>CAVVAM010000001.1:0-185005 GCA_963746265.1 uncultured Acidimicrobiaceae bacterium
GCGATTGACGATCGGGATCGAGAGCGCCGTCAGGAGTCCACCGCCGAGAAACAACCGAAGCAACGCGGGGCGAGCCAAAGCAAGAACTCCCGGAGCTCACTCGCGTGTTGCCGACTCCGCGCCGGATCGACCGTTGGTGGCACCGGCGTCCTCGAGGCTGATGCCCGATCGCGCAGGTTCGAGCATCACACCCAGATCGTGACATCGGTCGACCGCTGCGGACAACGTGTTGACCCCCAGCGCACGGAACGACTGCTGGGCATAGGTCTTGACCGTGTTGATCGACAAGTTCAGCTGTTCGGCCACTGACCGACGACTCGCGCCCGTGGCGAGCAATGCGAGGATCTGGAGCGGACGTCCGCTCAGCAGGGGCTCGTCGACACCCGAGTCGACGATCGAACGCACACGCTGGTGAAGCGAGACGAGCATGCCCGGCTCGAGCAGCGACTCCAGATCGTGCTCGGCCTGGGCCAGCAGGTCGTGGGCGGCGGGGAGGTTGTCGGACTGGGCGTACGACCAGGCTCGAAACAGGTTGACGAGACACGCGTGCATGATCAGTTTGGTTTCGTTCGCGCGGCGCTGGACCCTGCGATGGAGGTCGGCACGATCCGATTGTGGATCGGCGACGAGCAGCACCAGCTCGGCGAAACCGACATCGACGGGCTCGATGCCATGAAAGCGGCAGAGCGATACGGCTTCGTGGGCGAGCGCTGCCGCAGCCGGGCGCGAACGGTCCAGGAGCTCGATGAGTCCGAGCTTGCCGAGGGAGTTGACCCGCGCCGTAATGCACTCAGCGTCATCGGCCAGGCAGTTGTCGAGCAACCATCTCGAGACGCGTGCGCATTCGGCAAAATCGCCACCGAACAGGAACTGTGCCCCCAGCGCGGAGACATCGGTGGCCCGCACGAAACCATCGAAACCCGACCCATCGCCGCGATCGGGCAGTGCGCCGAAATCGACGGCCGCAAGTCCCTGTCGCCGCGTGGCCCGCCGCTTCGGCCAACCGTCCGGCGGACTGCAGCTCTCGCGAGCGTTGAACGGTGACGGCCAGCTCGAACGAGCACCGACTCCGCCGCAGGCTGTCGGGTTGTTGAGCGAGGAGTTCTTCACCCAGTACCCGGGCGGCAGTGGTGAGTTCAGGACGTCCCGATCGGATTGCTGCCTCGCCGAGCAGGATCAGCAGGGGTTCACTGGATGAGACCTGGCCGGGAGGCAAGGCCATGATCCACCCCGCGAGCTCATCGCTGGCGCCTTCAGCGATAGCTCGGGGACCGTACGCAATGATGCTCGCGGTCGCCGACGTGACATCACCCGCTTCCAGGTAGTAGCCGATCGCGTCTGCGCTGCGTCCGTTCGATCCGCACCACGCGGCAGCGCGATGAAGGAGCTGCGTCGCCCGTCCCGGATCGACGCGGTCGAGATGGCCACGCAGCCATGACCGCAGCAGCGGTTGATACCGGAAGACGGGCGGGCGACCACCCACCCAGTCGGTGAAGACGTTTCGTCGATCCAGATCGCGCAGCACTGTCTCCATGTCGTCGCGTGGCGACAGCTCGGCGCACAGCGCCGGCTCGAGCCGGTCGAGAATGCAGGTGTCGAGGAGCACCTGCTGGACATCGGGCGGCTGGGCGGCGAACACCTGCAGTCGGAAGAACTCGTCGAAGACGCGATGGCTGTCGATCGCGGCATCGGAGTCGATCACAGAATCATCGAAGTCCTGCAGCGCAAGGCCACCGAGCGTCACTCCGAGCGCCCAGCCGTCGATCTGCTCGTCGAGCTGAGCGAGCCGGTCGGCGTCGACCTCGACACCGCAGATCGAACGAATGACCTGTGCGGTCTCGTCCCGCGAAAATCGCAGGTCTCGGCCGGTGATCGAGACGAGCTCGCCCCGGTATGCCAGTTCGTCGAACCCGATGTCCGGGAGCCAGCGCCCGACCATCACCACGCGCAACGAACTTCGATCGGTCGAGGTCAACTGCCGGATCACATCGAGCGACGCTGCACCGTCGAGCACCTCTGCTCCGTCGATCACGACGACCACATATCGGCCCCGCTCGTCGACCGCTCGTGCCAGTCGTTCGACAGCACCGACGGGATCGTCGGTCATCTCGAGCACGACGTCGCAGACGACAGGACGTGCCGCGTCGAACAGACCACCGACCAGAACATGCGGATCGCGGTGAAGGCCGTCGACCGTCAGCCACGCCACCTCGGCAACCGTGGTCCCCGATGCCCAATCGCTCACGGCGACGGTCTTCCCGCTGCCTGCGGGCCCCGTCACTGCCCCACCCCGCGTTGCCGGTACCCGGTCGAGTGCGTCGAAGAGGCGTGGACGGTGCACGTGCAGCGCCCGCGACGACGTTCCCATCCTCACAGAATAGTAGACCCTGATGGCGCTGCTTCCCGACGCGAGCACCCACACCGGCCGCCGCACACGCCGATCGGGCGCCGCGTTCAGCGGCCAGACATCATTGGCCTGCGTCCGTCACGCTGTTGCCGGGCAGCTTCGCGTAGCCGGCGATCGCCGGATCGACGCCGAGGACCGAAGCCAGCCCCACCATCGACACGCCGAGCGCACCGACCGTGGTCAGCGAACTCCCCAACATGTAGCTCAACCCGCTGGCGAGCAGGAACACCGTGACGTAGAAGTAGTCGGCGGTCAGCAAATCGACCCCGTAGTACACGACCGAAGCCACCGAACCGCACAGGTACAGGGTTCCGATCAGCGAACCGATCGCCAGGATGACGAACAGCGTCCCGACGACCCCGTTGATCCCGTTGTCGATGGCCTTGCTGATGACGGCGCCGGTGTGCCCATATCGCGCCGCGACAGCGATCGAGATCAGCGTCACCAACGTCATGCTCACCTGCAGCGGCCCGTCGGCGACCTCGCTGCCGAACACGACGACGGAGACGACGATCAACACGATCATCGAACCGATCACGAACAGCGACGCAGCCATCGACGGCTGCGCCCCACCTCCATCAGGTGGCGCGGCACCGTCGTCGGTGCCGTCGGTGGGCGAATCCAGAGGGGTCTGCATCAGGATTCATCTGCTTCGCTCGCGCCCGGCACTGGTGGTTCGAGCTTGATACCCGGAAGGGCCATCACCGAGCCGGCGACGTACAGACCGGCGAGAATGGCGAAGATCTGAAAGACCACCCCTTCGACGGAACCCGTCGCGCCTGTCGTCGGACCGGAGTCGAGGACGCGCAATGACGCGTACGCGGCGACGCCCGGGACCAGGAGCAAGATGCCCGGGAGCACCACGATGAGCGGGCTCGCGCGAGATCGAAGCCGCACGAACAGCCCGGCGAACAGCCCAAGGGCGAGTGCTCCGAGAAACGGGCCCTGCCAGACGCCTGCTCGGCCGCCGAGTTCGAGTCCGCCGTACGCGAGGAGCCCGGCGACGATGGCCCATGGCGCCTGCCTCGGCGAGACCTGGAACACGACGACCAGACCGACCATCAACACGACGAGAAACAGCCACTGCACGGGTGCCGGCGGCCGCGGCGAAACCGGAAGGTCGGCGGTGCCGAACACCGCCCGAACGGCCATCGCTCCGATGGATGCTCCAGCGAACAGGCCGATAGTGACCATGCCGGAGCTGATGAAGCGATTCCATCCCAGCAGTGTGTGACCGATCGAAAGCTCGTAGACGCCCAGGGTCAAACCGAGCCCCGGGATCAGGACCACGAAGGCACACAGCGCGACGATGTAGGAGTTGCCGCTCCCGACGATGATGCACACGACGCTGGCCAGCACCGAGGCAACGAACGATGCCACCACATTGATCCGACTGCTCAACCATTCGGAGCTGCTCGACGCACGGACCAGCAAGAAGACGACGATGCTGAGGGCAGCGGCCAATCCGACATCCTGCCACGCTGCGGACAAGATCACGGCGAATCCGGCTCCGCACGCGGCGTAGGCAACGCCCACGGCAGGTGCGTTGTAGTACGGACGAAGGGCTTCGATGTCGTCCAGCCGTTGGTTGGCCTCGTCGACGGGAACCGAACCAGTACGCATCTGGTCGGCCAGCCGCATCGTCTGGGACAGCTTGCCGAGATCGTAGGAAACGTCGCCCAGCGTGACCATCATCCGGTGCTGACCGGTGCCGCTCCGCGCGTCGACGGTGTAGTCCAGGTAGGTCGGCGTCGAAATCACACTGCCGGTCAACCCCATCGCACTCCCGACGTCGTTCATCAGGCCGTTCAGCTCGTAGCCCGGCAGCCCGTATTCGTACGCCAACCGGCCGAGTCGCAGGGTCAGCTCGATCTCGGGCGTGGACGTCACGTCAGACCCCTGATCGAAACCTCGGGGCGTGAAAACGGCACAGGTCGGTTCTCCCTCGTCATTCGGTCACGTGAGCCTAAGTCAGGGTCAGGACTCGGGCGGATGCCGCACAGGGGTGAAACGGGCTATCACCCTGCGACATTCGCCTGGGTCGAGACCGCCGGACTCGGCCGTGCCCACGACCTCACGGTCCAGGCCGATGACGGAGCCGCTTCGACGTCGTGTCGTCAAGAGGTCGGAGTCCTTCTCGGGCCACCAAGCGAGGCGGCAGCGCTCTTCATGGCATCATGCATTGACCTTTCGAGGCGGGCATCGTGCCCGATCGAGAATCCTCGGCCCAAACGTTCCGGTTCTTGTTGCATCGCAACGATGTGTGAGCGGTGTCGGGGTGTGGGTCTGCCGCACGTTCGCCACCGGCGTGCGTGCCCCACCCATGCCTCACGCAGACGGTCAACAATGGGCGACGCGGATACCGTCGGCAGCGCGCCGACGGCGCAAATCACCAGCTCATCGCACGTTCCCCCAGGTCACAGCCCTACCGGGCCGACCCAGGAACTTCCGTTTCCCAAGCTGAGAACGCGGGTTCGATTCCCGTCATCCGCTCTGGAAAATGCCTGCTAGTGTCCTGTCAGGCTGATCCGTCAACGAAATCGTCTTGGATGACTGCAGCGCAGTAGCGGCCAAGCCGTTCGAGGATCTCGTCGGCGGTCTTGTGCCAGACGAATGGTGTCGGGTTCTCGTTCCAGTGGTCGACCCAGTCGATGATGTCGGCAGCGAGCGCGTTCACGGAGTCGTGGGCGGATCGCTGCAGCTTCTTCGTTGTCAGTGCCGCGAACCAGCGTTCGACGAGGTTCATCCACGAGCCGTAGGTCGGGGTGAAGTGGAAGTGGAACCGGCGGTGACGCAGCAGCCACTTGTGCACCGCCGGCGTCTTGTGGGTCGACAGGTTGTCCAACACGACGTGGACGTCCAACTCGGCGGGGACTTCGCGGTTGATCTTGTTCAAGAACTTGATGAACTGGGCCGAGGTGTGGTTCGGACGCAACTCCGAGATCACCTTCCCGGACGCGATGTCGAGCGCAGCGAACAGATCGATGGTGCCGTTGCGCTGGTAGTCGTGGGACCGTCGTTGCGGCGTGGTCGGGAGCATCGGCAGGATCGGCGCGGTCCGGTTCAACGCCTGGATCTGCGGCTTCTCATCGACCGCGAACACCGCCGCGTTGACGGGCGGGTTCATGTACAACCCGACGATGTCACGGATCTTCTCCACGAGCTGAGGGTCGGGCGAGATCTTGAACTCGTCGACCTCCCATGGTTTCAATCCGAACGCCCGCCAGATCTCGCCGACGGTCGTGTGACTGATCCCATGCTTCGCGGCCAGCGACCGCGTCGACCAATGCGTCGCATCGGGCGGTGTTGTCTCCAACGTGTCGATCACCACCTGCTCGACGACATCATCGGAGATCGTGCGGGCCGCCCCGGGGCGCGGTTCGTCGATCAACCCGTCCAGACGCCGCTCGGCGAAACGCTTGCGCCACTTCGACACCGTCGCCGGGTTGCAGCCGACCTCGGCGGCGATCTCGGCACCGGTCACATCGGGGTCCTCGCACAACAACACGATCTTGCAGCGCATCGCCAACGCCTGCGAACTCGAGTGCCGGCGCGCCCAACTCTGCAGTTGTCGGCGCTCATTGCCGGTGAGCGTGATCTCGACCGGGGGTCGTCCTCGTCTGGCCATCGCGGTTCTCCTCCGATGCTGGCAGTCACACCAGCGAGAACGCGTCACAGACGAGAAAATTCCCGCTCTCAAGATTTCTTGGCTAAACAGCCTTACAGGACACTAGTGCTCTGACCACAAACGTTCGCGCGGGTCCTGGCCTGTATCGGACCAGGTGAGGACCGTTGCTCCGACCAGCAAAGATCGCGGCCACAGCACTAGATGGCGGTTTTCCCGATTCGGCCCGCCAGGGCGGTCCGGCGGCGTGCCTTACCGGTGAGGCACGATCACCGAGGTTCCGGCTCGGCGTGCGATGGCGCCGAGGCGAAGTACCTGGTCGGCGATTTGTGGATCTGGAACGAGCCGCGTGTTCTCAGCCTGGTTTGCGGAGGTTCCTGACTTACAGATCTCCGGTCCTTGCGGATGTCCCCGGCCGGGATTACCGGGCACCCGAGTTGCGCCGCGATGCGGCGCGCCGGACCTCGTTCAGAGCAACATTACGTGTGCCGATATCGAGTGCTCTCCAACGCCACTTTGAGGACGGGCGGGTCAGCCGCGTGGCATTCGGGTGATCGTCGCTACTGAGTGGCGAGCGCCGAATACTTCAGGCCGGAGATGCTGCGGCCGCGCGCCGTCGAATGCCGGTTCGCACGCGATCCCGCCCGTCTGCGTGTGCTCAGCAGTGGTAGGTGCCGAAGATGTCGTTCGTGCCCTCGCCGGTGCCAACGAGGTTCAGGTTGGCATGGACCTTGAGTGTGCTCTTCCCGGACAGCGTGACTTGGTGGTTTCGCGAGAGGCCGGTCGCGAAGTTGCCGGCGCCTTCGTTGAAGAAGACGACCGTGCCCTCGCCGCAGCCCTCGACGGTGCCTTCGAAGGTGAGGATGCCTGTGAACACGAAGTCCCCGTTCTTGAACACCGTGATGTTTCCTTCGAAGTGTTGTGTTCCTTCGAAGGTTCCGGTCCTCGAACCCGGGTTTGACACGGTGAGAAAGATGTTGCCGTCGGCTGTCCGACAAGTGGCAGGTGCGGGGGAGATGGGTGGGCCCGGGTTGCAGGTCGGGGTCAGCGTAAACGTCTCGCTGCCGGTGACGGCGATCGGTTTCGCGGCGGACGCTTGCGTCCCCAGCGCGAGGGTGGATGCCATCGCGATGGTCAATACGAGGAGTTTCTTCATCATGCGTCCTTCTCGGATACCTCTCGACGGCCGCGAGTGGACGCCAGTTGGACGCTAACACGGTTCCGAGGAGCGTCGCACCAGAACACTCGACCGCGGCCACCTAGCATCGCTTCAAAGGTCCCGCGAACGCTCGCAGAAGGCCCCCCATATCCGACTCGGAACGACGCGGGGTTGGCACATCACGAGCTGATGCGGGGGCGCGGAGCGCCGCTGCACTCGGGATGAATGCGGCACCGAACGCCGGCTCTGCGCGTCTTGCACCCACGGGATCAAGCGAGTACGCGTCTACGTCAGGCAATCGAGCAGCGTCGCGTGCATCGCCCGAATGACGCGTGCGAGCACTTCGTACCGAAGCTCGTCGCCGTGGAGCACGAGACACTCGTTCTCGACGCCTGTAACGGAGAGGTAGCGGTACCCCGACACGTCATCCGCGAGTCGGATCCTCTCGTCCAGATGCTGAACGGCATGTCGAAAATCCTCGACGGCGGCCACATCAGAACGCTGCGGCGCAACGGATTTCTGCGCCGCGACCACGCGGACCAGCGCGTCGACGAACCCTGTCGCTCGCCACGTCACGTTCGCGCACTCCTCGGCGGATGTGATCGCTGCAAACCACGCACCGAGTCCTTCTGACCCGGCGCGAGTCTCGGCGATGTGGCGATCGCGCATCTCGCTCGCTTGCCCGTACACGACGACAGAGGGGCGATTGCGCGATCAGTCCGACGAGCGGCATTGCTGAGCATGTGCCGAACGTGAGGCGGCCGACCAACGTCGCCCATCAGCTGCTGGTGAATGCGATGCAGAAATGTGAGGCTTCGCGTCGACACCAAGTATGGGCATGCCGTTGACCGAGGGCGATCGAGCCGTAGAACCTCCGTTGATCCTGACCAGCAGTGTGCAGCGATGTCGCCGAGTATCGGACACTCGGAACAGAGCGGACGGAGCAGGAGAGTATCCCTGAACGCCTGGCACTGGGTCGCACACTTCGCTCAGCCCAAACTGGCCGACCTGCACCGCATCGCAGCGGTCAACACCGGGTAGCGTCAGCACGGAGCTGACCGCGCGAATCGCCAGCTCATCGCACGTTTCCCCTGGTCACAGCCCTACCGACCCGGTCGGCACCGGTCTCGTAGCAGTTGGCGTCTCCGATGGGGCAGGCGCCGGACGCCGGGTCTTCGACATCGCCGCTGTCGAAGGTCGTGGATGTTCCGCACGCCGCCATCGAGCACACGAGGGCGGCGACGGCAGGTGTGGCCTGGATCGGTCGGTTCATGGCGCAGACCCTCAGCGCAACACCGCGTCGAGCTGGAGTCGATCCGCAAGCCGTTCGAAGTCCGCGCGGTTCAGCACCGAGCGGGCGAGGCTCGCGACGTTGTCGAAAACTTCGGGTGGAGCGCTCGCTCGCATCCCGCCGAGCAGGTCGGCACGGTCGTCGAGGTCGAGTGCGGGGAGCATGACGGTGAGGCTGGCGATCATCATGTCGGGCGGGATCGAGCCGATGATCTGGCCGAGTACGGCTTCGACACCGGCCGGTCCGATCGTGTCCTCGAGTGCCGGCATCACGATCCGCTCCTCGAAGTCGATGTGGTCGAGGTAGGCGGCGGTGAACGCCGACAGCTCGAGGTAGAACGCCTGGCGGGTGGGTCGTCCGACGGGAGCGGTCAGGATGTGGTCCGCGATGTCGGCGATCGCACCGAGACGGCGGTCGAAGCTCGAATGGTCACCGTCGAGTCGTTCCACCAGGCCCGGGTGCGCCTCGGCGAGGACGGGGTGGATGGCGTCGTCCTCGTGATGGGCGTGGCTCTCGAGCAGTGCGATGGTCGAGTGGACGTGACGTCCGAGGTCGTGGCGGTCGGCGGCGTCGACCAGGTCGAGTGAGCCGCTGCGGCCGACGACCGCGAACAGCTCGGCACGCAGACCCTTGTGGATGTCTCGGTACACGTCGACCGGCGACCAGCGGAAGCCGGCAAGCCGTGCCGAGACTTGTGCGACGTCATCGGCGGTGTCGAGTTGGGAAGTGATGTGGATGGTGGAACTGGTCATCGGTGTCTCCGTTGGTCGGTGCCCGTGGCAGGTCCGCGGGCGCTGATCCGATCATCGACGTCTGCAGCGATCGGCGTTCCTCAATGCGGGTAATGTGCGCTGGAGAGATCCCTCACGGATCTTCACGACATCTGAAACGCGGCGGGTGACCGCCGGTGAGCGTAGGAGAACCTGCGTGCTGCGGGAAACCTTGATGAGCGGGATCCCGCTCGGTTCGGGCATCGTCGTCGGGGTCGTGGGCGTCGACGGGCGGCCACTCGCACTGCGCGCGTGGGGTATCGACGTCGTCGGCGACAACGAGTTACGCGTCGTGATGGGTCTGGACGATCTGCTCGTCGATCATCTGCCCGGACGACCGGTCGCCGTCAACAGCTCAGAGGTGAGGACGTACCGCTCCCATCAGGCGAAGGGAACCGCCGTCGCGGTTCGCGCTGCGACCAGAGCGGACGAAGCGCTCGCGGCGTCGCAGACCGCAGTGTTCTTCGACGCGATCCACGAGGTCGACGGGAACCCCATCGAACAGCTACGGCGGCTGCTGCCGAACCGATACCACACCGTGCAGATGATGGTGAGCGAGGTCTTCGAGCAATCACCCGGACCCCACGCCGGGACATCCATCGGAGTCATCGCATGACGACGGAGACCGCCAACTCGACGATCGTGCCGCTGCGCGACCTCGTCAACTGCTTCGGCGGCGCGATCCCGTCGGTGATGTGCACGGCGTCGGCCGACGGCGTGCCGAACGTGATCTACTTCTCGCGGGCGCACTTCGTCGACGACGAGCGGATCGCCCTGTCGAACCACTTCTTGTCGAAGACCGCTCGCAACCTCGCGGAGCACCCGTTCGCGAGCGTGCTGCTCGTCGACCCCACAACACATGACGAGTTCCGCCTCTCACTGCGCTACGAGCGCACCGAGCGGCGGGGACCGGTGTTCGAGCGGCTCAGGATGGACGTCGAGCTGCTGTCCAAGCTGACCGGTCAGACCGATCTGATGCATCTCCGGGCGGCCGACGTCTACCGCGTCCTCGACATCGAACGCTGCAACGACGCTCTCGCCACCGGGCCGGTCGCGGACGTGTCGGATCGCCTCGACCGACTCGGCGTGCTCGGCCGCCGGATCACTCGCGCCAGCCACGTCGACGACCTCGTCGACGTGGTCATGCGCGGCCTCGATACGCTGCTCGGCTTCGACCACGTGTCGCTGCTGATCGCGGACACGGACGCCGGCGTGCTCAGCACAGTTGCCACCGTCGCTTACCCCGAGGAGCGCATCGGGTCGGAGATCCGGCTCGGCGAGGGTCACCTCGGTCTGATCGCGGAGCGCTGCGAGAGCGAGCGGATCGGTGGGCTCAAGAGCCTGCGCAAGTATTCGCTGTCGGTGCACGCCTCGACGACGTCCGGTCCGATCGGCCCCGGCCACTCGCTTTCGCTGCCGACGCTCGACGCCGTCGACAGCCAGCTCGTCGTGCCAGTACTCGCGTTCGGCGAGCTCGTCGCGTTGATCGTCGCAGAGAGCGACCAGCCGATGACGTTCACCGCCGACGACGAGCGGACGATGTCCGTCGTCGCGGCAATGCTCGGCCCCGCCCTCGCGTCGAGTACCCGCGTCGAGTCGCCCGGCGACCAGGCAGCGTCCCCGGCCGCGGCGGCACCCGCGCCGTCATCGTCGGACAGCGTCGTCGTGTCGGTGCGGTTCTTCGAGGTCGACGGCAGCGTGTTCGTCGACGACGACTATCTGATCAAAGGGGTCGCCGGGCGCATCTTCCGGCGTCTGGTCGGTGATCACGTCGAGACCGGCCGGAGGGAGTTCACGAATCGAGAGCTTCGTCTCGATCCGTCGTTGCAGCTTCCCGGCTTCAAGGACAACCTGGAGAGCCGTCTGATGCTGCTTCGTCGCCGCCTCGACGACTGCTCGGCGCATGTGCGCATCGAACGCACCGGGCGCGGCCGATTCCGGATCGAGGTCGACCCGACCGTCAGCTTCCGGATCGTCGACGAGACCTGACCGCGCAGATCGCGACGATCACCCCAGCGAGAGTCAGGCACACTCGTCACGAGTTGCCCGTCGGGCGGTCAGGACCCCTGGGCCCTGCGAACCGCCACCGGTCTGCCCTGACATCCAGGATTCGGACGCGAACGTGAGCGTCGAGGTGTCGCCCTCCGCGACGATCGTGATCGTTCCGGAGCCTCGCTGCGGTATCGAGATCCCGCCCCCGACGGGGTTCCCGGTCAGCGTGAACGGGCCCGACAGCGTGGTCTCGGCGATGTCGGCGACGACCTGGCCGCTGAAGGTCGCCCCGTCGCAGGTGGCAGCGAGGTCGAAGATCCACTGCCCGGCAGAGCCGTCGCACTCGACCGCGCGGACGCCGAACACTCCGTCGCTGCCGTCCCCCACCCCGCCAGGGGCTGCAGTGAAGGCCACCGACCACGTCGAAGTGGACGTCGCCCGCCCAGACGGCGCCGTCGGCCACGTAGGAGAACGTCGCGGCGACGCGGTAGCCACCGCTGCTCGGTCCGGCGTCACCGCCAAGGTCGACGCGGACGTTGAACTCGACGGTTCCTTCGATCAGACCCTGTGGGTCGGGGCAGACCGCGAGGTCGAACGATGCGTCGGGGTGCGTCGCGGTCGATTCGCTGCCGTGCTCCGTCATGGTGTCGATGCGGTCGCGAGCAGCAGTCCGCGTCGGGATCGTCGTACGAAAGCGACCGGGATGGTCGAAGCCCTCCGGACCGTACGGCCTGCTTCGAGATCGCTCTGGGCGCTGCCGAGCATGACGCCGATCGTCGAGACCCCCAGCGTCTGCGAGTCTTCACGCATGGCGATCGTGACGACGTCGTGGTCCGTGTTCACGACGTAGACATCGTTGGGCAGCTCCTCGTCGGTACCGATGTATCCGGCGGCGGCGGCTGCGTCGTGCGCTTCGGTACCGGACAGCAGCTCGGCGACATCGACCATGAGCACGACCCGCTCGTCGACCGGTGTGCTCTCGAACGTCACGAAACCGAACAGCTCTCCGTCGGGCAGCGCTTCGACTGGAACCTGGTCCGTACGATCCCCGCCGCCCGACGGCGCTGCAGTACTCGATGCCACACCGCAACCGGCCGACGCAACAGCGACGACGACTGCAAGTGCTGCGACTGATTTCATGGTCCACTCATCGAAGATCTGAGCCCTCGCACGTCGGAGGGCCGCCGCACGATCCTCGTCGTTCCGTCGACGGCCGGTTCCTCAAAGGACCTCACGCCCACAGCAGAATCCCTGTTCGAACCCTCGACGCTTCTGAACCTTCGGGCGCCAGCACCGACGGGCGGGTTCGAAGGCGCGACGTCTTGACGACTGGCCCAATCAGGCGCATGCTCGCTGGTCGGAGCAGGGACGCTCCGAGAACAGTCAGGCGCTGACCAGGCAGGCCGTTCGGTGTCCACCGGACCCCGCGCTCGCTCCAGCAGCGACGGCGTCAGCTCACCGTCGTTTATCACAGGTCGAGGAGTTGACGTGCAACACGGCCGGGCTTCCGGGTTCGAGATGCCGACCGTCGCCGGGATCTCGTACGTCGTGGCCTGGGTGTGCGGCCTGACGTTGTTCGTCGCGAGGCCCAGAGCGGATGCGACCGATGCCCAGTTGGGCGACTTCTACCACGACCATCCCTGGTCGACGTCGATGCAGTCGGTGCTCGTGCACGGCGTGGCAGCGGTCGCGTTGTTCGTCGTGGCCTGGGTCGTCTGGAGGCGAGGGGTCGCCGGGCGGTGGTGGCTGTCCGCCGCGTCGCTCGCCGCTGCGTTCTCGATCGTGCAGCTCGGGCTGGACCTCTGGCGCAGCAACGGTGCCACCGACCCCGCAGCGGTGGTCCATGTCATCGATCGGCTCGACGGTGTGAAGATGCTCGCTCTCGCTGGGATGGTCGCGACCGGCACCGCATCGCTCGGCCGGCGACATGTCATCGGACGGCCCCTGCAGGTGCTCGGCTGGATCACCGCCACGCTGGCTGCCGCGGGCGGGATCTCGTACGTCGCCGGCAGCGGAGCCGTCGGCCTCGCCGGTACCGCGCTCGTCGGTCTCCTCGCTTGGACTCCCTGCATCGCCTACCGAGTCGCCACCACCGCAGCGCCCTCGAGCGGCGCCGAGACCGAGCACGTTCGCACGTGAACGACCAGCGCACCGGGACCACCGCCGACAACCCTTCGACGCGCCAGCCGCGACGGAGTCACGTCGGCGATGCCATGGCCGGACCGGTCGCAGCGGTCAGATTCGCGACGGAGGTCGGAGTGCTGATCGCAATGGCTGCGTGGTCGCTGGCGACTCCGTACGCCACCGTGACTCGCGTGGTCCTCGCGCTGGCAACCGCAGGCGGTGCGGCGGCGGTGTGGGGCCGATTCGTTGCGCCGCGATCGTCCAGCCGTCTCGCCGATCCTGCTCGCCTGACCATCGAGGTAGCCCTCTTCACCGCTGCAGGAGCAGCGGTCGCCGCGCTCGGCTGGCCGGTGCTCGGGCTCTGCTTCCTCGCAACTGCCGTCGGCGCATCCCTGGCAGTCCGCTGGACTCGCCGATGACATCGCCGAGGCGCCGTCGACCTGCTCGTGACGTCGGTCAGCTCTGCCCCGATGGCGAACGATCGGCCGCGAACCATCACTGCGACGGCCTCGGGCACCGCGGGGGTATCGGAGTGATAGACGTATCGATCGCGCGGAGTCGGCCCCGGGCGGTCGATCATGAGTTGCTCGCGGGCGGTCCGGTCGTCGAACGGCAGAACGTCGTTGGCGGCGGCCTCCGCGTGCCAGATCTCGACGAGCTCGCGAACCTTGTCGGGATGCTCGGCTGCGAGATCGTGACACTTCGAGCAGTCCTCGGCGACGTGGTGCAGCTCCCACCGACCCCAAAGCGTTCGAAGCGAACGACTTGTCCGAGAACCCCCACCTCCGCTCGACGATCGACCGGCAAGCGTTCGACGACGACTCGCCGTGGTCGATATAACGCTTGCCGTTCATAACGTAGTCCGTTAGGGTCAGTCATGTGCTGCAGTCGTTCTCCGACAAGGACACCGAACGGGTGTGGCGACGACAACGATCCAAGCGCCTCGACCAGACAACCCAGCGCGCCGCACTTCGCAAGCTGCTCATCCTGGACGCCGCTGACCAGATCGGCGACCTACGCGTTCCGCCGGGGAACCGCCTCGAGAAGCTCAAGGGCGACCGCGCCAACACCCACAGCATCCGCATCAACGACCAATGGCGCATCTGCTTCCGATGGACCACCGCCGGACCCGAAGACGTCGAGATCGTCGACTACCACTGAACGGAGACGACATGACCACACCCACCATGGAACCCATCCATCCCGGCGAAGTCCTGATGCTCGACTACCTCGAACCACTCGGCATCACCCAGCACCGCGTCGCCGTCGCGATCGGCGTCCCCCCACGCCGGATCAACGAGATCGTGCACGGCAAGCGCGGCATCACCGCTGATACTGCACTGCGGCTCGCCCGCTACTTCGGCACCAGCGAACGTTTCTGGCTCAACCTCCAGAGCCGCTACGAACTCGAGGTCGAACGGGATCGACTCGCCGGGACACTCGATCAGATCGAACCACTCGCCACCGCATAGAACCGCCACTCGGACCCGTGCCTCGCGCGTGCCTCACGCAGAGGTCAACAGAGGTCAGCACCGGGTACCGTCAGCACTGCCCATCAAGGGCGAATCACCGGCACAACGCACGTCTCCCCAGGCCACAGCCCTGCCGACCGGTCGAGGAATCTCCGTCTCCCAAGCTGATAACGCGGGTTCGATTCCCGTCATCCGCTCTAGTCAGAAACACCAGCTCATCGGATGTTCTTGGCCCATACTCGCTGCGAAGTTGGCGGCGATTCTGGTTGTGATGACACGGTTGTGAGCCACCCTGGGATGTGCGGACCCGGTTCATGGTAGCCAGCGTGGGCCCGGTAGCTGGCTGACACTCGGGGGTCCGCGTCGCGGCGGTGGTCGCCCTCGTCGATGTGGGTAAGCCATCGCTCGGCCTCCATGGCGCGACGAAGGGTCCGACTTCGGCTCTGACCGCCCGGCGTACGCCAACGCGCCCTTTACTTCACGGGTAGCGCCTTCCTCGATCCTCGCGGGATCGCTCGCCCATCAGTGTCCAAATGGTCGATGTTGCTCATTGGGCGCCACCCGTTCAGCGCGCCTACGAGTGCGGCGTCTGATCGTTGCCAGCAGGTCGGAAGCGTCCTCAACCAACTCGAGCTGCGGCCCTGGCCCGAAAACGGGCACACTGCCTGGTGTCGAGTTGCAGTCGAATGCGCCGGAGTACTGCTGGATCGATGCGAGGCGATCGTGGTGCGGTCCCAGGAGTAGCTCTGCTGCCGCATCCGCTCCGCAAGCTCAGGCCGTGTCCGCCCGTGACCGGCCCGCCGATCACCGATCGACGGAGAAGCGCGCGACCTCGACGAACTCGTCGTCCAGCAGTTGGACGGAGGCGGGGGCGGTGCCGGCCAGCGCTCGGACGATCACGGTTCCCTCCGCACACGAACCGGCATCCAACTCGCGGGAGTCAAGGGTCCCCAGGCCCGGTTCGCCGGACGCGGTGTAGTGGTCCACGCTGGTGGAGAGCCACAGCAGCGGATCGACGACGAGCGGCTCACTCCCCGCGCACCGGACGACGCGAATCTCGACGAGCTCCCGCGTGTCGTCGTCATCGGCGACGCCGAGCGTCTCGACGGACTCGAGCCGGGCGGAGCCGCCAGCAACAAGGCTCACGTCCTCGCCCGCGGACGTCGATGCCGCGATGACCGACGGGACCAGCGGCCCGTCCGACACCTGCACCTCTCCGGTCGACCATCTCGCGATCTCCGCGAACGCGTCATCGGTCAGCACGACGGCTGCCAACGACTCCTCCACGTCGACACCGAGGTCCACCCAGCCGCGGGCACAGCCACCCGGCGCCAACGTCGTCGTCACGAGATCGTGGCCGGTGATCGGGACGTCGCGCCCGACATCGTCAGGGAGCTCGCCGGCCCAGGCCAGCGCGTTGACTTCGAAGGGCGCGGATCCGGCGCACATCTCGACCTCGGCGCGCAGACGGGACGAGTCGGTCGGCGAGATGCCGATGCCGTTCACCCGGGCGAGGGCGCCGTCAGCGAGCTCGACGGTGTCACCGAGACCGGCGTCACCGCTCGGTCCCTCGGCGGTGGTGGACGTCGTCGCTGGCGCCGTCGTGGACGTGGAGGCGGTGGACGTCGTCGTCGGTTCGGTCGTGGTCGGCTCGGTGGTCTCGGGGACCGCGGTCGCAGTCGGGGCAGGTGGGGTCGGGGCGGAGTCGTCGAGCTGGGCGGCGACCACGAGGAGGCCGGCCATGAGGGCGATCACGACCAGGGAGGCGAGGAGGATGGTTCCCGGCTCCGGTCCGCTTCGATCGGCGTCCACGTCCTGCGCGCGGCCACGGGCCCCCGGTGCGTTCATGAACCCACGGTAGGCGACCCCGCGGCGGGGGCTCGGCACCCACCGGTTCGAGGCCCTCCGTCAGCCTGTTACTGTGCCGCCGGGGATAGGCCGGAGGGGTCCGGTGTCGAGACGAGGGGATCGAGGACGGTGACGAATCCTCACGGGGACGTGCGAATACTGAGCCGTAGGATGCGGCGTCTCGCGCACGCCGCCGGCGACGAGGATCTCGTGTCGCTCTCCAACCGCTTCACGTTCGGCGACGTGCGCGACCCCGGCCAGTTCCAGCTCGCCGGCGCTTCGAGCGGGTTCACGATCGCGGTGGAGATCGAGGCCGGCCTCGATCTGGCGGGCGTGCTCGCGGCGCTCGACGTAGCGCTCGACACGCAGATGTCCGACAGCGTCGCCGCGGCGCTCGAGGCCAAGGTCTCACTCGGCCAATCGGTCGACTGGCAGTCGGTGCTCGCACTCACCACGCTGCCGCCGCAGCTGCGACCGATGCGCGACACACCGCTTGAGGTCGAGTTGTCGTGGATCACCGCCGAGCCCGTCGTGCTCGCCGCCCTCAGCGGTCTGTCGACGACGACCGACCTGTCGGCGGAGGTCTCCGCCTCGGTCGCCGTGGCGATACCGCTCGGGTTCTTCGATGGCGGGGTCGAGGTCGGTGCGTCCGTCGCCGGCAAGCTCGAGAAGGCGTGGCGCCATCGCATCGTCGACCCGGCCCCCTCCGCCTTCGGGCTCGACGATCGATCAGGGCTGACGACGACGATCGATCAGATCCTGAACGGCAACCTCAAGGCGACCGTTGCTCACTGGCTGATCGTCAACGGACAGATCCCTCACGGCCAGTCGAACGTGTTCACCAAGGTGGCGGCTCGTGGCATCTTCCACTTCCGTACGTCGATCGCCAAGAAGACCGGCGGCGAGCCCGTCGACGCGATCCCGGACCTCAAGCACTCGACGAAGGGCCTGCTCGACGATCTCGACCGGATGGAGCAGCGGCTGCGGAAGGAGCGCGACCAACGGCCGGCCGCCGCCGACCAGGCGGCCGAGGCGCGCGATCTGCGCCGTATCGATCGACGTCTGGCCGAGCTCGACTCGATGCGGATCTCGCTCCAGCTGGCCAAGCAGGCGAAGGACCGGGCGACGAAGCAGAGCGCCGGTGGGACGAAGGCGGGCAGGGTCGTGTTGGAGGACATCGTCCCGCGCGGCCACAGCTTCGTCGAGATCTCGACGTTCCTCGCGTCGGTGTCGGCCGAGGCGAGTGCCAAGTTCGAGATCACCACGCTCGATGCCGAGGAGGTCCAGGAGGACCCCGGCGGTCTGTTGGGCATCGCCGACCCGGAGACCGAACCCGAGGAGGACGAGGACGCCGACGAGCCGGACGATCCGGAGATCACGATCGACGACGCGCCGACCGAGCCCGAGGCGTTCGAGCTCGAGGCCGAAGGCGGCACGATCAGCGTCGAGGGCAAGAGCTCGACCGAGCTGTCGGCTCGCACGACCCGGTCGCGTCTGCAGACCGCGTCGGCCCCCGCTGGTCCACGCAGTCAGCGGCTCGTGTCCACGACCGATTCCGAGATCGTGAACCTCGTCATCCCGCCGGCGCTCGATCGCAAGGGGCTCGGCGGGCTCACCTATCGGTCGGTCGCCGCGGTGTGGATGGACACCGAGTCGGACACGGCGACCACGCTCGAGCTCGTGCCCGGCTACAGCGGTATCGCGACGGGGATCGCAGCGACGGTCGACGAGCTCGTGCAGTGCGTGCGTCACCCGGGCGGGAAGACCGTCGAGCGGTTGTCGCTCCGTCTCGAGATGCACAGCCCGCGACTGCTGCGGCGGTTCTTCCAGCAGCTGGGGACGCTCGACTTCGACGAGCCCGGGTCCTACGTCCGGGCCGTCGCGGGAGGTGCGTTGGAGGGCACCGAGACCATGCTGTTGCTCGAGGTGCATGCAGCCTTCGGCCGCGATGGCGACCGGTCCGTCACTCGCTACCGCGCCACGACGACCAAGCCGGCCGAACCGGCGCCACTCATCCCTCGATTCTTCGGATCGGAGACTCGCTCCTCGCGCACCTCGGAGATCCAGAGCATCCGGTTGCGTGCCCGGCTGGTCGACACCGACGGGATGCAGCTCGGCGGCACCCTCAAGCTCGGCATCATCCCCCAGGCCGTGTCCGCCAACATCAAGGCGGAGGTGCATTCCACGGTGCGGTGCATCCAGATGTTCGAGGCGTGCGTCGTCCACTTCCACGGTGGCCGCCGAGTGCGCAACCCCGCTCGGGTCGCCCGCCTCCCCCGCATGAGCCCCGTCCCGTTCGTGGTGGCGTGATGCCGACCTTCACCGAGCTCCGCCGTCTGATCCCCGATCTGGGGACCGAACGCACCGAGGCATCCCTCCCCGAGTGGTCCCCGGACGATCCGGGTGCCGTCGAGACGCCGTCGGCGATCGATCTCGCCGCCGTGTTCGACCTCTGCTTCCCGGCCGCGCCCGGCGGATCAGCGCCGCACGTCGGTCTCCCGCTCGGGGGCACCGTCGAGGTCGTCGCGATCGACTACGAGCCGGCGTTCGAGGACGACACCATGTCGTTCGGTCCCCGACTCCGCGTCGAGCTGGCGTGGATCGGCGGTGACGGCTGGAAGCCGATCCCCGGTGAGGACGACGTCGAGCTGCGCCTCGTGGGTGCGGAGCTGGAGTGGGACGACGGTGACGCGTCGTGCACGGTGTGGGGGGCCGCATCGCTGCCCGGAGGGCTCGAGCTCGATGCGTCGGTGCGGTTACCGGACCTCGTGCTGGACTGCGTCCTGCATCCGGCCGACGTCGATCCCGATGCACCGGCGTCCGTCGATCCGTCCCATCGCGGCTTCCTCGAGCACCACGGTCTCACGATCGGCTCGACCGATCCGGAGCTGCGCTTCGTTCGGTCCACCATCAGCGAAGGCGCAGCATCGTTCACCGCCGAGGTGGAGCAACTGCTCGATCTCGGCTGGCTCGACATCGTCGATCTGCAGGCGCACGCCGAGTTCGAGTCGGGCATGGGCGCAGGCGGGGCGTCCTGGGCGATGTCGGCGGTCATCGCCGTCGACATCGGCGACCAGCACGACCCGCTCACGTTGCGCGTCGCCGGCAGCCACGGCCGGTCCGGATGGAGCTTCGACGGCTCGCTCGCACCGCCGTCCGACCTCACCTTGCGGACGATCGTCGCCGACCTGGTCGGGCCGTCGCTGCTGCCGCAGGTCCCCGATCTGATCGGCGACCTGGCGGTCGTGGAGGTCACGGTCTCGCACGACAGCTCTCCCTCACGAACCGCCGTCGGCTGCCGGGTCGCCGTGCCGGCCGATCACGATCGCGATGGGCTCAGCCGTCTGCGCATCATCGAAGCGAACCTGGACGTCGTCCACACCGACACGACGACCGTGAGCGGTGGCGTGACGTTCGAGTTCTCGTTCGCGACATCAGGCACCCTCGACGCCCACTTCGTGCACGACGAGGACGGGCTGCGGCTCTCCGCCCACCTCGAGCTCGACGCGACGCTCGCCGACCTGATCACCGAGGTGATCGACGTCGACCACCTGCCCGACTGGCTGCGCGACCTCCGAGTGACCTCGCTCGATCTCGATCTCGACCCGACGTCGGGGGAGTTCGCGCTGGCGTGCACCGTCGACTGGGATGCGCCTGGCCATCAGCACACCGCCGACACCGAGGCCGTGTTCTCGATCGTCCACGTGCCGAAGGACGGCGATCGGCCCGCCGAGTCCCGTGTCGACGCACGGCTCTCGCTCCACGGCACCGTGTTCGAGTGCCGGTTCGCGCCGGGCACCGCCCAGCCGGCGCTGTTCGAGCTCGTCGCCTCCGAGTCGGCCGACGGGATCAGCCTGGGGAACCTGATCAGGGCGGTCGGGTTGACCCCGGGTGAATCGCTCGACAAAGAGTTCGACCTCGTCGACGCCGCCCTCGTGCTCGACGGACCGGCGACCGGTCGGCGTCGGCTGTTCCTCGTCGATCTGGGGATCGACCTCGACCTCAGCTCCCTCGGCGACCTCCCGCTCGTCGGCGAGGGGCTCCGGAAGGCCGACCGCCTCGAGTTGTCCTTCCATGCGTACGCTGCGTCGGACAACTGGACCAAGGACGACCTCGAATCGATCGGCGAGGCGCTGAACACCGACGGTTCGCGCGTGATCGCCGTCCCCACCGAGATCCCCGAGGCCACGTCGCACCTCGACGTATCGCTGCGCATCGGGGACGGCGACGCGATCCCGCTGACGTCGCCTCCAGCATCGCAGCCGGCCCCACAGGGTGGTGCGTCCACCGCAGGCGGCGGAACGCCAGTGCCGGTCAAGCCTGCCGGCGCGGTCGAGTGGCACCAGCTCGGGCGGAGCTTCGGCCCCGTCCACGTCGAGGCGATCGGGGTCGGCGTCGCGGCGGCTGATGAGGAGATCACCGTCCTGCTCGCCGGTTCGGTGACATTCGGAGGCCTCACGGTCAGCCTGCTCGGCTTCGGCGGCAAGTACACGATGCAGGAGAAGGTGTTCACGCCACGTCTCGACGGGCTCGGGCTCGACGTGCGACGCGACCCGCTGGAGATCGCCGGTGCCTTCGTCGAGGTGGACGGCGAGTTCCGGGGTGGCCTGCTGGTGCGCACCGAGCAATTCACGATCCACGCGTTCGGTGCGTTCAAGATGATCGACGGGCAACCGTCGATGTTCGCGTACGGCATCCTCGACAAGCCGCTCGGCGGCCCAGGGTTCTTCTTCGTCGAGCAGCTCGCAGCCGGGTTCGGCTACAACCGCACGATCATCCTGCCGGACGTCGCCGGCGTGCGGCAGTTCCCGCTGGTCGCCGCGGCCATCGCCACCCCCGCCGCGGAGGCCGACTCCGACGACATCATCCCGGGCGGACTCGAGGCCTTCCAGCCGCAGATCGGGTCGTACTTCTTCGCCGTCGGCGTGAAGGCGTCGACGTACCAGCTGCTCGACACCGTGCTCGTGCTCGCCCTGATGGTCGGACCCCGCACGCGCATCGCGCTCCTCGGGAGCTCGACGTTCGAAACGCCACCGAACCCCGGTCCGGCGATGCCGATCGCCCGGGTCGAGCTCGACCTGATCGGCGAGGTCGACATCGATGCCGGCACCGTGCTGCTGCGCGGCGCGATCGACCCGGCGTCGTATGTGTTCCATCCGCACTGCCACCTCGGCGGCGAGTTCGCGTTCGCGACCTGGTTCCAGGGCAAGGGACCGGCGGGCGACTTCCCGCACGCCGGCGACTTCGTCCTCACCGTCGGCGGCTACCACCCGCGCTTCAAGGCACCGGGGCACTATCCGACGGCGCGGCGGATCACGCTTCACTACCCGATCACGCGCGAGCTCACCGTGTCGGGGAGCGGGTACTTCGCGCTCACCCCGTCCGCGTTCATGGCGGGCGCGGCCATCTCCGCCCGCTACGACGACGGCTCGATCCGGGCGTCGTTCTCCGCCGGCCTCGACTTCCTCCTGCAGTGGAAGCCGTTCCACTACGACATCTCGGTCGCGGTCACGATCTCGGCGAGCTGGTGGATCTTCGACGCCGACGTCCACGCCGACGTCCACATCTGGGGACCGGAGTTCGCCGGCGTGGCCCACGTCAAGTGGTCGGCGATCTCGTTCACGATCGAGTTCGGGGCGAACAGCCGGGCGTCGAGCGCCCCGATCTCGTGGACCGACTTCCGGACGTCGTTCCTGCCGGCCGCCGACACGATCGGCCTCCGGGTCGTGAAGGGTGCCGTGTCGCAGTACACCGACCCGGACGTGGGCGTCGTATGGGTGGTCGACCGCACCCATCTCGAGATCGAGAGCGACTCGCACATCCCGTGCAGCGACGACGGCGTCCCGATCCGGCCGATGGGTCGTGTCGCCGGGGGAAGCACGACGCCGACCTACACCTTCGGCGACCTCGAGCTCATGCGCGATTCGAACGGTGCCGTCGTCGGCGTCGGCTCCCCGACCGGCGAGCTGACGGACGAGTTCGGGCCGCTCGACACCGTCGCCAAGAACTTCCCCGCGGCGCTGTGGGGTACTCCGATCGCCCGCCCGGACGACGCGCTGCGATCGGACGCGATGGTGTCGCACGAAGCGGGTCGCCGCTTCGGCCTGCGCCAACCGACCCGGGCTCAGGGTGAGGAGGTCGGGCGCATTCCGGAATGGCTACCCCCCGACGCGGTCACCGTCGCTGCGACGCGTCGAGCCGCCCACTTCGCGCCGAAGCAGGGCCAGGGCACGACCACGCTCGACCCGTCGGTGCGCGTGCACGACGACCGAAGCTGGCAGCCCGGCGACATCGCTCGCCACGTCGTGGTCTCGGTGACGCCGTGACCGATGCCCAGTCCAAGACCGCGTCCCGGAAGGTCCGGGTCGCCGAGCACGACGAGCCGGCGCTCACCGACGGGCGGTACGTCGTCGAGGCGAGCCAGATCCTCGCCGGTACCGAGTTCACCTCGCAGCTGCTGATCGAGGCGGTCGGCCCCCGCTTCGCACTGCCACCGGACGAGATCGTGACCACCTATCCGGCGCCATCGGCGCGCGGCGACTTCGCCGACGTGCTCCCGCACGTGGTGCTGCGGCGCTCGGTGCTGCCGTGGGAGCGGCGAGCCACCGAGGCCGAGGAGACCGGCACGACACGGACCCCGTGGCTCGCCATCGTCCTCGAGGTCCATCCACCGGTCGGTGACGACGGCCCCCCCGGCGACGGCCCGTCGAGGACCGTTGCTCGCTCCACGTTCTTCGGGCCGCCGGACGGGACGCCGTACCACGCCGAACTGGCGGTGGACGGTGCCGACCGGGTGAGCGACGCGACCGACGGCGTCACGCCGACGACGACGCTGGCGCTGGCGATCCCGAAGTCGGGTCTGCCTGATCCGACCACCGCCCAGCAGTTCTGTCACGTCCGCATCCAGGACGGCGGCCGCCAGGCGTTCGTCGTCTCCTCGCGGCGCGCCTGGCCGCCGGCCGACAGCGATCCTGAGGACGACGCGCCGGTACCGCTCGAGGGCGTCCTCGTGACGGCGCACGTCGTGTCGCTCGAGAAGTTGTTCACCCAGGATCTGGACGCACTCGACGACGACGACGCGGTGCTCGTGCCCTCGCTCCATCACTGGGACTACACCATCCTCCCCGAGGACGAGCACGGCTTCGCCCACTTGGCGAAGCGTGTGGACGTCGGCTCGCTGACCCCGTCAGCGCCGAGCGTCGCGCCCGACTCCACGGTCGCCGGGGCCGGGATCGTTCCGCTGCGGCACGAGTTGCGCAACGGCGACGTGGTCACGTCCTGGTACCACGGCCCGCTGTCGCCGCAGGCCCCCACGTTCAGCGGGATCGACAGGCCGAGCGGTGCCGACCGTTCCGATGCCCTGCTCGTCTGGGACCCCGACGCGGGGCGGATCGATGTGTCCTACGCGGCAGCGTGGGAGCTGGGCCGGCTCCTCGCCGTGCACGAACCACAGGTCGTCGAGCAGCTCCTCCGGTGGAAGTTCGAGCACCAGCACCGGGCACTCACGAGCGCCGAGCGCGGACAACTGCACTCGATGGTCGACCTGCTCCTCCGTCCTGCGGACGCCACTCCGGCGCCCGGCGCGCCCGCCGATCTCGTCGACTGGTTCGAGTCCCAACTGACCCTGTTGGACAGCGTGCCCTTCGGGTACCTGGTCCCCGACGAGTCGATGCTGCCGCCCGGATCGCTGCGCTTCTTCGAGATCGACCCCGCTTGGCTGAACTGCCTGCACGACGGCGCCGCCAGCCTGTCGCGCCGTGTCGGCGACCGTGCCGACGCACTCGGGGCGATCAGCCGAAGCCATGCCGACGAGCAACTCGCGCTCACCGACACGACCGACTGGTCGGGATTCGCCCTCCGCTCCGAGATCGTCTCGCACTACCCCGGCACCCTCGTCACGGCGAAGATCGGTCCGAAGGGGCCCGACCGGACCGACGTCCAACCGATCCGACGGTGGTCGCCGGCGCCCGACGTGCTCATGATGCTGTATCCGGAGAAGATCACCGCCGTCGAGTTCGAGCATCCGATCCACCACGTCCACTTCTCCGCGACCAACCTGATCCACCACGACGACGGCACGGAAGTCGAACCCGGCGACCAGTCGCCGATCGCAGGGTTCTCGGCGGCAGACGTCGTGCGTCATCTGCTCGTCTCCGTCGACGCGATCACCTACGAGTGGGATCGCTGATGCCGGCGCTGGTCCTCCCCCTGGTCGTCGACGCCCTCCACCTGGCGCACGCCGAATCCGTCATCGGTCCCACGTCCGACCCGTCGATCCTGCCGCGCCGTGGTGACGACCGAGATCACTACTCATCGACGCCCAACCTCGCGGCGGCCATCCAGGTCGAGCCGTTCACCGAGTCGACCCACCGTCTCGCCGCGGGTGTGCACCTCCACTGGAGCCTCCCGGCGGCACTGACGCGCGGATCGACGCGCCGTGGCCCGAGCTACGACGTCGAAGTCGACGGATTGCACATGCCGGCGGCGCCGAACCGGTGGCTGATCGTGCGCACCGACGGAAAGTTCGTCGCCCGCGTCGAGAGCGACTACGTCCATCCGCCCGAAGCCGGACGCCCGCGTGACGCGACGCTGTACCCGGCCGCGGGTGACGAGACCCGCCACCGGTTCATCGGCCGCCAACTCACGTGGCGCGGCGACGAGATCTCCCAGCCGGAGGCCGCGGAGCCCCTCGACGACGACGGCGAGCCCATCCTGCCGATCCGGCTCGATCCGCCGCTGACGGCGCTCGGTCCGGGCGACCCGATGTTCGCCGCGCTCTACGGCAACTGCCGGAGCGTGTTCGGCGCCCACGACGACCTCCGCGACTTCGACGGGCCGGGCACGCCTGCGTACGACGTGTTCGGGTGGTACGAGGACCCGACCACACCGCCACCACCGACGGGTGACAGCGATGCGGTCTCGGTCATCGACCTAGGTGAGGGACGGCCACAGTCGATCGACCCGCTCGGCCAGCTCGTCGGCGCACTCGACATCCCGAGCATCGTCTCGGCGTACAACGACATCGAGACGTTACACCCGGTCTACCGACGCACCGCCGACGGCACTTGGACCGAGGAGCACGAGCAGGCAAGCTTCGTGTTCACCGAGGAGTTCAGCTCCGTTGATCGCGCTGTGCTCTGGTCGGAGTCGCGGGGCGTGCGCCTGATCCTCGACTACGCAGCCGGCACGGTCCGGTTCTGGAACGAGACGTTCGAGGACGCCGACCGCGACCCATACGTGATCTATCGCATCCGTTCGGTGTGGCCGGATTCACGCCGAGCGGTGGAGGAGCGCTTCGCGTGCCGCCTCGACGGTTACGTGTCCGACGTCGATCTCCCCGACCGTCTCGTCTGCCACGGGCGTGTGGACGCCAGCTCGCCCGCCCACCCGGTCAGCGCGACGTTCGAGGCGCGGGTAGCGGTCGGTAGCACGGCGACCGAGGCACTCGCGGCCTGGTTGGCCGACCGGTTCGCCCGGATCGACAGCTCGGGAGCCGCCGGTCTCCAGTCGCTGCGGGCGTTCGTCGGCGAGGAACGAGATCTCGAAGATTTCGTCGAAGGGCTCGGCTTCGACGAGCTCTGGGACCAACACCACCTCGACGCCCGGGCAGCCGTCAGAACGATGCGCCACGAGCAACGGTTCCGTGAGACCGAGCGCACGACGGTCTGGAAGATCCGGCGCCGGCGAGACGCGACTGCTGACGAGCGGACGACCGACATCGACGCGCTCCCGCTCGCAATCCACCATCTGCTCGCCAGCCTCAACGAGGAGATGCTCGATCTCGAACGGAAGCGGTTCGAGATCGCGTCGCATCGCGAGCGGACGTTCGACGACTGGCACGCCTTGATGGAGGCGACCTACCCCGAGCTCGTCGGCGGCCGCGCCGTGGTCGACCTCGACGACCTCGGCGACCTCGTCGCCGACAGCCTCGTGCCGCTCCAGGACCGATCGGTGGCTCGGATCGACCACGAGGTCAGTGGCATTCCGGCCACGCTGCTCGCACCGGTTCGCCGACTCCACTCGGCGCTGCGGCGGTACCGCGATCTCGAGCTGGTGCGCTCCCCGGGCCCGCGGTTCTGGCGGCCGCGCGACCCCGTCGTGCTCCTCGGCCACGACGACGGCGCAGCGATGGCCTCCGATCGCTTCGGCGGATCGGACGACCAGGCCGCGACGATCGTCGGCGGCTCGATCTTCACCCCCCTGCGGGAGCGCCGCACGCCGCCCGACGACGCGATCACGGGCCGGACGCAGGTGTTGCGCACAACCGACGCCCGGCCCTGGCACCCGCTGTTCCTCGAGTGGTCCGTCGAGCTGCGCCCGCTGGGTGCCGGTTCGAACCACGACGGCGCCGGCGGACGATACGCGCCCGACTTCATCGCCGCTCACTATGGACCGGAGGACGACGGCCCGGACCTCGAGCTCACCGACGACCACGACCTGTACGGAGGCTTCCGACAGCTCACCGGTCGCACGATGCTGTCGAGCCACGGACCGTCACTCGTGCAGCGCCGGATCGATGCGCTGCTCGAGAAGCTGGTCGCACACCAGGACGGCGCGATGGCGTCGATCGCAGCGCTCGCCGCCGCCGACGAACGGGTCGCAGGGCTGGTCGCGATGCGCGACGCGCTCGACCAGGTGCCGTCGCTGTCGCAGTCGTTGGGCGGCTTCCACGACGGCCTGCTGATGCGGGCATCGATCCGACAGCTGCCGATCGACGATCCCCTCGGCTTCCGCCGGGAGAAGGATCTCGCCGACGAGGTGTCACGCCGGGTCGGCGGCCGACCGCTTCGAAGCCCCCTCCACGACCACCCGTTCCACCCGATCCGCAGCGGCGAGATGATCCTCTCGCGGCTCCGACTCGTGGACACGTTCGGCCAGGCCCGCGAGTGGCGGCCCTCGGATGTCGTCGGCGCCGAGGGGTACCGAGTGGACGCCGGTGGCCGACGTGTCCGCATGGCGCCGCGATTCGCTCAGCCGGCCAGGCTGAACTTGCGCTGGCTGTCGTCGACCGAACCGATGCGCGACGCCGACGACAGCCCCGTGACGACCCCGATCCTCGGCTGGCTCGTGCCGAACGATCTCGACGATGTCGTCCAGGTGCACGACGCCGACGGAACCCTGCTCGGCTCGATCGACGACGGATGGTGGGAACCGACCCCCGGATCGCGAGCACCCGTGCTCGACCCCGAGCACATCGCCGAACCGGCGCTGCGCCGCGTGGTCCAGTGGATCGTCGGCGCCCCCCATGCCGCGGCGACCACGCGCGCGATGCTCGCCTCCTTCGACCAGGCCTTGGAGGCGATCGAGCCGAGCGACCGCTCGCACCTGTCCGCGCACGTCGATCTCGTCGGACGACCGATCGCGCTCGTGCGCGCCCAGCTCTCGCTCGAGCTGCTCGGGCTCCCGGCCTACGACCTGTCTTGGGAGGCGATCCGCGCCCGCACGCACGGCCATCCCCGTGACGACCATGGCTTCACCGCCGTGCGCGTGCCGATCCGCATCGGCGACGAGGGACGCCGCAACGATGGCGTGGTCGGCTACTGGATCGAGCGCGATGGCGCGCTCGCCGATCGCTACCTCAGTCCGCACACCGATGGTTCCGTCGATCGCATCCCGGGCGGGACACCGCGATCGACGCTGACGTCCGACCATCCCCAGCACCCCGACCACACCGTCTGGCAATCGGTGGCCGACCCGCCGACCGAGCTGACCGTCCTGCTCGATCCACGTGGTGCGCTGCACGCGGCGTGCGGCATGGTGCCGACAAAGGCGATCACCGTGCCGATGCAGCAGGTTGCGACGGCGCTGCGCCGGATCGACTCGGTGTTCCGGATCATGCCGTTGCTCACGCCGTTCGACTCGATCGCGATCCCGTCACCGGTCGAGACCGATCACACCTGGACGTGGTTGCAGCATCACGGGGAGGCGTGGGCCGAGATCGGTGCCTCCCTCGACCCGTCGCAGCCCAGCGGGATGACGCCGACGTCGACCAGCCCACGGTTCGGCATCCCGAACGTCGTCCGAGACGGCTATCTGCACCGGCGAGCGAAGGACGGTCCGACGTGAGCCGACCGGTGCGGATCTCACTGGCCAACGACCGCGGCGAGCCGGAGCTGAACGTCCCGGACGCGCCACAGGCGCTCCGCGTGCGCGTCACCAACGTCGGCGACCGTCGGCTGACCACGTCCGGCGACGGATTCGCGCTCACGCTGCGCTTCCGACGCGGCACGCTGGAACGGCTCGAGCGCATCCGGCTCGCTGCTCATTCGACGACGTCGTGGCACCTCGCACACCGCGAGGTCGGCAACGGTGACGTCGTGATCGAGCTGTCGCGGCGATCCTTGTTGCTGGCACCCGACGAGAGTGCCGACGTCGTGATCACCGGTGTGTGCGCCGACGAGCGCGGCGGCACCAGGACCACGCGCGTCGAAGCGGGCTGGTCGGGCCTGCGACCCTCGGGTGCCGACCTGTTCCCGGAGTCCGTTCGTACGTCGCTCAGCTTGCTCGGGGTACGGCTCGCCCACGCCGATGCGCTTGGCAGCCGGCTGCGCACCGGTTCGGTCGGGCGATCGGGACCGTTCGTCGCCGGCGTCTGGCCCGACGGCCCGCCGCTCACGATCGCTACGGGAGCGATGCCGGCGTGGCCGAGGATCGAGATCGGTGTGACGACGACGGTGACGCTCGCTGTCGTGAACGTCTCGGGCGAAGGCCTGAGGCTGTCGGGAGACGACGACGCCGCGAGCCGCATCGAGATCGAGGTGCCGCGAGCCGAGCACGCGGCACCGTGGGGTCTGGTCGCCGCTCAGGGGGATCGGCTCGCGATCGACCTCGTCGACGATGCCGGCAGCACCGACGACTCGTCGGACGTGCTCGACCCCGACGACTGGTTCGTGCACCACCTGAGCATCCGCCGCCTCGTTGGCGGGCACTGGGGCGACCGTCAGCGCCTGCTCGTCGCGCTCACGGTCCGTTCCAGCGCGATGGCCGGCTGCGTCGTCCCCGTGCGGCTCCGGTACGTCGACTTCTCCGATGTCGACGACGGCGAGCTCGTGGTCCTCTTCGAGACGGTGGAGAAGCTGGACGCCTCGGCCACGACGTGACGTGATCGGCCGCCGGGCTCACGAGTGGCTCCAGTCCGACCGATCGACTTCCTCGGTGCCTCACCGGCTCCGTCCGGGACGGTCGACCAACGACGACTCGGCGGAAGCATGATGCGAGAACACAGGCGCCGCGCCGGTCGTGCCTCATTCGTGCCTCAGCCGACCGTTCGTGCGCCTCCAGCGCGCCTGCCTCACGCGTGCCTCACGCAGCGGTCAACAGGGGTCAACACCGGGTACTGTCGGCACTGCGCCGACGGCGCGAATCACCAGCACAATGCACGTTTCCCCAGGTCACAGCGCTCACGGCAACTCGAGTAAGTTCCTCCAAGCTGAGTACGGGGGTTCGATTCCCCTCATCCGCTCCAAAACCCCTGGTAGATGAGCTGGCCGCTTGCGGTAGGCCTGTCTTTCGGGGTCGGCATGCCTCACGCGGTGAGGCACGATTCCTGGACGTCCATGCAGGCGTCGCCACTGGTCGGAGCCGGAATCGGCCGGATGAACCGTCGCCCGTGTTCCCAGCCAGTCAGCCTGACCTTTCATCGCCTTTGAGGGGGCGAGCCGCTGATCGGCGAAGGCTTCAACCATCACGCACACGCCACAGCAAGGCGAATGCACCCCAAACGGGAATCACCAGGCGCATTGCGAGGTACCCGCGAAAGCAGAACACTGCGCCGGTCAGGAGAGCGACGATGCCGACGACGATGTCATTCATGTCCAGACTCTTGCAGGCCGGGCCCTGGTGTGGCCAGCACCCAGGCATGTGACTCGTGCGCCCAACCGCAGGTCGACTGTCCACTGAGACCCCGGTCACGCCGGTGGAGGAGCTGGCGAGGCGCGTCACCGCGTTCGAAGCGATCGTCGAACTTCCTGGCCACCGTCGTTGCTCGGTTCGTGTCGATATGCGGCAAACCCAAGCCGCGGGCCTGATCGACGGCTCGGACGGGTCCGGGCTTGGCGTGACTGCTACTTTCGGCAACACGCGTCTGCGCATCGCCAGGTCCTCGACAAGGAGTTCTTCCATGCCCAACGGTCAGCCCAACATCCTCGTCCTGTGGGGCGACGACATCGGCATCAGTAATCTCAGCTGCTATTCGAACGGCCTGATGGGGTACCGCACCCCGAACATCGACCGCATCGCCGACGAGGGCGCAATCTTCACCGACTACTACGGCGAGCAGAGCTGTACCGCGGGCCGCGCGGCGTTCATCACCGGCCAGAACCCGTACCGCACCGGCCTGACGAAGGTGGGCATGCCGGGTATGGACCTGGGTCTGCGTGACGAGGACCCGACGATCGCGACGGCGCTGAAGGCCCAGGGCTACGCCACCGGCCAGTTCGGCAAGAACCATTTCGGTGACCGTGACGAGTTCCTGCCGACCAACCACGGCTTCGACGAGTTCTTCGGCAACCTGTACCACCTCAATGCCGAGGAGGAGCCCGAGGACGTCGACTACCCGGACCCCGAGCGGTACCCGAGTTTCCGTGAGCGATTCGGCCCGCGCGGTGTGATCCACAGCTGGGCCGACGGCCGGATCGAGGACACCGGCCCGCTCACCAAGAAGCGGATGGAGACGATCGACGACGAGATCATCGAGCCGGCGAAGCGGTTCATCCGTGACGCCGCCGAGAACGATACGCCGTTCTTCATGTGGTTCAACACGACCGGCATGCATTTCCGGACGCACATCGCCGACGAGATCCGCGGCCAGGCGGGCCACTGGCAGTCCGAGTACCACGACGCGATGGTCGAGCACGACAAGCGCATCGGCTCGATGCTCGACTTCCTCGACGAGCTGGGCCTCGCCGAGGACACGATCGTCGTGTACAGCACCGACAACGGCGTCCACATGAACACCTGGCCCGACGGCGGCATGACCCCGTTCCGCAACGAGAAGAACTCGTGCTGGGAAGGCGCGTTCCGCGTCCCGCGATGGTGCGCTGGCCCGGAACGGTCGAGCCGGGCACGGTGCTCAACGACATCGTGAGCCACGCCGACTGGTTCCCGACGTTCCTCGCGGCGGCCGGCAACCCCGACATCGTCGACGAGTTGAAGGCGGGAGGCGATCTGAACGGGACCGAGTACAAGGTGCACCTCGACGGGTTCGACCTCACCGCCTACCTGAGCGGTGAGACCGAGGAGAGTCCGCGCGAGAGCTTCTTCTACGTCTCCGACGACGGCGACCTCATGGCGATGCGCTTCGACAACTGGAAGATCGTGTTCCTCGAGCAGCGCTGCGCCGGGACGCTGCAGGTCTGGGCCGAGCCGTTCACCGAACTCCGCCTGCCGAAGATCTTCAATCTCAAGACCGATCCGTTCGAGCGGGCCGACATCACGTCGAACACCTACTACGACTGGATGATCAGTCACGCCTACCTGGTGGTTCCTGCCCAGACGCACGTCATGCAGATGGCGTCGACCTTGCAGGAGTTCCCACCCCGCCAGGATTCGGCGAGCTTCACCGTCGGCAAGATGCTCAACAAGTTGCAGGCAGGCATCGGGAGCCCATGACCGAGCGGGCGATCAGGACCCCCGCCGTGCACGGTGGTTTCGTCTCGCTTGCCGGTGGCGCGTTCCGTATGGGGTCCGACCGGCACTTCCCCGGGGAGGCGCCGGATCGGTGTCGAGCTCGACGCTGGTCGACTACGAAGTCACCGAGCCGGCCCCTTCATACCTCTCACCAGAGTGCGAAACCGGCATCGAGGACGGGTGCAACCCCGATCTCGACGTGGCCGTCATAGTTGGCACATCGGACTGCTACATCGGCCCGGAACGCTTCGGTACTCGCAGGTGACGCTCAGCGAGTTTGACCGACCAATCTGCGCGCGGTGGGCACCCCTGAGTCGGGCGGCGTTGACATCCAGTTGCCCGCCCCGGAGCGGCGGCTCGCGAGTCCGAACGCACCAGGGCGCCGTGGAGCGCACCCCAGCCTGCGAGCAGAGCAATCGTCACGAGGGGAATCATCACGATCCAGACGAGGTGCTTGGCGGCAGGTCGCCATCCGCCCTGACTGTTCTGAGTCATCGGGCGCCAGCGTAACGGCGGCTGCGATATCCAGTGGCCGCCGCAAGGCGTCTGCGGCCGGCGGGCGATACTCCCGCCCAGCACCACACACTCGGCTTCCGGCGAAGTTGTGCGCGTTCGAGTCGATCGAGTCGATCGAGAATCACGTCCCGCTTGACCCGCTGCAACCACTCGCTATCGGCACCTTGGCGATCGTTCAGGTGCTCGAGAATGATCAGCTCCGCGAACCGGGGAATCACCAGTTTGGCGACGGACCCGGGGGCAATCGCCCTGCACCTCGGGACTCGATGGCGCTTTCTGTGTCGTCGAACGCGCGAAGTTGGAACGTGTCCGTTGCGTTGTTGTCACTCGATGATGACAGGGTCTGGAGTGACCTGAGGAGGTGCGATCAATGCAACCTTTCCCCGACCGCAACACGCCCGCTGCCGATGCCACCGATCCGACGGTGATGGTCTCGATGTTCGATGACCATCTCGTCATCTGCGCGCCCGCACAGCTCGATCTCGAAATGACGGAAGTTCTGGTGATCGCTGCAGCATCGGCTGTGGCCGCCGGGCTGACGGTGATGATCGACCTCGACCCCGATACGGCAAGTGACGAACTTATCGCGCGTCGACCGCTGAGCGCTGCCACCGCGACCTGCGTCAACGGCGACGGCGGACCCGTCGAGGTTCTCGGTGCTGGCTATGTCCGGCTCACCACTTGCGACGCCAACTGGACCATCGACTTGGCCCAGGGTCGACTCCGCCGTTCCGACGATGCGATCGAGCCGCATTTCGTCAGGCCCGACGACTGGACCCCCGTCCAAGCCCTCTGGGTGACTCAGACGAGTGTGACCGCGCTCACCAACGACGGAAGATACCTGTCGACGCGGTCGGCGTGGACCACACAGCATCGGCCCGCGGGCCTCGTGCCCGCCTGACGAACTGGGTCGCCACCACCAGCGCCCTGGAGGATCTCGTCGCGAAGCCGCCGCAGCCCTGAGTGGGTGTCCCTAAACCGGGTGGGTCGAGGAGATCGACATCAGCCCGCTGATCGCTCAAACCCAGCGCGGTGATCGCAGTTCGGATCCCGCTACGTCATCGTCGACGCAGGCAACCGTGCGGCTCGACTATGTCATCCGGGCTCATAGGTCCAGTCCGGGCGCTTGCGGGCCTGGGTGTCATCGAGGACGAATCGGTCGCCGACAAGGTCAACGATCTTCGTCAGCTCCAGCCCTCGCGCCGGACGCCGCGACTCGGGGTCGCGCATGTCGGACAACAAGCTCGTCACCACGCGTTGCTCCTGGGAGGGCAAGAAGCAACGCGATGCATCGGTAACGCTCGCCAGGCGCGCCGAGATGTCGCCGTACACGGCACCCTCGGTGACGCCGTCGAGGCCCGACAACAAATCGGTGATCGCTTGGCAACCGAGTTTGCACGCCGAGCACTGGCCGCACGACTCGACGCCGAGGAAGCGCGAGACCGCATGGGCCAACTCGGCGGGATCGGTGCGATCGTCGTAGACAATGAATCCACCCGTCCCAAGACCGGCGCCGACCGATTCCATGTGTTCGTACGTGAGGGGCGTATCGATCAGTTCACCGCGCAGCACCGGATTCGAGATCCCCGATAGCACGTACTTGACGGCTCGACCATCCATCATCCCACCGCCCAACTCTGCGATCACCGTCGCCACGGGTGTCCCGAGTTCGAACTCGCCGACACCGTGACGCACCGTGTCACCCGACACCGTGCACACCATCGTGCCCGGCGACTCTGCCGTCCCGAAGCCCCGATACCACTCCCCACCATTGGCGACGATCGCCGGGACAGTCGACAACGTCTCGACGTTGTTGACCAGAGTCGGATTCGACCCTTCGGGCCCGACGTCGGCGAGTGTTCTTCCCGCCGACCAACCCACCTGCGGGTTCGTCGTGAACAACCCATACAGATAGGGCGGGAACAGGCGAGGCAGCGGCTCTTCACCCTCGATCACTTCGAGTAACGCCTTCTCCTCACCAAACAGATACTCATCAGGGCCACGGACAAGCTCGATCTGAACATCGTCGGCCCACCCGGCCGCAGCCATCTCAGCCACCCCCAGCGCCACCACGTCAGCCTCGAACTCGAACGACGACTTCAACGCAACGAAAACCCGGCGAGCACCAACCGTGCGCGCCGCAACCAACAACCCCTCCAGCAGCAGATACGGGTTGTGGCGCAACAACGCCCGATCCTTGAACGTCCCCGGCTCACCCTCCGCACCGTTGGCCACCACAAAGCGCTCGCCGGCCTCCGCACCTCCAGCCACGATCGAGCGCCACTTCAACGCGGTCGAGAACCCGGCGCCTCCACGACCTCGCAGACCCGACGACTCGAGTTCGTCGAGCACGTGGTCAGGCCCGGACTCGACCGCGATGCCCAGCGCAACCCCGCCACCGCGTTCGACGTATTCCTCGAGCGAGGCGACCGGCGCCCCATCGAGCAGGATCATCCCGACGCCCCGAACAAGCAGTCGATGAAGTCATCGGGTGAGACAAGTAGTTCCGAGGTCGCATGGCCATTGACACCTCGGACGGCCAACACGCGGGCCGGGTCCGGACGGCGAAGTCGGCCCAACAACAAAGGATCCTCGTTGCTCAAGACCTCCACCGTCATGATCTAGCACCCTAGGTCTTTTCGTGAGCCAGCCGGTCCCGACTCGGCCAACGAACGCAGCGATCCGGTGCCTCGCCCCCGACCGACCGTCAACGCGAAATCACCGCCAGCAGAAGCAGTTTGATCGTCAACATCGGAACCGCCGCCCCGGAGATCCCCACTCGGCAATCGCGATCAAGAGCGTCCGGCGCCGTGCCGCATCATGCGCGATGCGGCGACAGCGACCGCGGAACAGCCCCATCATCCCGCCACCGTGAGAGTCGACGACCCGAGCGAGAACGGCACGTCCGCGCTCGGGCACGTGCGCGAGAACGTGCGTCGGGTGGTCGGGACGGCACATGCACCGTCGAGAACCGATCGTCGTGCAGGGTACGAGCGGTCTCAACGGCCCCCGCCATGAACATCCTGATCGGGGTTCCGCGGTCCGAGCGCCAGTCGGCGGCGCGGATCCGGTGTTCCGGCAGCTCGCCGAGCGCGGCGTTGATGATGCTTCCGTATCGGTGCCGATGAGTTCCTGGAGGTCGGCGATGGTGCCCGATTCGTCGATGGTTGAGGGTGCAAATTCGGCGATGGGATCTCGCTGAGTTCGGTCCAGTCGTCGTTGCCGTCTCAGTAGATTCCGCAGACGAGGTCGTTGGAGGAAGACCGGTCGATCGACCGGGCGGTCCAGTCGCCGTGTGGGCCGTCGTTGCTGAACACGTATGCGTTGGTTCGTGTGGGGTCGCCAGCAACTGCGATGGCGAACTTGGACGGGTCGGTGACGATTGGAACCATGCGTTCGGGGTCGTCGGACTCGGCGAACACGGCTGGAATGTGGCCGGCGGCTGCGAGGTCGATGAGCGTTCGTCGACCGGCGGTGAGGTTGCTCCACTCGCCGATCAGCTTCTCGAATCGCCATGCGGGGATGCGGGCGTGTTCGAACAGTGCGTTGCGGACGTCGTCTTTCGACCAGCCGGCGTCAGTGAATGTGCGGGCCAACAGTGGAGCGAGGATGAGCAGCGGGCGGTACTGCGCGGTGCCGAGCCCGTACACGTGGGTGAGATCCCAACCGCTGATGCGGGCGAGCCCGTCGGCCAGGTAGGGCAGGATCTCGTCGGGCGTTGACCCGTAGACACTGCCGATGATCGCGCCGCTGTTCATCCGGGCCATCGTGACGATGTCGTCGGTCTCGTCGAAGCCGAAGTCAGCACTCAACGGCTGCCATCCGATCTCGGCGAGGGTCGCCATGTCCTCCGCCAGCACGACGCGCGCCGAGTTCCCGAACGTGGCTTTGTCGTGTTCGTCGGGTGTGAATCCGAACACGTTGCGCAGGTACAGCCGTAACCACCGACCGATCGTGGTGTTGGCTGGGTGACCGTCGCGCAGCGCGCCTTGGCCGTGGTTGAAGCCGAGGTCGACCGAGGATGGGCCGTCGATGATGATCAGCGCGTCCGCGCCGGTCGTGTTTCCGGAGTGTTCGGCGCCGTAGTGCGGATTGACGAGGATCTCGGCGAGTGCAATCAGTACGGGAAGGTGCGCGGGTTCGCAGCCTGCCATGACGGCGTTCACGGCGATCGACCAGATCGTGGCGTCGCGACCCGACGACGGCGCGATCCCGATCCGTCGCCACGGATCATGGGCCGTGACCGCGATGAACTGCTCGACGCGATCGCGGGTCGGGGGGATGATCGGCGAACCATCGGACCAGCCCCTTGCGATGAACGTCCGGTTGATCTCGTCGATCGTTCCGCTTGCCGCGACGTCGAGCGCTGTCGGTTCCCGGGTTTCGGCCTCACCGGTGCTGACTGCTTCGGTCAGCCCGGCAATCACCTGGTCCACGGCGACCTCGCGGAGGTTGGACAGCATCACGTCCGCGGATTGAGCGTCGACGTGGCCCGGCATGACGGCGAGCGGCAACCCGTCGTATCCGTGACCGCGGCCGGTTGCCGCGGCCTGCTTGACGAAGCCCTCGCACACCAGAGAAACCGATGGGATGCCGGCGGATTCAGCTGCGATGGATGCCCGCATTACGGCGGGCGTGCAACTGCCTCAACACCCCATCGCCGACACCACCGCGTCGATGTGGCGCGACGACAACCCGTTCGGGAGCCCCGCAACCATCTCCTTCTCGTCGCGGCCGTGCGTGTTGCCGAACACGTCGTGCCCCACGATCTCGACATCGGGGAACCGCTCGACCAACTCGGCTTCGAGCACCGGGAAGATCTCGTCCCCACGGAACAGGTAATCCCACAAGAAGGCGACTCGCTTTCCGTTCAGCGTGTCGACGCGGTCCGCGAGCGGGCGGGACTGCACTCCTCTCGGTGACTTCGGCCAGACGACGTCGTACGTGGATTCCATGGGTCCATTATCGTTGCGCGTCCGAAGCACACGCTGGCGAAGATCATCCAAGTTTCGGCGGTGAGCAGCATCAACAGCCAGGGATGAGCTTGACCACGCAATTCTCTGCCAGCTGCAAGTCGATGGGCGGCTCGCCAACAACGAACTCGCGGCCAGAGTCGGGCTCAGCCCGTCGCCGTGCCTTCGCCGAGTCCGCAAGCTCGAGACGACCGGCGTCATCACCGGCGATGCAGCACTCCTCGACCATGTGGCAGTCCGCTGTGACTACGAAGCGCTCGTCTGGGTCACCCTGTCCGAAGTCACGCGAACGACCATGCTTGCATTCGAAGCGGCGATCCAAGATGTCGCCAACATCACCGAAGCCAACCGAATGATGGGCCAACCGGACTACTTGCTGCGCGTGGTCGCTCGCGACTCCCACGCGTTCGAAGAGTTGTACATGGACGTCCTCGCTGCGCTACCACACGTCCAGAAGCTCACGTCCCAGCTCGCGATGAAGATCGTGAAGCGAACTCACGAACTCCCCATCGAGACCACGGCCTGGGACGAGGCCGACGAAGAACGGCGGCCGCCTACCCGCAGCACGGGATCCACAGCGCATAACACCACTCCCTCAATGAGTCCGCAGATAGCGCAGAGCGGCACGTCGGTGCTCGGCAACCCGCCCGAGATTGCGCAGCGAGTCCAAGTTGCCAGCGTGTTGCGGAGCGAGGCTGGCTAGCCCAATGCCCGAAGAGTCGCCAAGGCCGCCAACCCCTGTCTGTCAGGGTGAGGTGAGACACCTGCGGTTCCCGATTATCTGACCCGACGGGGCGAGACAGGAACACCTGAACCATGACCATGACGACTGCATCGTTGAACGGCCGCGCCCAAACTGGAGGCGTGACCGACGACGACATCGATCCTGCGGCGAAGCCGACACGACGAACGTTCAGTGCCGAGTACAAAGCTGAGCTCGTCGCCGAGTACGACTCTCATCCCAGGGGCTCCGAGGAGCGTGGCGCGATCTTGCGCCGTGAGGGTTTGTACACGTCGCACATCTCGGAGTGGCGCAAGCAGGCCGCTGCTGGTGCCCGGGCGGGCCTGGCCGGCAAGTCGCGTCAGCGGCGATCGGCCGAACAGGTCGAGTTGGATCGGCTTCGCCGCCAGAACGAACGCTTGGCCCGCGAGCTCGAGCGGGCGCAGACGGCGTTGGAGATCACGGGAAAAGTGCACGCGCTCTTGGAACAGCTCTCCGAGAGCGCGGACACCGAACCGAGATCGAAGCCGTGACCGGCGAACACCTCGGAGCGCTCGAGGAGGTGACCTCCACGAAGCAGGCGTGCGAGCTGCTCGGCGTGAGCCGGGCCACGCTGCTGCGCCGCCGACGAGGCCCGGTGTTGGGCCCGCCGGCACCGCGACCTGCACCGCCAAACAAGCTGACCGAACCCGAACGTCAACACGTGCTGTCGGTGCTGCGCTCCGAGCGATACTGCGACCTGGCACCAGCGCAGGTGTGGGCGCAGCTGCTCGATGACGGCATCTACTTGTGCTCGATCCGCACCATGTACCGGCTCCTCGCCGCCGCCGGCGAGAACCGGGAACGCCGCCGGCAACGCACCCATCCGGCTCGCAAGAAACCCGAACTGATCGCCCGCCACCCGAACGAGGTGTGGTCATGGGACATCACCAAACTCGCCGGACCCGAACGTGGCGTCTACTACGAATTGTTCGTGATCATCGACATCTACTCCCGCTACGTCGTGGCCTGGACCGTCGCTGCAGCCGAGACCGGCGAACTCGCCGAGGCGTTCATCGCCGACGCCCTCGACCGCCAACACGTCGAACGTGATCAGCTCACCTTGCACGCCGACCGAGGATCGTCGATGACGTCCAAACCCGTCGCCCAGCTCCTCGTCGACTTGGGCGTCACCCGCTCCCACAGCCGCCCGTCGGTGTCCAACGACAACCCCTACTCCGAAGCCCAGTTCAAGACGCTCAAGTACTGCCCGGCGTTCCCCGGCCGGTTCGGGTCGATCGCGGATGCTCGAGCGTTCTGCGCCGCGTTCTTCGATCACTACAACCACGTCCATCGACATGTCGGCATCGGACTCCACACCCCGGCATCGGTCCACTACGGCACCGCCACCGAGATCCAAGCGGCCCGAGCCGACACGCTCACCGCCGCCTACAACGCGAACCCCGGCCGATTCCGCCACCAGCCACCCACACCGCCGAAGCTTCCCGAGGTTGCCTGGATCAACGAACCCAACCGAGAAGCACTCATCCAATCCGCATAAGAAGTTGTCTCATCCCCCTTGACACGTTCCGAACGCAACACTGGCTTCGTCAGACTCGGTCAGTTCATCGATGCGCGATTCGTCATCGGCGGTCACTCGATGTACTTGCGCAGCGGCAAGGCGGACATAGGGGTCTGGCTCGGCCCACAGGTCATCGAGCACTTTGCTGAGTGCCGGAGAACGTGAGCATGTGGCGAGCCGTCGAATCTGATGAGTGCGAATGGACGCGGGCCAGGACTTCTGCTCTGTAGCCAGGTCTGGTGTGACCTCGGCGTTCACGCGTAGAAAGACCTCACCAGGATCGTGCCAGCAGTCGGCGACCGACAGCTCCAGCCAGTCGCCGAACGTCAGGTATCTCGTGATCTCGTCGTGGCCCTTGTCCCACAGCTCGAACGGCTCGACTGCGATCTGACTGTCAATTGGCACCAGACACAGAAAGTACTTTCCTGCCTCGAGCGTCAGACTGCTGACGAGGAGTGCTTCCTTGAGTGGCTCGAAGTAGTCCACGACCTGCCGGTTCGTCCGAGGCCGCTCAGGGTTCGGGCTCACCCAACCGTCCGCCCACATCTCGACCGCTTCCGGCACAGCCTCGACTGCGGCGGCGACCTCGTTTGCCGGCAGCAGCCCAACCTCTGCGCCGGAGCGACATGCTCGCGGCCATCCAGCAGTGACGAGATCCCAGTCAGCGTTTGCTCCGTCCGAGAACGCGAGGAACTCCCGAAACGACTTCGGAAGATCACGACGAAGTCGACTCTCGGCGGCCAAGAGCGCTTCTGCTGACGCCCCGGGGCGGAGAAGAGAGCCAGCCTCAAGGGTGGGCCCGGGGAGAGGCTCACACACATCAAGGAGCCTGCGATCATTCCAGCGAGTCGTCAGGCGCTCAATCTCCACCGACTCATTCTCGCGCCGATGACGCCCCACCTGCGTCGATCTGGCGTCTGCCCGATGTACACGTTGGCATACCCGCCGAGCAGCTGGCACCGGACGCGCGCATATCGACGGGCCGGCTCGGGCACCCGGACCTGTCCGAGATCGGCACTTCCGATCGGTCGAACACGTGCCGGCGCCCGAGCCATGATCGCAGGCAAGAACGCTCCTATGGGCGCTGCACTGCCGGCTTCCGCCGGCCGTCAGGCTGGGGGCTTGCCGCGAGCCCGCAGGGATTGGGTGGAGGTCACCACGTACTCACGCGAGATCTGTCGTCGCGGTCCGCGCCAGCACGCCCTGTACCCGGACGAGCAGCCGTCCGGCCTCGGTCGACTCGTCGAACCAGGTCTCGAGCTGGCGGGCGCCGGTGACGTCGGCGAGCTCCAGGCCGGCTTCCCCGTCGTACGCGCGAACGTCCTCGCGTGCGGCGACGAGGCGGCCGGCGGCGAGCTCGGTGCCGGCCAGCGAATCACCGCTCGCGAGGCGGGCGATCCGCTCCGGCAGGTCGGGGATCTCGGCCACCTGGGTCCGCGCTCGACGACACCGCCGACGAGATCGCATGCCCCGAAACGACGCAGCTCAGATCATGTTGCGGAAGCGGCCTCCCGCGAGACGATCGTCGACTTCGGCGTGATCGACGTGGTTCTCGTGGGCAACGTCGAGGTCGGCTTGATCGAGCTCCCACGGGTCGACGTAGTCGTCTTCGTCGTCGAGGTCGGTCGTCCATTCGACGGCTTCGTCGTCCCACCATCCGACGGGCAGCTCGTCGACGGGGAGACCTTCGGCGTCGGTGCCGTACATGATCGGGTCGCCCTGTTGGTCGGTGGTCTCGATCGGCATCGGGCAGTCCGCCTGATAGGTGCCTATCATCGCAGCCTGACCGGAGGCGCTCACAGAGCCATCGGTGCCGATGACCCACTGTGCACCGTCAGGACCTTCGATCGTGAAGTGCTCGACCGCCTCGGCAGCAGCCTCGGCGAGATCAGCCAGGACCTCGACCTGCTCATCGGTGAGGTCGGCGAACGCCTCCGACGCCGCGGCCTCATCGTGGGCGAGATCGAGCAGGACCTCGGCCTGTTCATCGGTGAGATCGGCGAACGCCTCCAACGCCGCGGCCTCAGCCTCGGCCGGATCGAGTCGACCCTCGACCCGCTCATCGGTGAGACCGGCGAACGCCTCCAACGCTTCGGCAGCAGCCTCGGCCTTCTCGACGGGCGACGTGAACTCGGTCGACCACGGGCCCAATCCGACGGCGCACTGCTCCCGCTGAACGGCCTCCAGGACTGCGGGGTACGGGGCCATCGGCTCGCGTTCGGCGGTGCGGAGCTCGAAGTGGAGGTGCGGGATGCCGGCGTTGCCCGTCGACCCCATGAAGCCGATGATCTGACCGGCGCGGACGCGGGTGCCGACTTCCAGCGAGGAATGGACGGGACCGGTCTCGCTGTTCGACAGGTGGAAGTAGTTGGCGTACAGGCCGTCGTCGCGGGTGAGCCGCAACCCGTTGCCCGCGATCCCGGACGGCTCGTCATCGATCCTGGTGATCACACCGTCGAACACGGCACGGAGCGGCTGACCTTCGTAGCCGAGCAGATCCAGGCCTTCGTGTCGGCGAGCACCACCGTCGCGTGCGAAATGCCAGTCGTCGACGAACTCGACCGGGCCGAGCACCGGGAACGCGATCGCCGGGATCAACGCCTCGGTGTCCGACGGCAGGTAGACCGGCGCACCTTCGGACAACAGCGAGAAGAACTTCTTCATCCACTTCGCCTGGTACTGGCGTGGCGTCAGTACGTTGCCGGCTTCGGGCTTGGGGACGGTGTCCCACTCGGCGCCCCTCGGGACGTGACCGATGTACCAGCTGACCGGGATCGTCGACACGTCGTTCCCGTGCCGCTTGAGCAGGGCGGTGAACGCTTCGTACGCGAACTGGTCCTGGACTTCAGGGGGTGCAAAGACGGCCCTGGGGTAGCCGCCGAAGCCGTTCCACGTCGAGTCGAGGATCTGGTACGCGCCGGACGCGGTGGAGCCGCGGGCTCGGGCGCTGTACCGGTTGCCGCTCTCCAACCAGCGGGTGGTCGCCATCGCGACACCGACGGGGACGCCTTCGGCGTACACACCGTCGTAGCTGGATGCCCGAAGCCCGGGGTCGTAGGTGTTCAGTTCGGCCGGCGTCGTGTCGATCGGCGTCGGGGTCGCCGGGGCGTCCGGCTGGTCGACGGTCTCGGGTGGTTCTCCGTCGTCCGCTTCGTTGGCGGACTCGGCGGGCTGGGCGTTCTCGTGCGTTGTGGCGACGTCCGATGGCTCGCCGTCGCTCGGCGGGATGGTCGCTCCGTCATTCTCGTCCGCACCTTCGACGGGGTTGTCGACCGGTGCGGGCACGGTGGTGGGGACGGTCGGTTCCGTCGTGGGACCGAGGGCTGGTTCCGGGTCGGGTGCGTCGGTGGGCGTCGTGGTGGTGGGTTCGGCTTCCTTGTCGGGCGCGGTGGTGGTCGTGGGGGTGGTGGGTTCGCAGGCCGGTTCGTCCGCAGGTGCGGGCGTGGTGGTGGGTTCGCAGGCCGGTTCGTCCGCAGGTGCGGTCGTGGGGGTGGTGGGATCGGTGGCGGGTTCGGTGGTGGGTTCGTCGCCGGTCGGCTCGTCGACGGTCGGCTCGTCGACGGGCGTGGTGGTGGTGGTCGTCGGTTCGGTCGGTTCGTCGACGGTCGGCTCGTCGACGGGCGTGGTGGTGGTGGTCGTCGGTTCGGTCGGTTCGGTCGCGGGCGTGTCAGTGGTCGTGGGGGTGGGTTCGGTCGTGGGGTCGCCGGCTGGTTCCTGGTCCGGCGCCAGGGTGGTCGTAGGTTCGTCGACAGGTTCGGGAGCAGGTTCCGCCACCTGCTCCTCGACGACCTCTGCTTGCGCCGCCGGTTCGACCGCGGACTCAGATGTTGCCCCGCCGGCAACGGTGGCAAGCATCGTTGCGGCCTCCGCAACGACGGCGCCGGCAGCCACCGCGGGCGCGACGACACCAGCCGCAGCGGCCTGCGGTGCGGCGAAAGCCTGCACGGGGCCGCCGGGAGCCACTGCAGGCACTACGAGACCGGCCGCAGCGAAGGTTGCGAGCGATGCGATCAGAGCTGGTTGACGACGACGAAACATGAGGGGTTCTCCAAGGAAGGCGGGCATTGGCTACTTGTTCTTCGGTCGCGAGTCGCGTTTCATGAACGCGAAACCCGAATCACCTCACGTCCACGGCGTTGCCTCGTGCAACGGGTTCGGCGCCGAGTTGGACGTCGGGAACGAGGCGGTCCGGTCTCGAGGCGTACGTCAACGACGAGGGTGCGATTTCGAAGACGTGGTGGCGCTGCAGGAGCTGTTCATCGACAGCTTCATGACCACATCGGGATGGCAGATCGACGGGTACACGCTGATGATCTCCAGCGCTTCACACGTGTGGACGTTCGAGGCGCTGAAGGCCGTCGAGGCCGCACAGATCGCCAACGAGCACGGCCCGCAGGAGTTCGCGCTGTTGGCCAAGCACGGCATCGAACCCCTGGAAGGCCGCTTCGACGCCAAGGCCATCGAGGGACCGGCGAACAGCGTGATCATCTTCCGCGCGGATTCGGAGGAAGCATCCCGCGCCTTCTACGACGACCCGGAGTACGCCGACGCCAAGAAGCTCCGCCGTTCGATCACCTCGAACGCCACCATGATCACGGCCCCGTCGTTCCGGCCGACCGACTGAGCAGATCTGGAGCCGGCAACCCACGCACGTGGATCCGCACATGTCACCCCGGCCGCAGGCGTGCCTCAGCCGTGCATCACGCAGCGGTCAACAGGGGTCAACAGTGGCTACCGTCGGCACTGCATCGACGGCGCCAATCACCAGGTCATCGCACCTTCCCCAGGTCACAGCCCTACCGACCAGCCGAGGAACTTCCGTTTCCCAAGCTGATTACGGTGGTTCGATCCCCCTCATCCGCTCTCAAAACACCTGGTAGATGGTAGTTTTTCGGATTCACTCGACGTGGGCGGTCTGGCAGCGTGCCTCAGCGCTGAGGCACGACGGGCGATCTCCGGGCCGATGGTGCGATCGGCGTTGCCTTCCGCAAGACGAAAGCCCTGGTCAGCGAGCTGTGTGTTCTCAGCCTCCCGCGTGTTCTCAGCCTGCCACGAGGACGTCCCTGAACGTTTGATGGCGAATCGCGCTGACGCATCCTCACCGGGACTCAAGGTCGCGCGACTCGGGCCGCTGTCGAGTCGTCCGTCGATGCCGCACCACGGGTTACGGCGATCGCGTCATGTGCGTCACCACGCGAACGCTGGGCGCGCCCGGATGGCAAGCCAGAGTCAGGCTCCGAGCTCGAAGGGCAGATTCGGGAGGAACAAGTAGAGCGGGACGTCGACGCCGAACACGACCAGCGCCCCGCTGACCAGGGCCAGTGGGGCGGCGACGAGACCCAGCACGACGAGCGGCCGGGGCAGTGGGCCGGAGCGTGCGAACAGGACGTAGAAGATCGTTGCGCCGGCTGCGAAGCCCAAAGTGTGCAACGAGTAGGCGAAGGCCTGTGACTCGTACAGCATCGCTCCCTGGGTCACGAGCGTGTCGGTCGCCCCGGCGCCGTTGGCTTCTTCGCTGGTCCACCACAGCGCGAACACCAGCACCTCTCGGACGGCCACAGTGCCGCTTCGACCAGATACAGCCCGAGCGCGACTGCTGCAACGTTGCGGCCGTGGCGTCGCAGAACGACGAACAGCATCACCCCGAGGGCGACGATGCCGCCTGCCGTGACCATCTCGCCCACAATGCTGGCCCGAAGCTGCCCCTCGTTTGCTGCGATCTCCGCCATCGTGGCGGCCATGTCGTCCGGGGCCGAGTTGGCGAGCAGGTCAACCGGTGCCAGTAGCAAGCCGCTGACGGCTGAGGCGATGGCCTGCAGCAGGAACGCCGCTCCCAACAACCGCAACGTGCCCGAGCCAACAGCCTGGTCCGCGTGGGCCCCGTCATCGTTCTTGCTTTCAGGCCGTGCTGAAACGCTCGGCGCGTGTCTCGGAGCTCGGCTGGTCACCCGGCGCGTGTTCCTGCAGCAGGAGCACGCCAAGCCAGACGAACCAGACGATGAGGCCGATCCCGAACACGGCCCCGACGGCTTCGAGCGCGGGAATGACGGTGACGAGGCCCGCCACACCGGCGGCCAGGCCGACATAGTTCAGTATCCGTGGCAGCACCGCGGTCCTCAGGGACGCCCAGCTCACCAGCAGGATCCAGACACCACCGGCGATTTCGTTGCCGCCGCCCAGCCCGTTCTGCACCGCATCGAGCGCCGACCACACCGTCTCCGCCCCGGCAGGGTCGGTGTCGTGGAGGTCGGCGACGGTGCCGATCGCGATGTTGGAAACCATGCCGGCCGCGATCACGAGTCCCGCCCAGATGAGCCCGAACGCTCCCGAGGCCTGCGCCATCGCAGGCGACAGTGCCTTCAGGCGGTCACGCAGCGCCAGCACGAGCGGCACGAGCACGATCCCGAACAAGATGAAGATCACCACGTTCCAGACGTAGAGCGCCGCCTGGTGGTCGACGACGAACGCCACCGACTCTTCGGGCGTCGGGTCCCCGGTGGTGTAGTCGGTCAGGACGGTCGCAAACATCACAATCCCGAACAAGAACGTCGCCGCGGCAACCAGCGCCGCGATTCCAGCGGCCTTCGGTTTCTGATCCATGATCGTCTCCTCTCCGACCGGTGAGGCGGTCTGACGGTGGCTCACGACGACCATTTTCAGACGCCGCAACGCCCTCTCATCTCACTCTGACCCAGTCGCCGCTCGAGCCACAGAGCCCTTGGACCCTCCTCGCGACCTGTGCCCCCCTACGACGCCGACCGACACAGCAACGGAATTGATGACCATGAGGACTCGGAGCGGAGGCAACGACCGCGACCAATCGCCGGCGCGAGCGGATTCCTCCCGAAGAACAACGAACCCGAGGAACTGATCCATGCCGTGCGCGTCATCGTTCGCGGAGACGCCCTCCTCGATCAGTCATCAACCGACGACTGATCGAGGAATACGTGCAACGCGCCCGCCCACCCGTGACAGACACCACCACGCTCGATCGGCTGACCGAACGCGAGCGCGAGGTGCTCGAACACGTCGCACGCGGACACTCCAACAGCGAGATCGTCGCCAACCTCTACGTCAGCGGCACCACCATCAAGACCCACGTCGCACACCCGCTGATGAAACCTCACGCCCGCGATCGAACCCAACTCGTGGTCGTCGCCGACGAAACTGCCCTCGTTCGACCGGCCACATGACGCCCCGACCGCCACGACGCTCGGCACCGCCGGTGGCCGATGGGCTCGATCAGTCGCGGCCCATCGATGGGCCGATGATCTCTGCACCGTGGGGTTCGCTCGCAGCGACCAGCCGGGGGGCGTCGGGCGGCCCAGCAGGCGGCAGGGTTGCCGACGGCGCCGCGTCGGATGCATCGATGTGACACGACTCGAAGCCACCAGGCGTGACGAGTTCGCAGAAGTGCGCCTGCTCGCTCGTGACGAGAACGTGTGCGGTACGTCGCGCGGCAGCAAGACCGCCTCGCCAGGGGTTGCTGCGAACTCGTCGTCGCCTCGGTGCACGACGAGTTCGCCGTCGAGCGCACGATGAGCCGTATCGCCGACCGCGCCGGCGGCCGTGCAGACGCTGTACGCCTCGTTCAAGACGAAGCGGGCGATCCTGACCGCCGCCATCCATGTCGCGATCGCCGGCGACGATGAGCCCGTGCCTGTCAACGAGCGTCCGTGGATGCAGCCCGTCTGGGAGGCGACCAGCGGCCCGTCGACGGTTCGGGCGTACGCGCTTCCGGACGAAACGTGAGAGGCCGTTCGACGGGATCTCTGCAATGCACCGGTGAAGCCAAGCCGGTATGCACCCGCTCGAGGTCGTCGTCCGGGTCCGGCGGCCAGAAGGCGGCGAGGGCCCCACAGCCGGCCCATCGCGCCGCGAGCCGACCGGCTGCGGCGCACGGATCATTGCGCGCGCGACCGGGGGTGGGCTGCCGGTGGTCGGGAACTCGTCGAAGGGCTGGCGCCGGCGGGGCGACGACGGGGCCGGCACTCGGACCGGCATGTAGGGCGACTCGTCGGCATCCGGGCACAGGCCGACTGGAAGGTTCTCAGCAGTAGTCGCGCAAACCGTGGAGTGGGGCGGCGCCGGTGAGTGCTCGGTAGCCGGCTTCGAGGGCGTCGCAGCCGTGGTCGTGGATGGTGACGATGCCGGCCGGTCGGTCGATCAGGCCCCAGGTCATGATCTCGGCGGCCTGCTCGCAGCCGTTCTCGTGCCACGCCGCGGCGTCGCGGTTGCGCCAGTACTCGTAGCCGCGCAGCGCCTGGAAGTCGGCCTGCCGCGCTTCGGTCAGGTTGTGCTCGAGCCAGGCGTGGGAGAGCTCGTGAAGGATGAGTGCTTCGGTGACCGGGCCGGCGTCGGTGGTGCAGAGTCCGATGACACTTCCCTGCTCGTTTGTTTCGTGGACGCCGCGGTAGCCGCCACACGGGCTGGGGTCGTCGCCGTGACACACAACTCGGAGTGGGGGGAGCGTGAGGTCGGCCTGTTCGAAGAGGTCGATGGCCCAGATCACCGAGGTGACGAGCTCGTCGGGCATGTCGACGAACTCGAGTCGCACCGGTCCCGGTTCGAGGGCCGGTTCTGCAACGATCGGCTCGGGGAGGGGCGGCGCCGGTGCGGTCATGAAGGGCGGGCAGATCTGGACCGTCGCGGCGGTCAGTGCGAGGAGTGTACGGAGGACGGTTCCCATATCCGAAGCATCCATCGGGTGCCTTGACCCTGGCTGCGGGGGGCCCAAGCAGCGGCTTCTCGGTGCCTTATGGCTGACTTTCCGAGTCGGCGGGACGGCCACGGTGACCGGCGTCATGGCGACGGCACGGGGGTCGAATGGCCCTTCCGCATCGACCACAGGGCGTGTTCGGTGAGGGTGCGGATCCGATCGAGGAGGCACGCGGATCGTGGAGTTCAGGGTGCTCGGCCAGCTGGAGGTGTTCGGCGACGGCCGGCCAATCGAGCTGGGCTCGCCGAAGCAGCGGTCGCTGTTGGCGCTGCTGTTGGTCCATCACGGGTCTGTGGTCTCGACGGATCGGATCATCGACGAGTTGTGGGCTGACAGCGCCGGCGCGGACCACCAGAACGCGGTGTGGGTGCTCGTGTCCAACCTGCGTTCGGCGCTCGAGCCCCGTCGAGAACCGCGCACGGAGGGTTCGGTCGTCTTGACCCGGCCGCCGGGCTACGTCTTGGACGTACCGGTCGACGACGTCGACGCGTTGCAGTTCGAGCGACTGACGATGGACGGTCGTGAGCTCGTCGCCGAGGATCCTGAGGCGGCCTCGACCGTGCTCGGGGAGGCGTTGGCGTTGTGGCGCGGGCACGCCTACGAGGAGTTCACCTATGAGTCGTTCGCCCAGCAGGAGATCACGCGGCTCAACGAGCTCAGGCTGGAGGCGGTCGAGGCACGCATCGACGCCGACCTCGGACGAGGGTTCTCCGGCGAGTTGATCTCGGAGCTGTTGACCCTGACGACTCGACATCCGCTGCACGAGCGGTTCACCGGGCAGTTGATGCTCGCGGCGTGTCGGTCCGGTCGGCGCGCCGAGGCGCTGCGGGCCTATCGGGAGCTGCGTACGCGGCTGGCGCGGGAGCTCGGACTCGATCCGTCGACCGAGCTGCAGGAGCTCGAGGAGCGCATCATCCACGACGACCCCTCGTTGTGCGCGTCGTCGACTGGCGGAGTCCGAGCGCGCACCTTGCGACCCGGGCTGGCCGTGCGGGGCTACGAGCTCCGTCGCGAGATCGGTCGCACCGACCTCGGGGTCGTGCACGTTGCGTTCCAGCCCGACGTGGGCCGCGAGGTGGCGATCACGACGGTGTCGCCCGGGGTCGCCGACGATCCGGCGTTCGTCAGACGGTTCGAGGGCGATGCCAGGTTGCTCGGGTCCCTGGAACACCCGAACATCGTTCCGCTGTACGACTACTGGCGCGAGCCCGGCGCGGCGTATCTCGTCACTCGCCACATGCGCGGAGGGAGTCTGTCCGAGATCCTCCAGACCAGGGCATTGACAGAGGTCGAGACGTTGCACATGGTCGACGACATCGCGGGGGCGCTCGATGCGGCGCACGCGCACGGTGTCGTACACGGAAGCGTCGGGGACGACACCGTCCTCTTCGACGAGGACGGCCGGGCCTACCTGTCCGGCTTCGGGATGGGCAGCGCCCCGCCGGCCTCGGTCGTCGTGCCGCACAGCGAGGGTCGCAACGGGGCCGGGGACGTGTCGGGCCTCGCGGTCGTCGCCGCGCACGCGTTGACCGGGCTCACCCGTCCGCTGCCGGCGATCGAGGGAGCGCTACCGCGGGCAGTCGCCGACGTCGTCCGACGAGCGGCCGACCCGCGATCGACGCGCCGGCCTGCGCCCAGCGACTTTGCCAGGGAGTTCGCTGTCGCACTGGACAGCGGCGCCGGCTCCTCGGCGAGAACGGTGTCGCCGGAGCGTCCGATCGAGAACCCCTATCGCGGGCTCGCCCCGTTCGGTCGGGCAGATGCAGCGGTCTTCCATGGCCGTGCGCAGGTGGTCGACCGCCTCATCGCACGGCTGGGTGCTCCCGGGGTCGACGGACGGTTCGTCGCGCTGGTCGGGCCGAGCGGCAGCGGGAAGTCGAGTGTGGTGATGGCCGGCCTCGTCCCGGCGCTCGAAGCCGACGCCGTGGCGGGTTCGTCGGAGTGGTTCATCACCTCGATGACCCCGGGGGCGCATCCGTTCGAGGCGTTGGAGGCCGCCCTGCTGCGCATCGCGTCGGCGCCGCCGCCGAACTTGTTCGGGGAACTGACCGGAGGCGACGACGGCCTGCGCCGCGCCGTCCGCGGGATCCTCCCCGACGACGACTCCCAGCTGTTGCTCGTGATCGACCAGTTCGAAGAGGTCTTCACGCTTGCCGACGCGGCGGCGATCACGCCGTTCCTCGATGCGATCGTCGGCGCGGTCAGCGATGCCGACAGCCCGCTCCGCGTCGTGCTCACCCTGCGAGCCGACTTCTACGACCGGCCCCTCCGGCACCGGCCGTTCGGCGAACTGGTCCGCGACGGCACGGAGGTCATCACCCCGATGTCGGTGGACGAACTCGAGCAGGCGATCACGGCACCGGTCGAGCGGCTCGGCATCTCCTATTCGCCGTCCCTGGTCGCCGAGATGATCGCCGAGGTCGAGGGTCGACCCGGAGCGCTGCCGCTGCTGCAGTTCGCGCTCACGGAGCTGTTCGAGCAGCGCCGCGGCGAAGTCATCGACCAGGAGGACTACCGGGCGATCGGCGGTATCTCCGGCGCCCTCGCGTCGCGCGCCGAATCGCTCTACGCCGTGGGCACTCCCCCTGAACGGGAGGCGTCACGACACGTGTTCCTGCGACTCGTGACGCTCGGTGAGGGTGTCCACGACACCCGACGCCGAGTCCTGGTCTCGGAGCTGGAGGACCTCCCGAGCGACCGACGAGCCGTCCCGACGATTCTCGATCGCTACACCACGCACCGTCTCCTCACGGCAGACCGGGATCCGGTCACCCGCGGCCCGACCATCGAGATCTCCCACGAGGCCCTCTTGAGCGAGTGGGAGCGACTCCGGACGTGGGTCCACGAAGCCCGCGACGACCTCCGCCACCAGCGCCGGCTCCGGCAGGCGATGGCCGAGTGGGTCGAGGCCGGGCGATCCGACGACCAGTTGCTCTCCGGGGGATTGCTCACCCGTTTGAGCACGTGGGCCGGAGAGAGCGACGTCCCGCTCGGTGAGGCCGAGCGCGACTACCTCGCGGTGAGTGTGGCCGCCCGCGACCGCGAGGTGCGCAAGGCCGAGGAGCGGGACGCCGAACGCCGCGCCGCCGAGGGGCGGGCCCGCCGCCGGCTGGGGTACAGCGTGGCCGCGGTCATGGTCGCCGTCGTTGTCGGGGTCCTGGCCGTCGTCGCGCTCCGGCAGCGACAGTCGGCGCAACGATCCGAGGCCATGATCGCGGCCACCCTGCAGTCGCAGGAGCTGGCCGCGGCCTCGGCCGTCCATCTCCGCTCCGATCCGGCCCTCGCCACTCGGCTCGCCCTCGAGTCGGCGGCGGCAACGGCGGACCTCGGCTTCGTGACCCCGGAGGCGCTCGACGCGCTGCATTGGTCGATCCAGGAAGCGCACATCGTCTATCCAGCCGACGAGGCGACGCCGGTCGCCGTCCGGCCCGGCCCGCGCGGCGCCACCGGGATCTTCGCGCTCCCCACCGACCAGGTGGTGGAGCTGGCGCGGCTGGCCGGACCCCGCGAGTTGACAGCGGCAGAGTGCACGGAGCACTTCGGCCGCATCGACTGTCCGGATCCGTTGCGGCCGATGCCGACGGGCCTCGAGGTGCAGGGCGGCGACGAGGCGTACGGGGTCGTCGCTTCGACCGCCCCGGGCGCGCTCGACGGGACACAGGTCGAGGTGGTCGACCCGCTCGGCTCCGCCGGCTTCGGCGACGACCTCACCCGCTTCACGGACGAGAACGGGATCCTCGTCGCCCGGCCGATCAGCGGAGGCGGAGATGCCGAACTCGTGCGCCGCATCCAGCAGCAGCAGCCGCTTCCTGACGTCGTGATGTGGCCGACCCCGGGTTCGCTGGCCGAGCAGGCGCCGAGTTCGATGATCGATCTCTCCACGTACCTCGACATGGATCAGCTGCGGGCCGACATGGGACCGTCGCTGCTGTCGTTGGGCACGATCGGTGACGACGGGACCTGGCCGTCGGCCGAGGGTTCCTTCGTCGGCCTGCCAATCAAGCTCGACATCAAGGGTCTCGTGTACTACCCGAAGGACGACTTCGACGCGGCGGGCTATGAGATCCCCGAGACCTACGACGAGCTCGTCGAGCTGTCGGAGCAGATCGTCGCCGACGGACGCTCTCCCTGGTGCTTCGGCTTCGCGGAGAACGGTCTCTCCGATGGGTGGCCCGGCACCGATCTGATCGAGACGCTCGTGCTGCGGGAGGGCGGCGCCGAGCTGTACGACGCCTGGACGTACCACCACATCCCCTTCGACGCCCCACCGATCCGCGCCGCAGCGACCCGAGCCGAGACGCTGCTGTTCAGCGAGGGATTCGTGCTCGGCGGGTCGGGCAAGATCAGCCAGACGCAGTGGTGGGCCGGCATGGACGAGTTGCTGACGGACGAGCCGGGCTGCTGGCTCTACCACCAGGCCGACTTCGCCCTCCAAGGCGTTCCGGCCAGTGCTACCCCTGGGGTCGACGTGGCGTTCTTCCCGTTCCCGCCTCTCGACGTCGGAGACACCCTCCCGGTGTCGGGCGGAGGCGGGTTCTTCTCGGTCATCGCCGATCGACCCGAGATCCGCAGGTTCGTCCGCTACGTGGCGTCCCCGAGGTGGGGGGAGGAGTGGGCGGCGGCGCCCCTCAGCCAATTCCTGTCACCGAACGCCCGGTTCGATCCCGCGGCGTACGGACGCGACGCAGACCCCGTCGTCGCAGCAGTCCGACGGGCGATGGGCGAGTTCGCCCGAGCGGCCATCGCCGACGGGTCGTTCCGCTTCGACGCGTCCGACCTCATGCCCGGCACGATCGGGAGCTTCGACCGCGAGGAACTGACGGAAGGCGAATTCTGGCGGGGCATGATCGACGTCGTCGACGGTGCCCGAACGATGGACCAGGTGCTGAGCGACATCGAAGCGGCCTGGCTCGATCTGGAGGCGGCCTCGTCGTGACCGGGAAGTCGGGAACGCCGAATCGTCGGGCACTCCGGGTAAGGCAGATGAGGCACCAAGAGAGTGGGCAGAGCGCCCCCAAGCTGAGAACAATGGTTCGATCCCTGTCATCCACTCTCGAAACACCTGGTAGATGCGGTGGATCTCTGCGGTGAGTCGGCGTCGTCCTGCTGGAGCAACACGACGAATGGGCTGTCGTAGGTGCTGAGCAGGTTCGGCCCCGGGAGCAGCACCAGGAGAAGCGTCGCTCCGCAGAGGGCGCTGAGTGTCGAGCGTTCAGGCATGTCACCACCCGTTCTCGCCGAGCTGGCGGGCGGGGGTGTCGGGCGGGAGTTGGTCGATATCAGGTTGAGCGATGCCGGCCGTGAACGCGGCGATGACGGCTTGGACTCGGTCTCTCACTCCGAGCTTGGTCAGAACGTGGCTGACGTGAGTCTTGACGGTTGCTTCGCTGAGGAAGAGTTCCGCTGCGATCTCAGCGTTGGAACGACCGGTTGCGAGGTGTTCGAGCACGTGTCGTTCGCGTTCGGTGAGATCGTCGATGCCCGGAACGGTCCGTACCCGCAGAGAGGTACGGGCTTGATCGATGACGGTTCTGATCAGCGACGGCGCCAGCGCAGCATCGCCTGCCGCCACTGCACGAACTGCTTCGACCAGATCCCCGGCTGATGAATCCTTGAGCAGGAAGCCCGAGGCCCCGGCCAGCACGGCGGCGGAGACGTAGTCATCGAGGCCGAACGTCGTGAGGATCACGATGCGCGGCGGATCGGGTCGGGCCATGATCTGCTCAGTGGCGGCGAGCCCGTCCAGATTGGGCATCCGAATGTCCATCAGGACCACATCGACGTGGCAGGTCCTGCAGGCCTCGATGATCTCGGTGCCGTCGGCGACCGAGGCGACGACGGTCATGTCAGGTTCGTTGTCGATGATCAACTCGAAGCCCGTCCGGATCATGTCGAGGTCGTCGGCGATGGCAACTCGAATCATGGGTGCACCTCGGGATTCGGAGTCGATGCGATGGGCCGCTGATCGGTGGGCAGAACAGCGTGCACAGCGAAGCCTCCGCCCGGACGGTCCGAGGCGCCAAAGGTGCCGCCGAGCACCGTTGCCCGCTCGGCCATGCCGGTCAGACCGGAACCGGTGCCATCGGAGTCGCCGTCGCTTCGCCCTGGACCGTTGTCGACGACGGTGATGTCGAGCTCGCCGTTGCGGCAGACGAGCGCGACGGCGATCGTTGCGCCCGGGCCTGCGTGTCGGACCGCGTTGGTCAGGGATTCCTGGATGATGCGATAGGCGCCGCCGGCGACAACAGCGGGAGGGGGATGTTCATCGCAGCTCTCCGTGGTGAGGGTCACATCGACGTCGACGTCGGCAAGGTCGGCCACCAATCGACGGATTGCGTTCAGGTCGGGAGGTGGGGCGAGCTCGACTCCGTCGGAGCCGCGCAACCCTGCGAGTACTTGGCGAGTCTCGGTGAGCGCCGATCTGGCCGCAGCGGCGATCGCGGTGACGGCGTCGTGGGCGGCTGCCGGGCGGGTGTCGGCGACACGATCTGCGGCCTCCGCGCGAACGGCGATCGTCGAGAGTGTGTGACCGATGATGTCATGGAGTTCGCGAGCGATGTGGTTTCGTTCGTCGGCGACTGCTGCGGCGCGTTCGTACTCGCTGTGGAGCCGGATCTCTGCAACCTGGGTGGCGAGCTCGGCAGTGCTCGTGCGCTGTCTGTCGGCCTGCACACCGAGCGCAATCGCGGTACCGCAGGTCAACACGATGAGCGGCACCTGGTAGACGGTGACGTCGTCGGCAACGCCGACCCCCGCCGCAGTGACCGCGGTCAGCACGACGCTCGAGCCGACGGCGACCCGAAGACCGCGTTCACCGGCTTCGGACGCTGCCGAATAGAGAATCACGATCATCGACAACAGCACCTCTGGCAAATCCAGGACCCAAATCGTGGCCTGGACGACGGTCGCGACCATCGTCACCAGAATCGGGTCGGTGCGTCGGAGAACCACCAGCACCGGCGGCGTGGAGATGAGCAACCAGTGCCACCACGCAGACGGCTCGATGGTGTCCGGTCGTGCTGCGTCGATGAACAACCCGGAGAGGATTGCGACCACGAGCAGACTTCCGCCGAGGGCCAGGTCGCCTCTGGTCGGTGTGTGCGTGCTGCCCGGTCGGAGGATCGCTGTCACAGTGATGCAGTCTCGCTCATCGATCGCCGGTCGGTTCGCTTGTCAGCAGACGGTGAGCTGACGACGCACGCCCCCGCAAGCATCGCAAAGCTGCTACCGAGGCTGATGGCCCGCAGCATGTTGAGTCGATTCCAGGCGTCTTCGAAGTCGGTTCGTGCGCTGGCTGCAATCGCTGGTGTCAGCTCCTCGTGGTCGGCAAGGTCTTCGTTCAAGGGCACATTGCCGAGGCCGGTGATCATCAACCCCGCCAGATACAACGGCAGCGCTGCAGCCAGCAGTACCCGCAGTGCCGACGAAACCGTGCTCCAGTTGACCACGATTGCGATCGCGATCGCAGGGATGGAACCGAAGAAGACGAGCCCGAACGCCGGGTTGCGCACGGTGTCGTTGATCGCCTGGAACGCCTCGACGTAGGCGGCGTCGCCGAGCTCGGCCAGCGCGAGGGTCACCGACGCCTCGTAGGTGAAGAAGAACCCGGCAGACAGGCCGACCAGGAGCGTGGCGATCAGCAAGGCCAGCCGCTGCGGCGTCATCGTTCGGTGCGCAGTGCGCGGACTGCGTGCACGATGAACAGGATCTCGAACGCGAACCCGACCAGGGCCATCGGTGCGATCACTCCACCGTTGTCGAGCAACAGCTTGTGGGGTCCCATCCCGACCATCGACGCCAGGCAGAAGCCGATACCGATTCGGTAGCCGAGTCGATCGGACGCTCGAACCAGCGGAATGGCGGCGACGCCCAGCAGCGCCGTCGCCGCGATACCTGGGACGACTTCGGACGGTGGGCTCGGGTTGGCGCCGGCGAAACCCGCTGCGACTTGGACGAGATTGGCCAGAACGAGCGCCTGGAGGCAACCGATCATCACCGCCACTCTCGCCGTCCTGGAGCCCGGAGGTTTCGGTGTCGCCGTCGTCGCGGAAATCGCAACCGGAATCGCTACAGGGATTGGTGTCGTCGTCGGTGCGGTCATCGTCGTCTCCTTTGTCTTGCGACCCGGAGTGGATCGCTGTGCACATCGTCACCAATTTCGAGCCCCCGGAAATCGGTCGGAGGTCGCCACGCGTCTCATCCAAAAGTCTCGAATCAACGACCGGCACCGATCGATGCGACGACCACCGCCGCAACGCATCACCAGTCTCGATCAGGCACATCTGATCGAGCTGATGGGCGCGTTGCACCCACCCGATACTCGCTGTGTGTTGCCGACACGTCGCGCTGAATCCGTCGATGATGAGCACGCGGCCGGTGGTCAGGACGCGCTGCATCCCGTCAGCCTCGGGGGCAGTTGTGGGTGACAAATTCTCGACGAGGAACCGGTCAGGCGGCCGACGCGGCGCTCGGCGCGGATGATGCCGAGCCGTCGAGGGCAATCCCGCTACGAGGACCAGGCTCGCTGACCCTCGCGACCGAAGTGCGAGAATCTGCTCATGCTGATCGTGCGTGGCACCAAGAAGCTCCGGGACCGAATGAAGAAGGCGCCAGCGGCATCACCTGACGACGAGTCGACGACGGCGCTCGGCGATTGGTTCGCCACCGCCCTGTTCTGGAAGCCACAGGTCGCCCTGCTCGTCAACTCACGCACGATGATCCCGGTGTTCACCCCACTTGCCCCGGCGGGCAAGCTCCTCCATCGGGCGCCCCGAGTGATCGCCGACGTGCTGCGCGCGCATGGCGTTCCCGATGATGCAATCGCTGCAGAGTCGGACGAGATGTCCGACGTCCGGATCGCACCGACGAACGACCGGCAGATCGTCGGAGTGATGAACGAGTTCGCGTTCCAGGGCGAAGGTGTGTGGGGACCGCACGACCCGGATCTGTTCTCGATGTCGATGCGGCTCTCCGAACTCATCGTCGGACCACTGATGAAGCGTCACGACACACCGGCCGACGAACTCGCCGCGTTCTTCCGCGACGACGCCACAGTCATCTCCTTGCCGACCGCCAACACTGCCGTTCCCCCATCGCGACGACACGTCCACCAACTCAAGGTCACCCTGCGCGGGACGACGCCGCCGATCTGGCGCCGGGTCGTCGTCGACGGAGGCGAAACCCTCGACCATCTCCACGCCGTGATCCAGGCCGCGTTCGGCTGGTACGACGCGCACCTCCACGACTTCGAGATCGACGGCGACCGCTACGGCATCCCCGACGAAGGCGACTGGACCCCGATCAACGACGAACGACGCGTCAGCATCGACCAGGCGATCGGCGCCGGCCACCGCAAGATCCGATACACCTACGACTTCGGCGACGACTGGGCCCACGACATCACCATCGAAAGGACGATCCCGCCCGATGAAGTCGCGACCGTGCCGGACTGCACCGGCGGGCGGCGAGCCTGTCCACCCGAAGACTGCGGCGGACCGTGGGGCTACCGCGAGCTCCTCGACATCTTGGCCGACCCCACCCACCCCGAACACGACGAACGCCTCGAGTGGAACGGCGGCCCCATCGACCCCGACGCGTTCGACCCCACCGACTTCGCACAGAACCTCCGCCTCCAGCAGGCGATCGGCCATCAGGCACTCTCCGACCTGATCCACCTCGACGACGACAACTGAACAGGCGCCACAGTCGCGGATTCACGGTCCCGCCCGAGGGACTCTCAGCCAGTGATCATGCGCCGGGCACGCGGCTCCCACATACCGGATACGCTCCACTCACCCGTTGTGGGTGGCGACCGGTCCTGGTTGCGGGCGTACGTTGAGGGCTGCTCGTGCACCTGCAACTGCCAGTGATCTGGGCGAAGACGGAGTCGATTCGTGGAACGTGCCAACAGCACCAAGAGCGTGATGGGGAGCGAGTGATGAGCAACGAAGCTTCGGTTGATGTGGGCGCCGCTGTGGCAGAGATCGAGGAGCGGCGCGCGAACCGGCCGGTGGTGTGGTTGTTGATCGTGTTGGGGACGATCGTGATGGTGTTGAGCACGCTGAATACGTGGGTGGAGCGGCGGTTGCTCGATACCGATTCGTGGGTGGATGCGAGCACGGCGTTGCTCGATGACGACGCGGTGCGTGAGGAGTTGACGCTGCGGTTGGTGACTGCGCTGTATGAGAACGTCGATGTGGGCGAGGCGATCGATGATCGGCTGCCCGAACAATTGCAGGGTCTCGGTGGCCCGTTGTCGGGGGTGCTGCGTGATCCGCTGACCAATTCCGCGGACCGGTTGCTGCAGACCGAGCAGGTGCGAGCGGTGTGGGAGGAAGCCAACCGCAACGCCCACGGGATCATCGTGGCGATCCTCGAAGACGATGCCCGCGACAACCTCTCGACGTCGGGGGGCGTGGTCGTGATCGATCTCGGCGGCGTGCTGCGTCAGGTGGGCGAACAGATCGGTTTGCCCGAGGGGGTGCTCGACGCGATCCCCGACGACGCCGGCCAGTTCGAGGTCGTCGACTCGGACCGGTTGGAGTCCGCCCAGAGCGGCATCAAGGTGATCAAGATCTTGAGCATCGTGTTCTTCTTGCTGGTGATCGCCCTCTATTGCGGTGCGATCTACCTGGCGCACAACTGGCGGCGAGCGGCGATCCGCAACGTGGGTGCTGCGACTGCGTTGGGTGGCTTCATCGTGCTGATCGCGCTCCGTTTGGGGGTCGGCGTCATCGCCGGGACACCCGACACCGAAGGGGGTCGCGCGGCAGCGACGTCGATTCTGAGGATCGGCACCGAGCTGCTACGGCGCAGTGCATGGTCCGAGATCCTGATCGGGTTGCTGATCGTGCTCGGGGCGTCGCTGATCGGGCCCGCCCGCTACGCCAAGCAGGCCCGTCACTACACCGCCCAGGGCTTCCGACGCTCCGCCGTGGGCACATGGATCGGCTTGGCAGTGTTGGTCCTCGTCGTGCTCACCTGGTCACCGTTCTCCGCCGGCGGCAACTGGCTCACCGTCCTCATCGTGCTGGCGCTCATCGTGGTCGGCATCGAAGCGATCCGCAGAACCTCACTCGCCGAAGCAGCAACACACATCGACGACCAGGCAAACACCCCACACACGGACACCGACCCGGTCGCCGCCGGCGAACAACACTGAAACACCTCGACCGAACAGGAGCACCCGAATGGGACCGATCGAAATCTTCATCCTCGGCTTCGCTTCCACGACACCGGCCGGATCGCCGACGAGCTCATTGCCTTGAGCGATGCCGGCACAATCCGCGTCGTCGACGCCCGCTTCCTGCTCAAGCAGAGCAACGACGAAGTCCTCGCTGTACGAATGAGCGACCTCGACGACAGCGAGCGCGAAGACCTACGAGCAGCCGCCGGCGCACTCATCGGGTTGGGCGCCGGCACCGTGCTCGCGTACTCGGAGCCGACGCCGCGTTCGGTGGCGGTGAGCTCGGGTTGAGCGACGCCGAGATCGGCGCATTGGCCGACAAGCTCGAAGTCGGCGATGCGGAACGTGTCAAGGGGGATGAGACAACTTCTTATGCGGATTGGATGAGTGCTTCTCGGTTGGGTTCGTTGATCCAGGCAACCTCGGGAAGCTTCGGCGGTGTGGGTGGCTGGTGGCGGAATCGGCCGGGGTTCGCGTTGTAGGCGGCGGTGAGCGTGTCGGCTCGGGCCGCTTGGATCTCGGTGGCGGTGCCGTAGTGGACCGATGCCGGGGTGTGGAGTCCGATGCCGACATGTCGATGGACGTGGTTGTAGTGATCGAAGAACGCGGCGCAGAACGCTCGAGCATCCGCGATCGACCCGAACCGGCCGGGGAACGCCGGGCAGTACTTGAGCGTCTTGAACTGGGCTTCGGAGTAGGGGTTGTCGTTGGACACCGACGGGCGGCTGTGGGAGCGGGTGACGCCCAAGTCGACGAGGAGCTGGGCGACGGGTTTGGACGTCATCGACGATCCTCGGTCGGCGTGCAAGGTGAGCTGATCACGTTCGACGTGTTGGCGGTCGAGGGCGTCGGCGATGAACGCCTCGGCGAGTTCGCCGGTCTCGGCTGCAGCGACGGTCCAGGCCACGACGTAGCGGGAGTAGATGTCGATGATCACGAACAATTCGTAGTAGACGCCACGTTCGGGTCCGGCGAGTTTGGTGATGTCCCATGACCACACCTCGTTCGGGTGGCGGGCGATCAGTTCGGGTTTCTTGCGAGCCGGATGGGTGCGTTGCCGGCGGCGTTCCCGGTTCTCGCCGGCGGCGGCGAGGAGCCGGTACATGGTGCGGATCGAGCACAAGTAGATGCCGTCATCGAGCAGCTGCGCCCACACCTGCGCTGGTGCCAGGTCGCAGTATCGCTCGGAGCGCAGCACCGACAGCACGTGTTGACGTTCGGGTTCGGTCAGCTTGTTTGGCGGTGCAGGTCGCGGTGCCGGCGGGCCCAACACCGGGCCTCGTCGGCGGCGCAGCAGCGTGGCCCGGCTCACGCCGAGCAGCTCGCACGCCTGCTTCGTGGAGGTCACCTCCTCGAGCGCTCCGAGGTGTTCGCCGGTCACGGCTTCGACCTCGGTTCGGTGTCCGCGCTCTCGGAGAGCTGTTCCAAGAGCGCGTGCACTTTTCCCGTGATCTCCAACGCCGTCTGCGCCCGCTCGAGCTCGCGGGCCAAGCGTTCGTTCTGGCGGCGAAGCCGATCCAACTCGACCTGTTCGGCCGATCGCCGCTGACGCGACTTGCCGGCCAGGCCCGCCCGGGCACCAGCAGCGGCCTGCTTGCGCCACTCCGAGATGTGCGACGTGTACAAACCCTCACGGCGCAAGATCGCGCCACGCTCCTCGGAGCCCCTGGGATGAGAGTCGTACTCGGCGACGAGCTCAGCTTTGTACTCGGCACTGAACGTTCGTCGTGTCGGCTTCGCCGCAGGATCGATGTCGTCGTCGGTCACGCCTCCAGTTTGGGCGCGGCCGTTCAACGATGCAGTCGTCATGGTCATGGTTCAGGTGTTCCTGTCTCGCCCCGTCGGGTCAGATAATCGGGAACCGCAGGTGTCTCACCTCACCCTGACAGACAGGGATGCCCTGCTGATGCTCGTGATCGAGAACGTCTGGGCGACCGGTCTCGCACAAGCCGTTCGCGAAGCAGGTGTGGTCTCCGCCACGCATGACTCCCTCTCGCCCGAAGGCCTCTTCGCCCTCGGCGCGATGCTCGGCCTCGAAGTCGTCATGGACAACTGACAGGCCGAACCCCGAACGTGTCGAGCCCGTCGGCCCACCACCCACGGCCCCATCCCCACTGAACGCGCACCGCAGCGCACGTCGACGCACCACCGCGAGAGCGGCGCCTTCGAAGTCTTCGGGGCGGATCCCCAACACGACCTTCTTGCCTTCGTGGTCACGAAGCTTCGGTCGCGCGAGCACCGACTCATCCAAGTGCAAGGTTCGGTAGCCAATCGCGACCGTGCCACCGTCAATCGACATCGTCGAGTCGTACTGGCTCATCGACGGTGAAGCAATAACGCCGCCACGAACACATCGATCGGCCGGTCGTACGAGTTCTGCGGTGTGTCGACCTGCGTGATACCCGTTTCTCGTACACCTCGTCCACGTTGTCGAGCTGAACGGTTGCCAAGTTTCGTTCCCTGTTGCCCAGGTTGGTGACGAACCACCGGTCGGGTCGGACGTCATCGAAGTTGCCACAGTTGCGATGCGATGCGATGTCCGTCGGATCGACCGGATGGAAGTACTCATCGCATGCGAGTTCGGCCGCGGCAATGAATCGAGGAACTCCTGAGGATCGCCATGGCGACACCAACTCGATGTTGAACCACAGCGAGACCTCGCCCCGCCAATCCACGGGCGCCTGGTTCAGCCACATCATGTACGGGAGTGGACGTCCGTGGATCCGGTCGAGGCGGGCCACGAGAGGTCGATGACCCGAAGCGCGCCATCGGCACCGATCGATGCGAACGTCGCGTCGTGTTCGGGCGTGTACAGCACGACCTCGCCCCGGCCCTCACCCAGAGCCGGCCAGCGGTTCGGAAAGGCCCTGAGTTCGTAATCGTCCGGCGCCTCGAGACCGCCGACACAGAACGGGCACCCGGCTGACGGTGGGTTCGGGCGCCGCTGCCGAGATCGCACCACGTGCACGACGGTTCCCAAACACGGATCGACGTGTGTCTCGCGAAGAGCAGTCTCGCTCACGATCGTCGACCCCAGAGCGCAGATCCCGTTTCGCTGCTCGCTCCGAGCAGATCGGCCCGCGCAAAACGGACGACGGAACCCTCCCCTGCAGCTTGCTCGCCGGCGCTGAGGCTGATGAACACCTCGCCGTCGAACACGTCGAGGGCGGTTGGTCGGTCGAGGTCGTCGAGGAGGACCGTCATCTCGACCTCATCGAAGGGGGACCGGACGTAGAGCAGACGGCCGCTTCGATCTCGATACGCATCAACACCCTGTGGGTCGTCGACGGGTGACGCATACTCCAGGACGAACATCGCGCCGTCGCGATCGAAGGCGACGTCGATCGCCATGGTGAGTCCGTCGACCACCACCTCGTGAGAGCCCGAAGCATCGAGGGCGACCACGGCGCCACTTCCGACGGGGTGGGGCAACTGTCCGAACGACGCGACGTAGAGCAGATCGTCCGGCCCCCACGACATGCCCGTCAGCACTTCGTGACCGGGCACCGCTGCGAAGAGTTCAACCGCGCCATCGAGGTCGGCCCGCAGCACGGCTCCGGCAGCCGCCTCGGCGACGAAGAACCCGGAGCGGTCCGGCGTCATGACGAACGAGTAGGGGTTCGACCGGACCACGCCGCTCGGTCCGCTCGAGGACTCGGCGAACTCGAAGAGATCGGCGATCACCCGTGACCCAGAAGGCAGGATCTCCAGGATGCTGCGGGACGTGTCGCCGTACGACTCGCCGACGAGTGCGAACACGCGCCCATCGGCTCGGACGACGTCGGCGGCGCCCGATGTGACGGCGGCATCCGGGTAGTAGACGAACGGGAGCTCGTCGACGAGCGCTTTGGCCGTGCCCCCGCTCAGCGGGCCACACACCACCCGGCCGGTGTCCGACTCGAGCTGACCGGGTTGCTCACGAGTCGGTCCGTCCGGCCCGATCGACCCGGCCTCGGCAACGCAGAGCGTCGTGGCGTCGACCGACAGGCCGCGCGGTTGGGAAAGAAGATCCAGCACCGTCTCTGCCCCATCTCCGTTGCGTCCGCACGAGAGCAAGAGCGGCGAGACACAACAGACGAGCAATCCGAGACCGGCGACCGACGGGCTCATACCCGATTCGTCCCTGCGGGCTCCGCGCACTGCAGCCGCAGGACAATGTCCTGCGGGTAGTTCCCGAACCTGCTGCCGAAGATGTTGATGCCGCCGACGTTCCCGCCGTCGGACGGAACGCCGATCCGCACGGACAAGAAGTCTTGATCGTCGATGGCCAAGTCGTCGAGCGTGGTGTCGGACAGCCGCACACCGTCGATGTACGAGCCCGAGTGAGTGACCTGCCAGACCTTCATCAGTCCGAACTGGGTATTGGCCGTGCTCCACCACTCTGGTGTGAGGGCACCGGGCTGACCACCGAAGTCGCCGGGGCTCGTCCACACACCGATGTCGTTGCCGTTCACCGAGACGTGGATGTCGGACGGCCAACGCTCGTTGTGCAGCGGCGCTTCTGAGCAGACCTCCATGCTGAGCTGCAGGCTCGTCACCCGCTCACCGCGTCGGACCCGATTCGGGAAGCGATACTCGACCCAGCCGTGATGGAACCACAGCAGCTCGGCCTCGACGCGTTCGGGTTCGTAGAACGAACGAACGTCGTCGAACATCCCGATTGCGCCCTGCGTGTTGAGCAATCCACAGGTCGGATGCACTTCGAAGTCCGTGAACCCTCCGACCGGCATCGACAGCTCCAGCACGCGCCCGGCCCGTGGGGACGGAGCAGGCAGCTTGATGACGACGGCGTCGACAGCTCGGCCGCATGACTTCTGCAGGCCCCGCGTCCCCGGTGTCATCTCCGTGGTGATCAGCTTCGACTCGGAGAGAATCTTGATGTTCTCGCTCGTCGCGGACATCGTGGCGCCGAGTGCCTTCGCGATCTCGCCGACGTTGAGCGTCCGACTCTGGAGCAGCTGGAGGATCGCGGCACGCCCGTCGTTGGAGAGCGCACGGATCACCTGCGCCCCGTGTTCGCTGCCGAGCTGCACCTCCAGGATGCTCCCCGTACGTGCTGATTCGTTGTTCATGTTCAATGCTGCTCCCAAGCCGTCGCGATGTGGCGATGCAGCAACCAGTCGGCGAGCGGATCGTCGCCGACTGGTTGCCCTGTCAATCGCAGCGTAGAAATCAGGACGCTCCCCAGACCGGCATGGTGTCGGACGACGAGGGCCGCGACCTGGTGGACCCAACCGGCGAACACACCGGCGAGCACGTCATGTTCGAAGCGTGCTGGAGGCACACCGGTGATCACGACGGAGGGAGCGAGCCCCTCGAAGAACGAATCCATCATCGGCCCGCCCGGCAGTTCGGCGAACCGTTCGATACGCCGGAGCCACGAGAACGCCGAGACCCACTCGCCTCCACCGAAGAGTGCGTCATGCCACGCCTTCAGCTCGATCTTGGGGAACTCACCGAAGCCGTCGCCGAATGCGTCGGTGTCGTCGGCCAGTAGCAGCGCCTTGCCGCCGGCCTCGATGAAGTCGTGATCGGCAGGCCCGAGCCGTTGCAGGACGCGAAGGTCCGCATGCTCATCGGTGACGTGGTAGCCCAAATCGCGGAGCCGACATGCGAGGGCACCGTCATTCACCGAGATCGGTCGACCGGCGTGCACGTGCAGGCCCGTCCTCGGGACGACCAGCAGAGGTTGGTCGGTCGTGGCCGCTCGCGCCCCGTCACTGACCAGCGAACATTCGATCGACGTGAGGCGCGGCCGCTCGTCACAGGTTGCCGTGACCTCGAAGCGGGCGGTCGGGTGGTGGCCGAGTGGAGCAAGCGATTGCGTCTCGCCGGAAGTGAACTCCCCGGTTTCGGCGAGGCCGCAGCGGAGCTGCACCCCGTGACGGTCCAGCCCGTCGTTCACGGCCGTGACCTCGACTCCCACGGTGTCGCCATCCCAGATGGCGGTGCGGTCGACCTTGGCCACGACCATCGGCGACTGATTCACCGAAGCGACCCGATCGGCGAAGCCACGCGGTCGACCGGTCATGTCGAGCAGCCCGTTGGCTTCCCAATACACGTCGCTGAGTTCGGTCAGGACGTAGCCGGCGATCTCAGGACGGGCGCGCATGGTCTCGATCTGATAGCGCAACGTCTCGAACTGGCGTCGTTGGGTTTCGTCGCACAACTTCCGCCAGCTCCCGAAGACCTTGTCGAGGTGCCAGAGTTCGTACCGCTGGACGAATCCGTGGACGTAGGCCGCACCGCCGGCCCATTCGTGTCCTGACTCGAACCACCACGGTTCCCGACCCGCTTCGTCGATCAAGTCGCTGAGATCCGGGAGACCCCAGGCCCCGAACTCGGAAACGACCAATGGCTCGGTACCGGTCCGGCGGGCATCGCCATGCGGACTGAACGTGAAGTCCGCACGTCCGGTGAACGCTTCGAGGAAGTCGTCCCAGCGCTCGCGCATCTCCGGGATCACCGCATAGAAGTGGTAGTCCTCGATGTCGGTTTCGACATGGAAGTTCGGCGTGCACGGCGAGTTGTCGACGATCAAACGGTCGGGTGCCTCCGCCTTCGCCCGGTGGTAGAGCTGGTTGAGCCACGCACGGTGCTCTGCGCTCCCGACGAGGTCGAACCCCCATGCCTCGTTGGCGATACCCCAGACGACGATCGAGGGATGATGGTGGTCGCGTGCGATCACCGCCTGGAGAAGTTCCTCGATCCGGCTGCGCGCTGCGCCCGTGAGCCGCGAGGTGGTCGGCAGCTCACACCAGAGGAGCATCCCGAGTTCGTCTGCGAGGTCCAGGTATCGAGGGTCCGGCACCTTGGTGTGACATCGGATCATGTTGAACCCCATGGACTTCACCGTCGAGAAGCGCTCTGCGATCTCGTCCCCGGACACGGGAACGCCCGGCGAGTCCCAGTAATCCTGGTCCAACACGCCACGCAGCACGACCGGTTCACCGTTGAGGACGAAGCGGCCCCCGACCTGGTCGAACGTCCTGAGACCGAATCGCTTCTCGACGATGTCGAAGGTGACGCCGTCGACGATCACCTTGGCGAGGATGAAGTACAGCGACGGCGAGTCCGGCGACCAGAGCTGCAGCCGATGATCTCCCAGATCGATATCGGTCGATTGCTCCGGCGCCGCCGTCGCAACGGCCACCGCGACCCCGTCCGGGGCCATGATGCTGTACTCGATGCGCTCGTCACGGTGCGTGGTGCGCCCGGACAGCTCCGCCCGGACTCGCACGGTGCACTCGCTCACGTTCGGCTCGATGTCGAGCCGGTCGATGGCAAGACCGGTTCGGGCGTGGAGGCTCACCTGTTGCCACAGACCTCCGGTCGGGCCGTACCAGCTCTGCTTGCCGTGCAGGGTCTCTTCGAACGGGAACTCCCGGTACCTCGACCGATCCCCGGACGGGGAGACGACCCGAACGTACAGTTCGTTGGCGCCGGGTCGACCTGCCGCGACGAGCGACCACGAGAACGGCAGGTGCCCACCCTCGTTGGACCCGAGGTACTGTCCGTTGAGCCAGCCCTGGCAGAAGTGGCTCGCGGCGCCGAACTCGATCGTCAAGGACTCGCTCGCCAGCCAGATGTGATCCAGGTCGAACTCGAGGCGGTACCAACCGACGCCGGTCGAACGTGCCAGTTCGGGGAACTGCAACTGCCAATAACCCGGCACGCGCACATCGCGCCAGCCGATCTCCGGCGGTGCGAGGTCGCCGCCGGGGATGACGGCGGGTGCGTCGAGGTCGGGGGCGAATTTCCATCCCTTTTCCAGCGCCTTGCTCTGCCGCAATGTCCAGTCCCTTCGACCTCAGGGGATGGCCCGGCGCGTGCGGGCCATCCCCGTGAGGGAGCACGTGGGTCAGCTACCGAGTTCTTCGTTCATCCGAGCGGCGGCATCAGAGAGGGCCGAGCCCTGATCCTTGCCGGTCACCCAGGTGGCGTTGAGTTCTTCAGAGAGCGCATCCCATGCGCCGGCCCAACCGTCGACGGCCGGCACGAGGCCTGCGATCGATGCTGTTTCGGCGTAGTTGGCGCGCTGCGGCGCGTCGTCGAGGACACCGCCTTCGAGAATGGACGTACGCGGCGCGATGTGGCCGGTGCTCCTGGCCCAGTTCGGGATGTTCTCGTAGAGGAACTCGAGGAACTCCATCGACGCAGCGGCCACGGCCGGGTCTTCGTTGGACGATGCGGGAAGCACCCACATGTGCGAGTCACCCCACACCGACGGCTCGTCGTAGAGATTGGGAACGTTCGTCGCGAGATACGTGAAGCCGGCTTCTCGGTTGTACTGATCGACCACCCAGGTGCCGTTGTGGAGGATGGCCACCTCGCCGTTGAGGAACGCCGTCTGGGAGTCGGTGTAGCCCTGCTGTGGGTCGGAGTGCTCGGCGAGTTCGTTGAGGAACCGCAGCGCTTCTTGTCCTTCGACCGAGTCGGGAATGGCGACGCCACCGTCGTCGGTCAGGGTGCCGCCCTGCTGCTGGACGAGAGCGAGGAACAGTCTGGAGCCAACGCCGAACTCGAACCAATCGTGGGCGAAGCACTGATAGCCGGCCCCTTCGATCGCCACGCACTGCTCGATCAGTTCGTCGGTCGAGGTCGGCATGATCGGCGCACCATCGGCGTCCGTGAGCCCGGCCTCTTCGTAGATGTCGACGTTCATGTGCCACAGCGACGCATGGATGTCGAAGGGCAACGCATACGTGGTTCCGTCGTTGCGTGCCGCATCTTGCGCAGGCTGGGTGTAGTCGTCGAAGTCGATGACCTCGCTCGAGCCGAACGCGTCGTCGAGCGGCATGAGCAAATCGCGGCCGGCGAAATCGGGAAGGCGATGCTGGTGCATCACCGCAACGTTCGGCACGTCACCGCCGGCGAAGGCGGTACTGAGCTGCGTGTAGTAATCGCCCCAGGCCTGACCGCCGACCTTCTCGATCGTGATGCCGTTGTCGGCTGCGTTGAAGGCGTTCTCGAGAATCTGGATGGACTCACACTCCGTGGTCGCCTGCGTCACATCGGTCACACCATCGACGTCCTCGGCGCAGTCGCCGAAGAACCGGGCGAGTTGGATGACGACGCCGCCGCCGGCTTGCGCATCGCCGCCGGCTTCCTCCTCAGCGGTCGCCTCGTCGCCACCGGCATCGTCGTCGCCACTGTCGGTCGACTCGGCCGGTGGTTCGTCTGCGGGTTCTGCATCGTCGTCGCCGCCACAGGCGGTCACGACCAAAGCGAGGGCGCCGAGAGCGGCGAATTTCCGCTTCAAGGAGCTGGTGGTTCGAGTCGTCATGATGCTGGCCCCTCCTCGGACCTCGGCCGCAGGTCGTGGCCGGTTGGTTGGTTTCGTTGTGAAATCGCCAAACGTGGTCGCGGACTCATGCTCATTTGCCTCCGCTGCCGAGTGATATCCCCCGGATGACCTGGCGCTGGAAGATGAAGAACAAGATCAGCAATGGAGCGCTTGCGAACACTCCCTGGGCCATCAGGTCACCGAGAGCGTTGGCCTGCGCGAAGTTGCCCTGCCGGGATGCCAGACCCGTCGTGATCGTGAACATGTCGGGGTCGGTGGCCGACACGAGTGGCCACAGGAAATCGTTCCAGGTCAGCACGAAGGTGAAGATGCCGAGCGAGGTGAGCGCAGGCACCGACATCGGCAGCATGATCTTCCAGAAGATCTTCCAACGGGTCGCTCCGTCGATCACCGCGGCCTCCTCGATCTCGGGCGGTACGGCGCTGAAGAACTGCGTCATGATGAACACGCCGAGCGGTGCCGCGATCCGCGGCAGCACCAGTGCGTGGTAGGTGTTGTGCTGATCGAAGTCGGCGAAGATCAGGAACAGCGGGATGAACATCGCCTCCTTCGGGACCATCAGACCGGCGAGCACGAGTGGGAAGGCGAACTTCTTGCCTCGAAACGGAACTCGCGCGAACGCATAGCCGGCCATCGACGACAAGATCAGAGTGAGCACCGTCGTCGCCACCGTGACGACGACGCTGTTCCACAGCCATGTCGGCGTCGTTCCGCTGTCGAACAACGTGGTGAAGTTGTCGAAGGTGGGCTCCACCGGCAACAAGCTCGTCGTGTCGCGCTGGAGTGCCTCGTTGTCGCTGAGTGACAACGACACCATCCAGATGAGCGGTACGATCCAGATCACGACGGCGAAGCCGAGGAAGAGGTTGAACGACCACTTCTTGATACGGGCGTTCCGGCGTCGAGCCGCTGAGAGTGCCTTGTCGTCGATCATCACGGCGGTCATGATTCATCGCCTCCCATGAAACGGAACTGGAGCGCCGATACGACCATCATCACGGCGAACAGGAACACGGACATCGCCGACGCATACCCGAGTTCGGCATCTCGGAACGCGCTCTCGTAGATGTGTTGGATCGACACTCTCGTCGCACCGTTCGGTCCACCCCTCGTGAGGATGAACACCTGTCCGAAGATCTGGAACGAGGCGATGATCTGCAGCACCACCACCAGCAACGTCGTGCGCTTGAGCCCGGGTACCGTGATGTACCAGAAGATCTGCCAACCGTTGGCGCCGTCGAGTGCTGCCGCCTCGTACTGCGACCGGTCGATGTCCTGGAGGCCGGCCAAGAACAGGACGACGTTGAACCCGACGGTCCACCAGAGGCTCACGACCACGATCGTGGGCATCGCGAGGTTCGGATCGTTGAGCCAACTCACCGGCTCGAGACCGATCTTCGACCACAAGGCGCCGATCAGGCCGAGCTGAGGGTTCAGCAGGAACGCCCAGATGAGGGTCAGGACGGCAACTGAGAGGACGTACGGAGCGAAGAACAGAGTGCGCAACAGCCCGACGAACTTGCCGGGCCGGTTGAGCACCAGCGCCAACAGCAGGCCGACGCCGACGATCGTCGGCGTCGACAAGATCACGAAGACGAGCGTGTTGCCGAACGACGGCCAGAACTGAGAGTCGGACCAGCGACCGTCGTCGCCGGGATGGATCCCCATCAAACCGACGAACACCACCACCACGGTGGACGCGAGGAACACGAACGCTCGGAACGACAGGCCGCCGCGTTGCACTGCTCGATAGGCCGGAATCAATATTGCGAGACCGGCGAGGCGCCACGGCCACATCGTGAAGGGTTGCCACGTCAGGCCGTCGCCCCAGAACATGCGCTCGTAGTTGTCGAAGCCGATCCAGGATTGCCGATCGATGGTCAAGAGATCCCGCTCGAAGAAGCCCATCCAGATCGCCTGGACGACGGGGTACAGCACGAAGAGCAGGTACACGACGAGGAACGGGATCAGGAATGACCACCCGGCACGTGTCGATCTGCTCACCGCCGCACCGGTCTGCATGCTTGCCCCTCTCGTTCGGACGACGGATCTCATCTGTACTGCGGCACAGGCCCCATAGATTCGTCGTTTTACGATCTATTTCGTCTCTAGACGAATATAAGGGCAGGCGCACGGTCTGTCAAACAGAACGACCGAGACGAGCGTCGCGACCAGTACGAGGCCGCATCATCACGCCGGCGTGCGTACCTCACCCGTGCCTCACGCACAGGACGACAACGGTCATCGTGGGCTACCGCCGGTTCAGCGCGAAGGGTGCAATCAACCAGCACAACGCACATTTCCCGAGCACCACTGCCACCCCGCCGAACCAAACGACGGTTGGCGTCCCACTCTCCCATGTCAAGCGGCACGGTCGGCGGGCTGGTACAGGGCGATGTCGGCGTCGGCGAGCATGGCGCGGCAGATGACGTCGGAGCGGGTCGGCCGCGGGAGTTCCACTGCTGCGAAGACCTGATCGACCGTGAACATCGATGATCGCTCAACCGCTGACGCGACGAACGGGCCCAGGCCGGCGCCCACCAGTTGGCGTCGCCGGCGAGCTTCATCAGCGCCGGCACCAGGGCGCCCGGACGACGAAGGTGTCGACGAGGACCGCGATGCCCAACCCGAGACCGAACAGCTTCATGAACGTGATGCCGCTCGTGGCGAAGGCGAAGAAGGTCACCGAGAGCCCGAGCCTTGGGCCGCGGTCGAGCGGATGTTCGCCTGCGAGTTCGGGATCCTGTGCGGATGACGGGTGGCGCTCGCTGAGTGAGGTTCGGTCGCAGGCCCGAGCCAATCCTGGTGTGACGTTTGGATGGGACCCGGTCCCGGGCGTTCCGCTACGCGCAGGTGCCGGAAGGAGCGCGGGTTCGAGCTGGAGGGCCCACGTCGTGGTTCTCGTCGGAGCTCGTGCTCACCGCTGGTCCGGCGGCGACACGGAAGCCGAGGTTGCCGGTCGACGAGTCAGGGGTGTTCGAGCTGCGGGCGCTGACCCGGTACCGATGGCAGTACGAGTCGTGGCAGAGATAGGAGCCACCCCGCATCACCTTGGCTTCGCCACTCGGCGGACCGTGTGGATCGACCCTCGGACCATCGATGTGGAAATCCGAGTGGAACCAGTCGTCGCACCACTCCCACACGTTGCCGGCCATGTTGTGCAGGCCGAACCCGTTGGCGGGGAACGCATCGACCGGCGCCGTACCGACGTAGCCGTCCTCGGCGGTGTTCTCGATGGGAAAGTTCCCTTCGAAGATGTTGCACATGGTCCGGCCCCGCGGTGCCAGCTCGTCGCCCCACACGAACCGCTTCTGCACCAGACCTCCGCGGGCCGCCATCTCCCACTCGGCTTCGCTCGGGAGCCGGACGCCGGCCCAGCTGCAGTACGCCTGAGCGTCGTTCCAGGAGACGTGGACGACCGGATGACCGGCGAGGCCCTCGAGATCCGACTGGGGGCCGACCGGATGGGCCCAATCGGCGCCGTACACCTGCCGCCACCACGGTGTCGCCGCCACCCCCCTGGTGTCCGGGAAGTCATCCGGGAGGAACAGGTGGAACACGAACGACCAGCCGAATCGCTCGGCCTCGGTGCGGTAGCCGGTGTCGTCGACGAACGATCGGAACTGTGTGTCGGTGACCGAGTACTTGCTGATCCGGTACGGGTGGAGCGTGATCTCGCGGGCCGGGCCCTCACCATCGCCGGGATACCGGAACGGCTCGTCGGTGCCCATCACGAACGTGCCGCCGGGAAGCTCCACGAGATCGCCGGCGTGGATCCCACCGGCCGCTCCCGAAACCGGGGCGACTGCCGGTGGAGCCGTCACGCCGCGGGCGGAGTCAGCGTGGTCTTCTTCTCGTCGGGGCGCGCAGCACCCGTCACCATCCGATGTCACGAGCGTTGGTTCACTGACGAGCCATCAGCCGGCGAAGCGTGAGCTCGTCGTCCTCGATGAGGTCGCCGGTCACGTCGTACGTGACGGAATGGATCACACCGGTGAAGGCGAACGGCTGCTGATCGATGTCGGGGCAGACCGGCGCGCCCGGCGCTTCACCGATCGTCAGCGGTGCCGTGAGCCCGAGCGACAGCGGTGTGGTCACCGGAATGTCGGCGCTCGCGACCAAACGCTCGTCGAAGTACAACTGGGCCCGACCGGGTGTCCCCTTCCCGCTTGCGAAGTCGGGTGGACCGGTGACCTCGAACTCGAATCGCAGTTGGTGACGACCGGAGGGTACGTCCTCGGTCGACACCACGGTCAGGTAGTCACGCGCGACGTAGTTGTGCACCCACGTGAGCTTGCCGTCCTTGATGTACAGCCCGTAGCCCCCGTCGGTCCCGCCGTGCACGACGATCACCCCTTCGGCGCCATCCTCGGGGATCTCGACGTCGGCGACGATCGCATGCGAACGGTTGAGGACGACCGCCGCTGCGTTCGTCGGAATGCCCTGCGTGCCAGGGTAGTACACGTACCGGTCGCGGTTCGGTGACAACTGTGGACGCTGCTCGGCGAAGCGCGCCGTTCCCCGGCCGTCGACCGGGAGGACGTGGTACTTGCCGGCCTCGACGTACCACATCCCGATCAGTGCGATCAGGCGGTCCCGGTGTGCGGCCGCGACGTCGTGATTCTCGGCGAAGTCCTCGGCGACGTGGTACAGCTCCCAGTGCTCGGCGTCGAGTTCTGTCAGCTTGTCCTTCGAGATCGGATCACCGAACTTGCCACCGGATTCGGTGAACGACGCCCCGGGCCACGGACAGACCGCCCGCCACCCGTCGTGGTAGATCGAACGGTGGCCCATCATCTCGAAGTACTGGGTGTTACGCCGCGACGTCGCACCCGGGTCGTTGAACGTGTGAGCGAGACTCACACCCTCGATCGGTGCCTGGGTCACCCCCTTGACCGACTGTGGCGGGTCGATCCCCGCCGCCTCGAGAATCGTGGGCACCATGTCGATCGCGTGGGCGTACTGCTCTCGCACTTCGCCCTTGGCGCTGACACCGTCCGGCCAGTGCACGATGAATGGATCGGAGATGCCACCCCGATACGTCTCGCGCTTCCATCGCCGGAACGGCGTGTTGCCGGCGAACGTCCATCCCCAGGCGTAGTGGTTGAACGTCGTCGGACCACCGAGCTCGTCGATCGCGGCGAGGTTCTCCTCGAGCGACTCGGGCACGTTGTTGAAGAACAGGTTCTCGTTCACCGAACCCTGCGGCCCGCCCTCGGAGCTCGCCCCGTTGTCGGAGATCACCATCACGATCGTGTTGTCGAGCTCGCCGAGCCGCTCCAGGTGACCGATCAACCGACCGATGTGGTGATCGGTGTGCTCGAGGAACCCCGCGAAGACCTCCATCATCCGTGAGTACAGCTGCTTCTCGTCGGCCCCGAACGTGTCCCAATCGGGCACATCGGGATCGTGGCGCGACAACTCAGCGTCAGCGGGGACGATGCCGAGCTCCTTCTGCCGGGCGAAGGCCGCTTCCCGATACACACCCCATCCGTCATCGAAGGCACCGGCGTACTTGTCGGACCACTCCTTGGCCACCTGATGCGGTGCATGCATCGCCCCCGTACAGAAGTACATGAAGAACGGCTTGTCGGGCGCGACCTGCTTGGAGTCACTGATGAACGAGATCGCTTTGTCGACCAGATCCTCCGTGACGTGGTAACCGTCCTCGGGGCGGGCCGGAGGCTCGACCGTGTGGTTGTCGTACACCAGCTCGGGGTAGTACTGATGCGTCTCACCGCCCAAGAATCCGTAATAGCGCTCGAACCCGCGGCCGAGCGGCCAGCGATCGTAGGGACCGGCAGCCGAGATCTGATCGGCGGGCGTGAGGTGCCACTTGCCGATCGCGAAGGTGTTGTAGCCGTGATCGAGCAGCATCTCGGAGAGGAACCCGTTCTCGAACGGGATGTTGCCGTTCGACCCTGGATAGCCCGTCGACGCTTCGGTGATACAGGCCATCGCGTTCGAGTGATGGTTGCGACCGGTGAGGATGCACGTTCGTGTCGGCGAACACAGCGCTGTGGTGTGCATGTTGTTGTACCGCAGGCCGTTGTCGGCCAACCGATCGATGTTGGGCGTCGCGATCGGCGATCCGTAACACCCGAGCTGCGCGAATCCGGTGTCGTCGAGCACCACGAACAGCACGTTCGGCGCACCCTCACGAGCTCGTTTGGGTTCCGGCCACGCCGGTGACGACTCCTCGACGGTTCGCCCGATGACTCCGGAGAACGCTGACCCAGGGTGGTATTCCCGCATGTCCATCTCTGCTCCTCGCTGTGCCGGTCGAAAAGGCCGAGCCGCACCGCCGAGACTGTAGAACACGCGATCCGAGTCCCCGGCAGGAGAGCAGGGCACGGGGCTGTGGTCTCGCCGACGCGCCGGTGGGCGGATCGCCGGCGGTCCATCCGAACAGTCGCCGTTCCCAGCGCTGGCGAGGTGGCTACCCCGGTAGCTACCCCGTTCATCCTGCGGCCGACATCGGTCATGCCGACGCCACACGTCTCGACGCTGTCGTCGACCATCTGAAGTTCCCGCCGAGCCCATTGGAGCCGACGCCCCGGGGTTCACGTCCGGCTGCCTTGCCAACGTTGAAAGCGTCCAGCCGTTGAGATCGACGACGCCGGTACTCGGACACGAGCGCTCCAACTCAGCTCGCGAGCCGCCGGGTTCCGAGCGCGTGGCTCGGTCCACCCTCGCACGCACACACCGGTGACAACCGCCAGGTATCGGCCCGGCCGTGACATCGCGAGGTCGTCCTGGTCGTCGAGGCGTCTCCGGCGGGACCTCCGATCCGAGCGACATGACCGATCATCCGCACACACGTCCCGTAAACGCCGACGACGAGCATCGAGTTTCGCGCTTCATCGTCGCGCTGTGTCGGTGGAGGCGGCAGCGGCGGCCGGCCTGGCCTCGTCGGTGCTGACGGTCGTCGCGCTGGAATCGTTGTCCCAGTTCCCGAGCCTCAGCCTCGACGACACGGAGTTGCGCGCCTGGTTCGACGACGGCGGAAATCGAGCCAGACTGATCATGGGGTCGAATCTCTTGACGGTGGGATCCGTGGCGTTCCTGTGGTTCGTGGCCGTGATCCGACGGCGGCTGGGCCACCGGGAGAACCGGTTCTTCGCTACGGCGTTCTTCGGATCGGCATTGATCCTGCTTGCGACCGGGTTGACCGGAACCGGCTTGCTGGCATCGCCAGCGGTTGCGGTGACGATTCTCGATGGGGGACGGTGAGCCCCGCCTCGGTGTCGCTGGCAGCGGGTGCCGGCGGATCGATGCTGTTGATCGTCGCCCCCCTTACCGATTCCAGGAGTTCTTCGTGCTCGCCACGGCAACTCTGTTCCGACAGTCGGACATCGCACCGCGCTGGCTGACCGTGCGCTCCACGGTGACCGGACTCGCGCTGTTCATCATCCCGCTGGTGACACGGCCGATCGGGCTGGTGTTCTCGGTCTGGGCGTTCGTGGTCAGCACCACGTTGATGGTCACCAAGCCGGCCATCGCCTCGGATGCCCCCATCGAAGCTACCGAACCGACCGGTGACCGAGTCGCCGCGCCTCGACACGGCATTGTGGCGGCCGCCGCGGCTGCCGATGGTGCAGCAGTTCGCACGCAGCGAACTGCTGATCGTGTCGAGGCTGGTCGGCCGCATCATGGGCCCGCTCGTGGCTCAGACGTCGGAAAGCGAGACGCAATCCCGTCTGGACGCGCTCACTCGAGCCGTCGAAGGTCTCGAACCCGGCAGCCCCGCCGCTGACACGGATGTCGGACAGAGTCGGACCTGACTGCGCATCGACGGTCACCGCCGCAACGCGGCGACAGGCCCGGCCGACGCACTTCGCCCGTATCCAGCTGGTCGGTGGAGCGCTCCTCACAGCGATGACGAGGGCCCGCCGGTCGAGCCGAGGTGATGATCCTGGGCAACAGGACGTGAACGCCCGGGCGCCGGACCGGATCAGCTCGATCGGAGACTTCAGCGGGCCGACGGGGCGTCGCTGACGACACCGTCGAGACGTGTGGCGTCGGTGCTGGCGAGCGCGAGCTCGAGGCGTGTTCCGTCATCCAGGGTGACGAGGCGGCCAACCGCGTCGGGGGGCTTCTTGGGCCCGTCACCGATGTCGAGTCCGTCGACCGCACTGATGGCGTGGATCTCGGTACGCAGGAGTGCGGCTCCACGGTTGAGCACGAGGACATCATGAACCAGGCGGCCGTGGGCGGGCTGCCGAGGCCACTTGGTGGCGTTGTCTGCTCGTACTGCGACGATGAAGACACCCGGCTGTTGTTTGAACGCGCGACGCGTCAGCAAGATGCCGATGAGGGTCCCGACGATCAGCCAGATCGGGATCCCAAGGATTGCCAGCAACGCCCAGATCACAGCTGCACCGTCTCATCGAGGCGCCGACGTGACGCGGCGACACGGGTGCGGGCGAGTCGGCGGTGCGGTCGGACCGTTTCCGCTGTCGGCCCACCGGGGTGTCTTGCAGATTCGAGTTGCATCGTGTCTCTCCGTTCGGACGGATGGAGTGCTTGGCTTCGTCGGCGATCTCTCGGGTCCTGGCATGGGACGGCCGTCCTCGGACTCGCTGCCTCGCTGCTCATCGACGTGACGGCGCTGTCATCAGTTCCAGTCGATCCCACAGTCGTTGACCTTCGACTTCGTCGTTCATCGCTTCGTCGCGCTTGTCGGAGCGCTGGTCGAGCACGTAGAGGGCGCCGTTGAGAGAACTCCGGTCGGGAGACGAGAGCATCAGCTCGGCAAGCGGTTCACCGGCGACCTCGGGCGGCTTGGCACGGAAGATCGCCATCACGCGCCAGACGAAGCCGGCGAATCCGGACGGCCACCGATCTTTGAGCTCTGGATCCGACTGGTCGAGGACGAACGTCGGATCGAACGCCACCGAGGAGATCTTTCCAGCGGATCGACGGGCGAGCTCACCGGCGATGATCCGGTTGCATTCCTTCGTCCGGTTGAACGCCTTCATCGGTCGGTGCTGCTCGAGGCTCTCCACGTCATCCCAGTCGAGGGCTTCGTGGAACGGCGCGATGACGTGCACGACGAGCCCATCGGATTGCTGCATCCGATCGAGCAACAGATTGGTGAACAGGAACGGCCCAATGACGTTGGTCGCGAACATCACCTCGTGCCCGCTCGGCAAGACCGTCGGCCCGCCCTGGATGAGCGCGCCAACCGACAGCACCAGGCCGTCGATGGCAGGGAACCGGTTCAACGCCTCGTCGGCCGCGGCTCGCACCGAATCCATGTCGGAGAAGTCGATCACCAGCGTTGCGACGTCGGTGACCTCGTGTTCGACCCCCGCAGCGGTCAGCGCGTCACGAATCGAGTCTGCTCTGGAACGTAGCTTCTCGGCCTTGCGACCGAGCAACGCGACTCTGGCGCCGCGCTTCGCCAAGACGAGCGCCGTTGCGTAGCCGATCGAACCCGTCGCGCCGGCGATCAAGATCGTCTGGTTCTCGGTCATGGTGATCCTCCTGCGTGGTCCTGAATTGTGCAGCACCGCCCCGGTGCCGACCAGAGGCCGACGGCCCTCACCGACCCGCACCGTTCAAGCCAGACCCGACCGTGCCGACTGCTTCCTGACGTTCGTCCCTACCCGACCACCCAACACCGTGAACACGATGAGACACAGGATCGGATGTGGAGGTGCGACGTGACATGCTTTGATGAACCGGCGCCCGGCCCTGTTGCCGGACGGGCGGTGCCGGACCGTCAGTTGCCAGGTACCGCTGATGAGTGTTGAGAGGAGTGCCGCGATGGAGCAGCGTGGATGTTGTTCCGTGGCCGGGCTCGCGTCAACAGCGTCTCGTTCATGGTCGCGTGGGTCGTCGGTGGTGCCCTCGTCACGTTCCCGTGGTCGGCTCCCTGATCGCCCGGCAACGGCTCGACCCGACCCCCGACAGCGCCAAGGCATGGCTGATCGCAACAACACCGCCGTCATGGCGGTCCTGATCGTCGTATTCGGCGTCAGCCTGCTCGGCGACGCCCTCCAGATCCTGAACTGACAACGAAACGAAAGAAGAGCGACATGACCACTGCACCCGAGACCGGCTCCGGCCAACTCGTCCGGATCGCGGAAGACGCGTACCTGTTCGGCTTCCCGATCGTGTTGATGGAGGTGACGAGGCAGATCACCACCAACGTCCCGGCCGGCCTCAAGCCAGGATTCGGGCCGATGAACCTGTTCACCCACATGCAGGCGTTCCCGCCCGGTGACTTCAAAGAGGTCGTCCGCCCGAACTTCGACACCCTGTACTCGATCCTGTGGTTCGACCTCAGTGACGAACCGATCGTGATCTCCGTACCCGACACCGCCGGCCGCTACTACATGCTTCCCTTCATGGACATGTGGACCGACGTCTTCGCCCTCGTTGGACGACGCACCACCGGCACCGCCGCCGGCCAGTACGCGCTCGTCGGCCCGGGATGGTCGGGCACCTTGCCCGACGGGGTGGAGCGGATCGACGCACCCACATCGATCGGCTGGGTGGTCGGCCGGACCCAGACCAATGGCACCGCTGACTACGCGGCCGTGCGCGAGGTGCAGGACGGATTCGTCGCCACCCCGCTGTCGGCCTGGCCCGCTGCGCCGGCAGTGCCGACCTCGATGCAGGACGACTCGATCGACATGACGACCGCACCGGTCGACCAGGTGCTGTCACTTTCTGGCGCCGAGCTCCTCCGGCGCACCGCCGACCTGATGCTGCACCACCCGCCCCACCTCGTCGACCAGCCGCTCCTGGCCCGCATGCGTCGACTGGGCCTGGTCGCGGGCGAACCGTTCGACATCGACGCACTCGATACCGGAACACGCGATGCGATCGAGGCCGGAGCCGTGTCGGCGCAGGCCAGGATGGAGCGATTGACGGCCATGCACCCTGTCGTCGACGGATGGAGCCAACCGACGTTCACGATGGGGGTCTACGGCACCGACTACTGGCGACGAGCCATCATCGCCAAGATCGGCCTCGGCGCCAACCTCGTCGAGGACGCCGTCTACCCGGTCCTGTTCCACGACGCGGCAGGGAACACACCCGTTGGCGAGGTCGACTACGTCCTCCACTTCGACGCCGACGCCCTGCCGCCGGTCGACGCGTTCTGGTCGGTCACGATGTACGACGGCGACGGCTTCACCGCGCCCAACGACCTCGACCGATATGCGCTCGGCGACCGCGACCCGCTCGTGTACAACGCCGACGGATCGCTCGATCTGTACCTGCAACACACCGACCCCGGCGACGACCGGCGTGCCAACTGGCTCCCAGCGCCAGCCGGGTCACTGGGCATCACCATGCGGCTCTACGATCCGCGGCCGGAGGTGCTCGACGGCACCTGGACACCACCACCGCTGAGAGTCGCCTGAAGACTGAAGCGGACCGCGTCGACACGACGACACATCGCTCCGCCCGGAGGTCAGCTCCGCCCGAAAGCCCAGTCGCGTTCCGTCGATGCGAGGCAGCCGTCCGTCGCACCTCGGTGCGCGGCGGAACGGCCCGATCCAAAACTGCGCTCCCGGATGACGACCGCGTCACGGAACGTCCGACAACCGAGACCGAAGACCTCCTCGGCTCGGGGCGGATCGAATGCCGTGCGCGGACACGACTCACGAGCCAGGACTCGTGCGGTGGTCGGCGAGGAGGTCGACCGTGGGCGCATCGGGCGTGAGGAGGGCGACCGGTGCGTACTGGTGGGTGATGCCCATCGGTGGCATCACAGCCGGGCCGTCGTCGTCCGAGGGCCATTCGACATCGCCGGTCTCGGTGCGAGCCGGGATCAGCCAGTAGTCGCCCGTCCGGTACCGATGCGCCGGCTCGTTCTCGTTCTCGACAGGGACGAACCGCACCAAGACCCCGTCCTCCAGGGCGATCGGCGCCCCCTCGTCGATGAGGAGCGCTCCATCCGCGGCGCTGCGACCTGCGCCCTCGATGTCGTGGCGATGGTCCCACCGGCGGAGGATCGGGTGATACGAGGCGACGGCGTCGAAGTCGGGCAGGAGCGTGCCGGCCGGATCGAGTTCGAGGGTCCGGTCGATCGGGTCGACGGCCACGACCTCAGCCAGCACACCGGGGAGACCGTCCAACTCCGTTCGATCGTCCATGAACTCGACCCAGTCCCCGGGCGCGAACGAGTACAGCTCGTCAGGGCCCACGGTGTCGACGGTCGCGGTCGTGCCAGACAGTCCACGCAGCTGGACGACGATCGATCCGTTCTCGCGTGACCAGATGAAGCTCGCTTCGCCGGCGACTCCGGCCCCGTGCACCTCCACCCGGTAGAGCCGGTTGCCGGATCCCCGGAACCGATGCTCCGGCGGTGTCACACACGCGTCGTCGAGGTCCTCGCTCGGCTCGGCTGCCCACGCCTGCAACCAGCCACGGTGGTCGGGTTGCCAACCTGCCACGAGCTGATCCCACCGGGCGCGAGACCAGTCGGCGGGTCTGCCGATCCTGGCCTCCTCACCGTCTGCGATCCGGACCCGCCAGACGACCACTGCGCGGCTGCATGTGTCGGGTCCCCCGAGGGCCACTTCGCGGATGGACGGCAACTGCACGTGGGTGACGTGACGCTCCCACACGTCGAGATACGCCAGGACGGTTCCCGAGAGCGGGAACGGATCGTCCGTCGGTCGCACGGGCTGTTTCCAGAACGTCGTCCCGCCGTCGTTCTCACAGAGGATGCCGTGGAGGTAGAGGTGATCTCCCCTGATCGCGAAGTCGTCGGGGATCGGGTTGCCGTCGCCGTCGAGGAGATCGGCGACCAGGAACGAGTCGCCGATGGCCGCGATCGGCCCGGAGAAGTCGGTGATGACGGTGCGCAGGTAATGGAGCAGGGCGCTGGTCTGCTCGTTCCAGTCCGCGTCGACGAGCACGCGTCCCTGCTGCATCAGCACTCGGCTGACGTGTCGCCGCCGATCGAAGGTGTTCCTCGAGAAGTCGCCTTTCATCTGTCATCCTCCTGTGCACTAGGTGTACCCGGCCGTCAGGTTGGTGTCACTCGACTGATGGGTGGGTGACCTCCGAGGGCGTGGTGGCGCCGTTCGTGGTCGTAGCGGTGGGGGAAGTCTGGCAGAGGTGCTGATCGGGCGGCGTTGGACGCGTGCCTCGTACGTGTGCCTCCGTTGTTCGCCTTCCCGTCGACTGGAAGGTCGCGTCACGTCTCGAGCGAGACGTCAGCCGGTCAGGTTGCTGCCCCGACGAGGACCGCCGTCAGCACGATCACGACGACGAAAGCAGCCGATTCGACCGCGAGCGAGACGCGCAGATGTCGGGCGAGCGACGGGTCGTCGGGACGCTGTTCGAGTGCGGGGCGCAGCGCGAAGTGGTTGTAGGCACCGATCCCCGCAGCCACCGCCACGACGACGACCTTGGCGATCAGGAGCCGACCCCAGTCCGACGACACGAGGTCGCTCGGGCCGTCGATCACCAACCACGTCATGACGAGGCCGGCGACGGCGAGCGATCCGAGCGAGACAGCGGCGATCGACGAGAACCGAACCACCATCGCCGCCAGACCTGTGTGCTCTGTCCGGCGCCTGCGGAGCCCCGCCAACAGCGCCATCGCGAACACGCCACCGACCCAGACGGCCGCCGCCCCCACGTGGACCAGGTTCACGAACGCGTGCACGGCCCACGGTCCACGGCTCACCGTGTGACCGTCGAACCAGTACGAGGCCAGAACGAGTGCCACGCCGGTGAGCCCGAACACCGCCGTCACATCCGGCATCCATCGCAGATCGCCGCCCGGCGTGTCGGCGGATCGCGCGCCGGGATGGGCGTCGGGTGGCGTGTCGACGGCGACTGCGGCCGACAGCGACCGCGGCGGGGCGGCGAGCCGGCCGGAACGCTCGCCGAAGCCGAGCAAGATGAGCAACCCCGCGACGATCTTGAGGATGGCTGCGACGCCCGGCTTCGTGCCGATCAGGTCGCCGAGTGCCGAAGACTGCGCTTCGTCGAGCGCGGCGAGTTCGATCACACCGCCGGCGATGACGACGAGCCCGGCCATACGGACCCACCCGATGAGTGCGCGGAGCTCATCGCGGCGGCCGCGAACGAACCCGACGAGGGCCGCGACGACTCCGACGGCGAAGATGGTGCCGGCCATCGACATCGCTCGACCGAGGCGGCCGACGAGGGCGCTCGGTTGATCGTCGGCGGCGAGGAACTCGTCGAGCGAGGGTGAAACGGTCGATCCGTCGCTCTCGACGATGGTCGGGGCGATCGTCGTCGAGCTGGATCGGCCCAGCACACCGGACGCCGGCAAGGTGGTCGGCGGCACGCCCGACCCGCCGGGTGCGGTCGTGCCGAGCGGCACGGTCGGATCGGGCGCGACGCTCGTATCAGGCGAACCAGCAACGGTGAACCGAAATGAACCCTGGATGGGATGGGCATCGCCGGCTCGCACCTCCCAGCGAATTCCGTACACGCCGACATCCAAGGGTGGTTCGAACGTCGCGATGAACATCGTGCCATCGGTCGGATCGAGCGACGTCGGCTCGCGGATCGCACCATCGGACCCGAGCACTTCGAAGCCGGCGCCGGATTCGACGGCTGGATTCGTGAACTCCAGGGTCACCGTCGCAACCGGCGCTTCGAGAACCGCCCCGTCCTCGGGCACGGACGCCACGAACTCGGTGTGGGCCGACACGGACGCCGGCCACGCCACGAGCGCCACCATCGACATCGCGACGATCGTGACCATGGTGCGCACCTGTGCAACGAGCGGCCGGTTCGTCATGAGACCGACACACTAGCGACGACGACCCCGTACTGCGACGCAGTGTCGTAGCTGGGTGATGCGGCGAGCCGTCCATCGACCGTTGGCAACCTAGGCTGCCAACGGTCGATGGATCGAGGAGGTCGTGGATGGCACGTCGTGCCGATGGCGAGTTGGAGCGAGAGGTGCTCGCCGTGCTGTGGGATGGCCGGGGTTCGGCGATGACCCCCACCGAAGTGCTCGAACGCCTGGACGGGGACCTCGCGTACACGACGGTGATGACGGTGTTGACCAGGCTGCACGACAAGGGGCTGACATCTCGGGAACGGCGCGGGCGAGCGTTCGCCTACACCGCGACGGTCACCGAGACCGACCTGGTATCGGACCGGATGCGCGCCGAGCTCGCTGCGTCCCGCGACCGCGCCGGGGCGTTGAGTGGGTTCGTGAGCCGATTGGATCGGCGCGACCGTGCGGCGCTCCGTCGTCTCCTCGACGAGGACCACGCGTGAACATCGCGCGCCTCGCCCCGCTCGGCATCGCGATCCTGTTGGCTCTGACCGCGTCTGGAGCGCATCGGCGGCTCCGACCGGACGTCTCGGCTGTGGTGTTGACGGCGATCATGGGTGTGACGCTCGTTGCCGCCGTTCCGGCGGTCGCGCTCGCGGCCGCCGCGTTCGTCGCCCACCCTCCCGCGATCGGGGGCGGCCTGGCATGGTGCCACGAGGTCTTCGGTGTGCACGCCTCGGTCGACCCCTGGCTCGGTGCGACGGCGACCGGATGGTCGCTCATCGCCGGGCATCGGGTCTGGCTCGCCTGCCGCTCTTGGCATGGGTTGCGACGAGTCGAACCCGGCGCGATGGAGGTTGTCGACGACGATCTCCCGTACGCCCTCACCCTGCCGGGTGCGGGTCGACGGGTGATGGTGTCGACCGGTTTGATCGCCACGCTGGACCCGCAGCAGTTCGCCGTGGTCGTGGCCCACGAACGAGCCCACGCAGACCATCGCCACGATCTTCACCTCCTGCTCGCCGACATCGCCGTCGGGGTCGTCCCCTTCCTCCGCCCGGTCCGCCGGCGACTCCGCTTCGAACTCGAACGCTGGGCCGACGAGAACGCAGTTCGCGACGCCCGCGGCGACCGCCGACACGTCGCGGAGACGCTCGTCCACGTTGCACTCGAGCACCGAACTCCCGGGCGGTTCCCGCTCGAGTTCAACGGTCTCGGCGTCACTGCGAGAGTCGACGCCCTCCTCCGTCCGCCCGACCTGACGCACCCGGCGCTGTGGCGCGCCGTGCTCTTCTCCGCCACCGCCTCCGTCGCCGTCGCTGCGGTGGTCCAGCTCCATCACAGCTTCGGGGTGCTCGACCGCATCTGCCCCGGATGAGCGCATCCACCACGCGATCCGCAGCGTTGCGCCGGAGTCGTCCTGAACCGGATGACCGCGAGCTGTGACACCGTTGCGGGTCGCATCGACCCGAGACGGACATCGAGGCATCCCAGCCATGACCCCCGGCGTCCGAGCACACACGGCGCCACGTCGGTCGGTTCACCCGAGAAGGCCCGGTACCCGGTCGGTGCGACCCGGTACCGTGCCCTGACGGGTCTCAAGCGATCGGTGCTTCCTCCGTACCGAGACCCCGGGACCTTCCGAGTGTGGCCCGGACCTGTTTCACGGCGCCGGTTCGGCCGAAGATCGCGGCGCTGTCGGATCTGTCCAGGCGCCGGCCGAGTTGGCGGACGATTCGACCATCGGCGAACTCGACGTCGATGTGCGGATCGCCGTCCGCGACCGCGACCACGATCGGCACCTGGCAGAGCGTCAAGCCGACCGCGCCGGCCGGAACCTGCACGGTCTCGTCCCCGGCACCGGCAGCGGAGACCGTCCACTCGGCCGGCGCATCCAGGAGTTCTTCTCCGCGCAGGAGCAGCTCGTCGAACGTGATGTGACCCCTGACGACGGCAACGCCGAGCTCCGCGCGCCGTGCGAGGATCTCCTCCTTCACCGCTCCGGTCATCCCGGGTTGTTGGGCACCGGCGTGTGCGGGCGTGTGCGAATACGGATCGATGGGAACCGCGCCGAACTCTGCGGCGGACTTGTTCACCCCGAGACCGGAGCGCACCCGCCAGTAGGCGTCACACAATCGCGTCACCTCGCCGTCGTCATCACCGCGCTGCAGAGCGTCGGAGATCGCCTCCTGCACGCCGAGCAACAGTTTCGTGACCATGTGCCAATAGATCGAGCCGACGCCCTCGTACGCATGCATCGAGCCCGAACGACCGATGTACGCCCGGTGGTTGAACACCGACTCGTAGATCTCGAGCACGGCATCGCGGTGGAGGTCGACCAGCGACGCCCACGGCTCCGAGTCGCCGAGACGCTCGAGCCGTGACCGAAGGGCGGGCTCGGTCGTGAGATCCGGGGCGAACCGGTACGTCCCGTCCGGATCGGCTCGAATCACCGTTCGCTCATCCGACGCCACCAGTCGTGACAGCAGCGGGTTGCCGTCCACGGCGTCCGGGTCCACGACGTTCTTGTCGAGGAATCCCTGCAGTCGGCCCGCCGGCGCGAGCAGGAACGTGCCGAGGTCGTGGCGGACGAGCGCACTCGCGAACAATGCGTCGAGCAGGTCGGCCTGCCGTCCGGCCGACAGGACGCCCGACGACAGCGCAGCGACCTGACCCTCGAGCATCTCCGGAAGGTGCGACACGACCGCGGTCTCGTCGGTAGGACAATGGATGATGTTGTAGGAGTGCACGAGACCGTCGTGGCGCCAACTCCCCCGGATCGTCTCGTCGAGATGACCGATCGCGGCATCGCACAAGTCCGAGATCGCGGCCGGTCGGATCAGACCGACCGCTCCCGAGAAGCCGGATGCATAGATCGCCGAGCGATAGTCGGACGCCGCCCGACCCAGTCGATCCATGACGTCCCGGCGGCGCCGATCGGCATCCGCGCCACCACCGCTCGGCGTGGAGGCGAGGACCTCGTGGACCGCCTCGAACCACGACATGACCTCGGCGGAGATCGACGTCTCGCGCCCGTGCTCCGCGACTAGCGACCGGAGGTGAGCCAGGTATCGGCGAAGGTGGAACAGCGTCACCATCGACAGCCCGTGGCCGACGAGGGCGTTGTTGGCGTCGTTCCACTCGGGCCGCTGCGTGTTCATCCAGATCCCGCCGTCCGGCACGAAGTTCGAGAGCTTGGCGAGCGCCGAGACGAGCAGCTTCTCCAGGAGTGTGACGACGACGATCCGGTCGTCGGCGTCGACGAGCAGCCTGCCGTCGCCGCCGAGGTCGGCGACTCGTCGCTCTGCCTCGGCGTCGGCGGCCGCGTCGAACTCGATCGTGGCCTTCGGATCGCGCAAGAGTTCGTCGTACTGCGCGATGCGGTACGGGACGTCGGCGTACGTGTACGCCTCGAGGTCGAGTCGTCGCGCGATCTCGCCCGGCAGGTACTGCTCGGTCGCCTCGAGCAACCGCAGCAAGTAGACGATCTGGTGATCGCCCCAGTACCCGATGTTCGACCACGGGTCATCCGGATCGGGCACTTCCCAGTCGATCCCGTCGCGACTGATGCGGTAGGCGTTGTGACCGTCCGCGGTCGACGCGTTGATGAACAGCGTCACCACACCGGGGAGATACTCGGGGAAGCTCGCGCACAGCGCTTCCCAGTTCTGGAAGAGGTCGCGCCAGTTTCCCTCGTAGTAGACGACCGGAGCGCCCGCTTCGTCGATGACACGAATGGAGAACTGATTCCATGGGCGGCTCGGGTCGCCATGACGACGCGAGAAGCTGAACGGGAGGTACTCCTCGCCGAGCCGTGCGAGATGCACGTCACCGGTTCGGCCGACGACGGCCACGATTCGGTTCAGGAGGTCTCGTCGCTCGATCCGGTCTGGCAACGACGCGAAGAACTCCGCATGGCGGCTCACCACCTGCCGGTTGCGCTGTTGGACGAAATCGACGAGATCGTCGACGTCGATCCGATACCCGTCGAGCGGCACGCCGCCTCGCATGACGTTGTAGGTGACGTTCGCGAATTGGTGGGCGCAGGCCAACGGGTCGCCGGTGATCTGCAACGCATCCGCCGTCGCCATGATGTCGACCAGTCGCTCCCCGGTCCGACGCGACTCGCCGGCGAGCAGTGCCTTCACGTCGTCGGCGCCTCGAAGGTCCCTTCGGAGTCGGACGACGTCGGACTGTTCGTAGCCCACGTCGGCGACGATCTGCCACGTCTTCGACGTTCCGGGATCGAGCTCGAAGTCGCCACGTGCCAGATACGTCCCCGGGACCCCCGTCACGAGCGACCCCACGGAGTCCTCGCCCGCCTCGAACCGCGCGACCGCCCGAGGATCCAGCGTGACGGGCCCGTCGAGCCCCACGGACCACGCCACCGACGCCCGCAGCACCTCCTCGGGCTCGGGTCGATCCGAGACCGGCGTTTCGAGCGAGTAGACCGCGAGCCGGGTGGCCGGGTCGATCAGCTCGCTGCGCTTGTAGGCATTCGTCAGGTTGCTGAGGCGGTGGTACAGCGACGGCTCGAGCCCGTACGGCAACAGGTCGACCAGACCGTCGAGCGTCGCGACCCTCACCCGTTCGGCGCCGGCGTTCTGGATGGTCGTCGTGCGAACGAACCCGTAGGTCTCCGAACTGCTCCACCGGTAGCTGAATCGCATGCCCAGATCGGCCCGGTGTTCCTCGAACACCACGGAATCGCCGACGACGGATTTCGAGACGAAGCGACGGGTGCCCGCTACGGGCCGTGCCTCGAACGGGACCCACAGGATCTCCTCGTCGCCGACGCTGACGCGCAGGCGGGTCACCGGGCCGGACTGGCCTCCGCTCGCGTGGAGCCGGTCATCGGTGACGTACGGGAAGAGCGCATGATCGGCGTCGCCGCGCCCGGCGGTGAGGGCCCCGCTCGAGGACACGAACATCCAACGGTCGCCGTCACTGACCAGACTCATGAGAAACGGAGCCATCCGATCGACGTCGGCAATGGTGTACCACTGCTCGCCGTCGAACTCCTCGAGTCCGCTGTCGCGGGCGCGCCCGATCACGTCGAGTGTCGTCATTGCGTCGGTCATCCGTCGCTCCCGGCGGGGACGGGTTGGTAGACGCGGACATAGTCGACGTAGTACTGGATCGGGTACTCGAGATCGAGCGCGATCTGCCCGCCGAGTGTGCCGCCGAGGGCGAGGTTCAAGATGATGAAGAACGGCTGGTCGAACACCCACTCGCGCCCGCCCAGATCCTCGGGTCCGATCTCGAAGTACATCTCGTCGTCGAAGAACCAGCGGATCCCCTGGGCGTCCCAGTCGACCGCGAAGGTGTGGAAATCGTCGCCGATCTCGAACTCCTGTCGATTCCACTTGGACCTGCCACCGGCGCCGGCATAGCCCGGGCCGTGGATCGTGCCGATCACGAGATCGGGCTCGCGTCCGACGTACTCCATGATGTCGATCTCGCCGATGTTGGGCCACTGGTTCTCCGGATCGGGCGCGTCCTGCTCGAAGGCCGACCCCAGCATCCAGAACGCCGGCCACGTGCCGGCACCCTTGGGCACCTTGATGCGCGCCTCGATCCGGCCGTACTGGAACTCCTGCAGGCCCTGGGTCTTGAGCCGGGCGGACGTGTGGTTCTTGTCCTCGAACTGCTCCTGGCGGAGCTCGATCACCAGCAGCCCGTTCTGGGTCCGGGCATTCTCGGGGCGATCCGTGTAGTACTGCGCCTCACCGTTGCCCCATCCCCAGCCGCCGATGTCGTACGTCCAGTTCGATCGGTCGACTGCGTCACCGTCGAACTCGTCGCTCCACGTCAGTTCCATGCCCTCGGGCGGGTCGATCGGCACCGGCTCGGGGGTGGCGATGGTGGTACTCGGCGCCGTCGTCGTCGGGGGTGCCGTCGTCGGGGCGGTGGTGGCGGACACGGTCGTGGGCGACAACGTGACCGGCACCGACGTGGCGGTCGTCACCGAACCAGCATCGCCCGAGTCGTCGGACGACCCGCATGCCGCCGCCACCGTCGCCAGTCCGGCTGCGGCGAGCACCCATGGTGCAACCTGGCTCGTTCGTTTCACGTCGGTGTCCGGTCGTCGTCGGCCATCGTGGCCGCGGCGCGCGTTCACCCCTTGACGGCGCCCGCGGTGAGGCCGGAGATGATGTAGCGCTGCAGGAACATGAACAGCACGAGCATCGGGAACATCAGCATCAGCACGGCGGCGGCGAGCTTGGGCCAGTCGCTGCCGTACACGCCTTCGAAGACGATCAAACCCTTGGTGATCGGATAGAGGTCTTCATTGGTCAGATAGACGTTCGCGAGGATCAGTTCGTTCCAGATCCCGATCGCATGGATCACGGTCACCGTCGCGATCGCGGGCCGGATCAGGGGGATGAGGATCGACCACACGAAACGCGTGTAGCCACAGCCGTCCATCGCCGCCGACTCGTCGAGCTCGATCGGGATCGACTTGATGTAGTTGACCATGATGATCAGCCCGATCGGGTTGATGAGGAACAGCAGGATGTAGCCCTGTCGGGTGTTGAAGAGCCCGAGGTTCAGGATCAGCTGGAACTGCGGGATCAGCGCCGGCGGCAGGAACAGCGCGACCACGTACAGGGTGAGCAAGGCGCCGGCGCCCTTCACGTACCCGCGGGCGATCGGGAACGCGACGAAGACCGACATGATGACGAACAAGGTCGTCCCGACCGCCGTGTAGATCAGCGAGTTCACCAGGTAGCCCGGAAAGTTGGCGAGCTCCCATGCGTCGCCGAAGTTGGCCAGTTCGAAGCTCTCGGGGAGCCCGGTGGGGTCCGCGAAGAACTCCGGCAGCGACTTCATTGCCGCGAAGATGAGGATCAGCAGCGGGCTCACGTAGAACGCCGCGAAGAGCAGCAGGATCGAGTACGAGACGACCTTGCGCAGGATGCGTCGGCGCCGGGCGCCGCCATCGTCGGTGCGCACCGAGTCGATCAGGGGTTCGGTGACGACGCTCATGCCATGTACTTCCTTTCACGCCGGCCGACAAAGGCGTTGGCCGCCATACCGAGTATCAGCACGAGCACGAACAGCACGATCGATGCAGCAGCGGCGTATCCCTGGCGAAACGACCCGGTGCCGGTCCCACCGAACGCCTCGGCGTAGACGACGTAGCCGAGCACCTGGGTGCCGTTCTTGTAGCCAGTCAGCACGAGGAACAGCATCCAGGCCTGGAGTGAACCGACGATGTTCAGCAAGAAGTTGGTGTTGACCGCGGGTGTGAGCTGCGGCCAGGTGATGTTCTTGAAGAGGTTCCAGCCGGAAGCGCCGTCGACCGCCGCCGCCTCGTAGAGATCGGCCGGAATGGTCTGCATGCCGGCCAGGAAGATGATCATCGTGAACCCGGCGTTGGCCCAGATCTGGACGACGATCACCCAGTAGAACGCGTTCGAACCGTTCAGGAACTGGGATTCCATTCCGAACCATCCGAAGATCGAGTCCATCGGACCGCCGCCGGGACGCAGGAACAGCTTCCACATCAGGCCCTGGACGGCGACGCCGAGGATCACCGGAATGAAGAAGAGGGTTCGAAAGACCAGGCGGCCGCGCAGCTTCTGGTTGACGAGCACGGCCATCAGCAGGCCGATGCTGAACTGGATCGTGGTCACGAGGACCATGAAGATCAGCGTCCGCCGGAGGGCGTCGAGGTTGTCGCGCGATCGGGCGCCCTGGAAGAGGAACTCGTCGAAGTTGTCGAAGCCGACCCAGCTGATCGGGAGGCCACGGATGCCGGTCGCATCAGTGAACGAGTAGACGAACGTGGCCAGCGATGGCCCCACTCCGATCAGGAAGTAGAAACCGAGTCCGGGGAGCAACAGCAGCCACGGGGCCATCCGTGCGAGTCCCGATCCCCCGAACAAATACCGCGTCTTTGCTGCCATCGACGTCCCCCTTGTTGTCGATCGTCGCTGTGAACTCGCGACTTCTGTGTCGTGTCGACGTGTGATGTCGACGTGTGATGTCGACCTGGACTGTCGACCTGTGGTGTCGACGTGTGATGTCGACGTGGACTGTAGTAGGTGTGTGCGGCCCGCCCGAAACGAGCGGGCCGCGCACACTCAGGTTGCTGTCAGTTCGTGAACCGGATCAGAGGCCGGACTCCCAGTCGGCCTGGGCGTCGTTGGCGGCCTCGACCGGGCCGGGCTTGTCGCCGAGGTACAGCCACCGGGCCGCTTCCCAGCCGTTGGCCCACTGGCCGGCGCCCTTCGGAAGCACCATCCACTGCTCGAGACCGATTTCGAAGTTCCCCGCCTGCAGGATCGGTGAGATCGACGCACCGAGGGTGTTGTCGAGCACCGCCGTGGGCTGGGTCGGGATGTACCCCGTGGCGTTGGCGAAGGCGTTGTAGCTGTCGGGCTCCGAGAAGGCAGCGAGATACGCCGAGGCCAGCTCGGGAACCGGGGTGTCCGCCGCAACCGCAAGGCTCATGTCGACCTTCCCGAACAGAGTCTGGTTGTCCGCAGCGTCGTCACTACCCGGGAACGGGACGTACGACCACGCGAACTCGGCGTCCTCGATCGTGCCGGCGTTCCATCCGCCCATCGGACCGAAGGCGACATCGCCGACGGTCCAGCGCGAAGCCGCCGAGTCGCCGGTCAGACCGGCAGATTCGGCGTCGAGCAAGGAGGCGTAGGTGGCGTACCTCTCGAACAGATCGAGGCCCTTCTCGTCGTTCCACTTGGCCGTACCGGTCCAGAGGCCCTCGACCAGACCCTGCTGGTCGGGATAGAGCGCACCGAGCAGACCGTAGCTCCCGACGTGGACGGGCCACCCGTCCTGACCGCCTACGATCATGCACTTCTTGCCGGCCGCCGTGACGGCGTCGCAGGCCGCGACGAGCTCGTCGAACGTCGTGGGCACGTCGATGCCGACCTCGGCGAGCAGGTCCTCGTTCACGAACATCCCGCTGTAGGTCGTGCGGCCGAGAGCGACCGCGTAGACGCCGCCGTTGTACGACGAGCTGTCGACGGCTGCCTGGTCGTAGTTGTCGAGGAACGCCTCGCCGGTGAGGTCCTTGATCAGCCCTGCATCGATCAGCTGCTGCCAGGCCGGCGCATCGGCACCAGCCATGTAGTCCTGGACCGCCTTGTCGAAGCCGCTCAGACTGATCGTGGTGACGTCGATGTCCTTCGCCGTCAGGCGAGTCTGGTTGGTGGTGGAGAGTGCGTCAGCCTCGACGATCGTGAGGTCGACCGTGACCCCAGGGTTCGCGGCCTCGAACTCGTCGTTGAAGCTCTCGAAGAACTCGACGCCTGCCGGGTTCTGGTGGATCAACACCCGCAGCGTTCCTTCCAGCTCACTGGCCGGTGCATCGGCGGTCGCCTCGTCGGCGGTCGCCTCGTCGGCGGTCGCCTCGTCGGCGGTCGCCTCGTCGGCGGTCGCTTCGTCGGCGGTCGCTTCCTCGGCGGTCGGCTCGTCTGCCGAGTCGTCGTCACCACCGCACGCAGCGGCGACCAGGACGAGCGCAGCGACTGCTGCGGTCCATTTCTTGGTTCTCATGTTCCCTCTCCCTTGTTTGTTCTGAGATGTGTTTGATGGTTCGGGAGCGCCTCCGAACAACGACGGCAAGTCGCCGTCGCGTGGATGTGCGCTCGTGAGATCTTCATGTCGTCGCCCGGATCGTCGAATGGGCGGTCGTGTCACGCACGATCAGCTTGACGGGAAGGACCGTCGATGTCGGCGCCGACAGCGCCCCCGACACCAGTCCGAGCAGCATCTCGACCGCTCGGGCGGCGGTGTCGGCGACGGGCTGCTCGATCGTGGTCAGCGGCGGCACGCTCCTCCGTGATCCGCCGAATCCGTCGAATCCGACGACGGCGAGGTCGCCGGGAACATCCACGCCACGCTCGCGAGCGGCGCGCAGCGCGCCCAGCGCCATCATGTCCGACGCGATGAACGCAGCGTCGACGCCGCGGTCGATCAGCACCTGCATCGCTTCGTACCCACTCCGCTCGGAGAAATCGCCGTCGACGTGGTGATCGGGATCGAGCTCGCGATCGTGCTCCGCCAGGCCGGCGACGAATCCCTCCGTCCGGTCGGCGCCCGCGGTGGTATTGATCGGCGCGCCGACCAAGCCGATCCGGTCGGCGCCGATGCCGACGAGGTGTCGGGCGGCCTGCCGGGCCCCGTCCCGGTTGTCGACGTCGACGTAGCTGACCTGGGCGTGGTCCGGTCGACCGACCATCACGAGCGGGATCTGACGCGAAGTCATGCGTGTGACGAGTGTGTCACCCATGCGGGTCGCCGTGATGATGACACCATCGAGGAAGCCCGACTCCACCACGCGTGGGTAGAGCTGGCGTTCTTCCTCCTCGGTCTGGAAGAGGAACAGCGAGAGCGTCACGCCGGCTTGGTTGCTGCCGAGTGTGATGCCCTGGATGAGACGGGCGAAGTACGGGTCCTCGAACAGGCTGTGCACTCGACTCGGGATCACGAGACCGATCACACCCGTCCGATTGGAGACGAGCGAGCGTGCCGCGGCATTCGGTGTGTATCCGGTTTCCCGGATGACGGACTCGACGCGTGAACGCACCTCGGGCCGCACGCTGGGCTCGCCGTTGACCACTCTCGAGACCGTCGAACGGGAGACCCCGGCCATGCGTCCGATGTCTTCGAGCTTCAGTCGCACGCACTACACCCCCTCCGTTCGGCGGTTTCGATGGGAGCGCTCCTGAGAGCGCTCCCATCGGGAACAGTACCCCCTCACGCTCGTGAACGTCAACTGAAATCTGTGCGCGTTCGTCGACCGCCGGGCTCGACGCTCCGCGGTTCGCCGACCAGCTCCGAATCGGCTAGGGTCGACCGGTGTGGGAGCGCTCCCACACCGGTCACCACCGCCCGCCGAGATAAGGGGAGCACGAGTGTCGAACTGGCAGGCGTCGGTCGGCGTCGACATCGCGATCAGACTCCTTCCGGCCGTCCCGAACTCTCGGCGGGTCCCGACCTGATGCCCGCGCAGACGTGGCTCTACGTCGGCTGCTATACGACGGCGGCACCGAGCGGCATCCACGTGCTCGATGCATCCGACCCCGACGGGCGGATCGATCATCGATCACAGGTCGACGACATCGAGCATGCATCGTTCCTCGCTGCGAGCATCGACCGCCGCACGCTGTATGCCGTGAGTGAGTCACCCGATCAGGGATCCGTCGTGGCGTATCGCGTGTCGCCCGCCGATGGGTCGCTCAGTCGCCTCGACGAGGTGTCCAGCCACGGCTCGGCGCCGTGCCACGTGAGCGTGGACGGCGAACACGTCCATGTCGCCAACTACGGGTCGGGGACGATCGCCACCTACCTCGTTCGGCCCGACGGCGGGTTCGACCGATTCCTCGGCCGTCACCAGCACCGCGGCACAGGGCCGCATCCACGACAGGAGGGTCCCCACGCGCACTGCATCGTGGCCTCGCCAGGGGGCACATCGGTGTACGCGACCGACCTGGGCACCGACCGGATCGTGCGGTACGTACTCGAGCGAGGCGGGGACGAGCCCGAGGTCAGGTACGCCGACGAGACGGTCGTGTCGTCGGGAGCCGGGCCGCGGCACATCGCATTCCACCGCGATCGACCGCTGGGCTACGTGGTGTGTGAGCTCGACAACAGCCTCGTCGTGCTCGACGTCGACGACGGAGACCAGTTGCATCCGCGCACCGCAGTGTCCACACTGCCGGCCGGCTTCACCGGGGAATCGATCGGCGCCGAAGTCGCGATCCATCCCGACGGACACCGGATCTACGTCTCCAATCGCGGACACGACAGCATCGCCACGTTCGCGATCGACCAGCCCGAGGATCCGCCCGTGTTGCTGGAGCACGTCTCCAGCGGCGGACGGACGCCACGTCACTTCGCGATCCACCCGTCGGGCCGAACGTTGCTCGTCGCCAATCAGGACAGTGACACCCTCGTGTCGTTCACCTTGGACGACGAGGCCATTCCTCGCCAGACCGGTGTGGCCGCCCGCGTCCCACAGCCGGTCTGTCTCACCTTCGTGAGCGTCGACCGATGACGACGTCGCCGACTCGCGTTCTCGTGACCGGCGCTGCCGGTCGGCTCGGCCGAACGGTCGCCTCCCGATTCCATGCCGACGGCTTCGACCTGCTCACCACCGACGTCGTCGACGCCGGCGACGTTCCGTATCGCTTCGAACTCGCGAACCTCCTCGATCACGAGGCGGCGTCTGCGCTGCTCGAAGAAGTCGATGTCGTGGTGCACATCGGCAATCACCCGGGGATCGGGGCACGACCACCACAAGTGGTGTTCAACGAGAACGTCGCGATGAACGAGAACATCTTCCAGGGCGCCGCCGAACGCGGCGTCGCCAGGATCGTGTTCGCCAGCACGCTCCAACTCATCGGCTCCCACGTCGACGAACGCACGGTGGTCGACCACCCTCTCCGGCCGACGTTCCCGCTCAGCGGCGACACGCCACCGACCCCGTCGAACGTGTATGCGCTCAGCAAGACCGTCAGTGAGACGATGCTCCGGTACTACGCCGAACGGTGCGGGATCCACTGCACGGTGCTCCGGTTCCCGATGTTGCACCACCACCAGGATTCGGTCATGGTGGCGTCCGGCGAGGAGCGGCCGGTCGACATCTTCGAAGGCTTCACGGGGCTCTCCTACGACGACGCCGCTTCGCTGTTCGTGGCCGTCGTGCGGGCCGACCTGGCGGGCTTCCGGATCTTCATGGCCGGCACGGCGCATCGGCACCGCGACCTCGCCCTGCCCGATCTGATCCGAACCCACTACCCCGAACTCGACCCCGGCACGCCGGATCTGATCGACCTCACGGAGGTCACCCGACAAACAGGATGGCGGCTCGGACCCACGTACCGACATCCGACGCACACGCATCGTCACGCCCCAGCAGGAGATTGAGAACATGGCCCGACCGGTGACCATCGAAGACGTCCAGATCGTGCTCACCCGACCGGGTCGGGCGCGCCTCGCCGTCGTCAAGGTCCTGACCTCGGAGGACGGACTCCACGGCGTCGGGTGTGCGACGTTCACCCAGCGCGTACACGCGGTCGCCGCGGCCCTGGACCGACACCTCAAGCCGTTCCTGATCGGGCGCGACGTGTCGCGGATCGAGGAGATCTGGCAGATGTCGATGGTCCACGGATACTGGCGAAACGGGCCGGTCCTCAACAACGCGATCTCCGGCGTCGACCAGGCGCTGTGGGACATCAAGGGCAAGCGGGCCGGGATGCCGGTCTACGACCTGCTCGGCGGGAAGTCCCGCGAGGGCGCCCACGTCTACGTGCACGCCGACGGCCCGACGCCCGCAGACGTCGCGGATCGGGCAGTCGAGTTCGTGGAGGCCGGGTTCCGGTTCGTCCGCATCCAGCAGGGGCTGTACGGCGGGAAGACCGCCGAAGCGGTTCGACCGCGCGGCGCACCCGCGGGCGCCTACTTCGATCCGCGCCGATATCAACGGGACACCCTGCAGATGATCGAGCACGTGCGCGAGACCGTCGGTCCGGACGTCGAACTCCTGCACGACGTGCACGAGCGGCTGGCGCCCTCCGACGCTGTCCGCTTCGCCAAAGATGTCGAACCCGCGCGTCTGTTCTTCCTCGAGGATCTGCTCGCGCCCGAGGACCTCCACTGGTTCGAGCGGGTGCGGGCCCAGTGTGCGACCCCGCTCGCGATGGGCGAACTGTTCAACCACCCGCTGGAGTGGCGGACCGTCATCGAACAGCGACTCGTCGACTTCATCCGAATGCACGTCAGCCAGATGGGCGGCATCACCCCGGCTCGCAAGGCCGCCGACATGGCCCACACCTACGGCATCCGCACGGCGTGGCACGGCCCGCCCGACACGTCACCGGTGGGGCACGCCGCCAACCTGCACCTCGACCTGTGGGCACCGGCGTTCGGCGTGCAGGAGTGGTACCGACCGTCCGAGCTCGAGTACGAGATGTTCCCGGGTCTCCCGATCGTGGAGGATGGCTACCTGTACGCGAACGACCGGCCGGGACTCGGCATCGACATCGACGAACGCCTCGCCCGAGCGCACCCGATCGAGGACGTCGTCGAGGAATGGACCCAGACCCGGCTGCCCGACGGTTCGCCGGCGCGACCATGACCAGCGACGTGTCCTCGGGATCGGGCCGCGCCGCGGATGCCGGCGTCATCGACGTGATCGGCCGTGTGCGGGTCGTTCCGGTGCTGACGGTCCACGAACCGGACGAAGCGGTCCGGCTCGTCCGGGCCCTCGTCGACGGAGGGCTACCGGCGATCGAGATCACGCTTCGCACGCCGACCGCGCTCGAGGCGATCCGTCGATCGAGACTCGAGGTTCCCGCCGCAGTCATCGGCGCCGGGTCCGTCACGTCGGCGACACGTGCGGCGGAGGCCGTTGACGCCGGTGCGCGCTTCCTGGTGTCACCGGGTCTCGACGACGGCGTGATCGACGTCGCGCTGAGCGAATCCGTTCCCGTGCTGCCGGGCGTCGCCACCGCCACCGAGTTGCTGCGGGCAGAGCGAGCCGGAATCGGTGCCGTCAAGCTGTTCCCGGCCGAACAGATCGGCGGCCCCGCACTGATCCAGGCGTTCGCAGCGGTCTGGCCGGACGTCAGATTCATGCCCACCGGCGGAATCACGGCGGCGTCTGCGCCCGCATATCTCGCCCTCCCGCAGGTACTCGCCGTGGGCGGATCGTGGATGGTGAGACAGACGGCCGTCGGCGAGCGGGATTGGACGTCGGTGACGAGCGGCGCAGCGGCGGCCGCTCGGCTCGGGGGAGCGCGCTCGTGACCGCACTCGTGGCACCTCGGCCGTCGAGCGAGTGTCGTTTCGACATCGTGACCCTGGGTGAGGTCATGTTGCGGCTCGACCCCGGCGAAGGCCGAGTGCGCACGGCCCGCTCCTTTCAGGTATCGGAGGGCGGCGGCGAGTACAACGTCGGCCGATCGCTGCGACGCGTGTTCGGGCACCGCGCAGCACTGGTCACCGCGATCGGCGACAACGAGGTCGGTCGCCTGCTCGAAGACCTCCTGCTCCAGGGCGGCACCAACCTCGACCACGTCGTGTGGAAGGCCGCTGACGATGTCGGCCGCGTGCATCGGACACCGCTCAACTTCACCGAACGCGGCTTTGGTGTTCGAGCGCCGCACGGGGTGTACGACCGGGCCCACTCGGCGACGGCGACGCTGTCGCCCGCCGACGTCGACTGGGAACACCTGTTCGGCGATCTCGGCGTCCGCTGGTTCCATACGGGCGGTATCTTCGCGGGGCTCTCACCATCGACGTTCCGGACAGCGCAGATCGCGATGGCGGCCGCTCGACGCCACGGCACGGTCGTGTCCTACGACGTCAATTACCGCCCGAGCCTCTGGCGCGCGTCCGGCGGCCCGGAGGCTCACCGGCGCCTCACGACCGAACTCGTCGAAGACGTCGACGTGCTGTTCGGCGTCGACGCCGAGTCGTTCGACGACGAAGTCGAGCGCTTCGGTACCGCGTCATCGGCGCTGTCGGTCGTGGCGACGACCCGTCGCGCCGTGAGGTCCGCTTCGTTGCAGGACTGGACGGGCACGGCATGGTCGAGCGCAGGCGGCCGACTCGACGGGGCGATCTACGAGCGAGTCGATGTGCTCGATCGGGTCGGCAGCGGCGACGCGTTCGCGGCCGGTGTCATCCACGGATTGCTCACCGGGCGGACGCTCGCCGACGCCCTGGATCTCGGCATCGCTCACGGCGCGATCGTGATGACGACACCGGGTGACACGTCGTCGGCCGACGCCCATGACGTCGAAGACCTTGCCGGCGGCCGAGACGCCGGCGTCGTGCGATGACAGCGCAGTGGATCCCGGCGGGCCCACTGCCCGCCGGCCGCGCCCCCGCGGACGACGTGCGTGCCGCGCTCGGGCCTCACGCCGGGTGATGTCGTGTCGCGGCAACCGCCCGAGGCCGCTCGCGTCACCCTGGGCCAGGCCCCCGCCACCTCGATCCTCGAGCGCTCCACGACGTGTGTCGCGCTGGTGACGACACTGCTCGAAGGCGCTGCAGCTAACTGATGGCGTTGGCCGCAGAGGAGACCGTGTTGGTGACGAGGCGTTCGGTGAAGCCGGCGGCGATGGCGACGCCGAAGATGGCGGTCGGTTGGAGTGTGAATGCGTCGCCGAGTGCGGATTGCAGGACGACGATCACCACCACGGCACCTGCGGCGCCGACGACTGGTCGCATGGCCATCAGCGTGTACCTCACGCGGAGATCGGGGATGCGGAGATCGTCGTCGCGGTTTCGCAGCTCGGTTGCCGAGCTGAAGAACGCACCGACGATGCCGAGCGTCATCACGACGAGGAGCAACCGCCAGCTCCCGAGCGGCGAGTCCGCCGGCGGCTCGGTGAGGAGTGCGACCGGCACCCACTCCAGCGCCACGATCGCGATCAACACGGCCAGGAACGCCGCGTACACGACGGTGGTGCTGATGACGGCGCGTCGCAGGATGCGGTACTTGTGGTACACGTTGTCCGAATGCGTGTCGAGCACCCACTTCGCGTCGATCAGCCGCGTGCGGAGATCCTCGACGAGCGATTGATCGGCGGCACGTCGTCGCACCGTCGCCTCGGCGTCATCGCCGTCGGCGATCCCGGACCTCACGCCCTCGAGTTGGTCGGCCACCCTCGGCGCCTTGTTCGTGCTCGGCGTGTCGCGCAGGCGCACGGTTCGTTCGACCGTCAACCCGCCGCTGACGAGGCCGACACCATCGAGGAGCTCTGCAGGGAGGAGGTCGGCAACCGACTTCAGTCTCCATCCCGAGAGCTTGTCGTCGGCCTCGTTGCGCACGATCCGCGCCTCCGCCACCAGCTCCGAGGAGTTGAGCGAGCGAGCCATCTCCCGCTGGCTCGACTTCAGCGCCGACCACGCCGCTTCCAGCTTGTACGCGGCCCGACGCTTGGTCGCATTCTCGATGTCGTTCTGGGCGGCATCGCGCCACGCTTCGTCGTCAGCCCGAGGACGACGCTCGAACGCCGTCTTGGTCGCGTCGAGGGCGGCGTCGAAGCGTTGGACCTCCTCGACGGTGACGCCGGCCAGCACCTGCCACAGCCACTTCGGTCGACCAACCATCACGAACCCACTTTCTCGACCCGATTCGCGTCCGAGCCGTCGACTGCAGGATAGTTTCGGGCGCTGATGGCGTCGAACGAGCACTTCCGAGCAGGCGTCGGGCTCGTGGTCATCGACGCCGACGGACGGGTGCTCGGCCTCGAGCGGTGCGACGTGCCGGGGAGCTGGCAACTGCCGCAGGGCGGGATCGAATCCGGCGAGGAGCCGCTCGACGCCGCCCGGCGCGAACTCGCCGAAGAGACCGGGATCGGGTGGCATGCGGTCGAGCTGATCGCAGAGTATCCGTCGTGGCTCGGCTATGAACTCCCGGTATCCGAACGCAGTTCGAAGACCGGTCGTGGTCAGGTTCATCGCTGGTTCCTCGTTCGCTTCGTCGGCGACGACTCCGGCATCGATCTGAACGCCGAGAGCGGTGGCGGGGAGTTCTGTGCGTGGCGCTGGATGCACGTCGCCGAACTCGTGGCGCTCACGTGGGAGATCCGTCGCCCGATCTACGAGGCCCTCCGGACGTTCTGGTCCGACCACCTCACCTGACGACGGACGGTCGATCGGCCGACGAGTCGACCTCTCGAGCCGCCACCTGCTGTTCGCCCCACCTCGCCCGCACCCAGTTCGCCGAGCCCGCCGCGAACGACGGGGGCAACCGGCGCCCCCGTCGATCGCGCATCGACCGTGCGGGCGACCGTGGCGATGCGGGTCGCGCCGAGGCGACCGGGATCCGGTCAGGATTCGTCGGGTGGCAGCACGACGCCGCTGATCAGGTTCTCCCGGCGGAGGCGGTGGGCGAGCGTGCGCCCCGAACCGGCAACCGTCGAGAGGTACTCGCGGACGGCGACGGCATCGGCCCGAACGGCCCGTACCGCCGCGGCGGCGGTGAGCGCCTCGAAGCTCACGTCGTCACCTGCTCGCAATTGACAGAAGCAGTCGAGGTCCGACGAAATCATCGTGGCGATCTTCGGATAGCCGCCGGTGGTCTGATGGTCCGCCAGCAACACGGTCGGCACGGCGTCGCCCGTGACCTGCACGGAGCCGCGCACGATCGGCTCGGACGGGATCGACAGGGCCGCCCGCAACGGCAGCGACGGCCCGGCGAGTCGGACGCCCATCCGGTCGTACGCGTCGGTCAGGGTGAAGCTCGACCCCGTGAACGCCTCGACGGCCGACGGCTCGAAGTGACGCTCCTGCGGCCCGATCACCACGCGGGCACTCGTCCTCGGACGAGCGATGTCGAGTCGCGGGATCTCACCCTCACGATCCGCTGCGATGCGACCGTCACCCACGTCGAACTCGCGACCAGCGTCCAGCACGCCCCCACCGAATCCGGACATCGAGTGGGTCGCCGTGTGACCCAGCCACGACGGGACATCGAGCACACCTGCGACCGCCACGTACGCCCAGCTTCCCCGTGCTCCCTGCCGGACGGCGAGGCGATCTCCCTCACGGATCGTGAACGCGTACCACGACGGCATCGCGGCCCCGTTCAGCTCGACCGCGAAGTCGCCACCCGTCACCGCCACCGTCACGGACCCCGACACCGCATCCAACACGAGACCCCCCATCGAGACCTCGATCGCCGTGGCGCCGGCGCCGTTGCCGATCGCCAGGTTCGCGGCGGCATGCGCCACCCGGTCCATCGGACCGGAGGCCGGCACGCCGAATCGCATGTTGCCGGGGCGGCCGGCATCCTGGATCGACACCAGCGGCCCGGCGAACGAGACACGGAGGCGGGTCATCGCGCGCCCTCGAGTCGTTCGAACTCGGCTCGGCCGACCCGTTCGAAGGTGACCCGGTCGCCGGGGTCGAAGAGGAAGGGCCGGGCAGCCTCGGGGCGGAGTACGCGGGTTGCGGACCGGCCGATGATCGACCATCCGGTCGGCATCTCGATCGTCGTGATCAGGCACTGCGGCCCGGCGATGATCACGCTGCCGGCAGCCACGTCACGCACCGGGGTCGGCTTGCGCGGCACCTGGATCGCATCGTCGACACCTGCCATGTATGCGTAGCCCGGCGCGAAGCCGTACATGACGACTCGGTAGTCCCCGGCCAGATGGACGGAGATCACGGCCTCGACGCTCAGGCCGGCGGCTCTGGCCACGCCGCCGAGGTCGGGCGCGAAGGCATCGTCGTAGCACACGTACACGGTGTGCCGCCGAGATGCCCTCGGCGTGTCCGGCGAGTGGGCCAGCAGCGAGCGCACGGCCGACTCGACCTCGACGTGGTCGGTGGCCACCGGGTCGAAGTCGATCAGCACGCTGACGAAGGCCGGGACCGTCTCGACGATCCCGGCGATCGAACTCTCGGCGATGGCTCGGTCGAGTGCGACCACGGACGAGTTGGCGGCGTCGCTGATCTCGGTCGCGAACTCGACGAGCAGCCCGTGGTCGGCGACCGCTGTGAACGTTGGTGGCGACGTCACGGCGACGAAGAGAGGAACCCGTTCAGCTCCACACCCGCTGCCACGAGATCGTTGCGGATCATGCGGACCATCGCCACCGCGCCGGCGCTGTCGCCGTGCACGCAGATCGAGTGTGCGGCGAGCGGTATGGGTGCACCGTCGATCACCGGCATGCGGCCCGTCTCGAGAAACCCGAGCAGCCGGTCGCTCGCCTCCTTCGGATCGTGGATCATGGCGCCGGGTTCACCTCGTGGCACGAGCTGCCCGCTCGCCAGATACCCGCGATCGGCGAAGACCTCCGAGAACACGGGCACGCCGATGTCGGCCGCGCCCTGCTCGAGTTCGGTCCCCGAGATCGCGAGCAGCGCGAGTTCGGGATCGATCCGCTGCACTGCGTCGGCGATCGCCCGAGCGACGTCACGGTCGCGTGCTGCCAGGTTGCCGAGCGCCCCGTGCGCCTTGACGTAGCGAACCTCGACCGGCACCAGCGCCGCGACCCCACGCAATGCTCCGATCTGGGTCGCGACCATGCGCCCGATCTGATCGTTCGACATCGGGATGATGCGACGACCGAACCCCTCGCGGTCGGCGTAGCCGGGGTGAGCACCCACCGTCACGCGGTTCTGCGCGGCGATCGACAACGTTCGGAACATGGTGTCGGGGTCACCGGCGTGGCCACCGCAGGCCACGTTCGCGCTCGACACGAGCGACAGCATCTCCTCGTCGTCGCCCATGGGCCAGGGACCGAAGCCCTCGCCGAGGTCCGAGTTGAGATCGATCTCACGTGCGGCCATCGAGGCGAACGGTAACCGTCGGCCGCTCCGGCGTCGATGGCGAGGATCCGGAGACGGGCTCCGGCCGGCCTCCTCGGCGTTCGTCGCTGTGCTCGGCCCGGCGCGCGGCGAGCGTGACGAATCACCGTCAGCGGCGATCCGCGTCATCGTGCGGCGGTCGTCCCCACCGGGCGACCGACCGTGGGCACCGCCACGTGATCGACGGCGTCTTCCGGCCCTCGGCAGATCGAGGTCACCCGCGAGCAGGCGCTCCTGTCATCCACCGAGGAAGACCGACCCCGGTCCTCCGTTCGTGGACGCGGCACCTCCGACGTCGCCGGTCGTCGTACTCGTCAGTCGCTCCCATCCGAGTGCGCAGCCCACCCGCCGCGACCGTCGAACGGTTGCCGGCAATGCCGCGCGCCGGAGTCGGGGTCGGCCCGCCTGTGGCGGACGGAACGACGGGGACGGTGTGATGTCGAGCCGTCCGATCGCTACGGTGCCGAGGTGTCTCGCGTTCGCCGCCTCACCGTGGCCGCCGCCGCCGGATACCTGATCGGCACCTTCCCGACCGCCGATCTCGTCGCCAGGCGGGCCACCCAGGGCCGTGTCGACCTGCGTCGTGCCGGCAGCGGCAATCCGGGAAGCGCCAACGCGCTCGGCGTCCTGGGTGTCCGCGCCGGGGCCCAGATCCTGGTCGGCGACATCGGGAAGGGTGCGGCTGCGTGCGCCGCCGGTGCGATCGTCGCCGGACCCGTCGGCGCTCACCTCGCCGGCACCTCCTCGGTGATCGGGCACTGCTACCCGGTCTGGAGCCGATTCCGCGGCGGCAAGGGGGTGGCGGCGAGCGTCGGCCAGTGCCTCGCGACGTTCCCGGCGTACTTCCCGATCGATGTCGCGGTCGCCGTGATCACCGTCTCGAATCCCCGATGGAAGCAGCGAGCGTTCGGGACGACCGTCGTGTCATCGGCGTGCTGGGTACTCGGCGGCGTGATGTGGTGGCGCCGCGGTCTCGGGAACCTCTGGGGCCCGACGCCGTCGCCGATGCTGCCGATCGCGTCGGCGATCAGCAGCGCCGTGATCGTGCATCGGTTCGTTGCGACCGCGGGCAACGCCGGTCCTCCGGAGCCGGGTGGTTCGGCATGAACGCCGCACGCATCGGGATCGTCACCGATTCGAGCAGCCAGATCACGGCGGACCTCGTCGAGCGCTACGACATCGAGGTCGTCCCGATGACCGTGACCATCGACGACGTCGACCACCTGGAAGGTGTCGACCTCGACGCCGACCGGTTCTACGCGGCATTCGGAACGGGAGCGCCGCCCGTCATCACCACGGCGCAACCGTCGCCGGGACGCTTCGCCGAGGCCTACGCGCGGATGGCCGAGCGAGGACACGACCACATCGTGTCGATCCACGTCAGTGCGTCCATGTCGGGCACCGTCGGCAGCGCCCAGGTGGCCGCACGCACGTCGGCGGTTCCGGTGACCGTGATCGACACCGGGAGCGCCAGCTTCGGCATCGCGGTCTGCGCTTGGGCGACGGGCGTCGCCATCGCCCGCGGCGCCAACGTCGACGACATCCAGCGGCGCGTCGAGCAGCTCGTTCCGCGGATCGCCACGGCGTTCATGATCGGGGTACCCCACCTGACGGAGCGATCGGGTCGTGCCACCGAGATCGAGTTCGCCGAGGACGACGGCATCCAGGTGCTCGCCATGGTCGAGGGACGCTTGGAGGTCCTCGATCGGGTGTCGACGATCGGCGACACGATCGACGTGATGTCGACCTACGCCGTCGGTCGCGGCAGTGGCGTCACCGTGGCGATCGGCACCGCCGACGCCCCGAGTCGACCGCTCTCGGCACGCTTGGAGCGGGCGCTCGCCGGGCTCGACGGCATCGATGCGGTCGTGCACTACCGCATCGGTCCCAGCGTGGGCGCACACACCGGACCGGGCACGTTCGGCCTGTTCGTGTTCCCGACGATCAGATAGCGAGGGAGTTCACGACACCCCGGGCCGGCCACCGAGCGATCTCGCCATCATCGACACACGGGCGCCGTCGTCGGTTTCGCGTCGACCGACCTCGACGAACCCGAGGCCGGCGTGGAAGGCCAACGACCGATCGTTGCGCGGGCGCACGTTCACTTCGAGGGTGAAGTCGGTCGCGGCCGGCCGACGCACGGCCGCCAGCCGCTCGACCTCCGCGTAGAGCGCCCGCCCGATGCCGCGGCGTTGGTGGCGGGGCGGGATCGCAATCCGATCGAGATACACGAAGTCGACATACCGATCGGAGAACCAGGCGTAGTTCTTCGAGCCGTAGTCGGCACCGGGCGCCAACACGAAGCAGAACCCGGCGACCTCGCCGGCGAGTTCGGCGACCAGGGCGATCGTCGACTCGGCGGCGATGTGCGCGAGCGCGTCGGGAGGTTCCGACCCGACCGCGGGCACCTCGCCCTCGTTGATCGTGTGCACCGTGGCCAGATCGTCCGGCACGAACTCACGCAGCAGCATGTCGCTCGACGCTAACCAGACCGGGGCGCCGACGGCCTCGTCGAACGTCGTGACGTCGAACCAGGGGGTGAAGCCCCTGCCGACGGAGACGGCGCGCCGGCGGCCGTGCCGGCTCGGCGGTCGACGCCGCGATCACCGATCCCGCATCACGTGCGTGACGGAGGCGATGATCGACAGGAGCGGCCCGTACGTCGGGTCCTCGATCGCCGGGCCCGGTCGACATCCCTCGGAGAGGCCGCCACCCAGCTGCAACGTGGACGGCCTCGGATCCCCACGACGGGTCCTGCCCAGGCAACACCCGAACGAACGCTGCGACATCGAGCGCCCACGTCGGCACCACCCGCCGCGTCATCGGACCGGGCTCGCCGGTGCGGACCTCGGACCACCGGCGCGGCGGAACCTCGACGTCAACTCGAGTTGACGTCGTACCGTGCCTCGTCGTGAACACCACGATCGGGCCGAAACCCCCCTCGGACGCTCCGGACCCGACCGGTAGCGTGGCGCGTCCCATGTCCCCCGGACCCACCGACGCCCTCATCACCGCACGCGGACTCGTCAAGCGCTTCGGCGACTTCGTGGCCGTCGACGGGATCGATGTCGAGGTGCGGCGCGGCGAGTCGTTCGGCTTTCTCGGACCCAACGGCGCCGGGAAGTCGTCGACCATGCGCATGATCGGCTGCGTCTCGCCCGTCACCGATGGGCACCTGCGCATCTTCGGGCTCGACCCCGAGCGCGACGGCAAGCAGATTCGAGGTCGGATCGGTGTCGTTCCCCAGCTCGATCAGCTGGACGAGCAACTCACGGTGCAGGACAACATGGTGCTCTACGGCCGCTACTTCGACATCCCCCGCGCCGAGTGCAAGCGGCGGACCGCGGAACTGCTCGAGTTCGTGCAGCTGAGCGAGCGAGCCGACAGCCGGATCGAACCGCTGTCGGGCGGCATGAAGCGACGTGTCACGATCGCTCGATCGCTGATCAACGAACCCGAACTGCTCCTGCTCGACGAACCGACGACCGGGCTCGACCCCCAGGCGCGCCACGTGCTCTGGGACCGGCTGTACCGGCTCAAGCAACAAGGCGTCACCTTGGTGTTGACGACCCACTACATGGACGAGGCGGAGCAGCTCTGCGACCGACTGGTCGTGATGGACGACGGCAACATCGTCGCCGAGGGTTCCCCGCGCGACCTGATCGCCACGCACTCGACACGTGAGGTGCTCGAACTGCGCTACGCCGCCGGCACCAACGACGAGCACTCCGCCGACCTGCTCGGCATCGGCGAGCGCAGCGAAGTGCTCCCCGATCGTGTGCTGATCTACGCCGACAACGGCGAAGCCGCTCTCGCCGAGGTGCACGCCAGGGGCAGCTACCCCGAGTCGTCGATCGTTCGTCGCAGCTCGCTCGAGGACGTGTTCCTGCGCCTGACCGGCCGGACGCTGGTCGACTGAGATCGAGACGATGTCGACACCGGCCGTCGTTCGCGTGTGGGAGAGCCATTTCACGCTGTACCGCACCATCTGGCGATCGAACGTGATGGGCGCGGTGCTGCAACCGTTCCTGTACCTGCTCGGCATGGGCCTCGGAGTGGGTGCACTCGTCGACCGCAACGATTCGTCCGGGCAACTGCTCGACGGGTTGACCTACTTCGAGTTCCTGGCGCCCGGGCTCATGGCGACCACCGCGATGATGATCTCGTCGCAGGAATCGCTGTGGCCGGTCATGGGCGGTTTCAAGTGGCAACGAACGTTCCATGCCCAGGCGGCCAGCCCACTGAGCCCCGGTGAGATCACCGGGGGTCTCGCCCTGTGGCAGACGACGCGCTCGGTGATCTCGGTGACCGGCGTGGCGATCGTGCTCGCATGCTTCGCGACGACACGCTCGCCCGGGCTCCTGCTTGCCATCCCGTTCGGAGGTCTGACCGGCGTGGCCTTCGCGGCGCCGATCACCGCGTGGTCGGCAACCCGCGACAGCGAGAACTCGTTTCCGACCATCCTGCGGTTCGGCATCATCCCGCTGTTCCTGTTCGGAGGCGCGTTCTATCCGATCAGCCAACTTCCCGACTGGCTCGAACCGATCGCACGGATCACCCCGCTGTGGCACGGCGTCGAGCTGTGTCGCGGCGCGGTCCACGATCGGCTCGGCGTCACCGAGGCGATCGGTCACTGTGCCGTGCTCGCCGCGTTCGCGATCGCCGGATGGTTCTGGTCGCGCCGCGCGTTCGCCCGAAGGCTGTCGACGTGACGCCGAGAAGCCGTACCGGCAGGCGTTCGGCGACGATCGCAAACGCGGCAACGGAGCGGCAAGGAGAGGAGCGAACCGATGGGGCCGTTCGGGTCCTGGCCAACCTCCCACTCCGGATCATCCCGGCGCCCGTCCTCCGGGCTCGCCGACCACAACGGCTGCTCGAGCGACACTGGATCATCAACCGGCGCGGCGGCTGGACGATCGTGCTGTCGGGCTTCTTCGAGCCGCTCTTCTACCTGCTGTCGATCCAGATCGGCTTCAGCGCGCTGGTCGGCGACGTGGTCGAAGGCGACCGGGTCCTGTCGTACGCCGAATTCGTCGCACCCGCACTGATGGCGGCGTCGGCGATGAACGGTGCGGTGTTCGAATCGACGATGAACATCTTCTTCCAGCTCAAGTACGACAAGGTGTACGACGCTGCGCTCGCCACGCCGCTCACGGCCGGCGACGTGGCACTCGGCGAGATCCTCTACGCCACGGCACGTGGAACGCTCTACTCGGCAGCGTTCCTCGTGACGCTGGTCGCACTCGGGATGGCACAGTCGCCGTGGGTCGTCATGACGCTGCCCATCTGCGTCGTGATCGCGATCGCGTTCAGCGCGGTCGGCATGGCCCTGACCACCTACATGCGGTCGTTCGCCGACTTCGAGTACGTGCCATCGATCACGTTGCCGATGTTCCTGTTCTCGGCGACGTTCTACCCGCTGTCGAGCTACGGGGACTGGGCGTGGGTCGTGCAACTCAGCCCGCTCTATCACGGTGTCGCACTCGTCCGCGGCGCGAGCTTCGGCGAGTGGTCATGGGCGTATCTCGGTCACCTCGGAGTCCTCGTTGCCATGGGGGTCGTCGGGCTGTCGATCACCGCACGACGGATCGAGCAGCTGCTCCTCCCGTGAGCGGTCGCCGTACATCGAAGGCCGTACATCGAAGCCGGTGAACGTTCCGCGAACCCGATTACGCGGAGGCGCCACCGGCGGTCGGCCGACGTAGCCTGGGAACATGCTGTTCCGGAAGAAGACCGAGATGATCGATCCCGCCGACGCGCTGCCGGGCCGCGACACGCCGATTCCGGTCGTGGCCGACCACGTGGTGCTGGGCACGCCGATCACCCCACCGTTCCCCGAGGGCATCGAGACGATCTACGTCGCCATGGGGTGCTTCTGGGGTGCCGAGCGCATCTTCTGGTCGCTCCCCGGCGTCCACACCACCGCGGTCGGGTACATGGGCGGCTGGACCAAGCACCCGACCTACGAAGAGACGTGCACGGCACGCACCGGCCACACCGAGACGGTGCTGGTGGCCTACCAACCGTCGGTCGTGTCGATCGACGAGCTGATGAAGGCGTTCTGGGAGAACCACGATCCGACGACACCCAATCGTCAGGGCAACGACATCGGTACGCAGTACCGATCCGCCGTGTTCACCACGTCCGAGGCACAGCACACCGCGGTGGAGGCCTCACGCGAGCGGTACCAGCGGGCACTCACCGACGCCGGCTACGGCCAGATCTCGACGCAGATCGATCGGGTCGAGGACGCGGGCGACGGCGCGTTCTACTACGCGGAGGACTACCACCAGGGGTACCTCCGCAAGCACCCCGGCGGCTACTGCAATCACGGGTTCTGCCAGATCGGCTACGACCTCGACGCGCACGGTCAGACGGCGGCGCGGGCGTCGCTTCCCGAGGCGTGACCCTCGAGACGCACTAGGCTGACGTCGTAGCGGACCTCCCGCAACGACAGACACGAGAGGGGCCACTGAATGGCCGGAATTCTGGACAAGATCAAGGGCATGTTCGGCGGATCGAAGTCGGACTCCGCAAGCGGCGGCGGTCTCGACGACGTCAAGGACCAAGCCGGCGCTGTCAAGGACCAGGTCGACGACCTCGTCGAGCAGCACGGCGACAAGATCCCCGACAGCGTCGAAGGCGCCTACGACAAGGTGTCGGATCAGGCCGAGAAGATCATCCCCGGCGACGACGACAACGACGCCACCTAGCCACCGCGGCCACGCCGCGTCGGAGAAGTCAGCGAGCCACCCGGTGACGGGTGGCTCGTTCGCGTCCGTGCCGGTCTGGCGGCCGGCGGTGCGACACCGCACGGCCGCCGATCGCGGTTCAAGTCGTCACGAAACCTGCCGAAGAACACCGCAACGGCGGCAGAGTTCTCGATGTCCGGGGCTCCGGGGCTGATCGGGAAGCACCGTGACGATGACGATGACGATGACGATGACGATGACGATGACGAGCATGCCCAACTGGAGAACTTGTCCCCTCGACGCCGCCTTCTTGACCAAGTCTTGCCTTACGAGGAGTGGTTATCTGAACGTTCCTGGTGTATATTTTGCACAATTCACGCCCGCTGAACATTCGAACAACGACATCGTCGGTGCCGCCATGGCCGACCCCGACCAGATGAGGTGGATCAGGTGACGATCTGGGGAAAGCGCCAACGCACGAGCAGGCGACGCGCGCTGTTGATCCGCCGCGATCCGACCGGAGACGACGGCGTGACGCTCGTCGAGATCGTGATCTCGATCTCGCTCATGGGCATCGTCGTCGTACCGCTGCTCCTCGCCGTGTCCTCGTCGATCAAGTCCTCGAACGTCAGTGAGACCGCAGCGCAGGTGGAGACGCTGCTCGTCAACGCCGTCGACCGCGTCAACCGGGCACCTCGTTCGGGCACCTTCGCCTGCGACCTCACGAGCGCTGTCGAAGCCGCCGTCGAGACCGTCGGCTGGCCGACCTCCGCGGCGAGCGTGCAGCAGGAATACCTCGACGTCTCGGGCTCCTGGATGCCGGGCGACTTCGGTACGGCGTGCCCGGGCGGTTCGCTGACACCCGGTCTGACACAACGAATCACGATCACGATCACCGACCCGGACGAACGCGTCAGCCGAACGCTCCAGGTCGTACGAGGAGACATCTGATGGACCACGACACGTATCCCGCACGGGCGAAGCGTCGCGACCCCGGCATGACGCTGATCGAGCTGTTGATCACCATCTCGGTGCTCGGCACGATCGTGGTCGTCATCGGTGCGGCCGTGATCGTGACAGTGCGACAGCAACCCGTGACGCGGAGCCGACTCGACGTGGCCGCGTGGGAGCAGAGCCTGGCCCTCTGGCTGCCGTCCGACCTCTCCTCGGCCGGCCCGAACCCCGACGACGTCAGTGCCGACGCCAGTCTGGTCCTCCCGTGCGCAGAGCCGGCCTGCACGTTCGGTTCCAACGCGCTCCAGCTCAAATGGGACGACGGCTCGGGCGAGACCATCGTCTCCTACCGATACGGGCCGGCGGCCGACGGCAAATCGTTCGAGCTCCGCCGGGTGAGCTGCCACGGCGGCAGTTGCACCTCGATCGTGGTCCTTCGTGACCTCGCCGTGCCCGCCGACGACGACGGCAACCCGATCCCGTGGTCGCCAGGGAACGAGGTCCCCGACACGGTCATCAACGTGACGGTCCCCCTTGCCGTCGGCTCCTCGAGTGCCGCCAGCTGTGATCCGCTCGCGGTCCCCCCCGACCCGGATTGCGACACCAACACCCGTGCGCAACGGGTCATCGTCAACGTCAATGGTGCTCCGGGGATCGACGGCGTCGACCGCAGCTCCACGGTCAGCTTCACCGCCGGAGGGTCGACGCTCGGCGGGCTCGAACCCGCCACCTACTCCGGCCCGACCTTCCTCGCCGCGAACAGCGGATGCGGCGGCCCGATCACCCTCATCGTCGACCGATCCGCATCACTGTCGAGCTCGGACTTCACCAACGTCCGCCAAGGTGTTCGCAGCTTCGTGAATGCCTTCGACGGGACCCCGACGCGACTCCAGATCATCACCTTCGGCACGGTGTCCAGCACGCTCGGCGCCAGCGGATGGAACCAGTTCTTCGATCTCGCCGACCCCGCAGACGTCGAACTCCTGATGGGTCCGACCGGCAACTCCGGGCTGATCAGCAACATCGTCGCCTTTCCGAACAACGCCGACGCCGGCACGAACTGGGAAGATGCGCTGCATCGCGCCTACTTCTCCGCCGACGGCGTGCCGTACGACGAGTTGGGGAGCCCGGCAGCACCGACGCCCGAGCTCGTGATCTTCTTCACGGACGGCCGACCGACCCTGCATCGCGGAACGAACCTCTGGGGGACCGTGTCGACCGACAGTTCGAGCGGCAGCCCGGTCGAACCGCCGTCGGTGCCCTCTCGCTACAACTGGGACACGGCGGGTAACAGCGGCTACAGCTACGGAAACGACTTCTCCCCGCTCGGCTGGTACCGGGCCGACTACATCGTCGACCAGTTCCGAGACATCCGGCTGATCGGCGTGGGAGTCGGCAGCGCGTTCAGCGACACGACCCGGGTGCGACGCTCCGGTTGGCCGGACTCGTGGAGCTACCGCAACATCGACAACGAAGTGTTCCTGGGCGACCTGGCCGCCGGCGGCGACCCGAGTCAGAACGGAACGTCTGCGTCGGGCGGCTACGTCAAGCGTGAGTACGACGGATCGTGGGGCGACGTGTCCAACGCGAACATGCTCGTCACGACGCAGTGGTCGCAGTTCGGCAGTGCCCTGACCCAGATCGCGCTGGCCGAATGCGGCGGCACGCTGACCGTGCAGACGCGGGACCAGTCCGGCCAACCCGCCGACGCCTCGATCACCTATCAGGTCGACGACAAGGTGGTCACGACGAGTCGGATCGTCAAGGCCGGCACCTTCGACATCGCGCTCAACGGTGTGCCCAGCGACACCGTCGACCTCATCCCGCAGTCGTTCGACGGCACCGGCTACGCACCCTCGAGCTGGAACTGCCGGGCCGGCGGCACCGACCTCGTCCAGGGCACCGACTACACCCTCATCACCCCGGGCGTACCAGGCGACGGCATCACGATCACGGTCAGCGCCAATGCGGCGGTCTCCTGCACGTTGAAGGTGAGCCCGTGATGTCCTTTCGTCGCCGCGACCTCCAGCGCCACGACCGCGGCTCCGTGCTCCCCATGGTGCTCGTCATGATCGTGATCGGCACCTTGGTCGTGCTGCCCCTGCTCGACTACGCGATCGTCGTGTTCCGGTCCAACCGAGTCGTCAGCGATCGCACCGCACAGTCCGAGTCCGCGAAGGCGGGGCTCCGGGTGGCGCTCTCGGACCCCAAGAACGTCTTCTTGACCTGCGACGGGGGCGGCAACCTCACCCCGTCGCCGAACCCGCCGGTCAACGGCATCTCCGTGCAGACCAGCTGTACCGAGCTGTTGGAAGTCGGGCCGGCTCTGGCGCTCGGCTTCGAGGTGCCGACCGGTGCCGCCGCGATGCAGCTCGGCGCGACGGCACCGGTGGCGCTCAGCGGTGGCACCGCCAACTCTCCGGTCGTTCCGCCGTACCCGGCCACACCCGACTGGTGGGCGACGCCCGCCTACACGACCGGCGGCCCAGCCGACCCGGCGCAGTACTCGCCGTACGCCGAGAACAACAAGATCTGGATGCCGGATCTGCCCCGAGTGCCACCGACGGTTCGCACCGCGACGCCGTTCCAGATGCCGGCCAGCTTCGACTGCGACGTGTTCTTCCCCGGCCGCTACGCCGATCCGATCAATCTGTCGGGCCGGGTCTACTTCACCAGCGGCGTCTACTACTTCGAACAGCCGGTCACGGTCGAGGCCGATGCCGACGTCGTGGTCGGCTACGGACTCGAGGACTTCGCTCCGGCCTCGGACTGCGCCGACGATCTCCAGGTCGCGGCCAACGTGCTCAACCCACCGACGTCGTTCGACATCAACGGTGGTGGTGCCACGTTCGTGTTCGGCCTCGACGGCCGACTCGTCGTCGACAACTCGGCCCCCGGTTCGAGCCCTCGCATCCGGTTCAACCAGCGCTACGCCGACGCCGACCGAGGCGGACGCGTGTCGATCATGACCGTCAACGGCGACGATCTCGTCGACGCCCCGCACGTGGTCACCGATGTCAGCAGCATCCCCCGGTCGCAGGTCCTGCGCATCGACGGCGACGGCAACGAGACCCGCTCGTCGATCGCCACGACCGCGTATCAGCCGTCATCGTCGACGTACACCGACAAGGCTCGGCCGCCGGCGCAACTCCCCGCCCTCGAGGGCGACGAGTTCCAGCAGGCGGGCACCGCCCCCGACCGCGGTGTCGTCCTGCTCACCTGGGACGAGCTGACCGGGCAGGATGCCGGCGGTGCGCTGCTCGGCGAAGAAGACGGTGCCGGCGGGTGGACCACATCGCCGTACGAGGTGCAATACCGCGTGCAGCCGTCCGGCCCGTGGAGCAACGTCTGCCCGCCCGAAGAGCTCGTGATCACCCCGAAGGCCAACCCGGTCGACGGCAACGAGATCTCCTGCAGCGTGGCCGGAGTGCTCATCGGCACCGAGTACCGCTTCCGGGTTCGTGCGGTCAACGAAGTCGGGAGCGGCCTCTGGCGCGCGACCAACGAGCGGCCCGAAGCGTCGGATCCGGTCATCTCCGTGCCCGCCTCGCCGAGCAACGTCCAGGCCGTCGCCGGCGCCTCGGACGACGTCGCCCAGATCTCGTGGGACGAGCCCGACAACGGCGGTCTGCCGATCACCGGATACCAGGTCGACGCCTACCGTGTGACGCTCGTTCCGCATCCGAACGTGGCCCCGATCACTCCGGCGACCATCGAGCATGTCGACGTCGAGCGGCCGCCCGGTGCCTCGCCCGACCGGTCGGTGACCGGCCACATCCGCGCCTACGACCCCAACGGTGACGACCTGACGCTCACGATCGACACGACCGGCCTGCCCCCCGGCCTGACCGCCGTGGCCGACGACGCCACCGACACGATCACCGTGACGGCGTCGAGCATCGTCGTCACGGCGCTCAACACGTACACCATTCCCTACACGGTGACCGATCCGGCAGGCGCCTCGGCGACGGGGCTGATGGGCGTCGACGTCCTGCCCAGCGGGGGAATCGTCCCCCACCTTCCCGAGGCCGATCCCGTGGCACTCGACGCCGACGTCGGCGTGCCGATCACCACTCGACTTCCCGTTGCCGATCCCGACGGTCTGCCGTTCGCGGCCGTGCCGGTCTCGGTCGACACCTCCGGGCTCGACGCCGACTGGACGGTGACCGTGAGCGGGATCGACGTGACGATCACCACGACCGCCCCCGACGGCACCTACACGATCCCGTACACGTTCACCGACGCCGGCGGCAACAACGTGTCGTCGACGATCGATGTCCGGATCCTCCGCGACATCCAGCCCGCCGGGTCGTGCAGTGTCACCGCCGATCCGCTCTACGGCCTGCCCGCCGTCTGTGAGATGAACCTTCCCGACCTGGCGGCCGGGACGCCGACATCCGGCAATCAGGGCTACCGTTTCGACGTCGTCGCCATCAACGACTCTGGTCCTTCGCCCATCGCCTCGAACGGCGAGCCGTATCCGCTGGCATTCGACGGTGGCGGCATCGGCCTGCTCCCACGACCACCCCGAGTCGTCGAACCGTGGATTCCCGAGCCGATCATCGACGTCCGCGCCGCCGACGCCGGTGCGGTCGAGGTGAGCATCGCCGGCTACGTGGCGGTGCCGATGGGCCGGGTCCGGGTCGACAACCCGAACGGGTACGACATCAGGATCAACGGCGGCGTCATGACCGGCACGTTCGACATCGCCGACTCTCGGGCCACCGCAACGCCGGGTTCGGTGCCGATCGGCTTCAAGAACGACATCGTGCTCCAGCGCAAGGTCAGGATCGTGTCGGTCGCCGGCAACGTCACGTCGACCGCCATCGTCGAGGTCAACGAGGACGGCGCCGGCTACGCGGTCAACGCCTGGGTGGTCGGCTGACCGAACACCGCGTGCGAACGTCAGCGCCGCGACCCGACACCCCGCTGCGCCGACCGGCAACGAACGACTCGATCGCCACCGGCACGCAAACCTGACGCCCGGCGCCAGGTGACGTCCGGACATCGACGTCCGGCAGACGACCCGGTCGAGCGGGCGAAACCGCCGGTGTCGGCCGACGTCACAGGTCGCATCGCGCCGTCTCGCGCTGTCCCGCTCCGTCCCGCCGCGATGGGGACGGCCGACCCGTCACGCCGTCAACAAGTCGCCGGCGCGGAGCTGGGCCGCGTAGAGACCGTCGGTTGCGACGAGCGCGTCGTGGGCGCCGATCTCGACGATCGCGCCCCGGTCGAGCACGGCGATGCGATCGGCCGAGCGAACCGTCGACAGGCGATGGGCGATCACGAGGGCGGTCCGCCCGTGCAGCGCGGCCTCGATCGACGCCTGCACGTGGGCTTCGTTGTCGTTGTCGAGATGGCTCGTGGCCTCGTCGAGGATCATGACGGCCGGGTTCTTGAGGAGCAGGCGGGCGATCGCCAGACGCTGTTTCTCGCCTCCGCTGAGCCGGTAGCCACGCTCACCGACGACGGTGTCGTATCCGTCGGGGAGCGCCGCGATCGTCTCGTGGATGCGGGCCGCACGGCATGCCTCGACGATCTGCTGATCGCTCGCGTCGGGGGCCGCGTAGCGCAGGTTGTCGACGATCGACTCGTGGAACAGGTGCGGGTCCTGGGACACGACGCCGATCGAACGGCGGACCGAGTCGAGCGTCAGGTCGCGCACGTCGTGCCCGTCGAGGCGAACGGAGCCGCTGGTCACGTCGTAGAGCCGCGGAATGAGCGACGCCAGGGTGCTCTTGCCGGCGCCCGATGCACCGACCAGCGCCACCGTTTCCCCCGGGGCGAGCGTGAGCGAGAGATGCGACAACACGTCGTGATCGGGATCGGCGCCGGGGATGGCCTGGGTCTCCATCGAGGCGATCGACGACTCGTTGGCGGCCGGATACCGGAACGTGACGTCGACGAACTCGACCCGACCGGCCGGGTCGACGAGATCGATCGCCGACGGCTTGTCGGAGATCGGCTCGGGTGCGTCGAGCACCTCGAAGACCCGCTCGAACGAGACCATCGAGGTCATCAGGTCGACACGTGCGTTCGTCAGACCCGTGAGCGGCTGATAGATCCGGGTCACCAGCGCAGCGAGCGCGACCAGCGTGCCGATCGTGATCTCCCCGCTGACGACGAGCTGGGCACCGATCCCGTAGATCGCGGCGGTACCGACGGCGGCAACGAGGCCGAGCGCCACGAAGAACACCCGACCGAGCATGGCCGCACGGATCCCGGCGTCCCGGACGGCGTCCGCCCGAACACCGAACGTCTCGCTCTCGCGGTCGAGCGATCCGAACAGCTTCACGAGCACCGCCCCCGACACGTTGAAACGTTCGGTCATCTGGGTGTTCATCGCTGCGTTGTGCTGCATCTGCTCACGCGAGATCGTCTGGAGGCGGCGCCCGACGCGGCGGGCCGGCACGACGAACAGCGGTAGGACGATCAGGGCGAGCAGGGTCAGCCGCCACTCGAGCGCGATCATCGCGGCCAGCGTGGTGGCGAGCACGATCACGTTGCTCACGACGCTGCCGAGCGTGCTGGTGACCGCGGTCTGCGCACCGACGACGTCGTTGTTGAGCCGACTCGTGATGGCACCTGTCGGAGTGCGGGTGAAGAACGCGATCGGGAGTCGCTGGACCTTCGCATACAGCGACCGGCGCAGGTCGGCGATCAGGCCCTCGCCAACACGGGCACTGCCCCACCGCTGCACGATCTGCAGCGCGGCGTCGGCGAGTGCGGCGCCGACCGCGATCCCGGCCAGCCACCAGATCGGAGCTCGGTTCCCGTCGTCGATCGCGTTCGGGATCGCGACGTCGATGATGCGTCGCACGACGAGCGGTGGGACGAGCGCCAGGAGCGCGGCAGCCACGATCGCCATCAGGAACACGAGGATCGTGCCCCGGTACGGCCTGGCGAAGCCCCACACCCGCCTGGCGGTGTCGCGGGCGAGCGTGGCGTCCTTCACCGCCTCCGTGTCGCGGGGCATCATGTGGTGCGGACCCATTCGCATGCCGAGCAGGTTACGGAGCCCATCGGAGGATCGGTCCGCCGACGATCGACACCGACGGCGTCGTACGCTGTCACGATGCTCGGGCGCCGTGCTGCACTGCTGATCGGAGTCATCGCGTTCGCCGCTGCCGCATGCTCGTCGGCCGACCCCGGTGTGACGACGAGTTCGAGTCGCGACGACGTCTCAGCAACCACGACGACAGCCGACGGGGACGACACGTCCGGTGAGGTCGCGCCGCCCGATCAGGAACCTGCCGCCGAGCCGGAGTCGGCGGTCGCCCAGATCGACGCGGCGCCCTTCGAGCCGGCGCAGCTCGAGTGGGAGCCGTTCGACGAGGAGGTCGATACGGCCACGCTCGCGGTTCCGATCGACTACGCCCATCCGGATGGCACGATGATCGAGCTCTACCTGGCGAGGTACAACGCGATCGATCAGGAGAACCGGATCGGCACCCTGCTGATCAACCGGGGCGGGCCTGGATTCAGCGGCGCCGAATACGCCAAGATCGCATCGCTCGTCTTCGATCAGCCGCTGCTCGAACGCTTCGACATCGTCGGCTGGGATCCACGCGGCGTCGGCGGGAGCAGCCCGGCGATCGACTGCATCAGCGACTACGACCCGTACTTCAACGAGCTCGACTCGACCCCGGAGACCGACGAGGAACGTGAACAGCTGGTCGAGACCGCGGAACGGTTCGCCGATGAGTGCGTCCGGCTCAACGCCGACATCATCGAACACGTCGGCACCAACAACAGCGCTCGCGACATGGACGCCATTCGGCGGGCGCTTGGCGAGGACACGATCTCGTACTACGGCTTCAGCTACGGCAGCGAGCTCGGGGGTGTGTGGGCGACCCTGTTCCCCGAGACGGTGCGCGCCGCGGTGTTCGACGGGGCCTTGGACCCCGAGGCCGACCCGCTCGAATCGAACCTGCAACAGGATGCATCGTTCGAGGCATCGCTGTCGTCGTTCCTGGCGCGCTGCAGTGCCGATGACGAGTGCGCGTTCCACAACGACGGTGACGCCGAGGGAGCCTTCGACCTCCTGCTCGCCGAGCTCGATGACGACCCGCTCCCGAGCAACGACGGGCGTCCACCGGTCAACCTGGATGTCGCCACGACCGCGGTCCGGCAGGCCATGTACCGCGAGGCGTACTGGCCGGCATTGGAGTTGTCCCTCGCCGCCGCGCAGGAGAACGGCGACGGCAGCGGTCTCCTCGCGCTGAACGATCGCTACTACCAACGCTCGCCCGACGGCACCTACGGCAACGAGCTCGAAGCGTTCCAGGCCATCTCGTGCGCTGATTCAGCGGTCCGGAAGACGGTCGAGGAAACGGACGCGGAGACCGGTCTACACACCGAGGTCGCTCCCCGCCTGGTTCCCGAGGGGTCCGCCGGCGGCTATTTCTGCACGTTCTTCCCCGAGTCCATCGATCCGCGCCTGTCGATCACCGGAGCGGGCGCCGGGCCGATCGTGGTGATCGGCACCACGGGTGACCCGGCCACACCGCTGGATTCGACCGTACGTATGGCCGACGCGCTCGAGGACGGCCGGCTCGTGATCGTCGAGGCCGACCAACACACGGGGTATGGCGTCAACCGGTGCGTGGTCGACGTGGTCAACGACTACCTGATCGACCTCGACGCGCCTGACGACGGCACCGAATGCCGCTGACCGGCGCACGCTGAGCAGGCGCGCAACGGCCGCCGGTGACCTGCAGGTCGTCCGGCGGCCGTCGATGGCGGAGAAGGTGGGATTTGAACCCACGGACGCTTGCACGTCGCACGCTTTCGAGGCGTGTCCCTTCGGCCGCTCGGGCACTTCTCCGCCGAGCGAGGCTAGCGGCATTCGAGGCCGCTCACGCCCGGAGGGCCGCCGCAACACCGTCATCGAAGTCTCAAGACATCGTCCAACGCTCAAGACCGTGTGATGAACAACCGATTCATTTAACACGAACCACACATGCGGATGTGGGCCACGCACCCCCTTCGCCAGACCAGAGACACCGAAGCGACCGAGAGGAGGAGCACATGACGGCCCACGCGACGCCGCGCGCCGAGCACGTGTTCAAACTCCTGGTGACCGGTCCCTTCGCCGCCGGCAAGACCTCGTTGATCCAAGCAGTGTCCCAGACGCCCGTCGTCGAGACCGACGTCGACGCCAGCGGCGGCGAAGCCCACGTCAAGGACCGTACGACCGTGGCGATGGACTTCGGCACCTACGCACTCCAGGACGACGCCGGCAGCAGCGATGTGCGCTTGCTCATGTTCGGCACTCCGGGCCAGCGGCGCTTCTGGTTCATGACCGACATCATGAAAGGCGACGTCGACGCCGTCGTCTTCGTGGTCGACGCCACCGCGCACCACACGCACGCCGAGGCCGGCGCGGCGATGCGGGCACTGCTCGCCGACCTGCGGGTACCCGTCGTGGTCGCGGTCAACCGTTGCGACGACCCGGGCGAGGCGACGCTCCTGGCCCGCCGGCTGGGCGCCCTCGCGAGCGAGGCCGCCCTGCCCTGCCAGCTGATCGACCGGAACTCGGCACGCGAGGTCACGATCGAGGCGCTCCTCGCCGTCCTCGACCGGCTCGAGCGTTCCGACGTCGAGGTGCTCGATCCACTCGAACGAGTGCTCGCGGGGGCGGCATGACGGCGGGTCCGGATCCTGCCGCCGAGCTGTTCGGGTTGGCCGACGCGTTTCCCCGACCCGGCTGGGTGGTGCTGGACGCCGCTCGCGATCACCGATTCACCGGTGAGCTGATCTTCGACCTCACCCCGCCCGTTCGGATCTACTTCGACCGCGGAGAGATCTACCTCGCCGAGCGGGCGAGCGAGCCACCGCTCGAGGTCCGGCTGATCGACGCAGGCGCCCTGAACGCCGCGCAGCTCGAACACGGTGCGATGCTGGTCGGTGACACGGCACATCTCGGCCGGCTGTTCGAGCGGGTGCCCTCGATCGACCGTGACGTCGTGTTGCTCATGACCGAGATGATGAACGACGAGTGCGTCGCATGGGTCGCAGGACAGGAAGTCCGCACCGTCCGCTCGACGCCCTACCTCCGTCACCCGTCCGGGACCCACCATTGGCATCGCTCCGGCGACGACGTCGATCTCAGCCCCGGCGACGCCCTTCCGGCCCCACCCCCGACCGCAACACCGGTGCCACCCCCGACGCCAGTCAACACCGGTACGCCGATCACCCCGGAACCCGACACCGACACGCTCGTCGCCTGGGGCCGACCCGAGACGAACCCGACCGACCAGAAACCGGCATCGGCTCCGCCCGACCGCCCCGCACCTGCGGCCTCGACGGAGCAGCCGACCGCGGCCGTGGCGCACGACTCGATCCTCCAGTCCGATTGGGTGGATCGTCTCGAAACCCACGGACTGCCCGAGATCGGCAGCGACCCCTTGGCCGTGCCCGCGGCACTGCCGGCGGTGCCAACCGGTCAGCGCGACCGATTCGAGCTGATCTGGCCATCGGGCGAGATCGATGAGGAGTTCGACGCCGGGGCCGCGCTCGACCACCTGCACGAACGCGACCACGATCGTGCCGGCCCGACCGCGCGTGTGAAGCGTTCGACCGATGTCGGCTCCGAGCCCGACGAACCGGCGAGCAACGACACATTCGAGCTCTGGGACTTCGAGAACACAGCCCCCTCGTTCGGTCCCGCCGAGGACCGTCCCGTCACCGCAGACCCCGACACCGGGGGTCGCGCCGACAGCGACCGGGCGCACGATGATTCCCAGCTGACGGTGATCACCGACAGCGCCGTGATGTCGATGCGCCGAGCGGTCGAGTCGATCGAGGTCGAATCGCTCGCAGTTCGACCCGTCGAGCGCACCGACGACACGTCGACGACCACCGGCGCGGTCCGGGCGGACGACCTGGTGGTACCGGGGCGGGTGGCGACACGCACCGAGTCGAGCCTGTGGAGCATCCGGGGCTTCGACAACACGACGAACCGTTCGGTGTTCGACGAGACGACACCCCCGCCGACGGACCGAACCGCGTCAGCGGTGCCCTCATCTGTCGCCGCGATGGCCGTCGCCGGCAACGTACCCGTCGCCGCCCCGGAGCACACCGAGCGGCACGACGCGCCGAGGGTCTCGGCACTTCGCCGGCTGATCGGTGGCCTTCGGTTCCGCTGACGATCAGCGCCGCGACCCGACCGATCGACCCGACGTCGGGTCCGAGCGTACACACCGCAAAGTCGTCGGCCGGCGCGACCACCCGAGCATCGAACATGGCGTGGTCCAAGAGAAGCCGGGCCCGAACTGCTGCGCCGGGCCGGCGTCCTCGCAGTGGACGTCGGTCCGTCGATCGTCGCACTCGCCGTCGTGGCACTGGTGGGCGATCGGCGGCGGCGGCCGATCGAGCGTCAGGCGTCGACCGAGACCCAGAGGCTCACCGATCGGGCGACACAGGTGCCGTCGGCGCCGAACGCGGCGGCCGCCGCGTGCCGCTTCCGACCGTCCCAGCCGTCGTGGGCGTCGCCGGCCCAGCCGACCAGGGCGTAGGTCGCCCCCACCTCGATCGGATGGATGATCTCGGCGGCGTAGCGGACCGTGAACGCCACGCGTTCCCCGCTTGACCGACACACGTACCACGCCGACGTGCAGTCGAGCGCCGCCCAGACGACTCCCCCGTCGACGGCTCCTCCCCCGCCGGCCGCCCACTCGGGCACCGTCCAGTCGGTTGCGTACCGCTGGTCGTCCAGTGCTGCGGCGTGCACGCGCATCGAGTCATGTTGGAGACCGCACGAGAAGCAGTACGGAACCGGGTGCCGTCGAGCGAGGAGACCGAAGCCGCCGCGGGCCGATCTCGCCTGCTCGATCGTGACCGGCTCGGTCTCGGCAGCGATCCGGCCACCGGGTGTCGCCGACATCACGACCGGCCCACCGCCGCGCGGATCGGGGCCCAACGACCATCGATCAGCCGCCGGGTCGGCCGTGACGAACAGGTCGGTCTCGAGCGGCACCGGCGCGTGCAGCGAGACCTCGACCGGCACACCGATGTGCTCCGCGAACCGATACGCCGTCCAACCGCCCTGCCCCGACCCGGTCGGACCCTGGAAGCGGCGGCCGATCCGCAGCGGTGACACATGACCAGTCTCGCCGCGCGTGGACCCGGCCCACGAACCGGCACGGAACCGCTCAGTCGTCGGGAGGGCCCGACCTGGTCGCGGGATCCCGACGTGGGTCGTGAGGTCCGCGACGACACGACCCGGCGGTGGCGCCGATCGGCGGCTCGGCCGATGGACGTGCACTCGGCGCAGCGGTCGACCGGCGTGCTCGTGTCGCGCCGACGGGGCGTCTGCGTCGCCGGCCTCGCCGGTCTCGGCGTGCACGTCGCCCTCGAGCTGGCGACACCGATCGGTCGACCGCACCTGCGCGACGGGCGGCGCGCCGCTCGGACGCCGAGCGACGGTGACGACGCCGATCAGGCCCGACTCGGGAGGATGACACCCAGGTGCCGGCGCCGATCGACGAGCAGGGACCCGACGAACAACAGGACGAGCGGGAGCAGGACCCTCGGCACGATCGTGTCGATCAGGGGGCGCGGTGGACGCCGCTCGAGGCCCAACTCGACCGTGACCGAGTGCGACTCGCCGCCGAGATCGAACGCCTCCGAGCTGACCACGCCGGTGCCGGCGAGCATGCGGACGACGTCGTCGGACTCGGCACCGATCGCCCGGTCGTAGCGATACGCCGGGCGGCCCGGCTCGAACTCCGATTCCGGGATCGCGATCCGGTACGTACCGGCCGGGAACGAGTCGAACAGGAACCGGCCAGACTCGTCGGTGGTGGTGCCGCCGACCCGATCGCCCCGATCGTCGAGGACGTGCACGACCAGCCCGCTCAGGCCGCGCTCGATCCGTCGGTCGTCCTCGTCGGCGGCGCCGATCCACACCGATCCGTCGAGCCCGAACAGCTGCACCGTCACGCGGTCCTCGTCGTCCTCGCCGAGGGTTCGCGCCGGATCGGAATCCTCGTCGAATCCGGAGTCGTGGACGATCTCCACCGTGTTGGTGATCGCTTCCACGGTCGGATCGTTGACCCGGAGATCCATGTCGATCGTGCGGGTACCGCCGGGGTCGATCGAGCCCGCCTCCGAGAACGACCAGGTCACCGAACCAGACCCGATCGTCGTGTTCAACGCCATGACCGGATCGAACGCTCGCAGCGACGTCACATCGGGCAGATTCGCCCGCACCTCGAACGGCCCGGAGGGGAGGCTGCCGGCGTTGTGGACCTCGATCCGGAACGCGACGAGGCCGGACTCACGTGTGCGATCGCCGAGCGACGTCGTGATCTCGAGGTCGTAGCGGTCTCGGAGCCCGAAGTCCTGACTGTGCACGATCGCCGGTTCACGAGCTCGAGTGGCCGGATCGTCGCCCGCGCGCACCTCGATGGCGGGCAGGCCGGAGTAGGCCGACGTCGACCCGCCCACCACCGCGTCGCTGTCGATGTCGTCACGTTCTCCGGCATCGGCGATCGTCGGCACGAGTCCCGTGTGCGGACCCGTTCCCGCCAGCACGCCGCGGGCCGGGTCCTGGTTGCGACGTGCCAGGGTGACGACGTAGTCGCTGCCGGGGACGAGGCCCTCGGTCACGTTGCCCTCGTCGAACCGGTAGCCACCCTGCTCGCCGGTCACGTCGATCGACAGGACCTGGCCGTCGCTCCCGCGCAACTCGACGACCGCACCGGAGACCGGACCGTCACCCGGATCGCGGATCCCGTCGGCGTCTCGGTCGTGCCACACGGTGCCGCCGACGCTGGGGGCGGGGCCACCGCAGAGGACGGCCAGGTCGCCGAGCCCGGACGCCTGCTCGAAGGTGTGGTCGGGATCGGCGGATCGCCCGTCGTACAACCGGACACCGTGTCGGTAGTCGCCGTCGACGGTGCCGTGCCAGGCGAGACCACCCGACCGCCACGTGTCGTCATCGGTCTTCGGGTTCATCTGCGTCACCACGACCTCGGCCCGGCCAGGCAGCCGGGCGACCGAACCGAGTGCCGTCTCGGCGTGCCAGCCGTAGCTCTCGCCGTCGAAGAACTCCCACCCGTTGCCGAAGCCCCCGTCGCATCCTCGTGTCCCCTCGATCACCCAGCCGCGACTGCGGCGGCACGCTCGTTGGAGGTCGCCCGCCGCGATCGTCTCGGTGATCCGTCGGGTCCGGCCGTCCCGGGACGGGGCGATGGTCTCCGGAGCGGTCTGGTGTGCCCATCGATCGCCGAGGGCGACGACCAGGTCGCCGCGACGGTCGACGACGAGGTCGGTGATCGCCGGCTGCGGGTAGGACACCGCGTCGTGTTCCTCGTCGAACGGGTAGCTCGACACCCAGGGATGCCAACTCGCGTCGTTCGAGATCAAGCCATTGCCCTGCGTCTCGCCACGATCGGCCGCGAGCGGCCAGGCCAGCAACTCGACGAACGAGTTGGCGACGAGGCCGTACACGTAGCCGTACAGCTGACCGTGATCGCCGGCGCCGGGACCCGGATCCCCCGATTCCCGTACCGCCCGCCCCGACTCGACGGTCGCCTCGGCGGAACAGACCACGCCCACCAGCAAGGTGTCGTTGCGCCAACCCAGACCGAACGCCCGGAGATCGCCGAAGGTGTCGGTGGCCGACACGTTGCAGTCGGAACGGCCCAGTGTCGTGCCGTCCAGGTGGCGCCGCGAGGACACGACACCGGTGTCTGCATCGAGGACCACCAACTCTCGTCGGCCGAGATCGACCGCATACAGCTCCGTCTCGTCAGGAGACAGTTCGATGTCGCCGATTCCGGTCGTGTACACCGCGTCCATCACGCCGAGGTCCGCCGGATCGCCGGCGTGGGGACCGTGCGGGTCGATCGCCGAGGGGTCGAGCACCGCGAACACCTGCGGCCGCCGGCCGGGGACGAGCTCATAGATCGCCGTCGGATTGCCGGTCGGATTGAGCCCCGACGTGAGACGGGTGTGTCGCTTCGTGAACGCCGCGGCATAGATCGTCCCGTCGCGACGTGCGGCCTGGCCGTACACGGTGCCGACGTCGTCGTGGGTGGCAAGCGTGCGCGGCATCGGCCGCAGCCAGTCGCTCATCGACGACGCCGACGTGTCGGCGTCGTCGACCGCGGCATTCGACACGGCCAGGATCGCCGGTGTCTCGCCGTAGGTCTCGTGATCGTCGGTCACGTAGCACGGCACCGCGATCTCGGGTCTCGACGCGCAGAACTCGTCGACGGCGTAGATCCCGAGGTTGCCGAGGGGGCGCCCGTCGCACTCGTCGGGACTCGTCACGAACTGCACGGGGTTCCCGCCGTCGCGATCGGGTCGGCCGGACGCATGATCGACCGGAACGTCGAATTCGACGCGGAGCGGATAGTCGACCGGTGTCAGTTCGACCGACCAGACGCCGTGGCCGGTGGTGCTGGTCTCGTGCGTGGCGCCGTCGGCGCTCACCACCGTGACCGTCACCCCGCCGACTCCCGGCTCGACATCGTCGGGGCGGAGATCGTGCTCGAGCGTCTCGATGCGTCGGCCATCGGCATCCAGGTCGCGGAACACGACGCCGCCGCACGACGCGTCGGCGACCTCGGCGGCGACGACGACGGCCGGACCCACGAGGGCGCCGCCGAACGCGCCGATGCCGATCACGGCGGCGAGCACAGGGCGAATCGTGGCGGTCATGACGGGCGCGGTCGGTCGGAGTCTTCCTCCCGTCATTCATCGGCCGTGCAGGACGGGTTCTTGACGAGCCCACGCGACCGCGGCCACAGCGTGAGCGGGCGCGTCGGCAGCCCGGCTCTCCCAGGAGCTCGACACACCCGTCGGGCCCGGGAACCGGCTCCAGCCGGAGCGACCTCCGGTGCGAAGCGACCCGAGAAGGTTTGGTCACGGACGGGCTCGGGCATCTCACTCTTGGGCGTTGCGATCGATCCCCTCGGCGCATCCACTCGTCACCGTCACTCCGTAGTCTCCCCGAGAGGGTTTCGCAGGTCGGCACCGCGAGCACGTCCAGCCGAATCCCCGACACGACAGGAGGACCCCCATGGCCCACTACCGCACGACCGTCCGCACCGACCGGTCTCCCGACGCCGCCTTCGCCTACATGGCCGACCTGCGCAACTTCGAGGAGTGGGATCCCGGCGTGAAGAAGGCCACGCAGGTGTCCGGCGACGGTGGCGGGAACACTGCGTCGTTCGACGTCGTCGTCGACGCGCCGGGCAAGGGCCTCACGTTGAGGTACGAGACCATCGAGTACGACTCGCCCCGCCTGGTCGTGGTCCGTGCGGAGAGCTCGATGTTCACGTCGCTCGACCGCATCGAGGTCGAGCCCGACGGCGACGGCTCGCGCGTCACGTACGACGCCGAGCTCACGCTCAACGGGCCGCTCGGAATCTTCGACGTGTTCCTCCGTCCCGTGTTCGACCGGATCGGCGGCCGAGCCGACAAGGGTCTCCAGGAGGCCCTCGACGGGGTGAAGGTGTGATGCCGCGACGTGAGCGGATCGCAGTCGTCGGATCGGGCATCGCCGGGCTGACCTGCGCGCACGTACTCGGCCCCGACCACGACGTCGTGCTCTTCGAGGCAGCCCCGAGGCTCGGGGGTCACGCCAACACCGTCGACGTGCACGACCCGCAGGTCGGTCGGCTCGCGGTCGACACCGGCTTCATCGTGCACAACGACCGCAACTATCCCAACCTGGTGCGCTTGTTCGAGGAACTCGGTGTCCCGACGATCGACACCGAGATGAGCTTCGGTGTCACCGACCGTGACCCGATGTCTCCCACCTCCGGGTTCACGTACCGTGCAACCAGTCCGAACACGTTGTTCGCCGACCGCCGCAACGTGGTCCGGCCCGCGATGTGGCGGATGCTCCGCGACATCGCCCGGTTCTATCGCGACGCCAGGCAGTTCCTCGACGACGACGACGACGCGACGAGTCTCGACGACTTCGTCGACGACCGTGGCTACGGCCGGGAGTTCGTCGAACTGCACCTGCTCCCGATGGGCGCCTCGGTGTGGTCGGCCGATCCGAACTCGTTCGGCGCCTTCCCGGCCCGGAGCCTCTTCCGTTTCCTGCACCACCACGGGTTGCTCGGCATCGGTGACCGCCCACAGTGGCGAACGATCGTGGGTGGCAGCCGCGTCTACGTGAACGCCCTCGCGGCACGGTTCGGCGGATCGATCCGCACCTCCACACCGGTTCTTCGGATCGAACGCGCTTCCGGTCTCCTGGGGGGGCCGACCGTCGTCACGCCCGACGGTCGCGAGCAGTTCGACCGGGTGATCATCGCCACACACAGCGACCAGGCGTTGGCGATGATCGACCGGCCCGACGAACGGCAGCGTTCCGTGCTCGGCGCGATCAGGTATCAACCCAATCGTGCCGTGCTCCACACCGACATCGGTGTGCTCTCACCCCGTCGGCGCGCCTGGGCTGCATGGAACTACGATCGCCGCAGCGCCGACCAGACCGAGGCGACCTTGACGTACGACATGACCGACCTGCAGCACCTGCCGGGTTCGCGTCGTTACCTGGTCAGCCTGAACACCGATCAGTACATCGACCCGTCACAGGTGCTCGAGTCGATCGACTATGCGCATCCCGTCTTCGACGCCGGGGCGGTCGCCGCGCAGGCCAGATTCGACGAGATCGACGGAGTCGACGACCTGCACTTCTGCGGCGCCTGGTGGGGGTACGGCTTCCACGAGGACGGCATGGCGTCGGCCCTGCGGGTGTGCGATTCGATCACCAGCTTCGCCCGGGTTGCAGCGTGAGAGCTGGTGGCGCAGCCGTCTGTCCCGGGTCGGTGTCGCATCTCCGCACGGCGCCGACCGCACACGAGTTCAGCTACCCGCTGAGCTACGTCTGGATCGACCCCGACGATCCCGAAGCCCTGTGCGATGCGCACCCATGGTGGTCGGTGGCGCACGCCGCGCCTGCCCGGTTCAGGCGAGCCGACTACGGCACCGACCAAACCGGATCGTTGTCGAAAGGAGTTCGGTCCGAGCTGAGCCGGGCGCTCGGCTGGCGGCCCGAGGGAGAGATCCGCATGCTCACCCAGCTACGGCGCTGGGGGTGGCTCTTCAACCCGATCACCGTGTACGTCGCATGGCACGTCGACCCCGACGTGCCGGTCGGAGCGGTGCTCGAGGTCACCAACACGCCGTGGAAACAACGCCATCGCTACGCGATCGGTCTGGATTCTCCCGACGCCGACGGCTGGATGTCGGCCCGAGCCGACAAGGAGCTCCACGTCTCGCCGTTCCTCGACGAGGCGTTCCGGTACGACGTTCACCTACGCGGCGTCGGCGACCGCATCGAATTCCGCCTCGATGTCGTCGGGCACGACGCGCCCGGACCGACCGTGCGGACCGCCATGCAGGTCGCCCGCTGCGAGCCGACGCGCTCCGCGCTCACGAACGCGCTGCGAACCAACCCGTTCCCGACGCATCGGGTGTCGCTCGGCATCCACGCCGAGGCCGCTCGCCTGTGGCTGAAGCGGGTACCGTTCGTACCACACCCGGCGAAGCGCACCTCCGAACCGAAGCAACATGACGACCGGAACATGACGACCGGAACGACGACCGACGTCCATCCCGAGCGCCTCCTCGCTCGGGCCGCCGCATCCCGTCCGGTCTCCATGACCGAACGATGGAGCAGTCGGGCGTCCGCCCACGTGCTGCATCGCCTCCTCAGCCGGATCGGCACCGACCGGATCGAGATCGCCGAACGCATCCCGGGCCGACCGGCACTCGACCGCTCATACGGTCCGGGCGGTGACCTGACGGCCTCGGTTCGTGTGGTCGATCAACGCGCCTACTCGGCCGTGCTGACCGAGGGGTCGGCCGGACTCGGCCGGGGCTACATCGAGGGATGGTGGACATCGGACGACCCGATCACCGTGGTCCGCGTCATCATCCGGAACCTGGGCACGCTCGACCGGATCCGCAACCGTTGGGAGGCGCTGACGGGCTGGGCGACCGACCGGATCCGCACGGCGCGTTCGCGCGCCACCCGCCAGCGAAACCGTGACGACATCGCCACCCACTACGACATCGGCAACACCTTCTTCGAGTTGTTCCTCGACGAGACGATGACCTACTCGTCGGCGGTCTTCCCCACGCCCGACACCCCGCTCGCCGATGCCAGCCGCCACAAGTACGATCTGCTCCTCGACAAGCTCGGCGTGCGGCCGGGGCACCGCCTGCTCGAGATCGGCAGCGGGTGGGGCGGCATGGCCATCCGGGCCGCACAGCGCGGTTGCGAGGTGACCACCACCACGATCTCGCAAGAGCAGCTTCATGAGGCACGGAAGCGGGTCGCGAACGCGGGCCTCACCGAACGCGTGACGGTCATCGACAGCGACTGGCGCGACCTCGATGGTCGGTTCGACCGTGTGGTGTCGATCGAGATGATCGAAGCCGTCGATTGGCGTGACTACGAAGACTACTTCGCCACGATCGAACGGTGCCTCGCCCCCGGCGGGCGGGCCGCGATCCAGGCGATCGTGTTGCCGAACGCCCGATGGGAACGCGCCAAGAACACCGAGGACTTCATCCGGCGGTTCGTCTTCCCGAACGGCTTCCTCCCCTCGCTCGCCGCCATCGAGGCAGCGGTCTCCAGCTCGACGTCACTGCGGATCGGCCACGTCGAGGACTTCGGTGCCCACTACGCCGAGACGCTGCGCGTCTGGCGCGAACGCTTCGACGAACGGCTCGACGACGTCGCAGCGTTGGGTCTCGACGAACGCTTCCAGCGCCTGTGGCGCTTCTATCTTGCGTACTGCGAGGCCGGTTTCCGCGAACGCCACTGCTCGCTCGTACAGATGACCTTCGAGGATCACCGATCGACAGCACGCGACGCGGTACGACCACGTTCCACACGTCGGGCTCGTCGGGCGGCACCGCCCGAGTTCGCGGCCGTGACCACGATGCAGACGCCGACGACCACGAGCACGCCGCCGAGCAGCTCGATGCGACCGAGTACCTCGTCGCGCAGGAGCCACCCGAAGAACACGCCGAAGAGCGGGATCAGATAGGCCGTCGCCGCTGCCTGTGTCGGGGTCGCCCGCCGAACGACCGTCGCCATCAGGGCGAACGTCACCGCGTTGGCCGGGATCGCGGCGTAGAGCAGCGGGACGAACAGCCCGACGGACCAATCGGTGCCCTCGGTCCCCTCGACGAGGAGCGCGAACGGCAACAGCACGACCGCCGACATCCACAGCTGCACCCCGACCAGCATGATCGGGGTCACGTCGCTGAAATCCTTCCACTTCATGAAGACCGTGCCGAACGCCCACGCGATCGCCGACAGCAGCAGCGACACGGCACCGACGAGCTTGGCGTCGCCGTCGAGTGCCGGTGACGCCAGTACCGCCGTCCCGACGAACCCGATCGTCAGACCGGCGATGCCGAGCGGGCTGACCCGGACGTGCAGGAGCAGGAGCGACAGGCAGGCCGTGAACAACGGCATCGTGCTCGAGATGAGCGATGCGAAACCGGCCGGCACTCGGTCGACGCCGAAGACCAGGAGCCCGCTCGACACGGTGGTGATGCTGAAGCTCACTGCGAAGATGCGAACGAGCAGGGCCCGGTGCCGTGGCAGCCGTTCGCCTCGGACCAGCGCGAGGGTGACCAGGAACGTGCCGCCGATCACCGTGCGCAGCGCAGCGATCAGGAACGGGCCGGCGTGGTCGAGCGCGAACTTCAGCGCCGTGAAGTTGCCGCCGATCAGCATCGCGATCAGCACGATCGTCGCGAGTACGAACACGGGCGTGGCGGACGCTGTGTCTTCGTTGCCGTCGGTCGTCACTCGTTCGCCACCTTCTCGCGGCGGGACACTACCGGTCACGCGACGGTGGCCGAGCCCCGGCCGAACGGGTGCGGGGACGCCGTGCGACGCGCCCGATTCCCGGCGTGCGCTGCTACAACGTGTGGATGCGGCGTCTCCCCATGTTCGTCACCGCCACGCTCGTTGCGGCGACGACCCTGCTCCTGACCCCTCCGCCTCCCACGGTTTCGGCGATGACCGGCTTCCAGCCGCTGCCGGCGCCGCAGCGGCTGGTCGACACCCGAGCGGGGCAGTCCACGGTCGACGGCCAGTTCGCGGGGATCGGCGCACAGGGTGCCGGAGCGACGCTCGGCATCACGGTGGCCGGACGGGCCGGGCTGGGAGCGGAACCCGGTTCGGTCGTGCTCAACCTGACGGTCGATCAACCCGGTGGTGCCGGCTTCCTCACGGTCTGGCCGTGTGATCAGGCCCGTCCCACCGCGTCCAACCTCAACTACGAACCCGGTCAGACGGTCGCCGTCGCGGCGGTGTCCAGAGTGGCTCCGAACGGCACGGTGTGCGTGTTCACACTGGCCTCCACCCACCTCGTGATCGACGTCGCGGGAGCGTTCCCGCCCGGTTCGTTCGATCCGCTCGCTGCGCCGCAGCGGCTCGTCGACACCCGCGAGGGCGAACGCACCGTCGATGGTGCGTTCGCCGGAGCCGGTCTGCGACCGGCGAACGACACCTACCGGGTGCGGGTCGCGGGCCGCGGCGGTGTTCCGACAGACGCGACGGCGGTCGCGCTCAACGTGACCGCCACGACCGTCGGCGCTCCCGGCTTCCTGACGGTGTTCCCATGCGATTCCGCACGTCCCACCGCCTCGAACGTCAACTACGAACCCGGCTCGACGACGCCGAACTTCGTCCTGACGCGCCTCGACGCGAACGGCGACGTGTGCATCTACACGCTGCAACCCGCCGACCTCGTCGTCGACGTCGCCGGATCGCTCCCCACCACGGTGTTCGCCCCACTCCCCGAGCCGCGCCGCCTGCTCGACACCCGCGGCGGCGAGGCGACGTACGACGGGGGCTTCCGGGGCGGCGGCCTCCAGCAGGACGGCGCGACCCTGCAGCTCGACGTCGCCGGCCGCGCCGGTGTCCCCACCGACGCCACGGCCGTGGTGCTCAACGTCACGAGCACGGGTGCACCGGTGCCCGGCTTCGTGACCGCGCACCCGCAGGGCTCTCCCCTGCCCGGCTCGTCGAACGTCAACTTCGTCGGTGGCCGTACGAGCGCCAACCTGGTCATCGCCGGGCTCGGCCCGAGCGGCGACGTCTGCCTCTTCACGCGTGGGGCGACCCACGTCGTCGTCGACATCGCCGGCTGGCTGACCGGCCCGCCGCTGCCGGCGAACGCGGCCTCGTGTCCCGCGCGCACCCCGCCAGCGGGCGCTGCGACCTATCGCAACGCCTTCGTCCGGCGGCCCGGCCTCCACCAGGTGCGCGGTACCGACAAGGTCGCGGTCTACGTCTGCAGGATCCCGTCCGATTCGACGGTCTTCGACGGCACCCAGCAGCACACCGCGACCGACGCCGACTTCGCGGCGTTCGCCAACGCGGAGGCCGCGCCCTACTTCGCCGAGGTCTCGGGCGGTGCCTACGCCGTGGAGTTCTTCGCCAACGGCACGATCCAGGCCGGCCCCAACGACGACGCCGGCGATTGCATCGAGGAGGCGCTGGCGCGCACCGGCGCCCCGTTCACGAGCGCCTTCGTGGCCGACTCGACGACGACGGCCGGAGGCGGGTTCGCCAGCCCTGGCACGATCTTCTCGTCCGACTCGGGGCCCGACTTCACGGTGTTCGATCGAGCCCCGAATCAATCGCGACGCGGCGGCTGGGTCGGCGGCGCCACGATCTCCGAACGACCGAACGTGGGCACGGTCGTGCACGAGATCGGGCACACGCTGCACTGGCCGCACTCGTACGTTGGGCCGTTCGACGAGTACGACAACCCGGTCGACGTGATGAGCGAGGGATTCGGCTTCTGCCGCATCGGGAACCTCTCCTACTCGTGCGATCCCGGTAACACGTTGGCGTTCAACCGGCTGGCAGCCGACTGGCTCCGCAACGGGCAGGTCATCTCCCATCCGACGGGCACGGCGAACTACCTGCTCGACGCCCCGAATGCGGCCGGTCTGCAACTCATCGCCACCCCCGACCCGAACGAGCCGCTCAGCCTGCTCACGATCGAGGCCCGTCCGGCAGTCGGCAACGACGACTTCCTCGACACCGAGGGTGTCGCCCTCCACGTGATCGATCAGCTCAACCGGTCCGGAGGCCTCAGTGGGCTGAGCACGGCGCGGATCAACCGCCAGGCACGCGGTGGCGGGAACTCGTTCGACCACGTGCTCGGCGTCGGCGAGACGGCGACCGTGCACGGCCTCACGGTCACCGTGCTCCGTCGCGTCGGCGATCGGTTCGAGGTTCGCGTCGCGGGCAGCTACGCGCCGCCCGGCGCGGCGTTCTTCACCGAATCGGCGCTGTTCAGTCGCATGTCGTGCGCCACGTACGCCGTCGACTGGGCGATCGCCGACGGCTGCGTGCTCTGACGCGTCGCACCCGGCGCGGCCGCCACGCCCGGGCGACCGCCGAAACAGGCCTCGGTGCCGTGCTGCGCCGACGAGCCCGTACCGGTAGCCGTCTCCGACGACCGTGCCGCACGTCGGCACGCCGCCGATCAGCTCGCGCCGTCGCGAATCACTCCTCGCCGATCGACAGCACCATCTCGACGGGCGGTGCCTCCCCGCTGATCGCATGCTCGGAGTCGGCAGTGGCCGACCGGAAGATGCCCTTGGCCATCAGCGACGTCTCCACCGACCGGCGCGCGGAGTAGATCATCGCCCTCGCCTCGTGGACGACCGGTGACTCGGGTTCGGCGGCGGCCGCGTACTCGATCACCTGGCAGGCGAGGCGATGATCGCCGGCGCCCGAGAGCTCGACGGCCCGCGCCACCAGCCGCTCGACCCCGCCCGCCAGCGAGGCGATCTCGACGCCCACCGACGCATCGGACGGCGGCTTGAGGCGAGCCGGATTGCCGTCCCACCAGCCGCCGTACAGCCGCCAGATGTTCCGGATCACGAACTCGGGTTCGTCGTACATGGGCCGGAGGTACGGCAACCGGAGCGTCTCATCGGGCACCGACACGCCGTGCACGATCTCGTCGAGCGGCGCGCCGCTGTTCATCGCGTCCACGACCTGTTCGACCAGCGTCTCGAGCGTGGTCGCGACGATCAGCAGGCAGTGTCGAATCCGGTCACGACCGGCGATCGGCAAGCCGTGGGCGGGAACGAACAGTTCGACGTCGCGACTCGCCATGTCACGCAGCGATCGCGCCCACTCGACCGGATATCGCTGGACCTTCTGCGGGTTCCCGCAGTTCGGAAAATTCCAGATGAACTGGTCGCCGGCGGAGATCATCCTCCGCTCCGGAATCCAGGTCCACGTGTGATCGTCGGTCTCGCCGAGGCAGGCATTGAACTCGAAGTCGAGGCCGCCGATCCGCTCGGTCAGCCGGTCGTGGTAGGTGATGTCCGGCCGCAGCGTGCCTCGTGGGACGAACGGTCGCTCGACGGCCGCGGCGACGGTTCGGGCCGCGCCACCGAACTGGCGCAGGTTGATCACCTGGTTGTATCCGTTGGTCGCTTCGTAACGATCGAAGCGGGGCACGACCCGCTCGTGGCCGAGCACGCGCGGCTGCGGTCGATCGTGCGCCTCGGCATCGGCAGCGAAGTCGCGCGACCCGCCGACGTGATCCATGTGACCATGGGTGTACACGAGGGTGTCGACGGGGGCGTCACTCCAGGTGCGCATCGACTCGACGACCCGCGGGCCCGTCATGGCGCTACTCGAATCGAACGCCACCAGACCCTCGTCGGTGTCGACCAGCACGACATGGCTGAACGACTCGACGATCGCAACGCCGTCGGCGAGTTCGCTCAGCTCCTCGGTGATGCGGTTCGGCGGGGTATCGGCCACCCCCGAGTCGATGATGCGGGCCGAGAGGTCCAGTGGATGCTCGTTCACGGGTCGAGTCTGCCGGTCGGCGGCGGCGCGACCGCTGTCGGAGCCCGGGCTGACCGGGGGTCGGCACGCTGGTCCCGTCGGTACACTGGCGATCCATGGCGACGGCCCCGAGACAACGCGTGTCGAATGTCGCCACCGGTGCCGGCCTGGCCGGCTTGATCGGTGTGCTGACGCCCGTGTGGGTGACCCATCGCGCCGTGTCGAGGCTGCGCACGGCCCGCACGAAGGGCACGTCGGTCGGCATCGCCCGGGTGAGCCTCGGCGAACGATCGCTGCAGGACGTGATGGCCGCCGAGCGCCCCGTCATCATCACCGACCTGATCGATCGCGTCGAGTTCCGTCAGCGGCCCGACGTCGATGGGCTCCGCCGGCTCGCGGCCACCTACGACCGGCCGTTCAGCGTGAAGGTCCACCAGCGCCACTCGCCGTACTTTCTGTACGTCGGCGATTACGGCGCCGAACTCGACCGGGTCGAGCAGCTCTCGCTCGACGAGTTCCTCGACCGCATGTTCGTCACCGGCCCCGACCCCGACGAGTGCACCTACCGCCTGTTCTCGATCGGCGACCTCGGCGGTTCCATCGCCGGGGTGATCGACGACATCGTCAACGCACTCGCGCCGCTCACCGATCGGCGACCCGACCGTCAGGCGAGCGGTGTCTGGGTCGGTTCCGAGGGCGTGGTGACGCCGCTCCACCACGACGCCTGGACGGGTTTGCTGTTGCAGATGGACGGATCGAAGCGGGTGGCGATGTATTCCCCGACCGACCGGGCCAACCTCTCCTTCGTCTCACCGTTCTCCCCCACCGAACGCTGGAGCACGCTGCCGCCACGGTCGTCCGAGGCCGACCCGGACGAACACCCGCTGCTGGCTCACACGACCCGACACGAGGCCCGTCTCGAGGCCGGTGAGACCCTGTTCATTCCGCCCTACTGGTCCCACGAAGTCGAGGCGCTCGAGGCGAACATCAGCATTCCGTTCCGCTTCGGCACCCGTCCCGTCGACTACGTGAATCCGGGTTTCCTGCGGCCGGCGGTCGAGGTGTTCCACAAGAAGTACGCCCGCAGCGACCGCTGACACGATGGCGTCGACAACGGAACCGGTCGAACGCGGCGGTCGACTCGGTTATCTTCCCGGTCTGGACGGCCTGCGCGCCGTGGCGGTGTCGGCGGTCTTCCTGTTCCACGCCGACGTCGTTCCGGGTGGTTTCCTCGGCGTCGACGTGTTCTTCGTCATCTCCGGCTTCCTCATCACGGCGCTCGCGATCGGTGAGATCGAGCGCACCGGGTCGCTGTCGCTGGGCAAGTTCTGGGGTCGGCGCGCCCGACGCCTGCTCCCCGCCCTGTACCTGCTCGTTGCCGCAGTCGTCGCGTGGGCGTTCATCGACGGCGTTCCCGACGGACTCGGTCGCGATGTCGTCGCCACCCTCGCCTACGTCGCCAACTGGGTCAGGGTCGGGGACGGATACGAGTACTTCGCCGCGTACGACCAGCCGTCGCTCCTCGAGCACACGTGGTCGCTCGCGGTCGAGGAGCAGTTCTACCTGTTCTGGCCCGTCCTGATCGTGCTCACGGTGGCGGCGACGCGGCGGACGTCGTGGTCGCCGAGGGTGACGATCGGGGCCGTCGCTGCGCTTGGCGCGGTGGCGTCGACTGGCTGGTCGTGGTCGCTGGCCGAATCCGGCGCCCAGCTCAACCGCCTCTATTTCGGAACCGACACCCGGGCGGTCGGGCTCGCCGTCGGCTGCGTGGCCGGCTGCGTGCTCGCCGGTGGCGCCGACACCGGCCGACGCAGGGTCGGTCCCGTGGCGACCGCTGCTGCCACCGCTGGCTTCGCCACGCTCACGATCATGGTGCTGACCGTCGACGGGTCAGAGGTGTGGCTCTACGGCCCGGGCTTCGCGGTGGCGGCCGCCGCGTCGCTGGCGCTCGTCAACGCCGCGTCGGGAACCGGCGTGGTCCAGCGGGTGCTGGCGGTCGAGCCGTTGGCGGCCATGGGCCGCGTCTCGTACGGCGTGTATCTCTGGCACTGGCCGGTGATCGTGGTGCTCGACTCGGAGCGCACCGGCTGGTCCGGACTACCGCTCGGGATGTTGTGGGTGGTCGTCACCGCCGCCCTGGTCGCCCTGTCGTGGTACCTGATCGAACTCCGGGCGCCGCTGCCGACCATGTCGCGTCCGATGCTCGGCGCCGCCTACACCGCGATCGCGGTCTGTCTTGCGATGGTGGCGATCGGCGTCACGACCGTCGATCGAGCCGATGAGCCGGTCGTGGCCGCGGCCCTTCCGACCGCTCCTGCGGGACCGCCGACCGACCCCGAGCCGGCGACCGGCCTCAACCCGCCCGACGCCCCGGTCGAGCCCACGACGACCGGGGCCTCCGTTCCGACCGGCGGTACGACAGCCGTGTCCGACGTTCCCCCGGTGGATGGGCGTCGCGCCGTGCCCGACGAGCGGCCACTCAAGATGTTGGTCCTCGGCGACTCGATCGCGGAGTCCCTCAAGGAACCCGAACCCCTGAACGTGGGAGGCATCTCGGTCGAGGTCGTCAACCGCAGCATCATCGCCTGCCCGGTCACGTGGGAGGGGCGGTGGGCGTTCGACGACGGCCGGTTGATCGGTGACCCGCCGGAGTGCGACGGTGACGATCGGTTCGCGGGTGACGTGGCAGATGCCGACCCCGACGTGATCCTGCTGATGTTCGGCTGGCCCGGCACCATCGCCGGTCGTGAACTCGACGACGGCACGATCGTCGCTCCGTGCGAACCCGGATTCGACGAACAGTTCGCCACCGAGCTCGGCCGGCTGGTCGAACGGTTCGAGGTCCGCTCCGCAGTGGTCGTGGCCACGGTCGCGCCGCCGACGGAGTACCGCAACGACGCCCAGTCCGATCGGCCGGGCTGTCTGAACCGGGTGATCCGCGACGGCGGCTTCGACGTGTTCGACTTCGGCGAGTGGCTCTGCCCCGACGCCGACTGCACGAGCGCGCTCCCGCTGATGCGTGACACCGTGCACTTCGCCGACTCGCCCGACGTCCGGGCATTCGTCTGGCCGATCATCGTCGAGCAGGTGCTCGATGCGGGAGGCTACTGATGCGGGGGACGACGACGTGTCGCTGATCGAGGGCGTCAGCCGTCACCGGCTCGTCGAGTACGCGACACCGCTGGTCGGCGACGACGACGAGGGCGATCTGGCCCGTTCGGTGATCGAGACATGTCGTCGGATCGAGGCCGACCTGACCGCCGAGGTGGCCGAGCTGCAACGCCTGCTCGAAGACGCCGGCATTCGGATCGATGGTGTCGAGCCCCTCGATGGATGCCAGAACCACACGATCACGTTCCTCGTTCCCGACGCCGAAACCGGCGAAGCCGCAGTCGACGCGCTCCGTGCGATCGGCTTCGAACCGTGGGAACGATGGTCGGCCGGTGCGCTCGAGTCGTTCCGGAGATCGGCCGACCAGATCACCGCAGCCCGGACCGACCGTGTGACCACCGTGGTCCGCTTTCGGTGGCGACGCCGGCGCGCTCGCAGCCGGCTCGACCGCGCGATCACCCCGACGTCCGGCGACTGGCATCTCGTTCGACTCCCGGCCTGGGCCTGGTGGGGATACCCGCTCGTGCGAGTGGTCCGGCTGACAGCCGAGCGGCTCGGTCTGCGACCGAAACATCGTGCGAGTCTCGGACCGTTCCTCTCGACCCCGAACTCGCTGCTCGAGCCACTGTTCGATCACGTCGGGATCACGGTCGACGACGTCGTCGTCGATCTCGGAGCCGGTGACGGCCGGGTCGTTGCCGCAGCCGCAGCCATCCACGGCTGCCGTGCGATCGGAGTGGAACACGACCCCGACCTCGTCGCAGCCGGCCGTCGCCGGATCGCCGCCGCGGGGTGCGAGGAGCGGGCCGAGATGGTGCTCGCCGATGCGCGGACCGCGGAGTTGGCATCGGCCACCGTGGTCATCGTGTTCCTGCCGATCGACGTGGTCGCCGACCTGTTCGACGACCTGGTCGCCCGCCTGTCGCCGGGCACTCGCGTGCTCGTCCACGAGCAGAGCCGGCTCCCGAGCCCGCTGCGTCCGGACTCGTCGACGCTGATCGTGGGCCACGACGCAGTGACGGTGGCTCACGTCTGGAAGGTCACCTGACGGTTCGTGATCGGCGTCGGCCGGCGGCGACGGCGGGCTCAGTGCCCGACGCCGAGCAGGCGGGCGATGATGTTGCGCTGGATGTCGGACGTGCCCGAGTACACCAGCCCGCCGATCGCATCCCGCAGGTCGCGCTCGACCTCGAACTCGGACACGTAGCCGGTCGCTCCGTGGATAGAGACGGCCGACATGGCAGTCGCGATGCCGGCGTCACAGCCGACCAGCTTGGCGAGCGCCGCGGTCGCGGGCACCTCGACGCCGGTGACGGCCGCCAACGCAGCTCGATACAGGATCATGCGAGCGGTCTCGTGCTGCTGTTTCATGTCGACGATGCGGTGGGAGATCGCCTGGTACCGGCCGATCGGCTGCCCGCCCTGCTCGCGCGACCGGGCGTACCGGATCGCCCCCTCCAGCTGGCGCTGCATCGCGCCGACCTGGGTGGCGAACACGAAGGCCCGTTCGAATTGCACGACCGAGTTGAAGATGCTCGCGCCCGCCCCCTCCCGGCCGAGGAGCGACGACGACGGGACGACGACGTCGGAGAATCGAAGGTCGCCGAACGGTGTCGTTCGCATCCCCATCTTGTCGCGGTTCCCGACCCGCTCGACCCCGGGCAGGTCGGTCGGCACGATGAATGCGCTGAGGCCCCAGGCTCCGGCGTCTCGATCCGTGGACGCGAACACGATGACCATGTCGCATCGTGAGGCGAACGTGATGTACGCCTTGTGACCGTTGACGACGTACGTGCCGTCCGGCTGCCTCACCGCCGTGGCCGAGATCGCGTAGGCGTCGGAGCCGATCTCCGGTTCCGTCATGGCGAAGGCGCCGAGCTTCGCCCCGCTCAGCATCGGCTCCAGCCAGTCGGCGCACTGGGCGTCGGTACCGAACTTGACCAGTGCATCCTGCGTGCTGAGCATCTGGCTGCCGATCGCATAGCTCAGGCCGTTGTCACGTGACCCGTGACCGAGCCCCTCGAGCGTCAACAGCGCGGTCGCCAGGTCGGAGTACGTGCCGCCTCGGTCGGTCGGCACCGTGACACGGAAGATCCCCCGCTCGGCGCACTGCTGCCAGTCGTCGGCGGCGAACGCGGAGGCGTGGTCGGCGGCGACGCGGTCGTGCTGTGCGAGATGCGCCCTCGCCCACTCCGACGTCGCCCGCTTCACCGGATGGTCGGCATCGGCCATCGCCCGGGCGAGGCTCAGCAGCTCACGATCGACGACGTGGTCATCCATGCGGTCGCTCACGCCGAAGTACCCCGCAGCCGCAGCCGACCATGTTCGTCGACGTCCTTCCACTCGTCCTGGAAGTCCTCGTTGTTCCACTGACCGAGCCCGGGGTAGAAGACCCGGCGACCGCCGTGGCCCTCGAAGTTCCGACCGTTCCAGCGCGGGTCGGCCGGCTCGTCGACGCGCTGGTAGCGGCTGTCGGACGACAGGCGGCAGCGGCCGACGGGCGAGGCGTTGTCGATCGCCCCGTGGAGCATGTGCATCCCGAAGAGCAGGACGTCACCCGGTCGGAAGTCGGTCGTCAACCAACGGTCGCCGTACTCGTCCTGGACCGCGACGGGGTCGTCGTCCAGCCAGGTCAATCCGTCGCGGTCGGCGTCGGCCTGGAGATACCCCTCGTGGAGGCGGTCGGAGCGATGGCTGTTCTCGAGCAGGATCAGCGCACCTTCGTGGCGATCGATCCGGCCCAGCGGGATCCAACTCGAGAAGATCCGGCTGGTGCCACGGTTCATGTACGGCCCGTCGCAATGGAAGCCGCACCCTTCGCCCGGCCGGACGAACCGTGGCCAGCGCATGTCGAAGCTGCGCACCTCACCGCCGAGGAGCGCACGATGGACGGCGAGCAGCTCGGGTGCGTCGGTGACCGACAGGTAGTGGGCACCGCTGCGTACGCTCTCGGAGAACGCCCGCAGATTGGCCGACCGCACACCTGCGCCGTCGCCGGCGATCGCGTCGTCGATCGGGCAGCGGTCGTCGATCTCGCCGAGGATCGCATACTTCTGCAGGACCTCGTGACGAGCCGCCAGGACGATCGCAGGTTCGATCAGCTCGCGCAGGAACAGGTGACCGAGTTCTGCCATCGCCTCGCGGAGACCGCGGTCGTCACCGAGCAGGTGGTTCATCGGTTCGAGCTCACCGAAGTGATCGATGCCGGTGTCGAGAGGGTGTCCGTTGGCGGTCAGCTGCATGGCTCGTGGGATGGTCGACGAGATCGGTGCATGCCGCATACGTTGTCGACCTCCGCTCCGTAACGCAACTCGTGTACAAAGATCGGGTGGCCGACGTGCACCTCCTCACCGACCTCGTCGACCGAGCGCGCCTCGAGGCCGCCTCGGTGGACGGTGCGGCGCAGGCGCTCACCGACGGCTCGACGTCGCTGAACTGGTACGAGTACACCGACCGCGTCGCGCGGGTTGCGGCGGTGCTGCTCGACCACGGGGTGCGGCCCGGCGATCGGGTCGCGGTGCGCCTGACGAAATCGTGTGACTCGTTCGTCTCGGTTCACGCTGCGATTCGTGCGGGCGCGATCATGGTGCCCCTCGATCCACTCGCACCGCCGTCGTTCGCGGCCGCCGTCATCGCCGATGCGGGTGCAGAGGTGCTGATCACCGACCGTCGCACCGCTGCGATCGCGGCCGACCTCCCCGGGGTCCGCTCCGTGATCATGCCCGGCGTGAACGAGTTCTCGCCGCCCGAGGGGGTCGATGGGGTGGCCTTCGTCGACGAGCCCGGGATCGACGCCGCCGAGCCGGGCGATCCGGTCGACGCCGAACCCGCCGACCCGGCGTACATCATCTACACCTCGGGGTCGACGGGCGCGCCGAAGGGCATCGTCCACTCGCACGCGAGTGCCCTCGCCTACGCCCGCGCCGCCGTGGTCGAGTACGGACTGGGGCCCGACGACCGCCTGGCGAACATCGCGCCACTGCACTTCGACCAGTCGACGTTCGAGCTGTACGCCGCCCCGCTCGCCGGAGCAGTGGTGCTCGCAGTGCCCGACCCGGTGCTGCGCTTCCCGGCAAGCGTCAGCGAACTGATCGCCCGCGAGGGGATCACCGTGTGGTACTCCGTTCCGTATCTGCTCGAGCAGCTCTCGGTCCGCGGCGCCCTCGACGAGCGCGACCTCACAGCGCTGCGCTGGGTGCTCTACGGCGGTGAATCGTTCCCACCGTCGGCGCTGGCCACACTGATGCGCCAGCTGCCGCACGCGGCATTCTCCAACGTGTACGGGCCGGCCGAGGTCAACCAGTGCACCGCCTACCGCCTACCGCGGCCACCCGACGGCCCGGTGCCCATCGGGCGCGCCTGGCGGGCCGCCGAGATCCGGCTGGTCGACCCCGACGACCGCACCGTCGACGTCGGTCCGGGCGGCGTCGGGATCATCGCCGTGTCGTCGCCGACGATGATGAGCGGCTACTGGAACCGTCCCGACCTGACCGAGGCGGCGACGTACGTCGACGGCGACGGCACCCGGTGGTACCTGACCGGTGACCTCGGCCGTTCCGACGACGACGGAGTGTTCGAGTTCCTCGGCCGGGTCGACCACCAGGTCAAGGTTCGCGGCCACCGCATCGAACTCGAAGCGATCGATGTGCTGCTGCGCGAGGCAGCCGGAGTCTCGGCTGCAACCGTCGTCGTCGACCGGCCGGCGACCGGGGACGACCGGCTCGTCGCGCTGGTCGTGTCCGACGAGGCGCAACCGGTCTCGACCGCCGCCGTCGACGGACTGCTCCGTTCGCGACTACCTCGGTACGCTGTTCCCGCCGAGGTCCGGGTCGTCGGTTCGCTGCCCCGGACCGCCACCGGCAAGATCGACCGCAACGCGGCGCGTGCGCTGTTGGAGCTGCCCGATTGACACGATTTCCCACCGGTCGACGAGTCGTTCAGACTGGTCGACGAACTGAGCAGAGGTCCCCCACGTGAGTACCCCCGAGCAACCCCCGCCCCGCATCGACGACGCGATCACCGACCGCTTGCTCACGCTGATCAGCGACGAGGTGGCAACGGGCGACGAGCCCATCGAACCGTCGACCGATCTGCTGCTCACCGGCCTGGTCGACTCGCTCGGTGTCGTCGTGATCGTCGACTGGCTCGAAGCCGAGCTCGGTATCGAGATCGATCCCGGCGACGTGATCCTCGAGCACTTCCAGACGGTGGACGCGATGTTGGCCTACCTGCGAGCACGATGACCGACCCCATCGGCCGGCCCGTCCGAATCGGTCCGCGATCCGAGCGTCGCGTCGAGCTGACCCGCACCCAGACCCAGATCTGGACGAGCCAGCGACTCCACCGCGAGGCCCCGCTCTCCAACATGGGATACCGGATCCGGCTCGCCGGTCGGATCGATGCCGACCGACTGCAGCGGGCGTTCGACACGGTCGTTCGAGCGACGGAGGTGCTCAGGATGGTGATCGACGACGGCGCCACGCCGAGCGGGCGCATCCTCGTCGATCCACCCCGCCGGACCGAGGTGATCGACCTGCCGGCGGGCGAGGCCGACGAATGGACGAGGACACGGATCGAGCTGCCGATCGACGCCACGGTGTGCGTCTACGACTCGGTGCTGCTGCGCCATGCCGATGACGACTGGACCTGGTGGCTCGATCTGCACCACGTCGCCACCGACGCATGGAGTTCGGCGCTGGTGTTCCGCGCGACAGCAGTCGCGTACGAGGCGGACGACGGCGACCTGTCCCGAGTGGCGGGGGTGATCGACGGATCGTTCTTCGAGGCCGCCGCCGAGACCGAACCACGACCGGCCGACCACTCGACGGCGGAGTGGTCGGCCGAGGTCGGCGGTGCCGGCCCTCAGCCTCCCCTGACGCCGTACGGTGCCAGGGGCCCACGCACGACCACGGTCGCCCGTCTGCCTGTCCCGTTCGACACCGGCGCCCTCGACGAGGCACTGGTGACCGACTACCGCACGGTCAGCCGCGACCTGAGCCTGTTGACGATCTCGGCGATGACGGCGGCGCAGGCCGTGGCCCGACTCGACGGTCGCCGCACCGTGATCGTCGGGATACCGGTCCACCACCGTGCCTCCCCCGCGACCCGGCGAATCGTCGGCCCGCTGATGGAGCTCTATCCCCTCGTGCTCAGGCTCGACGAGGAGGAGACGAATGCCGCCTTGTTCCGTCGTGTGTACCGGTCGATCGTCCAGCTGCTCCGACGTGCGAAACCGGGTGAGAGCCCCGACGGCGGTTTCGAGATCGTGCTCAACGTGTTCACCGCAACGTACGGCGACTTCGCCGGCGTGCCGACCCGTGTGGAGTGGATGCGATCGGGACATGTCGAACCCAGCCACGTCGTGCGATTCCAGGTGTACGGCGATGCCACGACGTCGGAGACCCGATGGGAACTCGACGTCAACACCGAGCTGTCGGCCGATCAGGCATGGCGCCGGCTGCCAGATCACGTGGGCGCCGTCGTCGACGCGATCGTCGGGCGCCCTGGTGCGGTCTGGAACGACGCGTCGTTGGTCGGCGCGGCCGAAGCCGTGGAGCTGCGCCTGCTCGACGCCGCCGACATGCCACCGCCCGTCACGACGCCGGTTCACCAACGGATCCGCGAGCTGCTCACCGCCGATCCCGACCGCGTGGTGGCCGAGGACGGCGACGACGAGATCACGGCTCAGGCGTTCGATCGACGAGCCGATGCCGTGGCGGCGTGGCTCGTGTCGCAGGGCGCCGGACACGGAGCGACGGTCGGGCTGCGCATGCGACGGGGCATCGACGTGCTGGTCGCGATCCACGGCGTGCTGCGCGCCGGGGCCGCGTTCGTCATGCTGGACCCTGCCGATCCCACCTCACGCCACGAGATGATCGCCGCCGATGCCGAACTGGCGCTGATCATCGACGGAGTGCCGTCGCAACTCGATTCGCACGGCACGACCGGCCTCCCGCCGGTCGGTCTCGACGACCTCGCCTACGTGCTGTACACCTCCGGCTCGACGGGCGAGCCGAAGGGGGTGCCGATCTCCCACCGGGGCCTCGCCGAGTACCTGCGCTTCGCGGCGTCGGCCTACGTCGATCACGAGGAACCCGTGGTCGCACTGCACTCGGCGCTGGTCTTCGACCTCACGATCACGAGCATGTTCCTGTCGTTCCTGACCGGCGGCCGAACCGTGGTCTTCGCCGATGGCCCCGTGGAGGCACTCGGACGGATCGCCCACGACGACCGGATCACGGTGCTCAAGGCAACGCCGTCGCAGCTCGAGCTGTTCACGCGCCTGGCCGCCCGAACGCGACCGCTCCGGAGCGTGATCGTCGGTGGCGAGGCGTTCCGACGCCCGGTCGCAGATCGTGTGATCGCAACATGTGCACCCGGCGTCCGGGTGTTCAACGAGTACGGCCCGACCGAGGCGGTGGTCGGATGCATGATCCACGAGTACGACCCGACGGTCGACGTCGGTGCCGACGTGCCGATCGGTCGGGCTGCCGACGGATGCCGGATCCGGATCCTCGACGGCGTGCGGTACCCGACACCCACCGGGGCTTGGGGTGAGCTCTACGTGCATCGAGCCGGCATGGCCGACTCGTACCTGAACCGGCCCGAGCTGTCGGCCGAACACTTCGTCGACCTCGACGGAGACGGTCGCACGTGGTACCGAACCGGTGATCGGGTCCGCGTCGAGCGGCCCGGGGTGGCGACGTTCGGCGGTCGGGCCGACGACCAGCTGAAGGTCGGCGGCATCCGCCTCGAGCCGGCCGAGGTCGAAGCGGCGCTCGTGAGCCACCCCGACGTGGTCAACGCGCTGGTGCGTGTCTGGAGCCCGGAACTGCGTGGCGCCGGCAGGATCGCGCGCTGTGTCCGCTGCGGCCTCGGCGCCGACGTACCGGGCGTCACGTTCAGTGTCGAAGGGGTGTGCAACGTCTGTCACTCCTACGACGAGATCGAGCCCCAGGCCCACGCCTGGTTCAGGACGGAGGTCGATCTGGACCAACGGCTCGCTTCGGTCCGGCAGCGTCACGACGGCGGGATCGACTGCCTCCACCTCCTGTCGGGTGGCAAGGACTCCACCTACGCGCTGTACCAGCTCGTCGAGCGCGGTTGGCGCGTGCACGCGCTCACGCTCGACAACGGCTTCATCTCCGACGGCGCGAAGGAAAACATCCGGCGCAGTGTCGCCGATCTCGGGATCACCCACGAGTTCGCCACCACCGAGGCCATGAACGAGATCTTCCGCGACAGTCTCGAGAGATATTCCAACGTGTGCCAAGGCTGCTACAAGACGATCTACACGATCGCCGTGGCCCGGGCGAGCGAACTCGGGATCCCGGTGATCGTGACCGGCTTGTCGCGCGGCCAGTTCTTCGAGACACGACTCGTGCCCCACCAGTTCGAACACGGCCGCTTCGACCCCGAGGAAATCGATCGGACCGTTCTCGAGGCCCGCCAGGTGTACCACCACACCACCGACGCCGTGACCGAGCTCCTCCCCGAGCAGGCAGTGTTCGACGACGACGACATCTTCGAACGAGTCGAGTTCCTCGACTTCTACCGCTACGTCGACGTCGATCTCGCCGAGGTCTACCGATTTCTCGAGGCCCGAGCCCCCTGGGTCAGGCCCACCGACACCGGCCGCTCCACGAACTGCCTCATCAACGTCGCCGGCATCCAGGTCCACCGCCAGGAGCAGGGCTACCACAACTACGCCGAGCCCTACAGCTGGGACGTCCGGCTCGGTCACAAGACCCGGAACGAGGCACTGCAGGAACTCGACGACGACGTCGACGAGGACGAGGTGGCACGATTGCTCACCGAGATCGGGTACCGACCGAAGACCAACGAGGTGCTCACGGCGTGGTACCAGACCGTCACCGGCGAAGATCTCGACCCCGACGAGCTGCGCGTCCACCTCCGCCTCCTGCTCCCCGAGCACGCCGTGCCGAATGCCTTCGTCCGGATCGACGAGGTACCGATGGCGGCGAGCGCGAAGGCCGACGTGGCGTCACTGCCGCCGCCCACACGCTTCCATCGACGCAGCGGGCAGCAGGTCGAACCGGCGACGGCGATCGAGACACGGCTGTGCGAGATCTGGGCCGACGTGCTCGCACTCGAGTCGGTGGGAGTCACCGACGACTTCTTCGATCTGGGCGGTGCCTCGCTCGCCGCGCTCGAGGTCGTCGCCGAGATCGACGCCGAGTTCGGGACCGACCTGCACGATGCGGCCGTGTTCCGCGCCAGGACCATCCGAGAGCTGGCGGTCGTGGTCGGGGCCGCGACCGGTCTGGGCTCGGCACCCGGCGTCCCGATCCCCTCGCTTCCGGATGCCCCCCTGTCGGCAGGCGAGGAAGCGATGCTCTTCGAGTACCGCGCCGACCCGTCGTCGACCCGGTACAACGTGACGCGGCGGTACACGATCCGAGGCGACGTCGACCTCGACCGGCTCGACGCCGCGATTCGTGACATCGCGCTGGCCCACGGTCCGCTGTCCACCTCCTACGGGCCTCGACGCCTCCGGTTGACGGCGGACCGGGCAGTCAGCTTCGAGGTCATGCCGTTCCGCGACGCCGACAAGTTCGACCGCTTCGCCGAGGTGCAGCGAACCGTGCCGTTCGACCTCGACGACGGGCCGCTGGTTCGAGTCCACGCCGCCCGCACGGGAGAACGCGAAACCGCCGTCCTGATCGGGCTCCACCACATCACGATCGACGCGGGGACGTTCGATCTCCTGTGGGAGCAGATCGCTCACCGATACGCGGGCGGTGACCTGCCCGAGTTCGAACACAGCTACGCCGAACACGGCGCATGGCAGCGCTCGGTGCAGACACCGGCATCAGCGTCGTTCTGGCTCGAACGGTCGGCGGAGCGTCGCCCGACGCGTCCAGTCGGTCTGGCTGCGCCGGCCCCGCCGGCGCCCGACGGGTTCGTGTCACGCCGGATCGATGTCGCACCGGCCGAGCTGACCGGCGCCGGTGGCACTGCGTTCGCGGCGTCGATGGCAGCGACTGCGGCCACGCTGTCGGCCTTCGTCGCCGACGACCGGGTCGAGTTCGGCATCACGGCGTCCACGAAGGACCATGCCGAAGCTGCGCCGCTGATCGGCTACTACCTCAACACCTTGCCGGTCGGGTTCGACGTCGATCGATCGATCTCGTTCGCCGACCTCGTCGCATCGGCGAGCAACGCCGTGTCGGACGCACTCCCGCACCGCAGCTATCCGTTCGCCTCGATCGTGCGCGATGCGCGGGCGGCGGGCTTCGAACCTCCGAACGTCGGGTTCATGCTGGCCTACGAGTCGCTCACGACGCCGCGGCTCTCCGACGCCGTCGTCTCGCAACGCATCCTGGCGTCCGGCACCGCGGTCGCCGACCTCAGCCTGATCGTCCAGGAGCGCGCCGACTCGGTCGAGATCGGGCTCGAGTACCACGGGACGGCGCTCGACGAGTCGAGCGCCGGACGCATACTCGACGTGTTCGAGGCGGTCCTCGTCGGCGGCCTGCGCCGACCCGCGGCTCGCATCGCCGACCTGCTGGAGACGCACCTCGGCCACGATCTGGTCGGCGACGCGCTCCCGTCGACGGACTCGACGGTGCTCACCCGCATCGCGAACCAGGTGACAGCGGCCCCCGATTCGATCTCGGTGATCGCCGGTACCGACGAGCTGACCTACCGCGAACTCGCCGAGCGCGTCGCGGCACTGGCCGGGCGGCTCACCGAGGGCGATCCGCCACGACGGGTGGGCGTCGCTGTCGGCCGGTCGGTGGATCTCGTCGTCGCGATCCTCGCAGCACAGTACGCCGGAGCCGCCTACGTGCCGCTCGACCCGACTGTCGGGGCCGATCGACTCGGGCACATCGTCGACCACGCCGCGCTCGATCGCGTCATCGTGCAGCTGGGTGGACCGACGTTCGATCTGCCCGCCGAACGGGTGGTCGAACTCCCCGCAGATCCCGTGAGCTCGACCCACGACGACGTCGACCTCGTCGACCTCGTCGACCTCGTCGACCTCGTCGACCTCGCGAGCCCGGCATCGTCGGTGTTCCCCGCCCAGCCGGCCTACGTGATCTTCACATCGGGATCGACGGGACGACCGCGCGGTGTCGAAGTGACGCACGCCAATCTCGCGGCGAGTACCGCAGCTCGATCGACGTGGTACGACCGTGATCCCGACCGGTTCCTCGTCACCTCGAGCGTCGGCTTCGACAGCTCCGTGGTGGGGCTGTTCTGGACGCTGTCCACCGGCGGAACGGTCGTGCTCCCGAACGACGACCAGGTGCACGACGTCGACGCCCTGGGTCTCCTGATCGACGAGCTGCGGATCTCCCACATCTTGATGGTCCCGAGCCTGTACCGGGCCCTCCTGGCACGGTCGGCCGATCACCTCGGCAGCCTCTCCGTCGCGATCGTTGCCGGGGAAGCATGCCCCGAGCAGGTGGTCCACGAGCACTGCGCCACGCTCCCGGACACCTGGATCGTCAACGAGTACGGACCGACCGAGACCACGGTCTGGGCGACCGCACATCGCCTCGGCACCGAACAGGGTTGGGTGCCCATCGGCGGACCGATCCCGGGCGTCACGGTCCGCGCCGCCGACACGTCGCTGCGCCGCGTGCCGCCCGGAGTGGTCGGAGAGCTCCTGATCGCCGGACCGACCGTGACCAGCGGGTACGTCGATGACGAGGTCGCGACGGCCGAACGGTTCGTCGTGCACGACGGGCGCCGCTGGTACCGAACCGGCGATCAGGTCCGGGTCCGTGACTCGCTGCTCGAGTTCGTCGGACGCTTCGACGACCAACTCAACGTCGGCGGTGTCCGGTTGGAACCCGCCGAGGTGGAGCGGGCCCTCGTCGCATGGCCGACCATCATCGAAGCCGCGGTCGTCGCAGCAGGAACACCTCCGCGACTGGTCGCCCACGTCGAGACCACTGCGCCGATCGACGAGCCTGCGTTGCGCCGTGCCCTCGCTGCCGCACTGCCCCCCGGCTCGGTGCCCCGGCACTTCGCGATGTGGCCATCGCTCCCGCGCACGTCCCACGGCAAGCTCGATCGCGCGGCGATCGCCACGCTCCCCATCGGACACCACGACGACCACCACGACGACCACCACGACGATCACCACGGCGACCAGGACCACGAAACCGTCGACGGGTCGAACGTCGGGGTCGTGCTCGATCAGGTCATCGACGCCTGGGTGACCGCGATCGGCCGGCGTGACATCGGGCCCGACACCGAGTTCTTCGACGTCGGTGGCGACTCCCTGGCCGCGGTCGAGATCGTGACCCGCCTGGGCGAGTCGCTCGGACGCTCGGTGGCGATCGGGACACTGCTCGGTGCGCCCACGCCCCGGCAGATGGCTGTGACGCTGGGTGCCGGCGACGTCGCCCCGGAGCACCGGGACGACGAGTTCCAGCTCGTCCCACTCCGTCCGGGCACGCCCGATGGACCACTCGTGATCATGACCCCGGCCTGGGACGACGTGTTCGGCTACCAGGCGTTGGCCGCGTCGTTCGACGAGACCACGGCCGTGCTCGCGCTCACCTACCACGAGCAACCCGACCGGCCCGTGGTCACCACCGTCGACGCGCTGGTCACGGCGTCGCTGCCGGGCGTCCGTGCGGCCGTGCAGGGTCGAACGAGGGTTGCGGTGGTCGGCTGGTCGGTCGGTGGCGTCGTCGCCGTCGAGCTCGCCGACCACTTGACCGAGACGGGCGAACCCGTCGATCTCGTCGCCGCCGTCGACACGTTCTTCCCGGGCGAACACCGCCATCTGTGGTCGAACCGGTGGTGGAAGTACAAATCGATGTTGCGACCGGGGAGCTTCGGGGCGGCCGCCGGCGAGTTGCGCACGATGGCCGGACGACGGGTCCGACGGCTCGTGGGCCGGGTCGGGAGGCGGCTCGTCACGTGGTCCGGCACGGTGCTGCCGACCGAGCCCGCCCGCACGTCGGTGGGCGGCTTCCCCATCGACGCACTCGATCACGCGTTGACGGTCGTGCGGACACCGATGGTCTTCTACTCGGCCACCACCACCAACCCCGAACGAACGGTCCGACATTGGGAGCGGGTCGCCGAACGACTCACCGTCGTACCGGTCGCCGGGCGCCACCGCGGGTTCGACTCGATCATGGCCGCCGAACGGGTCGGCACGATCGGCGACGACCTGTCGTCACGGCTGTCCAACTGACTTCGGGCGCCGTCGCCGCGTCGACGCTCGACATCGTCGATGGACTCGGGCTCGAGCGCGCATTGCGTGCTCGCCCGACCGACTGCTCGTCCGGCGCGATGAGGCGGCCACGACCGACCTGCCCACGTTCGGCGCCCGCGCCGACGGTCCGAGGCGTGCCGAACGAAAACCGCGAGGTCGGGGGGACTCCGCGCTCTTGACCTTCGACCGGGCACCGTCCGGAACGAACGACAGGAGGCTCCCATGTCCACCCACTACACCCAGCCGACCAGCAGCGCCACCGCCGGGCCGACCCGCTCGCCTCGCACCCGCGCCCGTGGGAGGCATCGAGCGCTGAGCACCGTGCTCGCCGCCCTGGCAGCCCATGCGATCGTGGCCGTGGGCGGCGGTGACGCCCACGCGCAACCGACCGTCCCGACCGCGACGTTCGATCCCCCGTCGACCGCGTGGTCCTCGGTCCGGGATCGAACCGGCGCCCAGTTCGCCGCCACGTTCGACGCCCGGGTCGAGGCCGGCGACATGGTGATCGACCTCGACGTCGACGAGATCGACGGCGACTACCGGGTCGGCGCGATCTTCCGGCCCAATCCCGACGGCCGCGGATGGGAGAGCCGCCGCGATCTCACCTCCGCCGAGTTCGGCAACCGGTGGTCGTCGAACAAGCGGCGCAACTTCCGGCTCGCCGGCTTCGAGAGTTATCGGGTCGGATCACAGCAGCGTTACGCCGGGCACTGGGTCGAGAACACGGAAGGCCTCGCCTGGGCCTCGATCCGCGACCGCACGTCCGCCCAGTTCTCCGCCACGTTCGACGAGTACCGGCGCCTCGGGCTGATGCCGATCGACGTCGACAGCTATGCCACCTCGAATGGCCAGCGGTATGCGTCGGTCTGGGTGGAGAACGCAAGCGGCCTCGAGTGGAGGCTCCGCCGCGACATGACGGCGACGCAGTACGCCGACTACTTCAGGACCTATCGCGACGCCGGCTACCGCGTGCACACGATCGAGTCGTACCGCGTCGGCGCCGGCCAGCGCTACGCCGCGATCTGGGTCGAGAACGACAACGGTCGTGGTTGGGCCGGCTACCGAGACATGACCGCGACCGGATTCCGCAACCGGTGGAATCGGATGCGCGACCTGGGATTCCGCCTCGACGACTACGAGAAGTACGACACGGCGAACGGTTCGCGCTACGCAGGAGTGTGGCGTCAGAACGACGACCGCTACGACTGGCAGCTCCGGCGCGATGTCGACGAGATCGTCGGCGATCACCTCGAGGAGTTCGACGTACCGGGCATGAGCGTGGCCATCACCCATCAGGGCAAGATCGTCTACCAGCGTGGCTTCGGCCATCAGGACATCGACGCCGGCGTGTGGATGCACGGCAGCACCGTCACCCGACTCGCGTCGGTCAGCAAGGCGATCACCGGGATCCTCGGCTTCGACGTGATCGGTGATCACCCCGAGGCGTCGATGGACGACGACGTGCGCGACCACCTCGTCTGGCTGCCCGACCATCACGACTACACGCTCGGGCAGAGCCTGATGAACCGCAGCTGTGTGGCCAGCTATCCGGGCGGCCTGCAGAGCCCGTGGTACGAGGACTACGACAGCGCGTCCGAGGCCGTCACCGACTTCATGGACGACGACCTCGCGTGCACGCCGGGAAGCTACAAATACAGCACAGCCGCTTACAGCGTGGCGTGTGCGGTGTTCGAGCAGCTGGAGGGCAAGGCGGCGGACGACATCCTCGCCGATCGGCTCTCGGGCCCGTTGCACCTCCCCTCGCTCCGTGCCGACGACCCGACGGTGTACGACTACTCGAAGCTCTACACGAGCGACACCAACGAGGAGTGGGATCCGGACGACCTCAGCTGGAAGTGGTGCGGCGGGGGGATGCAGGCATCGGCCAACGACATGGCCGAGTTCGGTCTGCAACTGCTCGACGGGTCGATCCTGACCGCCGACGAACGCGAGGAGCTGTGGAACCCGATCGGCTCGTACGCCTCCGGGTGGGAAGTCGGGACTGCCGACACCGGCGAGCGCACCGTCGGCAAGGACGGTCTCCAACCCGGAGCCCAGACCTATTGGCGGATGTACCCGGACGACGACATCACGATCGTCGTGCTCAGCAACCGCCGCAGTGGCGGGCACAGTGCCCGGAGTGTGAGCCGGGAGATCGGCCAGCTCATGCTCGACGAGCTCTGATCGTCGAGCCCTGCTGACACGACCCGGTCGACGGCCCGGCGGCCCGAGACCGGGTCGCTGCGCGCGACCGAGGTCAGGTGCGGCGACCACCGAGCTGACCCGGCGCGATCAGTGCCGTCGGACCGACGTGCCGTCAGGACGACCGGATGCCGAGTTCGTCGTAGGCACCGCTCCGGCCGGCGCCGGCCGCGAACCTGCGGGCACCGCTGATGCCCTCGGCGGCGACGACACCTCGGCTGCCCTCCCACTCCTGGATCAACGCCTCGCGCTCCGAGAGGCCGTGGGAATCGCGAGCCGATCGGCGGTCTGCCCGCATGCACAGCTGTGGGAAGCGGGCGATGTCGTGTGCGATCGACTCGGCCACGCGTCGTGCCTCGCCCTCGGGGACGACGTATTCGCACAGACCGATTCGCGAGCACTCGTCGGCCATCACCTGGCGACCCGTGAGGATCAGGTCGAGCGCCCGTCCCTCGCCGACGAGCCGAGGCAGGCGCACGGTGCCACCGTCGATGAGCGGAATGCCCCAGCGCCGGCAGTACACCCCCATGTAGGCGGTCTCCTCCATCACCCGGATGTCGGCCCACATCGCCAACTCCATACCGCCGGCGACCGCCGGTCCGGCGACCGCCGCGATCACCGGTTTCGACAGGTCGAGTCGGCTCGGGCCCATCGGACCACGTGAGTGCCGATCGGCATCGTCGAAAACGAGCCGGCTGACGCCGTCGTCGTCGTCCGACAGCCCGGCTGCGTGCTTGAGGTCCCATCCGGCGCAGAACGCGCCACCCTCGCCCCAGAACACCGCGACCGACGCCTCCGGATCGTCGTCGAACGCGATGAACGCGTCGAACAGTTCGCCGGCGCTCGCAGGATCCATGGCGTTGCGGGCTTCCGGCCGCGAGTGGACGACGGTCCACACCGGCCCGTTCGTCTCGATGCGTACGGTCATGGCTCCAGCATGCCCGCGCGACCGCCGCCGCACCGAACGACAGCTCGGGATGGCGGCGAAGGGGTCAGACGACACCGAGCCGGATCGCAGCCGCACGAGCGGCATCCTTGCCGACCATGTGGTGCAACAGGAGCAGCCCGTCGACCAGGGCCACGGCCGCCGTGGCGTTCTCGCGGCGCAACGCTGCCGACGCGCCGGCGACCCGGGGTGCGAGCCAATCGATCCAGTGGTCGATGAGCATCGGGGTCAGCTCGTCGAACGGAGCGGTGCCGGCCGCCGCGAGACCGACCATCTCGAAGTAGATCCGGAACACCGGTTCCGCGTCCGGTGAGATCAGCACCGGCCAGGCGAGACGGACCACCTCGACGGTCTCGAGCTCGTCATCCACGAACGCGCCGTCGAGCAGCGACTGGAATCGCTGCCCGAGCGCCATGACGACCTCGGTCAGCAGATCGCGTTTGGTCGGGAAGTAGTAGACGATCGATCGATCGTTGATCCCGACGCGCTTGGCGAGACGACCGAAGGTGAGCCTGCCGACCCCGTCGTCGAGCACCGAAGCGACGGCCGCATCGAGCAGTTCGCCGCGGTCGTACTTGTAGCCCATCGAGAACGATCGTAGTGACAACTCGGTTGCGGCGCCGACGGTACCGACGGCGATCCTGGGCACGTGAGCTCGCGGCTGGCGAACGCCCCGGGCCGGGCGACTCAGTTGCGAGGCAGCTCGCGGAACGGTGTGTTGCGGTCGGGACCTGGCTCGCGTGGCAGACCCAGTGCTCGCTCTCCGAGCGTATTGCGCTGGATCTCGTCGGTGCCGCCCCCGAGACTCATCCCCCGACAGTTGAGGACGTGGTACGCAAAGTAGTCGTCGTCGACGTTGCGCTCGACGGCCAGGTCGCGCTCCCAGGCTGGTGACGCCGGGAACGCGAGGGTGGCTGCCAGGCGGGCCGCCGACCTTCCCTGCTTCGTCCGCCACAGTTTGCCGATCGACGGATGCGATCCACGGGCTCCCAGCCAGCTGACGATGCGCTCGCCGGAGTACAGGCGAGCGAGGTCCTGCCGCACGATCGGGTCGGTCGTGCGACCCGATCGTGCGGCGAGTTCGATCAGCTGGGCGACGGGGATCGGTGAGCGACCCGCCTTCGAACGCGACATCGCGGCACCGCCCATCGAACCGGTGCCGGTCTGTTGTCGCTCGTGCCCGAGCAGTGCGACCGCGGTCGCCCAGCCGCCGTTGACGTCGCCGACCACCCACCCCCTCGGGATCCTGGCCCCGTCGAGGTAGACCTCGTTGAACTCCGACACGCCCGTCATCTGCACCAGCGGGCGAACCGTGACGCCGGCCTGATCCATCGGCAGCACGAACATGGTGATGCCGCGGTGCTTGGGTGCATCCCAGTCGGTACGTGCCAACAGGATCGCGAACTGACTGTGCTGGGCACCCGACGTCCAGACCTTCTGACCCGACACGATCCACTCATCGCCGTCGAGGTCGGCCCGAGTGGTGAGCGCCGCGAGGTCGGACCCCGAACCCGGCTCGGAGTACATCTGGCACCAGATCTCGTCGCCGCGCAGCCCCGGCCGCAGGAACCGCTCACGCAGCGCGTCGTCGCCGTGATCCCGGATCGTCGGCATGGCCATGCCGACACCGATCCCGAAGATCGCCTCCTCGCGGGGAACGCGACCGCGACTCTCGTCCCGGTGAACCTGCCGGAACTCCGGGCCCAGGCCGCGACCGCCGGTCTCGACGGGGTAGTCGATCGCCGCGAGACCGTGATCGAACAGGGCGGCGCGCCACGCCTTGGCCCGGGGGATCGTGCCCGCGACACCCTCGAGCACACCGGGCAGAACGCCGTCGAAGAACGAGCGCACCTCGGCGCGGAACTCGGCGATGGTCGGCACAGGCATCAGCGCTGACCCGCATGTCGTCGCATCGGCCGATCGTGCCAGTCCCCGCTGATCCCTGCCAAGACGGGCGCCCCAGCCGATCGAGGTGGTCGTGTCGCGGTCGCCACAGCGTGCCGGTCGAGCGGGCGCACGGCATCTGCCACGATGGTCGCATGGTCGAGTTCGAGATGTTCGAGAGCCGGTCGGCGCCGACGGTCGCGGGCTGGGCCGGGTCGCGGCACGAGTCGATGCTGTGGTGTTCCCTGCCGGAGGTGACAGCCGAGACCGTCGAGGGATGGTCGCGTCGAAACGACGTCGAGGCATTCGTGCTTCGCGAAGACGGACACGTGATCGCGTACGGGGAGATCTGGGTCGACGCCGACGAACGGGAGGTCGAGCTGGGCCATGTGATCGTCGACCCCGAACGACGCTCACGAGGGCACGGTGAGCGACTGATCGACGAACTCATCGGGCAGGCGCGTCGCCACTATCCGCTGATCGCGCTGCGGGTGCACTCGCGCAACGAGGCCGCGATCCGCTGCTACGCCCGGGCCGGGTTCGAACCCGCCCCGGATGCCGACGCTGCGGCGTGGAACGCCGGTCAGCCCGTCGACTACATGTGGATGACCCGTCGCTGGCCGATCGACGACGGCCGAACCGATCCCGAGCGGCACTAGCTTCGCCGGCAGCCGAACCCGGCGGCTGCCCTCCCATGGGTGGGGGTGAGATGGAGGGTGAGCGTGCAGCCCGCCGCCTCCCCAGGGGCGCGGACCCGGTGCCGAACGCCGCGATCGACGACCACTTCGTCGAGCTCGGTCGGCATGTCGCCGAGAACCAGATCGTCGCCACGATCAACCTGTTCGGGTACCTCGACCGGCGGAACGACACGATGGCGACCACACTCGAGCCCGAGCCGACCGCAGTCGCCTCGGAACATCCGTCGGCTCGTGGCCGGGCGGTCGGAACGCACGCAGCCGACGCACGACGGGCAGCGCTCGGTCGAACCCGGTCAGCCGCTGGGCGGTCGGCCAAGGTCGGATCCCGGTACCTCAGAGTAGGTCAGTTGGCTCTATCGACGTGTTCGACGAGCCGCGCACGATCGCATCGGAGGTACGAGATGAGACGAGTACTGCACCGGGCTTCGATTCCCCTCGTGTTTTCGATTCCGCTCCTGTTGGCGCCGTTGCGCCAGCAGTCGTGACCGGCGATGGCTCGTCGCCTCAGCGAACTCCTCGAGCGCATCCGGCCGGCCGGGACCCCCGGGGCGCCCGCCGACGCCACTCCTCAGAGAGCGCAGGCTGCGCTCGATGAGATCGCCGATGTCGCCGCGCTCCTCTCCGAGTTCGAGGCGGAGGCCGACGCTGTCGTCGCCGCCGCCCGTCGCGAGGCAGCGACGATTCGATCGAGCGCTGCGCAGGCAGCCCAGCGGATCCGGGACGAGGTGCCGGATCGTGTGGCGGTTGCACAGGCCCGCTCGACGGTTGCCGCCGAGCAGAGCTCGGGAACTGCCGCCGAACAGATCGTCGCGGATGCCGAGGCGGAGGTCGAAGCCTTGCTCGCCCGACCCGGCATCGACCGAATCGTCGACGAGGCAGTCGCTGCGCTCTGGCAACTGGCCGGGAGCGCGCCGTGACGGCCGGTTGGGTCGCCAGCACGGTCCGCGGTCGAGCCCTGCTCCGCCGATCGGTGGGCGTCGAGGGCGTCCGTGCGATCGCAGATGCCGACACGTGGCAGGAGGCGCGAACGAAACTGCGCTCCACCCCGTACGGCGAACGCGTTTCGGAGACCGCGGACCGGTCGGAGGCACATCACCACGCTGCCGCGACCACGCTGTGGCACCTTCGTGTCCTGGCAGGGTGGTTGCCACCCGACGCGACCGTTCTGACCCGGTTGGCTGCCGGTCCGTTCGAGATGGCCAACATCGAGCGCCATGTCGCCGGACTGACCGGGACGGTTCCCGATCGTGGCAGGTCCGACGGGCCCTATGCACTCGGCTCGCTGGCAGCCGCGTGGCCCCGCATCGCAACCGCCACCAGCGGCCAACAGGTGCGGGCCGCATTGTCCGGATCCGTGTGGGGGGACCCGGGTGGCACCGACGAAGCGGCACTGGCGCTCGGCGTGCGAGTCGGATGGGCGCGCCGGTTGCTGCATGCGTCGCCGATCGCTCGTCCGTGGGCATCGGGAATGCTCACCGTCCTGGCCGCCCGCGACCGGTTCGCTTTCGAACGACCGATCGCCGAGGTCACGGGCCGCGAGTTCGATCGCGCCCTCGGCCACGGCTGGCGTTCGGCATCCACACTGGCCGAGCTCGCAACTCGTGTACCCGATTCGGCGTCGTGGGTGCTCGGCGGGATCGAGGTTCCGGCCGGCTTGTGGCGCGCCGAGCTGGCCATCATTCGTCGCGTCGCCGCAGACGCCGAACCACTCGCTCGATCCGGCCGGTATGGGCGCGACACGATGGTCGCCGTCCTGGCCCTGTTGCTCGTGGACCTCTGGCGGATGGGCGCGGCGATCGAGGCCGCCGGGCGCGGCGCAACCGGCAGGGAGGTGTTCGATGCCGTGGCGGCGTGATCTGTGGCCCGCCGCGATGCGACGCGTCGCAGTGGTCGCGCCCGCCTCGCGCATGCGATGGGTACTCGCCGAGGTCGCCGACTCGGGAGCGTTCGAGCCGGATCCTTCCGATCGCGAGCCGACCGCCACGGTGGCGATGCCTGCGCACGACGCCCTGGAAGGACTCGGGTCGAGCCCGGCCGATCCCTCCGCCGAGGCAGTCACGCCGCTGTTGTCACTCGACCCGGTCGATCCGTCCGAGCTGGCCGCCGCCGGCCGGCTCGACCTCCTGCTCGGTGAGAGTTCGCTCGAGGCGTCCGCGGCGTCCGCATTGCATCCGGGGCGGTGCATCGTGCTGCCCGGCTGGGTCCGCGACGTCGACGTCGCGCGGCTCCGATCAGCCGTCGAGCCCCACGGGGGGGCGATCGCAGATCTGGCCGGTCGGCGCGGCCTGGTGCCGCCGACCGCTCACGTCGACTCGCCGGCGCGCAGCGCGTTCCGCCCGCTCGTCACCACCTACGCCACCGTGCCGTACCGCGACATCGACCCGACGCTGTTCGCGGCCGCCGCCTACCTGGCGATGTTCGGGATGATGTTCGGCGACGTCGGTCACGGCCTGCTCATCGTGGCCATGGGGATCGCGGCCTCGAGGTGGCACGGTTCGAGCGCCGCCGCCGCGTCGCGCATCGCGCCCTTCGTCATCGGCGCCGGCGTGGCGGCCACGGTGTTCGGCCTGTTGTACGGCGAGGCGTTCGGTCCGACCGGCCTCGTGCCGACGCTGTGGCTCCGTCCACTCGACGAGCCGGAGCAGCTCCTGGTGATCGGGCTGTTGGCGGGCGGCGCGCTCCTGGCCGTCACGTTCGCGCTCTCGATCGTGAACCGCTGGCGAGAAGGCGGTCCGGGCCTCGCGCTCTACGACCCGTCCGGCGTCGCCGGTGCACTGCTCCTCGCGGCTCTCGGCGCCGCCGGGGCGGCGGTCGCGACGTCGCAGTCCGTGTGGCCGGCGACGGCGCTCGTGCTGGGTCTCGCCGGTGTCGCTCTGGTCTTCATCGGCCTGTTCGTGCGCACCGGCGGGCGCGCAGCAGGTTTGGCGGAAGTGCTGATCGAGCTGTTCGACACGCTGCTTCGGCTCGGGTCGAACGTGGTCTCGTTCGCGCGACTCGCCGCGTTCGGGCTCACGCACGCCGTGATCACCGGCGTGGTCTGGGACGGCACGGTCGGGCTCTGGAATCGATCGACGTTGCTGGCCGGCGCAGCCGCGATCGTGTTGTTCACCGTGGGAAACGCCGCGGCGTTCGCGCTCGGTGCCCTCGTCGCCGCCATCCAGGCGCTCCGGCTCGAGTACTACGAGCTGTTCTCACGGCTGTTCGCCTCGTCCGGCCGACCCTTCGCGCCGTGGCATGTTCCCGTTCGAAGATCGGAGATCTCATGAACACCTGGATGTTCGCAGCAGTGCTCCTCGCCCCCATGGTCGTGGCTTATCCCCTGGCTCGCAGATGCGCGCCGCGGACCGCCCTGCGCATGATGGTCGGATCGATGGCGGCCACGTTCGTGCTGGCCGTCACCGTGCTCACGTTCGTCATCGCCACGGGCGGCGGCGGGGCCGACGCCGACGCTCCGGAGGTCGCTCGCGCCGCTGCCGCTCAGACCACGACGACGGTCGACACCGGTGCCGCCTTCATCGGCGCCGCCATCGCCGTCGCCGCTTCCGCGATCGGCGCCGGCATCGCGATCGCGTACGCCGGGTCCGCCGCCCTCGCCACCATCAGCGAGCAGCCCGACCTCTTCGGTCGAGCCATGGTGGTGGTCGGACTCGCCGAGGGTGTCGCCATCTACGGGCTGATCGTCGCCGTGCTGATCCTCGGCAAGGTGTGAGGGCACGCGGTGGGCAGTGTCGTCGCGCTGGGTGAGACCGACGAACTGGAGGGGTTCGCGCTCGCCGGCGTCCGGGTCGTCGCCATCGGAACCGGCGCCGATGCGTTGTCGGCATGGGAGGCGCTCGACGAGGACGTCGGTCTCGTCATCCTCTCGTCGGCGGCGGCTGCGGTGTTGCGCACCGAGCTCGGCGGCCGGCCGGAGATCCTGACGGTGGTGATGCCGTGACCGCCGACCTGCTCGACCGGCCCGCGGAGGAACGCCTGATGTCGGCGCTGGATCCGGTCCGAATCGCTCTGCTCGCCGATGCTCGTGCCGACGCCGCGCGGCTCGTCGAGACCGCCCGCGACGAAGCGGACACCTTCGTCGAGCGCGCTCGCCGCGACGCCGACGAGACCGTCGAGCAGGCTCGCCGCCGCGCCGAGGCAACCGCCGAGGCACATGCCGCGCGGGTGCTGTCCCGGACACGGCGAGACGCCCACGCGACCGTGCTGCGGGCGCGCGAGGACCTGAGGTGCGAACTCGTCCGGCGGCTGGGTCTCGCAATCGAGCGGATGCGAGCTGATCCTCGCTATCCGACGCTCCTCCAGCAGCTCGAGGACGCGGCGCGAGCGCAGCTCGGCGAGGGCGTACTGATCGAACGCGACCCACCGGACGGCGGAGGGATCGTGGCCGTCGAAGGATCGCGCCGGGTGGACTACCGGCTCCCGGCGTTGGGCGAACGAGTCCTGGAGACGCTGGGCGAGGAGGTGGCGACGCTGTGGAGCTGAACGCCCGACCCGGTCGCGTCCGGCGCGTCAACGGTCCCGTCGTCCATCTGGACGGTCTCGGTGAGACCGTCATGTACGAGTTCGTCGAGGTCGGAACCCGCCGGCTCCCCGGAGAGATCATCACGCTCGAACGCGAGCGGGCCGTCGCCCAGGTGTTCGAGTACACGGGTGGGCTCGCGGTGGGTGAACCGGCCTGGGCGCTCGGTCGGCCGCTCACCGTCGCGCTCGGACCCGGGCTGCTCGGTGGGCTCTACGACGGTCTGCTCCGCCCGCTCGACGGTGCCGGCGACTTCCTGTCGCCGCGTGGCATGGTGCGACCGGCTGTCTCGCACCACGACGTCCGGCCCTGCGTGGCCGTCGGGGACGACGTGGACGAGGGCGACGTGTTGGCCACGATCCCCACGGCCGGGTTCGAACATCTCGTGCTCGTCCCGACGGGCGTCGCCGGTCGCGTGGACGACATCATCCCGTCCGGCTCGTGCGCATCGGATGCCGTGATCGCCACGATCGCAGGTACGTCGGTGCGCGCCACGAGCGAGTGGCCGCTCCGGCGACCGCGCCCGTTCCTCGCGCGCAGCGACGAGCGTCGCCCGTTCGTCACCGGTCAGCGGGTGCTCGACGTCCTCGAACCGATCGCCACGGGGAGCAGCGCCACCGTGATCGGAGGCTTCGGCGAGGGCAAGACGATGTTGTTGGAGCAGTTGGCCAAGTGGGGTGCTGCGGACATCATCGTCTACGTGGGCTGCGGCGAACGGGGCAACGAGCTCGCCGACCTCGTCGACGAGCTCGTGCACCTCGTCGATCCTCGTACGGGTCGCTCCCTGCTCGAGCGCACGATCATCCTGGCGAACACCTCGAACATGCCGGTGATGGCACGGGAGGCCAGCATCTACACAGCCGTGACCATCGCGGAGTATTTCCGCGACATGGGGGCGCATGCCGTGATCATCGCCGACTCGACCTCCCGATGGGCCGAGGCTCGTCGCGAGCTCACGAGTCGCACCGGCGCGATTCCCGCAGAGCGGGGATACCCCGCAGATCTGCCGGCATCGCTCGCGGCCTTCTACCAGCGGGCGGGTTGTGTCACGACGATCGGAGGTCGCGAGGGGTCGGTCACGATCGTCACGTCGGTCTCCCCACCCGGGGGTGACATGACCGAGCCGGTGGCATCGCACACGCAGCGCTTCGTGCAGGCCGTGTGGGCACTCGACCGCGATCTCGCGTACGCACGCCACTACCCGGCGATCAGTTGGCAGCGATCGTTCTCGCGCGACAGCGACGCGATCGCTCGATGGCACGCAGCCGAGGGCGATCCCGACTGGGGAGTCCGGCGCTCGCGACTCCACTCCTTGCTGAGCGAGGCGGACCGGCTGCAGGGCATCGCCGATCTCGTCGGGGTGAGCGCACTACCGACCGACGAAAGGGTCACACTGCTCACGGCCCGGCTCGCGAGCGACACGGTACTCCAGCAGAGCGCCCTGTCCGAGCACGACGCGACCTGTTCACCCGCGAAGCAGCGGGCACTCACACAGGCCGTGCTCGACGTCTACGACACGGCACGATCCGTGGGACGAGCCGGGGTGCCGGCCAGCGTGATCGAAGGCTTCGACCTCGGACGTATCGTGCGAATCAAGGAGACGGTCGATGCGGATGACGGCGCAGGTGTCGAGCGAATCGCCGCAGACGTGATCCGCGACCTGCAGGAGCTCGCGCCGTGACGACGAGCATCGTCCCCGCACGCCTGCTGGCTCCGATCGAGGTCGGTACCGTCGAGCGCATCGAGGGGCCGTTGCTGTTCGTCACCGGCACCAGCGGCGTGGGCTGGGACGAGTACGTGCGGATCCGGCTCGGCGACGGGACGACCCGTCACGGAGTCGTCATCGACGTCGATGGCGACCTCGCCATCGTCGAGGTCTTCGAAGGGACCGACGGGATCGGGATCAGCGGCAACCGTGTGGCGTTCACCGGCTCACCCTGGGAGGTGTCGGTGACCGATCGCTGGCTCGGACGCATCTGCAACGGCCGGGGCGAGCCGCTCGACGGTGGCCCACCGATCGTCGCATCGCTGCGCCGGTCGGTGTCGGGCACGACGATCAACCCGGCGCGCCGCGACGTGCCACGCGATCCCGTCATCACCGGGGTGTCCGCGATCGACGGTCTCGCGACCCTCGTTCGGGGCCAGAAGCTCCCGATCTTCTCGATCGGCGGTCTGCCACATCTCGAGTTGGCGATCCAGATCGCAGCCCAGGCGACGGTCGAGCGCGCCGAGTTCCGCGTCGTGTTCGCCGGGATCGGCATCACGAACGCCGATGCCGACCTCGTTCGGGACGGACTCGAGGACCGCGTCCGTCTCGGCGAGGCGGCGCTGTTCATCAACACCGCCGACGACCCGACGATGGAGCGAATCCTCACACCGCGTCTCGCGCTCACGGTCGCCGAGCATCTCGCCTTCGATCTCGGTCAACACGTGCTCGTGGTGCTCACCGACATGACGAGCTACTGCGACGCCGTCCGCCAGTTGGCGGCGGCGAGGGGAGAGGTGCCGAGCCGGCTGGGCTACCCCGGCTACCTGTTCAGCGACCTGGCGAGCATCTACGAGCGGTGTGGTCGCCTCACCGACCGGGCAGGTTCGATCACCGAGCTCCCCGTGCTCACGATGCCGGCCGGTGACATCACTCACCCGGTGCCCGACCTCACCGGCTACATCACCGAGGGACAGATCGTGCTGTCGACCGACCTCTACGCACGCAGCGTCACGCCGCCGATCGATGCGCTGTCGTCGCTGTCGCGTCTGATGCGGCGCGGCGCCGGCCCCGGTCGGACGCGGGACGACCACTTGGCGATCGCCGCCCAGGTACTCTCGCTGCTGGCCCGGGCCCGGCAAGCCGACCAGCTGGCCTCGTTGATCGGTGCCGATGCGCTGTCGATCACCGAGCAGCGGTACCTCGATCTCGCGAAGCGATTCGAGACGGATTTCATCGAGCAGTCTCCGACAGAGAAACGATCGCTCGACGAGACGCTCGACCGGGCGTGGAAGGTGGCAGCCATGGTGCCGCGACGGGAGCTGACGGCCGTCACGCCGGACCAGATCGAGACCCACGCGCCGCATGCGTTCCACACGGGCGGCCTTGCTGGTGAGGGGGACGGGACGTGATCGGCGAACAACGCACTCGTGCCGGCCGCCTCCGACTGGTCGCTCGTCACGATCTGGCGACGCACGCATCCGAGCTGCTGCACAGCAAGGAGGAGGCCCTGGAACGCGAACGGATCCGACTCGAAGGCCACGCCAAGCGGGCGCAGGAGGAGTGGATCCGAGCGTGTCGAGTGGCGACGTCGGAGCTGGTGCGGGCGAGGATGCTGGGCGCGAGCGCCGAGCTCGCGCGCCTGCACGCCGGGAACACTGCGTCGGTGACGCCCGACTGGCAGGCGTCGATGGGGATCGTGTACCCCGGCGGGGTCGATTGCGTACCGGGCCCACGCCCGACGGTCACTTCGACGGCTGCGTTGCGCCCCGCGATCGATGCCTACCGAGTGGCGCTCGCGGCGGCCGGCCCCCACGCCGCCGCATCAGCAGCGGTCGAACGCCTCGATGCCGAGCTGGCCGCGACGCGCCGCCGCCGCCGAGCCATCGAGGACCGGCTGCGGCCGGCGCTGTCATCGGCGCTGCGCGAGCTCGACCAGCACCTCGACGAGCTCGATCGGGACGAGGCGCTTCGAGTCCGCATGGCCGCTCAGCGCCAGGAGGTGAACCGGACATGATCACGCGCATCCTCGTGGCCGTCGACGACTCCGCGCCTGCGCTGGCCGCCGCCACGTTCGCGGTCGAACTGGCCCGGACCCTGACGGCGGAACTGCACGCCGTCACCGTCATCGAGCCCGACCGCGATCCGGACGTCATCCTCGGTCATGTGCGGGCGTTGGGCCGACGGGCCGGCGTCACGACCGCGGTCACCTCCGTCGACGGCGGCAAGCACCCGTTCGAGGCCCTCCTGGCGGCGGCGCTCGGCTGCGATGCCGACCTGATCGTGATGGGCCGCTCCGACAAGCGGACGACCGGTCGTCCATACGTCGGCAGCCAGACCGAGCACCTGCTCGAGTTCACCGAGATCCCCGTGGTCGTCGTCCCACATGTCGGTGTGCCGTCGACGCGAGCAGTCCCGACACGGGGACGCAGTCGTGCCTGAGCGGCCGCCGGACACCCGCACGAACGATGTGGTCGTCGAGCTCGACCAGGTGACGAAGACGTACGAGCGGGGCGCGAGCGAGGTGCACGCCTTGACCGACGTCTCGCTCGCCGTCGGTGCGGGAGAGCTCGTCGTCTTGCTCGGACCGAGCGGGTCGGGCAAGACGACACTGCTGAACATCCTGGGTGCGATCGAGCCGGCGACCTCGGGTCGCGTCGTGGTGTCGGGCGTCGACGTGACCGCACTCGCGGGTCGCGAACTCGATCGGTACCGTCGCAACCAGATCGGCTTCGTGTTCCAATTCTTCAACCTCGTGCCCACGCTGACGGCGGGCGAGAACGTGGAGGTGATCGCCGAGCTGAGTGGCCCGACTGCCGGGCGTCGATCCGGTGAGGCGCTCGGCCAGGTCGGGCTGGCCGGCAAGGTCGAGCACTTCCCGGGCCAACTTTCGGGTGGTGAGCAGCAACGGGTGGCGATCGCCCGCGCGCTCGTGAAGGATGCGCCGCTGTTGCTCGCCGACGAGCCGACCGGATCGCTCGATCTCGACACCGGCCGTCAGATCCTGGGGCTGCTCCGCGCGAGCGCCGATCGCGGAGGGGCGGTGCTCCTGGTCACGCACAACTCGGCCATCGCCGACATGGCCGATCGTGTCGTCCAGCTCCGAGACGGCCGGATCGCCGACGATCGGCGAGTGGCGGCCCCGGTCGCGGCCGATGAGGTCGTCTGGTGAGCGTGTTGTGGCGGGCGACGCGCCGCGACATCCGGCGCCAACGATGGAGCTACCTGGGTGTCGCCGTCACGGTCTTCCTCGGGGTGGCGCTGTTCGCCGCCTCGTACGACGCGTTCTTGAACCTCGAGAGCAGCTATCGAGGTACCTACGACCGGTTGGCGTTCGCCGACCTCACCGTCACGGGCGGCGACGCCGGGGCCGTGGCGACTGCCGCCGCAGGGGTCGACGGCGTCGCCGCCGTCACCATCCGCAGGTCATCCGACATCCCCATCCGGATCGGTGGCGATCATGTACTGCTCGGGCGCATCGTCGAGCTTCCCGACCGAGGTGAGCCGGAGGTCAACCGGGTCGATGCGGTCGAGGGATCGATACCGGTCGGTGCGGACGCGGCCGGTCCGCGCCTGCTCGTCGAGCACCACATGGCCGGACACTTCGAGCTGCACCCCGGCGACGCGATCGAGGTTCGCGTCTCGGGTCGATGGCAGACGGTCGACGTCGCCGCGAGCGTGGTGTCGCCGGAGTACATCTGGCCCGCCCGAAGCCGTCAGGACCTGCTCACCTCGGCCGACGACTTCGGCGTCTTGTTCGCGACGACGGCCACGTTCGATTCCCTCGACCCGGTCACCGGCGTGAGCGAGGTGCTCGTCCGGTTCGAATCGGGTGCCGACGCCGCGGACATCACCGCCACGCTCGCCGCCGCCGCCGGGACCGGCGCCGAGGTTCAGACCCGCTCGGAGCAACCCTCGAATGCGGCCCTGCAGGAGGACGTGTCGGGCTTCGGCGAGCTGTCGTTCATGTTCCCCGTCCTGTTCCTGGGTGCGGCAGCGATGGCGACGTTCGTGCTGCTCAGTCGGCTGGTCCGCTCCCAGCGTGCCGAGATCGCGTCGCTGCGCGCGAACGGGATGGCCACCCGCCAGATCGCTCTCCACTACCTCGGTCAAGGGGTGGCCGTCACCGCCGTTTCCGGTGCCATCGGGGTCATCGTCGGCGTGATCGCCGGTCGGCTCGTGACCGGGTTGTACACACGTGCGATCGACGTGCCCGACACCACGACCGGGTTCCACGTCGGCACGATCGTCGCCGGACTCGTGCTCGCGGCCGCCGCCGGGGCGGCCGCCGCAGCTGCACCTGCGGCGGGCGCGGCGCGCGCCGACCCTGCCGCGTCGTTGCGCGGTGTGGCCCCGGCCGGGCGCGGCGGGCGCAGCCTCGTCGAGCGACTGGTGCCACCGCTTCGGCACCTCCCCGCGCGCTGGCGAATGGCGGTACGGGGGATCGGACGTGATCGCCGCCGCTCGTTGTCCACGATCGTCGGTGTCGTGTGCGCATTGGTACTGGTGCTGGCGTCGTGGGGGATGATCGACACGGTCGAGATCCTGCTCGACCGCCAGTTCACCGACGTCCAGCGGCAGGACGCACAGGTGTACTTCGATGCCGACGAGGTCACGGCGCTCGCGGCGGTCCGAAAGCTGCCGGGCGTCGAACACGCCGAGGCGGTGGGCCAGGCAAACGTCATCGTCGGCAGTGACCACGACGACTACGCCACGGTACTGCTCGCGTTCGGGCCGACGACCGAGATGCACGGGTTCGGAGCGTCGGGTCCGCCCACCGGCGGCCTCGTGGCCGGACGATCACTGGGCGCCTTGCTCGAGGTCGGGGTGGGCGACACGGTCACGATCAGCGCGGCCGGGGCCGGGGCCGGATCGTCGTCGGTCTCGATGCGTGTCGAGGGCTTCGTCGACGAACCCCTGGGAACGTTCGTCTACGCCGACCCGGCCTCGGTCCGACCTCTCATGACGAAGGACGTGGCGACGGTCATGGTGCGATTCGCCGAGGACACCGACCGCCAGGAGATGCGCCGGGTCATCACTCGCGTGCCCGGCGTCGTCGCTTACGCCGACTCGCGGGCGCTCTACGACACCGCCCAGAGCTTCCTCGGCCTGTTCTACGCGTTCGTCGGGGTGATGCTGGCGTTCGGAGCGCTCATGTCGTTCGCCCTGATCTTCGCCATCACGAGTGCCAATGCGGCCGAACGGTCTGCTGAGCTCGCCGCGATGCGTGTCAACGGCATGTCCCCGACGCAGCTCGGCCGCCTACTGGGAGGCGAGAATCTCGTGCTCACCGCAGCGTCGATCGTGCCCGGTCTGGTCGCCGGCTGGGCGGTGTCCGCACTGTTCATGAGCAGCTTCAGCAGCGACCTGTTCGACTTCGGCCTCCACATGCGGATGCGAACGCCGATCATCGCAGCCGCCGCGGTCGTGGCCGTCAGCGCGTTCGCGCACTGGCCCGCATCGCGCATGATCGCTCGACTCGATCTGGCAGAGGTGGTTCGCCAGCGATCGCAGTGACATCGGTCTGCTCCGTGAGGCGACGCCGGCGTGTGCGCCGTCGACACGAACGAAGATTCCCGAGCACGTTCGGGCACGATCACTCGCGATGGCGGCCACCCGAACCACCGTTCGCGGAATCCCACCGCGACGGAACCCGTGGGTGCATCGCGACCTGACCGCCGACGTTCTCCGTGTGGACGTCGGGCCTGACGCGGCAGCTCGATCGTCGCCCGACGATGTGGAACGCTGATGCGATGCCGCTGCACACTCCACTCTGCGACGAACTGGGCGCCCGTCTGCCGATCTTCGGGTTCACGCACTCGCTCGACGCAGCGATCGCGATCAGCCGGCACGGTGGCATCGGCGTCTGGGGTGCCACCCGGAGTACGCCCGGCGAGATCGAGGTCGGTCTGACACGCATGGATGCCGAACTGGGCGATCTGCCGTACGGCATCGACCTCGTGATCCCACCCGGCATGCCCGAGCGAGACGACCGCGCCGAGATCGAAGCCGCCATTCCCGATGAGCACCGCCGCTTCGTCGCGTCGCTCCGGGAGCGCTTCGACATCCCCGACGACGGGGTGCCGGGCATGAGATCACGGTTCGTGCGCAGTGAGGCCACGGCCAGGGAGCAGGTCGACGTGGCGATGGACTCCAACCTCCGAATGCTCGCGCTCGGCATCGGCAGCCCCGAGTGGGTGATCGGCCCCGCGAAGGATCGTGGCATGAAGATGATCAGCTTGGTCGGCCAGCCGAAACATGCCGAACGTGCGTTGCGCGCCGGCGCCGACATCCTCGTTGCGCAGGGCTACGACGCAGGCGCCCACACCGGCACGGTCGGTACGTTCTCACTCGTGCCCAAGATCGTCGACGTCGCCCGCGACGTCCCGGTCGTGGCCGCCGGTGGCGTGGCGACCGGTCGCCACATCGCAGCTGCACTCGCGATGGGTGCGCAGGGGGTGTGGCTCGGTACGGCCTGGCTGCTCTGCGCGGAGGAGCACACCGCGCCGGAGGTTGCCGTCAAGTTGATGGCGGCCGAGAGTGCGGACACCGTGATCTCACGGGCCGACAGCGGCAAGACGCTGCGTCAGGTGCGCACGGCGTGGAGCGACGCATGGGCCGCCGACGATGCCCCGGCGCCGCTGAAGATGCCGTATCAGGACATCCTCGTCGGCGACGTGCTCGGGCAGATCGAGCGGCACCGCGTCGAACCGCTCATGCACGCACCGGCGGGTCAGAGCATCGCCTACTTCCACGAGCTGACGACCGTCGCCGAGGTGATGACCGGGCTCGTGCACGAAGCCGAAGCCACGCTCACTCGGCTCCGGCGGCTGACGGGCTGAGGGCCGTCCGAGACCCCTGAGCTGATCGAGTCGCAATGGCGACGCCGCCGACCGTCACCTCGTCATTGCATCCGATCAGTGGGCCCGCTGACGGCGTCGGATCGTTCGAGCGCAAGGCACGACGAACCCGAGCTGACGTTCGTCACCGGGCGGTGAGGCGCAACGCCACGATCGGGCGATCCGACCCGTCAGCTGGCGAAGACGTGGGTGCCCCACCACCCGGATCCGTCGACATGGAGCCCGATACCGACCTTGGTCCAGCGCGGATCGATCATGTTGCGGAAGTGCCCGGGGCTGTCGACCCACATGTCGTGCAGCGTCGAGGCCGCCTGGGTGGGGGTCATGGCCGACTGGCTGTGCCAGGCGATGTTCTCGGCATACCCGAGGCTGCTGTGGCGAAAGCCGCTGCGCGACATCTCCTGCGACCATCCCATCGCTGCGGCGGACATGCCCGGGTCGTACGTGACCGGCCCGGCGCCGTGGGCGGCGCGCAGCTGGTTCAGCAGCGCGAGCGACTGCGCTGCGGCAGCATCGCTCGGCGGAGCCGGTGCGACCGGTCGGGAGTCGAGCAGCCGCGCCGGCGTGAGCGGGCGGTAGTCGCTACCGGCCGGGAAGTACCCGTCGACGTCGACGATGACCTGGGCGGCGGCGTGGCTGTAGATGCAGACCTTGCCACCGGCGCCGACCTTGGCGATGATCCCGTTGGCGATCGTCTCACCTCGTCCGTAGTTGATCGTCGAGGCCTCGGGTCGCGACGAGCCACACGGAAAGACCGTGGCGAAGCCCTCGCCACCGGTCTGGGTCACCGTCAGGTTGAGCGATACGGCGGCCGAGTTCGACGCCGTGCCACCCCGAGCCGTGACATCGAGCTCCAGCACGCGGCCGGCGCCCAGCCGCCCACTGCCGGCGCTGCGGCCGTCGGTGGTACGGAAGCCGGGACGGGTGTCGAGCAGCCGGGCCGGCGCAAGTGATCGGAAGTCGCTACCCGACGGGAAGTAGCCGGTCACATCGGCGATCACGTGCCCCTGGGCGTGCGTGAAGATGCAGACTTTGCCGTTGGCACCGACCTTGGTGACGACCGAGTTGGCGATCGTCTGACCAGGGCCGTAGTTGATCGTCGAGGCCTCCGGACGCTTCGACCCGCACGGGTAGAGCGTCGCGAAGCCAGCGGCCTTGGTCTGGGTCGTCGTCAGGTTGACCGTGATCGCCGCGGCGTTCGAGGCCGTGCCGCCACGACCGGCGACGTCGAGCTCGAGGACCGTCCCGGCCCGCCGTACCCCGTCACCTGCATGGCGTCCATCGGTGGTGCGCTGGCCGGGGCGGGTGTCGAGCAGCCGGGCCGGAGTCAGCGAGCGGTAGTCGCTGCCGGCGGGGAAGAAGCCGTTCACGTCGACGATGAGGTGGGCCGGTGCATGCGTGTAGATGCAGACCTTGCCGTTGGCGCCGACCTTGGCGATGATGCCGTTGGCAATCGTCTCACCGCGCCCGAAGTTGATCGTGGACGCTCCGGGGCGCTGGGTCCCACAGGGATAGACCGTGGCGAAGCCATCGCCGCCGGTCTGCGTTGCCGTGAGGTTCAGCGACACCGCCGAGGCGTTCGAGGCAGTACCACCGCGGCCTGCGACGTCGAGTTCGAGCACGCTGCCGGCCGGACGGAGCCCGGCGCCGGCGTAGAGGCCGTCCGCCGTCCCGTCGCCGGCGGCGACCGGCGACGAGTGAGTCGCAGCCAGCACGAACGTGAGCGCGCCGCACAGGGCAACACTCGGCCAGAGTCGGCGGCGGCGGCGAGAGAGAGGTGTGGACATGATGGACTTCCTGTCGCGGGCGCCCGCGAGTCCGACACTGTGTCAGCCGTCACGCCCCATCCACAACTCGCGCGTCATCAATTTGACACAATTCAGACACTGTGCGTGCTGATCTGACCACAAAATTGGCGCGGCTCCGGTGGAACCCGACGAGGAGCGGGGGTGGAAGCGCCCTACCCTGGTGATAGGTTTTCGTCGCTCTCAACGAGTCGAAGCTCCTGCCCCCATCGTCTAGTGGCCTAGGACACCACCCTTTCAAGGTGGCGGCACGGGTTCGAATCCCGTTGGGGGTGCGAAACACAACCTCCAGGTCCCGTGGTGAAGTCTGGAGTTCACGCCGGCCTGTCAAGCCGGAGGTCGCGGGTTCAAGTCCCGTCGGGACCGCTACAGGGCCGCCGTCAGGCGGCCCTGTGCACATCTCCCCGAGCGCCACCTCGGGGACACGGTCGAGTAGCTCAGTTGGCAGAGCACACGCCTGAAAAGCGTGGGGTCCGGGGATCGACGCCCCGCTCGACCACCGAGAAAGCCCCTGGTAGATCGACAGATCGACCGGGCGTTTCGCCGTGTTCGGGAGCCCGATTGGGTGATATGTCCGTTATCTGTCCGCAGTCCGAACGACCAAGCGGCGCACAACTGCAGCTGTGAGACCCCGCTGGCATGATGTCGGGTGGTGGCGGACCGATTGCTGACTCCTTCGAAGATCACGGCGTGGCTCGACTGCGCCCACTACCTCACGCTGCGGAACGAGGTAGATGCCGGGGTGCGTGAGCGGCCGCCGGTCGGGTTCGGCGAGATGGCGCAGATGCTGGTCGACAAGGGGCTCGAGCACGAGGCGGCGGTGCTGGAGCGGTATCGGGTTGCGGGTCGCGAGGTCTTCATCGTGCCGGGTCGGGCCTCGGGCGAGTCCTTCGCTGCGTGGGTGGCGCGCACTCGGCAGGTGTTGCAGAACGGTCACGAGGTGATCTTCCAGATGCCGTTCGCGCACAACGGCGTTCGGGGCATCGCCGACTTCCTGGAGCGCGTCGAGCTTGAAAGCGGTGGCTTCACGTACGAGCCCGTCGACGCGAAGCTCGCCAGGCGGCAGGCGAAGCCAGGGCACGTGCTGCAGCTGTGCTTCTACGCCGAGGCGATCGCAGCGCATCTCGGGGAGGCACCCGAGCATGTGCACCTCGCGCTCGGTTCCGGTCGGCGGGAAACGATCCGCGTCGACGATGTCGCTGCTTACTGGCGTCGTCTACGCGCCCAGCTCGCCATCGTGGTGAGCGAGTCAGAGGATGCGGGTGAGCCGACGCGCCCTGAGAAGTGCGACCACTGCCAGTTCTGCGAGTTCGAGCTGGTGTGCGATGCCGAGTGGCGGGTGGCGGATTCGCTGATCCACGTCGCCGGTGTCCGCAGGGTCGACCGCCGCGCGCTGGAAGTCGACGGCGTCGGCACGATCGCCAGCTTGGCGGTGCTCGATCGGCCGTTGGAAGACATCGAGCCGATCCGACTGGAGCGGTTCGTCCGACAGGCGTCGCTACAGGTGGCAGCCCGTGACGCACCCGACGACGCTCCGCCGTTCGAGCTACTCGCATCCGGCGCCGCTGCCGACGACGAGCCTGATTCCGATCCGTCGGTGCTGTCGGGGTTCGCGGCGCTGCCCGAGCCCGACGACGGCGACGTGTTCCTCGATTTCGAGGGGCATCCGTTCTGGCGGCCGGACGCCGAGCTGTTCTTCCTGTTCGGGCTGATCGAACGGGACGATGGAGAGTGGCGATTCCGTGCGTTTTGGGCCCACGACAAGGTCGGGGAACGCCAGGCGGTCGCAGACCTGGTCGAGCATCTGTCGGCCCGCCGGGCCCGGTTCCCGGGGATGCACGTCTACCACTACAACCACACCGAGCGGTCGGCGCTGGAGCGGTTGACGGCCGAGCACGGCGTCGCCGAGGCGGAGCTGCAGCACCACGTCGCGACGGGGATGTTCGTCGACCTGTACCGGGTGGTGACCGGGGCGATGCAGGTCGGCGTGGAGTCGTACGGGCTGAAGCAGATCGAGCGGCTGCCCGGATTCGAGCGGAGCCACGACATCGACCGCGGCGCCGGCGCCGTGGTCGAGTACGAGCGCTGGGCCCGTGACGGCGACGCGTCCCGACTCGGCCGAATCGCGCACTACAACGAGGACGACGTGCGGGCGACCCGTGCCGTGCGTGACTGGCTGGTCGAGCACCGCCCGGCCGAGGTGGCATGGCGGCCGGCAGTGATCGAGCCGCTCGAGTCCGATCCCGAGCTCGACGAGCGCATCGCCGAGCTGCACGCGTTCGACCCGGGGACGCCCGAGCACCTGATGGGCGATCTGCTGGGCTATTGGCGTCGCGAGAAGTCGGTGGTCGCGGCGAACTGCCTCCGGCTGTCGATGGCGCCGGACGAGGACCAGTTCGAGTCGTTCGGTGCGATCGCACGACTGTCCGTCGTCGAGACCGGCCCGAGGGTCGGGCGGCGAGGCACGGCGCTGTCCGGAGGTGTCGCGAAGCTCCGGTTTCCGCCCCAGCCCTTGACCGCGGACATCGAGGAGGGTTCGACGCTGATCCAGGCAATCGACGAACAGTCGTGGGCGTTCTTCCGTGTGCTCGACATCGATCCCGTCGCAGGAGAACTGGAAGTGAGCTGGTCCGACGATCACGACGCGGGCTGGTTTCCGACCTCGCTCGTGCACTACGTCTGGTACCGGGAGTCCCCGAAGCCGGAGGCACTGTGCGACATCGCCGACGATCTGTTGGCAGGCGCTGGCTCGTCGGTGGCGCATGCACTCCTCCGACGTGACGCGTGCCGATTTCTCCCGGGTGCCGGCCAGCACGATGGTCGGTTCGAACCTGGCGTCGATGCGATCTGCGAGTGGGTGCCCCATCTCGACAGTAGCTACGTCCCGATCCAGGGGCCGCCGGGCACCGAAAAGACGTTCACCGGCGCGCGCGTAGTACGCACGCTGGTGGGTCAGCGGAAGCGCGTCGGCATCTCAGCGATGAGCCACCCTGCGATCGAGAACCTGACCAAGGCCGTAGTCGAACACTTCGTCGAGGAGGGCATCGCCGCAGAACTTCGGGTGGTCCGCAAGATCGGCAAGGGCGATGGCGGCGGCCTGCCCGGCGTGACATACGAGAAGGACAACAAGAGATGCGCAACCGGCGACTTCAACGTCATCGCCGGCACCCCGTGGCTGTTCGCGAATCAAGCGATGCGCGACAACCCCGTCGACGTGCTGATCGTCGACGAGGCCGGCCAGCTCGGCCTTGCCGACACGCTTGCCGCCGCCGTGTCAGCCCGCAATGTGATCCTGCTCGGCGACCCCCAGCAGCTCCCCCAGGTTGCACAGGCCAGTCATCCGAACGGGTCCGGGGCGAGCGCTCTCGAGCACTTGCTGGGCGATGGGATCCGCACGTTCCCCGACGACCGGGGCGTGCTGCTCGACACCACCTGGCGGATGCACCCCGACGTGTGTGGCTTCATCTCCGACGTGATCTACGACGGCAAGCTGACGAGCCACGCGTCGTGCGACCGCCAGACCACAGCCGAGGGCACGGGCCTGCGCTGGATCCAGTCCGAGCACAACGGCCGATCGACCGAGTCACCCGAGGAAGCCGAGATCGTCGCCGCCACGCTTGAGCGCCTGATCGGTACGGACTGGACCGACCAGAAGGGTGTGGTACGGACGATCACGGCGAACGACGTGATCGTCGTCACCCCATACAACGACCAGCGTCGCCTGATCGGCCGCACCCTGGCCGCAAATGCGGTCACGATCGGCGTCGAGGTCGGCACCGTCGACAAGTTCCAGGGCCGGGAAGCAGCTGTGGTCGTGTTTTCGATGGCGACCTCGTCCGCCGAGTTCATGCCCCGCCAGACCGACTTCCTGTTCAGCAAGAACCGTCTCAATGTCGCCGTCAGCCGAGCGCGATGCCTTGCGTACCTCATCTGCACCGATCAGCTTCTGGACACCCGCGCGACAGACGTCGTCGAGATGGAACTCATTGCTGCGCTCTGCTCTTTCGTGGAACGCGCCGCGTAGGTTCTTCGCTGCGAGCCCCGGATCCGGCTGAACGTACCCGTCTCGCGGTTGGCGCAGTAGTCCCTCTCGCGGATCCGCTTGATCGCCGCGCCCGTGGGTCAAGCGGGGCGCCACCCGACCTCGTCAGGGACTGGCTGTTGTACCCGTGTGTCAGACTGGTACCTCACCGCATGTCGCTTCGATCGGCGGGCGAACGCGGCGACTGAACGATGGGCTTGCGCGACTTCTTCAATCGGGGCACACAGGAGCCGGCCGGTCGCGTGGCGGTGCCGCGCCGGGAGACCGATTCGACCAAGGCCTCGCCGAGCAACTTGCAGTGGACGCGTTCGGGCGGGTCGATCGTCGTCGACGGGAGGAGAATCGATGGCGGCATGGTGTACGTCGGCTCGCGCGCTGCGAGCGTGGACGGCACTGCGGTCGAGCCAGGACTGATCGACCCGACTCTCCCGGTCGCCTGGTCGTCGCCCGACCACGCCGGCAACACGATGGGCTACTGGCCCGCGTACAACGACATCGATCCCCATGCCAGAGCGGCGTACTTGTCCTGGCTCGCCGATGGGCGCCGGCACCCCAGCGCATACATCGGCTTCGTGTTCCTGTTCTTCTACGGCCTTGAGCGACGTTTGCTGTTCGACCTCGACGACGGCCTCGAGGGCGATGAAGCCGGCGAGCTGCTGAACGAGGTGCGACGCCTCGTGGCGGTCTATGGCGACAACGGGTCGTTCCGCCGCTACGCATCCGACCTCCTCGAGTTCTGCGACGCCGGTCGCTCGATTCACGCCAACCTCGAACCGCCGACGTGGGACCCATCGTTCCGGGACTGGCGCATCCCGACCGACATTCGTGTAGCGATCGGACGCTACGTTGCGGCCGGGCAACCGATCCCCGACGTATGGGCACTGACATACCTGCGGCATCACCCCGAGGCCTACCTTCGAACACCGGCCCAACGGTGTGTGTCGGAGTTCGACGAGCTGTTCAAGATCCGCTACCGAAAGCGGTACGGAGACGGCCTGAAGGTCCGTCCGCCGGCCGCTCGGCTGTCGTTCTCATACCGCGTGGCATTGGGTGGGATCAACCGGGACGTCCATGCACAGATCGACATCCCCGACGTTGCCAGCATCTCCGGTCCGATCAACAAGCTGACCGAGCTGGCTGCGGAGGTGACCGACGAACTCGACGCATACAGCCGTTTCCTCGGGCGCCGCCCTGACGAGTCCGCCACACTGTCGGCGGTCGCGCTGTTGCCCGACGAGCTACTTGATGGGCACGCCAGCGGCGTCGTATCAGCCCTGCGAGCGTGGACCGACGACCGACTCGACGGTCAGCAGTCGGCGACCGTCGACGCGACCGATCTACTCACGCAGTGGTCGCCGGATCCGGCGGCGCGATTCGTCAAACGTGACGCAGTCGCGTTTCATCGATGCTCGCCAAGCTCGGCGTTGGCGTGGAGCCCGACGTTCGGTTCGGCGCAGCGACGCCCAAGCCGGGCGAGAGCGCCGTGCTGTTCCGGCTACCGCCCGACTCGGCCGTGGCGCCGTCACCGGCATACACCGCCGCGATGTCACTCGTGCATCTGACTGCGGTCGTCGCCGCAGCCGACGGATCGATCAGCGACTCCGAACAAGCACAACTCGGCGAGCACGCCGAGCACGTGCTCGGACTGGACCCGGGTGAATGCGTCCGGCTCGAAGCACACCTGCGCTTCCTCGGCGAAGGCAAGCTGACCATGGCCGGATCCAAGAAGAAGGTCGAAGCACTTGCCGCCGACCAGCGCGTAGCCGTCGGCCGGTTCCTCGTCGATGTTGCCGCCGCCGACGGCGTCATCAACCCCGAGGAGATCACCACGCTCACGAAGGTCTTCAAGCAGCTCGGGCTCGAAGAGGCATCGGTGTATTCGCAGGTGCACGCATTGGAAGCAGGCGACACTGGGCCGATCACGGTCCGCCAAGCGCAACAAACGCAGCGCTGGCAGTTGCCTGAGGGCGGCGCGGAGGTAGAAGGTGCCGGCGTCGTGCTCGATCCAGCCAAGGTGCAAGCCCGCCTCGCCGAGACCGCACGCGTCGCAGCGCTCCTCACCGGCATCTTCGCCGACGAGGACCAGGGCGAACCGGGCCGACCCTCGCCGTCACTGGCGACCAACGCAGCAGCGCCGGGGTTCGCTCCGCCGTCAGGGTCTGCGGCCGACCTGCCGCCACCTCAGTCGTCGACTGCATCTACTGCAGTGGAAGGTCCGCCACCGACGGCAGCCGCCCCTGAGGGCAACGCGTTCGCCGGCTTGGATGCGGCGCACTCGACGCTGGCTCTCCGGCTAGCCGAACGAGAGTCCTGGTCGTGAGCCGACGCCGAGGATGCAGCGGACGAGTGCGGCCTGCCGTTCCTCGACGCTGCACTGGACCGCATCAACGACGCCGCGTTCGAGATCTGCGGTGAACCACTTGTTGAAGGAGACGATCCCGTCGAACTGAACGCCTTCGCTCTCGAGGAGATGACCCTGATGACCACCCCCACCCCGCAACGCATCCGACCACGTGACCGCGACGCCGTCATCCAATCCCTGCGCGCCGGCGTCGTCCCCCGCGTCGGGCAACAGCACATCCAAGTCGGCCGCGTGCATGAGGTACGTGCGCTCGTCGACGACATCGATCGCATCGCGGACGGCGGCTCCGCGATCCGCTTCGGCGAACTCCGGCGAGTACGGCGTGGGCAAGTCGTTCTTCTTGAACCTGGTCCGCTCGATCGCGCTCGAACGCCGGCTCGTCACGGTGCACGCCGACCTGTCACCCGATCGCCGCCTGCACGCGACGGGCGGCCAAGCCCGCTCGCTGTACGCAGAACTGATGCGGAACCTCGCGACGAGGTCGAAGGCTGACGGCGGCGCGATGCCGTCGGTGGTTGAACGGTTCATCACCGACAGCCTGGCAACCGCTCAGGCACGCGGCGTCCCGCCGGAGATCGTGATCCGTGAACGGCTCGCATCGCTGCAAGAGCTGACCGGCGGATACGACTTCGCTGAGGTGATCGCGGCGTACTGGCGGGCCCACGACACCGGCAACGAGCAGCTCAAGGCAGACGTCGTACGTTGGCTGCGCGGCCAGTTCGCCACCCGCACCGACGCCCGGAATGCGCTCGGGGTTCGCACCATCATCGACGACGCCACGTTCTACGACCATCTGAAGCTGTTCGCCCGCTTCGTCCGTCTGGCCGGCTTCACCGGTGTGCTCGTCTGCCTCGACGAGCTGGTCAACCTGTACAAGCTCGCTAAACACCCAGGCACGGAACTCCAACTATGAACAGCTGCTGCGCATCCTGAACGACTGCCTGCAGGGCTCCGCTGACGGACTCGGATTCGTGTTCGGCGGCACGCCCGACATGCTCCTCGACACCCGCCGTGGCTTGTACTCCTACGCTGCGCTGCAGTCACGTCTGGCCGAGAACACCTTCGGCGAGGCCGGTCTGGACTACTCCGGGCCGGTGCTGCGGCTCGCGAATCTGTTTCCCGAGGACATGTACGTGCTGCTTAGCAAGCTCCGGCACGTGTTCGCTGTCCGGTGACCCAGAGTCGTATCGGCTCCCCGATGAAGCGCTGACGGCGTTCATGAACCACTGCGCCGAACGAGTCGGGAACGTGCACTTCCGGACGCCACGTACGACCATCAAAGAGTTCGTGAACCTGCTCGCCGTGCTGGACCAGAACCCTGGTGTCGCGTGGGTTAATTTGATCGCCCGCGTGCGATATTGCCGTCGAATCCAACCCAGTATCTCGTGCCGCTCGACGACGAATCGGACGCCGTCGAGCCGGACGCTTCCGAGCTTGCCGCTCCGAGCGCAACGGCAGCGTCGCTGCCTCCTCCTGCCCGTCCCGACGACGATGACGAGCTCACCAACCTCCGGCTCTGACGTGCGCGTTGTCCTGGTGCTTCGTGTGGCTGCATCCACGGATGCAGCGCTGGGTGCACGACCAGGGTTGGACAAGCCTGCACGACGCACAGGAGCGGGCGATCGGACCGATCCTGGATGCCGCCAGCGATGTCATCATCGCCGCCGCTACCGTGGCAGGCAAGACCGAGGCGGCGTTCATGCCCATCCTGTCGCGGGTTGCATTCGACGCCACGCCGGAGCCGCAAGCAGATCCTTGGCGTGCGCATGACCCGTGGGCTGAACCTGAGCAGCATCCATCGATTGGTGTGCAGGTGTTGTACCTGTCGCCGTTGAAGGCGTTGATCAACGATCAGTTCGACCGGCTCGACCAGATGTGCGAACGCGCCGACATCGCAGTCCACCGTTGGCACGGAGACGTCGGTGAGCACGCGAAACGTAAGGTCCGCGACGATCCGTCCGGTGTGCTGCTGATCACGCCGGAGTCACTGGAGGCAACGTTCGTCAATCGGGGTTCGACGGTGCCGCAGATGCTGGTGGGTCCGTACATCGTCGTCGACGAGATGCACTCGTTCATGGCGACGCCCCGAGGCGCCCAGCTGCAGTCGCTGCTGAATCGTGTCGAGTTCGCAGTTCGTCGCCGTCCGCCGCGTATCGGGCTCTCCGCAACGCTCGGCGACATGAGCCGCGCCGCCGAGTTCCTCTCGTCCCGACCGACCCGCTGACGTCGTGGTCATCGAGTCGTCACAGGACGCCCGAGCCCTGCAACTCCAACTTCGCGGGTACGTCAAGGCTGATCCGGCGATGTCACGAGCGGAGGTCCGTGACTTGGAGGCATCGGGCGGTGCCGCAACCGTCGAAGACACCACTGCGGGTGACCAGCTCGAGATCGCCGACCACCTGTTTCGTCACCTGCGCGGTGCGGACAATCTGGTTTTCCGCGACGCCCGCCGACACGTTGAGCTGTTCGCCGACCTGCTGTCGCGACGTAGCGACGCTGAACGTGTCCCGAACGAGTTCTGGCCGCACCACGGATCATTGTCCAAGGACATGCGCGACTGTCGAAGAGCAGCTGAAGGATCGCACCCGCCCGGCAACAGCGATCTGCACCTCCACGCTCGAGATGGGCATCGACATCGGAAGCGTTGCGTCGATCGCTCAGATCGGGCCACCACCGTCGGTCGCAGCCCTCAGGCAGCGCCTCGGACGATCCGGTCGCCGCGACGAACCGTCGGTCATCCGCCTCTACATCTCCGAACCTGACTCCGAGCCGGACGCCCATCCGGTCGACCAGCTGCGATGCGATCTCGTGCAGGCGGTGGCGATGGTGCAACTGATGCTCGACCGCTGGGTTGAGACACCTGACGATCCAGGTTTCAACTACTCGACGCTCATCCAGCAGACCCTGTCGATGATCGCTCAGCACGGCGGTGTCAATGCAGCCGACCTGCACCGGGTGCTGTGCGGTCCGGGCCGCTTCGCTCTGGTCGATCAGCGACGGTACATCGAGTTGCTCCGTTCGATGTCCGCGGACGACCTGATCGCCCAAGCCGACGACGGGCTCCTACTACCCGGTGGCGCCGGAGAACGGCGCATCAACCACTACTCGTTCTACACGGCGTTCCAGACCGAGCAGGAGTGGCGGCTCGTCACCGGAGGACGGACGCTGGGCACGATGCCGATCAGTCAGCCGTTGTACGACGGCGTGCTGCTGATCTTCGCCGGGAAGCGTTCGAAGGTCGTCAGCGTCGAGACATCGTCGCGTGTCGTCGACCTGGCGCCCTCCTCCGGCGGTACCGTGCCGACGTTCAGCGGTGGTGGCGTAGCGGTGTTCGACGAGGTGCGATCACGCATGCTCACGTGTACCGATCCGACCACGTGCCGCCGTGGCTCGACAGGACTGCGGCTGAGCTGCTGCGGCAAGGCCGCGGCTGCGTTCCAGCGCTTGAACCTGGACCAGTCCACTGTGCTGATGTCCGGAAGGTTCGTTGCTGTTCGGCTGGACCGGCGACAGGGCGTTGTTGACCGCTGCGCTGCTGTTCCAGCGGGATGGCGTCGAAGCGAGCGTAGAAGGCCCGTGCGTCCAGCTGATCGGCCCGACCGGCGCCGAGCTCGCCAGCATGCTCGAGAAGATCGGTACAGGACCGAGGCCCAACCCGATCGAACTCGCAGCAGGGATCCACAAGCGGGATATCGACAAGTGGGACTGGGCGCTCAACGACGCGCTGACAACGAGGCCAACGCCGCACGACTCCTGGACGTCAACGGCGCCATGAGCATCATCGAGCTCGCTCGCCGGCGCACGGCGGCGCTCGCTGCGGCATCCGCTCCTGCTCCGACGCCGTCAACCATGCCGCCACCGCGACCCGGCACGTCAGCACAGCCGACCGCCGCCCATCCGCCGGGGCCGTCAGATCAAGTGTTTCAGCTACGGCGTGCCGAGCTGCTCACACACGAGTTCTGCGTGATTGATGTGGAGACCACCGGGTTCAGCCCCCGACTCGGCGACCGCGTGGTCGAGGTCGCCGCCGTCCGGATGCGTGGCGATGGCAGCGTGCTGGACGAAGGTGCCGACGCTCATCAACCCGCAACGAGACGTCAGCGCAACCAGATCGACGGGATCACGGCCGGCGACGTCGTCGACGCCCCGATGTTCGCCGACGTCGGTCGGCGACCTGCTCCACCACATGGACGGCGCAGTCGTCGTCGCCCACAACTACCGCTTCGACCGCGACTTCATCGCCGCAGAGTTCGCCCGAGCTGGTCTTGCCATGCCGGCGTTCCCTGCCGTCTGCACGCTGTCGCTTGGAGCGCTTGTGCACTCCGGTGGCGTCAGCCGCCGAACTCGCGGACTGTTGCCGCCAGCTCGGCGTCGACCTCACCGACGAACACGACGCGCTCGGCGATGCTCGCGGCGACAGCGGCAGTGCTCGCCAAGTACCTCCAGATGGCGGTCGAGACCGGCTGCCGTTCGCTCGCCGATATCGGCTGCGTGCCGTTGGACTGGCCAGCGGACGTCCCTGCGCTGGAGCCGTCGCATCGGTCGCATCACCGTGCGCCGGCGACGTCCGTGTAGGCGAACAAGCTGACTACCTCGCCGGGCTCGTCGCACGACTGGAAACGTGCCACCGCACGTCGATCCCGACGTCGCCGCCTACCTCGACGTGTTGGATCGGGCCCTGGAAGATCGTCGACTGTCCGAATCGGAATCAGAGGTCCTCGCCGACACGGCCACCGAGTGGGGGCTCGACCGCTGACGGGTTGAAGCGACACATGAGCAGTACTTCGCGTCGCTACTTGACACCGCAGCTGCCGACGGGGTGATCACCGATCTCGAGTATCGCGACCTGCTGCTCGTGGCTGA
>CAVVAM010000002.1:0-463036 GCA_963746265.1 uncultured Acidimicrobiaceae bacterium
GCGTCCACGATCGGCCGTCGGTTGTCGACGCTGTCGTCGTTCTACAAGTACTGCCAGACCGAAGACATCCTCGACAAGAACCCGGCGCTCAACGTCCGCCGCCCCAAGGTTCACGACGAATCACGCACCCTCGGCCTCGACCGCAACGAACTCGGCGCCCTCCTCGTCCAAGCCGGTCTCGGTGATCTACCGTGACGGCGCATTGATCACGCTGCTCGCGTTGAACGGGCTGCGGATCTCCGAAGCGTTGAACGCTGACATCGACGACCTGTCCAGCGAGCGTGGGCACCGCACGTTGGCGATCGTGCGCAAGGGCGGCAAGCACGTCACGATTCCGATCGCACCCCGAACGGGTCGGGCGCTCGATCTCTACATCGGAGACCGCACCATGGGCCCGATCTTCCTCGGCGTCGAAGGCGGACGCATGGACCGCTACTGCGCCGACCGGATGGTCAAGCGACTCGTGAAGCGCGCTGGAATCGACAAGCGAATCTCACCGCACAGCCTCCGACACTCGTTCATCACCGCCGCCCTCGACGCCGGCGTCCCACTGCGCGACGTCCAAGAAGCCGCGTCGCACGCGGATCCTCGAACGACGATGCGCTACGACCGGGCCCGACGCAGCCTCGATCGACACGCCACGTACATCGTGTCGACGTTCATCGCCGGCGCGACCCGTCCGGGCTGACACCTCGACGTTTGTATCCGTTTGTAATACACTTGGGTTGTGGGTGAGTTGTTCGATCTCGACCGATTGGACGACACCGATCCGTTCGAGATCGACCGACAAGCCGCCCACCTGTTCAAACACGACCCCTACGGCATCGACGACATCTACGAGATCTGGAACTCGGACCCGCTGTTCTACCCCGCCAAACCACCAGCCCACTGGCTGATGGTCGCCGAGATCGCCGGCCAGGTGCTGATGGTGCCGCTCGCCCCGACCGACCACGACGACCCGACCAGATGCCGACCGATCGGCTGCTACATCGCCGCCAAACACCTCGCCGACAGATACAAGGAGGACCGATGACCACCAAGAAGATGACCCGACAACAAGAACACGACTTCTACGCCGATCCCGACAACCAGACACCCCAAGGACCGGCACGCCGGCGGCGCTCGAACCTCTCCGAACCCGTTCCGGTGCGGTTCCCACCCGAGACGCTCGACAAGATCCGCGACGCAGCCGACGCCGACGACCGATCCGTCTCGTCGTGGATCCGACGCGCCGTCGACCACGAACTCGAACACGACACCAAGACCGCCTGAACAACCAACACTGCGCCGGCACTACGAGCGTGCGATATCGAGCGATCCCCTCGCTCGTAACGCCGGCGGTGCGGCGCGGGCTGGAGCGTTCTGGTGAGTGATTATCGCGTGGGTCCGACGAGCCGACCGCCCTATCGGAGATGTGTCATTTGAGCGGGCTATTGACCGGTGGCTGTCGCGAAGTAGGCAACGATGTCGGAGAGTTTGTCGTCGGTGTAGTGGCCTCCTGGATACTCGTCCAACGTGACGGCGACTCCCGCTTCGGACAACCTCAGCGAGAGGAGCTGCCCCGTATCGCTGTAGGTGACCTCTCCATCTTCGAGCAGACCTAGCCGTTCGAGATCGGCCTGGATCGAACCGTCCCCGTCCCGCGAGGCGAGCCATCCCGAGGCGTCGGCAGGATCGTCGATTGTCCTCGGACCGGTGCCGTCGACAGCGCTCCAGACGAAGAACTCGGTCGTCATGTCGTTGGACCACGTGGTCGAGTCGAACAGCTTTGCGATCTCTGCCTGCATCCCGACGGGATCGGCAGTGAAGGCACCGTCGTGTACAGAGGCCTGAAGGAGGTTCTCGCCGTCGCCGAGCACCGCTCCGACGGCAGGTGTCGGCGTGGCATCCGTTTCGCATCCGGGAATCGTTGCCTCTGCCGGCTGCAGGGTGGCCCACATCACTGGGTAGGTGCCCGCAGAGAACCCGTCGACAACTGTCTTGGCGGGATCGCCGCCGTAGTCCGCTGCGTGTCGTTGTGCGAACGCGACCGCACAATTGGCGACGTCCGCGAACAGCTGGAGCTTCTCAGCAGACACCGGAACGGGGCTCACAGCGAACCAGTTCGGAACGAACACCACCATGCCCTCGGCAGCCGCTTGTTCGGCGATGGCGGCCTGGTCGTCCTTCCCGGCTTCGGAGTTTCCGTGAAACGTGATCACGACCGGCGACGCGTCACCGCTCGTCGGCGAATAGACGTCCATCAGCAGTTCGACACCGTCGATCGACATGTAGACGAGGTCGACGGTTCGCGCGTAGGCAGCGGCGGTCGTCGAAGCCGCAGTGGTCGCCGGTGTCGAGGAAGCCGCAGTGGTCGCCGTCGTGGTGGGGGTCGTCGACGACGAAGGTGGCGCTGTCGTCGTCGTCCCAGCCGATCTCGACTCTGAGTTCGATGAGCATCCGACCATCGCGAACATCGTCGCAGCAGACGCAACGAGCAATCGTCTCATCCCTGACTCCGATCCTTGGCACCAAGCGACGTGAGCGAGTTGCCGCCTGGGCTGTCGTGTCCGCTGGGGGCGCTGGCGGTTGCCGTCTCGGTCTGGGGAGACGTGAGCGAGTTCCCGCCTGGGCTGTCGTGTCCGCTGGGAGCGCTCGCCGTCGCCACCGCCTCGGTCTGGGACGGGATGGTCAGCGAGTTGCCGCCTGGGCTGTCGAACGCCGGGTGAGTCGGTCCCTGGCCACGAGAGTCGATGGTCAGCGAGTTGCCGCCTGGGCTGTCGAACGCCGGGTGAGCCGGTCCCTGGCCACGAGAGTCGATGGTCAGCGAGTTGCCGCCTGGGCTGTCGAACGCCGGCCCGGTCGCTCCCTGGCCGCGAGCAGTGATGGTCAGCGAATTGCCGCCAGGACTGTCGAACGCTGGACGCTGCGTCGGCGCCGGGTCGGGCGTCGAGCCGTCGCCGGTGACGGTCAACACGACGCCGGTGGCAGCACCGGCAACGACCAGCGCCGCAAAGAGAGCGATCCAGCGACCCCTCCGCCGGAAAGGCGGTGAGGGCTGGGCGGCTTCCTCGTGATCTGTCCACACCGGACGGGGCCGGATGTCGGCCACGTTGGTCCGAGCTGCTGCCTGTGTCCGACTGGTGGGCCGTTCTGTCAGCTGCGTGTTCATGATGCTCCTTTCGATTCCGAACCGTTCGGAATCTCCATGGCACCAACACTCGCTGAGCAGGGTTTTCGTGTGCTTGCGGCGACTTGCAGTTGGCTTGCGGCCGGGCGGCCAGGTCGTTCACACGGCTTCCGGGGCCACGGCCGGCCGCGCTGTCAGCCGAGTCAGGAACAGACGGAGCGGAGCGGCTCTTCGCCGGGAACGAGGCGTGCCCACTCCTCCTGCGTCAGGTCGCGAGCGACGATCTCGCAGGCCTTGGCGACCCAGCGGGCGGGATCGAGGGGGATTTCGAGGATCCGGCCCGCCGTCGGCATCCACAGCGAGTCGGCCTCGGCGTCGAACCAGCCCGGCTCGGCACCTCCGGCGCCGGGGCCCTCGACGATGAGCGTCGCGACTTCGCCGGACCCGACGTCGTAGAGACGCACTTCGCCGTCCCACGTCGAGATGCCGAGCACCGATGCGTCTCCGTTGAACCCGAGGCTGGACGCCACGTAGCTGCCGGGGACCTGCTCGACGTCGCCGGTCGGAAGGTCGACGATCGCCACACCACCGGTAATCGCCGAGACCGCCACCTTCGTGCCGGACGGGTCGAGGGTGATCGCCACCGGCTTGTCGATTCCGGTCTCGATCCGGCGCACGATCGTCCCATCCGAGGCGTACTCGGTGAGCCCGCCGAGTCCGTTTGCCACGAAGAGGCCCCCGGTTGCGCTGGGGTGGACCATGACGTCGGCGATGTCGTTCGGGAGAACGAGGCCGGTGTCCACGGTGAACATGACCTCGGCTCCCGCCGTCTCATCGAGGCGGACGAGAGACGCTTCGAGCGATTTGTCGGGAGGTACGCCGAGCACGGCGAACCTGTCCCCGAACAGCCGACCTCCCGGGTACCAGTCGTCGTGCTCGATCCCCGGCCTGGAGCCCATGTACAGCTCCTCGACGAGCGTGCCGTCCTGCCACCGGGCAAGCCGATGGTCGCGCGAGACGGCCATCACGCCGTCGGATGTGGGATACGCAGCCAGGGCAGGGAACGTCGACCCATCCGGCATCAACAGGTCCGGAGCCGTTAGCTCGCCCGTCGCCAGGTCGACCAGCTCGACTTCAGTACTGCCATCGCGCTCCTCGAGCACGGCGGCCGTTCCGTCGACGATCGCGATCCAGCCGCGAGGAAGCACCTCGTCGGAACGCTCGACGATGGCGCTTGCGTCGAGGTCGTACACGTCGGCCCGGCCGTCGTTTCTGATCGTGACCACCAGCCCGTCCGGCCGGACGAACGCCTCGCGGACGTCCTGGACCGGGAACGGACGGCCGATCGGGCCGGAGTCCGGGTCGATCACCTCGATGTTCGATCGAGACACCATGATCAGCGAGCCATCGGGGCGTGCACCGGCGGCGATGTAGCCGAAGGACTCGTCGGTTGCGAGGGTCGAGAGGACGTCGCCGGTGCGCGGGTCGAACGTGGCGACCGTTCCGTCCGAGAGCCCCGCGATCAAGCGGTCATCGAACGGGTCGAACGCCAACGCCGTCGCGACGGGTCCGGAGATCGCCGCGATCGACTGGCCCGTCTCGGCATCGATCACCTGGAGCGTGCCGTCGATTTCGCTCTCGATGGTCTTCCCTCCGCTCACTGCGAACAGCGACCCGTCGGCGCTCACCGCCGAGGAGGATTGCCACGCCACACGGATCGGCTCCCCGACCGAGGTGCCATCCTGCGCGTACACGCGGTTCCCGGGGCTCGCTTCCACCAACAAACGAGTTCGAGTCGCTGCCATGAGGTACCCGGTCCCGCCGAGTGGGACGAGATCCGGGCCGACCCTGATGCTGCCGCCAGGCGTGCCAGCAGCTCCGACGTCACCGTTGCGGCCGCCCAACGCGCAGGGAATCGGGAGCGGACCGAGATCCGTCTGCGCGCCGCTCACGACGTCGCGGGCGATTGCTTGGCCGTCGCGCACCTGGAGCTGCACCGGGCCGCCGTCGACGAGCCCGGGGACATCGTCCGTGTAGTAGCTGTCGCTGCCGTTGAAGAACTCACAATCGCCGTCGATCGGTTGGCGACTCAGGACCCGGTTGGCCGTACTCGCGCCACCGAGTGCGGACAGCAGGGCCCTCCGGGTGTCAGCGCCGGGTGCCCGCTCGTGGGCTTCGAGGGCGAGCAGCACGGCGAGCTCGGGGGCGTCGCCGATGGCTGCGGCGGAGCGGCTGACGAGCGAGGCGAGTTCGGCGCGCGCGGTCTCGGATGCGGCTCGCCGCTGCTGCTGCCAGGCGATGCCGCCGGCGATGAGCGCCAGCACCAGGGCCACGCCCACGCCGGTCACGAGCCGACGCAGACGGCGGACCCGTCGGCGCTCGGTCACCAATTCGGATTGGGTGGCATCGTGCGATGCCACGAGGTACGCACGTTCCGGTGCGGTGAGCGGCAACGGCGGTCGCTCGAGCCACCCCTCGAAGCGCGCCAACCGGGCGCCGGTGGGGAGGAAGTCGGAGTCGCGCCCGCTGGCCTGCCATTCGTCGGCGGCCGCTCCCAACTGGCGCTCGGCCTGGATGTCGGCACGCGCGTCGGCGATCCACTGTCGAAGGCGGGACCACTCGGTGAGCAGCGCCTCGTGCGCGATCTCGACGGTCGGGCCCCGAGAGACGGGGTCCCGGTCGAAGGTGAGGAGCCGATGGCGGCCGAAGGTCTCGAGCACGGGTGCCGTGTCGATGCGCCCGGCGTCGTCGAGTTCGCTCGTGAGCGCCCGCCGCCGAGTGTCGGCGCCGTCGTCTCCGAGAGTCACCAGGCGCAGAAATCCGTCGCGAACCGAGCGCTGGTCGTCCGGACCGAGCCCCTCGTAGATCCGTTCTGCTCGCAGCGCAAGCGCCCCCGACACGCCGCCGAGTGCCCGGTACGCAGCGGCAGTGAGGGTGGAACCCGAACGTTGCTCGAACAGCTCGGTGAGTGCGTATTGCAGGAGCGGAAGCGCCGTCGCCTGGCCCACCATGTCGCCGGCGATGGTGGCGACCAATCCGGGTTCGAATGCGATCCCGACCTCGGCTGCGGGCGCGCTGATCGCCCGCTCGAGCTCTTCGGCGTTCATGGGCGTGACGGCTTCGGAGCCGAGTCGGACCAGCTCACCCAGGCCGGGGTGCCGGAGCGGATGGTCGTAGAAGTCGGCCCGCAGGGTCGCGATCACCTTCACCGCCGAATGGCGTTCGGCGACGGCGTCGGCGACGGCGGTCATGAAGCGATCCGCCTCCTGAGCGGTCGCCAACGAGAACAGCTCCTCGAGCTGATCGATCACGAGCACGAGCTGCGAGGACGGGTCGGCCAGGAGCGCGGCGACCGTCGGTGCGATGCCCTCCGTCGACAGGCGCTCGAGCAGATCGGGTGGCGGATGTACGGCGATCGCACGGAGCGCGTCCTCGAGGGCCTCGAACGGGTGGCGCCCGGGGATCATCGTGGCGATGAACCATCGGTCCGATGCCGGCACGGCGCCGGCCCGCAGCGCCGGTACGACGCCCGCTCGGACCACGCTGGACTTGCCCGATCCGCTGGGTCCGACGACGGCGACGAAGCGGCCCTGCAGGCCGCGGTGACCGAGTCGCGAGAGCAACCGCTCGACGAGGCGCTCTCGTCCGAAGAACCGATCGCTGTCGCCCTCGTCGAACGCGCGGAGACCACGGTACGGGTTGACGAGGTCGGCGGTCAGGGCCACGGGCGCTGCGCCGGCATCGTCGCTCAACGCTGCCAGGAACGTCGCAACATCGGGGAACCGGTCGGCCGGCTCGACGGCGGTGGCGCGACCGACCGCTTCGGTGGTGTCGATGTCGGTCCCGCGGAAGGCGTACTCGGCCAAGCGTCCGAGCGAGTAGATGTCGGCCTCCCGGGATGCCTGGGCACTGGCCAGTTGCTCGGGGGCGACGAATTCGGTGGCTGCCTCGTCGGACCAGGACATGCCGAAGTCGGCCAGGTAGGCGTCGCCGTCGCCGTCGATCAGCACGTTCTCGGGCTTCAGGTCGCCGTGGGCCACGCCTTGGCGATGCGCGGAAGCGAGCGCGGCACCGATCTGGTTGATCAGGACGCCGGCCGCTTCTGCCTCCAGGCCGCTCGATTCGACGAGATCGCGCAGGCTCCCGCGCTCGAACCGACGTGTCACCAGGTAGGCCGAGTCGGGTTCGCGCCAGTAGTCGAAGACCGGCACGATCCGGGGATGCTCGAGCCTGGCGATCAACCGGGCCTCGGCCTCGAAGTGGCGGATGAACGACGGGTCGTTGGCCAGCTCGGGGCGAATGACCTTGATGGCGACCTCGCGGCCCACCGCCGGCTGGAACGCTCGGTAGACATTGCCCATCGCTCCCGACCCGATCTGCTCGCGCAGCTCGTAGCCCCGCACCGACAGGCCCGGCTCGGGCCGGCCCGCCAGCGCCCGGACGGCAGCGATGCCGCGCAGCTCCGGGTCGTCGAGCACGATGCGCTCCTCGAGGCGGCTGATCTCCGCCGACGGGTCGAGGCCGAGCTCCTCGGCCAGGTGGGTCCGGTAGGCCCCGAACGCCCGCAAGGCGTCGCCCTGACGCCCGGACAGATGCAGTGCCAGCATCAGGTGGCCGGTCAAGCGCTCCCGGTCCTGGTGCTGACGGGTCAGGCTCTCGAGCTCCCCGATCAGCTCCCGGGCTCTCCCGGCGCGGAGATCGGCATCGATACGGTCCTCGAGCGCCGCGAGCCGGAGCTCCTCGAGCCGGGACACCTCGGCCTCGGCAAACGCCTCGTACATGAACTCCTCAAGTGCATGACCCCGCCACATCCCCAGCGCTTCGCTCAGCACCAGCGACGCCGCCGCAGGGTCGGTCTCCAGCAGGCGGCGACCCTCGCCGGCCAGCGCCTCGAAGCGAGTGGCATCGACGTCATCGGGTTCGATCGACAGGATGTACCCCGGCGGCCGGTTCAGCAAGATCGAGCCGTCGCTGCGCTGTTCGCGATCTGGTTCGAGCACCGCCCGCAGCCGCGAGACCACCGGCCACAGCGCTTTCTGCCGATCCCGCCCCGCGCCGTGACCCCAGAGTTCGTCGATGATGCGATCGGTGGAGACGACCTCGTTGGCATGGATCAGCAGCAACGCGAGCAGCGCTCGCTGCTTGAGGACACCGAGATCGACGATCTCGGCGTCGCGGACGACCTCGAGCGGGCCGAGCAATCGATACTTCACGCCCGCGCCCCCTTCACGCTCGTCTGTCGCGAAACGTAGTCCAGCCGTCGCCCGTCCATCCCCACAGTCAGCCACAGGGCACTTGTAGCCCACTTGCAACAACGGTTTGCCTCGAGCCGGGGAAGAACCTGTTGGAGCCGGCTGGCTCTGCGGCGCTGGGTACCGGCGGCGTCGACAGACCTCGTCGACCCCACAAACCGGCCAGACCCGAGCACCGGCCAGTCAGGGGATAGTCGCACAGAAACATGCGCTCTGTAATCCGGTCGAGCGTTACGTGCCAGCGCCACAGTGCGGCCCAAGCCGCACACCGCATAATCCCTGTGAGTATCAGCGGGCCGGTCGAGTGAGGTCGGCCAGTGTTGGTGTCGGTGACTCGGCGTGACCCACATAATCCCTTGCCCGACTCCGGTCGGTGCGTTCTAAACGGGCCCTGTCAACCTCGGTGAGACAGTTGGGTTCGGGAATTAGTGGGTGCCGATGGCCTCCTGGGGTGGGTTGATGTAGACGATCTCGGGCAGCGCGGGTGGTCGTGGTGGACCGGCGACGAAGCGTTCGGGGTGCCTCGCGAATGCAGTGTCGAGGGTGAGGCTGCGTTGTTGGCGGACCTCGTCGGCGGTGCCGAAGTAGACCGACGCCGGGGTGTGGAACCCAATGCCGGAGTGACGGTGTTCGCCGTTGTGCCAGGCGAAGAACTCGACGCAGAACGCGCGGGCGTCGTCGATCCCTGCGAAGCACGTCGGGAACTGCGGCCGATACTTCATCGTGCGGAACTGGGCCTCGGAGAACGCGTTGTCGTTCGGCGTTCTCGGCCTCGTCACCGACCTGGTGATCTCGAGCGTGGCGAGCAGCTGCGCGACGGGCTTGGCGGCGGGGACACCACGGTCGGAGTGGATCGTCAACGCCTTCGGATCGAGGTCATGGCGGTGCACGGTTTCGTCGATCAGGCGTCGGGCGAGCTGGGCGTTCTCGACACTGGCGAGCATCCAGCCGGGCACGTAACGCGAGAACAGGTCCAACAACACGTAGAGGTAGAAGAAGTTCCGTTTGCCCGGTCCGCGCAGGCGGGTGATGTCCCACGTCCAGATGTCGTTCGGCGCGGCTGCCTCCAGCTCGGGTCGACTCCTCGGCGGGTGGGTCGCTTGGCGGCGTCGTTCCACGACCCCGTCGTGCTCAGCGCGCAGGAGTCGATACATCGTCGACGGCGACGCCAGATACATGCCTTCGTCGAGCAGCGTCGCCCACACCGTCGCCGGCGACTCGTCGACGAACCGCTGCGAGTGCAACACATCGAGCACCTCGCTGCGTTCACCGTCGCTGAGCGCTCGAGGCTGAGCTGCTCGACGACGCTCGGTCACCACAGACGACTCCGGTGGTGGTTGTCGCCGCCGATAGTGCGTGGCCCTGGACCGACCGAGCAGTTCGCACGCCCTGGTCGTGGGCACGTGCTGCTCGAGTTCGATCGCAGCGGCGCCGATCACGGCTTCGACCTCGACGTGATGTCCGCGCTCTCGGAGAGATGTTCCAAGAGCGCCGAGACTTTTCCCTGCACCTCAATCACCTTCTCCGAGGTCTCCAACTGTCGACGCAGCCGCTCGTTCTCCGCTTCCAACGCCGCGATCTTGCGATCTCTCGCGTCCGGGCCCGGACGGCCACGCTTCTTCGCCAAACCGTCCGCTGCACCAGCAGCGGCCTGCTTGCGCCACTCCGAGATCAGCGACGAATACAAGCCCTCGCGCCGCAACAGAGCACCCTTGTCGCCGTCGGACAGCCGTTCGTACTCGGCGAGGATCCGGGCCTTGTACTCGGCCGGGAACTGGCGCCGCGTCGCCTTCGGCGGCACCTCGATCCCAGGCGCCTCGTCATCGGTCATCGCACCAGCGGACCCGATCGAGCCATTCAATGCAACCATCGTCTTCAACTCTCCTCCCCGCCCCACGGGGTTCAGTGATTCTCAGCAGTCAGCTGTCTCACCCGAGGTTGACAGAGGGGGAAACGATCTGTCCGCCGTGGTTGCCGGTGCCGGCCTGGCCCGCTGTTGCTGTCCTGATCAGAAGCCTGTCCACCTGTGTGGTGTGACTCATCACAGTCCTGTCGTAGCAGTTCTCTCCCAGGCCGGCACTGACCTTTCAGTACCTACGAGGAGGCACATCGAACATGCTTGCAGAACTTGTCGATCACGTCATCGGCATCGACCCCGACAGAGATTGGATCACCGCCGCGGTCGTGCACGCCAAGACGACCGGCGTCGTTGCGACCGCGAAGTTCGCGGCGAACAGCGACGGCTACGACGAAGCCATCGAGTGGGCCGACACCCACACGACCGCTGGCGATCGCAGCTGGGCTGTGGAGGGATCCGGCAGCTACGGACGCGGCCTGAGCGCTGCGCTGTCGCGTGTCGGTGAGTGGGTGATCGAGTTCGATCGTCCACATCAGCGGCCAACCAAGGACGGCGCCAAGACCGACGAGCTCGACGCGGTCCGAGCAGCACGCGAGGTCCTCGGTAGGCACAAGCTGCACGCACCCCGTTCCCATGACGGTCACCGAGAAGCCCTGCGTGTGCACACCGTGACCCGCGAAGGAGTCGTTCGGGCGCGCACGGCTGCGATCAACGAACTCAAGGCCCTGGTGCTCACATCGCCCGACGAACTCCGCAGCGAGTTGCGCGGCCTCACCACGACCGCGTTGATCAAACGATGCGCCGCCTTCAGGACCGTAACGAAGCGGCCGGTCGCTGAACAGTGCGTCCGCAACACGATGCGCGTCGTTGCTCGCCGCATCCAGAACTTCAATGACGAGATCGAGGTGCACGACGTCGCGATGAAACAACTGGTCGACGAAGCAGCGCCACAGCTCGTTGCCCAGCCCGGTGTCGGCTACGTCACCGCGGCGATGTTCATCATCGCGTGGTCGCACCCAGGTCGATGCCGATCCGAAGCTGCCTACGCTCGCCTCGCCGGAGTCGCTCCGGTGCCCGCGAACTCGGGACAGAGCCAGGACCGTCACCGCCTCAACAGATACGGCGACCGCAAACTCAACCGGGCCTGCCACATGGTGGCGCTCGCCCGCTGGCAGTATCACGAGCCCACCAAGGCCTACATCGCAAGACGCCGAGCCGAGGGCAGAACAGACCGCGAGATCCGACGCTGCCTCAAGCGCTACATCGCCCGACAAGTCTGGCGACAGCTCGAGCACCAGAGCCCAAGAATGGCGACTTGACACCCATAGAAGGATCGCCCAATCGTCCCGGCCGGACCGTCCCCACACGCCGGATTGGCGCGCGGCTGGTTGTGTCAGTCCAGCAGGCGGTATGGGACGTCCACATGTTCCGCTGCGCTACGAAACCGCCAACCGCGGGAGCGGCTGTAGAAATTCTGCTGACAAATCGCGGACAAATGGGTCTTCGGCGGACTTCGTGCGCTCGTGAAATTGCCAATGACCAGGGCTTTTGCCCTGGTCATTTGGTGTCGGAGGGGGGACTTGAACCCCCACGCCCATAAGTAGGGCACTAGCACCTCAAGCTAGCGCGTCTGCCATTCCGCCACTCCGACGTGACTGTGTTGCGTGATCCGTCAGACTACCGCCTGATCAGACCCGCACGAACAGGAAACTCAGCGCGACCACCGTGAGGATCCAGACGAGCGAGAACACGAACGTGATTCGGTTCAGGTTGCGCTCCGCAGCCGTCGACCCGAGCGCCGCACCGCTGCCGCCACCGAACATGTCGGACAAGCCGCCACCACGCCCGCTGTGCAGCAGGATGCCGGCGATCAGGGCGAACATGGAGACCACATTGATCACCAGCACGATGTAGAGCATGATTTCACGCACGGGACACGATGCTATCTGGTCCTTGCCGACTCCGGCTTCCAGCGGTCCTTGCGATACAGCCACGTCGGGCTGCGCCCATCGGGCGGGCGCATCTGACCGTTGAGACCCAGCGCGTCGGCCCACTCGACGAGCACTCGCCGCAGCTCGTCGAACTCGATCGCGCTCTCCATCGTGTCGACGAGCACATACTTGCGACCGTTGATGGCAGCAACCAGGCCACCGCCACGACCGTCACGTCTCGTGCGCAGCAAGCCCACCCGGAGACGGCGCAGACGGGTCACCCGATCCCAGTCGATGAACTGGTGACGCAGCGCCGTCCGCCGCACCACCCCGTCACGACGGAACTCGGCCGCCAAGGGCAGATCGAACAACGCGACCGCTGCGAAGGCCACCGAGGTGACCAGGAGTCCGACCGTCACGACATTGACCTCGCTCACCGCGAGCAGGCCGACAGCGAAGGCCACGAACAAGGCAGCGCCGACGTACGACATCACGATGCCCGTCCACGTGGAATGGAGGGTGACCGACGGTCCGTCGTACTCGGGGACCTTCGCCACGATCGGCACGCCGCTCAGGCGGACGCTCGTGCGGCCGTCACTTCGACCGGTTCACCGGGATCCAGCGGGTGGTGGCACGCCGAGGACGACCCCTCGAACCGTTCGACCAGCAGCGGCTCCTGTTCCGCACACAGATCGGTCGCCCGCCAGCAGCGGGTGCGAAATCGGCAGCCACTCGGCGGATCGACCGGCGACGGCACGTCGCCCTCGAGCACGATACGGTTGCGCTCACGCTCACGACTCGGCGACGGCACCGGCACGGCCGACAGCAGTGCAGCCGTGTACGGGTGGGTCGGCGACCGGTAGAGGTCCTGGCGCTTGGCCACCTCCACGATCTTGCCGAGGTACATCACCGCCACCCGGTCGGACACGTGCCGCACCACGGACAGGTCGTGGGCGATGAACAGATAGGCGATGTTGCGCTCGTCCTGGATCCGGCGCAGCAGGTTGATCACGCCGGCCTGCACGCTCACGTCGAGCGCCGATACCGGCTCGTCGAGCACGATGAAGCCGGGATCGAGCGCGAGCGACCGGGCAATGCCGATGCGCTGACGCTGACCGCCCGAGAACTCGTGGGGATAGCGGTTGCCGTGCTCGGGACGCAGCCCGACGTCCTTCAGCAGACCGGCGACCTTCTCGAGCCGCTCGGCGCCACTGAGGTTCTCGTGGATCACGAACGGCTCGGCCACGATGTCGTTCACGGGCATCTTGGGATTCAGCGATGCGTACGGATCCTGGAAGACCATCTGGATCTGCCGGCGGAGATCGCGCAGGTGTCGGCGATCGAGCCCGATCAGCTCACGCCCGTCGTACTTCACCGAACCCGACGTGGGCTCGTGCAACTGCAGGACCGCCCGCCCGGTCGTGCTCTTACCGGAGCCCGACTCGCCCACGAGACCGAGTGTCTCGCCCGCCTCGAGCTCGAACGAGACCCCTGACACCGCATGAACCTTGCCGACCTGGCGCCGGATCAGCCCGCCGCTCATGACCGGGAACTCCTTGACGAGATCGGTCACCTCCAGCAGTGACATCAGTTCGCCCCCTGACTCTCGACGGGCCGTTTGAACGCCTTCAACTCGTCGGTCAGCCCGACGAGCTCCTCCCACCGGTGACACGCCGCCAAATGGGTGGGCCGTTCGGTGACGGTCAGCTCGGGTTCGGTCACCCGACACAGTGCGACCGCCATCGAGCAGCGCGGCTCGAACGGGCACCCAGCGGGCGGGTTCACGAGACTCGGCGGCGTTCCCGGGATCGGCGTCAACTCGTCATCGTCCTGGTCGAGCGAGGGGATCGACGCCAGCAGGCCGAGCGTGTAGGGCATGCGCGGAATCTCGAAGATCTCGTCGACGGTGCCCTGCTCGACGAACCGGCCGCCGTACATGACAGCGACCCGGTCGGCGACCCCGGCGATCACACCCAGGTCGTGCGTGATCAGGATGATCGCGGCACCGAGCTCGTCCTTGACCGACATGAGCGTCTCGAGGATCTGCGCCTGCACCGTCACGTCGAGCGCCGTCGTCGGCTCGTCGGCGATGATGATGTCCGGATCGTTCATCATGGCCATCGCGATCATCACGCGCTGGCGCATACCACCCGAGAACTCGTGCGGATACGAATCGGCACGCTGCTTCGGCTGCGGGATGCCCACCAGCTGGAGTGCATCGATCGCCCGCATCTTCGCTTCCTTCGGGCTCACCCGATGATGGGCGCGCACGACCTCGCCGAGCTGATAGCCGATCGTGTACACCGGGTTCAGCGACGTCATCGGATCCTGGAAGATCATCGAGATGTCGTTGCCGCGGTGGTGACGAACCTCGCGATCGGGCACACCGAGCAGATCGTGGCCGAGGTACCGGGCCCGACCTTCGATCTGTGCCGTCTTCGGCAACAGGCCCATCAGCGCCATCTGCGATACCGACTTGCCCGAACCCGACTCGCCGACGATGCCGAACACCTCGTTGCGGCGAACCTGATAATTCACCCCACGAACCGCCATCACCTTGCCGTCCTCCGACGGGAATGTGACGTTCAGGTTCTCGACGTCGAGCAGCAGTTCGTCACTCGGCCGGCCCGCCACCTCGCTCACTGTCGTACCCGCGTCTGGCGCGGATCGAAGGCATCGCGCAGGCCGTCACCGATGAAGTTGATGCACAGCGCGATCGTCACGATGAACAGACCCGGCCACCAGAACAGCCAGGGTCGGGTGTTGAACGCCGTCTGGTAGTTCGACACCTGACGACCGAGCGAGATGTCCCCACCACCGATGCCGAGGAACGACAGGGCCGTCTCGACGAGGATCGCAGCAGAGATGAGCAACGTCCCGAGCACGATCACCGACCCGATCACGTTCGGCAGGATGTGCTTCCACATGATGCGACTGTTGCTGGCGCCCATCGCCCTCGCCGCTTCGACGAACTCCTTCTCGCGCAGCGACAGGAATTCGGCGCGGATCACGCGGGAGGTCGTCAACCACGAAGCGAGCGCGATGATCAGGGCGACCACCAAGAAGCTGTTCGATTCGATCCGGCGACCCAGCACGGCCGCCACGACGAGCAGCGGGATCGTGAACATCACGTCGACGAAGCGCATCAGCACGTTGTCGATCCAGCCGCGGTAGTAGCCGGCGAGACCACCGATCACCGTGCCGATGAACGTGGCGAGCAGCCCGGCCACCGCGGCGATCAACAGGCTCTGCTGGGCGCCCTTCAACGTCACGGCGAAGTAGTCACGGCCGATGTTGTCCTGCCCGAACGGGTGCTCACCGAGGGCCACACCGTCACCGTCCAACCACGGCACGACGTCGAGCGTCGGCCGCCCACCGTCTTCGAGGATGCCACTCTGATCGGGTGGGTACTTCCACAACGGCAGTCCGACGTACGCGAGGAGCACCATGAGCACGAGCACGGTCAGGCTGATCATCGCCAGGCGGTGCCGGAAGAACCGCGAGACCACCAGCTGACGCTGCGTTTTCGACTCGACCGTGAACTCGCGGTCGATCTCGACGATCGGTTCCTCGTCGGACGCTCCTTCGATGACCCTGCCGGCGTCAACCGCCAGATTCGGCATGCTCGTCATCGGAGGTGACGGCTCTTCTTCGATCCTCATTCGCGAATCCTCGGGTCGAGATAGGCGTACATGATGTCGGCGATCGCGTTGAGCAGCACGATCGAGATCGACGTGATGACGAGAAAGCCCATGACCGGATACGGGTCGACGTCGACCAGGCCCTCCACGAAGAGCGAGCCCATGCCCTTCCAGGCGAACACTCGCTCGGTGATGATCGCGCCTTCGATCACCGTCGCGAAGCTGATCGTGATCACGGTCATCACGGGGATCAACGCCGTTCGGAACGCATGGCGCATCACCACCTGCGTGGCCGGCAGACCCTTCGCCTTGGCGGTCCGGACATAGTCGGACTTCAGCGTGTCGAGCATCGACGACCGGGTGAAACGCATGAACGTGGCGAACCCGATCAGTGCGAGCGCCAAGGAAGGCAGGATCTGGTGACCGGCATAGTCGACCATCGTCTCCCAGAACGGCGCATCGAGGTTGGGCGACGACGGTCCGATCGTGGCGATCGTACGTCCCGGCTCCCAGGCGGAGATGAACTTGTCGAAGCTCACGATCGTGCCGACCAGGAACGCTGCCAGCATTCCGGCACGGATCGCCGGCGTCCGGTCGATCTCGCCGCCGACCACCGCACCGACCGCAGCGCCCGTTCCGAGCGTCAGCACGGTGAGGACCAGCATGCGGGTCCAGCTCATGTCGTCGATCCACGAGTCGAACAGGATCGACAACCCGACGGCGACCCCGGCCGCTGCCACGCCGGCGATCTGCACCGGACGGATGCTGAACGGAGCGAACACCATCGCCGAGAGCACCCCGGCTCCGACCGACAGCAAGATGACGACCGGCCACGACAGACCCGGGTTGAGGAGCCAGTCGGTGGCGTCGAGGATCGCCATCACCACTGCACAGCAGGCGGCGACCGCACCGAAGGAGATCAATCGGCGACGCTTCGTGCCACCGACGACCCCCGCCGCGATCAAGCCGGTGAGCACGGAGATGATGACGATGCCGGCGACCGAGAATCCGGGCTGCTCGAGGTAGTTGTTGAACTTGATCGCCCCGAACTCCTTGAGCATCACGGCGAGCCAGAAGACGGGGAGCGAGAAGAAGAGGAACGCCGCGAACGTCGAGGCGTAATCGAGAGCGCTGTACTGACGCACGGCGGTGATGATCCCGATCACGAGCCCGATCAGGATCGACGCGACCGTGGCGATGATGATGAGCCGGAACGTCGTGCCCATGGCTTGCGACAGCAGCGCCCAGACGTCCTGGCCTTCACGGTTGGTCCCGAAGTCACCCCGGAACAGACCGGTCAGCCATTTGAAATAGCGCTCGAGGAACGGCACGTCGAGTTCGAGCAGCCGACGCAGCTGCGCCATCTGTTGATCCCGATTCGGGTCCCTCGACTGGCGCAGCTCGGCGAGTGGGTCGCCGGAGATCGTGACCAGGAAGAAGCTCAGGAACGTCGACGCCAAGACGATCGGGATCGAAATGAGGAGGCGTCGAACGATGAAGAAGAACATGAGAAGAGTGACAAGTCGATGTGCCGGGCCGATTCTCGGCCCGGCACATCAACCTAGTCAATTCGGTTGTTCACCGATGGTACGTCACTGCACCTGCCACGATGCGGCGTTCCACATCAGACCGTTGTTCGACGGGTTGTAGACGACGTTCGCCACGTTCTCGCCCCAGGCGGCGACACCGGGGAAGCTGAACACCGGGATGGTGGCCAGGTCTTCCCAGAGGATCGCATCCAGCTGGTTCGAGAGCTCGAGCTGTGCGTCGGCGTCGAGTTCGGAGTTGATCGCCGCGGCGAGCTCGTCGACCGCAGGGTTGCAGTAGACGCCGTTGTTGGCGCCGCCACCGCACGAGTACAGGGCATCCTGACCCGACTTCAGCGGGCTACCGGCCCATGCGAACATGGCGATGTCCCAGTCACCGGCATCGAGCTCGACGTCGAAGAAGGTCTCCGAGCCGGCGTCGATGATGTTGAATCCCTCGACCTGGTTGCAGCTCTCGACCGTCAGAGCGATCTGGTCGGTACGACGCTGGTTGCCACCGTTGTCGAACCAGCCGATACGCAGGTCGATCGGCAGGGCGACACCCGAGCCGGCGAGCAGCTCCGCCGACCTGGCGAGGTCGACCTCGTTGTAGGCGCCGTTGGAGGCGTCGACGTAGGCGCTCTCGAACTCCTGGATCAGGCGGTTGTTCAGGATCTGAGCGTCCGGAACGAGCGGCTGGATCAGGTTCGACACGATCTGCTGACGGGGCAGGCAGTAGGCGAACGCCTCACGGACGTCACGGTTCTGCAAGGCCTCGTTGGCGAAGTTGAAGTCGAAGTGCTCCCACACGTACTGGGTGCCGGTCTCGACGACGACGCCCGCGGTGCCCTCGAGCTGCGCGAGCAGGTCAGGGGTCGGCTGCGGGTCCATCGCGTTGATCTCGCCGTTGGCGAGCGCCTGGGCCTGGGCCTCTTCGGCGATGTAGCGGATCGTCACCGGGCCGTTGGCCGGGGTACCCCAGTAGGCCTCGTTCGGCACGAGGGTCAGGCTCGCGCCCGCTTCCCACGAGTCGATCGTGAGCTTGCCACCCGACAGCATGATGTCGGGCTTGAGCTCACCGGGGTTCAGCGTCCAGGCGTTGTTGTAGAACTCGGCCATGGCCTCGAGGGCCGCACGGTCGTCGCTCTCGAAGGCGCCGATCAGATCGTCGACACCTGCGTTCGACGCGACGATGTGGGCCGGCTTCAGATTGACGAAGAGCGCACGCCAGTCAGCGTAGATCGTGCTGTAGGTCGTGGTGATCGTCTTGCCGTCGTCGGAGCACTCGACCGACTCGATGTCTTCGTTGCCACCGGTGCTGACGACGTCGAACAGCAGCAGCTCGGCGCCGCTCTCTTCATCGATGATCGGGTTGCCACTCTCGTCGAGCTGGGTGACTGCGCCGTTCTGCGCCGCCCAGTCGAAGTAGAAGTCGTCGCAGTCGATCGGCTCACCGTCGGACCACACCGCATTGGCGTTCACGACGTACTCGATGACCTGCGGATCGTCGCTGATCACGTTCGCCGCGTCGAGGAACTCCTCGTCCATGACCAACTCACCGGTCGGGCCTGCGAAGTAGAACGTCGACGGCTGCACCTGGGTGAGCACGATCGTGTTCTTGACCGAGTTCGCGGCCGCCAGGGTGTTGTTGTAGTTGCTGAACTCCTGGGCGTTGCCGTAGGCCACGGCCTCACCGGTCGGTGCGGCTGTGCCACCGTCGCCGGTCTCCTCGGCAGTGGCTTCGGCAGTGTCCTCGGCAGTGGCTTCGGCAGTGGCTTCGGCAGTGGCTTCGGCAGTGTCCTCGGCGGTGGCTTCGGCAGTGTCCTCGGCGGTGGCTTCGGCAGTGGCTTCGGCAGTGGCTTCGTCGCCGGCGTCGTCGTCGTCCCCACCGCAAGCGGCGAGAACGAGCGAGGCAGCGGCGACCGTTGCGAAGAGTTTCGTACTCCTGCGGGTCTTCACGTGGATCCTCCTGGGGATTGATGGAGGGAGGGATGTCGTGTCGCACGGCAACCGGCGCAGCTCATTGTTGTTCACGGCCTTGTCGCTGATCACGGTGCGTCAACGAACCCGAATCGTCCTCCCCGAGCAATTCGGGCCGGTACGAAAACTACCAGCGATCCCCACCGACCGTCGTGGATGGCCGCATTTCGAAATTGTGAAGGACCCGGTCGAAACGTTCCAGGAATTGCCGCGCTCCGGACTCAACCGGCCGCGATCTGCACGATTCGGGCGAACTCATCCGGATCGAGGCTGGCGCCACCGACCAACGCGCCGTCGACGTCGGGCCGTGACATCAGCTCTTCGGTCGTGCCGGACTTGACCGATCCGCCGTACTGGATGCGCACCGCCGCCGCTGCGTCGGCACCGAACTGCGCGCCGATCGCGGTGCGGATCGCCCGGCACACCATCTGGGCATCGTCTGCCGTGGCGGTCCGGCCCGTGCCGATCGCCCAGATCGGCTCATACGCGATCACCATCGCCGCGACCTGGTCGGCGCTGACGTTCATCAGGCCCGCCGCGACCTGACCGAGCACGATCGCCTCGGTCTCGTCGGCTTCTCGCTGCGCGAGCGATTCACCACAGCACATGATCGGCGTCATGCCGTGCTCGATGATCGCGTGCACCTTGGCATTGACCATCTCGTCGGTCTCACCGAAGATGTCCCGCCGTTCGCTGTGACCGCAGATCACGTACTTGACGTCGAGCTTGGCCAGGAACGCCGGAGAGACCTCACCGGTGTAGGCGCCCTGCGCCTCGTGATGGCAGTGCTGTGCGCCGAGCAGCAACTCGAGACCGTCGGCTTCGATCACCGTCTGCACGCTGCGGATGTCGGTGAACGGTGGATGCACCGACACGTCGACGCCGTCGTAGGTCTCCTTGGGGATCGAGTAGTGCAGCTTCTGCACCGTCTGGATCGCCTCGAAGTGGTTGAGGTTCATCTTCCAGTTGCCGGAGATGATGGGGGTGCGTTTCGCTGACGTCGGGTCAGGCATTCGGGGCTCCTCTCAGGGCGGCCAATCCGGGCAGGTCACCGAGCTCGAGCAGTTCGAGGCTCGCTCCCCCGCCGGTCGACACGTGATCGACCTCGTCGTCGAGGCCGAACTGGGCCAGGGCGGCGGCCGAGTCGCCACCACCGACGACCGTGAACGCCTTGGTGTCTGCCATGGCCCGGGCGACGGTCCGTGTACCCGCCGCGAACCGGTCGTCTTCGAACATGCCCATCGGGCCGTTCCAGAACACCGTGCGAGCATCCATGATCACGTCGGTGAACGCGGCGGCCGAACCCGGCCCGATGTCGAAGCCCTTGGCGCCGTCGGGGAGCCGCGTCCCCCACGTCGCGAAGCGACCGTTCGCATCGAGACCGACGAGATCGTCGGGGAGGTGGACCTTGCCACCGCTCTCGTCGAGGATCCGGCGGCAGGTGTCGACCTGGTCGGGCTCGAAGAGCGAATCACCGATCGGCTCGCCGCGGGCGGCGAAGAAGGTGAAGCACATCGCCCCGCCGATCACGAGCGAGTCGACGGTCTCGAGCAGCGCTTCGACCACCCCGAGCTTGTCGGAGATCTTCGCACCGCCGAGCACGGCGACGAACGGCCGCTTCGGCCGATCGCGCAACCCGGTCAGCACGTCGACCTCCTTCGCCAACAATCGTCCCATGGCGGACGGCAGCGTCTTCGGCGGCCCCACGATCGAGGCGTGCTCACGATGTGATGCGCCGAACGCGTCGTTGACGTAGAGGTCGATGCCCTCGGTCAGTCGGGCGACGAAGGCATCGTCGTTCGCGGTCTCCCCCGGATCGAACCGGAGGTTCTCCAGGAGCTCGACACCGGGCGCCAGCTCGGCCAACCGCTCACGTACCGGATCCATCGAGTACGCCGGATTCGGCACACCCTTCGGCCGACCGAGATGGCTGGCGCACACGACCCGGCCGCCCGCCTGCTGCAACCACTGGATGGTCGGCAACGCGGCTCGGATGCGGAAGTCGTCGACGATGCGTCCGTCGTCGAGCGGCACGTTGAAGTCGGTGCGGACCAGGATGCGCTCCCCCTCGATGTCGCCGAGGTCCTCGAGCGTCGGGATCCCGTTGATCATCGCCGCTCCAGAGACGCGGCGACGGCATCGCCCTCCGGGCCGTAGGTCGGTTCCGCTTCGATCCCCATCACGACGGTTCGCTTCACCAACGCTGTACGAATCAGCGCTTGACCTTGTTGCCGACGAACATGGTCATGTCGACGAGCCGGTTCGAGTACCCCCACTCGTTGTCGTACCAGCCGTTGACCTTGACCATCTTGCCCATGCTCATCGTGAGCCCGGCGTCGAAGACGCACGAGTGCGGGTCGCCGGTGATGTCGCTCGACACGATCGGGTCCTCGGTGTACTTGAGGACGCCCTTCAGCTTGCCCTCGGCGGCCTTCCGGTACGCCTCGTTGATCTCCTCGACCGACGCGGCCTTCTTCAAGTTGACCGTGAAGTCGGTGAGCGATCCGGTCGGGATCGGGACCCGCAAGGCGGTGCCGTCGAGCTTGCCCTTCATCGATTCCATCACGAGTGACGTGGCACGAGCGGCACCCGTGGACGTGGGGATGATGTTGACCGCAGCGGCGCGGGCGCGGCGGAGATCCTTGTGCGGGCCGTCGACGATGTTCTGGTCGCCCGTGTAGGCGTGGACCGTCGTCATCAAGCCCTGACCGACGCCGAACGCGTCGTCGAGCACCTTCACCAGCGGAACGAAGCAATTCGTGGTGCAGCTCGCGTTCGAGATCACCTTGTGCTTGCTGACCCGGAAGTCCTGGTGGTTGACGCCGTACACGAACGTCGCGTCGGCCCCGGTGCACGGCGCCGAGACCATCACGAGCGGTGCCCCGCCATCGAGATGGGCGCCGGCGGCCTCACGCGAGTTGAAGAAGCCCGTCGACTCGATGACCACGTCGACGCCGAGATCGCCCCACGGCAGATCGGCCGGGTTGCGCTCGCTGAGCACACGCAGCGAGTCCTTGCCGACCTTGATGCTGCGAGTCGTCGCCGAGATCCTGTCGGGCAGTGTGCCGAGCACCGAGTCGTACTTCAGCAGGTGTGCCATCTGATCGATCGACCCGAGGTCGTTCACGGCGACGAAGTCGATGTCTGCGCCTTGCTGCTTCGCCGCTCGGAAGAAGTTTCGTCCGATTCGACCGAAGCCGTTGATGCCAACTCGCACCGTCATCTCAAGAAGTTCCTTTCGGTTGGGATTGTCACTGGTGTCGGCACGGTGCCGAACACGTCTAGACCTACCGGACCAGGAGACTAGTGGCACCGGTCCGACGGGCTCGCACGCCGGCCCGGAGGATCGCACCGAGAACATGTGTCACCGGCCATGTGTCACCGCTTCGTGCCGACGTCTCGATGTGTCGTGCTCGCCACGACGCCGCGTGCCGCGAACCGCCGCGACAACTCCTCGGCGACCGCAACCGAACGGTGACGTCCACCCGTGCATCCGATCGCGATCGTGAGGTAGGTGCGCCCCTCCGCTTTGTAACGCGGCAGCAGGTCGACCAGCAGCGTCTCGAAGTTGTCGAGGAACACGCTCGTCGCCTCGCGTTCGAGGACGTAGTCGCTGACCCGCGGATCGTGGCCGGTCAGCGGCCGGAGCGTCTCGTCCCAGTGCGGGTTCGGCAGGAATCTGACGTCCATCACGACGTCTGCGTCGAGCGGCAGGCCGTGCTTGTAACCGAAGCTCTCGATCGCGATCTGGAGGTGCTCGCGACCGGTCTCGTCGAATGCCGCCACCAGTCGCTCCTTCAGGTGGTGGACGTTCAGGTCGGTCGTGTCGATCACCAGGTCGGCCTCCGACTTGACCGGGTCGAGGAGTCGACGCTCGATCTCGATCGCCTCGAGGAGGCCCTCGGCCTCGCCGGAGAACGGGTGCTTGCGGCGGGTGGCGTCGTATCGCTGCACGAGCGCCGGGGTCTGGGAGTCGAGGAAGAGCAGCACCACCCGATGACCGGCGCCGCGCATCTTGGCCACGCCCGGGAGCACGTCGTCGTGGTTGCGGCCCGACACCAGCGCGAGTCGCTCGATGCCGCCGCCGGGCTGGGATGCGAGGTCGACGATCGTCGGGGCGAGCGACGTCGGCAGGTTGTCGATCACGTAGAAGTCGAGATCGTCGAGCACGTCCGCCGCGACCGATCGCCCTGCGCCCGACAGTCCGGAGATCAGTACGACATCGGCCACGGCCCCAACCCTAGTGAGGGTCGTGGTCGATGCGCCGGAGCCTCAGGTAGAGCAGCCGGGGCACGGTCGCGGCGTCGGCGTACTCGGGCGCCCGTTCGAGGAAGCCGGGGGGCGGAGCGGGTTCGATCATCCGCTCGAGCACGAGCCCGTGATCGACGAGCGTGTTGACGTAGCGCGAGAGCGGGCGGTGGATGAACCGGATGTACACACCGAGCTCGACCTGCTCGATCGTCTCGCTCTCGACGAGGTAGGGCCCGATCCGCCAGTACTGCTCCGGCGGATCGATGATGTGGTCGTCGATCCACCCACTGCCCGGTGTCTGGAGCAGCGGATGGTTCAGGAAGAAGCAGAATCGACCGCCGGGCTTGACCACACGGGCGACCTCGGCGATCGCCCCGTCCAGCGCGTCGATGTGCTCGAACACGAGACACGCCACCGCAGCGTCGAAACTGGCGTCCGCGAACGGCAGTTCGTCGGCGGTCGTGCGGAGGTAGGAAGCCCCGCCACCGCGCTCGTGCGCCACGCGAATCTGATTCCACGTCGGGTCGACACCCACCACCTGCGCCCCGACCGCCGCCATCATGCGGCTGATCTGGCCATCCCCGCATCCGATGTCGAGGATCGACTGCGCCTCACCCAGTTCCGCAGCTGCGAGCGGAAGGATCTGCTCCTCGTACTCGGGATCGGCGCCGGCGGTGAATCCGTCGATCCACCAACCCGCATGGTCCTCCCACAGATCGCGGGACGGATCTCGCTCGCTCGCCACGGCGCCGAACACTAGCCAGAGGAACGCTTCCTCGGCCGTGAGGTCGCAGGGTGACGAGGCAGACCGCCGGTCGCTCGCTACCGTTTCGGCGTGATCCCCAAGCTCCCGAGGCGCCGTCGCGTCGCGTCGTCCCTCCTCGCCTTGCTCCTCGTCACGAGTGCATGTTCGGATGGCGAGGATCCTGCGATCTTCGAGGCGACCGATCCGGTGGACGTCGCCTCCGTGGCGGTCACGTCCACCGACCGCTGGGGCACCGGGTACGCGGTGGCCGCGCATCCGATCGCCGACGGACGAACCGCCGTGGTCACGACTGCCGGCGTCTACGTCGTCGACGGAACCGACGGAGCTCCGCAGGAGATCGAACCGTTCGGCGGGTCGACCCAGATCGATGCCACCGCCGTGTCGGCCGACGGGTCTGTCCTGGTCGTGGCGGCCAACGCCCCCGCCGCGCTGCGCTGGTACGACCTGATCGAGGGCCGGCCGACCGCAGCCGTCGACCTCGGCGTCGACGGCGCCGTGCGCGAACTGGCGTTCATCGAGTCGTCGAACACGCTGGTCGCGGTCACCGCGTCCGGCCTGGTGAGTTGGGACCTCGCGACACCCGGCGCGGCGCCGACCATCCTCGCCGACGGGCAGTTCGGCCCGATCGCCCGGCTCGACGGACGCGTCGCCGCGCCGGTGCTCGACACGACCGAGCTCGTCCTCACTGACGGTGTCACGGTCGACCGTCGCGCGCTCGATCTCCCCGAGGGCGCCACGCTGCAGACCGCCGCAGCCTCTGCCGACGGCAACATCCTCGGCGTCACATCCGGGAGCGGATCCAACGAGTTGGAACGCACCGACTCGATCCACGTCGTCGACCTGGCCACGATGACGCTGACGACGACCCTCGAGTTCGGCCGGCCGATCCGACCCGCCGAGTGGGCGATCACCCCGACCGCAGTTGCCACCGTCGATGGCGACGAGCTGACGATCACCACCATGACGGGAGAGGTCGCGGCCGCGGCATCGCCGTTGCCGGACGACCCGGTGCAATCGGTGCTCACCACCGACGCCGGCGTCGCCACCGTGCATCGCAGCGGCAGCATCGTCGCATGGCCCGACGCGGACTGGGCGCCGTCGGTACTCGGCCAGAGCAACGTCACGCTCCGCTTCGCCCAGCCCGTCGGACCCGACGTCGTGGCCGTCGACTTCGACGGCGCGATCACGATCTGGAACGTCACCGACGGATCGCTGCGGGAAGAAGATCGCTTCGCGTCCGGTGAGGCCACGGCTGCCGCCGTCAGCGCCGACGGGGACCGGATCGCGATCGCAACAGCGTCCGGCCGGGCGTTCGTACTCGACGGCGATCTCGACGAGCAGACGACGCTCGTGGTCGACGGGCGCAGCCCGCGCCTCGACACGGTCGAGTTCAATCCAGCGTCGAACCAGGTCGTCACGGGTCTCGCCGAACGGCTCGGCGACCTCTCCTTCGACGACACGGTCGCCATCTGGGACGAGGAGACACGGACGCCGACCGTCACGATCGGCGGCGAGTCCGAAGACGTCGCCGGCTGTTCGTTCTTCGTCAATCGGATCGGCTTCACACCCGACGGCTCGCTCATGAGCACCGTCTCGCACGACTTCAGCGTGGCCATCCACGACGGGCAAACGGGCGACTACATCGTCACGCTCGAACCGTTCGAGAGCACCGTGCTCGACACCGAGTTCTCGCTGAGCGGCGACCTCCTCGTGGCGACGTCGGACGACTCGACCGTCAAGGTGTGGGACACCGAGGATTTCGAGCTGCTGACCACCTACATCGCGTCGCCCGGAGGGCTCCAGGCGATCGAACTGCTCGCCGACGACTCGACGATGATCGCCAGCGATCTGAGCGGGCGGCTGCTCGTGATGGACATCATGAGCGGAGAGATCCTCGACGTCGTCGCCGAGTTGGGCGCACGGTCGACTGCACTCGCGCTGTCGCGGGACGGCGGGCTCGTGGCGGCCCCGATGAGCGACGGTACGGTCGGACTCTGGTCGACGACGTCAGGCCAGCTCATGACCACCTTGACCGGTCATGCGACCGGCGTCACCGACATCGACTTCGCACCCGACGACGGTTGGATCGTCACGACGTCGCGGGACGGCACGATGCGCAAGTGGGTACTCGACACGATCACCTCGTGAGGTTCGACTCGGTCGCCGAGTCGCCATTCGATACGCTCCACGCGCGTGAAGTTCTCCGTCTGGCCCAACATGAGTCACGACCCCGCGGAGGTGTTCGACACCGCCCGGTGGGCCGAGGCCGCCGGCTGGCACGGCATCTGGTACGCCGATCACTACATGCCCAACACCGGCGACGAGACGACCGAGCCCGGCGACACGCACGAATGTTGGGCGATGCTGCCGGCGATCGCCGCCGTGACCGAGCGCGTCCGCGTCGGCTCGCTCGTCGCCCCCACGTCGGTGCACCACCCTGCGGTGCTCGCCAACCGCGCCGCCACGATCGACCACATCTCCGACGGTCGGATGGTGCTCGGGCTCGGTGCCGGATGGCAGATCAACGAGCACCGGGCGTACGGCATCGAGCTCGAACCCCCGAAGCAGCGCGTCGACCGGTTCGACGAGGCGATCCAGATCATTCGTTCGCTGCTGGGTCAGGACCGAACGACGTTCGACGGTGCCGTCTACTCGATCACGGACGCACCTGCGGACCCGGCGCCGATCCAGTCACCGTTGCCGATCCTGGTCGGCACCGGCGGCAAGCGGATGATGAAGATCACGGCTCGGTTCGCCGACGAGTGGAACACCTGGGGTGGCCCGGAGATGGCCGGTGGCGCCCACGGGCGATTCGAGACGGCCTGCGAATCGGTCGACGTCGATCCGGGTGCGAAGTGGACGTCGGTGCAGGCGCTGGTGTTCGTCACCGACGACGACGCCCAGGCCGAGCAGGTGCTGGCGGGCCCGATGGGCACCCGTTCGATCGCCGGTCCCCCGGACCGGTTGGTCGAGACGTTGGGCCAGTACGTCGACCAGGGCTTCGACGAATTCATCGTCCCCGACTTCAACCTCGGCACGACGCCCGAGGCCCGCCGCGACGCACTCGAACGAATCAACGAATCCGTCGTCGCCCAACTCACCTGAGGCGTTCGGGCCCGGCGACGCCGCCCTCGGCCCCAGCGTGCCGCGCCGACATCGACGTGAGCGCCGTCGAATGGCGATCCAGTGCCGCGTCAGGCAACGCTCGGCGGGGCATGGAGCAGACCCAACCACGTGCACGCTGACCAGTCGTGCGAACTGGGGCTCTTGGCGCAGACTTCCCCCGCCGGGCTGGATGAGCGGTCGTGACTGCGCACCAAGCGCCAGTCGTTCATCATCACTCGTTCGCGCTTGGGTAACGCCGGTCCGTCGTCGTCGCACGTGATGCGACCGGCAACGACTGGAGAGCACGATCCGACCATCGTCGAGTTGGCTGTCTTGGTCTGACGGCTCTGGCCGGAGCGAGTGGACGCCTGCAGGCGACCTCGGCCCACTGCGGTTGAGCATCGACGCGACCGTGCTCGACACGCCTGAGCTGCGCCGTGGCCGTGTACGGACGGTGCTCGCTCTGTTGACGCTACGCGGTTCGATCGACCGGGATCAGCTCATCGAACTGATGTGGCCAGACGCGGATCCAGTCGCAGCACGGCGAAACCTGCGGGTCACGCTGAGCCGCGTCCGACGCGTCCTCGGTGCTTGTGGACAGCCAACCACCGCGTCGTCGCTCTTGCGGACCGCCGGCGAACGCATCGAATTCGCTGCGCCGTCGCTCATGGACACCGATCTCTGGCAGCTCCGTCGACTGGTGGATGAATCGGAAGTGCACCGGAGATCTGGTGACACCAGCGCCGTCGACGAGTGCCTGCAGCGAGCGTTTTCGCTCTGGCGGGAGGCGCCGCTCACGGATCTGGACGCCGTTGTCGGCGTCGAGGTCGACATCTCAGCCATTCGTCGGGAACTCATCGACGTCGGCCTGGCTCTCGGTGAACTATCATTGGTGGCGGGAAGGTTCGAGCGTGCACGGCACTGCGCCGAAAAGTGCCGAGCGCATTCCCCCTTCGAGGAACGTGCGCACCGATTGGCGATCGCAGCCCAACTCCATCGACGCGATCACGATGGTCTCAGATCGGCGGTTGACGTGCTGAACGCAGCGCTCGATGATGTCGGCGTCGAACCAGATGCGTCGACCGAGATGCTGCTCCGTCGGGCGCACGAGCATCTGACACGCCAGTCGGCGCTGTCGAAAGACGCCGGCCCGCGGTAGCCAACCACCTTGATCGCGGTGGCCACCCACCTTGATCAAGGCAACGTCATCGATCGGTCGAGAATGCGAGCACGCGCCGTCGACTGAGCGCCTCGACCGGCGTCCCGGGCTGTCGGTCGTCCGAATCGAGCGGGTCGTGGCGCTGTGAGCGCCAGCCGGGGGCGAGCCGCTCGGCGTTCGCGGCCCACCGCTGTTGCCGCAGCGCCGGAGTCGCCGCCTCGGGTCGACCGAGCGCACACGGCCCACCCGCGCGGTGACCGGCTCGCCGACGAAGCTCTCTGGCGGATCGTGCTGGGCCGCACGTCCACCCGGCCCCGCACTCGTGCCCAAACCACCCGCCGCACCCTCGAAGGCCGCAGCGAACGAGAGATCATTCGCTGGTCGAAGCAACACGTCGCCAGGGACCTCTTCCGCGACCCGAACGACCTCATCCAGCCCCCCGACCGGCACGAGGAGACTCAGCTCCTCACTTCCCGTGCGCCGGAACCGTCCCCACACGCCGAGTCGGTGTCGACCCGCGAACCAGACACACCTTGCCTGCCGCACCACTAGTCCGGCCGTGGGGGATGGAACTTGGCGTACACGGCTTCCGCGACGGAATCCGGGAGGAAGCGCAAGGCCCGAAGGTCGGCGAGCTCGGCCTGCTTCACCTTGTTGATCCCACCCATCGCCTTCACCAGCTTCTTCCTCCTGACCTCACCGAGACCCGGGATGCCGTCGAGTGAGCTGGCGGTCATGCGCTTGGAGCGCCGCTCACGGTGGAACGTGTTGGCGAAGCGGTGGGCCTCGTCACGGATGCGCTGCAACATGAACAACGCCTCGCTCCCCCGCGGGATCTCGACTGGTGCCGATCGACCCGGCACGAACACGTGCTCGAACTGCTTGGCCAGCCCTGCGACCGGGATCTCGTCGGTGAGACCGAGTTCGTCGACGACACGCTTCGCGACGCCGAGCTGCCCCTTGCCACCGTCGACGACCAGCAGCTGCGGTGGATATGCGAACTTGCCGGGCTTCCGGTTGCCCTCCTCGTCCTCGGTGCCGATCGGCCGGTCACGCTCTTCGAGGTAGGCCCTGAGCCGCCGGGTCAGCACCTCTTCCATCGCGGCATAGTCGTCGTTGCCGTCGATGTTGACCTTGAACCGGCGGTACTCCCGCTTGGCGGGCAGGCCGTCCTCCAGTACGACCATCGAGCCGACGTAGTCGGTGCCGTGCAGGTGGGCCATGTCATAGCACTCGATGCGCAGCGGCGCCTCCGGCAGATCGAGGACCTCCTGCAGATCGGTCAGCGCTCTCGAACGCGTGTTGTGGTCGGATGCCCGCCGCATCCGGTGACGTGTGAATTCCTCCTTGGCATTGCGTTCCACCGTCTCGAGCAGCGACCGCTTGTCGCCCCGCTGCGGCACCCGGATCTGCACCTTCGAGTCGCGCATGTACGACAGCCACTCCTCGTACGTGGCGACGTCATCGGGCTCGTGCGGCACGAGCACCTGCTTCGGGTAGCCCGTCACCGGTTCCTCGCCGTACACGGCCTCGAGGATCCGGTCGATCAGACCACCTGGCGACAAGTCCTCCACCTTGTCGAGTACGAACCCCTTGCGGCCGACCACCCGGCCCCTGCGGACGAAGAACATCTGGACAGACGCCTCGAGCTCGTCGTCGGCGATCCCGATCACGTCGAGGTCCTCGTTCTTGTCGGCGACCATCTGCTGCTTGGCGATCGCCTTGCGGACGGCGGTCAACCGGTCGCGCAGCCGAGCGGCGCGTTCGAACTCGAGGTCGGTCGCGGCGCCGCGCATCTCCGTCTCGAGCCGGTCGACGATGTCGTCGGTGTCCCCCGCCAGGAAGTCACACAGCTCGCGGACCAACTCGCGGTAGGGCATCTCCTCGATCTCACCGACGCACGGGCCTGCGCACTTCTCGATGTGGTAGAGCAGGCACGGTTTGCCGAGCCGCTCGTGCTGGTTGAACTTCGACGGGCTGCACGTTCGGATCGGGAAGCTCCGCAGCAGCAGGTCGAGTGTGTCGCGGATCGCGTACGCGTGTGCGTACGGTCCGAAGTACCGGACACCCTTCCGCTTCCGGCCGCGCATCACCATCGCCCGTGGCCATTGCTCGTCGACGGTGACCGCGAGGAACGGGTACGACTTGTCGTCGCGGAGACGCACGTTGAAACGGGGATCGTGCTGTTTGATCAACGAGTACTCGAGCATCAAGGCCTCGACCTCGTTGCGTACGATCGTCCACTCGACCGACTCCGCTGTCTCGACCATCTGCCGGGTCCGCGGATGCAGGTTGCGCGGGGCCTGGAAGTAATTCGACAGGCGCTGGCGGAGATTCGACGCCTTGCCCACGTAGATCACGCGGCCGCGTGCATCTTTGAACTGGTACGAGCCCGGGTCCTCCGGGATCGTGCCTGCGGGCGGGCGCTTGATCACCTTCGCCAGGCTAAACGTGTTGCCGCAGGATACGGTGATGGCCGATGGCTGGTCGATTCTCCTACTCGTCGCCCGAGAGCAGGTACGGGGGAACCCCGTGGTTCCGTGTGGGCGACGTCGACGTCGGCACCGCCGTGCTGGTGTCCGCCGCCTGCGTGCTGTCGATGTTCGTGTGGGCCGCCAGCCCCGACGCCCTCGAACCGCTCGTGCTCGACGCCTCGGCGGTGCGCGGTGGCCAGCTCTGGCGATTGGTCACGTGGCCGTTCGCCAACTCACCGTCGATCTGGACCGTCATCACGATCGCCATCTTCTGGTACTTCGGCAGAGAACTGGAAGGACTCCTGGGTCGCAACCGATTTGCGTGGTTCCTGGGGATCCTGACCGTCGTGCCCGCCATCGTGGCGACGGTGCTCGACCTCGATGTCGCCGGCCTCGACTACCTCCAGCTCGGCGTCTTCATGGTGTTCATCGCGGAGCACCCGACCGCGCGGTTCTTCTTCAACATCCCGGGCTGGGTGATCGGCGCCGTCGTCGTCGGCCTCCAAGTGCTGCAACTCGTCGGCGCACGCAACGGGAACGGGTTGATCTTCCTCGTCGTGCTGCTCGCGACGGCCGGCCTGGCGGCGCGGAGCTTCGGCCTCGCCACCCAGCTGCCGTGGATCCCCAAGCTCCCGATGCCCGGGTCGGGTGTCCAGCGGTCGTCGTCGAAACGTCGACGAAAGGGCGGGAGCACCACGAAGACCCGGTCGCGCAACACGGTGGTCGAAGGCCCGTGGTCGGCACCTCCGGCGCCTCCGTCACCTGACGCCGCCGCCGCACAGGCGGAGCTCGACGTGCTGCTCGACAAGATCTCCGAGAGCGGTCTCGACTCGCTGTCGAGCGACGAGAAGCGCCGACTCAACGAACTCTCCAAGCGTCTGCGCTGATCGCGGCGACGCTCCCGGGTTCAGCTCCGGAGCTGCTGCTTCTGCACCTTGCCCATCGCGTTCCTGGGCAGCGCGTCGACACGCCTGATCTCGCGCGGACGCTTGTGGACGGAGAGCAGGCTCGCGACGTGGTCGATCAGCGTGCGCTCGTCGACGTCACCACCGACGACGAACGCGACGATCCGCTCGCCGAGATCATCGTCGGGTACACCGATCACCGCGACCTCGTCGACCGACGAATGTGACGACAACGCAGTCTCCACCTCGCCCGCCCCGACCTTGTAGCCACCCGACTTGATGATGTCGACCGAGGCCCGGCCGACGATCCGGTGAAAACCGTCGGGGCCGATCGTGACGGCGTCGCCCGTGACGAACCAGCCGTCGTCGGTCATCGCCTCGGCCGTCTTGTCCGGCAAGTGCAGGTAGCCGTCGAACAGCGTCGCGCCCCGAACCTGGAGCCCGCCGATCGTCGCACCGTCGTGGGGCACCGGGTCGCCGAGCTCGTCGCGGAGACGGGTCTCGACGCCGTTGATCGGCACGCCGACATGACCCGGACGCCGCTCGCCGTCGGCGCGCGTGCTGAGCGTGATGAGGGTCTCGGTCATGCCGTACCGTTCGACGGGCGCGAGCCCGGTGAGCTCGCGCAGCTGCTCGAACACCGGCACCGGCAAGGCGGCACTGCCGGAGACCAGCAGTCTCGCTGTGGCGAGACGACGCGCTCGTTCCGGCTCGGCGACCAGACGCGACCACACCGTGGGAACGCCGAAGTAGAGCGATCCACCGGCTCGGGCGTACCGCTCCGCGGTCGGCCGGCCGGTGTGGTGCAGCTTCGAGCCGACCCGCAAGGGGCCGAGCACGCCGAGGATCAGACCGTGCACGTGGAACAGCGGCAGGCCGTGCACCAGCGTGTCGTCGGGTGTCCAGGACCAGGCGTCGGCGAGACCGTCGAGGCCGGCCGCGATCGCACGCCGCGGAATGACGACGCCCTTGGGCAGACCCGTGGTCCCCGACGTGTACATGATCAGCGCCGGCGTCCGGTGGTCGTCGATCACCGTTGCCGACGCGCCACCGCCGGCCGGGATCGGAACCCGGGGCAGGTCGCACTCCGGCCAATCCGGATCGCCGACGACGACACCCGCCCCCGAGTCGCGCAGGATGTGCTCCCGTTCCATCGGGCCGGCGTCGGCGGGCACCGGCACCACCGGAACGCCGGCGCGCAGACCGGCGACGACGGCGATCACCGTGTCGAGCGTCGGGGTGCCCCGCAGCGCCATCGCCGGCGCGCCGCTGACTACGGCCCCGAGGGCATCAGCTGCCTCGCCGAGCGCCTCCCACGACACGGTGGCACCGTCCACCGAGACTGCGTCGCGGTGATCGCCGTGGGAGCCGTCGAGCGCGGGGAGCAGAGTCGTCACGCGACCATGGTCGCACTCTCGGCCGGCGCACCGGGACACGGTCTGATCCCGCCGTGACCGGCGGGCGCGACTAGACCAGGAACGTGAGCCGATCCGACCCGTCGCCGTCCGTCGCCAGCCACGTCATCGAGGTGATCCGCCAGGCGGACATCGACACGCTGTTCTGCCTCCCAGGAGTCCAGAACGACGACTTCTTCGACGCACTCGTCGACGCCGACGACATCCGGACGATCGTCTCCCGGCACGAGCAGGGCGCGGCGTACATGGCGCTCGGCGCCGCCCAGGTGACCGGGCACCCGGCCGCGTTCTGCGTGGTGCCCGGACCCGGCATGCTGAACGCTGCAGCGGCGCTGACCAGCGCCTACTGGTCGAACGCGCGGGTGCTGGCCGTGATCGGGGAAATCGCCGTCGCCGCCCGGGGCAAGGGATTCGGCGCGCTCCACGAGCTCGCGGATCAGCATGCGATCCTGCAGCAGCTCACGAAACGCGCCGCCGTGATCGACGAGCCGTCGACGGCCGTCGACGACCTGCAGCGAGCACTCGACGAGTTGGTGTCCGGTCGACCCCGTCCGGTGAGTGTGGAGGTCCCGGTCGACCGGTGGCGGATGCCAGCAGCCGGTTCGATCGCAGCTCCCCGACCCGAACACCCGGCGATCGATCAGGATGCGCTCGACCGTGTGGTGTCGGCGATCGCCGCCGCCGAGCGCCCCATGATCGTCGTCGGCGGCGGGGCACAGGACGCGTCCGACCCGGTGCGGACACTCGCCGAACTGCTCCAGGCGCCGGTCACCACCCGGCGAATGGGCCAGGGCGTCATCCCCACGGCACACGATCTGTTCGCACCACTCGCCGTCGGCCATCGACTCTGGGCGGACGCCGACCTCGTCATCGGCATCGGCACGCGTCTCGAATGGCCGCTGCAGCAGTGGAAGACCGACGATGATCAGACGATCGTCAAGATCGACATCGACGCCGACGAGCTCGATCGCCACGATGTCGGCACGATCGGCGTCCACGGCGATGCCGCCGAGGTCTGCCGTGCCCTCGTGGAGGCGCTCGCCCCGCACGGGCGCCGCCCGGACCGCACCGACGAGCTGGCAGCGATGAAGGAGGACTACCGACGGCAGATCGACCACCTCCGCCCGCAACTCGACTACCTCGCCGCCATCCGTGACGTTCTCCCCACCGATGGCGTGATCGTCGAAGACGTCACCCAGATCGGGTTCGCCGCCCACCTCGCGTTCGACTTCCGCCGTCCGCGGACGCTGCTGTCGACGGGCCCCGCCGGCACCCTCGGCGCCGGCTACGCGCACGGGCTCGGCGCGCAGGCCGCCCTCCAGGCCACCGGCGACCGCAAGGCATTGGTCGTCGCCGGCGACGGCGGCTTCCTCTTCACCGGCAACGAGCTCGCAACGGCCGTACAACACGAGATCCCGCTCGTCTGTGCCGTGTTCGACGACGGCGCCTACGGCAACGTGAAGCGGATGCAGCAGCAGAAGTTCGGCGACGATCGCACGATCGCGTCCACGCTGCGAAACCCCGACTTCGTGGCGTATGCCCGCAGCTTCGGGGCGCTCGGACTCCATGCCGACGACCCGGCCGAATTCCGAACCCGCCTCGACGAGGCCTTCTCCGCGGACCGGCCGACCATCATCCACGTCGAGACGACGGCGATGCCCGACCCGTGGCCACACCTGCTCCTCGGCCGAGCGCGAGGTCGTGGATGACAGGCCCCACGATCACCGGACTCGACTGCGGTTGGATGCGGACTCAGGCGCGAACCCTCTCGACGGGCGGTGGCACCGACGAGATCTCGATCCCGATCCCCGCCTGGCTGGTCAGGCACCCGGCCGGCATCGTCTTGTTCGACGTCGGCCTACACCCCGACCTGGCAGCGAGCACGGCGTCACTCGGAACCTTGGCGAAGCTGTTCGCCGTCGACCTCGACATCGACGGCACGATCGGGCCCCGGCTCGAGCAGCACCACGTCGACCCGGCCGACTCGTTCACCGTCGTGCTCTCCCACTGTCACTTCGACCACGTCGGCGGGCTCGTCGAGCTGCCGAACGCTCGCGTGCTGGTGCAGCGCGACGAATGGCGCGCCGCCAGTGAGGGTGGCACGGTCTACGACGCCGGCCTCGTCGATCACGGCCACGAGGTCGTCGAACTCGACGGGCCCCACGATCTGTTCGGCGACGGAGCGATCACCTGCCTGCCGACCCCGGGACACACCTGCGGCCACCAGTCGTTGCGGGTGCTCACCGAGGAGGGTCCGGCGATTCTCGCCGGGGACGCGTGCTACTTCTCCCGCACCCTCGACGACGAGGTGCTGCCACCGTTCGCGCACGATCTCGATCGACAGCGAGCATCGTTGGCGATGCTCCAGCGCGAGCGTTCGGGCGGCACGACGATCGTGCCCGGCCACGACGTCGACGTGTTCCGCCGGCTGCAGCGGGCCTGACGCACGCCGACGGCCACCAGAACCGCTCGGCCCGGATTGCACGGCCGACCGCCGAGACAGGCTGGCCCTCCGGAACTCCGCGCCGACCCGCTCGGCGTTCCCGACGATGCGAACGCGATCGTCGGGCAGTCACCCGTCGTCAAGACGATCGTCGACGTGCGCGAGACGTTGGCCGGATCGTGCCCGTCGCTCCGTTTCGGTGCTGCGTTCCGCGAAGCGTCAGGCCCACGTCTGGTGCGACCGTCGGGCAATGACCCCGAACTGCGATGCGGCGCTCGATACCGCTCTCGCCATCGGCGCCGGACACAGCTCTCCGGTGTACCTGCACGCCGGAGGTCCGGTGCGATGCAGTCAGCCAGCTCGCAGGTGCACTCGAGCTGTGCCACATGGTGCGCGTGACGGGGAACCCACTGGAGATCCTCGTCGCCATCACCGATCGGGGGCCGAAGTGTGGTCGGGGTGATCGACCGCGAGCCGTCGCTCGGTGTGGAGACCGGCGACGACGCGATCGCTCGACGCGAGCGTCTGACGACCCTCGACCACCGGGTCCGAGCCGGCGACCTCACCGCGGCTCGGGCGGGCCGTTCGACCCTGCCGGGCCGCACGTTCGAGGCGCACGCTGCAAGCATGAACGCGTCGCCGCTCGTGACGATCGCGTGCTTGGTCGCAGCGTCGTGCGCCTCTGCGACGGTCACCGTGCGCTCGACGTCGCCCGAGACGCCCGCCGCACCTCCGGTCCGGCTCGTCTTCGTCGGAGACCTGATGCTCGGACGGGGTGTCGCTCCGGTCGTCGCGGGCGATCCGACGAGCGTGTTCGAACGCCTTCGATCGGTGATCGTCGGCGCCGACCTCGCGTTCGGCAATCTCGAGTCACCGCTCACCGACCGACCCCACCTCGTCGGCGAGCACGCGCTCGAAGCGGATCCAACCGCTGCAGGGCTGCTGGCAGGTGCCGGGTTCGACGTGATGTCGATCGCCAACAACCACGCCGCCGATGCCGGGCCGGACACCGTGTCGGACACGGTGGCTGCACTCTCCGCCGCAGGACTGCGGTCCGTCGGCGCAGGGACCTCGGCCGAGACGGTGTCGGAGCCGCTGGTCATCGACATCCGAGGGATCACCGTGGGCGTCGCCGCCTTCGACAACGCCGGCGGTCCGGCGACGTCCGGAGAGGTGAACGGCATCAACGCCTGGAACCTCGACGCCGCACGCACGACCGTCACCGAGCTGCGACGCAACGTCGACGTCGTCGTGGTCAGTCTGCACGGAGGAGTCGAATACCTCCCCCGCCCCGATCCGGCTCTCGCACACGTCACCGAACTGCTCGCCGAGTGGGGCGCCGACGTCATCTGGGGCCACGGAGCGCACGTCATCTACCCGGTCGCCACCTCGGACCACGGCGGACGGACATCGGTCGTGGCCGCCGGCCTCGGGAACGCACTGTTCGACCAGCGCACACCGCAGACCCGGGTCGGCTCCGTGCTGGAGGTGCTCGCCGACCGGGACGGCGTCATCGCGATGCGAACCGGCCGCCTCGAGATCGACGCCGGACGAACGGCGTTCACCGGGTGGGACGACCCGGCCACCGACGCGGTCGCCCTCGACGCCGACTGGTGGACTCCGGTCGCACCCTGGGCACCCGCCGACGGCTTGCCACGGGAGTGGGACGTTCACCCGCTGCGCGACGACGCCCAGGAGATCGCGAGGTCGATCGGTGATGTGACCGGAACGGGAGCGATCGACCTCGTGGTCGCATACCGCCGCCCGGCCCGCCCGGAGCGAGCGCACGACACATTCGACGGCGTCGACTGGTTCGACCAGCAGGGACGCACCGCCCACATCGCCGTGTACACCAGCGAGGGGCGGATGCGGTGGGGTTCCGCGGTGATGTTCCAGCCCGTCGGCGCGATCGCCGCCTGCGACGGTGCGATGGCGCTCGGACTCACCACGATGGACGACGAGGTGATCATCGCGGGCGGGGCGTGGATCTGGGACGGCTTCGGCTTCCGGACCGCCTCCGTCCTCCCGGGAAGCGCGATGCCCACCTGTGCCGACATCGACCACGACGGACGAACCGACCCGGTGCTCGCTGTTCGCGAGCCGATGTCGGCGCGACCGAACGAGTCTCCGACCACGAACGAGACGAGCGAGTAGGGGGAGCGACATGCGACATCGTCAACGACATCCGTCCCTGGTGGTTTGGGCCGCCGTCTCCCTCGTCGTCGCCGCGTGCACGGGCGGCGACGACACCGCGACGACCACCGAGGCCGTCACCACGACGGCGGCTCCGAGCACCACGGCCGCTCCACCGACGACGTCACCGCCGGCCCCGACCGTGGCGTCCAGCACCACGCTCGCCGCTGCGACCGCGACGACCGGGGTCGCCGGGCTGCGCAGCGTCTCCCCCTTCGCGGACTACCGCTGGGTCCCGCCCCTCACCGGCGACGCGGTCTACGACGGCCCGGCCACGCCGACCTCCCTCGACGACGTCCTCCTCACCCCGACGCAGTCGTCGCTCCGCGACCCGGACACTCCCGTGCTGACCAGCCTCGTCGAGCGGCTCGAGGCGAACGGGTTCGCGGTCGACGGGTCGAGATCCGGGTATCGCTTCTTCCACGACGGCTACAAGGCCTCCGCCTACGACTCGTACGAGCCGATCTTCGTCACGACCGACGCGCTCTACCACTCGTGGCACCTGGTGTTCGACCGCGTCCTGCGCGACACCGAGCAATATCGACTGCTCCCGATCCTCGAGCAGCTCCTCGCCGGCGCCGTCGATGCCGCACGAGTGCAGGAGCGGGCACTCGACGGGACGGATCTGGCGGATGCTGCGCACCGGGCGACCGCCTACTACGAGGCCGCAGCAACGCTCCTCGAGCTCGACGTCGGGCCGATCAACGACCTCGCGACCGCCGAGGTCGCAGCTGTCGATGCCGCAGCAGGGATGCAGACGTCGCCGATCACCGGCCTGGTCGAGTGCCGCGCGCCGGAGTCGTTCGTCGGGTGCGTCGACTTCAGCCTGTTCCGGCCACGCGGCCACTACACGCGGACGCCGGAGCTCGAGCGCTACTTCGAGGCGATGTCGCTGCTCGGTCAAGAGGGCTTTGCGCTCGCCGACGGCATCGGTGTCGCCCCCGCTCTGCTGGTGACTCGCGTCCTCCTCGACGACCCGGAGCTGCTCGCCGCCTGGACGGCGCTCTACGAACCCACGGCATTCCTCGTCGGCATGGCCGACGACATCGACCCGCTCCAGCTCGCGGTGGCCACCACGCAGGCTGCGCCGGGATGGATCGACGACCCGACCGTGCTGACCGACACCGACACCGAATCGATCGCCGACGCCGTGCTCGCAGATCACCCGGTGGCGATCGACCCCGAACGAGCCGCCGTGCGGGTGATGGGTGCTCGATTCACCCTCGACGCATTCATCCTCGACCAGGTGGCATGGCCGAACGTCGGGCGTGAGCTCCTCGACGAGCGCCGGGTCCACGTGTCGGCGCTCGACGTCGCCGCCGCCTTCGGGTCACCGCTCGCCCGCGATCTGCAACTCGCCACCGAGGCGTCGTACGACCGCTACGAAGAGCAACTCGACGCGATGACGGGGGTCGTGGCCGGCCGGAGCCCCGACGACTGGGCGGGCACCGTGTACGACGCCTGGCTCGTCGCGATCGAACCCCAGTTCCGAGCCCGCGGCCAGGAGTACCCCGACTTCATGCGCACCGACACGTGGGCGGCGAAGTCGTTGCAGACGGGACTGAGCTCCTACACGGAGCTCAAGCACGACACGGTGCTCTACACGAAGCAGGGCGCCAGCGGCGAGGGCGAGGGCCCGGAGGGCCCGGACTTCGTGCCGCGCCATTGGGTGGAGCCCGACCCGGTTGCGTTCGGGCGGATCTCGTCGGCTGCCGGGCTGCTGCGCGACGGGTTCGCCGCCCGAGACCTGCTCATCGACGAGACCGAGGACCTCTTGGCGACACTCATCGAGCTGACCGACTGGCTCGGAGGGATCGCCGAGCGCGAGCTTCGGGGCACCGTGGCCAGTGATGCCGAGAACGACCGGCTACGCAACATCGGCTCGGAGCTCGAGTACCTGTGGATCGCGTCGAGCGAGATCGAGGTGAACGAGTCGGGCGTCGCGGTTCCCGATCCGAACGAGCGGGCCGCGCTCGTGACCGACATCTTCACGACCTCGTTCGACTACCTCCAGCTCGGCACCGGCGGGATCGACCCGCTCGACGTGATCGTGCCGCTCGGCGATGGCCGGTTCGAACTCGCCCGCGGCTACGTGTTCTCGTACTACGAATTCTGGCGGCCGACGAGTGAGCCACGCCTGACCGACGAGGAGTGGCGCACGATGGTCAGCGACGGCGACACGCCGCCACGACCCGACTGGACCGGATCGTTCCTCGTCGGTGTGACCGGCGTCCGGCTCGGCGACGTCGCCGAACGGTACGAGGCCGACCTGGCCCGGGCCGGTCCGGGCACCTCCTATCACCTCGCCTGCACGCTCGTCGACTCCGCCCGTATCGGGCGCGGCGCCCTGGTCCCCTGCCAGATCTCGGACACCTCGGTCATCCCGTCTCCCCGGGTCGCAGACCTCTTCCTGCTCGTGCTCGACGACGAGGGGACGACGACGTCGTGGCAGGCGCCGGTCGACGCCCTCGCCCCACCGCCGGGCCGCGACGGGCTCCTGTGCCGCGAGTACCTCGCACTGCCCGAGGTCGTGGCGGCGTTGGCGTCCTTCGGCGACTCGCCACCCTTCGACGACTCGAAGCTCGCGTACCAGTGGGCGCTCGCCTACTGGTACGACCAGGGAGCTCCCGGCCGGATGGACGTCGACGGGAACGCCGTGCCGTGCGAGCTGCTCTTCGACCCGGCCGTGGTCGCCGAGGTCTGGGCCGGCGATCACTGACGCCCCGATCGATGACACAGCGTCGTGCCTGGCCTCGATCAATCGCGTGTCATATACTGTTGCGATGTCCACCGACACCACAGCGCTCCAGACACGGTTCGATTCGCTGATCGACGCCGACGAGCGGATCGAGCCGCTGGATTGGATGCCCGACGAGTATCGCAAGACGCTCGTACGTCAGATCGCCCAGCACGCCCATTCGGAGGTCGTCGGCATGCAGCCGGAGGGCAACTGGCTGACGCGTGCACCATCGCTGCGACGCAAGGCGATCCTGACGGCGAAGGTGCAGGACGAGGCCGGGCACGGGCTCTACCTCTACGGGGCCGCCGAGACGCTCGGCACACCGCGCGAGGAGCTGCTCGACCGGCTGCACACCGGCCGCCAGAAGTACTCGTCGATCTTCAACTACCCCACGCTCACCTGGGCCGACGTCGGCGCGATCGGCTGGCTGGTCGACGGCGCTGCGATCATGAATCAGGTGCCGCTGTGCCGCTGCTCGTACGGCCCGTACGCCCGCGCCATGGTCCGGATCTGCAAAGAAGAGAGCTTCCATCAGCGGCAGGGTTTCCAGATCATGCTCGAGCTCGCACACGGCACCCCGGCCCAGCGCGACATGGCACAGGACGCGCTCGACCGGTGGTGGTGGCCGGCGATCATGATGTTCGGCCCGCCCGACGCCGAGTCGGTACACGGCGACCAGAACATGCGCTGGGGCATCAAACGGTTCGGCAACGACGAACTCCGACAGAAGTTCATCGACGCCACGGTCCCGCAGGCCGACCTGCTCGGCCTCACGATCCCCGACCCGGATCTCCGATACGACGAGAACTCCGGCCACTACGTGCACGGCCCGATCGACTGGGATCACTTCTGGGACGTCGTGAAGGGCAACGGTCCGTGCAACAGCGAGCGCATGGCGACACGCGTCGGCGCCCACGACGGCGGGGCCTGGGTACGCGCAGCTGCCACCGCCTACGCAGAGAAGCAGGCGGCCCGACGCACCGAGACCGCCGCATGACCGGGAGCACTGCCGACTGGCCGCTCTGGGAGGTGTTCGTGCGAGCCAAGCGGGGTGTCAGCCACGTCCACGCCGGCACGGTGCACGCCCCCGACGCCGAACTCGCCCTGCAGAACGCTCGCGACCTCTTCACGCGACGATCGGAGGGGGTCAGTATCTGGGTCGTCCAATCCACCGCGATCACCGCTTCGAGTCCGGACGACCACGACGCGTTCTTCGATCCGGCGGCCGACAAGTCGTTCCGGCATCCGACCGACTTCGAGCTCCCCGACGAAGTCGCGAACATGTGATGCAGATCATCACCACCTACGTGTTGCGACAAGGCGACCGGGCCCTGATCCTTGCTCAGCGCCTCCTGGAGGAGATCACGCACGCGCCCGAGATCGAGGAAGACATGGCCCTGTCGAACCTCGCGCTCGATCTGATCGGCCAGGCGCGCGGTTTGTACACGTATGCCGGCGAGCTCGAGGGGCCGACCGACGACGGCACCATCCGCGACGAGAACCACTTCGCGTACTGGCGCGACCAGCACGAGTTCCTCAACCCGTTGCTGGTCGAACAACCGAACGGCGACTTCGCGTTCGTGATCGGCCGCCAGTTCCTCCACGATGCGTACGCACTGCCGCTGTGGCACGCCCTCACGACGTCGACCGACGAGACGCTCGCCGCACTGGCCGGCAAGGCGGTGAAGGAGACGGCGTACCACCTCCGACACGCCCGCAGCTGGGTGATCCGGCTCGGCGACGGCACCGACGAGAGCCACACCCGCATGCAGTCGGCGATCGATGATCTGTGGCGCTTCACCGGTGAGCTGTTCGAGCACGACGACGTCGAGGATTCGCTCGTGTCCTCCGGGGTCGCCGCCGACCCCGGGGACCTGCGCACCAGCTGGCGGCACACCGTCGCCGATGCGCTCGCGGAGGCCACCCTGAGGGTGCCCGACGACGGCATCATGCAGTCGGGTGGGCGAAACGGCCGCCACACGGAGCAGTTCTCGTACCTCATCGGCGAGATGCAGGTGCTGGCCCGCGCCCACCCTGGAGCGACCTGGTGATGTCGTCGTGACCGCCACGTCTGCGCTCGACGAACGTGTCCGCGACATCGAGGACCCCGAACTGCCCCACGTCACGATCGGAGATCTCGGCATCGTGCGATCGGTCGAGGTGGTCGGGACGACCGCACGTGTCGTGCTCACACCCACGTACACGGGCTGTCCGGCGACCGAACAGATCCGCGACGACGTCACGGCGACGGTCGAGGCGGCTGGGTACGACGCCGACGTCACGTTCGCGATCAGCCCGGCCTGGACGACCGAGTGGATCACCGAGCGCGGACGACAGCGCCTCCGGGCGGCCGGCATCACACCACCGCCCCCGGTCGGTGAGCCCGGCGTCACGTTCGTCGCCCCCCCGGTCGAGTGCCCCCGGTGCTCGTCACGGCGGACACGACTCATCTCACAGTTCGGTGCGACGGCCTGCAAGGCCAGCTACGTGTGCAACGTGTGCTCCGAACCCTTCGAGTTGTTCAAGGCGCTGTGACCGAGATGACGGACCCCGAGGCGACGATCGACGACGGCTTCCGGCCGCTCCGCGTCGAGGCCGTCGAGCACGACACCGACGACAGCGTCGTGATCACCTTCGATCGTGATGACGCGAAGTTGCGGTTCGAGCACGGACAACACCTCACACTTCGTCGCGAGTTCGACGGCGTCGAGCTGCGGCGGAGCTACTCGATCTGCTCGCGCGCCCCGGACGGGCCCTTGCGTGTTGCGATCCGTCGGGTCCCGGGTGGGGTCTTCTCGACCTGGGCCTCGACCGAGCTCGAGCCGGGAGACGCGATCGACGCACTGCCGCCGCTCGGACACTTCACCCACCGGATCGATCCCACGTCGTCACGCCGGTATGCGGCCGTGGCGGCGGGAAGCGGCATCACACCGATCCTGTCGATCGTGTCGACGATCCTGGCCGCCGAACCGAACGCACGGGTCTCACTCGTCTACATCAACCGCACCAGCCGGTCCGCGATGCTCCTCGATCAACTGCAGGACGTGCGCGACCGCCACCTCGGCCGACTGTCGATCGCGTTCGCGTTCACGCGGGAGGAAACCGGCGGCGACCTCCTGTCCGGCCGACCCGACCGGGAGCGGATCGGTCAGTGGATCGATTCGGGCATCCTGCCGACCGACGCCGACCACGTGTTCCTGTGCGGACCGATCGAGCTGACCAACGACATCCGAGATGCACTGACCGACGCCGGCCTCCCGGCCGATCGCATCCACCGCGAGATCTTCACCACCAAGCAGCAGGGCACTGCGACCCTGGCACCGCAGGAGATCACCGAGACGTCGGTTGCGATCGCATCCGGGCGAGCCACCCTGCACGGTCGGACCTCCAGCTTCGAGCTGTACGAGGGCGACAGTGTGCTCGATGCGGTGCAGCGCGTTCGCCCCGACGCACCGTTCTCGTGTCGGAGCGGTGTGTGCTCGACCTGTCAGGCGGTCATCCGCGACGGAGGGGTCGAGATGGCGGTCAACTACGGGCTGACCGACGACGAGGTCGCACGCGGCTACGTACTGACGTGCCAGTCGAAGCCCACGACGGCGGAGCTCGACGTCGACTTCGATGCCTGAATCGCTCGCTCGGATGCGGTCACTCGACGTGGAAGCGGCCGTGGAGCCAATCGGAGTCGGGGACGAGTGAGCCGTCCGGGAGCTCGGCGGTCGCCGCGAGATGACGTTCGGCGGCGGCGGCGCATCCCCCGTACACGAACGCCGCGAGCGCCCGAGCCCGAGCCCCGGCCCATCCCTCGGGCAGCAACGACTCGGGCAGCAGCGGATCGACCAGCACGATGCGGCGGTAGCTCGCGATCAGCAGTACGCGGAGCTTGAACGCGTCTTCGGGGTCGAGGGCATCGAGCATCGGTCGGTCGACGTCACCGAACTCGTCCACGAAGGCGTCGTAGCTCTCGGCCACCTGGTCGAGCGGGGCACACCGACGGGCGAGCTCCTCCTCGTCGATCGTGCTCGCGCCCTCGACCACCTGCGATCGGCTGACGAGCACGTTGCGGAAACCACCCGTCTGATCAACGACGAGCGCGACCTCCTCCGCCGTGACGACGGGTGACGCCATCACGTTCGGTGCCACCACACCCAGGCCGGCCCAGGTCAGTCGTTGGCGCAACCGCGCCCGTTTGGCCGTAGTGGCCTCGGTGCCGTCGATCACGACGATCGTCCACGAGCGATCCCAGTCGGGGCGTCGAGACCCGTAGATCCGTGCGTCGGCCCGACGGAACAGCGGCATCGACGCGGGTGCGACGCCGTAGAAGCTGCGGCGGCCCACCGCCCGGGTGGTGAGCATGCCGTCGTTCACCAGTCTCGTCAGCGAGGTCCGCACGAGTCGCTCGCTGACCCCGAACGGTCCGAGCAACGTCGCGAGGGAACTCACCGACACCGCAGTGTCGGCACCGTGCGGGAGAAGTGCGTCTCCGAAGACCGTGACGAGGAGGTTGCGGGCGCTCGGCGCACCGTTCGAGCTCGTCGCCGATCGCAGCCGTTCCACCGGGTCGATCACGTGTCGTACACGAGGCAGAACTCGTTGCCTTCGGGGTCGGCGAGCACGATCCACCTGGTACCGACCTCCTCGAGCAGATCGGCGACCACGGTCGCGCCCAGGCTCAGCAGACGATCGGTCTCGGCGTCGATGTCGTCACCCACGATGACGTCGATGTGGAGGCGGTTCTTGGTCGGCGTCTGCGGGTCGTCCACCTGCTGGAACACGAGCTTCGGTCCCACCTCGCCGGCCGGCGGCGTCGCCGAACGGTAGGCGCCGGCCGAGCCGAACGGTTCGTAGCGCAGGGCGGCGATCCAGAAATCCCGCAACGCGTCGGGGTCGGCGGCATCGATCACGATCGCGAGCTGGCGGGCCGGCATGTCACCACGGTAGCGATCGGGTGCGCCTGCGGTGGATCACACGTCAACGCTGTCCCTTGACAGCCTGATACCTCGCCAGCGCTTCCGCGCGCTCGACCCGGTGGTCGACCATCGGCTCGGGGTACCCCGACGTCCCGAGCTCGGGAATCCACCGGGCGACGTACTCGCCGTCGGGGTCCCACCGCTCGCCCTGCGCCGTCGGGTTGAACACGCGGAAGTACGGAGCGGCATCGGTGCCGGTACCGGCCGTCCACTGCCAGCCGTGGTTGTTCGACGCGAGGTCGCCGTCGAGCAGGTGCTGGAGGAAGAATCGAGCGCCCCACCACCACGGCAGGTGGAGATCCTTCACCAGGAAGCTCGCGACGATCATGCGGACCCGGTTGTGCATCCAACCCGACTCGACGAGCTGGCGCATGCCGGCATCGACGATCGGGAAGCCGGTCCGCCCGGCACACCACCGCGCGAACTTCTCACGAGCGGCGGCGTCGGTGTCGAGTTCGATGCGGTCGAACCGTCGGTCGAGGTTCTCCCACGCCGCCCGGGGTTGCCGGTGGAGCACGTCCGCGTAGAAGTCTCGCCAGGCGAGCTCGGATTGGAACGTCCGATGCGAGGCGTTGCCGGCATTCGACTCGGCGAGCAGCTGACGTGGGTGGATGACGCCGTACTTCAGGAACGGCGAGAGCCGGCTCGTGCCGTCGACAGCCGGGAAATCGCGCCCGTCGGCGTAGTCGTCGAGCCCACCGTCACGGAAGCGACGCCAGCGCGCGATGACGTTCTGCTCGGTCGACGATCCGATCTCGAACCCGACGTCGGGGCGATCGGGACGTCCGTCCGTTGGTGCTTCGATCCAGTTCGGCGTGCGGGGCGCATCCAGCGGGTCGTCCCAGCCGTGCTCGCGCCACTTCCTCGAGAACGGCGTGAAGACCGAGTACGGATCGCCGTCGTCCTTGACCACGCTGCCCGGGTCGACCGCGTACGGAGATCCGACGCCCCGTAGACGACGGCCACCGCCACGAAGCGCATCGGCGACCTGCTCGTCGCGGCGGCGGCCGTAGGGCCCGAAGTCCTTGGCGACGTACACGGTCGACGCATCGATCTCGTCGGCGAGGGCGGGGACCTCGTCGACCGGGTCGCCGCGACGGACGACGAGCGCCCCGCCGGTCGCCGCGTCGAGGGCGTCGATGCAGTCGTGCAAGAGCGCACGTCGAGGCGCACCCGCCCCCGCGAACGCCGGATCGACGACGAACAGCGGGAGCACATCACCGTCACTCAGCGCCGCCGTCAGCGCCGGGTTGTCCCGCAGCCGCAGATCGCGCCGGAACCACATGATCGCTCTGGAGGCCATGGCGTCATGATCTCCACTGTGACCGCGTTCGAAACCGGCGGAGGTTCACGGATGTTCGCTCGGGCTCGGTGCGAGCGTGGTCGACGATCCGAGCAGCGTGCGGAGCACATCGAACCTCGACTCGGTCTCGCGTCGACCCAGCGCCCACCACACCATCCCGGCGACGGCGACGAGCGTCACGATGGCGCCGTAGGCCAGCGACCACTCGAGTCCGACATAGTCGCCGACGAGCCCCGTGATCGGGCCACCGATCGGGTACGAACCGAGGAAGGCGACCGCCGTGAGCGCCAGGATCCGACCCCGCATGTCGGGCGGGCACTCCTGCTGGGTGATCGCGTTCATCGAGGTGACGAACCCGGCGCCGCCCAGACCCAGCGGCACCGCGAGCAGGAGCGCCAGCCAGACGTTCCCCGACCAGGCGAGGGCGAACGCGGCGACACCGAGCACCGTGGCGTTGGCGATCATCCAGCGGATCGTCACGAACGGTCGACTCGCCGTGAGCAACGACCCGAACAGGCTGCCGATGCTCATCGTCGTGAGCACCCAACCGAACCAGTACTCGGCACCCCAGATCTCGCGCGACATGCGAGGAAACGCCACGTTGTGGTTGAACCCGAAGGTCGCGATCACGGTGAACGCCAGAAACGGTACGAACAGGTTGGGCGATCGACGGATGAACCGGAGCCCGTCGCGCACGGGTGTGCCACCCCGCTTCGCGCGCGGCGCTCGGTACAACCGGGACTGGTCGAGCAGGAACAGGCTGCCCAGGATCGCCACGAACGAGATCGCATTGATCGAGAACAACCAGCCGGTGCCGAGCGGCCCGATCAGGAGTGCTGCCACCGCCGGGCCGAAGATGCGTGAACCGGTCATCGTGGCCGTGTTGAGCGAGATCGCATTGGCGATGTCGTCCTCGGGCACGAGTTCGGTCACGAATCCTCGTCGCGCCGGATTGTCGAACGCGTTGACCACACCCAGGGCGAACGTGAGTGCATAGATGATCCCGAGGTTGATCGTGCCCGTCAGGTCGAAAATGGCGAGCGCGACGGCCTGGAGTGCGAGCGCGCCCTGGGTGAGCATCGCCATCGTTCGACGGTCGCGCTGGTCGGCGACGGCGCCGCCGTAGGCGCCGAGCAGCAGCATCGGGAGGAACTGCAGCGCGGTGAGCACGCCGATGGCGGTCGTGCGGCCCGTCAGTCGGTCGACGAGGATCGCAACCGCGGTGAACTGCACCCACGTGCCGATGTTCGACAACAGCAACCCCAAGAAGAACAGCCGGGCGTTCCGATGTCGGAGCGATCGGAAGGTGCCGGCCATCGTTCCCATCCTGGCCGGTGACGCAAACGATCGTGCGCTCGGAGCCCCCGACCGCGGGCGGGGCGGTCAGGCGGGGGCGTGGACCGGGAGCCGCGACACGTCGATCTGATACAGGTCGGCCGCGTTGCCACTCAGGATCGCCCGGCGCTGCTCGGCGGTCAGCTCGGCGACCTGTTCGGCGAGCATGTCCTGCGACCACGGCCACGTGCTGTCGGAGTGCGGGAAGTCGTTCGCCCACATCAACCGCCGCCAGTTCATGTCGTCGGCCTGCCGGAACGCCGTCCAGTCGTCCTGGAACGTGACGTAGATGTGTTCGGCGAAGTACACCGAGGGCGGCTTCGAGAGCTCGACGCCCGGGGCCATCCAGTTCCGATGGCGGTTGTAGGCATGGTCCATCCGGTACATGTAGTGCGGTACCCAGCCCGCGTCGGCTTCGACGCATACGACGTTCAACTTCGGGTGGCGCTCGAACACGCCGCCGAACACGAGCGTGCCCATGATGTCCTGGATGCCGCGGATGATCCCGAGGAATCCGTTGAGACGCGATCCCCGCGGCTTGCCGTTGAAGGCGCTGCTACGCGATGTGAGGATGTGGAAGCTCAACGGGAGACCGAGGTCGACCGCGGCCTCCCAGAAGGGGTCCCATGCCGGATCGTCGTAGTCGGGTCCTCCGTCGGTGAGGGTTCCGGGCTCACCCGGCATCATCACGCCGCGCAGCCCCGCGTCGGCGATGGCCACCAGGTCACCGATTCCCTCGTCGATCGTGCGCAGCGCGGTCTGTCCGGCACCGAGCAACCGGTCGGGTGCTTCGGAGCAGTACTCCGCGATCCACCGGTTGTAGGCGTCGAAGCACGCCTTCTTGAACGCGTTGTCGTCGTGGTTGCAGATCATCATGCCGACCGTCGGGTAGATGATCTCGGCCGACACGCCGTCGCGGTCCTGGTCGGCGAGTCGATGTGTCGGGTCCCAACCCGATCGGTGCAGCTCGTCGAACGTGACACCGGCGATCGACAGCTCCTCGGCCGGCTTGCCCGCTGCGGCCACGAGCCCCATGGCGATCGGGCGGCCCATGCCGGGGATCACGAACACGTCGCCCCGCTCCTCGTCGCGCACCATGTGCGGGGCGCGGTCGCGGAACGCAGGATCGATGTGGGCGGTGTAGCAGTCCGGCGGCTCGGTGATGTGGGAGTCGGCGCTGATGACGGGGAAGTCGAAGTTCATCTCGGCGCTCCCTGGGCACCGCGTACGAGACGGCCGGGGGTCTCGCCCGTCGACTCGCCGTCGGACATGATCTCGGTTCCGGCGACGAAGGTGTGCCGGTAGCCGGTGGCCCGCTGCAGCATCCGCCGCCCACCGGCCGGGAGGTCGCGCACGATGTCGGGAACGTGGAGCCGGAGGTGGTCGAAGTCGATCACGTTGAAGTCGGCCCGATATCCGGGCCGCAGCACGCCCCGGTCGTGGAGACCGACGGTCTCGGCCGTCATACGGCACTGCTTGTCGATCAGTGTCTCGACCGGGATGCGACCGCGCGGCCGATCGCGACCCCACCACTGCAGCAGCGTGGTCGGGAAGCTGACGTCGCAGATGGTGCCGACGTGGGCGCCGCCATCGGACAGACCGGGGACCGCAGCAGGGTGCAGCAGCATCTCGCGGACGCAGTCCAGGTTGCCGTGTGCCCAGTTGAGGCTCGGCACGTACAGCAATGCGTGGCCGTCGAGTTCGAGCAGCCAGTCGTAGGCGACCTCGCCGGGGGTGCACCCGCGCCTTTCGGCCTCGGCCTGCGCCGAGTCGGCCGGGTCGGGTTCGTAGTTCGGTGGGTCGCCCAGACGGAACATCTGCGGATACCACGCGATGACGCGGCTGCCGAGCTGCCGGTCCTCGACGTGGGCGCCGTCGAGGATCGCCTGCCGGATCTCGGGCCGACGCATTCGGGCGACGCGTTCGGCCAGGGGCAGGTCGGCGACATCGACGTAGGCCGGGCTGAACATGAACGGGTTGAGCGTGGTGTCGAGACCGAGCATGATCCCGACCGCACGCGCACCCACCTGGCCGCGCATCTGCACCCCGGAGGCGCTGGCATCGGCGAAGCGGTCGAGCTCGACCCGCCACTCCTCGGGACGACGGGGCGCCTGGGCGATCGACACCGAGATCGGTCGACCCGACCGGGCCGCCATCTGATGGAACAACTCGATCTCGCCGTCGAGATCGATGAAATCGCTCACGACCTGCAATACCCCCTTGCCGACAGAACCGATCGCCTCGGAGATACCGACCAACTCGTCGGCCTCGGCGGTCAGCGTCGGCGTCGGCTCGCCGAGGCTCGACTTGTGGTTGAGCGTCCGGCTCGTGGTGAACCCGAGAGCGCCGGCTTCGACGGCCTCGCGGGCGAGGTCGGCCATCTCGGCGATGTCGTCCGGGGTCGCCGGCTGTTGCGTCGCGCCGCGCTCACCCATCACGTGCAACCGGAGCGGGCCGTGTGGCATCTGCGCACCGAGATCGATGTCTCGCGGCTTGCGGTCGAGATCGTCGAGGTAGTCGGGGAAGCTCGACCACTCCCAGGACAACCCCTCGTGCAGCGCGGTGCCGGGGATGTCTTCCACCCCCTCCATCAGTTGGATCAGGCGCTCGCGGTGCTCGGGGACGACCGGGGCGAACCCGACGCCGCAGTTGCCCATGACGACGGTCGTGACACCGTGCCAGCTCGACGGAGCGAGCTGGGTGTCCCACGTCGCCTGGCCGTCGTAGTGGGTGTGGATGTCGACGAAGCCGGGGGCGACGAGGTGGCCGTCGGCGTCGATCTCGCGTGCGCCCCGTCCGTCGACCTGTCCCACGGCGGTGATCACACCGTTCGACACCGCGACGTCGCCGACGAATCGATCGGCGCCCGTGCCGTCGACGACGGTGCCGTTCCGGATGACGAGCTCGTATTCGGCCACGATGCCCCTTTCCTCACCGACGACGCTAGCCCCGCAGAGGTGCGAGACTGTGGTCGTGGGATACACATCGGCACCCGAAGGTTGGTGGCAGGACTTCGTCGACGCCCTGCCGGCGCGCACCGGCAAGCTCGCCGTCACGCGCAAGGACGGGAGTCCACACGTGGCGCCGGTCTGGGTCGATCTCGATCGGGGTGCCGGGCCGGACGGTGAGGACCAGATCGTGTTCCTGACGAGCGCCGACACGATCAAGGGCAAGGCGATCCTGCGGGGCGGCCGCATCGCGATGTGCTTCGACGACGAGCGACCGCCATTCGCGTTCGTGACCATCGCAGGCACGGCCACCACCACTACCGATCGTGACGAACTCCTGCGCTGGGCGACCCGCATCGCCGGCCGGTACGTGGGTGCGGAGCACGCCGAGGAATACGGCCACCGGAACGCTGTGCCGCCCCAGATGGTCGTCCGTGTGACGCCGATCGACGTGGTGGCCAACGTCGATGTGGCAGGGCGGCAGTGACGCAAGACCCGACGAACGGGTCCGGCCACCCGGACGCTCAGGACCTCGACGCACTGACCGGTGAGTCGCCCGAGTTCGGCGAGCCGCGATCGAGTGTTCTGACGCCGATGGGTGAAGTCGAGTCGATCGGTAGCTTCGCTCGGGGGTTGGGCGCTCGCCGCCTCCGGATCACACTCTGGATCGGTGGCGGGCTCGTGATGACGTTGGCGCTCCTCGCTGCCCTCAACTGATCGATGGACGGGTGGATCTGCCCGAAGTGTGGACGGCGCTTCGGCGGACGCGGCGGGGCTGCGACTGCGCGCCCGACCTGACGCTGGACGAGCACTTCGGCAGTGGGCCGGCCAACGAGCGGCCGATCCTCGACACCGTGATCGGGCATCTCGAGACGGTCGGCCCGGTCCACCACGACGTGGTGCCGGTCGGCCCGTTCTCGGAGAGAACCCTCGCGAGTTCGCCGGACTTCGTCCGTGGGACCAGTGGGTCGCCACCGGATTCGACCTCGACGGCGGTCGGCGCATCCGACGATCCCCCGCCAGGTCGTCGAGCACGGCGCCACGTTTCGGCACGGCGCCGACGCTGCCGAACCGCACCAGATCGACGAGGCGCTGTGCGACCTGATCACCGACGTCCACGCACTGGCTGAGGTCGTGGTCAGTCGTCGAGCAGGTGCATCGCCACCATGCGACATCCCAGGGCCTCGGCGCGAAAGCGTGCGGCGCCGGCATCGTCGCCCATCAGCTCGGCCGTGTCGGCCATCTCGTCGAGACGCTGCGCGGCGCGCAGCCGCCGGTCGAGCTCGCACGGGGGCTGTCCCATCCGTCGTTCCTACCAGATCGACAACGGACCGGGAGGGCGCCGTGGCCTGCGAATGGATTCGTCGTCGCAATTTGTAATGATGTAATCGTCGCGCGAGACTGCCGCCATGACCGAACACTCCAACATCACATCGTGGTTCGCCGGGCGACTGCCCGAGGAATGGATCACGGCCGCCGATCCGACGATCACGATCGACCGGGAAGAGATCACCGTGACCGTGTCGATCGATCCGCCCGAACTCGCCGACGCGACCGACGCCGACCGAGAGGAGGCGATCGCCGGCAGGATCTCCGCATTCCGCGAGGACACCCGTGATCGGCGCATGACGATCGCCCGCGAGGCCGAGCACCGCTTCGAACGCAAGGTCGCCTGGGCCGTCCGGGTCGGCGACCGCACCACGCTGTTCACCCATCTCGCGGCGCCGGTGATGACCCGCCTGCGGCAGCCCGAAAGGCAGGTGCTCGACACGCTCGTCGCCGCCAACATCGCACGCTCCCGTTCCGACGCGCTCGGTTGGTGCGTCCGCCTCGTCGGCCGGAACGTCGACGACTGGCTCGCCGAGCTGCGCCAGGCGATGCGAGCCGTCGACGAGGTGCGCGCGAACGGCCCCGACGCGCACTGACGGACGCAGGGCGGAACGAGTGCTGTGCCCGTCATCGGTCTCCCCGAGAATCGCTGAGCACCGCCGGTTCCGATCGGGGACATCAGGCGTCGACGAGCGTCAGCCGGTTGCGACCGGTCTTCTTCGCGTTGTACATCGCTGCGTCGGCCTTACGGATCAGGTCATCGAGGTCGGCAACGTCGGCACTCGGGAACGACACACCACCGAGGCTGATCGTGACTCGCACCTCCGTACTCGACACGAAGATCAGGCTCGATTCGACGATTCGCCGCATCCGTTCGCCGACCGTTCGCAGATCGGCCTCACCCGCACCCGGCAGCACGGCGAGGAATTCCTCGCCGCCGTACCTCATCAGCGTGTCACCTTCGCGGAGCGCGCCCTTCACGTTCTCCGCAATCGACTTCAGCACGTCGTCCCCGACCTGGTGGCCGTAGGTGTCGTTGACGGACTTGAAGTAGTCGATGTCGAACAGCACGACGCCGAGCGGCTCGTTGGAGCGGACCGCTCGGCTGAACTCCTGGCTCAGCCGTTCCAACCCGAACCGCCGGTTGTACAACCCGGTGAGCGGGTCGATCGCGGCGACGCGCTGCAGTCGTTCGTGGCTGAGCGCATTGTTCAAGGCCACGGCGAAGTTCGGGAGTAGCTGCTGTATCAGCAGATCCTGGCGATCGCCGAGGGGCGTGGTCGAGGCGAGCACGACGACACCGATCGGCACGAGGCGAATGTGCAGTGGAAAGGCCACGACCTCTCGGGGACGGAACTGGACGAGCCCACCATCCAGTTGGATATCACTCGGCAAGTCCACTCTCACCGTGTCGAGGGTTCGATACGACCGCTGCACGAGTTCGCTGTCCGCGAGCGCCCCAGGCTCTGCGATACCGGAGGATCCGACGGTGACCAGCTCGCCGTCGCGGAAGATGCAGAGCGCGGATGCCGAGTAGTCACCGGCACGATGCAGGACACCGAGCGCCGCCTCGACGAGCGGTGTCAGCTCGATGTGCGACGCCAGTGTGGTTGCGAAGTTGCCGGCCACCTGCGAGGCCCGCTGTGATTCGGCGAGGGCCTCGACGAGCCGGTTGAACGACGCCGCCGCATCACCGAGTTCGTCATCCGAGTCAACGGCGATCATGCACTTCTCCGGCGTACAAGCCGCTTCGTCGTCGGCCGTCGTCGCGTTGCGCAGTGTGGCTTCGACCTCGGACATCTTCGAGCGCATGAACCGCAAACGGGAGCCCACCACGGCTCGAGACAGGAAGTGGTTGGCGGCTCCGACGACCAGACCTGCACCGACCGTGGCGAAGCAGAACTTCGCAGTCAGCACGTAGTTGGACGGAACGCCGAAGGCCATCACGAAGAAGGGGAACACGATCCCCATGAGGAGACCAAGGCCGATCATCCAAATGGCGAGGTCGGTGAAGACCTTCTTCGTCAGACGAGGCAGGAACTCGGAGAAGTCCGAGCCGTCGGCCGACCCAGCGACGCCCGGAGCAGCCGTTGCCGCTCGGGTGGTGTGGTTCGACATGACCTTTCATCGGTTGGACTGCACCAAACATGAGCAGCAGCCACAGAGAACGGCCGGGATCGGCAACGACCGATCGATCATCATGCGCTGCCCTCGTGGGGCCGCTACCGGCCCAGGGGCCGGAAATTCGGCGGGCGCTTCTCGACGAAGCTGGCGACGCCCTCCTTGAAGTCGGGGCGCCGCACCGACTCCTCCATCAGTCGGATCGACTCGGTCACCGCGTCGTCGATCGGCAGCTGCGGATGCGTGTAGACCTGCTGCTTCATGACGGCCATCGACGTCGGCGAGACGTTGGTGGCGAGATCGGCGGCGTAGTCGAGGGTCTCGTCCATCAGCTGATCGAGCGGACACACCCGGTTGACCACACCCAGCTCCTTGGCCTCGTCGGCCAGGAAGATCCGACTCGACAGCATCAGGTCGAGGGCGACTGCGTGACCGACGAGACGCGGGAGCATCCACGACATGCCCCACTCGCCGATCAGCCCGCGCCGGCCGAACGCGACGGTGAACTTGGCGCCCTCGGCGGCGAAGCGGATGTCGCACGCCAACGCGTGCACGAAACCGAGCCCGGCGCACGCGCCGTTGACGGCCGCGATGACGGGCTTCGGAATCGTCATGGCGTGCGTGTGCTTCCACTCGTGCGCGGGCCTCGGTTCGTCGTCACGGAACCCGCCGGCGTCACCGATCCCCTGGAGGACGTCCATGTCGGCCCCAGCGCACCAGCCGCGACCGGCCCCGGTGACGACGATCACCCGGACTTCGGGGTCGGCGGCGGCGCGGTCGAGCGCCGTGAAGTAGCCCTGATGGATCTCGGGACCCCACGCGTTCAGCCGGTCCGGCCGATTGAAGGTGATGATGGCCACCCGGTCGCGCACCTCGTACAACACTGCGTCGTTCATGCAAACGCCTCCCGGACGCCGACGCTACCCATCACGCCGTCGGCGGGGCGGCTCGAGTTGATCAGCGGGTCGGTTCAGGCGGCCGCGGCGGTGTCGGGTCGACCCCGTACCGAGGATCGAGCGGCGATCTCGCGGCAGGCCTGGAGCAGGACCGACTCGAACCGATCGGGGTCGGTGACGCAGCGGTGGTGACCGCCCGGGAAGTGCCGCAGCGTCGCGTCCGGAATCGTCCGAGCGAGCCAGAGTTGGTGGCGGGTCGGAACGACCTCGTCGTCGAGCGTGGCGATGACCGATGTGGGCACGGTGATCGACGCGATCCAGTCCCGGGCGTCGTACCGCCCGATCTGATGGCCCGCCTCGACGACCTTGCCCCAGTCGTGTCGAGCCAACTGTTCGACACCCCAGGTCATCTCACCCCTCAGGCCGTTCCACTTCGCGATCGCTGCGAACGCCGACCCGGCGACGGTGCTCACGGCAGCGGTGCCACGAACCACCGACACCCCGGTCGCCGCCCGGAAGAGCACGCGGAGCCTGGCGGTCGAACGGAACGCGGCGCTGGTCGAGCAGAACACGAGACCGTCGACCAGCGACGGATGTCGCTGCCACATGAGCTGCGCGATCGGTCCGCCCATCGAGTATCCGACCGCGATCAGGCGTTCGATACCGAGCAGCTCGGCGAGGGCGGCGACGTCGTCGGCGCAGTCCTCGAGCCGGAACGGACCTTCGTGACGGATACCTCGCCCGTGTCCACGGTGATCGATCGCGATCACGCGGAAGTGGCGCGACAGCGATTCGAAGTACGGGTGCCAGTTGAGGTCGGCCGTGGCGGACCAGCCGTGCAGCAGCACCAGCACGGGCGCACCGGGCGGTCCGTCCGCCTCGCGGATGAAGGTCGAGCCGCGGCCGGGAATGTCGATCACGCGGCCGATCGGAAGCATCGGTCGGTCCCGACTTCCGATTGCCGTGGTCACGAGCATGATCGCCGCCCCTTTCGCTCGAGTGGTCGACCGCACAGATGCGGACGGCTCGTCGGGGATTCATCGGCCGCTCCCCGCTCCGACTCAAGGGCGGGATTTGACAGACTTTGCACATTGGTTGAGTTCTGAGGTTCGCACGTCAGGGACGTACGATCGACGGCATCGTGGGTCCGATAGAGCGGACCCCAACCGGGAAGAGAGCGCGCACCATGACCCAGACGCCCGTCGCCCTCGTCGTCGCCGGCGGATCCGGCATCGGCGCCGACGCCGCCCGCAAACTGGCCGCGGAGGGCCATCACGTCGGCGTGATGTCGTCGTCCGGCAAGGGCGAGGCGCTGGGCTTCGAGCTCGGTGGGTTCGGCTTCACCGGCTCGAACCTGGTGGTGAACGACCTCGAGCGATTCATCGGCAAGGCGATGCAGCGGTGGGGGCGCGTCGACGCCGTCGTGAACGGCGCGGGGCACGGCCCCAAGGGCGACCTGCTGGAGATCGGCGACGAGGACTGGCACCTCGGTCTGGACTACTACCTGCTGAACGTGATCCGGATGACCCGACTGGTGACGCCGATCATGCTGGAACAGCAACACGGCTCGATCGTCAACGTGTCCACGTTCGCAGCGTTCGAGCCCGACCCGGACTTCCCGACGTCGGCCGTGTTCCGCGCCGGCCTCGCCGACTTCGCCAAGCTGTTCAGCACGAAGTACGCCGCCCGGAACGTGCGTATGAACAACGTGCTGCCCGGCTTCATCGACTCACTCCCCGAGAAGCCGGACCGCGTCGACCGCATCCCGGCCGGCCGCTACGCACGTGTCGAGGAGCTGTCCGAGGTGATCGCCTTCCTGGCGTCCGACCGGTCCAGCTACATCACGGGCCAGAACATCCGCGTCGATGGCGGCCTCACCGCCTCCGTCTGACCGGTCGGCCCCGCACCCGATGCGGCGGTCCGAGCCAATACGATGGTTATCGCCCCACCACCGAGGAGTAGCACCGTGACCGACATCATCGACGGAGGAACGCCCGCCGACACCAGCCCGGTTCCACCCACCGGCGGGAGATTCGCCGACCGAGACCCGATCTTCGGCGACTCACCCGAAGGCGTCGACATCTGGCAACGCGTTCCCTACGACCCGGACGACTACGGCCCGGTCGAGGACTACGCCACCGACTTCGACCACGGCCACCCGGACTACAACCAGCGCGCCCCCGAGGTGTGGAAGGAGCTGCGTGAATCGGGCTGCCCGGTGGCACACTCGGATCGCTACGGCGGCATGTGGGTCCCGATCACACACGAAACCGTGCACGATGTCGCCTACGACACCGAGAACTTCACGAGTCGGTCGGTCGTCGTCGCCGTCGGCCGGCCAGGCGACCTCGCCCTCCCCGCCCCCATCGGTGGCGCGCCACCGATCACCAGCGACCCGCCCTTTCACGCGATGGCCCGGCGCCTGCTCCTCCCCCCGTTCGCTCCCAAGCAGATCGAACCCTGGGAAGACGACGTGCGCGAGCTGTGTCGGCGCCTCCTCGACGACATGGGCGAGATCATGCCGGGTCAGACGATCGTCGACGCCGCCGTGCAATACGCCCAGCACATCCCGGTCAACGTGATCGGCCGCATGCTCGGCTTCCCCGAAGAGGACGAGGCACTGTTCCGCAGGTTCGTTCACGACGCGCTCGAACGGATCACCGAGGAACCAGGCACCCGCGACGGCATGGAGGATCTGGGCAAGTACATCGCAGCGCAGATCCAGGACCACCGCGAGAACCCCCGCGACGACCTCACGAGCTACCTGATGAACGTCGAGATCGACGGCAACAAGCTCTCCGACGAGCACGTCGGCGGGTCGGTCGTCCTGTTGCTCATCGCCGGCATCGACACCACTTGGTCGGCCATCGGCTCGTCGATCTGGCACCTCGCCCAGCACCCCGACGATCGGGCACGGTTGATCGACGACCCCGAGGTGATGACGTTCGCCCTCGAGGAGTTCTTGCGTGCGTACGCACCGGTCACGATGGCCCGCCTGGTCGCGAAGGATCACGACTTCCACGGGTGCCCGATGAAGCAGGACGACTGGGTGCTGCTTCCGTTCCCGGCGGCCAACCGCGATCCGGAACAGTTCGAGGACGCGGACGACTTCGTCATCGACCGCGAGCGGAACCGGCACGCCGCGTTCGGCCTCGGCATCCACCGCTGTCTCGGCTCGAACCTCGCCCGACTCGAGCTCAAGGTCGCGATCGAAGAGTTCGTCCGGCGCTTCCCGAACTTCGAGCTCGCCGGAGATGTGCGCTGGTCGGTCGGCCAGATCCGCGGCCCACGCGAGCTCCCGGTGCGCATCCTCGCCGAGTAGACCGAGCGGGTTCCGCCATCGGGGTGCCGGGGTGGCCCCGGCGCCTGGGCCGCGACGAATCGCGAATCGCGACGTGTTGCCCTTGATTCGGGCGCCGGCAGCGTCCTGTCGGGCGCGTGCATTCGGATCGAGGTCGACCGCGGCCGCCTCGTCGATGCCATCGATGAACTGCCCGAGGTCGAGCACGTCGTTTCGCTCGGCGTCGGGCGCGACGTGGTCGGTCCGGCCGGCCGGAGGGCTCCCTCAACCATCTGCCGGCGACGCGACTCGAGCGTGGCCGATGCCAGCGCGATCCACGCCGATACCTGGGCGTCGTCAGCGCTGAGCCCCCGGTACGCGAGGTCCTGATGCCAGTCGACCTTCGCCGCCGACCCCCGCTCCTGCACGATGTACGAGACGTTGTCGACGAAGATGTCGGAAACCGGTGGACGCCTCGGCGGCCCCCGGCGCCGTCGCCAAGTGCCGGGGCGACCGACGATCGTGCGGACCCTGCCGCGAGAGTCGAGCGGCCCGGCCAGCGCCGCCGCCCACGCGAGCCGCGATCGATGGCGCCGTGCGTCGGCCTCGACGACACGGACGGTGCGACGCATCCGTCGCGCCGATGGCGCACGGCGAGGTCAGTACAGGGCTCCTGCCCGATCTCGGTCGATCGACCACCGCCGCGACGCGGCTCCGGTGGTGCTAGATGATCGCCGGATCGATGAATGCGTGCAGTCGGCCACCGAGCGCCAAGGCGGTGCCGATGCCGTCTCCACGCGTGGTGCGGACCGCATCGGTGACGGTGATCACGACGCCGGCGGACATGACCACCCAAGCGGTCGCCGCGGCCGTGCCCACGAACACGGCGACCGGCACGGTCAGCAGCAGGGTCAGGTTGACCGCCGCGATGGTGACCTGCGCGCAGGCCCACAAGCAGGTGAGACGGCGGAACAGCGAAGCGATGGCCGGCCGTGCGCCGACGTCCGAGTCGAAGTTGCAGAAATCGGCGGCGAACCGAGCCACCAGCGGTTTGCCGACGATCACCGAGGCAGCGAACAGCAGCGCGAGTGCTGCGGTCTTGACGATCGGCTGGACGAAATAGAGAAACGAGCTCTCGTTCACGAAGTACATCCCGACGCGGACCGAGATCCCGACCGATGCCAGCAGCAGCAGACCTGGAACCGGTTGCCGGAGCACGAGCCGTCGGGCGACGGACACGAACGTACAGCTCGCGGCCGCGACGATTCCCCAACCGTGACCGAGCGTGAGAAGACAGCAGTAGTACGCCGCAGTCGGGACCAGCGTCGCTTCGACGAGGTAGGGAAACAGCCTCCGCAGCACGGCCCACACGACCCGGACGGCCGACGGGTCGATGCGCCACGACGCATCGGGTTCGGCCATCTCCACGAGGTTCGACATCAGACACTCCCGACCACGACCGATGGGATCAGGCGCTACCTCGGTCAATCGCTCGGCGTCTGAGTCGTGCCCGACGGGCACCCTGCACAAAGCGCTTGTCAGCTCGCCCGAGCGGTCACATCATAACCGACGCCCGTCCCGTTGGTGTCACGCGTCGGCGGCACCGCGCGAGCAGTCGGACGCTTCCGGAAGCGACCAGCGTTCGGCAACGGCCGGTGCGACGATCCAGTCGGTGACGACGTTCTCGCGCGTGCTCGTCCCGGCTCAGTCGTCGAGCTTGAGGGCGCTGATGAAGACGTCGCCGGGCACTTCGACCCGGCCGATCGACTTCATCTTCTTCTTGCCCTCTTTCTGCTTCTCGAGCAGTTTGCGTTTGCGGCTGATGTCGCCGCCGTAGCACTTGGCCGTGACGTCCTTGCGGCGGGCCTTGACCGTCTCGCGAGAGATGACCTTGCCGCCGATCGCCGCCTGGATCGGCACGTCGAACATCTGGCGCGGGATCAACTCCTTGAGCTTCTCGCACATCCGTCGGCCGTACGACTCGGCACTTTCGCGATGCACGATCGTGGAGAACGCGTCGGCCGGCAGACCGTTGAGCAGGATGTCGACCTTGACCAGATTGGCCTTCTGGTAGCCGGCCAGCTCGTAGTCGAGACTGGCGTACCCCTGGCTACGTGACTTGAGCTGGTCGAAGAAGTCGACGACCACTTCGGCGAGCGGGATCTCGTAGTCGAGTTCGACGCGCTCGGGTGACAGGTACTCCATGCGCTTCATCTCGCCGCGCCGCGTCTGGCAGAGATCCATCAGAGCGCCCGTGTATCCCTTGGGCGTGATGATCGAGACCTTGAAGATCGGCTCCTCGATGGTGTCGATCTTCTGGACGACGGGGAGTTCGGCCGGATTGCTGACGACGGTGACGTCACCGGTCGTCTGGGTGACCCGGTACTCGACCGACGGTGCGGTGGCGATCAGTGCCAGACCGAACTCGCGCTCGAGCCGTTCCTTGACGATCTCCATGTGGAGCAGGCCGAGGAACCCGCAGCGGAACCCGAATCCGAGCGCGCCCGACGACTCGGGTGAGTACGTGATCGAGGCGTCGTTGAGCTTGAGCTTGGCGAGCGAGTCGCGCAGATCCTCGAAGTCGTCCCCGTCGATCGGGAACAGGCCGGAGAACACCATCGGCTTGGGATCCTGGTAGCCGGGCAGCGGTTCGGTCGCTCCCTTCGCTGCGGTGGTGACCGTCTCACCGGAGCGGGCTTCGCCGACGTCCTTGATCCCGGCGATGAGGTAGCCGACCTCGCCCGGACCGAGCCCCTTCACCGGCGTCGGCACCGGCTTGCGGACGCCGATCTCGAGCGCCTCGTGATCGGCGCCGGTCTGCATGAAGTGCAGTTTGGAGTTCGCCTCCATGCGACCGTTCATGACACGGACCGATGACACGACACCGCGGTACTGGTCGAACTGCGAGTCGAAGATGAGCGCCTGGAGCGGTGCATCGGCGTCGCCGCTCGGTGCGGGGATCCGTTCTGCGACAGCGTCGAGCAGGGCGGGCACCCCTTCGCCGGTCTTCGCGGAGATCTTCAAGATGTCCTCGGCGGGGATGCCGAGCACGTTCTCGATCTCCATCGCGTATCGATCGGGGTCGGCCGCCGGCAGGTCGATCTTGTTCAGGCAGGCGACGATCTCGAGATCGCTCTCCAGCGCCAGGTAGCAGTTGGCGAGCGTCTGCGCCTCGATGCCCTGAGCTGCGTCGACGACCAGCACCACGCCCTCGCACGCGGCCAGGGAGCGGCTCACCTCGTAGCCGAAGTCGACGTGACCGGGCGTGTCGATCAGGTGGAAGACGTGACCGTTCCACTCGACCCGAACGTTCTGCGCCTTGATCGTGATGCCGCGCTCGCGCTCCAGATCCATCGAGTCGAGGTACTGCGCCTTCATGTCACGCGACTGCACCGCGCCGGTGATCTCGAGGATGCGATCGGACAGCGTCGACTTGCCGTGGTCGATGTGCGCGATGATCGAGAAGTTGCGGATACGGGACAGCTCCATGGCAGACCCCAACGCTACCGGCACCACCCGATCAGTTGAGCGGAACGACGCCCGGCGCATCCATCCGGTAGGTGCCCGTGTCGAGATACCAGCGCAGGCGGGCAACGGTGTTGGCGAGGTAGCGCTCGACCATGTCGCGGGCCGACCTGGTCGTCGTGTCGAGCACGTCGTTCAACAGAAGCACGTTGCGTGCCGCGAGTTCGGCCTCCAGTTGCTCGTCGGTCAGCGGCGGCAGCGGAGCAACCTCTTCGTACCCCTCGAACAGCGCGTGCCGCAACTCGTCACCGGCGGAGAGGTAGTAGCTCGTGATGCCCAGGTCCTGAGCCGGCACGCCGATGCCGGCATCATCGAAGTCGAGCACCGACATCCTGCCACGCAGCCACTTCACGTTCCACTGGTGCAGATCTCCGTGAATCGGCATGCGGGTTCCCGTCGACACCATCTCGTCGTGGATCGGCTCGATCACGTCCAGCGCCCTGGCCAAGACATCAGCGGCACTGTCGTCGATCTGTGGGTGGCCCATACGAATCCGGTCGGAACTGTCCATGAAGACGCCATCGACCGAGGGGAACTCGACCCCCGCCGGCATCACCCAAGCCGCTGCGTGCCGGTGCAGCATCGCCGTCATCCGTCCGAGTTCACGCACGGCCACGACGGTCGGCACGTCCAGATCTCGGCCCGGCAACCACGACATGACGGCGACGCGAAGTGCGCGGCCGAGCTCGGGGAAGTCGACCGCCGTGTGGAGCGTGCCGTCGACGGTCGAGAGCGGCTGCGGCACGACCACCACGGTCTCGTTCGCAAGGGCGGCGAGCCACGCCATCTCGGCATCGAGCGCGGTCATGGGCTTGCGACGGTTGAGATCGATGCGGAGGGCGAAGATCGACCCGTCCGTCGTGTCGACGCGGAACGTGGTGTTGAAGTCGTGGTTGAGCAGCCGGAGCCGGCGGACCTCGACCGGATAGCGTTCGAGCGCCGACTGCGCCACCCGTCGCAGCCGAGACACCTGCGCCCGCGTCGACAGGTCCTCGAACCTCATGCCCGGAGTGTACGAAGACGCCCGCAGAGCGAACGTTTGGGTTCGTCGGGACGCGCCGATAGCCTCACTTCGCTGCCTGATGGTCTCCGTCGGGCACACCGATCGACGACATCTCGACCCAACGAAGAGGCAAGACCCTGTGGCCAACATCAAGAGCCAGAAGAAGCGCATTCTCACCAACGCCAAGGCCGCCGAGCGGAACAAGGCCGTTCGCAGCGAGTTGAAGAGCCGCGTGAAATCGGCCGAGTCGACCATCGGCGAGGACAGCAACGACGTGGCCGTGCAGGCTGCGATCAAGAAGATCGACATGGCCGCCCAGAAGGGCGTGATCCACAAGAACGCCGCAGCCCGCAAGAAGAGCCGCCTCATGAAGAAGGTCAACGCCGGCGTCTGACCACCGTCGCACCAGACGAGATCCGAACGAAGCCCGGGGTGACCGACCCCCGGGCTTCGTCGCGTCACCGGTACGATCGGGTCCATGTTCACACGCATGAAGCAGGGCTGGGCGCTCACCAAGAAGGCATGGTCGGTGGTGCGGGAGCACCCCGGTTTGGCCAGGCTGCCACTGATCGGCGGCATCCTCGCGGTGGTCGCGGCACTCGTGTTCGTCGGTCCGGGCGTGTTCCTGGCGAACGCAGACCCCGACGCGACCCGCCTCGTCGGCTACGTGTTGATCGCCGTCGGTTCGTACCTCGCGTCATTCATCGTCATCTACTACAACGTGATCCTGGCGGCGGCCGCCAACGATGCGCTCCAGGGTCGCGAACCCGACGTGGCCGCCGGCCGCCAGATCGCCAAGAACCGGATTCCGACGATCGCCGGCTGGGCGCTCGTCTCTGCCCTCGTGTCGCTCACCTTTGCGATCATTCGCGACCGCGGCGGCGTCCTCGGCAACATCGCCGCATCGCTCGGAGCCGCTATCTGGGGCCTCGTGACGTTCCTGGTCGTGCCCGTGCTCGCGCTCGAGGGCATCGGCCCGATCGACGCCATCAAGCGCTCTGGCTCACTCGTGAGGCAGCGGTGGGGCCAGCAGGTGACCGGCAACTTCGTGATCGGTGGCATCGCCTCGCTGTTCACGTTCATCGGCATCGGCGCCATCATCGGCGGCGTCGTGCTCATCACCGGCGGAACCGCGTGGGGCGTGCTCGGCGGGGCGCTCGTGCTCCTCGGGCTCGTCGTGGCGGTGGCCGCCTCGGTGTTCGCCGGCGCGACACGCGGCGTGTTCGGTGTGGCGCTCTACCACTTCGTCGCCGAGGACCGCGCCGTCGGCCCGTTCACCACTCAGGAACTGGCGAGCGCGGCGGCGCCCCGCACGTAGCGCTCAGCGCCGGACGCCCAGGCGACTGAGGCGGGCGACGAGCAGCTCCAACACCAACTCGCTGTCGAGATCGGTGTCGCCCCGGAGGTCGCTGTCGGCCTGCGCCAGCAACTGGATCGCACGCTGCACACCGCCGCCGGCCAATCGCCGGTAGTTCGCCAGCGCCTTCTTGGCGGGATAGCCGGGCCGGATGCCCATCGCAGCCGCAGCATCGGTCTCGTTGCGAGCGTCGGCACCGTCGAGCCGCGCCAGCTTGCCGTAGTGACCGTGCAGGATCGCCATCACCTGCAACGGATGGCGCCCGCCACCGTGGATCATGCGCGCCATCAGCGTCAGCGCCGTGCTGGTCTGCCCGGCGTCGATGGCGTCGGTGAAGTCCCACGGCGGCACTCCTCCGGCTTCGCCGAGGAACGGTTCCACGTCGGCCGCCGAGATCTTGACCCCGTCTCCGTAGGTCGAACGAATGACCGAGAGTATGCCATCGAGTCGACCCACCCCCTCACCGAGTCGATCGGCGATTCGTGCGGCGGCTGCGCCGTCGAGACGGACTCCGTGCTCTTCTGCCTCGGTACGCACCCAGGTCTGGCGGTCCTTCGGACGGCTCGGCGGACTCGTGCTCGTGACGTGGCCACCCGCCGCCGTGACGCCGTCGGTCAGCTTCTTCGAGAGCCGCCCGCCGCCCGCGACCAGTACGAGGTCGGTGGTATCCAACGGGTCGTCGAGATAGACGAGCAGTTGTGTGAGGTCGTCGGCGTTGAAGCGTCCGACGTCGCGTACGACCACCACCCGCTTGGCGGTCAGGAACGGAAGCGTCTGCGCCGCGTCGACCGCTTCTCGGAGTTCGTAGTCCTCCCCGTCGAACTCGTCGACCATGAGGCTGCGATCGCCGTCGCCGACGAGTTGCGCCACGAGGTCGTGTGCCTTCGAGCGCAGAATCGACTCGTCGTCGCCGGTCAGCAGGTGGACTCCCATGGCGAACCCGATTCATAGCAGCGATCACGCCACCCGCGACAACCAGCCTCGCGATCGACCGGGCGCGCCCCGGGCGATCAGACACGCGTCGCGCCTCGCGTCGTACGGTGACGGCCACGCCGGCAGCTATGAGGCCGGGTGGGCGGGCGACGTGCCGGGCGCGTGGCGGCGGCGTTGTGCCACCACGATCAGGGCGAAAACACCCCCGAGCACACCCCAACCGATCCACGTCGCGCTGCCCCCGGGTTCGAGGTGGGCGCCCAAGACGGCGATCGTGTCGACCCACCGCACCCCCACCCGGCACGGCAGCATGACGATCGGCGCGATCGGCGGTACGGCGCCGGCGACCAGCCCGGCCGGAAGGCCGTACAGCATCACGAACCCGGCCACCGGCACCGCGAGCAGGTTCGCCGGCAAGCTGACGAGCGGCAGCCGACCGAACACGAGCACCGCCGGGACGACCACACCGATCTGCGCACCGAGCGTGACACCGATGGGCGTCGCCAGGAAGCCGAGCGCGGTGAGGCGGCCAGCGATGCGCGGGCCGATCGACGACACGCCGGCGGTCGCGCCGACCGACAGCCAGAACCCGACCGATCGAACGAGCAGGGGGTCGATGAGGAGCAGGGCCGTGACCGCCAACCAGAGGATACGGACCGGAGATCGCTCGCGACCGAGCACGAACGCTGTCGCCGACAGCGACGCCATCGCCCCCGCCCGAACGATCGACGGCTCGAACCGGGTCAAGCTCACGAACCAGAGGATCAACCCGAGCGTCGCCACCCACCGCCACGTCGGCTGCAGTACGCGCAGCAACGGCGCCGCCGCCATCAGCACGAAGGACACGTTCTGCCCGGACACGGCCGTCAGATGGGACAGACCACTGGCCCGGAACCTCTCGACCATCGCCCGCGGTTGATCGCGGTCGTCGCCGACGACCAGGCCGCGGAACAGCGCGCCGTCGTCGGTCGGGAGGACGGCTGCCGCTCGCTCGAGAGCGGCGCGGACACGATTCGATGCCGTCGCGGCCGGGCTGCCCGGCGTGACGTCACTCACCCAGTCGAACCGGAACTCGCCGACCACGTGCTGCCAGGCGACCCGCACCCGGCGCTCCGGCTTCAGCGCCCGCCGTTCACCACTGGCCGCCACCGACTCGCCGGCTCGCCACGTCGCCACGCGCTGCCGGATCGCCCGACCCCGCACCCAGACCTCGAACCGTTCGCCCTCGATCTCGACGAGCACGCGAGTCGCCCGCCCGTACGGTTGGGGGTCGTCGATCAGCGTGAACTGCCCGTCGTACGAACCGAGCTGCCGCGGAGCGAGCCCCACCCACGCCGCATCGGCCCGAGCGGTCGCCACCCCACCCAGCACCAGCAGCACGATCAGCGCACGCGAGAACGAGATCTCAGTGCGGCGGCACACCAACATCACGACGGCGATCGACACCGTCAGTCGCCCAACGTCGTCCCACCAGCATCCCACGGCGACGACCGCTGCGCACCCGGCGACGAACCGGTCGCTGAACGAATGACGTACGACGTCCGGTACGAGCCCATAGGCTCGTCGCATCGACACTGCCGTCCGCCATGACCATCCGGCCCGCGAACCGGACACTGCGGCCCCGCCACTCACGGCCGGTCCCAGGTGGTACCGCGCCCGCATCCGACTGCTCGGCCCGCTGCTCGGCCTGACGCCGATGGTGATCCTCGGTGCGCTCGCGATGGTTGCGCTCCGCGTCGGCGACGGTCGGACATCGGGTCTGATCGGGTTGGTCGCCGGTGTGTCGGCCGCACCAGGCCTGCTGCTCGCCGGTGCCCCGTTCGCGGACGATGCCCGATACCCGCTCGCAGTGCTCGCCAGCACACCGTTGTGGCTGCTGCTCGGTCTGCTCGCTTCCCGCCGCGCCACACGTGTGCCGACCGCGAACTGGCGGGACTACGCACGTGAGCTGTTCTGGCTGACGATCGCCGTCGTCCTCGGGGCCTGTGGCGCCCTGATCGCCGCAACCGCGGTGCTCGGCGAGTCGTTGCTCGCCTGATCACACCGTCACCAGATCGGCGACCGCCACCATCTTCGCCGGCCCGATGCCGGGGACCCGTTCGAGTTCGGCCACCGACATGAACGGACCATGACGCTGGCGATCGTCGACGATCGCCGCGGCGGTCGCCGGCCCGATGCCGGGAAGGGTCTGGAGCTGTTCGACCGTCGCCGTGTTGAGATCGACCGGCGCGGCGGCCGCATCGGCACCGGCCGACCCGCCAGCGCTCGCAACCGCGCCACCACCCGTCGGTACCGATGCCGGGTCGACTTCTCCCGTGACCGGCACGTACACCCGCTGGCCGTCGGCCAGGGACGCCGCGAGGTTGAGGCCATCGAGATCGGCATCGACCGTCGGACCTCCGGCAGCCTCGATGGCGTCGTGGACACGTGCGTCGGAGCCGAGCTCGTAGACACCCGGGACCCGCACCGACCCGGCGACGTGCACGAACGCCGGAGCGGGCGGCGCCGAGTCGGGTGCGACGGCCATCGGGGTCGACGGCGGCGCGAGCGTCGACATCGGCGGCGACGACGAGGGGCCTCCGGCGAAGGGCAGACCCGCCTCGGTGGATGCGGCCGGCGCCCGCACCAGCCAGGCGGCGCACGCCGCGATGGCGACGACGCACGCGGTCGAGACGATCAGTCGCCCGAGTCCGAACCACGCCAGCCAGGTGTGCAGCGTGTCGCTCCACCGCCCGGGCGGCTGAGGACGAGGGGGAAGCTCAGGGGTGTCGGTCATCGACGACCTCCATGGACGGTGCGCACGGCGCGCACATTCGGCTGTGGAGGAAGTCGGAGCGCCTCAGGATACCGGACGTGTGCCCGGTCGACTCGTCAGAACAGGCGAGCGGTCAGCTGCTTGCGGTAGGCCGCCGTGCGTGGGTCGTGCGGACCCATCAGCTCGAGGATGTCGACGAACTGCTGCCGAGCGTCGTCGTCGGTCTTCACCCGGTCGAGCAGCTCGGTCAACGTCGCGTCGTGATCGTCGTCGGGAACGATCCCGAGACGCGCCTTGGCCGCGACGACCCTGGTCCGTTCGGACTCGGGGATCCGCCCGAGCAGTTGCAGCGCCTCGTCGGGCCGACCCGCCTCGACGAGCAGTTCGGCCAACGCGACGGTCGCGTCCTCGTGGCCGGGGTCGAGTTCGAGCGCCTGTCGCAGCGACGCCTCGTCGCCCGCCTCGATCAGGCCGGCGACCGCGTTCTCCTCGGCAGTCGGCAACAGACGTTGGACGAACTCGCGCACCTCGTGCTCGCCCTGCGCGCCCATGAACGCGTCGACCGGCTGGCCGTCCTTGAACGCGACGACCATCGGGATCGACTGCACACGGAAGGCCTGCGCGATGGCCGGATTCTCGTCGATGTCGACCTTCACCAGGACCGCCTTGCCCGCTGTCTCGTCGACGACTCGTTCGAGGATCGGGCCGAGCGTCTTGCACGGTCCGCACCACGGCGCCCACAGGTCGAGCACGACAGCAGCGGTCGCCGATCGCTCGATCACCTCGGTCTGGAACGTTGCATCGGTCACGTCGATGGCCATGGAGTGCACCCTATCGGCGCGTTCTGCATCGATCGGGGCCCGTCGGTGAGCAGGGTTGTACCCTTTGCCAGGTGACCGATGTCAGCCTCCGCTGGGTAGCGCCCCGGCCCGACCTGAAGGAACCGGTGCTCGTCGTCATGCTCAGCGGCTGGATCGACGCCGGCGGCGCGGCGCGGGCCGCGATCGACGCGATCGAGGAGGAGGCATCTGCTTCCCCGGTTGCCGAGTTCGACGACGACACGTATGTCGACTATCGGGCCCGCCGCCCCGTGATGGAGCTTCGGGACGGACTCCACTCGGTACTGCAGTGGGAGCGGATCACCGTGTCGGTCGGTCACGATCAGACCGGCCGCGATCTGCTGGTGTTGACCGGTCCCGAGCCCGACATGGCCTGGCATCGATTCACGAGCGTCGTCGGGGAGCTGGCAACCGGGTTCGGCGTGCGTCACATGGCGCATCTCGGCGCCTATCCGTTCGCCGTGCCGCACACTCGTCCGGCCAGGCTCTCGGTGAGCAGCCCGTCGCAGGACGTGCTCGCACGCGTGCCGTTCCTGCGCAGTTCGATCGATGTGCCGGCCGGCGTCGCGGCTTCGCTCGAACGGGAGATGCACGAGCGAGGCATCCCGGCGCTGGGGATCTGGGCGCAGGTCCCCCACTACATCGCGGCGATGTCGTATCCAGCGGCCAGTGTGGCGCTGCTCGACGGACTCCGCGAAGCGACGGGTGTCGTGATCGACGGTGCCTCGCTTCGCCGTGAGGTCCAGATCCAGGGGCGTCGCCTCGACGGGATGATCAGCGGCAACGAGGATCACGCAACGATGATCGAACAGCTGGAACAGATCTACGACGCGTCCGATGACGGCGTCGACGTGGCCGGTGGTGGACCGTCGCTCGAGATGCTGTCGGGCGACGAACTGGCCGAAGAGCTCGAGCAATTCCTCCGCGACCAGGACTGAGCGACCGATGGAAGGTCACTCCTGCGGAAAGGAGGCGCCCTCGGGTGCCGACGGCGTCACGTCGATCGCCCTGACCGCTGTGGCGTCGCCGCCCAGCGCCTCCACGATGGTGACGATGTTGAACTGCGTCAGGCCGAGCCAGGAGTGGGTCGGGTCGCCCGGTTCGCCCGGTAGATCGTCGTCTCGGAGGTCGTCGATGTACTCGACCCCGGTCTCGGCTGCGATCTGCCGGAGCACCGGCGACGGGAAGACCTCGCTCCCGAACACCGCACTGACGCCTCGTTCGCGCAGCTGGTCGATGAGCGCCGCGACCTCACGCGGTGTCGGTTCGTCGAACGACGACGGTTGCACGGCACCGACGACGGTCCACCCGTACTCCCGAGCGAAGTAGGCGTAGGCGTCGTGATACGTCAGCAACAGCCGGTCGTCCGGCGCGAGCGTGTCGCTCGCGACGCGGATCGCACGATCGAGCTCGTCGATGCGTTCGGCGAACTCGGCGCGGTTCGCCTCGAAGAGATCGGCGGAGTCGGGGTCGATCGCCGAGAGCACGTCGCGCACGACCGCTGCGTACGCGGCGACCATCGGGGGGTTGGTCCACAGGTGCGGATTGGGTGAACCGGCCGACTCGGGGAACGAGAAGTCGAAGATGTAGTCAGGCTCGTCGAGCACCTCGTCGCCCAGCTCACACACGACGGCCGAGCCGGCGTTCGCGAGTGCCAGCTCCTTCGTGGGGGCTTCGAGATCGAGCCCGTTGAGGAACACCACGTGGGCCTGCTCGAGCGCAGCTGCGACGCGGGTCGTGGGCTCGTAGGTGTGGCTGTCGGCGCCCTCGGGAACGATGCCGTCGACCCGGACGCCGCTCCCCGCGGCGACCACCGAGACGATGTCGGTGATCGGCGCCACGGTCGCGACGACGCGGATCTCGTCGGACTCCACCGGCGCGGCGTCGGCACAGGTCCGTGCGGCCTCCGACCGGTCGACCTCGCCGGCGCAACCGGCGGTCAGCATTGCCGCCACGACCGCTGCGAGGGTGGCGGACGGCGAACGGCGGCGCAACCCCGCTCGGGTGGGCATCGACTCAGTATGGCGACGCGACGCTGCGATCGGACCGGTCACGGCGCCGGTCGGTACCGTCGCGCGCATGAAGATCGACACCGGACTCGGCGGCTCCATCGTGAACAGTGGCGGGCGCGCCGCCCAGCTCGAGCGACTGGGGTACTCCGGGGTGTGGACGGCCGAGACGGCTCACGACCCGTTCCTGCCCCTGGCCGCGGCAGCCGAGCACACGACCGAGATCGAGCTCGGCACGTCGATCGCGGTCGCCTTCGCCCGCAACCCGATGTTGCTGGCCAACATCGGGTGGGACCTGCAGGCGCTCTCGCGGGGACGGTTCGTGCTCGGACTCGGCAGTCAGATCAAGCCGCACATCACGAAGCGCTTCTCGATGGAGTGGAGCAGCCCGGCGGCACGCATGCGGGAGATGATCCAGGCGATCCGTGCCATCTGGGACACCTGGCAGAACGGTACGCCGCTGCAGTTCCGCGGCGAGTTCTACCGACACACGCTCATGACGCCGTTCTTCACCCCCGACGCGAGCGACCTCGGTGACTTCGGCGTGCCGAGGATCTTCCTCGCCGGGGTCGGCGAATTGATGACCGAGGTTGCCGGTGAGGTCTGCGACGGCTTCTTCTGCCACGGCTTCACCACCGAGAAGTACCTCCGCGAGGTCACGATCCCAGCCCTCGAACGGGGCCGCGCCAGGGCCGGCAAGTCAATGGACGACTTCGAGGTCGTCGGACCCTCGTTCGTGGTGACCGGTACCACCGATGAGCAGATGACGAACGCGGCGACGGCGACGCGCCAGCAGATCGCGTTCTACGGCTCGACGCCGGCCTATCGCAAGGTGCTCGAGGTGCACGGCTGGGGCGGGCTGCAAGATGAGCTGAACTCGCTCTCCAAGCAGGGTAGGTGGGAGGAGATGGGAACGTTGATCGACGACGAGATCCTCAACACCTTTGCCGTGGTCGGCGAACCGGAGTCGATCGCTCCCGAGCTCGCCCGCCGCTACAGCGACGTGATCGACCGACTCTCGTTCTACGCACCGTACGAGAGCGATCCCGACCGATGGACCCCGGTGATGGAGGCGCTCAAGGCGATCTGAACGTCGCTACCGCATCGATTCCTCCGCCCGGCGACGAGCGCAGTTCGACGGTCCCGTCACCTGCCGCGACCAGCTGCTGCACGATCGCCAGTCCCAGTCCCGAGCCACCGGGCGGAGCTTGCACACCACGCCAGAATCGGTCGAGTGCGTGCTCGCGATCGTCCGCCGACATGCCGGGACCCTCGTCGATGACGTGGAGCTCGACCGATCGATCACCCGGTGTGACCGAGATGACGAGGCGAGACCCGCTGGTCGACACCTCCAGCGCGTTGTCGACCAGGTTGTCGATGATCTGTTCGACACCGCCCGGTACGGCGAGCACCTCCACGCCGGTCGGCGCGTCGATCGCGACCTCGACCCCCCGCTCGTCTGCGAGCGGCCGCCAGTGTTCGGCACGTTCTCGGACCGTGACGCCCAGATCGACCGTCACGGGTCCGATCGCGGCATCCTCGGCGCGTGTGAGTGCCAGGAGCCCCTCGATCATCCGGTGCAGACGGTCGGTCTCCGTGAGTGCGGCGTCGACGTTCCTCCGCGCCTCGGGCTCGGTCTCCACCTGGCGCGCCAGCTGCTCCAGGCGCAGGCGCAGCGCCGTCAGCGGAGTGCGCAACTGGTGCGAGGCCGTTCCGGCGAAGGCGCGCTGGCGCTCGACGAGTTGCTCCAGCCGTCCGGCCATGGAGTTGAATGACGTGGCGAGCGACCTGACCTCGGGGGGCCCGTCGGACGATCCCGCCCGCACGGCCAGATCGCCGGCCGCCAGCTGATCGGTCGCGCGACGCAACCGACGGAGCGGACCGGTGACGCTCGCCGCGAAGATCACGGCGACGGCGACGGCGATCAGCAGCGAGATCCCCGCCACGGCGAGGAGACCGCGAACCCGTCCCGCCGCCCGATCGGAGACGACCCGCTCGGGGGCACTGATGCGCACAGCGCCCACACGGTTCACGCCGGACAGCACCGGGACCGACACGTAGAACAGATCCTCACCGAGCGTGTTCGAGAATCGCTTGCCGGTGCGAGGTTGGCCGAGCACGAGTGCGTCCTCGATCTCGGGCCGATTGGAGAAGTCCTCGTCGAGCACCGACGGGTCCGAACCGACCACTCCCCTGGCGTCGCTGTCGACGATCACGACCCGGACGTCCTCGTCACGTGCATACCGCGAGACGATCAGCTCGAGCGCCGGCTCATCGGCCGCCGTTCCGTCCTCGAGCGCCTCCTCGGCGCGACCCGCGAGGATGAACGCATCCCGCTCCAAACCGGTCACCAGCCGGTCCCGCTCGACACGATTCAGGTGACCGGCGAGCGGGATGTCGTGGATGGCGAGCACGAGTGCCACCACGCCGACGAGCACGAGCAGCAGGCGATTCCTCACGCGCAACTCATTCGGGAACGTCGAGCCGGAATCCGACGCCTCGGACGGCTGCGATCCAGGTTGCGTTCCCGAGCTTGCGGCGAAGCCCGGCGACATGGGCGTCGACGGTCTTCGTCGGGCCGAACCAGTTCGCGTCCCAGACGTGCTCGATGATGTCGGTCCGGGTTCTGACTGCCCCCGCGTCCTCGGCGAGGAAGGCCAGCAGCTGGAATTCCTTCGGCGTGAGCGACAGCTCCGAGGTGCCCTCGCCGGCATCGAGCGTCACCCGGTGGGTCCGTCGATCGATCGTGAGCGGCCCGACCTCGACGACGTCGTCCTCTCCGGCGGCACTGACGCCGGGTACGGCACGAGCTCGGCGCGTGACGGCACGGATGCGTGCGACCAGCTCGCGGAATCCGAATGGTTTGACGACGTAGTCGTCGGCGCCCAGCTCGAGTCCGAGAACACGATCGAGCTCCTCGCCCCGCGCCGTGATCACGATGATGGGAACATCGGACCCCGCACGGATCGCCCGACAGACGTCGTAGCCGTCCATGTCGGGCAGACCGAGATCGAGCAGCACGACGTCGCCCAACGGAGCACGAACCGCATCGCCGCCGGTGGCGACGTGGTGCACCTCGAACCCTGCGGTCGCGAGCGACTCGCACAGCGAGCTCGCGATCGCCGTGTCGTCTTCGACCAGTAGGACGCGCACACCCCCATTGTCACCCGACCACCCACCGAAGTTGGGGCTTCTCCGTCAGATCTGTCGTCTTCGCGACCGTTCTTGGACGTTTCTTGGATGACTGCCGCCTTCCCGCTGGGACCTCGATCCGTACGTTGATGCTCACACCGGGCCGGTTCCAGGCGGAACCAGCTCCGGAACGATTCATCACACGACAGGAGTCCCACAATGAAGACGAAACTCGCCGCCGCTCTCTCGATGGTCGGCGTTCTCGGCGCCGGTTCGGCCGCTGCGCTCGTGAACACCCAGATCCTCGATAGCGGTCCTGCCGCATCGGGTGCATCGGCGGCGATCCTGCCTCCGCCGTCGATCGTCGACGTGACCGTGCCCTCGATCGACGACACGCCCACCACCACGACGCCGCCGCGTCCCACCACCACCCTTGCACACGCGCCCAGCACCACGGAACCGCCGGTGGTGGTCATCGAGCCGACGACGACGGTCGCCGCGGCATCGGGATTCCTGACGGCGTTCAACGTCGGTGACGCCGGTGTCGTCACGGTCGACGTGTTGGACGGACGACTCGTCCTCGTCTCCGCCGAGCCTCGCCCCGACTGGCTGGTCACCGAGATCGAACCGGCCGTGGGTGACGACGACCTCGAGGTCCACTTCGCGTCGGGCACCGTGCGTGTGGAGTTCTCGGCCGAGTTCGTCGACGGCAAGATCGTGCCCACGGTCGAGTCGAAGCGAATCGGTGGCTCGACGACGCCGGCCGCACCGGCCGACCCCGCCCCTGCGCCTCCGGCCCCCGCTCCGACACCGACCACGGTCGATGGCGGCAGCCGCACTGGTGACGGCGAACACGACGACGACGACCACGACGACGGCGAGTACGACGACGGCGACCACGACGATGACCACGACGACGACCACGACGACGACGACGACCACGACGACGGCGACGAGGAGCGCGACGATGACTGACCCTCACGGTTCGCCGACGGCCGCTGCCGAGCAGGCCGAACGCCTCGCTCGCCTGCGGGCCCGGCGCGGTGCGCCATCGAGCAATCCGCCGGACGCCGACACGTCGGGAGCGGACCGCCACCACGCGACGCCGGTCGACGGCGGCACTGGATCAGCTCGACGCCGCAGGCCCGCCGCGACCGCCAAGATCCTGACCGTCGGCGTGTCGACCACCGCCGTGCTCGGGATGATGGCCGGCTACGGCATTGCCGAGCGGGCTGCCGCGTCCGGCACCGCCGCCGCCGACTCATCCGCTGACGCGAGTGTCGGTCCACAGCCGGCCACGATCCCGCCGGCCACCGTCGCCCCGATCACGACGCCTCCCCCTCAAGTGGTCGTCGTCGTGATCGACGCAGCGACCGGAACGCCGATCTCGGAGCGCGATGAGACGATCCTCCGGGAAGCCGGACTCGGCCAGACGATCGACGAGGTCGTGGACGATCTCGTCGAGCCGCCGACGACCTCGCCCGCGGAGCCTCTTCCGGGGCCCGCGGCGACCGCTCCGGCCGAACCGGCGCCCGACGAGACGACTCCCACACCCGCGACTCCGATCGCGGTCGATCTGGCGGTTCCCGCACCGCCTCCGCCGGCCCCCGCGCCGGCCGCTGCTCCCGCACCGGCAGCAGCACCGGCACCGGCGCCCGCACCTCAGGCGGAGACCGGTGGGAGCTGACACCGACCGGCAACGGTACGCCCGCGGCGACGCGCGGGTGATGAGTTGCGACGCCAGCGTCGTGGTCGTCTCGCACGAGGGGCCCGCCGCCGGCTCGGAGCTGGCGCGTACGGCCATCGCCCGCCTGTTCGAACTCGAGCAACGGTGGAGCCGATTCATCGCGACGAGCGAGATCTCCGGCCTGAACCGGGCAGGTGGCGAGGCCCGCGCCGTGTCGTCCGACACGATCCGGCTCGTCGAAGGGCTCGTGCGGGCGTGGCACGCCACCGACGGATCGTTCGATCCCACCCTGCTCGCCACGATCGTCGAACTCGGCTACGCCGCCAGTCGCGACGACGCGACCCTGCGCACGTCGCTGCCGGCAGGAGCGGGTCGCCGTGGTCGGCCCGACGAGATCCTGGTCGATCGAGCCGACGGATGGGTGCGCCTACCGGCCGGCACGGTGCTCGATCCGGGTGGACTCGGCAAGGGTCTCGCCGCCGACCTCGTGGTCGCCGAGCTCCTCGCGGCGGGCGCAGACGGGACGATCGTCACCGTCGGCGGCGACCTTCGGGTCGGTGGAGTCCCAGCCGACGGGTCCGCCTGGACGATCGGCGTCGCTCGAACCAACGAAGGCGACGCCGCACGGCACCTCCGTATCGTCGACGGCGGCGTGGCCACCTCGACGACGAGGTTCCGCACGTGGCATCGGGACGGCTTCCCGCGGCACCACGTGCTCGACCCTGCGACCCTCGACTCCACCGTCGGCGACGTGGTGTCGTGCACCGTGGTCGCGGGCACCGCCGCGTGGGCCGAGACCTTCACGAAGGTTCCGTTCGTCGACGGGTTGGGGTCCGGCCTGGATCGGCTCGCGGAGCTCGACCTCGCGGCCTCGATCACCACCGCGGACGGAATCCACCACACCACGCCGACGTGGCAGGAGTTCGAGCAGTGAACGAGCAGGTGTGGTGGTATCTCGCACGCAGCTCGGGCATCGTCGCCCTCGCGCTGCTGATCATGAGCCTGGTGTGGGGCGTACTCCTCGCCACCCGCGTACTCAGACCACACGACCGACCGGCGTGGCTCCTCGATCTGCACCGATGGCTCGGCGGCACCGCGCTGGTCATGACCGGCCTCCATCTGCTCGGGCTGTACCTCGACGGATACATCGACTACGGATTCACCGAACTCCTCGTCCCCGGGGCGAGCGAGTACCGGCCGCTCGCGGTGGCGATCGGAGTGCTGTCGTTCTACGTGCTGATCGCCGTCCAGGCGACTTCGTACCTGCGCCGGTGGCTCTCGAAGCGGGCGTGGCGAGCGGTGCACCTCCTGTCGTACGGGCTCGTCTGGGGCGCAGCGATCCACGCCGGCATGGCCGGCACCGATACCGTCAACCGGGCCTACCAGGCGCTCGCGCTCGTCCTCACGCTGGTTGCCGTCGCTGCCACGCTGATCCGGATCGTCAGTCCCGGTCGAGTTCGTCGGCCGTCTCCGGCCTGACGCCGTGCAGCCACCGGCGAGCGTTCTCGCCGAGTTCATCGGTGGCGTAACCGCCCTCTTGGAGCACCACGGTGGGAAGGCCGAGCTCTCGGATCACGGCACCTGATCGCTCGAAGCCGTCGGCGGTGACCGCCAGGTCGCTGATCGGGTCGTCGTAATACGTGTCGAGTCCGAGCGAGACCACCAGCGCGTCGGCACCGAACGCCGCGACGTCCGCGCAGGCTGCCGTCAGGGCGTCGAGGTAGGCGTCGTCCTCGGTGCGGTCCGGCAGCGGATAGTTCGAGGTGGCGCCACGACCGCGCCCCGTCCCGCGCTCGTCGCGGAACCCCGTGAGGTACGGGTAGGCGCGGACGGGGTCGCCGTGGAGGGACACGAACTGCACGTCGTCGCGGTCGTAGAAGATCTGCTGAGTGCCGTTGCCGTGGTGGTAGTCGACGTCGAGCACAGCGACCGTGCCCCCGGTACTGCTCACGATGTGGTGTGCCACGGCGGCGGCGTTGTTGAAGAAGCAATATCCGCCGTAGGCAGCACGAGCGGCATGATGACCGGGCGGTCGGCAGAGGCCGTACGCAACCTGTTCGCCGCCGATGACGAGGTCGGCGGCCGTGAGGGCCACGTCGACCGACGAGCGGGCGGCGTCGAAGGTGCCGTGGGTCAGCGGCGTCGTCGTCTCGAAGCACCACCAGCCGAGTCGCATGCCGATGTCGGCGGGTTCGTCGCCCGGTTCCATCCCGGCGCGGATCGCTGGGAGCGCGAACACGTCGGGCACCACGTCGTGCGTGTACGGATGGCTCTGCTGGTACTCCTGCCACGCCGTGGCGAGGAACCGGACGAGGCCCGGGTCGTGGATCGCCTCGATCGGCTCGGTGCCCCACTCATCGGGTGCCACGAACTCGAAGGTGTCGTCGGCGGCCAGGGCGGCACGGATCATCTCGGCCCGCCCCGGATGTTCGAACGGCTCCTGGACCCGTCCACTCTCGATTTCCTGCTCGGGGTGGTGGAGCCGGTGCCGCAAGGTGTACACGACCTTCACGCGATCATCATCCCATCGGGTGACTTGCGAGACGAGATCGAACTGTTACAGAATGGTGACAGCGGGCCTTCTCCCCAGGAGCTTTCACATGTCTGGTCACGACACATCCCGTCCGACCTACACCGGCAACCACGTGCTCGACGAGCGCGGTGACGAGATCGGTCGCGTCGTCGACGTGATCTACACCGACCCCGACGCAACCGACGACGGCAGGATGATCCCGAACTGGCTCGTGGTCGATCCCGGTCTGCTGCGTGCCGCGCACTACGTACCGATCGAGGGCTCGTACATCACCGACTCGGGCACCGTGGTGGTGCCCTGGGACAAGCGATGGGTGAAGTCGGCTCCCAAGGCCAGCGGCGACCACCTGCTCACCCACGATCAGGTCGTGGAGCTCGAACAGCACTACGCCACCGTGTGAGGTGCCGGCGACCGAGTTCTGATCTCCGTCCCGGACCGAATCGACCGCCCATCCGACGACGACGTTCCGCCGACCCCGGCGGGACATCGTCGCGAGTCGACGGTCAGTCGAGCAGTTCGAGGTCTTCGGCGAGGTAGTGCTCTCTGCACTTCGCCCGTTGGAGTTTGCCCGAGCTCGTCTTCGGCAGCGTGCCGGGCTTGACGAGCATGATGTCACGGGGTGGTAGGCCGGAGACCTCGAGCGCGCGGTGGTGGATGTCGTGACGCACCGCGTCCAGATCGTCGGCCCGCACCTCGGCGACGACGACCACCGACTCCTTGCCCTTGTAGCCCTCCATCCCGAACGCGATCACGTTGCCGGCACGTACGCCGGGCAGCCCGCCGACGGCCCGCTCGATGTCTTCCGGGAACACGTTGCGGCCACCGACGATGATGACGTCCTTGATGCGGCCACACAGGATGAGCTGCCCGTCGAGGATGTAGGCGAGGTCACCGGTGCACAGCCATTCGTCGTGGAACAGCGCCTGGGTGGCAGCCTCGCGCTTGTAGTAGCCCGGGGTGACCGACGTGCCACGCAGCAGCAGCTCGCCGACGTGTCGCTCGGGTAGCGCGTCCCACGTGTCGGGGTCGACGACCTTCATCTCCATGCCCGGCACGGCGGTGCCGAGGAGAGGGAGCCGACGGGCACGCACGGCGAGGTCGTCGGGGTCGGTGATCTCGACCGGCTTGGCCACCCGGGTGCGTTCGAGGACTTCACGGTCGACGGTGTCGCACACGAGGCCGGCGCCCCGTTTCGGGAACGACGCACCGATCGCGGTCTCGGCCATGCCGAACGCCGGGAAGACCGCCCCTGCGTCGAACCCGAACGGCTCGGCAGCCTCGACGAAGGCCTCGACCGCCTTCGGGTCGACAGGTTCGGCTCCGCTGAGCGCGAGCGTCAGCGACGACAGGTCGAGACCCTGCGCACGCTTCAGCGCCCGCGTCGCCAGCACCCACGAGAAGTTCGGTCCGGCCGTGGCGGTGCCCCGATGGTCGGAGATCCACTGCATCCAGTTTCCGGGATGCGCCATGAAGTCCTGTGGGGCGGCCTGCACGAGGTCGACGCCCTTCGTCATCGGGAGCGCCAGGAATCCGACGAGCCCCATGTCGTGATACAGCGGGAGCCACGACACCAGCGTCTCGCCGACCCCCATCTCGGCCGCGTCACAGCAGGCATCGATGTTCGCCGACAGCACCCGATCGGGGATCATGACGCCCTTGGGCTCGCTGGTGGAACCGCTCGTGTACTGGAGGATCACGAGTCGCTCCGGGTCGTGATCGGGGATCTCGACCCGATCGCCCGACGGCACGTTGGGGGAACCGGGGAGCACCGATGTCATCGCCTGGATCGGCGGATCGCCGGCGACGGCCTCGTAGAACGGTGCGAGCTGGTCGTCGATCAACACGAGCTTGGCGTCGCCATGGCGAATTCGCGCCCGCGTGGAATTGACGAACTCGTCGAGTGAGCCCATACGCATGGGCAGCGGCAGGACCATCGACGCGACGCCGGCCAGCCAGCACCCCCGCACGACCGTGATCAGATCGCGACTGGTCGGGCCGAGCACGGCGACGTGGTCACCGGGCAGGAGGCCTTTGGACTGCAGGGCGGCAGCGACCGAGCGCGCCTCGTCGTGGATCTGGCGCCACGACACGTGAACCGGGCCGTCGGGGGCGACCGAATGTCCCACGAACCGCACGCCGGTTCCGACATCGGCAGCGTGCTCCAGGCGGTCGATCGTCGACATCGACGTGATGGTCGAGCTCATGACCCTCGACGCTACTTGCCATGGAAGCTCACGTGACAACATCCGCCCGACGCGGGGCCGCTACTGGCTGCCGTCGAGGCGGCTCGGCAGATGACCGTCACGCTGCGTGCGGATCTGGTCGTCGTCGCAGATGCGGCACAGGAACTCTCGCTGGATGCCCTGGATCGACATCTGGCTGCCACGCGACTTCTCGACGAGCACCTTGGGCATGGCCTCCATCTCGAAGCCGCCGCACTTGGGGCACGACGGGCGTGGATCACGGGTGAACGTCAGGTCGCACGCAGCGCAGTGCAGCTCGATGAGATCGTCGTCGCGGCGGGTGCCGGTGAGGTGGTCGTCGAGCCCGCATCGAGCGCACACGATCTCCTTCGCCATCCCCCAAGTCTGCCACCGGTCCCGACGTTCGTGCGAGACGCCGTGGGCGCGGGCTCCGAGTCCCACGCACCGGCCCCTCACCCTCCGCCGTGGTTCGGGCCTTCGACAGCGACGCACTCAACCTCGATGGCCACGCAGCACCAGGGCTGCGGCGCGATGACCCGACCGGCAGGCAGCGGCGGGGTCCATCCGCCAGCCACCGTGCAGGAAGCCGGCGGCGAAGGCGTCGCCGGCACCGGTGGTATCGGCGCCCCGTCGGATCGGAGCGGTCGGCACGTCGACCCGCCGCTCGTCGTGGAAGACGACCGCCGGAGCGGGACCTCGTTTGACGACGGTGATCGCACCGGCGATCGGGCCGGTCACCCCCAGTGCCGCAGCCTCGTGCTCATTGGCGAACACGACGGACGGCCGGAGGAGGTCGAGACGCGACCGCACCTCGCCGGCGCCGATCGACGCGATCAGCGCGACCGACGACACGTCGATCGACACGGCAACATCATGTTCACGTGCCCAGCCGATCACCGTCCCGGTCGTCGACGCGAGTGGTTCACCGACGAACGAGTACATCGGCACGTGCAGCGTCTCCGCCCCGTCGAGCCACCGCTCGCTCGGACGATCGAGCTCGCGGCACGCGCCTCGATCGGTCAACATCGTCCGTTCCCCGTCCGGGTCGACGAGGACGACGATCGTGCCCGAGCGACCACCCTGACGAACGTGCGACACGTCGACGCCGTCCGCCGCCAGGTCGGCAACCAGGACGTCACCGATCGCATCGCCGCCGACCTTGCCGAGGAAGCGAGACGGGTGCCCGAGTCGGGCGGCCATCGCCGCGACGTTGGCAGCGCTGCCGCCGCGACGACGTTCGATCGTCGCTTCGGTGTCGGACGCGACGTTGATCGGATCCTCCACACGGATCACGACGTCCTCGACCAGGTCACCGAGAGTGACGAACACGACTGAGACTCTACGGAGAGCGAGCAATCTCGTCGTCAATCCGACACGAGAGTCGTGCGTGGTCCACCAATCGGGGCCGCGGTCAATAGGGTGTTGGCACCCATCCGGCCGAACCGAGGACAGATGATCCAGAACGCCAACTTCAGTTTCGATGACGTCGGGGTCATCTCCGTCCAGCTCCACGAGGCACCGGTCGTGGTCACGTCCGACGAGGTCGACGCCCGCCTCGCCCCGTTCTACGAGCGCACCGAGGGCAAGCCGGGGCTGCTCCAATCCCTCGCGGGAATCCGCGAGCGACGCCAGTGGCCCGACGGTGTGTCGTTCACCGATGCGGCCGCGGCCGCCGGCGAGAAGGCGATCGCCGCCTCCGGCATCGACCGGTCGAAGATCGGGTTGATGGTCGACACCAGCGTCTGCCGCATGCGGCTCGAGCCCTCGAGTGCGGTCACGGTGCACGATGCTCTCGGGCTGCCGACGACCTGCCTCAACTTCGACCTCTCGAACGCCTGCCTCGGTTTCGTCAACGCCATGCACCTGGCTGGCGTGATGATCGACTCCGGCCAGATCGACTACGCGCTGATCGTCGACGGCGAAGGGACCAACCAGGTCTACGACAACACGATCAACTACCTCAATGAGCACGGCAAGGGCCTCGAGGACATCTTCGCCAACTTCGCCACGCTGACCCTCGGGTCCGGCGCGGCAGCGATGGTGCTCGGCCGGCACTCTGTCAACCCCGGCAGCCACCAGATGTTGAAGGGCTTCTTCCGGGCTGCGACCCAGCACCACGAGCTGTGCGTCGGGTCCCTCGAGCGGATGACGACCGACACCAAGGCGCTGCTCGACGCCGGCACCGAACTCGCCAAGCTGGCGTGGGACGACGCCGGCGCCGGTGAGTCCTGGGGCGGCCGCGACCGCTACATCCTTCACCAGATCTCCGAGGTGCACACCAACGCGATGCTCGACGTGCTCAACCTCGAGGCCGACACGGTGCCCAAGACGTTCCCGTTCTACGGCAACATCGGGCCGGCCGCGATCCCGATCACGCTCGCTCACGTGCAGGACACGCTGGCCCCGGGCGACGCGGTCGTGTGCATGGGTATCGGCTCGGGCCTCAACGCCGGGGTCATCGAACTCCGCTGGTGAGTCACACCGAACCGGCACGACTTCCTCCACCAGGGCTCGCCGGTCTCGACCCGCGCTGGTCGCGCCTCGTCACGGCCGTCGACAGCGAGGGGATCGAGCGCACCTGGCACCTGCTCGACAACTGGTCGGCAAGCACCGATCCGCGCCTGACGCTGCTGTGCGTGCACGGCAACCCGTCGTGGTCGTACCTGTTCCGCGATCTGCTTCGTGCGGCGCCGTCCGACGTCCGGGTCGTTGCCGTCGACCACCTCGACATGGGGTTCTCGGAGCGGACCGGCACGCCGCGCCGGCTCCGCAGGCGCGTCGACGACCTGGAGGTCGTCGCCCGAGCGGCCGACGTGAACGGTCCCGTCGTCACGGTCGCCCATGACTGGGGCGGCCCGATCTCGCTCGGGTGGGCGCAGAGGCATCTCGATCGAGTGCGAGGTGTGGTGCTCATGAACACCGCCGTCCACCAACCCGCCGGATCACCGGCGCCGAGCGTGATCCGGCTCGTCCGCTCGAAGCCGATGCTGCGCCCCGTGACCACGTCGACCACGGCGTTCCTACGCGGGGCGTTCCGGTTGTCCGACGAGCGCCCCGACGCGGCGACGCGTGCGGGGTTCCTCGCTCCGTATCGCACGGCCGCGAGACGGGCGGCGATCGGTCAGTTCGTCGCCGACATCCCGCTCGAGCCCGAACACCCCAGTGCCGAGACCCTCGACTCGATCGCCGCCGGACTGGCAGACATGAACGACACTCCGATGCTCCTGCTGTGGGGCGCCGCCGACCGGGTCTTCTCCGATCTGTACCTCCACGATCTCGAGTCGCGCCTCCCCCACGCCCACGTCCACCGATACGCCCGTGCCGGCCATTTCGTGTCGGAGGACACCGACTGCCTCGTCGCCGCGATGGACTGGGTGACTGCGCTCGATCACGACCCGCCGCGGCCGACCACCGACTCGGGCGACCGGTCGGAACTCGTCATCCGCCCGGCGCCGGGGCGCGACCGACTCGCGATCGTCGAGATGACCGGCGAGCAGGCCTCGATCGACGCCGTCGCATTCGACTCCCTCGTCGAGTCCACCGCCGCCGGACTCGCCGGTGTCGGTGTGCGTCCGGGCGACCGTGTCGCACTCATGATCCCACCAGGGATCGACCTCGCGACAACGCTGCTCGCCTGCTGGCGAGCCGGCGCGGTCGGCGTGCTGGTCGACTCCGGGCTCGGGCCGCGAGGCATGAGTGCCGCGATGAGGGCCGCCGACCCGGCCCACCTCGTGGGCGTGCCGAGGGCGCTCGCCGCAGCGCGGGCGCTGCGCTGGCCCGGACGTCGGATCAGCGTCACACCGATCGGTACGACCCGGAGCACTGCACTCGGGGTGGAGACCGACCTCGCCTCCCTCCGTGACCGTCCCGGCACGGTGCCGACGGCGATCGCCGCCGACGACCTCGCCGCCATCGCCTTCACATCGGGCTCGACCGGTCCGTCGAAGGGAGTGTGCTACACACACCGCCAGCTCGCTGCGCAGCGCGACGCGATCGCGTCGCTCTACGGGATCACCACCGACGACCGGCTCGTGGCCGCCTTCGCGCCGTTCGCGCTCTACGGACCACTGCTCGGCATCCCGTCGGTCGTGCCCGACATGGACGTCGCCGCACCCGCCACGCTGTCTGCGACCGCCTTGGGCGACGCCGTGGAGCGCATCGGAGCGACGCTCGTGTTCGCATCACCGGCTGCGCTCGCCAACGTGTGCAGGACGGCTGACCGACTGACGCCGGCCCACCGGACTGCGTTCGGGCGGGTGCGCCTGCTGCTCTCGGCCGGCGCTCCGGTTCGGCCCGCACTGCTGCGCGATGCGGCCGCGCTGTTCCCGAACGCCACCGCCGCCACCCCGTACGGTATGACGGAGTGCCTGCCGGTGGCCAGCATCACACTGGCCGAGATCGAAACGGCGACCGCCGGCGACGGTGTGTGCGTGGGCGAACCGCTGCCTTCCGTCGATGTCCGCATCCGACCATTCGACGGCGGCGAGCTCACGAGCGGCACCGGTGTCGACGGCGAGATCGTGGTCCGGGCACCGCACGCCCGCCTCGGCTACGACCGCCTGTGGCACACCGAACACCGGGCCTCGCATCCGGCGGGATGGCACGCGACCGGTGACGTGGGACATCTCGATCCGACCGGTCGCCTGTGGGTCGGCGGCCGCCTCGATCACGTCATCACCACGAGCTCCGGCCCGGTCACGCCGGTCCGACTCGAGCAGCAGGTCGAATCGATACCCGAGGTGGAGTCGGCGGCCGCGGTGGGCGTCGGACCTACGGGTCTGCAGCACATCGTGATCGTCGTGCAGCCGACCAGTCCGCCCTCCTCGGCGCGACTCGCCGACCTCGACCTGCATGACCGGGTGCGGGTCGCCGTCACCCAGCCGGTTGCCGCCGTGTTCGAGGTCGCCGAACTGCCCGTCGACCGCCGGCACAACTCCAAGATCGACCGGACACGACTCGCCGACTGGGCGTCCACTGCGCTCGCCGGAGGGCGGATCGGCACACCATGAGGGTGCTGGTCACCGGTGCGACCAGCCTGATCGGCCGCCACACCGTGGAGGCGCTCGTCCGGCGCGGCGACGACGTCACGACGCTGCAGCGCAGCGGCGGGCCCGGCACCCGTGCGATCGCGGGATCGGTCACCGATCGGCCCACGGTCGAGCGGGCGTGCGCCGGCCAGGACGCCGTGGTTCATCTGGCGGCCAAGGTCGGCGTCACCGGCTCGTGGGACGACTACGAACAGGCCAACGTGGTCGGAACGACCGTGCTGGTCGACGCCGCCCGAGCCGCGGGAGTCGTGCGTTTCGTGCACGTGTCGTCGCCCTCGGTCGCACACGCCGGCGAGCCGCTCGTCGGTGCCGGTGCCGCACCGGCGGACCCCGGAGCCACCCGCGGCCACTATGCGACCAGCAAGGCGATGGCCGAACTCGCTGCGCTCGAGGCGTCGGCCGACGACATGCCGGTCGTCGCGATCCGGCCGCACCTGGTGTGGGGGCCGGGCGACACGCAGCTCGTCGGCCGGATCGTCGAGCGCGCACGACACGGACGCTTGGCCCTTGTGGGTTCGGGAGCGGCGCTGATCGACACCACCTACGTCACCAACGCAGCCGACGCCCTCGTCGCCGCGATCGACCACGCACCCTCACTCGGCGGCCGGGCATTCGTGGTGACCAACGGCGAGCCGCGCACCGTGCACGAGCTCGTCGCACGGATCACGGCCGCGGCCGGCGTCGAGTGGACGGCCCGTCGGGTGCCGACCGCCTTGGCGATCGCAGGTGGATCGGTCGCCGAACGCGTCTGGGACCGCACCGGGCGCACCGACGATCCACCGATGACCAGCTTCCTCGCCGAGCAACTGTCGACCGCGCACTGGTTCGATCAGCGGGAGACCTGCGACGCCCTGCGATGGACACCCGCCGTCTCGCTCGACGTCGGCTTCCGAGCGCTCGCCGAGTCGTTCAATCGACGTTGACGGGGTCGGGGGTGAAGTCGAGACGTCCGTGGTCGATGTGCGGGAGCACGTGACGTGCGAACAGGTCGCACTCCGCAGCGTGCGGGTAGCCGCTGAGGATGAACGCTTCGATTCCGGCTTCGGTCAGCTCGTTGATCTTCGCCAGGACCTGGTCGGGGTCGCCGACGATCGCGGCACCAGCACCCGAACGGGCCCGGCCGACACCGGTCCAGAGATTCCGTTCGACGTAGCCCTCGTCATCGGCTCCCTCACGCAGCTCGGCCTGCCGGGCGACCCCCGCCGACGTCGAATCGAGCGACTTGCTCCGGATCGCCTCACCCGTGTCGGCGTCCAGCTTCGACAACAGTCGCCGCGCCGCCGCCCGGGCCTCGTCCTCGGTCTCCCGGACGATCACGTGAGATCGCCAGCCGTACCGGAGCGAACGGCCTTTCGCCGCAGCGCGTGCGTCCATGTCGGCCTTCACGTCGAGCACCTTCTCGGTCACGTCGGGCCACATCAAGAACACGTCGGCGCCGGCAGCTGCGCACTCGCGCGCCGCCGGTGACAGACCACCGAAGTAGAACAGCGGGCTCTTTCCCGACACGGTTCGTGCCCGAGGCGGGTCGACCTGCAGCTTCACGAAGTCACCGTCGAAATCGACCGGTCGCCCGTTCAACAGCTCGCGCAGCGCGTACATGAACTCGGTCGAGCGCCGATAGCGGGGCTCGCTGTCCATGCTCTCGCCCGGCATCTCCGACGAGATGATGTTGATCGTGAGCCGCCCGCCCATCATCTGATCGAGCGTGCCGAGCTGGCGCGCGAGCTGCGGAACGATCATCTCGCCACAGCGGATCGCCAGCAGCATCCGCAGCGACGTCATCTGGGCCATCCCCGCCGCGAAGACGGTGTTGTCGATGCCGAGCGCGTAACCGCTCGGGAGCAGCACGTTGTCGAATCCGTAACGGTCGGCGGTGAGCACGATGTTGCGGCAGTGCTCGAACGTGCTCGCCAACCGGGGGTCGGGCACCCCGAGGAATTCGTAGTCGTCGTCGCACAGTGCACTGAACCAGGCCGTCTCGACCGTCATGTCGTCGCTCCTTCGTTGGTCGTCGTCTCGTTGGCTGCCGTGTTCATGATCTCACGGAGCAGCACCGGCCTCCCGGCCTCGATGCTGAGATGTGCCGCAGCACCCATCGCCACGGCCCAGTACCCGTCCTCCACCGTGACCTCGGGTTCACCGCCCGAGCGGATCGCCTCGGCGAAGCGCACGTGCTCCAGGTAGCTCGACCCGTGATGCAGGCCCTCGTGGGCGATCTCGTCGTCGTGGGCGATGTACGTCTCGACGTCGCCGATCCAGTGCTGACCGCGCCGGCCGACGTGCACCGTGTTCGAGGGCAGCTTCGCCTCGACCTTGCCCGATTCGCCAACGACCGACATCTCTTCCTGCTCGGCGGTCGCGTCGGCGAACATGCAGAGGTCGAGCAGGGCCCGCGCCCCGCTCGGGTAGTCGACGATCACGAAGGCGTTGTCGAGGACGTCGGGGCGACGGCCGTCGTAGATCTCGTCGAGATGGTTGACGTCCTGCGCCCCCGACGCCATGACCCGGTACGGGCGCTCGTCGAGCACCAAGTTCATGAGATCGAAGAAGTGGCAGGTCTTCTCGACCAGGGTGCCACCCGTGTTCGCGCTGAACCGATTCCAGTTGCCGACCTTCGGCAGGAACGGGAAGCGGTGCTCGCGAAGCGCCACCATCCGGGGCCGTCCCACGACGCCGTCACGGACGAGTCGCACCAGTTCGGCGGCCGCGGGCATGTAGCGGTACTCCATCGCCATCCACGTGATCGCACCAAGTGGCCGACGGGCGTTCAGGTCCAGGACCCGTTCGCAGTCGGCCACGGTCGTGCACAGCGGCTTTTCGATCATGACGTGCATGTCGGTGGCCAGCGCGTCGGGCAGCAGATCGATATGGGTGTGGTTCGGGCTCGCGATCACGATCGCATCACACAGGCCGGCGGCCAACAGGTCGCGATGGTCGGCGAACGCCGTGACGTCGGTGCCGACGGCCCGTCGTGCCAATTCGATCGATGTCGGTGTCGGGTCGGCGATCGCGGTCACCTCGGCGTCGGGCATCGCGAGGATGTTCTCGATGTGCTCGACACCCATCATCCCCGTGCCGATGATGCCGTATCGGATCGTGTCCCCCATGTGCTCAGTCAAGCGCATGCGGAGAGCGCTCACCAATCGGGCCGTTCGGCCCGTTCGTGGATGCTCGGCATGTCATGACTCAGACGATGGCGGCCGAACGGCTGACCATTCTCCGCACGGCCCGAGCCATCTGTTCCCGCTCCGGCGCACTCGAGATGATCACGTCGACCGCGTGCAGCGAGGTGTGGATGTGGCCACGGCAGGGATGATGCTGCACGTCGACTCCCGCAGCGACGAGCGCCTCGGCGTACGCCGCACCCTCGTCCCGGAGGGGATCGAACTCACAGGTGAACACTGCGGCCGGCGGCAGACCGCCGAGCGACTCGGCGAGCAGCGGCGACGCCATCGGATCGGATCGATCGGACTCGTCGGCGTAGTGGTCCCAGAACCACTCCATCAACGCCTTGGTGAGCACGAATCCTTCGGCGTTCTCCGTCATCGAGGGGTACTGGCGGGAGCCGTCGGTCGCGGGCGTCACGAGTAACTGGCCGGCGAGGGCCGGGCCGCCCTCGGAACGGGCACGTTGCGACGCGACGGCGGCGAGCGTGCCACCGGCGCTCCACCCGGCGACGACCAGTTGGTCGGGGATCCCACCGAGATCGGCGGCGTGATCGGCGACCCAGCAGAGCGCGGCGAACGCGTCGTCGGCGGCGGCGGGGAACCGGGCCTCTGGCGCGTGGCGGTAGTCGACGGAGATCACCATCGCACCGGACCGCACGCAGAGATCGCGGCAGAACGGGTCGTCCGACTCGTGCGAGCCCAACACGAAGCCGCCCCCGTGGAAGTAGCACACGATCGGGTACGGCCCGTCCGACACCGGCCGGTAGACCCGGTAGTCGAGCTCGCCGGCAGGGCCCGGCAGTGTGCCGTCCACCGTCCCGCCGACCTCCGGGCCCGGCGGGCTCTGCTCCCGCATGGCCATCGTGAACGCCCGAGCCTCGGGTACCGACAAGGTCTCGATCGGCGGCAGATCCAACTCGGCCATCGCCTCCAGCAGGAGCATCACGTCGAGCTGCAGCCGGTTGACCACACCATCGTTGACCTGCTCACCGTCGACCCCCCGCAGTCGGAACCCGAGATACCCTTCGGCGACCACACGTTCGCACGTCGCCCGGTACGTGTCGACCCCGCCGACGTACGGCAGGAACACACGAGGCTTGCCGGGCACGTTCGCTCCCATGTACCACGAGTTGGCCTTCGGGAACAGCGTGATGTCGGCGCAGTCGTTGACATGCCGGACCCAGCCGGCCTCCGCGGTCTCGGTCGGTTCGATGGAGATGTGACCGTGTTCGCGCATGTCGGTCAGAGTGTCGACGATCCAGTCGACGTGCTGTTCGATCGACACCGCCATGTTCGACAGTACCGAGGGGCTCCCCGGACCGGTCACCATGAACAGATTGGGGAACCCGACCGACGTGAGCCCGAGGTAGGTGAGCGGACCGTGCGCCCACTTCTCCTTCAGGGTGACCCCGTCACGGCCGACGATGTCGACACCGACGAGCGCACCCGTCATCGCGTCGAATCCGGTGGCGAACACGATCGCGTCGAACTCCATCGACTCGCCCGCGACGTCGATGCCCGCCTCGGTGATCGTGGTGATCGGCGTCGCACGCAGATCGACGAGGCGAACGTGCGGCAGGTTGTACGTCTCGAAGTACCGCGTGTCGAGGCACGGGCGCTTGGTGCCGAACGGGTAGTCCTTCGGGCAGAGCAGTTCGGCCGTCGCCGGGTCGTCGACGACGGATCGGATCTTCTCGCGGACGAACTCGGCGAACGTGTCGTTGGCCGCCTCGTTGAGACCCAGGTCGTTGAAGGTGCTGCCCGGCGCGAGCAATTCGCCGGCCTGCCAGGCCTGCTCGAAGGCTCGGAGCCGCTCCTCGTCGTCGACCGCGAGCGCGCTCTCGGTCGGCTTTGGCGTGGGAACACCCGCCCGAGACCACCTCGCGGACTCGCGGTACGCCGTGCGGTCGGTGGCCACCGCTTCCCGTTTGGCGGCGGGGATCGGCCCGTTGCCGGCGGGCATCGAGTAGTTCGGTGTCCGCTGGAAGACGGTGAGCTGATCGGCCTGTTCGGCGATGATCGGGATCGACTGGATCCCCGACGAGCCTGTTCCGATCACTGCGACGCGCTTGCCGCCGAAGTCGACGCCCTCGTGCGGCCAGCGACCGGTGAAGTACACCTCACCCGTGTATCGATCGGCGCCGTCGATGTCGGGCTCCTTCGGCACCGACAGCGTGCCGGTCGCCATGACGTAGTGGCCACACGTGACCACGTCGCCGTCGTCGGTGTGGATCCGCCACACCGACGCATCGTCGTCCCAGACCGCCCGATCGACACGGACCTCGAATCGGATGTCGCGACGTAGGTCGTAACGATCGGCGACGTGCTGCAGGTACCCGAGGATCTCCGGTTGGGTCGCGTACTTCTCGGTCCACTCCCACTCGGCCTCGAGCTCGGGATCGAAGCTGTACTGGTAGTCGAGACTCTGGATGTCGCACCGCGCTCCGGGGTATCGGTTCCAGTACCAGGTGCCACCCACGTCATCGGCCGCTTCGAGCGCGACGGCCGACATCCCCTGGCCGCGCAGGCGGTGGAGGAGGTACAGCCCGGCCATCCCCGCCCCGACGACCACCACGTCGACATCGGTCGCACCCCGTGTGTCCGTGCTCATGGCAACCCCCTCGTCATCGCCGGCTCCCAGCCAGGTTCGGCAACGATCATCGCGCGATGGTCGACGCCCATCGGAACCGGGCGGCACCGATGCCGGACGACCCGAACTCGGGCCGGGTAGGGTCGTGCGGACCGCCGACGAGCCAGGGAAGCAAGGCACCATGATCTCCGATCCGATGCAGCACGCATTGTCAGAACAGCTCAACCACGAGTTCTACTCGGCGTACCTGTACCTCGCGCTCGCCGCATCGTGCAGCAATGCCGAATTCAACGGTGCCGCTCGGTGGCTCGAGACGCAGTACGAGGAGGAGATCCAGCACGCGACGAAGATCTACCGCTACCTGATCGACCAGGGCGTGAAGGTCCGGCTGGCTCAGATCGCCGAACCGCCGGCCGAGTTCGGCACGCTGCTCGAGATCTTCGAGTACTCGCTCGCCCACGAGCAGGCGATGACCGCACGATTGAACGACCTGAGCGACCAGGCCCTGTCCGAGAAGGACCACGCCACCTACAACCTGCTGCAGTGGTTCGTCAACGAGCAGGTCGAGGAAGAGGCGACGCTCGGCGAGATCATCGCCAAGCTGCGGCTCGTGAAGGACGACGGCTACGGGCTGTTGATGATCGACAACGAGCTCGGCACCCGGACACTCGCTCCGGCCGAGTAGCCGAACCGGCCGGGGTCGTGCGCCCACCGGCACGTAGGCTGAGCGGCCGTGATGAGTGCGAACACTGACACCACGACCGACCCGTCGTCGAGCGACACTCCCCCGTTTCGGTACTCGGCCGCGCTCGCGGAGGAGATCGAGACGCGCTGGCAGGACTGGTGGGACGAGCACGGCACGTTCGAGACCCCCAACCCGAGTGGATCGATCGGCGACCCGGAGCTCGCGGCCGAGCGCGGCGAGAAGCTGTTCGTGCTCGACATGTTCCCGTACCCGTCGGGCAGCGGACTGCACGTCGGCCATCCGCTCGGATTCATCGGCACGGATGTGTACGCCCGGTTCAAGCGCATGACGGGTCACAACGTGCTTCACACCATGGGGTTCGATGCGTTCGGCCTGCCGGCCGAGCAGTACGCCGTCGAGACGGGCCAGCATCCGCGCATCACCACCGAGCAGAACGTGACGACATATCGCCGCCAACTGCGGCGCCTCGGGCTCGCGCACGATCCCCGCCGCAGCGTCTCCACCACCGATCCGGACTACTACCGCTGGACGCAGTGGATCTTCGGTCAGATCTTCAATGCGTGGTACGACCGGGGTCAGGACCGCGCCCGTCCGATCGCGGAGCTGCTCGTCGAGCTCGAGTCCGGCGAACGGACGGCGCCCGACGGCCGGGCGTGGGCCGACGTCGACCCCGCGGAGCGACCGCGGATCGTCGACGCCCATCGTCTCGCGTACGTCAGTGACGCACCCGTCAACTGGTGTCCGGGCCTCGGCACCGTCGTCGCCAACGAGGAGGTCACGGCCGACGGCCGCTCCGACCGCGGCAACTTCCCCGTGTTCAAGCGCAACATGCGCCAGTGGATGATGCGGATCACCGCGTACGCCGACCGGCTGATCGACGATCTCGACCTGCTCGACTGGACCGACGCGATCAAGACGATGCAGCGCAACTGGATCGGTCGCAGCCACGGCGCGAACGTGCACTTCGCCACCGATGCCGGCCGCCTCACCGTGTTCACCACCCGACCCGACACGCTCTTCGGCGCGACCTTCATGGTGCTCGCGCCGGAGCACCCGTACGTCGGCGAGCTGACGACCCCGGAGCAGGCCGAGGCGGTCGCCGACTATCGCCGGGCGGCCGCAGCGAAGAACGAGATCGACCGCACCGACGACACACGCGAGAAGAGCGGCGTGTTCACGGGTGCGTACGCCACGAACCCGGTGAACGGCGAACCGATCCCGATCTGGATCGCCGACTACGTGCTGATGGGCTACGGCACGGGTGCGATCATGGCGGTGCCGTGCGGCGACCAGCGCGACTTCGAGTTCGCCCGCCGATTCGGACTGCCCATCCGCGCCATCCAGCGCCCGCCCGCCTCGTGGTTCGAGCACCGGCGTGTGCCGGCCACGCCCGGCACGGCACTCGACACCGGGCTGTGGCCCGAGGCGTACGTCGGTGATGCGCCCTACGTGAACTCGTGCAACGACTCGCTCGACCTCGACGGGATCGACAACACCGCCGAAGGCATCGCGACGATCAACCAGTGGCTCGAAGCCCACGACGCCGGCGAAGCCACGATCACCTACAAGCTTCGCGACTGGCTGTTCAGCCGCCAGCGCTACTGGGGTGAACCGTTTCCGATCGTGTACGACGCCGACGGCAACCCGCACACACTGCCCGCCGACATGTTGCCCGTCGTGCTGCCCGAGACCGACAGCTTCTCCCCGCGTACGTTCGACCCCGACGACGAGTACTCCAATCCGGAGAGCCCGCTCGACCGGCTGCCCGACTGGGTCGACGTCACCCTCGACCTCGGTGACGGCCCGCAGCGGTACCGCCGGGACACCAACGTGATGCCGCAGTGGGCCGGCTCGTGCTGGTATCAGCTGCGCTACTGCGACCCGACGAACGAGGACGAGTTCATCGACCCGGCCGTCGAGCGTTACTGGGTCGGCCCGCGCACCGATCGGCGTCCCGACCATCCTGGCGGCGTCGACCTGTACGTCGGCGGCGTCGAACACGCTGTGCTGCACCTGCTGTACGCACGGTTCTGGCACAAGGTGCTGTACGACCTCGGCCACCTGTCGTCGAAGGAACCGTATGCGCGGTTGTTCAACCAGGGCTACATCCTGGCCGCGGCCTACAAGGACGAACGCGAGATCTACGTCGATGCCCACTCGGTCGAGGAACGCGACGGCCGGTACTTCGCCGACGGCCGGCCCGTTTCCCGTGAGATGGGCAAGATGGGAAAGAGCCTCAAGAACGGCGTGTCACCGGACGAGATGTACGACGAGTACGGTGCCGACACGCTGCGGCTGTACGAGATGGCGACCGGCCCCATGGACGCCTCTCGGCCGTGGGAAACACGCGACGTCGTCGGCATGTATCGGTTCCTGCAACGGCTGTGGCGCAACGTCGTCGACGAGCATACGGGCGACTGCATCGTGGTCGACGTCGAGCCCGACGACGACACGACCCGGCTGCTGCACCGGACGATCGACGTGGTGCGAACCGAGATGGACGCCCTGCGTTTCAACACGGCGATCGCCAAGCTGATCGAGCTCAACAACGCGGTCACCAAGCTCGACGCGACCCCACGCCCCGTCGCCGAACAGATGGCACTCATGGTCGCACCGCTGGCGCCGCATCTCGGGGAGGAGTTGTGGCGGCGGCTCGGCCACGAGGGTTCGCTGACGTACGCCGACTTCCCGGTCGCCGACGAGCAGTACCTCGTCGACGAGACGATCGAGTACCCGGTGCAGGTCAACGGCAAGGTCCGTGGCCACATCACCGTCCGCACCGACGCCGATGCCGCGTCGGTCGAGGCCGCCGCTCTCGCCGACGACAGAGTGCGCGCTGCCATCGGCGAGGCGTCGCCGAAGAAGGTCATCGTGGTGCCGGGCCGCATGGTCAACGTCGTCGTCTGAGCCGGTCGCCCTGCTCCGGTCCGGCACCGACTCGGGAATTTCCCATCCGGGACCTTTTCCCCTGTACATCGCCGCGCAGCCGCGCGACAATCATTTTCAGATCCCACGAGGTGCAACTCGGGGACGCAGACCCACGACATCGCCACGAGCGACGAACGTGGCTCCTGGTCCCGAAACTGTTCCGGGTCGAACGGAACCACCTCGTGGGTTCGTCGCGTCCGGCCGGTCTCCTTCGGCGTCAGCCCGGGTTCGCACGGTCTGTTCCGTGAATCCGGTGTTCCCGCAACCGCCCGAACGGGAACGCAGGCGACGTTGCAGCAGCCAGGCCGCGGAGGAGGTCCGACCGTCGCGTGAGATCAGTCTGGTGTGCGGCGGAGTGGTCGCTGGTGGCCGGGGCCGGCCGTGCTCTCGCTTCGAACCGCGACGTGCTCGTCCGAGGATCTTGGCAACCGGCTTGTCGCAGCGAGCAGGTCGGCGCGAATCGCCTCCGGGTGTTCTCGTGGGCTCAGCGACTTGATCGTGCCGAGCGTCGCCGTCCACGATCGAGAAACGCCAGCCCGGCGCTCAGGAGGCCGATGGCGATCGCGCTGGCGGTTGCGTCTGGGGATCGGGTCTCCAGCAAGACCGTCGGCACGGCGATCACGGTCAGGCGCGCCGATGCCGAGGTGACCGAACCGACCGCGTTCGACAACACCGCGCGGTAGACGAGCGCCGACGTCGGACGGATTCGCAACGAGCGTGTACTCCGAGCCGGTCGCCCCGGGGATGGGCATGAAGTTGATGCCATCGACGCTGACCTCCCATTGCACCGAGGCGGCCGGGATCGCACTCACAGCGACGCCGAATGTTGCCGGCGGCCCAGGTGCGACGGATTGATCGACCGGATCCCGGTCACCGTCGGCAGCCCAGCCTCGGCCACGGCCAGCGAGTAGATGAACCCACCGGCCAATGCGACGATGCCGGCGAGCCCGTCTGGTACGAGTGCTTGACCGTCGTCGAAACCCTCCCATGCCTGAACGCCGGCAACTCCGGTTCTCCACCCTGCGGCCGTCCCATCGTCTCGGAGCTCGAGTGAAGGGGCGCGATGAGGCGCTTGCGAGTCGTGGCGGTGGACGCTCCGCGAACCGGCGGTAGGAGACACCCTGGTCACAGCTTCGGGTGGGGAAATGGGGCACCGGTTGACGTGCTACGCGACGAATGGCTCCCGCTCGCCGCCGGCCACCCGCATTCGAAGGTGATCCGGGGGCGGTCCGAAGGCACCGCGTCCGGGTACCGGCTTCGCACGCTACTCGGCCTCCGGCTCCGATTCGTGTCACGATCCCGGCTCCGGGGTGGCTGCTTCTTCCTGCCGCCGACGAGTTCGACGACCGGCCCCTCCAGCCACGAAAGGAACCCGATCATGGTATCCGTTCGCCCGGCACGAGTCCGTTGACACGTGCGTGGAACGAGCGCAAGACTTGAAGCCACCTCTCGGACAACAGGACTTCTCCGATTCGAGAGTCTGACGCACCCGGGTGGCCCGTCAGGACCCGGCCGGAGGCTCGTTGCTCAGCCGGACGGAAGGAACCGCATGGGGATTTGGGGCGATCTCGAAGCAGTCGGGGGAGACATCATCGACGGAGTCGGAGATGTCGTCACCGGCCTCACCGACGCTGCGGCGTCACTGTTCGATGGGGCAGCTCCTCTGATCGGCGTCGCCACGGCGGGCGCCGCCCTCTTCGTGGTCGGACCCGGCGTCGCCATCCCGGCGTTCGTCGCCGGGTCTGCGGCAAGCCGAGCTCTCATCCGTCACCGGCGCATGACGCCGGACGAGCAACGATTCGTCGACACCGTGTTCCACGGGACCTTGCCGCCCTTCGAGGACATCATCCTCACCAACCTGACAGGGATCGGTGGCACGGCGTTCGTCTGCCCGAACGGCCGCGGGCAGATCCTCGTGAACATCGGCCGTGTGAACAATCAGGGCGATAGCGCCTATGACGACCCGCGGAGCTTCGCGGACGAGGAGGGCGGGCCCTATCCGTCTGCCGGGAAGCTGCTGATCCACGAGTTGGTCCACGCCTGGCAGATCGAGCACACGAACTTCGTGCCCGGCCTGGTGTGTGAGGGCATCGGCAACCAATTGACAGGGCAGCCATACGAGCCAGGCGCCGCAGCCAGGCCGTGGGGCGACTACAACCTGGAACAGCAGGCAACGATCGTGGACGAGTGGTACGCGCCCACCAGTCGCGGCGGGGCGTATTCTCGGTTCGCTTCGATGCATCGGCTGCATCCCTTCTACCGCTACGTCTGCAAGGACGTGCGAGGCGAGCCCATGTTGCCGACAGGTGCGATGGCGAGTTCCGGCGGAGCCGTGGCACGCGACTTCGACCGACTCGACGTCTTCTGGGTCGGTCCGGAGCGCCAACTCGCATCGAGCTGGTGGCACGACTCGTCCGGCCACGGGTGGGGCGATCACCCATGGTTCTCCGCGACACCGCCTGGGGCGGCGTCGTCGAATCAGAATGTGGCCGCCGTGTCGCGCGAGCCGAATCACCTCGACGTGTTCTGGGTTTGTCCCGACGGTTCGATCGGCTCGCAATGGTGGAATTCCGCCGCAGGTCTGGGGTGGAGTGACCACGCACCGTTCGCGATCACGCCGGAGGGGACCGTCCGACCCGGTTCCCCGATCACCGCCGTGGCTCGGGCCGAGAACCATCTCGACGTGTTCTGGATCCGCCCGGACGGAGCCATCGGGTCGGCCTGGTGGGACTCGGCCGGTGGTCACGGCTGGGGCGATCACCCTCACTTCGCCGTCACTCCGGCCGGGACGGCGGGTGAGGGGAGCGGACTCGCGTCGGTGGCACGACGCCGTGATCATCTCGATGTCTTCTACGTGCAGGCCGACGGATCGATCGGGTCCCAGTGGTGGAACGCCGCAGCCGGCGCGGGCTGGGGAGACCACGCTCCGTTCGCGATCACCCCACCCGGGGCGGCGCGACCGGGGTCCGCGGTGGCTGCGGTCGCGAGAACCGCCGACAACCTCGACGTCTTCTGGTTCCGCCCTGGCGGCGGGATCGGATCAGCGTCGTGGGATTCGGGGACCGGTTGGAGGGTGCACGAGCACATCCCGGCCGCCGGACCGACGTCGGCGACCGGTCTCGGCGCAGGCGCGTGGTCCGGCGCGAAGATCGAACAGGTCCTGACGCCCGAGTTCGCGCCGGGTCTTCTCGACACGGTCACGCCACCTGACGCTGCCGGGGAAGGAAGCGGGCTGGCGGCGGTGTCGCGGCGGCCAGAGTACATCGACGTGTTCTACGTACAGACCGACGGCTCGATCGGTGCCCAGTCGTGGGACGCCGCAACCGGCAGGGACTGGGTCGACGGTCGCTCGTTCGCCGCAGCACCAGCTGGGAGTGCACGGGACGGTTCGCCGGTGGCCGCCGTCGCGAGGACCTCGGAGCATCTCGACGTGTTCTGGGTTTGTCCCGACGGTTCGATCGGATCGACCTACTGGGATTCCCATCACGACCCCGAACACCATCATGTCCCTGGTGCGTTCGGTTGGAGTGGTCACGACTTCACGATCACTCCGCCGGGGGCAGCCCCGGATCACGGATTCCGTCGACTGACCGGGGCGACCATCGAGGAGGTGGAGGTCCACCACCCCGATTTCGACCCCGGCCTGTTCGACCGGCGCCTCCCGTAGATGACCAATTCCAAGGTGTCAGTGGTCGTAGGCGGGGAGTGATCGGGCTGGTCCGGGCGGGCGGGTGGTTTCGTTGTGCCAGATCGCGGCGGTGAGCGCGAGGAGGCGTTGGGTGATGCGGGTGGCGACGCCTTGTCGGGTGTGGCCGCCATGATGTTCGAGGCTGAGCTTGGCCTTCAACGTGTGGTTGATCGACTCGATGATCTGACGGAACGGTTTGAGGAATCGGGTCAGCAGCCGGCCTGGTTTCTCCGAGCGGACGGCGGGGCGGATCAACGTGATGCCCCGTACGTTGAACTCGGCCTCGAACGTCGCGGAGCGGTAGCCCTTGTCGGCCATCAACACTTGGCCGGACCGAACGCCGAGTGCCGGGTCGAGATGGATCATCGCGAGCGCGGTGTCGCGTTCGTCGGTCTTGGCGCCGGTCAACGCGAACGCGACGGGCAGTCCCGACGGTGTGGCGATCAGATGCAAGCGCAGTCCCCAGAAGAACCGCGAGTGAGATGCGCAGTAGCCGTAGGTGGCGTATCCGGCCATGTCGGAACGCTTCACCGTTTCACGGCTGCGGCCGCACTCGACCGGGGTCGAGTCCACGAGCCACAGGTCGTCGTGCCACGACGGGCAGTCGCGGGCGAGCGTCGCGATGATGTGCTGCATCGTCGCCGCGGCGTGACGGAGACGCTTGTTGTACGCGGGTCGCTGCGCAAGATCTGGGAACAGACGAGACGGGTCCGGGCGTGACCGATGAAGCGGGCTTCGGACGTGAACCCGAGCAGCGCCTGGATCACCGCCAATGTGATCAGTTCGGCGGCGGTGAGCATCAGGACGATCCCGACCGCCGGCCGTTCGGGCGCCCACTGTGGGTGTTCGAGAAGAAGACCATCGATCGTGACGTAGACGCGAGTCGCGAGGGTGTCCAGGTCAGGGTTCATGCGCTGCATCCATTCGGATCAGGGTTCGTACAGGCCCCCTGATCATGGACACCCTCGTCAACCAGATGGCGGATCATCGCGCGGAGCGCGCGAATCCCCTGGAACGACTCGCCTAGCAAGGTGCTGAAGAACGCTGATATCGGCAGATTGTCGGTTGCGAAATACCAGGTAGATGGATCGCCGATCGACCGAACACGTCGCTTTTCCGCAGCCTGCCTGGGGCCGCGGGTCATCGGCTTCGGTGCAGAAGGAGACGAGCGCAGCTGGCTGTCCGACGAGTGCCGAGAGGTCCCGCGCCCATCCGCTGGCGACGAAGGCAGATTGTCGGCGGCCATGAGATTCTGCCCGGTGGCGGCCATGTAGCTGCCCGCTGGTGGCCAATAGTTCTGCCCAGTGGCGGTCAACTGTTCTGCCCGCGTTGATGTTCGTTCCGCCGGGGTCCACCCGTGCGGGTGCTCCTCCTACTCGACTGATCGGTCGCCAGACCGTTGACCATCGAGCAGGAGGAGCAAGTGAAGTCTCGCGAGGAGATCATGGAAATACTTGAAGCGTTCGACCTGACGGGGTCGTTCAGAGATGCCGGCGAGTTGGCCGGTTGTTCGCATCACACCGTCGCTGGCTATGTGGCCAAGCGTGATGCGGGTGAGTTGCCCGATGATGGGCCGCAGCGTCGGGAGCGGATCATCGATCCGTTCCTGCCCAAGATCGAGGAGTGGGTCGAACGCTCGGCCGGCAAGATCCGCGCCGATGTCGCGTTCGACAAGCTGACAGCGCTCGGCTACACCGGTTCCGAGCGCACGGTCCGTCGTGCAGTCGCCGAGGTGAAGGCGAATCATCGTCGCGGGAAGTGGCGTGTGTATCGGCCGTGGATCCCCGAGCCGGGCATGTGGGCGCAGTGGGACTGGGGCACCGGCCCGCAGGTTGCTGGGCGGGCGACGGTGTTGTTCTGTGCGTGGTTGGCGTGGTGCCGGTTCCGGGTCGTGATCCCGTGCTGGGACCGCACGATGCCGACCCTGATCGGCTGCATCGACAGGTCGATGCGTGCCTTTGGTGGTGCGCCGACGTATTGGTTGACCGACAACGAACGCACGGTCACGATCGATCACGTCGCCGGTGTGCCGGTGCGGCATCCGGAGATGGTCGCGATCGGCGGCCACTACGGCGTCACGGTCGCGACGTGTGTCCCGGCGGATCCCGAGTCGAAGGGTGGTTCGGAATCCACGGTGAAGCTCGCCAAGGCCGACCTCGTCCCGACCGACGCGAACCTGCTCGACGACTACACGAGCTGGGCCCAGCTGGTCGAGGCGTGTGAGGCGTGGATGGTCGAGGTCAACGCTCGCCCGCATCGGGCCACCCGCCGGGCGCCGGTCGAGATGCTGGCCGAGGAACAGCAACGCCTTCACCGGCTACCCGAGGTTGCCTACACGGCGGTGTTCGGTGAGACCCGCAAGGTGTCGTGGTCGGCGACGATCAGCTTCGGCGGAGTGCTCTATTCGGTCCCGCACACGTTGGCTGATGAAACGGTGTGGGTGCGTGTCGACGGCGACCAGATCGTCGTCACCCATTGCGCGTTGTCGGGCCCGGTCGAGGTCGCCCGGCACCAGCGCTCGACGCCGGGGCATCCGATGATCGACGACACCCACTACCCGCCTCGACCTGCCGGACCGTTGGCCCGCAAACCCCACCCGACCAGCGCAGCCGAGGCCGAGTTCTTGGCGCTCGGTGAGGGCGCTCGACTGTGGCTGGTCGAGGCCGCCTCGGCCGGCACCAGTCGTGTGAAGGTGAAGATGGCCGAAGCCGTCCAGCTCGCCCGCTTGCACGGTCAGCTCCAGGTGGACTGGGCGCTCGGACACGCCGCGACCTACGCCCGCTTCGCTGACGGTGACCTCGCCTCGATCCTGGCCGCCCACCCCATTGGCGAGCGGCGCACCGCCGGCGACGGGCACTCGCTCCAACAGGGCACGAGCGCATGGGAAGGCTTCGGAGGTCCCCAATGAGTGCCGCTGCGTCGCCGGTCGACGAAGTCGTCACCTTGCTGCATGAGCTGCGCTTGCCGCACATGCGTCGCACCGCACCAGATCTCCTCGCCACCGCCAAGGCGCAACGCTGGGATCCCGCGGAGGCCGTCCGAGCGCTGCTCGCCGAGGAACTCGCCGGACGCCAAGCGTCATCGATCAACTCGCGTCGCAAGGCCGCCGGGTTCCCGACCGGCAAAACCTTCGACGCCTGGGACGAAACGATCTCATCGATCCCCGCACCCACCCAACGAGCGCTGCGGACACTCGAGTGGCTCGAACGTCACGAGAACATCGTCGTGTGCGGCCCATCCGGCACCGGCAAGAGCCACTTCCTCGAAGCCCTCGGACATGCTGCGATCGACCACGGCGCCCACGTCAGCTGGTTCAGCCTCGAACACCTCGGCCACATCGTCCGACGCGGCCGCGCCGACGACACGACCGGACGAGCGATCAAACGCATCATGCGCGCCGACGTCATCATCATCGACGACATCGGCCTGCTCCCCGTCGCAGCCGAGACCGCCGAAGCCCTCTACCGCGTCGTCGACGCCGCCTACGAGAAACGCTCCATCGCGTTGAGTTCCAACCTGCACCCCGCCGGGTTCGACGAGCTCATGCCGAAGAACATCGCCAACGCCACCGTCGACCGACTCTTACACCACGCCCACGTCGTGATGACCGCTGGCGACAGCATCCGCCTCACCCAAGCCACCGGCGGCAAGGGGGTGACACCACTGACAAACTGACCTACCGGGCAGAACTCCTGGCCACCACCGGGCAGTTCTGTTGGCCACGGCCGGGCAGTTCCACTGTCCGCCACCGGGCAGATCCCACTGGCCCTTGACAGCAGATCGTTGTCGTGCGTGGGTCGGCGTGGCGGGCGGCAGTCGAACATCGCGCAGCCAGACGCCGGCGGCGGGCGATCGCCTGGCGTGCCCAGGGGACCCGATCCAGGGGCGATCCGTCTGGTCATTGACAGACCGCTCGGAATCGGACACATAGTGTCCTCGCGCGATGATGTCGAGTCCGAACCCAGGGGGTTCCCAAGTGCTGTTCGACAATGCGAATCAGACGGCTCGAATCCGGTACCGGTGGCGGGCCTATCGCAGGATCGCCTCACAGGCGGTTCGACGTGGCGTCTCGCCGATCGGACTGCTGGCGAGCAAGTATCCCTACCGGTTCCCGGACCGACCGAGACCCGCCTCGCTCAGCGTCGAGATCACCGACGCCTGCAATCTGAAGTGTGACTACTGCACGAACCCACAGTTCGCCTACCCGCGTACGTACATGACCGAGGCGGTCTTCCAGGCGGTCGTCGCCGACCTCGCCCGATTCCCGGTCGATCGAATCCGCGTGTGCGGCGGCGAGCCGACGCTGCATCCGCGCTTCGCTCGTTTTGCCGAAGGCTTCGCCCGACACGCCAAGTACCTCTCGGTGGTGACCAACGCGCAGTGGAACAACCCGGAGGTCGCCGAAACCCTGCTGCGCCGGTTCGATCTGATCGAAGTGTCGGTCGACGCCGGCGGTAAACCGCAGTACGAGCAGGCGCGCGCCGGAGCGTCGTTCGAGCGGCTCGAGCACAACTTGGAGCTGCTGAACCGTCGACGGACCGAACTGGGCTCGCGCGCCACGATCAACATCCGGCTCATGATTCGTCCGTCGACCAGATCTGCCGAAACGACGGAGACCGAGCGTTGGGCCGACCTCAGCGATTGCGTGATGCCCCAATACGTCATCGACCAGCGGGCGGACAGCACGTCCGCCGACGTATTCCTGCCGGTCCACCTGCAACAACGCGACATCCCTCGCTGCACGATGCCGTTCAAGGATCTTGCCATTCGCAGCGACGGAACGGTTCCGGTGTGTCATGTCAATGGCACCAGGCTCGATCCGGCCGAACGCAGAGTGCTCGGACACGTGTCGACGCACCCACTTTCTCACCTGTGGTCGAGCACGACCATGGTCGCAGTGCGAGACGCACATCGCACACGCGACGAATCGGTGCTCGAGTTCTGCCGAGGCTGCGCCGGCCGGTAGACGCCACGCCGACGACCGTGGGCAGCGGACCACGCGTGGCGCCAGCCGCTGTCGAGACTGCGTCGATCCTCCAGCGCGGAGCGATGCTCGGTTCAGCCCTCCACGAGGAGTTCGTCGAGGGCGGCGAGAAGCAGGGCCACGTTGCGGTGGCGGGCGGTGTGTCCCATCAGGCCGATCCGCCAGCCCTTCCCGGCCAGTTCGCCGAGCCCGCCGCCGATCTCGATGCCGTACTCGAACAGCAGGATCGAGCGCACCTGGGCCTCGGTCATTCCATCGGGCAGTCGGGATTCGGGCACCCACACCGACGTGAGCTGCGGTAGGCGACTCCCGGCCTGTGCGAACAGTTCGAAGCCACGTTGCTCGAGACCCGCCTGCAACGCCTCACCACACTCCTGGTGCCGAGCGCGCACCATCTCGGGGCCTTCCTCCAATACCACACCGAGACCGGAATGGATGGCGTACAGCATCGAGATCGGCGCAGTGTGGTGATACGCACGGGCACCCTCACCGGTCACGTAGGCAGCGATCATGTTGAGGTCGAGGTACCACGACTGCGGTCGCTGTCGCAGCCGCCCGAGGGCGCGGTCGGAGACCGTGAGCGGCGCCAGCCCGGGTGGCACACCGAGACACTTCTGGGTGCCGCTGTAGGCGATGTCGACGTCCCACTCGTCGACCCGCAGGTCGATGCCACCGAGTGAGGTCACGCAGTCGGCGAGCAACAGGGCGTCACCCTTGTTCGCACCGAGCACGTCGAGGTCGTTGCGGACACCGGTCGACGTCTCGGCGTGCACCACGGCGATCATCGTCGGCGACGGGTGGGCGTCGAGCAGGAGTTGCGGATCGATGGGCGTTCCCCACGGCACGTCGACCCGGACGACCTCGGCACCGCATCGAGCGGCGACGTCGCACATGCGTCCGCCGAACACCCCGTTGACCCCGATCACCGCGACGTCGCCGGGTCCCACGAAGTTGACGAACGCAGCCTCCATACCCGCCGAACCCGTGCCGGACACGGCGAACGTGAGCGGGTTGGCGGTCTGGAACAGGACCCGGAGTCGGTCGCCGACCTCATCCATCAGGGCGATGAAGTCCGGGTCGAGATGGCCGAGCACGGGGCGTACGAACGCCTCCATCACCTCGGGATACGGATTGCACGGACCAGGGCCCATGAGGATGGGATCACGATGTGTCACGGCGGACACCGTACGTCAGGCATCGACGACGAGTGCGATCTCGGACGCCTTCACGGATGCCCAGACCGAGCTGCCGGGTTGGGCGTCGAGCGCCGCGAATCCTGCGCCCGTGACCTCGACGACCAACGGATACGGACCACCGAGGCGGACCCGGACGCGACCGTCGGCCACATCGACCCCCACGACGGTGGTTTCCCAGACGTTTCGCGGGCTGCCCTCCGGTCGCCCCCGATGCAATGCCACCGCAGCCGGCCTGATCGTCGCGATCACGGGACCGTCACCCACGTGATGTGCACCCACGAACAGCATGCCACCACCGTCGACATCGAGATGGTCGCCATCGAGCCTGCCGCGCACGAGGTTGGTGCCCATCAGGTCGGCGACGTAATCGGATCGTGGTGCTGCCGCCAACTCGGCCATCGTGCCCACCTGGGTGATCCGCCCGCGTTCGAGCACCACCACCCGGTCGGCGAGGGCGTGCGCGTCGACGGGGTCGTGGGTGACGAGCATCCGGTAGCCGTCGACGCTCGCGATCCATTCCCGGAGGTCACGTCGCACCGCTCCACGGGCGGACACGTCGAGCGCGGCCATCGGCTCGTCGAGCATCAGCACTCTCGGTTCGATGGTGAGCGCACGAGCGAGAGCGACCCGCTGCGCCTGCCCTCCCGACAGCGCGCCGGGCCGATCGTCAGCGACCGCTCCCACCCCGAGCCGGTCCAGCGTCCGCTCGGCGGCCGCCCGTGCCGTCCGCCGCGCCGTCCCCGTCGCCCGCAGCCCGAAGGCCACGTTCTCCCGTGCGGAAAGGTGACCGAACAGCCGGTAGTCCTGGAACACCACGCCGACTCGACGCTGCTCCGGTGGCACGAACACGTCGTCGGCCGGGGCGTCCCAGACGATGCCGTCGATCTCGATGCGACCCGACTCGAGTGCGTGGAGTCCGGCGACCGCCTGAACGAGCGAGGTCTTGCCGGCACCGTTCGGACCGACCAGCGCCACTGTCTGTCCTCGTGCGACCTCGATGTCGACCTCGACGCGCAGGTCTCCGACACGGAGTGCGCCGGCGATCTCGAGGGTCACGATCGCGCCCCGAACGCGACGCCGATCCACCGCTCCCGCAGACCCACCAAGACCGCGAACGACACGGCGACGAGCACGAGGCTCAACAGGATCGCCTGATCCGGGTCGTTCTCCAGAGCGAGGTACGTGGCCAACGGCACGGTGCGCGTGGTCCCCGGGAAGCTACCGGCGAACGTGATCGTCGCGCCGAACTCCCCGAGCGCACGGGCCCATGTCAGGACCAGCCCGGATGCCACCGCCGGCCGGATCGACGGCAACGTGACCCGCCAGAACACGTAGGCGGGCGATGCGCCGAGCGTTCGCGCGGCCTGCTCGCCGGAGGGGTCGAGAGCACGCAGCGCCGCCTCGACCGTCAGCACGAGGAACGGCATCGCCACGAACAACTGCGCCAGAACGACCGACGCGGTGGTGAACGGCAGCGACACGCCGAAGGCATCGTCGAGTGGTCGTCCGACGACGCCCCGGCGGCCGAGCGCCAGGAACAGCGCCACGCCGGCCACCACCGGCGGCAGCACCATCGAGAGTGTGCACAGGGCCCTGACGAATCCGCGGCCCGGCAGTGCCGATCTTGCGAGCAGCCACGCCAGCGGCACCCCGATCACGACCGCGGTCGCCGTGGTGACCAGCGACGTCGTGAGCGACAGCCACAGCGCCGTTCGAACGCTGTCGTCGCGGAGGACGTCGCCGAACGACGACCAGGGAGCACGGACGACCAGACCGATGAACGGCAGCGCGAAGAACAGCACACCCAGACCGCCCAGGACGAACACCACGATCGGAGGTGAGGCAGCCCCTCGATTCCGGCCCGCACGCGACCTCGAAGGCTTCATCATGGTCGCTCGAAACCGGCCGCTGCCAACGCCGCGGCACCGTCGGGCCCGAGCACGAACTCGACGAACCGTTCCGCCTCGGGATCGTCGGTGAGGACGACGATGGGATACTCGGCGCTCACGTCGCACGCCGTACCGAACTCGACGGCCTCGATTCGCTCGTCGATGTCCGTGCGATACACGAGGCCGGCATCGGCCTCGCCCAGTGCCACCTTCGTCGCCACGGACCGCACGCTCGGCTCGAACGACGCCGCGTCGAGGTCGATGCCGGCGCACACGAGCACCTGCTCGGCGTATGCCCCGGCCGGCACCTCGGGCGCCGCGAGCACCACCACCGGGCCACCGACGAGAGCGGCGAGTCCGTCGATGCCCAGCGGGTTGCCCTGCTCGACGGCGATCACCATCGAGTTCCGAGCGAAGACCTCGGGCGCAGCGGGCGGCGAACGGTCTGCGATCGCCCGATCCATCTGCTCCGGATTGGCGGTGGCCAAGACAGCGACGGGAGCGCCGTCGAGGAGTTGGGCGACCAGGGACGACGACCCCCCGTAGCTGATGACCACGTCCACGTCCGGGTTGGCTGCTTCGAAGTCGGCCTCGATGCGATCGAACGCATCGGTGAGGGAGGACGCCGCGAACACCACTACCTGGTCGCCGCCCGACCCGCATGCCGCCGAACCGGCGGCCACGAGGGCGACCGTCGCCGACACGACGATCATCCGGGGTGCGGGCATCGGGCCACACTAGTCACGTGCTGACTAGTGCGACCTCGCGCTCCTACACTCCGCTCATGCCGGAGCAGCCCCTGTCACTCGCGGATCAGGTCTGCCTCGCGCTCGTCGCGGAGGGCCCCGTCCACGGATGGGCGATCGTCAAGCTCCTGACCCCGAGCGGCGACGTCGGCCGGATCTGGTCGCTCAGCCGGCCACTCACGTATCGGTCGATCGAACGTCTGACCACCGACGGGTTGATCGAACGAACGACGGTCGGCCGCCGCGCCGAGCTACGGATCAATGCCGCGGGGCGCCGCGTCACCCATCGCTGGCGGTCGGAACCGGTCGGTCACCTTCGCGATCTCCGTACCGAGTTCCTGCTCAAGCTGCGATTCGACGAACGTGCGGGAGCGTCATCGGGCGAGCTCGTCCGACGACAACTCGACCAGCTTCGACCGGTCATCGAGGCGCTGACGTCGATCCCGCCCGAGAGCGTCGTCGACGTCTGGCGGCAGGAGTCGGCACGCGCCGCCGAGCGCTTCCTCCGCACGATCGCGAACGACGTAATGTCGTCGCCATGATCATCCACCGAAGCCCCCTCGCCGACGTCGAGGTCCCCGACGTGCCGATCACCGAGTTCGTCATGCGATGGGCGGACGAGACACCGGATCGAGCCGCGGTCATCGACGGGCCGTCGGGGCGGACGTACACGTTCGCACAGCTGCGCGACCTGATCCATCGGTTCGCCGGCGGCCTCGCCGAGCGGGGATTCGGCAAGGGCGACACGCTCGGCCTCATGGCTCCCAACATCCCCGAGTACGCGATCGTGTTCCACGGAGTTGCGGTCGCGGGCGGCACGATCACGACGATCAATCCGACGTACGGCGCCGAGGAGGTCAGGTTCCAGCTGCAGGACGCCGGAGCGTCGCTGTTGATCACGATCGGCATGTTCGCCGAGACCGCGGTGGCGGCGATCGAGGGCACCGACGTCACCGAGGTGTTGTCGCTCGATGGCGGCGGCGAGTCGGGCGCCGACGTCGGCGATGCGATGGCCCTGCTCGGTGAGCCGATCGCGCAGGTGCCCGTCGACACGGCGAACGACGTGGTGGTGCTCCCGTACTCGTCGGGCACCACCGGCCTCCCGAAGGGCGTGATGCTCACCCATCACAACCTCGTGGCGAACCTGGCGCAAGCTGCGCCGTGCATCCAGTTCGACGATGAGGGGGAAGCGGCGCTGTCGTTCCTCCCCTTCTTCCACATCTACGGGATGCAGGTGCTGATGAACGCGTCGTTGGCCAACGGAGTGACCGTGATCACCATGCCTCGGTTCGATCTCGAGATGGCGCTGTCGATCGTGCAGGAACGCAAGGTGACGCGGTTCTTCGCCGTGCCGCCCATCGTGCTGGCGCTCGCCAAGCACCCCCTGGTCGACCAGTACGACCTGAGTTCGCTCAAGCAGGTCTTCTCCGGCGCTGCTCCGCTCGGCGCCGAACTGGCCGCCGAAGCAGCTGACCGAGTCGGGTGCGAGGTCGTGCAGGGCTACGGCATGACCGAACTGAGCCCGGTCAGCCACTGCACGGTCGTCGGCGATTTCCGTCCCGGCACGAGCGGTGTCACCGTCCCGAACACCGAGTGCCGCCTCGTCGATCCTGAGACCGGGGAGGACCGGGACGTGGGCGAGGAGGGCGAGCTGTGGGTTCGCGGCCCTCAGGTGATGATCGGGTATCTCAACAACGACGTCGCCACGCGGAACACGATCGACGACGACGGCTGGCTGCACACCGGGGATGTCGCGGTGATCGACGAGCACCATCACGTCTCGATCGTCGATCGCGTGAAGGAGCTCATCAAGTACAAGGGATTCCAGGTGCCCCCTGCGGAGCTGGAGGCTCTGCTGATCGCCCATCCCAAGGTGGCCGACGTCGCCGTCATCGGCGTGGCCGACGAGGAGGCCGGCGAGCTCCCGAAAGCATTCGTCGTACGCCAGCCCGGAGCCGAGTTGACCGAGGACGAGGTCAAGGCGCACGTCGCCGGTCACCTTGCGCACTACAAGCACATCCGGATCGTCGAGTTCACCGACGAGATCCCGAAGTCGCCGAGCGGGAAGATCCTCCGCCGCTTCCTCCGCGATCAATCCTGACACCCCTACCACTCTTGGCGGACGTCGCGCCACCGGTGGTGAAACATCGGCGCAGTCTGGTGGCATTGCGTCAAGAAGATGGCGCAGAGTTCACCCCGGACGACGGTGTTCTACTACTGTGTCCAGGTGATGGATACAGGATCTCACGCTCTGCACGCGGCCGCTTCGAGGCTGTCACGACTCGACCGACGCCGCACACTCGGGGTGATTCTCGCTGCGTTCGGCGCCATCTCGATGTCGGTCGGTCTCATGTCCGGTCCGGCGACCGCGTCGCCGCCCGATGCGCTGCCGTGCCCACCCGGAGCGACCTTCATCTACGAGGACACCTTCGCTCCACCTGCAGCCACGATTCAGGTCCCCAACAGCCCGGTGACGTACGTCGCGGTGCTGCTGGACAGCGGCGCCACGACCACCTTCGGCAACGGATCGCTGATGAACAACCAGACGATCGACGTGCTCGGGAGCACCGGGGCGCTCGCCGTTCACGCACACTTCTGTAAGGGCAACGACGCCCCGCCGACGACGCCGCCCACGACACCACCCACCACACCACCGACCACACCGCCCACCACACCACCGACGACGCCACCCACCACACCACCCACCACACCACCGACGACACCACCGACGACGCCGCCGACCACACCGCCCACCACACCACCGACGACGCCACCCACCACACCACCGACGACGCCGCCGACCACACCGCCCACCACACCACCGACGACGCCACCCACCACACCACCCACCACGCCACCAGACACACCGCCCACGACACCACCGACGACGCCGCCGGAATCGAGCGTCGCCAGCTCGACCTCGACCTCGACGACGAGCACCACCCGTCCGCCCGTCGTCTTCCCGCCGACCACGACCACGACCACGACCGTCCCGCCGACGGTTCCGCCGACCACGACGGGCGGCTCGGTCAGCCAGGAGCTTCCCCGAACCGGTACCGACAGTGCCCGGGTGCTCATGACGTTCGGCGCCCTCATGATGATGATGGGCGGCGTGCTGGTCCTGCGATCCCGCCGGGACTACGACTTCGGCTGATGGCCGGGCGCTCAGCGCCCTGACGTCATCGACCCGGATGTCACGGTGAAGCAGGCGGAAAGATCGCCTGCTTCACCGCTGGGTGCAGACCGATCAGCCGTCGCGTCCGAACGACATCGACGTCGACGCGGTCGCGCCGTGGTTGACATGTCGGACACCAGGTGATCGATCGCCGCCACGCCGTCTCCTGATCGCCGCAGTACTCGAGTCGCGAGCCACAGATCGGGCAGGGGCGCTTCCCGACGCCGTGCACCCAGCGGGCATCGGTGTGGAGCCGTCGACCGGTCGTGTTCTGCGGACCACGCTCGGCGTTCGTGCGAATCAGTGCCGTCCCGACTGCGACGAGGGCGCCGAGCCCGACGATGCTCCCCACCGGTTGGAATGGATTGACTCCCGTGATGAACGGCACGTCGTTCGCATAGATGTTGCCGAATCCGGCGACGTTTCGTTGGTCGAGCAGTGCGCCCGTCAGCGGTGCGTCGGGGTCGGCTGCCATCAGCGCCACGATCACGTCGACGTCGGGCACCTCGGCCGGATCGCACAGATCGGGGCCGAGCCGGTCGGTGATCTCGTGTTCGCGGTTCGTCGGGAGAACACCGAGGATCGGCACGCTGACACCCGTCAGACGACCGCTGTCGAACCACAGCTCGACCCGCCGCTTCCACTCCGCCTCGCGGGATGGCCGCCCCACCTCGAACCCGCCCGTCATCAGGAGATGGGCGTGCAGCGAGCGACCGTCGTCGAATCGAACGAACAGGTGCTTCCCGTACGCGTCGGCGGCGACGAGCACGGCGCCGGTGAAATCGACGCCGGTGAGGCGCGGATCGCGCGTGACCGACCGTTCGACCCGGTCACCGGCGAAGCGATCGTTGATGCGATCCGCCAGCCGGCGGAGCGTGTCACCTTCCGGCATGACCGGAAGCGTACGGGCGCGGTGCCTCAGCCGGCGATCGTGACGCGGCCGGAACCGAAGCAGGTGAACGACGAGGCGACCGCCCACCGGCTCAGATCGTCGTCGGCCAGCCACCGCTCACGGACGTTCGCCATGGCGCACGCGATCGTCTCACCCGAGGCGAGCTCACGATGCACGTCGGCGACGAAGTCCGCACACTCGAGATCACGAACGACGGTCAAGGGCGCGACGACCGAGGCGGCGCCACGCGCGAGCAGCACTGCCGACAGGCCGAGAACCTCCGATCCGTCCGTCGTGCCCTGCGCGCCACCCTCGCAGCTCGACAGGATGATCAGCTGCGACCGAACCCGCTCGGGCACGGCGTCGAACAGCGTGGCTTCCCCGTCGTGGAGGCGCAACGTCGACAGCAGCGGGTGGTCCGACCGAAACGTGCCGTGCGCGGCGACGTGAACGAGGTCGGAGCCGGCGAACATCGACCGGACCGTCGACGCCGTCGCACCCGCTCCGGCCGCAACCGCGACGCCACCGTGCGCTCCTTCGACACCCCTTCGTTCCGCCTCCACCCCATCGAGCCCGGGACCGATCACGAGCCCGACCGACCGCACGCCGACGACGGACCGCCGGTCGGCCTCCAGCCAGACCTGAGCGTTCGGGGTGAGCGTGGCCGGACGCGCGGCGAAGCTGGGGAGGCCCGACCACGGGATCCCGTGGAGGAGATCGACGGGGACGAGTACCACACCCCCGCCGCCCGGCAGGCCGAGGGGTTCGATGAGCAGCTGGTCGAGTCGTTCCATCGCCCTCCCGGCCCGCGCACTCGAGCCGTCCGGCTCCGTCGCGGCCACATCGAGCCACACGAGCACACCGTCACGAGCACGCATGATCTCGTTGCGGTCCCCGATCTCGACGAGACGGCTCCCGTCGGCATCGAACACCACGGCCCAGATCTCGTCACCCGCGACGACCCACTCCACCAGCGTCCGGTCCCCGAGACGAGCGCTCAGCTCGCTCCGGAGACCGATCGCTCCCTCCTCGGTGAGCGGACGATGACGCTCGCGCTCGAGCAGCTCGTCGTGCAACGCGCGAGCGCGGGTTCCCTCGGCGGCGGCCAGCACCGTGTCCGCGTCACCTTGCGACACAGCGAGTTCGATGGTCAGCTGGCTCAGATCGTGCCCCAGTCGCATCGCCGCCGATCGCTGCTGGAGCGATGCCGCCTCGGCGATGATGTCGTCGAGAAGGCCCAGCCCGGTACGGCAGGCGTCGAGCGCGCCGGTGACGTCGTGGTCATGCGCCCGCACCAGCGCCTCCGCGTACCACCCGGGCAGCGCAGTCTGGCGCTGCCCGTCGATCGTCCCCAGGCGAAGCCGGTCGAGGTCCACCCGAACGTCGTCGAGCCGCCGAAATCTCGATGCGGCACGAACCCGCTCGATCATCAGCTCATCGGCGCCGGACTGCCACCCGCTGGCTCTCAGCTCGCGGGCGAGCGTTGCCGCGTCCCGCAGCGCTTCGTCACAGGTCGCCTCGGTACGAGCACCGCGTAGCCGAGCCGTCACGCTGACGGCAGCGGCGTGACTCAGCATGTCGCTGCGACCCGACTCCGCAAAGATCTTCGCTGCCCGCTCGGCAGCGGTCACCGCCTGCCTCGCTCGTCCGGCGGCGAGCAGCGCGCGGGCGACCATCAGTTGCGCATCGCCGATGAGCATCCGATTGCCACTCGGCTCGACCAGTTCGACAGCGGCACGGCCGGCCTCGACGGCATCGAGCAGCAGACCCGAGTGCATCATCACCTCGGCCCGATCGATCTCGGCGTGCGCAACCGTTCTGGCAGGGTTCCCGGCCCGTTCGAAGAGGTCACCTGCTCGCTCGAACGCGCGGAGCGACTCGGTCAGGCGACGAGCCCGACCGCGCAGTACGGCGAGGTTGGCCACGCTCTGCGCCTGCGCTGCGGTCATCCCGAGGGATTCGGCGATTTGCTCGGCGATCTCGAAATCGGACTCGGCCTCGCTCAGCCGCCCCTGCTGGAGGAGCACCAGTCCCCGGTTCTGATGGACGCGAAGCCGGTCGCGAGCCTCACCACCCTCATGGAACAGCCGCTCGCTGACATCGAGTTCGGCGAGCGCCTCGTTCAACCGTCCGGCGTGATGGAGCACGTAGCCGATCTGCAGACGGAACCGGCCGAGATCGACCCCGGTCGTCTCCGCCGCCAACTCCTCGAGGCCCTCGAGCGCCTCGCTCAGGAATCCGGCCTCGGCGAGAATGACGGAGGCCGTCATGGAGACGGCGGAGCGGACCTCGAGCGCAGTCGAGCCGGCAACCTCGAGTGCCGATCGAGCGGCTGCGAGCGCTTCGTGAAGACGGCCCAGCTCGTAGAACGACCTCGCCGCTGCACCGTGCGCAAGCGCCCGCCCGACGTCGCCGGTCGACGGGTCGGCGAGCGCGGTCCGCACCTGCGCCAGCGCCTCGCCGGGACCACCCTGTACGAGCCGGTCCCAGTAGCCGATGTCGGTTAAGTCGCTGCGCCCACCCTCGGCCACGTGTCATGCTCTCATGGCCAGCACTCTGACGTCGAAAGGCCGGACATGTCGCAACCAACCACGCCATGGGATCGTCGAGTCCAGTTGCGGGCCGACGGCTCGCGAGGCGGCTTCGCCTACCGGCCCAATCAAGTCATCACGACTGCCAGTGCGTTGGATGCGATCGCAACGCGACTCGGCCGCGACCGAGCATCCCTGTCGGTCGTGAAGATCCTCGAGCGCCGCCCGCCGAACGAACCCGGCCCAGACCCGTCGCCGGATACCAAGGACGCGGCGGCGACCGACTCGTCGGGCGAACTCGACGCCAGCGCCCCCGACGCCGACACGAGTGGTCTCCCGGCCGACCTGCATCCCAACGACCTGGTCCTCGTTCGCGCGATTCCCGACCCGCTCGCCCTCGCGAGCGAGCTCCGCACCCAGGGATTCGTCGCCCGCCCCAACCACGTGCTCTTCGCGCACCCCATCGCCAACGCCAACCCGAGCGGGAACCCGTATCCGAGCGGGAACCCGTATCCGAGCGGGAACCCGTATCCGAGCGGGAACCCGTATCCGAGCGGGACCCCGTATCCGAGCGGGACCCCGTATCCGAGCGGGACCCCGTATCCGAGCGGGACGCCGTATCCGAGCGGGACGCCGTATCCGAGCGGGACGCCGTATCCGAGCGGGACGCCGTATCCGAGCGGGACGCCGTATCCGAGCGGGACGCCGTATCCGAGCGGGACGCCGTATCCTGCGGGTCACGCGCCGGGGTGCTGTACCTGTGCGCCCGACTGCGGGGCCTGGACCGGACAAGTCGTCGGATCGCGCGAGTCCACCGCGCTGCCCGCGATCGCTCCGACGGACGACGAGCTCTCGGGACGGCTCAAGCGCACCGACGCCGACGGGAACGACGTGACCTGCAACGTGCTCGTCGTCGACACCGGAGCCTCCAGCAACATCTTCCGTGCCGGCGCCGGTCCGGCCGACGCATCGAAGGACGCCGAACTCGCCTTCGGCATGCTCAAGGACTGCATCGTCCCGTTCCCGCCACCGGACCCCGACACCAATCGCGACCGGTGGGACGCGGACGGCAACGGGAGGCTCGACCCCGCGGGAGGTCACGGCACCTTCATCGCCGGCATCTTCTCCAATCTCGCTCCGGGCAGTCGGGTCACGCCGGTACGAGCCATCAGTTCGTACGGCGACACCGACGATGCCACGATCGCGCGGATCCTCGACCAACACTTCCCGAACGACGGTTCCGAGGAACCGCTGTACGACATCGTGACGATGTCGTTCGGTGGGTTCTGCGATGAGGACGACCCACCGATCGCGATCGCGTCCGCGATCGCGACGATCCAGTCGAGATACAACGGGTACGCGGCTGCGGCGCGGGCAGCCGCCGAGGAAGCCGAGAAGCAGCGGGCGAAGGAAGCGGGTGAGGCGTACGAGGCACCGCCCGACACCGCCTCCGAACTCATCCGCGACCGGGTCGTCTTCGTCGCCTCGGCCGGCAACGACGCGTCGTGCCGGCCGACCTGGCCGGCGTCGTTCGAGAACGTGATCGGCGTCGGCGCGCTCGGCCCGACCGGGCCGGCGTGGTTCACCAACTACGGACCGTGGGTGAATGCATGCGCCCCCGGCGTCGACGTGGTGAGCACGTTCTTCGACATCGGCCGTGACGCCGGGCACGACGCAGAAGACTTCGACGGGTGGGCGAAGTGGAGTGGCACTTCGTTCTCGGGTCCGATCGTGGCGGCGGCGATCGCCTGGGAATGGATGAACCGGAACAAGCAGGGTCTTCCCGGCGATGCCGCGGCGTGGCTGCTCGACCGGCCCGGCCACTTTCGTTATCCGGGTCTCGGCACCGTCGTCAATACGCCCTGAGCGACACGTTCATCGGCGGGATCGCACGCGCACCGGCCGCCGGACCGAAGTCCCGGCGGCCGGTGTGTGCGACCGCACATCGTCAAGCGATGCCGGTCGTCGGTTCCCGCGAATGAACGGTCACCCCGTGATCCACGGGGTGACGACGGTGCCGCTCGGCAGATCGATCTCGACCCGGGCCGGTAGGTCCGGTGCGTCGACCACCAATTCACCGAAGTCGTCGGTCCGGTGTTCATCGCCGTGTTCCCCGGTGGTCACGCGGCACGGCACCGACACAGGCGGCTCGACCATCACGATCAGCGTCGAGGGGGTCAGGTGCACCCGCAACACGAAATCGTCGGCACCGAACCGGAAGGAGCGGCGATCGGACGTCGAGCCACGGACGCCGACCAGTTCCTCGTTCGCCGAATCGAACAGCAACTCGGCCAGCTCCGCATCGGCGCGACGCCACCCGAAGGCGGCTTTCGCCGCGTCGGTGAGTCGGGCTGGAATCGGTTCCAGGTCGTCGAATGCGTTCCCGATTCGGGCCAGCAGCGTCTGGTTGGCATCTGGCGTGTCGCTCATGGCGTACCTCCCGAGGTCTCGTCGAGCAGCGTTCTCATCTTGTCGAGGCATCGGCGCCGGGCGGGCCCCAGCGAACCGATCGGCCGACCGAGCAGATCGCTCGCCTCGTCGTACGGCAGGGGCGGATCGGCAAGCACGAGCACGGTGACGATCTCGCGGCAGTTCTCGTCCAGACGTCCGAAGGCGGCTCGGACGGTCCGGCGTTGTTCGGCCGCGACGAGGTCGTCCGAATGCTCCCCCGAATCGTCGGTCAGCGTCTCGAGCAGGTCGCCGACACCGCCCGACGAGCCCCACGACTCGGTGAGCGAGATGTGGTTCCGGCCCCGCTGCCGGACGATCTGGCGCACTTCGTTGCAGGCCGTGGTCGCCAGCCAACCGGGGAGTTTCTCGGGCTCGCGAATCGTGTCGAGCCGCTCGGCGAGCCGCAACCAGGTGGCGGCAAAGGCATCGTCGCGGATCTCGGGGTCGTACGTCATCATGTTGACCGACTTCCAGACCACTCGTTCGAGGCGGACGACGAGAGCGTCCCAGGCAGCGCTTCGGCCGTCGAGCGCCCCGGCGACCAGGGTCGCGAGGGGCTGCTCGGGCGAAAGCCTGGACTCGGACGCCATCTCGGGGACTCTACGCCGGTGGGCACCAGGAGTCGTGATGTCGGGCCCATGCAGGTCACAGATGCGAGGCACCGAGGGTTGATACGCGAACGGTCAATCTTTTTCGGAACGTTCCCCGATCGGCCCACCTGCCAGCCGGGCCAGTTGGCGCACGGAGTTCATGTTCCGCGCCGTCGCCGTGACACCGAACGCCTTCTCGAACACGTCGAGCGTGAGCTTCGAGCGCGCTGATCCGTCGGGATACGTCACGTACGCCTCTCGCCCGTCGATGTGGAAACGGTCGGGTGCGTACCGATCGGCGTCGAGCGTCGTCGCCGACTCATCCGACGGTGTTCGATCGAAGAACACGACGTGCAGGCACTTCGGCTCGATGACGCCGTCGTCGGGGTGGGTGACGGCAACCCGGCCCATCTCGGTCCCGGTGCGCATCACGACCGGCACCGTGAGCCCGTGCCGGCGCTGGACGGCCGCACCGATCGTCGCCGCCAGTTCGCCGGCGTCGGTAGAGGGGTGGGCGAACACGACATTGCCGCTCTGCAGGTAGGTCTCGACGTCGGCCGCGCCCTCGTCGATCACGGTCGCGCGGAGTTCGGCCATCGCGATCCGGTTGGCGCCACCGACGTTGATGCCGCGGAGCAGCGCCACCCAACGCTCGGTTCGATGCTCGGTCACGACCACGAAATCAAAGGTATCAGCGACCCCTCGATGCAACCGTCGAGCTTGACGACCTAACGGTCGTTAGGTAGGTTGTCATCGTGCTCGTGTCCCCGCCAACGCCCACGACCTCGGACTCCGGCCGAGACCGGATCATGGACGAAGCCGCGACGCTCTTCCTGCGCCACGGATACGAGGGCACCTCACTCCGGCAACTCGCCGACGAGGTCGGCATGAAGGCCGGCTCGCTGTACTACCACTTCGCCTCGAAAGACGAGCTCCTGACGGAGATCCTCCGCCGCGGCATCGACGTCATGCAGACGGCCTTCGACGACGCCGAGGCCGCCACCGGCGGCGAGGCACCGGACGTGCGCATCGGCGCCCACGTGCGAGCCCACCTGGCGGCGCTGTTCGAGAACGGGCCGTACACCGCTGCCCACGTGATGACCTTCCGCACCTCGCCCGAGGTCGTTCGCGACGCCGTCGTGCCGCTCCGCGACGCCTACGAGGCCCGCTGGTCGAACCTGCTGGTCGAGCTTCGGCGCACCGGTCGCCTCCGACCGGGCACCGACGTCAACATCAGTCGGCTCGCGCTGTTCGGAGCGATGAACTCGTCGGTCGAGTGGTTCGATCCGGCCCGCGGCAATCTCGACCGATTCGCCGAGTCGATCACCCAGCAGTTCTGGAACGGAGTCGCGGCATGAGGCAGATCGCGTCGAAGATCGACTCGTCGTCGGATCGGTTCACCGAGAACTCCGAGCACAACGTGTCCGACGTGTTGGAACTCCGCCGACGTCAGCAGTGGGCGATCGACGGCGGCCCGGGCCGCGAGCGCTCCATCGAGCGGCACCTGTCCCGCGGGAAGGTGCTGGTGCGCGACCGGATCGACATGGTGATCGACGAGGGCTCGGCCTTCATCGAGCTCTCTCCACTCGCCGGCTACGGTCAGTACGACGACGAGGTACCGGGGGCAGGCATCGTCACGGGTGTCGGCGTCGTGCACGGGGTGCCGTGGATGTTCATCGCCAACGACGCCACCGTCAAGGGCGGATCGCTCGTCCCGATGGCGATCAAGAAGCACGTCCGAGCGCAGGACATCGCCCTCGAGAACGACCTCGGGGTGATCTACCTGGTCGACTCCGGTGGGGCGTTCCTCCCGCTGCAGGACGAGATCTTCCCCGACAAGGACCACTTCGGCGGATCGTTCTACCGGCAGGCGCGGCTCTCCGCCGCCGGCCTGCCGCAACTGTCGGTCGTGTTGGGCGGATGCACGGCCGGCGGGGCGTACGTCCCGGCGCTGTCCGACGAGGTGATCATGGTCGACGGGATCGGCAGGATCTTCCTGGGCGGACCACCGATCGTGAAGGCCGCTCTGGGCGAGATCATCGAGCCGGACGACCTCGGCGGCGCCCAGCTCCACACGTACACGTCGGGTGTCAGCGATTACCTCGCCCAGAGCGAGCGCGAGGCGTACGGCAAGCTCCGCGAGATCTGCGAGACGACATCGCGACGCCGTCTCGACGAACGACAACCATGGGTCGACTGGCGGCCGGACGTGGAGCCACCCGCCCACGACATCGGTGAGCTGTACGGTGTGATCTCGGCCGACGACCGCGTCCCGTTCGAGGCGATCGAGATCATCGCCCGACTCGTCGACGGTTCCCGATTCCACGAGTTCAAGCCCGACTGGGGAGAGTCGATCGTCACCGGGTTCGCCCGCATCCACGGCCACCTGGTCGGCATCATCGCCAACAACGGCATCATCTTCTCGGAGTCGGCCCTGAAGGCCACCCACTTCATCGAACTGTGTGAGCAGCGCCGCGTGCCGCTGGTGTTCCTCCAGAACACGTCGGGCTACATGGTGGGCCGCGACTCGGAGGCCGGTGGCATCGCGAAGAACGGCGCAAAGATGGTCGCCGCCGTCGCCAATGCCACCGTGCCCCGTTACACCGTGCTGACCGGTGGGGCGTACGGCGCCGGCAACTACGGCATGTGCGGGCGCGGGTTCCAGCCCCGCTTCCTGTTCGCCTGGCCGAACTCGCGCATCGCCACCATGTCGGCCGAGACCGCCGAGACCGTACTGGTCGACATCCGCCTCGCCGGCATGAAGGGCGACCAGACGACCGACGAGCACATCGCCGAGCTGCGCGCCGAAGTCCGCGACCAGTACGAGACGCAGTCGAATCCGTACTACGCCACGAGTCGCCTGTGGGACGACGGCCTGATCGAGCCCGACCAGACCCGCGACGTGCTCGGGCTCTGCCTCGCGCTCGCCGCCCGTCAGGACGAACCAGTGGCCGGACCCGGCCTCGTCTACCGGATGTGATCGGAGCGACCTCATGAAGATCCTGATCGCCAATCGGGGCGAGATCGCGCGCCGCATCATCAGAACCGCGCACCGCCTCGGTCACACGACCGTCGCCGTGTACGGCGATCCCGATCGTTCGGCCGCGCACGTTCAGGAAGCCGACGAGCAGTACCGGCTCGGCCCGGCAGCGCTCGCCGAGTCGTACCTGTCGCATGACCGACTCCTCGCTGCACTGGTCGACACGGGCGCGGACGCCGTGCACCCCGGCTACGGCTTCCTCGCCGAGAACGCCGGGTTCGCCCGCGCCGTCGTCGCAGCCGGGGCCCGGTGGATCGGCCCACATCCCGAGGCCGTCGAGCGGATGGGCTCCAAGATCGAGGCCCGACGCATCGCAGCCGTCGCCGGCGTGCCCATCATCCCCGGCTACGACGCATCGCAGGACCCGAACGACCTGGCGAGCGCCGCCGTTGCGATCGGATTCCCGGTGCTCGTCAAGGCTGCGGCGGGCGGGGGCGGCAAGGGCATCCGCATCGTCCACGAGCCTGACGGCTTCGCGGCGGCGCTCGCCGAAGCGTCGTCGGAGGCCGAGCGGAGCTTCGGTGACGGCGCCATGATCGTCGAGCGGTACATCACGCGGCCACGCCACGTCGAGGTCCAGGTCGTCGGTGACCGGCACGGCCACGTGATCCACCTCGGCACCCGCGAGTGTTCGGTGCAGCGTCGCTACCAGAAGGTGCTCGAGGAGGCACCCGCCCCGAATCTGCCCGACGCGACCCGCGCCGGCCTGCACGGCGCCGCCGTGACGCTCGCGTCCGCCATGGGGTACGACTCGGCGGGCACCGTCGAGTTCATCGTCGACGACGAGACGGGCGAGTTCTTCTTCCTCGAGATGAACACCCGCCTCCAGGTCGAACATCCGGTCACCGAAGAGGTCACCGGCATCGACATCGTCGAGCTGATGATCCGGTCCGCGCAGGACGAGGCGCTCCCGATCACCCAGGGCGACGTCACGTTCACGGGCCACGCGTTCGAGTGTCGGATCAATGCCGAGAACCCGGCCGACGGATTCAGCCCCGACATCGGCCGGATCGAGCGGCTTCACATCGGCTGCGACCTCCCGTTCGGCGAGCAGCCATCTGGTCGCTTCCGATGGGACGCTGCGGTGCGCGAGGGCGACGAGGTCACCCCCTTCTACGACTCGATGATCGCCAAGCTGATCGTCTGGGACGAGGACCGTGCGACCGCACTGGCGACACTCCGAGGCCACCTCGACGGGCTCCGCATCGAGGGCGTCGTGACGACCGCCCCCTTCCACCGCTGGCTCATCGAGCAGGTCCCCGTGGTCAACGGGCGCGTGACGACCCGCTTCCTCGACGAGACCACGATCCCTGCGGACCCGACGACGGCCGCACCGTTTGCCGCCCGGGCATGGGACGGCGGGCCGACGGGGGGCGACTCGTTGTTCGAGCAGCTCGGATCCTTCCGGGTGACACCGCACCGCCCCGACGTCCCCCTCGTGCTGCGCTCGATCGATGGCGAGCTCCACGAGGCCAAGCCGTCGGAGTGGGCGGCATCCGACTCGATCTCGACCGAGGGTTGGTCCGCGTCCCCGAGGCGGCACGATGCCGACGCGTCGGCCGGCGGCGCCGCACCCCACCCTCGCATCTGCGTCGACTCGTACCATCGCACGATCACCGTCACGATCGACGACTACCCACACCACTTCACCGTGCCGCACCGCTCCGAGATCTGGGCCGGCGAGGCCGTGAGCGGCGCGGCTCACGGCGACGCGGTCACCGCCCCGTTCCCCGGCACCGTCACCGAGGTCGGCGTCGAGTCCGGGCAGACCGTGACGGCAGGTGAGACCTGCATCGTGATCGAAGCGATGAAGATGCTCCACACCCTGACCGCCCCGATCGACGGCACCGTCGCCGAGGTGCACGTGTCACCCGGGGACCAGGTCACATCGAGCCAGGTCCTCGTCACGTTCGAATCGACCCCATCGCACTCGGAACCATCCACCGAAGCATCCTCCGACTGACCCCGACCGCTCCAGGAGCCCCACCATGACGCATCGCAACATCTACATGACCGACGAACTCCAGGCGATCTACGACCAGACGGTCGAGTTCGTCGCCAAAGAGGTGACGCCGCACGGCGATCAGTGGGAGGAGGCCGGCAAGGTCCCGCGCGAGGTCCTGCACCAGATGGGCGCACTCGGCATGTTCAGCCTGCGTGTTCCCGAAGAGCACGGCGGCCTCGGGCTGGGCATGCTGGCATCGGCCACGCTGTCCGAGGCGCTCGGCTCGTCGACCTATGCCGGATTCGACGTCACGGTGCTCGTGCACACCGACATGGCCGGGCCCCACCTGGTTCATTCGGGCTCGCCCGAGCAGCACGAGCGCTGGTTACCGGGGATGATGTCGGGCGAGACGATCCTGTCGATCGGCGTCAGCGAACCCGACGCCGGCAGCGATGTCGCCGGGATCCGCACCAGCGCCGTCACAGACGGCGACGGATGGCGCATCAACGGCACCAAGACGTTCATCACCAACGCCGTCTACGGCGACCTCACCATCGTCGCCGCGAAGACCGACCCCGACAACAAGTACGGCATCACGATGTTCCTGGTGCCGGCCGGCACGGAGGGCTTCACGGTCGCGAAGAAGCTCGACAAGCACGGCTGGCGATGCAGTGACACCGCCGAGCTCGTACTCGACGACGTGTGGGTCGCCGACGATCAGGTGCTCGGTACGGTGCACCGCGGGTTCTACGAAACGATGCGCAACTTCCAGAACGAGCGGATGGTGTTGATCGGCATGGGTGTCGGGGCGGCACAGGCGGCGATCGACCAGACGCTGGCGTACACGCAGGAGCGCAGAGCCTTCGACGGGCACCTCTACGATCTCGGCGCGATCCGGCAGCGGATGGCGATGAACCAGGCGAAACTCGACGCCGTCCGGGCATCGATGTACCACGCTGCGTGGCTCGGAGATCAGGGTCTCGACAACATCAAGGAGATGTCCGGAGTGAAGGCGTTCGGCGCCGAGGCGATCAACCAGATCATGTACGACTGCGTCCAGTTCCACGGCGGTATGGGCTACATGCGCGAGACACCGGTCGAGCGCATGTACCGCGACGCTCGGATCCTGCCGATCGGCGGCGGTGCCACCGAAGTGATGCTCGAGGAGGTCGCGAAGCGATCGATGGTCGGGGCGTGAAGCCGGTCGGCAGGCTCCGATCGCTCCTCTTCGCACCTGCGGTTCGGCCCGACTTCATCGCCAGGCTCGCCGACCGGGGTGCCGACGCCGTCGTGATCGACTGCGAGGATGCCACGCCCGCGGGCGCCAAGGCCGACGGGCGCGCCACGGCACGATCGTTGGCGCCCGGCCTGGCCGCAGCAGGCTGTCAGGTCTTCGTCCGGGTCAACGGCCTGCCCACCGAATGGTTCGCCGACGATGTCCGTGGCGGTCTCGTGGCAGAGCTGGCAGGTGTGATCGTCCCCAAGGTCGACACCGTGGCCGGCCTCGATGCCGTGACGTCCGCGCTCGACGCGGCCGGGTTCCCCGAGCTCGGTGTGTTCGCCGGGTTGGAGACGGCGCTCGGTGTGGCCGATGCCCGACTGCTCCTGAATCACCCACGGGTCGTCGCCGGCTATTTCGGCGCCGAGGACTTCATCGCCGACATGGGCGGCGTCCGTACCGCGAGCAACGACGAGGTCGCGCTGGCTCGCTGCACGGTCGCGCTCGCCGGCCGGCTCGCCGGCGTCCCGGTCCTCGACCAGATCGTCGCCGACTTCCGAAACGATCAGCGGTTCGTGCGCGAGGCGGCTGCAGCCAGGGCGATGGGCTATTCCGGGAAGCTGTGCATTCATCCCGGTCAGGTGGCGCTCGCCAACGACGCGTTCGTGCCGACGGCCGACGAGGTGGACCGGGCCCACCGACTGCTGGTCGCGTACGAGGCCGCATCGACGAACGGCGTCGCTGCGATCGACTTCGAAGGTCAGATGGTCGACGAGCCGCTCGCAGCACAGGCCCGGCGCGTCGTCGAGCTGGCGGGCATCCGGTCGAGCGACGTCTGATCAGTCGGGCCGAGTGAGCATCAGGGCATCGCGGACGGCACGACACACCAGCGTGTCGTGCTGGTTGAACGCTCGGTGCTCGAATGTGACGATCCCCTGGGTCGGGCGTGACCGCGACCGTCGCCCAGCCAGGACCTCGGTCTCGACACGCAACGTGTCGCCGTGGAACAGCGGAGCCGGGAAGACGACCTCGCCGAAGCCGAGATTCGCCACCGTGGTACCCAGCGTCGTCTCGTGCACGCTGATGCCGATCACCATCGCCACCGTGAGCATCGAGTTGACGAGGGGCTGGCCGAACTCGGTCTCGTTGGCGGCGTAGTCGAAGTCGAGGTGGAGCCAGGCGGGGTTCATGGTCATCGACGTGAACATGACGTTGTCCGACTCGGTGATCGTGCGCCGGATCGCATGGTGGATCACCAGCCCCGGTGTCAACTCCTCGAACCACTTGCCCGTGTGCGGACGCTCCATGCCGTCGATCGTACGTGGCGGCATCCGAGGAGCTTCAGACGAACGACAGCGCGGGGCGAGGCGGACGATCCGACGCACCTGATGCCACTGTGACACGGTGCACCGTTCGCCGGCCGCCGAAGCACTCGCCCGTGAGCCGCAACTGGCCGCCGAGCGCCGCCGAGCCGGCGAACGTGACGTCGGCCGCGTCGACATGGCGGTCACCGCTCCTGAGGCGCCGAACGACCTCGACGAGTGACCCGACCGTGTGAGCGTCGATCTCACCGGGCACGCCCACATCGTCCCCCACGGCAATCCTGATCAACGACGAGCGCGCGGAACCACGCCTTCGGGTGATGGTCCCCCCGCGAGCGGGCCGGCCGGCCGGCCGGTCATGTTCCGCGAGACGAACAGCGGGCAGATCCCGATCATGACGATCTTCGACGCCCGTCGAGCCGACCACGACCCGCAGCGCACACGCATCCGAACTCGTCACCGAGAAGGCCGGCGAGCGCAACGGCCGAGGAGCCTCCGAGCGACTCAAGCGCGAGCTCGAGGCCCACGCCGGCGCGGAGGAGCGATACTTCCAGCTTCGGGCACCCGCGCGTCACCGCACCTCGGAGCGGCCAGACGAACGTCAGCGCACCGGTCCAGATCAGATGAGCGAGCAACGGAGCCGTCAGGTTCTGCTTCCACGCATACAGGAGACCCCAGACGACACCGCAGGCAGCTCCCGCGAGGATCAACACCCAATTCCGCTCGACGACCTGGACGAGGGTGTAGGCGGCGACACCGGCGACGACGCCGAACTGGCGCTGCACGACGAGCCGGAACACGCTTCTCCGCCACCGCCAGGGAGGCCACTGCGATCAGCACGTCGCGTCGCCGGTCGCCGGCGGCGATGGAGTACAGGTCCCGCACCCGATCGATGAACGACAGCAGCAGACGGCACAGCACCGCGTGCCCGAGTTGCGTGGCTGCCAACCAGGCGACGCCGACGACGGCCCCGGCGACCACCGCCTCGACGGAGAACGCTCCGACTGCCTCGGCAGAGCTCACCGGATCCCCACAGCACTCCCACGGAGGCCAGCGTGAGCACGACCGCAGTCAGCCAGGATCGATGCCAGATGCCTTCACGAGGGGGCACGAACACGAGGCCCAGCCGGCTACGGCCAGCGCGATGACGGCGACGCTCGAGATCGTCACGGGCGAGCCGGACCGGAGGGTCGCACGACGGGGATCACGACCCGCCCTCCCCCTCGAGGACCCGCATCGTCACGGTGCCGGGATCGATGCCGAGGTGCCGGTACAGATTTCGGGCGAAGCCGTCACCGGTCCGGCCCATGGTGCCCGCCATGATCTTCTCGACGCCGCGACGACTGAAGCCGGGGAGTGGCAGGTCGACGCAGAGCGACAGGTCGATCGCGAGCTTCGACACGCCGTCGTCGACCTTCGTGATCCGATAGGTGCCGTTGACCCCGGCCCGCTCGGTGCTACCGGGAGGTGGCTCGTGGTGGTAGTCGATGCGGCTGATCGGCACGAACGTCATCCGTTCGGTGAACGTCGGCGCGATCTCCAGCCCGAGGCCGGAGATCCCCGCCAGGGTCCAGGTCCAGACGTCGCGCTTCGCGGTGATCCGATCGAGCAGCGGTGTCAGCTCGGCGAGTAGGCCGGGATCGGTCAGGACGTCCCAGATCCGCTCTGGCTCGACCGGAACCGTGGCGATGGAGCGATTGCGCGAACGGAATTCGGTCACGATGCTCCGATACCCGTTCCGGCGACGAACGAACCGTGCCTGTGGCGAGCGTCACGGACTCGCTCGACGAGGCGCCGCATGCCCCCGCCCAGCCCGGCGATCAGTGCGCGACGGTGCACGACCACCGGCTCGTGTCGCAGGCGCCGCAAGGACAGCCAGATCGCACGCCCGATGGTGGTGACGGAACCGAAGCGAAACGCCAGCCAGAGCCGATTGCGTTCCTGCAGGAAGCGCGTCTCGTCCCGCCGGGCACTCGTGGACGTACCGCGGCGGTGCTCCGCCGTCGACTCGGGCGCGACGCGGTAGCGCCATCCGAGCAGCCCGCCCCGCCGCGCCAGGTCGACGTCCTCGTAGTACAGGAACAAACGCTCGTCGAACCCGCCGGTCGATCGAAGGAAGCGGGCGTCGAACATGACGGCACCACCCGTGAAGATGTCGATGTCGCGCACCGGCAGGTCGGCGGGGAGCGGCAGGCCGTCACCGATGTCGGTACCCGCACCGAATCTGTCGAGTTCGACGCCGAGACTCACGACGTCGCCGTCCGGACCGAGGAGCGCCGGCTGGACGGCGCCGACGTCATCCGGCTCCAGCGCGGCCACGAGTGGAGCCAGCCAACCCGTCCCGACGACGACATCATCATTGAGCAGCACGATCGACGACGCCCCGTCGACCGTGGCGAACCCCAGGTTGGCCGCGGCACCGTAGCCGCGATTCTCCGTGCGGATCAGCTCGACGTCGTCGGCCAGATCGGCGGCGACGGTGGCCGAACCACCGGTGTCGACGACCACCGTCCGTTCGAGGCCCCCTTCGTCACGCAACGCTCTCAGGCACCGGTCGAGCACCTCGGGCGGCGCCGAAAACGTCACGACGACCGCAGCGATCACGCAGCGAACGGTACAGTGCCGAACCGTGACTGCCTCCACTCTCGTGACCGGCGGCGCCGGCTACATCGGCGCCCACACCGTCAGAGCGCTTCGCTCGGCCGACCGTCCGGTCGTCGTCCTCGACACGCTCGAGCTCAGCACCGCCGATGCGGTCATCGACGCCGAGCTCGTCGTCGGCGACATCGCCGACGAGGCACTGATCGAGACGATCTGCCGCGACCACGACGTCGACACCATCGTGCACTTCGCCGCGTACAAGAACGTCGGCGAGTCGATGGTCGACCCGTCGAAGTACTTCCACAACAACGTCGACGGAACCGTGCACCTGCTCGACGCTGCGCACCGGGCCGGTGTGGGGCGCGTCGTGTTCTCCTCGTCGTGTTCGGTGTACGGCACACCAGAGCACGTGCCCGTCGACGAATCCCAACGCATCGCCCCCGAATCGGTCTACGCCGAGACCAAGGCGATCGTCGAGCGGGTGCTGCACTGGTACGGCGCCGTGCACGGGATGCGAAGCGTCAGCCTGCGCTACTTCAACGCCGCGGGCGCCAGCTTCGACTCACGCATCGGAGAGGACTGGACCTACGCCCTCAACCTGATCCCGGTCGCGATCCGGGCGTTGCTCACCGACGGGAGCCCACTCCAGGTGTACGGCACCGACTACCCGACGCCCGACGGCACGTGCGTGCGCGACTACATCCACGTCGTCGACCTTGCCACCGCTCACGTCGCTGCCATCGACTATCTGGCGGACGGCGGCGACTCGACTGCCGTGAACGTCGGGACCGGCGTCGGATCGTCGGTGAAGGAGGTCCTCGACGGAATCGAGCAGGTGGCGGGTCGGCCCGTGCCGCACGAGCTGGCCCCACGACGGATCGGCGATCCGAGCACGACGTACGCCGACAACTCCCGCGCCCGGCAGTTGCTCGGGTGGGAGCCGGAGTACGGCCTCGACGAGATCCTCGACACGGCGTTCCGCTGGCATCAGCGCCAGCACTCGATGACGAGCTGATCATGGCGTCGGAGGTGTACCGGGAGACGGTCGACCCGACGGCGACCAACAATCCCCACAGCTATGCACTTCAGATGACCGGCCACGGTCACCGGGTGCTCGAGGTCGGGTGCTCGGTCGGCCACGTCACCGAACACCTGGTCGCCGCAGGGAACACCGTCGTCGGCGTCGAGATCGATGCCGAGGCCGCCGAGGCGGCGCGTGGGTTCGCCGACCGTGTGCACGTCGTCGACCTCGACGTCACGCCGCTGTCCGAGGTCGAACAGAACGAGTTCGACGTCATCATCTTCGGTGACGTGCTCGAGCACCTCCGCCGACCAGGCCGGACGCTGCGCGACGCGTGCTCGATTGCTGGCACGGGGTGGCCGCGTGATCATCTCGGTCCCCAACGTCGCCCACATCGACGTGCGGCTCATGCTGCTGGAGGGCCGGTGGGACTATCAGCAGACGGGGCTCATGGACGACACCCACCTGCGGTGGTTCACCAAGACGTCGCTCCGTGAGTTGTTGAACCACGCCGGGCTCGTTGCCATTCGCCTGGAACGGGTTCGGATCGGGCGATTCGGGAGCGACATCGTGTTCGACCACGAGCGGTCGCGCTCGGACGCGATCGCGTTCATCGAAGCCGACCCCGAGGCGTACACCTTCCAGTACGTCGTGGAAGCGATCCGCACCGACGAAGCGGCCGGTCTGACGGATGCACTCGACGACGCCGACGTCGACTGGCCGTCGCTCGATCATGCCGACGCGGCAGCAGCGCTGGACGCCGAGGTCGCAGCTCTCCGCGAACGGGTCGGCGGGCTCGAGCAGGAGCGGGCCGCGCTCCGGGCGAACGTCGACGCATGGGAGAACTCGACCCTCGTCCGGGTCGCCCGCCCGGCCCGCGCCGCCTGGGCGCGGCTCAGGCGAATCATCCGGTCGTGACGCAGGCGCTGCGGACGGAAACGTGGGTGACTCAGTCACCCGCACCGGTCGCGCGTGTGCCGCGCCCGTCCGAACCGACGGTCTCGTTCGTGCTGGTCACGTACGGCACCGGCACGGTCGTGATCGAGGCGATCTCATCGCTCGTCCGCTCGCTCGAGGAGACCGGGGTCGACGCCGAGGTCGTGGTCGTCGACAACGAGCACCCCGATCGGCCGCATCGGACCAGCAACCACCTGCTGCTCGACACGGCCGGGGTTCGTGTCGTCCGACCCGGCCGGAACATCGGGTTCGGTGGAGGATGCAACGAAGGAGTACGGCACTCGACCGCTCCGACGGTCGCGTTCGTGAATCCGGACGTCGAGTTCGCAACAGGTTGGATCGAACCGCTGCTCGACGCTCTCGCTGATGACCGATTGGCGATCGCGGCGCCCGTGCTGAACGAGCCGGACGGCACGGTGCAGTCCGCCGGTCACCACCTGTTCGCCGACGGATCGACGGCGCCGATCACGTCCGCGCCCGGTCCCGGACGGATCGGGCGACCCGACTATGCGTCGGCCGCCTGCTGGCTGATGCGACGGTCGATGTTCGACTTGCTGGGCGGCTTCGACGAGGACTTCTTCCCCGCCTATTACGAAGACGTCGATCTGGCGCTCCGAGCCCGCCCGCACGGCGGCACCGGAGTCGTGGGCGACTCGACGGTCGTCCACCATCGGGGCGCCTCGACGGCAGCGGCCGTCGCGCCCGACACCACGCCGCAGCGGCAGCGCCTCGTCGAGAAGTGGCCGTCGCTCGCGTCGACACAGCCGGCGCCGCCGGGCTAGGAGTCGGCGGGCGGCGCGGCGACACGAGCGAGCGATGCGACGGCGTCTTCGTGGTCGGCCACCGTCGCGTCGATCCGATCGAGACGTTCGACGATGGCGCCGATCCGGGCCGACAGATCGTCGAGCGCTCCCCGCAGCTCGGCGCGAACCCGTTCGGCGTCGGAGGCCAGCGCCTCGACCTTGGACTGCAGGTCCTGGATCGCAGCCGTCTGGACCGCCAGCTCGGAGCGGGTCTGATCGCCGCCCCGAACCACCCACCCGACCGTGCTCTTCAACCGGCTCATGTCACTCCTCCGAAGTCGGGACTGCCTCTCGGCAGAGTCGTGCGATCAGATGCCCGGTGTGGGTCATCGACGGTTGTTGCATCATGTCATGTCGAGCGGCCGAGCCGATGCGTGCCCGGTCGGCGTCATCGTCGACCACGCGCCGCATCGCCGATGCCGCCTGCGCGGCGTCGGGCTCCGCCCACACAGCCGACGCCGGGTAGTAGCCCTGGCGATCGACGACAGGGACCAACTCGGCATCGATGAGCACCGAGTTGTACTCGTCCATGAAATCGAGGTTCCCGGAGTAGCGGGTCGCGATCACCGGGACGCCGAGCCACATGGCCTCCATGAGGTGGAGCCCGAGACCCTCGGAGCGGTGGAGCGACACCAGACAGTCGCTCAGCTCGATCAGCCGCATCTGGTCCGCTCGACTCAGGTGACGGTCGACGACGACCACGTCGGGACGCGACGACGCCGCGAGCTGGAGTTCCTCGTGCTCCGACCAACGTTCGTCGGCATTGAGGGTCTTGACGAACAGCATCGGGCCATCGTCAGACGGTTGCGGAAAGGCCCGTTCGAACGCTCGGATCGCGCCGATCGGGTTCTTGCGGTCGGTGATGCTCAGGTGGTCGAAGGTCACCAGGAACACGAAACGATCCGCGGGGAGGCCGAGGTCGGACCGTGTGGCCGACGATCGTTCGGGTTCGGGGACCGGAACCGGCACGACACGGACCGGCTTGTCGGTCACGCGGCGATATGCATCGGCGACGAACTCGGTGGCCGCCCAGACCTCGTCGACCATGTCGATGCTCTGGATCACCCGTGGGGTGAGTTCCGACAGCTCCCAGAACCAGTAGCCGATGCTTCGACGGCCGGGAAACACTGCGGCGCCGTGATCGTCGGCGAAGAACCGCATCTGGTCACCATGGACGGTGATGAGGTTCACGTCGTGGCCGACGTCGGTGGTCAGCGCTGGCACGTCACCGGCCACGGGGCTCGCCGTGCGCCCGTAGTGCAGGCCCGACACCGACACGCCCGCTTCCTCGAGGCTCCGGTGCAGACGCCGGGTGAAGTCGCCGAGGCCCGAATCGGACGCGATGTAGCCGATGACGTTCACCCCCGGTGCTCGTCCGACGTCTCGCCACTCGTCACCGGGCCGGCTCACGGTCGCGCGAATCATCGCCGAGCGGCCGTCCGACTGCCAGCTCTGTTCGGCCCATCGGAGGAACCGCTCGCGATCGTCGCCCATCGGGTCGGGGAAGGCGGCGTGCAGGTCCGGTCGTCGCGCCCACTCCTCGAACCAGTATCGGCCGATCGCGCCGCCCGAGCGGGCCGTGGGGCTCTGCAGCCACTCGAGCATTGCGCCCGAACCGAACGGGTCGGGCGGAAGTTCCCCGTCACCACGTCGCCACTCGTTGATCGACGCGGACATCAACGTCCGGATCGAGGCGTCGACGACGACCCCGCCCGGCAGCGCGACCGGCGTCGCCTCCCCGCCGATCTGTGGGCGCGCGGCGTCCACGGCGGCCGCCAGACCGGCATACCGTGAGAACAGCACACGCGGTCGCCGGCCCTCGAAACCGACCCTCCACGGCTCGACGGGATCGAGATCGTCCACGTCGAGCACGCCGATGCGGCCCTCGGGGATACGCCAACCGATCACCAACCCCGACGCCGGCGTCGAGACGTGCACCGTCGAACCCTCGACGGCCGCACCGACCAGACGTTCGGTCTCGTCAGCGGGTTCCGCCACGGTCGCCAACGTCGCCAGTTCGTCGATCACGTCGACGGCATCGGCGGCGACGCCGATCACGGCGTCCGACCAGCGACCCCGACGCACCAGATCGGAGCCCGACGGAGCGAGCCCGTCGAGGGGCAGCGGTCGGCTCGCACGCTCGATCAGTGCGACGCCCGTCGAGGGCCACCATTCGTCGATCGGACCCGTCACGACGGCCGAACCGGCCCGGACGACCAGAACACTCGACCCGCCGCCCCGGAGGATCCGCGCCACTGCCCGACCCGTACGAGCCCACTCGTAGGCACGCGGCGGGAGCGCCGCCAGCAGCCGTCCCCATCCCACTCCCGACGGTTCCGGGAGGTCGAGATCGACCCAGCGCACACCGTCCGGGAGGGGCGGCCGTCCGTGCACGTCGCCGGACCAGACGGCACCGATTCCGAGACCGGGTCGCTGCTCACCGAGCGCTGCGACGAGGCCGGCGAGATCGAACCGGCCCGCCGGGACGACCACGCAGACGTCGACGGCTCGACTCATCCGCCGGAGCCGAACCGGGCGAGCGCCCGCTGGACGACGTTGGGTCGGGCCTCGATCGGAGGAGCACCGGAGCGTGTCGGCCGTTCCAGCCAATCGGCCCGCTTCGGGGCGAGATTGACGTTGTAGTACGGGTCGTGGTTGATCTCGTGATGCCAGCGTTCGTCGATGAACTCGTACTCGCCATCGGCGAGCCGAGGCAGACGTGTCCTGCTCTCGAAGTGGTACCACGTGGCCCACGGGGTCCAGACGATGCGGTGGCCCAGCGCACGCAGCTTGAGACAGAAGTCGACGTCGTTGAAGTTCAGCGGGAGGCCTTCGGGGAAGCCGCCGACCTCTTCGAACGCAGATCGCTTCACGACCGCTGCCGCTGCCGTGACGCCGCTGCACTCGCGTTCGACGGCGAGCGGACGCAACGGCCACGGACCGGGCGAATCCCCTCGCCAACCCAGGCAGACGTGCATCAGATCGTGGTGGTACACGTGACCACCGTGCTGCAACGTGCCGTCGGCGAACAGCAACTTGGCACCCGCCATGGCGACCCCGTCGGCCGCCACGTGAGCGACGAGCGTGGCAATACCGGTCGGATCGATCAACTCGGTGTCGTCGTTGAGCAGGAGGAGCAGGTCGCCGTGGGCGTGGATCACCCCGATGTTCATCTTCTCCGAGAAGTTGAACGCCGGCCGGTCGTACTCGACCAGCGTCAATCGGTCACCTGCGATCCGGGTGAGCGCATCGAGGACCGGCTGCGGCGTCACGCTGTCGTACACCACGACGAACTCGAGTCGCTGGTACGTCGACCGCTCGACGATGCTCCGAACGGCATCGACGACGAACACACGTGACGTCCCCCAGACTCGACCCGCCGTTCCACGCGTCGGGATCACCACACTGACCAGCGGTTCGTCGTTCAAGTGTCGGATCACGCGATAGCACCCGTCCTGGGCCGTGAGCTCGACGGTGGCATCGATCCCGACCCGCCGGCAGTGATCGGCGACGGCACGGACGCCGGCCTCGAACGCCCATCGTTTGTTGTCGCTGTTCGAGGTGACACTCGCCGGCGATTGCCGCCAGTGGTACAGCACGAGGGGCACGTGGGCGACACGTCGCGCCCGCTCGGTGAGCCGGAGCACGAGATCGTGGTCCTGCGCGCCGTCGTATCCCGGGCGGAACCCTCCCACCTCGTCGACGAGCGCCCGGCGGGCGACCACGAAGTGCGTGATGTAGTTCTGGCTCCGGAGTCGCTCGGGCGAGAAGTCGGGTTTGTAGGACGGTGAGGCGTACCGCCCATCGGCGCGGAGCAGGTCGTGATCGCTGTAGGCCACGTCGACGTCGTCCGCGCATGCGGCGAGCATCGCGCCCAGCGCCAGGGGATCCAGCTCGTCATCGTGGTCGAGCAGGGCGACCCACTCCCCCGCCGCGGCCGCGAGTGCGTCGTTGCTCGCCGCCACGATGCCGCCGTTCTCGTCGCGGTCGATGACTCGAACGCGTCCGTCGGCGGCCGCCGCGGCGCGGAGCACCTCGATCACCCAGGGGCGCGTGGACGCGTCGTTGACGATGATGTGCTCCCAGTCGGCGAACTCCTGGTCCGCAACCGAGCGCAAGCACGCCTCGAGGTGGTCTCGTTCGGGATCGAACACCGTGGTGAGCACGGAGATGCGAGGTGACATCGGATCAGCTCACAGCAGGCGGGTCCGCACCGTGCGGCTGATCCGCCGGCGACCTGACCGCAAGGTGTTGTACACGATCTGTTGGAAATGCTCCTGATCCTGCTGTGCGCGGGCGAGGGCGACGTTGAGTTCGGCGACCTGTCCGCGGAGCCCACCCAGCGCCGCCTCGGCACCCCGCACCGCGTCTCGAGCGGCGAGCAGTTCGTGGCGGAGGTCGGCGTAGCTCTGTTCGGAGGGCCCCACGAGCTCGCGCAGCCGATCGATCTCGGCGCGGAGAGCTCCTGGGTCGTCGTCGGTCGGGTTCCCAGACATCGCCGGTGAGTGTACCGGTGCACCTCGCGCCGCTGGAGCCTGCGGCACCGCGACGGCCCTGGTCAGTAGCCTGGACGGATGCCCGGCACCGAGACGGTCGATGCGCCCGCGATCAGCGTCGTCGATGCCCGATCGATCCTCGTCGCCGTCGGCGCACTGATGTTGTGTTGGATGCTGCTGATGCCGCCGGGCTCCGGGCCCGACGAACCGGGCCATCTCGTGCGCGCCGGCGCGGTGGTGCGGGGCGACCTCGGCAACCAGAACTTCTACCCACTGCCCGACCGGTACCAGGTGCCCGAACCGGGGTGCTACGCGTTCCAGCCCACGGTGGCGGTCACGTGCACCGCGGTGCCCGCTCACTCGGGCGCGACGCTCGATCTGCCGACGAACGCCGGGCCGTATCCGATCTGGGGCCACGGCGTGTTCGGAGTGTTGACACTCCTCCCGGGGCCCGATCCGATCTGGTGGGCACGCATCGGCGGCATCCTGTTCGCAGCCGTGCTCGTCGGATCGGCGCTCGCCCGCGCCGCAGCCGACCGCCGGCTCACGGCAGCCGGACTGCTCCTCGGACTGACCCCGATGGCGTGGTCGACGTTCGGGACCGTGAACCCGTCGTCGATGGTGATCGCGGGCGCGGTCGCCGTCTGGATCGGACTCCTCACGGCGCGGAACGACGACGGGAGCATCTCCGTCCTCGACCCCGGATGGCTGACGGCGGTGGGGTGGGCCGCGCTCGGTGCTGCCCCGGCGTGACGGGCTGGTGTGGGCGAGCATCACCCTCGTCGTCGCGCTCGCAGCGACGCGACACACGACGCCGTCGTGGTGGCGCACCCTGAGCAGGGGCCAACAAGTCGTCATCGTCGGATCGGCGCTCGTCACGATGGTCTGGGGAGCCCTGAGCGACTCGCGGTCGACCCAGATGGTGGTTCTCGCACCGGTGCTCGTCGCAGCCGCCGAAGCGTGGCGCTGGTGGTGGCGCCGACCGACGCAGACGACCGCGACCCGTTGGGGCAGCGGTGCATTCCTCGTCCTCGCCGGCATCGCCGCGACCGTTGTCCTGATCGCCACCCGACCGGGGGGATGGGACACCGATCTGGCCATCGACGTCGTCATGCAGACCGACGAGAACCTGGTCGAGGCGATCGGCGTGCTGGGGTGGCTCGACACGGTGGTGCCCCTCGGTGTCGTGTACCTCTGGCTGGTCGCGATCGGGATCCTGGTCGGCGCAGCCCTGCTCGCCGACGCACGCGACGGATTGATCTGGGCCGGTGTCCTGACGGCAGCGATGGCGCTCACGTCATGGGTGCTCGAACTCGTCCACGGCAACACCTCGGGTCTCTACTGGCAGGGCCGCTATTCGATCCCGCTGCTGGTCGGCGTGCCCCTCCTCCTCGCGCACTCCCTCACGATCCGACGTGACCGCATGGACGTCATCGGTCGCGTCGTCGGCGTCGTCGCGCTCGTCGTCGTCAACGTCGCCGCCTGGGCGGCGGCACGGCGATTCGGGGTCGGCACATCCGGATCGCTGCTCCCCTGGCGATGGGACACCCCGATCCAACCGGTTCCCCCGCTGCTCCTGCTCGTCGCCCACGCCGCGGCGTCCGTCTGGGTCGTCACGCTGGTGTGGCCCGGAGGACGACACGCTGCGTCGAACGAGGGATAGTCTCACCGCGATGTCCTCCCCGTCGACGCATGGCGACCCGGTGGTCCGCGTCTCGCACCTGTCCAAGCGCTTCCGGCTGTTCCACGAACGAAACCAGTCGCTCAAGCAGTCGCTGCTCAAGCGGCGACGCAGCTCGTACGAGGACTTCTGGGCGCTCCGGAACATCAGCTTCGACGTCATGGAAGGCGAGACGTTCGGGATCATCGGCCACAACGGCAGCGGCAAGTCGACGCTCTTGAAGTGCCTGACCAAGATCCTCCAGCCCGACGAGGGATCGGTCTCGGTGCGTGGATCGATCTCCGCGCTACTCGAGCTCGGGGCCGGCTTCCACCCGGAGCTGAGTGGCCGCGAGAACGTCTATCTCAACGCCGCCATCCTGGGCGTGTCGCGCCGCCACGTCGACGAACGCTTCGAGGAGATCGTCGACTTCTCCGGGCTCGAGCAGTTCATCGACACCCCGGTGAAGAATTACTCGTCAGGCATGTTCGTGCGCCTCGGGTTCGCCGTCGCCGTCAACGTCGATCCCGACGTGCTGATCATCGACGAGGTCCTCGCCGTGGGCGACGCCGACTTCCAGGCCAAGTGCGGCGACAAGATCGCTGATTTCCGCGACCGCGGCAAGACGATCGTGCTGGTCACGCACGGCATGTCCGACGTGGTGCGGCTGTGCCGACGGGCGGCATGGATCGATCACGGCAACCTACGCATGATCGGACCGCCGCAGCAGATCACCGATGCGTACATGCGCACGACCCACGAGGGTCGGTCGGTGCAGTACCTCGAGGGTCTGCGCTGGGGCAGCGGCGAGGTCCGGGTGGCGGCCGTGGAGATCCTCGGTGCCGACGGGCAGCCGGTCGATTTCGCCCGTTCCGGTGAACCACACTCGATCCAGCTCGTGCTGACGGCCGATCAGCCGGTGATCGCTCCGGAGGTGGTGATCTCGATCTACGATCAGAACGCCACGCTCGTGTCGGAGGTCAGCACGCGGACTCGCGACGCGTTCATCGATCAGGTCCACGGCGAACGCACGATCGCGTTCGAGCTCGACACGCTGCCACTCACCGAGGGCACCTACGAGATGAGCTGCTCGGTCGTCGACGAGTCCGGCCAGCGCGAGTACGACGTGCGCAGCCGCTTCGTCAAGTTCGACGTGCTCAAGGGTGACTCGGGTGACGAGGGCCTGGTGACGCTCGGCGGCACCTGGAACGTCAACGCCTGAGCGGCGTCAGAGTTCCTCGGCGAACCGTCCTTCGAGCCGGTCGAACAGCCACCAACCCACTGCGAGAGCGACGAACGCGTAGCCTGCGAGCAGGCCGTAGTCGATCAGCCGTGGCATCCGGAGGTCGTAGAGAAGGTTGCGGTAGATCCTGACGACCACGGCCATCGGCAGGTCGTTGTAGATCCGTACCAGTGTCGGGTAGCCGGCCAGCTCCTGCTCGACGAGCTCGGGGGTGTACACGATCGGCGTGGAGAAGAACCATGCCTGCACGACGATGCCCCACAGGTAGGTCATGTCGCGGAAGTACACGTTGGCAGCCGCCAATCCGAGCCCGAATCCGGTCGCGAAGATCGCGAGCAGGAACGTCGTCAGGACGACCAGCGGCAGCCAGGGCAGCACCATGTTGCCGAACACGATCAACGCGGCGCTCAGCACCGTGAGCTCGACAGCCAGCGTGAACAGGCCCGCGACGATCGTCGCGATGACGAGGTGTTCGCGCGGGAACGCCACCTTGCGCACCAGCGCTCCGTTGTTGACGACGCTCCCCATCGCCTCGGTCACCGAGACGTTGAAGAACGTCCAGGGCAGCAACCCGCACAGCAGGTAGAACGCATACGAGCTCAAGCCGCTCGGGTCACCGGGAGCGGGGTTCGCGTCGAGCACGATCGAGAACGCGAACGTGTAGACGATCATGAAGGCGATCGGGTTGAGGAGCGACCATCCCCAGCCGAGCAGGCTGCGCTTGTATCGGCCGCGCAGCTCGCGCAGCGTCAGGTTCCAGAGCAGCTCGCGGCGCGCGATCAATTCACTCGCCGATGACATGGACCGGGAGCGTAGTGCGACTCACCCCGCGACCGGCCGGGTTCCATCACCGCTAGCCTCACGCCGGTGCCGGAGACGACCGACCGCTGCCTGACGGTGGTGATGCCCTGCTACGACGAGCGGGCCACGATCTCCGCGATCGTCGACGTGGTGCTCGCCTCCCCCCTGGTCGGTGAGTTGATCATCGTCGACGACGGGTCCACCGACGGAACCCGCGAGGTGCTCGGCGGACTGGACGACGACCGGGTGCAGGTGATCCTGCACGACCGCAACCGTGGCAAAGGAGCCGCCCTCCGCACCGCGTACGCCAACGCGACCCTCCCGTTCGTCATCGTGCAGGACGCCGATCTCGAGTACGACCCCGCGGAGTATCCCGTCATGATCGGCCCGCTGATCGACGGCAGGGCCGACGTCGTCTACGGATCACGGTTCATGGGGGCCCGGCCGCATCGCGTCCTCTACTACTGGCACTACGTCGGCAACAGAGTCCTGACGACGGCATCGAACATGATGACCAACCTCAACCTCACCGACATGGAGACCTGCTTCAAGGCGTTCCGGCGCGAGGTGATCCAGGGCATCGAGATCGAGGAGTCGCGGTTCGGCGTGGAGCCCGAGGTCACGGCCAAGATCGCTCGGCTCGATCTGGCCGTCTACGAGGTCGGGATCAGCTACGACGGCCGGACCTACGCCGACGGCAAGAAGATCGGCTGGCGGGACGGGTTCCGGGCGCTGTTCTGCATCGTGGCGTACTCGCGCCCGGGCGAGGCGATCCGACTCAAGCGGCTGCTCCCGCGCCGTTGACACCGACGTCAGGAGCCGGGCCAGGGCAGATCGGGGTGCAGCTCGCGGAGGTGCGCGGTCATCCGGTCGGCCACCAGATTCGTCGTGCTGATCATCGACTCGGCCTGCGTGCGGTAGCGGCCGAGCATCTGGGCGACGTGTACGCCGTACTCCCCTGCCGCGGCGAAACGGAGCCACAGTTCCCAGTCCTCCCACCCGAAGACGAGCTCGTCACCGACGCGATAGCCGCCGTGACGCTCCCAGGCGTCGACCCGGATCATCGCCTGGGCATCGATGTAGTTGGCTTCGCACAGGCGCTCGACGTTCCACGCCATCGCGCTGCGCACGCCGGCGGACACACCGAATTCCTCGAGCGACGAGTAGGCGAACGACGCGGCAGGGTCGCGGTCGAGTGCCCGCGACAGGCGTGCCATCGCGTTGGGATACACGAGGTTGTCGGCGTCCATGACCATCACCCGATCGGCGCGGGCGTGCTCGAAGCCCAGGTTGCGGGCGGCCGGAAGACCGCGGTTGATGTCGCTGCCCAGCAGCACGACGGGCACGTCGTCGTGCCGATCGACGAACCGTGCGACCGCGGCGCGACCGTCGTCGGTCGAGTGGTCGTCGACCACGATGATCTCGAAGTCCACGCCGGTCGATGCGACCAGCGAGTCCAGCGTCTGCCGGACGAGATGACCGTAGTTGTACAACGTCACCACCGCACTGACGCGAGGCGACGCCGTCCCGTACGCGCCCGACCTGATCATCTCGACGTGGTCGTCGACCCCGTGGACGACGAGTGAACGCACCCGCTCGATCCGCCGCTGCAGCGCCGTCTCCGCGACCAGCGCCCGGTACAGCGCAGCTCTGATCGGCTGGTTCGGACGGAACGCCGGCAGCAGCGGGTGCTGTTGAGCGACGATCAGCTGACGGCGATACCTGGGCACGCGCCGACTCGTCTCCCTCGCGATCTCGACACGATCGAGCCGGTTCAGCAGCGGTGTGAGCGAGGCATGGAGCGAGTACGAGGTCAGCACGGCCTTCCTGGCCGCCTCCCCGATCGCGCGGCACCGATCCGGATCGTCGAGGAGTCGGGCGACGACGCCCTCCAGGTCATCGGTCGCAACGAAGTGTTCGCCGTCGACGAACGGCTCCTGACCCGTGACCGGATCGGTCACGATGCAGCAGCCGTTCGCCATCGCCTCGACCATCCGGGCCCACTCGAAGTAACCCGGCTCGGTGTCGTCGCGATGGATGTTCAGCAGGATCCGGCTCCGAGCCAGCAGGCGGTACTTGTCGTCACCGAACACGAGGCCGGGTTCTCCCCGCCGGACGGGACGCGTGAACGAGAACAGACGCAAGTCGACGTCGCGATCCCACAGCATCGGCGCCATCCGGGCCAGACGTGCGGCGCGATGATCGGTCTTCCCGCCGAGGAAGACGAGGTCGAGGTCACGATCGACGGTCGGTGCCGCCATCGACGGTACGGCCCCGAGGCGCAGGTGCTCGGCCGTGACCCCGGCGGCGCGCAGGGCGGCCGCCCCGTGCGCATTGATGTCGAGCACCAACGGGCTCGTCCTGGCCGTGACCAGACCCAGCTCGAACCAGGGCGTTCCCGGCTGCTCGGTGCAGATCGGAACACTGATCCGAGCAGCCCGGTGGATCGTTCGGTCGTCGAAGTCCGACAGGAGATAGAACTCATGGGGCGCAACGACGAAGTTCACGGCGGAGGCATCGTCCGGCGCCGAACCGTCGTCGACGAGGCGGGCGGCACGGCCGGCCTGGGTCGATGCTTCGACGACCCACTCCGCGATGTCGGTCATGAACGCGTTGCCGGAACCGGCCGCGAACACGTTGACGTCACGCATCGGTCAGCGGGAGCGAACCCGTCGCAGCAGCTCGGACGGCGTCCTCGCCAGCTTCAGGACGACGCGTTTCGCGACGAGTGGGCGGTCCGGCGCATGGACGACGCTCGATGCCATCGCACGAACCAGGGCTCGGCGGCTGGTTGCCTCCGGCAACTCGGCCGCCAGGGCCCTGAGTTCGGCGCGTCGCTGCTCGGATTCCCGCTGGAGCTCGTCGAGGCGCGCCTCGACGGTCGCGACATCGACGGCGCCATCGTCGTTCGTCTCGACCTGGTCGGCGTGCATCGTCACGAGGCTACGGCGTTCGACCTCGGCCGGCGAGTACGATGCAGACAGATCGCCGATGCGTGAGATGACTCGTCCGACGGGCACGGCGCCCGAGGCTGCCGTGCAGCCCTACCCCGTGGTGGTCGAGCGCGTCATCGGACGGGCCGGCAAACCGCTGGGCTGGATGTGGGATCGTGGGTTCCGGTTCCTGTTCGTGCTCGACGCAGTCGGGCTGTTCGCCTCGATGGTCATCATCAACGTGGCCCGCTTCGGGTGGACGTGGCCGACCTATCCGCGCAGTCACTACTGGATCGGATTCGGCCTCGCGACCTGCATCCACCTGACCGTCAACTACTTCGCCGGGTTGTACGAACGTGAGCCACGGCTCGGCTACCGCCCCTGGTTGCCACGCGTCGCCGTCGCGACGGGCATCGCCGTCGCTCTCGACGGTCTGGCGGCGGTGCTGACGGACCGGTACCTCATGCCGCGCCTCAACCTCGGCGTGCTGCTCGTGGTGGCATCGCTCTGGCTGACCGGCAATCGAACGGTCAGCCGACACCTGGCGAACCGTCGCAACGGGCCGTCGCGGCTCCTGCTCGTCGGGCACGGCGAGGCGGCCGAACTCGCCGAACGGCACTTCGCCGAGGCGGACGAGGCCGTCGTGGTCGGCACCGTGGAACGAACCGCCGAACTGTTCGATCGGGTGAACGCGGCGGGCGCGACCGACGTGCTGCTGCTCGACCTGTCGGCGTTCGAGTCGGCCTTCCCCGAGCCGTTGACCGCGCTCGATCGCGAAGGCGTCGGCGTACACCAGCGCGTGAGCGCCCGCGAGACGCTGCTCGGGCTGCAGTCGGTGCGCGAGATCGCCGGCATGCCGTTCACGCGGATGCGCACCCACGCGATGGCGTCACACCAATTGCGACTCAAGCGGCTCTTCGACGTGGTCGTCGTCGTCGCTTCGGCGCCGGTGGTCCTGCCGGTCGTGGCGCTCTTGGCAGCGTACGTTCGTGTGGTGGCGGGTGCACCGATCCTCTATCGCCAGACACGCGTCGGCCTCCGAGGGCGACGATTCGAGGTGGTCAAGTTCCGCACGATGGTGCGCGACGCCGAGGAGAACGGGGCGCAGTACTCGAGCCGAGCCGATGTACGCGTCGTCCCGGCATTGCGTTGGATGCGATCGACCCGCGCCGACGAGCTCCCGCAACTCTGGAACGTCCTGAAGGGCGAGATGTCGCTGGTCGGACCGCGCCCGGAGCGGCCCGAGATGATCCGTGCCATCGAGCAGGACGTCGCCGGGTACGCGCGCCGCCACGAGCTTCCACCCGGCATCACCGGCTTCGCCCAGATCAACGGGCGGTACGAGACCGACGCCGCGTTCAAACTCGGCTACGACCTCCAGTACCTCGTGAACTGGTCGATCGTCCTCGACATCCAGATCCTGCTGCGCACCGTGTGGGTCGTGCTCAGCCGCCGTGTCTGACCTGCGCTCCGCGTGTCACGGCTGCGATCCCGCACGTGACGGCTGGCCGTCGGTGTCGGTGGTGGTGCCGGTGCGGAACGAGGGGCCGTACCTCGCGCGAGCGGTTGCGTCGATCCTGTCGCAGGACTACCCGATGCCGTTCGACGTGTGCCTCGCCGTCGCACCGTCCGGGGACGACACCGACGCTGTTGCCGCACACCTCGCAGCTGCCGACGACCGTGTCACGCTGGTCGCCAACCCGGCAGGGATCACGCCGGCCGGTCTGAACGCGGCGATCGCCGCCACGAGCGGATCGATCGTCGTCAGGGTCGACGGACATGCGGAGCTCTCGAACGGCTACATCCGACGGGCCGTCGAGACCATGTGCCGTACCGGTGCGGTGAACGTCGGCGGGCGGCAGGTGCCGCGCCCCGAGACCCGGTTCGAGGAGGCGGTCGCAGCGGCGACCGGGTCGTGGCTCGGCACCGGAGGCGCTGCGTATCGCGTCGGCGGGCCCGCAGGCCCGGTCGACACGGTGTACCTCGGCGTGTTCGACCGTGAGGCCGGCGCCCGGGTCGGATGGTTCGACGAGACGCTCATCCGGAATCAGGACTACGAGCTGAACATCCGGCTGCGCAAGGCCGGGGGCACGGTGTGGTTCGATCCGGGGCTCGGCGTGTCCTACCGGCCGAGATCGCATCTCGGAGCACTTGCCAGGCAGTACTACGAGTACGGCTTCTGGAAGGCCGAAGTGCTCCGTCGGGACCCCGGCTCGCTGAAGGTTCGCCAGGTGATTCCTCCCGTCGCCGTCGCCGCCGCGGCCGCCGGCCTGCTCGTTGCACCCAGATGGCGACCGGCTGCGTTGTTGCCGCTGGGGTACGCGTCAGCCGTGGGCGCGGCCGCAGCAGCCCGCCGGGATGCGGGCACGGTCGCTCTCGCGCTGACGACGATCCACGGCAGCTGGTCGGTCGGGCTGCTGTCGGGTCTGCTCGCCCGCCGGCGGGCGAGCAGCACCTGACACCGTCGGGCCGCACGTCGTCGAACGCCGGCTCACCCGACCGGCCGTCATCGATCACCAGCGGGCCGTCGGCCGGGCAGCCTGGGCTGCCTGATCGTCAGGCGGCTCGGGCCGTCGGCTGCTCGGGTGGAGAACACCGCCTCCACGCCGCGACCCGTTCGTCCACGGACCCGTCGGCGAGGACGACGTCGCGAACGAAGAGGATGTTGAACTGCCAGCGCGATTGCATGTCTCGAGCCACCGCCCGGAGCCCGGATCGGGCCAGTTCTTCGACCACGTCGGCAGCCAGCCAACGTTGACCGACCCAGCGTTCGACCGCCTCGACTTCGACGATCGCCACGTCGGTGCGTTCGAGAATGCCGGCAGCTCCACCGAACACCTCGGCGACGGCACCTTCGACATCGACCCACATCGCGACCCGCCCCTCGGTGTCGATCTCTCCATCGAGGGTCACCGACGAAACCGTCACCTCTTCGTAGCCGTGCTCGTGGTCGGGGCGCAACAGCATCGATCCCTGGCCATCGGCCATGGGCGACCCAGCATCGTTCCTGCGCACCAGGAACGATGTCTCACCGGCACGCTCCGACAGCGCAGCGTGCCGGTAATCGACGCCCGCCGTCTCGAGAGTCCGCGCGAAACGCTTGTACGTGTAGGGATTGGCCTCGAATGCCACGGCTTCGGGGATTCCCGACTCGATCGCACGAACCGACGCGGATGCCTCCTTGGCTCCCGCTTCCACGAACACGTCCACGTTCGCGAGCGAGCAGACGGAGAAGAACAACTCGACGAGCGCCTCCGTCGACGCCGCCCGCTCCTGAACGGTCGGGGTCGCGGCGATCAGCACCCGGTCGATGATCGGGCCCAGCCGGTTTCCGGCCCGGTAACGGGAACGTCCGATCGCCAGAGCCGCTCGTCGTGATGGGCGCGTCCCGAGAAGCGGGAGGGCGACTCGACGGACGGCGAACCGTCTCAACCTGACGACGGCTCGGTGAGACGACAGCGGCATACCCAGCGAAGGTATCGGTCGAACGACGCGATCATCGGTCGATCACGGTCGAGGCATCGACGGGGACGGACCGCTCGAGGAACGTGGCGTCGTCGATCGCCCACGTGTTCGTTCCCGTCCGCATCTGCACGAAGTTGAAACGATCGGCCGAGTAGGTGGACACGCCGCGACGGTGGCACTGAGCGAGAAACGCCCGATCCTCGCCGAGCGAGATGTCGTCGAAACGTTGGTCGCCGACGCGATCACGATCGATGACGAGTGTTCCACCGGCGAGCGTGCCCGAATACCGGAAGTCGTTGCCCGGGAACCTGAGGAACGTCTCGCCGGTCGCCGCGAGGCGTGCGTAGTACGAGTGCTTGCCGACGACTCCCGCTCCGGCGTACCCGTGCGCGCGGAGCGAATCGGCGAGGTAGGCCGGTCCGTACAGATCGTCGTCGTCGAACTTGGCGACGAACCGCGCCTCGGTCGTCGCCAGGGCGAGGTTCAGGGCGGCCCCGAGCGACAGACGTTCCGGCGGACGGACGATCGTCGCACCGTCGATCGCGGCGAACGACTGCTCGACCACCGACATGTCGAACTGGGCGGCGTTCGCCACGAAGATCACGTCGGTGTCGACGTCGCGCTGGCGCGTGACGTTCGCGACAACGGCATCGAGAAGCTGCGGGCGCATCGAAACGCACACGATGGTCACGCGGCCGTCGGGAATCGGATGGCAGCGCCGGTAGGTCTCGTGTGCGGATCGTGTCGCCTCGCTCCACGCACCCGGGTCCGCTCGTTGCGGTGCTCCGAGGCTCTCGAGCGCGGAACGGGCGGAACCACGACGAGACACGATCCGACGAGCATCGGCCGAATGGCGCCACACGCTCCGCCGCACGCGGTCGAGCGTCATGCCCCGTTGCCGCCGTCGCTCGCCGAGAGCGTCATCGTTCCCACGGCGCTCGGATCGGGAGCACCTCCTCGAAGAACTCGACGATTCGCCGCTCACGGTCGCGGTGGTCGCCGTCGTCGTGGTGCGTCTCGTTGATGCAGTACGTGTCGAGGCCGGCGTCGAGACGGATCCGATCGAGGTGCCGGTCGAGACGTCGGGACTCGACGTGGACGTACTCGGTCGAGATCTCCCCGAGGACCGCACGACCGGTGGCAAGGGCGTAGTGCTGCGCGAACGACGCAGCAGTACTGAGATCGCTCGGTGAGCGAAACCGGCTGTGCTGGGTGGACCGAACGATGTCGGCGAATTGCGCCTCCATCTCGTACATGGCCGCTCGACTCAGTGGATACGGCGAGTGATACGGCTTCCCGGTCACGACCCGGCCGAAGTGCTCCCGGAGCAACTCCCGTCCTCGGAGCGCGCCGGTGTCGACTGCGAGTGTGGAGTCGTCTTCGACCCCGGGCGGGCGCGCCCCGCTCTGGAAGACCCGGGGCAGCCCGTTCGGTGTGAAGAACGTCTCGGGTCGCAGGGAGCGGGCGACGAGCATGTCGTCGTTGAAGTACACGAACTGCTCGGCGAGCCCGTCGATGTGGTGGAGCGCGGCCTCGATCGCATGGGAGTTGAACGTCGGCAGCATGTCGGCCCCGAGGATGTCGGTGTGATCGACGACCCGGATGCATGGGTGGTCGGCCAACCAGGCTGGACGCTGACCGGCGGTCACGATCCAGATGCGGCGAAACCACCCGCAGTACGCCCACACCGATCGCAGGGAGTACATCAGTTCGTCCCGGCTGTGGTAGCGCGCCGGATCGAGTGCCGTCTCGTCGATCGATCGACCCGCTGCGGCCGCTGTCGCGCTGAACGTTGCCCGCCAGTCGGGGTCGGAACCGTCGACCCACGTGTAGACGATGTCGATCGGCTCAACCACATGCTCGAGGTTGGCACCGACCGGAAACGCTGTTCGCCCGGGATACGACCGACCGTCGACGACCTCCACCGTGGCGGGGCAGCGCGCGTCGAATCGTTCTTGGCTCCGGACACCGACCTTCTCCAACAGCCCGGAGGACCCGGGCGCCCAGAAACCGACGGCGGTTCCCTGATCGCGCCCGACGGCGCGGTCCGACCAGGAATGAGCGCGGAACACGACCCACCGGCGGGCCCGGCGGACGTGCCGGTCGGCCGACGCTTCTGCGAGCGCGGTGATCCCTCGGCGAGCACCGTCGGCCCATTCGACGTACCAACCCGGCTCGGTGATCCGTGCCAGCGACTCGAGCGCGGCGGGGCGGTCGTCGAGCGCGACGCCGAATTCGAGGCCGTCGCCGCGGCGGTCGACCGCGAAGTGGGCGACACCGGCAGCCGTGAATGCGGTGGTCACCGTGGTGGCGATGTCATGGCCGAGCTCGGACAGGGACATCGGCAGCGCGCCGGCGGTGACGACGCGCCGTGTGCCCAGCGCCGCGGATTCGGTGACGCCCCCCGATTGCCCGCGGACGGGCCGAAGACGTCTCACCACGGCGTCGCGCCGCCGCTGCAGCCGTAAACGCGTCGTCGCGCGGTACAGCTCGGCGACCGGGGGTGGCAGACGACGATCGACCCGATAGCGCTGCAGCAGTCCACGGAGTCGCTCGAGGCGCCGAAACATCGAGACGATGCTAACGGCACACCATCGCCGGCCCGCTGAGCCCGACTGTTGCGCAGCGGTCACAGAATCGGCGGGCGACCGAGACGTGCCAGTCTCCCGACCCCCCGCCAGGAGATCGGGTTCCGGTCGACGTCGATGCGCCAACCGCGTCGCCAGCCGCGAAGGTACCGGCGGCGGTGCTCGCCGGCCGGCGAGCGCCACAGCCCGATGAGCAACCACGCTGCGACGTGTACGACGGCGACGGGCCACGGCAGGGTCCGGCGGGCGATCAGCACTCGGTTGCGCCCCGTGAGCTCCCACCCTTCCGGGTGTCGTTCGATCGCAGTTGCGGGGTGGAACACCTCGACGTCGGCCAAGTACGTGATTCGCCAACCGGCGTCGACCAGGCGCCAGCACAGCTCGACCTCTTCGTGCCCATAGAAGAGATCGGCGAAATACCCTCCAACCTGCTCGTACGCCGTGCGACGAAGTGCACAGGCGCCACCGAGGAAGAGCGCCACGTCGCCGCCCCGCTCGGCATCCCGGCCGCCGAGGCGTGGGACGTGGCGTCGGGCGGTGTGGCCGTTCTCGTCGACGAGCCGGAGGGCCACAGCGCCGAGCGAGCGGTCCGAGTCGAACGCGTCGACGATTCGAGAGCTGTCGCCCCGGAACTCGGCGTCGTCGTCGAGAAACCCGATGACCTCGCTCGACCCGGCCGCGGCTCCGGCGTGGCGACCACCTGGGACTCCCAGGTTCTGCGGAGATGCAATCACCCGCGCCGAGCCCACCACCAGGTCGGACGGCCCACCGTTGTTCACGACCACCACCTCGTCCGGAGCGAGCGAAGCGATGGCACGACGCAGCTCGACGGGCCGATTCCCCATCGTGAGGACGACCCACTCCACCGAGGGCGTCCGACGGGACGTGCTCGGACTCTGCGCCATCGCGGCGACGCTACCGGCGTTCGCCCGGCCCGGCGATGAGCCAGGCCCGGCAGGTTGCGTTGATAGCGTGACCTGGATGTCCGTCACGATCGGCAGCCGCCAGCTGCCCGAACTACGCGACGCCCACGAGGCGGCCCGACTCGGCCCCTATCTCAAGGACGTCTGGAGCCGCCGGGGGTACGTCCGCCACGTCGCGGTCAACGAACTGCGGCATCGCCAAGTCACCAATGTGCTCGGCAACCTGTGGCACCTGCTGAACCCGGCGCTCACGATCGCGGTGTACTACGTGATCTTCGGATTGATCCTCAAGTCGGATCGCGGCGTCGACAACTTCTTGCTGTTCGTGACGATCGGGCTCTTCGTGTTCCAGTTCGGTCAGAAGTCGACGATCGATGGAGCCCGCTCCGTGGTGAAGAACCGAGGCCTCATCAAGGCGGTCAGGTTCCCTCGAGTCATCCTTCCACTCACGTCCACCATCACCGAGGCGATCGCGTCACTCCCGACGTTCCTCGTGGCCTACTTCGTCGCCATCGCGACCGGCGAGGACATCACGTGGCGCTGGTTGATGCTCGGGCCCCTGATCGCGCTCATGACGGTCTTCAACGCCGGCACGGCGATGATCGCGGCCAGGCTCACGACCCACTTCGCCGACACGACGCAGATCCTGCCGTTCGTCTTCAGGCTGCTGCTCTACGTCTCCGGTGTGATCTTCAACGTCGACGCGTACGTCGACGACGACAAGCTGGCGAACACCTTGTTCACGCTGAACCCGTACTACTGCTTCATTTCGTTGGCACGGTGGTCGATCATGGCCGGCAATCTGCGGATCGACCTGCTGGTGTCCGCCTCGATCTGGTCCCTCGTGATCGTCGTCTTCGGGTTCATCTGGTTCCGAGCTGCCGAGGAGTCGTACGCACGTGACTGAGCTCGCTCACAACGATCGTCGGGCCGCTGTCGCACCCCACGATGTCGTCGCCGTCGAGGTCGCCGATGTCGACATCAAGTATCGGGCGTACGAGGAGCAGTATTTCAGTGCCCGCGAGCTCGTGAGTCGCGGGTTCAGGGGCCGCAAGTCGGTCGAGATCCACGCCATCAAGGCCATGTCGTTCGACGTACACATCGGTGAAGCCGTCGGGATCGTCGGCTCGAACGGATCGGGCAAGTCCACGTTGCTTCGAGCGATCGCCGGGCTCCAATCGTTGGCGGGCGGTACGATCAGGGTCCGCGGTACGGTCGGGATGCTCGGCGTCGGTGCTGCACTCAAGCCGACCCTGTCCGGATACCGGAACGTGATGCTCGGCGGCCTGGCCATGGGCCTCAGCAGCGAAGACGTGGCCGCCAAGATGGACGACATCGTCGAGTTCTCCGGACTCGGCGACGCGATGGGGAGACCGATGAACACGTACTCCTCTGGGATGCGGGCCAGGTTGGCGTTCTCGATCGCAACGCTCCAGGTGCCCGACATCTTGTTGATCGACGAGGCGCTCGCCGTCGGCGACAAGGAGTTCCGAGAAAAGAGTCTGGAACGGATCCGCGAGATCCAGGCGGCGGCCGGAACGGTGATCATGGTCACCCACAACCTCAACGAAATCCGGGAGACCTGTTCGCGGGCGATCTGGATCGACGACGGCGTCCTGGTCGCGAACGGAGACGCGACCGACGTGCTCGCTCGCTACGAGGCGAGGTGAGCAGGACGGGGAACGGGCGGATCGACCGCCTCGGCCGCTCGACGAGTGTGGTCGCCCGCCGAGCGCGTGGGTGGCTCATCGCGCAGCGAGACGTCGGGCCAGGGGTCGACGCCGTCGCGTATCGGACCGAGCTGGAGGCGATCGGTACGAACGGGCCGAACCGGGCACGGATCCCGACGACTGCGTTTCGTGGTGCCTCGAACCTGATGCGGATGCTCGGCTCCGACTCACGGTCGGTCTCCATCTGGGAGCGTGCCGTCCGCGCCGACCCACGCGATCCAGACCGTTGGCTCGGTCTCGCAACCGCGCTCCGGACGGCAGGGCCTCCGGGTCCGGTGATGATCACGGGTGTCGGCCTCACACGTCGGCCGACCGTGGCGTCGGAGGCTGCCGAGTACGCGTTGCAGCGATCGGTCGACCTCGGCGTGACCGCCGGCGCGCTCTGCGCCCTCGCAGAACTCGCACGGCTCGACGAACGTCCCGACCTCGCGATCGCCTACGCCCGACGGGCGGTGACGATCGACGACGACGACCCTCGACCCTGGATCGTGCTCGCCCGTGCCCACGCGACCCGCGGTCAGCGTGCGGGAGGCCTGACGACCGACGATGTGGCCACGATCAGCCACGCGTGGTCTCGCGCCGGCGACCTGGCCGGACCACGGCGCGGACCAGCGCAGTTCCACCTGCTGCGGCACCTCATCCGCTTCGCCCAGTGGAAGGAGGCCTTCCACACCGCAGATCCGCAGGCACCGGCGAACGTTGCCGATCCGGACGGGCTGGGAGCACTCGTCGACGACGTCGCGTTCACTCCACACGCCGACTGGTGGTACGTCGCCTGGTGGCGATTGCAGTCAGCCGGCCATGCTCGCCGTGGTTGGGACGCCCGCCGGCGCGAGGTCGATGCCCGTCTCACCACCACGACATCGCCGTTCGATTCGATCGAGGCGATCCGGACGAGAGTGCAGAGTCTGGTGGTGCTCGACCGCCTCGACGAGGCGCTCGAGGTCCTGCACGATGCGCTCAGGATCCCGGAACCGTCGGGGATCCTCCGTCGCCTACGTGCGGACATCCTCCTGCGGACCGGCGACCCGAGCGAACTCGTCGGCTGGACCGCCGGTCACGACAGCGGTCTGGCCCCGGAACCCGAACGGCGATTCTCCGAACTGGTGACGGGTCGACGCGTCGCCGTGGTCGGCCCGAACGCCCCCGAGTCGGCGCGCTCGAGGGCCGAAGCGGAGGCCGATGTGGTCGTCGATACGAAACGATTCACCCCGCACGACGTACGATCGACGACCGCTCATGTCTCGTACTACGCCGATACGTCCGCCGCACTCCTCGCCGATGCGATCGCGAGCCAGGTCGATGACGGCTCGCTGGATCTGGCCGTACTCCGGCCCACCGCAGTCGGAATCCCCCTCGCGGATGACCCTCGTGTCCGCGTCATGGCAACCGAGGACTCGCTCCCGATGGGGGTGTCGCATTTCGGGATCGCTCGCATCGTGTACGACCTGCTCCGCTATCGGCCACGGTCCGTCGTGTTGATCGGCGTCGACCTGTTCACCGCGTCCTCGATGTACCCCGAGCCGTATCGCCGCGACCGGAGACTGTACGACCGAGCCGGCTTCGCCAGGGTCCTCCCGCGATTCAACCATGACCTGGTCGACGACTTCATGATGCTCTCCGCACTCCGGCGAAACGGCCTGCTGGATGCCGACGACGTGACCGGCGGACTGCTGGACCTCGACGTCCAGCACTACCTGCACAAGGTCGAGGACGCCGATCGACGAGCCCTCGGAGACCTGGTATGAGGCTGTCGCCGACGGGCGTCTTCCACCGAACCCGTCCATTCCTCGGACGCGTCAAGCGAGCCACCCTCCGACGTCGAGACGACTGGTCTCCCTCGGGGCCGCCGTCCGCCGACGAACGACGTCCACCGGGCGCTCTCGCCGCGACCACCAAGTACCTGGCAGCCTGCGCACTGGATCATCGGGAGCACACCGACGCGGCGATCGCCCTGCTCGCCGAATCACTCGAGCTCGACGGCCGCTACGAGCGCCGATGGACTCGCTACGGGGACCTGCTCGCTTCGACGCAGCAGCACGATGCGGCGATCGACGCGTATCGCGCCGCGCACGAGCGTCAGCCGACAGCGCTCAAGCCGTTGTTGGCCGTCGCTGCGCTGCAGTTGGGGCTCGACGTCGACCTCGACGACCCGGAACTGGCCGCTGCCGAGTTCCTCCCGGCAGCCGTCGACAACATCACGGCCGATGCGCAGCTCGATTTTCTCCTCGCATTGGCGCTGAGCCGGCAACCCGACGACGCAGCCGCTCGCCAGGCGTTCCAGCGGTCGTTGGACGCCGAACCCGATCGTCCCGAGCGGCTCCTCGCGTACGCCCGATTCGAGGCGGAGCGAGGGCGGTGGGTGGACGCCGCGACCGCGTATCGACGTGCGATCGCCACCGGTTCGGGTGACGACGAGGATGTGGTCCCGGTAGCTGGACCATCGCACCTCGCCGACCAGTTGGGCCTCGACGAACCACGGGAGCGGACCGACGACTGGGCCGCACTCGCCGCCGGCGCTCGGCTCATGATCGATGCGGATCCCCAGGGGTGCGACGGTCACCGGGTCCTGGGACTCGCGCTGCACGAACTCGAGCAGTGGACCGATTCGATGGTCTCGCTGCAGGCGGCGTCGAGGTGCGCGCCCACGGATCTCTTCCTGCTCGACCAGTTGGCGCATGCGGCGCACGAGGCGGAACGCCACGATGTCGCCGTCGAGGCGCGCCAGCGCAGCCTCGCCATCGACCCGACCGCACGACGGTTCCACGCTCTGGCCATCGAGCTCCAGGTCGCCGGACGCGTCGCAGAGGCGACGAAGGTCTTCGAACACTCGATTCGCCTCGGACTCCCCAGCCCGACGTGGTTCGAACGATTCGGCGCTGCGCAGCGCCGAACGAGCGCCTGGCCGGGAGCCGCCGTGCTGTACCGCTGGGCCACCGAACGACATCCCGAGGTCGCCCACCTGTGGTACCTCCTCGGGTTCTCCCTGGAACACGCCGACGAACCGGTCGAGGCCGAGCGCGCGTACCGCCGGGCCATCGAACTCCAATCGGACAACGCCAACTGGTGGTTTCGGCTCGGCTATCTGCTCGAGCGATTCGGCCCGCCCCGCACGGTGATACGACCGCGAACCGGACTCGAACAGAGCTCGGCCGGGGACCTCGATCGAGCAGCTGCGTGCTACCGGCGAGCGATCGAGCTCGACCCGACCCGGGTCGCGTTCTTTCGACGGTTGGCCGGTGTCGAAGAGGAGATGGGAGACCTCGACGCGGCCCGATCGGCGTTGGAGCACGCGATCTCACTCGATCCTGACGACGCGACGACCTGGCACCTGCTCGGACGAACCATCGCCACCGGAGCCAATCGTCGCGGGATGTACCACTCCGACGAACACGACGAGCTCGAGCGCATCTGGGGGAGGGCGATCGAACTCGCACCGCACCGCTCCGGACCACGCGACCAACTCACGCGGGCGAGCATCAAAGCGGCGCGCTGGAAGCTGGCGAGCGAGATCTCGTGGTTCCCCCGTCCGTCGTCGGCGCCCGCTGCGAGCGAGCGGATGCTGCGCAGCTATCTCGAGGAGGAGGCTGTGCCCGTCGAAGCGCTCGCGTCGGAACTCGATCGACCGAACGACGAGCTGATGTGGGTCCCGCTGGAGTGGTGGTTTCCACTCCACTGGAAGCTGCTGACCGAGAACCACTTCACGCTCGCCTATCGGGCGAAGGAGTTGCTGGCCGAGCGAACCCTGAATGAGGCTGCCGGGCATCCGGCCGAGAACCTGTCGCGATACCTCGAGCATGCTCGCGCGCTCTCGTTCCTCGACCGCAACGACCTCGCGCTCGACGCGCTGACGCCGAGCCTCGTGTCGAACATGGCGGACCGGACACGTCGCGCGCTCGACCGCCAGGCCGCGGATGTCGCGCTGTTGCTCGGTGATCCGAGTCGACACCTGGCCCTGCTTCCCACCGATCTCGACCCCCATGTGCGCGTCTCCGAAGCAGCCTTCGACGAGCTCATCCGCGGCCGCCGAGTGGCGATCGTCGGGCCCGGCCAGTCCGATCTCGAAAGCGGTGCGGAGATCGATGACCACGACGTCGTCATCCGGACCAAGTTCGTGAGCAACCAGTTGGACGACCACGCGACGATGGCCGGAACGCGCACCGACGTGTCGTACTACGCGCTCGGAAGCGCCCAGTTCCTCCGTGCCGACATCACCGAGGCGCTCGAGGCGGGCGCGTTGCAGATGGCGGTGTTCCGCACAGCGACCTACGCCGCAGATCCGCCACACCTCGTTCGTCCTGGTGACGTCCGGTACGTCCCCTCCGAGTTCACCGCAGGACTCCGGGCGAGCCAGTTCGCGGTTCAGCGAATCTTCTACGACCTGCTGCGCTACCGACCGGCCTCGATCAAGGTGTTCAACATCGACTTCTTCCTGTCTCCCGATTCCTACCGCCCCGGCTACCTCGCCGAGTACGCGAACGAGGCCGAGCAGCAGGGATTCGTCAAGGTGCTCGGGGCCTTCGGCCACGACTTCCTCGCCGACTTCAGATTCACGCGCTCGATGCACCAGTACGGATTCCTCGACGTCGACGCCAACATCGAGCGCATTCTGGACCTCGAGCCGGACGAGTACCTGCGCGCCCTCGATCGACGCAGTTGACCAGCGTCGCCTGCGAGCTCTCCCTCGGTCGAAGCCCACTGCTCGGCCGGCGGGAGACTTCGCTCGGGGTCTCGCATCGTTCGGACTCGACGCCGCCTACACGACACGAACCTCCCGAAAGCGGCCCACGACGCAGACCATCACGCTCGCGTACCCCTCGAGTCGTCGCCTCACGACTTCGCACCCCTGCTCGATCCGAGTCGGTGTTCTCGATCGGTGGCGAGCCGCGACCTCGGGCGGCGCTGCCCAGGGTACGACGACGCTATCCTGCGGGCGCGGCACCGGCGGCTCGGATCCATCGGATCGCAGGCCATCCCGCCCCCACCACCGCTAAAGGAACACACACTGGCATGAGTGACCATTTCGATCTCGACGACGCCAACATCTTGGTCACGGGCGGCACCGGCTCGTTCGGCAAGCGCTTCATCGCCACGGTGCTCGAGCGTTACGAACCGCGGCGCATCGTGATCTTCAGCCGCGACGAGCTGAAGCAATACGAGATGCAGAACACCAAACCGTTCTCGGATCATCTCAAGACGCTCCGGTTCTTCATCGGCGACGTTCGCGACGAGCCACGCCTGCAGCGCGCCATGGAAGATGTGGACGTCGTCGTCCACGCTGCTGCGCTCAAGCAGGTGCCGGCCGCCGAGTACAACCCCTTCGAGGCCGTGAAGACGAACATCCTCGGCGCCGAGAACGTCATCAACGCGTCGCTCGACAACGGCGTTCGGCGCGTCGTCGCGCTCAGCACCGACAAGGCTGCGGCTCCCATCAACCTCTACGGGGCGACGAAACTCGCCTCGGACAAACTGTTCGTCGCCGCGAACAACTTCCGCGGCCAACACGACGTCTCGTTCTCCGTGGTCCGCTACGGCAACGTGATGGGCAGCCGCGGATCGGTGATCCCGTTCTTCCGCCAGGCAGCGAGCTCCGGTCGGCTGCCGATCACCGATCCGGAGATGACCCGGTTCAACATCACCCTGCAGGAGGGGGCCGACTTCGTGTTGGACTGCTTCGCCCGGATGTGGGGCGGCGAGATCTTCGTACCCAAGATCCCGTCGTACCGCATCCTCGACGTGGCGGCCGCGATCGCCCCGGATGCCGAGATCGACGTCGTCGGCATCCGACCCGGCGAGAAGCTCCACGAAGAGATGATCACGAGGACCGACTCGCTGTCGACGATCGAATTCGATGACTACTACGTGATCCTCCCGTCGCTACCGCGTTGGGACATCGACCAGTTCCGGGTCGAGAGCGGCACGGCGCCTGGCCGACCGTGCGAGATCGGATTCTCGTACGAGAGCGGCACCAACCACGACTTCCTGACCGTGGAGCAGCTTCGGGAACTCATCGAGACCGTACTGCCGTGACGTCCGCGTTCGTCCCCTACGGTCGCCAGACCATCGAGCAGGCCGACATCGACGCGGTCACCGAGGTCCTCAAGAGCGACTGGTTGACCACCGGGCCGATGGTGCCCCGTTTCGAAGAGGAGTTCGCATCCTTCGTCGGGACCCGACACGCCGTCGCCGTCGCCAACGGCACAGCCGCACTCCACCTGTGCATGCTCGCCGCGGGCATCGGGCCGGGCGACGAGGTGATCGTCACGACGATGACGTTCGCCGCGAGCGCGAACTGCGCCCGATATGTCGGCGCCACCGTCGTGTTCGCCGATGTCGACGCCGACACGCTCACGATCGATCCGGCCCATGTCGAGTCGCTGGTCACACCCCGCACCCGGGCGATCGTCGCGGTCGACTATGCCGGCGTGCCCTGCGATCTGGACGCACTGTGCGAGATCGCCGAACGCCACGACCTCGTCCTCGTCGAGGACGCATGCCACGCGCCCGGCGCAGAGTTCGGCGGCCGGCGTGTCGGGAGCATCGCCCACATGAGCACGTTCAGCTTCCATCCCGTGAAGCACCTCACCACGGGCGAGGGCGGCATGGTCACGACCAACGACGACGACCTCGACCGGCGCCTCCGGCTCTACCGCAACCACGGCATCGAGACCGACTTCCGCCAGCGCGAAGAGCAGGGCACGTGGGTCTACGACATGGTCGACCTCGGATTCAACTACCGACTCCCCGACGTGAGCTGCGCGCTCGGCATCGCCCAGCTCCAACGACTCCCCGCCTGGGTGCAGCGGCGCCGGCAGATCGCGCAGCGATACGACGAGCTCTTCGACGGTCACGACGCGGTCGTGACACCGACCGTGCCAGCGGGTCGCGTCGCATCCTGGCACCTGTACCCGGTTCGCGTGCGGGGAGACGACGTCGAAGCGCTGCGCGACCGGGCGTTCACGCACCTCCGCGAGCATGGCATCGGAGTCAATGTCCACTACCGCCCGGTACACCTGCACACGTACTACCGACAGCTGGGCCACCGAGTCGGCGAGTGCCCGGTCGCCGAACGGGAGTACCAGGGACTGCTCTCGCTCCCGATGTGGCCGGGTCTCCAGGACGACGACCAGGACCGCGTCGTGAGCTTGCTGACCGATGTCGTCGCCCGAGCCTGAACGAACCGGAATCGTCGTCGGTCTCGTTCCGGCCCGCGGCGGGAGCAAGCGGATCCCTCGCAAGAACATCCGTCCGTTCCACGGCCGACCGATGATCGCCCGGACGATCGAAACGATGACTGCAGCGGCGATGTTCGACCGCATCGTCGTCTCCACCGACGATGACGAGATCGCAGCCATCGCGGAAGGGGCCGGCGCGGAGGCACCGTTCCGTCGGCCCGCCGAGCTCGCCGACGATCATGCCGGAACCGGCGCCGTGGTCCGTCATGCGATCGTCGAGCTGGAACGGGACGGCGCTCCCGTCGATGCGTTGTGTCTGGTGTACCCGACGGCGGTGTTCACGACCTCGGCGGATCTCAGCGGCGCAGGTGCGCGACTGCTCACCGGTTCACTCGATTACGTGTTCTCGGCGACCCGGTACGCGGCTCCGATCGAGCGGGCGCTCCGGCGCCGGGACGACGGCACCTGTGAGATGGTCTGGCCCGAACACCTCCTGACCCGTTCGCAGGATCTCGAGGATGCCTATCACGACGTCGGCCAGTTCTACTGGGGGACGGGTGACGCGTGGAGAGCGGCGACGCCGGTGATGCAGGGTGTCTCAGAGATCTTCGAGATCCCGCCGTGGCGCGTCCAGGACATCGACACGCCCGACGACTGGCAGCGGGCGGAGTTGCTGTTCGAGTTGCTCGAACGGGTCGGCCCCGACCGATGACCGACGATCGTGTGTTCGTCCGGGCCGACGCCGGGAGCGACATCGGATTCGGTCACGTCGTTCGGACGCTGTCGTTGGCCACGCACCTCCGAGACCGGGGCCGGCCCGTCACGTACGTCACACGCAGTCCTCCCGAGCTCGTGGCGATGCTGAGCGACCGCGGGTTCGAGGTCGTCGAACTGGAGGGACGAACACCCCGACAGCGCGGCTCCGGAGACGTCTGGCGGGTGGACGACCAGCTCGTGGACGCGAGGCTCACCCGGTCGATCATCTCGGACGCCAGCTCGACGATCCTCGTCGATCACTACGGCCTGGACCAGACCTGGGAGCGGACCGTTGCCGACGATTCCGAGCGGATCATCGTGCTCGACGACCTCGCGAACCGGCCGCACCACTGCGGTCTGCTGACGGATCAGAACTGGTACGGCCCGAACACGCGCGACCGGTACGCGGACCTCGTCGCCCCCACGTGCCGCCTCCTGCTCGGTCCGAGGTACTGCGTGCTCCAGCCGGAGTATGCAGCACGGCGCCGCGGGCGACACCCGGTCCGGCGACCACCGAAGCGCATCCTGGTCTGCTTCGGGGGCACCGACCCGGCCCACGAGACCGAGAAGGTCCTCGCCGCACTCGCCGACCTCCCGTCCGGAATGTTCGACGTCGACGTCGTCGTCGGCAACCCCGCACGTGCGACGGGCGAGCTCCGGGGTCTTGCCGACGCAGCCGCAGCGCGCCTCCACGTCGCCGTCGCCTCGCTCGCGCCGCTCCTGGCAGGTGCGGATCTGGCGGTCGGCGCCAGTGGTGCCGCAACCTGGGAGCGACTGTGCATGCGGGTGCCCGGACTCGTGGCGACCACCTCACGACATCAATCGGGCGTGACCGAGGCGCTCGCCCTGGCCGGGATGACGAGATGGATGGGTCTGACCTCCGAGACGACGGTGGCGTCCTACGTGGACGCGCTGCGCGCGGCGGTCGACGACCCGATCGCCGTTCCCCCGGACATCGTCGACGGGTACGGAGCGGCGCGACTCGCCGAGGCGATCGCCCCGACGCCCGACGACGAGGTTCGACTCCGCGCCGTCGAGCCGTTCGACACCCCGATCCTGGCGGGGCTCGTCGCCGAGGCGACCGGCGGGTCGGACGATCTTCTCGCCGGGCCCGTGGCGTGGCGTCGGGAGAGTGACCGACTCCACGCCGGAGCGACGGAGATCGCGCACCGGGTCATCGAGATCGGAGGGACGCCGGTCGGTGCCGTGATCGAACGGCCCGGGCACTCGGTGACGATCGCGCTGATCGACGCGGTCGACCGGCGCGACCTCGACCGCGCGGTGCTCGAGGTACTGGGCGCGACGTTCGACATCGCGGCCGTCGAGGAGCGTTCTGCGCGAGGCTCGTACATCCGTGCCCGCGTCGGCGCCCCACCGGTAGAGTGCTGACCCGAACGTCCCGTCACCGCGACCCCCCGGGGGTGAGTCATCTCGAAGTCCGTCCTCATACTCGGCACGCTGCACGGCCAGGCCGATGCGATCGTTCGGTTGAGGGGCAGGGGTTGGTCGGTCTTCGCGTGCGGCCATCGCCGGGACGGCCCAGGCGTCGAAGCCGCCGACGAGTTCTTCCTCGTCGACATCCTCGACGTCGACGCCGTCGCCGAACTGGCGGAGCGCCTGAAGGTGGACATCGTGTACTCGGTGGGTTCCGACAACGCGATGCCCACCGTCGCCGCCGTTTCCGAACGGCTCGGCCTCCCCCACTTCCATTCGCCGGAGATCACCGAGACGCTGCACCAGAAGGTCCGGCTGCGCAAGTTTCTCGCCGATCACGACCTGAGTCCGGTCGACTACCGCGTGGTTCGGTCGGTCGACGACGTCATCGGATTCGACCACTATCCCGCGATCGTGAAGCCGTCGGACAGCCAAGGCCAACGCGGCATCCGAGTCGTCGAGGACGAAGTCGAGGCCGCTGCAGCCGTGCCCGACGCGCTCGCCGTCTCGGCCAGCGAGTCGGCCGTGCTCGAGGAGTTCCTCGTCGGGCCGGAGATCTCGATCCACGTGTTCGTCGTCGACGGAGAGGTTCGGTTCATGCTGCCGACCGACCGCTACGTCTGGGCCGGACCGATGACCGGCGTTCCGTCCGGTCACGGCGTCCCGGCCGCATTGCTCGAACCGTCGGTCCGGCCGGCGGTGGAGCGCCTGGTGGCGGCAGTGGTCGACGGGCTCGAGGTCACCACGGGGCCGCTGTACTTCCAGATGATCCTGACCGATGACGGTCCGCGGATCGTCGAGATCGCCCCGCGTCTGGACGGATGTCACCTGTGGCGCCTCATCGAGCAGCACACCGGTTTCAACATCCTCGATCGATGCTTCGATCTCCTCGCCGGTCGGGAATGGGAGCCGATCGCGACGTGGGACGACGAACCTCGTCTCGAGCTGCTGTTCGATCTGGGGCCTCCGGATGTACCGGTCCGTTGGGACGGCGCCGAAGAGACCACCCGCGGCCTGCGGTTCGAAGAACGTCAGGTCGCAGCGGGTGAACTGCCACGCGATGCGAACGGCGTGGTCTCCCGCCTCGGCTATCGGATCGTCGAGGCACGATGACCGTCGTCGCCGTGACCGGCGCTCGCGGCTTCCTCGGGCAGCACACGGTCGCGGACCTCGAGCGGGCCGGGCACATCGTCGTGGGGATCGGACGGGGCGAGGACGGCTCACTCACTCGTCTGTCCGGCCCCCCGACCGCGACCGGTTCGTTGTTCGACGGCGTCGACGCCGTCGTCCACCTCGCGAGCCTGCTGTCGCTCGGCCCCGACTCGAACGTGGCCGACTACCTCGAGGTCAACGTCGCCCTGTCGGAACGACTCGTCCGCGATGCGGCGGCGGCGGGCGCGGCGTCGTTCGTCTTCGCATCGTCGCGCCTCGTGTACCCGGCCGACCTGGGGAGGGAAGCGACGGAGGCGGATGCGGCACCCGACAACGCCTACGGCCTCAGCAAGTTCCTCGCCGAGCAGGTGCTCGCGTTCCAAGCCTCACGTCTCGACATTGCGGTGACATCGCTGCGGATCTCACAGCTGGTGGGGCCCGGCGACAACGGTCGCGGCGCCCTGGCGGCGTTCGCACGCGCAGCGTTCGACGGCGGGACGATCCAGGTGACCGGCGAGGGCGTCGCGGTCCGCGACTTCCTCGACGTTCGCGACGCCGCCCGTGCCCTTCGTCTCGGTGTCGAACGGTCACCGGACGTCGACGCGCTGAACATCGGCGCCGGTGGCCGATCGATCCTGGAACTGGCTCGATGCGCAGCCCACGCAGCCGGGCGGGCCGACGACAGCATCGTCCACCGACCGACCGACGACGAAGACCGGTCGTTCTGGGCACTCGACACCACGTTGGCGAGTCGAGCGATCGGGTGGACTCCCGAGTACACGCTCGAGCAGACCCTCACCGATCGATGGCGCCCGTGACGAACCGGTCCGATCGGCCGTCTCGGCGCCAACCAATGATCCCGGTTCGCGCCGAAGTCCGCATCGCCCACCACGAGTAGCATGTCGGCCATGAGCATCAAGATCGGGACGCATCCGGTCGGCCGAGATCACCCTCCGTTCATCATCGCGGAGATGTCGGGGAATCATGATGGCGATCTCGACCGAGCACTCGAGATCGTCGACATGGTCGCCGCGAGCGGGGCACATTCGCTGAAGCTGCAGACCTACACGGCCGACACGATGACACTCGACGTCGACCGTGACGAGTTCACGATCTCCGACCCGAAGTCGCTCTGGTACGGACGCACGCTCTACGAGCTCTACGAAGAAGCGCACACACCGTGGGAGTGGCACGAACCGATCATGCGGCGGGCGGCCGAGCTGGGGGTCCAGTGCTTCAGTACGCCGTTCGACACGACTGCGATCGAGTTCCTCGAGCAATTCGATCCGCCGTGTTACAAGATCGCGTCGTTCGAGAACGTCGATCTCCCGTTGATACGCGCCGCCGCATCGACGGGCAGGCCGCTCATCATCTCGACCGGCATCGCGACGTTCGACGAGGTCGACGAAGCGGTGGAAGCGGCGAGAGGGGCCGGCTGCGCCGATCTCGTGCTGCTCAAGTGCACCAGCGCGTACCCGGCGTCGCCCGACGACATCCATCTCAACACGCTGGCGGCGATGCGCGACCGGTACGGATGCGAGGTCGGGCTGTCCGACCACACACTGGGCCTCGGCACCTCGATCGCGTCGGTGGCCCTCGGCGCCACGGTGATCGAGAAGCACGTCACCATGCGCCGCGCCGACGGCGGGGTCGACTCGGCGTTCTCGCTCGAACCAGACGAACTGAGCGCTCTCGTCATCGAGTCGGACCGCGCCCGGCGGTCGCTCGGCGGCGTGCAGCTCGGACCCTCCGAGCGTGAGCAGGGTGCACTGCTGCGGCGACGTTCGCTCTACTTCGCGGCCGACATCGCCCAGGGCGACACGATCACGTCCGACAACGTTCGTTCGATCCGGCCCGGGCTCGGCCTCCCGCCGAAGCACTACGACGACCTGCTCGGTATGGTCGCGACGGCCGACATCCGCCGGGGCACGCCCACGAGCTGGGATCTCGTTTCCCACCCACCGGGCTGAACGCCGGCTGCATCGCTCCGTGTCGTCGTCTCGGGCCAGCGCTTTCGTCGTCGGCATGCCGAATCGGCGTCGCGATCGGTTGGTTCGAGCGACTCGTCGAGAGGTGGATGCTCACTCGTGTGCACGCGCCTCGCGCCTCGCCGGTGTGCTTCGAGTCGCGACCGGAACGAGGTCGAGTCGGTTTCGCCGGTGGCGCGTGGGCCGGGTGAGCCGTGTCGAACGCCGTTGAGCAGGTCCGGTCGGAGCTCGTGGTGATCGGAGCAGGTGCGGCGGGTCTGATGGCGTCCTGCGTGGCCCACCCGGAGGTTCCGACGCTCCTCGTGACGGATCGTGGTATCGGCACGTCCAACAGCGCCGTCGCACAGGGAGGACTCCAGTTGCCCGACGAGGACGCCTCCGCGATCGAGCGATTCCGCGACGACATCCTGCGATCCGGCGGCCCGTCCGTCGACACCGAGCGGCTCGACCACTTCGTCAACGCGGTACGGCCGACCGTCGAGCGGTTGCGAGCATGGGGGCTCGAGTTGGATCTCGACGACGAGGGTCGACCGATCAAGCGACTGGCCGGCGGCCTCAGCGAGCCCCGTGTGGTAACGGCGGGCGATCGTATCGGCTCGGCGATTCTCAAGGTGCTCAGGAGTCGCGCCGAGCACCTCGGCGTCTCCGTCGTCACGAAGCGCCAGATCGTCGACCTGCAACATCGGGGGGACGCCTTCGTGCTGCGGGACCGGGACGGTGGTGACATCCAGGCTCGCGCCGTCATCGTCGGTGTCGGTGGAGGCGCCTTCGAGTTCGCCCGGCAGACCGGTCGACCCACCTCGAATCCACCCAACGCCAACACCACGCTGTACGCCGCCCTGCGTCGGCTCGGACTGGTCGAGATCGATCCGGATCTGTTCCAGTTCCAGCCGTACGGCATCGTGGACACGGATGGAACGATCACGGGCAAGTGCGTACCCGAGAGCATCGTCGAGCTCGGCGCACGCGTCGTCGACAGGAGTGGGGCTGCGGTCGCTCCACCGCGAGCCGATCGACGATCGCTGACGGCGGCGATGTTCGCGTCGATGGACAACGGCACCGCGGAGATCGCCCCGAACGGGCAGCCAGTGCTCCGACTGACGCTCGGGAAGGTCGCGCCGCAGTTGGTCGAGCAACGCTATCCCCATCTCGGCCGGGTCTACGGGCGCTCGCGACTGGACGGCGGCGACGTGTTCGTGGTGCCGGTGCTCCACTATCAGCTCGGCGGCTTCGCGGTCGAGCCCGACGGCTCCACACCGATACCCGGACTCTTCCTGGCCGGCGAGGTGACCGGTGGCCTGCACGGCCACAACCGCCTGATGGGCAACGGCATCACCGAGGCCGTCGTCGACGGATTCGTCGCCGGCCAGGCCGCGATCGACTACCTCAGGTCGTCAACGGATCGTTGAGCAACGCCACCGGCGGCCAGAACGCCAGATTGGTCCCGGCTTCACCGGTGACCTGCAGCATCGAGTACGCAGCACCGGCCCGGCCGAGTGCCTCCGAGCGATCGGCTCCCGTGACGATGAAATAGCCGACGCGGCCCATCGAGTCGGTGATCTCGTTCTGGACGTGGCCGGGCGCGACATACCAGCTGCCCTCGTCGATCAGCCCATCGGCGACGAGCGCGTCCATCGACGACAGCTCGGTGACCACGCCGGGCTGCGCCACGATGAAGTTCACCAGTCCACTCGGCGACCCGGACGACCGGTGGGACGAGAGTTCGAAGCCGAGCGCGAGGTCGATCGAACGATCGATCGGGTGCAGGTCGATGAGCCGCGGCAGCAACTGCGCCTCGTGTCCGCCACCGACCCGCGCTGCCGCCTCCACGACTCGGACGCCGTCGCCGGTGACGATCGCTTGGATGTACAGCGGCCCCGACGTGAGGTCGTACGCGCGGGCGACACCGCTCGCGATGTCGGCGCATTCGTCGCGACGGTCCGCGTGCACGGACGGAGAGACGTGTTGCAGACAGATACCGAGACTCGGCGGTGGGTTGAAGGTGACGCGGTCGAGCACGGCGACGTGCTCGACCGCGCCGTCACGCATCCAGGCGTTGATCGTCACCTCGGGACCCTCGTGGAAGTGCTCGACGACGACGGCGCCCGTCGGCGACACTGCCCGTGCGGCTTCGATCGCAGGCTCCAGATCGTCGTGGTCGTGAACGATGGACAGACCGCGTTGTCCTTGCGAGTCGGCTGCTTTGACCACGACGGGGAGTTCGACCCGGTCGGCCTCGGAAGCGGCAGCCGGTGACGCCGACGTCATCGGCACACCTGCGGCACGCAGGGCTTCGCGCATCGCCGCCTTGTTCGTGGCCCGTCGTGCACCGTCGCTCGAGACGTGACAGGGCAGGCCGAGCACCTCGGCCACGCGCGCAACTGCGACGATCGCCTGATCGGTCCCGACCGTCGTCACGCCGTCGATGTCGAACTCCTTCGCCGCCCGCAACATCAGATCGGTGTCGAACGCATCGGCGAGCACGGCGTGCGAGGCCAGACGTTTCCCCGGCGAATCCTCGTAGTAGTCGGCGGCGATCGTCTCGATGCCTCGTTCCTCCGCACGCCGGATCAACGGCGACTGGTGCCGCCCGGCGCCGAGGACCAACAGTCGCAGGCGACGACCGCTGCGGCTCACGACGGGAGATCCGCGTGGAAGTCGAGCAGGGTGTCGCCACGCAGTCCGCGTCGTAGCGACTCGCACGGCAACACGTCCGTGACTGCGATGTTGGCGAGGTTCACGTTCGGGCCGAGGAGCCTGATCAGATAGGTCTGGTGTTCCTTGCGCGGCGCTTCGAACACGAGGAGGTCGACGTCGAACCCGGCATCGAGAACCTCCTCGACCAGACCCGTGCGCATCTCCCCACTCGTCCGGTACAACCCGGACGTCCCGGACTCGCGCCCCTCGAGAATCACCCGCGACGCGCCTGCCTCGAACTCCTGCTCGATCGACTTCACCCACTTCGCCGGGGCGACCACCACTGCGGCGTCCTTCCGGCCGACCTCCGACAACACGGTGAACTCGGATGCGAAGTCGCTGATCATCCGCAACTTGTCCTCGGAGGGAATCTCTGCGGTGCCGTCACTGATCTCGACGGTGCCGACGTTGAGGTCACGCAGCATCGATCGATACTCGTCGACTCGCCCGTGCAGGTAGAACAGCTCGAACAGGGTGCCGCCGAAGCAGACCTCGATGTCGTGGCGCTGGTACATCGCGATCTTGTCGACGAGGTTCTCCGTGATCAGGCTGGTCCCGAAGCCGAGCTTGGCGACGTCGACGTGCGCGGCACTCGTGCGCAGGTGATCGTCGAGGAAGTCGACTCCCCACCCGGTGTCGATGATGCTCGTCAGCCCTGAGTCACGAGGCTTCGATGTTCGGGGTGCGTTGGCGAGGATGTCAGTGAGATTCATGTGTGCGGTTCGTCCTTTCGGGAGCAGGGTTCGCGGCGGTGTTCCGAGCCTGTCGAACGAGCCGGGACTCGTAGTCGTGACTCGGATGCTGGGTGAACGCACGCCGACTGCGCTCGGCTGACGAGCGGGCGATCGCGATCATGGCCTCCACCTCGCCGGCGCCGGCGCCGCCGAAGGTGACGCGGGTGGCCAGGGCCTCGCGCGGATCGAGCACCCGGGTGATCGCGGTGTCGTCGAGATCCAGCGCGAGGCCGACGTCGTCGGCTGCGCGCCGGAGGTCCGACGCTTCGAGCCGATTCCTGCCGTGCTCGACCGCGTTGCGGACTGCGAGCCCGACGGCGTTGTGCGCCGTGCGGTTGTCGACGCCGGCTGTCAGCGTCAGGTGGTCGCACAACTCGGTGCTCGTCGTGAAGCCATCGGATGCTGCCGAGGCCAGCGCGTCGAGATCGAAGGTCGTGCCGTCGAGCACCGCGGCCAGCAATCGAGCAGCGTCAGCCGTGTCGTCGAGCAGTCTCGGCGCATCGAGGTAGGCGAACGTCCGACTGTCGGGCTGGCCCGATGACGTCAGCTGTGTGGCGGTCATCCCCGTGGCGGTGCCGAGCGCGTGACGGGCGGCGCCGCGCAGGTACGTCAGCGAATACGGATTCTTCTTGTGCGGCATCACCACACTGGTTCGGCTCTGGTCGTCGGCGAGGTCGGCGAACGCGAACCCTTCCGTCGTCCAGAGCTGGAGTTCTTCCGCGAATCGGTCGACGGACGTCATGACCTGCATACAGACGTGGGCGATGTCGATCGCCATGTCCGGCGCCCACATGGCATCGCGGGTGTGGCGCAGCACCGTGCCGAAACCCAGCAGATCGGCCAGCATCTCCCGATCGATCGGCAGCCGACTGCCGTTCGTGGATCCCGACCCTGCGGGGCTGCTGTCGACCAGTGTCAGCGCCCGCTCGATCCGGTCGAGGTGCCGGGCGAACGGTGCCAGATGGCCGAGCAGATAGTGCCCGAGCGTCGTCGGCTGGGCACGGTGCAGATAGGTCAGATCCGGCATGAGCGTCGCGCTGTGCGCCTCGGCCACCCGCGCACCGACCGACACGAGGTCGGCGACGGCCGTTCCGAGATGGAGCAGTCGCTCTCGACATGCGACCTGCCACGCGATCGTGGAAGCCTCGCGTCGCGCTCGGCCGGCGTGCACGTATCCGGCCGACCGACCGACCCGATCACGGAGCATTCGATCGCGATTGTTGTAGATGTCGCCCACCGACGGGTCCAACACCAACCCGTCGACGTCGACGAGCGCGAGCAGCCCGTCGAGCAGGGGTCCGCGATGTTCCTCCGGCAGGAGCCCGGCCGCGTCGAGCGTGAGCACATGGGCCAGGTCCGCCATGGCCATTCCGGGCCACAGATACGGCGCCGCTTCGAGTTCGTGCGCGAACGCGGTCCGAGCGAGCAGCTCCGACGGTCCGGACCGGAGACGGTGCCCCGATCCCAGTGCCTCGTCGCTCATGGGGCCAACTCGTCGGTCAGCGACGATCCGACGGACTCGCGCACCGACCAGCGGGGCGGACGGCGTACCTCACGCACGATGACGTCGACGTAGTTGCCGAGGATCCCGAACGCAAGCATGTTCATCCCACCGACGAAGACCGTGGCGAGCATGACGGACAGCCAACCGCTCGGTGAGTCGGCACCGAACGTCCACCGGACGAGGAGCGCGCCGCCGGCGATGAAGGCGATCGCCGCCAGCACGAGGCCCAGTGCGCTGATCAGCTTCAACGGCGCCGTCGATCCGGCGCTGAAGTTCCGCACGACACGCCTGACGCCTTCCGACACCGTGAAACCGGACGTCCCATGACGCCGCTCGCCTGGTTCGACCTCGACGTTGGCGACCCTCGCTGTGACCCGGTGCAGCATGGGCCCGACGACCGGAGACCTGGTCTCGTACGACACGAGGGCATCACAGACCGGTCGCCGCATGACCCTGAACGCCGTGTGCCGGAAACCTCTCGGCGTTCCCCACGCGACCCGATCGGCGAGCGCATGGATCCGGCTACCGAGGTCGCGCAACGGGCTGCGTTGGACGGGCCACGTGGCGACGGCGGCGTCCAACTGCCGGTCGTCGAGCGCATCCAGCAGACGAGGCAGCTGATCGGGCCGGTGTTCGAGATCGTCGTCCATCGTCACGACGAGCTCGCCAGCCGATGCGGCCAGGCCGCACATCGTCGCCGTCGGCTGGCCGTGATTGTGGAGCAGATCGATGCCCCGGACGCGGGCGTCCTGTTCCGAGAGCGACCGGATGACTTCCCACGTGTCGTCGGGAGAGGCGTCGTTGACCAACACGACCTCGTAGCTCATCGATCGTTCGTCGAGCACGACCCCGAGCTCGTGAACCAACTCGGGGAGGCTCAGTGCGCCTCGATAACTGGGCACCACGATCGAGACATCAGGTCGTTCGCTCGCTCGCACCGAATCGCCTCCTTCAACCCAACATCACGCGTGACCGCAGGCGCCAGCCGTCGGTCGGTCGCTGCCGGGCGGGACCACGGCGGCCAACACCGTAGCGTGCACACACACCAACCGAACGGACAGCGGCAACACTCCGTGGTCCGCCCCGAACGGTGCCAGGATCACCACGCTGCCACGACCGACACTGCTGCGACGGACACCGACACCGGCCGTTTGCCGGCCGGCGCAGAGCGCCCACGCCAACGAGGTCGGGCGCCGCCCTCTGCTGGAGCGACCAGATCAGCGGTGTCGCCAGAGCTACCCACATCGTTCGGAGCCGTGCCAGCTACGCATCGCATCCGAAGCCCAGGTACTCCGATGCGATCAGGGTGAGCGCGCCCATCGCGCCCGTGCGCACTGCTGGGCCGACGATCAGCCAGTGCTCCCGACTGTCGACGTCGTTCGTGTCGGAGCGATCGAGTCGGTCACGAGTTGGCGTTCGCGACCGACAGAAACGCGTCGATCACCGTGTCCTGATCCTGCGGGTCGAGCGAGGTGTAGAACGGCAGACGCAACAACCGGCCGCTGATGTCGTCCGTGACGGGGCACTCGTGGTCACGGTCGGAGAAGCCGCGACCCGCTTCCGACGAGTGGAGCGGCACGTAGTGAAAGGTCGCCTGGACACCACGCTCCCTCAGGCCGGCAAGCATGCTGTCACGTGCGACCCGATCCGGCATCAGGACATAGAACATGTGGTGGGCCGACTCACAGTGATCAGGTACGTGGGGCAGCTCGACACCGAGCGACTCGGCGTGCGGTCGCAGCGCGGATTCATAGCGGGTCCACACCTCGGCGCGACGCTGCTGGATGCTGTCGGCGTTCTCCAGCTGCGCCAGCAGGAACGCAGCCAGGATGTCGCTCATCCCGAACGAGGAGCCCGTGTCCTTCCACGAGTACTTGTCGACGTCTCCGAGGAGGAACGCCCGACGGTTGGTGCCCTTGTCGTAGAGCACGTGTGCCCGATCGACGTCGAGCTCGTCGTTGATCAGCAGCGCGCCGCCCTCGCCGCAGATGAGGTTCTTGGTCTCATGGAAGCTGAGCGTCGAGAATCGTCCGAACGTCCCCAGCTGCTGACCCCGATACGAACCGAAAAGACCGTGCGCGTTGTCCTCGACGAGTGACACGTCATCTCGGTCGGCCAGGACGCCGGCGAGTCCGTCGAGGTCGGCGCCGACACCGGCGTAGTGAACGGCCACGACGGCCTTCACCGAATCGTCCATGAGCTCCTTCACGTGTGCCGGATCGATACCCAGAGTCGCCCGCTCGATGTCTGCGAACCTGATGTTCACCCCCTGCCGGGCGTACGCCAACGCCGTCGTGGTGAACGTGAACGAAGGCACGATGACGGTGTCGTCGGGGCCCAACTCCAACATCAACGATGTCATCTCGAGTGCATCCGTGCAGGACGTGGTGAGCAGTACGTCCTGCACGCCGACGCGTTCGCGCAGCAGCTCGGACGCACGACGTGCATAGGGACCCGACGATGACGTGTGTCCGGTTCGAACCGCGTCGGCGATGTAGTCCAGCTCGGAACCCTCCAGCGAGGGTCGGTTGAATCGAATCGTCACGTCGTCTCCAGGCGCGCCTCAATGGGCTGTCACGTTACCAGCTCGCGGACCGGAGACGGGGTGACGGCCGAGAGCATCCGAGGCGACTCGTGCTTGCTCGATGAGAGGCGGATCGGTCTGTCCGTTCGGCGTCGCTTGCCTTGCGCCGCAGCCTCAGTCGGCCAAGGGCGTGCGCTTCGTACAGACACCGATCGCGTGCGTGTACGGCACGTGCAGGAGATCGGAGCGAGAGACATACTTCACATCGCCGAAGACCGAGCGGGCGATGCCCTGCACCTCTTCGACCGTTCTGACGTTCTGGCCACGGTCACGAGAGATGATGGCGCGGGCGATCATCGACTGGTCGTCCGTGAAGCACGGGTCGACCGTGATGAGGCGACCGCCATCGCGCAACGCCGCGTGGGCCTCCTCGAACAGCGCTCTGGCCTGGTCGTCGTCGAGATGATGCAGGACGCCCTTGGCGATGGCCCTGTCGAACTGTTCGCTCGGGTCGCGGGTTGCGCCGACCACCCCGACTCGGAACTCTCCGTACTCTCCATGTTTCGACCGAGCGGCATCGATGTACGCCTCGCTGAGGTCGTACCCCACGTATCGGCACCCGACGAGGTGAGGTGCCAAGTCGCCGGTCCCGCATCCGATGTCGATGACGTCGTGCCCTGGCTCGCACTGGAGATACTCGTCCATCAGGATCTTCCGCGCATGCGCGGACCCGACCATCGTCTGCACCGACCGGTAGACCGCCGGCATCGACAGGATCGATCGCCAACCAGTCGTCACTTGAGCCATAGCGTCCTGTCCTTCGGGGTTGCATCCAGGGGTGCTCCGACGCGTACCCGCAGCGCACTCGTCGTGTCGGCGCACGATACCAGCGCGCCCGAGTGACCACTTTCCTTCCTCGCATGCGGGCGAGGTCTCGACGCACCAACGCGAATGCCGACCAGAGCGCGACGCCCACGACGCACGCCACGACCTGTGGCGAGACCCGACACAACCGTCGCCGAGGTCGACAGGCGGCGCCCGGTGGGGCGAGCGCTCAACAGCGAGACGGGCGGTCCCGCCATTGTCGGTCGCTGCGGTCGCCGGCATCAGTCTCACGACGAACGGCGTCGAGCCGGCGGAGGCCTGACCGTACACGAAGCGCTCCTTCATACGCACCGTGCGCTCCCGCCACCACGTCGTCAGCCGCGTGGGCGAGCTCCGCTGGCGGGAGCCGACGGTCAATCGTTCCGGCTCATCGGGAGACGAGCCTCTCCGTTCAACGTGGATGACGACGGCACCGTGTCGAAGACCGGCTCGCGGGACGACCACGACGTCGCCAGGACCGGCGGACGGCAAGAACCACGTGGGCCGTACTCGCCGCAACGCTCGAGCCCGCAGGGTCGGCGACTCGATCGCGGGGTGCGAGAGTCGGTATCGCTCGGGCCAGGGCGGTGGTTGCCGGTTCCGGTGCATGCCGTCGACACCGTGGGCCGCGTGAGCCGGCGGTGTGTACCCCCATCCCTCGAGCACGATGCGTCGCCCCGTCATACCACCCACCCAGAATCCAACGGCATTACACGACTCGAGCGGGACGCCGACCGGTCGACAGACTGTTGGTGGCGACGATGTCGTCGCTTCTCGAGTGATGACGCAGCCACAGTCTTCCGCCTGCTCGTCGCCGGGACGACCGGTGTTCGGTGCGGCTCAAGGTGGGAACGGGAAGAAGCCGGCGGTGACTGGCGACGTTCATCGCGTTCGGAGCGGCTACCGGCGTCGCCATCGAAATCGTCGTGCCAGCCGCCGGAAGCAACCGTTTCCGGCGCCACCACCACCATGCGACGGCGAGCGCGACGAACACGCTCCCGGCGAACACCAGCGGCACCATGACGCTGTCGAGCAGACCGAAGTCAGGCCGTGTCGAGGCCGACGCCGTCAACGCCACCGCGCTGATCGAAACAGCCGCACCGACCGCAACGCCGCCCGCGACGTACGTGGCTGCGGTCGACGAGGGCAGATTCGCCACGACGGCGGCGCAGAGCACCGCAGTGAGTACGGCGCCGAACGGCAACGCGAGGTGCAAGAAGTACAACTGACCGAACGACGAGACATCGAGGATCGTGAACACTCCCAACCCGGTCAGCACCGCACCGCCCAGCCACCAGGTCGCGACGTCTCGACGTGTCTCCCGATGAAGGAGCGCCCCCAGCCCGACGAGCTGAAGCGCCTGAGAGGTCAGAAACCAGAGGATCGTCGCGCCGGCGGCAACGACCGCCGTCCGGCTGTTCAGCGAATCCAAGAGCATCCCATCGTTCACGGCGCGCAGACTGGTGTCGCCGGTGAGCTCGCGATAGATCTCGAGGCTCTTCAGTGAACCCAACACCGTCACCGACGACCCGTGGAGCCTGCTGCGGCCGCTGTCGTCGACGACGCTGGTCACGTGGTGGGCACCGGCTGTGATGATCCTGTTCGCAGCTGTTCCTTCGCTGCGCCACCATTGGAGCGTCGAACGGCGAGCGACGCCCGCCGGATGGGTGAACTGCGGGGCGCAGGAGTCGGTCGGTACGAAAGGAGGCGGGGCTGCCGCAGCGGTGTGCGTCCATTCGATCGTGGCGATCGACCGGAGCGGTCTGCGCGCCACGCCGCTCCCGCCAGACGACGGCAGCGTGTACCACCCGATCTCGGCCACGCGACCTCGTTGCGCAGCTCGCTGAACACGGCGAGCACGATGACGAACGCTGCGGGAAGCCACGACACGACGACTGCGCCGATCGCGTGACGCATCCGGGGCGATCGTTCGATCGATTCATCGCCGCTCTCGCGTGACGCCGCGAAGGAATCTGACGGAGGCGGCCCACTGAGCGACGTCGATGGCTCGTCCACCGTCGCGGAGGACTCGTGCACGGGAGCCAAGGCTACTCCGAGCGGGCCGGAGCAGTGCAGCGATCTCGGTGCTGCGGGCAGAGTGTTGCGGTCACACGACCCTCGAGCAGATCCCGGCGGCCGACGTTCCTCGAATGCGACGGCCCGAGTCGTATACTGGGATCTTGGGAGACGGTCAGCGACGTGGGCGCGCGGCCGGGTTCGGGTCGGATCCGGAGGCGATGGTGCGTCTCGATTCGACCGCGGTCGGCGCTCGTGACCGGGCACATCTCTGTGACTCCCCCGCACTGTTGGCCGCCGGCGGAGGCGATGGTTCGATCGGTGCGTCGCGGAACCATGATCGCCCCGCTCGGGCCCGACACCGATGATGCGAAGAGTCCACACGACAGAGGAGCCCCGGCCCCGCCACGTCGAGTCCGGGGCGACCCGATCCGCCGTCGAATGGCAGACGACGTCCTCGCACGTCCGAGACCGTCGAGGGCACTCCGGTCGAACAGTGGCCGTGCTCATGGCGCTCGGCTTGATCCTGATCACGCTCGTTGGGCCCATCGCCGACGTCTTCGGCTGGCTCCTCCCCGGACTCGCCCAGGTCGGCTCGACCGGATCGAAGCTCGGCTCGTTCTCGTCAGTTGCTCCGACGCTCATCCGTCGATCGGGATTCGTTTCCATCAGCGCAGGTCTGATCGCGTTGACCGCTGCGTGGTGGACCCCTCCGGCGTGGCTGCGGTCTCGGACTGCGGGCCGCACGGCGGCCGGGGTGGTCGTCCTCGGAACGGGAGTCTGGTACGGGTGGCTCGCCCGGCCCCACAACGCACTGCTGTCGAACTCCCGCATTCACTGGGTGGACTACCTGACGTGGAATTCGGACAACTACGGCTACGCGGCGGGACGCCTCCCCCATCTGGTGTTCTACGAGGCACCGTTCGTGTGGCAGGGGATCAACGCCGGGATCGTGGCCGCCCTGTGTTTCGCCATCGGTCGTCAACTCGGTTTCTCGACGTGGTTGTCGGCTGCGATGGCGACGCTGCCGGCCATCTCAGGGAATCTGTTGCTGTTCGCCACGGCCGGTGAAGACGTGATGTTGAACACGATGCTGCTGCTCTTCGTGATCTTCGCCGCCCTCCGACGCGAGCCGATCATGATGGGCGTCGCACTCACCGTTGCCGTGCTCGGTCGACCGTCGTTCATCATCTTGTTCCCATGTCGGGTGCTCGCCGAGCTCGCCTGCCGACTTCGCGCTCGCTCAGACGCGCACCGGGCCGACTGGCACTACGTCTCGTCGGCGGTCGGAGTCGGCCTCGTGCTCACGATCTCGATGCAACTGTTGTTCTCGGTCCTCGGTCGGCGGCACTTCCTCACCAACGGGCAGTTCATCCGGACGAGCGGGTTGGATTCTCTGGTACCGAGGCGGGTGGAGGGCTTCTTGATCTCGCCGTTCAGCGGCGCGTACGTCACCCACTTCCTCTGGACGCTGCCACTCGTGTTCCTCGTCGGCGCAGCTGTCTCCGTCGTCACGACGCCTCGGCAGCGACAACCCGTCGCAGCGACGATCTACTTCAGCGGCCTGTTCGTGGTCGTGCACCTGCTCGTCCACGAGGCCAAACCACTGGCGTACTACAACACCCGCTATCTCGCCTTCACGTTGCCGTCCCTGTTCTTCATGGCGTGGGCGTCGATCGCACGCCCTGGGTTCCCCGCGAAAGGGAGCTACCGCGCCGCCGTCGTCTCGTTGCTCGTCTTGGGCCCGTTCACGCTGCCTGCCGATCCGATCGAGGCGAAACGCGCCGTCGAGGCCCGCCCGGAAGTCCAACTGCTGTCGGCCCGCCACGAGCTGCGTGCGCTGGTCGGGGATCGGCCGGTCTTCCTGAACTTCGGCGACGCGTTGTCGAGGAACTATCTCGCCTACGTGCTGCGCCGCGACGCATCGACGATTCGGCTCCTCGATCCCGACCTGTCCGCCCGGGGACTGGCGGGGATCGAGCAGGAGGAGCTCGAGTATCGGCCGGGAGACATCGTCATCTCACTACGAGCCGACCCATGGAACGACGAACCGATCGATCTGACGGTCGGCGACTTCATCGTCACCGACGGGCGGGACTAGGTACTCGGTGGAACGTCCGCAAGACACGATGTTGACCTCGGCGATCATCGTGAAGGCGCGACGGCAGCGATGTGCCTCGCCGACGTCCTCCTTCGGAGCCACGACGACGATCACCTCACCTCGAGCGTGTGGAGCCCGTCTCGGCTGTCGGCCCTCGAGGCACGAAACGAGTGGTTCCAAGGGATTCGCGCGCTCCGCGTGATGTCCGCCATCGCCGTGATCATCGCGCACCCTCGGAATCCACCGTCGGCGGCATGCTCGCCGATCGTCGCCATCACCGCCGGCTACGGCGTCGGGGTCTTCATCTGTCCGCGTTGTCACTCGGACGCAGGCGATCGGGGGACGTGCCCGCTGCTCATCGTCGCGACGATCGGCACGATCGGCAACCTCTCATCGCAGGCAACGGCTCACTCCTCGCCGACGATCACTGAGCCGCTGGACCCCTCGGAACGACTCACCCAGGTCGTCGAGCAAGCCAACTGCGGTATGGTCGATCGTGGCGTCGACCGATCACTCGACCGGACACGGCCGTCAGTACGCGCGACTCGACGTGAGACGCGCCTACGAGGCGGGCGAAAACATCACCGCAGCGATCAAGCGGAGCGAGGGGCCGAGTCCAATCCCCGCCACGCGATCGAGTCGCATACGAACTGCAGGCGGGTTCGTACTCGAGTGGCGCACGGCCAACTCCGATCGATGGACGGTACGGGGCGGCCATCGCCAGCAACCTCTGTCAGGTCCTCAGCCGGGCGAACGCTGCTGGACTGCGGGACCGGGGAGCTACCTCGTTCGTCTCGGCGCTGAATGCGCTGGCGAGTCCGGTTCGGCCGATCGCCTTCGACATGAGCTGGAGCCGGGTCCACGTCGGGCGCGCCTTCGCTGCGGCCCATCTCACCGACACGGTCGAGATCGATTCGTTCGTGAGTGACATCGCGAACGTCGCGCTTCACGATGCGTCGGTCGACGTGGCCATGTCCGTACACGCCCTGGAACCGAACGGTGGCCACGAAGATCAGCTCATCGGTGAACTGCTGCGAGTTGCCCGCCGCAGGCTCGTTCTGTTCGACCGGCCTCGAGCGTGTCACTGCGAGCGCGTGAGCAATGATACGCCACGGCTAGGTGAGACTCGAGGCCGCGATCGAGCGGCATGGCGGCGAACTGGTCACGGTGACCGAGTTCGAACTGCCGGCGAACCCCCTCAACCCGACGTGGGTCTTCGTCGTGGATTGCGAGGCCGGCGGAGCGAAACCTCCGAACGGCACTGCGCCGCTGTACCGGTTCCCGGTGACCGGCACCGATCTTCGGACCGACGACGCAGATTCTCACGTGTACGTCAGCGACGATGCCGGTTTGGCCTATCCGGTCGTTGCCGGGATTCCGATCCTCAGGGCTGACTACGCCATCCTGGCGACCGCGTTGGCATGGCAACTGCAGCCCGCAGACCCGGGTCGTCTGGCCTGAGCGTCGATCTCGGCCGAACGTCACGCAAGCCGACGCGTCCCCTTGCTCCGACGCAGCGGTCGAGGAGTTCCGAGGTCGGCGCACGCCGCCATCTGGCGGTCAGGTCGTTGCCGTCGCGCGAGCCCAAGCCTCGCAGAGATGGGTGGACTGTGCCGCCGGCGTCAACCGATCGTCATGGGTGGCCGTGCTCGAACGGAGCGCGTACCGAGGTTGCTCCGGCCCGCCGGCCAGGTTGCGACGACGGCAGCCCAATCCGGCTGGCCGTGACCGTGCAACAGATCGATGCTGCGAACGTGGTCGACCGCCGCAGCGAGTTCGGCCCCAACCCACCACGTGACATCGGGTGAGGCGTCGTTGACCAGCACGATCTCATTCGACACGTTCCGTTGCAGAGCGCGGCAACGACCGATGTGGTGAGTGCCGGCGGACCGAGAGCGCCTGGGTAGGTCGGGGCCACGACGGAGACGTCGAGATCGACGCAGTCGTTCACTGGGATGTTACGCCTCGGTACGCCGATCTCGAGCGTCGGCCGCGAATCAGTGCGAGCACGACCACGCCGGCGTGCGCACACATCAACCAGAGCGACAGCGCCGGGACTTCATCGACCATCCCCCTTGCAGCGACGACGACGCCGGTCACCGCAGCAGCGCCCCAGGCCACTGCGATCTGGGCGGATCTCCCCTCGACGACCAGCACCACCGTTGCGACGAGAGCGCAAGCTGCCAACACCGAAGCGGCCGACAGCATCGAGTAGCTGGCGTCGCCGATCTCGTCCTTGATCCCGAACACGGAACCGATCAGCGCATTCCCGAGCCACCACCCTCCGATCGCGGCAACGACACCTCCCACAACGGCGACACCAGCGATCCTTCGGCGTGTCGTGGCGATGAGCGCTGGTCGATCCGGTGCGTCGGCGAGCCGGACAGCGAGCTGCGGCACCAAAGCCTGCAGCACGACGAACGGCACTCGAACGCCGGTCAGGACCAGGAACAGAGCTGCGATCTCGGTCGACGAGCCCCCGGCCGCGCCGAGCAGGATCGGCGAACCGAACATGAACGCATATGCAAGGAAACCGGCTGCGGCAGATGCGCCGAGCGCCCGCCCTGCCCGGACGTCGGTCGGCTGGTCGGCAGCGCCCGCTTCGGTCGACAGCGCGATGACGGCGAATCCGGACAGCAACGCCAGCGCAAACCACGGGGCGGAGCGAGCGGTCGCCACGAACAGGATCGTCACGCCGAGCCGGATGACGTTCTCGCCGGCGATCGCAGCGCCGAGAAGGGCAGTACGTCGACGACGGGCGAGCACGCCCCGACAGACCCCGTTCAGCGCGGTGCCCAGCGGCAGGAGTGCCGCCGCCACCGGCCAGACCCAATCCGTCGAATGGAACAGTGTGTCTCGGTTGAGACGGGACACCACGCCGGTCGCAACTGCGAGCGCGAGCAAGGCGAACATGACGTTGGCTCCGCCACGGCCGAGCAGCGAGGTGACCCGTACGGGATGGATCGCAGCCCACTGCTGGAACGAGAACGTCAGCCCGGCAGCCATCACCGCCCAGATCGTCCACAACTGAGCCAGCGGCGCCATCGCTTCCAGACCGAGGTGGCGCTGGCTCACGATGAGCGTGACGCCACCGGCGATGCCAGTGACCACTGCGGCAACCGCGGGTACCCACTGGCGGCTGGGACCGACAGCCGTTCGCGCCGGACTGCTGCCCGTCACGCGGTGATGTTCTCGGCAACCGTGAGGAACGCCTCGATCACTCGGACTTCTTCACGCTCGTCGAGCGACGTGGAGAGCGAATGCCGAAGCTTCGCCGCCGCCGGCAAGGGCGGATCGAAGCGGATCACATCGGGCTCGCTGGGACGTGACGCTTCATGCCGCGAGTGTAGCCCGGTACCGCTCCGGGCCGGAGGGGCGGGACACACCCCAGTCGACCCTGCGAGTCGTATGATCCGACGCTGTGACGAGCCCACTGCAGCAACGACTCGAGGAGCAGATCGCCTCGTTCGATCTCGACGCGCTGGCCGCGACGATCTCGGCCGAGACCGGCGAGCACGTCGAGAACACGGCGAGCAAGTTGCGGACCTATGTCGCGGAGTCGCGAGTCGCACTCCGGCTGTGCGAGCAACATCTCCGGCCCGGAGTGAGGATTCTCGAGTTCGGGAGCGGGGTCGGGTTCTTCGCCGGGTTCCTCCATGACGAAGGCTACGACGTCGTCGAACTCGAGCCCGTCGGACAGGGCTTCGACTTCATCGGCGCGGCTCGCCGCGGCACTTCACACCTCGACCGGACCTGCACATCTCGACTTCGGCATCGAGGACATCGATCCCGAACGGCATGGCCGGTTCGACCTGATCTACTCGCTCAATGTCCTCGAGCACGTCGACAACTGGCGCCTGGCGCTGGATGCCGCCTGTCGCGTTCTCGGACCACGAGGCAAGTTGATCGTTTCGTGTCCCAACTACTCGGTGCCATACGAGCCGCATCTGGGAATACCCCTGGTGCCGTTCCGCCCCGGGCTGACTGCTCGGCTGCTCCCGGGGCGCGTCACCGAGACCGGGTTGTGGAAGTCGCTCAACTGGGTCACGCATCGTCAGGTGCGCCGCTGGGCGGACCACCGGAAGGCGTCGATCACGTTCGAGCGTGGGTCGCTCACACGGGTGTCGAACCGGTTGAACGACGATCCGGAGTTTCGCAAGCGGCACGGCCCCCTGTTGAGAGCCACCGCGCGTGCACTACGGGTCACACGTGGCGATCGTGTGCTCGGAGCACTGCCGCCGGCGATGGTCACACCGATGGAATTCGTCGTCGAGACACGCTGATCTCGGCCCCTGGGCATCGGCCCCGATCACGTCAGCCCGCGCGGACCCGTTCGAGCCAGCCCATGAGGATCGCCACCGCCCTCGGGTCGTGACGCAGCCGGTGACCGGCGCCCTGGAGCAGCGACAGCTCGGCGGAGCCGTGGGCCTGAGCGAGCTGCCGTGCATCGCTCGTCGGGACGCTTTCGTCGTCCTCGCCGTGCATGACCAGGAGCGGACGCGGGGCGAACCGTCGAGCGGCCGCCGTCGGCCGGAATCGACGGAATGCACGGGTCCAGTCGTCCATGCTCGCCGGAAACCCCGGGGTGCGGACGGCTCCGATGTCACGTGCGTGGTCGAGGAACCGGCGTGGATGGTCCGCCCAGTCGTCGAAGTCCGCACGAGGCGACAGCAACGCCGCGGCGACGACCCGAGGGTCGTCGGCTGCCACGCAGATGGCGATCGAGCCGCCGGTGTTCGTGCCCACGAGCACGACGCTCGAGACCTCGAACGTCGTGATCAGGTGGTCGATGGCCGCGCGGAGGTCGTCGATCCATCCTTGGAGCGAGAAGTCGCCGGCGCTCGTACCGCACCCCCGGAACGTGAACGTCATGGCAGGCAGTCCGATCTCGATCGCGATCCGGTCGATGAGCTGGGGGAACGTTCCAGCAGACCGACGGGCGTCGATCGGCCCGATCGGGAACCCGTGGCAGAGGATCAGACCGGGGACGTCCGGCTCACGAGCGCCGCTGCCCGACGGCTCCTTGAGGTGGCACGCAAGGGTGAACGGGCCGCTCTTGAACGTGGAGTCCACCGCCGCCGACCCGATCGCCGCTCAGGCGCGGGGCTTGCGATGGATGCGGTGGCGTCCCGGCTTGGCCAGCGTGTAGCCACGGTTTCGGGCCTCCGCCAGGGTGTCGGGTGCGAACTGGATGCCGACTCCGGCGTCGACGAACTCGTTCACCACCGCCTCGTCGGTCCACTCGTCGAGGTCGTACACGAACTGCGTTCGCTTGTCGCCGAGGAACCGGGCGTGCTCGAAGCGTGAGGGGCGATCCATGACCGCACATCGTACGCGGAACGAGGGAGTGCGGTGGCACTCCCTCGTTCGCAATTTCTGACTGATCGGGACCGAACACAACCGGCTCTGGCGATCGACTCGCTTACAACGACTGCGACACCGATCGAGCTGCGCATCGCGGCGAGCTGGCTCCGTCGCACTCCGTGTCTCCGGCCTCACCAGTCGGGCAATCGGCAGCGGCACCATCGCGGTCTGCCGAATCAGGGCCCGGAGTCCGCCGCCGACTCGGAGGATGGCCTCAGGTGTGGTCGGCATCCACCTCGAAGATGATGAATTCGCCGATCTCGAGGTCGGGTTCGTCTGAACTCCACGGATCGCTGCGGCGAGAAATTACGAGGTCGTCAGGTCCGACATCGACATCGCGTCCGGGGCCAGCCGTTCGCACGAGTTGGTCCCCTGAGTCTCCGACCAATCGGATGGTGGCGAGGTCCCGACGGAGCACGTACGCCAGGTAGTTTCGGGACATGGCGTCACCGAAGTCGAGGAACACGTACCGGTCGTCGGCGATCTCGCGTAGCGCGTCCCGTTCGGACCACAGGATGGTCTCGGGTCGGGCCTCGACCCATCGTTTTGCCGAGATCGGATCGGCGGGGAGTACAGCAGTCCCGAGGACCACCAGCGAGATCGTCATGACCCGCACCGCTCCCCCAGCCGGAAACCGCCGATGTGCCAGAACCGCCAGTGACATGAAGAGGAAGAACGGGAATACGAATGCGAGGTATCGCGTGTTGTAGTAGCCGAGAGGCTTCGTTTCGTGAGCGAGGATGTGCAGGACGACGAAGAGCGCGCTGGTGTAGATCGCCACGGCAGTGGCCGGTGCCTGGCCACGCGCCGTGATCACCGCAGCGGCAGACATCACGATCAGGACTGCGGGAATGATCCACAGCAGGTGCAAGGCATAGACGCCGCTGTGCGGGAAGATCGTGAAACCTTCGATTGCACGAGGTACCCACATGTCCAGCATGTCGTTCCGAACGATCCGACCGTCGACGAGTAGATAGCGGTCGCCTAGCAGATCGAACGCGAGTTGCTCAACGACGACGATGGCGACGGCTACGCCTGGAGCGATCATCGAGCGCCGAAGGGAGACCGCCCACAGGTCGTTTCGTAAGCGAGTGACGAGTTCCGCTGCAAAGACGCATGGGATGAGGATCATGAACGACGGTCGTCCGAGAACGGCGAGTCCGATCGCGACACCGATCAGCACCGACTGTCCTCGAAGTAGCGCCCAGACGACGAACAGCAGGAGCGCTGTGTTGAGCATGACGTCCTCCGCACTCGTGGCGAACAGTAGGAGATTGCCGGAAATCGCGGGGATGCATGCAACGACGGCAGCAGCCCAAGTTGAGAAGTCGAGTCGGCGGGCGATCAGATAGAGCAGTAACACCACGATCGCGGCGCTAATCCCTTGCCACACGTAGGGATACTCGTAGAAGAGCAAGTGCGGTATGCGGCCCGCCGCATATGTGAACCGACTCGAGTCCCAGGTCAGGTAGTCAACCCAGTGGAAACGCGCATTGGTCAGATATCCGTTGTGCGGCGCCGCCAGCCAGCCGTACCAGAAGGCGGTACCAGCGGCCACCAATGACGCTGCGATCTTGCCTGATCGTGGCGCCGCGTCGCCCAATCGGCCCGCCCACCGCAGCGCCACTGTGCCACTGACGCCGACAGCGAGCAGGACGAGCCCCGTGCGCCGGAGGATTGTCGGAGCCACCAGGGAGAACGGCTCGAAATCGGTGCCGCGCGATGAGATCTCGGCACGACCGGGCAACAAGCCAGCAGCGATCTCGGCGAGGGGGCCAGCGAAGACGACCGTGAGGACGCCCACGAAGATCGCTGCGAGGGCAAGGCGCAGGATCCGGGGATAGCTCTCCGGCGGGTCGAGTTGGACATCGGCCAGCCGATCGACGGTCGGTGTTCCAGACGTGGTCATCTCCGATCTACTGGCGAACGGTGTGGCTCGAGCACGCACAGCAGCCGATGTGTCGACCTGACGTTCTCGCAGTGAGCCGCCATCACGTACTGTGCTTCGCCGAAAGGTCCTTGTCCAGGCCCGACCGGTGAGCGCTCCGCAGGCGAGGAGCGTAGCAGTTCGCCGCGATGTCGACATGCTCGACAACTCGGTCGATCGAGCCATCGTGATGCACGAACCTCTCGGCGACGGCGGATCGAGGTCGTCCAAACCCGAACAAATGGTCGCACAGCTTGATGGACATCGATGTATACACTACCGATGGCTCTGGGGGCACGATCTCGATCGGAACACGTACGTCGCGGGTCGACGACCACCCTCGTTCAACGGCGGAGCGACACCAGTAGCCTCGCCGGCATGCAGCGAGACGAGTTGCGTCTTCCGACCTGTCCCATGGCAGTCGACGAACGGGGCCAGAAATGATTGACGCGCATGTGGCGCGCCTGAATGGGCCCCACGAGGTCGAGTTCGGCGTCGAGACGCTGAGCACAAACCCCGGTCCCGACGAGATCGTGGCCGAGACACTGAAATCGGCGATTTCCGTCGGAACCGAGATCGCAGCCTTCGAAGGCATCGCTCCGCTCCGGCCAGGACCGATCTACCCCCGCGTCGTTGGCTACTGCAACGTCGCACGCGTGATCGCGACCGGACCCGACGTTGAGACGGTCGCTTCAGGAGACATCGTCGTGACCACGCAATCGCATCGGAGTGCGTTTCGCTGCGCCGAGTCAGCCGTTATCGGGCGAGTTCCCGCTGGCGTGACGCCGGGCGACGCCACGACGACGTACCTCTTTCACCTCGGATACTCCGCCCTGCTGGGCGCTGGTGTGTCCGCGGGGGACCACGTTGGGATTGTCGGGTTGGGCGTGCTCGGAATGGGCGCGATGGCATGCGCATCCCTGGCCGGGGCCCGGGTGTCTGGATTCTCCGCCCAGGATGTCGGGTTGGATCTCATCAGGGATTTTGGTGGAGAACTCGCCTTCCAGAAGGACCATCCTGCCGTCGCCGATCAATACTCCGACCACATCGGTCGTGCTGGCGCGGATTTGGTCATCCTCACCTCCGACCGGTGGGAGGACTATCTGCTCTCGTTGAAACTGCTTCGAAAGCGAGGCACGCTGGTGGTCCTCGGTTTTCCGGGCCGTGCCCGCGATCCAGCACCGTTCAATCCGCTCGACTCGCAGTACTTCTACGACAAGCAGCTGCGAATCCAGTCATCGAACTGGTCGAGCGAGCGGGACGCCAGCCCGGATCGACAGAGCGACATCCGACGCAGGAACTGTGAGTTTCTTCTCCACACGATCGCCGGCGGCAGACTCCCGGCCCGACAGATGCTCAGCGGCGAGTCACAATGGACCGACCTCGCGACCGTCTATGAACGTCTCAGTGCTCGAACGTCCGGCGAACTCAGCCACCTGCTTAACTGGAGGGAATGAGCGGGACCGCACTCACAGCAATGCTCATTGGCTGCGGCCGGATCGGCGCGCACACGGCTCCGCACCTTCGTGAGAGCCTGCCGGCCGTGTGGTTTCCCTACAGCCACCTCGATGCCGCAGCTGAGGTCGACGGATTGTCGGTGACTGCGGTCTGCGACCAGGATGAACACGCCGCCGAGTCGACAGCACAAATGAACGGCATTGCAGATTGGTTCACCGATGCCGAGACTGCAATCGCACAGATGCGACCCGACATCGTAATGGTCGCCACGAGGATGGACGGCCGATCCGAGGTCATCGAGACCCGCGATCAGGCACGGAGTCCGAGGCCTGCATTTCGAGAAACCACTCGCTAGCACGGTGGCGGAGTGTCGGCGCACCATGGGACTAGCGGAGAGCGCCGGAGTCCAGTTGTCCTACGGCGCCGTTCGCCGTTACATGGATGTACCTCGAGCGGCCCTGGGGCTGATCAACTCAGGTGAGATTGGCGAACTTCGTCATATCTCGATCGAGTCCGGCGGTGGTGAACTCCTATGGGCCCATCCGCACAACTTCGATCTCATCACCTACTTCACCGGGGTTCGACCGGTGGGCTCGGTGCAGGCGAGGCTGACCTTCAACCCGACCGCCTGGTCGGACCCGGTGCTCGATGCCGACCCCCGCGGGGACAGCTGCGACATCCACTTTGCGCACGGCCCGAGCGCATCGATCTCTGTTACCGGCGCCAGCTCGGTGCGGATCGCCTGCGACCGAGCTGAACTCGTGATCGGAGGGAACACATCGTGGCTACAGGAGACGCCTCGGGGATCTCAGCTCACCGAATATCAACAACCGAACCATCGGCGCGTGGCCGTCACAATGAGCGGGCGCCGGCGTGCACTCGAGGAGCTCGCCACAGCGGTCCGTGGAGGCACGGCACAATGCCATACTCCGCAGGACATCCTGCGGTCGAATGAGCTCGGGTTGGCGTGCGCCTGGTCGGCCGTCAACGACGGCCGCGCGGTCGAGCTCGGGGCCATTCCGCCAGACTTTCGAGTGACTGGCCGCAAGGGCGATCTGTACGCGTGAGTCATTGCCGACCCGATCGCCGCTCAGGCGCGGGGCTTGCGATGGATGCGGTGGCGTCCCGGCTTGGCCAGCGTGTAGCCACGGTTTCGGGCCTCCGCCAGGGTGTCGGGCGCGAACTGGATGCCGACTCCGGCGTCGACGAACTCGTTCACCACCGCCTCGTCGGTCCACTCGTCGAGGTCGTACACGAACTGCGTTCGCTTGTCGCCGAGGAACCGGGCGTGCTCGAAGCGTGAGGGGCGATCCATGACCGCACATCGTACGCGGAACGAGGGAGTGCGGTGGCACTCCCTCGTTCGCAATTTCTGACTGATCGGGACCGAACACAACCTGGTGTTCGCCGGTGGGACGAGATCCGGCAGCGTGTTCGGCGGGGGTTGGCGAGGATTCGCCAGGCCGTCCAGCCTGTTGACCTAGCGGCCAACCACCTCCAGGGTCCCGAAAGAACATTCACTCATCGTGTGGACCACCTCCTCTCTCTGGTGCAGACAGCTCAGCACAACCAGGACCGTCGCGCCAAGCACGTTCGAGAATTTCTCGGCCGGCGTTCAGATGACGTCGTCGAGTGGGGCTTGCGGTCCGACTGCACCGATGGCCTCGAAGTACTCCAGGTGCGCGTCCACGACGTTCACGGCGTCGACGTCGTCGAGGAGCTCGACGCCGATCCGCTCCGCTTCCGCGAGGAGGTACGCAACGAGCGCGTCCTCGCTGATGACGACCGTCTCGTCGATCTGCTGACGCGCGTCGACGGCCTTGTCGGGCTGGAGACCCTGCTCGTGCATCCAGCGCAGGTGGGCCCGCAGCAGCTCATCCACCTCAGCGGGCGTGAGCCGGGCCTGGCTCTCCGATGGGAGCCGATCGGCCACGAAATCCACCGCCTCGTCCAGCTGGTACACGGCACGCGGGGCAACGGCATCGAGGCGGTGCGCCTCCCGTCCGATCGTGCCGGCAGCGATGGCGAACACGACGGCGGCGGCGATCAGGGCGAAGACGATGGTGATGCCGTCCATGACGCCAGCCTACGAGGCTCGGCGAGCGCCCCGGCTTCGACGTCCCGACCGGTCGAGGGCTCGTCGCACGAGACGTCGATCGCGCCGAAGCCGTGCCACGTCACTCGGGTGATCGTCGCACCCGTCGCGGGCGGCGCCACCGAACTCTCGGGCGACGCGTTCGCCGAGCGAGAACGACACTCACACGGATCGCCAGGTCGGCCTCGAACCCGAACCCGAACGCGGTGCTGCCCGCAGCCGTCGCCGCGGGCAGCACCTCCGCCTAGCCGGTTCTTCGTGGACGGGTGAGTAGACCCGCCAGGCTGCAGGGTGGTCGACGGGCACGTCCGGACGCCGAGCGTGTCGTCGGCCACGACGATGCCGTTGACCACCGTGTTGCCGTGTTCGTGACCTCGTACGTGAACGTCAGGAGGTCACCCAGGTCGAAGTGTGGTCCCGGCGCGAAGTCGGCGTCGTAGCCGTTGACGTACTTCTCGATGTCGATGCTCGGGCGCGGCTTCTTCGGGACAACCGCCGTGTCAGCGGAGGTTCTGCAGGCTGCCCAGGATGTCGATCATGCCGTACTTGACCCTGTTGCCGTGGTCCGGCTTTCGGCTCGACTTGCGGATGGCCTGCAGCGTTTGCTTCGCCTTGTCGTCGGGCGAGACCGCGGCCAGGATCGCTGCCTGGCCGGCGACGAACGGCGCCGCCATCGAGCTCCCGCTCCACGTCCCGAACCGTCCGCCGGGAAGCGCGCTCAACACCGACACGCCGGGTGCCGCGACCTCGACCCAGTCGCCGTGGTTGGCGAACGAGGCCATCTCCTCGGCGTCGACGTCCAGGGCGCCGACGGACATGACCTCCTTGTCGGCTGCGGGATACCGCTTGTTGGCGAGGCCGTCGTTGCCGGCGGCGGCGACGACGATGACGTCGCCGTCCTTCGCGTACTTCATCGCATCCCTGAGCATCTTGGACTTCGATTCGCTGTCCAGGCCGAACGAGAGGTTGATCACGTCTGCACCACGGTCGGTCGCGTCGAAGATCGCGGCTGCGACGGCGAACACGCGACCCTCACCCTCCGAGTCGAGCACGCGATACGACAACATCTCGACGTCGGGCGCCACTTGAGCGACGATGCCCGCCACATGAGTGCCGTGACCCCAGATCTCGTCGTGGAAGCCGTCGCCGTCGGCGTCGAGCCACGCGCGTTCGTCGTCGGGATCGTCGTCGTCGTCGACGAAATCCCACCCGGCCGACACACGGCCGCCGAACAGTTCGTGGTCGGCATCGATGCCGGTGTCGAGAATCGCCACGGTGATGCCGTCACCGGTGCTGACCTCGTGGACGAGGTCGAGACGCAACGCTGCGATATCGGTGCCGAGTTCGCTCCCGTCGGGCCCCGTGGGGCGCGGACCGGCCGGCCATGCATGGGCCCGGTTGCCATCGGCGGAGGCCCCCTCGTAGTTCGGCTCGGCGTACCGGACACGATCGTCCTTGTCGAACACCTTCTCCACCTTGCGATCGTCGATGACGTCGGCCGACCCGAACAGGTAGATGTTCTGACGACCGACCAGGGTCTCGAGCAGCACGACCGAATTGGCGACTGCGACGTCGGCGGGATCGGCACCGTCCTCGAGCCAGACGATCATCTCGGTCTCGATCTCGACGTCCGTCGTGTCGGCGAAGTCGCCGAACGCCGGACCCGTCGGGAACAGCACCGTCGTCACAGCGCCGGTCGCGAGCGCTACCGCTGCCTGCAGCAATCGGTTCATGGGATGGACCTCCTCGTCGTCACGATGCGCCACCGATCAAGATCGTCGACGCCCAGTAGTAGGGATGTGGATGCGATGCACGCGTGGACAGTTGGGCCGCTCGCAACGCCTCGACGTCGGTGACGGCACGTGCGAGCTCGTGGTGGAGCGCCGACATCAGCCGGGTCGTCGCGTCGTCGTCGATCGGCCAGAGCGAGGCGACCACGCCCCGGGCCCCGGCTGCCAGGAGGGCACGAGGCAGACCGACCACCTCTCGGAGCGGGCCCGTGGCGTGCCGGCTCCCCGTATCGCAGGCACTGAGCACCACCAACTGGCCGTCGAGTTCCAGCCGGGCGATCTCTGCAGCAGTCACCCATCGGTCGGCGAGCCGGATCGCCGAGAACTCCGGCGCATCGTTTCGGAAGAGCCCGTGACCGGCGATGTGAACGACGTCGTGATCGGGTGCGCCTCGGATGAACGCGTCGGCCGTGGCCTCGACACCGCACAGCACCACGCTCCGTCTCGAAACCGCCTGCCACGCTCTGCCCACCCTGGCGGCTTCGACCGCGGCCAGCGGCGCGAACTGGTCGGCGGTGCCCAGCGCGAGGACGCTCCGAGCCGAACGAGCGCACCGGCGCAGGACATGGTCGATGCCGACCGAGGGCGTCTGCCGAACCGCATGTCGGTCGACGGTGAACTCGTCGCCGTCGACGAGTGCGGCGAAGGGCACGGCACCGATCGGGCCATCGGCGATGACCGTGAGTGGACCGCGATCGGGCAGGAACTCGACCACGGGCGCCAGTAGACACGCGTGCAGATCGCGGAGGACATCGACGGTCGCGCCGTAGATGCGGTTCGCGTGTCGCGCCACGATCTCGGGGTGCTCGAAGCGTCGCCACTGCACGACGAGCTTGGCGAGGAGTGCTTCGATCCGGTCGACCTCGCACACCTTGCGCACGACGTGCGTGGTCCCCTCGACCCCGACGAACGCAATCACCTCGTCCTGCACGATCCGATAGCAGACCGTGCCGGCCTCGATGTCGATCCGATCGTCGTCGATCGCCAGGGGAACCGAACTTTCCGCCGGTGCCAGTTCCGCCTGCCGTTCCAGGCGTCGCGCCCGGCTCGTCAACTCGGCGACATGGGGGCCCCGGGCGGTGAGGAGCCGGTCGTACGTCGACCGGAGCTCGGCGTGGACCGTGAGATCGGCTGGTGGCGCCACCCCACACATCGCCTCGGCGAGTCCACGACCGTGCATCGAGTCGACCAGTGCGACGGCGCCGTCCACGTCGCCGGCATCGAGCAGGAGGTCGATCATGTCGTCGACGGCGTCGCGGCGAGCACCGTCGAAGTGGAGCCGGAGACCGTCCCGGTCGAGCGACACACGGATCTCGTTCAACGTTGCGACGGCGAGCCTGAGCTCGGCGAGTGCGCCGTCCCGATCGCCTGCGCGACGCAGCGTCGTGCCCGTGTGGTGGTGGAGCTGCCAGGTGAGTTCGGGTACCCCGAGCTGCCGGATCAGTTCGGTCGCGAGACGGAGATACTCATCGGCCCGACCGGGGTCGGACACCTCGTGGTGCCGGGCTCCTGCCAGCAATGCGATCGCGTACTCAGCCGGTCGCTCGCCGTCGGACAGCAGCTCGATCGCGGTCGAGATCGAGCGACCCGGATCGTTCTCCGTGCGCGCCATCGCGAGACAGGTGCGGGCGAGCAACGTCCGATCGCCCGTCTCGGTGAAGAGCAGCCGGGCAGCGTCGAACGACTCCCTCCCGTCCGCCACGAAACCAGTGCGCCCCAGGATCGTTCCACGCCCGAGGTGAACCTTCGCGAGATCCCGTTTCAGTCCGGCTCGCGTCAACGGGCCGAGGAGATCGTCGTACAGGTCGAGCGCCTCGACATCGAGACCGAGGGTGACGTAGCAGTCGGCACGGGCCAGCTCGGCTCGCATCCAGTCGGTGGTGTGATCGAGCTCGCGCAGCGCCGAGGCGGCCGCATCGAGGGTCCGGAACGCCTCGAGGTACCGCCCGGCGGCAATCCAGGCCTCCGAGAGGTTCGTGAGGCAGAGGGCCTGGTTCATCCGGTCGCCGCTCTCGACGAACGAGTCGAGTGCTCCCTCGAGGACGGCGATCGCCTCCGTCATCCGTGCCAGCTCGCAGAGCTCGACGCCGTGGTTCAGCGACACCCGGGCCGAGTCGTCTCGGGCGCCCAGGCGGTCGTAGCAGGCGGCCGCCGACGCGTATGAGGCGAGCGCCTCGGCGTGGCGACCGACGTAGCCGAGGGCGACGCCCGTGTTCTCCTCGATCGCGGCGCGCAACCAGGTCACCTCGTCGTCATCCGGGACATCCCCGAGCGCCGCCAACTCGGCGGCGGCGGCACGGCCGATGACGACCGCCTCGTCATGGCGGCCGAGATCGTCCAGCACGTGCATCCGACCCAGATTCGTGCGAAGTGCTTCCAGTGGGGCGCCGACGAAGCTCAGCGATCGTGCGGCGGTGTCGATGAGCTCGAGCGCCGCCGCGGCCTCGCCGAGGGACACGAGCACCCGGGCGAGCACGTACCGGGCACGAGCGGCGACGGCGATGAGGCCGTGTTCGTCTGCGCATCGAACGATGCTCTCGAGCTCGCGACGGGCGTCGACCGGATCGCCGTCCGAGTCGCCACTGACCGAGGACAGGCGGATCACGAGACTCGCGGCGAGCTCACCGTCGCGATCGGGCGACGTGGGCCGGTCCTCGTGCCCGCCGTCGGAACCCGGTCCGATGATCACGCCTGCCCACCCGGACTCAGATCGACGACGAGCTCGACGATCTCGTGGTCGGTGATCGCAGCGATCGTGTAGACCTCGGGGTGCAATGCGCTCAGGTCGAACTGGCCCACCTCGTCGGTCGACGTGGCCGAGAAGAGTTCGTCGACACGGTAGGCGCGGACGACGGCCTCCGAGGTCGGTTCCGGGCACAGCAGCTGCCCCGTCACGCGAAGCCGCCCGGCCAAGGGCACGACGTCGAGGATCACATCACAGCGACCGGCGGCGTACGACATCGTCCAGGCCGACCCGCCGCCACCTCGCGCGCCGACGAGCTGACCTCCGAAACGTGTGTCGCTCACCAGGTCGGCACGAACCACCGGCAGCTGGCGGCGAAACGTCGCGCGCAGACGCTCGGAGACCTCCGACGGCACTCGGGGAAGCGGCAGATGCTCGCCGGCCGCACCGAGTTCGCCGTAGCCGTCAGAGCTCACGCTTGCAGCCGATCCCGCAGTCGATCGAGGCACCGGCTCCGCATCGGCCCGATGCTGCCGATGGCGACCCCGAGCATCTCGGACAGCCGTTCGTACGACGGCTCGGAGGGGTCGAAGAAGAGACCGAAGACCAGCTCCCGACACGGGGCGGGCAGTTCCGCCACCGCGTCGTAGACCGCCACCGTGCGGACCCACGCCGCGGCATGGTCGTCCACGTCGGGCTCGACCGGGATCTCGTGAACGCTCACCTCCGCGCGACATTCGTTCCGCCGGCGCCACGTGAGCCGACGCGCCACGGTCATCAACCAGTAGCCGAGCCGTTCGGGTTCACGAATGCGCTCGAGTGACTCGATCAGGATCTCGAACGTCGACTGGCTGATCTCGGCCGCATCAGCGGCGGTGAGTCCCTCGCGGAGCGGAATCGCGTACACGAGCCGTTCGTAGCGGCTGACCATCTCGTTCCATGCGTCGATGTCACCGCCACGGCACCCCTCGATCAACTCGGCGTTCGACACCGCAGCGTCGCATCGGTGCAGGACCTCCGATCGCACCCGGACGGCCGGCTTGCGACGACCAACGTCCTGACGACACACTTCGACGTCGAGCGGCATGAGGTCCCTTCCCAGTGGTGGCAACCGGGTTGCGCCCAAACCGGTGCCGTGGCCCGGGACGATGACCGTGCGCCCGCGAGCACGATGGTGTTGCGATGCGATCCTAGGGCCACGACCTCGACTCGGTCAGCCTCGGAGCAGGAATCAGAGCTCTGATCGCGGCCGGTCGCCCAAGACTCCGACGCCACGCTTCCACTCGGCCACCGACAGTGGCATCGCGCGGGAGGTGAGCCTCCCGAGCGAGGCTCGGAGGCGCGCGCGAACCCCAGCGGCCTCGGGCCACAGGTTTGAACGGGCGCCTCACCGGCCAACCTCACGCCGACCCCCGACCGAGGAGACCTCGATGGCACACGACCCCACCGCAACCGATGACATGACGGGCCGATCGGTGCTCGTCGCAGGCGCCACCGGTGGGCTGGGAAGCGCGATCGCGCGCGACCTGGCTCGTCGGGGTGCCACGCTGACGCTCGTGGCTCGCCGCGCGGAGATGCTCGAGACACTCGACGTCGATGGTCATCGTGTCGCCCTCGACCTCCGTGATCCGTCGGCGTGCGAGACCGCGGTGCGGGCCGCGGTCGACCACGCCGGTCGGCTCGACGTCGTGGTGAACGCGGTCGGCGTCGTCGCGTTCGGCCCCGTCGAGGAGCTCTCGGTCGATGCGATGGAGGAGCTCTTCCTGACCAACACGTTCATCCCGATCGGGCTCGCCAAGGCCGCGCTCGCAGCGCTGTCGGAGGGAGGCGTGATCGTGAACATCTCCGGGGTCATCGCCGAGCAGAACCTGCCGGGCATGGCCGCCTACGGTGCGTCAAAGGCCGCCGTTCGATCGTTCGACGAGGCGCTCACCCGCGAGGCGCGGCGCAGCAAGATCCGCGTGATCGATGCCCGGCCTCCACATACCGAGACCGGTCTCGCGACCCGACCGATCGAGGGCAGTTCGCCGAACATGCCGACGGGGCTGGATCCCGCCCACGTCGCAGGGGTGATCTGCGACGCGATCGTCGGGGAGGTCACCGACCTCTCGAGCGACGTGTTCTCGGTCTGACCCTCGGGGAGCGTACGGACGCAGCTCCGCCCCGGTGGGATCGGTTCCGATCAGATGCCGATGCGCTGCGCCAGCAACTCGCGGTGATAGGTCGGATCACCGAACAGCAGCTCGCTGCTCTTCGCGCGCTTGAAGTAGAGGTGTGCCGGGTGCTCCCACGTGAAGCCGATACCGCCGTGGATCTGGATGTTCTCGGCGGTCGCGTGGAAGTACGCCTCCGAGCAGTACGCCTTGGCGAGCGACGCCACCGACGGCAGTTCGTCGTTCATCTCGCTCGCGCACCAGAGGCCGTAGTACGCGGCCGATTTCGCGGATTCGACCTCGAGGAGCATGTCGGCACACTTGTGCTTGATCGCCTGGAACGAGCCGATCGGGCGGCCGAACTGCACGCGGTCCTTGGCGTACTGCACGGCCATCTCCAGCACGAACTGAGCGCCCCCGACCTGCTCGGCGGCGAGGCCCACGGCGGCGAGGTCGAGCACGGTCGAGAGCACGTCCCACCCGCCGCCGTCGGTGCCGATCAGGGTGGCCGGCGTGTCGTCGAAGTCGAGCTTGGCCTGCTTGCGAGTCTGGTCCATCGTGGCCAGGCTCGTGCGGGTGAGCCCCGAGGCGTCGCCGTCGACGGCGAAGAGGCTCACGCCGGCACCCGTCCGGGCGGCGACGATGATCAGATCGGCGGTGTGGCCGTCGATCACGAAGCTCTTGGTGCCGGTGAGCGTGTAGCCGTCGCCCGACGCGCTGGCTTCCATGGTGATCCCGGCCTCGTCCCACTTGCCCGACGGCTCGGTGAACGCCAGCGTCGCAATCGTCTCACCGCTCGCGATACCGGGCAGGTGCGTCTTCTTGGCATCGTCGTCACCACTCTGCAGCAGCGCGTTGGCGGCCAGGACGACCGACGAGAAGTACGGGGCACAGAGCAGCGCCCGGCCCATCTCCTCGAGCACGATGCCGAGCTCGACGTACCCGAAGCCCGAGCCGCCGAACTCCTCGGGGATGTGCAGCCCCTGGAGGCCCATCTGTTCGCCCATCTGCTTCCAGACGTCGGCGTCGTAGCCGTTCTCGGTCTCCATCTGCTCGCGGACTGCGGATTCGGGGCTCTTGGCCTCCATGAACGACCGGATCGTGGAGCGGAGCTCTTCTTGTTCCTCGGTGAAAGCAAAGTTCATGCCGACGAGTGTGGGGTGGCTTGCGACCGACACGCAAATCTGATTGTGTACGCATGTGGACACATTCACGGACGCCATCGACCGCGACGCCGGCCGCACCGTCGGGATCCGGGAGTTGCGAGCGTCGCTCGGTGATGCCGTGCGGCGCGCCCGGGCCGGCGAGCGGACGATCATCACCTCGCACGGCCGGCCGATCGCTCAGGTCGCACCCCTCGACGAGGCCGCGCCCGACCTCGACCGCCTCGTCGCCGCCGGCGCGCTCGTGGCACCGAGACGCACGGGAACCTGGCGAGCCCCCCAACCGGTGGCGATCTGGTCGACGGTCCGCATCGACCGTGCACTCCGGGAACTGCGGGGATGACGGTCGCGCTCGACACCAGTGCACTGCTCGCCCTCGCGGTCGACGGCACGCAGCGGGTGGTCGTGCTCGACCAGCTGGACGACGACCCCGTGTGGTGTGCATCGGCGATGGCATTGACCGAAGCGTTGCCGGCCATCGACCGCCTGACCGATGAACCCGTTCTGCGCGCCGATCTCGAGGACTCGATCCGGCTCACGTGGGATCACATCCACGTGGTGCCCGTCGACCAGCGCTGCCTCGACCGGGCGGCGACCCTGTCGAGGATTCAGCCCGTACGGCTCACCGACGCGATCCACCTCGCCGCCGCCGAACGTCTCCCGCAGCCGGTCCGGTTCGTCACCTTCGACCCCGCACAGATCGGCGTCGCCCTCGGGCTCGGCTTCGACGTGATCTCAACGTGACGGTGCGAAACGGCGCAGCTGCTGCGCACTGGTGAACAGCTGACGGGAGATCCCCAGGCTCATCACTGCTGTGGTGGTCGCGACGCTGCCCAGCACCAGGTACATGACCGAGAGCTGCACTCGCACGGCTTCGGCCGGCTCGACGCCGGCCAGGATCAACCCGACCATCGCGCCGGGCAACGCGATGATCCCGACCGCTTTGGTGGATTCGATCTGCGGCACCAGCGCCGTCCGGAGCGACTCGCGCAGGTCGGGCTGGAACGACTCGGACGCCGTCAGGCCCAGCGCCAGGCGGGCCTCGATCACGTCGCGGTGGTCCTCCGCCGCCGCGAACAGCCGGCGCGAGACCAGCACCGTTGCCGACAGCGAGTTGCCGATCACGATGCCGGCGAGCGGCACGATCGTTCGACCCTCGAGCTCGTAGACCCCGAATCCGAAGAGCACGCCCAACGTCACCGACGCCGATGCGGCGTAGGCGAGCAGCGAGAGCGGCAGTACGGCCGGCACGTGCGTCGCCCGCCTCCGGGTGGTGTAGCCGGCGAGCAGCACCATCACGATCAGCCACAGGAACGAGAGCGCCAACGGGTCGTCGTCGTCGACGATCAACTGCAGCGCCCAACCGACGATCAGCAACTGGACGAGCGCCCGCAGACACGCCCAGAGCAGCGTGCGCTCGAGTCCCAGCTGCCGCCACAGCGACACCGCCAGGGCCACGGCGACCAGGATGCCCGACGCCGCCATGCCCACGAGGCCGATGTCGGTCTGGGCGATCATCTCGCGCCGACCAGTTCCCGAACGAGTGGATCCGAGTGGGTGTCGAGGTCCGCGAGCGGGCCGGTGGCCACCACTCCCCCGTCGACCAGCACCACCACGTGATCCGCGAGGCGCCGGAGCTGATCGACGTCGTGGCTGACCCACACGAACGGCAGACCGTCGTCGGCGAGCCCCCGGGCGAGCGCCTCGACCACGTGCCGGGACGCCCCGTCGAGCGACGCAGTCGGCTCGTCGGCCAGCATCACCGCGGGGGCCGTGAGCAGTGCGCGTGCGAAACACATGCGCTGTGCCTCACCGCCGCTCAGATCGGCTGCGGGCCGATCGATCAACTCCGGTCCGAGCCCGACGCGGGTGAGTGCCGCGATGGCGCCCTGACGATCGATCGACGGCGCGCCGACTGCGAGGTTGTCCTCGACGCTCCCTGCGAACAGCGCCGGCCGCTGGAAGACCATCGCAACCCGCCGTCGCAGGTCCGTGGGCTCGTTGTCCACGAGGTCACGACCCTCCCACACGATCGAGCCCGACCGCGGGTCGTCCAGCCGGTTGAGCAGGCGAAGCAACGACGTCTTGCCCGCTCCCGACGGTCCCGCGATCGCCGTGATGCCACGGCACGGGATGTCCACCGTGACCGAACGGAGCACCGGTTCGCTCGGCGGCCCGGTCGACACCCCATGCAACTCGAACGGCGACGTCACGGCTCGAACCGTAGCCAACGTGGCCGCCGCAACGAGCGGCTGACGTCGTTCGCCTACCGGGCAGCGACGAGGCGTGCCACGAAGTGCAACCGTCGCTCGAACAAGGGTTTCACGATCGACGGATAGAGATCGAGCTCCGTCACCGCGCCGTCGACGAACATCTCCGCGGCACCGAACACCTCGCTCCACTCCTCCTGCGACAGGTAGGCGCCGTCCCGCCCGACACCGAACTGCCGGTTCCCGACCCAGTCCATGACCGACAGCGTGAGCCGATCACGCTTCGATTCGGCGAGGTGATCCTTGACCACCACGGAGCGGGAGGTCACGCGATGAGCTTCGGCGAGCAGCGAGCGCGGATCAGCCGTGTGATGCAAGACGTCGACGATCACGGCCGAGTCGAACGCGCCGTCGGGGAACGGCAACCGGCGACCGTCGAATCGTGCGAACGGAATCGCACACTCGTCGCGTGCGAGCACCTCGACACCGACGACCCGGTGCCCGGCGGCCACCAGGTCGCAGCCGATCTCGCCGCTGCCGCAACCGATGTCGAGCACGGCGCACGGGTCTTCGGGTAACGCCGTGAGCAGCGCAGAGCCGAGCCGAGCGCGGCGACGATCGAAGACCAGCCGACGATGAGCCCCGCGATGTACACGATCGGCGATACTGGTCACGGTCCGATCCACCATGCCCGACGACGCTATCCCTGCCCGAGACCAGCCTCACCGATGGGCCGAGCCCGAGCCCGACCCCGGGCGAGCTGCACGGCCGGACCTCGGTGTGATCCTGCCGTGCCTCGACGAGGCGGAGACGCTGGCGACCTGCATCGCGAAGGCGACGGCCTGCGCGGCGGACCTGCATCTCGATGTGGAGATCGTCGTCGCCGACAACGGCAGCACCGACGGCTCCCAGGCGATCGCCGAACGAGCGGGAGCCGTCGTGGTCGAGGTCGCCGAACGCGGCTACGGATCGGCACTCCGAGCGGGTATCGAGGCGTCGACCGCCGACCTGGTGATCATGGCCGACGCCGATGACAGCTACGCCCTCGATGATCTCGGACCGTTCGTGGATGCGCTCCGGGACGGGGCCGACCTCGTGATCGGGAATCGCTTTCAGGGTGGGATCGCACCGGGTGCGATGCCGACGCTGCACCGACTCGTCGGCAACCCGGCGCTTTCGTTCGTCGGCCGCCGGCTCTTCGACGTCGACATCGGGGATTTCCACTGCGGCATGCGGGGACTTCGACGCCGGGCGATCATCGATCTCGACCTCCGCACGACCGGGATGGAGTTCGCCAGTGAGATGGTCGTTCGCGCAGCCCTCGACGGGCTCGACGTCCGCGAGGTGCCGACGGTCCTCCGCCCGGACGGGCGCAGCCGAAAGCCACACCTCCGCACCTGGCGCGACGGCTGGCGGCATCTTCGCTTCCTCCTGCTGTTCTCCCCGCGCTGGCTCCTGCTCCTTCCGGGGCTGACCATGTTCACGATCGGTCTGATCGCGATGCTCGCACTCCTCCCCGGCCCGGTGCAGATCGGCTCGATCGAACTCGACATCCACGCGCTGCTCTACGCCCACCTCGCGGTGATCGTCGGCCTGAACGCGGTGTTCCTCGCGTGCTTCGTCCGCGTCTATGCGGTCGGTGCCGGACTGCTGCCTGCGAACGACAGCCTGACTCGATGGCTGCAACGCCTGAGCCTCGAACGAGTACTCGTCGCCGGCCTCGCGCTCGCCGCTGCCGGTGTCGTCGGTTCGGTCGTCGCCGTCGGCGTCTGGGGCTCCGAGTCGTTCGGCGGGCTCGACCCGGCGGAGACGATGCGGATCGTCATCCCGTCGATCACCGCGGTGGCCATGGGGGCAGAGCTCGTGCTCGCCTCGTTCGTCATCGGCGTCCTCGGACTCCCACGGCGGTGATGCGCCGCTCAGTCGAGTTCGGCCACCGACCCTGCGACGCGGTCGGTCCGGGTCCGATCGGGGTCGAGCTGTGATTCGGCCGGCACGCGACGGAGCGGCACGTCGACGAGCAGGGCGAGGGCCAGCACCCCGGCCGACACGCCGACCGACCGATACACGAACCCGACGTGCACGAGGGAGTGGTTCCGGAGCACCTCGAACCACACCAGCGGAATGGCTGCCGGGGCGGCCAGGATCAGACGCGTCCTCCAACTCGCACGGTGCTCCGTGCGTCGCCATCGGTACAGCGACGCGACGGCAACCACGACCATCACGGTCGGTGTCAGCGGGTGGTGCCACCAGGCCGTGACGTTGGCATCGATTGCATTGAGAGGCGCGAGGTCGATGTAGTCGCGCTCGCCGACGATGCGGTCGTCGACCGCGTCGCCCACCGAGGTCCGCACACGGTCGACGCCGACCACGGCGGCCGCGATCATCCATTTCGTCACCCACGTCCAGACCCATCCGGAGATCCAGGCGGTCGCCGTCACCACACCTCGCACTACGAGTCCCCTGCCGGTGAACCGGTCGATGGAGGCGAGCACGGCGACGCACGTCGCGAGCGCCCAAGCGCCCGGAGGTGTGGTGAGCAGGTCGACGAACACGAAGGCCGACCCGGCGAGGAACGCAGCAGTGGCGAGCCCGAGATGGCGCGCGGGCTCCGTGACCCCGCGCGCCGCCGAACCGACCGGGCGATCCCCCGATCCGACGACGTGGATGGCCCACGCGCCCACGACGGCGACGAGCGCCGGCACGCCGTGGGGGAGACTGCGTGCCAGCTCGATCGTGTCGGTCGTCAGCAGGAACGGACCGAGGAGGGCGACCGGTGCGATCCAACCGTGCCACCTCCACAAACGGTGGGTGAGCAGCCCGATCGCGGCGATCATGGACCACAGCAGCAGCACGCGCGCACCTGCGACACCGAAGACGGCGACCGCCGGACGCGAGAAGGTGGTGTAGCCGTGCCAGTAGCGGAAGTACTCGTACCCACCGGACAGGCCGTCGCCCCGCTCGAACGCTCGAATCGACGCGATCGCACCCTCGCAGCTCCCCAGCGTCGGGCTGCGCAGCCCGACCGTCAGGGTTCCACCGGCGGTGTCGCCGAGCCCCATCGTCAAGGCGATGCAGTCGGAGAAGACGTCGAGCCCGCGGCCCGAGATCCCGACCTGCGGGACGTTCAGGATCTCCTGCTGCGCCACACCCTCGGTGAGCGAATCGAGGATCAGCCGATCGGGCACGAGACCGGCGACGAACGTCGCCAGAACGGCCACGGCCGGGACGGCGACGAGCAGGACGGCGCCGCGTCGAATCACTGCGAGTCGGTCCACCGCCTGCGACCCTACCGAACGGGCGACCGACGGCCGGCGCAACCCGTCGACGCGCCTCGCCCTGCGCGACACTGACCTCATGACGATCCCGAGCACGACACTGCACTGGTCCAACGCCGACGTCGAGGTGCATCGGGTCGTCGTGGGCTCCTACGACAACAACGTGTTCGTCGTCCGGTGCCGCCGGTCCGGGGACGCCGTGCTCATCGACGCCGCCAACGAACACGAGCTGCTCCTCGACCTCTGCCGTGATCTCGGTGTCCGTCGGGTGCTGGAGACACACGGCCACTGGGACCACATCGGCGCCGTCGCCGAGATTCGCAACGCCGGTTACGAAGTGGCCGTGACGGCCCAGGACGCACCGATGCTCCGTGACGTCGGCTACGACGTCTTCCTGGACGACGCCGAGGTGATCGAGGTGGGTCGGCTCCGGCTGAACGCCATCCACAACCCGGGTCACACCCCTGGTTCGATCTCGTTCCAGCTCGAGGGCACGCCACTGCTGTTCACGGGAGACACGCTCTTCCCCGGCGGGCCGGGTGCCACCGGGTTCGAGGGCGGCGACTTCGACACGATCATCGACTCGATCGACAACAAGCTGTTCACATTCCCGGCCGAGACGATCCTGCTCCCGGGACATGGCGTGGACACGACGATCGGACGGGAGCGTCCCCACCTGCAGGACTGGGTCGACCGAGGCTGGTGAGCGGCGGGTCGTCAGGTCGATTCGTCGAGTTGACGGCGCCGCTCGCGAACGCGGGCCTCGGCGAGCAACCGTCTCGTTGCTGCCTGGAGGTCGGCCAGGAACGCGAGGACCCAGATCTGCACGGCGAAGACCAACAGGGCCGCCCCGACGACCAGGCTCGGCACGCGGCTGCGGTACGGGTCCTCGAACAACCAGAACAGGCCCCAGCGGACCACCAGGATCATCCCGAGCGTGAACGGGACGAGCCCGATCCGGAAGAAGAACTTGAACGGGTGGTAGAGGGCGAAACTGCGCACGATCGTCTGACTCGACCGACGCAGGTACTGGAACGTGCTCTTCGCCAATCGCGACGGACGCAGAGACGGATTGACCCGGATCGGCACCGACACGACAGCAAGACCTTCGGCGTTCGCCTGCACCAAGGTCTCCATCGTGTAGCTGAACCTCCCGAACACCTGCAACCGGAACGCGGCGTCACGGCTGATCGCGCGGAACCCGCTGGGTGCATCGGCGACGTCGGTGCCGGAGAACTTGCGGACGACCCACGAGCCGAACCGCTGGAGCTTCTTCTTGGTCCACGAAAAATCGTCGATGTCGGTGATCGGGCGCTCCCCGACGACCATGTCGGCGGTGCCGTCGCAGACCGGGGCGATCAGTTCGGGGATGCAGTCGGCCACGTACTGGTTGTCGGCGTCGGTGTTCACGATGACATCGGCGCCGAGCCGGAGCGCCGTGTCGAGTCCGGTCAGGAACGCCGCTGCGAGCCCACGGTTGCGCGGGTGGACGACGATGTGATCGACGCCGTTGGCACGAGCGACGTCGGCGGTGCCGTCGACGCTGCCGTCGTCGATGACCAACCACTCGACGACATCGACACCCGGAACGTGTCGCGGCAGGTCGGCAAGCGTGGTCGCCAACGTTCTCGCCTCGTTGAAGCAGGGAATCTGGATGATGAGCTTCTTGGGTTGCTCGGGGGAATCCGACATCGGTGCCCGAGCTTACGCCTGCTTCGCAGATACGGTCCGGGACCGTGAACGGCAACGTCGCTGGCAACAACTACGACAAGTACGCATCGACCAACCCGATCGAACAGCGGATGATGCGCGGGTTCTTCGAGTCGCTCGACCACATGCTGCGTGGCCTCGATCCGTCGACGGTCGTCGAGGTCGGGGCCGGCGAGGGCCGGGTGACCGAGCGCCTCGTCGAACGATTTCCGAACGCCACCGTCATCGGCCTCGACCTCGTCGACGACGACCTGGCCGGTGACTGGTCGGAGCTGGGTCTACCGATGTTCTTCGGGGACGCCACCCGCCTCCCGTTCGGCGACCGATCGATCGATCTCGTCGTCGGGCTCGAGGTGATGGAGCACATCCCCACACCGGACGCCGCGCTCCGCGAGATCGCCCGCGTGTGTCGCCACACCGTGGTGCTGTCGGTACCGCGCGAGCCGATCTGGCGCGCCGGCAACATGGCGCGCGGTCGATACCTCGGCGACCTCGGCAACACGCCGGGCCACGTCAACCACTGGTCGTCGCGGTCGTTCGAGAAGTTCGTCGACACCGAACTCGACGTGCAAGCGACCCGGCGCCCACTTCCGTGGAGCATGGTTCGGGCGGCGCCGCGTCAGCCGGCGTAACCGCTCGAGCTGCCCGACACCAGCGCGCCCTCGACGGCGTCGATCACGCTTCGTATGAACGGGTAGTCGGGTGACCCCGGGGTGATCAGCGGCGGAGTCAGGCCGACCGACTCGTGGATCGCGCTGTTGTCCCCGAGTCGATCGAGCAGCTCGCTGAACTCACCCGCCGACAGCGACGTCCGCATCGAGTCGTCGAGCACACCGGTGACGGTGCCGAACCCACTGATCGCATCCGATGCGGAGACCTGGGAGCCGAGCGCGGCCAACAGTTGCCGCTGCCGACCCATGCGTTGATAGTCGGAGTCGGCCGACCGCGACCAGCGCGTAGGCGATCGCCAGAGCACCGTCCATCTCGACGAGACCGGGGCCGATCGCATCGGGCAGAGGTCGCTCACCCGGCAGGCTGGGTGGCAGCGGAACGCGCTCACCGAGTTCGATCGTGAACCCGCCGACTGCGTCGATGACCTCGGTGAAGCCCTGCATGTTCACCAGCGCGTAGTCGTCGATCTCGACGTCGAGCGAGTACCCGAGCCCCTCTGAAAGGGCGACGGCCTCGGCTTGCAGGCCATTGCGGCCGTAGTGCGCCATCAGGTCGTCGCGGGTCGACACGTACGGGAAGACGGCGTTCGTGAGGTCGTCGAATCCGTCCGGGAACTCCTCGGCCAGCGGTGTCCCCGGCGGGAACTGCAGTCGCGTCAAATTCCGCGGGATCGACACCAGCGAGGTCCGTCCCGACGCCTCGTGCACCGACACGAGGATCATGGTGTCGGTTCTCAGCCCCCAGCGGCCCGGGCCGGCATCGCCGCCGAGCAGCAGGATGGTCTTGACCGCGTCGGGATCGACCGGCTGGTCCGAACTCCCGGCGGTCCCGTCGGGTGACGGGCTGAAGAGCGGATCACCATCGGAGGCGGAAAAGACGTTCGCCACGGCGCCGCGTGCCTCGTTCGCCTGCATCGACACCCACAGAACGGGCAGACTGAGCGCGACGACGACGAGCGTCGCGAACGTCGTCTTTGCTCCGATGCCGGGCGCGCGTCGGAACGCGTGAGCGACTTCGGCGACGGCCGCGAGGCGGGCGACGACCCCGAGGAGCCCGACGACGACGACACCGGTCAGGAACCGTGGGCTCAGCGCGAGCCCGATCAGGTCATCGCGATTGGCGTACGCCCAGACGACGCCGAGCACCGGGACGACCACACCGACGACCGACAACAGCAGCGAGAGTGCCGGCTTGCGGCGGAATGCGGGGACACCCGGCAGCACCACCGAGACGGCCATCTGCGCGCCTGGTGAGCCCTCCTGGAGATCGGGGCCCCGTAGCTGTTTCTCGAGATCCCCCAGTCCGCTGAGGGCCCGTGTTTCGCTGGTCGTCATCGGTCGCGAAGCGTAGGGCCCCCGCCGATGAAACGGACGGCATCGCGTGCGAAGTACGACCGTTCGATCCGACGCCGATCCACGACGTCGACGTGCCACCGACGCCGGTTCGCGAGCGCGACATCCCGGTGTCGGCCTGGATCGAGGCAGCAGCACCGCTGCGGCAGCTCGACGACGATCTTCCCGGCCGTCCCGTCGCCGTGTACCGGCGGCGAATCGGACCGTGGATCCTCCGGCGTGCGCGGCCCGCCGAGGGAACGGCGCCACGTGACCGGACGCGCCACGCCCACGATCTCGATCGATCGTTCACGTTCGCCGGGCACGCGAACGGCACGGGTGCCGGTGTCGGTCCGACCGGACAGATCTCCGATCGCGTCCGGGTACGGAAGCAAGACCTGCGTGGTCAGTAGCCGGACGGCACGCCGGTGACGAGCGCGATCTGTACGGCCCCGACGATCTTCGCCAGTGCGTCGAGGTCGGGGCGATCGACGTTGACGAGTGGTGGGACGAGCCCGACCGACTCGACGATCGCGGTCTCACCACCGATCACGCCCAGCGTCTCCGCCAACTCGTCGGGTGTGAGCGACGTTCGCAGCGTGCCACCGATCGCAGTGGCGACGTCGCCGAACGAGCGCGCGACATCGCCGACCGAGATCTGCCGTGCCAGCTCGGCCAGCAGATCGCGTTGACGACGGGCGCGGTAGTAGTCGTTGTCACCTTTGCGACTGCGGGCGTATCCGAGCGCCGTCGCACCGTCCATCCTGACGACGCCCGGCCCGAGCGCGTCGGGATACTGCGTGCGCGCACCCGGGACGTTGCCCGGCATCGGGACCGATTGCGTCAGTCGTAACGTCACGCCGCCGAGCGCATCGATCAGATCGGCGAACCCCTGCATGTCGACCAGCACGTAGTCGTCGATCGTCACGTCGAGCGAATAGCCGATCGCCTGGGCCAGTGCGACCACGCCGGGCCGGACGTCGTCGACCACGTACGCGTCTCGGAGGCCGCCGTTCGACGACACGGTGACGTACACGGCGTTCGCCATCCCGGTGTATCCGTAGGGGTACCGGCCCTCGAGCGCACTGCCCGGTGGAAACAGCAACCGGCGAAGGTTGCGCGGTATCGACACCAGCGATGCTCGCCCGCTCGGGGCGTGCAGACTGAACAGCATCATGGCATCGGTACGCAGGCCCGATCGACCGGGGCCGGAGTCGCCGCCGACCAACAGCACCGTCGTGACGTCGGCGAGCGCCTCGGCGCTGACGCCCGATTCGGGCCGAACCGGCAGCGGCGGCAGCGTGGAGGTCGTCGACGTGGCCGGAGCGATCACCTCCACCGCACCCGGCTCGAACCGGGTCTCGGCGGTCGCGGGCGCGACCGCCGAGGTACGGGTCGGCCCTCCGTCGGAGGGATCACCCGCCAGGATCGTGTCGGTGCCGTCGGACCGCGCGGGATCGTAGAGCGCTTGGTCGCCGACCGGGGTGAAGGTCGAGGCGATCGACGCCCGAGCGCGCTCGACCTCGACGACCACGACCGACGCCACGAGCAACGCGACGACCGCCAGGACCATCGCCGCCTGTTCCGACCGGGTGAACGCCCTGGGGCGGCCGGCCGCGAGCCAGACGTCGTACAGGGCGACGAGTCGCGCCAGCACCGCTGCTGTGCCGACGGCCACCGCAATGGTGAGGAAGCTCGAATCGAGCGACAGGGCGACCCGATTCCGGCCTGCGAACAGGACATACACGATCAGTGCCAGTGGCGCTGCGACGCCGGCGGCCACGAGCACGACGGCGAGCCACGGACGTCGGGTGCGCGCACTCCAACCCGGCATCACCACCGCCGTCGCGATCTCCGAATGCACCCGCTATTTCTCCTACGGCCGTAGTGATAATCCTGACCTCCGATCGTAGACTCGGCGTCATGACGGAGTTGTTCACAGTCGATCGGTTGCGAGCACGACCCGCAACCGAGCAGGGTGCCATTCCCGGTGACGAAATCCTCCGCGGCGTCAGCCTCACGGTGAACGCCGGTGAGGTACATGCGATCATGGGCCCCAACGGATCGGGCAAGAGCACGCTCGGCAGCACGCTGCTGGGTTCGCCCGAGTACGAGGTCACGGGTGGTTCGGTGCACTTCCGGGGCGACGACGTCACCGAGTGGCCGACCGAGGAGCGCGCCAAGGCCGGCATGTTCCTCGCCTTCCAGTACCCCCAGGAAATCCCCGGGGTCAGCGTGATCCAGTTCCTCCGACAGGCCCTGTCGGCTCGTAAGGGCATCGATCTCTCGGTGCTCGAACTCCGACTCGCCACGATGGACTGGATGAAGCGGCTCGGCATGGACTCCTCCTTCGTCGACCGGTACCTCAACGAGGGGTTCTCCGGTGGCGAGAAGAAGCGCAACGAGATCATGCAGATGGCCGTCCTCGAACCCGAGCTGGCAATCCTGGACGAGACCGATTCCGGTCTCGACATCGATGCGCTCCGCATCGTCGCCCAGGGCATCCGAGAGGTGCGCGCCGAACGCCCCGGCATGGGCGTGGTCCTGATCACCCACTATCAGCGTCTCCTCGACGAGCTCGCGCCCGACCACGTGCACATCCTGGTCGACGGCCGGATCGTCCGCTCGGGCGGCATGGAGCTCGCCGAGCAACTCGAGCGCGACGGCTACGAGGCCTTCAAGGCCACGACGGACGCCTGACGATGGCGGTCGACTGGGCTGCCGTCCGCGCCGATTTCCCGGTGCTGGATCGGGAGATCGACGGCGCGCCGATCGTGTACCTCGACTCGGCGAACACATCACAGAAACCCCGCCAGGTGATCGAGGCGATGGACGACTTCATGCGCACCGGGTACGCGCCGATCAACCGCAGCGCATATCGACTCGCCGCAGAGGCCACCGATCGGTTCGAGAGGGCACGCGCTGCGGTGGCCCGCCTGATCAATGCGCCACAGGCCGACGAGGTCGTGTTCACGAAGAACGCCACCGAGGCCCTCAACCTGGTCGCGTCGTCGTGGGGCGGCGCGAACCTCGGCGCCGGCGACGCCGTCGTGCTCACCCACATGGAGCATCACGCCAACATCGTGCCGTGGCAGATGCTCGCGGCCGAGCGCGGCTTCGAGATCCGCTGGATCCCGCTCACCGGCGACGGCCAGCTCGACCTCACCGAGCTCGACCAGCTGCTCGACGGTGCGAAGGCGCTGTCGTTCACGGCGATGAGCAACGTGCTCGGCACGATCCCTCCGACGGCCAAGCTCGTCGAGGCCGCCCATGCCGCCGGCGCGATCGCCATCGTCGACGCCTGCCAGTTCGTGCCGCACAACGCCACCGATGTGCAGGCCTGGGACGCCGACTTCGTCGCGTTCTCGAGTCACAAGCTGTGTGGCCCGTCGGGTGTCGGCGCACTCTGGGGGCGCATGGAGCTGCTCGAGGAGATCCCGCCGTACATCGGCGGTGGCAACATGATCGCCGACGTCCGACTCGACGGGTTCACCCCCGCGCCGGTGCCTGCCAAGTTCGAGGCGGGCACGCCGCCGATCGTGGACGTGATCGGGTTCGGCGCCGCGGTCGAGTACCTCGAGTCGATCGGTCTGGCCGAGATCCGCCGCCACGAGATGGAACTCACCCGGTACGCCCTCGACACACTGAACGACCGGTACCAGCACGACATCACCGTTCACGGCCCCGACAACGTCGAGGTCCGCGGCGGCGTGATCAGCTTCGCGTTTCGTGACATCCATCCGCACGACATCAGCCAGGTGCTCGACGAGCGAAACATCTGCGTGCGGGCCGGCCACCACTGCGCCAAGCCGCTGATGCGCATTCTCGGCGCCAACGCCACCGTGCGGGCGAGCCTGTACCTGTACAACGACCGATCCGACGTCGATGCGTTGGCCGACGCTCTCGACGGCGCCAGCGATATCTTCGGCTTCTGACCGAACACCACCGAGGGAGACACCATGCCAGGCCTCGAAGACCTCTACCGGGAGATCATCCTCGACCACTACCGCACGCCGCGCAACCGAGGTGAGCTGCCTCCGCCGGCCCAGCACGCCGAAGGCCACAACCCGCTCTGCGGCGACGAGATCACCGTCTATCTCGACGTCGACGGCGACGTCGTGAACGACGTCAAGGTCAACGGTCAGGGCTGTTCGATCTCCCAGTCGTCGGCGTCGATGATGAGTGCTGCGATCAAGGGCAGGACCGTGCCAGAGGTCAGGGCGCTGGTCCGCAAGTTCAAGGGCATGATGTCGATCGAGGCCGACGGCGACGACATGACCGAGGACGTACCGCTCGGTGATCTCGAGGCGCTGCAGGGGGTCGTGAAGTTCCCGGTGCGCATCAAGTGCGCCACGCTCGCCTGGAACACGCTCCTCGAAGCACTCGACTCACCGACGCCCGACGCCTGAACACCGAGCCGAACGGTCGGATCCGGCACGTCGCCGTGCCGCACTCACCGACGTAGCTCTCGGCACCCACCGTGCCGGGTGTCATCCGCTCACGTTGACGACGAAGTCGCCGACCTCGAGCTCGGGTGGGCGGCTGCTGCCGAGCCGTCGACCGATCGCGTACAGCAACAGCGCGACGATGCCGGCAGTGATGGCCTGCCACACGTACGGGTGGTCGTAGAAGATGAGATGAGGAATCCGGCCGGCCGCATACGTGAATCGGTCCGAATCCCACGTGAGGTAGTCGACCCAGTGGAACCTGGCGTTGGTGTAGAACGCGTGGTGCGGCTGCGCGAGCCACCCGTACCACGTCATGGTGAGGACAACGACCGCCCCGAGCCCGTCCAACCCGCGCCGACGCGTCAACAGCCCGGGCGGCATCCGCCACCGGCCGGCGGCGAGTGCCACGATCGCAGCCACGAGTACGACGACACCCGTCCGCCGAACGATCGTGGGCCCCTCGATCTCGAACGACCCCATCGCCGTACCGCTCGACGAGATCGTCGCCCGACCGGGGAGCAGTGCGACGATCAGATCGGAGATCGGTGTCGCGAACACGACGGCCAGGGCTCCTGCCAGCGCCGCGGAGAATGCGATCGCTCGGGACCGATCCGATGAGTCGTCGTCCGGGATGCGGAACGCCGTTGCGACCTCTTGGTCCGCGGCTGCGGTGATCCGGGCGTCCACGCCGGTGATGCTCGGAGCGGGAACCCGCTCCGAGGTTCGACATGATGACCGAACGTCGACGACGACGTAGAGCGGCACCCGATCCGGCTCCGACTCCTCGCGGCCACCGACGGCATGCGACAGTCGAGTCGATGAGCGACGACGCTGCGGTTCTGGAAGCACGCGCCCGGGCCGGTCGCGCCATTCGCGACCTCGGTCACGCCTTCATCGGCCGTCATGCCACGCTCGAGCAGATCGAGCGACTCACCGAGGTCGTCGAAGACGTCACCGACGAACTCTGGCCGCAACAACAGCGCAGTCGCGGCGAGCACACGTTCACCGACCACCAGCAGGAGGAACTGCCGCAGGGGCGATTCGAGAACCGCTTCGACGATCGCCCCGTGTCGGGTCGATCGTCACCGTGGGGCCTCGACCTCGACCTGCACCGCCACGGCGACGAGATCGAGGCGCGAGTGACGCTCCGATCCGCTCACGAGGGCGCCCCCGACCGCAGCCATGGCGGAGTCGTGTCCGCGCTGTTCGACGACGTGTTCGGCTACGTCCTCGGAGTGATCCACCAGGCGGCCTTCACGGGCGACCTGTACGTCCGGTACCACGCACCGACGCCGCTGTTCCGCGAGCTCGGATGCCGCGTCCGGCTGGACCGCCGCGAAGGCCGCAAACTGCTCATGACCGGCGAACTGACCGACGTCGAGGCGGGCACCCTGGTGGCGACCGCACGCGCCACGTTCATCGCCGTCGACCCCGAGGCGTTCGCCCGACTCACGGCCGAGCGACCACCCCCACCCGACGAAGACACGTGATCAAGTACCTCGGCTCGAAGCGCCGGCTCGTTCCGGTGCTGACCGAACTGTTCGAGCGCTCGGGGGCCCGCACCGCCCTCGATCTGTTCACCGGCACCACGCGCGTCGCGCAAGCGTTCAAGATCGCCGGCGGCGACGTGACCGCGGTCGACACGGCTCGCTACTCGGAGGTGTTCGCCCGCACCTGGATCGAGACCGACGGGAGCGCCGTCGACGAGCGCGCACTCGCCGACGCCATCGACGGTTTGAACCATCTGCCCGGTGAGCCCGGCTACGTGACCGACACGTTCTGCGTGCAGTCCCGCTTCTTCCAACCGTTCAACGGCGAACGGATCGACGCCATCCGCACCGCGATCGCCCGCGATCACGCCGGATCACCGCTCGAGCCGATCCTGCTCACCAGTCTGCTGCTCGCCGCCGACCGCGTCGACTCCACCGCCGGCCTGCAGATGGCATACATCAAGCAGTGGGCGCCGCGCTCGTTCAAGCCGCTCACCCTCGAGCCGCCGACACTGCTGCCGGGCCACGGGCGGGCCGTGCGCGGCGACGCACTCGACGTCGCCGGGACCATCGGTTCATTCGACCTCGCATATCTCGATCCGCCGTACAACCAGCACCGCTACTTCACGAACTACCACGTCTGGGAGACGATCGTGGCGTGGGACCACCCCGAGCACTACGGCGTGGCGTGCAAGCGGATCGACGCCCGCGACGACCAGACCAAGAGCGTGTTCAACCGCAAGCGCGAGATGCCCAGTGCGCTCCGGCGGACGATCGCCGTCGTCGACGCTGCGTTGGTGATCGTGTCGTACAACGACGAGTCGTGGGTGTCGCTCGACGAACTGCGCGACATGTGCGCCGTTCACGGCGACGTCGTCGCGCTCGCCTTCGATTCCAAGCGTTACGTCGGCGCCCAGATCGGCATCCACTCGCCAACGGGCGAGAAGGTCGGCGAAGTGGGCCACACCCGCAACCTGGAGTACGTGCTGGTCGCCGGCGAGCGGGACCGGGTCGCCACGACCACGGCGAGCCTCGAGGAGCATCGGGTGGCCTGACCTCGATATTTCACCTTGATGTTAATTAACGTATGCGTATAATGGCCGCATGAGCGCTGCCGTGGAGGACCGACTCAGCGAAACGTTCGCGGCCCTCGCGAGCCCCGTTCGAAGGTCGATCCTCGCTCGTCTCGCGGACGGCGAGGCGACGGTGAACGAACTCGCCACGCCGTTCGACATGACGCTGCCGGCGATCTCTCGCCACATCAAGGTGCTCGAGCGAGCCGGGCTGGTGACGCAGGGCCGGCGAGCCCAGTACCGGCCCTGCAGCCTCGACGCCGAGCCGCTGCGTGAGGTCGCTTCGTGGGCCGAGCAGTACCGCCCGGTCTGGGAGGGACGCTTCGACCGCATGGAGGAATACCTCCGAACACTCGATGACAACCGGAAGGCCGAGACATGACGAACGACAACGAATCCGATGATGCCGTCGTGATCGAGCGGACGCTCGACGCTCCCGTGAGCCGAGTCTGGGAGATGTGGACCCAGCCCGAGCACTTCCGCGCCTGGTACGGCCCGGTGGGCGCCAGCATCCCGGCCGCCGACATGGACGTCCGCGTCGGTGGCAGGCGATTGGTGGCGATGGAGATGGAGACACCGAACGGTCCGATGCGGATGTGGTTCACGGGCGAGTACGTCACCGTCGAGCCCACGACGCTGCTCGTCTACACCGAGAGCATGTCCGACGAGACCGGCCGGGTGATATCGCCGGCCGAGATGGGCATGCCGGACGGGCACCCCGAGGTCACCGAGATCGTCGTGGAGCTCGAGCGCGTGGGAGACCGAACCAGGATGGTGCTCACCCACCGGGGTGTGCCCGCCGACTCGCCGGGCGCCACCGGCTGGAACATGGCGCTCGACAAACTGGTGTCGTACCTCGAGTCCGCCGCGGCGTGAGGGCTCGGGCCCCTCACGCCGGCTGATGCGATCGCGAGCTCGCGGAGCCGGTCACGACTCGGCCCACTTCGTGCCCGGCAGGTAGTACCGCTTGGCCCAGACGCCGCGACGGTCCTCGCCGGAGATCGGCATACGCCACGTCGACAGGCGCGTGGTGGCGGCGTCGAGATCGACGGCGCACAGCGCCCGCGGCTGGTCGTCGGTTCCATCGACGTACTCGTTCACGAACCACTCCGCCGTGTAGCGGCCGGTGATGGTGCGGTACAGATCGCGCCACTCGTCGTCTTCGCCCGGGGGGTGAACGATCTCGCACACCGCCTGGACGGTCACCTTGCGATAGGGCTGCGAGGTCTCGTCGATCGTGACACCGATCTTCGGGTCGCGCTCGATGTTGCGCCAGATCACCGCCCGAGACCGCGGCGTGAACAGCAGCCGCCGATCGAGCCGTACGAACCACAGCGGCAACACTCGCGGAAAACCGTCGTCGTCGACGGTTCCGATCCGGGCCAGGTGCTCACGCTCGTCGAGAAACGCGAGCAACTCCGCATCGGTCAGCTTCGGCACCGGTGCCCCCTCGATGTGGTCTCGACGTTCACGGACGGTATCCCCACGACGGGGCCGATGGCCTCAGCGTCCGCCGGACCAGGCGCACCCAGTCGCACAACATCGGGCGGGTATCGAGCGGGTCGATGATCTGCTCGATCTCGTAGAACTCGGCCGAGCGGTGGGGCGATCGCAACCGGTTCAGTCGTTCGGTGATCTCGTCCTTCAACTGCTCGGGGGCGTCACTGGCTTCCAGTTCGGCCTTGTAGGCGACCTCGAGCCCACCCTCGAGCGGAAGTGATCCCCAGTCACCCGAGGGCCAGGCCATGCGCATCGACTCGGCGCCGGGCTTGCGGTTGGCAGCGCCGGCGATACCGAAGGCCTTGCGGACCACGACCGTGCAGTACGGCATCTGAGCTTCGCGGAGCGCCACCAGCACCTCGGTGCCGTACCTGACCGTGGCGTCCTGCTCCGACTGCTTGCCGATCACGAAGCCGGGACAGTCCTCGAAGTGGACCATCGGCAGTTTGAACAGCGAGGCGAGATCGATGAGGCGGGTCAACTTCCGGCACGAGTCGGCCGTCCACCCGCCGCCGTACATCATCGGGTTCTCGCCGTACACGGCGACCGGCACCCCGTCGAGACGGGCCAGCCCGCCGATCACCGACGTGCCCCAGTTCCGCCCGATCTCGAAGAAGCTCCCTTGGTCGACGACGGCGGCCATCAGCGCTCGCATGTCGTACGACTGACGCGAGTTGCGCGGCACCAGGTCGGCGAGCCGATCTTCTCGGCGGCCCGGGTCGTCGCCCCAGTCTTCGATCGGCGGGAGCTCGTCGACACTCGTCGGCAGGTACGAGAGGAAATGGGTGGCCCGTTCGAACGCTTCGGCCTCGCTGGCGACGGCGTCGTCGATCGCCCCGTTGGCCGTGTGGATGTCGGCGTGGCCGAGCTCTTCCTTCGACACGCTCCCCAAGCCGGCCTGCTCGACGAGCGCCGGGCCGGCGATCATCATCTGCGACGTGTCCCGGACCATGACCGAGTAGTGCGAGGCGACTGCTCGGGCCGCTCCGAATCCGGCGACCGAGCCGAGCACCAACGACACCGACGGGGCGATGTTGAGGTGATCGACGACCACGTGCCAACCGGGCAGCACCGGGATGTACGTGCGCCCGGCCTGCTCGATCGTCTTCACCGAGCCGCCGCCCGACATGCCGTCGAGCAGGCGAACGTGCGGCAGACGCATCTCGGCGGCGATCGACTCGGACGCTTCGCGCTTCGCCGAGATCGACGCATCGTTGGAGCCGCCGCGAACCGTGAAGTCGTCACCGGAGAGCACGACGGGGCGGCCGTCGAGTTCGGCGATGCCGAACACGAAGTTGGAGGGCGTGAACTCGATCAGATTGCCGTGATCGTCGTAGCGCGCGACCCCTGCTGTCTTCCCGAGCTCCCAGAAGCTGCCCTCGTCGGCGATTCGGTCGACACGTTCGCGGACCGTGAGTTTGCCGAAGTGATGCTGCCGCTCGACCTTGTCGGCGCCGCCGAGCTGCTCGGCGAGCGCTTCCCGACGACGCAGTTCGTCGAGCTCCGGTCGCCAGGTCATGTCCGCCTCAACTCCACGACCGTGCCGCCGCTGGCCCGCACGAGCGCAGCCGGATGGAGCGGGAACACGTCGTGCCAGGTCCCTGCCGCAGCCCACACCTCGTCGTACCTGAGCAGGTCGGGGTCGACGAACGTGGCGAGATCGGTGTCGTGACCGAACGGCGGCACACCACCGATCGGGAATCCCGTCGCGTCGCGCACGACATCGGCGTTCACACGTTCGCACCGCTCACCGCCGGCCGCGACCGCCAACCGGGACTCGTCGAGTTGATTGCCGCCGCTCACGTACGCGAGCACGACGTCGCCATCGACCGCGAAGATCAGGCTCTTCACGATCTGCCCCACGTCGCACCCGATCGCATCCGCAGCATCCTGGGCGGTCTTGGCGCCGGCCGGGAAGTTCCGCGGCACGACCGGCACGCCGAGCGCCTCCCCTGCGGCGATCACGCGCTGCACGTTCTTGTGGATCTCGCTCACGAGTCGACGACCGTAGTGCGGCTCGGGGAGACGGATCGCTCCCACAGGCGGGCGAAGCGGAGCAGCTCGACGTCGCCCCGCGGGCGCCCCACGAACTGCACCCCGACCGGCAGCCCGCCGGCGGAGAACGCGGCCGGCATCGAGATCGCCGGACATCCCGTGAGCGTGATGTCGCTGCACGTGCGCATCCAGTCGATGTACGAGTCCATCGCCTCACCGGCGACCTCGCGTGGCCAGTCCAACTCGATATCGAAGGGCAGGACCTGGGACGTCGGCAGTGCCAGCACGTCGTGGTCGTGGAAGAACGCCCGCACCCGTTCGATCAGCGCGGCGTGACCGGCCACCGCCTCGGCGTGATCGACCAACGACCGCCGCCGTGCCTCCTCGATGTTCCACCGCACGGTGTCCTTCATCTGATCGGGGGCACGGTCGTACAGCGCACCACCGGAGATCTCGAAGTGCCAGGCTCGAAGCGTCTGGAAGATCTCCCGGGCCCCGCTCAGGTCGGGCATCGTCTCGGTGACCCGACAGCCGAGGTCCTCCAGCTGCGCCGGCACGAACGCCAGCGCGTCACGGACGTCGCGCTCGACCGGCAGCCCCAGGTCGGCCGTCCACGCGACCCGCACACCGCCCGGGTCGATGTCGAGATCGGTGGCGAAGATCGAACCCGGCTCCGGCAGTGAGATCGGCACACGTCGGTCGGGCCCGGCGAGCGCCTGCATCTGGAGCGCGAGATCCCCCACGCTGCGCGCCATCGCCCCCGCCGTACCCAGACCGGACCACGGCGTGGCGTTGGGCCAGGACGGCACTCGACCGTCGGACGGGCGCAAACCCACTATGTTGCAGAATGACGCCGGGTTGCGCAGCGAGCCACCCATGTCGGACCCGTCGGCGATCGGGATCATGTCGGCCGCGAGCGCCACCGCCGCTCCCCCACTCGATCCTCCGCAGGTTCGGCCGAGATCGTACGGATTGCGTGTCGCTCCGAAGACCGGGTTGAACGTCTGTGAACCGGCGCCGAGCTCCGGAGTGTTGGTCTTGCCGATGGTGACGGCGCCGGCCGCCCGCAAGCGCTGCACGATGAGGCCGTCCTCGGTCGGCACGAAGTCGGCGAGCAGTGGCGAACCCTTGGTGGTGCGGATCCCCGCCGTGAGTTCCAGATCCTTGTGGGCGATCGGGAGACCGTGGAGTGGTCCGAGTTCGTCGCCGGCCATCACAGCCCCGTCCGCAGCCTCGGCCCACTCGTATGCCATGTCGGGGACGAGGGTGACGATCGCATTCAGGTCGCCGTCGACGGCTTCGATGCGCGCCAGGCACGCGTCGAGCAGCTCGCGTGCCGACAGGTCGCGCCGGGCGATCAGGTCGCGCAGCTCGACGGCCGAACGTCGGATCAGGTCACTCACGCCGACACCTCCTCTGGCTGGTGCGTGGGGGCCTGCTCGGCCGAGCCGGCGAACATCACGGCGATCGCACCAGCCAGCGACAGCAGCCCGGCGACGATGTACGAGGCCCGATACCCGCCGGCGACGTCGTACAGCCATCCGAGCAGCAGCGGACCACCGGCGGTGCCGATGAGACCGAGCAGCTGGGCGCGGCTGTAGATCCGGGGGTAGTCGAGCACGCCGAACCGCTCGGCGATGAGGAGCGGCTGCAGCATCAAGATGTTGCCGATCGTGGCACCGAACAGGAGGATCGCGCCGAAGATCGCCGCCGTCGACACGGCGAACGCGAGCCACACCATCGCCACCACCTGCAACATCGCCAACGTCGCGGTGAACGGGATCATCGGGAGCGACGCCACCACCCGTCCACCGATCAGGCGGGCGACCACCGATGTCGCCGCGAGCACGAGGGTTGCCAACGCCGCGGTGTCGGCGTCGGTGCGTTCCTCCACCAGCTTGACGAGCTGTTGGATCCCACCCACCTGCGAACCGAGGGCGAGGATGTAGCCGATCGTGATGAACAGGAAGAACCGGCTCGCGATCGCCTCGCGATACGGCGTCCCGGTGACGACGGGTGGGGTTCCTCCCGGCGTGACGCGCTCCCCGTCGGGCAGCCAGCCGAGCGTCGTCGGATCTGGTCGGACCAGCCACAGCACGAACGGCACGATGCCGACGATGAACACTGCGCCCAGCCAGGGTGTGCCGGCCTCGAGACCCTGTCGGTCGAGCAGCCACTTGGCAGCCGGCGTGATCAGGATGCCGCCCGCCGACAGGCCGGTCGATGCCACCGAGAGCGCCACCGAACGGCGGGTGTGGAACCATCTCGTGACGACGGTCGTCATGGGCACCAGCCCGGCGAGCGCCCACCCGGCTGCGAACACTCCGTAGACGACGAACAGCTGCCACTGTTCGCGGACCTGCCCGAGCGCGGCGAGTGCGACCCCGCCGATCAGCGCTCCGGCGGTGACGACCGCCCGGATGTCGTAGCGGACGATCAGGCGCGCGGCCCACACACCGACGATCCCGCCGACGAAGAAGAACCAGGTCGTCGCGAGCGAGATCGCCGACACGTCCCAGCCGCGCTCCTTGCTGAATGCGTTGAGGTACACCGCCAAGCCGTAGAACCCGAGCCCGGACGACGTGGTCAGGACGATGAAGCAGCCCGTGACGACCCGCCACCCGGGGAACGGGTTGTGTCTCACCCGACGAGCTGATCGATCGCGGCTGCGAGGCGGCGATCGGCCTCGGTGACGGTGTTGCCGGCGTCGTGTGTCGTCAACGTGATCGACACACGGCCGTACACGTTCCACCATTCCGGGTGATGGCCGGCGGACTCGGCGAGCAGAGCCACACGCGTCATGAAGGCGAACGCCTCGGAGAAGTTCTCGAACTCGAACTCACGCCGGAGGCGTCCGTCGGCCTCGTCCCAGCCGTCTTCGGTCATGTCCGAACCGTACCGATCGCGGCGTCGCTATCCTGAGTCGCACGATGTTCAAGAACACGATGAAGACCACCGTCCTGCTCGCCGGGCTCGGCGGGCTGATCGTCGCCGTCGCCGGAATCCTCGGCGGCGGAAGCAGCACTTCGCTCGTCATCGGCCTGGTGATCGCGCTCGTGATGGTCGGCGGGTCCTACTGGTTCAGCGACAAGCTCGCGCTCCGGTCGGCCAAGGCGCGAGTCATCAGCCGGGAACAGGCGCCCGAGTTCTACGACACGATCGAGCGGCTCGCGGTTCGGGCGAACATGCCGATGCCGACCGTGGCCATCTCGCCGAACGCCCAGCCGAACGCATTCGCGACCGGTCGCGGCCCGAAGCACGCCGTCGTGTGCGCGACCGAGGGGTTGCTGCAGACGCTGAGCCGTGACGAGGTCGAAGGGGTGATGGCCCACGAGCTGATGCACGTCAAGCATCGCGACATTCTGATCGGGTCGGTGGCGGCGGCCATTGCGACGGCGATCTCGTTCATGGCGCAGATCGCGATGTACTCGTCGATGTTCGGGGGGCGTGACCGGCGAGGCGGCAATCCGATCGTCATGCTCGCAGTGTCGATCCTCGCGCCGATCGCTGCGTCGCTGATCCAGATGGCCGTCTCCCGATCTCGCGAGTACGAAGCCGATCGCGGCGCCGCCCAGCTGATCGGGAGCGGCGAACCCTTGGCCAGGGCGCTGCAGAAGATCGAAGCGATCGCCGCCCAGCGGCCGATGGCCGTACAGCCCGCTCAGGCCTCGCATTACATCCACAACCCGTTGGCCGAGGCCCGGAGTGGCGGCCAGTCCGGCAACTTCGCGAAGCTCTTCTCGACCCACCCGCCGACCGACGAGCGCATCCGGCGCCTGCTCGCGATCTGAGCCGCTAGGCGTTCTTCGGCAGTTCGTTGAACGGGGTGTTCCGTTCGTGGCCAGGCTCCTTGGGGAGCCCGAGCACCCGTTCGCCGATGATGTTGCGCTGCACCTGATCGGTGCCGCCGTAGATCGGCGGCGCCTGGGCGAACAGCGCCATCTCGGTGACGAACCCGTTCGTCGGGCTCCCGGTCGCTGCATCGAGACTCGCCTTGGCCCCGGCCTCGTAGGCGTGGAGCATCCCGAAGGGCCCGATGATCCGGAGACCGAGGTCGCGCTGGAGCCGCATCATCTCGCTCATCGAGAGCTTGCCAATGTTGCCGATGCCCGGGATGTCGCCGCCGCGCGCCTTCTCTGCCTTGAGGCGAAGGTTGTTGTACCGACCGATCTCGGAGATCGTGTGGAGCCGCATGAGATCCTGTCGGATCGTCGGGTCGTCGACCTTGCCCCGGGCCGTGGCCAACTCGCTCAGCATCCGGCCGGCACCCCGGAACTGAGCACCTCCGCCTCGTGATCGCTCGTTGCCGACGAAGTCTCCCGCGCGTTGCTCGAGATGACCCGCGACCGTTCCGGGAAGAGCGGCGCTCGTCGCCGCGTGACCCGACCCCGAGCTCAGACCGGCCCGCTCGAACATCAGCGTCGAGTTGGCCACTGCCCAGCCGTTGTTGCGGTCACCGATCAGTGCCTCGTCGGCGACCCGGGCGTCGGTCATGAACACCTCGTTGAAGAGCGCGCGACCGGTCATCTCGCGCAGTGGCCGGATCTCTACACCCGGCTGGTGCATCTCGATCGCGAAGTAGCTGATGCCGTGGTGCTTCGGCGCGTCGGAGTTGGTGCGCGCGATGAGCATGCCGAGGTCGGCGTAGTGACCGCCCGAGGTCCAGACCTTCTGACCGTTGACGACCCACTCGTCGCCGTCCTGCTCGGCCCTCGTCTGCAGCCCCGCGAGATCGCTTCCTGCCACCGGCTCGCTGAAGAGCTGACACCAGGCTTCCCGGCCGGTGACGATCGCCCGGACGTACCGGTCGATCTGGTCCTGCGACCCGTGCATCGCGATCGTCGGCGCAGCGAGCAGCAAGCCGAGACCGCCGGGCGCGCCGAGCGCCCCGTGGCCGGAGATGGTCTCGGCCACCCGGTTCGCATCGTTGCGAGAGAGCCCCCTGCCGTACGCCTGCTCGGGCAGCGACGGTGCCGCCCAGCCGGCCAGGCCCAACCGCTCCCACCACTGGGCGACCGTCAGATCTGCGTCCCAGTTGTCGTCCAACCACGCCTGCAACTCCGCGATGACGTCAGCCATGGCGACGATGTTCGCAGACAGCGCGATCGATCACTGGTTCGGAGCCTTCGACCACTCGCTCGGTCAGAGGGCGAACAGATCGTCGAGGCCGCCCGGCGAGGGCTCGTCGACGGCGAGATCCTCGGCGGGCACGAACGCGCCGTAGCCGTCGGACTCGAGGACGTCGGCCAACTCGGGGCCACCTGACCGAACGATCCGGCCCTTCACGAGAATGTGCACGTGATCCGGCTTCAGTTCGTTGAGCAACCGGCTGTAGTGCGTGATCGCGAGCACACCGACGTCGCCTTCGTTGCTGAGATCTTCGACGCGACGCGAACAGTCACGCAGCGCGTCGATGTCGAGTCCCGAGTCGAGTTCGTCGAGGATCGCGATCTTCGGATGCAGCACGGCGAGTTGCAGCGTCTCGTTGCGCTTCTTCTCTCCGCCCGACAGGTCGACGTTGAGGGGTCGGTGCAGGAAGCGCCGCTCGAAGTTGATCCGGTCGGCCTCGGCGCCGAGCAGTTCCGCCAGGCCACTGGTGTCACGGCCTCGGCTGGTGAGCGCCTCGGTGAGGACGTCGTCGAGCGCGACGCCCGGCACCTCGGTCGGGTACTGCATCACGAGGTGCAGCCCGGCCACGGCCCGCTTCCACGCCGGCAGGCCGAGCACGTCGACCCCGTCGAGAGTCACGCTCCCTTCGGTGACCTCGTAGCCGGGCTTGCCCATGATCACGCCGGACAGGGTGCTCTTGCCGGCACCGTTGGGGCCCATCACCGCATGTACCTCACCGGACGAGATGGTCAGATCGATGCCTCGCAGGATCTGATTGCCGGCGACTTCGGCGTGCAGGTTCTCGATCTTCAAGGTGCTCATGACTCGTCCTCCGTCGTGATGGTGACCACGATGTCGCCCTCCACGACCGAAGCGTCGTAGACGGCGACCGGCTGGGTCGCCGGCAAGGTCAGCGGCTCACCCGTGAGCAGGCTGAACGTGCTGCTGTGCTTGGGACACTCGAGTTCCTTGTCGTCGCACCACACCTCGCCGTCCGACAGCGAGACGTTGGCATGGCTGCAGACATCGGCGAGCGCATAGACGTCATCGCCGATCCGCACCACGGCGACGTCCACCCCGCCGACGACGAACTTGCGTGCCGTGCCCGGTTCGAGGTCGGCGAGCGCGCCGACGGCCGCGGTGACGGCGCTCATCGGTCGCCGTCCCCGTCGGTGGCACCGATGTGGAGCTTCGCCGCCACCCGCGATCGCAACTCGGCGACCAGGTCGTGCGCCGGGAGCTGGGCGAGGACCTCGTCGAAGAAGCCGAGCACCACCAATCGCTCGGCGATCTCGGGCTGGATGCCACGACTCTCGAGGTAGAAGCGCTGGTCCTCGTCGATCGGGCCGACGGTGGACGCGTGGGAGCACTTCACGTCGTTCGTGCGGATGTCGAGGTTCGGCACGCTCTCGGCCCAGGCACCCTCGGACAGCGTCAGGTTGCGATTGGTCTGATACGCCGCAGTGCCGTTGGCGTGCTCGCGAATCTTGATCAGCCCGGTGTACACGCTCCACGCCTCGTCCTGCACGGCCCCCTTGAAGAGCAGGTCGCTGTTCGTGTGAGGTGCATCGTGATCCTGCGTGGTGCGGAAGTCGTGCATCTGTTTGCCACCGGCGAAATACAACGCGACCTGACGTGTCGAGGCACCACGCCCCGACACGCGTGCATTGGTGCTCACCCGCGCATAGTCACCGCCGAGCGCGACCGTGGCGAGCAGGGTCTGCGAATCACGCTGGCCGACCGCCTGCTGGTTACCGAGCGACCATGCCTGTTCGCTGAGCTCGTTCACGGCCAGGTAATTCACCCGCGCGGCCTGCCCCACGGCCATCTGGAGGACTGGCAGCACCAGCGCCGAGCCGTCGGCGCCGGACACGAACCGTTCGACGATCGTGACCTCGCTGTTGTCGCCCGCCTCGACCACGAGCCGCGGGCAGACCAGCGCTCCGTCGGCCGGCACGGTGTGGGTGATGACGATCGAGCCGTCGACGACCGAGTTGGGCGGGATCACCACGCGAACCTGCGTCGCCGACCGCAGGTTGATCTCGGCGAACACGTCGGGCGTGTCGTCGGGGAACAGATCGACCGCGTCCCCACCGATCTCGACGACATCGGTCGGACCGGCCACGTCGGGCACGACCTCGACCGGGTGGTACGCGGACAGGTCGAGGTCACCGATGCGGCTGTAACGCCAGATCTCCTCATCGGCGGTGGGCAGCTCGATCGCGGACAGTTGTTCGAGGTCCAACACAGTCATCGGCATAAATTCTACTACCGCCGTAGTGGAAATCCGACCGGCCCGGGCAGGACCGGTCACCCAATCGACCGGCGAGCTCAGCCCTGCCGACGCCGCCGGAGGAACCGGCGCAGCCCGCGAGACTTGCGCTCGGCGGCCAGTCGCTCCTCGCCGACCTCGGCCATGATTCGATCACCTGCCGCATTGAGGATTTCTTCGGCCTCGTCGAGCAACGCGGCAGCCGTACCGTCTTGCACGCTGGCCGGCTCGGGTGGGGTCGGCGGCACGACCAGGGAACCATGCGTCCACGCCTGATCGGCGAGCCGACGCTCGTAGCCCGAACACTCCTCCGGGCAACGCCACGGTGCATCGGGTGCGAGGTCGAGATGGCACTTCCGGACCGTGTCCCCGTTGGGGTACGTGCGACTCTCGAAGTTCTTGCACTCCGTCCGCATCGGCATCGCCTCAGGCTATCCGAGGATCGACTGACGGCGGAGGTCAACTCCGGGCGAGCTCGGCGGCGTAGAGCGCAGCGATGTCCGGGACACCACGGCCTGCGACGACCTCGTCGGGATCCGGACATGGATCCTCGACGACCCCACCGACCCGCCACGGCCTGGCGCAGGGCCGATCGTCGAACGCGCGCACGTGTCGGGAGATCCAGTCGGTGACGCCCCACGAACCCAAGGTGGTCTCGTGCACGCCATCGGAGCGGAACCAACCCGTCGATGAGCCGGTGTAGTCGTTGAAGCGCCACCGGCGGACGTCCGGGAACACGCCACTGCCGAGTTTCTCGGCGAGCACCCGGTTCATCTCGGCGTAGTTCGATCGGCTCCCACCGCTGCCCGGGAGCCGATATCCGACATCGGACCGGTAGTCGACCCAGACGATGTGGTGGAAACCCTTCCGCCGGGCGGCATCGACGACGACGTCGAAGTCGGTCGAGAAGCTCCCGTGCCAGTCGTTGTACCCGACGGCGATCACGAGGATCTCCTCCGGACCCGCGGGAGCGAGCGACTCGACGTGCGCTGCCGCCGTCCGCGGTGCGTACCCCTCTCGCCCGCGACACGACCACGCGACGAGCCGGCGGCAGGACTCCAGGTGCGCGACCGCTTCGAACCCTTCGAAACCGTCGAGGGCGCCGTTCCAGCGAACACCGGCCATCGCTGAGTCGCTGATGATCGTGACCGTCCGGTCGGGGGGCGGATCGTTTCGCGGTGCGCCCGCCGTGGTCGGCGCCGGCGCTCCCAGGAACCACCCGCCGATGTCGACGACGAGATGGGTGGCCTCGAGGGCGTGCACTCCGATTCCGCGGGGCGACGTGCGCACGATGCCGAAGTTCGCGATCGTCTGTTGCGCCCGATCGGCGTTCACGCTCGAGGTCGGCGGCATCGCCGTCCGAGCGGGGAACGCGACGACGTATCCGGCGTCCTCGGTGTCGACCAACGTGACGTTGGCGGCCACTGCCGCGGTCGTGGCCGCGATCTCGGACACGGAGAACTCCCGGGTGCCGTGGTCCCAGAGGCGAGGGCCACCGCTCGAACCAGCCGGCAATCGGGTGTCGACGAGGCGGGCCGGGGTGATGCCGACGTACAGACCGTCGGCGGCTGCCGGGGCCGACGGTCCGGTGAAGTACCCGACGAGATCGACGATGACGTGGTTGGCAGCGGCGGTGTAGACGTCGAAGCCCGCCGCCGACACCGGCACGACCGCCGATGCCGCCCGGATCTGGTGGGGTCGGTCCGCGTTCAGCACCGAGCTGTTCGGTCGTGCATCGCCGGCGCGGTAGGCCGTGAAGTGGCCGGGTGACAGCGTCTCCGCCGTCGTGATGTTGACGACGACCGCGATCGCATCGTCGGCAACGCCGGGGTCGACCCGAACGGTCGACCCGGCGCGGGGGCGACGGGTCGTCCTGGTGTCGAGCAGGCGTCGCTGCTCGACCGGCACGTAGCGACCGGCCCGGGCGACACCATTGTCCGCCGGCGCGAAGTATCCCGTGACGTCGACGACGACATCGGTGGCCGCGAGGCTGTACACCGACAGGTCGCCGTCCGCGCCGAGGCGGACGAACTGATGGTTGGCGACCACGTCCGAACGCCGGTAGTTGACGACCGAGGTCTGCGGCCGACTGGCACCGGACGGGAACGCCGTGAGGAAACCGTCACCGTCGGCCGCGACAGCGGTGATCGTGATCGCCGCGACCTCGGCATCGGCCGACACGCCGCAGCGACCGGCGACGTCGAGACGAACCGTCGAGCGGGCAGCGAGTCGACGTTCGAGCCGGGTGTCGAGCAGCCGGCACGGTTCGACGGGGGCGAACGCGCTGGGGGCGGTGGGTTCGCCTACCGGCGCGGCATCGGCCGTTCCGGCCGTGGCGAGGCTCGAGACGAGCAACAGCGCCGACGTCAGGAGCGGGATCGTGTGGCGTCGCGGGCCCGCCGAACCGCGCGAGGAGGAAGATGTCGACGACACGGCTGTTCATCGTCGCAGACGAATGGCGACTTGAGCGGTCGGGTCAGCCGACCGAGCCCTCCATCTGCAATTCGATCAGCCGGCTCCACTCGACGGCGTACTCCATCGGCAGGGTCTTGGTGATCGGCTCGATGAAGCCGTTGACGACCATCCCCATCGCCTGCTCCTCCGACAGGCCACGGCTCGTCAGGTAGAAGATCTGCTCGTCGGCGATCTTCGACACGGTCGCTTCGTGGCCGATCTGCGCGTCGCGCTCACCGATCTCCATGTACGGCAGCGTCTTCGACACCGAGTCTTCGTCGAGAATCAACGCGTCGCACTCGACGTGGCTCTTGGCACCCACGGCTCCCTCGTCGACCCGGACGAGGCCGCGGTAGGTCGTGATGCCGCCGTCCTTGCTGATCGACTTCGACACGATCTTCGACGTCGTGTTCGGTGCGGCGTGCACCATCTTGGCGCCGGCGTCCTGGTGCTGGCCCTCGCCCGCGTAGGCGACGGACAACACTTCGCCGGTGGCGCCCTCGCCGACCAGGTACACCGACGGGTACTTCATCGTCAGCTTCGAACCGATGTTGCCGTCGATCCACTCCATGTGGCCGTGCGCCTCGACCCGGGCCCGCTTGGTGACCAGGTTGTAGACGTTGGGCGACCAATTCTGGATCGTGGTGTAGGTGACTCGGGCATGGGGCTTGACCACGATCTCGACCACCGCCGAGTGGAGCGAATCACTGGTGTACACCGGCGCCGAACAGCCCTCGATGTAGTGCACCCGGGATCCTTCGTCGGCGATGATCAAGGTGCGTTCGAACTGGCCGGCGTTCTCGGAGTTGATCCGGAAATAGGCCTGCAGCGGCATCTCCACGTCGACGCCCGGCGGCACGTAGATGAACGATCCGCCGGACCACACGCTCGTGTTGAGCGCTGCGAACTTGTTGTCGCCGGGTGGGATCACGGTGCCGAAGTACTCCTTGACGAGGTGCGGGTACTCACGCAACGCGGTGTCCATGTCGCAGAACAGGATCCCTTGGGCTGCGAGATCCTCGCGGTTCTTGTGGTACACGACCTCGGACTCGTACTGGGCGGTCACGCCGGCGAGGTACTGGCGCTCGGCCTCGGGGATGCCCAGCTTCTCGTACGTGCGCATCATCTCTTCGGGGAGTTGGTCCCACTCGTCGACCTGCTCGCCCTTCGGGCGCAGGTAGTAGTAGATGTCCTGGAAATCGATGTCGGGCATGTTGACGGCGAACCACTCCGCCATCGGCTTACGGTCGAACAGACGGAGGCTCCGCAGCCGGAGATCGGTCATCCAGCGCGGTTCACCCTTCCACCACGAGATCTGCTCGACGACGCTCGGGCTGATGCCCTTCTCGGGCGCGAACGCGTACTCGACTTCGTCACTCCAGCCGAGGTCGTACTTGCTGAGATCGAGATCGAACGAGGTCATCATCGGCTCCGGTTCGGTGCGGTGAAGGGACGGGGGATTTCCACTACCGCCATAGTAACAATCCAGGGATCGCCACGGAACGCCGAAGGTCGGAATTCGCCGAGACTTCTGTGTGATCAGGGGCTCAGGCGGCCGCTTCGTCGTCGAGATCGGCTCGGATCTCGATCCGGGCCGCGATCCGGCCGTCGACCTCGACGTCGAGTTCGGCATCGCGCGGCGTATCGATCTCGATGAAGATGCACTCTCCGGGACAGACCTCGGCTGCCTTGATCACGTCGACGACGTGGCGGGGCTTGACCTGGGCCAGACTTCCGGAGCTGCCAGGGTCATTCAGGACCTGGCTGTCCTCGACCACGTAGGCGATGCCGTCCTCGAGGATCGTGAACACGTCGTGACAGTGATCGACGCAGAGACCGTCGCCGGTGCACAGGTCCTGATCGATCCACACACGCATGACGACGGCCAACCTATCGCCGGCGCGAGTCGAACCACCGCCCGCGGCCCGTCGGTCCGGTCGCTCACGCCGACCGTTCATTCGCCGGCGGACCCGATACCGTCACGGTTCGCGATCCGAACTCTCTCGTCATGCCCGGCCACACCCTGCTCCCCCGACTGATTCGCCGTGCCGCTCGCTGCCGTTCGCTGCCGCTGCGCTCCCCGAGCCGCCGCGGAGGGTCGACGTGAACGCATCCCTCGCCGACGACCCGGCCGCGCCGACGCGCTGGCGTCGTCGATCGGTCGTCGGCGTGGCCGCCGCGGCATTCGTCGCCGTGGCTGCGATCGGTCTCGTCCTGGTGCGGCAGGCCCGAAACGATGCCGTAGCGGACGTCCCCGTGCCCGGCGGGGGCGTCTCCCTCGACGAGGGCACTCCACTGCTGCTGTTCGAGAACACCGCGCTCGGCGACGGGTACGGGCACCTCGCCGTGGTGGCTGCCGTCGAACCCGGAGCAGTACGCACGGTCTCCGACCTGCAGTGCGAGCGGGTGCACTACCGCTCCGGGCGAGGTGTGTGTCTCCGAGCCAACCGCGGCGCGAGCACGACCTACGACGCGGTGATCTTCGACGACGCGCTCGACGTCGGCCACCGCATACCGCTGCTCGGACCTCCGTCACGAGTCCGGGTCTCCCCGAGTGGCGAACTCGCCGCGGCGACCGCGTTCGTGACCGGACACGCGTACGAGAACGGCGGATTCTCGACGGACACGATCCTGATCGACCTCGTCGACGAACGCGTCGTTGCTGCGATGGAGACCGATTTCACCGTCCTGCGCAACGAAGCGCCATGGAAGGAGGAGGACTTCAACTTCTGGGGCGTGACCTTCGTCGACGACAACGAGTTCTACGCGACGCTCGGCACGGGCGGAGCCGCCTACCTCGTCTCCGGCAGTCTCGAGAACCGCGAGCTGATCCTCATGGAGGAGGGCATCGAATGCCCATCGCTGTCGCCCGACGGCCGGCGACTCGCCTACAAGCGACCCATCACGACCGGTGACGAGATGCGTTTCCAGCTCGAGGTGATCGATCTCGAAACGCGCGCGGTCACGACGGTGGCCGAGTCCCGCAGCGTCGACGACCAGGTCGAATGGCTCGACGACGCCACCCTGATGTACGGCCTCCCCGATCCCGACTCGCCGGCGGTGTCCGACACCTGGACCGTCCCGGCCGACGGCACGGGCAGCCCGTCGCTCCTCACCGCCGGCGCCTGGTCGGCCGTGCTCGTGCCCTGACGAGGCAGCCTGGCGGCGGTCCGGACGGACCGACCCCGTTCGCGCCCGCCGAGCAGGGGCGTCCGCGCCTACCCTGCTCGGCGTGTCAGAGCCACGAGCCAAGCGCGTCCCACACATCTGGAACCGACCGACCGGTGATGTCGTCGACCACTATGCGTGGCTACGCGACCGAGACGACCCCGACACGATCGCCTACCTCGAACAGGAGACCGCGCACGCCGACGCCTGGTTCGCGCAGCGCAGCGACCTCGTCGAGGAGTTGTTCTCCGAGGTCAGGTCCCGCGTGCAGGAGACCGACGTCGCGGCCCCGGTCCCGAAGGCCGACTGGTTCTATTCGACCCGCACCGAGGAGGGGAAGTCGTACCCCATCCACTGTCGTGGCCGGACCGCGGACGCCGCCACCGACGAGCTCGTGCTCGACCAGAACGCAGAGGCCGATGGTCACGAGTTCTTCGACATCGGCGCGTTCGAGATCAGCCCCGACCACCGCCTGGTGGCGTGGTCCGCGGACACCAACGGCGACGAGCACTACACCCTGCGCATCCGCGACATCGCCCACGGACGGGATCTCGACGACGAACTGCGCGACACCACCTGGGCGGGCGTCGCCTGGTCGAACGACGGCTCGCACCTGTTCTACGTCGAGGCCGACGAGCAGGAACGGCCGTATCGCGTGATGCGGCACCGCCTCGGCACGCTGCAGCACGACGACGTCGAGGTCTACGCGGATCACGACGAACGGTTCTTCGTCGGCATCGGTGCGACGCGAAGCACCGAGTGGATCGTCATCCATTCCGGGAGCAAGCAGTCGTCGGAGTGCTGGTTGGTACCCGCCGGAGATCCGACCGCAGCCGCCGAGTGCGTTCGTACCCGGGCGAGCGACGTCGAATACCAGATCGACCACTGGGGTGACCGTTTCGTGGCCGTCACCAACCTCGACGCCGTCGACTTCCGCGTGATGCAGGCACCCCTCGACGATCCCGGAAGGTGGTCGGAGCTCGTCGCGCACGAGCCCGGACGCCGCATCACGGGAGTCGAACCGTTCGAGGGTCATCTGGCGGTCCACGAGTGGAACCGGGCGCAGCCGATGATCCGGATCGTCGATCGAGCCGGCGGTGCCCGCCCGCTCGAGATCGATCCCGCACCGCACGACGTGAGTTTCGGACCCAACGAACAGTGGGAGACCGGCACGATCCGGCTCCTGCACCAGTCGCCGACCGTGCCGCCACGCGTGCTCGACGTCGACGTCTCGACCGGCGACGTGACCGTGGTCAAGCAGACACCGACTCCGAACGTCGACCTGGACGAGTACGTCGCGGTTCGTCACTGGGCGACGGCCGCGGACGGGGCACAGGTCCCGGTCGACGTCGTCCGGCACGTCGACACACCGCTCGACGGGACGGCACCGTGTTGCGTGTACGGCTACGGCTCTTACGAGGTGTCGATGCCACCGTGGTTCTCGGTGGCACGCCTGTCACTGCTCGACCGGGGGATGATCTGGGCGCTGGCCCATCCGCGCGGCGGCGGCGAGCTCGGACGCTCCTGGTACCTGGACGGCAAGCTGCTGAACAAGCGCAACACGTTCACCGACACGCTCGCAGCGTGCGAGCACCTCTCGTCGACCGGAGTCGCCGACCCTCGACGCATGGCGATCCGCGGCGGGAGCGCGGGCGGGCTGCTCGTCGGCGTGTGCATCACGATGGAACCCGACCGATTTCGCTCGGCGGTCGCCGAAGTCCCCTTCGTCGACGTCACCACCACGATGAGCGACCCGACCCTGCCGCTGACGGTCACCGAATGGGAGGAGTGGGGCGATCCCCGCGCCGAGCCGTACGCCTCGTACATCGCGAGCTACGCACCGTACGACAACACCGTGCCCGCCGACTATCCGGCGGTCATGGTCACCGCAGGGCTCAACGACCCGCGAGTCAGCTACCACGAGCCGGCGAAGTGGACCGCCAAGCTCCGCGAGGTCCGCACGAACGATGCCGCGCTGATCCTGAAGGTCGAGATGGGTGCCGGCCATGCGGGTCCGAGTGGCCGCTACGACGCCTGGCGCGACGAGGCGCGGGTGCTGGCGTTCCTGCTCACCACGACCTGAACGTCAGCCGACGAGCGACAGCAGACCCAGCGCGATCAAGCCCCCGTTGCGCACCAGGTGCGAGGGTCCGATCGGCTTTGCGGACCAGGCCCCGAAGCACGCACACGGCGGTCGCTCGCCTTCGGCCAGCCGCACACCGATGAGGACGGTGAACGCGACCAGCAGTGCCAGCGCCGCGATCGCCGGCACGGGCGGCAGGAGCCGGAACACGAGCGCTGCGCCGATCACCAGCTCGATCCACGGCAACGTCGGAACGGCGATCGACGGGGCGCCGAGGCCTGCCGCCTGTGCGGGCCACGCGTCGCCGGCGGCGAGCTTCGAACCGCCCGCGAGCAGGAACGCCACTCCGAGCACCACCGACGCGACCAGCGCGATCGTGCTCACGACCCGACGTGCAGGGTCATTCCCTCGCGCGCGGCGACCACCTTCGTGCCGGACCCGTGACAACGCGCCGCCGCCTCGGTCAGCACGGCGTCGATGTGGTCGTCATCGTGCATCGGGTCGTGGTGGAACAGTGCGAGCCGTTTCACCCCCGATTCGATCGCCAGCCAGACGGCGAACTCGGACGTGCAGTGACCCCAGTCGGACTTCACGGCGAACTCGTCACGGGTGTACTGGGCATCGTGGATCAGGACGTCGACGCCCTCGCAGAGCTCGCGGGCGTTGTCGCTGGCCTCGAACACGTCGACACCAGGTTGCTGATGATCGCTCAGGTACGCCAACGACGCCCCACCGAACTCGAGGCGATATCCGAGCGTGTTCCCGACGTGTGGGATCAGCCGTGACGTGACGTCCACCTCGCCGATCACGAACTCGTCGTCGCCCTTGGCGTGGAAGTCGATGTCGCCGGGGAAGAGGTCGAGCTCGACGGGAAACAGGGGCGGTCCGAGCGAACCACGAATGACCTCGCTGATCGAGCGGCCGCCCTCCTGCGCCGGCGCATAGAAATCGAGATGGCTGCCGGGGCGGAGCAGCGGAGGAAAGAACGGCAGCCCCTGGACGTGGTCCCAGTGCAGATGGCTGACGAGACAGCTGCCACGAAAGCCCGCCCCCAGCGGACACTGCAGACCGAAGTAGCGGGCGCCCGTGCCGAGATCGAGCAGGATCGGATCGTGTCCGGCGACATCGACCGAGACGCACGACGTATTGCCGCCGTATCGAGCCACGTCGTCGCCGTGACAGGGTGTCGAACCCCGCACGCCGTGGAAAGTGATGTCGAACCCTGATCCCCGGATGGCGTCACGCTAGCCGTCAAGCCGTCACCAGTGACAGAGGTGAGCCACCAGTCACACCGGACGCCTGCTCAGGCCCCGCCGATCACCGCGGCGGCCGCGGCGACACCCGAGCGCGGCGACCGTCGACCCATCGAGACGAGCGCAGCCTCGACGGTTCCGAGGACGCCGAGCACCATCGGCGGGTTCACGTGCCCCATGTGGCCGAGCCGGAACGACGAGCCGGACAGCTCGCCGATGCCCACGCCGAGGGTGACCCCGAGCTCGTCTTTGCAGACGCGCGACAGCTCGACGGCATCGATGTCGCCACAACGGACCGTCGTCACGGCGTTCGAGCGGGCGCACTCGTCGCGCACGTAGCACCCGATGCCGTCCGGTGTCGACCAGGCCTCGACGGCAGCGCGCACCGACTCGCCGAGCACCCGATGTCGTTCCCAGCGGACGTCGAGCCCCTCTTCGTCGATCATACGCAGGGCCTCCCGGATGCCGAACAGGTGCGTGACCGGAGGCGTGCCGCAGAACCGCAGGTAGTGGGGGCCGTCCTCGGTGCGGTACGTCCAGTCCCAGTACCGCGTACGTAGACCAGCGGTCGGGTGCACGGCCCGCGCTCGCTCCCCCGGCCACACGATGCCGAGACCGGGGGGTGTCATCAGGCCCTTCTGCGAGGCGGAGAGCGCAAGGTCGACGCCCCACTCGTCCATCCGGAACGGCTCGCATCCCATCGAGGCGATGCAGTCGACCATCAGCAGGGCCGGATGCGCGGCGGCATCGAGGGCCTCCCGGAACGCAGCAATGTCATTCTTCGCCGACGAGGCCGTGTCGACGTGCGCGGTCAGCACGGCCTTGATCTGGTGTTCCGAATCGGCACGCAGTCGTTCCTCGAGCGCTCCGGGGTCGTTGGCGAACCCCGGCTCGGACTCGACCAGCTCGACGTCGAGACCGAGAAAGCTCGCCATCTCGCCCCAGATCGCGGCGAAACGGCCGCAGTCGAGCACGAGCACCCGATCGCCCTTCGAGAGGGTGTTCGTCAGCGCCATCTCCCAGGCGCTGTGACCGTTGCCGATCGTCACCAGTGCGCGCTGGCTGGTTCCGGCGAGGGCCGGTAGGGCATCGAACACCTCATCGGTCACCGCCAGCAACTCGCCGTCGTAGATGTCGGGCATCGGGCGGTGCATGGCGGCGAGCACACGATCCGGCACCACGGACGGACCCGGGATGGCAACGATCTCTTTGCCTGCGGACAGAGGAATCACGCTGCGAGTCTGACAGCCCGCGGCCGCCGAGATCGAAACGTCAGTCGAAGTCGAGGTCGACCGAACCCAGCCCGGTGAACTCGGCACGGAGTCGGTCACCCGACTCGGCTTCGAACACGTCGGTCGCCACACCGGTCGTGACCACGTCTCCGGCGCAGAGCGAGCGTCCGTACCGCGCCACCTCGTCGGCGAGCCAGGCCATCACGGCGAGCGGATGCCCGAGTACCGCAGCGCCGGTCCCGGTCGTGACGACGTCACCGTCGCGTCGGACGACGATCTCCGATGTGGTGAGGTCCAGGTCGCGCCAATCGGTGACCGGCTCGCCGCTGACCCACCATCCATGGATCGCATTGTCGGCGGCGATCGGGAGGGCACCGATCGCCCACGACTCGAACCGGTGATCGACGATCTCGACCGCCGGGATGACGGCGTCGATGTGTTCGGCGATCGATGCGATGGTGTGCCCGGTCGGTCGGGGCGTGACGTCGGTCCCGACCCGGAACCCGTACTCGGCCTCGACGACCCGGTGCACGAAACGTTCGCTGTCCAGTGTCGCACCCGACGTCGACGTCGTGTGCGACATCAGTCGTCCGAATACCGGCCGATCGATCCGGAGGGCGGCCTGCGCGATCTCATTCGTGCAGGCGACCTTGTAGCCGATGGTACGGGCATCTTGCTGCAGGCATCCATCCACCACCAGCGCCTGGATCGCGTAGGCGGATGCGAGATCTTCGGGCCGGTGATCGGCGTCGAGGTCGACCTGTACCCGCCGCTCACGCCGCATCGACAACAGTTCGTCGGCCGCCGCTCTGATCCGGTCTGCGTCCACGATCGAGAGCGTACCGATCGTCCCCGCGTGTCCGAGTTCCCCCAAGATGAACAACGTTTTGGACAATTCGCTAAACTCCAGGCATGTCAGGGGAACGTTACGATCCGATCGCCAACCCCTACGCACCCGGCGCCGGCACTCCGCCGCCGGCGCTCGTCGGGCGGGACTCGATCATCGAAGCGGCCGACATCGCCCTGCACCGGTTGCGTGCCGCACGGACCAGCCAACACCAACTGATCACGGGGCTCCGCGGGGTCGGCAAGACCGTACTCCTCGGCAAGCTGTCCGCGCTGGCACAACACGTCGGGTACCGGGTCATCCGGATCGAGGCGGTCGGCGGCGACGACACGCTGCGGAGTCTCTTGCGTCAGTCGAGGCGCATCCTCGAGGACCTCGATCGGAGCCAGAAAGTGACTCGCGCACTCCGTTCGATCGAATCCGTTGCGATCACGTTGGCCGGGACCGGGGTGACGATCGAGCGCACGACCGCGACCCCCGATCGCGAGGCCCTCGCGGACGTCGTGGTCGACCTCGCCACCGCGGCCAGCGACCACGACCTCGGAGTGATGCTGGCGATCGACGAGGCCCAGCTGATCGCCGGCGACGACCTCCGCCGCCTGCTCGCCGGCGTCCATCGCTGCGGACAGGACGGGCTGCCACTCGCCTGCGTGCTGGCCGGCCTGCCCAACCTCGTCGGCGACGTCGCCCGGGCTGCGACCTATGCCGAGCGCATGTTCACCGTTGCCGATCTCGGCCCGCTGTCACCGCCCCAGGTCGAGCGGGCGATCGTCGAGCCGGCCGCCGAGATCGGCGTCCAGTGGACGGAGGACGCCACCACGGCCATCGTCGACCACTCGGACGGCTTCCCCTTCTTCGTCCAGACCTGGGCGTACCACACCTGGAACGTGGCTCACGACGAACCGATCAGCGCGGACGACGTCGAGCGCGCCCGGCCCCACGCCGACCACGCCCTCGACTCGTCGTTCTTCGCCGCCCGCATCGCACGGATCCCGGCCTCGGAGGTGGCCTACGTCCAGGGTCTGGCCTCGCTCGGCCCCGGCCCACACCGGTCGGGCGCGGTCGCCGAAGCGATGTCGATGAAGACGTCGCAGGTCGCGGCGTTCCGCGAGCGCCTGATCAACGAGGGCGTGATCTACTCGCCGCGGTACGGATGGGTCGAGTTCGCGATCCCGCACTTCGACCACTACGTCGGGCGGGCGTTACCGAGCTGAGCGCACATCGTCGCGGCCGGTACAGTATGGACGCCGGAGCGCCGCTCCCGGTCGAGTTCGAAGCTTGATCGAAGGGATGGGAACTTGAGCGATCCGTGGGGGCCGCAGGCCCGATTCCGCGGTCCGGCGGTCGGCTCGATCATGGCCGTGCTCGCCGGTCTGATCTGGAGCTTCGGGGCCGTCACGGCGCGCCTCGCCGACGGCTCCGACGCGTTCCAGTACCTCGCCTGGCGGTCCGTGGGCATCATCGTCGTGATCGAAGGCTGGCGTCTGGCCACCCGGCGGTCCAGTCACACCGTGACGGCCTTCACGTCGGGACCCCGGATGATGGCGGCCACCCTGTGTCTGCTTCTGGCCTCGATCGGCTTCGTGTACGCCGTGAAGACGACATCGGCGGCGACGGCAGCGTTCCTCGGCTCGACGACGCCGCTGTTCGGCGTGCTCACCTCACGCGTGTTCCTCGGCGAGCGGGCCAACTGGCGCACGTTGACGGCGATCGCCGTCGCGTTCGTCGGGTTGTACATCATGGTGTCGGACAATCTCGATGCCGGCCATCTCGTCGGCAACCTGGCTGCGGTCGGCGCAGCGATCGGGTTCGCCGCGTACACCACCGTCGTGCGGTCGGCGCCGGATCGGGATTGGGCGCCGGTCATGCCGGGCTACGGCGTGGTCATGATCGTGATCTGCGGTGCGGTGATCTTGTCTCACGGCGACCCACTGGTGCCGCCGCTCGCCGACGTCGGGTGGGCGCTCGCCCACGGTGGTCTGTTCATCGTCGCGGGAACCACGCTGTACAACGGCGCCTCCAAGAACGTGCCCGCATCCGCGATGACGGTCTTCGCGCAGTCGGAGATGGTGCTCGTGCCCGTCTGGGCGTTCGTCGTCCTCGCCGAGCGGCCGTCGAACCCGACCATCGTCGGTGGCACCATCATCCTGGCCGCCGTGGTGGGCAAGGCCTGGCTCGACTACCGCTACGAGCGAGCAGCGACGTTGCGACCACCTGACGTCGCGGTCGTCACGAACCCGACGTGACGCGCGGTCGCGACGACGTGACCGCGGGGAGGCCGACGAGCGCTCCGGAGTGAGGCACCCCGACCCACTCCCGACTCACTCCAGGCGCACCCATCCGACGGTCCTGGGTAGGGTGAGCCCCCCGGGAGCTCAGTCGTACGTGTAGCCCATGTCGGTGATCGACCGGGTGTCGGTTTCGGTCTCCGGCCACGGGTCCATCACCGCAGCCGCGCCCGCGAGCGGCGGGTGCTGGACCGGATTGACAGCCTGCCACTCGGCCCAGATCCGGTCGATCTCGGCGTGGTGCATCCAGAAGACCGGGTCGGCCGGAGCCGTCGGCACGCTCTGCATCGAACCTCCGACCCAGACGTGACCCGAGTTGTGGATGCCCTCGAGCGCACCGGCGAACGGGTTGAACGTGTTGTTCGCCATGGCAGCGGCAACGTCGGCGGCGCCCGGCAGCGTCGCGAACGCGCCGATGTTGCGCGTCACCGTGTGCGGGCCGCCGAGCAGACCGACGGTCGGCTCGAATCCCAGTAGCCACGACGGGAAGGCCTGCTGATCACTGGAACGCCAGTACGGCAGGCACACCGTCGGGTCGATCGACGTGAGCAGCTGCTCGAACTTGACCAGATAGACCCGGTGCCACGGCAGGAACCGCGGGTTGCCGTGCATCTGATGCACCGCATTGGCGTGGATGTCGACCATCGGGGCCAGGCCTCCCAGCGAGTTGGCCTGGTCGAACGCGGCGAGGAACCGGTCCTGCTCGTCGGCGGTGAGCCGGCGGGCGTCCTTGCGGTGGCAGAGGTCGTCCTCGCGGGGGCCATCGCACGTGACCGGCGGCTGGTAGTCGTCCTTGCGGGGCCGGAAGCAGCTGTGCCGGAACGGGTGCGGCACGTAGGAGGGCGGTTCCTTCGACGCGTAGCTGCCGTACAGATCGGGGTCCGGGTACCGGGGGTTGGCCGGCGGATCGGATGGATGACGTGGCGGATGGTCGTAGTCCGGGTCGTGGTACGGGTCGTCGTGCTTGCCGCCACCGTGCTTGCCGCCACCGTGCTTGCCGCCGTACCCGTCGTCTCCGTGATCGTCGTCGCCCGTGACATCATCGTGCTTCGATGTGTTCATCATCGCCTCCTCGGATGAGGCGGTCGACGTTCGACCGCCTAACCACACAGAGGCAGCGAACAGCATCGAGATACGTCACCGCCTCGAGATCGGTCCCGCGCCCGAGATCGGGCGGGTACGGGCCGATCCGCGCCTGGCCGCGCGGCGATGCTCACGAGCCCGGCAGATGAGCTGGATACCGACCCTGAGGCCTTCCGGCGCCGAGGGTGCGCGACCTCGACCGGCGCGAACATCGCCCCGACCGTCGCCCCCACCGGGCTCTGCGGACGGACCACGTCCGAGGAGTCGTCCTCGACTCGCACGTTGTCGTCGGCCACGGCACGAAGCGGCGGCTGAACGAGCTCGTCGGCGCTCCCCCGAATCCGGGACCGGCGAGCCATCGACGTGAGACGGGTAACCTCGGCGACACCATGGCGCACGAGTTCATCTATTCCTGTTACCAGCTGGCCCGGTTCTACCCACCCGACAAGACGGTGCTGGAGAACATCTCGCTGTCGTTCTACCCGGGCGCCAAGATCGGCGTCATCGGCTCGAACGGAGCGGGCAAGTCGAGCCTGCTCAAGATCATGGCGGGCCTCGACGACGGCTACTCCGGCGATGCCCGGCTCACACCGGGGTTCTCGGTGGGGTACCTCAGCCAGGAGCCGGAACTCGACCCGGACAAGGACGTCAAGGGCAACGTGATGGACGGCGTCGCCGAGGTCCAGTCGATCATCGACGAATACAACGAGGTCATGGCACAGTGGGCCGACCCGGATGCCGACTACGACAAGATCGGCAAGCAGCAGGCGGCGCTCGAAGACAGGATCGCCGCGGCCGACGCCTGGTCGCTGGAACGCAACGTCGACATCGCGATGGATGCGCTGCGCTGCCCGCCCGACGACGCCGACGTCACCAAGCTGTCGGGTGGCGAGAAGCGTCGCGTGGCGCTGTGCCGCCTGCTGTTGTCGCGTCCCGACCTGCTGCTCCTCGACGAGCCGACCAACCACCTCGACGCCGAGTCGGTGTTCTGGCTGGAGCGCTTCCTCCAGGAATACGCCGGCACGGTCGTGGCGATCACCCATGACCGCTACTTCCTCGACAACGTGGCGCAGTGGATCCTCGAACTCGACCACGGCAAGGGCATCCCGTTCGAGGGCAACTACTCATCGTGGCTGGAACAGAAGCAGGAGCGCCTCGCGTGGCAGGAGAAGTCGAACGTCGCCCGTCGTCGCACCCTCGAACGCGAACTCGAATGGGTGCGGATGTCACCCAAGGCCCGCCAGGCGAAGGGCAAGGCCCGACTCGCCGCGTACGACAAACTGCAATCCGAGGCCGAGGCCGAGAAGGACACGTCGAACAAGTTGGAGATCGGGATCCCGCCGGGCCCGCGGCTCGGCGACACGGTGATCGAGGTGTCGAACCTCCGCAAGGGATTCGGCGACAAACTCCTCATCGAGAACCTCTCGTTCACCCTCCCGCCGGCCGGCATCGTCGGCATCATCGGTGCCAACGGCGCCGGCAAGACCACCCTGTTCCGGATGCTCACCGGTCTCGAGGAGCCCGACGCCGGTTCGATCAAGATCGGCGACACGGTCCAGCTCAGCTACGTCGACCAGTCACGCGACGACCTCGCCCCCGACAAGACCGTCTACGAGGAGATCACGGAGGGCATCGAACACATGGTGGTCGGCAACCGGGAGATCCACGGCCGGGCATACGTGGCAAGCTTCAACTTCAAGGGGACCGACCAGCAGAAGCTCGTCGGCAAGCTCTCGGGCGGTGAACGCAACCGAGTGCACCTCGCCAAGCTGCTGAAGTCGGGCGGCAACGTGCTGCTGCTCGACGAGCCGACCAACGACCTCGACGTCGACACGCTCCGCGCCCTGGAGGCCGGACTCGAATCGTTCCCCGGTTGCGCCGTGGTGATCAGCCACGACCGGTGGTTCCTCGACCGCATCGCCACCCACGTCCTCGCGTTCGAAGGCGACAGCCAGGTGCGCTGGTTCGAGGGCAACTTCACCGAGTACGAGGAGTACAAGCGCAAGGAGCTCGGCGAGTCGGGCGATCAACCCCACCGCCTCAAGTACAAGAAGCTCGCCTGAACGGCGCCGCTTCGTACCTCGACGAGACTGCCGTCATGATCGACCTGCGACTCATCGTCGGCAGTGACGTCGAGTTCCTCTGGGAGATGGTCTACTGGGCCGCCCACGTCGACGAGGACGACGGCGTCCACCACGACGACATCCGAGGCGACCCCGATCTCGCCGGGCACGTTCACGGATGGGGGCGAGCGGGTGATCTCGGAGTGATCGCCGAGCGGGACGGCCGGAAGATCGGCGCAGCGTGGCTCCGGCTGTTCGATCCGGCGATCTCCGACTACAGCGTCTTCGTCGACGTCGACACCCCTGAACTGGTCGTTGCGGTCGCACCGGACCATGTCGGTCGCGGTGTCGGTTCGAGGTTGATGGCGACACTGTTCGAGCACGCCGACGACGTGTTCCCGGCCGCCGTCCTGAGCGTACGGTGCGGGAATCCGGCAGTTCGCCTCTACCAACGGTTCGGCTTCCGCGAGGTCGACCGCATCGTCAACCGCGTCGGCACCGAATCACTGAAGATGATCCGACGCGCACCGCGCCTCGGCCAGCACTGAACGATCGGCCCCGGTCACCCGTCGGCCTCGTCGTCGGACGGATCGAGTCGTTCGAAGACCCACTCGTCGGACTCGCTGCTCAGCGTCAGGACGTCGCGGGCCACGCCGTAGTGGTCGACGTCGCTCAGCGACGCGAGGAACGACTGCTCGACCGCGAGCACCGCCGGCTCGCAGCCGATCTCCGTCCAGCTCAGCTCACCGGCTCCGAACGACCCGTCGGAGCCGATCGTCGCCTCACCGCTGTACCGGTTGCACGCGGCCGTGCCGACGATCTGGTCGTCCTGGATCGAGATCGTGATGGCGAACCCGTCGATCAACACGACCTCCGATCCGTCCGACACGCCCGAGACCGCGATCCAGTCACCTTCGGGTGACGTCGCGGCGGGACCGGTGTCCGCGGCACCGCATCCAACCAGCACGAGGGCCGCCGTCACGATGCCCGGCAGTGGTGAGATCCGCACACCCATTCGACGCTCACTCCCCCGGAAAGGTTCCCAGCTTCGCCGAGATCACGTGCGCCGCCTCGACGACGCGGGCCCCGAACCGGTGGCCGGGCTCACGGGTCAGACGATCGATCGGACCCGAGACACTGACGGCGGCCGTCACCGACCCGTCGGCGTCGACGACCGGCGCGCTGACCGACGCGACGCCGGCCTCGCGTTCCTCGACGCTCTCGACCCACCCCGATGCGGTCGTCTCCCCCGACAGCACCCGGCCGGCCGAGCCGACCTCCAGTGGGAACAGCACGCCCTCGGGCACGATCCAGCGCAGTGCGTGCGGCGACTGCAGCGACACGACACATCGGCGATGCGAGCCCTCACGCACGAACAGCTGCACACTCTCGTCGGTCGCCGCCCGCAACGACTCGAGCGCAGGCAGTGCGATGCCGGCGAGCGGGAACCTCTCGGTCGCCGTTCGGCCCAGCGATGCCAGCTCGGGACCGAGATCGAATCGCCCGTCGTCGTCGCGACGGAGCAGGCCGTGTGCCTCCAACGCCACCGCCAGCCGGTGGGCCGTCGCCCGCGGGAGCCCGGTCGCAGTCTGGAGCCCACCGAGCGACTGCGGCCGCTCGGCCACGGCACGCAGGATGCGAACGGCCTTGTCGAGCACTCCGACCCCGGTTACGATATCCATACCGCAAGAAGTGTATCTCAGAGAGTGAGAAACGACACATGTCGACCGACCAACCGATGACCCTGCCGGAGAAACTCTGGCGGCGTCATCTCGTCCACGAGGCGGCCGGCGAGCCCGACCTGCTCTACATCGACCTCCACCTCGTCCACGAGGTCACGAGCCCGCAGGCGTTCGACGGCCTGCGCCTCAGCGGCCGCACGGTCCGCCGGCCCGACCTCACGATCGCAACCGAGGACCACAACGTCCCCACCGAGCACATCGACCGCCCGATCGCGGACGAGATCTCGGCCAAACAGGTGGACACACTGCGTGCGAACGCCGCCGAGTTCGGCGTGACCAACTTCCCGATGGGCGACCCCGACCAGGGCATCGTCCACGTCATCGGGCCCGAGCAGGGCCGCACCATGCCAGGCATGACCATCGTGTGCGGCGACAGCCACACCGCCACTCACGGCGCGTTCGGCGCGCTGGCGTTCGGCATCGGCACGAGCGAGGTCGAGCACGTGCTGGCCACGCAGACCCTCCCGCAGAGCCGGCCGAAATGGATGTCGGTGACCGTCGAGGGATCAGCGCCACCGGGCGTCACCGCCAAGGACATCGTGCTCGCCATCATCGGCGAGATCGGCACGGGCGGTGGCCTCGGCCACGTGATCGAGTACCGCGGTCGAGCGATCCGTGACCTCTCCATGGAGGGTCGGATGACGGTCTGCAACATGTCGATCGAGGCGGGGGCGAAAGCCGGCATGATCGCCCCCGACGACACGACCTTCGAGTACCTGCGCGGCCGCGACCACGCCCCGACCGGCCCCGAGTGGGATGCCGCAGTGGCCGACTGGCGCACGCTGTGCACCGACGATGGCGCGGTCTGGGACAAGGCGGTCGTGATCGACGCGTCCACGCTCACCCCACAGGTCACCTGGGGCACCAATCCCGGCCAGGTCGGGTCGATCGACGGCGCGGTCCCCTCGCCGGACGACTTCGATGACGCCACGACCCGCGAGACGGTGAGTCGAGCGCTCGACTACATGGACCTCACTCCCGGCACCCCGATCAGACAGATCGCGGTCGACACGGTCTTCATCGGGTCGTGCACCAACAGTCGCATCGACGACCTGAGGGCGGCAGCGGCCGTCATCGCCGGCCGCCGGGTCACCGTGCCCCGCGTGATGATCGTGCCGGGATCGCACCGAGTGAAGGCCCAGGCCGAGGCAGAGGGCCTCCATGACGTCTTCCGAGCCGCGGGCGCCGACTGGCGAGAGCCCGGCTGCTCGATGTGTCTCGCCATGAACCCCGACAAGCTGCAACCGGGCGAGCGGGCCGCGAGCACGAGCAACCGCAATTTCGAGGGCCGCCAGGGTCGCGGCGGACGCACCCACCTCGTGTCCCCCGCCGTCGCCGCGGCGACTGCGGTCAAGGGCACGTTCGCCACCCCCGAAGATCTCGACCAGGAGGATCCGTCGTGAAGGCCGTTCGCATCGTTGCCGGAACCGGCGTGCCGCTCAAGCGCAGTGACGTCGACACCGACCAGATCATTCCGGCGGACTGGCTGAAGCGGGTCGAGCGCACCGGCTTCGAGAAGGGTCTGTTCTCGACGTGGCGCGACGATCGCGACTTCGTGCTCAATCAGGAGGAATACCAGGGCGCCTCGATCCTCGTCGCCGGACCGGCCTTCGGCGTGGGATCGAGCCGCGAGCACGCGGTCTGGGCGATCCAGCAGGGCGGGTTCGACGCCGTGATCGCACCGAGCTTCTCCGACATCTTCCGCAACAACTGCACCAAGAACGGCCTCGTTCCCGTGATCCTGCCCGAGGCGACCGTCGAGGCGATCTGGGGCGCGATCGAGACCGACCCGACCACCGAGATCGTCGTCGACCTCGAGCAGCTCACGGTCGAGGTCCCCGCTGCCGGCATCGCCGCGACGTTCCCCATGGACGAGCCGACCCGGCACCGCTACCTCAACGGTCTCGACGACATCGCACTCACCCTCACCCACGCCGACGAGATCAGCAAGTTCGAACGCAGCCGGCCCGCTTGGCAGCGCTGATGGACGGCGCCGCGGTCAGCTGCAGCGGAACGCGCCCTCGACCGTCACACCGTCGGCCTCGGCGTTGAACGATCCGGCAGCCGCCGGACCGGCGCCGTTGCGCATCACCAGATCGAACGAGTAGCCCACCGATCCGCTGCGGAGCCGCATCGTCGGTGCCGCACCGTCGTCGAGCTCGAAGCTGGTGATCGCACCGATCGTTTCATCCCCGATCACGCGCACACCCGACAGTGCCTCACTCGGTGCACCCTCGGCACCCGGGCACTCGACCACCGCAGCACCGCCGGCCGGCGCCGCCAGACCCAGAATTCGCTGCGCGTCGCCCGAGCGCAACAGCACTGACACCTCGACGGCCTCCAGGACCCCGTCGTCGTCGCCGACGCGCAGTGGCTCCGGCTCGACGTCACCACCCGCGCACTCGAACGTGCCGTCGACCCGTGTCCCGTCGGCATCGAACGCGACGAACGAGCCGGTTCGACGGTCGTCGGCGACCGTGATCGTCCCGGCGGCATCGACCGGCGGCGACGCCGCGAACTCCACTCTCACCGCCGCGTCGTGGGGACCCGGGGCCGGTACGAGATCGGACGAGACGACACTGACCGAACGTACGTCACCCGTCTCGACCGAGGCCAGCACCGAGTACGATCCGTACGACGACCGCAGGCCCGAGCATGACACGAACCGACCGAACGGGTCGTTCGACTCCGAGAGGAGCCCGGTCAGTTCGGCATCCGTCCCGGCCAGCGACACGTCGATGCGCACCGACGCCGGCTCGTCGGGCACTGTCGGCTCGGCAGGCGGTGCAGCCACGGACGGAGAGGTCGGCGCCACCGACCCGGTCGACGACGTCGGGCTGGGCTCGGCGTCCGGCTCCGGTTCGGATCCCGAACAACCGGCGACGAACAGCACGACGGCGGCCATGGCGCCCAGGGTCCGCCAGCGACACGAACGACCGGACCGCGAGCACATCGAGGTTCGCTGCTCAGGTCGTGACGTCAGCGCCGAGCGTCGTGAGGTCGCGGAGGTTCGGGTTGTTCGAGAAGACCTCGATCGCCGCGTCGCTCGGCAGGCGCATGCCGCGTTGCAGGATGCGCATCTGCGTGTGCTGGTTGTACTCGACCAGCGTGATCGCCCATCCGTCGCGACCGGCACGAGCGGTGCGCCCCGAGCGATGCAGGTAGTCCTTGACGTCCTTGGCAGGCTCGTAGTGGATCACGGCGCCGATGTCGTCGATGTCGATACCACGTGCAGCCACGTCGGTGGCGACGAGAACGGCGAGCTTTCCCTCTGCGAACCGCTGCAGGGCTCGCTCACGCGCCTTCTGCGGAAGGTCCCCGTGGATCGCCGCGCACTTCACGCCGAGGTCGTCGAGGTTCCGGGCAACGCGGTCGCACGTGCGCTTCGTCTGGCAGAACACCACGATCTTGGGAAGGCCCTGACCGATCGCGCCGATCACCTTGTCCTTGTCCATGTGGTGAACCGCGAGGAACAGATGGTGCATCGTGCCGACCGTGTCGGTCGCTTCGTCGATCGCCACCTCGACCGGATCGGACAGGTAGTGCCGGATGAGGTGCCCGACATCGCCGTCGAGCGTGGCCGAGAACAGCATCGTCTGGTTGCGGTTGGTGCAGTGCCGCAGCACCCACTCGACCTGTGGCGTGAAGCCGTCGTCGGCCATCCTGTCGGCCTCGTCGAGGCACACGATCTGGATGTCGTCGAGCACGAGCTCGTTCGACTTGAGCAGGTCGATCAACCGCAGCGGTGTCGCCACGACGAGCTCGACCCCCTTGGCCAACTCGTCGATCTGGGTGTGGCGGCTGGCGCCGCCGTACACGGCGAGCACACGCTGGCCGGCATGCTCGGCGATCGGCTCGAGCACCTCGGCGACCTGCACAGCGAGCTCGCGTGTCGGAACGAGCACGAGACCGAGCGGCCGTCGTGGCTGCGCGACGTCGGTCATGCGGGCGAGCATCGGCACGCCGAACGCCAGCGTCTTGCCCGACCCGGTCTGGGCCCGGCCACACACGTCACGGCCCTGCATGGCGACCGGAACGGCCTCGGTCTGGATCGCGAACGGTTGCGCGAACCCGCACTTGGCGATCCCGTCGTCGATGCGCGCTGGTACGCCGAGTTCAGCGAACCCGGTCGGCGGTTCGACCGGGGGCAGCGCGTTGATGGTGGTCAGGTTCCCCGAGCGCTCGGGTCCGTCGTCACGTGGACGGTCGTGGCGGGAACCGCCACCTCCGTCGGACGAACCCCGGCGGCGTCCGCCGCCTCGGGGGCTCCGTCCTCGGCCCGATGATGGCCGTGCTCTGTCGTCATTCATGGTCGGGACAGGGTACCGGCAGACGCAGACGCATTCCGCGATGACCGGACCGTTGCCTTGCTCATGCGACGCGACGGGTCTACACTCGTCGGCGTGACGTACCGCTTGGGGCTGCTCCTTCGATAGGGCGAGCGCTCCCATACCCGCGTTCGCCCGCCCCCAGCCGCCCCGGCCGGGGGCTCCTTCATTTTTCCGGCCGACTCCGCACAGTCCAGACCGAACTCCCGAAAGACACCCACATGCCACCTGCCAACGTGACCCCCAAGAAGATGCCCTTCGAGAAGTACCGACCGTTCATCCCGGTGAGACTGACCGACCGGACCTGGCCCGACGTCGTGATCGACCGCGCCCCACGGTGGTGTTCGGTCGACCTCCGCGACGGCAATCAGGCCCTCATCGACCCGATGGATCCTGCCCGCAAGCTCCGGATGTTCCAGGAGCTGGTGAAGATGGGCTTCAAGGAGATCGAGGTCGGCTTCCCGTCGGCGAGCCAGCCCGACTTCGACTTCGTACGCCAGCTGATCGAGGAGGACCTGATCCCGGACGACGTCCACATCCAGGTGCTCGTCCAGTGCCGCCAGGAGTTGATCGAGCGCACCTACGAATGCCTCGAGGGGGCGCCGCGAGCGATCGTGCACTTCTACAACTCGACGAATCCACTCCAACGCGACGTCGTGTTCGGGCTCGATCAGGAAGGCATCACCTCGATCGCCGTGAACGGGGCGAAACTGTGCAAGAAGCTGGAAGAGACGATCCCCGAGACGCAGATCCGGTACGAGTACTCGCCGGAGAGCTTCACACTGACCGAACCCGAGTATGCGATCCAGGTGTGTGAGGCCGTCATGGACGTCATCGAACCCACGCCCGACGATCCGATCATCTTGAACCTGCCGGCGACCGTCGAGTGTTACTCCCCCAACGTGTACGGCGACGTGATCGAATGGTTCGGCCGCACGATCAAGCAACGCGACGCGGTGATCGTCAGTCTGCACCCGCACAACGACCGCGGCTGCGCCGTCGCAGCAGCCGAATTCGGCGTCATGGCGGGCGCCGACCGGGTCGAGGGCACCCTGTTCGGCAACGGCGAACGGACGGGCAACGTCGACGTCGTCAACTTGGCGATGAACCTGTTCGCCAACGGGGTGGACCCCGAGCTCGACATCAGCGACATCGATGCGTTGCGTCGGACCGCCGAGTACTGCAACCGGCTGCCCGTGCCCGAGCGTCTGCCCTACGTGGGCGACCTCGTCTACACGGCGTTCTCCGGGTCGCACCAGGACGCGATCAAGAAGGGCCTCGATGCGCTGCCGAACGACTACGAGCAGTGGGGCGTGCCGTACCTGCCGATCGATCCGCATCACGTCGGCCGCAGCTACGAGGCCGTCATCCGGGTCAACTCGCAGTCCGGCAAGGGCGGCGTGGCCTACGTGATGAAGGAAGAGCACGGCTTCGACCTCCCGCGGCGACTCCAGATCGAGTTCTCGAAGGCGATCCAGCACGTGACCGAGAACACCGGCACCGAGATCAGTCCCAACGTGATGTGGGACACCTTCCAGGCCGAGTACCTCCCCGAGACCCCACGGTTCCGGCTGCGCACGCACGAGCTGCACACCACGTCGTCGGAGGGTTCGGGCCGTACCAAGGTGGCCGCCCAGCTCGACGTCGACGGCGAGCCGGTCACCGTGCACGGCGAGGGCGACGGCCCCGTCGAGGCGTTCGTGCACGCGATCACGGAACACTTCGATGAGGACTTCGACGTGGTCGACTACTCGGAGCACGCGATCGGCCGGGGTGCCAACGCCCAGGCCGTCGCCTACGTGGAGACCACCGGCAGCGAGGGCAACATCAAATGGGGCCTCGGACAGGACCCGAACATCACCACTGCGTCACTGCGAGCCGTTCTGTCGGCCTTCGAACGCCAGCACGGCTGAGGGGGCCGAGGCACTACGTACGATTCGGCATCACGGTCTATGGTTGCCGTCATGATCACGACGCTGCGACGGCTGTTCTGGGTGGCGCTCCTGGCCGGAGCCGGGTACGCGGGGTGGCTCGCGTGGCAGCGCCGCGGCAACGACGAGTCGACAGCGCCCGAGTGGCCACCGCTCGGTCCGCCGCCGCAGTCCGACCGCCCGGTCGGATTCATGGAGATCTCGGTGCAGACACCCGACGCGCCGCCCGCAACTCCGCCTCATCCGCACACGGGAACGGCGCCCGGCGACGCCGCCGAGACGACCAACTGGGTGCCGCCCGTCGACGGGAAATGCCCTGACGGCTACCCGATCAAGGCCAACGACAACTCCGGGATCTTCCACGTCCCGGGAGGTCGGTTCTACGAGCGGACGGTTCCCGAGCGCTGCTACGCCGACGCCCACGACGCCGAAGCCGACGGCTACCGTCGGGCCAAGGCATGAGGAGGATGCGATGAAGGTCAAGGTCGATTTCGACGTGTGCGCCTCGACGGGCGGGTGCATGCAGATCTGCCCGGAGGTGTTCGAGGTCCGCAGCGACGGTTACCTCTACATCCTCCAGGAGGAGCCGTCACCGGAGCTCCACGACAAGGTGCGAGAGGCCGCCGACCTCTGCCCGACGGCGGCGATCGAACTCGTCGACTGACCCGGGCGGGTTCGTCACACGATCGCAACGTGCCCGCTTCCGCCATCCTCACGCGGTGATCTACCGTCGTCGGCGTGGGCTTTCACGACCAACTCCGGCGCTCGTGGGCGGCATCGAACTCGCTGTTGTGCGTGGGCCTCGACCCCGATCCCGCCAGGTTCCCGACCGTGCTCGACGCGGCGCCCGATGCCATGTTCCGTTTCTGCAAGGAGATCGTCGACGCCACCGCCGATCTCGTGTGCGCTTTCAAGCCGCAGATCGCCTACTTCAGCAGCCAGCGCGAGGAGGCAGCGCTCGAACGCATCTGCGCGTACATCCTCCAGGAGTACCCCGACGTCACGCTGATCCTCGACGCCAAGCGTGGCGACATCGGCTCGACCGCCGAGCACTACGCACGCGAGGCCTTCGGGCGCTACCAGGCGCACGCGGTGACGGTGAACCCGTACCTCGGCGCCGACTCGGTCGTTCCGTACTTCGCGCACGGCGGCGGTGTCATCGCACTCTGCCGGACGAGCAATCCCGGCGGCGACGACCTCCAAGCGCTCGACGTCGGGGGCCGCCCGCTCTACCTGCGGGTCGCCGAGATGGTTGCCGGCGAATGGGCCGAACGCGGCGATTGTGCCCTCGTCGTGGGCGCGACGTATCCGGACGAGCTGCGCAACGTGCGACACGTCGTCGGCGACCTGCCGATCCTCGTCCCCGGCATCGGCGCACAGGGCGGCGACCCGCGCGCCGCGGTCGACGCCGGGGCCTGTGACGACGGTCGCGGTCTGATCATCAGTTCGTCGCGTTCGATCATCTACGCGGGCCGCGGCGAGGACTTCGCCGAGCTGGCCCGCAAGGCTGCGATCGACGCCCGTCTCGCGGCACTCCCCCGCGGCTGGTGACTCGTCCGCATCCAGGGACCCGTGGTGGTTGCGCCACCAAGGCCGTGGCCGGACTTCGCTGTCCACCGACAGGACGATCCGCCAAGATGTGGGCATGACTCCGCAGGATCGACGCGCCCGGTTCTTCGACCTTCACGCCCGCGAGCAGGTATTCGTGATGCCCAACCCGTGGGACATCGGATCGGCCAGGCTCCTGGCCGGAGTCGGCTTCGACGCGTTGGCGACCACCAGTGCCGGGTTCGCATGGTCCCAGGGCCGTGACGACTACGGCGTGACGCGCGACGAGCTGGTCGAACACGTCCGGCAGATGGCGGCAGCGGTCGAACTCCCGCTCAACGTCGACAGCGAACGATGTTTCGCCGACGACCTCGACGGCGTCGCGGAGACCGTCCGACTGCTCCACGACGCGGGCGCGGCCGGGTGTTCGATCGAGGACTGGAACGGCCCCGCCGGCCGGATCGATCCGATCGACGTCGCCACCGAACGGGTCGCCGCGGCGGCCGAGGCCGCCGACACCACCGGCGATCGGCTCCTGCTGACCGCCCGGGCCGAGAACCTCCTGCACGGCGTCGACAATCTCGACGACACGATCGACCGTCTGGTCGCCTACGCCGGTGCCGGCGCCGACTGCGTCTACGCACCGGGGCTGGCGACGGTGGAGCAGATCCGATCGGTCGTCGACGCAGTGCCCGTACCCGTCAACGTGTTGGCGTTGCCGGGTGGGCCGACGGTCGGCGAGATCGGGGCGGCCGGCGGCCGGCGAGTGTCGATCGGTGGCTCGCTCGCCAGCACGGCCTACGGCGCCATGATGGTCGGTGCGCGTGAGCTGCTCGAGTCGGGGACGAGTACCTACCTGGCCACGAGACTCGGTGGCGGCGACCGGGCCCTCCTCCGGTGAGGCCCCGATCAGCCGCGGAGGACCTTGACGCTCAGGATGCCCGGCGCGGCCCGGAGCTGATCGACGAGCGGCTCCGGCACCTCGTCGGTGAGCGTGAGCACCATCGTCGCGTTCCCGGACGACGCCACGCGCCCGACGTCCATGTCGGCGATGTTGACACCCGCATCGCCGAGCATCACGCCGACCGTGCCGATCACGCCGGGCCGGTCGTCATTGCTGATGACCATCATGTGATCGGACGGAGGAACGTCGACCGAATGGCCGTCGACCTCGACGATCCGCTGTACCCGACGGCGGCCGGCGAGCGTGCCCGAGATGCTGTGGTCCTCGCATCGCAGTGAGATCAGGTTGACGTACTCGTCGGACTCCGCACACGTGATCTCCCGCATCGAGATCCCCGCCGCCCGGGCCATGTTCGGCGCGTTCACGTAGCTGACGGGGTCGTCCGTGATACGGCTGAAGAAGCCTTTCAACACGGCGAGGCCGATGATCCGCGTGTCGTACGAGGCGATCTCGCCCTCGCAGCTGAGTTCGAACGAGTCGGGCGAGCTGCCGTGCAACGATCCGTACAGGCGGCCGAGCTGCTCGGCGAGCGGCAGGAACGGACGAATCGTCTCGTTCGCCTCGGCGGCGTCCACGTTCACCGCCCACGGTACGAACTCGCCGTCGAGTGCGAGCTTCACCATGTCGGCGATCGCATCACCCGCCTTGTCCTGGGCTTCCCGCGTCGACGCGCCGAGGTGCGGCGTCACCACCACCGACGGCAGGTCGAACAGGGGCGACTCGGTCGTCGGCTCCGACTCGAAGACATCGAGCGCAGCACCGGCGATCACGCCGTCGCGGATGCACTCGGCCAGATCGTGCTCGTCGACGATCCCACCGCGCGCCGCGTTGATCACGCGGAGCGTCGGTCGAGCCTTCAGCAGCAGGTCTCGGTCGATCAGCCCGGCGGTCTCCGCCGTCTTCGGAAGGTGCACCGTGAGGAAGTCCGACTCGGCGACGACCTGATCGAGCGGCAACAACTCGACGCCGAGCTGACGGGCACGGTCGGCCGACACGAACGGATCGTACGCGACCAACCGCATCTGGAAGCCCTTGGCGCGGTCGGCGACGAGCTTGCCGATCCGCCCGAGCCCCACGATGCCGAGCGTCTTGTCGGCCAATTCGACACCCTCCCACTTGTTGCGCTCCCAGCGCCCGTCGATCAGCGCCGCGTGCGCCTGGGGCACGTTGCGGGCCTGGGCGAGGAGGAGCGCCATCGTGTGCTCGGCCGCCGAGATGATGTTCGACTGCGGTGCGTTGACGACCATCACGCCACGGTCGGTGGCTGCGGCGACGTCGACGTTGTCGAGGCCGATCCCGGCGCGTCCGACGACGACCAGATCCGCGCCGGCCGCCAGCAGCTCGGCATCGACCGTCGTGGCCGACCGGATCACCAGTGCGTGGGCGCCGACCACGGCCGACCGGAGCTCGTCCGGCGACAGGCCGACCTGCACATCGACGTCGTGTCCGTCCGCCCGGAGGAGATCGAGTCCGCCGTTGGCGATCGTTTCGGCAACCAGTATTCGAGCCATGGCGACATGCCTATCGCTGCGACCGGGACAAACCCAACGGATTGACGAGTCGTCAACGGTCTGCGGCCACGTCGCCGACCCGTCTCGTGTCGGCCGATCGGCACGTTCGACGAGCTGCGCAGTGGGCTCGGCACCCGCGGACCGGGTACGGTCCCGGGTCATGGGTGACGGAGATCTCGACATCCGAACGCTGGAGTCGGCGGCCGACATGACCATGATCGGCACCGTCTTCCAGCAGGTGTGGGGCACCGCGACGCCGATCGTGACGGTCGAGCTGCTGATGGCCATCTCACACGCCGGTGGCTACGTGGCGGGCGCGTTCGAATCGGGCCACACGGTCGGTGCCTCGTTCGGGTTCCTGGCCGACCATCACGGAGAGCGAGCACTGCACAGCCACGTCACCGGCATCTTGCCGGGGGTCCAGCATCTCGGCGTCGGCCGACTGATGAAGAACCACCAACGAGCGTGGGCCGCCGAGCGTGACATCCCCTGGATCGTCTGGACGTTCGATCCGCTCGTGCGCCGCAATGCATGGTTCAACATCGAGGTGCTGGGCGGCCACATCACCGAGTACCAGCCGAACTTCTACGGCGCGATGTCCGACTCGATCAACGCCCACGACGAGTCCGACCGGCTCGTGGTCGCATGGCCCACGAGCGACGACGTGCCACGACCGTCGGCGCCGGCGGGCGCCGTCACCACGACGGTGCCCACGCCCGACGACATCGTCGTGCTGCGCCGTACCGACCCCACGGCCGCCGCCGCCTGGCGGATGCGAGTGCGCCGGGAGCTCAGACCGCTGCTGGATGCCGGTGGAGTCGTCACCGGCTTCACCCGCGACGGCGCCTACGTCGTCGATCACCCAAAACGGACAGAGGAATGAACGACATGCATCTGCATCAGCTCGAACTCCGGCGGATCGAACTCGACCTCGTCACACCGTTTCGCACCAGTTTCGGCACGCAGACCCGTCGCGACATCCTGCTGCTGCACGTCACCACCGATTGCGGTGAGGGATGGGGCGAGTGTGTCGCGATGGGCGAACCCGTCTACTCGGCCGAGTTCGTCGACGGCGCCGCGCTGGTGATCAGCGACCACTTCTGGCCGGCGCTCCTCGCGACCGGCCCGCTGAGTGCGGCCGAGGTGGCGACCCGGCTCGACCAGTACGCCGGGCACCCGATGTCGAAGGCGGCGCTCGAGGCCGCCGTGCTCGACGCCGAGCTCCGGGCCGAGGGCGTCAATCTCCACGGGTACTTCGGCGGTGGGCGCGACCACATCCCGAGTGGCGTCAGCGTCGGCATCTTCGACACCCTCGACGAGCTGCTGCGGCAGGTGCAGGGATACGTCGACGATGGATACGCCCGCATCAAACTCAAGATCGAGCCCGAATGGGACGTCGAGCCAGTCCGCCTGGTTCGGGAGCTGATCGGCCCCGAGATGGGTCTCCAGGTCGACGCGAACACCGCCTATCGGCGCACCGACGCCGAACATCTCCGTCGGCTCGACGCGTTCGATCTCCTGCTCATCGAGCAGCCCCTTCCCGAAGAAGACATCCTCGGGCATGCCCAGCTCGCCGCGGCGATCGACACGCCGGTCTGTCTCGACGAGTCGATCGTGTCGCTGCAGACCGCCGCCGATGCGATCGAGCTGGGTGCTGCCGAGATCATCAACATCAAGCCGGGTCGGGTCGGCGGCTACCTGGAGGCCCGCCGTATCCACGATCTCTGCGTCGACCGGGGCGTGCCCGTGTGGTGCGGAGGCATGGTCGAGACCGGCATCGGACGGGCCGCCAACGCGGCACTGGCGGCGCTCCCCGGGTTCACACTCCCGGGCGACATCAGCGCCGCATCGCGCTTCTACCTCCGTGACATCGTGCTCGATCCGATCACGGTGGAGGACGGCCACGTTCGGGTGCCCGACGCACCCGGAATGGGCTTCGAGCTCGACCACGACTTCCTCGACAGCATCACCACGTCGTCCATGACGCTGGAGGCGGGTTGACCCTCGCCGGATACAGTCGCCTGACATGTACACGTTCCTGACCGACGAATGGATGGAGGCTGCCCGCGCACTCCGCGAGCAGTACGCCGACCGGCTGCCCGACGTCACCATCGAGGTCAAGATCAACCAGATCGTCACCGACGTCCCGTTCGGGGCGGGAACGGTGCACGCCTACATCGACAGTAGCGACGGCAGCCTCGAACTCGAGCTCGGCGAACTCGAGGAACCGGACGTCACCCTGACGACCGACTACGAGACGGCCAAGGCGATGGTGGTCGATCAGGATCCGGCCGTGCTGATGCAGTCGTTCATGGCGGGCAAGATCACGATCCAGGGCGACATGATGAAGCTGATGGCGATGCAGGCGACGGTCCCCGTCAACGAAGCGTCGGTCGAGCTCGCCGCGGAGATCCAGGCGATCACCGAGTAGCCGGTGTGACCACGAACGCCTGCATGGCCTCGGTCAGGTCGTCGAGTTCCCAGCGAGTCGCCTTCTCGATCGAGTGGCCGACCAGCGCCCACGGCTCGAGCCGCCGCACGGTGCCTCCCTGGACGTAGAACGTCTCACCGCTGAACGCACACGAGCGACTCGCCAGGTAGGCCACCAGCGGCGAGGCGTTGGCCGGGTCCCAGATGTCGAACCCCTCGGCCGGTGCCTCCATGATCTCGGGCAGTCCCGGTGATGCCATGGTGAGTCGGGTGCGGGCACCGGGCACGACGCAGTTCGAGATCACGCCGTACTGCTCGAGCTCGGAAGCCGCGATCCGGCTGAACGTCGCGATCGCCGACTTGGCCGAGCCGTAGTTCGACTGGCCCGGATTGGCGTACAGACCCGACGTCGAACTCGTGTGCACCAGGTTGCGGCGCCTGCTCACCCCGAGCTTGTGCTGTTCCCGCCAATAGGATGCAGCCCACTTGCTGGTCGCGGCGTGCCCCTTCAGATGCACCCGGATGACGTCGTCGAAATCGTCCTCGCTCATGTTGACGATGGTGCTGTCACGCAAGATGCCGGCGTTGTTCACGACGATGTCCAGGTCGCCGAACTCGCGAATGGCGGCCTCGACCACCCGGTGGGCCCCGCTCCAGTCCGACACGTCCTCGTACGAGGCGATCGCCTTCCCGCCGGCGTCACGGATCTCGGCGACCACGTCGTCGGCCGGACGCGGATCGGATCCCACGCCGTCGGGACCCACCCCGAGGTCGTTCACCACGATGCGCACGCCGTGCGCCGCAAGGAATCGTGCGTGCTCACGGCCCAGCCCGCGCCCGGCCCCCGTCACGATCACCACCCGACCGTCGAGTTCGTCCATGCCGTCCTTTCCAGCCGTCACGTCGATCGGCTGGCCGCACCGTAGTGATCAGAGGGCGCTGATGTCGACCTGCGTGCCGCGCCGGAACGTCTCGCCGACCGTCGGCTCCTCGCCGTCGATCCGAACCGAGCGCACGGCGCCCTGGGCATCGCCGAAGGTGAGCCGGGGCTCGAAGCCGGCGTCCACCAGGATCGCCGCGGCTTCCTCGTACGTGGCGGCACCCGGCAACTCGGGGAACGTGACGAGATCGGGGCCCAGGGACACGATGACCGTGAGGTCGGTGCCGCGTGGCACTTCGGTACCTGGCGGCGTGCCCTGGGAGATGACCGAGCCGAGCACGACGTCGTCGCTGAACTCCTGCGCCACCTCGGTGAGCGTCAACCCGATGCTCTCGAGCTCGGCTCGAGCCGCTCCGACCGGCAGCCCGACCACGTCGGGGATCGTGCGCGGCGCGGGGCCGATCGAGGCCACCAGCTCGACCGTCGTGCCCGGCTCGACGAGCGTGCCGGCCGCCAACGTGGCGTCCCCGGGCACCGACCAGCTGATCACCACACCGACCGGCACGACTTCGTCGAACTCCTCGACGGTCTGGACGTCCAGCCCTCGCTCGACCAGTCGCGTCTGTGCCTCGCTGAGGGGCAGACCGGTCGATTCGGGGAGTTCGCGCAGCGTCGGGCCCTGACTCACGACGATCAGGAACGGCTCCCCCTCGGCCAGTTCGACACCGGCCTGGGGCACGGTCCGTACGACCTGTCCCACGAGCGGCACCACATCGCTGCGTTCGCGCTCGGTGGTGACGACCCACCGGTTGGGAGCGACCAGGTTGCGGGCCTCGGCCTCGGGCATCTGGACGAGATCGGGCACCGTGTACACGGGCGTGGCGAACAACCGCGTCGCCAGGATGCCGAGCACCACGAGCGCCGCGATGACCAGCAACGACAGCAGGATCTTCCAGGGCACGCCGCGTCGCCTGCGCCGGGGTTCGACGATCGCTGCGGGCATGACCTGCGTGTCGTTCGCTGACGCCGCAGGCAGGTCGAGCGTCGGCGCCGACCCAGCGGGTGAGACCTCGGGGGCACTCGGTGATCGATCCTGGCCCGAGATCGGGCCCGCGTCGACCCCGGCGGCGGACGCAGGGACGCCTCCGGGCTCGTGACCGGTGGACCGATCGCCGATCTCCGAGTCGAGCGGCAGGATCACGAGATCATCCGCCGGCGGTCCGGACACCGATGCCGCCGGAGCGATGACCGGGTCCTGGGGTTCGGCCTCGACGATGACGGGAACCTCCGACTCGATGGGACGGACGACGCCGCCCGTCGGGTCGTCCGGGCTCCGGAGCTGGTCGACAGGAGTCTCGAACAGCCCGGTCGACAACAGCGGCAGCGGTTCTGGGCGCGGCAGCTTGCCGGCCGCCTGCACGAGCTCCTTGCCGAACTCGGCCGCTGATGCACGCTCGTCGGCCTCGGGGCGGCCGGCGTGCTCGAGCACAGCGGCGAGCGGGCCGAGATCGGCGGACACGGGCATCAAGCGACCGATCCGGGCCGTCAGGGAGGCCACCGTCGAGTCGTTTCGGAACGGGAGAGAGCCGGTCACGGCTTCCTGCAGCGTGAGGCACAGGGCGTAGACGTCGGTCTTGCCGTCGATGGGCTGAGAGAGCCCCTGCTCCGGCGAGGCGTACCACGCTGTGTGCGTGGCCACCGAGTCGGGCTGCTTCCACGAGTCCTCGCTGAGCAACCTGGCGAGGCCGAAGTCGGTGATCCGGAGGCGCCGGTCGTCGCCGAACACGAGCTTGGACGGAGTGAGCTCACCGTGGACGAAACCTCGACGATGGGCGTAATCGAGCCCTCGGCACGCGTCGAGCCCGACCGCGAGCGCCTGCGACGGGCTGAGCTGGCGCGCCCGGTCGAACATGTCACGCAAGCTCCCACCGGTGAGTTGTTCGACGACGACGAACGACGTCTCGACACCGTCGACGGCGGCGATGCCCCAGTCGTACAGCGCGGCGATGTTGGGGTGGCTCAGCGAGCCGACACGCCGCATCGTGTCGTCGAACCGGTCGCGAAACGCTGCCGTCGACGACATCTCGGGCCGGATCAGCTTGACGGTCACGGTTCGCCCGGTCGTGTCGTCGACGGCGTCGAACACCGTCGTGTTCGCTCCCTCGCTGACGAGACGCACGAGACGGAACCGGTCGGCGAAGAGACTGCCGAGCAGGTCGGTCGGTTCGGTCGGTTCGGTCGGACCGCCGGGGGGCGAATCGCTGATGTTCACGATGGTCGAACGCTATCGCTTGCCTTCCGGTCGTGGGGTGACGCCCCATCGCCGACCGACCGACCGGTTTCGGAGCCGACGCATCGGACCTCGATCCCGGCATGATGGTGTCGTGAGCGAGAACCGGATCGACACGGAGTTTCCCGGAGCGGACGACGAGGCCGACCGGGGTGGATCGACGCCGATCGTGCCTGCCGGACGCCGCCGGCCCGACCGGACGATGGTCATCATGCTCCTCGTGCTCGGCGTGGGGATCTTCCTCGTGGTTCGCGGGCTGCTGGTCGGGATCACCGGCGACGACCGTGCCGAACTGCCGCCGTTCGTCGAATCCCTCGACCCGGTCCCCGAGGCCGTCCAGGTACCGAATCAGAGCAATGTGTTCGTCGACCTGGAGAGCGGATTCACCGGGGTGCTGATCATCGACGGCGTCGAACTCGAGACCGTCAACGTCGACGAGCTCGGGCAGACCGACGTCGAACCGGGCCAGCAGATCGACTTGCCGCCGGTCACGAGGTTCGAGCCGGGCAACAGCACACTCACGTTCACCCCGAACGAGTCGGCGCCGATCAGCGAGTTCGCCGACGGCGAACACACCGCCGAGGTGCTCTACTGGCGGATCGAGGACGGTCGGCAGTTCGCCAGGTCGTTCACCTGGACGTTCACCGTCGTCTAGGCCAAGGCAGCGTCGACGGCGGCTGCGGCATGGATCGCCGTAGTCGGGAAGTACGGAACGCCGACATCGTCGGCCGAGACGAGGAGCTCGATCTCGGTACAGCCGGCGATCACACCCTCGGCGCCCTGCGCCACCAGCCGGTCGATCACGTCGAGGTACCGAGCTTTCGACTCGGCGCAGACCACGCCACGGACGAGCTCGTCGTAGATCACGTCGTGCACGGTCGTGCGGTCGGGCTCGTCGGGAACCACGACGTCGAGCCCTCCGGCCTCCAGCCTCCGGCACAGGAAATCGTGCTCCATCGTGTATCGGGTGCCCAGAAGTGCGACACGTTCGACACCGGCTCGAACGGCCGCCGCCGCCGTCGCGTCGGCGAGATGCAGGAACGGCACGCCGATAGCTGCCTCGATCCGCTCGGCGACCAGATGCATGGTGTTGGTGCACAGCACGATCAGTTCGGCACCCGCTCGTTCGAGCGATGCCGCGTCGTCCGCGAGGAGGTCTCCGGCCTCGTCCCAGTCGCCGGCCGACTGCAGTGCCTCGATCCGGGCGAAGTCGTAGCTGCGAATGATCAGATCGGCGGAGTGTGTACCACCCAGTCGCTCCCGAACTCCCTCGTTGATCAGCCGCTCGTACTCGATCGAGCTCTCCCAGCTCATCCCACCGAGCAGCCCGATCGTCTTCACCCGCCGACCTCGGCGATGACGGCATCGGGATCGGCCAACAATTCGTCGAAGCGCTCGGCGGGTACGACCGGCGTCCCGTTCGACTCCGCCTTGGTCAGCTTGCTCGCGCCGGCACCGAGGCCCACCACCAATGCGAACGTCTTGTTCGACACACTCCCCGGACTCTTCCCGCCGCGCGAGGTGATCGCGAGCTCGGCCTCTTCACGCGTGTAGCCGGGCACCGTGCCGGTGACGACCACGGTCTTGCCGTCCATCGTCTGCTCGATCGCGGCGCGCGCCGCTTCCCGTTCGGCCGCCTCTTCCTCGCTGCCGAAGTTGACACCAGCGGCCTCGAGCCGGTCGATGAAATCCTGGTTCGAGGGTTGCGCATACCACGAAGAGATCGCCTTCGAGATCACCTCGCCGACACCGTCGACGGCCGAACGCTGTTCGTCGGTGGCGTTCATCACGCGCCGCAGCGTTCCGAACTCGGCGGCCAACACCTGCGACGCCGCGGGTCCCAGGTGCTTGATGCCCAAGGCCGTGAGCACTTTCGGCAGCGGTCGGTCCTTGGACGCATGGATGGCCTCGATCAGCTTCTCGGCGCTGGGCCTTGCGAAGCCCTCCAACTGCTCGACCTGGTCCGCGCCGAGCGAGTAGATGTCGGCTGCGTCGCGCACGAGACCGGCCGCCGTGAGTTGGAGTACGGTGCGTTCACCGAGCCCCTCGATGTCCATCGCTCCTCGGGAAGCCCAGTACACGATCTTCTGATCGCGCTGGAACGGACACGCGGGCTCGACGCAGCGGGTGTCCGCCTCACCCTCGAGCCGGACGAGAGAACGCTCCAGGGGGCAGGGACACATCGTGGGGAACACCCACGGCTCGGTGCCCTCCGGCCGCATCGACAGCACCGGACCCACCACCTCGGGGATCACGTCGCCGGCCTTGCGGACGGTCACGGTGTCGCCCGGTCGTACGTCCTTGGCGGCCACCTGGTCCTGGTTGTGGAGCGTCGCCATGCTCACCGTCGAACCGCCGACGAACACCGGCTCGAGCACCGCGAACGGCGTGGTTCGGCCGGTGCGGCCCACCGACACCTGGATGTCGCGGAGGAGTGTGGTTCGTTCCTCCGGCGGGAACTTGTACGCGATCGCCCACCGCGGCGCTCGCGACGTCGAACCCAACTCGTCACGTTGCGCCAGGTCGTCGACCTTGATGACGACGCCGTCGATCTCGTAGCCGAGGTCATGTCGATGTTCCTGGCGATACGCGCAGTACTCGACGACGGCGTCGATGTCGTCGAAGGTGCGGCGCTCGGCGTTCGTCGGGATCCCGGCGGCGGCCAGGAACTCGAGCGCCTCCCCGTGTGAGGAGAACCGCGGGCCACCGACGACCTGGCCCAGCTGGTACGCCCAGAACGACAGCCGACGCTTCGCTGTCATCGCCGGGTCCTTCTGGCGCAGGCTGCCCGCTGCGGCATTGCGCGGGTTCACGAGGGGCCGTTCGCCGGCGGCCTCGTACTCGGCATTGAGCGCCCCGAACACCGCCGTCGACATGTACACCTCACCCCGGACCTCGAGGACCTGGGGTGGGTCCACACCGGAGAGCTCGTGCGGGATGTCGGAGATCGTACGGACGTTGGCCGTGACGTCCTCGCCCACGCGACCGTCGCCCCTCGTCGCCGCCTGGACGAGCTTGCCGTCCTCGTACCGCAGGCTCATCGCCAGGCCGTCGAACTTCAGCTCTGCGACCATGCGCGGGGGCACGCCGTCGAGACCACGAAGCAGGCGGTCGTACCAGGCTCGCAACTCATCGGCATCCATCGCGTTGTCGAGGCTCGCCATCGGCTCGGCATGGACCACCGGCGCGAACGTGGCGCTCGCCGCTCCGCCGACCGCCTGCGAGGGGGACGCCTCGTCGGCCAGGTCGGGATGTTCCGATTCGAGGCGGCGGAGCTCGCGGACGAGCGCGTCGTAGTCGGCGTCGGGCAACTCCGGCGCATCCTGCTCGTGGTACAGCCGGTTGTGGTGAGCGACCTGCTCGCGCAGGTCGGCGATCCGAGCGGAGGCGTCGTCGCGCTGCGTACTCATCGTTGCCGAGTGTAAGCAGCGGGGGTCACGTGGCTTGTACGGCTCGCGACACCTCGGTCACGGTCCAACAGACCCGCTCGGCGACCGAGGTGGTGTGGCCCCCCAGTCCGCACTGCGGAGAGATCAGGCACTGCCGCCGGAGGCGCTCCGGATCACACCCTCGATCGACGAGATCGCGCCACAGCGCATGCAGGCGACCGGTGGTCCGTCCTGCGCTCCCGCCGATCGGGCCCTCCGTCGGGACGGCCCCCCAGACGATCCAGCCACCTGCCCGGAGGAACCGGTCGACGTACCCCGAGTACGCAACGAGCGAGGACCGCGCGGGCAGCGACAACACCTTCGGGCCCGACGCGAGCAGGGTGGCCAGGTCGACCTCGCCGCACGAGTGGACGCCGACCGTCGCACGCGGCTCGACCGCCGCCATCGCCGTGGAGAGCAGATCGACCGCCTCGTCGGGTGCGATCGGGAAATCATGGTTCATCAGGTCGTCCAGGAAGGGCTCGTCGAGGACCACGAGCTGGGGGGAGTCCGGCAACACGGCCGCAACGGCATCCGTCAGCGCCACGAGGTGGCTCCTCACCAGCCGGCCCGCCATCGGGAACGCCACGTCGGAGTCGGCGCCCGCTCGACGGAGGGCGAGACCCACGCTGATCGGACCGACGAATTGCCACTTGACCGGACCGACATGCCCACGCTCGACCGCCAGGTCGAGGCAGGCTCGGAGCCCGGCGAAGGTGTCACGCCAGAGCTCGGTCCGCACGTCGGCCGCCGGATCGAGTCGCGCAACGTCGATCGCAACCGTTCCGTACTGACCGAGCGTGACACCGGGTGCGCCCACGAGGGCCTGCGCGATCGGCGCCTCGGCCGGCGAGCGCCGCGGCAGGCTCGGCATCGTCAGGACGTCGAAGGCGTCCAGGCTGAATTCGGCCGCCGCCAGGATGTCACGGTGGGGGAGGCTGCCGACGCCGACACTGGCGGCAGGTGCGACGACGTCGAGGAACGTCGGCTGCGACGTCGCCGTGACCGAACGCGACCGATCGGCGAGGGGTGCCGATGCGTCGTCCATGGCCATCGGAGCATGGTGACATCTCTCGACCTTCGGTGACGACTTCGGCCCGCAACCGTCTCACGGCGCCGCGTGGCCTCCTCGTCCTGACCGATTCCGGTCATCCGACGGCCAGACTGAGACCGTGCCGGCCCCATCCGTCGTCGATCGGTTCCTTCCCTGGCTGCTGCGTCTCGCGTGGATCGCCGTGCTCGTGACCGGTGGCGCGGCGATCGACGGAGCGACGGCATCAGGGTCAGCCACCGTCGGCGACGTCACCCGGTACACGGCGTTCGCCGGCTGGGTCGTCGGCGTCCTGGCGATGGCGATTCCGGCCGTCACCAGCCTCACGGCGGTCCGGCTCGCCGTTCCGATGTCGGTCCCGATCGCCGTCGTCGCGCTGATCGCCGGGGCCGACGGGCTCGACGGCTCGCTGTTCCTCGTCGCGAGCACGTTGACCACACTGATCGCCTCCTCGGCCGAGCTCGGGCGGATCTTCGTGCAGGCCTCGGCGTACGGCGAGGAGGACAGGTATCTGCTCCGGCCCCCGGTCGCCTACGCGGCCGCCGCCGCCGTCGCCTGGTTGATCTGGACGGCGCTCGTGGTCTCGACGCCGTTGTTGCTGGCGGACGGCCGGTGGATCTCGGGGTCGCTGGCGTGCTTCGGTGCCGTCGTACTGACGGTCTTCGGGTGGCCGAGGTGGCATCGGCTGGCGCGCCGCTGGTTCGTGATCGTGCCGATCGGCGTCGTCGTCCACGACTCGCTGGTGCTGGGCGAGACGCTCATGCTGCGACGTCAGGAACTGGAGCGGATCCGGCTCGCCCCCGCCGGCACGGAGGCCGCGGATCTCACCGGCCCCACGTCCGGGCACGCCGTCGAGATCTCGACGAACGAGTCGGTGACCGTCTTCCTCGCCGCGACCCCGAAACAGCCGCGTGGGACGATCATCCACCTACGGTCCTGTCTGGTCGCGCCGTCACGCCCGGGACGAGCGCTCGCCGCAGCATCGAACCGCCGGCTTCCAGTCGGCTGAACCGCGAACTCGGGTCAACTCAGCGAGTGGCGACCCCGCCGCCGAGCACCCGACGGTCGGACAGGTCGTAGAACACGACACTCTGGCCGGGAGCGACCCGCCGCTGCGGCTCGGACCACGACACCAGCACCGAGCCGCCGGTCGATCGGATGCCAGCGGCCCGGGCCGCTCCGTGCGCACTGCACTGGACGAGCACTCGTCCGTCCACCGGCTCGTCGACCCAGGTCGCGTTCTCGACGACGAGTGACGAGCGGTACAGCTCGACGTCATCGCCCACCGTCACCACGGCGTCGGGGACGTCGACATCGACCACGTAGCGCTTGGGCCCACCGCCGGGGAGCCCGATCCCCCGCCGCTGTCCGACGGTGACCATCTCGACGGCGTCGACGCGACCGAGCGTGGTGCCGGTCCGATCGACGACCGTCCCGGGGCGGAACGGGATGCGATCACCCAGGAACGACTCGCGGCCTCCGGTGCTGGTGATGAAGCACACGTCCTGGCTGTCGGGCTTGGTGGCTGTTCGGAGACCGATCTCGGCCGCCAGCCGTCGCACCTCTGTCTTGTCGATGTGGCCGACCGGGAACATCGTGCGACGAAGATCGTCCTGGTCGAGCATGTGCACGACGTAGCTCTGGTCCTTGGCGACGTCCGCGCCCCGCTCGAGCGTGAACCGGCCGCTGCGGTCGCGCCCGATGCGGGCGTGGTGGCCGGTCGCGACGGCGTCGAATCCGAGCTGGTCCGCCCGACGGAGCAGGCGATCGAACTTCACGTGGCGATTGCATTCGATGCACGGGTTGGGTGTGATCCCCATGGAGTGGTCGCGCACGTAGGGCGCGACGACGTGCCGTTCGAAGTCGTCGCCGAAATTGAAGACCAGATGGTCGACGTCGAGCTGCTGCGCCACACGCCGTGCGTCGTCGACGTCGCTCACGCTGCAGCACCCCGAGTCGCTGTCGCCACCCCACAGCTTCATCGTGACGCCGATGACCTCGTGGCCGTCGGCGAGCAGCAGCGCGCCCGCGACCGACGAGTCGACGCCACCGCTCATGGCGAGCAGCACCTTCACGCCCGACGCCCCCTCACGCTGCCGAACGACGGAGTCGACGGACGCCGTCGACGACCACGTCGATGGCGCGGTCGACGTCGTGTCCGGTCGTGGTGTGCCCGAGCGTCATCCTCAGAGCGCCGGCGGCCACCGTACGATCGACGCCCATCGCGGCGAGCACGTGCGACGGCTCCATGGCACCGCTCGCGCACGCCGACGCCGCGCTGGCGCAGACCTCGGCCTCGTCGAGGAGGAACAGGAGCGACTCGCTCTCGACCCCGGCCAGGCACACGTGGGCAGATCCGGCGACCTTGCGATCGCGCGGCACGGTCTCCACGACGCCATCGAGCGCGCCGGTGAGACCGTCGACGAGACGGTTGCGCAGGCCGGCGAGACGCCGATTCTCGGCCTGCCGCTCGACATCGGTCGCAGCGAGCGCCGCGGTCATCGCCACGATGCCGGCCACGTTGTGGGTGCCGCTGCGTCGCTCACGCTCCTGACCACCGCCGACCAGCAACGGACCGAGGGTGACGCCGTCACGGATCGTCAACACGCCGACGCCTTTGGGACCACCGAACTTGTGCGCACTGAAGGACATGCAGTCGACGAGCGGTGCGATCGTTCGCAGGTCGAGCCAACACGCTGCCTGCACCGCATCGGTGTGGAGCACCGCCTGCGGCGCGCGCCGGCGGACGATCTCGGCGACGGCCGCGAGATCGGTGATGGTGCCGACCTCGTTGTTGACCGCCATGACGCTCACGACTCCGGTCTGGGCGTCGAGCGCCTCCGCGAGCCGGTCGAGATCGACGTGGCCGGCATGATCGACGCCGACGACACGCCCATCGCGAGCCTCGACGGGATGGAGCACGGCGTGGTGTTCGGCGGCGGGGCAGACGGGCACGCCCGCACTGCCGGCGATGACCTGGTTGTCGGCCTCGGTCCCGCAGCCGAGGAACACGACCTCACCCGGCTGCACTCCCAGCAGTTCCGCGATCTGGTCCCGGGACTCGTCGATCGCCCGACGCGAGTCGCGCGCGAACCGGTGGGATCCGCTGGGGTTGGCGAATCGCTCGGTGAAGAACGGGAGCATGGCATCGACGGCGCCCTGGCGCATCGGCGTCGTCGCCGCGTGATCGAGGTACGTGAGAGCCACGGTGCAACGTTACCGACCGCCGGAGCGGACGTCGTGCGGGCGGGCTACGGTTCGCCGCCGAGGCCCCGATGGACGGATACGACGACACCAGCTACGGCGACGGGTTCGCCGACGTCTACGACGAGTGGTATGCCGACGTCTCCGACGTCGACACCACGGTGGCCACCCTGCTCGAACTCGTCGACGGTGGCAGCGTCCTGGAACTCGGCGTCGGAACGGGCCGACTGGCACTCCCGCTCGCGGTCGCCGGCAGGCCGCTCGGAGTCACCGTCACGGGGATCGACACGAGCACCGCGATGCTCGACCGACTGGCGGCCCGGGACACCGATGACCTCGTGTGTGCACGACGCGGCGACATGGCCGGACCGCTCCCCGACGGCCCCTTCGATCTCGTCTTCGTGGCCTACAACACCCTGTTCAATCTCACCGATCCGGCGCGGCAGGCCGACTGCTTCGGCGCTGTCGCCGGTGTTCTCCGCCCCGGCGGCCGGTTCGTCGTGGAAGCGTTCGTACCGCCCACGGACCATGGCCGGAGCTCCGATGTGTCGGTCCGGTCGGTGGCAGCCGACCGAGTGGTGCTGTCGGTCTCGGTGCAGGACCCCGACCGACAGGTCGCCGAGGGGCAGTTCGTCGAGTTCACCGAAGCCGGCGGCGTGCGGCTGCGGCCGTGGTCGATCCGGTACGCGTCGGTCGCCGAACTCGACGAGACGGCCGGTGCCGCCGGGCTCGATCTCGAACATCGATGGGAATCGTTCGCCCGGGGACCCTTCGTCGACGAATCGGATCGCCACGTCACCGTCTACCGGCTGCGCTGAGCGGCCCCCGTCGACGACAGAGATCCTTCGCTGGTCAACTTCCCGGCAGAGAGCGCTCTATCCTGGGACGGCGATGAGTCAGATGCGGTTGAACCAGTTGACGGGGCGGTGGGTGACGATCGTCGCCGAGCGGGCGCTACGACCGACCGACTTCGCGCCACGATCCGACGCCGGCTTCGAGTCCGTCGGCGACTGCCCGTTCTGCCCGGGCAACGAGGAGTCGACGCCGGCCGTGATCGAGACGATCGGCGAGAGCGGTGCCTGGACGCTGCGCGTCGTCCCGAACCTCTATCCCGCGTTCGAGGGCGATGACGGCTTCGCGGTTCGCCACGTCGGTCCGGTGCACGTGATGGCCGAGGGCACCGGAATCCACGAAGTGTTCGTCTATTCGAACGATCACGAGGGTTCGCTCGATCAGCTCGACGACGACGGAGCGGGGCAGTTCATGCTGGCGCTCAAGCACCGGTTCGCCGATCACGCCACCCTCCCGAACATCCGCTACACGCAAGCGATCGTCAACCACGGTCGCGAAGCGGGCGCATCGATCGCCCATCCGCACGGACAGATCCTCGGGCTGCCGTTCGTTCCCGGCGAGGTGCTCGACGAGGAGCGTGCGTTCAGCCGATTCGCCGGCGGCTGTCTGCTGTGCACCACCGTCGAGGCCGAGATCGCCACGGGCGAGCGGGTCGTGTTCGCCAACGACGACGTCGCCGTCATCTGCCCGTACTGGAGCGGGAGCCCGTACGAGCTGTTGATCGTCCCGCGCCGACACGAACTGCATCTGCAGGACGCGGACGATGCGTCACTCGAAGCGATCGGGCGTGCCCTTCGCGACTCGACGACGTTCCTCAACCGAGCGATCGGCGACGTCGCGTACAACGTGGGGTTCCACACCGCTCCCCACGCCCACGAGGGTGAGTACCACTGGCACATCCACGTGTGGCCCAACCTCGTCACCCAGGCCGGCTTCGAGCGGGGCACCGGTGTGATGATCAACATCATGCCGCCCGAGCAGGCCGCCGAGACGCTGCGCGACAGCGCCTCGCTCGCCGGCTCCTGATCGGCCGGATCGCGGTCGGCGTCGAAGCTGAGCGAAACGCAGCCTGAACCCGAGCGACGCATGGGGGTTCGCCACTCCGGCGGCGTCTCGCGCCGCTAGCGTTCGATCGGTGCGTGTGCTGATCCTCTCGTGGGAGTTCCCGCCGAGCGCCGCAGGCGGAACGGCAGCCCACGTCGACGGCCTCGCGTACGCACTGGGTCGCCTGGGTCACGAGGTCCTCGTGCTCACCCGCCGGGTCCCGGGCGTCGAATCCGACACCGTGCTCAGCGGTGTCCGGGTGCTGCGCGCCGACACCGAACTGCCGTGGCTCCCCGACAACCGCGTGGCGAGCACGGCGTCGGCGAACCACGCGTTCGTGGCGGCGTTCGCGACGATCGACGGTTGGCGGCCCGATGTGATCCACGCTCACGACTGGTCGGTCGCGTGGGCCGCCGATGTGATCGCGACCGCTACCGGCGCGCCCACCGTCACGACATTCCACGGGACCGAGCGCGGGCGTCACGGCGGCCACCTCAAACCGGGCGCCTCGACCGACATCAACAGCGTCGAATGGTGGCAGGCCTATCGCTCGCGCCGCATGACGGCGGCGACGAAGCTGATGGTCCGGGAGATCGTCGACGGGTTCGAGGTCGACCCGGGCCATGTCACCCGGATCCCCAGCGGTATCGACCCGGCCTGGTGGCGGGCCGCCGGACCCGACGAGTCCGCGGTCACGGGCCGGAGCGGGCTCGTGCTGGCCTGGGGCCGGGTCCAGTACGAGAAGGGCTTCCAGGTGCTCGCCCGAGCCGTCGGCAGCCTGCGCTATCGCATCGGCGGGCTCGAGTGCATGATCGCCGGGCGTGGCAGCTACCTGCCCGAACTGCAGTCGCAGGTCGACGTGGCAGGTGTGGGCGACATCGTCGAGTTGCCGGGCTTCGTCTCGGACAACGAGCTGCGGGCGGCGACCCATCGGGCCGGGTGCATCGTCATCCCGTCGCTGTACGAGCCGTTCGGCATCGTTGCGCTCGAGGCGCTCGCAAGCGGTGCCCCCCTGGTCGTGGCCGACACCGGCGGTCTGGCCGAGCTCGTTGGCGGTACCGGGTCCGCGCTGCTCTTCGAGCCCGGCAACGCCGAGCAGCTCGCGGACTGCATCGAGCAGGTACTGACCGACCAGCAGCTGGCAGACGAGCTCGTGGCGCGCGGACACGAACTGATCGAAGCGACGTACTCGTGGGAGGCGATCGCGGCCCGCACACTCAACGTGTACGGCGACGCGATCACGGCGAGCGGGTGACCTCAGGTTCCCGTGAACCGGGCGTGGCCCGGCCCGTCTTCGAGGAAGCTCGACACGCCGATCTGGCTGTCGTTCGTGCGGAACGACTCGACGAACGCCTCGCGTTCGATGCTCAGTCCGTCGCTCAACGACGTCGACAGACCCTGATCGATGGCCTGCTTGGCGAGGGCCTGCGCGAGCACCGCGCCCCGGGCACACTCCGCAGCGAGCGCCAACGCACGATCGTGGAGCTCCTCGCCCGGAACGACCTCGTCGGCCAGCCCGATCCGCAACGCCTCCTCGGCGTTCACCTGGCGCCCGGTGACGCACATCTCCTTGGCCCGGCTCGGGCCCACGAGGCGTGCGAGCCGCTGCGTGCCGCCACCTCCCGGAATCGTGCCGAGCAGTATCTCCGGCTGCCCGAACACCGCCCGCTCACCCGCGATCCGGTAGTCACACGCCAACGCCAGTTCGCAGCCCCCGCCGAGCGCATATCCGGAGACCGCGGCGATCACGAAGCGAGGCACCGCCGCCATGGCATCGAGCGCACCGTGGAAGCGTGCCGTGATACCCGCGGCCTCGTCGGGCCCCCCGAACTCCGAGATGTCGGCGCCGGCCGCGAAGATGCGGTCACCGCCCGTCACGACGACGGCGCCGGGCGGATTCGCGGTCAAGTCGTCGGCGACGGCGTGGATCGCGGACACGACGGCGCCGGACAGCGCGTTGACCTTGCCGTTGGCGAGCGTGACGACGGCAACACCATCATCGCGACGGTCGAGCAGAACCACATCGTCACTCATGATCTCCATCTTGCCCGAACCGCATGAACGCGAGCGAAGTGTCAGGCGTCGACGCCGCTGAGCATCTCGTCGGCCGCGGTCCACGGATCCGTCGTCTGCTGCCCGACGGCCCCGGTCAACTCGTCCCACCGTTCACCGGTGCAGAGCGAACGGGCCTTCTCGCGGAGTCGGTTCGCCACGATTTCGCGCAACTCCTCGCCAGCCCGGAACGAGCGTCGCTCGGCGAGCTGACCGCTCTGTTCGGCGTACGTCCGGTGGGAGACGACGGCGTCCCACAGTTCGGTCACGCCCTCACCGGTCGATCCGACCGTGGCGACGATCGGCGGGCGCCAGGACTCGTGCGGAAGGTCGGACAGATCGAGCATCTGCTCGAGATCGCGACGGGTCTCGGCAACCCCGTTCCGGTCGGCCTTGTTGATCACGAACACGTCGGCGATCTCCATCAACCCGGCCTTGTTGGCCTGCACGCTGTCACCCCATCCGGGGTTCACCACGACCACCGTCGTGTCGGCCTTTCCGGCGACCTCGACCTCGACCTGGCCGACACCGACGGTCTCGACCAGCACCCACCGCCGTCCGACCGCATCGAGGAGCCGGACGGCCTCCGGCGTCGCCAATGACAGCCCTCCGAGGTGGCCGCGCGTCGCCATCGAGCGGATGAAGACACCGGGATCGGTGGCGTGGTCCTGCATGCGCACCCGGTCACCGAGGATGGCTCCTCCGGTGAACGGCGACGAGGGATCGATCGCCAGCACGGCGACCTCGATGTCGACCGAGCGCAGGTGGGTGATCATGGCGCTGGTCAACGTGCTCTTGCCGGCGCCGGGTGCACCGGTGAGACCGACCGTGTAGGCCTGACCGCTCTCGGGGTAGGCCAGGCGCCCCACACGACGCGCGGGCTCGCCGCCACGTTCGATCAGGGAGAGCAGACGGGCGAGCGCGGCTCGATCACCGGATCGGGCGGCCTGAAACAGTTCGTCCGGGTCGGAGCTGCGGGCCATGGACCGACAGGTTGTCAGACGACGCTGTCGATCGCCGCTTCGGCCTCGGCGACGTTGATCACCTCGGTCACGCCGTCGACGCGGTCACGCATGATCCGCTCGATGCCGCCCTTCAGCGTCTGCGTCGACACCGGGCAGGTTCCGCAGGCGCCGACCAACCTCACGGACACGACGCCGGTGGCTTCGTCGACGTCGACGAGCTCGATGTCACCGTTGTCGGCCTGGAGCGCCGGGCGAATCACTTCGATACAGGCTTCGACTTTGCTTCGCATGACAAGGACCATTCAATCAGCGTTTGCACCGAGACCCTGCGCCGTAGCCTGAGCTGCGTGCTGCTCGCCTCGATCGTCGCCCACGAGGGCGGATGGGACGAAGTCCTGCTGGTGGCCGGTCCGATCGTGCTGATCATCGGGCTGCTAGCACTCGTCAAGCGCCGCGTCGACGCCGAGACGCCCCCGGACGACGAGCAACCACAGAGCGGCTGAGGAGCATGCACGCCGCCTCGGGCAGCGTGCGGCTCGCTCACCCCTGGTCTGCGAGGTGCGGCGTCCCGAACCGCGATGTGCCGGCCGGCTCGAGCGTGCCGTTCCACTCCGCGACGACGTACACGGTCGTACCCTCGGAGACGGAGGCCCGTCCGACAGGTCGTACACGTCGAGTCTCCGTTCGGCCACTCCCGGAGTCCGCCCGGGCGGGCACCCCGAACGTTCCGAACGACACCGGATGCGGGCTCGGCCACCTCGATGGGCGATGAGCCGGCGGACGTCGCTCGAACTCCCGACCGATGGCCGACGGCCTAGCAGCCGATGCGCTCGATGTCCGCACCGACGTCGCGGAGCCGGCCGACGAGGTCGTCGTAGCCCCGATCGATGTGGTGGACGCCGGTGATCGTGGTGGTGCCCTCGGCGGCGAGTCCGGCGACGACCATCGCCGCGCCGGCGCGGATGTCATGTGCGACCACCGAGGTGCCGACCAGCCGGTCGACCCCGCGAACGAGTGCGTGATGGCCATCGGTCTTGATGTCTGCGCCGAGACGCTGTAGCTCCTCCACGTAGGCGAAACGCCCGGGGTAGAGGTTCTCGGTCACGACCCCGACGCCGTCGGCGACCGAGAGCATGGTGATGATCAATGGCTTGTAGTCCGTGGCGATCCCCGGATACGGCAGGGTCGCCACGTCGGCCGAACGGAGCCGATTCGGCGCGGCGACCCGCAATCCGTACGGCAGCGGCTCGATCTCCATCCCCATGTCGCCGAAGCGCGACAGCACCATCGCCATGTGCTTCGACTGCGCGTTGAGGAGGTCGAGACACCCGCCGGTGACGGCGCACGCGGCGATGTACGTCGCGGCCTGGATGCGATCGGGCACGGTTTCGTGCTCACATCCGTGCAGGGTGCCCGCTTCGACGCCCTCGATCCGCAGCGTCGAGGTGCCGGCTCCGGCGACGCGGGCGCCCATCTCGTTGAGGAACTCGCAGAGGTCGATGATCTCTGGTTCTCGGGCGGCGTTGTGGATGACCGTCCAGCCGTCGGCGAGCACTGCTGCGGTGACGATGTTCTCGGTCGCCCCGACGCTCGGGAAGTCGAACGTGATCTCGGCGCCGTGGAGCCGGTCGGCGTGCGCGGTCACGGTGCCGCCGTCGAACCGGAACCGGGCACCCATCGCCTCCAGGCCGGCGATGTGCATGTCGATCGGTCGCGAGCCGAAGTCGTCGCCGCCGGGCATGGCGATCGTCACCTCGCCGCAGCGTGTCAGCAACGGACCCAGCACGTTGATCGACGCCCGAATCCGATCGGCGAGTTGCATCGGCGCCACCGGCGTCAGCCCACCCCGGTTCGTGATCGTCACCACGCCGTACTCCGGCGTCTCGGTCACGCTGACGCCGATCGCCCGCAGCAGATCGGCCATGATCCCGACGTCGACGATGCCGGGCACGTTGGTGATCTCGAACGTGCCGTCGCCGAGCAAGCTCGCCGCCATCAGCTTGAGCACCGAGTTCTTGGCGCCGGGTACCAGCACCTCTCCGACGAGCGGTTCCGCGTGATGGACCCTGATACATCGCTCGGGCTCGGACATCACACCTCACAGTATGCCCAGCGTTCCCACGCTCTCGGCCCGTCCCAGGTCGGCGACAGTATGCTCCGCCCGTGTTCAACCGGTCGGCCATCCGTGTGTGGCCCGACGAGTCCGCCGTGCGCGAACGACTGTTCACCGAACGACGGGACCTCGTCAGCGAGCGGACGCTGGCGACCGAGCCAGCCCGGGCGTCGTTCGGGCAGGCCGACGGACCGTTCGGGTCCTACGAACGTACGTTGACCACCGATGGCGATCGCATCGTCGAACGCACCACGTACCGACTCCGGATCCCGTGGTTCGGGTGGTTGTTCGCACTGCCCGTCTGGGCGCACCTGAGCCGGCGGGGGAGCCATCTCGACCGTCCTGCCCGCACGAAACCGCCCTGGTGGGCGCCACCCGACCGGATCGACGAGCGCCAGGCCCTGGTGCTCGGTCTCCTGGCCGCGGCGTCGATGTCGTCGGCGTTCACCAACACCCTCTTCACCCAGACCGCGGAGTTCGCCGCGGAGGACTTCGGAATCGGGGACTTGGGCTTCAGCGTCGGCGGTGCCGTGGTTCGCGCAGGCATCATCGTCGCGCTGCCGTTCGCCGTGCTCGCCGACCGTGTCGGCCGCCAACGTGTCATGCGATTCGTGGCCTGGGCGGCGCCGATCATCACGGCGATGGGTGCGTTCGCGCCCACGTTCCCGGCCCTCGTCGCCACGCAGACGATCGGGCGCCCACTCGGCCTGGCCCTCGACTTCCTCATCGCGGTGGTCGTCGCCGAGGAGATGCCGCGCAACAGCCGTGCGTATGCCGTCAGCGTGATGGCCATGGCGAGTGGTCTGGGCGCCGGCATCGCCGTGATGGCGCTGCCGCTCGCCGATGTCGGATCGAGCGGGTGGCGCTTCGTCTACCTCGTCACCTTGATCTGGCTCGTCGTCGCCGTCGACATCACCCGTCGGCTGCCCGAGACGGTCCGCTTCGTGCGCGAGCACGTCGTCGCTCCCCCGCTCGACAAGCGACGCTTCGCGATCCTCGCGACCGTCGCGATCTGTGCGAACTTCTTCGTCGCACCGGCGAGCTTCTTCCAGAATCGCTATCTGCGCGAGATCCGCGGCTTCGACGCCGGCACGATCGCCCTGTTCACGCTGACGACGGCGACGCCTGCCGGGATCGGGCTCGTCATCGGCGGTCGGTTGGCCGACATCAGGGGGCGCCGCCGCCTGATCGCCATCACGGTGCCGGTGGCAACTCTGCTCGTGCTGGTGTCGTTCTCGGTCGACGGAGCGCCGATGTGGTTGTCCGCATTCGGCGGTGGGTTCATCGGTGGCATCGCGCTCCCGGCGCTGGCCGTGTACCGGGCCGAGTTGTTCCCGACGGGCAATCGCGGCCGCGCGGCCGGCCTGCTGACCGCGTCTGCACTCATCGGCGGCATCGGAGGTCTGCTCCTCGTCGGCCGGCTCCTCGACCGCGGGTGGTCGTACGGTCAGGTGATCGGCTTGGTTGCGCTCGCGCAGTTGGTCGTGGTCGGCGTCGTCCTGACGATGTTCCCCGAGACGGCGCACCGCGAGCTGGAGGATCTCAACCCCGTCGACCGGGTGATCACCGCGCCCAACGGTCGAGGAAGTCCTTGATCGCACCGGCGATGGTGTGATCGGCGCCCTTGAGGTCGTGTCCTCGCCCCCCGACCCAGAGATGGGCGACCTTGGCCCGCTTCGGCATCGTGGCCGTCCACTCCATGATCTCGTCGGGCGAACCGAACGGGTCCTTGGTGCCCGAGATGAACAGGGTGGGTACCGCGATGGCGGGCAGGTGATCGACGCGGAGCCGGTCGGGCTTGCCGGGCGGGTGGAGCGGGTAGGAGATCAGCACCAGCCCCTTCAGGTTCTTCGGAGGCGGCCGGCCGTCGGCGCCGGCCGCGATCATCGAGCACATACGCCCACCCATGGATCGCCCACCCATCACGAGCGGCTGATCGGGGTCGATGCCCTCCAGTTCCTCGCGAACGGCGGCGAGCAGCCTGGGCGCTCGGTCGGGAGCCCGGCGCCCCTCCTTGCGATATGGGAAATCGGCACGCACGCACGGGTGTGGGGCGACGTATCGCTCGGCGGCCACGAGCGACGGATGATCCGAATCCGACCCGGCCCCGGGATAGAGCAGCAGCGTCACGCGCCGAGCTTCGACGTGAGGATTCGACGTGCCTCGTTCAGGTCGAGGATCGCCTTGCTCGCGTCGATCGCTGCGCCCCCGTGGTCGGGATGCACGTCACGCATCCGGACCCGGTACTGCTTGGCGACCTCGCGCTTCGACAGATCCGACGTCCCGGCCGGGAAGCCGAGCAGCTCGAGCGCCCACGCCCTCGGATCCGCCATCGCCGACAACGTCGCCGACTGCGCGCCGGCGAGATGGGCGATCAGCGCCGGGCCGATGGGGCCGTGCCATCGGGTGGCCTTCAGCAGCACCGGGGCGATGAGGTGCCGGCTCGGGATGTCGAGCCGCTCGACCGCGTACACCGCACCGAGCACCTGCGCGAGATCGCTACCGTTGGTCCCGAAGTCGAACTCGACGTCGTCGCCGACGCCGAGCATGCGATGACGGCTGTTCGACAACCCGTGCCGGTCGACCTGGAACCTGTGGCGCAGTCTGGGCTGGACGACGCGATCCCCACGTTCGATCTCGGTGATGAGCCGGGCCACGTCACCCCGGAGTTCGGGATCGACGCCACCGATGTGGTTCGCGACCACCGCACCGAGGAGCAGGCCACCGAACCCCGGTGCGGGATCGACCGGCAGCACCAGATGACCGAGAGCGACCCGTCGGGTCGGCACCGCCGGCCGGGTGTGGAAGACCTCGAGTTCTGCGAGCAGCATCGCCGGGCTACACGTAGGGGCGGCACGCCGCGCGCAACTCGTCGGCTGCAGCGGTCAGATGTTCGGGGTCCGCCCCGTCTTCGAATTGCTCGACGACGGCCCGGGCTCGCGCGACGATCGTGCTCCACGCACTCGCCGCCATGCCGAACGGCGGCACCGTCGGCGACAGCTGAGGGACGAGATCGAAGATGGTCGTCCGGCCGGCGGTGTGGGTCGCATCGCGGGCCAAGCGGTCAGCGGCCGCATACAGGTCGTGCAGAGCGCCGTCGGGTGCCTCCGCGTCCTCGTCGAGCGACGCGACGTCACCGGCCTCGATGGCGTCCAGCAGATCGTCGACGACGTCTTCGGCGTCCTGGGCGACGAGCAGGGTGCGACCCTGCCAGAGATGCGGGATCTCCGCCTCGATCAACGAATCCTTGAGCGTTTCGAGATCGCGAAGCGGCCACTCGTCGAGACCGAATTCGGTGGACGGGTCACCGTCGAGCAACGGCACGGGGAACGGCCCGATCTCGGCTTCGAGTTCGTCGAACAGCGCGTCGACGGCGTCCTCGATCTGCTCCGGGACCACCAGCTCCTCGTCCTCCCAGACGTGCGGGACACCGCGCTCGGCCAGCGTCTCCGACAACTCCGCACGCTGTTCGAACCCCCACCCCGTGAGGTTGTAGTGCACCTTCGTCTGCTCGGGGTCGTTCGGGTCGAAGTCGAGGTCGAACGGGTGGGGTGCTCCGGCCGCTACGTCGGCGCTCTCTTCCTCACCGTCGGCGCCCGACTTGTTCACGAAAGGCATGGGATGACGCTACCCGTCACCGGCCGTCGACCACCCCCGACAGGAACTCGACGGTCCGTCGGTACTCGTCGCGTCGGTTGGCCGGGTTGCGCAAGCCGTGTCCCTCGTCCCGATACACGACGAGCTCGACGTCGCCTCCGGCGGCTCGGATGACGTCGACGAGCTCGACCGTCGACGACAGCGGGACCACCGGATCGGCGTCCCCGTGCATCACGAGTAGGGGTGAGGTGATCTCGTGCGCGACGGCGATCGGGGATCGGGCGCGCAGTGTCGCGGCATCGTCGGGTGGGCCGGCGAGGGTCGCTGCGTAATGCGCTTCGAAACGGTGACTCGCCTCGGACAGGACGGAGACATCGGCGACGGGGTACAGCACCACGGCTCCGGCTGCGAGCTCGGGATACGTCGCCAGCATCCCCAGCACCGTCAGGCCGCCCGACGAACTCCCCATCAGCACGGTCCGTGCGGGTGTGCCCTCGTCGGCCGCGTGGCACGCCCGCAGGATCGCAGCCGTGTCGTCGACGTCGAGCCGGCCCCATGCGCCGCGGAGCGCTTGCTGGTAGGCGCGACCGTGACCGGTGCTCCCGCGCGGATCGGGAACGAGCACGTCCCAGCCGCGACTCCACCAGTAGGCGATGCGCGGCCGGAAGTCGACCTGCCACTGATCGGTCGGTCCGCCGTGCACCCAGCAGATCGTTCGCCGTCCCCCGGCGTCGTACCTGCGGGCGTGGAGTACGACACCGTCCTGCTCGATCTGCAGTGTGTCCGGCTCTGGCAGATCTGCTGCCTCCCAGCCGGCAACCGGTCCGACCGCCAGGACACGACGGTCCCAGGTGGTGGTGTCGTAGCTCACGACCTGAGTGGGTGTCCGGGCACCGGTGCGCAACGCGACCAGACGATCACGCGCCCACGTCAGCTGGCCGTGTACGCCCCGCCCCACTTCTCTCACCTCTCGGGTCGCCGTGTCGACCACGCACAAGCGACCGAAGCCCCGTTCGTTGCGGGTGAACGCCACGCGATCACCGGTGGGTGACGCGGCATACGACCGCTGACCCGTGCCCCAGGTGGGCCCGGCGTGTTCGAACGGCTCATCGACGAGCGGTTCGTCACCGAGCCACAGGTTGAGCCACCCGGTGTCGTCACGGACACTCAGGCCCCTGCCGTCCGGATGGTGACGGAGCTGCTGGATGCTCGCGGCCGGCACGTACTCCCCGTGTCGGGCCCCGTTTCGTTCGACGACGAACTCGGCCCGACTCGCGTCCCATGGCATGTCGGGCACGTTCCACGCCTGCCAGATCCAGCCACGGCCGAACGCCTCCGGCATCGGGCTCGGGTCGAACACGAAGTCGGCGGTCCCGCGATCGATCCGCCGACCGGACCCGTCGGCGATGTCCCAGACCCAGACCTCGGCCTGGTCGACCACCGCCGCGACGTGACGGCCGTCCTCCGACAGCGCGGGCGCCTCACAGCGCCGATCCTCGCCCACGTCGCTGATGCGACGGGCCGGACCTCCAGGTACGGGTTGGAGCCAGAGATCCCCGTCACCGGCCGCGTAGACCAGGCCCGAACCGTCGGGCATCCAGTCGAAGCAGCCACCAGCCAGTCCCCGTCCGGGAGCCGGACGAGGCTCGGTGGTCACGACGCGTTCGGGCCCGCCGTCGACCGGCACGACGACGACCCCCCGTTCGCTCCCCCACTGGGCGACGAACGCGACGACGGAACCGGCCGGCGAGGCCTTCGGTTCCGTCAGTTCGCGCCCTCCGACGCACATGTCGACGCTGATCTCCACGGGGCCGAAGCGTAGGCGTCGACCGCCCTCGCGAAACTCCGTTGACTCGACCATCGCGGATTCGCGATGGTGATGGCCCGAGACGAACCGAAAGGAGGACACACCGATGATCACGACGCCCGACACCATCAGGCTCGAGTTCACGATCGGCCGCTGCGGTCTCACCGCACCGATGTCGGCTGTGTCCCCGCGGTGCGGCCTCGACCCGAACCAGGGCTGAGAGGCTCGGTGCACGGCACCGGTACACCACGTCGATTCCGATGGACTCGTCGGACAGGTCCGCGCCGGACGCATCGCGACACTCGATCCGATCTCCTCCTGACGCGCCCGCGCACGGGCGAACGCTCCCACCAGCAACCAACACAGAAAGGGAACGAGCATGTTCCACGACAGCCATCCAGACGTGCTGCGACGACTGGCGGAAGACCGCCACGAGTCACTCCGACGGGTCGCCGGCGCCAGCCGGCTGCGTCGTCAGGCGCGCCAGGCGCGCTCGGGCCACCGGGCGCGGCGCCGTGCCGGACCCGACCGGTAGCACCCACGAATTCGGACCCGGGGCATGTCGCCGCTACGGTGGCGACATGCCCAGTCCGGCGGCCCAGCGTCCCGACCGCAACCTCGCCATGGAGTTGGTGCGTGTCACCGAATCCGCCGCTCTTGCGTCGGCCCGGTGGGTCGGGCGCGCCAACAAGGAAGGGGCCGACGGTGCTGCGGTCGACGCAATGCGTCTCAGCCTCTCCAGCGTGCAGATGGACGGCGTGGTCGTCATCGGCGAAGGCGAGAAGGACGAGGCGCCGATGCTGTACAACGGCGAACACGTCGGTGACGGTCAGGATCCGAAGGTCGATGTCGCCGTCGACCCGATCGACGGTACGACACTCACGGCCAAGGGGCTCAACAACGCGCTCTCGGTGATCGCCGTCAGCGAACGGGGCAGCATGCTCGACCCCGGCCCCTCCTTCTACATGGAGAAGATCGCCGTCGGTCCCGATTCGGTGGGCTCGATCGACATCACGGCGAGCGCCACCCAGAACCTGCGCTGGATCGCGAAGTCCAAGCAGGAGAGCGTGCGTGACCTGACGGCGATCATCCTCGACCGGCCGCGGCATGCCGAGCTGATCGAGGAGGTGCGCGCCAGCGGTGCCCGCATCCGTCTGATCAACGATGGCGACGTCTACGGCGCGATCGCCAGCGCTTGGCCCGAAGCGGGTGTCGACGTGCTGCTCGGCGTCGGCGGCACGCCCGAGGGGGTCATCAGCGCCGCCGCGCTCAAGTCGATGGGCGGTGAGATGCAGTGCCGATTCTGCCCGCAGTCGGACGAGGAGCGGACAGCGATGCTCGACGCCGGGTACGACCTCGACCGTGTGTTCGACCAGGACGACCTGGTGCAGGGCGACAACTGCTTCTTCGCGGCGACCGGGCTGACCGACGGTCAGCTCCTGCGCGGCGTGCGGTTCGACCACCGGGGCGCCCGGACGCAGAGCCTCGTGATGCGGTCGCGCAGCGGCACCGTGCGCTTCATCGACGCCCGTCACCGAGTTCGCAAGCTGCAAGAGTTCAGCGCCATCGACTACACCTGACCAGGTGCGTGGCCTCGGTCCAGAGCGCAGCGGTCCGTCCCGATCGCGTCGTCACCATCGATGTCGTGCCGGCGTGCCTCGCGGAGGCGGCGGAGCAGGGCACCGAGATCGTCGCCTCTCCCGAGACGTTCGTGCGCGGTGACCCAGTCTGGACCGACTGCCCCACCCCTCGTACTTCGACCATCCGGCGCAGCAGGCCGCGTATTCGCAGTACGTCGGCGCCGCCCTCGACACCGGCCGTGGCGATCTCGGTCCGGCCGTGTCGGCGTGCCGGGACCTCGGCGTCGCCGAACTCTTCGGGTCGCGGGCCTCGGTCGACTGCTCGCCGGTCGCGATCGATGCCGAACGAGGCATCGTGAACGTGCACCGCAAGCTCGAGCCCACCCACCACTTCGCGCCCACCGGCCGCGCCGACACGTCCGATCTGTCGATCGATCGCCGGCGCCCGGCGACCGCCACGTTCGACCACGGCTGACCGTCAGCGGCACAGAGCAGCGACCATGGCTGCAGTCGACCGGTCGTCGAACGTGCAGAACACGATCCGCGACGGAAGGTCGTGCCGGTCGACCCAGCTCCTGATCTCCGCAACGGCGATGTCGGCCGCCGGCTCGATCGGAAACCCGTAGACGCCCGTGCTGATCCCGGGGAACGCGATCGAATCGGCACCGACACGTTCGGCCTCTTCGAGGCTGCGGCGGTAGCAGTCGGCGAGCAGCTCGGACTCGCCGGAGTCGCCGCCGCGCCACACCGGGCCGACGGTGTGGATGACCCATCGGGCGCGCAGTCGGTGTCCGCCGGTGATCCGGGCGTCACCCGTCGGGCACCCGCCGAGCAGACGACACTCGGCGAGCAGTCCCGGGCCGGCGACACGATGGATCGCCCCGTCGACGCCGCCTCCGCCGAGCAGCGTCGGGTTCGCAGCGTTGACGATCGCGTCGACGTCGAGCGCCGTGATGTCGCACTGCACCCATTCGATCCGGTCAGGCACGCTGGAGCATCGACGACATCCGCCGCTTGAGCCAACGCGGCGTCACGTTCGACGCCGCCGTCATCACCTTGTACTGCGCGCCCGGCACCGCCAGCGTGCGGTTCGAGATCACCGAGGACAACCCTTCGTCCACCACCTGATCGGGGCTGGTCCAGGCGATGGAGGGGAACGAGTCGGCATACTGCTCGGCGTTGCTGACGCTCTGGAACTCGGTCTTGGTCAGCCCCGGACACAGTGCTGTGACGTTCACACCGTGCGCCTTGACCTCTTCGTGCAAGCTCTCGCTGAAGCTGGTGACGAACGCCTTGGTGGCTGCGTAGACCGCCAGACCGGGCGCCGGCTGAAAGCTCGCCACGCTCGACACGTTCAGCAGCCATCCACGGCCCCTCGGCACCATGGCCGCCACTGCGGCCTGGCTGAGTCTGGTGAGCGCCGCCACGTTCAGCTCGATCTCGTCGGCGAGTCGATCGGCGTCGAGCTCGTGGACGAGACCATTGGTGCCGAAGCCCGCGTTGTTGACGACGAGGTCGACCGGATGTGCGTGGTCCGAGATGCGGGCGACAACCGCACGTTGGCCCTTCATCGTGAGCAGATCGGCGGTCAGCACCTCGACCCCGTCGAACTCATCGGCGATCGCCTCGAGCCGATCGGAGCGGCGGGCCACCACGACGGTCGGCACACCGGCGGCGGCGAGTCGGCGGGCGAGCACCTCTCCGATGCCCGACGACGCACCGGTGACGAGAGCTGACGAGAACGGATAGTCGGTCATGTGCGCACGGTACCGCGCCGGTGCCGCGTCGGGCCACGGCGTACTCGGTTGGTGCGGCGCCCTGATCGGTGCCCATCGGTGACGCGAGCGCACGGGCTGCCGGCGGCGCGCATTCAAGCAATCGTCACCGCGCCCCGATGAAGCGGAGATGTCATTCGACCACCTCGCGCCCGCGACCTCCGAGGACGAGGCTGCCGACCTCGTGGTCCGCCGCGGGCGGAACGTAGGCGGGACGTGGATCGTCGCGTCCGTGGTTCTGCTCGGGCTGTGTCTCGTCGCCTCACGAATCACGCAGGCGCTGCTGTCGCTGGCCGCCTCGGTTGTGCTCCTGGCGATCGGATTGCGCGTGCGGGCGCGATATTGGAGGTCGGCACGACGCCAACTCGGCGATGCGACCGTGCAGCGCGCACGGTGGCGCAGCGCCGCAAACGGTCGTGGCTCGGCCGACCGGATCATGATCGCAGTCGGGCTCTTGATGGTGCTGCTGGCCTTCCAGGCCTGGCGGAGCTAGCGGGATTCCTCCGGATTCACGCGCTGACCCGGGCCGCATTCAAGCGAGCCTGCGCCCGCCGCAGGTCGGCCGCGGCGTTGGAGTCCTGTTCACGTTGGAGTGCTTCGGAGGCTCGCTCCTTGGCGGCCCGGGCGCGCTCGACGTCAATCTGCGAACCCAGTTCGGCCGAGTCACTGAGGATCGACACCTTGTTGTTGCTGACCTCGACGAATCCGCCGTGGACGGCGATGTCCTCGACGTCGCCGTTCTCCAGATAGACGCGTGTGTGGCACTCCTGCAGTGCCCCGAGGAACGCTGCGTGACCCGGCTGGAAGGCGATCTCGCCGCCACCGAGGGTGCGCGTGATGACCATCGTCGCGTCACCCGAGTACAACACCGACTCGGGAGAAACCACCTCGACTGCCATCAGGTTCGCCATCTCAGCTCTCCTGGAGCGCCTTCGCCTTGGCGAGGACTTGCTCGACGCCGCCCACGTTGAGGAACGCCTGCTCGGGCACGTCGTCGAGTTCACCCTTCAGGATCGCGTCGAAGCTCTCCACGGTCTCCTCGACCGGCACGAACTCGCCTTCGAGGCCGGTGAACACCTTCGCGACGAAGAACGGCTGCGACAGGAACCGCTGGATCTTGCGGGCCCGGTTGACGGTGAGGCGGTCCTCGTCCGACAACTCGTCGAGACCGAGGATCGCAATGATGTCCTGCAGCTCCTTGTAGCGCTGGAGGTTCTCCTGCACACGGCGGGCCACGTTGTAGTGGTGTTCGCCGACGACTTCGGGGCTGAGGATCGTCGACGTCGACGCCAGCGGGTCGACCGCCGGGTAGATCCCGAGCGCGGCCACCTGGCGGGAGAGCTCGGTCGTGGCGTCGAGGTGGGTGAACGTGGTGAACGGTGCCGGGTCGGTGTAGTCGTCGGCCGGCACGTACACGGCCTGCAGCGAGGTGATCGAACGACCGCGCGTGGACGTGATCCGCTCCTGGAGCTGCCCCATCTCGTCAGCGAGCGTCGGCTGGTAGCCGACCGCCGACGGCATGCGGCCGAGGAGGGTCGACACCTCGGAGCCGGCCTGCACGAAGCGGAAGATGTTGTCGACGAACAGCAGCACGTCCTGGCCGGCGACATCACGGAAGTACTCCGCCATCGTCAGTGCCGACAACGCGACGCGGAGACGCACACCCGGCGGTTCGTCCATCTGACCGAAGACGAGCGCTGCCTTCTCGTACACCTCGGATTCGATCATCTCGAGACGTAGGTCGGTGCCCTCGCGGGTTCGTTCGCCGACGCCGGCGAACACCGACACACCGCCGTGCTGCGATGCCACGCGGTTGATCATCTCGGTGATGAGCACGGTCTTGCCGACGCCGGCACCGCCGAACAGGCCGATCTTGCCACCGGCGACGTACGGCGTGAGCAGGTCGATCACCTTGATGCCGGTCGGGAACAGGCGGGCCGATGGCTCGAGGGCATCGAAGTCGGGGGCCGGGCGGTGGATGTCCCAGCGCTCGGCCTGATCGAGGCCCTCGGGCTGGTGATCGAGCGCCTCGCCCCAGACGTTCCAGACGTTGCCGAGCACGATGTCGCCGACCGGCACCTGGATGCCGTGGCCGAGGTTCTTCACCGCAGTGCCCCGCTTGAGACCATCGGTCGGCTTCAGGCAGACCGCACGGATGCGGCCGTGACCGAGCTGCTGAGCGACCTCGGCGAGGATCGTGATGGTCTCACCGTCGACCTCGACCTCGAACTCGACGGCCGAATTCAGTTCCGGCAGCGCGTGCGGCGGGAATTCGACGTCGATCACGGGGCCGGCGATGCCGACGACGCGACCGTCCTTCAGGCCCGTTGATGGTTCTGTCATGGTCATGGCGTGTGAGTCTCCTCAACCGTTGTGTTCGTGCGTGTCGACGGCGGTCGACCCGAAATCTTGGACTGTGGACGTGGGTGTCGGGGCGGAGGGCGTGGAGCCCTGGGCGGCCCGTTGGCCGAAGCCGGTGTTCAGATCGAGGTCGACGTAGCGGATCTCCGTATCCTGACCGCCGCCAAGCGCCTCGGCGCCACCGACGATCTCCATGATCTCGGTGGTGATCGATGCCTGACGGGCCCGGTTCATCGTGATGCTGAGCGTGCGGATCAGTTCTTCGGCGTTGTCGGTCGCCGACTTCATCGCCCGTTGGCGGAACGCGTGCTCGGACGCCGCTGCGTTCAAGAGTGCGGCCCACACGCGGGCTTCGACGTAGCGCGGGAGCAGTGTGTCGAGGATCGTCGTCGGATCGGGTTCGAACTCGTAGTCGGAACCCGTGCCGTCATCGGACCCGGCCTTGCCGTCGCCACCCACGACCGTCTCGGTCGACAGCGGCACGAGCGGACGCAACACGACCTCTTGGCTCCCCGGTGTGATGAACCGGGTGTAGACCAGTTCGACCTTGTCGACGTGACCACTCGCGTACAGCCCGATGACGTGCTGGCCGATGGCCTTCGCATCGTCGTAGCTCGGGTTGTCGCTGAAGCCCTGGAAGGTCTGGCCGAGCTCGTAGTCGCGGAACTTGAAGTAGCTCTCGGCTTTGCGACCGACCGGGATGATCTCGTAGCCCTTGCCCGCGAGCACGTCGGCCTTGATCTCACCCTCGGCTGCACGCTGCACGCCCGCGTTGTACCCGCCGCACAGCCCACGATCCGCAGTGATCACGACGTAGCAGGTGTTCTTGATCTCACCACGGCCGGCCAGCAACGGCGAATCGCTCGACGCACCGGCTGCGGCGAGGTCCTTGACCACCTCGGTGATCTGCTCCGAGTACGGCACGGCAGCCTGTACCCGCTGCTGCGCCTTGACGATGCGCGAACCCGCGATCAGCTCCATCGCGCGCGTGATCTTCTTCGTAGCCTGCATCGACCGGATGCGGCCCTTGAGAATTCGTTCCTGACCTCCGGCCATGTCAATCCACCTCACCCTCGGCAGCAGCGCGAGCGCACCACGTTCGGTCGCGCGAGGAGCCAGCTTCGTCGCCGGCGTTTCCCTCGGCGCCTGATGCGCGTGCGTCGGTCATGTTCGTCACGTTGATCTGCGTCACTCCGTGGCGAGGGTCTTCTGTGACTCGGCGTCGCCCATCTCGTCGGCGTCGACGCTGGTGGGATCGACCTGATGACCGTCGCCGGAACCGGGCTGGAACTGGGCCTTGAACGCCACCACTGCATCGGCGAGTCCGTCGGGGATCCCACCGGAGCGGAGATCGGCGAGCATGCTGCCGTGCAGTCTCCGCATCGATGCGAGCAACTCACGCTCGAAGCGGACCACGTCAGTGGTCGCGACGTCGTCGAGGTAGCCATTGGTGCCGGCGAAGATGGACACGACCTGCTCCTCGACCGGCATCGGGCTGTTGAGTGGCTGCTTGAGCAACTCGACGAGGCGGTAGCCACGCTCGAGTTGGGCCTTCGACACGGCGTCGAGCTCGGAACCGAACGTCGCGAAAGCCTCCAGCTCACGGAACTGGGCGAGGTCGAGCTTGAGTGTGCCGGCAACCGCCTTCATCGCCTTCGTCTGGGCGGCCGAACCGACGCGCGACACCGAGATGCCCACGTCGACGGCCGGACGCACACCCGACTTGAACAGGGCATCCTGCAAGAAGACCTGACCGTCAGTGATCGAGATCACGTTCGTCGGGATGAACGCCGACACGTCGCCGGCCTTGGTCTCGATGATCGGCAGCGCGGTCAACGAGCCGGCGCCGTTCTCGTCGGAGAGCTTGGCGGCACGCTCCAGCAGCCGGCTGTGGAGGTAGAACACGTCGCCGGGGTACGCCTCACGGCCCGGCGGGCGACGCAGCAACAGCGACAACTGGCGATACGCGTCGGCCTGCTTCGACAGGTCGTCGTACACCACGAGAGCATGCTCGCCGTGCTCCATCCAGTGCTGGCCGATGGCGCAGCCGGCGTAGGGGGCGAGGTACTTGAACGGCGCCGAGTCCGCAGCCGGCGCCGAGACGACGACCGTGTACTCCATCGCGCCGGCCTGACGGAGCGTGTCGACCGTCTGCGCGACGGTCGAGCCCTTCTGACCGATCGCGACGTAGATGCACTTCACGCCGAGACCCTTCTGGTTGAGGATCGTGTCGACGGCGATCGCAGTCTTGCCGGTCTTGCGGTCGCCGATGATCAGCTCACGCTGACCACGACCGATCGGCGTCATCGCGTCGATCGACTTGATGCCCGTCTGCAACGGCTCGTGGACCGGTTTGCGGCCGAGAATGCCGGGCGCCTGCACTTCCATACGGCGTTCGATGCCGCCCACGATGTCGCCGCGGCCGTCGATCGGATGACCGAGGGCGTTGACCACTCGACCGAGCATCGCGTCACCGACGGGGACCGAGAGGATGCGACCGGTCGACTTGACCGTCTGCCCCTCCTCGATCCGATCGACGTCGCCGAGCACGACCGCGCCGATCGAGTCCTCGTCGAGGTTCAACGCGAGGCCGACCGAGCCGTCCTCGAACTCGAGCAGCTCGTTCACCGCAGCGTCGGGCAGTCCCGACACGCGGGCGATGCCGTCGCCGACCTCGGCGACACGACCGACCGTGCGGGCCTCCAGGTTCGTGTCGAGACCTTCCAGGTTGTTCTTGAGCGCCGACGCGATGTCGGCGGCGGAGATGGTGAGTTCAGCCATGGGTTGCTCCCTCTACAAGCGGCTCTTCAATTGGTCGACGCGCGTGCGGACGCTGCCGTCGATGACGGTGTCACCCACGGTGGCGACGAGGCCGCCCAACACGGACGGATCGACGATCACCTTGAGGTTCACCTGCTTTCCGGTGGCGTTGGCGAGCGCCGCCTTGAGGCGGGTCTCCTGGTCGTCGGTGAGCGGGACAGCACTGCGCACCTCGGCGACCGAAAGGTCCTTGGAGCTGGCCGCACGCGCCACCAGCTGGTCGATGATCGCAGGCAGGTCACGACCGCGCCCCGAGCCGACCACCATCGACACGAGCTGTGTGGTCGTCGATGTCGCCTTGCCACCCAGGAGATCCTCGACGATCGCCTGGCGCTTGGCGGCGGGCACCTGGTCGTCGGTGAGGGCACTGCGCAGCTCGTCGCTCGACTCGTACGATCGTGCGAAGCGGAACAGCTCGTCTTCGACCTCGTCGATCGTGCCCTCGGCACGGGCCACTTCGAACAGCGCCCTCGCATAACCGTCGATGCGTGCTTCGCTCATCGCCGAGCCTCCCGGTCGATCGAGGCACCCGGTTCATCGACGAAGAACGGGCGCCGAAGGGCTGGGCTCGACGTCTTCATGATTCGCTCGACGGGCTCACTCATGAACTCGCTCCTACTCGTGAGATGAACGATTCGATCAGATCCTGCTGCGTGGCGCTGTCGACGGCGCCGGCCGCGAGCATCTGCTCGGTGGCAGCGTTGGCCAGCTTGGTGATCTCCCCACGCAGTTCGTCGCTGATGCGTCCGGCGGCGGCAGCGATGTCCGCGTCGGCGCGGGCCTCGAGCTCGGCGACTTCCTGCTCGAGACGGGCACGACCCTCGGCGAGCACGGTCTCGGCGTGGGCGTCGGCGTCGGCGAAGAGACGCTGGCGCTCGGCATCGATGTCTCCGGCGGCCTGCCGGATGTCGGCTGCCTCCGCGGTGGCCTCGGCCTGCGCCTGTTCGGCGGAGTCGAGGTTCTCCTGGATCGCCGCGGTCCGCTCGGCCATCGCCTTCTTCACTGCAGGACCGGCGAACTTGAAGATCGCGGCGAAGATGAGGATCGAGGCGATCGAACCGTAGATCAACTCGGCCTGCTCAGGCCACAGCCAGCTGACGGAACGTGCATCGTCGATGGGGTCGCCGCCTTCGGCGCCGAGGATCGCGATCAACCTCATGACGTGACTCCCATACTCATCGACTGCTCGACTGCGTCACGGGCGGCACCCGGGTCGGGTGCCTTGCCGGTCGCCAGCTCGATCGTGCGGGCCGTGACGTCGGCTGCGGCGGTCACGACGTCGGCCTGCACGGCCTGGCGAGCAGCTTCGGCCTCGGCGGCCGCGGCGTCGCGCTTGGCGGCGATGGCGGCGTTGACCTCGGCGAGACGGCCGGTCCGCTCGGTCTCCAAGGTATGACGTGCCGCATCGATCCGTTCGTTCGCCTCCGCCTTGACCGTCGCGAGCGCCGACTCGTACTCGGACACTTCGGCCCGAGCGGCGGCACGTGCGGTGTCGGCCTGTTCGTGACCTTCACGGATGTGGGAGTACCGGGCATCCATGCCCTTCTTGAGCCGGGGGAACAGGAAGAACCGCATGAGCAGCGCGAGCACGACGAACGAGCCGGCTCCCCAAGCGAGTTCCTTGGCCTCGGGCGCGATCGGGCTCGGGCCCTCCTGGCACGGATGGGCGGCGGATGCCTCGGCTTCGTATTCGGCTTCGGAATCGTAGGGGAACTCGCAGAAGTCCTTCGATTCCTCGAAGGACATCTTCTCGCCGCCATGCTCGTCGCCTTCTTCGGCGGCGACGAACCTGACTTCGAGAGCGAGTCCCCTCGTGACGACGGCTGTCAGCACGTCAGCTCCTTCGTGGAGTAGTGGACGGTTCGAATAGGTGCGGTGCGGTCGATCACAGACCGATGAGGATGAACACCACGAAGCCGATCAGGGCGAGCGCCTCGGTGAAGGCGATACCCAGGAACATCGTGGTGCGCACCATGCCGGCCGCCTCGGGCTGGCGGGCCATGGCCTCGACCGACTTGCCGACCAGGTAGCCGATGCCGATGCCGGGGCCGATGGCCGCGAGGCCGTAGGCGAACCCGGCCGAGCCGGCTGCGGCTGCGGCCTTGGCCTCGTCACCGGTCAGGTTGGTGGCTGCCTGGGCGAGGATGCTGAATGCTTCCATGTTGGGATTGATCTCCTGTTGCTGTCTGGATGGGAGAGAGTGAGAACTGCGCTGGTCAGTGCTCGGGGTGTGCCGCACCGCCGATGTACACGGCAGCGAGAATGGTGAAGATGTAGGCCTGCAGGAACCCGACGAGCACCTCGAATGCCGTGATGAACATCAGCATGAAGAAGGGCAGGATCGCCACCGGCTTGAGCACCAGGGTGTCGCTCTGGATGAGCTCCTCGGTGAGCAACGAGAAGGTGACGAGCAGGATGTGACCGGCGAGCATGTTGGCGAACAGTCGGACCGTCAGCGAGAACGGGCGGACCAGGAATGTCGAGATGAACTCGATCGGGATCACCAGGATGTAGAGCGGGCCGGGCACACCGGGCGGCATGAGCGAGTTCTTGATGTACCTCGGGCCCTGATGCTTGAAGCCGACGCCGATGAAGACGACCCAGACGAGCAGCGACAAGAACAGCGGGATCGCGATGCGGGCGGTCGCCGGCATGTAGATGATCGGCATGATGCCCGGGACGTTGCACAGATAGATGAAGGCGAACAGGCTGAGCATGAACGGCGTCCAGCCGAGGCCGTCCTTGCCCATGGTGGGCATGATGATCTGGTTCTCGATGAACTCCACCATCGATTCGGCGAGGTTGCGAACGCCCTTCGGAGCTTTCATGCCGTCCTGGTTCGAGGCGATGATGAAGATGACGATCGTGATCAGGGCCGCAGCGACCGAGATGAGTGCGACCTTGTTGAAGGTCGGAAACAGGTCCCTCCAGCGGAGGATCTCGTTGATCGGCGGGAATTCGAGTGCGAGCACGTTGTTGTTCCGTTCAGGTCGTACGAATCGTGGTTCGGGTCGTCGTTCGGAGGGTTCTTACGGGCGGGCAGGCTTGAGGCCGGGGTGGGCGAGAGAGATGGCGACGTACTTGAGTTCCCAGAGCAGGAGCCCGAGGTGCGTCACGATAATGGTCGCTCCGAGGGCCGGGAGCGAAATCCATCCGGCGTCCTTGACGAGAAGTACGGCCAACATGATGAGCCCCAGGCGGATGAGGTAGCCGAACAGTGTCGCCCCCATCATCAGCCCGAGCGAGATCTTGGCGGTCGACGAGATGAGCAGCGCCGACAGCAGGAAGTTCACGAGCACGAGACCGATGGCATAGGCCGATGACCAGGCTCCCTGTTCACCCCAGATCAGCGCACAGATGGCGATGATCGCCGGAGCGACCACGAGGCCGCGCTTGACCATGTCGGTCGTGACCTTGATCTCGACCGCCTCGCCCTCGAGCCGCGTGGCCATCGCCGGCGGTATGTCGGTGCTCATGTTGCGTCCTCCATCCGCGTCGGTGAGGCCTGCCGGGCCGCGAACCGCTGCGCCTCGTGGCGCTCCATCGCGGCGTCGTAGACGAACTTCATCCGCACGAAGGTGCCCACCGCGGCGAACACGACCAGGACGATCGTGAACACGGGGAACACACCGAGCCAACGGTCGATCAACGCGCCGAGGCCGAGGAACACCAACAGCGTGAGCGCAGCGTCCATACCCCGACCGAGCGAGTCGTCGCTGCTCGTCGCACCGGATGGCGCCGATGCGGCGGGGCCGGTGGCGCGACCGGGACGGAGGGTGGAGAGGATCGGCTTCATGGAGAAGTGGGTCAGCATCGCACAACCGGGCGATGGGAGTTTGTGAACGCAGGCACAAACTAGTCGGCGTCGGCGTCGAGTGGCAACTCCTGCTGCACGGGAATCTTCTCGTCGTCGACGACATCCCCGTCCAGCGCCGCCTCCATGCGCTCCGGCCGGGACGGGTCCAGCTGTTCGGATGCCGGCCGCGCGAGTGCCGCTTCGACCTCCATGGCGCGCCGCCGACGGACGCTGGGGTGCAACACGGTGTACAGCACGATCGCCAGCGCTGCGATCCCGAACGGCAGGTACCGCGGGTTGTCGTCGGTCAACACCGGATAGAGCACGAATGCCGACAGCAGCGCCGTCCAGGTCCACAAGATCATCACGCTGCGCCGGTGACCATGACCGAGGTTCATCAGGCGGTGGTGCAGGTGGCCCTTGTCCGCGACGTCGAGCGCCTGTCGCTTCGACGCGCGGCGCACGATCGCGAAGACCGTGTCGAGGATCGGCACGCCGAGCACCAGCAGCGGGATGACGAGCGGGGCGAAGAAGAAGAACGTCTGCCCCACGAACTGCTGGGTGTTCGGATCGGCCCGACCGCCGACCACACTCGTCGAGACCGCAAGCATCAATCCGAGCAGGAACGCGCCGCTGTCGCCCATGAAGATCCGCGCCGGGTTGAAGTTGTGCGGGAGGAAGCCGATGCACAGCCCGGCGGTGATGATCGCGATCAGCGGGCCGATGTTGCGATCGGACACCAACCCGAGGTCGTTCAGGCGATTGGCGTAGAAGAAGAACGACGCTGATGCGATCGCCACGATGCCGGCAGCCAGGCCGTCGAGCCCGTCGATCAGATTGATCGCCTGCGTCATGCCCAACAGCCACAGCACGGTGACCAGCGGCTTCCAATCGTTCGACAGCACGATGACGTCGTAGAACGGCACCCGGAAGTAGTCGATCGTCACACCGAACCACGACAGGGCGGCCCCGGCCAGTACCACACCGGTCACCTTGCCGGGCGGGGCCATGTCGCGGACGTCGTCGAGGAAACCGGTGACGAACACGATCAGCGCCGCGATGACGACCCCGAGGGGCTCGGAGTTGCTCTCGAAGATCAACTCGAACGCACCGATCGACCAGGCCGCCACGAGAGCCACGAGGAAGCCGGTCAGCATCGCCAGCCCACCGACGTGCGGGATGGGTGACGTGTGGACCGACCGTTCGTTGGGTGCCACGACCCAGCCGCGATCCTTCGCGATGACCCGAACGATCGGTGTGGACGCGAACGTCACGATGGCCGCGACGCCGCCGATCAGCAGGTACTCACCGATCCCGGGCGTCACGAGCCGCCAGGATACGCCCCGGCCCCTGCTCAGAGACCGTTGGGGTACGCGGGGAACTTGCCGACGAGATCGGCGACGTCGCTGCGCACCTGGGCGAGCGCGTCGGTGTCGTCCCGGTTCCGGAGCGCGCGGGTGATCATCGCGGCGATCTCCGGCATCTCCGCCTCACCCATCCCCTGAGTGGTGACCGATGGTGTCCCGATGCGGACACCACTCGTGACGAACGGGCTGCGCGGGTCGTCGGGCACGGTGTTCTTGTTGAGCGTGATGCCGGCCGAGTCGAGCGTCGACTGGGCGACCTTGCCGGTGAGCTCCTCGTCGAACGTGCGCAGGTCGACGACCATCAGATGGTTGTCGGTCCCTCCGGAGACGAGGCGGAACCCCTCCCCCGCCAGGGCGGCGGCGAGCGCCGATGCGTTGGCCACGACCTGGTGTGCGTAGTCGCCGAAGCTCGGCTGCGACGCCTCGTAGAAGGCGACCGCCTTGCCGGCGATCGCATTCTCGAGCGGACCGCCCTGCCACCCGGGGAACACCGCCTTGTCGACCGCCTTCGCGTGCTCCTCGGTCGACAGGATACAACCACCGCGCGGACCGCGCAGCGTCTTGTGCGTGGTGAAGGTGACGACGTCCGAGTACGGCACCGGATTCGGGTGGGCCCCGCCGGCGACAAGCCCGGCCAGGTGCGCGATGTCGAACATCAGCAGCGCACCCACCTCGTCGGCGATCGCCTTGAACGGCTCGGGATCCAGCCGGCGCGAGTAGCTGGTGGTGCCGGCCACGATCATCTTCGGGCGGTGCTCGTGGGCGAGGGCGCGCACCGAGTCCATGTCGATCCGCTCCTCGCCACCCACGCCGTACGACACGAAGTGGTACAGCAGACCGCTCGCGTTCACTGGCGAACCGTGGGTGAGGTGGCCGCCGTGGTCGAGGCTGAGGCCGAGCACGGTGTCACCCGGCTCGAGCAGGGCCTGGTACACGCACATGTTGGCATTGGCACCGGAGTGTGGCTGGACGTTCGCGTGCTCGGCGCCGAACAGCGCCTTGACCCGTTCGATCGCGATCGACTCGATGTCGTCGACCACGGCGTTGCCGCCGTAGTAGCGCTTGCCGGGATACCCCTCGGAGTACTTGTTGGTCAGCACCGAGCCCGTGGCACGCATCACTGCCGGCGACGTGAAGTTCTCGCTGGCGATCAACTGGAGACCGGTCGTCTGACGTTCGTACTCACGCAGGAGCAGGGCCTCGACCTGATCGTCGGGGTGGGAGTCGGAGTAGAAGGGCATGGGCAGATCCTCGCGGTTCTCGTTGGTGGTCCGTCGGTCAGTTCGCCGATCGCCGGGACTCGACGCGTTCGATGTCGGTGATCTGGGCGACTCGGCGGGCGTGGCGGCCGCCCTCGAACGGTGTGGTCAGGAACACGTCGACGATCTCCTCGGCGAGGCCGACGCCGACGACTCGCGCTCCGATCGACAGCACGTTCGCGTCGTTGTGCTCGCGCGCCATGCGCGCGGTGTAGAGGCAATTGCAGAGCGCAGCACGAACACCGTGCACCTTGTTGGCGGCCAACTGCTCGCCCTGCCCACTCCCGCCCAGCACGATCCCGATGTCGGCTTCGCCGTCACGAACCCGACGGGCGGCAGCCGCGCAGAACTCCGGGTAGTCGACGCTGTCGGTCGAATCGGTACCGCAGTCGACGATGTCGTGACCGGTGTCGGCCAGCAGGGCGATCAGGTGCTGTTTGAGTTCGAAGCCCGCATGGTCCGATCCGAAGGCGATCCGCATCACGCTGGGAGTGTACGAGCGCGAGCGGAACGGTTTCGAACGCCTTGACGAATCGTTCAGCTGGGCGTTCGCTCGGCGAAGCGCATCACGGCGAGTCGACCTCTTGACCGCTGAGCGTTCCCTGGTCGGGGCACGACACGGCGAGGTACTCGTCGGTGCGGGGTGTCAGGACGTTGGTCACGAGGCTCGGGTCGGTGCTGAACGGCACCCGTCGCGAGGCGAACACGGCCGCCGCCTCGTCGATCGTGGCCCACTCGTCATCGGAGAGGTCGACGACGAACTCCGGTGTCGACGGATCGCGTCGGGCGAGTCCGGCGAGCCACGCGTCCGCGATCGCGGCGATCGTGACATCGTCGGCACCGACCGCGTCGAGCGCATCGCGCGCCTCGCGGAGTCGCCGCGCGAACGGTCCGAGGAATTCGTCGGCGACGAGCGTCTCCTCGTCGGCGAGTTCATCCGGCCAATTGGCGAGCAGATCGTCGTAGGCCACGGTCACCGTCGGCGCAGCAGCCACCTCGAGGGCAGCGAGCTCCTCCGGCGGACCGGAGCCGAACGCCGCCGTCACGGCGACGACCTGGAACGAGCCGGCGAAGCGGCTCCACGACGAGCAGAACGCATCGTCGCTGTCGAGACCTGGGGTACCGGTCTCGTCGATCTCCGACACGGTCACGGCCGGTTCGGGCGGTGGCAGCGTCGGAACACGGGTGGTCTCGGGCACGATCGTCGTCGTCGACTCGGCGGCCGTAGCGTCGGCGGCCGTACCGTCGGCGGCCGTACCGTCGGCGGCTGCGGGGACCACCGACAGCTCGGTCGCGATCGTCGTCGTCGAGGTTTCGGGATCCGCGACGTCGTCGTCGGACCGGCTGCAGGCGCCCGCGACCAACCCCGTTGCGACCACGAGGGCGAGAGCTCTGATGCGTCGGGCTCGGGTTGTCACGGCGCCATCGTCGCACGCCGCATGCGATGCTGATCGTCATGTCGATCGATTCCTCCGGGCGCCCACGCGTCATTCTCGACTGCGACCCGGGCCACGACGACGTGGTCGCGATCGTCGTGGCGGCTCACTGCACCGACCTCGCCGGCATCACGACGGTCGCCGGCAACGCCCCGCTCGACCGGACCACGTACAACGCCTGCGTGATTCGAGACGCCATCGAACTCGACGTCACGGTGCACTCCGGTGCAGAACGGCCGCTCGTCGCCGAACCCAAGTTCGCCGGCTTCGTGCACGGTGAGAGCGGGTTGGACGGGGCCGATCTGCCGGTGCCGACCCGCGGTGTCGACAGCACCGATGCGGTCGGCTTCATCATCGAGACCTGCCGCGCTCGGCCCGGTACGTGGCTGGTGCCCACGGGTCCGCTCACCAACATCGCGCTCGCCATCCGCTCGGCGCCCGACCTCCTCGATCACGTCGCCGGCATCTCCCTCATGGGCGGCGGCACGTTCGGGAACCGTACGCCCCTCGCCGAGTTCAACATCTGGGCGGACCCCGAAGCGGCGGCGGTCGTGTTCGACTCGGGTGCCGACATCACGATGGCCGGCCTCGACGTCACCCACCAGTTCCTGGTCACCCCGGAGCGCATCGAGCAGGTCGCAGCGATCGACGCGCCGTTCACGAACCTGATCACCGATCTGTTCCGATTCTTCGCGAGGAACTACATCAGCCGCCACGACCGGATCCGCGGAGCGGCCCTCCACGATCCGCTCGCCGTCTTGGCGGTCAGCCATCCGGACCTGTTCGAGGCCGTCGATCGCCACGTGGCGATCGAAACGGTCGGCGTGCACACGGCCGGGATGACGGTCGTGGATCGCCGCGACGTCTCCGACCGCGAACCGCCGAACGTGCGCGTCCTCGAGCAGGTCGACGCCGACGCAGCCTGGGACGTGGTGTTCGACGCGCTCACGGCCGCCAATGCTCGATCTGCTGGGACCGCCGGGTAGCGCCGGCGCCGGCCGGCTCGTTGGATCAGCGAGATGCGCTCACCACTAGCGTGCCGATCGTGAGAGACACGTTCCCGCGCCAGTACGCCCGCACGCAGCGACTGACCCTCGGCGAGCCCCGCAATCTGACGGTCAGGCCGGATGGATCGCAGGTGCTGTTCCTGCGCAGCGGGAGCGGCGACGACCCGGTGAACCGTCTGTGGGTCGCCGACGTCGCGACCGGCGACGCGACATTGATCGCCGACCCCCGCGACCTGTTGTCCGACGACGCCGACACGCCGCCGTCGGCCGAGGAGCAGGCCCGTCGCGAACGACTCCGCGAAGGGGCGGGCGGCATCACGGCGTACGCAACGGCGCAGCAGGCCGAACGAATCGCATTCAGCCTGGGCGGGCAGCTCTTCATCACCGGCACCACCGCCGGGTCGGCCCGTCAGCTCGACGTCGACGGGCCCGTGTTCGACCCGCGCCCGTCGCCGTCCGGCGAACTCGTGGCGTACGTGTCCGGCGCCGAACTCCGCGTGACCGACCTCGACGGCAACGCCAGGACGATCGCCGCCGAGCCCGAACCGACCGACACCGTGTCGTGGGGCAGCCCCGAGTTCATCGCAGCGGAGGAGATGCGCCGCTACCGGGGCTACTGGTGGAGCCCCGACGGCGCTGCCATCGCGGTCTGCCGGGTCGACACGGCGCCCGTACAGGTGTGGCACATCGCGAATCCGGCCGAGCCTGGCACCCCGCCGCAGGCGAACCGGTACCCGGCTGCCGGTACGGCCAATGCCGACGTCGGCCTGCACATCGTCGACCTGGACGGCGGTGACCCGGTCGCCGTCGAGTGGGACCGCGCACGGTTGCCGTACCTCACCGCCGTCAACTGGACCGAGCACGGTCTGACCGTGACCGTGCAATCGCGCAACCAGCGTGAGCTGGAGGTGCATCTCGTCGACCCGACCGACGGATCCACCACACGCATCTGGAGCGATCATGACGACGTGTGGGTCGAACTGGTGCCCGGCACCGGCTCGCTGATCGCGCCCGACACGCTCGTGATGTGCGCAGACCGTGACGGCGTCAGGCGTCTGCTGGTCGGCGACCGCGTCGTGTCGCCCGTCGACGTGCAGGTACGCGGCGTGATCGACGCCGCTTCCGACCGTGTCGTGATCACCGGGAATCCCACCGGCGACGCGACCCAGCTCCACGTGTACGAGTGGACCCCACGGGGTTTCTCGGCGATCACCGACGGGCTCAGCGTCAACACGGCGGCGGTCGGCGGTGCGACCACCATCGTACGAACCACCGTCGTCGACGAGCCGGGTGGGCACTGGCGGCTCCCGTCGGGCAAAGCCCTCGCGAGTCATGCCGAACGACCGCTCGTGCGGCCGAACGTATCGATCACCACGCACACCGACCGGGTGTCGACGACCGCTGTGCTGCTCCCGCACGATCACGACGGCTCACCGCTGCCGGTGCTGCTCGACCCGTACGGCGGACCTCACGCCCAGCGCGTCGTGCGCTCCCACAACGCGTTCTGTGCGTCTCAGTGGTTCGCCGATCAGGGGTTCGCGGTGGTGATCGTCGACGGTCGCGGCACACCGGGACGTGGCCGCGCGTTCGAGCACGCCGTCGTCGACGATCTCGCCTCCGGCGTGCTCGACGACCAGGTCGCCGGGCTCCACGCGGCCGCCGAACGCCACCCCGAGCTCGACCTCGGTCGGGTGGCGATCCGCGGCTGGAGCTTCGGCGGCTACCTCGCGGCCCTGGCCGTGCTGCGGCGCCCCGACGTCTTCCATGCGGCGGTCGCAGGCGCACCCGTCACCGAGTGGCGGCTGTACGACACGCACTACACCGAGCGCTACCTCGGTGACCCGAACGAGCAGCCCGAGGTCTACGACGCATCGTCGCTACTCCCGCTCGCCGACCGGCTCACCCGCCCACTGCTGCTCATCCACGGCCTCGCGGACGACAACGTGGTCGCCGCGCACACGCTGCGGCTGTCCCAAGCCCTGCTCGAGGCAGGGCGACCGCACGAGGTTCTGCCGCTCGTCGGCGTCACGCACATGACACCGCAGGAGACGGTGGCGGAGAATCTGCTGCTGCACCAGCTGGACTTCCTCCGGCGGTCGCTCGCCGATGCACCGGCCAACTAGGTTCACTGCCATGAACGACCGTCTGCACGAGCTCTACCGTGGCGTGGCCGTTCACGCCAACGCCGACCTCGAGCACACCGCGGCGCTCGAGCTGCTGGCCCTGGTGATGGCGGCGGACCGGCGCCTCGACCAGTCGGAGATCGACGCGATCAAGGACATCTCCGACGACTGGCGCGATGGCGACTTCACGTTCGACAAGTACCTCGGGCCGGCGATCGTGCGGGCGCAGGACGCGATCACGAAACAACAGGTCGTCGAGCTGATCGACGACATCGATGCGCGGATCAGCAGTCGGGTGCTGCGCCGCGCCCTGTTCTCCGCCGCACGTGAGGTCGCGGGCATCGACGACGAGGTGTCACCGGAAGAGGGGTCGATCCTCGCCGAGATCGCCGTGCGCTTCGGCTGACGGAGCGCGTCGCTATCCGCCTTCGACCAACCGTTCACCGAACTCACGCAGGCGCTCGACCGACTCGGGCGGCACCGGTGTGCTCCGGATGGCGAGCGCATCTTTGATCTTGCCGTAGGTCTCGGCTTCGAGGCCACAGCGCCTGCAGTCGTCGAGGTGTACCGAGAGCATCTCGATCTCGGCCTCGTCGGCGAGCTCGTCGTCGAGGAACCGCTGGAGCAGGCGACCGACCTCGGGACACGACAGCGTGTCGCCGGACCTGAAACTCGGCCACCGACCCGACGTCATTCGTCGAATTGCGGAGCGGATCATCGTGGCCTCCCGGCTTCCAGATCGTCGTACGTCGGCGCTGCTCCCGTGCGACGCAGCTGTTCGCGGATCTTCTTGCGACCCCGGTGGAGCCGACTCATCACCGTGCCCACCGGAATGCCGAGCACCTCGGCCGCTTCGGCGTAGGCGAGTCCGTCCATGTCGACCAACTCGATCACCTCCCTGAATGGATCGCCGAGTGAATCGAACGCCGCTTCCAGGTCGGCGTCGAACTCGAGGTCGACGAAGCGGTCGGGTCGGATCGCCTCGTCGTTTGCGGGCGACTGCACGAGCCGTTCCATCTGCACGTCGGGGTCGCGGAGCAACTCGGGCCGGCGCCGCCGATTCCGGTTGATGTGCGTGTTCCTGAGGATCGTGAGGAGCCATGCCCGCGGGTAGCGGCCGTCGAATCGTTCGATCGCCTTGTAGGCACGAATCATGCTGTCCTGCACCAGGTCTTCGGCATCGGCCCGGTTTCGGGTCAGCGACTGCGCGACGCGCAGCATGACCTCGACTTCGGGCAGCACGTACCGCTCGAACGCGGCATCGCCGTCGACACTCATCGGTGGGCGCTCGAGCACGTCTGGAGCCAACGGTCAACAGCGGCCGGCACCAGCGTCCGCACTGATCCCATCCGTCCAGCATCGCATGCGGGGTGAACCCGGGCAGGACACACCGCTATTCCGGCGTGCTCGATCAGGGTCGATCACCTCGCCCGACGCAACCCGACAGCGGCGTGCGGGGCGCCTCAGGCCGTGTCCGGGTGCAACGGTGCGAAGAACTGTCGATTCGAACGAAGCAGATCGAACACCGACACGGCGGCCGGCGGCAGGGCAGCATCGCTCTTGCGAACCCGGTCGACGCGATCGCCCCATCGGTAGACGGCGCTCGCCCATGTCACCCCACCGCCGAACGCCGTGATCACGACGACACCGTTCGGCTCGACACGACCACGGTCGAGCGCGTCGTTGAGGGCCATCGGCACCGAGGCTGCGGCCGTGTTGCCATGGTCTGCGATGTTGAGCATCACTCGATCGTCGTCGATGCCGAGCCGCTTGGAGGCCGCGCGGATGATCCGCTCGTTGGCCTGGTGGGGCACGACGAGTTGCACGTCGTCCACCGTGAGACCGGCGCGATCGAGCGCCCGCGACACCGATTCGGTGATGCCACGGACGGCCATCTTGAACACCGCCCGACCCTCGAAGTGCAACTTCGACGACGCCGGGTCGCGCCCGTGGCCGAGCGGTGCGCGGGTACCGAGCGATTCGAAGACCATCGTCGCGCCGGCGAGTCCGTTCGCGCCCAGATCGGCGCCGAGCATGCCGTCGCCGGCCCTCGATGCCTCGAACACGACGGCGCCTGCGCCGTCACCGAACAGGATGCAGGTGTCCCGGTCGTGGTAGTCCATCACCCAGTGGAGCTGCTCCGCTCCGACGACGAGGACGCGGTCGTGCACGCCGGCGGCGATCATCGACGATGCCGTCACCGCCGCGTAGACGAACCCCGAGCAGGCTGCGTTGAGATCGAACGCGGCAGCGTGGACAGCGCCCATCCGCGCCTGAAGATGGCAAGCGTTGCTCGGGCAGGTGATCTCCGGCGTGACCGTGGCGAACAGCAGGAGGTCGACGTCGGTGACGTCGAGGCCGGCTGCCGCGAGTGCGTGATGCGCGGCGACCTCGGCCATGTCGGTCGTCTGCATGTGGTTGATCCCACGCGAGCGGATCCCGGTCCGTTCGACGATCCACTCGTCCTCGGTGTCGACGAGCTGTTCGAGATCCACGTTGGTCAGCGAGACCGGCGGCCGGCACTTCCCCCAGCCGGTGATCGTCGCCCGGCGCTGCATGCTCCAACCGTACGTCGTCAGCGGGGACGACGTCGGTTCGCGGTCCGCTCAGCCGGTGACGGCGATGATCGCGGCCAACACCAACGCGGCGCCGGTGAACAGCACCGCACCGACGCCCACCACCTGGGTCGCCGTCGGATGGACCGGGCTCTCACCCGAGCGCAGCGGGCCGTGCAGGTCGTCGTAGTGCTTCGCACTCCAGAGCAGCAGGCCGGCACCGGCCACCACCTGGGCGAGACCGACGAACGCGAAGACGAAGTGGACTGACAGCGAGGCATACCTCGCCATCAGCACGCCCGCGACCATCGAGGCAATCGCTGTCCGCTCCCATGCGAGCGCGGTGCGCTCGTGTTGCAGACCTGGGTCGAAGACGCTGGTGGGACGGGAGTTGCTCACGCCGCATCGACCGCGAACAGCACCGCCGCCGTCACGGCGACGAATGCGACGCCGATCGCCATGAGCATCGGCAGACGTGAGGGCGGCAGCGGTTCGTCGAGGCGCATCGCGCGCTCGTTCAACGCCCACCTGCGATAGGCGCTCGCGGCCGTCATGAAGCTCAATGCGAGGAGACCGACGCCGAGGTACTCCTCACCGGTGAAGTCGTCGAGGATCGTCACTGCGGCGAGTCCGCCGGCGGCGAGTGCGAGCGCGGTGCGGATCCAGGACAGGAAGGTCCGCTCGTTGGCGAGCGAGAAGCGGTAGTCGGGGTCCTTCCCGACGGTCCTCGGGTCGCTCGGGAAAAGATGATGCTTCACGGGGAGGTGACCTCGGCCAACGTGGTCAGGAACCGGTCGTTCTCGGTCGGCGTGCCGATCGTGACCCGGATGCCTTCGCCACTGAACGGACGAACGACCACACCGTTGCGTTCCAGGCTCATCGCCACGTCGTCGGTGCGATCGCCGACGGAGAGCCACACGAAGTTGCCCTGATGATTCGGAAGGCTCCAGCCGGCGGCCGCCAACTCGACCTCGACCCGCGCCCGCTCGGCCAGGATCCTCGACACCTGCGCTCTGATCTCGGCGTCGTGATCGAGTGCCGCGAGTGCCGCGGCCTGGGCCAGACCGTTGACGGTGAACGGCAACATCGTCTTGTCGACGGTCGCGATCACGTCGGGGTGCCCGACGGCGTATCCGACCCGGAGCCCGGCGAGTCCGTGCGCCTTCGAGAACGTCCGGGTCACGACCACGTTCGGGAAATCGGGGACGAGCTCGGCGACCGGGTCGCCGAACCCGGGGTCGACGAACTCACGGTAGGCCTCGTCGATGCAGACGACCGTGCCCAGTGGCACCCGCTCGAGCAACGACCGCAGTTCCGTCCTCGTGGTGGCGACACCGGTCGGATTGTTCGGGGTGGCGAGGAAGACGATCTTCGTCGCGTCGGTCACGGCTGCTGCGAGGGCGTCGACGTCGGCCCCCAGATCGGCGGCGAGGGGAACCTGCACCGACCGCCCGGCCATGAGCTGCGTGAACACGGGGTAGACCTCGAACGATCGCCACGGGAAGACGACCTCGTCACCCGGATCGATGTAGCCGAAGGCGAGCTGCTGCAGGATCCCGGCCGATCCCGAGCCGACGGTCACCATCGACGGATCGACGCCGAGTCGCTCCGCGAGCGCCTCGCGCACCGCCGTCGCCCGATGATCCGCGTACCGGTTGGCGCCGTGGGCGGCTTCGGCGACGGCTCGCAGGATCGGATCGAGCGGCGGGGCCGGGTTCTCGTTGGATGCGAGCTTGATGGCGTCGGTGATGCCGTGCTCCGCCTCGGCCTGGGCGGCGCCCTTTCCCGGGCGATACGCCGGCAGGTCGGCAACGACCGAGCGTGGACGTCCGATCTGACTACTGGTCACGAATCCGACCGTAGCCCCGGTCAGGCCGTCCCGGTGAACAGCACGCCGCCCTGCTCGAGACGGTCGATCTCCTCCGTCGAGTAGCCGATCTCGCCGAGCACCTCGCGATTGTGTTCGCCCTGGAGCGGCGCCGGGCGACGCACGATGTCGGTGGTCGCGGCCACACCGGTCAATGGCGGCGTCACCCGGTAGCGGCCCGCATGCGGGTGATCGGCGAGGGGCAGGTCGGCGACGAGGTCTGCCAGTGCGCCGACCTCGCTTGCGGGGATGCCGGCGTCACCGAGCAACGCGAGCCACTCGGCCGACGTCCGCTGCTTCAGTACGCCGGCGACATCCTGGTACAGCGACGGCCCGTTCTCGATCCGCGACCGCCGGGTCGCCAACCGCGGGTCGTCGAGGAGGTCCTCCCGACCGCCCAACCGGAACAGGGTCTCGTAGTGGTGCTCATCGTACGGGAGCACGCTGATCATGCCGTCGGCGGTGGGGTGCGGCCGTCGATCGGGATTGAGGATGCGCGGGTACCCGGCGGGGCCGCGTGGCGGTTCCGGGATCGCGTTCGCGCCGTGTTCGACCAGCAGGTATGCCCGCATGACCTCCGTCATCGCAACCGTGATGTCGGAGCCTTCGCCCGTCCGTTCGCGTCGCACGAGGGCGGCGAGCACGGTGTTCGCGATCACGAGGCCGGCGCTCTTGTCGGCGACCAGCGTCGGCATGAGCACCGGTGGCAGCCCGATCTGCTGGTTGAGGTCGACCACACCGCTCGCGGCTTGGATGATGTCGTCGTAGGCGGGCGCGTCGGCGCGAGGATGATCGACCGGATATCCCGCAGCGGCGCAGAAGATCAGACCGGGTCGGAGCGCGCTCAGGACGTCATGGGTGAGCCCGGCCCGCGCTCGCGAGCCGGGGCGCAGGTTCGTCACCACGACATCGGCCGTCGACACCAGCCGGCCGAGTGCTTCGTACCCCGCAGGCGACTTGATGTCGAGGCCGATGCTGCGCTTGTTGCGGAGAAGATTGGTCGCGACTCCGGACAGTTCGGGGTGCCCACCCGACCCCATCGACCGATTCGTGTCGCCACGTCGATCCTCGACGGCGATCACGTCGGCGCCCTGATCGGCCAGGATCTGGGTGGCGAGCGGTCCCATGATCACCGACGTGAGATCGATCACACGGATGCCGTCCAGCGGAAGTGCCACGGCCGGCAACCTAGCGGTGAGCCTCGGTCGGGTACCGGTTCGGACCGACTGGTACCGTCGATCGCATGCAGACCGCAATCACCGAGATGTTCGGCATCGACGTTCCGATCGTCGCGTTCACGCACTGCCGCGACGTCGTCGCCGCGGTCTCGAAGGCGGGTGGCCTCGGCGTACTCGGCGCCGTGGGGCACAGCGACCGCCAGCTGGAGATCGACCTCGACTGGATCGAGCACGAGATCGGCGACCGCCCCTACGGTGTCGACCTGATCGTTCCGGCGAAGTACGCCGGGTCGGACGAGGGCGGCATCAAGCTCCAGGACCTGATCGCGATGATCCCGAAGCAACACCAGGAGTTCGTCGACGACATCCTGGAGCGCTACGACGTGCCGGAGCTACCCGCCGACGCAGGCACCGGCGGGCTCGTCGGCGGTGGCGGCGAAGCGGCGCCGTTCTCGGAGGACCGCGCCGACGTGCAGATCGAGATCGCCCTCGCGCATCGGCCCGCACTCGTGGTCAACGCGCTCGGCCCGCCGCCCGCCCACATGATCGAACGGGTCCGCGAGGAGGGACGTCTCGTCGGCGCGCTGGCCGGAGCCGCCCAACATGCGGAGCGACACGTCAACGCCGGTGTCGACGTGATCATCGCGCAGGGCTCGGAGGCAGGAGGCCACACCGGCGAGATCGGCACGATGGTGCTGATCCCCGAGATCGTCGATGCGGTCGGCGCGACGCCCGTGCTCGGAGCAGGTGGGATCGGTCGAGGCCGTCAGATGGCCGCGGCAATGGCGCTCGGCGCCGAGGGCGTGTGGTGTGGGTCGGTCTGGCTCACCACGGAGGAGGCGGAGACCCACCCTGCGGTCAAGGACAAGTTCCTGTCGGCATCATCGGCCGACACCGTCCGTTCGCGTTCTCGGACCGGCAAACACGCGCGCCAGCTGAAGACGGCGTGGACCGAGGAGTGGGATCGGCCGGACACGCCCGACCCGCTCGGTATGCCACTCCAGCCGATCCTGATCGACACGGCGATCCGACGGATCGACCGGGCGGCGCATCACGAGGGCAGTGGCGCCAGCCAACTCGCCAACTACTTCGTCGGGCAGATCGTGGGAAACATGAACGAGTCGAAGTCGGCGACCCGCGTGGTGTACGAGATGATCGAGGAGTTCATCGAGTCGGTGGAGCGGCTGAACACCCTGATGAACGGCTGACGGCAGGAGCAGCACACGATCCCCGGTCGCGCACCCGTCACACCTGGAGCAGCAGACCGATCTGACGCGAGCGGGCGACGACCCGACCCTCGGAGTCCCAGAGCGTGCCGGACTCGACCATCCGACCGTCGGCCAGGTCGTCGCATTCGAACCTGGCCTGGATCCAGCCGGGGACCGGGTGACGGCGGACGTGCACGGTGAGTTCGATCGTGGGTACCCACCCGACACGGCCGAACTTCGAGAACAGCGACGGCGGGAACGCGTCGGCGAAGAGCGGGAGCGCGAGCGCCGACGGCGGCGTGCCGTCGGCGAATCGTATCCAGCCCTCCGTCACGGCATCGTCCGAGGCTCCGAGGAGCGTCCGGGCGGGCGGGAGCCGCACGTCGACGCGACTCGCGATCGCGAGGTCGACGCCCTGGAGCGAACCGCTCCGATCCGCACAGTCCTCGGGGCCGGGAAACTCGGGCGGCGGGAGGTCGATCGACGGGTCGGCGTGGTCACCACCCACGTCGCCGAGCGCAGCGGTGACCGTGAGGCGGTCCTTGCCCCCTTGCGAGAGCACGCCTCTCGCGACGCTCACCGTCCGGCCGCGGCGGACGAGCTCGGCGCCGACGTCGGCCCGTCCCCCGCCCTGAATCGGACGCAGGAAGTGGGTGGTCACCGAGATCGGATCGGCATGGCCACCGACCTGGGCGAGCGCTCTCAGGACCGGCGTCATCGCGTAGCCGCCGTTGGCGTTCTCACCGATGTCCCAACTGGTCGACAGCTCGACGAACCAGCGGCCGGCGCCGGCGGCGGTCAGCGCCGTCTCCGTCTCGAATGCGCCCATCCCGGCATGGTGGCAGGCGGGGGCTCGTGCCTCTGCGTCGAGCACGTGCCGACGCGACGATCTCCGGTCAGCCGAACAGGGCCGTGGGCGCGAGTTGCGGTCGAAGGAGATAGTCGGGGGCACGGTGGTTTCGCGGCCGGAGCACCACCACCACGACGTCGTCATCGGCGTCGCCGGCGAACCCGTCGATCAGACCGGCAGCGATCTTCTCGCACGACTCGCCCACCGAGTGACCGACGAACTCGGCGATCTCGTCGAGCATGTCGTCGACCTCTCGCCCCCGGCGGTCGATCAGTCCGTCGGTGTACTGCACGAAGATGTCGTCGATCTCGTATTCGAACGTCGCCGATTCGCGATGGCCCGGAATGGCCAGCAGCGGACCACGGCCCTCTTCGACGAGTGCATGTCCACCGGCGGCCTTGACGTGCAGCAGCGGCGGGTGGCCTGCCGACGAGATCGACGCCGTCGTGGTGCCGTCGAGCATCAGGACGGCAGCCGACGCGTATTCCGCCCCGGGGACATCGGCGGCGAAGGCGTCGAGCACTCGCAACATGTCGGCGGGATCGCCGAGTGAACGGGCGAGCGCATTCGACGCCGCACGAAGCTGGCCCATCACGCTGATCTGGCGAACGCCGTGGCCGACGACATCGCCCACGATCGAGACCACCCGATTGTCGTGCCGGTCGATCAGGTCGTACCAGTCGCCACCGAGACGCAGTGCGTCGTTGTGTGCCCGGTACTGCACCGCGGCTTCGGTGCATCCGATCGGCGGAAGCACGGGCGGCAGGAGGAGTCGCTGCAGGTCGATCAACGCGGCGCGATCACCGGGTCGGGCAGCGGTCATACGCCTTCCGATCGTAGTCGTGCGCCCGCGATTCCGCTGCGGCCACGCCTCGAGCGAGCTGCCGGGTCGTCATGCCCGGATGGACCGGACCACGAGTTCGAGCGCTCCCTCGATGGCTCGTTCGAGGTCGAGGCCGGCGTCGTTCCGGACGTCCGGCTGGTTGAAGAACATGCCCGTGCCGGCCAGGACTCCCGCCACGATCGCGGGCGACACCGGCCGGAACTCACCAGATTCCACGCCATCGCTCACGAGCTGTTCGGTCACGGCCATCACGAACCCGTAGTGGCGGTCGAACAGGCGCCGGGCTGCCGCGTCGTCGGCGAGGTCTTCACCGAACACGTGACTCAGGCGCTGCAGTTCGATGCCGCCCAGGAAATATGCGGTGATCTGGTCCGCGTACGAGCGCGTGGTGTCGATCGCGTCGAGCGCCGCCCGACCCACACGGTGGAGGAATCGGTCGAGCACGATCATGACGAGTTCGTCCTTGGAGGGCGCCACCTCGTACAGGGTCCGACGCGAGCAGCCGACGCTCGCGGCCAGTTCTCGAACGCTGAGCCCCGAGAACCCGTCGCGCAGGAACAGCGCCTCGAGCTCGTCGAGCACTTCCCGATGGCGCGGGCCCAGTCGGGCCTCGGCCCGCTGCGACAGCAGCGGGCGCGGGCGGCGGTGGGTGGCGACCGAGCCCGGTACCGGCATGTGTCGAACAGTACCGCAGCGAGTTGTGGGGCTCACCGACCCCGGCGTCGGTAGACGAGATCGGTCACGGTGCGCCCGGCGTCGAGGCCCTTCTGCTCGTAACGGGTCACCGGTCTCGACACCGGGCGGTCGATCACTCCTCCGTCGAGCTCGGGGTGGAGCGCACAGAGTTGGAGGACCTGTCTGGCGTAGTCGTCGATGTCGGTGGCGACGTGGAGTGTGCCGCCGTGCCGGAGCAGCCGGCTGAAGCGTTCGATGTTGGCGGGCGATGCCATTCGACGATTGCGATGACGGGCCTTCGGCCACGGGTCGGGGAAGTAGATCCGGATGCCACTCAGCGATGCCGGTGGCAAGCGGTCGGCGAACCGGAGGGCATCGCCGTGCACGAGCCGGACGTTCGTGAGCCCCATCGACTCGACGCGCGCCATGGTCGAGGCGATGCCGGGCGTGTGGACGTCGGCACCGATCACATCGGTCGCCGGCACGGCGGCTGCGGAGGTCGTCAACGAATCGCCGAAGCCGATTCCGACGTCGAACACGAGTGGCGCCGTACGACCGAACTCGGCGGAGGCGTTCAGCGGTGGACCGTCGACATCCAGGCACAGGGTCGGCCGGAGACGCTCGTAGAGCGCCGCCCGCGCCGGCGTCAACTGCCGGCGGCGGGGCTTGAACGTGGGGATCCGTTGTTCCCGATCCGCGCCGATCACTGCGTCGTCCGGAACTTGTCCATGAGATGTCGGCCCGCGGTCACGGGCGGATGTCTCGGAGCCTCGCCGGGCGCGACGCAGCCCGGCAGGCACTCGATCATCGCATCCCAGTTCGCGTTGTGGAAGAAGGCGATCGACTGGCGCTCGCAACTGCGACCGGCGTCCGGCGGCACCACCACGCGATGCACGGTGCTGCGCCAGCGGCCGTTCGTCCATCGCTCGAGCGCGTCACCGACGTTGACGACGAAGGCGCCGTCGACTGCGGCAACGTCGTGCCAGGCCCCGTCGGTTCCACGGACCTGCAATCCACCCGGGGCATCGTCCTGGCGCAGCAGGGTGAGCGTTCCGTAGTCGCAGTGGGCGCCCGCACGCATCTGACCGGGGATCACGGGGAGGGTCGCGATGTCCGGGTAGTGGAGCAGCCGCAAGGCCGACGTGTGCCGGTCGATCGACGAGTCGAAGATGGTCTCATCCAACCCCAGCGCCACCGCCATCACCCGCATCAGTCGTCCGGCCAGACCCGCCAGCGCGTCGTAGTAGCGACGCATGACCTGCTCCATCTCCGGCAACCTGCGCGGCCACGGTGTCGCCGAGAAGACGAACGAGGCCGACGGGTCATCCACCGATTCGACGCGGTCGGGTGGCGGTCCGATCGAGAACGTCTCCTTCAGATCGGGCGGGGTGTCGACACCGAGGCTCGCGGCCAGACGCTCGACCGCCAACGAGCCGTAGCCGTAGGCCCCGCCATCGGGGATGGAGACGGCGGCCCGTTCGGCCGACGGCAGCCGGAAGAACGACGAGGCCACGTCCCACGCTTCGGACTCGAGGCCGGCATCGAGACCGTGACCGACGATCTGGAAGAAGCCGACCTCGCGACACGCCGAGGCGACGGATGCCGCGGTCGCGCGTGGCACGCCCGACACGTCGATCGTGGGGACGAACCCCATCGGTTACTCGCCGTACTCGTGCTCGGGCGCCGGATAGACGCCGGCCTCCACGTCGTCCTTGAACGCACGCGCCGCACCGAGCAACGTCTCGCCCAGATTCGCGTACTGCTTCACGAACCTCGGAATCCGGCCACGTGTGAAGCCGGCCCAGTCGCTCCAGACCAGGAGTTGACCATCGCACTCGGGGCCGGCGCCGACCGAGATCGTCGGGATCGAGAGCTCGTCGGTGACCCGACCGGCGATCGCCGAGGGCACCATCTCGAGCACGACGGCGAACGCACCCGCGTCCTCGACGGCGTGGGCGTCGGCGAGCAGGCGCTCGGCCCCGTCGTCACCTCGGCCCTGGATGATGTGACCGCCGAGGCCATGCTCGCTCTGCGGGGTGAAGCCGATGTGCCCCATCACGGGGATGCCGGCACGGACGACACGCTTGATCTGCTTCGAACTCCGGACACCACCCTCGAGCTTGACGGCGTGCGAACCCGTCTCCTTCATGAACCGGATCGCCGTCGCCAGCGCCTCGTCGGGACCGTTCTCGTACGAACCGAACGGCATGTCGGCGATCACGAGGGCGCGGCTGGCGCCGCGAACGACCGCACGGGTCAGAGGGATCAACTCGTCGAGCGTGACGGGGATCGTCGTGTCGTACCCGAACACCGTGTTGCCGGCCGAGTCACCGACCAGCAGGAAGTCGATGCCGGCCTCGTCGAAGATCGCCGCCGACAGGAAGTCGTAGCTCGTGAGGCCGGTGATCTTGATGCCCTGCTCCTTGGCCCGCTGGAAGTGGCGGGTGCGAACCCGTTTCAGGGCTGGGTCGCTGTCGCCCCCGCCGTAGGGTCGCTGTTCGTCGGTCACGTCACCACCGTAGGCGGTGCGAGGTGGTCCGAGACCACCGGCAGGTGGCACGATGGCGACCGTTCATCCGCCCGATCGGCGGCCACCAGCGACATCCGGAGATCCACATGTTCGACACCTCGAAGCTCGGCCCCCTGTACGAGGACTTCTCGGTGGGGGCGACGCTGCCTCCGTTGCCGGCCGTCACGCTCGCCGGCGCCGACAACGTGGTCTACCGGGCGATCACGGGTGACCAGCATGCGATGGCGGCGGACTCGGCCGCCTACCGAGCCGCTTCCGGGTCGTCGGGTGCGATCGTGAACCCGGCGCTGGTGCTCCAGTACTCGATCGGGCAGACGACGATGGCCACCCGCCAGGCGATCGCGAACCTCTACTACCGGTCGGTACGCGTCCTGCGTCCCGTCGAGGTCGGCCAGACGCTCCGCACGACGACGACCGTGCTCGGACTGAAGGACTCCGCTCCCAAGGGCGACCAGTTCCGCGGCAAGGTGTGGCTCGGCATCCGTTCGGAGACCGAGGACGGCCCGGTCGTCGCGTACGAGCGCTGCGCACTCGTACGCGGACGCGGCCCCGGCCAGCCCGGGCATGCCGACGACATCCCTGGTCCGTCCGATCCGACACCGCTCGACGAATTGGTCGACGCGGTACCGGCGTGGAGCCTCGACGGCATGATCGCCACCGACTGGCCCACCGGTGAGACCCGGACCGACCCGTTGCGCGATCACGTCGACATGGCCGCTCCCCTCGCCCGCATGACGTTCAACCAGGCCGCGGTCCATCGCGACCACACGCAGACCCGTGACGGGCGCCGTCTGGTGTACGGCGGCCACGTGCAGGGTCTTGCCCAGGCGTCGCTGACGCGGATGCTTCCCGGGCTCGCAACAGTGCAGGGCTGGGACGGCTGCGATCACATCGGCCCGGCCTACGAAGGGGACCTGCTCGAGTTCCGGCACCGGCTCGCGGAGCGGCAGCCGGTCGGTTCCGGTCGGCTGATGCGGTTCGAGGTCACGGGCGCGACGGTCACCGACGACGGCCCGGTCGACATCCTCAGATGGACGCCGATCGTGTGGGGTGTCTGACCCTGCCCGCGACATCACGGAATCCTCGTGTTCGCGGGAACCACCCGGCGACACGCCACGTCAAATCACCGTTGAGTTCGTAGGGTTGATGACCGAGAGGAGCGGTGGCGAAATGTCAAGCGGGACGGTGAGACGACGGACTGCAGCGGTCGTCGTGTTGTCCGTCGCCCTGTCGGCGTGCTGGTTCGGTGGAGACGACGAGTCGCAGCCGCCGCCGGACACCACTGCCCCGTCCTCGTCCGGCGATTCGGCGGACGAACCGATCGTGAACGTGGAGGGAGCCGCCACGGGAGATCTCGACGCCGCCGCGCCGCTCGGCTTGCGACTGAGCGAAGGTGCACCGGCAGGCGAGATCGCCGAAGCGACGGTGATCGTCGACGGCACGCCCATCGCCCCCGCCGACGTCGATGCGATCTTCGATCGGTTGCCACCATGGGACGTTCCCGACACCGATCGAACGGAATTCGCGCGACCCCCGCAGACCCTCCCACCACCGCTGGTCGCCGAGACGATCGAGACCGCGTTCCCACCCGCCCCGATCGACGGCGAGCCCGACCCATCCGCCGGCGGGCCGCTCGACGTGGTCAGATTCCAACCGGAGGGCGAGGTCGACGTCGCGCCGTTCGTGAGCGTCACCTTCGACCAGCCGATGGTGCCCCTGACCACGCTGGACCAGCTCGGCAGCGCCGACGTGCCGGTCGAGATCACGCCGTCGATCGATGGTCGTTGGCGCTGGATCGGAACGCGCACGCTGCGATTCGAGGTCGAGCCGGACGAGCTCGACCGGTTGCCGGCTGCGACCGAATACGTCGTCACCGTGCCGGCCGGGACCACGTCGGACGTGGGGGGCAGTCTCCCGCGTGAAGTCAGTTGGACGTTCTCGACGCCTCCGCCGTCGGTCACGCGGTTCGTCGGCGATGCGGAGACCACCTCGCTCACTCCGGTGTTCGTCGCCGTGTTCGACCAACGTGTCGACCCTGCCGCCGTACTCGCGACGACCACCCTCGACGCCGACGGCGTGGAGACCCCGCTGCGGCTCGCGACTCCCGACGAGATCGATGCCGACCAACACGCGAGAACCGCGCTGAGTGAGGCCCTCGACGGCCGCGCGGTCGCGTTCCGACCGGCCGGCGAGCTGCCACCCGACAGCCCGTTCACGGTCACGATCGGACCCGGCACGCCGTCGGCCGAGGGGCCGCGCACCAATCAAGTGGCGGCGACGTACACGGGGCGGACGTTCGGCTCGCTCGAGCTCGTGCGGACGTCGTGCGATTCGGGGAGCGGCTGCGAACCGCGCACCCCGCTCGTGCTCGAGTTCAGCAACGCCCTCGACCCCGAGCGCTTCTCCGCCGATCTCATCGAGATCGACCCCGCGATTCCGAACCTCACGATCAACGTGTTCGGCAGCATCATCGAGCTCCAGGGCTCGACCGAGGGTCGCACGACCTACACGGTGCGTCTCGATGCCGAACTGGCCGACGTCTTCGGGCAGACGCTCGGCGAACCCGCCTCGGTCGACTTCCGGGTCGGATCGGCGCGTCCGGCGCTCATCGGTCTGACACGTGAGTGGATCACCGTCGATCCGACCGCCGAGACGCAGCACGTCGGTGTCACGACGGTCAATCACGACTCGATCCGTGCCCGCGCCTGGGCCGTGTCACCCGCCGACCTCGATGCGTTCCGGGCCTACCAGGAGGCGATGTGGTCGAACGAGAACGCACCCGATCCCGAGTGGCCCCTCATCGTCGACGCGATCATCGACATCGACGCCGCCGAGGACGAGTACGTCGAGACGGCGATCGATCTCTCGTCGGCATTCGCGGAGGTCGGCTCCCAGCTCGTCGTCAGGATCGATCCCACGCGCGAGTTCTCCGAGAACGACGACGACTACTGGCGCAACCGTCCCACGATCGCCTGGGTGCAGTCGACGACGATCGGGATCGACGCGTTCTTCGACAACGAGCGGTTGGTCATCTGGACGACCGACCTCGAAACCGGCGAGCCGATCGGGGGCCTTCCCGTCGAGCTGATCGGCGACGGGCGCATCGCCACCACCGACGAGGAAGGCCTCGCGGCACTCGACCTCGGTGAGGAGGGCGTGCTCGGCCTGTGGACCAACGCCGGCGACGGCACGTCGTTCCTCCCGGCACAGTGGTACGAAGGTTGGCAGGCCAGCACCCGGGCCGACGAGGGCAGGTGGTACGTCTTCGACGATCGCGGCGTCTACCGGCCCGGCGAGACCGTACGCATCACCGGATGGCTCCGCAACTTTGCCTGGTCGGCCGATGCCCAACTGGAGCTCTACGGCGACGACGTGAGCGTGCGGTACACCGCCTGGGACGCGCAGGGGAACGAGCTCGCCACCGGCACGACCGACCTGAACGCGCTGGGCGGTTTCAACGTGATGATCGACCTCCCCGAGGGGTCCAACCTGGGGCCGGCGTGGGTCGAGTTCCAGGCGGTCGGTCTGGACCCGAACGAGTTCGCTTCGACCAGCCACCCGTTCTCGATCCAGGAGTTCCGGCGACCGGAGTTCGAGGTCACCATCACGAACGAGTCGGCCGAACCGTTCTACGTCGCCCAACCGGCCACGGTTCGCGTCGACGCCGAGTACTTCTCGGGCGGCCCACTCGCCGACACCGAAGTCGACTGGCTGGTCTCGAAGCGCGCCGCCACGTACCGCCCCCCGAACTGGGACGAGTACTCTTTCGGGCTGTGGACACCCTGGTGGTTCGACGGCGGTGACGTCGCCATCGAGCGCGCCGCCGAGGCAGCGTTCGACCCCTGTTTCGACTGCGGACCCGGCGGGGCAACCGAGTACGAGGAGTTCTCCGGCCGGACCGACCCCGGCGGCTCCCACTACCTGCAGATCGACTTTGACGGGGCCGATGTCGACCTGCCGACCGCCGTCACCGCCGAGGCCACCGTCTTCGACGTCAACCGGCAGGCGTGGTCGTCGCGGACGGACCTGCTCGTCCACTCGGCCGAGTACTACGTCGGCCTCCGGAGCGACCGGGCGTTCGTCCGCGAAGGCAGCCCGATCCGGATCGACGCGGTCGTGACCGACGTCGACGGCGGCACTGTGCCGGGCCGCAACGTCACGATCACGGCAGGCCGGCTGGAGTGGGTGCTCAACGGCGGGGAGTGGTCCGAGCAGGTCGCCGATGAACTGACGTGCACGATCACCTCGACCGCCGACGCATCGGACGGGTCGATGCGATGCGGGTTCGCCGCCGAGGTCGGTGGCACGTACCGCATCACCGCGACCGTCACCGACGACGACGGACACTCGAACCGCACCGAACTGACACAATGGGTCAGCGGCGGCGAGGGCCGGCCGACCCGCGACATCGAGCAGGGAACGGTCACGATCGTTCCCGACCGCGAGTCCTACGCGGTCGGCGAGACCGCCGAACTGCTGGTACAGGCCCCCTTCTCCCCGGCGAACGGCGTCGTCACGGTGTTGCGCGGCGGCATCGTGTCGACCGCACCCTTCGAGGCCGAAGACGGAAGCGCCGTCGTCGAGATCCCGATCGAGGAGGACTGGGTCCCCAACATCGAGGTCCAGGTCGACATGGTCGGCGCCGACGAACGTCTCGACGACGACGGGAACCCCCAACCGGACGTCCCTCCTCGGCCGGCGTACGCGACCGGTCGAATCGGGCTCTCGATCCCGCCCCTCCGGCGAGCCCTCGACGTGGTGGCGACGCCGTCATCCGAGGCGGTCGAGCCGGGCAGCGACACGACGGTCACGGTCGAGGTGTCCGATGCCGACCGCAACCCGGTGAGCGGCGCCGACGTGGCGATCGTGGTCGTCGACGAAGCCGTGCTGTCGCTGACGGGCTACGATCTCGCCGACCCGCTCGATGTGTTCTACGCCGACATCTGGTCGAACCTCAGCAGCGAGTACATGCGGTCCAGCATTCTGCTCGCCCGCGCCGACCAGGTCACCGCAGACAGCGAGGAACTCGGCCGCGCCACGGCCGACACGGGTGCCCCCGCCACGTCGGACGCCGGCGGCGAGGACGGGGCGGCCGAGGAATCCGCGGACCTCTACGGGGACGACTCGGCTGCCGGGCCGGCGGCCGAACCGATCGACCTGCGGAGCGACTTCGACGCCCTCGCGGTCTATGCGCCATCGGAATCGACCGATGGCGAAGGCCAGGTCACCGTCGACGTCCCACTCCCCGACAACCTCACCCGCTACCGCGTCATGGCGGTGGCGGTCGACGGCGCCACACGATTCGGCAAGGGCGAGTCGACGATCACGGCCCGCCTGCCCCTTCAGGCCCGCCCGTCGGCGCCTCGGTTCTTGAACTTCGGCGACGAGTTCGAACTCCCGATCGTTCTGCAGAACCAGACCGACGAGGCCCTCGAGGTCGACCTGGCGGTCCAGACCTCGAATCTCGAGCTCACCGGGCCGGTCGGCCAGACGGTCACGGTGCCGGCCAACGACCGAATCGAGGTGAGGTTCCCGGCCGCGGCCGACGAGGCGGGAACCGCCCGGCTCCGGGTCGCCGCGGTGAGCGGCGGGTTCACCGATGCCACCGAGATCGCACTGCCCGTCTACACACCGTCGACCGCCGAGGCGTTCGCGACCTACGGCGTGATCGACGAGGGTGCGGTCGCGCAACCGACGGTCGCACCGGTCGACGTGTTCCCGCAATTCGGAGGCCTCGAGATCAACACGTCGTCCACGGCGCTCCAGGCGCTGACCGACGCCGTGCTGTACCTGGCCGACTATCGCTACGAGTCGGCCGACGGCCTGGCATCGCGCATCATGGCAATCGCCACGTTGCGCGACGTGCTCGACGCGTTCGACGCCGACGGCTTGCCGAGCGAGACCGAGCTCGATGCAGCAGTCGAGCGCGATCTCGACGCGCTGGCCGCACTCCAGAACGACGACGGCGGATGGCCCTACTGGCAGCGCGGTCGGCAGTCGATCCCGTGGGTGTCGGTTCAGACGACCCATGCGTTGGTCCTCGCCCGGCAGGCCGGGTACGAGGTGCCTGCTGCCACGTTGGACCAGGCGCTCGCCCACCTGGCGTCGATCGAGGAGTTCTTCCCGCCGGAGTACGGTGACCAGATCCGCAACTCGCTCAGCTCCTACGCGCTCTACGTCCGCGGCGAAGCCGGCAAGCGCGACGTCATCAAGGCGACCGCGCTGTTCGAGTTCGTCGGCGCCGACCTGGAACCCGACGCCGTGGCGTGGCTGTGGCCGTCGATCGACGACCCGCCACTGCGCGAAGCGATCGAGCGACGGCTCCGCAACTCGGCGGTCGAGACCGCAGGTGCGGCAACGTTCGCAACCTCGTACGACGAGGACGCCTACCTCATCGCCCAGAGCGATCACAAGACCGATGGCATCATCCTCGATGCGCTGATCACGCAGACACCCGACAGCGACCTGATCCCGAAGGTCGTCGCCGGGCTGCTCGGTGGACAGACCCGTGGCCGCTGGAACAACGCCCACGAGAACGCGTTCGTGCTCGTCGCACTCAACCGCTACTTCGACACGTTCGAGTCGGTGACCCCCGACTTCGTCGCGAGAGCCTGGCTGGGTGAATTGTACGCAGCCGAGGTGCCGTTCGAGGGTCGCGCGACCGATCAGGTGAGCACGCTCGTGCCGATGGCCGAGGTCGTCGCGGCCGGCGACTCCACGGTCACCCTGTCCAAGGACGGCGCCGGGCGCCTCTACTACCGACTCGGCCTGCGCTACGCCCCCTCGGACCTCGTGCTCGACGCCCGCGACGAAGGGTTCGTGGTCGACCGCGTGTACGAAGCGGTCGACGACCCCGACGACGTCCGCCGCGAGGCCGACGGCACCTGGACCATCGCCGCCGGAGCGAAGGTCCGTGTCCGGCTGACGATGGTCGCGGATGCTCGCCGGACCCATGTCGCGCTGATCGATCCCCTCCCGGCCGGCCTCGAGCCGATCAATCCGGAGTTGGCCGTGTCCCAGACCATTCCGCCGCCAGGTGACGACGGGAACGACGACGGAGCCGTGCCGTTCGAGACGTCGTGGTTCTGGGGTTGGAACTGGTTCGAGCACCAGAACCTCCGTGACGACCGGGCCGAGGCGTTCAGCAGCTACCTCCCCGGCGGAACGTACGAGTACACCTACACGGCCCGTGCCACGACGCCCGGCACGTTCGTCGTCCCTCCCGCCCGGGCCGAGGAGATCTACGCGCCCGAGGTCTTCGGTCGATCCCCCTCGGCCACCGTCGTCGTCGGATGACGACGACCCGTTCGGGCGCACCGCCGAATCGGGGGCCTTCCCGACGAGTCGACCTGGACGTCACCGGGGACGCGACACTCCCTTCGCGTTGACAGAACGGCTGCGATCAACTCGTCGCTGGCGAGCGCAGGCCTGCGATGAGTTGTCGGCCGTCGGAGGCGAACGGTGTCAGCAACGCGAGGTGCGTCGCCGCAATCAGCGCGAACACACCGTCGGACGGCGACACGGCGATCGGCGCCAGTGCGACAGCGGCACCGGCGAGCGGTCCCGCCGCTGCGACAGCGGCGCGCCGGCGACCGTCGACCTCCTGCTCGACGACAACCGACAGCGAGAACCCGGCACCGATCAGCGACCAGGAGCGCATGGGGTAGAGGAGTTGATGCGTCAGCGCGTGCCCGAACTCGTGCGCCAGCAGGCTGCCTGCGCCGCCCACGACGAGCGCTGCGATCTCGGCCAGGAGTCGCCAGTCGGACCCGGTCGCGATCGACGCGCCGCCCACGAGAGCGAGTGTCAGCGCCGAGATCCCGACCACGAGCCGACAGGAGGTGGCGCGCGCAAAGCGTCGCACGGTGATCGCGACCGCACCCGACCACCTCATCGAGCCAACCTCCACCTGCTGTCGCTCGCGCTCTGCCAGGTGTACGTGAGCAGGGCGACGAGCACGACGAACAGCGTCCAGCCGGACAGGACCGTCGCCGAACCGCCGAACACGTCTCGCTCGATCAACCCGATGATCACCGCCGCGCCAACGCAGTAGACCACGAGATTCGCCAACTCGGCACCGTAGGACGTGCCGTACGAGTACGCGAAGAGACCCCCAGCGACCAGGGCGATCGCCATGATCACCGTGGAAGCGATGGCTGTCTCGAACACGGACTCCCCGACGACCTTCATGACGCCGCTCCACACGGCCAGGAGAACGACCCACGTCACGACGGCCCCGACGCCGTTGATCAGGAACCAATTCGACGGTTCGCGAGCCCCGACGCCGACGACCGTTCGCATGCCGACGTTGCCCGGTGCGAAGCCGACGAAGCTCGTCGCGGCGAGCAGGATGCTGGCGTGCATCAGCCATCGCAGATCCGGAACCGCCAGCCCGATCACGGCGACCAAGAGCGCGAGGCCGAGTTGCGAGGCCGAGTGAGGACTCCGGAGCCAGCAACGGCCCAGGCTCGACGGGTTGGCGGCGACACCGAGTCGCAGGGAGGCGAACGGGACGGTGGTCGAACTCTCGATCGCCGTGAACCTCAGTCGTAGCGCAGCGCGGACGAGCAGCGCGGTGGACGCGATCGCTGCGCCAGCGGTCGCCAAGCCGACCCAGGCCACGTCGAAGGGGTGTGTGGCCACCGCGCCCGGATCCGACAGTCGGGTGAGCTCGAACCCGGCGATCCGGTCGTTGGTCCAGGTCCAGAACCGCAGTGCCGACCAGAGGATCGCCCCCGATGCACCGAGCAGCGCCACGGAACGGCCGGTCGTCCGCATGCTGTTCGGCAGGTGGGCGACACCGTGGCGGAGTACGAGCGCCAACACCGTTCCGCCGAGGACACCGGCCGTCGCTGCGGCGAGCGCAGCGACCAGCACGATCGCCTTCGATCCCGCCTCCAGGTCGGTGGCTCGAATCAGGTCTCGGCCGAGTGGAGCTGAGGTGGCGAGCGCGATCCAGGCAGCGAGCGCCATGTTGGGCGCCAGTACGGCGAATTGCCAACGAGCGGTGGGGAGCGGGCTCACTGCGAAGATCTCGAGGAACCGCGGGTCGACGCGCCACGCGATCGTGACCGACACCGTGATCAACGCACCGAGCGTTGGCGCGATGATCAGCAGGTTGACCACGTTCGCCGACGAGGACGTCGCCTGACCGAGCGCGGTGTCGCTGCCACCGGCCGCAAGCATGAGCACCGGAAGCGCCAGGAGGGTGGCGGTGAGCAGCCATCGGGTGAGTGGCGAGCCCGTCGACCGATCGATGCTCCGTCCGAGGAGTCGGAGATTGAGCGCGCAGATCTTCCTCATCGATCCGGGCGCCCGATGTTCGACGAGGCGAACAAGGCGATTGCCGCGCTCGCGACGAACAGCACGATGATCCCCGCACCCCACGAGATCCCGACGGAAGCGTCGTCGGACGTCGAGACCACCTCGATGTAGAGGGTGCCGGGAATGCGCTTGGATTCGTTGGAGATCAGGGCGAAGACGAACGTACCGAGCACGACTGCCAGGCTGAGCGTGGCGGCGAACGTCAGGCAGGATCCGAGGCGGGCAACTTTCATGGCAGTGTCCTTTCAGAGTGGGAGAACGGTTGAGTCAGAGTGGGAGAGCGGTTGAGCGTTCGAGTAAGCGGGCGAGCAGGTCGGCATGCTGTCTCGTCTGCTCGGAGGCGCCGGTCACGGCGAGGTAGAGCGAGCGAAGCGAGTCAGCGCCGTGTGTACGACAGAGCTCCGCCGGCTCGCCAACGGCGCGGAGCCGGCCGTCCTGGAGCACGGCCACGTGGGTCGCGAGGTGATCGACCACCTCGATCTGGTGCGATGCAAACACGATCGTCGAGCCGCGACTCCGAAGCTCGGTGAGCGCAGCCTCCAAGATGAAGTGGGATTGCGGATCGAGACCGGAGAATGGTTCATCGAGCAGCAGGACGCGCGGGCGGTGGGCCATCGCACCGACCAGCTGCGCCTTCTTCCGCATGCCGTGGGAGAGTGCACCGAGGAGCCGCTGACGAGCCGAGGTCAGCTCGAAGGGTTCCAGGAGATCGTGCGCGAAGTCGATGTCGAAGTCGGGTTGCGTGGTCTTCAGGAGCTCGAAGTACTCGTCGAGCGTGAGCAACAGCGCCTGGGAGATCTCCGAGGACACCCACCCGATATGACGCTTGTTCGCACGGTCGTCGGGTGGACCATCGATGGTGAACAGTTCGCCATCGGTCGGGACCAGCAAGCCGAGCAAGAGCTGGAACAGTGTGGTCTTGCCGGACCCGTTGGGACCGAGCACCGCGAAGATCGAACCCTCGGGCACCTCGAACGTGAGATCGACAAGTGCCGAGATCCGACCGTCATAGCTGAACGACAGATCGTTCGCGTGCAGAGCAGACATTCGTTGCCTTTCTCCAGTGAGCGTAGAAGAGGTTTGCACTCCGGGGAGTGGATGCCGCGCCAGACGCGACATCCACTCTCCGGGACCCTGGATCAGACGCACTTGGCGCGGAAACCGCGCCAAGTGAACGAGAAGGTCCATCCGTCGTAGCCCCTGACGGTGCACCAGATGGTCATCGCGGCGGCGCCCGCCATGACGATCACGATGGGGATCCACAACGCGTTGAACGAGCGGCTCGTTCGAGCGTCACGGGCGGTGACGGTCTCGAACATCGAGTCCATCAGCGCCTGCAGGAACAGCACCGTTGCCACGGTCCTGTCGGCCAGCGTGGTTTCCATTGCATCCTCCTTCTGGATGTAGTTGGTACGAGGTGGGGCCGCCGGCTGTGTCAGCGACCAGCGGCCCCGTTCCAGTCATCGCGGGATACGACGACTAGACACACCTGGCCTTGAGTCCACGCCAGGTCCACTTCCATTCCCAGCCGCTGTACCCGCGCACCGTGCAGTAGATCGTCATGGCGACGGCCCCTGCGATGATGATGGCGACGGGAATCCACAGCGCGTTGAACCGCTGACGTCCCGATGAGCGGCTGTCGAGACCACGTCTCATGGCCTCGACGAGGTCGACGAGCCACAAGCTCAGTAGGCGTGACATGTGGAGCGACTGCGTCATGATTCTGTCCCTTCTCGGATGTGTGTTGATGGTGTTCCAGGGTCTGGTGCCGGTACGGCGATGACGGACAGCATCGACGGGACGCGTCCCACCCTCGTCCCGGTACCACGAGCGGACGGTCGTGACACTCCCCTGGGGTCTCATGTCGCGAGAACCATCGACTGGAGGAGCCATGGCCCGTTACCCCACCTACCTCGTCGCTCTCATCGTCGCCGTCTCCGTTGCCGTCTCCGCAACCGCGCCCGCCGCGCCGGCTGAGGAGAACGTGGCCATCGGCATGTGGCACATGGGCGAGCCGCAGGACGACCGCGCGACATGACCCCACCCGATCCGGGTGGAGCAAGCGTGAACTCAACCCTCGGGCGTCAGCCGATGCTCGACATTTGCGATCGATTCGGCCGACATCGATCCGTCGGCCAGGCCGGCTCGCAGTATCTTCCGCACCGCGTTCCGCACGGCTTCGCGTTCGGGCATCAACCAGTCGGTGTAGAGATCCGACTCGAGCAGGTTGCCCTGGAAGCACGCCAGCGCACGCTCGCGGGCATCGCGATCTGAGCCGATCTCGGCGACGGCGGCCCAGAAGTCGCGCAGATCTGTCTGAACGTTGGGTCCCAGGGCGAGCGTGTCACCCGAGCGTACGACCACCTGTTTGCCGAGTCGGTCCCGGAGCCGGTTGACGCAGTTGCGGAGCCGTGCTCGTCCCCGTGAGAACTCGGCGTCCGGCCAGAGATGGTCGACGACGAGGTCAATCGGAACGGTGCGGTCGAGGACGGCCAGGAACTTCAGCAACTCACCGGCGCGCCCGGCGGGCGGCGCGACTCGTACGCCGTCGAGATCGACCTGCATGCTGCCGAGCAGGTGCACACGGACGACAGAATGGGTCACGTCGACGCCTGCCGACATGAACAGGCGCTCAGCGAGGGTGCGGAGCCCGAAACGCTGCGCGTCGGCGAGCACGACGTCGATGTCGGCAGAACTCCAGTCGACCGGTTGCCCCCGCATCGCAACGATGCACTCGAGATCGACCCGCCATGCGCGGGCGGCGGGGACCTCGATGCCGCGCCACCGCCCGGTCACCAGCGCCCTCACCGCCGATGCGTTTCCGACCCGGGACTCGACGGTGATCGCGGCGATCAACAGGTCGACCGGATCCAGCTCCGTGCGGTGCTCGGCGACCTCCAGCGCGTGTCGTGCCTCGGCCTCGCGACCGACGAGGGCGAAGCTGAGTGCCGACTCGGCTTGGAAGAGTGCGCCTGTCTCGTGCCCGTGCAGTTCTCCGAGCCGGACGCTGGCCTCGGCATGCGCCTGAGCGACTCGCTCCGCGTTGCCGGTGATCGCGGCGTGCAGCATCAGCGACCAACTCCGATAGGCGTCCAGCCACGGTGGCGCGTTCGTCCATTGTGCGAGCCTGGTCTCCTCGTCGAACCTGGTGACGAACGTCTCGGCATCGCCCGCCAGTGCGAGCAGATGGACCAGCAGTCGAAGCGAACGCAGCAGCGGCCCTGGTTGGTTGCGTACCAGCGAACAGGCTCGTTCCATCGACCGGATCGCGACGCGGTAGTCCCCCAGATAGACGAGACATGTCGATGACAGGGTTCGCAGTGTCATCGCGCACCGTCCGCGGTCCCCGATCAACTCCCACTCGTTCGCCACGACCTCGAGCTGACCGACCGCCGAGTAGACGTTCCCAAGACGTCCCGAGTTGGCGTCGATCAACGCCGCGATCTCGCGCAACCGGATCTGGGCGACGCGGCTGAGGTGCTCGCTCCCTTCGTCACGGAGCTGAGCGAGCCGACTCGTGCTCTCGTCGGGGGACAGCGATCCGACGTCGGCCACCAACAGCTCGGCGTCGGCCTCGACGGCCACCGACCTGACCATCTGGTCGTCGGCCAAGGAGCGAGCGGCCTGCAGGTACCGGCGTTGCTCGGCGAACTCCGATCGGTGGAGGTGGGCACGCGCCAGCATGAGTGCCAGGCGACCGTCGTCCTTCGCTTCGTCGAGCAACAGCCGCAACAGGGGGATCAGCCTGGCTTGGTCGCTGTCGTCGACGATGTGTTGCGGCTGCTCACGCAGGATGGCTGCCCCGACATCGGCGCGTCCGACCCTGGCGAGCATCGACGCAGCCTCGATCGGTCCGGCGGCTGCGAGCAGGTCGCCACTGATCTGTCCGGCGGCTTCGTAGGCGAGCGTCGACGATCCGCCGGAGAGGATCGTGCGGATCGGCTCCAGCAGACGCATCCAACCGCCATCCTCGTCGACCACGGGCAGTCCGGCGCGGCGTGCACTGGCGATCGACGTGCCGGGCTGCAAGGACTCGGCCATCGCAGCGGTGAATCGATCGAACCGAGCGAGTTGGGCATACGACTCCCGGACCGACTCACCCAGATGGCCCAGGCAGCGATCAACCAGGCCGTCGACGTGGGCGCCGGTCCTGATGACGCGCTCGATGGTCACGGCCGGATCATCGGCCGCGCCGGTGCCGCTGCGCTCGAGGAAGGCCAGATACTCGGGCCAGCCCTCCGAGCTCTGCACGAGTCGCTGTGCGTCGGTTGGTGCGCTCGCGGGAAGATCCGCCTCGGCGACACCCAGCTCGTCGGGGCCGATCATGATGCCGGCGGCCGGCCACGGCAACGGGCACCTGGAGGCCGTGACTTGGAGCTCATCGCCCCTGCCAAACCGAACCTTCAGCGTCCACAGAACGCCGAGCGACCGCTGGTCGTCGCCGAGATGCACGTCGACGCCGTGGTGCTCATCGAGGAGATGGGCTTGCAGCTCGGCCAGCAAGTACCCAGGAGGAGCGTGGAGCAGAACGGGCGTCGACTGCTGTTGGAGCCGCGAGCAGACACGAAGGTTGCGCTGAACGAGGGCGTGGCCAACCCATCGGCCGTGCACCCCGATCGCTGACACGAGCCGAATGGTAGCGCGACCCGAATTCCGAGTTCCAAAGGGCCCACGTCCGTCGCGAAGGCCCCGTGCCGAGAGGCCCGAGGGCCGATGTCCAGGTGCTGATTGGGGACGCCGCTGCCATGTCGCCGCGGTGGGCCCTGTCCACCAACGAGGAGTTCGTCGAGGCGGGTGATGCAGCCGAGTGTCGCGTCGTGTTTCCCGGCCCGCGGCCATCCGACGACGCCGCGGTCAGGACGACACGCAGGTGATGGAAGGTTCTCGCGCGGGGTACGGATCGGTCGGGACGTCTGAAGAGCTCGTCGACGGTCGCGCGACCATGGCGCGCCGGAATGCCGGCGGCGATGTCATCGTCGAGTGACGAACCGAGTTCGGGCTCACCGGCGAATCGTGGCGTCGATCTCGACGAGCTGACCCGGATGTCCGAGCCCGGCCACACCGAGCAGCGTCGCAGGAGGTACCTCACCGCCGAATCGTGTGCGTACGCCGTTCGGGGCTTCGGCAGGATCGTCGCCGCCGGCAGCATCGTGTGAGACCTGGTCGGCGATGAACGACTCATCGCCGACGACTCCCGGGTACCGGTACCCGGGAGTCGGGCGAGGTCCACTTCGCGTGCTGCGTCGTTCGGGGCATCAAGGCTCGACCACCGGGAACATCGACCAGAACTCGTCGAGGTGCTCGAACAGCACCGTGAACGCCGCGGCATCGCCGTCGACGACGGCACGATTCGCCTCCATCGCCTCGGGCGCCGTCAGCTCGGCCGAACTGATCTCGATGAGGACCGACCGGTCGAGCGACACGGTCGCATCAGCCCCTGCGGCGTGCCCTTCCGCCGTGTGCATCGTCCGGTTCGACAGGATCACCCGCCAGTCCTGGTCGACGTCGGTGAAGCGGAGGTTGACCGTGACGTCGACCCCTCCGACCTCCTCGGCCCTGAGCCGCACCGCTGTGGCATCCATCAACTGATCGACGGTCATCGCGTCGAGGTAGCCGCGACGCATCGCCGGGTTCCGACTCGGATGGCCGTTGCGAAGCTCTTGGGCACCGGTGAGGAACGCATTACGGAAGGTCGCCGACTCGCTCTGATAGCCGAGCTGCTCGAACGCGTCGGCTTGGAGGTCCCGGGCCTTCGTGTTCGTCGGGTCGGCGAACACGACGTGGCCGACGACTTCGGCCACCCAGCGGTAGTCCCCTTCTTCGAACGACGTGCGGGCTGCCGCGACGAGACGGTCGGCGCCTCCGGCGAGCTCGACGTAGCGTCGACCGACCTCGGTGGGCGGCAGCTTCCACAGATTGGCCGGGTTGCCGTCGTACCAGCTGAGGTAGCGCTGGTAGACGGCCTTGACGTTGTGTGCGAGATGGCCGTAGTAGCCCGTCGTGTGGGCCTCGGTGCGGTATTCGTCGGGCAGGGCGATCATCTCGGCGATCTCGAGCGGCGTGTGCCCGTGGTTGGCCTGCCGCATCGTCTGGTCGTGGATGTACCGGTACATGTCGCGCTGCTTGCGCAGGAACGCGGCAACGTCGTCGCGACCCCAGCGCGGCCAGTGATGGGAGGCGAACATCACGGCGGCCTCGTCGGCGAACAGGTCGATCGCCTCGTTGATGTACTTCGACCAGGCCAGCGAGTTCCGTACCTGCGCGCCGCGGATCGGGATCAGGTTGTGCATGTTGTGCGAGCAGTTCTCGGCCATGCACAGCCAGCCGCCGTCGGCGCCGCGGTCGGGGAAGAAGAAGTTCATCTCCGCGGGCGCCTCGGTCTCCGGCGTCATCTGGAACACGATCCGCACGCCGTCGACGACGAGCTCCTCGCCCGTGTGGGTGATGTCCTCGGTCGGGGCCAGCAGACCCGGCGGCGACAGCGGGATCGCCTTGCCGAGCCCGCAGTCGACGTGCTGCTTCGGGCCGGCGGGCAGGAGCGGCCCGAACTGGTACAGCGCCCGACGCGCCATCGCAAACCCGGCGATCACGTTCTCGGAGATCGCTTCCCGGAGGAAGTGCTCGGGAGCGATGATCCGGCATCGTCCGGCGTCGACGTCGTTCTCGCTGGTCACCCCGAGCACACCGCCGAAGTGGTCGGTGTGGGAGTGCGTGTAGATCACCGCCACGACCGGTCGCTCTCCGAGCGTGTCGTTGGCCAGCTGCAGGCAGTCGCGTGCACATCCCTCGACTGTGAGTGGGTCGATGACGATCCATCCGGTGTCGCCCTCGATGAAGGTGATGTTGGAGATGTCGTAGCCGCGGGCCTGCCAGACCTTCGGTGCCACCTCGAAGAGGCCGTGGATGTTGTTGAGCTGGGCCTGCCGCCACAGGCTCGGGTTGACCGTGTCGGGGTTGGGCGCTCCCTGCTCGATGAAGTCGTACTTGCCGACGTCCCAAGCGATGCCCCAGGCCCCCTGGATCACGCCGGTCGGGTGCTGCGCGATCAACCCCCGGGAGGCCCGCTCGAAGTCGTCGGGATCCATCCCGAGGTCGCGTGGAGCGTTGACCGCCCTGGTGTGATCGGTGGCCTCTTTCGGAAACGTCGCCATGCCACAGTGTGGCGTCCGGCGTCGGGCGCGACCCATCCGGACCACGACCCGAGCTCTGAGCCACCACACGACGCGTGCGTGTTCGCAGATCACTCCCGTGGCAGCTCTCGGTGACGGCGTGCCAGGGTGGAGCGATGCCCACCGGTAACGAGCCCGAGATGACTCCCCCTGCTCCGACCACTCCGGCGACATCGGCGGCCATTCGCGTCCCGTACGGCGATGCCGCGCAGCAGTTCGGCGACCTCACGACACCCGGCGGGCAACGCCTGCCGGTCGTCGTCCTGATCCACGGCGGGTTCTGGCGCAACAAGTACGAGCTCGCGTTGATGGAACCTCTCGCGGCCGACCTGGTCACTCGTGGCTACGCCGTCTGGAACCTCGAGTACCGCCGGCTCGGCGACGACGGTGGAGGCTGGCCCGGAACGCTCACGGATGTCGCCGACGGCATCGATCTCCTGTCGACGTTCGCCGGGGAATTCGGCCTCGATCTGGCTCGCGTCGCCGTGGTCGGCCACTCGGCCGGTGGACATCTGGCCCTGTGGGCGGCAGGTCGCGCCGCACTCCCGACGGATGCGCCAGGGGCGTCACCGGCGGTCATTCCCGTCATCGCGATCGGCCAGGGCGCCGTCGTCGATCTGGTCGGTGCCGCCGCCGAACCGCTCGGAGATGGCGCCGTGACGGAGTTACTCGGTGGGTCGCCGTCAGATGTGCCCGACCGCTACGAGATGGCACGCCCGCGGCTCGGCGAGGGTCCGATGACGACGTCGGTGGTCGGCTCGAACGACGACGTCGTCCCTCCATCGTTCTCGGTCGACCCCGACCGGCCGGGCACGATCGACCTGATCGAGATCGACGGCGCCGACCATTTCGACCTGATCGACCCGGCCCACCGGGCGTGGGCCGCCGTCGTCGACCGACTCGACAGAACACTCGCACGCCAGCCGGTTGAGCCGACCGGCGACGCCGACGTGCGCCGGTGACGGCAGGCCCGAACGTGGCCGGGCGGCGTGATGAGCGGGTCGGTTCGGGTGCTGCCGCGAGCGCCCGCCGTCGAGGTCAGACCTCCACGGCGCGGTTCGGCGCCACCGTCGACGGACGATCGACCGAGGTGGATGAAGTCGCCCGGGCGGGTCCCGGCGTCCCGGTGGCAGAACCGGCCCCATCGACCGGCGTGGGTACCTCTCGTGGGCCGTCCCGGCCAGGCGATCGAGGCCGACACGCTCGACGCAGAGCGACGGCCGGGATGCCGAACTCGGGGCCGTCGATCATGTCGCACCGATGACGGTCGGGACCCCCGGGGAGTCTGCGGTTCCCGGCATCGGCTCCAGTGGCCGCTCCGAAAAGTACGATGGCCGGCGTGGGGGACGCGGGTTCAGGCAAGGAGGCGCCGGTGACGCCGGTCGTGCATTCGTCGGGATGGACGTTCAACTGGTGGGGCCTCGTCGCGGTGCTCCTGATCGTTGCGATCACGTTCGTTGCGTGGCGTTCGCTCGGGGGTTCGTCCCTCAGCTCGGACGACGGCGATCCGTCGAACCGAATCGGTGCGAGCGCGGTATCGGTGCCGACGGACTCGGTCGAGGCGACGGCACCCAACACGGCGCCGACCACGACACGCCCGACGCCGACGACCGTGCTCTCGTCGACCACCACGGCCACGCCCGACCGACAGGTGCGTATCCGGGGCGAGATGAAGCCGTGCCGCTTCGGTGCCAACTGTCTCGTTGCCGGCTTCACGATCGAGGGGTTCGACGTCCATCCCGGCCGGTTCGTCTGCATCTACCCGAACTCGCGGAGCGATTTCAGCTTCAACAACGACGGCGTCGACGACGCCTGCATCACGGCCGACCAAGGTGACACGATCACGATCGAGGTCGACGGGGTCCGCTCGCTGACGATCTCGGAGCAGAACCTCGACGGGGAGTAGTCGACGACCGGCGAACGAGCCGAGATCTCGTCACGATCCTCTCCCCGGCGGAGCGTTCCCCGGAGCGCTGCAGCCTCCAGCGCAGGATCTGATCGGCAGAGCGCTGACCCGCCGTTCGGCCGCGCCGGGGTGCTCGGCAGTCGCGGAGTCGCGATCGCGTCGGCGCCGCCCGCGAGGCGGGAGAGTCGGTGACGACACCAATCAGCGATCCACGGCTCGTACTCGGAGGCGTCCGGGCCGTCATCGGGGCGCTCGTCACCCCGGTCGGCTGGATCCGGCCGGACGGCACTGTCGAGAAGAGAATACGACGGGCCGAACCGAACAGGGAGAGCCAGTGCGACTGATCGCGACGGGGTCGCACCGGCCGATCGCCCCAGACGCGCTCGCTCGGTGGGAGCATCAGTCCTGCGTCACCTCGACACCGTGCCAGAACGCGATGCGATCGGCCACCAGCTTCTTGGCGAGCGGCCACGGCTTCGCGTACGTGAACGCTGCGTTCTGGGCGATGTCGTCGTCGCCCTGCACGTGCCAGTACGTCGCCTTGCCCTTCCAGAAGCAGCGGCTGGTCGTGAGGCTGTCGAGCAGCCGATCGTGATCGACGCTGTCGACCGGGAAATACGTCATGCCCTCCACCACCTTCACGTCGTCGCTCTCGGCGATGACCGCACCATCGAACCTCGCTCGCACCATGCGCTCGGAACCCGGCCCGCTCCCCAAGACTTCCGGCTCCCGTACTTGACCCGCTGGTCAATATGGTTCACGGCATGACCGAATTCGAACACGTCGACGTGATCGCCGTCGGGGCCGGGATTTCCGGCATCGGCGCCGCCTACCACCTCCAGACCTCATGCCCCGACCGGTCGTTCATGATCCTCGAGGGGCGTGGCACGCTGGGCGGCACGTGGGACCTGTTCCGATACCCGGGCGTGCGCTCCGACAGCGACATGCACACGCTCGGGTACAGCTTCAAGCCGTGGACCAACGCCAAGTCGATCGCCGACGGTCCGTCGATCCTCGAGTACCTGCGCGAGACGGTCGACGAGTACGGCATCGAGCGGTACATCCGCTACCACCACCTGGTGACGACGGCCGAGTGGTCGACCGACGCCGCCCGATGGACGGTCACGGCGAACCGTACCGACACGGGTGGAACGGTCACGTACACGTGCTCGTTCCTGTTCATGTGCTCCGGTTACTACTCGTACAAAGGCGGCTACACACCCGACTTCCCCGGCATCGACGACTTCGCGGGTGAGGTCGTACACCCCCAGCAGTGGCCCGACGACCTCGACTACACCGCCAAGAAGGTCGTCGTGATCGGCTCGGGGGCGACGGCGATGACGCTCGTACCGGCGATGGCGAACGACACCGAGCACATCACGATGCTGCAACGCTCACCCACCTACGTCTTGGCGCGGCCAACCGAGGACCGAATCGCCAACTGGCTCCGAAAGGTCCTACCCGAGCGGCTCGCCTACACGATCACGCGGAAGAAGAACGCCACGCTCGGCCAGCTCTTCTACGATGCGACGCGCAGGCAGCCCGAGAAGGTGAAGGAACGGCTTCTCGGCATGACCCGCGAAGCGCTCGGCGACGAGATGGTCGAGCAGCATTTCACCCCCTCGTACCATCCATGGGACCAGCGGCTCTGTCTCATCCCCGACGGCGACCTGTACGAAGCGCTCAATTCGGGTGACGCCTCGGTCGTGACCGATCACATCGAAACGATCACACCCACGGGTATCCAGCTCGAGTCCGGCGACCACCTCGACGCCGACATCATCATCACCGCCACCGGCCTCCAGCTGGTGACCGTCGGGGAGATGGACTTCACCGTCGACGGCGAACCCCTCGACTTCAGCCGGACCTGGACCTACAAGGGTCTCGCGTATTCCGACGTGCCCAACCTGGTCTCGTCATTCGGCTTCATCAACGCGTCGTGGACGCTGCGGACCGACATCACGTGCGACTTCGTGTGCAGGTTGCTCAACCACATGCGCGACAGCGGCACCGACTACTGCGTCCCACGGCTGCGACCTTCCGATCACGACATGCCCCAGCGCCCCTGGATCGACGACTTCACGTCGGGCTACGTGCAACGCATGATGGCGATGATGCCGCGACAGGGAGATCGCGAGCCGTGGCTCAACACCCAGCGCTACCACAGCGACCTCAAGTTCATCGCCCAAGCACCCGTGGACGACGACGTGATGCAGTTCCACGAGGCGCCGGCCCGGGTCACCACTCCGTCCCGATCCGGCTGACCGATCCGCCGGCCTGATCGCTCCACCGACCGGAACGAACCGTCATGATCGACCCCTCATGATCGATGCGACCACAGAGATCTCGACCGCCGAATACCACACCGGCGGAGAGCCCTACCGGATCGTGACCGGAGGTGTCCCGGCGCCACGGGGAACCACGGTGCTCGACCGGCGCCAATGGAGCGAGCAGCACCTCGACGACGTGCGAGCGTTCCTCGTCAACGAGCCACGAGGTCACGCCGACATGTACGGCTGCTTCGTGACCCCGCCCGACCCCGATCACGGGCGGGAGGGAACTGGCTCGTTCGGGATGGTGTTCTTCCACAAGGACGGCTTCTCGACCGCATGCGGACACGGCACCATGGCCGGTGTCACGTGGGCGATCCAGACCGGACGGGTCGCGGCGGTCGAGCCCCTCACCGAGGTCTGGGTCGACGTGCCGTCCGGGCGCCTGCACGCCCTCGCCGACGTCGACGGTGGCCGGGTGAGATCGGTGCGATTCGAGAACGTGCCGAGCTACGTGACCGCCACCGACGTCGTCGTGCAGATCCCCGGCGGCTCCGTCGCGGTCGACGTGTCGTACGGAGGTGCGTTCTACGCCTCGGTCGACGCCGCCCGGGTCGGCCTGACCGTCACGCCCGAACATCTCCCCGACCTCGTGCATGCCGGCAGGGCGATCAAGTGGGCGATCGACGACCACCCCGCGACCGTTCACCCCGACGACGCGCGGCTCGGCGGCTGCTACGGCACGATCTGGTACGAACGTCTGGGCACCGACGCCGATGGTCGTCTCCACCAGCGCAACGTGACGATCTTCGCCGACGGTGAGGTCGATCGTTCGCCGTGCGGGTCCGGTACGTCGGCCCGGCTCGCACTGCTCGACCGTCACGGCGAGCTCGCCCGCACCACCACCCTGCTCCACGAGTCGATCGTCGGCTCCCGGTTCACCGGACGTGTACTCGGAGACGGCCCGATCGTCGGTGGGCACCGAAGCGTGCGGACCGAGATCGGAGGCCGGGCCCACCGAACCGGCTCCTGCACGTTCACGTTCGACCCGCACGACGAGATCGGCATCGGCTTCCAGCTGCGCTGACCGGCGCGGCGGCTAGAGCGATGCGACGAACTCCTCCAAGACCTCGTTGACGGCCTCGGGGGCCTCCTGCTGCACCCAGTGGCCGGCGCCGGGCACGATGGTCGCCCCACGGAAATCGGCACAGTTCGCGCCCGGGTCGGCGAAGAGGTCCGCGCCGGGTACGAAGTTCCTGACCGGGTCGAGTTCACCAGCGATGAACGCGGCCGGCTGCCGGATCACCGGGCCGGGCTCGGTCTTCGAGCCGAGCTGTTCGGCATCGATGCCCTGCGCCCGATAGCGGTTGAGCGGGCCGGTCCACCCACCTTCGTCGAACGCCTCGACGTAGACCGCCAGGTCCTCCGGTGTCGACCAGGCCGGAAACGGGTCGGGGTCGATCAACCCGTCGAGCATCCTGGCATCGGCCGGTTTGTGCGCAATCAATGCACCGCGTCCTTCAGCCGACGCGCTGTACCAGATCATGCGGAGGCTGCGGGCGTTGTCGGCACCGAGCTCCGCCTCGGCCACACCCGGCGTCTGGAAGTAGTTCATGTAGAAGAACCTGTCGGCGTACAACGCATCCCAGAGCTCCATCGACGACATCGGTCCGACCGGCACGTAGGGCACGCTCAGGCCGGCAACGGCCGTCACCCGGTCCGCATGGAGGCGGGCGGTCTGCCACGCGATCGGTGCCCCCCAGTCATGACCGACCATGATCGCGCTCCCGCCGCCGAGCGCATCGATCACCGCCGCCGCGTCACCGGCCAATCCCATCAGGCCGTACCGCTCGATCGCTGCCGGCTTCGAACTCCCCCCGTAGCCGCGCACGTCCATCGCTGCGACGGTGTGGCCGCGCTCGGCGAAATGCGCCATCTGGTGTCGCCACGAGTACCAGAGCTCGGGCCAACCGTGGACGAGCAGCATCAGTGGGCCCTCGCCGGCGACCGCCACCCTGATGTCGACATCGTCGTTCGACACGATCTCGAAACGACGATCGATCATGCACGAGTCTCCCACACCCGATCGACGTCGCCGCGGGCCCGCGGCACGACGATGCGGATCGACAGGGACGTCCGACTCTGGTGAGAGTGCCTCCCGTTCGCCTACAGTCCCGCCGTGGAGAAATTTTGGAGGGACGCCGGCGTCTGGCTGGGCAAGCACTGGAAGCTCGTGACGGCGGCGGTGGTGGCGATCACCGTCCTGCTCGGCATCGGGCTCACCCAGATCGAGTTCGCGACCGGGCAGGACAGTTACCTGAACCCCGATTCGCAGATCGCGATCGACAACGTCGAGTTCCAGGACAACTTCGGCGGTGAGACGGTCATCCTGTTGTTCAGCGCCCAGGACGGCAGCGACATCTCCGATCTCTACGTCGGTGCCAACCTCGCCGAACTCCGACGCCTCAACGTCGAGCTCGCCGAGGTCGACAACGTGTTCTCGGTGATCACACCGCTGACATCGCTGACCTACAGCGACGAGCTGATCGCCGGTCCCGGCCAGACGGCACTCATCTCCGCCGCCACGAGGGACACCGCCGGCGCCGAGGCCCGCAGTCAGAACGTCACCGTGAGCCTGGCCCGCCTCAATCAGATCCCGTCGGAGAATCGGGGACTCGACCCGTCCGTCGACGGCCCCGAACCCGATCCGACATGGATCGACCTACTCATCTTCGACAACACCGGTGTGGAGCTCGGAGCAGACGGAGCGCCGCAACCGCCGCCCGACGCCGAGCGCGGCATCCGCCTGTCGCTCGCCAGCACGTTCCCCAACCAGCAGACCGCCGTCGGGGGCGTCGTGCTCGACGGCAACCTCGACCTCGACTCGCAGTCGGCAGCCACCGAAGACCTGCTGACGATCCTCGAGACCGCACAGTTCGAGGGATTCGACCTGACCGTCACCGGATCGCCGGTGTACCTCAAGGAGATCAACGACTACCTCAAGGGCGGGATGCTCACGCTCGGTGTGATCGCGCTCGTGGTCATGGCGGTCGTCCTGGCGCTGATGTTCCGGGTGCGCTGGCGTCTGCTGCCACTGCTCGCGGTCACGATCGGAGTGATCTGGACGTTCTCGATCCTCGGCTGGATCGGGATCGACCTGTCGCTGGTGACGATCTCGGGGCTCCCGATCCTGATCGGGCTCGGCATCGACTTCGCGATCCAGATCCACAACCGAGTCGAGGAGGAAGTCGTCCTCGACCGCGAGCCCCATCCGATCGCAGAGACGCTCGCCAACCTCGCCCCACCGCTCATCGTCGCCGCGCTCGCGGGTGTCGTCGCGTTCATGGCCTTGCGGCTCTCGAAGGTCCCGATGATCCGCGATTTCGGAGTCCTGCTCGCGATCGGTGTCGTCGTGCTGGTCATCGTCGGGATCGTGGTTCCCGCGACGACGCTCGGGATCCGGGAGTGGACCAAGCCGACCAAGGAGCGAGGGCCGTCGTTCGTGGAGCGCGTCGTGGTCAAGCTCGGCGGGCTGCCCGCCAAGGCAGGCCTCGGGCTGCTCATCGCCTCGGTGTTCCTGTTCATCGGCGGCATCCTCGTGGAGGGCCGGACCAAGATCGAATCCGACCCGATCAAGTGGATCGACCAGGGGAGCGACGTGGTCGCCGACGTCGAGCGGCTCGAGGACGAGACCGGTTTCGGAACCACGCTCGGCGTCATCGTCAAGGCGAACAACGTCTTCGAGCAGGACGTGATCGACCTCATCCACGATTTCACGATCGATGCCGAGGCCCGCGACGAGGTGGTGTCGTCGTCGAGTTACGTGAACACGATGGGCAAGATCATCGAGGTTCCGGGCGCGACGTTGATCGCACCGACCGAGGAGGACATCGTCGGCGCAGCGGAGTCGGCCCGGACTCGCACACCCGACGTCGCCCGCGCCCTCGCCGTCGAGGACCAGACCGCCAGCCAGGTCAATCTCCGGCTGGCACCTGCCAGCCTCGAGGAACGGGCCGTGCTCGTCGACGAGCTGAAGGCCGATCTCGACGCCCGCATCCGGGACCTCGATCCTGCCGCCGACAGCATCCTGCTCGAAGGGCTGCCGTCCGGTCAGCAGGCGGTGTCGGCGACCCCGGCCGGCCTGGCGACGGTCGGTATCGGTCTGCTCGACAACCTCTCGTCGAACCGGGCCGCGCTCACCTACCTCGCGCTCTGCCTGGCCGGCCTCTGGTTGGTCCTGCGATTCCGGAGCTTCAGCCGGTCGCTCCTGGCCCTCGTACCCGTGTTCCTGGCCGTCGGCGCCTCCTCGCTGATCGTCGGGCTGGTCGGCATCCAACTCAGCCCTCTCACCACCGTCTCGGGGCCCCTCGTCATCGCGAGTTGTACCGAGTTCTCCGTCCTGATCTTCGGCCGATATCTCGAAGAGCGCCAGCGAGGACTCCCACCACGTGAGGCGAGCGACACCGCAGCGTCTCGCACCGGGCGGGCGTTCTTCACGTCGGCCGTCACCACGATCGGCGGCTTCGCCGTACTGATCGTGTCGCCACTGCCGCTCCTTCGCGACTTCGGCATCATCGTGACGCTCAACGTGTCGATCGCACTGCTCGCGGCGCTGGTGCTCATGCCCCCGATGATGGTCTGGGTCGACCTCAAGGGATTGCTCGGCGTGCAGGCCCAGATCGACGAGCGCAAGCCGGTCGGGGCGGCGCCGAACGCAGCACCGACGTCGCTGCGACTCGCTGCGCCGTTCCCTGGTGACCAGTCGGTGATGGCCGGAGTCGGTGCGGTCGCGTTCGCGGCTGCTGGGGTCGGCATCTATGCGTCGGCCGACACCTCGTCGGGCAAGGTCGACTCGGCGTCGTACTCGGCCGTCGCGCTGCCCACCACCACGACGACGACCACGACCACGACGACCACGACGACCACGATTCCGCCGACGACCACCACGCTCGCGCCCGGCGTCGAACCGCCGCCATCGACCGCGCCGGTGACCACCGAGCCTGCCGGGCCGGCCGTCGACCCGGACCAGTTCCCGCCCGAGGCCCCGGCCGGCGTCGTCGCCCCGGTCCTCTGGCAGCTCCTCGTCGATCAGGGCGTGGCACCCAACGTCGCACACTGCGCGGTGGTCACGTCGTACTCGATCGTCGATGAGGCGACGCTGCTGGGCATGGGCCTCGTCGAAGGCAATGCGGAGGCGCTCGACGTGCTCCGGGAGGGCTCGCTCGCCTGCGGTGTCACCGAGGAACAGGTCGAAGCGGCCATCGCCGCCCAGTTCGGCTGACCAGGGGTCGATCGACGAGCCGACGTGACCGTCGACCGGAGGGACGATGCTGAACCGACTCGACGACTACCCGATCCACCAGACGCCGGAACCGATCGCCGTTCCGGCGACGTCGGACCGCAACGTGTACGACCGCACGTGGTTCAACGGCTACTCGCCCGACGGCTCGCAGTACTTCGGTGTCGGCATGGCGGTGTATCCGCACCGCGAGATCCTCGACGGAGCGTTCAGCACCGTCGAGCGAGGCGGGCGTCAGCATGCGTTCTACGGCTCGCGTCGAGCACCGCTCGAACGGACCGACATGCACGTCGGTCCGTTCCGGATCGAGATCGTCGAGCCGCTGCGACGAACCCGAGTCATCCTCGACGAGAACGAATCGGGAATCGCTTGCGACGTCACGTTCTCGGCCCGTAGCGCACCGATCGAGGAGGCCCGTCAGACACTGTGGTCCGGCCATCGTCGCTGGATGGATGCCACCCGGTTCGATCAGTTCGGCATCTGGACCGGCACGGTGCAGCACCCCGACGGCGAGTTCACCGTCGAGGAGTGGTGCGGCACGAAGGACCGCTCGTGGGGCGTGCGACCCGTCGGCGAACGCGAGACGGGCGGCGCACCCCATGTTCCGAGCGGCATCTTCTTCCTGTGGGCGCCGCTGATCTGGGACGATCACGTGTCGCATGCGATCTTCTTCGACGGTCCCAACGGGGAACCACTCGTGCGAGAAGGAATCGAGGCGCAGCTCTACGACTCCGAGTCGCAGATCCCGTCGGACATGTCGAACGACGAGGTCCGGATGGCGACGGCCGCCCATCGAGTCACGTACCAGGCCGGCACGCGGCTCGCTGCGTCGGCCGAGATCGATCTGGTCCGACTCGGCGGCGACGTCCGCACGATCTCGCTGGAACCGCTGCTCCGCTTCCAGATGAAGGGCCTCGGATACGGGCATCCCGTCTGGAAGCAGGGCTCCTGGCACGACCAACTCGCGATCGGCAGCGAGTCGTTCGAACCCGCCGAACTCGACCTGCTCGAGCCGGAGAACATCCACGTCCAGCAGGTCGTGCGCGCCACCGACGGCGAGCGCGTCGGCATCGGTGTGCTCGAACAGATCGTGATCGGGCCCTACGCCCCGGCCGGTTTCAGCGAGTACTTCGACGGCGCCACCCGCTGATCGTTCCCGTAGGGTCGGGCCATGACCGACCTGTACGAGGCGATGAGCACGCTCCGGGCCGTACGGCGGCTGCGACCCGACCCGATTCCGGACGACGTGCTCGAACGGGTGCTCCAAGCCGCGTGCTGGGCACCCACCGGCGGGAACCAGCAGCCGTGGCGGGTCGTCGTCGTCACCGATCACGACAAGAAGGCGGCGCTGCGAGACATCTACCGCCCGGAATGGCAGCGGTACGTCACCGGCTTCACGAAACGCGTGTCGTCGCTGCCCGCCGACCAGGTCGCCAAGTGGGAGAAGGTCGCAGCGGCCGGCGACCACCTCGCCGATCACCTCCACGAAGCACCCGTGGTCCTGATGTTCTGCGGCAATCCGAAGATGATGGCGATCACCGACGCCCAGCTCGACCGGATCAGCATGGTCGGGGGCGGCTCGGTCTATCCGGCCGTGCAGAACGCCATGCTCGCCTGCGTCGCCGAGGGGCTCGGCTGCACGCTCACCACGCTGCACTGCCTCCGCGAACCCGAGGTGAAGGCGGTGCTCGACATCCCGCAGACCTGGGCCACGCTCGCGATGGTGCCGATCGGCTATCCGGTCGGGCGGGGTCACGGCCCGATCACCCGCCAACCGCCCAGCGTGCTCGCATACCGCAACACGTTCGGAACCGACTGGGCGTGACATGACGACGACCGGCTTCCTGCACCCCGGCGCGATGGGATCGACGATCGGTGCCGCGTGCTCGGGTGAGACCTACTGGGTGTCCGCCGGACGATCGACGGCCAGTCACACGCGAGCCGCCGCCGCCGAGTTACGCGACGCCGGTTCGCTGCCCGAGTTGGTCGCCACGTGCGACACGATCGTGTCGGTCTGCCCGCCCGACCGGGCGATGGCCGTCGCACACGCAGTGGCGACGGCCGGGTTCGATGGCACCTACGTCGACGCCAACGCCGTGTCGCCGATGACCACGAGGGAGATCGGCGCACTTTTCGACCGCTACGTCGACGGCGGGATCATCGGCCCCCCGGCCGACCGTGCGGGCACGACTCGCATGTACCTGAGCGGCGACGAGGCGAGGGCCGTCGCAACACGGTGGGACGGCTCGTTGCTCGATGTCCGCCCGATCGAAGGCGGCGTCGGCGCCGCCTCGGCCGTCAAGATGCTGTTCGCGGGTTGGACGAAGGGCACGGGTGCGCTGCTGCTGGCGCTCAACGCCGCGGCCGATGCCTACGGTGTCAGCGATGCGCTCAACGCCGAATGGGCCATCTCGATCCCCGATCTTCCCGACCGGTCGCAGCGAACTGCGTCCGGGACGGGGCCGAAAGCCTGGCGATTCGAAGGAGAGATGCACGAGATCGCCGCCACGCTCGCGGCGAGCGACCTTCCGGCCGGGTTCCACCTCAGTGCTGCCGAGATCTATCGACGGATCGCCGTTTTCAAGGACGCCGAGCCGCCGCCCGGGCTCGACGCGGTGATCGCCGCTCTGCTCGACGGATGACGGCGCCGATGTGATGAGGGCGGAGCACGTCGCCGTCGCCGAGGTCGTACACGTCGGCGGCCCGGCCGACGCCGTCAGGCCTCCCGGCCCTGTTCCATCAGAGCCCGAGTGACTTGGCGATGATCGTCTTCATCACTTCCGACGTGCCGCCGTAGATCGGGGTGACCCGCGAGTCGGCGTAGGCCCGAGCGATCGGATACTCGCTCATGTAGCCGTACCCGCCGAACAGCTGCAGACAGCGGTCGACGGCCCGGTTCTGGAGTTCGGTGCACCACAGCTTGGCCTGCGCCGCATCGGAGACCGTCAGCGTGCCGGCGTTGAGCCGGAGCACGCACTGGTCGACGTACGCCTGGGCGACGTCGACCTCGGTCTTCACCTCAGCGAGCACGAACTTGGTGTTCTGGAACGATCCGATCGAGTTCCCGAACGCCGAACGTTCCTGCACGTACTCGACCGTCCAGCCCAGCGCTGCGCGTGCGGTGGCGACGCCCGTGATGGCGATCGACAACCGCTCCTGGGCGAGGTTGGCGGTCAGATAGGTGAAGCCCTTGCCCTCGTCGCCCAGCAGGTTTTCGGCGGGCACCGGCACGTCGGTGAAGAACAACTCGGCCGTGTCCTGGCTGTGCATCCCGATCTTGTCCAGGTTGCGCCCACGCTCGAACCCCTCCATGCCCCGCTCGACGACCAGCAGCGACAACCCGGCGTGGCGCTCGGTCGGGTCGGTCTTGGCGGCGACGATCACGAGGTCGGCGTTGATGCCGTTCGTGATGAACGTCTTCGAACCGTTGAGCACGTAGACGTCGCCGTCGCGGATCGCGGTCGACGCGATTCCGGCCAGGTCGGAGCCGGTGCCCGGTTCGGTCATGGCGATGGCGGTCACGAGCTCGCCGCTCGCGATCCCCGGCAGCCACCGGCGTTTCTGCTCCTCGTTGCACACGTCGAGGAAGTAGGGCGTCGTGATGTCGTTGTGCAGCGTCAGACCCAGACCTGCTCCCCCGATGCCGGCGCGGGCCAACTCCTCGGCCACGATCTGGTTGAACCGGAAGTCGGAGCTGCCACCGCCCCCGAACTCCTCCGGGATCGAGATGCCGACGAATCCGAATCGTGCGGCCTCGGCATACAACTCGTGCGGGGCGATCCCGGCGGCCTCCCACTGCAGGTAGTTCGGTGTGATCTCGTGGTCGACGAATGCGGCGAACGACGCTCGGAAGGCTTCGTGTTCGTCGTCGAAGAGGTCTCGCATACCACGAGCGTACGACGCGAGACGCCACCACCCGCCGTCGAAGGCGGCCGCGTCGGGAGCCCCGCCCGTCCGACAACGGGCCCGGCGAGGTCGGCGACGACAATGGCCCGATGACCTCGATCGGGCGGACCGTCGCCGACTCCACACCGGCGTGGCCGGACCCACCGCGACCGCCCGCCGGCGCACCCAACGTGCTCATGGTGTTGTTCGACGACGTCGGGTTCTCGGACTTCGGGTGCTATGGCGGCGACGCGGCGACGCCGACCATCGATCGTCTCGCAGCGGACGGCCTCCGCTACACCGGATTCCACACCACAGCGATGTGTTCGACGACGCGCGCGTCGCTCCTCACCGGCCGCAACCACCACTCGGTCGGCGTCGGCTGCCTCGCGAACTTCGACAGCGGCTACCCGGGCTATCGCGGCAAGATCGCCAGGAGTGCCGGCACGATCGCCGAGATGCTGCATCCGCACGGGTACCGCAACTACATGACGGGCAAGTGGCACGTCACCCCGCTCTACGAGACCGGTCCGACCGGCCCCACCGACGGTTGGCCGCTGGCGCGGGGCTTCGACCGGTTCTACGGGTTCCTCGACGCCGAGACCGACCAGTACTCGCCCGAGCTCGTGCGCGACAACACCCACGTCACGGCACCCGGCACGTACGAGACCGGCTACCACCTCACCGAGGACCTCGTCGACGAGTCGATCAGAATGCTCGCCGAGCACCGCGCCGCGTCGCCCGAACAACCCTGGTTCATGTACGTGGCGCCGGGTGCGTGCCACGCGCCGCACCAGGTCGCCACCGAGCTGATCGACCGGTACGACCCGATGTTCGCCGACGGCTGGGATGCCGCTCGCGAGCGGCGCCTCGCCCGCATGATCGAGATCGGCATCGTGCCACCCGGCACGGTGCTCCCCGATCGGAACCCGATGGTCGATCCGTGGGAGCAGATGTCGGACGGCGCACGTCGGGTGGCGCAACGGCTGCAGGCCGCCTACGCGGCGATGCTCGATCACACCGACCGGCATCTCGGGCGCCTGATCGACTTCCTCGAATCGACGGGTCAGCTCGACGACACACTGGTGCTCGTGTCGAGCGACAACGGAGCGTCCCAAGAGGGGGGCCCGCTCGGGTTCGTCAATGCGCTCGGTCCGTACAACCTCATCCACGAGACGACCGAGGCGAAACTCGCGCGGCTCGACGACATCGGTGGCCCCGACACGCACACCAATTTCCCGTGGGGATGGGCGATGGCGGCCAACACGCCACTGAAGCGGTACAAGCAGAACACGCACGGCGGCGGCATCCGTGATCCGCTGGTCGTCTCGTGGCCCGCCCGCATCTCGGATCACGGCGGGTTGCGGCACCAGTTCGCCCACTGCAGCGACGTCGTTCCGACACTGCTCGAGATCGTCGGGGTCGCACCGCCGGCCGACGTGAACGGGGTGCCGCAGCAGCCGATCGAAGGCACGAGCTTCGCGACGACGTTCGCCGACCCCGACGCCGACACGGGCAAGCGGGTCCAGTACTTCGAGATGTTCAGCCACCGCGGCATCTGGCTCGACGGCTGGAAGGCCGTGGCGTTCCACGCACCGGGCACACCCATCGACGACGACGTCTGGGAGCTCTACCATCTCGACGCGGACTTCAACGAGATCCACGACCTGGCGCCGGACGAGCCGGAGCGCCTCGCTGCCATGATCGAGCGGTGGTGGGCCGAGGCCGAAGCCCATCGGGTGCTCCCGCTCGACGACCGGTTCGGCGAGCGGTTCGCCGAGAACGCAGCCCGGGTCCACGGCGCGCGCACCCACTACGAGTTCTGGGCCGGCATGGGCCACCTCGCCAGCGACGTCGCTCCCGACGTGAGGTCCCGGAGCTACCGCATCGTCGCGGAGGTCGAGATCCCGGAGGGCGGCGCGCACGGCGTCCTGTTGGCCCACGGCGATGCCACGAGCGGCTACACGCTGTACGTCGACGACGACCACCTCGTGCACGACCTCAACGTCGGCGGCACACATCACGAGGTTCGATCCGACCGGCCGATCGAGCCGGGACGCCACGACCTCGGCTTCCGAATGGAACGGCTCGACGGGCACGGTACCGGCACCCTCTCGATCGACGGCGTCGATGTCGGCACCATGGAGACCGATCACTTCTTCTTCACCCTGATCTCCTTCTCCGGTCTCGACATCGGCCTCGACCGGGGCAGCCCCGTCGGGGGCTACGACGCCCCGTTCTCGTTCACGGGCACCCTGCGTCGGGTCGTCGTCGACATGGACCACGATCAGGACGTCGACCACGGCGCCGCCGGAAAGGTCCAGTCAGCGCGCGACTGACCGGTCCGGTCGTGGTGGCCGCCGGTCGATCGGGAAAGCTGTGACGATGACCGACGACCTCGTACTCCGAGCCGACGCCGGCGGTGTGGCGACACTCACGCTGAATCGGCCGGAGAAGCTGAACGCCTTGACCCCGGGCGTGTTCGTGCGGCTCCGCCGACATCTCGACGACATCGCGAGCGATGAGTCCGTGGGTTGCGTGGTGCTCGCAGGGGCCGGTCGCTCGTTCTGTGCCGGACACGATCTCGGGGCGATCGCCGACCACGAACCCGCCCCGAGCAGGCACTTCGAACCCGAGACCGTCGACGCCCTCGAACAACTGCCGCAGCCGACGATCGCCCGCCTCCACGGACACTGCTTCACCGGCGGCCTCGAGTTGGCGCTCGCCTGCGACATCCTCGTCGCCGCCGAGTCGACCACGCTCGGCGACACGCACGGGCAATGGGGTCTCGTGCCGATCTGGGGGATGTCGGTGCGGCTCCCCGAACGTCTGGGTCGTTCGACCGCCAAGGAACTGATGTTCACGAGCCGCCGCCTGAACGCAGCCGACGCAGCCACGATCGGACTCGTCGACCACTGCGTGCCCGACGACGGCCTCGACGACGCTGTGCAGGCCTTGGCGGCGGAGATCGTGGCGAACTCGTGGGGCACCAACCGGATCGTCAAGCGGCTGATCGGCGATCGAAGTGAACGCACCCGGCTCGAGGCGCTCGAGCACGAGCGGGAGCTTCCGCATGGACGCCCCGACGACATGGACGCGCGAATGCGGAAGGCAGGTCGATGAGCGACGACACGTGTCTGCGTTGGCAGGTGGGGGACGTCACGATCACCAGGGTCCAGGAGAGCATCACGGCCGTTCCGGCGGCGTACCTGCTTCCGGGCACCACCATCGAGCAGATCGACGCGCAACGACCGTGGATCGACCCGTACTTCACCGACGACGGCGACATGCTGCTGTCGGTCCACAGCTTCGTGATCGATGCTCCCGGCACCACGATCGTCGTCGACACGTGTGCCGGCATGCACGACGGACGTCCACTCCCCGGCGACCCCGACTTTCTCGGCCGGCTCGACGACGAGATCGACGGCGGTGTCGACGCCGTCGACGTCGTCGTGTGCACCCACCTCCACTTCGACCACATCGGCTGGAACACGGTGCCGGACGATTCGGGAACCTGGGTGCCCGCGTTCGCCAACGCCCGGTACCTGATCACGGCGGCCGAGCTCGACGGGTTCGCCGACCGCGACGACGGAGGCATCGCCGACACGAGCCTGACGCCGCTCATCGAAGCGGACGTGCTCGACGAGGTCGAACTCGATCACCGGATCACTCGGGAGGTCCGCCTCCTGCCGACCACCGGACACACACCCGGACACGTGTCGGTCGCGATCGAATCCGGAGGCGCCTCGGCGCTGATCACGGGCGACGCGACCCACTCACCCATCCAGTTCGCATACCCGGAGCTCGCAGCGGGCCGCGTCGACCACGACACGGAACGTTCGACCCGTACTCGTCGCGGTCTGATCGCTCGCCTGATCGACACCGATGCGTTGGTGCTCGGCACACACTTCGCACCCCCGACGGCCGGTGTCCTGCGATGCAGCGACGTCGGAGCAGCGCGACTCGATCCCGCCGCGCGTTGACCCGTCAACACTGATCAATCACCGTCGGCCCCTCGACCGTCGCTCGATACGGTCGACCACGTGAACCCGATTTCCGACGCCAGCACCATCGACGAGCTGATCCCCGGCGATGCGCTCCGACTCGACCACGTCACGATCCACGGAGGTGGATCCGTCGTGTCCGCGTTCGACGTCGACCGCCTGCTCGCTGCGACGTCGGTGCACGCCGTCGCGGCGCTCGATGCGTTCGCGGGCCCGATACGGCCCCGGGAGATCGATCTCGACCAGGTGGCTGCGTTCTGCACGACACACCTCGAGATCGACGGCCAACCGATCCCGGTCTGGGCCGATCTGTCCGGCGTGTACCCCACCGCCGACGGTCGTCATCTCCAGATCCACTGCAACTTCCCCCACCATGCCGACGGCGTGGTCGAGTTGCTCGACACCTCGAACGAGCGTGCGGAGGTGGCAGCGGCCATCGCTCGTCGAGACGCGGTCGAACTCGAGACCGCGCTCGTCGAGCGCGGCATGATCGGCGCGGCGGTGAGGACGCTCGACGAGTGGGATGCCCATCCGCACGCACTCGCCACGGCCGACCTGCGCCTGCTGGAGGTCGAGCAGATCGGCGAGGCCGACCCCCGCGCTGCCGACCGATGGGCCGACATCCACGTGCTCGACTGCTCACGCGTGCTGGCCGGACCCGTCGCCGGGCAACTGCTCGCCGGCTTCGGCGCCGACGTCCTGCGCATCGGGGCAGGACACCTCCCGTCGGTGCCGGTGGGCGTGATCTCGACCGGGTTCGGGAAGCGGAACGCGTTCGTCGACCTGCGGACCACCGACGGGTGCGACGTGATGAAGACCCTCCTCCGCGACACCGACGTCTGGGTCGACGCGTTCCGCCCGGGGGCCATGGCCGCAAACGGGTTCGAGCCCGACCGGGTCGCAGCGCTCCGTCCGGGTGTGGTCATCGTGCAGGTCTCGGCGTTCGACTGGGTCGGCCCGTGGGCCGGCCGGCGCGGCTTCGACTCGATCGTGCAGTCGACGACCGGCGTCAGATGGGCCGGAGGAGCGGCGGCGACCGACAGCTCCGGCCGACCCGCCGGTCGAGGTCCGACGGGCCTACCCGTCCAGGCACTCGACTACGCGACCGGCTTCCTCGCCGCCGGCGTGGCGGCACGGCTCCTCCGTCATCAACACCGTGTCGGCGGCACCTGGCTCGCTCGGCTCTCGCTGCTGCGCACCCGCAACCGGCTGGTCGAGATGGGCGGCCCGAACCCGTATGTGCCGACGCCGATGCGGGTCGATCCCGGCCGGCTCGAGTCGATCGACTCGGAGTTCGGGCGCGTCACCGCGGTGCGGCCGTTCGCCGGCGAATGGCGGACCGCGCCCCGCGGACTCGGCACCTCCGACCCGCGTTGGTGACAGACCTCGGGTGTGGTGATCGTGCATCGTGGCAGGCGCGCGATCGGCGTCGTCGCCGGACCCTTCGGTCACGTGCAGCGCACTCAGCTTCCCTTCGGCCGTGCTGCCGGCACCTCCCAGTCGGCGGGCATCTTCGAGAAGTCGAAGAACGGCGCCTCGTCGTGCGCGGCGACGGCTTCCTCGATCTGGTCGTAGAACCCCTTGCCGGTCTCCTGGGCGAAGGTGATCGCCACGGCGTCGGGGTCCTCGAGCCGGGGTCGCTGGCAGTACTCCGGGAAGCTGTTCTCGGCAGCGTCGCCCGGTGCGTAGCCGCGGGCGAACATCTGCTTGAGGACGCCGAAGCCGTCGTTGCGCACGAGCACCTGGCCCCGCGGCGTGCCGCCCATGCGCTGCAGATGCCCGACGAAGGCATCGAGGTCGTACGTGTCGTAGGCGACGTGCTGGCACGCGTGATCGCCGTGCGCCTCCACGAACTTGGTGACTTGGGACTTCTTCGCCCGATCGATGCCCTCGATCAGGGCGACACCGAAGTCGCCGTAGTCGATGCACCAGATCTTCATGCTCGAGTCGGGATCGTCGGGGCGAACGTCGTCGATCCGGTTGATCAGCGCGCCGCCCTCGACCTCGATGTGGAACCACGCCCACCGCTCGATGGCGCCCTGCTCACACGCATACGTGATGTGATCGACCTTCTTCAGATGGCTCATGCCCGGCAGCCAAGCAGAACGCTCGACGCCCGGCAAGCCCCGAGAACATTCCGATCATCGTTGCCTCTTCACAGGATGCAAACTGTTCAGAACCGGCCGGTCAGATGTGACAGGATTGAACACATGCCGCGCCAGCTCGACGACACGGACCGACGACTGATCGCTGCGCTCGACGCCGATGCCAACGCCACCCACGCACAACTCGCCCGGGACCTGGGGATCGCCCGCGGCACCGTCTACTCGCGGCTGGACCGGCTCGAACGCGACGGGGTGATCGTCGGGTACGGGCCCGAGATCTCACCGTCGGCAGCCGGATACGGCGTGCTGGCGTTCTGCGCACTCGAGATCGCACAGGGCACCCACGACGCGACGATCCGAGCGATCGCGGCGATCGACGAGGTGGTCGAGATCCACACCGTGACCGGCCCCGGCGACCTGCTCTGTCGCATCGTCGCCCGCTCGAACGACCACCTCCACGACATCCTCCAACGCATCACGCACATCCCGAGTGTGCTGCGCAGCCAGTCGCAACTCGCGCTCGCCACGAGCCTGTCGCGTTCGGTCGTCCACCTCGTCACGAGTTGACGAGACGACCAGGGAGGGGGTCGGACACCGTCAGCCGAGCGTCACGACATCGAGGTCGTCGGCCACCATCAGCGCTCCCGCGAAGCCACCACCCCGCACATCGGCCGCGAACAACTCGCGCTCGTGTTCGGAGTCGGGCGGCGGTATCAGATGCGTCAACACCAGCGTCGGCACGTCCAGTGCCGCGGCCTGGGCCCCGATCAGTCGCGTGTCGGCGTGGTAATCGAGCACGAACTGCCGATGCTTCGGCAGCTGCTCCAATGGAGTGAAACGCATCGCCTCGTACACGAGCACGTCGGCGCCGCGGGCGAGCGTCGCCACCTCGTCGCAGACGAGTGTGTCGCCGGTGATGACCACGGCGCCGTCCGGCGTCTCGACGCGATATCCCACGGCCGGATGGACGGGCTCATGACGGACCTGACCGGCGAGCACCCGAACGGCTCCGTGGCGCCACACCTCGGTCGGTGCCGCAGGGTACCCGAACGGGATGAGATCGATCGTCGGCGCGTCGCTTCGACCGGTGTGCTCGTTGCGAACGGCGATGTCATGATCCCAGGCGTCGAGCATCCGTTGCGCGAAGTCGATGGCCGGCCCCTGCGGGGCGACGACCGGGAGTGGGGTCGACGCAGTGACGCGATCCATGATCCAGCGGGTGAGCACCAGATCCTGGAGTCCGGTGAGATGATCACTGTGATGATGGGTCACGAACAGCGCCGTCAGGTCCTGCAACCTGATCCCGGCACCGCTCAGGCGCATCACCGTCGACCGTCCCGCATCGAACTGCAGCGCGATGTCTCCGTGCCGCACCAGCACGCCGGGCCCGGCTCGCGTCGCCGATGGGATCGGACACCCCGTCCCCGTGATCGTGATCGTCGTCGTCATCGCTCCAGCATGACCGACCACCCTGGCAGGGTGAGGATCGAACCGTGACGCCGCCCGCACCCCGGCAGGTCGGTGCGCGAGTGTGGCGCGCCGCGGACGTGGCCGATCCGGCGGTCTGGACGTGGCACCTCACCGACGTCCAGATCGACGAGCTGCTCACCGCAGCCGCCCGCCCGGAAACCGGACTCCCGAGCATGCGCTCGGAGTTGTCGGCGCTCCGCGAGCGACTCGTGACGGGGCGAGGGTTCGAACTGGTACGCGGGTTCCCTGCCGCCGAGGTCGGCATCGATGCGAGCTCGTCCGCATTCTCGGCGCTCGGCGCCCAGCTGGGACGAGCCCGATCGCAGAACGCGGCCGGCGACCTGCTCGGCCACGTGCGCAACGTCGGCGCCGACGTGAACGATCCGACCGTGCGGATCTATCAGACGAACCGCCGCCAGACATTCCACACGGACTCCAGCGACGTCGTCGGACTGATGTGTCTCGAGACGGCGGCCGAGGGTGGCGAGTCGCTGCTCGTCAGCGCCGGTGCGGTCTACAACGAGATGCTGGAACGAGCACCTGAGCTGGCGGCAGCGCTGTTCGAACCGGTGGCCACCGATCGCCGCGGCGAGATCCCGCCGGGCGCTGATCCGTACTTCACGATCCCGGTGCTCAGCTGGTACCGAGACGCACTCACCGTGATCTATCAGCGGCAGTACATCGAGTCGGCCCAGCGCTTCGACGATGCCCCCCGGCTGACCGGCCGCCAACGAACGGCACTCGACCTCTTCGACGAGATCGCCAACGATCCGACGTTCCACCTCCGGATGGAGCTGCAGGTCGGCGACATGCAGTTCGTTCACAATCACTCGCTGCTCCACGACCGCACTGCGTTCGTCGACAAACCTGGCTCGCCGCGCCATCTGTTGCGGCTCTGGCTCTCGGTACCGGGCGACCGTGAGTTGCCTCCCGTCTTCGCCCAACGGTACGGCTCGATCGAGGTCGGCGACCGCGGCGGCATCATCGTCGTCGGCTGAACGAAGCCGGAGCACGCCATGACCACCACCCGACGGATCCCGATCGCAGCCGATGCCGCGCGTGCCGGCGAGCTCGGCATCGCGGCACTCGCCCGACCACCGGCACCCACCAGTCCCACCCGGCGACCACCGCGTCCGCTTCGGCCCGCATCAGATCGCGCCGGTCGTCGTGGACGGTGGCCGAGGTCGAGGGTCGGTCGAGTCGGGCGTCGAGGATCTCGGTGCTGGCGTGGTGCCTGACGGAGGGTTCGATCCACACGGAGCGACCATCGGCGTCGCGTCGTCGGGTGTGGGTCTCGGCGGGGTCCAGGCCAACACCCAGCTCGAGGTGACCGGCGAACGCCTGCTCGGTGACTGGCTCTACGCAACGCGACTCGTGATCGCGATCGTCAGCGACCTGCGCAGCGTCGGGACGATCAGGTCCCACGCCCCGGTTTGCCGGAACGGTTCGAGCCGAGTCCGATCTGGTGACGAGTTGCCCTATGGCGTGGAGGAGCGAGCTCGCAGACTGAGAGCGTGGAGGATTCGGCGGTGATCGAACCGTGTCGGACATCGGGTGACCCGGTGCGTTGGGCCATCGTCGGTGAGCTGCGAGGTGGTACGCGGCGTGCCTGTGAGCTGTTCGAGGTGGCCGGCGACGAACCGTCGCTGCTGTCGCATCATCTCGAGGTGTTGCGCGTGCTCGGCATGGTGATTGGGCAGCACCGGGGTCGATGGATCGACGGCACGCTGTCGCCACCGACCTTGCGTCGGGTCGCCGATCTCATCGAGGAACGTGGGTCACCGGCGTCACACCCGGCGGTGCAGATCGCGTACGGAAGCGGGCGCTTCAGAACGGAGACGAGATGAACTGTTTCGATTGTGGCGAGCAGGGAGCGACCGTAGTGGCGGTTGCCGTCTGCCGCGACTGTGGCGCCGCGGTCTGCGTCGACCACACGGTCGTGGCGTCCCATCATCTGACGCGAACGGCGACCATCGGACTACAGGTCCCCATCGAACCGCCGGCACGTCTGATGCGTTGTGGCGTGTGTCACCAGGCCCGCCAGGCCCTTGCTCGAGAACAGCAGTCCCACAGCGGCCACCCGATCCACAACCCGTTCCAACGCCACCACGACGAGCCGACCGATGCCTGAGCCGATTCGCCTCCGACGTCGGCACCATGCGGCATCGCTCGCGACCGGAACCGATGAGCGCGCCCGCGACGGGGGTCCGAATTGATGAACATCGCCGACGCGGTTCACCACGAAGCACCGGTCCTCGAGCGACTGTCGCGACTTGATCGGTTCCTGCCCGTGTGGATCCTCGCGGCGATGGCGCTTGGTCTCGGTCTCGGACGGCTCATCCCCGATCTCAACGATTGGCTCGACGAGGTCAAGATCGCCACGGTCTCGCTGCCGATCGCGATCGGGCTGCTGTTGATGATGTACCCGGTGCTGGCCAAGGTGCGGTACTCCAGGATCGGCAACGTCACCACCGACCGGAAGCTCATCGTGCCGTCGTTGGTCCTCAACTGGGTGATCGGCCCGGCCCTGATGTTCGCACTGGCGTGGCTGCTGCTGCCCGACCTGCCCGAATACCGAACCGGGCTGATCATCGTCGGGTTGGCGCGCTGCATCGCGATGGTGTTGATCTGGAACGATCTCGCCGGCGGCGACCGCGAAGCCGCAGCCGTACTGGTCGCGCTCAACTCGGTCTTCCAAATTTTCGCCTACGCCCTGCTCGGATACTTCTACCTCGAACTGCTGCCCGGCTGGATCGGTCTCGACACCGCCACACTCGACGTGTCGATGTGGGAGATAGCCCGGATCGTGCTCATCTTCTTGGGCGTACCGTTGGCTGCCGGATACCTCACCCGACGATGGGGTGAACGAACCCGCGGCATCGACTGGTACGAGTCGCGATTCCTCCCCCGAATCGGACCGTTGGCCCTGTACGGACTGTTGTTCACGGTCGTCATCCTCTTCGCGCTGCAAGGCGAGACCATCACCTCCCAACCCGTCGACGTCGCCCGCATCGCACTCCCGCTCCTCGCCTACTTCGCGATCATGTGGGCGACGTCGTTCGCGCTCGGGCTCCGGCTCGGGTTGCCGTACGACAAGAACGCGACGGTGGCGTTCACTGCCGCCGGCAACAACTTCGAACTCGCCATCGCGGTGGCCATCGGGGTCTTCGGTGTCACCTCCGGTCAGGCGCTCGCCGGCGTCGTCGGCCCATTGATCGAGGTTCCGGTCCTGGTTGGCCTGGTCTACGTCGCCCTCTGGGCACGCGAGAAGTTCTACCCGGAGAACTCCGTCTGAAGCCGAAACGCAAGCTCGGCATCGCCATCGGCAGACTCACCGAAGGGTCGGCTCGCGCGAGCAGTTCGTGGACCGCCGGCTGAATACGCTCGTCGGGCGCGATTCTCGTCGGAGGAGTGCGTCACCCCGTGTCGAACGTGCCGAGCAGTTCATCCGTCGCCAGGCATGAGTTCACGACGGGCGGTACAGCGCGGTTGCCCCATGGCTGCACCTCACCAACCGACTCACTCGCGACGCGGCGTCGAACCGATGAGAAACCCCAGTCCGGTTGACCCCGGGTCGTTCGGTGGCCGTAGAGGGACGGCTGTCTGACCCCAACCAGCGACGCCTTTCCCCACCGACGTCAACGACCTCATCGCTACGTATCGAGCGGGCGCCCCAATCAACGAACTCGCCGCCCGCTACGCGTCCACCGCACCACCATCGCCGCCCACCTCGACCAACACCAGATCCCACGCCACCGCCAGCGAACCGACTGGGACGACACGAATCTCCGCGAAGCCGCAGCGCCGTACGCCACCGGGGCATCGCTCGCCGATGTGGCGGCCGACCATGGAATCGACGTCCAGACCGTCGTGAACCGCTTCCGGCAAGGCGGCATCTCGGTCCGGCCGCGTCGCGGCTGGCCATCACATCACGACGCCCAGCGAGATCCCGGGTGAGCGGTTCTCTGCAACAGCGCACCCTCGTGTTGCCCTCTGACGACCACTCGGTCATCGCGGGCCCGAACGCTCGCGTTCGCGCTCGGCTTCACCCACTCCAGCCCGCTGGAGATCGGCACCCCGCGGCCGCTCGCGGTGTCGAGCCGTTCCCGCGAGGCTTGGAAAGGGACCAGTTTGGCCAGTTCGTCGACCACTACCCGATTTGGCTCTCGACCTGGGAAACCGTTGGAATTCTCACAACGAGTGGGCGTAGAGGGAATCGAACCCCCGACCTCATCCGTGTCATGGATGCGCTCTAACCAACTGAGCCATACGCCCTCGGCGGATGCGTACGATACCAGCCGTGCAGCACGGCTCACACACCCGCTCGGGCACGGTCGGCGAGCTTGCTCTGATCGACATCTCGGCGCTCCTCGACCCCCGGGTCGACGGCAACGACGTCGCCCACCGGATCGATCGGGCCTGCCGCGAAATCGGCTTCTTCCGGGTCACCGGGCACGGCATCGCGGCGGGAACGCTCGCCCGGCTGGACCGACTGGCCCGCGAGTTCTTCGCCCGACCCGATAGCGAGAAGGAGCCGTTCGCCATGCGTCGCGCCGGGCCGGCCTGGCGCGGATGGTTCCCCCTGCGCGGCGAGATCACGTCGGGCCGACCCGATCGCAAGGAGGGCCTCTACGTCGGCTTCGATCACGCAAACGATCACCCGCGAGTCCTCGACGGGACACCGCTGCACGGTCGCAACCTGCTCCCCGACGACGAGCTGCGCCACGCCGTCGACGACTGGCTCGACTCACTGCGGCCCCTCGCCGACGCGCTGATGCGAGGCATCGCGATCGGATTGGGCCTCCACCCCGAGTGGTTCGCCGCGCACCTCACGGGCGACCCCACCGTGCTGTTCCGGATCTTCCGGTATCCGGCCCTGGCCGACAACGTGTCGTCCGGCGAGTGGGGCGTCGGCGAGCACACCGATTACGGCCTGCTCACGTTGCTCGCCCAGGACGATTCAGGCGGGCTCCAGGTCAAGTCACGCGACGACGTGTGGATCGACGTGCCGGCCGAACCCGACGTGATCGTGTGCAACATCGGCGACATGCTCGACCGGCTGACCGAGGGGCGGTACCGCTCGACGCCGCACCGTGTCCGGAACACGAGCGGACGCGACCGGCTCTCGTTCCCCTACTTCTTCGACCCGTCGTGGGACGCCGTGGTCACCCCGCTTCCGCTGGCGGACTCGCCGCCGGCCGATGCCGCCGATCAGCGCTGGGACGGTGCGAGCCTGCGGGCGTGGACCGGTACCTACGGCGACTATCTCAGCGCCAAGGTGGCGAAGGTCTTCCCCGATCTGTTCGCCGAGGTCGGCGGGGCGTCTAGATCAGACGAGTAGCGATCTCGTTCTGCATGAGACGCCCCCGACGGGTCAGGATCCAGCGGTCCCCCCGTCGTTCGACCAGACCCGGCAACGAGGCGCCGTCGAGAGCGTCGAGCGGTACGCCCTCGGGCATACGGAGCTGTAACTCCAGGCGCTCGAACCGCCTGGTCGCGGCGTCGAGCGTCTCCCCGGCGGCCTCCGTCGGCTCCCCTGCGGCCACCAGGTCGATGTAACGCTCGGGTGTGCGCACGTTCCACCAGCGACGACCGTCGAGATGGGAGTGGGCGGCGCAACCGAAACCCCGGTAGTTCTGCTGACGCCAGTAGAGCAGGTTGTGGCGGCACTCGTGTCCGGGCTGCGACCAGTTCGAGATCTCGTAGTTCGACCGGCCCGCGGCGACGAGCAACTCGTCGACGAGCTCGTACTTGTCGGCCTGGTCGTCGTCGTCGGGGTGCCGATCGGGCCGGGTCGCGAGCGGTGTTCCCGGCTCGACCGTCAGGGCGTAGGCCGACACGTGGGGCGGCTCCAGCGCGACGATCGACTCGATGGTGTGCCTCCAGTCGTCGAGTGACTCGCCGATCGCCCCGTAGATCACGTCGAGATTGAACGACGTCAACCCGACCCGCCGAATCGACTCGACGGCCGCGAGCACGTTGCGCCGGTCGTGCCGGCGACCGAGCGCTCCGAGCACATGTGTGGCCATCGACTGCACACCGACGCTGACTCGGTTCACACCGGCGGCGACGTAGGCGTCGAGCAGTCCGTCGGTCACGTCGTCGGGGTTGCACTCCACGGTGATCTCGGCGTCGCCGGTGACGGGTACCCGCCCGATCACGTCCGCGAGCGCGGCTCCGCCCACCATCGACGGCGTGCCTCCGCCGACGAAGATGCTGGTCGCCGCCGGCATGCCGTCCTCGAGCGCACGCTCGATGTCGACGCGCAGCGCGTCGAGGTAGGCGTCGGTCAGGTGGTGCCGATCCGTCCACGTCGCGAACGCGCAGTAGTCGCACTTCGACGCACAGAACGGAACATGGAGATAGACGCCGAAGGGCGCCGCCGAGGCGACCATCGGGCCAGTGAATCAGCTCGATCGCCCAGCCGGGCGACGCGACGTCCTAGGCAGCCCGGAACACGAGGTCGAGCGCCTCGAGTCGAAGTGCCACCTGATCGACCGGGATGTCGAGCATGGCTGCGATCGCGCGCTTGTCGTCGGCGCGGATCGTGAGTACTCGACCGTTGAAGTCCTGACGCTGCACCTGGATCATCCGCATGAACCGGGTGAGCATCTCGAACGGGGCACCGGACAGTTGGCTGAGCTTCAAGATGTCGATCGCCAGCTTCGGTCGGGGGGCCGTGCCGTCTTCGCTCCCACTCGGTGTGTTGTCACCGCGCGGCAACAACTGGTCGACCGGCACGCGGTAGAACTGCGCCAACCGGTCGAGCCGTGGGAGTGAGAGGGCCCGCTCGCCCCGCTCGTACGCTCCGAGGACCGACGCCTTGAACTCCTGTTCCGACTGGGCCTCGACGTCATGCAGCGACAAGCGCTTCTGCTTGCGAATCGCTCGCAGGCGCTCGCCGACCTGGACGCTGTAGCCGGCGTCATCGGCGTCTTCGTTGAACTCCACATCCGCTCCTCTACGTGGCAGGTTTCGCCGAATGTAGCAGCACCGGCCGCCGAACGTGGCAATAATGCCATCAGACCGACCAGTTTCTCACTCTGCGTGCATGACGAGGCGAGCGCCCGCCACGATCGCCGCCGTCTCCACCCGCAGCACCGTCGGGCCGATCGCCACCGTCGTCGCGGCCGCGTCGAGTTCGGCGGGCGACCACCCGCCCTCGGGCCCGATCGCCACCGTCGTGTCCTCCGGACCGATGGGTCGGGCGCCCGGTTCGGCGGCCGCCGCCATCGGCAACAGGTCGATCGCGGCCACGGGTTCGGTGACGTCGGGCAGCCAGACGCCGCGCGACTGCTGGAGCGCCTCGACGGCCACGCGGCGCAGCTTGTCGAGATGCTTGCGGGCCCGGTCGTCGCTCCAGCGCACGACGGAGCGCTGGGCGTGGATGGGCACGATCCGATCGATGCCCAGTTCGGTGAGCTTCTGCACGATCCACTCGGGACGGTCCTGCTTCGGGATCGCGAACGCCACCGTCAGCGGCGTCGCCCGCCGGGCCTCGAGACGAATCTCTCCCGTCGGTGACAGCACGCCGTCGGTCACGACGCAGGTTCGCCACCGGCCGACACCATCGGTGACGGTGACCGTCTCGCCATTGCGAACGCGCAGCACCCGGAACACGTGGTGCGACTCGGCATCGGACAGGGCCGGCACCTCGATGTCGTCGACGAGCACGTGGGCACTCGCACGTCGCAGTTCGGACGAGCTCACGGTGGCGTCACGAGAAGGCGGACTTGATCTTCGAAAAGAGGCTGACGCCACCCTCTCCGACCGTCTCGCCTCGACCCTCCGCGAACGTTCGCAACAACTCGGCCTCCTCGACCGAGAGCTTCGTGGGCACCTCGACCTCGACGATGGCCCGGAGGTCACCCCGGCCCCGTCCCTGGAGGCGGGGCACGCCACGACCCTTGAGCACGAACTGGTGGCCGGGCTGGGTGCCCGATGGCACCACGAGCGCTTCGTTGCCGTCGAGCGTCTCGAGATCGATCGTGGTCCCGAGCGCCGCCTGCGCGATCGAGATGGTCACCTCGGTGACGAGATCATCGTTCTCGCGACGGTATCGATCGTGCGGGCGGACGCGAAGGTGGACGTACAGATCCCCCGGACCACCACCACGCGGACCGGCGGCGCCACGACGCGTCAAGCGCAGCGTGCTGCCGTCGACGACGCCTGCGGGCACGTCGACCGTGTACGTCTTCGACCCCGTGACGCGGCCCTCACCCCGGCAGTCCTGGCACGGAGTCGTGACGACCTCACCCAGGCCGCCGCACCGGGCGCACGGGCTGGTCGACACCATCTGACCGAGCACGCTCTGGCGAACTCGACGAACCTGCCCGGACCCGCTGCACTCGGAGCACGTGACCGGCTTGGTGCCCTCACCGGCGCCGGAGCCATGGCACGTATCGCACGTCTGCGGGAGCTTCAATTCGACGGGCACTTGGTCGCCGAACACCGACTGCTCGAACGTGATCGCCACGGCGACTTCCATGTCCTGGCCACGCGGCGGACCGCTGGGGCCACGCCTGCCACCACCGAACGGATTGCCGCCGCCACCACCGCCGCCACCGAAGAAGGCGTCGAAGATGTCGCCGAGCCCGCCACCGCCGAACAGATCGTCGAAGTTCGCGCTGCCGGCAGCGCCACCGACACCGGCCTCGCCGAACTGGTCGTACCGGGCACGCTGCTGGTCGTCGGACAGCACGGCGTACGCCTTGGAGAGCTCCTTGAACTTGTCGGCGGCATCGGGGTCGTCGGGGTTGGCGTCCGGATGCAGATCCCGGGCACGCTTGCGGTACGCCCGTTTGATCTCCTCGGCGCTCGCCGACCGATCGACGCCCAGCAATGAGTAGTAGTCGGCTGCCATCAGCCCTCTCCGAGTCGACGACCGAGGCGATCACTCACGAAATCGACCGTCGCCAGGGCCTGGGGATAGTTCATACGGGTCGGGCCGAGCACGCCGACCGAACCGAGGTGCTCACCGTCGACGACGACCGGTGCGACCACGACCGAGCAGGCCGACAGCGGCTCGACGCCGTGCTCGACCCCGATCGCCACCGACATGCCACGATCGACGATGTCGCGCACGAGCGACACGACGACGAACTGCTGCTCGAGCGTGTGGAGGACTCGACGCACGACCTCGACGGCCTCGAACGACTCCGCCACCGTTGAGGCACCGCCGACGTACACCTGGTCGTCGGCGGTGGCGGCACGGACGGCCTCGGTGACCGCTCGGCAGACAGCGTCGGCGCCGGCGCTGCCGGTCGACGGGATCGAGTCGACATCGCCGAGTGTGCCGCCGGTGAGCGACGCCGCCAGATGTGCACTCGCAGCCGCGAGCGCAGCGTCGGTGGTCTCCGCGTCGATCTCGATCACCTCGCTCTCGACGCCGCCGTTGCCGAACACGAACACGACCGTGGCCGCGGTCGCGGCCAGCCGCACGACCTGCACGCTGCGGATCGAAGCGGCCTCGGCCTTGGGACCGAGGACGACAGCGGCGTTGTGGGTGAGACGGGTCAGCAGGTCGCTCGTGTGGTGGAGCATCTCCTCGAGGCGACCATGTGCTGCTTCGAAGAACTCGCCCACCTCGCGCGTGGTCGCTGCGTCGATGCGGCCGGGCGCCGCGAGATGATCGACGAAGAACCGGTAGCCACGATCGGTGGGCACCCGCCCCGCCGAGGTGTGCGGTTGCACGAGGTAGCCCTCTGACTCGAGGACCGCCATGTCGTTGCGCACCGTCGCCGACGACACGTTGATGTCGGCCGAGTTGGCGATGTGCGACGACCCCACCGGCTGCGCGGTGGCGATGTACTCCTGCACGACGGCACGGAGAATCGCAGTCTTACGGTCATCCAGCATGGTGGCAATCGAGGATACCGAGTGCCAGCGTCACGTACTGCGTCTGGCTTCCCAGCGCTGTGTTCGACGCCGCAGCCTCCATACTGGTGCACGCCATGGTCACGACCGATCCCACTGCCGACGCGAACCGATCCACGACCGACTTCGTCCGTGAGCAAGTACGTCGCGATCTCGCCGACGGGACGTTCGACCGGGTTCAGACACGCTTCCCTCCCGAGCCGAACGGCTTCCTCCACATCGGACACGCCAAGGCGATCACGGCCGACTTCGACCTGGCGGCCGAGTTCGACGGCGTCTGCAACCTCCGGTTCGACGACACGAACCCCGACACGGAGGAGACGTCGTTCGTCGAGGGCATCATCGCCGACGTGCGGTGGCTCGGCTACGAGCCCGGTGACCCGCTCTACGCCAGTGACTACTTCGAGCAGTTGTACGAGTGGGCCGAATCGCTGATCGTCGAGGGCAAGGCGTACGTCGACGATCAAGACGGCGACACGATCCGTCGACAGCGTGGCGGCTACGGGAAGCCGGGCATCGAGTCGCCGTACCGGAATCGCACGAGCGACGAGAACCTCGGTCTCTTCCGCCGGATGCGCGCCGGGGAGTTCCCCGACGGCGACAAGGTGCTTCGGGCCAGGATCGACATGCAGCACGAGAACATGCAGTTGCGAGATCCGGTGATGTACCGGATCCGGCGCGGCCATCACCATCGCACGCACGATGCGTGGGTGATCTATCCGACCTACGACTGGGCCCACGGGCAGAGCGACGCGATCGAAGGGGTCACCCACTCGTTGTGCACGCTCGAGTTCGACAGCCATCGCCCGCTCTACGACTGGTTCCTCGAGCAGCTCCCCCTCCCCAGCGAGCAGCCCCGGCAGACCGAGTTCGCCCGGCTCGAGCTCACGCACACGATCACGTCGAAGCGGCGACTCGCCCAACTCGTCGCCGACGGCGTCGTCGACGGGTGGGACGACCCGCGCATGCCGACGCTCCGCGGGATGCGGCGGCGCGGCTACCCGCCGTCGGCGATCCGCGAGTTCTGCCGCTCCATCGGTCTGGCGCGCACCAACAGCCGACACCAGATCGAACTGTTCGAGTCGTTCGTGCGCACCGAGCTGAACCGCACCGCCCTGCGCCGGATGGCGGTGCTGCGCCCACTCCGACTGGTGCTCACCAACTGGCCGACCGACGACGACGGCAACCCGGTGGTCGAATACTTCGACGTCACGAACAACCCCGAGAGCGACGCCGACGGCACCCGACAGGTGGCGTTCAGCGGCGAGCTGTTCATCGAGCAGGACGACTTCCGGGCGGAGCCGCCACCGAAGTACTACCGCCTCACTCCCGGGCGCGAGGTGCGACTGCGCGGTGCCTTCCTCGTGTGTTGCACCGGATTCGAGACCGACGACGACGGCAACGTCACCACCGTACTCGCCACGTACGACCCCGAGACCAAGGGCGGATCGGCCCCGGACGGCCGCAAGGTCAAATCGACGATGCACTGGGTCTCCGCTGCGCATGCGGTGCCGGCGACGGTGGCGCTCTACGAACGGCTGTTCTCGGCAGAGGTGCCCGGCGAGGCGACGGGCGATCCGTTGGACGACGTCGACCACGACTCGCGTGAGCTCCTGGCCGAGTGCCGGGTCGAGGCAGCATTGGCCGACACCGCGCCGGGCGAGGTCGTGCAGTTCGAGCGGATCGGCTACTTCGCGCTCGATCCGCGCGAACCGATGCTGTTCCATCGCACGGTCGGCCTGCGTGACGAGTGGGCCAACATCCAGAAGCGCCAGACGTCGAGCTGACGATGGCGGCGCCGATCGGGTTCGACTGGTCCGAGCGCAAGAACGGCGACGTCGCGATCCGCCACCACGGACGCGAGGTCATGGTCCTGCGGGGCGCATCCGCCTCACGGGTCGTCGCTCGACTCGATCGAGCCACCGACGACGAGGCCCAGCACATCATCGCGCGTGCGACCGGCAACTACCGACGCGGCAACGAACGGCCGTGACGGAGGCCTCCTGACCGATCCGCCCGGGCGATCGGCCCGCGCTCCACGTCGAGACCTCGGGATGGCGCGGGCGTAGCGTCTGCCTGTCTGGCTGGATCCCTCGAATCTTCCGCGACGTCGCGGTCGCAGGAGACGGGCGCGTCTCAGCAGTGGCAGGTCGTCGTTTCGCGCCGGGGGTCGGATCGGCCCAGGGGCCCGGACGAAACCTCCGCGCGGAGCGGTCATGTCCGCGGGGTTCGCGCCGGTCGACCTGGTCGCCGTGGGCGGAGCCCTGGCCCACGCGAGGACGCCAGGTCGACTCCACCGACGCACGTCGCCGAAGGATCGCCGAATCGTACTCTTGCGGATATGTAGATATCCTTATATAGTCGCCGCATGGGGCTTTCGACCGAGGCGCTGCTCGACGTACTCCGTGCGATCGGCGAGGAGACACGTCTGCGGATCGTGCTCCTCCTCCAGCACGGTGAGCTGACCGTCACCGACCTCACCGAGATCCTGGGCCAGTCCCAGCCCCGTATCTCACGCCACCTCAAGCTCCTGGCCGAAGCGGGTGTGGTCGACCGTCATCGGGAAGGAACACGGGTCTACTTCGAAGCGGCGGGACACGGTCCGATCGGAGAACTCGTCGATGACCTCACCTCGTGCACCGACCCGCACGACCCGACCGCGGCGGCCGACCTCGACCGGCTCGCGCTGGTGCACAGCCGGCGGGCGGCGGCGGCGCAGCAGTACTTCTCCGACATCGCGCGTCGATGGGACCGGGTGCGCTCGCTCCACGCCCCCGACGAGGTGGTCGAGGCAGCGATCGTCGAAGTCGCCGCCGAGCGTCCGTTCCGACGAGTACTCGATCTCGGCACCGGCACCGGTCGCATGCTCCAGCTGCTCGGCGGTGACCACGTCGAACGCTCCGTCGGGCTCGACAGCAGCCACTCGATGCTCGCCGTAGCCCGGTCGAATCTCGAGCGGGCCGAGGTGCGGCGGGTCGAGCTCCGGCAGGGTGACGTCTACAGCCCACCCCTCGAACGTGACGCCTTCGACCTGATCGTGATCCACCAGGTGCTCCATTTCCTTCACGATCCAGCCCGCGCGATCCGTGAGGCCACGCAACTCCTGGCACCAGGCGGGCGCCTCGTGATCGTCGATTTCGCACCACACTCGCTCGAGTTCCTCCGGGCCGAGCACGCACATCGCCGCCTCGGCTTCCGCGACGAAACGATCGTCGGCTGGCTCGAGCAGTCGGGGCTCGACGTGGGCACCACACGAACCGTCGAACCGCCGGCCGACCAGCAGGGTGAAGAACGACTGACCGTCTCGCTCTGGACCGGAATCGATCCGCGCCAGGTCCCCTCCGCCCAGAACGCTTCCGAGGAGCTCTCCGCACCATGACCGTCACCGTCAGCTTCGAGGTCTTTCCGCCGAAGACCCCCGCCGGGCTCCACACGTTGACCTCGACGGTCTCGCAGCTCGACGCAGTCGGACCGGCGTACATCTCGGTGACCTACGGCGCAGGCGGCTCCGACCGTCAGCGGTCGTTCGACGCCATCGATCACGTGCGACAGGCGAGCACTGCACCCGTCGCCGGCCACCTCACCTGCGTCGGGCAGTCGCGCCACGACATCGACGACATCGTCGACCGGTATCTCGCGCTCGGCGTCGACCACATCGTGGCGCTGCGCGGCGACCCGCCCGGCGGCGTCGATGGGGCGTACCAACCGCACCCCAACGGCCACCGCTCGACCGCGGATCTCGTTGCCGCGATCAAACGCCGCGACGCAAGCGTGCACGTGTCGGTCTCGGCCTATCCCGAGCGTCACCCGCAGTCGCCGACCGACGCCCACGACCTCGACGTGCTCGCAGCCAAGGTCGAAGCGGGCGCCGACCAGGCCATGACGCAGATGTTCTTCGACAACGCCCACTACCACGCGTACGTCGAACGGGTACGGGCCCGCGGGATCGATGTTCCCATCGTGCCGGGCATCTTCCCGATCCACTCGTTCCCGGCCGTCGCCCGATTCGCCGAGCGCTGTGGGGCGACGATCCCACCGGCGGTCGCCGCCCGGTTCGACGGACTCGACGACGACCCCGCCGCCACGCTCGATGTCGCCACCGAGGTGGCAGCCGCCCAGATCCACGACCTCGTCGAGCGCGGCGTCGAGCACGTCCACCTGTACACGCTCAACCGCGCCGAGCTCGCATTGGCCGTCTGCGACCGACTCTCGCTGGTGTCGACATGAGTGTCGAGCTACTCCCAGGGGAGGCCGCCGATCGGATCCTCGTGCTCGACGGAGCGAGTGGCAGCCAGATCCAGTCGTTCGGCGTCACCGAGGACGACCTCCGCGGCACGCGCTTCGCTGCGCACGGCCAGTCGCTGGCCGGCAACAACGATCTGCTGATCCTCACGGGCCCCGACATCGTGCGGGATCTGCACCGGAGCTACCTCGATGCAGGTGCCGACATCATCACCACGAACACGTTCTCGTCCACGACGGTCGCCCAGCGCGAATACGGTCTCGACGATCCCGCACTGATCCACGAGCTCAACGCCGAGGGTGCCCGCCTGGCTCGGCAGACGGCCGACGAGGTCGCCGCACGCGACGGCCGGCCGCGCTGGGTCGCCGGAGCGCTCGGGCCGACCAACGTCACGCTGTCGCTGTCGCCGAGGGTCGAGGATCCGGCGCACCGGGCGCTCACGTTCCGGGAGCTCGCCCAGGCCTACCTCGAGCAGATCGCCGGCCTCGTCGCAGGCGGCGCCGACCTGTTGCTGATCGAGACCGTGTTCGACACGCTCAACGCGAAGGCGGCGATCTGGGCGGCTCGCCACCATCGGGCCGCGACCGGAGCGAAGACGCCGCTGATGGTGTCGGGAACGATCACCGACCGGTCGGGCCGGACGCTGTCCGGACAGACCGTCGGTGCGTTCTGGCAATCGGTCCGGCATGCGGCTCCCCTGTCGGTGGGCCTCAACTGCGCACTCGGCGGAGCCGAGATGCGGCCCTACGTGAAGGAGATCGCCGGGCTCGCCGACACGCTGGTGTGCGCGTATCCGAACGCCGGCCTGCCGAACGAGCTCGGCTGCTACGACGAGACCCCCGAGCAGACTGCGGCGATCCTGCGCGAATTCGCCGAGTCGGGCTTCGTGAACATCGTCGGCGGCTGCTGCGGCACGACACCGGAACACATCAGCGCGATCCGCGATGCGGTCACCGGGCTGGCGCCTCGACGCTTCGAGCCGCGCGCGCCCCGGCTCCAGCTCTCGGGGCTCGAACCGTTCACACTCACCGACGAGGTTCCCTTCGTCAACGTCGGTGAGCGCACCAACGTCACCGGCTCGGCGAAGTTCCGACGGCTGGTCACCGAAGGTGACTTCGCCGAGGCGCTCGATGTCGCCCGCCAGCAGGTCGAGAACGGCGCGCAGATCATCGACGTCAACATGGACGAGGGCCTGCTCGACTCCAAGCAGGCGATGGTCACCTTCCTCAACCTGATAGCGGCCGAACCCGACATCGCCCGTGTGCCGATCATGATCGACTCCTCCAAGTTCGAGGTGATCGAGGCCGGGCTCGAGTGCGTGCAGGGCAAGGCGGTCGTGAACTCGATCTCGCTGAAGGAGGGCGTCGATCCGTTCCTCGCCCAGGCGCGGGTCTGCCGTGACCACGGCGCCGCCGTCATCGTGATGGCGTTCGACGAGAACGGACAGGCGGACACCGCCGAGCGCAAGGTGGAGATCTGTGCTCGCGCTCACGAGCTGTTGACGACCGAACTCGACTTCCCACCCGACGACATCATCTTCGATCCGAACATCTTCGCCGTCGCGACCGGGATCGCCGAACACGACCGGTACGGGCTCGACTTCATCGAAGCCACCACCGAGCTGCGACGCCGCTTCCCCGAGTCACACGTGTCGGGAGGTGTGTCCAACCTGTCGTTCGCGTTCCGCGGGAACGAGCGGGTGCGGGAGGCGATGCACTCCGTCTTCCTGTTCCACGCCATTTCAGCCGGCATGCGCCTCGGCATCGTCAACGCCGGGCAGCTCGCCGTGTACGAGCAGATCGAGGCCGAGCTGCGAGACCTGTGCGAAGACGTGGTCCTGGCCCGGCGACCGGATGCAGCCGAACGGCTCCTCGACACCGCGACGAACTACGTGGGTGAGGGAGCATCGGCCCGGGAACGTATCGGTCAGGAGTGGCGCGAGTGGGACGTCGACAAGCGGCTCGAACACTCGCTCGTGAACGGCATCACCGAGTTCATCGACGACGACGTCGAGGAGTCACGCGTGCGACTGGGATCACCCGTCTCGGTCATCGAAGGGCCGCTGATGGACGGCATGAACATCGTCGGCGACCTGTTCGGATCGGGCAAGATGTTCCTCCCCCAGGTCGTCAAGTCGGCGCGGGTCATGAAGAAGGCCGTCGCCTACCTCACGCCGTTCCTCGAAGCCGAACGCGAGGCCGCCGTCGCGGCCGGCGGCGACGTGACCGACAACACCAACGGCACGGTCGTGCTCGCCACCGTGAAGGGGGACGTGCACGACATCGGCAAGAACATCGTCGGCGTCGTGCTCGGATGCGCCAACTACGAGATCATCGACCTCGGCGTCATGGTGCACGCCCAGACGATCCTCGACACGGCCCGCGAACGCGGCGCGGACGTGATCGGCTTGTCGGGCCTCATCACGCCCTCGCTGGACGAGATGGTCAACGTCGCGAGCGAGATGGAGCGTCAGGGCTTCACCGTGCCCCTGCTCGTCGGCGGCGCCACGACCAGCCGCATCCACACCGCGCTCCGGGTCACGCCTGCGTACTCGCGTGGCCCGGTCGTGCACGTGGCCGACGCCAGTCGGGCTGCCGGGGTGATCTCCAAGCTGTTGAGCACCGACCAGCGCGCCGAGTTCCTCGACGGCCTGGACGCCGAGTACCGGCGCGTCATCGAGGCACACGAGCGGGCCGAAGTCGAGCGCAACCGATTGTCGATCGACGAGGCACGCAACAACGCATCGGAGCTCCGCTTCGATGCGGCCTCGACGACCACACCGACCTTCATCGGTGCCCACACGTTCGACGGGATCGACGTCGGCGAGCTCGTCGACTACATCGACTGGACACCGTTCTTCCACGCATGGGGTCTGCGTGGCCGCTACCCCGACATCCTCACCGACGACGAGCTCGGCGCGGCGGCCGCTCCCCTGTACGACGATGCACGCCGCATGCTCGACCGGATCGTCGCCGAGCAGTGGTTCGCACCGAAGGCCGCGGTCGGGTTCTGGCCCGCCCGTCGCGACGGCGATGACATCATCCTGCCCGAGCACGGCCATCGCCTGCACGGCCTCCGCCAACAGTTGAAGCGGCGCGACGGCAAGCCGAACGTCTCGATCTCCGACTTCGTCGCGCCCGCCGACGCCGGCATCACCGATCACGTCGGCGCGTTCGTCGTGACGGCCGGACCCGAGGAGCTCGCGATCGCCGAGCGGTTCGAGGCCGACCACGACGACTACTCCTCGATCCTCGTCAAGGCGTTGGCCGATCGTGTCGCCGAGGCACTCGCCGAGCGAACCCACGCGCTCGTCCGGCGAGAACTCTGGGGCTACGCCCCCGACGAGCCGTTCACCCCCACCGAGCTGATCGGCGAGCCGTATCGGGGCATCCGGCCAGCCCCCGGGTACCCGGCCCAGCCGGATCACTCGGAGAAGGTCACGATCTTCGAGTTGCTCGACGCCGAGCGCCGCATCGGCGTCGGCCTGACCGAGTCGTACTCGATGTGGCCGGGCTCGTCGGTGTCGGGCCTGTACCTCGCCCACCCGGATGCCAGGTACTTCGCCGTCGGTCGCATCCAGCGCGACCAGGTCGAGTCGTACGCCGAACGGAAGGGTCTCACGGTCGAGGCAACCGAGCGGTTGCTCGGCAGCATCCTCGCCTACCAGCCATGATCAGCGTGCTCCGTCCAACCACGACACACCACTGATCTCGCGCCATCCGGCCGGGTCGGCGAGAACGGCGGCGACTTCTCTCCCCCGCAGGCCCGACCCGCGCCGCATTCCGTCCCCAGTGACCATGATGTTGCGCGCTCCCCGCCAGAGGTAGCGGAAGGAACCGTCGACGATGGCCCCGATGTACGAGTCGAGCTCGTCGAGCGCGTCCTGCGAACCGCTGTCGCAGGCGTCGCAGCCGCAATCGGGGATCCAGGCGAACGGGATGGCGGGGTCGGATACACCGAGCGTGACCCCGGCGTCGGGAACCGAGTCGATGCGACTGCGGGCGATGACCAGCGAGACGGCTCCGGACGCAGACGGTACGAGCCGGTCGGCACGTGTCACGTCGGGGAACGAACCGGAAGCGGCCCAGGCCACTGCTACGCGGGGTTCCACCATCGCCAGACCGTGACCGGCGAGCACGCTCGTCCATGCGTCGGCGCGGTCGCCGAGGATCCGCCATCGCGACGGCCCGGTGACTCGGGAGTATTCCTCGTCGGCCGGTGACCGATCCGGATGCGGATCGGGCCAGCCGTGGTGGTCCGACGCAGTCACCGCGAACTCGGCGTCGACGGCGTCGGTCAAGAGCTGCATGGTGATCACGCGTCCATCTTGGACACGAATGCGTCGCCGCGTCGCATGAGTTCCGCGATGATGCACGGATGGGTTCTGAGTTCGCGGAGATCCAGGTGACCTGCGGTTCGGACGACGAGGCACGGTCGATCGCCGATGCGCTCGTCGCACAGCGACTCGCGGCGTGCGTGCAGCTGTTGCCGATCCGCAGCGTCTACCGCTGGCAGGGCACGGTCGAACGCGACGACGAAGTTCTGTTGCTGATCAAGACGACGGCAGGGCGGATCGACGCTGTCCGTGATGCCGTCGCCGACCTCCACTCCTACGACGTCCCGGGGTTCACGGTCGTCGAGATCGTCGACGGGTCGCCCGACTACCTGGCGTGGCTGCGTGCCGAGACGGCAGCACCCTGACAGCGGTCGGGATCGTCAGGACGGAGCGGCGAGCCCCGCTGCGGAGTGCGACGCCGTCGACGGGCGGCCGAACGGGAGTTCACAGACCGTTGCGTCGTGGCGGCCATCAGGCGCCACGACGGCAACCTCGGCGTCCGTGCCCCAGTGTGAGGCGTCGACCATGCCGATCGCCACCCCACATTCGAACGACGGCGACATGGCGACCGACGTCACGCTCCCGACCCGACGATCCCCGTCGAGGACCGGCCACGGCTCTCGGCACATCGGGAGCGTCTCGGCGTCGATGCGCAAGCCCCGGACACGACGCTCCGGTCCGCGCTCGGCGATCCGCTCCAGCGCCGACCGCCCGATGAAATCCGTGTCGCGATCGAGTTGGACGAACGGATCGAACCCGCACTCGAACGGGTTGTTGCGGCGCGTCATGTCCCCGCCGTAGGACAGGAGGCCGCCCTCGATCCGCTCGATGAGGTTGGGCGCCCCTGGGCCGACATCGAGGTCGGTCCCGGCGTCCCAGAGCGCGTCCCACAGCTCGCCACCGAGTGATGCCTCATCGAGGTAGATCTCGAACCCGCCCTGCTTGCTCCATCCGGTGCGGGCGACTCGAAGGGGATGGCCGTGGAAGTCCAGCGACGCGAACTTGAAGAACGTGATCGACCGAGCCTCCTCGCCGAACACGCGCACCACGAGCTCCTCGGCCTTGGGGCCCTGCACTGCGAGCGGTGAGACGTCGGGCTCGAAGACCCGCACGTCCAACCCGAGGCCGGTGGCCAACCCGTCAGCCCACAGTGACACGTCGGAGTCGCCGATCGAGATCCAGAATCGATCGTCGGCGAGCTTCAACACGACCGGGTCGTTGACCACCCCACCGGCAGAGTCGACGAGCGGCGTGTACAGGCAGCGCCCCACGGCGACCGAGGTCAGGTCGCGCGGTGTCATGAGTTGCACCAGCCGGTGCGCGTCCGGCCCGACGATTTCCACCTGGCGCTGTGCGGCGACGTCCCAGAGCTGGACGTGCTCCCTGAGGTGCCAGTAGTCCTCGGTGACCGAGCGGTACGCGAGCGGGAGCAACATGTGGTTGTACACCGAATAGGCCTGGACGCCGAGCGCCTCGATCCGGTCGCTGTACGGCGTGGATCGGATCCGGGTGTTGAACCACATCTGGTTGGTCGACATCGAGCGGGCCCTTCGATCGAAACTGGTCGGCGGAAGACTAGACACGGACGAGAGCCCCGCATCGAACCCTACGGCCGCGGTGCGGCATCGACGTTGGCGTCGTAGTCGATCTGCCACAGGTTTCGGCTGGTCTGCGTCGCCATCACCAGGAATGCGGCGACGTTGAGCGCGAGGATCAACGGGACTCCCCAGCTGAAGATCTCGGTGCCGACGAACGCCACCAAGGTGTTCAGCGCGATGTAGCCGATGCGGATCTCGGTCGGGCCGATGCCGTAGTAGGCGATCTGGAATTGATTGGTGGCGGCGAAGGAGAGGAACGAGACCGCCATCGTCGCGCACGTGACGAGGAGCAGCAGGAGGAACAGGAACTCCAGCCACCTCGCTTCGACGAGGAACGAGTAGGCGATCACGATCGAGCCGGCGAACAGGAAGTCGAGCAGGTGGTCCATGTAGAAGCCCCATTTGACGAGCCCCTGCTTGCGATACTTGCCGAGCGAGCCGTCGAGCGAGTCGGTCAGCCATTGGCCGGCCACCATGATCGACATGCCGTGCAGCCACGCTCGGTCGTCGGTGGCCAGCCAGCCGCACACGATCGTTCCGGCCGACCAGAAGAGCGTGACCATCGTGAGGTGATGGCTCATGATCGGCCTCGGGATCTTCGGGACCGCCCAGTCGATGAACCGTCGCTCGAGCGGACCGAGGAACGACTGGCCCTTCTTCGTGTCTCCGGCGAACGTGTCGGTCACGTTCCGGCTCCGAACACTTCGAGCGGCGGTGTCGACGCCAGCTCCAGCACTCCCGGCTCTCCGGGCATCGGTCCGGTGATGGCCCACGTCACACCGATCTCGGCGAAGACCCCGTACTCGGCCGCGGTCGTGGGTCTCGCCACGATGTCGAAGCCGTCGAGGCCACCACGTTCTTCCCGAACGATCTCCACCATGTCCCTGAGCCCGCGCTCGTCGAACTCGATCGGGTAGAGCCCGTCGTAGCGGGCCGCCCGCCGCACGGGCTTGCGGGCGTCGCCTCGCGCCGCGAACCAGAGCGGGATCCGAGGTCGCTGGAACGGCCGGGGTTGCACGACGACGCGATCGGCCATGAAGTGGTGGCCGTGGAAATCGACCTCCTCGCCCGTCCAGAACGCACACAGGAGCTCGGCCCCCTCGTCGAGCCGCTGCCCGCGAACCCGAGGATCGACGATCTCACCGAAGGCGCTCAGCTCGCGCGTGGTGTCGACACCGAGCCCGAGTCCGAGCGTCAGACGGCCGCGCGACAGATGGTCGAGGGTGGTGGCCTCACGAGCGAGCTTGATCGGTCGACGCCGTGTGATCGGCGTGACCATCGGACCGAGGCGAACTCGTTGCGTCGCCGTCGCGATCGCCGCCATCGCCACCCACGGATCGGCCGTCTCCTGCGGGTCATCGGGTCGGCGCAGCACGTGATCCCAGAGGAACACCGCATCCCAGCCCGACCGCTCGGCGGCGACCGCGACCTCGACGAGGGCCATCGGGTCGGCGAGTTCACCGTACGGCGGAAGCGTGAGCGCGTGCAGCATGTCGCCAGCCTTGCCGATGCGCCGCCTCGGCAGCGAGACTGCTGCGGTGGACGTGCCCAACATCATCGACATCGAGTTCCGCGAATTGCTGGCGCTCGAGCCGCACGGGCCCGACACGTTCGTCGGGATCCCGGCCCGATATCCGTGGGGTGTGCGTCTGTTCGGAGGCCAGGTCGTCGCGCAGGCACTCAAGGCCTCCGCATCGACCGTCGATGCCGACCGCCCCGCGCACTCGCTGCACTCGTACTTCATCCGTCCTGGCTCACACGATGAACCGGTGCGCTACGAGGTCGAGCGGCTCCGCGACGGACGCTCGTTCAGCACGCGCCAGGTCGTGGCGCGACAATCGGCCGGCGCGATCCTGAACCTCTCCGTTTCGTTCCAAGGCGTCGAGGACGAGGCCGATGTGCAGGTCACCGACTTCCCCGATGACATCGCGTCGCCCGACGACCCCGACCTCGTCGACTCGTCGTGGGGAGCGCTGATCGAACGAAAGGCTGTCGAGATCGCCGACGGCAGGATCGGCTACTGGATCCGGCTGACCGCCGATCTCGACGACGATGCCGTCGACCGTACGTGCGGGTTGGCCTTCATGTCGGATGCAGCGCCGTCGCGGGCCGCACGCTCGCCTCATCCGGAGTTCACCGGCGACGTCTCCGACCGTCGCCGGTTCCAGGGCGCCAGCCTCGACCACACGATGTGGTTCCACCGCCCCTGCGACCCGCACGAGTGGCACTGGTTCGACACGCGATCCCACGGCATCTCCGGCGGCCGGGGACTGGTGACGGGAGATGTGATCGCCCAGTCGGGGGTGCAGGTGGCGACCATCGCCCAGCAGGTGCTGTTCCGGCGCCATCGGAGTGCCAGATGACGGGGATCGACGGCCAACGGCTGCTCGACGGCTTGCGGACCCTGCGCACGTTCGGCGAACAGGGCACCGGCGTCGTTCGCCCCACCTTCTCGGGACCCGACATGGCGGCTCGGGGTTGGCTTCGCGACCGCATGACCGCCGCCGGGCTCGACACCACGATCGACGGGGTCGGCAACGTGTTCGGCCGATCGCGCAACGCCGGTCCGGCGCTCGTGCTCGGCTCCCACTCCGACACCCAGCCCGAAGGCGGGTGGCTCGACGGCGCGATGGGCGTGATGTACGCGATCGAGGTAGCACAGTCCGTCTCGGCCGATCCCCGCACGGCCCACTTGGCGATCGACGTCGCCGCCTGGGCCGACGAGGAGGGCACCTACACGAGCTGCCTCGGCTCCCGGGGGTTCGTCGGCGAGATCGACGCCGACGTGCTCGCCCACGAGAACGTCCACGGCGAGTCGGTCGCCGCGGCCCTGGATCGGGTGGGGCTCACGGGTGTCCCTCACGCCCGATTCGATCCCATGCGTCACGTCGGGTACCTCGAAGCCCACATCGAGCAGGGCCCGTATCTCGAGGAGTGGAGCAAGCGGATCGGCGTCGTCACCTCGATCGTCGGGATCAGGGGCGCGACCGTGAGGTTCACCGGTGAGCAGAACCACGCCGGAACGACCCCGATGGACCGCCGCAAGGATGCTGCCGTGTCCATGTTCCGTTTCGGGCACCTGCTCCAGACCCGCCTGGCCGCCGTCGCCGGACCGACGAGCGTCTGGACCATCGGGCGAGTGACGGTCGAACCCGGCGCCCCCAGCATCGTGCCGGGATCCGCCGAGGTCGCCGTGCAATTCCGCGACCAGAGCGACGATGTGCTGCAGGACATGCTCGATGCCGTGGTGGCAACGGCCGAGGAGGCCGACGGCCCGGTCCGTGTCGCGGTCATCCCGGGCCACGAACCGATCGCCCCCACGCTGATGGACGCCGGTCTCCGCGCCCACATCGCGGACGCGGCGCAGCGTCACGCTCCGAACGCGTGGGTCGAGATGCCGAGCGCCGCCGGACACGACCCGATGGTGCTGTCGCGCCATCTCCCCTGCGCGATGCTGTTCATCCCGAGCATCGGCGGCGTCAGCCACGACTTCGCCGAAGACAGTCACCACGACGACATCGTGCTGGGCTGCCAGGTACTCGCAGACGCGACCGTGTCGATCTTGACCACCGAACGACGATGACCGCGATCGACGAACGCGAGCTGACGATCTCCTGGGACGGCGACGCTCCGAGCCCGACATCGAGCTGGCGCTGGAGTTCGTCACCCGGATGCACGACGCAGCCATGACCGGTGTCGGGTATCCGACGGTCGAACGCGATCTCCTGCAACCAGCGCGTGCCGAGACCTGGTACGGCTACCTCGGTGTCGATGACGAGGCCGAATCGGGTCTGTTGCGAGCCCTCGTGATGGAGCAGTTCGTGCCGGTCGACTCGCTCCGCGACGTCTCATGTCCGTTCCTCGCCGTCTTCGGTGGCCGCGACGTCCTGTTACCGGCGTGGCGATGTGCGCAGGAGACCGGCGACGCCCTCCGGGCCGGCACGGGTCAGGACGCAACCGTTGTCGTCTTCCCGACCGGCGATCACCGGATCAGGGCCGAGTACAGGGGCTACGCTTCCGGTCATCTCCACCTGCTCGGCGACCGGACCGAGCGTCGTATCAGACCAGCAGGATGAACAGCCGCACCGTGTAACCGGCCATCACGGTCCAGAACAGGATCGCGAACGTGCGCTCGCCCGCCCGCCGGTTGATCGTCGATCCGGTCCAGGTACCCAGCGCCATCAGCGGCACGGCACCGACCGCCAGCAGCACCGACGTTCGCCCGAGCAGTTCGGCATCGGCAAAGATCGCCGTCTTGGTGGCGTCGCCGGCGAACGAGGCGAGGGACGCCGCGCCCACGAAATGGCGGCGGTCGAGATCGAGGTTCCGGATCGCCACGCCCTTCAACGGACCCGACGTCCCCGAGAATCCACTCGACGCGCCGGACACGAACGCCAGGAACGGCGCGAACCCGGTGCGGAGCCGCTGCAACTCCATCCGCTCGGCGACCACCGAGGCGACGAACATCACCACGATGCCGACCGTCACCGCCCACTCGGGGGCGCGCACGAGCAACGTCGAACCGAGCGCGGCCCCCAACACGACCATCACCACGACGACCGCCGCGGCGCGGAACGGCAACGTCCTCCGGTAGGCGACGATCTTCATCACGTTGTTGCTCGCGAGCAGGAGCGCAGCCAGGGCGACGCCCTCCTTCGAGCCGAGGAACAGCGCCAGCGTCGGCACCATCAGCAGCGAGCCACCGAGCCCGGCCGAGGCCGAGATCGCGAACGACGCGTACACGAGCGCGAGCACGACGATCGTCGCGATGACGGTCATGACAGCGCTGGGTCAGACGTGGGACATCACGCGGATGGCACGCCGACGACGTCGACACCGAGGTCGGCCAGCTGCGCATTGATTCGCCCGAGGCCCTCGGTGACGGCCGCGTCGAACGCGGCGAGCCGCTCGTCGATCTGACCGGCGAGCTTCTCGTACACCCGATGTGATTGCACCGTGGGTCGGGTGTCGGCGCTGCTGACGACGGGAGCGAGCGCACTGAGCTTCTCGAACAGCTGCTCGAGGTGGTTGAGCGAGTCGCCTTCCGACGTGAACTCGACCTGGACGAACTCGTTCTCGAACTCGGTGAGCTGCTCGACGAAGGCGCCCGACGCCGCGATGGTGTCGGCGGCGGCCTCGTCGTCGGCGAGACGCTTCGACCAGTCGTCGAGTTGACTCCGCAGCGACCGGATCGTATTCACGGCCGTGGCCGTCTCGGACAGCTTGGTCTGGATGTTCAGCATGAGGTCGAACTGCTCGGCCAGATCCGCGTCACTGGTCGTGACGCGAGGGTCCTTCACCAGGTCGAAGGTCTGCGTCATCGACCAGTCGCCGACGGTCAGCGTCGCCCGATACGTGCCGGGCAAGGCGAGCGGTCCGGGCGGTCGGCCGTGGAAGTCGGAGCCAACCATCTTCACGCCGCTCCGGTGGTTCATCGACCACTGGAAGACGTTCATGCCCGCTCTGGCGGTGATGTACCTGCCGTCACGGTCCTTCTTGTCGGCGGGGATGTCACTCGAGAACGTCTCGATCTCGCTGCCGTCCGCACCGCTGATCGTGAGGGTGGCCGAGCCGGCGGCATCGTCGTCGAGCAGATAGGTGATCCGTACGCCACGAGCGAGGTCGTCACCGCCGTCGATCACGCGCTTGGTCTTGTGGCCGGTCTCGTCCTCGTCGAGGTAGTAGGTGGCGTTCTGCCCGATCGTGACGTGGTAGTTCTTCCCACCGGGCGAGCCCCAGAAGTCTCCGAACAGATCGGGTGGCGTGCGGACCGTGTCGTGCGGCTTGAACAGGTACTTGTCAGCTCCCCGGAGGTCGTCGGCGATCTGGCGGACCTGGGTCAGGTCGTCGAGAATCCAGAACGAGCGGCCGTGGGTGGCGACGACGAGGTCGTCGTCCTTGATCACGAAGTCGTAGACGGGCGTGACCGGCAGGTTGCACTGGAGCGATTGCCAGTGGGCACCGTCGTCGAACGAGGCCCAGATACCGAGCTCGGTGCCCACGTAGAGGAGGCCCTTGCGCTTCGGGTCCTCACGGATGACCCTGCAGAAGTCGTTGTCGGGAATGCCGTCGTCGATTCGGTTCCACGACTGGCCGAGGTCGGTGCTCCGATAGACGTAGGCCGCATAGTCGCCCATCTTGTGACGGGCGACCGTCATGTAGACGGTTCCAGCCGTGTGCGGCGACTCCTCGATCATCGTGACCTGCGAGAACTTGGGAAGATCGGATGGGGTCACGTCCGTCCAGTCGCCGCCGTCGTTGCGCGACACGTGCACCTTCCCGTCGTCGGAGCCGGCCATCAACACGCCGTGCTCGTGACGCGACACCATCAACGAGAACACGGTGGCGTACATCTCGGCACCCGCTGTGTCCATCGTCAGCGGGCCCGACACACCCATCGTGGCGGGGTCTGCGTAGGTGAGGTCGGGGCTGATCGCCTCCCAGCTGTGGCCCTCATCGGTCGAACGGAAGACCTGGTTACCGGCGGCGTACAGCACGTCGGGATCGTGCGGAGAGAACACGATCGGGTAGGTCCACTGGAAGCGGACCTCGGCGGTGTTGCCGTCGTGGTAGGCCTCGGGCCAGACGCTCACGAGCTGGATCTGCTTCGTACGGTGGTCGTATCGCTGGAGCGCGTCGCCACCGCCCGGCGAGCTGCCGATCGCGCCCACGAACACGATGTTCGGATCGCCCGGTTTCGGTGCCACGTAGCCGCTCTCGGCGGTGCCCGGTGGGTAGCAATCGCCCCAGTTGATCGCGCCCTTGTTGGTGCGACTCGGCACGGCGATCGAGGAGTTGTCCTGCTGCGATCCGTAGACGAGATACGGGTACTGGTCGTCGGTGGCCACGTGGTAGAACTGCGCGGTCAACTGGTTGTAGATCGTCGACCACGACTCCCCGGCGTTGAGCGACACCCACGCTCCGCCGTCGTCGCAGCCGATCATGCGGTCGGGGTTCTCGGGGTCGATCCAGAGTGCGTGGTTGTCGCCGTGCGGGGTGTGGAACTCCTCGAACGTCTTGCCGCCGTCGATCGACTTCCACGCCTTCATGTTCATCACGAAGACGGTGTCAGGGTCGGTCGGGTGGGCGATGACGTGCATGTAGTACCACGGCCGCCACTGGAGTTCCGGCTTGGCGGTCAGATGCTCCCAGGTGGCACCGTGGTCGTCGGAGCGGTACAGCCCTCGCTTGCGACCTTCCGCCTCGACGATCGCGAACACCCGGCCCGTGCGGGCCCGCGACACCGAGACGCCCATCTTGCCGAGCGTGCCATCGGGCAGACCCGAGCTCGTGCTGATGTTCTCCCACGTGTCACCGCCGTCCTTCGAGCGCCACAGCCCGCTGTCGGGCCCCCCGGAGTCGATCGACCAGAACGTTCGAGTGGCCTGCCAGATCGTGGCGAACAGGATGCGGGGGTTGGACGGGTCCATCGCGATGTCGACCGCACCGGCGCGTTCGCTGACGTGGAGCACGAGTTCCCAGGTCTCACCGCCGTCCTTCGACCGGTAGACGCCACGCTCGGGGTTGTCGTGCGAGGCGTATCCCAGCGCGGCCACATAGACGAGGTCGGGATCATCGGGATGCACACGGATCTCGCCGATGTGCCGTGTCTGATCGAGGCCGATGTGCTGCCAGGTCGCACCTGCATCGGTCGACTTGTACATGCCGTCGCCGTGGGTGATGTCGAGCCGAATCGTGGTCTCTCCGGTACCGGCGTACATCACATTGCCGTCGGACGGCGCGACGGCGAGCGCTCCGATGGAAGCGGTGTTCAGGAAGCCGTCGGTGATGTTCTCCCAGTACTGGCCGGCGTCATCCGACTTCCAGACGCCTCCGGCGACCGCGCCGAAGTAGAACACGTTCTTCTTGACCGGATCGGCCGCCACGGCGACGACCCGTCCTCCTCGTGACGGCCCGATGCATCGGTAGCGGACCTGGCTGAGCAACTTCGGATCGACGATCGGCATGGGCCAATCCTGCCACCGATCATCTCGGCACGCGTCACGCAGGCTCGACGTCATCGGAGCGCGCCGGTGGAGGAACCGTAGGCTGGCGGTGTTTCACCGAGAACACATCATGGACGAACCGAACACGTACCGACTCACACAGTTCAGCCACGGCGCGGGTTGAGGCTGCAAGCTCGCCCCCGGCGAGCTCGCGCACGTCGTGCGCGAACTGCAGACCGACCACCCCTCCGAACTCCTCGTCGGTGCCGCCACCGGCGACGACGCCGCCGTCTGGCGGCTCGACGAGGATCGTGCGCTCGTCACCACCGCCGACTTCATCACGCCGGTGGTCGACGATGCGCGCACCTGGGGACGTGTGGCGGCCGCCAACAGCGTGTCCGACATCTACGCGATGGGCGGGCGACCGCTGTTCGCACTCAACCTGGTCGGCTGGAACGTCGATGTGCTGCCGACCAGCCTGCTCGGCGAGGTGTTGGCCGGCGGTCAGGACATCGCGATGGCGGCGGGTTTCGCCGTGGTCGGCGGCCACACGATCGACGACCCGGAACCCAAGTACGGCATGGCCGTCACCGGTGAGGTGCACCCCGACCGGATTCTCACGAACGCGGGTCTGCGCCCCGGTCAGGACATCGTGTTGACCAAACCGCTCGGGGTGGGCGTGATCACCACGGCGATCAAGGCCGACGTGGCGTCGGTCGAATCCACCGCGGCCGCGGTGGCTTCGATGACACGCCTGAACGACGTGGCGTCACGGATCGCGGTCGCGGCAGGGGCCACGGGATGCACCGACGTCACCGGATTCGGCCTGCTCGGTCACCTCGGGCGGATGGCGATCGAGTCGGGCGTTCGCGTGACCGTCCAGTTCGACGCCGTGCCGTTCCTTCCCGGAACGGTCGTGCTCGCCAGGGACGGGATCATGCCGGGAGGCAGCGTCCGCAACCTGAACTGGGGAGTCGAGATCCTCGACGCGGGCCACCACGACGACACCCACCGACTCCTGATCGCCGACGCCCAGACGTCGGGCGGCCTGGTGTTCGGCGTCGACCCCGAACACACCGGCGCAGTGCTCGACGAGTTGGCGGCGACGGGGCACGACGCCGCTCACATCGGCCGGACGGACGCCGGCCCGCCAGGCTTCGTCCTCCGTTAGGCGCGGGCGACGACCTTCAGCCCAGGCGGAGGTAGGCCTCGGCGACGGCGCCCATCGTGGCGAGCTGCTCATCGCGGATCCGCTCGCGCTCGGAACGGCGGGGGTGGTTGATCCCCTCGCCGACCACTGGCTCACCCGGTCCGCGCACCACGAAGCGCGCCAGCCTCTGCGCATGCGGGGTCAGCCCTCGCCAGCGTTCGTACGACATCGAACGGATCAGCGCCTCGCTCCGGAACCACGGCGCGAAGTACTCGACGTTCGGCATCGCTCGAACGTCGCGCGACAGGTTGGGGGTGCCGCCGTGCCAGCACCGGGCATCGCGAATGATCGCCGAGCCCGCTGGTAGCGGGCAGATCGTGCTCAGCCGCATCCACTCGGGTTCGTCGGCGAGGCGGGGAATCGGCGAGCGGGAGCGATGCGTGCCGGGGATCTGGCGGATCGGCCCGTTCTCGTGAGTGAGATCGATCAGTGGGAAGTTGATGTGGACGGCCGGCACCGGCAGATCGCGCATCGTGACCCCACCGTGCGGGTCGTGGAGCTCGGTCCACACGTTGTCCGAGTGCAGGCCCTGGTACTCGATCGCGCCAGGGAGCGCGAGGTCTCCGCCGGCGCCATAGACGATGTAGTCGGGCGAACCGAAGATGGCCGTGAGAATCGGCGTCGTGGTCGGCAGGTCGATGAGCTCACACCACTCGGGACGGTGGAACATGTGACGCGAGGCGGATGTGCCACCGAACGAGTAGCGGTGCGGCAGGCCGCCCGCTCCACCACCCACCGACCCGTCGGGATCGGCGGAGACGAGCGTCTCGATCACGTCGGCGGCCGCTTCGCGAAGACGGTCGAGCTGGCTCGGCCGAAGTGCGTCGGCGACGGCGACGAACCCGTCCCGATGGAACAGATCCGCGGCCCGTTCGACGTCGTGGGGCGCGACCACCTCGAGACCCGGCAACCCGTTGCGCTCCGACAGGCGTTCGCGGAGCGCCACGACGTTCGGGTCGTCGTACGAGCGCGTCCACCCCGAACATCGAGGGTCGCCGCTCACGAGGTTGAGATGCTCGGGTGTGGTCTCGATCTCGACCTCGCCGGGCGCGGTCGCGAGACCGAGCGGGTTGTCATTCGATGCCGCCTCGTCGGCCGGTGGGCGGTTGGCGAGACCGTTGGGCGGCACTGCCGAGTTCCATCCGAGGCCGGCTACACGATCTGACATCGTCGACACGTGCCATCCTGACACGTTCGCACCGACGCTGATCACACCGGCTGATCGATGATCGACCGGGACGACGACCTCGATGGAACGTTGCGTTTCGCACCCCATACCTTCGACGGGTATGGCCCCGTGCATCACTACGTCGACGAAGGCCCGCGCCGCCAGATGGTCCCGTGCCGGCACGGCGAACCGACGTGGGGCTGCCGAGACCGACGCATGGTCGGGCGCTCAGCCGGGAGCATCAACGTCGGTGGCGAAGATCATCGGCTTCCAGAACTCGGGCGCCGTGATCGACGACCGGTTCGCGCTGATTCCGCACCGTTCCCGACGGGACTCCGCGATCGGTGCCGACGAGTTCCCGATCGACGCCTACTCGGGTCGAATCGTGTCCGCTGTGATCGACGGCGCGTCCGGCGTTCCCGATCCGGTCGCGAAGTCAGGGATTCTCCTCGAGCGAGACCGAGCGATCCCACCTGAGCGTGCGATCGCCGATTCCGGGCGCTCCGGCCCGACGCAACGGTCGTCGAGATGCCCGGTGTCGGCCGCTTCCGCCGCAGGACGCTCCCGGGCTACCGGTGACGAACCCGTTGCAGTACTTCCAGGCCAACTCGCAGGCGTGCGATCCCCGGATCAGGTCATCTCGACGAACTCGACCCAGTTGCCGTCGGGATCCTCGACGATGCCGATACGGACGCCCGTGCGGATCTCGTTGACCGGAACGGCCACCGTCACGTCGGCATCCGCGCAGGCCTGCATGATGTCGTCGAGGTTCGACACGATCAAGGTCACGTAGCGGTACCCGAGTGCGCCGGGGATGCCACCTCCTGCCGCGGCCGGCGGCGCGGCATCGAGGCAGACGAGCTTGAGCAGTGACTCACCGCACTGCACCCGATGCATCGTCCCACCACCACCGATCGGCATCGGGCTGTCGGCGACGTGATCGAGCCCGAGCAGGTCGCAGTAGAAGGACAGCGAACGCTCGCTGTCACGGATCACGATTCCGAGGTCGACGGCGGACTTGGCGAGCTGCACGGACATCCGAGCGAAGTTATCGAAGCGTGGGTCGGCCTCACGGTGTCGGATGTGCTCACCGACCCGGTGGATGGCCGATGGATGACGGGGCGCGAGCGCCCGCTGGAATCGCTCGACTCAGCTGCCGTCGGCCACCATCGCAGCTGCGTGGCGGTTGTGTTCCGCGATGACGGGACCCATCTCGACCGTGGTGACGCGGCCGTCGTCGACGACCACCTGGCCGTTGATCACGGTGTACTTCGTCTTTTGCGGCATGCAGAACAGCAACGAAGCGACCGGGTCGTGTAGAGCTCCGGCGAAGTCGATCGTGTTCAGATCGATCGAGAAGAAGTCGGCGCACATCCCCGGCGCAAGATGGCCGATGTCGTCGCGACCGAGCACTTCGGCACCGCCGCGGGTGCCGATCTCCAGCGCGTCGCGAGCGGTGACCCACTCGTCCGCTCGAAGAGGATCGGACGTCGACAGGATCGTCATCGGACCTTCCGGTGGCCTCAGTCCGATCTTCAGCCGGGCGAGGAGCATCGCTTGACGCACCTCGAGCATCATGTTCGACGAGTCGTTCGACGCGGACCCGTCGACCCCGATCCCGACCTTCGCGCCGGCATCGCGGTACGCCTTGACCGGCGCGATCCCCGAGGCGAGACGCATGTTCGAGCACGGACAGTGCGCGGCCCCGGTCCCGGTCGCTGCGAACTTCTCGATCTGATCGGGGTACACGTGGATGGCATGCGCGAACCAGACCTCGTCGCCCAACCAACCGACGGTCTCCATGTACTCCACCGGCAGCTGCCCGAAGTTCTCCAAGGTGAACCGCTCCTCATCGAGCGTCTCGGCAAGATGCGTGTGCAGGCCGACCCGTTCGTAGTTGCGAGCCAGGTCCGCCGACTCCCGCAGCAGGTCGCTGGTCACCGAGAAGGGCGAGCACGGCGCCAGCACGAGCTGCAACATCGAGCCGCGAGACGTGTCGTGGAATTCCTCGATCAGCCTCTGTGAGTCGTCGAGAATGGCATCCTCGTCCTCGCAGGTCTCGTCCGGCGGCAGACCTCCCTCGGACTCGCCCAACGACATACTGCCCCGCGAGACGTGGAACCGGCTGCCGAACTCCCGGGCCGCCGCGATCTGGTCGTCGACCCGCGACCCGCTCTGCCACACGTAGGAATGGTCGAACACCGTGGTGCATCCCGACAGGGCCAGTTCGGCCAGTCCGATCAACGTGCTCGTCCGCGTCGCCTCCGGCGTCTTGCGCGCCCAGATCCGATAATGGGCCTTCAGCCACGGGAACAGGTTCGTGTTCTGGGCAACCGGTAGCGCCCTGGTCAACGTCTGGTCGAGGTGATGGTGCGTATTGACGAAGCCGGGCATCACCACCTGGCCCGACATGTCGAGCACGACGTCGGCGTCGACGGGCAGATCGCTGGACGGCCCGACCTGCTGGACGAAGCCGTTGCGAACGAAGATCCCACCACCGGCGATCTCGCGGCGCTCGTCGTCCATCGTGACGAGAACCTCGGCGTTCTTGGCAAGCAGCGTGGACATGACACCATCCTGGCAGGACCTCTGGGAGCCGTCCGTGCCGCCGGCATCGATCGGCTTGCTGCACGTGTCGATCGGACCGCCTCGACGGTCGGCGCGTTCTCGCCGATCCGTTGGTCACGGCCCAGGGCGCTTTCGGCGAGCTGGGTCGACCGGGGGCTGGGCGATGGCCGATCGTGACCCAGGGTCCCGTTCGGCTCCGCCGACGAGTCGACGCTCGACGAGGGCGCGTCACTAGGCTGCGATTCCGTTCGATCGATCGGGGGACCATGAGCATCGAGATCACGCCACCGGAGCGCGTCGGCATGAGCAGCAGCCGGCTCGAACGGCTCCGGGCGGGCATGCAGGACTACGTCGACGAGCGGGGCGTTCGGGGAATCAGCACGGTCATCAGCCGGCGTGGCCAGGTCGTCCACGCCGAGCAGTTCGGCTACCGCGATCGCGAAGCCGACCTCCCGATGACCGCCGACACGATCTTCCGCATCTACTCGATGACCAAGCCCGTCGTGTCGACAGCGCTGATGCTGCTTCACGAGGAAGGCCGCTTCCAGCTCCGGCATCCGGTTGCGCAGTACCTGCCACAGTTCGCAACGATCAAGGTGCTCGGCGAGGACGGATCACTCGTCGACCCGGTTCGTCCGGTGGAGATCCGTGACCTCCTGACGCACACGAGCGGTCTCACCTACGACTTCATGGTCGACACGCCCGTCGCACAGATGTACCGCGACGCGAAGCTGGCCCACGACGCCACCCGTTCACTCGAGGCCTTCGTGGACGAACTCGCCACCCTGCCGCTCGCCTGGCAACCCGGAACCCGCTGGCACTACAGCGTTGGCATCGACGTCGCGGCGCGATTGATCGAGGTCATCTCCGGACAGCCGCTCGGAGCGTTCTTGCGTTCTCGGATGTTCGATCCGCTCGGCATGGCCGATACCGCCTTCGGCGTCCCCGACGCGGAGCTCGGCCGACTCGCAGCGATGTACGGGTTACCCGACCTGCTGGGCGAGAACCACTCCGGCATCGAGCTGCTCGATGCGGCGCTGAGCGGCTTCAACGAACGGATCGACGTCTCGGCGACGTACCCGACCGACACGCCCGACGTGTTCGTCCGCGGCGGAGTCGGTCTGTTCTCGACGATCGGCGACTACCTGCGATTCGCTCGGATGCTGGCGAACGGGGGGTCGCTCGACGGCGAACGCATCGTCGGGCGCAAGACCCTCGAACTGATGCACACCAATCACCTCCGGCCGGAGCTGATGCCTTGGGAACTGCTCGGTCTGCCCAACCCCGGCATGGGGTTCGGGCTCGGGTCGCGTGTGCTGCTCGACGTCGGTCGGTTCGGAGCCACGGGCTCGGCGGGTGAATACGGGTGGGCCGGTGCGGCCAAGACCTACTTCTGGGTCGATCCGGCCGAGGAACTGGTCGGTGTCTTCATGACCCAGTACATGACCGGCCCGTTGAACCCCGATCAGGACATGCGATCGCTCACCTATCAGGCGATCATCGACTGACCCATCATCGGTCGTCCTGCCGCCGTTGTCGTTCTCAGTTGTGTGCGGGCGCCGATGCGAGTGTGTCGGCGAGGCGCCCGACGAGCCACTCGGACGACTCGTCCCGGTCGACGTCGAGTCCGACCCCGCCCGCCCGCTACAACGAGACCAACCCATGGAGCGCCGTCCGGAGGGCTCGGGCCGCGTGGATCGCCTCGTCCTCGTGATGGTCACGGGCTCGTAGGACCGGGACGACGGACCTCGTCGAAACGGCCCGACCGACGTGCGTCGCCCAGCGGCTCCGTCAGAGTGCTCCGATGGACGTGCCGATCTCGGCAGGGTCGCCGGTCGGGCCGAGGTCGGCTCGTGGTCGGACGATCTGAGCCCGGAGGCGGTCGCCTTCGTCCTCGTACGTGCCGATCTCGAGCTGGTCTCGCCCCGGCGGCGCCGGGAGATTGCCGAGCGGTTTCGAGCTGGTTGCTGGCAACGATCCGAAGGGGTCATGCAATCGTGCGCGACGGTCGATGTCAGTACGTTGTGGCTGGCGCACGGCGGCATCGTCGAGAACCCAGGCTCCAGCCGATCACCTACGGTGCTGCGAGTGGAACCCGCACGCGAGTTGTGGAAACGAATCGAAACGGTCCATGCGGTCACATACTTCGCGCCAGAATCGACCACCGCCGCCACGTCCGCAGGACTCCGTGGCTTCTGGATGGGCTACTTCGGATTCCGCGCTGCCCCGCTCGGTGCGGTGGGCCCAGGCGTTGTCGAAGCGGCGTTCGCCAACTTCGCGCCGCAAATGGTGCGCCGATCGATCCCCGATGCGTGGGACTTCGCCCAGCCGGCCAATCTCATCGCAGTTCGATCGACCGCCGCCGCCGAAGCGCTGCGACGGCTGGCGCCCGATGTCTCGACGTTGGCCACCCACGTCAATGACGTGCTGCACAGCATCGTCGATGCGGCGGCTCCGATCGGGCGACCCTTGTTCGCTGCCAACCGCGACGTCGCCCCTCTGGAGGACCCGGTGGCCCAGTTGTGGCAACACTGCACCACACTGCGCGAGCACCGCGGAGACGGACACGTTCTCGCCCTCGCCGCCGCCGACATCAATGGCTGCCAGGCCCACCAACTCCTCATCGCGGCGCAGCACTTGCCGGTCGAAGTCTTCCGCGAGAACCGAGGCTGGACCGATCAGGAGTGGGACCACGCCGGCCAACAGCTTCACGAACGAGGACTCATTCACGACCAGGCGCTCACCAGCGCCGGCCGACGCGTCCACGCCGAGATCGAACGGCTCACCGACGCGCTCGCGTACGTACCAATCGCAAGGTCCCTTGCCGGGAACGACGTCAGCAGCCTGATCGAAGCGCTCACGGCGACAGCGCTCGAGGTCTCGACGTCCGGGGTTCTGCCATTCCCGAACCCGATGGGCCTCCCCACGATCGCTTCCTCATAGAACGCAGCCAGCCGGTTCGAGCATCCGATAGATCACCGTCTCCTGCTGACGCCAGCTGTATCACTGACTGTTGATAGGGAGTGCGTAGCCAGTTGCGTTCGTGCCGCTCTCGCATGATTCCGAAACGGCCGTGAGCTGGTGGATACGCTCGGCGATCGGGCGAATTGATTCCGTGCGATGGACGGCTCGATTCGGGCCGGTTGCGGTCTGCGCAGACGACGATGTGGTCTCGGCAAGAAACACGGTTAGCCACCGCGCAGCCGCCATCCCCTGCGTCTCCAGCATTCGAATCGTATTCATGATCCCGCCGACGGAACAGCCCACCACGATCAGCCGGTCCCGTCCAACGACAACTCGAACGACTCCAAGAAGGCACCGCGGCCGCGATCGTCGAGTTCATGTTGACCGCGATCGTCGAGAACCCCCACCGTGTCGTTGGGCGCCTCCAACGCGAGCTCGCCGGTCTCCATTCAGCGCGGCGCGGCGCCTACCGGGTGATCTACGAGATCGACGAGGAACAGCATGCCGTGATCGTGCTCCGGTTAGACCACCGCTCGCGCGTGTACCGATCACGCTGAGCATCGACCGCCGTGAGTGCTCGCGGCGTACTCGACGTAACGCTCGTCATGCCGGAACTGCGTGCCATGTCGAGTGGAGCGGCGGTGTCGCTATGCACGGTCGATCAGCCTGACGCGCAGGATTCAAGGCGGTCGCCGGGGTTTGCCGTCGGTGGCTGACGGTGGTTGTGTTGTCAGACTGCGTCGGGACACCGCAACGACGACCACCTCGACAGCGCCGCTTGACAACTACCGAACCTGGGGTCTGACGCCAGTTCCGGTGCTCCACGTGCCGATTGTGGGCTGTTCACTTCCGCCGTCCGGGGCCGCAATGTGAATCGACCGGTGGATGCTCCGTTCGGGCGATGGCCGCGACCGGAGCGGCGGCGGCCCACCGTCTCGGGCCTTCGGCCTCCAGCCGTCCGATCGGTCGACCGGGAACACCCGCTGACGAGCCGGCGCACCCTGGACAAACGGGACGCACAGCGCGACGATGAGGTTGCGGGCCGGCGTCGGTCCGGCTCGCTCCGGAGAGGTGAGTCCGATGACCGACCACGTGTCCCTCCCTGCGCTCCCGATCGCCGATCTCGCGGTCGCAGATGCCGTCCCGCTCGACGAGCTGGCCCGATTGGCCGACACCCACGCCCACCTCCTGTGGGGCACGGACGTCGCTCGCGGCGAGGCGATCCTCGTGTCCGACCCCGACGGTGGCGTCGCGTCGTACGTCTTCCCGTACGCCATCGGCAGACACCGGTTCCCACCCTTCCAGGACGTCTTCGACGGCATCCGGGAGATGCGGGCCGCCGCTGACGATCCCGACGCCGACGCCGTCGACGTCGGGCGGTTCGGCTCGGTGACGGTGGCGGCGACCCGGACCGACGTGCCCGTCCTGGGTGCGACCCACTTCCTGCCGACGTGCTTCACCGCCGTCGACGACGCCGTCGAGGTCGCGGAACGCGAGACCGGCGGGCCCGTCGAGGTCTCGCGCCTCGTGGTCGCCAACACGCACGACCAGTACTTCGAGTTGATCGGCGAGGAGCGACGCGTGCTGGTGCGCACCACGACGCTCGAGGTCTGCGACGAGGCCGACGTGACGGCGGCAGTGCGCGCCGAGCGGCGACCACAGGACGCAGCGGAGGTCGAGGCGCTGTGGGAGACGGCGACGACGCCGTTCCCCGAGGCGATCGAGGCGACCGACGCCGGTGTCGAGCACACCGTCAAGACCATCCCCCTGCTGCCCCTCGTACCGGTGATCCCGTGGACGTGGTGGTGCGTGCCGACCGCCGAGTCGATGGTGCTCGGCTTCTGGGACAACGTCGTGAAGGGGCAGCCGGCGATCCTGGGATACGGGCGGCTGGTCAGCCACTGGTTCGAGCACACCCACAACCGGAACTGCCACGACCAGACCACCAAGCTCTGGAAGACGTGCAGCGAACCCGGTGCCGTTCACAACAACGTGCCGAGCATCATCGACGAGCTGGTCGATCCCGCGACGGGCACGTGGCGGACCGGCTACACCGACCGATGCGACCTCATCAAGAAGCGGTTGGGCTACTCGTTCTCGCGCGTCGAGCACCCCGCCACCGAGGGCAGCGCGGCGCTGTGGCAGGCTCTGACCGACGAGATCGATGCCGGTCACCCACTCCTCTGGACCGTGCCGGGGCACGCGGTCACCGCCGTCGGCTACCGGTCGGGACCGACCGGGAAGTTCGCGATCGTGTACAACACCTGGGGCACCCATGCCGAGCAGGGGAAGATCGGGTGCCAGTACGAGGAGATCGCTCACACGCGGTGCGACGGTCTCGCATGCATCATCCCCGGTGGTGGCGACGGAGCGACCAACCTCGCCATGATGGGCCCCGACGGCGGAGAGGTGCTCGACGTCGGCGTGCCGGCGACGATCACCTGGCACGTGTGGGGCGACGAGATCACCCTCGTCGACGTGGAGCGCTCGGTCGACGGCGGGAACACCTGGACGACGATCGCCTCCGACCTCCAGGTCCACGCCGGGTTCGGCCAGCACACCTGGGTGCCCGACGCCGCGACCGGGAAGCTGCGCATTCGCGTGACCGGCACGACGGCCGATGGGACCTACCTGGCGGCCGACAGCAGCGAACGGAACGTGACGGTCACGGCGAAGCCCGCCACCGGGTGGGGCGGCTGGCGTTCGTTCGGGAAGCCCGGGTTCGATCTCGAGTCGCTGGCGGCGATCCGGAACAGCGATGGCCGGGTCGAGGTCTTCGCGACCGCCGTGAACGGTGAGATCCGGCACTGCTACCAGGGGCAACCCAACTCGGAGCAGTGGATCGGTTGGGGCAACCTCGGGCGCCCCGTCGGCCGCCTCCTCTCGAGCGTCGACGTGTCCGCACACGCCGACGGTCGAACCGCGGTCTTCGGTCTGGGCGACGATCGATCCTGCTGGTACCGGGCCCAGTCGCAGCCGAGCGCCGGGCCGTGGACGCCCTGGGCGTCGCTCGGGAAGCCGCCGGGCGTGAAGCTGGTGCGGTTCGCGACGGCGACGTACGCCGACGGGCGGATCGTGCTGCTCGCACTCGCCGACGACCACGCCGTCTGGCACGCTCACGAGCTGGGACCCAACCTCGCGACGTGGTCGGCTTGGACGTCGCTCGGCACGCTGCCCGGCAACTACCGGCCGACGAGCATCAGCGTCGGGCGCAGCGCCGACGGTCGCCTCGAGGTGTTCCTCGGCGCCATCGTGCCCGACGGGACCGAGTTCGGCATTTCCACCGCGACGGTCTGGCATCGCTGGCACACGACGGCCGACACGACCGACAGCTGGTCGGGCTGGCACGACCTCGGCCCGTCCGGACCGGTCACGTCGTACAGCCGACCGGTCGTCGGTGCGAACGCCGACGGTCGGCTGGAGGTGTTCGACACCAACGGAGGCGAGCTGCGTCACGCGTACCAGCCCGCGCCCGACCAGAGCAGCTGGACCGTGTGGGGGTCGCTCGGCCGACCGGCACCGACGGTGTCCCTCGGCTCGCTCCTGGTGGTGTCGCGTTCGGCGCAGGGCTGCCTCGGGGTGTTCACCTCCGGGTTCGCCGGCATCGGCCCGTCGACGTTCACCCAGTGCTGGTTGCGCGAGCAGCACACGCCGAACGACGGCTGGGCCGGGTGGGTCGGCCTCGACACGCCCCCGAACCGGAGTGCGATCGCGCTCGCGACCTGTGCGCACGGCGATGGTCGGCGGCAGCTGTTCGTGATCACCGCCGAGGACCGAGCGCTCTGGTATGTCACCGAGCAGGCAGCATGAGCGGCACTGCGGTCGGGAGCGGTCCCGGCGGCAGATGCCGTGAGTCTCAATCAGCGGCCATGTAGCCGTTGACGTCGACGATCAGATGCGCAGCGGCAAGGGTGAAGATGTTGACCCGGCCACCGGTCCCGACCTGCGCGAACACGGAGTTCGCGACCGCCCGGCCGGGTGAGTAGTTGAGCGGCGAGATACCGTCGGGGCGTGCAGTCGGAGGCTCCGATACGGCGCGCCGCCACGGAGCTCGACGAGGCGCGCCAAGCAGGCGATGTCGATCGAGTAGTGGCGTGCTTCGCTGACGATTGCACGGCGGTCGCTTCGAGCGATCCGAACTCGAAATCCAATGCCAGCCTCCGCATCTCGGTTCCGAACCCTCGCCCCTGCGCCGCTCTGGTCAACCACGATGCGGTGGCGACCACTCGTGTGTCCACGAACTCGTCGGCGGCGAGGTTCTGCGTCCCGATCGGAACGCCTGGCTCAAGATTGGTGAACACCGTCAGATCGAGCCACCAGCGATCCATCGCCCACTCATCACGGTGCTGCAACCACGACCGCTCGGCAAACACTTCCAGGTCTCGACCCCGCGGCGCGGTTGGCGGGAACGACGCCGATTCGACGTCGACCGGATGACGCCCGCGTGCATCGCACGGAACAGGCCGCCGAAGTGCTCATCACTCGTGCCCCGCAGAGTCAGCGTCGGGCCAACGACCTCAAGGATTGTCAACGGCGAGGCCCGGTCTTTCTTCAATAGACGTCCACCGCAATCCGCACCCAGAGTTGCAGCACAGGTCGCATCAGGCGACCCCGATCCGCCCGGCCGTATCGCCGCCGGGCAACATCGTCCGACACCGCTCGTAGCGCAGGCACGACTGCGAGCGGTCGACCGCTCGATATTGAACCGCCACCCGAGAGCGCGTCTGCAGCAGACTGTTGGTGTGCCGACGACCACGCTCTACCTGGTGCGCCATCGCGAGGCGGAAGCCGGCACCTCGGCCGACCCGGGGCTGACGCCGGACGGTCTGCGCCAGGCAGAAGCGGCTGGCGGTGCGCTTCGGGACACCGGAATCGACGTCGTCTTCCACAGCACTCGGCGCCGAGCGACCGAGACCGCTGGAGCGATCGCCGCTTCCCTCGAAGATACGCCGACCGAGATCAGCGACCTCTTTGAGGATCGGACCCCGATACCCGAGGACTGGGGTTCCGTCCCGAACCGGTATCACGACTTCCTCCACAACGTGCCCGAGGACGAGGCCGACCACGGCGCCCGTCAGCTCACCTACCCCGTCCAGCAACTCAGTGAGGTCGAAACGGACGACCGAACGATCGTCGCAGTCACCCACAACTTCGTGATCGGGTGGTTCGTCCGCACCGTGCTCGATGCCCCGTGGTGGCGCTGGATCGGCCTCAGCCAGGCCAACGGTGCGATCACCACGATCAGGTGGAGTCACAATCGAGAACCCCTGCTGTTGAGCTTCAACGAACGCGTCCACCTCCCCCACAGCTGACCTCGCGCCGATCAGAACATCGCCGCATCGATCAGGATTCGCCAGCGAGAGATCGGCACGACTGCGAGCGATCGGGTGCTCGGAAATGCTCGACATCCTCTATCTAGCGAGTTGAGCTGATGTCACGTGATCTGTGCTCGGCGGTTGGGCCGAACCTTGCGCGGATGGCTTCTGCCACGACGGTTGGGGCGTCGCACATGGGGAAATGGTTGCCCTTCGGGATCTCGATCTGGTCGAGGTCGCCGAGTTGCTCGGCCCATTTGGCCTGGAATCCGAGGTAGTCGTTGTGCTCGCCGAAGACGCTCAGCGCGGGCAGTGAGCGGTAGGCGACTCGCGCGGCGTCGACGCGATCGAAGTCGAATCGCATGACCGAGCGAATGTAGTGGTGGAAGCTTCGACGTCCGCGGTGGTCGAGCGCCTTCAGGAACGTCTTGCGCTGCGGCGTCTTCCAGTGCCGGCCGACCCCGAAGGTGGTCGCGGTCAATCGCGGGAGCCAGCCGGTGAGCACGTCGATTTCGCGTATGACTCCGGATCCCATGAGCGTCAGCATCGACCGGAAGCCGACACCGCTCGGCCGCCACCCGAACGTGTTCACCGCCGCCAGCCCGCGGACCCGGTCGGTCCACGCCGCGGATGCGTGGAGCGTGGCGATACCTCCGAGGTCGTGCAGGACCAGCACGATGTCGCGCAGGTCGAGATGCCGGACGAGCACGTCGATCGCGGTCGACGACATGGTCAGATCGACACGCCCCGTTCCGGAGGACAGACCGGTGCCGGGAGCGTCGAGCGTGACACACCGGAAGTCGCGGGCGAGATCGACGATGACGTCGCGCCAGACGAAGCTCCACATGCCGGTGTGCACGAGCAGCAGGGTCGGGCCTTCGCCGGCATCGGTGTACGCGATCGTGTGGTCGCCGACCTTGAGCGCGTGGACCGGGAACGGCCATGCGTCGTTGGTCAACCAGTTGGGCCGGTCGGCGAGGGTGGCGGGTGCGGTGGTGGATGTCATGTTCACGGGAGAACCTCCAGTCGGTGGATGGACAACAAGTAGGACGGACGGCAGGCCGGCGGTGTGACATCGGGATCGGATGTCACAATTCAGCGGGCACGAACGTCCTGGATGACATGAACGACCTTCCGACACCACCAGCCGGGATCGACGAGACCTGGCATCAGCACCGGAAGCGGGTGCTCGATGTCGCCTACCGCATGCTCGGCAGCGTCCACGACGCGGAGGATGTGGTGCAGGAGGCGTATGGCCGGCTCCTCGCCGTCGACCTGGAGTCGCTCGACGACGTCCGCGGTTGGCTGGTCACGGTGACCTCCCGCCTCAGCATCGATCGCCTGCGTTCTCATGAGCGGATCAAGCGGGCCTACGTCGGCCCGTGGCTCCCCGAGCCGATCGTCGGTGTGGCGAGCGCCGACGTCGATCTCGCAGATCGGGTCACCCTCGATGACACGGTGCGCATGGCGCTGATGGTCGTCCTCGAACAGCTCAGCCCGCCCGAGCGGGCAGCGTTCGTGCTGCACGACATCTTCAGCCTCGACTTCACCGCCGTCGCCGAACTCGTCGGCCGATCCCCCCAGGCATGTCGCCAGCTTGCGAGCCGGGCCCGACGCCGGATCGAGTCCGACGAGGCCGTTGCACGATTTCAGGTCGATCGCTCCGAGCACGAACTCGTTGTCGCTCGCTTCGTGGATGCGTGCGAACGCGGCGACCTCGACAGCCTGCTGGCGGTCCTGGACCCAGGTGTCATCGGCGACTTCGATTCGGGTGGGGTCGTTCCGGGAGCGCCACTGCTCGCTCTCGACGGTGCACCGGCCGTGGCGCGCCAGCTCAGGGCGACCGTCGTCAACCGAGGCGCGGCTTTCGAGCCGGCCGACGTGAACGGGGAACCCGGTGTGATCATCTCGATCGACCAGCAGGTGGTTGCGGTGCTGTCGCTCGGGGTGCGCGACGGATGCATCGACGTGATCCATGCGATCGGCAACCCCGCCAAGCTGTCGCACATCACCCGCTGACCAACCACCCTGGTTCCGAGCTTGCGCGGACCGACTGCGTCCGCCGCACTAATCCGGCGTCGACCGCCCTCACTGCGCTGATCAACAGCACGCGTATCACGCGTAGGTTGGGGCCGCTCAACCGGCTCATGTACGGCACATTCGCGCTCGTTCATCTGCGGGAGAACGCTCGTCGTTCCACGACCGGCGGCACACAGATCGGCAGTTAGCAGGGTGCTGAAATTCGGCTGAGGTGCTCGCGTTCGGCGCCGAAATCGAAGAGACTGCGGATCACACACCGAGGTGCAGTGGCATGGTGAGAAGCGCAAGGACGACACGCACGCCTCCACCACCGACCCCGCAGCACGGCTCTACCGCAAGAGCCATAACACCGCTGCCACCCTCTGCTACTCCGGGCACCTGTTGATGCAGAATCGCTCCGCGTTGATCGTCGACGCCGAGCTCACCTCCGCTGACGGCTACGCCGAACGCGCGACCGCTGTCGAGATGCTCGGCCGGCTCCCGAAGACCGCGCGGCGCCGCACCGTCGCCGCGGACAAGGCCTCCGACACCAAAGGCTTCGTCGCCGATGTCCTCAAGCTTGGGTTCACGCCCCACGTCGCCCCGAACACGAAACACTCGGCGATCGACGGTCGCACCACACGGCACGCCGGCCATGGCGTGAGTCAACGGATCCGCAACGCATCGAGGAACCATTCGGGCGGGCCGAGACCATCGCCGGCGGGAGACAACTCCGCTACCGAGGCCGAGAACGCAACCGGGCCTGGTTCAAGATGACCGCAGCGATCTACAACCTGATCCGCATCACCGCACTCGACACCCAACCAGCCATGACCTGACAGCGACCAGTCGGCCAAGCGGCCCGGGTGTGGCTGCAAGCGTCTGGCGCAGCGAGCGCGGCGAAGAGCTCGGCCGCCTCCGGTCTGACGTAGATGAACTCGAGCTGCACGTTGTCCGGGTCGCGGAACTCGAGAACGTCCGACATCGCCCCTCAGGTCTGACCAGCGTTCGTTCCTGAACCGCTGGACACACCGACCCATTGGCGTAGAGTCATGCCGAGGCGATGACGGGCGCGTTGTGCGTCCGTCGATGAAGGGGGCGCACCATGGGTGCTCAGATCGGTCGATCCCGCGGGGTCGTGTCACTGTTCGTGATGCTGGCGATGACGTTCTCGGCGGCGCATGCGGTCGCGTCGGGCCACATCGAGGTCGTGAGCGAGGGCCCCAGACCGTCGCTCGAGGGGGTGGCCGTCGACAAGACGGGCAACGTGTTCGTCACGAGCACGTTCACGGGCGAACTGTTGAAGTTCCCGCCGGGTTCGAGTGATTTCGAGGTGTTCGGCTCGATCGACGACTGGGCGACCGGCGGCCAGTTCGGCGCCGGATTCCTCGGCCTCGCCGTCGACGCCCAGGGCAACGTGTACGGCGCGGCGCAGTGGCTCGGCTCCACCGGCGTGTACAAGTTCGACCGCAAGACCGGCGACGAGACGTTGATCGCCGGCACCGAGCAGATGAGCTTCCCGAACGCCCTCGCCTTCGACAAGGTCGGCAACCTGTATGTCACCGACTCGAACTCGACCGGTGTGTCGAATCCGGTCCCGGCCGGGCACGTGCCGATGGGTGCGATCTGGAGGATCGACCGCGACGGGGTGGCGACGAAGTGGCTCGAGTCCCCGCTGCTCGGTGGTAACGGTGGCGCCGGACTGGCCACTCCGGTCGGCGCCAACGGGATCGTTCACCGTCAGGGTGTGCTGACCGTTGCGAACGCCGAGGGCTTCGGGCTTCTCACGGTGCCCATCCTCGGCGACGGGTCCGCTGGCGCGATCACGCCACTGCCAACGACAGGTTGGCCGGTGCGCGACAGTCCCTTCGGCGTGATTCCCGCCGTGCCCGACGGCATCGCACTTGACGTTCACGGCGCGATCTATGTGGCCTCCGTCGCCCACAACGCCGTGTTCCGTGTGAACACCGACGGCACCGTCGACGAACTGTTCAACGATCCGGCGTTCACGGTCCTGAACTTCCCGTCGAGTGTCGCCTTCGGCACCGGCAAGGGCCTGAAGCAGACGCTGTATATCGTCAACCTTGCGTTTGGTCCCCCATCGGCGCCGGCCGCGCTCGTGACGCTCGAAGCCGGCGTGCCCGGCCAGCCGCTCCCCTGACGCGGTTCGCGGGCGACCACCGGCTTCCACACGGCCGCGTCGGTGCCGCGAGGGATTGAGCCCGGCCAGGACGCCGACGGTCTTCAGGACGACGTTGTTCGCGCGCGTAGACACGACCTCGCCCGCTGATACTCGTAGACGTCGGAATCTCCCGATCGGAGGCGTCTCCGAAGTGCCGTCGCAGGCACGCATATCGCGCGTTGAGCTGACCTCGTCGCGCCGAGCAGAGCGGTACTTCCGATCGGTCGTACGATCCCCGTGAGCATTATGGGCGCGCGCGGAGCGTGACCGATCCCGGTTGTGCGGTCTGATCGTCTCCATCATCGTGGTGGAGGCAGAAAGGACCGAGGATGCCTCGACGACGACACACGCCGGAGCAGACCATCCGCAAGCTTGCCGAGGGCCACAGGTTGTTGGCCGGCGGCCAGACGGTCGAGGAGGTGTGCCGCCAGTTCGGTATCGCCGAGTCGACGTGGGCGCGCTGGCTGCACCAGTACGGCGGCATGAAGGCCAACGACGCGAAACGCCTCCGCGAGCTCGAGTCCGAGAACGCCCGCTTGAAGAACCTGTTGGCGGAGGCCGAGTTGGACAACGAGATGTTGAAGCATCTCGCCGAGGGAAAATGGTGACCCCGAACCGGCGCCGCCAGGCCGTGCGCGAACTGGAGGACCGGTTCGGGGTGTCGCAGCGGCGGGCGTGCCGAATCGTTGGTCAGCATCGCTCGACCCAGCGCCTCGACCCGCCGCCACCGCCCGATGATGACGCCGAGTTGCGCGAGTTCCTGCGGGACTTCGCCCGCCGGCGACCGCGGCGGGGGTGGCGTCGTGCCGCCAAAGAACTCCGGCGTTCAGGCTGGAGGGTGAACAACAAGCGTGTGCGGCGGTTGTGGCGTGACGAGGGCCTTCAAGTGCCGACCAAGACCCGCAAGCAGCAGCTCACCGGTGTCGGCGCGCATGTCGGGTCGATGAGCTTGATCGCGTCGAACGCGCTGTGGGCGCTCGACTTCCAGTTCGACACCACCGTCGACGGCCGCACCCTGAAGATGCTCAACGTCATCGACGAGTACACCCCAGAAGCCCTCGCTGTCGACGTCGCCCACTCGATCACCGCTGACGACGTCGTCGCCTGCTTGGACCGGCTCGCCATCGCCCGCGGGCGGCCGCCGGCGTTCGTGCGGTTCGACAACGGCCCCGAGTTCGTCGCCGTCGTCGTCGCCGAGTGGTGCGCTGCGAACGGCACCGAGTGCGTGTTCATCGACCCCGGCTCACCCTGGCAGAACGCCTGGATCGAGAGCTTCAACAGCCGCTTCCGTGACGAACTGCTCAACCTGTGGCAGTTCGACAGCCTCCTCGAAGCCCAAGTGATCATCGAAGACTGGCGCATCGACGACAACTTGAACCGACCCCACAGCGCCCACGGCGCCCTCACACCCAACGAGTTCACCCAGGCCCGGACCGTCAACCCCCAACCCCAACCCGCATACCACCTGGACCACTCACCGGGACCCGCTCACTCCCACGACACACCCCGTTGCCTCATGAAGCCCTTCATGGTTCTCCCTCCGAAGAGAGTGGCAACGAGTCCAGAGAATCAGCAGAGCCGCTCCGGAGAGTGGCTCTGACCTGGTCTTTCTTTGGCAGCCCGTACGGGATTCGAACCCGTGCCGCCACCTTGAGAGGGCGACTGGAACTGTCCGGATCGTGTTGTCTGATGCCGTTCCGTATGGTCTGAGCAGGGCTGATGCTACATGACGTGTTGCCTCGTGTTGTCCTGTATTGGCCAGTATCGGAGAGTTCAGTGGCAAGTGCAGTGGCAACACGCAGGGGAGCAGAGCGGGTCAGCGCAAGGCTGGACCGGCGTCGCGCCGTCGTGGAGCGTTGCGAACCGGTCGCCCTGGGTGTCCTTTCTCGCGGGTCAGGAGTCCGTCAGCCGTTCGAAGCGCTGACGAGCGCCCTGGCGGGTCATACCGAGCTGGGTCCCGATGACCCCCCACGAGGCACCCTCCCGATGAGCGCGTAGCGCTGCTGCCTCAATTCTGCTGTCAGCGTCGCGGCGAGCCGCCGCAGCCGCACGGAGTTCCCCGAGCGCCTCCCCACCGGTCACAACATACTCCTCGGTCGGCGCGTCATCGAACTGGTCGACGATTGCGGCAGCGTCGTCGTCGGTGAGCTCAGTTGGATGCTTGGTGGTTTTCATTGTGAATCACCTCGTCGGGGATCGATCATCTTCAGATACTTCTCTCGAGCAACCATGGCATGGATTACGTAGTCCTGATCGTCGGTTTCGAGCACGCCGACTTCGAGAAGAGCAGCTCGAGCGTCGGGTCCGACGAGCATCGTGAAATCGGGTTGGTCGGGCCGTGTGATCGCAACGATTGCGTTGTTGATTGCATGGCGAATGGCGTCATCAGAGATCCCGTGCTTGCGAGCACTCGCTCGGATCTCCACCGCGACAACTTTAGTTGTCGCCGGCGTCCGCCGCAACCCACCGGGCGCGAACCGTTCGAATCGGGACCGGCGGCCTGCCGACGAGCCGGCCATCCCCAGTCACGATCCACATCGCTGAGATGTCGAGCCTTCGAGAACACACGCCCACCAGCCGGTGGTAGGAGGCACGCGTCAACGGCATCTTTGGGGACGCGAGTATGGGGCGGGCACCCGCTCGCCGAGGATGTCTGATTCGTTCTCGCGCGGTCATCTCGCTGCCCAGGTCGGAACAATTTCGAGCGGTCGCCAGTGGGAGCGACAGTTGCAGCTGAGGGGTCGGTCAAAGCGACTGGGAGTTGTGCGATGCCTCTTGTTCCGGAGGCGACGGCCACGCTCCAACATCTCGGGTGTTCGCGGAAGTGATCCACGAGCAAGGATTCCGTGCGGTTCGGACTCCGTTCACGAGGCTGCGGCCAGCAGCAGGCAGATCACGCTGAGCGCTGCGGTGGCAGTCCGCACGTGGTTGCCACGGGTCCAGCTGACGAGGTAGTCGGCCCACACCGCCTGCCCCTGGGCCGTCTCCGCGTCGACACGGTCCAGCCGGTTGTTGCGGGGCACGTGGAACGTGATCGTGATCAGCGCGGTGGCCAGCGACAGCAGTCCGCCGGCAAGTTGCCAGCCGGCCCCTGGATCGCCGGCGGCGGTGGCGGCCAGCACGGCGCCGGTCACGGCACCGCCGATGAGCGTGGCCATGAAGAGGACGTTCGGCGCGCCCCGGTTGATCTCCTGCATCGCCCGTGCGCCGTCGGCGGGACCGAGCCGGCCCAGCGCGGCCATGACGAAATTGGAGAAGACGAAGAAGGCGCCATTGGAGAAGACGAAGAAGGCGCCGCTGTTGATGCCGGCGGCGACGACCGTGTAGATGAGAAGCGCCGAGCGGGCGGTGATTTCCATCGGATCTTCCCTTCGCGATCGATTGACGGTCAGGTGAGGGCGAGCACTGCGGCGGCCGGTGCCGAGCGGGCGCCGTTCTCGAGCGGGTTGCGGGCCAGGTCGAGGACGGGAACGCCGGGGCCGAAGCTGTGGATCGTCCCCGTCGGCGTGGTGTGGACGAAGCACGCTCCGTCCATCTCCATCGCACCGTGGCCGCTGATCGAGTTGAGACGACCGGCCTCGTAGTGGCTGACCGCCGCGGGGTCGTCGAGCGGAACGAGCTCGGCGACGCCTTGGAAGTGGAGGGTGTAGGGCGGGCCGACCGGCAGGCGGCGGTACGGGACGCACACTCCGACGTGGCGGTTGTGGGCGATGTTGCGGCCCTTGCGACCGTCGCGCATGGTGTGGATCCAGAGCGCCCCGTCGACGAAGTCGTAGACGACCCCGGCGGAATGGCTGCGGCCCTTCGGCGACACGGTCGCGAGCGTGGCGAACGTCTTCTTGCGCAACGCTTTGGCGATGATGCGTGCCTGCCGAGTTGCGTCGCCGGCGGGGGTCTCGGGAACGGTGATGGTTTCGGTGGTGGTTTCAGTGGTGTTGGTCATTGGTTCAGGATCTTGCGATTCGCTCGTCGAGTACATAGGGGATCGGACCTCTTTCATGTGAATTCGTCTCAGTACACTGGACGATGTGGATGTCGTGGCGTCGCTGCTCGAAGGCCCGCGTGCACGCGACGCCTTCGTCATCCGCACGCAGATGGCCGCACCGTGGGCGCTGCGGATCGAGGACCGTGCGGCCCTCACGGTCGTGGTCGTCCTCGATGGCGGATGCCGGCTCGAGCACGACTCGCTCGACGCACCGTTGGCGCTCGACGCCGGCGACCTCGTCGTCATCCGCGGTCCCGACCCGTACATAATGGGCGACGCCGAGGGTTCACGCCCTCGCATCCGGATCCTCCCGGGCAACCGGCCGGTGTTGATGAACGGCGACGAGATCGGGCAGTCGATGAACCTCGGCCTGCGGACGTGGGGCGCCGTCGCCGAGGTCGGCGAGACGACCAAACTGCTGACCGGCATCTACAACGACGTCGGCGAGGCAAGTCGCCGGCTGCTCGACGCGATCGGTGCGGTCGTCGTGCGCCCCGGCGCGGCACAGGCGTCGACGTACGTCGGCCTGCTCGCGGCGGAGTCGCTGAGCGACGCCGCCGGCCAGTCTGCGGTCCTCGACCGGCTCCTCGACCTCGTGCTCGTCGACACGATCCGCGACCACTTCGCCCGGCAACCCCAACGTGCGCCCGGTTGGTATTCAGCGCTCCAGGACGACCCGGTCGGCAGCGCCCTGCGGGCCATCCACGCCGACCTCGCCGCCCCGTGGTCGGTGACCGGTCTCGCGGCGAACGCGGGCCTGTCGCGTCCAGCGTTCTCGCGCCGCTTCAGCGAGACGGTCGGCGAACCACCCATGGCCTACGTCAAGCGATGGCGCCTTTCTCTCGCCGCCGATCATCTCGCCGATCCCGACCCGACGGTCGGGCACATCGCATCACTCGTTGGCTACCAGAGCCCGTTCACTTTCAGCGCAGCCTTCAAGGCCCACTTCGGCATGAGCCCCAGCGACTACCGCGCCGCGCTCGATCGATGACGCCGTGCTCGGCCACCCGCGATTCGTGAATGAACACCGGGCTTCTACGGATGGCCGAGACCCGCCACTCGCACCATGCGCTGAGTGGCCGCCCAGGCCCTCCACGAAGTTGAGCATCATCTCGACGACATCGAGCGAATCATCAGGCCCTGAATGGCCGACTCCGCCAGCGTGGCGAGACGGAGACGCACGTGTCCGAGCAGGTGACCGCTCGCATAGGTGCCGATCGCGAGCGGTCGGGCAGGCAGGCAGCCAGGGTGTGCACGTTCTGATCGGCTCTGGTTGACGGATTTCAGCGAACGGACAGCAGAGCGCCGCTCGAGAGCATCAGGCACAAGGGCCCGTAGTACCGCCTGTCAAGTTCGTTGAAGTGAGCCGACGGGGTCCACGGAACAATCGATCCTGTGCGCCCAGCGGCGCCGACCGCGCCACGACCGGCCAGCACGAGAGCGACGCCGAGCACACCAGCGCGTCGTGCCGTTGTACCGAGTGGCAACACGTCGGCGACCAAGCCAGCTGCGCAGGCAAGTAGCCCAGCAACTGCGAAGCAGTCCCGGCGCCCCGGCGTGGCATTCGTACCTGCTACGGAGTCGGCCAACTGCTCGCGGTCATGGAAGGGGAACGATGCACCACAGCCCCATCCGACGTGGAGCACCGCGATCGTTGCCAGCGTCGATGAAGTGGTGATCGAGGCGGTGCGCATCAGAGGAGCATCCCACGCGGCGTCCGAGCCTGGAAGGGCTCGAAGGCGTCTCCATCTGTCGCCCTCCGCTCGGCTGCTGGGTAGTCCTGGATTGATCGGCAACGTGCAGCACTCCGCAAAGTCGACATCGCGTGGACGCCGGCCATCGACGGGCTTGCCGCCATTCCGCGCCGACTCGCTATCGATGCGGTCGCTGCTTACTGCACTCGCCCGCCGACGAACGAGATGGGAATCGTCGCGTCGGGGTTGAGCACGGATGCGTCAAGCCCCGCCTCGTGGCACAGGGCGAGTACGGAGTCGACCGTTTGGGTCGCGCCGGTGTCGGCGATGTTGCGAAGCCGCTGGGTGGCTGCCGCCAGCGGATCCTCCGGGGTTCGCTGTGCCCCGATGGGTGGGCGATTCCCGTCTGGTCGACATCGCCAACACCGGAGGTTCAGGTACCTAGGTTCGCAGCGTCTTCCGATGGTGCGGCGCCGTCGAGCTCACTGGTTGCTCGGGCCGAGCGTGCGACCGGGTGACCGGTTGATCGGAGACCCTTCGTGGTGAGGTATCCGGCGAAACAGATCTCGAAGGTGAAGACCGGGATGGCCGCAACGCCGGCTGCTGTGCCACCGAACTCGATCGCTCCGAAGAGTTGCGCCAGGTTGCTGACCAAAACCACACCGCCGCCGAACACGCCGAGCGTCCCGATCCGGCGGGCGACGAGGCCTGAGCGTCGCAGTAGCACGCCGATGACGATGCTGTTGACGCTGATCACCAATCCTTGGCCGAGCAGGAACGATGCCTTGTGCAGGTTGAACATTGCCTCAGCGAGGCCGACGGTGGCAACGCCGGCGTCCGCCGTCCAGGCCAATGCCAGCATGGCCATCGAGCCGGCGATGATGACCGCGCCTTCGACGTTTCGGAGCGATGAGAACGTGTGGGCCAGCGACGCACCGTGGGGTCGCAGGGCTGGCAGCAGGACGACACCGGTGCCAATGACGCCGAGGGCCAGAGCCAGCTCGAGCAGGACACCGAACAGGATGGGAGTCTGATCGAAGCGCGTTGACACGTCGGGTGGTTCGGTGCCGTAGACGACGAGCGCAGCCACCGAGGTGACGTGGGTCGAGAAGTAGAGCAATCCCGCGATCAGGGACCGACGACGGAGCGAGTTCATGTGTTCCTTTCCGGAGATTGAGGCATCCGGTATACGACGTACACCTCGGGCGATCGACAGCTTAGGTGTACGGTGTAGACATCGCAACCGCTTTCGGACGAGGAGGCTTGTTAGTTGTCGAACGTCAGAGAGGCACTGAGCCGAGAACGGATTCTTCACGCTGCCGTTCGTCTCGCCGACGAAGACGGCCTCGAAGCAACGAGCATGCGTCGTCTCGCCGACGCCCTCGATGTGACCCCGATGGCGCTCTACAAGCATGTGACCAACCGCGAGGAACTCGTCGACGGCATGGTCGACACGATCATCGAGGAGATCACCCCGATCGAGACGTGGGGCGGAGAACTCGCCGATTGGCGCACACTGCTGCGAGCCCGGGTTCTGGCGGCTCGCCACGTGCTCGCAGGCCGCCCGTGGGCCGTCGAAGCGATCGAGACCCGACAGGCATCGAGCCCCACCGTGCTCGCCTACATGGACTCGCTGATCGGAATCATGCGCCAGGGCGGACTGTCAACGGACCTGGTCCACCACGCCATGCACGCCCTGAGCTCCCGGATGTGGGGCCTGACCCGTGACGTCTTTCCGACGCCGGCCACACCGGACGAGCCCGCCGAACGACACATCATGATGAACCAAATAGCGCGCGACTACCCGAACATCGCCGAGATGGTGAACACCGTGGTCGCATCCGGTACCGGCTGCGACGCGGACGTCGAGTTCGAGTTCGCCCTCGATATTCTGCTCGACGGATTCGACCGCCTCCACCGCAAGGGCTGGACGCCGCCCATCGGCTCACTCGAACACTGATCGCTCGATCGCGCTCGCGTAGGTGCCGATTTCGCGCACTGTGCCATCGACGGGTCGGCCCGACCGGGCGGATTGGTTCATGTGGGGTTGAGGAGTTGACGGACTCGTGGCAGCAGCCGTTCGGAAGCGTTGATCATCGGGTCGGACTGGAAGTAGGCAGCTACCTGACCGAGTTGATCGAGGTCTCGCACCTTGTCGCTCAGTGCGTCGACATCGAGGTCGATGGCGTCTCGTGGGTCGAGCCGTCCGAGCTCGATCGCCCGTTCGCGGCGTCTCGCGCAGCGGCACGGGTTGGAGGCGTCAGCGATGCCGCAGTTGTCCGACAAGACCTTACGGAGTTGCGACCTGGCGCGGCTGAGCCGTTTGCGGTACGCGGCATCGGAGATCCCCAACGCCTCGGCGGCTTGGCGTTGATCGACCCCCATGATTTCTCCCAATGCGTACGCCACCCGATGGTCACCGTCGAGGGTTTGGAGCATCGCACGGCCGCAACCGAGCTTCACCTGACCGAGCAGCGCGCTCGTCTCGGGGTCGGGCGTTGCGGTCGAGGCCATCCCGTCGGCGAGATCGGCCGCGAATGCCTCGGGGGTGACCCCGCATCGCCGCGCCCGTCCGTTGCGGAAGTCGAGCACGCAGCGGGTGGCAATGGTCCATGACCACGTGGAGAACCGGCTCTCGCCGCGAAACGTCGCCAGATTGGTGACGACTCGGAACAGTGCTTCCTGGGTTGCGTCCTCCGCGTCTTGATGATGGTGAAGCATCCGTAACGCGAGGTTGTAGAACGGCCGCGAGAGGGCGGTGACGATCTCGTCGACCGCTCCGGCGTCCCCCGACGTCGCCCGCCGGACCAGGTCGGCGTCGATCCGGTCCAACGGGCGATCGCTCTCCACCGGTCAGCACCCCGCGATCAACGCGAAGCGACCGGCCACCCTGGGAGGGCCCGCCATCATCGACATGAACCGGGCCGACGTCGGCAGGTCCTGGAACAGCTCGCCGCTCCTGGTGGCGGCATCGGCGCTCTCCCAGCGCATGCGATCGATGAACAGGTTGTCCTGGTCATCGGAGCGGAACGTTGCCGACTCGATGAGGCCAGGCAGTGACCTGGCCTCGCTGATCAGTTGGTCCTTCACGGTGAGGAACTCCTCGATCTTGTCGGGCTCGATTTCGTACACGTACACCTCGGTGCATTCTGACATCTGACGACCTCCTGATGGTCGGGTTGGTTGTTTGCAGAGTGAGACGGCACCGACAGCACGTTTGTGACCAAGAACCTGAAACAGGGTTCTCCGCAGCGGACCGTCCTCCGTCTCCGTTCGCACATTCTCGAGCTGTCGCATGGCCATCCGCTGACGTGCCTGATTGAGTTGATGGTTGCGACCTTCGGGAGGATCCACCGGCGGATGCCTCTTGATCACACAGACGTCGAGAACTACCAGTAGCCGATGTCGGGGTAGCCCCATGCGTTCAGGGGCGGAACGGGTTGACGGTTCACGCGTCGGCGCCAGCTCCAGTGGCGAAACCTTGAACGCATCCGATTGATCCGCCGCCGCAAGGAGTAGTTGGACTGTGTACCGGACTTCGTGTCGGGACGAACGGTCGACGAATGATCGCGACTGGCCTCTGTGGTGTGGCGGTTTGGGGCGAGGTCTGTGTTGTCGACGACATCAGCCCAGTCCTCGTGCGAATGCTCGCGTTGCGAGCGTCGACCAAAGTGCGAACCCGCCAGCGATCAGCAGCAAGAACTGCGTGAGCGGTCCTGCTACTACGCGGCGTGCATGATCGGTCGAACGGCGTCGAACGATGCCGCGATGGGTGGGTGTAGGCGTGATGGAGAGCATGGGGAGTCCTTCTGGACCGAGAGGGTGTGGAGTGGTTTGCGCGACGGCAGTTCAGACGGCAACGGGTTCTCGTTGCAGGGGTGGTGCTGCCGGTGCGGGGGCGTGCGGGCCGGTTTCGCACTCGGGCTCTGGGAGCCCGGACTCGCCTTCGATGTCGATCGTCGGAAGTGCCCGGTCGAGCCAGCGCGGCATCCACCAGTTGGCTTCGCCCATCAGCTTCATGGTTGCGGGGACGAGGACGAGTCGGACGATGGTCGCGTCGACGAAGATTGCGGTGGCGAGGCCGAGGCCGAGCATCTTGATGACCGGATCGTCCCCGAGCACGAAGCCGAGGAACACCGAGATCATGATCAGCGCGGCAGACGTGATCACTCGTGCCGTCGACGCAATGCCGCTGACGACGCTGCCGTCGTTGTCGCGAGTAGCGAGGTAGTCCTCACGGACACGAGACAGCAGGAACACCTCGTAGTCCATCGAGAGCCCGAAGAGCACGGCAAACATGAACATCGGGATGAACGGCACGATGGGGACTGTCGCCTCAAGTCCGATCAATCCCTTGCCCCATCCCCATTGGAACACCATGACGAGCACCCCGTAGGCAGCTCCGATGCTCATCAGGTTGAGGAATGCCGCCTTGAGCGGCACAAGGATCGAACGGAACACGAGCATCAGCAGCAGGAACGACAGTGCGACCACCGCGCCGATGAACAACGGCATGCGCTCGGTGACACGGTCGCCCATGTCGCCGATGCTTGCTGTCTGCCCGCCGACGTGCGCAGTCGCTGGGCTGTTGTTGAGCACTGGCGGGAACACGTCGGAACGCAGCCGCTTGACGGTGTCGAGGGTGCCCTCGTCCTGGGGTGACGACGCCGGGAAGGCGATAATCGTGGCGACGTCGGCCTCGGTGTCGACGCTCGTCGGCGCGATGGCGGCGATGCCAGGATCGGCCGCGATCTGAGCGGCGAGCGGCTCGACGATCGAGCGATCACCATTGAGGTCGATGGCGATTGCGAGCGGACCGTTGACTCCCGGGCCGAATCCTTCTGAGATCAGGTCGTACGCCTGGCGCTCGGTGCGGTGCTCGGCGAGCGAGCCGTCGTCGGGAAAGCCGAGCCGGAGGTCGAGAACCGGTGCGGTGAGCGCGACGAGGAACACGGTCGCGCCGATCGCATATCGCCAGGCATTTCCGGCGACGTGTCGACCCCATCGCTGCCACCGCTCGGATACATTCGCCCCGCCGGATGGCGCCAACCGAGGGCGGCGGGCCGTCAGACCGTTGATTCGGTGGCCGGCGAGACCGAGCAGCGCGGGGAGCAGCGTGACCGATGCGAGGACCATGATGGCGGCGACGGTCGAGATGGCGATGCCGGCGGCGGTCATGAACGGGATTCCGGTGACGGCCATGCCGAGGATTGCGATGACGACGGTTCCACCGGCGAAAATGACGGCCTGACCGGCGGTGGCGACGGCTCGTCCCGCCGACTCCACGACGGTCATTCCCCGGGCGAGGTGTTCTCGGTGGCGGGTGATGACGAACAGCGCGTAGTCGATGCCGGCGCCGATGCCGACCATGCTCGCCGTGTCCGGCGCCCATGCCGGGATGTCGACGACGAGCGTCACGAGGCTCATCCCGCTGACACCGATGGCAAGCCCGAACAGCGCGGTTGCGATCGGCAGGCCCATGGCGATCAGCGAGCCGAACGCCACCAGCAGGATGACGACCGCCGCCATGAGTCCGATCAACTCGCCGGTGCCGGTTTCGCCTTCGGCGAGCGCGAAGAACAACTCGCCGCGCGCTTCGACGCGTACGTCGGAGCGTTCGTCGAGACGTTCGGCCGTCTCCTTGAGTTCCTCGAGGTCGGCGTGTTCGAGTTCGTCGACGACGGGGAACTGGAGCTGAATGACGGCGACGCGCCCGTCGGTCGACATCAGCCCGCTTTGCGCGGCGAGCTGCGGATCGATGCCGAGGGCGTCGGAGGTGGCCGACACGGCGATGACGCTGCTCATCGCGCCGGCTTCGCGTTCGGCTGCTCTCAGGCCCTCGACGGATTCGGAGGAGTCGCGGAACGAGTCGGCGGCAGCATCCGTTGTGATGACGAGCTGGGCGGTGAGCCCGGCCGCATCCGATCCGGCCGCCTGAAGGAGGTCGGCGGCGATCTGTGAGTCGAGACCTGGGACCTCGAACGAGTCGTCGAGTTCCTCCCCGAATGACGACGAGGCGGTGACCACGACGACGGCGGCGAGCAGCCAGAGGCCGATCATCCGCCACGGATGGCGGGCGGCCGATCGACCGAGGCGGTGGAGAAATCGAGACAAGTCGGGTCCTTTCGGGGGTGATGTGGCAGAACAGATCGTGCGCGCGCCGGGTCGAGTGACAATCGAGAGCCGACGACGGTTCGGTCGAACCGAGCGCGTTGCGCTCGACTGAGACTCCACTGGCACTCGACTCGGTGCCTGCACGCTGGGCCCCTGATGTACGAACCAGCTGCGAGCTGCGACGATGAGGGAATGCGCGAGACGACTTCTGAGGCGAGTTGGCAGGTGAGCGTGCTCGGCGGCGTGCGCCTTGTCGATCCCGACGGTGCCGACGTCGACCCGGGCCCCGCGAAGTGTCAGGAGCTGCTCGGCGCTCTCGCCCTGAGCGTCGATCGGGCCGTCTCGGTCGACACGCTCGTCGACCTCCTCTGGGGAGACGACCCTCCGCGCACCGCGTCGAAGACGCTGCAGACGTACGTCGCCCGCCTGCGAAAGACCCTCGGTCACGAGCGGGTAGCTCGCGTCGGTGCCGCGTATCGACTGGATGTCCCCGACGAGTGGATCGACGTCCGCCGGTTCCGGGCAGCGCTCGCTGACGGCGACCTGGAGCGAGCGTTGGACGAGTGGAATGGTCCGCCGCTCGCAGGACTCGACGCCAACGGGCTCCGTCCGATGGTCGACGGGCTGGTAGAGGAATGGCTTGTTGCCGTCGAGGTCGTGCTGGAACGCAGCGTCACGTCCGACCCGCAGTTCGTCATTGGACGATTGACCGAGTTGACGGCTCGGCATCCGTTCCGCGAAGGGCTCTGGGCGCTGTTGATGCAGGCGCTGTACGCCGGCGGACGCCAGGCCGATGCACTCGCCGCATATCGCCGGGCGCGGCATCATCTCGTCGAAGAGTTGGGTGTCGAACCTGGTCCGCGCCTCCAGGAGTTGGAGTCGCGGATACTCGCTCAGGACGGCGACCTCGCAGCCCAGCTGCGAACGCTCGGCGCCGCCTCGTCGATCCCGACTGGCACGGTCACGTTCGCGTACTCCGAGATCGATGGTGTTGCCGGGCTCTGGGCCGATCACCGCGACGCCACCGGCCTGGTGATCGGCCGCCTCGAACAGATCGTGCGAACCCTGACCGCTGCGCACCGTGGCCACGAGATCGTGTCGGGTGGCGACACGTTCGGCGGAGCGTTTCATCGGGCCGGCGATGCCGTCGACTGGGCGACCGCCCTGCAGAGGGCGGTGCGCGACGAGGAGTGGCCTGCGGGCCTTGATGTCCGGGTGCGCGTCGGTCTACACACTGGCGATGCCGAAGAGCGGTCCGGGAGCTACTACGGCCCGACTGCGCATATCGCCGCGCATCTTTCGTCCGCCGGCAACGGCGGGCAGACCCTCGTCTCAGCGTCAACCGCCACGCTGCTCACGGGCGTCGAGATCCGAGAAGTCGGTCATATCTACATCGAGGGGCTGGCAGGCACGCAGCCGGTCCAGCAGCTCGGCACCGCCGAACATCCCCCGCTGCGGTCCCGTGCTACACAGCTGGGCAACCTTCCCCGCTCCGCCACCCCATTACTCGGCCGTGCGGAACTCCTGCGGACCGTCGGCGAAGTTCTCGAGGCGTCATCGCTCGTGACGCTCGTCGGGCCTGGTGGCATCGGCAAGACGCGTCTGGCGATCGAGGTCGCCCGCACGGCGGCCGCTGGAATGAGCGGTGGGACGTGGCTCGCCGAACTGGCCGATGTCACGTCAGGATCCGACGTCGCCCGCTCGGTGATGGAGCTCATCGAGGCGACCGAGTTGCCGGGTCGCCCGATCCTGCAATCGGTTGTCGCAGCGTTGGCCGGCCGCGAGTTAGTGCTCGTGCTTGACAACTGCGAACACGTCGTCGAATGCGCCGCCGATCTCGCGGAGGCGATCGGTTTGCACTGCCCCAGCGTTCGCGTGATCGCCACCTCCCGGGAAGGGCTCGGTATGAATGCTGAGCAGCTCGTCGCCATCGGTCCCCTCGACGTCACCGGGGCCGCTGTCGAGCTGTTCGAGCAGCGGGCGACTTCGCTCGATCGGTCCTTCGACCTTGACGAGTGGCGCGAGTCGGTCGAAGACATCTGCCGCCGCCTCGACGGCGTGCCGCTCGCGATCGAGCTTGCAGCCGCCCGCGTGCGCAGCCTCACACCGGCCGACATGCTCGCCCGCCTCGACGAGAGTTTCGGCCTGTTGAGCGGTGGCCGGCGCCGCAGCATCGAGCGCCACCGCACGCTGCGAGCCACGATCCACTGGTCATACGACTTGCTCGATGCCTCGGAACAGCTGCTGTTCTGTCGGCTCTCGATCTTTGCTGGCTCGTTCGATCTCGCTGCGGCCGAGCGAGTCGCGGCAGGCGACGATCTCGACGCGGCCGATGTCGGCCGAGTGCTCGGCGACCTGGTCGAACGGTCGATTGTGGTCAGCGAGGCGGGCGCTCATGGGCGACGGTTTCGATTGCTCGAGATGATGCGCCAATTCGGGGCCGAGGAGTTGGCCGCAGCGGGCAACACCCACCTGATTGCGGATCGTCACGCACGCTTCGTTGTCGACGAGATCGTCGAGATCCAGCAGCTCCTGGGTGGTCGCGATGAAGTCGTGGGAGCCGCGCGTCTCGAGGAGTTGTGGCCGAACGTTCGAGCGGCGTTCGAGTGGGCGATCGCTCGTCGCGACCTTCCGCTCGCAGCCGAACTCGTCGGTCCGCTCGCGCCTCAGTCGTTCCTTCGGCGCTCGATGGGGGAGTTGTCGGAATGGGCCGAGCAGATCGCTGCGATGGCCGACCCCGACGACACCGAGCTCGTCGCTCGGAGCCTGCTGTGGTGCTCGCTGCGACGCGTCATGACCCGGGATCGTGAAACCTTTGCCGAGATCGATGCCCAGCGCGGGTGCCCCAACCATCTCCTCGCCGACCTCGCCCGTGCCGCGGTCGCAGACGACGGCACACGAACAATCGAGATCGGACCCGCTGCGATCGCCGAATTGCACCGCTTCGGCGAGCATCACATCGCACTGCTGGTCGAGCTGCTCATCGGTGGATCGCTGCTCCATGTCGGTCAACTCGAAGAAGCTGAAAGGTCACTCGATGAACTCGCCGACCGCCTACGCCGGAGCGGACCTCCCACCTACCTCAACTGGACGCTGTTCATGCTCGGTGCCATTGCCGAGTTCCGAGGCCATCCGGATTTGGCGCAGCAACGCTACGACGAGATGCTCACGCTTGCGGTGCCGCCAAACACGAACTCGGCCAACTCGATTCTCGAGGCCCGCGCCGTCTTTCGTCGCGGCGACCACGTCCGGGCGTACGAGCTGCTGCGGAGGTACGTCGACGATGAGCTCCGCGCCAGCAACGTCAGCGGCGCCGGTCTCGCGAGCCTGGAGTTCATCAATATGGCCATCGCAACGGGAAGACTTGAGCATGCTGCGCTGCTCGCCGGCTATCTCGACCAGTCAGGCATACTCGACGTGGAAGGACGTGGGTTCCACGTGCTCGTCGCCGACTCCATCGCAGCGATCGATGCCGACCCTGCCGCCGCCTCGGTGAGGGCGGGGGTCGTCGCCGTCGATGCGACACCTGAGTGGGCGTTGACGACGATTCGCGACCTCCTCGACAGGGTTCTCGACTCGAATTCCACCGCAGCAGATTCGACCGAGAACTGATCTCGACGTTCAGTTCCACCAGCACTCCACCGACACCCCACCAAGCGACGACCGCCTGCGAGCACCGTGGGTCTCATGATCACAACACCCAACACTTCACCTACCCCAAACACCATGGTCGCAGTCGTGCAGCAGGACTACGGCCTCGATGCAATCGAGAACAGTGAGCGTCCAGTGCCGTCGCCAGGCCCAGGACAACTCCGGATCAAGGTCACCGCAAGTGCCCTCAACCCGATGGATTGGCACCTCGCAACCGGCACGCCGGGGATCGTGCGACTCGCCGAGGGTTTCCGGCGACCTAAACACCAGATCCTCGGACGTGAAGCCTGCGGAGTGGTCGACCAACTCGGTCCTGGCGTTGACGACTTCGAGGTTGGACAGGTGGTGTTCGGCTGGGTGACCGGCGCGTTCGCCGAATACGCCATCGCCGAGGCGGACCGCATCTGGCTCGCTCCGACGAAGATCACGGAGGCCGAGTCTGCGGCCCTGCCCGTTGCCAGCACCGCTGCGCTGGAAGCAATCGAACTCGGCGACGTCCAAGGTCAGCGAGTCATCGTGAACGGTGCATCTGGCGGAGTTGGTCACTACGCCATTCAGATCGCCAAGGCACGCGGGGCGGCCTGGGTCGCTGGGGTGTGCTCCAGTCGCAACGCGGATTTCGTGCGGGGCCTCGGCGCCGATCAGGTCGTCGAATATGACTCGGCGGACTTCACGTCAGAACGATGGGACGCGATCATCGACTGCATCGGAAACCGCAGCGGCTCCGAGATCCGGGGAGCGCTTGCCGACGACGGCCGGTGGGTCGTGGTCGGCGACCAGGACAAGGGCGGCCTGCTCGGCCCGCTCCCTCGCCTGCTGGCGAGGCTCGTTCGGTGGCGCTTCGGGTCGCAGTCCTGTCATTGGTTCGTTCAAGGCGGGAATGTTCGGTACCTCGAAGAGATCGCCTCACTTGTCGACCAGGGCCTCGTCCGCTCACATCTGAGCGAAACCCTGACCTTCGCTGACGTGCGGGCTGGCTATGACCAGATCGAAAGCGGTCGCGCCGTCGGCAAACTCTCCATCGACGTCGCATTGGCACGCAACATGGGGTGGACCAGACAGAGCAGCGAGTTGGAGGTCTCGTCGTGACCGCCACGACACACTCAACGGATTCGAGCAGCGATCTAGAAGAGCGCCTCGATCGGTTCGAACGGAAAGCGGTGCTCGCCGGTCTGTGGACGTTCGCCCTCCTGAGCTTCATCTTCCGTGACCTCCACGAGATCGTGAAGGCCGAGTTCCTGGCAGACGCGCTCAACGGTGTCTACGCCGGGCGGGAGGTCACCGACGCGATGTTCCTGCTCGGGGGCGTCATGGTTCAGATCCCGATCTTGATGGTCCCGATGTCGCTGATGCTCCCGCCCCGAACGAACCGGTGGGCCAACCTCATCGTCGCCCCACTTTTTGGGCTCACCTTCATCGGCGCGGCCGGCGACCTCGACGACTACCTCCACTTCGGCCTGATATTGGTGGCACTCGCGGTCATCGTCCGGAAAGCATGGGAATGGAAGCCATCCGCAGGCGCGCGACCGCAGACCGGGCGCGAACGATCGCTGTGGAGGCGATCGTGACTGAAACCAGAACCGCCCTGATTACCGGCGCGAGCAGTGACGACGAGCGGCATTTCGCCGTCGTCCCTCCGGAACGGCAGGGCGCGGCCGAGAAGCGAGCCGTCGACCTGGCAGGGGTCTGCTTTCCACCCTGCAGAGACCCAGCGCACAACGCCGTTGCCGGCCGACTCTTGAGCCGCCCAGATCCGGCAGTGAGGAGTGCGCCGACAATCGCCCCACTGCGATCGAGCAATCTGAGCGGGGGTGGCCGATCCGATGTGCCTTCGTTCTCGGACGGGTCCGTCGGGAAGACTCGACCGTCGATATGGCGCGTTCGCCTATCTCTGATCGGCCAGTCCGCTGCCCATTTCATCGTCGGCGCGCTGGACCGGTTGACGGAGTCGAACTCGACATCGGCGAGGGACAGGTCGCTCCATCCGGGAAGGACCGCGGGTAACGAACGATTCGCGGTTGCGTCTCCGTACACGACTGGCACCATGCAGTACCTCGTCGCGTGCGACCGTGATGATCCCAAACGGCGGACGGGGACGTCAGCCCGTGAGGGTGAGCGGGACGATGGTCTCGAGGTCCATCGGGCAGTTGGGCTCACTGTCCGGCGTGCAGCCCACGGGGCTGAGGGCGACGAGTTCGATCGGGCCGACTGGCGCGTCGACCGAGATCGTCGTCTCGAAGTCGGCCCAGTTGCCCCAGGCGCCGGCGAACACGATGACGACGTCACTGATCCGCTCGCCATTGCGCCTGACCTCGATCGGGAAGTCGGCTTCGAACACGTCTCCTTCGCCGGTGACGGTGATCGGGCTGGTCACGGTGGCTCCCGGTAGGGGTGTGTCGATGATGATCCCCTTGGTCAACGCCCAGTCGACGTCTCGCCGCTGCTGGGCGTCGCCCAGCACGATGCCCTCACCGCCAAAGAATTCGACGGGGGCGCCGTCGAGCCAGAACAGCACCTCGTCGGTGCTGTCGAACTGGGTAGCGGTGAAGATCACCTGTGCCAGCCGGGCGGTCATCGAGAGCGTGCCGCCGCCGCGTTCGTAGTCGCGACTCAGATCGACCGTGGCGAGCCCGTCGGCGAGCTTCAGATCGCGCAGCGTCGTGCCGTCGGGAATCTCGGTGTGGAGCCCGGCTGCGCGCTCGCTGTCGGTGGGCCCCTCCAGGAGTGCGGCCAAGGCGTTGTTCAAGACGGCGGGGCCCTCCACCTGCCGGTGGGTGACGGCGAGCCGTTCGCCACTCAGGAGGTAGATGCGCACGTCGACGAGGGTCGGGTTGGTCGTTGGCGTGGTGGGTGCGGGTGTCGACACCGGTGCGGTCGAGGCGGGCGTCGCGGTCGCGGCGGGTTCGGTGTTGTCCGGCGATTCGGCCATGGTCGTTGCGCCCGACTCGGCGCGCGACGCTGTCGTGACGGGCGGTTCGCTCGTGATCGTCGTCGAAGTCGGCGTGGTCGAGTCCGGCGGGTTCGTGCGCGTGCCTGTGTCGTCGCCGTTGCCGCATGCCGACGCGACGGCCAGCATTCCGAGCACGAGCCCCACTCGCAGGATGCGCATGACACCTTCCTTCAGCTTCCTCTTCACGGTCGCGCCGAGCGCGCTCCCGTGCCAGGGTCGAACGTCAGGGACCGACCGTCGGCATCGCCAAGCCGGGTTCGAACTGGGTGCGATTCAGACGTGTGCCCGGAGGCCCCGTCCGGCGAGGTCCGACGCATGGCCGAGGAGTCACCGACGGTCGTGACCGCCGACGGGCTGTACGTCGCCGCCGCCTGTCGATGTCATGAAGTCAGGGACGCCGACACGAGCTCGCCGCGTTGGCCGATCGCATCGAGGCTGCGAAGCAAAGGGCGTCCGATACCTGGCATGGTTGGAGGCTCGGTCCAGCACCGCGTTTAGCGCAATCCGGGTGCCTGGAACAGCGCAGTTGATTCGGCGTATCGGCGCTCGGTACCTGATCAGCCGGTCGGTCGCACGTTTCCGCGCAGTATCGCCCGAGCCGACGTGCCGATCTCGGACGCCTGCCGGCGCATTCCGAGGCCGTGATTATGCAGCGCCAATGCTGCTGTCGGACCTCCCACAGTACGCCGGGAGTGCGCCGCAGGTCGGTGCGTTCCGACGACGATGACCGCTCGGCTTCGAGTTCGTCGCGACCGAACGAGGGGGCGCGGAGAGAACACCGATCTCGGGTCTGACGCCTCTGGTTCCTGATCACCGTCAGCCCCAGACTTGAAGCTGATCGACGGCGTGACCTCACGCGAACCGGGGAGGCAACAGCCATATGAACGAGAACGACTTCGAGCAGCAGGTGGACGACTACATCCAGAAGTTTCCCTACCAGAACACTTATGCCTACGCGATGCAGTTCACGGGTGGGGATCCGGCCAAGCTGAACACGTGGGGCCAGGCTGCGCGGGATCTGCTCAAGGCTGGTGAGGACACGATCGTCCGGAGCAACAACGACACCCTCTACAAGACGGCGTTCATCTATCTCGGGGACGGGCCGGTGGTGCTTCGCTCGGATTCGCCGTCGCAGGAGCGATTCAGTTCCTTTCAGTTACAGGATGACCGGAATGCGAATTACCGCAACATCATCGGTCCGTCCGGCAGATACACGCTCTATCACGGTGAACGACCCGACATCATCACTGGCGAGGCTGTCGAGGTGCCGTCGCTGCTGTCCGCGGTCGTCACACGGATCGAGGTCAAGGACAAGAACGACGCTGACGACATGGCGTGCGCGCAAACCGTCTTCGACGGCATCACGATCGACGGGCCAACCATCGGCGAGATGCCCTCGGTCGATCTCCTGAGCGGCTTCGACGAGCAGGTGGCAGAGGAAGCCCACCGGCGCATGGACGAGTTGGCGGGTGTCGTGCCGTTCTCCAAGATGATCGCGGGGCCAGGCCAGGAACCCGGCAAAGACGTCCTGTCCCTCTACCACTCTGCCGGCACCAAGCAGGGTTGGGGCGGGCCAGCAACCTCGCACAGCGCCTACGAGGCGATGTTCACCGATGCGTCCGGTGCGCCCCTCGACGGCTCGAAGGGTGACTACGTGCTGGTGACGGAAGCGCCCCAGGTCGATGCCTTCTGGTCGGTCACGGTGTACGACTCCACCACGGGTCGCTTACACCCCAACGATGCCGACCACTACCACATCAACAACACGACCGCCGTCGGCAACGACGACGGCACCTACACCTTCCGATTCAAGCTGAAGTGCGACGCCGGCGACCAGAACTGCCTGGAGGTCCCCGCCGGGCCGTTCGACATCGTTGCCCGGTACTACCTTCCGAAGCCGGCGATCATGAGCGGCGAGTGGACGATTCCGAGACCGATGTTGACGACATCGAACGAGGTGCCCGATCACCCGAGGAGGCCACCGTGATCAACGCCTCCGCATACCGCCACTGGCGGCACAGCTGAGGTCTTCTCCGTTGGTGGATGGGTGGGGCGGGAGCGTGTTGACGGCCACGGGTGACTCGTGCGAGCTCGAGACGGCCCGGGACCCTGCCTCTGGTTGGTGGATGCCGGTCTCGACGACGATGTGTGTGAGACCAGTTCGCCGGAGGAGTCGCGCATGGATATCACGCTCGAGAATTTCTGCACCGTGGAGACGGCGTTCCAGTTCGATCGCAGCGTCGCGATGTGCGGTGGGCAGGTGAATCGATTCGCCCATCTCCGCGGCCCGGTACCGCTCGATCGGCAGAGCGTGATCCGGATGCAGCGCGACACGTTGTACAGCGTGGCGATCGTCGACATCAGTGCCGGCGCGGCGCTCACGCTGCCCGATACCGGGGGGCGGTACATCAGCGCCCACATCGTGAACGCGGACCACTACACCAACGCCGTGTTACACGACCCTGGCATGCACCGGCTGACCACCGAGCAGTACGACACCGACTATGTGCAGGTCTCGATCCGCATCTTGGCCGACCCCAACGACGCGGACGACATGGCGACGGTGCACGGCCTGCAGGACGCGGTGGAGGTGTCGGCGGGCTCAGCGGTTCCCTTCACCCACCCCGACTACGACACCGCACAGTACGACCGGCTCTACAAACTGATCCTCGAGCTGGGCGACTTCTCCTCCGACGCCAGTCGTGCGTTCGGGCCCAAAGGCGAGGTCGATCCGATCCAGCACCTGATCAACACCGCGATCGGCTGGGGTGGCCTGCCGAGCGACGAGACCATCTACCTCAACGACACCAGCCCCCACCCGGTCGGCCACTACCGGCTCCACCTGCACGAGGTGCCAGCCGATGCGTTCTGGTCGATGAGCATCTACAACCGTGACGGCTACTTCGAGGCAAATCCGTTCGACTCGTACAACATCAACAGCGTGACCGCACGCCGCAGCGACGACGGATCGGTCACCCTTGACATGGACACCGAAGATGCCGGCTACGACAACTTCTTGTACGTGATGGACGGCTGGAACTGGGTGTTCCGCCTGTACCGGCCCCGCGCCGAGGTCCTCGACGGCACCTGGCAGCTCCCCGACATCGAACAGGTTGACGCAACGGAGAATGACAAGCCGTGATCTGGGCGCTGCTGGCACTCCTCGGGATCCCGATCTGGTTGATCGTCGGCGCCCTCATCGCCATCTGGCAGATTCGCCGCGCGGTCAAGCGCCAACCGGGCGTATTCGAGGCGTCGGTACGGACCGCAGGCGCCCACAAGTGGCCGCGACAGCCCAGCTACGCCCGCGTCGTCCGTGACGTCCTGGTCCTCAACCGCGGGGTCGCCCTCCTTCGTGCCGAGGTCCTCCCCGTCGATGCGGTGATCGAGTTCGACCTCGACGAGACCCCGCGCAAGCCTGCCGACGCCGTGGGTCGCCTGGTCACCTTCGAAGACGGCACCCAGCGCGAGATCGCGGTCGCAGCCGATCACGTCGGCGAACTCGATCGAGCTCCCACACCAACCCGCCACTGACCGGTCGAGCCCGTGACCACGCCGACCGCGAGGTCGACCGAGCTATGTGGATCGTTTGCGGACGGGGGGCGGCACCCAGATGCGGTCGAGGACCTTCTGGGTCGGTACGTACAGGCGCAACGAGAGTCGGAATGGGCCCTGTGGTGCCGGAAGCCAGTTGGGCACCTCGTCGGGTGCTGGCCGTTCGCGCTGCAGGTAGATCGTGATCGACCCGTCCGCACCGGAAACGAGTTCGTCACGATCACCGAGCGCGTACCGGTCGAGTTCGTTGGCGACGAGATAGTTCTCGGCGTCGTACAGGGTGAGCGACCAGAACGCGTCTGCGGGTGGGATCTCCTCAGCGGGGAACGTCAACTCGTAGTGCTCGGACCCCGTCAGCGTGTCGCCGTCGGCGTCGACCAGGGTCGTGGGGTAGAACGCATCCTCGACGAGGTTGCCACCGACACCGACCAGCGACCACGCGGCCCGGACCTCGTGGGTGGCGAAGCGGCCCATGTCATAGGTGAGCGACCAGCCGTTCACCATCTCACCGAGCTGTTGCGCGGTCGCCATCATCTGCGCAACACCATCTTGATGGCCAGCCGTGATCGCTTCGGCCACATCGGGTGGCCACTGCCCCAGATCGAACTGCCGTCCCGCCCCTATACCGAGTGGCTCGAGCGCTGCGAGCGCGGACGCATCGGCGGGGTACGCGGGGTTGTCCACCAGCAACGCGTTGAGTCGCTGGAAGAACGTCTCGGCGCCGAGCCCGAGGAACTGCTCACTGACGAGGGTGTCGCCATCGACGCCCTCCTTGACCGGCGTCTGCGCCGGCGGCTCGTAGTCGGTCCCCCATTCCGACAGCGGACACAGGCGGTACTGGTCCTGCAACGCGTTCACCGCCGCGTAGTCGTCGGAGCCTGAACAGTAGGTTCGTCCACCGATCATCGCGATCCGCGTCGGACACGCGATCAGTTCCATCCCCTCGGGCACGTCGCCTTCCCAGGTCGGCCCGGCGATCAGGAAGTCGCCCCCCTGGCCACCGCGTGTGCGCGAGCCCGGGGCACCGGGAACGCCGTTCCAGGCATCGACGACCTGCATGATCCAGTACCGCGCGCCCATCTCGGGTACCGACATCACGGTCGGCTCGTCCTGGAGATCCAGGACCGCGAACGAATAGAGATTGTCGACGTTGAACCCGACTACCGAACGATTCGACGCATCCACGAACGCACGGGAGTGCGCGAATAACCCGACCGGTGCGCGAAGCCCGACCGGCTCGGTCACCGCCGACAGATAGTCCGCCTGGATCGACACCAACACCAGCGGCGCTCCGAAGATGAGACCATCCCGCGCCAGCCCACGCGCCCCCGTCGCCTCGAGCGGTGAAACCTCGTGAGAGGTTTCCATGACAACATCCCTCCAGTACCCAACCGTTGGTGTTCAACACCTCAACCTACGGTCACAACCCCACCCGGGGAAGAGTCAAGCGACCCGGCTACGCACACGACGTAGTGCCCCAGCACACCTGCGCAGGCGAGTTTCCGCCGACCACGGACAGCACGCTCCTGCAACTCCGATCGGCTCCGATTGCCCGCGTTGATGGGCTTGCCACTCGGTGGGGCCTGGGAGGTCGACCGCTTAGAACGCGCGCTCGGTAACGCGGCCGACGACGCTGCGCCCAAGCCGAGCACTGCACTTTCCCGAGCGGCGGTCAACCGTTCACCCTGATAGCTGAGCGGTCGGCACGGCGATGTGAGAGATGTCAGAGTGGAACTGGTGAGTATCGCTCTTGGCGCTCCGTGCGGTCCGTTCGTCGTTGTCGCAGGCACCTGCTCTGGATGCATCCGTGGGCGTGTCCTCGACTGTTCCATCGATGCGCTGGCCGGCCCGTTCGAGGCGCCGTGACGTACCGGATCGTCGCGGTCATGGTGTTCGTGGCCGTCGTGGCCGCCGGCTGTGAGCATGCCGGCAGCGCAGACAGAGACGCGTTGATCGCAGGATTCGACGCCGCCGTCGAGGCAGCCGAAGCAATCGACGTCGACGGGCCCAACGAGACGACGAGCAAGGATGTCACGTACTTCACCGGATCAGGCCTGACCGAAGGCGACGTGGAGACCGCCCTCGCGCGAGCCATCTCGGGCTTGCTCGCCCTCGGCATGGAGGTCGGAGACCCGACACCCGTCGAACAGGGTGCGGTGGTCGCGGCCCACGATGACACGATCGCGGTGCAGATAGCGGTGTTCCCCCGGGCTGGTCTCATCGACGCGCCCGAGGGCATGTCGATCGTCCAGATCGGCGTGGCGTCGGTCGACGCAGGTCTTGCCTGGACGCCCGAGTAGCCGCGTGCCAGCGCTGCGCTGCGGGTGGTCGACGGTCGTGGGTGGTCGCAGCTCGGCGCATGTTCCGTGAACCCTAAGGACTCGCGCGGGTAGGGGGTGACCATCCACCAGTCGTTGGGGTGTCTCGCGTTTGATGGCGAGTGCACACACCTATCCAACGACCAGTGGAGGCACTCTGATCATGACACGCGCGATGGACCCGGAGGTGGCCGACGCGATCTGGGAAGCGATCGAACCGATCCTGCCGATCCCCGACGACGATCACCCGCTCGGCTGCCACAACCCACGAGTTCCCGACCAGGTGTGCTTCCGCGGGATTCTGATCCGGTTGGTGACCGGAGCGTCGTGGGTCGACATCGAAGCGATCATGGACTTCGAGGTGTCCGACACCACGCTCAGGTCTCGCCGTGACCAGTGGATCGACGCCGGCGTGTTCGACCAGCTCGAGGCGGAAGCACGCGCCGGCTACGACCGGATCCTTGAGCTCGACATGGACGTGGTCGCGATCGTCGGCTCGCTGCACAAAGCGCCCTACGGCGGTGAGGGAACCGGCCGCAGCCCTGTTGACCGGGCCAAGCTCGGCTGGAAGTGGTCCGTCGCGTCGGAGCGATCCGGGATCCCGATCGGCTGGTCGATCGACGGCGCCAACCGCAACGACGTCGTCATGCTGGAACCCACCCTCGACTCGATTGCCGACAACGGACTGCTCGCTGAGATCGGCACGCTGACGCTCGACCGCAGCTACGACTACCCCAAGATCCGCAACCAACTCCACGCCCGCGGTCTCGTCGAGTTGGACATCCAACGCCGCGGCACCAAGCCCCCGCCAGGCACCCCGCACCGGCTCACACTCGGACTGCGCTGGATCGTCGAAGCGACCAACACGTGGTGGTCGAACTACGGGCAACTGCGGCGCAACACCGACCGCAAGATCCGGCACCGCCACGCCGCCCTCCAGCTCGCCACCGTCGTGCTCATCGTTGGCCGACTCATCGACTACCGCAACCGATGGAGCCCCAGCTGAGCGCCTACCCGCTCAAGTCCTAAGCCGGCCCCGCTCGTCGAGACAGCCGCATCACGGCCCTTATGCCGTGCTCGATACTTGCGGCGCCGCGACGGCTTCAGACTCGTCCGGGATCCGGCAGGTGGGGCGGTATGGCGACGGCCGACGCCGGTCACCGTCGGTGATCGCGATATCGAGCGCCTCGAGGCCGAGAACGCTCCGGTGTACGTGCCGTTACGAGCGGTTTCGACCGCGTTCGGGCGGCGTGATTATCGAGTTGTGAGTATGGGCTGGCCGGTTCAAGGTGGCCGGACCAGGATTGGTGTCGGTGATCTGGCGTGACCCAATTATCGAGTTGCCCATCGTGAGATGGTGCGCTTCGAGCGACATGTCCGTCGGATCGCCGATGCCGGTCTGGCCTGCTGTGCTGACCTGATCAGAAGCCTGCCCACCCGTAAAGGGTGTGGCCCATCACAGTTCTGTCGTCGCAGTTCCTTCCCAGACCGGCACCGACCATCACGTCAGCGCCATAGGGAGGCACCAACATCATGCTTGCAGAACTTGTCGATCATGTCATCGGCATCGACCCCGACAAAGACTGGATCACCGCCGCGATCATCGAGGCAGACACGACCCGGTTCATCGAATCAGCTCGGTTCAGCGCCGACCGCGACGGCTACGCCCGTGCGGTGGCGTGGGCCGACGCCCACTCCACGCCAGGCGAACGAGTCTGGGCGATCGAAGGCGCAGCGAGCTTCGGTCGCGGCCTCACCGCCGCCCTCTCGAGGGTCGATGAGTGGGTGATCGAGTTCGACTGGGCCCGCCAGAAGGCAACCAAAGACGCAGCGAAGTCCGACGAGCTCGACGCGATCCAGGCGGCCCGAGAAGTCCTGGGACGCGAGCGGCTGAACACACCACGAACACATGAGGGCCAGCGTGAAGCCCTGCGAGTGCACACCGTTGCTCGAGCCGGAGCAGTGCGCGCTCGGACCGCTGCGATCAACGAACTCAAAGCGCTCGTCGTCACCGCCGATGACGACCTGCGAGCCGAGCTCCGCAACCTGACCACCCGGGCCCTCGTGGCAACCTGCGGAGGGTTCCGCAGCTCACGAGCGCGATCGGTCACCCAGCAATGCACCAAACTGACCATGCGTGCCCTCGCGCAACGCATCGCACATCTCAACACCGAGATCGCCGACCACGACCGAGCAATGACGACGTTGCTTCGACAGATCGCGCCCCAACTGCTCGGCGAAGCCGGCATCGGCCACGTCACTGCGGCGACGTTCGTGTTGGCCTGGTCCCATCACGGTCGCTGCCGCAACGAAGCTGCGTTCGCTCGACTCGCCGGCGCCGCCCCCATCCCGGCGACATCCGGACAAACACAGAACCGTCACCGCCTCAATCGTCGAGGAGACCGACGCGTGAACCACGCGCTCTACATCGTCGCTGTCACGCGGCTCCAACGAGACCCAGCGACACGCGCGTACATGTCCCGTCGACTCGCGGAAGGCAAGACCAAACGAGAAGTCGTCCGCTGCCTCAAGCGTTACATCGCACGACGAGTCTGGCGACTCCTCGAACACACGCCGCCGCCAGCACTCGCCTCTTGACAGACATAGAAGCGTCGACCTCCCTCGGTTCGAAGGCGTGCGATTTCGCCGGCGATGCGGCGCTGGCTCTGGAGACCTGACCCGCCAGTCCGGGTGGGCTGTCACATTCGGTGTCGCTGTGTCGTCGAAAGAGGTATGAGCGACGACCTCGACCTGTCCCATTGCGCGACGTCCGATGTGCACATCGTTGGAGGCGGCCTCGGTGGCCTGGCGGCTGCTGCGCTCGTTGCACGCGCTGGCCGAACCGTGACGGTGCACGAGGGTCGTGGGCGCCTCGGTGGCCGCGGTACAACGGATTGGAAACGCGGTTTCGGCTTCAACCAGGGGCCGCACGCGCTCTACCTCGCCGGGGAGGCCAATCGTGTGCTGCGCTCGCTCGGCGTTCGACCGTCGGGGCGATCGCCGAGCACGAAGGGCGCGTTGATGGTGAACGGTGACGCCGTTGGACTGACGCCGGGTGGGCCGATGAGCCTGTTGCGCAGCCCGCTGCTGGGTTGGAACGACAAACTCGCGCTCGGGAGGGTGATGGGCCGGCTCGGTCGGCTTGAGCCCGCCGCTCTTGCATCGGTGACCGTGAATGAATGGGTCGACGGCTTGAGCACTCGGGCACGCGTGCGCGAGATCGTGCAGACGGTGATCCGGTTGGCGACCTACACGAACGCGCCGGACGATCTGTCGGCCGAGGTCGCACTGATACAGGTGCAGATGGCACTCGGTGATGGGGTGATGTATCTCGACGGTGGCTGGGCGCAACTGGTGGAGGCGCTCGCCGCTGTGCCCGGTATTCGATTCGTCCAGGACGATCACATCGTCGAACTTCCCGACGCTCCCACAGTGATCGTGGCGACCGGCGGTCCCCAGGTCGCCACAACGCTGACCGGGGCGCGGTACGACGTCGGCCCGTGCGCCGAGGTGTCCGTGCTCGACGTCGGCCTCGAGCGACCACCTCGCCACGACGTCATCCTCGGGATCGATCCCCCCATCTACCTGTCGAATCACGGGTTTCCCGACAAGATGACCCCGCCAGGCGGCTCGTCGTTGTCGGTCGCGGAGTACCTCACGCCCGAGACGGTGCCAAACCGAGATCGGCTTCGCGCCGTTCTCTCCCACGCCGGCGTCGACCCCGAGTCGATCGTGACCGAGCGGTATCTTCACCGCATGACCGCCGCCAGTGCGATCGCGACTGCCGCCTCGGGCGGGTTGCGTGGTCGTCCCGCCTGCGATGTGCCCGACCGAGCCGGCGTCTACCTCGTGGGCGACTGGGTCGGTCCGCGCGGCCACCTCCTCGACGCCGTGCTGGCGAGCGCCGAAGACGCTGCTACCGCAGCGCTCCAACATCTCGATCGACGCCCGGCGATCCGGTGATGACATGACGCCCAGCGGCGCCACAAACGTCTTCGAGGCCGAGCGTTACCGATTGGAGCGTCTGGCGTACCGGATGCTCGGCACACCCGACGACGCCGACGACGTCGTACAAGAGGCGTGGCTCCGGTGGCAGCGAGCGACGTTCGAAGACATCGACAATCCGGCCGCCTGGTTGACGACCGTGACCACGCGCCTCGCGATCGACCGGCTGAAGTCGGCCCGACGACGTCGCGAGGTGTACGTCGGTCCGTGGCTACCCGAGCCGTTGACGATCGAGTCCCTCGGTGCAGCCACCCTTCGGGCCGCGCCAGCCGCATCGTCGACCGACCCAGCGATGCTGGCCATCGGGAGCGAGTCACTCGAACTCGGGCTCCTCCGCGTGTTAGAGACCCTCGGCCCGGTGGAGCGAGCCGTGTTCCTGCTCCACGACGTCTTCGGATATCCGTTCGAGCAGATCTCACCGATCATCGACAAGTCGGTCGCCACGACGCGTCAGATCGCCAAGCGTGCGAGGGATCGAGTCCGCTCAGGTCGTCCACGAGTGGACGCCGAACCGGCGGATGTCATGGCGTGGTCCGAGGCGTTCCTGGGCGCCGCCGTCGAGGGCGATCTCGATGGGCTGATGAACATGCTGACCGAGGACGTCGTGCACATCTCCGATGGCGGGGCGGAACGGCACGCTGCACGCCGTCCGGTGGTGGGAGCCGACCGGGTGGCGCGACTTCTCGTCAATCTGACGGCGCGCGGTTTGGTAGCCGACGATGAAGTCCATTGGATTCGTGTCAACGGGCAGGCCGGCCTCTACGTCGTTCGCAACGGTGAACCCAACCTGCTCTCGGTCGTGAGTTGGCGCGCAGGCAAGGTCGCCGAACTCCTCGCCATCGTCAACCCGGCAAAGCTCGCCCGCTTCCATGAACGCTGGCGGGCGAGGGTCGGATTCGAAGCGCCCGAATGATTCGCTGCTGAACGCCGACCTGGTGATCCGCAATCGGGTCCTCTGCGTTCATCTCGCCAAGCTCGACGACTCTCGCATCCGCTGACCACTCATGCTTCTCGGCAGCAGTAGTGACCCTCAGCGAATAGGTGGTCGGCGACGCGCGATCTTGGGCGCACCTGCCCGCCCTCATGTGCCGCTACGAGCGGTGTTGAGCTGTCACCGTTGATGTTGTTCGGATCGCTCAGTGAAGGTCAGTTGCGCTTGCCGAGCAAGAGGAGTGTCTCGTACGGCTTGGTGATGGTGGAGCCGAGTTCGTTCGCGGTCGTGGTCCGCAGGCGGTCGTGAAGGGCTGCACGTCGGTGAGGGTCCAGTGCGCTGTGGCTGGCGTATGTGTCGATCAGCCTGAGGAAGTGTTCAGTCGGATACTTCACTTCGAAGGGGATGACGTGGCGTTCGATGAGATCGAACAGGCCGCTGTTCCGGAGCTCCGTTTCGGGGTCGTAGTTGGGGCGGTCGGGGGTGAGTGGTGCGGGGTCGGCCAGTTCGGGCGCGACGTCGAGGTAGACGTCGCGGATTGGTTTCCACGCTGGGTGGGTGGTGTGGGGAACGTGTGCGTTCCAGAACAGTGCGATAGTTCCGTCGGGCTTGAGAAGTGAACGCGCCTTGCGATAGGCGACGTCAGCGTCGACCCAGTGCCAGCTCGTCGCTGCTGCGACGAGGTCGAACGAACCCTCGTCGAGGACGGCGTCTTCGAATCGTGTGACGTGAAACTCGGTGTTCAGAGTTCGGACGTGGGCACGCGCCGTTGCCGCCAGGCGTGGTCCGGGTTCGATGCCATCAACAGTCCATCCTCGTGCTGCCATCTGCCGTGTGGCCTGTCCGGTTCCTGAACCGACCTCGACGACGCGTGGTGGCGCGTCGAAGCCGGCGTAGGCCTCGATCGCTTCGAACACGCCGACGGGATATCCGGGTCGGGCGACTTCGTAGTCGTCAGCGACTGCGTCGAAGCCACTCGACTCGTCAGGGCTTGCCACGCTGCTCATCTTGGCCGATTGGCACCGCGCCGCCGCGCGGACCGTCGACGAGAACCGGGCCGGAATCGATCCTCTACGGTGCTGCGAGTGGAACCTGCTCGCGAGTTGTGGAAACGAATCGAGACGCTCCATGCGGTCACGTACTTTGCGCCAGAGTCGATCTCGGCTGCGAAGTCCGCGGGACTTCGTGGTTTCTGGATGGGGTACTTCGGATTCCGCGCTGCCCCGCTCGGCACGGTCGGCGCCGGCGTCGTCGAAGCAGCGTTCGCGAACTTTGCGCCGGACATGGTGCGACGTTCGATCCCCGACGCGTGGGGTTTCGCCCAGCCGGCTGAACTGATCACGGTTCGATCGAACGCTGCCGCTGAAGCGTTGCGTCGGCTGGCGCCCGATGTCTCCATGTTGGCGACCGATATCAACGACACACTTCGCAGCATCGTCGACACAGCGGCTTCGATCGGTCGCCCGCTGTTCGCTGCCAATCGCAACCTCGCCCCTTTGGAGGATCCGGTGGCGCAGTTGTGGCAACACTGCACGACGTTGCGCGAGCACCGCGGCGACGGACACGTGATCGCCTTGGCCGCAGCTGGCGTCACTGGCTGCCAGGCGCATCAACTCCTCATCGCGTCGCAGCGATTGCCGATCGACGTCTTTCGCGACAACCGAGGCTGGACCGAGCAGCAGTGGAACGACGCAGGACTCGAGCTGGACGAACGAGGACTCATTCACGACGGCGCGCTGACCGATACTGGCCGCCGAGCACACGACGAGATCGAACGTCTCACCGACACCCTTGCTTGCGAACCGCTTGCGAAGTCGCTCTCAGAGAGCGAGGTCAGCGGCCTGATCGATGCGCTCACAGCGACAGCGGTCGAGATCGCTTCGTCCGGTGTTCTGCCGTTCCCGAACCCGATGGGCCTCCCCGCAATCGCTACCTCCTAGACCACAGCCAGCCCGTCGGCCGTTTCACGAATCAGCGGTGATTTCTGCCGTCCGATCGGGAGAGGGGTGTCCGATCGGACGCCCGCTACAGAGTGGTTCGCCGTGTTGGACGGGTGGAGCATTCTGGGCGATGTGGGCTGCAAATCGACGGGCTACGGCGTCGGCGCCCGGACGGCGAGGAGAAGCTGCGCGAACTGCGAGCCGACCGCTGTGGGATGGGTTTCATCGGGGTCGATCGCGATGCTGACAGCAACGCCGTTGACCAGTGACACGATGAGTTGCGCCATCGAATCAGGATCCACCCAGTCGGGCAACAGACCCTGGTGTAGCTGAGCCGATATTTCTGCAGCGAGCACCGACGCGAGTTCGCGATGCAGTGATCGCACTTCGGTAGCGATTGCGTCATTGGTTGCGGCTGCAGCGAGGGATTGGACGTAGGGGCCGAGAAGAGCTCCGTGCGCGTCGAGGATTCGATACAGCTGCTGGACGGCACTCAACAGTTTGGCAATGCTGTCTCGCCCGTCGTCCGCGAACTCAACGACGACCGGCTGGATCAATCGGCGAGTGGCGGTGATCATCGCTTCATCGACAAGCTCGCGCTTCGACCCGAAGTAGTAGGTGATTGACGCGAGGTTCTCACCTGCCGCGTCTGCGATTGCCCGCGACGTCGCAGCCTCGGGCCCCGCCGTGTCGAGGACGCTGATGGTTGCGTCGAGCAACCGTGTTCGGACGTCCGAACGCGCTGCCGTCCCCTTTGCACGACGCTGCTCTTGACCATAATTCATACAAACGTATGATAGGGACATGGACGCTCGTAAGGTCGACATCGCTGCTTCCGTCGCCGTCGTTCTTGGTGGGGTCGCCTTGACGTTCATTCACTACTACGGCGGATCGCCTGGGTCTCCCGAGGGGAAGTTCGCGGCGCTCGGATTCGCGTCGCCGTTCATTGGTGCCGGTCTACTTGCCATGGTTGGAGCGTTGCGTGGACGCCCGGCTCTGATGTTTGCGGCTGGAGCGGCGCTGATCCCGATGAGTGTTCTGTCGATTGTGCTGATGCCGCTGATCATCCCGGCAGTGTTGCTGATCGTTCGCTCGACACGAGAGCGGTTCGAGCCACAGGATCTCGCGATGCCGGCAGTGCTCGCTTCCGGTCTTGTCGTGGCGCTGGCCATCGTCGTGTTTCACCAGGACCCCGCTACCTGGTCGACGCCCTACGGCGGTGGTGGCTCGAGCAACATCGTCACCTCGCTCGAAGCGGCAATCGCGATCTCGACATCGGCCGTTGTTGTCCTGATCGCCGCCTTCCGTCCGGCACCGCAGCACCAGTAGTCACCACCGACCGTGTGCTCTCGTACTCGTCGTCTCATGCGTATCGCGATCACCGGTGCCAGCGGACTGGTTGGGTCTGCACTCCAGAAGCGGTTGCGGGCCGATGGTCATGAGGTGATCCCCGTGGTCCGCCGCACACCAACGGATGCCGAGATCGGCTGGTCAATCGACGAGCAGCGCATTGATACTGGTGCGTTTGACGGCATCGACGCAGTCGTTCACCTCGCAGGTGCGGGCATCGGTGGCTGGCGATGGACCGACAAGTACAAGCGCAAGATCGTTCGTAGTCGCACCATCGGCACCGGGCTCGTTGCCAAGGCGATCGCCGAGGCCAAGAACCCGCCCGAGGTCCTGGTGTCAGGATCAGCAGTTGGCTTCTACGGGTCCAGCCTGGCCGACACGTTCACCGAGAGTGACTCCGCTGGGACCGCATTCCTCAGTGAGGTCTGCCAGGCATGGGAAGCAACAGCAACAGCGGCCGAAACGCCTGAGACTCGCGTCGCGGTCATCCGTACCGGGATCATCCTGTCCGACCAAGGTTGACAGGGCCCGAAACGCTTCCGCAGCTCTCACATGTCGCCATCCACCGGAACTTACGAACGGCCCGTTTGTGGGACTTCACCAAGACGCCCAATGTGGTCGGGCTTCACCTCACCGACTTCAGGCACCTGCATTCCCTCGCCGACTTGGCCGACGCGACGTCTCTCGAAGAACTCGAACTCGGCGACGCGATCTCAAGGGCGAAGGTGGTCTTCGATTCCCTCGAGCCGCTTGCTTGCCTCGACGCGCTCACCGCGCTGAGTATCGCCGTCTTGCGCATCGACGACAATCGAGTCCAACCACTGGGCGCGCTCCGTCGACTGAGGCGACTACGAAGCCCGCTCAACCTCTGGACGACAGAACAGTGTGCTTGGCTTCGTGCCCGCCTTCCCGCAGCAGCCGAGGGCTCCGTCCTGAATCCAGTGTTCCAGCGGCGCACGTCGTTGAGTCCGCGTGACACACGTGTCATCGGTAGGCGCAAGCCGTGGTTGAACTCAGACAAGGACAGCGAACGCATTGCCCGATACGCCGCCGACTACTGGGCGCTGGTCGAGCGCTACCGCAATGACCCCACGCTCGATCCAATCAGCTGACACAACACGGTTGTTGCGGCCCCGATCGGTCGTTGAGGTCCCCGCCGGCCCGAACGTTCCACGTCACATTTAGGAGCGGAATGACTGTTCGGAAAGTGCCGATCTGCTCGGCGTGAGCGCCACCGGGTCACGCTCGATATGGGTGGATCCGTGTAGCAACGCTTCGGGGACACCCCATCGTGGCCGACCGGTTGCGGAGCGCGACGGCTGAGATCTGATCGAGGGCACGATGCGTGATGAGGCGCGTCGCGCCTGCTCGCTTGAACAATGCGTGTGTCGGTGGAGGTGCGATGACTTTGTGCCCTGCAGCGCGGGGCGCTTGTTCGCGACGGTGGTAGGAGGGGCAACGCCCCCCCCCCCGGAGGAGGGTCCGCCATGAACCACGAGTCCATCGAAAGCGATCGACCGTACCTGGTTGTCGATTCGCCATATGAGCTGGCGCGGTGGCGACCGCTCGTGAACTGGGTGTTGTACATCCCGCACGGCATCATCTTGTACGCGCTCCAGGTCCTGGCGCAGATCGTTTTTCTCGTGTATTGGGTGATGTTCGTCTTCACCGGGAAGCAGCATCCGAGCTTGTACGGCGTGATGGTGATGTACGAGCGGTACAACGCTCGCTCCAGCGGGTTTCTGCTCGGCTATTCCGAGACGTACGCGCCTTTCGACTTCGACACGACAACCGGGGGCGACAACGCCTACCCGCCGGTGAGGTTGGCGCTCCCCGCAGTACCCGAGTCGGTGCCGCGAAAGGCGGCGCTCAACGTCCTGTTGGCCATTCCCCTCTACATCGTGATGATGGTCTACTTCTTCGGGGCGGCTGCGGTGGCGCTGGTCGGATGGTTTGCCGTGTTGTTCACCGGTTCGTGGCCCGAGGGAATGCGCGGCTTCCTGGTCCGGGTCAGCAACTTCTACTACCGGGTCTGGACCTACGTCACGATGGTGGAGAACGAGTACCCGGGTTTCGGTCTGCCCGCCGCGTGAGGGCTCATTCATTTCCCACAGCTATCGCACCTGAGATGCGACCAAGCTGGCTTGATCGTGAGCATGGACACCGGAGCGAACGACTGCTCAGTCGTTGACACGCGCTGGAGTTGACCCGGACCTCGCGCCAACCACCAGCCGGATGCTCGACATTCGCAACGCCACGAAGGCTTCGCACCCGTCGGGATCTGACACTCGCGATTGCCGTTCCGACGACCCCGCCGAGAGGGTGTTATCGGCCGCTCGTTCTCGAGCGGCTACCCGAGCGCCGACGTGCCGAACTGGGCGGGTCGCGGGGTCTCTACGGAGGAGCGATATGCGTGTGTGTTGTGACGCACCCGCTCGGGCGCTTGTCCACGAGATCTCCGAGCACCTTCGACCGAGCGCAATGTCCGATACGTGACGGCTGCTCGCAGAGCGTTCGTCTATCGTCGGATCTTGTGGATCTGATGCGACACGTCGTTGTGTTGGACGCCGCTGACGTCGGCCAAGTGAGCACGTTTTGGGCGCGGTTGCTCGGTGGGGGCGTCATTGACGAAGACGACGCCTTCCACTGTGTGATCGATCATGCGGGTCAGTGGGTGGTCGGTGTGCAACACTCGCCGGAGCATCGTCCGCCGGAGTGGCCCGACGGGAACTCGCAGCAGGTCCATCTGGACCTCCATGTGACGGATGTGGAGGCGGGCCTCGCTCGGGCCCGCGCCGTCGGCGCCCGGCCGCTGCTGACCGAGGATGATCCGGGGAGCCACCATGGGCACCATGTCTTCGCTGATCCAGCTGGACATCCGTTCTGCATCGGGTGGGGCCATCCGACACCGGAAGCGCTCACTCGCTACCTGGCCACGAACCCTCCGAGCGTGACGTAGTGCAGCACGACCTCGACAAGGTGGCACCCCCGCAGGCCGGGAGGTCTCCGGGTCGACGTTGGCCCGCCGAGACATCGGTTCTGCCTCTGCAGGAGCGAGCGGTCGTGAGCTCATCGCTGTTAACTCGTCCACTCGATTCCGACACATGGCCAGCGTTCGCTGCGCTGGCCGAGCGCCACAACGGAGTGTGGGGTGGTTGCTGGTGTCTGTGGTTCCATCCGAGATCGCCCGACATGGGTGAGAGCCCGGCGGGCAATCGCGCGGTCAAACAGCGGTTGGTCGAGGAGGGCAACGCCCATGCGGCGCTGGTGTTCGACGGAGATCGCGCCGTGGGGTGGTGTCAGTTCGGCACGCCGGACGAGCTCCCGCGGATCTACCACCGCAAGCAGTATGAAGCAGGGCTCGTCGCGGTCGCCGACTATCGGATCACCTGCTTCTTTGTCGATCGCGACTACCGACGACAAGGCGTGTCCGAGGCTGCCCTTGATGGAGCGCTTGGGCTGATCGCCGACGCAGGCGGTGGCCTCGTTGAAGCGTTCCCGCAAGACACCGGCGGCAAGAAGGTGTCCGCATCGTTCCTCTACAACGGCACTCGAGGCCTCTTCGAGCAAGCGGGCTTCGACTACGAACGCCCCAAGGGCAAGAACCATTGTGTGATGATCAAACGTGTACTGCCCTGACCCGCTCAACCACGGCGTCGAACTCGTGCTCACCAGCGCGAGAGCCACTGGTGGAGCGGTACGGCCGCGGACGACGTTGGTCACCGTGGGTGATCGCGATATCGAGCGAGTCGCGGCGCTGAGGTTCCGCGATGGGCGGGGCCGATCGGCTTGGCCGTGTCGCTGATCTGCGTGGTCGGGATACTTGGTCGCCCGGGCGACGAAGCCGACCCAGGGTCGCAGAGTGCATCTCGAGCGGTCGCCGTGATCGGGTTTCATCCGAGGAGGGCGAGGTCCCGGCGGACGTAGCGCAGGTGCGCCCACTCCTCTTCGAGGATCACGCGAACGCAGTCACCAACGGTGGGATGCCAGTCCCCGCCGCCCCACGGGTTGTTGCGCTCTTCGGCGAGCAGCTCCGGTGTGGCGGTGGCCAAGAACTCGGTCACGAGCCGCTGCCGCTCGGCTCGCACCGCCACGATGTCATCGAGCGACGGTGTGTCGGTGCGGAAGATCGTCATGTCGAAGCCCATCTCGGCTGCACCGGTGAAGATCAGGCCGATCTCGTGGAACGGCTGTTCCATCCCCATGATCGCCCCGCGCAGCCAGGCGTCGGTCGCCAGCACGAGGTGACGCAGGGTTTCGGCGAGCGACCACTCGTCGTCGACGTGGGCGTCGACCAGTTCCGGGGGCGTATTCATGAAGGTCGTGTCCCACGCGGCCTGGACTGCGACCCAACCGTCTCGCAGGCCCTCAGGTGTCTGTGCCTTCTGCAACTCGCGGCCGGGAAACCGTCGGTTGAGCTCGGCGTCGACGAACGGCACCACGTCGACGCCGTTGACGATGAGGCTGGCGAAGAACAGGTCATGGCTGTCGATGTCGAGCCCGTCGACGTCGACGCTGCGCATCGTTACTCCGCTGACGTCGCACGATCTCACGGTGGCGCCCTTGAAGCTGGTCCTGACGAAGGTTGCGCCTTCAAAGCCCTGGGTATCGGAAGAGGTCGTCATCCTCGCATTCTTGTCGCTCGACGTCGACAGGCCGTCGCCCTCGACGGTGCTCGCCTACATCCGGAGCACGGACAAGAACCGTTCGGTGATGCGCGAGACTGTGTGCGCGAAAACGGGTGCGATCGAAACAACGGTGAGGATCGAGTCAGAAAGTGAGCTGTATCCATGGACATGCTGATGGGCGACAAGATCGCCGACGCCGATCTGGCCGACTGGCGCAAGTTGGCCCAAGGACTCCACGCCCGCTACCTGATCGGCGACTTCAGCAGCGGCGCACGGTTCATCAGTTCTGTGGGCGAGGCGGGTGACGCGGTCGACCACCATCCGATCGTCTCGATGGGCGCCGGGTACGTCGACCTCAAGCTGATCACCGACGACGCCATCTACCGCGAAGACGACGGCACCGAACACATCGTGGCGTGGCCGACCCAACAAGACGTCGATCTCGCACGGCGGATCACCGAGATCGCAGCCGACCAGCACCTCGTCGCGGACCCGGCCGCGGTCAGCCAGATCGAACTCGGCCTCGACACCCCACACTCCGCGACGATCGCACCGGTGTGGGCCGCCCTGCTCACCGGGAACCCGGCCGCCCAGGGCCACGGATCCCCCAGCGACGAGATCCGCGACCCCACCGGCCGGATCCCGAATCTGTGGTTCGGTGGCGCCGACGATGACGAGGCGCCGCGTCAGCGGTTCCACGTCGAGGTCTACGTCGCGCCCGAGGTCGCCGAACAACGAGTCGCCGCAGCCGTCGCCGCCGGTGGAACCGTCGTCGACGACACCAACTCGCCAGGACTCACCGTCATCGCCGATCAGGACGGCAACACCGGAATCCTGTGCGTCGACACCTCCGCAGTGAAACACGACTGACCGGCCAGCCGCTGCCCCCGAGAGCCGACCACCAGTCCGGCCTCGTCCAGCGCTCAATACTGGTGCCGCCGCCACGGCCCGGGACCCGTCCTACAACCGGCACGACGAGCGATACGCGCTAGGCGCCGGCGACCACGGTCGGTGCCGGTGCTCGGCGCAGGCGCGGACTGGGGTCAGGCCGGGAATGATCACCGTTTCAGCGCTCGCCGGAACAAGCACCGATTCCCTGACAGCGGCAGCGTCAACGATCCCTGGATGACTACCGTGGCGTAGTGGCGAACTATCCGAGACCGCTTGATCTGACCGACGACGAGATCGAAGCGCTGCCTGTCGATCGGCTCGGCATGGTGGTGCTGCGCAAGTTCGCCGAGGGTACGGAGCCGCATCTCTACAACTACCTGAACAGCTGGCGCAACGCCGGTCTCGACGCCCGCTCTCCGACGATGCACGCGCTCTGCGAGGCCTGCGACTGGCTTCGCAACTCCGGACTGGTGTCCGAGAGCAACGGCATTGATCGGGGATTCATCACTCGACTCGGCCGCAACGTGCTCGAACGCGGGCTCGGATTCCTTGGTGCGGTCACGACGCTGGGCGAAGATGTCCATCCTCGAATCGCAGGCGTGCGGAGCCAGTTCCTGCTCGGCGAGTACGAGCTCGCAGCGTTCGCAGCGATGAGACAGGTGGAGGTCCGCGTCCGCGAGCTGGGTGGATTCGCCGACGCCGATCTTGGCCGTCACCTGATGCGTGCAGCCTTCAAGCCGGGCGAAGGACCGCTTCACGACCCGGCCACCGAGCCCGGCGAGCAGATGGGCATGTCGGACCTGTTCGCGGGCGCCATCGGAGTGTTCAAGAACCCGACGAGCCACCGCGTCGTCACGTTCGATGACCCGGCCGAGGCCGCCGAGGTCATCAGTCTCGCAAGCCTGCTGTTGCGGATCCTGGACCGGAGAGAGGTAGCTGGCGCAGCTGAGTAGCAGCGTCGGCCCGAGCCGTCGACCATCAGAAGATCGCGGACCGCTCCACTCGTTACCCGCTCGAGTTCCGGCAGCTCGAGCGTTACGTCGATGGCCGACGCTGACCGCCGACGGTGGTCATCGGCTGGCGCCGGCGACGAAGGTGGCGACGATGTAGGTGGCGTGCCGGTCGAGTGACCCCCGGCCTCGGTCGTAGCGCATCGTCGTTCTCGGGTCGGCATGCGACGCTGCCTCTTGGACGTCGCGGAGCGGGACGCCCGCGTCGAGGGCGGCGGTGATGAAGCTGTGACGGAGCGAGTGCGGGCTGATGCGCTTGTCGATCCCGGCTGCCTTCGCCAATCGGCGCACGATCCTCGCCGCGGCGTGCCGGTCAAGGCGGTTCGTGCCGTCGGCGTTGAGGAAGATCGGCCCGCTGGTTCGTTCCCCGATGTACAGGTCGAGCGATGTCGCCGTACGTGGCGCCAACGGGCTGGTGGCGGTCTTGTGCCCTTTGCGATGTACGAACAGTGTGCGATGTCCGCGTTGGTAGTCGAGGTTCTCGATCTCGGCGCCGAGTGCCTCAGAGATCCTCAGACCGTTCAACGCCAGCAGGCACATCAGGGCATGGTCCCGCCCGCCGCACAGACCGGCCTGGACCAGGAACGCGCCGAGCTCGTTTCGATCAAGCCCGAGCGTGTGCGACTCGTAGTCGAGCTTCGGTCGACGCACGTACGCGGCGGGATCGCGATCGATCACGGCTTCCTGGGAGCAGTACCGGTAGAACCCGCAGATCGTCGACAGCCGCCGACTGATCGTCGAGCGGGCAAGGCCGTGTTCTTCGGACCAGCGGGCGTACAGCTCGATATGCGCGCGCTGGACACTCAAGATGTCGACGTCGTTGCCGTCGAGCCAGATCACCCACTGACGAAGGTCGAGCCGGTAGGCGACGAGCGTGGCGCCGGAGTAGCCGGCCAGGTAGCCGGCGATCACCCGGTGCGCGAGCTGACGGCGAGGATCAAGATCGACAGCTATCAGCTCGCCAACAGGCGGTGCCGCGAACGGGGATGCGGGCGTGGTGTCGGACATGGCAGGAGCTCCTCTCGATGAAGGGAGCATCCAGCCGACCACCGCGACCCGAACCGGTCCAGAGGACCCCGGCCAACCGACGCTGCGATTATCGTCGCTTGCGCAGTCGTAACGCTCAGCTTGAAGTGCCGATCTCGCGTGGTCAGGTTGCCGCTTGCGCCGACACATTCTGTGCGGCGGCGTTGGGGGCAACGCCCACGGCCAGCCATGCCCGGGTGATCAACGTGACCGACCAGCCGACAGGAACTCGAGGCGCCCCCGGAGAGCTGTGAGACTTGCGCTGCACGCCGTGGCGTAGGCTGGAAATGGGGTCGAGAGTCGTGACGACGTCGGGCGTGTCCACAGCGAATGCGGCAGTCGACAGGGCGGCCTGGGCGGAGGCCTGCGATCTGTTCGTGGGTGCTGATAGGACCGATACGCTCTCGGGCGACGACCTCGAGCGTTGGGCGACCGCGGCGTATCTGGCGGGTCGCGACGAGGAGAGCACCGACGCCTGGTCCCGAGCGTTCGACGCCCGACTCGCCGAGGGCGACGCGGAGCGGGCTGTGCTGTGTGCGTTCTGGTTGGCGTTCGGGCTGTTCCAACGCGGCGAGTTGGCCCAGGGTGGCGGTTGGATCGCCAGCGCACAGCGGCTGATTGGCGAACGCGACCTCGATTGTGTCGGCGGCGGCTACCTGGCCGTCCCGGCTGGCCTGATGAGTCTCGATGGCGACGATCCCCACCAAGCGCTCGAGCACTTCGAACGCGCTGCATCCGTCGCCGAGCGGTTCGCCGATGCCGACCTGAAGGCGATGAGCCTTCTGGGTATCGGCCAGGCGCTGTGGTTCGCCGGCCAAGCCGCGAAAGGAGCCCAGTGCTTCGACGAGGTAATGGTCGCGGTGACGCGCGGCGAGGTGTCGTCGGTCGCCGCCGGGATCGTCTATTGCGCCGTGGTCGACGGTTGCCAGCGGGCCTTCGACGTGCGCCGGGCGCACGAATGGACCTCGGCGCTGAGTCGCTGGTGCGCCTTGCAGCCGGAGCTCGTCTCGTACCGCGGCCAGTGTCTCGTGCACCGCTCCCAGGTCCTACAGCTTCATGGCGACTGGTCGGCGGCAACCGCCGAGGCGCTCGCCGCGGCTCACCGCCTGTCGGATCCACCGAGCCCGGCAATCGGGATGGCCCACTACCAGCTCGGTGAGCTCGAGCGGCTGCGCGGTGACTTCGCCGACGCCCACGCCTCCTACGAGCGCGCCCAGGAGCACGGCCGGTCGCCGCAGCCGGGATATGCGTTGCTCCGCCTCGTCGAGGGCGACCTCGCGACCGCCGCCGCCGCCATCGACACCGCAGTTGCCGGTGCCAGCGACACCGTCGCGCTCGTACAGTCCCTGCCGGCATACGTCGAGATCATGATCGCGTCGGGCCATGTCGATCGGGCGCGCGAGGGGGTCGACCGCCTGCGCCCGCTAGCGGACGGAGCGGACTCATTGTTCCTGGACGCACTCGCCACCCACGCCGAGGGGTCGGTGCTTCTCGCCGAGGGCAATCCCCGCGCAGCGCTCTCCCGGTTGCGGGCAGCGTGCGACCTGTGGCACCGGCTGGAGACCCCGTTCCAGCAGGGCCAGACGCACGTCGCGCTGGCGTTGGCCAGCCGTGCTCTCGGTGATGACTTGACCGCGCGATCGGAGTGTGAAGCGGCGCGGCGCACGTTCGGGCAGATCGGAGCCGCAGTGGCGCTCCGGCAGATTGACGAACTGTTCGAGCCATCGACGATCGACACTGCCGACCCCGGATTGACGTCTCGCGAGGTACAGGTTGTTCGTAGGGTCTCAGCCGGGCTCAAGAACAACGAGATCGCCGACGAGCTGTTCATCAGCGTCAAGACTGTGGAGCGCCACCTCTCGAACATCTTCGTCAAGCTCGACGCCCCCAACCGGGCCGCCGCCGCGGTGATCGCCACCAACGCGGGCCTCCTGTAGCGCGTCCGCACGCCCCACCCAGCACGTGCTCGCGAAATGGGGGTTTTCCCCGATGACGCCGTCAGGACTAGTGCCTACCTTGGTCACGAGATCCGACAGGTTCGGAGCGGGCCGACCGCACGCCGACGTGGCCGGTCCGCTGATGTCCCGATTCCTGAACGACCACCCTCACCCGGCGGATCTCCACCGACATCGAAGGAGCGACTCATGAACCAGCAGCCAACAACCAACACCGCCACTGCTCGCGTCGACACCGTCTCCGACCGCTACCAGGGGACGCCGCCCGAGCTGTACGAACGGTACTTCGTGCCGAGCATCGGGCTTCCATGCGCGGAGCTGCTCGTCGACGCCGCCCAGCTGTCGCCAGGCGAGCGAGTGCTCGACGTCGCCTGCGGCACCGGGGTGGCGACCAGACTCGCCGCCGACCGCGTCGGACCCGGCGGCACGGTCGCGGGGATTGACGGGCACCCGGGGATGCTCGCCGTCGCTCGCGTCGCCGCACCGGCCACCGCGGCGATCGACTGGCGGGAGGCGAGCGCCGACGGACTTCCGTACGAGAACGACACCTTCGACGTCGTCCTGTGCTCGCTCGGTCTGCAATTCTTCGCCGACAAGATCAGCTCACTCGCCGAAATGCGACGCGTCGTAGTCGATGGTGGCCGAGTCGCCGTTGGTGTTCCGGGCCCCACACCGCCGATGTACGAGGAACTCCACGACGTGCTCGCTGAACACTTCGGGGTCGAAGTCGCCGCCTTCGTCCACGCTGTCTTCGAAGTCGACGATGCCGACCGGCTGGCCGACCTCCTGATCGCCTCCGGGCTCGCCAACCTCCGCGTGTCCTCGCACCGGCTGGCCCTCCATCTCGACCCTGCTGCGGACTTCTTCTGGCAATACGTGCTGGCTACCCCGCTCGCCGCGGCCGTCGGCGGGCTCGGCTCCGACGATCGACGTGCGCTCGAGGAAGAGATCGTGGAGCGCTGGCGGCCATACACCGTCGCCAGCGATCTCGTGATGGAGGTCGACCTCCACATCGCTACCGCGCAATCATTGACCTTGGTCGCACCCTGATCAAGGCCCGATCGATAATCAACGCCCCCACAGCACTACCGTCCCGCCCGCTATCCGGCATTCTGATCACTGAGACGTCGCTCGAAGTCGCACATACCGACACGCAGAATCCCGACCGCATGGCGAATGGTCGCGCTGCAGTGCGGCCCTACTGCAGTGCCCGATATTCGCGGCGCTCCGACGGTTCTTGCCCGCTCACTATCCGGCACACGCGATCGCTCCGCCGGAGGTCAGGGACGAGCGGTTTCGCTGCGCACGTTCTGGAGCGGTCAGGCGCTCGCGTAGGTGCCGATCACGAGCGGGGCCCGTCGTGCATCGGTGATCGTGATTATTGAGCGGCCCGCATTGCGTCGTAGGCATGCGACTCTGCCTTCCGTGTGGGGCCCGGGTCGGCACGACTCAGAACGCCGTCTGGTGATCTGCCAGGAAGGGTTCGACATTGGTGCGCGCCCGCCCACTCGGCTGGGTGACGCAGTCGAGGTGCTGCTACGGGTTGGGGCGTGGTGGCGCGTCGACTGATCCGTCGAACGCTGCGGCCAGGTCGACCGCTGCGGCGAAGTCGATGTCCGCGATTCGCTCATCCAGGTCTGTGGATGCGTTGAGAACGACGAGGTTCGTCGGTGAGACGAGTTCGAGATAGAACTGCCCCGCCGACGTGAGTGTGACGTCGCCGATCGCCGCATCGTCGAGTTGGCCACGGAGGAGCGCATTCCCGATCGCCAGCAGTTCGACCGCAGTCGGGGTTTCGGTGAGCCGATAGGAGGTGAGACCTGCATAGCCGACCTCTCCGTGTTGCACGGTGGTTGCATCGGCGACGCTGAGCGGGTCGATCGTCTCGCCATCCACCGTTCCTGCGTAGACGAAGAATCCTGGGAGTTGGTCGATCTGGTCGATCGGGATCTGGCCGACGGCGGTGGCGATCTCGACGAGGACATCGGGTTCGATGTACGGACCGCCGCCACCGAACGTGAAGATTTCGTCCGGGCCGACGATCCGTCGGCCGTCGTCGATCGGAATGACGATTGCGCCCTCGTCGGCGTCGAGGTAGGTGGCACCGTCGAGGCCGCCCTCGACGGCTGGGCCGACGGGGCGATCGAGGGCGGTGTCGGCTGGAAGGTCGGTGATGATGCCGCGCATGAGCAGGCTCGGCCCATCCATGACGACGACACGAACCGAATCCGATACCGGTCCCGGGTCAGGGCCGGCGATGCCGCGCTCGGCAACGCTCGGCGCTGGGAGCGACGTGTCGTTGACGAACGCGACCGTGCCATCCGGCAGCGGCTCGGAGAACCGCAGGGCGGCAGGATCGATTGTCACGTCGCCGTCGACGTCCAGGGAATCGCTCGGCTCGCTCGTTGCCGTCACCAGGGGCTCGGTCACAACGGGCGACGTGGAAGTGTCGCGCCCGGCGACGGCGAACACGGCGACCACCCCGCCGACCACGAGCAACGTCGCTGCTGCGATCAGCCAAGTGCGCCGCGGCGCGCTGTCGCTCGGCTGCGTCAGCGACGCTGCGCTCGATGACGGCCGATGTGCACCGGCAATCGAATGCATCGCACGCCGCACGCGGGCTTCGAGATCCGAATCGTTCGACATGTTGCTCATCCCAGTTCCTTCTGGAGGCGGGCGAGGCCTCGGTGAATCAGTGACTTGACCGTGCCCGGTCGGGCGCCCACCTCCACAGCGATGTCGTCGACCTTCAGATCGGCGTAATACCGCAGAACGAGCACCTCGCGTTGACGCTCAGGGAGGTCCGCCAGTGCTGCTCGCACAGCGATCGCATCGCGGTCGAGTTCCGCGAACTGGGTCCGCTCCGACGGCGCCGACTCGCGCACCATGCGACGACGGCCCCACGACCGTGACCCGCTGATCACTGCTGTACGGGCGTAGGCACGCGGGTACTCGATGTTGTCCCAACGGCGAAAGACCTGCTCACATGCCTCCTGAGCAATGTCGTCAGCGGCCTCGGGCGAGCCAGTCAGCAAGAATGCCAGCCGGGACAGCGCCGTGAATCGAGCCGCATAGAACGCACCGAAGGAGTCGTCCTTGGTCGTCGTCGACTCGATCCCATCGCACACCATCGTTGACTGTGGCGTGCGAGCCCCCCGAAACGTTGCATTCCCATCCGAAAAACTTGCGCTCGCGCCGATTCCGCTGAACTGCTCGCCAGACGCAATGCCGTGCTCGATACTCGCGGCGGCGCGACCGCGTCAGACCCGTCCGGTATCCGGCAGCGGAGAGCGCTCCGTTTGTCGGCCGGGCTCACGGGTGCGGGCGATCATATTCTCGCCCGCGACCGGTCAGCGGCTGGCGCCGGCGACGAAGGTGGACACGATGTAGGTGGCGTGGCGATCGAGGGATCCTCGTCCCCGGTCGTAACGCATCGTCGTTCTCGGGTCGGAGTGCGACGCTGCTTCTTGGACGTCTCGGAGTGGGACTCCGGCGTCGAGTGCTGCGGTGATGAAGCTGTGTCGCAGCGAGTGTGGACTGATCCGCTTGTCGATCCCTGCAGCCTTCGTCAGCCGCCTCACGATCCGAGCCGACGCATGCCGGTCAAGTCGACTCGTGCCGTCGTGGTTCAAGAAGATCGGCCCCGATTCCCGCTCACCGATGTAGAGATCGAGTGCTCGTGCCGTTCTCGGCGACAGCGGGATGGTGGCGGTCTTGTTGCCTTTGCGATGGATGAACAACGTGCGGTGTCCGCGGTTGACGTCGAGGTTGTCGATGTCAGCACCGAGGGCTTCGGAGATGCGCAGCCCGTTCAACGCCAACAGACACGCTAGCGCGTGATCGCGTCCGCCGCAGAGGCCGGCTTGCACGAGGAACGCGCCGAGTTCGTTGCGATCCAGCCCGAGGGTGGAGGACTCGTAGTCCTGCTTCGGGCGACGAACATGAGCGGACGGGTCGCGTTCGATCAGGCGTTCCTGGGAGCAGTACTTGTAGAACCCGCAGATCGTCGACAACCGCCGTCCGATCGTGGAGCGAGCCTTGCCTTCGGACTCACACCAGCGGGCGTACAACTCAATGTGGGCGCGCTCCACGGTGAACGGATCGAGAAAGGCAGCGTCGAGCCAGCCGATCCAGCCGCGCAGATCGAGGCGGTACGCCTCCAGTGTCGTGCCGGAGTACCCGGCGAGGAAGCCAGCGATCGCGTGCTTGACGCGATGGCGGATCGGGTCAGTCTCGATCAAGACGAGTTGCCCGACGACTTCGCTCGAGTGGATCGTGGTGGCGTTCATGATGGTGCTCCTTCGTTGATGGAGATTCCACGTGCGCGCACCTTCGAGGTGTCGTCAATCAGCCTGCCCCAAGCGCATCACAGTCGTTGCGCACCGGTCATCGCGCGGCGATATCGGGCGCAGTGCGCGTGTCGTGTCGTCGGCGGAATGTCTGAGCGAGCCCGGCCGCTATACAGCGGCATGTCTATAGCGGCCCATAGCACGGCGGTCGAGATCTCGCTTCGGTCTGGGATCGCGCCGGCGTGGCAGCGGAGATCGCATTGGCGAGGTCGACCGCTCGCCGCACATTTACGAGCACCTGAACGAGCACGGTCGTGCCGCGATGGGCGGGACACCGCAACGGAGTTGGCCGCAGATATGGCGCTCTCCTGCCGGATCCGTGGGTCAGGTTCGGCCTGGGAGGGCGGGTGGTTGGTTTCCGAGTGCGAGGAGTGCGAGGGCGATGAGAGGTTCGGGTCCGTGGAAGCCGAATGCGATTCGGGTGAGGAGTCGGATCTTGGTGTTGGTCGTTATGGGCGGGTCAGCTGACCGGTAGTGTCGCCGATCCACGACGAGTGTTGGGCCGTGCAGCGGGGTCGGGACGAACGCCCCTAACTGAACAAGTCGATGGGATACAGAATGGGCGTTGACCTCCGGACGGAGATTTCCCCATGCGCAACACCTTGACCATCGGGGCGCCTGATCGCGCCACCACGTTGCTCCGCGGTTGGAAGTGAACTCATGGATCCGGCCCAGCGCGATCGCTTCCTGACCGTCAAGTGGAACAACCGACTGAGTGTCGGACTGGGTCTTCCCGCAATGATCTTCGTTGGCGTCGCGCTCCTCAGCGACGGGATCTCCGATGGCGCTGCGTTCCTGAGCCTTGCCCTCATTGGCGTCCTCTATTGACTCGTCGTCGAGCAACACGCCTCCATGCGGTTCGCATGGCTTCGAACGAAAGAACAACGGGACGAACCAGCCTCGACGGCGAGCGAGCGATTCACGCTTGTCATCTACAACGCCATCTGGTGGATTCCGCTCGCACTGCCAATCCTCGGCGTCATCTCCTACCGCACCGGCTTCCTCACCTTCTTGGCCGTGACCGTGCTGCGAGCGCTGATCAACGGCTACCGCATCAACGTCATGCCGGTCGCAGCGGCCGAACGCTTCCCACTCCGACAACCCTGAGTCCGACAGGGTTCGCCTCAGGCAACCCCGAAGAGCTCGGCGATCACAAGGAAGCACAGGACCATCCCGACGGTCAGCGGGTGGGCAAGGATTATCGGCCGGAGGCTGCGGATGGGCCCGAAGCAGAACACCTACGCCACGAGCTGCTGGACAACTCTGGGCCAGAGAACCCCGAGCGCCAGACACGCATATCGACGCAAGCGCGCGACGATCAGCCCAACACGGGATCCGGCAATGTCGATCGCATGATCGAGGTCGGCCGGTCGCTGCACATTTCCGAGCACTTGAATGAGCACCGACGTGCCGAACCCGGACGGGTCGTGCTGATGCGCGAGGGTGGCGATATGAGCGCACGAGTCGGCGGGCGACCGAACGATTCCCCGCCAGCACCATCGGCCGCTACATCGCACGACGCGTCTGGCGCCTCCTCGAGCACCATCCCACAGCCAACATCACCGGTTGACAGACATAGAAGAATCTGTGATTCCGACGTGTGCTCTGCGCCTACTGCTCGATGACACAGAGCGCTGTCGAGACGATTGCGCCGCGTGCGCGTAGATCGTTGGTCGACAGCACGACTTGGCCACCGGTCGTGACGACATCTTCGACGATGAGGAGGCGTCGGCCGTCGATCTCGGGTCCTTCTGCAACTTCGCAGTCCTGTCTCCTTGGCCGTCTTGCGAACGACCACGGCCGGCAAGCCGGAAGCAAGCGACAGCGCAGTGCAGACAGGAACGGCGCCCAGCTCGAGGGCCCGCCAAGAACTCGGTGTCGCTGGGCGCAAGCATCAGCACCGAGGCGCAAGCTGAACACGCAGCGGTCACACAGACGTCCTCATCTGCCCATCCCGAACCTACCTCTTGACAAACAGGAGCCGTCGCCGATTCAGGTCGAAGTGCATCGCTATTCGAGGATCGCTTCGAGGTCGACGTCGGCCGACGCGAGCACGAATGCGACCGGGCCCTCGACGTCGATCTCTGCAAGCAGCATCGAGAAACGTTCCGGGAAATCATCAGCGTGCACACACGGGTCGGGCAGCCCGATCAAGATCAGGTCGGCGTCGCCGGCGTGCTCCGCGATCACGGTCACCGGAGGTCGATGGTCGGCGATCACATGCACCTCGACGTTGAGCCGCGCTTGCGCCAAGATCTGGCGGAGATTGGTTGCGACTTCGACTGCGGCGTCGTCCGTGGCAACCACCATGCGGATGGTGACCGTTGCACGACGCCACGACTTGGCCGCCCGAAGCGTCTCGGCGAGGGTGATCATGAGCGCGCCGTTGTCGCGCATCGACCGAAGCCAGACATCGACACGCTTGCGCTCGCCGAACGTCGTGTCGTCAGGCGCACGCACGATGACGACATTGCGTCCGGCGTCGTGGATCCGACGGATCATGGTGGCGTACTCGTCAGGGTCGGAAGTCGTCTCGCCATCGCCCAGCACCACCGTGTTGGGAACAAGGCTCCCGAGACCGTAGGCCTCGACGAGGAGCGACGCACCGACGTACGGCGTTGGTGCCGACACGACCCGCACGAGCGCATCGACGTCACGTTCCGCGAGGTGATCGCGAACGGTCTCGGCGAGCTGACGCTTGCGCTGCGACGGCGCCGGCTCCGGCAGGATCGTCGCGATCGTGAGCAGCCCTCGGTTGTGCGACAGCTCGTTCGCGAGGTCGATCAGATACCAACGCTTCGTCGGGCTGCCGGCCAGCACGAGGATGTTCGGTCGCCAGCCCTTGGCGTGCGACGACGGCCGGATGTGCGCGGTCGCCCAGCGAATCACATTGATCCACAAGCCCTGACGGATGTCGCCCCACCGGGCTCGCGCCTGTCGTCGGCTCAGCAGACCCCAGATCGCGATGACCACCGCCATCGCAACCACGGTCGCCACGGGATTGATCAGAAACATCACCGCGACACACCCGATCGCGCCCGCCATCGACACGGTCCAATGGACCCGGAACGTCGGCCGGAACGACGGATTGCGGAGGAATCTCTCACCGGCCGAGACGACGTTGACGACCGTGTACGACGCCAGGAAGAACATGGTGAGCACCGGTGCGACCGCGTCGAGATCACCCATTGCGACGACGGCGAGCACCAGCGCCAGGGTCGCGTACGTACCGATGCGAGGCGCATCTTCCTGACCGGATCCGCGACCGAGCACGCGCAGCGGACGGGGCACGATCTCGTCTCGTGCGAGGGCCTGCAGGATACGGGGCGCACCGAGGATGCTGCCGAGGGCACTCGACAGAGTCGCACCCCACACCCCGATGAGGATTGCCGGGCCCCACAACGACAGTTGCCGCATGATCAGTGGATCCTCGATGAGCGCCGTCGCGTGTGCGCGACGGTCGAGCACGACCGGGATGATCATGTAGATGACGAAGCTCACCGCAATCGCGGCGAGAGTTCCTCTCGGGATCGACCGGCGCGGATCGCGCAGGTCACCGCTCATGTTGACGCCGGCCATGATCCCCGTGACCGCTGGGAAGAACACCGCGAACACCGCCCAGAACGGTTCCCGCTCGAATCCCACCGGTGTCGCCGGGACCGCCGGCGCAGTGGCGGTGCCGAGGAAGAACGACACGAGCGACAACACGATCGCCGCCATGATCACGTACTGAGCCCTGATCGCGGTCCGCGCCGACACCAGCGCGAGCACCGTGACCAGCACCGTCGTCGCAAGGGCGAGTGGACGCGCGGGGACGTTGGGCGCGACGGCGTGCACACTCTCGGCGAATCCGAGCGTGTAGAGCGCCACCGAGAGTGCTTGCGCGACGTACAGCGGGATCCCGATTGCACCGCCGATCTCGGTGCCCAACGCCCGGCTCACCATGTAGTAAGCGCCGCCGGTCCTGACGACCTGATCGGTCGAGATCTGGGCGATGCTCAGGCCGGTGAGCAAGGTGATCGCGGTCGCGATCGTGACGATGATCAGCGTGTTCCGCAAACCGGCGTTGCCCACGACCCAACCGAACCGGAGATACATGATCACGCCGAGGATCGTCAGGATCGACGGTGTGAAGACTCCACCGAACGTGCCCAGGCCACGCCGACCGGCACCGGGCGACGGGGTCACCGCGCTCGTCATGGCTCGACGGATCGTCGGCGGGGGGCTCGCCGGAGCTTTCCCTGCTCCACGACCGCCGCTTGGTGCGCCTGATCACCCTCCGCATTCCGTCCACGATGATCGAGGTCGTCGAGTACCGGGGCGCGACCGTACAGGTACAGCGTGTCGTGAGCGTGCACGACGGCCTCACCGCGTGGGGCGCCGACGAACTCGCCGTCTGCTCGTTGGATCGCCAGAACGAGGACCCCCTCGTCTGGGAGGTCGAGGTCGATGAGGGTGCGATCCGCGAGCCAGTCCTCGGGCCGGACTGCGAGTTCGGTGATGGCGTAGTCGGCGGAGAGCCGCATGAGGTGGTGATAGTCACGCAGCTCGAGGTCGCTGAATCGGTTGAGCACCTTCGTCAACAGGCTCGAGAGCAAGCGCTCGACCCGGTCACGCCGGAGCAGCCACATCAGCGCGGCTCCGCCTCCGATCACGACGGCCAGGCGGCGCAGCACATCGACGGAACCGCCGACCGCGGTGAACGAGAGCATCATCGAGCCGGCCAGGGTGACGAAACCGGCGTTGCCGATGAGCATCAGCGTCAACATGATGCGACGGCGTACGGGGTGGCTCATCACGGTTTCGGCTTCGATGGTGGTGAATCCGACTCCCGTGAGCGCCGACCGCGACTGAAGCCGGGCGACCTCGGCCGGCAAGCCGGTCGACATCAGCGCGAGCGCTCCGATGCGGCCGACGAGCGCACCCATCAACACGACGACGAGGAGCGACGTGGCGGCGATCATCGGGGCCTCCCCAGCGAGAAGGAGGTCGTTTGCGGGCGCGGCAATCCAGGCGGCATCACCCGGGTAACGCAGCTCGGGCACCAAGGTCGCGCGCGAATTGTTGGATCGCCGTTCCGTCCGGCTGAGGTGGGTCAGTCGCGTGTCTGTGCTGTGGTGTCGTGGATCAGCAACGGGGCGTGATCGGACTCGCTGAGCGGGAGCACGGCCTGGCTGCCATCATCGAGCGCGATGACGACGTGTGTCGCGGTGATCTTGACGATCGGGCCGGTGTATCCGCCAAGCGTGATCCGGCGACCCGGCTCGACGAGATCGGCCACTGCCTTCCCAGCGGCGACCGATCGAGCGATGTGCCGTCCGCCGGCGATGGCCACACCGGCGAGTGCGAAGGCTGTTCCGAACGCGACTGCAGCCACGAGGATGTTGAGAATGGTGGTGTCGATGCCGAGCTGGCTCAGCGCGAGCACGGTCGCGGCGCCGATGACGGCGAACCGAGTGGCTGCCTCCGCCACCGGCTGTCGGCGGCCCGTGGCGCGCACCGCCGTCCGGTTGACCGCGGCCGCTGCGAGCGTCCCGAGCACGTAGCCCGCAATGAGGATGAGACCCGCCACACCAACGCGAGGCAACCACGCAAGAACGTCGGAGGGGATCGGGTCGAGCGTCTCGGGGCTTGTCGAGGCGACCGCCGCGACGAGGCCCGCGGCGACGAACAGCCAGAACACCAGCGCTGATGTCGGCCTTGCCACCTGCCGCAAGGCTTCGCGTCGTTTCGACCTTCCCAGGAACCTTCGGACGAGTGCGCCGAGGACTGCCCCGACGACCACGCCGGCGACGACGTAGACGGCCGCGGTCCACCACTCGTTCATGACGACCAAGTGTTGCAGTCGTGGCGTCCCGCCAAGGTCATCGTTGCTGGAGGCGCTGGAGGACACCGATGAAGAAGTCGGGGCGTTGCATGACCATCCCAGCTACCCACCCGGCTCCTGCCAACGCGAGGACCAGCAAGACCGCCAGTCCCCCGAATGCGACCCACACGATCGCGATGAGCGCGCCGAGGGCGGCGCCGATGACTCCAGTGTTGCGGAAGAGGTTTCCGGGTTCGTCCATGTTGATGGCTCCAGATGATGGGATTAGCGGACTCGGGGCGGACGCGGATCGAATTCGGCGACGATTTCGACGGCAATGTCAGGGATGCCGAGATTGATCCAGAACGGCGTATTCAGTCGCCGACGGGCTTCGGCGATGACGTCGTCGAGGTTGCAGCGGTCGTCGGCACGGACGGTGGCGTGGATTCGCTTCCGCTTCGGCATCACCGCCGTTGCACCGGTGACGCCTTCGATCGAGCGCAGTTCGTACTCGACGGCGCGCAGTGCTGCGCGACCAGCGAGTCGTGTACTGCCGTCGTCGAATTCGCTGACTTCGAGCATTCGTGATCGTCCTTTCGGCTCGGGTGCGAACTGGGCGGCGATGAGTGCGACCGCTACGACGGCGGCGCCGGCGCCGATGAGTGCGAGCGCCCAATCGGCCAGATCCGGATCGCCGACGGACCGTAGTGCGCTCGCGGTCTCGCGCCGCCATTGCGAGGACACCACGCCGATCAACTCCAAGAAGAGGAGAACGGCGCAACAGATGGCGGTCCCGATCACGGCGAGTTGGGTGATCCGCCGAAGCAGTGTCATCGGACTCGGTGCCGACTCTTGAGCTTTCGGACGTCGATGACGTCCACGCGGCGCACCCGGCATGGCAGCGCCCGCTCAGTCAGCAAGTCGGCCAACGCGGCGGTGTGTTCGGACACCGGGCCCGTGGTCGATGGGTCCGGGGTCACCAGACGAAGGTCGACACCACCCCGACTCGACACCGAGACCGTGGCGTCGACTCGGCGGTCGATCGGTTGCAGTCGGCGTTCGAGGCTCGCGGCCAGGCTGTCGCGGTCGATGCGGAGACGTTCCCGGCGGGGGCCGGCGCGGAATGTGGCGTCGTTGCTCGGCGACCGCATCGACATCAGCCAGGCCGCCAACGCGATCAGGCCGACGATGCCGACTCCGATCGCGACCAGCATCGCCGGGCCCTCGCGGAGCGGTCCGGCGATCTGGCGCGCGCGGGCATTGATGGAATCGACCGAGATGAGTGGGTCCCACCCGAAGCTGATGCTCAGCCATTGTGCTGCGAGTGCGACGACGATGGCGCACGCGACGAATCCACACGCTCGGGCGAGGATTCGGAACCACATGGTTGCCAGCAGGTCAACGTCAGCTTCGGGCGGAACGATCTGTCACTCGACGCGAGTCTCGGGCCGACGGTCGTCCTCGAACTGCATGTCGTCGATCTCGATGTTCACTTCTTTCACGATCAACCCGGTCTGGGTCTCGACCATGGTGATCACGTTCTCGCGGACTTCCTGCGCGAGGTTTGGGATGGGATAGCCATACCGCACGAGGATCACGAGGTCGATCGCGGCTTCTTTCTTGCCGACCTCGACATTGACACCCTGGGCGAGTGCCTCCTGGCCCGGCTTCACCCGACCGAGCAGGCGGCGGAACGAGGCACCCATGCCCGCGACGCCTTCGACCTCACGGCAGGCATGGCCGGCGAGCTTGGCGACGACCGAGTCGGCAACGGTCGTGACGCCATGGTCGGTTTCCAGCGTGAGACCGCTGTCGACGACGGCATCGGTTTGGTGGGTGGGACGGGTTTCGGTGGCGGTAGCCATGGGCGGCACTCCTTCAGGTGGACCACTCGACCTCGAGTGGGCGGTTGTCAACAACATGACGCCGGCGACGACGGGAAGTCGCGAAGAAGATCGAGGATTCTCCTTCTACTGCGAATCGGGATCGATCATCGACCGAGCGGTCTGGGCGCCGAGACCCAACAAGCCGAGCAACACCGACACGCGCTCGAGGTCGCCGACCCGGTCTCCGACACCCTGCACCGTCCGATCGTCGAATCCGGGATACGGTTCGACGGCCGTCCGCAGCGCCACGCTGTGCTCGTCGGGAAGTGCCGTCAGCCGGTCGAGCTCGGCGGTGACGTCTGCGTCGTCGAACCACTTCTCGACCCACTTGTGCGACCCGTCCTCGAGCCATGCTCGCAGTTGGTCAGCTGTCGGCTTCCGTCGGTGCCGTCTCATCGCGACACCTCCCTCCTCAACGCGACGCGGGCTCGGTACAACTTCGACTTCACGGCGGAAACCGTCACATCCAAGGTCGCAGCGATCTCGTCATACGGCAGGCCATCCACTTCGTGCATCACCAGCATGGCGCGTTCGTCCTCTCCGAGTCGTGCCAGCGCCGCCCACATCGTGTCGGCAGCCTCGGCCCGGAGTACGGACTCGTCAGCGCCGCCGGTGAGCGGGGCGATCATGTCGAGATGTTCGGTTGGCGTCGCCGGTCGGGCGATCCGCGATCGTAGGTGGCTCAACGCTGCGTTGCGGGTAACCGTGCGGGCCCACCGGATCGGCACGTCACCCTCCCACGATGGCATCGACGACCAGGCCTTGACCAGTACCTCCTGCACGATGTCCTCCGCACTCTGGCGATCGCGGACGATCGCCACCGCCACGCGATACAGCGTCGGGCCGAACTCGGCGACCAACCACTCGATCTGTGCCGTCGTCGCGGCCTCGGCGAGTCTCGACGGCACGGCGACGTCATCGCGAGTTGCACCTCGGTCAGCCACAGCGACTCATGCTCTCACACCCCTGACCGGATGCGATCCGGTCGATCATGCAGCAGCTGCGCCGTGTCGCGCCGGCGAGTCAACGCACCCGGTCTCGATCAACGACTGCTCCCGCGACAGCGAACGCCTCGATGCCGGAGAGTTGGGGATCCGGGGAACCGAATCGCTGCGAGCAAGCACGCCGGGGCTCGCCCAACGCGATAGTCGGACAGTGGCCGATCAACGCGATCCCGCCCGCTCCGGAACGTTCAGGGCCGAACCCGCTTGACGCCGCACAGATCCACCCGGCAGCGGTGAGCGCCCTGTGGATCGGCCGGGGTCACGGTCGCGGGCGATCATATTGTCGCTCGCGAGCGGCCAGCGTCGGTCAGCGGCTGGCGCCGGCGACGAAGGTTGACACGATGTAGGTGGCGTGGCGATCGAGTGATCCTCGTCCTCGGTCGTAACGCATTGTCGTTCTCGGATCCGAGTGCGATGCGGCTTCTTGGACGTCTCGGAGCGGGACGCCGGCGTCCAGAGCAGCGGTGATGAAGCTGTGCCGTAGCGAGTGCGGACTGATCCGCTTGTCGATCCCAGCGGCCTTCGTCAGCCGTCGCACGATCCGCGCCGACGCGTGCCGATCGAGTCGGCCGGTGCCGTCGTGATTCAAGAAGATCGGCCCCGATTCGCGTTCGCCGATGTAGAGATCGAGCGCACGTGCTGTTCTCGGCGAGAGCGGAATGGTGGCGGTCTTGTTGCCTTTGCGGTGGATGAACAACGTGCGGTGTCCTCGGTTGACGTCCAGGTTGTCGATGTCTGCCCCAAGGGCTTCGGAGATCCGCAGACCGTTCAATGCCAACAGACACGCGAGCGCATGATCGCGGCCGCCGCAGAGTCCGGCTTGGACCAGGAACGCGCCGAGTTCGTTGCGATCCAGACCGAGGGTGGAGGGTTTTCTCGATCTCGAGCGTCGTGTTGCGCCCATGGCGTTGCGGGCTCGATCCTGCTGACCAACCTGGTCACCATCGCCGCGGCAGCAGCACAGATGTTCCCGATCATGGCCGGGATATTCCCTGCCGGGGCGTCGTGCCCCGCTGCAGAGGTCACGACGACATCTCGGACTACTGATGCGCAGGCAGTCGTCCGTCGCCGATCGCAGCGGTGAAGGCCTGGTAGTCGCGCTGGTTCTGGTCGGCGTAGGCGACGGAGAACTCGGCGATCGCGCGGTCGAAGACGGTGCCCGTGCCGAGGTATCCGGCGAGAGCGGCGGGGTCGCCGGAGCGGGCGTGTGCTCGTGCGAGCGTCCAGCCACACAGCGACGCGTATCGCCGGAGCTGGTCCAGGGGGGCGCCGTCGATCTCGACCGATCCCTTCATGTCCTTGAACTGACGCCAGTAGTAGTGGGTGCCGCCGGGTCCCACCGTCCACCCGAGGAAGCTGTCGCTCGCCGCCTGCACGAGACGCTGGCCCTCGACGACCCGACGGCCGTGCTCGGCGTAGGTGCTGGCCGGGAGGTGGTCCGCCAGCACCGATCGGTCCGCTTCCTTGATCTGCAGGAAGAACGGATCGTGGTCGTCGCGACCTTTCAGCAAGACGATCAGGCACCTCGTGCCGACGGATCCCACGCCGACGACCTTGATCGCCATGTCCCGATACTCGAACCGGTCGATGAGCACCTTGATGTGGTCCGGTACGGAGGCGAGGTAGTCGTGGTACGACTGCAGAATTGCCCGGGAGAGGACGTTCGGGTCCTCGTCGAGCGGGATCTCCCGCAATGGGATGATCAGCGGCGGTTGTGAGGCGATGCGGTACCCGTCGTCGGACTGCTCGGCCAGCTTGTCGAAGGCGTGGAGGCTGTTCTTCGATCGAGCCTTCGTGACGAACTTGGTGCCACGATTGCGCTCCTTCTTCGTCAGCCGGTCGGCGAAGGCGCTGAAGACCTCCTCGACATCGAGGTGGGCATACCAGACGTCGAGATACGACATGTCGGCGAATCGATGCATCGCCGTGCGATACGCCTGTGCGGCACGGCGGGGCAGGTCGAGTTCGTCGTCGCTGCCGTAATCGTTGTGACTCGCGGCGATCGCGAAGCTGGCGGCGAGGCGTTTCACGTCCCACTCCCACGGACCCGGAAGGGTCTCGTCGAAGTCGTTGAGATCGAACACGAGGCTCCGCTCCGGCGATCCGTAGACCCCGAAGTTCGACAGGTGGGCATCCCCGCAGAGCTGGACCTGAAGCCCCGATACCGGTGTGGTCGACAGATCACTGGCCATCACCTTGGCGCCGCCTCGATAGAACGCGAACGGCGACTGCGACATCCGCCAGTGCCGGATCGGGACCAGGAACTGCAGCCGTGACCGGTTCTGCTCGGTGATCAGCTCGATCGGGTCCGGCCGATCCGGCGCGGGTGACCAGTGGCCGAGGCTGCTGCGTGGCGCCTCCTTGCGGAGTGCTTTGCCAGCCGCCCGGGCAGCTGCGGGCTGGTGCACGCCATCGGTCATCGTGTCATCCGATCTGCCGCAGCTTCGTAGACGTTGGGATGGATGTGGTCCTCGCCGAGCGTGTCGACGACCTCGTCCCGGCGGAGCACGTCGAGCACCGACGGTTTGACCCGCGCGAGGCGGATCTCGGCACCGTAGGACTCGGCGAGCTCGATGACCTCGCTGACGGTGCTCGACCCCTGGGAATCGATGAAGTCGACCCCCTCGAAGGAGATCACGACCGTGTCGTACGGCGGATCGGCGTCCTCGGCGAGCTGGCGCAGCCGGTCGGTGAGCGCGTCGGCGCTGGCGAAGAACAGCCCGGCGTCGAAGCGCAGGACGAGCAGGCCAGGGTACGTCGCCGCGTCGGGGTGCTGCTCGACGGCATGGAAGGCCTGTGTCCCTGGCTGGCGACCGAGGACCGGTGCCTCCGGGGTGGCGCTGATGTACACGAGCCACCCGAGCGACAGCACCACACCGATGATCACGCCGGCGAGAACCCCGGCAGACAGCACGGCGACGATCGCGGCGATCGCGATCCAGAAATCGACGCGCGCCACCCTGTGGAGCCGCCGCATCTGTGCCACGTCCATCATCCCGAAAACGACTGCGTCGATGATCAGCGCGGCCAACACCGGGTTGGGGAGATCGGAGAACAGCGGTGCCAGCACCAGCAGGGTGAGCACGATCAGGACGCCGGTGGTCAGCGACGCCAGCGGGGTCTTGGCGCCTGACTCGTCGTTGAGCGAGCTCGCCGACAGACTGGTCGACACCGGGATGCCCTGCAGGACACCCGAGCCGAGGTTGGACATGCTCTGGGCCACCGACTCCTGGTTGATGTCGACCCGATAGCGATGCTTGGACGCGAACGACCGTGCGTCGGCGGCGGTCTGGGAGAACCCGATCAGCAGCAGCCCGACGGCGGCGGGTCCGATCGAGGCGAAATTGTCGACGACGAAGCCGAGGTCGGGAACACTGGGAGCGGCGAAGCCGCGGGGGACGTCGCCGACGAGTGCGATCCCCCGGTCGGCGAAGTCGAACACGACCGATGCCAGCAGACCGCCGACGACGAGCACGAGGGCGCCCGGCACCTTGATCGGCGAGAACCGGATCCCGACGACCACGACCAGCGACACGATGCCCACCAGCAGCGTGGTGCCGTCGGTGTCGCCGAGGCCCTCGATCCAGCTGGCGAGCTTGCGCCACGAGTTCGCGCCGTCGACCGTCGTGCCGGTGATCTTGGCCAGCTCGCCGATGACCACCTCGATCGCCGACCCGAACAGGAAGCCGGTGATCACCGCCTTGGACAGGAAGTGGGAGATCCACCCCATCTTGAAGATCGCCAGGAGAAGGAAGAGGAGGCCAGCCAGGAGCGTGATCGCCGACACGAGCTCGACGGCGTCGTCGCCGGAGACCGATGCGAGAACCACGGCGCTGGCGGCGACGGCGGCCAGCGCCGAGCTCGGACCGGTCGCGACCTGCCGCGCCGTGCCGAACAGCGCGTAGAGGATGGCGCCGGCAGCGGCTGCATAGAGGCCGTGTTGAATCGGCACCCCGGCGATCCCCGCATACCCGAGCGACTTGGGGATGACGAGCGCCGCCACGGTGAGGCCGGCGATCAGATCGGCCCGGAGCCACGACCGGTCGTAGTGACGCCCCCAGTGCAGGATCGGCACGAGGCGCGACAACCCCGACGTCCTCGTCGCGCCGCGGCCCACGTCTGCTACCGGTTCGGTCGTCATCGCCCGGTCACCGCCGAGGTCTCACCGATTCGCCGCTCGAGCCACTCCGGGTAGCCACACGAGACGTCGAACACCAACGATCGGAACGGGGGTCGTGCCACGGAGACGAGCGCGCCCCAGGCGGCACCGATGCAGGCGAGCCGACTGGGGAGCGGCCCGTGTGCAGCGAAGGCAAGGGACCACCCCTCGGCTGATCCATCGTCGATCACGACGATCTCGATGTCGCAGTAGGCGCCGACCGGCGTGTCGGCGTGGTCGAGCACGGTCATCTCCTCGCCGGCGATCGTGAACCTGCGCTTGACGATCCTCTTGTGGACCTCGACCCACGGCTCGGACCCGGTGCTGACGAGGTGATCGGCTGGACTCCACTTCTGCCACTGCTCCACGGTTCCTCGCGGGAGTTCTGCGACGGCGTCAGGTCCGTCGCTCGAGGGGACGGTGCGAGCGATCGGCTGGCGGACCTTGAGCTCGAGGGTGGATCCGTCCCGCAGCTTGAGGCCGCGATCGAGGCGACCGTCCATCAGGTACCGGTCGTGACGCTCCTCCACAGCACCGAACGCGCCGTTGCTCGTGAACCACGAGCACACCGATCGGGGAAGCGGCCCGTTCCGGAACCAGCGGAGCTCGGTGGTTTCGATCAGTGCGGATCGTGCGATCGACCCGTGCGCCTCGCGGGAGCAAAGATGGTTGTTCGGCATCGGCAGGACCTCGTGCGCTGCTCTCGCAACGCGCTGGGAAGGTCATCGTCGTCGTCGCCCGACTCGCACGGGAACACCGTGGTGGGGTGAAACCGTGTTTCACCCTTGCGCATCGCATCTCGCCCAGCTCCCGCTGGGCGGGCCGTCGACTCGACGTCCGATCGATCAACCGGGCCCGGTTCGATGGTCTTGGAGCGATGATCGCCCGTTCACCGAATGTTGGTGCGCGCCGTGGGTACCGCTTCGAGCCGCACCGGGTCGATCGGTTCGCCGGTCTCTTCGTCGTAGCCGTAGGAGCCGTCGTCGACGCGTTGGAGCGCGGCCGTGACCTCGGCGAGCGACTGCTCGATATCGGCCTCGAGTCCCATCTCGGTCTCGACGCGCGTGGTGTCCTGCGCAGTATCGCCGGACAGCGTGTCGATGGGGCCATCGGTGGTTCGTTCTCCTCGGACCTCGGCGAGCTCACGCTGCAACCTCTCCCGTTCGACGACAAGGCGGGCGCGGGCGCGGTCGAGATCGATGGTCGGCATCTCGGAATCCTCCCACAGCGCGTTCTCCGCCTCAACTCTGAACGGTCCGGAGGCGGCTCCCCGAAGCGCTTGCCAACGCCGGGCATCACCGGCGACGCCTCTCCCACAGCGCACCCGGCGATTCGTCTCGTGCACGATGCCACCGATCGCGATCCGCATCCACCGATCGTACGCCTGCGCACGAGCCCGCCGAGTACGTTCACCGGTGTGTCGAACACGACGGACGCAGTGGTCATCGGGGGTGGCATCGCGGGAGTCTCCATCGGCTACGAGCTGTGCGAGCGGGGAGTGTCGGTTCAGCTCTTCGAGGCCGAGGACTCCCTTGCTCAGCACGCAACAGGTCGCTCTGCTGCGCAGTACCTCCAAACCTACGGCAACGAGTGCGTGCGTCGGTTGACGGTCGCGGGGCGGTCGTTCTTCGAGCAACCGCCGTCCGAGTTGGTGGATGGTCCACTCTGGCATCCGCGCCCGCTCATGCAGGTATGCGCTCCCCAACATGTCGCCCGAGTCCGCGCCCGTACCGACGTGCTACGGGAGCTCGCTCCCACCACCACCTTCATCGACGCAGCCGATGCAATCACCTTGATGCCGGTACTGCGACCCGAAGCTGTCGGCGGTGCGCTCCTCGAACCCGACGCCATGGAACTCGATGTCGCAGCCATTCATCAGGCGTTCGTGCGGGGGATGCGCCGTTCCGATGCCGCGATCACCTCGAACGCTCCCGTCACCGCCGTCTCGCGCTCAGGCGACGGGTGGATCGTCACCACTCCCTCGGCGACGATTTCCACCCCACTGGTCGTCAACGCGGCCGGAGCGTGGTGCGATCAGATCGCGGAACTCGCGGGCATCGAACCACTCGGTCTGCGGCCACTCCGACGCACCGCAGCGGTCGCGTCGCTCCCCTCGGGCATCGGAGACATCGGCTCGTGGCCGCTCGTCGCCTTCGAGTCTGATGAGGGCGGCATGGCCGCCTACTGCAAACCGGAACCCGGCGGACTCGGCGGAGTCGGCCTGACTCGACCAGGCGCACCGACAGACGGAACGCGAACAAGTGGGCGAGCGCCAGCCCGATGGTCGTACCCCACACGATCGCGAGCACGTCGAGAAGATGGCGATCGGCATCATCGGGCAGTCCTGTCAGAGCGGCGAGGAGACACACCGACACGTACAGGGCCATCGTGAATCCCTCTTTGCGCTGCTCGTTCTGGCGACGGGCAGCGCCGCAATCGCCGGCAACGGCAGGGTCGGTACGACTCATCGTCGACGATCCTTTCAGATGTTGCTCGCCCGCTGAGCGACCGCGCTCCCGAGCGCTCGCGGGCTCAGGTCCAGGCCTCGTCACAGGTAGTCGTGCTTCGTCAGCCAGCGCAGGCTGACGTAACCCCACACCGGCGGGAGGTAGTAGCTGATGATGCGGTAGATCAGGACGGCAGAGACCGCCGTCCCAGGGTCCACGCCGATCGCCGTGAGGCCCGCCGTCATGCCCGCCTCGCTGACCCCGACACCGCCGGGGATGGGCATCAACCCGGCGAACAGTGAGACGGTGACGTTGATGAAGATCGCCTGGCCGAGGGTGATCGATCCTCCGACCGCGGCGACGCACATGGCGAACCCGGCGGCGTAGAGGACCTCGGTCCCGATCGAGCTGCCCAGCGCGGTCAGGGCCACTCTCGGCTCCTTCAGCGTCTGGAAGGCGTCACCGATCTGGGACAGTGGCCGCTCGAGTTTGCTCCAGGCCCAATGCCGCAACGCCGGAACCGCCCACACCACGATCACTGCGCCGGCAAACAGTACGACCGCCATGCCCAGCAGTCGCAGCACGCTGCCGCCGCCCTGCAGGTCGGACAGGTCGATGCTGCCGGCGCCCACCAGGATGGTCAGGACGATGAGGATCGCCTGGGCGATGAACCCGATGAACCCTGTGATCGCGCCGGTGGTGGTCGAGGTGACCGGGCTGATGCCGAATTTCTGGAAGTAGCGCGCGTTGGTTGCGACGCGACCGGCGGCGGACGGGATCGCGATGTTGACGAAGCCGATCGCGAACTGCTCGATCGTGGTGACGCCGACGGGAACCGGTTTCGGCGACACCGCAGCCAGTGCGACCGCGTCGGTGTAGTTCGTCGCGGCCGCGAGGACGAGGCCGAGGAGCACGAGGCTCCAGCGGGCGTCGGCCAGACTCTCGGCGATCGTGTCGAACCCGACTTCGGCGAGCCCGGCGATCAGGGTGTAGGCCGCGAGCACGATGAACGCGGTCATGAGCGCGCTCTTCCAGCGTGACCCGTGTCAGCTGCTCGGTCGGTGGAACATCGATGCCCAGCGCCGCCGCTGTCTGTTTGCGAAGATCGCCGGTCTTGATCTTTTGGCGCTTCGCGTGGCCACGCAGACGTGCGTTGAGCGCTGCGGTCTGGAGCACCGGAAGCATCGCCGCGAGATCGTCGTCGCCCCGTGCGCGACGGGCTGCCGCAATCGCACGATCAGGACCCGCGCCGGTCGTGGTGAGCACGAGCATCGCAGCGACGTCCTGGTTGATCTGGTCGTCGGTGGGGTTGATGACCGCGTCGCTGAACCCCATGAGTTGCAGCGCGCCGGAGGCGTCGACCCAGATGTGGATGTCGTCGAGTGAGCCGTGGCTGATTCCGGCAGCGTGGAGGTCACCGAGCAGCTTCCAGGCCGCATCGAGCAGATCGTCGTCGACCTCGGCGGCGGTCGTGTTTGCGAGCGTGCGGTCGGCCAGGTCGGTGACGAGCAACGCATCGCCGGTCCGGGTCATGCCGACGGTGACGACGGCGGGAACCGAGACCCCGCGTTTCTCGGCGAGCAGCATGGCGAGCGATTCGTGCTCGATCTGCTGGCGGCGGTCGGATCCGAACTGTGCGTCGTCGCTTTCGTACCAGGCTTGACGCCACAGCCGGCTCTGTCGACGGGCGCTCCATGCGTCGCGCCCGAGCCCGTAGACGAACACGTTCCGGCCATCGCCCGTGACCCCTGACAGCACGAGTGCGGCGAGCGGTTGCTCGTCGTAGTAGGTCAGCCGGTTCATCTGGATGCCCAGATCGGCGAGCCCGTCGCGGAGCCGGTTGGTCGACGGCAAGCCCGCCGACGTGCCGAGCAGGTACCGGACGATCGCTGCGGCGATCAGCCCGACGAGCACGCCTCCCAGCGCGTCGCTGACGGTGGTGACTCGTCCGAGGGTTGCTGCGCCCGTCGCCACGAGGATGAACGTCCACCCGATCCTGCGCATCGGCGCCGTCAGCCATGGCGACGCCGCGGCCTGGAGCGCGGTGGAGGTCGTGATGAAGAACGCCGGGAACGTGAACCGTGTCTGTTGTAGATCGAAGAACGCGAACTCGGGCCAGCGGTCATCGATGAGCCGGGTGAGGGCGAACACCACAACGACGGCCAGCAAGGCGGCGAGGACCATGTCGCGGAGCAGCTCCAGCCGGTCGCGGGCGAGGACGCCGACCCCGACGAGCAGCGCGAACGCATAGACGACGCCCACGACGTAGGCCGCCTGTCCGATCCAGAGCAGCCAGCCCGGCAACGTCCCGACGAACTGGAGCGCACTGTCGTCGAATGTCGAACCGTCACCGGCGACGAGGATCAGCAGCGCGAGCCAGACCGAGGTGAGACCGGCAGAGACCAGGTCCGTTCGGAGCCGAATGCGCGGCGCGTCCGAGGGCGCGGAGAACACCTGCACCCCGCGCGTTCCATGGTTGCCGGTCGTGTCGGTCACCGACTCAGCCGGTTTCCACGTGCGACATCGACATCTCCCCACGATCGCATGGTCGACACCTCCAGGTCATGAACGGTCGGCCACTCCCTGGACGGCTGAGGACTACTGGCCGGCGAAGTACTTCGCCGCAGTTCGCAGATAGCCAGGAGAATAATCGACTCCCGAGATCTCGTCCGGGTTCGGGGCCAGACCGAAGTACATGCCGCAGAAATCTCGGGCAGGATCGACGTAGATGCCCTGACCCATGTTGCCGTGCTTGAACATTGCGCCGTCGGCGAAGGAGTGGTCCCATTGTGCGGTGTTGGTGAGCGGCTTCTCGCCGAACCAGCCGATGCCGTAGCCCTCCTCGGTGGAGCCCACGTAGGCCGCCGGGTCGCCCATGGACTGGATGGTCTGCAGGAGTCGCTCCGAGACGATCCGTTCCTCGGACACCACGTGCCAACTCGGCGTGTACGACAATGCGAACCGCAGCACGTCCTCCGGTGTGGACGCGACGATGCCGGCAGCCGCCGGCGAGCCGTCGGGACAGAGCCCAGCGAGGTACGGGCTCTTCGCCCCGATCTTCGACCAGACCCGCTCGTGGAAGAAGTCCTGCCAGCGCATCCCGGTCACGTGTTGGGTCGCGAGCACCAGCGTCTGGGTATTGGCCCCGGAGTAGCGGAAGTGGGTGCCGGCGGGTTCTCCCTCGAGTGGTTGCGCATGCTTTGACATCTCGCGCCAATCGCCTGTGCCCTCGAAGACGGCGGTGAAGAAATGAGCGATCCAGGTGTCGGGGTTGAGCAGGTTCGCGATGCTCTCTTCGATGTCGAGCCCGGACGCCATGTTCATGACGTTCTTGACGGTGGCCTGTTCCCAGTGCGTGCCACGGAGTTCGGGCACATAGGTCGGCACCGGCTTGTCGGGATCGACCTTGCCTTCGTCGATCAGCATCGCCATGAGCAGCCCGACCGTCGTCTTCGCGGCCGACATCCAGATGTGGGAGTCGGTTGGATTCATGCCAGGGAAGATCTCGAACACGACCTTGCCCTGGTGGGCCATCATCATCGCCTGAACCTGCCGTTTGCCGACCAGGTACTCCCGCAGCGGTGGCGTGGTGGAGCCGTCATCGGCGGTGAAGGTCAGATCCAGCACTGTCGGATCGATCGACCGTTCGAGCCTGGAGAACTCGTCCGATGGCGGCACATACGAGCAATTGAAGAACTCGGGGATGTTCAGGTTGTAGTAGATCGACTGCTCGCTGCCCGATTGCCAGTTCGGGAAGCTGTAGTCCTGCCTCGCCTGATCGATGAACGCTTCCGATTGTGGCTGCTTCCACTTCGCCATCGGGCTGTCGACCTCGAGCGGCTCGAAGCCTGACGCACCGGCGCGCTCTGGGCTGGGCACTGACTGGATTTCGTTGCTGGGCATTTTCCTGGATTCTCCTGTTGATTGACCGAGAGTCTTGGCGGCTCTCATCGTGTCGATCACGGTCTCTGGCGTTCACTTCCAGACCTCGCTCATGACCCGGTAGATGTTTCCTCCGACGAACTTGAGGCAGTCCTCTTCGGAGTAACCCTCGTCGAGCAGCTTGTCCACGAGGGCCGCGAGGATCTGGTAGGAGGCAGGTGTCGGGAATCCCATTGCGCCTGTCTTCGCGGTGTAACCGCCGTCTGGGAAGATCGCTGCACCAAATGGCGTCTGCATCCCATCGGACGTGAAGGTGACATCGGGGATGAAATCGGAACCGTAACCGACATGGTCGATGCCAACGAGGGAAACCATGTAGTCGATGTGGCGGAAGAGCATCTCCGTCGTCACGATCTCCGGGTTCGACATGTCGACGAAGGCGCCCACGCAGTTGATGGAACACACACCACCGCTCTGCGCAATCGCCTTGATCACCGAATCCTCGAGACTGCGCGGGTACTTTGCGATCGCCATGGCGACGGAGTGGGAAGAGATGACCGGTTGGCTGCTCCGCTCGATCGCGTCGAGCGACGTGCGTTCACCGGTGTGACTGACATCCACGAGCATGCCGTAGCGGTTGTAGGCATCGATGAGTGTCTTCCCGTAGTCGGTCAGCGGACCGTTCTCTTCCACGAAACAACCGTCACCCACAGGATTTCGCTGGTTGTAGGCCAACAAACAGTAGCCATAACCGAGTTGACGCCAGATCGCGACATTGTCGGGATCACCTTCGAAGTGGCCGGTCCCCTGATGCGTGAAGTACAGCCCCAGCTTCCCTTCGGCGATTGCGTCGTCGATGTCCTTGGTGGTCCGCACGATCTTGTACTTGTCAGGGAACTCGTTGATCTTCGCGAGATAGAACTGCAGCGCCTTCAACGACGCCGCGGAGGATGTATTCAGTGCATCAGCTGAAGGGCACAGCGCCATCACCTTCACTCCGCCGGCGATGACACGGTCCATGTAGTCATGAAACTCCGGGGCTTCAGGAGTCGACCACTGCTCTGGCCAGGTGCCGGAGAAGAGCGTGTCGACGACCAACGAGTCATGGACCATCTTCTTCGCCCGGTCAGACGACGGGTACTCGTGCAACCGCTGAGGGATCTTGGAGTAGTCCTTTCCCGTCGCGTACGGGTTGTATTCGGTCGCAAGGGGAAAGTCCTTCGTGGCGTACGGATGATCTTTGGTGGCGTACGGGTTGACATCCGTTGCTGATGCTGCGTCTTCTTGGCTCATGGAGATCCTTCTGGATTGAAAGTTCAGGGGTTCGAGAACGTGAATGTGTGGATCAGGTTCCCGGAGGGTCGATGATGCTCGACCCTCCGGGAGGAGGTTTTCAGGATTCGAGTGCGTCGTCGATCTGATCAGCCGACTTCGACACTGCCTTGACCAGTTTGTCGTAGTCGTCGCGGTCGATCGCCTTGTTCACCCGCTTGCTGGCCTTGCCGAGCACCTTCTCCAGACGGTCGAGGTAGACGGCGTCGACGACGGCGACGACCGCTGACGAGTCCGCCGGGAAGTACTCGTCGAGTTCGACACCGAGTTCCTTCTCCTCGTGCTTCTTGGTCAGGTGTCCGAGCAGTGCGCCGATCCCGGCACCGATCGCCGTCGAGGCAAGCAGTGGCGGAGCGAAGAGGCCGACGACGAGGCCCACGCCGCCGCCGAGCATCGCTCCAGATGCGGTGTCGCCGTCGCCGGCTTCGAGGACATCGACGTCGCCGTTCGCGTCGCGGCTCATCACGATCGCACCGACGACCATGAGGTCGGGTCCTTCCGCGGCCTTCAGTTCGTCGAAGTCGGCCCGAGCGCTGTCACCGTCGGCGTAGGTGGCGGCGTAGAGGACGAGGTTTTCTTCTGACATGTTGGTTCTCCGTTGAACAAGGCGATCGGGTCACCCGACCGTGCGGCAGCCGAGCGATTCGACGGCGTTGCGAACGTAGGGCTCCGGGGTTGTCGAGGCCAGTTCGTCGAGGGTGAACGACACATTCACCCCGAATCTGGCGACGGAGACGTGGATTCTCGTTGGTCACGTCATATCGCCTACTTGTTCGGTGTGTATCCGGGGGAACAGCAGTCACGCAGTTCGGTCGGGTCCGGCGGGCGTTGGTTCAGGACCATAGACCTGGTCGATGTCCTGGTCGTCGGGAACTCGCCGCTTCTTGGAGAGTGCTGCGGCGATGGCGAACGAGACGATCGGAGTCACGTAGGCGAAGACGGTGTAGGGCGCCCACTCGACCGCTGCAATACCGAGCGTGCCGGCGAAGAGCGCGCCGTGGATGTTCCAGGGGATGATGTGCGACACGGTGGTGCCCGAGTCGGCGATCGACGTCGACAACACGACCGGCTCCAGGCGCTGACGTTGGTACTCGCTGCGGAACGTGCGCCCGACCAGTTCGATGCTCGTGTACGGATCGGCGGTCACGAGGTTCATCCCGATCGAGGACGCCATCGTCACGCCGATCAGCGAGATGGTGTTCTTGGTCCAGTTGATCACCGGCGTCACGACCCGATTGAGGATGCCCACGTAGTCGACGATGGCGCCGAAGGCCGCTGCGACCAGCACCAGCCAGATCGTCGTCAACATCGACGCAGTGCCCCCGCCGACGAACACCCGGTCGAGGTCGTCGTTGCCGCTGTCGAGCGCGAACCCGTTGGCGAAGGTGTCGATCCCGACCTCGATCACGCTGCCGAAGTAGCTCCGTCCATCGTCGGCCAAGGAGACGATGAGGTCGTGCTGCGTGAAGCCTGCAAGGACCACGGCAGCGATCGCCGGGATGACCAGCGACAGGAACGCCGACATGCCGCGAGCGGACAGCACCACGATCAGCAGAATCGGGAGGAACGCGAGCAGCGACACGTTGAACTGTCCACTCACCGCGTCCTTCACCTGACTGAAGTCGCCACCGCCCTGCGTCGATTCGACCGTGAGACCGAGCGCCAGGAAGACCGCTGCGGTGATGATCGCCGCCGGGATCATCGTGCGCGTCACGGCCTTCGAGTGCGTCGCGATCGTCTCGCCTCCAACGGTGGCAACGGTCAGATTCGCGGTGTCGGAGATCTTCGCGACCTTGTTGCCCAGAATCGCTCCCGACACGACCGCCCCGGCGGCGATCGCCGGGTCGACGCCGAGCACCGATGCCAGCCCGACCATCGACACGCCGAGCGCACCGACCGTGGTCAGCGAACTCCCCAACATGTAGCTCAGTGCGCTGGCGAGCAGGAACACGGTGACGTAGAAGTAGTCAGCGGTCAGCAGGTCGACGCCGTAGTAGACGACCGAGGCCACCGCACCGCACAGGTAGAGGGTTCCGATCAGCGAACCGATCGCCAGGATGACGAAGAGTGTTCCCACCACGCCGTTGATCCCGTTGTCGATGGCCTTGCTGATCACGGCACCGGTGTGCCCGTATCGCGCCGCGACGGCGATGGAGATCAGCGTTGCCAGCGTCATGCTCACCTGGAGTGGGCCGTCGGCAACCTCGCTCCCGAACATCACGACCGAGATGACGATCAACAGGACCATCGAACCGATCACGAAGAGCGACGCAGACATCGACGGCTGCGTCCCGCCTCCGTCAGGTGGTGCGGTACCGTCGTCGGTACTGTCGGGACTGTCGGTGGGCGAGCCCGGAGGGGTCTGCATCAGGAATCCTCAGTTTCATTGTCGGTCGGCACCGGCGGATCGAGCTTGATGCCCGGGAGCGCCATGATCGAACCGGCGACGTAGAGACCGGCGAGAATGGCGAAGATCTGAAAGACGACCCCCTCGACGGAACCGGTCGCGCCGGTTGTCGGACCAGAGTCGAGTGCGCGCAACGACGCATAGGCAGCGACACCGGGAACCAGGATCAAGATGCCCGGGAGCACCACGATGAGCGGGCTCGCACGGGATCGGAGTCGGACGAACAGCCCGGCGAACAGCCCGAGGGCGAGCGCTCCGAGAAACGGGCCCTGCCAGACGCCTGCTCGACCGCCGAGTTCGAGTCCGCCGTACGCAAGGAGCCCGGCAACGATCGCCCATGGCGCCTGCCTCGGCGACACCTGGAACACGACGACCAGCCCGACCATCAACACGACCAGAAACAGCCACTGCACGAACGCCGGCGGCCGCGACGAGACGGGCAGATCGGCGGTGCCGAACAACGCCCGAACGGCCATCGCCCCGATGGACGCCCCGGCGAACAGGCCGATGGTGACCATGCCGGAGCTGATGAAGCGATTCCATCCCAGCAATGTGTGACCGATCGAAAGTTCGTAGACACCCAGCGTCAAACCGAGCCCCGGGATCAGGACCACGAAGGCACACAATGCGACGATGTAGGAGTTGCCACTCCCCACGATCACGCCAACGACGCTGGCCAGCACCGAGGCAACGAACGAGGCCACCACATTGATCCGGCTCCTCAACCACTCCGAGCCGCTCGACGCACGGACCAGCAAGAAGACGACGATGCTGAGGGCCGCCGCCAATCCGACGTCCTGCCACGCCGCGGACAAGATCACGGCAAATCCCGCTCCGCACGCGGCATGGGCCACGCCGACGACAGGTTGGTTGTAGTACGGACGAAGGGTCTCGATCTCGTCGAGCCGGTGGTTGGCCTCGTCGACGGGAACCGCACCCGTGCGCATCTGGTCGGCCAGGCGCATCGTCTGGGACAGCTTGCCGAGATCGTAGGAAACGTCGCCCAGCGTGGCCATCATCCGGTGCTGGCCGGTGCCGCTTCGTGCGTCGACGGTGTAGTCCAGGTAGGTCGGCGTCGCGATCACGCTGCCGGTCAGGCCCATCGCCGCTCCGACGTCGGTCATCAGACCGTTCAGTTCAAAGCCCGGCAACCCGTATTCGTACGCCAACCGCCCGAGCCGCAACGTCAGCTCGATCTCAGGTGTCGACTTCGGGGCCGACGCCCGCTGGGACGACATCTCAGACTTCGTTTCGACGAGTCGGAATGGACACTGGGGAGGCTCGAACTTCTTTCGACACGGCACGAACGTGCCGACGGCGAGAATAGGACAGGCCGACATCGGTGTCGCCGGGACGCGGGGTGAATCGTCCGGTCACCCCTCGCCACGGTCAGCTGTGGTTCGGTGCGGGAGACCCGTTGCAGCGTCCGTGGCCGGAGGGTGAACGCGACGATCACCCGAGGCGTCCGTTGCGGCGATCTCACCGACGGTCGAAGATGTCCCTGCGCGCCGGGCTGATCGCACCGACCGCGAAAGCACTGACCCCAACTCCCGACACAAGGACGATGAATGCCTCCTGACCAACCACCGCTCGACGTCGACGGCCGCACCGGACTGGGCGCCGGCGCCATCGCCACCATCGTCGGACTCGCGCTGCTGATCGTCTTCATGGTCCAGAACACCGAGCGGGTGGCCGTCAGCTTCCTGTTCTGGGACCTCGAGTGGCCCGTCTGGCTCATGGTCCTCGGCGCCGCACTTCTCGGAGCGATCGTGCTGTACGGGCTCGGCGTGGTGCGTCGGCATCGGCAGCGCAACGAGTAACCCTCCAGTTCAGGAGGCTGGCGAGCTCACGCCGGGGCGAAAACGAGGGTCACCGCTCAACCGGATCGGGCGCAGCGAGTGGGATCCCGAGCTCTCCGCACCGAGCGACTGCGTCGTGCAGCGTGCCGACGCCGAGCGCCCGGTACGCCTGCTGGACGTAGGTCTTGACCGTGTTCACGGACAGATGCATCTGCTCGGCGGCCTCCCGTCGGGACGCTCCTGCGGCAAGTGCGGCGAGCACGTTGCGTTCTCGTGCGCCCAACAGGGGCTCGTCGGCGCCCATCTCGACCATCGTCGGCGACGCGACGCTCCAGAGCGTGGAGCATGCCGGGCTGGGCCATCGACGCCACGATCGGTTCAACGTCCGACAGCATGCTGCGTGCTGCGTCGATGTCGCCCGATTGGACGTGCGACCACGCTCGAAGCAGCTTGGCCACGCAGATGAGCGACGGGAAGCCGATCGTGTCGACGATGTGCTCGACCCGTCGATACACGGCGGCGTGATCGACCGTGGAGTCGGTCACGAGCAGTGCAGCGAGGGCCCAGCCGACGTCGGTGCCGGTGCTCCCGTGGTACTCCGACAGGGCGATGGCCTCACGCGCGTGCTGCAAGGCCGCCGGTCTGTCTCTGTCCAGCACCTCGCACACAGCGATCCTGCCGAGGCACGCGATCCGCACGGGTGCCACGTTGGGGTCGTCCGCCGGGAACGCGTCGAGGACCCACTGCGACAACGTGACGCACGACTCCGGCTCGCCGGCGACCAGCAGCACCTGGATGAACGACGAGATTTCGTGGGCGAGCGCGATCTCGGCGAACGTCGGTCGGGACGTGGTGTCGGGACGCAACGAGTCGAGGTCGAGCGCCGAGATGGCCTCGAAGGCCAACTCGACAGCGTCGGCCAGGCGGCCGGCGAAGTGCAGCTCCCGGCAGCGTTGGACCGCGATCGCCAAATGGAGATTGACCGTGTGGAGCTCCGCTGGCTCGCTCTTCAACAAGTTCGAGGCAAGGGCTCGCACGACGGTCACCAGACCGGTCTGGCCGGACCGGTGTGCGCTTTCGGCGAGCAGGATCAGCAGCCCAGCGTTCGACGCCACGGTGTCGGATGGCAGCCGATCGATCCATCCGGTGACGGCGTCGTAGCGACCCTCGCTGAGCGCTCGAAGCCCGAACTCGACGATCGCTTCAGTCGCGGCCAGTTCATCGCCCGCGCCCAGCAGGTACCCGATCGCCTCCCCGTGGCGGTCATGTGCTCGGCACCACTCCGCGGCCCGTCGCTGGAGTTCGGCTGAGCGCCCGGGCGCCACCCGGTCCAGGCGACGCCGCAGCCACGACCGGAAGACCATGTGGTACTGGAACGTGAGCCACTGTCCGCCGATCCACTCGGTGAACATGTTGGAGCGCGTCAGATGCCGGAGCACGTCCTCGCAATCGGTTCGGCCGGTCAGCTCGCAACACAGCGCCGGGTCGATCGTGTCGAGGACACAGGTGTCGAGCAGGAATTGCTGGATGTCAGGCTCGATCGAATCGAACACTTGATCGCCCATGATCTCGTCGAAGTGGCCGTAGCCGTCGTGTGCTACCACTGCCGACGACATCGAGATGGTGCTGTCCCTGAGCAGGAGACCACTCACTGCGGCACCGAGTGCCCAGCCGTCGGTCTGCTGGTGGACGACGTCGACCTCCTGATCGCTGACCTCGCGTCCGGCGGCCGCGCGCACGATCGCCGCCGTCTCCCGTGAGCTGAGTCGGAGGTCGGTTGCGGAACAGGTCGCAAGGAGGCCCCGACGGCGCTGTTCGTCGCCGGCTGCGCCAGGAATCCACCTGCCGACGAGCACGACTCGAAGCGCCTCGCCGTCGACGGATCTCAGTCTGCGAACCACGTTGAGCGACGGTGCGTCGTCGAGTTCGTGGACGTCGTCGATGACGAGGACCACGCGATTGCCGACGCGCTCGACGGAACCTGCCAGGACCGACATCGAGTCCGCAGCGTCGGAGCCGTCGGGATCGAGTTCCTGCCTGTCGGCCGGGAGCAGGGCGTCGAACAGATCGGCGGCCAGGATCTTCGAGTCGCGGTGACGCTGCTGGATCGACAACCAGGTCACCTCGGCGAGCCGGGTCGTCGATGCCCATGCCCTCACCGCCGACGTCTTGCCAGATCCCGCCGGTCCGGTAACTTCCCCGCCCGACAGCTCGAACAACCGCTCGAGTTGCGCGTCGACGAGTTCGCGATGCAGCAACAAGAGGTCTTCGCGGAACGTCACAGACGGAGGATATCGAAGGCCGAGGAGTCGATTGTTCGGGAGCCTCGTGCGGTACCGGATTGCGACCGACGAGTTCCTCCACCGGCCACGATCCCGGAGTATGTCCGCTGGTGGATGTGGGAGCGGCCGTCGAGTCGACGGACGAGTGGTTGCCGTGATGACGGTTCAGTTCGCGAGCGTCGCAGCGATGACCTCGCCCACGGCGCGTGAGTTGAGGTAGGGCTCGGGATGGTGGCCGCGGTGTCCGTTGTCGATCAGTCGTTCCTCGACTCTGCTCCCGAACCGGCCCGGCATCTCTCATCGCCCAAGCCGTCGCAAACTGGTGCCGGTTCACAACAGCGTGAACACGATCTTCATCGACCCCGGGTCGCCGTGGCAGAACGCGTGGATCGAATCGTTCAACGGACGATTCCGCGACGAGCTGCTCAACGGCTGGCACTTCGACTGGTTCCTCGAAGCCCGCGTGATCATCGAGGACCACCGCAT
>CAVVAM010000003.1:0-74570 GCA_963746265.1 uncultured Acidimicrobiaceae bacterium
ATCGAGCACGCATTCCTCGAGCCCGAGTCCACGCTCGCCGTCCCGTCGGGAGATGGCGACGACCGCTCGCTGCTGGTGTACTCGGGTGGCCAGGGCCAGTGGGACGACCGCGACGACATCGCCGCCGTGCTCGGCGTCGACACCTCACAGGTCACCGTCGAGCTGGTCTCGAACGGTGGCGCGTTCGGCGGCAAGGAAGACATGAGCAACCAGGCCCACGCCGCGCTCGCGGCGTGGCTCCTCGGGCGACCGGTCAAGTGCACCCTGTCACGCGAGGAGAGCTTTCGGATGCACGCCAAGCGGCACCCGATCACCCTCGAGTACGAGGCAGGTTGCGATGTGGATGGACGACTGACCGGACTGAGGGTGCGCGGCGTCGGCGACTCCGGCGCGTACGCGAGCGTCGGGATGAAGGTGCTCGAACGTGCGGCCGGTCATGCGTGCGGGCCGTACCGATGGGACGCGATCGACATCGAGACGACCGCCGTGCGGACCAACAACCTGGTGTGCGGCGCGTTCCGTGGCTTCGGCGCGAACCAGGCTCAGTTCGCGACGGAGGGTGTGCTCGATCGGCTGGCGGAGCAGGTCGGCATCTCCGGCTGGGAGATCCGCAAGCGCAACGTGATCACTCCGGGCGACGTCTGGGGCCCCGGTCAGATCATGGACGAGGGCGCCGGCGGCGCCGAGGCGTGCCTCGACGAGATCAAGCCGCTGTACGACGAGGCACGGGCCTCGGGGCACGCCGTCGGCCTCGGGTTGGGCCTCAAGAACTCCGGGCTCGGCAACGGCTTCCACGAGAAGTGCGCCGCCGTGGTGCGGTTCTGTTCCGATTCCGATCGTGTGGAGGTCCGTCACGGCTGGACCGAGATGGGCCAGGGTGTGCACACCGTGGCGCTCCAGGTCGCGGCCGCCGAGCTGGGCATCGATCCCGACCGGATCGACGTCATCGTCGACACCACCCGCGACCTCGGGTTCGGGCAGACCACCGGGTCGCGCGGCACGCTCATGACGGCCGGGTCGGTCCAGCGGGCGTGCGAAGTAGCGCTGGCCGCCGACTGCGCACCCGACGTCGACCACACCGGTGAGTATGTCGTCGACTGGACGCAGCAGCTGGGCGACACGAACGTGGCGAACCCGACGATCCACTCCTGCTTCAGCTATGCCGCCCAGATGGTGCTCGCGAACCGCGGGACGGGTTCGATCGAGAAGGTGATCGCCGTGCACGACGTGGGCAAGGCGGTCAACCCGATGCTGGTCGAGGGCCAGGTCGAGGGCAGCGTGCACATGGGCCTCGGCTACGCGCTGACCGAGGAGTTCCCGACCGACCCGGACACGGGTTTCCCGACGAACATGACCTTGCGCTCACTCGGCATCCTCCGTGCCAAGGACGTCCCCGAGATCGAGGTCCACATCGTCGAGGTGCCCCAGCCGAGATCGCCCTACGGCATCAAGGGTGTGGGCGAGATCGGACTCGTGCCCACGGCACCAGCGGTCGCGGCTGCGTTGCACGAGGTGGACGGCGTCTGGCGGGAGACGCTCCCGCTGAAGCCCACCGAGTGACGAGCCCGTGACCGGCGAATGTCGACCGGCGTCAGGCCTGCCCTGTTCGGGCCGCCCCGTGATCACGCCGCCGACGATGCACCGGGACCTCAACCGTGCCACGCCCGCTGTTCAGGCCGCCTGCGTCTCGACGGTGGGGGCGACCAGATCGCCGAGCCGAGACAGGACGGCACCGACCGGGAAGGTGGCACAGATCGCCTCGATCTGGTCGAGATGATCGTCGATCATGCGCTCGGCCGCCCACACCGGATCGTCGATCACGACACCGTCGAGCGTGAACTCGCCGGTCTCCGTCAACTGGACGGCACTGTCGATCCAGCCGACGCCGTCGAGCAGCTCGTGAATCGCGCGGCGTACCTCGCCACGCGACAGGTTCGGTCGGTCCGCGACCTCGGCCAGGCCCGAGAAGCCCGTCGTCGACAGACCCGCCCACGACCGGCTGCAGCGGCACCGCTCGGGATCGCTGCAGTCGAGCAACACGGGCGTGACCAGCTCGCCGTCGACGGCCTCGCCCGACTGGTGCTCGTGAACACGGCGCTGCTGATTCGCGGCGATCAGGACTCGCATGATGATGCTCCCTTCGTCATGGCCTTCACCCTGACGAAGGGGTGTCACGACGTTCCGCCGAACCGGGAGAACTGTTCCAGCAGCTCGACGAGGTCGGCGGGGTGGAACACGTCGTTCGACGCGGCCAGTTCGGCGGGGCTCCACCAACGGTGCTCGTGGAGGACCGTTCTCTCGGCATCGGTCCACCCCGCCTGCGACACCTGGAACCGAGGGGTGCGCACGACGAAGCAGTGCTCGACGGCGTCGTACTCGACGCCGAGAAACGAGAACTGCGTCGAACGCACGAGCACCACCGTGCCGACGTCGTCGACGACCAGGCCCGTCTCCTCCTCCAGTTCGCGTCGTCCGGCGGCCTCCACCGTCTCGTCCGGTTCCACACCCCCACCCGGCGGGAACCACCAGGTACCGTCATCGGGTCGTGCCGGGTCGCCGCCACGGAACATGAGCACACATCCACCCTCGTCGATCACGAACAGCGTCGCCCGGAGCCGTTCGACACCCACGGCCGGATCTCAACCGGCTCGCCGGAGCCGATGCCAGCGCCGTTCGACGTCGTCGGGGTCGAATGGGATCAGGCGATCGGACTCGATCAGGTTGATGTTGACCCGCACGATCGCGGCATTGGCGTCGCGTACCAGGTCGCGGAGCGCGGCCAGGTCACACGCCCGCCAGAAGCCGACCCGGGCGGCAGCAGCAGCGGCTTCCGCCGTCTCGCGTCGGTCGTGGCTCAGCTCACGACGGGTGAACTGGTCGGCCCACCATCCCTCACCGCGATGCGTGTCGAGATCGAGCGGGCGACCGTTGAGTTCGGGCGTGTCGAGTTCGCCGGCGGCGGCCGCGTTCGCGAGCCGTTCCTCGATCGACCGCTCGACCCAACTCATGCGCTCACGCTATTCGTCGCCGGCGAACGGATCCAACGCCGCGACGACCGCCGCCTCGTCGGCGGAACCGGCCGGGAGCCGAGCCGGTGGTCCGGCTGCGGTGCCGAACCACGGCCTGCCACCGCCCAGCTCGAACGACAGCGCACACGGCACGTCGCCGACGACCAACGCACCGGCTGCCTCGTCGAGCAGCTCCACGCGGCTCGTGCCGTGGCACTCGTCGACGACGGGCCTTCCGAACGCGACCACATCTCCCGGCCTCAGCTCGCGGATCGCTGGCCCCGGCGAGTTCTCGGATGCGACGGGCGCTCCTGCGACCTCGACGATTCCGCCCATCGCGCACGGCTGCTCCGAGCCGTTCCGCACGATCACCGCATCCGCCACGACCGCCACATCGAGCGCGTCGCGCTCGCACGCACTCCGCGCCGGATCGTTCGGGTAGAAGGCGGTCAGCCACCACCCGCACGTCACCAGCACGCTGGGCACCGTGATCAGCTCGCCACGAATCGCCACCTCGACCGCCGTGACGCGTACCGGATCGTCGCAGTCCACGTCGCGCTGTCCCACGATCAGGTCGGCCGTCGCACCGCGCTCCAGCCACACGTCGAACTCGATCGCGGGATCGACGCTGGGCGACCGACCGATGTCGACGTCACACGTGACGTTCCCGTCGTTGCGGATCCTGATCACGGCACCGACGGTCGACGGCCCGGGAATCAGTTGCGCCGTCCACAGCTCGAGATCGTCGACGTCACATGGTTCAGGCGTCGTCGGCGCCGGCACGGTCGAACCCGCGATCTGACTCGGGGCCAGATCGGTCGCGACGTTCGACGAATCGCCGGCCACGGGAGCGGCCGACGTCTTCCCCGACCAATCCACCGATGGCGGCGATCCACCGAGCGTCCCTGGCGCGTCGGACGAGCAGGCGGCGACGACGGAGACCACCGCGACGACGACTGCAACCACGACGCCGCTCGAGCGCCGACTGACGGACGATCGGACGCGCATCTGCCGACTGTACGAGTGGGACCGTCCCCGCTGTCATCACCGGGACCGGACGATCGGACCGTCGAAGCGGCCGCTACACGTCCACCGGCGCCGTCAGCCCAGCCAGGACTTCCACTCGGCCTCGTGGGCGGCGACCCACTCGGCGGCCACGTCCGCCGGATCCTCACCGTCGATCTCGAATGCCGGGAGCATCTCGAGTTGATCGTCGTTGCTGAGCGCAAAGTTCTGCAGGAAGGCGAACACGTCGGGCGCCTTCTCCTCGAGCTGCGCCGATGCAGCCTTGATCAGCACGTCCTCCGGATAGTCGCAGTCGTACCCACCGTCGCTGGCGGCCGCCGAGGCATTGCACTCGTCGGTCACCGGCGGTAGCTCGACCTTGACGAGGTCGTACTTGGCGACCGCGGCCGTCGGGGTCCACCAGTACATGAGGACCGGCTCGTCGGCGGCGACGCGAGAGTCGAGCTCGGCGATCGTCGCCGGCTCGGAACCCGAATACTGCACCTCGAATGGCAGGTCGAGGTTGGCGATGATCTGCTCGTCGAACTGCGAGTACGACGGGTCGGTCGCGAGGAAACGTCCGAGGTCGCCCGACTCGGCGGTTGCGAACATCTCGGCGGCCTCCGGTGTCGTGTACCCCTCCCAGGTGGCGAGTTCGGGATTGGCGTCGAGTACCGACTGCGGCACGAACCAGCCGATGCGACCGACTGCACCGAGCTCGCCGATGTTGACGACCGACCCGTCGTCGAAGTAGGCGTTCTCGGCGTCGGTGATGCCCGACGGCCAGATCTCGAGCACGGCATCGAGGCTGCCATCGGCCATGCCGGTGAACATGGCGTCGTTCTCGTTGACCTCGGTGATCTCCACCGGGTTGCCGAGATTGGTCTCGATGATGTTCTTCGCGACCTCGGCGTTGAGACGCGAGGCCGACCACGGGTTCACGATCAACGTGATGGTCGGCTTCGACGAGTCGACTCCGTCGCCGGCAGGTTCGTCGGCCGGCGCATCGGTTCCGCTCGTCTCGTCTGCGGCCGGCTCGGCTGCCGGGTCGTCGTCGTCTCCGCCGCACGCCCCGAGACCGATTGCAGCGACGACGCCCAGTGCGATGAGTCGTCTGTTCATGTTGTTCCCCCTCCGTCGGCCGACGGCCGATCCTGTATCGCGTACATTACCGTTAATGGTCGTCAACATCGACGGTACCGAGTGCCTCCGGGCCCGTGGGCTGTGGAAGGTGTTCGGCTCCCGACCGGAACGTGCGATCGACCTGGCCGAGTCCGGCGCCACCAGGGCCGAGGTGCTCGAGGGCACCGGATGCACGATCGGGGTACGCGACGTCTCGTTCGACGTCCACCTCGGCGAGACGTTCGTCGTGATGGGCCTGTCGGGGTCGGGCAAGTCCACTCTCGTGCGATGCGTCGCCCGGCTCACCGACGTCACCAGAGGGGTCGTGACGCTCGACGGTGACGATCTCACGGCGATGGACGAACGAACGCTGCGCGAGGTCAGGCGCAAGAAGTTGTCGATGGTGTTCCAGCATTTCGGGCTGTTCCCTCATCGCAGCGTCATCGACAATGCCGCGTACGGACTCGAGGTGCAGGGTGTCTCGAAGACCGAGCGTCACGCCGAGGCGCTGCGCGTCCTGCGGCTGGTCGGTCTCGACGGCTATGAGTACCACTATCCGCAGCAGCTGTCGGGCGGTATGCAGCAGCGGGTCGGACTGGCACGAGCGCTGTCAGTCGACCCCGAAGTCTTGTTCTTCGACGAGCCGTTCTCGGCGCTCGATCCGCTCATCCGACGCGACATGCAGGACGAGCTGATCCGACTGCAAGGCAACCTGCAGCGCACGATCGTCTTCATCACCCATGATTTCGCTGAGGCGATCAAGTTGGGTGACCGGATCGCGATCATGAAGGACGGCGTCTTCGATCAGATCGGAACCGCGGCCGAACTGATCACGAGCCCGGCGACCGACTACGTCCGCGAGTTCACCCACGACATCCCGAAAGCGAAGGTCCTGACGGCCGCCGACGTGATGTGCGGAGGCGGCGACGGAAGGCGCACGGTGCACTCGGACCGAACGGTCGAGTCGTTGATTCCGATGATGCTCGACGACCCGGCTCCGCTGACGGTCATCGACCTCACCGGTACGACGATCGGTGCGATCGATCGCACCGCCGTCATGAGCGTTCTGGACGATTCGGCGTGACGACCACTGTCGGCCCCGCGACAGCGTCGACACGGATCGACGTTCGCCGGTGGGCGCCCTGGGCGACGTTGGTGGGCGGCGCTGTTGCGCTCCAGATCGTGTTCTCGTCGTCGACCGGATTTCCAGCGCGACTCGACACGACCCTCGAGGCTCCGATCGACCGCGCCGGCGCCTGGATGCGTTCGAACCGGCTGACGCACCCCGTGTTCACGAACTTCTTCACACCCATCAGCGACGCCATCGACAGCGTCATCACCCGTCTCGGCGCACTCCTGCTCTGGGCACCCTGGTACGTCGTCATCGCCGTGATCGCTCTGGTGGCCATCCGGGTCCGACGGTGGCGCGATGCGGCCGTGATCACCGGTGCCCTGTTCTACACGGGCGCCATCGGGCTCTGGGAGGAGAGCATGCTGACACTCGCGCTGATGTCGACGTCGGTGCTGCTCGCCGTGTTGATCGGGCTCCCCCTCGGCGTCTGGGCAGCGCTGAAGCCGCGCGTCGAGACGGTCGTTCGCCCGTTCCTCGACGTGATGCAGACCGTGCCCGCGTTCATCTACTTCCTGCCGCTGTTCATGCTGTTCGGCATCGGCAACGTGCCCGCGGCGATCGCCACGCTGATCTACGCGCTCCCTCCGGTCGTGCGGCTCACCACCTTGGGCATTCGCCAGGTGCCGTCGTCGGCCGTCGAGGCGTCGGCGATGTTCGGCGCAACCGGGCCTCAGACGCTGTACAAAGTGCAACTCCCGATGGCGCTCCGTACCATCCTGACGGGTCTGTCGCAGACCGTGATGATGGCGCTCGGCATCGTGGTGCTCGCGACACTGATCGGCGCCGACGGACTCGGAACGCCGGTGCTCCAGAGCCTCAACCAGCGTCGTACCGGTCGCGGCATCGCCGCCGGACTCGCGATCGTCGCGATCGCGATGGTGCTCGATCGGTTCTGGCGATCCCTGGCCGAGCGCGATCCGATGCACCGACTGCCCACGCGCGCCACGTTCGCGTTGGCGGGCGGCATCGTGGCAGCGACGATCGTCGGTCGTGCTCTCGGTCGGGTGAGCTTCCCGGACCTGTGGGACACCACGCTGTTCGACCCGATCGACGACACCGTCGTGTGGGCACGGGACAACCTGCGCTGGTTGACGAGGCCGCTCAGCGACTTCATCGTCACCACGCTGTACCTGCCGGCACGCGACCTCCTGATCGACGACGTCGCATGGCCCGTGCTCGTGTTCGTGACCGGCTTCGCCTGCTGGAAGATCAAGAACTGGCAGTTCGGCGTGTTCGCCGCGGTCGCGCTGCTCGTGATCGGGCTGACCGGCATGTGGGCGCTGTCGCTCGACACTCTCGTTCAGGTCGTCATTTCGACGGTGCTCTCGCTCGCCGTCGCCATCCCACTCGGCGTGTGGGCCGGCCGGAACCGGCGCGTCGAGGCGGCATTGGCCCCGATCCTCGACTCCATGCAGACGATCCCGTCGCTCGTGTACATCATCCCGGTGGTGATCCTGTTCACTGTGGGCGTCGTGCCCGGCGTGATCGCAACCGTCGTGTACGCGATGGTTCCGGGCGTCCGCATCACCGCGCTCGGCATCAAGGAGGTCTCCGAGGAGAGTGTGGAGGCCTCCCGTACGTTCGGCGCGACCCCACGTCAGACACTCTTCGGAGTCCGGTTGCCGCTCGCCGCACCGACCATCATGGCCGGTGTCAATCAGGTGATCATGATGGTCCTCGCGATGGTCATCATCACCGGGCTGGTCGGTGGCGGGGCGCTCGGGTTCGAGACCGTTCGTGCCCTCCAACGGAGTCTGTTCGGACTCGGCTTCGAGGTCGGTCTCGCGCTCGTGTTGATGGCGATGATCCTCGACCGGTTCACCGAGGCATGGGCCGAGCGAATGCAGCCGCCCTCCTCACCCAGCGGTCGGTGACCCGATGACGGTCTCGGCGACGAGTGAGAACCTGCGCGGTGGCGCATGTTTCGGCCCGGCGCTCACACCGCCCCAGGGCGTCGACACCCGGACCCGGCTGCTGCTGTCCCTCGGCGGCGACGTCTGACGCGTCCGAACCCGGTCCGGCTTCGGCGACGGACGGCTTGTTCACACGGCGTTCATATTGCGAACACGGCGATGTCATCGCCCGATGGCATCGTGCCGCTGCCCCTACAACCGTTGATGTGGAAGGACCCATCCGTGGCGTATCAAGCTGAATACATCTGGCTCGACGGAACCGAGCCGACCAACCTGCTTCGCAGCAAGACCCGAATCCTGCACGACGAGATCTCCGAACCGCCGATCTGGGGATTCGACGGCTCGTCGACGAATCAGGCGACCGGCGACAAGTCGGACTGCGTGCTGAAGCCGGTGTTCCACTGCCACGATCCGATCCGCGGCGGCCGGAACATCCTGGTGATGTGCGAGGTCATGGTCGCATCGACCGGCCGGCCGCACGTCACCGACACCCGCGCCGCCTGCGCGCGTGTGGAGAAGAAGTACGCCGACCGTGAGATGTGGTTCGGGCTGGAGCAGGAGTACACGATGCTCCGCGTCGACGGCACACCGATCGGATTCCCCCCGGGCGGCGGCCACCCGGCGCCACAGGGCCCGTACTACTGCGGTGTCGGCACCGGTCGGATCATGGGCCGCGAGATCGTCGAGCGGCACACCCAGGCATGCATCGACGCCGGCCTGTCCATCTCGGGCACCAACCCCGAGGTCATGCCCGGACAGTGGGAGTTCCAGATCGGTCCGCTCGGTCCGACCGCCGTCGGTGACCAGTTGCACGTGGCCCGCTGGCTCCTGCACCGGATCGCCGAGGACTACGACGTCGTCATCAGCCTCGACGCCAAGCCGGTGAAGGGCGACTGGAACGGCGCCGGCTGCCACACGAACTTCTCGAACGTGGCGATGCGCGAGAACTACGAAGCGATCATCAACGCCTGCGAGGCGATCGGCGACAACTACATGGAGCTCGTGGAGAACTACGGCCACGACATCGAGAGCCGGCTCACGGGTCTCCACGAGACCGCTCCGTGGAACGAGTTCAGCTACGGCCTGTCCGACCGTGGTGCCTCGATCCGCATCCCGTGGCAGGTGGAGAAGGACGGCAAGGGATACGCCGAAGATCGTCGACCCAACGCGAACTGCGATCCGTACGTGGTCTCCCGCATGATCACCGAGATCATCTGCGAGTCGCTCGAGCCGAAGACGGGCAAGAAGGTCAAGAAGACGGTCGCCAAGAAGAAGGCCGCCGCCAAGAAGTGACCAGCTCAGGCGTGAGCTGAATCGACGGACGGGAGCCCCTCGGGGCTCCCGTCCGTGTTTTCCGCCGAACCAGCCGCTTTCGAAACGGCACCGAACCCACCAGACTGGAACCACGATGCTCGATCAACACCGCGACTACGTGCTGCGCACCGTGGAGGAGCGCGGCGTCCGCCTCGTGCGGCTGTGGTTCACCGACGTGCTCGGGAACCTCAAGAGCTTCGCGATCAGCCCGGCCGAACTCGAGAACGCGCTCGAGGACGGCATGACGTTCGACGGGTCGTCGATCGACGGGTTCTCACGGATCCAGGAATCGGACGTGCTCGCGGTCCCGGATCCCGACACGTTCGAGCTGATCCCCTGGAGCGAGCCGGGTGCGGCAGAGGCCCGGGTCTTCTGCGACATCCAGAACCTGGACGGCACGCCGTTCCAGGGCGATCCGCGCCAGGTGCTGCGGCGCCACGTGCAATCGGCCCACGACCACGGCCTCACGTTCTACATCGCGCCCGACATCGAGTTCTTCTACTTCGAGCAGCCCGAGCGCGGGCAACGTCCGACACCGCTCGACCAGGGCAGCTACTTCGACCTCACCACCCGTGACGCGGCCGGCGATCTCCGCAAGGAGACGATCCGCAAGCTCGAGCAGATGAGCATCCCTGTCGAGTACAGCTTCCACGAGGACTCCCCCAGCCAGCAGGAGATCGACCTGCGGCACACCGATGCGCTCACGATGGCCGACAGCGTGATGACGTTCCGGCTCGTCGTGAAAGAGGTTGCGGCGAGTCAGGGGGTCCATGCCACGTTCATGCCCAAGCCTCTCGCCGGGCTGCAAGGTTCGGGGATGCACCTCCACATGTCGCTGTTCCGCGGCGACGAGAACGCGTTCTTCGACCACGACGACGAACACCAGTTGTCACCCCTGGCGAAGTCGTTCATGGCGGGCTTGATCACGCACGCTGCCGAAATCACAGCGATCACCAACCAGACCGTCAACAGTTACAAGCGGCTGGTTCCCGGCTTCGAGGCCCCCGTGCACATCAGCTGGGCCCGCAACAACCGCAGTGGCCTCATCCGGGTGCCGATCGCGAAGAAGGGCAACCCACTCGCGACCCGGATCGAGTACCGGTCCCCCGATCCCGGCTGCAACCCGTACCTCGCGTTCAGTCTGCTCCTGGCCGCCGGCATGCGCGGCATCCAGGAGGAGTACGAGCTGCCGGAGGAGGCGGACGCCAATCTCTTCGAGATGGACGATGCGGCGCTGACCAAGCTGGGCATCAACCAGCTCCCCCAGTCGCTCTCCGACGCGCTCCACACGATGGAGCGGTCCGAACTGGTGCAGGAGGCGCTGGGCGAACACATCTTCGAGTGGTTCCTCCGCAACAAGCGGCGCGAGTGGCGCGACTACAAGACCCATGTCAGCCAGTTCGAGCTCGATCGATACCTGGGGTCGATGTGAGCCAGCACGATCACCGGTCGATCGCCGTGTTCGCCGATCCGGTGGGTCCCGACGTCGCCCGCGTGCTCGATCTCGCCGGCTATTCGTGGAAGGCGGTCGCGTCCGCCGACGAGGCCGGCGACCACGAACCGGCCGACGGGTGGGCGGGTGCTGTCATCGACTGCTCCGAGGCAACGGAGAGCACGTGGGCCTTCGCCCGCAGCCTCCGCAAGGACAACGCTTCGATCGCGGTGATGGTGCTGATCGGCGGTGCTCAGCTCGCCGACCTGGAACTCCGCGACGATCTGTACGACGACTTCTGTCTCGTACCGTTCCACCCGGCCGAGTTCGAGGCCCGGATGCGCCATCTGATGTGGTCGAACAACGGCGACGCCGAGGTCCGTACCGACCTCGTGGAGTACGGCGACCTGCTGCTCAATCTCGAGACGTACCAGGCCACGATCGCGGCCCGACCGCTCGACCTGACCTACATGGAGTACGAATTGCTGAAGTTCCTGGCCCAGAACCCGGGCAAGGTCTTCACCCGGGAGATCCTGCTGTCACGGGTCTGGGGCTACGAGTACTACGGCGGTGCGCGCACCGTCGACGTACACGTCCGGCGCCTGCGCGCCAAGCTCGGCGAGGAGCACGCCAACCTGATCGCCACGGTGCGTTCGGTCGGCTACCGATTCGGTCAGTCCCGCTGGGGCAGCTGACGCAGCCACCGACGACCCGGCGTCGCCGATGCTGCGGCGTGGCTGTGGAACCGTCGGCAGCGATCCCGCTTCGACATCGTCGCGAGCGCGGTGCTCACCAGTCGGCGTCACCCGACGGCACGTCCAGCACCGGACCCTCGGGACCCGCGCCGTCGTCCGATCGAGCCGACGCACCGAAGGGTCGATCGGGGATGCACGGCTGGGCCGCGCCGAGATTCCAGAGACCCTCGAGGTCGCCCGGCCCGAAGCCGGGCTGACTTCCGAGCGAGAAGTACATCAACTCGGTCGGGTCGCCGACGTGATCGAGACCCAGCATGTGGCCCAGCTCGTGCATCCAGACGCGTTCCTGGATGCTCTCACTGGCGTCGACGTCGACCATCGCGCCACCCGACGATCGCCTCGCCCACAGGGTGCCGTCGTCGATCCAGGCCGACGAAGCCGAGCCCCCGAGACCGATGACCGAACCGGCGAGATCGGGCGTCGCGGTCTGGTCCGAGAAAACGAGCACCGCGTCGGCGCCGCTGGCGGCGGGCACCGAGAGATCGAGCCCGGCCGACGTCGTGCCCACGAAGACGAAGTCGAGCGCCGTCGCCTGCTCGACGGTGGCGATCGCGCTGTTCAACAGGGCGATCTCGGCGGGCGTCGCCCGGTCGGCGTTCACGAGGTACTCGATCGGTTGGCACGGATTCCAGCGCGCCGGCTGCGTCTGGCCGCTGAAGGTGTACGTCGTGAGGAACGCGAACGTACCCGTGGTCGGTGAGCTGGCCGGTGGCAGGGTCGTGGACGGCGGCACCACCGTCGCCACCGGACTCGGCATCGTCGTCGTGGTGGTGGAGGAGACGGACGTCGTCGTGGTGGTGGACGTCGTTGTGGTGGTGGACGTGGTCGTGGTGGTCGTGGTGGTCGGCGCGGTGGTGCTCGTCGTCGGGCCGCCGATCGTCGTGGTCGTCGGGGCGGCGACCGTGGTGGTCGTCGCAGCCGGCATCGTGGTCGTGGTGGCGACGATCGTGGTGGAGCCGCTGGTCGTCACGGCGGTCGTGGTCGGTCCGGTCGTGGTGGCGCCGTTCGTCGCAGCCGGCACGAACCCGTTCACATCGACCACCAGATCGGTCTCCGCCAACGAGAACACACACACCTTCCCCCCACCACCCACCTTCGCCAACACCGCATTCGGCACCACATCACCAGCCGCATAGTTCACACTCGACGCACCCGGCACCGCCGACCCACACGGAAACACCGTCAAGAACCCCGCCGCCGCCGGCGCCACCGCCGTCACGTTCAACATCACCGCCGACACATCCACATCCACACCACCACGACCCGCCACCAACACCTCCGTCACCGAACCCGCACCAACACGACCACCACCCGCCAACACCCCATCCACCGTCACCTCACCCACACGCGACTCGAACACCCGCGCCGGCACCACCGACACCGGCGAACCACCAGCCGGCACGAACCCGTTCACATCGACCACCAGATCGGTCTCCGCCAACGAGAACACACACACCTTCCCCCCACCACCCACCTTCGCCAACACCGCATTCGGCACCACATCACCAGCCGCATAGTTCACACTCGACGCACCCGGCACCGCCGACCCACACGGAAACACCGTCAAGAACCCCGCCGCCGCCGGCGCCACCGCCGTCACGTTCAACATCACCGCCGACACATCCACATCCACACCACCACGACCCGCCACCAACACCTCCGTCACCGAACCCGCACCAACACGACCACCACCCGCCAACACCCCATCCACCGTCACCTCGCCCACACGCGACTCGAACACCCGCGCCGGCACCACCGACACCGGCGAACCACCAGCCGGCACGAACCCGTTCACATCGACCACCAGATCGGTCTCCGCCAACGAGAACACACACACCTTCCCCCCACCACCCACCTTCGCCAACACCGCATTCGGCACCACATCACCAGCCGCATAGTTCACACTCGACGCACCCGGCACCGCCGACCCACACGGAAACACCGTCAAGAACCCCGCCGCCGCCGGCGCCACCGCCGTCACGTTCAACATCACCGCCGACACATCCACATCCACACCACCACGACCCGCCACCAACACCTCCGTCACCGAACCCGCACCAACACGACCACCACCCGCCAACACCCCATCCACCGTCACCTCACCCACACGCGACTCGAACACCCGCGCCGGCACCACCGACTGGAGCGCGATCGGAGCCGAGCGGGCCACCGGCCGATTCGTCGTCACCCCCACGACCAGCAGACCTGCGAGGAGCGCGAGCACGGCGGCGAGCCGCGCCGGCCGAGAGCATCGGTCGCGATCCCCCACATCGTTCGTGTTCTTCGTCATCGGTACTCCCACGCGGTCGCCAAGGTGGTCATCGGTCGACTCCAGAGGCGGATCATGTCAGGTTTCACCCAAGAAGTCGGCACGTGCACCGACCGGATGCGGGTCGCGAAGATCCACACGGTGCATCGGTCGAGGTGTCCTCGGGGCCTCCTGTCGACCGGTCGGGTACGATCGGGTCGGTGCCGGACCGAGACGGTCTCCGCCGCCTGGCGTACGCTGGGATCGAGACTGGCCGCCATCTTCCACTCGATGAAGTCACCGTTGGCGGTGCTCTCGCGTGACCTGCACCACGTGGCGGCGAGCAGCGCATACCTGGAGATCACCGACCGATCGGAGCGGGAGCTCCTCGGACGGAACATCTTCGAGGTGTTCCCCGAGAACCCCGCCGACCGCGATCACGACGGGCCGACGAGTTTGCGTCGCTCGTTGACGGCCGTGCTCGAGACCGGGCAGGCCGATTCGATGCCCTTGATCCGCTACGACGTCGTCGATGACGGCGAGTTCCAGCCGCGCTACTGGCACGTCACCGATCTCCCCATCTTCGACGCCGGCGGCAGGGTCGAGATGATCCTGAACAATCCGGAGGAGGTCACGACGTTCATCGACGAACGGCTCCGACTCCACGTCGACGGACATCCGGTCAGCGCCACGTCGTCATCGCAGACCCGTGCCTTGGACAGCCTGTTCACATCGACGGTCGGCCGACTCCGCTCGCTCAACGACCTCGCGTCGTCGCTGGTCGGGGCCTCCGATCCGGTCGAGGTCGGGCGAGCGGTGATGCGTCACGGGCTGGCGATGGTCGAAGCGGCGGCCGGCTCGCTCGTGCTGGCCGACGGCGACCGATTCGAGTTCGTCGAGTCCGGCGGCGGCGAGCCGTCCGAAGCGTGGACGCCATTCGCGATCGAGCCGGGCCGCGACCCGTACTCGGATGTGCTCTCGACAGGTGAGCCCGTCCTCTTCACGAACCGATCGGCATTCCTCGAGCGGTACCCGCAGCAACGATCGGTGGTCGAGTCCGGCGGCCATGAGGCGTGGGCCGTGCTGCGCTTGTACGCCGAGGAACAGCCGATGGGCGCGATCGGGGTGAAGTTCGACCGACCGACCCACTTCGACACACCCATCCGGCTCACGCTCGCCAACCTGACCGCGCAGGCCGCGTCACGAGCGCAGCTCGTCGCACAGCGACCCGCCGCGATGCGCCCGGTCGAAGAGGCCTTCCAGCCTCGTCTCGATGCGATCGGCGGCGTACGCATGTCGCATCGTTACCGAGCCGCCGCGGTCGGGACCGATGCGGGCGGCGATTGGTATGACATCATCGACCTCGACGATGCCACCAGCCTGATCACGATCGGCGACATCGCCAATCACGGGGTCGTCGCGATCGGCGAGATGGGCCGTGCGCGGTCGACGGTGCATGCGCTCGCCCACCAGGGTCTCGATCCGGCCAGGGTGACGACCGAGGCGGCACGGGTGCTCACGCAGCTCGCGTCGACCTTCACCACCGGCATCGTCGCAAGACTCGATCACGCCACGCGGGAACTCACGTGGTCGACCGCCGGTCATCCGCACCCGGTGCTGGTGGGAGCCGATGGCACGGTCGAGACGCTGGACCACACCCACGGCCCGCCGCTCGGGTCGGGCTTCGATCACGTCTACGATGCCAGCCGCCGATCGCTCGCCGACGGAGACACGCTCGTGCTGTACACCGACGGCCTCATCGAGGGTCCCGCGGGGTCGATCGACTCCGGCCTCGCCCAGCTGCAGCAGACGCTCGCGACGATCGACACGTCGGCTCCCGATCTCGCCGACCGCTTGTTCGATCGACTCTGCGAGAGCGATCGACCACGCGACGACATCGCGATCCTGACCATCAGGATCGAGGAGGCCGCCCACTGAACCCGCTCACCTCGGGCTCGGCGCGCGCCGGCGCCGCACGATCCAGCCGTTCCCCCGGGGTCAGCGCGATACTCGCCGACATCTTGTCCCGACCGGGGGACGGATCCGAAGCGTCACCTGCGACCAGCCGACGACGACGTGTGGACTCACTCTGCGAAGAGCACGTCGACCGAAGCGGCGATCGAATCGGCGAAGAGGTCCTGGCCGGACTGGGTGAGGTGAACGCCGTCCGACGTGATCACGCCTTCCTCGGTCCCGTGCGAGTACCAATCGACGACCGCCGAACCACCGTCCCGGCGGCCGAGCTCGACACGGATCATACGATTGGCCCGGGCGACCGCCTCCTCACGACCTGCGATCCAGAGGTCGACCCAGATGACCGGATCGTCGGCGGGGATCAGATCGAGCACGTCACGCATCTCGGTGCGAAACTCGTCGAGCGACTCGTCGGACGCCACGTCGTTCGTCCCGAGCGCGATCACCCACACGCCGGGATCGGTCACCGATTCGATCGCCGCGACCGCGTCGGTCCCTGGTGGCAGGCGACTGCTCCCGCGACTCATCCGCCGACTCTCGACGCCGTCGATCGCGAGTACGTGCAGACCCCGGCGGACCAGTGCCCTGACGATCTCGTCCTCGGCCGACAGCGTCAACGAGTCGCCCACGACCGCGACCGTCGACGGTCGGCCGATCGTGGGCTCGACCAGTGTCTCGATCTCCTCGACGACACCGTCGAACTCGCTCGACACATCGAGTGGCTGGGCGACGTCGATGGTCGTCGGAACCGACGGGTCGGCAGTCCCGTCGACGTCCAACGCCTCCATGCCGAGTGCATCGACACCGCTCGGTCGATCGTCCAGCCCGCAGGCGCCGAGCAGCAACACGAGTGCCGAAGCGATCAGAGGGGCCGAGCGACGAACCACGACCGCCCATTCTGCCGCTTACCGGCCGCGACGCGGCAGCATCGTTCGATCACGCCGGCGCACCTGCCGAGTGACACGCCCACCTGCACGGAGCCGTCCGTCCGTGCACGGACGGGCTGCCCGCTGCGCACGAGCGGCGTCCTCGCGACGAACGTGGCACGGCCACCGGTGTCACCGGAGCGACTCGATGACCGCGGCGATGTCGTCGATCGTCGTGAGCGGGTTGACGACGCAGTAGCGCAACACCGTCTCACCGCGCCACGACGTGGGCACGACGAACGACTCCTGATCGGCGAGTTGTCGTTGGCTCCATGTCAGATACCGGTTGGGCTCCCATCCGACCCGACGGAACACGACCACGGACAGCTCGGGCTCGAGCACGAGTTCACAGTGATCGCTGGCCCGGATCAGGGCGGCACCTGCGTGAGCAACGGTCAGGGTGGTCTCGACCGCTTCGGCGTACGCGTCGGTGCCGTGTGTGGCGAGGCTGAACCACAGTGGTAGTCCACGTGCTCGCCGCGACAGGTGGTGGGCATAGTCGCTTGCGTTCCACTCGTCGTCGTCGTGGAGCACATCGAGGTACTCCGCCTGCTGCGTGTGTGCAGCCCGCGCCACGCGTGGGTCACGGTACAGCAGGGCACAGCAGTCGAATGGTGCGAACAGCCACTTGTGCGGGTCGACGATGAAACTGTCGGCGCGCTCGATTCCGTCGAAGCGCTGGCGGACGCTCGGCGCAGCCAGAGCGGCGCCACCGTAGGCGCCGTCGACGTGGAACCAGAGTGCATGTTCTCGGCAGGCATCGGCCACACCCGCGAGGTCGTCGATGATGCCGGCGTTCGTCGTGCCGCTCGTGGCGACCACCGCGAACAGTCGGGCGCGGTCGGCGTCGTCGAGTTCGTCGAGCGTCTGACGCAGGGCAGAGCCGTGCATGCGTCCGGAGTCGTCGGCCGGCACTTCGATGACGTCGACGTCCATGGCCCTTCCCGCCTGAACGATCGACGAGTGGGCCCCGCTCGACGCGAGTACGAGGCCATGCGTTCGATCGTGGGCACCATTCGCGTCGTGGCGCCACTTCCACCGCGCGGCGATGAGGGCACTGAGGTTGCCGGCCGTGCCACCCGACACGAACACGCCCCCCGCCTCCGTCGGCAGACCCGCGAGATCGGCGATCCAGCGCAGCGCTTCGTTCTCGGCGAACACGGCACCGCCGCCCTCGAGCCAGGAGCCGGCGTAGATGCTCGACGCACCGACGACGAGGTCGAACAGGATCGCCGCCTCGGTCGGCGCGGCAGGAACGAACGACAGGAACCGGGGGTGGTCGACCGAGATGCATGCGGGCGCCAGTACGTCGCCGAACACCCGCAGGGCTTCGAGACCACCGATGCCACGGGACGTGACGGTCCTCCCGGCCATCGCCCGAAGCTCGCTCGGTGTCCGTGGCCCGTCGAGCGGAGGTGGATCGAGCCGAATCCTGTCGATCGCGTACCGGACGATCGCCTGGGTGAGCACCTCGGTGGAGGTGTCGTGGCGGTGCATGGTGCCGAGTGTGTCAGATGCCGTCGCCGGCGGCGTTCACCCGTCAGTCGTCGAGGGCGAGGAGCTCGCTGCCCTCGTTGCGGATCTCGCCGTCACGCTGCAGGAAGTAGCCGAGAATGGCCGACCCGATCCCGCCGCTGATCAGGACGACCACCGGGATCAGCAACAGTACGACGACGATCGCGATCGCTCCGGCCATGGACGTCAGGTTAGCTCGCGGGTCGGCGTGTCGACCCACTTCGAACGTTCGCCGCGGGGCGGGCGGGGCCGCTCGGCGTCAGCTCACCGGGTGGTGGGCGATGGCTTCGATCTCGACGACGGCCTTCACCGGCAACTCTCGGACCGCGACCGTCGACCGGGCGGGGCGGTGCGAACCGAATCCGGCCACGTACGCCTCGTTGAAGGTGACGAACGCGTCCATGTCGACGAGGAAGCACGTCGTCTTGACCACATCGTCGAGCGTGGCCCCCATCGATGCCAGTTGGCCGGCGAGGTTCTCGATCGCCTGCGACGTCTGCGCGGCGACACCGTTCGGCAACGAGCCGTCGGCCATCCCGACCTGACCGGAGACGAAGATGAAATCGCCGGCTCGAACGGCGGGCGTGTACGGACCCAGTGGCTTGCTCATCGCGCGAACGGTAGCCCACCGGACGGCCCGCCGACACATGACGCATCGCGGCTCTAGATGTACATCTAGATCGTTCGCGTCAGTGCGCGGTCGGCCAGTCCGGAGCCCAGCCTGCTCGCGCCCATGCGGCCGTGGCGACGGCCGCGAACACGGCATCGCTCCCGTTGACGGGCTCGGCGTCGCTCTCGATCAGCCCGACCGAGATCGGCGGCGTGTCGATGGCGCGCAGGATGCCGAACGAACGGATGGTGAGATCGTGCGGAACCCCCGACTCGTCGATCGACAGCCCCTCGGACGTGACCCACCCCAACGCCATATGGGCCGCGCCGACGCAATAGCTGCGCAGCACGACCTCGTCGAGCACCTCACCACACTCGACTTCGACCGTGATCGACCCGTCGTCGAGGATTGCGGCGGCCGCGACCGAACCGTTCGGTGCGCGTACGCTGAACGTGGGGCCGGCCCGCAACGATGCCAGCAGGATGGACGCCTCGACCCATCCGGCACCTCGCAGCGCGGTCGACGTGGGCGGACCGACGACATCGATCTCCACGACCTCGAGATCGGGTGCCACGGATCGGATCACATCGGCGACACCGTCGGTCCGGACCACCCGCATGATCCCCGAACCGTCGGCACGGAACCCGGCTGCGATCGGCGGCCGCTTCGGGCCGGTGATCACGACGTCCTCACGGGTGCTCAGCACTCGAACCGTTCGCCCGTGCTCGGCGGCCAACCGCCGGGCGACGTCTCCCAGCACACCACTCTGCTTGCCCCCGAACGCTCCGCCGTTGCCGTGCGAGCTCATCGGTGTTCCACCGGGCTCACACCACGAGGCATCGGGCTCGAGGTACCCGGGCTCGACCCAGGTCGTCCGAAGCGTGCGAGCCCAGTCTCCGTCGGGCACGTCGAGCGGCCACGACAAGGGAGCTGTCGTGCGCCGGCCCTGTACCTTGCCACTCGCCAGACGGGCAGCCTGGAGCGAGTCGCCGACCACCCAGCCGCCGGCCGCCGATCGAACCGCGACGAGTGCGTCGAGCGGAGCCGCATCGTCGGCGAACCCGCCCCGTCCCAGTGCCACATCGACCCCGACCGCCTGCTCGACGCCACCTTCCAGCCAGGCGCGGCGAGCGGCGGCTTCGCTCGATCGGCCGTGACGCGTCGGTTCGCCGACTCGGACGATCGACTCCACGACCGGTTGCCAGCCGGTGCACCGACACAGGTGGGCGAGCAGCGCCTGACGAACCGCATCGGGCGACGAACGTTTCTCGTCGGGGAGCGCAGCCGCACGCATGATGATGCCGGGTGTGCAGAAGCCGCACTGGCTTCCGCCCCGATCACAGAACGACGCCGCCCAGGCCTCGGTGTCGGCGAGGCCTTCGAGGGTCGTCACCGATCGACCGCGAACGCGCGTGACCGGCGTCACACACGACACGCGTGGCTGGCCGTCGACCCACACGGTGCAGCACCCGCACTGACCCTGGGGGCTGCATCCGTCCTTCACCGAACGCACGCCGAGCGTCTCTCGCAAGGAGTCGAGCAGCGAACCCGCTGCCTGAACCTGGACCTGATCGCCGTTGAGCTCGAACTCGACGATCTCGGCTGCGTCGGTGTCAGTCGACAGGGCGACCACCGTCGAGTTGCTCGGTGAACGTCTCGAACTCGCTCCAGGCGCCGGCGGCGAGCAGCGCCGCCTGCTCGGGCCACGACGACGGATCGTGAGCCTTGAACCGCTGACCGGCGTCATTGAGCATCGTGCGCAGCAACGAGACCTCCGTCGTCGACAGTTCGGCCCAGGTGCGGATGCCGATGCCATGGCACAATTCGGCGATCTTCGGGCCGATGCCTTCGACGACGGTCAGGTCGTCGAACTCGATCCGCCTGCCGAGCACCGCTGCAGCGACATCGAGCGGGTCGACGTCGCCGGGCGGCGCACCGACGGTCGTCGAGGACTCGGCAGCAACCGTCGAAGGTGCTGGCGGTCCCGGTCGGTCGGCACGAGCCAGTTCGGTCCGCAGCCGGTCGCGTTCGTCGACGACCGGTTCGAGATTCGCCACCCTGCTGCGGAGCCGCTCGAGTTCGGCGTGGTCGGCACTCTCGAGCCGGGCGATCCTGGCCCGCTCGATCTGGCGTTTGGCGGCGACACTCCGCAAGAGCCACCCGATGACGATGCCGAGCACGACGGCGATCAGCACCCACGCCAGCCCCTTCATCAGCGTGTAGGGCATCGAACGTTCACCTCCGTCATCTCGTTGCATCGTGGCAGGTGTGGACTCACGCCGTGGTGACCACGCGGAACTCGACGCGCCGGCTGGCGGCTTTGTCCTCGACCCCGTCGACGAGCACGGGTTGCTCACTCCCGAAGCCGAGGGCGTCCACGTCGGTGAGGCCCCGCTCGAGTAGTGCCGCTTGCACGGCCGCGGCCCGATCCTGGCTCAGCTGCAGATTCTCGATCGGGACGCCGTCACTGTCGGTATGGCCCTCGACCGTGATCGCGACGCCGGCGAACTGCTGGGCCAGCTGGGCGAGACGGTCGATCACCTCGAACGCCGACCCGTCGAGCACCGCCGAGCTCGGCTCGAAGAGAATCGGGTTCTCGCCGACGAACGAGTTGAGCTGGTCCTCGAGCTCGTCGGCGTCGGCATCGGTGGCATCCGGTGACGCAGCGAGCGCGGACTCGGCGCCGACCGCAGAAGCGACCTCCTCGAAGGCCGCACCGTCGGTGTCGGAGGCGACGACGCCGTCGACGTACAACTCCGCGCCGTCGAAGCCGATCTCGGCCGACACCAGCCTGCCCGCCGTCGCCCGGAGGAGCGTCGCCATCCGCTCGGCGACATCCGAATCGAGGCCGGTATCGGGATCGGTCGTCATCTCGTCGACCACGAAGTCCTCACCGACGGCGTCGACGGAGGCCCGGGCGAGGATCTCACGCTCGACCTCGCTCGCGACGACACCGATCAGCACGATCCGCTCACCGTCGAAGGTCGCGGTCACGCCTGCCACGTCCTGGTCGGCGTCGGTCTCCGGCACCAGGATGACGCTGTCGATCACGTGGACGATCCCGTTGCTTGCCACGATGTCGGCGTCGACGATCGTGGCACCACCGACGGAGATGTCGTCGCCGACCACCACGGACAACATGCTGCCGTCGAGGGCGGTGAGGTCACCGTCGACCAGTTCGGAGCTCCGGATGATCCCGTCGACGGCGTGGTGGTTCAGCGACCGCTCGAGCAGATCGGGGTCGTTCTGCAGCCGACCGAGGACGTCGGCCGGCATTGCGTCGAACGCTGCGTTGCTGGGCGCGAACAGCGTGACGGAGTCGCCGGTGCGGCCGATGTCGGCGTCGGCGAGCAACACCGCCAGGAACGCAAGCTCAGGGTTGGCGGCGACGATGTCGTGCACCGTCGCGAGGTCGGAATCGGTCGTGGTCGATGGTGGCGCAGTGGCCGGCGTCGTCTCGGTGATCTCGTCGGACGATGCGGCCCCCCCGGTGTCTTCGGACGCCTCGTCGGGGGGCGTGGTAGCGGCCGTCGTCGCCACCGGGGGCGTGTTCACCCGGCACGAACGATCGAGTTCGATCGCGCGCACGCCCCAGACCTCGTAGGCGGCTGCCCGTGCACGCTCCGGATCGTCGAGCGGCGCCCTGCACGTCAGTGTGCCGTCCTGACCGGAGAACGCTGCGGTGACACCGTCGTATCCGGCGGCCTCGAGCTCAGCAGGCACCCGGCGATCGAGGTCGGCCTCGATGCGGCCGTTGAAGATCGGCGCGCCGATCACGTACAGCGCACCGGTGAGCAACGCGCCCACACCCAAGATGCGGCGTCGGTAGCGCGACGCGGGCTGGGCGGACGACGACACCATGGGCGCTCACGATCTCACTCGGCGCGAGGCCTTCCAACTTCGTCAAGGGAGTGCAACACAAACGTCGGCGAACCGACGTCAGGAGAAGCTCTGGCCGCACCCGCAGGTGCGGGATGCGTTCGGGTTCGTGATCGAGAATCCCGACTGCTCCAAACCGTCCTTGTAGTCGAGCGTGGCGCCCTGGAGCAGCTGGGCGGAGGCGGGATCGACGACGACCTTGGCTGCGCCGAAGGTCGCCTGCTCGTCGTCACCCGTGATGTCGCCGTCGAAGAACATCTCGTACGAGAACCCACTGCAGCCGCCCGGACGCACGGCGACCCGGAGCGCCAGCTCGTCAGCGCCTTCGGCCTCGAGCAGTTCGGTCACCTTGGATGCGGCGGTGTCGGTCAACGTGATCATCGTCAATCCCCTTCTGCAGAGTTCGGCTGCGGATCGCTCGGTTGTCGGTCGAGGTTGATCTCATCGGGCATCCTACCGGCTGGCCCCGGTGACATCACTGCAGGCAGTCACCGACCGGCCGGGTCACCGATCGTGACCTGGCACGGGGTCCGATCGGCGATCGTGCAGAACGATCGCACCTCGGCGTCGCCCATCTCGCGCACGAAGCCGGCGATCAGACCGTGGTGCAGACTGCAGACCAGTTCGGGGTGCGTCGTCGCGAGGTCGTCGAAGGGGCAGTTCGCGAACGCGATCACGGCCGCGGCCGGGTCGTCGGCGTCGTCGGAGACCACGGGGTCGAACCCCAGGATGTCGAGGTCGGACACGATGGCTTCGAGCGTCGAGGGAGCGGCGGCGAATCCACGGGCGCGGCCCTCACCCTCGGCGGCCCCGACGGCTTCGGCGTCCTCCGCCCCGGCTCCGAGGCGTTCAGCCATCGCGAGCAGCATGCCGGCGAGCATCGGCATCACCGGTGGTTCGAGACCGAGCGACGGAGCGTCGGTGACCAGCGAATACCGGTGCTGGGGCCGGCCGATCTCGCCGCGACCTCCGACCGCCACCTCGATCAGCCCCGCATCCCGCATACGATCGAGGTGCGGTCGCACGGTGTTCGGGTGGAGTTCGATCGTGTCGGCGATCTCCGAGGTCGTGAGCGGCTTGGCGGCCCGGGCCAGTTCGAGGTAGATCGCGTAGCGGGTGTTGTCGCCCAGAGTCTTGAAGAGGTCGAGTCGCGCCTGGGGATCGGGTGCCTGCGGCGCTCGATTCCCGGTCATGACCACGAGATTACACGGTGAGGGCCGGTAAAATCACCGCATGGCCGGATCGACGATCGCTTCACCCCCGACGCGAGACGAGGTGATGGCGGTGTTGGGCACCGTCATCGACCCCGAGCTCGGCGCCGACATCGTCACGCTGGGCATGGTGCCCGGTGTGACGATCGGCGACGACGGCGTCGTTGACGTCGGCATCAAGCTCACGATCGGCGGTTGTCCGCTGCGCGCCGACATCAAGCGCGAGGTCCAAGAGCGCGTGGGCCTGCATCCCGGCGTCGCCGATGTCACGATCACCTGGGGCGAGATGAACGCCGAGGAGCGATCCGAGGTGATGACGAAGGCCCGATGGAATGCCCGCGACCGGGCGCCTGACACCGAGATCCCCGCATCGTGCCACGTGCTCGCGATCGCCAGCGGCAAGGGCGGCGTCGGCAAGAGTTCGGTCACGGTCAACCTCGCGGCCGCCCTGGCCCAGGCCGGTCACACCGTCGGTGTGCTCGACGCCGACATCTGGGGTTTCTCGGTGCCACGCCTGCTCGGGATCAGCGACCGGATGGAGGCCGAGGCCGTCGCCGGCTCCGACAAGCCGAAGATCATCCCCAACGAGCTCCCGGTCGGCGACGGGCTGCTGAAGGTCGTGTCGACCGGCTTCCTGGTCGACGAGTCGACAGCGCTGATGTGGCGCGGACTGATGCTCACCAAGGCCGTCGAACAGTTCCTGGCCGACGTCGCGTGGGGCGACCTCGACTACTTGTTGATCGACATGCCGCCGGGCACCGGTGACGTGCAGATGGGCCTCGCCCGGTTGCTGCCACGTACGTCGATGGTGATCGTCACCACGCCGGCGCTCGCGGCGCAGAAGGTCGCCCAGCGGGCCGCCGACATGGCCAAGCGCAGCTTCCTCCCCGTCGTCGGCGTGATCGAGAACATGAGCGCGTTCACGTGTGACCACGGCGAGACGTATGCGCTGTTCGGGGCGGGCGGTGGTCAGGCCCTCGCCGGCGAGATCGGCGCGCCATTGCTCGGCGAGGTGCCGCTCGAGTCGGCCGTCGCGGCCGGCAACGACGCCGGCCAGCCCGTGTCGATCGCGCACGACGGTGCTGCTGCGAGCGTGTTCCGCTCGATCGCCGAACGCATCGTCGTCGAGATCGCTCCGCCCACGAAGCCCGAAGAGGTCGACATGGCCGGCTGCTCCGCCCGGATGCTCGACGCCGTCGCCGCCGCCTTCGACGACTGACACGGCGCAGCCGCCGGGCGTCGCCGGCCTCGAGACCGGATTCGTATACTGCCGCGATGGCTAGGCGTGGCATGGTTCCGCTCGTCAATCATCGGCTCCTGCAGCGCGTCGGCACCACCCTGCGATCCGATGCGGTAGGCAAGACGACGACGGGTAACCGTGCGTCGCTCGAGGAACTCTGCCTCTTCGTCGCCTCCGTCGTTGCGTTCGGCGACGAGTTCGATGTCGACCCGACGGTGCCACCGGAGACCCGCGAACTCACGTCGGAGCTGACCGCTTCGCTCGGCATCGAGGTGCGTGCGACGACTCGTCCCTCACCCGACGAGATCGCACAGGACACCGTCATCGGCGGTGTCCTGCTGACCGAGCCCGGCGACGACACCGAAGGGTCTCGCCTGGTTGGTCCCCCTGACACCGGCCGCACGATTGATGCGGAGCAGGACCAACTGCTGCGCAGCCACCTCACAATTGTCGGAATCCTCGTCACGAGAAGGGCCGACGGGGATGACGACTCCACCTGGCTCACCGACTCGTGGACCGACAGGTACTGGGGCAACAAGCTGCTCGCCGCGCTCGCCGGGGTCCCGTCGACGGACATGGGCGAACGTCCGCTCGACGCGTATCTCCGCGAACTCCGCGTCAGAGTCGACGCCGGCCAACGGTCGTCCGCGTTCTGGTACACCTCTGCGCTGATCACGCACATGCGCATGGGGTACTTGGGAGCGGCGGCACAGCGGACGGGGGGCATCTACCTCGCAAGTGGACCGGTCGACCAGACCGCTGGTCGAGTGGCCGCCTGGGACGACGTGCTCCGGCGTCTCCTCCCGTCCCAGAAGGCGACCCCGACCGACGATCCCGGCTCGATCGCCGACCTGATCATGAACCACACGCTCACAGCGGCAGCGCTGGGTCCGATCCTCGATGACCGCTTTCGGCCGGAGCGGCCGATGACGCTCCTGGACACGGCGCGCGAGCATCGCACCCCGGCTCTCGCGAAGGCGCTGCGCCAGGCGATGGCTGCGTCCGAGAGCGGTTCCCACGACCCGTCGTGGGTGGACGGGTTCGTGGACGACACCCAGCGATACGTTCATCTCGACCACGCCCGCCGGGACCGGCTCGTTCGAATGGTCGCCGGGTCCCTGACGGCGACCGGCGGCGCGCTCGGCATCTACTCACCGTGGCTGTTGAGCCTCGCGGTCGGAGCCGGCGTCGTCGAAAGCGCCAACGCAGCCCGTGAGACATATCTCCAGCGGACACCGCAGGCCGCTGTTGCGACCCTGCTCAGGGACACGGCCGAACCACACCGACTCGAGCGCGCCGAGACGAAGCTCTCCTCGTTGGGTCTGCGCCATTGATCGCGATCCTGCTCCGGCACGCACCTGTCCGACGCCCTCCGGAGTACGACGTGCTGTCGGAACGTGGCGATGCGCTGGCGCACGCCCTGCCTGCTGTGGTCGCCAACTGGGAGCTGCAACCGACGACCTGCTTCTACGACGCGTCGGTGCGGCGGTGCTTCGACACCGTCTCCCGTCTGCCGCTGGCACACACGCCGTACGGACCAGGACATGGTCTGCGAACGCTGAACAGCGTGCTCCGAACGGTCGACTCGGTGTCATTGATCTGCTACCGGTTCGCGTCGATCGAGTCCGGTGACCTGTACCACGTCGAGGACCTCGAGTTGCACACGGACGTTCACGCCGCGGACTACGACATGCAGGTGGCGAGCGCGCGGCGACGTGCTCGTGATGTCGCCGTCGTGCTCGAGTCGGCGACCTCCGGATGGCGCCAGACCGGAACACTTCCGCTCGCGCACCACCACGACTGAGACACCGCGACGGGCGGTCAGCGGGGGAAGCCGATGACGAACTCGGGTTCCGACACCTCGTCGTAGCCGGGTTCGTCCGAGCGGATCACGCCGGTGACCTTGCCGGTCGCGTCCAGTTGCACCTTGGGCAGGACGGGCTGGGGGATCCCGACCTGCGCGGCAGCTGCCATCGCTTCGTCGGCCGTCGCGTGCGGATGCAGGAAACGGAGGCTCGCCACCGTCGGCGGGAACATCTGGAGCTCGCCGTCCTGCCACATGTGCAACGCATCCTCCGGGCGAACCCACAGGCTCGCGATCGTCTCGCCGTCGTCATGCAGCGGCTCCTGCGCCGCGGGGGCGTGCGCCATGAAGAACCGGGTGTCGAACCGGCGGCGTTCGCCGACCGGGGTGATCCAGTGATCGACGAGGTGCATCCGATCGACCATCAGCATCAGCTCCTCCCGCGTGCACAACGCCGCCAGCGAAAGGCTGCCGTCGTGCACCTGGTGACGGGCGACGTTGAACCGCTCGGCAACGACCGGGTCGTCGAAACGGATCACATCGTCGACGCCGACCGGGCGCGCCAACAACACGCCCGCCTCCTCGAAGCACTCACGAACCGCGGCAACCAGCCACGCCAGGCCGCCATGGTCGAGCCCCAGCAACTGCGAGGCCGTGGCGTCATCGAGGCCGTCGCAGATCGGTTCGAACGTTTCACCGTGATCGGAGTCGTCGACCCTCCCACCGGGAAACACGTATTGACCTCGGGCGAACGCGGCGCCGTGGGTGCGTTGCAGCATGAACACCTCGAGGCCGTCGTCCGCGTCGCGTACGAGCATGACGGTGGCGGCAGGCCGGACGGGGATCGAAGCGGCGAGCACGGGTTGGTCGTCGGTCACGGCCCGACGGTACCGCCGACGATCGGAACGCCCCGACTCAGAACAGCTCGGAGATGGCGTCGCGGAGTTCGCCCGCGTCGATCTCACCGGTCTGCCGCAGGATGCGACCCTCGGTGTCGACGAACAGGGTCACCGGGAACGCGACCACGCCGATCTCGTTCGTGAACGTCCGATCGGGATCGCGCAGCAGCTCGTACTCGACGCCCCGGGCCTGTGCGAAGCGCTCCATCGTGTCGACCGTGTCGAACGGATCGACCCCGACGAAACGGATCCGGTCGCCGACCTCGTCGTGGACCTCGGCGAAGTCCTGCAGCTCCCGCTGGCACGGCGGGCAATTCGAGAACCACAGGTTGACGACCATCGGCCGGGCCAGATCGGACGTCAGTCGGACCTGGCTGCCGTCGACCGCGACGAGCGGCACGTCGGGAACGGGATCGCCGGCGACGTCGTCGTTGACGTCGTCGAGTGGTTGTTGATAGATGCCAGGCTCGTCCAGGACGACCTCGCCGTCGAACTCTTGGTCGTCGTCGAGCGCGGCTTCGAGCCACGTTCCGCCGAGCACGCTCACGACGGCGGCGCCGACGCCGGCACCACCCGCGATGAGCAGCGTGCGACGCGAGACGTCCATGCCCACAGGCTACGGACTGACCGGTCGACGTGGCAGCGGCGAAATCGGGTCCGTCCCAACTCGATTCGCGGGCCTGCGACGAGATCGTCACGGCCCGTCACCCGTGCGGCCCCGGGACCATGGCGGACCCGGGGCCGGGCGGGGAATCAGGCGACGGGCGCGGGTTCGTCGCCCTGCTCGACGACACCGAACTCGTCCACGATGACCGGAGGCCGCGGCCTCTTGGGAGGTCGCCCACCGGGTCTCTTGTTGGCGACGATGCGGCCTCCGGAAAGCAACTCGCCTCCCCACACGCCCCAGGGCTCCTCCCGCTCGAGCGCGTCGGTCAAGCACGCCTCGGCGAGCGCGCACCGGGCGCAGATCGCCTTGGCCCGGGCGATGTCGAGCACGTGATCGGAGAAGAACAGCGGCGTGAGCGTGCCGTTGCCGTCGGCGCAGCGGGCAACCGCGACGGTGGAGACGAGGGTTTCGTCGATGGGCTGGAGCTGGATCGTGTTCATCGTGTGGCTTTCTGTTCGGTGATGGTTGCGGGCTGGTGATGTCGGTCGGTGCGGTGGCTGGTGTGTCGCATGAGCTCTCTGCAGTGGGAAACCGGGGCCGAAAAACTCAAAAGGCCGCCGGGTACGGAACCCGGCGGCCTCGGTGAGAGGTGATTCGACGTGTCGCTACGTCGACCTCGTTCCGAGGTGCCGGGTGGAGCGCTCGATCTGCGTCGGGTTGCCGACCGAGGTGGTGGCACCCTTCACGCCCGCGGTGTTCGCGAGTGCGAACAGACCGGTGGTGCCGCACAAGCCCAGGGCGATCGAGCCGTCACGCCAGCCGCCCGTCATCGGCAGCGCGGTGGCGTGGGACGGGACGGCAGTGCGGGCGCGGTCCGGACCGAGCTGTGGCGTCGTCGTCGTGACCATGTCTCGTCCTTTCCGTGGCGTGTCTCGTCGGGTTCGCAGCGAACGCGAACGTGCGCAGCGAAATCCCAGTGGAACACGCTGCGCACGTTGCCGTCAAGGAGGTTTCTGCGGGGGACGTGCAGCAACCTCCGAGGGCGACTCAGGCGACGAGGTGCGGAGGGATCGGCACCTCGTCCACGACCAGGACCGGTCGAGGGGTCTTCGGGGGGCGGCCGCGCCCACGCTTCACCGCCACGACCACCCCCTCGACCAGGAGCTGACCGCCCCACACGCCGTACGGTTCGGCGCGATCGAGGGCGTCACCGAGGCACGAGTCGGCCAGACCGCACTTGCCGCAGATCGCCTTGGCCCGGGCGATGTCGAACTCGTCGTCCGAGAAGAACAGGTGCGTGAGCGTGCCGTTGCCGTCGGCACAGCGGGCGTAACTCGACAGGGCCGGTTCGTCGACGACGTCGGGATCGGTCACGATCCCCGGCTCGTCGTTGATGATGATGTCGAGGAGAGTCATGATGTCGGGTTCCTCCGGTGTTCCTGAACGGGCGGGTGTCGCTCCGGACGGAAGCACAGAGGGGAGAACATCGTTCTCTGATACGCGCGATCCGGAATTTCCTTCCGGGACCGCGCCCGGGGCCGCGTGCTCCGGTTCGGTCAGCCGTGTCGTCATGGCTGTCCAGAGCGCGAACGTGAACCGAACTCGCAGTTTTCGGTGCTCGCACCGGTGGACCGCCCGTCGGATCACCTGCGTAGATCACGACCAACTGGTGGCTGATCACGGCCAACTGGTGGGCGGCAGCCCGAAAGCGCCGGGATCAGTTCGGGCGGCCGCGCGACTGACGCACTGCGTCCACCGACCACGCCGCGATCGAACATCTCGCGTGGTTCGGCAGCGGTCGCCGCACCAGGTGTGGCACGCCGTGGAGCTGACGGCCAACACGCCGGCCACGTTGCACGTGCAACCGTTCACGGCGGCATGTTCGTGGGCCGCCGGCGACGCCGCCGAGCATCCACCGGTGACCCGGACCTTCCGCCATCCGCTGTGGCCCGCATGGGTCCCAGGTGCGCTCGCTGCCGGCGATCTCCCCGCGGCCCGAGACGAGAGCGCACGCCTCACGATGGACGAAGCCGCCATCGTCGCCCGCACGGCCATCGGGCAGCTCGCACCTGCCACTGCCTCCCGATGCCGGCATCCCGGAATGGGCGTCGAGCCCGTCACGGTCGACGTACCACCAGGTCACCCGGAGTCACCATCCACCGTGAGCACGCCGCTGTCTACGTCACGGCGTCCACGACGACCCTCTGGACGTACCCGACGCGGCGACGGAACGACGTCCGGTGCACGTCAGAGGTCGATGAGTATCTTGCCGGTGTTCGCGTTGGCCTCCATGTGGCGGTGCGCGTCGGCGATGTCGTCGAGCGCGAACCGCGAGTCGATCACGGGGCGCAACGAGCCGTCGTCGAACCGGGGGATCATCTCGGCGATGAACCGCTGGGAGAGCGCCGCTTTCTGTTCGATCGGCCGGGCACGCAGCGTGGTACCGATCCAGTGCACCCGCTTCACGAGCAGCAGACCCAGGTTGACGGACGTCAGTCCGCCGCCCATCAGGCCGACCTGCACGATCGTGCCCTGCGACTTGACCGCACCCAGATTACGGTTGGCCTCGTCGCCGCCGACGACGTCGAGGATCGTGTCGACACCGCCGGGGAGCGCGTCGCGGAGCGCAGCGGCCCAGTCGGCGGGCGAACGCTCCAGCACGAGGTCGGCCCCGAGCTCCGAGCACGCCGCCATCTTGCCCGCCGAGCACGTGACGGCGATCTTGGCGCCGATCGCCTTGGCGATCTGGATCGCGGCCGTCCCGACGCCGGATGCGCCGGCGTGCACGAGCGCCCACCGGCCCGACGTCAGCCCACCTTGCGCCACGAGCGCATCCCATGCCGTGAGGAAGACCTCGGGGATCGCCGCGGCATCGGACAACTCGATCCAGCCCGGCACGGGCAGCGCCTGACGTTCATGGGTCACCACCTGCTCGGCGTAGCAGGCGCCCGCCTCGATCCCCATCACCCGGTCACCCACCTGCCACCGGCCGACGCGGTCGCCGACGGCCCCGACGGTGCCGGCGTACTCGAGCCCGAGGATCTCCCGGTCCCGGCGCTGGGGATCGGGATAGGCGCCCATGCGCTGGAGCGTGTCGGCCCGGTTGATCGCAGTGTGCGCCACGCACACCAAGATCTCATCGGGGCCGGGGACCGGATCAGGGACGTCGGTCACCTGCAGGACCTCCGGGCCGCCGTACTCCTCGATCACCACTGCGCGCATGGGCGACAGTGTGCCGGTTGCGGCACCGGTACGGCGAACCGCGCGCTACGAGTTGCTCGGCTCGGACGGCACGGTGTCACCTGGGCTGCCGGCGGCGGCCGACTCGGCGGCAGCCAGTTCCGCCTGCATCACCTCGAGGCGTCGCGCGACCTCGCTGGGCTCGCAGAACACCAGCGTTCGGTACAGCTGCAGCTCGGCGACGCTCTCGCGGATGTCGTCGAGAGCTCGGTGTGCGCCCTGCTTCCAGCCGCGCTGCGCGAGCACATCCGGATGCCATCGACGGATGAGCTCCTTGAGGCTCGACACGTCGACGGAGCGGTAGTGCAGGTGCTCTTCGATCTCCGGCAGGTATGCCGCGAGGAACCGCCGGTCGGTTCCGATCGAGTTGCCGCACAGCGGCACGGTTCGGGCGACCGGGGCATGCTCTCGGATGAACGCCAGCGTTTCGGCACCCGCTTCTTCGAGGGTGATCGTGGACGCCTTGATCTGATCGAGCAGTCCCGACCTGGTGTGCATGTCGACCACGAACGGGTCCATCTTCGCCAGCACCTCGTCGGGCTGGTGCACGACCAGATCAGGACCTTCGGCGACGATGTTCAGGTCGTCGTCCGTCACCAGCGTCGCGATCTCGACGATGACGTCGGAGGTGTGGTCGAGCCCCGTCATCTCCAGATCCATCCACACGAGCATCGAAGCGATGCTAAACGGGCGAGCCCGACCGCGCACATCTTCGGCCACGAACGATCGGTGTCGATACGGTTCCAATGGCCGTCGCCGCACGGCACCGGCGGTCACTCGATGCCACGATGAGGCGATGGTCCACCCTTCGTTCGCCGAGCTGCTCGCCCTCGACGGTGTGGTCGAGGAATGCGAGCTCCGGGGACGGTTCGGGTTCATGGCCTTCCACGGAGGCGGGCTCGAGGAGATGACCGATGTCATCGCCCGAGCGGCCGCCGAACGATCCGGAGCGTCGTACTACGGTGTCCTCCACCCGCCGGACTGGGAACTGCACCTGCCGTCGACCAGGGTGTCGCCCGCCCAGTCGGCGACGCTGGCCGGGTTCATCGATCACGTGGACGTCGTGATCACCGTGCACGGCTTCGGCCGGCGATCGTTGATGACGTCGCTGTTGCTCGGTGGCCGGAATCGTGCACTGGCGGCACATGTCGCATCGCATCTCCGCGCCGTCCTTCCCGCCTACGACGTACTCGACGATCTCGAGACGATCCCCAAGGAGCTCCGAGGGGTCCACGCGGACAATCCGGTGAACCTCCCGACCGACGCCGGCGTGCAGCTCGAGCTGCCGCCGCGAGTACGCGGATCGAGCCCGATGTGGTGGGATTGGGAAGACGGTCTGACCCCGCACACCGAGGCACTCATCGATGGCCTGGGCGCAGCCGCCTCGACCTACGCCACCGCGCCGTCACCCATCGGTTCGCAACGCATCCACCACGACGGCGGCGTGCCCGCCGAGCAGCTCGTCGACCGCTCGGCGACCTGATCGCAACGCCGCGTCAGTGGGCGGCCGCCAAGTGATGCATCGCCATCTGGACGTACATCTCCACGCCGGTCGGCATGGCGTCCTCGTCGAAGTTCACCAGGTTCGAGTGATTGGCGGGCGCGGTGCCGGGGTCGCGGTCGGGATGCGTACCGCCGAGGAACATCATCGATCCGGGCACCTCGTTGAGCACGTAGGAGAAGTCTTCGGCGGCCATCACCGGGTTCGGGAGCTGGATCACACGCTCGTGGCCCACGGCTGCCCGGGCGACACCCAGCGTGAACTCGGCGAAGTCGTGGTGGTTCGACGTGACCGGATAGCCGTAGATGATCTCCGGCTCCGACGTGGCGCCATGCGCCTCCGCGACCTTCTGGGACACCCGCTTCAGGTTGTCGTGCACCTGGGACCTGGTGCGCTCGCTGAACGTACGGATCGTGCCGTTGATCTCGGCGACCGGCGGGATGATGTTGTTCTTCGTACCGGCGTGGACCTGGCCGACCGTGACCACGGCCGGATCGAACGGATCGATCCGGCGCGTGACCATCGACTGCAGCGCCAGCACGATCTCGCACGCGATCGGAATCGGGTCGACCGCGTGGTACGGAGCGCTCGCGTGGCCGCCGGCACCGTGCACTCGGATCACGAACTCGTCGGCCGAGGCGAGGATGGGGCCGCCCTTGGTGGCGACGACACCCGTCGGAATGGTCGAGGTGATGTGGATCGCGAACGCACCGGTCACCGGTGACGGCGTACCGTCGGCGAAGTCGGGCACGTCGAGCAACCCCTCGTCGAGCATGTATTTGGCGCCGTGATGCCCTTCCTCGCCGGGTTGGAACATGAACAGCACGCGACCGGCCATCTCGTCGATGCGCTCCGACAGCAACTTGGCGGCGGACGAGAGCATCGCAGTGTGGGTGTCGTGACCGCAGGCGTGCATCTGGCCGTCGGTCTTCGAGCTGTAGTCGAGCCCGGTGTCCTCGTTGAGAGGCAGCGCGTCCATGTCACCGCGCAGCAACACGGTCGGGCCCGGCTTCGCACCGGTCATCAATGCCGAGATGCCCGACGTCGTCTCGTGCAGCGTGATGTCGAGCGGCAGCCCGTCGAGCGACTCGAGCACGAGGTCGCGGGTGACGGGCAGATCGTTGCCGAGCTCAGGCCGCTCGTGGAGCGCCCGCCGCAGCGAGACCGTGTCGCTCTGGATATCGAGGGCTTCGTCGTGCAGCGTCATGATCGCATGGTAGGACCTTTCCGTGGCGACGTCAGCAGCCGACCGGGAAGACGAGCTCGTCGAGTGGGTCGACGAGGACGATCGGGTCATCAGCGTCGTTCCGAGAGCTCGGATGCGGCGCGAGAACCTGCGCCACCGGTCGGCGGCCGTGGTCGTGCTGTCCAGCGACGGTCGGCTGCTGGCCCACCGACGCGCCGAGACCAAGGACCTCCGACCGGGCTGGTGGGACGTCTGCGCCGGCGGAGTGGTCGGCGTCGGCGAGACGTACCTCGACGCGGCGCGACGCGAGCTCGCCGAGGAGGTCGGTGTTGCCGACGTCGTACTCGAGCCGCTGGGCGTCGGTCGCTTCGACGACGACCAATCGCACGAGATCTCACATCTCTTCGTCGCGGTCGCAGACGGCCCGTACGTGTTCGCCGACGGCGAGGTCGCGGAGGCACGTCTGGTCACTCCCCAGGAGCTCAGATCGTTGATGGCCCGCGAGCCCTTCCTGCCGTCGTGCGATGCCATGGTCCTCCCGCTCGTGGCCGGCTTCGAACCGGACTGATCGCCACGGCGACGGGCTGGCGACCGTCCTGTCGACCATCGTGCCGCGGCGGTGCACGTCACCCGCGTCGTCGCGTAACCTGACACGTCGTGCAGCGAGTCGAGTTCACCATCGAACCCTTCCGCGAGGGCGAGCCCGGTCCGCATGTCACCGCGCCCACCGACGCCCTCCGGGCGATGGGCCTCGACGTCGAGGTCGGCCCGTTCGGTTCGAACTGCGAGGTCGACGACGTTCGAGTGCGCGACGTGGTCGCGACGATCGTCGGCACCGCTCTCGACCACGGCGCATCACGCGTCAACGTCGACATCGAGACGGCGTCGTGAGCGACATGCATCCGCTGTTGAAGGCGATCAAGCCGGTGGTCGACGCGGTCGGCGCGACGATCGTGCCCGCCGACGAGCGCGAGGCGTCGGACGTTCCGCTGAGCTGGGAGGGGATGGTTGTCGGTGCGGTCCGCATGCCTCCGTTGCACGGTGCCCTCGACCGGTTGATCGACACCGTCGAGGCCGAGCTCGGTGGCCCACTGCCCGCGCTGTCGCGAGAGGACAAGCAGCGTGCCGTTCGACTGCTCGACGAGCGTGGCGCGTTCATCCTGCGACGAGCCGTCGAGGATGTCGCCGACGCGATGGGGGTCAGCCGGATCACGATCTACAACTACCTCAACGCGATCCACCGCTGATCGGACGACGGTAGTGACGAACACGCACGGAGACAGGTTCGAGGTCGTCGGGTTCGACGCCGACGACACACTGTGGCGGAGTGAGGACGCCTTCCAGCACGCGGAAACGCTGTTCGCCGAGCTCGTCGCGCCTCACGCCCCCGAGGGCGTCGACGTACTCGACGCCCTGCACGCGACCGAGAGTGGCAACATCCCCATCTCCGGCTACGGCGTCAAGGCGTTCGCGCTGTCGATGGTCCAGGCGGCCGTGACTGCGACGTCGGGTCGCGTGCCGGCGACCGTGGTCGGGAAGCTGGTCGACCACGCCCACGACATGCTGATGCAGCCGGTCGAACTGCTCGACGGCGTGCCCGAGACACTCGCCGCGGTGGGCCGGACGCACCGGCTGGTGCTGATCACGAAGGGCGACCTGGTGCACCAGACCCGCAAGATCCGCACGTCGGGAATCGAACACCACTTCGAACACGTCTCCGTCGTGCTGGAGAAGGATCCGGACACGTATCGGCGGGCGCTGCACGAGTGGTCGATCGATCCGGCCCGGTTCCTGTTCGTCGGCAACTCGGTTCGCTCCGACGTGCTCCCGGTACGCGAGATCGGCGGGTTCGGCGTCCACGTTCCGTACCACGTGACCTGGACGCACGAGATGGTCCACGAGCACGACGGCGCGTTCGTCGAGCTCTCGACGATCCGCGAACTGCCGGGCTGGCTGGCCAGTCGCGGGTGAAGCCGGTCGTTGTGCGCTCGATGACATCGTCCACGCTGGTGGGATGGGCGACGCGCGACCCGGCCTTCCTCGGAGCGGACGGTCGTCGGCCCCCGACCGACCCTCAGAGCTTGCGGAGCGAGACCTGGCTCACGCGGTGGTCGCGTTCTTTGCGGATGATCAACGACGCACGCTCCCGCGTGGGCTCGATGTTCTCGCGGAGGTTGCGGCCGTTGATCGCGGCCCAGATCTGACGGGCCGTCATCTCCGCCTGCTCGTCGGTCAGGTCCGCGAAGTTGCGGAAGTAGCTGTTGGGGTCACGAAACACCGACTCGCGAAGCGCGAAGAACCGCTGGACGTACCACTCCTCGATGGCGCTGACATCGGCGTCCACGTAGATCGAGAAGTCGAAGTAGTCGCTGACGAACTCGGTGCCCTCACGATCGACCTGGAGCACGTTGAGCCCCTCGACGATCACGATGTCCGGCCGGCGCACCACCACTGTCTCTTCCGGCAGGATGTCGTAGACCACGTGGTCGTACACCGGAGCCGAGACCTCGGGCATCCCGCTCTTGATCGCGCGGAGGAACGCCAGCAGCGATCGAGTGTCATAGCTCTCGGGGAAGCCTTTCCGGTCCATGAGGTTGCGCTCGGCCAGCACCGAGTTCGGATACAGGAAGCCGTCGGTCGTCACCAGGTCGACCTGCGGATGATTGGGCCAGCGGCTCAGCAAGGCCTGCAGGATGCGGGCGAACGTCGACTTGCCCACCGCGACCGACCCGGCGACGCCGATCACGTAGGGCACCTTGGGCGCCATCGAGCCGAGGAAGGTCGCCGACACCCGCTGGAGATCCTGCACCGCACTGACGTACAGGTTGAGCAGACGCGACAGCGGGAGGTAGATCGCCACGACCTCGTCGAGGTCGATCCGCTCGTTGATGCCTCGCAACGAATCGAGATCGTGCTGGCGGAGCGTGAGCGGTGTGGCGGCGCGGAGCACGGCCCAGTCGTCACGGCTGAACGTGAGATATCGATCGGGCACTGCCACAACTTAGGAGGTGCGCCGGAGAGGGGCGAGCGACCGATGAACGCCACGAGCGCCGACGAGTGCGGAGGAGCGACCGTCCGGTCGCGCCGGTGGTGCCGCTGTCGGGCCGGGCTGCGTGTCAGCATGGCCCGATGGGCAGCGGGACCGCGATCGACTCGCGCAAGCAGCTCGGCTCCTGGTACACACCCGCCGATCTGATCGAGGTCGCCGTCGATGGCGTGCTCGGCGGCTTCGATGCGGATCGTGACCGGCCCGTGACCGTGTTCGACCCGGCCTGTGGTGACGGGAGATTCCTGACCGCGGTCGGCGACCGGCTGGCTGCTGCGGGATACCGCACATCGCTCACGGGATGCGACATCGATCCCGCCGCGATCGGATCGATCGGCGACCCTCGAATCCACGTCGTGCACGCTGATGCACTCACTCACGACTGGGGCGCCGACCGATTCGACCTCGTCGTGGGCAACCCGCCGTTCCTGTCGCAGATGGCGAGCGGGACCACCCGTGGCGGATCCAGCCGCCACGGCGGCGGTCCCTACGCCGACGCCGCCGCCGAGTTCCTCGCCCTGGCGGCCCAGTTGGCACGCCCGGACGGAGGTCGCGTCGCGCTGGTGCTGCCGCAGGCGATCCTCGGCGCCCGAGATGCCGATCCCGTCCGGCGACTGGTGACCGAGCTCGCCGACCTCACCTGGTCGTGGTGGGCACCGCGACAGCAGCACTTCGACGCGAGCGTCAACGTCTGTGTCGTCGGCCTGCAGCGGCCGGCGACCCGCACGACCGACCCGCTGGCGTGGACCGGCGTGGTCACCGAACGGCTCGACGTCCCACGACTCGACATGGCACGGCTGGCCACGGACGGCACGCTCGGCGACCGGGCCGACCTGAACGCCAACTTCCGTGACGAGTACTACGCGCTGGTGCCGGCCGTCGACGACGGAGCCGACGGCCCACCGCTCGTGACGAGCGGCCTCATCGATCCCGGGGTCTGTCACTGGGGTCGCCGTCGGGTGCGATTCGCGAAGCGTGACTTCGAGCATCCACGTGTCGACCTCGACCGGCTCGCCGGAAGATTCCCGGCATGGGCCGAACGCAAGCTCGTCCCGAAGGTGTTGATCGCGAACCAGACCCGGGTGATCGAAGCGGTCGCCGACCCGGACGGGCACTGGCTGCCCGGGGTGCCGGTCACCACGGCGACGCCGACAGCCGGAGCCGACGTCTGGGAGATCGCCGCCGTCCTCACGGCACCGGTCGCCACGATCCTGGCCTGGCATCATGGGGCCGGCACCGGACTCTCGACCACGAGCGTGCGGATCGGACCGGTCTCGCTGGCCGCCACGCCGTGGCCGACCGGCTCGCTCCGCGATGCTGTCGAAGCGCTGCGCGACGGCGAGATCGAAGGATGCGGCCGAGCCGTGCTCTCGGCCTACGACGTGACGCGAGCCGAACCGATGCTCAGCTGGTGGACGGAGCGACTCCCCCACCGCGACGACCGGCTCTGAAGACGCGCTCCACCCGGTCCCAACCGGGTGAACCGGCGATCATCCACAGCAGCACCATGCCGACGAGTTCGACCACGTGGACCACCTCGGACAACGCTGACCGATCCCCGCCGATCACGTCGAACAGGGCGCCGGCCAGCATGGCTCCGAACAGTGCGCCGACCAGTGGCAGCATCCCGAACGCTCGATGTGGACGCCACACCACGTACAGCAGGCCGACACCGAGTGCGAACGTCGACGCGCCGACGTGTCGTGCGACATGGGTCGAAGCGCCGTCGATGTCGCCGAAGACGAGTGGTGAGATGCTCTGGACCATGATGAGCAGCGCACACCAGGCGAGTGCCGGACGCAGCCAGCCGCCGCGCCCCAGTCGGGCCGGTTGGGCGCGCTGCACGACGAGTTCGACGAACGCCGGGTCGAACGACGCCGCACGAATCCGTACCGACCGGGAGAGGCCGGCGACCTGCGATCGGTAGGTCGCGCACTCCGCGCACCCTTCGATGTGGCGGGCGAGCACCGCTGCCTCGACCGCGTCGAGCGCCTCGTCGGCATCGGCCGAGATCAACTCGCGAGCCGACGGACACGGCACGTCATCGAGCGGTGCGCCGGCCGTGTCCTCGAATCCTGATGTCGGTGCCACGATGTGACGGTCGACCCTGCCTGGTCTCTGGTTCCCGACGGCAGACTGTTTTCGATGGATCGCCTGACGCGATTGCTGCTCGATGCCCAGCAGGGCGACCGGGAGGCACTCCACCAGTTCGTCGCGGAGACCCAGCACGACGTCGCGACACTCTGCCGCTACCTCGGCGACCGCGACAACAGCGATGATCTGGCACAAGAGACCTACGAGCGGGCGATTGCGTCCCTGCATCGATATCGGGCGGAGGGTCCGGCCAAACACTGGCTCCTGGCGATCGCCCGCCGCACCTGCGCCGACGCGACCCGCAAACGCGTTCGCCGGCGTCGACTCAACCAGCGGGTCGTCGACGTCGCCCGTGACGACGCGGTCATCGCCCCGACCGACGCGTTCCGGCCGGAGTGGTCGGAGCTGCTCGACGCGCTGGATCCCGACCGGCGTGCTGCGTTCGTGGTGACGCAGCTCAACGGGTTGCGCTACGACGAGGCCGCCGAGGTGCTCGACGTGCCGATCGGCACGATCCGCTCGCGTGTCTCGCGCGCTCGTGAGCAGCTCATCGAGGCGATCCAGGCGGCAGAAAACCTCGCGAGCCAGGAACCCGACGAGCGGTTGCGACGACCAGGAGGATGATGAAGTCGTTCGCACGCGTGGTGCTCGCGCTCGCCTCCGTGTCGATGCTCGCCGCATGCGGATCGAACGCCGATGACACGATCGACCTGTCCTCGTCGGCGCTCAAGGGCCGCAGCGTCGTCCGGAGCAAGGGGTGCGCGTCCTGCCACGGCGCCAATGGCGGTGGCGGTGTCGGTCCCGCTTTCGCCGGCGTGTATGGCTCGGAGGTCGTCCTGGACGACGGCGAATCGGTCGTTGCCGACCGCGAGTACCTCGTCGAGTCGATCGTCGATCCGCAGGCCAAGATCGTCGAGGGATACCGCTTGCCGATGCCTCGAACCGAGCTGACCGACGAAGAGATCGATGCCGTGATCGACTACATCGAGGAACTCGCTGAGGTCGGCTCGTGAGACGAGCGGCACTCGTGATCACAGTCGCGCTCTTGGCCGCAGCGTGCGGTGGTGGCAAACGGGAGCTGGTCGGCTTCCAGCGTGACCCGGCGCCGGTGGTGGGCGAGTTCGAGCTTCCCGACCTGTCGAACGACGGCGCACCGTTCCCCCTCCGGGCCGATTCCGGCGAACTGCTCGTCGTGTACTTCGGCTACACGAACTGCCCCGATTTCTGCCCGACCACGCTGTCCGATGTGCGATTGGCTCGTGAGCAGCTCGACGATCCGGCGCAGGTCGACGTTGCGATGGTGGCGATCGATCCCACCCGGGACCTGCCGATCCTCGCCGAGTACGTGGGAGGCTTCTTCCCCGACGACGGGCACGCGCTCGGCACCGACGACCCCGGCCTGCTCGCCCGCGTGGCGGCCCCCTTCGGAGCGCAGTACGACGTGACCACCAACGACGACGGCGAGATCGACGTTGCTCACACCACGCAGCTGTACGCCGTCAACGATGCCGGCGAGATCGTGTTGACCTGGCAGTTCGGAGTCTCGAAGGACGAGCTCGCGGCCGACTTCGAACAGCTCCTGGAGATGGCGGCGTGAACCGGGTCCAGAAGGTCGTCCTGATCCTGCTCGTGCCCGCCGTGATCGTCGGTGCGCTGTTCCTCGGACGGACGCTCCGCGACGACGAGACCTCCGGTGTCCAGGTCGCCGACGCCGACGACGCGTCGACGTTCGAGTACGACTACACGATCCCGTTGGGGACCGCCGAGCGGATCGATGCCGGCGAGGCCGTCGAGATCGTGCCGGCCGAGCTCACCGTCAAGGTCGGCGAGGCGATCCGGATCGTGAACGAGGACGACGAAGGCCACGTCGTCGGTGTCTTCTTCGTGGGCGCCGGTGAGACCATGACCCAGCGCTTCACTGCCCCGGGAGAGCTGTCGGGCGCCTGCTCCGTGCATTCCGACGGTGAGTTCACGTTGCGTGTCGTGGCATGACGCGCTGGCGGATCGCCGTGATCGCAGCTGCCCTGGCCGTCGTTCCGGCGCCGGGCGTCGCGCATGCCGACGCCGCCGGACCGACCGACTACCGCACCGACATCGTGTCGGTCACGCCGGAGATCGACGGGCTCGTCGTCAGCATCGAGGGCGGAGATTCATTCGTGCGGTTGCAGGCTCCGGCCGGCACCGAGGTGGTCGTGTTCGGCTACGCCGGCGAGCCGTACCTCCGCTTCTCCCCTGATGGCACGGTGTTCCGGAACCGCCTCTCTGCGGCGACGTACGAGAACGAGAACCGCTTCGGCGGTTCCGAGGTGCCCGACTTCGTCGACTTCGCAGCGGCGCCGGTCTGGGACGAGATCGCCGAGGGCGGCACCTGGGCATGGCACGACCACCGAGCTCACTGGATGGGCGCGGAACCGCTGATCGGGCTCGAGCCGGGAGCGTCGCTTCCGGTCCAGACGATCCAGATCAGCGTCGACGAGCGTCCGGTCCTGATCGCCGTCGAGACCACACTGTTTCCGGCACCGTCGTGGTTCCCTGCCGCCGTGGGGTTCCTCTTCGGACTCGTGCTGACGCTGTTCGGCTGGTGGTTGGGCCCGGCAACGGCCACCGCCACGACGCTCGTGATCTCACTCGCCGCCCTCGTGACCGGCGCTGGTCAGTACCTGTCGCTCCCGGCTGAGACGGGCCCGCTGACGTGGTGGTGGCTGATGCCGGCCATCGCCCTGTTCGCCGGGATCGCATCGATCGCCTCGTACGGCCGCTCGGACCTGCTCGTCGCGGGCCTGCTGGCCGTGAGCGGCGCCCAGCTCGGGACCTGGGCGTTCATGCGCCGCGACGTGTTCACGAGCCCAATCCTGCCCACCGACATCGCGTTCTGGTTCGATCGGGCCGCGACGGGTGCTGCCCTGATCGGAGGTGGCGCGATCGTGTTCCTGGTGGTCCAGTCGCTGCTCTCGCGACCGGTCACGACGAGCTGACGCCGACGGCTTCGTCGATCGCGTCGTTGAGACCCTGCTGGTCGAGCGGGCCGAGGTGTCGTGTGATGATGTTCCCGTCGGCGTCGATCACGACTGTGACCGGCATCGACGTCGCTCGGAGCTCGGTGGAGACCTCACCGTCGAGATCGGCGAACTGGTCGTACGTCGCGCCGACCTCGTCGATGAACGCGACGGCCACGCTCGGGTCCTCCCCGACGTTGATCCCGACGAACCTGACTTCGTCGTTCCGGATCTGGTGGACCTCTTCGAAGTCGGGGATCTCGGCACGACACGGTGCACACCAGGTCGCCCAGAGATTGATGACCGCAGGTCCTTCGATGTCCGACAGCTGCGACGACTCGCCCGAGGTCAACCCCGTGATGTCGACGTCGGGGAGTGTCTCGCCGGATTCGCCGCCGCACGCCGCCAACGTGAGCAACGCTGCAGCGAGGAACCCGGCGCCACGCATCACGGCGCGGTCTCGGCGACTTCGACGTCGATCGTGACGTCGTCGGCCTCGGCGAAGTCGAGGGTGACCTCGAACTGTTGCCCGTTCTCCAGCGGCGCGGCGAGGTCGAGCAGCATCACGTGATAGCTGCCGGGTTCCAACGACACGGTTTCTCCACCGACCAGCGGCAGGCCGTTCGCCATCTCCTGCATCATCATCGCGCCGTCCATCTCGTCCATGTCGCCGGAACCCTCCGACGTCGCCATGTCATCCATCGAGCTGTCATCCATCGAGCTGTCATCCATCGAGCTGTCATCCATCGAGCTGTCATCCATCTCGTCCGACATGTCGGTATCGTCGGCCATCACGACTTCGTGGATCTGGGCTTCCGCGGCGACCGACGACGGCACCGAAGCACCGATCAGCGTGTCATCCTCGGCGACCGTGAGATCGAAGTAGACCGCACCCGTGGTCTGGGTCGGGGCGCTCTGGCGAGCCCACTGACCCTCCACCGAGACAGCATCGTCGGACCCGCACGCCGCGACGAGGAGACCGGCGGACACGATGAGAACAGCAGTTCGTTTCATGAGGGGTGGTCGTCGCCGAGCCGTGCCGAGTTCCAGCGTGACCGCAGATCTTCAGCGACTCCAGGGCGCGAACGGAGAGGCTGCTCCTTCGCCGCCCGTGAGCACCTCGACGCCGTCGTCGGTCACGAGGCAGGTGTGCTCGAACTGGGCAGTCCGCTTGCCGTCGGCGGTCACCGCCGTCCAGTCGTCGTCCCACATCTTGTGCTGCCACGTACCCAGCGTGATCATCGGCTCGACCGTGAAGGTCATGCCCGGTCGCATGATCATCGAGTTGCGCGAGTCGTAGTAGTGCAGCACCTGGATGTCGGTGTGGAACTGCTCGCCGATCCCGTGGCCGACGAACGCCTTGACGACGCCGAGCCGGTGGGCTCGGGCGTGATCTTCGATGGCGCGCCCGACGTCGCTGATCGGTCGGCCGGGGCGGATCGCCTCGATCCCCTTCCAGGTCGCCTCCTCGGTGATGCGGACCAGATCACGGCTCTGCTGATCGACATCACCCATCAGAAAAGTGGCGTTGGTGTCGCCGTGCACCCCACCGATGTACGCCGTGCAGTCGAGGTTCATGATGTCGCCGTCCTGGATCACCCGCGAGTCGGGGATACCGTGACAGATGACCTCGTTGGCCGAGGTGCACAGGCTCTTCGGATAGCCGTGATAGTTCAACGTGCTCGGGTACGCATCGCGCTCGATGTAGAGACGATGGCAGTACTCGTCGACCTCCTCGGTCGTGATGCCCGGTCGCAGGAACTCGCCCGTGAGCCGGAGGATCTCGGCCGCGACCTTGCCGGCGTGACGCATCTTCTCGATGATCTCGGGCGACTTGATCCGTGGTTCGTCCCACATGACGGGCTCGCCGGTGTCGGCCCACGACGGACGGACGATGTGGTCGGGAACGGTGCGCATGGGCGACACCTCGCCCGGTAGGACGCGACCCTCGAGCCTCTTGTGGCAGCGCTTGTACTTGCGCCCGCTCCCGCACCAGCAGGGCTCGTTGGCCTGTGGCATCACGGCGGGCGGTTGGGCGAGTGAACGCATCGGATCACAGTCTACGGCGATTTCGACCGGGTGCCGAGGGCGAGTTCAGGGGCGGCTCACGGCCGGCGCCCGACCTCGCCGGCCGGCGGGGTCGGACCTACAGCGGGAGGTGCACCTCGACGACACCACCGTTTCCGTGGCCGATCGCGATGTCGCCACCGTGCTCGGTGACGATCGCCTCGGCGATAGCCAGCCCCAGTCCAGCCGTGCCCGTCCGGATGTCCCGCGCCGGGTCGCCACGGGTGAACGCGTCGAACACCCGCTCGCCGAGCTCCGGCGGAAAGCCCTCGCCCTCGTCGACAACACGGACACACGCCCGATCGCCGCGAACGGTCAGCTCGACGGTGACCATGGTGCCGCGTGGTGTGTGACGGATCGCGTTCTCGATCAGGTTGCGGAACACGCGGGCGAGCTGGGCCGGATCGCCCGTCGCCCCGATGCGGTCGGTGGCGGCGATCGTGAGTTCGACATCGCTCGCCGTGGCGAGCGGGCGCAACGTCTCGACGGCTTCGTCCGCCAGTTCGGTCAGGTCGATCCGGGTCGGCCGCATCACGAGCGTGCCGCTGGCGAGGCGGGTGTGCAGTTGGAGATCGTCGACGAGCACGGCGAGCGCCTGGACCTGACGTTCCATGCCCTTGAGCGACGCGTCGGGGTCTTCGGCGACACCGTCGCGAATCGCCTCCACCGAAGCCCGCAGCGCCGCCAGTGGAGTCCGGAGATCGTGCGAGATGGACGACAGCATCAGGGTCCGCTCCTTCTCCACGGCTTCGAGTCGATCGACCATCCGATCGAACTCGGAGGCCGCATCACCGAGCTCGTCGGCGCGGATCACGCCCGATCGTGCGGTCAGATCCCCTCGGCCCACTCGTGTCGCAGCATCGCTCAGCCGATTCGCATCGCGGGCGATCGGTGCCGAGAGCAGGTAGGCCACGAGCGCGGCGGCGATCGTGGCCGGGACCAGGATCCAGAGCAGGAATCCGAGGTCCTGATCGTTGATGAACATCTGCTGGGCAGCGATCACGATCATGATCACCGCCGTCGCGAGCACCCCCATCGAGGCCCACATGAACCGACGACCGAGACGGTGCAAACCCGGCCGGGTCATGGTTCGAAGCGGTAACCGACGCCCCAGACCGTGGTGATCCAGCGGGGGTTTTCCGGGTCGGACTCGATCTTGTTGCGGATCCGCCGGACGTGCACGGTGACCGTGGCGGGATCCTGCCAGTCCGGCGATGACTGCCACACGTCTCGGAGCAGATCGGCACGCGAGAACACCTGCCGCGGTGACCCGGCGAGGTGCGCGAGCACCTCGAACTCCTTGGGCGTCATCTCCACGAGTCCGCCGGCGAGCCGGACCTCGCGAGACCGGTTGTCGATCGTCAGGCCCTCGAACTCGAGGCTGTCGCTGACCGCAGCCGCTTTCGGGGTGGCGCGTCGCAGCACACCGTTGACGCGTGCCGCCAGCTCGCGCGGCGAGAAGGGCTTCACGACGTAGTCGTCGGCGCCCAACTCGAGCCCGGCCACACGATCGGACTCCTCGGCCCGAGCGGTGAGCATGATCACCGGCATATCGCCCTTCGAGCGGATGTGACGCAGGATGTCGAGACCGTTCACGCCCGGCAGCATCATGTCGAGCACCACGAGATCGAAGTCCTCACCGTCGAGCAGCGCGAGTGCTCCCGGACCGTCGTCGGCCTCGCTGACGTCGTGACCGTCGCGCCGCAGGTATCCGGCGACGACCTCCCTGACGGTCGGTTCGTCGTCGACGACGAGCACGCGACTGGACTGCATGACGTCCAGGTTGGACCGCACACGCCGGAGACGCAAACGCGGCCGGTCATCGTTTCGCGAAACGTTCGATGCCGGTCCGAGCGGTCACGGGTGTCGAGCGCGTGACCGCTCACACCGGTTCAGGGGGCGAGGCGGGTGAGGTGCCAGTGCTCGCCCACGAGTCGGTAGTGGATCCGGTCATGGAGCCGGCTCGGCCGGCCCTGCCAGAACTCGAACGCGTCGGGCACCAACCGCCAGCCGCCCCAGTGCGCCGGGCGGGGCACGACGTCCGCGTGTTCGAACACGATCCGTTGCGCATCGACCAACCGATCGAGTTCGGCTCGGTCCGCGATCACCTCCGACTGCGGCGAGGCCCAAGCTCCGATCTGGCTCTCACGGGGACGCGACGCGAAGTAGGCGTCGCTCAGCTCATCGCTGACGCGTTCGATCGTCCCACGCACCCGCACCTGACGGTGCAGGTCGAGCCAGGCGAACGTCGCCGCCGCAACCGGCTTGGCGTTCATCTGGCGGCTCTTCGCCGACTCGTAATTCGTGTAGAACACGAACCCGAACCGATCGGCGCCTCGAGCGAGGAGGATGCGGGCATCGGGTACGCCGTGGAGGTCGACCGTCGACACGGTCATCGCGTTCGGTTCGGCGACGCCGGCATCGAGCGCATCCTCGTGCCACCGGTGCCACTGCACGATCGGATCGGAGGCGATGTCGGCGATGTCGAGGCCGGCCGTCTCGTACTGCACCCGACGGTCACGGATCGAGGACTCGCGGTCGGCGTACTCGCTCACGCCCGCTCGATCCGCTCGATACCGCGCATGTACGGACGCAGGACCTCGGGCACGGTGATCGAGCCGTCCGCACTGCGGAAATTCTCGACGATGGCCGCCCACACCCTGGGCACTGCGAGTGCCGATCCGTTCAACGTGTGCACGAACTCGGTGCCCTTCAGGGGTTTGCCGTCGTCGCCGACCGGCCGGTACCGGATGTTGGCGCGCCGCGCCTGGTAGTCGGAGAACCAGCTGATCGATGACACCTCGAGCCAGGCGCCGGCTCCGGGTGCGTAGACCTCGATGTCGAAACTTCGGTGATGGCTCTGACCCAGATCGCCCGTGCAGATCTCGATGATCCGATACGGCAGACCCAACTCCGAGATCACGCTCTCCGCGCGGGCGACCATGTCGTCGAGCAGATCGGGAGCGTGTTCGGCAGTCGCCAACGCGAGGATCTCGACCTTGTCGAACTCATGCGCGCGCAGCATGCCACGCGTGTCGCGGCCGGCGGAGCCCGCTTCGCGACGGTATGACGGGCTGTACGCCATGAATCGCATCGGAAGGTCGCGGGCGTCGATGATCTCGCCGCTGTAGATCGAGGTGAGCGGCACCTCGGCAGTCGGGATGCACCAGAGGTCGTCGCGCTCGATCGCGAACGCGTCGTCGGCGAACTTCGGGAGCTGGCCGCTGGCGGTCAGGGTGGCCGTCGAGACGAGCGACGGGGCCCGGATCTCCTCGTGCGCGTCGGCGTTTCGGTCGAGTGCGAGCTGACACAGGGCACGGGCGAGCGTGGCGCCGGCCCCGCGCTGCATCGTGAACATCGACGCCGCGATCTTGGTGGCACGTTCGTTGTCGAGGATCCCGAGCTCAGTCGCCGTGTCCCAGTGAGGCAGCCGCTGGTGGTCGGCGAATTCGTCCGGCACGAACGGCCCGACCACGACCGGGTTGTCGGCATCGCTCGTTCCGTCGGGCGAGTCGGGATGCGGCAGGTTCGGCACGACCAGGAGGAGGTCACGGAGTTGGCCGCTGATCTCGTCGTGCTCGGTGGCGAGTCGCTTCTCCGTCTCACCGAGCCGGCGACTCTCGACCTGCAACGCCTCGGCGGCGGCGTCGTCGCCGTCGCGGCGAAGGGTGCCGACCTCCTTCGAGATCGCGTTGACGCGGGCTCGCAGCTCGTCGCGTTCGGCGCCGATCTCCCGGAGGCGAACATCGAGATCGCGAGCCCGCTCGAGCGCACCGAGCGAGCTGTCGTCATGGCGGCGTGCGAGCGCCGCACGAGCGCCGTCGAAATCGTTGCGGAGCAGTCGGACGTCGATCACGAGGGCGAGGCTAGTGGCCACCTCCGCCCCCGACCCGTGCCGGTTCGCCCGAATCGATCAGAGATCGCCGGACGGCGGAGTCGTGCTCGCGAATTCCCGCTCGACATCCGCGGTCGTCAGCGGAGTGTCGTCGTGGCCGACGATCTCGGCCTGCGGAATCTTGCCCCTGCGCTTGAAGTCGTACGCGTCGTCGTCGCGCACGGCGAAGCGCTTGAAGAACAGGAAGATCACGATCGACCAGAGGAACAGCCCACCGGCCACCTTCATCACGGCACCCGCGAGCTGCTGGTCCTGGACGGCGCTGATCCCCCACAGGCGAACGGGCTGATCGTACGCGTCATAGACGATGCCTTCGGCGAAGGTGAGCCACGCCGCCGGCACCGTCGGCACGACCGACTGGAGGAAGAGATAGATCATCGCGCCCGGCACACCCATCCGGAACTCCGGCACCGGTCCGCACACCGGCATCCACATGAGCAGCGACGACCCGACGACCAGCACGTGCAGCGCATAATGCAGCGCCCCGTTGTCGAGCGATGCGTTGACGAGCAGCGGGACGTGCAGCACCATCACCGTGGCGTTGAACAACACACCGGCGACCACGGGCTTGGTGAAGAAACGCACCACTCGGCGGAAGCCGCCGTCACCCAGCAACGTCGTCGCGAGCCAGGTCGGCGTCGCCATGAGCGCCAGGGGCGGCAAGAAATAGCTGAGCATCATGTGCTGGAACATGTGCGCCGAGTACAGGTACTCCTCGCTGATGTCGTGCAGCGGCCAGTCGGACGCGATCCACAGCGTGAGCATCGCCAGCGGGAACGCCACGGTGTTCATGCGGGAGACGACCGGGGCACCCGCCGGAACCGCCCGCGGGCCGATCACCTTGACCATGTAGACGTAGGCGCCCGTCAGGAAGGCGACCAGGAGCCACACCTCGGGATGCCACTGGAATGCCAGCGGGTCGACGGTCAGGTCAGCTGCGATCAAGTTGGTGTGCGCCATGCCGGCGGCCCTCTCAGGGACTGAAGAACTTGAAGGTGAACAGGGTGATCGTGTACACGGTCACCGCCAGCCCCAGGCCCAGGTAGAACATGACGCTGAACAACCGGTTGTCGAACCTGAGGTGCATGAAGAACATGACGACCGCGAAGAACTTCACGAGCATCAGCAGCAGCAGGATCGGCAGGAACATCGGGCCCCAGAAGTCGATCGTGTAGCTCATCACTACCTCGAGGGCGGTCACCCCGGCCAGCGCGATCGCGAGGTAGATGTAGCTCAGGTCGGTCCAGTGACCGTCGTCGTGGTCGTGGTCGACCGCACGTTCCCCGTGCTCGACCGTTTCCTCCACGGTCTGGTTCGGCTGGTCGTATCCGTCTCCCAGCTCGGTGGTTTCAGTGATGTCAGACATGGTGTCCTCGAATCAGGCCGGGATCAGGTAGACGAGCGTGAAGATCAGGATCCACACGATGTCGACGAAGTGCCAGTACAGCCCGACCAACTCGACCGTCTCGGCTTTGTCGCCGTTGATGCGGCGCTTCATGTTCATGCCGACGGTGGCGAGCAGGATGATCACGCCGACCGACACGTGGACCCCGTGAAATCCGGTGAGCGTGTAGAAGCTCGACGAGAACAGGCTCGTCGTGAAGCCCAGGCCCTCGCGGTAGAACGTCGTGAACTCGTAGACCTGGCCGGCGACGAACAGCGAACCGAGCAGTGCGGTGACCGTGAGCCAGAGGTTCGTGTTGCGGTCGTCCTTGCGCTGGGCAGACGTGACCGCGAGCACCATCGTGAGCGACGACATCAGCAACACGAAGCTCGACGCCGACGTGAACGGAATGTCCCAGACCTGATCGGGTCCCAGGTTTTCGGAGTGCCGACCTCGATAGAGCATGTACGTGGCGATCAGGCCGCCGAACAGGAGGCACTCCGAGCCGAGGAACAGCCACATCGCGAGCTTGTTGTTCGAGAGCCCGGTCGAGGTCACGTGCGCACCGTGATCACCGTGGTCATCGGCCTCGTGCGACGATTGCGTGACGGCCACGTCAGCCATGTGCGGCCACCTCCAGCTCGGCGCCACCCTCCGGCGGCGGCGGGTCGTAGTCGGACTCGCTGGCCGTGTGTGGCTCGAGGGCCCATCCGAACATCGCGAGGACCACGACTGCAGCGCCGACGGCGATCAGCAAGATGTTGTAGATCACACCGTAGGCCATGATCGGCAGTCCGAACGCGAGCAGGATTGGCCAGTAGGACGGCGAGGGCAGGTGGATGTGCGCATCGGCGTGGGCTTCCTGATCGGCCATGATCTCCTCGGCGGTGGCGACCTGGTGGAAGTCGTGGTGATCGCCCTCGCCGCGGTCTTCGTACTTGCGGTGGAAGAACTCGTCGAGGTGTCCGACGGTGGGGATCTGGTCGAAGTTGTGCTCCTTCGGCGGGCTCGTGGTCATCCACTCGAGCGAGCGCGCGTCCCACGGGTCGAGCGGCGCCGGACCGTGGCGGCGGTGCGACAGGAACACGTTGACGAAGAACAGCAGTACACCGATGCCCAGGACGAAGGAGCCGATCGAGGCCACGAGGTTCCAGAAACCGAGGTTGAAGAACCCCTCACCGGCGCGTGCTTCGGTCCAGACGTACATCCGGCGGGGCTGGCCCTGCAGACCGATGATGTGCATCGGCCCGAACGTGAGGTTCATGCCGACGATCATCGTCCAGAAGTTCCACTTGCCCCACTTCTCGTCGAGCATCTTGCCGAAGACCTTGGGCCACCAGTAGTAGAGGCCCGCGAAGATGCCGAGGATCGCGCCACCGAACAGCACGTAGTGGAAGTGGGCGACGATGTAGTACGTGTCGGTCTGTTGGGTGTCCGATGGGGCGACGGCGTGCGTGACACCCGACAGCCCACCGACCGTGAACTGGATGATCAGACCGATCGCGAACATCATCGCCACCGTGAAGCGGAGCTTGCCGCCCCACAGCGTCATCGTCCAGTTGACGATCTTCACCCCGGTCGGGATGGCGATCGCCATCGTCGCGACCGCGAAGACCGACACCGAGATCGGTCCGAGGCCGGAGGCGAACATGTGGTGCGCCCACACACCCCAACCGACGAATCCGATCGCCGCACCGGAGAACACGACCAGCGGATAGCCGAACAGCGGCTTCTTCGCGAAGACCGGCAGCACCTCGGAGACGATGCCGAACGACGGCAAGATCAAGATGTAGACCTCGGGGTGGCCGAAGATCCAGAACAGGTGCTGCCAGAGGAGCGGGTCGGCGCCGGCTTCGACGGAGAAGAACTGGGCGTCGAACGTGCGCTGGAACATCAGCAGGAACAGCGCCACGGTGATCACCGGGATCGCGAACAGCAGCAGGAACTGCACGACGAGGATCATCCAGCTGAAGATCGGCATCTTCATCAGGCTCATGCCGGGTGCCCGCATGTTGATGATGGTGACGATCAGGTTGATCGCACCGGTCAGCGATGCGATACCCGTGATCTGGAGACCGAGCACCCAGAAATCGATGCCATTCGTCGGCGAGAACGGCACCGAGGAGTTCGGGGCGTACATGAACCAACCGCCATCGGCAGCGCCGCCCAGGAGCCACGACGTGTTCAAGAAGATGCCGCCGAACAGGAAGCACCAGAAACCGAACGCATTGATGCGTGGGAACGCCACGTCACGAGCGCCGATCTGGAGCGGCACGAAGTAGTTCGCGAACGCGGCCGCCATCGGCATCACGAAGAGGAACACCATGGTGGTGGCGTGCATCGTGAACATCTGGTTGTACTTGTCGGCCGACAGGATCGTGCCGTCAGGGCCCGCCAACTGTGCACGGATGAGGAGCGCCTCGAGACCACCGACCAGGAAGAAGAACATGGCGACGGCGCCGTACATGATGCCGAGCTTCTTGTGGTCGATCGTGAAGAGCCACGACTTCCAGCCGGTGGATTGCACCGGCCGACGGAACGCACCGTACGTCGATTCCGGTGTCGCGACAGCGGTCTCCGTCGTCTCGATGGTGCGGGGGCGTTCGATCAGGGCCATTCAGATCACGCTCACTTGCGCTCGAGGAGGTAGGCGACCAGTTCGTTGATCTGGTCTTCGGACAGTGCGAGATTGGGCATCCCGCGTACGAGTTCGTCGGTGGGCTCGAGCAACTCGGGATCGGCGTACATCGGCTTCTTCGCCGGCGCGTTGCGCAGCCACTCCTTGAGGTCGATCTCGTTCAGGCACTCTGCGGTGACGCCTTCCAGGTAGCGATCGCCGAACTCACTCGGGTTGGCCTCCCACACGTCGTCGCGACACGATTCGGTGAGCAGATCCCAGGTGGCCCCGGCGAAGGTGTTGCGGGTCATCAGCTTCGACAGATTCGGTGCGGCACCGCTCCACACGAAGTTCTCGGGCTGGGAGATGATCAACTCACCATCGGCATCGGTGAGGCCGTCGACCTGATGGCAGCGTGAGCACTGCGCGACGAACGTCGTCTCGCCGAGCGCCGCCAGCGAGCCCTCCTCGGGCGGCTGGTACGGCGCGAGCTGATTGTCCATCCAGGACTGGAAGTCGGCGTCGTCGAGGGCCACGATCTCCATGCGCATGTTCGCGTGAGAGAGCCCGCAGAACTCGGCGCACTGACCGGCGTAGATGCCGGGCTGGTCGGCCTGGAAGTTCCAGGTGTGCACGCGGCCCGGAACCATGTCGCGCTTGCCGTTGAGCTTCGGCACCCAGAACGAGTGGATGACATCACGACTGGTGCCGCGGATCACGACCTTCGCCTGGGTCGGGATGATCATCTGACCGCTCGTCACGATCGGTGACGCCTCGCCCGACGGCGTGAACCCGCAGATGTTGCCGTCGGCGTCGATCGGGTAGTCGTACTCCCACCACCACTGCTGACCGGTCACGTTGACGACACAGTCGGGGTTGTCGGTGTCATTGAGATCGATCACCAACCCGACGGTCGGGACGGCGATGACGGTGAGGATGACGGCGGGCAACGCGATGAACGCGTATTCGATCAGCGCATTGCCGTGTGACTGCTCGGGGATTGGCTGGCCACGGTCCCGGTACTTGACCACGGCGAATCCGACCACGGCGAAGACGATCAGGCCGATGATCCCGGCGAGCCCGAAGATCCACCATTGGAGATTATGGATGTCCTGTGCGTACTCGCCCTCCGGCGCCCACGTGTCCTGCGGGGCATTGGTGGCGCAGGACGACAGTACGACCGTGGCACCGATCGCGGCGCCGATTCGGCGGAGGGGGAGACGGGAGGTTCGGGATTCGGTCATGGGGGGACTTGTCCGTACTTTCTCGGTCATGGTAGCCGAACGATTCACGGGACGACGACCTCGAGCGAGGCATCGGAACCGGCGACGGTGAACTCGTACCCTTCCTCGACGGCGATCGTCGGGCGGGCGAACTCGATCGTGACGAACTGTGCACCGCCCTCTTCGACCAAGGCCGTGCAGATCCGCTCGGGTCCCGCCGGCTCACCGTCGACCTCGTCGGGGTGCATCTCGATCACGAGCCGGGCGTTTCCGCTCGACTCGTTCACGAACATCAGGTTGTTCGGGCTGGATCGAGGCAGCGTGAGGGCGTCGAAGTTGCCGTCGAAACCGGGCACGTCGGCGGAGAGCGACGATCCGTCGTAGGTGAGCACGGCGGCGAGGTTCGACTTGGACGAGACGGCCTGGCTGGCGTTCTCGTCGGCTTCGGTCTCCTCCGTGCCACATTCGTCTTCCTCGGCGATGTAGCCCGTCGAGTGGTGCTCTTCGATCTCTCGTTCGCCGTTCAACCCGAAGAAGGCGCCGGCGCCGATCAGTGCGAGCGCGGCCACCGAGAAGGCGCCGGTGATCGAGGTTCTCGAGATGCCGCGCCGTAGACCGATGAACGCACCGAGCCCCACGACGACCGCCGCGACGACCGCGAACGCAGCGACCGTGGCCGACTTCGACGGCAGGCCCAGCATCACTCGACTGAACGCGTAGACGACGATGCCGCCTCCGATCGCGGCCGCAACGGGGAGTTCGAGCGGATCGGCCATCACGTCGCGCACCTCGTCGTTGTACGCGACATCGGCCGAAGCCCGTTCGCTCCACCCCTGGATGAGCCACTCGAGACTCCCGGCGATCATGACGATCAGGCCGACGACGAAGAACGCCGTGGTCGTGACGAGCCCGAGCGTCAGCGTGGTCGCCCCGAGCCCGACGAGCAGCGGCCACAGGCTCGGCCGGGCCGTCGCCTGGGCGGCGGCCGACGACTCGAACGCATCGTGGTCCATCGCCGACACGTTCGAGTCACGAACGAACGCGTTCAACCCGGCGAGGAACGAGAGTGCGACGGCAGCCGAGATGAGCCCGATCGTGCCGAGAGCGCCACCTTGGGTGACGCCGTAGACCACCGCGAAGACGGCGGCGGCGGCGGCGGAGCCGATCAGGAGTTTGGAACCGGTGGTGAACATCGTGGGTGCTGACTCACTTGGTGACGTAGACGAAGAACCAGACCGCGCTGTACGCGGCGGCGACGAAATACCAGTACAGGGCATGTGCCGACAGGACCTCGGTCTCGCGGAGGCGGCCACCGAGCGACCGGAACGCGGCCACGGTGGTGTAGACGAGACCCGCGACCACGAGTGCCAACATCGTGCCCGTCACACCGTAGAACAACGCGCCGTAGTAGTCGTTGCGGATCGCCACGCCCATGTCGACGTAGACGAACGCTTGGGCGTTGATGAAGGCGATCGCCAACAGCCCCGAGACGCCGAGGGCCAGCGCCGTGTGAGCACGATCGCCGCGGCTGCCCGAGAACACGGCCCACTGTGCGAACAGGCAGAGCGCCCAGATCGTCATCAGCATGACATTGCTGGCGACCTCCGGGATGGTGTAGTCGACCGGGAATCGACCGCCGGCATCGACGACACGTTCACGGAGGAGCACCCAGACCGAGAGCATGCCTCCCATCAGCATCGTGCCGGCGACGCACGCCAACGCGGTGCCGATGAACAGCTGGCGGCGCGGCGCCGGAGGTGCGGCCGGCGGGAGTGCGAGCTGACCGGTGTTCACGACTGGCTCCCCTCGTGGGTCAGATCGAACTGCGGGGTCGGCGAGGCCACGGTCGCAACGTGTTCGTAATTGTGGGCAGGCGCCGGTGACGACGTGCTCCACTCGATCGTGTGCCCGCCGTAGGGGTTGTCGTCCGCGTGCTCGGCGGACCCCGTGAAGGTCTTCAGCATGAGACCGACGAAGGCGACGATCGTCACTGCCACCAGGCCGTGGCCGATGAGTGAGAGGGTGATCCAGATCGCACCACCGTCGACACCATCGAGCGAGAGGATCGCTGCGACGTCGGCGTCGTTGGCTGGGATGCCACCGGTCTGGTCGAAGAAGCCTGCGACGTACAGCGGCAACGCTGCCAGGATCGTTCCGACGACACCCAGCAGCGCCAGCGGCATCAGCTGTTTGTCGGACATCGTCCGACCCCAGAGCTTCGGCGCCCAGAAAGCGACGCCACCCATCACGGACAGCGCGGCCCCGTACACGACGTAGAGCGTGGCACCCTCCTCGAACGTCGTCCCGAGCAACTCCAGGTCGGTGATGCTCATCACGAAGTTGCCGATCAGGCCGACGAAGACCATCCCGAGACCGAAGAAGGCGAACACGAACGGAGCGCTGATGTTCGGGCGGCCGACGCCGTTCTTGGCCGTGAGCGCGACCAGCGCCATCACGATGAACGTGCCCAGCAGCGGGAGTCCGGCGAAGACGAGCATCGGCAGGACGCCTTCGAAGAAATCACGGCCCGTCGTGTCGAGTGTGACCTCGTGGACGAATTGCTGCGTCGTCGCGGCCAGTGCCGTGACGCCGACCAAGGCGATGCCGGCGAACATGACGCCGCGCATCGGCTGGCGGGTCTTGAACGTCACGGGGACCAGCTCAGCTGCCACGCCGACGGCCGGCACCGCGAAGACGGCGACCGCCGGCACCGTGAACACCCAGCCGATCCAATCGGCGATGCCCTCGGAGCCACCGAAGTTCAGACGTGCGTACCGGTGGTCGAGGAACAGCAGGACGATCACGCCGAATGCGACCGGCAGGGCCAACAGCATGCCCAACGCGCCGATCAGGGCCGACCAGGCGAACACCGGAACCCGTCGCATCGTCATGCCCGGTGCCCGGGTCGTGAGCACCGAGGTCGCCACGCACCCGGCTGACGCGAGCAGGCCGACGATCATCAGACCGTGGCCGGCGAGGAACAGGTCGACCGCGTCGTCGTCGCCGCCACCGATACCGCCGTTGGCGCCGAGGGCCCCGATGGTGAGCCCCAAGCCGCCCAGCCACGAGTAGAACCCGGTCAGCGCCACCCGCGGAAAAGCGATCGCACGAGCACCCAACTGCAGCGGGACGACCGCGATGGACAAGCCCACGACCAGCGGGAGGATGGCCGCGAACACGAGCGAGACCCGATACGACTGGAACGTCTGCAGCAAGGCGTTGCTCTGCAGGATCGTGCCGCTGTCATCGACCCGTTCGAGCCCGAGGACGAGACCGATCACCGCGGCCGCGACGAGACCGAGGATCCCGATGCCGAGGTACATCCGTCCGATCCGCTTGTGGTCGGCGGTGATGAGCCATGCCCCGGCACCAGCGAAGAACGACACGATGGCGGAGTCGGACGAGCCATCGTCGCTGAGCGTCGTGTCTGGACGTGTATCGATCGTCGTCATGAGACGTGGTTCGTTCCTTGAACTTCGCTGGCCTGGTGCATGTGAGGTTTCGACGCCCGGAGGGACGTGACGACATTACCGAGCCGAACTCTACTGGCCGAGCCCCGCCCAACAGGAAATCCGCGCCCGGCCGACCGCCGGCTGATCGACCGACTCACGAAGCCATGACCGGGAGCCCGAAGTGTGCCCGACCGATGGCGTTCAGGTCATCGACCGACGGGCGACCACGAAATTCGGCCTCGAAGTGCTCCTCGGGGAAATCGACCGGGCTCAGACCGCCCCGGAATCGCTCGAGCATCGACGAGCGGTACGCATCGTTGCGCGGGCAGCCTGGGGTCGCCGCGATGTACATCACGTTGCCCCAGCGCGCGTCGTTCGAGGCATCGGCGACCGAGTGGATGACGTCGCCGTGCCACCACACCGTGTCGCCGGGTGCGACGGGCGGGATCGGCACCATCGCCCGCATCAGCAAGTCGTCGGCGCGGAACCGCCTCGGTGCCGTCGCAGGTTCGTCGCCGAGCAGCCCGAGCTCCCCTGCAACTCCCCTGACCAGCATGTATGCGGCCGCGAGCGGGATCGGAACCGCATGCAGGACACCGTCGGCGGGGTGCATTTCCGACAGCGCCGTCCAGCCCTGGAACGTCCGGAACACGCTCGACGGCGCGGTCGACTCCTGCTCGACGACGGTCCGGTACGCAGCATCCCACGGATCATGCCGGTCGGGATCGCCGGCGAGGACGTGGCGGAACACGCGCACGTTCTCCTCGATCCTCCAACCACCACTGGAAACGGCGTCGGAATGCGCCGCCAGACCCCTCGACGGCACCCCGGGCGCACGCCGCCGGAGCCGGTCGGGATACCCGACGTCGCTGGTCGGATCGAACCAGCTCCGTTCCTCGGATCGGTGACGCCAGAACGAGTTCAGGAATCGCCGGGTCGCTTCCATGTCGGAGTGCTGGCGCGCGGCGACCTGCGCCGGGGACCAGTAGACACCCCAGATCCTCGAGCCGGTTTCGGCAGCATCGGGATATCGCTCGGCGAAGCGCTCCTCGAACCGGTTGGCTGCGAGATAGTCGGCGATCTGCTGGTCCCACTCGACCGCCTGATCACGTTCGAAGGTTCCTCGTACCACGACGCAGCCCCGCCGGCGAACGGCATCGATCGTTCGTTCCTCGACACGATCAGCCGTGATGTCGGCGAAGTCGACGACGGGCCAGGCACCTCCGGCGAGATGCTCTCGGTGAACGGCCTCGACCTCGGCCGTGATTCGCGCGGTCAGGGCGCCGAGTACGTCGGCCACTCCGTCGCGCGTCTGCCCCCAGCCCTCGAGCAGTGCCGGAAGATCGGTGAGCGTCACAGCAGGATGTCGAGCGTCATGGCTCCGAACAGCACGGTGACGTAGGTGATCGAGAACCCGAACACTCGCATCGAAGCCGACGCGGTCGGGTTCTTGCCGAGCCAGATCGTCGCGGCGATGAACGTGGCGCCGAGCACGACCGCAGTCACCGAGTAGAGCACCCCGAGGTCGGCCACCGGGATCAGCGCCAACGAACAGGCCACCATGGCCAACGTGTGCCCGACCATCTGGCGGACGGCGTGCTCGAACGGCACGACGGCGGGCAGCATCGGCACGTTGGCGGCCCGGTAGTCGTCGGCGTATTTGATCGCGAGCGCCCAGAAGTGGGGCGGCGTCCAGAAGAACATCAGCCCGAACAGCACGATCGGCGTCCAGGACAGATCGTTCTGCACCGCGGCCCAGCCGACCAGGACCGGGACGGCACCCGCAGCACCTCCGATGACGATGTTCTGACGGCTGGTCCGCTTCAGCCACAGCGTGTAGACGACAACGTAGAACGCCGTCGCCGACAGTGCGAGCACCGCCGACAGCAGATTGGCGCCGGCCCAGAGCACCGCAAATGCGAGGACCTCGAGCACGAGGGCGAAGATCAGTGCGTTGCGCGGAGCGATGACCCCGGTGACCAGCGGCCGATTCCTGGTGCGCTCCATCAACTTGTCGATGTCACGGTCGACGTACATGTTGATGGCGTTGGCACCGCCGGCGGCGAGCGTGCCACCGACGAGGGTGACGACGACGAGCCACGTGGAGGGCCATCCTCGTTCGGCCAGGACCATCGTGGGCACCGTGGTGATCAGGAGCAGTTCGATGATGCGTGGCTTGGTCAGCGCAACGTACGAACCGATCGCCGAGGTCGCCGGTCGCAGCGACCCGTGGGCGATTCCGCCCGGCGCCAACCGGGACGGGACGAGGGGTCGGCTACCGACGGCCATAGTGGGGCCATCGTACGGCCCCGCCGGCGAACCGGCCAACGCCGCTCGCCATCGGACCGGTAACTCTGGCCGAACGACCCGATGATCGACCGTTCCGGGCACAATGGGGTCGTGCCCACGACACTCGAACCGACCAGGGTCGTCGAACCCGATGTCGACGAACGCACCGAGCCCGACCATCCGTGGATCGTCATCGTGTGGAACGACCCCGTCAACTTGATGAGCTACGTCACGTTCGTGCTCCAGAAGCTCTTCGGTTACTCGAACGAGAAGGCGACGGAGCTGATGCTCGACGTCCACCACAAGGGCCGCGCCGTCGTCGCCAACGGCAGCCGCGAGCAGGCCGAGATGCACGTGTTCCGGCTGCACGAGCACGGCTTGTGGGCCACGATGGAACACGACGGACCCGATGGGTGATCGGCCGAGCACATGAGCCGATTCCGTGGCCCGGTCCGACGCAAGGGCGACGGCTTCGTCGTCGATCTCGGCTCGGACGAGATCACGGTCGTACGTCGGCTCACCGGCGAGCTCCGAACCCTGCTCACCGACCCCGAACCCGACGACGAGGCGCAGACCTTGATCGCTCGGCTGTTCCCCGTCGCCTATCCCGACGACGACGAGATGGAGGCCGAGTACCAGCGGCTCATGCGCGAGGAGCTCGTGCAGTCGAAGCTCGCGGCGTTCGACATCGTCGACGATGCACTCGACGCCCGGACCGTGATCGACGAGGGCCAGCTGGTCGCGGTGATGCAGTCGGTCAACTCCATCCGGCTCGTGCTGGGCGCCATGCTCGACGTGTCGGACGACCCGGATGCCGGCGAGGTCGCCGAGGGCTTCGAAGACTCACCGGAGTACGCGCTGTACGGCTACCTGAGCTGGCTCCTCGAGTGGTGCGTGCGTGCCCTGACGGGTACCTGACGGGTCGATATGGTCGTGGTGCCGACGCACGCAGCGCTCACCATCGGGCGACCGGCGCGCGAACCGACGACTCGACATCGACGAGGCCGCGGCTCATCAGCGGCGGTCGGGTAGGAAGCGGAACCGGTCGCGCACCGCGGCGACGTGCTCGCTCGACACGTTGGCGAAGACGATCGTCTCCTCGCGGCTGCCGGTGGCGAGGAGTTCGCCGACGGGATCGATGATGCGGGAGTCGCCCGAGTAGTCGATCCCGCCTCCCGTGCCGACGCGATTGATCCCGACGACGTAGGCCTGGTTCTCGATCGCACGAGCTCGGAGCAACGTCATCCAGTGTTCGCGGCGGGCCTCGGGCCAGTTGGCCGGCACCACGTAGACGTCGGTGTCGTGGGCCAGCGACCAGAACTCGTCGGCGAAGCGCAAGTCGTAGCAGACGAACATCGAGAAGCGGACGCCGTGGACGTCGACCGTGACGAGCTCGGTGCCGGGGCGGACGAACCGATCCTCGCCGGCGAACGAGAAGGGGTGGATCTTCCGGTATCGATGCTGAACGCCGTCGGGACCGGCAAGGACGAAGCAGTTCGACGGCCGGCGGTCGTCGACCGGGGCGGCGGCGACGATCTCCGGACACGAGCCCCCGACCCATACGCCGTGCTCGCGGGCACATGCCGCGAGGAACTGCGACGACGGACCGCCTTCGGGCTCCGTCGTGAACTCGGGGTCGTCGAAGCCGAACCCGACGGAGAACGTCTCGGTGAGCAACACCACGTCGGCGCCCCCGCCGACGGCTCGGGCGACGAGCGGCCCCAGCCGCGCGAAGTTGGCATCGCGATCGTTCCACACGACGTCGTGCTGCACCGCGGCAACTCGCAGGGTCGCCACGTCAGCCGCCGAGCAGGGCCAGGCGCTCGACGGCGCCGTCGATGACGTCGAGCCGTTTGCAGCACGCGAACCGCACCAGGTGTCGTCCGTGTTCCGGATTGGCGTAGAAGACCTGGGTGGGCACAGCGACGACGCCGATCCGTTCGGGGAGTTCGAGGCAAAACGCGACGCCGTCACCGTCGGGGCGCACCGGGCGGATGTCGACTGTGGTGAAGTACGTCGCCTCCGGCACGTACGGGACGAACCCGGCTGCCTCGAGCCCGGGAAGCAGCCGATCGCGCTTGGCCTCCAGATCGGCTGCGAGCTCCGTGAAGAAGGCGTCCGGCAGTCGGAGGCCGGCGGCGATGGCCGGTTGGAACGGCGCACCGTTGACGTACGTGAGGAACTGCTTGGCCGTCCTGGCGGCGTCGATCATCGGCGCGGGACCGCTCATCCATCCGATCTTCCAGCCGGTCGTGTTGAAGGTCTTGCCGCCGGACGAGATCGTCAGCGTACGTTCGGCCATCTCGGGCAACGTCGCCATCGGCACGTGCTCGGCACCGCTGAACACGAGATGCTCGTAGACCTCGTCGGTCACGACCAGGAGGTCGCGTTCGCGGGCGATGCCGGCGATGAACTCGAGCTCGTCGAGGGTGAACACCTTGCCGGTCGGGTTGTGCGGCGTGTTCAGCAGGATCAGTTTGGTGGCCGACGAACACGCGGCGGCGAACTCCGCTCGGTCGAATCCGTAGCGCCCGTCGGTGCCGGGACGCAGCACCACGGGCCTCGGCACGCCTCCGGCCATCGCGATGCACGCCTGATAGCTGTCGTACATCGGTTCGAACAGGACGACCTCGTCGCCGGAGTCGAGCATGCCGAGCAACGCCCCCGCGAGTGCCTCGGTCGCACCGGCCGTGACGAGCACCTCGGTGTCGGCGTCGTACGAGAGCCCGTAGAACCGCTGCTGGTGCTCGACGATCGCCTCGCGGAGCACGGCCATGCCGGGCCCGGGTGGATACTGGTTGACCCCCGTGCGGATCGCCTCGACCGCGGCGTCGAGCACCTCGGCCGGCCCGTCGGTGTCGGGGAAGCCCTGCCCGAGATTGATCGCTCCGGTCGACGTTGCGAGGGCCGACATCTGGGCGAAGATCGTGGTGCCGAACCCGGCGAGCTTGGACGTGAGAGCGTGGTCGACGGTGGTCACGCTCGCAGCGTAGACAGTGAACGGTCAGACGTGCGTGTGGATCAGCTCGGCTTGCGGGCGGCGGGCGGTGGCGACCCGGCAGGTCACACCTTCACGTTTGGCGTCGTACATGGCCCGGTCGGCGGCGACAACGAGATCACCGAGATCGTTGCCGTGGTCTGGCCAGATGGCCACCCCGACACTGACCTTGATCCGCAACGGCTCGACGACGCCATCCAAGCGAGTGCGCCCGGCGACCTGCTCGGCGAGTTGGAGCGCCCGACGGCTGCCCATCTCCTCGGTCGAGATCCCGGGCATGACGACGACGAATTCGTCGCCACCCCAACGAGCCACGACGTCGCCGTCGCGAACCGCCTTGCGCAGCCTGGAAGCGATGACCTTCAGCACTTCGTCACCGGCGTGGTGCCCATGTGTGTCGTTCACCTGCTTGAAGCTGTTCAGGTCGAACAGCAGCAGGCAGGCGCCACTTTCGGCACGTTCGGCGTTCCCGAGCACGTCGGCGGCGCGGCGCTCGAACTCGCTTCGGTTGGGCAGCTTGGTGAGTGCGTCGAAACTGGCCCGCTCCAGCAGGTTCCGCTGTTCGACGAAGAGCGTCACACCGGCGAGCACCATGAGCACCACGGCCAGCGTGAAGATGATGGCGTAGAAGCGGTACTCCTCGGGCGGCAGGCTCACATCGCTCGGGCCGGTCGCGACGACGTACACCGCGGACCCGAAGTCGGCGAGCGTGGACGTTTGACGCAGGCCCTGGTCGTCCGCGAAGCCACCGATGCCCACGCCGGCGGGCAGCAGGGTGGTCGCCTTGATCGAGTGGCCCGGCCGAACGCTGTCGAGCGCCGCGGTCGACGTGGCGAAAACCGTCACCTCGGGGCCGGCGGCGCTGATCGTCATGATCGAGTCGTAGACCGTGACGGCGGCCCCGCCGCTGGCATCGTCGGCGCTGGTGCGACGCCGCTCCTGTTCCCGCTCGAGGTCGGCCGAGTCCGGCATCGGACCCTCGCCACTGCAAGCCCGGACAGCGGCGTCGACCACGCAGACGCCGAGACCGACGCGCATCGATGACAGTGCGTCTGCAGTGGCGATCGGATCGGTCGCAGCCATGGCCGCCACCGTGGTGGCGTCGACGAGCGACGACAGTTGAGCGGCGCCGAGCTCGGCCGATGCCGACAGACCGAGGTCACGATCACCGGCCAGCTCGGAGGTCCGGGCGACGTAACCGACGACGATGGCGACGATCAGCACCAGGCTGAACACCAGCGATGCTCGTCGGACGAACTTCATGCTTCGTCATCGGGGCGCCGCGATCCGACTTGAGCGGCCAATTCGGTTCTTGAACTGGAGTTTGCAGACCCGACTCGATATCGACGCTATCCCACCGGCGATGTGCTCGATTTCACCGACCGGACCGGGCCGGGCGGCCCGTTGCGTTCCTGCTCACGACGGGTGTGCCGGCCGAGCGGCAGCGATCACTCGCTCTTGTACGGTGGCGGGGTGCCTCCGGCCGCCGTGATGGCCGTGCGCGGATCGCGATTCGGATCGCCGATCGCGCCGAGTGAGGTCCGGAACAACTCCAGCGCTTCGCTCCGCCCCTCGTCGGTGATGTCGGCCTCCATGATCTTCTCGACCGAGGGAGCGAGATCGGCGAACTCGCTCACGAGTTCGTGCGCGATCCGCTCGCTGGGTCCGAGGTCTTCGACGTCGATCGAACCGTTCGACCACCGGGTGACCTTCTTCTTGGCCTTCGCCATGATTCCTCGCTCTCGTCATCGATTCGAGCGAGGCCGCCCGTTTGAGTCTCCGCTCGCTACCCAAGCGAGGCGACTCACCCAGAACAGTTGCACCGTACCAGCAACACACGCGATCACCGCCGGTCGGCCACCATGCGTCAACTCGGCATCGGGAAGACGGAGATCACCGTGCACCCCGTGTCGGTCCGGAACTCGCTGTGCCTCGTCCCGTCACCGACCGCGTACGAACGACCGGACTCCATGAGCACCCCGTTCGACACGATGGAACCGTCGAGGACGTAGGTGAACTCGGCATCGGTGTGCGCGTGGACGCCGTCCTGGTAGCCGGCGTCGAACTCGAACATCGCGAGCACCCGGCCGTCGGCATCGCCGAGCATCTTCATGGCGATCCCGGGACCGAGTTCGTTCCACTCGATGACCGACGAATCAGCGAACGTCGATCCCTCGGTCGGGTGCTCCGCGTCGACACCGCGCCACACCGGGCCCGCCGGCGTACCGGCGATCGACCCGTGCGCGGTCACGTGCGAGGGTTCACCGACATGAACGCCGGCCGGTCGCCAGCGCGTCGAGACGACCGAGTGCGATCCGGCAGATCGCGGCGTAGGGCGCAGCGATCCACGGCACGCCGAATCCGGCACGGCAGCGGGCAGCATCGAGTGCCTCGACCCGGTGTTCGGTGGCTCCGATCCCGGCGACATCCCAGGACCAGTGCCGTCCGTCGACGACGGTGGTGATCTCGAACGGCAGCGTCAGGCCGGCAACCGTCTCGACCCGGCCGGTCGCCCCCGGACCGAACTCACCGCCGTCGATCACCGCGCCCCGGACGCTCGGCCCCCACGCGGGCCAGCACTCGGTCGAAGTGAGGAGCTGCCACACCACGTCGGCAGGTGCTTCGATCGTCCGCTCGACCCAGAGATGCCGCATGGCAGGTCGATACCCCGGTTTCCGGCCGAGAAAACGTGGTCGCCCCGGACGGCGTCGCCGGCTGCCTCACACCTCGCTCGAATCGGACGCACCGAGATGCAGCCACGACGGTCGCGGCACCCGATGGTGGGACCTGACCGACACGTCGTCCGTCTCGAGCGTCAACCGGCTCTCGTTGGCGGTGAACCAACGGACGTAGCGATCGGACAGTGCCGGCGCCGTGAGCCCGTGCGCGAAGACGCTGAAGAGCACCACGATCGTCGCCACGTCGACGATCTGCCGGGTACCGGTGAGCTCCGATTCCTCGACGACGGTCAACGCGAACACGATCGTCGCCAGGCCGCGGGGACCGAACCATCCCGCGAACGCCGCCGTCTGCCATCGGGCTCCACTGCCGAGGAGCGAGAGTGCGACCGGGATCATGCGGACCACCGTCAGGCTGGCGACGGCGTAGAGGACGGTACGCACGTCGATGTCGGCGAGGCTGGGCCCGAGCATCACGGCACCGAACAGCAGGAAGGTGACGGCGCTGAGCAGCCCACCGAGCTCTTCGGTCAGCTCCGTCGACTGATGGGCCCCGGATCCGAGCATCCGTCCGTAGATGAGCCCGGCGACGAACGATGCGATGAACCCGCTCCCTCCGAGCTCGACCGTCGCGGTGTAGGCGATCGCGGTGGCGACGAGCGGGACGATCAGACCCCAACTGTCCTGCATCCAGTTGTGCCGCATCGACGTCTTCGACAGCGTCGCGACGATCGTCGCGACCACCGCGCCGACCACGCCGGCGACGACGAGTTCCTCGACCAGGTCGACGAGCATGTCACCGTCGAAGCTCGGGGCCTCCTCGAGCTCCGCGAACGTGATCGCCGCCACGAGGAGGGGGACGCAGATGCCGTCGTTGAGGCCGCTCTCGACGTTCAATCCCTGCCGCAGCACCGACGGCAGCCGGGTGTCGGCGACGACCGCCTGACCGAGCGCGGCGTCGGTGGGTGCCAGGAGCACCGCGAGCGCAACCGCCTCGAACACGAGGAGGTTCGGGAACGCGAGCATGGCGAGGAGCGAACCCAATACGATCGTCACAGGGAGGGCCAGGCCGAGCAGACGGACCGGCACCACGGTCTCGCGGGCGAGCCGCCGCGTGTCGATCGCAGCCGCATCCGAGAAGAGGAGCAGTGCCAGCGTGACCTCGGCCAGCAGCCGGAGATCGGCGGATTCGACCCCGAGGTCGAGCACGTCGAGCAGATCCGGGCCGACGAGGTAGCCGACCGCCACGAACAACATCGCGGCTGTGATCGGTGAACCCGACAGGCGTCGTGACATGAGGGCGTACGCCAGCAGTGCTGCGCCGATCACGGCGACGTCCCAACCGTTCAACATCTCCAACATCCTTGCCGAGCAGGCCCGGCGAGCGGGCGATCGCAGGGCTCGCCCGCCCACCGGCGCCACCGGGGCGGCGGCCGGACGGGCCGGATCACGTCGATCATCGGGACCGTGCACGGCGGCGCGCTCGGACGACGTCGCCGACATGTCGAGCGAGCCCTTCCACCTGGCTGCCGTGAGGTAGACCGTCGACACCCAGCGCCACGGACATCGGCTTCGGGTACGAGCACTCCCGTCAGCTACCGTGGGTGAGCCACCCGTGACATCGAGAGGAGAGAAGTTGGCGCTCGTGCTCGACCCGTCGGTCTCGGTGCGGCGCGAAATCCGACGCGTCGCGGTCGAGCGGCTCGACGAGGCGATCACGATCCTCGACCAGCTGGAGGGTGCTGGCCCCGACGAGATCGAACGGGCCGTGCACGATGTGCGCAAGCGCTGCAAGGAGACGCGTGCGGTCGCACGGCTCGTGCGCTCGTCGATCGGCAAGGAGTTCGATCGCTGCAACCGATCGGTACGTGAGGCTGCCAACACCCTGGCACCGATCCGCGACGCGCACGCCGTGTTGGCGACCTTCGACGACCTGCAAGCGGCCCGCGATCAGCTGGGCGACTCGGGCCTCGCGAGGATTCGCACCGGCCATGCCGCCGCAGCCGAAGAGGCGACCCGAACGGTGCACGCAGGCGACCCCCGCATCACGAAGGCCCGGGCATTGCTCGTCGCAGCGCGCCAGCGGGTCACGCTGTGGAAGCTCGACAACTCCTTCGCTCCGCTCGCTGCCGGGATCGAGAAGACCTACGCGAAAGGTCGCGAGGCGCTTCGCCACGCGGGAGCCGAGCCCACCGACGATCGCCTCCACGAATGGAGGAAATCCGTCAAGACCCTCTGGTACCAGATTCGCGTCATCGAACAGGCCGCTCCGAGTGCGCTCGCACCACTGGTCGCGAGTCTCGACGACCTCGCGGAAGCGCTCGGTGACGACCATGACCTCGCGGTGCTGATCGAGCGGCTGACCGCCGACCCGAAACGGTACGGCGGCACACGCAACGTCAAACATGCCACGCGCCTCGCTCGCCTCCAGCAGGCCGATCTGCGCCGCCGCGCCTTCCGGCTCGGTGCGACCATCTACGCAGAGTCGCCGCGGGCGTTCACCCGTCGGACGGAGGCCTATTGGGATCGAACGAGGCGTGACGGCCCCGAGCTCCCGATCGGCGGCATCGCGGAACTGGCCGCTGACGAACGGCACACCGCCATGCCGGGTCCCCCGGGGGCGACGACGGTCGAGCGAGAACGCAAGTACCTCGTGGCCGAGCTGCCCGAGCTGCCCGATTCGGGCAACGTGCTGCGTCAGGGCTACCTCGCGATCGATGGATCCGTGTCGGTGCGTGTCCGCGACGCGGGCCACGACGGTTGCACGCTCACGCTCAAGTCTGGTCGCGGTGCGGTGCGGACCGAGCTGGAGTTCCCCATCACGTTCGAGCAGTTCACCGTCGCCTGGGAGCAGACCGGTGGCCGACGCATCCGCAAGACACGCCACCGTCTCGCGATCGACGACCACGAGGTGGATCTCGACGTCTTCCACGACGACTTGAAGGGTCTGTTGCTCGCGGAGGTCGAGTTCGAGTCCGACGCGTCGATGGCGAGCTTCAAGCCACCCGCCTGGTTCGGTCCCGACGTCACCGACGACATCACGTACACCAACGCGTCACTTGCCGTGAACGCGCCGCGGGGCCTGCCGACCAACAAGCCGGCGGCCTGACCGGGGGGAGCGAAACGACGAGGTTTCGGCCGGCGGTCACTGTTGCTCGCCGCACACCACGACGCGGTCGTGTGTCGCCCCTACGTCGACCGTGCTGTCGGAAGTCCGACGGTACACGCACACGGCACATCACGCTCGCCGCGCTCTCGTTCTGCATGCCGTGGAGATCTCGAGCGACGACCGCGGTTCGGTCGTCGAATCCGTGATCGACGTCGCCGCAGTGCCAAGCGTCGACCGACGACTGGCTCGAGCAGTGTCGACGCGCTCCGAGGCCCCTGCGGTGCTCGGAGTTCGCGGTCACGAAGGGAGCGCCGAGCGGTTCGGGATCCGGTGAGCCGCCCGGCGGAGTTGCCCCGTCACGTCGGGGTCTCCTGATTCCGTGGGACGGGGTGGGTGGGTCGGAGGTTCGGGGCTGCCGCGGCGCTTGGGCCGATGCCGAGTTCGCGGTGACCGGCTCGGAGGCAGGCGCGTCAGCGACGGATGGCGGTCGTCTGGAACGGCACGGTCGGGTCGCCGAGGAACGGGAATTTGGCGTCGACCACGTAGAGCCTGGCGCCGAACACCGCCGCTGTCGTCGGCGAGATCGAGTCGGGCACGACGAGTGTGTCGACGACGCTGCCCCTCGTGAGTGCCGACGACAGCTTCAGCTTCACCACGCCCGACGCGCCGGCGACGCTGTAGAGCGTTCTGCCGACCAGGACCAGCCCATCCGCCCCGACGAGCGTTTCGTCGAGCTCGATGCGTGCCGCGTCGAGCGAGACCGATTCGGTATCGACGCGGACGCGGTACAGCGCTGCACCCGCCCCCTCCGGTGCCGTCGACTGCGCCACGATCAGATACCGACCGCCGGGCGTCGCGACGATGCCGTTGGCGTTGAACCCAGCCGTCTGTTGCCAATCGCCCGTGAGCGGCACGTACTCGGGCTGCCCGATGCTCCCGTCGCGTGCGAGGGGCACCCGGATCAACTGTGCCGAGAACGAGTCGGTGAACCATGCAGCGTCGCGGGTGACGATGACGTCGTTGACGAACCCGGCGACCACTGGCTGCTCGAGCAGCAGGTTGCCCGTCCGCGTGTCGTAGACCCGGAAACCCGGGGTGATCGCGGGGTCGAGAGCGGGCCCGCCGCCGGCGACCCACAGCCGGCCGAGCCGATCGACGTCCATGCCCACGGCGATCCGGCCGGCTCCCGGCGACGAGGCGAACTGCTCGGACCTGCCGGTCACGATGTCCTGGCGCTGGATCGAGCCGTCGACCAGGGATCCGACGTAGGCCGTGTGGCGATCGATGGTGATGCCCTCGGGAAAGAAGCCGTCGGGCAGGGCGATGCTCGTCGGGAACCTGGCGTCGGTCGCCGTCACCGGGGTCGCGGTGGCGGCCACCATCCCGACCGCCGACACTGCCAACACGAGACCGACCACGACTGCACGCCTCACTCGGACACCTCCATATGCTCATTCGACCGGACTTGCCGCCAGGCCACCGATGGCAGCAACCTAACCGCCACCCGACCCGCCGGCAAAGGCCCGCTGCAGGCGTCCAGCATGTGGGAGAGGATGCGACTGGTCGACGACGACGATGACCGGCCTGGACGCGGCGCCGCTGCTCGGCGTGCATGAGTCCAGAGTCGTCGCCGCGAGCGCCCGTTCTTCGCAGCGAGACCCGTGGAGCGAGAACCGGGGAGCGACACCCGGGGAAAGGGTCAGCGTCTGCCGGCGTCTTGCTGCTACCCCTCTCCGTGGACGGCTCGGGTTCACCGACGTCGGCTTCGAGAATGGTGGAAACGGCCGAGCGCCTTGCCGGCCAGCCACCGTCGAGCGGCCACCACCCCGTTTACCACCCCGACGACCACCCCGTTCCGGGGACTGCTCTCCGTCCGTCCCTGGAACGGTGAGCCCGTGACGTCACGGATGACTACCCGACCAGCTACCCGGTCGGCCGGACGTCACGACCCCGAACCTCACATCCGACCCAGGTAGTGACCCCGGTGCGGTCGTTGCGCGGCGAAGCCGACTCGTCGTCAGTCGTCGTCCCGGTCGTCCGGGTAGTCGTTCGAAGCGTCGGGTGCGGGCGGCGGGAAGTGCTCGATTTCGACCTCGAACACGTGCACGACGTTGTTGAGCTCGTACGCGTAGAGACGGATCCGCTCGACGACGTTCGATGACTGCACGAGTACCCGGAACAGGTCGTCGCCGGGGACCTCCATGGTGTTGCCTTCGTAGTCCTCAGCGAGCACATCCATGAGCGGCAGGATCGCCAGCGACAACACATCGGTGCGTGACTGCCGACCGAATCCGTCGCGTTCGCTGGCTACCTGAGCAGCGAGCGAGTCGAAGAACGAGTCGGCGAAGACGACCTCACGCCTGGGCATCGGCGAGGCGGCGGCGGAGTTCGGCCGTCTTGGCCCGAATGTGGGCTTGCTCGGCAGGGTCGAGCTGCTCCCACTCACGCACGACCCCGGCCCGAGCGAGTTCAGCCCGCTCGTTCGGGCTCAGCTGCGAAAGTTCTTCGAGCGTGGGTCGCTCGTCTCCAGCCATCTGCTCAGGGTACCGCGCCGGCGCGCCTCAGGTGTGCCGGAGCAACTACCATCGGTGACGCTTCACGAGGCGGTCGATCGGGTGCGGCGCTCGATCTTGTCGGTCACGGTTCTCACCGACTCGGGCAACGCGTGGGCGTAGGTTCGCATCAGCTCGTCGGGGCTGTGGCCCAGGATGTCGGCGATCGCCCGGATCTCGCCCATCTCGACAGAGTGTTTCACCATGTGCGTCGCCGCAGTGTGGCGCAGGCCGTGGCTCGTAAGGCGCGGAACGTCGGCCTTGGCGACCCGCCGGTCGAGGGTCTGGTCGAAGTTCCCGGGCGAGACACGGGTGCCGGTGCGGGTGGTGACGACCAGGTCGTGGTCGTGCCAGGCGTGGCCGGCAGCCAGGCGCTCCTCGAGCTGGAGCCGCCGGTGGGCGACGAGCAGGTTCACCGTGGTGGCATCGATCGGGATCGTGCGGCGCGAGCGTTCGTTCTTCCCGTCGGTCCACTCCGGGCGGCCGTGCACCTCGACCAGCGCACGCTCGATGCGGATCGTGCCGGCATCGAGGTCGACCGCCGACCACGTGAGCCCGAGCATCTCGCTGCGCCGCAGCCCGTAGGTGGCGCACAGCCGGATCGGCGCGAACCAGCGATGCGGCTCGGTCGCCGTGAGGAAGCGATCCAGCTCGGATTCCGTCCATGCATCGGCTTCGCGCTCACGCACCGGCTTCGCCACCTGCTTGGGCAACCCGACACGAGCCGCCGGCGAGCGACGCAACTCGCCGACGTCGACCGCGTCGGCGAGGGCGGCGCGCAGCACCATGCGGAAGATCTGGATGCTGCGTCGGGAGAACTTGCCCGACGCCGCCAAGCCGTCGAGCCAGCGGGCGACGCCGGCGCGCTCGAGTTGATCGACGCGTACTCCGCCGAGCCCCTCACGGATGTGCCCGGTCGCCCACTCGTACTGCAGCCTCGTCTTCGGACCGACATCGACCCTGCTCGCCACCCAGCGGTCGACCAGGCCCGCGACCGTGTCCCGCTCGGCCAGCGCTTCCCCGGACGCCGCGAACGACGTGGCCGCACGCTGGGCGGCGCGCTTGGACGAGAAGGTCCCGATCTGGCGCGGACGGCGCTTGCCGGTCTCGGTGTCGATGCCCTCGACGCGGGCGACCCACTTCCCCCGCTGCTGCTGGATCGTCGGCTGACCACTCTGCTTCCAGGCCATGTCGGCCTCCCTCTGCATACATCCTGCATACATGAGGCGGAAAACGCCCGAGGGCCGGTCCCCTCGGACCGACCCTCTCAGCGTATCACTCCTGGTTGGGAGCCATATTTTTCCAGCGCGCCCGAAGAGATTCGAACTCCTAACCTTCTGATCCGTAGTCAGATGCTCTATCCGTTGAGCTACGGGCGCTGGGCGGCCACAGTGTAGGGCCGGCGGTGATGAAACGGAACCCTGTTTCGCGGTGTCAGAAGCCCCAGGGACCCCAGCCACCGGCTCGCTCGTACAGGTGGTGAGCGGCGGCGATGTTCTTCTCGGCGTCGAACAGATCGGATGCCGTGTACACACCGAAGTCGTCGAGCCAGCCCTTGTGGACCTCGAAGTAGATCTGGAACACGCCGTAGCAGCACGAGTTGTTGTCGGCGCGTGGATTGAGTTTGCTCTCGCGTCGGGCGATCGTGAATGCGGTCTCGTGCTGATCGGTCGGCCATGTCTGCCGGATCAGTTCCTTGACCGCTTCGGCCGAGGCGGTCGCTACCGGTGCGCTCGTGGTCGACGGCGCATCGGTGGTGGAGGGAGCGGTCGTGGAGGGCGGCGCATCGGTCGTCTCGGGCGCCGTGGTCGCGGTGGCTGCCGTCGGTTGGGCCGGGATCGTCGCCTCGGCCGGAAGGCAGACCTCGTCGCCGGGCAGGATCACCGTGTCGCCCGTGGCACGGTTCTCCGACATCACGGCACTCGGCGACACACCGGCGGCGTCGGCGATCCGGTACCAGGAGTCACCGGCGCCGGCGGTATAGGTCTTCGGGCAGGCGGGAACGACTCGTTCGGCGGTTTCGTCGACGGCGGCGGCATCGTCGATCACCTCGCCGGAGACCCCGGACGTGCTCTGCGTCCCGTCGCCGACTGCGTCGGTGCGGGACTCGGCGTCGTCGGCGGCAGGAGTCGCCACGGTCTCGCCGGACGACGCAGGCGCCTGCGCGGACTGCGCCGCGGTGTCAGCGGCCGACGGTCGGGAGCCGGCGTCGGAAGATGCCGCCGGCGCCGCTTCGGAGGCCGCAGCCGCGTCGGTCGATGCCGACGTGTCACTGCCGAGCGCGGTCGAACCGGCCTGTTCAGCACCAGCTCCATCCGCTGACATCGGTGCGTCGCCGACGACGTCGGCTTCGGTCGGCGATTCGATGAGCACCGTGTTCGACTCGGGTTCGGACGACCTGAGGGACAACGCGACCGGCACGAGCAGGACGCCGATCAGCGCCAGCGCTCCGAATCGGGCCAGTAGTGGATCGACCGCACCGAGGCCGAGCCGGCTCGGGCGAGGCCCGACGGCGGACAACGGCACGTCCGCGGGGTCGTCGAAGCCGTACTCCGCGTCATCGAACATGCCGTCGTCGACGTTCATGTAGAACGGTTCGTCGTGGACGTGATCGTCGAAACGGCCTGCTGCGAGCTCACCGATCGATGCCTCGGCTCGAGGCTGCGAGGGGGACACCTCTCGCGTTCGGTTCGAGCCGTGGACGCGGGTCCGACGCATCTGCCCCGTCGAGTCGCGAAGATCGACACGCTGAGGTCGGAATGCAGCGACGCCGTCACGGATCGCTCGGATCGTGCCCGTGGTGTCGTCGCGGCGCGGCCGGACCGACGAGTCGCCGACCGACGAGTCGCGATGGACCGAACGGTCGTCCCACCCGCGATTCCTCCCCCAGAACTCCTCCGTGATGTCGGTCGGAGTCGGACGATCGTCGAACTCGCGGTCGAACGGCGTGCGATGGTCGTGGTCGGTCGGTCGCATGATGAATTGGTGACGGCGTGTCAGGCGCTGCCGTCGGACCACAGGTCTACTGCCTCCGTCATGGAACCGCAACATCAGTGTCACTCAACTGCAATCGAATGACAACGCTGTAATCCCAGAGTGCGCGCATCGACGCGCCGGGCGGGACACGAAACGACCGCCGCGTCTCGCACGCGACGGTCGTCAGGAGCGGAGAAGGTGGGATGTGAACCCACGGACCGGGTTACCCCGGTCAACGCCTGAGCAGCGCGTCGCAGCTCGACGATCGCACGCGGAACGACCGCCGCGTCTCGCACGCGACGGTCGTCAGGAGCGGAGAAGGTGGGATGTGAACCCACGGACCGGGTTACCCCGGTCAACGCCTGAGCAGCGCGTCGCAGCTCGACGATCGCACGCGGAACGACCGCCGCGTCTCGCACGCGACGGTCGTCAGGAGCGGAGAAGGTGGGATTTGAACCCACGGACCGGGTTACCCCGGTCAACGCCTTAGCAGGGCGTCCCATTCGGCCGCTCTGGCACTTCTCCGTCGGCGAGTCTACGCACGCGGCACCGAGAAACCGAACGGGTGCACGTTCCCGGCAGGATCACTAGCCTGACGGGCGGAACGGTGGCAGAGCGGACGATTGCACCCGCCTTGAAAGCGGACGACCTTCACGGGTCCGGGGGTTCGAAT
>CAVVAM010000004.1:0-144776 GCA_963746265.1 uncultured Acidimicrobiaceae bacterium
ACAACATCAACAGACCCCGCACCGCCCGCGGCGACCTCACCCCGACCGAGTTCGCCGCCCAGTGGAGAACCAACAACCAACCCCAAGTCGCATAGCAACTGGACCAACTACCGGGTCCCCTTCATCCTGTTGCGTCCCGCACGTTTGCAGTTCGGTTTGCAGAATCGAGTCAGCGCGTACGATCTCGAAGCCCCATTCGTTCCGGGCCTGGGCTACGAGAGCAGTTCAGGAGCGAGCTTCCGGACCGTTGACCGCTGAGGCGTCCGTTCGGGGCCAGGTCGTGCTCGGCCCTGCAGCGCATGTGTTGCGGCGCCGGGTCGGTGCGTCGGCGTGGATGGTGCTCGAAGAGATGCTCGAGCAATCCAACATCGACGGCGACGACAACCGGCGCGTAGCGGCAGTGTCGGATCGCTCACTCGCCGCGTCGCTCGGCGTCGCAAAGGACACCGTGCATCGCGCCACGACACGTCTGCGCGACCTCGGCGTCATCGAGCCCCATCAGTGCCGCACAAGCAGTGGCAGCTTCTCCGCCGGCGGATACCGACTGAACATCCCGACCGCCTGCCTGTCGATCATCGACACCTCCGCTTCCGGTCCGTCGACTCCCGCTGCGAATGCTGCTCGTCGTCGCACTGCCGCGTCGTCGCAGCCCTCGGATCAGCTCGTCCTGAGCCTCGAGTCCTGAGGAGACCGCGCCGTGTTGCCGCCGCTTCCGGTCCGTCGACTCCCGCTGCGAATGCTGCTCGTCGTCGCACTGCCGCGTCGTCGCAGCCCTCGGATCAGCTCGTCCTGAGCCTCGAGTCCTGACGAGACCGCGCCGTGTTACCGCTTCCCGATTCCGGTCACGAAGAAGCTTCAGACATTTGCACTGAAGATGCGGGAACGATCGCGCGCCGCACCCCGGATCGTGCATCGGGTCGCGTCCTCGGATCGGGGACGCCGTGTTGAGTATCGGCAAGGTCGGCGCCAGCAACTGGCGGTACTACCAGAACTCAGTCGCCGCGGGGTTGGAGGACTACTACGCCGGCGAGGGCGAATCACCCGGACGGTGGATGGGCCGCGCCGACCTGATCGGCGCCACGCTCGGCGCCGATGCCACCGAGACCGACGCGTCGCTGCTGCTCGCCGGGCGGGTCGCGCCTGACGGCACGATGCTGGGGCGGGCGCCGTCGGCGAGGTCGGTGAACGCGTTCGATGCGACGTTCTCGGCACCGAAGTCCGTGTCCGTGCTCTACGCACTCGGCGACCCCGGCGTCACACTCGCCGTCACCCAGGCACAGGACGCCGCGGTCGCGGCAGGGCTCGAGTACCTCGACGCCCACGCCGCCTACACCCGCATCGGACAGGGTGGTCACGCGGTCGTGGATTCTGATGGGTTGGTCGCGGTGGGGTATCGGCATCGCACGTCGCGGGCGTTGGATCCGCAGTTGCACGATCACGTGTTGGTCATCAACGCCGTGCGCACCGAGCACGACGGCCGGTGGCGCACGATCGACGGCCGCCAGTTCTACCGGCAAGCCAAAGCCGCCGGCACCGTCTACCAAGCCGCGCTCCGGTCGGAGCTGATGGCACGTCTCGGGGTGCGGTTCGGACCGGTGTCCGAGCACGGCCAGGCCGAGATCGTCGGCATCGACCCCCGTCTGGTCGATGCGTGGTCGACGCGGTCGGGCGACATCGAAGGTGAGCTCGTCGAGTGGGTCGCCGCCTTCACCCAGCGTGAAGGACGCGATCCGACGCCGGTGGAGGTCGGCAAGGCGCACAAGAGGATCACGGTCGCGACCCGCGACGCCAAAGGCGAGGATGCGTCGTTGGACACCGAAACTCTTCGCGACCGGTGGACACGAGAGGCGACGAGCATGGGTGTCGATATCGACGCGATGATCATCACCGCATGCTCACATGAAGCGCCGATCCCGAATCGGGTCGTCGACGTCGACCAGATCATCGACGGGCTGACCGAGCAGCGGGCGAACTGGACCGACGCACACCTCACCCAAGCCATCGCCTCCCACATCGTCGGCGGCTCTGCCGGGGACGTCATCGATACCGTCGAACACCTCCGCAACCAAATCCTCATCTCACCGGAGATCGTCGAACTCGCCCCCGACACCATCGACCACACACAGCCGCGGGACGGTCAGCGGCGCCCGTCGGACGGGCGACCGGTCTGGGTCGCCCCCTCGACCGTCACCCACACCACCCGCACACAACTCGCCCACGAACAGGCGATCGTCGACTGGGCCACGAACGACTCCCCCACCCAACATCGTCCCGTCGCCGCTCCCAGCGTTGACGGTCTCGACGCCGGCCAGGCCGCCACCGTCACCGCGCTCACCGAACAGCCGAGCAACGTCGCAACGGTCGTCGGACCAGCCGGGTCGGGCAAGACACGCATGCTGCACACCGCCGTCGACGCCTGGCGCTCCGCCGGCATCGACGTCTACGGACTCGCACCGACCGCTCGCGCCGCGGACGAACTCAGCCGAGATGCCGGCATCCGAGCCGACACGATCGACAAACTCCTCCACGAACACCACCAACCCAACGGCCCACGACCCGCCCCTCAGCTCGCGCCCGGCACGGTGGTCGTGATCGACGAAGCCGGCATGGTCGACACCACCCAACTCTGGACCTACCACCACCTCGCAGAAGCGAGCGGCTGGCGAACCGTGCTCGTCGGCGACCATCAACAACTCGGCTCCATCGGCGCCGGCGGCATGTTCGCCGAACTCGTCTCTGATCCCGACGTCGCCACCCACCACCTCACCGAACTCCACCGCTTCACCCACCCCTGGGAAGCCGCCGCCTCACTCCGACTCCGCAACCGCGACCCGAGCGTCGCCGACACCTACGACGGCCACGACCGCATCCACGCACACCGAGACCTCGACACCGCCATCGAACGCCTCGCCCGACACGCCGCACGGCTCCACACCAACGGCGTCGACGCGCTCGTCCTCACCCACACCCGCAACACCGCCGACCGACTCAACCACGTCATCACCGACACCCTCCTCGCGACAGGCCACCTGGACGAGACTGCCGGGTTCGACATCGACGGGCACCGCTTCTACCCCGGCCAACACGTCATGGCCCGACGCAACGACCGCACCATCCGCCTCAGCGCCGACCCGAACGACTACGTCCGCAACGGCGACCGCTACACCGTGCTCGGCCCCCACCCGCTCGGCGGACTCAACATCACCACCCGCACCGGCCACACCGCACCCATCCCCGCCCGATACATCACCGACGGGCACCTCGACATCGCCTACGCGTCGACCATTCACGCAGCACAAGGCGCCACCGTCGACGAAACACACACCCTCACCACACCCACCATGGGCGGCGACGCCCTCTACGTCGCCATGACCCGCGGCCGCCACACCAACCACGTCCACCACCACCCACCCACCTTCGAACCCGACCAACAACACGGCCCACTCCACCAACCCACCGAACCCTGGACCGCCCGCCAAGCGTTCATCGACATCTGCCACAACGACCGCAACAGCATCGACACCGCCATCGACCGCCGCCGCCAACTCCGCCACCTCAACCTCGACCCCACCGAACACGACCGGCGACGACTCGCCAACATCGACGTCTCCGTCTCACTCGCCGCCGCCACCGGACACGGCACCCCCGGGACAGCGACGCCCGATCGGCACAACGGCGACATCACCCGCAGGCGGCCGGGACATCCCGACCTCGTCACAGTTGCCGTTGAGGAACCGACAGTCGGACCCGATCTCGAACAAGCCAACGAACCCGACCTCGACAACACCAACGCACAACTCCGAGCACAACTCGCTGCCGCCCGAAACCGCACCTTCACGATCGACCACTCCGACGACAGCCTCGGTCTCGACATCTGATCAGGTGGCTCGGCGGTCGCCTTCCTCCTCGTCGCTCAACACGCCGCCCATGATGTCGGCGGCGTTGCGGTCGGACTGTTCGACGAAATGCGCGTACACGTTCAGCGTGGTCGCAGCGTTGCGGTGTCCGAGGCGACCGGCCACAGTACGCACGTCGACCCCGGCGCTCAGCAACTGGGTGGCGACGAAGTGTCGAAGATCGTGAAGTCGAACGTCGGGCACACCCACCTTCTCGCACAGCCGCTTGAACGAGCGCGTCACCGAGTCGGGGAACCACGGTTCGCTCGCGTCGGCGGCGTTGCTGAACACGAACGCATCAGTGGCGAGCGCGACCCGGCACGCCGCAGCCCGACCCATCACGCGCTCACGGTGCTCGGCGAGAACCGCGGCCGTCCCAGCATCGAGCGAGACTCGACGAGCGGAATGGGTCTTGGTTCCCTTCTCGACAAGCCCATCGGGTCCGTTCACGATCGCTCGCTCGATCGAGACCGTCGCGTGCTCGAGATCCACATCGCTCCATCGCAACGCGATCAGCTCGGAGCGTCGCGCGCCAGTCGCTGCAGCCAGCATCAGGTAGCAGTGCAGATCCGGCGACTCCGACTCGGCTCGCCTGAGCACCCTGCTCAGGGCCTCGGCCGACGGTGGCGTGATGACAGGAACCGGCACCCTCGGCGGAGTCGTCGCCGTCGCCGGGTTGATGCCGAGCCAGCCCCACTTGACCCCCTGATTCAATGCTCGCCGCAGGATGCCGTGGATGCGTCGAACTGTCGCGGGCGCCAGCGGGCGGCCGCCGGAGCCACCCGAGGCGAGCAGCCGCCGGTAGAACGCATCGAGATCGGCCGGCTTCAGTTTCGCCAGCCGTTGCGACCCGAGCGCCGGCATCAGCGACCGGTCGATGTAGCCCCTGGTCTCCTTCACCGTCTTCGGCGAGAAGTCCGGCGCGGCGAAGTCGAACCACGCCTCGAGCAGCTCGCCGACAGTCGCCCGCGTGCGAACGGTCATGCCTCGTTCGGCCTCGACAACCATCTCGGCGAGAGCGCGCTGCGCCTCGCGCTTGCCGGTCCGAACCGTTCGGGTCGTGTACCGCTGCTTTCCTGTGACCGGGTCGTAGCCCAGGAACACTCTGAGTTCCCACGACTCGCCCCGCTTGCGCATTGAGCCCTTCATGCCAATTCTCCTCGATGTCTATAGTGGCATCTCATGGGCAACGAGTCCGGAAAAGCAGGAGAGCCACCCCGGAGGGTGGCTCTGACCTGGTGTTTTCGTTGGCAGCCCGTACGGGATTCGAACCCGTGCCGCCACCTTGAGAGGGTGGTGTCCTAGGCCTCTAGACGAACGGGCCAAGCTGCGTGCACGACGTTACCGCCGAGCTATGTCAATTGGACGAGCCGCATTCGGCTCCCGGATGGTTGGGGTGCAAGGAATCGAACCTTGAATAACAGAACCAGAAACTGTCGTGTTGCCAATTACACCACACCCCAGTGTGGCGACCGAGGAGTGTATCGGCCGCCCCGCGCCCGGCCACCCGCGGCGGCCAGACCGATCGACGCTCAACCGGTCAGATCGCTCAGCCGGTCGAAACCGACGAGGCGGCCCAGCGCCACACCCGCGGCCTCCTCGAGGTGCCGTCGAGCCGACGTCCAGCCGGTGACCACCGACGTCGGTGTCGCCGACACGCGAGCATCGAGGCCCAACCCGTCGGCGATCAGATCCGATCGCTTCAGATGGAACGGATCGGACACCAGTACCACGTCGTCGAGCCCCTGCCCGAGGAGGACCACCGACGCCGATTCCAGCGACTCGTACGTCGTGGCCCCGGTGGTCTCCATCATGATCGCCGACTCGGGCACGCCCCGGTCGACGAGGTATCGGCGCGATGCCTCGGCCTCGGTGAACCGGTCGTCGGGCAGCTTCCCGCCGGTGACCATCACGATCGGGGCGACGCCCTCGTCGTACAGCGTGAACGCGTGGTCGAGGCGCGCCTCGAGCTGCGGCGACGGGCGACCATCGTACTGTGCCGCACCCAGCACCACGATCGCGTCGACGGGCTCGGCCGAGTCCGACCTACCCGCCTGCACCACCTGCACGAGTGAGACCAGGTAGTACACCACCAATGCTCCGACGACGCCGACCGCAATGCGTGACGGACGTGGGCGGCGGCGCCATCGCTGAACGGGATCCGGTTCGGGCTCGGCCGCGGCCGATCGATCGACGAGGTCGTCCAAGGGCCGGTAGGCCAGCTCGTCGTCGTCGTCCATCACCGTGTCGATCAACTCGACGGTTCGCCGCCGAGGCGGCTCAGCGCGGCTCGCATCCGACGAAGCGATTCGTGACGCCCCATGACGTCCAGTGCCTCGAACAGCGGCGGGCCGACGGTACGGCCGGTGACCGCGACCCGAACCGGTGCCTGAGCCTTGCCCAACTTCAGGTCGTAACGCGTCATCACGTCTTCCAGCGTGGCCTTCAGAACCTCATGGTTCCAGTCGGCATCGGCGATCGCATCGTAGGCCTCGACCGCATCGGCGAGCAACGACTCTGCGTACTCCGTCGTCATCGTCTTGTCCCACGACGCCTCGTCGATCTCGGGGTCGGGCAGGAAGAGGAAATCGACCGAGCCCGGCGCGTCAGCCAGCGTGTTCAGTCGCTGCTGGATGTGCGGGGCGATCTCGGCGAAGCGGGCCCGGTCCCACTCGGGTGGCAGCCACGGATCGCACGCCGCCACCAGCTCGTCGATCGACAGCTGCCGGATGTACTCGCCGTTGAACGACAGCAGCTTCCTGGTGTCGAAGAACGCCGGCGAGAGGTTGACGTCCTCGAGCCGGAACGCCTCCTCCATCTCGCTCCACGGGAAGATCTCCGTGCCGGCCTCCTCGGCACCCGGCATCGTCCATCCCAGCGTCATCAGGTAGTTGACCATCGCGTCGGCGAGGACGCCCTCGTCGCGGTACTGCTCCAGCGCCACCTTGTCGCGTCGCTTCGACAGCTTCTTGCGCTGCTCGTTCACGAGCACGGGAACGTGCGCCCAGACCGGGACGTCGTGTCCGAGCGCCTCCCAGATCATCTGCTGCTTGGGTGTGTTGGGCAGGTGCTCCTCGGCCCGAACCACGTTGGTGATCCCCATCTCGGCGTCGTCGACGACGTTGGCGAGCAGGAACACCGGCGTGCCGTTGCCGCGGACGAGCACGAAGTCCTCGATCACGGCGTTGTCGAACTCGACGTCACCGCGCACCTGGTCGCGCACCAAGGTGACGCCTTCGGGCACCCGGAAACGCAGCACGTTGCCAGGATCCGGACCCAGGCCCCGATCGCGCGACCAACCGCCGTAGCCCGTGGCACCCTCGGCCCTCGCCCTCGCCTGGATGTCATCCGGCGTCATGTCGCAGTAGTAGGCGTGGCCCGACTCGAACATTCGCTGCGCCGCTGCCAGATGGGCGTCGGCGTAGGCGCTCTGGAACAGCGGCCCCTCGAAGTGTGGATCGTCGGCCGAGATCCCGATCCAGGCCAGCGATTCGACGATGCCCTCGGTCCATTCCGGGCGGTTGCGAGCCTCGTCGGTATCTTCGATTCGGAGCACGAACGTGCCCCCGCCCGAGCGGGCGAGCGCCCAGTTGAACAGCGCGGTACGTGCGCCACCGACGTGGAAGTAGCCGGTGGGCGACGGAGCGAATCGATAGCGGGGTGTACCAGACATGACGTCCAGACGCTACCGGTACGCTCCGGCTGCCGGGCCCTGCGAACTGCGGGCTCAGGCTTCTCGACGAGACGTCAGCGCCAGGTTCCTGAGTTGGCGCAGTGCCACCGACAGGTTCGTGAGGTCGTACGAATCGGCCCGGCGGACCTCGGTCAGCAGCAACATGACGCGCTGCACGGCGCGCTCGTTGGCCGCGACCCACGTGTCAACGGTGCCGGCCCCGGCGTGGAGCACGCTCGCCGCCAACTCGGCCAGGGTCGTCATCAGGTCGTCGCGCAAGGCGCCGCGCGCCTGCGTCTGCCACCGGTCCGACCGCGGGAGGGCCCCGACCGCATCCCACAACCACATCAGATCGAGGCGATCGAACACGGCCCAATACGTGCGACACGTCACGAGCGGATCGACGTCGATCCGTTCGGCCAGCTCGATCGTGTCGAAGATCGTGTGGAGCAGACGCCAACTCGCCGACCGTTGTGCCAGATCGACGGGTACGCCCTGCTCGGCCCGATCCTCGGCCAGGGCGAGCCATCCCTGCTTCATCGAACCCCTCAGGCAGTCGGCGATCCCCAAGCTGAGGGCCGACGCCGGCTCACGGAAGCGCCGCACCTCTGCCGCGATGTCGAGCGGTGGCCGCCGGTGTCGGAGGAACCAGAGCGACGACCGTTCCGCCGAGCGCCGACAATCGAGATACATGTCGAGCCGTTCGTCGTTGGACAGCCGTGTCAACCCGCCGATCTCGTCCCACCACGCCGGGAACCCGAGCACCTCGCGTGCGACCAGCCAGGCCCGGCTGACATCGGTGACCGACGCACCGGTGTCTTCGGTCATCCGATGGTCGTAGGAGATGCCCGACAGATTGACCATCTGATTCACGAGTTGGGTGACGGCGATCTCGCGTCGCAGCCGGTGCGAGAGGATGCCATTCCGATACCGGTCACGCAACGGGGTCGGGAAGTACTCCACGAGATCCCGCTCGAGCACCAGCGCATCGGGCAGATCCGTCTGCATGATCTCGGTGAAGTTCGCGTTCTTGGTGTAGGCGATCATCACTGCGAACTCAGGCGTCCGCAGGCCCGATCCACCGAGCTGTCGTTCGGCGATCTGCTTGTCGGTCGGCAGGAACTCGAGCGACCGATTGAGCCACCCCTCGCTCTCGAGTTGATCGAGATAGCGGGCATGCACGTTCACCATCGGCAGCCCCTGTTGACGGGCGATCATGAGCGCCAGCGTCTGCGCCTTGTTGTTCGCCAGCACGAGCTCGGCGACCTCGTCGGTCATCTCGCCCAGCAACTCGTTGCGCTGCTTCAACGTCATGTCGCCACTGGCGACCACCTCACCGAGCAGGATCTTGATGTTGACCTCGTGGTCGCTGCAATCGACCCCGGCCGAGTTGTCGATCGCATCGGTGTAGATCAGACCACCGCAGAGTGCGTACTCGACGCGTCCGAGCTGGGTGACACCGAGGTTGCCGCCCTCGCCGATCATCCGGCACCGCAACGTCGAGGCATCGACCCGCACGGCATCGTTGGAACGATCGCCGACCTCGCTGTTCGATTCGGTGCTGGCCTTGATGTAGGTACCGACGCCACCGTTCCAGAGGAGGTCGACCGGCGCCCGCAGAATGGCCGAGATGAGCTGGTTCGGGGTCAGCGTTCCGTCGGTGATGCCGAGCGCCTCCCGCATCTGCGGTGTGATCTCGATCGACTTCGAACGTCGCGAGAACACGCCGCCGCCGTCGGAGATGAGCCGCTCGTCGTAGTCGGCCCAGGTCGATCGGGGCAGCTCGAAGAGTCGTTGACGCTCTGCGTGCGCCACCGATGGATCGGGATTCGGGTCGATGAAGACGTCACGATGGTCGAACGCCGCGACGAGCTTCAGGTTGGACGAGATGAGCATGCCGTTGCCGAACACGTCGCCCGACATGTCGCCGACGCCGACCGTCGTCAATTCGTCGGCGTCGGCGTCCAGACCGAGCACCGACGCATGCCGGCGTACGCTCTCCCAGGCCCCGCGGGCCGTGATGCCCATCGCCTTGTGGTCGTAGCCGTCGCTGCCTCCCGAAGCGAACGCGTCGCCGAGCCAGAAGTCGTACGCGGTGGAGATCTCGTTGGCGATGTCGCTGAACGTCGCCGTGCCCTTGTCGGCGGCGACGACGAGATACGGATCCGCGCCGTCGTACCGCACGACGCGCTCGGGGTGGACGACATCGCCGCCCACCAGGTTGTCGGTGAGGTCGAGCAGGGCGCTCACGAACATCCGGTAGCACGCGATTCCCTCGGCCCGGTTCTCCTCGGCCGTGGCCTTGGGCTGCTTGACGATGAAGCCGCCCTTGGCCCCGACCGGTACGATCAGCGCGTTCTTCACCATCTGGGCTTTGACGAGCCCGAGTACCTCGGTCCGGTAGTCCTCGGGCCGATCGCTCCAGCGCAACCCGCCTCGTGCGATCGGTCCCCCTCGCAGGTGCACGCCCTCCACACGCTGGGAGCACACGAAGACCTCGTAGACCGGGCGAGGCTCGGGGAGATCGGGGACCCGGGACGGATCCAACTTGAACGCAGTCGTCGGTGTGTCGAGGTAGGCGCTGGTTCGGAGCGTCGCCTTGACCAACGACCGGAACATCCGCACGATGCGGTCGTCGTCGAGCGATGGCACCTCGTCAAGCCCCCGCAGCAACTCGTCGTCTGCCGTCGCGAACGCAGCCAGTCGTTCACCGTCGTCGAGACTCGGATCGAACCGGGCCTCGAACAGTTCGACGAGCATCGTCGCGAGGTGTGGCAACCTGGCCAACGTGTCCTCGACGTACGACTGGCTGAACGTGAATCCGGTCTGGTGTGCGAACTTCGAGTAGCAGCGCAGCACGTTCACCTGCCAGGAGGTGAGTCCGGCGAGCAGTACCAGCCGGTTGAACCCGTCGGGTTCGATCTCGCCGAGGAGCAACCGTTCGAACGCAGCAGTGACCTCACGGTGGCGGTGCTCGTCGACCATGACGCCGGCCGGGATGCGCAGCCCGATGTCGTACACGTAGCAGTGCTCGTCACCGACGGTGAGGTCGTGAGGGTGCTCGTCGAGCGCCTGGACGCCGAGGTGGCCGAGCAGGGGCAGCAGATCGCTCAGCGCCATCTGGTTGCCACGGCTGTACACCCGCATCCGCCACACGCGCTCCTCCGCGTCGACGTTCCTGGTGAGCGCCGCCCGCAGCGTGCCACCCGAGTCGAGGAGCCCGGCGAGGTTCTCGAGGTCGCCGACCGCCGTCTCGGGTTCGACGTTGCTCCGGTAGGACTCGGGCACCGAGCCACCGAGCCGCGCGATGAGAGCCGACGCCGACGACTCGCCGAGGTCACGCCGGGCCGCATCGCGGAGCCGATCGAACCACGAGGTCGTCAGCTCGTCGACCCGATCGGACAGTTCGTCGAGATCGGGCGGGTCGTCACCGGTACCTTCGACCGTGAACGTGATCCGCGCGAGATTGCTCGTCCCGACGAACGATTCGACGTCGCGGACCGGCACTCCATAGGCAGCACCGACGAACTCGGCGACGCGCTCGGGGAGTTGGGCCGTGAAGCGCGTCTTCGGCAGGAACACGAGCACCGTCGACCACGTGCCGACCGGCTCGGGCACATCGATGACCCGCACGATCTGGCGCTCCTGGAGGCCGACCACTTCGATCACGAGCAGGGCCAGTTGATCGGAGTCGAGCTCGAACACGACGTCGCGTGGCAGTGTCTCCAGCACGTTGCGCATCGACCGACCCGTGTGCGTCTCGGCGCCGTCCCGGGCCAGGCCCAGCACACGACGGGCCCGCTCCCCGACCGACGGGATCGCCAAGGTGCTGTGACGGTAGGCCGTCGACGAGAGGAGCCCGACGAACCGGTCGATCAGATGGCGGCCACCCGCTTCGTACTGGACGGTGACGGCGGTCATCCGACCTGCCCGGTGCACGCGGGAGACCTGGGAAGAACGTGCCACCGACACCGGTGCTGCCCGCGGATCGATCTCAGGATCGACGATCGGGTTGCCGACCGACAAACCGAGATCGGCACCGGGCCGCCGAGTCGAGCGCGTCGCCGTCGACCTCGAACGACGACGCGCCGAGGAACACGAAGTGGTTGTCGGCGAGCCAGCCGAGCAGCGGGTCGAGATCGGCGTGTTCGAGCATGCGGTCACGCATGGCCTCGAAGTCGGCGACGACCCGATGGGTCCGAGCCACGGCCTCGGCCAGGTCGGCCTCGAGCGCGGCCGCTTCGTCGGCGTCGCACCGGTCGATCTCGAGTTGCGTCCAGGCCTCGATCCCGCACGGCGCGTCGGATCCGGGGCGGGCGATCTCGACGGCGCGACCGTCGTCGTCGCGACACACATGGAGCATCGGGTGGACGAGCAAGTGGGTGGCGATCCCGTGCCGCTCGAGCACCATCCGCACGGTGTCGACGAGGAACGGCGCATCGGTGGTGACGATCAACACGATCGAGCGGTCGGAGTGCCAACCGTCGCGGTCACGGTCCGGTGACAACACCATGACATCCATGTCGTCGTCGCTGCGGGTCTGACCGAGCGCCCAATGACGAACCGCCGCGGCATAGAGGTCGGCGTCGCTGCGGTCGTCGACGTCGAAGTCGGGCAGCTCCTCGTAGTACGCCCGCAGGTAGTCGGCCAGGACGTCGTCGTCTGGTCGACGGCTCCGTGCCAGCGCCGCAAGTCGCTCGGTGAGCGGCGTGGCGCCCTTGCCGCCCCGCCCGCTGTGGTGCCCCATTTCGTTCTCCTCGACCAGTGAACCATAGGCCGATTCGCGCCGACCGACCGTCTTGATGCGCACAAATCCGAGGCTGCACCCCGCTCATGACCCTCGGCGGTCGGGCGGGATAACGTCGACGGCGTGAGTTCACGCACCCTTGAACCCCACGGCGGGCACCGATCGGTGTCGGGCGGTCTGGCTCGTGCCGCCGTGTTCGGCGTCAGTGACGGCCTGGTTTCGAACGTCTCGCTGATCCTCGGATTCGCCGGCTCCGGCGTCGACAACACGGTCGTGCGCTTGGCGGGGCTCGCCGGTGCCGTCGCCGGCGGCATCTCGATGGCGGCGGGCGAATGGGTGTCGATCACTTCCCAGAACGACCTGATCGAGCGCGAGCTCGCGATCGAGCGCCGCGAACTCGTCCACAACGTCGAACACGAGACGGAGGAACTGGCGGCGGTCTACGAGTCGCACGGGATGGGCACCGAGCGAGCGGCCGCGGCCGCCCAGGAGGTCATGCAGCAGCCCGAGAACGCACTCGCCGTGCACGCACGTGAAGAACTCGGTATCGATCCCGACGCGCTCCCCTCCGCCCTCTGGGCAGCCGCGCTGTCGCTCGTGTGCTTCCTGTTCGGCGCACTCCTGCCCGTGATCCCGTGGTTCGTGACAGGCGGCAATCCGGCGGCGTGGGCATCGCTGGCGATCGGCGTGGTTGCGGCCGGCGCCGTCGGCGGCTTGGTCGCCCGCTTCGCCGAACGGCCGCTGATCGCCGGCATCACCCGTCAGGTGTTGATCGTGCTCGTCGCCTGTGGCATCACCTACCTGATCGGCGAGGCGGTCGGCGTCAACCTCGGCGGCTGAGGGCTGCCCGGGCCTCCACGGCAGTGAGTTCCGCTCGCTCGCGCGGTCCCCATGCGGTGAGGTGACCCATCTTGCGGCCCGGCCGGGGTGCCGCCTTGCCGTACAAGTGCAGCGCGGTGTGACCCGGCTCCAGCGCCATCGCCCAGCGCGGCTCGCCGCCGTCCCACAGATCGCCGAGCAGGTTGACCATCGCCGCACCCGGCTGCGTCAACGAGGTATCGCCGAGGGTCAGCCCGCAGACGGCGCGGATCTGCTGCTCGAACTGCGACGTCTGGGCCACGTCGAGCGTCCAGTGACCGCTGTTGTGCGGTCGTGGCGCCAACTCGTTGACGAGCAACTCGCCACCGACCACGAAGAACTCGACGGCGAGCACACCCACATAGTCGAGCGCATCTGCGATCGCCAGGCCGAGGCCCACGGCGCGGTCGGTGAGCACGACCGGCACCGACGCCGGGACCACGGTCAGGTCGAGGATGCCGTCGACGTGGGAGTTCTCGGCGACCGGGTACGACGCGAACGCACCGGATGCCGAACGCGCCACGACGACGCTCACCTCGGTCTGAAGGTCGAGCGCCCGCTCGAGCACACAGGGCACCGATCCCAACAGTCGCCACGCGGCTCGCATGTCCGATCCGTCGACCACCAGCCGCTGACCCTTTCCGTCATAGCCGAGCCGTGATGTCTTGAGGATCGCCGGGTACACGATGTCAGGATCGGCCGACTCGTCGTCGACCACCGCGTATGGACCAACCGGTAGACCGGCGTCGGCCAGGAACGCCTTCTCACTGATGCGGTCCTGAGCGATCGAGACGGCACGGGGCGACGGCGCCACGACGGTCCGCCGGTCGAGCACCTCGAGCGCGGCGGCCGGTGGGTTCTCGAACTCGGTGGTGACGACAGCGCACTCGTCGCCCATCCGTCGAAGTGCGTCGTCGTCGTCGTACGGCGCGACGAGGTGCACATCGGCGACGGGACCCGCCGGGGCATGCGGGTCGGGTTCGAGCACCATCGTTCGATACCCCATCATCCGTGCGGCGACGACCGCGTATCGTCCGAGTTGACCACCGCCGAGCACACCGATCGTGGCCGGGGGCAGGATCGGTTCCACGGTGCTCATTCGGGTGGCAGGATCGAGGCGGCCGCCTGATCTCTCCGGCCCGCGCGGTACCGCTCGAGCGCGCGTCGCCGTTCCGGGTCGTCGAGAGCGAGCATCGCGACCGCGAACAGAGCGGCGTTGGTGGCGCCCGCCTCACCGATCGCGAAGGTCGCCGTGGGTACGCCGGCCGGCATCTGCACGATCGACAGCAACGAATCGTGTCCCGAGAGGTGCCTCGAGGCAACCGGCACGCCGAGCACCGGAACGAGCGTCTTGGCCGAGAGCATCCCCGGCAGGTGTGCGGCCCCACCCGCCCCGGCGATGATCGCCCGCAATCCGCGATCGGCTGCGGCGGCGGCGTATGCGAACATCTCGTCGGGCATCCGATGCGCCGACACGACCTTTGCCTCGTGGGGCACGCCGAACTCGACGAGCACGTCGACGGCCCTCGACATCGTCGGCCAGTCGCTCGACGACCCCATCACGACACCGACGAGCGGCGCCTCGGGGTCGCTCATCGGTGAACCGTCCACCGACGTGCGGGAGCGCTGTCGACGAGGACCCGTCGGCAGCCGCTGTCGTCGTCTGGCGGGTGAGCGGCGTGATCCACCTCGGTGGCGACGTCACGGCCGCCCGGTATCAGATCCCGGATCGCTGCATCGCGCATGGGTCGAGACTACGTCGCGCGTTCGGGCGTGGTACACCTTCGTGATGCAGCAGATCAATGTGCTCGGCACCGAACTGACACCGTGCTCCTACGACCCGATGACCGGCTACTACCGCACCGGATGCTGCGAGAATCGGGGCGACGATCCGGGCCTGCACATCGTGTGCTGCCGCGTCACCGACGACTTCCTGGAGTTCTCGACATCGATCGGCAACGATCTGTCGACGCCGATGCCACAATACGGATTCGCGGGTCTTCACGACGGCGACCAGTGGTGTGTGTGCGTCGAACGCTGGGAGCAGGCGCGGGTCGCCGGCCACGCATGCCCCGTGATCCTCGAGAGCACCCACGTCTCGGCGCTCGAGTACGTCGATCTGGCCGTCCTCCGGGCTCACGCCGTGTCGGTCGACTGATCCTCGCGCGCACGACGCTGGGCGTTCGACATCCGCCCGCTCGGCTCATCCCACCGGACTCGCGTGCGGAATCCATCGCGCTCGAGATCGTCGGGCCAGCGGCCGTCGTGCACGAGGCCGGCCGCGAGCCGTCCGAGCGTGTCGGAACCCTGCGCCCCGGTTCCGTTGCCGCCGACGGCGACGACCACACGTCGGTGCTCATCACCGGGCGCGTGGTCGATCGTCGGATAACCGGACGGTGTGTACGTGACGATGCACCGGTGCGTCGTCATGTCGATGAGCTCGATGCTGGGGAGGAGACCGCGCAGCGCCCGCCCCATGCGCTCGAGGTCGAGGTCGCTGTCACCGCACCGGAACCAGGCCACGACCTCGTCGAGGGTGGTCGGCCACGACTCGTTCGAGGTGTTGCACCCCATCTTGATCCGGTACCGGCCGTCGGGATACCGGATCGGTGGAGCGACATAGATGTCGTCGATGTCGGGGTCGTCGATGTCGTACGTGATCGCCGGCATCATGGGCCAACGGCGTACCGTCGCACCGCTGACGGATGCCCTCACCGTCGTCTCCGTCTTGAGTCGGAGCGGGAGGGCCTCGGGCACGAGATCTGCGAAGTTCGTGAACGCACCGGCGGCGACGACTGCGCCGTCCGCTCGAATCGTCTCACCTCCCGCCGTCGAGACCACTGCGCCGCCCGAGCGCGACTCGACCGAGATCACACGGTCGTTCACCAGTCTGGCACCTCGTCGCTCGGCGAGGACGTTCTGGGCACGAAGCATCGAACGCGGGTTCACGATGCCTGCAGGCGCGCTCTCGTGCAGCAGCAGCATGCCGGCGGGAACGTCGAGGTACGGAAACCGCTCGCGCCATGAGCCGTCCGAGGGCGACCACAGTCGAAGATCGCGACCTCCAGGGTCCACGCATCCGACCCACGAGAAGATCGCGTCGCCGTTCCGGGCCGCCACGAGCGACAACCGGCCCACGGGGTGGTGGAACGACACACCCGACCGCCGCTCCAGTCCCTCGAACTCGGAGATCGCCTGCCGAGCGATCTCCGACCACACCGGGTCGGAACCATACGCGCTGACGAGCCGACCCTCGTCGTAGTGGCTGCTGAACACGCCATCGTGCACCGCTGGATCAAGCGGTTCGGTGGGGCCGACCACGACCACGTCGACGCCGAGCTCGGTCAGCCATCGCGCGGTTGCGCTCCCGATCAGTCCGTTGCCGATGACGACGACACGTTGCGTCATCGGCGGTTCGATCTCACGCCGATTCGAGGGCGGCGAGCAACTCGGTGGGTGTGTCCTTCGGCTTGATCGTCGGCCATGCCCGCGCGATCTTGCCGTCGGCACCGACCAGGAACGCCGAACGTTGTACGCCCATGTACGTCTTGCCGTAATTCCTTTTCTCGACCCAGACGCCGTACTTCTCGGCGACCGCGTGGTCCACGTCGCTGACCAGCGTGAAACCGAGGCCGTACTTGTCGTCGAACTTCTTCAGCCTGGCCGGCGTGTCGGGGCTGACGCCGATGATCACGGTGTCGCCGATCTGATCGTCGATGTCACGGAGCCCGCACGCTTGCGTGGTGCATCCCGGCGTATCGGCGCGTGGGTAGAAGTACACGAGCACCCGGCGACCCTTGAGCGCCGACAACCGGACCGGCTCGTCGTTCTGGTCCGGCAACGTGAACGCCGGAGCGCGCTTTCCCTCGTCAGCAGTCATCGCGCGCACCGTACCGAACGCGACGACCGCAACTCACATCAGGCTGGCCCCGTGGTCCACCGCCGACAGCACCACATCGGGTTCGTCGGCCGGGAGCCAGAACACCACTCGATCCACCCCCGCTTCGCGGTATCGGTCGACGATCTCGGGCCGCATCGGACAGCCGTAGATGCCGACCTCGATCGAGTCGGGGTCACGGCCGGCCTCTTCGGCCATGGAACGCAGCAGCGGCAACCGCTCGAGCGGGTCGGTGCGGCCGTGGATCGGCATCCATCCGTCGCAGTACTCGACGATGTGACGGAACGTGATCGGCCCGCCGCCACCGCCCATGATCACGGGAGGATGTGGCTTCTGCACCGGCTTCGGGTAGGACGCACTCGCCGAAAACCGTACGTGGTCACCCTCGAACGACGCCTCGTCCTGCGTCCACAGGGCCTTGGTGGCCAGGATCCGCTCGCGAGCGGCGCTCCGGCGCTTCGCTGGATCGGTCCCGTGATGTTCCATCTCGTCCTCGTTCCAACCGACACCCACGCCGTACAGAAACCGGCCACCGGACAGCAGGTCGATCGAGGCCGCCTGCTTCGCGGCGTTGATGGGGTGGTGCTGGTTGACGAGGGCGATGCCCGTTCCCACCTTCAAGGTCGTGGTCGACAGCGCCGCTGCGGTGAGCGCGACGAACGGGTCCATCGTGCGCCAGTACATGTCGGGCAGATCGCCTCCGCCCGGATACGGCGTTCGCCGACTGAGGGGGATGTGCGTGTGCTCGGCCACCCAGAACGACTCGTAGCCGCGTGCTTCGAGCTCCGCAGCGAGGAGGTCGGGGCGGATCGTTCGATCCGTCGGAAAGATCAGGGCGCCGATGTGCATGCAGACGACCGTAGAGAAACTCGGCCGAGTCTGTCGATCCGGCGATCCGCATGGCGTCGTCTCCGTGGCGACCCGTACTCTGCGGGTACTCTGCGGGATCGGAGGACATTGCGGCCGATGGACACACCCTTCGCCGCGTCGACGCCCACACCGGCAACGGCGTCGACGTCGTCACACCCGACGACCTCGGGCAGCCGACACCGCGCACGACGTGGACCGTCTGCGGCCCCCTCGACCACATCGCGTTCGGCATCGCGAGCGGCGTGAGCGGTCGCAGCCGCTGCGTTTGCACGGACCGCCGACCCGGCCCGGCATCCGATCGGGCCGGAACAGCTGAGAGCGTGAGTCAGGCCCCGGTGAGTTCGCGCCAGCGCTCGGGATAGGCGGAAGTCACCTGCTCGGGCGTCATCCGCAGCGTCGCTTCGGGCACCCTGTCGGCGAGCTCGCGGCCCTCGGCGTAATGGTGATTCACGTTCCCGACGCCCTCGAAGAGCTGGGGGCGACGGGCGATCAGGTCGTCGGGCGGGTGTTCGTCGAAGAACCCCCACATCGTGAACGCGATGGTCAGGTCGTGTACCACCGGTGCACGACTGAACAGCGACGCCCGCCGCAGGGCGATCCCCAGGCAGCCCCGGATCGCATCGTCGAGCCGCTCGCGGCCCTGCAGGTGAAGGCGGGGCGCCAGACGGTCGGCGATCGTGAGTGCGAACCCTTGGTCGGGCCCCTGAGCGCCGAGACGCCGGCCGACCGGCTGCAAGCCGTCGACGATGCCCGGACGATCCGGGCTCCAGTGGTCGGGCACCACGTGGGGCGACGAGTAGTACTCTGACGCACGTTCACCGGCGGGAGCTGACCTGGGAGCTGCCATAGCGAGCCCATGGTAGGCGACGAGTCGGTCGTCAGGCAGTGGTCGGAGCGTGGAGCAGGCCGTAGACGACGCTCTCCTCGAGCGCCCGCCACGACGCCTCGATGATGTTCGGGCTCACCCCGATCGTCGTCCAGTCGCGCTCGCCGTCGGTTGCCGACAGCAGCACCCTCGTCACGGCGCCCGTCGCACCGGCGCCGTCGAGGATGCGGACCTTGTAGTCGGTCAGGTGGATGTGGTCGAGTTTCGGGTACGCCTTCGACACCGCGCGCCGCAGCGCAGTGTCGATCGCGTTGACCGGACCGTTGCCCTCGGCCGTGAACACGTAGCGCTCATCCCCGACCCACACCTTGACGGTGGCCTCCGTGTTGAAGTCGCCCGACGCCACCTCGTCCGTGATGACCCGCATCGACTCGACACGGAAGAAGTCGTGCTCCCAGCCGACGGATCGGCGCATGAGCAATTCGAGCGAAGCGTCTGCCGCCTCGAAGTGATAGCCCTCGTGCTCGAGCCGCTTGAGGTCGTCGATCACCTGCATCACCGCCGGACCGTCGATGTCGAGACCCAGGTCGTCGGCCTTCATCTGGATCGTCGCCTTGCCCGCCATCTCCGACACCACGAACCGCGTGCCGTTGCCGACCGCATCGGGACTGACGTGCTCGTACGCGTCCTTCGCCCGCGCAATCGCGCTGACGTGGAGGCCCGCCTTGTGCGCAAACGCCGACGAGCCGACATACGGAGCCTGGGGGTCGACGGCGCGGTTCAGGGTCTCGGCGACTCGGTGCGACACCACCGTGAGCCGCTCCAGTCGGCCCTCGGGCAGACACACGTAGTGCTGTTTGAGCTGGAGGTTCGGGATGATCGACGTCAGGTTGGCGTTGCCGGTGCGTTCGCCCAGGCCGTTGAGCGTTCCCTGCACGTGCCTGGCGCCGGAGCGAACGGCCGCCATCGAGTTCGCCACGGCGCAGCCGGTGTCGTCGTGGCAGTGGATGCCGATGATCACGTCGTTGCCGACGTGCGCGTGTACGGCAGCGACGACCGCTTCGATCTCGTGCGGCAGCGAGCCACCGTTCGTGTCGCACAGCACCACGTGGCTCGCTCCGTTCACGACCGCGGCCTCGAGCGCACGGAACGAGAATTCGGGGTTCTCCCGGTACCCGTCGAAGAAGTGCTCCATGTCGACCAGGACCTGTCGGCCGTGGCCGTGCAGGAACCTGACCGAATCGGCGATCATGGCGGTGCCCTCGTCGAGGGTGGTCTTGAGCGCCTCGGTCACGTGGTAGTCGCTGCTCTTGGCGACGATGCACACCGCCGCGGTGCCGGCGTCGAGCAGGTGGTGCAGCGTCTGGTCCTCGTCGACCTTGCCACGCGGGCGACGCGTCGAGCCGAACGCCACGAACGTCGAGATGTCGAGGTCGAGCTCGGTCGCAGCACGGGCGAAGAACTCGATGTCCTTGGGGTTGGCGCCAGGCCAGCCGCCCTCGATGTAGTGCACCCCGAGGTGGTCGAGCTGCTCCGCGATGCGGAGCTTGTCGTCGACGGTGGCCGAGACGCCCTCGACCTGGAGGCCATCGCGCAGCGTCGTGTCGAAGATCTCGACCAGTATCGGCTCGTTGTTCGTCGGCTCGTTGTTCGTCGGCTCGTCGTTCGTCGGGTCGTTCTTCATCGGGCAGGCTTTCGGTGGAGCAACAAAAAGGCCGCCCGGTGGGCGGCCTGACGAGCACGTGGACGACCACGTGCTCTACGGAATGGCGATGCAGGTCTTCGTGGGGGCGAGCGACATCGACTCCATTCAACCGGCTCTCACGACGATCGTCAAACGCGACCCGGCGACACCGGCCCGCGCTGGGGACAAACCTGTGCACGCGATGTGTACGGCACGTGGACGAGTGTCGAAATCCTGGGGATTCCGAAGAAGTTCCGGGGATAACCCTGGGGATTCGGAATTAGTTCTTGACCTGGTGTTTCCCGTTCGCGAAGGTGGGTCTCGTACCGGGCAGCGCACGCCGACCGGGGCCGAGAAACCGAGTCGTTCGCCGGATACCTTCGGGTGGTCGGGGAACGGAGACGGACACGGCTCACGAGGTGGGAGCGGGTCCGGACGGAGCGAGAAGCCACTCACTCTGGGTACCGAGTCGTCGGGTAACCGATGGCCACGGGCGCAGGGTTACCGGGCCGAAGTCTCCGGAGCACCCCAACTGCTCCGGAGGGCGAGGTTCGGCGGCGTCACAGCGACGGCACGGGCAACCGGGTCAGCGTGAACGACGCTGAGAAGCGACGGAGCCGGCTTGCCGGCAGACCGAGCTTCGACTCCGGCAACGGGGTCCGGTTCGCCGGGCAACGAGGTCGGAGCGGCACAGCCGCCGGGAAACCGGTGGCAAGGCCAGGGTGCAACGGGGTCGGGAAGCCGATCGACCGGGCATCCGACTTCGAGACGGAGGCCGGTTCGCCGGCCGTCGGCACGGAGGGGCTGCGGACATCGGGCGACCGGTGAACGGTGTCGAACGGCAGCGGGTTCGGGCGACCGGGCCGACGGCCGAAAACGGGCATCGCCCGCCGAGCCTTTGGGCACGACGGGCGATGTGATGATCGAGACGAAGGTTAACGCCCGAAGATCGATCGGTGGTGGACCGCTCCACCTTTTGGGTAGGCCCCGGGGGCTGCGCCGGCGAAAGCTGGCTGCGGCACCCGGGGCCGCTCTCGTTGTCGACGAGCCCTCTCGGCGTCAGCGAGCCTCGGTGAGGGTGCGTGTCGTCGACTTCGGCAGGCAACGCGACGACGTCGACGTTCCGTTCGCACCGAGCACCTGCTGTTCGTCGTCGCCACCGGTCGCCGTCAGGTCGAAGCAGGTCACCGATCCGATCGGCCGTCGACGTGTTGTGCTCGCTGCGGGTTTCGCGCCCTGCGATCCGCCTCGGCGACGCGAGCCATCGGGTTCGCATCGTTCACGCCCTGCAGCCGGTCGAGTGAAGACACGCCGATTCCCAGAGAGTGGTCGTCGCCGGCCGCCGCGCCGAGCTCGTGCCGTCGAGCGGTTCGGCTCGAACCTCGGAACGATCTCGCCGGTGCCCGGATCCGCACGCGTCGAAACCGGCCGACGGCTACGGTGACCGGTGATGAGCGAACCACGACGTGACCTGTCCCCCGGCATGCACGAGCAGCTCGAACTCGGTTACGTGTTCGGCGGGTTGTCGACGTTCGGCCAACGCCCGTTCCTGACCGACCCCGAGCAGCTCGACGAGTGGCAACCCGACGTCGCGGTCGTCGGCGCTCCGTTCGACATCGCCACGACCAACCGACCCGGCGCTCGGTTCGGCCCACGAGCGATCCGTTCGGCCGTCTACGAAGCCGGCACGTACCACATCGACCTCGACATCGAGATCTTCGACCACCTCGAGGTCGTCGACTACGGCGACGCCTACTGCCCACACGGACAGACCGAGGTGAGCCACAAGAACATCCGCGACCGCGTCCACCAGATCGCCTCGCGTGGCATCGTGCCGATCGTCCTCGGCGGCGATCACTCGATCACGTGGCCGGCAGCAACGGCCGTGGCCGACGTCCACGGGCACGGCAACGTCGGCGTCGTCCACTTCGATGCCCACGCCGACACCGCCGACATCATCGACGGCAACCTCGCCAGCCACGGCACACCCATTCGTCGCCTCATCGAGTCGGGGGCGGTACCCGGCGACCGATTCGTCCAGGTCGGGCTGCGCGGGTACTGGCCACCGGCCGATGTCTTTGCCTGGATGAAGGAACAGGGAATGGTCTGGCACACGATGCAGGAGATCTGGGACCGCGGGTTCAAGACCGTGATGGCCGAGGCCGTGGCCGAGGCGTTGGCCAAGGCCGACAAGCTCTACATCTCCCTCGATGTCGACAGTCTCGATCCGGCCTTCGCACCCGGGACCGGCACACCCGAGCCAGGCGGGATCGCCACGGTCGACCTCCTCCGCATGGTTCGCCAGCTCGCGCTCGAACACGACGTGGTCGGCATGGACGTCGTCGAGGTGGCGCCGGCGTACGACGTCAGCGACCTGACGGTCAACGCCGCCCACCGGATGGTGTTCGAAGCTCTCGGGGGCATGGCCGAACGGCGACGCAGATCGACGTCCTGACCCGGTCGACGAGGGTCGCCGGGGCGTGAGTCGGGTTCGTATCCACCGACGTTCAGGAGGAAGCCGGCGAACCGGTGCGAGTGGATGCGATGGAGGAGGCGATCGGCTCGGGCGCCTCCCAGGGCTCCGCGACGACGTGCGCATGCTGGTCGCCCCCGACGGTGAGGACGTCGGCGTCGGCGTATTCGCCGATCACAGGCGCCGGGCCGTGCAGCTCGGACGGAGACGCCGACTCCCGCACCGTTCGGTCAGTGTCGTCAGCGGTGATCACCATGGCCATGGTCGTGGCCTTGGCCGTCGTGGCCATGGCTGCCGTCCACGTCGACGTCGACCCACACGAGCCGGTGGTCCGAGCTCGGGAACGGGAACGTGCCCACCAGAGCGAACAACGGATCAGAACTCTCCGGCCAGAAGACCGCGGCGTCCGTGATCTTCAGGTTCTTCGACGGGAGCACGTAGTCGGCACGGAGGTTGCCGGGCGCCCCGCCGAACGGCGCCGGAGGGAATCCGTCGAAGAAGTCGGCCGTGTCGAATGCCGGGTCGCTGAGATGCAGCGTGTTGGCGTTGCCCTGCAGCGCCGACTGCTCGATGCCGCCTGCGCTGTCCGGCGTGACCTTCGTGTTGACCTTCGGGCTGTCGAGCAACTGCTGGATCGAGCCCGGGAGGCTGTCACCGTCGAGCGGATCGGAGTTCTGGTCGCCGGCGATCACGAATCGGTCGCCGCCCTCGAGCCCGCCGCCGGTGCCGGCGTCGTCGTAGATGTAGGACGCGGTGCGGCCACCCTTGACGTAGTCGGCCCAGAAGCGGATCTCGTCGCTGTTGCGCTTGCCGTTGCGATCCTCTGGACCATCGAACACCGGCGGTGTCGGATGGCTGACGAGGAAGTGCACCTCACGGTCGCCGATCCACATCGGCACGTCCCAGTGGCTCTTCGACGAGAGGCGCACCACGTCGAGCTCCTCCGTCGAGAACCACGGGGTCCCCGGCGGGTCCTCGGGCAAGAGCGCGCCGGGCATGTCCTTCCAGAGGAAGTTCTGGAACGTCCGGATCTCGTTGACGTCGATCGGGTGCATCGAGTACACGACCATGCCGAACTGCCCCGGGAAGAACCCGAAGCCGAACGCATCATCGGGTTCGCCGAAGATGCCGTTGTTGTTCAGGTCGAAGCCCGAGTCGATGCCGGTGTTGGACGGCGCCACGTAGCGGAACGGGTAGTCGATCGGGTCGGCACCGTTCTGGGAGATCGACAGGTAGTTCTGCTGGAACCGTGCCGCTGCCACGCCACCGGCGTCGTAGTCGAACTCGTTGATCAACAGCACCTCGGGGCGAGAGCGCTGGATGATCTCGGCGATCGCCGCCGGCTGGGCGCTGCCCGCTGTTGCCAGCTCCGCGACCAGGTCGCCGGCGCTGCCACGGTTCAGCGACGCATTGAACGTGGCGTAGCGGGCGTCGCGGACTGCGGCGACGGCATGTTCCCACGCGTGGCGATAGCGGCCGATCGCCTTGGCAAAGCGTCCGCGGGCGATGTCGACGGCGGCCTCGTTCAGCTCATGCTGTGCCTCGGCGATGTCGCCTGCGTTGCCGCCCGTGGCGATCGCGATGTCGAGCGCATCGACGGCCAGGCGCTCGTCGGCTTCGAGCAATAGGTCGATCGCTGCCCGGGCGCCTGCCGATGCGGGACCGCGGACCTTCATGAGCTGCTTGGCCGCATTCATCTCCTCACTGAAGACCTTCTTGCCGTCCTTGCCGTCCAGGTAGGAGTCGTCCAACCACAAATCGGGGTCCAGGCTCCTGTCGATCGACGTGATCGCACGCTGGATCCGCCTATCGTCCTTCGAGCTGCCGGTCGGGAGCAGCGCCGTGAGATCGTCACGGGCCGCCTCCTTCAGCCCTCGGGCCGTCTCCGTCACGCCGAGCTCGAGGCCGACGATCACGGGGTCGTGGTCGGATGACCGATAGGCGTCCGGCGCGTAGATCGCCTGCTGGGCCGGCTGTTTGAACGAGGTGTCGTAGTCGATCAGGTCCGGCTCGTCGGCGTTGATGTGCCAGACGGTCACGCCAGTGACCTGATCGACCAGGTCGGTGTTGGCGAGGGCGTGGTCGAGGTAGCCGATCTGGCCGTCGAACACGTACGAGTAGGCGTCCTCGCCGAGGTACTGGAACACGAGGTCGGTGTAGTCGTCGCGCGTGCCGAGCGTGTCGTCGCCGCCGGCGACGATCGCGTCGATCGGCGTCTCCTTGTCGTAGGAGTTGAGGTCGCCGATGATCAGGAAGTCGGGGTCGCCGCTCCCGGTCGGGTCGGTCGCCGCCCAGTCGACGAGTGCCTCGGCCGCCATCGTGCGGGTGCCGTTGCAGTTGCCGGAGCCGTCGGTCGCGTCGGGGTCGCCGACGTCGGCGCAGCTCGAGCCCTTCGACTTGAGGTGGTTGACCGCGACGGTGACGACACCGCCGGTGGCGTTGTCGGCGAACGTCTGGGCCAGGACCGGTCGGCTCTTGGTGTCGATGAAGCGGGGGTCGACGCTGCTGTCGAGGATCGCGTACGGCCCGACGGGTGACACCGACCCCGGCTTGTAGATCATCGCCACCTTGATCGCGTCCGTACCGATTGTGCCGGTGTCGATCGCGTCGTAGACGCCCGCGCCGACCACCGCGTTGAGGCTGTCGACGAGGTTCCCGACGGCGTCGCCGTTGAGGCCGGCGAGGTCGTTGTTCTCGATCTCGATGAGCCCGAACACGTCGGCGTCGATCGCTGCGAGAGCGGCAACGATCTTGTCGCGCTGGCGGTTCAGTTCGTTGAGGTCGTCGGCGCCGCGGCACTCCTGATCACCGTTCGGCCCGCAGATGTCGTTCATGCCGTCGTCGATCGTCGTGAAGTAGTTCAGGACGTTGAACGACGCGACCGTGATGTTGCCGCCGACCGGGTCGGGGGCCACGCTGCGGGAATTGGCGCTGGTGTAGTCGGCGCCCTGCGTGGGCTGGATCCGGTACAGGCCGAATCCGTAGTCCATCACGCCGGTCACGTGCGCCACGGTGTCGCCGCCGCGGAACAGGTTGGTGAGATCGAACACGCCACCGTTCGGATGGATCGCGGGATCGGGGTTCTGGTTCGTGCGCCCGTCGTCGAGCGTGATCCGGTTCAGAAGGAAGTCGGCCGCAGCTGCGACGGCCGCCGGGCCGGGTTCGAACTCTGCGGTCGGCGTCAGGCGCCGCTCCGTCGTCAGCACGATCTCGCCGAACCGGTCGAAGTTGAAGTACTCGGAGATGACGAGGTCCTGCTCGAAGACGACCGACATCCCCTCGACCGGCTCGAAGTCGTCGACCGACAACACCGGAAGTGACGGCGTCGCCGGTGTGGGCAGCGGGTTGCCACTGCTGAGGACGGTGACGCCGGTGAACGAGGTGATCTCGGTCAGGCCGTTGAACTCCGACACGGGCCCCTCGACCCGCACCCGATCGCCGATCGCCACGTCGACGGCCGGACTGCTCGCATTGCTGCCGTCGAAGACGAAGATGCCTTCCGAGGTGAGGGGATCGGTGTCGGCGTCGACGTCCTCCTCCTGGACGTGGAAGCCGTTCAGATCACCGTTCGCGCCGGCGACACCGTTCTGGAAGTCGCCCACGACGATGCCCTCGATGATCACGGTGGCGCCGACGATCGGGCTGACCAGCCCCGGGCCCTGCACGTCGTGGATCGGCGTGATCCCGACGACCTGGATCTGCAGATCGCAGGTGGTCGTGTCGCCGGCTGAGTTCTCGGCTTGGACGGTCGCCGTGTAGAACCCGGTGTCGGCAAGCGCGTCGAGGTTCAACTCGATCGTCGCCGGGTCGCCGACACCGGCCGACGGCGTGAACGTGCCGGCCGTGAGGTTGCCTCCGGGCGAAACGTCGTCGGAGACCAGCGTCATGGTGACGACGGTGTCGTCGGCGTCGCTGGCCGAGATGGTCGACGAACCGGCGACCCCCTCGTCGGTGACGAGGCTCGAGCCACAGTCGATCAGCAGCGGCGCGCCGCCGCCCCCGCCGCAGTCGGCGGTGTGGGCGCCGAGCCCGTCGAACGTGTCCTGCGGGAACACGTTCCACTCGACCGACGCGTCGAACGCGTCGTCGGCGTTCATGTCACCGGCGCACACAGTCTCCATGCGACGCAGGGTGTCGTTCTGGCCCCCGCCCGGCCACTCCGAACCGGGATCGAACCCGATCTGACCGAACGCATCGACAACCACTCCATCCTTGCGCAGCACGACCGCGTCATCACCGTTGAAGTTGATCACCGCGGAGCTGATGAGATCGGTCTCCGCAAGGATCGCCGGGTCAGCGGACGCATTGGCGAGCACGAAGACATCGCCATCCGCGACCGTGCCGGTCAGAGCAACGCTCTGGCTCACCGTCGAAGCACCGTTGCTGTACAACTCCAGCGTGTACAACCCGGCCGACAGATCGACCGCACCACCGGTCCCGTTGTAGATCTCGATCGCCTTGTTGAACCCCGACCCCTCGATGTACTCCGACATGAACAAGTCGGCTGCTCCCCCGCCGCCGCAGTCGGCGGTGTGGGCGCCGAGCCCGTCGAACGTGTCCTGCGGGAACACGTTCCACTCGACCGACGCGTCGAACGCGTCGTCGGCGTTCATGTCACCGGCGCACACAGTCTCCATGCGACGCAGGGTGTCGTTCTGGCCCCCGCCCGGCCACTCCGAACCGGGATCGAACCCGATCTGACCGAACGCATCGACAACCACTCCGTCCTTGCGCAGCACGACCGCGTCATCACCGTTGAAGTTGATCACCGCGGAGCTGATGAGATCGGTCTCCGCAAGGATCGCCGGGTCAGCGGACGCATTGGCGAGCACGAAGACATCGCCATCCGCGACCGTGCCGGTCAGAGCAACGCTCTGGCTCACCGTCGAAGCACCGTTGCTGTACAACTCCAGCGTGTACAACCCGGCCGACAGATCGACCGCACCACCGGTCCCGTTGTAGATCTCGATCGCCTTGTTGAACCCCGACCCCTCGATGTACTCCGACATGAACAAGTCGCTGGTCGCAGCTGTCGCTACGGGCGGCGACGCGGTCAACACCACCGTGCCTGCGACCAGTGCGGTCGCCACGACCGCCCGCAATGCGATCGAGGTCTTTGCTCGAATTGTCCGGATCATGGTCTTCCCCTCGTCACCGACTCGCCGTCGAGTCGTCGTTCATGAACGCCTGATTCGCCGATCGTCGGGCCGCTGCGATGGCACCGGCAATGGCCCGCTCTCTCCACCGTTCACCGATGGATACTCGCCTGTTCGAACAGCCCCCAACACCATCCGAGGGTCACTCTGTCACGCGACACGCCGGTCGTCCAGCGGGCCGGCAGATGGCCACCTGTGCGTGGAATGTCGTTCACGGGGTGCAGCGCGTCGCGACGGCCCCCAGATGGACGCCCGTCCCTGCTTCATCGACACCGACATCGACACAGCATCGGACGAGGCCGGCGCGCTCGTCATCGCGTTGCGCCACCCCCGACATCCCCCAACGATGGAAATCGGATCGGGAGGTGCTGTCATGGAGACGTAGATCACCACACGCCGGGTGCCGAATCGGATTCCGGGGCGATCGCCGACACCTCGCCGATCGGTCGTGGCAGTTGCCACGGCCCTCGTCGCGATGGTGCTCCCCGCGACTCCGGTTGCTCGGGCGTTCGCCGGGGGTTCGTCGCCGGAGCCGGGATTGGCGATCTGTGCCGACGCAAGGGATCACATGACGGGTATCACGTGGTCTGGCAGCAAGTCGGTTGCGGCCGGGCTCGTGCACAGCAACGACGAACTGACCATCAGCGGCTCGAACAACGAGTTGCTCGGCGACACCGAGTACGTAGACCGAGTCCGCATCACGGGTCAGCAGAACGCCGTCGAGCCTCCGCCGACGCGGGTTGCGGCAACTGATGCGCCGATCAACTTCGACATCGTTCACCACCACCGTCGACGCGTCGGATCGGACCATCCGGGTGCGGGCGGCATCGCTCGACTCGCTCCAGCGGGTCGACGAGAACCAGCTGGTGCGCGGCGGGCTGAGCTACTCGATCGACGTGACGTCGTCCGACCCGACGGTCGGCGCCATCACGCTGAGCCCGCTCGTGTTCACCGACGCGGACGAGTACCTGGATACCCAGTTCGTGCCGCTCGCAGTCGGAACCACCACGATCTCCATCGACCAACCGCCCGGCTTCCTGCCGCCGGCCGGAGAAACCGCCATCGTGGCGACCGTCGAGCCCACGTAGGTCGCCAACGCAACCGAAGGAGACGGGTGACCGCCGGTTCGGCACGGAGCAGATCTTCGATCTGGACGACCTCCGCGGGCGCTCGACACCAACCACGCGCACGTGGATCCCAGATTGGGAGAACCGACGTCATCAACGATCCGTCTTCGAAGCAGCCGAGATGCACCGATTCGTCAACGGGGTCGCCGGCCGCCGAAACGCTGAGCCGCACGACGAAGACGTCGTCGCGCGAGGCACGTGTCATCGAATGTCGGTCGCGCCTCCTCGTTCGAGCACCCGAGCTGGCGGCGCTCCTGCGCGCCGGCGGTATCAGTGCCGCTCACGTCGATGCGCTGACCAACGCGATCGCCCGCCTCGACGACGACCAACTCGCCGCCGTGCTCCGGCGGGAGCCCGAGCTCGCCGAACTCGCTCCCACGATCGCACCCGAAGCATTCGCCCGACGGTGCGGCGCCCTCGCCCACGAGATGATCGAACGAGATCGGACCCCCGAAGACGCCGGCCACGAGCAAGCGCTCAACACGATCTCGCGCACGATCGATCCGCACACCGGCCGTCACCGGATCACCATCGACTGGGACCCGGAGACAGGGCATCGTGCGTTCACGATCATCGATCACGAGATCGCCGCACTCGTCGCCGCTCGACGGCACGACGCCGATGCCTCGCCGATTGACCGCCATCATCTCGGCGCGATCGCGGTCGCGAACCTGCTCGCCGGTGGCCACAGCGGCCGGTGTCCGGGCAAGGTCGAGATGACCGTGATCATCGACGAGGCCTCGCTGCGCGGCAGGCTCGACGAGCACGGCGTCTGCGAGCTCGGCGACGGCACCCCGATCTCGGTCGCCACCGCTCGACGACTCGCCTGCGATGCCGACATCCTGCCGGTGGTGCTCGGCGGCCGCTCGATCCCGCTCGACCACGGGCGAAGCAGGCGTCTCGCCGGTCCGCAACAGCGCAAGGCGCTCGAAGCGATCTATCTCACCTGTGCATTCGACAACTGTGACATCCCTTTCGCCGACTGCGACATCCACCACCTCCTCGAATGGCTCGAGCACCAAGGTCCGACCGATCTCCGGCATCTCGTGCCCCACTGCAACCGACACCACCACCTGGTCCACGAGGCAGGTTGGCGGCTCGATCTCGCAGCCGATCGCACCCTCATCATCATCCGACCCGACGACAGCGTGCACGCCGTCTACCGGCCCGACCGACTCCCCCTCGCCCACGCCGCCTGAGCCATGCGGGCGAGGCGCGCCCGGCGAGCCTCTTGACAACCGAAGACGCGGGCCGCCGGCGAGGCCCACCCGTGCCGAGGTGCCAATGATCCCTCTCGCGATCAGGGAGCGATGGTCGACAACCGTCCGTGAGGAGACGGAAGGCAGCGGTCAGTGAGCGTGTCGGACGGTCGAGCCGCTCACACGGCGAGCTCGCACCAGTCCTTGTAGCGGTCGACCTCACCGCGCACGACCTGGCCGTACGACTCCGCGATCGCCGACGTCTTCGGCCCCGGGCACGGGATCGCGCGATCGTCGACCGAGTTGACCGAGCTGACCTCGGCAGCGGTGCCGACCAGGAACATCTCATCCGCGATGTACACGTCGGAGCGCGCGAGGTTGTCGGTGATGCACTCGAAGCCGAGATCGCGGGCGAGCGTCATCACCGTGTTCTGCGTGATCCCTTCGAGGGCACCCGCCGACAGCGGCGGCGTGATCAGCTTGTCGTGTCGGCTGACGAACACGTTCTCACCGGAGCACTCGGCGATCAGCCCGTTCGGGGCGAGCATCAGCGCTTCGTCATAGCCCGCCTTGAGCGCCTCGACCTTGGCGAGCGATGAGTTCACGTAGTTGCCCGTGGTCTTCGACGCAGGCGGCATGGTGTTGTGGTCGTGGCGTGTCCACGACGACGTCTTCAGACGCACGCCTTTGGTCACGGCGTCGTCGCCCAGGTACGCACCCCACGGCCAGCACGCGATCGACACGTCGACCGAGCACGGCATCGTGTTGAGGCCCATCTCGCCGTATCCGAAGTACACGAGCGGACGCACGTAACACGACGCCAGGCCTGTCGACGCGACCGTGGCCTTGGTGGCCTCGATCAGCTCATCGACGGTGTACGGGATCTCCATCCCGACGATCTTCGCCGAGTTGAACAGCCGCTGGATGTGCTCGGTGAGCCTGAACACGGCCGGGCCCTGCGCCGTCTCGTAGGCGCGGATGCCCTCGAACACTCCGGTGCCGTAGTGCAGTGTGTGGGTGAGCACGTGCACCGTTGCGTCTTCCCAAGCGACGAGATCGCCGTTCATCCAGATCTTCGGTGTGGGCGTGATGGGCATACATCGGTCCTAACGGTCGTGCTGTCGGTGTCAGTCTCGCACCCGGGCGGCGATCGTGTCACCCACCGACGTGGTGCTGCCGCTACCTGCATCGGCGCAGGCAGCGCGGATCCGACCGGCGGCGTCGGGCTCACCCAGGAAGTCGAGCATGAGTGCTGCGGAGAGGATCGCCGCGGTCGGATTCGCCTGGTTCGTGCCGGCGATGTCCGGGGCGGACCCGTGCACCGGTTCGAACATCGACGGCCCGGTGCGTGCCGGATTGAGGTTGGCCGACGACGCCAACCCGATTCCTCCGCTGACGGCGCCACCGAGGTCGGTGAGGATGTCGCCGAACAGGTTGTCGGTCACGACCACGTCGTATCGATGGGGATCCTGCACGAAGTAGATGCAGGCGGCATCCACGTGGTTGTAGGCGGTCTCGATGTCGGGAAACTCTGCGGCAACCGTGTGGAACGTGCGCTCCCACAGGTCGCCTGCGAACGTCAGCACGTTCGTCTTGTGCACGAGCGTGACGTGACGACGCTCACGGGTGTCGGCCAGCTCGAACGCATACCGGATGCACCGCTCGACACCCCTACGAGTGTTGACCGATCCCTGCGTTGCGACCTCGTGCGGTGTGCCCCTGCGGAGCACGCCACCCTCGCCCACGTACGGACCTTCGGTGTTCTCGCGGATGACCACGAAGTCGTGCGGCTGATCGTGCCCTGGTGCCGTGCCGGAGAACGGACGTTGATTGACGTACAGGTCGAGCTCGAACCGCATCTTCAGCAGCAACCCACGCTCGATCACGCCAGGAGGCACCTCAGGTGTGCCGACGGCGCCGAGCAGGATCGCATCGAATCCACTCAGTTGCTCGAGCGTGTCGTCGCCCAGGATCTCGCCGTCGCGCAGGTAGCGGGCCCCGCCGAGGTCGAAGTCGGTCGTATCGAGCTCGACACCTGCGGCGGTCATCACCTTGATGGCCTCGTCGATGACCTCGGGGCCGATTCCGTCCCCACCGATGACTGCGATCCTGTGTGCCATAGGCCGTCGAATCTAGAGGGTCGGCCCGTTACGGTCACAGGTATGCGAGTCAGGGAGCTGGATCACATCGTGCTCAACGTCGGCGACGTCGAGCGATCACTGGCCTGGTACACCGAGCGACTCGGACTGGCCGGCGTCCGGGTCGCCGAGTGGCGGGCCGGCACGGTTCCGTTCCCCTCCGTGCGCGTCAGTGACGGCTGCATCATCGACCTGTTCGCCGCAGACACTCCGGTGGGGCGAGGTCGACTCGACCATTTCTGCCTCGTCGCCGACCGCGCCGACGTCGACCGCATCGCCACCGACGACGACTTCACCGTGGTCGACGGGCCCGGCCCCCGGTTCGGTGCCCGAGGCGACGGCTGGTCGGTCTACGTGTCGGACCCCGACGGCAACACCGTCGAGATCCGCAGCTACGACGACGCATCAGGCTGAAACCACCGCTCGGTAGGCTGACCGCACCATGGCGAAGCATCAGCTCTCCACAGCGGCCTACCAACGCCTCAAGGTCGAGTTCGACGATCTCACGACTCGCGGCCGGATCGAGGTCGCCGAGAAGATCGAACGTGCGCGCGAGGAAGGCGATCTGAAGGAGAACGCCGGCTACCACGCCGCCAAGGACGAGCAGGGGCACATGGAGGGCCGAATCCGGCAACTCGAACACATGCTCGAGAACTGTGAGATCATCGACGACCAGTTCCTGTACACGATCGTGTACGAGGGTGACCCAGACGACATGGCCGAGCGTTACGTCATCGGCAACATGGAAGAGCAGGTCGACGGCGCCGACATCATCAGCCCTGCCAGCCCCCTCGGTGCGGCACTCCAGGGTGCTTCACCGGGCGACACGGTGTCGTACGAAGCCCCGAACGGAGCCCTGACCGTCACGGTGCTCGAGGTGGAGTCGATCTGAGCGCGACCGACCGCGACCTGTCGTTCGCCTCGGGTGCGACCGACCCACCCGCGCTCCCTCCCGGTCGGGAACTCGACCTCGACGATCGCGGCCCGCTGTTCGTGCGCGACATTGCAGGCCCGCAAGGCGCCCCGACGATCGTGCTGCTCCACGGATGGACGGCAACCGCCGACATCAACTGGTTCACGTGCTACAGCGCCCTGAGCGAGCGCTATCGCGTGGTCGCGTTCGACCACCGGGGCCACGGCCGTGGCATCCGGAGCCGCCGCACGTTCCGGCTCGAAGACTGCGCCGACGACGTGGCGGCCGTCACCTCGGCCCTCGGTGTCGACACGTTCATCCCGGTCGGCTACTCGATGGGCGGACCGATCGCCCAACTCACGTGGCGACGGCACCGTGATCGTGTGGACGGCCTCGTGCTGTGCGCCACGACCCCGTACTTCGCGGGCAAGCGCCCGGAACGACTCTCGTTCGTCGGACTCACCGGATTGGCGACGCTCGCACGGTTCACGCCGTCGCAGGCTCGCGACTGGATCACCGATCAGGTGTACCTGCAACGCAAAAGCGCCAACTGGGGCGACTGGGCCACCGAGCAGGTGGCGAACCACGACTGGAAGACGATTCTCCAGGCCGGCAGGGCGATCGGCGAGTTCTCGTCGTCCGACTGGGTCGGCGACGTCGACGTCCCGACGTCGATCGTCGTCACCATGAACGACCCGGTCGTGCCGCTGCGACGGCAGGCCAAGCTCTTCGACTGGATCCCCGAGGCCGAGGCGTTCCGGGTCGAGGGTGGCCACGACGCCGTCGTCGCGAACGCCAAGCGGTTCGTGCCGCAGCTCCTGCGTGCCGTCGACTCGGTCGTGACCCGCGGTCGCCGCTGACCCTCGACGAGATATTCGGAGCATCACGTCGGACCATTGCGCGATCGTTTCTCCTCGGGGACCTGAACCAAGGAGGAAACATGGACACCAACCGAATTCGGGGCAAGTGGGCAGCCGTCGGCGCCGCGATCGCCGTCAGCCTCGGTGCCGGCGGTATCGGTATCAGCCACGCGACCACGTCATCCGGTGAGAAGCCGATCTACCTGCCGATCGAGCCGTGTCGACTGTCCGACACACGGCCCGCATTCCAGGTCGGACCCCGATCGGCACCGCTCGGGCCGAACGAGACCTACGACCTGTCGGGCTGGGGCGCGGTCGGCGACTGCAACCTTCCCGCCAACACAGCCGGACTCGCTCTCAACGTCACCGCAGTCGACCCGACCGCACCGACGTTCCTGACGCTGTTCCCCGACGGGGTGCCGTTGCCACTGGCATCGAACCTGAACCCGACACCCGGTGAGCCGCCCACACCGAACGCGGTCAACGTCGACCTCAGTGCGGCCGGCATGTTCTCGATCTACAACCTCGCCGGCAACGTGCACATCATCATCGACGTCGTCGGCATCTACGACGACCACAACCACGACGACCGCTACTACACCGAGACGGAGATCGACTCGCTCACCACTCGGAATCCGGTTGCGTCAGCGACGAGTACTTCGGCATTCAACTACAACACGGGTGCGCCAGGGACCTGGCAGAGCGTCATCTCGACGTCCATCACGATTCCGGAGGGCTTCACCGCAACGGTGGAAGCAGTCTTCGGTGCTGAATCGACGTGCTCCGGCGGGACCGACAGTTGGTGCTCGATCCGAATCCTGTCGAACGGGACATCGCTCGCCCCCGCCGAGGGAACTGCGAACGCGTTCGATAGCACGGATAGTGGAACGGCCGACGAGACCGACTACGAGGAGACCTCGGTCACTCGGGTCGGAACCCTGCCGGCCGGTTCATACACGATCGTGGTGGAAGGCCGCGCTCCCGCAGGGCTGTCGTTCCGGCTCGACGACAAGATCCTCTTCGTGGAGGCGCACCTGAGTCCTGCGTGATCACTCGGAGCTGGCCGTTCGAGCCGAGCGGCGGGGCGCGATCTGGAAGTTGCGCTGCGCCGCTCGGCACGAGGGGTTGCCACGGCCCGTACCCTGTGCGCCGTGATGCGGAAGTCGTGGACGGGTCGATCGGCCAAGGTGGCCAAGCTCGGGGCCAAGGTGGGCGGCACCTACGCCTCGACGGCTGCTCGGAAGGTGTTCGCATCGACCGAGCGGCGGATCGAACTCGACCATCACCGCGAGCTGAAGACCGCCGCCGCCGTCGCCGAGGAACTCGGGCACATGAAAGGCGCCCTGATGAAGCTCGGCCAGATGGCGAGCTACCTGGACGAGGGGCTGCCGGAACCGATGCGGGTTGCGCTCTCCCAACTCCGGTCGGCCGCTCCCCCGATGTCGGCCGAACTCGCGGCCGACGTCGTCGAGCACGAGTTGGGCCGTCCACCGACCGAGGCGTTCGTCGAATGGGATCCGGAGCCGATCGCCGCAGCCTCGATCGGTCAGGTGCACCGGGCGATCGCCCGGCACCCCGACACCGGCGCCGAGATCCCGGTCGCGGTCAAGGTGCAGTACCCGGGCGTTGACGAGGCGATCACCGCTGACCTCAAGAACGCGAGCATGCTCGGCACGATCCTGAAGCAGGGTTTCGGTGGGCTCGACCCTGACGACATGGTCGCCGAGATCAAAGAACGGCTGGTCGAAGAGCTCGACTACCGGCTCGAGGCCCGCAACCAGGCCGAGTTCGCCGACTACTACCGCGATCATCCGTACATTCACGTTCCCGACGTCCTCCCGGCGTACTCCACCGGCCGGATACTCACGTCCGAGCTCGTGAACGGCGCCACGTGGGACCAACTGCTCACCTGGGACCAGCGCGAGCGCGACCTGGCCGCCGAGACCATCTTCCGGTTCGTCTTCCGCAGCCTCTACCTGATGCGCGAATTCAACGGAGACCCGCATCCCGGCAACTACCTGTTCCACGGGAACGGTCGGGTGACGTTCCTCGACTTCGGTCTGGTGAAGCACTTCACGCCGGACGAGATGTCGACATTCGCCTCGATGGTGAAGGCGGCCGCCGTCGACAGCGACGACGCCGAGTTCCGCTCGATCCTCGAAGGCGCCGGGATGCTCCAGCCGGACGCGCCCGTCGACACCGACGACGTCGGCGAGTACTTCCAGCGCTTCTACGAGCCGGTTCGGCTCGATCGCGAGATGACCTGGTCGGGTGAGTACGCGAGCGGCATCGTTCGTCACACGTTCGATCGCACGAGCCCGATCGCCCAGTACGCGACCGTGCCCAAGGCGTTCGTCTTCATCCAACGAATCAATCTCGGGCTGTACGCACTGCTCGGAGAACTCCGGGCCACGGGCAACTACCGCCGGATCGCCGAGGAGCTGTGGCCGTTCATGCTCGGCCCGGCGTCGACCCCGATCGGGCAGGCCGAGGCCGACTGGCTCGCCACCCACCCACGGTGCTGAACCGGTAGCGTCGCCCCGCATGCGGCGCACCCTCCTCGCCATGATCGTCGTCCTCGCGGCCTGCGCCGGCGGTGATTCGGACGAATCGACCCCCTCGACCTCGCAGCCCTCGATCGATGCGTCGCCGCCGGCGACAACGGCTCCCGCCGCACCGGTCGAATCCGACGACTGCGAAGACGAACCCGATCCCGCCGACTACGTCGAGGGTGCGCCACCGCCGGCGATTCGCCCGTGCACGATCCCGTCGGCGCTGCAGATCCACACCGTGCGCCGGGGAACCGGCCGTAACGCACAGGACGGCGACACGGTGATCGTCGACTACGTCGGGATCCGCGCCGAGGACGGCACGATCTTCGACGAGAGCTACTCGCGAGGTGTGCCCCTCGACTTCCCCCTCGGGCGAGGTGGTGTGATCCAGGGATGGGACGACGGTCTCCTCGGCGCGCAGGCGGGCTCGATCGTGAAGCTCGACATCCCCACCGAGCTCGCGTACGGCGACGCACCGCCGGGCGACGAGATCCAGGCCGGTGACGCACTCAGCTTCGTGATCGAGGTGCGCTCGGTCATCGCGCCGGTCACGGCCGCCGACGCACCGCTCGACATCGACATCCCGCCGTCGGTGGGTGCGACCGAGGTGACGGTCACCGAGCTGATCGCCGGCGACGGCGAGGTCGTCGAGCTCGGCGACACCGTGGTCGCGCATCTTCTCCTCGTTCGAGGTGACAACCAGGTCGTGTTGGCGAACACGTGGGAAGAATCCGACCCGTTCCAGATCATCATGGCCGAGGGCCAGACGATCCCCGGCCTGTTCGAGGGGCTCCCCGGCGTCAGGGTCGGATCGACCGTGGCGATCGCCATGCCCCCGGAGAAGGCCTTCGGCGACCAGGGCGAGTCCACCATCGGTCTCCCGGCCGGCATCGACGTGATCGCCGTCGTCGAGGTGCTCGGCCTCTACTGACCCGAGGTCGCGGCTCCACCCGCCGCCGAGTGGCGATCCGTCAGGTCGAGCCCCAGATCCAGCACCCGTGCAGAATGCGTGAGCTCCCCGACCGCGATCCAGTCCACGCCGGTCTCGCCCACGCTTCGTGCGGTCTCGAGCGTCAGCCCGCCACTCGCTTCGAGCAACACCTGCGGAGCATGCTCGTTCCGGTAGGCCACTGCCGCCCTCATCTGGTGGGTGTCGAAATTGTCGATCAAGACGATGTCGGCACCCGCCGAGCAGGCGGCGGCGAGCCCATCGAGCGTGTCCACCTCGATCTCCACCGGGATCGATCCCTCGAGCTCGCGCACCAGCGCGTATGCCTCGGCGACGCCACCGGCGGCTGCGACGTGATTGTCCTTGACCAACGCCATGTCCGACAGGCCGAAACGGTGATTCTCGCCGCCCCCGCACCGGACCGCGTACTTCTCCAATGCCCGTAGGCCGGGTGTCGTCTTGCGCGTATCGCGAACGGTCGCGGATGTGCCCTCGAGTTCGTCGGCCCATCGGCGGGTGAGGCTCGCGATCCCCGACAGCCGGCACAGCAGGTTCAGTGCGCTGCGCTCGGCCGTCAGCAGGCCCCTCGTGGGTGCCGCCACGCGGGCCACCCGCTGACCGGCGGTGACGCGATCGCCGTCGTCCACGAGGTACTCGAACTCGCTGGCGGCGTCACCGCACACCGCCTCGATCGCCGCCGCAGCGACCGGCAACCCGGCGACCACACCCGGCTCGCGGGCGCCGAAGGTCGCCGTGCTCCGGTGGTCGGCGGCGATGGTCGCAACCGATGTCACGTCGATGCCGCCCATCAGATCTTCGGCCACCGCCATCCGCACGAGGGCCGCGACGGCATCGGGATCGACGCCCCCGACGATGAGTCGTCGACGGGTCGCCTCGGAGATCGGGTGGAACTCGAACATCGAGGCGACAGTAACCCACACCTTCGGGCACCGGCCTACGCTCGGATCGTGTCGGATCACCGCAAACACCACATCGCCCAGATCAACATCGGCGTGATGATCGCCCCGACCGACGACCCCGCCGTCGCCGAGTTCATGGAGAATCTCGATCGGATCAACGCCCTGGCCGATGCTGCCGACGGATTCGTGTGGCGGCTGCAGACCGAGCAGGGCAACGCCACCGACATCCAGATCTTCCCGAACCCCCTGCAGCTCGTGAACATGAGCGTGTGGGAGTCGGTCGCCGCGCTCAACACGTACGTGTACCGGACCGAGCACGTCGAGTTCTTCCGGCGGCGGGCGGAGTGGTTCGCCCCCGAGGGCAGGCAGCACGCGTTGTGGTGGATCCCCGCCGGCACGATCCCCGATCTGCACGACGCCGTTCGGCGCGTCGAGCACCTCCAGCAATACGGACCGACCCCCTACGCGTTCGGCTTCGGGTCGGTTCACCCACCGGGTTCCCGGGAACTCGCCTGACTGCCCCCGCGAGCGATCCGGTTCAGAGAACGACCAGCACGACGATCACGGCCGTCCACACCAGGGTGCAGCCGCCGACCACCACCGACGCAGCGACCGCCGGCGAACGACGGTGTGTGGCCTCGGAACCATCGCCAGGGGAATCCGCCGACCAGCGCCGGAACCAGACCCCGGCACCAGCGGCACCGAGCAGCACGACGGGCGCAGCGATCAGCACCCGCAGGCTGCGCCGGTCGTAGCACGCGTCATCGAGACGCGCGTTGGCCGACTCACCGAAGCCTCCCAGCGTTCCTCCGCAGTCGAAGTGCGCGTCGAACGCGAGGACCAGCGCCGCGACGGCGACCCAGCACGACGCCAACATGACCAACGCGATCTTGCCGAAAGTGCCGGGCGCCCGAGCTCCTGTCGAGCGGGCATCGGTCGCCAGCCACCATGCGGCGACCAGCGCGACCACGATCGGCAGCAGCACGAACGTGAACGCCGAGACGACGATCGCCGTGACACCGATGGCGACCGTCCAGCCGCGCCGCATCGTCGGCCGGCGACGATCGGACGCTCCGTCTCGGACATCCGACATCGGTCAGACGTGCGGGATGCCGGTCACGGCGAGATCGCCGTCGATCGTGAGCCTCACGTCGAGTTGGGTCAGCCAGGCGTCGCGGCGTTCGGGCCAATCGTCGCGACGGTGACAACCGCGGCTCTCGGTCCGAGCCTGCGCAGCCGTCGCCACCGCTGCCGCGACCGTCAGCATGTTCGTCGCCTCCCAGGCAGCTCGCGATCCGGTGACACCGACCGACGACGTTGCTGCGAGGGCCTCGAGCTGACGAACTGCGCCGGACAGCCCACCGGGTGTGCGCAGCACACCGACCTGACTCGACATCACCGATCGCATCTCCACGCGTTGCGCGGGGTTACGCAGCGGCGCATCGAAGAACCGGCCCGCGTCGGCGTCGACGTCGACCTGGTCGGGAAGCCGTGCTGCGAGCGCAATGCCGACCCTCGTTCCTGCGACGATGCCCTCGGTGAGGCTGTTCGAAGCCAGCCGGTTTGCGCCGTGCACCCCCGTGCAGGTGGCCTCGCCGATCGCGAACAGGCCTGGCATCTCGGTCACGCCGTCGAGATCTGCCGGCACTCCTCCGCACGCATAGTGCGCCGCCGGGGCGACCGGGATGCGGTCTCGCGCCGGATCGATCCCGACCGCACGACACGACGTCGTGATCGACGGGAACCGCTCGTAGAACTCCTCGCCCAGATGGGTCGCGTCGAGGAAGACGTGATCGCCGACGCCTCCCGGAGCCTCGGCCATGCGACGGCTGATCGCGGCCGCGACCACATCGCGCGGCGCCAGGTCCTCGAGCGGATGCACACCGGCCATCACACGCCGACCGAGTCCGTCGTACAGGACCGCTCCCTCGCCACGCACCGCTTCCGACACGAGTGCCTGCTGACCACGGGCATCGGGACCGATCCACAGCACGGACGGATGGAACTGCACGAACTCGGCGTTCCGAGCGGGCAGCCCGGCACGCATCGCGAGCGCGAGACCATCACCGGTCACGGCCGGTGGGTTCGACGTTGAGGCGAAGACCTGACCGTATCCACCGGTGGCGATCACCACCGCCCGGGCACGCACGACGCCCACCGATTCGGCCGCACCGTGCTCGTCGAGCAGCGCCACCCGAACGCCGCCGGCCTGGCGCCGACCACGCGAGTTCGGGGTGACGATCAGATCGAGCGCGAACGCGTGCTCGAGCACCTCGACGCCCGCCGCGACCGCCGCCGAGTCGAGTGTGCGCTGGACCTCGGCACCCGACTGATCACCGCCCGAGTGCACGATCCGACGACGCGAGTGCCCACCTTCCATGGTGAGCGCCATGTCGCCCGATTCGTCGGGGTCGAACATCGCGCCGAGCTCGATCAGCTTCCGGATCGCGATCGGCGCCTCGGTCGCCAGCAACCGGACGGCCGATTCATCGCACAGGCCGGCGCCGGCGGCGAGCGTGTCGGCGACATGGTGTTCGATCGAATCGGTCGGATCGAGCACGGCGGCCAACCCGCCCTGCGCCCAGGCGGTCGACCCGGCGGCCAGCACGTCCTTCGTCACCACCAACACGTCGCGTGCTGGCCGCATCGCCAGTGCGGCCGCGAGCCCCGATGCACCCGACCCGAGCACGACGACGTCGACGTCACGCTCCCACGTGGCCGCCGGGGCAGCCAGCTTGGACGGCAGCATGAAGCTCATGACGTGGGGAACGGCTCGTTACTCGCCCGTGGGCGACGGCGTACCGATCGCGATCATGCGCTCGACGCTCGCACGCGCCCGCTCGGCGACGTCGAGGGGCACGTCGACCACGTCGCTGCCCTCGCGGAGCGATCGCAACAACTTGGCGGGCGTGATCATCTTCATGTACTTGCAGACCGCTGCCGGGTTGACCGGCGCGAATTCGGTCGTCGGGTTGGCACGCTCGAGCTGGTGCAGCATGCCGGTCTCGGTCGCCACGAGCACCCGCTTCGCGGTGGTTCGTCGTGCGGCGGTGATCATGCCGCTGGTGGAGAGGATCTTCGTACGCTCCTTCGGCACGACTCCCGCCTCGGCGAGGTACAGCGCGCTCGTCGCGCACCCGCACTCCGGGTGGATGAACAGCTCGGCGTCGGGGTCGGCCTCGACCTGTTCCCTGAGCTCGGCCCCGTTGATCCCCGCGTGGACGTGGCACTCCCCGAGCCAGATGTGCATGTTGTCACGCTGGAGCGCGCGCTGGACGTGGGCACCGAGGAACTGATCGGGCCCGAACAGGACCGTGCGGTCCTCGGGGATGCTCGCGACGACGTCGACCGCGTTGGACGAAGTGCAGCAGATGTCGGTCTCGGCCTTGACGGCCGCGGTCGTGTTCACGTAGCTGACCACCACCGGCTCGATCCCGTCGACGGTGTACTCGGCCTTCCAGGCCCGGAGCTGATCGGCCGTGATCGTCTCGGCCAGGCTGCACCCGGCACGCTCGTCGGGGATCAGGACGGTCTTGTCGTAGCTCAGGATCTTGGCCGTCTCGGCCATGAAGTGCACACCGCAGAACACGATCGTCGACTGCTCGACCTCGGCGGCGAGACGCGAGAGCCCCAGCGAATCGCCGGTGTGGTGGGCGATGTCCTGGATCTCCGGCACCTGGTAGTTGTGCGCCAGGATCACGGCGTCGTTCTGCTCTGCCAGGGCGAGCACCTGATCACGCCAATCGGTCGGGAGCAACTCGACGTCGGAGTGCATCGAAGTCATGTGTGGACCCTACCCAACGCGCGGCCAGTCGAACCCGGTGCGCCGGGGGCGGCTCAGTCGGGAAGTCTGGGCACCTCGAAGCCCTGGCGGGCGCCGATCAGGGAGACCCGGGTCACGACGGCGTGACCGAATCGCTCGCGAAGGCCGTCGACGGCGTCGTCCAACCCGGATCGGTCCTTGCGGCCGAACGGGAGCAGCAGTTGCTCCGCGCCGTCGTCGACGTCGACCAGGTTGCCGACCGACAGCCCGATGAGCGTCAGCCCGCGACCCGCCACGACGTCGCGATGGTCGCCGAGGATCGCGAGGGCAACGTCGCGTATCGGTTCGGTCGCTGCGGTCGGGTGCGCCAACGATCGGGCACGTGTGGCGCGCTGGAAGTCGTCGTACCGAAATCGCAAGGTGACCGTTCGGCCGGCGCGACGCGCCGAACGCATTCGGCGCGTGACGCGGTCGACGATGCCGAGCAGCAACGCTTCGATCGAGTCGGCCGATTTCGGGCCGCGACCGAGCGCCTGCTGAGAGCCGATCGAACCGCGCCGAGTGCCGAGCTCGATGGGGCGCGGGTCACGATTGTGCGCCAGGGCGTGGAGGTGGCGCCCGGATCCGACACCCAGCATCGCCGTCAAGTGAGCTTCGCCGAGACGGGCCACCTCGCCCACCGTGAAGATGCCCCGGTCGTGCAGCTTGCGCTCGGTGACCGGGCCGACCCCCCACAGCCGACCGACCGGGAGCGGATGCAGGAAATCGAGCTCCGCATCGGGCTCGACCACCAGGAGGCCGTCGGGCTTGGCGACACCGCTGGCGACCTTGGCGAGGAACTTCGTTCGAGCGACGCCGACCGTGATGGGGAGGCCCACCCGCTCGAGGACGGCGCCCCGCAATCGAGCGGCGATCTCGGCGGGCGTGCCCGCGATGCGGCCGAGCCCACCGACGTCGAGGAACGCCTCGTCGATCGACATCCCCTCGACGAGGGGCGTCGTGTCGTCGAAGACGTCGAACACGGCACGACTCGCCTCGGTGTAGGCGTCGAACCGGGGCGGCACGACGACGAGGTCGGGACACAGCCGACGCGCCTGGTGCTCGGGCATCGGCGTGTACACGCCACGCCGTTTGGCCTCGTAGCTGGCTGCCAGCACGATGCCGCCACCGACGATCACCGGTCGTCCGCGCAGCGCCGGATCATCTCGCTGTTCGACGGAGGCGTAGAACGAATCGAGATCGGCGTGGAGGATCGTGGCCCTGGTGCCGGCGGTCACGCGTGTCATCGAACACATGTTCGCACATGCCGTCCGGCCGGTACAGTCCCGTCATACTGGTCGTTCGTGACGACCCACCCGACTCCCCCGCCGACGGGCGAAACCGACGCCGAGCTGGCGCTGCGGCTCGCGGTCGAGACCGGCAGGCGGCTCGTGACGCTGCGCGACGAGATGTTCACCGCAGGGGCCGGGTCGTGGGAGGTCATGGACACCGGCGACGCGCTCGGTCACGCCTTCATCGCCGAACAACTGCGCACCCTGCGGCCCGACGACCCCGTGCTCGACGAGGAGGGATCCGAGGATCCGCGCCGCTTCACCGCCGACCGGGTCTGGATCATCGACCCACTCGACGGCACCCGCGAGTTCGGTGAGCCGGGCCGTCCCGACTGGGCGGTCCACGTGGCGCTGTGGGGTGGCTCCGACTTCACCGCCGGCGCCGTCTCGTTGCCGGCCCTCGATGCCGTGTTCGCGGCCGAACCGGCACCCGCCGTTCCGGCCGTCGACCGCGAGCACCCCCGCCTCGTCACGTCGCGCCACCGCGCCCCGTACGCAGCGGTGATCGTCGCCAATGCGCTGGGCTGCGACGCGATCCGACTCGGCTCGGCCGGCGCGAAAGCGATGGCAGTCGTCACGGGCGAGGCCGACATCTACCTCCACGACGGCGGGATGTATCAGTGGGACTCGGCGGCGCCTGCTGCGGTGGCGCTGGCCGCCGGACTGCACGTCAGCCGCATCGACGGATCGCCGCTCGTGTACAACGCACGCGACACGTGGCTCCCCGACCTGCTCGTCTGCCGACCCGAGCTCGCCGACCCCGTGTTGGCTGCGCTCTGGGACTGAACCTCGGCGCTGCCAGACTCGGCCGATGGAACACCGGACGATTCGGACCGAGACCGCCGGCCACGTCGCGACGGTGTTCCTGCATCGTCCCCACCGTCACAATGCGTGGACGGGTCGCATGCACGCCGAGTTCCGTTCGGTCATGCACGATCTCGAGCTTCGCGACGAGATCCGCGTCGTGGTCGTCACGGGCACCCCTCCTGCGTTCTGCGTGGGCGGCGACAGCGACGCACTCGCCCAACACGCCGAACGTGGCGGGTACGACAGCGGTCTTCCACCCGAGCCGGCTACTCCCGGCATCAACCGCCGGCCCGAGTACGACGACGACTTCGCCTGGATGTTCGGTTTTCGCACTCCGATCATCGCCGCCGTCAACGGCGCCGCCGCCGGCGTCGGGCTGGCGTTGGCACTGTTCTGTGATCTGCGGTTCGGTGCGGCGAATGCCAAGCTGACCACCGCGGCGCCCAAGCTCGGCCTCCCGGCGGAGTATGGCATGAGCTGGGTTCTCCCCCGGCTGATCGGTGCGACCAGGGCCAACGACTTGCTGTTGTCGGGCCGGATCGCCACCGTGGGCGAGACCGAGTCGTGGGGCCTGTGGAACGGGGTGCTCGTCGACGGTGAGCAGGCGGTCGCCGCAGCACTCGACTACGCCTCGTCGCTGGCGACGAGTACCGGCCCGAACGCCGTCACCGTGACCAAGGCGCAGATCTACCGCGACCTACACCGCCACGACTCGGCCGCATCGGTCGCAGAGTCCAAGGGTCTTCTGGACGTGGCGATGCGAACGGCGGAGTATCGCGAAGGAATCGCTGCGCTGCGCGAGAAGCGATCCCCCGAGTTCTGAGCAGTTGGCGCAGCCGGACCCGACCCCATGGAGCCGTACACTGGAGCGATGGACGAGCAGGGCTCCACCCCACCCCGGCTGGCGATTCCGGCGATCGCGTCCGCGGGCGCCGCCGTGCTCCACGCGACCGCTGCCGGCACCCACGCCGAGATGGCCGGGCTCGCCCGAGTGTTCATGATCCTGGCGATCGCCCAGGCCGGCGCGGCGATCATCGGCTTCGTTCGCGCCGATCGGCTCGCTGTGCTGGCGCTCGTCGGCGTCAACGGCGCGGCGGTGCTGGGATGGGTGGCGACTCGGCTGACCGGGATCTCGTGGATCGCCGGACTCGAGGTCGCCGAACGTCCCGGTCCGGCCGACACGATCGCTGCGACGCTCGCACTCGTGGCGGTGACGGGAGCGGCTGCCGCGCTGGCGCGTGGGCCGGTAGTGGTCCCATCACGTGCGATCGGCAGTGCTGCGGTGCTGGTCGGAATCCTGACCGTGCCCGGCCTCGCCGATGCGACTTCCCATGATCACGACGACCACGTCGATCACCAGGAGCTCGCCACGGGTGCCGACGACGGCGCGCACGACCACGGCGACGAGACGACATCCGAAGGCGTCGACCAGATCGCGCGAGGTGATGATCTCGTCGCTGCGCTGTCACCCGCACTCGCCAGCGACGGGCACGGGGACCACGGCACCGATGGCGCGGAAGGCAGCGAGGTCGATCATTCCCAGCACACCGACGACGAACACGCGGCGTTCCTGGCCGACACCGGAGCGTGGCCCCGCCCCTGGGACCCGATGCAGCCGATCGACTTCTCGGGTGTCGAAGGCGTCAGCGACGAGCAGTTGGCACGTGCCGAGCAGCTCACCGCAGCAACGCTGCGCGAGCTCCCTCGGTTCGCCGACGTCACGACGGTCGGCGCACTGGGATACCGATCGATCGGCGACGAGAGCACCGGATTCGAGCACTACATCAACACCGGGCTCATCAACGACGACAAGTTCCTCGACCCCACCGCGCCCGAGTCGCTCGTCTACCGCGTCGACGGTGACGAGCGCACGCTCGTGTCGGCGATGTTCATCTCTGCCGAGACCCCGATCGACGACCCGTCGCTGACCGAGTTCGCCGGCCCGCTGATGCAGTGGCACGTCCACGACAACCTCTGCTGGGGGCTCGACGACGACGGTGTTCCGGCGGTCAAGGGTGTCCTCGAGAACTTCGGCGGCAACTGCCCTCCGGGCACGATCAACGCAGGTGGCGAGAACCCGATGGTGCACGTCTGGATCGCTCCGCACGAGTGCGGACCGTTCGCAGCGCTCGAAGGTCACGGTGCCGGTCAGGCCGGCGTCGGCGAAGGTGCCCGGATGGACCAGTGCGACCACGAACACGTCGACGAACACGACGAGCACGAGGTCGTCGAGACGAAGCCGTACGATCCGGAGCTGCCGATCGACCTCGGTGGCGTCGATGGCGTCACCCCCCAGCAGCAGGCCTATGCCGAAAACCTCGTCGCGGCCACCGTGCGCGATCTGCCGCAATGGGCCGACCTCGACGTCGTCGAAGCGGCCGGCTTCCGGTCGATCGGCGACGGGGCGACCGGTCACGAGCACTACATCCAGTGGGACTGGATCGACGACGACAAGGTGCTCGACCCGGACTACCCGGAGAGCCTCGTGTTCGAGCCACGACCCGACGGTTCGAAGCGGCTCGTCTCCGCGATGTACATGATGCCGAGCAACACCCCGATCGATGAGGTCCCCGACTTCGGCGGCGCACTGATGCAGTGGCACGTCCACGGGGATCTGTGCTTCACCGACGACCCGGTGGCGCCGCAGGTCGCCGGAGTCAAGCCGGTCGGCACACCATGTTCGCCGCCGCTCGTCGACGGCACGATGTCACCGATGATCCACGTCTGGATCATTCCCCACGAGTGCGGTCCGTTCGCCGCGCTCGATGGCATCGCCGGCGGCCAGGTGCCCGATGGCGAGCAGATCCTCTGCGACGACGCCCACGGATCACACTGAATTCCTGGTGCTGCACACCAATCGTCAGGGAAGTTCCAGGATCGTGACGGTGCCGCTGCCACCGTCGACACGAATCAGTGCCCCGTCGGGGATCCGCCTCGTGGCATCGGTCGCAGAGACGACGCACGGGATGCCCAGCTCGCGGCTCACGATGATCGCATGACTCAACGCAGCACCGACGTCGACCACGACGCCGCCGGCCGGCACGAACAGAGGCGTCCACGACGGATCGGTGATCGGCGCCACCAGCACGTCTCCCGGCTCGAGCGCGGACGGGTCGTGCGAATCGAGCACGACCCGGGCCCGACCCTCCGACACGCCGGGACAGCCGGGAAATCCCTGGATCGATTCGCCGCCCGCCAGCCGCACCGCATCGTTGTCCGAGCGCAGAGCCCATCCGGCGGGATCGGTCGTCGTCTCAGCGAAGACGAACGGCGGGATCCGTGCGCTGAGGTCGAGATACTCCTGCTTGCGGTCACGGATGCGACCGGTGAGCGATTCGGGGACCGGTCCGAGCAGGTCGTCTGCTTCTTCGTCCAGGACGAATCCGAAGTCCTCGATCTCGTCGAAGACACCACGATCCAGCATGCGCCGTCCGAGTTCACGAAGTGGCATCCTGATCTCCTGGATCAGGCGGATGTTGTTCGTCTTGGTGCGTTCGCGACCGGGCAACCAGGCGGACGAACACGAGATCGCAGCGGCCAGTTGCCCGTGGACCTCCGGGTCGCCTTCGACCATGGCCAACAGCGTCGTCGCGGCCCGCTCGCGCTCGGCCGAGCGCTCGGCCTGGTGACGCACGGGGTCGGCCGACTCGGGCGCATCACGCATCCGGTCGATCGCGGCCAGCGCCAGGTTCGGGTCGGTCTCCCATGTCGGTGAGCGGGCCTCCCACTCGTTCGGCCCGCGACTGCCGAACTCGAACAGGAACTCCTCGAACCCCTCCCGGAACTGCTCGCCGGTCGGCTCCAGACGAGACAGCGCCCACATCGCGTAGCTCGGTTCGGCGGAGTCGACCTGACCGAATCCTGCCATCAGCGGGAGGATCAGATCGGGGCGCCCGACCGCCTCGGCGGTGCCCTGGATCACGCCGACCGGCACGGTCGACAGGGTCGACACGAAGAGGTGCTCGGAGAAGAACTCACGATGCCACGGGAACAACTCGTGCGCGCAGTCCCACAGCTCCTGATCGGACATCGAGCCGAGGTCGGGGCGCCGGCCTCGGAGCTGGAGCGTTCGTTCGCGGTGTTCCGTGAGCCGGTCGAGATCGTCCACATTCGTCTGGGCGAAGACCCAACCGAACGTCTCCTGGAGCCGCTCGGTCAGATCGGGGCGAACATCTCCGGGGCGTTCGACGTAGTCGGGGATGCCCGGCTGGGCGCCGAAGAATTGCTCGTCGATCATCTTCCACGACAGGCCGGGCGCCCGCTCGCCGAACAGGCGCATCACCGAGGCGTTGAGGTAGCAGTACCCGCCGGCCACGCCGAGGATCGTGAACGCGTCGGCGGGGAACTCGTCCGCGTCGAACGCACCCATCCGGACGTAGGCGTCACGCCAACCGAGCTCTGACTCCCACAGCAGCGGATGCCTGGTGGCGGGCGTGACCGGATCGGGGAACACCTCGCCCACGTTGGCTCGTGTGTAGATCGGGAAACGCGTGGACAACTCGGTATCGGTGACGGCGAACATGAGACCCCCGAGGCTCGTTGACGACTGCTGACCGCTGCGCAGTGTGATCGGCGTCACTGTAGACCGTCCGCGAACGCCGTCCGATCTGCTCCCCGCCGACGGCATCATGGACGGATGGCAGACGACTCCTCGAGTGATCGAACCTGGGCGGCGTTCTCCGAGGCGGAGCCGTGGCTCGTCGATCGCGACGCGCTCCGCTGGATGGGCGTCGTCGAACGCCTTCGCGCCCAGGCCCGCCGTGACGTCCCCCGGCTGACCGCGCCGTCACGGCGCCCGCCGGCCGGCCGCGTCGCGGTGGTCGTCGCTCACCTGACCAGGGCGATCGGCCCGTGGATGTGGCGCAAGCGCCGAGGTGCCTACGCCGGCCCCGAAGTCAGTCGTGCCGATCTCTCGAAGCGGCTTCGGCTCGCAGCCGAAGCACTCGGGCCGAGCTACATCAAGCTCGGCCAGATCATCTCGTCGGGTGAGGGTCTGTTCCCATCCGAATTGGTCGACGAGTTCAAGAAGTGCCGCGATCAGGTGCCGGCCGAACCGTTCGACGTCGTCCGTCTCACCGTCGAGCAGGATCTCGGTTGTCGGCTCGACGACATGTTCGAGTACTTCGACTCCGAGCCGCTCGCGGCCGCGTCGATCGCACAGGTGCACGCTGCCCGACTGCACACCGGCGAGGACGTCGTGGTCAAGGTCCAGCGCCCGACGGTGTCGAGGCTGGTGCACAAGGACCTGCGTGCGATGGCCTGGATCGCTCCCCATCTCGTCGGCCGCATCCCCGTCGCCGCGCTCGCCAACCCACCGGCGCTCGTCGAACTCTTCGCCGAGACGATCATGGAGGAACTCGACTTCCGGCTCGAGGCCGCCAACATGCTCGACGTGGCCCGCGTGCTCCACGACCTGGGTCAAGACGGCTACGTCGTTCCCCGGCCCCACCCGGAGCTCGTGACGAAGCGGGTCCTCGTGATGGAACGCTTCTCGGGGTTCAACTTCGACGACGTCGCCGGCATGCAGGGCGCCGGTATCGACACCGAGGCGGTGATCCGCACCGGCATGATCGCATTCATGGAGGGGGCCATGATCCACGGCGTGTTCCACGGCGATCTCCACGGCGGCAACCTGTTCGTGCTGCACGACGGGCGAACGGCGCTCCTCGACTTCGGGATCGTCGCCCGGCTCTCCCAGGAGCGCCGGCTCGCCTTCCTCCGCCTGATGCTCGGCGCCACCACGAACGACGTGAAGGGTCAGATGGCAGCGCTGCGCGACCTCGGCGCCTTGCCCCACGACACCGACCTCGACGCGGTGATCACCGACCTCGGGCTCGACCGCCCGCCGATCGACCCGACCACGCTGACCGGCGACGAGATGGTCAAGGAGGTCCAGCGGGTCGTCAAGGCGCTCCTCGGGTACGGCGCACGGCTGCCGAAGGAGCTCATGCTGTATGTCAAGAACATGGTCTTCCTCGACGGCGCGATCGCCCGGCTCGCACCCGACCTCGATCTGCTCGCCGAAGTGACGAACATCTCGATGATGTTCGCACAACGCCACGGTCAGCGGATCGCCACCGAGCTCGGGCTGGCGTCGACCGAGATCGAGTTCGACTTCGACGGGGTGAAGGCCGGATTCGGGCTCGACGCCGCTGTCGACAGTCTCACCTACCGGGAGCTCCAGGAACGCCGCGAGTTGATCCAGAAGCGCATGCGTGCGCACGTCGAGAACAGCCGCTGAAGTAGGTTCGCGCCCCGTGCGCCTCGTGATTGCCCGCTGCTCGGTCGACTACGCCGGACGCCTGGCCGCTCACCTGCCGGAGGCCAACCGGCTCATCATGGTGAAGGCCGACGGGTGTGTCGCGATTCACGCCGACGGCGGGGCTTACAAGCCCCTGAACTGGATGAATGCGCCGAACAGGCTGGTCGAGATCATCGACGACGACCCGCCGAAGTGGGTCGTCACGAACCCGAAGGAAGAGACGCTGACCATCACGCTGCACGAGGTGCTGTCCGATTCGGCGCACGAGCTCGGGGACGATCCAGGCCTCCAGAAGGACGGTGTTGAGGCCCACCTCCAAGAGCTGCTCGCTGCATCACCCGACGCGATCGAAGACGGATTGACGCTCGTGCGCCGTGAGTATCCAACGGCGATCGGTCCGATCGACCTCGTGTGCCGCGACGAATCCGACGCCGTAGTCGCGGTCGAGATCAAACGCCGGGGCGAGATCGACGGCGTCGAGCAACTCGCCCGATACATCGAACGGCTCGAGCTGGACTCGTCGCTCGGTCAGATCCGCGGGGTCTTCGTCGCCCAATCGATCAAGCCGCAAGCGAAGGTGTTCGCCGAGAGCCGTGGCTTCCGTTGGGTCGAGGTCGACTACGACGCCTTGCGCGGCATGGCCCCCGACGAGCTCCGACTGTTCTGAGATCAGCCCGATCCCCGCTCCGCAGGTGTGCCGGAGCACTCCGGCGGGCTGACGACGCCTCGGCGTGCTCGATCCGTTCGAACGCCCGGCTGCCGTCGCCGGCGGTGCCACCGTGGCGCCGACCCCGATGGTCCTGGCCGAGGGTCGCGATGCAGTGATCCCCGGAACGCTCGCGACCTGGATGTGGATCGTGGGCCTGGTGGTGGCAACGGCGACGACCCGATGCTCGTCTGCGCATACGTCGCTCCGCAGATCGGAGCCGGTCGGGCAGCGATCGCCGGATCGATCGAGCTCCCGATGGTGGACGTGGTGGGCCTGCGCCTCGGCGAAACGGTCAGCACCCGCCGCCTCGTCGCCGCCATCTCCATCGGCGCCGCGATCGCGGCGACCCCGCCTCCAGCGCACGCGAGCCCCGGAGCGGACCTCGACCGGACACCTGCGCCGTCACCGAGACCGTACCCCGCCGCTGATCCGGTGAAGGGTTCCGTCTCAGCGGTGTGGCTGCGACGCTCGCCTTCGGTTCCGTGCCGTCCCCACCGCAGCAACTCCGGTGCCTGAGCGCGCCACTCGCACTGCGTGTTACCTTCTGCGGCTATGCCACAGGAAGTACCAGGAGTCGTCGCCCGCACCAAGGGCGAGCCCGTCACCCTCGAGACGATCGTGATCCCCGACCCGGGCCCGGGTGAAGCCGTCGTCGACATCCAGGCGTGCGGCGTCTGCCACACGGACCTGCACTATCGCGAGGGCGGAATCAACGACGAGTTCCCGTTCCTGCTCGGCCACGAAGCCGCCGGGATCGTCGAATCGGTCGGCGAAGGCGTCACCAACGTCGCGCCGGGCGACTTCGTCATCTTGAACTGGCGTGCCGTCTGCGGCACCTGCCGGTCGTGCCTGAGGGGCAAGCCGTGGTACTGCTTCTCGACGTTCAACGCGTCGCAGAAGATGACGCTGACCGACGGCACCGAGCTCTCCCCGGCGCTGGGGATCGGGGCGTTCGTCGAGAAGACGCTCGTGCATTCCGGGCAGTGCACACCGGTCGACCCCGAGGCGCCCGCCACGGCGGCGGGCCTGCTGGGATGTGGGGTGATGGCAGGTCTCGGTGCGGCGATGAACACGGGCGGCGTCGGTCGTGGCGACTCGGTCGCCGTGTTCGGCTGTGGCGGCGTCGGCGACGCCGCGATCGCCGGTTCGTACCTCGCGGGAGCCTCGACGATCGTCGCCGTCGACATCGACGACCAGAAGCTCGCGTGGGCCAAGGAGTTCGGCGCCACCCACACCTGCAACGCGAACGAGACCGATGCCGTCGAGTACATCCGGTCGGTCACCGACGGCAACGGTGCCGACGTCTGCATCGATGCCGTCGGCCATCCGGAGGTGTACAAGCAGTGCTTCGATGCCCGCGACCTGGCCGGCACAGTGGTACTCGTCGGCGTGCCGAACCCCGAGATGAAGCTCGAACTGCCATTCATCGACGTCTTCGGCCGCGGCGGTGCCCTGAAGTCGTCGTGGTACGGCGACTGCCTGCCGAGCCGCGACTTCCCGATGCTGATCGACCTCTACCAGCAGGGGCGCCTCGACCTCGACCGCTTCGTCAGCGAGACGATCGGGATCGGTGACGTCGAGGAGGCCTTCCACAAGATGGAACGCGGCGAGGTGCTCCGCAGCGTCGTGGTGATGGACTGACCGTGGCCGTCGAACTCGTCACGACCGACGGGATCTTCGCCCTCGACGGCGGCGAGTGGGAGGTCACCAACAACATCTGGATCGTCGGTGACGACCGCGAGGTGGTCGTGTTCGACGCCGCGCACGACCACCGACCGATCATCGAGGGAATCAACGGCCGCCGCGTGAAGGCGATCGTGCTCACCCACGGCCACAACGACCACATCAACGCTGCCGTCCCACTGCGCGACGCCGTGGACGCCCCCATCCTGCTGCACGGCGACGACCGGATGCTGTGGGAGGTCGTGTGGCCCGATCACGAGACCGACGGTGCCGTCGTTCCGGGCGAGACCATCGATGTCGGTGGTCACTCGCTCGGAATCCTGCACACACCCGGTCACTCGCCGGGATGCTGCTGCTTCCACGACGGCGCCTCGGGCCTCGTGCTGTCCGGCGACACGCTCTTCTGCGGCGGACCGGGTGCCACCGGCCGGAGCTTCAGCGACGAACCCACGATCATCCGGTCCATCCTCACCCAGCTCCTGAGCCTGCCGTCGGAGACGGTGGTGCACACGGGCCACGGGGACACGACCACGATCGGCGCCGAACGTGAGGGCGTGCTGGCCCGCGCCCACGAGCTCGGTGTCGTCTGACGTGGCCTGACCGATCACGCCCTCGGTGCGCACGATCGCTCACGCCGATGTCGGTAGGTTGCTGGGATGCAGCGGGTCGTGGGAGTCGTGCAGCACTACGCCTGGGGCGACCCCGCGTTCATCCCGGATCTGCTCGGCATCGAACCCGACGGCAGGCCGTGGGCCGAGTTGTGGCTCGGGACCCACGCGAACGGGCCGACCACGTTCGACGACGGCACGCCGCTGTCCGACGTCAGCGGGCCGATTCCCTACCTGCTCAAGGTGTTGGCCTGCAGCGAGCCACTCTCGTTGCAGACCCACCCCGACGCCGATCAGGCGCGACGTGGCTTCGACGCGGGGATCTTTCCGGACGCCAAGCCGAAGCCGGAGCTGCTCTGTGCACTGACGCGGTTCGAGGCGCTCTGCGGCATCCGCCCGATCGATGCGTCACTCGCCCTGTTCGACGATCTGGGGCTCGACGTGTGGTCACGCGTGCTCGCAACCGATGGACCGGGAGCCGTGCTCTCGGGGCTGTACCGTCGCGAGCTCGACAGGGGATCGGTCATCGCCGCATGCTCGCACTCGTCGCGCCCCGAAGCGGCCTTGGTGCGCAAGCTCGCCGCGATGTACCCCGACGATCCGAGTGTCGCGGCGACCCTGCTCCTCAACCATGTCGTGCTCGGACCCGGCGAGGCGATCCGGCTCGACGCCGGCACGCTGCACGCGTACCTGCACGGTGCCGGGATCGAACTCATGGGCCCGAGCGACAACGTGGTGCGCGGCGGGCTGACGACGAAGCCGGTCGACGTCGATCTCCTGCTCGCGACCGTGGACCCGACCCCACTCCCCGACCCCAGGCTGCCACCGTCGACCCGCTACGAACTGCCGCATGCCGGTGTCGCACTCGTACAGCTCGGTCCGGGGCAGACCCACATCGCGATCGGGCACGAGCTCACCATCGACCTGCTCGGCAACACGTGGTACTGCTCCCCCGGTGACGAGTTGACGTCCGAGGACGTCACCTACGTGGTCGTGCCGGCCTGATCGCCGGCTGCCCGCCACTGCTCGGCACCGCCATCGTCGTCCGGCTTCCGGGCATCGACGCGGTGGTCACGTGTCGACCGACTCACACGACAACGGTCGGGACGAGGTTGCCTCCTCGGTGATGACGGTCCCGCCGCTCTCGTCGTCTTCGACGTGACGACACGGGTCGCCCACGGCGGGGTCGTCGACGCGTCTGCAGCGGTCTTCGACGACTGGGTGCCGGAACACGATCGAGGGCGTGCCGGCCGACGACGCCGAGCGCACGGCGACCGGCGACGTCGTCGTGCAGACATCGGTGGAGGACGGCGCACCGATCGCCTTCGACTTCGACCACTGGTCGACGCGCGTCGAGGCCGACGTCCAGGCCAATCGATCGACGTCACACGCCGAGCGCTGCTGCGATCGCTGCCGTCCCCGCAACGAGGGCGTCGGCCTGTTCGTCACTGAGGCTTGCGTACGCCGGCACCAACAGCTCGTCGGTCATCTCCTCGGCGCGTTGCCACGTGGCGCGGTCGTCGGCCGTGATGTCGGGGGCGGTCTCGTAGCCGAACACGGTGACATCGTCGGGCCGCTTGATGGCGTGCGCCTTCGCGCTGTCGAGGCCCTGTGCGACCAGCGAGAGCAGGTGGACGCTGCCACGGAGTTCGCGAAGCACCATCGCCTGGTGCATCGCGGCAGCAGGCGCGTCCTCGGGCACCGGCTCGGCCCGCATCGCCGTGAACAGGGGCAGCGATGCCCCTTCGACCTCGCCGATGATCTGCGTCGCAGCCTCGACGAACCCGTCGAGACCCTCCACGTCCGCCAGCTTCGCCCGCCCGAGCTCATGGGCGCACTGGTGGTAGAGACGTGCAGCATCGCGCGGCGCCACCCGCTCGGAGGCCGTGGTCCACATCTTGGTGATCAGGTCGGGATGGAAGTACCCGAACGCGCCGTGCACCACCTCGGGCTCGACGTTGCCGAGCACGCCGCCGCGCCCGAGGATGTAGAACCGGAATCCGTCGAGCCCGGCCTCCTTGCCACGAGCGATCGTGTCGGGATGGAAGTAGAACGCCGCGCCGATGGTGCCGATCGCATCGGTCGCTCGCATGATCTCGATGGGTTGCATGCCGGCATGATCCCAGCCGGCGCAGCCGGCCGTCGAGTCGGTCAGCCCGAGACCTTCTTGCGGATCTCGACGATCTTCTCCCCGGCGCGGTTGGCGTCGTCACCCTGGGACTCGAGCAGAGCCGAGCGGTCTCGCGCTGCTTCGCGCTCAGCGACCGTGGTGTCGGCCTTCTCGATCGCAGCATCGGTGCCGTGTTCGTTGATGAACTCGGCCCACTCGACGAGAGCATCGACCATCTCGTCTTCGGGCACGACGGCGATGTTGCGGCCCTTGACGAACAAATGCCCGCGCTTGTTGCCGGCGGCGATGCCGATGTCGGCCTCGCGCGCTTCGCCCGGCCCGTTCACGACGCAGCCCATCACCGCGACCTGCAGTGGCAACTGCCGTTCGCCGAACGCTGCCATCGCCCGGTTGGCGACGTCGATGACGTCGACCTCGGCGCGTCCGCACGACGGACACGCGATCAGGTCGACGTTCTTGCGCTCCCGCAGGCCCAGCGCTTCGAGCAACTGCCGACCGGCACGCGCCTCCTCGACAGGATCCGCGGTCAGCGAGTAGCGGATGGTGTCGCCGATGCCCTCCATGAGCAGGGTGGCGATGCCGGCAGTCGCCTTGATCAGACCTGCGGGAGGAGGACCGGCCTCGGTCACGCCCAGGTGGAGCGGTACGTCGGTGACGGCGGACAGTTGACGGTACGCCTCGACCATCAACGGCACACTCGACGCCTTGACCGAGATCTTCATCAGATCGAAATCGACCTCGTGGAAGTACGCCATCTCACGTTCGGCCGACTCGACCATCGCCTCCGGTGTGGCGCCGCCGTACTTCTCGTAGAGGGACGGGTCGAGCGAACCGGCGTTGACACCGATGCGGATCGGGATCTCTCGATCGCGCGCCTCGGCGGCCACTGCCTTGATGTGTTCGGGCTTGCGAATGTTGCCGGGGTTGAGACGCAGACCGTGCACGCCGGCTTCCATGGCCGCCAGCGCCATCCTGTGCTGATGGTGGATGTCGGCGATGATCGGCACCGGCGAACGCGGGACGATCTGCGCCAGGCCTTCCGCGGCGGCCTGCTCGTTGCAGGTGCAGCGCACGATGTCGCAGCCCGCCGCGGCGAGCGCGTAGATCTGCTGCAGCGTGCCCTCGACGTCGGCAGTCTTGGTGATCGTCATCGACTGCACCGACACCGGCGCGTCACCGCCGACCGGGACGTCGCCCACCATGATCTGTCGGGTGGGCCGGCGCTCGGTCTTCCAGTCGGTCACATCCATCGCGGTTCCGACGCTACCGCTCCGGCACCGGATCCCGACGGCCAGCTCCGGGCCGCAACGCCGAGACGGTGCCGGCGGCGCTCCGACCGGGCGCAGCGTCGTGCTACTCGGATCGATGCTCGTGCGGCGCCCGTGGCCAGTAGCGCGTCGGGGAGATCCCGTCCGCTTCGACGAGCTCGGTCGCGACCCGGTCGTACTCGTAGCAGTTCACTTCGTACTGGTTGCCCCACGGGTCCGCCAGATCGAAGGCCCAACAGAGGTCGAAGTCGATGAGGTCGTTCGGCATCAGTGCACGGCCGGACGGGCCGTGGATCTCTCCGGGGAGCGATCGGACGAACCCGATGAAGGTGTCGGCGGCGACGCTGAACGCAACCCCTGTCTGCTGGGCGACCATGGGATGCTCGTCGTTGGCTTGGAACAACGCCAGCATGGTCACGCCGCCGTCCGCCGAGATCTGCAACGGGCCGCCGTCGACGCCCGATGCCCAGAAGTCGAACCGCTCGACGGGCTCGAAACCGAGATGTCGGGAGTACCACTCGAGCGCAGCATCCCGATCCGGAACCCGGATGTGGACGTGATCGAGCCTGCCCATTCGGAACCTGTCGGGGGACGTCATGCGACCACTCTAGATACGTTCTGAGGCGCCATCGCTGCGATCGACAGCGACGCCGAGCGGCGGAGCCAGCCGGTTCGCAAGCGCAGTCCGGACACGACGCCGGCCGTCTTGGGACAGTGAGCGTCGGGGCCGATCACGGTCTCGATCAGCCGCCACGCCGACCCATCACACGACAGACCCGAATCGACCACGAAGCCGAGCCGGAGTCCGTCGTGCTGTCCGCAACGCACAACGGACCCGGGCCGTCATCGGGCAGCAACGGTGAGGCGGAGCGCATTGAGCGATGCGACGGGCCCGGCTCAGCCGACCGGGTCGGTGATGTCGAGGTAGAGCCCCGACATGAACAGGAACAGCAGCACCGTCATCACCGCCATCGCAAACGGCATCATCTTGGCGACATCGGCGTAGTAGCGCTGGCCGCCACGCTCTCGAATCCGCTCATAGGTGGCGATGGCGGCGTGGCCACCATCGAGCGGCAGCAGTGGGAACATGTTGAACACGCCCACGAACACGTTGAGCACGGCCAGCAGGAACAGAATGCCGATGATGCCCTGGGCCTCGCCGACGTCGTCGCTCAGCCCGGTCACACCGACCAGTGTCGTCGGACGGGTCTCCAGATCGTCGTTCGTGCCGGCCACGTGCGTGAAGATGTTCACGGGATTGAGCACCTTGACCGCCCCCTTCGTCATCTCCCACGATGTCGGGACGATGTCGGTGACGGCGTTGGCCGCGGCGGCCGGCACCGAGTGCTCGACCGTCTCGAAGTAGGTGCTGCTCGACACGCCGATGTACGGCTTGCCGAACAGCGGCGAGTCCTCGTCGACGTTCGCGCCCAGGACGACGTCCAGCACCACGACCTCTCCGTCACGCAGCACCACCATCTCCACCGACTCCTGCGGGTCGTTGCGCTGCACGATCCGCCCGAGGTCGCTCGACCCGTCGACCGCCTGACCGTCGATCGATCGGACCACGTCGCCGGGCTGGAGGCCCGCGACTGCTGCGGGGCCGGCGGATTCGACGCCACCGATCTCGGCACCGTTGGCGAACGTCTCACCTTCGGCCACGTACACCACGAACAGCAAGACGATCGCGATCAACATGTGCATGATCGAGCCGGCGGAGATCACGAGCAGCCGCTTCGGGTAGCTCTTCGACCGATAGGTGCGGTCCTCGTCACCCGGCTCGACCTCGTCCATGTTGTTCATGCCGATGATCCGGACGAAGGCGCCGAGCGGAAGCGCGCGCACGCCGTACTCGGTCTCGCCCCGGCGGAAGCTCCACAGGCGCGGCCCGAACCCGATGAAGAACTGCGTGGCCTTCATCCCCGTCCACCGAGCGGTGACGAAGTGGCCCGTCTCGTGGAGGAAGATCGCAACGAGCACGCCGACCACGAACACCAGCCACCAGATGCTGAACAACCCCAGCAACCCGATCAGCGCGACGACCGCGATCACACCGAGCGCACCACGAACACCGCCGACCAGCTCGTCGTCGGACTTCTCCACGACGGAGCCGCCGGCCATCACCTCGCTCGTGAACCGGCCGTGTGGCTGCTTCGGGGGTGCGGGGAGTTCGTCGGTTGTCATCTACCTCGCCAATCTGTGCTCGATCGCCGACGACGCCCGGCGGCGGGCCGTTGCGTCCGCAGCAATCACTTCCTCGACGGTATCGGGAACGGAGCCCTCATACTCGTCGAGCACCGCACGACATACATCGGCAATATGTGACCAGGAGATGAGCCCATCGAGGAACGCGTCGACGGCGACCTCGTTGGCAGCGCTCAGCCATGCCGGAGCAGCGCCTCCGGCCCGACCGGCCTCGTAGGCGAGGCCGAGGCAGCGGAACGTCGCCAGGTCGGGTGGTTCGAAATCGAGGCGCGACAGCGTCGTCCAGTCGATGCGACCGAACGCGGTGCCGATCCGATGCGGGTAGCCGAGGGCGTAGCCGATCGGGAGCCGCATGTCGGGCATGCTGAGCTGTGCGATCGTCGAGCCATCGGTGTACTCCGCCATCGAGTGCACGATCGACTGCGGATGCACCACCACCTCGATCCGGTCGTAGGCGACGCCGAACAGTTCGTGCGCCTCGATCACCTCGAGCCCCTTGTTCATGAGCGTGCTGGAGTCGACCGTGATCTTCGGACCCATCGCCCACGTCGGGTGGGCCAACGCGTCGTCGACCGATACCGCGGCCAGTTGGTCGGCGGTGCGACCCCGGAACGGTCCACCGCTCGCCGTCAACACGATCCGGCTGATCTCACGATCGTCGATGGACGACCGCAGGCACTGGTGCACGGCACAGTGTTCACTGTCGACCGGCACCAACTCGGCGCCCGACGTCGAACGGAGCGGCTGCACCACCGGCCCGGCCGCGATCAGGCTCTCCTTGTTCGCCAGTCCGAGCCGCTTGCCGGCGGCGAGCGTGGCGACCGTGACCGACAGGCCGGCGAACCCCACGACGCCGTTGATCACGACGTCGGCGCGCTCGACGAGGTCGGCCTGGTCGGCGACGACCTCGACGTCCGGGAGGGCGGCGGCCACTCGCGCGCGACTGGACGCGTCGGCCACCGCAACCACCTCGGGCCGGAACTCTCTGGCCTGCGCGATCAGATCATCGGCCGATGATCCGGCGCCGAGTCCGGTGACGGCGTAGTGCGCGGCGCCTTCGGCGCGGACGACGTCGAGGGTTTGGGTGCCGATCGACCCGGTGGAACCGGCGATCGCAACGCGGACAGGAGCCATGCCGAGCCGTCCGGCTCAGCCGCTGAAGTTGGTCCAGGGCTCGAGCACGAGCGTCAGGTAGTACACCGCCGGCAGCGTGAACAGGAACCCGTCGAAGCGGTCGAGGATGCCACCGTGGCCCTTGACGATCGAACCGAAGTCCTTGACGTCGAGGTTGCGCTTGAACATGCTCTCGACCAGATCGCCCATCGGCGCCGTGATCGAGACCACGACGGCGAGCGCCAGCAGATCCCAGTTGGAACTCCACGTCGAGCTGCTTTCGCTGATCCCGACGAGCAGCAGTGCGATGACCGTGAGCATCGCACCGCCCATGAATCCCTCGACCGTCTTGTTCGGGCTGATCCAGTGCCGCAGCGGCGTACGACCCACAGCCGATCCGACGAACAGGGCGCCGACGTCATTGGCCACCACTCCGAGCGCCAGAAGGAACAAGGTGTCGGTGCCGCGATGCTCGGCGACCTCGAGCAGGCTCCCCGAGTTGGTCGAGAAGCGCAGGATCAGCATGGAGAACGATCCGAGCAAGCCGATCCAGACCATGCCCAGCGTGGTGATCGAGACGTTGGGCATCGGTCCTGCTTCGACGCTCCGAGCCCCGATGAAGCTGCCGGCCGTGGCCATGAACCCGAATGCGAACACCAGTGGCAGCGCGCCGACACCGAGCCAGTAGGCCGCCAGCGGCGCAGCCACACAGGCGACGATGCCCGGCACGACCGCCGGACGGTAGCCCTTCTCGGCGACCTTGTCGTAGAACTCGACGGCTGCCAGGCCCAGGATCACCACGATGAGCGCGGCCACTGCCACCGGCCGGTACATGAGCGCAGCCACGAAAGCTGCGGCGAGCACGAGGCCGACGGCGATCGCGGCGGGCATGTCACGACCGGACGAACGCGACACGGGAGCGCCCGCTGCCCGCGGGGACTGGCCACTGCGGCGGCGCCCCGACGGCGGCTGACGCCGCGGCATGCCGGACGGGTCGGTACCGATCGTGATGCGACTCGGCTCGGTCTGGATCGCCGCCGACTCCCCGGTGACGCGGCGGTGCTGCCCCGATACGCCGGGCGGCTCGTCGGTGATGCGGCGCTGCTGGGCAGTCGGCAGCTGCTCGTCGAGACTTCCCGAGGGGTCGGCGGGTTCGTCGTCTTTCCACACCGGGGATTCGGACGAGAACGACGACCACACGTCGAGTTCTTCGTGTTCGGGGACGTCGGCCGTTTCGGGAACGTCGAATCGTGGGATCTCGCCGGTCGGCGGTTCGGTCCAGTGCGGGAGCGACCCGGTGTCGCTGTCGCCGAAGCTGATGGCATCGGACTCGTCGGTCGGCTCCGACTCACCCTTCACCGGCGGCAGGTTCTCTGTCGGTTCCGCATCGTCGAACAACGACCCGAACTCACTGAAGTCGTCGTCTCGACGACTCCGCCAGCTTTCATCGCTCATCGCGTGCGTCCCTTCCCCATCTGGTCGTCGGCTCGGGTCAGACCTCGAGCAGCTCAGCTTCCTTGCGGCCGAATGCCCGGTCGATCCGCTCGACGTGATCGTGCGTGATCTTCTCCAGTTCCTTTTCCGCACGGTCGAGCTCGTCGGCGGAGATCTCACCGGCCTTCTCGGCGGCCTCCATGACCTTGCGGGCGTCGCGGCGAATGTTGCGCACGGCGATCCGACCATCCTCCGACATCGTCTTGACCACCTTGACGTACTCGCGTCGACGTTCCTCGGTCAACGGGGGGAAGTTGAGGCGGATCACGACGCCGTCGTTGTTGGGCGACACGCCCAGGTCACTGTCCCGGATCGCTCGCTCGATCGCCCCCAGCGAACCGCGATCATGCGGCTTGACCATGAGCATGCGTGCCTCGGGGACGGAGATCGATGCCATCTGCTGGATCGGCACCTGGGCGCCGTAGTACTCCGCCGTCAATCGTTCGACCAGCGCCGGCGCCGCCCGACCCGTGCGGACGGTGCCGAACTGGCTCTGCACGTGCTCGACGGCCTTGTCCATCTTGTCCATGGCATCCAGCAGGGTTTCTTCGGTCACACGACCAGCGTAACCCTCGTACGGTCCACCGGCGGCGATTCAGGCGACGAGGCCGGATCAGTGGATGATCGTGCCGACGTGCCCGCCGGTCAAGATCGTCCGGAGGGCACGGTCCTCCGTCATGTCGAATACCACGATCGGGATCTTGTTGTCGCGACAGAAGGCGATCGCCGTGGCATCCATCACCTTCAGGTCTTCGTTCATGACGTCCATGTAGTCGATCTCGTCGTACTTCCGAGCGTCGGGGTTCGTGCGCGGGTCGGAGTCGTACACGCCGTCGACGCCCGAGTGGGTGCCCTTCAGCAGCGCATCGGCCTCGATCTCGGCAGCTCGAAGTGCCGCCGCCGTGTCGGTCGTGAAGAACGGATTGCCGGTACCTGCCGCGAAGATCACGACCCGGCCCTTCTCCAGGTGACGCATCGCTCGACGGCGGATGTACGGCTCGGCGATGCGGGGCATCTCGATCGCCGACTGCACCCTGGTCGGCTGCCCCCGTCGCTCGAGCGCGTCCTGCAGGGCGAGCGCATTCATCACGGTGCCGAGCATGCCGATGTGGTCGCTCTGGGTGGCGTCCATGCCCTCCATCGCCCCCGTGCGCCCCCGCCAGAAGTTGCCGCCCCCCACCACGACGGCGACGTCGACGCCAAGGTGCTGTCGAATCTCGACGATCTCGGCCGCCGTCTGATCGAGCGTCGGGCCGTCGAGGCCCCTGCCCGACTCACCGGCCAGGGCCTCGCCGGAAGGCTTGAACACGATCCGCTTCCAGCGTGGTGCCGGCTGGTCGGTCTGCTCCTGCGACATCACCCGGCAGTCTGTCAGATCGGGCAATGAGCGAGCACATCACGCGAGTTCCCGATCCGACGGACTGTCCCTACCCTGTCGCGATGCACGAGTCCGACGCTCCCTGGGCGCCACCGGCCGGATCACCCGCCGGCACCTCCGGCTGGTATCTGGCCAGCGACGGCGAGTGGTATCGGACGGATCACCCGCCGGCCGCCGGCTACGCCCTGGCCGACGACGGGCGGTGGCGTCCATCGGACCGGGTCGTCGAACCGTGGCGGTCGTCGAGATGGGGGCTCGGTGACGCGTGGTGGGGTGTGCTGGCGTACGTGGGCGCCGGTCTCGTCGGCGCGATGCTGCTGGCGGTCGTGTCGGGTGACATCGACTCGGTCGACGACACGGGCCCGTACGCACTCGGGGCGTTCGTGGCGCTCAACGCCGTCGCTGCAATCGGGGTGCTGTGGCTGGCGACATCTCGGAAGGGCCTTCGGAGTCTGCGGGCGGATTTCGGACTCACCGGCCGATGGCTCGATGCCCTGATCGGCATCGGGCTCGGCATCGCCGGCGTCGTGACCGCCGGACTCGTGAGCTACGCCATCGACTCCGCACTCGGTGCCGACGAGCGAACGAGCAACCTACCCGTCGACGAGCTCGCCTCGGCGAGCGAGTTCATCGTGTTCTTCGCCGCCGTGGCCATCGTGACCCCCATCGTCGAGGAGCTCTTCTTCCGTGGCCTCATCTACCGCAGCATCCTGAAGCGGGGTCGATCGGCACCCAGGGCGATCGCGGCCACCACGGTCCTCTTCGTCGTGCCCCATCTGCCGGCTGCAGAGAGTTGGACAGAGGTCGCCGGCCTCTTCGGGGCGATCGGTGCCCTCGGCCTGGCGTTCAATCTGGCGTGTCACTGGACCGGCAACCGGTTGGCGGCGCCCATCGTCGCCCACATGTTCGTCAACGGCCTCGCGGCCGTCGCCCTCTACGTCGGCTGACACCCGACGGACGAAGGAACGTCCCAGCAGAATCGGCAGCGATGGGCACCGCAGCTTGCCGAGACCCGACGATGGCCGCATTCAGCGGGCGCCATCGCCGAACCGCGAGGTCGCCGGATCAGATTCGGGTACGAACGATTCGAGCGCAGACCGGGTGTTCCGGCCGGAATCAGCCGATTTCGACCTGCGCGAATCGAATGATCGATGCGTCGCCGATGACCTGTGCCACCGACTGCTTGTCGTCCTTCGCGTACGGCTGCTCGAGCAAGCACACGTCCTTGAAGAACCCGTTCAGGCGACCCTCGACGATCTTCGGAACAGCCTGTTCGGGCTTGCCCTCGTTGAGGGTGATCGTCTCGAGCGTCTTGCGCTCGGCCTCGACGACATCGGCGGGGACCTCGTCGCGCACCAGGTACTTCGGTCGAGCGAAGGCGATGTGCACCGCGATGTCATGGGCGAGTTCGGCGCTGCCACCGGCGAGCTCGACGAGCACGCCATTGACGCCCCGGCCACCCTGGATGTGGGCGTAGGAGCCGATCACGTTGCCGCCGGCGGCCACCATGTGGACGACGTCACCGAGTTCGATCTTCTCCTTGAGCGTGATCTTCAGTTCCTCCAGCTCGGCGTGACGGCGAGCCACGGCATCGGCTCCCTCGGCGATCACCAGATCGACGAGTGCGTCCGCCTCGGCTTTGAACTGGTCGGAACCGGCAACGAAGTCGGTCTCACTCTTGAGCTGGACGATCGCGCCGACCTGGCCGTCGACCTCGAGCGCAACAACACCCTGGTCGTTGTCACGATCGTCTCGTTTGGCGCTCGCAGCGAGGCCCTTCTCACGGAGGAGCTGCTTTGCGGCCTCGATGTCGCCGCCGGTCTCCTCGAGAGTCTTCTTGCAGTCCATCATGCCGGCGCCGGTCGCCTCGCGCAGTGCCTTGACGTCTTGTGCGGTGAATGACATCGCGGTTCGTCCTCAGTTCTCGTCGGTGGTCGCTTCGCCCGCAGCCTCTGCTGGCGCGTCGTCAGTCGGGGCCTCGGCGACGGGAGCTTCCGCCGTCGCATCGCCGGTCGACCCATCAGCAGCGACCTCATCGCCAGCCGGAGCCTCGGCGACAGGAGCCTCCGCCGTCGCATCGCCGGTCGACCCATCAGCAGCGACCTCATCGCCAGCCGGAGCCTCGGCGACGGGAGCCTCCGCCGTCGCATCGCCGGTCGACCCATCAGCAGCGACCTCATCGCCAGCCGGAGCCTCGGCGACGGGAGCCTCCGCCGTCGCATCGCCGGTCGACCCATCAGCAGCGACCTCATCGCCAGCCGGAGCCTCGGCGACGGTGGAGGTTGCCTCGGGAGCCGGTGCTGCGGCTGCAGTTGGTGCATCGGTGGTGTCAGCGGCCGGCTTCTGCTTGCTGGCAGTCAGACGCGCCTCACGTTCGGCCTGCGCCCGGGCAGCAGCGTTTCGTGCCTCGGCCTGGGCTTGGACGAACGCTGCTTCCTCCTCGGGACTCCGTTCGGGCTTGGGCTCGGGTGCCGCACCCTCCGCGCCAACGGCCTGGGGACGGCGCTGGGCGATGTAGCGGCCCTCTTCCACGGCCTCGGCGATGACCCGAACCAGCAGGCTGTTGGCCCGGATGGCGTCGTCGTTGCCCGGGATCGGGTACTGAATCACGTCAGGGTCGACGTTGGTGTCGACGATCGCCACCACCGGGATACCGAGCTTGTTCGCCTCGGTGACCGCGATGTGCTCCTTCTTGGTGTCGACCACGAAGACACAGTCGGGTGCCTTCTTCATATCGCGCAGACCACCGAGATTGCGCTGCAGCTTGGTGAGCTCGCGATCGAGCAGAAGTGCTTCTTTCTTGATCATGGCGTCGAACTCGCCGGAGGCCTTCATGCGCTCGTACTCGAGCATCTTGTCGACCCGCTTGGAGATCGTTTCGAAGTTGGTGAGCATGCCGCCCAACCAGCGCTCGTTCACGTACGGCATACCGACCTTCTCGGCGTAGCTCTGCACCGGGTCCTGGGCCTGCTTCTTGGTGCCCACGAACAGCACGGTGCCGCCGTCGGCGACCAGGTCGCGGACGAATCCGTATGCGGTTTCGACGCGCGTGAGCGTCTGCTCGAGATCGATGATGTAGATGCCGTTGCGCTCACCGAAGATGAATCGACGCATCTTCGGGTTCCAGCGCCGGGTCTGGTGTCCGAAGTGGACTCCGGCCTCGAGCATCTGACGCATGCTGATGACAGCCATGTGGTACTCCTCATTGCGGTTGTCCGACTCGCTCCGGGCGCCGTGGCGACCGCATCTCTGGAAGCGAGCGGCTGAATCGTGAACGATCCGCCGGTTGACGGACCGGTCGGCAGTGTAGCCAGCGGAAGCGTCAATCACCCCCTGGTGCTCGGCACCTGAGTCGCGGTGCAGGCGGCGTGTTACCACGACCCCCATCGTCGGGGATCAAGCGCGCCCGATGGACCCATCGACCGAGCAGTGGAGCGGGGTCGACGTACCGATCGCCGACGCGCACGCCGAAGTGGAGACGTCCCGCGGTTCGCCCGACAGTCTGCCCTCGCACGACGAGATCGCCCACCGAGAACGTCGTGGGTGCCAGGTTCGCATAGGTGACGCGGCGGTCGCCGCCATGACGCACCACCAGGTAACCCGTGCCCGCGACGGACCCGGCGAACGTGACGCGGCCCGTCGCCACCGCTCGAACCGGCGATTCGGCCGACGTACCGAACTCGAGACCGCGATTGCCGGCGCACCAGGTACAAGTCGGTTCGCGGAACGGATCGGTGACGGGGGCAGCGACGGGGGGCTGCCAGCACGGCAGCGCGTGCGCCAACCCGTGCGGGGCGAGGCCCGCCAGCAGGGCGAGCAGCGGGATGATCCGGCGGAAGTAGGACACGACGACACCTCTCGGTTCGGGAAACGGAGGTGGCGAACGCCACGAAGCGGCCCGCCAATGCGAGCGATTCCGCTCAGCCCACGCCGGCAGCCGCCATGCGCGACCGCAGGTGGATGACCGATTTGGTGTGGATCTGCGACACGCGACTCTCGGTGACACCGAGGATCTCACCGATCTCGGCGAGCGTGAGGCCCTCGTCGTAGTAGAGCGACAGCACGAGTTTCTCCCGCTCGGGCAACTTGAGGATCTCGGCCTTCATGATGTCGCGGAGCTCACGGTCCTCGATCGCGGCGACCGGGTGTTCCATCCCCACCGAGTCGACGGATTCGGGTTCGTAGCCAGCTGCGACGGCACGGTCGAGAGGCCCGACGGTCGTGGCTGCGATCGACGCCAGCCAGCGCGCGAGCTCTTCTTCCCCGATGTGCAACTTGGCGGCAAGCTCCTCGTCGGTCGGACCTCGACCGAGCTCGTGTTCGAGTTGGGCAAACGCCTTCTCGACCTCCCGTGCCCGGCTCCGCACGGAACGAGGCACCCAGTCGAGCTGCCGCAAGCCGTCGTAGATCGCGCCACGGATTCGGGGCGCCGCGAACGTCTCGAACTTGACCGCGCGTTCAGGGTCGTATCGGTCGATCGCGTCGATCAGCCCGAACACCCCGGAACTCACGAGATCACCAGGATCGACGCTGTTCGGGAGCCCGGCGCCGATTCGGCCGGCGACGAACTTCACCAGCGGTGAGTAGTGCACGATCAAGTGGTCGCGGGAGGCAGCGTTCTTGCGGTTCAGCCACCGCGTCCAGTGCATTGCCAGGTCGGGGTCGTCGGGAACGATGCTCATGCGCGTGGGTGACTCTTCTGATAGGCCGATCGCAGACGCTCGCGGCTGACGTGAGTGTAACGCTGGGTGGTCGCCACATCGGAGTGCCCGAGCAACTCCTGCACCGATCGGAGATCGGCGCCACCGTCGAGCAGGTGGGTGGCGAACGTGTGACGCAGCGCATGCGGGTGCGTCGGGGTCGGTGAGCGCCGGTCGATGATACGGCGCACGTCTCGTGGCGTCAGTTGCCTGCCGCGCTCGTTCGCGAACACGATCGGACCGGCCGGCGCCGGAACCACCTCGCGCCGGACCGCCAGCCAACTCCGGACGGCATCGACGGCCGGATCGCCGAGCGGCACACGGCGCTCTTTTGCACCCTTGCCCCACACGACCAGCGAGCGTTCGTCGAGCCGGATCTGGTCGAGCTCGAGGCCACACAGCTCGGAGACGCGGACCCCCGAGCCGTACAGGACCTCGAGGACGGCGTCGTCGCGTCGGCGTCGCCAGACCGGTTCGTCGTGGGCTGCCGGCGCGTCGAGTAAGTGATCGAGTTCGCGCCGGTCGAGCACCCTGGGCAGCCGACTCTGGCCTGCGCTGACGTGCACGCCGATCGTGGGATCGATCGTCACCAGCTGCTCCTCGAGTGCCCAAGCGAAATAGCGCCGCAGGGCTGCGATCTTGCGGGCGATCGTCGAGCGCGGATACTCGCGGATCGACAATGCCGCGACGTAGCGACGGACGAGGGTTCGAGTGACGCCGTCGGGTGACTCGAGAGACGAGCGAGCGACCCACTCGGAGAACAATCGCAGATCGGTCTCGTAGGCGATCAGGGTGCGCTCGGCCAGTGAGGTCTGCGAACGCTGGAAGTCGCTCAATCGCCACTGGTCGTGATCCGCCATGGCCCCCACGGTATTCGCTGATCAACTGCACAATCGGGACCCCACGGGTTCGAACCACCCGCCCGCCTCGACGAGCCACCCCGATCGCTCGAGGCGTGCCGCGCCGAGCGCGGCGTCGGTGATCGAGAGACCGGTGGCGCTGACGATCATGTCGAGATTCGACGGCTGCTCGAGGCACGCATCGAGGATGAGCTGCTGCATCTCGTCGGGTTGCACTCTGGGGTCGAACGGCACGCTGCCCTGTCGGCGGTGATCGAGGCCGAGTGCGGTCAGCACGTCGTGGGCCGACGTGACCGGTGCCACGCCGTCGACCAGGAGCTGGTTCGTTCCGAACGACGCCCGACTCCGGGGGGACCCGGGCACGGCCATCACGTCGATGCCACGATCAGCCGCTGCGCGAGCGGTGATCAGACTGCCACCCCGCTCGCGGCTCTCGACGACGACCAAGACCTCGCTCAGTGCGGCGATGATCCGGTTGCGCTGCGGGAACCGCCACGCATCGGGTCGGACACCCGGCGGCCATTCGGACACGAGGAGGCCCGCCGTGGCCACCCACTCCCACAGATCGGCGTTGAGTTTGGGGTAGTGCACGTCAGGCCCCGAACCGACCACGGCGACGGCCCGCCCGGGGCCTCCACTCGATCTGACTCCTCGGTGCGCTGCGGCGTCGATGCCGCGAGCGAGCCCGGAGATCACTGCGATCGACTCGGACGCCAGGGCGGAACCGAGTTCGGAGGCGGTCGCCCTCCCGGCCGCGCTGGCATGGCGTGTTCCGACGATGCCGACACGGCGATCGCCGAGTGCGTCCAGGTCACCTCGGACGAACAATGCGACCGGCGCCTCGGGATCATGAGCCAACGCTGCCGGGTAGCGCGCGTCTCCGAGCGCGATCACCGCGACTTGGTTCCGGGCGCAGGCATCGGCCGCCTCGTGAGGGCAGCCGACCCGAACACGTTGCTGCAGCACTTCGAGCTGTTCGGAGCGCACCCCGCGGGTGAACATCGGATGCAACGGTCGCCCGGTGCGAAGTCGCTCCACGGCATCGTCGGGAGTGTGGTGGGTGAGGAGCAGCCGAAGCCGAGCCGGGCCCATCGCGCCGGTGCCGGCGAGCACGGCGAGCGCGCCGGCACTCATGCCGCCACCCCGACGACACTCAGCCCGACCCGGGCTCGCATGCCGAGGGCGGCCGCCACATCACCTTCCTCGATCGGACGATCGACGCCGCCGGCCAGGTCGGCGAGCGTTCGAGCCACTCGCCGGATCCGGTGGTACCCACGACCGGTGAGACGCCCGCGCTCCATCTCCGTGCGAATACACCGGTCTGCCGCCGGGTCGAGCGGGGCGAACTCGTTCAAGCCGTGTTCGTCGAGTTCGGCGTTGAGGCCACCACCCCGTGCGATCGCAGCGGCGCGGGCTGCGTGCACTCGGGCCGCGACCTCGGCCGTGGACTCTCCCGGCTCGCCGTCGAGCAGCTCGGTGACATCGGGACGATTGACCGCGACCCGTAGGTCGAATCGATCGAGGAGTGGACCCGACAGCCGCTGCGTGTAGCGCTGCCGTGATCGCTCGTCGCAGGCGCAATCGCTCGGTGTTCCGCTTCCGCCGCACGGGCACGGGTTGGTCGCTCCGATGAGCTGGAATCGTGCCGGCATCGCGATGCGGAGCTGTTCGACCCTGCCGACCATGATCTGGCCGTCTTCGAGCGCCTCCCGGAGGCCGTCGAGCACCTTGGGCGAGAACTGACCCATCTCGTCCAAGAACAGCACACCCCCGTGAGCGAGACTGATCTCACCGGGCCGGAGCTGATACGACCCGCCACCCACCACCGAACCGAGCGAACTCGTGTGGTGCGGCGCGCGGAACGGCGGGCGGGTCAACAGTCCACCCGGCGGCAGCGCAACACCGGCTGCGGAGTGCACCATCGTGGTCTGCAGCGCGAGGGATCGGTCGAGGTCGGGGAGCAGGCCCGGCAGCCGCCTGGCGAGCATCGTCTTGCCGGCTCCCGGTGGGCCGACGAACAGCAGGTGATGCCCGCCCGCGGCCGCGACCTCGAGCGCCAACCGTGCGAGCGGCTGCCCCTTGACGTCGGCGAGGTCGTGGAGCTCGGGTTCGACGAATCGTGATGGTGACTCGTCGAACTCGGGCCACCGGGCGGCACCCGTGAGCGCCTCGACGAGCTGATCGAGGCGCTCGACCGGCCGGATCACCCCGCGACAGGCGACGCGCGCCTCCGCGACGGACTCGGCCGGAACGACCCAGTCGTGATCGGGACGCACGCCGACCATCGGGGCGACGCCCGGCACTCGACGAATCGAACCGTCGAGCCCCAACTCGCCCGCGAATCCGAGCATCCGAACGGCGTCGGCCGGAACGACCTCGGACGCCACGAGCACACCGATCGCGATCGCCACGTCGAGCCCCGAACCGGTCTTGCGGTAGTGCGGAGGTGCGAGGTTGACCGTGACCTTCTTCTCGGGCCAGGAGAAGCCGCTCGACAGCACCGCCGCGCGAACACGGTCCCGGGCTTCCCGGCACGGCTCGTCGGGGAGGCCGAGCATCGTGAACCCCGGCAGCCCCCTGGCGATGTGCACCTCCACGGTGACGGGATGCCCTCGCGCTCCCAGAATCGTCGCCGTCTCGACCGTCGCAATCATGCCCGACCTCCCGAATCGAACCGGGTTCGACCCGGTTCTCAGATTGGGAGGGAGTGCGAACTGCCCCTCGACAGGTGTGATCTCACCATACCGGGAGGGTGTCGCAGCTGCGCCCGCAGGTCTCGACGCGAACCCCTTCGCGTCGACGCGGGGCGACGTGGTGTGATGGACGAATGCGGCAGGTGTTCGGAGCATTTGGGCGAGCATCCCGCAGCACATCCGGGGCGACCTCGACCTGCTGCTCGGTCCGCCCGTTCGCTCCGCGACGAACCTGGTCGGAGGATTCTCGCCGGGCCGGCATCGAAGTGTGAACCGGCGGACGGTCGCCGCGTCTTCGTGAAGGCAGCCGGTATCGACCTCACCCCACATGCACCGAAGATGGACCGTACCGAGGCGGGCGGGCTCGCCCCCCTACCGGTTGGTCATCGCGCGCCACGCCTGATCGGTTCGATCGACGACGGCGACCGGGACGGGCTCGCGGTCGAGTGGGTCGAGGGTCGGATGCCCGTCGCACCTCTCGATGCGCCGGGCTGTCAGCGGATCCTGGCGCCGACACATCATCTGGCGATCGAAGGCACCGTCCGGACGGCATCCTTCCGTTCGCCGAGCGCCCCCCGTCACTCACCGGACACTGGGCGCACCTGGCAGGCAAGGACGACGGCCACCACCGACCGGATCGAGAGCTGGAGCCGGTCGCACCTGACCCGGCTCGTCGAGCTCGACGCCTCCGGCGCCGCGACCGCGGCGGGAGACACCCTCCTCCAGCTCGACCTTCGGACCGACAACGTGTTGTTCATTCCGAGCGGCCCGGACCATGACGTGGTGGTCGACCGGCCGGGGGCGACCGTCGGGACAGCGTGGGTCGATGTGGTGACGCTGCTGCCCGCGCTCCACCCGGACGGGCGCCCGCCACCGGACCACGTGCTCGAGCAGCATCCGCACGGACGGGCTGCCGACTCCGACGCCGTCACCGCGTTCCTGGCCAGTTTCGCCGGCTTCTTCACGCGACGGGGCCTCCTCGATCTCCCTCCCGGCCTGCCGACGCTCCGATCGTTCCAGGACGCTCGAGGCCGAGTCGCTCGAAGGTGGCTCGCTCGTCGTCTCGACGGCGAGCGTTCGACATGACGAACTGGTTGCCCGGGAAACCGCCACCCCGCATGCCACACTCGGTGCCGTGCGAAACCTCGTCTGCGCCGCGATCGCACTCGTCGCGCTCGTTGCCTGCGGTCGCGATGGCGGCGTCGAGAGCGACGCCGAACGGTTCTGCGGCGAGGCGATCGAGAACCGGAACACACTGCTGGGACCGCCGCTGACCAACGACGTCGATGTCGAAGCAACCTTGGAGTTCTATCGACTGATGGGGCAACTGGCCCCGGTCGCGATCGCCGAGGAATGGAACGACGTGCTCGTCAGCTTCGAGACGGCCTCGACGCTCGTGCCCGGCGATCCCGAGTCGGAGCAGATCGTGGCGAAGACCGCCTATGCGGCCGAGCGGTCGGCCTTCACGGTCAAGGAGTGGCTGCTCGACAACTGCGGACTCGACATCTCGATCACGACGATCGCTCCGCAGGGCGACGTGCCGGCGCGCACCACGACGATCGTGCCACCCGAGACGACGACGCCCGCCGACGGCTGAGGTCGTCGAGATCTCGGATCAGGACATCTCGCCGCGACGCAGGATCACCGAGTCGACGAGGCCGTAGTCCCGTGCCTCCTCGGCGGTGAACCAGCGGTCACGCTCGGAATCCTGCTGGATCTGCTCGAGCGGCTGACCGGAATGCTCGGAGATCAGTTCGGCCATCCGCCGTTTGGTGTACCGCAGCTGCTCGGCCTGGATGGCGATGTCGGTCGCCTGACCACGCAGACCAGCCAGCGGCTGATGCATCATGATCCGAGCGTTCGGCAGCGTGTAGCGCTTGCCTGCGGCGCCCGACGTGAGCAGGAACTGGCCCATCGACGCAGCGAGGCCGAGACAGACGGTGGCGACGTCGCACCCGACGAACTGCATCGTGTCGTAGATGGCCATGCCGGCGGTGACCGACCCGCCCGGGCTGTTGACGTACAGCCAGATGTCTGCACTGGGGTCTTCGCCCTCGAGGTACAGCAGCTGCGCACAGATCTGGTTGGCGATCTCGTCGTTCACATCGGAACCGAGCATGATCACGCGGTTCTTCATCAACCGATTGAACACGTCGGACCGGGGATCGAAGCCCCCCTCGAGCGCTACGGGATGGTGCGTCATCCCTCCAGGCTATCCGCGGTCGTGCGTCATCGGTTCTCGACGGCGACCTGCACGGTCACCGGGTCGCGCTCGGCGAAGCCGATGAGGAGCTCGAACGTGTCGCCGAGGCTCGGCGGCTCGTCCAGACCCAGGCACATCAGATGCAGCGCGTTCGACCCCATGTCGATCGACTCGCCGACGGGGAGCGACAGTGCATCGCCGATCGCCTGCACCGAGGCGCCGTCGTCGTCGCCGATGCGGGTCATGCGCGGCACCACCGTGACGAAATCGCTCGCTGCCGATCGCCACCCAACGACGTCACTTCCTGACACGCTACGGCGGACCGCTCACGTCGGAACAGATCCGTTCGGTCGCCGCCCACATCCGCTCCTGGGAGGAAGGCGCGCCGGATCGACCCGGCTGGCGCGACATGATCGGTGGCTGATGTGGCGGCCGCCGACCGATCGCGGCGACGACTCACGCTGGTTGCCCTCGTCGCTGCATTCGGCTTGGCGGCATGCTCCGACGCATCAGCATCGCCCGAATTCGGCGCTGTGTCGTGGCCCGATGGCGCACCGACCCAGGTCGCCGACCTGCGCGGGTCGGGCGTACTGCTCGCGGGCTGGGCCACCTGGTGTGTGCCGTGCGAGCGGGAACTGCCGTTGCTCGACGCGTTCGCGGACTCCCCCGGCTCGGAGGGGAGTGGAGATCGTCGCCGACAACGTCGACCGAGCCGATGTCTCCGACGGCGACCTGGCGTCGATGCTGGAACGCCTCGACGTCGACTCGCCGTCTGGCGCGACACCGGCCAGACGTTCCTGGCGGACTACGAGAGCACGATGATGCCGTACTCGGTGCTGCTCGATCGTGACGGTGCCGTCGCCCACACGTGGACGGGTGCCTTGAACACCGAGGGTGAGGAGTTCCTCGCGGCGATCGCCCAGGTCAGCGGGTGAGCAGCGTGGTCACACCGGCGACGTTCCGAAGCTCATCGACCCGGTCGTGCCGCGGATCGCCTCGATCGGATCGCGCACGTCATCGATGTATCCCAGTGCATACGCACCGATCTGGTAGCCCATCAGGCGCAGCAGGTCGTCGTCGAGGGTCTCGGCGACATCGCTCGGCACCGACAGGTACTGATTCTCCTCCTGCCGGAGCCAGGCCACGTTGTAGGTGATGTTCAGCCCGGTACGCGTGTGATCCGAACGATTGGCACCTCCGCCGTGGTACACCTTGCCGGTGTAGAGCAGGCACGAACCCTTGGTCATCTCCGCGGGCACCGTCTCGTCGACCGTGTGCCCGAAGTCGTTCGGGAGGTCCTGGCTTCCCGGCATGAGGCGGGTCGCGCCGTTGTGCTCGGTGAAGTCGGTCATCGCCCAGATCGTGTTGCACTGCACGTGATGGTCCGACGGGAACGCAAAGAAGTCGAACGCCCACTGGTCCCGGTGGATCGCCTGGCCGGGCGACTGCGGCGCGATCGAGATGATCTGGGTGAGATGCAGCTGGAATGCGGTCGCCCGGTGCAGAAGGCGCCCGGTCACGTCGAGGACGAGCGGGTGCTGCACGAGCTCCCGGCTCGCCGGTGAACGGCCGATCAGCCCGCCGGTTCGTCTCGTCGTCCGCCCACTGAAGTCGTCGCTGCCGTTCGGCGTTGCCTCGACGTACGGCCGCATCTCGCCGGCGATCCGGTCGATCAGGGCGACGTCGGCGAGATCGTCGACGATGAGTGCGCCGTCGCGCGCGAGGATGTCGTGGATCGCGCCGGGGCCGGCGTCAGGGGCGACGTGTTCGATGGTGACCGTCATGATCGGCCGATCGCCGTCGAGCGTTCCTGGGCGGCATCGAGCGACAGGCCGATCCGGGCGAAGAGGCCGTCGATGTCGACGCCCTCGGTGCTCTTCTGCCCCGCCCGATACCGGGCGTACACACCGTGCAGGATGCAGGCGGTCTTGAAGGAGTTGAACGCCCGGTAGTAGTCGAGGTTCGACAGATCGGCGCCCGTCGCGTCGGCATAGCGTGCGATCAGGTCGTCGCGGCTCGGGAAACCGGGCAGCGCGGTCGGCGGATCGGCGCCGTAGACGCCGGGGTCGCCGGGCTCGACCCAGGCGTTGACCGAGTAGGCGAAGTCCGCGAGCGGGTCGCCGAGTGTGGCGATCTCCCAGTCGAGCACCGCCGTGATGTCGCCCTCTCGGGAGAAGAGGCTGTTGTGCGGTCCGTAGTCACCGTGCACGATCCTGCCAGGGCCCTGCGCGGGGATGTGGTCGACGAGCAGGGTGTGCAACTCGTGGACCCTCGCCTCGTCGTGCTCGGCGTACGGGATCGATGCGTTCCACGACCCGTACCAGGTCTTCAACTGGCGTGCCACGTAGCCGTCGGGTCGGCCGAGTTCGGCCAGGCCGACATCGACCGGGTCGATCGAGTGCAGGGCCGCGAGCACATCGACGAATCGTTCGCCGGCGCGCCGGCGGGCGTCCTCGGCGAGCCAGCCCGACACCGTCTCACCGTCGTAGAGCGCCTGCCCCTCGGCCTTGCCCATCACGTAGAAGTGAGTCTCCGCGATGCCACGGTCGTCGCAGTAGGCGATCGGCTCGGCGACGGGGACGTTCGTCGGCCACAGCCCGTCGATGATCCGGTACTCGCGCCACATGTCGTGCGCCTTGGGGAGGAGTTCACCCTGCGGGGGCCGCCGGATCACGAGTTCTCGACCCGTACCGTCGGTCAGGAGGTACGTGAGATTGGAGTGGCCTCCCGGAAGTCGCTCCCACGAGATCGGGGGCGTGATCGACGTGACCGTCGGCAGCCACCGTTCGATCGCCGGCACGTCGAACCCGACGACGTCAGTCCCTTCCATCCCCCGAGCGTGCCACGTTTGCACGAGCGATCAGGGGCCGGAAGCGACGATCGCTCGCGCTGGGCTCACCGGTGACCGATGCCCGACATGATCACTCCGACCTCGTCGCCCGGATCGAGCTCGTCGCTCACGTGGAGCAGGCCGGCAAGGCCGGCCGAGCCGGTGACACTCACGTCGAAGCCCGCGTGGACGGCCAACCCGTTCGCCCGGACGATCTCGGCCTCGGTGGCCACGATCGGACGCCCGCCGCTCGAGGTCATCGCCTTCACGTCGGCGATCCAGTCGTAGGTCTCGTCGTCGAGGATGCCGTCGGCCGCCGAGTGCGGATCGGGCCACGGTCGCATCACCTGCTCCCAGTGCGCGGGCGGATCGGCGTACGTCGCGGCACGCTCCCACGCGGCGGCGAGCGGAGCACAGCCTTCGGCCTGGACGGTGTCGAGCCGCACATCGGGCCCGAGGCCGGCACCGACGGAGCCTGCGAACGCTCCCCCACCCACTTGGACGACCAATCGATCGAGGCCGACACCGGCGGTCGTCGACTGATCGTGGAGCTCCCAGCCGAGCGTTCGGCCACCGTCGAGGCACAGCGCGTTCTCCGGCCCCTGCACGCTGAACGGGATCGCACCGTCGGCGACCGCTTCGCGGAATCTGAGCATCGCCGGATCCCCGGGCGGGTCGTCGTCGCGCCGCTCGCACGGGTGGGTGACGGCACCGAGATCGTCCAGCCGAACACCGAAGGCAGGGTCCATCCATGTCGGAACGTACACGTCGATCGTCCAACCGACGCGCCGTGCCAACGTGGCCGCAGCCAGGGCGGCGTTGCCGCAGGAAGCGATGGCGAGCGGCGGCCGCTCACGGAGGAGTCCAAGCTCCTCGGCCGCACGAAGGTGGAGGACGATCGACAGCAGGTGTCGCCCCTTCTGCGACCCCGCCACCTGCCCGGTCTCGTCCTTGACCCACACCGAGACACCGATCTCGTCGGAGAGCGCGGCCGATCGACCGAAGGGCGTCACGACGAACCCGTCGGCCACCTCACGCGTCAGCGCGACACAGTCGCTCGACGACATTCCGTTCGCGAGCGCGAAGGCCCACCACGCCAGACGGGGCCCGTAGCGAACGAACGGGTTGGCGTCCGCCGACACGTCGTCCGGCACGTCAGCGCGACCGAGGTCGGATTCGATGTGCAGGACGTGATACGGGTCGGCCGACGTTCGGTTCGGACACTGCCACGGTGCGAGCGCCGCAACCCCGACCGACGCTCCGCAGACCGCGCACCGGAACCCGACGACCCCGGGATCACGCGACATCCGCAGCCCCTCGTCGATCGCTCCACGGTCCCATGGCGCACACCGTAACGTCGACGGCCGTCGACGTCCCGCGTCGGATACGACCCCGCTCGGCGCCGCAATCGCACTACCGTCGCAGGGATGACGGAGTGGCGGGCGGTCGCGTTGGCGGCGACGTTGGCGGCGACCACGGCTTGCAGTGCGGCGGTGGATTCGAGCGGCGACGACAACGACGGAGCAGCCGTCGAGGCGCCCGAAGCGTCTCCCGACACGGCGCCGCCGGTCACTCCGGCCCCGACATCGGCCGCCGTCTCGATCACCGAGCCCGCCACCGCGACGACTGCCACCACCAACCCCGATACCACCACGACCACGAATCCGCCGACGACGACCAGCACCACCAGCACCACCAGCACCACCACCACCACGACGACCACCACGACGACCACCACGACGCTGCCGCCGCTCGACGTCTACGACGTTGCGTGCGTCGTCCAGGTCCAGCCCGGTGACGACCTGACCACCATCGTCGAGGCGTTCGACGACGACTCGGTCGACGTCGAGACGGTACTCGCAGAGAACGGGCTCGAATTCGACGTGCTCGTCAGCGGTCAACTCCTCGACATGTGCGTCGACAATGGACTGAACGACATCGACGGCACGACACGGACCGAACGCAACACGGTGGTCGTGCGTCGGGAGGTCGAGGCACAGCAGACCAAGCTGAACGAGCTCTTCGCCGGTTACGGCATCCGCGAGCTGCTCGTCGACGGCGTGTCCGGGCCGGTCACGAGGCAGCGGCTGTGCGCGTTCCGGCTCGCCGCCGACCTCCCGGTCAGCCGGCAGGACATGGTCGCCGGGAGCGAGGAGGAGCAGATCCTGATGGCGACCGAGACCCTGCCGATCCCGTTCACCTCGTCGATCCTGTCCGAGCGATGGGTGCTGATCGACCAGACGTGCCAGATCATGTTCGTCGGTGTGGGTGCCGAGCGGGTGCAGTTCGTGTTCCCCACCTCGACGGGGCTGGCCGCGTTCCCGACCCGCCCCCAGAATCGAAGCGCTGCGTTCCGCTACAACTCGGCGAGCGGCAACGGCGGCTGGCACAACAGCACGACGTACCCGGCGGCAGTGGACAATCCGCTCAACGGCAACATGTACAAGCCGCTGTACTTCGACCGGGGGCAGGCGATCCACGGCGCCAACAACGTGCCCCGGTCACCGGCCAGCCACGGCTGCGCACGTCTCCGGGTCAGTGACATGGATGCCCTCGTCGAGTGGCTCGGCCTCGGCGACGTTCGCGGTGCGATCGGCGATCGTGGCCGCATCAACCTCACGGTCAACGTCCAGGGCCGCTTCGGCGGCTGACCGAGCGCGAGCGATCAGCGGGCAGCACGCCGAGATCGCTCGCACAGACTCTCGGCCCAGTGACGTCAGCCGGCGATGCGGGCGTTGAGGTCGGTGATCATCTCGTCCCACACGCCGACGTAGCGGCGCAGGCCGCGCCAGAAGTCCTGGTGGCGGCGCTGCTCGAACAGGTCGAACGGGGTGCCCTGCTGCTCGACCCAGGTGTAGTAGCCCAGCTGGAACACTCGACGTCGGTCAGATCGAGCCATGTCGATCATGTGCTCGGTCGACACATCGCCGAGATGCTGTCCGAACGCCTCGGCGGCATCGGTGTGGCTGTACTCACCGCGGTAACGACGTTGGAGGAAGTCGGCCCGGGAGCTCGGATACATGGCGCCGCCGTCGGTCGCAACCGTGATCAGCGCGTCGTCGGGGCCGAGGTCGAGCAACTTGGCCGTCTTGATCGCCGCCAGGGTGTTGCAGATCGAGGAGTAGCCGAAGTGCGACAGGTCGTCCAGCAGATCGTCGGACCAGCCCTTGGACCGGGAGAGGTACTCCCGCCCTGCCGGCGTGTTGAACATCATGTCGAGCTCGTCGGTGGCGACGTCGCTGATCGCGCAGACGACGTCGGTGTTCATCACGTTGTGGATCAGCGGGATGTGCTTGTCGCCGATGCCCTGGATGTTGTGCTCGCCGTAGCCGTTCTCGAGCATCGTCGGACACTCGAACGCCTCGACCGCCACGATCTTCGCGCCGTACTCGTCTTTCAGACGGTCGCCCGCGGCGATCGTTCCGGCCGAACCCGTCGCCGAGATGAACGCCGCGAGGCGCAGGTCGTTCCCCGACGCATCACGAACGGTCTCGAAGACGTGGCCGAGCGCCCGACCGGTCACCGTGTAATGGCCGAGGTGGTTTCCGAACTCGCTGAACTGGTTGAAAACGAAGTTGCCGGGGTCCGTCGCCAGTTCGTTGCAGGCGTCGTAGATCTCCTTGACGTTCGACTCGGTGCCCAACGTGCGGATCACGTCCTCGTCGGGGTTCTCGCACCAGCGGTTGAGCCAGTCGAATCGCTCCCGACTCATCCCCTCCGGCAGGATCGCGACCCCACGACTCGCCATGATCCGGCTGATCGCGATGCCGCCCCGCGCGTAGTTACCGGTGGACGGCCAGATCGCGCGGTGGCGGGTCGGATCGAACTGGCCGGTCACCACCCGTGGCGCGAGACACGCGTACGCGGCCAGCACCTTGTGGGCGGTGATCATCGGGAACCGGTCGCCGAACACGACGATGATCGGACTCTCGACTCCGGTCAGTTCCTTGCCGAGCACCACGTGCTGGGGAACGTCGACGCGATTCCCCGCCAGATCGTTGTACCAATGGACCCGCCACAGATTGCGCGGGTCCGGGCCCTGCGGGTCGGCGTCACCGACGTGCTCATCGGGGTCGAACGATGACGGATCGGCGAGCTGCGCCAACGTGGGCAACGTGATGCCACGCTCACGGAAGCGCTGCGCGGTGTTGGCCAGCGCCGATTCGTCGACGATCCGGTCGGCGAGGCCGAACTGGTTCTCGAGGGCGTCACGGTTGCTGTCGGTGAGCGTCACGTTGACAGTCTGTCAAAGCCCGCCCGCACGGCCCACCCTCCGCAGAGTACGGCATCAGCAGCACAGGTCTGCCGGAGACGATCACGGGCAGGATCGACCTCATCCTCGACGAACACTGGTTCGTCGCCCCGGCGCCGCCCTCTCCGATCCGGCGTTCGACGCTCACGCGGACAGCGGCGACGAGATTTGGGCCAGGGTGAGACACGGCCGACGATCGGCCAAGATCTGCGCACCGACGATCACACGTCTGCTCCAGTGGTCCTCGGGCGCAGTTCGGTTCGGATCGGGTTGGCGCCGATCCGAGGAGTCAGCCGAAGAACCCGTCCGGTTCGAGCGTGCTCGGGCCGACGTGGGCGTCGAGCCAGGCGTTCATGGGCCCTGCGGTCTCCCAGACCTCGCGGATCTTGGTGGCCGCCTGCTTCGTGTGCAGCCACTGCGGGGTCCCGAACTCCTTCGAAGCCATCAGTCCCCTCCGACGAATGAGTTCGATCCGGCGGTGATCCTTCGGATAGCCGCGCGGTGCGGTCTTCAGCTCGTCGATCGCGCCGATCGAGTAGCGCCGCTTCGAGAGGTCGGCGACGATGTCGGCGACCTCCGTGCCGGTCTGATCGGCGTCGACCGCCCGACGGAACCGCACGAGCTGGTCCTTGGCCATGGCGTAGTAGCCGGTGCCGCACATGAGCCCGGTCGCCGAGATGTGGAAGTAGTGGCCGGCCCCGCCCTCCGACTCGCCGTAGGCGCCCTGATGCGTCTTGTACGGCGGCTTGTTCTTCGAGAACCGAAGATCGTTGTGCGGACGGAACAGATGGAAGGGCCCGAACTCTTCCAGCGCCTCGCACAGTTCCAGCGTCGACGCCTTGACGACGTCGCGATACGTGTGCTTGTTCGCTTCCCAGAACAGCTTCGAGTTGTCGGCCTCGAGCCGCTCGTAGAAGTCGATCACCTCAGCCGGGATCCCCGTGAACGCCATGACCGAAAAGCTAACCGACCCGTTGGTCGGGGTCCGGTGCGTCCGCGAACGGTGATGGTCGCTCGGCGGGACGCAACTGACCGAGCAGGAGCGCAGCGGCGATCGTCGCCGCCAGGCCTGCGAGCACCGCGGCAGCCGGGTATCGACCCGACGGGTTGTCGAAGCCGTTCGTGACGGCGATCACCACCGTCGCGGTGCCTGCGATGAGCACTGCTGCCACCACGCACAGGACGATCGCTACGACCGGATCGCGCCCGCGCCGACGACCCAGCCGGTTGATCGGGATCACGCACGCCGCGAGCGCGGCGGGAACGACGAGCAAGGTCAGCGCTCCGATCCAACCGTGCCGATCCCAGAACGACAGATCGACCGTCGATCGGACAGCGATGCCGAGGGGCTCGTCGTCGACCTCGTCGTCGGCGAAGCCGTACGGACCGACGGCCGCCCACTCCCAGTCGCCGCTCGGCAGCCGATGCAGCACTCCTGCCTCGCCCATCGCGAGCACCACGTGCCCGCCGTCGGGGGCGTCGAATGCGATCGCATCGCTGACCAACGCGCCGCCACAGATCGGCGGCGCCAGCTGGTCGATCCGGTCCTGCTGGTCCGACGTGAGCGTCAGGATCGCTGCTCGCTCGTCGCCGAGTACCTGCTCGACCACGATCGATCCGGTCGGCGATGCGTCGGAACGGGCGATCGCGACGCACGAAACACCGGACGGACACGGTGTGCCCCGACCGAACCTCACCGTTCCCAGACTGCCGTCCCACGGCGAGACGTCGCTCTCCACCCACGTGCGACCGAAGTCGTCGCTGCGATAGACCGCCGAGTCGCTCGCCACGAACACGGAGCCGTCGGAGTACGCCAGAGCGTCGACGGCATCGCTCTGGCAGCTCGTCGCGGTCGTTGCGAAGACGGCACAGCTGACGACGACGATCTGCAGCGGCAGCAGCAATTCCGGTCGAGGCGAGGTCGCCGGTCGGGCACGACGACGGCTGACCCACGGCCACAGCGGTACCAGCGCGACCAGCGCGAGCAGATCCCACGGGTCGGTGCGGGTCGCTCCGCCGAGCACCGGCTCCGCCCACACGGCGACGACCGGCTGCGTCTTCAGCAGCGCGAACGTGACCGCGGTCGCTCCGAATGCCGCGCGGCGCGACCGAGTCGCAGCCATGAGCCCGACCGCCACCATGACCACGCCGGCGACATCGCTGAGCTTGCCGGTGACGAGGCCGGGCCACGCCGCCTTGAGCACATGATCGTTCAGGAGCAGGACGGCGACCGCGAGCACGAACACCGGCGATGCCACCAGCGCGCCGCTCGACCGCGTGCCACCCCTCACCCGTCCGACGTTACGGCACGTGCCCGCACCCCGACGTCGACTCCGACGTCGAACCCGCCGTCCGGAGCCGCGCCCGGCGAATCTGCTCGCGCCGCTCTCACCGGTCTCCGGTCCGCGAACTACCCTGCCCACTCATGCCAGAACTGTTCCTCGGCGGCAACGTCGACCCGGCCACGCACGAACGTAGCGGCGACGAGGTCCGGGTCGACACCGACACGTTCACGACGCATGGCGTGATCGTCGGCATGACGGGATCCGGCAAGACCGGTCTCGGAGTGGTCCTGCTGGAGGAGGTACTCGCGTCGGGCCTTCCCACGCTGATCATCGACCCGAAGGGCGACCTGACCAACCTGTGCCTCACCTTCCCGTCGCTCAGCCCGGCCGAGTTCCGGCCCTGGATCGACGAGGCGCAGGCCAAGGCCGCCGGCGTGACGCCCGACGAGTTCGCCCAACAGCAGAGTGAGCTCTGGACGAAGGGGCTGCTCGGCTGGGGGCTCACCGCCCAGAACATCACCAACCTGCGCAACTCGACCGACTTCACCATCTACACGCCGGGTTCGCAGGCCGGTGTGCCGGTCAACATCGTCGGCTCGCTGCAGGTGCCCGACGACATGGGCGACGCCGAGATCGTCGGCGACGAGATCGAAGGTTACGTTTCCGGCCTGCTCGGGCTGGTCGGCATCGAGGCCGACCCGCTGTCGAGTCGCGAACACATCCTGCTGTCCAATCTCGTCAACCACTCCTGGGCCGAGGGCCACGCGCTCGATCTCCCCACGCTGGTCGGCCTCGTCGGCAACCCGCCGATCCGCAAGTTGGGAGTGTTCGAACTCGACCAGTTCTTCCCACCCGACGACCGTATGAAGCTGGCCATGCAGCTCAACGGCTTGCTGGCCTCGCCGTCGTTCGCCGCCTGGGCCGAGGGCCCGCCGCTCGACATCCAGTCGATGCTGTACGGCCCCGGCGGAACCGCCCGCTGCGCGATCGTGACCACGGCACACCTCTCCGACGAGGAGCGCCAGTTCGTCACGTCGCTGATGCTCTCGAAGCTGGTCACCTGGATGCGTCGCCAGTCCGGGACCACCGACCTGCGCGCGATGCTGTACATGGACGAGGTCGCCGGCTACCTGCCGCCGACGGCGAACCCGCCGACCAAGAAGCCGATCATGACGCTGATGAAGCAAGCGCGTGCCTTCGGGGTCGGAGTCGTGCTCTCGACGCAGAACCCGGTCGACATCGACTACAAGGCACTCTCCAACGCCGGAACCTGGATGATCGGACGCCTGTCGACCGAACGCGACAAGGCGCGCCTGCTGGAAGGTCTCACGTCAGCCGCCGGCAGCGTCGACATCAGCGCCGTCGACGACACGATTTCGGGCCTCGGCAAGCGTGAGTTCGTACTTCGGGTTCCCGGCACGGACGGGACCTCGGTGTTCACGACCCGTTGGGCGATGAGCTACCTGCGCGGGCCGATGACCCGCGATCAGATCGGGGAACTGATGGGTGCCGAACGTGAGGCGGTGACGTCGGCGGCGGCCGAGTCGGTCGGCGCCGCCGGCCCGGCCGCACCGCCGACGGGAGCCACGGCACAGAACGAACTCGGCGACGACGAGACGACGGTGATGCCCGAGGTCACCGACAGCGTGCCGGTGCGATGGATCGACGTCGCAGCACCCTGGCTGGCAGAAGCCGGCGGCAACAGCCGCGGTCGGCGCCTCCGACCGATCGTGGTCGCACGGGTCAAGCTGCGCTACGACGAGACGAAGGCCGACCTCGTCCATGATGAGGAGTTCGAATGCGTGATCGACGCACTCGGTGATTCGGTCGACGCGTCCCAGGCGATCAATGTCGACTACGACGACCGCGACCTCTGCGACGATCCGCCGGACGGGGCCGTGTACGTCATGACCGACGCCAAGCTGACCAACACGACCTTCTTCACCGGCATCGAGCGCGACCTGAAAGACCACCTCTATCGAAGCCGGAGCCTCGAGATCCCGGTGAACCGAGACCTCAAGCTGTACGGGCGGCCCGGCGAGACGCCCGAGGAGTTTCGGGCCCGCTGCGCGGCGGCCGCCGACGACGCGGCCGATGCCGAGATCGCCAAGCTCCGCAACAAGTACGAGACCAAGGTCACGAGATTGCGCGACCAGCTCGCTGCGGCGGAAGACCGCGTCGACGTCCTCGAGGAAGAAGCCGACAGCAAACGCAACTCCGAACTCCTGTCGACCGCGGGTTCGATCCTCGGAGGCCTGCTCGGGGGAACGTCCAAGGGCGGCCTGCTCGGCCGACTCGGCACGGCAGCGGGCCGGCGGGGCCGGACCAGGGCGAGCGGCGAGCGGGTCGATGCAGCCGAGAACAAGGTCCGACGGCTCCAGGACCAACTGGCTGACCTCGAAGCCGACCTCGCCGAAGAGGTCACCGAACTCGATGCGCGATGGATCGAAGCCGCCGAAGTGATCGAGACGATCGAGGTGCCGCTCGAGAAGACCGACATCTCTGTGGCACAGCTCGTGCTCGCCTGGCTCCCGACCGACTGAGCCGGACTCCGTCCCGGTCGGACCCTCCGGCCGAGCCCGTTCGAGCACGCGGTCGGTGATCGACCTGGCCGCAACGGCCGTCGCGGCCAGGTCGATCCAGGAATGTCAACGAATGCTCTAGAACGTGAACTCCAGCTCAAGTCGCCTGTTCGAACGACGATACATCGCTCGGCGAGAGCGTTCTCGCCGAGGGTCTCCCCCGACCCTGCACCACCGGCTCCCTGGCGGAAGGAGAACAGCATGAGTGCTGCTCGAAAGGTCACCACACGGCCTGCTGCGAACTCCGGCGCCAGCTTCTCGGCGGAAACGGCCGAGGTGTCGACCGGCGCAGTCGGCGCCTCGCCGCGGCGGTGGTGACATGACGTGCTGCCGGGTCCACAGCGTGGTGGACCCGGCGGCGCGCGTCCTGCGTTCGCCATCGATGAACCTGGATGTTCACGCCCGGCCGAACCGAGCCATCGCCTTCACCGTGGCCACGGTCGCGCTCGCCGTGGCACTCGTCGACCAGCTCGTCAGTGTCCACGGCTTCCCCGCTCACCACGACGTGGGTCCGATGGCGTTCGGCGTCCTCTCCGTCCTGCTGGTCCTGAGTGAGATCCGTCCCACGACGTGGACCAGGGTCGGCGAGCGCAACGGCGTGACGCGGGGGTGGGCGTTCGCCTCTGCCCTGGTCCTGCTCGGCACCCCGATCCTCGCGATCACGGTCATGGTCGCAACGAGGTGGTACGTCGACCTGTCGCGCGGCAAGCGCGCCCTCGAGATCACGTTCAACAGCGCTCAGATCGCCGCGAGCCTCTCGATGGGGAGCCTCGTCCTCGCTGTCTTCGGCGTCCACGGCAGCATCGCCCGAGACACCACGATGTCGGTCGGCGAGTGCCTCGGCATCGTGCTCAGCGGTCTCGCCATCTTCGGTCTCAACGGCATCCTGGCCGCAACGGTCATCGGACTCGAGCAGGGGGCGGGCTTCCCTCGCGCCGCTCGCGCGGCCTTCGAATTGAGCATGACCGCCGACGGAGCCCTCCTCGCCCTCGCACCGGTGTTCGCGATCGCCGCGGAGTCGCGCGTGGTGACGGTGCCGCTCGTCGCTCTCTCCATCGTGCTCGCCGTCCGGCGGGCGCTGGGCGCGGTCCGCCATCGGCACGGACGTGTTCATGATCCGCTGACACGACTACCCGATCGCAGTGCATTCGATCGTCAGCTCGTCGCTGCGCTCGCCGGGATCGACGGCGGGGGGTCGGTCGCCGTCCTCGTGATGGACCTCGACCGGTTCCACCACGTGAACGACTGCTTCGGCCACCAAGTCGGCGATCTCGTGCTGGCCAGCTTCGCGCAGCGGCTCGAATCGGTGCTGCCGACGACCACACGACCCGCTCGACTGGGCGGCGACGAGTTCGCAGCGCTCATCACCACGAGCACGTCGGCCGAGTTGCCGGACGTCGTCGGGCGGCTCCACGAGTTGCTCGTCGAGCACCACGCCATCGACGGGTTCACGCTCACCATGTCGGTCAGCATCGGTGTGGCGATCGCGCCGATCCACGGACACGACGGCGCGACACTGATGTCGGCTGCTCGCTGCGCGATGGACCGTGCGAAGCTGCGCCGCACCGGCGTGGAGTTCGGCACCCGGTCGTACGGACCGGCACCGCGACATCGCAGCGATCGATCGAATCCATCCGACGGGATCGCATCGGCGGACGGCGATACCCGGCGCCGAGCACTCGTCGCCGTCGCCGAGGCAGGATGATGCTCGCCGGCACGGCGGGACGCCGGGGCCGGTCGGCGGTCGGGCCGACTCGGCGGCGTCCGGTCGGAGCGGGCGGCGGACGTCCCTGTGCCGACGGAGAGACTCGAACTCTCACTGACGGCGACCTAAACGCCGTGCCTCTGCCAATTGGGCTACGTCGGCTGACGCGCTCAGGATACGGCAACCACGGAGAGCGACAGGATGTCGTCGAACTTGACGAGACCTTGCATCCCTGCGTCGGCGGACTTGACGATGAAAGAGGAGATGCCGCCGTCAGCGTCGTCGTCCAGCCATGAATCTCATCCAGCGGACCCTGCACCGGCATCGGGTCGCCCTCCTCACCGGCTCGATCGGGCTCGCGGCGCTCGTACTGACGTGGGCGCTCATCCTCACGGAGATCAGATCCGCACGCCTCCCGGTGAACTGGCCGGCGTTCGCCGTCATCGCAGTCCTGCTCGTCTGGTGCGAACGTACGCCCGCGACCTGGATCCGGGTGGGTCCGGCCGGTGTGGTGACGCCGCTCGGGATGTTCGCGTTCGGACTGATGCTCGTCGGGTCCCCGTCACTTGCCGTGGGCGTCGCCGTCATCGGCGCCACCCTCGGTGCCGTCATCCAGTCGACATCGGTGGTACGGGTCGCGATGCGAGTGGGCGGGACCGCCGTCGCGCTGTCGTCCGCCGGGCTGATCTTGATGGGGCTCGGAGTGCACGGCTCGATCACCCAATTCGGTTCGCTGCCCTGGAACTGGGCACTCGCGATCGTCGCGGCCGGGGCAAGCATCCTGGTGCTGAACGCGTCGATCGCCGCGGTGTCGATGTCGACACGACGCCGGAGCTCGTTCCTCGCGCTCATGCAGCGTGGTCTGGCTGTCCGGATCACCGCCGAGGGCGCACTGCTGTCGTTGGCGCCGATCTGGGTCATCGGGATCGACTTCGGTCTCGTGCTCGCCCCGCTGCTCGGCATCACCACCGTGCTCGTGTTCCGGTCGACACGTCAGGCCCTCGAACGCTCTCACGAAGCCCATCATGATTCGCTGACCGGACTCGTCAACCGCCGCAGCCTGCTCGAACAACTCGAGGAGATGCTCGACGAAGCCCACCCGGCGGCCAGACCGACCATGTTGGTGATGGATCTCGACGGCTTCAAGGACATCAACGATCGCCTCGGCCACCAGCTCGGCGACTCACTGCTCATCTCGTTCGCGGACCGCCTGGAGGAGAGCGTCCCGCTCGAGTCCGTCGCTGCCCGCTTCGGCGGCGACGAGTTCGCCGTGCTGCTCGTCGACGAGAACGCCGAGGCGGCGATCGAGGAGCTCGGCGAAGCGCTCTGCGCACCGCTGATGGTCGAGGACTTCCCGGTCACGATCCGCGTCAGCATCGGTGTCGCACAGGCACCGGCGGATGGACGGACGTCGCGCGACCTGCTCCGCGCCGCCGATGTCGCGATGTACAAGGCCAAGCGCACCGGCGACACCGTCGTCTACTACGAATCGTGTGTCCAGGGCCCCCAGCGCGGCCGCCTCAACCTGCTGGGTGACCTCGGCGACGCGCTCCAGAACCACGAGCTGCACATCCACTTCCAGCCGCAGCTCCGCCTCACCAGTGGCGAGATCGACACCGTCGAAGCATTGATCCGCTGGCAGCACCCGGAGCACGGCGCCATTCCTCCGGACGAGTTCATCGGCCTCGCCGAACAGACCGATCTGATCGTACCGATCACCGAACTCGTCCTGCGCGCCGCCACCGAGGGTCTCCTCCACGCGGGTCTGGACGCGCACCTCGCAGTGAACGTGTCGCCCAAGAATCTGCAGGATCCGCAGTTCGCGCCGCAGGTCTTCGCGATCCTCCAGGAATCCGGCTTCCGGGCCGACCGACTCGAGCTCGAGGTCACCGAACGATCGATCGTCAGCAACGCCGAACGCTGTCGCTACACCATCGAGCAGCTGCGCACACGTGGTGTTCGGGTCGCCATCGACGACTTCGGTGTCGGGTACTCGTCGTTCGAGGCACTCCGCACCCTCGACGTCGATCGAGTGAAGATCGATCGACACTTCGTGCAGGGCATCATCGACCAACCGCGCGATCGGCTGATCGTGGCGTCCGTGATCAAACTGGCCCACGACCTGGGGCTCGACGTCGTGGCCGAAGGCGTGGAGAGCATCGAGCTGTGGAATGCACTCGCCGAGCTCGACTGCGATGTCGCCCAGGGCTACGGCATCGCAGCGCCGATGGCGTATCCGGCACTCCGTGGTTGGCTGTCGAGCTGGAACGAGGTTCAGGTCGCCCGACTGACCGGTTCCGAGGCGACGTTGGCGGAGGTGCGGGCGAGGCGAGCGACGATCGCCATCGTCGGTTCCTGACGGCAGCGCGTGGCACGCTGGAGCGGTGCAGATCCACGACGTCCCGACGCCTGCTCTGACGATCGATGCGGACGTGTTCGATCGCAATCTCGCGACGATGGCGACGGAACACCCCGGTCGAGCGCTCAGACCGCACGTCAAGGCGCACAAGTGCTCCGCGATCGCCGCTGTTCAACAGGCGATCGGGCACGACACGTTCACCTGTGCGACGCCACGCGAGATCGTCGGCATGGCGGCGGCCGGTGTCGGAGTCGAGTTGCTCCTCGCGAACGAGACGGTCGACGACGCACGACTCGCCGCCATGGCCGAGCTCGACGTACCCGTGATCGTCGCCGTCGACTCGGACGCCACGGTCGAGGCCGCCGCCCGCAACGGCATCACCGCCTGCCTGATCGACGTCAACGTCGGGCTCCCACGGTGCGGCGTGGCACCCGAGCACGCCGGTCGCCTCGCCGAGACAGCACGACGCGCCGGGCTCGAGGTCACCGGTGTGATGGGGTACGAGGGCCATCTGATGATGGTCCCCGACCGGGCCGAACGACGCTCCGCCGTCGAGCGGTCGATGGCGTTGCTCGCGCAGGCGCATCGCGACGTGGGCGGGCCCATCATCTCGGCCGGCGGCACGGGCACCTTCGACCTGCACGGCGCCACCGGTGTGACCGAGGTGCAGGCCGGCAGCTATGCACTGATGGACACCCACTACGGCCGGCAGGGTCTTCCGTTCGACCAGGCCCTGTTCGTGGTCGGCACCGTGATCTCGGTGAGCGACGGCTGGTCGGTCGCCGACGTGGGCCTCAAGGCACTGGGCATGGATCACGGCAACCCGTCGGTGGTCGGCGGTTCCGTCTGGTTCTGCTCCGACGAACACCTCACCTACCAGCCCACCGATCGGCCCGAGGTGGGCGACCGAGTCCGGGTCGTGCCCTCCCACGTCGACCCCACGATGGCGATGCACGACGCCGTCTGGATCGTTCGTGGCGAGGAGGTCATCGACCGGTGGTCGATCGATCTCCGAGGCTGGTGATGCTCCGCTCGTCGGTCCGCTTCAGCCCGACAGCGCCCGGAGCAGGTTCCTGAACGCGCGCCCACGATGGGAGACGGCGTGCTTCTCGTCGTCGGTCATCTCCGCGAACGTGCGACCATCGCCGTCGTCGGGAACGAACAGCGAGTCGTAGCCGAAACCTCGCTCGCCACGCTCCGTCTCGGCGATCGTGCCGGCGCACACGCCGTCGACGACCACCTCCGATCCGTCGGGATACCGGACGAGCACGCACGTACGGAACGCAGCCCTCCGATCGACCAGTCCGTCCATCTCGCGAAGGAGCCTTCGGCGGTTGTCGGCGTATGAGGAGGCCTCGCCGGCGTACCGCGCCGAATGCACGCCGGGGGCGCCGTCGAGGGCCACGACCTCGAGTCCCGTGTCGTCGGCCACCGCGGCCATCGCGGTGGCACCGCAGATCGCCAGCGCCTTGAGGCGAGCGTTCCCCTCCAACGTGTCGGCGTCCTCGACCACGTCGGGCACCTCGGAGGGTCGCGGCAGCAACTCGACGACACCACCGAGGATCGCCTCGATCTCGGCGACCTTGTCAGGGTTCGCCGACGCGCAGACGACGCGGTGCAGCCCGCTCATCGAGCCGGCGGCGGCTGCGACACCAACTCGCGCTGTCTGGCGGCGATCTCGGCCAGACCGACCTCGGCGAGCCCCAGCAACGAGTCGAGCTCCCCACGAGTGAACGCCATCCCCTCGGCCGTGCCCTGCACCTCGACGAAGCGGGCCTCTCCCCCGTCGGCCGGTGTCAGCATCACCACGTTCATGTCGACCTCGGCCCGGCTGTCCTCGACGTAGGGCAGGTCGAGCACCGACGTCCCGTCGACGATTCCGACGCTGATGGCACTGCAGAACGAGTGGAGTGGGTGGGCGGCGAGATCGCCGCGGGCGACCACCCGGCTGAGCGCATCGTGCAGCGCGACGTAGCCGCCGCAGATACTTGCGGTGCGCGTGCCGCCGTCGGCCTGCAACACGTCGCAGTCGACGACGACCTGTCGCTCACCCAACGCGTTCATGTCACACGCAGCCCGCAGCGATCGGGCGATCAATCGCTGGATCTCGACGGTCCGACCGCTCTGCTTGCCCTTGGCCGCCTCCCGGCCGACCCGCTCCGGGGACGAGCCGGGGAGCATCGAGTACTCGGCGGTGACCCAGCCGGATCCGCGTCCCTTCATCCAGCGTGGCACGTCCTCGTCGATCGACGCGGTGCACAACACCCGTGTCTTGCCGAACGAGACGAGACACGACCCGTCGGCCATCTCGGTGAAGTCTCGCTCGAACGTCAGCGGGCGGAGCTCGTCGGCGTTGCGGCCGTCAGGTCGTGGCATGGGAATCTCCGGTCGGTGGTTGGGCGAGCGGCCAGCGCTCGGTGTGGGCGAGTTCGGGGCCGAGCAACCGTCCACCGAGCTCGCGGAACAGGTCGATGTCGCCGCTCGACAGGAAGCGATGTTGGCCGGTGCCCCGGGTGGAGCGCAAGAGGCCGAGCTCGGCGAGCCGGTTGCCCACGGCGAAGGCGGTCTCGTCGGCCGAGCTGACGAGGGTCACCGACGGGCCCATCACGTCGTTGATCGTGCGCGCCAGGAACGGGTAGTGGGTGCAGCCGAGCAGCAGCGCGTCGATGCCCACGTCCCGGATCGGCGCCAGCAGGCGCTCGGCGAGCACCGTGACCTCGTCTCCGGTGGTCTGACCGCGCTCGACGAACTCGACGAACCCTGGGCATGCCGCCGACACGAGCTCGACCGGTGCTCCGGTTCGGGCGATGGCATCGATGTACGCACCGGACGACACGGTGCCGACCGTGCCGATCACACCGACGCGGCCGGACGCCGTCGCTCGAACGATGGCCTTCGCTCCGGGCTCGATGACGTCGAAGACGGGGACTGGAACCGTGGCGCGCAGACCGTCGAGTCCGGCCGCGGTGGCCGTGTTGCAGGCGACGATGATCGCCTTGGCCCCGAAGTCGACGACGAGCGACCGGGCCAACTCGCCGGCGTACCTGCGCACGTCACCGAGTGGCTTGGATCCGTACGGGTACCGCCCGGTGTCACCGATGTAGACGAGATCCTCGGACGGCAGCAGATCCATCACGGCGCGCGCGACCGTGAGCCCGCCGAATCCGGAGTCGAACATGCCGATCGGTCGATCCATCGACGCGCCAGGCTACGGCGCCACGCTGCGCACGAACCGGACGACCCATTCGTGGCATGCTCGCGACATGGAGCCCGCCACCGACGTCGCTCCGCTGGACCCGTACGAGCGCTGGGCGTCGACGGTCGTCCTCGGCGACGGCACGACAGCGGCCATCCGCCCGATCACGCCGGCTGACGCCCCGGCCCTCGCCACGTTCCACGTGGAGCAATCGCCCGAGAGCCGTTATCGACGGTTCTTCTCGCCCAAGCCCACATTGCGTGAGTCCGACCTCGAGCGCTTCACGAACGTGGACTTCGTCGATCGTGTTGCACTGGTCGTGGAGGATCACGGCGAGTTCATCGCATGGGCGAGCTACGAACGCCTCCAGAACCGTGCCGACGCCGAGGTGGCGTTCATGGTCGACGACGACAACCACGGCCGTGGCATCGCGACACTGCTCCTCGAACACTTGGCAGCGATCGCCAAGTCGAACGGCATCGAACGGTTCACGGCCCAGACGCTGGGCGACAACCGCGGCATGCTCGCCGTGTTCGCCAAGGCCGGGTGGCCGGTCCACCGGCGCTTCGAGTCCGGCGTGATCGACGTCGACTTCCCGCTCGCGGACACGTCGGAGTTCATCGACAGCGTCGAACGTCGCGAGCACCGTGCCGATTCGCGGGCCGTCGCACGGTTGCTGCTGCCGACGTCGATCGCCGTGATCGGCGCGTCCGACGTCGACGCGTCGGTCGGCAAGCTCGCCTGGACGAGCGTCAGCAGCGCTCCCCGGTGCCCGGTGCACCCGGTGAACCCGGGTCACGACACGATCGGCGGCCGACGGGCCTACTCGTCGGTGGTCGACGTGCCCGACGAGGTCGGGCTGGCCATCATCGCGGTGCCGACCGACGCGCTCGAGGCGACGATCGATGAGTGCATCGCCAAACGCGTCCGCGGTGCCATCGTGATCACGGCCGTCGACGGTGACGACATCGACGTCGGCGACATCGTCACGAACGCCCGCCGCAACGGGCTGCGGATCATCGGGCCGTCGAGCTTCGGCGTGGCCTCTCCTCGACCCGAGACTGCGCTCCAGGCAGCGTTGGTCGACGTGACCGTGCCGGCCGGGAACGTCGCCGTGTCGATGCAGTCGGGAACCCTCGCGACCTCGCTCCTGCTGCTGGCACAGCGGCTCGGGCTCGGTCTGTCGTGGTTCGTGTCGCTCGGCGACAAGGCCGACATCTCGGCCAACGACCTCCTCCAGTTCTGGGAGGACGATGATGCGACCAAGGTGATCGCGCTGTACACCGAATCGCTCGGTAACCCGCGCAAGTTCGCTCGCATCGCCCGTCGGGTCGCCGCAACGAAGCCGATCGTTGCCGTTCGGACCGGTGCTGCGCTGGTCGGGGCAGCCAACGCCGCGCTCTACGAGCAGACCGGCGTGATTCAGGTCCCCACCGTGGCGGCGCTACTCGACACCGCCCGAGTGCTGGCGACCCAACCGCTGATGAACGGCGACCGCGTCGCCGTGATCAGCAACGCGAAGAGTCCACTCGTGCTCACGTCGGCGACGCTCTCCGCCGCCGGACTCGAGACCGCACGTTCGCCGCGCCTGGACTGGCGTACGACGCCCGACGATTACGCCGACGCACTCCGCGCCGCCCTCGACGACACGGAGGTCGACGCGGTGATCGTGATCCACGCCCCGCCGACGTTTGCCGCGATCGACGGGCCGACCACCGCCATCGTGGAGGCGTCCAGCGGCGCGACCAAGCCGATCGTCGCCGTGATGCTCGGGTCGACCGACGGGCAACTGTCGAGCGACTCGCCGATCCCCACGTTCTCGTTTCCCGAGCAGGCGGCGGCCGTCGTGAGCCGTGTTGCCGCGTACTCCGCATGGCGACGGGCGGTCGCCTGCGAAGCCTCCGAGGTCGAGTCGGCCACGATCGACCCGGTCCGCGCTGGTGCGATCATCGCCGAGCACCTCGACAACGGCACGATGCCGCCGTCGGCCCTCGTCGAGTTGCTCGGCAGCTACGGCGTGACCATGCCGGCGACCCGACTCGTCGATGCGGCCGACGCGGTCGGGGCTGCTCGCGAGATCGGCTATCCGGTCGCCGTCAAGGCGATCGAGCGCCGGGTCGGCCGATCGGTCGAGGCCGGGATCGCGCTCGACCTGTCCGACGACGCCGACGTCGAGCAGGCCGTCGGCCTGATGGGGCAGCATCTCGGCGATGACGCGGCACGGGTCTATGTGCAGCGCATGGTTCCGCCGGGTGCCGACCTCCGGATCCGCGTGACCCACGATGAGCGGATCGGTCCGGTGATCACCGTCGGGATCGGGGGCCTGCAGGCCGACGCGATCGGCGACGAGACGAGCCGCCTCGCGCCGGTCTCGTCGGCGACGGCCAACACCATGGTGGCGGCGACACGGGCGGCATCGCTGCTCGACGAGGCCGGACTTCACATGGTCGCCGACCAGGTGACCCGGGTCGCGCAGCTCGTCTCCGACCACGTGGAGATCGGAGAGCTCGATCTCAACCCCGTGATCGTCAGTGCTGCGGGATGTTGGGTCGCCGACGCGCACATTCTCGTGCGTCGGGACGCACCCGACACCGTCCTCCGCCGGCTCGAATGAGCCCGACCGTGCCGATCAGTCGTCGGTGATGTCGGTCCGGCCGTCGTCGAGGTAGTCGATGTTCTGGAGGGGCTCGATCGCCGCGGTGACGATGCCGGCGAGATTCGCCACGATCCGCTTCCAGTATCGATACAGGATCGCCCGGGGCACGGCCCAGCTGCCCGGCCGATCGGTGTGCATGTACTCGAGCACCCTGGCGCCGAACACCTCGTTCAGCTGCATCGACCGGGCGAGAAACTCCCTCGCCGCCTCCTCGTCCTGCGACTGGAGCAGGTCGGCTGCCTCGACGTACATGAGCGAGATCTCCTGGCGCAGGGCCACGAACTCGTCGATGTCATCGGAACCGGCGAGCGACACTCCCTCCGTGGCGAGCTCGAAGATGTTCTTGGCCTGATCGCCGATGCGCTCGATCTTCTTGAGCAGCAACGTGTAGCCGAGCACGAGGCCGATGTCGCCGCCGCCGCGCACCGAGACGTGCACCACCAGCTCCGACCGGAGCTTCTGCTCGGCCTCGTTGATCCGTCGGTCGGTCGCATCGATGTCGGCGCCGACCGCCTTCGGGTCGGCGCCGCTCAGGATCACCGTCGATGCGAGGTCGAACGAATGCCGGGCGTCACCCAGCATCGAGATCGTCTGATGCGCGATCTGTTCGAGCGTGGATTCCGACTTCCGGAAGAACGACATGACCATGAGATGACCTCCAGGTGCTAACGAAAGACTGCCAGACCGATGAGTGGGACGACGATGAACACGCCGACCACGTAGGCGACCGCGGTCATGCGGCTCTTGACCGCGAGGTCCGCGAGGCGTTCGGCACCCATGATCGGCAGCGGGCGCATGAGCGGGATGACGTACAGGATGAGGATGCCGACCACGTTGAACGTCGTGTGGACGAGCGCGATCGTGAGCGCTTCTGGCACGCTCGCCGCGAGCGCCGCGAGCAGTGCCGTGATCGTCGTGCCGACGTTGGCACCGAGCGTCACGGGGTACGCGTTCCTGAGCGTGATGACGCCGGCCGCCGACATCGGGATCAGGATCGAGGTCGTGATGCTCGAGCTCTGCACCGCCACGGTGATGAGGAGTCCGACGACGATCGCAACGAAGCCGCCGCCGCGGCCGAGGATCGCGTTCATCGACCGCTCGACACGTTCAGCGATCAGCGTCTTCATGTTCTTGGTGATGAAGATCAGCGAGGTCAACACGATGACCAGGCCGATCGACACCATGGTGGAACCGAGCACGTTGACGTTGTCGATCGCGCTCCCGAGACCGTCCTCGATCCAGCCGACCGGTTCCTTGACCCACTTCTTGACCGGGCTCTCCCAGTTTGCGCCGGCCGAACCGACGAGCACTTCGCTGATCCATTCGGCGATCGACGAGATCCAGCCGGTCACGAGTTCGAGTGGTAGCAGGATGGCGACCGCCATGAGATTGAAGAAGTCGTGCACGGTCGCCGCGGCGAACGCTCGTCGGAACTCGTTGCTGTGACGGACGTGTCCCAGCGAGACGAGGGTGTTCGTGACGGTGGTGCCGATGTTGGCACCCATGATCATCGGGACGGCATCGTCGACGCCCAGTGCCCCCGAGGCCACGAGCCCGACGATCACCGAGGTGCTCGCCGAGGACGATTGCACGAGCACCGTGCCGAGGATGCCGACGAACAGTCCGGCGAGCGGATGGCTGACGTTCTCGAACAGGTTCGCCTGCGTGTCGGCGCCCATGGCCTTGATGCCGGCCTCAAGGGTCGAGACGCCGACGAGGAACACGTAGATGAGCGCCACAACGAGCACGGCCCGCACGGGCCGCGGGAGCGGCACGAACCTGCTGAGCGCTTGTGGAAGCTTCGACACCCGCCCAAGAACCTAGACGTCGGACGACCCGACGAGACGAGCGCTGAGGTCTAGAAGTAGATGATCGCTTCGGCGCTCTGCTCGGCGACGTCGAGGTCGTCGGTGTAGGCGCCGGTGGAGAGGTACTTCCATCCGCCGTCGCACACGATGAACACGATCGTCCCGCGATCGATCGAGGCCGCCACCTTGGCGGCACCGGCAAGCCCGGCACCGGACGACAGACCGGCAAAGACGCCGCACTCCCGGACCAGTCGACGTACCCATTCGATCGATTCGCGCGGTCGCACGACCCGCTTGCGGTCGAGCAGGTCGTAACCGTTCCAGGCCTCGAACACAGGCGGGATGTAGCCCTCGTCCATGTTGCGGAGGCCCTCGACGCTTTCGCCCAGCGGTGGCTCGACGGCGATCACCTGGACGTCCGGATTCTGCTCCTTGAGGAACCTGCCCGCGCCCATGAGCGTGCCGCTCGTGCCGAGCCCGGCCACGAAATGGGTGATGTCGGGAACGTCTCGCCAGATCTCCGGTCCGGTCCCCTCGTAGTGGGCACGCGGGTTCGCCTCGTTGCCGTACTGGTAGATGAAACACCACTCCGGGTGCTCGTCGGCCAATTGCTGTGCGCGCCGCACGGCGCCGTTCGAACCCTCGGGGCCCGGCGTGAGGAGGATGTCCGCGCCCATGATCTCGAGCATCTGGCGGCGCTCGATCGACACACTCTCGGGCATCAGGATCTTGATCGGGTAGCCCTTGAGGCGGGCGATCGCCGCGAGAGCGATCCCGGTGTTGCCGGACGACGGTTCGAGGATCGTCTGACCGGGAAGCAGCGAGCCGTCTCGTTCGGCCGCTTCGATCATCGCCTTCGCGATGCGATCCTTCACCGACCCGAACGGGTTTTGCATCTCGAGCTTGGCGAGGATCCGAACGTCGGGGTTCGGCGACAGGTTGGAGACGTCGACGATCGGCGTGTTCCCGATCAGATCGAGCACGTTCGAATGCACCGGGCTGATCCCGGTCATGACCCGGTACTGCTCCGTCAACATGCTCATGCTCATGACAACCTCGGTCGACCGGCGATCATTCCGACGAACCCGATCTGACTTGTCGTGATTCTACCGGAGCCGTCGGGACCGTCGTGCGGCCGTCAGGTCAGCTCGACGGCTTCCTCGGTGATCTCGCCGTCCACGATGCGGTAGCTGCGGAGTTCGGGCGCGTCCCGCTTGAGGCTCACGATCACGTAGTGCCAGCCGGGATCCGGCGCCTGAGCGACGTCGGTCGGGCTCGGGTAGGGCTCGGAGTGGGTGTGGCTGTGCACGACACCGCTGATCTCCCAGTCACGGTCGTCTGCGTCCAACTCGGCGCGAAGGTGGTCCTTCGGATCGATGGTGTACACCTTGGCCGACTCCGCGCTGTTGCGGCACGGGTAGAAGTGAGCCGCCCGACCGCTGTCGGGCGGCCCCGCGATCAACCCGCACATCTCGAGCGGATACTCGCGAAACGCCTGCGCACAGATGGCGTCGAAGGCGGCGCGGTCGAGTCGGAGCACGGCTGCGAGGGTACCGGGCGTCAGCCGAGATCGAGTTGGCCGACGGCGTCCTCGATGCCGCGATGGAACGTCGGGTAGGCGTAGATCATGGTGCGCATCCGGGCAACGGGCACCGCTGCGTGCACGGCCAGCGACAGCAGTCCGAGCACCTCTCCCCCGTTCGGGCCGGCCACGGTCGCACCGATCAGTGTCCCCGTCGAACGGTCGGCGACGAGCTTGATGAAGCCCTCGTTGCCTGCCTTGTGCAGCCAGCCTCGCGCGGTGTGTGGTACCCGATGGACCGCGACGGCGACGTCGTGTCCGGCATCGCGTGCCTGCCGCTCGGTCAGGCCGACGGCGCCGACCTCGGGATCGGTGAACGTGACCCGTGACAGCGCCGAATACGAGGCCGGTTCGTGGTCACGACCCAGGATGTCGGCGACGGCGATCGCGGCCTGGTACATGCCGACGTGGGTGAACGCACCCTCGCCGGTGAGGTCGCCGACCGCCCAGACGTCGTCAGCGGCCCGCAGGTGCTCGTCGACGTGGATCGCACGCCCGTCGGGGTCGAGCCCGACGTGTTCCACGCCCAGACCGGCGAGGTTGACCTGGCGACCTGTCGCCACCAGCAACCTCTCGGCGGCGAGCTCGGTCCCGTCCGCGAGTTCGACGGTGAATCGTTGCCGTTCGTACGCGACGTTCGCGGCCAATGAACCGAGGTACACGTCGATCCCCTCGACGGCGAACACGTCGGCCAGCACTGCGCCGGCCTCGGGCTCTTCGAGCGGGAGGAGGCGATCCTGCGCTTCGACGACGGTGACCTCGACGCCGAAGCGGGCATAGACCTGAGCGAGCTCGACACCGATCGCGCCACCGCCCAACACGATGATCGAGGTGGGCAGCTCCTCGACCTGGATCGCCTCCCGGTTCGTCCAGAACGGCGTGTCGGCGAGACCCGGGATCGGCGGTATCGCCGCGCTCGTTCCGGTGGCGAGCACGATGCCCGTCGTGGCCCGGATGGTCTCCTCGCCGACCTGCACCAGCCCGTCGCCGACGATCGTGCCCTGGCCCCGTAGGAATCGACCGCCCTTGCCCTCGAAGCGCTCGACCGCGACCGTGTCGTCCCAGTTGTCGGTCGCCTCGGCCCGGATCCGCTCGGCGACCGGCGCCCAGTCGGGCAGCACCTCGACCTTGCCGGCCATCCCCGGGATGCGACGGGCCTCGGCGAGCAGGTGCGCGGCACGGATCATCATCTTGGACGGGACACAGCCCCAGTACGGGCACTCGCCACCGACGAGCTCACGGTCGATGCCGACCACGTTCAGGCCGGCCTCGGCCAGTTGACCGGCGACGGATTCCCCGGCCGGGCCCATCCCGATCACGACGACGTCCGCGGTGCTCGCTGCTTCGCTCATGTGCATCCTCCATGTTGAGATGACCGATCCCGGATGATCGACCGATGTGCGATGGACGGCCGGCGGCGCCGCCGGCCGATTTGGTCTGGGAACCCGGACGACACGACGCACATTTCCTCCGATCGCCGTGCGGTCGCAGCTGGGTAGCCTCCACGTCGATGGCGAAGAAGTCAACCAAGGCCAGGCGCGCGCCCGAGGGCACGACGCTGATCGCGAGTAATCGTGCCGCCCGCCGGAACTACGCCATCACCGACACGTTCGAGGCGGGGCTCGTCCTACTCGGCAGCGAGGTCAAGAGCATGCGCGAGGCGCAGGTGCAGATCGCCGACGGCTACGTACGCATCCGAGACGGCGAAGCCTGGCTCGACGGCGTACACGTCGCGCCCTACTCGTTCGCGATCGGCTTCGGCGCTCACGACCCCGACCGACCACGCAAACTGCTGCTCCACCGGTCCGAGATCGACAAGTTGAAGTCACGCGTCGACCAGGAGCGGGTGTCACTCGTGCCGCTCACGTTGTACTTCCGCGAGGGTCGGGTCAAGGTCGAGATCGGCGTCGGCAAGGGCCGGTCGAAAGAGGACAAGCGCCACGCGATCGCCGAGCGCGACGCACTCCGTGACGTCGAGCGCGAGATGGGTCGCGCCAGGAAATACGGCGAGTGACCGACGTGCGTCTCGTCGTCCGGCCGTTCCGGCAGTCCGACCGCTCGGCCGTCATCGATCTGTGGCGGCGCTGCCATCTGACGAGGCCATGGAACGACCCAGGCCTCGATATCGACCGCAAGACGACCCGCGACCCCGACGGCTTCCTCGTCGGCACGATCGACGACACGATCGTGGCCTCCGTCATGGCCGGGTACGACGGACACCGCGGATGGATCAACTACCTGGCTGTCGACACGGACCGCCGCGGCACCGGGCTCGGCGCCGCGATCATGCATGCTGCCGAGCACCGTCTCGCGCACCTCGGCTGCCCGAAGGTCAATCTGCAGATCCGTACCTCGAACCTCGATGCCGTCCGGTTCTACGAGTCGATCGGCTACTCCATGGACGATGTCGTGTCGATGGGGCGCCGGCTCGGCGACGACGAGCAGCCGCCCGCCTGACAGACTCCGAAGGTGAATCGACAGGTCGCCAAGATCCGCGGCGGCGCCCCGCCACGTTGGCTGCTCGAGCACACCGATCGGAACATGCACCAGATCGGTCCGTCGCCCGAGGCGCTCGCAGAGTGGCGAGCGGCCGGCCTCGCTCTCCCCGACGTGGCCGAGATGCGTCGATACCGCGTCGGGCGGATCCGCGAGCAGCTCGCTGCGCACGACTGCGACGGTGCCCTGCTGTACGACCCGATCAACATCAGGTACGCGACCGACACCACGAACATGTCGATCTGGACGATGCACAATGCCGTGCGGTTCGTGTTCGTCGCCACCGACGGGCCGCTCGTGCTGTTCGAGTTCTCGCACGGCGAGTTCCTGTCGCTCCACTCGGAGGTGATCGACGAGATCCGCCCGGCCCGGTCCGCCATGCGTTTCTACGTCGGCGACCGTGCGCCCGAGATCATCCGGCTGTGGGCCGACGAGATCGTGGAGCTGATCGACGTGTCGTCGCGTTCGGGTGGTCGACGGTTGGCGATCGACTCCCTCGCGCTCGGGCAGCTCCGCGAGCTCGAGTCGCGACAGGTGGACCTGGTCGATGCGTGGCCAGTGATGGACGACGCCCGCACCGTGAAGTCACCCGACGAGATCGCCGCGCTGCGACTGGCCGCGAGTTCGTGCGACTCGATCGTCGGCGAGATGCGAGCGGCGCTCAGGCCCGGTCTGACCGAGGTCGAGCTGTGGACGATGCTGCACGCCGGCAACTGGCGCCGGTTCGGCGAGTGGGTCGAGACCCGCCTGATGTCGTCGGGCCGGCGAACCAACCCCTGGTACCAGGAGGCGAGCTCGAAGGTGATCGAGGACGGCGAACTGCTGGGGTTCGACACCGATCTCGTCGGCGCCTACGGCATGTGCATCGACATGAGCCGGACGTGGCGATGCGGCGACGGCCGGCCCACACGTGCCCAGGCCGACGTCTACGGTCGCGCACGCGAGATGATCGAGTCGAACATCCCGCTGTTCGTTCCCGGGGCCACGTTCCGCGAGATCACCGATCGCCTGACCTCTGCGCCCATGGAGGAGTTCAACGGCTACACGGTGATGGCGCACGGCGTCGGCCTGTGTGACGAGTACCCGTCGATCTTCACCCGTGAGCAATGGGACGACACGGGCTACGACGGTGTGATCGAGGCGGGCAACGTGATCTCGGTCGAGGCGTTCGTCGGTCGGCGTGACGGAGGCGAGGGCGTGAAGCTGGAGCAGCAACTCGTCGTGACCGAGCACGGACCCGAATTGCTCACGCTGTTCCCACTCGACCTCTGACGGCCGGTCTCGGCGTCATCCGTACAGCCCGAGGAGGTTGCCGGACAGCAGCACGGCCGCCACGACCATCCCGGCTCGGATCAGACGTTCGCCACCTCTGACCGCCGCGTGGGCGCCGATCCATCCACCGGCGGTGAGGCCGACCGCCAAGATCAACGCCGGGATCCACTCGACCTTGCCCTGCACGATGAAGATCGGCAGCACGACCGACGTGAGCGTCAGGTTGGTGACGACCTTGATGTTGTTCGCGGTGACGAGGTCGTAGCCGGCACGGGTCAGGGCGCCCAGCAGCACGAGCCCGACACCGGCCTGCACGGCCCCCCCGTAGAGCCCGACCGCGAAGAAGACGGCGACGGTGAACGCCGTCGGCCACGGATCGGCGTCGAGCTTCACTTTGGGCTTGCGGATCGAGAGGAAGATGATCGGCAGCATCAGCAGTCCGAACACCCGCTCGAACGTGTCGTCCGTGAGCCGCGTGATCGCGAACGCGCCGATCAGCGAACCGACGACGATCGGCACGAGCACGGGTGCCGAGCGCGACAGGCCTCGCACGCCCAGCTTGCGGAACGCCGTCGCGGCCGCGGCATTGGACGTCAGGATGCCGACGCGGTTCGAGCCGTTCGCGTTGTTGCCGGGCACACCGGCGAGTACCAACAGCGGCACCGTCAGCGTGGAGCCGCCCCCGGCAACGGCGTTGATCAGCCCGGCGGCGGTACCACCGACGATCAACAGCAGCGCTTCCCACCACTCCACGGCGGCATCCTCGCAGAACCGTCGTGGCCGCACACAGAGACCGGGCTTCCGGCGAGGCGTCGTCACTCCCTAACGTCGGGCCCATGTTCATCGACGGCAGTTGGCACGCGGCTCGATCCGGGCGGGAGTTCGAGGTCACCGATCCGGCGACGGGCGACGTGATCGGCTCGGTACCCGACGGAGACGCCGACGACGCCACCGACGCGATCAGCGCCGCAGACGCGGCGTTCGGAGGTTGGTCCACAACGACCGCCCGCATGCGCGCCGACCTGCTCTACGCGGCCTGGCAGCTGATGCTCGAGCGGAGCGAATCGCTCGCCGAACTGATGACCCGCGAGCAGGGCAAACCGCTCAAGGCGAGCCGTGCCGAGGTGGCCTACGCCGCCGACTTCCTCCGCTTCTTCGCTGAGGAGGCGACGCGGGTGGCCGGCGAGTGGCTCCCGTCGGCCCGCGCCAACCAGCGGTTCCTGGTCGTCCGGCAAGCAGTCGGCGTCGTTGCGATGGTCACCCCCTGGAACTACCCGATCTCGATGCTGACCAGGAAGATGGCCCCGGCACTGGCGGCGGGATGCACACTCGTGCTCAAGCCGGCCGAGGCGACCCCGCTGTGTGCGCGCGCCGTCTTCGAGATCTTCGAAGCCGTTGGCCTCCCCGACGGCGTGGCCAACCTGGTGACGGCGCTGGACCCCGTTCCGATCGGCGACGCGTTCACGACCGACCCACGGGTTCGCAAGCTGACGTTCACCGGCTCGACCGCTGTGGGGCGCCTCCTCGCCGGGGCGGCGGCCGGCAACCTCAAGCGGGTGTCGGTCGAGCTCGGCGGGCATGCGCCGTTCGTGGTCTTTCCGGATGCCGACCCGGTACGGGCGGCGAAGGGCGCCGCCGCCCTCAAGTTCCTGAACGCCGGGCAAGCCTGCATCAGTCCGAACCGGTTGTACGTGAGCGAGGGGCATCGCGATGCCTTCGTGTCCACGCTCGTCGAGCGGATCGGGAAGGTGCGAGCGGGCAATGGATTCGACGAGGGTGTCGGCGTGGGGCCACTCGTGAGCGAGGCGGCTGTCGCGAAGGTCAAGGCCCAGGTCGACGATGCTGTCGACCTCGGCGCGACCGCGCTGGTCGGCGGGCGGCGCCTCACCGACGAGCCGTTCGATCGCGGGCACTTCTTCGCACCGACGCTACTCGACGGTGTTCGCGACGGGATGAAGATCTACCGGGAAGAGACGTTCGGGCCCGTGGCGCCCGTGATCTCGTACGACGACGTCGATCACGTGATCGATCTGGCCAACGACACCGAGTTCGGGCTCGCCGCATACGTCTACACGCAGAATCTGTCGACGGCGATCCATGCCTTCGAGGGGCTGCGCTTCGGCATCATCGGCGTCAACGACGTGAATCCGACGGCTGCGTCCGCACCATTCGGTGGCATGAAGGACTCGGGCATCGGCCGCGAGGGCGGCCACGACGGCATCGCCGAGTACCTCGAGACCAAGCTCGGTGGCTTCGCCGTCTGATTCGTCGTCGAGCCGACGACTCGGGCGGCCGGCGTGGAGCTCGGCACCGGGCCGAGTGAAGGGCCAGGACCCACCGGGAGAACGCCCGGCCGCGGACCACATCGGGGCCCGACTCGATGACACCACCCGATGACACCACTCGACCTCGAGCGACCGCTGCGCTCTGGCGGCGACGTCCGCGTCGGCCCCGGCGCCGCGCTGATGCCGCTGCTCGACGTCGACGAAGCCTCGCGGTGCCGGTCGGTCCGCCTGTCCCGTCCCGGCGCGTCACGCTGATCTTCCGTTCGGATCGCGCGATGACCCCGGCACTCGAACGCTTCGTCGACGAGGTCGACGAGGAGGTCGGTGACGTCTCGATGGCGCGCACGGCCCGAACAGCGACCAAGCTGACCGGATGCGCCTCGCCACGATCCGCACCGAGTCCGGTACCGCCGCCGTTCGCATCGACGAGACGAACGCGACCGAGACCGGACACGGCAGCGTCGACGAACTGCTGGCCGACGCCGACTGGCGAGCGAACGCGGCCTCCGCCGGCGGTGCGATCCACGCGCTCGACGACATCGAGTACGCACCCCTCGTCATACGTCCCGAGAAGGTCGTCTGCGTGGGCCTCAACTACCTCGACCACATCGCCGAGACCGGACGCGAGCGTCCGAGCCACCCGACGTTGTTCCCGAAATTCGCCAACACCCTGATCGGTGCGAACGATCCGATCGTGCTGCCGAACGACGACGAGTCGACGAGCGTCGACTGGGAGGCCGAGCTCGGGCTCGTGATCGGTCGGGCGGTCCGTCGCGCCTCGCCGCAGCAGGCCGAGGAAGCCATCGCCGGGTACACCGTGGTCAACGACGTCAGCGTCCGCGACTTCCAGCGTCACACGACCCAGTTCATGCCCGGCAAGGCATGGGAGAACACGACGCCGGTCGGTCCCCACCTCGTCACCTCCGAACCCGGACAGCCCGCCCACTTCCCGATCGAGTGCGAGATCGACGGCGTCGTGATGCAGTCGTCGAACACCCGGGAGCTCTGCTTCGGGCCCATCGACCTGGTGCGGTACATCTCGACGTTCACGACGCTCGTGCCCGGAGACCTGATCCTCACCGGCACACCCGGCGGTGTCGGCGTGGCCCGCGATCCGCAGGTGTTCCTGCGCCGCGGGCAGACCGTGATCACCCGCATCGACGGCATCGGCGCGTGCCGAAACGTCTGCGCCTGACCACGCCGCTCAGTCGATCGTGATCACGATGTTGCCGATGTGCTCCTTGCGAGCGAATGCCTCCTGCGCGGCGTGGATCTCGACGAGCGGATAGGTGGCGGCGATGGTCGGCTGCACGAGGCCGGCCTCGACCAACCCGACGAGGTCGGCGAAGACCTCGGGCGGGAACACGGTCGCACCGATCAACTCGAGGTCGTGCAGGTACAGCGTACGCAGGTCGATCTCGACGATCGGTCCGGCGATCGCCCCCGACGTCACGTACCGGCCACCCCGCACGAGCTCGTCGATCCATCGACCCACATCCGGACCGCCGACGACGTCGGCCACCACGTCGAACCGCCGACCGGCCCGGCCGGCCGCGACCGCGGCGAGGTCGTCCGTGTCCCGCGGCACCACGGCATCGGCCCCGAGCGCGACCACGGCGTCGAGCTTCGACCTGCCGGCGACGGCCGTCACGTGGGCGCCACGAACCTTGGCGAGCCGGACCAGAGCCGAGCCGACACCACCGGACGCCCCCGTCACGGCGATCCGTTGACCGCGCTCGAGGTCGACACGGTCGAGCATGTGCGCCGCGGTCGACCACGAACACGCCAGACCGGCCAACACGACGTCGGGGAGGTCGATGCCGATCGGATGGACGTTGCGCGCCGGTACGGCGCAGTACTCGGCAAAGCCGCCGTCGAACTCGCTGCCCAGGTATCCCGCCCGCGCCCGGTCGGCCGGGTGATCCGGATCGCGGATCCAGGGGTCGACGACGACGCGCCGCGCGATGAGGCCGGCATCCACCGTTGCGCCGACCGCGACGACCACCCCGCACGGGTCGGCCCCCTGCACCCTCGGGAAGGTGGGGCCAGCGCCACCCCATGTGGAGTCGCCGGATCCGGCATCGGCAAAACCGTCGCCGGACGTCGGAGCCGTCACGAGCTTGCTGTACCAGCCCACCCGGGTGTTGATGTCGGTGTTGTTGACGCCGCATGCCGCCACTCGGATCAGCACATCGTCGTCGCCGAACGGCGGGACCGGCACGTCGTCGCGGACCTCGAGCATCTCGGGGCCACCGTTGCCGAGGAGCATGGCGGCACGCATGGTGCGGGGCGGGGGTTCGGACACGGTCATGAGTCGATCAGCGCTGCAGCGGGAACAGGCAGAAGGGGTGTCCGTCGGGGTCGAACATGACGCGAACGTCGGGCTGGGGTTGGTGATCGGCGAGGGTGGCGCCGCACTCGATGGCGTGGCTCACCGCGACCTCGACGTCGGGGCAACCGATCTCGAGGTGGACCATCATCTGCTGCGTGTCGGGTAGCGAGGGCCAGATGGGCGGCACGTACTCGACGTCCTCGTGGAAGCCGAGACCGTGCGAAGCTCCCGGTTCGCGGAGGGTGACCCATCCGGGTTCGTCGGCCCCGCGTTCCCAGCCGAGGAGGCGCTCGTAGAAATCGGCGAGACCGCACGCGTCGCGAGTGCTCAGCGTGGTGGTCGTCACGCGCAGGTCCATGTCGATCATCCTGTCACTCACGACCAACTCGTGGTCGCGATCAGGCAGAACGGATGGCCGTCCGGGTCGAGGAGCACCCGCTCGTCGGCCGAGGGTTGGTGGCGGGCGAGCGCAGCGCCACACTCGATCGCGTGGGCGACCGCGGCGTCGAGATCGTCGGTGGCGATGTCGAGATGGAGCATCATCTGCTGCTGTCCCGCCACCGACGGCCAGGTCGGCGGTAGGTACTCGGTGTCCTCGTGGAACGACAGCGCGGTCGAATCGGGTGCATCGCGAAGGACGACCCAGCCCTCCTCGTCCATCAGCCGGGGCCAACCGAGCAGACACTCGTAGAAGCCGGCGAGCGCCTGGACATCTCGAGTGCTCAACACCGTGCCGGCGAGACGGAACCGAGGCTCGGTCATGCCCGCGTCAACCCGCCGGCCGCAGCATGCCCCACATGTGCGGACCCTCGCTGTCTGCCGTCGCGACGTCCCACTCGCTGCGGATCACGAAACCGTGGTGGCGGTAGTAGGCGACGTTCGCGGCCGTCTCGGTCTCGAGGTAGCACGGCAGCCCCTGCTCGTCGGCCAGTTCGAACACCGTCCCCATCAGGCTGCCGCCCAGGCCCTGGCGTTGCCAGTCGGGGTGAGTGGCCAACATGTTGAGATACCAGTGCGGTTCGGGCGGAGTGTTGGCGCCCATCGCCTCTCGCAGGGCGGCGAATCGTGCGAGCCGCCATCCGGGATGCTCGTACTGGACGACCCCGTCGGGATCGACTTCGGGGCGGCCCGGCGGCACCCATCCGGCGATGGCGACCACGTCGTCGGTGCACCACAGCGACTCGGTCGCCAACCATCGACGGGCGACGTTGCCGAACATCACCTGGTGCTGCGCCTCGTACTCGTCGTCGTCGGGGACGAGCCACCGCATCACGGGATCGTCCGCGAACGCGAGGCACACGGTGCGCGCCACACGACCGACGTCGTCCTCGCTGGCGCGACGAATGGTGACCATGGAACGACGGTAGCCAGCCCGACCCGAGCGAGCAGACTGGGACGATGAGCGATCGTCCCTGGGAGTGTCCGGCCTGCGGTCACATGTTGAGCCGCTACGAAGACGAGGAGATGGGCCGAGGCGAGCAGGTGGCGGCGGCGATCGCCGACCTCGTCGCGACGTGGTGGTTCGCCGGAACCGTGCTCGTGCTGCTCGCCACCTGGCTGACGGTGAACGTCGTGTGGCAACCGTTCGAGCCTTACCCGGTCGTGATGTTGGCGGTGATCAGCGCCGTGCTCGCATGCGTCACCGCACTGCAGGGACCGCTGATCCTGGTCACGCAGCGCCGGGCCGCCGCGCGCGACCGGATGCGCGACCGGGAGGCGCTCAGGGTCGCCATCCACGCCGAGCAGGATCTGCACGTGCTGCACGACAAGATCGATCACCTCATGTCGGAGTTGCGGAGCGGCGCGGGCGACTGATGACGCCTCGCATCAGCGGTGCCGGTTCAGGGGGTGCGGCCCACGAACGCGAGGAGCCGGTCCTGTGCACTCGCGTCGTCGGGCACCTCGGTCGGCTCACCGAACATGGTCGGGCTGCGGAGCATCTCGGCCGGAGCCCTGCTCAGACCGAGCATCGTGGCCTCGACCGCTTCGGCCGGCAGCGAGTCGTCGGCACCGACCGATCGGGCCAGATCCCACGAGTGGATCAAGAGGTCGCCGATCACGAACCCGAGCACCTGGTGCTTCGGCATGCCGCCCATCGCTTCGCTGGTCCCCTCGAGGTTGGAGGGATCGTCGAGCGCGGCCGACAGCGCCGGCCGGATCGTCGCCCAGTCGTCGCCCGGCGATGTGCCGGCGCCAAGCACTGCGCCACCCTGGGCTTGCCAATGGAGGACGTGGTCCACGAGATCGCGCACGGTCCAACCATCGCACGGGGTCGCTGCTTCCCACTGGTCGTCGCCGACCTCCTCCAGCACACTGTCGAACTTGTCGGCGGCTTGCCGCCACACGTCTGCGGGTCCATTCATGTCATTGCTCCTGTCGGTCGATGGTCAGAGGCGTTCGATGATGGTGACGTTCGCCTGGCCCCCACCCTCGCACATCGTCTGCAGCCCGTAGCGGCCGCCGGTCCGCTCGAGCTCGTTGAGGAGCGTGATCATCAGGCGGGCGCCCGTGCACCCGAGCGGGTGGCCCAGCGCGATCGCACCGCCGTTGACGTTGACCTGCTCGTGCTCGAAGTCGGTCTCGCGCAACCATGCCATCGGCACCGGCGCAAACGCCTCGTTGATCTCGACGAGGTCGATGTCGCTCGCCGTGAGACCGGTCTTGGCGAGTGCCCGGTGGGTCGCCGGGATCGGCGCCGACAGCATCATGATCGGGTCGTCGGCCCACACCGACATGTGGTGGATCCGCGCCCGCGGCGTGACACCGTGTTCCTCGACCCCCCGCTCGTTCATGATGAGCATCGCGGCCGAACCATCGGAGATCTGGCTCGCGACGGCGGCGGTGAGCTTGCCATCAGGGGTGAGCGTCGGGAGCGAACGGATCTTGTCCCAGTTCGGCTCGCGCGGGCCCTCATCGCGTTCGACGTCGTTGATCGGCACGATCTCGTTGTCGAAGCGCCCCTCGGCCTGTGCCCGGAGCGCACGCTCGTGGGACTCGACCGCGAAGGCCTCCATCTCGTCGCGGGTCAGATCCCACTTGTCGACCATCATCTCCGCGCCGACGAACTGGCTGACCTCTCCGGCCCCGTAGATCGTGTTCCAACCCGGCGAGCTGGTGTACGGGCTGAAACCCTCCTCCTGACCGAGTTCGGCCGAGGCGAGGATCGGCACCTGCGACATGTTCTGCACGCCGCCGGCGATCACGACGTCCATCGTGCCCGACATCACGGCCTGGGCCGCGAAGTGGACCGACTGCTGCGCGGAACCACATTGGCGGTCGATGGTGACACCGGGGACGTGCTCGGGGAGACCACCGACCAGCCCGCAGGTGCGGGCGATGTCACCGGCCTGCGGACCGATCGTGTCGAGGCATCCGAAGATCACGTCTTCGACGGCGTGCGGGTCGACCTTCGAACGCTCCATCAACGAGCGGATGACGTGCCCGCCGATGTCGGCCGGGTGGATCTGTGACAGGCCGCCGCCGCGGCGGCCGACGGGGGTGCGAACGGCTTCGACGATGAACGCTTCGGACATGCCACCACGCTAGATCGAAGTACCTGGCCGCGAAGAGGCAGGGAAGTCCCACCATTGTCCCTCGAATGTCAGGACCTTGGCCCCTGACGGACAGCGATCGACAAAGCCGATCATGAGAGCTAGAGGTTCGGGAAAACAGATCACGAATCACACCGCGATACACACGAAAGAAGGGTTGTCATGTTGAGGAAGCCACTCGGACTACTCGGAGTCTTCATGATCATCGTCGGGTTCGGCTACTTCGTAGGCGCCGGAGTCGCCTACAGCAAGGTCCAGGGCGGCTACGGATCACTGCAGTCGTTCAGCGAGGCCCAGAACGTCGAACTCAGCTACAACGAGGACGGCCAGTTGATCGATCGCGGCACCGTCGAAGGTGCCGAGGGGATCATGACCCTGCTGAAGGACGACTGGAACTTCCCGGTCGTCGACAGCGACATGGATCCGGACGATCCGCTCGTGAACACCGCCAGCGAGTACATGTTCCAGATGGCCACGATCGTCTTCCACGTGCTCCATGGCGAGCAGGCCGTCACCTTGACCGCCGATGACATCACCGCCGCGATCGAGTCGGAGCAGCTCGCTGCCGACGGCACGTACAACGGCTCCGTCGCAACGTATCAAGGCGAAGTGCTCGAGCCCGGCACCTACATGGTCCCGGTCGACGGCCGCTACTGGACCGGGTTCGATCGCACCGACCTGCTCGACGGGCCGGCCCGTGAGGGCGCCTGGAGCGGTACCGCACACGCACTCGTCGCCGAACTCGGTGTCGGCGCCGCCACCCACAGCACCCTGCAACTCGCCCTCGGCGTGGCCGCACTGCTGGCCGGGCTCGGCGTGGTCTGCCTGGTGATGGGTGTCGCCTTCCTCTGGCACACACGCAAGCAGATGTACGAATCCGCACCGGACACGATCCCCGAAGCGTTGCTCCAGGACACACCGCAGACGACCAGCGTCTGACAGATCTCGGGCCGGGCTTCCCGGTTCCGACAACCCGGGTGGGCCCCTCCGATCGGAGGGGCCCGCTCGGCGTTGTGGGGCGTGGTCCCCGGATCGCACGGACTGTTCATCGAGCCGATACCCGCCCAACGCCAGCGGGTCGCGCAGTCTTCGTAGTGTCCGTATCATGTTCCGACGCGTCGACCCGTTCATCGGGACCGACGCCACCGACCTGCCCGCACCCGGGGGTCTGGCGGCCACGTGGTGGTGGCCGAAGCCGCAGGTCGGCAACACGCACCCCGGCGCGACGCACCCGTTCGGCATGGTCTCGGCCACCGCGTACTCGGGTGCCTACCCCACCGGCTACGGCTGCTACGACCTCACTACCGAAGGCGTGCCCGGTCGGCTCTTCGAGCGCCTCGGAGCGACCGGCTTCACACACTTCCAGCAGTCGGGAACCGGCGCGATCCGCAAGTACTACAACTACTTCCGCGTCACGCCGATGGTCGAGCCGCTCGACGCGCTGGGTACGGCCTGGGACCTGAGCGACGAACTCGCCGAACCCGGCTACTACTCCGCGATGCTCGGCTCCGGAGTCCGGTGCGAGATCACCGTCGGACCCAAGTCGGCCGTCCATCGGTACACCTTCCCCGATCACGCAGATGCCCGACTCGTGGTCGACCTGTCCCTCGGTGGGCTGGCCATCGACAACGGTGCAACAGTGCCGATCCGGGCACAGGTGCAGTCACTCACACCCGGGTCGGCGCAGGGAGAGGTCGTCGTCGAGGGCGCACCGCTCGCGTTCCACGTCGAGTGCGACGCCGCCGGATGGCGGCAGATGCTCTGGTACGACCGCCGTCTGATGCAGGGCGGCACCCGGCTCGAGTTCGACTTCATCCGCCCGACCACGTTGCGACCGTTCGGCATGCTGTGGCGGGGGCCGACGGTGAGCGGACAGACGGTCGAGCTGCGGTTCGGCTTCTCGCTGCGCGGGGTCGAGCAGGCTCGGCACAATCTGCTAGCCGACTGCGGAGCTGACCCGCTGGCGTTCGACCGCCGAAGCGACGCCACCCGATCGACGTGGTCGGAACATCTCGACCGAGTCCAGGTGTCGTCGCCGTCGAGCGACCGGGAGACCGTGTTCGCGACCGCGCTCTACCACTCGTTGATCAAACCCTGCTTCGCCCATGGTGAGAGCCCGTTCTGGCCGTCGGCGGGCCCCTTCGCGTTCGACATCTGCACGATGTGGGACATCTACCGCACGCAGCTGCCGCTGATCACGGCGCTGTTCCCCGAACGGTCGATCGAGCTCGCCAACGCACTGCTCCACATCTGCGAGGAGGAGGGCAACCTGCCGATCGGCTACCGGATGGCGAAGGGCGCCGACCGCTTCGCGCGGCAGGCGAGCGGGCTGGCGCACACGTTCCTGGCCGACCTCTGCCACCTCGAGGTGAGAGGCATCGACTGGGACTGGGCGTTGGTCAACATGCACGGCGATCTTCGACGCGCCTACGGCGAGGAGTACCTCGAGCGCGGGATCACGCATCCGATCAGCCACACGCTCGATGTCGCGTTCGCGTATCAGTGCACTGCGGTGATCGCCCGCCGACTCGGTGACGAGGCACTGGCCGGACAGTTCGAGGCGCTCGCGTCGGGGTGGGAGCGAGCGTTCGATCCGGCCACCGGACTCCTCGTGGACTCGTCGTTCTACGAGGGCGGCAGGTGGAACTACTCGTTCCGCCTGGTCCACGACATGGCCCGCCGCATCGCACTGGCCGGAGGTGACCGAGCGTTCACCGACCTGCTCGACCGGTTCTTCGGGTTCGGGGCGGACCCGGTGAAGCAGCCGGGCGAACATCCTGGCCCCGACGAGATGGCGGGCGGCTACGCGCTCGACCGCTTCGAGGGCCTGAACAACGAGCCGGACATGGAAGCGCCGTGGGCCTACCACTACGTCGGTCGCCCCGATCGCACGACGGAGATCGTGCACGCCGCGATCAACAACCAGTTCGGCGTGGGTCGTGGCGGGCTGCCCGGCAATGACGACTCCGGCGGCTTGAGCTCGTGGTACGTGTGGGCGTCGCTCGGGCTGTTCCCCGTCGCAGGCCAGAACCTGGTGCTGCTCAACAGTCCGTCGTTCGAACACATCCGGATGCAGTTGGACGACTCGCCACTGACGATCGAGACGACCGGCTTCGTCGAACCCGACCCGACGGCCCCACCCCGGTTCGTCCGGGCCGTACGCGTCGACGGCAGGGAGCTGAATCGGTCGTGGCTCACGGGCAACGAGTTGCGTAATGCAGCGACGCTGCAATTCGACCTCGGTCCGAGCCCGTCCGGCTGGGCCACCACATCTCGTCCTCCGTTCCTCGGTACCGCTCGACACACAGGGAGCAGCAGAACATGAAGTCAGATCAGCCGTCTCGACGTCTCGTGATCGTGGTCCGCGCCGACCCGGTGATCTGCGGCCACTCCGGCGAGGCTCGCAACCTCGCCGAGGTCGCCTTGACCCGCGGTTTCGACGACGTCCGCATCGTCACGTGGCAGCTCGACACACTGCGAACCGCAGGGCTGCCGCTGAAGCCGCTCGACGCGGTGTCACCGTACAGCGACGGCATCACGGTCGAACGTCCTGCCGCAGTGGGTGACTACAAGGTGCCCGACGGGCGCTTCACGGGCGGGATGACCGGTCGCCTGATCGAGCTGTTCACCGACGGGGTGCCGACGGTGTGCATGTCGCTCTACCTCGCGCCGCACGCCACGATCGTCGCCGAGGCCCGCAACGCGGCTGCGGCGACCGGGCTCACGATGCAGCTCAGCACGATCGCCGAGGCTGTCGGATCGGACATCACGAACGTCGTGAGGTCGTGCGTGGAGTCGGGGCGCTTCGGAGCGGCCGCCCATCTGTTCGCGACGTACCTGTCGAACGATCGGTGTGTCGCCGTGTCGGAGTACACGCGCGACGTCATCGCCGCGGCGGCGAGCGAGATCGATGCCCGGCACGGCACGGACTTCGCCGAACGATGCCGCGAGCGGGTCACGATCTCGTATCCGGCCATCGACAGTCGCCAGTACACCGAGTTGAGCGACAGCGCGATCGAACGGGTGGTTGCCCACCGCGGGATCGAGCGTGACCGGTACGTCTTGTTCTTGTCGCGGCTGTCCAAGGCCAAGGGCGTCGACGACCTGATCGCCGGCTTCTCGCGTAGCCGTTCGCGCCATCACGTCCAGCTCGTGATCGCGGGGAACGGGCCCGAGGCCGTGGCCCTCCGATCGCAGGCGGCGTCGTCTCCGGCCGCACATCGCATCGTGTTCCTCGACGACGTGTCCGACGAGGAGAAGCCGGCGCTGATGGCGGGCAGCTCGGCCTTCGCGCTGCCGAGCAAGCCACGACCCGAGTTCGTGGAGACGTTCGGGATCGCCCTGGTCGAGAAGATGCTCGCCGGCGGCGGGCCCGTCATCACGTGCACAACGGGCGGTATCCCGGAAGCGGTCGGCGAACATGCGCTCCTCGTCCGGCAGGGCTCGCCCCAGGCCATCGCCGAAGCGATCGACCACGCGACCGGTGGGATCACCACCTCCGAGCTCAGGCGACGCGAGGTGGTCGCGCGGCAGTACGCGATGCAGTTCGACCGGGTGAACGTGTTCGACAAGTTGTTCGACCCGGCGGCGCCGGCGATCGCCGCGTGAGACTTCGTCGGTCGCGAGCGTCACGCGTGGGTACTGTCGTCCGGGTCTGCGTGAACGGCCGAGGAACATGACCACCTGGTTGCGACGTGGCCGTTCGGGCTCACCTGCGCCGGCTCGGCGACATACTGGGGTATGGCCGACATCAGGTTGTTCTCGTCGAAGTCCTATGACGAAGAGGCGTTCGTCGCAGCCAACGGCGCGCACGGTTTCGACTTGTCGTTCGTGAGTGATCGGCTGGGCCCCGCGACCGCCGAACTGGGGGGTGGCGCGCCGGCGGTGTGCGCGTTCGTCAACGACGACTTGTCAGCCGGGGTGCTGGAGCGGTTGGCAGCGGCTGGCACCAGGTGCATCGCCATGCGGTGCGCAGGGTTCAACAACGTCGATCTCGACGCTGCCAAGCGGCTCGGGCTCGACGTGGTTCGTGTGCCTGCGTACTCCCCCAACGCCGTTGCCGAACACACCCTCGCGTTGATCCTGGCGCTGAACCGCAACATCCACCGGGCGTACGGCCGGGTGCGTGACGGCAACTTCTCGCTCGACGGTCTCGTCGGGTTCGACCTCGCCGGCAAGACGGTCGCCGTGGTCGGAACCGGCCAGATCGGGCGCATCGTCGCCCGTCTCATGTGGCATCTTCGCTGCCGGGTGTTGGCGGTCGACCCGTTCCACGACGAGCATCTGCTGAGCCTCGGCGTGGAGTACACCGACCTGGACACGGCGCTGGCGGAGAGCGACATCGTCACGCTGAACTGCCCGCTCACCGATGAGACGCACCACCTGATCGATGCCGACACGATCGCGTCGATGCGGCGCGGGGCGATGGTCGTGAACACCGGTCGCGGCGCACTGATCGACACCGCCGCTGCGATCGACGGGCTCAAGTCGAAGCAGATCGGCTCGCTGGCACTCGACGTCTACGAGGAAGAAGGCGATCTGTTCTTCGAGGACCGCAGCGGCGAGGTGATCGGCGACGACGTGTTCGCGCGGCTGTTGACGTTCCCGAACGTGTTGATCACGGCCCATCAGGCGTTCCTGACGCACGAGGCGCTCGACGCGATCGCGACCACCACACTCGAGAGTGTGGCCGCCGTGCTCGCCGGCGAAGAGTGCGAGAACAGCCTGATCGACTGAACCCCCGATGCCGGTCGGCGTCCGGGGCCGTACACTACGGAGTGACATACCGTTTCAAGGGGCTGACTGGTTTCGACATCAGAACTGTTGGGCGGGTTTGCGACCCGAGTTGCTCAGACTCGCTAAACGGGGCAACCCAAAGAATTGCCGATGAGCAGTTCGCTCTCGCCGCCTGATTCAACTCAGGTGATCAGAGAGTCATCGTGAGCAGCAATGCCGCACGGGGCCAATCCATCACAGCCCGGCAACAGAAGTGAGGGATGACGGTGGGAAAGACCACTGACGGCGAGAAAGACCGCTGACGATTCGGAAAGACGATTCGTGGCCCACCTCCGGGTGAGCAGCCGACTCGCCGGTACACCTGCGCAGGTGTGAAGCGGGAATGGTCGTATCGGGTCCGTTCTCAGACTGTTGGACGGGGGTTCGATTCCCCCCAGCTCCACGAGTGGGTTTGCCCACTTCCGCCGAAATCCGCCAACGTGCGGATTCGGCCCCTCTGACCAGGCGTTTTGTTCGCTGACGTCCACAGACGTCCGCTGACGTTTCTGGAGCGTTACTCCACCGGTTACTCCACCTGGGGTACGGTTACTCCACCGGTTACTCCACCAATTTGGCTCGTGGGGACCGGCGAGCGAAGGAGTGGCGGATGCCGAAGCAGCCCCGGGGGAAGCGAATCGATGTCGGCGAGGGTGCGTTCGAGGTCGCCTCGAAGAACGCCAACGGCGACGGGTCGGTGTACTTCGAACCACCCAGAACCGAAAAGAGCGGACGTGTCCGGGCGGGCATGTGGCGGGCGACGTACCGAGATGCCAGTGGCAAGGTCCACCGTGTCGCCGGCACCACTCGGGCGAAGGTCGAGGCCAAGCGCGATCAACGGCTCGCCGAGATCGAGGCGAGCCCGAGGGTCGGAAGTCGGTTCTCACGGGAGACCACCGTGCAGGAACTCACCGAATGGTGGCTCGAATCGGTGGCCCGACACCAGGTGCGGACCTCGACCCTCGACAGCTACCGCAAGTTCGCCGGCTATCTCGCGAAGGACATCGGGGGACTGGCAGTCGTCGACGTCGGCCCGGAGGTGTTGACGACCTGGCAATCCAACCTGCTCGATTCGTTCGCGCCGTACACGGTGCTCAACTGCCGAAAGGTGTGCCGCCAGGCGTTCACCGAAGCGGTCAAGGTCGGGCTCCTCGCGTCGAACCCGTTCGATCTCGTGAAGGCCCCACGCGCCAAGCGGGTCAGTGCCGGTCGAGCCCTGTCACCAGATGAGGCGAAGGCGCTCATCATGGCCGCTCAGCCTCTGAGATTGGGCGCCGCCGTCACGCTGCTCTTCTGCCAGGGCTGGCGCGTCAGCGAGGTGCTCGGCCTCGCCTGGGAAGACCTCGACCTCGACCACGGAACAGCGCAGATCCGCCGCGGGGCCGCGTACACCCCATCCGTCGGGATGGTGCTCGGTTCGACCAAGACCTCCGGCGCCGAAGGCATCCACTACCTCGCCCCCGTCGCGATCGCCCACCTCCGCCAACGGTTCACCGAGCAGCAAGCCGAACGCGATCGATTCGGGGAAGCCTGGCCAACGCACGTCTACGACGGCGAGTTGCTCTCGATGGTGTTCACCACTATTCACGGCGCACTGGCGAGCCGTCAGACGGTCACGAAGGAGATCGGCCGAGCCGCCAAACTGGCCGGCCTCGATCCAACCGGGCTCGCCAGCCACAGCGGCCGGCGCACCGTGGTGACCGCGCTGTACGCAGCGGGCGGACTCGACCTCGCGGACGTCGCCCGGCACGTCGGCCACTCCGACCCGTCGACCACCGCCGAGTACGTCCGCAGCCTCGGCCGTAGACCATCCGACACAGCGAAGCGAGCGGCGCAGCTCCTCGATCCAACGCTGTAGTACTGCATACGATCGACATCACCGGCGTCGCGACCCTCCTTGGAGAATGTTCGGCCGACAGTCGTTACAGGCGGTTAGAACGGTCGCGCGTCGTCCCGTTCGTCCGCCGCCCACGAACCCGGCTACACCGCCGTAGCGGCCGAACATCTCCTTGAGCCCCAAGTCCGACAGGACTACTCACGTGCCGAACAATGCCGGCCCCAATCGCAGCGACGGGCAGTCCCAACTTGTTGGCTCCGATGCCGCGGGCCACTGGTCGTGCGGAGCCAGCCTCTCGGTCTGACAGCCCCGGTAGGTGCGGCTATCGCAGCCTGGCGGATTCGATCTGCACGACCCTTCGGATCGAGCTCCAGGCCGACATCATCAAGATCTCTCGGACTTGGCAAACCCAGAGCGGGCTAGGTTTCGGAGGATGAGGTTCGTGAGCTGGAACATCAATCGTGGTCTACTCCGAGACCTGCCTCGCGTCGTGGAGCTCGGAACAGATATCGCGGTGCTCTGCGAGGCGAGCCTCACAGCCCCGCCCTCCACGTTCGACATGCCCGAGGCGTCGTGGGTCGGCGCCGGCGAACTCGAGGATCGCGGCCTCGTGGTCGCAGGGTTCGGAACTCAAGTGGTCGGCTTGGCTGAACGACCAGGGCAGGGCCGTTGGACCGTGGCGGCCAACACCGACGCCGGCTTCGGCGTCCTGGGGATCTGGACTTGCCCAAAATCGGGCCCATACGGGCCCGAGGCAGCGGCATCAATCTCGGCCTACCGAGAGTTCTTGACAGAGCAGCCGTGCATCGTGGCTGGTGACTTCAATGTGTCCCCGAACGGAAACGAGGATTTACGCACCGGCGTTCTTCGAGGGATCTTCGACGACCTTGCCGATCTCGGCTACACGAGCGCCTACCACCACTTCACGGGCACGCCGTTCGGGGACGAAACACACGCGACGTACTTCCATCGATACCACCAGGACGAGCCATTCCACATCGACTTCGTGTTCATGCATCGCGAGTTGATCGAACGGCTGTCTGCCGTCCGTGTCGGGACCTTCGAGGACTGGGTTGCCGGGACACCGGAATTGGCCGGGCACTCCGACCACGTTCCACTCATCGTCGATTTTGAATGGCCTGCCGGTTGAGCCCCCGCACAGTCACCACTTCGAACTCTGTGCCCGACCAAGGCCTCACGGATCGTCCGATCGTCGATTCATTTCGATGCTCCGGTGAGCGTCGGGTGATTCGAACCATTCAGGACAGGGCGGCGAGCGACTCACAGAATGGGGAGCCTCTGTGGGTCACGACGGAGAGATGGTGAGTGGCCCGGGTGAAGCCGACGTAGAGAAGCTTTCGGGCGGTGGTCTGGTCGTCGCGTGCACCGAGGCCACACACGATGACGTGCGGGTACTCGAGCCCCTTCGCTGAGTGAATAGTCGACACGACGACCGGCTCGTCGGTTGAACCTGCCATATGCTTGTTGTCGCGTTCCTTGGGGTCGGTCACCCAGAAGTGCGGGACACCAGCAGCTGCCAGCGCTGCGGTGACCGCAGCGCCTCGGGTCTCATCGCCAGACGATGGCTCGCCGTAGAGCACGGCGATGCTGCGACTGGTACTCCTGTTCTCAGCTCGCGCTGGACGGCAACAACGACGGCAGCGACTTCGCTGTCAACATCGTCGGTGATCTCGACGGCCGGTGACGGACCGTCCCGCTCGGATGACTCGGCGGGCACGATCGTCAGTTCGTCCTCGTCGCCCGGAACTTCGTCGACTTTGATGCTCGCGTCGGCAATCAGGAAGCCGTGGGCGAACTCGAGGATCTGGCGGGTGTTGCGGTAGTTCACTCGCAGGATTCGTGTGCGCCCTTGGGCCTGGATTCCTGCGTCCTTCCAGCGGAAGTTCTTCCGGAAGATGTTTTGTGCTGAGTCGGCAACGATCACGAGGTCTTGATCCTCGGGGTCGCCGTCGCCGAGGAGTTTGACGCAGAACTCCAGTGCCTCGGTGTCGAAGTCTTGAGCCTCGTCGACGAGTACTGCACGGTACGACTTCACTCCGCCCCTCCCAGCGGCTTCCAGCGCCACCTTGCCGACCGGCGTGGCGTTCGTCCCGAATCCAGGATGCTTCAGCCCAGCTGCCTTGATCGCTTGGGCCATGAGTGCATCGAGGTGCATGACCTCGATGTTCGGGTACTCACTCAGTTGGGTGCGGAGTTGGCTCGCCAACGACTTCGTGAAGCAGGTCAATAGGACGCGCTGAGTTGGAAGCACTCGCGCCAACAGCTTCGCCCGGTGGACCAGCACCAAGGTCTTGCCACTGCCCGCGACGCCACGGATCACGCGATGGCCACTGCCGAGGCTCTTGGCCATCGCTTCCTGGCGACGGTCCATCACGTTGACCACGTCGTCGTCGGCCAGCGCGGTGAAGAGCGCGCCTTGATCGAAAGCCGGTTGGATCACGACGTCGGGGTGGATGACGCCGCGGAGTTCGTTGAGCTGCTGCTCGTTCAACTCATCCTCGTTCGCTGTCGTGCCGGCTACGGCTCGCGACAGCACCCGCAAGATGGCCGCTCCGTTGCCGTCGCTGATGGCCTTGTCGAGATCGGGCTTGAAGATTGTGCGGTCGAGATCGATCACGCTGTCGACCTTCTTCGATCCGGCCTCGTCCCGGCTGAGGCCGCTCAACACGGCGGCCGCTCCAACGTGAACGCCTGCGAGCGACGGCCGGTCGCTGATTCGTCGACGCAGCGACGCTGCAAAGCGTTCGGCCCGTTCGAGCGGGTCGTCGACCTCGACCTCTTCACCATCAATCTCGAGTCGGATGCGTCCCCGCAAGGCGCCCAACAACGATCCTTGCCGACCTTTCAACACCTCGAGAACGATGACGCCGACCCTCGGATCCAGCACGACGAGATGTGGATGTTCGTTGGTCGGGTCGAACAGCGGTTCGAACCAGACCGTGACGTCATCGTCGAGGCCAGTCTGGAACGCTTTGGCGACTCGGCGGATCGAGTCGCTGACGTCCTTCCGGCTACCGAGGTTGTCAGGGACGAGGAACGCCATCAGCCGCGGACCTCGCCGGTCAGCAGCTTCCACGCGGTTCGTATCGCGTGCTCGGACGCAATACGTCCGGCTGATGACCTTGGGTTCTGACTTCCGATCAACATCGCGCTCCCGCCTAACTCAGATCCCTCGACAAGTGCTATCGGGCCCGCGCCGAGGGTCTTGAGTTTGATGTCGATCTTTGAGTCTTCCAGGTTTGCCGCAGTGGCGATCGGTACTCGACAAGTGATCGGGAGACCTGAACCGGATAGGCGATGCAAGAGTCCGCTGAACTGACCGGTCATGTAGCGGTCATCGGGTACGGAAACATCCATTCGGCTGATCGCGTCAACCGGCTCGGAAGCGATGCCCTCGGACCACGACGACGACCACGCAACCACCCCTTTGTCCCCAAGCTCGAGGTCGGCGACGCCCAACACCGCAGCTCCTCGATCCTGCATCAGACTGATGAGTTGGCGAGCCGGCGACGCCCGTGGGTGTTGGTTCCCGAGGAAATCGAGGTCGACAAGCACGATCAACTTGCCCCGGGCCCGTGACACACCCACGTTGAAGAGCCGGGTGGCGAGGTCGGGGTCCCCACCGGTGAGAATGCTCGGCCCGGCCTGCGGGAACGCGTCCACAAGATCGAGGATGATCCCGTCGCTCTCCGCACCCTGGAATCGGTGTGTCGTGGCCGCGTTGATTCGAGGCTCGTCTCGCAACAGGTCGGCCGCGAGCCGCGCCTGCGCCCGGTAGGCGGCGATCAGGCCGACGCCGGACAATCCCGACGCGAGCAGCTGTTGGGCGAGCGTGACACCGAGAAGGCAGCTCGGCAAATTGAACCTGGAGTACGAATCGGGATCAGCGTCGACGAGACACGGTGTGCACCATTCACTCGTGTCAACAATGACCAGTTGTGACCCTGGTGCCGGGCCGACCTCTGCCAGCGCGGCGGCGCGCTCGTCGGCGCCGATATCAGTTCGAAGCAGCCCGAAGTAGGCGAACTTGCTGATTACCGTCGCGATGTCGGAACCCATGCGGAACTGGGTCTGTAGCACCGACAGCCGGGCATCCGCTCTCCCGAGCTCGATCCGCTCGGTGACGCCTGCGAGCGTGAACACATCTATGATGAGCCACCGTTCTGCGGCTGCTGTGCTGGAACGGGCGACGGGCGGGAGTTGGCGGAAGTCGCCGAAGAGGGCAAGCGTTCGTGGGCCTCGTGTGGCTGCAGCGACCACGAATGGGCTGGCGGCCATGCTGACCTCATCAATGATGATGACGTCGGCCGGCCAGTTCCAGATGAGGTCACTGATGGCGAAGCGCGAGAGGGTCGCCCCGATCACAACCGCCTCCGTCAGCAGCTCGTTGCGAGCCTCGGTCAGCCGCTTTCGCACCGCAGAGAGTTCGCTCCGCACCACTTCGAGTTCGGCGGTGAGCGTCGAGCGATCACCCCCGGAACGACGCAGGTCTCTGGCGATCTGCGTTCGGCGACCGATCAGGGCATCTTGCTCGGCCACGAGGGCGGGCACACTTCGGCGCAGGACCTCGTCGGGGTTGATCCACGGATTGGACCGAGCCTCCTCCGAGCTGGGTGTGCCGGCCCGGAGGACGCGCCCGGCGACAAGCATCACATGGTCAGCCATGCGATCGGCGAGGCGCACCATAGCGACGTCGACGGCAGCGTTGGCGTGTGCGAGCACCAGCACCCGCTGGCCCTGATCGACGAGGTGCTGCACCGTCGCTGCCAAGGTACCGGTCTTCCCGGTGCCGGGCGGACCCCAGATGAACTGAACTCCATCTCGTACGGCACGAGCGACGACATTACGTTGCTCGGCGCTGAGACCAGGAAGGCCGTCCACCAGTGGAACCTGCACAGCCGAGGGAGCGTCGGCGACGTCGTTCAGATCGAGCAAGGTCTCGAGCAATTGTTCGCCGGCTGGGTCGCCCCCGAAGTCAGCGAGACGGTCACGCAACGCGTCGAGGATGAAGGTGGGCTCGAGCGAAAGCCGTCCGCTGGCAACGTCCTCACCGATGGCCTCGTACGTGCCAATCACGATGTCAAGATCGTTGACGGCGAGCACAAAAGCCTCGACTGGTTCTTCTCCTTGGAGCTTGAGGCGCGCCGGCGTCTCGGGCGGGACGGGCATTGTTTGATCTGCCTCGAACGTCCACACGTCCATCCCACCGATTCGCCCTTCGAAGCGGCCATCACGAAGAGCAGTTGTTGACGACGGATCGTCGAAGGATGCCGCGATCTCGTCGCTAATCGCGCCGATGGCATCATCGAGAATCTCAGACAGGAGTGAGGACGGACGGCGTCCCACACACTGAGCGGCTGGGGCCGCTCCATTTGGTTCGCCCGCCTCAGGTGCCATTGCTAGCAACCGTAGCTACCGAGGTTCATCGAGTGTGAACAGACAACCACCGAACGTCGACGCCGGCACTGGCGCTGGCGCTAGCGCCAGAAGTGCCTCGCAACGAACCCAGGTGCGAGAATGCGCCTGATGAGGCCGGTCGGATGAAGGCACCTCAACTCACCGGTGACGCACTGCGTGCGGTGCAGCATCGCGGGCTCGCACCTGCAGATCATCGCGGCGGCCGGCTCCGGCAAGACCGAGGTCGTGTCGCAGCGGGTTGCCGACCTCCTCGCCGAAGGCGTTCCGCCCGCGGGCCATCGTGGCGTTCACGTTCACGGAGCGGGCTGCGGCGGAGCTCAAGCATCGCATCGCCGTCGCGCGTCGAGGAGCGGATGGGCGCGGCGGCGCTCGACCAGCTCGTCGGGCTGTTCGTCGGGACGATCCACGCGTACTGCTTCCGGCTGCTCCAGCAGTACGTGCCCCGGTACGAGACGTACGACGTGCTCGACGAGAACCAGCTCACGGCGTTCCTCGTCCCGCGAGGCGAACCGGCTCGGCGTCGCGAACTCGACCCAACGAACCGGCATGTTCGCCGTCGATCGACACGTTCGCCCGCAGCGTCGATGTCGTCGAGAACGAGCTGCTCGACCCGGCCACCGTGCCAGGGCCGTTCGGCGAGATCCTGCGCGACTACCTCGCGATGCTCGAGCGATACCGGCTCCTGACCTACGGCCAGCAGATCGTCCAGGCCGTCGCACGCGCTCGGCGATCCGGCCGTCGCCGCGGCGGTGCACGCCGACTGCGGCACCTGATCGTCGACGAGTACCAGGACGTCAACCCGGCCCAGGAGCGGCTGATCGAGCTGCTCGATCGGCGGCGGCGCCGAGCTGTGCGTGGTGGGCGACGACGACCAGGCGATCTACCAGTGGCGCGGGTCGGACGTCGGCAACATCGTCCAGCTTCACCGAGCGCTACCCCGACGTCGCAGACGTTCTCGATCTCGACGAACCGCCGCAGCCGGCCCGAGATCATCGAGGCCGCGAACGCGTTCGCCCAGACGATCCCGAATCGACTCGACAAGCAGATGGAGCCCGACCGCGAAGTCGAGCTCAACGGGCGAGTCGGTCGCGTCTGGTCGGCGGAGACCCAGCGCCGAGGAGGCCGGCTGGATCGCGACACATGATCCTCGACCTCCACGACGACCACGGCGTCGCCTACCGCGACATCGCGGTCCTGGTGCGGGCGCGCACGCTCGTATCCGGCGCTCGTCGAGCAGTTCGCCACGTTCGACATTCCCGTCCAGCCGGGCGGACGAACCGGGCTGTTCGACCCGCCCGAGGCCGATGCTGCTCGGCCAGACGTTCTGCTGGCTCGCCGACATCGATGGCGGTCCGGGCTACGGGCGCGGCGCTCCAGGTGATCGCCGAGGACGACCTGCTCGACGAGTACCAGCCGCTCTTCGGGATCGACGGCCAGCACGCGCAAGGCGCTGCGCACGCTCCTCGCGGCCTGGAAGGCGGCACGCCAACCAGGATCGCAAGCCGTCCGACCTGGTCGGCGACTTCTACGAGCTGTGCGACGTGCTCGAGGTCAGCGCGTGGGACCCCGACGACGCAGCTGACCGTGCAACCGGCTCGGCACGCTCGCCCGGTTCACCATGCTGCTCGCCGACTACGAGTCGGTGCGGCGCCGCGCCCGACCCGACGCCAACGCGCCCGGGCGAGCAGGTCGGCGGCCAGGACCGTGGCACCTGGTACTACAAGAACCTGGCGATCCACATCGTCAACTACGCCCAGGGCGCCTACGAGGGGTTCGACGGCGAGCCGGACGTCGATCTCGACGCGGTCGACCTGACGACGGTCCACCGGGCGAAGGGGCTCGAGTGGCCGGTGGTGTTCGTGCCGTCGATGACGGCGAGCCGCTTCCCGTACGTCGAAGACGGGCACAGCGCAGGACTGGCTGCTGCCCCGCGACGATGTTCAACGCCGCCCGCTACGAGGGCAGCGACGCCGACGAGCGCCGGCTGTTCTACGTGGCGATGACACGGGCCCGGGACTTCGTCTGCGTCTCCCGCCACGAGCGGGTCAACGACGAAGCGCGTCCGACCGAGCCCGTACTTCGACGAGGTCGACGGCCGGAGCTGCGAGCCCGGACGACGTCGACGTTCCCGGTAGTCGAGCCGACGCAGGGCCGACGAGGAGCGAGCCGGTCACGCTCACCTTCAGCGAGCTGTCGCAGTTCCTCGGCGTGCGGCATGGCGTACCGACTGCGCGGACTGCTCGGCTTCCAGCCGCGCCTCGCTCCCGAGCTCGGCTACGGCAAGGCCGTGCACCACGTGCTCCGCCGGTCGCCGACCACACCCGGGAGACCGGCACGCGTCCCGATCGGCGACGAGATCGACCGATGCTCGACGACCAGTTCTTCCTGCCGACCGCGAACAAGTCGGCCCACCGCCAGATGAAGGACGCGGCGCGCGACGCTGATCGGCGACTACGTCGACCGAGCTACCAGAGCGACCTGTACCGGGTGTGGGAGACGGAGCGGCCGTTCGAGCTCCGCCTCGACGGTGTCACGGTCAGCGGCCGGGCCGACGTGATCCTCGACCAGGAGGACGGCGTGCCGACCGGCCTCGCGATCGTCGACTACAAGACGTCGACGAAGGGCGAGGACGACCACGACCTCCAGCTCCAGGTCTACGCCGACGCCGGCCGGCGCGAGGGCCTCGACGTGCGGGGCGCCTACGTCCACGACCTCAAGAAGGCGAACCGTGCCGACGTCGATGTCGGGTCGGCCGCGCTCGCGCACGTCCGAGACCGAAGCGATGAGGGTCGCGGTCCGCCTCAGGTCGAGGGACTTCACGGCGAGCCCCGGTAAGGGCTGTCGATCCTGCGAAGTCAGGACAGTCTGCGCGTCGGTCCCGCGATGACGGGGGCGAGTCATGGCCATTGGGTCAAGTAACGGTTGATCCGCTCGATCCAATCGTCGGGCAAGCCGCCACCCTCTAGGCCCTTGCCGCGCCCAGACAGCAGGAACCAGGCTCGGAACGTGTTCCGCCCGAGTCCAGAGTTCTGCCATTCGTCGATCAACCGCCCGATGCCCACATCGAGCAAGACACAGGCGCGCAGCAAGAGGTTGAAGTTGAGCAGATCCATCGCGACCCAGGCCGTGCACCTCGGATCGTTGCCAACAACAGTCATCTCCTGCCCTGCGAGCTCATCCTCGATCACTTGGTCGAGCATCGGGATGTAGGGAAGGGGTCCGCCGGTGACGACAACCGGGTACAACCTCATCGCCTCGGGTTCGCGTGCTATGGCGTGTTCGAGCGTCTTGTCGACCTGCGGCAGCTTCTCAGCAACCGCAAGCTTGAGGTCCTTGGCGAGTGCCGAGAAGTCGCCAGTGCTCGTCGTGTCGCGCGTGAACTGCCGCGATACGAAGTCAACGACGACGAGATCCCCGTCCTGTGTGACAACCCCCAGATCGGCACGCTGCGGGCCTGCCGGAATCCCCCACCTCTCGGTGAACTCGCCCTCATCGAGCACTACATCCGACGGCAGAAGTTCGCGTGCGAGTTCGACACCAAGGCGCTCAACAGCGGCGCCGTACAGGCCACTCCAGGCGGTGTGATCGACACCTTGTCCGATCAGTACATCGCGGACGTGCCAGAACATCTGGGCCGGTTCAGCCTGCATGGAGAGCAGCCGTGGTCGGAGTGTTGGCCCGCGCCCTTCGCCAAAGTCAACGATTGGCCGCTTCCACACCGAGCTCATGGACCAACCAACGGGCTGCTCGATGTCCTGCCTGGCGAGCGACGCTGCATCCTCCATCGACTGCGTCAAGAGGTCACGCCAAGCTTCCAGCTCGGCGTCTGGAATCGGATGCTCGTGAAGGTTCAGGGGAAACTGGAAGTGCTCGTCCGAGTGCTCCGCAGCCGACCCCTGCATCGCGGTGATGGCCCAGAAGCGTTCGAGCGCGATGGCGGCGCCTTCACGGAAGCGCTCGAGCGGTGCCATCCAATCGGGGTGCTGAGCAAGAGCTGGGAGCACGTCGAAGTAAAGGCGACCTGCGAGGCTCAGCCAACCAGGGTGCTCGCTCGATGCGTAGAAGACGCCGAGACGAACCACCTCGAGGATTGTCGACTCGCTGCTCTGCGATGCATCGCCCACGTGATCCGCGAGGCTGAGGCACAGTCCGCCGAGTCGGCGTGCGAGCTCCGGTACGTCATCCACCGGCGGCGCAGTATCGGGTGAGACCGCGAGCAGACGGATGCCGAGCAGCGCGATGACCTGCGATGAGAGCGCGCCGGTCCGAGGATGGTCCCGAAGAAGCAGCGGCTCCGCCCGTCGAGCCGCCTGCGGAGGAAGCACGCGATGCGCAAACGCGACTTGCTCCGCTGGGTCGAGAGAGAGCCTGTCTACCTTGCCGCAGATCTCGCTGAGCAGCAGCAAGGACTGTCGGAGCGGAAGCTCCCGAAGTTGCCGATCGATCGTCGGAAGAACTCTGCGCTGGCCCACCCCCATCGACGCAGCCAGATGGACAGCCATGAGGTCCATGGGACCGACGGGCGTCTCACTGTCGGTCATGCGCTCATCCATGTGTCACCGGCGTCAAACGCCGTATGGCCCCGATGCGTTGGTGAGCAATCACTACTCGTCCCGCAACCTCACCAGCATTCGGTCGATCGATCGAAGTGCAATCGCCACCCGCTTCAATGTCTCGTTCGTGTCGCCGGGGTCCGGAGGGGTCTGAGCCCCAACTCCAGTATGGGCAATACGGCCGCGAGCCGCTCCGAAGGAGTCCATGAGGGCGCCGAAGCCCGGGGGCAGATGGCTCTCGGTAACGCCCAAAGGGCGAAGGAGAGCAAAGCAGTGCTGCTCCTTCAGCCCATGGTTGTTCGCCACGTTGTGGAAGTACTGACTCACCCGGTTTCTGACGATCGACTCGAGGGAGTCCGCAGCCGTCTTGTCGGCGGACGCATCGTTGAACGCAACCAGAGCAACGATCGTCGACCCTCGCGACGCTGTCCGCGTGGTACTTCGTACTGCAACTGGCGACCACGGACTTGCCGGCTTCCTCGAGGTAGCCCTCGACCTCCGCGTCCGCGAGGAGCTGCAACGCACGGACCCGGTCGTAGTCCTCATCCGAGTAATGACCCGTCGGGTCAAGCGCTGGGAGGAATCGACTCCTCAGCTCGCGCAGTCTCCGCACAAGCGATCGGTATTCGCCCGTCTGCATGGCTCACCGATCAGCTTCGATCACTTCCACGAAGCGCGCTGGAGCGCTGACATCGAGGCCAAGTGTTGCCGACAGCCTGTCGGCCCACGCTGTGAACCGGTACGCAGTCGCTCTGGCGCTCTTCGTTGTCGAGCTGAGCGAGTTGAAGAAGTCGACGTCGTCGGTGCAGATCGATTCGAAGGCGTGCTGCACATCGCCTGATCGACCAAGCGCGGCTTGCCGAACCTCTCCATTTGAGAGGTAGTACGTCATGATGTCGAAGATCGCTCGATTGAACCGGCGGTCGTAGGCACCGTCGCGCCAGCGAGAGAAGGCCTCACGGTCGCCGAAGATCGAGACTGTTGCGTCGATCGCAGCATCGCAGGCCTCGGCGTCCTGCTTGATCCGCTCGGCCTCGGCTGGCCAGGCGTCGTTGAGATTGGCGCACGTGGAGTCCAGGAACTTCTTGAGGTCGCCTCGGTACTCGTCGGCGTACCAGCGAAAGCCGAAGAAGCGCACCAAAATCTCGGTGTCGCGCATACGGAAGTCGGGCGCTTCGATTCGCAGTGCAGACTGGATGGATCGGCTCCCCGCAGCGTACTGATCTGCGAACTCGACGAACGGACCGGGCACGAGAGCCTGCCGTAGCTCCTGAGTCGACAATGGGACACTGCCGGTGTTCAACCGAAGGAAGACGCGATACAAGAAGTCGTCATCCGGCCAGTTGCGTACGACCACGGTTCGGATCGTGTGGTTGTCGAAGGCAGCGAGGTTGCCCGACTCCGCTGACCGGTGGAGGTCCTGGTACGTCGAATGGTTGAGCTCCTTGAGGACGTCGAGCCCGCGCAGCCGCAAGTTGTCAAATGCGGCGTCCTCAGCGTGGGATTCAGGGTTTGCGCAGAACTGACGAATCGCCAGCAATCGCTGCTTTCCATCCAGCACGATGTAGGCGTTCTTCGCATCCCGTCGCTCGGCCAGCACGATCTGAGGTATAGGCAGATTTAGGAGGATCGATTCGATGAACCTGCTCTTTCGAACCGGATCCCAGACCTCGCGCCGCTGGAAGCTTGGGCTCACGTCTATGTTGCCGCGCCTCATCTGCGAGAGCAGCGTCTCCGTCGTCCAGTCGCTCCCCGTGACGAACGCCGAACGGATTGCTTTCAGCGCTGATGCCTCGAGATCCTCCTCGGACTCCTCGCTGGGGTCGTGCTCGAAGAACTCAGATGCCGACATGCTCACTCCTAGCGCTCGGAATCATTCGACCTCGAAGACCTGCATCACTTCGTCGCCGTAGTCGTTGATGACCTTCACGGCGATCTTGCCGGTCTCGGGTTTGGGGAAGGGGCGGCTGACACCGTCTGGTAGAGGGTGGCCCAGGCGTCTTCGTCGATGTCGGCCTTCAACGCTCGCTTCAGCCGCTGGTAGGGGTCGTTGCCGCCGGTGAAGTAGCAGTGGCGGACGAAGAACGATTCTTCGTTGTAGTTGGTGTCGATCATCCACAACGCGATGTGGTCGGTGTCGCGGCTGCGGACCTCGCCGGTCGACGGGTCGTACACGTCGACACCGAGGATCTCGACGGTCACTTGGTCGTCGTCGGTCGTGATCTCGATGTCGGGCTCACCGAACACCGTGAACAAGTTGCCCGACCCGGTCTTCTTCAGGTCGTCGCCCATCACCAGATCGTTGTTCATCCGCACCAGCAGCACCGGCAGTCGGCCGAGACTCCGTTCGGCGGCGACGTCGGCGAAACCCTCGGTGCTCGACACGTAGTCTTGATCGATGCCCAGCGCCTGCGGGTCGAAGGAAAACGCCAGGATCGCCAACATGTCCAGCCTCGGCTCTGCACGCAGTGCTTCGCGGGCGGCGTTCTTGATGAACGGCGGGCCGACCGTGCCGTACTGCGGGCCGATCGCGATCCCGATCCGCTGTGGCTCGACACCCTCATCCACCTTGGTCTCCGCGACCGCCTGCACATAGTCGCCCGCATACGAGTCGACCGACGCGAAGTTCAGCCGTTCGTTGCGGCGACCGTTCTGGATGCCGGCTCGGCCGAGGTTCTCCAGGATCATCGACTCGAACGACGCCGACCCCGCCTCCTGATCCGCGATCAGCTCCGACTTCGGCAGATCTTCGGGCGCCTCACCGGCGAACGCCAACGAGCGATGCGGCGACAACGACTCAACCGTGAACGGTCCGGCTACTCGCACCTTTGACTTGTCCTCATAGGGTTTGTCGTACAGCAACTCGAATTCGGCGTGTCGACGAATCGCCGCGTCTATCTCATCCCTAGTCATTCCCCCCTTGATGTCAGGGTTGTTGACGATCGACTTGAGCATGATATGTGGCACGCGCTCGTAGACGAATCCTCGGCGAATATCCTCGCTCGGCGGCTCCGCCGGCGCCGGAGAAGCTGAGAGTTCACTCTCCATCGAACGGCCGCCTTCCGAGTCCGCTAGCAGGTAGAAGGGGAATCGAGCACCCAAAACGCGCTGCCTTGCCAACGCGAGCGCGACTCGTGAAGTGTCAATCGTGATCCATCTTCGCCCCCATTGCTCTGCGACAAAGGCCGTGGTGCCAGAGCCGCATGTCGGGTCGAGCACGAGGTCACCCGGATCGGTACTCATGGCCATACATCGTTCGATCACTTTGGAGTTGGTCTGCACCACGTAAGACTTCGGGTCGCCAAATCCTGACGTGACCGTGTCGTCCCAGAGGCTTGGGATGGGAGCGACCGGGAAGTCGTCGAGAAACCTGATGTAACGGAGACTGTTCCCAATCACCATCAGCCGGCCCGCAGAATCCAGTCGCGACATCCCTTCGATGTTTGTCTTCCATCCGCCCTTGTTTGGGCTGAAGGTACGGCCCTCGAACTCGTAAGGGAAAATAGTCGTTGCACCACCAGACTGCGATGTCAGGTTGTCGTGCGCAAACACTCTGTCTCCAGAGCCGGCCGAGGCTTGACAACGCTCACCGTTTTGTCGCTCCACCCACGTGTACTGGGTGGTTCCCGCTTCGCCAAGCACCTTTGTTCGATACGGTGCCCGGTACTTCATGCTTGAGCGCTCACGCCCATACCACAGCACGAAGTCGCAGATGCCTGCCAGGAACTCGCTGGTCGCACTACTGGTCGTCTTATAGGTGATTTGAGAGACGAAGTTCTCGCTGCCGAACACCTCGTCCATCAGGCTGCGGACGAGGTGAACGTTCTCGTCGCCAATCTGGACGAAGCAGCTGCCACTCTCGGTCAGCAGGTCGCGTGCCACGATGAGACGATCGCGCAGGTACGCGAGATACGAGTGGATGCCGAGCTCCCAGGTGTCACGGAACGCCTTGATCTGCTCGACCTCGAAGGTCGCGTCCTCCATCTTCCCGTCTTTGACGTCGCGATTCCTGGCGCTCATCTGCCAGTTCGATCCGAACTTGATGCCGTAGGGCGGGTCGAGATAGATCATCTGGACCTTGCCGCGCAGGCCCTCGCGCTCGGCGAGGCTGAGCCCATCACCTGGAGGCTGTCGCCGAGGATCATGCGGTTCGACCAGTTCGGCCTCGTGCTGGTAGAAGTCGACGATGTCGAGCCCGTCGAGCCCATCGAACGTCTCGAACAGGGTCAGTTCCGGTTCGGTTTCGCCAGCCTTCGACGTCTGGCGGAGGTTCTCGACGAGCACGCGCGGGTCGATCTTCTCCTGAATGAAGATCGGCGGGGCGGCGACTTCAAGGTCCTCGGCGTCCTGTTCGTCCTTGCCCTTCCACACGAGCTGGGGGTCGAGCGACGGGTCCCGCGGGTAGAGCAACGTCTTGACCTGCTCGGCCTCGGGCGGCATGAAGTCCTGGGCGTCGGCTGTCGAGACTCGCCGAATGCGCGCGCTGGAATCCTGCATGACGTGGCGGCACTCGACTCCTGGGTGTCGTCGATCGAACAAGCTGCCTGAGTCGTCGCGCGTTGTCCTCAGCACTGCCCACTCGTGAGAGCTGCTGCTACTCCGGTGGGCCGATCGACATCGGCGGGCCGGATCTCATCGTTGCCCATTCGTCGAGGATCGCTTCGGATCGTGCGTAGCGGTCGTCCGGTCGGCTCGTGGCTGCGAGGAGCTGTGGTGGGACGTGACGGTCCCAGCCGCCGGTGGGTTCGGGCCACACGCTCGTGACGTCGGCGAGGGCACGTGCGACGTCGCCCTTGTTGAACGCGACCGCTAGCTCGAGCGTGGTGCGCGGGTTGGCGGTCGTGAGCGCGGAGATGGCGATCGCTTCGTGGGTTTCGATGCCGAGCGCGTACGCCATTGCAGCGACGCGGTCGGGTTCGGCGTGGTGGATCGTGCGGCGGAGGAGCCGCGCGTTGTCGGAGGTGAGGTCGGCCTTCACGGATGCGTCGAGCGTTGGTTGGTCGTCGAGTGCTGCTGCGACTTCGGCGTGGGCGAACAGGGTCGGTCGTTCGGGATCGTCGACGGCTGTCAGAAGCGCGGTTCGGATCTCGTCGGGCTCCACATGCAGCGCTCGGAGCGTGCGGGTGACCTGGTTGGCGGTGAGACCGGCGTCGGCGAGCAGGACCGCTGCAGGTGCGGCGAGGTCGGGTCGGTGGATCAGTTCGATGAATCGATCGGCGGCTTCTGGTTCCAGGTTCGTGATGAGTCCTTCGAGGAACGCTCGGTCGTCGCTCGACGTCGGCGGTGCAGCGTCGGTAGGTGGCGGTTCGAACCCTGGAAGTGTCAGCGCGTTGGCGCCGTCGAACGCCGGTCTTGGGTCGTGCTCGCCACGTTCGCTGCCTCGATGCATCGACGGATGCAGCGTGCTGGCCCGGTCGAGTTCGGCGTGGATGGGAGTCGGTTCGGTGGCGGTGGCGTAGTCGAGGATCTCGGGCGCGAGCTCGATGTCGAGTCGGTGCTCGAGGTTCTCGATGAGTGTCTTGGTGGTGGCGAGCACGGTGGTTGCGGTGGCTTCGATGAGATCAAGGTTGCCGCCGGACCAGCCGGCCACGTACGGAATGGTGTAGTCAGCTGCGTCCAGGCCGACGGTTTGCGCGACCAGATAGGCGACCGATTCGGCTTCGATCTCTCGGACGGCGCGGTCGATGTGGCGGCGATGTTCGTGACCAAGTTCGACGTGGGCCCACTCGTGGAGGAGCGTCTTCAGTCGTTGCGGTGGTTCGAGGTCGTCACCGATCTTGATCGTGCGGTCGGCGAAGTTGGTGACGCCGTTCCACAGCTCGTCCGTCGTTCGGGTGTGCAGACCAACCTGATATCCGACAGCAGCGAGGTGCTCCGTCGTGGCCGCCCAGACGTGCTGCCACCGATCGGTACCGGTGAGCAGGGTGGGCAGCTCGGGTTCGGGGATGTCGGGTGGGCCGACGAGTTGGCCTTGGTGGAACACCTTGACGGTCCGAAAGCCGCGCAGTCGTCGTTGAACTTTCTCGTCGCCGGCGGCGTCGTCGACGACACGGGCGACGATCGGTGCGAGGATCGTGAGGCCGCGCTGGCCCTTCGCCACCTGACAGAACCCTCCGTCTTGGGCCGGGATGCGAAGCCAGTTGCGGTAGGAGGCGACGTGACCTTCGGCGCCTTGGAGCGCGAGGAGCAGTTGGTTCTGTGGCGAGTACCGATGGAATCGGCGGGCGGTCTCGAGGTAGCTCGTCCAATCGTCACCGGTGGTCAGTTCCTTGATGCGGTCGGTGAGACCGACGTGGAGTTCGGCGATCACGTGCGCGTGGTCGGTGGTCCGCTGCTTCATGGTGTGACCTCATCGCCGGTCGGGTCCTCGACGGCCCACGCCGGACGTGGCCGCACGACGATCGGCGTCGGTGCCCACGGGCCAGTGCCGGTCGGCTGCGCAGCGACCGTTGGTCGGGTCGGGACCATCGCGGCGAGGCGTCGGTCCTGCCACCACTTGCGGCCGGTGATGTGGGCGGGCGGCAGGTTCGAGTGGATGAGCAAGGCCGACCCGTACTTCGGGAGCCGGGTCAAGAAGTACGGCACGAGCGGTTCTTGTGAGTCCTGTCCGGAGATCGATCGTCTCGCTCCGCCGACATCTCGGGACCACGATCGCCGCTCGATCGATTCGTCGCCGGCGATCTTCGAGGCGTACCCGAGCGTGGCATCGTCGGACGACCCCGGGAAGAACAGCTTTGTGGCGTGGTTCGTCAACAAGATGTCGGCGCGTTTGCCGTACGACTCCTGGATCTGGGCGAGTGACTGCCAGATCGTCACGAGCTGAATGCCGAGCCCGACGCACGTCGACGAAACCTCGGGGAGCCAGCTCAGCGGGATGTTGCCGGCTTCGTCGATCAGCATCAGCAACGGGGCCGGCATCGCGCGGCCCTGCATGTCCCACTCGTACACCTGCGCTTTGAGGTCCGACAGCAGGCCGGCGAGCACCGGGGCGAGACGCTTGTAGTCGTCCTGGGACACCAACAGGTAGAGCGTGTTCGCCCGATCACCGGCCTCGCCGGTGTCCATCAACCACTCCAAGTCGACCCAGCCAGCCGTCTCGCCGTCGGAGCTGTGGTCGAGGTCGGTCGCGGCGACAACATGCGGGTCGAGCCACGGGTCGCAGACGGTCTGCGCAGTCGAGTACACGCTCGCGAGGATCCGGTCATCGGGCTTGTTCCAGATCGAGTTGAGATGCCGAATCGCCGCGTCGGCCGCCTCCCGAACAGCGGGGTCGGGATCACGAAGGCGCCGCCTCAGGATCTCCTCCGGCGGGCACCCTCCGGGCGAGTTCGGACGAACCATGTCGAACACCCACTGTGCGAGATGAAGCATCGACGGATTCGGTGACAGCGCGGCTGCGCCGAGCAAACCGGTGAACAACAACTTGCCCTGTGTCGCCCAGAAGTCCATGCCACCGTCAACACCTGCTTTCGGAGTCCACGCCGCCAACGACTCCCCCGCCTTCTTCATGCCCGTCGCCGTGTGGGCCGTCCGCAGCGGTGACCATCGTGCAACCTCGTCCGGCTTGATCGTGATGTGACTGCTCGACGACGTCCGCAGCAGCCCTCCCGGGTCGAACACTCGCACCGATCCGAGCTCGCGACGCCGAGCGATCGTCGTGTCCATCAGGTCGCGCTTGACCGACAACACGACCGCCGGGCCGGCCCAGTCCAGCAGGCCCGGCACCGCGCACTGCGACGTCTTGCCACATCGCGTCGGACCGCAGATCGCGATCGACGTCATGTCACCCGCCCGAGCCGACAACGACCCTCCCGTCGCTCGGTCGACCAATCGTCGGACCGGGCCGAGGCGTCTGCGGTGCCCATCGTCGATTCTCCGTCGCGACCAGTCGGTTCCCCCATCGACCGAACACGAAACGGCCCGGTACCGGACCGGGAATCAACAGCGGACGCAGCTCCGAACGCGTCGCGAAGCGCGCGTGCGCGTCGACCCCCAACCGGCGTCGACCATTCGCCCGCCCACGCCACCAGCGCCACGCCACCAGCGCCACACCCGCGACCACAGCCGCGACGAACACAGTGCACGACCAATAGACGAGCGGAGCCGCGACTGCCGACTGCGCCTCGTCAGGCCACGCACCCGCCGGATCACCCGGTTCCACCACCAGCTTCGGTAGCGCACGGACGGCATCCGCGAGATCGACCGGCAATGTCCGCCCGATCAGCCTCGACGAGCCGACCGCACCCGCCCACACCACAGCTCCACAGCCGCCGGCTCCGATGAGCGCGGCGACCAGTGCAGTTTCCAGTGGTGAGATCGAGGAGTTCTCCGGCAGCGACGTCATGGCGCCCAGTCCGCCCGCAACCGATCACGTCAACCGTCATCGTTCAGGAAAGGCGACGATCACCCACCAGTTGGAACCGCATCCAACCTTCACACTTCTCGCATATCCCCAGGTCAGGGAGCCGAACTCGTCGGTGGCAGGCCAACCCTCACGCCGTGGCCCAACCCCGCGTGATCGCCCTGGCAGGACCCGCCGCCAACCGAAGTGTCGACCCTCACCGCCGCTCAGGACGAGCCGCCGAGCGCCGTGACGGTTGGCGTGAACCGACTCCCAGAGGGTGACGTCGACCACTCAACCCGAGGAGTTCGACATGCCAACGACGACCGACCGCGAGGTCATGCGTACACATCGCCACCACCCGATCACGCGAAGCCTCCGGATCGAATACGAGCGATGCCTCGCCCCGCGTCGCCAACGAGCAACCATGCTTCGGTGGGCGAACCATCCATCACTCGCCGGACGCTCCATCCCCGACATCGTCGCCACCTGTGCTCGCCAGAGCATCGAGCAGAACGACACGCTCGAAACGCTCATCCGACTCCACCAACTCCACGACAGAGACGCCACGATCGTCGTGATGACCATCATTCATCCCGTCGTGACAGCCGCAGCCCGACGACTCCACTCCGACCCGCACCACCGCCACGACGCCGCCTGGGCCGCCGCGTGCCACGCGCTCGCGACCATCAATCCGTCCGAAGCCCGACGGAGAGCCGACCAACACGGCCACCCGATGCTCGCCCACTTCGCACACCGACTCCGCAACAGCGACTGGTCCCTCAACCCCGCCGACCGAAACGAACAACGCCGACAGATGCGACCGTCCGCTGTCGACACCCGCCTCGTCAGCCTCGACGACGAGCGCACAGGCGAGATGTTCGACCACCACCAAGTCGACGTCACCGACCAGGCACAAGCGATCCTCGATCTCCAGTCCATCGCCGGCGCGATCGCCACCGGCGTCGTCACACAAGAGGAATGGCGATTCCTCGTCGACCACCGATTCCACCGAACACAACCGGCAACAGGACGCGAGCGAGCACAAGCCCACCGAACGACCAAGCGACTCACCACGCTCCTCGATCCGGCAGCGTGACCGCATCCGCCGCCGACAGGCCTGCGCCGGCTGCGACAAGGTGGCTGCCCGGACGCAATCCAGTCGACGCTGTCGGAGGTCGCCAGGATGCGGATCGACGCGGCGACGTCGCCAGCCACGCAACGCGACCGGCTTCTCCGATCCACCGTGACCGAAGGTCCCTCTACTGGCTCGTCGCATCCGATGTCACGAATAGGGCCCCGTAAGTGAGAATCGATTCGTACCACTCATATGAGACATGCCAGCTCAGACCATGTGATCTTCATTACGCCTCGAAGCGACGTCCGGATGGCGTTCGCCATTCGGACGCCCGTCGAGCGCTCGATTCTGGTTGATATGGCCGTGGAAGTGTGGCGCCGCAGTGGGGCCGCGATGCGGCGTCGATCTTGAGCCGGAAGCCGGATTACGGAGCGGAGTTATGTGGTGCTGCCGCGATCCTCGAACTGGGCGGGCGTCACGACTGGCGGGCGTGTTCCTCCCATTCCAGGAGGTCCTTGTCGCCCGAGACGATCGCGTCGACATCGTGAGCTCTCGCGAGTGCGATGAGGAAGTCGTCGTTCGGGTCACGTGTCTCGGTCTGGACCTCATCGGGGTCGTCGACGAGATCGACAAGCGTCTCGATCGTGTCCACGAATAGCGTCGCAGTCTCGAGACTGATCCACTTGCGGAGTCGAGGACGAGTCGTGAGTACCTCGCGAATCTCGCCGAGGAGTTCCGGGCTCATCACGACCTCGAAGTCGGCTGCACCGCTCAGCCACGACTCGATGATCCGATGAGACGTGCCGCGTTGGATCGCGGCGGACACGAACACGTTCGCATCGATGACGACCAACACGGATGTGAAACCGATCAACTCGTCGGGCGACGACGGCGCACGGCTCGAACCTCATCGACCGCAAGGTCGAGTGCGTCGTCTTCGGCCAGTTCGGTGTTGGCGTCCACGTTGGACGCCAACGCTGCTCGTGCTTCGGTGGTGAAGCTCTCCCATGCCGATTGACGAGTCACGCCGAGCGCATCGCCGATTTGTTGCCACGACGCACCTGCGGCTCGTGCGGCGATGACCTGCTCGCGGCGAATCCGGTCGAGTTCGTGTTCGCTGTCGGTGAGGACGCGCAAAGCCGCCAACGGATCCTGAGGAAGAGCCTCGGGTATCACGATGACACTCACGTTGTCAGGATACCCTGACGACCGACGGATGAGCAAGAGTGCGCCCACAACTCCGCCGCTGGGATTTCGTGACACCGCATCGGGGCCGCAGTGCGGCGCGTCGGGTGCGTCGAACCCAGTGGTTGTGCGTGGGGGAAGTGTTCGACCGGATCGCGGACAGGCGGGTGCGAGGATGCAGGTGTGGATGAGCGCACGTTGGACGGCGGATCGGAGAACCACGGCGCAGTGGTCCGAGCCGGCAATACTGTTCGGCGCCCGCGTGGTGCCGGCTGCGAAGTTGTCGAAGCGCTGTTGACACATCTCGAGCAGGTGGGATTCAAGGGATCACCGCGATTCCTTGGTATCGACCAGCAGGGCCGCCAGGTTCTCGATTACCTCGACGGGACGGCGCATCGCACACCGCCGTGGCAACTCGACGATGGCGCCAACGCGGCCGAACTCGGCCGCCTGGCGTCGTGGCTGCGCCGCCTGCACGACGCCACAGCCGACTTCGCCCCTCCGGTCGGAGCGCTACCGCGGCGAGCGTTGCCGCTGCTCGGCGACGTGTGGACACATGGCGATGTTGGCTACCCGAACGTGGTGTATCGACACGGCCAGTTGGTCGGGTTGATCGACTGGGAGTTCGCGGCGCCATCGCATCGCTGCTGTGACCCTGCGGCGCTGCTTGCGGTGTCGGTTCGCGGGCCTCGCCCCGACGTGAACGACAACAGTCGTCGGGCAGCTGCGACCAAGCTCGCCACCGCCGCGATCGCAGCGGGCTACGACATGACCGAAGGTGAAGTCCAGGCGCTGCCGGAGATGGCGGCGACGATCCTTGACGACGCTCGAGCCTTCCAAGGAGAGTCGATGAGCGACGACGAGCGTCACCGATCAGCGTGGCGATCTCGATGGCTACGCGAGAACACCGACTACCTCGTCGGCGTCTGAGAGACGATCCGCCGGCACCGACGTTGGCGTGCACGCTCGTGACTATGCGGCGCCGCATCAGGGCCGTGATGCGGCGTGCCAGCTCGAGTGTCGACCGGATTACGGAGCGGATGTTATGGGTGGAGACGCTGCCGAGCATCCTGCCGGATCCAGGACGGGTCGACGATTCGGTGGGCACTGCAAGTACCGAGCAGTCGTTCCTGTCCGGGCGGCGGTCGCCCGCGATCGACCACAATGATGCCCGTGGTGGCCGTGCCGGATGAACACGCTGTACTTGGGGGGCGATTGGCACCGCTTGGCTGCACCGTGGCCTTCATCGACCGCCGGTGCCAGGAGGTGCTCTCCGAGATCCAGGCACTCCGAACCGGCCACGAGATCGATGTCATCGGTCCCCTTCAGTTCGAGGCCGCCGTTGGTCGACTCGATCCCATGGAGGCACCGTGGACCACGGAAGTGATCGCGGACTGCGGTACCTGGACCGCCTACCTCAACAACTTCGTCAACGGCGGAGATCCGTCAGCAATCGCGCCGGTATCGCTCGCCGCATGGCGGCGAACTGTGTCACCGCAACGCACATACCGAAGTACGGACCAGGGCATGCCTCGACCCAGCTGGTGATGGAAGGCCCGACCGGCGAACCGCCGCTCATGGCAATCCGGAGCCTTGCAGCGCACTGCGAGGATGGGCACTGGAGTTGGCACGAGTGGGGGACGGTCCAGCCGTTCGAGCGGCCGGAACGATACGAGGCCCGACTGAAGCGAGATCGTCTCGATCGACCACTACTGGTCGAGTACCTGAACGCGTTGGGCATCCATGTCGACCACGACGGCTACTTCGGTCGCGGCTGGGTTGTGCATCAGCACGTTGACTGGCACGTCCGCCGGGAGTCTGTCGAAGAATTTCCGGCGACTGAACGCATGGCCTTCGTCGCTCTGATCGAGCGCTTCCGACGAAGCAATCGGACGCAACATCGACAGCCGGCAGGAGCGTCGACCCATCGGCCGCCCCCCGGGATTATCTCGCGTGCGACTTGGGCCGAAGTCGCACGCGGGCGGGCCTCGAATGACGGTGATTCTGTGCGTGTGTTATGTGGCGAGTTGGCGAAGTCGTTCGGCGATCGCGTCGACGGTCGGTTTGCCGGCGGCGACATCGATCACGAGATCGTAAACGTCATCGTTGCCGGCGCGTGAGATCTCGACGCCGTTGATCTCTAGGAAGACCGAAGTGGTGCCGGTTGACGGGATCGGCCAGTGTTGGTTCCGGTGATCCAGCGTGACCCAATTATGAAATCCCTTGACACACTTCACCACCCGTTGAGTCAAAGATTTCACTCTCCGCGGTTACCGGTCCGGGGGGTTTCTCCGTGCACCGTCAGGGTTCGCGTCGCGGACGCCCCATTCGACGAGAGCGTCGTTGACGCTGTCTTGCCGAACCGGTGAGCGACTCTTGAGCCCGATCGGGTAACGAAATCGTCACCATGGTCGTTCTACATAACAGCGTCAGAACACCGACGAGACCACCGATCACGGAACGATCACGAGGCGGGACCATGAACATCACAGCACACGCAATCGCCACCGAGCCGACAACGCACGATGCGGCCTCGCGGTGCTTCGGGGAGCAGCTGGTCATGAGGCGGGCGCACACCATCGCGGACCGCCAGACCCGGCGGCGCCGTCTGATCGCCACGATCGGCTCGGCGCTGGCCGTCGCAGGCCTCACCGCAGGCTCGGCGGCGATCCCTGCCCCGGTCGCCGCTCCTGCCGTGGTCGAAGCGGGTCCGATCTCGTTCTCGATGGCCGTCAGGCCGGGCGACCCGGTGATCATGAAGATGGTCACGGAGAAGTCGAGCGGCGAGTACGCCGGCAAGGGCGCCACCGGGCAGGGCATCGACGTCGCCCTGATCGACTCGGGCGTCACGCCGGTCGTGGGGCTGAACCAGCCCGGCAAGATCGTCTACGGGCCGGACCTCTCCAACGAGGGCGGGCAGCCGAACCTGCGCAACCTCGACACCTACGGGCACGGCACCCACCTCGCCGGCATCATCAACGGCGACGACGGCAACATGGTCGGCGGCATCGCCCCCGACAGCCGCATCGTCAGCGTGAAGGTCGCGGTGGTGCAACTGGGCAGACCGACATCGCCCAGGTGATCGCCGGGATCGACTGGGTCGTCGAGCACAAGAACGACAACGGCCTGAACATCCGCGTCCTGAACCTGTCGCTCGGCATGCCGGGTGTCCAGACGAGCCACGGCGACCTCCTGTCGGCTGCGGTCGAGCGGGCGTGAACGCCGGCATCGTCGTCGTCGCGGCCGGTGTTCGTGGACCGCCGCCGGCGGGATCGACAGCCCGGCCGTCGACCCCTACGTGATCGCCGTCGGCGCCCATGAGATGTACGACTCGTCGGGTGCGCAGGACTTCATCGCCCGTGGAGCTCGGTCGGCAACCAGAACCGCCAGCCCGACTTCCTCGCCCCCGGCCGCTCGATCATGAGCTTCCGGGTGCCCGGCTCCAAGCTCGACCAGATGTACCCGTCCGCTCGCGTCGACGGCACGTACTTCCTCGGGTCCGGGGAGCTCGCAGGCGGCGGCGGTCGTCAGTGGCTTCGTGGCGGTGATGCTGTCCCGGTACCCGGAGTTCACCAACGACCAGGTCAAGTACGTGTTCCAGCAGGAGTTCATCGACTTCAAGGACGTGCCCAGCACCGTCGACGGCTCCGGCAAGATCAGCCCGAAGGAGGCGATCCGTGCGCCGAAGGTCGCCCTGAGCGCACCGAAGCAACAGTTCACGCCGGCACTCGGCACGAGCACGCAAGGTGTCGGCGCACCGTCGGGTGCGACCTGGTCCGGCGGCACCTGGAACGGGGCCAGCTGGTCCGGTGGCACCTGGTCCGGCGCCACCTGGTCGGGAGCGAGCTGGTCCGGCGCCACCTGGTCGGGCGGTGTCTGGTCGGGAGCGACCTGGTCGGGAGCGACCTGGTCGGGAGCCACCTGGTCCGGCGCCACCTGGTCGGGTGCCACGTGGTCCGGAGCGACGTGGTCGGGCGCCACCTGGTCCTGGCGCGAGCTGGAGCGTGGATCGTTGGTGATGAGCACCCCACGGAACGCGGCGACATCGCTCGCTGCGAGGTGCCGTCCCGCAGCGACCTCACGACGCACCACCGAGGCTCCATGGACAGGACACAACTGGTCATGAAGACCTCACCACGAACTTCTACCGGCCGCCTGACTGTGGTTGCGGTCTCCTGCGTCGCTGCCTCGTTCTCGCTCCCGGCCTCACCGTGTCGGCCGGCAAGGGCGGCAAGAAGGGCGACACATCCCCGGCGACCACCGTCGTCACGACGACCACGACACCGACGGTTCCGGTCACGACGGTTCCGGTCACGACGGTTCCGGCGACGATCACGACGACGGCGCCACAGCTCTTGTCGGCCGACACGTGGTCTCAGAGTTGGTCGGACGGGCTCGCCAGCTCTTCGAGAGGGTCGTATCCGACGAGTCTGGCCGAGGTGGTCACCCAGATCGGTGCCGACGACATGTGGGCGGCAGGCTACACGGGTGCCGGTGTGGACGTCGTGGTGATCGACACCGGGGTCGCTCCGGTCAGGGAGTTGTCATCGAGCCAGGTGTTCGTCGGCCCGGACCTGTCGTTCGAGAGTGGCGTCGATGTGGTTGCCGGTCTCGACACGTTCGGGCACGGCACCCACATGGCGGGCATCATCGCCGGTCGCACCCCGGGCGCCAACCCGCTCAAGCCGAAGAAGGGTCAGTTGTCTCGTCGCCCCCATGCGCCGGGATCGTCAGCGTCAAAGGTGGCCGACAACACCGGTGCGGTCGACGTGTCCCAGGTCATCGCGGCGATCGACTGGGTCGTGCAGAACCGCAACACCAACGGGTTGAACATCCGGGTGCTGAACCTGTCGTACAACACGAACAGCAAGCAGAACTACGTCGACGACCCGCTGTCGAAAGCGGTCGAGAACGCGTGGCGGCACGGCATCGTCGTCTCGGCCGGCAACGAAGGGATGCTCGTTCGTGGGGTTGCGACCCCGGCGACCAACCCCTACGTGTTCGCCGTGTCGTCGGCTCGTCTCGATCGCACGACGGCTGGGTCAACCCGATGTGGGCGCCGTCCGGTGACGGCAAACGGAACCCCGACCTGCTCGCCCAGGCGTGTCGATCATGAGCCTGCGCAACCCCGGCTCACGTATCGACATCGAGTACCCGACGGTCGAGTCGCCGGCGATGACCGCCTGTTCCTCGGATCCGGGACGTCACAGTCGACCGCGGTCGTGTCCGGCGCCGCCGCTCTGCTGTTCCAGCAGCGCCCCGAGCTCACGCCCGACCAGGTCAAGAACCTGCTGAACGGCACCGCGAACCAGCACCTTCCAGTTCGAAGCCATCAAGGGCCACGGCGTCATCAACCTACAGCGGCCATGAAGACCGTTGCTGCGACGACGCCTCAGACGTGGGCGCCAGCAAGCGGCCTCGGTTCGCTCGAGG
>CAVVAM010000005.1:0-101359 GCA_963746265.1 uncultured Acidimicrobiaceae bacterium
CTCGAACAGGGCATCCACCCAAGAGTCGTACAGGAACGCCTCGGCCACTCAACGATCGCCATCACCCTCGGCATCTACAGCCACGTCAGCCCGACGCTCCACGACGAGGCGGCCAGACAGATCGCCAGCCTGCTGCTCTGACGTACGCAGCCACCGGCCTCACCCGAGCAGCGCGGCTGCGATCGCCGCTGCCGCCAACACGGTTGAGCCCAACACAACAAGCAGTGACGCCCGGCGCCGTCGCCGCCGGTAGTCGCTTACATCTGCATATTCGTGCGACACGGTCCCGGTGGGGCCACTTGCCGGGCCACTTCGGCGGAAGCAGATATAGCCCAGGATCCCGCTCGACGCGGCCGCGTACTCCCGCCAGCAGTGCCGCAACTCTCTCGTCATTGATCATCCCCGCCAGTCGCCCATCGCCCGACACAAGGTCGCCAACGGCGGCCAAACCAACGGCGCCCGCAAGCACCGACAGGAGCACCTGTGACCGTCTCAAGCATCCACTTGCCCAGTTCAGCTGTCAACTCATGCTTACTCTCGGGTCGCGAGCGCAACTAGGCCAGCCGGAATGGCCGCAAACCGTGAAACGGCACCGGACAGATTCTTGTCAGCGTTCCTGGCCAAGTAGATTCCAGCCACCAGCAGGATCACATTCAGCAACCAGAGGGGACGTCGTGCCACGCCATTCAGGCGTACGTCCACACGGGCTCGCCCGCCACGGACATCATTCTCGCGGTGATAACACGCCAATACAGCGTGCTTGGACTCGTGGATATAGCCGTCGGGCCCGACGGGCTTTCCCGGTCCCGCCATCGGACCGCTGATCCAGGAAGCGCCAGTACAGCGCCTCGACCTCAGTTCCCGATGGCGGGGAAACGAGCAAGTAGTAGGAGTGAGCGTGACTCGCGCCACTCAACTTCAGATCAAATGGGACAGCCAGCAATCCCAACGTCATTCCCCAATAGCGAAGCAGCAGCTTGACGCTCATTGTGCTCCATGAGAGCCGCGGCCGTCGAGGCACGCGAATACGCTCGCTGTATCGATAAGTCAGCAACTGATAGCCAGTTGCGGTCTGCTCCGTCGCTGCGAGGACATGGGTGTTGTGTACGAAGTGTTCGGCGAAGGTCAGGTGGGGCTCGACGTTAGTCTCACTCCCAGCGAGTGCTCGAAGTCTGGACGCATAGAGTTCATACTTCGGCTGCGCCTGTGCAGGCTGTCTGCTCACGAAGCTATAGGCGAGTTCCGTCAGCTCCTTCTCGGCAATGGGATCAACACCGATGGCGTCTACGACGTCCTGCAGAAGAAGCGATGTGATTGCCCGCGTTCGGTCGAGGCGACGGAGTAGCGGCAACTCGGTCTCTGATGCATCAAACACTCGGAGATCTGGCAACCGCTTCTTGGGGAAGATGCCCAGCGAAACGAGGCGGACCGAATCCGCTCCGTCCACCTCGACGTTGCGGCAATCGCACCTGAAGTCGAACAGTCCATTCAACAGCACGCGCCGACAAGTCGAGCAGTTCATCCGTCCGCCGTTCGACATCTGTCCTGGCTGCCTCAGTACACCGAGAAGTTGGCGTGTCTTCTCAGTCTCCGGGTCCAAGACCGCTACGTGCTTGCTGGGATCCGCAGCCATCTCCGAGCGCGTACTCCCCGCTGTCGCCACCCGCCGCACCAAGTGCTAGTCGTCTGCGGGCATATAGCTCAAGAGGCGCGACACAACCTCCGGCTTGAAATCGGCCGGCCAACCCTCGCACGGTAGATCGTCAGCTCCGACGTACAGTCCGACACGAACTGCGAGCGGGTCATCAAAGCCCGAAGCGGTGTCGGCATCGACAACCATGTCCGCACGCTCACGGTCAACTTCGTGAGCCTCTGACATCGTTGTGCTCATGAACACCCTCCGGATCGATCGTCCGCTGGCGAATCAACGGGAGAAGGATCTAGGGTGTATCCCAGATCGGTCGCCCGATATCCGAACCGGCGGATCAGGTCAGCGCTATCGTTGCGGCCAGATAGCCCGACCTGTGAATGTACCGGCCTATACCACATTCTGCAAGGCGATTGGTGGATCCTTGAGCGCACTTTGAAGCTGATCGCCTGAACAGCGCGGCGCCTCCCCTCGACACTTCGGCCCGACCTCATGGGCCCAGAGTAAGGCCGGGAAGGGCCGAAGTGGTGGATTTCCGGAAATATCTCGATCAGGACTGCCATTGCCTCCCTGCCGGCTATCCTTTCCGGAAGTTTCGTTCCCTACTAAGGCCACGCGAATGTCAACAGGACCGATCGGCGGTGAGCGGCCGAGACGCCTCTTTCGGCGAGGTTGTCAGCCCTGGCCCGACCCGCGAGAAGCTACACCCCTTCGGTTGCTGCTCCATTGGTGGGCCGTAGCGCCAAGTGGGCCAAGTGGCTCATCAACCAGGGCAAGGTTTGCAGAAATTTCAGAGTCCGCTGGACACCGGCGATGGTTCCTCGATGCCGAAGCGTTTGAGTCGTTCTGCAATGCCCAAGGCCTGTGGCCGCCGAAGGTCTCGTCGGATGACCCGGACTGGCAGGTGTTAGCTCTGCGTCAAGAGCGAGACCTCGAAGAGCTGCGTGCCACGATTCGGGCGCTTGGGGAGCGACACACCGAACTCGAGGACCAACTCGCACACACACCGAGTTGAGCGGGACGAGGCACTGGTGATGGTGAGCCGACTTGCCGCAATGGCACGCCAATCGTCGACGGACGATTGACCATGAGCGGCGATGCAACATTACGGAGACGACCAGCCTGACGTCGGCGCTGCGTGGGAAATGCCCCTGCGATGAGTCTCCAGCGGCCCGGCTGGAAACGTCAACCACCGGGCAGCGCACATTCACTTGCGCGCGCAAGGGTAGAGATCCGGTAGAAATCGACTTTTCGAGAACAGCGAAGAAACCCCTGCTGAGCAGGGGTTTCATGGTGGGCGAGGGGGGATGTGAACTCCGATCGGACGGTGTGGTGCGTCAGGTGGGGGTCAGCGAGGAGGGCGCACACTGTTCTCGTGGGGCGGTGGAGACCGCACCCATTTCTCCGACGAGAGGAGCCGTGTCATGAACCGGATCGGTCGTTTCGCTGCTGTGTTCGCACTCACCGGGTTCGCCCTGGCCGGATGTGGTGACGACGAAGGCTCGTCAACGGCTGCGTCGCAGGCCACCGACCCGCCCTCCGACGTGCCCGTCGAGTTCGATCTCCCCCAGGGCGACGAGCCCGTCGAGCTCGACCCCGCCGACTTCACGACCGACATCGACCACCCCTACTGGCCGATGACGCCCGGCACCCAGTGGACCCTCCGGGAGATCGACGAAGACGGCGAGGAGGTCATCGTCGTCGTCACCGTCAGCACCGAGACCCGAGAGATCGCCAACGGCATCACGGCGCGCGTCGTGCGCGACACCGTGACCCTCGACGGCGAGCTGATCGAGGACACCGTCGACTGGTACGCGCAGGACTCGAACGGGTCGATCTGGTACCTCGGTGAGGACACGGCCGAGTTCGAGGACGGTGAGGTCACGACGACCGGAGGGTCGTTCGAAGCCGGGGTCGACGGAGCGCTGCCGGGCATCATCATGCCGGCCGAACCCGCCGACGGGATGCAGTATCGGCAGGAGTACTACGCCGGCGAAGCCGAGGACAACGGCGAGATCCTGAGCATCGAGGAACAGGTCGAGGTACCGACCGGGCACTACGACGATGCCATCCTCACCAAGGACACGATCACGATCGAACCCGACGTGGTCGAGTACAAGCTGTACGCCCGCGGCGTCGGGCCCGTGCTCGTGTTCGGTGTCTCCGGCGGCGGTGGTCGGGAGGAGCTGATCGAGTTCACGACCGTCGATGACACGGTCGCGGCGGCCGCCGGCACCACCCCACTCGGCGAGTCCTACCTCGGCGGATGAGTCGGAACGGCTGCGGCGTGCGAACCGAAGGCCCGGCGACATGACGGGCGTGCGCTGTGAGGGCTTGACCGTGACCTACGGCGACTTCGTCGCAGTCGACGGGGTCACGCTCTCCGTCGATCCGGGCGAGATCTACGGGCTGCTCGGGCCGAACGGAGCAGGCAAGACGAGCGTGATCCGAGCGCTCACCACGATCGTCCCCATCGCTTCCGGCACCGCCACGGTCGCCGGTCACCCGCTCGGCGAGGCGATGCGTGTCCGGTCGCGAATCGGCGTCCTGCCGGAGAGCACCGGCTACCCGAACTCGCAGACGGCGCACGCATACCTCGGCTTCTACGGGCAGCTGTTCGGGCTCACCCGGGCCGAATCCGACGCACGGGCCGAGCGACTCCTCCGCCAGTTCGGGGTCGGCGACCGACGCCAGCGCATCGCCACCTTCTCCCGTGGGATGCGGCAGCGGCTCGGCATCTGCCGCTCGCTGATGAGCAAACCGTCGGTGCTGTTCCTCGACGAGCCGACCCTCGGGCTCGACCCCACCGGCAAGGACGAGGTCCTCCAGCACCTCGCCCGGATCGCCGGGGAGGAGCACACCTGCGTCGTCCTCTGCAGTCATCTGCTCGACGAGGTCGAACGCGTCTGTGACCGGATCGGGATCCTGCATCGTGGCCGTTCCGTGGCCGAGGGCACCCTCGACGAGGTGATCGAGACGGCGGGCGTCGCCGGGTTCGGCACCGTTCGGGTGGCACCATCCGACGCCGGGGTCGCGGCGGCCGTACTGCAACGGTCACCCGCCGTGGGAGGCCTGAGGTTCGACAACTCGCGCCCGGGCGATCTGCGGATCGAGCTGGCCACTGGGCCCGGCACCCGAATCGACATCGTTCGCTGCCTGATCGACGCCGGCGTCGAGCCCCGGTCGTTCGACCTCCAGGGTGCCCGCCTCAGCGACGCCTTCCGAGCGCTGACTGCACGGGAGGAACAGGAGACGACGTCATGACGACGACCACGTCACCATCCACGTCACCGCCGACATCGACGGCCTCGTCAGGCGACGCGACAGCGCCGCGCCGACCGTCGTGGTGGATCGTGTTCCGGCAAGAGTGCGCCGACCTCTGGTTGAGCGCGAAGGGGTTGTCGGTGCTGTTCGGATTCACCCTCGTGCTGTCACTGCTCGCCTACCTCGCTGCCGGCGATGCCGGGATCAACCTGCTCGACGCCCGCGAGTCGGTCGGCATCATCGTCCAGATCGCGATCGGGCTCGGCACGCTGTCGGCGCTCGTCGTCAGCGCCGATTCCATCTCGGGTGAACGCGAGCGCGGCACGCTCGAGGCGCTCCTGGTCACGCCCATCCGACGCCGCAGCCTCGTGCTCGGCAAGCTCCTCGCTGCCACCACCGTCTGGATCGCATGCCTCCTCGTCGCCCTCCCCTTCGTCGCCGTCATGGCGGACGGGCCCGGCGTGGCCGGTGACGCGGTGATCGTGCTCATCATCGCCGGCGGCCTCGTCGCTGCCGCGCTCACGGCGCTCGGGCTGGCCGTCAGCGCGGTGTCGATGTCGAACCGGGTCAGCCTGGCCGCCTCGGTCGCCCTGCTGCTCCTCCTCGCCGCACCGAGCCAACTCCCGGCCATCAAGGCCAAGGGCGCGCTCGGCTCGGTACTGATCCGCGCCAACCCGGTCAGCGCCGGACTCCAACTCGCGCAGGAGGTGCTCGTCAACCAGAAGTCGTGGTCGAGCGAGTGGACCTTCCTGATCTCGCCGGTGGTCGCCGCGATCGTCCTCACCGCCCTCGCCGTGGCCCTGAGCAGCCGCCTCGAGCTCGGAGGTTCACGATGAACCAGCTGACCGCGCTCGCCGCGGCCCTCACCTTGTGGCTCGTACCCGCACCGGCGACGGCGGCCGCACCAACGACGGGCCTCGACGGCATCACGGTCACGGTCGAACCCACCGACAGCTCGGTCGTGCTCGGCGAGAACCTCGACCTCGTCGTCACGATCTCCAACGAGTCGACCGCGCCGAGCCCGTCGCTCGTGGCCCACCTCGACGTCACCGACCCGGCGAGAGCAGCGTCGGTCGACCCAGAAGACTGGACCTCCACACTCAGCAAGCCGGTCGGCGTCGTCGAACCCGGTGCCTCGGCATCGGTCGACTGGAACATCCAACCGATCTCCGCCGGCACGTTCGCGGTGTACGCCGTCGCCCTCTCGCGTGATTCCTCCAGCGTGAGCGCCTCGAACGTGCTGGCGGTCTCGGTCGCCGATCAACGCAGCCTCGATCCGGGCGGCATCCTCCCGCTCGCAGTCGGGGCACCGACGGTGGTCGGTGCCCTGCTCCTCCTCCGGATCCGGGCCAACCGCCGACGGTCCGGCGCGACGCCCGCGCCGATGTGACCCGCTCGGCGAACACGCGCGCCAGTGCCGGACCGGGAGGAACACATGATCGTCGTCCACTACCGCCCGACGGCGGATCGAGCCGACGAGAACCAGGCCCTCGTCGAGGCCGTGTTCGCCGAGCTCGCGGACACCGATCCCGGCGGCCTCCGCTATGCGACGCTCCGCCTCGCCGATGGCATGTTCGTCCACATCGCCGACGTCGAGGGCGACACCAACCCCCTCGCCCGGAACGCCGCGTCCGCCGAGTTCCAGCAGCTGCTCGAACGCCGCGAGGAAGGTGAGGGGCCGACCCCCAAGAGGCGACGTTGGTCGGCTCCCACGGCTTCGCGACGTGCTTCGGGCCACGTTCCATCGGCGCCCAGTCAGCCTCACGACGGCGACGGGTCACCGATCCGCTCGCGGAGCCTCGAGCTGCGACGTCGAGCACGCCGGAGATCAGTGCGGGAACTCCCGGCGCACTGGATGGTCTCACGCCGAGAGAGCGGACCGTCAGGTGGGGATCATCGCGGCCTCGTACACACGGATCACCGTTGTGCGCGAGGAGGGACTTGAACCCTCACGCCCTTTCGGACACCAGCACCTGAAGCTGGCGCGTCTGCCATTCCGCCACTCGCGCAAAGTGGAGAGCGAAGCGTAACGGCGGGAGCGATCGGCGCGCAACGCCGCAGCCGGAGCGGCGGCTATCCGCCGACCCCGACGGTCTGGATCTCACGGACCGTGTAATCGAACGTCGTCGTGCGGTCCATCGGAGCCAACGCTCCCGCGCCACCCGACGACGTGTACGGCAACAACCACGTCGTCGTCGCCGTGATCGGGTACGTGCCGGCCTCGCCGTACGTGTACCCGCACGGACCCTCGGCGACCGTGTCGAGATCGGCGATCGGCACGCCGAACACCTCGCAGGTCTCCGAGTCGCCGTTGCCGAACTCGAACGTGGTCGAAGCGGGCGTCGGGGTGACCGTCATCCAGAACGGACCGGCCGACGCCGTGATCGGCGCATACGACGCCTCCTCGACCGCCAGCCACATCCCGAGGTTCACGTACCCACTCCCGTCGACCGGTGGGTTCACGTTCGGCACCGGCAACTCGATGAGGTCCTCGGCATGGTCGGCGATCGCGGCTTCGAAATTCGGCGGCCGATTCGGGTTCACGAAGCGGATGCTCGAGCCGTCCGGGCAGACGACGCCGTACACCCGATACTCGATGCCGCGGATGTCGACGACCATCTTCTCGGCCGCCTCCTCCGCCGACAGACCAGGTCCTTGGTTCGGCGCAAGCCCGATGATCTGCCCACGCGTGTACCACGTCCATCTGCACGCGTTCCTGCCACCGGCATGCACGACCGGATCGGTCGATGCACCGACATAGACCGTGCCGCTCGAACTGTTGCCTCCGCCGAACGTCTTGTCCGCAAGCGCCGGCGAGGGCGCCAGCACAACGAGGCCCGCCGCCACCATCGCTGCCACATGCGTCACTCGCACGGATCATCTCCAACCGACTCAGCCGTGGCCTCCCAGCTCTCGAGCTGCCAGATGCCATCCGACAGCAGAAACACCGACACGGCCTCCGTGCGGGAGATCGTGTCGTTGACTGGAACCCGAAGATCGGTGTCTTCCAACACGACCAGGACGATGTCGGAATCGAGGCGGCACGTCTCGACTTCGACCTTCGCGCCTGGTGGTCCATTCACGAGAACGGGCTCTCCCGCTGGACCGAATGTGCGCTGAACCGTCGGGTGGGCCTCGACGACCAGATCGTCGCGCCTGAACTGCTCGAGCAGGTCGAGCGCTCTTTCGAGGGCCTCACCGACAAAGTACTGGCGGAGTCGCTCTTCACCGTCAGAGGCTGACGGGTCCGCCAGAACCTCAAAGAGAACATCATCGCCTGCTTGTGCGTCTCGTGCGACCGATTGCGCGAGATTTGCCAGCGGATCGACGGTGGATGGGGGCGGCGCGGTGGTCGGGGGTGATTCGGTCGTCGGTGGGGACGCTTCCGTTGTGGGGGGCGGCTCGGTCGTGGGCGGGACCGTCGTCGGGGGTGGGGCGCTGGTCGGCGGAGTGGTCGCTTCGGTCGTGGTCACGACGGCCGCCGGGATGGTGGTCGACTCGGCGTTGTCGTCGTCGCCCGAGCAGCCGGCGGCGAGGCCGACCAGCACCACGACCGCGACCACCCGCTGCATCCGCCGCAGGCTAGTTGCCTTCGTTGATCGATGGATCACGCCCCGAGTGCAGGGAACGAGCACGCCGAACGGGAAATCACCGCCCCGATATCAGTCCCGATCTCAGGGAGGCGTGCCGTTCTGTTCCTGGCGGAGGAAACGGCTCAGCGGGTTGCTCAACTGGGCGAAGCCCCACGCGAAGACCATCCCCAGCGCCAGCAGCAGCAGCAGCGGCAACGCCAGGGCGCGCACCGTGCGGAACAGCTCGATGCGGATCCACTCGTCGTCCGACACCAGCTCCTCGGTCACCACCGACACCTCGGCGGCGAGCTCCCCGATCTGTTGCTCGATCTGCTCGTCGACCGCCCTCGACACTGCCGCGCAGGCGGCCGCCTCGTCGACCGTCACCGCCCCGCCCGGGGCGAGCGCCGCCTCACACGCCTCCGACGTCTCGTCGACACCGCTCGGACCACCGGCGGGATCGCCGACGTCGCCGACATCGGCGACATCGGCGACCTCGGCCCCCAGGGCCCCGGGCGCCCCGCACTCGAACGAACGCGACCCGGAAATCGTGCCCGACACCGGCGCCAGCTCGAGTCGTTCGGCCACCGTGCACACCGTCGCCGCAGCCGTCAGCTCGTGGCCCAGCGAGTTGGGGTGCATGCTTCCCGGGATCCAGGTCGCCGGCGAATACCGACCCAGCTTGTCCCCCTCGGGCGGCACCAACTTCAGGTGGTTCGCCGCCGCAGTGTCGTCGCACAGCTGGAAGCCGTCGTACGCGCCGACGGCGTCCTCGACGTAGACGAACCCGGCACGGGCCGCGGCGTCCGAGATCGTCACGTCGAGCTTCTGGATGAAGTCGACGACGAACTCGCGCTCGTCCTGCGACAATCCCAGGTCGCAGCTCGTGTCCTTTTCGGCGTTCACGAGCATCGGATACGGCATCACCACCACCGTTGCGTTCGAGAACGTCGCCTTGATCGTGGTGTACGCCTCGTCGAGCTGTGGCCCGAGAAGGTCGATCGTGTCGAGCCAGATCCCGCGCCGCTCGTCGCAGCCCTTGGGGAGCAGGCACGCCTTCACGATCGACGAGAACCCGACATCGTTGCCGCCGATGCTCAACAGCACGACATCGGCATCGCCGGCGAGATCCCGATCGATCGCCGTCACCAGCTGCGGCAGCGGCCCCGGTGGCGCCGTGCGGTACTCGTCCACCGCATCGGCCCACACCGCCCGCAACGAAGCTCGCACCGCATCGGGATCGGTCGCGTCGTCGCCACCACCGAGCGCCTCATCGCCGCCGGCAGCGTCGTCGACGACCGGGGCCGCCACCCCGGCCGGCTCCACCCGGCACCGCCGACCGTCAGGCCACATCTGGCCGCACGAGATCAGGTCGGCGATCTTGGCACCCGAACACGCCAGCGACACCACCGACGTGTCCAACGCCGCAGCCATCAGGTACGGATGCGCCGTCGGTGCCCGACGACACTGGTTGCCGCCGGCCTCGTTCGTCTCCTCGAAGAACTCCGGGGCGCCCTCACCGGAGATGAACGAGTCACCGAGCGCAACCACCCGCACCGGCTCGCCGTCGGCGACGGGCGCCGTCTCCGCCACCGACCGGTCGACCAGACCCCAGGCGATGATGTAGCCCGCCATCATCAACAGCACGATCCCCTCACCGCGCAATACGAAGAACCCGCCGGCCAGCGCGATCATCAGCCCCATCACGAACGCCAGCCCCGGATTCTGCGTCACCACGGCCATCCAGCCCCACACCACCGACATACCGACCAGGGCCAGACCCATCGCCCAGTAGGCCCGCTTCGCCGGGCAGTCGAGCTCCAGCGCACCCACACCCAACATCGACAACGCGGCCGTCACCACCGAGAGGCCCACGAGCACGAGCACCGAGTTGGACCCGAACGCACCCGCGAACAGGAGGAACAGCCCGAGCAGCGTCACGTCGACGAGGATCCGCACCGTTCGCACGAGCTGGTCGCCTCGCGACTCGAGCCACGCGATCGCGCCGATCTTCACCGTGACCAGGCCGACCAGCCAGGTGATCGCACCGATCAGCGTCGCCGTGCCGTCGGAGATGAGGAACAACCCGATCCCCACCGCCATCGCCTCGAACCCGTACCAGGCGGCGCTCCCCACCCCGATCGACGGCGGGACACGGCCGACGCCGTCGCCGTCCCCGCCATCGCCGTCCCCTTCACCACGGTCGCCGTGACCAGCGTCGGTGAGCTCCGGACGGCCGAACCACACGAACACGCCGACGAGGCCGAGCGTGAGCACCACCATCCCGCCGATCGCGATGATCGGTGACCACTGCCGTTCGATCGCGAGGGCCACCAGCCCGAGCCCGACCGCGCCCATCGAGGCGAAGGCCCACGGCCACCACCGGTACGTGCCCATCCGAAGGCGGGCCTCCAGGGCGTCGCTGATCTGGAGCAGCAGCAGCGACAGGCACGTCATGCCGACCATGAACCAGACGAGGATCCACCAGATCCGGTCCTGCTGCGTCGAGGCGAACATCGCTGCCGCCCCTGCCGCGATGAGGACGACCATCACCGTGCGCCTGGCCTGCACTCGAAGTCTCACGTCCACCCCCTCGTTCGATGTGTGCCCTCGGTGGCACCGTGGTGGGCGACCCCGGATCGCCCATCACCACAGAGGCTCGAACCGCCCCCGAGATACAGGTTCGCGCACGACGTCTCCTGTCGGACCGATGGTCACCCGCAGTGGGGCATGCGTTCGACGTCTCCCGCCGCGATCGAACGGTGACGCGTGCGTCGGTGACGTCGAACCATCTGGGCGCCCGACCGCGGGTCGGTCACGGACGGTCGTCCCAGTCCACGACCGCGAGCAGCGTCAGGTCGGTCCGACGCCTGATGTCGGTCTTCTTCATGATGTTGCGTACATGGGTCGCAGCCGTGGACGCCGAGATGAACAGGTGGTCGGCGAGTTGCTGGTCCGACACCTTGCCGGCCGCGATCGCCGTCACCACCTCGATCTCCCGGGGCGTCAGGCCCGCCGACTCCATCGTCACACCATCGGGGAGCCGGTTGGTCAGCGCATCGGTCACCGACTCGGTCTGGGCGAACTCGACCGTGAGCCTGCGCAGGATCACGAGCACCGGCACGATCACGAACAGACCACCGACCACGAGCACCGCGTGGATCCGCCCGACGAACCACCGGCCGACCTCGTCGGTCAACCAACCGAGGCGGGTCGCCTGCACACCGATGTCCTGCAGCGAGGCGATCACACCGGCCACGCAGAGCAGGATCACGATCGACGCCTGGAGCCGCGCGAACCGGGTCTCGATTCGTTTCGCCATCCGGAACGCCTGCACCGCCACGATCACCAGCAGCACGTCGGTGACGAGCGTCATCACGAGCAGGAATCCGGGCATCACGCCACCTCACCGACGTCACGAAACCCGCGAAACCCGGCATCTACCGGCCATCCGGTACGCGTTTCCCTGCTCTTCGGGATTGGCGGCCGCCGCCCACTCCCGCACCATGGTGATCGAGCGGAGGAGACCGAACGCGAGCGTTCCGCCACGCTCGCGTTGGCTCCGCCGCTCGGCGCCGCCTCTGGAGTGATCCTCGGGCCCAGGCGCCGGCGGGCGGCTGGGATGGTGGGCCCGACCATCCCGGTCGCTGCCACCCTCTCGCTGCAGAGGAGATTCCGTTTCCGTCGTCTGACCATCGGGCACCCAAACGTACTGCGCTCCCCATGAGAGCACGAACGGGATCGGAACGTGGTGACACGACGTGCAAGGAGGTGAGGGCGATCACCGGACGACCGCGAGATTGTCGGGTCTCGACCCCGCCACGGCGCGCCCGGCGGGCGAGTCGGGGCTTCGGCGGTTGCGGAGGTGGCGCAAGCGGCTGCACCGCAGGAGACCGGCCACAACCGTTAGCCTTGCCCCGACCATGGGCATGCAAGGACTCGAAGGTCGTCTGGAGCGTATGGTCGAGGGCGTGTTTCGTCGTTCGCGCAACTCCATCCGCCCGATCGAGCTCGGCCGCCGACTCATCCGAGAGATGGACGACCATCGTTCGGTCGACGTCAAGGGCCAGCGCATCGTGCCCAACGACTTCACCGTGCTGCTCTCTGCCACCGACCACGCAGGCTTCGCCGACATCGAGGACGCGCTGCGAACCGAACTCGTCGAAGCCGTGCGCGAGTACGCCCGGGAAGAGGGGTACCACTTCATGGGGCCCGTCGCCGTCGAGCTCCGGGTCGACAACGCACTGCGGGCCGGTCACTTCGGGATCGCATCGCAGCTCAAACAGGCCGAGCCCGGCAAGCGGCCCGGCACGATCGTGATGCCGTCGGGCGACCGGATCGAACTCATCGACGACGAACACCTGATCGGTCGACTGTCCGACTGCACCGTGGTGATCTCCGACAGCAACACGAGCCGCCACCACGCCAAGATCAGCCGTTCCGGCAGCGGCTTCGTGATCGCCGACCTCGGCTCGACGAACGGCACGTCGGTCAACGGCGAGCGACTGATCGCCGACCACCGTCTCGCCGACGGAGACATCATCACCGTCGGCTCCGTCAGTGTGCGCTTCGAGGCTTCGTGACCCCGAGCGCGATCGCAATCGATCGACCATGACCGACCAGGTACTCGATGTCCTCAAGCTGGTGCTCCTCGCACTGCTGTACGTGTTCTTCGCACGCGTCCTGTGGGCCGTGTGGAGCGAGGTCCGTCAGCCGGTCAACGCCCGTGTCGACGGCCCACCCCACCCGTCGCCGACGCCTGCTTCGGGCGTGGCCGTGCCCGCCGGCCGACGCGAGGTCAAGCCGACGCGAGGTCGCGGCGGTCTACCGGCCCGGCTCGTCGTCCTCGAACCGAAGGAGCGTCGGGGCACCGCGTTCGCCATCGGCGAACGGATCGGCATCGGTCGCGAGACCGACAACACGGTCGTGATCTCCGATGATGCCTACATCTCGTCCCACCACGCGGCGATCACGCTGCACGAGGGGCGCATCGTGGTCGACGACCTCGAGTCGCGCAACGGCACGTACCTGAACGGAGTCAAGCTGACCCAGCGCCAGACCGTCCACGTCGGCGACCGCATCCAGGTCGGCTACACGGTGTTGGAGGCCCAGTGATGGCCGTCTTGCGCTGGGGCAGCGCCTCACACGAGGGACAACTGCGATCGCAGAACGAAGACCACGCCTATGCCGGTGGCGGGCTGTTCGTCGTCGCCGACGGGATGGGCGGGCACCTCGCCGGCGAGGTCGCGAGCGAGATGGCGGTCGATCGGCTCAACGAGCGGATGCCGGCCGACGGGCAGAACTCGCTCGACGATCTCGTCGCGGCGATCCACGAGGCGAATCTCGAGATCTACGAGGGTTCGATCGACGATGCCGATCAGGCCGGCATGGGCACCACGGTGACCGCGGTCGCCGTGGTGACCGATCCGCACGACGGCGAGGCGTTCGCCGTCGCCAACGTCGGCGACTCCCGCAGCTACGTACTCCGCCACGGCCGCCTCCGGCAGCTCACGATCGACCACAGCTTCGTCCAGGAGCTCGTCGCCGAAGGGGCGATCACGCGCGCCGAGGCCCGGACCCATCCCCGTCGCAACATCGTCACGCGTGCGCTCGGCATCGAGCCCTACGTGCGGGTCGACTCGTGGACGATGCCGATCATCCGTGGTGACCGCTTCGTGCTGTGCAGCGATGGGCTCGTCGACGAGATCACCGACGACACGATCAGCGAGATCCTGCACACGCACGTCGACGATCCCGGCGCAGCCGCCCAGGCGCTCGTCGACGCCGCCAACGACGCAGGCGGCCGCGACAACATCACCGTCGTGATCGTCGACGTCCTCGAGGGCGACGATCCGCCCGACCCGACCGCCGAGTTCGACGTCGTCCCGCTGTGGAGTGACGACGACGACGAGACCGGCGAGAGCGAGATCGTCTCCGATCCGCCCGACGACGAGCTCGCCGGCCAGGCACCGACCCTGTACGACGGCGGCGACGACGTCACCCCCGTGCCGGGGGCCGCCGTCCCGATCGTCGAGCCGGCGACCGCCGCATCCGCCGACGCGGCCGACGCGGCCGGCGACGCCACCGCGCCCAAACCGCGCCGGAAGCGGCTCGCCGGACTGGCCCGGTTCGTGCTCGCGCTCGGAGTCGCCGCGGTGCTGATCCTCGGCTTCGCGATCCTGGCGGCGTGGGCTCGCTCCGGGTATTTCGTCGCCTTCGACGAGGACGACCGGGTCGTCATCTACCAAGGCCGTCAGGGCAGCGTTTTGTGGTTCGATCCGACACGGGAGTCGTTCGGACCGCGACGCGACGAACTCGACGACGATCTGGTCCTCCTGGTCGAAGAGCAGCCCAACTTCTCGTCGCAGGCGAGCGCGGAGCGCTTCGTCTCCGAACGACTCACACCCACCACGACGACGGAGCCCGACGAATGAGGTTCCGTCCGCTCCGTCGCGTCCTGCGGGTCGAGTGATGTCGGTCGCGGGACCATCACCGGCCGCGACGATCGTCAAGCAGCGCCGGTCGACCGAATTGACCCTGGTGGTCATGGCGGGGCTGATCACGGCCGTCGCATACACCCTGGCCTCGCTCGGCGCGAACTCGGAGATCCCGGCGCGCATCGGTCCGTTCCTCGGCCTGCTCCTCCTGCTCGTCGGCGTCGCCCACCTCGCCGTCCGCCTGCTCGCTCGCGGCGCCGACGGCACGATGCTCCCCCTGGCCGTGCTGCTGCACGGCATCGGCTACGTGATGATCACCCGGCTCGACGACCGGCTCGCCAGCCTGCAGACGCTCTGGAGCTTCGTCGCCATCGCGGCGTTCGTCGCCACCCTGTTGCTCGTGCAACGGCCGACCGACCTCGCCCGCTACAAGTGGACGCTGTTCTTCGGCGGCGCATTCCTGCTGCTCCTGCCGATGGTGCCGAAGCTCGGGGTCAACATCAACGGAGCACGGATCTGGGTGCGGCTCGGCCCCCTCAGCTTCCAGCCGGGCGAGTTCGCCAAGATCGCCCTCGCGATCTTCTTCGCCGCCTACCTCGCAGAACGCCGCGAGCTCATCGCCGCCTCGACGTGGAGGCTCGGTCCGTTCCGGCTACCCGAGATCCACTACATCGCGCCGATCCTCGTCGCCTGGGGGTTCGCGGTGCTCGTCATGGTCGGCGAACGCGACCTGGGTTCGTCGCTGCTGTTCTTCACGCTCTTCGTGGTGATGATGTGGGTCGCCACCGAACGGGTGAGCTACCTCGTGATCGGATTCGTGCTGTTCGGGGCGGCGGCGTTCGTGTCGTGGCGGATGTTCGATCACGTCCAGACACGGGTCGACATCTGGCTCGACCCGTGGGAGGACGAGTACGGCAAGGGGTTCCAGATCGTCCAGGCGCTCTACGGCATCGGCGACGGAGGCATCGTCGGAACCGGGCTGGGGCGGGGTAGCCCCGACAAGGTCCCCGAGGCGCAGAACGACTTCATCTTCGCAGCGATCGGCGAGGAGATGGGGCTCGTGGGCGCCACCACCGTGCTGATGGCCTACCTGCTGCTGATCGGCGCCGGCCTGCGGATCGCGCTGCGCACCGACCGCACGTTCGACAAACTGCTCGCCACCGGCCTCACCACCATCATCGGCGTCCAGGCGTTCATCATCGTCGGCGGCGTGATCAAGGTGGTGCCGCTCACCGGCATCACCTTGCCGTTCGTGAGCTACGGCGGCTCGTCGCTGCTGTCGAACTACATCGCGCTCGCGATCCTGCTGCGACTGAGCGACGCCAGCGCCCGCCGTCTCGGCGAGCTCCCCGACGACCCGACACCCCGAGAACGGTGGGTCGCCTGGCGACTCCGCCGCACGGCCGCCCGGGACGGCCTCACCGACACCGAACTCCACGAGGTCGTCTCATGAGCCCCCGGCAACGGTGTGAGCGACATCGCGAGATCGCGCGCTCGATCACACCGGTTCGAGGTCGGTCGTGAACCGGGCGATCCGGCAACTCGCGGCGGCGTTGATCGCTCTCTACGTGATGCTGTTCGCCGCGCTCAACTACTGGCAGGTCAACCGCACCGAGGAGCTGGCGTCCGAACCGGGCAACACCCGCGCGCTGATCCGCCAGTTCGACACGCCACGCGGTCCGATCGTCACCGCCGACGGTGTCGTGGCCGCCCGCAGCGTGCAGGCTCCCGGCGACAGCGACGTCAAGTTCATCCGCACCTACCCGACCGGCGACCTGTTCGCCCACATCACCGGCTACTACACGTTCGGACTCGGCGCCAGCCAACTCGAACAGACCAAATCGGGCGTGCTCACCGGGGACACGTTGACCCAGCAGATCCGCGCCCTCGACAACCTGTTCAGCCAGACCAACGACAACTCCGGCGAGCTGCGCCTCACCCTGCGCGACGACATGCAGGCCGTGGCCAAGTTCCTGCTCGGCCCACGTGAAGGGTCGATCGTGCTCATGGAGATCGACACCGGAGCGATCGTGGCGATGTGGAGCTACCCGAGCTTCGACCCCAACCTCGTCGCCGATCCCGACTACGAAGCGGCGTTCGACTACGTCACCGAACTGCAGGCCGACGAACGCGACCCCCTGCTCGCCAACGCCTACCAGCAGCGCTACATGCCGGGTTCGACCTTCAAGGTGCTCACGACCGGGGCTGCGCTCGACGCAGGCGTGATCTCCCTCGAGTCGTACTGGGAACCCGAGCGCGAGTTCCTCCCGCCGCAGACGAGCGACCCGATCCAGAACTACGCCGGCAGCGTCTGCGGTGGTGACCTGACCGAGGTGTTCCGCCGGTCGTGCAACACCCCGTTCGCTCGCACCGCGCTCGAACTCGGACCCGAAGGATTCGAGGAGGGCATCGAACGGTGGGGCGTCGGCGAGGAGATTCCGATCGATCTGCCGCGGCCGGCAACCAGCACGATCGGCGACTTCGAGAACATCGACGAACAGCTCCCTCTCCTGGCGATCCGTGGGTTCGGTCAGAACGACGATCAGATGGTGCCACTGCACATGGCGATGGTCGCCGCCGCCGTCGCCAACGACGGCGTGATGATGAAACCGTTCGTGGTCGACGCCGAACTCGACCACGACGGGCGTGTCATCAGCCGCACCCAGCCCCAGGTGTGGAAGCGGCCGATCAGCCGCCGGACGGCCGGGATCCTCCAGGATCTCATGGTCGAGGTCGCCGAGAGCGGCACCGCCAGCTGCTGTATCGCCCTCGACAACGGCATCAGCGTCGCGGCCAAGACCGGGACCGCCCAGCTGAACGGCCCCGGCGAGCCGGAGCGATCGCACGCCTGGATCGTCGCGTTCGCACCGGTCGAGGAACCGGAGTACGCCGTCGCCGTCATGCTCAAGGGAACCACGGCCGAGATCTCCGCCGGCACCGGCGGCCGCCTCGCCGGCCCCATCGCCAAGTCGATGCTCGATGCGGCCTTCGACATCGAACCACTCGACCCGACCGCGGACACGACGCCCACGACGGAGCCGTCCGAATGAACACCGAATCCAGCACGTCGCACCGCATCGGCGGCGCCGAACCGCCGTCGTGGCGACGAATCGCCGAGGTCGGCGTGCACAGTGGCGGCCCTGGGCTGTCGATAACCTCGTGCATCGTCCGTTCGGCCGACCATCGGCCCCACGGGCAGAGGCAGACATGAGCAACAGCGGTGACGCAACGGTCATCAACGATCGCTACGAGATCCACAAGCGCGTGGGGCGCGGCGGGATGGCCGACGTGTTCCTGGCGCGCGACCTGCTGCTCGACCGCCAGGTGGCGATCAAGATCCTGTTCCCCGAGTTCGCGGTCGACCCGAACTTCGTCGAACGCTTCCGCCGCGAAGCCCAGGCCGCGGCCAACCTCAGCCATCCGAACATCGTCAACGTGTACGACTGGGGCCGGTACGAGGGCACCTACTTCATCGCCATGGAGTACGTACAGGGCCGCACCCTGGCCGAGATCCTCAAGACGAACAAGCGGCTGACGCCCAAGCAGGACGCCGAGATCGCGAGTGAGGTCGCAGCGGCGCTGGGTTTCGCGCACGAAGCCGGGCTCGCACACCGCGACATCAAGCCGGCCAACATCCTGATCGGCTCGAACGGCCAGGTGAAGGTCGCCGACTTCGGGATCGCCCGCGCGATGAACTCGGCCACCGAATCGAACCTCACCCAGGCGGGTGCCGTGATGGGCACGGCGTCGTACTTCAGCCCGGAACAGGCCCAGGGCGCCCAACCGGACCCTCGCAGTGACCTGTACTCGCTCGGCATCGTGATGTACGAGATGGTCGCCGGCCGGCCGCCGTTCACCGGCGAGAACCCGGTGAGCATCGCCTACAAGCAGGTGCACGACAACCCACAACCCCTCAACCAACTCGTCGAGGGTGTGCCCCGACCGTTCGAGGCGATCATCGCCAAACTGCTCGCCAAGGACCCCAAGCTGCGCTACCCCAGCGCCCTCGCACTGCGTGACGACCTGCGCCGCTTTCGCAACGGCGAGCAGGTCCAGGCGCTGGTCGCGGCCGCAGCCCGGCCCGGCACTCCCGCCGCCGGAGTCAACCGTCCCGGCCTGGCAGCGGGTGCAGCAGGCGCCGCTGCGCTCGCCCACACCGTCGGCACCACGCCGATGGTGACCGAGCCCTACTCGGGGTCGCAGCCCTCGGCACATCCGCCGATCGCAGGGGCACCGACCGCGACGATGCCGCAGCAACCCGACCCGGAACTCAGCGAGTATCCGCCCGGCGCATCGCCCGAGGCCCGGTACTACCAGGACTCCAACTCGCGAACCGGCTGGTACGCCCTGGCGGCGTTCATCGCCTTGATCGCGCTCGTCGCCGGTGGGGTACTGCTGTACCAGGGCCTCACCCGCGAGAGCAGCGAGTCCTCGGCCCTCGTGCTCGACAACTACGTGAACCAGCCGCTCGAACGGGTGACCGGCGCGCTGGATGCGCTCGGACTCCCGTATCGGGTGATCCCCGAGGACAATCCGCAGTTCGCACCAGGGTTCGTCCATCGCACCGAGCCGGTCGCGGGCACGATCGTGCCCGAGGGTCGCGTCATCGAGCTGTACTACAACCCCACCGACGCACTCGTCGCCGTGCCGAACGTCGAGGGCCGCACGGTCGAGGAGGCCGCGGCGATCCTCGGGGCCGCCGGGTTCAGTTTCGTCGAGGTACGAGAGTTGAGCGAGGTCACCGAGGGCCTCGTGGTGAGAACGGATCCTCCCGCCGAAGCCCGGGTCGAGCAGGAGACCGTCATCACCGTGATCGTGTCGGGCGGCCCGGAGCAGGTGTCGATCCCGGCGACGGTCATCGGCGACGAGGTGGCGGTCGCCCGCGACCTGTTGGAATCCGATGCGTACGGTCTGGTCGTCACCACGGTCGAACGCGTCGACGACGTGATCCCGGCCGGCATCGTGATCGACACCAATCCGCCGCCGAACACGCTCGTCCAACGCGGCTCGACGATCGAACTGATCGTCAGCTCGGGGCCCGGTCAGGTGCGTGTGCCACCGCTGGTCGGTCTGACCGAGGGGCAGGCTCGCAACTCGCTGGACGAACAGGGGCTCGGCGTCGACGTCAGCTATCAGGAGCTCGCACCGGGCGCTCCGGAGGACGGCACCGTGCTCGAGCAGAGCATCCCCCCGACGCAGGAGGTCGACAAGGGCACGGTGATCTCGATCGTGGTCGGCCAGGCGCGCATCGCCGAGACGACCACGACCACGTCGACCACCACGACCACGACCACGACGATCCCGCCGACCACCACGACGACGCCACCGACCACGACGACGCCGGCCACCACGACGACCCCCACGGCCACCACCGCGGCCGCCGACACCTGACGTGTCGCCACCCGACCGCGTCGGGAACGCACCAGCCCCGCACCGGAACGTCTGGCGCGGGGCGCGCTCAGCCGGCGCGACGCAGGAAGTTGCGGAGCAGGTCGTGCCCGCAGCCGGTGAGGATGCTCTCGGGGTGGAACTGCACGCCTTCGACGTCGAGCTCTCGATGACGGACACCCATCACGACGCCGTCGGCCGAACGGGCCGTGACCGTGAGACAGTCCGGCACCGAGTTCGGCTCGAGCACGAGCGAGTGGTAGCGCGTCGCCGTGAGTGGCGACGGCAGGCCCGCGAACACGCCGGAGCCGTCGTGGTCGATCGTCGACGTCTTGCCGTGCATCAGCTCGGGCGCCCGGACCACCTCGGCGCCGTACACGTGGCCGATGGCCTGGTGCCCGAGGCACACCCCGAGCACCGGCGTGCCGGCCGCGGCGAACGCCACCACGGCGTCACAGATGATGCCGGACGATTCCGGACGTCCCGGACCTGGCGACAGCAGCACGGCGTCGGGTTCGATGGAGAGCGCCTCGGGGATCGTGATCCGGTCGTTGCGATGCACGACCGGATCGGCGCCGAGCTCACCCAGGTACTGCACGAGGTTGTACACGAAGCTGTCGTACGAGTCGATCACGAGAACGCGAGGCATCGCCGCCACGCTACCGATGGCGTCGGGCACCATCGGTACCTGTTCTGCCCCTAGACTCGTCGTTCGTGGCACCTCCGAAACGCAAGACAGGTGGCGGTCGTACGACTCCCAAGGGCACCCGACCCGGTGAGCAGCGATTCGCCAATCCCGAGGAGAACGTCAAGGGCGTCCATGCGTCGACGCGGTACACACCGCCGGTCACGAGCGAGATGAGGGCACCCAAGCCCTGGGTCCCCGTGCTGATGGTCGCGCTCTTCATCGTCGGCATGGTCGTGATCATCCTGCGGAACCTCGTCTTCACCGGCAACAACTGGCTCACCCTGGTGGGCCTGGGATGCATCCTCGGCGGTCTGTACACGGCCACCAAGTGGCGATAACGACCTGACGCCCCAGCGTGCACGACCGTTCCGGTCACACGCGGCGTTGTCCACATCGTCGAACTTACAGCAATGTGATTTCCCCCAGGCTTTTCCACATCTCGGTGGATAACCGATAACTCAGTTAGTCGTAGAGGGGTGCAACGACCGTCATCTCCTCGAGACAGTGCTTCGGAGGCGGAGGGTCCTCGTCGGGAGCGAGCGTCAACTTCAGCTCAACCCCGCACACATCGCAGCGATACCTCATGTTCACCTTGCGGAGCTCGCCCGGTTCGGGCGGCGCGACCGGCGGCGCAGAAAGCGCTTGCAGCATCGCCATCCCGGTGCGCCACAACACGATCATCAACACCAGCCCGAGGGCGAACCACACCACGCTGCCCACAGACAGAGCGAACACCACGTCGCCAGGGTACCGGGTTATCCCCAAGGCCTGTGGGCAGCGGATCGGGGGGATCGGCGAACGTTCCGGGTCGATGCGGCGGGATTCAGCCCAACCGTTCGAGGATGGTCGCATTGGCCATCCCGCCACCCTCGCACATCGTCTGCAGTCCGTAGCGGCCACCGCTGCGCTCGAGCTCGTTCACCAGCGTCGTCATCAGGCGAGCGCCCGAACACCCCAGCGGATGCCCGAGCGCGATCGCACCACCGTTGACGTTGACCCGGTCCATGTCGGCGTGGTGCTCGCGCTGCCAGGCGAGCACGACCGCTGCGAACGCTTCGTTGATCTCGATCAGGTCGATCTCGTCGAGTGACATCCCCGCCCGCTCGAGCACACGACGTGTTGCCGGGATCGGCGCGGTCAGCATCAGGCGGGGGTCGCCACCGGCGAGGGCGAACTGGACGAATCGGGCCCGCGGCGTGAGGCCGAGCTCGCATGCGCGCTCCTCGCTCATGATCAGCATCGCCGCCGCCCCGTCCGTGATCTGCGAAGAGTTGCCCGCCGTCACACGGCCGCCCGCGTCGGCGGGCCGGAACGCCGGCTTCAGCTTCGACAACGTCTCGATCGTGGTGTCACGCAGGCCTTCGTCACGCACCATACGCGAGCCGTCCGAGCCGGTGACGGGAACGATCTCCCGCTCGAACCGGCCCTCGGCGGTTGCTCGCATCGCGCGCCGCTGCGAACGTGCGCCGAACTCGTCCATCTCGTCGCGACCGATCTCCCATCGGTCGGCGATCAGCTCGGCCGAGATGCCCTGCGGCACGAGGCCACCCTGATCGGCGTATCGCACGCCGATCCGTGGCCCGAACGGATAGCCGTACTTGCCGTCGGCCATCGACGCTCCCATCGGCACACGGGTCATCACCTCGACGCCGCCGGCGACCACGACGTCGTAGGCACCGGCGATCACACCCTGCGCCGCGAAGTGCGCCGCCTGCTGGCCGGAGCCGCACTGACGGTCGACCGTCGTGCCGGGCACGTGCTCCGGCCAGCCGGCCGCGAGCACGGCGTTGCGAGCCACGTTCACCGCCTGCTCCCCGACCTGCATCACGCAGCCGAGTACGACGTCGTCGACGGTGCCGGGATCGATCCCGGTCCGGTTCTGGAGCGCCGTGAGCATTTCGGCCGCGAGATCGACCGCATGCCAGTCCTTCAACTTGCCATTGCGTTTCCCGATCGGGGTTCGCACGGCATCGACGATGACGGCGGTGGTCATTGGTGAGAGTCTGGCCCCCGCTGTGTGGTCGGTCCCAACCGGAGCCCGACCGGCGCTTCGGTGGCATGCGCGTCAGGTCGTCGCGATCCGATAGCCGGTGCGGGGATCGATCAGCACGAACCGCTCCAGGCGCAGCCGCAGCCGATCTCCGACGTCGACGCCGGCCTCCGCGCCGGGCAGCAACGTGACGGTCATCGGCCGCCCGCCCACGGTGCACCACAGCGACGTCGTCGGCCCGACGCGAGCGACGCGAACGACGTCGGCCTCGATCAGTCCCTGCGGATCGGGCTGCCACCACTCGGGCCGCACGAACATCTGGAGTCGACGTCCGCGATACGGCGCCACGGCTGGGGACCAGGCCCGCACCCTGAGCCCGGGCCGGACCAACCACGAACCACTGCCATCACCGGTGACCTCTACCTCGATCACCTCGCCGGCACCGGTCAGCAGGGCCGCATCGACGGTTCGGGGTTGGTCGTAGACCGTGAGGGGGAGATCGTGCTGCACGAGACGGCCGTTCTCGATCACGGCGATCTCGTCGCCCATCGTCATCGCGTCCGACGACTCGTTGGCCGCGATCACCGTCGTCACGCCGAAGCCACGCTGGATCAGCATGACCTCGCGCCGGAGTTGCGCCGTCTGGTGGGCGTCCACGCGGGCGAACGGCTCGTCGAGCAGGAGCACGGCCGGCTGCTTCACCAGTGCCCGGGCGATCTGCACCGCCTGCGCCTCGCCCGCCGAGAGTTGGTCGGGGCGGCGATGGAGCAGCGTCTCGATGTGCAGTGCCCGTGCCTCGGCGCCGACCCTCTTGCGGATCTCGTCGACAGGTTGGTGGTCGACCTCGAGCGGGAAGGCGATGTTGCGCTGCACCGTCTTGGGGAAGAGCACCGGCTGCTGGAACACGAAGGCCACGTTCCGGGCGGCAGGGCTCCAGTCGGTCACATCGCGGTCGTCGAAGGCCACGGTGCCCTCGGCCGCCCGGTCGAGACCGGCCAACGCACGCAGCAAGGACGTCTTGCCGCTGCCTGACGACCCGAGGAGGGCGAGCACCCGACCGCTCCCGACCCGCAGGTCGATGTCCCGCACGACGGCCGCGCCACCCTTGCGGACCGTGAGCCCGTCGATCGCGATCATCGTCATGACACCATCTCGACGGTTCAGCGTACGACGGCCCGACCCGACCGTCACACCGCCGGCTCGCGGGTCAGGCGATCGGCTGATCGGCCGGCGCGACCGCCCGGAGCACCAGATCCACGAGCAGCTCGATCTCGCCCGGCCGGAACTCACCACGATCGTGCATGACCCGGGCGATCAGCGGCCCCTCGAGCAGCGCTGCGATGAGATCGATGTCGATCGTCGGATCGATCAGACCGGCTGCGATGCTGCGCTGGATCGCGAAACGCAACGGCAGTTTGCGCTCGGTGATGAGACCATGTTGCAGCCGCCCGAAATCATCGTCGTTGGCCGCCCGCTGCATCACCGCCGTGAAGAGTTGGTGGATGCCGGGCTGGCTCGCCATCGCGACGTACTGGTGCATCAACTCGACGAGATCCTCCCGAGGATCGCCGGTGTCGATGTCGGGAACCTCACCGACCGTCTCGGAGAGGGCGGCGAGCAACAGTTCGTCCGACGACTCGAAGTGGCGGTAGATCGTCGTCTTCGCCACCCCCGACGCGGCGGCGACGGCATCGACGGTGAACGCGTCGAGGCCGCGCGTTCGCACGATCGACTGGGCGGCGCACAACATCTTGTCACGCGCCTCAGCGCTGAGTGGTCGGGGCATTGTGCTACTCGACCGTAGCGATGTGGGTCGGACGTCGACAACTCGATGAACCATCCGGAAACCCGCATGGCGTGTGACATCGGTAACAAATCGCTACGAACGCGTTGCGTCTGCGACGGCGTCCGGGATAGACAAGGCCGTTCGGCACTCGATCCGAAGGAGAACACGATGTATGAGTCGCTCGCCCGGTGGTGCTACCGCCATCGTGGGACGGTCGTCGGTGTCTGGCTGGCACTCATCGTCGGGCTCAACGCGCTCGGTGGTGTGATCGGTTCGGCGTTCAACGGCGAGTTCGAGACCCCGGCGTCGGAGAGCGCCAGCGGATTCGACACCGTGACCGAGTACTTCCCCGGTGCCGGCAGTGCATTCGGCGGCCAGATCGTGTTCCAGCGCGACAGCGGCATCACCGGCGCCGACGTCGCCGAGCCGATGTCCGAGCTGTTCGCCGAAGTGGATCAGATCGACGGCGTCAGCGTGATCAGCCCCTACACGGAGTTCGGCGCCGACCAGATCAGCGACGACGGCACGATCGCGTACGCGCAGATCAACCTCGACAACGACATCGACGACACCGAAGCGACGGCCATCGGAGAAGAGATCACCGAACTGCTGCCCGACGTCGACGGACTCCGGATCGAGATCGGTGGCGCAGCCCTCGGCGAGTTCGAACCACCCGAATCGGAGCTCATCGGTCTCGCCTTCGCCATCGTGGTCCTCATCGTGTCGTTCGGGTCCGTGCTCGCCATGGGCCTCCCGATCGGCATCGCGATCGCCGGCGTCGGCGCCGGTGGGTTCGGGCTCGTCAACCTGCTCACCAACGTGTTCACCATCCCCGAATTCGCGCCACTGATCGGCATCATGATCGGTCTCGGTGTCGGCATCGACTACGCCCTCTTCATCGTCACCCGATACCGCGAACTGACCCGCGCCGGCGCCACGTCGGAACAGGCGACCGTCGGCGCCATGAACACCGCCGGTCGCGCCGTGGTCTTCGCCGGCATCACCGTCGTGCTCTCGCTGCTCGGCATGTTGCTGATCGGCCTCGAGTTCATCGCCGGCCTCGGCATCGCCGCCGCAGCGACGGTCGCCATGACCCTCCTCGCATCGATCACGCTCCTGCCCGCCCTCCTCGGATTCGCCGGCGACAAGATCGAGGTCACGCGCTGGCGCGGCCTGATCGCCGCCGGCTTCGCGGCGCTGTCGCTGCTCGGCCTCGGCCTCGGGATACCAGCCGTGGGTCTCGTCGGCGCCATGCTCATGCTGCTCACCTTGCTCTCGAGCCTCGGCGTCAAGCCGCTCCGCGAGATCGTGCCGCCCCGCAAGGAGAAGCCGATCCGCGAGACGCTGGCCTACCGCTGGAGCCGGATCGTGCAGGCCCGTCCGTGGACGTGGGTGCTGTTCTCCGGAGGCCTCCTGCTGGTGCTCACGGCACCGGTGTTGAGCCTTCGGTTGGGCTTCTCTGACGAGGGCAACTTCAGCGAGGCGACGACCACCCGCCAGGCCTACGACCTGGTCGCCGAGGGCTTCGGGCCCGGCTACAACGGGCCGTTCCTCCTCGCCGCCGAGATCGACGACCCGAGCGACGCGGCCGTGGTCGAACGGCTCGCCGCCGAGATCGCCAACGACCCGGGCGTGGCGGACGTCCTCCCAGCGTTCCCGAGCAACGTCGACGATCCTGCTGCGTCGGACGCGTTCGTGATCCGGATCATTCCGACCACGTCACCGCAGGACGAGATCACCGAGGCCACGGTCCAGCGACTGCGTGACGACGTGATCCCACCGATCGTCGAGGGCACCGGGATCGAAGCCAACCTCACGGGCGCCGTCCCCGCCAACATCGACTTCAGCGACTTCCTCGGTGGACGCATCATCGTGTTCTACGGCGCAGTGCTCTCGGTGTCGTTCCTGCTGCTGATGATGGTCTTCCGCTCGTTGCTCGTGCCGCTCAAGGCCGTGATCATGAACATGCTGTCGATCTCGGCGGCCTACGGCGTCGTCGTCGCGATCTTCCAGTGGGGATGGTTCGGCGGGATCACCGGGATCGAGCCCGCACCGATCGAACCGTTCGTGCCGATGATGCTGTTCGCGATCGTGTTCGGCCTCTCGATGGACTACGAGGTGTTCCTTCTGTCACGCATCAAGGAGGAATACGACCGCACCGGCGACCCGGTGAACTCCGTCGCCGACGGTCTCGCCGCGACCGCGCGGGTGATCACCGCCGCCGCAGCGATCATGGTCGTGGTGTTCGGTGCGTTCCTGCTGGAGGACAACCGCATCGTCAAGCTGTTCGGTACCGGGCTCGCACTCGCAGTGTTCCTCGACGCGACCCTCGTGCGCATGCTGCTCGTGCCCGCCACCATGGAGTTGTTGGGTTCGCGCAACTGGTGGTTCCCGAAGTGGCTCGACCGGATCGTGCCGACCCTCAACGTCGAAGGCCACGAAGTCGAAGCACTCCACGCCAACCTCGGCCCGCAGGGTGACGCCAGCGACGAGCGAGAACGCGAAACCGTGGACGCGTAGTCGTCCTGCACCTGTGAACACACGGGACGAGACGGCCTCCGGTCGGGCCCGCGCCGATCGATCCGGTCTGTGAGTCGGTCCCACGCCCACCAGCCGCCGTCCCGAGCAGGCAACAACGACGCGTCGTCGTCAGCGAGCGTGGTGGTCGTAGCTCGACTCGAGCTGGCTGCGCACGAACGTGGCGAACTCGATCGGGCCGAACGCCGGGGCGCCGCCGGTGTCGACGCAGCCCGGCAGCGGCTCGACCACGGTCGACATGTGCGGGTCGAAGAAGAACGCCGCCGAGAATCGCTCCCGGCCGTGGTTGACGACGCGGTGTGGCGTCGACAGCAGCCGACCGTTGCTCCAGCGGTGCAGCATGTCGCCGACGTTCATCACCAACGACCTGGGCAACGGCCGCACCCCGATCCACTCACCTGCGGGTGTACGAACCTCCAGACCACCCGCGTCGTCCTGGGCCAGCAGGGTGATACAGCCGAAGTCACGGTGCGGAGCGGATCCGTAGGCGTCGACCGTCGTGCCCCGCCCCGGATAGTGCAGCAACCGCAACCACGTGGTGGGCGTGGCGAATGCACGATGGAGCACACCGTCCGCATCGCCGAGCAGCTCGGCGAGGAGGTCGACGATGTGGGTACCGATCGACACCATCGCCGCGTGATACGTCTCGACCGCGGAACGGAAACCGACGAGGTCGGGCCACTGGTTCGGGCCCGCAAGGTACGTGCCGGCTGCGACCTCGGGCGAGTCCGGGGTGTCGTCGCGCATCATCATGAACGACTCGCTCTGATTCGGCTGCTTCGCACGTTCGATCGACGACGAGCGGTCCGTCGACACGCCGATCGGGATGTAGCCGCGGTGGTTGGCGTCGAGCTCGATCGCGAGCTTGCGTTCGATCGGCAGGGCGTGGAACGCAGCGGAGGCTGCGAACAGTTCACGGGTGATCGTACGCGACACGCGGTGTCCCACGAGCGTGGCGAAGCCGAGGTTGGCATAGGCGTCGTCGAGGGCACGCAACACCTCGATGCGCTCACCTCGGAGGTCGATGACCGGGATCGTCACGGACACTCGCCGAACGGATCGATGAGCGCGGTCACCTCGCACGTCGCGGAGATCTGGGCGTCACCGAGCCGCCCGGCGAACCTCGTCTGCACGGAGCGACGGTAGGTCACGCTCATCTCCCGCCACAACGTCCGGCCACGCGGCGTCAACTCGATGTCGACCGCCCGATGGTCGGCGGGGTCGAGGTGACGATGCCTCGCGATCCAGCCCTCCTCCTCCAGCCGGTCGAAGCGACGACTCAGGCTCGACGCCGGGATCCGCATCCGTTCGGCGACCTCCTGGGGTCGAGCCCGGCCACCGAGCGCACGGAGCGTCGCGAGCACGTCGAACCAGCCGAGTGGCACGGCCCATTCGAGTCGGAGATCCTCATCGATGCCGCGAGTCAACTCGATCACGACCGACTGCAGTTCGCGCCAGGCCTCCAATCGGGTGGCGTCGAGACGCGGCATGCGGACCGCCTAGACGGTCGCCTTCAAGGCGTTCGAGAAGGCACCGACGGCTTCGTCGATCTCGGCCGCGGTCACGATCAACGGCGGCATCCACCGCACGATGTTGCCGTCGGTACCGGCACTCATCAGGATCAGCCGACCCTCGCTCAGGCAATGACGGAGCAACTCCGGTACGACCGACGCCTTCTCGAAGCTGGACGCCACCATCAGTCCGGGTCCGCGAACCTGGCGCAGCACCGGATAGTGCTCCTTGAGCTCGCTCAGCCCATCTCGCAGCTGCGTCCCCCTCGTGCGAACGTTGTCGAGAAAGCCGGGCTCACCCATGACCTCGATCGTGGCCAGTGCGGCGGCGCACCCGAGCGGATTGCCGCCGTACGTGCCGCCGTGGCTGCCCGTGGGCCACTGGTCGTCGAGCTCTCGACGGGTGCCGAGTGCGGCGAACGGGAACCCGCTCGCAATGCCCTTGGCCATGCAGATGATGTCGGGCTCGATCTCGAAACGGTCGACGGCGAACCAGTGACCGGTTCGTCCGAAGCCGCTCTGCACCTCGTCGGCGATGAACATGATGCCGTGTTCTCTGCATCGCTCGACGATGCCCTCGATGAACGCCTGTGGTGCCGGGACGTAGCCGCCCTCACCGAGCACCGGCTCGAGGATCACCGCCGCCGTCTCGCCGGGCGCCGTCTGTTGCTGCAGCAACCGGTCGAATCCGCGCAGCGACGCGTTGATCGTCGCCTCCTGGTCGGACGCGAGCGGGTCGGGGAACGGCGCGACGAACACGCCGCTCGGCAGCGGTGCATGGCCTGCCCGGTAGACCGTCTTCGACGTGGTCATCGCCATCGCCAGGTGCGTTCGGCCGTGGAACGAACCCTGGAACACGACGACGTTCGGTCGCCGCGTCACCTGCTTGGCCAGCTTGACCGCCGCTTCGGTGATCTCCGCGCCCGAATTCGCGAAGAAGAACGTGTCGATGCTCGAAGGTGTGATCTCGGCGAGCTTCGTCGCCAACGGTTCGAGCAGATCGTGGGTGAACACGTTGGCCGAGGCGTGCACGAACCGCTCGGCCTGCTCGGCGATCGCGGCCGTGACCTTCGGGTGGCAGTGACCGGTCGAGTTGACCGCGATGCCGGCCGCGAAGTCGAGGAACTCGTGGCCGTCGACCGTCGTCACCCGGCAGCCTCGGCCGGAGGCGACCTCGAGATCGGTGACCTTGAACCACACATTCGACAGGTGCGACATGCCAGGAAGCCTAGGAGACTCCGGAGCGACTCGGCGACGATGCACCCGACACCGTCACGTCCCGGTCGACACCGCGCCCCGCTCGACCAACCGCTCGATCTCGCCAGCCGTGAAACCGACCTCGGCCAGGAGCGACCGGGTGTGTTCACCCAAACGCGGCGAGGGGCCCCGCGGCCGCACGTCTGCGCTGCCGAAGCGCGCCGGGATGCCCACCGTCCGGTAGGGACCGAGGTGCGGGTGCTCGATCGTGGGGAACAGCCCGATCGCCTCGGCCTGAGGATCGTCGGCGACCTCGTGCAGACTCAGCACGGGACCCCAGATGAGACCGTGCTCGTCGAAGATCGGGCCCCACTCGTCACGGCTCCGACGGCCGAACGCGGCGTCGAACTCGGCGATCACCTCGGCCATGTGGTCGAATCGACCCTTCCTGGTTTGCAGACGCTCGTCGGCCAGGAGGTGATCGAGCCCGAGCACGCGACACGCCCGCGGCCACGCCGAGTCCTCGGGCATGTTCAACACGATCCAGTGGCCGTCACCGCACGGAAACCGGTTGGCCGTGATGATGATCTGCTCCTCGCGCGAGCGTCGACGCACCGGCGCTCGATCGACCGCCGTCACGGCGAAGTCGCTGGCCTGGGTCCACACCGCTGTCTCGTACAGCGACGTCTCGACGACCTGGCCGTCGCCGGTGCGTTCGGCGAGCCGGAGCGCCGCCAGGATGGCGGCCACGAATGCGAGCCCGGTCGTGTGGTCGCCCTGTGCCGGGCGGGCCATCGGCACGAGCCCGTCCTCACCCTCACGCATCGCGTCATAGAGACCGGAGCGGCCGAAGAACGCCGTGACGTCGTAACCGGGGCGCCAGGCCTCGGGGCCGTCGCTGCCATACCCCGTGAGCGTGGCGTGGACGAGGCCGGGATGGTGATCGAAGAGCGTCTCGGGATCGAGTCCGAACTTCACCTGACGGTGTGGTAGCAGGTTGCAGAGGAACACGTCGGCGGTCCGGCACAGTCGCCGGACGACCTCGACGCCTTCGTCGGTGTCCAGGGCGACCGCGATCGACCGTTTGCCCCGGTTGTCGACGTCGAACTGGAAGTCGTAGTCCCGCAGGTCACCGTCGATCTTCGGCGGTCGTCCGAGGCCCCGCATCGGGTCGCCACGCAGGGGCTCGACCTTGATGACGTCGGCACCGAGGTCGGCGAGCATCGCACCGGCGCTGGGGGCCGCCATCCAGCTGTCGATCTCGACCACCCGGAGGTCGTCGAGCGGGGCGGTCACGATCGTCCCCGCGGTCGACCCGTGCCCCACCCGGTCCGATCACGCCGCATCCGTCCATCCTTGCCGATCGAGCGCGGGAGCCTCCGGTCGACCACGCCTCGAACGGGGCTCGTCGAGCCCTGGTCGGCCGACGAACCGACGGTGACTCGGTGGCTCGTTCAACGTCGCCGATCGGGCGCCGCGCGGCGTGAGGGCGTCCCGGCGACGGCCAGTGCCCGACCGACGCGACCTCCGACGACGGCACTGTGCCAAGCCGGCGGCTCGGTACGCCGGAGGGAGAGGACGATGCGCCGCCGGAACCTCACCGACCACGTCGACATCTGCACAACGACGGACCTGGCGCCGGGCACGATACGGGGCGACCATGAACGCTCGGCCGAATGACGGTTTCCTTCGATGTCCGGCCGGATGAGCACACGGTGACCTGACGGCACCGGATCGAGATGTGTCAGGCGGCGGCGAGGCCGGATCATCCGACTATCCCAGTCGACGGGCGATCTCGACGGCGTCCGCGAACCCCACGCCGTCGAGCAGATGCTTCCTGAACGGCATCACCGCGCGGGGCATGTTGAGCCCGAGCACGCCGCGCAGCCGCCCGGACCGACCGTACAGTGCGGCGAACTGGCGTGACTCGACCGAGCCCGCCACGATCCGGACGTCGTCGTCGTCGCTGGCCCGCCCGAGGAACTGGATGCGTCGGTCGTACTGCTCACTCCAGAAGAACGGCACCGGCGCGTAGTCGGATCGGGGCTGGCCCGCGGCCTCGGAGATCAGGTTCGACGCCGCCACGGCGCCCTGCTCGGCTGCGTTGGTCCAGTGCTCCACCCGCATCTCCTCTTCGAACAGGGGGTTGTACCACCGCGCGACGTCGCCGGCTCCGTACACCAGCGGTCGACCGGCGTTCAGGTCGGCGCTGCACACGAGGCCGTCGCGCACCTCCAGCCCCGAGCCCTCCAGCCAACCCGTCGCCGGCACGACGCCGACGCCGACGACCACGACGTCGGCAGGCTCGTGCCAGCCCCCGTCGATCAGGACGGCGCCGGTGCCGAAGCCGTCGACCTGGACGTTGCAGCGCACGTCGACGCCGTGGTCGCCGTGCACCGCCACGACGGCCGCACCCATGTCGGCACCGAGGCCCCGGGTCAGCGGGGCCGGACCGCCTTCGAGCACCACCACGTCGTTGCCGAGCTGTCGCGCCGTGGCGGCGACCTCCAGCCCGATGAAGCCGGCGCCCACCACGACGACCCGCTTGCCACCACCGATCAATCGCGCCCGGAGCGCGAGCGCATCGTCGAGCGTGCGCAGGGAGACGACGTGATCGTGCATCTCCTGATCGGGGAGCGTTCGGGCCGTGGCGCCGGTGGCGACGATCAGACCGTCGAACGCCACACTCGAGCCGTCGGCGAGCACCACGAGCCGACGTTCGAGATCGAGCCCGGTCGCCGCCACACCCTGCTGCCACGTCACCTCGAGGCTGCCCATGTCGTCGGGCTTGCGGAGTGCGATCCGATCGGGTTCCCACTCCCCCGACAGCAGCCGCTTGGACAGCGGCGGACGGTCGTAGGGAAGATGCGGCTCGTCACCGATGACGGTCACGCTGCCGTCGAACCCACCGGTGCGAAGCGTCTCGACCGCACGGAGCCCTGCGAGCGAGCCTCCGACGACCACCACGTTGCGGATCATGGTTCGATGGATAGCACGTCGCCTCCGTACCGTGTGAACATGACGAGTCAGCTCGACATCGAGTCGGTCAACACGATGGTTGCCGAACAGTATCCGGGCTCCACCAATCGGTGCATCGACTTGGGCGGCGACTACGCGGTCGCGACCTGCGATGTTTCGCCGACCGACATCCGCCCCGGCGGATTCGTCTCCGGGCCGACCCAGTTCGGTCTCGCCGACTGCGCGCTCTGGTTCCTGTCGTTCGTCGGGCTCGGGCGGATCGAGCCGATGGCGTTGACGTCGGAGCTCTCGATTCGCTTCCTCCGACCGGCCGTCGGCGAACGCCTGCTGTGCCGGGCGACGCTCGAGGCAGTCAGCCGTCGGAGTGTCGTCGGCACCGCCCACGTGTGGATCGACGGTGCTCCCGACCGGATCACCGCCACCGCCCAGGGCACGTACGCCGTGCCGCTGCCACGGTGATCGGATCGCCGCGATGACCGATCGACCGCGTTTCCATCTTGCGTTTCCCGTTCACGACCTGGAGGCGGCGCGCTGGTTCTACGGCGGCGTGCTCGGCTGCCCGGAAGGTCGTTCCGCAGATCACTGGGTCGACTTCGATCTCTTCGGCCACCAGATCGTGGCCCACCTGACGCCCGAACGCAGCCGACACGTGGTGAACCCGGTTGACGGCGACGAGGTGCCCGTGCCGCACTTCGGCCTGCTGCTGACACCCGACGACTGGAACGCGCTGGCCGACCGCCTCCGTGCAGCCGACGTCGAGTTCGTCATCGAGCCGCACACCCGTTTCGCCGGCGAGATCGGTCAACAGTCGACGATGTTCGTGCTCGACCCGAGCGGCAACGCACTCGAGTTCAAGGCGTTCGGGAACGACGATCAGGTCTTCGCCCGCTGACCCGGCGCCGGGCGCCGTCAGACCGAACGAAACGTGACGCTGAGTCGCGGGCCGTGGCTGACCCTGACCTTCGGCACGGTGTGCTCCCACTCGTGCTGGCAGGCGCCGCCCATCACGAAGAGATCGCCGTTGCCGAGCAGCCAGCTCAGCGACGAGCCACCGCCTCGCGGCCGGAGCTTGAGCGGGCGCGGCGCGCCGAGACTCACGATCGCGATCACCGGGTTCGTGACGACCTGGCGATGACGGTCACCGTGCCAGGCCACCGAGTCGTTGCCGTCGCGGTAGAGGTTGAACCCGATCGAGTCGAACGGTTCGCGATAGCGATCGGCGAGCAGCAGTCGCATCTCGCGCAGGATGGGCATCGGCTCCGGGTGTCCGCCGGCACTGCTCCACCAGGCCGACAGCCGGGGCTCGTCGACGATCTGGTCGTACATCCGGATCCCTGTCCGCTGCCGCAGCGGGAGCTCCGCAGTGAGGGCGTCGTACATCCGATCGGCACCGCTCAGCCAACCCGGCGCGTGGTCGACCCAGGTGCGCTCGTCGAGGTCGAGCCGGGTCAGTTCGCGAAACGTGGCGTCGTACCCGGGGTCGAGCGACCCGAACAGCGACCGTTGACCAATCGACATGGAGGGGAACACGTGTTCGATTGTCGCGCGGCCGGGGACCGGACACAACCCCCAGCGCCAGGGTCAGTGCCGCTCCAGCCGGTTCGTGCCCCGGACGACACCGACCACGACGGGGACGGACAACGCGATCGGTCACGACGACGGGGCCGGTCGCAGGCGCCGGACTGGCGAGCACGACGAGTGCACCCGCCACCGCCACCGTCCCAGCGATGAGCAAGCCGGTTCCGACGGCACGATGAGCACCGATCCAGCCCTCGGGCGTGGTCGTGTCGCGCGTCCACCCGCCGAGCGCGGAGTCGAGCGATCCGCTCCTGCCGAGCGCACCCACCACCACCAACCCGAGACCGATCAGCGCCAGGACGCCGGCGCCGGCCGTCTGCTCCGTGCTCACCGGCCTCACGGTACCGACCGTCTGGGGTGGCACACTGCCGGAATGGCCGAGCGAATCTCCGACGCCAGGGACGTGCGCCTCGCCGATTATCGCGAGCTGAAGGACAGCGCTGCCCGCCGCCGGATCGAGGGGGACGAGCTCTTCATCGCCGAGGGGCCGGTGGCGATCGAGCGACTGATCGCTTCGGGTCACACGGTGCGGTCGGTCCTGTTGACCGACCGCAAACACGCCCGGATGAGCAGCTTGCTCGACGGAGTGGACGCGCCGGTCTACACCGTCGACTGCGAGCTGTTACGTGACCTCGTCGGCTTCGATCTGCACCGGGGGGCCATCGCAGCCGCTGATCGCCGCCCACATCCGTCGCTCGAACAGCTGGCGGCGACGACCGGACGTATCGCCGTGCTCGAGGGCCTCAACGATCCCGAGAACCTCGGGGCGATCGCTCGATCCGCCCGCGCGCTCGGCATCGAGGGCCTCGTTCTCGATCCGACCTGCATCGATCCGTACACACGTCGCACCGTACGCGTCAGCATGGGGGAGATCCTGTTCCTGCCCTCCTGTCGCATCCACCGCGAACACTGGCCGGGCGCGCTGGGAACGCTGCACGACGCCGGCTTCGAATCGTGGGCCCTGACCCCGAGCGACCACGGCACCGATGTCTGGACGATCGAGCCGCCGGCTCGTCTGGCGGTCCTGCTCGGCGCCGAGGGCCCGGGGCTCCGTCCGGCCACGATGGCCGCGGCGAGCCGACGCGTCCGGCTCCCCATCGACGCCGAAGTCGACTCGCTCAACGTCGCCGCGGCCGCAGCGATCGTGTTCGCCGTGATCGGGCGGACGCGATGATGAGGGCGACGTGATCACCGAACTCCCCGACCACCCCGGAGCCAACGACCCCGAGCCCTTCGCCGGTCCCGATCATCCGATGCGCCAGCTCACGCGGGCTACTGCCCTCGGCGAGCCCTGGACCGCCGACGATGCACGGCGGGTCGCCGCGATCTTCGACGGGCTGGCGCCCGAATGGACGGAGCGCCACGTCGACCCGGTCAAGGCCGCGGTCGTGAACGACGCACTCGATCGCGGCGACCCACCGCTCGACGGCCGGTGGCTGGAGCTCGGCTCCGGCACCGGAGCCGGAACGAGACTGCTCCACGGACGCGGCGCCGAGCAGGTGTCGGTCGATCTGTCCCTCGGCATGCTCGCCCACGCGCCCGACGGGCTCGCGCCGAAGGTCAGGGCCGACTCGTCGCGGCTCCCCTTCGCGGACGACCGCTTCGATGCGATCCTCATGATCAACATGCTGCTGTTCCCCGACGAGATCGATCGCGTGCTGCGACCCGACGGCGCCGTCGTCTGGATCAACACGCTCGGCGACCAGACGCCGATCCACCTGCCGCCCGCTGACGTCGCACGAGCGCTACCGGGCAACTGGGCCGGCGTCGCGTCGCGGGCCGGAACCGGACTGTGGGCGGTGCTCCGCCGGGCCTGACGACCGGCGACCGCGCGAAGCTCGGGTCATGAGCGACCGACCGATCTCCCGCTTCGACGTCCCCGACCTCGACGACCTACCCGACGACATCCGCGAGCAGATCCTCGCCGTCCAGGAGAAATCCGGGTTCGTGCCCAATGTGTTCCTGGCCTTCGCCAGGCGACCGGCCGAGTTCCGGGCCTTCTTCGCGTTCCACGACGCCTTGATGGACAGCAGCGAGGGGCTCAGCAAGGCCGAGCGCGAACTCATCGTCGTCGCCACCTCGGCGGTGAACCACTGCCTCTACTGTGTGGTCGCCCACGGTGCGATCCTGCGCATCCGCGCCAAGAACCCGCTCCTCGCCGACCAGGTCGCCACCAACACCGCCAAGGCCGACCTCACCGATCGCGAGCGACACATCGTCGACCACGCCCTCAAGGTCGCGACCGATTCCGCCAACGTCACCGACGCCGACCTCGACGCGATGCGGGCCGCCGGCTTCACCGACGACGAGATCTGGGACATCGGCGCGATCACGGCGTTGTTCGCGCTGTCCAACCGCTATGCGAACTTCACGGGCATGCGCCCGAACGACGAGTTCTACGCGATGGCACGTTGACACTCCCGCCTCGTCGATGACCCTGGATTCGCGACCCGGAATAGGTTTCGAGAGGTCCCGGTTGCACAACTGTTACGTCGAATCCCTCCTCGAGCGATCGGTGTGGCAGGAGGACCGTTCATGACCGACCGACGACGCACCGATCGTGCGTCACTGTTCGCCACCGGCGCGATCGCGCTCGCGGCCGTCGCGCTGATCGCGACGATCGTGATCGCGGTTCGCTCCGGCGACGACGCGTCGGCGACGGTGACGGCGGACGCCGTGGTCGTCGATCTCGACGACGGAGCGGTCGCCGACCCGGACGTCGACGCGGCGGCGTTGCTGCAGTCGTCGGCCACGGCGATGGCGTCGGTCACCAGCGTCGAGTTCCGGCTCGAGCGCGACGGCGCACCGGTCTACATCGATCAGTTCGAGGAGATCGCGCTCGACGGGCTCCGTGGCCAGTTCACCGTACCGACCCGTGCCCAAGCCGAACTGACCGTCACCGTGAACGGCAACCTCCCCACGAAGATCGGGGCCGTCGCGATCGACAGCGAGGTCTGGATCTCCAATCCGGTCACCGGTGACTTCGAAACGTTGCCCGCCGGCTACGACATCGACCCGTCGCGATTCTTCGACCCCGAGAACGGCTGGCAGCCGCTGATCGCCAACCTCCGCGACGTCGAACTCGTCGGGATCGACGATCGCGGCGGCGACCGTTACCACGTGCGCGGCATCGCCGGCGCCGAAGACGTCCGCAACATCACCGTCGACCTCGTCCGTGACCAGGACGTGCCGGTCGACTTCTGGATCCATCCGACGACGTCACTGGTGACCGCCGCCGAGTTCACCACGGCGATCGACGGCGTCGACGCCGAGTGGATGCTCGAATTCGACCGCTACGGCGAGAGCTTCACGATCGAACCTCCGGAGAACGTCCGTGGTTGACACGAGCGACATGCCGACGCTCCCGGCCGGGCGACGACGTGCGTCGCCGGCCGCGATCCTGGCCGTCGTCGGGTTCAGCGTGTTCGTCGCGGCCGACGACCTGACCGTGGTGTCGACGATGCTGCGGCCGATCATCGGCGACCTCGGACTCGTCCTGCCCGACGGGCTCGACGACGCCGCCTGGATCGTCAACGCCTACCTGATCGCGTTCGTCGCGGTCATGCCGATCGCCGGACGGGTCAGTGACGTCCTCGGCCGTCGTCGCACCTTCGTCGGCGCCTATCTGCTGTTCCTGATCGGCACGATCCTGATCCCGCTGTCGGTCGAGCTCGACTCGGCGTTCGGCTGGTTCCTCACCGGGCGCGTCATGACCGCGATCGGTGGCGGTGCCATGGTGCCGGTCGCGCTCGCCGTGGTCGGCGACGTGTACCCCGAGGGGAAGCGGGCCCGGGCGCTCGGCACCCTCGGAGCGATCGAGACGATGGGGTGGGTCTGGGGTCCGCTGTACGGCGCAATGCTCGTGCGGTTCCTGTCGTGGCAGTGGCAGTTCTGGCTCAACATCCCGTTCGCCGTGGCCGGCCTCGCCGCCTCCTGGTGGGCACTCGAGGGCCATGACCGACCTGATGCACAGCGCCGCATCGACTGGCTCGGCGCTGCGCTCCTCACGATCACGCTCGTCAGCCTCAACGTCGCGCTGCTCGGATCGGCCGAGATCCAGAGCGTCAACGGTCTGTCCGAACTGACCGGCGAGGGCACCGACTGGCGGTTCCTCTATGCCGTGGCGCTCGTGGCCGGCGCCGGCTTCGTCGTGCAGCAGCGGCGGAGCACGGACCCGCTGTTCGACCCGCGCCTGTTCCGGGGTCGCAACCTGCTGGTTGCCTTGTTCGTCAACTTCGTGGTCGGTGCCGCCCTCGTGATCGCCATGGTCGACGTGCCCTTGTTCATCAACTCGGTCGAGATCGACCTCGAACGATCCGCCGTGGTCGCCGGTGCGATCCTGTCGGCACTCACCGCAGCGATGGCGATCATGTCGTACGTGGGCGGGCGCCTCACCGAGAGCTGGTGGTATCGGCCCCCGGTGCTGGTCGGCCTCACGATGTCGACCGCCAGCTACGCCTGGATGGGTGCGACCTGGACCGCCGACACGTCGTACCCGGTGTTCGCCGTCCAGCTCGCATTGCTGGGCGGTGGCTTCGGTCTGACCGTGGCCCCCACCACCAGCGCGGTGGTCGACGCCGCTCCGGCCGACCAGCGCGGCGCGGCGGCCTCGGTCGTGATGGTCGTCCGCCTCATGGGGTTCAGCGTCGGGCTCTCCGCGCTGACCGCTTGGGGCCTCGCCCGCTTCAACGCACTCCGCTCGACCATCGATCTGCCCGCCATCACCGACCCCGGTTTCGAGGCCGCGGTCACCGAGGCCCAGGCAACCCTGACCGCCCAAGCGATCGCCGAGACGTTCACCGCCGCTGCGGTCGTCATCGGCGCCGGCCTGCTCGCAACCACCGCCATGCGGCGGACTGGAGACACGACCATGAGCACCCCGCTCGATCACACCGACGAGGCGGCCGCCGACCCGATGCCGGTCGGCGCCCCACCACCCGACGCACCACCGGTCGACTCGGCGGTCGACGGCGACGCCGGATCGGCGCCCTCCGAGATGCCGGTGCTCGTCCCCACCGGTGCCCACGACGGCGCGGTCGCCGCGCTGGCCAGACGGATGAACGTGATGATCGGGGTGCTGGCGCTGCTCCTCGTCGGTGCGTTCGCCGTCATCGCGCTGATGACCGCGCGGGTCGCCGAGGCCCGCGACGACGCTGCGGCCGCCCGCGCCGCGCTGGAATCGACCGAAGCCGACCTCGCCAGAGTCGAGGCCGGTGCTGCGCTGTACGCCTCCCAGATCACCGGCTTCCAGGAGCAACTGGTGGCGCTCGAACCGCAGGTGTCCGCCGGAGTCGACGAAGCCATCACGGGTCTGCGCGAGTTCGGCGATTCGACGATCGCGTTCGACGTCAACATCGACGAGGTCATTCCCATCAAGACCGACATCGTCATCGACCGCGTCGTCGAGGTGCCCATCAAGACGACGATTCCGATCAAGGAATCGTTCGACACGACGATTCGCGTGAGCACCCCGTTCGGTTCGATCCCGCTCGACGTCACCGTACCGGTCGACGTCGACGTCCCGGTCGATCTCGTCGTCGAGATCCCGATCAACGAGAGCGTCGAGATCGACGAGGAGTTCCCCGTTCAGCTCGACGTGCCGATCGCGATCGAGGTGCGCGAAACGGAGCTCGCGAACCTCACCGATTCGTTGGCGGCGGGCCTCGAGTCGCTCCAAGACGTGCTCACCGGTCTGGGTTGATCGGCAGGCCGCGATGCCGACGCCCGAGCGCAGCGTCCGACCGACCGCACGCAGCAGCCGGGACGCGACGGCACCCGGCGGGACGTCGCGCCGGGTGCCGTCGGAGGGTGTCGAGTGACTGTGGAGGCCGTCGTGGCCGATGCTCAGCGGAGTCCGCTGAGCGTGGTGTGCATGTCGTTGCGGGCGGTATCGAGCGCGACGCGGGCCGCGGCCAGCTCGGGGAGACTGCCGGCAGTGCGAGCGTCGTCACGGCGGCGCCAGGCTGCCAGCAGCTGTTGGAAGGTGGAGTTCTGGTGTGCGGTCATGGTGATCAGGGTATGAATCGCGCCGCTTCCGCCCAATTGCCGAACCAAGTTTGTCCCCCTCGTTTCCGCTGAGATGCCGTGGAATCCACGGCCACATGATTCGAAACCTTCGAAAGTACAATCGAGGTCATGATCGACCTGGATGACATCAACATCGAGTTGCTCGACCTGCTGCAGCAGGACGGTCGGATGTCGTACCGGGAGCTCGGCGAACGAGTCGGTCTGAGCGCACCCGCCGTGACCGAACGGGTCCGCCGGCTCGAGGAGATGGGCGTCATCAAGGGCTACCGGGCCGTCGTCGACTACGAGGCACTCGGCTTTCCGCTGCTCTGCGTGATCCGTCTCAACTCACCGCGAGGTGCCAGCGGCGTCGATGACGTCGTCGCGAACATCCCGGAGGTGATCGAATCGAACCGCGTGACCGGATCGGAGTCGCACGTCATCCGGGCCCGCGCCCGCAGTACCAGCCACCTCGAAGACCTGCTGCACGAGCTCTGGTCGTACGGCGACTCGAACACCAACATCGTGACCAGCTCGCCGGTGCCGCGCCGTCCGATGCACCTCCGGCGCGCCCTCGACCGCAACTCCACGCCGCTGCGGCGAGCGCTCGCGCGGCGAGCCGGCATCGCCTGACGCCGGCGTCTCGATCGAAGGCCGAACACGATCGACAGCCGGCCCGACGCAGTCGGCGGGCCGGCGAACCGGCCCGCCGACGGTTCCGACGTGTCAGTTGCCACCCTCGTTCAGGGTGACCTCGATCGACGCGTAGTCGGCACCGGACGCATCGAAGTCGCCGCCGAGCAGCGCCAGCGCCTCGTCGACGATGTCGTTGGTGAACGCACCCTGGTCGGGCTCGACGGTGAGCACCGTCGAGCCTTCCAGGTTCGGCGTGTTCAGGCTCAGCTCGACGGTCTGATCCCAGTCCGCCTGGTTCATGCGACCAACGGCGTCACCCGTCGCCGGCCAGATGAGCTTGTTGACCTCGTTCATCTGCCAGAGCTGGTGGCTGGCGCCGAGTTGCGGTCCGGCCGCGATCACGATGTCGGTGCACTCCTGCACGTTGTCGCGGCAGTACGCCCAACCCTGGAGCGACGCCGCCACGAAGCGAACCGCAGCGTCGCGGTACGCGGCGTCGTCGGCCAGCCGGCCGGCATCGGCCCAGACCGCATCCTGCAGCATGCCGACGCCTTCGTCGGTGTAGTTGATGACGTTGAAGTCCTCCGGCCGGTACAGCTCACCGGTGTCGGGGTCGAGCGTCTCGAGCACCTGGGCGTACTCGTTGTAGGTCATCGCCTCGGCAGCGTCGATGCTGCCGTCGAGCAGCGCGACCATGTCGAACTGCTGACCGACGAGTTCGACGTCGGTCGCGGGGTCGAGACCTGCTTGCCCGAGGGCGGCGAACACTTCGTACTCGTTGCCGAAGCCCCAGTTGCCGATCTTCTTGCCGGCGAAATCGGCGGGAGAGGTGATGCCGGCGTCGGCGAACGACACCTGGAGCGTGCCGGACCGGCCGAAGACCTGTGCGATGTTCACGATGTCGGCACCGGCTTCGCGGCTGGCGAGCGCCTTGGAGACCCACGAGATCGCGAAGTCGACGTCACCGTTGGCGAGCTGCGTCTGCGGCACGATCTCGACACCACCTTCCACGATGGTCACGTCGAGGCACTGGTCGGCGTAGAAGCCCTCGGCGTCAGCGGCGTAGTAGCCGGCGAACTGCGCCTGGGTGAACCATTGGAGCTGCAAGCTGACCTCGTCGGGCGTCTCACAGTCGCCGCCGGCGGCGTCGTCGTCGTCGCCGCCGCACGCAGCGGCGATCATCGACAGCGCCGCCAGGGCGGCAACCGCCTTGTACATCCTGTGTGTTCTCATGTTCATGCTCCCCCGAGGTCGGAACCTCGTCTGTGTGTGGTGATGGACTCCAGTGCAATGGAGATCAGGTAGAACGTCAAGCCGAGCAGGCACGCGCCGACGACGTACGCCCAGGCAACGGCGTTCTTCGAGTTCGCGACGTTGGAGGTGATGCGGCTCCCGAGCCCGTTCTGGCTCCCGCCGAAGTACTCCGCCACGAACGCCGTGATGACCGACGTCGGCGCTGCGATCTTCATCGCCGTGAACAAGTGCGGCAGGGCGTTCGGGATGCGTGCCTTGACGAGCACCTCGCGTGGCGAGGCCGCGTACGAGCGGAGCAGTTCGAGGTGCGTGGGGTGCACCTGCCGCAGGCCCTTGGCAACGTTCACCAACACGATGAAGAACACGACCAGCGTGACCATCAACCGGCGTGGCACCTCGCTGGTGATCGAGAACATGTTGTTGAACACCGACACCAGCACGATGATCGGGATCGCGTTCAGCGCGACCGCGAGCGGGGTCGCGAGCTCGTTGAGAATGCTGTATCGCATCAGCAGGAAGCTTGCAGCGATGCCCACGACGGTACCGGCGATCAATCCGGCGAGCGCATTGCCGCCCGACACCGTCGTCGCCTCCCAGATCCGCTCCACGTTGTCGGCGAACGCTCGGGCGATCGCGGACGGCGCCGGCAGGAAGAACGGCTTGAGGTCGAACACCCGGACCACCGTCTCCCACACGAGAACGAACAAGGCACCGAACACGAGGGGCGGCAGCACCGCATCGACGACTCGCCTGACGATCATCGGTCGTCCACACCGCCGACGATCGTGGCGTGTTCGATGCCGCGCAGCGCCTCGCGCACCTCGGTGATGGACGCGAAGAACCGGTCGTCCTCGCGGGTGTCGTCGGTGCGGCCGGACCCGAGACCCACGTCGATCATGTCGACGATGCGGCCCGGGCGTGGCGACATCACCACGACACGGTCGGACAGGTAGACGGCTTCGGGAATCGAGTGGGTGACGAACACGACGGTCGTGCCGGTGGCGGCGCAGATCTGGAGCAGCTCGGACTGCATGTGCTCGCGGGTCATCTCGTCGAGCGCACCGAACGGTTCGTCCATGAGCAGGAGCTGCGGATGTGCGGCCAGCGCCCGGGCGATCGCCACCCGCTGCTGCATCCCACCCGACAGCTGCCACGGCATGTGCCGAGCGAACTCGGTGAGCTTCACGAGCGCGAGCATCTCCTCGGCACGGGCCCGGCGCCTGGCCCTGTCCCAGCCCTTCAGCTCCAGTGGCAACTCGATGTTCTTCTCGACCGACCGCCACTCGAACAGACCGGCATGCTGGAACGCCATGCCGTAGTCCTGGTCGGCACGGGCCTGACCGGCCGACTTGCCGTTGACGAGTACGTCGCCCGACGTCGGTTGGATCAGATCGGCGATCAACCGCAGCAGCGTCGACTTGCCGCACCCCGACGGCCCGATCAGCGAGACGAACTCCCCGGGCTCGATCGTGAGCTCGATGTCGACGAGGGCATCGACCCGGTTGATCTCACCCTCGTTGAAGATCTTCGACACGTGGTTGACGATGACGGCGGGCATCACGCGCTCCCGGGTTCCTCGCGCGGGCGGTTCCGCATCACGATCACGTCGAACAGCACGACGATCCCGAACAGGACGAGACCGAGCGCCGCCGCACCGAACACCGCTGCGTACACCTTCGTCGGGTCGCCCGTCGCCGCCTGCCCGTACGACAGGACCGCCCGTCCGATCCCGCCGCTGATACCCGTGGAGATCTCCGACACGATCACTCCGATCACCGACAGGGTCGCGCCGAGCTTGAGCGCCGGCACCATGTGGGGCAGCGCCGCCGGGAACCGCAATTTGACGAGTGTCTCCCACCACGACGCCGCATAGCTGTGCATGAGTTCGACAGCCGCCGGCGGCGCCGACTTGAGTCCGCGCAGCGTGCCCACCGCGATCGGGAAGAACGACAGGAACGCCGCGAGGATGCAGACCGCGAACCACCGTGGGATCTCCCACCCGAAGACGTCGACCTTGCCGCTCCAGCTCACGACCTGCGGGGCGAGCGCGATCAGGGGCACCGTCTGGCTCATGATCACCCACGGCAGCAGGCCGCGCTCGGCGAAACGGAAGCGCACCATCACGACGGCGATGCCGACGCCGACAGCCGCACCCATCACGAGACCGAGCAGTGCGAGCCGGAACGTGTACCAGGCGTAACCCGCGACCGACAGCCAGATCGGTTCGGAGCCGCCCCGGTTCTCGGGTTCGCCCAACCGCCGCACCATGTCCCACGTGTGCGGCATCGCACGGTCGGTCGTCTTCGGGATCGGCAGGCCGAGGATCGACCCGCCCTCGGCCGGGCCGACCGCCTTGTACAGCTCCCACGCACCCGCCACCAACGCGAGTGCGACCACGAAGAGCACGACACGGCGGGCTGCTCGGCGGATCACGAGCGCAGACCGGGGCGCAGGGAGCCGTCCGGCCTCCACCCCGGCCGGCGATGCACGACCGGCGGGATGCCGACGATCACGACTTGGCGAGCCGGTGCTCGTGGAGGTTCGGGATGATCTTCTCGCCGTACTCGAGCAGCGTGTGGTCCTTGCCGTCGTGCTGCAGGTAGATCGCGAACTGGTCGACACCCAACTCCCGGAGCTCGTCGAGGCGACGAAGGTGTTCGTCGGGTGGGCCGAGGATGCAGAACCGGTCGACGATCTCGTCGGGCACGAAGGCGGCGTGGGTGTTGCCGGCCTGACCGTGCTGGTTGTAGTCGTACCCCTCGCGACCCTTGATGTAGTCGGTGAGCGCCTGTGGGATGCCCTCCGCCTGGTCGCCGTACCGCGTCACGATGTCGGCGACGTGGTTGCCGACCATGCCGCCGAACCAGCGGCACTGGTCACGCATGTAGGGCACATCGTCGCCCACGTACGCCGGTGCCGCGACGACGATGGTGAGATCGTCGGGGTCGCGACCCGCCGCAGCAGCGGCGGCCCGCACGCTCGTGATCGTCCACTCGGCGATTTGCGGGTCGGCGAGCTGGAGCACGAACCCGTCGCACGTCTCACCGATCGTCTTGAGGGCCTTGGGCCCGTAGCCGGCACCGAGCACCTCGAGTCGGGAACTGGCGGCCCATGGCAACGTGATCGTCGAGCCCCGGTACTCGACGCTGCGACCGTTCGCGAGCTCGCGGATGACATGGATCGACTCGCGCATCGTCGAGAGCGTGGTCGGCTTGCCGTTCGTCACCCGCACCGCCGAATCACCACGGCCCATCGAACAGATCGTGCGGTTGCCGAACATCTCGTTGAGCGTGGCGTACGTGCTCGCGGTGACGGTCCAGTCCCGCGTGGCGGGGTTCGTGACCATCGGACCGACCATCACGTTGCGGGTCTCGGCGAGGATCCGGCTGTAGATGACGTACGGCTCTTCCCAGAGGATGTGCGAATCGAACGTCCACACGTGGGAGAAGCCGAGCGACTCGGCCCGTTTCGCCAGCTCGACCACCCGCAACGCAGGTGGTGTGGTCTGCAAGACGACGCCCACATCCATGCGGCCGCTCCCTTCATCGATTCGGTGGCCGGGTGCCCCCGATTTGCCCCCGGCCGACTGTACCGAGCCCACGGACGCCCGTAAAGCGGTGCCGTCGACGCGATGATCGGCGTGGGTTTCCGGTCCACCTCGTGGGAGAATGTTCACATGAGCGAGGTGCTGGAGACGCAACTGCCCGGCGTCGGGGTACGCCACGAGTTCGACGCCGACAACGGTCAACGAATCGGCGTGATCGTGCACCGTGATGGCAGGCGCGAAGTGGTCGTGTACCGCCGCGACGACCCGGACGCGTGCTCCACCGTGCTCGACCTCACCGCAGCGAGCGCCCGCACGATCGCCGAACTGCTCGGCGCCAGCCAGGTGAGCGAGACCGTCGCTGCGGTCCAGCAGGACATCGAAGGCCTCGCGATCGAATGGATCCAGATTCCCGAGACGTCGCCGGTCGCCGGAACGACGATTCGTGAGGGCGAGTACCGGACACGTACCGGTGCATCGATCGTCGCGATCATCCGGGGCGACACGTCGGTACCAGCGCCCGAACCCGAGTTCTCGTTCCTCGCCGGTGACGTCGCGGTTGCCGTCGGGACCGTCGAGGGACTCGCCGCACTTCGCGCACTCCTCGCTCCGTGACCCCGCCCGTCAACGGGGTCCTGGCCGCCGGCAGCGCGGAGACCGCGCTCGCGTTCATCGAGATCGGCGCCGTCGCCCTCGGCCTCGCACTCCTGGCCAGGATCGCCGGGCGACTCGGCATCACCGCGGTGCCGCTCTACCTGCTGGCCGGTCTCATGTTCGGCGAGGGCGGCCTCGTCCAACTCGACGTCAGCGAGTCGTTCATCTCGCTGACGGCCGAGATCGGCGTCCTGCTGCTGCTGTTCACGCTCGGACTGGAGTACTCGGACACCGAGCTACGCGAGGGACTCCGCACCGGCGTGCCGACCGGTGTCGTCGACATGGTGCTCAACGCGACGCCCGGGGTGCTCGCCGGGCTTGCGCTGGGCTGGTCACCGCTCGCCGCCGTGCTGCTCGGCGGTGCGACGTGGATCAGTTCCTCCGGTGTGGTCTCGAAGGTCCTGAACGATCTCGGCCGGATCGGCTTCCGCGAGACACCGGCGATCCTCAACACGCTCGTGATCGAGGACCTCGCCATGGCGATCTACCTGCCCGTCGTCGCCGCGTTGATCGTCGGGGGCAGCGCCGAAGCCACCGCGGTCAGCGTGGTGATCGCCGTCGTCGTGGTGATCGTGATCCTGCTCGGTGCGCTCCGATACGGCCGCACGCTCAGCAATGCGCTGATCGGCGGTACCGACGAGTCGTTGCTGCTGGCCGTGTTCGGGATCACGCTGCTCGTCGCCGGCATTGCGCAGCGGCTCGAGGTGTCGGGTGCGATCGGAGCCTTCCTGGTCGGCCTGGCACTGTCGGGCGAGGCCGAGGAGCGGGCGATGGATCTGATCTCACCGCTGCGCGACCTCTTCGCCGCGGTCTTCTTCCTGTTCTTCTCGTTCCAGGTCGACCCGGCCGACCTGTTCGGCGTGCTCGGCCCCGCGGTGCTGCTCGCGGTCGTCACCGCGCTCACCAAGATCGGCACCGGGTGGTTCGCTGCGGGCCGGCTGGGCGCCGGGCAGAGGGGCCGCCTCCGAGCGGGCGCAGCGCTGATCGCACGCGGCGAGTTCTCGATCGTGATCGCTGCGCTCGGCGCCGGTCTCGCCGACGGTCCGGAACTCGGAGCGCTCGTCGCCGCCTACGTGCTCATCACTGCGATCGTCGGCCCGCTCGTCGCGAAGTACGCCGACGTCATCCCGATCCGCCGGATCGGACGTGCGTCCGCAGTGGCGACCTGACCGCGGGGTGGCGTCAGCCCGCGCGTCAGCGGGTCTCCGGGAAGCCGAGGTCGACGGTGCTGGTGGCCGGGTCGGGCCAGCGACTCGTGACGACCTTGCCGCGGGTGTAGAAGTTGATGCCTTCGGGGCCGTACATGTGCGTGTCGCCGAACAGGCTCGCCTTCCAACCGCCGAAGCTGTAGTAGCTCACCGGGACCGGGATGGGCACGTTGATACCGACCATGCCGACCTGGATGTCGAACTGGAACTGGCGGGCGGCGCCGCCGTCACGGGTGAAGATCGCCGTGCCGTTGGCGAACGGGCTGGCGTTGATCATCGCGACGCCGTCCTCGTACCCGTGGACACGAGTCACCGACAGCACCGGCCCGAAGATCTCGTCGTCGTAGCACTTCATCCCGGGGCGTACGTTGTCGAGCAGGGTCGGGTTCACGAAGTAGCCGGCGCCGTGTGCGTCGGTGCGGCCGTCGACGACGATCTTCGCGCCCTCGGCGGGTGCACCCTCGATGTAACCCTCGACCCGTTCCTTCGACTCGGCGGTGATGAGCGGGCCCATCTCGCTGTCGGGCTCCATCCCGTTGCCGACCCGCACCTCGGGAATGCGCTCGGCGAGCTTGGCGACCAGCTGGTCGGCGATCGAGTCGGCGGCGAGCACCACGCTGATCGCCATGCACCGTTCGCCCGCGGAACCGTAGGCGGCGCCGATCGCCGCGTCGGCCGCCATGTCGAGATCGGCGTCGGCGAGCACCAGCATGTGGTTCTTCGCCCCGCCGAGTGCCTGGACGCGCTTGCCGTTCCTGGTGCCGGTCTCGTAGATGTACTTGGCGATCGGTGTCGAGCCGACGAAACTCACGGCGGCGATGTCGTCGTGCTCGAGCAGTCGATCGACCGCGACTTTGTCGCCCTGAACGACGTTGAAGCATCCGGCGGGCAGACCTGCCTGAGCGAGCAGTTCGGCGACGAACATCGTGACCGACGGATCCTTCTCGCTCGGCTTGAGCACGAACGTGTTGCCGCACGCGAGCGCGTTGGCGAACATCCACATCGGCACCATCGCCGGGAAGTTGAACGGTGTGATGCCCGCGACGACGCCGAGCGGCTGACGGATCGAATACACGTCGACACCGGTCGCGGCCTGCTCGGAGAAGCCGCCCTTCAGGAGATGCGGCACGCCACAGGCGAACTCGATGTTCTCGAGCCCGCGGGCGACCTCACCCATCGAGTCGGAGAGCACCTTGCCGTGTTCGGCCGTGAGCAGCGATGCGAGCTCCTTGCGGTTCGCATCGACGAGCTCGCGCATCCGGAACAGGATCTCGGCTCGCTTCGACAGGCTCGTCGCGCGCCATCCGGGCGCCGCAGCCTTGGCGGAGGCGACTGCGGCGTCGACCTCCTCGACGGAGGCGAGCACAACGACGCCCGACTGTTCACCGAGGGCCGGGTTGTACACCGGCGCGGTGCGTCCGGAGGTCGACTCCACGACCTTGCCGCCGATCCAATGCTGAATCTCGTTCATGCCCGAAGAGTACGCCGCCTCGTCAGGATTGTCATCGGCGGCAGCACCGGCGCCCGTCGAATGCGGTCACGCCTGCCGAGTTGGTGGAACGAGCGAAGTTGGTCTCGGGGCTGACGGTCACGCCAACGGAGGCGCTTCGGCTCCCGGGCCGTCGGTGAAACCGTTTCACACGATCGGTGATGACGATCCGCGGCCGGTCGCGGCCGGCGCGGGCGAGAGGTGTGCGAGGAACCAGTCTCGGGCCGCCTCTGCGGCCGTCCGAAGCGTGCCAGGTTCCTCGAACAGATGTGTGGCGCCGGGCACGACGACGAGTTCGCTCTCGCAACGAAGTCGTGCCCGAGCGTCCTCGTTGAGTTTCAGCACAGCCCGATCGGCACTTCCGACGATGAGGAGTACCGGTGCCCGAACTACGACGAGAGAGCCCATCGCCAGGTCGGGACGGCCTCCTCGCGAGACGACGGCGTACACGGTCGAGTCGGGATCGGCGGCGGCTCGCAGGGCGGCGGCGGCGCCGGTGCTGGCGCCGAAGTAGGCGACAGGGAGCTGCCCGAGATCTGGTTCGCGCTGCACCAGACGGGTGACCTCCGCGAGGCGTTCTCCGAGGAGGTCGATGTCGAACACGTTGGCCCGGAGGTGCTCCTCACCGGCGGTCAGCAGGTCGAACAGCAGGGTGGCGATGCCGGCGTCGTTGAGGATCGATGCGACGTATCGGTTGCGAGGGCTGTGACGGCTGCTGCCGCTGCCGTGTGCGAACACGACGATCGCACGAGCGTGCTCCGGCACGACCAGATGACCCCCGAGTCGCTCGCTACCGGCGTGGAGTTGGACGTCTTCGTCCCGAGGAGCGGGATCACCAACCGCGTCACCCGGCCGAGTCGGTGTCGAGGGATTGCGCACAGCGGCGCGATCGAGGCACGCGATCACCTCCTCATCGCTGGTCTGGGTGAAGTCGCGGTAGAACTGTCCGATCGCGGAGAAGGACCGTGGCGTGTCCACGCACATCAGTTCGTCCGCGGCCCCGGCCAGGCGGCTGGTCCAGTCGGAGGGTGCGACGGGGACCGCGAGCACGACCCGACGAGCACCCGCAGCCCGGGCGACCTGACAGGCCGCCTTCGCGGTCGAGCCGGTGGCGATGCCGTCGTCGACCACCACGACCACCCGCCCCGCCAGCGGGATGCGCGACCGGCCGGAACGGTAGCGGTGCGCACGGCGTTCGAGTTCGGCCCGTTCCCGAGCTTCGACGGCCTCGAGTTCGTCGGGCGTGACGCGGGTCATTCGGACGATCTCCTCGTTGACCACCCGCACGTCGTCCTCGCCGATCGCCCCCATCCCCAGTTCCGGCTGGAACGGGACACCGAGTTTCCGCACCAGGATCACGTCGAGCGGCGCGCCGAGGGCCCGAGCGACCTGTTCGGCGACCGGCACCCCTCCCCGCGGCAAACCGACGATCACCGCGTCCTGACCGCGAAGGTGCGCCAGGCGGTCTGCGAGCTGCTTCCCTGCGTCGACTCGATTGCGGAACATAGGACTCAGACAATCGGTCATCGCCGGGCAATGGAAGTGCCGAACGTCAGTCGTCCGGTCCTCACCGGTCGGGGTTGGCGTTCGTTCGACGCCTCCGTGCCGCGCCGGGAGTCCCGACCGATGTCGGCTGGCAGCTCCGATGCCGTGCCGCACGCCGCACGCGCGACGGTCTCGGGCCGATCGGGAACCGGCACGATCGGGCGGCCGCCGAGCTGACCGCCCGCCGGTGGAGGTCAGTGGAGGTACGTGCTGAGGCCGCGCTTGACGTACCGGCCGTGGCCGGCGCGGCCCACGAACGAATCGTTCTCCATCACGACCGTTCCGCGGCTGAGCACCGTGTCGACCTTGCCGTCGATCTCGAACCCCTCCCACGCCGAGTGGTCCATGTTCATGTGGTGCTTGTCGTTGATGCCGAGCTTCGTCTTCCCGTTCGGATCCCAGATCAGCACGTCGGCGTCGAAGCCGGGTGCCAGCTGGCCTTTCTTGTCGAGGCCGAACATACGCGCCGGCGTGGTGGCGCAGGTCTCGACCCAGCGTTCCAGGGTGATCTCGCCGTTGACGACACCCTGGTAGAGCAGCTCCATCCGGTGCTCGATCGAGCCGATCCCGTTCGGGATCGCCGAGAAGTTGCCGATCCCGAGCTCCTTCTGGTCCTTCATGCAGAACGGGCAGTGGTCGGTCGAGACGACCGCCAACTCGTTCATCCGCAGACCCTTCCAGAGGTCGGCCTGGTGGTGCTCGTGCTTCGTGCGCAGCGGGGTCGAGCACACCCACTTCGCCCCCTCGAAGCCGGGCTGCATGAGCTGGTCCTCGAGCGACAGGTAGAGGTACTGCGGGCACGTCTCGGCAAACACGTTCAGACCGGCATGCTGGGCGGCTGCGATCTCTTCGAGCGCCTCCGACGCCGACATGTGCACGACGTACAGCGGCACGTTGCCGGCGACCTTCGACAGCTCGATCGCCCGATGGGTCGCCTCGGCTTCGAGCTCGACCGGTCGCGTCAGCGAGTGGTACATCGGGTCGGTCTCGCCTCGGGCCAGCGCTTGGGCGACGAGCACGTCGATCGCAATGCCGTTCTCGGCGTGCATCATCATCATCGCCCCGGACTCGCCACAGTTCTGCATCGCCCGCAGGATCTGGCCGTCGTCGGAGTAGAACACGCCCGGGTACGCCATGAACAGCTTGAAGCTGGTGATGCCCTCGTTGTCGACGAGGTACGTCATCGCCTTCAGCGAGTCGTCGTCGACGCCGCCGATGATCTGGTGGAAGCCGTAGTCGATCGCACAGTTGCCGGCGGCCTTCTCGTGCCATTCGGCGAGCCCGTCCTGCACCGCCTCGCCCGTGCGCTGCACCGCGAAGTCGATGATGGTCGTGACCCCACCCCAGGCTGCGGCGGTCGTGCCGGTCTCGAACGTGTCGGAGGCGTGGGTGCCGCCGAACGGCAACTCCATGTGGGTGTGCGCGTCGATCCCGCCGGGCACGACGTACTTGCCGGTGGCGTCGATCGTGCGATCGGCGGTGACGCCGAGCCCCTCGGCCTGTCCGGGTGCGAGGATCCCGACGATCGTCTCGTCGTCGACCAGGACGTCGCCGGACGTGCGTCCGGTCGCCGAGACGATGGTGCCGTTGGTGATCAGTGTGCGTGCCATCGAGGCACCTCCTTGGATCGTGATGTCGTCACGTCGGTGTGAGCGGTCGGACCACGTGATCGCTCACACCACGTGTGGTTCAGCGGGCGACGAGTTCGCCGTAGGCATCGGGGCGGCGGTCGCGATAGAACTGCCAGCCGTCGCGGACCTCGCGGATCAACCCGAGGTCGAGGTCGCGGACGATCAACTCGGGCTTGTAGGGATCGCCCTTGTCGCCGACGTACTGCCCGCGCGGGTCGACGAAGTAGCTCTGCCCGTAGAAGTCGTTCTCGCCGAGCGGCTCGATGCCGACGCGATTGATCGCACCGACGTAGTACATGTTGGCGCACGCCGCAGCGGGCTGCTCGATCGACCACAGGTACTCCGACAGGCCGCGATGCGTCGCTGACGGGTTGAACACGATCTCGGCGCCGTTGAGCCCGAGACACCGCCACCCCTCCGGGAAATGCCGGTCGTAGCAGATGTACACGCCGACCTTGCCGACCGCGGTGTCGAACACCGGATACCCCTCGGTGCCGGGCGTGAAGTAGAACTTCTCCCAGAATCCCTTGACCTGGGGAATGTGCTGCTTGCGGTACTTGCCCAGGTAGGTGCCGTCGGCGTCGATGACCGCTGCGGTGTTGAAGTACAGCCCGGCCTGCACGATCTCGTACATCGGCAACACCATCACCATGCCGAGCTCTTTGGCGACGCTCTGGAAGCGCTGTGTGGTCGGCCCGTTCGGGATCTCCTCGGTGTATTCGTAGTACTGGGCGTCCTGCACCTGACAGAAGTACGGACCGTAGAACAGCTCCTGGAAGCACATGACCTGGGCACCCTGGGATGCGGCCTCACGGGCGGCCTCCTCGTGCTTGTCGATCATGGACTCCTTGTCGCCGGTCCAGTCGGTTTGCAGCAGCGCTGCCTTCACGATGTTCGCCATGATCGGACAGTACCGCCGCGTCGGCGAAGCGTAAAGGGTCGGGGTGCGCCGGCGGTGTTCCGACGAGCACGGTTCGACCGCGAGGCTCCCCCCGTCCGTCGGTCGACCTCCCGAGGACTCCGCGAAGAACTTCTACCACGCCACCTTCCCCCAGTAGGGGTTCGGCGACGACGTCGATGCCGTGCGTCGGCTGTGGCAAGCGGGTCGTCGCGAGCAAGCAGCAACCCGGGTGCCGGTCGAGATCGGGACGCAGACGAACCTGCTCGGCACGCCCGCGATGAACGCCGACCGGGTGCGTCGTGACCGCGACGCGGCGATCACCACACTCCAGGCCGACACGTCGGGTCCGCTGCTGGATCGGCTCGACGCGGTGGCGCAGCCGATCGGCATCACCGAACAGGTGACCGCCGAACCGGACTGACGCTCACCGACGCGCCGGAGGCAGCGCTGCCACGGTGAACTCGGCGCGCACGATGCTGCCCACACGGTCGACGTGCACGGGGTCGAAGAACCAGTCGAGGTTGGCCTCGCTCAGCGAGTACCAGTCGACGAGGTGCAGGTCGGGGTCGGTCGCCGCCCGATCGGCGACGACCGAGTTGAATGTCGACGTCGCGGCGACGAAGTCGAACCCCGACCGGGGGTCGCGGTGGTAGTTGACGTTCACCCACCAGACCGAGGCGCCCGGCGTCACGGCCGCGAGCATCTCGTCGATCATTCGATTCGCCTCGGCGCGGGCACCTCCGCCGTAGACGAGGTCGTTCGACCCGAGCGCCACCATCCAACACCCGGCCTCGCCGAACGTCGCCCGCACCGCACGTGCCGCCCGCACACCGCTGTACGGGGCGCGGACCCGTTCGAGGATCCGACGGCTCGGTTGAGCGTCGACGACGAACTCGTACCCCGCCGAGCCGAGCTCGGCGCGAATCCAGGGTGCCGAATTGTCGGTCAGGGAGTCACCGATGACGACGACGCGTTCGCATCCCGGCGAGGGCGGCAGCGTGTCGGTCGCCTGGAACGGCACACCCCGATCGGCGGGCTCCGACACGGTCGCGCCGCGGTGGATGCCGACCGACACGGCACCGACCGCGGCCGAGATCGCTGCCAGCGCCATGACGACGGCCCCCACCGTGGACCGTCGGGATGGGAACAGCGGCACCGAACGATCGTAGATGAGGTCCGGCCGGGCGGACACGGCGAGAAGCCGCTAGACATGACGACGTGTTGATCGTCGTGTCGCCCGCCAAAGCCCTCGACTTCGAGTCCCCGCTGCCCACGAAGAAGTACACCGTTCCCACGATGATGGACGAAACCCGTCAGCTCGTGTCGATCATGGCGCGCCAGTCGCCCGACGACCTCGCCGAGCTGATGTCGATCTCGCCCGCCCTCGCCGAACTCAACTTCGAACGGTTCCAGGACTGGGAGCCGCCGACGTCGCCCGGTCCCGCCCGCCCGGCCGTGCTCGCGTTCAACGGCGACACGTATCTCGGCCTCGACGCCCCCAACACCTTCGGCGAACGCGACTACACGCACGCCCAAAAGGTGCTGCGGATCCTGTCGGGCCTCCACGGAGTGCTCCGGCCCCTCGACCTGATCCAGCCGTACCGGCTCGAGATGGGCTCGAAGGTGCAGCACGGCAGGGGCGCCGACCTCTACAGCTTCTGGGGCGACAAGGTCACCGACCAGCTCGATCGCGATCTGGCGAAGAGCCCCGGTGCTCGCGTCCTGGTGAACCTGGCATCGGTGGAGTACTTCGGCGCCGTGCGGCCCGAGCGGATCGACGGGCGAGTCATCTCGCCCAAGTTCATGGACGCGAAAGGCGACGGCGAGCACAAGGTCGTCGCGTTCTTCGCCAAGCGGGCCCGCGGCGCCATGGCCGGCTGGATCGTCCGCGAGCGCATCACGTCGGTGGCCGCGCTGACCGATTTCTCCGGCGAGGGCTACCGGTTCTCGGCCGAACGTTCGTCGCCCGACGAACCGGTCTTCCTGCGACGCACCGACCGATCAGCGACATGACCGGCGGCGATCGGCGGTCGCCTGCTTCGCCGTGGTTCGGGGTCTCGTTGTCGTCGCCGGCCGGAGAACCTGCTCGTCGACCGACCACCCGAACGGGTGATATCCGTTTGGCCGGTACGCTCGGAGTGCCCCTTTCGACATGGACGTTTCCCTGATGGACCTCGCTCTCGACAACCTCCGCCCCCTCGTAGACCGTTCCGGTCCGTTCCTGACCCTGCTGCTACCCGCACCGAGCCACCAAGCCGACGCGTCGGAACGTTTCACCATCCAGCGCAAGAACGCGCTCAAGGCGATCAGCAGCGACTGGCCGGCCGACGATCTCGAAGCCCTGGAACGCGAACTCGCCGCGCTCCCCCACGACGCCGGCGCCGGCGTGATCGTCGTGCGTTCGGTGGATGGCCAGTCGTTCACCGAGTTCGTCGACGACCCGCTCCGACCGGCGGTGTTCGAAGGTCGTCACCCGGTGCTCGCACCGCTCATCGAGTCCCGTCAGCGCACCATCGCCCACCTCGTGGTCGAAGCAGATCTGGCCGGGGCGAACCTCACGGCGTTCGACGGTGGCCATGTGCTCGCCACCGATGTCGTCGAGGGTGAGACCGAGTACATCCACAGGGGTCAGGCGGGTGGCTGGTCGCAGCGACGATTCCAGCAGCGCGCCGAGAACACGTGGGAGGAGAACGCCGACGATGTCGCCGGGGCCGCCCGGAAGCTCGCCGACAGCGTCCACGCGCGCCTGATCGCGGTCTCTGGGCCGGATCGCGCCCGGACGATGGTCGTGAAGTCGCTCGCCGACGCGCACATGCCCGTCGTGTCGCTGACCGCCGGCGATGTGGACGGGATCGCCGACGAGGTGACCCGACTGGTCGCCGACATCGCCGCATCGGACGCTGTCGCCGCGATCGAGCGTGCGAAGGAGTCGATGGCCACCACCGAGGGGTTCGACGGCGACGTCCTCGCCGCCGTCACGGCCGGACGGGTGGAGACGCTGATCGTCCACGACGACGGCACACCCGGCGACGATCGGTACGTCGATCGGTGCATCTCTGCTGCTCTGTCGACGGGTGCGTCGATCCGGATCGTCCCGAACGTGGCGGCCCTCCACGACGGCGCCGGAGCCATTCTCCGCTGGTGAGCGCCTCGACCGCCCATGCCGGATTCGGTCCGCCCGGCGCCTGAGCTCACGACGAGGGACCGTCGGGTGACGGTCCGAACTCGGACGAGTCGTCGATCTCGGCGCACCGCCGCTGATCAGTGGGCCTCGAACGCTGCGGTCAGGTCGGCGATCGCGGCGTCGGGCAACGTCGACTCGATCAGTTCGGCGCCGGGAAACCGTTCGGCTTCGTGCTGGAGTGCGAGCATGTCGACCTCTTCGGCGAGGATGATCACGGCGGACGTACCCGGACGAACCGCCTGTTTGAACCAGTCCACCCAGTCGTCCGGAATGCCGAGATCGACCATCTTCGCGGTGACCGCTCCGGCGCCGGCGCCGATCCCGATGCCGGCGAGCCATCCGACCGGCCCGCCGACGATGAGACCGAGCAGACCGGTCCATGCGGCGCCGCTCAGGGCGGAGCGACCAGGCGTCGGATCGATGGTCTCGGTCACCTTCACACCGCCATCGAGCGCCTTCGTGACGATCACCGCGTCCTTGAGCTTGAGGGAGTCGTGCGCGCGGAGCCGGCTCATCGCCAGCAGGAACTCCTGCGCCATCAGCGCGTCGTCGAACGCGACGCCGACCAGGACGGGCGAGTCGGGATCGGTGCGACCACCCCTCGGACGGGTCGGCGGCTCGTTGGGAACGGTCGGAGGCGGGAACCCGCCGTCGGGTTGCGCCACTGGCGAACCGTCGGGTGGGGGTCCGTCGGCGCCGAGTTCTTCGACGCCGCCGGTGTTCTCCGTGCTCATCCGACCAGTCTGCCCGAGTCGACACGGTCTGAGCGATCGCGTGATCGCTCACACCGTCGGGGACGGTCGGCGCAGCGGACCGCTCGACACGACCGGGAAGAAGCCGGCCGAGAAGCCCAAGCCCGCCAACGGGCGCTGCACGCCCTCGTCGTCGTTGCCGGTCACGATCGGCGTGCCGAACAGTGCGCCGATCGTGATGGACGCACGGGCGATCACGCTCGGCCCCAGGCGCGCGTCAACGAGATCGCACGACGTGACTCGGCCTCGACCATCTCCGCGAGGACGACGTCGGGGCCGAGGGACTGCAGCCCGGGTGATGCGGTGTCATCGGTCAGGGTACGAAACCGACGTCGACGCCATGTGATGCCCGCGGCACGCCGGCGGCGACATCGGCGTCGGCGACGCGTAGGTTGCACGGCATGACACCACGCCTGCCGGCACTGTCGCTCGCTGCGGTCCCGGGGCGGCGGGCCGGCACCGTCTCTCTGGCCGCCGAGATCGAACAGCGGGGCTTCTCGGGCATCTACTGCCCGAGCTTCGGAGACGCGATGGGACTCTGCCTCTCGATCGCGCACGTCACGTCGACGATCGAGTTCGGCACGTCGATCCAGCCGATCTACCTCCAGCACCCCGCGGCGCTGTCGACGTCGGCGAGCTACCTCCACGAGATCGCCGACGGTCGGTTCCGTTTGGGGGTCGGCGTCACGCACGGGCCGGTGATCAGGCGACTCGGAGTCGAGACCGGCAGACCACTCGCCGACATGCGCGAGTACGTCGGCGCCATGCGGGACGCAGCCGAGTCGATGGGCGGACTGCCCCCGGTCGTGCTGGCGACGCTGCGCGACAAGATGGTCGGGTTGGCGGTCGAGGTCGGCGACGGGGCCGTCTGGGCCAATGCCTCGCGGAGTCGTATGGAGCAGTCGCTCGGCCTGATCCCGCGCGAACGCGACGGCTTCTGGATCGGCAACATGATCCCGACGGTCATCGACGACGACCTCGACGCGGCCCGGGCCCGCAATCGATCGACCCTGCGGGGCTACGTGGCGCTGCCGAACTACCGCAACTACTGGTTCGAGGCCGGGTACGAGGAGGAGATGACGGCCGTGGCGACCGCGCTCGAGGCCCGCGACTCCGACGCCGTACTGGCCGCCATGAGCGACCGCTGGCTCGACGACTGCACCTTGTCGGGATCGGTGCGGCGGGTGCGCGAGGGCATCGACGCCTGGTTCGACGTCGGCGTCATGGCACCGATCGTGGTGCCGTCGTCGACGTCCGGCGGCCAGACCAAGGCGTTCGCCGAGCTCTTCGACGCGTTCTGCTGAACGGGAGCGTTCTACCATCGCCGGCGTGACGACTCGGAACCGATCGTGAGCCTGAACCTGGCATCGGCATGGGAGGTGATCGCCGACCACCGCGGCGGCGCCCTCGCCGTGCACTGCGGCGAGGTCTCACGCTCGTGGACGGAGTTCGAATCGCGTGCCGGTCGGCTCGCAGGCGCGCTCGCGACGGCCGAGGTCGGGGTCGGCGACAACGTTGCGTGCGCGCTCTACAACGGCAACGAGTACCTGGAGGCCGAGTTCGCCGCGTTCAAGCTGCGCGCCGCGCCCTGCAATGTCAACTACCGCTACGTGGAGGCCGAGCTCGAGTACCTGATCGACAACAGCGACGCCAAGGTGGTGTTCTTCGATGCCGCGCTCGCCGATCGGTTCGACCATGTACGCAGCAGGCTCACCGATGTGCGGCTCTGGATCCAGGTCGGCGGCGACGTCGTTCCCGACTGGGCCGTCGGTTACGAGCCCGTGATCGCCGCGAGCAGTCCGGCGCCGCGTCTCGAACGCAGCGGTGACGATCTCTGGATCCTCTACACCGGCGGGACGACCGGCCATCCGAAGGGCGTGATGTGGCCGCATCGGAACATCGTTACGATCAGCACCCGCCTGTTCGACGGCATGAGCGTGGGGTTGCCGAACGCGCTCGCCGAGATCCCCGCGACGATCGACGCGATCGATGCCGCCGGCATGACACCGCGCCAGTTGGCCGCCTCGCCGCTGATGCACGGCACCGCCGGAATCGGCGCATTGATGCACCTGTTCGCCGGTGGGGCCGTCGTGTCGATGACGAGTCGCAGTCTCGACACCAACGAGTTGTGGCGTACCGTCGAGGAGCAGCGCTGCACCACCGTGTCGATCGTGGGGGACGTGTTCTGCGCTCCGATGGTCGACGAGCTCGATCGTCGCGCCGACACGGGCGATCCGGTTGACCTGACGTCGGTGCGCACGGTCACGTCGTCGGGGGTGATGTGGAGCCAGCCGGTGAAGGAACGGCTCCTCGCGCACGCTCGTACGAGTGGATCGGCGCTGTCGTGCTACGACTCGCTCGGATCGAGCGAGGGCGTCGGGTTCGCGGGCAAGCAGTCGTCCATCGGTGGCGACGACACCGAGACCGCAACGTTCGCGCTCGGCCCGAACGCCGCGGTCTTCACGCCCGACGGACGTCGCGTCGAACCCGGATCGGACGAGCCGGGTCAGCTCGCAGTCGGCGGCCCGATTCCGCTCGGGTACTACGGCGATCCCGTGAAGTCGGCCGAGACCTTCCGTGAGATCGACGGACGCCGATGGTCCATCCCCGGTGATTGGGCGACGGTCGCCGCCGACGGCACGATCACGCTGCTGGGTCGGGGTTCGGTGTCGATCAACACCGGAGGCGAGAAGGTCTTCCCCGAGGAGATCGAAGAGGAGCTCAAGCTGCTCAGCGCCGTGAACGACGTCAACGTGGTGGGCGTGCCAGACCCGAAGTGGGGGTCCGCGGTGACTGCCGTGGTCGAGCTGGCCGATGGCGCGGAGGTCAGCGACGCCGATCTCGTCGACGCGCTGCGAGGGCGGCTGTCGGGGTACAAACTGCCCAAGCACATCGTGCGCGTCGATCGGTTGTACCGGAGCCCGAACGGCAAGGCCGATTACAGGTGGGCGGTCGGCGCCGCCCGCGACGCGCTCGGAATCACCGACTGACCAACGACTCCGTCTGGCTGACCAGCGACTCCGTCGGATCGATCAGTCGTCGACTTCCCTGGGCGGCGTCCACGTCCCCGCCGGGCGGAACGTCCGACCGGCGTCGTCCTGCAGCCACTCGGCGACCTCGGCACCCTCGATGGTCGGGTCGTCCGTCAACCGACCGACGGAGCAGGTGCGGAACAGCGATGCACGATCACCGTCGGACGCGCGGCCGGAAGCGGTTGCACCGCACCGGGGACCCGTCGGTCGACCCGACGATCACCGTGGTCGGCGACACCACCGTCGAGTCGACACGGCTGCCGCTCGTCGTCGTGCGCCTGTCGCCGACGACCCGATCCGGATGTCGGTGTCACCGGACCCACCTCGCTCGGCTTCCATAACAACTGGTTATCACCGAAGCGGAGCTATGTTGGTGGTCGTGCGTCCTCTCGTCCGGCGGATTCCCCAGCTGCAGCGTTTGGCGGTCCTCGATGCCGTCGCTTCGAGCGGTGCCTTCACTGCGGCGGCACGGGAGCTGGGGATCAGCCAGCCGGCCGTGTCGCGCCACATCGCCACGATCGAACGCCAGCTCGGGATCGAGTTGTTCGAGCGATCACGCGGCTCGATCACGCCGACCGCCGGTGGGCGCCGGCTCGCCGACGCCGTCGACGTGGCGTTCACGTCGCTCGAGCGGGTGCTGGGTGAACTGGTGCCCGACCGCGACGCGCTCGTGTTCGCCGTGCAGCCCACCATGGCGACCTCGTGGATCGTGCCGTCGCTCGAACGGTTGACCGCGGTCGCGGGTTCCGAGATCCGGCTCCGAATCTTCGATCGTCGTGCCGAACTCGACAACGGGGGCTGGGATCTCGCCATCGTCGCAGGTGACGGTGCATGGGTCGGCTGGTCGTGTACCGAACTGTTCCACGAGGCAGTCTGTCCGATCGCATCCCCAGGCCTCGCCGACGACGTCGGGTTGCACGCGGGCAGCGATCCTCTCGAGCTGCTCGACACGACCCTGCTGCACGTCGATGCAGAGGGGCAGCCGTCGATGACCTGGCCGGAGTGGTTCGCCGAGGCGGGCGTCGCGGTCGACCTTCCCGCCCCACGGGTCGTCCACGACGCCCACCCCACGGTGATCCAGGAGGCGCTCGCCGGGCACGGCGTGGCGCTCGGCTGGCGACACCTCGACGGCGATCTCCTCGACCGGGGCCTGCTGGTTCCGGTCGGGCCCGTCGTGGGGCGGCCGAGTGCCGGACACCACCTGTGCTGGCCGACCGATCGCAGCGACGACCGCCTCCGGGCCATTCGCGACTGGCTCGTCGACCGGATCGGCGACGCCGGTCGGTACACCGCGTGATAACTTGCCGACATGAACCCCGTTGACGCGCAGACCACGCTCGACATCCGCCGTTCGTTCATCGGCGGCGAGTACGTCGACTCGACGAGCGGAGAGACGTTCGAAACCCGGCATCCGGGCACCAACAGCGTCATCTGCGACGTCGAACAGGCCGGTGCGCGGGAGGTCGATCTCGCGGTCGAGTCGGCGACCGCCGGATTCGCCGAGTGGTCGGCGATGCCGGCGATCGAACGCAGCCGGATCCTGCGCCGCGCTGTCGACATCATCCGGGAACACAACGACGAGCTCGCCGCTCTCGACACGCTCGATGCCGGCCGACCGATCGCCGAGACGACCACCGAGGACGTACCGACCGGGGCCGACGTGATCGAGTTCTACGCCGGACTCGTCCCCGCGATCCACGGCGAGACGATCGACTTCCCCGGCGGCTTCGCGAGGATGCGCCGCGAACCGCTCGGTGTGTGCGCGGGGATCGGAGCGTGGAACTACCCGATCCAGATCGCGATGTGGAAGTCGGGTCTCGCCCTGGCGTGCGGCAACGCGATGATCTTCAAGCCGGCCGAGGTCACACCGATCTCGGCGAGCTTCCTGGCCGAGATCTACCTCGATGCCGGCGTGCCGGCGGGTGTGTTCAACGTGGTCCAGGGCGACGCCCGGGTCGGCCGCATGCTGGTCGAGCACCCCGGCATCGCCAAGGTGTCGCTCACGGGCGAGGCCGGCACCGGCAAGATCGTGATGGCCGATGCCGCCACGACACTCAAGAAGATCACGCTCGAACTCGGCGGCAAGTCCCCGATCATCGTGTTCGACGACGCCGACGTCGACAGCGCCCGTAACGCATCGCTGACCAACAACTTCTACTCGACCGGTCAGGTGTGCTCGCACGGCACCCGCGTGTTCGTGCAGCGCGGCGTCTACGAGGTGTTCCTCGACGGCCTCGCAGAGCGGGTGGCGGGCCTCTCGGTCGGGGACCCGTTCGATCCCGACACCGTGATCGGCCCACTGGTCAGCGCCGAGCACCACGACAAGGTGATGCGATACATGAAGCTCGCGCTCGACTCGGGCGCCCGCCACGTCGTCGGCGGCGCCGTACCCGACGACGCAGCGCTCACCGCCGGGAACTACGTGACCCCGGCCGTGTTCGCCGACTGCACCGATGACATGGCCTTCGTCACCGACGAGGTGTTCGGGCCGCTGATGGCGGTCCTGCCGTTCGACGACGAAACCGAGGTGGTCGCGCGCGCCAACGCCACCGACTACGGCCTCGCCGGCGCGGTGTTCTCGTCCGACATCGCACGCGCGAACCGGGTCGCCAACGCGATCCAGGCCGGGTTCGTGTGGATCAACGATTACGGCACCATGCCGGCCACCGTGCCCTTCGGCGGCTACAAGCACTCGGGTCTCGGCCGCGAGAACGGCGAACACGCCATCGAGCACTACACCCAGGTCAAGACGATCTACACCAACCTCGAACCCGTCGACCGCTACATGTGACGTCATGGCGTCGCACAGCCCGTCGACGCGCCGTCCGATCCCCCCGAAGCGGTCGCGGGAGCCAACTCGGCGGCCGCGGCCGCGGATCGGGAACAGCACTGATGTCGAACGGCGGCTCGAATATCGTGGTCTCACCGCCGGGGATGTTCACGATCATGAAGCGATCGCGGGAGCTAACTCGGCGGCGGCGTCCCCCGCTCGATGATCCACTCCAGCAGCGCCGGGTCGTGCTCGTCGAGCGCAGGAACGTACGGCCGTGGATCGGGAACAGCACTGATGTCGAACGGCGGCTTGAACATCGTGGTCTCACCGCCGGGGATGTTCACGATCATGAAGCGATCGCGGGCGGCGAGCTGCTCGTGCTCCCACACCTCGATCGGGGTTCGGGCCCGTGCCCAGGCGATTCGACCGCGTTCGAGTCGGGCCACGATCTCCTCGGGCGGCTCCGACCCGAAAACGGCGTGGATCTCCGCTTCGAGCTCGTCGATGTTCGCGATCCGGTCGGGGTTGTCGACGAAGCGGTCGTCGTCGATCAACGACGTATCGGCGAGCACGTGCTCGGCGAACGACGCCCACTCCGGGTTCGACTGCACGACGACCATGACACGACTCGCGTCGGCGAGCTCGTAGAGCCCGTAGGGAGCGATCAAGGCATGGCGATGACCGGCGCGTGTCGGCACGACGCCGGTGTTGACGGCCGAGTACACGGGCACCGAGGTCCACTCCGCGAGGCATTCGAGCATCGACAGCGAGATCGCGGCGCCCTCCCCCGTCGTCGAGCGTCGGTAGAGCGCGGCGAGGATCGAACTGAACGCGTACATGCCGCTGCAGATGTCGGCGACCGAGAACCCCACCTTGGACATCTCGTCCGCGGACCCCGTGACGGCCATCGCACCCGCCTCGGCCTGGATGGCGAGGTCGTACGCCTTGTCGTCGGTGCGCGGGCCACCCAGACCGTACCCGCTGATGTCGCACGCGATCAGCGTGGGGTGGTCGGCCGTGAGCTGCTGGGCGAGCACACCGGCTCGGCCCGCGGCGGCCGGCGACAGGTTCTGGATGAACACGTCGGCACCGGCGACCAGGGCATCGAACGTCGCCCGGTCCGACGGGATCTTGAGATCGAGCGCGATGCTCTGCTTGCCGCGGTTGGCCCACACGAAGAAGGTGGACTGCCCCGACATCTTCGAGTCGTAGTGACGCGCGAAGTCACCGACCCCCGGGCGCTCGACCTTGAGCACCGTGGCGCCGAGATCCGCGAGGTGGCGGGTCGCGAACGGCGCGGCGACCGCCTGCTCGAGAGCGACGACCACGATTCCGTCGAGTGGAGCGCTCATGCGCCGTCATCCTGCACAGCGAGCCGTGAGAACCCGTCGCGGGATTGTGGCAACTTCATGTCGAGGATCCGCGACGCAACGACCGTGCGCAGGATCTGCGCGGTGCCACCGCCGATCGTGAACATCCGGACGTCCCGATACGTCCGCTCGAGCGGATTCCGACGTGAGTACCCGGCGGCGCCGAACGTCTGCAGCGCGTCGCTGACGACCTGGATCGCGGCTTCGGCCGTGACGATCTTCGCCTGCGCCGCCGGTGCCGGGTCGGGGAACGGGCTGTCGCCGGGGCCGCGCGACGCGGCCGCGCGGTAGGTGAGGCTGCGCGCCGCCTCCAGCTGCACCGACATGTCCGCGAGCATCCACTGCAGGCCCTGGAACTCGGCGACCGGCCGCCCGAACTGCTCACGCTGCTTCACGTTGTCCCACGGGTGTTCCTCGAGCTGGTCGACCTCGGCCGCTCGCGGCCCGATGACCTCGGTGGCCATGGCTCGGGCCGTCGCCCGGAGCTCCGACTGCTCGGGTGTCAATGACCAACTCATGGCTGTCCTCCTGCTGCTCGTTGGGTGAGCACGATCACGTCGCGTTGCGCGACGCTGCCGCCGATCCGGTGAGTCTCGCTCACGAGTACGTCGATGGTCGACCGGCACGATTCGTGGTCCCCGCGCCCGAACGACATGAATGCCTCGACCAGCGGTCTGCCGACCTCGCGGAGCACGGCAGCGTTCGCCGTGTGGTCGCCGACACCCGCACCGGCCACACCGGTGAGCCATCCCGGCACACGCGGGTGATCGGGTCGTCGAGCGAATGCCATTGCCGCATGGAGGTCGATGAACGCACAGGTGTGGCATTCGTCGAGCGCTGCCCATCGCTCGGCGAGCACGTCCCAGCGATCGCCGGCATCGTGGCCGGCGAGCTCGAGCCGCCAGAGCAACGACGTGACGTCGCCGAGCCGGAACGGCGACGTGGCGTCGGCGACGGTCCGGTCGTGCACCTCGAGCACCCGACCGACGTCACCGGCAGCCAGGTATCGCAACGCCAGATGCCACCACATGTGCGTGGCGAGGGAGTCCTGCTGCGACCATCGCTCGATCGAACCCGCCAGTAGGCCGATCGCGGCCGTCTGATCATTCGTGCTCTCGTAGACGTGGGCGAGCGCATGACGCGCCCAGAGGTCGTCGGGGTCGGCATCCATCGCGGCGAGGCCGACGCGTCGCGCCTGCTCGTACTCGCCGACCTCCTCCAGCGCGAACGCGTACTGGCCGGCGACGTATGAGCCGCCGGGTCCGTCGAAGGGCCACCGCTCGAGAGCTCGCCGGCTGGAGCGGAGCCGCGCCTGGGCATCTCCGACATGGAGGTAGACGTCGTGGGCGAAGCGGACGGCAGCGAAGTCGCGCTCGTCGTCGGCGATCCGGTCCCAGACCGATGCCGCGGCCGCGAAGTCGCCGGCGACGAGGTGGTCGAGGGCATCGACGTGGCCGGCCTCGCGATCGGAGGTTGCCACCCGTTCGCGCGCTCGCGCGGTCGCGTGACGGACCGATGCGGCGTCGAGGCGGGTGGCGCCGAGCACGAGGTAGGTCGCCACGAACACGGGGCCGAGCACGAAGTCGTCGTCGACTGCGTTGGCCGGTTCGAGCGTCTCGAACGGGTCACCGGTGAAGACCAGGAACTGACGCCAGGCTCGGTTCCAGGCGGCCACGCTTTCAGGCGAGCCGGCAAGCGGCGTGCCCCACTCGTCGGTGTTCGCGTCATCGGCGATCATCGAACCACCACGTCGGGGCGTTCGATGCCGTTGGCGAAGTTGGAACGCACGGACTCCGGCTCGCCCACAGCATCGATCCGGAGGTCACGGTCCAGGAACTCGTCGATCGGGTTCCAGAACAACTCCGGGGTCGCCGGGATCGGCGCGGACGTGTCGTGGGGGATCCCCCGGTGGTACGGGTCGGGATCGGCCAGGTCGACGACGGTCCTCGGCATGATCACCAGACCACGCAGGGGTCTCGGGTCGCTCCGGTCAGCTCCACGACGGCGGGCACCGACCCGAACACCTCCTCGCGCACCATCGTCGTCGAGTTGGTGACGCCCGTGACCACGGTCGGACCGACGAACCGGCCGCCGAGATCGGGGTCGACGACTCCTCCGACGACGATCGCCGCGCCCTGCGACCGCGCCCTGCGACCGCACCCGGCCGATCATGGCGAGGATGCGATCACGCGGGGCATCCAACGGCCGCCGTCGAAGGCCACTCGGGCTGCTGCGACCGCTCCTGCGACCGCCGCGAGGTCGTCGGCGGGCTCGCGCCCACGTTTCCCCCGTGTCGGCATTCGCCGTCGCCAAGGTGCGGTCGGCGGGTGCCGGCCCCCGGCGATCCACTCGTCGACGTGCTCCTCGGTCATGCGTCCGCCGCACCGCCGGGCTCACCGTCCGACTCGACGAACGAGATCGCCCGGCCGGGGCACCGGTCGGCCACGGCCACCGCCTGGGCGCGGGGCAGGACACCGTCGCCGACCACGGTCGCGATCACGTCGTCGTCGAGCTCGAACACGTCGGGCTCGTGCATCTCACATTGCCCCGCGCCGATGCAGACCTCCCGGTCGACGATCATCCGGACCTCGTGGTCGGTGACATCGTTGCTCATGTCGGGACTCCGTTTCGGGTCGCCGGTCGGTCGGTGTTCGGTGTGCTCGTCGTCGGCGTGGTGCTCATCTCATCTCCTCATGCGGGGGCCATGCCGACCGACAGGACACCGTGGACGAAGTTCGACGGTGCTCGCTCGACATCGCTGGTGCGCTGCAGGCGGAGCGATCGCTTCGCCATCTCGTCGAGCAGCACCGCAATCTCGAGCCGCGCCAGGGAGGCCCCGAGACACTGATGCGGTCCGCCACCGCCGAACGCGTCGTGCGGGTTGGCCTCGCGACCGACGTCGAAGCACATCGGGTCGACGTGCACGCGCTCGTCGAACGACGACGAGGCGTACCACATGACCACCTTGTCGCCCTTCGAGATGCGGGTTCCGGCGAGCCGGGTGTCGGCCGCGGCCGTGCGCCGCATGTGCAGCACGGGCGTCGACCACCGCAGGACCTCTTCCGTCGCCGAGTCGATCATGGCGGGTTCGGCGAGCACCCGCTCCCACTGCTCGGGCATGTCGGCGAAGGCGATCGCGCCGTGGCTCAACGCAGTACGGGTCGTCTCGTTCCCGGCGAAGACCAACAGGTGGAACAGGTTGCGGAACTCACTGTGCGACAACCGATCACCGTCGGCCTCGGCCTGCACGAGTTCGGTGACGATGTCGTTGCGCGGATCGATGCGACGTTGCTCGCGGAGCTGCTCGCCGTACTCGAACAGGGCGTGGCTGGCCGGGCTGTTGAACGGGAGGAGCCGCAGCTCGGTCGTGTTACCGAACGCATCCGGCGGGATGGACTGCGTGTCGCCGGTGCCCTCGACGAGATGGTTCGACAACTCGACCAGGTAGTCCGCGTCCTCGAGCGGCACCCCCAACATCGTCAGGATGACCCGGATCGGGAGGGGTGCGGACACCAGCTCGACCCAGTCGCCACCACGTTGATCGACGAACGCATCGAGCAGCTCCACGGTGATCGCACGGACCGTACTCTCCCACGTCCGGATGTTCTTGGGCGTGAAGGCGCGCGCCGTCAGCCGCCGGAGCCGGGTGTGGTCGGGAGCATCGGTGTCGATCAGCGACCGGCGCGCCTCGAGCGCGTCCGCTTCGAGGTCCCACAGGTTCGTGTGACCGATCGCGGACGAGAAGACGTCCGGGTTCCGGGACACCTCGCGAACGTCGTCGTGGCGCGACACCGTCCAGAATCCGCTGTCGCCGTACGGGTGCCATGCCAGGCCCGGCATGTCCCGGATCCGGGCGAACCGATCGTGGGGGATCCCATCCAGGTAGAGCTGTGGGTCGGCGATGTCCGGGAGGTCGGGGTTCGGGGGCGCCGTCATGTCAGCAATGCCCCGCGTGTCGCTGGCGTTCCCAGTCGTTGACGGCTCCGGAGTCGGGTGCGCGCTCGCTCCCCAGTGCGTGGTCGTGGCGGACCGCACCGACGCACCCCTCCGAGAACGGCAAGAACGGGCGACCGAGCCGATCGGCCAACGCACTCGACTCGTACGCCTCGATGCCGTCGGGCAGCGTGTCCGACGGCGCCACCGAATCACCGGGATTCGAGTACACATCGCCGACGCTCATCGGGCCGGGGTCGAGCTTGCGCTCGATGCCGTCGGCACCCGCGGCCAGGATCCCGGCGATCACCAGGTGGGGCTTGGCGCCGGCGGCCTGGCACTCGACACGGCTCGCCGGAGACCCGGCCGCGGCGATGCAGCGCGCGAGCACGGTCCGGTTGTCGCCGCCCCGGTGCACGCGCGTCGGGGCGAACGTGTCGGGCTGTACGCGATTGACTCCGGCGGCCGTCGGACAGCTGAGCGGAGCCAGAGCGCGTGCGTGCTCGAGCAAGCCGCCGGCGCCGTGGCCCATCACACGCTCGACACGAGGCGGGCTTCGTGCGGCACGGCACCGGTCGTCGGATCGGGGTGACGGGCGACGCCGGTGAGCGGAGCTCCGGTCTCGATGAGGACGACGGTGTGCACGGCGACCTCAGTAGCTCTTCGGCAGGCCGAGGCACTTCTGGGCGATGAAGGCCAGGACGAGATTGTTGTTGATGGGAGCGACCTGATACAGCCGCGTCTCGCGCAGCTTGCGTTCGATGTCGTACTCGGCGGCGAAGCCGAACCCGCCATGGGCGTTGAGCGCAGCGTTGCCCGCCTCCCAGGAGGCGTTCGACGCGAGCATCTTGGCCATGTTCGCCTCGGCGCCGCACGGTTCACCGCGATCGAACATCTCGGCCGCCTTCCAGCGCATCAGGTCGGCGGCCTGCAGGTTGGCGTAGGCCTGCGCGAGCGGGAACGCGACGCCCTGGTTCGAGCCGATCGCGCGGCCGAACACCTCACGTTCTCGCGCATAGATAGTCGCCCGTTCGAGGAAGAACTTGCCGTCGCCGACGCACTCGGCGGCGATCAGGATCCGTTCGGCGTTCATGCCGTCGAGGATGTGGCGGAAACCCGCACCCTCGGTGCCGACCAGCGCATCGGCGGGAATCACGACGTCGTCGAAGAAGACTTCGGTGGTGTTGTGGTTCATCCACGTCGCGATCGGATTGATCGTGAGGCCCGGGATCAACTCGCCTTCGTCGTCGCGGAGCCGGAACAGGAACACCGAGAGCCCACCCAGACGGTCGGCCTCGTCGACCGGTGCCGTGCGGGCGAGCAAGATCATGAGGTCGGAGTACAACGCCCGCGAGGTCCAGATCTTCTGGCCGTTGATCCGCCAGGTGTCGCCGTCGCGTTCGGCACGGGTCCGGATCGCGGTCGTCTCCGACCCGGCAACCGGCTCGGTCACGCCGAACGCCTGGAGGCTGAGTGTGCCCTCGGCGAGCCGTGGCAGGTACTGCTGCTTCTGCTCGTCGGAGCCGTGCCGGAGCAAGGTGCCCATCACGTACATCTGGGCATGGCAGGCGCTGGGATTGCCGCCGCTGGCCGAGATCTCCTCGAGGATGATCGAGGCACCGGCGAGGCTGAGTCCACCGCCGCCGTACCTCTCAGGAATCAGCGCAGCCAACCAGCCGTGGGCGGTCAGGTCGGTCACGAACTCGGTCGGATATCGGTCGGGCTCGAGACCGCGCCAGTACTCGTTGCCGTACTTGTCACACAACCGCCGCACCTCGATGCGGATCGTGTCGAAGTCTTCTTCGGTGTAGACGCTCACGATGACTGGTCCTTCCAGAATCCTCGGCGGCGAAGCGCCTCCGCAGCGGCAGCTCCACCCTGGCGGAGGTGGTGTTCCATGGGGAGCCGCTCATCGTTCGGACCCGAATGAATATTGCATGCAATCCGGGTCCCGTCAACTGATCACGTTCGGTTTCGACGTTGATGGTTCGCTACCGAACGACTACGGTCCGCCGGATGGGACGTATCGTCGGAGCCGGCATCGTGTCACACGTACCACCACTCGTCCTGCCCGAGCCGGATCGGCGTGAGCTGAACGACGGTGAGGACACCACGCTGTTCGCCGGACTGCACCAGCTCCGATCCGACCGACTCGATCGCATCGAGTTCGACACGATCGTGGTCATCGACACGCACTGGTTCTCGACCATCGAGTTCCTGGTCGCGGCACACGAACGACGGACCGGTCACTTCACCTCCGACGAACTCCCCCGGGGGATGGCGTCGGTGCCGTACGACTTCCCGGGCGACCCGGAGCTGGCCGCTGCGTGGGCCGCCCGGGCCGACGACCGTGGCGACACCTGGATCACCGCCGTCGACGACGCGTACCTGCCGATCCACTACCCGACGATCAATCTCCTCCCGTTCCTGCAGAACGGCGAGCGATGGGTCTCCGCCAGCGTCTGCCAGACCGCCGAAACCGACGACTTCCTCCTGTACGGCCGATTGCTCGGCGATGCGATCGCCGAGCTCGACCGGAACGTGGTCATCCTGGCGAGCGGCGGATTGAGTCACCGGTTCTGGCCTCTTCGCCAGTTCCGCGACCACGAGGCAGCCGATCCCGATCTCCACATGCGCACTCCGGAGGCCCACGCTGCGGACCGTCGTGTGATCGCCGCGCTCCTCGCCGGCGATCACGCCGCAGTGATCGCCGAAATGGACGACTACCTGCAGCACGCGCCCGAAGGTCGTTTCGGCCACTACCTCACCATGGTCGGTGCGCTCGGCGGTTCAGGATGCACCGCTTCCGGGACGCAGTTCGGCGAATACGAGTCGGTGTCGGGAACAGGCCAGACCCACATCTGGTTCGATCTGTGATGCGAGCACTCGTCCTCTGCCACGAACCCGACGGACCTGCGGCACAGATCGAGAAACGGCTCGTGCAGCGTGGTTTCGAGGTCGACACCCATCTCATCACCGCCGACTACGACCGCCCGAACGACGCCGCGCCGTTCCCGGACGCGACCGGCTACGACGTCATCGTGCCGATGGGCTCGATCCGCTCGCTCACCCGCAAACACGAGATCGACTCGTGGATCGGGGCCGAGCTCGACATCATCCGCGACGCGCACGAGCGGGCGACGCCGGTGCTCGGCGTGTGCTTCGGTGGCCAGCTCATCGCCGAGGCACTCGGTGGGAGCGTCGGCCCCGCCCCGGTCACCGAGATCGGCTGGGCCGAGATCGACGACGGCGACGTTCCGAACCCCGTCGGGCCCGGGCCGTGGATGGAGTGGCACCACGACGGTTTCACGCCGCCTCCCGGCGCCGACGTCCTGGCCCGCAACGACGCCGGCGTCCAGCTCATCCGCATTGGGCGGACCGTCGGGACCCAGTTCCATCCCGAGGTCGACGTCGCCCATGTCGCGATGTTCCTCGAGTCGACATCCGACGAGTACCTCGCCGAGTACGGCGTGACCTGCGAGCAGCTGCTCGCAGACACACGTCGGCACGAGGACGCCAACATCGCGCAGTGCCACGGGCTCGTGGACTGGTTCCTCGACGAGGTCGCCTTTCCCGACGGGGTCGAGCCGGCGGCGGCCGCCGCGCAGCACCGAACATGACGACATTGCCCTTGATCGGGCTCTCCGGGCGGCGCACCCACGGGCATCGGCAGCAGGGCTATGCGCAGGAGCTCCATCACCTCGACCTGGACCTGTACTTCGCCGACTACGCCCGAGCGATCATCGAGGCCGGCGGGCTACCCGTGCACCTGCCGCTCGATGTCGATCCCGGCCTCGCGACGCTTCGACTCGACGGCGTGATGCTCACCGGTGGCGCGGACGTCGACCCCGCCCGGTTCGACGCCGGGCGCCACCCCGCCGTCACCACGATCGAACGTGAACGTGACGCGTTCGAGTTCGCGCTCCTCGGCGAGGCGCTCCATCACGAGCTCCCGGTGCTCGGCATCTGTCGCGGCATGCAGGTGATCAACGTTCACTTCGGCGGCACCCTGTGCCAGCACGTGCCCGAGCACAGCCGATACGAGATCGGTTCCGCCGGCGTCGCACATGCCGTCGAGATCGACGAGGGCACGACCCTCGGCTCGCTGTACGGCGAACGAGTCGAGGTCAACAGCCTGCACCACCAGACCGTCGACCGGGTCGGCGACGGGCTGACGGTGACGGCCCGCGCCGACGACGGCACGATCGAGGGCCTGGAGTCCGGCGAGTCGCTCGTCGCCGTGCAGTGGCACCCGGAGATGATGGACGCTCGCCCCGAGGACCCCGTCTTCCGCTGGATCGTCGAACGCGCCCGACGCTGAGCTGGCAACCGTCGCTCGTACCGTCGGCCGAAGGTCGCGTGACCCCGAGGTTCGGGTTGCGTCGACGACGGTCGCCGATGCCGGCCCGGGGCGATCCTCTGGAGCCCGGCCGACGGCGTGCGGGGTCACCACCTCCGTCGCTCGAGGCGCTGGCGGCCGGCCGATCGAGGCCGGACCCACGACACTGCGGTTGCCTTCGGCCAGGGCCCGTTGCGTTCTCCCGGTGGCCGGGATCGTCGGGGATCTGCGGATTCGTGACTCGCCGAAGACCGAGCCGTCGATCGCGATCGTTTCGGACCTCCGAAGGTCGTCGCCGAGATATTCGGGGTAGCGGCGGCCGGCGGATCACTACGGTCGGCGAGTGCGACCGGTCGGAGTCTTCCGGCGCAGCGACCAGGAGGTACCGATATGGACACCGCCCGCATCACGTCCGGGTTCGACGTCGAGTTCCAGCTCGGCGCCAACTGGTTCAGACGGGCGATCGAGCTCCTCGTCGACGAGGGGGTGATCGACGCGGGCGGATTGCCGATCATCATCACCGGGATCGCCGTCATCCTCGACCCGGACTGGGATCTGCAGGTCGACCTCGCGGGCCTGCCGGCCCCCGTCCGTGTCCGGGTCGAGCTGAGCGATGACGGCACCGAGCTCACGCTGACGACCGACCACCCGCTCATTCCACCGCAGGTCGTGCCGTTCGGCGCCCTCCAGGGTCTCGCCGAACCGCCGACGAGCGTGAAACTCCAGGGCGATGCCCAACACCAGAACGCCATCGCCTTCCTCGCCAACCTCGACATTCACGCCGAACCGCAGAACGGCGATCCGCTTCCCGACGGCCAGGTGTTCGAGCGCGGGGACCCCTCCGCCGCGCAGTCGTTCCTCGAGCTCGGGCAGGACGTCGCGATCGGGCTCGGGGCCGAAACGATCCAGCGCTTCGCCAACGACATCTGGCACGGGACGCTGCGCTCCGATGACGGCTCGCACCCGCTGCCGAACGATGAGAACGAGCGAGGCTCGTGGTCACGCGTCACCGGTCGCACGACGGCCGGTGGCGCGATCCAGTTCGTGCTCGAGGGCGACATCCCGCTCGACTCGCCATTGATCGACGTCGTCCCGGACCCGCACGTCGAGATCACCTTGACACTCCGCGTGTCGATCGACCAGGGGAATCTCACGTTCGAGATCGACACCGACACCGACGTCGACACCGGGTTGCTGGGGAATCTGTTCGGCGGCCTCGTCGGTGCTGCAGCGGCCGCCATCATCGGGCTCGTCGTCGGACTGTTCACCGGCGGGCTGCTGATCGGTTTCCTGATCGGCGCCGGGGTCGGCTTCGTGGTCGGGGTGATCGCCATCGAGGTCGCCGAGTACGTCGTCGAGGGCATCGTGCAACGCGGGATCACGGCCCGCATCGACGGGCGGCCGGTGCCCGACGTCCTCTGTTGCGAGGGCGGCGTCGTCCAGATCGCGAGCCCGTCGGGCGACGACGACGGCTTCGACCTCGCCGTGCTCGACTCGCTCCCGTCGTCGATCTCCATCCATCGCGCCCACCCGGCCGACGAGTTGCTGTATCGCCAGAACCTGGTCTTGAAGACCGACTACGACGACGTCACCATCGACGGGGACGGATTCGCTGCCGGCGGAACCAGCGGGACGCTCGAGATCTTCGAACCCGAGGCCGTGACCGTCGCCTCATTCGACTACGACGGAGCCGGGGACCTCGTAGCGATCACCTACCGACGCGAAGACGGGCAGACCCAATCGGTGCCGATCGGAGACGTCTTCGACCGGATCGGCGGTCGCTCGATCCAGCCCCCGTTCGGGCTCGTCGCACGACCCGACGAAGCCGATCTCCACCTGCCGACAGGACAGCTCGCCACGGTCTGCATGACGCCGACCCGGATCCGGCGACGGGACACCGTGATCCAGGAACTCGAGTTCGCGAACGGAGCCCGACTCCGGGTCGCCGACGCGGTCGCGCTGCAGGACGCTGGAGCGATCGTGCTCCCCGGCTATCAGCTGATCCACCCACGCAACGCCAATCCGTACTTCCGTGCACCCGCCGACCCGTCGACGTCGAACAACCTCGAGTCGCTCCCGACGTACGCGTAGGTGATCCCGAGTGGGGGGGCGGGGCCCGTCAGCGGCAGGTGTCGTCGGCGATCATCAGGATCTTGAGGTCGCTGTGGAACTCGAGGGCGTGGTCGCCACCTTCGCGACCGATGCCGCTGATGCCGCAGCCGCCGAACGGGGCGGTCAGGTCGCGGACGAGAAAGGTGTTCACCCAGACCAGGCCGGCGCGGACGGCACGGCCCACCCGTCGGGCGCGGTCACGCGAACCGGTGAACACGATCGCCGAGAGGCCGTACGCCGTGCTGTTGGCGAGCTCGATCGCCTCGGCCTCGTCCGCGAACGTCTGGAACGTGAGCACCGGGCCGAAGACCTCGTACTGCACGACCTCGCTGTCGTTCGAGGCAGGTTCGATCAGCGTCGGCGCATAGTGGAGGCTGCCATCGATCGGGTGGCCGCCGCACATGATCGTGTCGCCGGCGGCGCGGGCCCGATCGACGAACCCGTGCACCGCGGCCCGGTGGTCGGGGTGGACCATCGGCGCGATCTGCGTCGACGCATCGCGGCTGTCGCCGAGCACCAGCGCATCGACGTGCTCGTGGAACATGGCGAGGAACTCGTCGCGGATCGACTCCTCGACCAGGAGGCGCGTGCCCGCGAGACACACCTGGCCCGAGTCGTCGAACTGCCATGCAGCGCGGTGCGCGGCAGCCTCGAGGTCGCTGTCGGCGAACACCAGGAGCGGGCCCTTGCCGCCGAGTTCGGCGGTGAACGGCACGATGTTCTCGGCGGCGGCCTTGCCGATGTGGCGCGCCGTGGCCGGTGAGCCGGTGAACGTGATCCGGCGTACCCCGGGATCGGACACGAGCGCGGCCCCGACCTCCTCGCCGATGCCCTGCACGAGGTTGTAGGCGCCCGGTGGGAACCCGGCCTCGACGGTGAGTTCGGCGAGCAGCGCCGCAGACAGCGGCGACCACTCGGCGGGCTTGTGGATCACACTGTTGCCCGCAGCCAGCGCCGGAGCGAGCTTCCAGGTGCTCAGCATGAACGGTGCGTTCCACGGCGTGATCACCACCGCTGGGCCGGCCGGCATGCGCTGCACGACGTTGTCCATGTTCTTCGCGTCCCACCGCCGCTCTTGATGCATCACGATCAGATCGGCGTACGTGCGGAAGTTGAGCGCACCCCGAGCGACGAGACGCTGCTTCATCGAGTCGAGCAGCAAGGCCATGTCGAGGCTCTCGACGAGTGCGATGTCGTCGGTGTGTTCCTCGATCAGATCGGCGAGCCGGTGCAGCACGACCGCCCGCTCCTGGGCCGTGAACGAACCCCAGGTCAGGAAGCCGCGGTCGCCGCCGCGACCGCGGCACGGGCGGTGTCGGCATCACCGCGGGCGACCTCGGCCAGGGGCCCGTCGTCCCACGCCAGCGGCGACCGGGTCTCGAACGCCTCGTGTGACCCGACCCACGCCCCGCCGATCAGATGGTCGACCGGCACCGAGACGCCGCCGACGTCGGCCCGACGGCCCGGGGCGATCACGACCCCTCCTCGACCGTGCTCTCGTAGTGCTGAGCGCCCGGACCCCGAGGCGCCCGGATGCCACGGAACTCCCAGTCGCCACCCTGTGCCGTCGACATCACTTCCTCGCTCCGGCTGGGTTGGGCGCCGACATCGGTGCGGATCGGTGTCGGTCCGGTGACGATCCTGTTCGTGAGCGCGCCGAGGCCCTCGACCTCGACCGTCACGACGTCGCCGGGGTACACGGTGCGCGAGTTGGCGGGTGTGCCCGACAGCAAGATGTCGCCGGGCACGAGCGTGATCGTGCGGGCGATGTCGGCGACGAGGTAGTGCATGTCCCACTCCATCTCGGCCGTGTTGGCGTCCTGGCGGACCTCGCCGTTCACCAACGTACGGATCTGCTTGTTCCGGAAGTCCCACTCGGTGACGAGGCCCGGGCCGACCGGGCAGAGCGTGTCGCTCCCCTTGACCCGCAGCATCGACCCGGCGTCGGTGTCACGGAAGTCGTGCAGCCCGTAGTCGTTCGCCACGCTGTAGCCGGCGATGTACGCGCCGGCATCGCCGGGCGCGATGTTGCGACACGTCCGGCCGATCACGATCGCGACCTCGCCTTCGTAGTTGAGCCACTCGCACCTCTCGGGTCGCACCACGTCGGCACCGTGGCCGCACAACGCCGTGATCGGCTTGTGGAAGTACGTCGGTGCCGGAGGGAGCTTGGTCATGAACTCCTCGACCCGGCTCGAGTAGTTGAGGTGGACGCAGATGATCTTCGTCGGCTGGACCGGCGCAAGATGCACGGCCTCGTCGGTCGGCACCCGACGACCGTCGCCGGCGACCAGTTCGTCGCCGACGAGGACGACATCGACGGGGTAGCCGTCCAGCAGGATGCGGCGGGTCTCAGCCATGTCACGACCTCCAGGTCTCCGTGCGGCCTCGCAGTGCATCACATCATGCCACGCCCCCATTGATCGTTCGGCACCGAACGAATAGGGTCGGAACATGACCCAACCTGCGCTGCACGGGCTGATGTATCCCCGCACTCCGGAGGGTCGGGCGGGCATCCTGCCGTCGCCGCCGTGGCACTACAGCGGCGAGATGCTGACCGTCGAGTTCCGTACCGATCCGGCGAACGTCGCCGAGCTGTTGCCGCCAGGGCTGTCGCTCGCCGACGACGACCCCGGCGCCGTGGCGATGATCTGGGCCGAGTGGCAGAGCTGTAGTGACAGCTTCGAAGAGCTCCTCGATCCGGCCCGCGCCCAGTACAAGGAGGTGTTCGTCGTCATCAGGTGTGAGTACGAGGGGACCACGTACAGCCGCGCCGCCTATATCTGGGTCGACAAGGACTTCGCCATGGCCCGTGGGCACATCCAGGGCTACCCGAAGAAGATGTCGGAGATCTGGATGACCCGGCCGGTCACGATCGGCAAGGCGGGGCCACGGCTGGAGCCCGGCGGCACGTTCGGTGCCACGCTCAGCACGTGGGGGCGGCGCATCGCCGACGCCCGCTTCACGATCACCGGCACCGCCGAGGCGGCCGGATTCGTGAATGGGCACCCCATGCTCCACTCGCGTCAGATGCCGGCGATCGAGATGGACGGTCGCGACTCGCTGGACGAACTCGTGACGATGCGAGGGTTCGACGTCGAGCTCGGACCGGCCTACTCGGGCGACGCCGAACTCGTGCTCTACGACCACCCCACCGAGGAGCTCGACCGTTTCGGCGAGATCGAGATCATCGGCGGCTACTACCGGCAGGTCGGCAACTCGATGGCCGGTGGCACGACGGTGTGGGCGGCACCGAACCCGATGGGCGGAGGAGCTCGATGACGAACGCCACGACCCACGTCGACGACTACCTGCCCGACCTGGGGCCGGACGACGCCGACATCACGAGTCACGACACGTACACCGCAGGAGTGCCGCACGCCACGTTCGCCCGGCTGCGACGCGAGGATCCGGTGCACTGGACCGACGAGCAGGACGGCTCGGGCTTCTGGTCGATCCTGAAGTACGCCGACGCGCTGCGGGTCAGCCGCGACGTCGAGACCTTCACCTCGACCAAGGGCATCCGTCTCGAGGAGATGGACGCCGACGAGCTCGCCGCTCGCCAGACACTGATGGAGCTCGACCCGCCCGAGCACACCCGCTACCGACGCCTCGTCTCGAAGGGCTTCACCGGCCGGATGGTCGCCACGTACGCAGACGACATCCGCCAGCTCGCGATCGAGGTCATCGAGACCGCACTCGAGCATCCGGAGTTCGACTTCGTCCACGACATCGCCGAGGAGCTGCCGATGCGGATGCTCGGCAAGATGCTCGGCACGAGCGACGAGGACGGCCGCAAGCTCGTGACGTGGGGCGATGCGCTGCTCGGCAACACCGACCCCGAGTTCACCGACTTCCCGGTCGATCTGACCGACACCGATCAGTTCCGGATGGTTCCGTTCCGCAGCCCGGCCTCGATCCAGATCTTCCAGTACGCGCAACAGCAGGCCCACGATCGGCGCGCCTGCCCACGCGACGACATCATCAGCCAGCTGCTGGCACCGACGAAGAGCGGCGAGCCGCTCACCGATCACGAGTTCAACAACTTCTTCACCCTGCTGGTCGCCGCCGGCAACGACACCACCCGCTACACGATGACGCACGGTCTCTGGAACCTGATGAACCACCCGGAGCTGTGGGCCGCGTGGCGGGCCGACCCTTCGCTCACCCCGACCGCGGTCGAAGAGGTCATGCGCACCAGCGCGGTCACGATGCACTTCCGTCGTACCGCCACCCGAGACGTCGAACTCGCCGGCAAGCAGATCAGCGAAGGCGACAAGGTCGCGATGTGGTTCAACTCGGCCAACCACGACGAGGACGCGTTCGAGCGGCCGTTCCGCTTCGACCTCGCCCGCGCGTGGAACGAGCACATGACGTTCGGGCGCAGCGGGCCCCACTTCTGTCTGGGCGCCTGGCTGGCGCGGATGGAAATCCGCGTCGTGTTCGAGGAGCTGTTCAAGCGGGTCGACCACTTCGAACCGGCCGGCCCGATCGACCGCCTTCGCTCCAACTTCATCGCCGGCATCAAACGCCTCCCGGTCCGCCCGGTCTTCCCGGTCGCGTCGTAGTCGGTCGTCGCGTCGCTGCTCGCGAGCGGGTGCGATGACGGCTCGTCGACACGCGACCGGACCGACGCAGCATGATCGAGCGATCGATCGTCGGAGATGCCGCCGGCGTCGTCACGACCGGCCGGTATCGACTGGTGATCGGCATCGACCACATCGACGAGTCCGGGGTCACGAACCTGGTCTGGACGGTGGATCCCGGTGAAGCGCCGCGGGGAATCCAGACGATCGCAACCGACGGATCGTTGCTCGACACCGAGACCCTGGTCGGTCTCCCAGGCCGCTGACCACCGCCCTGACCGAGACCCCAGCGGTTCTCCACCGACGAGTACCCGCCTTCGACCGCTCACCTCAGTGGTACGGGAGGTACTCGTCGAGCTCCCAGTCGGTCACCGGTCCGGTCGGGTCGAACTTCACCTCCGCGGCGACGAAGCGCTCCCACTCCGCCCGTTTGATGGCGACGAAGTTGTCGACGACGTCCCGGCCGAGGGCGCTCGTGAAGTCGGTGGCCGATTCGAGATGGTCGAGCGCCTCGGCCAGGTTCGCCGGCGCACACACGTCGGTGTTGACCTCTTCGAATCCGTCACCGGCTTCGGGCTCGGGGCACGGCAGCCGGTCGACCAGACCGAGCCGCGCCGCGGTCAGCACCGCAGCGATGGCGAGATGGATGTTGGCGGCGCCGTCGGCAACGCGGCTCTCGATGCGGGTCGCCGCGTTGCGGACGGGCGGGACACGGTTGGCGACGCAGCGGTGATCGTTGCCCCAGTTCGCCCAGTACCCCGACAGCGAGGCCGGTTGCAGCCGCCGGTAGGCGTTCACGGTCGGCGCGCCGATCGCAACGAGCGAACGATGATGCGCGCACAACCCGGCGATCGCGTGTTTGGCAACGGCCGACAGCCCGTCGGCGGCGGCACCGTCGAGGAGGGCGTTGTGCCCGTCGGCATCGGCCAGCGACAGGTTCACGTGCACGCCGCTGCCGCTCAGACCCTCGAACGGCAGCCCGAGGAACGTCAGGTCGGAGCCCCTGGCCAGCGCCACCTCGCGCGCCATCAACCGGAACAGGAACGCGTCGTCGGCTGCGGCGAGCGCATTGTCGTACTCGAGGGTCAGCTCGTACTGCGACTCGTCGAACTCGGCGTTGATCGACTCGACCCGGAACCCCGTCCGGCGCGCCGTTCGCATGATCTCGTCGATCACGCCACCGGGATCGTTCGAGACCCCGGTGCCATAGACCATCGCCCGCGGGTTCCTCAGTCGACGCCAGCCGCGAGCGTCCTCCTCGTCGGGCTCCAGCACGTACGCCTCGAGCTCGATCCCCACCTGCGGGCGATAGCCCAACTCCTCCCACCCTGCGATCGCTCGCTGCAGGACGTGACGTGCCGCGTACGGGAACGGCTCGCCGTCGAGCAGGACATCGGCGATCGCGATCGCGGTGTCGTCGTCCTCCCAGCTCGCCCTGACCGTGTCGTGATCGGGACTCGCGACCACGTCGACCAGGCCGTCGAGCAGGTACGACCCGGGCGCAGGCACCAAGCTGCGGTCGTAGCCGACCCCCCAGATCGTGGCGCAATGGCCGGTGCCGCGACTCGCGAGATGCGCCGGCAGATACTTGCCGCGGGCGAGACCGAGGTGGTCGGGGAACACCAACCTGAGGCGGTCGAAACGGTCGCTGATCTGGGTCACGGATGGGTCCCTTTCGTCTGGTCCGGTCAGCCCGGCGGGTCGGGGACGAGGCCACCGTCGACCACGACGGGTTCATCGTCGAGGGTCACGGTGCAGTGCCACATGGGGAGATCGACGTGACGGCGGCAGAAGCGCCGGGCGACCTCGTTCGCACCGGTCGAGGAGAGGAAGTTGCCGGCGAAGGCTGTGGATGTGATGCTCGTCGACCACACCGCGTCGGAGTCCGGCCCATCGGTCGTGAACGACGCGTCGCTCGTCGTCGGTCAGGGTCATGTCGTCGGCGATCTGGCCGGTCACCGAACGTCGTGGCGACGCGCATGTCGAACGTCGGCGCCGTGGCGATGCGGTGACGGCCGAACTCCTCGGCCGCGAGCGCGTAGCCGACGAAGTCGGCGACGAGACCGCCGTCCTCGCAGCGGATGCAGATCCCGAACAGGCCGCGCGCCGCGAAGACGTTCCAGTTCGCCGTCGGGAAGCTCGCACTCCGGTCGTACTCGGCGGAGCGAGGCGCGATCGCCGGGACCGGTCTCACCATCCGCTCGACGATCTCGGTTCGCTCGGGCGTCTTCGACCTGGCGGCAGCGAAACGGTCGGTCACACCGGCGACATTCATCGGGATGTCGCCTGCATCTGATCGAGGTAGTCGCCGACGAGGCGGTTGAACATCTCAGGACTCTCCGAGGGTGCGAGGTGGCCGGCAAGCACCTCGAGCCGGACGCCCGGGATGCCGTCGGCGAGCACCCGACTGTACGACGGTGGCGTCTCGGTGTCGAGTTCGCCGGCGTCGGGCTGCCCATCCCACCGAGTCGTTCGAGGACGTCATGGGCGGGCAGCCAGGAAACGGGCGCCCGGTACCAACTTCCGGGATGCGCGCGATGCGGTCGGTCAACTCGGCCCCGAGGTCGGTCGGGAGCGGTGCAGCGACCAACCCGTCGAGCACCATCGGTGCGAGCTGGCGCAGCCGGCGATGGGCGACGGTCCCATAGGGTGCTCGTGATGACTGACGACCGGACGCTGCTGCCGAACGAGCAGGACATCCTGGCGGCGATCGGCGACCGCCCGTTCGACTTCGTGTCGATGGAGGCGATGGCCAACATCTACCGCGCCGCCGCAGCCATCCGACGCCGAGCCGAGCAGGGCGTGCTCCGCGACGCCGGACTGTCGTGGGGCGGCTTCACGACGATGTGGGTGCTCTGGATCTGGGGTGAGATGGAGACGGGTCGGCTCGCCGTCGAATGCGACCTGTCGAAAGGGACGTTGACCGGCATCCTCAACACGCTCGAGAGGCGGCGCCTGGTCGTGCGCAATCGCATGGACAGCGACCGCCGCCGCATGCTGGTGAGCCTGACGCCCGAGGGCAACACGATGATCGAAGCGCTGAGCCCGCAGTTCAACCGGTTCGAGACGGAGCACACGGCGAGCCTCGACGAGGACGAGAAGCGCGAGCTCGCCGGCCTGCTTCGCCGGATCATCGTCGACATCTCGGGTGATCGCAGCTGAGGAGGAGACGATCATGTCGAACATCGCGTTGCGCAGCGCCCACGATCAGGCCGTTGCGATCCGGACCGGTGAGATCTCCTCGAGCGAGCTGCTGGAGATCACGCTCGAGCGATTCGAGCGACTGAACCCGGCGATCAACGCCGTCGTGGCGACGCAGCTCGACGTGGCCCGCGAGCGGGCCGCGGAAGCCGACGCGGCGACTGCCGGCGGCGAATCCTGGGGGCCCCTCCACGGTGTGCCGATGACGATCAAGGAGGCCTGGGATTGGGTCGGGTCGGCCTCGACGAGCGGCTACCCCGACCGGCTCGACTGGCGGCCCGAATGCAACTCCGAGGCTGTCCAGCGGCTCCTCGACGCCGGCGCAGTGATCTACGGCAAGACGAATCTGCCCGTCGGGATGGCCGACTGGCAGACGTTCAACCCGGTGTACGGCACCACGGGCAACCCGTGGAACCCCGACCTCGTCCCCGGCGGTTCGTCGGGTGGTGCAGCGGCCGCGCTCGCGGCCGGGTTGACCGCCCTGGAGCTGGGCAGCGACATCGGGGCGTCGATCCGCAACCCCGCCCACTACTGCGGCGTGTTCGGCCACAAGCCGACCTACGGCCTGGTTCCCGACGCCGGTCACGGCAACCCCGGCAGCCCGGTCTCGCTCGACATCGGCGTCGGTGGGCCGATGGCCCGCTACGCGTCCGACCTCGCGCTCGGCCTCGACATCGTCGCCGGCGCCAGTGGCATGGACGCACGCGGCTGGCGACTCGATCTGCCGGCACCCCGGCGCACCCGACCCGACGAGTGGCGTGTTGCGGTGATGCTCGATCACGAGGTGTGCGAAGTCGACCGGGAACTCGTCGACCAACTCGCTGCCACGGTCGACGCAGTGAGCGAGCTCGGGGTGCGGATCGATCGGACGGCGCGACCCGACATCGACATCGCTCGCATGCACGACGTGTACATCGCGCTGCTGCGGGCGGCGACCGGCACCGAGTACGCCGACGAGCAGTACGCCGCTCTGGCCGACGACGCACAGCGGTTCGACGACGGGGACCGCGACTACCGGGCTCGCGCGGCGCGAGCGGCACGGATGAGCCACCGGGAATGGGCCGGCTACCACACCGAACGCGAACACGCCCGGCTGGCCTGGGATGCGTTCTTCGACGACTACGACGCGCTGCTGTGTCCGACAGCATCGTCGGCCGCGTATCCCCACGACCAGGAGGGCGAACGGGCCGACCGCACGATCACGGTCAACGGCCGGCAGCAGCCCACGACCGACCAGCTGTTCTGGGCCGGATTGTCGTGCGGTGTCTATCTCCCCGGCACCGTTGCGCCGGCGGGCCTGACCGCCTCGGGCCTGCCGTGCGGCCTCCAGATCGTGACCGGTCATCTCCGTGACCGCGAAGGCATCGCATTCGCCGAGATGATGGAACGTGAGCTCGGCGGCTACCAGGTGCCACCGGGTCATGACTGAGTGGCCGGCCAGCACCGCGATCGAACAGCCGCGGCCGAACCGGTCGCGGCGGTTCGGCTCTCGTGACGGAAGGTGGATGGGGACGTCATGTTCGTCACGGATCGCGGCGTCGATCACCTGCCGGAGGCGAGACAGGCGAGCGAGCGGCACCTGCGGGTCAGCGAGATGCCTGGAGGTGCCGGCGGTGGTTGAGGAACGGCACCGCGACCAGCTTCGTGTGGACCAGCAGGAGCGGAGTCGGCACGTCGCGTCCCCCGTCGGCTCGTGGTCCCTTGCCCGGCACGACGGCGAAGGTGAACGACGCCACGTGGACGAGGCTCGAGTAGCGCCACAACGTGGCTCCATCCGGCCGGGTTCACCCGTCCCGACGCCCTAGTAGGACGTGGCGATGTACTGGGTCTCGCAGAACTCGTAGATGCCCTCGCTGGCGCCTTCCCGACCCAGGCCCGACTGCTTCATGCCGCCGAATGGTGCGGCTGGGTCGGAGACGGTGCTGCGGTTGAGCCCGATCATGCCGGCCTGGATCCGCTCGCTCACCGCCAACCCACGCGCCAGGTCCTGTGTGTACACATAGCCGATCAAACCCATCTCGGTGTCGTTGGCCATATCGATCATCTCGTCGGTGTCGGTGAACGTGATGATCGGTGCGACAGGGCCGAAGATCTCTTCCCTGGTGATCGGGGAGCCGGGCGCGACGTCGGCGAGCACGGTCGGGGCGTAGAAACTGCCCGGCCGGTCGAGCCGCGTGCCGCCGAGCGTGACCCGGGCGCCGCCCGCGACGGCGTCGTCGACGAGTCCGGCCACCTTGTCGACCGCCTGATCGTGGATGAGGGGACCACACTCGGCGCCGACCTCGAAGCCGCCACCCACGGTGATTCCGGCCATGGCGGCCGTGAACTTCGTGGTGAACTCCTCCGCCACGTCGGCATGGACGAAGAACCGGTTCGCAGCGGTGCACGTCTCGGCCGAGTGGCGCATCTTCGCGACCATCGCACCTTCGACCGCGGCGTCGACGTCGGCGTCGTCGAACACGATGAACGGGGCGTTCCCGCCGAGTTCCATCACCGTCTTGAGCACGCGGTCGGCAGCCCGCTTGAGCAGGCGCTGCCCGGTCCGCGTCGAGCCGGTGAACGACACCATGCGGGTCGCCGGGTGATCGACGGCTGCGTCGAACCAGTCGCCCGGGCTCTCGGCGACCGTGACGTTGACGAGGCCACCGGGCACCCCGGCCTCGCTGAGCAGTTCGGCGATCCGCAGGGCGGTGAGCGGCGTCTCGGTCGGCGGCTTGATCACCACGCCGTTGCCGGCGGCGAGTGCCGGCGCCAGCTTGCGGGTGATCATCGCGGCCGGGAAGTTCCACGGCGTCACGATCACGACCACGCCGACGGGCGGGTGGTGCACGATGATCCGGTTGGCACCCGACGGCGCCATGCCGATCGACCCATGGATGCGGGTGGCCTCCTCGGAGTTCCACCGGAAGAACTCGGCCGCGTAGGCGACCTCCCCGCGGGCATCCGCGACGGGCTTGCCGTGCTCGGTGACGATGAGCTCGGCGAGTTCGTCCTGGTGCTGCATCATCAGTTCCCAGCAGCGTCGGAGGATCTCGGCCTTCTCCCGCGGGGCGACGCCGGCCCAGAGCACCTGAGCCTCGTGAGCAGCCTGGCAGGCCGCCGTGGCGTCGTCGGTGGAGGCGGCCGCGACGTCGGTGATGTGCTCGCCGGTCGACGGGTTGGTGACGGGCTTGGTCACTCCGTTCGAACCATCGCGCCACTCGCCACCGATGTACAGCTTGGTCTGCATCTTCGTACTCCTTGTCGTTGCGGATCTGATCACGTCGGACGTCGTCATTCGAAGTCGAGGGTGATCACCCCGAGGTCACCGAAGTCGACCTCGAAATGGTCACCGGCCCGGCAATCGATCGGGCGGGTGAACGAACCGGCGAGGATCGTCTCGCCGGCCTCCAACGGTATGCCGATGCGTCGCAGCCGGTTCGCCAACCAGACGATGCCCATCACCGGGTCGTTCAGCACGCCGGCTCCGAGTCCGGTCTCCTCGACCACCCCGTTGCGCGAGCAGATCGCGCCGGCCCAGCGAAGCCGGCCGGGACGGGCATCGGCGACCGTCACTCGTTCGGTTCCGACCACGATGCCGGCGTCGGCGGCGTTGTCGGAGATCGTGTCGAGCACCGTACGTGTTCGACCGTCGACCGGATGGACGCGGTGCGATCGGGCGTCGATGAGTTCGAGGGCCGGCACGATGTGATCGGTGGCGGCGTACACGTCGTCGGGCGTCAGGTCTCGGTCGAGATCGTTCGGAACCAGGCCGTCGCGCAGCACGAACGCGAACTCGACCTCGACCTTCGGGTCGAGATAGTCCGCGGCTCGCAGCATCGCGCCGGACCGCACGAACATGAAATCGAGTAGTGCGCCGAAGTCCGGCTCGTCGATCTTCATCGCCTGCTGCATGGCACGACTGGTGAGGCCGATCTTGTGACCGCGGATCTCGGCGCCGTCGGCGAGCATCTGCTCGACCCACGCCGCCTGGATGGCGTAGGCGTCGTCGAGCGTGATGTCGGGGTGGTGCCGCGTGACCGGGTCGATCGGCGTGGCGGTCCGCCGCGCCCGTTCGTGATCCGCGGCGATCGCGGCGATCAGGTCGCGACCGAGCGTGGTGCTCATTCGTCGATCCGGCCCAGCTCGGGGATCGTGTGGGTGTCGTAGGCGATCGCGATGTTCTTGGTCTCCGTGTAGAACTCGAACGAGTACTCGGGACCACCGTCGCGGCCGATGCCGCTGGCCTTCGTCCCACCGAACGGCGTGGGCAGATGCCGGACGTTCTGACTGTTGACCCAGATCATCCCGGCGTCGAGGTCGCGGGCGACACGGTGGGCTCGCCCGGTGTCACCCGTCCAGAGGTACCCGGCGAGGCCGTAGTCGATGTCGTTCGCGATCGCGACCGCGTCGTGCTCGTCGTCGAACGGGATCACCGTGAGTGCGGGACCGAAGATCTCCTCCTGCGCGATCCGCATGTCGTTCGCGGCGTTCGTGAACAACACCGGATTCACGTAGTTGCCGGCGGGGTCGGTCGGCTCGCCGCCACCGACGAGCACGGTGGCACCGTCTTGGGCGGCTTTCGCCGGATAGCTCCGCACCTTCTCACAGTGCCGCGGATGGATCAGCGGCCCGATCTCGGTCGCAGGATCGAGCGGGTGACCCACCCGCAGGGCGCGAACCCGCTCGCTCAACCGCTCGACGAACCCGTCGTGGATCGTCGACTGGACCAGCAGGCGGCTCGACGAGGTGCACCGCTCGCCGTTCAGGCTGTAGATCATGAACACGACGGCATCGAGCGCACGCTCGAGATCGGCATCGTCGAACACGATCACCGGGTTCTTGCCACCGAGTTCGAAGTGCACACGCTTCAACGTCGGGGCCCCTTGGGCCTGGATCATGGAACCGGTGGCCGACTCACCCACGAACGCGATCGCCCGGATGAGTGGATGTTCGGTGAGGGCCTTGCCGGCCGACTCGCCGAAGCCGTGGACGGTGTTCAGCACACCCGCGGGCAGGCCGGCTTCGAACGCGATCTCGGCGAGCATCGCGGCGGTGTACGGGCTCCATTCGGCGGGCTTGTGCACCACCGTGCAGCCGGCGGCGAGCGCGGGCGCGATCTTCCAGGTCGACAGCATGAACGGGGTGTTCCAGGGCGTGATCACCCCGACCGGGCCAAGTGGCGAGCGGCTCGAGAAGTTGATGTGGTGCTCGTCGGGCATCGAACGGCCGTTGCCGACGTCGGGTGCGTGATCGGCGAAGAACCGGAAGTTCTCCGCGCCGCGGATCGCCGCGGCGCTCATGAACCTGATCGTCTGGCCGGTGTCGACACACTCGACCGCGGCGATGTCGTCGGCGCGGTCGACGATCAGGTCGGCGACCCGGTGCAGGATCCGCTTGCGCTCCTTGCCCGGCCGACCCGACCAGTCGGCGAACGCCGCGTCGGCCGCGCGAGCGGCGACATCGATGTCGGTGGCGTCACCCGAGGCCACCGAGCCGAGCGGCTTCGAGTCGACCGGCGAGTGGTTCTCGAAGGTGGCACCGCTCGCGCTCGCGGCCGCGGCCCCGTCGATGAAGTGCAGCAGCGGTGTGTCGGCGAAGCGACGGAGTTGGTCACGTGCGATCGTGTCGTACTCGTCGAAGGTCCTGTCAGCTGCCACGGTGCGCTCCCTCGGTGTCGGTGATGCGCTCGGCGATGATCGGGCGCAGGTGGTTGCGGTTCTCCCGGAACTCGGGGTCGATCTCCTGCAACTCGACGCTCAGCATCATCGTGCGCCGCGTCTCACCGAGCTGGTCGTCGAGTGCCGCCATCAGTGTGGCGACGAGACGATGCTTGTCGTCGTCGGATCGACCGGCACCGAGCCGTGCCGTCACAGCGACGAACGCATTGTCGGGATGGCGATCCCCGATCGCGTAGTGCTCGCGAGCCACCGCCCGGGTGCGCAGCGCATCGAGCGGAGCGATGCCCGTGCCCAACGCGACGTCGTGCAACGTGTCGACGAGTTCGGTGATGTCGACCCGGTCGGCGACGTTGGCGGAGTGCTCGATGATCAGGTGCGGCATTTGCCAACCATTATGTAACATGTTAAGTATATACGCAAGATGCGATTGCTGAGCTACTCCCACAACGGTCGGTCGGCCTTCGGTGCGGTGTCGAACGACGGCTCCGGCGTGATCGATCTGAGCCGGCGCATCGACGGTCCGGGCGACCTGTCCGGTCTCCTCGCCCAGCAGCGGGTCGACGAGGCCCGTTCGATCGTCGCCGACATCGACGAGGCCGACTTGGCACTCGACGACATCACCTACGAGCGCACGTTCCCGTCCCCCGGCAAGATCTTCTGCATCGGCGTGAACTACGGCGGCCGCAACGCCGAGTACCGCGATGGCCAGGACGCGCCGGCCAGGCCAAGCGTGTTCGTGCGGTTCCCGTCGTCGCTCACCGGCCACGAGCACGACCTCGTGCGGCCACCCGAGAGTCACCAACTCGACTACGAGGGCGAGATCGTCGCCGTGATCGGCGTCGGGGGCCGCCGCATTCCGCGGAGCGAAGCGCGCGCTCACATCGCCGGCCTCGCGCTCGGCAACGAGGGCACGATCCGAGACTGGGTGCGCCACGCCAAGTTCAACGTCACCCAGGGGAAGAACTGGGACTCGTCGGGCGCGATCGGGCCCTGGATGGTGACGATCGACGAGATCGGCGAGTTCGGTCAGCTCCACCTCACGACCCACGTCAACGGCGAGCTCCGCCAGGACGACACCCCGGCCACCATGGCGTACCCGATCGAGTACCAGATCGAATACCTGTCGACGTTCTGCACCCTGGAGCCCGGCGACATCATCTTCACCGGCACACCGACGGGAGCGGGCGCCCGCTTCGATCCTCCCCGTTTCCTCGAGCCGGGCGACGTGATCGAGGTCACCGTGCCCGAACTCGGCACACTCCGAAACGGCGTACGCGATGAGTGAACCGCGCGCCGTCGCCGAGACCGGCATGCGGAGTTTCGACGAGTCACTGCCGATGGCCCTCATGCGAGCCCGCGAGGCCGTGATGCGTCACTTCCGGCCGATCCTCGCCGAACACGACCTGACCGAACAGCAATGGCGCGTGCTACGAGCACTGGACGACCGCGGCGAGTCGCTGACGGTCGGCCAACTCGCCGACCGGACGTTCCTGCTCGGCCCGAGCCTGTCACGCATGCTCGTCACGCTGGAGGAACGCGGCCTGATCACGCGCTCGCCCGACCGGGGGGACGCCCGCCGATCGAAGACGGCGATCAGCGCAGCCGGCCGGCGATTGGTGGCCGCGATTGCTCCTCGCAGCGAGATCGTGTACGACGAGATCAGTGCCCAACTCGGTCAGCGGGATCTCGAACAGCTCTACGACCTTCTGCGCCGAACGGCCGACGTCACGGAGCAGCCATGAGCACGCCGAACACCTACCACCACGTACCCGACTCGATCACCGCTGCGCCGCCCGGGTGCCCGATGCACCAGCCGTGGTCGCCGCTCGACGCCGACTACCTCGCCGACCCGTATCCGATCGCGAGGGCGCTGCGCGACGAGCATCCCGTGTTCTACGCGCCCGACCTCGGTCACGTCGTCGTGGGAACGATGGAGGACATCGAGACGGTCTTCATGAACCCCGACGTGTACGCGTCGACCAACGTGCAGGATCCGATCTTCCCGCTGTGCGACGAAGCCGCCGCCATCCTGGCCGCACCGGACTTCGACCCGGTGGCCGTGATGTCGAACCGCCCCGAGCCGGATCACGGCCGGATCAGGGTCTACACCAGGCAGGGGTTCTCCAACCGCCGGCTGAAGTCGCTCGAGGGCTACCTGCGTGATCGGGCCACCGTGCTGCTCGACAGGATGATCGTCGCCGGATCGCCGGCCGAGTACGTCGCCGCCCTGGCCTTCCCGCTGCCGGCGGAGATCGTGTTCCGGTTCATCGGGTTCCCGCCCGGGGACGACGCGCTGGTCAAGTCGTGGTGTACGAACCGACGGGCCTTCTCGTGGGGCAAGCCGACGCCAGGGCAACAGGTCGAGATCGCCCAGGGCATGGTCGACTACTGGCGATACTGCCGGGCGTTCGTCGCCGAACGGCGCGATCGCCGAACCGACGACTTCACGTCCGAGCTGCTGGACGCCCACGACGCCGACCCCGATCCGGCGAGCGGGAGCGGAATCAGCTACCTGGAGGTCGAGTCGGTCATCTACGGGTTCTCGTTCGCCGGCCACGACCCGGTCACCGCGCTGCTCTGCAACACACTGCTCTGCCTGCTGCCGAGACGTGACCAGTGGGACGAGCTCTGCGCCGACCCGTCTCTCGCGGCCGCCGCGGTCGAGGAGACGCTGCGCTTCGAGTCGAGCCAGATCTCGTGGCGTCGGATCACCACACAGGACACGTCGCTCGGCGGCGTCGACCTGCCCGCCGGTACCCGTCTCTACCTCAACTTCGCGTCGGCGAACCATCAGCCCGACGTGTTCGAGGATCCCGAGATCTTCGACATCCACCGGGACCGGGCGAATCGGCACATCTCGTTCGGCAAGGGCATCCACTTCTGCGTGGGCAACGGTCTGGCGCGGATGGAGGCACGCATCGCGCTCGAACTGCTGTCGCAGCGTCTACCGTCGCTGCGCCTGGTGCCCGACCAGCAGCTGACCTACTTCCCGAACATCACGTTCCGGGGACCCGACGCACTGCAGCTGGAGTGGGACACGTGAGCCTCTACGCCGTCCAGAAGTTCCTGTACGAGATCAATCGGAGCGAGTCGCTCCAGGCCGACTACCACACCGACCGCCGCGCCGTCCTCGAGCCGTACGACCTGACCGAGGAGGAGGCCGGCGCCCTGGTCGAGCCCGACATCGGGCTGCTGTTCCACCTCGGCGTCAACGGGCAGATCCTCATGCACTTCGCCGCGTTCCACCAGATCGAATGGCAGGACTACCTGCAGCGAATGCGCGATGGCATCGCGCGTTACGGCCCGGTCAGAGAAGGCGTCTACGCGATGACGACCGGCCTCGACGAACGGATGGCGCCGGTGCAGCGGAACGGCGAGGAACGCTGATGGCACTCGTGTTCGCCGGCGTGTGTTCCCACGCACCCGGCATCACCGGTCGGGCCGACCAAGCCGACCCCGCGGTCCGCGACCGCTTCTACGATGCGTTCGACGCGATGCGAGAGGATCTCGAAGCCAGCCGGCCCGATGTGATCGTGATCATCGCGGCCGAGCACTTCGCGAACTTCTTCATGAACAACATGCCGTCGTTCGCGATCGGCATGGCCGATCACTACGACGGCCCGATCGAGCATGCCGGTTGGCTCGGGATCGACAAGCAGCGGGTGCCGGGGAACCGCGGGCTGTCGCAACGGTTCATCACCGAGGTCATGAACACGTCCGACGTGAGCTATGCGGAGGAGTGGAAGTTCGATCACGGGATCATGGTGCCGCTGCACTTCCTCACCCCGGGCTACGACGTGCCGGTGATCCCGGTGAACATCAACTGTCAGGGTCCGCCACTGGCGCCGCTCCATCGGGCGTGGGCCTTCGGTGAGTCGATCAGGGCAGCGTGCGACGTGCTCCCCGAGCGGATCGCCGTGGTCGGTACCGGCGGCATCTCGCACTGGCCGGCGACACCCGACTCCGGGAAGATCAACGTCGAGTGGGATCGCGACTTCATGGATCGATGGTGTCGCAACGATCGCGAGGCGCTGCTCGACTACGACGACCTGACGGTGTACGCCGACGCCGGGCAGGGTGGTTTCGAGATCCGCACCTTCATCTCCGTGGCCGCGGCGGCGGGTGGTGCACCGGGCGTCGTCCACTTCTGCGAACCGATCCCGATCTTCGCTGTCAGCTGCACGATCGCGACGTACGACCTGTCGGGTTGAGCGGCCCCTCAGCCCCCGACCAGCGCGGTACGCATCGTGTCGGTCATGTGCGGGAGGTAGTGGCGCTGAACGGCGTCGAGGATCTGGCGGAGGTGATCCTGGTCGTGGTAGGGCCACTCGAGCACGAAGTCGGCCGCGGCGAAGATGCCGTGCCCGCCGTACGGGGCCGTGGCCGCGAGCGCAGCGGGCGTCAGCGACCGCACGAACTCGACCGATTCGGCCCGGACGGCCGTGAGCTCGTCGAGCAGTTCGTCGATCGACGCACGCAACGGGTCGCGCGCGACGAGCGCCGCGCTCGCGTCGAAGCCCGGCACCTGCGCCACGCCAGCGACGATCGCCTCGACGCGATCGCGGAACGCACCTCGATCGCACGTGATGAGGTGGCCGACGACCTCGAGCACACACCACTCACCCGGCTCGGGCCGCTCCATGAGTGTCTCGGCTTCGTACGGAGCGAGCAGGGTGCGCAGTACCGACGGCAGGCTCTCGAGCGTGGCGGCGATCTCGTCGAGGTCGATCATCCGCTCTGTCTAGCCCTGGCTCCCCGTCGCTGCGCGCATCAACGTGGCAGAGCTGTTCCCACGTCGTGGGCAGTTCCACGATCTCGAGCGAATCCGCCCGACGGGGCGAGGGCCGCGCCACCTCCGTCGCGCCGGCCGCCACTGCGTCGTCGACCACGCGGATCCGATGGACGAACGGATCGTGATCGTCGGCGACCACGATCGTCACCGTCTCGCCCTCGTCGGGCGTCCACGTGATGACGTCGTCGCGGGCGCCGGGCGGCCAGGGGTGGGTCTCGATCGACGACTCGCGCAGCTCGATCATCACCGAGAGCTCGGTTGGTTCGCGGGCGGGAGGACGGCGATCGTCAGCTCCTCCAGCTCGGTCGCACGGCGTGCGACGGCGGCGACGTAGCGGTCGGGTCGCACGACGATCGCACCTTCGGTGGAGAGGAGCTGATCGAGCACGCCGTCGGGCAGCACCACGATCCGGCCGAACGGCCGAAGCCGGTCCTCGATCGGGCGGGCGATCTCGTGCGACCGCACCAGCACGGCGTAGCCGGGACCCAGCAGATCGTCGAGCGGTCGGCCGTCGACAGCGGGCTGCGGGAGTTGGCGACCGACGAAGGGGTGGTCGCCGGCGATCAGCCCGTGCCGGAGGTGTGGCGGTTTGCGCCCACCTCCGTATCCGGCACGTAGCGCCGTCGAGGCCGACGATCGTGAGAGTTGATCGATCAGCTTCCCGGTGTCGACGGCGTGGGCCACGGTGTCCGCGGCATGCGGCAGCCGCTCGGTCGAATACGTGTCGAGCAGATCGTCGGAGGCCCGGCCGGCTGCCACCAACTCGAGCTTCCAGGCCAGGTTGGCGGCATCCCGGATACCCGAACAGAGGCCCTGACCGAGGAACGGCGGCATCTGATGCGCCGAGTCGCCTGCGAGGAAGATGCGTCCGTGGCGCATCCGTTCCGCCACGGTGGCGTGGAAGCGGTACACGACGGCTCGGATCAGCGTGGCGTCGTCGGGGGTCAACCACGGTGCGATCAGCTCCCAGACGCGTGTCGGCTCGACCATCTCGTCGCGGGTCTCGCCCGGCAGCAGCTGGAACTCCCAGCGGCGATAGTCGGCGTGGCCGGTGACGAACGTGACCGGCCGGGCCGGGTCGCAGATCTGTTGCACCCAGCGCGGCAGCGTCGGCACGTCCCGCGTCAGTTCGACGTCGAGGACCAGCCAGTCCTGGTCGAAGCCCTGGTCCACGAAGGCGATGCCGAGCTGCTTGCGGATCGGACTCGCTGCTCCGTCGGCCGCCACGAGCCAGCGGCCGCGGTGGTTGGTCAGGGAGCCGTCGGAGGCCGTCGAGGTGATCTCGACCCCGCCGGTGTCCTGGCGGACCGCACCCGCTTCGTGGCCCAGCCACAGCTCGACCCCGGCAGCGAGTGCGGCATCACGCAGGAACACCTCGAACATCGGCTGGTAGTACGACACGGTCGGGTGGTGGCCGAGCGGCCAGTGCGCGTGGACCGGCATCTCGACACCGACGATGCGGTCGCCTCCGGGGCGGACGAACTCGGCACCCGCCATCGGGGTGGTGATGGCGCGCAGCCCTTCGCTCAACCCGGCGGCCTGGAACACACGCTGGATCTCGTCGTCCATACCGATGGCCCTGGGAAGGTCGTACACCTCCGTCGACCGTTCGAGCACTCGAACCTCGAAACCGCGCTGCGCCAGCAGCAACGAGGCCGTGACGCCCACCGGGCCGCCACCCACCACCACGATGTCGACGTCGTTCTGCCTGTCGCTGCGCACCTGGGACCTCCGCCTTGACAAACTAGGTCATGTGACCTAGTTTGTCAACGCGTGACGACGAGCAGCCTCGACACCTCGATGGAACGGGGAACGCAGCGACGCGGGGACGTCACCCGACGTGCCTTGCTCGATGCCGCGCTCGTCGAGTTCGCGGCATCGGGCTTCGACGCCGCATCGACGCGTGCGATCGCCGGTCGAGCCGGTGTCCGCCAAGGGCAACTCACCTACCACTTCGCCTCCAAGGACGTGCTCTGGCAGGCCACCGTCGATCACCTCTTCGAACACTTCGACGCACTGCTGTCGGTCGCGACGCCACCGATCACGCCGGCCGACCGAGACGATCCGGCGCACCGGTTCGCCCGCAGCATTCGCGCGCTCGTGCACGCCGTCGCTCGCCTCCCCGAGCTCAACCGGATCATGGTGCACGAAGCAACCGCGGCGACGCCGCGTCTCGAGTGGATCGTCGAGGAGCACGTTCGGGCGCGGTTCGAGACGCTGGCCGAGCAGTGGCTCGCCGTTCGGTCCGACGGGGCAACGGCGATCGACGCCGACCCGATCGTGATCTACTACACGGTCGTCGGCGCGGCGTCGCTGCTCTACGTGAACACGCCCGAGGCACACCTGCTGCTCGGACGTGACGACGTGGTCGACGACGCGCTGATCGACACCCACGCCGACCTGCTCGTGGCGATGTTGCTCGGCGGCGACCGCCATGACACTCGCCGCGACCGCCACCGATCCACCGGAGGGAACTGACATGGGATTCCGCCTCGCCAACGTCGAGGGCCGCGCCGCGCTCGTCGCCGGCGACCACTACTACGACGTCGCCACCGTGAGCAGCGGTTCGCTATCGAGCGAGCCGATGAAGACGCTGGCCCACGCCGAGCGATTGTCGATCCTCGCCGACTCGGTCGATCGGCAGGAACCGACGGGCCGCGTGGCCGATGCCGCACTCGGGGCGCCCGTGCCGGGTCCCCAGAAGGTGTTCGGGATCGGTCTCAACTACCTCGACCACGCCGCCGAGGGATCGATGGAGGTGCCGAAGAACCCACTCGTGTTCACCAAGTTCCCGTCGTGCCTCACCGGACCGACGGCCGACGTGGAGCTGCGCAGCGACTACTGCGACTACGAAGGCGAACTCGTCGTGGTGATCGGGCGCGGCGGCCGAGACATCACCACCGAGGACGCATGGGCGCACGTACTGGGCGTGACGGTCGGCCAGGACATCTCGGATCGTATGGTGCAGTTCGCGGCGCAGCCTCCGCACTTCGACCTCGGCAAGTCGTTCGACACGTTCGGTCCGATGGGTCCCGTGCTCGTGTCCTTGGACGAGGTCGCCGACCCCGACGAACTCCGGATCGTGACGCGGGTCAACGGCGAGCAGCGCCAGAACGACATCGCCGGGAACATGGTGTTCGACGTACCGACGCTGATCGCCTACCTGTCGCAGATCACCACGCTCGTGACCGGCGACGTGATCTTCACCGGCACACCGGCGGGCGTCGGCGCCGTCGAGCGACGGTATCTGCACGACGGCGACCTGATCGAGACCACGATCGAGGGCATCGGCACGCTCACGAACCGGTGCGTCCGCATCGGCGACCATCACTCGCCGGGCGACGACCGATGACCTTCGAGTGGAACCCGGAGCGCCGCGCGTTCGCCGACGACCACGTATTGGCCGTCCTGGCCGCCGGCCGCTCCGACGGATCACCACAACGGTCGATGGTCAGGTACACCTTCGGTACCGACGGCCGCGTCCTCGTTTCCGCGAAGGCGTACACGGCGAAGTGGCACCACGCCGATCGCCTGCCCGACGTGTGTCCAACGGTCGCCGACGGCCGATCCGACCTCATGCTGTACGGCCGTGCCGAGATGATCGACGCCGATCCCGCCCGGGCCGAGACGATCACCCAGATCTGGGCGGCGTCGTCCGGCGGCGAGATGCCCGATCCGGCAGCGACCGTCCCGACGTCGGACGAACCGCAGCGAACGGTCCTGCGGATCACGCCCACCAAGACACTGTTCCACGAGTGAGGGAGATCGACATGGGCATCAAGGTCAACGACATCGCGTTCGTCCGGTTCCAGGCGCCCGACCTCGATGAGATGGAGGCGTTCCTGGTCGATTTCGGCCTGCACCGATCCGAACGCACCGACGACACCCTCTACATGCGCGGCACCGACGACGAAGGCTTCGTGCACGTCACGCATCTCGGCGACGAACCTGGCTTCGTCGGATTGGCCTTCAGCGCGGACGCCGTCACAGAGCTCGACGAGCTCACGAAGGGCGGAGAGTTCTCGGCGGTCGGCGGTCTCGACGGCCCGGCTGGTGGGCAGGTCGTGTCGGCCACCGACCCGAACGGGTTCCGCGTCGAAGTCGTGGCCGGACGCGGTTCGGTCGGCCGTCTGCCGATCACCGCCGCGCCGGCCCGCAACGACGCATCTGCCCGCCCGCGCCTCGGTCAGGCCGTGCGGCTGGCGACCGGTCCGTCACACGTCGAGCGTCTGGGGCATTGCGTGCTCAACGTCGTCGACTACGCCGAGAGTGAGTCGTGGTACCGGACGCACTTCGGCCTCATCGTTTCCGACGAGATCGCGATCGACGAGGAGCGTTCGCTCGGTGCGTTCCTGCGCTGCGATCAGGGTGAACGCTACGTCGACCACCACACGCTCTTCCTCGTGGGCACCGGCACCGCCGGGTTCAACCACGCCGCGTTCGAGGTGTCGGACGTCGACGACCTCATGACCGGGCACACCCATCTCTCCGGCAACGAACGGCAGCACCAGTGGGGCATCGGGCGCCACGTGCTCGGGAGCCAGATCTTCGACTACTGGGTCGACCCGTGGGGACACGTCGTCGAGCACTGGACCGATGGCGACCTGTTCAACGCTGACACGCCTTCGAACCGGGTCGGCCTCGACGACCTGCTCGCTACCCAGTGGGGCCCGACCAGCGGTGCACCTCCGCGTTGATCTCTCGGGCCGACACTCGATCTGGAGTGTCGGGGGTCGCTCCGGTAGCGTCCGGACCGGTCGGGCGGTGACCTGCCGTGTCCGTACGACCTCGAGAGACCCGTGGCCAGAACGGGTGTCGCGATCGATGGACGGCAGCCGAACCACGAGGACGACATGAAGCTGTGTGTGGTGCTGCCCGGCGCATCGGGCGACGGGCCGGTGACCGGAACCGCTGGTGTGCTGCGGCTCTGCGCGATCGCCGCAGCCGACCACGACGCCGAGGTGATCGCGGCGCTCCCCGAGAGCACGCCGCTACACGAGGCGATCGCGCCCCACTGCTCCCACATCGAGACGCTGCACTCGGCCAGCGACAAACGTGACTTCGGCCGGAATGCGCTCCCGATGCACCAGCTGCTCCGACGATATCACCCCGACGTCGTGCACTTCCACGTGCCGAGCTTTCAGTGGGGGCTCGACGCCGTGCTCACCGCCGGTCTCCGACCATCGGTCAAGGTGGTGCGCACCGAACACAACCCATTGATGTCGCCACCCGGGCGTACGACCGCGCCGGTTCTGCGGGCCGCCGATCGTGTCGTCGACGAGTTCGTGTACGTGAGTGCGGGCAATCGGCGCCGGTTCGAGGAACACCTGGCGTGGCGATCGGGCGGCACGGTGGTGACGAACTCCGTCGACGCACCGCGGATGGACGAACGGTGCGCCGGCCGGGAGGACCCGTCGGCACTGCGTGCGCGATTCGACCTGCCCACCGACGCCGGGGTCGCAGTGTTCGTCGCCGGTTCGTGGAACCTCGACGACGAGAGCGGACGCCGGCCACTGCTGCCCGTGCTCGAGGCGATGGCCGTGGTCGACGACCGATCTTGGCACCTGCTCGTGATCGGCGACGGCCCGCAGGACGAAGCCGAGCGCGAAGCCGAGCGGCTGGGGATCGGCGATCGGGTGCGGTTCCTCGGCGTGGTGCCCGACGCCGCCCCGATCACGATCGCGGCCGACCTGCTGGTCTCGGCGAGCCACTACGAGGGATGTTCGATCGCGTATCTCGAGGCGTGGTACGCCGGGGTGCCGATCCTGGTCGCCGAGGTCGACGGCGTCGAGGACGTCGTCGGCGCGGACGACATGCCCGCGCTGACGTTCGATCGCGCCGACATCGCCCGATTCACGGAACTCTGGGCACAGGCCGCCGACCCGGATTCCGACCTGCGGAAGGTGAACGCCCGGGCCACCGAGACCGTCCGCGCCCGATTCACCGACGACCGCTTCAAGGACGAGATGTGGTCGGTCTACCAACGAGTGCTCGCCGTGACGTGACGCCCGCCCCGTCCGCCGTGACGGTGATCGGGGGTCACCGACGCAGCGTTCCACTCGAACCGTCGGTCGCTCGCTGCCGCAGGATTGATCGTAGAGTTGTGGCACTCCCTCATCGATAGCCCCACCCGACGACCTGCCATGGATGCCAACCACGAGAACTGCCCGCTCACCGATGCGCTGATGAACACGGTGGACGCCCTGGTCGTGATCGCCGACCCCGCAGGGCGGATCCTGCAGTTCAACAAGGCGTGCGAGTCGGTCACCGGCTTCTCGGCCGCTGACGTCGTCGGGCGTTCGCTCGTCGACACCCTGATCCCGATCGAGCAACGGCGCGACGTGGCAGCCGTCATCGGTGAGCTCTCGACATCGGGGACGAACCGCTTCGAGAACGATTGGATCACGGCCGACGGCAGGCGCCGCCGCATCACCTGGTCGAATGCGACCATGAGCGACGCGACGGGCCGCGTCACCGCCGTGATCGGTACCGGGATCGACATCACCGACCAACGGCTCCTCGAGTCCCGCCTCGCGCAGGAGGACCGGCTCGACTCGGTCGGCCGGCTGGCGGCCGGCATCGCGCACGACTTCAACAACACCCTGACCACCCTGTGTCTTCGCATCGAACGGCTCGCCGCCCGCGACCTCGACGACGACAGCCGGACCGACGTCGACGCGATCACGAGCATGATCGGTCGGACGCAGGATCTGATCACCGAGTTGCTGTCGTTCAGCAGCCCCCACCGGCCAGCTCCGGCCCGCATCGACGTCAACGCCGAGGTCAGGCGGATGCGGGAAGGCCTCGCCGCCCTCGTGGGCGGCGATATCGAGGTCGAGGTAGCACTCGCCTCCGAACCTGCGACGGTGTTGATCGACCCGGTCGGTTTCGGACAAGCCATCACCAACCTGATCATCAACGCCCGGGACGCCATGCCGAACGGCGGCAGGCTGATGCTTGCCACAGCGATCGCGACGATCGAACCCGGCACCGCCCCGAGTGCCCGGGTGCCCGGCCGGCTCCCGCCGGGCAGCTACGTCAGGTTGTCGGTGACGGACACCGGCACCGGTATCCATTCCGATGACGTCGCTCGCGTCTTCGACCCCTACTTCACGACCAAACCGTCGGGACGGGGAACCGGCCTGGGGCTGGCGACGACGTATGCCACGATCACCCAGAGCCGCGGGGCGATCACCGTCGACAGCCAGTTCGGTCGTGGCGCGACGTTCGACGTGTGGCTCCCGATCGCAACGGAACGATCCGAAGCCGTCTCGGGGACCGGACCCGCCAGCAGCGCGGCGCCCGGCACCGACACCCATCTGGCACTCGTGGTCGACGACGACGGCGACATCAGGGACGCTCTCGTCGAGGAATTGGGCCGCCTGGGGTGCGACATCATCACCGCCGCCACCGGTGAGCAGGCACTGCGGCACCTCGACGCACCGATCGACCTCTTGCTCACCGACGTCCAACTCCCCGACATCGGGGGTGACGAGGTCGCCATCCGATTCCTTCGACATCGGCCCGGGCTGAAGGTCGTCTACGCGTCAGGAGCGCCGGTGTCCCAGTACCCGCGAAACCTTCCCGCCGATGCCAACGTGTTGCGCAAGCCGTTCACGACGATCGACCTGATCGAGGCGATTCGGGGCCACCGCGGATCGGCGGCTCGGGCGGCCCCGATGTCGGGCGACCAGAACAGCGACCCCGCAACCATCGGTCAGCCCGACGGGGCGAATCGATAGCCGACGCCTCGCACGGTCTGGATCCACCGGCTGCGGTCGTCGGGATCGAGCTTGCGGCGGATCCGGTGAACGTGCTCGGCGACGGTGTTGTCGTCCTGCCACCGGTCTGCGGATCCCCATACGTGCTCGAGCAGCTGGGACCGGCTGTACACATAGCGAGGTGAGTGGGCCAGGAACGAGAGCAGCTCGAATTCCTTGGCGGTGAGCTCGACGAGACGGCCGTCGACGGTCACGTCATGGGTGTGCTCGTCGATGACGAGGTCCTCGAAGTCCAGCACGGACCCGTCGTCGATCCGGCGGCGGCGGCGGATCGCGGCCTTGACGCGAGCGACCAGCTCGCGGGCGGAGAACGGCTTGGTGATGTAGTCGTCGGCGCCCAGATCGAGGCCGACCACGCGGTCGGCCTCGCCGGTCCGCCCGCTGAGCACGATCACCGGGG
>CAVVAM010000006.1:0-194839 GCA_963746265.1 uncultured Acidimicrobiaceae bacterium
GGTGGAGACGATGGGAATCGAACCCACGACCCCCTGCTTGCAAAGCAGGTGCTCTGCCAACTGAGCTACGTCCCCTCGAATCGGCGTTGTCACGCTAGCGGCGAATTTCCGGCCGGAGCCCCGGCATCCCGAAGACGTGACGGATCGAGTCAGATCCGAGACGTTGCGTTCGTCGGCTGCGGGGCGACACGTCGCTCGGCGTGGCGTACACCAACTCATCGGCGACGTGTCCCGAGTCGGGATCGGTTCGTGCGGGCGCGAGGCGCGACGAACCCGAACAGCCTGCGGGCGGTGAGCGGTGAGGCGGAACGTCGCGATCGTGCGAGCCGGCCCGACTCGGATCAGTCCTTGAGGGCGACGGCGTTGGGGGTGACGTTCATCTTCGGTTCGTACTCGGCGACGTCGACGATGCGGCCCTCGCTCCGGAACAGGTCGCGCAGCTGGGAACGGCACGCCTCGCACGGTCCGTAGAACCGGGCCTCGGTCGTCGACTGGCAACGCGGGCAGGTGATCTCCACGCCGGCGATGGTACCGGGCGACAATCCTGTGACGAGTGACGCATCGCCCCGCAGCGTTGCCTACAGTCCACCACGATGCCCGACGACGCGACGCCACCACCGCCAGCGGCGCCAACACCCACCCGTGGCCGAGCGCGTCTGAAGCCGCCTCCCAACTACGCCGCGCGCCGGATGCTCGTGACGACGGTCGCGATCATGGCCGTCGTCGCGTTCGCCGTCGTGGGATGGATGGTGGTCAGCGACGACGACAACCCGCTCGGTGGCACCGCCGGCAGCTGGAACGAGATCGCCCTGATCGACCCGACGACCGGTGAGATCACGGTCGTCGACGGTGACGGCGACCCGGCTCGCACCGTGGTAGGCCGCGGTCGCGTCGCCGACGTGTACACCATCGACAACCGCGTGGCACTGGTCGGGAGGAGCCAGATCGTGCTCGAAGGTGGCGACGAGACGGCCGCCTTCCCGATCGAACGGTCGAACACCGTCTCCCCCGTCCACACCGTCGAGAAGCTGCACCTGATCGTCGGCACGGGCTCGGGTGGCGGCGTGAGCGTCATCGACGTCGGCACGGGCGAGATCCTCGACATCGCCGCCATCGCAGAGTTGTCGGCTCCCCGGCTGTTCGCCGAGACGATCCGCTGGTCGGCAGACGGCACCCGGTTCGCAGTCGCCGACGCAGCGTTCTTCCGAACGATCGTGGTGGAGTCGGGCTCCGACGTCGCGAGCTTCTTCGCATCACAGCCGGTCGCGTTGAACGACGAGCTCGTGGCCACCAGCCAGGTGATCAACCGTCAGGCCGACATCGAGCTGTTCGATCGCGAGCGCACGAGCCAGGGTCGGGTCGCGACCGAGATCCCCGCCGGGGGCGTGATGGTCGACGACGACCTCTTGATGGTCGCCACCACAGGCGCGGTGTACCGGGTGACGGGCGGCGACAGCGAGGCGGAGCGACTCGGGGCCGTCGCCGTGCCAACGGGCGCGGCGGTGGCGACCGTGTACCCGACCGACGACGGTCGACGCCTCGTCGTCTCCGGCGCAGTGTTCCAGGCCGTGATCGATCTCGAGGGACGCACCCTGTTCACCACCACCTTCACCACCCCGGTCGAGACGCCCCCGCCGGGACCCGGGTGGACCTGCCTTCCGGTCGGCGGCGGCGACACGTACCACTCGATCGTCGCCGTCGAGACCGGCGAGCAGCTCGCCGACCTGTCGGGTCTCGCGGTCACGGGAACGTCGAGCGACGGGTGCACCGTGATCGGTCGACGCGGCGATCTGACGGAGATCGTCACCGCTGCCGGCACCGTGCCGCTCGGCCGGGTCCGGGACGCCACGCTCGGCCCCGATGGCCGCACGGTCGTCCGCACGACTGCCACCGGCTCCACCGAGATCCTCAGGATCGACGACGACCTCGCGGTCGGCGAACCGATCGACCTGAGCGTCGTGGCGCCGATGAACCCGCTCGTCGCCTTCCTCGGCTAGTCACTTGTGTCGCAGGTGTGGACCACGTGTCATACTTCGCCGGAGCTGGGGGATGAATCATGACCGATTTGGTAGTGGGGGTGCTCGCAGTGACGATCGGGGGCCTGTTCTGCTTCCGCGGGTATCTGGCGATGCGACTCGTCATCCCCGCCTGGGGGGCCCTCGCCGGATTCGCACTCGGAGCTGGACTCGTGGCCTCGTTCACCGACGACACGTTCCTGGGCAGCCTCGTCGCCTGGCTGGTCGGACTCGCCGGCGGGCTGCTGTTCGCACTGATCGCCTACCTCTACTACGAGGTGTCGGTCATGATCGCGATGGCGTCGATCGGGTTCACACTCGGTGCGGCCGGCATGGTCGCCCTGAACGTCACCTGGTCGTGGCTCATCGTCCTCGTCGGTGTGATCGTCGGCGGGGCGCTCGCGTTCCTCGCGATCGTCGCCGATCTACCCACCGTCCTGCTGGTCGTGTTGAGTTCGATGGCAGGAGCGACGGCGATCGTGGCCGGCGTCATGTTGTTCACCGGCGATCTCGACACCGCTGATTTCACGTCCGGGTCGATCAACGAACGCGTCGAGGACGAATGGTGGTGGTACGTGGGCTACATCTCGCTCGTCGTTGCGGGACTGCTCAGCCAGGTGCGGACGATCGAGTCGCTCCGGGCGTCGATGCGCGACACCTGGACCCAGTCCGGTGGGCGATCCACCGGCGATTCGTGAACGGACCTGGCCGAGCGACGTCGCCGTCCGTCCGGGATCGACCGAGCGTTCCGGTCGTCGAAGGCGCCGGCAACTCCTGGCACCGGTCGACAGCTCCGGACTCGACCGGGACGCTCACGTCGTCGTATGCGTCGACCGCGAACCCAGCAACGTCTCGCTCGACGAGCCGCCCACGCGACTCCGGGCTCGAACACGGCCTCGCTGCCGATCGGCCGGATCGGGCGGCAGGACCTCCCCACCCGTCGACGTCGGCGAGGACGCCGCCGGCCGCGGCGTCGAGAACCGCCGGCAGCGGGTCGGGAGATGCCGCTGTCATGGCCGTCGACACTAGGTTCTGACGGATGGAGGTCGAGGTCCGGCGGGCGGAACGGCATGACCTCGACGTGCTGGTGGAGCTCGTCGGCGAGTACTGCGCCGCCGACCGCCACACGTTCGACCCGGCCAGTGTCCGCGCCGGTGCCGAGCCGATGCTGTGCGGCGATCGCGTCGGTGTCATCTGGCTCGCCGTCGTCGACGGGGACGTCGACGCCTACGCCGCCGTCACGTGGGGATGGTCGATCGAGATCGGCGGCTTCGAGGTCGTGCTCGACGAGTTGTACGTGCGAACGAGGGGTCGCGGCGTCGGAAGTCTCCTCCTCGAGTCGGTCGAGGCCGACTGCCGCGAACGCGGCGCAGGTCGGATCGTCCTCGAGACCGAGCTCTCGAACGAGAGCGCCCGCCGGCTCTACCGCCGACATGGCTACGTCGCCGACTCCTCGATCTGGATGGCGAAGGAACTGCCCTGAGAGGCGCCGTCACCGTTGCCCTCGTCACGCTGGCGTTCGTCACGGTGGCGTGTGCGCCCGATCCTCCGGGTGCCGTGGTCGGCCTCGTCGTCGACTCGTGCGACCCCGGCCAGGAGCTGGGCAGCGGCATGATCGTCGCGCACGGGCTCGCGCTCACCTCCGCCCACGTCGTTGCCGGCGCGGAGGAGATCACCGTCGACCAGCGAGGCCGCAGGCGTCCGGGCACGATCGTCGGGTTCGACCCCGAGATGGACCTCGCGTACGTCGCATTCGATGCGCTGCCGACCCGCATCCCCGAGATCGGCAGCGACCACGTCACACCCGGTGACACCGGCGTCGCGTACGTCGTGCGCGACCACGAGGTCACCGAGGTGCCGGTTCGGGTTCGACGTAGGGTCAAGATCCGCACCGAAGACATCTACATCGACGTCGACACGCTGCGCCCCGGCATCGAACTCGACGCCGAGATCCAGTCCGGCGACTCGGGCGGCGCGGTGATGATCGACGGCAAGGTGGTCGGCGTGATCTGGGCCCGCAGCAATCGTTTCGACGAACGCGCCTATGCGATCGATGCCGTGCGGGCCGCCGAACTCATCGACGAGCAGTTGGCCACCGGCCGACTCGGGCCCGGTGTCGACATCGCCCGCTGCCACTGAACGAGCGGCTCGGCGCGACGATCACGCCCGACTCGTCCGACGGGTCCCGTCGCGACCGGTCGGGCTTCCAGCAGAACCTCTGCCCCTTGATCAGCCGGCGGTTCCGGTCGATGCCGGCGATCGCAACCATCTCGTCATCGCTCGGCGGCCCACTCACGACGGCGCGGAGGTTCGCGAGCAGATGGTGTCGGTCGGTCGAGAACGGGATCGGGATCCGACCAGGCTGTTCGGCCCACGTCACGCACATGGTCGCGGGATCCATCCCGCGACGTTCGGCGATCCCCGCGATGACGCCATCGCCGGTGGCAGTGTCGTGGTCGACGTGATCGGAGCCGAACGTGGCGAGCCCGATGGCGGGGATCACGTCCTCGGTGCGCACTCGGCGCGCCGGGACGATCGCCGGATCGACGGCGTCGTGGTGCTCGCCGCCGTGCACGATCAGCCGGACAGCTCCTCGGAATACCAGAAGCCAGGCAGCTGCTCGGTGGTGCCGGCCGCATACGAGGCCAGCCGGGCGAGGGCCTCGTCGTCGAACACGTCGATGATGTCGAACACCGCCCCGGGGCCGGCAGCTCGCAGCGCGAGGTCGAACTCGGAGCGAGGCTTCGGCACTGCCGACGTGAGCACGAGCACCCGCTCACCGAGGCCACGCAGGGTGTGGGCGCGACCGAGTGTGCGCCACACGGCCTCGGCCGACGTGAGCCCACCGCGAGAGCGCACGAACGCGCCCCCGAGCTCGACGACCCATCGCCCGCCGCCGGCGTCGGCCACGACGTCGTGCACCACGAGCCCGCTGCCCTTGATGCGCACACCGGGCCCCTCGCCGTCGGGGAACCCGGCGACGGCGAGGACCTCGGCGACCCGGTCCTTCGAACCGGCTTGACGGCCCGAATCGGGTGTGTACGGCTCGCCCTCCTCGGTCACCCTCATCTGCGCGAGCTCGACGTACCCGGCGTCGAGGTCGTACCCCACGTAACGCCGGCCCAGTCGGGAGGCAGCGACCAGGGTGGAACCGCTGCCCATGAACGGGTCGAGCACGAGGTCATCGGCGTAGGTGTACAGCTCGATCAGTTTCTCCGGCAATTCGATCGGGAACGGCGCCGGATGACCGACTCGGCGCGCGCTCTCCGACGGCGTATGCCACACGTCGAGTGTCAGCGCCATGAAGTCCTCGGTGCTGATCGTCGACTCGTGCGGCAGCCCCTCGAGACGCCGCTGCTCCTGCGTCAGCGCTCGCTGGAACCGCCCCTTGCTGGCCACGATCACGCGCTCGGTCACGTCGCGGAGGACCGGGTTCGACGGGCTCCGGAACGACCCCCAGGCACAGGACCCGCTCGCACCCGCCCCCTTCTGCCAGATGATCTCGCCCCGCAGCAGCAGACCGAGTCGATCCTGGAGAATGTGGATCACGTCGGCGGCGAGGCTCCGGTACGGCTTGCGACCGAGATTGGCGATGTTGACGCAGATCCGCCCACCCGGTTCGAGCACACGAACGCAGTCGGCGAAGACGTCGTGCAGGAGTTCCAGGTACTCGAGGTACGAGCTCGGGACGCCATCGCGCTCGAGCTCCTCCTCGTACTGCTTGCCGGCGAAGTACGGCGGCGACGTGACGACGAGCGCCACCGACCCGTCGCGAACGGTCCGCATGTGGCGGGCATCGCCCACCACGAACGGTTCGTCCACCGGATCGATCGGCAACACGGTGGTGTCGTCGTCGAGCTGTGGTGGCTCGAAGCGGCCGTAGAAGCCCGAGGCATCGTGCGACTCGCGTCGGCTCACCCCGAAGTTGGACGTGGTCGTACCACGAACGCGCGCGGTCATGGCCTCATCCGACATCAAGGGTCAGGCTACGCGACTCCTCGCGCGTAGCGCGCGACCGTGCGCGCCATCGGACGTCGATCGGTACCGGAACTCGTCCGACCGGCTCATCGTGACGTCTGCCCGAACAGGCAGGCTTCGCGCACTCATCGGTCGGGTTCGAACCCCGACACCCACTTCGAGGCGCCGCGCGCCGCGACCACGCCGGTACTGAACGACGCCTGCAGCAGGTAGCCCCCGGTCGGGGCCTCCCAGTCGATCATCTCACCCGCCACGAACGTCCCGGGACGGCGGCGCAGCATGAGATCGGCGTCCAGTTCGTCGAGCGCAACACCTCCCGCCGTCGAGATCGCCCGATCGATGGGCATCGATCCCGCGACCGGCACGGGCACCCGCTTGACGAGCGCGGCCATGGCCATCGGATCGGTCGGCAGGCGGCCACCTGCGGTCTCCCGGATCAGGTTGACGGCCACGAGGTGGAGCCCGACGGTACGGCGCAGCCACGTCGTGACCGAGTCCTTCGGGCGCCGCTTGGCGAGGCGATCGGTGAGCTGCGCGACCGACCGGTCGGGATGCAGATCGATCGTGATCGTGCACCCGCCGGACCGGTCGAGTTCGGTCCTGACCTCGCGCCCGACCGCGTACACGGGCCCGCCCTCGAGCCCGGAAGCCGTCACCACGGCGTCGCCCCGCACGGTCGTCGAGCCCACCGACACGGCGACGTTCTTGAGGGGCTGCCCGGCGAACCGGTCGGCGAACGCGGCACTCCACTCCACGGTGACGCCGGCATTGGCCGGCCGCAGCGACGTCACCGAGATGCCGGCGGCCTCGAAGTGCGACACCCACCCTCCGTCGGAACCCACCCGCGGCCAACTCGCCCCGCCGAGCGCCATCACGGTCGCATCACGGTGCACATCGAACTCGATGCCGTCCGGACCGGCGAATCGGTGCCCGCCGTCGGCGGACCAACCTCGCCAGCGGTGCCGGGTCGCGAACTCGACCCCGAGTTCGTCGAGCCGGCGCAGCCACGCCCGCAGCAGCGGGGTCGCCCGGAACGACGCCGGGAACACCCGCCCGCTCGAGCCGACGAACGTCTCCTCGCCGAGCGACGCGCACCACGCCCGCAGATCGTCGGGACCGAACGCCGCAAGCAGCGGTGCGATCCAACCGGTCGCATCGTAGTGGTCGACGAATTCTTCGAACGACTGGCTGTGCGTGAGGTTCAGCCCGCCGCGACCGGCGAGCAGCAGTTTTCGGCCGACCGACGGCTTGTGCTCGAACACCGTCACATCGAAGCCGTCGACCGCGAGGATCTCGGCTGCGATCAGACCGGCGGGGCCTCCCCCGACGACCGAGGCGGTGCGCCGGTCAGCCATCGATCACCACCGGGTCGGGAACGGGCGCACGTCCCGCGTGCGAGCGTGTCACCAACATGCCGGCACAGCCTACGAGAACACACGAGAAGGTCAGCGCGACGGTGATCGACGTCGCCTGCGCGAGCACGCCGAGCACGAGCCCGCCACCGATCTCACCCATCGACTCGACCTGGCCGAGGAACGACTGCACGGTGGCGCGCACATCGCTCGTGGAGCGCCGGTTGACCCAGATCACACTCACCGATCGGATCACGGTCCAGGCCACCCCTCCGACCAGGAGGACACACATCATGCCGGTGATGTCCTCGGGTGCGTGCGCCAACACGACGAGACCGAGCGCGCCGACGAAACAGACTGCGGCGTATACGCGGTGGGCGACGCCCGCGCCGTCGATGCGGGCCTCCACGATCCTCAGCGCGAGCGCACCCACCGCCAGCGTGCACAGGCCGAGCATCGTGAACCACACGATCGGATCGGGTTCGACCGGGAACCCGAGATCGACCAGACGTTTCGGGTACAACCGGTCGAACGCCTCGGCACCGCTGTTGACCAGGATCGTCGCTCCGAACACGAGCATGATCTCGCGGTCGTATCGGGCGAGCGTCACCCCGCGCCGGAACATCGACACCGACTCTCGCCAGCGGTGCTCACGGATGGGCGTGAACTCGTGCTCCGTGAACCGCACGATCACGTAGGCGCCGAGCGCGATCATCGCAGCGCCGGCGGCCACGATCGCGGTGCCCAGCGACGTGGCCCAGCTCAACGCCCCGAACGCGATCATGCCGCCGGCCGCCCCGTACTGCTCCCGACGCGCCCGCGCCGTCAGCACCCGGCCGATCCGCTCGGGCTCGTCGAACTCGTCGGTGACCCAGGCGACGTCGGCGCCGCTCGAGAACGTCCATCCGAATCCCCAGAGCATCTGGGCGGCGACCAACGCCGGGAACGCCGTCACCAACCCCGTCGTGAGCATGCCGATTCCCATCAGACCGTGCGAGATGACGATCGACCACTTCCGGCTGATCGTGTCGGCCATGACGCCGGTCGGGATCTCCGAGACCAAGACGGTGAGCTCCATCGCCGTGCCGAGAAACACCAGCTGGAACGCCGTCAGATCGGCAATGACCACGAGGTACAGGCTCGTCACGAGCCAGTACCCACGAAAGCACAGCGATCGGGCCCACGCCCACCGCAGGAAGACGCGTGCGACGTCAGGGGGTGGCATGACGGTGGACGAACCGTTCGGGTTCGAGGATCGAGGCGGCGCCGAAGCTCGGGTACCGCTCGAGGCTGTCGCCGGTGGGGAGGAACGGCCAGGTCACGTCGACGCGGCACGGGTCGATCCTCGTCGGGTACTCACCACACGGGTGTTCGATGAGGCACACCGGCATCAACACCATCATGACCGGGTCGTGCGCGGCCGAGGCACGAGAATCGGGAAGCCGGGACGACGAACGGCCCGGGCCTCGATGAGGTCCGGGCCGTTCGGTTGACCGAGTGTTCGGCGTGATTACGAGGTGAGCAACTCGTGATCGTCGTGCAGACCGCCGTCACCGCTGCCCGGATATCCGGCAGCGTTGCCCGAACCGGACTTCCCGGATGGGGAACCCGGCACCTGCTTGCCGTTGACGCCGTTGACCGACTTCGTCGACATCGCGTAGGTCAACGTCGCGAACGCGACCGCGTCGACGTTCACGTCGAACGCACCGAGGTTGATGTTGTCGAACGTGTCGCAGGCGAGGTGATAGCACGGGTCGTACTGGTCACCAGCGGTTCCGCCCCAGATCGCCGCCTCGTCGGCGGTCTTGATGCCTTCCGCCCCCGTGAACAGACCACCGGAGGGAATGCCGACTGCGATGAACGGGCCGTAGTCGGAGCGGCCCGAGAAGTCGGTGCCCTTCCACGACTCACCCACGCCCGAGTAGTACTGCTCGAAGAGCGCTTCGATCTGGGCCGAACCCTCCGGACCGGGGCCGGCGCCCACGCCGTCGGAGTCGTCGCCGTCGTAGACGAAGAAGACGTGGTTCGGCGAGCCGATCATGTCGAAGTTCAGGTACAGCGCGATGTCATCCTGCTCGTCCTGGGACAGGTTGTTGACGTAGTAGGTCGAACCGACCAGACCGGATTCCTCGGCGCCCCAGAGTGCGAAGCGGATCTTGTTGACCGGCTTGGTCTTGGACATCGCCTCGGCGACCTCCATGATCGCCGCCGAGCCGGAGCCGTTGTCCTGGATCCCGGGACCCGCATTGACCGAGTCGAGGTGCGCACCGACCATCACGACATTGTCAGGATTCCCGCCCGGCGTCTCGGCGATCACGTTGGACGTCGTCGCCGTGCCACGGAACGTGTCGGTCTTCAACCGAAGCACCAGACCCGGTGTGGCGGCCAGCGCCTGACCGACCTCCTGGGTCACGGACGTGACCGGGATGTCGAGCGTGAAGGTGCTCGACAGCGTGCCGTTGAGGGTGCCGGGGATGTTGTTGTAGATGACGACCCCGGACGCACCGGCGTTGAACGCGTTGGTCGCCTTCGACGCGAACGTGCAGGCACCCCGGCTGATCAATGCGATGTTCCCAGCGGGGAACCCTGCAAAGTCACCCGGCACGCACCCGGTGATCGCCGAGACCGTGCTGACAGGGGCGGTCTCATCACCACTCCCGGAGTAGGACATGATGTTGGTGACGATCGGGCCGGCCGGTGACGGCGACACCTGCTCGAGCACCGTCGGCGACAGCTGGATGAAGGTCTGGAAGTCGAACTCCTGGACCGTGACGTCGTAGCCGGCAGCCTCGAAGACGCCGGCGGCGTACTCGGCCGAGGCGTCGTATCCTGGTGTGCCCGACGTGCGGATGCCGTTGTTGGCGTCGGCGATCGCCTGGAGCGCCCCCTGATGATCGCGAGCCCCGTCGAGCGTCGAACACTCGAGCAGTTTCTTGTACGTGTTGTTGTTCCGGCTGTCGCAGCTGCTCGCGTCGGCGCCGATCGAAGGTGCCAACGTGGCCGTCGCGAACAATGCCGCGGTCACGAGTAGTCGTCGCATGATGGTGATCCCCCAAGTGGTGGTCATGGTCCGACCGTCGAATGGTCGGACCTCGCAAGCCTGGACCGTAATCGGGCCCGGTCCACCAGCGGAAGAGGCGTTCCGTCAAGCCTCTGCGGTGGACTGTCAATTCCAGTCCCCGGAAGCCGCAACAGCAGCGTGCTCAGCGGGAGAGCCGGGCGACGGACCCTCCAGGTCGGCGGGCCACGGCTTCGTCGTTGGGCTCAGCAAAGAGGGCCGAGCACCCGATCGACGTAGTCGTTGCCGAACGTGCCGTCGGGGTCGAGACGTGCCCGGGCCGACTGGAACGTGTCCCACTCCGGATACCGGCCCCGCAGGAACGACGCCGACTGGGAGTGCAACTTGCCCCAGTGCGGCCGTCCGTCGTAGTCGTTCATGATCGATTCGACACCGTGGAAGTACGACTCGTACGGCGCGCCCCGGTACTGGTGCACCGCGATCCATCCGTTCGTCCGTCCGAACCCCGTCGACAGCGGGATGTCGTCGGCCGCCGACACGCGTACCTCGATCGGGAACAGCGTCGGGAAGCTCAGCGTCGCGGTCAGATCGCGGACCCGCCGGAGCGCCTCGGGCACGGCCTCGACCGGGAGGCCGTATTCCATCTCGACGAACTTCACGTGGCGAGGGCTGGCGAAGACCCTGTCACTGCGGTCGATCAGATCGCGCTCGCCCGCCGCGCCCGCCACGAGCTTGGCGATCTTCGGGGCCAGCGCCGGGAACCGTCGTCCCGTCCGACAGACGAGGCCGAACGCGAGGTTCTCCGCGAGGTACTTGTCACGAACGTACGCCAGCTGCGACGGCGCGCGGACGGGCTGGTCGGTTCGTCGATTGCGCTTCACCTGGCAACGGCGAGCTGCGGGCATCCAGAAGAACTCGGCGTGGTCGGCGCTCGTCGCGAACTCGCCGAACCCGTCCAGCAGATCGTCGAGCGGCTCGATCGTCTCGTGGGCATGCAGGTTGAACGCCGGCACGCATTGGATGGTGACCTCCGTGACGATGCCGAGCGCGCCGACCCCGACTCGTGCCGCACGCAGCAGGTCAGGATCATGATCGGCGTCGCAACGAACCACGTCGCCGACGCCGTCGACGAGTTCCATCGCGACGATCGTGGTGGCGATGTTCCCCAGTTCGATGCCGGTCCCGTGGGTTGCGGTGTTGATCGCTCCTGCGACCGACTGCACGTTGATGTCACCCAGGTTCGGCATCGCCAGACCGACGGCCGCCAGTTCGTCGCCGAGCGCACGAAGCGTGGTACCGGCCTGCACCGTCACTCGGCCAGCGTCGCGATCGACAGCGACGATCCGGTTCAGGTGTTCGAGTGAGACCAGAACGCCGTTCGTCATCGCCGCCGCGGTGAACGAGTGCCCGGCACCGATCGCCTTGACGCGCTGTCCGCTCGAGCGAGCCCGCCGAACGAGGGCGGCCACCTCATCGGTCGATCGCGGTCGCTCGACCGAGGTCGGGACGCACGCCTGATTCTTCGCCCAGTTGCGAACGGTCGTCATGCGTCGATGATAGGACGGACCGGGTTCGTCGCCCGATGGGGCCGCGGCTCGACCCGTCGCCCGCTTGCCCCCGACCGTCATCACGCCGGCCGGCCGCTCGTCAGATCGTCAGATCGTCAGACTCGCCCTGATCACGAGCCGCCCCGGCGAGCGGGTGACCGACACATCGTCGGCAACGGCGCGCACGATGCCGAGCCCGCGCCCCGTGATCTCGTCGACGTCGGCCAGCCGCCACTCGCTCACGGCGCCGACGTTGGGTGCGGGGCCGACGCTCTCGACGGTGACGGCGACCGCATCGTCACCTCGCTGCACGGCCATCGTCACCGAACCGCCGGTGCCGTGCTCGATCGCGTTCGTGACCAGCTCGCTGGCGATCAGTTGGGCATCGGAGGCGATGCCCTCGGACACGCCGGTGAGGTTGGCTCGCAAGAACCGCCGAGCGGTCGAGACCTGGGCAAGGTCCGCATCCAATTCGAGCCTCATGACGTCGCTCGCCGCCATCATCGGCCAGCCTGATCCTCGGTCACCAGCCGGCTTCGCCCGGCGAGACGGTCGGGCGGCGGGGCCGCCCCGCCGTCCAGAGCTCGATCCCGACGAGGCGACATCAGGCCCTCCTCGACACTGATCCCTGGTTGCGGCGACGTGTCACCGACGGAGACATCCAGATGGTGCCGGGCACTGCGGACATGTTCGAACCCCTTCGATGCGGTCGTGGAGGAATCGCCGGCTCTCCGGCTCGGTGGGTGGCGTACCCTGGTCTGCCACCGACGAAACCCGATCGCCCGACGGTGTTCGTGCCGTCGTCGATCGCCACCATGTGGGCATCGCCGCTCACCATCCACAGGTTGTCGATCTCCTGATCGGCGATCGCGTCGGCGATGACACGCCCCTCCGCGAGGTGCCTCCCCCGTGGTCGGCCCCGCTAGACCGAGAACGCTCCGATCGCACCCGACGCGAACGGGAACACGAGGAAGACCTCGTCCGACCACCTCGAGTGGCCGTTCAACCACACGAATACCACAGCGGTGGTGGCCGTCCCGACGCCGGTCCGCCGAAGCCCGCGCACGCGGTGCCCGTCGGCGCCACCGCCGTTCACCACGCCGGTTCGTCCGGCTGCCCGGCCGCGCCGGGCGTCCTCAGGTGCTTCGCCAACGTCCGTTCCTCGCTCGAATCCCACCGTCCCGATCCCCCAGGCCGGCCGTCTGACCCCGGCACGGCGTGCAGCGCAGATTCTCGACACTGTCAAGAAATTGTGTCGCCTCTGTGTCGCCTGGGCGTCTCAGTGGCGCCGTGCGGTACGTTTTCTTGACTGACCACAGGAAGGCATCACCATGAAACGCGTACTGATGGGCTTGGCGGCGCTCTCGGCGACCGTGCTCGTTCCGACCACTACCTCGGCGCAGGCAGCCGTCGACCTCACCCTCGTGCACGGTCTTCCTGGCGTGACCGCCGACGTCGCCGTCGACGGCACCGTCGTGATCGACAATTTCGTGCCCGGCTCACTGGCCAACATCACCTCGTTCGCCGGCCAGACGCTGACCAACCTGACCGTGACCGACGACGCGACCGGTGACGTCGCGATCGGGCCGATCGCCTCGCTCGAGGTTCCCGCGTCCGGCAGCCACAGCCTCGTCGCCCACCTCGACGCCAGCGGCAACGCCGTGCTCAGCACGTTCGCCAACAACACCAACCAGGTCAGCACCGGCGAAGCCCGGCTCACGCTGCGCCACACGGCCGAGGCACCGGCCGTGGACCTCATCGTCGGCGACGACCGACCGATCGTCGCGGCGACGAACGGCCAGAGCGGTGAACTCGAACTGCCCGCCGGACAGCTCGCCGATGCCCAGATCGCGCCGACCGGCGACGTCGCCATCGCATCGCTCCCCACACTGGATCTCGCCGCGAACACGAACACCATCGTGCACGTGATCGGCTCGGTCGACGACAACACGCTCGACTTCGTGGTCCAGATCGTCGAGATCGCCTCCGCCAACGCGACGACCACCACGACCGACCCGAACGCCACCACGACGACCACCACGACCGACCCGAACGCGACCACGACCACGTCGACCACCACGACGTCGACGACGTCGACCTCGGTGGCTGCGGCCCCGACCGCGGTCAACACCGGCTCGCCCCTGGACGACAACTCGAGCTTCCTGCTCGTGGCCGTGGCGCTCGGCGGACTCGCGCTCGCGGGCGGCGCCATGCTCGCCCGACGTCGCGTCTGACACATGCCTCGGTACCGGCGGACCTCGTGGGCCCGAAGATTCTTCGGGCTCGTGATGTTCGCCGGTTTCGGCGTTTTCGTGATCGCCGGGGTGATGGTGACCCGCAACTACATCAACGGCGACGGCGTCGTGCTGATCGTCGATCGGGCGACCGGCGCCGTGCCCACCACGATTCCGGTCGACGCTGCTGCGGTCGAGCGCAGTTCTCCTCGCTCGATTCGGATCGGCGATCTCGAACTCGACAACGAGGTCCGAGCGGTCGGGATCGAAGAGGACGGCGAGCTGGAGGTTCCCGACGAAACCGAGGTCGGTTGGTACCGGTACGGCTCGGCGCCCGGCCTCCCGGGATCGACCGTGCTCGCCGCGCACGTCTCCTGGAACCGCAAGATCGGACCGTTCCACCAACTGGGCAACCTCGAACCGGGTGCCCGGGTCGACGTGGTCGCCGATGACGGCACGACCCGCGTCTACGAAGTCGTCGAACGGGCGATCTACGACAAGGACTCACTCCCGATCGACCGGATCTGGCGCACCACCGGCGACGAAACACTCGTGCTCATCACGTGTGGCGGCAGCTACAACCCGAACATCCGCCGCTACCGCCAGAACATCGTGATCTACGCCGTTCCGGTCGCCGAGCTACCCGAGGGCGACACTCCCGCCGAGCGGGTCTGACCGGCGAACCCCTCACGGGGCCGGGTCGACCGACCCGGCGTCGAGGTCACCGTAGACCTCACGCAGTTGCATGAACGATCGTTTGAGCAGCCGCGAGACGTGCATCTGGGACACTCCGACGACAGCAGCGATGTCGATCTGCGACATCTCCTCGTAGAAGCGGAGCCGCACGATCTCCTGTTCCCGCTCGGGGAGGGTCTCGAGCAACTGCTCGACCACCGCCCGGTTCTCGACGTCGACGAACCGGCCGTCCGAACGGGATGTCGCGCGTTGCCGATCCGACGGCGCAGCGTCGTCCCCGGTGGGCGGATCGATGGACTCGACCCGCCGAGCCTCGCCGACGGACAGCCCGGTGATCACGTCGTCCTCTGTGAGCTGGAGATGAGCGGCCACCTCGGGGACGGTCGGCGACCGCCCGAGTCTGGTCGACAGCTCATCAGATCCGCGACGCACCGCCAGGTGCAGTTCCTTCGCGCCGCGAGGCACCTTGACCGACCACGTGGCGTCGCGGAAATGGCGTTTGATCTCCCCTTCGATCGTGCGTCCGGCGAACGATGCGAAGGGAACCCCGATCGAGGGATCGAAGCGGTCAACGGACTTGACGAGGGCCACCATCGCCACCTGCTCCAGGTCGTCGTCGCGCCCCGCCCGAGCGTTGTACCGCTTGGCGATGTGGATCGCGAGGCCCATGTGTTGCTCGACGATCTGGTTGCGGATCCGGCGCTTGCCGGTTCGTGCGAACTCCTCGAAGAGCCCGGACGTGTCAGGCGTCGACATCGGTCGGGACGCGCTTGACCAGCAGGAACAGCCCGCCGTCGCCGATCGAGAACTCGTCGACCACGGCGCCGAGGATCCGCCTGGCGAGGGCGTCGATCTCGGGGATCGGTGCCGACTCGACGACCCCGGTGCGATGCGCCGAGACCGTGATCTGCCCGGGTTCGGTCTCGAACCGGACGTGCAGTCGCCCTCCGTGCTCGCCCAGGTCGACGTCATCGAGCTCGGTGAGGAGCGAGATCGCCTCGTCGACGCCGAGCCGGAGATCGTCGATGTCGTCGATCGACATGCCCAGCGACGATGCCAACGACGCCACGACGCTGCGGACCGTCGTGGCGTACCGGGCCGTCAGCGGAACCTCGAGTTGCACCTGTTCACCCATCGCGGGCGTCAAGCTATCCGGCTGCGGCTTCCGAACCCCGTCGGTTCGGCGAGCATGGCTCCGGAAGGCAGGTCGGTCGATCCCTCCCGCTTCGCCGACCGCCGGTCACCCGTTCGGGTGAACCTCGAGGTGCTCGATCGATCTGACGGCGGCCTCAGCCATCGTGACCTACGATGTCACCCAGACGAACGGGGCTCGCCATGCGGCGCACCGCTCGTCACGAAGTTGTCACCCACCCACGAAGCCGTCCACCGAAGCCGTCCACCACCCGGAGATACGATTCCGCCATGAACGCGGCTGCACCGCTCGACATCACCGTCACCGACGAGGGACTCGCCTTGGCCGGTGACATCGATGCGCACACCGCGCCGGCGCTCGCCGAGGCGATCGGCGCGTCCGACCGCGACCACCTCGTGCTCGACATGGCCGGCGTCGAGTTCCTCGATTCGAGTGGCCTCCGGGTGTTGATCGAAGCTCATCAGGCGGCGCGCGCCGACGGTCGGACGGTGCAGCTGGCGAATCCCTCCACGGTGGTGAGCCGCCTGCTGGAGATCAGCGGTATCGACGGCTACCTCAACGTCGTCGAGTGACCGACCTCGACGACTGACCTGCGCGTCGGGCGGCCCACGCGGCCCGACGTGCGGGGTCGGCACGAGCGATCGAAGGCGGGACGACATGGGCCGACCGAGCGTCGCTCGCACGGCGGCGTGAGTTGTCGAAGCGTTCCTCCACGTCGTCGATCGGCTCGTCGACACCATGGATCACGTCCTCGACGGCCGGCTCGTCGCGTTCACCGTCGTGCTCGACTCGCCGCGGTCGGCGAGGTCGCCGCGGCCTGCTTGGCTCGGTCGGTGATCTCTGGTTCCACTCACGCGGTGTCCCTTCTGGCGACTGGTTCGGCTCGGGCCCTAGACGGCGACGGATCCGTAGGAGCGAGCGACCACCCGGTCCGATCCCGCCGAGACACCGGCGGCCCCGTGCGTACGATGGCGTCATGAGCGTCACGGTGAACGGCACCTGCCACCACGACTGTCCGGACTCGTGCGGCTGGATCGTCACGGTCGACGACGAAGACGAGCGGCGCGTCGCCGTGAAGCTCCGGGGCAACCCGGCACACCCGTACAGCTACGGAGAGCTGTGCCCCAAGGTCAACCGATTCCTCGACCGCGTCTACTCACCGGACCGGGTGCTGCACCCGCTCCGACGGGTCGGGCCGAAGGGCGGCGGACGATTCGAGCGGATCTCGTGGGACGAGGCACTCGACGAGATCGGCACGCGACTCAACGCGATCATCGACGAGTTCGGCGGCGAGGCGATCATGCCGTTCAGCGATGCCGGCAACCAGAGCCTCCTGGCCACACAGGGCATCTCCTCGCGCCTGTTCCACCACATCGGTGCGACGCGGCTGTTGCGCAACATCTGCGGACCGACCGTGGGCGCCGGCACCCAGATGACCAACGGGTCGTCGCTCGGCGCCGACGCGATGGACCTCGAGTTCTCGAAGCTGATCCTCCTGTGGGGCACGAACACCAAACTCACGAACCGGCACCTGTGGCCGGTGATCGAGAAGGCCCGGGCGAACGGCGCGAAGGTCGTCGTGATCGACCCGATCCGAACGCTCACCACCGACGACTGCGACCAGTTCGTGCAGCCGCTGCCGGGCACCGACATCGCCATGATGCTGGCGATGATGCACGTGATCGTCCGCGACGACCTGATCGATCGGTCGTGGGTCGATGCGCACACGCTGGGCTTCGTCGAGCTCGTCGCGTCGGTGGCCGACCGGACACCGGAGTGGGCTTCGCACCAGTGCGGTGTCGATGCCGGCGAGATCGAAACGCTCGCTCACGAGTACGCCACGATGGCGCCTGCCGCGATCCGAACGCTGATCGGCGCGGAACACCACGAGAACGGGGCCATGTTCTTCCGCACGCTCGCGTGCCTGCCGGCATTGACCGGTGCGTGGCGGCACCGCGGCGGCGGTGTGTTCAAGAGCGTCGGTTCGTGGCAGGACGCCCTGGTCGACGAGCAGGCACTCGCCCGACCCGATCTGCTCGCGAACCGAGGGGTCCGCACCCTGAACATGAGTCGGCTCGGTGAGATCCTGCTCGACGAGCAACCCCCCATCCGGGGTCTGATCGTCTGGAATTCCAATCCGCTCGTGATCGTGCCGAACGCCGAGGCGGCGCGCCGGGGCATGGTACGCGACGACCTCTTCACCGTCGTGCACGAGCAGTTCCTCACCGACACCGCGAAGCACGCGGACATCGTGCTCCCCGCCACGACCCACATCGAGTCGAACGACGTGACACCGGCGTGGGGTCACCTCTGGATGGGGTGGAACGAAGCGGCGATCGAGCCCTGCGGCGATGCCGTCAGCAACACCGAGTGCTTCCGTCGGATCGCGCGCTCCATGGGCCTGACGGAGTCATCGCTGTTCGACGACGACCTGACGATCCTGCGCGAGTGCCTACCCACGGTCGACATCGACGCACTCCGCCGGGACGGCTGGGTGAAGGTGCCGTTCCCCGCCGACGGCACACCGTGGGCGGACGGCGGATTTCCGTCGGCGTCCGGCAAGGTCGAGTTCGCCTCGGCGACGCTCGAAGCGATCGGGCAGCCACGTCTGCCTACGTTCGTGCCGCCGACTGAGGGACCGCAGGGGCCGAGCGCACACCGCTTCCCGCTCCAGCTGATGACCCCCAAACACCACGCCCGGTTCTTGAACTCCGGCTACTCCGATCTGCCGAAGCACGGCCCCGCCGAGGGTGGACCGTTCGTCGAGCTCTGCGAGGCCGATGCCTCGGTACGGGGCCTCGCCGACGGCGACACGGCCAGGGTGTTCAACGACCGTGCGAGCCTCCAGTTGCGCGTCAAGGTCACCGACCGGGTTCGACCCGGACTGGTCGCGATCCCGTGGGGATGGTGGCGGAACCACCATCCCGACGGCCACGTGGCGAACGATCTGACCAACGACACCCTGACCGAGTGGGGTGGCGGCGTCGCGTACAGCGACACGCTCGTCGAGATCGAGTCCGCCGAGCCGTCGATCTCGGCCTCGCCGCAGAAGCAGGGCACCAACTCGGAGCTGTTCGGCACATAGTGCTGTCGCGGCTCGCTACGCCGTGTGGCGGGGACGGGCTCGTGCCTCCGAGACACCTCAACGGCGGGCCGACACCACCGCCCGAGCCATCGATCTTCCCGGCTCCCATCGCGACGCTCACCGCAGCGATGGGCGCGTTCGTCGGCGACGGGTTCAGCGACTCCCACCAGATCGCCGGCAGCGGGACCCGAGTGGTCGAGGGCCGGGCGGTGGTCGCGCTCGATGCTGGTGACCCAGCAGATCGACTCGCGCCGGGCGACATCCTCGTCACGACGGCGACCACGACGCCCGTGACGGCATCCTGTCGATCGCCGGCGACATCGTGGTCAGTGAGGGCGGACCGAGCTGCCATGCTGCGATCGTCGCCCGAGAGCTCGGCGTGCCAGCCCTCGTCGGAGACGCAGACGCCACGACGGCCGTCCCCGGACGGGCGATGATCCGGCGCGATCCGGTCGCCGCGACCGTCATCGTCTCGACGAACGCCTGAGGCGCCGACCGCCCCGGCCCGGAGGAACACCGGGAGGTAGCCTGCGCTCCATGGGTGGCGAGCTGATCTACGCGTTCCGGGTGATGCGCCTGCCCCTGCTCGACGCCGGCGGCGCGGAGATCGGCAAGATCGAGGACATCGTCGTGGTACCCGGCAGAACGGGCCAGGCACCACGCGTGACGGGCTTCGTGGCATCCAGCCAGCGCCGACGGATCTTCGTGAACGCGGCACGGATCGCCGAGCTCGACGCCGACGGTGTCCGTCTCCGGAGCTGGGACCTCGACCTCAACCCGTTCAAGCCTCGCCCCGGCGAAACGTTGATCGGCAAGGAGGTCATCGATCAGCACGTCGGGGGCGGTGAACGCGTCAGCGACATCGGGCTCGTCGAGAAGACCGATGGCCGGACGACACGCTGGGAGGTCGCCAAGGTTCGGCTCGCCAGTCGGAACAAACTGCGCCGCCGACCGAGCTACCGGCTCGTGGAGTGGAGCGAGGTCGGACGCCTGTTCGCGGCGAACACGGCCATGGAGGCCGAAGCCGCCCGGCTGCGCGACATGCATCCCAGCGACGTGGCCCACATCGTTCGCACCATGCCGTTGGCCCAGCGCCGGCAACTCGCCGGATCGATGGACGACGAACGCCTTGCCGACGTGCTCGAAGAGCTGCCCGAGACCGAGCAGCTGCGCCTGATCGAGGGCCTCGACCTCGATCGCCTCATCGGTGTGCTCGAGGAGATGGAGTACGACGATCTCGCCGACCTGCTCGGCGAGATGCCCAGACAGCAACGCACGGCCATCCTCGCGGCGATGGACGAAGACGACGCAGAGGTCGTCACCCGCCTGCTCTCCTATGAGGAGTCGACGGCCGGCGGCATGATGACCCCCGAGATCGTGATCCTCGGTCCGGGCGCGACGGTGGCCGAGGCACTCGCCGAGATCCGCGACCCCGACTGGACGCCGAGCATCGCCAGCCAGGTCTTCGTCACGCAGGCACCGTTCAAGCCCCCGACCGGCAAACACCTCGGCGTCGTGTTCATGCAGCGGCTCCTGCGCGAACCACCGAGCATGGAGCTGCGCCACTGCATCGCCGCCGACGTTCCCAAGGTGGCGCCGGACACCATCGACCGAGCCGTGTTCGAGGAGTTCGCCTCGTACGACATGCTCGCGATCGCCGTGGTCGACGAGGCCGGACGCCTGCTGGGCGCCGTCAGCGTCGACGACGTGGTCGACCGGATGCTGGGCGCTGGTTGGCGACTCCGTCACCGCCGCCAGGATCGGACGGTCGAAGAGGCGGTCGCCGGATCGTGAAGCGTCGCAACGAGCTCAGTCAGCCCCGCCGCGGTGGGCGGTTCGACGTGTCGTACGACTCCGAGGCGTTCGGGGTGTTCAGCGAGTCGATCGCTCGCTACCTGGGCACGGCCCGTTTCCTGGTCTTCCAGACGATCGTCATCGTGCTCTGGCTGGCGTTCAACATCCTTCCACCCGAGGACTACCAATTCGACCCGTGGGGTCGCGGCCTCGTCCTGTTGACGCTGGTGTTGTCACTCCAGGCGTCGTACGCAGCGCCATTGATCCTGCTCGCGCAGAACCGACAGGAGCGTCGCGACCGCGTCGCCGCCGATCATGACCGTGAAGTCGCCGAACGCACCCAAGCCGACACCGAGTTCCTCGCCCGCGAGATCGCCGGTGTGCGACTCGCACTCTCCGACGTCGTGACGGGCGAAGAGCTCAGCGATCAACTCGAGGCGCTCACCAGGTCGATCGAGCGGCTCGGTGCACGACTCGACGAGATCGCTCGGACGACCGCCGACGCCTGAAGGCCCGCGTCGACGTCAGGCCGACTGCGGCACACCGGTGAACTCCTGGAGGCGAACCCCGGCCGCTTCCACACGCCGGAGCAAGCCGACGGTGTCGAGGCTGGCATCGCTCGTGACCACCATGCCGCTGGGCAGTTCGCCGGCCGCAGCCGCGGCGGCGAACACCGCGGCGATCATCGCCGACGCCGTTCCGACGAGTTCGGCGACGCCGAGGATGCGCGTCACCCGTTCACCGCCCGCGGCGCTGCCGCGCACCTCCACCCGGAGCGCGCCGACACGTCCCTCGCGGTGGGGCGGTCGCAACATCGGGAGTCGGGCGGTGAGTCGGTCGAGTCGACGGGCCGAACGACGAGCGTCGATCCTCTGCACCTGGGGGAACGAGTGGTGCAGCAGCACCGGGCTGGCGATCTCGGCGTAATAGCAGTCGAGCGCGCCGACCGGCTCGGGGAACCAGCACAGCTCGCGCCCACCACCCCCCAGCGAGTACCGCCAACCGTCCTCGCGCCAGCTCACGGCGCGTCCGCTGAGCGAGCGATGGTGCTCGCGCGCACAACTCGGTCCGGCGGTGCCGTGCACGGCGACATGGATCTCGTCGACGGTGGCCAGGTCGAACGACAGGTACCGGGCGAGCAGTCCGGAGAGACCCGGCGTGAGTGCTGCGCCGATGACGAGCGATGACGCCGTGGACGTGAAGTCGTGATCCAACGCCATCAGTTCCCGTGTGTCGTCCAGCCCGTCGCCGACGGTGACCACCGATGCGCCACGCACCCCCAGAAGACGTGCGAGCGGCGCGTGCTCGACCGGGTGCGCCAAGACCGCGACGTCACCGTGGTCGACCTGCGGAGTCGGTTCGATTCGCGGGTCGTGGATGCGTACGTCGAAGTCGGCGAGCATGCGTTCGACGCGTCGGCCGACGATGCCGCGTCCGACGATCCAGATCGCCATCAGTGGTCCGGATCGGGGGGCAGTTCGAGTGGCCGCCAGCCTCCGTGCTGCGGTGGGGTCCCGCCTCGCCCGCGTACCCGGAGCCCGGCTGCGGCGATGCCCGCCATGGCCAGCGCCGCCATGATTCGCCGCAACAATTTCATGACGAGACGGTATCTGTTCCCTGCCGACGCCCCACAGAGCGCAGCGTGCGACAACGACGACCCCCACACCCGGTCGATACGGTCCGTCGCATGACCAGTGCCGTCGTCGAGCCCCGTCGACCGACACGTGAGGAGGTCGAACGCGAGCTCGCCGAGCACGTTCGTGCGCTCGCCGGCCCTCAGGCCCTCCCGCGTGCCGAACAGATCGACGCCGTGACGGCGGTCGTCGCCGGACGCCGACGCACGCTGCTGGTGGCCCGCACCGGGTTCGGCAAGTCGGCGGTCTTCTTCTCTGCGACGCGCATGCTGCGCGACCGGGGATGGGGCCCGACCGTCGTGGTGTCGCCGCTGCTCGCGCTGATGCGCGACCAGGTGGCGGCCGCGGAACGACTCGGCCTCGTCGCCGTGACGATCAACTCGTCCAATGTCGATCGCTGGGCCGAGACGGAAGAGCAGATCGGGCGCGACGAGATCGATCTGCTCCTCATCGCTCCGGAACGGCTCGCCAATGCCGGATTTCGCCGGCGGGTGTTCGACACGATGCGAACCCGAGCGTTCGCGCTGGTCTGTGACGAGGCGCACTGCATCTCCGATTGGGGTCACGACTTCCGACCCGACTATCGGCGACTCCGACAGCTCCTCGACGAACTCCCCTCCTGGACGCCGGTACTGGCCACGACCGCAACGGCGAACCAACGAGTCACCGACGACGTCGCCGGCCAGTTGGGCGCCGACACCCTCGTGTTGCGCACGTCGCTCGACCGCGAGTCGCTGTACCTGTCGGTCGTCGACCTGCCCGACGACGCCCATCGCCTCGCCTGGCTCACCGAAGCGCTCCACGAACTCCACGGTTCGGGGATCATCTACTGCCTGACGGTCGACCAGGCCGACACGGCTGCGAAGTGGCTACACAGCCGCGGCCATGACGTCGCCGCCTATACGGGTGCGGTCGAGCCAGCGCAACGGCTCGAGCTGGAGTCGGCGTTACGCAGCAACGGGCTGAAGGCGCTCGTTGCGACATCGGCGTTGGGGATGGGCTTCGACAAGGGTGACCTGGCGTTCTGCGTCCACCTCGGTCTGCCACCGACCCCGGTGGCCTATTACCAGCAGGTCGGGCGGGCGGGCCGAGCGCTCGACCGAGCCGAGGTGATCGCGCTCCCCGCCCGACCGAGGATGCTGCGGTGTGGCGATGGTTCGAGGCCGTCTCGCTGCCCAGCGAGGAGATCTGTCGATCGGTGATCGACCTGCTCGACCGCGACGAGCCCACGTCGATGATCGCGCTCGAGCCGAACGTCAACCTGGGGCGGAGCCGCCTGGGCATCCTGCTCAGCATCCTCGAGGTCGACGGTGCGATCGCCCGGGTCGGGACCGGGTACGTGCGCACCGACGAGCAGTGGAGCTACGACCACGAACTCGTCGACGGACTGCGCAAGCTGCGTCGGCGGGAGGCCGACGAGATGCTCAGCTGGGCGGCACGGTCGACGTGTCGGCTGCGATTCCTCCGCCAAGCGCTGGACGACGCCGACGCCGCCGACTGCGGTCGATGTGATCGCTGCATCGATCGTGACTGGCAGCGTGAGCCCGACCCGCTGCTGGTGGCCGCCGCCCATGACGTGCTTCGTGGCGGCGATCTGCTGATCGAGCCCCGCCGGCAATGGCCGTCCGGGCTCACGGAGCCCCGGGGCCGGATCGCCCCCGAACGCCAGGCCGCCCCCGGGCGGGCGTTGGCACGGCTCGGCGACGGTGGATGGAACCCGATCGTCGAACAGCTGATCGCCGACTGCGACGCCGGCCGGGCGGTCACCGTGCCGGCCGAGGTGGTCGACGCCATCGCGGCGATGCTCCAGAGATGGGATTGGCACGATCGGCCGACCTGGATCTGCCCGGTGCCGTCCCGACGCCGGTCCGTGCTGATCGACGGCGTGGCCGACGCACTGGGTTCGCTGGGCAGGTTGCCCGTGTACCGGGCACTCGTCAGCACCGAGATGCCGGGCTATCAATCCGATCAGGAGAACTCGGCCCATCAGGTCGGCAACGTCTGGAACCGATACCGAACCGAACTCGCCGCCCTGCCCGATGGTCGGATGCCCCCCGGCCCGGTCCTGCTGGTCGACGACGAGATCGATAGTCGTTGGACGATCACGATGGCGGCGTGGCAGCTCGGCGCTGCCGGATCGGGTGTGGTGCTCCCGTTCGCGCTGAGGGCCCGCTGATCAGCGTCGTTGCTGATCAGCGGGCCCTTCGGCGATGTTCGGATTACGACCAGCTGGAGCCGCGTCGTACGTGGTGTTGGTTGACGATCATGAGCAATCCCCGTTCGTTGGTGTCGTCGTCGGATCGAAACTCACGACCAGCTCGAGCCGCGTCGTGCGTGATGTGTGGTCGGACTCATGGCGACACCTCGTTCGTGATCTCATCGATGATGGTTTCCACGAGTTCGACGTCTTCCTCGATCGTCGGATCGACGCTGGGATTCGTGTCCTGGAGCAGTGTCTCGACGATCGCATCGCTGTCCTCGAGCAAGGACTCGTAGAGGTCGTCCTCGTTCACGAGCACCTCGTCGACGAGTGCATCGCCCTGCTGGACGAGGGTGTCGTAGAGATCGTCCTCCTTCTCGAGGATCGCGTCGACGGCGAGATCCTCGGCGGTCTCGAGCGGAGCATCGGTGTCGTTGACGCTCTCCCAAGCGGCGCTCGACCAGCTCGCACCCGACCAGGACGCGCCGGACCAGCTCGCGCCGGACCAGCTCGCGCCGGACCAGCTCGCGCCGGACCAGGACGCACCCGACCAACTGGCACCGGACCAAGTGGCGCTCGACCAGCTCGCACCCGACCAGGACGCACCCGACCAGGACGCACCCGACCAGGACGCACCCGACCAACTGGCGCCCGACCACGTACCGCCGGACCAGCTCGCGCCGTTCCAGCCACCGCCAGACCAGGTGGCGCCGGCCGGCGCGCCCTGACCCGGCTGAATGGCCAGGGGATGGTTCTGAACCGGAGCCTTCCAGGCACGGTGGTTCCGGCGGGCCGAGGCCTTCGGGTTGATCTTGCCCTGACCGTCGATCAACTTGCCGGGCGTGACGTCCTTGGCGTACTTGGTGAACAGGTACTTCACCTGATCGGGAGTCAGCGACGGGTTCTTGGACAGGAGCCCCGCCACGTAGCCGGTCTGGACGGCTGCGGACTGCGAGCTGCCCGAGCCGACGAAGTACTTCTCGTCGACGACGGCCTGCGGGTGCAGTTGGTCCAGGAACGAGCCGGGAACCCGGAAGCTCAGGATCGACTTGCCCGGTGCCAGGACGTCGGGGCTGCGGTAGGTGTTGCCGCCCGAGGTCCAGGTCGGCGCCGTGTCACCGCGCCCCGACGAGTTGTAGGACTCGATCGCGCCGACCGCCATGACGTACGGCGACAGCGCTGGGCTGTCGATCCCGCCGATCATGTTCCCGCGGTTGCCGGCGGCTGCCACGACGACGATGCCAGCGTTCCAGGCCCGCTCGACGGCTGCCGACAGCGGATCGCCGGCGGTGGTCGGGATGCCCCCGGTTCCGAGCGACAAGTTGAGCACACGGATGTTCAGCCCGTTGTCGTTCTTGTGTTCGACGACCCAGTCGATCGCAGCGATGACCTGTGCGACGTGGGTTTCGCCGGTGGCACCAGCGACCTTGAGGCTGACCAGCCGGCTCTCGGGCGCGATACCGAGCACCTGATCGCCGTCGTCACCGGCGATGATGCCGGCGAGATGCGTGCCGTGTCCGTACGTGTCGAGGTTGGCCAGACTGGGCTGGCCCGCCTCGTTCGACAGGTCGGGTCCGTAGATCACCTTGCCGGGCTGATCGAGACCGGAGACCGGTGTGACGCCCGAGTCGATCAACGCTACGTCGATGCCCTGACCGCGTGCGCCCATGTCGTCGTAATTCTTGGCTGCCTTCTTGCGGATCAAGGCCAACGGGACCGGCTGACCCGGCTCGACCGACATCGACAGGGTGATTTCCGCCTCACCCGTCACCGTGCCCAGCAGTGGTTCGGCCGACTCCGCATCGGGCGCCACCGAAGAGGTGATCGCCAGGCCGAGCGCGACAAGCGCCGCGGCTCCGCCCAGGAGCGTGCGGCGAGTTCGTCGAGTTCGCCCCCGCTCCGGTGTGTTGGGTGGCTTGCGCCGCCCGATTCGTACCGCCATGTGTGTCTCCTCTTCGTTGAGAACGCTGTTCTTGCGAACGGCACCCATTGTGGTGGATTTGACACTGTCTGTGAGTCAAGACACATTCAAGGGTGGTTCAACCTGTCCCCCGACCCAGATGCACCCGTGACCACGGGCGTCCAGGACCTTCCAGGCTCGAGCGAGGTGGATCTGGCCACCGGAGGATCGCACGCCCTGCGACCGATCTGGTGTCGATGTCACCCAACGTGACCCTTCGAATTCACACGAACTCGGCCGACGCTTGACATTGACCGCACGTGGCACCCGTCGACCGTGCACCGCCCGAGGGTGGCAGGCACCGCCAGCGACGCCGTTCCGACCCGCCGCGGGTGTGGCTGTCAGCACCCCGGCAGGCGTGCTGCGAGGGCAGCCGTGATCGATCGACGAGACGCTCAGCGAAGGGCGGCGTGGATCACGCGGGGTCGCAGCGGCGGAATGCCGTCGTCCGCAGCGGTGGCGGTGTCGGACACGGCCTTCCACTGCTCGTCGTCCCATGCGAGCGCCCATCGCAGGAACGCCGACGCATCCATCGGCCGCTGGATCAGGAAGCCCTGGACCTCATCACATCCGAGATCGCTCACCAGTCGCAGCGTCTCGACGTCGTCGATCCCCTCCGACACCGTGTCCAGACCGAGGTCGGCGGCCAGATTGATCGAGGCTCGGACGATGGCGGCGGCACGATCGTCCGAACCCATCCGACTCACGAAGCTGCGGTCGATCTTGAGCTGATCGACCGGTAGTCGGTGGAGATGCTGGAGCGACGAGTAGCCCGTTCCGAAGTCGTCGATCGCCACCTGCACGCCGAGCGCCCGGAGGCGACTCAACACCGACACACTCGTGTCGAAATCGACGACCATCGCGTCCTCGGTGATCTCGACGTGGAGTGCGCCGGGAGCGACCGATGATGCGCTCAGCATCCTGGCGATGTCTTCGGGCAGCTCCGGGTCGAGGAGGTCGCGAGGGGTCAGGTTGACCGCGATCGGGATGGCGATCCCGGCGTCACGGAAGGTGGCGGCGGTCGAGATCGCGTGCTCGATCACGAATCGGGTCAGGTGGCCGATCAGACCGGCCTGGGCCAGCAGCGGCACGAACTCGCTCGGCGGCACGGCCCCGTGGACGTCGTGCGTCCACCGCGCGAGCGCCTCCGCGCCGGTGAGCTTTCCGGTGGTCGTCGAGATCTTCGGCTGATAGTGCACGAACAGATCGTCGCTCTCCAGCGCGGCGCGCGCCGAGAGATACAGGTCGAGGCGCCTCGGCGCGTCGGCGTCGAGCTCGGGCTCGTACCAGACCACGCCGGTCTGCTGCCGTTTTGCCTCGTACATGGCGGTGTCGGCGTGCCGCAGGATCGTCGCGCTGTCGAGGCCGAGATCCGGCCATTTGACCACGCCGAGGCTGGCGCCGATCTCGAAGGTGATCCCGTCCAGGTTGAACTTCGCGCAGATGCTCTCGTGCAGCGCCTGCAATCGACGATCGACGTCTGCATCGGTGTCCGCCTCGCGGAGCGCCAGGAGCATGGCGAACTCGTCGCCACCGAATCGTGCGACCATGTCCGTCGAGCGACCGGCGGCTCGCAGTCGACGGGCGACTTCGATGAGGAGGCGGTCGCCCATATCGTGACCCAGCGAGTCGTTGATCTCCTTGAAGCGGTCGAGGTCGATCATCAACACGACGCCGCGAAGGTCACGGTTCGACAGGCTGGCCGTCAGTGCGACCTCGAACGTCAGGCGGTTCGACAGGCCGGTCAATGCGTCGTGTTGCGCCTGCGTCTCGAGTTCGGCGACGAGGTGATCGTTGGACAAGCGCGCGCTCAAGGTGTTCGCCAATGATCCGAACAGTCGGAATTCCTCGCTCGCGAAGTCACTGCGCATGCCGAGGCGGTCGGCAACGAACAGCACGCCCACGCGGTCGACCTCGGTCAACACCTGGATCGCGAGCAGCTTGCTCGCGTTCAAGCTCTGCAGGACGCGGCGACCGACCCGATCTGCCTCTTCGGCATTCACCTCGGTCACGGCCCGATCGTTCGAGACGGCGATCAGTCCAGCGGAGAACACATCGGGATCGAGGTCGTGGAACGTGTCGTCGACGAGCATGCGAAGCGTCGACGGCGTCTCGGGATCGTTGGACACGATGAGCAGGCCGGCCGACCGCGATCGCATGATCTGCACGAGCTCGGCGAGGCCGGTGTCGACGGTTCTCGGACCTCGCTCGTTCGTCAACGCACGGGTGAAGCCGTGGAGCTGCTGCAGATCCTTGTGACGCTGCGACAACTGGCCGCTGCTCTGCATCAACGCGCCGACCCCGATGACCGGCACGAGCGCGAACAGGATCATGGCGGGGTTACCCGCCGACGCGGAGAGCGCCGTCACGGTGAACGTGCCGGCGAGTGCGGCCAGGATCTGCGACTGCCCGACGTCGGCGAACAGGCTCGGCCGGAAGCGGACGTCGACGACCATGATCACCAACGAGACCGAGACCAAGCTGAGCAACTCCGCAGCGAGCACGGCGACCAGCGGCACCATCCACTGGAGCAGCGATGTGGGCATCGCCATGCCCAGCACGTGACGCAGGATGAACGCCGCGAGCGCGGCCTCGGCGAAGAACAGACACAGGTTCCATGTCGTCTTCACGAGGTCGGACTTGCGGATCCACAGCATTGCCGGCGCGGCGCCACACAGGTAGGCGAGCGACAGGGCCAGAGGACTGACGAACAACAGCCCGAACATCATGGGTATCCCGCTGAGCGACAACGAGTGGGATTCCTTGCGGATCTCGACGTGGAGCGCGGTCGCCTCGGCGATGCCGAAGGTGACCACGAGCGCGAACCATGGCAACGACCAGGCTCGATCGGGCGCCTCGGTGGGCATCGGCGTCCAGGACAGCAACGCGCCGCCGATCATCGCCAGGAAGCAGGCGAACGCCAGGACTCGTGTGCGCGGCGACGACCACTTCGCCAGCGCGCCGAGTCGGCCCTCGACCGGGGTACCCGATGGGTACCGGGGGTCGGGCCTGCCCGATGCAGCGATGGTCGTGTCGATCATGGATACTCCGCGCCGGACCTCGGTAGCTTGGCGCCGAGCCCCAGCTCGGCTGCGTCGTGTCCGGCCACGAAGATGTTGTCGGCACGGATAACACCCGTCTTGAGGATCACTTGCGACTCGTGACCCTCGGGTTCGCCGCGCCACGACGACCACCGGGACGGTTGCGACGGTCGGGATCGGTGCGAGGTCGGCGCCTCGGTCGTGGTGAACTACCCACGCCGACCGAATCCCGAGGAGCACCATGTCGATGCAGATCACCCGCTTGTCAACGGCACTCGGTGCCGAGGTGCGAGGGATCGACCTCGACCGCGTGACACCCGACGACGCGGCGGCGATCTCGGCCCATCTGCTCGAACACCTCGTGCTGTTCTTCCCCGGCCAACGGCTGAGCCCCGACGGTCACGTCGCGCTGGGGCGCCGATTCGGTGAGTTGGAGATCCACCCGAACCTGCCGAACGCAGGGCCGGATCATCCGGAAGTCTTGCAGCTGACCGCCACCAGAGGCGGTGTCGCCGACGAGTGGCACACCGATGTGACGTTCCTTCCCAGCCCGTCCGTGATGTCGATCATGCACATGGTGACCTGCCCCGACCTCGGCGGCGACACCATGTGGGCGAATCAGTACCTTGCGTACGAACGGCTGAGCAGTCCGCTGCGCGATCTCCTCGACGGTCTGCACGCCGTCCACAACGCATCACCGCACCGGAGACCCGAGATGACAGCCATGCACCCGGTCGTGCGGATCCATCCGGAAACCGGTCGCCGGTCGCTCATGGTCAACGAGCACTTCACGAAGCGCATCGTCGAGCTCAGCCATCCCGAGTCGCGCCTGCTGCTCGATTACCTCGTGCGCTGGTCGACCTGCGACGAGTTCGTCGTGAGGTACCGGTGGACGCCGGGTACGGTCGCGATCTGGGACAACCGATGCACACAGCATCGTGTGATCCACGATTTCGAGGGCGAGCGGATCATCCAGCGGGTGACGGTGCTCGGCGACCGACCGGAGGGTGCACCATCGAGATGGGAACCGTTCACGACCGAACGATTCGGCGCCTCCTCGGTGCACGACGACATCCTGCGGAACCACCTGCGCGAGCAGGCCACCGGCACGTCCTCTCCGTAGGCCTCGGATCAGTCGGCTGCGTAACGGCGCAGGATCCGGCGACCCAGGCTCGTCTTGTGCACCTCATCGGCGCCGTCGTAGATGCGGGCGGCACGTTCGTGGCGATACCAGTAGGACAGGACGGTGTCGTCGGTGACGCCGAGCGCACCGTGGGCCTGCATCGCAGTGTCGACTGCCTTGAGCATGGTGTTGGCAACGACGAACTTGATCGCCGAGATCTCGTCGCGGGCCGCCTTGGCACCGTGCTGGTCGATCATCCATGCGGCGTGCAACGTCTGGAGACGGGCGCCCCGGATCTCGGCGTCGAGCTCCGCCGCCCAGTGCTGCACGACCTGCCGATCGGCCAGCGTGCCGCCGTCGGTGGCGATCACGCGCTGGTTGACCCGCTCGCACATCATGTCGAAGGCACGGCCGGCGATGCCCAACCACCTCATGCAGTGGTGGATCCGGCCCGGACCCAAGCGGTCCTGGGCGATCACGAAGCCGCTGCCTTCCGGTCCGAGCAGGTTCGACCTGGGCACCCGACACGACTGGTAGGAGACCTCGCCGTGGCTGGCGTGTCCCGAGCCGGCGTGCCCCATCACGCTCACGTTGCGGATCAGGTGGAATCCTGGCGTGTCGGTCGGCACGATGATCATGCTCGACCGGCGATACGGCGGTGCCTCGGGGTCGGTCACCACCATGACGATGGCGAAGGCCGCGCCGTCGGCCGAGGAAGTGAACCACTTCTGGCCGTTGATCACGTAGTCGTCACCGTCGCGCACGGCCGTCGTCTCCAGGAGCAGCGGGTTCGACCCGGCGGTCTCGGGTTCGGTCATCGAGAAGCAACTGCGGATCTCGCCCGCCACGAGGGGCCGGAGCCACCGGTCCTGCTGTTCGGGGGTGCCGTGCTGGTGGAGGATCTCGATGTTGCCGGCATCGGGTGCCTGAGTGCCGAACACGGTCATTCCGAGCGGGCTCCGTCCGACAGCTTCGGCGAACAATCCGTGGTCGACCATCGACAGGCCGAGACCGCCGAACTCGACCGGATGGTTCGGCGCCCAGAGCCCCATCTGCTTGACCTTGGCCTGCGCCGCAGCCACCGCGTCGGCGAGGCGACCCTGGTCGCCGTGCAGCATCTCACCCTCGAGCGGGATGACCTCCCGATCCATGAACTCGCGAATCATCGCCAGCCGGATGGTCATCTCCTCCGACACCTGAAAATCCACCACACACCTCCCGTCGGGCACGGTACGGATCGTGCCGCGACCGAAACAGAGGCCTTCGTCCCACGCGAGCATGCAGCCGGCGGGCGAGATCGGCCATGGGACGAGAACGGGACGCCTGACGGCAGAAACGACGAACGGGCTCTACCAGTCCGAGCGCGTCGTCGGGTGCGACGCGCCGCAGCTCTGGGACGACGTCGAAGAACTCGAACTCGCTGCGTTTCGCGTTCTGGAGCATCTCGGTCCGGCGGCGCGAAGGTGACCCGACACGCCGAGCGTCGGGGGAGAGTCATTGGACTCTGTTCGTTCGACGACGAACGGCAGACGATCAGCGCGAGAGACGCGTTCCACTCGAGCTGGGAGCTCGACGAGCGCTCGGAGGTGTGTGATGAACGGGATCGAGACGTCCTATCGCTCCAGAGGAGAAGAGCGACATCGCTCACCCGACTCTTGAAGCTGCGTGACCCTGGCGGACGCGGTCAGGTGTCTGCGTGCTCGGTATCGGCAGGCTTCCCACCGAGGGACAGCCGACTACGTGATTGAGCCCAGCAACTGGCCTTGGCCCGACAGCTCCATGCCACGAACCGTGCGTCCATCGCTGAGCCAGGGCTGGGCGCAGTCGGTCGATGATGATGATCGCCAGCCCCGCCTCAGCGGTGGCGCGTTCGCTGCCCGCCCGCCCGAGAAGATCGTGATGCCAGCGAAGCAATCGTCGCCGAGCCCGCGCCAGGGCAAACTTCGACTGAAGACCGCGCCCTGCCCCGGGTCGGTGGCCGTGTCCGCAGCGCACACAACGTCTCATCAGTCCGGCGAGACGATCGGCCGCCGGCGTGGTCGAGGTCTGATCGGGCGACGCACGTGCTCGCGCACATCACCGAGCGAATATGTGCCGATCAGGAGCGGTTCGCATGCCGGCGAGATGGCTGTCGATATGCGTGGGCCGGCCGACGGTCGCGAACCCCACTCGACGGAGGAAGCGACGAACATGGTGATGATGTGTCGACCCGTCAGGCGAGGGTGCCGAGCTCCTGGTCCAGGGCATGGTCGAGGTCGAGCTCGGCCGCGGCGAGTCGGATCTCGGCGACGCGATCACGATCACCGATCGCGGCGCGGGCGTCTCGAGCAAAACGCCGCCGGACCTCGTAGATCACCGGGTGGTTCATCGCCGCGGTCGGCAGACGCTCGAGGTACAGAAGTGACCGATCGATGTCGCCGAGGCGGAACCGGGCGATAGCGATTGCGAGGAGGAGCTCGGCTCGCCACACCGACTCCGTGGTGCGTTGTAGCCGCTGTCTCGCATCGGGTGCGAGGGCGAGCGCATGCTCGGGATCGCCAGCCAGCGCTTCGACGGTCACCTCGAGACCGTCGAGGATGTTCCGCATCGGGCTGGCGTGAGGCCCGTGGTCGCGGATCCATTGGATGTGCCGCAAGGCATCGTTCCGTCGACCGCCGAACGCGTCGTTGATCGCGGCGACCTCATGGGTGCCGCCTCGGGAGACCGAGTCCGGGGGCCACGTGGACATTGCCTCGAGCTCCATCGGCTCCCCGAGATGGGGGAGGTGCTGGGCGAAGATGACGAAGTGAGAGGTCCAGCTCTTGACGAGTTCGGTGTCGGCGGTGGCGTCGCCTTCCAGGATGAGCTGCAGGCCGCGCTCGAACTCGGGGACCAGGAGTGGGATCCCGCACCAGGTGGCCGAGAGCGCTGCGACCTCCCGATCGTCGAGCTGGCGGGCCGCAGCGAGTGCCTCGTTCCCCCACTCGACCCTCGCACCGAGCCTCCCGGCCGCCAATGCTGCTTCGGACGCGGCGAGCAAGAGCCGTGGCCGTGTCTGGGGCTTCAGGTCCTGTTCGAGCACCTTCCTGGTGAGCTCGATCGCATGGACACACCGCGTTCCGCTATGCCAGGTTCCGGTGCCGGCGGCAAGCAGTTGCGCTGCGTCTTCCCAGTCGTGACACGTCATCGACCATTCGATGGCGGTGAAGACGTCGTCGAGCACCTCGGCGTACGCCGTGATCCAGCTCGACGAGAGGGCGTACTCGCCGAACGACGCGGTCGCGGCCCAGTCGACGAGCCAGTCACGGTGATGGCATCGGGCTTCGTCGGTGGCGCCGGACGTGGCGAGTTGTTGGGCGGCGAACATCCGGACGGTCTCCAGGAGCCGGTACCGCACGCTGTGGTCGCTGCGGTCCACTTCGACCAGGGACGCGTTCACGAGCTGTCGAAGCACCCCGGTTGGGTGCTCGGACAGCATCGATGAGCAGACCATTTCGATGGCGTCGAGCCCGAACGAGGCGGGGAACACCGAGAGCGCTGCGAGGAGGTCTTGCTCTACCGGGCTGAGCAGCTCCCAGGACCATTCCATGATCGACTGCAGTGTGGGCGAGCGGTCGTCCCAGCTGCGGCCGCCGACGAGGAGGTCGAGGCGACGATCGAGGCGGGAGGCGAGGTCGGCGATGCCGAGGTGTGCGAGCTGGGCTGCGGCCAGCTCGATGGCGAGCGGGAGGCCGTCCAGTCGGCGGCACATCTCAATCGCGATCGCTCGGTCTTCGTCGTCGAGCGTGAACCGGTCGTCGAGAGCCTGTGCACGGTCCACGAGCAATTCCGTGGCGTCGTCGTTCGGCCCGCGCCGGCCGAGTCCGGGCACGCGGAAGACCCGTTCGTCGTCGACCAGCAGCGCAGCGCGTGACGTGGCCAGGACACGGGCGCCGGTACCACTGACGGTGATGCGGTGGACAAGGTCCGCGACGGCCTCGATGACGTGCTCGCAGTTGTCGAGCACGACGAGCAGATCGCGACGGGCGACGAATCGGGCGACGGCCTCGACGCGCGTCGACTCGTTCACTTCGGCGATCTGGAATCCGCCGGCGTCGACGATTGCGTCGGCGACTCGGGTCGGTGATACGGGCAGCAGATCGACGAAGACGATTCCGTCGCGGAACTCCTCGCTCATGGTCGATGCTGCTGCGATCGCCAGGCGGGTCTTGCCGCATCCGCCGACGCCGGTGAGCGTGACGACGCGATGGTCGCCCACCAACCGGCGAACGCGTTCGATCTCCGTGCTGCGCCCGATCAGTCGTGACGAGGGCGACGGCAGGTTGTGGAGGGAGTCGAGGCGCTCGTCGCGGCCGGTCCCGTGTGCGGACTCCGACGCCGTGCTCGGTGAGTCGTCCTGGAGGATCCGTTGCACGAGCTCGTCCAGCTCGCTCGACGGGGAGAGCCCGGACTGCTCGGCCAGCGAGGTGCGGAACCCGTTGAGCATGCGCAACGCCTCGGTCGCTCGTCCGACACTGGACAACGCATCCGCCAGGAGCAGGTGGGTCTGCTCGCGCAACCGCTCCGAGCTGGCTCGGCGCCAGAGATCCGGGATCGCCGACTCGGCCTGGCCAGCCTCGATCAGCGACGCGTCTCGATGGTCGTACGCGACGAGCTGCAGTTCGCGCAGCATCACACGGTACGGCTCGAACGCCCACGTGGTCGCAACGTCCTCGATCGGCGTCCCACCGAAGCAGGCAATGCACGCCTCGAGCCGCTGTGCAGCCGCCGGGTCGGCACCGTCGAGGCCGCTCAGCACGTCCTGCAGCTCGGCCGCGTCGACGGCGGTCGCGTCGGACATCGCATAGCCACCCGCTGACGTTTCGATCACCTCGGCGCTGAGCGCGCCGCGGAGACGGCTCACCGCGATCTGTAGGTTCGCCGCCGGCTTCGTCGGTGGATGATCGCCCCAGACCGCATCCATGAGCTCTTCGATCGTGACCGTCGCGCCACGGTCGAGCGCCAATCGGGCGAGCACCGACCGGCCCGTGACCCCACGCACCGCCGCCTCATCTTCGCAGCGCCAGGCCCGAACGGGTCCGAGCAGCTGCACCTGCACGAGCGAAGTCTCCACCACGTCACCCTCCCACACCGGCCACCTCTCCTTGCCCGGAGTTCCGGACCCGGCAAGCGAGGGGCAAGGCCCGTGCGCGCATCGTGACGGCCACCACCCCGCGAATCGACGCTGGGCGGAAGAGACAAGGAGCGCAAACGATGCGACGAGCAACAATGACAGCGGTGCTGGCGAGCACGCTGCTGCTGGCGGGATCGCTGTCGGCGACAGCGGCGGGGCCCGAGCGGGCGGACGTGTGGGATCAGGGCGGTGCGAGCGTGTACGCCCCCGACGGGGCGCGGCTGGTGCGCCAGGCCAACGGCATCGCGGTGTCGGTGACGATGCCGACTCCGGAGTCGGGCGAGTACTTGTACCCGGACGGCACCGAGCCGGGGCATCCGGAGGTGTTCACGTTGTGGATGTTCGTGTTCAACTACCCCGAGCATTGCGCTGGTAGGTGCGGTCCCGACGACATGACGAACCCGGCCGTCGAGTTCGGCGTCTACGACCCCGCCGGACACGCCGCCGCCGGCTCATCGTTGACGCTGGCTGGCCGGGCCGGGGTGGGCGACCCCGCCGGCGCCCCACCAGTGATCGTGCCGCACGACCTGTCGAACCCGTCCGGTGCCGAGGTGCACCTGGCGGTGACCTCCCACGGCCAGCTCGACCCAGCGACCTTGCCTGGCGAGTTCCGTCGCCCAACCGGCTCGGGAGCCTGCGGATGCTGATGGGTCGCGATCTTCGACTGACCGTATCCCGCGATGTGCCGGCCGGGCTGCACCACTCCCGATCGGCACCAGCCCCCAGAAATCATCGAACGACCATCACGAACAAGCACACAACGAGGAGCAACGAATGGGTTCATCAGACGTTCAAGGCGCACACTGGGGCGTCGAGGCTCGGTTGTGGTCCGAGACATTCGAGCCGATCACCCGCTCGCTCTTCGAACAGGTGCACGATGAGCTCGGCACCGGGGGTGGCACCAGGCTGCTCGACGCCGGCTGCGGCGCCGGGCTGGCGCTGCAGATCGCGACGGGGCGCGGCGCCGAGGCCGCTGGGATCGACGCCGCAGCGGGCATGCTGACGATTGCCCGAGAACGGAATCCGGACGCGGAGCTCCACCAGGGCGACCTGGAGGAGTTGCCCTGGGACGACGACCGCTTCGATGCGGTCACCGCGTTCAACTCGGTTCAGTACGCTGCCGACCCGGTCGCCGCGCTGCAGGAGCTACGCCGCGTCGCCACCAGCGGTGCCCCGGTCGCGCTGACCACGTGGGCCGAGGCCGGGCGATGTGAGTCTCGTGTCGTGTTCGCGGCGATCGGCGGCCTGCTGCCACCACCGCCACCAGGCGCCGGTGGACCCTTCGCTCTCAGCGCGCCCGGCAACCTCGAGGCCCTCGTCGAGCAGGCCGGCCTCGAACCGCAACGTGCTGACGAAGTCGCAGTGGACTTCGTGTTCGCCAACCTCGACGACGCAGTCCGCGCCCACCTCTCCGCCGGGCCGGCCCGGCGAGCGATCGAGCACAGCGGACGCGACGCGACCGCCGATGCGATCCGTGCCTCGCTGGAGTCCAGCGTCCAGCCCGACGGCACCTCTGTGCATCGCAACGCCTTCCGCTACCTGATCGCGACCGCGTGAGATCGCGAACCTGCCATTCAGGTCGCACGGCTCGCGCTCACGGTCCCGGCTGGTCGCCAGCCGCACAGCGCACACCTGGCGGTCTGATAGCGCGCGTTGCCCTGATCGCTGGAATCCTCGCCGGCAGGACTGCTCGGTTTTCAGCCGTCATCGACATCTGGCTCGGGACACCCGAGCGCATCGAGCCCGCCGTGCCCCGCTCGACCAGCTCGCCCATCACTCGCCGTCGACAGGTTCGTCGCGACCGACGTGGACTTCTGGTCCCTTCACATCGGAGGCCGAAGCAGCTTCATTGCCGAAGTCGCCGACGCGGTACCCACACGCTCCGAACCCGTTGAGCTCGATCTCCCACTCGAGATCGAGGACTGAACACCACCTCCAGGCAGAATCACGATGGCCGAGCACCAGGGCTCCAGAGCCTCGAATTCGCATGCCTTGGTTCATATCGACACCCAGAATCACAGGCGCCAGACGAGGGCGCCCACTCGGGAACGGCCCCGATGCGGCGTCACGAAATCCCGGCGGCGGAGTTGCGGGCGCTCTTGCTCGTTCGTCTGTCGTCAGGGTATCCTGACAACCTGAGTGTCATCGTGGTACCCGCGTCTCTTCCTCAGGATCCGTTGGCAGCGTTGCGCGTCCTCACCGACAGCGAACACGAACTCGGCCGGATTCGCCGCGAGCAGGTCATCGCCGCACGAGCCGCAGGTGCGTCGTGGCAACAAATCGGCGATGCGCTCGGCGTGAGTCGTCAATCCGCATGGGAGAGCTTCACCACCGAAGCACGAGCAGCGTTGGCGTCCAACGTGGACGCCAACACCGAACTGGCCGAAGACGACGCACTCGACCTTGCGGTCGATGAGGTTCGAGCAGTGCGCCGTCGTCGCTCGTAACGGCCCCAGCGCGGCGCCACGTAATCACCGTCGACATCAATGCGCACGCCGGCGCAGCTGTTCTGCGATGAGTGCTCGGCGTTCGGCATCGGGTCTTCACCCTGGGGAACCAGCAGTCATCTTCGGTCGTCCAAGATGGTGTGATGCGACAACGAGGAGCCGTGGTCCTGAGGATCATGCTGTGGTGGGCGGTATCAACGGTCGCCTTCGGAGCGTTCATGCTCGGCACATCCGAGCCAGTAGCAGCGTGCAGCTGTGTCTCGTTCACCGACGAGCAGGCGCTCGAGAACGCAGACGCGGCGTTCACCGGCACGCTGATCGAGATCATCACCCCCGCCGGCGACACCTACAGTTCCACGGATCCCGAGCGGTTCGTGTTCGACGTCGACGAGGTCTTCAAGGGAAGCGTATTTGCTCGCCAGTCGGTCGTCACGGCCCGCGACGGAGCAAGTTGCGGACTCGAAGTTTCTGGTCCGGGCCCGTTCGTGGTGTTCGCCCGCACCGAGTCCGACGGCATCACGAACGTCGCTGCCGATGGTGAGCTCTACTCCAACCTGTGCTCTGGCACACGTGCTCTCGCGGGCGGTGCACTCCCGGCCAGCTTCGGCGCTGCAGCTTCGCCCGCCCCCGGCGCTTCGGCGATCGGTGACAGCGGGTCGCAACGCTCGATCGTCCAGATCGCTGTGGTCGCGGGAGTGCTCGCTCTCCTCGGAGCGGGTTGGGTGGTCGTCGTTCACCGACGCGCGCAGAGTGCAACGTAGCGGTTGAGGCCGAATCCGGGCGGCGGTTCGGCGCGGGCCACTCCCGCATCCTGCTCGACAACGACACCCGTATTCACGAGGCAACCGGCCAGCGTCGTACAACAGTCCGGCCCATTTGTGACGCCACACTTTCACCGGCACAACCCGCCGTGTCACCAGAGAGACAGGCACCGACCGTGCGATGGTCGAAAGTTGCGCTGGAACGAGCTCGACCGGGCACATCCGTGTCACAGCGTCAGTCCTCAGTCGCGGAGATCTCGCACGCGGACCTGACGCGGACCTGGAAACGACAACGAGGCGCCTTTCGGCGCCTCGTTCCTCATCTACCAGGTGTTTTGTGGTGGGGCTAACAAGAATCGAACTTGTGACCTCTGCCTTATCAGGGCAGCGCTCTAACCGACTGAGCTATAGCCCCGGCAAGAATGCGACACTACCGGCGAGGACCGGAATCCTCAACCAGAGCGGGGCTCGGCCTGTTCGTCGTCGTCGACCGACCAGTCGTCGGACGTCGACGCAACCTGGTTCGCGGTCGGCTCGGGATCGATGGACCGATCCGCCGACTCGGGCGTTGCGTCGTCGATGTCCCAGTCGTCGGAACCGCCGCCCCCGGTGGGAGGGCGGCGCACCACGTATCGCCGCGTGGACGACACGGTTCGCTCGACGACCTCTTCTTCGAGGACCGTCAACCGAACGCCGCCGACGATGTCGCTCACCAGGTTGAAGAGCGTGGCCAGGAGCACGAGGCCGCCGGTCAGCGCCACGGCGCCGAACAGGCCGATGATCCACGCGTTCCGAAAGACCTCACCGCCCTTCAATTCGAACGTCTCCCACCCGAACTGGGTGAACCACCGCTCGACGTTGTCGAGCGTGCCGGTACCGTCGGCGACGCGCCACAAGAGCACTCCTGCCGTCAGCGTCACGAGGTAGGCCACGAAGCTGAAGAACAACGCCACCTTGAACGTGCTCCACGGATCGACGTGGCGCAGTACCCGGGTGACCCGGCGAACCCGTGGCCGACGCCCCGGTCCCCGGAGCATCGAACCATGGGCAGGCACCGCCGTCATGTGGTCGGACCACGACGTCGCCGACGGACGAACCGGCATCACCGGAGTGTGGGCCAACGGAACTACGGGGACCGCGGGGGGTACGGTCGGCGACAGGGCCGCCGGGTCGGGAACGTGGGGCACCGGGCTCGCGCCGGCCGTCGATGACGTCGTCGCCGGCACGATCTCCGGCAGGGTGTAGGGGCCGTCGAGCTGATCGTCGTCAGGGCCGTCGACCGACCAGTCATCGGCCGACGGGGCCGCAACAGCATCGCCGGGCAGCCGCGGGGCCCCCGACAGCACGTCGGCGATCGCATCGTCGAGCCGGGAGGAGGCGTCGCCGTCGGTCGTGCTCACTGAATCGAGTGTAGGCAGTCATCAGGGTCCGTCGGTGGCGCGTGCGGTGGCCACCTGATCGCCGACACGCACGGTCACGACCACCTCGTGACCGCGTTCGCTCCAGCTCACCAGCGCGGCGTCGTTGCGCCCGGCGACCTCGTCGGCTGCCGCCCGGCCGCCGAGCGCGCCCGCGAGCGCCGCCGCATCGGCCGCTGAGCGCGCCCGTTGCCGAACGATCAGGTCATCGAGGACCGGGGCCAACGCCAGGATCACGGCTGCGGTCAGCGCGACCCCGATCAACATCACCAACACCAACATCGAACCGCGATCGCGCACGGCCACCTCCTCGTGGGGGGAACGATGGGCAGCCAGGCTGCGATCGGCGGCGCCAGCCGCAGCCGGTCACTCCTCGTCGTGTTCGGCGATGATCGGGGCGACCGAGGCGACGGTCTGCCCGTCGTCGAGGTTCATGATACGGACCCCGGTGGCATCGCGACCCTGTGAGCTGATCTCACGCACGTCGAGTCGGATCGTGACACCGCCCGACGACACCGCGACGATCTCGTCGTCGATACCGACCATGAAGGCGGCGGTGACGAACCCTTTCTTGGTGGTGAGCTTGATACCGCGGACACCCTGACCGCCGCGACCCTGCCGGTTGAACCTGTCGAGTTGCGTGCGCTTGCCGTAACCACCGTCGGTCATGATCAGGATCGCGACGTCGTCACGGGCGACGTCGCAGGAGACCACCGCATCGTCGGCGCCGGCCTTGAGCTTCATGCCGCGCACACCGGCGGCCGTTCGGCCCATCGAGCGGACGTCGTCTTCGTTGAATCGGATCGTCATGCCGCCCTTGCTGACCATGAAGATGTCGTCGCCACCGCTGGTCTCGATGACCTTCACGAGCTCGTCGTCGTCTTTCAGGTTGATGGCGATGATCCCATCGCGGCGACTCGAGTCGTAGGCGTCGAACGTCGTCTTCTTGACGGTGCCCTGCTTGGTCGCGAAGAAGAGGTAGCGGTCGCCCGCGAACTCGCGGGTGTCGATGATCGCCTGGATGCTCTCCCCCGCCTGGAGCGGCAGCAGGTTGACGATCGGCATGCCCTTGGCCGTCCGTTCGCGCTCGGGGATGTCGAGCGCTCGCAGGCGATAGACCTTGCCGCGGTTCGAGAAGAACAGGAGGTGGGCGTGCGCGGTCGTGAAGATCACGTGACGCACGATGTCGTCGGCTTTGAGCTTGCCGCCGCTCACACCGCGGCCACCACGGCCCTGCGACTTGAACGACCCGGCCGACACCGACTTGACGTACTGGGCCTCGGTCATGACGATGACGAGTTCCTTGTCGTCGACGAGGTCTTCGATCGACATCTCGCCATCGTCATACGTGATCTCGCAGACACGTGGCGTGGCGAACTCCTCCCTGATCGCCAGCATCTCGTCCTTGATCACGGTGCGAAGCTTCGCGTCGTCAGCGAGGATCGCTTCGAGTTCCTCGATGGTGCTCCGCACGTCGCCGAGTTCGGTCTCGAGGTCGATCCGGCTCAGGCGCGTGAGCTGTCGCAGCTGCATGTCCAGGATGTCGACCGCCTGCACTTCGCTGAACTCGAAGGGCTCGGCCATGAGCGCCTGCTTGGCGGTGGCGGCATCGTCGCTCGCCCGGATCAACGCGATGATCTCGTCGATGACGTTGAGGGCCTTGATGCGGCCCTCGAGGATGTGGGCGCGCCGCTGGGCCTTGGCCAAGCGGTACTCGGTACGCCGGGTGACGACGTCGATCTGGTGACGGACGTACCCTTGGAGCGCCGTCAGGAGGTTGAGTGTGCGGGGCACGCCGTCGACGAGCGCCACCATGTTGATGGAGAAGCTGCTCTGCAGCTGCGTCATCTTGTAGAGGTTGTTCAGCACGACGTTGGCGTTGGCGTCACGCTTCAGCGTGACGACCAGGCTCGTCTTGCCGCCGGCGGATCCGTCGTTGACGTCGGCGATGCCGTCGAGGTCGCCGTTCGTGACGAGTTCCTCGATGCGTCCGGCGATCGACGAGACGCTGGTCTGGTACGGCAGCTCGGTGACGACGATCTCGTAGCGACCGTTCTTGCCCTCCTCGATCGAGGCCTTGGCTCGGGTCTTCACGCTGCCCCTGCCCGTTCGGTAGGCGTCGATGATCCCGGCCCGGCCGAGGATCTGGGCACCGGTCGGGAAGTCGGGCCCCTTCACGTACCCCATCAAGTCGTCGACCGTGGTGCCGTCGGGATCGTCGAGCAGGTGGATCGTGGCGTCGATGACCTCACCGAGGTTGTGCGGCGGGATGTTCGTCGCCATGCCGACGGCGATGCCCTGACTGCCGTTGACCAGCAGGTTCGGGAACCGGGACGGGAGCACCTCGGGCTGCTCGGTCGTGCCGTCGTAGTTCGGGATCATGTCGACGGTGTCTTCGTCGATGTCCGCGAGGAGCTGCATCGCGAGCGGATGCAGGCGGCACTCGGTGTAGCGCGAGGCGGCCGGGCCGAAGTCCGGTGAACCGTAGTTGCCGTGGAACGCGATCAGCGGGTGTCGCAGCGAGAACGGTTGGGCCATGCGTACCAACGCGTCGTAGATCGCACTGTCGCCGTGCGGGTGGAATCGCGCCATGGTGTCGCCCGTGACGCGGGCACACTTGACGAACGGCCGGTCGGGGCGGAACCCCTGCGTCTCCATGTCCCAGATGATCCGGCGATGCACTGGCTTGAGCCCGTCGCGGACGTCGGGCAACGCACGGGACATGATGACCGACATCGCATAGTCGAGGAAGGAGTTCTCCATCTCTTCCTGCAACGCGATCGGCTGGATCGGGTCGGCCCCGTCCGGCCCGTCGTCGTCAGCATCGACCGGAGGCGGCGGCGTTGGAGTATCAGACATTCACGGTTCCTTGTGGCAGTTCGGGTGCGCAAGCGATCGGTAGTGAGGTCTGGAGGGGCGCTTGCGACCCCCTCCAGTCATCGCCCATGCGCCTGGTCGTGCGCCGATCACCGTCGGGTGTGGCGGCGAAGCTGCGCGGATCGGTACTCGGGCGAACGGAGCGAACGTCAGCGAGCGAGTGGGCCCGACACATCAGAAATCCAGATTCCGCACGTCTCGTGCGTTGGTGGTGATGAACTCGCGTCGCGACTCGACGTTGTCGCCCATCAGCACGCTCATGATCATGTCGGCCTCGGCGGCCTCTTCGACGGTGACCTGCAGCAGCGTGCGGGTCTCGGGATCCATCGTGGTGGACTTCAGCTCTTCCCAGTCCATCTCGCCGAGACCCTTGAGGCGGGCGAACTCTTTCTTGTGGTTCGGTCGCGCTTCGAGGAAGCGGTTCTTGGCGTTCTCGTCCTTGAGGTAGATCTTCTCCTTGCCGACCTCGGTGGAGAACAGCGGCGGCTGTGCGATGTAGACGTAACCAGCCTCGACCATGTCGCGCATCTGGCGGAAGAAGAACGTGAGCAGCAACGTGCGGATGTGACTGCCGTCGACATCGGCATCGCACAGGGCGATGATCTTGTGGTAGCGGGCCTTGTCGACCTCGAACTCCTCGCCGACACCGGCGCCGATCGCGGTGATCAGCGCCTGGATCTCGTTGTTCTTCATCATCTTGTCGATGCGGGCCCGCTCGACGTTGAGGATCTTGCCACGGATCGGGAGAATCGCCTGCGTGCGGGGGTCGCGAGCGTCGAGTGCGGTGCCGCCGGCCGAGTCGCCCTCGACGATGAACAGCTCGGACTCGTCGGCGTTCTTCGACGAGCAGTCCTTCAGCTTGTCGGGCATGCCAGCGCCGGACAGCGCCGTCTTGCGGCGGATCGCGTTCCGTGCGTTCTTGGCGGCCACTCGTGCCTGCGCGGCGGCCAGACCCTTCTTGACGACCTTGTTGGCCTCGGTGGGGTTCTCGGCGAGCCACTCCCCCATCCGTTCGTAGGTGACCTTCTGCACGAACGAGCGCATCGGCACGTTGCCGAGCTTGGCCTTGGTCTGCCCCTCGAACTGCGGCTCACGCAGTTTGACGGAGATGATCGCAGTGAGGCCCTCGCGAATGTCTTCACCGGTCAGGTTCGGGTCCTTCTCCTTGAGGAGGTTCTTCTCGCGGGCGTACTTGTTGACGATGCTGGTGAGGGCGGTCCGGAAACCCTCGACGTGCATGCCACCTTCGATGGTCGAGATGCCGTTGGCGTACCCGTGGATGCCCTCGTGGTAGCCGGTGTTCCACTGGAGCGCGATGTCGAGCATCTGGCCGTCTTCGTCGTCGTCTTCGTAGTTGCACACCTTGGAGAACAGTGGATCTTTCGAGGCGTTCATGTGCTTGACGAAGTCGACGAGGCCGCCCTTGTACTGATACGTGACCTGCTGCTCGCGCTCGGGGCGCTCGTCGTTGAAGACGATCTCGAGGCCCTTGTTCAGGAATGCCATCGTCTGGAGACGCTCGAGGACCGTGCGGGTCACGAACTCGGTGCCTTCGGCCTGGAAGACCGTGGGGTCGGGCCAGAACGTGATGGTGGTGCCACGATCACGACCACGCTTGGGCGTGTCGCCGACGACCTTCATCTTGCCCTGCGGCGTGCCACCCTTGGCGTACTCCTGGAACCAGTGCTTGCCCTCGCGATCGACCTCGATCGTGAGGCGCTCGGACAGCGCGTTCACCACCGACACGCCGACGCCGTGGAGACCGCCGGACACCTTGTAGCCCTCGCCGCCGAACTTGCCACCGGCGTGGAGCACGGTCAACACGACTTCGGCTGCGCTCTTGCCCTTGTGCTGGCCCGTCTTGTACGGATCGACGGGGATGCCACGTCCGTTGTCGTCGACACGGCACCCGCCGTCGGCCAGCAAGGTCACGCCGATGCGGTCGCAGTAGCCGGCCATCGCCTCGTCGACCGCGTTGTCGACGACTTCCCAGATGAGGTGGTGGAGACCCTGCAGACCGGTCGAACCGATGTACATGCCCGGTCGTTTGCGGACCGGATCGAGACCCTCGAGGACCTGGATGTCCTTCGCGCCGTAGCTCCCCTGTGGTGTGGTCGAACTTGCCGATGTGGTGTCAGTGGACACGCAGTACCTCAGATCGCGTTGAGTTCATTCGCTGGAATTCCGTATGGTTCGGAATGGTGGGACCGAGCCGTGTTCACGGTGTCGAACACCGGTTCGACTCGGCCCCAAGTCACACTTGTGTGATTGTACCAGCAGCGTGTCACAGAGATGCGCTCATCCGGCCCTGAGATCGCCGGAAATCGACGAACGTCACGTGCTGAGTGTCCGGACTGCGGACAATTCGCTCTCCGGCCACGGAGAGCGTCAGGGCAAGGTGTGCTTCCAGGCGGTCGTGTGGCCGTGGGGGACCGTGCTCGCGGCAGTTCGGATGCTGCGGACGGCGGCGGGTCCCGGGCCGGCGTGGAGCTCTCCGTCGACAGCCCGACTCTCCGTCGACGGCCCGAGTGGACGCCCTTCGACGCGGCCGTTCGCAGCGGCGCGACGGCCGGGTCATCACCGGCCGACGTCCCGAGGCCGCCGGAACACGAGGTCGGGATTTCTGCCTGGGAGCAACGGGCGGGTCCGACTCGGTGACGTTCTTCCGGTGACATGATGCATCCGGGCATGGACACCGTCGAGTTCGTCGAGTTGTACGAGCGCACGCTCGGCGGGGCCGAGGTGAAGCAGACCGCGGCTGGATCGCTGCTCTCCGGTGAGCGAGGAGCCATCCAGCTGCGCGCTCCCGTCGGTCGAGGTCGACCCGACCGGTGTCACGATCGCTGCCGGTGCGCTGTTCGGGATCGAACCCGGAGTCGGCGTGACGCCCGACGAGATGATCGAGGCGGCAAACCCGATCCTCGGACCTCCCGATCACGACACCGGCTGGATCGATCGGCGCGACCTCGACGTGGACGTCCCGGTCCAGGATTGCGGGCTCAACGACTACCGCGAGATCGTCTGGGAGGATCTGGTCACCGGATTCTGGGGGGCAGGATCGCGAACGGTCCTGTAGTTCTGGTACGTGGGCGACCGCCGGGTCGTCGACGTGGCGACGTGGCCTGCGCAGCACGACGCGCCGACCGAGATGTCGGGCATCACGACCGAACACGGCGTCGGTGTCGACGACTCGATCGACGAGATTCCCGATCGATTCAACATCGCCCGAGTCGACCGGGATCCGGCCACCGACGCCCGGTTCGTTGATTCGGACGAAGTCGTCAATGTCGTCGTCATCAGCGCGAATCAGCGCAAGACCCGGAGCAACCTCGAGCCGGGAATCCTCAGGGGCGCCTACCTGACGATCGACGGTTCGGTGGTCGGGTTCGGCTCCGAGGAGCTCACCTGCTGAGTCGCTGTCATCGTGATGATCGCCGGACGACGGCGTCAGCCTTGGAGGCGCGACTTCACGAGCGCCGCGATCCGGGATCCGTCGGCGTTGGCGCCGACGCGTTCGCGAACGGCCTTGATCACCATGCCCATCGCCTTGCCGCCCTCGGCTCCGTTCGCGGCCGCTGTACCGATCTCCTCGTCGACGATCGCGGCCAGGTCGTCGTCGCTCATCGCCGCCGGCAGGTAGCGCTCGATCACCTCGAGCTCGGCGCGTTCCTTGGCGGCCGACTCGGGTCGTCCGTTCTCCTCGTACACGGCCGCTGACTCCGCACGCTTCTTGGCCTCCGACCGCAACACGGCCATCACCTGCTCGTCATCGAGCTCGATGGCCGTGTCGCCGGCGACTTCGGCGTTCGTGATCGCGGCGCTCACCATCCGGAGCGTCGAGGTCGCGACGTCGTCTCTCGCCTTCATCGCAGCAGTCAGATCGGACCGGAGACGAGCCTTCACGGAGTCGGTGTCGTTCGACATCCGTCAAGCATGCCGCGTGGCCTCAAGAACCGCGCGGCCGGTACCGATGCACGGTTCATGACCGACACGGCGGTGACCCCGACGAACGAGACCCCGACGAACGAGGTCGTGCCGACTTCACCCGCCCCTCCTGCCCCGCCGGCGGGCGATGCCGTCCTCCTCGGCGGTGACGCACCACGGCTCGGTGAGGCACTGATCACCCCGCCCGCCCACGCCGCGGCCGACCTCCCCACACTGGCCGCACCAGCTCCCGAGATCCCCACGACACCCACCGTGCAGGACGGACCGATGCCACCACCACCCACGCTCCCCGCAGCGGGCACTCCCGCGACCCCCGCACCGGTGGCACCTCAGCTCCCCGACGCGCCTGAGATCCCGACGCTCCCTGCGGCCGGTATCCCTGCCCCGACCGGCGGGCCGGTCGCAGCCCTGCCGGCGCCCGTGGATGCGAGCGAGCTCCCACTCCTCCCGGACGCCGCGCCGGCGACGCCGGCGACCGTCGAGCACGACACCGTCGTCGAGGACGCAGGCGTCGACGCCGAACCTGCACATCCGATGGCTCACCTCATGCCGCCGAAGTCGAAGCCGAGCGCTGCTCAGCAGCGAGCAGCCGAGATCCGTGCCGCCAAGAAGGCGAAGGGCAGGAAGATCAAGATCGGCGTCGCCGTCGTGTCACTGATCGTCGCCGGCCTCGTCGGCCCCCCGCTCGTGTCCTGGCTGACGAACGCGATCAATGAGGCGGGCGGCACCACCGAGGAACCTGCCGACTGACGTCGACGGTCGCGACCGTGCGGTCAGGACCGGGTGCCACGTGCGCCCCGACCCTCGACGCGCACCTCGATCCGCTCCACGCGCACGTTCGCAGTCTGCTGCAGCCGATCGGTGATCATCGGTGTCAGGAACTTCACCTGCGTGGCCCACGCCGGATCATCGACCTCGACCACCAGCACCGACTGATCGAGCTTCACCGGCTTGACATGCTGTGCGACCTGCTCCCCCACCGCCTCGTCCCACCGACCGAACAGTCCCCCGACCGACTCCCGACTCGGTCCGCGCAACGATCGCACCACGTCGTCGAGCGCACTCGAGATCGGCACGGGATCACGGCTTGTCATCGGAAGTCGTCACGACCGTAGCCGCCGCGATCTCGATCACTCGTTCCGGATTCGCCGATGCCGGCAGGGGCGACGCGGACGTGATGATGACCTGGCCGCTCGGCAGGTTCGACAGCAGTGCCGTCGCTCGACCCGGGTCGAGCTCCGACAGCACGTCGTCGAGCACGAGCACCGGCGTCGAACCCGTCCGCTCGGCAACGAGACGGTGGGCTGCGAGACGCAGGGCGAGCGCCAGCGTGCGCTGCTCCCCTTGCGAAGCATGCGTGCGGGCGGGGAGTCCGTTGAGCCCGATGGTCACCTCGTCACGATGCGGACCGACGGTCGACACACCACGCCGGACATCCTGGTCGCGAGAGGCGGCGAGCGCAGCCACCAGACCGGTGGTGCGCCACGCCGGCTCGTAGACGAGTTCGACCGGAGCCGCGCTCCCCGCGAGCTGGTCGTATGCCTCCAGCACCATCGGCTGGCACCGCGACACGAGCGTCGCGCGGGCGTAGCCGAGCTGTTCACCCAGCTCGGCGAGGCGCGCATCCCACACGTCGAGCGTGACCGCGACGTCATCGGTGAGCCGCCCGCCCGCCTGCTTCAGCAACGTGTTGCGCTGGCGGACGACGCGGTCGAGTTCGAGGCGCATCGCGTCGTAGCTCACCTTGAGTGACACGAGGGTGTCGTCGAGAAACCGACGTCGTTCACCCGGTCCCCCCTTGATCATGATGAGGTCATCGGGCGCGAAGACGCTGACTCGCATCACGCCGAGCAGATCGCGGATGCGGCCGAGCTTCTGCTTGTTGACCTGCACCCGGTTCCGACCGACGCGAGACAACTCCGCCTCGATGAGCACCTCACGATGATCGAGGTCACGCACGGTCGCCCGGATGATCGCCGCGTCGGCACCCACTCGCACGAGGGCATCGGGCGGCGCACCCCGGAAACTCGACAGTGTGGCGAGGTAGGCCAACGCCTCGGCCAGGTTCGTCTTGCCCTGACCGTTCATGCCGAGCACCGCAGTGATCCCCGCCGTCAGATCGAACGACGCCGAGCGGTAGTTCCGAAAATCCACCAACTCCAAACGCTCCACGATCATGACGACGCGACCCTACGTTCCAGCGGACGACCCAACATCCCCATCCGCATCACGAACATGCTCGTGACCAGGTCGCGATCGCGTTCATCCGAACGGCGATCGGGTTTCGTCGTGGTGAGGCGCAGTGAGACGCAGCGAGCCAGCGCTGTCGTCGGACAGCGAGCGACGAGACGGAACCCGGCCAGGGCGGCAGCCGGCCCCGCTCAGGGCACGCGCACCGGCATGAGCAGGTAGAGGTAGTCGTCGTGGCCGACGCCGCGGAGCACGGCGGGCTTCATCGGGTCCATCGTGGCGAGCGTGACCTCGTCACCGTCGACCGCATCGATGCCGGCGGCGAGATAGTCGGGGTTGAACGCAACCGTCATCTCGGCACCCTCGTAGGTGGCGTCGATCTCCTCGGCTGCGTTGCCGACGTCCTGGGTGATCGCGGTGAGCTGCAAGGTGTCGGCGCCCAGCGTCAGCCGCACCGGCGTCGAGTCCTGCGCGAGGATCTTCACACGACGCAACGCCTCGAGCAACGCCTCGCGCCCGACGGTCAAGGTGTTCGGGTACGACGACGGCAGCAGGTTGCGGTAGTTCGGGTACTCGCCCTCGATCAACCGCGTCGTCAAGCGTGTCCCACCGGCTTCGAACACCGCCTCGCGAGCGCCGAGACGGACGGTGAGGTCCTCGTCGTGGGCGACGATCCGCTGGAGTTCGGCCAACGCCCGGCTCGGTACGAGGACCTTCTGGCCCGCAGCGAGCATCGACGACTGAGGCAGGTCACGAACCGCCAACCGGTACGAGTCGGTCGCCACCATCTTGAGACCGCTGTCCTCGGAGGCGATCAGCACACCGGTGAGCACCGCTCGGGCGTCGTCGGTCGACGCTGCCCGCACGACCTGACGGAGGGCCTCGGCGACCTGGTCGCTCGACAGTGTCACCGGCTCGGCGTCGGGCTCGACCTGGGCCGGATAGTCGCTCAACGACAAGGGGCGGACCGAGAACTGCGAACGACCTGCGCTGATCGACATCTCGTCGTCGTCGACGCCGACCTCGACCGCACCAGCGGGCAGCGCCTTCACGATGTCGGCGACCAACCGGGCGGGCACGACGACGGAACCGTCCCGATCACTGTGGACCGGCACGGAGAGCCTGATCGTCAGTTCGAGATCGGTACCGGTCACCGTGAGCTCGCCATCGGTGACGTCGAGCCGGACACCGGACAGCACCGGCAACGTGCCCGTGCGGCTGGTGGCAGCCCTGCCGGCAGTGGCCAGAGCTTCGGCCAGAATCTCTCGTTCGCAACGGAACTTCACAGCGCCGCCCTTCTCCCCAATAGGTGATGTACGGAATTAGCAGTAGTAGTAGGAGCTGTGGATTGGGGACAACCCCTCATACCCGCAGCGTAGAGCGTCCGCGAGGCCGCGCGCAGTTGTCCACCGTCGTCCACACCGCTCGGATGACACCCGTGTGGTTCGGTGGATGAGCCCACGATGTCCACCAGTGGTCCCCGAGTTGTCCGGGGGGTTGTCCACAACGCTGAGCGACGGTCGTTCATGAGAGCTTCAGCTTCTGGAGCACGTCGGTGACCTGCTCGTAGATCGCTTGGCGTTCGCCCATCTGACGCTGGATCTTCTCGACGGCGTGGATCACTGTGGTGTGATCCCGACCGCCGAACAACCGGGCGATGCTCGGGTAGCTGAGATCGGTGAACTCGCGGAACACGTACATGGCGATCTGCCGGGCCGTCACCAGTGGCCGCTGTCGGCTCTTGCCCTTGAGGGCCTCGACCTCGAAGCCGAGGATGCCGGCGATCTCGTCGAGCAACTCGGCGTCGGTTCGCGGTTTGGGTTCGGTGTTCGTGAGCAGGTCCGCGAGCTGTTGGTGGGCGAGTTCCGTCGTGATGGGCTCGCCGCTCAGGCTGGCGTAGGCGGTGACGCGGATGAGGGCGCCCTCGAGCTCACGGATGTTGGTGGAGATGTTGGAGGCGATGAACTCGAGTGTCTCGGCGGGTACCTGGACTCGTTCACGCTCGGCCTTGTTGCGGAGAATGGCGAGCCGGGTCTCGAGGTCGGGCGGCTGGATGTCGGTGATCAGCCCCCACTTGAAGCGGCCGCGCAGTCGTTCCTCGAGCGTGGGGATCGCGTCGGGCATACGATCCGACGAGATCACGATCTGCTTGTTCGCGCCGTGCAGCGAGTTGAACGTGTGGAAGAACTCCTCCTGAAGGCCCTCTTTGCCTTCCAGGAACTGCACGTCGTCTATCAGCAGCACGTCGATCTCGCGGTACTTCCGGCGCAACCCGGCCATCGAGTTCGAACGGATCGCGTCGACGTACTCGTTCATGAACGTCTCGGTCGACACGTAGCGAACGACGTGGTGTTGGTAGTTGCTGTGGACGTAGTGGCCGATCGCGTGCAACAGGTGCGTCTTGCCGAGGCCGGCCGAGCCGTAGATGAACAGTGGGTTGTAGCTGCGTGCGGGCGTCTCGGCGACACGCAGGGCGGCCGCGAGGGCGAACTGGTTGGATGCGCCCTTGACGAATGTCTCGAACGTGTAACGCGGGTTCAGGCCGGCGGCGTCGAGTGCATCTTCCTGATCGGCTTGCGACCCGGACCCCCTGGTGCTCGATGCCGCCATCGTGTCCGCGCCGATGTCACTGTGCGGTACGTGTCGATCGGGTGACTCGTGGACGACGTGCTCGGTCTCGGCGGTGACGACATCGAAGCGACAGTCGTTCCGGCCGATCTCCGCCAGCGCATCGGTGATCAGCGGTTGGTACCGCGTCAGGATCCGGTCCCGGGCGAGGGTGCTGGGTACCTGGATCACGAGCGCCGCGGGATCGTCGTCGATCTGCGGGACCACTTCGGAGAACGTCGAGTACCACACCGATTCGGTGAGTTGGGCACGGAGCAGCTGGGCAACAGCCGTCCACACCTCGAATTGGTCACTCACCCTGGAGACCTCCGGATCCAACCCGTTCCCACGTCCACACCGTTGTCCACAGGTGTGGACAACTGATCGGACCGACGTGGACGCAGCAACCTAGCATGTTCACCCGAACCGCCAAAACTTCCCCGACGACAGCTCGTTTCGCCGCTGGTTGCGGCAGACGTCCTGCGGGCCGTAGCCTTGTCAGGTCGAGATCGCCGACCCGTGCGCGGTCTCGTTGCATCAAAGTTCGTGTCGACCCGGCACTGCATCCCGCCGGGTCCTCGAGGAGGGCGACGTGAAGCGTACATTCCAACCCAACACTCACCGCCGTGCCAAGAAGCACGGCTTTCGTGCTCGGATGAGCACCCGAGGCGGTCGTGCCGTGCTCAAGAACCGTCGCGCCAAGGGCCGCGCCCGACTCTCGGCTTGATTCATCGGATCCGTGAGCGCCGGGCGTTCGAGCGCCTCACGCACGACGGTACGCGGATCCGCCGAGCAGCCCTGTGGTGTACCTGGTGTCCAGATCCCGACTCGACCGCAACATGTGTAGCGTTCGCGTTCGGTCGCGCGTTCGGGCCGGCGGTGACCCGGAACCGGATGCGACGTCGGGTACGGGCGGTGCTCCGCGACCTGGATCGGCGATCGACGCTCCCAACCGGATTGCTGCTGATCGGCGGCCGTCGTCAACTGATCGAACTGACGTTCGATCAGTTGACGACGGAGATTGCCGAGATCGTGGAACGAATGCGCCGGATTCCGGGCTCCAACGGCTGATGCTGCGGGCGATCGTGTGGTATCAGCGCGGTGCCGAGGGGCGCCCCTCGCCGTGCCGGTTCTTTCCGTCCTGCTCCGAATACGGTCACGAGGCGATCGCCACCCACGGCGCGGGCCGCGGCCTCTGGTTGACCGTCCGTCGACTGCTCCGGTGCCGACCGTTGGGTCCATCCGGCTACGACCCGGTTCCGCTGCCCGCTGAGAAGGAGTCCTGATGATCGCTGGCGTCTTCGAGTGGCCCGCCGCGGTGTTGGCCTGGTTGTACCAGTTGACCGGCAACTACGCCGTGGCGATCGGCTTGATCGCGGTCATCGTGATGTTGCTGGTGACCCCGCTCATCCTGAAGAGCACGAAGGGCATGCTGGAGATGCAGCGACTGGCGCCCGAGATGCGTCGCCTCCAGAACGAACACAAGGGCGACCGCCAGAAGCTCAACGAAGAGATGATGAAGCTCTACCAGGAGCACAAGGTCAACCCGATGGCCTCCTGTCTCCCGCTCGTGGCTCAGATGCCCGTGTTCATCGTCATGTTCCGGATTCTGCACGGGATGACCTATGAGCCGGCAGGCGGCAACGAGCTGGTCGCCCGAGCGGTGCTCAACGCGGGCGGCGCGCCGGCGTCGGAAGCGATCGGCTTCATGCCGCGCTACCTGTCCGACGGCTCCGAGCTCTACCAGTCACTCGTGCGGTCGACCGAGATGTCGGCGTTCGGCCTCGACTTGTCGGTGTCCCCGGCCGAGATGCTCAGTGAGGACTTCGCTCGAGGCCTCCTCTACGCCGGGCTCGTCGCCCTGCTCGGCTGCCTCTATTTCTTCCAGCAGCGGATGGTGGCGGCCCGTGCTGCGGTCAGCCCGACGATGTCGGAGAGTCAGCAGAAGCTGATGCAGTACCTGCCGGTCGCCTTCGCGGTGTTCCAGATCTTCTTCCTGCTCGGTCTGGTCGTGTACTACATCGTCCAGTCGATCCTGCGTATTCTGCAGCAGTTCTACATCACCAAACGGTTCTACGGCAGCGAGGAATCGCTCGGACGACAAGCACAGGCTGCCAGCGAGCGAGCGCGCGAACTCGCCAAGGCGGACGGTGGTGGTGGCCCTCTGGCGCAAGCCCGTCGAGATCTGTCGGCGGCCAAGGATTCGGGCGAGAAATCGACGGGCAAGGGTGCCGGGAAGGCCAAGGCCAAGGGCGATGCGCCCGAGCCGTCGGTGAAGCCGTCCAAGCGTACGACCCAGCCGAAGAATCGGCCGACCCCGTCCGCCAAGAAGCAGACCGGTCGCACCTCGGGCCGGCCCGGTGGACGACCGGCGTCGACCAACCGTCGCAAGCGGAAGTAGATCGCAGCTCGCGAGTTCGAACGACCACGACCCCGACGACCAGGAGAAACACACACGATGGAATGGGTGGAGACCACTGCCAAATCAATCGGCGAGGCGCAGGATCAGGCGCTCGACCAACTCGGTGTCGCTGCCGACGAGGCCGAGTTCGAGATCCTCGAAGAGCCGAAGTCCGGACTGTTCGGCCGGGTGCGCGGCGAGGCACGTGTACGAGCTCGTGTCAAACCGACCGCGGTGCGCCCGAAGCAGGAACGGCGCCAACGCGGACGGAATCAGAAACGAGACGGCGACTCGTCCGGTGGTGACCGGCAGAAGAACGACTCGAACGGTGATCAGGGTGGCCCGCGGTCGGAGGGCGCCGACGCGGCCCCGGCGAAGGCCGACCCAGCGCCGGCGAAGGCCAAGTCGGCACGATCGAAACAGCCGCGTCAGCAGAAGGAGAAGCAGCGAATGGACAACGAACGACCGTCTTCGGAGGTCACGCCGCAGGAAGTCGGTGAAGCGGCGGTGACGTTCATGTCGCAGCTCACGGCTGCGTTCGGCGTCGAGGAAGCCGGCACCGAGTTGGAGGTCGATGGAACCGACCTCGACGTGCGGGTCACGGGCAGCGAACTCGGGTTGATGGTCGGACCCGGTGGTCGCACACTGATCGCGATCCAGGATCTGGCGCGCGTCGCATCGCAGCGACGCCTGGGTGACCATGACACCCGTCTGCGAATCGATGTCGGTGGTTATCGCGAGAAGCGTCGCGCGGCACTCGAGAAGTTCGCGGCGACCGTCGCGTCGCAGGTCATCGAGACCGGCACGGCCAAGGCGCTGGAGCCCATGCCGTCGGCCGACCGCAAGGCCGTGCACGACGCCATCATCGAGATCGACGGTGTCACGAGTCACTCCGAAGGCGACGATCCGAGGCGCCGGGTGGTCATCACGCCGGCGTGACCGGACGTGGATGACCTCCTGATCGAAACGCTGCGCGATGCGCAGCGTTTCGGTTTTTTCGGCGGCCGCCCGATCGAGGAGGCGGCCCAGCACTCGTACGGGTTCGTCGAGGCGATCGGGCCGCTTCCCCCTGGCGCCCGTCTCGTCGATCTCGGCAGCGGTGGGGGATTGCCGGGCCTGGTCCTGGCGTCCGCGTATCCGGCCATCTCGATCACGCTGATCGATCGTCGTGAGAAGCGGACGGACTTCCTCCGGCGGGCGGTACGGCGGCTGGGTTGGGTGAACGTCGTCGTGTTGACCGCGGATGCTGCCCAGCTGGTGCGCGAGGTCGAGGCGGGGGAGACGCCCGGATTTGAGGTCGTGACCGCTCGTGGATTCGGTCCCCCGGCGATGACACTGGGCATCGCCTCGCAGCTGGCTGTTCCGTCGGGTCGGATCGTGATCAGCGAGCCTCCCTCGGACGACCGTTGGGATCCGGCCGTGATCGCATCCTCGGGTTGGACTCGGGCGCGGAGTGGGTCGGTCAGCGTCTTCAGCCGCGCGGTTGCCGACTGATGTGGACGTCGCGACGGCACGTGCGTCGCGATGTTCCACGTGAAACGATCGGTGTGCTCGCATGTGCTCCCTGTGTGAGACCGCGTGGGTGGCAACGGTTCGAGGCTCCCGTGCGGTGGGTACGCGAGGTCCGCTGGGTCGGTGGGTCGTCATGGGACGGCATTGACGTTGGTGGTGAGCCTGTGACGTACCGGGTCGTGGACCTGACAGTTCCGGTGACCTCGTGAACTCGGCCCGCCGGTGGGTCGTCGACGGGTCGGCCGAGACCGTTCCGCCGTGTGCGTCGTGCCCAGCCGGGGACCGGGTCCGTGGTGGATGTAGCGGCGGTAGGTCGGTGCTCGTGACCAGGCCGCTTGCTCGTGCGCGCGTCCGCACGCGCCACGTGTGCCCGTAGGCCGGTGTCCCGGCGCCATGGACTCGACGGCCTCTCGGCAGAGTGAGGCGCCGGTGGCGTCGCGGAGATGCGCGCTGCGCCGGGGTCGCCAGTGGTGGTGTTGCCGCCGCCCCTCATCGGGTAGGCATGTGAGGGTCGCGAGCGAACGCGACTTTCGCAGGCCGAACTGGGTGACGCGGTCGAACCTGGAAGGCCGCTGCGGACGAGGACGATGTGCCGGGACGCACCCGCTCGCCAGGGGGTGCGGTGATGCGCGGTGGATGGATCGCGATGCTGGGGGTTACGTCGAGGGGCGTGGGACGGAGTGTGTGCCACCAACGAATGACTCCACAGCGGAACGTGGGCAGCCCGGCGGCATCACTCGGCTGGAGCCTGGTCACGGCGTGCCGCGCCGTCGAGGGTGGGCACGTGCCGACGTCCACCGAGCCTCGAGTGCGCGACCTCGGCTGATCCGTGTGATGTCGCCATCGCTCCACCGCAGCCGGCGGCGCGTCGGGCGGGGAGGCAAGTTCGGCACGATGCGTCGGGTCCCGAGCAGTGATCCGGTGGCGGTCGAACTGGTTCCCGGTGGGCCCCGCGATCGCGTGGATGCCGCCGACGTGTGGTCTGGTGGAGTCTCCCGACGAACCGTGTGTCGATGCGGCCAGATCGGGAGGTCGGGCCGGTCCGGCCGATCGGGCGCGATGAGGCCGAACGTTGGCGCCGACAGCCCGCTCGTGACGCCGGTCTCCGGCGGGACTGTTGTCACACCCGGTGATCGCACGGCGGAGACGGTGTTTCACGTGAAACCACCATCCGTCGGAATCTGGCGGTGGTTTCACCTGAAACACGGCTCCCGTGCGACGAAGCACGGGCATCCTCGCAATTCGACGCGGCGCGAGCCAGACTGTCAGCAATGGACGCCGACGAATCCCGCCCACCCGGGCGCCCACTCCCCAGGGTCATCGCAATCGCCAACCAGAAGGGTGGGGTCGGCAAGACCACGACCACCATCAACACTGGTGCTGCACTCGCGGAAATGGGTCTGCGAACCCTGGTCGTCGATCTCGATCCGCAGGGCAATGCCTCGACCGGGCTCGGCATCGAGAACCGTGGCCTCGAGTCGTCGATGTATCACGTGCTGATGCACGACGTGCCACTCGAGAACTGCATCGAACCGACCGATGTCCGCAACCTCTTCGTGGCGCCGGCCAGCCTCGACCTCGCCGGCGCCGAGATCGAACTGGTGCCCGCCTTCAGCCGCGAGTTGCGTCTGAAGAACGCGATCTCGGCCGTCATCGACGACTACGACTACGTCCTGATCGACTGCCCTCCCACCCTCGGTCTGCTCACCGTCAATGGGCTGGCAGCAGCGCAGGAGGTGCTGGTGCCGATCCAGACCGAGTACTACGCACTCGAGGGGCTCGGCCAACTGCTCCGCAACGTCGATCTGGTGAAACGCAATCTGAACCCGACCCTCGAGGTCTCGACGATCGTCTGCGTGATGTACGACGCCCGGACCAAACTCTCCGACCAGGTGGTTCACGAGGTGCGCGAGCACTTCGGAGACAAGGTGCTCCGCAGTGTCGTGCCGAGATCGGTCCGGCTGTCGGAGGCACCGTCGTTTGGGCAGCCGATCATCACGTTCGACCCACGTTCTCGCGGTGCGGTGGCGTACCGCGACGTTGCCAAGGAGGTTCACGATGGCGCGGCGTAGCGGCTTGGGCAAAGGCCTGAGTTCACTCATCCCACCAGGTGAGACAGAGCCCGGGGACTCCGAACAGCACGCGGTGCTGCGCGACATCCCCGTCGGCAAGATCACGCCCAATCCGAACCAGCCGCGAGTGCACTTCGATGAGGAGACACTGGCGGAGCTGACGGCCTCGATTCAGCAGATCGGTGTGCTCCAACCGATCCTCGTCCGACCGACCGAGCACGGCTACGAGTTGATCGCCGGCGAGCGGCGGTGGCGAGCCGCCGGGCGGGCCGGGCTGGCGATGATCCCTGCGGTGGTGCGTCACACCGATGACGAGGCGTCGATCGAACAGGCGCTCGTCGAGAATCTGCATCGCCAGGACCTGACGCCGCTCGAGGAGGCGGCGGCCTTTCAGCAGCTGCTCGAAGACTTCCACCTCACCCACGAGCAGTTGGCCGATCGGATCGGCAAGAGCAGATCGGCGATCACGAACACGCTCCGTCTGCTCGGGCTGCCGCCCGCGATCCAGCACCTCCTTGCGGACGGCAAGCTGTCAGCTGGGCACGCGCGTGCCCTGCTGGCCACGCCGGACCGGGTCTTGCAGGAGTCGCTGGCCCGGCAGGCCGCAGACGAAGGTTGGAGTGTGCGTGCCGTCGAAGAGGCGATGAAGGCTGGTGCCGCGGGCTCGGCCGATGAGGACGACCATCTCCCGGCGCTTCCCTCACCGAACCAGGATGGCGCCGGACTGGCGCCCACCACGCGGCTGCGTCCTCCGGGTTTGCTCGAGCTCGAAGAGCTGCTGGCTGAGCATCTGGAGACTCGGGTGGCGGTGCAGATGGGGGCCAAGCGTGGGCGCATTTCGATCGAGTTCGCCGATCTGGCGGACCTCGAGAGGATCTATCGACGGATGGCCGACTGACGCATCCGAGGGGTCGTCGGGGTCCGTCGGGCTGCGAAAACTTCCGGGTGCGGCCCGTGTTGCGGGACCTCCGATCGACGGGTGCTGCGCAAAAGTCCGGACTTTATCTGAACGAACTCTGAACCCACGCAACAGCTCGAATCACAGGGTGGGGAGAATTCTGTGGATAAACCATCGAGCGGTTCGTCACCTGGGATCAACCTGGGGATAACAGTGGATCACGGCCCCACTGCTCGAGCGCCTCGACCACCGCATGAACGATCTGCGGAGCGTGGTCGAGCGCCTGTTGAATGGCACCGAGCGTGAACAAGACGGCCGGCATCCGCGTCTCGCGCAGCACCGGGAGGCGCATGCCCTCGACCTGTGGATGAAGGTTGGGCACGCGTTGCTCACAGCAAGCCGCGACCCGTGTCGCGAGGGCGCGACCGCCGGCCGACTCGAACTGTGGGACGGCGTAGTAATGCACGGTCGAGCGTGGCCCCGCGTGGGATTCGAACCCGATGTACACGGTTGCGGCGAACCGGTTGGCCATGGCGGCCTGCGCCGACGCGTCGGGTTCGTCGGAGGCGACGACCGTAGCGCTGCGTTGCCGAAGCGCCTGCACGAGTTGGCGCGACAGGGCACTCAGACCCCCGAACTGACCGACGACGATCCGAAGATCGCTGAGTGAGCGAGCGGACGCGGTGAGCAGCTCCAGTTCGCGCATCGCGGTGATGCCCGGCCCGGTGCCGGTCTGGCGAGCCAACACCTCGAGTGCACGAACGGTCGTCGGGCCACACACGCCATCCACGTACAACCCGCTGTTGTGCTGGAAGTCCTCCAGTGCTCGGGCGGTCGCAGGCCCGAGGATCCCGTCGACCCTGCCGGAATCGAAACCGATCCGAGCGAGCGACGCCTGGAGTTCGGCGACGTCGTCGCCGCGAAGATTCGGCGCCACGAGCATCAGGAGACGATCGCCCAGCTTCCAGGACGCTTCGACGATCGCTCGCCACGTCACCTGGTCACACCGTCCGGTGTCGCGCAATCCTCGTTGCCGCTGGAACTCACGGACGGAACGTTCGGTGTCCGCGCAAAAAAAACCCGCCTCGGCGCCGGCCGGTGGGAAGCCGGCGGCACCGAGGCGGCGTTGCAGGTCGCGGATGGCTTCGCCCCGCTGACCCGGGGTCAGTGGGAAGTCGCCAGAAATTCGTCGAGCTCCTGGAGGAGGGCACCCTTGCCCTTGGCGCCGACGATCTTCTTCTTCACATCGCCGTCCTGGAGCACGAGCAGCGTGGGGATGCTCATCACGCTGTAGCGCATGGCGACGTCGGGGTGTTCGTCGACGTTGAGCTTGGTGATGTGGATCTGGTCACCGAGCTCGCCGGCGAGCTCTTCGAGCAGGGGGGCGATCTGCTTGCAGGGACCACACCACTCGGCCCAGAAGTCGACCAGCACCGGCGCCGATGAGGAATTCACGGTCTCGTCGAACGTCGCGCTGGTGAGGTTGGTGATCCCGTTGGCCATGTTTCGGTCCTCTTTCGTCGTGCCCGTGGGCATAGCGGAGTGTACCGAACTGGAACCTGGTGACCGAGTCAGCTATTCCGAGCTGCCGACCGACGACGGGCGAGAGGACTGGGGTCGGCCGAACGCCGCCGGGACGTACGACACTTGTGCAGATCGTGATGTCGAACTCGATCGTGACGCGTCCGCTCGGCGCGTTCGGACGTCGAGACTGCACCCTCGGCGAGTCCGACACGGCGGCTGATCCCCGAACAGACACTCCACATCACGCGACATCGGGCCGTGTGTCGCGACCCGAGCCGAAACGTGGCGCCGCTCACGTGTGCGCCCGCCGACGGCCCCCGGCCGAGCGTATGTCCAACGGGCCGGGGCCGCAGCGTGAACCCGAGTGGCCTGTTCGCGCCGGTCGGGATGTCGGGTGGATCCAGCTCGGAGGCCGATCGGGGCGTCGCCACGACGTCTCGTCCCGATGCCCTCGAATCCGCGTCTGACGGGGGCGCGTCCACGCAGGGTGGTTCGGATCTCTGCAGTGCACCTTGGGGGAATCGGCAGCGGGATCGGGAGTGCCGACCGCGAACGCGTCGTCGTTCGAGCGGCGACATCGGTCGACCGCGCCGACGAGACCGTCCACCAGCGCGTGCACCACTCGGGCATCGGCCCGTTGTCGCGCTCGGTGACTGTTCGGGCGCCGATGGTGGCGGCCTGGGTCGCGTCAGGCGTCGGCGGTGGCGGCCTGGGTCGGGGCCCAGTGTGCCTCGGGCGACGAGGGTTGCTCGTCTTCCTGAGCTTCCAGCCAGCGCTCGGCGTCGATCGCGGCCATGCAGCCCGACCCCGCGGCGGTGATGGCCTGCCGGTAGATCTGGTCCTTGACGTCCCCACAGGCGAAGACGCCGGGGATGTTCGTGTACGAGGAATCGGGCTGTGTGATCAGGTACCCGTTGTCCTCCATGTCGAGCACGCCCTGGAAGATGTCGGTGTTCGGGCGGTGACCGATCGCCACGAACAGCCCGGTCACTGCGAGGTCCGACACCGATCCGTCGACCGTGCTGGTGACCTGCACGCCCTCGACCTTGTCGCTGCCCTGGATCGCGGTGACCGTGTGATTCCACAGGAATTCGATCTTGGGGTTCGCGAATCGCGCGGTCCTGCATGATCTTGGAGGCCCGCAGCTCGTCACGGCGATGGATGATCGTGACCTTGTCGGCGAATCGAGTGAGGAACGTTGCCTCCTCGATGGCGGAATCGCCACCGCCGACGACAGCGATCTCCTGCCCGCGGAAGAAGAACCCGTCACAGGTCGCACACGTCGACAGGCCGTGGCCCATCAGCCGCGATTCCTCGTCGAGGCCGAGCATCAATGACTGGGCGCCCGTCGACACGATGATCGTGTGGGCCCGATACTCGTCGTCGCGTACCCAGACGCGGAACGGGCGCTCCGCGAAGTCGACGCGACTCACCTTGTCGGTGAGGAACTCGGCACCGAAACGTTCGGCCTGTGACCGGAAGTTCGACATCAGCTCCGGCCCCATGATCCCATCGGGAAAGCCCGGGAAGTTCTCGACGTCGGTGGTGAGCATCAGTTGCCCACCGGGCTGATCGGACGTCGACGACGGCTCGCCCTCGATGACGAGTGGCGCCATGTTGGCGCGGGCGGTGTAGATCGCGGCGGTCAGACCGGCCGGGCCCGACCCGATCACGATCACGTTGCGGACGACGGACATGCGAGGCCTCCAAGAAACGGTGCGTCAGGCTTCGGTGCCGTGACGCTTGGACATGAGCAACCACCCGGCGATGGTCAAGATTCCGCCGATGATGAAGTAGCTCATCCACACCGACTTGTCCCAGTCGAACCAGATGTCGAGGAACGACTGCAGACCGCGCGTCAAGATGATGAGCAGCAGCACGACCGCCGTCGTCCCGAGCAGCAGACCCAACAGGCCGAACACGACGCCACGGACGACCTTGACCACGTTGTTGGTCGTCTTGTCGCGGACGCTGCCGACGACGGTGGTGATGCGGTCGGTGAGGTCGGCGGCCCAGTTGGGATCGGTCAGCGGATTCCCCGGCATACCGTGACTGTAGCGGCCATGCCGGGAACGCTTCGAATGAACTCGCGTCGCGGGGTCAGAACAGCGAACCGATGGCCAGTACGGCGCAGGTTCCGGTATCCAGGGCCAGCACGACGCCCGTGCGCTCGTCGACGCCGATGTATACCGGTCGCTCGTTGCCGTCCGACACGTAGATGGCCCTGTCGAGGATGTCGAAGTTGCCGGTACACACGGTCTCCGGCGTCGGACCGAGCACCCCGAGCTCGGCCTGGTCGAGGAGATAGGAGCCGTAGACGGCCAGTTCGATCTCGTCGAGGATCGGCTCGTCGGGGTCGAAGTCGGCGGGAACCTCGACGCGTACAGCATTCCCGGGGTCGGCCTCGGCGCCGAACTCGGGTCCGGATGCCTCCTCGTCGCCACCCTCGGCTGCTTGCTCGCTCATCTCGACGGTGTCCGTGGCGTCGCTCGCGCTCTCGGCTGCCGCAGGCGCGCTCTCGGCTTCAGCCATCACCTCGGTGTCGATGGACGCGCCGTCGTCGATCGTCTCGGTCGCATCCTCTTGTCGGGCCTGGGTCTCGGACAGCGGGGCCTCCGCTGAGCCGGCCGAATCGTCGTCACCTCCACCGAGGTCGGCCTGGGAGATCACGATGCCGAGCCCGGCCACCGCCACGAGCGCGGCCGCGGCGGCGAGATACTTCGCGTACGCCGGGCGCGAACGGAACGGCACCACGGGTGCTGGTTCGGGCAGGTCGGGGGAGAAGCGCGCGAACTCGGCCATCGCAGTCGCGATCGCCTCGGCGCGCGCCTCGGCGGATGGCGTCGGTACGTCGCGGAGTTCGGCCTGCAGGGCGCGCAGCTGTTCGACCTCGGCCATCACCTCGGGGTCGGCTTCTGCGATTCGACGTTCTTCGGCGGTGAGCTCACCGTCGAGATACGCGTTCGCGAGGAAGTACTGCTCGTCGTTCATGGGTCGTTGGGGGGATCGATGTTTGGACGTCGCGGGGGTGGCTCTCGGTTCCCGATTTTCTCGACGAGCAGGCGTCGACCGCGGGCGATGCGCGATTTCACCGTACCGACGGGGATATCGAGCGCCGCTGCGATCTCGCTGTAGTCGAGGTCGCCGACGTCGCGCATGACCACGGCCGCGCGGAACTCGTCGGGAAGACCGGTCAATGCGGCATCGATCGTGATCCGGTCGGCCACGGCGTCGACGCGACGGTGGGCGAGGTCGTCGACGACCTCGCGTCGGCCGCGCTCGGTGTCGTCATCGACGACGTGGAGCTGGGGCCGGCGCTTGCGTTTGCGGAGTTCGTCGAGCGCGGTGTTCGTGGCGATGCGGTAGATCCAGGTCGTGAACGCCGACCGTCCGTCGAAGCGGTCGAGGTTGCGCACGACGCGGATCATCGCCTCCTGGGTGGCGTCGTCGGCGTCGCGGGTGCCACCGGCGATCCGGCTGCAGACGGCGTGCACGCGGTCGTAGTGGCGTCGGAGCAGTTGATCCATCGCTGCCGCGTCGCCGCGCTGCGCCGCTGCGACGAGTTCGTCGTCGGTGCGGTCGCGGTTGGTCACGGACCGAACGAGATCTCGCCGAGTCGACCGCGGAACGGATTCGACTCGCTGCACGCCTCGTCGCGACCGAGCTCCTTCAGCCACACGAGCACGTACTGCGCCGGCTGCTCGATCGCCATCTCGATCGAGCCGGGCTGGTCCGAGAAGCTGGTCGCACCGACCTTGGTCCAGCCGTCGACACCGGCGGGCGGAGCGGCGCCGTTGGCGGTCAGGATGTCGAGCTGGAACGGGGCGTTGATCGACTCGACCGACACCGTGCCTGTCGCAGGACCGTTGAGGCCCAGGATCAAGCCGACCCCTCGCTTGCCGCCCATGAATCGATCCTGATAGCACTCGGTCGGCCACATGGTGCTCGCACTGCCGTCGGCGATCGCCAAGCTGGCCTGGGCGTCGTTCTCCTGGCCGTTGTCACCGTCGGGATCCCATGCCTGCACGGTCACGATTCGGGCGTCGGCACTGCTGATCGTGGCAGCGGTCGGGTCTGCGCCCTCGACGCTCGTGTCGGCCTCGACGCCTTCGGGCGGCACGACGGTCACCGCGGCGAGTCCGTCCGGCTCGTCGCCGCGGTTCACCCCGACGAACAGCACCATGGCGACGGCGAGCGCCGCCAGCAGTAGGACGCCGACCGCGACCAGCGACGGCGTCCAGCGTTGCTCGTCCTGTCGGGCCGGCGTGCCGCGGATCGGCTCGAGGGCCTTCGGCGTCTCGTCCGGATCCACCGCGGCCGCCGTCGAGCGCTCGGCCGGTGCGGGCGGCGTCGGACGATCACGGTCGTCACGAGTGACGGGAATCACGCCACTCACGTGCGGGTCGCCCGGCACACCCGGACCGGCACCGAGGGCGCGCGACGGAGGGTTGGCGATCCGCGGTGGTGGATCGGCGGGTGTGCCGTCGATTTGCGGTGGCGTGGTGTCGACTGCCAGCAGTGCAGCCCGGAGATCGGCGCCCGACTGCGGCCGGTGCGCGGGGTTGCGGGCCAGGGTCTTGTGGATCAGGTTCACCAACCCGATCGGCAGCGTCGGACGGAGGTGGCCGAGGTCGGTGGGATCGCGCTGGAGGCGCGCGAGCGCGGTGTCGGCGTCGCTCTCACCGAGGAAGGGGACCCGTCCGGCGAGGCACTCGTAGAGCACCAGTCCGAGCGAGTAGATGTCGGCCCGGCCGTCGAGCCGTCTGCCGCGAACCTGCTCGGGTGACAGGTACTTTGCCGTGCCCATCATCACGTTGTCGCTCGTGAGGTCCTCGTCTCCGACCTCGAGACCCTTCGCGATCCCGAAGTCGGTGAGCAGGACCCGACCGTCGGACGTGACGAGGATGTTCCCCGGCTTGACGTCGCGGTGCACGAAACCGGCCCGGTGGGCCTCGTCGAGCGCACCGGCGATCGCGGCCCCGAGATGGATCGTGAGTTCGGGGCCGAGCCGGCGCTGGGAGTCGAGCAGTTGGCGGAGGCTCTTGCCGTCGACGAGCTGCATCACGACCGCCTGCCGGCCCTCGTGCACGAAGACGTCGTGGATCGCGACGATGTTCGGGTGGGTCAGCCGGGCGACGGCGATCGCCTCACGGCGGAACCGTTCGGTGACCACCGGATCGGTTGCCAGGTTCGTCTTCAACCATTTGACCGCGACCTTGCGATCGAGGTCGGTGTCGGTGGCGACCCAGACCTCGGCCATGCCACCCTGACCGATGCGGCGCTCCAACTGGTAGCGGTCCGCGAGCAGGGTGTCCGCGGGGGCCTGGGATGGAGGTGGTGCGCTGGAGGCCATGATCGCTCGTCACGCTAGTAGCGCCGAGCGGTTCGAAACCGTCATTGACACGGTCTGTCAACGGTCGTGCTCGCGACGTCGTTCGTCAGAACGCCGCGGGTGGGGATCGGCGACGGCCCGCCGTCGACCAGATCTGCTCGCCGTCGTCGTCGACCCGATCGGTCAGCTCGAGACCGAGACGCGCTGCGACTCGCTGCGAGGCCGTGTGGTCCGGATGGATGTGCGCGTCGAACTCGACGACGCCGGTGTGCGCGATCCAGTCGCACATCGCTCGAGCCGCCTCGGTCGCCCATCCGTGGCCCTGGTGGTCAACCGCGATCAGCCATGCGAGTGATGCCGAGTCCCCGACGACCGTCGCTTGCACGAACCCGACCGGCGTCGCGTCGTCGACCGAACGGATGATCCAGTTCATCCAGGTCTCGTTCGGATCCGGCGCCCCCTCCGCCAGCGCCCTGTAGCGCTGTTCCAGAGTTGGCAGGTCGGGCGGCTCGTCACCCGTGAACTCGTAGAGTGCCTCGTCGGCGAGGACCCCGACCATGTCGGAGGCGTCGTCGACCGAGAGCGGATCGAGACGAAGCCGCTCGGTGCGGAGCGGGCCCGGTACAGCCGACGTGGACCGCCACGTCACGCTCAATCCCTGACGTCGAAGGCGACACCGATGGTGCCGCGACCCGCGTGAGTGCCGATCACCGGGCCGATCTCACCGACCACGATCTCGCCGGCGTGGTAGGGACGCAGCATCTCGACGAACTGATCCACGTCGCTGCAGTCGGCGTGCAGCACGGCGAGGTCGCTGATCCGGCCCTCGTACTCCGCGACCTTCTCGACGAGGAACTTGAGCGCCTTCGACCGGGTGCGCTGCTTGCCGCCCTGCTCGACCTCGCCGTCGATGACCTCGATGATCGGCTTGATCGCGAGCGCAGTCGCGAGCAAGGCCTTCGCGTTGCCGATTCGGCCGCCCTTCTTCAGGTTCTCGAGAGTGTCGAGCGCACCGAAGACACGGGTGCGTGTGGCCCGGTCGACGGCGAGCGCCTCGACCTCGTCGATCGAGCCGCCCTCGGCGGCGAGGCGGGCACATGCGAGCACGATCGTGCCGAGGCCCAACGTGATCGACCGGCTGTCGACGACCCGCACCGGAATCTCGTCGGCCACCGAGCGGGCGGCAAGCTCGGCACTCTGCATCGTCGCGGAGAGCGCGCTCGACAGCGCGACGACCACGATCCCGGTGGCGCCGTCGGCCATCAGCTCTCGGTACGCCTGCTCGAACTGTCCGGGTGCCGGTGCTGCGGTTTCGGGGAGCGTGTCCTGCTGTGCGCACTTCGCCCAGAACTCGGCGGTGCTGAGTTGTTCACGATCGATGAACTCTTCGTCGCCGAAACGGATCGAGAGCGGAACGACGCGTACGCCATGCTCGACCACCACGGCTTCGGGCAGGTCGCAGGATGAATCGGTGACGATGCGGATGCTCACGGGGATCGAATCCTACTCGTCGGACCGAGTATGTCCGGTCTGGAACGATCCGTGTCCGGTCGCTCCGCCGACGTCGGCTCGGATCACTGCGGGATGCCGAGTGGTGTCGACGTCGATGCCCTCACCGCGGCGCTGTGCCTGGCGGCGCCGGAAGTAGGTGAACCACCACGTGGCCAACACGAGCACCGCACCGACCGTGAAGAGTCGTCCGAGGCCGGTGAGGGTACTCACGCGGGCGGTCAGCTCGATCGGTGCCGTGAGAGGATTCCCGGCCGGTGTGCGGATCTCGACCTGCACCGGAAAGACACCGTTCGATCGTGCCTCCACCGGGATGTCGACGTTGTTGATCTGGTTCGGCGCGAGCACCACCTCGAGGTCACCTTCCGGGAACGTCAGCTTGTCGGATTCCGCGTGCACGGTGACGGTGAGCGGGGTCGGGCCACTGTTCTCGATCCTGAGTGGAATCGGTGCCGTCGTCCCGGCGATCGTGAACGGGAATGGGTCGGGTTGGACGACGTGGCTGCGTACTTCGGCGACCTCGTTCTCGACGGACCCCACGAGTGTCGCCGACTCCGACTCGGACAGCCCGGTCGACAACGCGGTCCGGAGGGCCTCGTCCCACTCGGTGCGTCGAGCGTCGGCGGTCGGGAGCATCGATCCGACATCGGCCGCTCGCAGTCGCGCACTCTGGGCCAGTCGGGCGCGGCTGTCGAGGTTCACGCTCGGCTCGGCGTCGAGTTCGAGGGAGTGGACGTCGCCGTCGAGGAACAGTGAGTTGGTCAGGTCGGGCACCTGTCCGAGGGTGCCGAAGTCGAAGTCGGGGTGTTGGTCGGCGAACGCCGACAGCTCGGACAGCACGGCCGGATCCGGAACACCGACCTCGCGGGTGGTGAGGATCATCGAACGGCGGTCGGGATCGAGTTGGTAACGGAGCGCACTCACGTCACCCATCAGCCGGACCGCTCGTTCGATCGGCGACCCTGGTGCGTCGACCTCGAGTTGCTCGTTGATCGCGTCGACGATCATGACCCGCATGGACGACTCGTCGGTGAGCGTCGTGCTGAGCATCAGGGTCGGATCGGTGAAGTCACCGAGGTTGTTCGGGAACTCGCGGTACTTCTCTGAGGGTACGACCAGCAACGGCACGCCGAGATTCCGAATCGCGGTGGCGCCTTCGGTCGTGATGTTGTCGAGCACGATCCAGCCGCTCCGAACGGTCGGCGTGGCGACGAACCGAGCCGACAGCGCCGTTTCGCCGCCGGAGACCCCACGGGTCAGCTCGGCGCCGAGCTCGGACGCCACTGCCGAGGAGGGGTCGAGGGGTTGGTCCGGGACGACCAACAGTCGATCGTCGCCGTCGAGCGCGGCCACCAAGCCGTCGATCTCGTCGTCGGAGAGGTACGTGGGTGGCAGGGCGACCGTGATCGGTTCGTCCATCACCGAGGCGAGTTCGGTGATGCGGGCGATCTCGTCGTCGGCCGTCGAGAGCTCCTGTTCGTCCGGGAACGGCCCGTGGTCCTCGAGGGCGGCGAGCACGAAGAACGTGAACGGTCCACGGCCTGGTCCGTCGTTGCGGATGACGTCGACGAGCGTCGTGTCCGAGGCGATCAGTCCGCCATTGCGGCGAATCTGCACGGAGACCGGATGTACGCCGGGTTCCAGCAGATCGAGTTCGGTGACGTCGGCGACACTGGCTGCGATCGGCACCTCGACCGACAGCAGCCGCTCACCGGTCTCGATGTCGAACGTGGCGACGTCGTCGAGGTCGAACTCCAAGATGTCGAGCACCGGCCCAGGCGCGCCGGTCAGCGCCGCGGCCGCACCGGTGCGCGTTGCGATCGCTCGGTGCGAACGAACTTGTACGGTCATCTTCGGCCCGGGGGGCACGGTGGTCGTCGTGGTCGTCGACGACGTGGTGGTCGCCGGCTCCGGCGGGGGAGACTCGCCCTCGGCGGCAGGTGGCGAGGTGGCATCGGGGATCGAGCCGGTCGGGGTCGTGGTCGTCGTGGTGGTGGTGGTCGTGGTGGTGGTCGTGGTGGTGGTCGTGGTGGTGGTCGTGGTCGTGGTGGTCGGGGCGATCTCGGGAACGTCGCCGGTGACGACGAAGTCGAAGCGGGCGGTGCCGCCGGGTGTCACGGCGAACGTCTGGGACACGAGCTCGAGTCCCGTCCCGACGCTCTGCGAGCCGGCGGCTCGCCCGGACCAGATGGACGGCCCCAGGACCGTCGCGACCGCGAGCGCTCCCAACGCCAGCGGCCGGCCACGACGCGTCATTCGTTCAGTTGCCGTTCGGCGATCGTCAACACGTCGGTCAGACGTTCGAAGCCGAGCCGCCGGTAGAGCGCCAGCGCAGCTTCGTTGTCGACGCCGGTGTTGACGAGGCACCGGCCGCGGCCCTGCGCGTGCATCCATCGCAACGCGTCGACGACGAGGTCGTGGGCGATGCCACGACGTCGTCGCTCGGGCGAGACGGCGACGCGCTGCAGGTAGCCGCTGTCGGCGGCGGCGCCGCTCAGCGCGAAGCCGGCGATCCGACGCTCGACGGTGACCATCCGGGCATGGTGTGCCGGCGTGGCCCGGCGGACGTCGCGCAGACCGGCGGCATCGTTCCCCCACATCAACCCGAAGGCCGCCTGATCGACCGCAGCGGCCCGGCTGTGCATCCACGGGTGCAAGGTGCGGATGCGATGGCCTGGTGATCCGAGCTCGGCGATCAACCGGTCGTCGAGATCGAGTCCCAGCAGGGCCAGCTGATCGATCGTGCGGAACCCGGCGCCGACGACCGCTTCGGCCGATGCCGGGAAGAGCGCCGAGGTACGGATCGACCTGGCACCCTTCCTGCGGGCGTGTTCGACGGCGGCACCGATCGTGTCGGCTGTCGGCACGTGTTGGTGATCGACGAAGATCAAGTGGGCGACCGTCGGGTCGTTCGGCCACTGCCGCATGCGCCACCACTGCGTCATGCCATTCGATGTCCGCACCGCCGACCCGTTCACACGTTGGACGGTAGTCCGACGACCGGCTGCTGACATGGCGCAACGGCTCGGCTGTCGCCGGCATCGGATCGGGCGCGTGGCGATCACCCGGATCTCGAGTCGGTCTCGTAGCCTGGCCGGGCCATGATTCCCGATCGTTTCACCCCGGTGCTGGACGAACTGCGGCCGCTGGCCGACCGGTTCGAGGCCGCCGGACACCGGTTGTACCTCGTCGGCGGCACCGTCCGCGACCTGCTGGTGGACGCTCGACGCGACGATTACGACCTCGATCTGACGACCGACGCCCGCCCCGATGAGATCAAGCGCTGTCTCGACGGCTGGGCGACCGCGATCTGGACGCAGGGCGAGCGGTTCGGCACGATCGGCGCCAAGTACGACGACCGGATCTACGAGATCACGACGTTCCGCGCCGAGTCGTACGCCGACGACTCGCGCAAGCCGCACGTGACGTACGCCGACGACGTCGAGACCGATCTCGGGCGGCGCGACTTCACCGTCAATGCGATGGCCCTGGAACTCACCGGTGGTGCCACGCCCACCCTGGTCGACCCGCACGGCGGGGCCGTCGATCTGATGCAGCACGTGTTGCGCACCCCACTCGGACCGGAGATCAGCTTCAACGACGATCCGCTGCGGATGATGCGAGCCGCCCGTTTCATCGCCCGTTACGAACTCGAACCCACCGAGCAGCTGGTGGCCGCCGTCAAGCAGATGGCGTCACGGCTCGACATCGTGTCGGCCGAGCGGATCCGCGACGAGCTCGACAAGCTGATGACGGTCGATCATCCTTCGAAGGGTCTCTGGTTCCTGTACGACACCGGTCTCTCCGATCAGTTCTTGCCCGAACTGTCACTGATGCGCCTGGAGCACGACCCGATCCACCGTCACAAGGACGTGCTGTCCCACACGATCGCTGTCGTCGAGAACGTCCGGCCGCCGCGCGAGCAGCCCGAGGATCGCCCGCCGTTCGACTTCCGGATCGTCCGTCTCGCCGCTCTGTTCCACGACATCGGCAAGCCGCGCACGCGCGGCTACCAGGAGGGCAAGGGCACGACGTTCCACCACCACGATGCGGTCGGCGCCCGGATGACGAAAACGCGCATGACGGCGTTGCGCTACTCGAACGACGACGTGGCTGCAGTGACGGCGCTCGTGGCGCTCCATCTGCGATTTCACACGTACCGGCTCGGTTGGAGTGACTCGGCGGTTCGTCGGTACGTCCGCGACGCCGGTGATCTCCTCCATGAGCTGAACGTGCTCACCAGGTGCGACTGCACCACTCGCAACGAGCGCAAGGCCGCGCAGCTGTCGAAGCGGATGGACGATCTCGAGGCTCGCATCGATGCCCTCGCCGAGGCCGAGGAGATCGCCAAGATCCGCCCGGAGCTCGACGGCAAGGCCGTGATGGACCACCTCGGTCTCACACCGGGACGCGAGGTCGGCGAGGCATTGGCATTCCTGCTCGAGATCCGGCTCGAAGAGGGTCCGATCGGAGTCGACGAATCGAAGGCCCGGCTCGACAGCTGGTGGAGGGAACGGTCGCTCGGCAGCGCGACCTGACCTCACGGATCGTCGGCAGCTGCGGTGACGGTCACGGAACGGGTCCGCCTCGATCGACCACGAACCCGGTCCATTTCGAGAATTGCTGGCCGGACGTTCCGAGCAGACCTAGTCTCGCAGGGTGAACAACAGCTCCGATATCGCCGTCATCGTCGTCGGCGTGGTGGCGATCGCGGCGCTGATCCTGAGCGTCTGGGATTCGCGACGGCAGGGTCGCCTGCTCCAGAGCCAGCTCTCGGCGGTCGAGGCCGCCGAGGCCGAGGTCCGTCGGCTGCTGGACGAACTCCCGGAGGCCGTGCTGCTGGTCGACACCGACGGCGTTGTCCACTCGACGAACGCGGCGGCACTGACCATGCTCGACATGTCCACCCGGGATCTCGTCGACGGACACCTGCTCGATCACGCCGACGGTGAGGAACAGAAGGTGCTCGGCGATGCCATGGAACGGGCGTTCGCCGGCGACGAGATCGAACCGATCCAGATCGAGGTCATCGCCGGTGCCGATCGCCGGGTCGTGGTCGAGGCGTCGTTCCATCTCCCGCGGGAGTCCGCCGAGGCGCCGGACGATGACCAGCGGCTCGTCGTCCGGTTGCGGGACGTGTCCGAACGTGAGCAGCAGACCCGGGCGTTGGCGCAGGCCCGGCGCCGTTTCCAGCAGGCCTTCCAGTCGGCACCGACCGGGATGGCGTTGGTGCGGCTCGACGACGGCCGCATCGTCGACGCCAACCAGTCGCTCGGCGAGATGCTGCGCCGTCACGTGAACGAACTGGTCGGTTGCACGCTGCGTGAGTTCACGCACCCCGACGACGTCCGCGCGGCCCAACCCCACCGTGCGAGACTCGAGCTCGGCATCGTCGATTCCTTCCGGATCGATCAGCGGTATCGGCGGCGCGACGGCGAGTTCATCTGGGCGCGAACCCGGGTGTCGACGACCGAGGACGATGGTGTGATGCTCGCGATCACCCACATCGAAGATGTCACCGAGCAACGCCGGGCGGCCGAGCAGCTCCGTTACGCGGCCCGTCACGACGAGTTGACCGGGCTTCCGAACCGCTCGTATCTCATGCACCTCCTGCACGATCGGCTGGCGACGGCCGAGATCGACGGCGTCGCCGTGCTCTTCGTCGACCTCGATCAGTTCAAGGTGATCAACGACAGTCTCGGTCACGAGGTCGGCGACCTCCTGATCCAGGAGGTGTCGAGCCGGCTCCGCAAGGCCCTGCGTGACGAGGACGTACTCGCGCGATTCGGCGGCGACGAGTTCATCGTCGTGCTCAGCGGCGAACCCGTCGACGTCGCCGAGCGCCTGCGTCAGGCCGTGCACCCGCCGGTGATGATCGGCGAACACGAGTTGTTCGTCACCGCCTCGATCGGCTACGCGACGAACCACGACGCCAGCATGTCGCCCAACGACATGCTGCGCGATGCAGATGCTGCGATGTATCGCGCCAAGGCCCGCGGTCGCGATTGTGTGGAGGCGTTCGAAGCCGGAGGGCACGAGACCGGGGTCCAGGCACTCCGCACGACCGGCGAGCTCCGGCGCGGCATCGAGCGCGGCGAGATCGTGCCGTACTTCCAGCCGATCGTCGATCTCGAGTCGGGTCGGGCGCTCGGTTTCGAGGTCCTGGCCCGCTGGCTGCATCCCGATCGGGGGCTGCTCCCGCCCCGCGAGTTCCTGCCGCTCGCCGAAGAGACCGGGCTCCTGGTCGACCTCGGGGCCATGATGCTTCGCGACTCGATGGCACAGCTGGCCCAGTGGCGTGCCGCAGGCCACGCGTTCGCCAGTTGTTCGCTGTCGATCAACGTGGGCACCCGTCAACTGGTGGACCCGAACTTCTACGACACCGTCGTCGAGGCCTTGGCGGAAACGGGGCTGGACGCAGACTCGCTGTGGCTGGAGATCACCGAGACCGCGCTGCTCGCCGACGTGAAGGCCGCCACGGTGGCCCTGCGCGAGCTGCGCAGCCTGGGTCTGCACCTGTCGGTCGACGACTTCGGGACCGGCTACTCGTCGCTGACGTACCTCAAGCGCTTCCCGGTCGAGGCGATCAAGATCGACAAGTCGTTCGTCGCCGGCCTCGGCATCGAGAGCGAGGACTCGACGATCGTCGAGGCGGTGGTCCGGCTCGGGCAGTCCCTGGGCCTGCACGTCGTCGCCGAGGGCATCGAGTCGCCGCTGCAGCTCTCGCGCTTGCGGGATCTCGACTGCGACCGCGGCCAGGGCTACCTGTTCGGCCGCCCCCGCCCCGCCGACCTCATCGAACGAGAACGCGCCAGCGTCTGAGGCGAGCCCGGGCGGGGGCGGATCCGTGTCGGTGGTGTGCGGCGGATGCGCGGCTCCGCCTTCGACACGTGCCTCCGTGAGGAGCTGCCCCGACTCGTCGCGCTCGGCGTGGCGACGCGAAGTCGCGCGGAACTCGCCCAGGAGACGATGTCGCAAACTCACTTCCGGTGGGACGACGTCGGACGCGACGACGCTGCTCGAGCGTGGCTGCGTCGAATGATGGCCAACTCGCTGATCGATCACCACCGGTCCCGTTCCTCCGAACGGGCTGCGATCGGTCGGTTGCCAGGGCCCGTGACGGGTTGCTCAGGTCGACGCAGGGAACGAAGAGACGAGTTCACCGGGCGGGAGCGAAGCAGCCCGTCCGGCCGGGCCCTGAGCCCCACCTGCGAGCGGCGTCGGATGGCCGGGCACGACGAACGCGAAGTGGGGACGGGCACGGAGCCCGCCCCCACCTCGGTTGTGCCGGTCTCGTCGGCGTGACTCGCCTACTTCACCTTGAAGTTGCCGAGTACCAACCTGTTGTCGGCCGAGTAGACGACCGATCCTGATGCGTCACGGATGACGATGGCGAAGGTGTCACGGTCCTTCCACGGCGAGTACTCGTTCCCGAAGTCACCGACGGTGACCTCGTACGTGTAGCCGGACTGCTTCTTCCAGCGTCCCTCGCCGGTCCAGGTGGCCGTCCGACCGGTCACGACGAGGTTCTCGACGCTGGTCGACCGGAAGTGCACACAATCGTGCGACGGGAGCCAGAAGCATGCACCCGAGTCGATCCGCACACGGCCGACGAGGTTCCCGTCGACGTACTCGGCTCGGACACGGACCTGGATCTTGACACCGGCCTGGTCGTACAACCATCCGCTCCCCTTCGCCAGCCCTGCGGCGGTGGGTGCGTCGGTGATGGTGAGGCCGATGGAGTCGGTTCCGGTGCCGCCGTCGTCGTCGGTGACGGTGACGGTGACGGTGGTGGCTCCGGCGGCGCCGTAGGCGTGGCTTCCGGTGCAGGTGCCGGTGGCGACGGTTCCGGTCGTGACGGTGCCGTCACCCCAGTCGATCGAGCAGGTGTGGGTGTCGTTGGCGCCGGCATCGGCGAGCGTCGCCGACAGGTTCACGGCTGCTCCGGTGTTGAAGCCGGCTCCGTCCGATGGTGCGGTGATGTTCACCGTCGGGTCCGCGTTCGAGACGGTCACGGTCGTCGAGGCGGACACCGGTGCGTTCACGCCGTCGTCGGCGGTCAGCGTGGCGGTGTAGGTGCCGTCGTCGGTGCAGGTGATGTCGGTCGATGCCGCGGCGGGCGTCGAGAACGAGCACGTCGCACCGGCGTCCACGCCGGCGTCGGCGGTGTACGTCCACGCCAACGTCAGGGTGTCGCCATCGGGATCGGTCGCCGAACCCGACAGGGCGATCGGCGAACCCTCCACACCCGAACCACCGTCACCAGCAGACACCACCGGCGGATCATTCGACGGCGGAGCGGTGATGGTGAGGCCGATGGAGTCGGTTCCGGTGCCGCCGTCGTCGTCGGTGACGGTGACGGTGACGGTGGTGGCTCCGGCGGCGCCGTAGGCGTGGCTTCCGGTGCAGGTGCCGGTGGCGACGGTTCCGGTCGTGACGGTGCCGTCACCCCAGTCGATCGAGCAGGTGTGGGTGTCGTTGGCGCCGGCATCGGCGAGCGTCGCCGACAGGTTCACGGCTGCTCCGGTGTTGAAGCCGGCTCCGTCCGATGGTGCGGTGATGTTCACCGTCGGGTCCGCGTTCGAGACGGTCACGGTCGTCGAGGCGGACACCGGTGCGTTCACGCCGTCGTCGGCGGTCAGCGTGGCGGTGTAGGTGCCGTCGTCGGTGCAGGTGATGTCGGTCGATGCCGCGGCGGGCGTCGAGAACGAGCACGTCGCACCGGCGTCCACGCCGGCGTCGGCGGTGTACGTCCACGCCAACGTCAGGGTGTCGCCATCGGGATCGGTCGCCGAACCCGACAGGGCGATCGGCGAACCCTCCACACCCGAACCACCGTCACCAGCAGACACCACCGGCGGATCGTTCGACGGCGCCGTGACGGTGACGGCGACCGTCGCCGTCGCCGAGCCTCCGGTTCCGTCTTCGATGGTGTAGGTGAAGCTGTCCGACCCGGAGAATCCGGGCGCAGGGGTGTAGGTGCACACTCCGGCCGGTGTGCACGTGACCGTGCCGTTCGTTCCGTCGGTCCACGACGTGACCTCGATCGGATCACCGTTCGGGTCGGAGTCGTTGGCGAGCACGTCGACCACACCCGGTGTGCCGGCTGCGGTCGTCAACTCGTCGTCGACGGCCAACGGCGCGAACACCGGATCGCCACCGACGCCGGCGAAGGCGAAGATGAACGTGTTCGGTGTTCCGAGCGTCGGACCGTCCACCGTGCTGGGCTGACCGAAGGAGAACACTTCCGCCGACACCGCGGCGACGGCCGAGATCGCCTCGGATTCGGTCGCTGCCGCGCCGTAGTAGATGTTGAACGTCACCGACTCACCGGCGGCGACGGCACCGAAGCCGAAGTCGAACAGCGCGCCGTGGTCGTTGGGTCCACTGTCGACGAACGAGCCGGTCTCGTCGATCTGCGTGGGCCCGGCCAGTGGGTTGCCGCTGGCGAACCCGTCGTCGCTCGAGAAGAGCAGGTTGGCAGCATCGCCACCGTCGATCGTCACGAACTCGGCGAACGGTGTCGGTTCGATGTCCCAGTCCATGACTCGTCGGTACCTGATGTCGTCCAGTGGTGCGGCCGAGATGTTCTCGATCGTCACGGTGACCTCGTAGAGGTTGTCGGTGTCGGCTGACGGATGGAAGTCGTGCGTCACGCGCATCGTGTCGTCGATGGTCACCTCGGACACCGCGGTCGAGGAGGTCGTCGTGAAGCTGACGCGATCGAGGTTGTTGACGCCGTCGACCGACACGTTGGCGTAGCCGGTCACGCCGGACGTGGCATCGGCAGCACCCCATCCTTCACAGAGGCATCCGGGAGAGGTCGATTCGTTCCCCGTCGGGATGAAGTGCAGGCCGGCGTCACCGGGGCCGGCTGCCGAACCGCTCGCATCAGTGGTGTTCAGTTGTGCCTCCGGGTTGACCGCCAGCAGTACCGTGCCGTTGTCGATGCACGTCGCCGGTGCGCACGGGGGCAGGACGTCGATCGTGACCGTTGCCGTGTTCGAGTCCGCGACGCCGTCGGACGCCGTGAACGAGAACGAATCGGTGCCCAGGAACCCGGTGTCCGGCGTGTACGAGCAGAAGCCCGAGGTGCAGTCCGTGAGCGACCCGCTGGTCGGTCCGGACACGATGGAGTACGTCAGCGCATCACCGTTGGGATCGGTTGCGGACAGGAAGACGGACACCGGCACGTCCTGGTTCGTCGAAGCCGAACTGTCGAACGCCTCCGGAGGCGCCTCGGCCCGGACGTCGATCGACACCGTTGCAGGCGTCGACACGTTCGTGCCGTCGCTTCCCGTGAAGGTGAAGCTGTCGAGTCCGATGAAACCGGTGTCCGGCGTGTACGTGCACGACCCGGTGGAGCAGTCGTCCAGCGCTCCGTTCGCAGGCGGCGTGTCGATCGCGAACGTCACCGGGTCGCCGTTGTTGTCGAACCCCGACAGGAAGATGGAGACCGCCTGGTCCACCTTGGTCGTGAAGAATCCGTCGAAGACGTCCGGAGGCACATCGGCCTGGACCTCGATCGTCGCCGTCGCCGGCGGACTCGTGAGATCTCCGTCGGACGCGGTGTAGGTGAACGTGTCGGTCCCGACGAATCCGGTGTCCGACGTGTAGGTGCACACCCCGTCTGAGCAGTCGTCCGTGAGCACGCCGTTCGCGGGCCCCGAGTCCACGCTGTACGTGATCACCTCACCGTCCGGATCGAACCCGGACAGGAACACCGAGATCGGCCGTTCGGTGGTGCCGAACGCGAAGGTGTCGAACACGGTCGGTGGCTCGCCGGCTGCGAGGGCCGCGGAACCCGGCCACACCGCCGCCGCGATCAGCAGGAACGTCGAGAGCAGACACGTTCGTAGCCCCCTGCGCGAGCGCACCGTGCGCGCATCCGATACTTGCTGTTCCATCGTCCCACCCTTTCGCCGTTCACCCGGCGCCGCCGGGCGAGTCATCTGTTGTGGAGTGGGATGGTACGAACCGGGTGCAACCAGGGGATAACCGAGTGATAACAATCAGGCTTGAACCGCTCGCTGGTTCGGAGTACCGTGTCGAACGTGGTGGTCGGCAGCTGTTCGACCGTCACGGCGGAGCCCGGAAGTGGAGATGCAGAGGGGCAGGACGGCGGATGTACTACAGGGTGTTCGGTGGCCCGACCATCGAGTCGGACGGTGTCGGTCTGCGACTGACGCCCATGCAGGCGCGGCTCATCGGGCTGCTCCTCGTGCGAGCGAACCAGACGGTCAGCATGGCAACGCTGATCGACGAGACCTGGCTGGGGTCACCGCCCGCCCGCGCCGAGGTGGCGCTGCGCATGCAGATCGCTCGTGTCCGCAAGCGACTCCTCGCGGCGACCGGCCGCGCCGACGCGCTGGCGACCGAACACCACGGGTATCGCCTCGCGATCGCACCGCACGAGCTCGACGTGAATCGATTCGAGGCGATCGTCGAGCAGGCCCGTCACCAGGATGCCGATGACGCCCTGCACCTGCTCGAGAAGGCGCTGCGCATCGCTCGGGGAGAACCACTCGGCGAGTTCGCCAACGAGAGGTGGGCCTTCGGTGTCGCCGAGCACTGGCGCAATCGCGCGCTGAGTGTGGCGGAGGCCAGATTCGACCTGCTGATCTGCATGGGCAGATGCGCACAGGCGGCCGACGAGCTCGCCGAGGCGACGGCGGCACATCCGTATCGCGAACGACGGTGGGCGCAGCAGATGGTGGCGTTGTACCGGTCCGGTCGGCAAGCAGAGGCGCTGCAGGCGTTCCACACCGCGCGAGCGGTGCTGGTGGAGGAGCTCGGCATCGAACCGGGCCGAGAGCTCTGCGCACTCGAGCGGGCCGTGCTGCGCCAGGATCCGGACCTGTCACTCCGACCGAGCGACCACTGGACGACGACCGGATCGACGACTGCGCATCTGGGCTCGGTCGGCGGTCCCGACCTCGAGTTGATCCTTCGACACCCGAAGCGAGTCGTCAGTCGCCCTCTTTCTGGGCGCGTATGACGAGCGTGGTCGGGACGGGCGAGATCTCGCTGACGCCGAGCTCGAGGATCCGGTCGACACGGAAGTTCGCCCGGCTGAGCTGGATGTGCCAGTCGCCGATCGTGCGCCCGACGGTTCCGTACGGCAGCACCTTGGAGCCGTACTCGTCGGTCGAGTGCACACCGGCGAACGGGTGCGGGACGGACACCACGAACGGTCGGCTCGACTTCAGGACCCGGTGAACCTGTCGAAGTAGGCGGCCGACGTCGTCGACGTCGTCGTCGATCGTGTGGTCGGCGACCACCAACTCGATCGAGCCGCTGGTGGCGAATCCGAGGTCGGCGAGATCGGTGACGTGGCACTCGACGCTGACCTCGGCGTTCGTCGCGGCGGAGCGTAGGGCCTCGATCCTGTCGGCGTCGGGATCGACGGCGAGGGCTTTCGCGCCGGCCAGTGCGAACGCGATCGCGTTCTGGCTACGGCCGACGCCCAGTTCCAGGGCGCGCTGACCGTCGCCGATGTCGCCGCAGATGCGGAGCTCCGATTCGTCAGGGATGTCTCGTCCGAACGAGATTGCCGGGGTCGTCACGGCACCAGTCTGGCGGATCGGTACCCTGATGCGATGGGTTTCTCGGTCGGAGCACTTCGTGGCGGGCAGCAGCGTCGCGGCATCGTCGACCACCGACTGGCCCGCCGGATGCTCATCAACCAGGTCCGGCTGGGTCGGATCAGCCGCACCGAGGTCTGCGACGCCCACCCCGAACTGATCCGCGCAGCACGCAACGTGGGTACGGAGACGACGGCCGACTGCCCGGTCTGCGAGGAGGACAAGCTGCGCATCGTGACCTACGTGTTCGGTCATCGCCTGCCCGCATCCGGGAAGTGTGTGAGCACCAAGAAGGAGCTGCGTCAGCTGGCGGCGCAGGCACAAGGCGAGCTGACGGCGTACGTGGTCGAGGCCTGTCCCGGGTGCCGTTGGCACCACCTCCTGCGCGTGCTGCCCCTGGTCGGCTGATCCGGCCTCCGCTACGTTCGATCGCATGCCGATCGTTCCCGACACGAAGAACTGGACGTGGGTGCTCGACGAGCGGTGCCCGGACTGCGGCTTCGATGCGACTGCCGTCGTGGTCGGCCGGATGGCCGACCTCGTGCGGGCGAACGTCGCAGAATGGCCGCCCCTGCTGGCCGACGAGCACGCCCGGATTCGACCCGACGACGCGACGTGGTCGGCGCTCGAGTACGGCTGCCATGTGCGCGACGTGTTCGAACTCTTCGACGAACGGCTGCGTCTGATGCTCGAGCACGACGGTCCGCAGTTCGAGAACTGGGACCAGGACGTCACCGCGATCGAGCAACGGTACGACCTCCAGGATCCGGCGGCCGTCGCCGCGGAGCTCGTCGCAGCAGGACACGCCTGTGCCGACCGGTGGGGCACCGTCGGCGACGGGGACTGGTCGCGAACCGGTGATCGCAGCGACGGGTCGTCGTTCACGATCGAGACGTTCGCGAGGTACTTCCTGCACGATCCGGTGCATCATCTCTCCGACGTGCGCCGCGGCAACGAGCAGCTCCGCCGGGCCACGGGCTGACCGCGGCTGCGCCGCGGGTCAGCGGCCGGCGTGCAGCAGCGGCCGGTGACCGGGGTCCGCGATCGCGATCAGCAGCTCGGCGCGCTCGCGGTCGCCGACCCCGCGGAGATCGGCGACCCCGTGTTCGGTGATCACGACGTCGACATCGCTGCGTTGGGTCGACACCACCTCGACGTGCGGCACGATCGTCGAGCCACCGTGGCGCGTGGTCGATCGGACGGCGATGATCGACAGCCCGCCGATCGACCGCGAGGCTCCGGCGCAGAAGTCGGAGTGGCCCCCGATCGCGGCGATCGTCCGGCCGCCGACGCGCTCGAGGTTGACGGCTCCGTCGAGGCCGACCTGGACAGCCGTGTTGCAGCCCACGAATCGTGGCTTCGACGACAGCCGGGACAGATCGTGGGTGATGCTGGTCGAGGTCAGTTCGAGCATGTTCGCCTCGGCCAAGCGTCGGATCGGGGCACCGCCCAGGGTGTACGCGGCGACGACGGGTGCCGCGAGCAGCCCGCGTTCGTGCAGTGACGCGATGGCGTCGGTGCACAGCCCCGACCAGATCCGCACCGGTCGATCGAGGGCGCAGGCGATGCCCTCACCGACGCCGCCCGGGCCGAACTGCAACGACGCGTCGTCGGGCACGAGCGAGGCGACGAGCTCGCCGATCCGACGGTCGATGTCGTCGGCCGGGCGAGACCTGACCACCGAGTGCTCCCGCGCGGTCGGGCGTGGGACCTCGGCGACGACGTTGCCCCGCACCGCGGGTCCGCCGAGGTCGACTCCGTGCTCATCGACCTCGACCACGAGCCGATCGGCGACGCGCGCGAGGACGTCACCCCATCCCACCGAGCCGGAGAACGCGTACCCTCCACCACGTGTGACCACCGCGATGACACCGACGTCGGGCGGCTCGGACTCGAGGATCGACGGAACGGCCGACAGCCTGACCGGCAGTGGCGTGATCCGCCCGTCGGCGATCGCCCCGGCCAGGCCGTACCCGCCGAGGTAGGTCACACCGGAGAGGTTCGGATCGTCGAGCCACGGATGGGCTTCGAGTGTCCATCCCAGCACCACGTGCGGCCGGTCGGTGGTCACGCCGGCGAGATCGAGCGCCACCGCCGGACCGATCCGGGGCGAACTCGGCCCGTCGGCGTACACGAGGCGGGTCATGGTGACGAGTCAGAGACTGGGGTCGTTGGTCTGTCCGTGCGCGGTCCAGTAGTCGTTGATGGCGCTCTGGATCCGGAGGTACCAGATGAAGTTCCCGATGATGGGCAGGAGGAACCACAGGCCCCACAGCGTGGTGATCGGGGGCTCGCGGCCGTCGTCGCGGTAGCGCTGTTCGACTTCGCCGGCCAGGAGGAACATCGTGACGGGCGCGACGAGGATGGTGACCAGGAGGTGCACGACGCCACCGAGACCCTCCCCCGACCATCGCTGCAGCTCGTCGCCGTTCTGGTAGGCCCACACGACCGCCCAGATCCCGCAGGTCACGATCGTGAGCAGGATGACGAGGCCCGCCGATCGCCGCTTGCCGAGCTGTCGCGTGGCGGCGTAGCCGGGCACGGGTACACCGGCGGCTGGTGGTGTGCCCTGCCCACCCGGGGACGGGGGCACTGCACCGGGCGGTGGTGGAGGTGGCGGAGGCGGAGTGTTGCTCATGGGATCGACGTTAGACGAGGGTGAGGATCGGCGATGGTGAAGCTGCCGCCGCATCCCGGGGCGCTTCCCGGCGACTGACGGTTCCCGCAGCGGTGCGCCCTACGCTGGCGCGGTGGTGAACTCCTGGTTCGAGTCGGTCTCGGTCGCGCAGCAGCGGGCGAAGCGGCGCCTGCCGAAGTCGGTTTACGGCGCGCTGATCGCAGGCACCGAACGTGGCTCGTCGATGACCGACAATGTCGCGGCGTTCGACGAGTTGGGTGTGCGTCCCATCACCGCGGGTCAGTCGCCGACCCGCGAGATGGCGACCGAGGTGATGGGTCAACCGATGTCGATGCCCGTCATGATCTCGCCGACCGGGGTGCAGGCGGTGCATCCCGACGGCGAGGTCGCCGTCGCGCGGGCCGCCGCCGCGCGAGGTGTGGTCATGGGCCTCAGCTCGTTCGCCAGCAAGCCGCTCGAGGACGTGATCGCAGCGAATCCGCAGACGCACTTCCAGATCTACTGGGCCGGCGATCGCAACTCGATGGTCGCCCGTCTGGGCCGTGCCCGGGCGGCCGGCGCGACCGGGCTGATCCTCACGCTCGACTGGTCGTTCGTACACAGCCGCGACTGGGGCAGCCCCGACATTCCCGAGGACATGAGCGTGCGCACGATGGTCAAGCACGCGCCCGAGGCGATCCTCCGCCCCGCCTGGCTGATCGAGTGGCTGCGCACCGGGCAGATTCCGCAGTTGGGTGTGCCGAACTTCGTGACGGGCGACGACCCGGTGCCGGGCTTCTTCGACGCCTATGGCGTGTGGATGGGTACACCGCCCCCGACCTGGGACGACGTGGCCTGGCTCCGGCACGAGTGGGGCGGGCCGTTCATGGTGAAGGGCGTGGGGCGCGCCGACGAGGCGCGCCGGGCCGTCGATGTCGGCGCGACGGCGATCTCGGTGTCGAACCATGGCGGCAACAACCTCGACGGCACGCCGGCGCCGATCCGGGTGCTGCCCGAGATCGTCGCGGCGGTCGGTGACGAGATCGAGGTCGTGATGGACGGCGGCATCCGCCGCGGGAGCGACGTCGTCAAGGCCCTCGCCCTCGGAGCGAAGGCCGTGATGATCGGCCGGGCGTACCTGTGGGGACTGGCCGCCAACGGGCAGGCCGGCGTCGAGAACGTGCTCGACGTGCTCCGCATGGGGATCGACTCGAACCTGCTCGGCATGGGCAAGTCGTCGATCGCCGAGCTGAGCCCGGACGACCTGGTGATCCCGGACGGCTTCAGCCCGCCCCGGGCAGGCTGAGCCGGCCGGCGCGCACCCGCCGCAGTCGCCTCCCGTCCCTCGCCCGATCGACCACCTGCGACCGACGCGACGGCCACGGGTAACGTCGGTGGCCATGTCTGTCGAATCGTTGTCTGTCGAATCGTTCCGTGGATTCCGGGCCGTCACCGACGGCGACTCGATCGATCGCGGCGTGATCGAGCTCACCGCCGACGACCTGCCCGCCGACGGTGCCCTCGTCGACGTGCGCTGGTCGAGTGTGAACTTCAAGGACGGGTTGGCGACGATCCCGAAGGGTCAGGTCGCATCGATCTCCCCGCTGATTCCCGGCATCGATCTCGCCGGGGTGCTGTTGGAGGACGTCGACGGTACCCCTGCGGGCACCGAGGTACTGGCGCACGGTCAGGACATCGGCACCGGCCGTCACGGCGGTTTCGCCGAGTACGCACGGGTGCCCGCCGAGTACCTGATCCCCGTACCCGATGGGCTGTCGATGCGTGACGCGATGGTGATCGGCACCGCCGGCTTCACGGCCGCGCTCTCGGTCATCGCCCTCCAGGAACACGGCATCCGACCCGAGTCGGGACCGGTCCTGGTCACGGGAGCGACCGGCGGTGTCGGTTCGACTTCGGTCGACATGCTCTCGAACCTCGGCTACGAGGTGGTCGCGAGCACCGGGAAGGCGAGCGCGGCCGATTTCCTGACGGGGCTCGGCGCGAGCTCGATCATCGACCGCGACGAGCTGTCCGAGGAGAGCCGCCGACCTCTCGAACGGACCGTGTGGGCGGCGGCGGTCGACTGCGTCGGCGGCGTGACCCTGGCCAACGTGCTCAAGAAGATCCAGTACGGCGGTTCGGTCGCTGCGAGCGGTCTGACCGGCGGCGCCGGGTTGTCGACCACCGTCATGCCGTTCATCCTGCGCGGTGTGAACCTGCTCGGCATCGACTCGGTCCTCCTGCCGATGGAGCGGCGCCGCGCCACGTGGCAGCGCATCGCCACCGATCTCCGGCCTTCCCGTTTGGGCGACATCGGCCACGACGTGACGCTCGACGAGCTCGACGCGGTCCTCACGGGCATCCTCGCAGGAGGTGCGAAGGGTCGCAGTGTCGTCCGCCTCGACGGGTGACGTCGTCGGGGCACCAATCGTTCATCCGGATGTCACGTTCTGCGCGTTGTCGGCGCGGTGTCGGCGACGGACACTGGACACGTGCAGCGCACGACGGTGGCCCGCCGCCACATTCCTCTCGACGGTGCTCACAACGTCCGGGATCTGGGTGGCTATCCCTCCCGGTTCGGCGGCAGCGTTCGATGGAGCACGCTGTTCCGCGCCGATCGGCTCGATGCGCTCACTGCCGCAGATCTCGAGGTCATCTCCGGTTTGGGCCTCGCCGCCGTCTACGACCTTCGCACGATCGAGGAGCGCCGCGAGGCACCCGACGCGATCTCCTCGATGCACGTCCCGGTCCTGAGCCGGGCCGTGTCGCGCTTCGTCGAACTCGAGATGAGCTCGATCTCGGATCACGACGACGGCGTCCGGTTCATGACCGATCTCTGCATCGGGATGCTTCGACACGCAGGACCGGAGATCGGCGCGATCGTGTTCACATTCGTCGACCCGGCCCGGACGCCGATGATGTTCCACTGCACCGCAGGCAAGGACCGCACCGGCGTGGTGGCGGCGCTGATCCTCGAAGCGTTGGGCGTCGATCGTGAGCTCGTGCTCGATGACTTCGAGCTGTCGTCCAGGCACCACCGACCGGACGGCACCGATGCGGCGTTCCGGCGCCTCCTCGGTCAAGGGATCGCTCCCGAGGCGGCCGCGGGCTTGCTGGGTGCCCCCCGTTCGATGATGGCCGACACGCTCGCCGTGCTCGACGACGAGTTCGGCGGGATCGAGCGGTACCTCGTCGAGCGTGGCGGTGTCGATCGTGCTGCGCTCGAGTCGGTGCGCCGCTCACTCCTCGTGTGACCGTGGCCCGGCCCGGAGGTGGGCGATGACGGCGTCGATCACGAGCTCCGGTTCGATCGACGACTCGTCGTGGGGCGCCAGCTCGGGCGTGAGCGCTCCGGGTGCACCGGCGGTCCAGATCACCGACCCGGATTCTCGCGCCGTCAACTCGTCGGCGAGTGGCCGCAGGTCGACGCGCGCGAGGGTCGGCCGAGATCGGTACTGCACCCACGTCTCATAGCGGTCGACGTACCGATAGTGCCGGCCGCGGATCAGGAGCAGCCGAAACCGCTCGGTCGCGTTGTGCAGTGCCATCGGGTGCAGCCCGTCGAAGCGGTCGTGGCCGAACCGATGCCCGCCTCGCGACGGTTCGCGGTCGTCGATGGTGACGATCGCGAGATCGAGTTCGGGTCGCTCGTCGAACGTCACCCGCCCGCCCGCGATCGCCCGCTCGCTCGCCGTGAGCTCGTCGTCCTCCTCACCCCAGAGGTCGCGGTACCGGTCGTGGTCGAGCAGCATCGGCAGGACCTCGGGGAGGAGTTCGGTGTAGAGCTGATGCGTGAACTCGCTGTAGCTGCACGTCGTCTCGGCCGCTCCCCGTCGTGCCATCGCCATCGCCGCCCGCGCCGCTCGTCGGTCGCGGTACGTGGCGAAGTCGCCCGCCGCCGCGACGTCGATCAACAGCTCGCGGTGGGGGAGCGCGGCTGCCGGGTCGGTCAGCGCGAAGATCGAGATCAAGCCGTCCTGGTCGAAGTGGTTGTTGGTGACGATCTCGGCGGCAGGATGTTCGGGCGGCGTGTCGAGGTAGGCGAACGCCATCTCGGCCGACAGATCGCGAGCCAGGCCGTTCGGCGCCGGAACGCCGGGCCAGTGCGACAGGTTCAACACCGTGCTCTCGTTGGGCGAGCCGTCGACGACGACGTTCGGGACATCGCGGCTGGCCTCGTAGTCGTCGTAGCGCATCACGTCGCACGGTACGAGTTCGACCGCCGTTGACGTCGAACCGCGACCGGCACGTGGAGGAATTGCTTCAGGCATGTCGAGCACCACTGCTCGACGTCGGCCCGGATGCGTTCGGTGCGGTCGTGGTCCCGGGTCCCAGATCGCTCTCTTGCGCGCCGCACGACTCAACCACACGACTCACACGTCATCGCGTGATCCTCCGTCGGGTCGACCCCGCCGTAACCTGCCGAGATGCGATCGGTCTGGTTCGGCATGCTGCTGCTGTCGGCCTGCGCATCGGGTACCGAGTCGCCCGCGGACGGCACCGGTGACACCGCGACCTCGCCAGGGGCCACCTCCACTTCCGTCGCCGTACCCGTGGAGACCGACGACAGCCCCGTCGCGATCGATGCGAGCGGTTCGGCGCCATCGTCGACGGTGCCCGATTCGACATCGCCAGCGGTGCTGCCCGAGGGCTTCGACGCGACGCAGGCGGTCGTGACGAAGGCCGATGGTACGACGTGTGAGATCTGCGTGTGGCGGGCCGAAACCGCACAGCTGCGCTCCCGGGGCCTGATGTTCGTCACCGATCTCGGGGTGGCGGATGGCATGGCGTTCCGTTATCCCGATCCGCACACCGGCACGTTCTGGATGAAGAACACGCTGCTGCCGTTGTCGATAGCGTTCTTCGCTCCGGGCGGCGAGTTCATCAGCTCGTTCGACATGGAGCCCTGTACGACACCGTCGTGCCCGAACTACGCGACGCCCACCGACTTCCTCGTGGCCGTCGAGGTGCCCCAGGGAGCACTCGAGGAGCTCGGCATCGTGGAAGGCAGCCGTCTCCGGCTGGTCGACCTGCCGTGCGCCGGCTGAACGTCGACGTTCGGGGGAGACACGCCGGGAGATCGGGGAACGCACCGGTGCAGCAGTTCGTCGAGAGCGGAACCCACCGAATCCGCCGCGCCGCCGTCGTCACCGTCGGCCGATCGCTCTGCGCTCGACCGATCGCGCTCCGCACGAACGAGAGTGCTCGTTCACGCTCGGACGTGGGTGCGCCGGCCTGTTCGAGATCGATCACGAGGGCGTCGATCGAGGCGGCGACTCGCTCGAGGTCGGGCGCCTCACCCGACGATCGACGGAACATTCCGAGATCGCCTGACTCGGTGAGCGTCAACGTCAACGGCGAACACGCCGCTCCCCGATCGGTCACGACGGGGATCGTCGTGGCGTGCAGGGTGATGGACGTCACTGGTGGCGCTGGTGCGCCGGGTGAGTTCTCGTTCACGGGCACGGTCGATGGCGGGCAACCGACACGCCGGTGGGACGTCGATCACCCCGACGGAGGGTTCCTCGTGCTGGTTCGAGAGTTCGAGAGGACGACACGAACCTGGTTGACCGTGGCGAACGCCGGAGACCTGCCGGCCGGGATGTCGTTCGAGCGGGGGCCCGACGTGGTGTGCTCGACGGTCAGGTCGTCGTGGCACTGAGCCAGGCGTCGTACAGCAGGGAGTAGTGGCCATCGGCGACGATCAGGTCGGCGTGACGGCCGTCCTCGACCAGCCGCCCGCCCTCGAGCACGAGCACCCGATCGGCGCGCGCGGCGGTCGACAAGCGATGCGCGATCGCGATCGTCGTACGACCCGCCGCCAGTCGCTCCAACGCATGCGAGATCCGAACCTCGGTGAGCGCGTCGACCGACGACGTCGCCTCGTCGAGCAGCAGCACGTCGGGGTCGGCGATCCCCGCCCGCAGCAGGGCAACGAGCTGACGCTCGCCGGCCGAGAGCGACTCGCCGCGCTCGCCGACCCCGGTGTCGAGCCCGTCGGGCAATCCGTCGATCCAGTCGCGGACGTCGAGGTCGTCGACGATCCGCTCGACGTCGGCCCGGTCGGCGTCGGGGCGGGCGAATCGGATGTTGGCGAGCAGGGTGGCATCGAACAGGAACGGCTCCTGCGCGACCACGACCAACCGGCGTCGCAACTCGGCGTCGTCGACCATCGTCAACGGCACGCCGCCGATGCGGATCTCACCCACCACGGGGTCGGCCATGCGGGCGATCAACCGGCCGAGCGTCGTCTTGCCCGACCCGGTGGCGCCCACCATCGCGACCTGTTGCCCCGCTGGGATGTGCAGTGAGATGCGCTCCAGCACGATGTCGTCGTTGAGTCCTCGATCGGCACGACTCCGGTACGAGAAGGTGACGTCGTCGACGTCGATGTCGAGGCGGCCCGGCGGCAGCGGGCGGGGCCGATCGGTCGGCGGCGGGCCCGCCGGGATGTCGAGCACCGTGAGCACCCTGCGCAACCCGGCGACGGCGTTCTGGGTCTGGTCGAGGACTTCGGTGAACTCCCAGATCGGTTCGAGGAACCGATACGCGAGGAAGACGAAGCCGATGAGCGCCCCGGCGGTGAGACCACCCGCAGGCCCGATCCAGACGCCGACGGCGACGACGGTGGCGATGGTGACGGCGCTGAACAGATCACCGGTGCTGCCCATGCAGGCGCTGATGACGTTGGCACGCACCTGTGCCCGGCGGCGCCGGGCCACCGTGCCCTTCGTTCGCTCCCGGAAGAGTTCACCGGCGTCATAGGCGCGGATCGTCTCCGAACCCGTGACCAGCTCGCTCAGCGAGGACAACATGTCGCTGTTGCGTTCGCGCGCGAGGTCGTATGCGGCGCGGAGGTGTCGCTGGACCACCTGGAGCACGGCGAAGAGTGGGATCGCCAGACCGATCACGATCAGGGCGAGCAGCCAGTTGTACGCCAGCATCACGCCGGCCACGATCAGCATCAGCGTGCCGTTGATCAGCAGCGCCAGGCCGCCCCAGCGGAAGAACTCGGCGAGCGTCTCGATGTCGCTCGTGACCCGGGCGACCAGTGAACCGCGCCGCTCCTCGTTGTGGTCGGCGAGGCTGATCCGGTGGATGTGGCCGACGAGCCGGGTCCGCAGGTCGTTGAGGGCTCGCTCGCTCCGGGTCCCGAGCCGCACGATCGCGGTCCGCTGGCAATACGCCGCCGCCAGCTGCGCGACGACACCGATGACGGCACACCACACGACGAAACCGAGATCGACCCCGGTCTCGTCGTTGAGGATCCCACGGTCGATCGCCTGTTGCACCACGATGGGCACGACCACGCGACCGCCGGCGCCGAGAGCGGCGATCAGCCAGGTGAGCCCGAGCCCCTGACGTAGCACGGGGGCCTCGTCGAGGCCGCGACCGATCGCACCCACGGCGGTGAAGCGGCCCATCGGTTCGCTCACCACGCACCACCGATCGGTGCCGACCGGTCGGTCTCGAACGCTTCGACGAGCTCCCGGTACTCGGGCACCGTCGCCATCAGCCGGTCGTGCGTGCCGTGGGCGGTGATCCGGCCGGCGGCCACGTAGACGACGTCGTCGGCCAGCGAGATCGTCGACGGCCGCGACGCCACCATCACCACGGTCGTGTCCGCGAGCGCATGGCGCAAGTTGTCGAGCACGGTCATCTCGGTCGCCGGGTCGAGCGCCGAGGTCGTGTCGTCGAGCAGCAGGATCCGGGGCCGTCGGGCGAGCGCCCGCGCGAGGGCGATGCGCTGGCGCTGGCCACCGCTCAACGTGACCCCACGTTCGCCGACCACCGTGTCGAGGGCCGACGGGAGATCGCGCACGAACGCATCGGCCGAGGCCAACCGGAGTGCATCCCACACGGCGTCGTCGTCGAGGTCGGATGCGACCACGACGTTGTCGCGCACGGTGCCGCTGAACAGGAACGGCTCCTGCAGCACCACGGCTCGGGGCCCGGGCGCCAGCGCGACGGTTCCGATCGTCGGCGTGAGCAGCCCGGCGGTGAGGTCGAGCAGCGTCGACTTGCCTGCGCCGGTCGGTCCGACGAACGCCGTCACGGTGCCGCGCTCGATCTCTGCGGTGGCATCGGCGACGACGGGTTGCTCCTCGCCCGGGAAGGTGAACGACACCGCATCGAGCACGACGCCGGCCCGGCCCTCGGCGATCGCGATGGTGTCCTCCGGGTCGGGGTCGAGCGGGTCGTCGACGGTGGCCCGCACGCGTCGGTAGCCCGTGTACGAATGCGGAAGTTCCGACAGTGCGTACCCGATCAACCGCAGCGGGAAGACGAGCAGCGTGAACATGAAGATGAACCCCGACAGCTCGCCGACCGACAGCGCACCAGCGCTCACCCGGTGGGCGCCGAGCACCACGAGCCCGATGTTGGCGAGCGACGGCAGCGTGTCGAGGACGGCCTCGAACGAGCCACGGATCATGACGGCCTTGATGCGGGCGTCACGGATCATGCCCGCCATGCCCGCGAGTCGTTCGGTCTCGCGGTCCTGAGCGCCGTACGCCTTCACGAGCTGCACGGCCTCGAAGCTCTCGTGCACGGCACCGGAGAACTCACCGATCGCCTGCTGGGCGTCGTCGAAGTGGCGACTCACCCGGTGTTCGTAGACGACGTTGAGGATCATGAGGAGCGGGAACACCGCTACTGCGACGAGCCCCATGACGAGGTCGGTGTAGATCAGCCACGCGCCGGCGACGATCACCATCAGCACCGTGCCCGTGGCGAACGGGATCGGTGCCATCACGCCGACACTCGTGTCGACGTCGACGCCGGCGCGCGCGAGCAGTTGACCGTCCGACTGACGCTGATGCCAGCTCGGTGGTTGGTCGACGAGCTGGTCGATGACCTGACTGCTGAGCGACTCCGCCGTCCGCCACTCGGTGATCCCGGCGAACGAGCGGCGCAGGATGACGCCGATGACGCGGATCACGCCGATCAGGATGATCGCGAGGCAACCGATCACGACGGTGCCCGTGACCGGTTCTTCGCCGTCGGAGGGGTCGAAGCGCGGCACGATCACGTGGTCGATGACCCATTGCACGGCGACGCTCGATGCCACGGTGGACAGGGCGAACAGCAGCGCGCCGCCGACGGCGATCGAGAACAGCCTCGGATGGAACGAGACCAGTGCGCGCACGAACGAGGCGTAGCGGCGCAGGCGCGCACGACCTCGATCCTCGACTTGCAGGAGCACGGGACGTTTCTACCAGCGGCGAGCTGTGTCGGCGTGGTGACTTCCGACCGCTGCGAGGTGATCACGGCGTCGCCGGTCGGCTGATGGCGACCTGTGCGGTCACGGCGTCCACCGGTCGGTACTGTCCAGGGCATGCTGCGGCGACCACGAGACATCGGGCGGCGACTCCGCCAGGCGGGCTCCGACGCCTTTCGTGAGGCCGAGCGTCGGGTCGACCGTCGCAGCACCGGCGGCCGGGCAGGCGCGCCACGGCCGCTCGACGAGATCCAGGCCGAGGTCGACGGGCTCGTGGGCCTGGCCTCGGTGAAGGAGCAGATCTCGACGCTGATCGCGTTCTTGCGCATCCAGCGTGAACGTGCCGAACGCGGCCTGACCGAGGTGCCCACGAGCCAGCACCTCGTCTTCCTCGGCAATCCGGGCACCGGCAAGACGACGATGGCGCGCCTCGTCGCCGAGATGTACGGGTCGATCGGTCTGCTCGAGCGCGGTCACCTGGTCGAGGTCGATCGGGCCGGGCTGGTCGGGCAGTACGTCGGCCACACGGCGTACAAGACGAATCGTGCGATCCGGCGGGCGCTCGGCGGTGTGCTGTTCATCGACGAGGCGTACGCCCTGTCACCGCCCGGGCCCAGGAGCCTCGACTTCGGTGCGGAGGCGGTGGAGACGTTGGTGAAACGCATGGAGGACCACCGTGACCGTCTCGTCGTGATCGTGGCCGGATATCCGAACCTGATGCATCAGTTCCTCGATTCGAACCCCGGCCTCCGGTCGCGGTTCGCACGCGAGATCGAGTTCCCCGACTACTCCTCCGAGGAGCTCGTCGAGATCACTCGGGGCATGGCCGCCGACGCCGAATACCGGCTGGGCCCCGGCGCCGACGACGCGCTCATGGTCATCTTCGACAAGGCGCATCGGCACACCGGGTTCGGCAACGGCCGGTACGCCCGGAACCTGTTCGAGCAGGCGATCAACCGCCAGGCGCTCCGACTGACCGGCACCGACATCGCGTCGCTCGGACGCGACGAGCTGTCGACCCTCACGAACGACGATTTCGAGTCGGCCGCCCGTCTGCTGTGACGCCGCCCGAATCCTGCGCCCAGACCTCGTTCGCGACGTCGCCGCCGGTCGTGGCGAAGATCACCGACTCGGCCTCGTCGACCGGCATGGGGCGTGCCATCAGGAAGCCCTGAGCGGCATCGCAGCCGCGGCTGCGGACGAAGTCGAGCTGCTCGGCCGTCTCGACCCCTTCGGCGACGACACTCAGTTCGAGGATGCGGGCGATCGCGAGGACGGCTTCGATCACCGTCGAGTCGTAGCCGTGCTCGGTGGCGCGCGCGACGAAGGTCCGATCGATCTTGAGCACATCGACCGGGAGCTCACGTAGGTAGGTCATCGACGAGTAACCGGTTCCGAAATCGTCGACGGCGATGGTGACGCCCAGCCCACGCAACTGGTCGAGGGCTCGGGTCGCACGTCCCATGTCCTCCAGCAGGTGGGTCTCGGTGAGTTCGAGTTCGAGCATCGACGGATCGGCACCCGTCAGCTCCACGATCTCCCGGATGTCGGCGACGAGATCCCCCTCGGCGAGATGCCGGCCGGAGATGTTGACGGCGATCCGGTAGGGGCAGCTCGCCTCGCGCTCGCGCCAGGCGACCAGCCGCTCGCACGCCTGGGTCAGCACCCATCGCTCGAGCTCGAGGATGAGGTCCGAACGCTCCGCCACCGGGATGAAGTCACCGGGCGGGATCATGCCGTGGCCGGGACGGTTCCAGCGCACCAGTGCCTCGCCGCCCTTGATCCGGCCTTTGACGAGGTCGAACACGGGCTGGATGTGCATGACGAGCTCGCCGTTGTCGACGGCGCGACCGAGTGCGAGCTCGAGTTCGGTCTCGTCGTCGAGCTTGCGCTGCATCTCGCTGTCGAACAGCACGACGCGCCCGCGACCCTGTCGTTTGGCCTGGTACACGGCATTGTCGGCCTGTCCGATCATCTCGAGCGGTTCGGTGCCTCGGGGAGGAACGGCGACGCCGACGCTGACCGAGAGCGAGAAGAACTGACCGCCGTCCTCGTGCGGGAGCTCGACCTCGCGCACGAGCCGCTCGGCCAGTGCCATGACGTCCTCGAGGTCCCCGAACTCATGGGTGACCACGACGAACTCGTCACCCCCGAGCCGCCCGACGAACTCCCCGTCCCTGACCGAGTCGGCGAGCTTCGAGGCGATCTCTGCGAGCACCCGGTCGCCGACGGCATGACCCTGCACGTCGTTCACCGACTTGAAGCCGTCGAGGTCGAGGTACAGCACCGCCACGTCGCCGGGGTGTTCGCGGCTGAGTGTCTCGACGTACTCGAGGAGCGCGAAGCGGTTCGGCAGACCGGTCAGCGCGTCGTGCATCGCCTGGTACGCGAGCCGTTCCTCGAATCGGCTTCGCTCCGAGATGTCGTGGGCGATCACCGTGATCACCCGGTCATCGCCGGCGTCGATCACGCTCCGGGCGACGAGCACCTTGGTCACCGGCTGATGGCGGGTCAGCACGACGGCTTCACCGTTGGTCTGCGAGATCAGCTCGTCGATGGGGCGGCCGACCTGGTCGTCGGCCGTCCGGCCCGTCAGTCGACTGCTGGCATCGTTCGCCGACAGGATCACACCTCCTTCATCGACCGTCCAGATCGCGTCGTCGGCCTGATCGATGATCGCCGACGCCAGGGCTTCGCTGCGGTGGAGCTGCGACGTGACCGAGGCCAGATGACGCACGGAGTTGCGCAGCGACACGCCGATCGTCCCCGGCAGGTCGACATCGAGGTCGTCGACGTCTCCGGCGGCGAGTCTCGTGATCCGATCGTTGACCCGCCCGAGGGCGGCCTCCATGTCGTTCATCGTGGCGGTCAGGCGTTGGATGTCGCGCGGGCCCTGGAGGGGCAGCGGGTCGTCGTCGAGATGGCCGCTGCTGACGGCGTCGGCTCGACGTGCGAGCCGACGGATCGGGGTCAGGATCGACCAGAGCACCAGACCGACGAGCAGCGACGTCAGCACGGCGATCGTCCAGATCAGGAGCTCGGTGCGGGTCGCTTCGGTGCGAGCGTTCGCCGCCTGGGTTCGCACGGTGTCGGCGGTCTGCTCGAGAAAGCTGTCGGAGTAGTCGGCGAGCGCGTCGAGGTACGCGAACTGGGCGAGCAGGTTCTCCGCCGCGGCCCGGATCTGAATCGGGTTCGAGATCAGGTCCGTCGCCCCGTCGCCGAGTTCCAGGTCGTCGGATTCGCTGATGTGCTCGGCGCTGATCCGGCTCAGCTCGGCCCGATCCTCGGCATCGAGCGTGGACGCGAAGGTGTCCAGGTACGCCTCGTGCGCCGCCTCGGCGCGTGCGAGCGCTGCACGATCGGGCGCCTGTTGGACGAGTTCGGCGATCAGGACACGGTTGAGTTCCCCGGCGCTGAGCACCACCGCACTCAGCGAGTCGAGCTGGTTTCGTTGCCGGTCGAGCGCGATCGACCTCGTGGCGGCGGTCCGATCCGAGGTCAGCGCCGCGCTCAGCACGGAGTCCAGCTCGTCGAACACACGGTCGACGTCGGCGACGCCCGCCCGGCCCGTCGCGCCGAGGTCGCGCTGAGTCGCCAACTTCTGCTCGATGACCGTCAGCCGTTCGCCGAGCGTGTCTCCGTCGGGCAACGCGACGTCAGGGTGTCGGTCGATCAACTCGGTCAGGTTGCGGTCGAGCTCCGCCTGGTTCTCGCCGTAGATCGACTCGAAGTCGACACCGGTCAGTCCGACGATGAACGGACGCGGTATGCCGATCTCGTCGACCCGCGCCAGCCCGACGAGGGCGGTTCGCTCGAGTTGCGCCGAGGGCAACACGGCGGCGACTGCGGCTCGGAGCTCCACGGCGTCGATCGTGTCGGAGGCGTGGTCGGCCGCCCGGCGCTCGGAGTCGATGCGCTGCAGACCGAGCACGGTGAGCGCGACGATCGGGAGTACCACGAGCGCGACGAGTCGCAGCCAGAGTGGTGAGCTCCGCGCGAGCGTCGGATGTGGCACACAGGTTGATCGGTGGGCCAGCGTTCGGACTTGAGTGTCTCCGGCCCACGTCGCGGCTGCTCAGCGGGCGTTTCGCGCGTGCCTGTCACACCCCCACTCCAGACTCGGGAGCATGTGGATCGGGGCTCCGCTACACTTCCGCCCGACATATGACCCTGCTCCATCATCCGGATGGGGCCGTCGGTCACCACGCCGCAGGCGACCCGGTGACCATGTCCGAAGGGAGAACACACGCATGATGCGTGCTTATGAGTTGATGGTCATCATCGACGGCGACGTCGATGATCCCAAGGCCCAGTCGTACACCAAGATGGTCGTCGACGAGGTCGGCAAGGCCGGGGGTTCGGTCCACGGCAAGCCCGATTGGTGGGGCAAACGTCCGTTCGCCTATCCGATCAACAAGAAGGAAGCCGGCTACTACCTCGTGGTCGAGTGCCTTGCGGAGGGTGGCGCCCTCGACGAGCTCGAGCGTCAGCTCCGTCTCGCGGACGATGTCGTCCGCCACAAGCTCATCCGACTGCCCGAGGCCGAGGCCGAGCGCCGCGGCATGGCGGTCACGGCCTGACTTCGGTCGAGCCGAACCACGAAGGGAGCCAGCAATGGCAGCAAACACCGTCACGTTGATCGGAAACCTCACCCGAGATCCCGAACTCCGGTACACCACCGGTGGTCGCGGTGTCGCCAGTTTCGGCCTCGCCGTCAACCGGCGCTACCAGCAGAACGGCGAATGGCAAGAGCAGACGTCGTTCTTCAACGTCGTGTGCTGGGGCGAGCTCGGTGAGAACGCTTCGGCGACACTCACCAAGGGTGCCCGCGCCATCGTCACCGGGCGTCTCGAACAGCGCAGCTGGGAGACGCAGGACGGAGAGAAGCGGTCCGTGGTCGAGGTCGTCGCCGACGAGGTCGGCCCGAGCCTCCGCTGGGCGCAGGCCCAGGTCGAGCGCACCGAGCGCACGAACACCGGCGACGGCGGCTTCTCCGGTGGCGGCGGCACTGGTGGCGGTGGCGGCTCCGCAGCCAACCGTGCTCCCGACCCTGTCTACGGCGACGAAGAGCCGTTCTGATTCGTACCCCTCGATTTCGAGTCGTCAGCGACCGAGTCGTCCTTGGAAGGACCTGAAACACCATGGCGAAGAAGCCACAACGTGGCCGCGGGAAGCCCGAGAATCCCCGCAAGTACAAGAAGAAGACCAGCCCGCTCGTGATCGAGAAGGTCGAGTACGTCGACTACAAAGACGTTGACCTGCTCAGCCGCTTCATGAGTGACCGAGCCAAGATCCGCAACATGCGGGTCAGCGGCAACAACCGTCAGCAGCAGCTCGAGATCGCCAATGCGATCAAGATCGCCCGTGAAATGGCGCTGCTGCCGTACGCTCGACGGGTGGCCTCCACTGGCCGTCCGGGCCGTGGGCGCGATCGCGATCGTGACGATCGCCGCCCGCCGCGCGACGAGGGCCGCGACAACCAAGCCGAGCGGGGTGCCCCGAGCACCGACGAGGCCGACACGAGCGTTGCCGACGGCACGGTCGAGGTGTCGACCGACGAGAGCGAGGCCTGATCATGCAGGTGATCCTCCGCAATGACGTCAGCGGTCTCGGCAAGCGCGGCGACATCGTCGATGTGGCCGACGGCCATGCCCGCAACTTCCTGTTCCCGAAAGGTCATGCGATGAAGGCGACCGAGGGGGCCGTGGCCCAGGCCGCACGCATGCGTCGGGCCCGTGACCTCAAGGACGCGAGCGATCGCGAAGCCGCCACCACGGTGGCGTCGACACTCGTACCCAAGGTGATCTCGGTGGCCGCCAAGGCCGGCGCCGAAGGCAAGTTGTTCGGGTCTGTCACGAGCTCCGACATCGTGGCCGCGATCGAGGAGCAGACCGGCATCGTGCTCGATCGCAAGGTGCTCCACGTCGACGAGCAGATCAAGACCGTCGGCCAGCACACGGTGACGGCGTCGCTGCACAGCGACGTGTCGTTCCCGGTGACGGTCGACGTGGTCGCCGACGACTGACGCATCGGTTCGACACGGTCGGGCCGACACGACGAAACCGACACGACGAATGGGCCCCGCTGCGGCGGGGCCCGTCGTGGTGCGGTCGGCCGCCGGTCAGCTCCCGCGGGTGATGCCGGCGCGCTTCAACGTCGCGGCCGACACGCCCACGTCGCGCCATGAGCCGTAGGAGATGCCCTTCCGCTCGCCGTACGCCTCGGCGACGCCGACGAAGGCATCCTCCAGTTCGGACAGGTCGACTCCGGCGTCCAGGCTTTCGAGCTCGGCGTTCAGATCCCGCCGTTCCTGCACGAGTTGCAGCTCTTCGATGGCACTCGCATCGATGAGCGCGTCGTCGATCTTCTCGAGTCGTCTTCTGATCGAATCCGGGGTGCGTTTGCGTCCACGCTTCGGCTTCGAGTTCCGGAGCGCTTCGAGGTAATCGCGCACGATTCGCCCCTCGGCCCGGCCCCGCTCGAGGGCCGCTTTGTGTTCATCGGTCATTTCTTTGGGTCCACGCTTGGCAGCCATGGATAATGAGTGTACGTGCCCGATCGTTTGATGCAATAGCGTGCAGCGTCATGTTCGATCTCGAGCAACATGGGCCCGATACGTTCGTCGGTCAGGGTCCGCGGTATCCGTGGGGAGGTCTGTACGGGGGGCAGATCGTCGCCCAATCGCTCCGGGCAGCCGCCTTCTCGGTCGAACCCGACTTCGTCCCGCATTCGATTCGCGCCTACTTCATCCGTCCCGGCGACCACGACGAGCCGATCCGGTACGAGGTCGATCGCATCCGCAACGGACGCAGTTTCACGACACGCCGGGTCGTCGCCCGGCAGGCGATCGGTGCGATCCTGAACGCGGAGTGCTCGTTCCAGCGCACGGAGTCATCCGTGGAGATCCAGACGGTGGGCGCACCCGCCGTTCCTCCGCCCGATGACGTCGCGGACTCGTCGTTCTCCGAGCACTTCGCACGATGCGGGGTGGACGTGGTGTCCGAGCACGGTGCGCCGCGTGCCGGTTCGGGTCGGTCGACGGCCTGGATGCGGGTGCGCGACGACTGCCCTCGTGACGACGCAGTGCGTGCCGCGCTGCTCGATCAGTGCTGGCTGTCGTACCTGTCGGACGATCTGGCGACCGACGCTGTCCGGGCCGTCTACCTCGAGCACGTGCCGGCTGCCTCGCGCGATGACTTCACCGGCGTCAGCCTCGACCACACCGTGTGGTTCCACCGGCCCCTCGAAGCCGATCGGTGGCATCTGCATGACGTCAGTTGCCATCACTTCGCGGGGTCGCGTGGGCTGGCCGTCGGCCATGTCTTCGATGCCGACGGTCGGCACACCGCCACGTACGCCCAAGAGGTGCTCCTGCGAGTTCGGCGGCACGACTGACGATCGACGTGCGGCCCACGGTGACGCGATCGAACCACCGACGCGTGATCATCAGCCCGTGATGGCGTCCGCCAACGTGTCGAGGTGATCGAGGTCGGAGAGGTCGAGGACCTGCAGATAGATCCGCTCGGCGCCGGCATCGGACCAGCGTTCGATCGCGGCGCGGATCTCGGCGGGCGTGCCGGCGACGCCGTTCTCGCGCAGTTCGCCGGGCGGGCGGCCGATCGCGGCCGCCCGCCGTGCGACCGCAGCCTCGTCGGCGCCGGCGCAGGCCACGAGCGCGATCGAGTAGGTGAGGTCGCGGGGGTCGCGGCCGGCGGCTTCGCAGGCCCGACGGACGACGTCACACTGCGCCGCGAAGGCGTCGACGTCGGCGAAGGGCAGGTTGAACTCCGCCGCGTACTTCGCCGCGAGTCGTGGGGTCCGAGTCGCGCCGCCACCACCGATCACGATCGGCGGCCCACCCGCCTGGACCGGCTTCGGCAGAGCGGGGGAGTCCGAGACGTGCCAGACGTCGCCGTCGAACGAGAACGTCTCGCCGTCGGGCGTGTTCCAGAGGCCGTGGATGATCGCCGTCTGCTCCTCGAGGTTGTCGAAGCGGGCACCGAGATCGGGGAACGGTATGCCGTACGCCTCGTGCTCGGCCTGATACCACCCGGCGCCGATGCCGAGCTCGACCCGACCGCCGGACATCTGGTCGACCTGGGCGACGGAGATGGCGAGCGGTCCGGGCAGACGGAACGTGGCGGCCGTCACCAGCGTGCCGAGTCGGATCGTGCTCGTCTCTCGAGCGATGCCGGCCAGGGTCACCCAGGCGTCCGTGGGACCCGGCAGACCATCGGTGTCGCCCATCTTCAGGTAGTGATCGCTCCGGAAGAACGCCCCGAAGCCGAGTTGCTCGGCACGCTGAGCCACACCGAGGAGGTCGTCATAGGTGGCGCCCTGCTGAGGTTCGGTGAAGATGCGGATGTCGCCCAGTTGCATGTCGGCGACCCTATCGACCCCACCGGAGTCATCCCGTGGCGATCCCGTCGTCTGCCGGCCGTCGCCTCCGGGGGCGGGGGCTAGCGTGCTGAGGCGATGAGTGATCTGCCGGTCCTGTCTCCCACGCTGCACGCCCTGCGGGAGCACGTGCTGGAACATTCGGTGAAACGTGGTGACTTCACGTTGAAGTCGGGCGCCACGTCGTCGTGGTTCCTCGACACGAAACAGACGGCGTGCCGCCCCGACGGCATCCTGCTCGTCGCCGACGCGATGCTCGAACGGATCCCCGACGACGCAACCGCGATCGGCGGGCTGACCCTCGGCGCCGACCCGGTCGCGTACGGTGTCGCCGCGATCGGGGCCACGCGTGGGCGAGCGCTCCGCAGCTTCAGCGTGCGCAAGGAAGCGAAGGATCACGGGGTCATGGGCCGTCTGGCCGGTGCCATCGTGCCGGGTGACCGGGTGGTCATCACGGAGGACACGACGACCCGTGGCACGTCGTTGATCGAGGCGGTCGAGGTGGTGCGCGAGTTCGGTGCCGTCCCGGTGTTGGTCACGCTGATCGTCGACCGTGGGGACACCTGCGCAGCATTGTGTGAGGAGGCGGGCGTCGCGTACGCGCCGCTCCTCACGGCGACCGATCTCGGGTTCCGACCCGGTGACTGACCAGGTCGCTGGACCAGGGATCCGACTTCCAGGATCGCACCGACGGCGCCCGTTCGGTGCCGAGCCTCGATCGATCGGCGACGGTCGGTCTCGCGCCCACCCGTGGTGGACCGGATCAGTCGAGTACTCGCCAGGACGTGACGGCCGTGTAGCTGGTGGTCGGGCGGTAGTCCACGATCGAGCGGATCGTCGTGGTGCCACCGTCGAGGACGGCCACCGAATCGAGCTGGAGCTTGCCGTGCAGATCGGACGGCTCGACGGCGATGATGAAACCGATCGCCGAGGCCGACGACCTGAGGTCGACGTTCGAGACGACGGCCCCACCCAGGAGCTGCCCGTTGGCGGTGTTCGTGACCTCGTCGAAGCTGATCCGGGCGTCGGGTGCCCACACGAGGCCGTGCATCACCATGTCCTTGTTGGCACCCGGACCCTGGTTGATGACGTCCTGGTTCCAGGTGAGCGCGTCGTCGAGCACGTGCACGCTCACGTAGGACTTGCCCTGCTTGCGTCGCATGACCTCTAGGGTGCCGTTGGCGTTCAGCTCGAACCGGGCGCCGTTCTGCATGTAGAACGTCACGCCCGACGTCGTGACGCCGATGCCGGGGTCGGCGTTGCGTGCCGCGTTGCACGTGGTGTTCGGGATGAACTGTGCGGAGCCGTCGCTGCCGTCGCCGGCAGCATGACCGGCAGTGACCTTGCCGTTCTTGACGTCGATCGTGACGCCGTCGAGCAGGTAGTTGCCGGACATGAAGTAGTTGTGGGAGCCGAGACTCGGCGCCACCGTGTAGTGGCCCGGCGAGAAGACCTTGCAACTGCCCACGAGCGTCGGCGCCGGGTTGAGGTTGGTGGGGAGCGGCCCGATGTTCGGCTCGGTGTACATGCCGTCCGGGCTCGCTGCGCGACTCCAGGGCCGGGGGGTACAGGCGAGGCCGAGCGAGGTCGAGTCGAAGCTGACGTTGGCCGGAATCGACGGCGTCGCGTTGCAGTCGACCGTGCCATCGCCGTTCGAGTCCGACCCCGTGTAGAGCAGCTGGCTGTACCGGAACTGGAGCGGTGCGGCCGTGGCGAACCCGAGGCGGCTCATGTAGACCGGTCCGCCCACGAGCTTGTTCAACGACGCACCGGACTGCGTGCGGAGCAGGGGTTCGGTCGAGGGCGCCCCCTCACCTGTGAGGATCAGCGCCCACCCGTTGGTGTCGTCGAACCCGTCACCCACCTGGGTGCACGTCACGGTCACGACGGCCCCGTTCGTGTCCGGCGGATCGATCGTGTCGCCGCCCGCCGTCGCACAGATCCGCGAGGCGCCGAGGGTCAGACGTTCGACGGCGTAGCGCATGCCGCCGTCCGCGGCCGCCAGCCGGTCGGCACGTTCCTCGACGATCTGGCCGTATCGGAGTCCGGTGGCGATGTACGTTGCGATCCCGCCGACGACCAGCGAGAGGACGACCGAGCAGACCAGCACGATGGGGAGGATGCCGCCTTCGTCGCGATGACGGCTGGTGGCGGTCGCGGGGGTCGATGGCATCTTCGTGTCCTCAGCTGACGGTGAGCGTGGTCGTGATCTCGGAGGGGCTGACGTCGGACGTGGTCGACGCGGTCAGGGTGAATGGTCCGGTCAGCCACTTCTCGGTGCCGCCGTTGCCCTTGGCGTAGATGACGATCGACGACGGGGAGCCGGGCGGGAAGACGCGCCCGGTGCCGACACCGAGACCACTCGTGTCGCCGGTGTCGTAGGTGAGCACGAGCCCGTCACACGAACCGGTGTAGGTCAGGGTGACCATGGCGTCGTCCTTCAGATGGCGAGGTCCGCTTCCGTTGCCCTGGCGCTGGACGGGGTTCGGGCTGGCCGTGAGCGTGCCCAGTGCGCAGTCCGACGGTGGCGGCGGCGTGGGGAGGATCGTGATGGAGACCGTGACATCGACGTGGTCGCCGTGGATGTCCTCGATCTCGAGACTCACGGGCAGCCCGATCGGCCCGTCGACGAGGGTTGCGTCAGCAGTGAGCTCGACCTCCAATCCGCCGGGACGCGTCGTCGTGATACCGGGTGGCTGTGGTGCGCTGGCGTCGATGCTGACCGAGAGCAGATCACCATCCGGATCGCTCGCACCGTGGGTGGCATCGAGGAAGAGGGAGACCGTCTCGCCGGCGTACATGTCGATGTCGATGTTCGACGTCGTGACGGTGGGTGCATTGTTGGGGGTCGGTGCCACGATCTCGATCGTGATCGTGGCCACCGCGGAACCCCCGCGGCCGTCTTCGATCAGCATCGTGACCGGGGTGAGGGCGGGGCCGAGGGACGCAGCAGCTTTGGCTTCGATCGAGACATCGAGCGGGTCGAGCGGGCCACCGGTGGTGGGCGGCCAGATCCGGCTGCTCGGCCACGTCAGCACGGTGACGGTCAGTGCGTCGCCGTTGGCGTCGGTTGCCCCGTGGGTCAGGTCGAGCGGAAGCACGCTGGTTGCGCCGGGAGCGATCTGGAGGTGATATGTCGACGGCGACAGGGTTGGCGGGACGTTCGGTTCGGGGATGATGTTGACGGTGACGGTTGCGTCGACCCAGCCCGCTCGCGGGTCGCTGATGATCAGCACCAGTGGCGGGCTGATCATCCCGGGCGAGAGGCTGGGGTCGGCTGTGATGGTCACGTCCAACGGGTCGGCCGTCGTCGCCGTGATGCCCGGCGGCGTCGGCTCGGAGCTGTCGATGGCGACCGACAGCGTGTCGCCATCTCCGTCCGTCGGATGGTGCGTCGTGTTCAGGTCGAGTGTGACGGTGTCGCCCGCATACATGTCGAGGACGTGGTTGGTCTGCGAGATCGTCGGGATCGCGTTCGTGCTGGCGTTCGGATCGTCGGCGAGATCCTGGTCGGGGTTCTTCGGCGCAGCGTCGATCGTGCTCACCGTGCCGTCGAACCGGGTGATGCGCAGTTTGAGTGACTCGACGTTGGGTGAGGTGTTCGTGAGGATCTCGTGCCCGGCCGGGCAGGTCCCGGCATCGTCGACCCTCGTGTCGCACATCGTGACCGATGCCGGCGGCGCCAAGTTGTCCCAGGGCGGCAACGAACTCGTGAGCTTCTGGCGTGCCCCGTTGCTCATGGTCCCGGTTCCGCCGTCGTCACACGAGTGGCGGCTCATCTGCCAATTGGTGCCATCGAATTCGTATCGGTACGACGCTGCGAAGTTCGTCGTCGAGCCGTTGCGTTCGGTCCACGTGACCGAGAGCACGTTGTGGCTGTTGGCGGGTGCCGGGCCGCCGCACGGCCACGCGCTCGTCGCCGTGTCGAACCCTCCCGGTGGGGCCGCATCGACGTCTTGGGGGATCCACGTGACGAGTCCCTGCAGTGAGCGGGCGTCATCGGCACGGACCTCGGTCGGTGGCAGAGTGCGCAGCACCACCGACACGGTCGCCGCGAGCGCAGCGGCGATGAGTCCGATGGTGGACAGGACGATCACGACCTCGATGAGTGTGAAACCACGGTCCGTTCGCGTGGTCGTCGTGGGCGGTGCCGTGGCGTGGTCACTCACCGATGATCACCTCGACCTCTTCGACGATCTGCCCGTCCTCCGAGGTGACACGGATCGAGACTTGCTGGAGGTTGGTGTCACCCGAGTCGCACAACGTCCCCCACGCCTCGGTGCCCAGACCGGTCGCCGGATCGATGTCGATGCTCCACCATTCGACGCCGGTCACGTGGATGTTCGCGGCCTCCCACCCTTCGGGGTTGTCGGTTTGCTGCACCGTCGCCTGGTACTCGGCGATCGTGTCCGCGATCTCGGTTGCCGGGTCGATCGCCGGATCGCACTGGTCGAGTTCGCGCGCATAGAGCATGTCCGCCGCGGTCTGGAGCCACGCATGCGCGTTGGCGTGGTCCCGATCCAGCGCGCTGGCGGTGATGGCGGTGGTCAGCCCGGTCAGCGTCGCCGCCACCACGGTGCCGAGCAACGAAATGGCGATCAGGATCTCGATCATCGAGGCGCCGAGGTCGGCGCGTATCCGCCGAGTCTCGCTTGCCCGGAACGCGGGGAGGTGCGCGGGCTGCGACATGTCATTGCATCGGCGGCCACCGACCGGACTTGACGACCCTGACGAAAACGTGACGATGACCGAGCGGTTCGACGTGTGGGCTACGGCAGCAGTGCGTCGCTGACCCGGCAGCTCGTGAGGTGCAGCGTCGAACGGATCCTGACGACGCGTTTCGGCTCCGTCGGTCCGCGGCCGCACATCGACAGGGCCGCCTTGATGCACGCTTCCTCGTCTGGCAGCACCATCGGAAGGCGCGCCCGCCGCATCCCGGCCGGACCGGCGGTGAAGCAGTTGATGTAGGTCTTGCGGAAGTCGAGCCGGTTGGCGAGCGTGGCCGGGATGAAGTCGGCGAACCCGATCCCGAGCGCGTTGCCGCCGCTCACCTCGGTGAGGTCGAGCAGCACGATCGAGCTCACCCGTGGTTTCTGGAGGTCGTCGAGACCGGGGACCCAGAAGCGACCGGTGACGTTGGGATCCATCGTGGTGCCGCTGATGTCCTTGCCGCCGAGCTCGATGATCAGGACGTCGATCTCGTCGAACGGGAGCGCGGGCACCAGCTTGCGTGCGTACTCGGTCAGCTCGTGCTCGAACTCCCCACCGACGTCGCCGGTCCCGAGGCCCTCGATGCGGACGACCTCGCCGGCGGTCGACTCGATCGAACCGACGCCACCGAGCAGGCGGCCCGTGTCGCGGAGTGCGGCGCACGCATCGAGCAGCCGGTCGCGCATCTCGATCGGTCCGCACGAGTGCACCAGCGCGGCGCCCGGCTGCTTGCCGAAGCCGACCACGGCCATCTTCATGCAGCCCGACTCGACCGGGCCCTTGAAGCACGTGTGCGGCTTGATGCGGTTGACCGGGAGGAACCGGTCGGCCGCCGCCGCGTTCGCGTCGAGATGCACGGGCGTGCCGGCCGCGGTGCGGGCGACGACGACGGTGTCCATCGTGGCGCGGATCTCGGCGCCGAGGCTGTCGGCGGTCATGCCGAGCTCACCGAGCAGGTGGAGCTGACCCTCGGCGGTGGCACCGCCGTGGGAACCCATCGCCGGAACGACGAATGGTTCGGCGCCGAGATCGCGCAACGCGGTGACCGTACCCCTGACGAGTTCGACCCGACCCGTGAGCCCCCGTGACCCGGCGCCGACGGCGATCGTCATGCCGGGTGTCACCGACTCGCGGAACCGGCGCACGGCGGCGTCGTACGCGCTGCGCTCGATGTCGTCGACCGCCGGTGGCGACGGCACGTCCAGCGGGTACGGGTGCAGTTCGGGCACCACCAGATCGTCGGCGAACGGCAACTCGACCCCGGCGGCGATCTGCTCCCACGACATGCCGGCAGCTTACGTCGGGCGTTCAGGGTCGATTCGACGGCCGCGCGTTCAGTCGATGATCCGGATCGATCGCACCGCGACACGATTGCCGACTGCAGCACCGGGGCGGTGCTCGACGACCGCACGGGCCTCGACCGTGACACCGTTCACCGTGGCCGTCGCGCTCAGCAGCAGCTCGTGATCGGCCTGCGTGAGATCGGGCCCGAGCGGCCCGACCGAACCCGGCGCCGAGTCGACGAGCAGCTGCGCCGCCACGACGCCGCTCGTGATCTGACCGTTGGCGTCGCCCGTGAGCTCGTACAGGTCGATGGACTGGTACGGGGCCCAGATCTGGCCTTGGAACAGCGCCCTGTTCGCGGCGCCGCTGCCCTCCTGGACGACCACGTCGCCGTCGGCGAGCGTGCTCGGCCACACGCTGTCGAGCACGTGGATGCTGACTGCGTGACGACGGGCGCCGTCATCGTGCAGCATCGGGATCATCTCGATCGTCGTGTCCTGGCTGATGGTGAGTGTCGAGCTGCCACCGAGGTACCACGTGACCCCGTTCGGTCCGCCGTCGAGTGCGTCGATGGCCTGTGCGGCATCGCAGCCGCTCCCCGAGACCAGTCGGTTCGCGAACCTGATGTCGTCGCCGTAGCCGGCGAGGATCGTCGTGCCTGACGCCGTCGTCATCGACACGGGGTCGTAGGAGGTGTCGATCGGTACGTCTTCGAACACGTAGGCGCCCGAGCGGAAGTAGTTGTCGCCGCCGACGTCGAGCTCGAGTTGGTGATACCAGCCCGGTTCGAACACGCGGCAACTCCCGACGATCGTCCATGACGGGTTACCCGGGATGTGGGCGGGCATGGTTGCGAGAGGTGGCTCGTCGACGACGTCGCTCCACGCCTGTGGCCAACAGACGAACGAACCCGAACTCATCACGATGTCGTCGTCGAAGCTCGCCGGACCGTTGTACCGGTCGATCGTGGCGCAGTCGTCGGCCGATCCGTCGTACACCAGGTTGCCGTCGAACCGCACGGCGTCGACGTTGATGCGGACGTCGGACTGGCGAAGTGACGGCACGAAGATCCGCCCCGTCGCGGCCTGCTCGATGGCGGGTGACGAGCGGATCTCGAGGGGATTGTCGATGCTGCTGTCGATGCCTTCGGCGGTGATGACGGCTGCCCAATCGGAGAGCGTCGCCTGGCCGCTGTCGAGCCTCGAGCAGGTGATGTCGATCGTGTCGGCGTCCGCGAACACGGGATCGACGGCCGGATCGTACGTCGGTGCGATCGTGACCGGTCCGTTGTCGCAGGTCGTCACGGCGTTGGCCTCGACCCGCTGAACGGCGTATCGAATCGCCGCCTCGGCCGACGCCGCCGCCGCCGTTCGCTCCTCCACCACGGTCGAGTACCGGAGGTTGGTCGCGGTGTACCTTGCGGTGCCGGCCAGGACCAGGCCCAACACGACGATGAACACGAGGACGAGCGGGAGGATCGCACCGCGATCAGGCCGTGCGACGTCACGGCGACGGTCGAGGCCGCTGCCATGTGGGCTGACGTCGTGCGGGCCGCAGTTCACGACACCTCGAACGTGGTGGTGTCGAGCGGCGGCGTGGGGCACGGTGCAGGGCAGTTGTTGTGGATGCTGATGGTGTGGTCGGCGGCAGTCCAACGCGGGGTGTCCGACATGTCGTCGCCCTTCGGGATCGTGACGAAGCCCGACGTTCCCGACCAGGTGACCGTCTGGGACTTGTCCTCGACGCCGGTGTTGTATTCGATCGTGATGATGCCGCACGCGCTGCCGTCGACCGCCACGGTGAGGGTCTCGCCGCGATCGAGCTTGTCCAATGTGAGACCCGACGTGGACCGAGCCACCGGCCCGTAGCGATCGAAGTCGAACTCGACATAGCAGGTCGGCGCCGTCGGGGGCGGCAGTTGCGGCGACGTCGTGGTCGTGGGCAGGGCCATCGCGGGGTTCCGCGGTGTGGCCTCGATCCGGATCGGTGTGCCGTCGACCCCCTGCAGCTGGAGCGCGACCTCGTCGAGCGATGGGGTCGCGGTCGCCGTCCCGATTCCTGGGGCGAGCGGCCCCGTGAGCGTCTGCGAGCTCGTGTCGTCGAAGGGTCCGGTGGCGTCGGAACATTCGTAGCGGTGCACGATGTCGCCGCGGACCCCGGGTTCGAGCCGGTAGGCCGCCACGAAGGTCGAGGCGGCAGGCTCGTCCACGGTCCACCGAAGCTCGATCAGGTTGGAACCCGGCCCGGTCTCGCTGCCGACGCACGTCAGGGACGAGGGCGTCGTGGTGATGTTCGACATCGACGCCACCGCCGAGGCGACATCGGCGGGGAACCAGACGGCCAGTCCTTGCACGGAGCGTGCGTTCGACACCTGCGAGTCCGCGGTCGGCGTGACACGCAGCACGGTGGTGATCGCGAAGCCGATCACGAGCGACATCAACCCGAGCAGCACCGTCACGATGACGACCTCGATCAACGTGAAGCCGTGGTCGGTACCCCGATTGGTCTCAGTCATCGACGATCACCTCGAGGTCGGCGGTGGTGCCCTCCGATGAGGTCGCTCGAAGGTCGAGTAGCACGACGCCGTAGTCCGGGTCGCAGACGCGGTCGTCCCACCGCTCGGCCCAGGTTGCCGGATCGATCGAGAGGAACTGGATCTCGGCGACGGTCAGCGAACCACCGATCAGGCCGCTCGGGGCGGCGACGCCATCGAGGTTCGTCTGGTACGCGGCGCGAACCGCATCGGCTTGCGCGCTGGTCATCGAACCCGCCGGGCTGCACGGAACGTATGGCATGCGGTGCATGGCCTCGGCGCCCTCCTGGACCCAGAGGAGCAGTTGGCTGCGCTCGTTGCCGACGCGGCCCGAGATGACCGTCGTGCGGAGTCCGACGAGGATCGCGATCACGGACACCCCGACGAGCACCACTGCCACCAACGCCTCGACATAGCTGAATCCCGCCGAGCCGTGCCGACGTGAACGCCGTTGGCGCTCGACAGGTGCTCCGTCGATGCCGTTGGCCCTGCCCACTTCCAAATCGCCCACCCAACTCCGCTCTCGTCCGCCCAGTCCGGCGGATCACTCCCGGCGGTACAACCCAGCGCGGAGTGTAACGCGCGTACTGGGCGCTCCGACCAGAAATTTCCCGTTCGGTGACGAACCCGATCGAGGATGTCACTCGACGTGGGCGAGTTCGCGCCGGTACGGAGAACGATCGTGGACCCGCTTGAGCCGGTGCAGACGATCGCGTCGGATCGGGCCGCGGAGTTCGACCGCCGATCATCGACCCCGACGGGTACAGCAGCCCGGTCGGGGATGCCGGAGTGATCCCCGGGTGAGCGATCAGCCGGAACGGTCGGCGGCGAGATGACCGCGGCGGTGACCGCCTTGCCAGTCTTCGTGTTCGGGTGCCTCGCCGACGCCCCCGAGGATGGTGAGCTGCGGACGCTCGCGCAGGCTTCGCTTCATCTCGGCGAATCCGGGGAATCGGGCCAGGGTCGTGACGGCGTCCCAGAGCTCGACCGCGTCGTCGGGGTCGGGGACGCGTGAGATCACCGGGCCGAAGAACGAGAGACCGTCGGGTGGCTGGAAGGTGATGATGGGCGTGCCCACGTCGCGTCCGGTTCGAGACAGCGCGAGTTCCGATTCTGCGTCGAGCAGTTCGTCCCACGAGGTGTCGTCGAGGGCCGCGGCGAACCGGGTGGGCAGGCCTGCCGCAGCGAGCACCTCGACGACGTGGTCACTCGTGCTCAACCGAGTGCGCATGCCCGAACCCTCCGGTAGGTCCCAGTAGCTGTGCCCGTACGCGGCGACCAGCCCGGCGAGTGGGTCGCGGCCGAGTTCGTCTCGGACGGAGGCCGCGACACGCAGCATCCGGAGGCCGGCGGTGTGGCCGAACTCGTACTCGGGCGGGAACTCGTTCGCGTAATCCTTGTGCTTGTTGATCAGCCGCAGCGAGATGAAGCGCCAGTCGATCCGGAAGTGACGTCGGGCGGCGACCTGCTCGATCCAACGGGAGGTGATCCACGCGAACGGACACACCGGATCCCAGAAGAACTCGATGTCGTAGCTCGGATCGGACGGCGGCGGGACCGTTGGCGTCATGCTCGGTGCAACTCGGCGGTCCCGACCGGCATTCCCGCCGCCTCCGTCGGGCTCGGGGCTCAGGCGGCGGTGGAGCTGTTGAACTTACGGATGCTCAAGAACGCGAACACGACGACGATGCCGACCGACCACAGAACCGACCACGTCGCGTCGTTGCCGACCGGGTTGCCGTTGTAGAGGGCCCGTGCGGCGTTCGTGACGATCGTGAACGGGTTCGCGTCGGCGATCGGCTCGAGCCAGTCGGGCATCGTGGCCGGATCGACGAACGCCGACGACACGAAGGTCATCGGGAACATCCAGATGAAGCCGGCCGAGTTCGCCGCCTCGACGGAGCTCACCGAGAGGCCGATCAACGCCTGGACCCAGCTGAGGGAGTAGCTGAACAGCAGGAGGATCAACGTGGCGAGCACCGCTTCGAGCAGTGAACCTTCGAAGCGGAACCCGATCGGCCAGAACGCCACCGCGAGCATGACGAAGAACGTGATCACGTTCCGGACGAGATCGCTCACCGTGCGACCGATCAGCACTGCCGCACGCGACATCGGTAGCGAACGGAGCCGGTCGACGAGCCCCTTGCCGAGGTCTTCGGCCAGACCGATGCTCGTGAAGGCCGAACCGAACACGAGCGATTGGCTGAAGATGCCCGGGATGAGGAACTGTTCGTAACTGGCGAACCCCGGCACCTGGATCGCGCCGCCGAACACGTAGACGAACAGGACCACGAACATGATCGGTTGGATCGTGGCGAAGATCAGCAACTCGATGTTGCGTGGAATGATGCGCAGGTGACGTTCGGCTTCGACCCACGAGTCCTTGATCGCCATCTCGACGCTGCTCACGGTGCGACCTCCTCGAGCTCGTCGCTGGCGGCGTGACCGGTCAGCGTCAGGAACACGTCGTCGAGCGTCGGTCGTCGGACCTCGACGTCGAGCACGTCGACGCCGACCTCGTCGAGCGCACGGATGACGCCGGGCACGACCCGATCGCCGGAATGGATCGGGGCGGAGAACGAACGTTCGTCGTGCCCGACGTCGACGTCGCCCGTGCACAGCGGGCGCAGCGTCGCGAGCGCGGCGGCGCAGTTCTCGGCGAGGGCGATCGTCACGCTGATCCGGTCGCCGCCGATGGTGTCCTTGAGCTCGTCGGAGGTGCCGTTCGCGATGACCTTGCCCGAATCGATCACGACGATCCGCTCGGCGAGACGATCGGCTTCATCGAGATACTGCGTCGTCAGCAGCACCGTGGTGCCGTCGTGTTCGAGCTCTTCGATGAGGGTCCACATGGCGAGCCGGCTGCGCGGGTCGAGGCCCGTGGTCGGCTCGTCGAGGAACAGTACCGAGGGTCGTGCGATCAGGCTCATCGCAATGTCGAGCCGGCGCCGCATGCCCCCCGAGTACTCCTTGACGACCCGACCGGCAGCGTCGGTCAGGTCGAATCGTTCGAGCAGCTCGGACGACCGGGACCTGACCTCGGTGCGGGGCAGGTGGAACAAGCGACCGACGTACTCCATGTTCTCGCGCCCGGTCAGGCGCTCCTCGACGGCCGCATACTGGCCGGTCAGCCCGATCCGCTCACGGACGCCGTGCGGATCGGCGGCCACGTCGACACCATCGACGAAGGCGGAACCGGCGTCGGCTCGGAGCAGCGTCGTGAGCACCCGCACCGCCGTGGTCTTGCCGGCCCCGTTCGGCCCGAGCAGGCCGTAGATCGCGCCCCGCGGCACCTCGAGATCGACCCCGCCGAGCGCGATGTTGTCGCCGAAGCGTTTGACGAGGCCCTGCGCGTCGACTGCCAGATCGGTCATCCGGCCATTCTGGTGGAACGGTGTCGCCTCCGAAGACGGGGTTCAGCTCGGGTGCAGCACCGTGTGGGTCCGGGTGGTCCCACCGATGCGCCTGCCACGGTCGAGCCGGAGCCCGGTCCGCGACTGAGACACCCTTGTTCCGATTGCCGATCAGCCGATTCTGGCATGGCTCAGACCGAGCCCTCCGAAGCGCTGAGATCTCCACAACGATCTTGATCAGCGATCGAACGATCTGGAGCACCAGACCGAGCGCGGCGAGATCGACCCGCCCGGAAACGGGCAACGAGAACACCGGGCGCTGATCTTTGCGTTCGTGGTCAACGCCGGGTTCTTCGTCGGGGAACTCACCGTTGGTGTGATCAGCCGGTCGCGCGTTCCCTGTGTCACTCTGTGTCGAACTTCAGGACAGGTACACGCATGTGGGACAGGTAGTCATCGACGTAGGGACAACTAGGCCCATGCGGACAACTGAGGACGCGCTCATCATCAGACGCTGCGGGCGGCGTTGTCGAATCTCGTGTACTGGCCGAGGAAGACGAGTCGCTTCGTGCCGATCGGGCCGGCGCGATGCTTGGCCACGATCACCTCGGCCGAGCCCTTGTCGGGTGAGTCGGCGTGGTACACCTCGTCGCGGTAGAGGAACATCACGACGTCGGCGTCCTGCTCGAGCGAACCGGACTCGCGGAGGTCGCTGAGCATCGGCCGTTTGTCGGCACGTGCCTCGAGCTGGCGGCTCAGCTGGCTGGCGGCGACGATCGGTACTTCGAGCTCACGGGCCAGGATCTTGAGGTTTCGGCTGATCTCGCTGACCTCGAGCTGGCGGTTCTCGGCGTTGCCGGTGCCGCCCATCAGCTGGAGGTAGTCGATCAGGATCAGGCCGATCCCGCCGTACCGGGCCTTGATGCGGCGCGCCTTGGCGCGGATCTCCATCACGGTCACGCGGGGGTTGTCGTCGAGGAAGAGCGGGATCTCGAGCCGGCCGATCGCCTTGCCGATCTTCGCCCAGTCGCTCTCGGCGAGCTTGCCGGTACGCAGCTTCGTGCGGTCGACCCGGCCCTCGCCGGCCAGGATGCTCTGGGTCATCTCCTGGTGGCCCATCTCGAGCGAGAACATCAGCACCGGTTTGGCCGACTGTTGGGCGACGTGGGTGGCCATGCCGAGCAGGAAGCTCGACTTGCCCATCGCGGGGCGGGCCCCGACGATGTAGAGCGCGTTCTGTTGGAGACCGGACAGCAACTCGTCGAGGTCGGCGTAGCCGGTGGGCACGCCGGTGATCGTGTCGCCACGGTCGTATGTCTCCTGCAGGTGGTCCATGACCTCGGGCAGCAGCTCTTCGATGGTGCGAGTGGAGTCCGTCACCCTCTGTTCGGCGACGTTGAAGACCTTGGTCTCGGCCTCGTCGAGTGCCTTGATCACGTCGTCGGGTTCGCTGTAGGCGAGCTCGGCGATGTCGCCGGCCGCGAAGATCAGCTGGCGAAGGAGCGCGGTCTCCTGGACGATCTTCGCATAGTGGCCGGCCGAGGAGATCGCCGGCGTCGCGTTCTGGAGCTCGTGCAGTGCACCCGGACCACCGACCTCGTCGAGGAGGCCGGCGCGTCGCAGCTCGTCGGCCACTGTGACCGTGTCGGCCGGCGACGCACTGGAGTACAGCGACCGGATCGCATCGAAGATGTGCCGGTTCGCGGGCCGATAGAAGTCGGACGGGTTGAGGCCCATCTCGCTGACGATGCCGATCGCGTCGCGCGAGAGCAGCATCGCGCCGAGCACCGATTCCTCGGCGTCGATGTTGTGCGGTGGGACGCGACCGCGTCCGCCCGATCGGCCGCCGCTGCGTGGGCCGTCGGAACGTCGTGGTCCGTCCCCACCGCCGGGTTCGATCGGAAAGTTCTCGTCACCAGCCATGGGGTGACCATCCTGGCCGAGGCCGCTTGTGGGGAGGAAGGGGACAAGCGAGCAATGACGTGGACAACCGAGAAATCCGGGGGATAAGCATCGCCGAGCTGTGGACGCCCATGTGGACATCGAACATCACGGGTGTCACAACCGACGCGTCGCCCCAGGTCAGCCCGTGGGGATGCCCGGCCCACGAACCGTCGCGGGGTGTTGCGCGGGTGTTGCGGGGGAGTTGCCGCAGTGTCACAGGCCGGCCGCGTCCCCGACATCCGGTTGACCCCACAACCCACCGGATGGTCGATGTGGGCGGGCATCGGTCTCGCGCACACTCGAACCATGAGCATCATCGAACTTCACGACGTGTCGAAGTCCTACGGCAGCGACCCGGTCCTCGACCACCTGCACCTCGAGGTTCGAGCCGGCGAGATCTTCGCGCTCCTCGGACCGAACGGTGCCGGCAAGACCACGGCGGTCGAGATCGTCGAGGGCTACCGACGGCCGGATTCCGGCCGTGTGCGGGCTCTGGGCTTCGACCCCGCCGGCGGCGGCTCACGGTTCCGGTCGAGGATCGGGATCGTGCTCCAGCAGACCACGGCATTCGAACGATCGACGGTCCGCGAGACGGTCGAGATGTTCGCTGCGCTGTTCCCGAGTCCGATGAACGCAATGGCTGCGATCCACCACGTCGGGCTCGGGGCCTACGCCGACCGGATCGCCGACACGATGTCGGGTGGTCAACGGCGCCGGCTCGACCTCGCGTGCGGGCTGGTCGGACGCCCCGACCTGCTCTTCCTCGACGAGCCGACCACCGGCCTCGACCCGCAGGCGCGCCGGAGCATCTGGGCTGTGATCCGCGACCTCCGCGACCGTGGCGTGACCGTCCTGTTGACGACGCACATGCTCGACGAAGCCGAGGCCCTCGCCGACCGGGTCGGAGTGCTCATCGGCGGACGGCTCGTCGACGTGGCCGAGCCCGACCGGATCGGGCGCCGAGACCGAGCGGCCGCGACCGTCCGGTTCGTCGCGCCCGCCGACTGGGACGTCGACGGTCGTGACGCTCAACTCGATCGCGAACGGGGAGGGCGGGCCGCGACGGTCGACGGCGACGTGGTCGTGGTGTCGACGGAACGACCGTCGCAACTCGTCGCCGAGCTCGTCGCCCGTCACGGCGAACTCGACTCGCTCACGGTCAGCCGACCATCGCTCGAGGACGTCTACCTCGACATGGTGACGCCGAAGGAGGTGACGCGATGATGGTGCACACCATCGACACCGACCAGCCAGACCAGGAGGACCGGTTCTGGTCGCCGCCCTTGGGTCGCCTGGCGCGCCAGCGCTACCGCCTCGAGATGCGGGCGTTCGGCCGGGTGCGCGAGGAGGTCATCTTCACGTTCGCGTTGCCGATCGTCCTCCTCGGGCTGTTCGCCGCGATCTTCGGCGGCGAGATCGAGACCACCGGCGTCGACTTCAGCCAGTACTACGTCGCCGGCATGCTGGCGTCGACGGGCCTGACGGTCGGCTTTCAGAGTCTCGCGAGCCAACTCGCGCTCGAACAGCACGATGGGACCCTCAAACGACTCGCTGGGACGCCGATGCCCAAGGCGGCGTACATACTGGGCAAGATCGGCATGGTCACGACCGTGGCTGCTCTCCAGACGATCACGATGTTCGTGATCGGCGTCGCCGCGTTCGGCGTGACACTGCCCGACAGCGCAGGCTGGGCCATCCTGGTGACGGTGCTCGCCCTCAACCTCTCGATCTGGACCCTGCTCGGGTTGGCGTTCAGCCGGATCATCCGCAACCCGCGCGCCGGTGCAGCCGTGGCGGTACCGCCGGCGCTCGTCCTCCAGTTCATCTCGGGCGTGTACGTGCCGTTCGACAACGTGCCGACCTGGTTGCAGCAGACGGCGTCACTGTTCCCGTTGCGGTGGGCCACGCTCGGCACCCGCCGGGCGCTACTCCCTGACGGTTTCCGGGCAGCCGAGGTCGGTGGGGCGTGGCAGACGGCGACGATGTATCTCGTCCTGCTCGTTTGGCTCGCCCTGAGCGCTGCGGCGGCCGGCCTCGTGTTCCGGTGGAGGGTTCAGGAGTGAGCGCGGAGACAGACCGCGACCCGACGCCGGTCCCGCTCCCGGGGCGCATCGCCGAGTTCGTCTGGATCCTGATCGTGCCCGCCACGTTCGCCGCCGCGATGGCCGTCGCCTACCGACCGGAGTTCGACACCGCCGCAGATGCGGCGCTCGCCGCGATGCCGTGGATCACCGCGGTCGGCATGGTGGCGGCACTGTCGGCACAGGTGACCACTCCGCCGGTGGCGGTTCGCGTTGCCGGCACCGCCGCCGCACTCGGGGCCTGGACGGTCCTGATCTTCGCCGACGACCGGTGGTCGATCGTGAGCTTCGGTATCTACGTCGTGTGCTACTCGGCGTGGTTGGACCGACCGTGGGTCGGCATCGCGCTCTCGGGGCTCGCCTCGGCCGTGTGGATTGCGGCATGGTTCGCCGTCGACGCTCCCGCGTGGACGGCGATCATCCCACTGTGCGCCTTCGCCGTCGGATCGGCGATCTCGTTGTCGATGCACCGCGCCGAGGCTCTGAACGCTGAGCAACGCCGGCTGATCGAACAGCTCCGCGAGACCCGTCGTCACCTCGCAGCCTCCGAGCGGTCGCAGGGGATCCTCGAAGAGCGGGCGAGGGTGTCCGGCGAGATCCACGACACGCTCGCGCAGGGCTTCACATCGATCGTCCTGCTCAGCCGGGCGGCGAAGCGATCAGGCGTCTCCGGAGGCGAGCTGTCGACGATCGAAACGATCGCCCAGCAGAACCTGGACGCGTCGCGCCGGCTGATCGATGCGATGGGGCCACCCGAGCTCGAGGTCGCCTCGCTGCAGGACGCGTTGCGTCGGCATGTTTCGTCCGAGGTCTGCGACGTTCCGGCGGAGTTGCGAGTCGTCGGCACGCCCCGGCCGCTGCCGGGAGCGGTCGAGGTCACGATCCTGCGAGCGGCCCAGGAGCTCACGGCCAACGTCGTGACGCACGCCGACGCCGCTCGGATCGACGTCACGCTGACGTACCTCGACGACGCCGTCGCCCTCGACGTGTCCGACGACGGGGCCGGATTCGCACCCGGACAGGTGGCCGATCGCGGCGAGCTGACGGGCGGACAGGGGCTCGATACGCTCGCCCGTCGGGTCGAATCGCTCGCCGGCCGCCTCACCATCGAATCCCACGACCAGCAGGGCTCGGTGCTCTCGGTCATCATCCCGGCCGAAGGATCGTGAGTCCGCCCGATCCTCCCGGTCGTGCAAGACTGCCCGCGGTGGAGGCCGTGTTGCCGTGAGCGTTGCGATCTCGATCTCCGACGTGGTCAAGACGTTCGGGTCGACACGCGCGCTCGATGGCCTCGACCTCGAGGTCGCCACCGGTGAAGTGCACGGGTATCTCGGACCCAACGGTGCCGGGAAGTCCGTCACGATCCGCATCCTGCTCGGGCTGCTCCGGGCCGACAGCGGCACGGCCACACTGCTCGGGGGCGACCCGTGGCGCGATGCGGTCGAACTGCACCGCCGCTTGGCCTACGTCCCCGGCGAGGTCAATTTGTGGCCGAACCTGACCGGCGGTGAGATCATCGATCTGCTGTCGCGTCTGCGGGGCGGCGTCGACGAGCGGCGCCGCGACGATCTGATCGAACGGCTCGCACTCGACCCCCGGAAGAAGGCCCGCACGTACTCGAAGGGGAACCGGCAGAAGGTCGCGCTCATCGCCGCCCTGTCGTCGAACGTCGAATTGATGCTGCTCGACGAGCCGACGTCCGGGCTCGACCCGCTGATGGAGTCCGTGTTCCAGGACTGTGTGATCGAGGCGACGCAGGAAGGTCGCACCGTGCTGCTGTCGAGCCACATCCTCGCCGAGGTCGAGAAGCTGTGTGATCGGGTGACGATCATCCGGCAGGGCCGAGCGGTGCAGAGCGGGACGCTCGACGAACTGCGGTACCTCACGCGAACGAGCATCACCGTCGTGACCGACCGCCCGATCACCGGCCTCGAGTCGGTCGGCGGTGTCCACAACGTGACGACCGACGACGGCCACGTGAGATTCGATGTCGACGGCGAGTCGCTCGACGACGCGGTCCGCATCGTGTCGCGCTTCGGCGTTCGGTCGCTCGTGAGTCAGCCGCCGACCCTCGAGGAACTCTTCCTGCGGCATTACGGCGATGAGCTCGCGGCGGCGACCAACGGCATCGGCGATGCAGACGAACGGAATCAGCGAGACGATGACCGCACTGGCTGAGCAGGTACTACCGGCCGACACGGGTGCGCCGAGTGCCGGGACGGCCCCGACGGCCGGGATGTGGCAACTCCTGCAGCTGATCGCCCGACGCGACCGCTTCAGGGTCCTGCTGTGGCTGGGCGGGATCGTGGGGCTGGTCGTCGCCACCGCCGCGAGCATCACCGGCCTCTACACGACACAGGCCGATCTGGATCGGTACGCCGGGCTCGTTCGCGGCAACGCGGCGCTGATCGTCCAGTCCGGCCCCGGGTACGGTCTCGAGGACCCGGCGGTTCCCGCGACGACGGGCGCGGTCGTGATGAACGAGGTCGCCATCTGGACGATCATCGCCGTCGCGTTGATGAGTGTGTTCATGACGGTGCGACACACCCGAACCGAGGAGGAGACGGAACGGGCAGAAATCATCAGGGCGTTGCCGGTCGGTCGCCATTCGCAGCTCACAGCTGCGTTCGTCGCCGTCGCGGCGACGAACGTGGTGGTCGCCGTCGGGGTCGTGGTCACGTTGCTCGCCTACGACCTCGAGGTGACGGGTTCGGTGGCGTTCGGCCTCGCGCTCGTGGGCGCCGGAACGGTCTTCGCCGCGTTCGCGGCCGTCGCCGCGCAGGTGGCCGGCGGTTCACGTGCGGCGCTCGGTCTCGGTGGCGCGGTCCTGGGCGCTTCGTTCGTTCTGCGGGCGGTCGGCGACGTCGGGAGCGGCGCGCTGTCGTGGCTGTCGCCGATCGGGTGGGCTCAGGCGATCCGCGCCTTCGACGACGAGCGATGGTGGGTGTTGCTGCTGCCGGCCGTGGCGACCGCAGGGCTCCTCTCGGCGGCGTTCGAGCTCCAGGCACGACGAGACCTCGGGGCCGGACTGCTGCCCGAACGGCCGGGTCCGCCGGCAGCCTCACCGCGTCTCTCATCGCCGCTCGGCCTCGCCGTGCGCCTGCAACGCGCGTCGGTGATCTCGTGGACCGTTGCGATCGCACTGTTCGCGTTCCTCTACGGCGTGGTCGCCGATCAGGCGGAGTCGATCCTCGAGGACAATCCCGAGATGGAGGACTTCTTCGCGCAGCTCGGTGAGGGATCGATCACGGACGCGTTCCTGTCGACCGCGACACTGATCCTCGCCTTGTTGGGCACCGGGTTCACCATTGCGTCGGTGCTCCGCGCGCGGTCCGAAGAGGTCGCCGGTCGCGCCGAGTCGCTGTTGGCGACCGCCACCTCGAGGGAGCGTTGGGCCGGGAGTCATGTCGCCGTGGCGGTCGTCGGTACCACGGTGATGCTGTCGATCGCCGGCGCGTCCCAGGGGCTCGGACTCGCAGCCGTCTCAGGAGACATCGACTGGATCGTTCGGCTCGTCGGGGCCGGCCTCGCGATGGTTCCGGCGATGCTGGTGACCGGGGGTGTCGCGATGGTCGCGTACGGCCGTTCGGCTCGGCTGGCGCTGGCGGCCTGGGCGTATTACGCCTTCACGCTCGTCGCCGGCATGCTCGGCGCGTTGCTCGATCTCCCGCAGTGGGCGCTGAACCTGTCACCGTTCGAACACGTCCCGGCGATTCCGTCCGAGTCGATGGACTGGGTGCCGGTGGCCGCGCTCGTGGTTCTCGCCGCCGCCCTGTTCGCTGTCGGACTCGCGGCCATCGGTCGCCGTGACATGAGCTGATCGGCTGGGCGGCGTGGCAACGGAGGTCCCGCCCCGCACGGCGCCGCCCCCGTCGGGCTCGCGATCGACGACGGCGGCGGTCGGCGGTTCGAGCCTGCTCCGCGTGCCCAGCGTCGGACCCGAGCGAGGCATCCGTCCCGACCCCGGCAGGCTTCGAGGAGCCGGCGGCTGCGGCGACGTCGGCAAACGTCGGCGGTACCTCGTCCGGGTACCGTCTGTCGAGATGTGGGCAGCCGGCGTATGAGTGACCCGATCTCGGTCGTCGTTGCGGACGACCATCCGGTGGTACGGCGGGGGATCGTCGCGCTCCTGGCGTCGGACGACGAGATCGAGGTCGTGGCCACGGCCGCCGACGGCCGCGCCGCGACCGAGGCGGCACTCGAACATCGGCCGTCGGTGACGGTGATGGATCTCCGGATGCCCGACGTCGACGGCGTCGCCGCGATCCGTACGATCCGCGCCACCTGGCCGGAAGCCAGGATCCTGGTGCTCACGACCTACGACACCGACGAGGCGATCGTGCGTGCCGTCGAGGCCGGAGCGTCCGGCTATGTGCTGAAGGACACGCCGGCAGACGATCTGATCGACGCCGTGCGCCGGGCGGCGGCCGGTGAGACCGTGTTGGCGCCACCTGTCGCCAAACGGCTCGTCGCTCGAGTCCGCGACCCGGCGGCGGCGACGCTCACCTCGCGCGAGATCGAGATCATCCGTGAGGTCGCCGATGGCAATGCCAACGCGGTGATCGCCGAACACCTCCACATCAGCCAGGCGACCGTGAAGACCCACCTGATCCACATCTACGACAAACTCGGCGTGTCCGACCGTGCGGGCGCCGTGGCCCGCGCCTACGAGACCGGCGTGTTGTCGGTCTGACCGGCAGCCGGGCGTTGTCGCGCTCACGGCATCCTCGATGCGGTCCTCGACCTGCCGTCGAACCGGCCGCGGACGGCTCACGACGGGTCGGGGTCAGGCTGGCAACGCGTCGAGTCGGTCGAACACGACGTCGAGATGGCGCAGCGAGCGTCGGAGGTCGAAGGCGTCGTCGAGCAGATCGTTCGGGACCTCGTGGTCGGCTTCGAGCAGCCCGCGGAAGTCGACGCCGTCGTCCCAGGCCCGCATCGCGTTGCGCTGGACGATGCGGTAGGCGTCGTCGCGGGTGAGACCCGACGCGACGAGGCCGAGGAGCACCGGCTGGCTGAACACGAGCCCGAAGCTCGCATCGAGGTTCGTCCGCATCCGCTCCGGGAACACGACGAGTCCGGAGAGCAGCCGGTCGAGGCGTCGCATCACGTAGTGCGCCAGCTGTGACGAGTCGGGGAGCACGATCCGTTCGACCGACGAGTGCGAGATGTCGCGCTCGTGCCAGAGCGCGACGTCCTGGAGACCGGCCAGCAGGTTCGAACGCAGCACCCGTGACAGCCCGGAGATCGTCTCGGCCGAGATCGGATTCCGCTTGTGCGGCATCGCGGACGATCCCTTCTGGCCCGGCTTGAAACCCTCTTGGACTTCGCGAACCTCGGTGCGCTGCAGATGGCGGAGCTCGACGGCCACCAGCTCGCACGTGGCACCGATCGACGCGCACGCGTACAGGAACTCGCTGTGGCGGTCGCGCGCGATCACCTGGGTGGCCGGCACGGGCTGCAGGTCGAGGGCGTCGCCGACGTACCGCTCGACCGATGGCGGGATGTTCGAGTAGGTGCCGACAGCACCCGAGAGCTTCATCACCGCGACCGTGTCACGGGCCGCCCGTAACCGAGTGCGATCACGCTCGACCTGGAGGGCCCAGAGTGCCACCTTGGCACCGAAGGTGGTCGGCTCGGCGTGCACGCCGTGAGTGCGACCGATCATCACCGTGTCGCGGTGCTCGCGAGCCAGCTCCACGAGGGTGTCGAGCAGTGTGCCCGACTCCTCGATGAGGAGGTCGGCAGCATCGGTCATCTGCCAGCACAGCACGGTGTCGCCGACATCGGACGAGGTCAGGCCGTAGTGGATCCACTTGCCCGCCTCGGCCGCACCGCCGGCTGCGATCGCCCCTTGCACGACGTCGACGAAGGCCGCGACGTCGTGGTCGGTCACGGTCTCGCGTTCGAGGATCGCGGCGACGAACGCGTCGTCTGCCACGGGCGCGTGGGTGCGGCATGCCGCCGCGTCGTCGGCGGGTACCACACCGATCTCGGCGTGGGCCTCGGTTGCGAGCAACTCGACTTCGAGGTAGCGCGCCCACTTCGAGGTGTCCGACCACACCTCGGTCATCTCCGGCGTCGAGTAACGCGGAATCACGGGATCTCCGCCCGGCAGGTCATGACCGCACCCGATGCGGGCCCGGGTGCGGGCGAATGGGCGCCGGCGAGCGAGCGGTCGTGTGCGGCCGGTGCGGCCAGGGAACGTCGCATCGCCGTCAGGCCGTCCAGAGGAGGTAGTCGTCGCGTTCCGCGCCGACGCCGACGACCTTCACCGGAACACCCACCTGTTGCTCGACGAGTGCGAGGAACGCCTGTGCCTCTGCCGGGAGCTCGCCCGACTCACGGGCTCGCGTCAGATCCGTCTTCCAACCCTGCAGGGTCTCGTAGACCGGCTCGACCGCACCGAGGATGTCGGACCGATCCGGGTACGAATGGATCGTGTGTCCGTCGAGGCGGTACCCGGTACACACCTTGATCTCGTCGAAGCCGTCGAGGATGTCGAGTTTCGTGAGTGCGATCTCGGTGAGGCTGTTGAGACGGACCGCCTGGCGGAGCATGACGCAGTCCAACCAGCCGGCGCGTCGTCGGCGGCCCGTGACGGTGCCGAACTCGCGGCCGACGTGGATCAGTGTGTCCCCGTCGTCGTCGAGCAACTCGGTCGGGAACGGTCCGGCGCCGACCCGTGTCGTGTATGCCTTGGTGATCCCGACGATCCGCGAGACGTCGCGGGGGCCGAGGCCGGTGCCGACACATGCGCCGCCCGCGGTCGGGTTCGACGACGTGACGTACGGGTAGGTGCCGTGGTCGAGGTCGAGGAACGTGGCCTGCGCACCCTCGAGCAGGATCTGCGCACCCTGGGCCAGCGCATCGTGGAGCAACGTGACGGTGTCGGTGACGTACGGTCGCAGCCGCACGCCGAACGCGACGAACCTGGCCACGATCTCGTCCACGTCGAGCGGTTCGCCCCCGGCGTGCTCGATCAGCTCGTTCTCGGCGATCGCCCGGGCCCGCACCGTGGCGGCAAAGCGCTCGGGATCGACGACCTCGCCGGCGCGCACGCCGACGCGACGCGCCTTGTCGGCGTACGCCGGCCCGATGCCCTTCAGGGTCGTGCCGATCTTGTCGTCACCGCGCATCGCCTCGGCGATCGCATCGTGAGCCTGATGCCACGGGAAGATCAGGTGGGCGAGCGTCGACACCTTCAGATCGGCGCACGAGATGCCCCGGCGCTCCAACGTGTCGATCTCGTTGAACAGCGTCGGCAGGTCGACGACGACACCGTTCGCGATCACCGGAATCACGTGGTCGTAGAGCACGCCGCTCGGAATCAGCTGGAGCGCGTACTTCTCGTCGTGGACCACGACCGTGTGGCCGGCGTTGTGGCCACCCTGGTAGCGCGCCACGTACGTGTGCTCCTTCGCCAGGAGGTCGATGATCTTGGCCTTGCCTTCGTCACCCCACTGGGCGCCGACGACGACGGTGACGGGCATGGGCACGCTCCCCGGTTCGCGCGGACTGGAACGTGGCATGACGCTACTCCGACCAGTGCGGTGCGACGGCGTCCCGCCACGGTTCTGAACGAATTGTCTCCGATCGCACCTGGTCGTCCGATCCGACCGGCGAACGGCGGGGAGGTCGCCGATACCGTGGCCGGGCGTGAGCGTGATGCGGAGACAGCGATGGGCCGAGATGGACGAACGGCGGCGGTCCGCGCTCGTCGCGCGCGGTCTCGACGACATCTTCGACGCAGGGCTGCGCACCTCGATCGGCGCGCTGATCGACGACGTCCGCGAACGTGGCGACGACGCGGTCTGCGACGCGCTCGGCCGGTTCGACGGCATCGAAATCGAACCCGACGGGCTGCGGGTGTCGGCCGACGAGCTCGATTCGGCAACCGTGTCCGACGACGTCGATGCCGCGATCGACGACGCGATCGTCCACCTTCGGTCGTTCAACGAGCAACAGCTGGCCCGATTCGAAGACTGGTCGTTCGAGTCGGAGCCCGGTCTCACCGTCGGCGAGAAGATCTCGCCGATCACGTCCGCCGGGTTGTTCACGCCGTCGGGCAAGGCGAGCTATCCGAGTGTCGCCTACCAGCTCGCCGTCCCGGCCGTCGTCGCCGGGGTCCCGTCGCTCGCCCTGGTGGTTCCTCCGGTGCCCGGCGGCGCCGGCGAGGTCGACCCGGCCGTGCTCGTCGTGTGCAGGAAGCTCGGCGTCCGCGACGTGTTCCGAGTCAATGGTCCAGCTGGGATCGCCGCACTCGGCTTCGGCACCGAACGCATCCCCCGCGTCGCGAAGGTGATGGGGCCCGGATCGCCGGCCGTCACCATCGCGCAGGTCGAGATGCAGCGCCACGGTGTCGCCACCGTGATGCTGCTCGGCCCGACGGAGAGCGTCGTGATCGCCGACGACTCGGCCGACCCGGTCCGCCTCGCCGCCGATCTGCTCATCGAAGCCGAGCACGGCACCGACAGTTCGGTCGTGCTGCTCGCGACCGGGGAGCGGATCGTCGACGAAGTCGAGGCCGAGCTGGTCATCCAACTCGCCGAGTTACCGACGGTGCGCGCCGAAGCGGCAGCGGCGGCGCTCGGGCCGAACGGTGGTGCCGTGATCGTCGACACGCTCGACACCGCGATCGAGGTCGCCAACCGCTATGCCCCCGAGCACCTGCAAGTCGTCGTCACCGACGCGCAGGTCGACCGCGTCGTGGGTGGTCTCGTGAATGCCGGCGAGATCCTGATCGGCCAGGACACGCCGTTCAGCGCAGCCAACTTCGTCATCGGTTGTCCGGCGTCGTTGCCGACGAGCGGATTCGCACATGTGAGCTCGGGGATCACGGCCGCGACGTTCCTGAAACGAACGGCGGTCGCCCGGGCCGAGGGATCCGCGCTCGCTCGAATGAGCGATTCGGTGATCGCGTTGGCCGATCACGAGGGGTTTCCGGCGCATGCGGCCGCGATCCGGCGACGCCGTTGAGCTGGGGCTGACCGACCTGCTCGACCGCTTGACACGCAGAACGCGTGAACTCGCGCCCACGGTGGCGTACGCTGACATCCGTGACCACAATTTTGCTGGTAGAGGACGACGAGCGGATCAGTGAACCGTTGCTCCGCGTCCTCGGTACCGAAGGCTTCGAAGCCGTGCACGCGTCGAGTGGCCTGGAGGGTCTCGAGCAGGTCATGCTTCGACGACCCGACCTCATGCTGCTCGATCTGACGCTGCCCGACATCGACGGGCTCGACGTCTGCCGCAAGGTCCGTGAGGATCGTCCCGAGCTGCCGATCATCATGTTGACCGCACGGGCCGAGGAGATGGATGTCATCGTCGGGCTCGGCGCCGGCGCGGACGACTATGTGCCCAAGCCGTTCCGTCTCGCCGAACTCGTCGCACGTATCAAGGCCCGTCTCCGTGTGGCCGAGGCCGCCAACCAGATGCCTCGCGAGATCATCGGCGGCCCGCTGCGGGTGAACACCGAATCGCGTCGTGCCTACCTCGACGGCGAAGAGCTCGAACTCACGTCGAAGGAGTTCGATCTCCTGGCACTCCTGATGAGCAAGCCGGACGCGACGTTCACCCGCGAGCAGATCATGTCGACGGTCTGGGACGAGAACTACTGGGGTTCGACGCGCACACTCGACACGCACATCTCCACTCTGCGCCGCAAGATCGGTGACGACTCCGATCCGCCCACGCTGATCGTGACCGTTCGGGGCGTGGGGTTCCGGTTCGAAGGCTGACCCGGCCCGACCATGCGTCGTCGGCTGGTCATCTCCACGATCGCGATCGTGCTCGTCGTCCTGGGCGCGCTGGCGCTTCCGGTCGGCCTCATCGTCTACGACGCCGCGGAGCAACAACTCGATGCGCGGCTCGGGCTACGGCTGAGCGCGATCGTGTCGGCGTACGAGCAGGATCTCGCGAGCGGACAGGAGCCGAACCTCGACGACCTGCGCCCACTGCTCGACCCGACCGACGGCTTGCAGGTGGTGCGGGCCGAAGACGCTCGGTCCGTCCAGAACGTCGATCCGAACGTCGAATCGACACGGGTCTCACGGGCCACTGCGAGTGACAGCACCAAGTTCACGATCGTCGCCGATGCCGATCCGCTCGATCAGAACTTCCGGCGTCGGCTCAACATCTTGCTGATGCTGGCGCTCGGCGCGATCATCGCCGCGGCCGGATTGGCGGCGGTGCAGGCCCGGCAGCTGGCGCGCCCGCTCGAACGGTTGGCACTGCGCGCCGGTCGGATCGGCGACGGCGACTTCAGCCGCCGCCCGTTCGTCCGCACGCACATCCCCGAGATCGATCACATCGGATCGTCGCTCGATCTGAGTGCGATGCGTGTCGAGACGATGCTCGCCAACGAGCGGCACTTCACCGCCGACGCGACTCACCAGCTGCGAACGGGAATCGCCGGGATCGCCATGCGGCTCGAGCTCTTGAGTCTGAGCGCCGAGCCGGACGTGGCCGCCGACGCGGCCGAGGGGCTTCGGCAGACCGACCAGCTCAATGCGACGATCGACGATCTCCTGGCGGCTGCCCGCAATCGGACGACGAACGAGCGATCGGTCTTCGATCTGCCGACGATCGTGAACGATCATGCCGACGAGTGGCAGCCGCGCTTCCAGGCCGTCCGCCGCCACATCTCGGTGATCACCTCGAACCCGGCGCCACCGGTGTTCGGGACGAAGGGTCTGACCGGTCAGGTCCTCGACATCTTGATCCACAACGCGCTCAAGCACGGGGCGGGCGCGGTCACGCTGATGATCGACGGGCCATCGGTCGTGGTGATCGATCAGGGCCCCGGCATGTCGAAGTCTCGGTTGGCGTCGGTGTTCGACGGTCCGGTCGACCCGTCGGCCAAGCATGGGCGAGGGCTCGCACTGGCCCGACGTCTCGCGCAGGTCGACGGCGGCACCCTGTCGGTCGTGGGCAACAAGCCGTTGCGGCTGCGGCTCGAGCTCGTGCGGGGCGACGTCGGCACACAACATCGGTTGAGTGACGCCGCGAGCACCGGGCTACGGCGCCGATTCAAGGAAGCGGATCAGCACCCACTCGGCTGAAAAACCAATCGCCGCCTCCAGGAGGCGGGATCCCTGGAGACGGCGAGCGGAAGGAAACGTGGACATCATGCCGTCGGCCATGTGTGCCGCCGGCCAAGGCGAAGTCAAGTCTTGGAAAAACCGGTGCCGGCCGATCGGCTCACCGATCGGCGACGACGTCGAGGCGGCGGTCGTCGCCACTGCCGACCGCATCGACGGTGAGCGTGCCACCATCCGACACCGCACCGTCCAGGATCAGCAACGCGGCCCGGTCGCCGATCTCGCGCTGGATGACCCGCTTCAAGGGTCGCGCGCCGTAGGCGGGGTCGAAGCCGAGGTGGGCGAGCACGCCCATGGCGCCGTCGGTGACCTCGAGCCCGATCCGCTGACCGGCGAGCCGGTCGCGGAGCCGACCGATCTGGATCTCGGCGATCCGGCGGACGTCGGACTCCGAGAGCGAGCCGAACCGGATGATGTCATCGATGCGGTTGATGAACTCGGGCTTGAAGTAGTCGGCCGGATCGCCCGGCAGATTCGACGTCATGATCAACACGGTGTTGGTGAAGTCGGCCGTGCGACCCTGACCGTCGGTGAGCCGGCCGTCGTCCAACACCTGCAGCAGCGTGTTGAACACGTCCGGGTGGGCCTTTTCGATCTCGTCCAGCAGAACGACCGAGTACGGACGCCGCCGCACGGCCTCGGTGAGCTGACCGCCCTCGTCGTAGCCGACGTAGCCGGGGGGCGCACCGATCAGGCGGCTGACCGCGTGCTTCTCCATGTACTCGCTCATGTCGATCCGCACCATCGCCCGCTCGTCGTCGAAGAGGAACTCGGCGAGTGCACGCGCGAGCTCGGTCTTGCCGACGCCGGTCGGGCCGAGGAACATGAACGAGCCGATCGGTCGATCGGGATCGGACAGACCGGCCCGGCTCCGACGGACCGCGTTGGCGACCGCCCGAACGGCGTCGTCCTGGCCGATCACCCGCTGGTGGAGCGAGTCCTCCAGGTGGATCAGCTTGGCCATCTCCGATTCGATCAGCCGGCTGACGGGGACGCCGGTCCATTTCGACACGACCTCGGCGATGTCCTCGGCGTCGACTTCCTCCTTGAGCATCCGCTCAGAGTGCTGGAGTTCGTCGAGGTGGCTGGTCGCCTCGTCGATCCGTCGCTCGAGTTCGGGGATCCGCCCGTAGCGGATCTCGGCGGCGACGTTCAGGTCGGCTTCACGTTCGAGTTGTGTGCGGAGCTGCTCGAGCTCTTCTTTCAGGTTGCGAATCGCGTCGATCGCCCGCCGCTCGCCTTCCCAGTGCTGCTTCATCTCGGCGAGCTGCACGTTCAGGTCGGCCAGTTCGTCGTGCAGTGAGTCGAGGCGCTCCTTGGAGATCTCGTCGCTCTCCTTCTCCAATGCGACCTGCTCGATCTCGAGCTGCAGGATGCGGCGCTGCACGACGTCGATCTCGGTCGGCATCGAGTCGATCTCGATGCGGAGCTTCGACGCTGCTTCGTCCATGAGGTCGATCGCCTTGTCGGGCAGGAACCGATTGGTCAGGTACCGGTTCGACAGCACGGCGGCGCTGACGAGGGCCGAGTCCTGGATGCGCACACCGTGGTGGACCTCGTAGCGCTCCTTGAGCCCGCGCAGGATGCCGATCGTGTCCTCCACCGACGGTTCACCGACGTAGACCTGCTGGAATCGCCGCTCGAGCGCCGGATCCTTCTCGACGTATTTTCGGTACTCGTCGAGTGTGGTGGCACCGATCATGCGCAGCTCGCCGCGGGCCAGCATCGGCTTGATCATGTTGCCGGCGTCCATCGCGCCCTCGGCCCCGCCGGCGCCGACGATCGTGTGCAGCTCGTCGACGAACGTGATCACCTCGCCCTCGGCGTCGGTGATCTCCTTGAGCACGGCCTTCAGTCGCTCCTCGAACTCGCCGCGGTACTTGGCGCCGGCGAGCATCGAGCTGATGTCGAGCGCGATCAGCCGCTTGTCCTTGAGGCCTTCGGGGACGTCCCCAGTCCGCGATTCGCCTGGCGAGGCCCTCGACGATCGCGGTCTTGCCGACACCGGGTTCGCCGATCAGGACGGGGTTGTTCTTGGTGCGCCTCGACAGGACCTGGATGACACGCCGGATCTCGTCGTCACGGCCGATGACCGGATCGATCTTGCCCTCCGCCGCGCGGGCGGTCAGATCCTGGCCGTACTTCTCGAGCGCGGCGAACTTCTCCTCCGGGTTCGGGTCGGTGACGCGATGGCTCCCGCGCACGTCGCGAAGCACGGTCAGCAACTCCTCGCTGCCGACACCCAGACGGTCGTTCATCGCCAGCAGCAGGTGTTCGACCGACAGGTAGTCGTCTTTCAGGTCCTTGCGGTACTGCGCGGCCCGTTCGGCGACGTTGGTGAGGTCGCGGCTCATCCGGGGTTCGTCGCCGCCGTGCGCCTGGGGGAGTTTCTCGATCGCCTCGGTCGCGCGGTCGCGCACCATGTTGGGGGACTGGCCGAGCTTGGCCAGGACGGGCGCGACGATGGTGCCGTCCTGAGCCGCGATCGCGGACAGGAGATGGTCGGGGGTCAGTTCGGGATTCGACTTGGCCTTCGCCAGATCGATCGCCGATGAGAATGCTTCCTGGGTCTTCACCGTCCAGGTCTTGGGGTCGAGGGCCATGGATGACATGGTATCGGACCGAGTCCGAACTTGATACGTTGTGACTCAAGATTTCTGCCTGATCACGTATGGGGGTCGAGCGTCGCCTCGCAGCTCCGTGCACCCGCCCCGGGGCGCCTGGGTGGCGATCCCCTGCGCCCCCCGGACGGCGGACGGCCGGATGGTGACCGGGTTGGTGGACGTCGGGCACGTGGCGTCCGGTCGGGTGCTCGCAGCGGCGGGGTGCCGCGTGCAGCCGGCGGCGCGGTGCGCGCCCCCTGACGGTCACTCCGTGGAGCGCAGCCAGAGCAGCACGGCCGCAGCCCAGAGCTGCTCGAAGGTCGCGGCACCGGCGTCCCGTTCGCTCAGCTCGAGGTGGACGAGCACGAAGCGGTGATCGAGCTCGTCCGGCACGGTCGCCTGGACGAGGCGGCGCCGAACCGGCTCACCTCGACCGCGGCCGAGCTCGTCGAGGATCCGGTCGATGTCCGCGGCGTCGTCGATGAGCTGCGACATCGCATCGGACATCACGTCGTCCCACGTCACCTTGGCCCCGCGCCGGGCCGCGAGTTCGACCTTCCTCCGGCGTGCATCGCGGTGAAGTCGATCGGGGATCAGGTGACCGCGGAGCACCGTGCCGGGCGCGCCGCGCCGCAGGCGCCCGCGGGCCGCGACCGGCGTGGCGCGATCCGATCGGGGCGACTGACGCCGCCGACTCGGACGCTGGCGGTGGCCACCGGCCGTTTCGGCAGTACCGACGGTCGGCTCGGGTCCGATCGCCGGGCGCAGTGGTGCCACGTCGGTCGACTCGACCGCGCCCACCGTCGGCCGGTCGGCGGCGGGTGCGGTCACAGCCCGTGTCGCCGCCGGTTCCACGTCCGGATCGGCCCGGACGGCGTCGACGTCGACGTCCATCGCACGGCCCTTGCTCGGTGCCTTGTCCATGCGGGCGGCCAGGCGTCGTGCGAGATCGTCGTGGCGCGGGGATGCCATCAGACGTGCTCCGGCGTCCGGAACGGCCAGCCTTGGCGTTCGATGAGCTCGTAGGCGAGGTACCGGTAGGCGACCGCCGATCGGGCGCGAGGATGGTAGGCGCCGACCGGCATGCCGACGAGATGGGCCTCGCCGAACTTGGCGTCCTCGGGCACCTTGTTGCGGAACAGCGGAACGTCGTACTCCTCGGCGATCGCGCGGATCTGGTCCTCGGCCACGCGTCGATAGACGCTGTTGCCCCAGACTCGCGTCCTGATCACACCGACGACATCGGGCCGTCCGTGGGCCGCCGAACTGGCGGTCACCGCGTTGAGGATGGTGGGCAGCTCGGCGACCGGACCGGCCTCGGGTGGCATCGGGATCAGCACACCGTCGACCGCGCGCAGCACGACGGCCAGCGCCGGCGACTGGTGACCGGGGGTGTCGACGAGGGTGACGTCCCATCGGGCGCGCGCCTGCGCGAGCACGTCGTGCAGCCGCTCACGACCGTCGACGGTGTGGAGCTGCCGCCAGGCCATGTCGATCGAGCGTTCGTCGGCCGGCATCACGTCGAGGTTCTCGTAGACGGCCGTGAGGATCGCCGCGTCGGGTCGGCAGTAGCCCATGAGCACGGCGCCGACGTCGAACGGTGGCGGCTCGACGTCGGGCAGGAACGCGCTCTGGCCCATCTGGGTGTCGAGGTCGACCACGAGCGTTCGTGCTCCCGTGGCTGCTAGTTCGTGGGCCAGGTTGAACGTCAACGACGTCTTGCCGGCACCCCCCTTCGAGTGCACCACAGCGAGAACGTGGCCCGAGTCGATGTGCATGTCTGCATATCTGCAGATGGCCGCCGGTTCTTGAGTCGACATGTCCGAATTTCTGCATATCCGGACATGTGCAGATCTGCAGATCTGCAGATCTGCACTCGTGGCTACCCCGGCGGAGTCCGACCGACACGTCGACGGTGAGTACTGCGGACCGGCACGGCCGGGCACCGCAGCGCTTCAGATTTCGGCGTTATCTGCCGATGGAACCCGGTGACGTCATGGTCCGACACCCGGGATGAGCACGGCATGGACGTGAATCGATGCCCTGCCGGCGGCGCACCCCACGGGGCGCCGCCGGTACCCACGTTGCGCCCGTTCGCTGGTTCGGCGGGTGCTGCTGCGGCCCGACCGTCGTCCCCCGGAGCCTGCCCCTCGAACCCGTCGATCCGACCCTCGACGCCGGACGGGCACTTGCGTGCACACGAATCGCACGTCCGGACGATTGACGACATGGACCGATGGGTTCCGGCGCGCGCTTCGACGCCGACGACGGCAGCGAGGGCGCGGCTCCGCGCCCTGTTGAGCGCGCTCGTCGCCATCGGTCTGATCTCCGCCACGATGGTCGTCGCCGCCAAGACGGTGTCGACGTCGTCGGCACGAGTTGCCGCTTCGACGTCGACCGGCGGATTCCTGACGGCCGGCACGGTCGACATCGTTCGGGCCGACGGCAGCGCCTCGCTCCTCTTCGACGCCGACAACCTCTACCCGGGACGAGTCGTGGTGGGTTGCGTGGTGCTCGAGTACGGCGGCTCGGTGCCTGCGGCGCTTCGGCTCCACGGTGACCGGGGACGCGGCACGGGACTCGACGACTACGTCGACCTGACGCTCACCACGTCGGCGCGCGAAACCTGCCCGACGGAACACGGCGTGGACGACGTGACGAGCGCTGACCCGGCAGAGGAGCTCTTCCGCGGTCGTCTCAGCGAACTCTGGAGTGAGCACGCCACATACGCCACCGGTGTCGATCTCGCCACGTCGGTCGTGCCCGGTGACCGACTCGTGATCGAGGCCGTCGCCGTCGTGGTCGACGACGATCGAGCCGCCGGGCTCACGACCGATTTCGTGCTCACGATCGAGGGTCGGCCGACGTGATCGCCAACGTCGTCGTGTGGATCAGGGTGAACCTGTGGTCGAGCCTCCGGCAGGTGATCGTGCTCGTCAGTTGGGCGGCGGTGTACCTGATCGTCCTCCTGGCGGCCTTCGCCGGATTGATCAAGGTGGCGACCGGATGGGACGCCGTCGTGGTCACGAGCGGCTCGATGTCACCCAAGCTGCGCAGCGGCGACGTCATCTTCATCGACGAACATCCGGCGGATCTGCTCGGTCAACGATCGGTGATCACCTTCCGAACCGACCGGGACGAGGGCGATCTCGTCACGCATCGAGTCTTCGAGACGCGTGTCGCCGACGAGTCGTACGTGACCAAGGGCGACGCCAACCCAACGCCCGACGCCGAGCTCGTCCACCGGGATCAGGTGGTCGGAGTGGGGCGGCTCGTCGTTCCGTTCCTCGGACTCCCGGTCGTCTGGGCCGCGCAGGGCGACATCGCCGCCCTCGCCGCGCTGGTGGTGCTCGCGACCGCCGCCGGTGTCGCGGTCGTCGTGAACGTCCGTCAGGGGCGCAGGGCTCTCTCCGACGGAGCCGACCGGTTCTCGGCCACCGCACAGCGAAGCATCAGTCGGGTACGAGTGGTCGTCGCCCTGATGGTCGCCATGCAGCTGGTCGCCGACGACCGTCAGTTCCAGCTCGCCACCGCCGGTCTGAGCCGCGTCCAGACGCTGTCGATCGCCCTGCTCGCGTTGATGGCGGTCAGCCTCTTGGGGAGGTATCGAGCGCAGGTCGCATCGGAGACCCGGGCACGGCGTCTGGCGATGCTCGAGTTGGTCGGCGACACCGTGGTCGTCGTCTTCTTCGTCGCTGCGAGCGGTGGCTCCGGCATCGTGTGGGTGCTGATGGCCCTCCCGATCATCGAGGCCGCGATCCACTTCCGGCTCACCGGGGCGTTCGTGCACTGGATGCTGATGAGCGCGCTGGTGGTCTCGACGTTCTTCTGGATCAACGTCGCAGCCGGCACGCCGCAGAACCTGCTGCTGGACGACCTCGAACAGCTCGTGGACCGACTCGGCGTGCTGCTGCTCGTGGTGATCCCGGGCTCGTACCTCGCGGAGCAGTTGCTCGGTGAGGTGTTGAACCAACGGCGCGCCACGGGTCGTGCTCGTGAACGGAGCCGGATCATCGAACACGTCACGACGGCCGGCCGCGAAGTCACCCGGCTGGGCGGCGAGCTCTTCGAAACACTGGTTGCCTCGACGCACGAGCTGGGCTTCGAGGCGGTCGACGCTTGGGTCGGCGACCCGTCGCACGGGTGGCGCCTCCTCGCCTCCAGTGACGGCGCAGACCAACTGCTGCCACCTCCGGGTGAGTCCGGCAGTTCGCTCCGTCGTGACGATCTCGAACTGAGCGAGGTCGTGATCGACGCCGACGACTCGGATCCCGACGAAGTGGAGTCGCTCGACGCCGTCGGTGCCGAGGCGGTGCTCCGCGTCACGCTCGCGCGGCAGGATGAGCTCCACGTCGTGCTCCGCGCGGCCACCGCCAGCTTCAGCGACGACCCGACGAGTCAGATCATGGCGCTGCGGCTGTTGAGTGGTCAGGCGGCGGTCGCACTCCAGAACGAGCAGCTGCTCGCCGAGTTGCGTGAGACCCACTCCGAGCTCGAGCACCAGGCGATGTACGACCCGCTCACCGGTCTCGCGAATCGCGCTCACTTCGTCGGCTTGCTGGGCGATGCGTTGCGCGAGGAGCACGATGGCGTGGGAACGAATCTCACCACGGTGATGTTCCTCGACCTCAACGGCTTCAAGGCGGTCAACGATCGACTCGGCCACAACGCCGGTGACGACCTGCTCGCCGGCGTCGGCAGACGCCTCGTCGACGCAGTCGACGGTCGCGGCGTCGTCGCCCGGCTCGGCGGCGACGAGTTCACGGTGCTCCTCGATCGGGGCCTCGATGCCGTGGTCGCGACCGAGCTCGCCGACGCCATTCACCTCGCGCTGAGCGAGCCGTTCCAGATCGCCGACAGCCGTGCGCACGTCGGCACCAGTGTCGGTATCGCCCACTCCGAGCCGTTCATCGGCGTCAGCGAGATGCTTCGCCGAGCCGACGTGGCGATGTACACCGCGAAGGCGTCGAAGTCGGCGTGGCGAACCATGACGTACCGGGTCGAGCTCGAGGAGAACGAGCGACGATCCGAGCGGCTGGCGATCGACTTCCCGATCGCACTTCGAGCCGGAGAACTGCATCTCGCCTACCAGCCGATCGTCGACCTCGGCACCACGTCCATCGTCGGGGTCGAGGCGCTGATCCGGTGGCAGCATCCCGACCTCGGACCGATCCCGGCGCCGTCGATCCTCGACACGGCAGAGGCCACCGGACGCGTCGACGAGCTCAACGCCTGGGTCTTCGAGACCGCGCTGACCCAGGTGGTCGGGTGTTGCCCCGGGGGTGACTCCGCGCCGTTCATCGCCGTCAACGTCTCACCGCACGAGCTGGAGCTCGACACCCTGGTCGACAACATGCTGGCGGCGCTGGCGACATCGGGAGCTCCGCCCTCCCGCGTCGTCGTCGAGCTCAGCGAACGTATCGTTGCCGAGGCGCGCGGAGCGATCGGCAACGTCAATCGACTGACCGCACTCGGCATCGATCTGGCATTGGACGACTTCGGTCAGGGCCAGACGTCGCTGGCCCACCTGCGTGGACTCCCGATCGGCTACCTGAAGCTCGATCGACTGTTCGTCCAGCACGCCGGGGAGTCGACGGATGATCGAAAGATCCTGGGTTCGGTGGTCGGTCTCGCTCACGATCTCGGATTCTCGGTGATCGCCGAGGGCATCGAGACGCCTGATCATCATGCGATCGTCGCCGACGAGGGGGCCGATCTGGGGCAGGGCTACGGGCTGTATCGCCCGATGGCGATCGCCGACCTGCGGGAATTGCTCGACGCACGGTCGCCGGCCGCCGCGCCGCCGCCTGACGCACCCGACAGAGCGATGGCCGCCTTCGCCACGACCGACGTCTCCCACCACCGGCCGAAGACGGAACAGGTCGGCTGATGGCGCGCCCACTCGCCGATCTCCACCCGTCCGGACTTGACGACGCGGCCACGACGCACGAGCTGCGTGTCACGAGGCGAACCAGTCGGTCGTTCGCAGCGGCCGTCTCGGTGCTGCTGCTGGCGACCGTCGTCGTGAACCGGTCGGGCGCGGCACTGACGAGCTCGACGGCGGACTCCGCGTCGGTGATGACGTCGGGAACGATCGAGATCGGTGATGACGACGAGGGGCGTTCACTGTTCGATCTCCGCGATCTCGTCCCGGCCCGACCCGTCACCCGGTGTCTCGAGGTCGCGTACACCGGCTCGATCCTGCCGGTGACCCTGACGGTGCGCGCCGAGGCCGAGGGTTCGCTGGCGCAATTCCTGGACGTGTCCATCGACGAGGGACGAGGTGGCGGATTCGAGTCGTGCGACGGGTTCGTCTCGTCGCAGGCCGTCTACCGCGGCACCCTCGACGACCTCGTCGAGCAGTCCTGGCTCGAGGTGAGCGAGGTCGTGAACACCGGTGACCGACGGAGCTTCCGGATCGAGGTCGCGGTGCAGGATCGCCAGGAAGCCCTCGGACGCGAGACGACGATGGAGTTGGCGTGGGAGGTGGCGCCGTCATGACAGCCGGCGAAGTCGTTCGCCGCTGGGCCTGGTCGGGTCTCGTCCTCGCATTGTTCGCGGGGGCACTGGGCGTGTTGGGCTGGACGTGGACCACGATGCAGGGTTCGTCCGCAGCCTTCGCCGACACCGAGGAGTTCGCCGGCAACCATCTCGGCGCCGGCACGGTCGACATCGCTGTCGGCGCGGGCACCGTCGGGTTCGCGGCTGTCAACATGGCTGCAGGTGATGCGGCGACCGGACGTCTCGAGATCGTCAACGGTGGCACCCTGCCGCTCCGGTTCGGGCTGTCCGCTTCGGCACCTGACGGCCCCCTCCGCGGCGTGCTCGAGCTCATCGCATGGCGCGGGACCTCGACCTGCGCGAGTGAGCCGCCGGCGTCCGTCGTCACGTGGCGACCGCTCGCCGACACAGCGCTGCAGACCGGCGCGACGACGTCCGGCTCGCCGACCTCCGGCCGACTGGCGCCGGGCGAGTCGGTGCTGGTGTGCATGTCTGGTTCGTTGCCCCTCTCGGCGTCGAGTTCGGTCCAGGGTCGGCGTCTCGACCTCCTCCTCACCGTGGACGCGGTGCACGACATCGACGCCTCCGGGGCTCCGGACGAGAACGGCGTCGTGCCGACCGTCGGAGGTGTGGGATGAGCGTCGCCACGCTGGTTCGCCGCTGGGTCCCGATCCTGACGACCGCAGTCATGGCGTTGACGATCGCGGGCGTCGTGGTCGTGTTCGGCGCACTCGCTTTCGGCTATCGACCGGTCGTCATCACGACCGGGAGCATGGGCGACGCCGCCCCGACCGGGTCGCTCGTCGTGGCGGCGCCCCGTGCGGTCGACGACATCGCGGCCGGGGACGTCGTGGTGATGCGGCGACCCGGCGCAGCACCGGTCACTCACCGGGTGGTCTCGATCGAACGGGCCGACGAACGGCCGTTCGCGATCACGCGGGGTGACGCCAACTCGGACGTCGATCCGCTGCCGTACCCGCTCGGTGACGACGAGCTGGTCGCACGCTGGGTGGTGCCGGGATTCGGCAGCGCCCTGGCGGCCCTGCGCGACCCGCGCCTCCTACTCGGGGCGATGAGCCTGCTGATGGCCGTGGGTGCCGGCTGGTGGCTCCGCCGGATCTGGTCGGGTTCGCGTTCCGATGCACCGGCCCCATCCGACGACGTCCGGGACGATCCCGAGCATCGTGATGATCGCGACGTCGATCGAGACGACGAGGACCCTCACCTGCCGTCGGGACCCGAATCCGCGTCGGTCGCGACGCCGGAGCCACCGGTCGCGACGCCGGAGCCGTCGGTCGTGACGTCGGCGACGTCGAGCGGGGCGCGAGGCGTGAGCCGGATGCAGGTGGGTGCGACGATGACGCTGGCGTCAGTGCTGGTGTGCGTCGGCGTGGTGTGGTCGCTGCACTCGGCCAGTCTGGCCGTCGACTCCAATCTCTTCGGGACCGCCGACTGCTTCGGTGCGCAACTCCGGTCTGTGCAATCGGGTGAGACGGTGCACGCGACGAGCGGCGTCGTCGCCGCTCCGATCGCCGCCGTCGATCCGTCACGGTCGTTCGTCATGGCCTCGGTCCGGAGTTCCAGCAATGACGTCGCCGACAGTGTGGTGCGCGTGCGACTCGCCGGGAACACCACGGTCGAGCTCCGCCGTGAGAGCGACGCCGCGACCCCGCCGCCCGTGACGGTCGCCTGGTCGGTCGTCGAGTACGAGTGCGGTCTGGCGGTGCAGCGCGGCGTCGTCGCCGGCGACGGATCGAACCAGGTCGATGTCCCGATCACACCCGTGGACACGGCGTCGAGCTTCGTGCTGGCCAACCACCTCGCCCCGGCGAACACGCCCGACTTCGGTGCGAACGAGCTCTACGTGGCCGAGCTCTCGTCGCCTGGCACGGTGTCGATCCGTGGCGCGGGCAGCGCCGCCTTCGCGGCGGATCAGTCGTTCGCGTGGCAGGTCGTGACGTTCCAGCACGCCTCGGAGATCGATGTGCAGACCGTCGCCGCGACGTTCGGGGTCGGCGACACGTCGGACACCGTGACGTTGCCCACCCCGGTCGATCCCGACACCACGTTCCTGACGACGTTCGTCACCAGCGACGCAACCGGTGCCGACATCGGCGAACGGCTGGTCCGGGCACGACTCGTCGATGCCACGACGGTCGCCGTGGATCGTTCCGTCGCCGGCGACCCCGTCGACGTGCACATCCAGGTGGTGACGCTGATGGACGGTACGACGGTCCGGCACGGCACCGTCGATCTGGTCGCCGGTGTCGGCAGCCGGGACGTCGCCGTCGCACCCGTCGATCCGGCCCGTTCGACCGCGATCTCGACGGTCGCCGTCCCCGGCTTGGTCGCGGGCGGCATGACCGATCACGTCGTCGACGACGTGGTCGGCGAAGCCAGCGCGACGTTCGCGTTGAGCGGCCCGTCGACCGTGACGATCACTCGTGATGCGACGGCGTCGAACGCCTCGTTCGGTTGGCAGGTCATCGAGTGGGCCGGTCCGAGTTGGTGGGACCCCGACTACACCTTCCGTCAGCGGATCGTCGTCGACTCGACCGTGGCCGCCCCCGGCGACTACACCGTCTCGCTCCCGATCGATCATGCCGCCCTGATCTCGTCGGATCTCTCCCTGGCGAGCGGCGACGATCTTCGCATCCTCCGCTGGGACGGCTCGTCGTGGATCGAACTCGACCGCGTGCTCGACGACGACTCGGCGTGGGCACTGAACGACACGACCGTGAGGTTCCGCACCACCGACCCGATCGCCGCCGGCCAGAACCAGATCTACTGGCTCTACATGGCCAACCCGGCGGCCGGCGCAGCACCGAGCGACCCCGAGGCCGTGTATCTGCTCGTCGAGGACTTCGAGACCGGCGACCTCGGCGACTTCGAGGACCGCACCGCCGGGACCGGCTGGTACTCGGCCTCGCCCTGGACCCGTCGCATCCAGCTCACGATCCCCGCCGGGGCCGTCGGCTCGACCCTGTCGGACTTCCCCCTGCTCGTTTCGATCGCCGACGCCGATCTGGCCGCCAATGCCCAGCCGGACGGCTCCGACATCCGCTTCACCTCCGCCGACGGGACGACCGATCTCTCACACGAGATCGAGGCCTATGACCCGGGCACCGGCTCCCTCACCGCCTGGGTCCGGGTGCCGACCGTGTCGGCTTCGACCGCGACCACCGTGCATCTGTACTACGGCGCCGTCGACGCCCCCTCCCGGGAGGATGTGCACGGCACCTGGAGTGACGAGGTCGAGGCGGCGTGGCACCTCGACCGCGATCCGGCGGGCACCGCACCGCAGCTGGACGACTCGTCGCAACGCAACCACGACGGGCTCTCGATCGGGGCGATGACGGGGGCCGACCTGGTTCCCGGGCTCGTCGGAAGGGCGATCCATTTGGACGGCACCGACGACGGGTTCCAGGTCGATCGCATGGATCTGGAGGGACGCACGGCGTTCACGATCTCCGCGTGGGTCCGGTTGGACGCCTCCTCCACCGACGCGAGCGTCTTCAGCAAGGCAGACGACGCCTCGAACCGTCAGGTCGACCTCGTCGTGGGCAGCGGCGGCAGCGTGAGCGCCCGACTACTGCTGGACGGTGGCGAGGTGCAGGCCAGCTCGGCCGCAGCGACGGTCGGCGTCGGTGACTGGCATCATGTCGCCGCCACGTGGGACGGGACCGACCTCGCCGTCGTCGTCGACGGCACGAGCCGAGCGAGCGCGGCCGCATCCGGCGCGATCGTTCCCCGGTACGGGATGCCCGTGCACATCGGCAACGTCGTCACCCAGGATCGCTCGCTCGGCGCAGTCCTCGACGAGGTCCGCGTCGAGACGGTGGCGCGCTCGATCGACTGGCTCGCCGCCGTCGAAGCGAATCAGCGCACGCCGGCCACGTTCGTCGTCGCCGGCGCGGTGGCGACTGGCACCTGGTTCGACCAGGGCGCCTGGTCGCTGCGCAAGCCCGTGGTCGTCGACGCCGACCAGGTGCCGGCCGACGTGGCGGACTACCCGTTGCTCGTCCAGATCGTCGATGCCGAGATCCAGGCCTCGGCGCAGGCCAGTGCCTGCGACCTCGTGTTCACCGGTGCCGACGGCACCACTCGCCTCGACCACGTGGTCGAGGCGTTCGATCCCGGGACGGGCGCCCTCACGGCGTGGGTGTCCGTCCCGGTGCTGAGTGGATCGGAAGACACACAGCTCTTCCTCTACTACGGCAACCCGACGGCGGTGGATCAACAGGATCCGTCCGCCGTGTTCGGCAGCGATGCCGACCTGCAGATCCTGGGGGCGCCGTGACCCCCGACCTGCTCCCTCACACCATCACGCCCGGCACTGCTCGGCTCACACAAAGGAAACAGACATGACCACAGCAACACTCTCACCACCGGGGCTCGCCGCCGCGCCCGAACGCAAGCGTCGGCGGGCACTCCCGATCGTCGCTGCGTTGGCGATCCTGGCCCTCGCCGCGGCGGTCTTCATGATCTCGTCGTTGGCGTTGTTCACCGACACCGAGAACGTCGGCGCGAACACGTTCGCGACCGGCACGGTCGACATCGCCGCCACCCCGGCCACGGCGATCGTCACGGCTCCCGTGATGGCACCGGGCGACCAGGTGACCGCACCGGTCGACGTCGCGAACAACGGATCGCTGGATCTGCGCTACGCCCTGACGTCGAACACGACCGAGGACGTGCTCGCCGCCCAGCTCGATCTGACGATCAAGTCGGGCGTGACGACCTGTGACGACGCCAACTGGGCCGCAACCGGCACCGTGCTGTACGCGGGCGCGCTCGGTTCGGTCGGTGGCACCACCATCTTCGGTGATGCGACCGCCGGCGCCGATCCCGGTGACCGCACGCTTGCGGCGGCGGCGTCGGAGGTGCTCTGCATCAACGTCACACTGCCGCTCGCAGCGACGAACGCGAGCCAGGGGTTGACCACCACGGCCACCCTCAACTTCCTCGCCGAGCAGACCTCGAACAACCCCTGATCGGAGTCTGAGGGAGCAGTGATGGGGCGCCGGCCCGCTTCGCGCGCAGCGATGACCGCGACGACCGTCGCGGTCATCGCCGCGCCCGCGCGCCGACGTCCATCAGGTCCATCGCGTCCGTCACGTCCGCGCTGGAAGGCGGCGGTCGCCGTCGTCGTGGTGCTCGGCCTCGCCGTCGAGGTCGCCCCGAGCAGCAACCGCGTCGAGGCCGCTCAGAGCTCGCCATCGGACCAGGCTCGGCCGGATGCTGGCGATCTCGTGCGGGTCGATCCGCCGATGACCTTCGAGGAGAACCGCGGGCAGGTCGACGACGGCGTCGACTACGTCGCCCGCGCCAACGGATACCAGGTCTTCCTCACCGGCGGAGACGCGGTGGTCGCACTCGGGAACGGGAAGTCCGGCTTCGCCATTCGGATGGAGGTGCTCGGGGGCGCAGTGGACCCGGACGCGGTCGCCCGCGGCCCCCAGCCCGGAAGCGTGAACTACTTCGTCGGCGACGACCCCGCTCGATGGAGGACGGACATCCGGACCTTCGCGGCCGTCGAGTACGAGGACGTGTACCCCGGTGTCGACCTGCGCTACCACGGCAACGAGCAGCAGCTCCAATACGACTTCGTCGTCGCCCCAGGTGCGGACCCCGCCGTGATCGGGATCGGGTTCGAGGGGGCGGCGTCGCTCCACCTCGACGGCGCCGGCGACCTCCAGATCGGACTCAACCCGGGCCGTTCCATCGGCTTCAGTGCGCCGGTCAGCTTCCAGGACGTCGACGGTGTCCGGGTCCCGGTCCACAGTGCATATGTCCTCGACGGAGACACGGTGTCGTTCGTTCTCGGCGAGTACGACCCGAGTCTGCCGCTGGTCATCGACCCGACGCTCGAATACGGGACTTATCTCGGGGGCATCGGGTCCGACCTGATCGAGGATGTCGAGGTGGATGCCTCGGGGAACGTGTACGCCGTCGGCAGCGTCACCTCCGGCGGCTATCCGACCACCGTTGGCGCCTTCGACACGGTTCGAGCAGCGCAGGAGGCGGTGGTCACCAAGCTGAGCCCCGACGGCAGCACCCTCGTCTACTCGACCTATCTGGGTGGGGCCGCTGCCGACAAGGCCTACGGACTGGCTCTGCACCCCAACGGTGAGGTGACCGTTGCCGGTTCCACCGGGTCGAGCGACTTCGCCACCGTGAATGCCTACGACTCGACCATCGGGGGCAGTGTCGACGGGTTCGTCACCCGGCTCGCCGCCAACGGCGGATCGCTCGTGTACTCCACCTTCCTCGGCGGATCGGGCTTCAACGAGGCGATCTACGACGTCGCCGTCGACGGTGCGGGGAACGCCTGGGTCACCGGCTACACGGACTCGAGCGATTTCCCGCTCGTCTCCGCCTTCGACTCGACGCTCGGCACCGGCAACGACGCCTTCGTGGCCAAGCTGGCCGCCTCCGGGTCGAGTCTCCTCTCCTCGAGTTACCTGGGAGGTTCCGATGGCAGCGACTCGGGCAACGGGATCGCCGTGGACGGGTCAGGCAACGCCTACGTGACCGGAAGTGCAGCGTCGACCAACTTCCCGACCACCGCATCGGCGTTCTCGACGGCCGCGTCGGGTGGCGGCGATCTGTTCGTCTCGAAGGTCGCTGCCGCGGGCTCTTCCCTGGCCTATTCGACCTACGTCGGCGGGTCGGGGTTCGACCGGGGCAGCGGAATCGAGGTCGACGGATCCGGTGTCGCCTACGTCGCCGGCTACAGCCAGTCGACCAACTTCCCCGTGTCCGCCGGTGCCTACGACACCACCAAGTCGGGCACCGACAACGAGGGCGTGGTGCTGGCCGTCGATGCGTCGCTGTCCGGCGCCTCCTCGCGGGTGTTCGCCTCGTACCTGGGCGGCACCGCCGCAGATCTCGCCTACGACGTGGCGCTGGGTGCCACCACGGTCTACGTGGCCGGCTCCACCGGCTCGGGTGACCTCCCCGTCACCGCCGACGCCCACCAGGCCGCGCTCGACGGATCCTCCGATGCCTTCCTCGCTGCCCTCTCGACCGACGGCTCGACGCTCACCCACCTGACCTATCTCGGTGGAAGCTCGTCCGAGACGGCATACGGCATCGACGTCGACACAGCCGAGAACGTGTATCTGTCGGGAAGCACCGGGTCGTCCAACTTCGACACGACGGCGGGTGCCTACGACCAGATCAGCAACGGCGGCACCGACGGGTTCGTCGTGAAGTTCAGCGGAGTCCCACAGGGCGCGTTGCCGGGGGTGGTGACCGTCAACTCGACCGGCAACTCCGCCGACAACAACCCCGGCAACGGCGTCTGCAGCACGGGTGGAACGGTCGCCGGCAGCCCCGAGTGCACCCTCCGGGCCGCCATCCAGGAAGCCAACGCCTCGGCGACCGTCGACACCATCCACTTCAACATCCCGATCACCGACGGTGGCTACACGGCGTCGCCGGTGGCGTTCCGTATCCGGCCGTCCGGGTCGGTCCTCCCCGACATCACCGGTCCGGTCGTCATCGACGCCACCACGCAGCCGGAGTTCAGCACCGCCGGTCGGCCCGTCGTCGTGCTCGACGGGTCACTGGCACCGCTGACGGGTGACCCGAACGGGCTCAGCCTCAACGCCGGCAGCTCGACGATCCGCGGGCTCGTCATCCAGAACTTCGGTGAGGACGGCATCGAGATCGACGTCGCCGGGAACAACCTCATCGTCGGCAACTACATCGGCACCGACGTGACCGGCACGCTCGCCCGACCGAACGGCGTCATGGATCTGTTCCCAGTTGGCGGCATCTCGATCAAGACCGGCAACAACACCATTGGTGGTGCCGCCGCCGCCGATCGAAACGTGATCTCGGGAAACACGCAGTTCGGTATCGCCGTTCGGTCGGGCGGTTCCAACAACATCATTCGGGGCAACTACATCGGCACCAACGCCCTCGGCAACGCCATGGTGCCGAACCAGGATCCCGGCATCTACCTGGACACGGGCAGCAATGGAAACACGATCGGTGGATCCGGCGCGGGCGAAGGCAACGTGATTTCGGGAAACAACACGACGAACACCGCCACCTCCGCCGGGGTCTACGTCCTCAGCTCGTCCAACACGATCCGGGGCAACCTGATCGGAACCGACAGCGGCGGCACAACCAACCTGCGGAACGACGGGGCAGGCATCACCCTGGCGAGCGGAGCGGCCAACAACGTGGTCGGCGGCACCGTCGCCGGCGCCCGCAACACCATCGCTTTCAACACGGGGGACGGTGTTCGGCTCATGTCGACCGCCGGAACCGGCAACTCGATCCTGGGCAACTCCATCCACACCAATGAGGACCCCGGCCTCGGCATCGACCTCGACAACGACGGCGTTACCGCCAACGACTCTGGTGACGGCGACTCGGGCGCCAACGACCTCTTGAACTTCCCGGTCATGACATCCGCCGTGGAGACGGGTGGCACTGTCACGGTGACGTTCGACCTCGATGCACCCGCCGGGAACTACCGGGTCGAGTTCTTCCGCAACACGGCGGCCGACGGGTCGGGATACGGGGAGGGCGAGACGTTCGTGTCTGCTGTGACCGCCACCCCGGGCACGGGCAGAACGTACACCTTCGCCGGCTCGTCGGGGGACATCATCACCGCAACAGCCACTCGCGACCTGGGTGGAGGTACATATGGGTCGACATCCGAGTTGTCGGCGATCCGAACGGTCTCATCGTCGACGGCCGTCACCGTCAACTCGACCGGCGATTCCGGCGACAACAACGTCGGCGACGGCGTCTGTAACACGGGTGGGACCGTCGGCTCCGACCCGGAGTGCACCTTGCGCGCGGCGATCCGGGAAGCCAACGCCTCGGCGACCATCGACACCATCCACTTCGACATCCCCGCGGCTCCCGTCGCGGGTGCCCACACGATTGCACCGTCAGCGGGTCGGCTCCCGATGATCACGGCGACGGTCGACATCGACGCAACGACGGAGCCCGACTACGCCGGCACGCCTGTCGTCGTGCTCGATGGGTCTTCCGTCTCCGCAGCGGGACTCGAACTCGGTACCGGAAGCGACGGCTCTCGCATCTCCGGGCTCTCCATCCACTCGTTCCAGGGCGACGGCCTGTCGGTGGGTACGGACTCGAACACCATCGTCGGTAACTGGATCGGAGCCGACCAGAACGGCACGGGCCTCGGCAACCAGAACGCGGGCATCTACGTGTGGAATGGCGCCGGCAATCGCATCGGCGGTACCACCGCCGGCGACGCCAACCTGCTCGCCGACAACGCTGACGGAATCGTGTTCGAATCAGGGACGGGTTCGGGCAATACGGTCCTGGGGAATTCGATCTATCTCAGCTCGGATCTCGGTATCGATCTCGGCAACGACGGCGTCACGCCCAACGACGTCGGTGACGGCGACTCCGGCCCGAACGATCTACTGAACTACCCCGCCATCACATCGGCGAGCGAATCCGGCGGAACAGTCACTGTCACGTTCGACCTCGACGTACCGGCCAATCCAGACCAGTATCGGGTGGAGTTCTTCACCAACCCCTCCGGCGCCAATCCCGGCGGCAACGGCGACGGGGAGACGTTCGTTTCGGCGGCGACCATCGCCCCCGGCACCGGGCTCACCCACACCTTCTCGGGCGCGCTCGGCGACGTGATCACCGCCACTGCGACCCGGATCGACAGCGGCGCGTCATCGGGCTTCTCATCGACCTCTGAGTTCTCGGCCGCCTACACGGTGACAGGTACTGCGCTCGATCCGGTGGTGTTCGACAACGTGCAGTCGGGCACCCTGACGCTGGCCGGTGGGTCATCCTCGGCCACGGCGACGATCTCGGCCGTCGACCCGTCGCGGTCGTTCCTCACGTACTCACTGCGGGGCAATTCCTCGACCCCCTCCGATTTCACGATCAACGGCGTGCTGACCAACTCGACGACCTTGACGTTCAGCCGGGTGGGGACGACCGGTTCGGTGACGATCGAGTGGTCGGTGGTCGAGTTCGCCTCGGGCGTGACCGTGCAGCGCGGCACCGAGTCCATCCCCAACGGTGGACCGATCGACGTGGCCATCTCGTCGGTCGACCTCTCCCGCAGCTTCGTGCTCGCCAACGTCACGGGTGATGGCAACACCTACGGCACGGACGACTTCGTGATCGCGTCGTTGACCTCCTCGACCAATCTGCGACTCGACCTCGGAAACGGACTCGGGAGCAACGTGGCGTGGCAGGTGGTGCAGTACAACGAGGCGGTCGTCCAGCGCGGTACGACCAGCTTCGGGTCGGGGGACGCGTCACGCACTGCCGTCGTCACCGCAGTCGACCCCGCCAAGTCGTGGCTGGTCTACAACCACAGCACCGTCGACGGCAGCGCGAACAACATCGGCCAGAAGCTGGTTCGCGGGTTGGTCACCGACCCGACGACCCTGACCTTCGACCGGTCGAGCACGGGTCAGACGATGGACCTGGCATGGGAGTTGGTCGAGTTCACCGACAGCACCGAGGTCCAGCACGCCTCGGCGAACTTCACGACGTCGACGACGACCCGGGACGTCACCGTCGCCGCCGTGGACCCGACCCGATCGATCGCCGTCGGCGGCACCACGCTCTTCGGAGGCCGCTCGGCCTACACGAGCAACGACAACCCGGGTGTCGGCTGGTTCACGACCCGACTGACGAGCTCGACGAACCTGCGTGTCCAGCGTGACGCGGCCCTTGCGACGGCCGATCTCGGCTGGTTCGTGATCCACTGGCCCGGTGGAGCCGCACCGGCGTCCGGCGGACTGTGGGTCTCGACTGCAGCCGACGTCGGATCGCCGAGCGGCGTGGCCGACGTCGATTCGTGGTCGGCCGGAGCGCTGCTCGGGTTCGACGACCCCGGGCTGGCAGTGGGCTCGGGTGGGGCCACCGCCGGCACGATGACGCTCCTCTCCGATTTCGACGCCCAGGGGCAGGACGGCAACGTCGTCCTGATCGGTCTTCACCAGGTCCAGACCACGATCACCGTCGGTACCGGCCCGTCGGTCACGCTCCAGCCCGGCGATCTGTTGTTCTCGGTCGCCAACAACGAGACGTTCGTCAATGCCAACCTCTCGACGACAACCATCGCCGACAAGGACGTGGGCCTGTTTCGACCGGCCGTACCCGGCGACTACAGCTCTGGCACGTTCTCGGTCCTGCTCGATCAGCCGCTCGGAGGGCTGGCAGCCCTGACGCTCGTCGAGACGGAGACGGTGCTGCCCGACATCACCCTGGCCGCGGGGACATTCCTCCTCACCAATTCCAAGATCGTGTACCAGTTGGTCCCGACCGCCGTGGGCGATGGCATCTCCCCCGGGACCCCATCCGTGCTCCTGAACGGCCCCGACGCCGGTCTCGACAAGAACCTCACCGCTCTCGACCTCGTCGAGGAGTGGACGGTTCTCGGTGGGGCGGTGCTCCCGGCCGGGACGTTCCTGGTCTCGATGGACGGTGAGGACCTCGTCGGCTCCAACGATCTCTCCACCACCCGCCGGGACGTGTTCGCGCTCACACTCAGTGCGACGACCGCCGGCTCGGGGACGGGTGCCGGCACCGCCGAGCACTTCTTCGTCGGCTCCGACATCGGCCTCGACACCAACAACGAGGCGGTGTCCGGATTCGCCGTCATCGGGGGAGTGCCGGCCACCGCCCCGGTCGCCTACGACGATGCGGTCGGCGCCACCCGGGACCTTCCGGCCACCGTCCGTCCGCTCGACAACGACATCGATCCCAACGGCGACCCCCTCTCGCTCGACTCGTTCACGCAAGGCACGAACGGGACGGTCACCGGCAACGGCGACGACACGGTGACCTACACGCCCGATCCGGGATGGACCGGGGTCGACACCTTCACCTACACCGTGAGCGACGCCTCGGAGACCGACACCGGGACCGTGATCGTGACCGTCACGCCTCATTCGGATCCGATGGCGGTGTGGCGGCGCAACGGTCAGAGCACCCCCTTCTACGCGACCTGGAACGGGTCGGCCTTCACTGCCGCCCAAGCCTCCGCCGTCACCGGCGAGTACCGGACGATGGAGGGGGCGGAATCCCCGACCAGGGATGAAGCGATCGTGATCGGCGTCAACAGCGCCAACCAGGTCACTTCCGAGCTGTGGGACGGGTCGGCGTGGACAGCACATGCCTCCAACCCACTCAGCACGGTCACCGACAGCTTCTGGTGGGGATTCGACGTCGCCTACGAGTCGGTGAGCGGCGACGCTGTCATCGTCTACAACAACGGGACCACCAGCACCGCCGGTCTCTCGTATCGGGTCTGGAACGGATCGACGTGGAGCGGGCCGTTCACGATCACGACGCCGCTGGCGGGCGAACCGAAGGCGATGAAGCTCGCTTCGCATCCGTACACCGACGAGATGGTGTTGGTGGTCAGCAATGCCACCAGCCAGGACTACGCGCTGGTCTGGGACGGGTCGAGCTGGGGGAACGCCCAGGTGCTCGCACCGGATGGCACCGGCAACGATCGCACCGACGTCGACGTGGCCTACGAGCAGCAGAGCGGTGACGCCGTGGTCGTGTTCAGCCAGGGGGCCGACACCAACGTGCACTTCCGGGTCTGGACCGGATCTGCATGGAGCAACGAGTTCGCCCAGCCGACACCCGGGGGGGCGGTCGGGTATCCCCGATGGATCGTGCTCGCCTCGGACCCGAGCACTGATCGAATCGCGATGGGTGTCCTGGCGAACGGAGCCGATGTCTGGTTGGCCACCTGGACCGGGTCAGGGTTCACGGATGCAACCGTTGCCACGACTGCGACCACCGGCACCAACCATCCCGCCGTGGCCGTCGCATTCGAATCCACCTCTGGCCAGGCGCTGGCGACCTACGGAGAAGGGGTCAACACTCCCCGCTACCGGACATGGACATCCGGGTCCGGATGGTCGGGTGAGTCCGACGCCCCGGATGTCGGTGGAAGCTCGAACTCGATGATGCTCGACCCGGAGCCGGGCACCGACGGCGTCATGTTCGCCGTGCAGGATGACAGCAACGATCTGAACTACCTCTCCTGGAACGGCGGTTCGTGGGGTACGCCGACACAGCTCGAGTCCAACACGGCCGAGATCAAGAACCAACCGTTCCTGTTCCTGTGGAATGCACCGCCCACGCCCGCCCCACCGAGCCCGACCGTGACGGTGAACTCCACGGGCGACGGTCCCGACGCCTTTCCCGGGAACGGCATCTGTGACACCGGTGGTGTCAACAGCGAAGGCGACCCGGAGTGCACGCTGCGGGCCGCGATGGAGGAGGCGAACGCCTCGGTGGTCGTCGACACGATCCACTTCGCAATCCCCGCCACCGACACCGGGCACAGCGGAGGCGTCTGGACGGTCACCCCCGGTTCGGCGTTGCCGACCGTCACGACCACGGTCTCGATCGACGGCACCACCCAGCCGGGCTGGACGTCGACGCCCGTGGTGGAGATCGACGGCACCTCGGCGGGTGCAGGGGTCGTCGGCTTCCGAATTTCGGCGACCGACGTCACGATCCGCGGCTTCGCCATCAACCGGTTCCCGTCCGACGGGATCGAGGTCGAACCGACCGGCTCGGGCGCGGTCGTCGTCGGCAACCACATCGGTGTCGACGCGAGCGGGCTCGTCGACCGCGGCAACGGGGACGTCGGCATCCAGCTCCGGTCGGGATCGATCGGCTCGACGATCGGCGGGGCGACCGCCACCGATCGAAATGTGCTCTCCGGCAACGACGGCGGGATCTTCGTCGACGGCTCGGACGGCAACACGATCATCGGGAACTACATCGGCACCGACGTCACGGGCAACGCCGCCATCCCGAACCTCGGCGACGGCATCTACGTCGCCAACGGCGCCGACGGCAACACCTTCGGCCAGCCGGGCGCGGGAAACGTGTTGTCGGGCAACGACGTCGACGCCCTGGAGATCGACCACGTCAGCACCGGCAACATCATCCAGGCCAACATCATCGGACTGGGAGCCGACGGCAACACCCTGGTCGAGAACGGCCGCTACGGCGTCGTGCTCTACGACGGCGTCAACACGACCCAGATCGGCGGCTCCGGAGCCGGCGAAGGCAACGTCATCTCCGGCAACGTCGCCGCCGGCGTGGTCATCGATGGCAACGGGAACGCGGCAACGAGCGGCAACGTGATCGAAGGCAACCTGATCGGCACCGACAGCACGGGCACGCTCGATCGGGGCAACGGCACCTACGGAGTGCACCTGTTCGCTACTGCGGTGAACACGACGATCGGCGGGACGACGGCCGGAGCCGGCAACACGATCTCCGGCAACGGCTCCGACGGCGTGTTCGTCTCCGGCGCCGCGACGAGTGGAACCCTCATCCAAGGCAACTACATCGGCCTGACTGCGGCCGGCGACGCCGCGCTCGGCAACACCGGCAACGGTGTCGAGATCGACTGGGACGTTCCCAATCAGGTCATCGGCGGCGCGGTCGCCGGCGCAGGGAACGTCATCTCCGCGAACCTGAACGGCATCTACAGCCTGTGGGCGAACGACATGACCATCCAGGGCAACATCATCGGCCTGGACGTCACGGGAACGGTCGACCTGGGCAACGTGAACATCGGGATCCGGGTCGGCGGGACCAACGTCGTCATCGGCGGCGTCACGGCGACTGCGCGCAACGTCGTCTCCGGGAACAACTCCGCGGGGATCCTGCTCGACTCGGCGACCTCGGCCGTTGTCCGTGGGAACTACATCGGGACAGACGTCACCGGCCAGGTCGGTAGGGGGAACGGCTCGAACGGTGTCTACGTGTCTGGTTCGGGGAATCGGATCGGGGGGACCGCGGTCGGGGCGGGCAACGTGATCTCGGGGAACACCAACGACGGCATTCAGACGTCTGGTGCCAGCACGGGCACGGTGATCGAGGGCAACACCATCGGGCTCGCCTCTGACGGCTCGACCCCAGTGCCGAACTCCTTCCGTGGCATCTCCCTCTACGGGACGGGAACCAGGGTGGGCGGCACGACCGCAGCGGCCGGCAACACGATCTCGGGCAACTTCCGCGGTGTCGTGGTCGTGACCGGCGCCACCGACGCCGCCATCCTCGGCAACGCCATCTCCGGCAACAGCAGTCTCGGCATCGACCTCGCCAACAACGGCGTCACGCCCAACGATCCCGGTGACGGCGACGCCGGCGCGAACGATCTGCTCAACTTCCCGGAGATCAACAACGCATCGGAGAGCGGCGGCACCGTCACCGTCGACTTCGATCTCGACGTGCCGGTGGGGGACTATCGGGTCGAGTTCTTCTCGAACCCCTCCGGCGCCGACCCGTCCGGATACGGAGAGGGAGAGATCTTCGTCGGTGCCGTCGCGGTGACCGAGGGCAAGGGCCTGCTCCACACCTTCCCGGGGTCGATCGGCGACGTCATCACGGCCACGGCCACCCGCGACCTCGGCGCCGGATCGTTCGGTTCGACCTCGGAGTTCTCGATCGCGTTCACGGTCGGATCGGGGATCTTCGTCGTCAACTCGACCGGCGACACCGTCGATGCGTTGCCCGGCAACGGCGTGTGCTCGACCGGCGGCACCAACAGCCAGGGTGCCACCGAGTGCACCCTCCGAGCAGCCATCGCGGAGTCGAACGCGGTCGTCGGGGCAGACATGATCAGGTTCGCCGTGCCCGCCACGGAGCCGGGGCACGCGGCCGGTGTCTGGACGATCCGGCCGGGATCCGCACTGCCGGCGATCACCGACCAGGTCGACCTCGACGGGACCACCCAGGCCGGATGGACCGCGATGCCCGTGATCGAGCTCGACGGTTCGTCGCTGGGCGGTACGGAAGCCGGCATCCGGATCGACGCGGCCGGTACGAGGGTCAGCGGGCTGGCGGTCGGCAACTTCCCCGCCGATGGCGTGTCGGTCTCCGCCGACGACGTGACGATCCGCGCCATGCACGTCGGGCTCGGTGCCGACGGAACGACCGATGTCGGGAACGGGGCGATCGGCATCGCCGTCACGTCCGGCGACCGGGTCATGATCGGTGGGTCCGACCCGCTCGACCGCAACGTGATCGGCAACCAGCCGTCGACCGCGATCGTCGTCAACGCCTCCACCGACTCGGTGATCCGCGGCAATCTCGTCGGCGTCCAGGCCGACGGGGTGACGCCGGCACCGAACGACGTCGGCCTCGGCACCACGAACACGACCAACCTCACGATCGGCGGAACCGGCGCCGATGACGGCAACGTCATCAGTGGCAACACGTGGGAGGGCATCGTCCTCGACACCGCGACCGTCGATGCCGTGGTGCTCGGCAACCGGATCGGCGTCGGCGCCGACGGCACGACGCCCGTGCCGAACGGGTGGACCGGCGTGCTCAGCATGACGGGTTCGACCGGGGCCGTGATCGGCGGCCGGAACCCCGGCGAGGGCAACACGATCGCCGACAACGGCGGCGTCGGTGTGCGCGTGCTGATGTCGGGGCTCCTCCCCCAGATCGTCGGCAACCGCATCCACGACAACGCCGGGATCGGCATCGACATCGGCATCGCCGGCGTGACCGCGCCCGACTCGGGCGACGAGGACGGCCATCCCAACCAGCCCACGCTGCTCTCCGCGCGCAGCAGCGCAGGTGCGACCACGGTCGATCTGGTGCTCGACGTCGCCGCGGGTGCGTACGTCATCGACTACTACGCCAACCCGGGCGGGGCCGACCCGTCGGGGTACGGCGAGGGTGAACAGGCGCTCACCTCCGTCACCGTGACCCATGACGGGTCGGGCGCACGGCTGTTCCGGCACCTCGTCCCGGGCTCGGGCCTGACGATCACCGCCACGGCGACGTCGGTCGCGTCGCTCGAGACGTCGGAGTTCTCGAACGCGCTCGACTCGATCGCGGCATCGAGCACGCTCGTCGGTGACGTCAGCGTCCGGCGATCCGACCTGTTCACGGCCGGAGGAGCGCCGACCTTCGTGGCGGGCGCTGCCGGTGGTGCGATCGGGCTCGACGGCATCGACGACCATCTCGTGGGCCCCGGCCTCGATGTCACCGACTCGGCGCTCACGATGAGTGGGCGAGTGCGTCTCGACACCGCCTCGGGTGTGCAGTCGGTGATCTCCAAGCGCACTGCCGGCGGCACCACGCTGTACGAGCTGGAGGTCGACGGCGGCACCGGTGAGGCCGTCGCCACCGTCGGGCTGTCTGGTACGCCCGTCACCGCACGCGGCGGCGTCGTCGCGACCGGGATCTGGCACCAGCTCGACGCGTCGTGGGACGGTGCCGAGCTCGTGCTCTACGTCGACGGTGTCGAGGTCGACCGGACAGTTGCGGTCGGCGTCCTCGGAACCGATGTGACGACCCAGGTCGCGATCGGCGCTCGGACGGATGGCACGCAACGTCTCGATGGCGAGCTCGACCAGGTCGCCGTCGGACATGATCCGCTCGACGCCGTCGCGGTGGCAGTGCAGCACCTCAACGTCCAGAGCCCCTCGGTGCTCGTGACACTGGGTGACGAGCAGACGGGTGTGCCGGGCGCCTGGACGGTCGACACCGACCAGAGTCGCTCCGGCTCGCACTCGCTCGTCGCGCCCGAGACGCCGGACGCCGGGTCGGCTGCCTGGGCGATCGCCACCGGCATCGACGAACCGGGCGTCGTGTTCGAGTCGTGGTGGTGGTTGACCACCGACACCGGCATCGACGTCGCCTCCGGCACCCGGGCCGGTACTGCTCCGATCGACCAGCTCAGCGGTGCAGCCGTCGGTGCACCGCTCAACTGGGAGCTGAGACACCCGACCGCCACCGGCGACGTAGCCGATGCGACGGCGCCCGACTCGGCCACCACGGGCGCCTGGGTCGAGGTCGAGATGTGGACCGACCAGCTCGGCAACAGCCGCCTGATCGTCGACGGGGTCGAGGTGATCGGCTGGACCGTCCAGGGCGGGGGCCTCGCCTCGGGATCCGTGGGTCTCGCGGTGAACGGGCTTCCGATCGGTGAACAATGGCGTATCGACGACGCACGCGCCCGCAAGCTCGTCACGCCCGAGCCGGTCGCCACCTTGCGTTCGCTCGACCGCGGTTGAGTGTCACCGGCACCTCCGGGCGCGACCCGAACGGGTCACGCGAGCTGGTGGGGGGTGAGGGCGTACAGATCGTTGGCCGTGGACAGCGCTGCCGGCAACCAGCCCTGCGCCGTCGGCAGGATCTGTTCGCCGAAGAACCGCGCCGACGTCACCTTGGCGGTGAGGAACTCGTCGTCTGCCGGGCCCGCCGCGGCCGCCAGCGCCCCCTTGGCGAGCAGCCCGGCACACACGGTCGTGCCGAGCAGCCGGAGGTACGGACTCGAGGCGGCGAGCAGCGAACGCGGGTCGGTCGCCGCGATCGCGACGAGGTGCTCGGTGGCGGTGCGGACGTCGGCCACGGCGGCGCGGAGGCGTGCGCCGAACTCGCCCATCCGGTCGTCGGCGTCCAGTGCCTTCGAGCGTTCCTCGAACTCGTCGAGCAGATCGGTGACGACCCCGCCCGATCGCATGCCGAGCTTGCGACTGACGAGGTCGGCCGCCTGGATGCCGTTGGTGCCCTCGTAGATCGGGGCGATGCGCGCATCGCGGTAGTGCTGCGCCACACCCGTCTCCTCGACGTATCCCATGCCGCCGTGGACCTGGACCGCCAGTGACGTCATCTCGTTGCCGACGTCGGTGCACAGGCCCTTGCTCAACGGAATCAGCAGATCGGCGAGCTCCTGCCACCGGCGCGCCGACTCGCTGTCACCCGCCGCCCGCTTCGCCTCCGCCCGGTCGAGCGCACCGGCGTTCGTGTAGATCAACGCCCGCATCCCGTCGATCCAGGCCCGCTGCGTCATGAGCATGCGGCGGACGTCGGGGTGTTCGATGATCGGACTCGAGGTACCCGCCGGGGCACCGATCGCCCGACCCTGCAGTCGTTCCTGCGCGTACGTGAGGGCCTGCTGATAGGCGCGTTCGCTGATGCAGAGACCCTCGAGCCCGACCGACAGCCGGGCGTTGTTCATCATCGTGAACATGTTCCGCATGCCGTCGTGCTCACCGCCGACGAGCCAACCGATCGCACCGTCGTAGGCCATCACGCAGGTCGGTGAGCCGTGGATGCCGAGCTTGTGCTCGATCGACACGCAACTCGCGGCGTTGCGTTCGCCGAGCGACCCGTCGGAGTCGACCAGGAACTTCGGAACCAGGAACATCGAGATGCCCTTGGTGCCGGGGGGCGACCCCGGTGTACGGGCCAGCACGAGGTGCACGATGTTGTCGGCGACGTCGTGCTCGCCCCACGTGATGTAGATCTTCTGCCCGGTGATGGTCCATGAACCGTCGCCGACCGGCTCTGCCTTGGTGGTGACCGCGCCGACGTCGGAACCCGCTTGTGGCTCGGTCAGATTCATCGTGCCCGTCCACTCGCCCGTCATCATCTTCGGGAGATACGTCGCGCGCTGCTCGTCGGAACCGTGGGCGTGGATCGCGTCGATGGCTCCCTGGGTCAGCAGCGGGCAGAGCGAGAACGCCATGTTCGCCGAGGTCAGCATCTCCTGCACCGCGATCGCCGAGATCCAGGGAAAGCCCGCCCCGCCGTAGTCGGGGTCGAACGGCATGGCGCCGAAGCCGGACTCGACCCACTTCTCGTAGGCCGGCTTGAAGCTGTCGGGCAGGGTGACCGAGCCATCGGTGTGCCACGTGGCACCGATCGTGTCGCCGTCGCGGTTGGTCGGTGCGACGACCTCGGCCATGAATCGGCCGACCTCCTCGAGCACGTCGTGGATCGTCGTGGTGTCGGCATGACCGAACAGCTCGGTGCCGGCGATCTCGTCGAGGTCGGCGATGTGGTCCATCGCGAAGCGGATGTCACGCAGGGGTGGGGTGTACTCGCTCACGGCCAGAGGCTGTCATACCGCGGCCACGGCGTGAAACTCAAGTTGATCCCGTCGGTGAGGCCCCTGCTATGTTCGGCCCGCGACACGTGCCACAGGGGTTGGAGGATGGTTCGTGACGTGCATCGTGAGGGGGATGACATGACGCTGACGGAGCAGACCAAGCCGAGCGCCTCGGGTGCGAGCGGGGTGACGACCGTGGCATCGCTCGCCCGCGACTGGGCTCGGCGCGCCCCCACGCAGGTGGCGATGCGCGAGAAGGACTTCGGCATCTGGCGGGAGATCACCTGGGCCGAGGCCTGGGACACGATCGAGGACGTCGCCCACGGCTTGATCGCGCTCGGCGTCGAGCCCCGAGACCGTGTGTCGATCCACTCCGAGGATCGTCCCGAATGGGTGATCTTCGATCTGGCGACGGTGGCCGTCCGCGGGATCACCGTCGGCTTCTATCCGACCAATCCGGCGGCCGAGGTCGAGTACCTGCTGAAGGACTGCGGCGCGTCCGTGCACTTCGCCGAGGACGAGGAGCAGTTCGACAAGGTCGACGAGATCGACCGCAGCGAGTTGGCCGGTCTCCGCAGGATCATCTTCGTCGAGCCGCGCGGCATGGTCGGCAAGGTCGACGACCGGCTGCTGTTCTGGGACAACCTGATCGAGCTCGGTCGCGAGCACAAGGCCCGGCATCCGAACGCCGTGGCCGACCGGATGGCGGCCGCGGTCGAAGACGACATCATGACGTTGGTCTACACGTCGGGCACGACCGGTCCGCCGAAGGGCGCGATGCTCAGCAACAAGAACTCGGCGTTCTGCATCGACAAGATCGTCAACGCCGCCGACCGTGCGCCCGGCGGTCCACCCAATCCGAAGGACCAGATCGTCACCTATCTGCCGCTGTGTCACGTCGCGGAGCGGATCTTCTCCACGTGGACGATGGTCGGCGCCGGCCCGGTGCTCAACTTCGCCGAGTCGATCGAGACGGTCAACGAGAACCTGCGCGAGGTGCAGCCGACGATCTTCTTCGCCGTGCCTCGCATCTGGGAGAAGTTGCACGCGCTGGCGCTCATCAAGGCCAACGACGCCACGTGGTTCAAACGGAAGGTCACCGCCTTCGGGATGGTGCTGGCCAGCAGGATCGGCAAAGCCAAAGTGGCCAATGGCGGCGACCACACGATGTCGTCGCGGTTGATGGCCGCGGTCGGCTGGCTCCTCGTGTTCCGGGCGCTCCGTGAGCGGCTCGGCCTGCGGCGCGTTCGCTATGCGAGCTCCGGCGCGGCCGCGATCGCGCCCGAGGTCCTCGAGTTCTTCATCGGCCTCGGTGTCCCCGTCTACGAGCTGTACGGCATGACCGAGAACTCGGCGGTCGCCACGGCGAACTTCGTCGGCCGGATGAAGCTCGGCACCGTCGGCGAGCCCTACCCCGACATCGGGTTCCGGATCGCCGAGGGCACGGGCGAGATCCAGACCAAGCACGACGGTGTGTTCCAGGGGTACTGGAACAAGCCCGACAAGTCGGCCGAGACCTTCACCGACGACGGCTGGCTCATGACCGGCGACGTCGGCGAGTGGGTCGATGGCACGCACGTCCGCATCGTCGACCGGATCAAGCACATCATCATCACGAGCGGCGGTAAGAACATCTCACCGTCGGAGATCGAGAACAGCCTGAAGACGTCGCCCTACGTGAACGAGGCGATGGTCATCGGCGAAGGTCGCAAGTACCTGACGGCGTTGATCGGCATCGAGCTCGACACGGTCGGCGACTGGGCGCTCCGTCGTGGGTTGCCGTACACGACGTACCGGGATCTCGCCGAGAAACCCGAGGTCGTCGAACTCATGCAAGGGGTCGTCGACCAGACCAACGAGAAGTTCGCCCGGGTCGAGAACATCCGTAGGTTCGCACTGCTCCCGAAGCAACTCGACCACGAGGACGGCGAACTGACGGCGACCCAGAAGCTCAAGCGCTCGGCGATGATCGACGCCTTCGGTGACCTCGTCGAGGCGATGTACTGATGTTCACCACTGCGATGCTCGCCTCGGCCAGCACGACCTTCATCCAGACCCTCGTCAAGGCTCTGGCGCTCGGGTCGATCTACGTGTTGATGGCGCTCGGTTTCGTCATCATCTTCAAGGGAACCCAGGTCCTGAACTTCGCCGCCGGCGCGCTGTCGATGGCTGGGGCCATCTTCATGTCGATCCTCATCGCCGATGGCGGGATCCCCTTCACGCCGTTCGACAACCCGCTCGCGCCCGCCGACGGTGAGAAGGCCGGGATCCTGCTCTGGCTCGTCAACGTGCTCATCGCCCTGATCCTCGCCGCGATCATGGGTCTCGTGGTCGAGCGCGTCACGATCCGGCCGATGGTCGGTCAACCGCTGTTCGCGATGGCGGTGATCACGCTGGGCATCGAGATCGCGGTCCGACCGTTCAACCTCGACGCGACGGCGTCGACCGCGCGTGGTCTCGAGGTGCCGTGGGGCGCCGACTCGTGGGAGGTCGCAGGCGCCATCGTGCCCAAGTCGTACGTCGTCGCGATGATCGCGGCGGCGATCGCCGGCACCTGTGTCGTCATCTTCTACAAGTCGCGGCTCGGCGTCGCGATGCGCGCCGTGTCCTTCGACCAGGAGGCGGCGATGGCGCAGGGCATCAACGTCGGGCGCGTGTTCGCGATCGCGTGGGGCATGGGTGTTGCCCTCGCCGCCCTGGCGGCGATCATGTACGGCATGGCGCCGTTCCCTCCGGGTGGCAACGTCAGCCAGGAGATCCACCCCGTCCTCGCGTTTCGTGTCCTCCCGGTCATCGTGCTCGGTGGGCTCGACTCGGCGATCGGCGCGGTGTACGGCGGTCTCCTCATCGCGTGCGCCGAGGTCTTCGCCGGCGAGTACCTGTCGTCCTACAACAGCGTGCTCGGTTCCGGTTACTCGACCATCGTTCCGTACGTCGTGATGCTGATCGTGCTGCTCGTCAAACCGTACGGATTGTTCGGTACACCGGAAGTCAGGAGGGTCTGAGCAGATGTACGGTCGTCCACTCCTGCGCACGTCCTACAGCCAGGACGCCGCGATCTTCCCCACGGCGTTCCAGAAGGGAGCGTTCGCGCTGCTGGTCGTCGCACTGGTGCTCATGGGCCTCGGCAACAGCGTGTTCGCGTGGCTGCCCGAGACGTTGTTCGGTGGCACCTGGCTCAACCCTGTGACCAACATGTTGCCGCTCGCGATCGCCGCGTTGGGCTTCAACATCCTCCTCGGCGTGACCGGCCAGGTGTCGCTCGGCCACGCGTTCTTCATGGGCGTTGGTGCATACACTGCAGTGGCGCTCGGCGGCGAGGGCCGGGGTGGCGCCAAGGCCTGCATTCCGTTCCACGAGCAGATGGGCCTGCTCGACGAGCGCGGCCAGTGCGGGCTCGGCGCACCGATCTGGATCTGGCTCCCACTGGCCGGCATCGTGGCGGCGCTCGTCGGCATCTTCGTGTCGCCGGCCGCCGTGAAGGTACGTGGGCTCTACCTCGCGATCGTCACGATCGGCCTCGTGTTCATCGGTCTCCACCTCGGCCGCATGCTTCCCGAGTACGCCGGCGACTTCGAGTCCGGTCGCACGTGGCCGAGTCTCGACCTCACTGTCTGGGACTCGGACAATCCTGTCGTCTCGATGACGTCCGACGGGAAGTGGTTCGGTTCGATCTTCCTCACCGAGGAACAGAAGCAGTTCTTCTTCCTCCTCGTGCTGCTGGTGTTCTTCGCCGTGCTGTCGAAGAACATCATCCGGAGCCGCACGGGACGTGCTCTGCAGGCGATCCGCGACCGCGACATCGCGGCCGAGGTGATGGGCGTGCCCGAGTTCAAGTACAAGATGATGGGCTTTGCGATCAGTTCGTTCTACGCCGGGATCGGCGGAGCGCTGTTCGCGTCGTACAACGGCCGCGTGTCGCCGGTCGACTGGGACCTGTTCCTCTCGGTCGACTTCATCGCGATCCTGCTGATCGGAGGCGCAGGCACGGTCGCCGGCACGATGCTCGGCGCCGTGTTCGTCGAACTGATGCCGGAGGCGGTCAAGACGTTCACCGAGTGGCTGGCCGATCAGACCAGCGCGAGCGGCCCCATCAGTTGGGTCGCCAATTTCTTGATCACCGAAGGCCCCGGCGACTTCGGTGCGATCTCGTTGGCGCCGATCTCGCCCGGGTGGCCCATGAGCGTGTTCTTCTGGAACTTCGTGATCTTCGGCGTACTGATCATCGTGTTCATGATCTTCGAACCGCTCGGGCTCTTCGGGATCTGGACCAAGATTCGCAACTATTGGAAGCGTTGGCCGTTCAGCTACTGACCGCCTGACCACGACAACACCTCGTCGGCCACGTACTGTGAGGCCGGTCACAAGTGGTGAGCCCGGTTCGGCCTCACCCGTCACACCCATCACACAGGGGGAAACCATGAGAAGAAGGTCCAAGGCAATCGCACCGTTGGTGGCGTTGGCGCTCGTTGCAGCCGCATGCGGCGGCGATGACGACGACGCCGGCAGCGAACCGGCAACGGAAGAAGAGGGCACCGCCGAAGCAACGGCGGAGGACACCTCCGAAATGTCCGAAGAGGACACCGCCGAAATGTCCGAAGAGGACACCGCCGAAACAACGGCGGAGGACACCTCCGAAGTGTCCGAAGAGGACACGGGCGAGGCGGTCCCGGCCGGCGAGGTCGTCACCGACTTCGGCGTCGACGCCGAGAACAAAGTCATCCGTGTCGGCCTCAACGCCGACCTGACCGGACCGTTCTCCTCGCTCGTCACCGAGATCGTCGAAGGTCAGTCGGTCTACTGGGAAGCGTTCAACGAAGCCGGCGGTTACGGGGGCTGGACCGTCGAGACGGTCGTGCTCGACAGTGCGTATGCGACCGATCTCGGCATTCAGAACTACGAGGAGTTCGCCGCCGAGGACGGTGTGCTGATGATCACCGAGAACACCGGTTCCCCGATCACCGCCGCAGTGGCAGCGCAGGCGATCGAGGACAACATGCTCCTCATCCCGCTCAGCTGGGCGTCGCTGTGGCCCGACCCCGAGATCGGCGCTGCCGTGCTCGAGAAGCAGACCACGTACTGCGCCGAGTCGATGAACGCGATCGAGTGGCTGAAGGGCTTCGTCGAAGGTGAGGGTCTGGAACCCTCGCTCGCGATCGTCGGTCGCCCCGGCGAGTACGGCGAGGACGGCTCGGCCGGCGCGAAGATCGCAGCGGAAGAACTCGGTATCCCGATCGTGTACGACGGCACGGGTGCCGTCGCCGGTGACGACCGAACCGCTGTCATCTCGGAGATCGTGGGCTCCGGCGCGACGATGGTGTGGGTCACCCTGACCGGTGGCGAGACGCTCGACATCTTCGGCAACGCCGTCAGCCAGGGCTTCGAGGGCTACTGGTCGGGCAACTCGCCGTCGTTCGACTACAAGCAGCACCTGACGTCCGACTTCGCCGAGCAGTTCGACCAGTACTGGTACCACTCGTACTACCAGGCGCCGTGGGCGACCGAGGGCATCCCCGAGATGGAGCGCCTCGTCGCGGAGATGGTCGCTCGTCGACCGGACCTGCCGATCTCGGACGTGTACACGACCGGCTGGATCGAGGGCATGATGACGGAGACGTTGATCAGGGCCGCGATCGACTCGGGCGATCTGACCCGGGCCAACGTGGTGGCGATCAGCCAGGATCCGAGCTTCAGCGTCGACTTCGGCGGCCTCTCGGCCAACCAGTCGTGGCCTGCCGACTACAACGAGGCAGTCGTCCGGTCCAGCTGGATCTACGACGTCGATGCCACGAAGTTCAACACGATCCCGATGTCGGAGTACACGCCCGAGGCGCCCGGCTCCACCGGCCTGATCCCGATCGAACAGGACTACACCGGCTCACTGCTCGAGTCGTACCAGTTCGACGGGCCGTGCATCGAGCCCAGCTCCTGAACCAACACTCATGACGGTCGGGCCGGGCGACACCTGTCGCCCGGCCCGACCGTAGAACCCACCGGAGCCATTCATGCTCGAAATCTCCAACCTCGAGGTCGTCTACAACGAAGTCATCCTCGTACTCCGTGGCCTGTCGATCGAGGTGCCCGACGGCCAGATCGTCGCGCTGCTCGGTTCCAACGGCGCCGGCAAGACGACGACGGCGCGCGCCATCACCGGGCTGCTCGACGTCCACGAGGGTCGGTCGACCAAGGGTTCGATCAAGTGGAACGGCGCGGACATCACCAATTCCCCGCCGGCCAAGATCGTGAGCGGCGGGATCTCCCAGGTCATGGAGGGCCGGCGGGTGTTCGCCGAACTCACCGTCGACGAGAACCTGATCACCGGTGCGTTCACGAACCGATCCCGGGAATCCGAGAACTACGACCGGGTGATGGGTCTGTTCCCCCGTCTGAAGGAGCGGCGCTCCCAGACCGCCGGTCTGCTGTCCGGCGGTGAGCAACAGATGTTGGCCATCGGTCGTGCGCTGATGGCCGAACCGAAGCTCATGATCCTGGACGAGCCGTCGCTCGGCTTGGCTCCCAAGCTGATCGAACAGGTTCGCGACACGATCGTGGAGATCAACCAACTCGGTACCAGCGTGCTGTTGATCGAACAGAACGCGATGATGGCTCTGTCGATCGCGAACTACGGCTACATCATGGAGACGGGCAAGGTCGTGATGGACGCGGAGGCCGAGAAGCTGGTCGGTGACGACGACGTCAAGGAGTTCTACCTCGGCCTCCACGGCGACGAGGGCGAGAAGAAGTCGTTCAAGGACGTCAAGCACTACAAGCGGCGGAAGCGGTGGGCATCATGATCCTTGATCTGGTCGGTTTCGGACGTCGAGCACGCCGTGATGGCAACGACGTGCGGCGGAAGCGGTGGGCATCATGATCCTTGATCTGGTCGGTGTCATGTCGATCTCCGCCAATATGTCGTCACGAACCTTCGGGAGGATCGTCGTATGAATGAACCGTTGATCGAGGTCGACAACATCACGTTGCGGTTCGGTGGCGTCACCGCCATCAGCGAGGTCAGTTTCGACGTGCAGCCCAGCGAGCTGTTCGCGATCATCGGCCCGAACGGCGCCGGCAAGACGTCGATCTTCAACACGATCAGCCAGGTGTACCGCCCTCAGGAGGGCGACATCCGCTTCGAGGGCGAATCGATCATGGGCAGACGGCCCGACGACATCGCGGAGTTGGGGATCGCCCGCACGTTCCAGAACATCGAGTTGTTCGCCCAGATGAACGTGATCGACAACCTGCTGACCGGCCGCCACATCCGCATGAAGTCCTCGTGGCTCGCCGGGGCGTTCTGGATGGGTCCGGCCCGTCGCGAGGAGATGGAGAACCGGCGCAAGGTGGAGGACATCATCGACCTGCTCGAGATCCAGGCGTGGCGCAAGCACCCGGTCGCACTGCTGCCGTACGGGTTCCAGAAGCGTGTCGAGCTCGGTCGGGCATTGGCCATGGAGCCGAAGCTGCTCCTGCTCGACGAGCCGGTGGCGGGGATGAACCTCGAAGAGACCGAGGACATGGCCCGGTTCATCCTCGACATCAAGAGCGAGCTGAACATCCCGATGATCATGGTCGAGCACGACATGGGACTCGTGATGGACATCGCCGATCGCGTGATGGTGCTCGACTTCGGTCAGCGGATCGCACTCGGCACACCCGAAGAGGTGCAGGCGAACCCCGACGTCATCGCTGCCTACCTCGGCTCCGAGTTCGCCTGATCCGGGCCCGCTACGGCGATCGCGGTGTTGCGTCTCACCGCTCGTTGCCCGGACGCGACTCGCGTTCGACGCGCCTGGCGCTCACCGCGACCGATCCGGGGTCAGCGAGCAGTTCCCCCGTCGGTGACGCGCGGGTCGGCTGACGGCTTCGGGCCGGGGTCGACGAATGGCGGCGCGACCCGAGATCCGTCACTCGACGATCTTGCGGCCGATCTTCCGGGTGCGGCCGCGGAACAGCGCGATCGTGGTCACCTCGCCGTCCACCGTGTCGGACGCCGACACGGTGACGTCCCAGACGGCCGATCGGCCACCGCCCGCCCGCCGCTCGGCGACCGCCGTCAGCCACTGGCCGACCGTCGCCGGCGCGAGCCAGTCGATCTCGGCCGATGTCGCGAACGCGGCGTCGTTGTCCGAATTGCTGGCGAACGCCATCGCACTGTCGGCCAGCACGAACGTCATCCCGCCGTGTATGACGGCCAACCCGTTGCACATGTCGGCGCGCACCTGCATCCGTGTGACGGACCGTTCCGACGACGCCTCCACGAGCTCGATGCCCAAGGCCACTGCGGTGGCGTCGCGGTCGTACATCGCTCTGGCAGCTGAGGCGGTGTGCATCTCCGCAGGTTAGGGCGATCGGCCGCCGAGGACGCACGCCGGATGACCGCTCCGAGGGGTCAGAACGGCGCGCTCGAGTCCTGCTCGTCGGCGGCGCGGCGGAGCCAACCCGACACCGCCGAGCCGACACCGTCCAGCTGCTTGTACGCCGCCACATCGGCGGGCATCGAGTCGATCGCATCCGCGAGCGCCATCGCATCGTCGGGGCCGGGCACGTCGACGAGCGGGCACACGTAGGTTCGGATCGTGAACAGCACGCTGCCGGTGGCAGGCATCCGGCGCAGGGTCTCGCGCTCGACACGCAGGTGGTGAGCCGACGCCGGCACGGACGCGGGTCGGGGCGGCGCGGTGCCGTCGGTGGGCTGGTAGAGATCGTCGGTGTCGATCACGCCCCATCCGAGCCGCCAGTACGATCGTTCCGGCGTCAGCCGGTCGAAGAAGCGGTCGATCGGAGCTTCGAGGTGCTCGTTGAGGCGTGCGACCGGCGCATGGATCTCGGTCATCGTCTGCCCGATCTTCGAAGCGAGATCCCACCGATTCGGAAAGCACACACTTCCTCCTCCGCACACCAGCCGGCCGTCCCGTTCGACGAGCAGGACCAGATCCTCCTGCACGAGCCGTGCCGCGGCGTCGAGCGGGTGCAGATCGAGGTCGGGGGCGGCGACCCGCCGGTCGTCGAGCGAAGTGAGGTGGGCGACGATCGCATCGTGGACCTCGGTCGACTCGACGACGACGTCGTCGAGTGCGCGGAACGCCGTCGTCGGGTGATCGGCCATCACCTGCCGCTTGCGTTCGACCATGGCGTCGTACTCGTCATCGAGCTGCAGCCACTCGTCGAGGTCGAGCGGTCGCAGGCCGAGCCGCCACCGGAACGGCGCCGGCGCGACATCGAGGTAGGGCTGGTATCGCGGTCGGCTCGACACGCCCCCACTCTACGAGCCGGGTTCGATTCCGAAGGCGCCGGGGCCGGCGGACACCCCGTCGGTACCCTCGTACACGTATGTCCCGCGAGCGTGCGCCCTTCGTCGCCCAGGGCACCTGGCGTTCGGGTTCGTTGCACGTGTGGGGATGGAACGGCGAGTCGCCCGCGTCTGCGGCGTGGTTGTACGGGGGGTTCAGCCGCTGGAGCGCCGACGCCGAGGCCGGCTGGCACGACTCGCCGATCAGCTACGGCGAGCTCGGCCGCATCCAACTCGAGCTACCCGGTGGTGGACAGCGATCGGTGCCGGCGGTCCGCCTCGATCCGTTCGGTGCGTCGGTGTGGTTGTCCGAGACGCCGACCGGTGACCAGATCTCGCCGTCGCTCGCCTGGTTCGCGTCCCTGACCTCACTGGCGGTGCGACTCGTCGGTCATCGCCGAGTCGTGCCCGAGGTGCTCGACGAAGGGCCGTTCACGGTCGCTCGCTGGCGACCGGTGCTGACACCCGCACTCGACGAGTGCCTCGCCCACGCCGCAGCGTGCGCGCCGGCGATCTGCCGCAACGGCACGTCGGCGGCGACGACCGACATCGTTCAGGCGCTCGTCGACGGTCTCGCACGTGCCGTGCTGCACCACGGCGGATGGAAACCCGATCTCGGACGGCAGCGGTCGGCCGAGGTGCAGGCGCTCCGTGCGGTGTTCGCCGCTCTCGCCAAGCACGACCCGGTGATCCGAACCGGCTCCGACGAGTTCGCGCACACGTTGGCCGACCTGACCCGCACGCTCGAACGCCACCACCTCCGACTCGCCGGCGAACCGGTCGTGCGCGGACGGCTCAGGCTCACGCTGCCCGACGACCCCGGCGACCCCTGGCTGGTCGAACTCGAGCTCGTCGACGACAGTGACCCAGGTCGATGGTGCACCGCCGACGACGTCTGGAACGCATCGGCCCGGGCGGTCGACCTCGCCGGCAGCGAATCGCGACGGTCGAAGCTCGTCGACGAGGTCAGCTCGTTGGCCGACCTGGTCGCCCCGGCCGTCCCGGGGCTGGCCGACCTCGCGACCCAGCACGAGCCGTGCGCGGTCGAGCTCGATCTCACCGACGCGGACGACTTCATCGACGTCGCCCCCGCCGTGCTCGACCGCCTCGGTGTCGAGCTGATCGGCCCCGAGCATCTCGTGACCGCAAAGGTGGCGGTGCGGGCAACTGCCAGCGAGTCGCCGAAGGACGACCGCAAGGCTCGCTTCGGCAAGGAAGCGTTGGTCGAGTGGCAGGCGATCATCGACGACACACCCATCTCCGAGGCCGAGCTGGCGCGCGCCGAGGCGGCCGGCACCACGCTGATGCGAGCCGGGCATCGCTGGGTCAGGATCGACCCGGCCGGTCTGCGTCGTGCGAGACAGCTGCTCGACGAGCAGCTCGCGAGGCCGACGGTCGGTGCGGTCGACCTGCTGCGGCTGGCAGCCGGTCACTCACCCGACGGCGAGACGGCCGTCGAGCTCGTGGCCCGGCCCGTCGTCGACGTCGCCCCGACCGGTGATCGGTCGCCCGAGCCCGACTCGAACTGGATCCGGTCGCTCATCGAGGGCCTCCCGGACGAACGGCTGGAGGAGGTCGGCGAGTCCGCCGAGTTCGTCGGGGAGCTCCGCCACTACCAGCGTCGTGGTCTCGGCTGGATGCAGTTCCTCGCCCGCGTCGGGTTGGGCGGCTGCCTGGCGGACGACATGGGCCTCGGCAAGACCGCGACCACGTTGGCGCACCTGGTCGAACGCCCGGGCCCCCATCTCGTGGTCTGCCCGCTGAGCGTGGTGCACAACTGGGAGTCCGAATCCCGCCGGTTCACGCCGGGTCTGTCGGTCGTGGTGCATCACGGGCCCGGTCGGCAACAGGGTGACCCGGCACTGTTCGGGCTCGCCGACGCGAACCTGGTGATCACGACCTACGGCTTGCTGCCGCGCGACGTCGATGCCCTGTCGGCGATCGACTGGACGACGGTCGTGCTCGACGAGGCGCAGATGGTGAAGAACCCCTCGACGAAAGCGGCCAGGGCGGTGCGGCGGCTGGGCGCCGCGCAGAAGCTCGCGCTGACCGGTACACCGGTCGAGAACCGCCTGTCCGAACTGTGGGCGATCCTCGATGCGTGCAATCCCGGTCTGCTCGGGAGCCAGAAGAACTTCCGGGAACAGTACGCCGGGCCGATCGAGCGAAACAGCGATCCCGACGCTGCGGCTCGGCTCCGCACCCTCACGCAGCCGTTCGTGCTGCGACGCACCAAGGCCGACCGGCGGCTGCTCCCCGACCTTCCCGACAAGATCGAGCAGATTGCCTACGCCCAGCTCACCAAGGAGCAGGCGGTGCTGTACCAGCAGGTGGTCGACCAACTCCTCGTCGACGCCAAGGAGACGGAAGGAATGCAGCGTCGGGGTCGGGTCCTGGCCGCCCTGACTCGGCTGAAGCAGATCTGCAATCACCCGGCGCACGCACTCAAGGACGGGTCACGTCTCGTCGGCCGGTCCGGCAAGCTGAACCGTTTCGACGAATTGGTCGACGAACTGCTCGATCTCGACGAGCGTGCCCTCGTGTTCACACAGTTCCGCGAGATGGGTGAGCTCCTCCAGGTCCACGTCCGGGATCGGTTCTCGATCGCCGCGCCGTTCTTGCACGGTGGCGTGTCGAAGACAGCCCGCGACCGCATGGTGGCCGACTTCCAGTCGGGCGATGCGCCACCGCTGCTGCTCGTCTCACTGAAGGCGGGTGGCACGGGGCTCAACCTCACCGCGGCGAGCCAGGTGATCCACTATGACCGTTGGTGGAACCCCGCCGTCGAGGATCAGGCCACCGACCGAGCGTGGCGACTCGGCCAGCAACGGACCGTCAACGTGCACAAGCTCGTGTGCCAGGGCACGGTCGAGGAACGGATCGGGCAGGTGATCGACGAGAAACGTGCGATCGCCGACGCAGTGATCGGAACGGGTGAAGCCTGGTTGTCGGAGTTGTCGACCGAGGACCTCGCCGACCTGGTGTTGCTGGAGGGACCGTGAGCCGACATGGCGTTCCCCGGTCCCGCACGCCGTTGCCGGACGCTTGTTCGCTGGCGCTTCCTCGCTCGCATCGGACAGGGAGGTTCTCGTGAGCCGACCTCGCAAGCCGTACGGCCAGAACCCACCGGGCCGGCTACTCGGCACCATGATCAAAGTGCTCGCGGCCGAGATGAGCGATCAGGGTCGACTGGCGCGGGGCAAGCGGTACTGGGCCGACGACGCCGTGCTCGACATCGTCGTCGGCCACGGTGCGGTCACCGCCGAGATCCAGGGTTCACGACAGCAGCCGTACGTGGTCACCATCGAAGCCAGTGGCGGTTCCGGGGTGCCGGGAAAGCGTGAGGTCTGGGCCCAGTGCACCTGCCCGGACGACGCCGGCACCGGCGCCGACCTGTGCAAGCACGCCGTCGCGGCGTTCTTCGCACTGGCCGACGAGGTCACGATCGATCCCGAACTCGTCGACCGGTGGCGCCACACGGCGCGTCGGGCCCGCGAACCCGAGCCGGCGACTGCCGATGACGTGACCGAGCTCGCCCCCGCCACGGTCGGCCGGTCCGATGGGGACGACGACGGAGCCGATGACAACGAGAGCGGTCGCGGTGCGGACGTGATCGAGTTGCGGCCCCGACGTGATGCCGATGCCGACGTGATCTCGCGGCTGCTACGGGCGCCGGCCGGCGCGTCGCCACCCACCTTCCCCGAGGTCGACGATCTCGATCACGGTCCGATCCGCAACCGGCAACTGGCCGACGTGCTCGACGACGCACTCGACCACCTCGCGATCCGCTGGGAGTGAGGCGCGCCTGGGTGCTCCCGCCGCATCTCGGATCATGAGCTGCGCCACGTCGCACCGATCGTCGCGGGGTCGATGGTGCCGAAGTGCCCTACCCGCTGTCCACCCGCCGGGCGGATCGTTGAGTCGAGGAGTCGTGCGCCCGCAGCGGGAACGTCCGTCCGGTCCCCCGTGGACCGAATCGTGGAGTGCCGACTCGGACAGGAGGGTCCGATGAAGAAGATCTCTCGCATCGTCGGGGTTGCGACACTGCTGCTGCTGGCGACCGCCGGCCCGGCGTGGGCGGCCCAGAAGCCGGGCCATCCGGTACCCGTCAAGGGAACCGTGTTGGCCTTGGAGAACGGGCAAGCGGCCCCGGTCGATTGCCCCGCTGAGGCCGAATGGCGGTTCTCCAGCTGGGGTACGGGACAGATGTCCCATCTCGGCAGGGTCGAGCTGTTCCTCACGCAGTGCTCGTACTTCGGTCCTGACGGGAAGGTGATCAGCGACGGAACGACCACCTTCACCGCCGCCAACGGCGACGAACTCGTGATCGCTCAGCACGCCACCTCCCAGATCGTCGGAGACGCCGATGGCTTCACCCTCGAGGGAACGTGGATCGTCGCCGACGGCTCCGGGCGATTCGCGCAGGCAACGGGATCCGGTGAGATCGGCGCAGTCGGGGACATCCCCAGTGATGTCACCGTGTTCGACCTCCCCGTTGGCGCCACGTTGTGGAACTTCACCGGCAAGATCGCCTATCACGCGTCCGATCGGTCCGGTTAGCAGGCTGCGGAAGAGCGACGTGTTCGGTCGATCGGCGATCCATCTACCTGGTATTTCGCAACCGGGAATCTGCCGATATCAGCGTTCTGCAGCACCCTGTTGGCAGTTGAAACCGACGCCGGCGGCGGGCCCCGGTATCGCCAGACGAGCGGCCCGGGTGCACCCGCTCCGTGCACCGGGTGACGGCGGCCCGCGACGGCATTGCCGGCCCGGATCCGACCCGCTCGGACATCTCGGCGAGGTTCCCGATCGACAGCACGCGGTATCCGGTGCAGCGTCGGCCGCGGAGTCGACGTCAGTCTTGCGCAGGACGCATCGTCGGTTGCCGGACTCCGCCGTCACCGATCCGCCGGCGTGCGACAGGGCTCACGTCGCCTGACGCGCCAGGAGCAGCCCGCCGGAGGTCGATGCCGACGACATGGCCACGAACGGGGCAGGGATGAGCACCCGGAGTGGGGATCGGGTCCTACACTCGGCGCATGTCGGGTGACATCGCAGCCGTCGTTCAGGCCCTCGTCGACAACGTCGACGGGGTCGTTCGCGGCAAACATCACGAGATCCGGATGGCGATCGCCTGCCTGCTCACCGAGGGGCACCTGCTCCTCGACGACGTGCCCGGGACCGGCAAGACCTCGCTGGCCAAGGCGATCGCCGGATCGATCGGCGGAACCTGGAAGCGGGTGCAGTTCACGCCCGACCTGCTGCCCAGCGACATCACCGGTGTGATGGTGTACGACCAGTCATCGGGCCTGTTCAACTTCCGTGAGGGTCCCGTGTTCGCCAACGTGATGATCGGCGACGAGATCAATCGCGGCAGCCCGAAGACCCAGTCGGCGCTGCTCGAGGTCATGGAGGAGCGACAGGTGACCGCTGATGGTGTCGCCCGTCCGGTTCCGCGCCCGTTCTTCGTCCTGGCGACGCAGAACCCCCGCGACTTCCAGGGTACGTTCCCGTTGCCCGACGTGCAGCTCGATCGGTTCACGATGCGGATCAGCCTCGGCTACACCGACCACAACACCGAGGTGCGGGTCCTGGAGGACTACTCGCGTGAGACCCGCGATCGGGCCGTGAGCGCGGTCACCGACGCTGCGACGCTCGAAGGGGTGATCGCACAGGTCGACCACATCGAGGTCGCACAGGGCGTCCACGACTACATCGTCCGGATCGCGGAGTCGACCCGGTCGCATCCCGACCTCCGGCTCGGCGTCTCGACGCGCGGCACGATCGCGCTGCTCCACGCGGCACGTGCCTGGGCCGCCACCGCCGAACGGGACTACGTGACACCCGACGACGTTCAAGACGTCGCGCCTGCCGTGTGCTCGCACCGGATCGCTCTGACGCCGGAGGCCGAACTCCGCGGTTCGGACACCGACACGATCATGGCGAACCTGCTCGACGAGGTGCCCGTGCCACGCAGCCGCGAGGGCTGATGCTCACCCGGTCGGGCCTCGGCGCGGTCGCCGCCGCCGTCGTGATGGCGATCTGTGGCGTCTGGTGGCGGTACGAGGAACTCCTGGTCGCGGCCGTCGCCGTCGCCGCCGTCGCCGCCGTTTCGCTCTGGAGTGCGCGGGCCGCGCAGCGCGCCGAAGTAATACGGACCGTCTCGTCGCCGCGCGTGGCACGGGGCGACCCGATCCGCGCAGTCTATCGGATCACGAACCCGGGCCGCCGCCGACTCGCACCGGTGACGATCGTCGACCACTGCGACGAACAGGAGGTTCGGGTTCCGGTGGGCGAGATCGCGCCGGACGATCGCACCGAGGTGATGGGCCTGATCCCGACGCGGCGACGAGGGGTGTTCCCGATCGGGCCGTGGTCGATCGAGCGGATCGACCCGTTCGGCCTCGCCGTCGGTCGCCGCCGGGGCCGCATCCCGGGTCGGATCATCGTGCACCCACGGATCTATCCGCTCGGCGGACCGTACGGCGCGATGCACACGATCGAGGACGACGCCGTCGTGCGGACCGCGGCGTCGGATCCGCTCAGCGGTTTCGTGTCGCTGCGCGAATACGTCGACGGCGACGACCCGCGGCTGATCCACTGGCCGACGTCGGCCCGGATGGGGACGTTGATGCTCCGCGAGCACGTCGAGCTGCGGCGCCCCGAGTTCACCGTGGTGCTCGACGCACTCGACCACGTCGCCACCGCGGAGGACTTCGAGGAGATGGTCGACGTCGCCGCATCCGTCGCCGTGCACGCGCTGTCGAGCGGTGTCACGGTCAGGCTGCGAACGACCGCACGCGAGCACCCCGGTGTGCGGCGCGCACTCGATCGTGACACGCAGGTCCTCGACCTCCTGACCCCGGTGCGGCAGTGTGACGAGACGACCGCGCTCGCCCTGGCCGAGGTGTTCCACGGCGGTCTCGATCACACCACGATCGTGCTGGTCACCGGTCCGCTGGGTCCGTCGACGACGTTGCCGCGGGCCGACAAGCTCACCGTGATCAGGATCGGCGCCGGTGCGGCGTCCGGGGTCGGGATCTCGATGGCGGCGAGCGACGCCGTCGAGTTCGTCCAGCGGTGGCGACCATGGACGTGAGGCGCACCCGGATCGGGTTGACCGTCGTTCTCGGTGCACTCCTCGCCGTGACCGCCGGCGGTGCGTTCGACGAGCTCCTGTGGCCGCTGTTCGCGTCGCTGTTGGTCGTCGGCCCGGCGGCACTGCTGGTGTCGGGTCGGCGACTCGTCGTCAGGGTCCCGGTCGAGGTGGTCGCCGTGCTGGCGGGCGTGACGCTGGCCGTGGTGCTGGCGGGTGGCGCGCTCGGCGACGTGAGCCGTGCGTTCGTGCAGGGACCTCGGCAGTTGCTCACGACCGAGTGGCCCAGCCCGGCGGTGCCGACGGTCGTCGGCGCGGTCGCCCTGCTCCTGGCCGCGACCACGGCGATCGCCGCCGACCTGGCGGGGCGGAGTCGGCTCCATCTCGCGCCCTTGGCGGTGTTCGCGATCGGTTGGGCGGCGGCGCTCGCGATCGGCGCTCCGGTGCAACCACCGATCTGGGTGATGGTCGTGGGTGGCGCGGCGGCGCTCGGACTCGCACTCGTACGGTTCGACGGTCGGACGCCGGGCCTCAGCCTCGTGCGCGCCGACCGGACCGTTGCGGTCTCGATCGCTGCGGTTGCGGTCGCCGCGATCGCCACGGCCGGTGCCGTGGCGTGGGCCGATCGTGCCGATCCCCGTCAAACCGAAGACGCCGAGGTGAACGCCGCCGTGGTCGATCCGGTCGAGGCCATGGTCGCACTGCGGAACGCCCGTCCCGAGATCGACCTGTACTCGATCACCGATCGATCGCTCGTCGTGGGTCAGTCGCTGCCGGCGCGGTGGCGGATCTCGGCGCTCGGGACCTACGACGGGCAGCGGTGGGTGCCCCGGCTGACGCTCCGGCCGATCGGCGGGCGGTTGGGCCTGCCGTCATCATCGAGTGCCGAGCGCCGGCCGGCGATCAGTTACTCCCTCCGGTACCTCTCGGACGATCTCGATCTCCTGCCGTTCCCCGGGCCTCCACTGTCGGCGAGCGTCGACGTGGAGACCGACCTGGAACGTGTCGTGGTCCGTCCCCTCGAGCGACCCGAGGTGGGCTCGACGGTGCTGATCGAGTCGGAGGTCGCACTGACCTCCCGGTCGTCGCTGGTCGGGCCGGTCGCCCCGCGGCAGGTCGACGAGATCGCAGCGGGCTTCTCCGACCAGGCCGAACGACTGGCCGGCACCGGGACCGTGATCGAACGACTCCGTCGGATCGAAGCGACGATGCGCGACGACTGGCAGCTCGACTCGGAGGCGCCGGGCGGAGGCCAGCAGCTGGCGCTGATCGAACGGTTCGTCACCGACACGAATCGTGGGACCGAGGAGCAGTTCGTCACCGCGTTCGTCCTGATGACGAGGTCGCTCGGTTTCGACGCTCGTGTGGCCACGGGCTTCGTGGTGCCGCCCGAGGTCCTCGGCACACCGTTGCCGCTGCGTTCGGGCATGGCGTCGGTGTGGCCCGAGGTACGGCTCGTCGATGTCGGCTGGGTCGCCTTCGACCCGGTGCCGTCCCTGACTGCGACCGACGACGACGAGCCGCCGCCACAACCGGAGGCGCAGACGCCGGCCGCAGCGCAGCCGCCGATCGCGCCGCCGACGGACGACGTCGACGATGTCGACGACGAGGTCGTCGACATCGAGATCGGCTCCGACCGGTGGACCACGGTGCGGCGTTGGCTCGCCCGTGGGGGGACCGTGGTCGCCGTGAGCGTGCTACCGGTCCTCGTGGCGATCGGGGCGATCGTCGGCGCGAAGTGGCTCCGGCGCCGTCGACGTCGCCGTGACCCCGACCCGGTCCGCCGGATCCGTGGGGTCTGGGCGAACGCCACCGACTCGCTCGTCGATGCCGGTCTCACGATCGGGTCGAGTTGGACCGACGATCGGATCGCAGCCGCCGGCGCTCCGCTGGCGCCGACCGTGCCGCACGAGATGCGACGGTTGGCGGCGATGGCGACCCAGGTGACGTTCGGGCCGACACAGCACGCGGCAGCACTGGCTGACAACGCAGTGCTCACGTCGGTTGCGGTCGACCAGGCGATCCGAACGGAGCGCAGCCGCTGGCAGCGGATCACGTGGAGGTTGAGCCTGAGGTCGTTCCGGCACGCCACCCGCTCGCCGGTCGCGCCCCTTCGATGACACGGCACGGCCCCGTTCCGCGGTCGGTGGCGGCGACTCGGCTGTCGATGAGCTCCGGACGGAGTACTCGTTGCACGAATTCACTGCCGGCGTTGCGCCGAAGCGGCGCGCCGCGGAACCCGACGGCCGTCGGAGTGTTGCACCCGGCGATTCGCTCGGACCGCAACGCCGTGAGCCGTTCCCGGGTCGGAGTGGCCAGATCGCGGAGCGACATCAGCTGCCACTGCCTTCCCCGACCGATCGTCGGGAATCCCGAACTGGGCTGCTTCGGCGACGTCGGAGCGCTCGCAGATCGCGGACCCGACGTCGGAACCGTACACCTGCTCGTCGCCGTGGATAACCATGTTGCTGTTGCGATCGACGATGCAGACGAAGCCGTCAGCGCCGAAGCGGGCAATATCACCGCTGTGGAACCAGCCATCGGTGATCGATTCGGTGGCGGCCAGGCGGCGATTCTGGTCGTCCTTGATCAGCGATCGAGCCCCGAACGGTCCGCGTCACCGAAGCGCTCGTTCTCGAACACCGCGGAGGGGTGATCGCCGTGCCCGATGCGAGCTCCCAGAGCGATGCATCGTCGGCGGCGCGCCGTCGAACACGTGCGTCCCGTGACCACGGACCTCGATCTCGGTGATCGCGAACGACCGCCCTCGCCTGTCAGCTCGTCACACCTCGAGATGGGCGCCGCGGCACGGCAGCGGCGACGAATGGACGCCGTGGCGTCTGGCAGGGGTCGGGAGGTGCCGCCGACCTCAGGACAGATGGCCGATGACGAGGCCGCGAAGTTGATCGATGTTGACACCCTTCGCGGCGCTGACCCACACGATGTCGCCGCGTTCGAGCATGCACCCCTCGGCCACCTCACGCTTGCGGGTCGGCCGCTTGGACGACTTGACCTTGTCCATCTTCGTCGCCACGACCGTGTGCGGCACGTCGTTCTCGCGCAGCCAGGCGAGCATCTGCTGGTCGAGCGGCGTGGGCCCGATCGCACCGTCGATCAGCACGAACACCATCTCGAGCCCGCCACGCTCGAGCAGGTAGCCCTCGATCATCTCGGGCCAGTCGCGGCGTACGTGCCCCGGCACCTTCGCGTACCCGTAGCCGGGCAGATCGACGATCGTGCCCCCGGCGCGGTGCTCGAAGATGTTGATCAGCTGCGTGCGACCCGGTGTGTTCGAGACCCGGGCGAGCTGCCTCTGGTTCGCGAGCGCGTTGATCAGCGATGACTTGCCGACGTTCGACCGGCCGACGAAGGCCACCTCCGCATCGGTGGCCGGGAGCTGGTCGGCACGGCTGGCCGAGGCCAGGAACGTCACGTTGAGTGGCCGCCCCGACATTCCTGCAGTGTAGGAGCGGGAGTTCCACACGTGCGCCCGGGTGGTCGCGGCACCGCCGGCGTCGAGGCGGAGTGAGGCACGGAAGGGGCTGGAGGATCACCGACGACGCGGCACTCGACGGCCTCGACCCGGGCACGGCCTCGGCCGCCAGGGTCGCGGTCGATGCCGTTGGTGGCACCGACACCCGGCTGACGCTGGTCCCGGGCTGCCGAGTCGGCCGGCGCTCAGCCGGCGCTCAGCCGGCGATCAACGTGGCGAGTGCCCACACGGCGACCACGAACCCGAGGCCGGCGTACAGCAGGCTGCGACCGACGGGCGCACGTTCGAGGTGGCCTTCCTCGGCCTGCTCCGGTGGCTTGACGACCGCGAGCAGATTGCCGGCGAACAGCGCCCCGCCCAGCGCGAGCGCCAGGTAGGCGAGCAGGTCTTCGCCGAGGAACATCCCGTCATCATGGCGTGAGATCGGGCATGCGACACTGATCGCCATGAGGAACGTCGCGAGCAGCCGCCCGGCCCCGACCACCGTCGTCGAGCTGTTCGAGCGATCGTCGTCGAGCATCTCCTTCGACGACGGCACGGTCGCCCGATCGGCGCAATTGGCCGACGACGGTCGCCGGCTGGCGCGAGTGCTCCGCGACCGCGGCGTCGAACCCGGCGATCGGGTCGCGATCCACCTCCCCAACGGCGTCGACTACGTCCGGCTGCTGCTCGCGTGCGCCGCCGGTGGCCACGTCGCGGTCTCGGTGAACACGAGATACTCCGCTGTCGAGGTCGCGAGCCTCGTCGAGCGAGCCCGCGCCCACACCGTCGAGGTGGGAGACGCATGGCGGGCGTCGGACCCGGTCGGCTCCACCGCTGGAGCCGACGATCCATTCGTCGTGTTCACGACCTCGGGCACCACCAGCACGCCGAAGATGGTGCTCCACACACAACGTTCGATCGCCGTCCACGCCTGCGACGCGGCGCATGCGTTCGGGTACGGACCTGACGACACCGTGCTCGTGGTGATGCCGCTGTGCGGCACGTTCGGGCTGACCTCACTGACCGCAGCGATCGCCGGTGACAGCGCGGTGGTGGTCAGCGACTTCGACCTGGAACGAACCGCCGAACTGATCGAGAGCGGCCGGGTCACGGCCGTCAACGGCAGTGATGACATGTTCCACCGCCTGATCCAGCGCCCGACCGACCTGAGTTCGATCCGTCTCGGCGGCACGGCACGCTTCAACACGAGCCTCGACCACGTCGTGCTCGACGCCCAACGACGAGGCGCCACGTTGACGGGCCTGTACGGCATGAGCGAGGTGCAGGCGCTGTTCAGCCTGCGTGATCCGGCGCTCGGCGCGGCCGATCGACTTCGCCCGGGCGGCACGCTCGTGTCGCCGCATGCGGCGTTCCGCGTCGTCGACGGCGAGCTCGAGGTGCGCGGTCCCAGCCTGATGGCGGGATATCTCGCCGAGGGTGGCGACCGGATCGACGACGAGCTCACCTCCGCTCACCTCCACGACGGCTGGTTCCGCACGGGCGACCTGGCCGCATCCGAGGGCGACCGCACGTTCGAGTTCCTCGCACGGCGGGGCGACGTCCTGCGGCTCGGTGGGTTCCTCGTGCATCCACTCGAGATCGAGTCGGTGATCTCGGAGATCCCGGGTGTCGATGCAGCGCAGGTGGTCGCCGTCGATCTGCCCGGCGGGACGCGCCCCGTGGCGTTCGTGATCGGTGACGTCGACGAGGCAACGGTCATCTCCTTCTGCCGCCGGCGACTCGCGATCCACAAGGCGCCGATCCGGGTGATCGGCGTCGACGAGTTCCCGACGACGCCGAGCGCGAACGGGACCAAGGTCCAGCGCGCCAAGCTGCGCGAACGCGCCGAGCTGCTCCTCGCCGACCACGCGGACGGCCGGGGGAGTGCTCCCCATTCCACCCGCTCGGGACCTTCCGTACGGTGACTCGTGTCGGCCACACGGGCCGACACGACACAGAAGGAAACGACCATGGCCAACTTCACCGGAATGGACATCCCCGCCGTTCGGACCCTCTCGAAGCAACTCAAGAGTCGCGCCGACGAGATCCAGACGATCAGTCAACAGCTCACTTCGCAGCTGGAGTCGACCCCGTGGAAGGGCCCCGACCGTGAGCAGTTCCACGGCGAATGGAACGGTCGATATCGCCAGGCGCTCAACACGGTCGTCACGGGTCTCGAGCAGGCCGCGCAGACGGCCCAACGCAACGCCACCGAGCAAGAGCAGGCATCGAGCCGCTGAGGCTGATCCCGATGCCGATGTTCGGTGCCGACGTCGCCGCCCTGCGCGGGTTCGCCCGGTCGCTGCGACGCAAGAAGGAGGAGGTCGAGGCGACCCGGCAGCGGCTGGCCGCGGTCGTCGAGGGCCTGCCCTGGATCGGCGCCGACCACGACCGGTTCGTCGACGAATGGCGACGGGTGCACAGCCGGGCGCTGATGACCATCGTCACCGAGATGTCGCAGGCGTCCAACCAGGCCGACTTCCACGCCGACCGCCAGGAGCAGGCGTCGCGTCGCCACCCCTGAGGCGCGCCGACCACGACGAGGAACACCATGTCCACCAGGCTGCTCGGCGCTGATGCCGACGAACTCGAACGGATCGCGCAGACCCTGCGATCGTCGGCACACGAACTCGAGGATCACGCCGCCTCGCTGACGTCGACGCTCCGGTCGGTCGCCTGGGTGGGCGGTGTCGCCACCCGGTTCGGTGCTCACTGGAACGGCGGCCATCGGCCCCGCATCATCTCGACCGCGCACTACGTACGTGACGCCGCAGCACAACTCGACCGCAACGCCGCCGAGCAACGACTCGCCAGCCGAGCCCAGGAGGGCAGCCCCGGTGGCATCGGGTCGACGTCACCGACCGCACCTGCGGGCGACTCACCGATCGGACCCTTCGAGCCGGACACGGGCACCGCCGACGATCCGACATCGTCCGACGGCGAGCCCCGATCCGATGTGCTCGACGGGCTGGGGCCACTACTGGCCGCCCTGGGGCTCGGGCGCGACGTGCTCGAAGCACTCGCCGAGCACGCCGACGTGCTCGACGGCGTCGGGGTCGACGAGTTGATCGACGTCCTCACCGACGACGGCTTCATCGTGGTGCTCGAAGGTCTCGACACCCTGCTCGACGTGGGTGACGTCGTGGTCGACCTGGTCACCGATTTCGTCGAGCAACCCGGCCTGCCGTTCGATGAGCGCATCGTGCACGCACTGGCCGATGCCGCGACCCGCTTCAGCATCGACCAGGGCGTCGAGTACGCCGCTGCCTTCCTGGCGCAGGCTGCGACGGCGGCACTCCTGCCCGGCCTCGGTGCGGCCCTGGCGCCCTTCGTCGGCAAGGTCGCCGGCGCCGTGGCTGACGCGTTCATCGGCGGTGTCATCGACATCGTCGACGGCGCGACCGATGTCGTCGACCTGGCCGCCGATGCCGCGGTCGAGGCCTATCAGGCCCTGAAGGAGACGTTCGGCGTCATCCTCGACGCGGTGGGTGCAGTGATCGACGTCGCGGACGCGGCACTCGATCTGACCATGGACGCGGCCGGGTCGGCCGTCGACGCCGGAGCGGACGTGATCGTCCGGGTCGTCGATGTGGGTGGAGCCGTCGCGGGCGGGGTCGTCGACGCCGGCAGTACCGTCGGCGGGTGGTTGGGATGGTGATCGAACCATGAGCCGCATGAGTGCGACGGCGGAGGCTTCCGGGGACGACGAGACCGGGTACGAGATGAACGAGAACGAGACGAACGGTGACCGCGAGAGCGACGGCGGCACGAGCGAGACCCGGGTGGTCGACAGCGGGACGGCCGACCGCCCCGCCACCGCAGTGGCCACGTTCCACGCGACTCGTGACGAGCTGCTGGGTACCCATCGACTGCCTGCCTCGGCCGAGATGGCGCGATCGTACTGCGCGGTCGCCGACCGGGTCGTCAGCGTCGTCGGCATCACGCGCGGACGTATCCGTCGGGTCGACTGCTGGCTCGGCGAGGTCGGGTTCGTCACTCACGCCGGTGCCAACGACCCGTCGCGACCGCTGCTCGGATCGGTGTGCGATCGCACGCGCGCCGCGGAGTTGACGGGTTCGATCATCGGGTCACTGGTCGGCGGCATACCCCCCATGCCGGCCGCGAGCGCGGTCGAGCTCGGCCCCGTCGGTGCGATCCGTCCGGATGAGATCCCCGCCGTCGCCGACTGGATCGTCATCGTGTCGGCGAGCGGGACCGATGATGGGTCGGTGCCCGAGCGGATGATCGCCGTCGGCGGTCACGGCGGCACGGCGGTGACAGCGCTGGATTCCCTCGACGAACCGATCCGCATCGATCCGGCCCCCGCCGCCGAACTCCACCGGCGACTCACCCGGTTGATCGGCCCGCCACCACGGTCGGTGGTCGAGCTCCTGGCCGATGACCGACCGCGGTCACGGGCCCGCCACCTGCTGTCAGACTGACGGCATGCAGCCTGGGTACGACCCGCCCACGGGCGAGCGCTGGAACGTCAACATGCCGGCCGTGATCGGTGTCGTGTTCGTGTTCCTGGTCGGCGTCGTCGTCTGGGTCATCGCCTCGTCCACCGACGACGAGCAGGGCCAGGGCTCCGACACGACCGTCGTCGGTGCGCCGACGACGGTCACCGCCGAGACACCGCCGCCGACGCTGTCGCCGACACCTCTGCCGATCACGGTGCCGGTCACCGATCCGGGTGCCACGACGACCACGGCGCCGATCCCGGCGACGACCACGACCGCGGCGCCGCCGGCTTCGACGACGACGATCCCGGCGACCACGACCTCGTCCACACCCTCGCCCGCCACGACCGCTCCCGGATCGGACGCCGACGCGGTGCCGGGCGACCTCGCCATCCCGGGACGTCCGATGCAGCGCCCGCCCTGTGACGGTGCGTACATCACCGTGCTGGCCTCACCGATCGGTGACCAGGCCACGTCGGCGGGTGTCGCGGCCGTGCTCGACCAGTATCCGGGATCCAACTACCTGCGCACCGACCAGACCTGCCCGTCGCTCACTCCCGACGTGGACGGTGCGCCGGTCTATGTCATCTACCTCGGACCGTTCGCCGTCGCCGCCGATGCCTGCTCGGCGCGCTCCGATGGGCCGGAGGGCGCGTACGCCCGGGAGCTGAGCGACGACCTGGGTCCGGACCACTCCGTCGACTGCCCGTGAGGGCGATGGGGAGTTCTCCCCATCGCCCGTCGTCCGTGCGTTCGCCAGGATGGACCCATGGAGTTGATCGCCGTCGACCCGTCTCCGGTCGACCGGGCACCCGTTGGTCCGTCCCTGCGAGGAGGCGCTGCGAGCGCGACCGGGCACGCGGTGACCGACCACGCCGTCGGCGTCGTGGTGATGAACATCGGCGACTCGCGGTGCTATCGCCCGGTCGCCGGTGCACTGACGCTCGTCACCCGAGATCACTCACACGTGCAGGAGCTGGTCGACCACGGGCGGATCACCCCCGCCGAGGTGCACGGCCACCGGCCCCGCCATGTCGTGACCCGTGCGCTCGGTGTCGACGCCGTCGCTCGACCCGAGGTCGTGGCCGTCACGGCCCCGGTGGGTCGGCGAGTGCCGTGTTCCGACGGGATCACGGCCGAGCTCCCGGCACGGACGATCGGACGGGTCCTCACTGACGTCCCCGACCCGCAGGTCGCGGCCGAACGACTCGTCGAGCTTGCGGTGCTGGCGGCAGTTCGTGACGACGTGACGGCGGTGGTCGTCGACCAACACGGCGGGATGCCATGACGAGCACCCGCTTCGCACCGGGCCCGGCGACGGCCTACGTGTCCGACGGCGTGCTCGCCGTGACGTTGGCCGAGGGGGTCGATGCCGAGCTCATGTCGCACTGCGCATCGATCGGAGAATGGTCGGCCCTCTTGGCCGTGTTCGCCGACCGGACCGATGCGGCCGTGCTCATGCACTCCGACGAGCTGCTGCGGATCGCGGTCGTCGGTGCGGTCGAGGTCGAGGCCCACGGAACGGACGGTGCTCATCGTGTCGCCGGCGGGACGACGTGGACGACACGCGAGATCGCGGGGGCCCGAGCCGTCACGGTACGTCCGAGTGACGCCGTGGCCGAACCCGAGCCGGGGTACTGCGTCGACGCCGGTGCCGTCCCGGTCGCGGTCGTCTCACGGCGCCTGGTCACGACGGCCGACGACACGTCGGACCCGTTCGAGTCCCTGTTCGGCCGCACCGTGTCGCGCACGGTCGAAGCCGCCGCCGTCCGACCGGACGATGGCGACCTCCCGCCGCCGAACGTGCCGCTCGGCGTCCTGGTGTTCTCCACCGGTGAGCGGGTCATCGTGGACCGGTCGATGATGCTGGGCCGCAACCCGCATGACGTGGACGATGACGCCATCGACACCGGCGTGCGACGCGTCAGAGTCGCGAGCCCCTGGGTGTCGCGGCAGCATGCGATGATCCGGGTCGATCGCTGGCACGCGTCCATCGACGATCTCGGTTCGTCGAACGGGACCCGCGTGATGGCACCGGGAAGGCCGGTGGTGACCGTCCGACCGGGTCGTCCCGTCGACCTCGTGCCGGGCGCGGTCGTCGACCTGGGCGGCGACGTGTCGTTCGCCGTGGAGGAAGTGGCATGACACAGTTGACCGCAACCAGCAAGCGGCGGATCGGCCCACCGGTCCGGCGGCGGACCGAGACGATGGAGCGCCAGATGACCACCACGACGACGAGTGACGATGCTCGGTCCGCCCGGCCAGGGATCGAGTTCTGCGGTGCGGTCGTCGAGGTCGACCGCGATCCCTTCACGATCGGGCGGGACGCCGACTTCGTCGTCGAGGACGACAATCGTTTCCTGCACCGCCGGTTCCTCAGCCTCTCGCAGTCGCACGGGGTCTGGCTGCTCGCCAACGTCGGAGCCCAGCTCACAGCGACCGTGTCGGATCGTGACGGTCGGCTCGAGGCGTTCCTGTCGCCCGGTGGGGTGCTGCCGCTCGTGTTCGAGCAGACGCTCGTGCGGTTCACGGCCGGCCCGACGTCGTACGAGCTGCAGATCAGCCTCCCCGACCCGGCGTTCATCGCGAGTCGGATCGACGAGAACGACTCGGGCGACACGACGGTCGGGCGGACGGTGATGACGCCCGATCAGATCCGGCTCGTCCTGGCGCTGGCCGAGCCGGCCCTGCTCGGCCGGGCTCGCGGCGGGACGGCGATGCCGTCTTCCGCCGAGGCGGCGCAACGGCTCGGTTGGACCACGACGAAGTTCAATCGCAAACTCGACAACGTCTGCCAGAAGCTGTCGGCACAGGGTGTCCGGGGCTTGCACGGCGAACCGGGACGGTTGGCATCGAACCGACGAGCCCGACTCGTGGAGTACGCGCTCGCGGTCCGGCTCGTGACCCGCGACGATCTCGAGCTCATCGACCGACCGTCGATGGTCGACGACGGGCCGGAACGCGACTGATCAGCGATGCACCTCAAGCTCGGCGTGTTGGCCGACGGCCGAGGCGACGACGTGATCGTGGACGTCGACCCGCGAGCCACGGTGGGGGAGCTCGCCGTTGCGCTGTTCCCGAACGCGATGCCGACAGCATCGGGGCCCGACGGCCTGGGTCTCGTGGTCGACCTCGGCACCACCGACCGCCGGATCGTGCCCCCGACCACCCCGGTGGAGGCATCGGGCATCAGATCAGGCTGCACCGTCGGCCCGATCACGTCACGGCTGGCGTCGTCCCCACCGGTCGCGGTCGCCACGTTGACCGTGCACGATGGACCTGATGCGCCCCGGAGCATCCCGCTCCACGCCGGACGCAACTCCATCGGCCGCAGCCGTGATCGCAACGTTCGACTCACCGACCCGCTGACGAGCAAACGCCATGCCGACGTGATCGTCGGCGACATCGTCGAGATCGTCGACGACGCGTCCGCCAACGGAGTGTTGATGAGCGGCCGACCGGTCAACCGAGCCGTGCTGCACGCCTCCGATCGGGTCGTGCTCGGCGCGACGACGATCTCGGTCACCCACCATGGCCATCGGGGCGGCCGGACGCTCCGGCACGCGAACGACGTACGGTTCAACCGCTCACCCCGCCTCGACCCTCGGTACGAGGGCATCGTGCTCGTCGCGCCGGAGCCTCCGGCACCCCCTACGCCGCAGCGATTCCCGATCGCGACGGTCGTGGCGCCGATCGTGCTGGCCGCCGCGCTGTTCGCGTTCACCCGGAACCTGCTGTCGGTCCTCTTCTTCGCACTCAGTCCGGCGATCATGATCGGGAGTTGGTGGGAGACGCGTACGGCCAACAGGAAGCAGGTGGTCGTCGAGTCGGCCCGCTTCCAGAGCGCACTGGGAGATCTCGCCGTGCAGCTCGAGTACGCCCAGCGTCTGGAGCGCATCGGTCGTCGCCACGAGCACCCGAGCGTCGTCGCACTGATCGAGGCAGTCGACGCACGAACGCCCCTCCTCTGGACGCGCCGACCCGACCACGATTCGTTCGGGGACGTTCGGCTCGGTCTCGGCACCCAGCCGTCGCGGAACTCGGTGGAGATGCCGTCGGCCAACAAGACCCTTCCCGGACTCTGGCGGGAACTCACCGACACCGTCGCCCGGTTCGCGAACGTGGCCGGTGTGCCGGTCGTGGCCGACGTCGCCTGCTGCGGCAACGTCGGCGTCGGTGGCCCCGAACGAGTCGCCGATCCCGTCGTGCGAGGCCTGCTCGCGCAGTACGTCGCCCTGCACTCGCCGGCCGAGCTCATCGTCGCCGCATTCGCCCCCGGCGACGGATGGGACTGGCTGAAGTGGTTGCCACACGCCGACGGCGACCGCCTCGCCGGGAACGCCGCGGAGGCCATGGCGCTCGCCGCGTGGGTCGAAGCGCTCATCGACGAACGTCGGTCGGTACGCGCCTCCGACAACGGTCCAGCACCCCTGCCGTGGGTGCTCGTGTTCGTCCACGACGATGCTCCGGTCGAGCGTGCCCGCCTCGTCCAGGTGGCCGAGCTGGGTCCGCGGGTCGGGGTCCACGTGGTGTGGTACTCGGCCAGCGTCGAGCGTCTGCCCGCCGCATGTCGCGCGTTCGTCGACGTGGACGCCAACACCGGTCGCGGGAGAGCAGGCTTCGTGCTCGCCGGGCACACCGTCGCCGACCTCGAGATCGAACCGGCCGGCCTCGCCGCGACGACCCGGTTGGCCCGTCAGCTCAGCCCGCTCGTCGACAGCGGGGCGCCGATCGACACGTCGTCGGAGCTGCTCCGATCCGTCGCGTTCGTCGACCTGGCCGGCCACGACCTGGCCGTCTCGCCCGACGCGGTCGCCGACCGCTGGCGCCAGAGCGAGTCGCTCCCGTCGGACGTCCCGGCGCCTCGCCGCCGGGACCACGGCCTCCGGGCGGTGGTCGGCCACTCCGTCGACGGACCGATCCACCTCGATTTGCGGTCCCAGGGACCGCACGCACTCGTCGGCGGCACCACCGGATCGGGCAAGAGCGAGTTCCTCCAGAGCTGGATCCTCGGCCTCGCGGTCGACAACAGCCCGTCCCGCGTCACGTTCCTGCTCGTCGACTACAAAGGTGGCGCAGCGTTCGCCGACTGCGTGGAGTTGCCGCACTGCGTCGGCCTCGTGACCGACCTCGGCCCGCACCTGGTGCGGCGCGCGCTGGCATCGCTCGACGCCGAACTGCGCCACCGCGAGCAGGTGCTGCACGATCACCGAGCCAAGGACCTCGTCGAACTCGAGCGGCGGAACGAGCCCGGTTGCCCACCCAGCCTGGTCATCGTCGTCGACGAGTTCGCTGCGCTGGTGAACGAGGTGCCCGAGTTCGTCGATGGCGTCGTCAACATCGCACAGCGCGGTCGGTCGCTCGGCCTGCACCTCGTGCTCGCCACCCAGCGACCGTCCGGCGTGATCAAGGACAATCTCCGCGCCAACACCAACCTCCGGATTGCGCTCCGCATGGCCGACGACGGTGACTCCGACGACGTGATCGGGACATCGCAGGCGGCGATGTTCGACCCCGACATTCCGGGACGGGCGATCGTCAAGTCGGGGCCCGGTCGCGTCACCGCGTTCCAGGCGGCCTACTCGGGCGGCCACTTCGCGGGCCGGGCCGCACGAAGACCGATCGAGGTGTCGACGCTACGGTTCGGCCCTCCGCTTCGACGCGATGTCGGGGCGCCGCCGACGGTGATCGACGCGACACCGGCCGGCCCGTCCGACATCGAACGGGTGGTGCGCACCATCGTCCGCGCTGCGAGGCACCTCCGTCTCCCTCAGCCGCGGCGGCCGTGGCTGCCGACACTGGCGACTCGGTACCGCCTCGAGGCGCTCCCGACCGATCGCTCCGATGACACGATCGTGTTCGCTGTCGCCGACGATCCGGACCGTCAGCGCCAGCCGGTGGTGGCATTTCGTCCCGATGTCGACGGCAACCTGGCCGTCTACGGCACCGGCGGCACCGGCAAGAGCGGTGCGCTGCGAACGATCGGGCTCGCGGCGGGGTTCGGCACGGCGCGCGGCGGGCCCGTCTTCGTGTACGGCCTCGATTTCGGTTCGGGCGGGCTCCAGCCGCTCGCCCCGCTGCCGCACGTCGGCAGCATCATCCCCGGTGTCGATCGCGAACGGGTGCAACGGCTGCTGGGCTTCCTGCAGGGCGTGATCGACGACCGAGCCGAGCGGTTCGCACGTGCCGAAGCGGCGACGATCAGCGACTACCGCCGCCGGAGCGGTGACCGTGACGAGGCGCGGATCCTCGTGCTCGTCGACGGCATCGGCGCATTCCGGACCGAGTACGAAGGCGGCCTGCTGAACCGATGGTGGGAGCTCTTTCTCACGATCGCGGCCGAAGGGCGCGCCCTGGGAGTCCACGTCGTCATGTCGGCAGACCGGCCGTCGGCCGTGTCGTCGAGTCTCGCATCGTCGGTGCAGCGCCATCTCGTGCTTCGCCTGGCCAATGAGATGGACTATGCGGTCGCCCGGGTGCCGGCCGATGCCTACGACGCCGGGACGCCGCCCGGGCGCGGCTTCTTCGACGGTCGCGAGGTCCAGGTCGCCGTGATCGGCGGCGTCGACGACCTCGCCCGGCAAGGGACGGCGATCGAGCGCTGCGGCGCCGCCATGGAACGCAACGGGGTGATGGCTGCGCCGCCGATCGAGTCGCTGCCGAACCAGGTGTCGCTCAGCGAGCTCGAGCCGGGACGCGGACCGTGGATCGGTCTGAGCGACGACACGCTCGCGCCCCTCGGCTTCCAACCCCAAGGCGCCTTCCTCGTCACTGGTGCGCCCCGCAGCGGCCGGAGCACGACGGTGTCGACCATGGTCTGCAGCATCGCGATGGTACGACCCGGCACCGACTTCGTGCTGTTCGGACGACGCCGGTCGCCGTTGGCATCGGCGACCCGGTGGGCTGCGGCCGCGCACGGCCCGATGGAGATCGAGCAGCTCGCGGTGAAGCTCTCGGATCGCCTCGTCGATGCGGCCGGCCGGTCGATCGTCATCGTGATCGAGGCGATCGGGGAACTGGTCGACACCGAGGCCGACATGCCGCTGCAGGACCTCGTTCGGGCCTGTCGTGAGCAGGGGATCTTCGTGATCGCCGAGGGCGAGACGAGCAGCGTCGGCGGGTCATGGCCCCTGCTCCAGGCGATCAAGTCGTTCCGGTTCGGCATCGTGCTCCAGCCCGACCAGATGGACGGCGACATGCTGTTCAAGACGCCGTTCCCGCGGACCACGCGGGGCGAATTCCCCGCCGGGCGCGGTCTGATGGTGCAAGGTGGGCGCGTGTGCAAGGTGCAAGTGGCGTTGCCCGAATGATCACGATCGACGGCTACTCCGACATCGATCGCATCGGTCGCGGTGGCCTCGGCGATGTGTACCGGGCCACGCGGATCTCGACGGGTGCCACCGTCGCGATCAAGGTGCTCCGCGACGTCTCCGACGAGTCGACCGCGTGGCACCGCACCCGGCGTGAGCTGACCGCGTTGGTGGCACTCGCCGGGCACGCCCACGTCATCCAGCTGCTCGAGGTGCTCGACCTGCCCGAGGGTCCGGCGCTCGTGATGGAACATGCGTCGGGTGGTTCGGTCGCAGAGCTGATGCTGCGGCGCGACCGTCCGCTCACCGTGGGCGAGACGGTGCTCGTCGGGCGCCACACCGCCACGGCGTTGGTGGCGGCGCACGCTCAGGGCATCGTGCATCGCGACGTCAAGCCGCAGAACCTGCTGATCGACGCGTACGGCCAGGTCAAGCTGTGCGACTTCGGCATCGCGGCGATGGCCCGCTCCGATGACTTTCGGGCTCGAACGAGTGCCGTGTCGATGCGGTACGCCAGCCCGGAGGACCTCGATGACGAGATCGAGGTCGGTCCTGCGTCCGACGTCTACTCACTCGGTGCCACGATGCTGCACCTGGCGCGCGGTGCTCCACCGACGCTGAAGGAACGGCTCGCACCGTGGTATCCACCGGCGACCGACGACGTCGAACTGGCCGCACTCGACGCCGTCATTGCCGCGTGCCTGCACCCGACGCCCGGTGTGCGTCCGACGGCGGCCGAGGTCGCCGGTGATCTCGAGCGCTTGGGGTGGTCGATCGACGAACAGAACCGGGCGCACGCCTTCCATCCGGCCGACCTCGAAACGGCACTCGACGACGTGACGGCCGACCCCCGCCCCGCGGTCGTCGCCGACGTGTCACCCGCGCTGCGGGGCGACGACGAGCCGACCATACGACGTGTTCCCGATCATGAGGTCGAATCGACGGAGGCACCGGCCGACGACACGATCCACCGAAACGACCGTCGGACCCCGCACCCGTCGCGGCCGAAGCGTCGGTGGCCGTGGATCGTCGGAGGTGTCGTCGTCGTGTTCGGCGCGCTGTGGGCGGTGCTGTCGATCCGCGGCGCGTCGGACGCGCCGACGGTCGAGACCGTCGCTCGACCCGCGGGCCTGACGCCGATCACCGACCTCGATTGGCCGCTCGGCGAGGTCGGTGTCTGCCTCGTCCAGGTCGCCGACCGGCTCGATGCCGTGTCGTGTGCCGAGCCTCACGATCTCCAGCGGATCGCCGTCGGCATGCTCGACCCCACCGACTTCGGACCGGACGCCCGGTACGAGCGCGACGTTGTGCAGGAGGCAGTTCGGACATCGTGCGCAGGCGAGTTCGAGTCGGTCGTCGGTTCGCCGCCGGCGGATAGCGGCCTCGACGTGCCGTTCAGCGCCCCGTCCGTCGACAGCTGGGAACGCGACGGCGACCGGACGTTCCAGTGTCTGGTCGGAGTCGACGGTCGGCGCCTCGTCGGTGACGTCGTGGCTGACGGGCGCTGACCGGGGAGTCCTGCCCATTCACAGATCGAAGGCGGGTGCGTAGCGTCCCAGTCGACGGGTCGGCGACCCGGGAGGGAGACGAGATGGAGGGTGCGATGGTCGGCGCGGACGCCGACGTGCTGTCTGCGACGGGGCGCCGTTTCCTCCGGTCGTCCGAGCTCCTGCGCGGGTACCGGGGGCAGCTGACGTCGATGATCGGCACGGCGGCGTGGAGCGGGGCCGACGCCGACCACAGCCGCGCCCAGTGGCACACCGTGAGCGCGCCGGCGCTCGGGCAGGCGAGCCGGTTCGTCGAGATGCTGGGCAACCGGCTGCTCGAACACGCCGCCGAACAACGTCGCGCCAGCGCCGGCGTCGGAGCCGGCACGGATGCCGGTGCACTCGGCCCGATCGGGTTCGGCCCGCGGCCGCCCGGCGGGCTGCTCGACGGGTTCCGAGACCGCGTCGACGAGGTCCTGGACGGGTGGTGCGCCGCCGGCCCGTCAGGACTTCCGTCCGTGTCGGACGGACCCGCCGACCGCCTCTCGGGTCTGCGTCCCGGCGATTTCGCAGCGCCCGATGGCGGCCGGGCCGCCGTGCTCATGGCGATGCAGGGCCTCGCCGAGGAGGATCGCATCGCTCGCGACGAGATCGAGATCCGGGCGCTCGACAATGGCCGCTTCGTCGTGGTGCTGCCCGGTGTGACCGACCTCTCCGAGGGGTTCGACCAGTTCGTCGATCAGGTGCGCCGCGACGGGCCGTTCGGCGTGCCGGCAGCCGGTCGCGAGGCCGTCGAGGCCTGGGTCGACAACGACGAACCGACGGTGCGCAAGATGCGGTACGCCTACGAAGCCGCCCGTCGTGACGACACGACCGTCAACGAGTACTCGGTCGCGACGATCGAGGCGCTCCGGGAGGCGGGTGTCCCTCGTGGTGCCGAGGTGATGATCGTCGGGCACAGCTTCGGCGCCTACACGGCGGTCGACCTCGCCGCTGATCGGAACGTCAACGCGGCACACGGCGGCGACCCGGCCGGCTACCACGTCCGGATCACCCACGTGATCGCAGCCGGCGCCGAGACCGACTGGCGCTTCGACGAGTTGCCGGCCGGCACCGCCACGCTCGTGCTCAACAACCGGTTCGACGGGGTGTACCGCGCGGAGGACCTGTTGCACGGGGACGGTCACGCTCGACACGACAGCCATCTCGAGCACAACTTCTGGGGTGGGTGGGAGGGCTACGGCCACGACGAACACAACTACATCGAGTGGTTGGCCGATACCCGCGACAGCGAGATCGAGGACTGGCTCGCGGACGCCGGCGAGCGGTACGCCGCCGCCGGTACGCGCGTGAGCGTGCTCGTCCCCGATCCGAACACCCAGGACCATCCAGACGAACTCTGAACGTTCGGTGACAACCGGTAGACATCGCTCGACTGGCCGGGCTTGCCTGCCGATGGACCATCCAGTACACCGCCGAGCGTGCCAGCGAGGAGCCCGATCGTGATCCCACCCAACCGCCGAGGGAGGAGTCCGTGGTTCGTCGCGGCCTTCCTCGCACTGTCACTCGGCGCGATGTTCTTCGTCGTCCGTCACGCCGCGGAGGCGCGGCAGCTCCTCGACAACGCCGGTTCCCTCGATCTCCGGCTCGTCTTCGTGGGTGTGCTGCTCTCGGGGCTGGCGATCGCCAACCGTGGGCTGCTCAACCGGGCGGCGCACCACGCCGTCGGACTCGACGCCGGCGTCGGCGCGATGACCCAGACCGCCGCCGTCGGCTTCGCAGCGCAGAAGATGGTCAAGTCGGCGGGTGTGGCCGGTCTCGCGGTCTTCGTACGTGACGGCCGACGCCGCGGGCATGCGCCCGGCACCGTCGCCGCAGCATGCGTGCTCACCGCGGTCTCGTCGTTCATGGCGCTCGGCGTGCTCTTGCTGGCGGCGGTCGCGCTCCTGGCGGCGACCGACCGCCTGACCGGCTGGTGGGTCGTCGCCGCCGCCGGGTTCGGCGTCTACGCGACGGTGGCGACCGTCGCCGGATTCGTCGTCGCGCACAATCGGGACACCGCCGTCGGCGTGTGGTCGCGAGCCGAGTGCACCTGGAGGCGACTCACCCGTCGTCCTCGCGGTGCGTCGGCCGCCGCAGCCGTGCCGGGCCACCTCTTGGACGCGCTCGAGGCGGCCCGGAGGCAAGGCGGTGGGCTCGTTGTCATGTTCCTGCACGGCGTCGCCTCGAAGGCGCTCGGCGCCCTGATGTTGGTCGTCGCAGTGGCCGCGGTCGGGCTCCCGATCGGCCCGGCCGGAGCGGTGATCGTCTATGCGACGGCCCTGGGGGCGTCGATGGTGACGATCGTGCCGGGTGGCGTCGGGGCCGTCGAGGGATCGGCCACCGCGCTGCTCGTCGCCTCCGGCGCCCCGCTCGGGTCGGCAGCCCTCGCCGTGCTCGTGTTCCGGTTCTTCGATCTGCTCGTGCCGGTGATCGTCGGGGCGCTGGCCGCCCGTGGCCGGGTCGAGCCCGAGCCGCTCCCTGTCGAACCGTCGGCCCCGCCCCTCGCGATCGTGGCGGCCGCCTGATCGCGCAACGACGGTCGGCTGTTCGCGACGATCCCGACGCCACGGCGACCGACCGCGGCGACTGCGATCCGAACCCCCAGAGCGACGGCGAACCGACCACCGGTCCGGCTGCATCGCGATGGCACTGGTGCCTGACCCGGTCCGGCTGCTCCGACGAGCATCTCGGCGCGCGGGTGCGCTTCGGTGGTCGAGACCGGCGTCGATCCGGTGACCCCACGCTTTTCAGGTCGAAACGAGGGGATTTCGGCGGAATCTGGTGGAATCGCGCGGAACCCCGTGGAGACGAAACACCAGGTAGATGGCCTAGTGCGGTCTGGTGCGCTCTCGCCCGGAACGCTGTGGAAAACTCCGGATGCGGACAAAAAGCGGACAAGTAACGGCGCGTCGTGTCCCTCGGCTCCAGCACTCGACCGACGTCCTCGCCAGTCTCGCCGCCGGACCGACATTTCCTCGCACCAGCGCGCGTGTTCGTGCCGATCAGCAGCAGGCTCCGGCCGCTCGAGGAAGCGTGATTATGCGCTACGCGATCAGCGGTCGGACGTCCCACAGTTCGCCGGCGGTGCGGCGCGAGCACGAGCCTCGCGGCCCGGCATTATCGCTCTGGTCGCGGCGACTGGTCGACCGATCGGAAGTGCCTGATTGGGACGTCCGTTGGCGACGTCGTGGGCGACGCTCTGAGTCGACGTCGTCGCCGTTCGACGAGCTGTTGAAAGGTCGCCGGGGTGGTTGCCCTAATCGCCACTCGTGTTCATGACCAGGTCGAGCCGGACCAGGTCGAGCCGGACCAGGTGGACCCGGACCAGGTGGACCCGGACCAGGTGCTGCCGGACCAGGTGGAGCCGGACCAGGTGGAGCCGGACCAGGTGGACCCGGACCAGGTGGAGCCGGACCAGGTGCTGCCGGACCAGGTGCTGCCGGACCAGGTGCTGCCGGACCAGGTGGAGCCGGACCAGGTGGAGCCGGACCAGGTGGACCCGGACCAGGTGCTGCCGGACCAGTCGTCGTCACCGGTCCACGTGCTGGCCGCTTCGCTGGCTTGCACCCATGCCTTGGGATCCCAGGCGGCTCCGGTGACGGTGTACTCGCCGGTCAACACTCGGTCGCCGATGGTGACGTGATCAGTGCCGCGTGCGGCCTCGAGCGAACCGAGGCCGCTTGCTGGCACCCACGTCTGAGGCGTCGTCGCAGCAACGGTCTTCATGGCCGCTGTCAGGTTGATGACGCCGTGGCCCTTGATGGCTTCGAACTGGAAGGTGCTCGTCGCGGTGCCGTTCAGGAGGTTCTTGACCTGATCGGGCGTGAGCTCGGGGCGTTGCTGGAGCAGCAGAGCGGCGGCACCGGAGACCACGGCGGTCGCCTGTGACGTACCCGATCCGAGGAACAGGCGGTCGTCGCCGGCGACACGACCGTCGGGATGTTCGGTGTCGATCCGTGAGCCGGGGTTGCGCAGGCTCATGATCGACACGCCTGGGGCGAGCACGTCGGGGTTGCGTTTGCCGTCACCGGACGGCGCCCACGTCGGGTTGATCCAGCCGTAGTTCGGATCGAGACGAGCGGCCGACACGGCCAACACGTGGGGGTTGGTGGCCGGGCTCGCGAGCCCACGGGCGAGCATCCCTTCGTTGCCGGCCGAGACGACCACGACGATGCCGTGACGCCACGCGTTCTCGACCGCTTTGGACAGCGGGTCGTCGACGTAGTTCTGCTTGCTGTTCGTGTTGTACGACAGGTTCAGCACCCGGATGTTCAACCCGTTGGTGTTGCGGTTCTGCACGACCCAGTCGATCGCCGCGATGACCTGGGACACGTCGACCGCACCGGTGTTGTCAGCCACCTTGACGCTGACGATCCGGGCATCGGGGGCGACGCCGACGAACTGACCCTTCTTCGGCTTGAGCGGGTTGGCGCCCGGGGTGCGACCGGCGATGATGCCCGCCATGTGGGTGCCGTGCCCGAACGTGTCGAGACCGGCAACCGCATCGACGCCACTCTCGAACGACAGGTCCGGGCCGACGAACACCTGGCTCGATGACAACTCCCTGACCGGAGCGACCCCGGTGTCGATCACCGCGACGTCCACACCGGCACCCGTGTAGCCTGCCGCCCACATGTCGTCGGCACCGATCTGGGTGACCACCTCGGCCAGACTCGTCGGATACGACCCTCTCGAAGAGCTGGCGAGCCCGTCCGACCAACTCTGAGACCACGTGTCGGCCGACAAGAGCTGTGGCGCCGTCGTCGTGATCGTCGCCGGAACCGTCGTGACCGGAACCGTCGTGACCGGAACCGTCGGTGTCGTGGTCGTCGTGACGACGGTGGTCGCCGGGGATGTGTCGCCCTTCTTGCCGCCCTTGCCGGCCGACACGGTGAGGCCGGGAGCGAGAACGAGCAGCAGCGCGGAGACCGCAACCACAGTCAGGCGGCCGGTAGAAGTTCGTGGTGAGGTCTTCATGACCAGTTGTGTCCTGTCCATGGAGCCTCGGTGGTGCGTCGTGAGGTCGCTGCGGGACGGCACCTCGCAGCGAGCGATGTGAGCGCGTTCCGTGGGGTGCTCATGACCAACGATCCGCGCTCCAGCTCGCGCCGGACCAGGTGGCGCCCGACCACGTCGCTCCGGACCACGTGGCACCCGACCAGGTGGCGCCGGACCAGGTGGCTCCCGACCAGGTCGCTCCCGACCAGGTCGCTCCCGACCAGACACCGCCCGACCAGGTGGCGCCGGACCAGCTCGCTCCCGACCAGGTGGCGCCGGACCAGGTGCCACCGGACCAGCTGGCCCCGTTCCAGGTGCCGCCGGACCAGGTCGCACCCGACGGTGCGCCGACACCTTGCGTGCTCGTGCCGAGTGCCGGCGTGAACTGTTGCTTCGGTGCGCTCAGG
>CAVVAM010000007.1:0-311240 GCA_963746265.1 uncultured Acidimicrobiaceae bacterium
GGGGCGCGGCCCCGGCGATGGACGTGCATCGAGATCGAGTTCACACCGACCGTGATCAGGTTCGACAGCTGACGTCGGGCGCCGACCGAACGAGCCCGCCACAAACATCAGCATGTCGTCCGGGCGCCGGTTGATGCGGTCCGCGTCGTTCCGACGCCGGCACAGCGTCTCGAAGGCCGGGTCACCCGGTGGAATCCGACGCACCGTCTCGGCGCGGTCGAACGTGCGCTGCCGATCCTCGTCGTTACCGTGCAAACGGATTGTGACGATGCCGGCGCCGAGCCGTTCGGGCAGGCGGTCGTCGTGGTACCAGCGGAACGTGCCGCCCTGGTCGGCGTCGCGTTGCGTTCGCACACGTTCGAGCGGCAGGAACACCGACTCACCGGTCTCGGCCGTCTCCGCGAGACCGATTCTGCCGCACCGGGCGATGAGCCGAACGTGGACCGCTCGTCACATTCGGACGCGCTCGTTCGCCGGGTCGTACATCGACCGCAACGAGCCCCGCGCTGGGAACCGCTCGCCCGCCACGATGATCTCGAAGTCACCGTCGGTGACGAGATCAACAGTCACACCGTCGGGGTGCTCGACGTAGCCGAAGCCCATCGCGCCACCGAGCGTGTGCCCGTAGGCACCCGACCGGACGTACCCGACAGGCTCACCGCCGAGCAGGATCGTCTCCTCACCGTGAAGCAGCGGCTCGGGATCGTCCAGCAGGAACTGCACCAACCGGTTGCGGTACGGACGCTGCTCGTACTGTGCGAGCAGTACCTCCCTGCCGACGAACCCGCCCGGCTTGTCGAAATCGACCGCAAACTTCAATCCGGCCTCGAGCGGCGAGTCGGAGTTCTCCATGTCGAGGCCGTAGTCGAGCCGGCCGGCCTCGGTGCGTGTGCTCTCGAGCGTCGCCATGCCGGCGTGCACGAGTTCGTGCCGAGCACCGACCTCGATCAACCGGTCGTACACGCCGGGGGCGAACTCGGTCGGCACGAACAGCTCCCAGCCCAGCTCACCGACGAAGCTCATCCGCACCGTCAGCGCCCTCGCGTGATGCAGGTCGATCTCCTTCGCCGCCAGATACGGGAATCCCTCGTTCGACAGGTCGGCCGTCGTCAGCTCCGAGAGCACTGCCCTCGAGCTCGGGCCTTGCACACTGAGGAGCGCGAAACCCGATGTGACGTCGGCGACGTGGACACGCGCACCGTCGGGCGTGCCACGAGCCAGCATCCACTCGACTCGGCGGTGGAATGCCTCGGCCGCGACCACCTGGAACCGGTCGTCGGCCAGGCGAGCGATCGTCACGTCGGCCATCACTCCACCGCGCTCGTTCATCCACTGCGTGTACACGCACCGACCCACCGGCACGGCGACGTCATTGCCCGACAAGCGGTTCAGCACCGACTCGGCGTCGGACCCCTGCACGAGGAACTTCGACATCGCCGACATGTCGAACAGGCCCACCGCCTCTCGTACCGAGCGATGTTCCGCGGCGTGGTACTCGAACCAGTCAGGGCGGCCATACGTGTACCGGAACTCGATCTCGGCGTCGATCGGCGCGAAGTACGACGCGTTCTCCCAGCCCGATGACTCGGCGAACCGGGCCCCTGCCGCGACCAGACGGTCGTGGAGCGGTGACCGACGGACGTCGCGCGCCGTCGTCGGCTGGGAGTGCGGCCACGAGCCCGTCGAGTGCAGCCGACCGAGAAGCTCGACGCTCCGCTCACTGAGGTACGAGCGGTTCGTCTGCCAGGGCTGGAGCCGGGCGACGTCGACCCCGGTCACATCGCACGGCGGATGCCCATCCACGATCCAACTCGCCATGATCGAACCCGCTCCCCCACCGGTGAGGATGCCGAGTGAGTTGAACCCGGCTGCGACGAAGAACCCGTCGAGTTCGGGAGCCTCGCCCATCAGGAACCCATTGTCGGGCGTGAAGCTCTCCGGACCGGTGAAGAGCCTGCGGACACCGATGTCGGCGAGGCCCGGCAGGATCTCCATGGCGTACTCGAGGAACGGGGCGAGCCGATCCCAGTCCGACGGGATCTCACCGAAGCTGAAGTCGTCGGGGATCCGCTCGGTCGACCACGGTGCGGCCACCGGCTCGAACAAACCGACCATCAGTCCACCGGTCTCCTCGCGGTAGTACGCGAACCGATCCGGATCCTCGAAGATCGGCAGGTCTGGCGAGACGGCATCGAACGGCTCGGTGATCAGATACGCATGCTCGATCGCCTGAAGCGGCACCGACACGCCGGCCATCGCACCGACCTGCCGCGCCCACATCCCGGCGCAGTTGACGACGTACTCTGCCTCGATCGTGCCCCGTTCGGTGACGACGCCGGTCACCCGTCCGGCGTCTCGCTCGATCCCCGTGACGGGCGCCCCTTGGATGATGCGGATGCCGCCCGCCCGCGCCCCGGCCGCCAGCGACATCGCCACGTTGTACGGATCGGCACGCCCTTCGCTGGCGGTGAAGAACCCGCCGATCACACCGCGCGGGTCGATGTGGGGCCACAGCTCGGCGACCTCACGCGAGGAGATCTCTTCACGATCGATCCCCATCAGCCGGAGGAAGTCGGCCTCCCGCCGCAACTTGTCCATCCGCTCCGAGTTGCTCGCCGTCTGGAGGTAACCGACGGGCTTGAATCCGGTGGACTGCCCGGTCTCCTCCTCCAACCTTGCGTAGAGGTCGGTCGAGTACTTGGTCATCCATGCCAGCGTCTCGGTGGTCATGCCACCCGACACGATGAGGCCGGCGGCATGCCAGGTTGTCCCCGACGTGAGCTGGTCTCGCTCCAGCAGCACGACATCGGTCCATCCCAGCTTGGCGAGGTGGTAGGCCACGCTGGCACCGATCACCCCACCACCGATGATCACCACCTGCGCCCGATTCGGCAGCGAAATCTGGACACTCGTAGCGCTCATGGGCCGCCATGTTCGCATGACACTCGGCGGTCTCGATACCCCACTGGACGTTCCCGAATCCGCCAGGTCCGTTCCCGGGCGATCGGGACCGGCATCGACGACCGGGTCGAACCGGGTTTCACGCCAGCCCCAGAGGGGCGGGACCGCCGCCAAGCCTGGAAGACAACCCAGATCGTCGACACGAGGCCGGCCTTGCCGGACGCGAGCCGGGCGCGCGAGCTCGCGCCGACACCCGACCAGGGCTGGTCGGGGTGTTCGACCGGTTTTCGGGGCGCGCCGAAGCCACGTCTTCCAGGTCGAACCTTCCGGGCTCAGGTTGCGAGCAGTGGCGCGAGGCCCTGGCGATGGACGTGCATGGAGATCGCGTTCACACCGATCGTGATCAGGTTCACCGGCTGACGTCAGGCGGCGACCGAACGAGCCCGCCACAACCACAGCGTGTCGTCGAGATGCCGGTTGATGCTCTCCGCACGGTCCCGACGCTGGCAGAGCGTCTCGAAGTCGGGCCACGTGAGTGGGACCTGACGCACGTTCTCGTCCCGGTCGAACGTGCGCCGCCGATCCTCGTCGTCGGTGTGCAGCCTGACGATCACGATCCCACGGCCGAGACGTCGGGGGATCCGGTCGTCGTTGTACCACCGGGGTGTGCGGCCGCTGTCGGTGGTGCGATGGGTCCGCCACCGTTCGAGCGGCACGAACACCGGTTCACGGGTCTCGGCGAACCCGCCCGACCCGAGCCGGCCACCTTTGGCGATGAGCCGCACCTCGACCTCCGCTCGGCGTCGGAGGCGGCGCTACCGCCGGGTGCGGGCGATCTGGTTCTCGCCGCGCTGGAACCGGCTGATCATGTCGTCCGCCGGGTGATCGGCGAACAACCTGGCCTCGGAGCGCTCGGCAAGTGTCCCGAGATCGACGTGCACCCGCGCCCGGAAGGTACCGCTCACGGACAGGTGATGCTGGTTGTTCTCTCACCGACGTCGACCGGTGGCGGGCTGGTGCCGTCCATGGCTGACTGCTCCAGCATCGGACCCGAGAAGGAAAGCTGTCGCCGTCGACCGCCATCCCCGAGGAGGTTGCGCGGTGTCGTCCGCGTCGCCGGAGTCCTCCCGTGATCGGCCCGATCGGAGGCGTGGACGGGCTGCGCGCTACCGTCGGAATCACGAAGCGATTTCGGGTGTCGGACTGGGGCACGCGCACTCGAAGCCAGGAGGAGCCATCGTGAGCAGCCATCGTGTACCAACTCGTGCCGTGATCGGCATCGCCATCGCGTTGGTGGTGAGCGCAACGGTCGCGGCCGGCGGTTCCGCGTCCGCAGGCGGGCCGAAGCGGGGACCTGCCGGGCCCGACCAGCTCGGCGAGTACTCGATCGGTCACACCACGGTTCAGGTGACCGACCCGTCCCGCAACCTGGACGGCTCCACTCCGGCGACGTCCGCCGGCCGGTACCTGCACATGGACATCTGGTATCCGACGAACGTCTCGTCGAACGAGCACGCGACCTACACCTGGAACAACCCGCTCTACAACGAGAACCCGGGCGGCACGGTGTGGCCGGGTCTGCCCGATCTCGCCCCACTGCCGGGTGACGGTGCCCGCTCGCTCAACCCCGTGCTCGAGGATGCACCGTTGGCGAAGGGCGAGTTCCCGCTGCTCGTCGGGTCGCACGGCAACCTGGTCGCGTCGTCGAAGAACATGCCCGACACGATGGAGGCGCTCGCCAGCCACGGCTTCGTCGTGATGTCGGTCGAGCACACCGGCAACAACGACGCGTGGTACCAGGCCGACTGGCTCGGCCGTCGGCTCGGTCTGCCGATCGGCCCGAACCCGAGCATCGCCGCGGAGGGCACCATCCTCCAGCGCACGAAGGACGTCAGCTTCGTGATCGATTCGGCGCTCGACGGCACGGTCGACGCCAACTCGGGGATCGAGTTCTCGAAGCGGATCGACGACGACGAGATCGGCGTGCTCGGCTTCTCGCTCGGCGGCCAGACGAGTCTCGCCACCGTCACCGGGATCGGCTCCGCCGAGCATCCCGCCGACGAGCGGGTCAAGGCGGCGTTGATGAGCGGCGGCAGCAACTGGGGCCTCCTGCTCGACTCGGACGACTACGCCAACGCCGAGGTGCCGCTGATGTTCCTCGGCAACGACACCGGCATCGCGTACGACGACTTCAACGAGTTCACCGGCGCGAAGCAGAAGTACCTCGTCGACATCGCCGACTTCAACCATCACGTCGGCGGCTACCAGTCGAGCTGGTGCCAGGACTTCCAGAACTCGATGGAACTCGTGAACCCCGGTGTGTTCCCCGGCGTGTTCTTCGGTGGCGCGGCGGCGTTCGACCCGTCGGATGTCGCCAATTACATCTTCGACGCGACGTTCTATTTCATCTACACCGGCGCACGGAATTCGGGCGTGTACGACTACTGCGAACCGTCGGTGTTCGACGACATCAGCGACGAGCAGCTGACAGCCGTGATGTTCGGCGACCCCACGATCGTCGATGTCGTCGATGAGCTGCGATCCTCCATGCCACTCAAGCCGGAGGCATCGGTCGCGGAGACGGCTCGCCTGACGACCGAGTACGCGGTGGCGTTCTTCAGCAAGATGCTGGAGCACGACAACTCGTACTCGCGCTATCTCAACCCGTCGACGGCCAACCAGCGCCGGAACCCGATGGTGGACTTCGTCAGCAACTGCCAGAAGGTGACCCCGAAGCCGATCGACCTGGCACCAGGCGACAAGATCACGTTCGCGCCGGTCGGCGACGCCGGGTACGACGTCAGCGTCACGTCGGGCGCTTCGATGTACGACCAGGGCTCGGTCGCGATCGCCGCGACGGCGGACGGTGTCGCCGAACTCCGGTTCGACGGCTTCTCGTTCCCCGTCCCTGGCATGACCGAACCGGTCGAGCGATTGCTCGTGAACGAGAACGGAGTGATCTCGACCCGGACGACGGCCGACATCGGCGCGATCGACGACAACGGGTCCCCGTGGTACATGAAGGGCCACCTGTTGCTGAGCGCCCAGTTCACGATCGGCGCGCTGATGAAGGATCTCACTGCGGCGGCGCCGGGCGGCGCCGGCGGCCAGGTGTACGGCTATCTCGACGAGGCCGAGCAGCGGGTCGTGGTGACGTACCGCGATGTGCCGGCCGTCGGCACGACGGCACCCAACACCTTGCAGATCGCGATCGACGACAGCGGCGCGATCGAGGTGATCGTCGGTGAACTCGCGGACACCGGTGCGGCCTTCTCGCCGGGGATCCTCGGCACGATCGGTATCGCCGGTGGCCACACCCCGATCGCCGAACTCGCCGATACCGACCCGATCGACTTCAGCGAGTTGCGCGACGGCGGCTCGGTCTTCGTCCCGTTCGACAAGACCTCCGCCATCTTCGAACAGTTCGAAGCCGGCACCGGCCGCTCCTGTCGCCGCTGACACGCTTCTTGCCGGTGACGGATGGCGCCAGGCGCCGATTGAACGGGCTCGGAGGAGCAACCGAGCAGCGGCAATCGCGAGGGCGACGAGCCCGGTGTTGAAGGTGACCATCCACCGGAGCTGACGCCCCACTGCCTGCGCGATCGCACCGTCGATCCTCGCAGTGATGACCGACTCGACCGCGCACAGGTCGTCCTTCGTCGCCACGTCGCTTCACGTGACGGGTGGGAGGTGGGCCATCAGCGTGTCGGCCTCACCGTGTCCGAGCACCGCTTCGAGCGCGTGCCGTGCTCGACGTCTGCACGATCCTCGGGCTTCCGACCGCAACGTTCGAGCGGGCGGCGCTTCTCGAGCCCTCCGGGCTGCGGAGCCTCGACGCCCTCCACCTCGCAGCCGCGCTCACCATCGGCGACGAGCTCGACACCGTGATCACCTACGACGGCCGACTCGCCGACGCGGCCGCCGCGCTGGGCCTCGCGACCGTGGCTCCGAGCGCCGCCCGATCCTGGACGTTGGTGCTGCCTGCGGTTCGTGTGGCTATTGCTCGCCCACGTCCCAGAAGATGCCGGTCATCATCGCCAAGCCCTCGCGAATCAGCAGCACCAGGACGCGCTCGTCGGGGGCGTGCTGGTTGCAGCCGAGGTAGCTGTGGGGGATCCACAAGGTCGGCACCCCGAGCACGTCGGCGAACACGTCGTCGGGGAGCGAGCCGCCGGGGTCGAGGCGCGTCGCTCCCAGCAACACCTCCGACTGTGACACCTCGACCGCGCCGAACCCCTCGCGGCCGAACTGACGCCGCAGCGCCGGGAGGATGTCGTCGGCGCCGGTACCGACCACGAAGCGGAGCTGACAGACTCCCGGTCTTCGACCTCCGACTGCCCGGCGTCACCACGATCTCTGCCGACACGCACACGAACGGCTACGGCACGAAGGGCACGTCACTCCTGCTGTTCCGCGACAAGGCGCTGCGCAACGGTCAGGCCTTCTACGTGACCGAGTGATCTGGCGGGGAAGTACGCGTCCCCAGGCATCGAGGGGTCGCGGTCGAGTGGTCTCGTGATGGCGACGTGGGCATCGCTGGTGTCGCTCGGCCGGGGGCTACAACGGCTCCCGCACGCGACATCTTCCAGACCGCGTCCGCGATGCAGGACGCCGTCCGCTCACACCCCTGACTGCGGATCATGGAGACGCCGACGTTCTGCTTCTCGTTCACGTCGGAGGAGTTCGACATCCATCACGTCAACGACGCGCTCAACGCTCGCGGGCGGCGGCTCGACGGGCAGCAGTACCCGAACGCGATCCACATGGCGGTGACCCGGCCACAGACCCAGCCGGGCATCGTCGAGACCAGGACGGCCGCCGCCGCCGCCGTCGAGCACGCCAGCACTCGTCGCGACGAACCCGCCGCGAGCGCATCGATCGACGGCGCCGTCCCCGACCTGACAGCGGAGACCACCGCGGTGATCGACTCCTTCGTCGAGTCGATGCTCGACGCGCAGCAGACCGTGCCACCCGTCTGATCCGGTGCCGCCGAAGGAGCCCGTCGCGGCACGGATCAAATCGCACCGGCCAGGCGGAGCGCGCCCGGCGCGACTTCGATCACGATCGGGGTGCGGCCGACCGCCTCGCCGTCGACGTCGACGCGAAACGGCTCGTCGGCGTGCAGTTCGATGCGAGCTCCTCGGAGGACCTGGACGTCGGGGTGCCCGATGTGCCCGCCACGCCCGGCCCGAGGAAGGAGCCGCAGCATCGCCACTCGCGTCGACGGGCCGACGAGCACGACGTCGAGGACGCCGTCCTGGACGTCGGCCGATGGTGCGATGCGCATTCCACCGCCGAACGTCGGAGTGTTGGCGATGCCCACCAGGTTCGGCGTCACCTCGTGTTGCTCGCCGTCGACCGTGAGCCGGAGCGGGTACGCGCGCATGCGTGGGATCTCGAGCAGGGTGGCGACCGTGTACTTGGCGCGGGCCCTCGGCCGTCTCAACCGGTCGGCGCGGATCGTGACCTCGACCGAGAACCCGAGCGTCACGACCGTCGCGCCCCAACGATCGCCGACCCGGATCAGGTCGATCGGCGAGGCCGGGCCCAGCGCCCGGTCGATCGCGTCATCGAGATCGGCCGACAGCCCGAAAGCGCTCGCGAAGTCGTTGCCCGAACCGGCCGGCACCACCCCGAACGCCACCTCCGTCGTGGCTGCGACCTGGATGCCCTGATGGACCGTGCCGTCCCCGCCGACGACGACCAGCCGGTCGGCACCGGCATCGATCGCGGCGCGAGCCGCTGCAGCGACGACGTCGGGCGCATCGCACGGGACGTGCTCGACGACGTGTCCCCGCGACGTCGCCACTGCGACGAGTCGGTCGCTCGCGCCTCGGGCCGAGCCTCGACCGGCCTCCTGGTTGGCCCAGACGACGACCCGTTCGGGGCGCTCGGCAACCTCCTCCATCGACGAGGGACCGTAGCCCACGTCGAGCGGCGTTCGAGCGCTGTGCGGAGGCACCCGATCGGGTGCACCGACGGAGCCGGTCACCGGGGGCGCGGCACGTAGCATCGGTCCCATGTTCGAGCGGACGATCTGGTGGGAGGCTCCCGGCCTCGTCGGGCTGATCGACCAGACCCGCTTGCCGCACGAGACGGTCGCGACCCACTGGCGCACGGTCGCGGACGCGGCCAGCGGGATCGCCTCGATGCAAGTCCGTGGTGCACCACTGATCGGGGTCGCCGCTGCCCACGGGATGGCGCTCGCCACGCTCGCCGACCCGACCGACCTCGACACCCCGGCGGCCACGCTCGCAGCGACGCGGCCGACCGCCGTCAACCTGGCGTGGGCCCTCGACCGAGTCGTCGACGCGCTCGAACCGGTCGCCACCGCCGACCGCGCCGCCGCCGCGCACGATCTCGCCAGCCGGATGGCCGACCAGGACGCCGCCGCCTGCCGTCGCATCGGCGAGCACGGTGTCACCCGATTCGCCGCGATCCACGAGCGCACCGGCCGTCCCGTGCAGGTGCTCACCCACTGCAACGCCGGCCGGCTCGCCTGCATCGAGTGGGGCACCGCGACCGCGCCCGTCTACGTGGCGCGCGAGCGTGGGATCCCGGTCCACGTCTGGGTGTCGGAGACCCGGCCCCGCAACCAGGGCGCTGCGCTCACCGCCTGGGAGCTCGGCGATGCCGGCGTGTCGCACACCCTCGTCGTCGACAACGCCGCCGGGCACCTGCTCCGTACCGGCGAGGTCGACATCGTCATCGTCGGTGCCGACCGCATCGCCGCCAACGGCGACGTCGCCAACAAGATCGGCACCTCCCTCAAGGCGCTCGCCGCCGCCGAGTGGGACGTCCCGTTCGTCGTCAACGCGCCCCGCTCCACCTTCGACCCCGACTGCCCGAGCGGCGACGACATCCCGATCGAGGAGCGCGACCCCGGCGAGGTGCTGATCGTCAACGGTGGCCCGGTCGCGCCGTCCGACACGTCGGCGCGCAACTGGGGCTTCGACGTCACCCCCGCCCACCTCGTCGACACCTACGTCACCGAGGACGGCGTGTTCGACGCCGACGGCGTCGCCGCCTACCTCGCCACACCGGACAGATGACCATGATGGACGAGTCGGCCGCACGCCGGACGCTGCTCGATGCCGCCCGCCGGCTCGACGCGGCCGGGCTCAACGTGAACGCGTCCGGCAACCTCAGCGTGCACGTCGGGGAGCGGGTGCTCGTCACGCCGTCGGGGATCACACCCGACGACATGACCACCGACGACAGCGTCCTCCTCACCGCCGACGGAGCACCCGTCGACACCAGTGGCCGGGCGCCGACCAGCGAATGGCGGCTCCACACCGAGGTCTACCGGCGCCGCCCCGACGTCGGCGCGATCGTGCACACCCACTCGCCCGAAGCGACCGCGGCGGCGACGCTCGATCGATCGGTGCCGGCGATCCACTACGTCGTCGCCCGTTTCGGCGGCGCCGAGCTCGTCTGCGCGCCGTACGCGACCTATGGCACCGCCGATCTGGCGGTCGCGGTCGCCGTCACTCTCGGCGACCACCGGTACGCGTGCCTGATGGCCAACCACGGTGCGATCGCCGTCGCCACCGATCTCCCCACTGCCGTCGCGCTCGCCTTCGACGTCGAATGGCTGTGCGGTGTGCATCGGCGGGCGGTCGCGCTCGGCACGCCCGTCGTGCTCGACGCCGGCGAGATCGCCCATGTGGCTGAACAGTTCGCGTCCTACGGCCAGCGACCGGACGACGACGTCCCGTCGAGCTGAGCGACCGATCCAAACCGGCCCGATCCGCGGGCGATGACGGGGGCTGCTGCACCGCGGCGCAAGAACGCCCCCGCTCACGCCCGATACCACCCGGGTCACAGCCCGGCGGCGGCGTGCAGCTCGTCGAACGACTCGTGGAGCAGTCGACACAGGTCCCACACGTCGGGGACGAGGTCGCGGCAGGCGTTGATACCGAACTCGAGCCGGCCGGCGTAGGAGAACAGGCTGATGTTCAGGCCGAGGCCGTCGACGACCGGGGCGAACGGGTAGTAGTGGAGCATCTCGGCCCCGCCCGCGTAGAGCGGGATCCGCGGCCCGGGCACGTTCGAGACCACCACGTTGAACGGCCGCACGTGTCCGACGATCCGCGTCGCCGACTCCGCGACCACGGCCGGTACCAGCGCCTCCAGGTCGCCCAGCACGTCACCAGGGATCGCGGTCGCGGACCGCTTGGCCACCTCCGACGTCTCGTGGATCCGTCGCAGCCGCTCGATCGGATCCTCCACGTCGGTGTGCAGCGATGCGATGGTCGCTGCCACCTGGTTGCCGTACACGTCGAGCTCGTCGTCGGTGCGGATGCTCACCGGGACCATCGCCCGGAGCGGCTCGTCGGGCAGGCACCCGCCCCGCTCGAGGTAGGCCCGTAGCGCCCCGGCGCACATCGCCAGCACGACGTCGTTCACCGTCACCCCGACGGCGTCCTTGACCATGCGCACCTCGGGGAGCGAGACCGACGTGAACGCGACCGCACGGTTCGCTCCGATCCGCTCGTTGAACGGTGTCGACGGGGCTTCGCGGAGCGACGCATGCCGGAGCGCAACCGCCAACCGGGGCAGCGCCGGCAACAGCCTCGCCGCGGCGCGACCCCCTCGAAGCGGCTGCGTCACCAGGTTCGTGAGGGCGTGACCGACCATCCGCACCGTCGTCGGGGCGGCGTCCGGCGTCGGCTCGGGGATCGGGTCGTGGCCGCCGTCGGCGTCATGGTCGAGCAGGTTCATCACCATCCGCACGAACCCGACGCCGTCGGCGGAGGCGTGATGGCACAGCGTCAGGTGGGCGATCCGACCGTCGGGCAGCCCGTCGATCACGTACAGCTGCCAGAGCGGTCGGCTGCGGTCGAGCGGTCGCGCAGTGAGCTCGGCGACGAGCTCGGCGAGGTGCTCGTCGTCGCCGGGCGGTGGCAGCGAGACGCTCCGGACGTGGTCGTCGAGATCGAGATCGGGCTCGTCCGTCCAGTACGGGTAGTCGAGATGGAGAGGGACGTCGACCAGCTTGCGGCGCATCGGAGCGAGGAGCGGCAGTCGCTCCCGGTACCGCTCCTTCATCTGTTCGCAGGTCGCGCCGTCGGACCTGCGGCCGTCGAACGTGGTCAGCGTCGCGACGTGCCAGTACGAGGTCGCTGTCTCGATGAAGAGACTGGCGGCGTCGAGTGGGGTGAGCTGCTGCATGGTCCGTTGCCGTGGCGACCGGCGATCGGTCGAGTGTCGTTCAGGGTGTCGGCAACAGTTGTGCGCGCCCCGCCCTCGCCGCCGCTAGGGCCGAAGGTCGAAACCGGCCGCGCCAACGTGTTGCAGACCATTCGACAGCGGCTCGGCAGGCGTCGACGACACGTCGGGATCACGCCGTCGAAACCGGCTGCGCGGGATGGCCTTGATCGTCTCGACTGCGTCGGACAGGCCGTCGGATCCTGGTGCCCAGGACGACCTCACACGGACGGGGCGGTGAGCAGTTGGTCGTCGTCGGGTGCAACTGCCGATGATCTGGTGAGCAGCCAGACGACCGTCGCGAGGACGATCGCACCGCCGACCAGGGTGCTGGCACGCGGTCGCTCGCCGGGCCAGATCCACACCCAGAGCGGGGCGAGCACGACCTCGGTCATCAGCAGCAGCGACACACGTGCCGACGCGACCGACCGATGTCCGAGGTTGAACAGCGGCAACCCGACGCCGAGTGCGAAGCCGCCGGTCACCGTGGCGAGCAGCGCGTCGTGCCAGGTGACGGCCAGCCCGTCGGTGACCAGCGCCAGCACGCCGGCGCCCACGGTCAGCAGGACACCGGAGATCAGCGCCGGGATGACGGGATCGACGTGGCCCGCCGATCGGAGCGCGACGTTGTACGACCCGACCAGGATCGGGATCAGCGCCGCGAACAGCACACCGATCCCCGAGCCGGCGTCGAGCCCCGCGCCGACCATGACGACGATGCCGACTGCGGTGAGCCCGATCGCGACGACGGTCGGCCGCTCGACCCGTTCACGCAACGCCAGCCATCCGACGATCGCTGCGAAGATCGGCGCGGCCGCGAGCAGGAACAGCGTCGTTGCGGCCGACGTCCTGCCCAGCGCCAGGATGTAGAGCATCGAGGTCGCGGTGAGCAGCACGGCGGCGAACGCCACCCGACGGTTCGTCTGGCGGAACGGGACCGGTCGGTGGCGGCTGCGCGCGAGCGTCAGCAGCACCATCGCCGCCGTCGTCGACGCGCCCCGGTAGGCGAGGAACTGCCAGTCGGTCGCGTCGTCGACCGCTCGGTACGCGATCGCCGTGAAGCTGAACACGACGCCGGAGGTCGCGACGAGCACGGCCCCGTGCCGCTCGCTGAGCTCGGCCTCGCCGACAAAAGCACGCGCGACCGACCGGAGCACTGCGGGCACCCTACGTGGCCGGCCGCCGTCGGTCACTGCCCGAGATCACGCAGGGCCGCCACCGCTCGATCAGCAGGCGTCGGAGTCGCAGCAGCCCGGTCGGTCGGCAACTCCGTCGATGCCGACGGCGTCCACTACCGTCCCAACGATGTCGAGCGCTGACGAGCGACAACGGCGACGTCGGTGGTTCGAGTCGGCGGTCGACGAGCTGCATGCCGAGCTCTCGGCGCTCGACGAGGGCGAGCCTGCCGGCTACATTCCCGAACTCGCGAACGTGGAACCGGATCGCTTCGCGATCACCGCCATGACGGTCGACGGCGAGTTCGTCGGCGCCGGCGACGTCGACCATCGGTTCACGGTGCAGTCGATCTCCAAGATGTTGCTGTACGGACTGGCGCTCGAGACCCTCGGCCGTGAGGCGGTGCTGCGCCACGTCGGTGTCGCTCCGACGGGTGACCCGTTCAACGCGATCGAGCTCGACGACGCGGCGAACCGGGCACCGAACCCGATGGTGAACGCCGGCGCAATCGCTGTCACCGATCTGGTCCAAGGCGACGACCTCGACGCCCGCGTCGAAACCGTCAGGCGCATGTTCGAGCGGTACCTGGGTCATCGCCCGGAGGTCGACCGCGAGGTGTGGGCATCGGAACGGGCGACCGGTGACCGGAATCGGGCGATCGCCTACCTGATGGCGAGCCGCGACATCATCCGGCGCGACGTCGAGCAGACCCTCGACCTGTACTTCGCCCAGTGTTCGGTGCTGATCACCGCGACCGAGCTCGCCACGATCGGAGCGACGCTCGCAAACCACGGGGTCCACCCGATCACCGGAGAGCGGGTCGTCGATGCCGCCGTGGTACGCGACATGCTCACCGTGGCGATGACGTGCGGGATGTACGACTACGCAGGTGAGTGGGCCTTCTCGGTCGGGATTCCCGCCAAGAGTGGTGTCGGCGGTGGCATCGTCGGAATGCTCCCCGACACCGGCGGCATCGCCGCGTTCTCACCGCGACTCGACGAGCACGGGCACAGCGTTCGCGGTGTTCGGGCGTTCGAGGCGTTGTCGGAACGCTTCGACCTGCATCTCTTCGACCCGGACCGCCCCTGGGCCGCGACCCTCGATGAAGGTCCCACATGATCAGCCGCCGCGACGTGACGCGGGTGGCGCCTCGCCGAGGCTCTGTTCCGACAGCAGGTTGACGCCCCTGCTCTCAGCGGCCAGAGCGCAATGACCACCACCCCTTCTGTGGTGTCCGTCAAGCTGTGCACGGCCCACCCCATGGACTGCCGCTACCGGGTTCCGGTGGCGTCGCGCTGCTCGTCGAGGATGTCGAGCGTGCTCCTTCGACGCCACGGCCGACGTGGTGTGGGCGCGGCACTGTCCCCGACCGACATCGTTCCCCCCGGGGCTGCCATGACGGCAGCGGGTCTCCGGTGCCGGGACTGGCCGGGATCGGCTCAGGCGAAGCGGCGGAGGGCCACGGCCGCGTCGAGCCGCTGACGAGCGAGCGTCAACGCAGCCCGGCGGGGCGAGACGTCGTCGGCGATCGAGCGTTCGAGCATCGCCGTCGTGTTGGCACGGACCCGCTCGTCGATGGTCGAGAAGGCATCCGCTCGGGTGCCGCCGGCGTACTCGACCGCGGCGCTGATCACCCCGCCGGCGTTGGCGATGATGTCCGGGAGCACGAGCACCCCGCGCGTGTGGAGTCGTGCCTCGGCCTCGGGGGTGGCCGGGATGTTGGCGCCTTCGGCGACGATCCGAGCCGTGACGTTGTCGACGTTCCCGGCGTTCAGCACGTGCGGGCGCGCCGCCGGGATCCAGATGTCGCACTCGACGCCGACGATCGCATCGCGCTCGATGATCTCTCCGCCCCGGTGCTGGACCACCGACCCGGTCGCCTTGGCCCGCAACAACTCGGCAACGTCGAGGCCGTGCGGATCGACGACCCCGCCGACGGAGTCGGCGACGCCGACGAGGATGCAGCCCCGGTCGGCGAGGAATCGGGCGACGTGTCGACCGACGGCACCGAAGCCCTGGACAGCCACGCGAGCGCCGGTCAGGTCCATCCCGACATGCCGGGCGGCGAGGTCGATGGAGGCCGCGAGCCCGAAGCCCGTCGCGCCGATCTCGTCGAGCGGGATGCCTCCCAGAGCGGCCGGGAGCCCGACCGCACGACCGATCTCGTCGTGCACCCACGCCATGCACATCTCGTCGGAACCCATGTCGGGACCCGGGACGTAGTCGGTCAGGTCGGCGATGCAGTGCGCGAACGCCCGCATCAGTCGTTCCTTGTCTGCCATGGGCATCCGGGGGTCAGCGGCGATCACGGCCTTGCCGCCACCATGCCGGAGTCCTGCCGCGGCATTCTTGAGGGTCATCGCCCGTGCCAAGCCGACGCACTCCTCGGTCGTCACGTCCGGAGCGATCCGCACGCCGCCGATCGCCGGGCCGACCGCGACGTTGTCGACCACGACCGTGGATCGGAGGCCGGTGCGGCGTTCCGTCAGGTGGACGGTCTTCGCAGGGCCGAGGTCGTCGGCGAAACGAAATGCATCATTCATCATGTCGGATCCTCCAGGTCTCCCTTCAGCGCAGCCAGGAACCTCGCCGCCTCGCCTCCCATGACCACGCGATGATCGAACGTGAGCGACAGCGGCAGGTATCGGCGGACGACGATCTCGCCGTCGCGCACCGCGACGACGTCGCGGGCCCGGCCCGCGCCGACGATCGCGACCTGTGGCGGTACCACCACGAGCGCTGCGTGGAGGCCGCCGAACACGCCGAAGTTCGACAACGAGATCGTCGCGTCTCGAAGATGCTCGGGGGCGACGGTCCGGGCCTCCACGTCGGTGCGCATCGACTGGATGCCGCGGCGGAGATCGTCCGGTTCCCGGCGCACGACGTCGCGCAGCACGGGGACGAACAGGCCGTCCTCGGTGTCGACCGCGACCCCGACGTCGACGTGGTCGTGGAGGCGACGTCCGCGGTCGCGGCCGAGATAGGCCGCGTTGAGCGCCGGCTCCCGTTCGCAGGCGCGTGCGATCGCCCGCACCAGCCGCGCGGTCGTGTCCGACCCCGGCGCCCAGCCGGCTATGTCGGCTTCGTCGGTGACCGTCGCCGGTACGACCTCGGCACGGGCTCGGCTCATGTTGGCGTCCATCGCGCGTCGGACTCCCCGGAGCGGGACGGTGGCTCCGTCGTTCTGGACCGGGCCGCTCGCCACCGCGTCGACGTCGGCGCGGGTGATCGTGCCCCCGGGGCCGGAGCCGGCGACGCCGGCCAGCTCGACGCGGAGCGACCTTGCATAGGCGCGCACGGCGGGTGTGGCGCGTGCGATGCCGCGAGCGATCGGTGGGGCCGCCGGTTCCGGGGAGGACGTGGAGTCGGCGGCCGGGAGGTCGCCCACGATCGCGCCGCGGTCGGCGGCCCGGCCGTCCGTCACCTCGACGAGCGGATCGCCGACCTGGACGACGTCGCCGGGCTCGGCGTGCAGTGCGGCGACGAGTCCCGATGTCGGTGACGGGATCTCGACGACGGCCTTGTCCGTCTCGACCGACACGAGGGGCTGGTCGGCGACCACGCGGTCGCCGATTGCGACGTGCCATGCGACGACCTCGGCCTCCTGCAGACCCTCGCCGACATCGGGAAGACAGAAGATGCTCACGCGAACTCCAGGACCGAGCGGGCGGCGGTGACGATCCGCTCCGTCGTGGGGAGGTAGCGGTGCTCGGTCCGGAACAACGGCATCACCGTGTCGTAGCCCGTCACCCTCGTGATCGGGGCCAGCAGGCTGGCCAGCCCCTCGTCGGCGAGCCTTGCCGCGATCTCTGCGCCGACGCCGACTTCGCGGGGGGCCTCGTGCACGATCACGCATCGCCCGGTCCGACCGACCGATTCGAGGATGGTCGGCAGGTCCAGCGGCTTGATCGTCGCGACGTCGATGACCTCGGCGCTCACACCCTCGTCCCCGAGCACGGCGGCGGCTGCGACGGTGTCGACCACGCCGGCGCCCCACGACACCAGCGTGAGGTCCGTCCCCTCGCGAAGCGTGAAGCAGCGGTCGAGCGGGAGGTCGGCGGTGTCGTCGACGACGACCTCGCGCGTGGACCGGTACAGCCTCTTCGGCTCGAGGAAGACGACGGGATCCGGATCACGGATCGATGCCAGGAGCAAGCCGTACGCCCGCACCGGCGAGGAGGGGATGACCACCCGGAGCCCGGGGATGTGGGCGAGCGCGGCCTCGAAGCTCTCCGAGTGGTGCTCCGGGGCATGGACCCCGCCGCCGAAGGGCGCACGCACGACCATCGGACAGGTCAGTCGGCCTCTGGTGCGGGTGCGTAGCCGACTCGCATGGTTCGCGAGCTGGTCGAGAGCGGGATACAGGAACCCCATGAACTGGTACTCGACGACCGGGCACAACCCACGGGCCGCCATGCCGACGCCGAGTCCGACGAGCAACGACTCGGAGATCGGGGTGTCGATCACCCGACCCGGGCCGAACTGGTCGAGCAGACCGTCGGTGGCACGGAACACGCCGCCGTTCACGCCGACGTCCTCGCCGAGCACGATGACGGCGTCGTCCTCCGACATGGCCCGGGCGAGCGCGACGCGAACTGCCTCGACCAGGGTCAGCTCGTCGCTCATCCGGCCACCTCGGTCACCTCGGAGAGCTGCGCGCGGTAGGCCGTCGGCAGCGTGGCGTACAGGTGGTCGAACATCGCGCCGGCGGGCATCGGCGGGGTCGATTCGTACTCGTCGACGGCCCGATCGATCGTGTCTGCGCTGTGCTCGAGCAGCCCTTCCTCCTGGTCGCGACTCCACTCGCCGCGGGCGACCAGCAGCTCGCGCAGGCGAGCGATCGGCTCGAACCGCCACTGCTCGCTGACTTCGTCGTCGGATCGGTAGCGACTGGCGTCGTCGGCGGTGGTGTGGTCGGCGAGACGGTAGGTGAGCGCCTCGACGAGCGACGGACCGTCGCCGACACGGGCCCGTTCGATCGCATCATGGAGCACCGCCCGAACCGCCACGACATCGTTGCCATCGACCTGCTCACCGGCGAACCCGGCTGCGAACGCCTTCTGCGCGAGCGTCTCCGCCCCCGACTGCGCCGACCGCGGGACCGAGATCGCCCACTGGTTGTTGTTCACCACGTACACCACGGGGAGTCGTCGGACGCCCGCGAAGTTCATCGCCTCGTACACGTCGCCCCGCGACGTCGCCCCGTCGCCGAGCGCGCACACGGCGACGTGCGGCTCACCGCGTAGCTGCATCGCGAGCGCCACGCCGGCGGCATGCGGGGCCTGGGTACCGATCGGCACGCAGATCGGGAAGTCGTGGCGCGCCGCGGCGAAGTCGCTACCCCGCTCGTCACCGCCCCAGTAGAGCAACAGCTCGGTCGGGGTCACGCCGCGCAGGAACATCGCGCCTTGCTCGCGAAAGGAGGGGACGAGCACATCGTCCGGACGCATCGCGGCTCCGATCCCGACCGCCACCGCTTCCTGACCGAGTGACGAGGCGAACGTGCCGAGCCGACCGGTGCGCTGCAGAGCGACCGCCTTGGCATCGAACGCACGGTTGAGCACCATCGCCCGGTACATGTGGACGAGCTCGCCCGGCTCGTCGACGAACCCGGGTAGATCGTCGAGGGGCACGCCGTCGGCTCCGACGTACCGCGTCACGAGCACACGGAACGAGGCGACCTCGTCTCTCATGGCTGGCATACCTTCATCCGGGCCTCCGACGTCTATCTGGCGCGCATTGATCGTCGATCTTCCAGGGGATTTGGCCCCTCACGTGGGTGGACCGGTAGCCGGTGGTCGCTCACGAGTCAGTCGGCGCCCAACGCCCCCCACGAGCCGGTCAACGTCGGGGTCTCACCGGTCGCGACGACCTCGTCACCGAGGCGGACCGACACGGTCGCCGCCAGGTGGTCGAGGAACTCGGCGATCGGCTTGGTTCCGCCCGCCTCGTCGGTGTCCCACCAGTCCTGCTCGACGTCGAGATTGACACGGTGGACCTCACTCGTGAGCCTCCGACCGAAGAACCCTGCCGAGTTGATGGTCGCATCGCCGTCGAGGTGGAACTCGACTCGCGCCGGGCGCACCGGAGCGTCGTGCTCGTCCCTGGCGGTGACGATCACCTCCTCGTGGAGCTGTCGACCGATCGCCGGATCGCCCGGCGGGACCTCCAGGCGATAGGTGACGACGAGCCGGCGCCGCCCGGGGTGGCCGTCGACCCACTGGACGTGAAGCTCGGGATCGAGAACGGTCGTCATGGGATGATCGTCACACCGACTTCGCCCTGCCGCCAGGGCCGTTGTGCCCGGCAAGATCGCTCGGTGGGACGAGGATCGCCGCTCGGACCGAGACCCGGCCTGGGCTGGCGATCCGAGCTGTGCCGGATCGGGCCTTCGATCGGTCCCACCAGTTCGCCGAGGCCATGCCCGACCTCGGCGCAGCGGGCATCGACCCGCTCCACGTCGCCGACGACCTGACGGTGTTGCCGTGGTGTGGGCGCCCCTGCGACGGGTCACGCCAGACCGTGGCGGTGGACGGGCTTCGACACCTGGTTCACACCGACTGCGTACGTGATCAGGTTCGACAACTGCCGCCGGGGGCTCCGACCGAACGCGCGCGGCGCGGCCAGAGGGCATGGTCGAGGTGCCGTTCGACGATCTCGGCTTCAGGGGTGGATGACGACCTTCATGGCGTCACCCGCGGCGAGCGCGGTCTGCATCGCCTGCGCGGCACGGGCGATCTCGAAGCGGTGGGTAACGATCCGGTCGAACGGGACGGTCGTGTGGTGGTCGGCGAGCATCTGCAGCGTCGGTGCGTAGATGCGAGCGTCCTCGCCGGCCACGCCGACGAGGCTGAGGTTGCGGCCGAGCAGCTCGGCCGGGTTGAGGTCGACCGGGCCGAGATCGACGAACGCCCCCACCTCCAGCAGGGTGCCGCCGTCGCGCAGGAGGTCGATGGCCAGCCCGAAGCTGTCGGGATGGCCGGTCGCGTCGACCACCACGTCGACACCATCCGGCGCGCCCGCCCGCACGGCCGCAACCGTGGCCGCTGCGTCCTCGACGACGACGCAGTCGGTGGCGCCGACGTCAGCGGCGATGTCGAGGCGCGGCCCGTCACGATCGATCGCGATCACCCGCCCGGCGCCCATCAGAGCGGCCTTGGCGACGTGCACGACGCCCACCGGGCCCACCCCGACCACCGCCACCGTGTCGCCGGGACGGAACCCACCCGGACGTGGCATCTTCGCGGCCAACTCCAGGCTGTGCGTCACCGCGAACAGCTCGGTGAGCACCGCCACCTCGTCGGGCAGACCGTCGGGCACCCGGAACACCGGCGTCCTCGGGAGCAGGTACAGGTACTCGGCGAACCCACCGAACAGATGGGGCGGCTCGCGACACGTGAGCGAGTTGCCGTAGTTCTCGAGGTTTCGACAGAAGTAGTACGGGAAGTCGTCGGTGCAGTAGCGGCACCGGCCGCACGCCCGGTTCGGGGCGGGGACGATGCGCTCGCCGACCCGCAACGGCGTCCCGTCGAAAGCGACCGCTCCCCCGTCACCGATCGCGGTCACGATGCCGACGTTCTCATGCCCCTGGATGATCGGGAACGGAGTGGATCGTGCGTACTCGGTGCCTGCGTACTGTTCGGTCTCGCCACGGAACGTGTGCTTGTCCGTGCCACAGATGCCGGATGCGATCATCTGCACCAACACGGCACCCGGTTCGAGCTCGGTCGGGAACGGATATTGCTCGACCCGCAGGTCGAACGGCGCGACGAGCGTTGCGGCCGAGACGAGATGGTTCACCCACCGGAGCGTAGGTGGCCCGTCGCTCCCCCTCACCGTCGCACCAGGACGGAAATTCCGATGCCGCCGCCCCGACCGACACGACCGGACGCACGACCAGACTTCGTTCAGCGACCCCGGCGAGGGAGCGAGAAGCGCCAGACATCGTTGTCGACGTTGAGCCACTGGGTGGGATCGAAGAAGTCGAACGTCTCTCGGTCGCCACCGAACGTGTAGATGGCCTGACCGCGCCCCCCGGGACCGGCCGGTGCCACCACGGTGTCGTAGTCGTACTTGATGGCTCCCGGGTCGGCGGCGTTCCATGGCGGCCCGCTCAACTCGTTCCACTCGGCCCCGTCCCGCGACACCCACATGTCCGTCGGGTTCGCCGGCCCGAACGGGTCGGTCGGATCCTCGCTCTGACCGAAACCACCGAAGCACACGATCGAGTCCCGCAGCACGTCGCAGGAGTGCCCCGGCCGCGGGCTCCACCCCGCGCTCGCCGTCACGAGCTCCCAGTTCGCACCGTCCCTGGTTCGCCAGACGTCGTTGAAATAGGGCGGCGGGAAGCCGATGAAGCCGAACTCACCACCGAGCAAGTAGAGATAGCCGTCCTTCACGACGACGGCGGCACCCGCTCTGGCCGCCCACGGTGCGGCATCGGTGAGCTGAACCCATTCGACCCCGTCGCGCGACTTCCACACGTCGTTGAGCACCACCCGCTCACCGGTTCCGCCGATCGCCGGATCGTCGACGTAGGACCCTCCCATCACGTAGAGCTCGCCCTTGAAGACCACCGCACTCAGCCCGGCGCGTCCTGCCCAGGGCGCATCGGCCGTCAGCAGCTCCCAGTCGACACCGTCCTTGCTGCTCCACACGTCGTTGAAGAACGTCGAGGTCTGGAAGAACGGGGGCCCGCACGGCTCGAACCAGCCACAGTCGGGGTTGTTGACCACACCGATGTTCTGACCGCCGAGCAGGAACATTGTCCGACCTCGCGTCACCACCTCGTGATATGCCCGCGCCGGCCAATGACCCGAGTCGTCCGTCGCCAGGACCTCGGTCCACGAGGCCCCTCGGTCGTCGCTCCGCCAGACGTCACCCCACAGGGTGCTGTCACCCGGCAACGGGCCGTTCGGCGGGGCAACCCACGGATTCGGGGAACGACCACCGATCACGTAGAAGCTGCCGCCCACCGCAACTGCCTCGAGACCCGCACGGCTCGCCCACGGGGCGGCCTCGGTCACCTCGGCCCAGTCGTAGGCGTCGAAGTCGTTGCCCCGACCGGTCGCTCCCGCCGACCCTGCGGCCGTCACCAGCAACCCGAAGCCCACGAGCCCCACGACCCATTTGTCTCGACCCATACCCGCCTCCAGTGAAACTCATCCGCCGTCGCGCCTGGCGCCCGAGACGACGTTATCTCAGGGAATCAGTGCCGGCGAATCGAGCCGAGAGCAAAGAAGGGTCGACCGGTGGCGCAGACTCGGCCGGTTCGGAGCGCGCCGAATCCACACGTTGCGAACAGAACCTGCCGCGCTCAGCCGACGAGCAGTGGTTGACCGAACCGTTCACGTGCCAGCGGGACGTACCGCGGTCGTCACTGATCTCACCGCTCGCTCCCGGCTCTGGTCGCCGCCGTCTGGGGCGTGTGGATCATCGTGATCGCGATCCTCGACCACCGGAAGGCCACCACCGTCTGACCCACGTGCGCGGTTCCCGCCGCGCGCCAACGCGGGAACATCGACACCAAGGACCTGGTCGCCGGCTCGACAGCCCTGCTCCCGGTGTTCGTCCCGGGCGCACTCTTCTCGATCGGCGATTGCCACGCGGCACAGGGCGACGGCGAAGTGTGCGGCACCGGTATCGAGTCACCGATGACCGTGACCATTCGATTCGACCTCCGGGACGACCTCGACGTCAACGAGGCGTAGATCCGTCGCGCGACTCCACGCACTCCGATCCCCGGCCAGGTGCACATCATGACCGCCCACGGTCCCGACCTCTTCGAGTCGGCACGACACGTCACGAGATACATGATCGACTGGGTCGTGCGCGAGTTCGGCCTCAGCGAGAGTGACGCCTACATCATCTGCAGCATCGCGGGCGACCTCCGCATCAGCGAGATCGTCGACGCTCCGAACTGGATCGGCTCCATGCACCTGCCGCTCGGCATCTTCGCCGGCCAGCCGTAGTGCCCGGTTCCGGGCGTACATCGACATCGCGTCCACACCGGCGGCGTAGGTGATCAGTTTCGACACCTGACGTCGACCACCGACCGAATGCGCTCGGCACGGGAGTTGCCGACGCACCGGTAGCCGGTCGGAGGCGCGCCCATGACGTGTCTCACGACATGGCCCGGCGGCGGCCGCGTCGATCAACCCGTGGCGTCGCCGCTGCCACGCAGCAGCTCCCGGTCGAGGCATCCGATCGCGAAACCGGACGCTCGATGATCACGCCCACCATCACTCGTCAACGGCACCGTCCGGATCGTGAACCGTCACGCACGGTAGGTCGACCCGTTGGCTGACGCTGGCGGCGAGGTCCGACTGGTGCCATCGTGATCGGCTCGGCGGCAACGTCGACAAGATGATTCCGGTCGCAGCCTCCCGCCGCAGAGCGGCCTCGATCGCGCCCAGGGGATCGGAACGACCGATCTCTCCACTCGCCGAGGCATGGAGATCCTCGATCAGTCCGAGTTGCGTCTCGAGCCGCTTGCGAGCGCTGGGTAGGTCACCGCCCGCGGAGAGCGGGACCACCACATGGAAGCGAACATGGGGGTTGCGTCGTATCTGCGACGCAACTTCCGCCATGAGCGCCTTCCCGCCGAGCGACTCGTTACCCACGATGAGCAGCCGCTTCCCATGCCGGTCGCGCCGCTGGGCAACGGGGGCCAGCCAGCCGGGCTCGAGCCGCTCGAGGGCCAGTTCGTCGCTGCGCGACCGCACGATGTCCGCCCGAGTGCAGATGCCCACGAGCTTCCCACGCTGGATCACCGGAACGTGGGTCACGTCCTCTTGGGCCATCAGCTGCATTGCGTCGACGAGACTGGCCTCGGGCCCGAGTTTCACCATGTCGGCCGACGCAATCCCCACCACTGGCGCGTCACGATCGCGGTCGTTGGTCAGGAGATCGCGCCGGGTGACCATCCCGACATAGTTCCCGTCGGAGTCGACGACGGGAAACGCGCCGTGCTCGCCACTCCTGATCCGGTCACTGACCCGACCGATCGTGTCGTCGGGCGAGACCTTGTCGACCAGACGACTCATCACGTCCGCCACCGCCGTCGTTCGAAGCGAGTCGGCCACCAGCTCGTTGCCGACCCTGATCCCCCGCCGGGAGAGCTTCTCGGTGTAGATGCTCTCATCGGACGTGACGCTGAACACGAGTGCGGAGAGCACGGTGGCCAGCATCAGCGGCGTGATCACCTCGAAGTCGCGCGTGATCTCGAACACGAACACCATGGCAGTGAGCGGCGCCCCGGTCGCGGCACCGAAGACGGCGGCCATGCCGACGACCGCGAACGCACCCTGTGAAATTCCGAGATCGGGTGCGATGCCGAGCGCGACAGCGGCGAAGAGCCCACCGAACGTGGCGCCCATCAGCAGTACCGGTGCGAGCGTCCCGCCCGATGTGCCCGACCCCAGTGCGATCCACCACGAGAACATCTTCGCCACCAGGAGGACGGCGAGCGGGACGAGGGCGAGCCGTCCCGCGAGGACGTCGTCGATCACGTTGTAGCCGACGCCCAGCGATCGCGGGACGAGAAAGCCGATGGCGACGAACCCAACCGCCCCGATGAGCGGGTGCCAGAAGATCGGGACTCGCAACGAGCGGAATTGCCGCTCCGCGCTCGAAGAGCCCCCGCGCGATCACGACCGCGACGACACCCGACATGAGGCCCAACACGGCGTAGAGCGGCAACTTGTCGAAGCCCGCATAGTCGTGGGCGGGGGCACGGAACAGCGGGCCCGTCCCGAACACCCTCGAGTGGATCGCAGCGGCGATGGAGGTGGCCACCGTCAGCGGGATGAGCGACCGGACGGAGAGTTCGAACAGCAAGAGTTCGATCGCGAGCAGGATCGAGGCCAACGGCGCCCCGAACGTGGCCGCCATTCCCGCCGCCGCACCGGAGGCCAGCAGGATCTTGCGTTCCGAGGGTGTGACCTTGAGAATCTGACCGGCGATGGAGCCGATCGCCCCGCCGGTCACGATGATCGGACCCTCGGCGCCGAACGGCGCACCGGTGCCGATCGCGATCGATGCCGACAGCGGTTTGGCCACCGCCGTGCGGGGAGCGATGCGGCTGTCGCGACGGAGGACCGCTTCCATCGCCTCGGGGATGCCGTGGCCCCGAATGATCGGCGCGAAGATCGCCATGGTGGCGATCAGGAGTGCACCGATCGCCGCCGCCACCGGGAACCGCCAGGTCAACTCGACATCGGAGATCGGTGGGATCTCACCCCAGATGAGATCGCCGTAGAAGACGATGTTGGTGAACAAGGCGATCATCCTGACCAGCAGGTACGCCGCCCCACCAGCCGTGAAACCGACGATCACCGCCAGGCCCACGAGCAAGAGGAGCCGCCGCGTGGAAGGGGCGAACCTGATCCCCATCAGACGGCAGTGCCCTCGACCAGTCGGGCACGGAGTCGCATCCGCCGCTGCGTTTCTCCCAAGTTCTTCCCCCTCTGTCGCCAAGGTAGTGGTCCACGCGCCAGAAGCCCAGTCGAGTCTGACATCGAGACACCCCATCGACGCAACCACGGCGAGACGAGAGTCTTCGACACTCCGATCTCGGAAGCCGGCATCCTGGATGCCGCCTCGGCGGCCGCACCCAGGGGAAGCGTCCAACCCACAGTCGCCGGAGTGTTCGACCGGTTTCCGAGCGGACCGGAGCCCCGATTCCCGTGTTCGGGAAGACCGACGCTCGGGCGGCGAGCGATCGAGCGAGGCTCCGGCCGTGGACGCGCGTCGAGCAGAGACTGGCTGACGCCGCGCTCAGTCGGCCTCGCCTATTCGAGCTCGGCGACGAGCCGGCCGCGCAGCTCCCGCTTGAGGACCTTGCCGTAGTTGTTGGTCGGCAGGGCGTCGACGAACCGGTACTCCTTGGGCCGCTTGAACCGTGCGATGCGATCGAGACACGTCCGATCGAGGTCGTCGACGGTCACCGGGACCGCGGCGTCGTCGGCCACCACGAACGCCACCACGGCCTCTCCCCACTCCTGGTCGGGTCGACCGACGACCGAGACGGCCCGGACGCCGGGGTGGACGAGGAGCGCCTCTTCGACCTCGCGGGGGTAGATGTTCATCCCCCCGCTGATGATCAGGTCCTTCGACCGGTCACGCAGGGTGAGGTAGCCCTCGTCGTCGAAGCTGCCCAGGTCGCCGGTGTGCAACCAGCCGCCCCGCAGCGCCTCGTCGGTGGCGTCGGGCTGGTTCCAGTAGCCGGTCATCACCACGTCACCGCGGACCACCACCTCGCCGATCTCACCGACGGAGAGCTCACGGTCATCGTCGACGACGCGGACCTCGACGTCGGTGCGGGGGACGCCGACGCTCTGCAGGCGGTCCCGCCACCGCGGATGGTCGCGTGCGACGTGGTCGGCCTTCGACAGCGCAGTGATGGTCATCGGCGTCTCACCCTGCCCGTAGATCTGGGCGAGGCGTGGGCCGAAGACGTCGATCGCGACCTCCAGGTCGGCCAGGTACATCGGCGCGCCGCCGTAGATGATCGTCTTCAGGTTGGTCAGGTCGGCGGCGGCGATGCCGGGGTCGGCGGCCAGTCGCTTCACCATGATCGGCGCGGCGAAGAACGACATGCCGGGCCAACGCGGGAGCAGCGCCGCAATCTCGGCAGGGTCGGCGCCACCGGACTCCGGAATGACGCTCACCGCTCCGCGGGCGACGTGAGGGATCCCGTACAGGCCCGAGCCGTGGGAGATCGGCGCGGCGTGGAGGATGCAGTCCTGTGGCATGACCGGGTCGATGTCGGCGAAGTAGCTGAGCGACATCATGAGCAGGTTGCGGTGGGTGAGCGTGGCGCCCTTGGGACGTCCGGTCGTGCCGCTCGTGTAGAACAGCCAGGCCGCGTCGTCCGGCTGCCGGTCGACGAGCGCCGCCGGCGACGACGCCGTGAGCCGGTCCCATCGCTCACCGGGTGCCACCACCACCGCCCGCAGCGACGCGACCGTGCCGACCAGCGACTCGACGTCGCCGGCATGCTCGGCGTCGGTCACGACGACGACCGACCCGCTGTGTTCGAGGATGTAGGCGATCTCGTCGCGATGGAGGCGGGCGTTGACCGGCACGGCCACGAGACCGGCGTGCCAGATGGCGAACAGCGCCTCGAGGTACTCCGGCCGGTTGCGCATCACGATCGCAACCCGGTCACCGGACGACAGGCCGAGCTCATCGCGCAGGCCGGCGGCAGCGCCGGCCGTCCGGGCGGCGAGCATGCTCCAGTCGGCGTGCACGCGCTCGCCCTCGGCCAGCGCCGGGCTGCCGGGCCGCCGACGGCCGTGACGCTCGACCCAGACGGCGAGGTTCATCGCACGGTCCGAGGCTCGGGGCCGAGGCGGACATCCTGAAGATGCGGTTCCTTCAGCACGGGGCCACGGTAGCGCCGTCGAGCGCCACGCCGAAGACGGACTCACCTGTCGAGCGCCGGATGGTCAGGGGCGTGGTCAGGGGCGTGGTCAGGGTCGTGGTCAGGGGCGTGGTCAGGGGCGCGGTCAGGGGCGCGGTCAGGGGCTGCCGGGTCGATCGCGGTCGCGGGTGGTGGTCGCCCGGGTGCAGCCGACCCTCGACCTGCGCCACGTCTGCGGCCGAGCCGGACGTAGCCCGCCGAACTTGACACATTGTGTATCAAGTAATCTACCTGCGACCGGTACACTGAGGACATGCGACGCGTCGACATCTCCGGTATCGCCCTCGAGGCCAACACCGGTGCGCCGCTCGTCGTGCTGCGCGAGCAGGACGAACCGCATCGACTCCTCCCGATCTTCATCGGCGGACCCGAAGCCTCCTCGATCGCCATCGCCGCCACCGGTCAGAAACCACCGGTGCCGATGGTCCATGACGTCATGGCTGCCCTGGTGGCCGGCCTCGATGGCCGAGTCGAACGGGTCGAGGTCACCGACCTGCAGGCAGGCACGTTCCTCGCCACGATCAACCTGACCGGCCCGGCCGGCACACGGCGGGTCGGCAGCCGGCCCTCCGATGCCCTCGCCCTCGCGGTCCGCACCGGGGCGCCCGTGTTCGTGAGCGATGCCGTCCTCGACGAGGCGGGCAGCCTGCCGGCCCCGGACGACACCGACGACGTCGCCGTGACGGACCCGGCCGCGATCGACGCCGAGGTCGACACGTTCCGGTCGTTCCTCGACGACATCGATCCGTCCGACTTCATCGACGCTGCCGCAACCGTGGCCGACGACCCGACCGGTACCGGCACCGACGAGACCGACGAGACCGACGACCCGACGGACGACTGAGCCGCCGCCGCTCGAGACCGCGTCGACACCGGCGGACCGGGTCATCGAGCGCCTCAGCCGCCCAGGATGCGGTTCGACACGGCGAACGAGCCCGCGGTGAGCAGACTCAACACCACGATCGCCCACGGCAATGCCCCGGCGCCCGACGCGTCGAACCAGCGACCGATGAGCCAGGGGAAGATCAACCCACCGAACCCGGCGCCGCCGACGAACCACGCCGTCGCGTACCCGGTGACGTGGATGCGCCGCTCGAGGTACGACAGCATCACCGGAAACTGCGGTGCGGTCGCCAGACCGAACAGCGCCGTGCCGATCCAGACCGGCCCGGGAGAACCGTCGGCGATGACGAGCAGCAACGCGGCGATCACCGTCACGCCACACGCGCCCGACAGCACGACCTTCGGCCGAAGGCGGTCCCCGACTGCGCTCGACACCAGTCGTCCGACCGTGAATCCGATCCAGAACGTCGTGGTCAGCCACGTCGCGCCGACGTCGCTGAAGTCGATCTCCTCGGCGTAGGTGTGCACCCAACCTGCGAACCCGACCTCGAGCCCGACGTAGAGGAAGAAGAAGGTCGCGAGCAGCGCGAGGAGCCGCCAGGTCCGATTCGGGTGGTCGTCGTCGGACGCCGGACGCACCACCGGTGGCGGGATCGTCACACTCCAAGCGGCGAGGAGCACGCACGCGAGCGCGGCGCCCCGGACGGCGATGCCGAGACCGACGTGCACGAGCAGCGGCGCGCTCAGCGCTCCGACACCGAAGCAGAGATGGAGCACGTTCATCGAGCGGCTGTTCTCGCTCCCGAGCTCCCACATCAGCAGTGCATTCGCCCCGACGTCGCACGTGGCTGCCCCGGCGCCCACGAGGAGGAACGCCAGGAACAGCCAGCTCAGATCAGCGAGTGACGGCACCATCGCGAGACCTGCGGCCATGAGCAGCAACGACGACGCATACACGTGGTGGGCGGGGAGCCGGTCGTACAACCGACCGCCGGCGAACGATCCGACGACGTAGCCGGCGGACTGCCCGACGAACAGAATGCCGATCCCACCGATGTCGGATCCGGAGCGCTCGCGGAGTTCGGTGAGCGCCGGGCCGAGGACGCTCAGCGACAGGCCGACGACGAGGAAGGTCGTCCAGTACAGAGGAACCGGGCGATGGACCCGGTCGAGGCGCACCTGCGGCCGATCAGCGCGCGCAGCCGCAGGTGCCGCCACAGCAGCCGCCGGTCGGTGCCGGGGCTCCGCCGACGACCGCACCGGTGCGGGCGAACATCGACAACAGCTTGACCGTGTCGGCGTGGCCGGCGGGACAGAGCGCCGGCTCACCGGCCTCCCTCATCGGACGCCGCACCTCGAACACGTCGTCGCAGGAACGACACCGGAACTCGTACAACGCCATCACCAGAGCGTAGGCCGAGCGGAGACCCGCTCGAAGAGGCGCAGGACCATCGCGATTCGCCGGAGCAGTCGAAGGTCGTCGACACGCGGCGCCCGGGCCGGAGCCGGTCGGCGGAGGCCGAGGGCGTGTGCCGCGGTCAGCGACCCGGTCCGAGCCGCGCGATCTGGTCAGCGGTGCGGAGAGTGAACTCGGGGAAGACCTCGTTCTCGAACAGCGCAACATGGATGAGTGCCGTGTACAACCAGTAGAAGAGCCGCCGCCGCTCGTACCCGGGACGTGGGACGCCGCGACCGCTGTAGGCGCCGAAGAAGGCGTTCCGCGGCGTGTCGAAAACCTCGAGATAGGCGAGTTCGAACTCCACGTCCGCGTACTGGAGGTCGGGATCGAGCAACGCGACGAGCCGCCAACGGCCGTCCAGGCGGTTCACGATGAGATTGCCGTCCCAGACGTCGCCGTGCACGAGCGTCGGTACACCGCAGTCTTCGAGCGCCGCTCCCGCCATCGCGATCGCATCGTCCACACGACCGAGCGCGTCGGGGGTCAGCCGTTCGGGCAACATCGGGTCCGCGCGGGCCCTCTCCAACCGAGCGACGAACAGATCCGCCCAGGACGTCGACGGCTCATCGCCATCGAGGTGACCCCATGTGGTCCCGGTGTGCTCATGGAGCCCGCCGAGCACTTGAGCGAGTTGCACCTCGATGTCGGCACGCTCCACGGGTTCGAGGTCGAGCGCGTCGAGGCACTCCCCGTGGACATGTTCGAGGAGGATGAAGGCGTGCGGCAGGAGCCGTGCCGAGCTGTCGTGCAGGTAGACGCGTGGCACCGGGCAATCGGTCTCGGTGCGCAAGTATTCGAGCGCACGCGCCTCGCGAGCGAACGACGCATTCGCCGGTCGGTGCACCTTGATCACAGCACGGTACGGCGGCCGGTCGAAGTCGAGCCGGTAGACGGTGTTCACCATGCCACCCTCGAGCGGACGGACTGCGGTGCAGGCCACGCGACCACCCAGCCAGGATTCGAGAACGCGCTCACACTGCTCGGTCGTCACGACGAGGTCTGGCTGCAGCTCGATCAATCCGTCTCCCCCTCGTTCGAGGCTCATGTCCACGCTACGGCGCTCGTCCGTCCATCCGATCGTCGGGACCCCACGACATCCCCTGATGATGGCTCACACTCCGAGGTCTGCACGATCGTGGCGCCGGAGCGGAAACTGGGGAGCCTCTCGACGCTGCGGCGGGTGCGAACGCGCGCGAAGGGCGCGAACACCGGCTCTCCGGGTTGCGCCTCCGTCCAAATGTCCGTACATTTAGAGCGACGCCAGGAGCGCAGGTGAGCGCAACGGAGATCGGCGGTCACGAAGTGTGGGCCCGACCGAGGGACCGAGGAGAACATCATGTGTCAACGAACCACCTGCCGGTCGTGCCAGAAGCCGTCGTGGCGCGGCTGCGGCGCACACGTCGAGAGCGTCCTCGGCGACGTCGATCCGTCCGACCGCTGCGATTGCTCGGCGTCCGAATCACCCCACCCGGGGCGGCTCGCCAAACTCCTCGGTCGCTGACCGCGTCGACCATCACCGACGACACCGATCCGGTCGACGGAGACGCTGTCGTCAGTTCGACGTGACGTCGTCGGCCGAGAGCCGATCGGCAACGGTCTGCAACAAGGTCCACGCCAGCCCAGGCACCTCGTCGACGGCCTCCCGCAACGCCGCCCGCGGCAGCGCGACGATCTCGATCGGTGTCACAGCGGTCACGGTTGCCGAGTGGTCTCGTCGCAACAGCAGACCCAGCTCGCCCACGACCTGGCCCGGTCCGAGCTCGGCGATCGACCGACCGTCGCGCCGGACCTCGACCCGCCCGGCGACGAATCAGGGCCATGCCGCCGCTCAGCACCAGCACCGCGGTCAACGGACTCGCGGTGTGGGCCCTGTTCCTCGCTCATCGCACTTCGCACTTCGCCCCTCGCTCAGAGCGCTCGCGCTCGCCACCTGCGTTCGCTCCCGCCCGACGTGTTCTCGATGCGAACCTCAGCCGCCGTCGGCGGGTGCGTCCGTGGCCGGTGGCGCGTCCGTGCCGGGTGACGGCGCGTCGGCGGAGTCGTTGCTGACGAGAACCACCGCCACGACGGCGACGATCACCACGACCAGCAGGCCGACGATGGCCCCGGTCCTCGAGCGGCTCGTTGTGCGGGCTGCTCCCGTCGGCGACGCAGCAGGAGGTGTCGGGATCGAAACCTGGGTGCCCGGCAGCGGAGGAATCGACGCCTGGTTCGGATCGATCGGAACGTTGACGGTCACGCCACCGCGATCGACCGCCTCGGTCCAGGTCGCGCCGTTCCAGTACCGACCGTCACCCTGCCCGGTCGGGTCCTGGTACCAGCCCGGAGGGGAGATGTTGTTCGTCACGGGGCAATGTCCTTTCGTCGGTGATGAAATGCTTGGTCGCTCTGGGCGACGCCTTCGGCTGGAGCCATCGCCCAGAACGGCTCCGGACACGCGCGACATCCGATCGGTTGTCCGCCTGCTCGCGCCGGCTGCGTCGTGCCGATCAGGCCGACGATGGCGACGGTCGCCCACTCGCGCCGTCCTGCGAGGCGCTGTGGCCAGTGCGACATCGATGAGGGGGCACGCGCACGACGTCGACGAACCACTCTCGCCAAGGGAGGCTCGAACGAACCCATCACGTGCCGAATCGCGTCATCGGGCGGTGACCTGATCGGGCGGCTCACCACCAGCGGCGCTCAGTCGTCGACGGGCGACACCGGTGATCAGCTTGATGATGACGCCGAAGACCGCGAAGTCCGCGACCATCTGCAGCATGACGGCCACGCGAGCGACGGTGGACTGCGCTGCAATGTCCCCGAAACCGACGGTGGTGAGGGTCGTGAGGGTGAAATACAACGCCCCCGTGTGGTCGAGTTGTTCGGAGAACGCGTCGGTCTCACCGTGCGACAACGACAGGTAGGTGCTCGCGAACAGCACGACGAGCAGCGTCGTCGAGAACGCGAGCGCCTCGGACGCGCGAAGTTCGGGAAACTCGGCGATGGCGACGGCCCGTAGTTGCCAGACAACGGCACCTCCGATCAGGACCACGCCGGCCGCAACGCCGCCGGCGACCTGGGCAACGGGATTCCAGTCGAACGGGAGCAGGTAGAACAGCGTGATCAGGCTCGCGGCGATGAGGATGCTGCGCATCGCCGCGAGCGCGACCAGGCCACGGCGCTCATCCCGGCCGACGTCCATCACACGCCGTGCCCGTGGTAGCCGATCCGTGCTGTCCCCGGACCGCTCGTCGTTCGACCTGTCCATCTCCCCTCCCTTCCGTCACGCGCCGATGTGCCACACCCCACCCGATGGTAGAGCGCAGTCGAGCCACCGCGGTCGAGACCGGTCGAGACCGGTGGTCACGCGACGGCGACGGGTTCGGATTGTCGCACCTTCGCTTCTCGGCCACGGCGTCGCCATACAGCAGTGTCATCGCGATCGAAGCGAACGGTACGACGAGCGCGACGAGTCCGGCGAACAGCCACAGCGGCAATCCGGAGGCGAGCACGAGCAAGGCAAGCGCCGCAACGGGCGCCATCACGAACGCGAGGCCATTGAGCAACGCCGCAAGGAGCGCGATGTGGAACCACCGACCTCGGAGGGCGTCAGAACTCGAGCGGAGCGCTCCGCGCGCATCTCAGCCGTCGAGTACTACCGCTTGCGGCACGAGCTGATACCCCACCAGTTGCCGGATACCCCAAGGGACACCGACGAGCACGACGAGCACGACGGCGAAGGCGCGCAGGTACGCGCCGACCAGGTCGCCCCGGCGGCTCCAGACGCGTCGAACGGCATCGACAAGGCCGTCACCCAGCGCGACGTCTGCATTCCGAGTCCTCGCCGACGAAGGCGATGGACCGACGAGCACGGCCTTCTGTCCCACCGATCTCCGGCGCACGGAATCACCGTCCGGCGCGGCGCACCGATGTCGTGTCGACCGCGCGTTCTTGCGCAGTCGGGCGAGCACATCCGTACCGTCCTGGGCGGGCCCCGATGAGCGATGCTCGCGATGACATGGGCGCCGCGGGACCGTGCCGGCCGCGTGCGGGGTTGCCCCGTGTGGCGTCCCAGCCTCGCCATGCAGGAGCCAGTGGCGCTCAAGCGACGTTTGCGCGGTTGACGAGTTCGGTGAGTTGACGATCCCGGGCGTGGGTGTTGTGCCAGCGGATGTAGCGGCGGATCATGCGGGCCTGTTCGGCGTGGCTGGGGTGGTCGGTGCCGTTGAGAGCGAAGTAGCGCGGCGCTTGGAACTGGGCTTCGATCCGGTTCAGCCACGACGCGTAGAACGGTGTGTCAGCGAGTTCGACGTTGTTCAGCGCGGCCCACTCGCTGACGCGTTGGTCGGTCTTCGTCGAGAGGTGCGGCGAGAAGTTGTCCGACATCATCGCGATCCGAACCTGGGGTGGGTGCAACGTGCGCAGGTAGCGGCACAACTCAGTCGAACCCATTCGCGTTGAAGTTGTGGATCGCCTCACGAGCCCGGTCCTCGAAGATGAACCCGAGAGCTGCGATCTGCGCGACGTCCATCGGCCATCGTGATCCCGTCACACACGAACCGGCACGCACGACGGCTTCGACATTGGACCGGCAAGCCCGACCGGTGACCTTCGGGGTAGCTCCATGGTGCCGAGCAGTGCGCAGCGCGACGATTGAATCAGACAGATCGACACGACCGGCACCCACCGGTCACCACGAAAGGAACTCCCCATGTCACGCCGTGAACGCCGCCTCTACCGCGACACCGACGACCAGAAGATCAGCGGCGTCTGCTCCGGACTCGCCCACTACTTCGATCTCGATCCGCTGCTCGTGCGGGTGGCCTTCGTCGCGGCCCTCGTGTTCAGCGGCGCATCGCTCATCGCGTACCTCCTGCTGTGGTGGCTCGTCGACCCCGCCCCCGCCGGCACGTGGGACGACGAGGTGAGCGGCGATGCCGCCGCCGAAACGGCCGCTGGAACGTTGACGCCGCCGGACGCCGACGACCAGGCCGCCTGACGTGTCGACCATCCTGTCCGTATCGAACTGGAGACGAACATGAACGTCCTGCTGTGGTTCATCCTGCTGGTGATCTCGTGGCCGCTGGCGCTGCTCGCCCTCTTCGTCTATCCGATCGTGTGGGTGCTGCTGCTTCCCTTCCGGATCGTCGGGATCTCGGTCAACGGCATCCTCGAGACGCTGCGGGCCATCCTCACCCTGCCCGCCCGACTCCTCGGCGCCGGCCGCCACTGACGACCGCCGAGCGGACGAATTGCGGTCAGGGCGACAACGGGCCGACGTCGAGGCCGGCTGGCGGCACCGCAGTCGTCACCGCCGCAGGCGCAGGGCTGGGCAGCTAGCAGGCTGCGGAAAAGCGCTGTGTTCGGTCGATCGGCGATCCATCTACCTGGTATTTCGCAACCGGGAATCTGCCGACATCAGCGTTCTTCAGCACCCTGCTCGACGAGATCGTTTGCGGCACTCGCCCAGATCTCAGTAACGGGGACCAGCGGTTGGCTCCGTCGGTGCTGAGCTGACGTCGGGGATGGCGGGCCACCGATGGGCCTGAATCCTCTGGTGAGTGCCGACCGGGCGGTCGGAAGATCGACGTATGCGGACGCGTCTGGGAGCCGTGGTCATCGCAACATCGGTGCTGTCGTTCGCGAGTGGGTGCGGCGATGACGACAACGACGAGCCGGGGTACCGAACCCGGCTGCGGTCTTCCGTGAAGAGCGGGGCGGTACGACGTCGGGGCCTGAACCGATCTGTCGATTGCCCGATGGGTCAGTCGTCGACGCCTGGGACTTCTACCGGTCCGAACACCCGGACGGCTGACCGGACCGACGCCGCCCGGCACGCTGTTCCACGGCGTCGGTCCGCCCGGATCAACGGAGGGGTTCGCATGCCACAGACATCGCCGAAGCTGCCGCTACTTCCCCCTCGCTGGTTCATCCGGTCGTTCTGGTCGGCCCATCGGGCAGTGCTCCGGGTCACTCGCGGTCGAGTGGGTTTGTGGCGGCCGCGGCCGAACGGATGGGGTGCCATGCGACTCACCACCATCGGTCGCCGTACGGGGCGGGCACGACGAGTGGTCGTGGGCTACTTCGAGGACGGTTCGAATCTGGTCTCGTTGGCCATGAACGGCTGGGGCGAGGGCGAGCCGGCGTGGTGGCTCAACCTGCAGACGCATCCCGACGTCGAAGTCGAACTCGTGGACGGCCCTCGCCTCGTGACCGGACGGGCTGCTGAGGGCGACGAGCGACAACGGCTCTGGGCCCGGCAAGCGGAGATCGACAACAACCTCGACGCGTACGCTGCGCGTCGTTCGACCGAGACCGCTGTCGTGGTCTTCGAGCCACGATCCGACGAGTAGCTGGTCTCGCTGTCGAATCCCACATGACGCGGTCAACAGCGATCGACAGGCCTGCGAGCCTCAGGCGGCAGTAGGCGACGGATCCGAGCGGCGACCGAGCGGGGAAGGTGCCGTCGTGGCTCTGCTTGTCGTCCGACCTGCACACCGTGGGGATCGCGCGGCGTCGCTCACTCGGACGAGCCGGTTCCTCGATGCTGCCGGTGTTTCCACAGCCCGTCCGCTGCGAGCATCGCAGGCGCAGACGCCAAGATGACGATCCACGAGAGTGCTGGGGGCGCTTGTTGGTCGATCAGGCGTGCGCACGCCGGGATCGCAATGAACGCGAGCGCGAACGCGAGCTCCATCGTGGCTGCGACGAGGAGGAACCGATTCGACGTGAAGTTGAGTTTCCACGCCGGCTGTTTGATGTTTCGGCACGCGAACGCGTTCGCCGTTTGTGCGATGACCACTGTCATGAACGCCGCGCCTGATGCCGCGGCGAGGGCGTTGCCCGTCGGGAAGTCGTCTCCCGGCCGCCATCCGGCAGCGAGCAGCCCAACGATGAACGCTCCCATCTCAAAGGCGGCTTCGGTCGGTCCGAGGATGCCAAAGGCACGGACTGCGACCGTTCGGTCGAGCAGCCGGCCTGTCGTCGGCGGTTGGTCCATGATGTGCGAGGTCGGAGCTTCGGCACCGAGGGCCGTTGCCGACAGGGTGTCGGTGCCGATATCGAGCGCCAGGATCTGCAACACACCGAGGGCGAGCGGGAATCGACCGCCGGACAACGCCCAGATCGCGAACGGGGTGAGCTCGGCGACGTTGTCGGTCAGGTGATACGTCAAGAACCGGCGGGCATTGGCGAACGTCGCCCGACCTTGTTCGACGGCGGCGACGATCGTCGCGAAGTTGTCGTCGAGCAACACCAGGTCGGCGGCTTCGCGGGCGACATCGCTCCCGCTGGCCCCCATCGCGATGCCGATGTCGGCCTCGCGCAGTGCCGGTCCGTCGTTGACGCCGTCGCCGGTCATCGCCACGACATGCCCGCGGGCACGCAACGCCTTCGCGATCCGGAGTTTGTCCTCGGGGCAGACCCGGGCGATCACGACACCATCGCGATCGACCATCGCGCCGAGGACCTGCTCGTCAATGGGAAGGTCGGCCCCGACGAGCACGTCCGCATCGGCGAGGCGCAGCCCGACGAGTTCGGCGATCGATCGGGCCGTCAGCGGATGGTCGCCGGTGATCATGATGACCTTGATGCCGGCCTGACGGCACGCAGCGATCGCCGCGTGCGCTTCTGGTCGAGGCGGGTCCCGAAACCCGAGCAGGCCGAGCAGGGTGAGTCCGGCTTCGGCTTCGTCGGCGGTCTGGGGCGCAGCGCCGGCATGCACGCGGGTCGCGACCGCCAGCACTCGGAGCCCCTGCGACGACATCGATTCCATCGCCAGTGCTGCGCCCCCGGTATCGGCGCGACACTTCGCGATCACGGCATCGGCGGCTCCCTTGACGAGCACCCGGTCCGTCGTCACCACCGAGGCGCACCGGCGGCGCGGGTCGAAGGGGTAGCGGCCGATGATCGAACCGGTGGATTCATCGAGGTCTCCGGGCCCGGCGACCCAGCGCGCGAGCGCGTCGATCGCGGCTTCCATCGGGTCGCCTTGGGCGGTCCACACGTCGTCGGCCTGAACGGCCCGGCCGGTCGAACACGCTCGCGCCGCCAGAGCGATCTCGGGAAGTCGGTCCTCGACCGTCGGTGTGTCGGCGGCGATCGTGCCGGTCGGGTCATATCCATCGCCACTCAGACGAGCGGTACCGGCAGGTGTCCACACCTCCACGACACGCATCCGGTTCTGCGTGAGCGTGCCGGTCTTGTCGGTACAGATGACGGTGGTCGAGCCGAGGGTTTCCACCGACTCGAGCCGGCGCACGAGCGCGTTGTCGTCGGCCATTCGTTGCGCGCCGATCGCGAGCGACAACGTCACCGTCGGCAAGAGGCCCTCAGGCACGAGCGCCACGGTGATCCCGATCGCGAACACGAAGCCGTCCGATGCCGAGGTGTCCAGCAGGAACGTCAACAGGAAGAACGCCGCCCCGGTGGCGACCGCAACGGTCGCAATGGTGCGAACCAGACGGTGCAGCTCACGCGTCAGCGGAGTATCCGGGCGCTGCGTCCCCTGGGTCAGCACTGCGATGCGAGCCAGCTCGGTCGTGCTCCCCGTCGCGGTCACACTGGCGAGCCCCTCACCTTCGACCACGAACGTGCCCGCGCGCAACACACCGCCCTCACCCACCCGATCGGGCACACTCTCGCCCGTCAACGTCGACGTATCGAGCGACAGGGCATGACTCTCGATACACACGAGGTCCGCGCTGATCCGGTCACCCTCACCGAGCGCAACCAGATCGCCGGGCACGAGTGCACTCGCATCCACGATCGAACGCTCGCCATCACGGATCACCGTCACGACCCTCGGGAGCAGGTCACGGAGCCGATCGGCCGCCTTCTCGGCCCGATACTCCTGAGCGAACGCAAACAGGCCATTGAGCACGATCACGACGAAGATCGCAACACCCAACTGCGGAAGACCTCCGATGAACGCGAGGCCCCCCGCCACCCACAACATCACCGCAAAGAATCCGACGAACTGCTCGATCACCCGCTTCCACATCGGCACGTGTTCGGCAGCGGGCAGCACGTTCGGACCGACCTCGAGCAACCGGGCCTCGGCCTCGACGGCCGTCAATCCCGACGCGATACTCGCGTCACCATCCCAGCAGCTCGGCACCATACAAGCGTCGGATCGTGCGTCACGCACGCCCAGGGCCATACGACCCGAAGTGGCTCCACTCCGAGCGCCGGCGTTCGATCGTTCGCGTCTCGGGACTTTCCGCATCCCATCCTCGCCGGCACCACCGCCCACGGTCGAGATCGAGTCGGTTGACCCGGACGGCGAACGCGAAGTCTTCGAGGCTCCGCACCAGCACCACTACCAGCCGCCGTGTCACACCGCCGCCGGCCTGGTGGGCAACGTTCGCCATCGCCAACCACCGATCAGCTCGTCACGATCGTGCTGAGTGCGCCCCTTCGCACATGGGACCGAACCCGCCCGACACCTGGTGGGTATGACGGCGGCCTCGATGTCCCGCATTGCCGGAGGCCTCATACGGCCCGTGACTCGGCACTCGAAGGCTTGTCCGACGGCGCGTACCTTGCGCTCGTGACCGCCCGCCGGTAGCGCAGCCAGCGCGACCGATCCCGCTGACCGTCGTCTGCTGGGCCGTGGCGCTGGCCGGCGGAGCGCTGGTCGTGACCATGGCGCCGGACGCGAACATCTATCGGTGCTCCGACGGCTGGACGAACCTCGGACAGGCGCGGTGGTCCCACGCCATCGCCGCGGTCGTCCTCACCACCACCCGCTCTCGGTCGTGCTGCCTGGCTCGTGATCGGCCACAGGGGCAGTGCTCGGCTGCGGTGGGCGGACGCAGCGGTCGCAGTCGCCGTCCCGGTCGTGACGATCGCGCTCGCCCTTTGGCTCCTGCCGGATGCGCCTGCGACCGGGGCGTGGTTCGACTGAGCGCCCGTCGAGGTTGCGCTTCCGCCGATTCCGTGCCCCTGGGAACGGGCCGCCGATTCCGGCGTAGCCGCCGCGGGCGGTAGCGCCCGGCGTCGCAACCCGAAACGCCGGCGCCGAGTCCCAGACACCGCACTGCACTCCGGCCCGGAAGCGGTGCCCCACGTTCCCGTGGATTCCGCCGTGCCGAACCGGCGTCGACGCTTCGTGTCGGTCGAGTCGAGTCAGGTGTAGTCGGCCCAGATCTTGCGGCGAGCGCCGTCGATACCACGGACTCGTCGCCGATGAACACACGAACGACGTGGCTGACAGCATCGGGCACCGGATCCCGGGTGAGCGTCCCGTCGTTGTCGGCGGTGTCGCTGAGTCCATCGGCGGGTGGGGTGGGAACGGTTGGCGACGTCGATGACGTGATGGGGAAGTCGTCGGCGGGTCTCACGCGCGCCGCCACTCGTGGTCCCAGGCATCGTGAAGGATCGAGCGGACGTGAGCCTGCGAGGTCGCGATCTCGACGCCGAGTTGCTCACGCAGCTCCGGTGGATCGGGCTCGACCTCCGCGAGCGGACGACCCGAGCGCAGCCATCGACGACTGCGACACGGGCGGAGGGACGAAGCCGCAGACACGTCGAGCTTCGGGGACCCGTCCGCGTCACGTCACACTGTCGTAGAACCAACCGCGCGCCGCTGCGAGCCGGAGCACGGCCGGAACATCGATCACGAGCGGCCCGTCGGGCGAGAGGGTGACCAGCGGTGGCTCCTCCCCGCTCAGCACCACCTCGCGCTCGCCGTCGAGCGCGAGCACACCGGAGGACGATCTCAGGCGGAGCGGCTCGCACGGGTCGAGCGTCGTCGCCTCGGCCACCCCCACCGAGCGCACGAGGCCCGGCGCGAGCGCCGCGACGACGGCACGACCCGACGGATCGAACACCACGTACCGGCCCGCCGTGTCATCCCGAGCGCACGGAGCCACGGCGGCGACGATCGCCGAAAGTCCGATCGCTCCCGGCTCGGCAACGGTGACCACGATCTCACGCAGTGCATCGGGCTCCCAGATCGCCCGGGCGCCGACATCGGTGACATCGACGACCGCGACGTCGATCAACGCGAGGTCAACGCGGTCGCCGATCCGGACCTCCAGTCGCTTCGCGCGCCGGCATCCCGCTGCGACGGCACAACGCCCCGAGGCGATGAGACCGGCAGCCAGCCCCGCAACCGTGGCGTCGGCCATCACGCCGAACGCATTGTTCGTGCCGGTCGACAGCGCGAGGAGCGGCGTGTCGTCGATGACCGACGCCACCACCCGCGCCGTGCCGTCGCCACCGAGCACCACGATCGCGCCCACGCCGCCAGCCACCATCGCGGTGGTTGCGGATCGGGTGTCGTCAGCAGTCTGGAGCACATCCATCCGCACGAACTCGACCTCGGGCCACACACCATCTCGATCGATCCGATGCTGCGCCGCGGCACGCTCGACACCGAGCGTCAGCCCCGACACATCGGGCATCATGAGAACCCGGTCGACCCCAGTTGCGCCGAGCCCCGCGAGCAGGCGCCGTACGACATTCAGCTTCTCCAGGTTCGTGGCGATCGAGGCGCCCGAGATCAGGCGGCGTACGTCGTGGCCCGATGCCGGGTTGGCGATCAGGCCGACGCAGACCCCGGGCGACGACTCGGCCACGCGATCACTCGATGACGGCGATCACGGCGCCCTGGTTGCTGACCGCCTCCTCGGCGACACGATGCCGGAGCACGCCCGAGGCCGGGGCCTCGACGTCAGCCGACACCTTGTCGACCTGGACCTCGGCGATCAGCTGCCCCGCGGCGACATGCTCGCCGTCGAGTGCGAACCAGGTGCCCACGACTCCCTCGCCTGTCGGATCCTCCTCGGACATGACGGGGAAGGTGACCTCGACACTCATCGTGGCGGTCACGCCATCAGCCGCTTGGCTTCGGCAACGATCTTGTCGGTCTTCGGGAGCACGAACGTCTCGAGCGGCCGAGCGTACGGGATCGGGGTGTCGGGCACCGCGAGCCGGCCGACGGGCGCCTTGAGCATCGTCGGATCGGTTTCGGCGACGATCGCCGCGATCTCGCCGGTCAGCCCGAACGAGCGGTAGTCCTCGTCGACGACGAGCAACCGCCCGGTCTTGCCGACCGTCTCCAGCACCGCCTGTCGGTCCAGTGGCACGAGGCTGCGCAGGTCGACCACCTCTGCGCTGATGCCGTCGGCAGCGAGTTGCTCGGCAGCGTCGAGCGCATGGTGGACCGACAGCGACAGGGTGACGATCGAGACGTCGGTGCCCGCGCGAGCCACCGCCGCCTCGCCGATCGGCACGGTGTACGCCTCTTCGGGGACGACGTCGATCGAACGCGTATTCTTGGCCATCCAGACGAGCCCCATGATCCCCTTGTGGAACAGATAGAGCACCGGGTTGTCGTCACGGATCGCGGAGATCATCAGCCCCTTCGCGTCGTACGGGTTGGAGGGCACCACGACTTTCAAGCCGGGCAGATGGGCGAACGTGCCCCACAGGCACTGGGAGTGCTGAGCGGCATCGGAGTAGCCACCGCCCACGGACGCCATCAACACCATCGGCACCTTCACACCACCACCGGACTCGTAGTGGATCTTCGCCATGTGGTTGTAGATCTGGTCCATGCAGACCCCGAAGAAGTCGATGAACATGAGTTCGACGACGGGTCGCATGCCCTCGGTGGCGGCGCCGATGCCGGCACCGATGAACGCCGTCTCGGAGATCGGCGTGTCGATGACGCGCTCGGGGCCGAACTCGTCGAGCAGGCCGCCGGTGGCACCGAAGATGCCGCCATAGGCGCCCACGTCCTCGCCCATCACGAAGACGCCGTCGTCGATGCGCATCTCTTGAGCGATGCCCTCGGAGATGGCCTTCGCCGTCGAGAGACGGCGGGTGGAGGTTTCGGTTGCGGTCATGTCATTCTCCTCAGGCGAACACGTGGTCGAGGGCGTCGGAACCAGCGGGCTCCGGGCTGGACTTGGCGAACTCGATCGCCGCTTCGATCTCGGCCGACATCTCGTCGGCGATCGACGCGACGTCGGCGTCGGTGAGCACGCCGGCGGCCTTCAGCCGCTCGGCGTAGGCAGGGATCGGGTCGCGCTCGTCGAGCGTCTCGAGCTCGGCGCCACGGTAGGCCTGGGCATCGCCTTCGAAGTGGCCCCACAGTCGGACCGTGTGGATCTCGAGCAGGCTCGGCCCCTGTCCCGCCCGGGCTCGTTCGATCGCCTCGGCGGCAACCTCGCTGATCGCATCGACGTCGTTGCCCTCGACGCGCACACCGGGGATGCCGTAGCCGGCCGCGCGGTCCGCGTTGGAGGCCACCGACGTGGACGACGCCCGCGGCACCGAGATCGCCCAGTCGTTGTCCTCGATCACGAACACGACCGGCAGGTTCCAGAGGGCGGCGAGATTGAGCGACTCGTGGAACGCTCCCTGGTTCGCGGCACCGTCGCCGGCCGCTGCCACCGACACCCTTCCCATGCCTTCCCGCTTGAACGCCATCGCCTGCCCGCACGCGACGGGATATCCCTCGGCGATGATGCCCGAACACGAGAAGTGCGTCTCGGGGTCGAACAGATGCATGTGACCGCCCTTGCCCTTGCAGAGCCCGGTCGTTCGACCGAAGATCTCGGCCATCATCTTGTTGATGTCGATCCCGTGGGCGATCGCCAGGTGGTGCGGCCGATGCGGACCGGTGATCGCATCGTCGCCGCGCAGGTGCTCACAGATCCCGACCGCGACCGGTTCCTGCCCGGCAGCCAGGTGCATCTCCCCAGGTATCTGACCGGCGCCGATGTCCCACGCCGGTGCCTTGTCGACGTGGTACTCGCGCAGCACGGCTGCTTCGAACGCACGGATACGCACCATCCCGCGGTATCGATCCAAGCGAATGTCGTCGCTCATCTGGGCCTCCTTCGGTCGTTCGTCTACCGATCCCATCTTCCACGTCCACGGCCGAATCGGCAAGCGCAGAAGCACTCGATCGAGGGGAGGCGACGCTCGACCGGCGGTCGGGTCGACCGTTCTCGACTCGATCGCCATCGGAACGCGATGCGACGATTTCCTCTGGCGCCGCACGCCGGTCATCGTGGACGATGAAGCAATGCACGCAGATCCGCCTCAGACCCACGCCCCGCCAGAGGGACATCGGCATCGCCGAGCTCGGCGTGCGGACGTCTCCCGTGAGCACCGAGCGTCTCGACGACGAGGACTGCCATGAGCGAACGACGGCCGATGAGCGCCCAGGACGCGCTGTGGTTGGAAATGGATCGACCCTCCAACCTGATGGTCATCGACTCGCTGATGTGGACGACCGAGCCGATCGACTGGGATCGCTTCTCGAGTGTGGCGAAGGAACGCTTGTGGGATCGCTATCGCGTGTTCCGCAGCGCAGCCGTGCACGACGGCGACGCCTGGCTCTGGGACGAGCGCACCACCGACTCGTTCGACTCCCACATCACCCACATCGAATTGGCGGAGCCGGGCGGCGACGCCGAACTCCAGGAGTTCGTCGCGTCGCAGCGCACGGCGCCGCTCGACCGATCGCGCCCGCTGTGGGTCGTCTTCTGCATCGACGGCTTCAAGGGCGGGAGCGCCGTGCTCGCTCGCACCCACCACGCGATCGCGGACGGAATTCGCATGGTGCAGCTCGCGATGAGCCTGTTCGATGCCTCCCCCGAAGGTGGCGCCATCCTCGTCCCGGCGGCACGCACCGGTGCTGCCCGGCCTCCGCAGTCGTCACGCCCGCTCGCCGATCGCGTGCGGGGTGACGTCGAGGCGATCGCAGACGAGTTGGCCGATCTCGCAGGCGGGGTCGGCGGTGCCGTCGGGCACGCGATCGCAGATCCGGCGGGCACCATCCAGGCCGGTTTCGGGGCGCTCGGCGAAGCCGTCAACGAGATGGGGAGCGTCGCCGGACGGACAGCGGACTTGGCGGCGACCTCGCTGACCAACCCGATCGGGGCCGCGCACGGTGCGGCTACGGCCGCGATCACGGCCGCCCAGTCGACCCGCGCCTGGTTGCGGCGCGCGATGCAGCCGACGCTGCCCGGCGACGGCCCGCTCGTCGACCTGCTCTCGTCCAGCCCGAGCGATGTCGACGTCGCCCGCAAGCTCCTGCTCGGCACCCGCAACGACCCGACCGTGTGGACCGGCTCGGTCGGGACGCGCAAGGTGGTGGCGTGGTCCGAGCCACTCCCGCTGGCAGCGGTCAAGGATGTGGCGCGCACCCACGAGGCCACCGTCAACGACGTGCTCGTGACCTGCGTGGCGGGCACCCTGCACGCCTATCTCACGGCTCACGGCAGCACCTGTGACACCGCGACCTGGATGGTCCCGGTCAACCTCAAGCCGCTCGACCACACCCTGCCCGAGGAGCTCGGCAACGAATTCGCCGTCGTCCAGCTCGAACTGCCGACCGGCACCGCCGACCCGCTCGCGGTGCTCGACGTCGTCAAACACCGCATGGGCCGCATCAAGAAGGGCCACGAGGCGGGCGTGGCGTTCCGCCTGCAGGAACTGATCTCGGGCTTGAACGACACGCTGTACCGGGCGAGCGTCGACCTGCTCGCGAACCGGGCGGTCGGCGTGCTCACCAACGTGCCGGGCCCGCCGATCCCGGTGTACCTCGCCGGTCGGCGGGTCGAGGGGATGGTCGGTTGGGCGCCGCTCACGGGCGATCAACCGATGTCGTTCACGATCTACAGCTACGACGGCAAGGTGTTCGTCGGCATCGCCTGCGACGCCGACCTGGTCCCCGACCACGACCAGATCGTGGACGGCTTCGCCGCCGCGTTCCATCGCCTCTCGGTCGCCGTCCGCTGACCGAGAGCTGTCGCCCGACCCCCTGGGCGGGGCCGCACCGACATCCGAGACGTCCCACAGCGATCGAGAGCGGATCTGATCTCGACTCGGACGTCGACGCTGTGACGGCGCACGTCGAATCCCGGCTCCGCCCGGACGTTCTCGATCAGGCGGTACCCGAGACGTCAGCGCGGGCTCGATCAGCCACCGCCTCGGAGTCCGCTCGGGCTCGACGCCGAGTCGACTTCTTGGTCAGGTACCGACGTCGACGCAGCATGCCGGCATCGATCGCCGCGAGCGACGAAGCGCGCGCTCGGCGCCGCTCGTCGAGCCCGCTCTCACCGAACGCCTCGCGTAGCCCGGCGGCGTGACGGTCGAAGGCCGCGATCCACGCCTCCTGCGTTGCACGGTACGCGGCCGTCCGGTCCTCGACCTCGATGTCGCAGAACGCGGCACTCGCGAGCAAGGAGGGGTAGGACGATCGCGTCAGCACGGCATCGGGTCCGGCGCGTGCTGCGCGACGACGGTCAACGGGGGCGAGCCCCTCGGCCGCCTCGATCACGAGGAACGCCATGGTTCCGCCTGGTCGGAGCACTCGCCAGCACGCTCTCAGCACGGAGAGCTTCCTTCTCGTTCAACACAGCACGTCGCCATGGACGAGCGCATCGACCGTGCCGGAGGCGATGGGGAGGTGTTCGCCGGTTCCGAGCAAGGCAAGCGATCTCGCGGCGAGCCCTTCGGCGTCGGCCCGTGCCGCAGTGCGACGCACCCCCTCTTCGATCGGATCGACCGAGACGAGACGGCAGCCGGACCGACGCGCGAGGTGGATGCCCGGCCAACCGCACCCGGATCCGAGGTCGAGCAGCATGCGACCGGGTCCGAGCGCGAGCAGATCACCGAGCTCGTCGGCCTGCGCCCTGGTGGTGTAGCCGTTGGCTCCGAAGTCACTCCCCAGCGCATGCAGCTCGGCGGCGACGATCGCCTCCTCGACGCCGCGACGACACCGATCAGCGATCCGCCCGAGTGTCTCGGCGGTCATGCCACATCAACGTAGCGAGTCGGTCCGTCGAGTCCGGAGGCGTGGGGCTCCGCGCAACATGCCGCGCCGGTTCCAGCTGGGAGTACCGAGGATGTCGGGACCTGGGCGCTGTTCGTGGATCGGAACGGTGGGGACGAGCTCGACGCCGGGTGCCGCGCCCGTGGGCGCGGCACCGCTCCATGGTTTCGGCGGACTCTGCCGTGCGTCGGAACCGCCCAGGACGCTGGCGGCGTGGTCGATCCAGATCACGCACCGGGGCCGACGTGCATGACGCGCATCATCTCGTGGTCCTCGTGGGAGAGGATGTGGCAGTGCCACACGTACCGGCCGGGCTTGTCGAACGTCGCCTTGATCCGGGTGATCTGGCCCGGAAGCGCCGTGACCATGTCCTTCGGGGCGTTCTCGACGTACGCGGTGGGCTGCGGCAGCGCCGCCCCGTAGGTGAGGTCCACGATCCGGAAGCCGGTGCCGAGCTCGCCGTTGTGCTGCACGACCGGCTGGACGACAAGGTACGTGCCATCGCCGGCCGGCGACGACCACACGGCGTTCGGGATCACCCGATCGTCCTCCGTCGTGTGGCTGTCCCACACGATCTCCTGGCGGCCGAGGATCTCGAAGTTGACGAGGTGGAGGTGTACGGGGTGGGCGTCGCCGGTGACGTTCCAGATCTCCCACTCCTCGGTCGAGCCGAGCGCCGGGTTCTCCGTGGTCGGGCTGTGCCAGGCGATCGAGCCCTCCATCTGACCGAAGAGGGCACCTCCGGGGGCGCCCTGCGTCAACGTGTCGTACTCCGGCGGCCAATTGATCGGGTTCCCGGCGTAGTCGGTTGCCGGCTCGGCGGTGCCGAGCAGCGGTTGCAGGCGTCCGTACTCGTCCATGCCCTCGAACAGCGCCACCTTGCGCAGGCGGGTCGGCGTCGGGACGACGGGACCGAAGTTGATGCCCGTCGGCGTCACGTCAGGCACACCTGGGTCGATGGGTAGGTTGACATCGAAGGCCATGATCCGGTCGGTCTCACCGAAGAACACCTCGCCGGGGAAGTCGCCGCCGAACGGCGCGTCACCGCCGATGTTCTTCATGATGATCCGGTTGCCGAAGGCGACCTGCTTGAAGTCGAAGATGATGTCGTACCGGGAGCCGGTCTCCGACAGCAGCGTGTCCACCGTCGTCGGGCTCGAGGCGAGGCCCTGGTCGCTGCCGATCACGGTGAACGGCAGCGGTCCGTTGAGCACGCTGGCGAAGTCGGTCGCTCCGGGTGGCACCTCGAAGAACTGCATCACCAGGAAGCGGCTGTCACAGCCGTTCAGGAAGCGAAGACGGTAGTTGCGCGGCTCGACGTCCATCTTCGGCCAGATCTTGCCGTTGACGACCATGTGGTCGCCGAAGAACTCGGCGAGCGCGGTCGGCCCGCCGCCCGGGAAGACGCCGGGCGGCAGGTCGGCACCCTCACCGGTGATGAAGTCGTCGTAGAAGGGGTCGCCCGGGAACGCCGGGTAGAACAGCTCGCCGTCGTCCTTGAACATCTTGTCCTGGATCGCGAACGCCGCCTCGTAGGGAAACGCCGGCAGGTCGAGCGGGTTGCCGAACAGCCCGGTGTCGAAGTCGTCCCGGATGATGTAGAAGCCGGCCATCCCGGCGTACACGTTCAGTCGGGTGATCCCGAGCGCGTGGTCGTGGTACCAGACCGTCCCGGCCGGCTGGTCGTTTTGGTACACGTATTTCTTGTCGACCCACTGCGGCCCGCGGATCGCGTACCCGGGGCCGAAGAAGAACTCCGGGTTGCCGTCGTACTGGAAGTCGCTGTGGCCGCCGTGGACGTGCGCCACGATCGGCACGCCGTCCTTGGCGATCGTGTAGCCGTCGCAGCCGGGCAGGCTGTAGGCCCAGTGGAGGCTCGTGTCGACCACGGGACGGCCGGTGTAGTCCTCGTAGCCGAGGCTCCTGTTGTCCTTGCCGGTGAGCAGGTACGGGCGCCCCTTGAGCCCGTTCGCCCACTTCACCTCGAGGGGCTCGAGACTGCGGACCTGGAAGGTGCGTCCCGGCCAGGTGAAGGACTTGTCGTCGCCGTAGCCCCACACCGTCGTCGACAGCGCAGTCCCGGTGATCGGATCGACGAGGCCGGTCTGTTGGACGGTCTGGCCGACGCCGACCTTGATCGCGCCCTTGCTCGTGTCGTAGATGAAGGCCGGGTCGAGCGCGTTCGGCACGTCGACGAGAAACTTGGGCTGCAGCAACGGGTCGCTGAGCCCCGGGCCCTGCGTCGCAGCCGCGACCCTGCCGGCGTCGAACAGGCCACCGGCCCGGCCGAGCACGTAGAGCCCCACACCCCCTTTCGCGGTGACCCCGATGAACTCGCGACGGGAATACGCGTGACCTGACATGTCCACCCTCCTGTGTGCCCGCGGCCGACGCCAAACGTTCGACGTGCGCCGTCGGCCGTCCATCGTCGCGCCAGTCTCAAGAAATCATCAAGGGTCGAAATACCCGAGTCATCACACCGTGATACGCGAAACCATTCTGGACGGACATCCCGCGATGCCGTGCGACGGATGTCCCCGCAGGCGAACGAACGCCCTGTGCACCTCGACCCACGCGGCGATCGGTCGGATCGGGTTGGAGCTTCGAGCAAATGTCCGTACATTTAGAGCGACGCCAGGAGCGCAGGTGAGCGCAACGGAGATCGGCGGTCACGAAGTGTGGGCCCGACCGAGGGACCGAGGAGAACATCATGTGTCAACGAACCACCTGCCGGTCGTGCCAGAAGCCGTCGTGGCGCGGCTGCGGCGCACACGTCGAGAGCGTCCTCGGCGACGTCGATCCGTCCGACCGCTGCGATTGCTCGGCGTCCGAATCACCCCACCCGGGGCGGCTCGCCAAACTCCTCGGTCGCTGACCGCGTCGACCATCACCGACGACACCGATCCGGTCGACGGAGACGCTGTCGTCAGTTCGACGTGACGTCGTCGGCCGAGAGCCGATCGGCAACGGTCTGCAACAAGGTCCACGCCAGCCCAGGCACCTCGTCGACGGCCTCCCGCAACGCCGCCCGCGGCAGCGCGACGATCTCGATCGGTGTCACAGCGGTCACGGTTGCCGAGTGGTCTCGTCGCAACAGCAGACCCAGCTCGCCCACGACCTGGCCCGGTCCGAGCTCGGCGATCGACCGACCGTCGCGCCGGACCTCGACCCGCCCGGCGACGATCACGTACGCGGCTCTCGAAGGCGCACCCTGCTCGAACACGTGCTCACCCACGTCGAGTTGATGATGTCGCGTCAGCCCCGCGAGGTGCCGCAGTTCGCGCTTGGAACACGCGGCGAACAACGGGAGCACGGCGAGGTGGTCGGCGAGCTCCTGACGCTTCATCCGGCGGCGACTCGGCGAGTGACCGGCGTCGGGAAACGGCGGAATCTGGTCGGACGAGGTCATCGCGAGCCCGACCTTACCCGTGACCGCCCACCGGCGTGAGCCTCTCGGCGCCGACGGTGCGAACCCGGTCCGGCCTGCGCTCGAGGGAGCGCGGGCTGAACGAGGCGCAGCGTTGCTCCTCGGGTTCGAGAGGCCCTGAACGGGGGGTCGTATGACACCTCGACATCACCCACGCGTCGCGGCGTCAGACGAAGATGATCTGTGCGCCTTCCGACAGCTCCATGAACTCGCTGACGTTGATGATGTCGACGACCTCGTCGAAGAGGTCGTCCTTCTCCAGGTCCATCATGTCGACCGACATCTGACAGGCCCAGAGCTGGGCGCCCATGTCGGACAGCATCTGCAGGAACTCGGGTACCTCTGGCACGTCGAGGTCGGCGATCTGCTTCTTCAGCATCTTCGTCGCCATGCCGGTCATGCCCGGCAACCCGCCGAGGCCTTGTGGCATGTGCTTCTCCGACAGCTTGCCCATCCCGGGCGGCATGTGCATCGCCGCATTGCCGAGTGGCGTGAACTTCAGATCACCCATGGTCTTCTTGTTGATCATGTCGAGGCCCCAGAAGGTGAAGAAGATGTGAGTCTCGATCCCCTCGCCGAGCGCTCCGTTCGCCATGATCAGCGCGGGGTACGCCATGTCGAGGTTGCCCTTGGAGCAGATGAAGCAGATCTTGCGATCGCTGTCGTCGTCACCGAAGTCCGGTACGACGGTCGTCGTGGTTTCGGTCGTGGTCTTGGTGTCGGTCATGATGTTCTCCTCGTGTCGTGTCGTGTCGTGCTCAGACGCAGCCCTTGGGCTTGGGCAGTCCGGCGATGTAGGCCATCTTCTTGGCCGGCTTCTTCGGGAACAGGACGAACAGCTGCTTGGTGGGGATCCCCCCGACCTTCGTGACTCTGCGCAGCGTGGCCGTCTCACCCTGCTCGGCGTAGTCGTTGCGCAGGAAACGGATGGCTGCCCAGTGATCGTCGGTCATCGCTTCGATGCCGATCATGGAGGCGAGCTCGCGACCGACGTCCTCGTTCCATTCGTCGTATTCGGTCATGAAGCCCTCGTCGTTGACGCTGACCGTCTGACCGGCGATGGTTGCTGTGCTCACGTGTTGTCTCCTTCGAGTGGTGGGGTGGTTTGGGTTCGATCGGCTGCCGCCGACGTGATGGCGTGGGGCCCGGTCTCGGCCGAGACGGTCCTGAGCGTGTGCAGCGCCCTCGCCATGCCGCGACGAACATCGGGATCCCGGACCTGCCGGGCGAGGGCCCACAGGCTGGGTGGCTCGGCCGACTCCATCTCGACGGCCTGCTGTTCGGCCTGTACGGCGTCGATCATCCGCGTCAGGAACGCCAACATCTCGGGCTGGGTGACCTCACGGAGCGCCTCGAGCATGGCCACGACGTTGTCGCCGAGTTGCTCGACATCGCTCTCGTCGAAGTTGGTCACGACCCGGTCGGCGACCCCGACGGCGGCGCCGGCGAAGCGGAAGTAGCCCTTGCGTTCGAGCTCGTCGAGGCGTTCGATCACCATCGCCATCACGTCGGAGCCGAGCGGCGCCGCGTCGTCGATGAGGGAGGTCGCGGCGCTCAGACCGACGAGCGCTCGTTCGAGCGTGGGCGCCACCTCGACCAGTCGACGCAGCAAACGGACGGTGTCCGCGAGATCGGCCGTCTGCGACAGCGAGTCGAGCTCACGGGTCGCCATCGCCATCGCATCCTCCGAGACCCGGGCGAGATCGCCCGTCAGGTCGTCGAACGCTTCGCGCTGGCGGCGTCGGTGCTCGGCCTCGACCGCCAACACCGCCATCTGCTCGGTCAACAGGTCGATCTTGGTCTCGAGGGCCCCGAGTCGATCGACGGGGAGTTCGGTGACGCTCATGCCGACGCCCCGACCGCCTGATCGGCACGTTCTTTGCCGGCCATCGACATCTGGGCGGCGATCGGCAGGTCGCGACCCGGGAGCAGGACGTTCCAGTAGGTCCACTTGAACATCAGCTTGCCCCAGTGGTTGGCCTCGGTCTCCTTGAGGAGCGAGAACGGCCCGATGCCGGGCAGCGGGTACTTGCCGGGCAGCGGCTCGACGTCGTAGTTGAAATCGATCAGGAGGCCCTTGCCGTTCCCCGATTCGATGAAGCAGTTGGCGTGCCCGTCGAACTTCCCGGTCATCGGCCTGCCCGCGATGTGTTGCAGGAAGTTGTCGACGAACACGTCCACCGCGAAGTGCGCCACCGAGCCGGCCTTCGAGGTCGGGATGTTGGACGCGTCGCCGAGGGCGAAGATGTTGTCGTGGTCGTCGGACAGGAACGTGTGCTTGTCGACCTCGACGTGATTCAGTTCGTCACCGAGTCCGGAGCGCTCCACGAAGTCGGCACCCATGTTGATGGGCACCGTGACCAGGAGGTCGTAGGGGACCTCGCGCTCGTCGTAACTCACGAGCATGTTGCGTTCGCCGTCGACTTCCATCGTCATGAAGTCGGGTTCGAGAGCGATGTCACGCTGTTCGAGCATGGCCCCGAGGTGCTTCGCTGCGACCGGCTTCGTGAACGCGGCATCGAGGGGCGTGACATACGTCAGCTCGACCCGATCCCGGATGCCCCGCTCGGTGAAGAACGCGTCGGCCAGGAACATGAACTCGAGTGGGGCGACCGGGCACTTGATCGGCATCTCGACGATGTTGACGACGAGGCGGCCGCCCTCCCAGCCGTCGAGCACCTCGGCGAGCCGAGTGGCCCCCTCGAGGGTGTAGAAGTCGTGGATGGTGATGCCGTATTGGTCACCGTCGAGGCCCTCGGTCTGGTCGCGCCGGGGGTGTGTCCCGGTCGCGATGATCAGTTGGTCGTACGCGAGCTCCCGACCATCGGTCAGGACGACGAGCGACTCGTCGGGCTTCACGACATCGACCTCGCCCATCAGCAGATCGACACCATCGGTGAGGAGGGCCGCCTTCTGCTTCACCACTTCGTCGGGCTGATAGGTCCCGAAGGGGATGAAGAGGTAGCCCGGTTGGTAGTGGTGCTCGGGTGTCGCGTCGACCACGGTGATCGCCCATTCGTCCACAGGCAGATGCGGCCGCAGCTTGTTGACGGCCATCGTCCCGGCCGTGCCGGCTCCGAGTACGAGCAGTTGTTTCATGATCAGTGCCCTCCTTGGGGCGTCGAGTAGTCGTTGGTGTTCCATCTGTCGGTGCCACCCAGTGGCACCGCAAGCGGTTCGGTCCGGTCGTTCAGGCGACTCCGGGCGGCGGCGAGCTGCGAGACGAGATCACCCATCTGCGGCAGGAGGCGGAGCACCCGGCGTTGCTCGTCGAGGTCGAGACGGAACGTCTCGTCCACGGCATCGTGCAGCACGGCGGGCGGAACGCCGACCTCGTCGGCGATCGCTCCGACGAACTCGGGCGCCGGCGGCCATGCCGTCGGGCTGACGCCGCCGACGACGATCATCCCGACCGGCTTCAGGTCGACCCAGACGAACGTCCTCGCGCACAGGAAGCCCAGGTGGGTGCGTACCCAACGCGGTGCCACGTGGGGCTCCTCGGCGAACAGCCGCCACTGCGACAGGCATGCCTCGACGGCACCGGGCTGATCTGCGATCGCGGCGTAGTACCCGCAGGGGTTCGCCACCGCCGTGATCGGGACGCCTTCCATGTCGGTGATCACGACCATCACACCGAAGAGCTCACCCATCAGGTCGGCAACCGATTGTGCGACCTCCGGTTGGAGCAGCCGGGCGAGATCGGCGGGGCCGACGTCGCTCGGCGTCGGACCGGTCGCAGCTGCGGCGACCGTGGGCTCGGACAGCCCGAATTGGGCGGCGACTCGATCGGCGGGGAACCGCCACTGGCGACCGACCTTCACCGCAGGGAGACGCCCGTCCTCGGCCATCCGATACACGGTGGACCGGTCGACGCTGATCAGATCTTGCATCTCTTGGCTGGTGAGGAAGTTCGTCATGCTGATCGATCTCGGTTTGTGCCTGCTTATGCCTGCTCCTGCAGCGTACGCCTGGGCAACTTGCCCCATCAGGGGCGAAAGTCCCGAACATCGCCGCCGAACACACCGAATCATGACGGTTGTTGCAGATTGGGACCAAAGCCCGTTCCGCATCCGGTCCCATCGGCGCACCATCGATCGATGGAGGCCTCAACGACGCGGCCACCAGAAAGGGGCGGATGAGATGATCCGCAAGATGATGTGGGCCGTACTCGCCGTGGGAGTGGCACTGATCGCCGCACCCTTCGCGATGGGCCTTCCGGACAAGGCTGACGGTGGCCAGCAGATGATCGACGCGTTCGGGCCGATCATGGACGAGCAGAACGTGCAACTGACGGCCGACTACTACTACGACGTGTTCGTTCCGCTCGGGGACGTCGTTCCGGCGATGACGCAGGAGAACATCGACAAGTTCAACGGCTACCTCGCCGGCTTCACCGCCGTCGGTGTCGACGCCGAGAACATGGTGCCGGCGCTCTCCCAGGCAATGGGTATGCCCGAAGCAGACGTGCAGGCGTTCATGGCTGCACAGTTCGTCGGGATCACCACGATGATCCAGCAACTCCCGCAGATGGAAGCGGACTTCGGCGGACTGCTCGGACTGATGGAGGCCAACGTCGCCATCTTCGAACAGGTACCAGCCGGGCTCGATCACTACGAGCCGCTCGTCACCACGATGCAGGAGCAGCGGGTGAACTACGACAAGGTCTCGAGCCTGCCGGACTTCACGCTCTTCACCTGGTTCTTCGTGATCCCTGGCGTGTTGTTGGTCGCATTGGCACTCACCGGACTCTTCGTCGGACGCACGACCGACGACGTCTCCGTGTCGGACGATCACTTCGCCACTGCTGCCTGAGCACCCTCGACACGGCCGACTCACTCGACGGCGGCGCCTGCACCGGGCGCCGTCGTCGAGCCGCGTGCGCTGCCGGCGCAGCAGCAACGACGGCCACGACGAGCCCTCGTCGACGCCGACGCCGGACGTCAGCGCAGTGGCGAGATGACCTGTTCGGAGAATCGCAGGACCGGGTCGGTCGACGTCGGATTTCCGAAGTCCATCACGAAGTGATCGACGCCGACCTCGCGCCACCGGGCGATGAGCTCGAGCAGTTCGGCCGCCTCGGCGTCGGTCTCCGGGAGCGGGCGTTCGATCGTGATACCGGTCTCGATCGAGTGGGGGTCGCGGCCGGACCGCTCCGCAGAAGCGCGAACGATGCCCAGCTTTCGAAGCCAGGTCACCTCGTCGCGACCACCGTTGTGCCACATGTCCGCGATCCGCCCGACCAGCGGAAGACCGATCTGCTCGCCGTTCGCACCGATGCACACGGGTGGGACGACCTCGGGCAGCGGCGGGGCCGCTGCCTCGTTGATCGTGTAGTACTCGCCGTGGAAGCTCGGCAACTCCTCGGTCCACATCAACCGACAGATCGACACGACCTCTTCGAGTTGGGCGAACCGCACCGACGGCTTCGGGAAGTCGTAGCCGTAGGCCTCGTACTCCTCGCCGCGCCAACCGGCGCCGATCCCGAGCATGAACCGGTTGTCGGAGAACACCTGGAGCGTCGCCGCCATCTTCGCGGTCAGCGCCGGCGGCCGGTACCCGTGCCCCAGCACGTGGTGGCAGAGCTGGACATCGGGGAACTTGGCCGCGAGCCACGTGAGCGAGGTCCACGCCTCGACGAACGGGTCGGTCTTGGCGTCGAACCCGTAGAAGTGGTCGGCGATCCACATCGCATCGAAGTGATCGTTGACCGTGGGCAGGATCGTCTTGGCCTGATCGACGACGATCGGTCGATGATCACTCCACCGATTGCCGATGCACGGGGAGAGCCAACCGAAGCGGAGCGGGAATCGCGATGCCATGTCCCGAACGTACCCGGCACGACGACCCGAGGAGCTCCGACGCGTTCCGACACGGGCGTCCGCCGACTGGTGAGGTGACGTTCCTCTCCACGGACGTGGACACTTCCACCCTGCTCTGGGAGGACCGCCCGGAGGCGATGTCGCGAGCCATCGCCATCCACGGAGGATCCCCACCGTTGAGCACCCGCGGGGTCTCGAGCAGCCGCCCGGTCCGGATGACCAGCCTCGTGGGCCGATCCCACGAGGCTGCGGGGAGTCCCTCATCGACGCTCGACGTCGGTTCGTCCCGGCGACGAACCCGAGTACGCGGCGGCGCGCCCGGCGCGTCGGGAATCCGCGCGGTGGGGCGATCGACAGATCGTGACCTTCGTCGGTGTCGCCGCTCGGCAGCGGGCGCGCAGAATCACGGTGGAAGATGCCGCAGTTGCAGGAGGTGCTCCATGCCGACATCGTCGGAGCCGTGGTTGACGTTCCTCGGCGGTGCCCACACGGTCACCGGAAGCAAGACGCTGCTCGACACGAGCCACGCACGGATCCTCGTGGACTGCGGGCTGTTCCAGGGCCGCAAGGAACTCCGGCTGGCGAACTGGCAGGACTTCCCCGTCCCGCCCGAGACGATCGACGCGGTCACCCTCACGCATGCGCACATCGACCACTGCGGATATCTGCCGAGGCTGTATCGGCTGGGCTACCGAGGGCCCATCTTCGCGACCCCGGGTACCTGCGACCTGGCCAAGATCGTCCTCCCCGACAGCGGACATCTGCAGGAGGAGGAAGCGGCCTACGCCAACCGTCTCGGGTACTCCAAGCACCGGCCCGCCGAGGCGCTGTACACGGCAGCCGAGGCGCGACGTTGCCTCGAGTTGTTCGAGCCGGTGCCGTTCGAGGAATCCCGTACGGTCGCGCCCGGGGTGGACGTCACGTGGCGTCGTGCCGGTCACATCCTCGGCGCGGCCTCGCTCCGCGTCACGGCAGCCGACCGTACGATCGTGTTCAGCGGCGACCTGGGCGGCCCGACGCATCCGCTGCTCCGGCCTCCGGATCCGATCGGATCCGCCGACGTCGTCGTGGTCGAGTCGACGTACGGCGACGAGGAGCACCCGGACGACGAGGCCGAGGAGGTGATCGCCCGAGTGGTGAACGACGCCGCGAGCTGCGGCGGGGTCGTCATCGTGCCGGCGTTCGCGGTCGATCGGACCGAGGTCGTCCTGTGGTTCCTCGAACGACTCGTCGAGCGCGGCGAGATGCCCGACATCCCGGTCGTGGTCGACAGCCCCATGGCCAGTAGCGCCCTCACGCTGTACCGCACGGAGATCCGTCGTCGTTCGCCCGAGCTGCGACCCGAGCTGTACGGACGGGAGCTGTTCTCGTCGCTGTACCTCACCGAGACTCGAACAGCAGAGCAATCGAAAGCACTGAACGGGCGGCGTGGGCCGCTGATCATCGTCTCCGCCTCCGGCATGGCGACCGGAGGCAGGGTCGTCCACCATCTCGCCCAACGCATCGGGGATGGCCGCAACTCGATCCTGCTGGTGGGCTTCCAGGCCCCCGGCACCCGTGGTGATCGGCTGCGTCACGGGGCACGCACCATCAAGATGCTCGGTCGTGAGCACCCGGTGCGTGCGGACGTCATCTCCGTCGAGCTGTCGGCCCACGCCGATCGCTCCGAGCTGCTCGACTGGCTCGCCACCGGCACGTCGCTCGACCACGTGCTGGTCAACCATGGCGAGCTCGACGCGTCGAACGCGCTCGCGGAAGCCGTCCGGCGCCGGCTCCGGGTTCCGGCGCAGGTGCCCCGTCGCGGCGAGCACGTCGTCGTGCGGGCCGGCCGCGCCCACGTGCGGACCGAACCGCGATGAGCCGGATCGTGGTCGTCGGGGGGATCAACACGGATCTCCACCTGTTCGGAGGTCGGCGCCGGTCGAGCGGGTCGACGCTCGTCGTCGATCACTACCTGACCCAGCCGGGTGGCAAGGGCGGCAACGTGGCACGGGCGGCCGCACGCCTCGGCGCGAACGTGCAGCTGGTCGGTCGGGTCGGCGACGACGAGTTCGGCGCGCGGTGTGTCGAGGCGATTCGCGCCAACGGCGTCGACGTCGGAGCGGTCTCGTTCTCGTCCAGCAAACCGACCGGGTTCGTCGCGATCGAGCTCGACGAGGGCAGACACCGCACGCTCGTCTTCGTCCCGGGGGCCAACGACGAACTGCAGTGGTCGGCCGTCGAGCCCGTGCTGCTCACTCTCGAACCGGGCGATGTCGTCATCACCCAGGCCGAGATCCCTGCGGCCGCGCTCCGAGCGCTCGCAGCACACACGATCGGCAGCCGGTTGTCGCTCTTCCTCGATCCGGCGCCGCCCGAACACGTCGACGCGACGGTGCTCGCAGCCGCCGACGTGATCACACCCGACCGGGCCGAGGCGGCGGCACTGGTGGGACGGTCGGATGCGTCGGAGCTGTGGCCCGGCCTCGCCGCGTCGGACCTCCGCGCCGCCGGGGCACGCAACGTGGTCGTGAAGACCGGCGCCACCGGAGCCGTGCTCGCCAACGACGACGGCGTCACCCCGATCGCAACACTGCGAGTCGATCCGCTCGACGAGACCGGCGCCGGTGACGTGTTCATCGCCGCACTCGCCGTGCGACGTTCGGAGGGAGCCGAATGGCCCGATGCCGTGCGGTTCGCCAACGCCGCGAGCGCACTGTCGGTCGCCGATCGCGGACTCCTGCTCCCCGATCGGGAGTCCGTCGAGTCGGCCGCGAGGCGGCTCGACGTCTGACGGTTTGTCGGGGTCGGAGGAACGACCGCTCCGATGGATTCCAGGACGACGCGACCGACATCGCGACCGCGACGTTCAGTCCGGTGGATGATGGACCGCCATGCCGGTGACGGGGTCGAAGACGTGCACTCGAGCCATCGCGAGGTCGAGCACGGTCCCGACCCGAGGCGGCCGGCCGGGCGTGACGCAGTCGAGACGGACCCCGTCGCGAGTCTCGGCGTTGACCATGGTCTGGTAGCCGATCGGCTCGGTCGTCTGCACATGCACCTCGACACTGTCGGTCGTCGGCGCTCCTGCGATCAGGTCTTCGGGGCGCACGCCGACGAGCACGTCCCGCCCGTGATACATGTCGAGCTCGCGACAGCTGACCGGGACGGGTTGGCCGAGCACCCACACTCGGCGCGTGGTGCCGGTCACCTCGACGCGACCACTGACGATGTTCATCGACGGCTCGCCGAAGAAGCGGGCGACAGCGGCCGTCGCGGGACGGGCGTACACGTCGGCCGGGGTGCCGTACTGCTCCAGACATCCGTCGAACAGGACGGCGATGCGATCGCACATCGCCATCGCGTCGTGCTGGCTGGCCGTCACCACCATCGACGTCAGGCCCCGGTCGTGATGCAGCCGCACGATCTCCCCACGCAATCGCAGTCGCACCTGGTCCTCGAGATTCGCGAGGGGTTCGTCCATCAGCAGGGCCACCGGTGCCCCGATCACCGCTCGGGCGAGCTGCACGAGACGTCGTTGCCCCTCGGACAAGGTCGTCGGGCGCCGATCGAGCAACTGGTCGATCCCGAGGCGCGACGCTTCGCGTTCGAGCCTCCGGTCGATGTCGCCGACGGTCGTGTTCTCTCCTCGGACCTCGAGCGGGAAGCTGATGTTTCGGGCGGCCGTCAGGTGAGCCAGTAACCGGTTCTGCTGGGTGACCAGGCCGAAATGCCGGTCACGCGACTCGACGTCGGTGATGTCCCGAGCCCCGAGCAGGACGCGTCCCGAGGTGGGGCGGTCGAAGCCGGCGAGGATCCGCAGAGCCGTCGTCTTACCGCAACCGGATGGACCGACGACGCCGACGATCTCGCCCGCGCGGACGGTCAGATCGAGATGATCGACCGCAGGAGCAGATCCCGGCCACGTCTTGGTCACGTCGTCGAGGACGATGTCCTGCACGGGGACCTACGGTAGTAACCCGTCCATCCCGTCGCCAGGCGTGCCGAGTTCCGCCATCGACACGGCGCACGACCCGAACTCAACCTAGGTTGGTACCCACAGGCGGCCGCCACGTCCGCGACGGCCGCGAGCTGAGTGAGGAGAACCGATCGATGAGTTCTGAGCAACGCACGTTCGTGGTTGGTGTCGACGCGAGCGACGACGCCGATCGAGCCCTCCAGTGGGCCCGCGGCACCGCCGGTCCCGACGATCGGATCGTCGCCGTCCACGCCTGGGACATGTCGACCGCCGTCGGACTCGACGAGTATGCGATGGTTCCGTTCGACGAGATCGCAGAACTCGCCCAGCAAGGAATCGGCGAGCTGGCGGACCGTCAGCACGATGCGCGTCTCGTGGGAGTGGCGCGCCAGGGACACGCCGGTCGCGCGATCATCGGCGAAGCGGACGAATACGACGCCGACGTCGTCGTGGTCGGCCACAGAGGATCGGGGCGGGCCTCGGTCGTGCTGGGCTCGACCGCCAATCACGTGATCCACCACACGGAGCGTCCGGTGGTCGTCGTACGGGGCGAACGGCGCGACATCCCCGAGCTCATCGTGGTCGGCGTCGATGACCACGATCTCGACGACCACGGCGAGAACGAGTCCGTGCGGGCACTGCGATGGGCCTACGACATCGACGGGGCTCGCATCATCGTCGTCGCCCACGCGTGGTTCGTACCGTCGTTCCTCGCCGGACGCTTCTCGAACCCCGGGGCCGACTTCGACCAGCTCGACCGCGAGGCGATCGCGATCGCCGAGCGTGTGATCGCTGCCGCCGGTGAGGCTCCCGCGGGCGTCGACGTCCGCCCGACCGCGCTGAACGGTACGCCCGCATTCGCGCTGATCGAGGCGTCGCGTGACGCCGACCTCGCCGTCGTCGGATCGCGCGGTCGCGGCGGATTCTCGGGACTCGTGCTCGGCTCGACGAGCCGCGATGTCACCTCGAACGCGCACTGTCCGGTCGCCGTCATCCGCTGACGCCACCCGCCCGCCGACCGAGACAGACCCATCAGTCCCGCTCCGACCGGACACTGCGACGACGGGCGGCTGTCATCGGGCCGATCGGGGCCGCCGCCGACGGGCGTCGACACGTCGACACACCGAGATCGGCCGCGTCGAAGGCGTTCACCGGCGGGCGTGTCGCTCACCGCGGTCTTTCGACCCTCGCACATCGACCGCACCGTCAGCCAGAATCAGAGGGCGAACACGATCTGGCAGACGACCTGGAGGTCACCAATGCACCACACCCCAACCGACCGGATCCGGAACGTTGCGCTCATCGGGCACGGTGGGGTCGGCAAGACGACTCTGGCCGAGTACTTGCTCCACCGCGCCGGTGTGACGGCGCGGGCCGGATCGGTCGACGATGGCACCACCGTGCTCGACCGCGACCCGGAAGAGCTCCAGCGGGGGTCCACGGTCTCGTTGGCCGTCGCGTCGTTCGACTGGAAGGCGAGCGATGGACAGCAGTACCGGATCAATCTGCTCGACACGCCGGGCCACCCCGACTTCGAGGCCGAACTCGACGCTGCGCTCTCGGTCGCCGACCTCGCCGTGGTCGTGGTCAGCGCGGCAGACGGCGTGGAGGTCGGCACGCACCTGGCCTGGCAGAAGTGTCTCGACCGCAACATGCCGCGGCTGGTGTTCGTCACCCGGGAGGACAAGCACCGCGCCGACTTCGACGGAGTCGTCGCCGAGCTCGGATCGCTGTTCGGGCCCGGGTTCACCCCGATCGAGCTGCCGCTCGGGGAGCAACAGGCGTTCCACGGGGTCGCCGACGTGCTCACAGAGCAGGCCCACGAGTACGACGCCGACGGCACTCACCATGTCGAGCAGTTGCCCGACGACGTGGTCGAGCACGAGCACAAGATCCACGATCAGGTGGTCGAAGAGATCGTGTCGGGCGACGACGACCAGCTCGAGCGCTACCTCGACGGCGAGCCGATCACACCGGCCGAGCTGGAGCGAACCCTCGCGATCGAGGTCCTCTCGTGCACCGAGTTCCCGGTCCTGGTCGGTTCGGGCGCGACCGGCATCGGTGTCGACCGGTTGGCCGACTACGTCTGCGAGCTCGGCCCCTCCCCGTCCCACCGACCGGTGACGGTCGTCGTCGGCGACGAGGAAGTCGACGTCGTCGCCGATCCGACGGCTGATCCGCTGCTCTACGTCTTCAAGACCGTCACCGACCAGTACGTCGGCCGGATCTCGGTGTTCAAGGTGGTGACCGGCACACTGGAGCCCGACGCTGTGCTCCGCGACATCGCGACGGGCACCGACGAGCGGTTGCACGGCTTGTTCCACCTTCGCGGCCATGAGCAGGTACAGGCGAACCGTATGGTCGCCGGCGACATCGGGGCGGTCAACAAACTCGGGGCCTCGTTCACCGGGAGCACGCTCGCGTCCGGGTCCCGACACGTCACGGTCCCCCCGCCGCAGCTTCCCGGCGCCCATGTGTCGGTGGCACTGGTGCCTCGGACCCAGTCCGACGACGACAAGCTGTCCGAGGCGCTCCAGAAACTGATCCAGGAAGATCCGTCGCTCCGGATCGGCCACGACGAACTCACGCGGCGTGCGGTGATCACCGGGGTCGGCGACGCTCACATCTCGGTGGCGCTGTCCCGTCTGGAGCGCAAGTACGGGGTCGCCGTCGACACCGACGACGTCCGGGTCAGCTACCGCCGCACGGTCGCCGGCACCGCCGAGGCGGAAGGGCGCCTGAAGAAGCAGTCGGGCGGCCACGGACAGTTCGCCGTCGTCGACCTCCGCGTCTCGCCGCTCCCGCGAGGCGGTGGTTTCGAGTTCGTCGACGCAGTGGTCGGCGGAGCGATCCCCAAGCACTACATCGCCGCGGTCAGCCAGGGTGTGGAGGAGGCGATGTCCAACGGGGCCGGATCGCAGATCCCGATCGTCGACGTCCGCGTCGAATGCCTCGACGGCAAGACCCACTCGGTCGATTCGTCCGACATGGCCTTCAAGACAGCCGCCGCATCCGGGTTCGCCGAAGCCGTCGCCGCTGCCACTCCGGTGCTGCTCGAGCCGGTCTCACGGCTCGTGATCCACGTGCCCGTCGAGTCCCAGGGCGAAGTGCTCGGCGATCTCAGCTCTCGTCGCGGGCGCGTCGTCGCCAGCGACACGAACGGCGACGGTACCCAGGTGATCACGGCCGAAGTACCCGAGGCCGAGATCGCCCGCTACGCGATGGATCTGCGAGCGATGTCAGCGGGCCGCGGCGTGTACTCGATCACGGATCGCCACTACGACACGGTCCCCGACCATCTGGTCGAAAAGGTCCTCGCCGAATACGAGGACTGAGGTCCCCGGCCACCTGTTGTGCCTCATCGGTCTGGGGGGAGGCCGGCGTGACAGTGTGTGGGCATGCTGATCGGGACGGTCGAGGCGACCATGCTCGTCCTCTTCGCAATCATCGTGTTCGGGCCGATCGTGTCCGAGCGGCTCCGCATCCCCGGCATCGTCGGTCTGATCGTCGGGGGCATGGTCTTCGGGCCGTTCGTCATCGGGTGGCTCGAAGCCGACGGGCTCGTCACGGAACTCGGCGCCATCGGGATCCTGTACCTCATGTTCCTCGCCGGGCTGTCGTTCGACATCAAGGCGTTCAACGACAACCGGCGCAGCGCGATCGTGTACGGGCTGCTCGGCTTCTTCGTGCCGTTCCTGCTGAGCGTGGTGGTGGTGCTGGCTCTCTTCGACCTCGGGCTGCTCGCGGCAGCCCTCGTGGGTGCGATGTGGGCGTCCAACACACTGGTGGCATACCCCGAGGTGCAATCGGCCGGGCTCCAGAACAACCGGGCCGTCAGCGCCGCCGTCTCCGCCGGAGTGGTGGCCGATCTGTTCTCCCTGACGGTGCTCGCGTTCGCGACCGCCACCGCCGTGGTCGAGATCGAACCCCTGCCCGACCCGTTCGACGGGCGGCTCGTCGAGCTCGCCGGCGAAGCGATCGAACCGACCACCCCCGACCCGACCCTTCCCCTGTGGGCGGCGCTGCCCCTGCTGGCCGGCTTCTGTCTGTGGCTGCTCCCGCGGATCACCGACGCGTTCTTCGTACGGGTCGGCCGGTCACGACCGCAGCGATTCGCCTTCGCGCTCGCCGGAATGGCCGCAGGCACCACGATCGCCCTGATCGGCGGCGTCGAGGGGCTGATCGGCGCCTTCCTCGCCGGGCTCGGCATGAATCGGCTCGTGCCCAGCAAGGGCCCACTGATGGACCGACTCGACTTCGTCGGCACCACGATCTTCATCCCGACCTTCCTCATCTCGATCGGGCTCAACATCGACCCGGTACTCCTCATCGATCGAGACACCCTCCTGCTCGGACTGCTGTTCACGGGCTTCGTGTTCGCCGGCAAGTCGATCGCGGCGCTGATCACCGGGTTGAGCTTCAACTTCTCGTTCGACGAGATCGCACTGATGTCGTCCTTGTCGTTCGGGCAGGCTGCGTCAACACTCGCGATCGCACAGGTCGGTCTGAGCCTCGGCATGTTCGAACAGATCGTCGTCAACGCCTCGGTGATCGCCATCGTCCTCACCGCCTTGATCACGTCCTACGGCGTCCGCTACTTCGCCGACAGGGTGCCCAAGCCGGTGATCGACCGACCGCCGATCGGGGCGGAGGTCATCGTCGATATCCGTGCGCACGGATCCGACCTCGACAGCCTGATCACACTCGCGGCCGCGATCGCCCGCCACGACGACGGCCTCGTCGACCCGTATCTGATCACCGAACCCGGTCAGCTCGCGAACGCCCGGGTGCTCGTCGACGCTGCGGTCACCGCCGTCACAGCGCAGAGGCTCGACGCCGAGGGGACGGTTCGGGTCGACGATTCGTTCGCCGACGGGACGCTGCATCTCATCGAGGAGAAGGACGTCTCGCTGGTCGTGCTCTCCTGGACGGGGCCCCACTTCGCGACCGACTATCTGTTCGGCAACGACATCGACGGCATCGGCGAGAACTCGCCGGTACCGACCATGGCCGTTCGCCTCCTCCGTCCCTGGCAGCGGATCATCGTGGTGATCGGCAACACCGAAACGGACTGGCGGCTGGAGGATGCCCGGCTCGCCGTCGACACCGCCCGACGCCTCCGCTCGTCCCGGCCGGTTCCGCTCCTCGTCGTCACGCCCGACCACGACGTCGCGGCTGCGCTGCTCGGCGACGACGAGGTCCGGCAGGAAGGGGTGGAGATCGTGGTCGCGCCAACGGCGAGCGGCTCGGTCGTCGACCGGCTCGACCGTGACGACGTCGTCATCGCCCCCGCCCACGTACTCCACGACCCACCACCGCGCGCCGGTTGGCAGATCGCGAAGGCCCTCGACCACTCGAACCTGGTGATCGTCGGCGGGCCACATCGGCTGTCGATCTCGAAGGGAGTGACCCGCCGGGGGTTCCCGGCGACATCGCATGCGGCGACGGGTGCGGGCTGACGGCGGCGGCTACTCCACGGGGTCGAGGCGGACGATCGCTCGATCGAGCGGATAGATCGACCGGTCGCGCCCGAGATAGACCGAGCCGTCGTCGGCGACCGGCACGATCGGTGTGTCGTCGCGCCACTCCTGGTCGAGCGAGCACGCGTCCGGCTGCACGTCGTCGAAGTTGACGTCCATCGCCGACTCGTCGTCCGTCATGGACCACGAGCCGCGACAGGCGTCGATCTGGAAGAGGCCCCGGCGTCCGATCTCGATCGAGCGCTCACCGCTCGACCACTCGCCGGCCACGTCCTCGACCCCCGCCGCGTCACGATCGGCGAGCGAGATCGCTCGGATGTCGACCGCGTCGGAATCGATGCGCAACGTTCCGCCGTCGACACTGACGCTGCCGCCGTCGGGCAGATACGTCTCCGGCCAGTCCTCCGGGCACGGCAAGACGGTCTGCGTCTGCCACTCGATCACCAGGCGCCCCGACTGCGTGTCGTACCTCCAGTCGCCGGACGCGACGTTGCAGTCGAGGGTGGCCCTGATCTCACCGGTGCCGTCGAGCACGAACGTCGACACCGTCCCGATCCGGTTCGTCGCCGGTTCGCCATCGACATCGGTGATCACCCACTCGCGCCCACCGAGTTGCATGGAGAGGTCGTCCGGGCGGCGGATCCACCAGACCCCGACACCGATCACCACGAGCAGCGCGAAGACGAGCAGCGTTCGGATCGAGTTGCCGAGCGGGGCGCGGACCGGCGCACCCCTGGCATCGCGCTGGACCCCGTCGGTACGAAGGAGTGGGTCGGAGATCTGGCGGTCCGGCGGCGACCCCATCGGCCCCAGCTTGCCATCTCGCTTCGCGCGATGCAGATCGGCCGATCGGATGCTTCGGTCCCCATCGACGACGTCGACGTCCGCATAGCGATCGCCTGACCTCCGGATGCCAGACTGGATCATGGACGTCACCGCCGATCAGCTCGCCAACTCGGTCGCGGAACTGGTTCGGATCCCGAGTGTCAATCCGCTCCAGGCCGGCCCGGTGTCGGCCGCCCACGACAGTGACGGGGAGCGTGCGATCGCCGAGCACCTCGCGGATCGATTCGACGTGTTGGGCGCCGACGAAGTGGTGCTCCACGACGTGATCGACGGGCGCCCGAACGTGTACGGGTTCTTCCCCGGCCGAACCGATCGACTCGTCGTGCTCGACGTCCACACCGACACCGTCACCGTCGAACACATGACCGACCCGCCGTTCGACGGACGGATCGACCGGGGCCACGTGTGGGGCCGCGGTGCCCTGGACACGAAGGCGTCGCTCGGGGTGATCACGGCGCTGCTCGCGTCCTGGCAGCGGTCGGGGCTGCGCCCGGACCCCACTCTGCTCGTCGTCGGCTCGATCGCCGAGGAAGCCGGTGGGCTTCTCGGCGCGACCCACTTCCGGCCATGGGCCGACGAGCGTGGTCTGGAGATCGACCAGCTGATCGTGGCCGAACCGACGCAACTCGCGCCGATCCACGGCCACAAGGGTGGTGCCGCACTGGAGATCACTGCGATCGGCGAGTCGGCTCACAGTTCGCTCCCACATCTCGGCAAGAACGCGATCCAGGCGATGGCACCCGTGATCCTGGCGCTGCAGGCCGAACACGAGCGACTCCAGACGTTGGAGCCGACGACCGAGCTCGGCAACGGCACGGTCTCGGTGACGATGATCGAAGGCGGGACGGGCGGCAACGTGATCCCGGCGAGCTGCACGATCATCGCCGGCCGGCGAATCGTCCCCGGCGAGGACGCGCAGCAGGTGTACGACGACCTCGCCCGTCTCGCCGCCGACGCCTGTCCACTCCCGACCCGCATCGAATCGGCGCTCGCTCCCGGGCCCGACGGCCGGTTCGGCTCCCCCGCGTTCTACCAGCACGCCGACGCCCAGCTCGTCGCCGACCTCGCCGGTTGGGCCGGCACGACACCCACCGTCGCCCCGTTCGGCACGAATGCGCTCCGCTACTCGGGCTTCGCGCGTGAGATGGTCGTGTTCGGGCCCGGTTCGATCGATGACGCCCATCAGGCGACCGAGCGCGTGGGGATCGACGACCTGGTCGCCACGGCGCAGGTCTTCACGAACTGGCTCGAACCCGCCTGACGTCGTCGACGCCCGAGGGATCAGAGGAGGCCGCGGCGTCGAACGGCGGCCCGGTCCTCGACGAGGACCGAGCCGTCGGCGGTCGAGACCCAACCCAGCTCGCGCATCTTGCGTAGCGCCTTCACGACCGCCTCCCGCGACAAGCCGCACCACTGGGCGAGTTCGGACTGCGTGATCGGCAGGTCGATGCGGACGCCGTCGCGATCACCCGCACGGCCGTACCGTCCCGCGAGTTCGTCGAGGCGTGCACAGACTCGCCCCAGCGCGTCGGCGGTCGTGTGCTCCAGTTGCCGACGATTCGAGAGGCGGAGCCGCCGTACCGTGACCGCGAGCAACGCCCCCATCGACGACGGGTTCGCCTGGAGGAAGTCGAGGAATCGGTCGACCGGGATCGACGTGAGCACGACGTCGGTCAGCGCCGTGGCGGTAGCAGACCGCGGGGCGCCGTCGATGGCCGACAACTCGCCCAGCACGTCGCCGGGACTCAGCACATCGAGCAAGGTCTCCTGACCGTTCAGGGCGGCGGTCACGAGTTTGATGTCGCCACGCTCGATGATCATCAGGTCGTACGGATCGTCACCTTCGACGAACACGGTGGCGCCGGCCGGGAGTGCACGTCGGGTACCGAGCCGGCGGAGTGCTCCCAGATCGGTGGCGCTCAGCCAATTGCTGTTGTCGGCGTCGCTCATCGGCCACATCATCGGACATTCGGGACCGGCGCGGCAATCGCCGGTCGAACCCACGCCGGCATGGGTACGAATACCCACCCGTCCGGGTTCGGGGACGCTGCGCGGCGACAGCTGCTTCGTCGAAGATCGACGGAATGCCGAGCACGACGTCGCACGTCACCCGCCGTGGGTGGCCGCCCTTCACGGGAACCTGGGACCGACGACGCGCGCGGCAGGTTCCTCGAACCGGCTCACATCGGCGGAGGACCATCGGACGGCGGAGTCCGGTCGGTTCGGGTGTGGAGACGCTCGAGCGAGCGCGCCGGCGGCGACCGGAGTGACGTCCTGATCGTGGGACAGGGCGGTGTCCCACGATCAGGACGCTCGATGACGTCGAACGTCGCGGCGAACCCCTAGCGTTCCGTGAATGTCGGAATTCGCGGATCGGGTCGTTGTCGTCACGGGATCGTCGAGCGGGATCGGCGAGGCCGTCGCCCGTCGGTTCGCAGACCTGGGCGCGTCAGTCGTGGTCAACTCGTCGTCGTCGGTCGAGGCCGGCGAGCGCATCGCCGGCGAACTGGGCGACCGGGCGTCGTACGTCCGCGCCGACATCAGTGACCGAGATCAGGCGAGGCACCTGATCGACGAGGTGGTCGAGCGGTACGGCCGACTGGACGTGCTCGTCAACAACGCGGGCTGGACGACCCGGATCGACCACCGCGACCTCGACGCGCTGACGGACGAGATCTTCGAAAAGACGTTCGCCGTCAACGTGTTCGGCACGTGGTGGCTCACGAAGGCTGCGATCCCGCACCTGCGAGGGGCCGACGACGGCAACGTCGTGACGATCACGTCGATCGCCGGGCTGCGACCCGTCGGCTCGTCGATCGCGTACTCCATGGCCAAGGCAGCGCTCAATCAGATGACGCTGCTGCTCGCCAAGTCGTACGGCCCGATCCGTTTCAACGCGGTCGCGCCGGGACTGGTCAGTACCCCGTGGACGAGTGATTGGGACGATCAGCACGCAACGATCGCAGCGCGGAATCCCGTACCCCGTTCGGCGACGCCCGACGATTGTGCCGAAGCGGCCCTCGCGCTCGTGCGCAACCGGTACGCCACCGGCGAGATCTTCGTCGTCGACGGCGGCGCCACACTGACGATGTGACGCACGGTCGAGCTCGACGAGTAGGTGCCGATGCCGATCCGGCGTCTAGCATCGTGTGCCGATCACGCACGAGGGGGCAAGGTGGCGAAGAACCAGTATCACGAGCATCTGCGACAGGTTCCGTTGTTCGCGGGGCTCGACTCCGACGAACTCGACGCTGTCGGGCAGACGGCCACGGAGCTCGACTACGAGGCGGGCCACGTGCTCATGCACGAAGGGGCCCGCGCGCACGAGATGTTCGTGCTGATGGAGGGCACCGTCGAGGTGACCAAGGACGGCGAGCACGTCGCCGACATCGGCGCCGGCGGATTCGTCGGCGAGATGGCACTGCTGTCGCACTCATCGCGCAACTCCACCGTCACGGCGACGACCGACGTCGTCGTCCTGCACATCGATGGTCGCGAGTTCGGCACGCTGCTCACACGAGTACCGACGATCGCCGCCAAGATGCTGCCGATCGTCGCCACTCGCGTCGTCGAGAACTCCGACCACCACAGCAACTGACGACCACGCCCGTCGGTGCTGCGGCGACACGACTTCAGGCGACGAGTGCTCGCTCGGTCGTGCCGTCGGCGTGGCGAGCGAACCGCTGACCGTCGCTGCCGTGCACAGGGTCGTCACGATCCCACGGCCAGCCACCGAACTGGGTTCGCTGATAGTCGTCGAAGGCCTGCTGGATCTCGGCCCTGGTGTTCATCACGAACGGGCCGTACTGCGCCACAGGCTCGCCGAGCGGCCGACCCTGCAGCATGAGGATCTCGATCCGACCGGACGCCGAGAGCTCGACGTCCTGCGTGGCATCGACCACCGCTCCCGTGGAGGACGGGATCGGATCGCCGGCGATCGACAGGCCCGATCCCTCGAATGCGTAGAGGGTGCGGACGGTGTCGTCCGACGCGGCGGGCGGCAACGTCCACGTGGAACCGGCGTCCATCACGATGTGCCAGATCGACACGTCGGCTTCGGTGCGCGAGGCCCACGACGCCGGCGGCGGCGACGGCGGCTCGGCGTCGCCGAGCGAACCGGCGATGACCGTGATCTCGACCGTGCGACCGTCGTCGTCGGTCACCACGTGGCGCGGGATGTCGCGGTCCCAGAACATCGAGAAGTGGGCGTCGACCATCTTGTCGGCGGCCGGGAGGTTGATCCAGATCTGGAACATCTCCAGCGTGTTGCGGCCGTCGCGGTCGATGAGCGGGAACATCTCGCTGTGCACGATGCCGCTCCCCGCGGTCATCCACTGCACGTCGCCGCGTCCGTACCTCGCGGCGGCACCCAGCGAGTCGGCGTGGTCGATCAGCCCTTGGCGCACATAGGAGATCGTTTCGAAGCCTCGGTGCGGATGGGCCGGGAATCCGGGAACCACCTGGCCGTGGTACATCCGCCAGCCGTCGCGCTCCTGGAAGTCCTGACCGAGCGGTCGGCCCGCCAGCGATGCCGCGGGCCCGAGCTCGGCGGTGCCGGCCGGGTAGTGATCGAGATGGTGCACGCAGAACAAGAACGGGTCGATCGTCTGCCACTGGAATCCGAGCGGCACGGTCTGCAGAACGGGAGTCGTCATGAGACCATGGTAGGGCCTCGGCGACGCCTTTCCTTGCTCGCGCAATGATTGATGCAGGCCGTCGAGCGCCTGCCACCCGGTGCCGGTCCCGACCGGCGCGTTCTCTTCCGTGGCGGCCGATCGGCAACGATGGCGAAATGGACGCGCCGCTCCAAGGTCTGATGGTCGCCGACTTCACCCGCGTGCTGTCCGGTCCGCACTGCACCCGAATGCTCTCGGACCTCGGCGCGGACGTCATCAAGATCGAGCCACCGGCCGGCGACGTCACCCGATTCTCGGCACCGCGTCGCAACAGCATGCCGTCGTACTACGCCCAGCAGAACACGGGCAAGCGTTCGATCAGCATCGACCTGAGCCGGGCCGAGGGCAGCGAGCTCGCGATGCAGATCTGCGAGCACGCCGACATCCTCGTCGAGAACTTCCGGCCCGGAGTGATGAAACGCTTCGGGCTCGACTTCGAGGCGGTGGCCGCACGCAACACCCGGATCGTGTACGCCTCGATCACCGGCTACGGCGCGACCGGGCCGTGGAAGGACCGTCGGGCGTATGCGCCCGTCGTGCAAGCCGAGACCGGGCTGACCAAGTCACAGGGCGACCACGGCCGCGGCGGCGTGTACCGCACCGACCGCCACAGCCACGCCGACGTGTACACGTCGCTGGACGCAGCAGCCGGCATCCTCGCCGCGCTGTACCAGCGTGAGCGCACGGGCCGCGGCCAGTGGATCGACGTTGCGATGGCGCAAGTGATGCTCTACGTCAACGAGCACGTCCACGACGAGCTGTGGGACGACGAGATCGATCCCCAGTGGGTGCGGAGTTTCGGCAATGCCGCCCAGCCGGTCGTCACGGTCGCCAACGGTGACGCCGTGGCGATCGCCGGACATCCGGCCGCGAAGGGCAACTTCGAGATGTACATCGCGCTGATCGGGCGACCGGAGCTCGCCAACGACCCACGGTTCGCGACGGTCGCCGAACGGCAGGAGCATCTCGGCGATCTGCAGACCTACATCGCCGAGTACGCCGCCACGGTGGCCGACGCCGAGACACTCGAAGCGCGCTGCTCGCAGTTCAAGCTGGCGGTCGGCGCCGTCAGATCGGTCGCCGAGGTCTGTGACAGCGACTGGGCGCGTGAACGAGAGGTCGTGGCGTCGGTCGACGATCGGAGCGGCGGACGGCTCCGCATCCCGAACGCCCCATGGAAGTTCAGCGACGCGCCCGGGGTCGGCGTGACCGGCACGCCCCGCTACCGCGGAGAGGACAACGCCGAGGTCCTCCGCGAGGTGCTCGGGCTGTCGGACGAAGCCATCGAGGAGTTCGTCGAAGCTGGCATCCTGTCGACGCACTCGCCCCGGTGATCGTGTGCCCCTGACGTTCCCGGTCTCGCCGATGAAGGCCGGTCTCGGCGCGCTCCCGACCGACGACGACCGGTGGGCCTACGAGATCAAGTACGACGGGTACCGGACGCTCGCCTTCGTGGACGGCGGAACGGTGCGGCTCCAGTCGACCAAGGGTCTCGACGTGACGGCGGACTACCCCGAGCTGGCGTCTCTGCCCGATGGCGTGCATGCCGGCACCGCGATTCTCGACGCCGAGTTCGTGGTGCTCGACGACGACGCACGACCTCGGTTCGAGCTGGTCCAACGTCACGAGCGGCCGGGTGCCCTGTACATCTTCGACGTGCTCCGTGTCGACGACCACGACACGATTGGCCTCCCATACGAAGATCGGCGGCGGCTCCTCGGGCAGCTCGTCGATCCGGGCGTGAGCTGGCTCGTGCCGGCGCACCGGGTGGGAGGCGGCCCCGAGTTGATGGAGGCCACCCGGCTGCAGGGCCTCGAGGGCATCATGGCGAAGCGGCTCGGCTCCCCGTACACGCCCGGCAGGCGTTCGCCGAACTGGCGCAAGATCAAGCACCGCCGGCGAGTCGATGTCGTGATCGGCGGGTTCACGAGCGGCGACGGCAACCGGGCGAACACGTTCGGTGCGCTGCTCGTCGGGCGGTGGGACGGGGATTCGCTCGTGTTCGCCGGGGGCGTCGGCACCGGGTTCACGCAGGCATCGCTCGACGAACTGTCGGGTCGCCTACGTGGTCTCGAGGTCGACGACTGCCCGTTCGACCCCACCCCACCTCCTGCGTACCAGCGCGGCGCTCATTGGGTCGAGCCGGTGCTGACCGCCACGATCGAGATGACCGAGTTCACGAACGACGGCCTCGTTCGCCACGCCAGCTTCATCGAACTGACGGCATAGCGACCTGACGGCATGGCGACGCGGTCCGCCGGCCGGAAGGGGCAACGACGAACCGCCGGCAGGGCGAGTGCCGACGGCACCGGCGACCTTGCATCGTGCCGTCCCTGCCGACCGACACGCATCGGGCATGCTCATCGCAACTCCGGATTGCCGTCGCGCGACCGGCGTGCACCGAATCGCCTCCCCGGCATCAACCGAACAACGACCCCTCGGGCTGCACGATTGCGAGAACGCATCGCCGACTCGGCCAGCACGGACATCGTTCGTTCGACGTGTCACGATGGGCCGACCATGAGTGATCTGATGCAGACCGCCGCCGAACTCGATGCGGCCGACCCGCTGGCGAGATGGCGGGACGAGTTCCACATCGTCGACGACGAGCTCGCCTACCTCGACGGCAACTCGCTCGGGATGCCGCCGAAACGCACGCTCGAGCGGGTCGACGCCGTCATGCGCGAGGACTGGGCGACCGGCCTCATCAGCAGCTGGGAGCACTGGGTCGATCTGCCCCAACGGGTCGGTGCCCGGCTGGCACCCGTGCTCGGGGCGCGTCCCGGCGAGGTCGCCGTGCACGACAGCACCACCGTGAACCTCTACCAGCTGGTCCGGGCGGCGCTCCGGCTGCAACCTCACCGCACCGTGATCGCGATCGACGACGGCGACTTCCCGACCGACCGCTACGTGGTCGATTCGATCGCGAGCGCCGACGGGCGAGAGGTGCGGCAGGGGTTCGATGATCTCGACGACGTCGCCGTGGTCGTCCGGTCGATGATCGACTACCGCTCGGCCGAGGTCGTCGACCTCGCCGCCGAGACCGCTCGTGCCCACGCCGCGGGTGCGGTCGTGGTCTGGGACCTGTCGCACGCTGCCGGGCTGCACCCGATCGGGCTGAACGACGCCGGCGCTCAACTCGCCGTCGGCTGTACCTACAAATTCCTCAACGGGGGGCCCGGCGCGCCGGCGTTCACCTACGTCGCCGAGGAACTGATCGACCGAATCGACGAACCGTTCCACGGATGGTTCGCACAGACGAACATGTTCGAGATGGGCCCGACGTTCCAGCCGCGACCTGACATCGGACGCATGCTCGCAGGCACGCCCGGCATCCTCGGCCTCGTCGCTGCGCAGGCCGGCATCGAGGTCACAGCCGAGGCCGGCATCGAAGCGATCCGTACCAAGTCGATCGCGCTCGGACGGTTCGCGCTCGGCTGCTGCGACGAGCTCGGTCTCGCGTCGGCGACGCCTCGCGACGACGACCGGCGCGGCGGGCACGTCTGCGTGAACCATCCGGAAGCGAAGCGCATCGTGCATGAGCTCGCCGACGACCAGAGAGTGCTCGCCGACTTCCGCGAACCCGACGTGATCCGGCTCGGACTCTCACCGCTCACGACGAGATTCCGCGACATCGCCCGAGCGACGACGGCGATCTCCGAGCTGGCCTGACGCCCCGGCCCGCCCCAGCACGTCGGCGCCACGGCTCCGTGGGAAATTGGCGTGGGAGCGCCCCGCCCGGCGCTCCCACCTCACCAGTGTCCGATTCGGAGGCGAGCCGTGTCAAAGGAATTTGGTCGCGCGGGCTCGTGGAAGCGGCCAGATCACGCGATTCGTGGTCGATCGATCACGCGGCCCGGCGGTCCGTCAAGAATCTTGACGGATCACACGGGTCGGTAGGTGCTCTCGAGGCTCGGCCTCGCAGCGTCGACGACCTCGACGAGACCTTGGTCGACGAGATGCTCGAGATGCGCCCAGACGCTACGGCCGGCCGGTTTGTGCAACTCGGGGCGGACCTCGGCATAGAGCACCTCCACGATCTCCGGGATCGTCGAACGACCGGCTCGCACCATGTCGAGCACGCTCCGCTCCCGCTCCAGCCGGTGTTCGATCAGCGCGGTCACGTACGGCTTCGCGTCGTCACGGGGCGGGCCGTGCGTCGGCCACAGCACGGCGTCGTTGCGGTCCGCGACACGTCGCAGGGAATCGATGTACGCCGCCATGTCGCCGTCGGGCGGTGACACCACCGTGGTGCTCCACCCCATCACGTGGTCACCGGTGAACAGCGCTCGCTCCTCGGACAGCGCGAAGCAGGTGTGGTTGGAGGTGTGGCCGGGCGTGTGGACCGCCGTCATGGTGACGCCTGCGCCGTCGACCACCACGTCGCCGTCGACGGCAACGTGATCGGGCTCGAAGTCGTAGTCGGTCGACTCCTCGATCTCGGCGTCGTCGGCGGGCCGTTCGATGGGCTCGATCGCCGGATCAGGTCGCGGGTGCGGCCCGAAGGCGATCGTCGGGGCACCGGTCTCGTCGCGAAGCCACGCCGCGAGCGGAGAGTGATCGGCATGGCAGTGCGTCACGAGGATCGCCCGCACCCGCTCACCGGAGATCGCTGCGCCAAGAGCGTTGCGGTGCGAGTCGAGGCGCGGCCCGGGGTCGATCACCACGACGTCGCCGTGGCCGACGACGTAGGTGCCGGTCCCGAGGTACGTGAACTTCGACGGGTTCTCCGCCACCACCCGGCGGATCAGCGGGCTGACCTGTTCGACCTTGCCGTACTCGACGTCGTCGAGCGTCCGGAACCCGGGTCCGGCCACGATCAGGCCCCGAAGGTCGGGCGGACCCGACCGACCGGCTCGCCGTGGCCCAGGATCGGTGATCCGAACTCGCCGGGATCCACGTCGACACCCACCGTCGTCAGTGCGGCGGCCAAGACGATGCCGGCGGCTCGCTTGTTGCCGTCAGCGATCTTGACGGCTGCCCCGCGCCCGTCGGGAAGCGCGGCCGCGAACACGCCCTCCGCGCCGTCTTTGGACATCAGGTCGGGAACGGCACGCATCAACCGCGTCACATCACGCTCCTGACCACCGACCAGGTCGGGATGCTCGGTCATCGCCGACCACACCGCCCCGAGCTCGCCGGCGAGCGTGCGGAACCCGCGGGTCAGGTCGAGCAGCGACATCACGTGCGCGGGAGCGCCACACCCGTCGACACCGATGTGCACGACCCCGCCGGCGAGTTCGACGATCCGCTCGGTGATCGCGAGCTGCAGCGGGTGCTGCGGCTCGAGGTAGTCGTCGATCGGCCAGCCGTTCACGCGGCAGGTGGCGACCATGGCGGCATGCTTGCCGGAACAGTTCATGAGGAGTGGCACCTCCACTCCGCCGGCCGCGATCACGGCGCGCGCCGAGGCACGGTCCAGCGGCAGATCGGGCGTGTTCTGGAGGTCGTCGGGCGTCAGCTCCGCGCGACCCAACGTCGAGAGCACGACGTCGATGTGACGTTCGGTACCGTCGTGACTCGCGCAGGCGAGAGCGAGCTGTTCGGGTGTCGGGTCCCACCCGAGCCGGATCATCGCATCGGCCTGCATCGGCTTGTTCGACGACCGTGGGTAGATCGGTGCGGCGACGTCGCCGATCTGCGTGACCACCGACCCCGATCCGTCGACGGCGACGACCGCGCCGTGATGACAGCTCTCGTCGAAGCCCGAACGGTCGGTGATCGCGACGAGCTCGACGTCAGGCATCGCGTCCGCTCGGATCGTCGTCGACGTCGGGTTCGTCGATCGCTCCCAGATGGACCAGTTCGTTCTCGATCACTTCGTGCCGCTCCCCCCACTCGCTGATGATGGCCTGCACCATCGCCGCTGCCGGGAGCGCCAGGAGCGCGCCCGCGCCGCCCAACAACGAGAAACCGGCGAGCGCGGCGCCGAACGCCACCGCGGGGTGCAGCTCCATGGTGCGAGCGGTGATGCGCGGCGCGAAGAAGTAGTTCTCGATCTGCTGGTACACGACGATGAACACGAACACGATCACGGCCTTGCCGGGCGAATCGAGGAACGTCAGCAGGATCGGCAACAGCCCGGCGATGTACGTGCCGACGACCGGGAGGAACTGGCTGACGAGCCCGACCCAGATCGCCAACGGGATCGGCGCCTGGATACCCGCCGCCTGGAACACGATCCAGTGGAAGAATGCCGACAGCAGCGCCAGGAGGGCGCGGGAGTACAGATAGCCACCCGTCTTGGTGATCGCCAGCTCCCACGCGGCGAGGACCTGGCGTTGGCGGTCGGGCTGCAGACGCGAGCAGATCGCGCGCCGGAGACGAGGACCGTCGGCGACGAGGTAGTACGTGAACAGCATGATCGACAGGGCGGCCAACATGCCGCTCAGGGCCTGGAGTGAGAGTTGGACGACGTTGTCCTGTTGGCTGTCGATGAACCGCTGGACCGGTCCGTCGTCGCGGTTGAATTCGTCGACGACCTGCTGTGGATCGAGCGACGTGTTGAAGGTGTCGTTGATCGCGTCGACCGTGTCGCGGATGTACGTCTCGGAATTCTGGAGCAGGTCGGCGATCTGGGTGCCGACCAGGGTCCCCATCGCGCCCACGAACGTCGCGATCGCGAACAGCACTCCGAACAGGATCAACGCGGTCGCACTGCCCCGCCGCCAACCGCGCCGGCGGTGGAGCCGATTGACACCCGGCTCGATCGCCAGCGACAGGAACAGCGAGACGAGGACCAGGAGGCCGAAGCCGGCCAACCGGTCCCACACCCGCCCCAGCACGGAGACGGCGATGTAGCCGACCCAGAAGAGGGCGATCGCCCGAACCACCCAGGGTGGAATCCGCTGAGACCGGTCGGGGCCGGTCCCGTCGACGGCGGCCCGCCTGCGGGTCGTCTCGGGGAGTTCCCCGGTGACGGGGTCGTCGTCCGACGGATCGGTCAGGAAGGGAGAATCCGTCGGCACGCCAAGCGAGCGTAGTTGTTGCGTGTCACCATGGAGTGATGACCCCGAGCGAACACCTGAGAGCATGGCTCGCCGTGCAGGTACGCGATCGGGTCGTCGGCCCCGACGCCGCCGAACGCCACGCGGAGATCCACGCCCCCGGTGCCGAACGATGGTTCGAGGAAGGATCCCCGATCCAGCGCATCCACGCCGACAGTTCGATGTTCATCGGTGGGCTGCGGGCGCTCCTGCTCCAGTCGTTGCATCCGCTGGCGATGGCCGGTGTGGCCGACCACAGCGACTATCGGCACGACCCGTGGGGGAGGCTGCAGCGCACGGCCCACTTCCTGGGGGCGACCACCTACGGCTCCGCCGACCACGCCCAGGCAGCCGTCGACCGCGTGCGGGCCGTCCACGAGCGCGTGGTCGGCATCGCTCCCGATGGTCGGCCGTACGCCGCCAACGACCCGCACCTGCTCCGGTGGGTGCACGTGGTCGAGGCCGACAGCTTCCTCGCGGCGTACCGACGACACGGCGCCGGGTCGCTCAGCGACGCCGACGCCGACCGGTACGTGAGGCAGATGGCGGTCATCGCCCGTGCGCTGGGTGTGCCTGCTCCGCCGGAGTCGGAGCGTGGGCTGCGCGACCAGCTGCGGTCGTTCCGAGGCGAGCTGCACGCCTCGACCGCTGCCAGCGATGTCGCCCGGTACCTCCTGTGGCAGCCGCCGATGCCACCCGCTGCGCGGGCACCGTACGGCGTGTTGGCGGCGAGCGCGGTGGCGCTGCTGCCGCGCTGGGCACGACGGCCGTTGCGGCTGCCGTGGTTCCCGCTCGCCGAGGCCGTGGCGGTCCGCCCAGCGGGCGAGGCCGTCACCCGCGGGCTGCGATGGGCGTTGCAGCCACCACCCGACGTAGTGCTCGGCTGAGGTCACCCGGTCGACCGACCTCGATGCGGTCGAGGCCGAGCCATCCCGCCATCAGCGCCAGTTCGGCGGCGAGCTCCTCGACGATCTCGACCTCCGACACCCCGCGCTCGACCCACGCACTCTGCACGAGCAGCGTCCCGGCCGCCCGGTCGGCTTTCAGATCGACCCGGCCGACGAGTCGGTCGCCGAGGAGGAACGGCAGGACGAAATACCCGTAGCGCCGTTTCGACTGGGGGACGTAGATCTCGATCCGGTAGTGGAAGCCGAAAAGGCGCAGGGCTCGATCCCGATACCACACGACCGGATCGAACGGGCTGAGTAGCGCACGGGCATCGATCCGGCGGGGGATCGTCGCGTCGGGATGGAGGTATGCAGGTCGATCCCACCCCTCGACCTCGACCTCGTACAGGCGTCCCTCCTCCACGAGCTCGGCGAGGAGCGGTCGCGTGTGAGCGAGCCGGTGGTAGTCCGCCAGGTCGGCCGCTGTGCCGACCCCCTGGTACTTGGCCGCGAGCTCGAGCATCAGCTTCTTGGCGTCGTGTTCGTTCGGCGCCGGGGCCTCGCGGAACTCGGCCGGGATGACGCGTTCGGCGAGGTCGTACAGGCGGGCGAAGTCGTTCGGCCGGCGGATCGCAGCGACCTCACCGGTGCGGAAGAGGTACTCGAGGGCGAGCTTGCCGTCGTCCCAGTCCCACCACGACTCCTTGGGCCGGTCGCGTGCCTGCAGATCGCTCGCCACGATCGGTCCCTCGGCCCGGACCCGGTCGCGGACGGCGTCGACGAAGTCGGCGCGTTCGGCAGCGAACTTGCGGAATCCCTTCCAGCGCGGATGGAAGTCCATCGCCCACCGATACATCGGGTACTGCTCGACGGGCACGTGGCACGCCTCGTGCACCCAGTATTCGAACAGCTCCCCGTCGGCGGTCGCGTCGCCGATCAGCGAGCGGGGGTGCGGACCGAGCCGGGCGAACAACGGGAGCTCCTGGCTGCGAACCAGCACATTGACCGAGTCGATCTGGATGAGACCGATGCGGTCGAGCACCCGACGGAGGTGCCGGCGGTCGACCCGACCGGTGGGACGCCTGTCGGCGAAGCCCTGCGCCCCGAGCGCGAGCCGGCGTGCCTGCGCAGCCGACAGTGACGTGCGCTTGGGTCGAGCCATCGCAAGATTCTGGCATGCACGCCGGCCAGCCCGCCGAGGGGCGTGTCGCCCACATCGTCGCGTCGCCTCCGGACTGCGTGCGGTGAGGCGCAAGGCCGCGATCGGCGTCTCGCGCCCGACCCGGGTCAGTCGTCGTGCTGCGTGATGGTGACCGAGTTGATGACCACGTCCTGCTTCGGACGGTCGCCACGACCGGTCGGGACGTTCTGCATCGCGTCGAGGACGTCGAGGCCCTTGACGATCTTGCCGAACAGGGCGTACTGGGGCGGGAGGCCGGCGCCGTTCGGCCCGGAGATCAGGAAGAACTGGCTGCCGTTGGTGTTGGGGCCGGCATTGGCCATCGCGACGGAACCGATCTCGTACTCACCGTGCCGGGGCAGCTCGTCGTCGAAGCGGTAGCCGGGGCCGCCGCGCCCGGTTCCGGTCGGGTCTCCACCCTGGCAGACGAACCCGTTGATGATGCGGTGGAAGATGATCCCGTCGAAGTAGTGGTGGAGGGCGAGGAACACGAAGCTGTTGACAGTGTTCGGCGCCTTGATCGGATCGAGGGCGATCACCATGTCGCCCATCGATGTGCTCATCTCGGCCGTGTATCGCTTCGACGGGTCGATACCCATCTCGGGCGGTTCGGAGAACTGCTGTCGCTGTGGCGCGGAACCGTCGAACGGCGGGAATGAAGTAGCCATGTCGAGCACCCTACCGACGCGGATCGGCCGGGGCGCTCGGTCACCGGCTTCGTTCGATGTCGCCGCCCATTCGACGGAGACGTCACGGTGAGGGCGACGAGTGCGGGCGACCCCTCGCTCACGGGTTGGTGGCGGTCACGGCGGACCGTGAGCGACTCGGTGCGGCCTGGACTGCGGCTTCGAGCGCGTCGCGAAGCCCGGCCCGGGCGTCGGGCGGGTGGCGCGCGACGTACACCGGGTACCGGGTCGGCCCCGACCGTGAACGGGCACCAGAGGGCCTCGAAGTCGGCACACGGTGTCAGGATCTCGATCGCCTCGACGGCGACATCGATGTACCCGCCGACCTCCGTGTCCGCGGCGAGTCCTGGTGGTGCAGAACGGGATTCGGCCGGCCTCGTCGACAACTTCGTGTCCGACCACGCGGCCGCGCCCGCAGAGTTCGGACAGGTCTGCAGGTCGGGCGTCACCGTTGCCCGAGTGCCGGGCGACCACATCGGCAGCCTGGGTGCTCGTGGGAATCGGTCGGAGTGGAGGGGTCGTGACGACGCTCGACACCCTCCGGTTCGAGGTGTCAGGCGGTCACCGTGACCACGGGATAGAACGCGATGTGGTCCTTGATGTTGCTCGCGGCGTCCTTGGGCTCCACGTAGGTCCACGCGGCATTCGTACTGCGCTCACCGTCGACGACGACGTCGAAGTAGCTGGCTTGGCCCTTCCACGGGCACGTGGTGTGATGATCGGTCGACTCCAGCAGCTCGGCCGAGACCGAGCCGGGTGGGAAGTAGTGGTTGCCCTCGACGACGACGGTCTCGTCGGACCGGGCGATCACGGTGCCATTCCAGGTAGCGGTTGCCATGTGGAACTCAACCCACCGTCGACCACGATTGTTCCGTCACCGTCCGGCCGACGAGGTCTCGGATGCTGCTCACGGCGAGACCGGCACGTCGTTCAGCGCTGGTCGGTGGAGAGCATCGCGATCTCGACGAGGTTGACGCCGGCCGGCAGCGAGAGTGCGTTGACGACCTGGGCGGCCACGGTCGAGGCGTCGAGGCACTGGGTGGACGTAGCTTCCTGGTACCGGGTCCGGGTCGCTTCGTCGTCGAGGCCGTCGGGGTGTCGACGAATCCGGGCGAGATCACGGTGACTCGCACACCGTCCGGACCGAGTTCCTCAGGGAGGCTGTCGGAGACGACGTGCACCGCGTGTTCGGTCGCCGCGTAGAACCCGAACGCCACCGACGATCGGCGCCGGCCCGACATCGACGAGATCACGATCACGTCGGCCGGGTCGGACGCCCGGAGGTGGCCGAGCGACCCGTACACCGTGTTGAGCACGCCGAGCACGTTCACATCGAACATGGCCTGCCAGTCGGCCGGCGACGATTCGCCGATCCCTCCGGGTCGGACGATCCCGGCCAACCGACAACCGCGTCGAGACCACCCATCTCCCCGGCGGCGCGGCGAATCGTGTCGGCGAGCGTTGCGGCATCGGTCACGTCGGCCGGGGCAGCGACGGCGTCACCGAGCCGCCCCGCCTGTTGCTCGACCGTGGCGGCCGAGCGGGCCACGAGCGCAACCCGTCCGCCGTCGGCGACGATGGCGTCGGCGATCGCTGCGCCGATCCCCGAACTCGCACCGGTGACGAGCACCTTCCGACCGGCCATCGCTGCTGTCATGGCTCGATCGTCGTACGGGTCGGCGTGCCGGGCCGGCCACGCCGGATGTCACGGGCCCGACGGGCCGATGCACGGCCGACCGGCGTCGAGCCGGCACGGGAGGAAGCGACCCGGGACGGAGACGACACGACTGGCTGGGATCCTCCTCGGACCGGCGCGCACGACGTTTGCCTCGCGCAGGGCGGAACGACCGTTCCGTCGTGTCGACACAGACAGGACGGATCCCGGAGCAGACGTGGGGTGGTCTGCCGGCGGTCGGGGCGGTCGTCATCGCGCTCGGGCCGCCTGTCGATCACTCCACGAACTCGATCGCGCGATCGCACATCGCGATCGACTCCTCCCAGCACCCCGACCACCGGGACCGCGGACTCCCGGACGAGATCACGGCCGCAGTCGTCGACTGATTCCTGCTCGACGGCGGATTCGTCGACGAGCTGGGAGCTCGCCGGTCGGCCTCGACAGAACGCTCGAAGCAGGCGGAGAGATGGGCCTCCGCGATGCCGTGCAAGACTGACTCGATGCGGATCGTGGTCGTCGGTGCGGGGATCGTGGGCGCCTCGGCGGCGTTCCATCTGGCCGACCGGGGCGCCGAGGTGATCGTCGTCGATCGAGCACGCGCCGGCGCGGCCACCCCCGCCGGTGCCGGGATCATCTGTCCGTGGCCGACGGCCGCGACCGACGAGGAGTTCGTCGCGCTCTACGTGGCCGGTGCCGTCGCCATCCCCGAGATCGTGGATCGACTGGAACAGCTCGGTGAACTCGAGAGTGGCTACCGCCGCATCGGGGCGATCGCGCTCGCCTCCGAGGACGAGGAGCTGGCGACCATCGAACGACGCGTCGGCGCACGGGCAGCCGGGAGCAGGGCGATCGGCGACGTTCACCGCATGAGTGGAGACGACGCGCAGCGTCACTTCCCACCACTTCGTGGAGATCTCGACGGGTTGTGGATCGGTGCAGGCGCACGTCTCGACGGGCGGGCGATGACGGCAACGCTGCTGCGCGCCTCACGGAGCGAAACGAGACCCGGCTCGGTCGACCTGGTCGTCGTCGGCGACCGGGCACGCGGCGTCACCCTCGACGGCCGGCAGATCGACGCCGATGCCGTCGTGGTCGCCGGAGGTGCCTGGACGCGTGCCCTGTTGGCCGTGCACGGCATCGAGGTCGACGTCGAGCCCCAGAAGGGACAGATCGTCCATCTGGCTGTCACCCACCAGGCAGGTTGGGCGACGACCGACGGGTGGGCGAGCATCCTCGCGCCCGGACCGCACTACCTGGTGCCGTTCGACGACGGGCGCGTCGTCGTCGGCGCGACACGCGAGACGGGGTCGGGGTTCGACACCCGCGTCACCGTCGCCGGTCAACGGGAAGTGCTCGACGCAACGCTCCGCTGGGCACCGGGTCTCGCCGATGCCACCGTGATCGAGACCCGGGTCGGCCTCCGTCCGCTCGCGTCACGTGGACGGCCCACGATCGGACCGGTTCCGGGCGTCGCCGGGCTCCACGTCGGCACCGGCCTCGGCGCGAGCGGCCTCACGATCGGTCCACTCGCCGGCCGGATGCTGGCCGACCAGGTGCTCGGGAGCCCGATCGGATCGACGTGAACGCATCTGGGTGCGACTCGGTGTCGTCGACGCCGACGACGAGCCGACTCGCGCCGCACACTCGGAACCGACACGTCTCGTCGACGCGAACGGGCTCGGTTCCCGACGGTGCCGCCCGTACCCCCACATCCCGCTGACGATCTCGGCCCGATCGAGCACGACCATGCCGATCTGCGGCCTCAGGATGGCGACACGCTGCGGTTCCGGCGTGGTGTCTCGCTTCGCCGAGGTTCACGAGGACCTCTTGCGTCGGATCCCACGACGGCTCGATCGCTCCGCCTGCATCGAATCGACCGACGCCCCGAGCCGCGCCGTCGTCACGAAGGCCCCGGCCACCGGCACATGAACCGATCACCGTACCGGCACCGGGTCGACCCGGTCGACGCCCCCGTCGCTGGTGACACTCCCCGATCCTGTGACACCCCTCGGTCAGACTGGCCCGCATGGCCAAGGCGAAGATCGAGCACGTGTGCACCGACTGCGGTACCTCGCATCCGAAGTGGGCGGGGCAGTGCTCCTCGTGTGGTCAGTGGAACACCCTGGTCGAGGAGGTCGCGGTGCCGCACGACGTGGCGGTCATCGGACGGGCATCATCATCGCCGCAACGGATCGGCGAGATCGACCCGCTGGTCGGTAGGCCGATCCCCACGGGCATCGGCGAGCTCGACCGGGTGCTCGGCGGGGGTGTCGTGCCCGGATCGGTCACGTTGCTCGGCGGCGAGCCCGGCATCGGCAAGAGCACGATCCTGCTGCAGTTGGTGGCGGACTGGACGGGCACGGCGCTGTACGTCACCGCCGAGGAGAGCGCCCAGCAGGTCCGCCTGCGCGCCGAACGGCTCGACGCGATCGGCGACTCGCTCTGGCTACTCGCCGAGACGACACTCCCTCACGTCCTCACGGCGATCGACGACGTGCGACCCGACATCGTCGTGATCGACTCGATCCAGACCGTGCACGATCCGGCGATCGGGTCCGCGCCCGGTTCGATCACGCAGGTCCGGGGCTGCGCGCAGCAACTGGTCAACGTGGCCAAACTGCGCGAGCTCCCGGTCGTACTCGTCGGGCACGTGACCAAGGACGGGTCGCTCGCGGGCCCACGCGTGCTCGAGCACCTCGTCGACACGGTGCTGTCGTTCGAGGGCGACCGTCACCACGCGCTGCGGCTGCTGCGGGCGGCCAAACACCGTTTCGGTCCGACGAGCGAACTCGGGCTGTTCGAGATGGCCGGTGTCGGGCTCGTCGGGGTACCCGACCCGAGCCATCTGTTCCTCGGTGATCGGCGAACCGGTGTGCCGGGCTCCGCGATCGCGCCCACGATGGAGGGCCACCGTCCGATCGTCGTCGAGGTCCAGGCGCTGACCACACCGGCACCGCCGAACGTGCCCGCCCGTCGCACCGCGCTCGGTATCGACGGCAACCGGCTGGCGCTACTGCTCGCCGTGCTGCAGCAGCGAGCGAGGGTTGCCGTGCAGCAGCAGGACGTCTACGCCTCGACGGTGGGCGGGGTCCGACTCGTCGAACCCGGTCTCGATCTCGCAGTGTGTCTGGCGATCGCGAGCGCGATCACCGACCGGCCGCTGCCCTCCGACATGGTGGCGTTCGGTGAGGTCGGCCTCGGCGGCGAGCTACGCCAGGTGGCGCACACCCCGCGGCGGCTCAGCGAGGCCGCCCGCCTCGGGTTCACCAGGGTGATCGCACCGAAGAACTCGCCGGCGCCCGACGGCGACTCGATCCGGATGATCCGGGTCGGCACCCTCCCGGAGGCGCTCGCTGCCGCCGGCCTCATCTGACCGACGCCAGGGATCACGCTCCGCGCCAGAACGGTCCGCGAACGATCCACCGACCGAAATCGGTGGCCGTCGTCGACTGCGTGCTGCCATGCTGGCGTGAAGCAGCGAGGAGACCCGAGATGGCCGAGTTCAGGATCATGACGTGGAACCTGCAGAACCTGCTCGGAGTCGGGCACGACAGCGGCCCCGGCACCGCAGCACAGCTCGAGGCCAAGATCACGTCGCTGGCCGCCGTGGTCGACCGGGCCCGGCCGCACGTCCTGGCGGTCCAGGAGGTCGGCACCGCCGAAGTCATGGAGCAATTCCAAGCCGCGCTCACGTGGCAGCTGCCGCACCTCGCACTCGGCCGGCCCGACAGTCGCGGCATCCGGGTCGGGTTCTGTTCGACGCGCGTCATCCGGGAGCCCACCGACGTCGTGTCGTTCCCGCCCGGCCTGCTCCCGGTCCAGACCGGCGACGATCCCGCCGGTTCCGCCGGTCCGCCGACGATGGACGGCATGGGTCGCGGTGCGTTGCAGATCACCGTCACCGCCAACAAGCGTGATCTGCGGCTGGTCACGTGTCACCTCAAGTCGAAGCTGCTCAGCTACCCGGGCGGCCGGTTCTTTCCACTGAGCGAAGACGAGCGGGCCCGCTTCGGCGCCTACGCGCTGAACCGTCGTTCCTCCGAGGCCACCACGGTGCGAGAGTGGATGAACCGCACGATCGCCCACCGCGGCGTCGACGAACCGTTCGTACTGCTCGGCGACATGAACGACGAGGTGGAAGCCGCGACGACACAAATCCTCAACGGGCCGCCCGGGTCCGAGATCGGCACTCGCGGGTTCGATGTCCCGGACGCCGGTGACCGACAACGGCTGTCGAACCTCGCACCGCTCATCGATCTCGAGCGAAGAGTGACACGTCGTTACCGCGGACGAGGCGAACTGATCGACCACATCTTCGTCAGTCGATTCCTCGCCCTTCGCACAGTGGCGGTCACCACCGTCCAAGCTGGCGGCGGACCACTGCCGTCGATCGACGACGACCCGCGGGACACCACCCATCTCGGCTCCGACCATGCCGCCGTACTCGCCACCTTCGACTTCTGAGCCGACCCCGAGAGGCTGCGAGGCCGACACCGACCGTTGTCCACTAGGATCTCGCCGTGGACAATCGGCACCGGGGCGCCAACGAGGCCATGCGAGACGCCCTCGCAAGGGTCGGTCCCGGCACGCCACTGCGTGACGGCATCGACCGGGTCGTGCGCTCCAAGGCAGGTGCACTGATCGTGCTCTCCGATGATCCGGAGGTGCTCTCGATCTGCTCCGGCGGCTTCCTGGTCGATGCGCCATTCAGCCCGCAGCGGGTGTCGGAGCTCGCCAAGATGGACGGCGCGATCATCATCTCCAACGACGGTGGGCGAATCGCCCGCGCAAACGTGCACCTCGTCCCCGACCCGACCGTGCCGACCAGCGAGACCGGGACTCGACACCGCACGGCCGAGCGTGTCGCCCGATCGCTCGACGTTCCGGTGGTGTCGGCGTCCGAGGAGATGGGTGTCATCAACGTCTATGCGGGCGGGCTCAAGCGGCAGCTGCAGGAGGTCGGTCGACTGCTCGACCGGGCCAATCAGGCGCTGCAGACGCTCGAGCGGTACAAGGCGCGACTCGAGGACGCGTTCGACAACTTGACGGCCGTCGAGATCGAAGACGTCGTGACCGTGCGCGATGTCGTCACGGTCGTCCAGCGCGGCGAGATGGTGCATCGAATCGCCGACGAGATCGAGACCATGATCATCGAACTCGGGGTGGACGCCCGCCTGCTCCGCCTCCAGCTCGACGAGATCTACACCGACATCAACGACGAGGTCGAGCTGGTGATCTCCGACTATCTGCCACCTCATCGGAACGTCGAGGACACGGTCGCCGAGATGTCACGGATGAAGGACGACGACGTGCTCGACGCCCGCATGGCGCTGGCGACGCTGCACCTCGCCGACGTCGAGCTCGGCGACGAGATCGCGCCACGCGGATTCCGTCTGCTCCGTCGCGTCAGCAAGCTGACGCCCGAGGTCGCCGCGTCGATCGTCGATCGTTTCGGTGGGCTCGCCCGACTCCAACGGGCGACCGTCGACGACCTCGCCGCGGTCGACGGCGTCGACACCGACATCGCCGAGTCGGTCAAGGAAACGCTCGAACGCGTGACCGAGAACACGATCCTCGGCCAGTACAGCTAGCCACCGACCCTTCGCCACCCCAGGGAGCCACCGATGCCGTTTCGTCATGTCGTCATGTTCAAGTGGGAGGACCACGTCGACGACGAGCACGTCGAGCGGGTTCGTAGCGGCCTGAGCGCGCTCCCGATGGAGATCGACGTGATCCGGAACTACGTGCACGGCAGCGACGTCGGTGTGTCGGAAGGCAACTTCGACTACGTCGTCGTCGCCGACTTCGACAACGTCAACGACTTCCGCACCTACCGTGATCATCCGCAGCACGTCCTGCTCATCGAGGAACTCATCAAGGGCAACGTCGCCGAACGTGCATCGGTCCAGTACCTGACCGGCCCCCGCTGAACACGCCGCCGACCTGCACGAGACGGCGCGTCGGACTCAGCGCGACGGGTTGAGCAGCTGTCGGCGCAGTTCGACGAGCTTCGGAGCCGGTTCGCCGTCACTCCACGGATCGGCGTTGATCACCCGCTCATAGCTCTCCCACTCCTGCCTGATGCCGGCGTGGTCTCCCGTGCGGGCGTGGGCTTCCATGCGAAGACCGATCAGTTCCTCGTGGGCGGGCAGCACCTGCAGGCCCCGTCCCGTCGCCCTGAACACCCCTTCGACGTCGCCGATCGACAAGCAGTGCGCCGCCAGCTCGCTCGTCGCCGTCGTCGCGAGGAGCACCAGATTCGACGTGATCCCCTCGCTGTCGGGCCACAGGTACGACGTCCCTTCGAACGGCATCCCGACGATCAGATCGACCGCCGGTTCGAGCGTTGCGATCGCCTGCGCCGGTGGCTGCACACGGGCTGCGTGGAGCGCGTGCCGGATCACGTCGGCATCGGTGACGACGAGCGCGTGGAGCGGCAGATCGCCGGTCATCGTGCGGCCGACCCACTCCTCACCCGGCGGGGGTTCGGTCAGCCGGGCGAGAGACCGCCGCGCCTCGGACACGACGTTCGCGAACGTCGCGTCACGAACGTCGAGTTCCCACAGGGCCGTGCGCGCTGCCGAGCGGGTCGATCGCTCACGGTGTGTCGCCAACCAGGACACCAGCTCACGGGTCTTGGAACGTTCGAACGTCACCGAACGGCCCTCGACATCGACGACGTCGACCGGGCCGAGCAGCCGGACGAGCAGCCGGTACGGGGGCGACAGTTCGGCCGCGGACGCTGGGACCGACGACGTGTCGAACGACGTGGTGCGCACCAGGTCCGCGCGGGCGTCGACGACGGTGCCCGCGACGTCCGCCAGGGGTCCCACGGGGTCGTCGTCGCGCACGGTGACGATCGTGTGGTCGTCGCGCAACGCCCCGCGATCGAGTTGCGACTCCGGCTCGGTCCGCGGTTCGGGCACGGGCCCTGGTTCGACGACGGTGACCAGTTCGGCGACAGCGCCGATGTCGTCGGGCGTCAGGCCGACCGGGGTCAGCCGGATCCCGGCAGGGAGCAGTGCCCAGGCATCGCCATCGGGCGCCAGCCGGCTGGACGGACCGTGGATCGGTGACGCCGACACGACCGCCAGGCCGGTCCGCTGTTCTGGTGGGCTGATGGTGCCGACAGCGGAGCCGGCAAGGATCACCGCCGGCTCCCAGGTCTCCCCTGCCGAACCACGAGTACGCAACTCGAACGTCGACGCCGCCATCGAGGCCGTCGATCCGATCGCGTCCGCTGCGGCTTCGAATGCTCGCGGCCCGTCACGGACCGGGGTGTAGAGCCGGTGGCCGAGGAACGCCTCGTCGGGTACACCGACCCCGACGAGCGTGGTCACCTCCGCGAGCACCGAACCGGCCAGCGTTGCGGCGAGGGCGGCCACGATCGAATCGGCATGTGCACCGGGTCCGCCGATCTCGATCGCCTCGATCGCCTCCAGGTCGACGTACACGTCCCGGCGGTGCTCGTCGGTTCCGAGTTGAACGAGCGTCGGACTCGGGACGCCGACGCCGACGGCGGCCTCGGCGAGCAGCTCGAGTGGGGTCGACGCAGCGAGCTGCCACGTGTCGCCGGCCCCCTCCCACGGCGCCGGTAGCTCGACCGGGCCGGTCGCCAGCAACTCGAGCGAACCGTCCGTAGCGACGGTGCAGGCGAGTACTCGCTGACCGTGATCGACGAGCGGTGCCGCGGCCGCCCGGACGCCCGTCTCCACCCGGACGAAGCGTTCTCCGGCACCGACCGCCCGCAAGGCGCGTTCGGTGGCGGCGGGCCGGCCGGCTGGTTCGGGCAGCGTCGCGCGGGGCCGCGACCGGCGGAGTTGGTGGCGGCGACGGACTGCGAGCAGCGTCAGCACCCCAGTCGAGAGCATCGCGGCACTCCCGAACACGAGCGGCGCCGGTGCGTTCGAGTCGTCGTCCTGGTCGCGGTGCGAGTCGGTGCCACCCGACACCTCGGCTCCTGACCGAGCAACGGCCGGATCGATCGCTGCCACCGTCTCGTCGGCCCCTCCTTCGGCTCCGTCATCTGCGGTGACCGCTTCGTCGGCCACGCGCGCTTCGCCGCTGGCGGCGGAATCGTCCACCGATGCGGCATCCGGCGCCTCCCAGACGTTGTCGCGCCTGCCCGGGGCGTCAGCGGTGACGCTGACCGATGCGTCGGCATCGGCGATGCCCGCCGGGTCGAGAGAATCCAGGTACCGCTCGGGCACCGCGCGTTCGGCCGCCGCGTCGAGTGGTGTTTCGGCGTCGCCGGTCACCGGCTCGGCCGTCGTGCCGTCGATGGCGATCGACGGTTCCGCGGCCGCCTGGTCGTCGACAGGGAGGTCGAGATCCCATCCGGGCCGGATCAGGTCGGGGTCGTCCAGGCTCGAACCATCGTCGAACGTGCGGCCGATGTTCGCCTCGTAGACCTCCGGCCAGCGCGACGGGTCGCCGAGTTCCTCGTCGGCGATCGACCACAGCGATTCGCCCTGCTGGACGACGTGCACGTCGGATGCTGCGAGCTCGGCGGTCGCCGCACCGGGATCGGACGCGGGATCCGACCGGACCGGCAGCTCGAGCACCCAGCCGACATCGATGAATGCCGCGTTGTCGAAGTGTCGGCCGTCGGGCATGTGACGCCCGAGATTCAGGTCGACGAGTTGCTCGGCGAACGCGGCGACACTGGCCGAGTCGGGGCCCGCGATTCGTTCGGCGATGCCGAACACCGAGTCGCCCGACTGTACGACGTACCGACCGGTCGCGACGACGGGGATCGGTGGCGTCTCGACCTCGCCGACCCGCGCCGCAGAGGGCCCGCGGCGTCGGGCTGCCATCGGATCGGACGAGTCACGCGAGTCGGCCGATCGAACGACGGACGCGTGTGGCGCATCGGCGGCGCGAGCTGCGACGACTCGATCGGGAACCAGCTCCGTCGAACCATCGGCGATGACGGCAGCCGGGGAGGTCAGCAGCGGCACGATCACCAGAAGACCCGATGCGATCACACGGGCGGTTCGCTGGGACACACCGAGGCCGCGGACGTCGGGCAGGGCGAGGCCGTCGTGCCGGAGCATGTGTACGACCTCGGCGATCACGGTGAGGACGAGCACGGCGACCGCCACCCATGCGACCACCAGCGCGAGCCGGATCACGATGTCGGCGATCATCTGGTCGGTGAGCCGGTCGGTCAGCGACGATCGGATCCGATCTCCGCTCCAGTCGGCGGGACCAGCTACTCCGTGGAACGGCGAGCCGCCTCCGAAGCGTTCACGCGCTACCCAGACGAGCAGCGCCGGGATCCCGGCAGCGACGACCGCCACGAGGAGCACCGAGCGCGCAAACACCAACAGCCTGGTGGCGACGCCTTCCCGGTTCGCTGCGCGATCAGCCATCTCGTCTCGATTCTCTCATTCCGAATGGGGGGAGCCAGATCGTGAGAAGGGAAATCGCATCGTCAAGGACCGGTTCGGGCCTGGACCGAACCGGAGGCGGTGGCCTCGCCGTTCGGGTCGGTGATCGTCACGGTGACCGTGACGGTGTCTCCGTCGATCGTGAGCGACGACGTGCCGGTCACGCCGTACGCAGCGAACATCTCGTCGGCGATCCGCAGGCTCTCGGTCCGCGCGCGCTCGAGGTTCAGCACCACCGCTGCGTCGCCGCTGCCGCGCAGGGAGCCGACCTCGACCTGCTGGGCACCTGCTCGCGCTGCTTGGAACGCGATCGACTGCGCCGCCGACCGATTCGTGACGACCCGGTTGACGTCGCGAGACAGCCAGATGACCCCGCCGGCGGTGAACGCGAACAACAGCACGAGCGCCGTGACGACGGCCGAACCGCGCTCTCCGCGCCCACGTCGCTCATCGGACGCTGCGCGCCGTCTCATCGCCGCGCCCGGAAGAAATCGACGGTCGCGACCGCAGTGACCGAGTCGTCGTACGGCTGGCTGATCACTTCGACCCCCCGGTCCGACACCCGACACGACACGGTCACCCGAACGATGCCGACGGCGATCGCCGAGCCGCGGGGCGGTGTCGGGGGGTACACGGTGACCACCGACGGGTCGTCGCAGCTGGAGCTGTCGCCGAGCATGGCGTCCACGGCGCGCTGCGCAGCTGCGCCGGCTGCAGCGGGGTTCCGCTCGAGCGCGGCAGCCTGCGCCGCCGACTCGGCTGCCGACCTGACCTGGGCGGTCGCATCGACACCACGGCCGAGCGCGATCACGAGGAGGGCGAGCCCGAGGACCGCAGGCGCGATGAGCACCAGTCCGAGCGCGTCGGCCGAGCCACGGTCGTTCATGGCCGGAACCCCTCGATCGGCAGCGACTCGGTGATGTCGATGCCTGCTGCCGTGCCGCGGATGATGCCTGGGGCGTTCCCGGTGAGCCGCACGACCACCAACTGTCCGTCGATGCGGATGTCGACGTCGGTGCCACTCAGCAGTTCGGCCCGCCGCAGCACGTCCTCGGCCGACATCTCGACTGCATCGGCCGATGCCCCGTGGCGGGCCACGAGCACCGCGGCGTCGCGAGCGACCGAACGGGCTTCGGTCCGGGCGTGCGTGAACATCGCAGCCTGGAACGCCGTGAAGGCGAGGCCCACGAACACGGGCGTCAGCAGCACGGTGGTCAACGATGTCGACCCCCGATCGGTCTGCGGCATCGGCGGTGCAGGCGTCAGGGGGTGGGAGCGACGGGTGGATCGACCGGAGTGTTCGCCTGATCGCGGATCTGGTTCCAGAGGATCGTGGCGATCACCACGACGCTCACGCCTGCAGCGACGAACCAGAGCACCTGTTCGAGCGACACGGCGCCACGATCGCGGGCGGCCTCGTGGCCGTCGGGTCGGGCGGCCGACCCGCGACCGAAGGCACCCCGCAACGCTCCATACAACTGCTGCGTCATGCCGGTGATCATCATCGGGACGTCGTTCATGTCTGCTCCTTCGTGTTCACGAGAAGTTGAGTGCCGGGTACATGACGAGTGCCATGAAGATCAAGGCCATCCCGACGATGGGTGTGGTGAGACGGCTCGTCCTGAGACGGGCCTCCGACTCCTGTTCGGTCGACAGGGCGGCCCGTAGCGTCGCGCACTTCGCGGCCAACGTCCTGGCGACCGGCGCGCCCTCGGCCGAACTGAGGGCCGCCGTCGCAGCCACCTGCTCGAGCTCGTCGAGCCCCAGCTCGGCTCCGGTTCGCTGGAGGGCATCGGTGAGGCTCGCCCCGCGGGCGCCGGATTCGCGCATGCGGCGCCGCAACTCGAGGAAGAGACGACCGTCGCCGGCATACGCGGCTTGCTCGAGGGCGCCCTCGGAGCCGGTGTTGCCGGCCAGCAGCATCGTCACGACGTCGAGGTACGCAGACACCTGGTAGCGGAGGTCCACTCGCGTCTCGGCGGCCTCCTCCACCAACGTCGTGTGGACGATCACCGGACCGAGCACCATCGCACCGAGCGATGCGATGATCGGCACGTAGACCTGCAGGCTGATCAACCCGGCCGACTGCATTGCCCCGAGCACGACGGGCGGGATGACGAGGCCGAGCATCGCCGCGACGATCAGGTACAGGACCTGTTGATCCGCAGTGCGACCCGCGAGGTGCAGCTCCGACGAAGTCGGCAACAGCCGCGGCTGTTGCGAGACGATGCGGATGAACGGTTCGAGCAACCGGTTCACCCGCGGCGGAGGCGCCGTCGATCCCGTCGATGCCGACCCGGGGCGGCGCAGGTGCTCGATCGTGCGGGCCAGCGACGGAGCGGGTTGCAGCCATCCGCTGATCATCAGCAGCACACCCGCAACGCCGATCGTGCTCAGCAGCACCATGAGTGCGAACGGGCTCACGACCGCGGTCCTCCGAGACTGCCCGCGGTCAGGAACCGCCCGGGACGTGGGAAGGCGGCGAGCTTCTGCACGCGCACGATCAGCGAGACGTAACCGGCGAGCATGACCCCGAGGAAGAGCTGACCTGCCGGTGTGTCGTACGCGTCGAGGTACTGGCTGCGTCCGAACACGAGCAGGAGCACGACGAGTGTGCCCATGATCAGCGTCAATGCCTGGACCTCGCGACGCGTCGGTGCCCGCTCCGCTTCGATCAGACGCCGACGATCGACCTGCTGGCGCGTCTGTTCGGCGAGCGCAGTCAGCACCGGCACAGTTCGCGCGCCGCGTCGGATCGCGATGGCCAGACCCGCCGCGACGAGATCGGCGAGTGGATCGTCGAGGTCGTCGGCGAAGCGGCGGAACACGATCTCCGGATCCTGCCGGCTCAGGCCCGCAGCCAGCCGCCGAATGTGGGGCCGGATGATCGGCGAACATGCTCCGACGGTCGACGTGATCGCGCCGACCGGTTGTTCGCCCGCCATCAGCACGTCACGAACGTTCTCGATCCAGCTCGCGAGGGCATCCAGCCGGGCGATCTCGACATCGCTGGATCGATCTCGGCGTTGCCAACCAGCGACCAACCAGTACGCACCCGCGCCGACCACCACGGCCGGCACCACCCACCCCGAGACCACGAGCACCAGCACCCCGATCACGACGGCCCCGAGCAGCCTGCTCACCAGTGAGCGGACGTCGCCGATGCCGATCCTCGCCGCCGGCAGATCGCTCGGCGGCACCGCCGCGAGCGCCACCCCGACGACGAACAGCAGCGAGAACAGGATGGCGAAGAGCATCACCAGACTCCCGTCGGCGCGAAGCGTCTGGTGTCGTAGCCCGAGATCCGCAGACGCTGGAGGTGACGTGCCGACAGCGGGGCGAACTGCGTGAGTTCACCCGTCTCGCCGATGCCCCACACCTCGGTGGTGGCGAGGCCGCCGCTCTCACCGAGCCCACCGATCTCGATGATCGACGTGATGCGCCGGATCGGCGCACCGTCGAGCCGTTCGTTGCGCACGAGGTCGATGTGGATCACGAAGTCGACTGTCTGGGCGATGAGGCTCCACACGGCGAACTCCGGGAGGCTCGTGTCGGACTTCGACACGTAGTAGGCCAGACGCTGGATCACGACGTCAGCCGTGTGCGCGTGGATCGTCGCGAGGGATCCGCGTTTGCACATCGATGCGACGTCGAGCATGTCGAGGGCCTCGTCCTCGACGAGCTCGCCGACCACCACACGGTCGGGGTTCAGGCGTCGGGTCAGCTCGACGAGTTGTCGGGTCGTGATCTCCCCCTCGCCCTCGGCGTTGGCATGGCGGGTGAACAACGCGGGCGCATCCGGATGCCTCGGGTCGTCCTCGAGCCGCAGCTCGAGCAAGTTCTTCTCGACGGTGATGATGCGCTCGCGCGGCGAGACCGCGCCCAGCAATTCGGTGAGGAGCGTGGTCTTGCCGGCACCCGGCGGACCGCTGACCAGCAGGGTGAAGCCGCAGCGGATCATCGCCTCGAGCTGCGGAACGAGGCCGACGGGGAACAGACCGCGCTCGGCCAGCCCGTCGAGCCCCTCGTGTCGCAGCACGAAGCGGCGGATCGCGATGCGCGGGTGGGTGGAGATCCCGTGCTCGGATCGACCGCCGAGCACCATGACGACTCGTGACCCGTCCTCGGCCTGGAACGTCAACATGGGTGACTGCGTGTCGAGTCGGCCCTCGCCGGTGCCGTTCATCCGTCGCGCCAGTCGCTTCTGGTATGCGGTCAGATCGGCGGCCGAATCCCAGAGCTGGCCGACGTCGACCTTGCGACCGTCGCTGTAGGTGACCCATGTCGACAGATGACCGTTGACATCGATCTCCTCGACCGTCGGGTCGGACATGTACGGCTCGAGCGGCCCCGTGCCGGTGAGCTCGGCCACGACGCGCGACCGGATCTCCCGGTCGGCGATCTCCGACAGTGGGGGATCGCCGCGATGCATCCGATCCTGGTTGACGATGGCGATCTCTTCGCTGAGCCACGCACCGACCATCAGCTGTTGGCGTCGGGCGTCGGCCGCGAGCGGCACGTCGTTCGCGCCGCGACCGTCCTGGTGCTCGTGCTCGTCCTGTTCGATCGAGTCGACGAGCCGCGCGGCCACGCGGTCGGTGACGAATCTCACCATCGCTGCCCGATCGCTGTCGATGCCACGACCGACGACCGTCATCGAGGTGTCCTCCGGAGCCCGCCGGTGGACTCCGCGAGCGATCGTTCTGCAACGAATGCCAGATCGCGCGCCGCACGCACGAGTGGGAGTCGGGACAGGCGTCGCTCGGACACTCCGGTCCGACCGCCGAACACCGCCGCGGCGAGATCGTCGACCGGCAGCCCTACGATCGATCCGGCCCCGACGACGTCAGCCAGGAACCGCTCGATCTCGCCGATGTCGAACGGTCCGGCTCCGACGATGGCGACGACCAGCGCGGTCGGTGTCGCCGCGAACGCGTCGAGTTGCTCGGCCAGACGCTGCAGGCGCACCGCCGCGGCCCGTGACGACTGGGGAGACTGTCGATGGACGACGACCGTCACCGAGGCGGAGCCGACGAAGGGATGTGCGCCCGGCGACGGTGCGAGCCGTCCGGTGTCGGCGATCGTGACCGGCGAACGGAGGACTGCGAGCGTCGGGACCAGCGATCTGGCCGACTCGGCGACGGCCTGACCCGCCTCACCGGCGCGCGCCGGTGCCGGGATCAGGCGGAGGCCCGAGTCGGCGAGGCGCGTCAGCCGCTCCACTTCGGGCCAGGCGCCGTCGAGCACCTGGGTGACGACCGTCGACAACGACGGAGTCACCGGGAGATCGAACCACGCCGCCAGATCACCGCCGCTCGGATCGGCCTCGACCACGATCACGTCGTCGCTGACCGGCCAGGCCGACGCCAGGGCCACCGCGGCGGTGGTGCAGGCGTCACCGGCGACCGCGACGATGCCCATCAGCTCGTCGCCCCCTGCTCGGTCGCCGCGTCGACCCCCGCCTCCACCAGCACCACCCGAACGTCGTCCGCAGCTGCCACGATCGGGGCGTCCTCGACCGCCACTTCCACCGACAACGCCGCGGTCGTTCCCTCGGTCACTTCGCCACCGTGGCGGACCACCCGACCGTTCGTGACGAACAGGTCGTTGTCACCTTCGGGCACGATCACCAGCAACACCTGCGACCGCGTGGTGAGCCCCGCCGGAACCTGGGTCGGACGGATCTCGACCGCGACGACACCGGCGCCCTCGGACACGAGTGGCGTCGACTGCACGAGTTGATCGAAGATCAGCGAACCCGACGGCAGGTAGACGCGTGCGTACTGATTGACGACGAGTGCGATGTCCTCCGCGGGAACCGCCGGCACGGTGGGATCGAGATCGACCTCGACGATCCGGAGATCCTCGCTGGTCACGATCTCCCCGGCGCGCACGTCGCGGACGAGTTGGAGCACTTCGGTCTTGTCGTCGAGCGAGATGTACAGCAGCACGTTGCCGCCGATCGCGACCGCGGCGAGCACGGCTCCGGCGGCGATCCGTGTCCGCCGACGCGATGTGGGCCGGAAACCCCTGGGCTCTGCACGCTCGGAAGATTGCACGGGCTGGTCGGTCTGCCGGCGATCGGTCAGTGCCATGGGACGGGGCCTCCGGCCGAGCTGTACGGGACGAGCGCGAGTGCCGCCCCGAGCACGAGCCCCGGGCCGAACGGGATCGTGGACCGCCGGCGGGCCGCCGCGACAACGGCCGTGGAGGCGCTCGCGAGGCAGAGTGCGAGGACTCCGGCCCGCGGGTCGACCAGACCGACTCCGGCGCCGAGCGAAGCAGCGAGCTTCACGTCGCCGAATCCCATCGCGTACGGCGACAGGACGTGCACGAGCAGCAGCGGCCCGGCGAACGCCACGAGACCGAACGCGGCACCGTTCACCGCGCCGGCGTGGCCGCCCAGCATCCCCAGACCGAGCACGATCCCCGTCGGTACCGACGACAGCAGCACGAGCCGATTCGGGATGCGTCCGGTCTCCGCGTCGGTGGCGGCAGCCCACCAGGCGAGTGCCAGCGAGAGCGCCACGCTGCACTCGAGCCACCACGGCTCGGACAGGATCAGCGGGGCGATCACCGCGAACGCGACGGCACGGCCTGTGGTCAGGGACGTTGCCGAGCAGGGATGGATGAGGGCATACATGAGTCGGTGCGCTTGCGACGACATCGTAGACGCGATGGTGTTCCGGGGTTTCCGGGCAGGGGCTGCCGACACACCCGAGTGGAGGGAACGAGATCGGGGAAGAGGAAGCCGTGAACGAATCGAGAACTCGCAGGCGCAGGCGTGCGGAACCCGTCCGGTTCGGGCACGATGTTCACCATGAGTGACACGAACGTTCCCACCACCGACGAACTCAAGCTCCGCCTCACACCACAGCAATTCCACGTCACCCAGGAAGCCGGCACCGAACGACCCTTCACGGGCGAGTACTGGGACACGACCGACCCGGGCACCTACCACTGCATCGTCTGCGACGAGCAGCTGTTCGACTCCGACACGAAGTTCGACGCCCACTGCGGATGGCCGAGCTTCTACGAGTCACTCGGCACCGACAAGATCGAGTACATCCAAGACCGCTCGCTCGGCATGACCCGCACCGAGGTGCGGTGCGCGACGTGCCATGCGCACCTCGGCCACGTGTTCCCCGACGGACCGCCGCCCACGGGCAACCGCTACTGCATCAACTCGGCGAGCCTCGGCCTGAAGCGCCGTCCCGCCTGAGATGTCGCGAGCGACCATGGGCGTCGGGCCCCGGATCGCTTCGTCAGGGCTGCGAGACTGCCGGGCATGAGTCGAACCGCCGACTGGGGTGACGCCGAGATGCGTCTGAGCGACCGCGTCAGCGTGCTGCTGGGCGATGACAACGGCCGCTACCCGTCGGGCAACTCGCTGCTCGTCCGCGGCGACGGGGAAGTCGTCATCATCGACCCCTCGGTCGACCTGGTGGCACGTGGCGGCGCTCCCGTCGCGATCGACGCCGTCATCAACTCCCACAGCCACGAAGACCACTTGCCGGGGAACGGGTTCTTCACCGAAGCGCGCGTGCACATCCACCACGAGGACCTGCCCGGTGCCCGCAGCCTCGACGGACTGATGGACGTCTACGGCCTCACCGGGCAACCGCGCGACGACTTCGCCCGGCAGATCGTCGAGGAGTTCAACTACGCGCCGCGGCCCGACGCGGTCGGGTTCACCGACGGCCACGTCTGGGATCTCGGCCGGGCCCGAGTCGAGGCCGTGCACCTGCCCGGCCACACCCGCGGGCACAGCGGCTTCCGCGTCTCGGACGGCGTGTTCTTCCTCAGCGACATCGACCTCACCGGCTTCGGCCCGTACTACGGCGACGTCTGGAGCGACCTCGAACAGTTCGAGGAGTCACTCGACCGTGTCCGCGACGAAGAGGCCGACGTCTACGTCACGTTCCACCACAAAGGCGTGATCTACGGCCGCGAGGCGTATCTGGAACTGATCGACGACTTCCGCGCCGTGATCCCGCGCCGGCACGAGGCGATGCTCGCATTCCTCGCCGAACCGCACTCGATCGACGACATGGTCGCCCACCGGTTCATCTACCGACCTCACGTCCAGCACGTGTTCGCCGACAGCGTCGAGCGGCGATCAGCCGAGATGCACGTGCGGCGGATGCTGGCCCGCGACGAGGTGGCCCAAGTCGAACCCGGCCACTACCGCGCGACGTAGGTGCGCCGACGACCGGTCTCCGGCCGCTGGTTCACAGTGACCGGCTGTAGTCCTCGATCATGCGCCAGGCGTCCTGGCTGAGATGGTGTGCGAGATCGTGCAGGGCTCGAGCCGTCGCCAATTCCTCACCGACCTGTGGCACCGCCGGATCAGCCGGATTGCGTCGCGAACGACCGATGCCGGCCAGGCCCCGATCACCGGTATCGAGGTGCGCGACCACCTCACAGTGATCGGCGTCCTCGGTGATCTCGAGTCGCACGTCCCAATGGTTTCGTGCCGTCGTCATGCTCCCATCGTCGACACGATCGGTCTCATACGCCAGGGCCCAACGGCACAGTCCGATGTTCCGCACGCCACACCCCGGGCAGACCGGACGGCCTCACGACCGCACCGCAGCGGAGCCGCGTGGGCCGTGATCGACCGCGGTCAGACGACGGCGGCGACGGCGGCCTGGTACTCGGCGATGCGGGCCAGGTGCCCGTCGACGTCGGTGTCACCTGCGTTGTGGGTGGCGATCGCGAGATGCGTGGCACCGAGGTCCTTCCAGCGCTGCGCATGGCCCTGCCAGCGTTCGGGCGTGCCGCCACCCCACTGCGCCTGGGCCCGGATCTCGAAGCCGTCCCACGACCGGCCGGCCACTTCACGCACCCGGCGCATCTCCGCGATGCGGTCGGCCGACTTGTCGTTCGGGCTGCCGAGCGGCAGCCAGCCGTCACCGATCCGAGCGCACCGGTCGAGCAGCGCCGGCGCCGATCCGCCGAACAGCACCGGCACGGGCCGATCAGGGCGCGGCAGGATGCTCGCGTGCTCGAACCGGTGGTGGTCGCCGTCGAAGCTGAACACGTCCTCGGTCCACAGTCGACGCATCAGTTCGACCTGCTCCTCCTGGCGCCGACCACGGTTCCCGAACTCCTCGTTCAACGCGTCGTACTCGACCGAGTTCCAGCCGACCCCGACGCCGAGCACGAGTCGGTCGTTCGACAAGATCGCGATCTCGGCCGCCTGCTTCGCGACCAGCACCGTCTGGCGCTGCGGCAGGATCAGGATCGCCGTGACGAGCTCGACGTGCTCGGTGCAGGCGGCGAGGAACCCGAACAGGACCATCGGCTCGTGGAACGCCGTGTTCGAGTCGTACGGACCCTCGAAACCGCCGGGACGATCCCGGTCGACGCCGACCACGTGGTCGTAGATGAGCAGGTGCGTCATCCCGAGTTCCTCCGCACCCTGCGCATACGCCTTGATCGCGCCCGCGTCGTTACCGATCTCGTTGTGGGGGATGACCGCTCCGATGTGCATGCCCCACACCTAGCAGGCCGCCGGCTCGACGGCCCGGGCGGACGAAACCGTCACCACGATCCGGAACTGCCGCCACCACCGCCACCGCCGACACCGCCACCGCCGACACCGCCACCGCCACCGCCGAAGCCGCCACTGCTCCCCGACGACGACGGCGCCGTGCGGGTGTCGCGCATCGACGTACCGTGCCGATGCAGGATGATCGGGCCCGTCGCGGCCGCCGCCGCCGCCGGGACGTTGGCACCGGCCAGGGCCCTCGACCACGCATCGGCCTCACCCAGTGCGACCGCCCAGGCGCTGTACTCGCGCAGCAACCCCTTCGACCAGGCCCACTCGACGTGCCGGCCCTCGCTCGCGTGCAGGAAACGCCGGAACGACTCGGTCCGCAATGCGAGTGCCGAACCCTGGGCGCTGCGCGACGGCAGCAACGCCCGGTAGACCACGTAGGCGACGCCCGCCGGGAAGATCACGCCGACGGCGATCGCCAGCGGCCACGATTTCAGCAGGCCGACGAAGGCACCGACCGCCGAGCCGAACCACAGGAACATGAATCCGGCCAGCACGATCAGGCCGAACGGCGATCCGCTCGCCTTCGGGCTGAACCCCGCTCCCGGAGGCATGTGCCGCCACCACCCGCTGTCGGCGATGCGGACGACCTGGGCGTCGTGCACCCGCTTCCACGCCGACGCGAACTTCTCGTCGTACTTGCCGGTGACGTACGGATCGCCGATCGCGAGGATCGGATCGAGCAGCACCGTGTCGGCGGGCTCGACCTCGCCTCGACGGGGGCCGCTGCAGATGACCAATTCGTCGTCGTCCTCGTCGAGGTCGATCGCCTCCCTGCCGGCGAGCCCCGAGAACCACGCCTCGACGGTGCTGTCGTCGACACGCTCGCGCAACAGCACCTGCGCTTCCCAGGGTTCGATTCCCTTCGGGGGGACGAACTCGATCGTGGCGAGCTCGTCCATGTCGGCGTCGGCCACGAGCCGTACCGGTGGCGGCGGCTCGATCGTGCCGTCGGGGCGAGGTGCGGGCAACGAGCCGTACGCCGCGTCGGCTGCCCCACCGGCGAACACCTCGTTGCTGCCCCTGCGGCGGGCCCAGCGGTACACCGGCACGGCGCCGAGCGCGCCGAGGCCGGCCATGCCGAGTGCGATCAGGCCGCGGTTCGGGCCCGATCGACGTTCGGGGATCGGCGGTGGATCGATCGCGACGGCATCGGTGAACGCGACGATCTCGCCGCCGACGGTGAGACCGGCGTTCTCCTCGAGCGGTTCCAGCACGGTGGAATACCGCGGCGGATCCTCCTGTGCCCGGACGAGTTCGCAGCCGCCCCCGGCGCGGAGCTCGCCGACGTCGCAGGTCGTGTCGCGCAACTCGACGCCGGTGACGACCACCTCGAAACGGCCGGTCTCCTGATCACCCGGGTACACGCCACCGGGCGGTGACACGATGTCGGCCCGGAACCCGAGCTCGCCGAACCGCGCGTCGGGGAGCACGTACTCCAGTTCGTAGCGATGCTGCCCGCTGAACGTCCGGTCGACCGTCCCGAGGCGGATGCGGGTGTAGTCACCGAAATCGTTCACCGTCACGGTGGCGTCGGCATCGGACGAACTGGCAGTCACGTCGGTCGGCGAACCGAAGTCGTTCGGCACGAGCCGCTCGTAGCCCCGGCGATCCTCGGTGCCGAAGTCGATGTCGACGTACTCGGTGATCCGCAGACCATCCCCGTCCGGCCGGACCACGATCGTCTTGGCGTCGAACCGCTCCGGGTGGACTCCCCCACCGATCACCCCGAGACCCGCCAACAGGCTCGTGCCGGCCACGGCCGCAACGACCACCCCGTGACGCAGCTTGGAGACTCCCCCGATCATGGGTTCATTCTGGCGTGCCCGGGCTCGGAACACGGTGGGTTCTCCCCACCACTCGGACGCCGGGTTGATCCACGGACCCCGAACCACCGGTTCCGCACGATGCGGCCATGTCCGCCGCGCCTCCGCTCCGCTGCCGCCACCGATGTTCGCCGCCTCCAGGACGGGGACGTCGCCGGCACCGACCGGTCGCCGAGCGCCACGTGTCGGCACGATCCGACACGCAGCGTCGACATCGAGTACCGCACCCGCTGAGCCGCCGTCGAACCCCGGCCGACCCCGATCGGATCATGATGTCCACCCAGCTCATGATGTCCACCGAGCTCATGATGTCCAGGGGTGTCGGCACTGACGTGCCCACCGTTCGGCGTCGGTTCGACGGGCGAGCGATTCGGGGACGACTCGCCGGCTGTCCCACGCTCCGGAGAGCTCCCGTGCGAGATCGTGGTCGGTGGGGACCGACGACACGGCGAACCTCGTCGGTGTCGGCCGCAGGACCATCGACGTCGGCGCCGACGTCAGCCGGCCGCCCGCAGGCGGCGCCTGGTGCGATGAGCTTCCCCGTGGAAGGATCTCGCGGTGCTGGACGTTGGCATCCTCAATCGGCTGATCGCCGTGCTGGTGGCGCTCGTCGCCGTGCCGGGTGGGTTCGTCGAGGCCGCCCTGTCGGCGGTCTCGAACGCTGCGACGGCCGACGAGTGGGCCGACCGGGGCGCCCGTACCCAGGTGACCGATCCCGAACGGCCGACGACGACACCATACGGTCTGCCGGTCGCCGACGGCGCCGGCGCCGGCTGGAGCGACACGCACTCGACGTATCCGGCGACCGACATCTTCGTCGGCTGTGGGGCACGGCTGGTCTCGCCGGTGTGGGGCACCGTGCTCGAGGTGCGACGGCTCGACGCCTACGATCCGACGATCGACAATCCGGCGACGCGCGGAGGTCGCTCCGTGTCGATTCTGGGCCTCGACGGCGTGCGGTACTACCTCGCTCATTTCGACACGATCGTCGACGGCCTCGACGTCGGTGACGAGGTCGCCCTGGGACAGGAACTCGGCACGATGGGCGAAACGGGGCGAACGTCGGCCTGCCACCTGCACTTCTCGATCTCGCCGCCGTGTCCGGGCAAGGAGTGGTCGGTGCGCCGCGGTGTGATCTGGCCGCACGGCTACCTCGACGCCTGGCGGGAGGGGCGTCAGCTCAGTCCCGTCGACGAGGTGGAGGACTGGCTCGTCGCCAATCCGAACGCGTGCGCCGACGCGATGGCCGATCCGTTCGCGGCCGACGCCTGAGCCCGGACACCCGGGCCACCGTGTCGGAGATCAGCCGGCAGCCGACCCGAACACCGGCACCTCCTCGATCACCGACACGCTCGACACACCCGGACGCGGACGGGCCCGACCGAGTTGGTCGGGCCCGTCCGTGGTCCCCCGTTTCAGGTCAGAGTTCGTTGACCCGGTCGATGCTCGGCGGAGCGACCGGGCTGAACGTCCCGAGATAGCCGATCAGGGCCGTGAGGTCGTTGCCACCGTCGAGTCGTGGAGTCGAGACGGCGCCCAACGTGGTGAAGTTGTCTCCGCCGTCGGCGAGGAAGTTGTTCACGGTCACGTTGTACGTCCCGGTCGGGCTGAGCGGGACACCGTTCAACACGACGTTGCTGATCGTCACCGACGTGCAGTTGCCCGAATCGATCGTCGTCGCCAGATCGTACGTGAAGCCCTCCGACACGCCGAGGTGCAGGAACGGCCTGCTCGATCCGAGCGGCTGGCACTGCTCCTCGAGCACCGAGATGATCTCCGCCCCGGTCATCTCGTAGGTGATGAGCGTGTTGCCGAACGGCTGGAACGTGAACGCCTCGCCGAAGGTGACGACGCCGTCGCCCTCGGTCCCCGACTGGGCGAACGTCAGGTCAGAGCGCACGCCGCCCGGGTTCATGAACGCCACGTCGGCTCCGGCCGCAGATGTCGCCCACAGCTGAGCGTCGGCGACGAGGTTGCCGGCGGGCGACTCGACGCCGCGATCGGATCCGGTCGGGATGCCGCCACGGTTGATATCGGCGGTGATCGTTCCGACCGGCTCGTTGCCCGACGCGTCGAACAGCGGCTGCCACTTCTCGATGATCGAGGTGATCGCCGGATCGGGGGTCAGATCGGCCCGCACGACGGTGTGGTTGGTCGCCGTGCTCAGGTCGCGCCGGACGTCCTTGGTCTTCTTGTCGAGGACGAGGTTGACCTCCGACACCACCCGGCCGAACGAGTACGCGCTGGTGACGATGCGCGGGTTGCCGGCGGGGTCGTCGAGCACGCAGTTGTACGGCAGATGGGTGTGGCCGGTGATGACGGCGTCGATCTCGGGGTCGAGCGCATCGTTGATCGCGACGATCGGACCGGAGATGCCCACGCAGGCGTCGACGTCACCGGGCGGCGGGGTCTGCGATCCACCCTCGTGCAGGAGCACGACGATCGCCTCGACCTTCTGCTTCTTCAGTTCGGGGACGAGCGCATTGGCGGTCTCGGCCTCGTCGAGGAAGTCGTAGCCCTGGATGCCGGCGGCGGCGACGAGCGTGTCGGTCGCCTCCAGCGTCATACCGATGAACGCCACCCGGATGCCTTTGACCTTGCGGATCTCGTACGGCGGCAACACGGTCTCGGGACCGTGGTCGTGCTTGTGTCCGCGTCCGCGGTATCCACGACGATCGTGAGCGTGACCATCGTCGCCGTCGGGCGAGGTCTTGACGACGTTGGCCGCGAGCCACTGGAAGTCGGCCCCGGGATACGGCTCATCCGGGAAGTAGCAGCCGTCGACCGGGTGACAACCGCCGTTCTGCATGCGCAGCAGCTCGGTGACACCTTCGTCGAACTCGTGGTTGCCGACGCTCGAGATGTCGAGGCCCATCTCGTTGAGCGTCTCCACGGACGGCTCGTCGTGGAACAGGCCGGAGAATGCCGGCGAACCACCGATCAGGTCGCCGGCCGCCACGGTCAGGCTGTACTTGTTGCCCTCACGCAGCTCGTTCAACTTCGCCGACAGGTACTCTCCGCCGCCGGCGTCGACACCGGCGACCTGCCCGGCGGCGTCGGGCAGGACATGGCCGTGGTAGTCGTTGAACGCGAGCAACTGGAGATCGACCGTTCTGCTGGGACGGTGTTTCCGACCGTGATCGTGGCTGTTGCCGAAGTCGGCGCTGGCCTCCGAGCTGGTCACGGCGATCGTCGTGATCGACAGGGCAACGGCGCCGACGGCGGCGAGGACCCGGCGACCACGACGTCGTGTGGTCTGATGTCGTGTGGTCTGATGCATGACTACCCTCCGTGCCGGGGTTGAAGGAACTGGCACGGAGCGTGGTTTACACCCTGGAGGCGGTCGAGCGAAAGACGTGCACGCACGTCCGTGCGCGACTTCACGGGAATTTTGCATTTTTGACAAGTTCGTGAATGTTTTCCTTCGATCGGCCCGGGACCGGCGCCGCCATCTAGGGTTGGGCCATGACCACGGCTCGCCAGCGATCGGCAGCGCCGGCACCGCTACTGCGACTCATGGAATCGCGCGCGGTGTTCGAACTGGGTGCGGTCGCAGCGGCCTCGCCACTCTTGCGCATGATCGGTCGTGGCGACAACCATCCCGTCCTGATCCTGCCCGGCTTCCTCGCCGACGACCCGTCGACCGCACCGCTGCGCTCCGTGCTCCGCAGCCAGGGCTACTGGGTCCACGGCTGGCAGCTGGGCCGGAACCTGGGTCCGACTCCCGAGGTGATCGACGGGCTCGTCGCCCGTTTGCACACCCTGCACGAGCGCCATCAGCGACCGGTCAGCCTCATCGGTTGGAGCCTCGGCGGCATCTACGCCCGCCGCCTCGCTCGCAGGTTCCCGCACCTCGTTCGTCAGGTGATCACGCTCGGCAGTCCGTTTCGGATCAACCCGGACGTCGATCGGAGCGCGGTGTCCGGGCTGTACGAACGTCTCCGGCCGACCCACGCGATCACGGTCGACGAGGTGCTGCCCGGCATGGATGGCGGCCCGCTGTCGGTCCCGGCCACGGCGGTCTACACGCGCACCGACGGTGTCGTGAGGTGGTGGCAATGTCTCGAGTCGGTCGGTCACGAGCGCGAGAACATCGAGGTGCGCGGCAGCCACAGCGGTCTCGGCTTCAACCCGGCGGTCATCTTCGCGATCAGCGATCGGCTGGCTCAGGCACCGGGCGAATGGCGACCGTTCCGGGCGCCGTTCGGGTTCGGTCACCAGTACCCCCACCCGGCCGACTGGGCTCCCGACCTGTCGCGCACCGTCGCCTGAACCAGACGGCTCCGCCGGGGCGGCCCAGTAGCGTCATCGGCATGTCACGCCCGCCGGCCACGCAGTACTCGATCCACCTTCGTGTCTCACTGGACAACGTTCCGGGCGTGCTCGGCCGGCTCGCCACCGCGATCGGTGAGACGGGCGGCAACATCTACGCCGTCGATTCGTTCGTCGCGAAGGGGACGCAGGTCGATCGCGACATCGTGGTGAACTGCCGGAGCGTCGAACACCAGACCGAGGTCGTGGAGGCGGTTCGAGACACACCCGGAATCACGCTCCACGACTGGTGGGATCGGACGTTCCGGATGCACGAAGGGGGCAAGATCGAAGTGCTGCCGCTCTGCCCGGTCGGCGACCAGGAGGACCTGTCGATGGCGTACACCCCCGGGGTGGCGCGCGTGTCCACGGCGATCGCCGACGACGAGGCGCTGGCCGACACCTACACGATCCGCAAGAACACGGTCGCGATCGTGTCGGACGGCACGGCGGTGCTCGGCCTCGGCGACATCGGGCCGAAGGGTGCGATGCCGGTGATGGAGGGCAAGGCACTGCTGTTCAAGGAGTTCGGTGGAGTCGATGCCTTCCCGATCTGTCTGGACGTGTCGACGCCAGAGGAGATCATCGAGACCGTCGTCCGGCTCGCCCCGACCTTCGGCGGGATCAACCTCGAAGACATCGCCGCCCCCGGCGCCTTCCAGGTCGAGGAAGCGTTGAAGGAGCTGCTCGACATCCCGGTCTTCCACGACGACCAACACGGCACGGCGGTCGTGACGCTGGCCGCACTGGAGAACGCCCTGAGGATCACCGGCAAGCGGATGGCCGACCTGTCGATCGTGATCTCGGGCGTCGGCGCCGCCGGGGTCGCGATCGGCAAGATCCTGCTTGGCGCGGGCGCCGGCCAACTCGTCGGCGTCGATTCACGCGGCGCCGTCTACGACGGCCGTGACGGGTTGAACACCTGGAAGCAATGGTTCGCCGAGCACACCAATCCCGACCGCCGGCAAGGTTCGCTCGGCGACGTGATGCACGGCGCCGACGTCTTCATCGGCGTCAGTGCGCCCGACGTGTTGACCACCGACGACGTGAGGGCGATGGCCGACGATCCGATCGTCTTCGCGATGGCCAACCCCGACCCGGAGATCAGGCCCGAGCTGGCGGCGAGCCTCGTCCGCGTGATGGGAACGGGGCGCAGCGACTATCCCAACCAGATCAACAACGTGTTGGCATTTCCCGGCATCTTCCGAGGCGCACTCGACGCCCGCGCCAGCAGCATCACCGAGCACATGAAGCGAGCGGCCGCGACCGCGATCGCCGAGTCGGTCACCGACGAGGAGCTGAGCGAGACGTTCATCATGCCACCGGTCTTCGACACGTCGGTCTCACGGCGCGTCGCCGAAGCAGTAGCGGCCGCGGCCGTCGCCGACGGCGTCTGCCGGCCGTAGCTCACATACCCGAGGCGGAGCCTCCCGGTCGTCAGATCGGGAGGCCGCCGGCGTCGACGATCGCCCGACTGAAGGGCCGGGCGAGTTCGCGCAGGCGAGCACAACCCTCCATGCCGATTGCCTCGTACGGGAGCAGCGCGAGCTCGTCGGTGCGATCCTCGACCCACTGACGTCGCTCTGCACCGAACTCGCTCAACGTTCCGTCGGGATCGAGCAGGCCGCGGTCCACGAGACGATCGCTCGCAGCAGTCCAGGCGTCGTCACTCCAGCTGCGCGTCCGCTGCAGCACGCCGGCAGCAATCGCACCGGTACCACCGTGCATCAACAGCGCCTCGATACCCGACACACCATCGGTGGCGAGCGCGGCCACGTGGCCGTCACCCCGGAACTCGCGGAGCAGCGTCTGCGCGTGCCAGAGCACCAGGTGCGGAGCGGACGGCCACCGCAAGCTGGCGTGTCCGGCGAACAGCGGTCGGCCGTACAGATGATCACAGGCGGCGAGCGCGGCGGTCCGGGCGAGCTCGGCCGCTTCGCCCATGTCGTCGCCTTCGACGACGGCGTCGCCGAGGAGCCGACGCAGCGCCACGTCGACCGCCCTGAAGCGGGCGTCGATCAGCACCTCCGGTCGAACCGTCTGCCAGACACCGGTCATCACGGCGCGAACGGTCGACGGATTGAAGCTGTAGAACGTGGCGATCACGAGCTCGGCCGAAGCCTCGCCCAACGGCGCCGACCTCGACGCGAAGTAGCCGGACCCGGGGTCGACGAGACCGGCGTTGCGATAGTGCTCGGCCGCTTCGGGGACGAAGTAGATCATCCCGTGGATCGGCTCGAGCGTGCGCCACGTCTTGCGGGCGATGACGGGGTCCATCGCGAGACGGTAGTGCTCCAGACGCATCGCACGTCAGCCGAACGCCCTCGCCCGGCAGAGTCACCGCGGAACGCCACCGTCTCGGTCCTGGCGTCTGCGCACACACGTCGGGACCGCAGCGCCATGTCATACGAGGCGTCTCGTGACGGCGGAGTCGGGCACCCGCAGCGACATCACGATGATCCCCACCGAGCGCGCCGAACCGGGTCCGCCGCCACGGGGACGACCACGAACCCGGAGCACGAACCGATCCTCGGGCACCACCTGCGGTGTTCGGCGCCGGGACGACGCGGCATGGCAGGCAGCCGCGACCGGACGTGGTCGCCGCGTGCTCGTATTCGCTCGCCGCGATCGGCCGCCGAGTGTCAGCTGCGGGCGCCGACGAGCGCCTTCGCTTCGTCCGGAAGGGGTTGGCGGAACAGGCCGTCGGGCACCGGCGCCCCGGATCGGATCAGCGAGATGTGCCAGGACGGTGACGAGCCGAGCGCCCACCGCAGCGAGTTCGTGGCGATTCGCCCGATCTCCGGAGCCTTCCAGCCGGACTCGAGCCCGACGATGTCCGCGAGCCGTTCGGGCAAGGTCGCGACCGCCGCGTGGAAGAGCGGTCGGTAGCCCACCTTGACGGGGACCGACAGGGGCGGATCCCGCAGGAACTCGATGGCGTGACCGAGATCGCTCGTGGTGGCGAGGTCCGGATGATCGGTGATCCACGCCCGGAGCTCGTCGGCGGTGGCGGGCAGTGGGTCGGCGCCGAGCAGGGCGCCGATGCGTGTCTGCTCCTCGACGAACGCGTCGGCCTCCTGCGTGGTCAGCGGTGACGGGCCGTACGCCTGGTAGGCGGCGAGGAACGACTCGGTCAGGACATTGTGCACCCAGGCCGCGAGCTCGGGTTTGCCGGCGCTGTACGGCCGGCCGCGCTCGCTCCGACCACTGACGGGGGCGTGCGCCCGGCGAACCATCGCCACCGCTCGCTCCACTTCGGGCATCGCCCCGTAGGTCGTCTCGGTGACGTAGAACGACGTGCGCGTGAGGCGCCCGAGCGGGTCGTACCGGTAGCGAGAGTGCTGCTCGACGCCGGCGACGACCTCGGGATGAGCCGTCTGGACGATGAGCGCCCGGATGCCACCCACGAACGCGGCGGCGTCACCGATCACCCGCCACGACACCGAGTCGGGACCCAGGAGACCCGGATCGGGGGCGTGGTCGAGCGTGTGCTCGAGCGGCCGCGGCCCGTGGGAGAAGAGACTGGTCGTGGCCTCCACGACCCGATCCTTCACGCCACCCACCATGGCGCCGGCGTTCCGGGCGACCTCACGTCCCATGTCAGAGCTGCTCCCCGGCGGCGTCGATGATGGCCGTGCGCGCGTCACGGACGAGATCGTCGATGCTTCGGCCCGGGCCGCCGATGAGCACGGGCGTGCCCGCCATCCGCAGACGAGCGGCCACCTCCACGGCACCGTCGGTGACCTCGGAGTTCGTCACCGAGATCACCGCGAGGTCGACGTGGTTGTCGGTGCAGCACTCGCGGATCTGGTCGGGGGGAACATCGGCGCCGAGGTGGTGGACATGCCAGTGATCGGCGCGCAGTGCCACTGCGGCCATCGTGGTCGGGAGCGAGTGCAGATCACCGCTGATCGCGGCGACGACGGCCGTGCCGCGGCGGCGCCCTCGCGGGTTGGGGACGATGTCGCCCAGGATGCGTTCGACGATCGCAGACGAGCGATGCTCGACCCAGATCGAGAGGTCGCCGCGATGCCACCGCTCGCCGATTCGCCTGAGCGGCGGGACGAGCACCTGTTCGATCAGGTCGGGCATCGGGGTGCCCTCGTCGGCGAGACGGCGAACCGTTCGGCGCGCCTCGGCTTCGTCTCCGTCGACGAGTGCCCGGTACAGGCGCTCGGCGCTGCGGTCGAGTCGGGTCCCGCTCGGGGCCGGCGGCCGCTCAGGCGTCGTCCGCGAACGCTTCAGCTCGACGAGGTCGGCGCGATCGACGTGATACTTGCCGTCGACGCGCTGCGAGGGAAGGCGACCGGAACGGACCCATCGGTAAGCGGTCTGATAGTGAACGCCGAGTTCGTCGGCGGCCGTCTGCAGGTCGACGTGCGTCCGCGCGGTCGTGGTCATCGGCGTCGTGGTCACCCGTGCATCATAGGCCATCCATGAGCAATTCAGACTGAGCTGTGCTAAATCATACTAAACAACGATAGGTTGCTGTTCGTCCCCCCAGCGGCGCTGGCGTCCCGGTCTTGCCACACCCTCCTTCACGAACCGGGGCGCCGGCGCCGCACCATCGAAAGCGTGCCGCCATGTCAGCTGTCATGCCAGAGTCGAGTGCTTCGCTGCTGTCGTCGCACCCGGCCCCACTCCGATCGCTCGACATCGACCCACTGCTCGACGGCGCCCTCCACCGTGACGTGCTGGGCACGATGCATCGTGCCCAGCGACTGGCCGATGCCGCGAGCCACACGGTTCCCGACCGCCACCTCCTCGATCGACTCGATCGACTCGTCGATCGTGGCGGCGTCGGAGCGCTCGCTGCGATCGAGGTGCTGGGTTCTCTCGTCGGCGACGATGCCGACATCCGGCTCGCGGACCTGGCGACGAACCACGACCCCATGTTGCGCCGCCACGCGGTGTGGCGCCTCGGCGAACGTGCACCCATCCGTTCCGTCGTGCCGACCCTCGTGATCGAAGTCCGACGCGGTGGGCTCGACACGTTCCACGCACACCGGACGCTCCGGCGTTGGTCACGGATCGACGCGGCAACCGTGCTCAGGGCGCTGACGACCGAGTTGACGGTCGTCGACGACGAGGCGGGCCGCGCGCGCCTCGTCGACCTCATCGGCGTCATCGACGATCGCGGAACGGACGAGTTCCTCGTCGACGTCGCCGTCGACGCATCAGAGCCCGATGCGCCACGTCTTGCAGCAATCGGTGCGCTCGGCGAACGGCGCAGCGAACTGATCGGAACGGCACTGGACGCCCTCGCCCGCCACGACGACCTCGCCGGAGCGCATGCCGCGTTGGCGCTCCAGGCGACGTGGCCGACCCGCCGCGAGCGCACCACGGACGGCCTGCACATCGCACAGCTGGTCATGTCGGACGGTCTCGACGGACAGTTGAGTCGCGGGGGCCGCGGCGACACCGGTGGCGTCGCCAGCCTGCTCGTGTCGCTCGGCAGCGCACTCGCATCCCACCCGGCGGTCGGGCACGTCCTCACCATCGGCCGCGGCTCCGTCTCGGACGCGCTCGTCGGACCGGTCGTCGACGAGACCGAACCGTGCTCGTTCGGCATGATCTCGGTGGGCGACCCGGCTCGACCGGTCGGTGGTGCGAACGACGCCTGGGAACACCTTCCCGCCGTCGAGCGTGGCATCCGTCGAGCGATCCGGCTCGGCGGACCCGTCGACGTGCTGCACCTGCGCATGGCCGACGTCGGCACACTTGCCGGAGCCGAGATCGCAGCGGGAATGGGAATCCCGACCTGCTTCAGCCTGGCACCCGACCCGCACAACGTCATCCAGTCCCTGGAGCGGCGCGGTGAGCTCGACGTCGCTACCTTCGCCCGCCACGAAACGGACCAGCACCTCTGGTTCCACGCTCGACTGATCGAACGACTCGGCAGACGCGCCGACCGGGTTGCGCTGTTCCCACGGTCGACCTCGTTCCCGTTCCTCGACGAGATCGACGACGTCGAGCGACCGAGCCGCACCGCGGTGGTCGCAGAAGGGATCGACCTGCGAGCGATCCGCCGCGCGGAGGCGGAGAACTCCGACCACGAGGCGGCGCCGGCCGTCGTCGGCCTGCTCGAAGCGCTGATCCCGGCCGATCGGATCGGGCTCCCGCTCCTCGTGAGCGCCGGACGGCTCCATCCGGTCAAGGGCATGGAACGCGTCGTCGCTGCTTGGGCCGAACGGCCCGATCTGCGCCACTCGTGCAACCTCGTCATCGTCGGCGGCGACCTGGAGGATCCCTCGCCGTCCGAGACCGGTGTGCTCGACGCCATCGAGCGCACGCTCGTCGAACACCCCGAGGCCCGCGACGGGCTCGTGCTACTCGGTGGACGGCCCCACGCCGACGTCGCCCGGCTGCTCGTCTCGGCGGCACGAGGTCGCGCCGGCGCCTGGGCGTCGGGTGGGGTGTACGTCGACGGCGCCCTGAAGGAGGAGTTCGGTCTCGCCGTCCTCGAAGCGCTCGTGTCCGGACTGGTGGTCGTCGCCCCCAGCACCGGCGGGCCGTCGACGTACGTGGACCACGGCGACACCGGGGTGCTCGTGGCCCCCGACGACGACCTCGGAGTCGCCGTGGGCGCTGCGCTCCGGTTGACCGATCGGTTCGGCCGCGCCGATCGTGCACGACGGCTGGTCGAGTCCAGGTACTCGATCGACACGATGGCGACGCAGCTCGTCGATCTGTATCGGGCAGAGGCTGCGTGACGACATGACCGTGTTGTTCGTCAGCCCCGACTTCGCGTCGCACTACCTGCCGATCGCCGTGACCGCCCGTGCCGCCCGCGACCACGGCCACCGAGTGGTCGTCGCGACCGGGCCGACGATGCGTTCGCGCGTCGAGGCCGACAGGTTCGAGTGGCGCGAGTTGCGCCTCGGCTCGGGCTCGAACACCGGAATCGTCGAACGGTCCCCGTCGATCGACCGGTTCCTCGTCGCGACCCAGCGCGGCCCGATCGCGACGCTTCGCCTCCAGGCGCGCGATCGGGCCGAAGATCTCCTGTGGCAACCGACGGAGGTGGCGCTACGGATCGCCGACCTGTGCGATCGAATCGACCCCGACCACGTGGTCGTCGATCACGTGTCCTTCGGCTCGACGCTCGCCATGCAAGCGCTCCGACGTCCGTTCGTGTCGGTCGTGCCGGGGCACCCCTCCCAGCTGCCCGTGGGCGACGAGCGGTACGGCGTCCCCCCGCGCTGGCCCCACGCGCTTCGGCCCGACGCGCTCGACCTGGCCGATCTGGAGCGACAGGTCGACGAGGTCGCGCACCGGTTCACGGCACGGTGGAATCGTGTGCTCGCCGAGATCGCTCCCGGCGCCGCGCCCGTCGACGACGCCTTCCGGGTGCACGGTGACCGCGTGCTGTACAACTCGCCGATCGAACTGCAACACCCGAACCGGCTCGGCGGGATCGAAGCCGGACACCGGTTCGTGGGACCACTCGTGCGAGACGAGGCGCCGGCGACCGGTGACCTCTCCTGGCGCGACCGTCGTCGCGAGCCACGGGTGTACGTGGCATTCGGCACGTTTCTGTCCCATCGCACCGACGTCCTCGCACGGGTGGCCGGCGCGCTGCGCTCGATCGGTGCCCGCGTCGCCATCGCCATCGGGCCGACGGACCCAGCCGTGCTCGGGCCGATCCCCGACGGTTGGATCGTCGCACCGACGCTGCCGCAGGTCGCACTCCTGGAGGATGCCGATCTGGCGATCCATCACGGCGGCAACAACTCGGTGCAGGAGTCGCTCGCTGCGGGTGTTCGGCAGATCGTGATGCCGTTCTCGACCGACCAGTTCGCCAACGCCTCCGATCTCGAGCGGACCGGCCTGGGCTCGGTCGCCGCCCCCAACACCGCATCGATCGGCCATTTGGCCGGGCTCGTCGAGCACGAGCTGGCCCGAACGCGACCGGCCCCGATCACACGCGCCGACAGCGACACGTTGTGGTCGGCGCTCACGGATCCGGCACCGGTTCCGGTGTCGCCCCGGTAGCGGGCGATCAGGTCGCCTGACCGGCGAACTGGGCGCTGTACAGCTCGGCGTACGGACCGTTCCGTTCGATCAGTTCGTCGTGGCTGCCCTGCTCGACGATGCGCCCGCCGTCCATGACGAGGATCACATCGGCGCCCCGGATCGTCGACAGGCGGTGGGCGATCACGAAGCTCGTCCGACGCGAGCGCAGGGCGTTCATCGCCTCCTGGATGAGCACCTCGGTGCGAGTGTCGACCGAGCTGGTCGCCTCGTCGAGGATCAGGATCGACGGGTCGGCCAGGAACGCTCGTGCGATCGTGACGAGCTGCTTCTCGCCGGCCGAGATGTTGTCGCCGTCATCGTTGATCACGGTGTCGTACCCGTCGGGGAGGGAGTGAACGAACCGATCGACGTAGGTGACCCGGGCCGCTTCGCGGATCTGCTCGTCGGTCGCCTCCGGGTTGCCGTAGCGCAGGTTGTCGTTGATCGTGCCGCCGAAGAGCCACGTGTCCTGGAGAACCATGCCGACCTTGGATCGCAGCTCGCGGCGGGGGAAGCTCGCGATGTCGCGGCCGTCGAGGCTGATCGTGCCCGCATCGAGATCGTAGAACCGCATCAGCAGGTTGACGATCGTGGTCTTGCCGGCTCCGGTCGGACCGACGATTGCGATCGTCTGGCCCGGCTCGGCGACGAGGCTCAGACCTTCGATCAGGGAGCTGTCCGGATCGTACGAGAACCAGACGTCGTCGAACACGACTCGACCGCGCACGGGCGCAGGGTCGACGGTGTCGGCCTGCTCGGGCGTCTGTTCGTCGGCGTCGAGCAGCTCGAGCACCCGTTCGAGCGAGGCGATGCCCGACTGGAAGGTGGCCGTCATCGAGGCGAGGTGGGTCAGGGGCTGCGAGAATTGCCGGGCGTACTGGATGAGTGCCTGCATCTCGCCGACCGTCATCGCCCCGCTGGAGATCCGCAGGCCGCCGACGACAGCGATGAGAACGAACTGCAGGTTCCCCATGAAGACCATCATCGGCTGGATGAGGCTGGCGGTGAACTGGGCGGTGTAGCTCGCCTCGTACAGTTCGTCGTTGTCGCGACGGAACCGTTCCTCGACGTCGCGCTCGACGCCCGAAGCTCTTCACGATCGCATGACCGGTGAACACCTCCTCGGCCTGGGCGTTCAGGCTCCCGGTGTGGCGCCACTGCGCCATGAACCGGGGGCGCGCCTTGCCGCCGATCAACTTCATCAGCCACACCGACGTCGGCACGGTGATCAGCGCAACGGCGGCGAGGAGCGGCGAGATCACGAACATCATGACGATCACGCCGATCAGCGTGAGCAGCGACGTCAGGATCTGGCTGGTGGTCTGCTGGAGGCTCTGCGACAGGTTGTCGATGTCGTTGGTCACCCGGCTGAGCAGGTCGCCGCGCGCGTGCCGGTCGATGTAGCTGAGCGGCAACCGATTGATCTTGCGTTCGACCTGCTCACGCAGTTCGAACATCGAGCGCTGCACGACCCCCGCGAGGATGAAACCCTGCGAGTAGGCGAGCACCCACGACGCCACGTAGATCGCTCCGACGACGAACAGCTTGCGGTGGAGCGCACCGAAGTCGATGCCCTCGCCGGCGACGCCGCTGACGATGATGTCGGTGGCCTGGCCGAGCAACCTCGGCCCGAGCACGACGAGGACGACACTCGTCACCGTGAGGACGAACACGACCATCAGCCGCGCCTTCTCCCCACCGAGGATTCCGCCGAGCCGCCGCACGACGACCCCGAAGTTCTCGGTCCGTTCGGTCGGCATGCCGGCGCCGCCGCCGGGACCGAAGCTGCCGCGACGGGCCTCGCGGCCCGTGGTGGTCAGCACCTCCTGGTCGTCGCGATCGGCCCGGTCGGCGCCGTCGGCGCGTCGATCGCTCACGCCACGACCCCCTCGCCGAGCTGCGATTCGACGATCTCGGCGTACGTCGGACAGGTCGCGACGAGTTCGTCGTGCGTACCCCGGCCGACGATGCGCCCGTCTTCGAGGACGAGGATCTGGTCGGCGTCACGGATCGTCGACACCCGCTGGGCGACGACGAGCACCGCCGCGCCCCGGGTGTGCGGTTCGAGGGCCGCGCGCAGCCGGGCATCGGTCGCCAGGTCGAGTGCGGAGAACGAATCGTCGAAGACGTAGATCTCCGGGTCGGCGACCAGCGCCCGTGCGATCGACAGGCGCTGGCGCTGACCGCCCGATACGTTCGAGCCCCCTTGAGCGATCGGGCTGTCGAGGCCGTCGGGCATCGCTTGCACGAACCCGGCTGCCTGCGCGATCTCGAGGGCTCGCCACAGTTCGTCGTCGGTTGCGGCGGGGCGACCGAACCGCAGGTTCGATGCCACCGTCCCGGCGAACAGAAACGCCTTCTGGGGCACGTACCCGACCTTGCCCCAGAGGAGGTCGGGATCGAGCCGGCGAACGTCGACGCCGTCGACGAGCACGCTGCCGTCGGTGGCGTCGAACAGGCGGGCGACGAGGTTGACGAGTGTCGTCTTGCCGGCGCCCGTCGATCCGATGATCGCCGTGGTCTCTCCGGAGGCGACACGGAACGACACGTCGCAGAGCACCGGCCGTTCGGCACCCGCATAGCTGAACGCCACATCGCTGAACTCGAGCGTCCCGTGCTCGACGACCTCGGTGACCGGATGTCGGGGCGGTCGGACCGAAGAATCGGTGTCGAGGACCTCGGCGATCCGATCGGCCGCCACCGACGCACGGGGAATCATCGACGCCATGAAGGTCGCCATCACGACCGCGATGAGGATCTGGATCAGGTAGCTGATGTAGGCCACGAGCGAGCCGACCTGCATCTCGCCGCTGTTGATGCGGTCGGCGCCGATCCAGAGCACGGCGAGGCTCGAGATGTTCACGATGAACCCGACGGTCGGGAACGTCGCCGCCATCAGGCGACCGGTGCGCAGCGAGGTCTCGGTGAGCTCGTCGTTGGCGACGGCGAAGCGTGCCTGCTCCTCGGGCTCGCGCACGAAGGCTCGCACGACCCGGACACCCGTGATCTGCTCGCGAAGCACCGAGTTGACACGGTCGACACGGACCTGCATCAGCTGGAATGCCGGCACCATTCGGGACACGATCAGTCCGAGCACCAGGACCGCACCCGGCATGGCGAACAGCAGGATGACCGACAGCCCGGCATCCTCTCGGACGGCGAGCACGATGCCGATGATCATGGTGAGCGGGGCCGCGATCATCATCGTCGCCGCGATCACGACGAGCATCTGCACCTGCTGGACGTCGTTGGTGATGCGGGTGATCAACGACGCTGCACCGAACCGCCCGACCTCGCGGGCGGAGTAGTCGGTCACCTGGTGGAACAGGTCGCGTCGAAGGTCACGCCCGAACCCCATGGCGACCTGGGCGCCGAACCAGACGGCCGCAGCGGCGAACACGATCTGCACGACGCTGAACACGATCATGATCCCACCGGTCCGCCAGATGAAGCCGTTGTCGCCGGCGAGCACACCCTGATCGATGAGATCGGCGTTCAGTGCCGGGAGGACCAACGTGGCAGTGGTCTGGATCGCCTGGAGGATCACGACCAACCAGAGCAGCCGCCGGTATGGAGCCAGATGGGTGCGCAGGAGTCGGCGGAGACTCATGGCGCCGAGCGGTCGGTGAGCAGACCGTGGAGGAACAGATCGACGATCTCGTCGACGGAGCTCGGTTCCCGGGTCATCAACGGGTGGGTCAGCGAGAGGGTCATCGCTCGGAGCAGTCGGGCGGCCTCCGCTGGGGGTCGGCGGAGCCGCGCTCGTTCGGGCTCGAACATCGCGATGAGCGCCGGGCTGTCGGGCAGCGGCCGATGGTCGGGATGGCGGTGGCCGTCCAGCTGGGACAGCAACCTCCAGATGTCGACGATACGACGTTGGATGAGGGCCGTCGCAGCGACCAGTCGATCGTCGAACGGCGCCAGCGGATCGATGGCAGCGACCGCCCGCTCGAACGGTTCGGGGTCGATCGCCGCGTCGACGGCGGCCGCGAGCAACTCGTCCTTGTCCGCGAAGACGTTGAAGAGCGTGCCCTCCGACACGCCCGCCTCGGCGGCGAGTTCACGGGTGGTGACCGTCACCCCGCGCTCGACCAGGAGGGGGAGCACGGCGTGGATGATCGCGGCTCGACGCTCGATCGGCGGCAGCGGCGCAGCGCGGCGAACGGGGGTCGGGGCAGCGGGCACGAGCGGACTCTACCGTGTTGAGTGAGCGCTCACTCAGTTCGATGTTCCCCGGCGTGGAGCGGCGGCCACTCGCCACGTGCCACGCGTCTGGCATGCGCCGGATCGAGATGAACCCCGATCTGTACGACGAACTCACGACTCTGTACGACGAGGTCACGACCCATGTCAACGGGTCGCCCTCCGGGCCGCCGTCCATGCCGTGATGCTGCCGATCGGCGACGGCGTCACCTTGATCCGACGACGCTCACGGTTCGACGCCGACGACGATCGGCTTCGCGACCCGACCGGTCAGGAGCGGGTGCCCGGGATGCCGTGGAACGGCCGGCCTGCCGCCTGGTACTCCGCGGCAAGTTCGCGATAGGGCTGGCCGAACGGGTCGCCGCCCTGCAGCGGAATCGCGGCGCGGCGATTCGTCCAGTCGAACGGTGCGAGCTCGCCGGCGCATGCGAAGTTGCGTGCGGCACCCTCGGTGTCTCCGGCGTTGCGGAGGTGGACCCCGATGCGGAAACGGAGTTTGGCCTGCTCCTCCTCGGGGGTCAGGTCGCCGACGGCCTGCTTCGCCTCGTCGACGCTGATGATCGGTGTGCCCTCGACGACCCACCGGCGAATGGCCTCCCGCTGCGCACCCGAGTCGATGCCGGTGACCTCTCGGAACATGTCGTTCGAGAACGCGTTCCAGTTCGGTTGCACGATGCGGTCGTGCTCGTCGATCAGGATCACCGTGGGAACGTTCGAGATCGCATAGAGCTCGGCGACCAGATGATCGGCGTCGATCAGCACCGGATAGGTGATCCCATCGGCTGCGGAGCGAATCTTGTCGACATCCTCGTCGACGGCGACGGCGATCACCTGGAAGTCGTGACCGGTGAGCTCGTCCTGGAGTGTCTGCCAACCTGGCAGATCGAAGATGCAGCCTCACCAACTCGAGAAGGCGACGAGCAGGCGCTTCTTGGAGCGGTGATCCGACAGCGCATGGGGTGTTCCGTCGAGATCGGGCAGCACGAAGTCGGGCGCGTCGAGGTCGTGGAGCGCCGAACGGCGAGCGGCGCGAGGAACACCGATCGCGACGACGCCCGAATCCTCGTCGACCACCGCAGGCCGGTCGAGCAGCGCGGCGACGGCAGTCGCGTCGATCGCGCCGTCGCGCTCGAGCGCCGTCCGGTCCGGCACGATCACGCAGGTGTCGTCGCGGCAGAGGCCCTCGGGCTTGAGTGTCCATCCCAGGCTCGACTCGAGTTCGCCGGCGGTGACGAGGGGTCCACCCGTGAGCACGACCGGTTGGTTCGACATGCGACGACCGTAGCGATCGCGCCCTTGCGATCGTGACTCCTGCGTTCGTGTGTCAGCAGGTGCCGGTGGGAGCTTCCATCGCCTCGGACGTCGTGGCGATGGTGCGACCGTCGGGAGCGCGATGATCGGTGAGGATCGTGGTCGACGCCGGGTCGGTGAGGCGTGCCGGCGGCGGGGTCACCGAAGGATCGGACCAGAGCACCACGGTGTGGACGAGCGCTGGTCCGTCCTCACTCTGCGTCCTGATCCCGTAGCCGGCGACATCATCGGGCAAGTCGCCCGGCCAAGTCCATTCCACCGTCCAGCCGGCGCCGGGTGACGGGCAGGTCAGCGTGTAGCCGACCGGCGCCGGACCGTCGTTCGGCGAGCGCTCCTCGATGACGTCGCTGACGCGTGCGGCTCCTTCGGAGGCGACGGATCTCCAGAGCCTCACGATCGAGGGGAGGAAGACCGCGACGGCGGCGAGCAACGCGACGACGGCCACGGCCCGCACCGACGTCTTCGTCCGGATCGCGTGGAGTCTCGCACCCGGCGTGCGGCGGTGCGGACGGGCGATCTCCGGTCGGAACTGCGGGGGGAGGACGGGCGTGCCGAGCGTGGGGAGCACCGCTTCGGTGGACGGCTCGACACCGAACACGCGTTGCACCGTGTCGGCGATCACGGCGACGTCCACGAAGTCGGCGGTCGAGACGGCCACCTGTTTGGTGAGGGCCTCGGGGCGGCAGATCCGGATGCCGTTGAAGTCGAACGCGGGCTGCGGCAGCGACGGCGCGACGAGACACAAGAGGGGTTCGACGGAGTGTCCGATGAGCTCGCTGATCGTCGACGACTCCCAGTCGGCGGCCTCCAGCATCGTGCGCAGCGACGTGCGGCCTGACCAGAGCGTGTCGGCGTTGCGCCCGCTGCCGACGGCGATCGGCTCGGCGAACACAGCGGTGGTGACCGCCCAGACGCCGCGCGGCCCGATCACCAGGTGGTCGATGACGGCGCGTGAGGGCTTCGGGAGTTCGAGATCGTGGAACACGAGGAAGCCCGGCGGCAGGGCGTGGAGGAGTGCCGAGACCCGATGGCGAGCGCGCACGGTTCTTTCCCACTCCGCGGTCGGCTGTGCCGTCGGAAGCGACGCCGTCACCGTGGCGCGCGATCGTTCCGTGCCTGCCGCTGTCATCACTGGACGAATCGGCACGCCGACCCGGGAACTCAACCTTGGATCACGCCGAACACCGATTCGTCGGCACATCTGGCACGATTAGGCCACCGTCCGTGCCGGCTGAACACTGAACGTGGTCATGCGGGCACTGATGGAACCACCCGATCCGGACGAGGAGGAACCGCTCGATGAACGACTGGCCACCACCGAGCATCGACGACGCGCCTGCGGTCCCACCGGCCGCGGCGGTCGCGACGCCGTGGTGGCGGCGGAACCTGGCGCAGGGGCTGCTGGTGGCCTGGGTGGTCGGCGGGGTGGTCGCGCTGGTCGTGATCGGCGTGTCGGCAGCGCGCGATGACGACCGGGACGCGGCCGCGACGTTGCCGACCGCGAGCGCCGCACCCCCCACGACGACTCGGGACACTCCCGCCGACATCACGATCGGCTCCACCACCGGCACCGACAGGACGCCGACGACCGAGCCGCTGGTCAGGTCGGCGCCGCCCGTCCCGCCGCTTCCCGAGTCGACTGCGCCGACGGAACCACGAGCCACGCCGGGGACCACCACCATCGTCGTGACGCTGCCACCCACGACCGTCGTGGCGACCCTTCCTCCGCCGAGCCCGCCGACGACGCAGCCGACGGTCGCGATCGAGATCCGGTTCGATGCCACCGGCGACGACGCGCAGAATCTCAACGATGAATGGGTCCGCTTCACCAACGCCGGTGGGCAGGCCCTCGATCTGACGAACTGGATCGTCCGCGACGACGGGTTCGCACACGCCCATGTCTTCGACCCGTTGAGGCTCGAACCCGGTGCAACCGTGACGCTCTACTCCGGCTGCGGCGACCCGACCGGCTCCGAGCGGTTCTTCTGCACGTCGGACGCCGAGGTCTGGAACAACGACGGTGACGTCGTCAGCTTGTTCGACGGGAGCGGCCTGCTCGTCTCCCAGCGACGCGGCTGACCCGTCACTCAGCGGGCCGTGGTGCTGATCGTGCCCGCCAACACCATGCCGTGCTGGTCGACGATCCGGACGATGCCGGGGATGTCGTCCAGTTCGTCGACGAGACGTGCGGTGCGCTTCCATCCCGGGGCGGTGTCGAGGACGAGTACGTTGCCGTCGAGGCGCACCTCCCGGAGTTGGCGGGCCTGTGCGAGCTCGTTGTTGCTGGTGATGACCCAGAGGACTCGCGCGATCAGTTGGAGCCGCCGCGGCTCGATCCGACCGGGTCGGCGCAGCTCGACGTAGAGCGACCGGCCCCACCGGAGGATCGTCCGCCGATGCGTCCATGCGAAGGCGAGCACTGCCGTGCGCGTGAACGGGTTGAAGAACGTCGAGAAGCGACGGATCATCGTTCCACTCTGCCGAGATCGGACACCGATCACACCTCGGGCGACCACCGCAGTGGGCGGACGAGCCGACGTTCAGGACCGGCAGATCCGAAGTCCGGTCGTGGAGGTGCGACGACAGCTGCGCCCATTCGAGATCATTCCTGGTCGCCAGCGGTCGTGTTGCACGCTCGACACCGGCACGTCGTCGAACGGCTCGGCCTCCCAGGTCGGCATCCCCTCGGCGAGCCGGGCGAATTCGGACTGCTGCGTGATCGCCGACGGCTCGTTCGCCCGGCGAAGCCGTCGACTACATGCGGGTGCTCGATTGAGCCATCCCCACCGCTCGGCGGTCGCGGCCGCCGACACCGTGGTCGTGCTCGGGGCCGGCAGCGTGCAGGGGCACACCGGCGCAGCTCGCCGCTCACCCTGCGGGTCTGGTCGCAGCCGGGCTTTCAATCCCCCGGCGTATGGGCCGAGCGGGCAGATGGACGCCACCGCTGTCTCGGGCACCCGCCCCGGCAGCCGAGCTCCCGGAGCCGACCGTCGAGGAGGGGTGTCTGTCGGTCCAGGACCGGGCGCGGCCGTCGACTGACCCAGCCGGCCGTCAGGCGCCGACGATCGTGTTGCGGCCGGCCGCCTTGGCTCGGTACATGGCGGCATCGGCCAGCTGCACGAGACCGTCGATGTCTGCCGACCCGCCCGTGCTGGCCACCCCCACGCTGACCGTGAGGGGTTCGTGTTCCCAGTCGGCGGTCTCGACGCTGTGACGGATCCGTTCGCCGAGCGCCATGGCCGCATCGAGATCCGCGCCGGTCAGGATGACGACGAACTCCTCTCCGCCGTAGCGTGCGACCAGGTCGGTGGACCGGCTCTCGTGGCTGATGATGTCGGCGATCTGCTGCAGTGCGACGTCGCCCGCGGCATGGCCGTAGGCATCGTTGAACGACTTGAATCGGTCGACGTCGATCATCGCCACCGAAAACGTCGAGCCGAGCCGGTTGCTGCGGTCGACCTCTTCGGCGAGTCGGCCGAAGAACGCCCGTCGATTCCGGAGGCCGGTCAGGGGGTCGGTGATGCTCTGCTCGGCGGTGACCGACAGGGTCGCTTCGAGTTCACGCTGGTAGTTCTCGAGCTGCTCCTGGTACAGCGCTCGCTCGGCAGCGGCCGCTTCGAGCAGGGTGATGCTCCGGCGCAGCTCGAGCTGAGCGATCACCTGGCGGGACAGGGCCCGCAACGCCGCTGCCTGTTCGATCGTGAGTTCACGGGGCTCCCGGTCGATCACGCACAACGCGCCCAGCGCATTCCCAGAGGTGGTGGTCAGCGGGACGCCGGCGTAGAAGCGGACCGACTCCTCACCCGTCACGAGCGGGTTGTCGGCGAACCGGGCGTCGGCAGAGAGGTCCTCGACGACGAACACATCGGCCGGGCTCAGAATCGCATGTGCGCAGAACGCGACGTCCCTCGACGTCTCGTCGAGATCGACACCGACCTTCGACTTGAACCATTGCCGATCGCGATCGATCAGCGACATCAGTGCGATCGGCGTCCCGCAGATCTGTGAGGCGAGCAACGTGATGTCGTCGTAGGCCTGTTCGGGCAGCGTGTCGAGGATGCCGAACGAGTCGAGTTCTGCGAGGCGTTCGACCTCGTTGTCGGGGAGTTCGGCAGGTGTCATCGACGATCCTGGGTTCGAGCACCCGACAATACAGCCGTTATCGCCGCCCGCCTCGTCGGCGGAACTCGTGGCCGTCCACTCACGAAACGTTCGCCAGATGGTCCGATGCGGCACGGTAGGCACGGTCGATGTCGACGGCGATCGAGTCACCGTGGTTGTAGCGGAGCTTCGCCAGGTCGTTGTACTTGGCCTTGGGGTTCCGACCGGTGGGCAGGACGTGCACGTCGACACCGGGCGGGATCGTGGACATGTCGCGATGGAACCGATGCCGGCGCGAGATCTCGAACGACACGAAGGCGATGTCCCACGGCGTGCGCGGCACGTGGAGCGCCGTGTCGATGTTGCCGACGTGCATGACGAAGATCGTCGTCGCCCCGCACTCGATCGCCCTCGAGATCGGGATCGAGTTGACGACCCCGCCGTCGATGTAGTGACGGCCGTCGATCTCGGCGGGGGGCAGCAGGGTGGGCACCGAGCACGACGCGAGGATCGGTTCGATGAGCGGACCGGAGTCGAACCAGTGCTCGGACGACGTCTCGATGCACGCAGCTGAGCACTCGAACGGTACGACGAGTTCCTCGAATCGGCGCTGTGGAATCCACTCGAACAGGAGTTCGCGTAGGCCGTCAGGGGCGTGGAGGTGGGTGCCGTGCCGCAGCATGTTCGTCATGCGGCCCCAGAGCTGCTCGCGCAGCACTCCGGTCGAGGCCAGTCCGTGCCACGCCTCCTCGAGGAACGCGACCCGATCCGGGAGGTCGCCGGTGCACAACACCGCACCGTTCACCGCACCGATCGAGGTGCCGAACACCATGTCGGGTCGGATGTCCGTCTCGGCGAGCGCCTTGGCCATGCCGATCTCGGCCGCACCGCGCAGCCCTCCACCTCCGAGCACGAACGCAACTTGTCCGCGCGCCGGGGGATCGCCACGCTCGTCGGAAGTCGCGGGCTCGCTCACTCACTCAGGCTATGTGCGCGGGGAAGCCGAACGTCGGGTCGTCGTGCTCTACAGTTCGCACAGGTGAGCGGTCGGGGGGCGGCCGGAGCCACGGGGGTCCATGTGCAGCTGTCGACGAAGGTGCCACCACCCTGGTTCCGCCTGTTCGTGCTGACACCGGTCGTCTTCGTCGTCTGCGCCGTGATCACGATCCTGTCGCCGCTGCTCCACCTGTGCCTGCTGCTCGTCGACCTCGTCGACCGGAAGCGGTGGCGGTTCAGCCGTCTCGGTGGGCTCGGCATCGCGCTGTGCGTCACCGAGTTCGTCGGTCTCCTCATGGCGTTCGGCCTGTGGGTTGCATCGGGATGCGGGTGGCGTCTCGAGTCGCCTGCGTTCCAGCGGGCGCACAACACCGTGTTCGGCTGGTGGCTGGAGTTGCTGACGAGAGCGTTGCGCTTCTACCTGGGGTTCGAGTTCGTGCTGCCCACGACCGAACGGGTCGACGGGCCGGTCCTGACCCTGGCGCGGCATGCCGGGCCGGGCGACGCGTTCCTGCTCGCGAGAACGGTGATCCGCGACTACCACCGCCAGCTCCGCATGCTCGGCACCACGAAGCTGCTGTGGGATCCCTTCATCGACCACCTGCTGCGCCGGATGCCGTACTACTTCTGTGATCAGGATCCGAAGGACGCCGCCGAGCACCTGGGGGCGATCGGCGAGATGTGCCGGTCGATGAACGACGACAGCGTGCTGATCATCTTCCCGGAGGGCGGCAACTGGACACCGCGCCGATGGGACGAGGCGATCGGTCGACTCGAGGCGCGCGGCATGCACGACCGTGCCGTGCGTGCGACCGCGATGAAACACGTGCTCCCTCCCCGAACCGCCGGAGCGATCGCCGCCCTCGGGGCGCGTCCGGATGTCACCGTCGTCTTCGTGACACACGTGGGGCTCGAGGACCTGTTCTCGCTGCGCGAGATCTGGCGCAACATCCCGCTCGACCGCAAGGTGCTCGGCGCCTACTGGTCGGTGTCGGCGGCCGAGATCCCGACCGACCGTTCGGAGCTGAGCCCGTGGCTGTACGAGCAGTGGGAGCGCGTCGACGGCTGGATCGACCAGCACCATCGCGAGGCCTACGGCATCTGACGATCGGCGGTGAGGCCGGCGACGCCGGCGGCGGCGATGTAACGGCGATCGGCGGCGATCGTTTCGTCGTTGATCTCGACCGGGAGCGCTCCGACGATTCGGATCAACGAGGCGGTGTCGGGGAAGATCCGGACGACGTCGGTGCGTCGTTCGAGTTCGTGATTCAAGCATTCGATCGGGTTGTCCGACCAGATCTTGGATGAGTGCGCAACGGGTTCCCCACCAGACGTTCCCTACCGAACCGGGTCCGCCCGGCCCCGGCCAGCCGGTCGATCGGCGCCAACGCTCCGAGTCGCGTATCGACGGTGCGGTCGCCTATCGAACCCTGGATGGCCGAGTCTTGCCGGTGTCGTGCGGTGCGACGATGTTGCCGCCGCCGAGCTCGACGGCGTGGTCGGTCGCATCATGCGGGAACGACGACTCGTCGATGACGTCGCCGGCCTTGTCGTGGACCTCGATCCAGAACCGGTCGACACCGGTGCCGGGTTCGTCGCGGTCTTCGACGTAGACGACGAAGCGATGGTTGCCCACGGGTTCGACCATCGTCGGATCGAGGTACGTGGCCTTGCCCGAGAACGTCGCCCAACCCATCGGCACGGACGGGTCCTGGCCGAGCGCGAGCCCGTCGAGGGCGTTGCTCTTGATCCGGTAGATGCTGCCGTCGGGCAGGTGACGGATCATCAACAGGCTGCCCTTCACGCTGGTGGCCTTCTTGTTGTACTTCATCGTGTACCCGAAGTTGGTGCGATCGCCGAGGTAGCCGGTGTCGGGGTCGGCGGTGCCGGGCCAGTAGAACCAGCCACCCCCGGTCGTGAACCCGAGCGACGGGTCGTAGACCGTCACGACGTCCTCGGCGCCACCGGTGTAGTAGCCGCCGTCAACCTCCACCGAGACTGTGTAGGTGTTGACCGGCACGTCGGTGAACGTGCAGCTCACCGGCAGGGCGGCGTCGTAGCCGGTAGCTGCGGGGGCGCCTGCGGCGCAGACGCCCTCGACGGGCGAGCCGGGGCCGACCGGCACCAGCGTCACCGACACTTGGGCGTTGGCGATATCGCCGGGTGCGGCGGCTTGGTCGGGCAGGTCGGGCGTGGTCTCACGCAACGCAACTGCCAGCTCGACGGTGCCGGTGCCGCCGTCCTCGTCGACCCGGACTGCCAGCGGATTGTCGGGACCGAAGGTCACGGTCGCGTCCTCTGGTTCGACGGTGATCGTGACGGCGACATCCGTCGTGTCCGTTCCGTCGTCGAGCGTGATGGTCGCGTCGTAGGTGCCGGCACCGTCGGTCACGGTGCCCGTGATGGTCAGCGTGCACGGAACCCCGCATGGGGTGCCATCCACCGACAATCCCTCGGGGAGGCCAGCGGCGGTCGCGCTCACCGATGCCGAGTCGACGTCATCGACCTCGATCGTGACCGGCGCGATGGGATCGCTGTACTGGACCGTCCGCTCCGCGGGGGTGGCCTCGCCGGTCGGTGTGTCGTTGACGGCCGCGATGGTGATGGTCACCGTGGCCGGCTCGGACTCCGACTCCCCGTCGGAGACCGTGTAGGTGAACGAATCCGTCCCGTTCGCGTCCTGCACAGGCGTGTAGGTGAGATCCGGCGCGCTGCCCGACAGCGTCCCGTGCGCGGGTTGGGTGACGATCGCGTAGGTCAGACCCGTGCTGTCCGGGTCCAGGCCCAGCAGCTCGATCGACACGGGCGTGTCCTCTTGCGTGGAGGCGAACTGGTCGAGTGCCATCGGTGGGTCGGTCACCGGCGCCACCTGGGACTCGACCTCGTTCGTGGTGACGGTGATCGGCTCGTCGCCGCCGAGGTGCGCCACGGTGACCAGCCCGTCTTCGGGGTCGGACACCCTGGCCCGGGCCCCCGTCGGGACCGACACCGTCGTCGCTGCGGCGCCGTCGGGTTCGACCACGGCCGGTCCACCGGTGATCACCTCGACGATCAACGAGCCGCACGTGACGTTGACCTCGCTACCGGCGGGGAAGGTCACCTCGAAGGCGTCGCACAGCCGGAGGCTCGCCTCGCCGCTCGTCCCACCGGCGGTGCTGCTCACCCCGTCGGGGTCGAGCAGGTCGCTGACGGTCAGCAGCTCGCCGGTGCCGTTGCCGAGGATCTCCCCGAACGTGCCGGACCCGTCGCTGAAGGTCGTGGAGGGGACCAGCGGCTGGGCGTCTATCCCGTCGTGGATTCCATCCCCATCGGTGTCGGCCTGCAACATCAGCCCGGTCTTCACCGCCACCGTGTGGTAATCGCCGGCGGAAACGGTGTACCAGTCAGTATCGGTGCCGATCTGGGTGGGAACCGTCCGCTTCGTGGTGGTGCCGTCCCCGAGGCCTCCGTAGTAGTTGCGTCCCCAGGCCCACAGGGTGCCGTCGGTCTTCAGCGCCATTGTGTAGTCGGCGCCGGCGGTCACGGTCGCCCAGTCGGTTTCGTCGCCGATCCGGAGGGGCACCGTGACGGTGTACCCGCCGCCGCCGAGCTGGCCGTAGGCGTTCCAGCCCCAGGCCCATAGGGTGCCATCGGTCTTCACTGCCACCGTGTGACGGGAGCCAGCGGTCACGGTGGCCCAATCCGTGTCAGCGCCGATCCACGTTGGAACCGCCCGGCTTGTGGTCGTGCCGTCGCCAAGCGCTCCCAAGAAGTTGTCACCCCAGGCCCACAGGGTGCCATCGGTCTTCACCGCCACCGTGTACCAGCCGCCGGCGGTGACGGTGGCCCAGTTGGTATCGGTGCCGATCTGGGTGGGCACGGCCCGGTCGATCGTCGTGCTGTCGCCGAGCTGCCCGAAGAAGTTGTCGCCCCAGGCCCACAGGGTGCCATCGGTCTTCACTGCCACCGTGTGACGGGAACCAGCGGTCACGGTGGCCCAATCCGTGTCAGCGCCGATCTGGGTGGGCGCCGCCCGGTTGGTGGAGCTGCCGTCGCCGAGCTGTCCGTCACGGTTGTCGCCCCAGGCCCACAGGCTGCCATTCGTCTTCACCGCCATTGTGTAGTTGAAGCCTGAGGTGACGGTGACCCAGTCGGTATCGGTGCCGATCTGTGTGGGCACGGCCCGGTCGGTGGAGCTGCCGTCGCCGAGCTGTCCGTCACGGTTGTCGCCCCAGGCCCACAGAGTGCCGTCGCCCTTCACCGCCACCGTGTGGTAGCCGTCGGCGGAGATGGTGGCCCAATCGGCGTCGGTGCCGATCCGCGTCGGCACCCACCTGTCGATGGCGGTACCGTCCCCGAGCTGCTCGGCGGCGTTCCAGCCCCACGTCCACAGAGTTGACGAGCCTGTCTCGACGCCGGTGACGGTCCAGCCGATGGTGGCCTCGTCGCTCAGGTCACCGTCGGACACGAACAGGATCACGCTGTACTCGCCTGCGGCGATCAACGTGCCGGTGATCAGGCCGGTCGCCGCGTCGATGGCGAGGCCGTCGGGCAGCGCGGCCGCGGTGTAGGTCAACAGGTCGCCATCAGGATCGAACACCACGACCTGGACGCTGACCTCGTCACCGACGCGACCGATCTGGGCACCCGGGCCGACCAGCTCGGGCGCTTCGTTGGCCGGAATGATCTCGACGGCGGCGCTGTACGTGGACGTACCGTCGTCCTTGTCACGAATCCGGCCCTCGACCGTGCGCGTCCCAGCTGTGTCGGTCGCACACGTCAGCGACGCCTCCGTGCCGAACTCGCTGAGACCGGTCCCGTCACCGCAGTCGAACGCGTACTCGAAGCCCGCCGCGCTGTCAGCCGTTGACGGGTCCGACGCGTCGGTCAGGGCGAGCTCGATGTCCTCGCCGGCGAGCACCGACTCGGGAGCGTCGAAGGTCGCTGTCGGTGCCACGTTGTCCACCGAAACCGTGGCCGTGGCGGTCCCGGTGGCTCCGAACGTGTCGGTCACCTGCAAGGCCACCGGGTAGGTACCGTTGTCATCGAAGCTCCACGAGGGGCTCACTCCGGTGGCGTCATCGAACACGCCGTCGTCGTCGAGATCCCACTCATAGGACACGATCGAGTCACCCGAACCAGCGTCAGGATCTGTCGAAAGCGTGCCGTTCAGCGTGAAGGGCTCGCCCTCATCGACCGTATACGGCCCACCCGCATGGGCGTTCGGTGGCTGGTCCACGCTGTAGGTGTGGGTCACTTCGGTGGTGTTGCCGATGTTGTCGACCGCTGTCACGGTGAAGGTGTGTTCTCCCGCGGTCGAGGTGTCGACCGGGGCGCCTGCGGCGACATCACCGACACACGACGCGATCCCGGAGCCGGGATCGACACACTCGAAGTCGGCCGTCACTACCTGATCCAACCCGTAGAACCCGCCATCGACCGGTGTGGTCAGCGTGACCTCGGGTGGGGTGGTGTCGAACCCGAACGTGATGTCGTCGAGATAGGTCGGGCCCGTCGCGGTCGGGCACGCATAGTTGACGAAGATGTGCACACTGTCGGCGGCTTGATAGAACGGCGCAGCAGTGACCTGCTTGACACCATCGATCCAGATGTCGAACGTGTCCGCGTCCCAGTCGATGTTCTTGAGCTCGATCAGATACCAGGTCCCCGTCGACGCCGGCACGATCTCGTAGTAGATCCCGTCGTGGATATACCGCAACGCCCCCTGATGGTAGGAGATGGACGCGATCCGTCCCCCGCCGGGATCCTGCAGATACGCCCCGAGCCCACTCGCACTCCCGGTGTCACCATCGGCACGGAAGTACCAGCCGACCGAATCAGGAACCGACGGATCAAACGTGTATGACGGCCCGTAGCAAGAACCATCGAAGGTCACCTCACCCACGAAGTCGCCACCGTTGGGCGACACCGGTGTCGCCACCGCTCCGATGCTGCCGTTGAGCGTCGGATGACTCGTCGACCACCCCGCGACGTCACCATCTTCGAAATCATCCAACACCGTCGTCACATCCACGCTGTAGGTGTGAGACACCACGGTCGTGTTGCCGACATCGTCGACACCGGTCACCGTGAACGTGTGCACTCCCGCCGTCGACGTGTCGATCAGGGAACCCGACGCGACATCACCAGTGCACGACGCCACACCCGAACCAGCATCAACACACTCGAACTCCGCCACCACCGACTGATCCAACCCGAAGAACCCACCATCACCCGGCGACGACAACGCCACCACCGGCGCCACCGTGTCCACGTTGTAGGTGTACCTGGTCGCGACATCGCTGTCGCCGCCGGCATCGATGACGGTCACGGTGATCTGGAACAGACCTTGGGCCGTGTAGATGTGCGTGCCCGTCAGGATCCCGCCGCTCCCGGGTCCGGTTCCGGGGATCACGTCGGCGGGTTCGGCTGCTGTTCCGTCTCCCCAGTCGATGGTGGCGGTGTGGGCGTCGGGGACCTCCAGGTCGGTGAACTCCGCGGTGAGCTCGACCGTCTCGCCGGCTTCCACAATGGCCGGAGCCGAGAGTTCAACGATCTCGGGCAGCAGGTCCCAGACGAGACTTGTGAAGGCGTCGAAGTCGGTCTCGACTCCGGCCAATGTCACACCGACGGAATCATGGGTGAGATCGGCCGTGACACACACCCCGGTCGTATCGAACACCTCGTACTCGCAGAGGGAACCCTCCCAGGCACCGTCGGTGATCTCGGCGCTTCCGATGCCACCGAACTCACTGAGGATCGACGTGACGAAGGTCGTGGTGTCGTCGACCGTGCCCGAGACGCTGTCGGCGTCGGTGTTCACCTCGTCGACGGTCAGCGTCGTGATCTCGAGGCGCATCGTGTAGGCGACCTCGGAGGCGGTGACGATCTGACCCGGCTCGAGATCCACGATGCCGGCCAGGTCGATGGACGCGCCGGGGTAACTGCTGCGCGGATCGGTCGACCACGCCGGCAGGACGAAGTCTCCGAGTTCGCTGCCTTGCCCTGATCGACTGACTTCCACGGTGGTCTCGTAGAGCAGGTCGCCGTCAGCAGTTTCGACCGTCACCGTGACGGGGCTCAATCCGGTTCCGTCCACGGTGACGACATCGAGATCGACAATGGCGCCCACCCCGATGCTGGCCATCGGGGCGTGCCAGACGGTCGCGTCGTGGTCGTCGTCGCTTTCGCCGAGCACGAATCGGTACTGCCCGACCAGATCGACGATGCCGGAACCGGCAGCCGGATCGCTCGGCTCGGTCGAGAAGTCGGCGGTCCACTCACCGAACTCGTCAGCGGTGACGTCGCGCCGACCCCAGCCATCGTCCGTGAAGGCGAAGATGAGCACGCTGCCGCCGGGATTCGCGGTGCCCACGAACACATCGGCGTCGACGTCGACCTCGGTCACACCCATCGGCGTGACGACGTGTTCCTTGGTCACGGTGCCGTCGGTCGCGCGCACGACATGACCTTCGACGATGTCGACATCCGGGAACAGATCGACGAATCCGATCGTGGCGAACGGATCACCCGGCTCCGTCGACTGCACGACCACGACCGTCGCAGTGCCGAGCACGCCGTTGGCGGGATCGTCGTCATCGTCGACCGTGACCGTGACCGACGCCCCGAGCGGCCAGTCCAGCACCCGGACCGTGTCGACGAACGGGTTCACTTCGACGATGGGGTTGGGAATCCAGAAGTCGTCCTGAGTCGTGTTGCCGTTCTCGTCGGATTGATGCGCGGCGATCCGGAACCCGACCTGCAAGTCGTCGGCGGTCATGTCGACCTGCCACGTGCCGTCGGTGGCGGGGTCGATCCAGTACTCGCCGACCGGGTCCGAGTGGCTCGTCACCAGCACCGGCTTGCCGGGTTCCGCGATCCCCGAGACCAGGTCGGTCAACGGGTCGGCGGAGAGGATCGCGAGATTGGTGACCACGTGCGTGAACGAGACGACGCCATCGCCCACGGTCACTGCATGACCGGGCTGGATGTCGAAGTCGGGGGCGATATCGACACCGAATCCGTCCTGTGACGTGACGGCGATGTCGTTGACCTCGTAGTCGATGCCCGCGCCGGTGGAGGGATCGTCGATCGAGATCGTCAGCGTCGAACCGGACCGCCAGCCGTACACCCAGATGGCGTCGTCATCTCTGTACGCGACATTGAAACGCGGGTCGCGGGCGTCGGCGATGGTTTCGTCGCCGTCGGGTTCGGTGATCGCGGCCTGGCCGCCCATGTCGGCGGTGACGTCGATGGTGAAGGCGGCGGCCCAGGTACCCGACGCGACGGTGGTGAAGATCTCCTCACCTGCGAACCCGTTGCCAACTCCAACCCGCACCGGCGTGCCGTCGGGCTGATCCGACGTGCCCGAACCCGTGTCGGCGGCGCGGTCCAACGTGTCGAAACTCAACCCGACCACGGTCAACGACCGCGTGACGAAACCGTCGGAGACCTCGACGATGTCGTCGGGATCGAGATCGAAGTCGGGGTCGGACTCGTAGTTGAAGTTCCCGAACGCGTCGGTCGTCGGTGGATCACCCACCGGGACCGGCCCGGACCCGGTGTCGATCGTCAACGTGACCGCAGTGTCGGGCGCGAAGTTGTAGCCCTCGACTCGGTCGGGGTCGTTGCTCGAGGTCGCCCGGATATTCGGCGACTGGGGGGCGTCGGCAATCGTTTCGTCGCCGTCGGGTTCGGTGATCGCGGCCTGGCCGCCCATGTCGGCGGTGACGTCGATGGTGAAGGCGGCGGCCCAGGTACCCAACGCGACGGTGGTGAAGATCTCCTCACCTGCGAACCCGTTGCCAACTCCAACCCGCACCGGCGTGCCGTCGGGCTGATCCGACGTGCCCGAACCCGTGTCGGCGGCGCGGTCCAACGTGTCGAAACTCAACCCGACCACGGTCAACGACCGGGTCCGGCCCGCGACGCTGACGTCGACGACGTCCCCCGCGTCGAGATCGAAGTCGGGGTCGCTGTCGTAATTGAAGTTTCCGAATCCATCGGTGGTGAACGGTTCGCCGACCGCGGTGCCGTTCACCGTCAGGTCCACTGCGCTGTACGGAGCGAACGCGTTGCCCTCGACCCGGTCGGGGTTGTTGGTCGACGTGGCGCGGATGTGGGGAACATCGATCACGTCGACGGTCGCGTCACCGTCGGCGTCGTAGATCGCAGCGAAGCCGCCCATGCCGTCAGTGATGTCGATGGTGAAGTCGGCAGTCCAGGTACCCGAGGTGACGGTCGTGGTGACACTGTCGACGAACAAGTTGCCGAGCTCGTTGACTGCGCTGACGTCGACTTGGGTGTCGTCGGGCTGATCGGACGTGCCCGACGCGGTGTCGGCCGCAGAGTCGAGTGTTTCGAGGCTCAACCCGACGAGCGTCAGCGAGCGGGTGGTCACGCCGTCGGACACTTCGACGACGTCCTCCGGGTCGAGATCGAAGTCGGGGTTGTATCGGTAGTCGAAGTTGCCGTCGGGGCCGGTCGTGGGCGGATCGCTCACCGCCACGGGGCCGGTGCCGGTATCGACGGTCAGGCTCACGGTGGTGTCGGGCGCGAAGTTGAACCCGAGCACCCCATCGGGATCGTTCGTCGAGCTCGCCCAGATATTCGGCGACGGCGGCGTCGGTGGGGCATCGGCGATGGTTTCGTCGCCGTCGGGCTCACGAATGGTGGCCTGACCGCCCATGTCGGCGGTGACGTCGATGGTGAAGGTGGCAGTCCAGACGCCACCCTCCACCGTGGTGACGACTTCCTCCCACTCGGCCTCGTTGCCGATGTTCACGTACACCTCGGTGCCGTCCGGCTGATCCGACGTACCCGACGCCGTGTCCGCTGTGCGGTCCAGTGTGTCGAAACTCAAACCGACCACGGTCAACGACCGCGTGACGAAACCGTCGGAGACCTCGACGATGTCATCGGGATCGAGATCAAGGTCGGAGTCGGACTGGTAGTCGAAGTTCCCGAACGCGTCGGTCGTCGGTGGATCACCCACCGGGACCGGCCCGGACCCGCTGTCAACGGTCAACGTCACCGTCGTGTCGGGTGCGAATCCGTAACCCTCGACTCGATCGGCGCTGCTCGCCGAACTCGCCCGGATCTGGGGCTGGGCCGGCGAGTCCGCAACCGTCGCATCGCCATCGTCATCGAAGATCGCTGCACCGCCGCCCATGTCGGTCGTCACGTCGATCGCGAACACCGCCGCCCATGCCTCACCCTCGACGCTGGCGACAAACTCGTCACCGACCGCCCCGTTGCCGATGTTCACGTACACCTCGGTGCCGTCCGGCTGATCCGACGTTCCGGAGGCAGTGTCTGTCGCCTCGTCGAGCACATCGAACGTCAACCCCACCAACGTCAGATCCCTCGTATCCGCACCGTCGGACACCTGGATCGCGAACCCCGGTTCCAACTGGAACGATGTCTGGTACCAGAAGCGGCCATCCGCATCGGTCGTCGGTGGGTTCGCCACCACGAACGGCCCGGACCCGGAGTCGATGCTCATCGCCAGCTCGGCCATCGGTGTGAAGCCCTCGCCTTCGATGTACGCACCGTTCAAGGAGGCTCGGATGCGCGGTTCGGGCTGAATCGTGTAGCCGAACGAGGTCTCGTTGCCGTTGGCGTCGCGCTCGAACGCCGCGACCCCGTCGCCGGGTCGCAGATCATCGGCACTCATGTCGACCTGCCAGCTGCCATCACCAGCGGCGGTCGCCGCGTACGTCACCGTGAACGGGTACTGCCCGACGGTCACCGTGCTGCCGGGTGTGGCCACCCCGATGACGAGGTCGGAGGCTGGGTCGACCGAGGTGACCACGAGTGGGGTCACCACGTGGGTTGCGGTGAACGTCCCGTCGCTGACGGTCACGGCGTGCCCCGTCTGGATGTCGAAGTCGGGCCCGACAGCAACGTTGAAACCCAACGTCGACGCCACGTCGATCCCGGTCACGTCGTGGTCGGTTCCGGGACCGGTCGCTGGATCGTCGATCGCGATCGTGAGCGTGGAGCCCGGCGCCCAGCCGTACAGGTGAACGAAGTCGTCGGGCGGCTCGACCTCGGGGTAGTTGTCGTACGCCACGTTGAAGTGGGGATCGACACCGGGTGTGCTCTCGATCTCGACGATGCCGCGGTTGTTGTTGTCTGCTGGGATGTCGTTCCAGCACTGGGACCCGCTGCTCATCTGGACGGAGTCCTCGCCGAGGTAGTCGTTGGGCTCACCGGAGCACCAGTTCGTGTATCCGACCGGCTCGCCGGATGTCCAGACGAAGCTGCCCTCGACGTCGAGGTCGTTGAGCCCGATCCAGTCGGAGCTCGAGCCGAACTGCTCGTAGAGCCAATCCTGTTCGGACTGATCCGAGACGGTCACCAGGTGACCGCCCCAACCGACTGCCTCGTCCTCGGCGGCCGAGAACGACTCGTGGACGTCGGTCACCCCGTACACGTGGCCGTTGGCCGGGTTCTCGACCCACGTCCCGGGTGCGAGGTCGCCGATCGTGTCGAAGAACACCCGCTCGATCCGGATGTTGGCGTCACGCTCGAAGCCGCCCCCGGGCAACTCCCCGTCGGCGAGGTCGTTGAGCCACGTGAAGCGAACCGTGTAGACGCCGTCGACGGGCACATCCAACTCGACGAACCCGTGCTGCAGCTCGCTGTCGCTCGCGGGCATGTACAACGGCTCGCCACCCGGATCCACGGTCAACTCGTAGAACGGGTACCAGAACGGATCATCGCCCAGACTGCCCTCGTTGATCGCCTCGATGCCGGTGACCCAGCGGCCAGCGGTCAGCTCAACGTCGTACTCGGCCCACTGATCGGCTGTGTTCGTCCAGATCGCACTGCCTTCGATTGTCCAGCCGTCCTCGGTCGGACTCGACTTCAGCGCCGACACCGCACTGAAATCAGACCCGTCGAAAACGAGATCCGCCCCCACGTAGGGGGCGGCATCAACGGAACCGGGGGTTGTCGGAAGAGCGACGGCCAGCGTGAGGACCAACGTGCTGGCAACCGCTCGCGTCGTGCGCGATAACATGGTGCGTTCCTCCCAGCGACGCCTGATCGCACCCGAGCGTGATCCGCCGATCCACGGTCAGGACCGCCAATTGTCTCGTCACCCCTCACGCTTCTCCGAGACCTTCGGCGCGTGCAGTGCCGAACGGCCGTTATTTGCGACCACACGTCGACATCCGACGCCCCGAAGACGGGATCACGCATCGCGGCCACTGCCTCAACCGTCAACCTCCAGCTCAGGTGGATGAAGCATCGACTCGGCGAGCACCATTCTCGACTGGTCGAACACCACACCGCGCACCGGAAGGATGTCGGACCGACCAACGCGCATGCCGGCATGCCCCTCAGCCGGGCCGCACGCCACGTTCTCCGTGAGACCGGACTTCTCGCGTTGGACACCCGGGCCGTTGATTCATCGACCGCCTCACCCGGCTCGTTCGTACGACCGTCCGGAGCGGCGGCGTGCGCCGCGATCGTGCGGGCAGGCGACTGCGTCTCGTTGCTGGTCACCCCGACGATGTCGGCCGACTCCTGCACCACCAGAGGGGACTCACCCGTCCGCATCGTCGCCCGGCACCAGGATTGTCGACCGACGCGCGTGTGACCATCCGACGCTGCATGAGATCGGCAGCCCGCCGAGAATCGGGGAGCGTCCGATGGCTAGATTCCGGTGGCCGTAGGAGGTCCCGTGTCCACAACAACCGAGTTCGTGCCAGATGCCCACGAGGTGTCGTCGATGACGACGTCGCGACCACCGGGGCACGGTCCCGTTCGCGCCTACGACTGGATCGATCACCACGCTGCCAACCGGCCGGACAAGGAGGCGGTCCGCGACCTCGCGACCGACCGGAGCCTCACGTACCGTGAGCTCGATCGGCGGGTCGACGCAATGGCGGCGTACCTCACGTCGATCAGGATCGGGCGGGGCGACCGGGTCGCCGTGCTCGCCCACAACGGTGTGGAGTTCTTCGACATCCAGTTCGCCTGTGCCCGACTCGGGTCGATCTGTGTGCTGCTGAACTGGCGGCTCACGGTGACCGAACTCGAGTACATCCTCAACGACAGCTCGCCGACGCTGCTCGTGCACGACTCGTCGCTCACTGAAGCGGCCGACGAGCTGCAGCGACGTTGTTCGATCGGCGAGCTGCTCGCGATCGACGGAGGCGCCCCGGACAGCCCCTACGAGGCGACGCTCGCTGGGTTCGACGGTCTCACCGTCGAACGTGTGGAGCTCACCCACGACGACGTGATCACGATCATGTACACGTCGGGCACGACCGGGCTGCCGAAGGGGGCGATGATCACCCACGGCATGAACTTCTGGAACTGCGTCAACCTCGGCATCCCGGCCGGGGTCGGGCTCGACACGGTGCACCTCAACGTGTTGCCGCTGTTCCACACCGGCGGCCTCAACTGCTACAGCAATCCCGTGCTCCATGCCGGCGGCACGGTCGTGATCCTCAAGACGTTCGACCCCGGCGAGACCCTGCGGGTGCTCGGCGATCCCGAACAGGGCATCACGCACTTCTTCGCCGTGCCGGCCCCGTACCAGTTCATGATGCAGCACCCCGACTTCGAGCACACCGACCTGTCCCGGCTGCGCATCGCCGGTGTCGGCGGTGCACCGTGCGCGCTGACGATCATGGAGGCCTGGACCGAACGCGGCGTGCCGCTCGCCCAGGGATTCGGGATGACCGAGACGAGCCCCGCGTGCATCTTCCTCGACACCGGGGATGCGTTGCGCAAGATCGGTTCGACCGGCAAGGCGCTGATGCACACCGAGTACCGCATCGTCGACGAGCAGGGCGCCGACTGTGGCCCCGACGAGGTCGGTGAACTGTGGGTCGCCGGTCCGAACATCACGCCGGGTTACTGGAACAAGCCGGAGGCGACCGCCGACGCGTTCGAAGGTCGATGGTTGAAGACGGGCGACGCCGCCCGCGTCGACGACGAGGGGTTCGTGTACATCGTCGACCGATGGAAGGACATGTACATCTCCGGCGGCGAGAACGTGTACCCGGCCGAGGTCGAGAACGTGCTGTACCAGCTGCCCGAGGTCGCCGAAGCGGCGATCATCGGCGTCCCCCACGACCGCTGGGGTGAGGTCGGCCTCGCCGTGCTCGCCCTCAAGCCGGGCGCCGAGCTCGATCGTTCGACGGTGGTCGAGCACTGCGTCGGTCGACTCGCCAAGTTCAAGATCCCGAACGACATCGCGATCGTCGACGAGTTGCCGCGCAATGCGACCGGCAAGGTCCTCAAACGCGAGCTCCGCACACAGTTCGTCGGCGCCGACGCACCCAAGGTCTCGTAGCCGAACGCGTACGATCCGGTCGTGACCCGTCTCCGCGACCTCGGCTTCGTGATCGGGACCGGTCAGCCCGGTCCCGAGAACGCGATCACCGATGTGGCAGGCGTGTCGGTCGGACACGCCACCGTGATCCGTGACGAACCACGTGTCGCCCGAACGGGTGTCACGATCGTGAACACCCGACCACGCGGCGAACGAACCGACCTCTGCTACGGAGGCATGCACTCGTTCAACGGCAACGGTGAGATGACGGGGTCGCACTGGCTCGACGAGTCCGGCCTGATCAGCGGGCCGATCGGTATCACCAACACCCACCAGGTCGGGCTCGTGCGTGACACGCTCGTCGCAGAGGAGGTGCGCCGAGACCCCGATGCGACCTGGTGCCTCCCGATCGTCGGCGAAACCTACGACGGGTTCCTCAACGACATCGACGGCTTCCATCTCACGACCGGCGACGTGCGCGCAGCGATCGACGATGCCGAACGTCCGGGGCCGGTCGCGGAGGGCAACGTCGGCGGCGGGACCGGGATGGTGTGTCATCAGTTCAAAGGGGGCATCGGCACGTCGTCGCGGATCGTCGACGTCGCCGGTGGCCAGTTCGCCGTCGGCGCACTCGTGCAGACCAACTACGGCGCACGGGAGCTGCTCCGCCTCGACGGCCGTCCCATCGGCCGCGAGATCGGGGCCGACGTCGTGCCGCTACCGAGCGATCCGTCGGTGGCGGACGCGGGATCGATCATCGTGATCATCGCGACCGATGGTCCACTCCTGGCCGACCAGTGTCGACGCCTCGCCAGGAGGGCCACCGTCGGCCTCGCTCGGGTCGGCGGAACCGGCGCCAACGGCAGCGGCGACATCTTCATGGCGTTCTCCACCCACAACCGCGTACCGCTCTACGCCACGTCTCCGACACCGGTGACGACCCTGCCCGCGGGCCTCATGACGCCGCTGTTCGAGGCCGCCGCCGAAGCCGTCGAAGAATCGATCTGGAACGCGCTGTGCGCAGCCGAGACGATGACGGGCCATCGCGGTCGCGCCGTCCACGCGATCCCACACGACCGGCTGGTCGAGCTCCGATGAACGGGGTGGTCCCACGGCGAGGCCGCCGGTGAACATCTCCTGTCGGGCCGCGGGTGGTGGAGCGCACCGCGGACGTCACGGAACCGCCGCTCGATGCCGGCAGCGAGCGAGGAGGCGGCTCCCCGAGCTCCCCCGCCAGCCCGACGGCGTCGATGCAGGCGTCGGCGGCGATCGTCTTCCGGCGCAGCGTGACGTCGGCATGTTCGACGGTGTTGTCGAAGCGGAGGTCGTCGCAAGCGGGCGACCATGGCCGCCACGGCATCGCGGGCGGCGGTGAGCCGCGTGAGGGCTCGCCTGCTCTGAGAGACGGGTCGGTCGGCACGAACATGTCGTCGACGACGACCGTGTGCGAACCGGTCCCTCTCATGCCGAGCGAGTCCCGGGTCTCCGCGATCGCGACCCGTTCCTCGGAGAACGGGATCGAGCGATGGATCACGTCCGAACCATCGGGAGCGTGTCCAAGCGCCTTCGTCAGATCGAAGCCGCCGGCATCGTCGATCACCTCGACGACGAGTACCTCCTGACCGAGGCCGGCGAAGATCTCCGACGGATCGTGACGAGCCTCGGCGAATGGGGCGCGACGTGGCAGTCCGACGTCCGCGGGAGTCCGCGTGCGACCCGGGACTCCCACGAGGTGAGTGCACACCCGTCCTCGACTTCTCCGGATTGCCCGACCGGCGGCTGGTGTTCGAGTTCCGCGTCAGCGACCAGCCGGACCGGCTCTGGATCATGCGCGACGCACCGGAGCCGTCGATCTGCATGCACGGCCCGGGACTCGGGATCGACGCAACGGTCGAGTCGGACCTGTCGAAGATGCACCAGGTCTGGTCGGGCAAGCTCGAACCACGTTCGGCCATGCGCTCAGGTCGCCCGGAGATCGACGACGCCGGGGCGATCGACACAGCGCCTCCCCGCCGTGATGCAGCTCGGCCCGATCGCCTACGCCGCCGGCGTGTGACCAGGCGGGGCGACGGCGCGATCGCGCGTACGCTCGGCGGCGTGACAGCGCTGCACGATCTCGAACTGACCGAATTGTCGGACCTGCTGCACCGAGGTGAGGTCTCCCCCGTCGAGCTGGCCGAGCAGGCACTCGACCGAATCGTCGAGCACGACGCGCGACACCACGCCTTCGTGAGGGTCAGTCGCGATCGAGCGCTGGCCGAGGCCGCGCAGGCCGAGCGTGCACTGGTGCGCGGCGAGTCACGCGGGCCGCTGCACGGCATCCCCTACGCAGCCAAGGATCTGTTCGACGTGGCAGGTGAGGTGACCGCTGCCGGGACCCACCTACTCGCCGGCAACGTCGCCGCCGAGGACTCGACGGTCGTCCGACGGCTACGCGATGCCGGGATGGTGCTGATCGGCAAGACGCACACCGTCCAGTTCGCGTACGGCGGCGTCGGGATCAACCACGACACGGGAACGCCACACAATCCGTGGCGATCGGACGTGCCACATGTCCCGGGTGGTTCGTCGAGCGGATCGGCGGTCGCCGTGGCCGCCGGTCTGGTGCCCTTCGCCCTCGGCACCGACACGAGCGGATCGGTGCGCGTGCCGGCCTCTCTCTGCGGGATCACCGGCCTCAAGACGACGGTGGGCCGCGTGAGTCGGGCCGGCGTGTATCCGCTGAGCCGGTCGCTCGACTCCGTCGGCCCGCTGGCGCGTTCGGCCGCCGACTGCGCGCTCGTCTACGAGGCGATCCAGGGGGCCGACGGGGGCGACGCCGCGACGTTCGGCCAGCAGCCGCACGACGTGGCGGCATCACTCGAGCGTGGCGCGACCGGCATGCGGTTGGCATTCATCGAATCGATGTTCTTCGACGATGCCGACCCCGCCGTGATCCGCGCAGTGCGGGCGACCGGTGACGTGCTCGCCGACCTGGGCGCCGACGTGACCTCGATCGAGGCGCCGGAGATCGACCAGGTGATGGGTGGTCCGGATGCTCCTCACCGTGTACGAACAGTGGCCGCCGAAGGCTGCGCGGTCAACCGCCACTTCCTCGAGAAGTCGTTCGACCAGCTCGATCCGGTCGTGGCCCATCGGATGCGACCCGGCTTCCTGCTGACTGCTGTCGATTTCCTGGAGGCGTTCGACGCCTGGCGACGCCTCCGTGACTCGTTCGCCGAACGAACGGCCGGCATCGACGCGTTCCTGGTGCCGTCGACGATGCTGGCGGCGCGGCCGATCGCCGACGTCGACGCCACACCCGAGACCTACGCCGCGTTCAACGCGGCATATCTCCGCAACACCTCGATCGGCAACCGGTTGGAATGGTGCGGGCTCTCCGTACCGTGCGGATTCACCGACGACGGCCTGCCGATCGGACTCAGCGTCCATGCCCCGGGGATGCACGAGGACGTCGTGCTCCGGGTCGGTCACAGCTATCAGCAGGCCACCGACTGGCACCGGCGCCGACCCACGGGCTGACCGCGGCGTCGGGCGCTCGGTAGGTCGCGCCACCCGTTCACCTGGCGTGCCGACATCGATCGGTAGGCGTCAGCCATGACCCACCTGCTGGTCGTCTCGGATGTGCAGCGCAGCCGCGACCGGTACCTCGACGTGCTGGACGCGTCGTTGTACGGCGGCACGTCGGTCGTGCTCGACCTGCTCGGCACTTGTTTGCTGCTCGTGACCGGTGCGCCACCGACGCCCACCCGGCAAGCCGACCGCGGTCCACGACACCCCGCCCGACCCGGATCGGGCGAGCGCGCACCTGATCCTCCGCTTCGCTGATCGCCACACGACGTGTTCGCTCCTGCCCGGCGCAGCGCGGAATACCCCGGCTCCCCCGATCGAGCGACCGGTGAGACGAGGGCGTTCCTCCACGACCCAGACGGCCAGCTGTTCGAGATCTCGCAGTCGACCTGAGCGAGGCATCGGCGCCTGCCCGATCGCCGATCACGCCTCTGGCGTACGCTCGGCGTGATGGTCCACGATCACTCACACGATCACGACGATGATCACGACGATGATCACGACGATGATCACAGCGAGCTCGGCGAGATGGACGTTCGCGTGCGGGCGCTGGAGACGCTGCTGACCGAGAAGGGCTATGTCGACCCCGCTGCCCTGGACGAGTTGATCGACACCTATCAGACCCGCGTCGGGCCCCGGAACGGCGCTCGCGTGGTGGCGCGAGCGTGGGTCGACCCCGACTTCCGGGAGTGGCTGCGACAGGACGCCACGGCGGCGATCGCGTCACTGGGGTTCGAGGGCCGCCAGGGCGAGCACATGGTGGCGATCGAGCAGACCCACGGCACGCACAACATGGTGGTGTGCACGCTGTGCAGCTGCTATCCGTGGCCGGTGTTGGGGCTGCCACCGATCTGGTACAAGAGCGCGCCGTACCGCTCGCGGGCGGTACGCGATCCTCGCGGCGTGCTCGACGAGTTCGGCGTCGCGCTGCCCGACGGTGTCGACGTACGCGTGTGGGACTCGACGGCCGAGGTCCGCTATCTGGTCGTCCCACAACGTCCTAGCGGCACCGACGGCTGGTCGGAGGAGCAGCTCGCCGAACTGGTGACCCGCGATTCGATGATCGGCGTGGGCGTGCCACTCGACCCGGCATCGCTGATCGAGCCCGCACCGGAGTCGGCATGACGCGACCCGGCACGACGCGACCCGGCACGAGCGATCATGGGGTACGACCGCACGATCGCCCGCGCGATCGTGCGGGGTACGTCACGTACGCCGACCTCGGCGGCAGCACCGGACACGGACCGATCGAGAACGAGCCCGAAGGGGTCGTCTTCCATCACGAATGGGAGGCGAAGGCCCTGGCGCTCACGCTGGCGGCTGCTGCGCCCGGCGGCTGGAACATCGACATGAGCCGCCGCGCTCGCGAAACACTGCCGGACTACCTCGAACTGTCGTACTACGAGATCTGGACCGCGTCGCTGGAACGGTTGATCGTCGCCAGTGGTCTCGCGACCCAGGACGAGATCGCCGCCGGCCACTCACTCGAGGCCCCCGATCCGGATCGCCGGGTGTTGACCGCAGATCGTGTGGCGGCTGCGCTGGCCCGAGGTGGGCCGGCCGAGCGGGAGCCGACCGGCCCGGCCCGGTTCGAGGTCGGCGATCAGGTGCGGGCCCGGGCCGAACCGGTCGATCATCACACGAGGCTTCCGAGATACGTCGCCGGGCACGTCGGCACCGTCGATCGGGTGCACGGCGCCCACGTGCTGCCCGACACGAACGCCCATGGACTCGGTGAGCAGCCGGAGTGGCTGTACACGGTCGTGTTCGACGCCGCCGATCTGTGGGACGACGCCGGGCCGGGCCAGCGGGTGTCGGTGGATTCCTGGGAGTCGTATCTCCGTCCCGTCGAGGCAGCCACATGACCAGTTCGACCCCGTCGATGCTCCCCGGACAACCCGAGGCCGAGGGAGGGCCGGTCTTCCGTGAGCCGTGGGAAGCGCACGCTTTCGCGATGACGGTCCGACTTCACGAGCAGGGCCTGTTCACCTGGCCGCAGTGGGCGGCGACGCTCGCCGAGGAGATCGATCGGGCGCAGGCGGCCGGCGACCCCGACGTGGGCGACACCTACTACCATCACTGGCTCGCCGCTCTCGAACGACTCGTGGCGGAGCAGGGTGCCGCGTCGACCGCCGAGCAGGAGCGCACCGGCAAAGCGTGGCGCCGCGCCGCAGATCGGACTCCCCACGGTCACCCGATCGAACTGCACGTCGACGACTACCGCGACTGATCCCGCTGCGAATTCGACCCGACGCCGGCGCGTCGCTCAGGTGGAAGGTCGGCGCAGGGCGCGACCTGGTCGCGAACCCGTGTGCGTTCCGTCCTGCGCCACGACGGAACCGTTGACGACGACCTCGAGAACACCCGTCGGCATCCGGAGCGGGTCGGCGTAGGTCGCGCGGTCGATGATGGCCGCCTCGTCGAACAGCACCAGATCGGCGAACGAACCCTGACGCACGTGGCCGCGGTCGACCAGGCCGAACGCGTCGGCCGACATGCCCGTCATGCGGTGGACGGCCTCGGCCATGTCGAACACCGCGACTTCCCGGGAGTAGTGACCGAGCACACGCGCAAACGTGTTCGACAGGCGCGGATGAGGCTTCGAGTCCAGGGTCGGAAGGCCGTCGGAGCCGATCATCGTGCTCGGGTGAGCCATCACCGTCCGGACGTCGTCCTCGTTCATCGAGTGGATGACCACGGTCGTGTTCGGCTCCTCGACCAGGATGGCCGCAGCGGCCCGCGGGGCATCACGATCCAGTTCGTCGGCGATGTCGTCGATCGAACGCCCCTCCCACGCGGGATGCCCGGGGCAGGACGCGATCACCAGATCGGAGGGTTCGAGGCCCGTGCCGGGCTCGAGCCAGCCGACAGCGGCCGACAGAACCGTGCTCCCGGCGGTGTACGGGTACTGATCGGCGTGCACGATCTGGCCGGCTGAGCGAGCGTCGTCGATCAACACGAGCGACTGCCGAACGAGCCCCCACGCAGTGCGACCGTTCGCCTTGTGGTGCGAGATCTGCACGGGGACGTTCGCCTCCCGACCGATCGTGAGCGCCTCGGCCACCGAGTCGAGCAGCCCGACGCCTTCGTCACGCATGTGGGTCGCGTACAGGCATCCGGTTCCGGTCAGCTCCGCCGCCAGTTCGATCAGCTCGTCGGTGGTCGCGTGTCGACCCGGCTCGTAGATCAATCCGGTCGACATCCCGACGGCACCCGCCTCGACCGCCTCGACCAGTGATGCCCGCATCGTCGACATCTGCCGCGACGTGGGCGGGCCCGGCTCGGTTCCCATGGCGTCGAGCCGGATCGTGCCGTGACCGGCGAGAGCCGCGATGTTGACGCCTGGAGGCTGCTCGGCGAGGATCGAGAAGTAGCCGGCGAAGCCTTCGTACCGCGGCGGCGTCGCACCGGAGTGGAACGACTCGCCTTGCTTCCACGCGGCGTCTCGGGGTGCCGCGCCCATGCCGCAGTTCCCCACGACGCACGTGGTGACGCCACCGACCGACTTGAACGCCATGTCAGGGTGGAGCATCGCCGCGAAGTCGTCGTGGGTGTGCACGTCGATGAAACCCGGTGCGAGCGCCCGACCACGCGCATCGACCTCTCGACCGGTGGGGCCGGTCACGGAACCGATCTCGGCGATGCGATCGCCGTCGACTGCGACGTCGGCGATCGAAGGTGCGTTGCCGGAGCCGTCGTAGACGGTTGCCTCGCGATAGACGATCTCGTGAGCCATCACGTCATCCTGGCCCAGACCCAGTCGCACCGGCGAGCGGACGCGTCGACCAGTTCTCGGCCACGGCATCGGTCCGGACCGACACGCCACGGCGGTGAGCCGGTCGCGAACGATCGCACGGACGTCGGTCGCAGTCGTCGGCCCGTCGCCGAAGGAGGAGGCATGCCGACCTCGCTGGGTGAACAGATCGCTCGGCGTGCCCTCGCGTGGGTGCTCGATCCCCGCCCGTCGGCGGCGGATGAACACACTCCCGATGCTGTTCGTGAGCCCGGGCGTCTCCCACACCGACGTCGATCACATCGACGAGTAGGGCCAGGTCCTGGTCCGCGGCTTCCGAGCGCTCGGCGAGCAGGAACCCGAGTCGCACGGGGCAATAGCGTCTGCGTCATGACCGAGGCACATCTGGATCCGACGGCGAACGGCACCGACGACTCGCACGTCGACGCTGCAGCCGGGTACGGCGAGTTTCCGCTCAAGCAGTTCCTCGGGATGGAGGTGGCGGGAGACGGGCCGGGTGTCGGCGTCGCTCGGATCGCGCTCGGGGCCGATCACCTCAACCCGAACGGTGTCGTGCACGGTGCGGTGCTGTTCGCGCTCGTCGACACGGCGATGGGCAAGTCGACCATGAGCGTGATCGAGCCGGGCCGGTTCTGCGCCAGCATCGAGATCTCGCTGCGATTCATCCGACCGGCTGCCGAAGGTGAGCTCACGGCCGTCGCCAACGTGGTCAAGCGCGGGCGCTCGGTGGTCCACCTGGATGCCCAAGTGCTCGGTGACGACGAGCGGCTCGTCGCAACCGCTGCCGGCACGTTCGCCATCATCGACCTCTGACGACCGTTCGACCCGAACGGTTCGGCGCGGTGGCTACTGGGCCGTCCAGCCGCCGTCGACCGGCAGGATCGTGCCGGTGACCATGGCGGCTGCGTCCGAAGCGAGGTACACGACGGCCCCGGCCACGTCGGCGATCTTGCCGACGTGACCCATCGGGATCCGGTCGACGACGCCCCGCAGATACGCCGGATCGTCGAGACGTTCGGCGGTGCCCGGCGTGTGGATGAACGTCGGCGCCACCGCGTTGACCGTGACGCCGCTCGCTCCCCACTCGAGGGCGAGCACCCGGACGAGTTGATTGACGGCACCCTTCGATGCGCAGTACACGGCGTGATCACGGATCCCCACGAGTGATGCCTGTGAGCTCATCGCGATGATGCGGCCGGAGCCTTGTGCGACCATCACTCGTCCGGCGGCCTGGGCGGTGAAGAACAGGCCTTTGGCGTTGACGTCGATCATCTCGTCCCAGTCGCGCTCGCTGACGTCCAGGGCAGGGTGGTTGGCGCCGAGCCCGGCGTTGGCGACGAGCACGTCGAGTCGCCCGTGTCGCTCGACGACCTCGTCGACGCCCGCCCTGATCGAGGCCACGTCGCTCACGTCGAGCGCGTGGGCCGACGCCGTTCCACCCGCGGCGAGCACATCGTTCGCCGCCGCCAGGGCGTGGTCTCGGTTGCGGGCCGTCACCGCAACGATGGCACCCGCTGCGGCGAGCGCATCGACCAACCCCCGCCCGATGCCGCGGTTGGCGCCCGTGACCAGCACGATGCGGCCGGTCAGTGAGAACGACGGAAGGTGCTCGCTGTCCATGCGGGAACCCTAGGCAGTAGTCGAGTCGACACGCCGTGCCGGCGCCCCGGACCCCGATCCGAGGCGACAGGGCGTTGCGTCAGTCGGGCTGATCCTCGGCGCGGTCGCGAATGTATTCGAGGATCTTGATGTGCTTCTTCGTGTCGTCGATCATCAGCTCGATCAGGAAGCTCCACAGATTGATGTTGCGGAGCTCCTTCAGCTGCTTGGAGAACTCCTTCAGCTCGCGGAGGTCGTCGCGCTCGATACGGAGCAGATCCTCCGTCACACGGGTGATCCGGATGCGATCAGCGTGGAATCCGGCGAGCGACGGAATCGGCGGTGGCTCCTCGGCGTGCACGCGCATCGCCGCCATCGTCGCGGCCAGGTCGTCGAAGATCCGGTGGTGGCGCTGCTCGTCGTCGAGGATCATGCGGGCGAGATACCGGAAGGCCGGCGCCATGTCGTCGTCGTTCGCCAGCTGCTCGTACTCGTCGAGGATCTCGCCCTCGACCCGGCCGTGGCTCGAGACGTGTTCGTAGATGTCGTCCTCCCACTCCTTGGTGCCGAACGCCTTGCGCCGCTTCCTGACCACCCTGACCCCTCGCCTGCAGTCTCATCCCGTTCACGACCATCGTCCCAGTTCCGGCACACCGTTCGGGTACCGGAGCGGTGGGAGCGCGGCGGGCCGGGGAGCTGTCACCGGGAAACACATCGTCGGCGACGACGAGGGATCACGCCGGACGGTGTCACGAACCGCCGCGACGCGGACGACGTGCCGACGCTCTGCAGCCCTCGCCCGCCCGCGCTCGGCCGGTCGCTCAGATGTCGGCTTCGTGCCAGTGCTGGATGGTCTGGGCCAGCCAGAAGGCCGCGAACAGGACGATCTCGACCGTCTCGAGCCAGAACACGTCGGTGCGGAAGCCGCCTGCGAGCCGCACGACGACGAACAGGCCGAAGGCCGCGATCATGCCGATCGTGACGAGCCGGTAGGTCGAGCGGAACCGCTCGGGGTTCTCGTCGTCGCGCAACCATCCGTTGATCAGCGCGACCGCCCCGATGCACACGAACGTCAGGATCGCGGCGACCCCGTGGGTGCGGTCCCGGAAGTCGTCCCAGAGCCAGAAGAGGACTCCACCGACGATGAGCGAGACGGCGTAGACGAGCAGCGACCACTTGAGTGCAGACGGTGCTCCGGCCGCCGACCAGTCGGTGAAGAAGTGCGCGATGAGCACGGCCAGCAGGCCGGTGACGATCAGCGCGAGCACGTTGTTCCACACACCGGTCACCACCCAGCCGGGCAAGCCGTCGCCGGCCCCGTGCGGGAAGCACTCGAGCAACGCGCGGTCGGCGATGTCACGGACGAGCGGAGAGGGCAGGACACCTCCTGCGGGAATCTCACGATCGGAGACGACCTGCAGCGTGCACGACGACGGGCTGGTCGGCACGAGGGCGACGATGATCGCGAACATGCCTCCCGTGGTGAGCCAGAAGTCCTCCCATGGCGGGACGACGTGGATGGCGATGAGGCTGAACCCGATGACCAGCAGCGCGCCAACCAGGATCGACCGGGTCGGCGAGTAGAAGTAGCTGCTGATCGACTCACGCAGTGCACCGACGCGGATCACCTCGGCGACGATCGAGACCGCGAGCATCACGACGGCCAGCACGAGCGCCAGTCGGAGGGAGCGGTAGGTGACGGTCAGTTCCCTGCCGTGCTCGTGGGAGAACGCGACATCAGTGCGATCACCATCATCCGTGCTCATGACTGCCTCCTGCGTCCACCGGCTCCCAGGTTGACACAGGTCCACCCGCGGCCGCACCGAGTTTCGAGGGCGCCGTCGCGCAGTTCGGCTACGGTCGGCCGTCGTCGAACACTGACGAGCGAGACCACGCCGAAGGAACCTGCACATGACCGATGACCGGCCTGACTACCGGGCGTTCTACGAACAGTTCGATCCCTCGACCCTCACCGATGATCTGGAGGGTGATCTCACGAACGGGCTGAACGCGTGCGTCGAGTGTTGCGACCGGCACGCCGGTGCCGATCGGGTGGCGCTCCAGTGGGCGAACGCTTCGGGGGACCGAGCCACCTTCACGTTCGAGGATCTGCGGGCGAGGTCGGCGCAGGTGGCGAACCTGCTCGTCGATCATGGTGTCGAGCCCGGCGATCGAGTATCGGGACTGCTCCCTCGGGTGCCGGAGTTGGCGGCACTCATCCTGGGTGTGTGGCGGGCAGGCGCCGTCTACCAGCCGCTGTTCACGGCGTTCGGCCCCAAGGCGATCGAGCAGCGGCTCGCCACGTCGAACGCCAAGGTGGTGGTCACGGATGTGGCCAACCATCCGAAGCTCGACGGTCTCGCCGGTCCTCCCGTCGTGATGTGCATCGACGGAGGAGACGACGGCCTCGATTTCACGGCTGGTGCCGACGCACGGTCGACGTCGTTCGAGCCCGTGATGAGGACGGGTGACGACGCGTTCTTGATGATGTCGACGTCGGGCACGACGGGCCTGCCGAAGGGTCTCCGGATCCTGCTGCGCGCACTCCCGGGGTTCGCTGCGTACATGCGGTTCGGCCTCGACGTGCGACCCGACGACGTGTTCTGGAACATCGCCGACCCGGGATGGGCGTACGGGTTGTACTACGCCGTGGCCGGGCCGCTGCTGATCGGCCATCAGACGACGCTGTTCGACGGGCCGTTCACCGTCGAGTCCACGGCGTCGGTCGTGCAACAGTTGGGGGTCACCAACTTCGCCGGCGCGCCGACGGCGTACCGCATGATCATCGCCGCCGGGGCCGACGCCGCGAAGCCCTTCGCCGAGCACCTGCGGGTCGCGTCCAGCGCCGGTGAGCCGCTCAACCCAGAGGTCATGCGATGGTTCGACGAGCACATCGGTTGCGATCTGTTCGACCAGTACGGCCAGACCGAATGCGGGATGGTGCTCGCCAACCATCACGGCCTGCAGCACGACGTGCGGCCCGGTTCGGCCGGGTTCCCGATGCCCGGCTTCCGGCTCGAGGTCGTCGATGAGAGCGGAACCCCGGTGCCTCCCGGGACGCAGGGCGTGCTCGCCGTACGTCTCGCGGACTCGCCGCTGTTCTTCTTCGACGGCTACCTCGGTTCGGAAGGTGAGGGCTGGGTCGGCGACTACTACCTGACCGGGGACACCGTCGAGCAGAACGACGACGGGTCGATCAGCTTCGTCGGGCGCAGCGACGACGTGATCTCGTCGGCGGGCTACCGGATCGGACCGTTCGACGTCGAGAGTTGCCTGCTCGAGCACGACGCCGTCGCCGAAAGTGCCGTGGTCGGCAAGCCCGACGCGGAGCGCGGTGAGATCGTCAGGGCGTTCGTCGTGCTGCACGCCGGTCACGAGGGTGACGACGTCTTGGCCGACGAGCTGACCCAGCACGTCCGCGACCGCCTCGGCAAGCACGCGTTCCCCCGCGAGATCACGTTCGTGGAAGCGCTGCCGAAGACACCCAGCGGCAAGATCCAGCGCTTCATCCTTCGCAGCGCGTAGCTCCGGTCACCCGACGGGCAGTCATTGCCGGGACGGCATGAGCTCGGCCTCGCCCGGGATGCCGAGGGCGGTCGGCGCGAACGCCATCAGGGCGGCAATCGGGATCGGTTCGCTGCTGGATGACGTGCTCGGCGTCGATCGTCGCCACCTCCGCCTCGTGCCGGCGCATCACCCAGCACAGGTCGCCGAACATGCGGACCCGCCGAGGGGGACCATCAGGTCGTCGAACTGCTTCCCGTTGATCCCGGAGCAGCGACGACCGTTCCGCGGCCCCGACGTGGCGGCGATACCGGTCGGTGCCGTGATGATCGGCACGATGCAGCGACCCGGACGTGGCGGCAGCGATCGCCGCTCGGGGCCGTCGACGAGCTGCACGCCGGCCACGCCCGAAGAACATGCCGAGCATGCCGTCCCGATCACGCAGCCGTGCCGGAGACGGCGAGCAGCTCGGGGGTCGGGAACCCGGATCGGCCGAATCGGCGCAAGGTGATCGGTCCCTCTACGACGTGGGGCAACAGTCGCTCGGTGTCGATGCACCGACCGACGACGTACCCACGATCCGGACTCCACGAGGACCAGGCCACCCGGGCACGACCGGACTCGGTCGACGTCGACCGGGATGAATCGAGCGCAGGTGGTCCGCCGCGGCCGCCGTCCTCGTGCGAGAGTGGAAGGGTGACATCGGGATCCTGGCGGTGGTGGTTCGAGAATCGGACGACCGGTGACATCACCATCGCCCAGTTCCCGAACTGGCCGCTCTGGTCCATCGGTGCCTGTTGGACCATGCGCCTCGTGATCGGTGACAGCTCGACGGTGCACGACCTGCTGGGATGGGCGATCCGTGGCCTCTGGCTCATCTGGGGCACCGACGAGCTCGTACGCGGTGTGAACCCGTGGCGACGTCTGCTCGGCGCTGCCGTCGTCGCCTGGCAGATCACCGCGATCGCGAGGGGTTAGAGCCGAACCACCTCGATCGGCGTCATGGTCGGGGAAGCGCACGGTCGGCACGCACCGTTCCGGCCGTCCCGATCGCCGTCGATCCCGGCCTCGACATCGACGGCAGGGTACGCAGACGGACCCGGACGCCGCGGCGCGTCCCGAACCGCAGTGGGTCGTGGCGGTACCCGCCATGTGCGGCGGCGAGGCGTCGAACGCTCGACGGGCAGACGCTCACTCGGGGAGGCGGCTCGCCAGGAACGAGCGCGTGCGCTGTCTGGCTTCGGGGTTGTTGGCGAACTCCGATGCCAGGAACTGCGTCACGCCCGCCGCCTGGAACTCTTCGAGGCGGCCCGCACACGTGGCCTCGTCGCCGATGATCGCGAGATCCTCGGGGCCGTCGATGCCCTCGTGATCGAGCATGGCCCGATACGACGGCAACTGACCGTAGATCGCGAACGTCGCCGCGGCTGCTGAACGGGCGGCCTCGACGTCCTCGGTCACCCAGATCGGGATACCGGCGGCGATCGTCGGTGGCGGGCGACCCGCGTCGGACGCGGCCTCGGCGATCGCGGGCACGGTGAGCGTGCGCAGCGTCGCCGCGCCCGTCATCCACGTGACCGTGCCGGCACAGCGGGCGCCCGCGAGTCGCAACATCTGGGGTCCGAGCGCCGCCAGCAGCACCGGCGGCTCGGGCGCGTAGATGTCGAGCTTGCCGCGTGCGGTGATGGTCTCGCCCGCCACGCTCACCGCCTCGCCGGCCAGGAGTGGCAGGAGCGCGTCGAGGTACTCGCGGGCGTGACGGACCGGCTTGTCGAACGAATAACCCCACATCCCCTCGACGACCGGCTGGTGCGACAGACCGATCCCGAGCGTGAATCGTCCGTTCGTCAGCATGCTCGCGGTCTTGGCCTGCTCGGCCATCACCATCGGGTGCCGGGGGTATGTCGGCACGACCGAGGTGCCGAACCGGATGGTGGGCACGTGCTGTGCGAGCGCGCCGATCAGTGTCATCGCGTCGGCCTGCTGGACGATCTGGGGTAACCAGTACGACCTGAAGCCGGCCGCCAAGGCCGATCTGACGTCGGCGAGCACCGAGTCGAACCCGCTGCTGCCCGCCGCTCCCGAGAAGATTCCGATGTCCACGGGGGAACGGTACCCCGCGCGTGCTCGGACGGCCGGACCGGGACCGATGGCGGCGTTCGCCGGGTGTGGGGTCAGGCGGGATCGACGGCGAGGCAGGGCGGACCCCGAGTCCGGGCACGAGTCGTCCGGCACCGACCGGCGTGGCCAGGCTCGTTCGGGTCGCCGGCCGGTGGGACGCGATGCCGTCTTTCGGGTGTCGCCCGTGACGTCGCTCGCCGATCTCGATGGGCCGCCCTCCGGGAACGGGATCGGTCCACGTCCCCGTCGAACCCGTTCGTCCACCGCCGAGTTGCCGCCGCGAAGAGTTCCGTCGGACGGCACCGATCGCCCCGGGGACGGCATCCACCCGCGTTCGCTCCGACCGGACGTCGGCCACGAGTACGCTCCGCCGCGTGGCTGGCATCTCTCGACCGCTGGCGTGGGCACTCGGAGCGACCGTCGTCGTCGCCGCGGCCTGCGGGGGGTCGTCGTCGGAGCGCGCCGCTCGAACCGACGTGACCGCGAACCTGCCGCCCGCAGCCGACACCGCCCGCGCGACCAACGGCGGCGTCGAGGACGGTCCGGGGGTCGTCACGCTCCGCCCGGTCATCGCCTGTGAGGATGGAAGACGGCCCGATGCGTCGGTCGGCCAGGACCTCCTCCCCCAGGTCAGCGGCGATGAACCGTGCGTGGTCGGGCCACCGGCCGGAACGGGTGAGGTCTTCGAACGCGGCAGCGCCATGGCCCGGCTCGCCGAGCAGACCGGTCAGTGGGTCGTCGACGTGGGGCTCCGCGCCGCCGGTCAGGTCGTCTGGAGCTCCGTGGCGCAGGAGTGCTTCACCGGGGGTTCCACCTGCCCGTCGAGGCGGTTGGCGATCGTGCTCGACGACGTCATCCAATCCGCCCCGCTGGTGCAGACCCCTGACTTCCCCGGGACCGTGCAGATCTCGGGTGACTTCAGCGAGGAGGTCGCCCGCGCCCTCGCCCGGGTGCTCAACCGTGACGTCGACGGAACCGGCGACGATGCGCTCCCCGAAGCCGAGGCCGAGGCGGGCGAGCCGGACGAGACCGAAGGCGACGGGCAACCGAGTCCCGTCGACGCGACGTCCCCACCGCCGACCGGCAACACTCCTCCGACGACCGTCGGGACCGAGACCCGGTGGGGGACCGGCTTCGCGCTCCCGGCGATGTGTGGACTGCCCGCCGCCGACTGGACGTCGAACGAGCATCCGCAGAGTCGGGACGACGGACCATGGGCCACCGGCAGCCGTGTCGACGGTGATCTCACCGGTGACGGCGTCGACGAGATCGTCTGGGCGACGGTGTGCGGCGCCGGCACCGTGGCGGCCGGTCGGGCGGTGCATGTGTTCGACGCGTCCCATCGGTCGATGGGGACGCTGCCCGTGGAGTCGGCGGTCGCCGACGTCTACCCGAACCGCACCGTGCACCCGCTCGAGCCGCGCATCGTCGATGGCGACGTGCAGCTCGAGGTCTGGTTGTGGCAATCCTCCGACGCGGCGTGCTGCCCGTCCGTCACCTTCGACATGTCGTTCGGCTGGGACGGCCGGGGCTTCGCACCGACGTCGGAGATCCCGGACCCGGCGAGCGTCGGCACCCCGACCGGGGAGGCACCCGTCGGCGCGTGGGACGGCGAATACCGCCCGAAGACGTCACCGGGCCGCGTCGTGCAGCTCGGCAACCTCGGCCAACAGGTCGAACGGCTCCAGGAGGCGTTGAGCCGGCTCGGCTACGACGTCGATGTCGACGGCTACTTCGGATACGGCACCGAGGCGGCGGTTCGTCAGTTCCAGCGCGACCGTGGTCTTCCGGTGACCGGCGTCGCGACCGAGGACGTCTGGAACGAGTTCGGCGAGTGACGTCGCGCGCCGCCGATCATCGGGTCCCGGGCTCGCACGGCCCCGGTCGGGGCACCGTCGCACCGAGATACGGTCCGATGTCGAGGTCGGTGATCGCCGCACACTCCCCTGCACCGCGAGTGTGTGGTCGGGGTGGCCGGGTCCCGGAACACCCGCATGGGGCGTGATGTACGGTCGCGTGATGAGCATCGAGAAGATCAACCCGGAACAACTCTCCGAGCCCGAGGGATACGTTCACGTCGTCGTCGCCGAGGGCAGCCGGCGCGTGTACGTCGCGGGGCAGGTGGGCGTCGGGCCCGACGGCCAGGTCGTCGGCACAGATCTCACCTCCCAGACCGCGCAGGCGTTCCGGAACGCGACGACCGCACTCGACGCCGCCGGTGCCGACTGGGACGCCGTCGTGAAGATGACCGTCTACATCGTCGACTATGGCCATGCCAAGGGCGAGGAGTTCTTCGCCGGTCTCGGCCAGGCCTTCGGGGACGACATGCCGACGACCGCCGCCACCCTCGTCGGCGTGCAGTCGCTCTACCAGCCGGATCTCCTGATCGAGATCGACGTGACGGCGGAGATCTGAGGCACTGGACCACCTGCGCCACCGCCAAACTCGGATCCTCGGCATGATCCATCGGAACCCGCAGCTCATCGGAGGTCGCGATCGACGACGCCGGGCGCCCGTGGCTGACCGACGGCCACTCCGTCATCCGGAAGCCGCTCCTGGCGTACAATTGCCGGCCGCCGACGTCCACAGGGAGGGGTGAGCACCGTTGGGCAACTCTGTCTTCGCACGCGAGCGTTTCCGTGCCTCGCTCACGGACGCGGTGCCGATCTTCCGCTGGCTTCCCGCGTACGACCGATCCCGGCTGCGCGGTGACGTGCTCGCCGGTGCGATGGTCGCCGCGCTGCTCGTGCCGCAGTCGCTCGGCTACGCCCGCATCGCCGGGGTCCCGGTGCAGGTCGGCCTGTACGCCGTGCCGCTCGCCCTGATCGCCTACGCGGTGCTCGGTTCGTCACCACAGCTCATCGTCGGCCCGGCGTCGACCGTTGCCATCGTGTCGGGGTCGCTGGTCGCAGACATCGCCGGCGACAACCCACAGGACGCGGTCGCGATCACGTCAGCGCTCGCGATCGCAGCGGGTCTGGTGCTCGCCGCAACCGGCCTACTGAGGATCGCGTGGCTCGCCGAGTTCCTGTCGAAACCGATCGTGACCGGCTTCGTGTTCGGCTTGACCCTGACGATCATCATCGGTGAGATTCCCACCCTGCTGGGAATCTCCAAACCCGGCGGCGACCTGATCGAGGTGTTCGTCCGCACGATCGGTGACCTCGACCAGACCCACGCCCGAACCCTCGCGGTCGGCGGAACCGCTCTGCTGCTCCTGCTCGGGGGGCGACGGATCAGCGACCGGGTGCCGTGGGGCATCGTCGTGCTCGTGATCGCCATCGTGGTCTCTCACGTGCTCGACCTCGAAGCCGACGGCGTGGCCATGATCGGCGACGTTCCGTCGGGCCTCCCACCGATCGGGCTGCCGATCATCCCGCGCGACGACCTCAGCGCCGTGCTCGTCGGTGGTTTCTCACTGGCGCTCGTGGCGCTGGCCGAGGGGCTCGCCGCCAGCCGACTCTTCGCCACCCGCGGTGGCTACCGCGTCGAGACCGAAGGCGAGCTGATCGGGATGGGCGCCGCCAACGTCGCAGCCGGATTCTCGGGCGGTCTCGCCGTGACCGGCAGCCTCTCGAAGACCGCCGCCGCCGAGCAGGCCGGGAGCCGCAGCCAGGTGACCGGGCTGGCCGCAGCTGCGATCGTGGTCGTCGTTCTGCTCGCCTTCACCCAGGTACTCAAGAGTCTTCCGCAGGCCGTCCTGAGCGCGATCGTCATCGCCGCGGTCTGGGGGCTGATGGACGTCGCTGCGTTACGGCGCTACCGCCGGGTGCGTCGTGCCGACTTGGGCGCCGCCGTCACCGGCATCGCCGCCGTCGTCCTGCTCGGCCCTCTGCCCGGGCTCGGCATCGCCATCGCCGTCTCGCTCCTCGCCATCATCTACCGCTCGAGTTCCCCCCGCATCGAAGTCCTCGGCAAGATCAGCGACGAGAAGGCGGCCTGGGGACGCGTGCGTGGCCATCCGGAACGTCGACCCGTCGACGGCGTCGTGGTCGCCCGTCTGGACGCCCCACTGTTCTGGGCGAACGCAACGGCGATCGAGGAACGACTGCTGGCCGAGGTCGACCGCACGCCCGGCACTCGCGCCCTCGTGCTGGACCTCGAGGCGACCACGCAGCTCGACACGACGAGTGCCGATGTGTTGACGCACGTCGCGGGAGCGCTGAGACGCCGGGGCGTCCGCCTCTACGTCGCGCGAGCGCACCATCGCGTCGAATCGGTGCTCGAACGATCGGGCTTCGTCGACGAGATCGGGCTCGACCGCTTCTGGCACAGCATCTCGCAGAGTGTCCGCGCCGCACGCCGCGACACCGGGCTCAAGGCGGGACCCGACGACGCCCCGCGAGCTCGTACCAGGCTTCGCAACATCGACGACATCGAGGACGCCGTCGAGCTCGTCGGCGACGACTCTGACGGAGGCGACGACGCGTCGGATCCCGAGCAGTCCGCCTGATCGAGGGCGTCGAACCTCGTTGCCGAAGCCGCCGTCGCCCGAGACCGTCATCATGCGGCACGCCGCGCCGGCGACCGGAACCACCGAGCGCTGGCGTGCGCAGCCGAGTCACGTGTCGATCCTGTGATCGGAGATCACAGGATCGACCTGAAGGCGGTGATCGTGACGACTGACGGGCCGACGCTGCGCGGGCCGTATGTCAGTTCGAGTCGAGTCTCGGCGCCCACACCCGGGACGTCGACGGCTGCGACACCAATGCGGCAGAACTCCCCGTTCTGGTCGTCGCCGGGCTGCAACGTGACGCCGCTGCAGCCATCGACGATCGAGAAACTCGCGTCGTCGGGCCCGGCATTGGTCACGGATCTGATCTCGAGCGGCGCATCCCCCCCGTTCCGCAACACGATCAACATCGCTCGGAACCCTCGCGCGACATCGCCCGCATCGTATACGGGGCCCGGTGTTTCCTGGGTGAAGTCGAGATCGCTCGGGTTCACGTCATAGACGTCGTACCTCTCGAGCCACTCCTGGGGTTCGGCCATATCGTCGAGCTGCTCGCGGATCTGTTCATCGAAGACGGCGGCGAACGTGGCGGAGCCACCCAGCTTGAACTCGGCCTGGATCTGACGGCGGACCGAGTCGGCGCCGGCGATGTCGACGAAGAGCTCGCCTTCGTAGACACCGGTCGTCCTCGGAGCAAACACCACGTCGAGGTCGCATCGTTCACCGGGTCCGAGTTGTCCGACGCACTCGCGCGCGACCGACTGCTGATCGAACCCCGAGCCACTGACGTCGACACTCCGCAGTTCGGCCGCGCGATCACCGTCGTTCACGATCGTCACCCGTCGCACGACCGGCAGTCCGTCGCCGAAGAAGACGGTGCCGAAGTCGAGATCGCCCTCGACCTGGACGACGGGTCCCAGCAGCCCGGCACCCGATGCGATGATCACCTCGCGTCCTCCGAGCGAGACCGGCAACTCGTACACGCGGGCTTCGGTGGGTGCGAAGCTCACGACCAGCTCGCACTCGGCACCGGGTTCGACGTCGGTGCAGCGGGACGCGTCGACCGCGAACCCGCCGGAGGGGTCGACCGGAGCCACCGACGGCGATCCGACCGATCCGCCGACGTTGGCGAGCACGGCGGGCATCTCGGCGGTGCCGCCGACGAGCACGTCGCCGAACTCGGCGGGTACGCGAATGTCGAACGCAGCGGGGTCGACACCGCTGAGTGAGAGCGTCGCTTGGATCGTGGTCTCCGCCACCGACACCACGAGGACGCCGGTCGCATCCTCGCCGACGGGCACATCGGAGACCACATCGAACTCGCACACGGCTCCGGGCTCGAAGCGGACCGGGCAGTCGCTGCCGATCGCGAACGGACCGTCGGTGGGTTCGACCCGCACGGCGACACCGTCGATCGCTACGTCGGCGACGCTCCGCAGACGAAACCGCTGGGCTGCGACATTCGATCCGGTCGCTGCCTCGAAACCGTCGTCCGCCTCGAGGACCAGGCCCTGCACGCTCGTGCCCGACACGACCCCGACCACCGACTCGCCATCGACCACGAGCGCAACGCTGGCCTGCACGATCTCCTCGCGCACCGGCGCGAGGTTCACGGACACGGCGCAGCGACCACGCGCAGGGACGTCGGCGCAGATCGTGCCGACCTCGACGAGCGTCACCTCATCGCTTCCGTCGACGTCGATCGCGCTCACGTCGATCGGGCCATCGCCCACGTTCACCACCACGAGCTCACCGACTTTCGAGCCACCGATCGGAACGGGCCCCAGATCGAGCGATTCGACCTCGACCGAAACGAGTGGTGGCACGGTGGACACCGGGGACCCACCGTCGTCGTTCCCACCGGCGAGGGCTCCGATCACGACGACCAGGACGACGACGGTGGCGATCACGACGAACCACGGGTGGCCACGGGCCAGGCGACCGACTCGGCCCCACAGAGTGGGCGTCGGCGTCCGCACCAACTCGAGGTTGTGGCGCGAGACCTCAGCGCCCGCACGGTCGCCGAGTCGTTCGCGCATCTCACGAGCCCGTTCGAGCTCGGGCACGGCTGCTTCGCTGTCGCCGAGTGCCAGAGCTCGCGTTCCGAACTGATGGTGGCAGTACGCCTCGAGCACGGGATCGCCGGTGTTCCTGGCGCCTTCGCCGAGTGCCGACAGCACCTGCCCCCACGCATCCCACCGGTTTCCGATCGCGAGCCACGGCTCGATCGCGCGTCCCAGTCGAACCACGTCGTTCCAACGTCCCACCGACGTCGCGATCTCCATCGCGCGCAGCAGGAGCTCCCGGTCCTCGACGATCTCATCTGGTGGCGGCGCTCCGGCGAGCCAGGTGGCGACCCGCTCCACCAACACCATGTCCCACCCCGGATCGCGGAGCGAGCCGCCGATCGGCCCACCCACCCACCGATATCGGGGAGACCCGGTCTCAGCGACCTCGAGGCGGCACAGAGCATCAAGTTCCGCGTCGACATCATCGGTGAGACCCGAGAAATGACGTCGATGCACGAAGGCGGGGTAGGCCGCCCGGAGGATGGCTGCGACCGGGCCGGAACCGTCGGGTTCCGCGGGGCCGTCCACCACGCCCGCGGACAGGAACGTGTCGAGTGGCAGATCGCCTGTTGCGACGGCGCGGCCGACGATCGACACGCTGCGCGGATTGGTGCCGATCGCGGAGAAGACCGCCGCCAGACGATCCCCGATCGGTCCGTCGACGTCGACGCCACTCTCACGTGCGAACAGGCTCGTCGCATCTACCGGTGACAGCGGCGCGATCGCCATCGACGTACCTTCGATCAACGCGGTCGGCCCGGCGGCCGTCGCGACCACGGCCCACTCGGCGAGCGCGTCGAGCACCCCGCCCACATCGCTCGGCGGCAGATCGAGATCGTCGATCAGCAGGCGCGCCCGCTTCGATCCGAGCACGCGGGCGGCACTCGACATCGTGAGCTGAACACGATCCGGCGGGTCGAAGCAGCGCTCGAACACCTCCTGGAGCAGATCGAGCGGCCCGCAACCCTCACGTCGGACGTACAGGGTGCCGTCGGGAACGTCTCCGGGAGCCGGTTCGTAGGCGAGCCATCGCAGCAACTCCGACTTGCCGATGCCCTCGGCACCCCAGACTCCGACCAGGCCGCCCGGGGTTGCCGTTCGCAGGAACTCCTGCTCCCGCTCGCGTCCGAAGATGCCGCGCGTCGGCCGCGGGGGCGGAGGCTGGGCGGGAGGTAACGCACGCAGCTCGTGCGTCGCACTGCTCGTCTGCCGATCGGCACGGGCACCAGCCGAACCGAACACGAGCACGTGGTCGTCGACCAGAACACGTCGAAGCTCTCGACAGATCCGCTGCGGACCGATCCCGGAGCCGTGCGTCGCGGCGATGTCGATGGCGAAACGGAGCGGGTCGTCGACCAGGTTGAACCGCCGTCGTCCCGCAGCGACGGCCCGTTCGAACGTGAGCAGGCGATCGACACGACCCTCTCCCTCGGGGGAGGTCGCCGGCAACGCATCGGTCGCGGCGAACCCGGTCGTCTCGACAGCGACGTAGCGCCCGTCGTCGATCATCTCCCTCAGCGCCGACACGTCGGCGAGCGGATGGGGCGAGAACCGAGCCAGTTCCGGGCGACCGAACGAACGCCACTCGTCCGCGCCGTGCCTCAGCGAGATCAGCACCAGGGCATGCCGCTCGGTCACCGCCACGATCGGAAGCAGGCCGAGCCCGAGACACATCCCCGCGAACGTGGTCGACAGATCCAGGCACGTGCCCAGCGCCGGCCGGTCGATCACCTCGGCCACCGTGCGGATGGTCTGACAGCGATCGTCGGGGTTCCATTCCTCCAGGGCATAGCGGATCCCGAGTCCGGCCAGCTGCTCGTACAGCGAACGCACGAGTGTGAGCCGGCCCGCCGGATCGGCCGACACGTCGAACGGCGCGACCTCGGGTCGAACCCATCGGATCGCGCCCGGATCGACGAATCGTGCCAGACCCGCCGCATCGGACTTCGCCCACGCGCAACCACACCCGCGATCGACGGTGAGCTCGGAGACCGGGCTCATTCGATCACCTCGATGACGTCGTGCACCGGTGGCGCAGCCACCCCTGGCGTGGTCACGGCGATGCGGTGGACGCCCGCGCCCAACCCCGTGACGGCCGCCACCCATCCCTCACCGTCGGAGTCGACCTCGGTCTGCACGACGTCGTGGCCACCATCGAGACGCTCGACGGTGACTTTCGGCCATGCCGTCGCATCGTGGACGGCGATGTCGAGCCGGACCGGCTCGCCGACGAGGTAGAGGTCGTCGACGTCGAACGAGATCGTCGGACCGACCGCGTGTTGGATCGGCGCGGGTCCACGGATCGCGCCAAGACCCACTGCCGTCATGCGCCGCAGCCGTTGTTCGAGGTCATCGAGCACCTGGCCGGTCGCGTGGAGCGAGCTGTGCCGAGCCGCGACGTAGGTGTCCCGCAGCTCGTCCGACAACTCGATCGGGATGGCCGACACCATCGGAACGGTGCCGTCCCCACCCGCGAGACGCTGGTCGATCCAACCAGGTGTCGCGAGGTGTGTGGTGAAGGTCCCGTCGAAGAACGACGCGGATTCGGTCGTCGGTTGCCGGAAGCCGAGGAACGGCAAGGTCACGTATGCGTCGTCCGACCGCGACTCGACACGTTCCTGAATGTCGTCGTGCACGTGTCGGGCCGCGGAGACGCGCGCGTCGTCGAGATCGAGTTGCCCCTCGAGCTCCGTGATCCGGCGCCACCCCGAAGCGGTCTCGATGCATCGATAGATCGGGAGGAGTTGATACACCGACGTGAACGATCGGATCATCGACGTGAGGTCCAGCCACGCCTTGCGCATGCCGTTGACGAGCGGGCCGAGGGCTTGCGGTGCACCGCGATACGGCGTGCCGAAGGTGATGAGCGCACGTGCATCGCGGTGCCCTCCGAGCACCTCGAGGTAGTAGCGAGCGACGAGCCCTCCCATGCTGTGAGCGAGCAGGATGACCTCCGCCTGCGCATTGCCCGTGTACTCGCGCCAGACGCGGAGGCGATGGTCCACGAAGTCGGCCAGCTGGCGAGCAGCCGCCCTGATGTCGCGCCGCCAGTCGTAGGGAAACGTGTAGAAGTTGGCTGGTGCGGGGTCGTCTCGACGACCGGGACGTACCTCGAACTGCTTGGTGAGCATGTCGATCAGCGGTGTGTATCCGTCGATCTTGACGATGCCGGGGAGGATGTGCGCGGTCCCGACGAGCCGGTCGGCGACGACACCGTCGCCGAGATCGTCGAGGTCGGGATCGTCGGCGGCCTCGAGCTCGAGGTCGATCACCGATCCGCCCGCCGACCTGAGCGCCCCCCAGATCGCTTGCGACGACGGCGCCCAAACGTCCCTCCCGTCACGACTCAGCACGCTCCCGGTGATACCCGGGAGCACGATCACGAGATCGTTGATGCGGGGCCGGACCGGCATCCATGCTCCTCTCCATCGTGATCACCGCAACTCCGCGGGCGACCGACGCCATGATCGCGCACATCGCACGCGCAGGTCGACCGCGCCGTGCCGCTGTGGTGTGCGCCCGCACGCTCCGAGGCCGTGGCGTGGCCGCTTCGTCGACCCGATCAGAGCCCGACGATGTCGCGCAGCGCTTCGTCGACGGCGTCACGGAGGTCGCCGGGAGCGTCGATCGCGACTGGATCGATGAACAGCCCGATGTTGAACCCGCCGTCGTAGGAGATCGCCGTGGCATTGCAGGCGGTGCCCGCCACCGGCCCCATCGAGATCAGCTCGAGCACTCGTGCCCCGGAGATGTAGAGCGGAAACGGCGCGCCGCGTAGGTTCGACGTGGCGAAGTCCATGCGAGCCGCCCGCGCCCGGGCCGCCCTGGTCACGACCGACGTCGGGAGCAGGTTCGCGACACCCGACAGTGCGCCGAGGCCGCCCCCGTGCGACATGCCTTCCCGCTTCGCTGCCAGCCGGGCGCTGACGTCGAGCACCCGCTCACGGAGGTCCATCGGCTCGCCGGGCACCTGCACCGGCACCGGGGTGAACGAGTTCCCGCCGATCGCCTTGTCGGTGCGCGTACTGAGCACGAAGCTGGTGTTGAAGGCATCCACCTCGACGTCGCGGTCGGCGTGATAGCGGACCGCTCCTTCGACCATGCCGGCGAGGAATGTGTCGTTGATCGACACACCGATGCGTTTCGATGCCTGCTTCAGGTCGTCGAGCGACGCGCGCACGGCCTCCAGGTGACGATGGCGTGACCGGTTCGCCCACAGCGGCGAGCCGCCCGGAACACCGTCGTCGGTCGAACCGACCACGGCGCCGATCGTCGACCGGGCGGCCGTCACGACATCGCCGACGGTGCTCACCGCGCGACCGGGATCGGTCGGCCAGCTCGCCATCTCGTCGGCAACACGACGAACCGTACCCAGCTGGCGCCGGGTCACGTAGGACATCGATCCGATCGTCGACTCCCACACGTTGCCCGCGAGATCACCCCCGATCTGACGTGGCTCGTGATCGGCGACGGCCTGGGCGATGACCGCGTCCAGATCGACGTGGGGTGGGGGCGGCTCGTCGACGGACAGCTGCTGGTACGTCTCGGCCATGCGCATCTGCCCGATCCCGTCGGCGACCACGTGATGGAGGATCGACCACAGCGCGGCTTTGCCGCCACGCACACCATCGATCACGACGAATCGCCAGAGCGGGCGGGTGCGGTCGAACGGTTCGAGGTACAGGTGCGCCGCGAGGTCGAACAGCTGACGCTCGGTCCCCGGCTTGGGGAGTCGGAGAAAGCGGACGTGGTAGTCGAGATCGAACTCGGCGTCGGGTGCCCAGACGGGCGTCGCCAGCCGGCCGATTCCCGGCACGACACGCTCGAACAGCCGAGGCATTCCGGCGACCGCGACGCGCATGGTCTGCCGGAAGTGCTCCACGTCGACCGGTCGGTCGAGCACGGTGAGCGCGGCCCCGCTCGGATTGAGCCACGGGTCCTTCTCGATGTTCCACATCAGTGCCTCGGAATCCGACATCCGATGCTCGAAACGCTGTTCACGCTCCCGTGTCGCCATCACACCTCACTCTCGCTCGACTCCGATCATCTCGCGCCGAGCGCCAGACCGCAATTGCGCCCGAGAACCTGGTGCATCGGGACCTGGTCGTCCGGACCGCGTGCGTCTCGACACGTGGGAGGATGCCCCGCATGCGGACCGCATCGACTCTCGGCCTCGCCCCGAGGACCCCGCATGAGGGCATGCGCGTGAGGGCATGCGGAAGGATCGGGCGACGTGCCCGATCCTCCCGCCGCCCGCATCAACTGCCCGGGATGTGGACCAGCATGACCTGCCCGTCCTCACGCTTGATCGTGAGATCGGGGAGCGCCGGGTCGAGCGGGTTGGTCACGACCTCCTCCTGCTGATTGGAGCCGTGGGCCTGCACGCTGACCAACCAGGCGCCCTTGCCGAACCACTCGGACGCGTCGACGATGCCGCTCGATTCGCCGTCGGGATCGTTGACCGTGGCGACGACCCCCCAGGAGCCCTTCCGGAGGTCGTACCGCCAGATCTTGGCGTCGGCCGTGTCTTCCTGGATCATCAGGCTCTTGGCGCTGGTTCCGACGTTGTCGGGGCTGACGAACGGCACGTAGGCATCGCCCGCCGGGTCGTCGCCCTGTGCCAGCACGGTGAAGCTGTCGACCCGCTTCGGGTTGTGCTCGTTGAACTCCATTCGGAACACCGACCCGTTGTCGGCCTGACCCACGGTGCCGCTCGGACCGCGCACGAGACGGCCGGTGGCCGGATCCGGGATCACCCGGTTTCGGCCCGTGTCGGCGATGTAGACGACACGATGGTCGTGCACGTCGGTCGCGAGATCCTCGAGGCGGATGAACTGGAACACGTTGTTCTCGTTCGACCAGTTCTCGAGGGCGGTCTGCGGTGCGTCCGCCGTGGTGCCGTCGGCGATGTCGTCGGGGACACGGATGAACCGGCCCCGCATGTCGTCGCCGGGCTGGATGTCGAGGTAGTCGTTCGCCCCGTTGAACGGATCCTTGCGGTCGACCCGCACCCCGTTCTTGTGCGTGACCTGGAACGCCCACAGGTGTCCACGGTCCTTGATGACTTGCCTGTCGTTCCCGGCCAGGTACATGTAGAGCTGGGCCGACGGGCCGCTGAAGGTGTCATCGGTCGTGAGGATCGCCGTCTTGTTCCATCCGCCCGGGACCACGATGTTGTTCTCGTGGTTGAGCCTGCCCATGCCTGGAATCGGCGTGACGGTCTCGGTGACCGTGTCATAGGCCACGACGTAGCCGGCCTGACGCTGCGGCGCGATGCCGGGATCCGGCCCGTACAGTGCGCCGTCGGGTACGTCGATGACGTCGTTCGACTCCTCTCCGACGAAGAACGTCGGGTTGCGGAACCCCTCGTGCTCGTCGGCCATGAACGCCGAACAGAACCGGATGAACCCTTCGTCGGGGGAGACGGCGACGCTGGCGTCGAGCACCGAGACGTCGCGCGTGCTCACGGTCACCTTCGAGACCGAGGCGTCGCTGAAGTCGGTTCGGGGCGGTCCGATCGCACCGCTCAACGGCGGGAACGGGACCGTCGACTGCTCGTGGGCCACGTACACGTCGACCTCGCCGTGCCCGTCACCGTCCGTCAATCCGATGCCGTCGGGGATGCCTTCGAACGTGAACTCGCCCAGCTCGTCACCGACGGTCATGATCGGTGTCACATCGCCCGGAACCGTGAGTGTGATGTACGGGTCGGCAGCCGTCACGAACCCCTCGTGCGGGCCGCCGGATCCTCCTCCGCCGTGTCCCTCCACCGCGGTCGCCACGGTCATGCTCATCATGAGCCCGAGTGCCAGTGCCACCGGCAGACCTGCCGTCAATCGTCGCCTCGTCATCGAGACCCCCTTCGTCCGTGCACGGACTCCTGCCCGCGCGATGTTGTGTGCGACCGCCCCACCGGCCCCACCCCGGTCCTGCGCGCGCCACGTGCGGACATCGCGCAGGAACGCCATTGTCGCGCGTTGTTCGGGCGAGCGATAGGGCTGCGTCGTCGTGGCGTGATCGGGCCTGGCTGATCAGCCATGTGTGGATGCGCGAGCCACACCCACGGCGCGCTCGATCATCGTTCGGGCACCGACGAGGTCGTCGACGCGACCGAACAGGGTCTCGCCCATCCCCACGGCGATCGCGCCGGCGGCGAAGAAGTCGGGCATCGTCTCGACGGTCACGCCGCCGGTGGCCATGAACGGCCGTTGCCGATAGGCCGGTGCCACCTGTGCGAGCCATGCCGCTCCGGGCGGATCGGCCGGGAAGAACTTGAGCACATCGGCGCCCGAGCGGATCGCGAGCTGGATCTCGGCCGGGGTCTGCACGCCCGGCAACGTCAGCATGCCGAGCTCTGCGCTGCGGCCCGTCGTCACCGCATCCACGCCGGGTAGCACACAGAACGTCGCTCCGGCTGCGGCTGCAGACTCGGCCTGCTCGATCGTCCAGGTCGTGCCGACGCCGACGGACGCCCGATCACCGAATCGCTCGGCCAGCAGCGCGACGTCGTCGGTGGCGCGTGGGTAGTCATGGGTGATCTCGAGCGAACGTACGCCGCACTCGACGAGCAGGTCGGCGAGCGGCACGAGGTGTTCGAGCGGCACCTGGCGCAGCACCGCCATGATCCGGTCCTCTCGCAGGCACCTCAGTGCATGGTCACGCTGGTCGTTCGCCACTTCGGCTCCTCGGTGTTCGACGGCATGCTGATCCTGCCACAGCCCGCAACGAGTTCGACGGCCGACCGACGAGCGATGCCGCTCGCGAACGATGCGAGCGGCATCGCCGCTGTTCGCGGACCCGATCCACCAGAGCGTGGAGCCGGGTGAACCCGTGCACACCTGGGGCTCCGACACTGGGAACGCGGGGTGACCGGTCGATCGGTGTCGAGCTCGAACGGCGGAGTGCGCCCGTACTGGACCGTCGGTGCCGCCGTCGAGCGGATCAGCACCGTTCGGATCGGAGCACCCGAGGGAGTCGGATGCCCGTCTGGAGCCCGACCTGGACGTCGGCGTTCTGGCCGTTGACGACGACCGAGTAGCCCGCGTCGTGGTTCTGCCAGCCGGCGAGGCCATCGGTCAGCGGCACGCGGACCGTCTCGCCGTCGACCGTGTCGAAGAAGGTGTCGTACTCCTGAGCGAGCCCGTCGAGGGTGCCCGACGGGTAGGTGATCACGATGTTGCTCCCTCCCGACGCCTCGTCGAACAGCGCCGACAGCACGGTGCCGCCGTCCGGCGTGGAGAGTGGAAAGTCGTCGGGCAGGTCGTCTCCACCCGCCGATGCATCGGCCGGCTCACCTGTCGGCTCGGATCCGTCGGGCGGCTGCTCGACATCGTCGTCTCCGCCGCACGCGACGATCGCCACCACGATCACCGTTGACACGAACAGGCGCCCAGGGCGTCCGACCCGGCAACGACGCAGCGACGGAGACGACACGAGGGTCATCTGGTCGAACCTGGCGATCCGGTCGATCGAGGTCGCCGCACTCTTCCGTGTCATGGCGACGGGCACCGGCACGTTCGCAACTCGGTGCGCCAGTAGCGTGCCCGAGTGGCGCGCGACGGGGACCAGGGACACGGCGACGGCGGCATCTGGTCGCCGTCGTACCTGCCGGTCACCCTCGCCAACCTGACGATCGTCGCCATCGCCGCCTACGACGGGCTCGCGCTCGTCGCCGCACTTCCCACGATCGCGGACGATCTCGGCGACGTGGCGCTGCTCCCGTGGGTCATCACGGCCTTCCTGGCCACCTCGGCCGTCGCCGGGATCACGGCCGGGCCGATCATCGACGCAATCGGCGTCCGACGAACGTTCCGTGTCACCGGCCTCTGGTTCCTCGTCGCCAGTGCCGGTGCCGCGGTCGCGCCCAACATGGCACTGCTCGTCGCCGCCAGGGCGTTGCAGGGCATCGGCGGCGGGCTCGTCATCTCCGTGGCGCTGGCGGCTGTCGGCCTGGCCTACCCCAACCGACTCCGGCCGCGGGCGTTCGCCGCCAACTCGATGGTCTGGGGCGTGATGGGGTTCGGTGGGCCGGTCATCACCGCCGGCCTCCTCTCGTTCGCCGGCTGGCGCATGATCTTCGTGATCCAACTCCCGATCACCGCGCTCGCACTCGCCGCCGGGTGGCGCACCCTCCCGAGTACCCGCGCCCGACCGCAACGGATCGTGATGGACGGTCGCGGCATCGCCCTCGTCGCCGGCCTCGTCGCCGCCTCGCTGCTCGCCGTGTCACAGATCGGTGTCCGGTGGTGGCTGGCGGCAGTCGGAGCGGCCGCGGCCATCGCGCTCGGCGGGTCGTTCTGGACTCACTCGGGCCGTGTGCCCGACCCGCTCGTGGCCCGCACGCACATCACCCGCTTCCCGCTGAAACGCATCCACGTCACGTCGGGCCTCGTGCTGATCGCCGGACTCGCCGCCGACAACTACCTCCCGCTCTACATGCAGACCACTCGCGGCAGATCCGAGTCGTTCGCCGCGTTCTCGGTGCTCTTCCTGACGGTGGGCTGGACCGCCGCCGCGTTCGTGGTGAGCCGGCTGCTCGAGCACGGGTGGCGTGAGGCCGATGCGATCCTGCTCGGCTCGTGCCTGATGGTGCCGTCGGTCGCCATCGGAGGGATCGGCGTGGCACTCACCTGGCCGCTGCCGATCATCTTCATTGCGTTCTTCTGCATGGGTGCGTCGATCGGGTTCGTCTCGACATCGGGGCTCACCCTGCTGCAGTCGAGCGCCGACGATGGCGAGATGGGCCGTGTCAACAGCGCCCATCAGTTCGTGCGCACCCTCTGCATCACCTACGGCGTGGCGGTCGGCGGGGCGATCCTGCTCCTCGTCGTCGATCGTCAGACCGGCGACGTCGAGGCCGTCCGCGACGCGTTGGGTGGCGAGGACGTGACCGCGTCCGCGGGCACCCTCGACGCAGTACGCGACGGACTCGCCTGGGTGCACGTGTTCAGTGCGGTGGTCGCGGTTGCCTGCGTCGCCGCCGCAGCCCAACTCTGGAGGAACACCAGAGCTCGGGCTCGGATCGGCGTTGGCATCTGATCACCTCGACGATCCGGCGGCGCCTGTGGTGTGAGCCGATCGGATCCGTCCCCGTGATCGTCCCGACGGCCCGTCGAATCGGAACCCGCCCGATTCCCCCGTGCGGGTCGGAGCGCAGCGCGCACCGCAGGGTCGCCACGCCGAGTCAGTTCACGGATGTCGCCGACTCATCACGGCCGTGGTCGTGGTGGCGGTCATCGCCAGGTTCGGCGCCCGGACCGTCGACGGTCGGGACCCGTCCGACTCGGCTGCGAGGACCGACACCTTGTCGCTCGACGTCTCGAACGCAAGGGTTGCCCGGCCCCGTCGTCGGGTGCAGAATTGTCATGAGTTCACACCACAGAAAGGAACATTGCCATGCTGATGCGTTTCGATCCCTTCCGTGACATCGACCGGGTGACCGACCAGCTCACGCGCCAGTCGCGCACGCTGTTGGCGATGGACGCCGTCCGTGACGAGAACGAGGTGACGATCTACATCGACGTCCCCGGTGTCGCCGCCGACGACATCGACGTGTCGGTCGAGAAGAACGAGCTGACCGTCACGGTCGAACGTCGCTGGAGCGACGACGGCAAGCAGGTGCTCAGCAGCGAGCGTCCGCAGGGTTCGTTCTCGCGCCGCCTGATGCTGAGTGAGGCCGTCGACCTCGACGGCCTCTCGGCCAAGACGTCAGACGGCGTGCTCGTCATCACGATCCCCGTCGCCGAGAAGTCGAAGCCCCGGCGCATCGACGTCAGCACCGGTTCCGACGAGGACCACACGATCGAGACGACCTCGTCCGGCTGAGCCATCACACCATGTCGCGGTGTCGGCGTCGGCCGACATCGCGACCCGGGCCTCGTCGCGATTCGTCCCCGTCGTCACTCGGTGGCGGGTGGCTCCATGCCCATCGCCTGCATGATCTCGGCAACGATCTGCGACCGAGGCGGCATGCCCGGGAAGTGTTCGGGCTGCTCGGGGTTGGCAGCCTCACCGATGCGGTGGAACCGTTCCATCGCGACGTCGACCCAGTCCGGATGGGGGAAGATCCAATAGCGGTCCTCTCGGATCGCGTCCACCACGAGATCGGCGACGGCGGCCGGCTGCATCCCCTCGTCGATCGCGCGTTTCACGTGGTTCCGGCTGATCTCGGCGCCGGCGGTGCGCGCCGGCACCGGGCCCAGGTCGTCGGGCCAGTTGCGCTCGGAGTCGAGGATCCCGGTCTTGACCCAACCCGGGCAGAGGCAGCTGACGCCGACCCCCAGATCCGCCATCTGCATCGCGTGGTAGAGGCTCTCGGTCAACGCGACGACGCCGTGCTTGGTGGCGTCGTACACCGGGCTCAATCCGGCGTAGAGGCCCGCCATCGACGCCGTGTTGACGATGTGCCCTCCACCGCCCGCGATCAGGTGGGGCAGGAACGCTCGGACCCCGTGCACGACGCCCCACAGGTTCACACCGAACGTCCACTCCCATGCCTCGAGGGGGCCGAACCACGGGTCACCGGCACCTGCGACGCCCGCGTTGTTGCACACGATGTGCACGCCGCCGAACCGATCGATCGTCGATCGAGCGAGTTCGTTCACCTGATCGGGGCTGCTCACGTCGGTCGGCACCGCCAAAGTCTCGACCCCGACCGCAGCGACATCGGCCGCGGCGGATTCGAGCGCGTCGCGTTCCACGTCGGCGAGCACGACCGAACAGCCCGCGGCGGCGAAGGCACGGCTCATCGCCAAGCCGATCCCGCTCCCCGCACCCGTCACCACCGCCACGTTGCCGGCCTCGAGCTCCATGACGTCCCCCTCTCGGTTCGACGGACGGTAGTGCAACCGATTCGGCCCGGTCCGTTCATCGCCGTGCGCCACTGCGGGCCGTCACACCGCACGGGAGCTTCCGCGGCGGCACGGTCCGGTACCGATCGGAACGACCGCATGCGGGCGCTGCTGGTGGCACTGCGCCACGACGTGCTGGACGCCGACCGACCACCGCCGGCCGCGCCCTGCGTTGCATCCCGACCGACGGCTCCGGAGACCCGTCGAAGACCACGCGATCCCGATCGTCGTGCGGCAGGTTCGGGCCCGAGCCCATCCCGACTTCCAGTACTCGCCCGGACGCCGGCGACGCGACCCGTTCGCGCTGCTCGCGCACACCGGAGGTGCCGCGCGACCCGGACGACGGGCGGAAGCACGGGCTCGGCACACAGGCCCACGGCACGACGCGAGGGACACCATCGCGATCACCCGTCGGGTGGAGCACCTCGCAGTGCGGGGAGGCGGTCGTCGTGACCACGTGACTCGATGGCTGCGAGCGGGTGGCGGACCGGATCCACTGGGTGCGATGATCGTGGACATGTCGGCCGACGTGCAGCGCGATGTGCTGGTGCGATGCCAGGCGGTGTTGCCGGGGTGGCGTGACCTGTGGGTCGACGACGTCGACTTCGACCCGCCGAAGGGATTCTCGTCGTTCACGATGGGTGTGCGAGCCAAGCGGCCCGCCGACCCGCCCGCCGTGCTCTACCGGCACCTCGACGGCAAGGAGAACGCGATCCTGGATGCCGAGACCGAGCGCGACCTGTTCCTCCTGCTCGGCGAGCACGCCATCGCCGCACACTGCTATCACGCCGACGAGACCTACCGGGTCGAAGCGTTCCACGACGGGCGCACCCTGACCCGCGCCGACGTCTTCGATCCGGAGATACAGCGCGGCATCGCCGGTGAGCTGTTCCGCCTGCACCAGCTGGAACCCGCAGGGCTCCCCGACCAACCGTTCTTCGACCTCCTGCACCGGCACTGGGGCGAACTCGGCCGGCCGGTGCTGACCGACCGTCGTCACGAGCTCCCGTCCGCCGAGCAGGCGCTGTGCGACGAACTGCTCGCCCTCTACGACGACGCCACGATCGAGAAGGTCCGGCGCCACCTCCCCGATCGGCCGCCGGTGTTCTGCCACAACGACACCTATCACGGCAACGTGATGCAGCTCACCGACGGTTCGATCAAACTGCTCGACTTCGAGTTCTCGTGCCTCGGTCACGCGGCCTTCGACTTCGCGAACCTCTTCGCCGAGACCGTGATGCGACACGGTGTCGACGAGCCACCCCACTTCCGGATCGCCGATCCGACCTTCACCGATGACGACCTCGCGCAGTTCGTCGGCTACTACCTCGAGCACCACCAATTCGCCACCGACGACGACCGCCGGGCCGAACGCGATCGGCTGGTCGCCGAGACGCGCCGGGCGATCCCGCTCTCGGACTACATGTACGCGATGGCCGCGATCCCCCTCGCCCTGCAACCGATCCAGAAGATCAGGTTCATCCCCTACGCCCACCAGCGCTTCCATCGCTTCCTCGCCGCGTAGGACGTCGACCCATCCCGGCGCCGCCGGCGGCAGCGATCGCTTCCCACGTCGAGTCGCCACGAGCGAGCCCGGCGCACCCGGATCGGCTGACGCGTCCGGGCCGCACCACGCCCGAATCCGAACTTCCCCGCACGATTGACACGGCGGAAACATCCGACTGCGAGAATGTGGGCATGCGTGTTGATGCGAACTTCTACGGATCCGTCCCGATGCCCGACGCGGGCAACGACGGCCCGCAGCCCGTCGATCGGCGCTACGGGAGCGACGACTTCCTCGCCTGCTACGACCACCTCACGCACTGGGCGACGACGATGGACCGGCTCGGCTACGACACGATGTGGCTCACCGAGCACCACTTCCAGTACGAGGGCTACGAGGTCACGCCGAATCTGATCCTGTTCGGACTGCACCTCGCGAAGGAGACCGTGCGCCTCCGCCTCGGTCAGATGTTCAACGTCGTCCCGCAGTGGCACCCACTCCGTCTCGCCGAGGATGCCGCCATGATGCAGATCCTCACGAAGAATCGAATGCAGTTCGGTGTGGGGCGCGGAACGGTACCGCGCGAAGCCCAGTCGCTCGGCGGTGTCGTCGCCTCGGGCGACAACGAGATGTCGGCCGAACTCGACCGGGTCAACCGTGAGATCTTCGAGGAGTCGATGGAGATCATCAAGGCGGCCTGGTGGAACGAACGCTTCTCGTTCACCGGCAAGCACTTCGTGCTGCCCCCGCCGGGCATCCCCGATCGTGGTTCGACCGTGCAGGACCTCACCCTGATCCCCAAGCCGATCGCGCCGATCGACGTGTGGCAGGCCGTGACGTCGCCACCCACGCTCGACTACGCCGCCCGAGTGCGACATCATGCCGTCCTTCCCGCACGCGGTCTCACGAGTACGAAGCAGTGGTGGGACGACTTCGGTGCCAAAGCGGCAGCCGGCGGCTGGGAGCTCGGGCGCGGTGAAGGCCGCTGTCTCGCCATCAACATGCACGTCGGCCCGACCCGCGCCGACGCGATCCGCACCGGACGCAATCCTCACGACGAGTGGATCCGGTTCCTCGCGCCGTACGGTCGTTTCCGTGCCTACACGATGCCCGACGGCAGCCCCGTACCGTTCGACTTCCGGCCCACGATCGAGGACTCGATCGAGCAGGAGATGATGCTGATCGGATCACCGGAGGAGTGCGCCGATCTGCTCGGCCGCTATCGCGACGAGGTCGGCGTCGAACACGTCGTGCTGTTCTTCGACATGCCAGGTCTCACGCAGGAGCAGATGGACGAACAGCTCGAGATGACCGCGACCGAAGTGCTCCCGAAGATCGGCGTGTCGCTCTGCTGATCGCTCGAGCCGGAACCGGGGGCCGAGCTCAGGAAACCTCGGCGGGTGGCGCCGTCTCGGCGTGCCGGGCGATCGAACGGGCCATGCGGGCGAAGATCGCCCAGTGGAACGGCAACATCGACCACCAGTAGGCCCGACCCCACAGACCCCGCGGCGCGAAGAGGGCGACCTGGTGCAACTCGATCCGGCCGTCGGTCGGGTCGTCGTCCTCGACGGTCCACGACAGCCACGCCCTCCCGGGCACCCGCATCTGTGCTTCGAGGCGGAGCTCCTTGCCGACATCGACGGCGGTGACCCGCCAGAAGTCCAGCGCCTCCCCCGGCCGCAGATCGACCGGATGTCGTCGACCCCGACGCAGTCCGGGACCGCCGATGAACCGGTCGAGCAGTCCACGTAGCCGCCACGCCCAGTTCGCCACGTAGTAGCCGTTGGCGCCACCAATGCGTGCGAACGCCCGGTACAGGTCGGTCGGGTCGGCCGTCGTCTCCACGATCTGGTGGTCGCTGTAGGTCGCCCCGCCGGCCCACTCCGGGTCACCGGGGATCGTGTCGGCCGGCGTGAAACCCGCATCGCTCCACCGAGTGTCGACCGCTTCGGTCCGCGTCCGACGCAGCGCGAGTCCGACCGCCGCTCGGAACCCGATCGGGTCGTGCGGCACCACATCGTCGATCGAGTGGTCGGACATGATCACCTCGTGGCGGAGCGAATCGATCAGCGGTCGGGCGATCGCCGACGGCAACGGCGTGACGAGGCCCACCCAGCGCGACGACAGACCCGGCGAGAGCACGGGGACCGGCACGATGACGCGGCGTCGCAACCCGGCTTCCTCGGCGAAGATCTGCATCATCTCCTGGTAACTGAGCACGTCGGGCCCGCCGATGTCCAGCCGCCGGTCGACTGGCTCGGGGTCGTTCAACACCCCGACCAGATAGTGCAGCACGTCGCGGATCGCGATCGGCTGGCACCGGGTGCGCACCCAGGTGGGAGTCGTCATGATCGGGAGCACCTCGGTGAGATATCGGAGCATCTCGAACGACAGCGAACCCGACCCGATGATCACTGCCGCGCGCAGCTCGGTGCACGGTGTGGTTCCCGACGCGAGGATCCGGCCGACCTCGTGTCGGCTGGACAGGTGCGCCGACAACTCGTCATCGTCGCCGCCCATCCCACCGAGGTAGACGATCCGTTCGATGCCGGCTGCATCAGCCGCATCGCGGAAGTTGGTCGCGGCGAGCTGGTCGGTTGCCTCGAAGTCGTCGGACCTCCCCATCGAATGCACCAGGTAGTACGCAGCGGAGCATCCGGCGAACGCAGCATCGAGTGTCTCACGTTCCAGTACGTCGCCCTGCACCAACTCGACGTCGTCCGACCAGTCGAATCGTTGGGCGCGCAGCGGCGACCGGGCGAGCACCCGAACCTCGTGGCCGGCATCGAGCAGGCGCGGCACCAGCCGACCGCCGACGTAGCCGGTGCCCCCGACGACGAGGATTCTGTGCGGGGATCTCATGTGGATGACGGTACGCCACCATCGCGGCATTCAAACCTCGATGGGGTCGTGGCTCTCCCCGACGGCGGATCCGCAACGCTCGCCGAACGTCTCCTGGTCGGGCGATTCGCGTCGGGTGATCGAGGCCGGCCGCTCGTCTGACAGTGTGACGTTCGTGAACCTCACCACCTACCCGATGATTCGCGACGGCGCGGAACGGCTGCTGATCCTGCTGCACGGCTGGAGTGCCGAGCAGCATCATCTCGCCGCGTACGTCCCGCTCGTCGACCCCGACGAACGATTCAGCGCCTTCTGCCCCCGTGCGCCCCATGACCTCCCCGACGGCGATGGTGCATCGTGGTACGACCGCGCCGAGTCCGGCCCTGTGGCCGAGTCGTTCGTCGCCGCCCTCGACACGCTGGACGACTATGTGGTGGCGAAGATGGAGCGGGCGGGCATCGGCCCCGACCGGACGGTGATCGGCGGGTTCTCACAGGGCGGCTTCCTGGCCCTGTCGCTCGTGCTGCGCTGCGGCGCCCCCGCCTACGCCGGCGTCTGGGCGATGTGCTGCGGCCTCGCCGACGTCGACGGTGTCGATCTCGATCTGTCCGCGGGTAGCGGCGCCGGTCGGCCGGCACTGATCCAGGTCGGTGTGCTCGATCCGATCATCACGCCCGACCGTGGACGAGCTGCCGCCTCGGCCCTCTCCGACGCGGGCTGGAACGTGTCGACCCACGGCTACCAGATGGCACACACCCAGCGCATCGAGATGATGGTCGACGCCCAGGCCTGGCTCGAACGAATCGACTGAGACCCCACGCCGGCGACCGGAGCGACCGCGAGCTTCCGACCGGGTGCCAGGCCGTCGACAGTGCGAGGCTGGCCCGGTGAAGGGCCCACGCGCGTGAAAGCCGACGTTCCCGACACCGTCACGTCAGCCGGCCCGCAGACCCAGACATCGGGCGGCATGCGCAGCCTCCTCGCCATCCCGGCCTTCCGCGGCATCGCGATCGCGAATGTGCTGTCGGCCGTGGCGTACGGGTCGAGTCGATTCGTGTTCGTCTGGCTCGTCGGCGATCTCACCGACTGGAACACCGCCACGGCGATCCTCGGCATCCTGATCGGGCTGCCTCCGCTGTTCCTCTCGGCGTGGGCGGGATCGCTCGCCGATCGACTCGACCCGAGACGGTTCGGCCTGACGCTGTTCGCGGTCAGCACCGTGCTGTTCGCCGGCACCGCGGTGCTGGTCGGTGCCGACGTCATGACCGTGCCACTCGCGATGGTGTGCGCCTTCGTCACGGCGATCGCGCCGTCGATGCTCGTCCCCCTGCTGCAAGCCCTGGTACCGACCGTGGTGCCCGCCAGCCGGCTGATGCAGGCGGTTGCGATCCAGAACCTCGGGATGATGGCGTCGGTCATCTCGGGAACCTTCGTCGGCGGCGCGATGATCCAGGCCTTCGGGATCGGCTCCGGGTTCTGGTTGTTGGCGGTCGCCAGTGCGCTCGGCGCGATCCGGTACGGCACCTGCCCGCTGCCCGACCGGCTCGCCGGCAACGGCGTCGACCGGAGCGGGGCCATCCGGCAGGGCATCAGGATCGCGCTGGGCACCGAACCCCTCCGTTCGCTGCTGGCGCTGACCGCCGTGTTCGGCATTGCCATCGCCTCGTCGACGCTGCTACTGCCCGAGTTCGCCCGCGACGTGCTCGACAAGGAATCGCTCGCAGCGAGCGCCCTCAACGTCGTGATGAGCATCGGCATGGTGAGCACGTCGATGCTGCTGGCACTTCGCTGGTCGCCGAGCCGACCCGGGCTCGTGCTCACCGTGGTCACCACGGTGGCCCTCGGTGGCGGCTTGATCGCCATCGGTTCGACGAGTGCCTACCTGACGGCTGCGACGTTCGGGTTCCTGTGGGGCATCAGCGGCGGGATCGCGATGACACTGGTGCGGACCCTCACCCAGGTGCACACGCCACCGGAGCTGATGGGGCGTGTGATGGGGCTCGCGGCAATGGCCCAGAACGGCGCGTTCCCGATCGGAGCCCTGATCTTGGTCTTCGTGCTCAACGCCACGTCGGTCGCCGCGGCGATGGTGCTGTCGGGCGTGTTCTGCACGATCTGCTGCGCGATCCTCGCAGCCCGACCCCACATCAGGTCGCTCTGACCACCCGAATCATCGACGAACGGCCGGGTGGGTAACGTGGCGACGATGACGTGGTGGCGCCACCGGGCAACGGTGATCCTCGCAGGGGCGCTGGTCGTGACCGGCTGCACCCGGCCCGAGGACGAGCGTCGAGCACTGGAGACCCTGCCGCCCGCATCGGCCGAGAGCATCGAATCATCGGTCGCCGCGACCGACACGGAGCCGTCCTCACCCACCTCCGACACCAGCGACCCGACCGACAGCACGACGACCACCACCGTTGCGGCAACCACGGCACCGACCGACACCACGGCACCTCCGACCACGGCGGCGACGACCACGACGACGACGTCGACCGAACCGCCCGACTCACCGGACGACCTCGTCCTCACCTTCGACAGCATCGGACCGTGGCGGTTCGGCGACCGTGACGTCGACGTCGTGCCGGGCCTGGCTGCGATCCTGGGGAACCCCGTGGACGACATCCTCACCGAGTACCCCGTCGCCGAGGAGGGCTCGTTTCTCGACGAGAGCGGCGAGCAGTCGTACGTGGCTCCGTTCGGCCGGACCGTCTGCTTCGCCGATGCCCTGTGTGTGCAGTTCGGCGCCGGCGCACCCGAGACGCTGATCCTCACAGGGTGGCGACTCTCCGAGGAGGCCTCGCCCGAACTCGTCACCGAAGACGGCGTCGCCATCGGTTCCACGTGGGCCGACCACGCCGATGCCATCACCATCGATCCCATCGACAGTTGCTTCCAGGTCGGCTACGCCGATGCGGGCGGTGTCGATGTGGTGCTCCTCAGCGCGACCGAGCCGTTCGCGGCACCCGACGAGAGCGGCGAGTTCGTCCCGGGTGACCCCGACCCGGCCGATGTCACCGTGATCGAGTTGCGGGCCGGTCGGCACCCGACCTTCGTGTTCGCCGACTGCTGAGCCGGGGCGCCCCCGACCCGAGGTGTCCGAGCGGAAGCCGCAGACCTCGGTCGGCGGTCGAGCTGATGCCGTGGCATGCTCTGCGTCGGGTCTCGGGACGGATGACGACGAGAGGTGCGAGGACGTCTGATGAGAAGCGGTCGAACGCTCGGCCGGTGGGTCGTGGTGGTCACGGCCGTGTTCGTCGCCGCGCTGACGGCGGTCGTCGCCACACCCGTATCGGTGGGGGCAGCCGACGTCGACGGCGCCTCCGAGCAGCTCGCCCAGCGATTCGCACCGGTGGTGGTCGTCCGCGATCAGAACGAAGAGTGCGACACGGACGGTGAGCCGTTCGAACCTGCCCCGGTCGAGATCGTGCTCGACAACCCCGAGGTCTTCCTCCGGCAGGTCGGCAACGACGACCCGGTCCTCATGCATGCACCCGGCGCGTCCGACATCTTCGATCTCCGCGAGGGTTGGTACCTCGACTTTCCCGGCGACGCTCTCGAACCCGGCTGCATCTTCGAACAGGACTTCCGTCGGTTCTTCGACGGTCGCAGTGTCACGTACGCCCATGTCGCCACCGAGGCGGGTCGTCCGGGTCAGATCGCCCTGCAGTACTGGTTCTTCTGGTACCACAACCCTGCCAAGAACGACCACGAGGGTGACTGGGAGTTCATTCAGCTGCTGTTCGACGTGGCGACGGTCGAGGAGGCGCTCACGGTCGACCCGGTGTCGGTCGGGTACGCACAGCACACCGGCGGTGAGCGCGGCGCATGGGACGACCCCAAGCTCGAGACGGAGGGGGACCGCCCCGTGGTGTACGCCGCACGCGGTTCGCACGCCAGCTACTTCGACCAGGCGCTCTACCTCGGTCGGAGCGGCGCAGAGGGGTTCGGATGCGACAACACCGACGGCCCCTCACGACGCCTCGACCCCGAGGTCATCCTACTCCCGGACGAGGTCACGGACGCGAACGACGAGTTCGCCTGGCTCGCCTTCCAGGGCAGGTGGGGCCAACGCGAAGTCGGCTTCTTCAACGGACCCACCGGCCCCGCTGCCAAGGAACGCTGGGCGGAGCCTGTCACCTGGTCGGAGGGTCTGCGCGATGCCAGCGTGGTCATTCCGGCCGGAGATCGGCTCGGGGGCGGCGTCCTCGCAACCTTCTGTGGGGCCGTCGAGTTCGGTTCGTCGCTGTTGATCATCGGACTGCGCTCGCCGTTCGCTCTCCTGATCGCGCTCGGAGCGACACTGACTGCGACCATCGTGGTGTCACGCCAAACCCGCTGGTCGCCCGTCACGACGAGACCGCTCCGGATCGACCGCGCGAGTGGCCAGATCCTGCGGAGCGCACTGCGCGTCTGGCGTGATCACCCGGCGACGATGCTGACGATCGGTCTCGTCTACGTGCCGGTCTCGATCGTGTCGTCGATCCTGCAGGCGATCGTCTTGAATCTCCCGTTCGTCGACGATCTCGTCGAACTCGCCGGCGCCCGGAGCGGGATCGCGGCACTGTTCGCCGTGTTCGTGGGTGGCATCGGCAATCTCTTCGCGTTCACCTACGTCTCGATCGTCGTCGCGGCCGTGATCGATCGTCCGCCCGACATGTCGAACGGCGGGATCCGATGGCCTGCGGGGTCGCTCCGACAGCTCCTCTTCGCCGTCTGCAGGGCCGTCGTGACCGTGCTCGCGTTGTTCGTCTCGGTCGTCGGGATTCCCTGGGGAATCCGCCAACTGGTCCGCTATCAGATGGTCCCGCAGGTGATCGCGCTGGAGGGGAGCGACGCCCGACGTGCCCTCGCACGTAGTACCGAGCTCGTGCGCGGCCGCTGGTGGTGGACCGCGGGAGTCATCGCGATCGTGCAGATCACGGTCGCGATCGCCGGTGTGGCTGCCGCATTGGTGGTGCTCCTGACCGTGACGGCGATCCCGCTCTGGCTCTTCAACGTGCTCAGTTCGGTGATCTACGTCGTGCTCGTGCCGGTCGGCGCTGCCGCGATGGCGTATGTTTACGGGGCGCTCGCGATGCGGTCCGAAGCTCCCGAATCAGACCTGGCGGGGTCCGTGGCGGGGCCGTCGCCGGTCTCGTCCTGATCCCAGCCGGACCGCCCCGGGGCGGTTGGTCACCGTTCAGGTGCGGTGGGTGCGGTCGAATCGCATGACGGCGGCGCGCGGGAAAGGCTGCCAGGTCGTCGTGCCACGACGGGCAGTCGCGGGCGAGCGTCGCGATGATGTGCTGCATCGTCGCCGCGGCGTGACGGAGACGCTTGTTGTACGCGGGTCGCTGCGCAAGATCTGGGAACAGACGAGACGGGTCCGGGCGTGACCGATGAAGCGGGCTTCGGACGTGAACCCGAGCAGCGCCTGGATCACCGCCAATGTGATCAGTTCGGCGTCGGTGAGCATCGGGACGATCCCGACCGCCGGCCGTTCGGGCGCCCACTGTGGGTGTTCGAGAAGGAGACCATCGATCGTGACGTAGACGCGAGTCGCGAGGGTGTCCAGGTCAGGGTTCATGCGCTGCATCCATTCGGATCAGGGTTCGTATAGGCCCCCTGATCATGGACACCCTCGTCAACCAGATGGCGGATCATCGCGCGGAGCGCGCGAATCCCCTGGAACGACTCGCCTAGATGTCTAGCAACACTTTGCCGGTGGTCGTTCGCCCCTCGATCGCCCGATGAGCCTCGGCCGCATCGGCGAGTGCGAAGCGATGTCCGATCCGGACATCGAGCCGGCCGGTGGCGATCCAGTCGTACAGGTCGGCGGCTCGTCGCTCGAGTTCCTGACGATCGGCGATGTAGTCGAACAACGTCGGGCGGGTCAGGAAGATCGAACCGTTGCTCGACAGGGCCAGCGGCGACACCGGGTCGACCGGTCCAGACGCATTCCCGAACGTGACCATCATGCCGCGGGGCCGCAGGACCGTCAGACTCTGGTCGAAGACGGTCTTGCCGACACCGTCGTACACGACGTCGAGCGGACGCGGCCCCGCGATCTGCCTGATCGCCTCCGCGAAGTCGACGTCACGGTAGAGGATCGTGTGGTCGGCGCCGGCGGCGCTCGCGAGTTCGGCCTTCTCGGTCGTACCCACCGTCGTGAACACCTCTGCTCCGAGCAGCTTGGCCATCTGGATGAGCAGCAGGCCGACGCCGCCAGCGCCGGCGTGCACCAGACATCGGCTGCCGTCGCCGAGCGGAAACGTGTCGGTGACGAGGTAGTGCGCCGTCATGCCTTGCAGCGGAATCGCCGCCGCCAGCTCGAAGTCGACCGAGTCCGGCACGGCCACCACCCGCTCGGCGTCGATCGCTACCTTCGTGGCGTACGAACCGGGGCTGCCCGGCCAGGCCACCCGATCGCCGACCGACCACCGGACGACACCCTCGCCGATCGCCGACACGACGCCGGAGCCTTCGAGCCCGAGCACGTAGGGCATCGGCACGGGGTACAGGCCGGAGCGCTGATAGGTGTCGATGAAGTTGAGGCCGGCCACCGCAACGTCGACGACGACCTGACCCTCGCCCGGTTCGGGATCGGGCAGCTCGCGCCACTGCATCACCTCGGGGCCGCCGGTCTCGTGGATCTGAATCGCCCTCATCGACACGACACTACGACGCGTCGCACCGTGGCCGTCCCCCGGAGCCGCGCTCAGCCGATCGCCGCGAGCACGGCCCGGCCGCGCGGTGACAGCTCGTAGCCGGGGCTGTGACTGATGGTGAGGCCGAGACCCTTGAGTTTGCGGACGTGGTCCTTGAACGGCTTCGTCTCCCAGCCGATCGATTCGGCCAGATCGGGAGCGCGGACATGAGGGCGATCGGAGATCATGGTCAGGAGCTGGCGGGTCCATGGCCCGCGGGCGCTGCGCTGGTCGAACCCGTCGAGCGTGGCACGAATCTGCGCCAGATCGTCGGGCGCCAAGTCGGATCGTTCGCGCAGCTCGTCACGTGGGTCCGGCCCACCGACCCGAACCCGTACGCGGTAGAAGTCCCCGTCCGACTTTCCGGTCAGCTCCGCGATGACGTCGTCGACCGTGTCGAAACCGCCGCGTCGTGCGTCCCGTGGGGTGATGTCGTCGAGTTCGATCAGATCGACTCGAACGATGTCGAGCATGCCGATCCGGGTGCGCAGGGTGCCTCCGGTCTTCACGGTCGGCCGCTTCTGACGCCGGAACAGCGTGTCGACCTCGCCGGCCACGATGCGATCGAGCACGACGTCCTTGATCAGCACGGCGACGCCTCAATCGCCGTAGCTGACGCCCAGACCGGCCCGCGCATCGGCGTTCACGCCGTAGGGCGGGATCGGGTACCGGAGACCGTTGCGCGACAGCGCCGTGAGCCCTTCGATCACCTTCGGCAGGAACGACGGCGGGATCGCCATCAACAGCTCGTCCTCCATCACGCCGCCGTACCGTCGCTCGGCGAAGCAGGGGATCGACAGACTGGGCTCACCCGTGGCGAGCGCACGACCCCACGAGTCGGCGCAGGACGACTCACCCACGCATCCCCATTCCAACTTGCGATATCCGGACCACTGCAGACCGTTGACGAACAGGATCATCTGGGCCGGCGTCGCATAGATCAGGCAGATGTCGGGTGGGTCGAGCCGACCACTCGCGAGCGGCGACACCGCAAGTGCCTCGTACTCACCGAACGAGGGCAGGTCCATCGCCGCCTGGTGGAGGGCTGCGTCCTCAGGGGTCGAGTACCACACACCTGCGTAGCGCCGACCCGCCAGCCATTCGTCGTCACGAGGATGGAGACCGATGACGGCCGCGCACTGGTCGCCGACCAGGTCGGCCTTCGTGATCCCGACCGTCCAACCGTTGCGGGCGGCCTGGCCCACGATCTGGTCGGTCGTGTGGATCGCCGATGGCCGTCGGATCTTCGGGACCGCCTCCATCTCGGCGACGGTCGCGAATCGCTTCATCCCGATCGGTGTGGTTCGCAGTCGGAGCAGTCGATTGAGGTCGTCGACGATACGAGCGCCGTCGATGTGGTCGCCGATCCGGACCGGGGTGCCGTCGGAGGTCGCGCTCATGTGGCCACCGTACGTCTCGGAGTCGGTCGGCGGGAGAGTCGGCGTACGCGCCGTGAACACGCAGGAGTGCAGCGACCGTGGTGGCGTGCTCCCCGTCGACGCAACTCGAAGGGTGGTCGCCACCGAGTGCGATTCGACCCGGCGGCTCTGACCGACCGCGCGCACCTCACGTTCGAGGGGGTACCTCCTCGCCTGCGAAGAGCGGACCGTTCACGGCCCGGCACTGCCGGATCGGGGTCGTCGGCGACACCCTCGTCGTGCGCGCTGTCGTGACCGTCGCTCCCCCGGTCACCGGGCATCCGACGCGGTCGGCGTTCGAGAACGCGAAGGGTACCGGAGTCGATCGTCGTGATGGGAGGCTCGCAGGCCATCGCCCGATCGTCGAGGCCCTGCATCTTCGGCTTCGTGGCCGGTCGAGACCCGTGCGGGGCGACTCCACCGCTGGTTCCGTCGTAGGTTGCAGGCATGAGCCAGTGGGAACTCTTCGTGGACGGCGTCGACTTCGGCGAGGGGCCGCGATGGCACGACGACACGCTCTGGTATTCGGACTTCCACCAACGTGCGATCTACCGAGTGAACGCGAACGGCGATCGAACGGCGGTGTTCTCCGAGCTGGACGATCGTCCGTCGGGACTCGGTTGGCTGCCCGACGGCCGGCTGCTGGTGGTGTTCATGACCACGCGTCGAATCATGCGGGACGACGGGCAGGGCGTGCTCGTCGAGCACGCCGACCTCGGCGATGTGGCCACGGGGTACTGCAACGACATGGTCGTCGCAGCGAGCGGCGACGCCTACGTCGGCAACTTCGGGTTCGACCTCGAGGCCCGCGACGGGTTCGTTCCCGCGGACCTCGCGATCGTGCGGCCGGACGGCTCGGTCGGCATCGCCGCGACGGCGATGGCGTTCCCGAACGGCAGCGTCATCACCCCGGACGGCTCGACGCTGATCGTCGGCCAATCGTTCGGGGGCGACTACGTCGCGTTCACGATCGGCGACGACGGCACGCTGAACGACCGACGGCAGTGGGCAGAGATCCCCGGCACGGCTCCGGACGGTTGCTCCCTGGACAGGCAGGGCGGCATCTGGTTCAGCGACGCCCTCGGCTCGCAGGTGATCCGGGTCGAGGAGGGAGGCACCGTCACCCACCAGGTCGCCACACCGATGCCCACGTTCGCCTGCATGCTGGGCGGGCATGACGGTCGCACGTTGCATGCGCTCTGTGCGCCGGGCTCGCACCCGGACGAATGCGCCGGCAAGGCCGCCGGTGCGATCTACACGATGCACGTCGAACAGCCTCGCGCCGGGCGGCCGTGACCGGCCGGTGCGCCTCGCCACCTGGAACGTCAACTCGATTCGGGCCCGGATCGATGATGTCGCTGCCTGGGTCGAGCACCACGAACCCGACATCCTCCTGCTCCAGGAGACGAAGTGCAGCGACGCCGTGTTCGACGCACTGCCGCTACGCGACCGGCTGAGCGAGCGCGGATACACGGTCGCTCATCACGGCACGAACCACCACAACGGAGTCGCGACGGCCAGTCGCGTCGGCCTCGACGACGTGTTCGCCGGATTCCCCGATCGCGTCGAGGGTTCGTTCGCAGAGCCGCGTCTCCTGACCGCAACCTGCAACGGCCTCCGTGTCCACAACGTCTACGTCCCGAACGGCCGCAAGGCGTACACGCCGCACTGGGAAGCGAAACTGGCGTGGTTGCATCACCTCCGGTCGGTCGTCCACGTCGACCAACCGACCGTCGTGGCAGGTGACTTCAACGTCCAGCGCGCCGACGTCGACGTCTACGACCCCAAGCGGTGGCGGAACCGGAACCACGCCACGCCCGAGGAACGGGCGGCGCTCGCCGCGCTCCTCGAGCTGGGGCTGCGCGATGTCGTCCGCGAAGCCCACCCTGGGCCTGGCGTGTACACGTGGTGGAACCATGCAGCCGACCAGTTCGCCCGCAACCGGGGAATGCGAATCGATCTCGTGCTGTGCAGTCACGACATCGCCGACAGGGTCGCTCATGCGCGGATCGACACCATCGAACGGCGTCGTCAACGGTGCAGCGACCACGCCCCCGTCGTGATCGACGTCGTCGAAGCCCGCTGACCGACCGGTGACCTTCCGCGGATGGTTCAGCTGCGCCGCCGCGGGCCGAGACCGGCGATCGCCTGGAGCACGAGCAGGAACACGACGGCACCGAGGGCGGCCACCAGGATGCTGCGGATCGAGAACTCGTCGACGCCGTCCTCGTCGATCGTCGCCATCAGCCAGCCACCGACCAGAGCGCCGACGACGCCCACGATCGTCGTGTAGATGCAGCCGGCCCGGTCGTCCTTGACGATCCAACGTGCCAGCCAACCCGCGAGCAACCCGACGGCGATCCAGCCGATCAGACTCATCTCGTCACGGTATCGGTATCGGCGTCGGCCGGGCGGTGGAACTCCACCACGAACCGCACCGGACCGTCGATCGTCAGGCGATGGAACCGCCCGGGCGGGATCACCTGTGACGCTCCGGCACCGACGAGCCGATCGTCCGCCTCGTCGTCGAAGCCGAACCGGAGCGCACCCTCACGGACCACGAGCCGACCCCACACGCCGTCGGCAACTCGATGGGCGGAGAGCAGTCCGGCCGGCACGGCGTGTTCGTCGAACTCGCGTGTGGTCCGAACGAGTTCGCACCCGGCGGGCAGTTCGATCATGTCGTGCCGGCGTGCCGCGGCGCGGCGCCCGCGGGCACACCCTCGCCGGCATCCAACTGACGGCGGCCCTGTGTGATGAACGTCCGATTCCGGTCGTCGACGTCACACATGTCGTGCCCTCCCTCGATCTGTCAGCGACACGGTAGTCGGCCGTCACAGCCACTCCGAGCCGGCCCCGATCACAGGTCGGGCCGAGGGCTAGTGTCCGGTCGTGCGCGGCCGGACATCCCGGCCGCCTACGACGGGAGGGAGCGACATGACGGATCTGCACTGGTGGTCGGCCTCCGACCTCGCCGCGGCGATCCGGGGTCGTGAGATCTCCGCCACCGAGGCCCTCGAGCATCAGGTGAGGCGCATCGAACAGCTCGACGGCCCCGTCAATGCCGTCGTGCAGTGGGACCTCGATCGTGCCCGCGACGCGGCCCGGTCGGCCGATGCAGCGGTCACCGCCGGCCACGACGTCGGTCCACTCCACGGCGTTCCGATCACGATCAAGGATTCGTTCCAGACCGAAGGATGCATCACGACGTCGGGCGCACCCGAGCTCGCCGACTTCGTGCCCACCGAGGACGCTGCGCCCGTCGCACGACTGCGCGCGGCCGGAGCGATCCCGTTCGCCAAGACCAACCTGCCGATCTTCGCCGGCGACATCCAGAGCTTCAACGAGGTCTACGGCACCACCAACAACCCGCACGACCTCGAACGCACCTGCGGAGGCTCGTCCGGCGGCTCCGCGGCTGCGCTGGCGATGGGCTTCACGGCGCTGGAGTTGGGCTCCGACATCGGCGGGTCGATTCGCGTGCCGGCGCACTACTCGGGCGTGTGCGGCCACAAACCGAGCTACGGCATCGTGCCGGCGCACGGACAGATCCCGGGTATGCCGGGGACGTTCACCCAGGCCGACCTCGCCGTCGCCGGGCCGATGTCTCGATCGGTCCGAGACCTCGAGCTCGCGCTCGGCGTGCTCGTCGGGCCGGACCGCTGGAACGAGCCGGCGTGGCGGATCGAGCTACCGCCGGCGCGCGCCGGATCGCTCGCCGATCTGCGGATCGCGGCCTGGCTCGACGATCCGCACTGCCCCGTCGACACGTCGACGCGGCGTCTGCTCGACCACCTCGTCGACCTCATCGTCGACGCCGGCGGTCGCGTCGACACCGAGGCCCGTCCCGGCTTCACCTTGGAGAAGGTCGACACCGTGTTCCGCGACCTGCTCATGGCGGCGCTCGCCGGCGGCACCCCTGCGAGTCAACTCGACGAACTCGCCACGACGAGCGGTGACGCGCCGGCCGAGCGCGCCAAACGGTCGACGGCGATGCGGCACCGGGAATGGTTGGGCCACAACGAACGTCGGTTGCAGATCCGCGAGCGGTGGCGCCGATTCTTCGAGCACCACGATCTGGTGCTGCTCCCCGTCCAGCCGCGCGGGGCGATCCCACACGATCATTCGATGCCGCAATGGGAACGGACCGTCGACGTCGACGGGATCGAGCGGCCGTATCTCGACCTGTTCGGCTGGACCGGTCCGGCAGGCGCCGCGTATCTGCCTGCGACGGTGGTCCCGATCGGGTTGGGCGACGACGGGCTGCCGATCGGCGTGCAGATCGTCGGGCCGTACCTGAACGATCTCACCACGCTCCGAGCGGCCGGCCTGATCGCCGAACTCGCCGGCGGATGCCCCAAGCCCGAGCTCGCGATGGCGTGACGAGGCTCTTCGTCGCCGCCTGGCCCCCGCGCGACGTTGCCGAACGACTGGCCCTTCACGCCCACGCCGTCGACGCGGGCGTGCGCGCCGTACCGGTCGATCACCTGCACGTGACGCTCCGGTACATCGGGGACGCCGACGCCGACGCGGTCGCGGCACGGCTCGAGCGGGCGCACCTGCCCGATGCCGAGGCCCGATTCGGCCCGAAGATCATCCGCCTGGACGAGCGACAGTTCGTCGTGCCCGTCGACGGTGCCGGCGGGCTGGCCGCCGCTGTCCGCGCCGCGACCGCGGGGCTCGGGGAGTCGAGTCGGCGCCGGTTCTTCGGCCACGTGACAATCGCTCGAGCGCGGCGGGGGGCCACGTCGACCTTGGAGGGCGTCGCCGTCAGCGGGACGTTCCGACTCGACGACGTTCGTCTCGTCGAGAGCCGGCTCGAACCGACCGGCGCGGTGTACACGACCGTTCGCCGCGTGCGACCCGGATGACGAGAAGACGGCACATCAGTTCGGCGATGCGCGCCCCACGAACGCGATCACGGCCGAATTGAACGCGTCGTTGCGATCGCCCGCCACCATGTGACCCGCCCCGGCGACGTCGACCACCTCAGCGTGCGGAATCAACTCCCGGAGTTCGCGCACGCTCTCGTCGCTGACGATGTCGCTCATCCGCCCGCGCACGAGCATCGTCGGGATCGTGATCTTCCGGGCTGCCGCACACATCCGATCGTGGTGCACGAGGCCGCTCTGGCCGTCGACGCCCTCGTTGTTGCCCAGCCACCGCGGATCCCAGTGCCAGTACCAGCGACCGTCACCGCGCTGACGCAGGTTCTTGCGCAGACCCGACAGGTCGGTCGGCCGCGGCCGGTGCGGGATGAACGCAGCGATCGAGTCGGCGGCCTCGTCGAGGGAGTCGAAGCCGCGCATGCCGGCCCGCATGAATTCCTGGATCTTGACCCGCCCCTCGACCTCGATGCGTGGCGCCACGTCGACGAGCACGAGCGAGCTGGCGACCCCCGAGTCGGACTCCCCGACCGCCACGAGCGAGGCCAGCCCGCCCAAGGAGGCTCCGACGAGGGCGGGTGGTCGGCCGAGGCTGGACGCGAGCGCGTGGACGTCGGCGGCGAACTCCGTCATCCCGTACACGCCGTCGGGCGACCAGTCGCTGTGGCCGTGGCCGCGCAAGTCGATCGAGATTGCGAACCGTCCCGCGCCAGCGAATGCGGCCGCGGCGCCGCCCCACGCGTGGCGGGTCTGACCGCCGCCGTGGAGCAGCACGACCGGTGAGCCGGTCTCGTCGCCGTAGAGATCGGCCGCCAGCGACAACCCTGACCCCGGCAACTTCACGCTTCGCGGTTCGATCGTGCTCACGGCGATCGACGCTAGGGGCTCATCGGCTGCGACGACGGGCCGGGCGCGCACGGCCACGGCGACGACCCCTCGCATCGACTCGCAGCGACGCGGCTGCCGCGACGGTCGTCAGATGCCGGTGCGCCGATGCACGCTGACGGCGTACCCGGCGCCGACCGTCCACGGTGCGCCGTCCCAGGTGGCGTGGCGGCCGACGAGTTCGAGCCCGGCCGCGGTGCAATCGATGTCGTACCGGTCGACGCCGTACGGATGATCGAGCTGGAACCCCGAGACGAGATGACCGCCGGGCCGCAGGTGGTACGCGAGATTCCGTACCACCTCGGCCTCAGTCCCCGGCTCCACGAAGATCATCACGTTCCCGGCGGTGAGCACGACATCGAAGACACGACCGACCGCGACGTCGCAGACGCTCGCCTGCACCCACGTCAGAGCAGGCGCCTTCGTGCGAGCCCGGTCGAGCATCGCCGCATCGAGATCGACACCGACGACGGCGATCCCACGCCGTGCGAGCTCGATCGCGACCCGACCCGTGCCGCAACCGGCATCGAGCACGCTTCGGGGTTCGAAGCGGCACACGAAGTCGGCCTCCCCGTGCACGATCGCGCCGCAAGCCGCCATCGCCTCCCACTTCGCGTCGTAGTCGGCGCCCCGACCCTCGACTCGTTCGACACTCCAGCGTGAGGTCGGTTCGGTCACCGGTACTCGGGAATCACGGCGGCCACCTCGTCGGGGGTCGTCTGGGGTGGGAACCGTCGCACGACGTCGCCCGACTTGTCGACGAGGAACTTCTCGAAATTCCACGCGATGTCGGAATTGTCGCCCGTGCCGGGCTGCGCCTCCTTGAGCATCCGGTAGAGCTCGCAGGCGCCGTCACCGTTGACCTCGATCTTCGAGAACATCGGGAAGTCGACGTCGAACTTCGTCGTCACGAACTCGAGGATCTCCTCGTCGGTGCCCGGCTCCTGGCCGCCGAACTGGTTGCACGGGAAGCCCAGGACCTGCACGTCGTCGAACTGGTGGTGGAGCGTACGCAGACCTGCGTACTGGGGGGTGAGGCCTCAAGCGCTGGCGACATTGACGACGAGCAGCACGTGATCGCGGAACTGGTCGAAGTCGATCTGTTCGCCGGTGATGCTCTGCATCCGAAGGTCATGGATCGATGCCATGCGGTCACTGTAGACAGCGTTGGCACCCGGGCCACGCGTCGCGGTCAGACTGAGAGGATGTCGTCGGTGATGTCGTCGCGTCGCATCGTCGGGATCACCGGCTGCCCGGGCTCGGGCAAGTCGACCCTCTCGGCCGGTCTGGTCGCCGAGCACCCCGATACGCACGTGTTGGTGCCGACGGACGGGTTCCATCTCGCCTCCGAGCAGCTCCGACGGCTCGGGCGAGCCGATCGCAGGGGTGCGCCCGACACGTTCGACGTCGACGGCTACGTGGCGCTGCTCCGACGGATCCGATCCGATTCCGACGACACGGTGTACGCCCCGAGGTTCGACCACCGGATCGAGGAATCGGTCGCCGGCGCGATTTCCGTCGAACCCCACCACACCACCGTGATCACCGACGGCAACTACCTGATGCACGACGCGGGCGGTTGGGAACGGGTTCGGCCCCTGCTCGACGAGTGCTGGTACGTCGACTGCAACTACTCGACCCGGATCGTCCGGTTGATCGCTCGCCACATCGGGCACGGACGGTCGGGCGCCGAAGCGGCGGCCTGGGTCCGAGAGGTCGACGAGCCGAACTCACGGATCATCCGGGCGAAGATGGAGTCGGCCGACGTGATCATCCGCTCGGAGGACGGCCGCCTCGCGCTTCCGGTCCCGCCCGACTGGCGAGTTCCCTGGTGGTGACACATCCGGCGAGCATGCGATCGATCGGGACGCACGACCGCACGTGCGCCCGCGCAGCCGCGAAGCGGGCGGACTACGGTCGGCGGCGTGGATCTCGCCGAACTGCAGGACGTCATCGAGCGGACCTACGGCGAGCGTGACCGTGGGCGCAGCGTGGCACACACGGTCGCCTGGCTGGCCGAGGAGTTCGGCGAGCTCGCACAGGCAGTCCGCAAGGGTAGTCACGAGCAGGTCGAGCACGAGTTCAGCGACGTGCTCGCGTGGGTGGCGAGCCTCGCCAACCAGGTCGACGTCGACCTGACGACCGTGGTCGATCGTTTCGCCGACGGCTGTCCGAAGTGTCATGCCATCCCCTGTGACTGCTGACGCGACCGACCGGCGACGTGCCGAGGACGGCGGTCGCTCGTGCCCCCGGCGCACGACGCTCCTCCGGTCGACCCGGGGCGCCGACCACCGCGGACATGTCGATGACTGACGTCGTCCGGACCACGATCAGGAACGAGGAGATCGCCGTCGTGTGCGCCCACGGGCTGCTCCGGGAGGCGGCCCGTGACTGGACGACCTACACCTCGGCGACGCCGTTTCGCGTGCCCATCCCCGAGGAATCGGACGTGCGCCCGGTCCGGCAGCTCCCGATCGAGACCGACCCGCCACGACACCGGGCGTATCGCCAACTGATCGAGCACCGATTCAGCCGGCGTGCTGCCGAACGGATCCGCCCGACCATCGCCAGGCTGGTCGACCGGGTGATGGACGATGCGAACGGGCACGGCCGACTCGACGTCGTCGGCGATCTCGCACTCCCCGTCGTGACCGCATCGATCGCCGAGACGATGGGTCGGCCGGAGGATGCCGACCGGTTCGCGTCGTGGGGACTGCACGTGTTCCGCGACCCGTCGACCGGCGAGCGCAGCGCCAACGCCGATCTCGACCGGTACCTCGCCGAGCGGACCGACCAGGCGATCGCCGACCCCGGTGACGACATGTTCGGAGACCTCGCACGAGCCCGACTGCAGGGTCGAGCACTCGACCGGGACGAGATCCTCGGCTTCGGCTATCTCGTACTGGCCGGTGGGCGTGACACGGTGATCGCAGCCATCGCCGGAGCGCTCGCCCATCTCACGCGGCATCCGCACGACCGCGCTCGGCTTCGATCGAGCCCAGCCCTGATGCCGAGCGCCGTCGACGAACTGCTCCGCTTCTTCTCCCCGCTGCCGATGATCGGACGAACCGCCACCGTCGACCACGAGTTGGACGGGCTGATCATCCGGTCGGGTGATCGCATCGCGCTCGGATTCGCAGCGGCCAATCGTGACGGTCGGGTCTTCGAGGAACCGGATCGACTCCGCATCGACCGGTCACCCAATCGGCACGTGGCGTTCGGCCACGGCCCGCACACCTGCATCGGTGCACCACTGGCTCGAATGGAGCTCGGTACGGTGGTCGAACGTTTCGTCCTCGTCGATCGGTGCGAGTTGGTCGGACCGACCGGATGGGAAGCGGTCGACGCCACGGGGCCGTCCACGCATGCCGCGACACCGTCGGAGCTCGTCATCGGCCTCGGCTGATCACACGGGAGCCGGGTCCCTGGTGGGCGGATCAGGTCACGACGGTCACGCTGTCGCCGATCTCGGGCCGGCTCCGGATCAACCCCGCGTCGACGGGCAACACACGAACGCAGCCGGGCGACGCACCGCGTCGAGCGAACGCTCCCGGTCTGCTGCGATGCCGGGCAGAGATGCGGCGAGAACGGCGTGGGAGCGCGACGTCGGCGAAACGTCGATGAACCGCGTGGGCGCGCCCGTCGGTCAGTCGACGAAGAGCTCGGCGATCTGGATCGTGTTGAGGGCGGCACCCTTGCGGAGGTTGTCGTTGCTGACGAACAGTGCCAGGCCGCGTCGGTCGGGAACGCCGGGATCCTGACGGACACGGCCGACGTAGCACGCGTCCTGGCCCGCCGCGATGAGGGGGGTCGGCACCTCGGTCACCACCACACCCGGTGCACCCTCGAGCGCTTCGTAAGCTTGCGCTACCGAGATCGGACGGGCGAATTCGGCATTGATCGACAACGAATGGCCGGTGTAGACCGGCACCCGCACGCACGTGCCCGACACCAGCAGGTCGGGGATGTCGAGAATCTTGCGGCTCTCGTTGCGGAGCTTCTTCTCTTCGTCGGTCTCGAACTCACCGTCATCGACAATGGCACCGGCGAGCGGCAGCACGTTGAACGCGATCGGTTGCGCGAACTTCTCCGGCGCCGGGAACGGAACGGCCGACCCGTCGTGAGTCAGCTCGGCCGCCCGATCGACGACCTGGCGGGCCTGCTTGTCGAGTTCGTCGACGCCGGCGAGACCCCCGCCCGACACCGCCTGGTACGTGGAAGCGATCAGCCGGATCAGACCGGCGGCGTCGTGCAGTGGCTTGAGGACCGGCATCGCAGCCATCGTGGTGCAGTTCGGATTGGCGATGATGCCCTTCGGCGTCTCCCGGATGAGATGGCCGTTGACCTCGCTGACGATGAGCGGAACGTCGGGATCCATCCGGAATGCCGACGAGTTGTCGATCACGATCGCTCCCGCGGCCGCGAACTTCGGGGCGAGTGCACGCGAGCCGGTGGCGCCGGCCGAGAACAATGCGATGTCGAGACCGGACGGATCGGCGGTCTCGGCGTTCTCGACGTCGATGTCACTGCCCTTCCACGGCAGCGTCGTACCCGCCGATCGAGCCGACGAGAAGTACCGGATCTCGTCGACCGGGAAGTTCCGTTCCTCGAGCAGGCGCCGCATGACACCGCCGACCTGCCCGGTTGCTCCGACCACTCCAACGCGCATGTCGGAGAGGCTAACGGCGAGGCACGATCACCGAGCGACACGTTCCGCAGCGGTCGTGACCGGCGAAGTCGGCTCCTGCAGCGAGCAGTGCGACCACACGCCGATCAGCCGTGGCACCCCGTCCGTCCGAGCAGGGCCGAGAGCAGGCCGAGGGCAACGCCGATCTATGTCACGGTGGCGACCAGCCACCAGTGATGCGGGTTGACGCCCTCGAACGTCCGCATGGTCGCGCCATGAGCGCCGAGCTTGCTGTTCGGGTTCTTCCACACCTCGATGTCGGTGAGCTGTGGTGACAGCGGACCGATGACCTGATCGGGGTGCAGGCGCGACGCCTGCCAGGCGAGCCTCGTGACCGACCTCTGGCGCGACAGCCAGTCGCCCATCTTGGGCACCCGGTACATGCTGCGCACCGCCGCCCCCGCCGGCACGACGAGACGGTCGCCCATCGCCGGGCCACGGAAGTTCAACGCGATCCTGCCGCCCGGTTTCACCACCCGCAGCGCCTCGGAGGCCAGCTCGAGCGCGTCGTCCTCCTCGCAGTGCTGCAACGTGATGTAGCTGAACGCCAGGTCGGCGATGTTCGGCCGGAGATCGAGCGTGCGGCCATCGGCGACCTCGAGAGTGCGGAGTCGGTCGGGCTTGCCGAAGCGGCCGACGGTCTCGTGACAGCGTTCGAGGAAGCCCTGATCGAGATCGCACGCGATGACGCTGCCGAACTCGCGGGTGAACGCACACGTCATCCGGCCGATACCGGCCCCGATCTCGACGATCGTCTGCTGCTGGGTGTGGTCGCCTCGGAGCCCGAACGTCTCGAGGTAGGCGGGCACCTCGTCGTCACCCGTCGCGACGAACTCGGCGAGTGTCAGGTCGTCACCGGTGGCGTTGTTGAACACCCACCCGGTCTCGCGAACCACGTCGTCGCCCGTCGGCATCCGTTCCGAGACCCGGCCGGCCACCTTCCAGGGCACGAGCTGACTCCGACGTCGCATCACGCAATTGTGCCAGATACCCGCAGCGACCGTTCAACGCACGACTCGGGCCGAGTCGACGAGCAACTTGGCTGGCGAGACGAACCACGGTGGCTCGTTCGGATCGGCGCGTGGGGAACCATGGCTTCGGCGAACCGGCCGGACACCGGCTCGGAGCGCCGCCCCCTCCGGACGAGTGGGCCACCGGGGTGGTCGACCCCCGGAGACGCCGGGCCCGGAGCGTGATGACGAGCCGCTCACGCTGCCTGTCCCGACGGGCGACGTCGCCGGTTTCCGACTGCTCGTCCGCGGGTCTCGGGCAACCCCGAGTGGTCGAGCGAGGTCCTTCGGGTGGTTCCGAACCACGTCCGACGGTCGGCGGCGCCGGCGCTGGATCTCCCGATGGTGCAGGCACCGTGGTCGGCTCACCCCGAGGTTCGGCGGCGGACACGACCGCCGAACGCGGCTCGTTGCGCTACTGGGTCTCGGCGTCCGCCTCGTCCCAGACGTCGCCGAGGGTGCGCAGGCCGCTCGCGCCCGTCGGCCATCCGGCGTAGTGGGCGACATGGATCATCATCGCTTCGAGCGCATCGCGCTCGATGCCGAGGTTCCGCGCTCCACGGACGTGGAGACGCAGCTCCGAGTCTCGACCGAGTGCGGTGAGGACGGCGCAGGTGATCAACGACCGCTGCTCGAGCGTGAGCTCGTCGCCCTGCCAGATGTCACCGAACAGGTGGCCCATCGTGTGCCGCATCATCTCGCGCGGGAGGGGCCGGGCCGGCGGCGCTCCTGCGAACAGCCGGGCGGCGAGTTGGCGGCCGGTGTCGAACCTCTCCTCCGGAGAGGGCGTCTGGCTGGATGACGTCATTCCCGCAACGTAACAAATGGCGGGATTCGTGTCATCGCTGGTGATCAAGGGATCCTGAGATACGTTCGTGACATGGCGCTCGTCGGAGCCGAGCCGCGAACTGACGACATCATCCTCGACGCGGCCGAGGACTGTTTCATGACGGTCGGTGTGCGGGGCACGACGGTCGAGGACATCGCGGCCGCCGCCGGGCTGTCGCGCGTCACCGTGTACCGGCGGATCGGCAATCGGGACCAGATCGTGCTCTCGGTGCTGCTCCGCATCGTCGATCGATATCTCACGCGACTGCGCCCTCGATTGCTCGCCCAACCGACCCTTGCCGATGCAGTCGTCGTGCTCATCAGATCCACGGTTCGTGCGGCTCGGCGTGACGATCTCGGCCTCCTCTTCGCCTCCGAGGAGCGGGGTGCCACCGGCACTCCGATTCCCGGGGCGATGGCGCCACTCGCCGAGCGGTTCGGTGAGCTGATCGCGCTCGCGGCAGGCGAACTCGAGGGCCGCCTGGGTCCTGGAGTCTCGGCGATCGACGCCGGTGAGTGGGTGCTGCGCGTGATCGTCAGCCTGGCCACCACCGAACCGGCGAGCCCTCGCACCCAAGCGGAGACGGACGATTGGGTCAGTCGGATGGTCGTGCCCGGGATCGTGGCCGCTCGACCCCCGGCGAATGATACAAATATCTAGCTTTGTAACCTCGGGGTCACTACAGTCGCCTCGGAGATGGCCGATGAGACGACGAACGAGCTGGGCGAGGCCGACGACCTCCCCAGAGGTGGCGTCACGATCGCGTTCGTGGGGACCGGCACGATGGGCGCTCCGATGGCAGGCCAACTGCTCGACGCCGGATACCGACTGCGGATCCACGATTCGCAGCCCTCCGCGACCGAGACGCTCGTCGAGGCCGGTGCAACCGCCCACGCCTCCGCCGCCGAGGCGGCGGCGGGTGCGGACATCGCTCTGCTCTCACTGCCGGGGCCACCACAGGTGCTTGCAGCGGTCGCAGGGCCGGATGGGATCCTCGCGGCGCCCCAGCGCCCCCGACTGGTCATCGACCTGTCCACGAACTCCGTCGACGTGGTTGCCGAACTGCGGGCCCGTTGCACCGAGGTCGGCGTCGTGTTCGTGGACGCTCCCGTCTCGGGCGGTGTCGCCAAAGCCCGAGACGGAACGTTGGCCGTCATGGTGGGGGCCGAGCCGGAGGAGTTCGAGGCGGCGCGCGGGGTGCTCGACGTGATCGGCGGCGACGTGATCCTCGTCGGTCCACCCGGCACCGGCACGATCGCCAAGATCGTCAACAACCAGCTGTTCCTGGCCGCCGGGGTCCTGGTCCAGGAGGCCTACGTTCTCGGAGCTGCGCTCGGCATGTCGCCTGCCGAACTCCACCGTATCGTCGCCGCCAGCTCCGCCGGCCCCTACGCGAAGCTCGCACCGCTGCTCCTCGGCCGTCGCTTCGACGACGTCGTCTTCCGACTCGACATCGCCGCCAAGGACGTCGGACTCGCGGTCCAGACCGCCGACGCAGCCGGCGTCGACGTTCCCCTCACCCGGGCCGCCGGCGACGTCTTCGACGCCGCGATCGCCGCCGGCGACGGAGACCTCGTGTTCCACGCCACCCTGCGGGAGCTCGAGCGCCGCGCCGGCGTCGAGCTCGACCCGCTCCGGCGCCCGCCTCGTCCCGACATCGACGGACGTCCATCGTGAGCCGGCTTCCCGCCTGTGCCGTCGACCTGTCGAGCGGTGAGAGCTTCCGCGATGGTTTCCCTCACGACTTCTTCCGGTGGCTGCGCGATCACGACCCGGTCCACTGGCACGAGCCGACCGAGAAGACGCCCGATGGCGAGGGATTCTGGGTCGTCTCGCGCCATGCCGACGTGATGACCGTGTTCCGCGATCCGGTCACGTACTCGTCCGACCGTGGCGGTGGGCTCCGCGAACGCGGCGGCACCGGCCTCAAGGACGAACGTTCCGCCGGAACCATGCTCAACATGACCGACGATCCGCAGCACTCTCGGCTGCGGTCGCTGGTGAACCGCGGATTCACGCCGCGGGCCATCGCCGCCCTCGAGGACGAGCTCCGGTTGCGCACGGTCCGACTGCTGGATGCTGTGGGCCCCGAACCCTTCGACGCCGTGCACGGATTCGCTCGGGAGCTGCCGGCCCAGGCGATCTGCATCGTCCTCGGTGTGCCCGAGAGCGATCAGCGGATGCTCCTCGACTGGCTCGACGAGGGAATCGAAGCCGACTCGCCATCGATCGTGTCGGGTGATGCGACCCGACTGATCAGGGAGTACGCCATCGGTCTGATCGACGCCAAGCGCGCGCATCCGGATGACGGGATCATGTCGACGATCGTCCATGCCCGTCTCGACGACGGCAGCCGGCTCACCGACCGAGAGCTGACGGCGTTCTTCGCGCTGCTGTTTCCCGCCGGCGCCGAGACGACCCGCAGCGCCATCGCCGGGGGCATCAAGGCGTTCATCGACCATCCCGGCCAGTACGCACGCTTGCAGGACGCTCCCGCCCTGATCGGTACTGCGGTGGAGGAGATCGTGCGGTGGACGACGCCGTCGGTGTACAAGCGGCGTACGGCGTCGTGCGATACGGAGATCGCCGGGGTCCCGATCGAGGCGGGCGACAAGGTCACCGTCTGGGAGATGTCGGCCAACCGTGACGAACGTGTGTTCGACGCACCGGACGCGTTCGACGTCGGCCGGCACCCGAATCCGCACGTCGGCTTCGGTTTCGGCAGCCACTTCTGCCTGGGTGCCGCCCTCGCTCGACTCGAACTGCGCATCGCGCTCGAGGAACTCACCCGGCGATACGGCAACTTCGAGGCGGCCGGCGCCGAAGAGTGGATGCCCAACAATCGCCTCTTCGGCCTGAAGCACCTACCTGTGGTCGGCCGACCCCAACCGACGGAGATGCAACGATGACCGGACGACTCGACGGCAAGGTGGTACTCGTCACCGGTGCTGCCCGCGGCCTCGGCCGCGCCTACTGCGTGGCTGCGGCTGCCGAGGGGGCGAGGGTCGTCGCAGGCGATCTTGCCGACTGCGGCGACACGGCGTCGGAGATCAGCGACATCGGCGGCGAGGCGATCGGGGTGCTCCTCGACGTCACCGATCCGGTGTCGTGTCGAGAAGCGGTGGCGGCAGCAGTCGACCGGTTCGGCGGGCTCGACGGGCTCGTCAACAATGCCGCGCTCTACGCCGGGCTGGCAAGCGGCCCGTTCGACCAGATCGATCCCGACGAGTGGGATGCCGCACTGCGGGTCAACGTCACCGGCGTGTTCCACATGTGCCGCGCCGCCGTCGGCCCGATGCGTGAGCGGGAGACGGCGAGCATCGTGAACGTCTCGTCGCTGGCCGCGGTGTACGGCCTGCCCAACGCGCTCCATTACACCACCTCGAAGGCCGCCGTGCTCGGCATCACCCGTGGTCTCGCCCGCGAGCTCGGGCGGTACTGGATTCGTGTCAACTCGATCGCCCCGTCCGCGGTGCTGACCGAAGGCACCGAAGCGTTCATGGGCGACGCGCTCGAACGGGCTCTCGGCGCGATCGCCCAGCAACAGGCGCTGCGTCGCAATCTCGAACCCTCCGATGTGGCCGGCACCGTCGTCCACCTGCTCTCCGACGAGTCGCGCTTCGTCACGGCCCAGACACTGATGGTCGACGGCGGCGCGGTGTCCACCTGATCCCGAAGCAGGAGTCCATGCGCAACGACGTCGCCCGACCGATCATCAGCACCCTGCTCGACCACCTCGCCGCGCGCCGATCGTGGACCACCCAGGCCTGCACCGTACCGTCCGCCAACTACACCGATCCGGGTCACCTGGCCGCCGAGCGAGCCACGCTGTTCACACATTGGCCGCAAGCCGTCGCCCTCACGCCAGATCTCCCCGAACCCCGATCGACGCTGACACGCGACGCGCTCGGCCTGCCGATCGTGCTCACCCGAGACGACGACGGCATCGTGCGTGCGTTCGCCAACGTCTGCGCTCACCGCGGCGCCCAGGTCGCAGCCGATGCCCGCGGGTGTCACCGCAGGTTGACGTGCCCCTACCACGCCTGGTCCTATGACCTGGCGGGATCCCTGGTCGCCGTACCCGACGAAACAGCCTTCCCGAACGTCGGTGTGCCCGGCCCCGGTCTCCGGGCGTTGCCGGCCCACGAGGAGCACGGCGTGATCTGGGTGGTCCCCGAGCTCGGCGCCGACACGCCCATCGATCCCGAACTCGGCGAGATCGCCGACGACCTCGTGGCCTTCGACATCGGCTCCCACCGCTACTGGCGTTCGCACCGTTTCGAGCTCGACCTCAACTGGAAGCTGGTGATCGACACCTTTCTCGAGCCGTACCACTTCGCCGCCCTCCATCGGAACACGGTCGGGCCACTGTTCGCCGCCAACCTGTGCTACGCCGACCGATTCGGTCAGCACGTGCGAGAGGTGCTGCCACGGCGGAGCCTCGCCGAGCTCGCCTCCGAGCCGCCCGAAACCTGGGACGTCGTGCCGCACAGCGCCCTCGTCTACGTCTTGTTCCCGAGCACCGTCTTCGTGATGCAGATCGATCACATCGAGACGTGGAGAGTCGCCCCCGATCCGGTCGATCCCGGCCGCTCGATCTGCGACCTCGACTTCTACATTCCGGATGCGCCGCTGACGGAGGCAGCGGCCCGACACTGGGAACGGAACTGGCAGCTGACGATCGACACCGTCATCGACGAGGACTTCGCGGCGATGGCCGGGGTACAGCGGGGTCTCGCATCCGGCGCGATCGATGCGATGCGGATCGGCGCCAACGAGCCCGCGCTCGGCCTCTTCCACGCCGCCCTCGCCGACGCGGTGAGATCGCCTGCCACGAAGTCCGCTCGTTGACCGCCGTACGGACTGCCGGCGCTCACGCTCACACCCGCGCGATTGTGCAGAGCCCGGGTGCGGAGCCCCCGCATCGCGGCCGACGTACATCGGATCGAAGGGAGCGGATCCGCGAGTGACGTCGTTCCGTGGCTACCGGTCGACACTGGTGTTGCCGCAACCGGTTGCGCGCAACGACGTCATCAGCGGCGTTCGGGGAGCGGGGCGGAGTACGCCGTTCCCGAGTCCAGACCGAACGCGGTGTGGAGCGCTCGTGCCGCCCGCTCCATGTCGCTCGCTGGCAGGATCACCGACACACGGATCGTCGACGTGGAGATCATCTGGATGTTGACGTCTTCCTCGGCGAGCGTGCGGAACATCTTGGCGGCGATGCCCGGCGACGACTTCATGCCGGCCCCCACCAGCGAGACCTTGGCGATGTCGGCGTCATGGGTGACGGCCGTGGCGCCGATCTCCTCGGCGACCCGTTGCACGATCGATTCCGACTGCGCCATGTCGGCCACCGGCATCGTGAAGCTGATGTCGGTGGTGCCGTCGGTCGACGTGTTCTGCACGATCATGTCGACGTTGACGTTGGCCTCGGCCAGCGGTTCGAACAGCGCAGCCGAGACACCCGGCCGGTCGGGGACGCCGAGCACGGTGACCTTGGCTTCGGTCATGTCGGTGACGACGCCGGAGATGATCGGATCTTCCACGGAGGGCTCCTCATTGCTGACCACCGTGCCCGGCTCCCAGGTGAAAGCCGACCGCACGTGGAGGGGGACATCATGGTTGCGCGCGAACTCGACCGAGCGCAGGGCGAGCACCCTCGAGCCGGCACCGGCCATCTCGAGCATCTCGTCGAAGTGGATCTTCTCGAGCTTGCGGGCCTGTGGGACGATGCGCGGATCGGCCGTGAACACACCGGTGACATCGGTGTAGATCTCGCAGGCGTCGGCGTTCATCGCCTGGGCGAGGGCCGAGGCCGTCAGATCGGAGGCGCCCCGACCCATCGTGGTGATCTCCTTCTCGGTACTCGTGCCCTGGAACCCGGCGATCACGCAGACCCTGCCCTCGGCGAGCGAAGCGCGTACGCGGTCGCCTCTCACCTCGAGAATCTTGGCCTTGCGGTGGGCGGTGTCGGTGATGATCCCGACCTGGCTGCCGGTGTAGCTGATCGCTTCGACGCCCCGGTCGGCGAGTGCCATCGTCATCAACGCCGCCGTCTGACGCTCGCCCGTCGTGAGCAGCATGTCCATCTCACGACCCGACTGGTTCTTGGCGACCTGGTCGGCGAGGGCGATCAGGTTGTCGGTCGCCTTGCCCATCGCGGAGACGACGACGATGACGTCGTTACCACGCCGCTTCGTGATCGCGATGTTGTCGGCGCACGCCCGGATCCGGTCGGGGTCGGCGACGGACGTGCCGCCGTACTTCTGAACGATCAGTGCCACGGGTATCGGATCCTATTGCGAGCAGGCGTGGACCGTACTCACCCGTTTCGGTGGCAGGCGCGTCGCTCGGCGTGGAGCAGGCTCGCGCTCCCACGATCGGGCGCAGCCTCGAACGCGGCCGTCAGGCGACGGGTCCGAGCCCGAGCCGGACCTGGAGATCGGTGAGCAACTCGTCGAGGGTCGGCCGCTCGAAGTCGTCGTGGCGGCCGATCAGGCCGACCATGTCGTGGATCCAGGACCTGGACGGCCTGCAAGCGTGGACCCCGTGCACGGACTTGATGGTAGTGATGACCACGAATATGATTTGAAGCAAGCACTACAAATCAACGGGCCTGTGCACGACCCCACACCCGACACTGGAGTTCGCATGACCTTGACCGCCACCCAGGCGTCCGATCTCTTCCGAGCCGAACCCGACCGCCTCCTCGACGTCGGCGCGGGCGAGGTCGCCCATCGCCGCATCGGCGCCGGCCCCGACGTGCTCTTCGTCCACGGATGGCCCGTCAGCGGCGCGACCTTCCGGCTCCTGCTCCCTCATCTGGTCGAGCACGTCACGTGTCACGTGATCGATCTCCCATCAGCCGGCTCGAGCCGCTTCGGCGCCGACACGCCGATCAGCATCCACCGGCACATCGAGTCGGTCCGTCGCGTCATCGACCTCCTCGAGCTCGACTCGGTCGCGGTCGTCGGACATGACAGCGGCGGGCTGATCGCTCGTCATGCCGTCGCCGCCGACCCCCGACTTCGCGCCATGGGGCTGATCAACACCGAGCCGCCCGATCCGAGCTGGCGCTTCACCTCCTTCATCGCCGCCCGCCACCTTCCCGGCTTCAGCGCCGGACTGGGGTGGGTGGCCGGCAAGCCCAGGATCCGCCGCATGCCGTTCGTTCTGGGCGACGCGTTCGCGGATCGGTCGCTCCTCGACGGTGAGTTCGACGAGTTCTTCCTCACGCCGTTGCACGAGGACGAGGTCCGGCGCGACGCCGCCACTCGCCTCCTGCGCAGCTTCGACATGCAGGACGTCCGACGACTCGGCGCGATCCACGCCCAGATCACGGTGCCGGTCCGACTCGTCTGGGGCGACCGGGATCCGTTCTTCCCGGTCGAGCGTGCCCGCGCGATGGTCGACACGTTCCCCGACGCCACGATCGAGGTGATCGAGGGCGCCGGTCTGTTCTCCCACGAAGAAGCACCGGCCGATGTCGCTCGGGCGCTGCTGCCGACCCTGATCGCGACGCCCACGAACGACCGCTGAGCTCGTTCAACCGCAGCAGGCTCACGGCGTCCCGCCCTTCGCGAGCACGGGAAGGGTCGGGCTCCGGCACCTCCCCGTCGTCGGGCCCCGGCCGCGACGGCGACCGTCAGGACGTCCAGCGCCGTCGACGGGCCAGCAACGCCAGCGCGCCGCCGATGCCCGACAGGAGAATCGCCGTGCGGATCGACGGACCCGGACTGCTACCGGTCGACGGAAGGTTCGATGACGGTCGGGTCGTCGTGGGGCAACCGCAGTCGTGGCGATCAGCCCGCTCGCCGCGACGACGGGGACCACCGAGATGGCGAAGATGCACGTACATCGTGGGGTCCGCACATGAGTGAGATTAGTGGCACTCTCCGTGGCAGCCGAGGTCGCCGGCCCGACTCCGATCAGCCGGTGGGCGCCGTCGTCAGGGAGACGACGTCGAATTCGAGCAGGCTGGCCCCGGTGGCAACGGGATGCTGCGGCTTGGCAGCGCCCTTGCCGTCGTCGTCGTGTGTCTCGCGGTGCTGGTGCTGGAACGCCTGGCCGGCGCGCCAGTTCTGGAACGCCTCCTCCGACTCCCACCGGGTCAGCACGAAGTAGCGGTCGTCGCCCGCGGTGGGGCGGAGCAGCATGAACTCCTCGAAGCCGGGTTGTCGGTCGACCATGCCGGCACGGGCGGCGAATCGCTGCTCGAGCTCGGGTCCGGCACCTTCGGGGATCTCGATGGCATTGATCTTCACGACGGACATACGCCCAGGCTACGAACTCGTGGAACGGACGACACGAACAACCGGTCTTCGGGGCGGATCGACCGCCGGCGGTGTCGACCTACCAGTCGAGGTCGAACACGAACTGGTCGCCCGGCAGGTCGATGACCGTGACGTCGGCGCCCGGGGCGACCGTGACGGGCTCGAACGACGACACCACGATCTGGTCGTCAGCGCTCACCCCGACCGCCATGAACGCACCCGACGACGCGAGCAACGTCGTCGCACCGGTGACGACGTCGATCGACGACACGTCGCTGCTGCCCTCGTCACCGAATTCGACCACGATCAGCCCATCGGCGGTGACCGACAGCGAGTCGCCCACCACCTCGGGAACCACCACGGGATGGTCCTGGATGATGTTCGAACCGTCGATGTCGACATCGACGAGTCGCCCGTCACCGAGCAGCACGAGGAGGTTCCCGCCGGGGCCGAAGCCCGCACCGAGCACGGCACCGGGCGCCGCGTAGTCGGCCGGTGGCTCGCTGGACACGAACTCCCGCTCGTCTCCGGTCGAGAGGTCGCGGACCACGACCCGGTCGCTCGGCGTCAACACGAAGAACTCCGGGTTCTCGGGGTCCGGCAGACACAGTCCGGAGGTCACGTACGACAGGAGCTGCCCGTCGGACGACGGGTCGACTCCCGAACCCCTCCCGAGTACTTCCAGCTCACCGGTCGATGCGTCGACGCGGCCCCAACTCCCGGTGGAGGCCTCGCACGAGTACCAACTGTCCTCGTACCCCTCGGTGAACCAGATCGTCTGGCGGTCGGGGCTCAGCCGCAGACCACCTCGGAACACACCGTCTCCGCTGAAGAACTCGTCGACCACACGAACGGTCTCGCCCGTGGCCACGTCGACCTCCACCAACCGGTCGTCGGCAGTCAGGTAGGCCGTCACCGGCTTCGACGTGCTCGTCGGAGCCGTGGTGGGGGCCGCCGGGGGCGTCGTCGTCGCCGGTGCCGTACCGGGGGGTGCCGTCGTCGCCGGAAGCGCTGTGGTGGCTGGTGTGGTGGCCGGTGTGGTGGTCGGGGGTGAGGTCGTCGCCGGAGGCGCCGTCGTCGGCGGCGACGTGCTCGTCGGAGCCGTACTCTCGGCGCTCGACGCCGGTGGCACCGTCGACGACGCCACCTCGGTGCTGCCGCCGCACGAGGTGATCACCAGGCAGCCCGCGAGTCCGAGCGCGCCGATGACGTTCGTGTACGGGTGCCGGCTGCGGCTGGATCTGCTCACCGCGGTCACCGTAGTGCGGTCGCGCCGATGCTCCGGGGCAGGCGCTGAACGGCCCGGACGAACGGATGATTCGTTCCATCCGGGTGATTCTTCGGAACGAATCTGTCAGAATGGTCAGATGCCGACGCTCGAGACGCGCCCAGTGGCTTCGGACCAGACGGTCCCGCACATCACCACCGAGCTGCCCGGGCCGAACGCCCGCGCCGTCATCGCTCAGGACGAGGCCGTCTCGAGCCCGTCGCTGACCCGGGTCTACCCCCTGGTGGTCGACCACGGCCGAGGAGCGGTCATCCACGACGTCGACGGCAACCGTTTCCTCGATTTCAACGCCGGCATCGGCGTCAACGCCACCGGTCACGCCCATCCCGACGTGCTCGCGGCCATCCATCGGCAGGTCGACGCGTGCCTGCACTACTGCTCGAGCGACTTCTACCATCCGGTCCATGCCGAGCTGTGCGAACGTCTCGCCCGCTCGGTGCCCGACGGCATGGGTCCCGCGCGGGTCTTCCTCGCGAATTCGGGCACCGAGGCGGTCGAGGGTGCGCTCAAGCTCGCCCGTCACCACACCGGCCGCCCCAACGTGATCGCCTTCTACGGCGCATTCCACGGTCGGTCGCTCGGCAGCCTGTCGCTCACGTCGTCGAAGGCCAAGTACCGCAGCGGTTTCGGCATCGTCACCCCGGGGAGCTATCACTCGCCGTTTGCCTTCGACGGCGACGTCACCGGCGCCGACCACATCCGCAGCGTGTTGTTCCAGCACATGACCGAACCCGGAGACGTCGCCGCGGTCTTCGTCGAACCCGTGCAGGGCGAGGGCGGCTACATCGTGCCTCCGGACGGCTGGCTCCAGAGCCTCCGCGACCTCTGCGACGAGCACGGCATCCTGCTGGTGGTGGACGAGGTGCAGTCGGGCATCGGCCGTACCGGCACGATGTGGGCGTGCGAGCACGATGGCATCGTGCCCGACATCATCACCGCCGGGAAGGGCCTCGCGAGTGGACTTCCGCTGTCGGCGATCATCGCCCGCGATTCGATCATGGCGTGGGCGCCCGGCAAGCACGGCTCGACGTTCGGAGGCAACCCGGTGGCGTGCGCCGCTGCGCTGGCCACCCTCGACCTCGTCGAACACGAGTTGATGACGAACGCGACCGCCCGCGGTGAGCAATTGCTCACCGGGCTGCGGGCGATCGCCGACGAGCAACCACTGATCACCGGGGTGCGTGGTCGCGGCCTCATGATCGGTTTCGACCTGCCCGACCACGACACGGCCGTCGCGCTCGAGACCGCCTGCTTCGAGCGGGGCCTGCTCGGTCTGACCTGCGGCAAACGTGGCTTCCGCTTCGCGCCGCCGCTCGTGATCACCGCGGAGCAAGCGGAGATCGCGATCTCGATCGTCGCCGACGCCTGTCAGGCGGTCACCCGATGAGCTCGCTCCCGAACCACGACCAGCTCGTCTCCCGGGCCGCGCAGCTGCTCGCCGCATGCGGCGCCACGACCACGGACGGCGACCAGACGGCACGCACGCCCATCACCGGCGGCTCGCTCGGATCCGCAGGACCGTCGGGGAACGTCAGCGACGCCGTCGAACGGGCGACCGTAGCCTTCGAGGCCTGGCGCACCACGCCGGCTCCGGTGCGCGGCAACGTCGTTCGCCGCCTCGGCGAACTGCTCCGCCAGCACAAGGACGAACTCGGCGAGCTCGTGTCGATCGAAGCCGGCAAGATCCGCTCCGAGGGGCTCGGCGAGGTCCAGGAGATGATCGACATCTGCGACTTCGCCGTCGGTCTCTCACGGCAGCTCCACGGGCTGACGATCGCGTCCGAACGGCCCGGTCACCGCCTGATGGAGACCTGGCACCCGATGGGTCCGGTCGGGGTGATCAGCGCCTTCAACTTCCCGGTGGCGGTGTGGTCCTGGAACACCGCGCTCGCCCTCGTCGCCGGCGATCCGGTGATCTGGAAGCCGAGCGACAAGACACCCCTCACGGCGCTGGCGTGCAACGGTCTGCTGCAGCAGGCGATCGCCGAGACCGGGGCTCCGGACGGTCTGGTGCAGGTCGTGCTCGGCGGAGCCGATGTCGGTGGGGCCCTGGTGGTGCACGAGCGTGTCCCGGTCATCTCCGCAACCGGTTCGACCGCCATGGGTCGCAAGGTCGCGCCCATCGTCGCCGGCCGCTTCGGTCGGGCGATCCTCGAGCTGGGCGGCAACAACGCCGCGATCATCGGGCCGTCGGCCGACCTCGATCTGGCGCTGCGCGGCATCGTGTTCTCCGCCGCCGGGACCGCGGGTCAACGTTGCACCACCTTGCGTCGACTGATCGTGCACCGCTCGGTGCACGACGAACTCGTCGAGCGGATCGGCAGGGCGTACACATCCCTGCCGATCGGTGATCCGTTGTCCGAGGGCACCCTGGTCGGTCCGCTCGTCGATGGTGCATCCTTCGATCGGATGCAGCAGTCGCTGCGAGCGGCCGAAGCCGACGGCGGCACCATCGTGGCCGGTGGCGATCGAGCGCTCGCCGACGAGGCCCCCGACGCCTACTACGCCCGCCCGGCCATCGTCACGATGCCGGGACAGACCGACGTCGTGCGCGCCGAGACGTTCGCGCCGATCCTCTACTCGATGACCTACGACGATCTCGACGAGGCGATCGCCCTCCACAACGGCGTGCCGCAGGGGCTCGCGTCGTCGATCTTCACGACCGACCTGCGTGAAGCCGAACGATTCATGAGTGCCTCGGGGAGTGACTGCGGCATCGCCAACGTCAACATCGGCCCGTCGGGCGCCGAGATCGGCGGCGCGTTCGGGGGCGAGAAGGAGACCGGCGGCGGTCGCGAGTCGGGCAGCGACGCGTGGAAGGGCTACATGCGCCGCCAGACCAACACGGTCAATTACAGCACCGACCTGCCGCTCGCACAGGGCGTCAGCTTCGACATCGACTGACCTCGGCACCTCCCCTCGGGGCCGACTCCCAACCGATCGCCGGGGGGTGGCGGCGCGCCCGTCAGAGCCGTCCCGGAAGGCCCGTGTCGGGGCTGCGGGCCGTGAGGCAGTACCGCAGACCTGCTGGATCGGCCATCACGGTCCACCAGGGGAATCTCTCGACGAGTGTCGCGCCGAGTTCCGAGTGAGCACGCGTCGCCAGCTCGACGTCGTCGCACGCGAGGTCGAGATGGCACTCGGCATCGCAGCCCCGATCGGCGCTGCCGCGTCGTTGCAGCAGGAAGCGCAGCGGCATGGACGCCGGACGCACCAGCACCCGGAACTCCGACTCCCGACCCTCGTCGAGCTGCCAGCCGGTGAGCGACGCCCAGAAGTCGCATTCGACGTCGAAGCGGTCCGGGGCGATGTCGATGCAGACCTGATCGACGATCGTGCGCGCCCCGGGCCGACCCACCGGTTTCGGCCTGGTCGACTCGCCATGATGGGCGACGAGGCAGAAGGCGAGCCCGCCGGGCGAGCGGAGCGTGGTCACCACCGTGCCGTCGTCGATCTGGGTGGCTCCCCGCCGAATCGCGCCGTCGGCACCTTCTCCGATGTCGTCGACGTGCAAGTCGAGATGTGTTCCACCCGGGCCGTCGTCGACCCGCTGCAGACGAAGATAGGCATCGGCGCCGGACGGCACGAGCGTCGAGAACTCGCCGCAGTCACCTCGCACCGGCGACAGGGTGGTTCCGGTCACTCGCTGCCAGAAGGTTCGAACGGCCCCGAACGAGTCTGCCGGTCGGTCGAGGAACGCTGTCGTCCATCCGATCATCCGCTCAGCCTCGCACGGCGAGCAGGTTCGTCGAACGATCGGATCCCGTGCCGGTCACGACCCGGACCGTCGGGCTGCACGGGCGCGGTCGGTGGCGTACTGTCGGGTCATGGACGAGCTCGGGCCGGATGCGTTCGACTTCTGGATCGGAGCGTGGGACTGCGGGTTCGAAGGTGGGCATGCGGTCAACACGATCACGCGCGAGCTCGACGGCAAGGTGCTACGCGAGCGCTTCGCGATGGACGCCCCGCAGGTGTGGAACGGCACCAGCGTCTCCGTGTTCCACCCCCGACTCCACTTCTGGCAGCAGACCTGGGTCGACCAGGGGGGCGCGTACTGGCACTTCGTCGGTGACCTCGTGGACGGCGACCCCGCGTTCGCCACCCCGGGACCGGTCGACGAGCACCAGCTGTTCAAGCGCATGGTCTTCGCGAACATCGCGGCCGACTCGTTCGACTGGCGGTGGGAATCGTCTCCCGAGGGTACGACGTGGACCGAGAACTGGGCGATCTCCTACACCCGTCGATCATGAACCTGCCGATCGAGCCGCCGATCAAGCCGATGCTGGCGAAGCTCGCGCGCACCATCCCCGACTCGGACGGTGTGCTGTACGAGCCGAAGTGGGACGGCTTCCGCTGCATCGTGTTCCGTGACAGCGACGACATCGAGCTGACGAGCCGCAACCAGAAGCCGTTCAACCGCTACTTCCCCGAGCTGGTGGACGTGCTCGCCCAGGCACTCCCGAACCGCTGTGTCGTCGACGGCGAGATCGTCGTCGCCCACCCCGAAGGCCGGGGACTCGACTTCGACGCCCTGCAGCAGCGCATCCATCCCGCGGCATCACGCGTACGGATGCTCGCCGAGCAGACGCCGTCGGAGTTCGTCGCTTTCGACCTGCTCGCCCTCGGTGACGACGACCTGATGACGACCCCGTTCGGTGAGCGGCGGGCACTGCTGGAACAACACCTCGTGCCCAACGCGAGCGTGCACCTCACCCCCGCGACGACCGATCCCGAGGTCGCCGAGCGCTGGTTCACGCGCTTCGAGGGCGCCGGACTGGACGGCCTGATGGTGAAGCCGCTCGACGGCGTGTACACACCCGACAAGCGCAGCCTGGTGAAGGTCAAGCACGAACGAACCGCCGAGTGCGCGGTGGCCGGTTTTCGAGTGCACAAGGACGGCCAGGGTGTCGGTTCACTGTTGCTCGGCCTGTACGGCGACGACGACCGCCTCCACCACGTGGGCGTGTGCGCGGCCTTCACCGCAGCGTTCCGCAAGGAGCTGGTCGACGAGCTCGGGCCCCTGACGGAGAACGCCCTCGACGGGCATCCGTGGCGAGGCTGGGCCGAGGCGCACGCCGACAGCACGCAGCGGATGCCGGGCGGGTTCTCGCGCTGGAACGTGAACAAGGATCTGTCGTTCGTGCCGCTCCGGGTCGAGCGGGTCGTCGAGGTCACGTACGGGCAGCTCGAGGGGGGCCGCTTCCGGCACGGCGTGAAGTTCCAGCGCTGGCGTCCCGACCGTACACCCGAGTCGTGTCGGTACGAGCAGCTCGACGTCGCCAGCCCGGTTCGGTTCGACGAGCTCCTCGCCGAGTCCGGCTGATCGGAACGCCGCGGATCAGCCCTCGGGTGGTGATGTCGGCGGCGACGTCGCCGGCGCCAAGGTCGTCGTCGTGGCGAACGGCGCCGTGGTGGTGGTCTGGTCGATGATCTCGACCTGCGTCGGCGTGCTGTCGAGCACTTCCGGTTCGAGCACCTCGTTGCCGTCGGCATCCAGCACCTGGAACGTCGAGGTCGCGTCCTGCAGGGTTCCGGTCGCCGTGCTCACGCTGAGCTTGAGCGTCCAGACACCGCCGACCCGGAATGGGAGGCCATCGGCGATGTCGAGCTGAGCCGTCCCCCAGGTTTGGAGCGGGATCGCCTGTGCGAGCGACGGAGCATTCGATCCGGCGGGGGGTTCGAACACGAGCATCAGATCGTTGATGTTGTCGGGCGGATTGTCGACCTCGATACGGAACCCGTTGCGGCCGACACGCGCCGGACCGATCTTCACCACCGCTTCGAGCCCGGTCGACTCGTCGTTGAAGGTGATCTCACGCGTGTAGGTCTCGCCGGGGAACTGGTCGACGTTGGCCGGGGTGAGACCGAGCAGCCACCCACTGAACGCGAGCGCGACCACACCGAACGCGGCCTCCGCGCCGAACGCTCGCCGGAACCTGTCGGCGGCGGGAACGGTGAGCTCGTGCGCTCGATCGAGCCGAAGCGTGACCTGCTGGCGGGCTGCCAGTGCCACCGCGAGCATGGCCGCGACGGCGACCACCTTGAGCAGGAGGACCCGACCGTGACTCGTACTGAAGAGGTCACCGCCGTCGAGCCGGATCATCTGTGCGATCCCGGTCGCGCACGCTACGACGATGGCCGGGATCGAGATCCGGCTGAAGGTGCGTGTCGCCTGCACCAGATCATCCTCGCCGGGGCCGGCGAGCACCACCCTCGCCACCATCGCGGCCCCACCGAACCAGATGGCCACGGAGAACACGTGCACGATACCGATGACGAAACCGAGCAGCGGTGCCGGACCGTCGACGCGGCTCAGGGAGACAGCGATGAGTGCGAAGCCCGGGAACGCCCAGGCCCACATGGCCGTCTGCGGGTCGATGATGCGCTCCGGCCTGATCGCCACCCATCCCGAGGCGGCGATGAAGACGAGACGCAACAGCGCGCCGCGACCACGCCACCCGCCGTCGTAGAGCTCGAGCCATTCACCGGGGCTCAACGCCGCACCGAGGGACGTGCCGTTGAAGTCGGCGGCGTACGCCACCACGTACAGCACCGTGCCCAGCAACGAGAGGATCCACGCGGCTCGGAGGAACCGAACGGTCACCACGTACTCCGGGCCTTCGGGCCAGCCCACGCTGATCAAGGTGAGCCCGCCGAAGAGCACGAGGAGGCCGAGCGTCGACAGCAGTCTTCCGAACCACAGCGCACCGCCGGTGCTCCCCTGGTCGACCGGTTCGCTCGCCGTGCCGCTGGTCTGCGTCGCCGACTGCCGGATGAACGGATCGGTGGTGGTGGTCGCTGCGGTGCCGCCGACCGATCCGGCGACCGACGTGGGCGTCGACTGGGCGGGCGCATCGGACGTGACCGTGAAGCTCGTGGTGCTGCTGAGCACCGTCTCACCTTCACCGGTGCGAAGCGACCAACCGATCGTGCAGGCGCCCTTGGGGAGGACGGAGACCACCGGGAACGAGACGATCAGACGGTCGTCGTCGATCTCCGGCTCGCCGAGCCCCTGCGGCTGGAAGCTGCACGACAGGTTCACGACGACCTCGTCGTCCTCGGCGAGCTCCTGGTTGAACACCATCCGGATCTCGGTCGGACGCTCGGCGAGTGATGCGCCGTCCGCCGGCTCGATCGACTGGAGCGAGTTCGGTTCCTGGGCGGCCGCCGGAGACGCCGCCGTCAGGAGCGCGACGACCGCGACCATCGCAGTGAGCAGCACCGATCCGACGGGGCCGAACGCGTTCACCGACGCGCCGACCGCACGGGCGCCCAGGCGCGAGGGAACAGAGGTTCGGACGCTCACATCGACCACGGTAGCCATGGCGGGGGCCCTCCGTTCGACATCAACTCGTCGCACGGTCCCTCCGCACGCTCGTGGGAGTCCCTGCGGTGGGGCGACATCCGAGTGGGCCGAGCCCGATCGAGCACCCACTGAGTAGGCTCGCCCCGATGGCGACCCAGTCCCTCTACCGCCGATATCGGCCACGTCGGTTCAGCGAACTCAAGGGCCAGGATCACGTCGTGATGGCGCTGCGCGACGCCGTCGCGACCGGTCGGGAAGGTCAGGCCTACCTGTTCTCCGGGCCGCGCGGCACGGGCAAGACGACCTCGGCGCGCATCCTCGCCAAGGTCCTGAACTGCGACAACGTCGTCGACGGCGAGCCTTGCTGCGAGTGCGCATCGTGCCTGTCGGTCGAGCGCGGCACGAGCTATGACGTCCACGAGCTCGACGCCGCCTCCAACAACGGCGTCGACGCGATCCGGGATCTGGTCGAGAAGGCCTCGCTCGGCACGCCGGGGCGCCACAAGGTGTACATCCTCGACGAGGTCCACATGCTCTCGAAGGCCGCCGAGGCGGCACTGTTGAAGACGCTCGAGGAGCCACCACCGCACGTCGTGTTCGTGCTGGCGACCACGGATCCCCAGAAGATGAGTGACACGATTCGCTCGCGCACACAACACCTGCAGTTCCATCTGCTGCCGTCCGAGATCCTCGCCGAACACGTTCGGTGGGTCGCCGACGAAGCCGGACTCGAACTGTCGCAAGCGGCTCTCGACGCCGCCCTGACCCAGGGTGGTGGTTCGGCTCGCGACACGCTCTCGGCGCTCGAACTGCTGGCGTCCACCGGGGGCGACGTCAGTGAGGTCATCGACCTCGACGAGTTCCTGATCGGGTTGATCGAGCGTGATTCGGGTCGGGTGCTCACGGCGATGGGCCACGCGGTCAGCCTCGGCCGTGACCCCCGCACGATCACCGAGGAACTCGTGCGGCACCTTCGCAACGCCTTCCTGTCGTTGCTCGCGCCCGAGCTGGTCGTGCTCCCGTCCGACCGGGTCGACACGATCGCCGGTCAGGCGCAACAGCTCGGGGCGGCGGCGATCGTTCGCGCGATCGAGCGGCTCGGGTCGGCGCTGGTCGACATGCGCCACGCCCCCGATCCCCGCATCCTGGTCGAGGTGGCGCTCGTGCAGCTGACCCACGACGGCACCGGCACCGACGCCGACGCACTCGTGGCGCGGATCGAACGCCTCGAGACCACGGTGAAGCAACTGCGGGCCCAAGGCGTCGGCTCGGCGACCTCGGTACCGAAGGATCCGGCGACGGGTCGGGCGGTGCTGGGAGGCGCAGCCCGGCGGCCCGATCGAGCCGAGACGCGAATCGCCGACCGCCCGCCGCCGGAGGCGCCCGCCGAGGCCCATCCGGTTGCGGGCGGCTCGTCGGAGGTCGTCGGCGCATCGCCCGCTGCCGCGCCGGAGCCGGCTGCGGACCCACGACCCACCGCCGCCGTCTCGGTGCCGGAGGCATGGGAACAGTCGGTCAAGAGCCAGGTCAAACCGCTCGTCCGTGCGCTGTACTCGGCCGGATCCTTCGTCGGCAATCGAGGTGACACCTGGCTGTTCTCGGTCCCGAACGAGGCGCACGGCAGCAAGTGCGACGAGCATCGGGCTGATGTCGAAGCGGCACTCTCGGCGGCGGTCGGCAGCGCGGTCACGATCGAGTTCGTGAGCGGCGGCTCACCGGTTGCCGATGCCGAGCCGGCTCACGCCGCGCCACCGGTGCCGCCCACGGTCGGCCAGGAGCCGTCACCGACCGCTTCGTCGAGTGGTGCGCGAGTGGCGACGACGTCCGATCGATCCGCCGACGAGCAATCATCCGAAGCCGCCCCACACGTGCCCGAGGCCGACGAGGACGTCGATCTCCACGAGCTCACCGACGCCCCTCCCGAGTCGGTCAAGACCCCGATCGACCGACTGGCCGAGGCGTTTCCGGGCTCCGAGCTGATGACCGACGACTGATCCGCGACCGACCGGTATGGCCAACGCGTACACACCCCCCGTGCAAGCATTGATCGACGAGCTCGGGCGGCTGCCCGGCATCGGGCCGAAGTCGGCCCAGCGAATCGCCTTCCACTTGTTGAAGGTGCCGGCCGATGACGCCAACCGGCTCGCCCACGCCATCCGCGACGCCAAGGACAAGGTCCGGTTCTGCGAGCGGTGTTTCAACGTCGCCGAGGCCGAGCTGTGCTCGTTCTGCGCTGACGACCGGCGCGATTCGTCGATCATCTGCGTGGTGGAAGAGTCGCGCGACATCGTGTCGGTCGAGCGCACCGGCGAGTTCAACGGTCGTTACCACGTGCTCCTCGGAGCGATGAGCCCGCTCGAGGGGATCGGTCCCGAACAGCTGAAGATCCGCGAGCTCCTCAATCGACTCGGCCCTGAAGGTGTGCAGGAGGTCATCGTGTGCACGAACCCGAACACCGAGGGCGAGGTCACCGCGATGTACCTCGCTCGCATGCTCAAGCCGCTGGGGCTCAAGGTCACCAGGCTGGCGTCGGGTCTGCCCGTCGGCGGCGATCTCGAGTACGCCGACGAACTGACCCTCGGCCGGGCGCTCGAAGGCCGCCGCACGATCGACTGATCCGTCCACCCGCACCGCCTCCACCTGCACCGCCGGGTCAGCTCCCCGGAGCGTCGTCCGGAAAACGAGTGAGGCGCCATTGCTTCCGAGTCGGTAGCGGGCGGACGGGCCGGCTCGGTTGCAATGGCGCCTCATTCGTATGTGACGTTTACGTTACGGAAATGACGATCCGGTGTCAACGGTCACCATGTCAAGATCTGGTGAAACGACGTTATGAAACTCGACCGTGGCGCTGCTCCACGGCCATCGCATCAACGTGTGCGCACGATGATGGCGTCACCCTGACCGCCTCCGCCGCACAGGGCGGCTGCGCCGACGCCACCACCGCGGCGGCGCAGCTCGTGCAGCAGGGTCAGTGCGAGACGGTTGCCGCTCATACCGATCGGATGGCCCAGCGCGATCGCACCACCGTTGACGTTGACCCGATCGAGATCGATACCGAGCTGCCGGGACGACGCGATCCCGACGGCCGCGAACGCTTCGTTCAACTCGAACACGTCGATGTCGCCCACCGCCAGATCGGTCTTCGACAGCGCCCGCTCGATCGCGTTGGCCGGCTGCCAGTTCAGCGACGCGTCGTCGGGTCCAGCCACCATGCCGTAGCTGACGATCTCGCCGAGGGGGTCGACACCCGACGCCGCCGCAGCAGCCGCCGACATCAGGACCACGGCCGACGCGCCGTCGCTGAGCTGTGAGGCGTTGCCGGCGGTGATGGTGCCGTCGGGATCGAATGCCGGGCGCAGCCTGCCCAGGCTCTCGGCCGTGGTGCCGGGCCGGATGCCTTCGTCGTGCTCGACCAGGATCGGATCACCCTTGCGTTGCGGAATCGACACCGCCACGATCTCGTCGGCGAGAATGCCGTCCTTGGTCGCCGTGGCTGCACGCTCGTGGGACATCGCCGACACCTCGTCCATCTCGACCCGGCTGATCGAATCACCGGTGTAGCGGTCGGTGCCGAGACCCATCAGGCACGCGTCGAACGAGCACCACAGTCCGTCGGTGATGATCGCGTCCTCCAGCTGGGTGTGGCCGTAGCGGAACCCACCGCGGGCACCGGGCGCGAGGTACGGCGCGTTCGTCATCGATTCCATGCCGCCGGCCACGACGAGGTCGGCGTCACCCGACTGGATCATCTGGTGTGCCAGGTAGATCGAGTTGAGACCGGACAGGCACACCTTGTTGACGTTGACCGACGGCACCCGCATCGGAATGCCTGCCTTGGCCGCAGCCTGACGGGCCGGCACCTGGCCCTGACCCGCCATCAGCACCTGTCCCATGATGACGTACTCGACCTGATCGGGCTCGGTCGCGGCCCTGCGCAGTGCCTCGGCGATCGCGACGCCGCCGAGATCGGCGGCCGACATCGACCCCAACGCCCCCGACATCTTCCCGATGGGGGTACGAGCACCTGCGACGATCACGGTTCCAGTCATGACGTGGACGCTATCGCAGCGTGCAAATCGAGGCATCAGCGACGGGCGCCCACCGGTCGTGTGCACCACCCCGGACCGATGACCGCACCCATCGGGGGCCTGACGCTGTACCTGAACCTCATCGGCGCCTCGGGTGCCATGGTCGGCCGACAGGAAGGAGCCGGGCGTGGTCCCATCGCTCACGATGTTCCCGATGGTCGGCGGCATCATTGCGTCTCGGCCGCCGACACGCCGGTCGGCCGGCCGCGCAGTACCGACGACGAACGAGACGGTGCTTCGAGGTTCTCGAGCACGGTGAGGGCGTCTCGGCTCGCCTGCAGGCCGCTGCCGGCGGGTCGCGATCGGACCCGGATCGCCCGCCGAGTACGTCGTGTCGACCGTGCTGCCGGTGCTGCCGGTGTCGGCCATCGCGATCGCCCGGGTCGGAGTCGTCATGCTCCGCCACGTCATCGTGCGGACGGGCCGACGGACGGCCCTGCGCGACCTGCCACTCACGACCCGACCGTCGGTCCATCGGGTCGGTCTCGTTTCGCACCGCGTGGTTACCGGCGGGTAATGTCGGCGGCATGGAGCAGATCCTTACAGCGATTCAGGCGGGCGCATCGGGCGACGAGGTGGCGGCACTTCCGATCCCCGAGTCGTATCGAGCGGCCTTCGTCAAACGCGACGAGACCGACATGTTCGACGGTGTCGAGTCGTCGGCGAAGGACCCGAGGAAGTCGCTCCACGTCGACGACGTACCGACGCCCGAGCTCGCTCCCGACGAGGTCTACATCGCCGTGATGGCGAGCTCGATCAACTTCAACACCGTGTGGACATCGATCTTCGAGCCACTGCCCACGTTCGGGTTCCTCGATCGCCTGGCCCGCGAGTCCGAGATCGCGCAGCGTCACGCCCAACCGTTCCATGTGGTCGGCTCGGACGCGTCGGGTGTGGTGCTCCGTGTCGGCGAGGCAGTCCGCAACTGGAAGCCCGGCGACCGGGTCACGGTGCACTGCAATCACGTCGACGACCAGGATCACAGCGCCCACAACGACTCGATGCTGGCCAACAACCAGCGGATCTGGGGGTTCGAGACGAACTTCGGCGGGCTGGCCGACCTGTCGGTGGTCAAGGCCAACCAGTTGATGCCGAAACCGACGCACCTGACGTGGGAGGAAGCGGCCGTCAGCGCCCTGTGCAACTCGACGTCGTACCGGATGCTCGTCAGCAAGAACGGCGCCGACATGAAGCAGGGCGACAGCGTGCTGGTGTGGGGCGCGACCGGCGGCATCGGCGGCTACGCGATCCAGTACGTGCTCAATGGCGGCGGCACGCCGGTCGGCGTCGTGTCATCGCCGGAGCGGGCGAGGTTGCTGAACGACATGGGCTGCGAGGCGGTCATCGACCGGCGCGCCGAGAACTACCAGTTCTGGTCCGACGAGCACACGCAGGACGAGAGCGAATGGCGTCGGTTCGGCAAGAAGATCCGGTCGTTGACCGGCGAGGACCCCGACATCGTGTTCGAGCATCCCGGCCGTTCGACGATGGGCGCGTCCGTGTTCGCGGTCAAGCGTGGCGGCACCGTGGTCACGTGCGCGGCAACGTCGGGCTACATGGTCGAGTTCGACAACCGCCACTTCTGGATGAAGCTCAAGCGCCTGATCTCGTCCCACTTCGCGAACTACGAGGAGGCGTGGGCGGCCAACAAGCTGATCGACCAGGGTCGCATCCACCCGATCATGAGCGACGTCTACTCACTCGATCAGGTGGGCGAGGCGACGTTGGCGATGCACCACAACCAGGCCGAGGGCAAGCTCGGCGTGCTGTGCCTCGCCCCCGAGGAGGGCCTCGGCATCGACGATCCCGAGAAGCGTGAGCGCATCGGCGAGGACAAGATCACACGCTTTCGTTCGAGGTGAACGGTCACCTTCGCGCCATGTGAACCGCGACAACAGTCACACAAATCTCGCAATGGTCACCCAACGCGCCCGATCGACCACGTATGGTGTCTCTCGACTCGTGATCACAGGTTCACGTGCCGCCCGCCCTCGGAGGACATCCGTGCAATCCATCACCTGGCCGACAGGTCTCGAACGCCCCGTCATCCCGACCTCGTGTCGCGACCGACCGCTCCCGCGGACGGTGCGGCCCTGTGACCCCGATGTCACGCTGCGCAACGAGCAGGAGCGCGTCCGGCCCGGCCACGTGGCGGCGTGGTGCGTCACCGGTTCCATCGGATGGGCGGCGATCATCGGGGGCGGCTGGCTCGCCGTCGACGTGCTCGGACGTCTGATTCGCTGACCCGCAACAGCACTGGGCGTCGCGCATCGCGGGCACATGGGAGCCGCTCGCCGGCCCGTGTGCCGCACGTCGCTCGTGCTCGGGCACCGTGGTGACGCGAACATAGGGACAGATGTCACTTGTTGCCCGTGACCAGGTCACCTAGCGTCCGGTACGACCGGGCAGGGGCCCGGCCACAACCGAAATGGGGAATTGATCATGAGAGAGCACCGCACCCGCCTCGGGCTCCTACGCACTCGATGGAGTGCCGTCGGCGCTGCCGTCGCCGTCACACTCGGAGCCGGAGGCCTCAGCATGGCCCAGGCTGCCATCGATACTGGCGACCGACCGGTCACCGTCTCGATCGCCGCCGAGCGCATCCTGGACACCCGCGTCAACCTCGGGCTCGCCGGCCGATTCGCCGACGCCACACCGCGTGACATCCAGGTCACCGGCTCGGTGCCGGTCGCCTCCGGCGGCAACAAGACCGTCGTGCCCGCGGACGCGATCGGCGTGCTCGTCAACGTCACGGTCGTCACGCCGACCCACGAGGGATTCCTGTCACTGCGGCCCTCCGGCGCCCCGGGCGAACCCACCACCAGCACCGTGAACTTCTTCCCCGGCGCGATCGAGCCCAACGCGGCAACGGTCGACCTGAACAATGGCAAGATCCAGATCTGGGTCGAGACCTCATCCGACTCCGGCAGCGCCGACGTCCTCATCGACGTCGTCGGCTACACCATCGGCCACACCCACGACGACCGCTACTACACCGAGGCCGAAGTCGACGCCGCAGTCGCACCCAAAGCCAACTCCGCCGACGTCTACACCAAGTCCCAGGTCTACACCAAGGCCCAGACCGACGCGAAGCTCTCGACGGTGACGGTCCTCGGGTACAACGGCTCGAACACCGAGGCATCGCCGGTCGACACCTACGAGTTGATTCGAACTGTGGGCGTCTTCACGAAGGTTGCCGCGGGCACGGCCGTTCGGCTGGACTTCAGTGGGCACCACACCTCGACGGGCGGAGGCTTCTGTCACTATCAGTTGCGCATCGACGGTCGTGCGAACGACGGGGACAACGCGCTCAACTATCAAGGCGACCAGGAGGGCAACGCCGTCTCGTATGCCGCTGCGGCGCCGCTCGCGACCTTCGCCATGTTCCCGAATCTGTCTGCTGGTAATCACACGGTGCAGATCTACGTCCGCGGTATCGGCGCCACGAGTTGCCAACTCAACTCGGGCAACTTCAATCAGCAGGTGGTCGTCGAGGAGTTCCCGGTGTCGCCGTTGTCCGACCTCGCGAGCGTGACCGCAGCGTCCACCGACGGAGCGCTGGAAGGCGGGAAGTAACAGCGAGTCGCGGGCGGTCGGGCCCGAACCGGCCTGATCGCAGCTGGTCCGTGGTCGCCGTAGCGGCGACCGCGGACCGGCTCCACCGATCGCCGAAACCGGGTGGCTGACGCGGCCACCGCCGGCATTTCTGACAACTCGGTCGGTGATCGGGCGCCGGAGTCGCGATGCACACCCACAGGTCCCGGCGCACTCGGCGCCGTCGAGCGGGGAACAGCTGGTGCTCTGACCACAATCGTTTCGCGCGGGTCCTGGCCCGTATCGGACCAGGTGAGGACCGTTGCTCCGACCAGCAAAGATCGCGGCCACAGCACTAGCAGGGCGGCACACCTCGAAGCGTGCGCTCCGATCGCTGCAGGGTCGGACGGCTGAAATTCCGTGAAAGTCGGTGGAGCCCTTTCGCCGGTGGGCGATCCGCGAGAAGATCGTGTGGGGCGGTCGCCGGGCCACCGAGCCTGGCGTCCAGCCGTCTTGGGAAGTCGACCAGGGGGTCACCATGCAACTTCGTCGCCACGTCGCCACTGCTGCGGCCATCGGCCTGCTCGTCACTGCCGCGCTGCCGGCGAGCATTCGGGCCGACCACACACCAGACCCGACATCGGTGGCGGTCGCCGGATCACTCCAATCCGAGTTGGGGTGTCCGGGCGACTGGCAGCCGGACTGTGCGGCCACCAGCTGACATTCGACGCCGACGACGGCGTCTAGCAGGGCACGTTCAACGCCCGGCAGGGGCTACGAGTACAAGGCGGCGATCAACGACTCGTGGGACGAGAACTACGGCGCCAACGCCCAGTCCAACGGCGCCAACATCGCTCTCACGCTCGGCGCGGCGACGGACGTCACGTTCTACTACGACCACCAGACCCACTGGGTCACCGACGACGTCAACTCGGCGATCGCCACCGCCGCCGGCAGCTTCCAGTCCGAGCTCGGCTGCCCCGGCGACTGGCAACCCGACTGCCTGCGGTCGTGGATGCAGGACGCCGACGGCGACGGCGTCTACGAGTTCGCCACCGACCAGATCCCCGCGGGCGCCTACGAGTTCAAGGTCGCGCTCGACGAGAACTGGACCACGTCCTACCCCGCCGGCAACGTCGCGTTCACCGCGGTCGACGGCAACACGGTCACGTTCACCTACGACTCCACCACGAACGAGGTCACCGTCGACGCCGGCGGCGGCACGGCCGAGCCGGGTGACGAACTCCTCGTCCGGCCCCCGGTGCGGGTCGACGCGCAGGACAACGTCTTCTACTTCGTCATGCCCGACCGCTTCGACAACGGCGACCCCGGCAACGACGAGGCCGGCGACCTCTCCGGCGATCCGCTCGTCAACGGCTTCGACCCGACGAGCAAGGGCTTCTACCACGGCGGCGACCTCGCCGGGCTGAGCGCTCAGCTGCCGTACCTCGACGGACTCGGCGTCAACGCGATCTGGCTCACCCCGCAGTTCACGAACCGGTGGGTGCAAGGCGAGGGCACACCGGGCGGCACGAGTGCCGGATATCACGGCTACTGGCAGATCGACTACTCCTCGATCGATCCACACTTCGGCACCAACGCCGAGATGCAGCAGCTCGTGGCCGGCGCCCACGCGCTCGGCATCGACATCTACTTCGACATCGTCGCCAACCACACCGGCGACGTGATCACCTACACCGAGGGCGACAACCCGCCGTACATCTCCAAGGCCGACTCGCCGTACCTGGACAGCGTCGGCGCGCCGTTCGACGACAGCGCGTACGCCGGTACCGGCACGTTCCCGACCGTCGACCCGGCGGTCAGCTTCCCGTACACGCCGACGTTCAACAGCGTCGCCGACGAGACGATCAAGTCGCCGGCGTTCCTCGACGACCCGACCAACTACCACAACCGCGGCAACAGCACCTTCACCGGCGAGAACAGCCTCTACGGCGACTTCTTCGGTCTCGACGACCTGTGGACCGAGAAGCCCGAGGTGCAGGACGGGTTGATCGGTGTCTTCAAGGACATGGTGACCGACTACGACATCGACGGCTTCCGGATCGACACGGTCAAGCACGTCAACGACGAGTTCTGGGAGGCGTTCGGCCCCGAGCTGAAGGCCCACGCCAGCTCACTGGGCAAGGACGACTTCTTCATGTTCGGCGAGGTGTTCAGCTTCGACGTGCCGTACCTGTCGCGCTTCAGCACCGATCTGCCGCTCGACGCCGTGCTCGACTTCGGCTTCCAGGGCACCGCCCGCAACTTCGCCGGCCAGAACGGCTCGACCGACAACGTCGCCGGCTTCTACGCCGCCGACGACTACTACACCGACGCCGACAGCAACGCGTACTCGCTGCCGCTGTTCCTCGGCAACCACGACATCGGCCGGACCGGGCTGTTCATGCAGCAGGACAACCCCGGCGCGAGCGACGCCGAGCTCGTCGCCCGCAGCCGGCTGGCGCACGCGCTGATGTACTTCGGTCGCGGCATGCCGGTCGTGTACTACGGCGACGAGCAGGGCTTCACCGGCGACGGTGGCGACCAGGACGCCAGGCAGGACATGATGCCGAGCCTCGTCGCCAGCTACAACGACGACGACCTGATCGGCACGACGGCCACGACCGCCGACGCCAACTTCGACGTCACCCACCCGCTGTACGAGACGCTCGGCGACTACGGCGCGCTCCTCGACGCCCATCCCGCGCTGACCCGGGGCGCCCAACTCCACCGCTACAGCGAGGGGTCGGCCGGCGTCTACGCCTTCAGCCGAATCGAGCGCAACGAGAGGGTCGAGTACGTCGTCGCGTTGAACAACAGCGAGTCCGACGACTCGGCGACGTTCGAGACCGACTCACCGGCGACCGACTTCACCGAGATCTGGCCCGGCGGCGGCCCGACGATCTCCAGCGACCCCACCGGCAGCCTGACCGTCGATGTCCCGGCGCTCGGCGTCAAGGTGTACCGCGCTGACGCGGGCATCGCCGTGCCTGGCGGCGCGCCGGTCGTCACGATGACCGCACCCGCCGCCGGCGCCGAGGTGCTCGGTCGGGTCGAGGTCGGCGCGGCGCTCTCGTCGACCGCCTACACCGAGGTGACGTTCGCCGTGTCGATCGACGGCGCCCCGTACGAGCACATCGGCACCGACGACAACGCGCCGTACCGCGTGTTCCACGACGTCTCCCAATACCCGGCCGGCACCATGCTCGAGTTCAAGGCGATCGCCGACAACATGTCCGGCGCGATCTCGTCGGCCAAGGTCGCCGCTGCCGTCGGTGCCGAGGAGCCGCCGAGCTTCTCCGGCTTCGACTACGCGATCGTCCACTACAACCGTCCCGCCGGCGACTACGGCGACCACACGACCGGCGACTTCAACGACTTCTGGGGCCTGCACCTGTGGGGCGACGCGATCGACCCATCCGAGGTGACCGAGTGGGCGTCGCCCAAGCCGTTCGAGGGCGAGGACGAGTTCGGCCGCTTCGCCTGGATCCGCCGCGGCGGCAGCGACAGCCAGGTCAACTTCATCATCCACCAGGGCGACGCCAAGGACACCGACCCCGACCGATCCTTCGACGCCGACGCCAACCCGGAGATCTGGATCAACCAGGGTGATCCGACCATCTACACCAGTCAGGCCGACGCCCAGGGCTTCGCCACGATCCGCTACAACCGCGACGACGGTGACTACGGAACCCCGAGCCCCGACTTCAACACGTTCTGGGGCCTCCACCTGTGGGGCGACGCGATCGACCCGTCGGCGGCGACCGATTGGACGTCGCCACGGGAACCGGATGGCATCGACGACTACGGCGCCTACTGGAACGTGCCGATCGTCGACTCGTCCCAGCCGCTGAACTTCATCATCCATCGCGGCGACGCCAAGGACCCCGGCCCCGACGAGAGCTTCGTCCCGGCCGAGACGCCGACGGTCTGGAAGCAGTCGGGCGACACCGAGATCTACCCGTCGCGCGGCGCCGCCGAGGACACCGCCGTCATCCACTACCACCGCGACGGCGGCGACTACGGCGACAGCTCCAGTCCCGACTTCAACGACTTCTGGGGCCTGCACGTGTGGGAAGGGTCGGTCGACCCGACCGAGTGGCCCGATCCGGTGCGCTGGACCGCCGTCGACGTGTTCGGCCCGCGGTTCGAGGTGCCGGTCCAGGACGGCGCGCCACAGCTCGCGTACATCATCCACCGGGGCGACGAGAAGGACCCCGGCCCCGACCAGTTCCTCTCGTTCGACCCCTGGGGCTACGAGGTGTGGCAGCTCTCGGGCGAGAACCCATCCGATCCCGCCGAGCCGCACTATGTGCTGCCGATCGTCGGCACGGGCGCCGCGCCCGGCAACCTCGACCAGCAGCGGGCGCACTGGGTGTCCGAGGACACGATCGCCTGGGCGGTGGGCGGAAATCCGAGTGTCGACTATGCGCTGTGCTCTGCCCCGACCGGCGGGCTGACGCTCGGCGCAGCGGGCATCGAGGGCGGCGACTGCATCCCGCTCACCCCGGGCGCCCCGTACCCGGCCGGCGTCGACGGCTTCCTCCACCTCGCGGGGATGCCGACGTTGACGATCCCCGCCGCCGATCTCGGTGACGTGCCGTCGATCCTCACGGGGCAGGTCGCCGTGCAGGCGGTCGACGCCGGCCTGCGCGTCGACGCGACCGGTCTCCAGCTCCCCGGCGTGCTCGACGACCTGTACGCGACCGACACCGACCTCGGCGTGGTGTGGGACGCGGGCGTGCCGACCGTCAAGCTGTGGGCGCCGACGGCGAAGAACGTCACGCTGCACGTGTTCGACGACGCCGACCCGGCGACCACGTCGACCACCTACCCGATGACCGCCGCGGGCGGCGTGTGGTCGGCAACCGGCGATGCCGCGTGGAACGGGAAGTACTACCTGTTCGAGATCGAGGTCTACGTGCCGACGACCGGCGCGGTCGAGACCAACATCGTCACCGACCCGTACTCGGTGTCGCTGTCGACCAACTCGACCCGCAGCCAGATCGCCGACCTCTCGGACCCTGCGCTCGCGCCGGCCGGGTGGGAGATGGCGGCCAAGCCCGACCTGCAGGCGCCCGAGGACATCTCGATCTACGAGCTCCACGTCCGCGACTTCTCGATCTCCGACGAGACCGTCCCGGCCGACGAGCGCGGCACGTTCGCCGCGTTCACCGAGACCGGATCGAACGGGATGCGGCACCTTGCCGAGCTGGCCGACGCCGGCCTCAGCCACGTCCACCTGCTGCCGGTGTTCGACATCGCGACGATCGAGGAGGACGCGTCGCTGCGCCAGGAGCCCGATCCCGCAGTGCTCGCGACGTATCCGCCCGACTCCGACCAGCAGCAGGCTGCGGTCACCGCGACCGCCGATCTCGACGGGTTCAACTGGGGCTACGACCCGTACCACTACACGACGCCGGAAGGCTCCTACTCGACCGATCCCGATGGGCCGCAACGGATCGTCGAGTTCCGCGAGATGGTGGGATCGCTCAACGACACCGGGCTGCGGGTGGTGATGGACGTCGTCTACAACCACACCAATTCGGCCGGCCAGGCGCCCACCTCAGTGCTCGACCGCATCGTCCCCGGCTACTACCAGCGCCTCGACGACAAGGGTGCCGTCGAGACCTCGACGTGCTGCGCCAACACCGCCACCGAGCACGCCATGATGGGCAAGCTGATGGTCGACTCGGTCGTCACGTGGGCGAAGCAGTACAAGGTCGACGGCTTCCGCTTCGACCTGATGGGCCATCACAGCAAACAGAACATGGCCGACGTTCGGGCGGCGCTCGACGCGCTGACGGTCGCCGACGACGGCGTCGACGGCTCGTCGATCTACCTGTACGGCGAGGGCTGGAACTTCGGCGAGGTCGCCAACGATGCCCGCTTCGTCCAGGCGACCCAGCTGAACATGGCCGGCACCGGGATCGGCACGTTCTCCGACCGGCTACGCGACGCCGTCCGGGGTGGCGGCCCGTTCGACGACGGCAACAGCCTCATCACCAACCAGGGGTACGTCAACGGCCTGTGGTACGACCCCAACGCGCAGGCGCTCCCGGAGCCGGCGGCCTTGAACGAGCTACTGCTGTCCGCCGACCAGATCCGGGTCGGTCTCGCGGGCAACCTCGCGAGCTACGAGTTCGTCGACCGCAACGGCGATCTGATCACCGGTGCCGAGGTCGACTACAACGGCTCACCGGCCGGCTACACCGCCGACCCGCAGGAGAACATCGTCTACATCGCCGCCCACGACAACCAGACGCTGTTCGACATCGGTCAGTACCACCACCCGGTGGGCACGTCGATGGCGGATCGGGTCCGGGCCCAGAACGTCGGCAACGCGATCACGGCACTCGCGCAGGGCGTCTCGTTCTTCCACGCCGGCCAGGACATGCTGCGATCGAAGTCGCTCGACCGCGACTCGTTCAACTCCGGCGACTGGTTCAACCGGCTCGACTTCACGTACGAGTCGAACAACTGGGGGGTCGGGCTGCCGGTCGCCGAGAAGAACGAGTCGAACTGGCCGATCCAGGGGCCGCTGCTGGCGAACCCCGACCTCCGCCCGGCTCCGAGCGACATCGAGCGCAACGTCGACGTCACCCGGGAGTGGCTGGCGGTACGCGAGAGCACACCGCTGTTCCACCTCGAGACCGCGGCCGACGTCCAGGATCGGGTGTCGTTCCTCAACACCGGGTCGGCGCAGATCCCCGGTCTGATCGCGATGCAGATCGCCGATCCGAGCGACGGCGCGGTCGACCTCGACGAGGATCACGACTCGGTCATCTCGTTGTTCAACCCGACCGACGAGCCGATCGACTTCACGGTTGCCGGGCTGGTCGGGGCGGACGTCGAGCTGCACGACGTGCTCGCCGACTCGGTCGACCCGGTCGTCGCGTCATCGTCGTTCGATCCGACATCCGGCACGTTCGCGATCCCGGCCCGGACGGCAGCAGTGTTCGTCGAGTTGGGCCCGGACGTCACCCCACCTGTTGCCACGGCGGCGTTCGACCTCATCTCGAGCCCGAACGGCAAGATCGGGTGGTTCCGAGTCGTTGCCGAATGCGAGGACGATCGTGGCGTCGTCACGACCGTGGCGACGATCAATGGGTATTCGGTCGAGAACGGCGACAAGGTGTTGCTGATCACGAAGCCGCACGGCAACCGCCGGGTCACGACTCCCTGGTTCACGATCTTCACGGCGCCGAGCTTCGAACTGATCGTCACGTGCACCGACGCCGCCGGCAACACCGCGACGGCATCAGCAGCACCCGAGTTCCGACGGCCGGGAGGTGGACACCGTCACTGACGGCGCCGTTGCGACCGGACGCGTTCGCGGTGCCGAATCCGGCAGAATGGGGGCATGATCCTCACCGAGATCGACCATGTCGCCATCGCCGTTCGTGATCTCGACGCGGCGATCCAGTACTACGCCGACGCGTTCGGCGCCGAGGTGGCCCATCGAGAGATCGTCGACAGCGACGGCGTCGAGGAAGCCCTCGTCAAGGTCGCCGACAGCTACATCCAACTCACTGCGGCCACCCGGCCCGACTCCCCGATCGCCAAGTCGATCGAGAAGCGGGGCGAGGGTCTGCACCACATCGGCTACCGCGTCGACGATTGCGCCGTGGCGCTGCAATCGATGATCGACGCCGGTGCCACCCCGATCGACACCGAACCCAGGCCGGGCAGTCGTGGCACGACCGTCGCGTTCGTGCATCCGAAGGGCAGCTTCGGCACCCTCATCGAGCTCGTCCAGGAGTGACCGCCACCGACGCCGGCACCGACGCACCCGAGTCGGAGGTCGTCCTGCCCGCAGCGGTGCTGTGGGACATGGACGGCACGCTCGTCGACACCGAGCCGTACTGGTTCGCCTCCGAACGCGACCTGGTCGATCGGTTCGGCCACGGCGAGTGGCCCGATCATCGTGCCCATGCGATGGTCGGGTTCGACCTGCGCGACTCGGCCGCGTACATGCAGGAGCATGGTGGCGTCGAACTGCCGACCGACGAGATCGTCGACCGCCTGCTCGACGGCGTCATCGCCCGACTCCACCGCTCGATCCCCTGGCGTCCCGGTGCCCGCGAGCTCCTGGCCGAACTGAACGCGGCCGGCGTGCCGTGCGGCCTCGTGACGATGTCGTGGCGGCGGTTCGTCGACCCCGTCATGGCGGCACTCCCCGATGGTTCGTTCGTCACGACCGTGACCGGTGACGAGGTGCCACTCGGCCGTGGCAAGCCACAGCCGGATCCCTACCTGATCGGGGCGGATGGGTGTGGGGTGGCACCCGAACGCTGCCTGGCGATCGAGGACTCCCCCACCGGTGTTCGCTCGGCGCTCGCAGCCGGATGTCGGGTGCTCGGCGTCCCCAACATCCGAGCACTGCGCCGCGAACCCGGGCTGACGATCGTCGAGTCGCTCGCCGACGTGCACGTCGGCGACCTCGCCGAGATCATGACAGCGCCGCCGGCGACGCCGCGCCGGGCGCCGAGGCTCCAACTGCAGGCATCGCCGCGGGCGTTGCTCATCGGCGCCATGGCGGTGCTCACCGTCGCGGTGCTGTGGTTCACGACCCGCGGCGACGACAAACCCGCACCGGTCGCCCTCCCGCCGGGCGCGATCCCGATCGACGTGTGGGTTCCGTACTGGACACTCGACGACGTGCTCGCCGAGACCGAACTCAGGCTCGACGACGTTCGTGAGGCGTCGCCGTTCTGGTACGGCGCACGTGGGGTCGACCAGATCGTCATCGACGAGAATGCCTCGTCCGAGCTCACCGAGGAGTTCACCGACCGGATGGACGACTCGCCCGCTCGATTCGTCCCGTCGATCAACGACGAGATGCCGGCCGGCGGCATGGCGGCGATACTCGCCGACCCGGCGACGCGTTCCGAACACGTCGCCGCCATCGTCGAGTTCGCCGATGACCTCGACGTCGACGGCATCGATCTCGACTACGAGAAGTTCGCCTTCTCCGACGGACGCGACACGTGGGCCGAGACCCGGCCGAACTGGGTGGCGTTCGTGACCGAGTTGGCCGACGCACTCCACGCCGACGACCGAACCCTCACGGTGAGCATCCCACCTGTGTGGGGCCTACCGGCGCAGACGATCGAGGCCGCCCGCGAGAATGCCGCGGACGGTGACCAGACCGCGACCACCGTCCCGATCGACACCGCCGAGGGCTATTGGGTCTACGACCACGGAGCGATCGCACCGGTGGTCGATGCGATCCGGATCATGGCCTACGACTACTCCGTCGACGCGGCCGGCCCGATCGCCCCGATCTGGTGGGTCGCCGACGCCGTCGCGAGTACCTCGGCGGTCGTGCCCCGGGAGTACCACGACAAGCTCGTGCTCGGTGTCGGCCCGTACGGACGCAACTGGGCGACGTCGACCGTCGGTGAGTGCCCGACCGACGCCGAGGGGCGGACCAACGTCTTCGCACGGTCGGTGCTCGACCTGGCGGCCCGCCGTGGAGGGACCCCGGTCTTCGACCCGGGCACCGCCGAGTGGTCGATGGTGTACTCACTCACCGTGGACGATGGCGGGGTCTCGTGCGTACAGAGCCGGCAGGTTCACTGGGTCGATGCCGAAGGTGTAGCGGCACGAGCCGAGCTCGCACGGCGGGCCGGTTGGGGCGGCGTCTCGATCTGGGCACTCGGCTACGAAGACGCCGAGGTGTGGCAATCCGTCGTGGCCGCGAGCCGCGACCCGCTCGCCGCCGAACCGGCCGGCTGACCCCGGCGGCGGGTCTGCGAAAGATTCGCGAAACGCAGCCCCGTCGAACCGGCCCGATGCCAGACTGCCGCCATGCGCGCCCACACCCTGTCGACCGTGATCCTCGGCGCACTCGTGCTGGCCGCGTGTGGTTCGCCGGCGGAGGAGTCGAACGCCCCCGCTGCTCCGAGTCCGGGAACCGCGTCGACCGCCCCCGAAACACTTCCCGAGTCGTCGGCGACGGTCGGCGACGATGCGGCCACCTCAGCGGTCCCGGAGCCGACGAACCCGGAGCCGACGAACCCGGAGCCGACGAACCCGGAGCAGCCGGACCCGGCGACCGACTCCGTCGAGTCGAGCGAGCCGGCCGGGCAGCCCGCCCCGACGGGGGAACCTGCCGCGACCACTGAGCCACCTGCTCCGGCGCTGCCGGACGACGGCTGCTCGGCCGACAACTCGCCGACCCCGACCGACGTCGCCGACGGCCCGCTCCCCAGCCTCGAGGTGCGGGCCGAGTCGGTCGACAACCCACTGCCCAATCTGGCCGTCCGGCGCATCAACTGCGACGGCGGCTGGGTGAACCTCAAGAACGAGCTGCCGTCGGCCCAGCCCATCCTGGTCTGGTTCTGGGCTCCACATTGACCCACCTGCCGGGCCGAAGCCCCGGACGTCGAGCAGTTCGCTCGGCAACACAGCGACGAGATCCGGGTCATCGGACTCGGCACCCAGGACAGCGGCGGCGAAGCCGCCGACTTCGTCCAGAACTACGCGACGTACTCGTTTCCCATGTACTGGGACGAGACCTTCGAGTCGTGGGCGGCTTTCGGCATCGCGAGCCAGCCGGCGGCGGTGCTGCTGTCAGCCGACGGCGAGCCGCTCGGCGGATGGTCGGGACGCTTCCCCGAGGACGAGGTCCTTCGCCTCGCAACGGCATCCTGACCCGCGACCGTCGACGTCGACGTTCGGATCAGGGCAGCCGATTCACCGGGCGGCGGATTTCGCCACTGCGGACCGAGGCTTCGGCGCCCGATCCCCGGCCACCATCCCGGGGATCGGGCGCCGCTCCTCGACGACGGGGTCGAATCCGAGTGATCGAGCGCCGTCAGGCAGCCCGCTGGAGCAGACGTCGACCGAAATGTGAACGGTGCGCCGAGTCGGTCCGGCTCCAGTCCAGATCGATCGGCGCGGCGGGGGCTCCGTCGGTCACGTCCCCCATCACCGCCCTGAGCCGTGGATCGTCGAGCAGATTGCGGATCTCGAGCGTGTCCATCCTGGTGGCGGTCGCGGTGGCCGGGGCGTGACGCCTGCGGAGCTTCAGCACGGCGAGTTCCCTTCGGGTCGGACGACGCCGTCGGCATCGAGGTCGTGGGAGCTGCTGGCGGCCACCAGGAGGCCGGCGGCGACGAGCGTGCGCTCGAATCGATCATGATCGACACCCATGGCGGTGATCGGATCGGTGCCGTGTTCGGCGTGGTACGCCTCGGCGGCCACCGCCAGTGTTCGGCGATCGGCGGCACAGCTCGACTCGGCTGCGTCGGCCCGCATGCCGCCGACGGCGGCCACCACGACCGACGCCAAGAGCCCGATCACGAGCACGACGATGATCAACTCGAGCACCGTGTAGCCACGATCGTGTCCGGTCGCCCCGGATCGGGGGCGGGCTGCGTTCGGATCGGGGAGATGTCGTTGGGTGTGTTGCACTGTTCGCTGCTCTCTGGGTTCCGGCGAGGTGATGTTGATTCCTTGACGTTCAGTTTGCACGAAATTGACAGAAGGGTGGTTCAAGAGCGATGGAAGGTTGCTGGACATCGTCAACGCCGCGCACCGGTCGTCTCACACAGCGTGAGCGGACTTGACGAAACGCAGACGAACGACCCGGCGACCGAGGCCGATGACCTGAATCGTGCGCCGGACGACCGCAGGAATAGGACCTGCTCGAGTCGGGTTCCGGGCCGCATGACACATCGGGTCGTCGCAGCGATGATCGCGGCAGGCATCACGCTGGCAGCCTGCGGCGGCAACCCCCCGACGCCGGTCGACGCCGACGGCACCGCGATCACCCTGCCCGAGCCGGCCGCAGGGCCCCTCCCCGCACTGCCCGTCACCGCGGAGGCGGCCGCCGGGAGCCCGCTCCCGGAGGTGACGGTCCGGCGACTCAACGGCGATGGCGGGTTCGTCCAGCTCAAGAACGAACTCCCGTCCGACAAACCCCTACTCGTCTGGTTCTGGGCGCCGCATTGACCGGTGTGTCGCCGGGAAGCCCCCGGCGTCGAGCAGTTCGCTCGAGAGCACGGCAACGAGGTGAAGGTGATCGGGCTCGGCACCCAGGACGACACCGACATGGCGGTCGACTTCGTGGAACGCGGCGGCACCTACAGCTTCCCGATGTACTGGGACGAGACGTTCGTGTCGTGGGAGCAGTTCGGGATCCGGAGCCAGCCGGCTGCGGCGATGCTGTCGCCCGACGGCGACGTCCTCGCCGGGTGGCTCGGCGCCTTCGACGAGGCCGAGGTGCTCCGACTCGCCGCCGAGTCGAATTCCTGATCGGCACATCGCGGGGGCAGCACGCGGCGTGAGCTCCGCCGAACGGGAGTCGGTCGCCTGCGTGCCGAAGCTGTCACACTGACAGCGATGGGGCAGTCCGAGTTCCAGGCAGCGATCGACATCGGGACGAACTCGATGCACCTCGTCGTCGCCCGGCTCGCCGACCACGGTGGCTTCGAGATGCTCACCAGCGAGAAGGAGATGGTGCGTCTCGGACAGGGCGCGGGCGAGATGAAGTCACTGTCTCCCGACGCGATCGAGCGCAGCCTGGTCGCTCTCGCCCGCATGAAGGAGGTCGCCGGGAGTTTCGGCGAGGTCGAGATCGCGGCCGTGGCGACCAGCGCCGTCCGCGAGGCGCGCAACCGGAACGACTTCCTCGTCCCGGCGCGCGATCGTGTCGGTGTCCCCGTCGAGGTGATCAGCGGGTTCGAGGAGGCCCGCCTGATCCATCTCGGGGTTCTGCAGGCCCTCCCGGTCTTCGACAAACGGCTGCTCGTCGTCGACATCGGCGGCGGCAGCACCGAGTTCTGCGTCGGCAGCGGAGAACGCATCATCGAGGCGCGGAGCATGAAGCTCGGCGCGATCCGACTGACGCAGCGCTTCTTCGCCGATGTGACCGCGGCCGGCCACGACGGTTCGGTCGGTCGCAAGGCCGTCAAGGAGTGCCGCAAGTACGTGCGCTCCGCGTTGGCGCCGGTCGCTCACGAGCTGAGCGGCCACCAGCCGGAAGTCGCCGTCGGCAGTTCCGGCACGGCGACGACGCTGGCCACCATGGCCCTGGCACGGCGCGGTGAGAAACCGCACCAGCTCAACGGCGCGACGTTCACGGCCGACGAGTTGCACGATGTGGTCGACGAACTGACCTCGCGCACCACCGCCGAACGGCTCCAGCTCCCCGGGCTGGACGACAAGCGGGTCGACATCATCGTCGCCGGTGCCCTGCTGCTCGACGAGATCTTCCGTGCCCTCACGATCGAGGAGATGACGATCTCGGACTATGCACTGCGCGAGGGCGTCCTGTTCGATCGATTCGGCGGAGATGCCGGCCGCGAGCTCAGCGGCCTGCGTACCAACAACGTCACGCGGCTCGCTCGACAGCTCGACCCCGATCCCGAACACGCCGAGCACACCGCACGGCTGTCGACCGAGCTGTTCGATCGCATGGGCGCCCTCCACGGGCTCGACGACCACGCTCGAGAGCTCCTGCACGCCGCAGCGATGGTGCACAACGTCGGGTTGTTCATCAGTCACTCGAGTCATCACAAGCACTCGTACTACGTGATCCGAAACAGCGAGCAGATGACCGGCTTCACCGATCACGAGATCGAATTGATCGCCGTCGTGGCCCGCTATCACCGCAAGAGCCTGCCGGCCGTCAAGCACCTCGAGTTCGGGGCACTGTCCGAGTCCGACCAGCGGCTGGTGCGGATCCTGGCGGGGCTGCTGCGGTTGGCGATCGGGCTCGATCGGCGGCACGCTGCCTCGGTGCGATCGGTGCGCGTCTTCATCGACGACGGACGGGTTCGCATCGAACCGGTGGCCGAGCCCGGGGTCGATCTCGATGTCGAGATCTACGCCGCCCGTGAGCGGGCGAGGCTGCTCGCCGACGGCCTCGGCGCAGAGGTCAGGATCGAGCTGCCGGCGGCCGCGGATACGGCCGACATGTCGAGTTGACGTCGCGTCAGGGCGCGTCGACCCAGGCCCCGTCGGAGAACGTCAGGGCCGCTGGTTCGTCGTGGTATTCGGTCGCGACGTACTCGATCCGTACCTCGTCGTCTGCGGAGATCAGCACCGCCAGGTCGACGACACCACGATCGGTCACGCGAAAGACGATGCCCGTCTGACCCACCGACGGCGACACGTCGATGGTCGGTAGTGCGAGCCGGTCCGGTTCCTGCGGTGCCTCGAAGGGCGTCACCTCGCGGAGCTGCACCTGTTCGGTGCCCGGCACGATCAGATCGCCGTCGATGTGACCGGCGGTCGCCCACATCGCCCACCAGCCGGTGGAGCCCTCGGGATCGGCGGCGCCGAACGCGTTCGCGTCGAGCAGGTAGCCGTAGACGGTCGTCGCCGTGCCGTCGATGCCGACGTCGCCAGTCGATTCCTCGGACACGAGTCGCGCGAACGGGCGCGCCGACGACGGCAAGACGTCGCTCTCCGCGAGCAGCGCGGCGAAGGGGCTGTCGGGCTCGGGTCGCAGGCTCGAGGCGCTGCGTCGAACGCGACGGTGAACGCCGTCGGACCCGACGGTGTAGCGCCACTCACCGCTGAACGACAGGACCTCGGTCTCGCCCGAGTCGTCGACGACACCGAAGTAGTCGTCGGCCACCGTGTCGTAGGTGACACCGAGATGTCGGTACGGTGCTGCGGCTCCGACGCCCTCGTACACCCGGATGTCGTAGACGACCGTTCGGAACTCCGGTCGGTTGGCGATGCGCGGCGGCGGACCGACCTGGCCGGGCGGCAGCGTGTCCGGTCCGGCAGTGTCCATCGCCTCCTCGGCAGTCGACTCGTCCTCGCGGACCGAGGCGGTCTGGCCCGGCGACCCGGGCATCGCGACGATCTCACGGGCGTCGTCGACCGCCCGACCGAGTCCACCGGGCGCTTCGCCCGCCGACGTCGAGCCCTGCGTCCCGGTGCCGTTCGCCGAGTCGGATCCGGATGCCCGGTCCGGTGCCGGGTCGCCGGTGTCTCCCTCGAACGCTCGGTACACGAACCACCCTGTGACGGCGGCGATCGCGAACAGGAACACGCTGACGATCCATCCGAGACGGGCATTGCGGCGACGCCTGCGTCGCGACTCGACCCGCAGCAGTCGAGTGGCCTCGGCGCTGTCATCGACGGCCGCGGGCAGGCCTGCCCCGTTCGGGTTGCGGTCGTGTTCACCCCCGACGGGTTCGCCGGTGCCGACCACGGCCGGCGCGCGTTTCGCCGGTACCGGCAACGTCGGTGCGGGCAGGGTCGGTCCAGACGACGCCGGCTCCGACACCGCAGGTACCGGAACCGTCGGTGCAGACGACGCCGGCGACGGCAACGTGGGTGCAGGCACGCTCGGTGCGGGCTCGGAGGCCGATGGGCGGGCCGAACCGGTCGAGGTCGAGTCGGTGAGCTCCGACGTCGAATCGGTGGCGCGTGTCCCGACGGGAGCAACCGGGCGCGCCGGAGGCAGATACGGAACATCGTCGTTCGGCCCGGTCCCATCGGGATCGGATGATGTGGTCATCGGGGAACCAGTCTGTCATGTCGACCAACGGACTTCGAGGTCCAGGACCGGGACCTCACCGACCGACCCCGGTCGTCGCCGCACCGGTGCCGGCAAGCTCCGAAGAGGTCAGCCGCCGTCGCCGACGCCGAAGCTCGGGTTGCCCGGACCGTTCCAGATCGGCTGATCCTCGAGCTCGTCGATGGCGTCATGGATGTCGTCGCCGGATCGTTCCCGCTCCAGTTCGGCGCGGCGCAGTTCCGACTCGGCTCGATCGTTGGTCTGTTGCTCCTCGTAGATCGTGTAGCCGATGGAGACGGCAGCGATGAGCACGGCGATGCCGACCAGCGCGCTGATCACCGACGTGGCCGAGTCCCGCATTCGTCGGCGACGTTGATTGCGGCGCGCGAGCTCACGGCCGGCTTCGAGCCCCACGACGCTCGGTGAACTCAGCGGATTCATCGCTTCCTGCTGATGCGAGCTGTTGCGGCCCATGGTTCCTCATCGGTCGGCAGCACGGCGAACTGAAGCACCGCGTCGAGAATTTGGTGCACGACCCCCGTCGTGGGTTCGAACTCCGGGCCGGCGCCCTAGGGTGCCCGCATGAAGTTGCTGGTCACCGGAGCAGCCGGGTTCATCGGATCACACGTCGCCGAGCAGTGGTCCCACGAGGGAGAGGTCGTCGGTATCGACGATCTGTCGACGGGCGACCGGGCCAATCTCGATGGCATCGATTGCGAGCTCGTGGAGGGGTCGATCCTCGATGCCGAGGCCCTCGACGCGGCAATGCGTGGCGTCGACGCCGTGGTGCACCTGGCGGCTCGTCCGTCGGTGCCGCGGTCGATCATCGACCCGGGCGCCAGTCACGACGCCAACGCCACCGGCACCATGCGCGTGCTCGAAGCAGCGCGGGCCACCGGACGCGACCCGCTCGTGATCGTCGCGTCGTCGTCCTCGGTCTACGGGGCGAATCCCCAACTCCCGAAGCACGAGGCCATGATGCCGATGCCGGTGAGCCCGTACGCCGCGAGCAAACTCGCGACCGAGCAGTACGCGCTGGCCTGGCAGCACAGCTACGGCATGGCGACGTTGGCGTTCCGGTTCTTCAACGTCTTCGGCCCTCGACAGGCTCCGGGGCATGCGTACGCCGCCGTGGTACCGGCGTTCGTGGCCGCCGCCCTCGCCGGTGAGCCGTTGATCGTGCACGGTGACGGCCTCCAGTCACGCGATTTCACGTACGTCGGAACGGTGACCGAGGTCATCCTGGATGCCGTGCGTCGGCGGGTCAGCCATCCGCATCCGGTCAACTTGGCGTTCGGCACGCGCGTCACGCTGCTCGAGGTGATCGAACTGCTCGGGTCGCTGATCGGCACGCCGCTCCGCGTCGAACACGTCGACTCCCGAGCCGGTGACGTGAAGCACAGCCAAGCCAGCAACGACACCTTGCGTTCGCTGTTCCCCGATGTCGTACCGGTGACCCTGACCGAGGGTGTGACGGCAACGATCGCATGGATGCGCAGCCACCTGGCGTGACGGCCAGCCGTGGCCGGTTCAGATCGTGCAGCGTGACGACGGTGCGATGACGATCTGGCCGTCGCCGTCGATGTCGTAGAGCTCCGACGGCTCACGAACCAGACCCTGGTTCATCAGGGTGCGCTCGTACCGGTCGGCATCGGCACCGGTCGCAGGAATCGACGTGCCCCCGACTTGCGCGAAGTACGACTCGGCGGCCGTCGAGAGGGTCCGAAGGTCACCCTCGCACGTCGCTTCCTCGCCCCGATCGACGATGCCGGACACGCTGGCGATGACGACGGTCGCCAACACACCGAGCACCACGATCACGATCAGCAGTTCGACCAGCGTGAAGCCGTCGGGCCGATCCGTGTCGAGGGCCGTTCCGTCCATACCAGTTCATCGGTCGCGACAACTCGCCGCTTGAGTGCACCCGTTATCAAGTCCGTGTCACGAACAGGGCGACCCGGATTCGGGGATCAACGAGCCATCGACCGCAACGTCGTAGTACACCGACACGTCGTGAATCACCGCCGCCGAGACGAGACCACGTTCGAACTCGTTCCCGTCGACCGGCGGGAGCCCGGGCAGATGGTCGACCCGATGGGTCGCGAAGTAGGACTCGATCGCCGTGGTGACCACTCGTCGGTCCTGGGTACAGGCAGTTTCCCGCCCACGGTCGGCGATGCCGCGAACTGCGAGGAGCGTGACCGTGATCAGCGCCCCGAGGATGGCGATGACGACCAGCAACTCGACGAACGAGAATCCGCGGTCCCTGTGTGAGCATCCGACCGCTCGACGTGACTCCGTAAACTTCACGTCAAGAAAGCTAACAACATCGGTGTAGTTCGCCACGGATTTCGATCTTCAAGGTTCGAGCAAGTTCTGCCGACAACACTGCAGGCGCCCGCAACGACGACGATCGCACCCGCCCACCGGGACCTACGATGGTTCCACACCCGCCACCTGGGAGTGACGTGACCGACAACGACGACAGGATGTTCGAACGAGCGATGATCGCCGTTCGCCGGCGTCTCCCCCTCGTGCACTACCTCGTCGACTGCGTCGTGTGGCTGGTGGCACTGCCGCTCACGACCTTCAGCCGCTACGACTTCAGCATCCAGGAGCTCGAGCTCGATGCCACGCTGCGTTCGTGGTTCATCGCGATGGTCGGGCAGGGTGTCTTCGGCCTCGCCACCGGGCTCTACACCCGACGTTGGCGTTACGGCAGCTTCGATGAGGTGGCCGCGCTCGCCTCGACGGTCCTGCTCACCGGGGTCCTCCTGTCCGTCGTGCACTTCGGGTGGTTCATGGATGGTGCCCCTCGATCGGTGCCGGCGCTCACGGCCGCCGTGGCGCTCGCCGGCACGGTGGCGGTTCGCTCGATCTGGCGGCTCTACCGCCAGAAGCAGACCCGTGTCGAGCTCCAGGACGCCGAGCCGCTCCTGATCGTCGGCGCCGGTGAGGGCGCCGAGCAGATCGTGAAGGCGCTGCTCGCGGACCCGACGAGCCAGTACCAGCCCGTGGCGTTGCTGGACGACGATCCGAACCGGAGCCGGCTGTCGATCTCCGGGGTTCGGGTGCGTGGCCCGGTCAGCCAGATGCGCGAGGTCGCCGCCCGATACGGCGCCCGCGATGTGTTGCTCGCCGTCCCGAGCGCCACCAGCGACCTGGTGCGCGACGTCGATGCCATCGCCACCAACGCCGGCCTGCGACTGCTGACCGTTCCGTCGGTGAACGAGATGTTCGGTGAGCTCGGCGTCGGCGACATCCGGCCGGTCTCGGAGGCCGATCTCCTCGGCCGCCGCCCGGCCGACATCGACGCCGATGCCGTGTCGAGCTACGTGACGGGCCGGCGGGTCCTGGTGACCGGAGCCGGCGGTTCGATCGGGAGCGAGCTCTGTCGTCAGCTGGCCCGCTTCGAGCCCTCGGTGCTCCTGAAGCTCGATCGGGACGAGAGCGGCCTGCACGCCGTGCAGCTCTCGATCCACGGCCGCGCCCTGCTCGATGGCGACGACCTGGTCCTGGCCGACATCCGCGACCACGACCGGGTGATGGAAGTCTTCGACGAACTCCGACCGGACGTCGTGTTCCACGCCGCAGCGCTGAAGCACCTCCCCCTGCTCGAGGCAGCGCCGCAGGAGGGATGGAAGACGAACGTGGTCGGCACCCAGAACCTGCTCGATGCTGCGGAACGGGTCGGCGTGACGCACTTCGTGAACGTCAGCACCGACAAGGCGGCCAACCCCTCGAGTGTGCTCGGCTACACCAAACTCCTGACCGAACGACTCACCGCTCACAAGGGTCTCACGGCATCGGGCACCTACGTGTCGGTGCGATTCGGCAACGTGCTGGGCTCACGCGGCTCGGTGCTGCCGGCGTTCCGCGAGCAGGCCAAGAAGGGCGGGCCGATCACGGTCACCCACCCCGACATCACGCGCTACTTCATGCTCGTGGAGGAGGCAGCCCTGCTGGTCATCAACGCCGGCGCGATCGGCCGCGACGGCGAGGTGCTCGTGCTCGACATGGGTGAGCCGGTCAAGATCGCCGACGTGGCCCGACGATTCGCGGATCAGCACCATCCTCCGCTCGAGATCGTGTTCACCGGGCTTCGTCCGGGCGAGAAGCTGCACGAGGATCTGGTCGCTCTCGACGAATCCGGCGAGCGGTCGTTCCACCCGCTGATCACGCACGTGCAAGCACCCGAGCTCGCGTTCGAGCAGGTCCGTCATCTGGGTTCACTTCCCGCCCGGGCCCTCACCCCGGCGTTGCGCGAGGCCGTGGGAGCGTCTGCGACGGCGATCGCATGAGCCGGGTCTTCCTGTCAGCGCCCGACGTCGGCGACGAAGAACGCGAGGCCATCCTCCGTGCGTTCGACAGCGGCTGGATCGCGCCGGTCGGCCCCGATCTCGATGCGTTCGAAGCGGCGATCCGGTCCCGAGTCGGCCGGCACGCAGTGGCGCTGTCGAGCGGCACGGCGGCACTCCACCTCGCGCTGCTGGCCGTTGGCGTGACACCGGGCGACGACGTGTACGTGTCGACGTTCACGTTCGCAGCATCTGCGAACGCGATCGCCTACTGCGGCGCCAACCCGGTGTTCATCGACAGCGACACGACCTCGTGGAACATGAACCCGGCGCTGCTCGGCGAGGCGCTCGCCGAGGCAGCCCACACGAACCGCCTTCCCAGAGCAGTCCTGGTCGTCGACCTGTACGGGCAGTGCGCCGACCACGACCCCATCGTCGCCCTGTGCCGCGAGTACGGCGTCGCCGTGGTGGAGGACGCGGCCGAGGCGCTCGGGGCGACCTACCGCGACCGGCCGGCCGGCTCGATGGGCGACATCGCGGTGCTCTCGTTCAACGGCAACAAGATCATGACGACCAGTGGCGGCGGCGTGCTGCTCGCCGACGATGCCGCCACCGCCGACCGGGCCCGCTACCTCGCCACCCAGGCTCGACAGCCGGCGGTGCACTACGAGCACACCGAGATCGGCTTCAACTACCGCTTGAGCAATCTGCTGGCCGCGCTCGGTCGAGCCCAGCTCGAGCGCCTCCCCCGCATGATCGCCCGCCGCCTCGAGATCAACGGACGCTACCGAGCGGCGCTGTCGGACGCCCCGCTGGCGTTCATGCCGGTACCCGACTGGAGCCGGTGGAACGGTTGGCTGACCTGTGTCGTGTTCGACGAACCCGAGGTGCGCGATGGTGTGATGAAGGCCCTCGACACCGTCGACATCGAATCCCGCCCACTGTGGAAGCCACTCCACCTGCAACCGGCGTTCGCCGGGTCGGCGGTTCACGTCGACGGTACGAGCGAAGCGCTGTTCCGTGACGGCCTCTGCCTCCCGAGCGGCAGCATCCTGACCGACGACGAGATCGACCGCGTCATCTGGGTGATCCGTGACCACCTCGGCCGATGAGCACGGCGAGCGCTGACCGGATCGGCGGGCGGAGGGATCCTGCGACTGGAACGCTTCCGGCAACCACCACGGATGCCGCAGCGCAGGGTAGCGACGACGCGGTTCGCATGCAGGTCTTCGGGGTGCACGATCGGAGATGGATCGTCGGTGGCGCCGTCGTCGTGACGCTCGTGCGATGGTTGTTCGGCATCGAGCGCAAGATGTTCCAGGTCTACGCCGACGAGCCCGCAAACCTGGCCATGGCCCGATGGTTCGGTGGACGCACACCATGGAACCTCTTCGACTACGGCACGAGACGACCCGGCCTCTCGCTGCTCCTGGCGCCGGTGTATGCGCTGACGGACGACTCGACGGTCGTGTATCGGGTCGCGCTGTTCGTGAACTCGGTGCTCGCCGGCGCATCGGTCGTCGTGCTGGTCGTCATCATGCGTCGACTGACGAGTTGGAACGCGAAGACGGCAACCCTCGTCGCCGTGGGGGTCGCCCTCGCTCCGACGTCGATCGCGGCGTCGTCCAGCGTGTGGGCCGAACCACTCACCACGTTGACCTTCCTGCTGACGGTCTGGACGCTGATTCGGTTCTTCGAGGCTCCCGGCATCGGCCGGGCGATGATCGCGACCGGTTGTGCGGCAGCCGGGTTCCTGGCGCACAGCCGCCTCCTTCCACTGGTTCCCCTCGCGTTGCTGTTGACGGCCGGCACGTTGATCAGGGGGCGCCACGTTCGCAGAGCTCTCATCGTCACCGGTTGGAGCGTGGTGACGGTGGGTGCCGTCACCCTCATCTCGAAAGCCGCCATCGATCACGTGTGGACCGAGCCGACCGCGACGAACACCGCCGGAGACGTCGCGAAGCGCCTGGCGACTCCGCCGGCCATCGCCGACGCGGCGATCGGGCAGCTGTGGTACCTCCTCGTGGCCACATTCGGCCTCGCAGCGTTCGGGACGCTCGAACTCCTACGGCTCGCGATGGATCCCGAGAACCGGATGCGTCGAACCGCTGCCGTGACCGTGATCATCATGACGCTGCCGCTGCTCGCCCTGTCGGCGCTGTTCATGTCCGATCGGCCGCGAGCCGACCAGCTCGTGTACGGCCGCTACAACGATGCGGTCCTCTGGCCGGTCGTTGCGCTGGGCGTCGTCTGGCTCGGTCGCAACATCTGGGGCTGGTCGACCGACCGGGGGCGACGGCCGCTCGCAACCGTTCTGGCGGTCGGAGCGATCACGGTCGTCAGCGCCGGCCTGGTGCACCAGTGGCATGCCGCAGATCTCCAGAGCCGTACGACCCTGACTCGCATGGTTCCCGGCATCGTGTGGCTGTCGGCCGAGCGAGGTCGGATCGGCATCTGGTCGACGACCGTCGCCGGCCTCGTCGTCATGTTCGTCGGAATCGTGGCGGTGATGCAGGGTCTCCGTTTCCACTGGCTCGTACCGACCGTCGTGGTGATCGGCCTACTGGCCGGGGGCCTGCGCGCACGCGTCGAGTTCGGCGACGACGCCAACGCGCTGACGATCGCCTCGGCGGTCACCGAAACGTCGTCGCAGTTGCCGGCCGGTCACGATGTCGGCTATTCGTTGTCGCGTTCCAGCACCGAGATCACGCCCGACAATCAACGAGCGTGGGCGCAGGCGTACCAGTTCTACCTTCCCGACCACCGGTTCGTTCTCGATCGTGGACCCGACGACGACGTCGGCCCCTACGTGTTCGCGCCGTTCGACGACCGCGTCATGATCGAGATCGGCGCCGAAGAGCTCTGGGCCGACCCTCGATCCGGGATCTCACTCTGGAGAGAACCGGCCGACCCGACCGAAGCTAGCTCTCGCCCATGAACTCGCGCATGGTCGCGTGACCCTCGGCGGCGACGCCGTCGCGGCGCAGCGCCGTCTTCAGCGTGAGCGCCAGGATCCTCAGGTCGAGTCGCAGTGACGCGTGGTCGACGTACCACACGTCCTGCTCCAGTCGCGCCGGCCACGATGTCGCGTTGCGCCCGTTCACCTGCGCCCAACCGGTGATGCCGGGGCGGGTGTCGAGCCGGCGCCGCTGGAGCGGAGAATACCGATCGACGTAGATCGTCGGCAGCGGGCGGGGACCGACGAGGCTCATGTCACCCTTGATCACGGTCCACAACTGGGGCAGTTCGTCGAGGCTCGTCGATCGGAGCTTCGCTCCGAACGGCGTCAGACGTTCGTCGTCCGGCAGCAGGTTCCCGTCGGGATCGCGCTCGTCGGACATCGACCGGAACTTCGGAACCAGGATCCGGGCCGCGTTCCGTCCCGCCCGTTCCTGCCGGAACAGCACCGGCGACCCGAGCCGGAAGCGCACCATCAGGGCCACCAGCGCCGACACAGGTGCCAGGACGATCAACAACGGGACGGCAAGGGCGAGGTCCAGACCACGCTTCGCGTGTCCCGGGGAGATCCAACGTGTGGTCACTCCACCCAGGGTAGGTTGCTCGTGTGCGGCCGCCCGTCGATCCTGGACCCGTCGTCATCGTCGGCGCCGGTGGATTCGGACGGGAGTGCCTCGACATCGTCGAGGCACTCAACCGGGACGGAGCCGGTCTCGAGTTCCTCGGGTTCCTCGACGACACGGGCGGCGACGTCGCGCTGCTGCGTCGTCGTGACGCCGCGTGCCTGGGACCGATCGTGCGGGCACCAGCCGACGTCGGCTACGTCATCGCGATCGGCAGCGGCGACGCGCGACGCCGAGTCGCCGACGATCTCGCCGGTGGCGGGCGGTCGCCGATCGTGCTGATCCATCCGCAGGCGACGTTGGGATCAGACTGTCGAGTCGGCGAAGGGACGATCATCAACGCCGGGGCACGCGCCACGACCAACATCACGCTCGGACGTCATGTGCAGCTCCACGCCAACTGCACGGTCGGCCACGACGCCGAACTCGACGACTTCGTGTCGGTGTATCCCGGGGCGACGATCAGCGGATCCGTACGGCTGGGTGCCGGCGTCACGATCGGCACCGGTGCGAACGTGCTCCCCGGAGTCTGCGTCGGTGCCGGCGGATTCGTCGGCGCCGGAGCGGTCGTGACTCGTGACGTCGAACCGGGGATCACGGTGGTCGGTGTCCCGGCAGCCCCGCTCCCGGGTATCGATTGAATCGTCAAGGTTCACTCAAGATGGGCACCGGACCAGCCGATGAAGCAGACATGACCGTTCTCGTCGATCGCCTACGTGATCGTTCCGCCAAGATCGTCGTCGTCGGTCAGGGCTACGTCGGCCTCCCGGTCGCGATGCGCGCCTCGGAGGTCGGCTTCCGGGTGATCGGCCTCGACGCCTCGGCCGAACGTGTCAAGGCGCTCCAGTCCGGTGAGAGCTACGTCGGCGACGTGTCCGACGAAGCGTTGGTCGCAGCGCTGGAGCGCGGCTACCAGGCGACCACCGAAGCTCGCGACTGTTCGGGCTTCGACGTGGCCGTCGTGAGCGTGCCGACGCCGCTCAAGGACGGTCTCCCCGATCTCACGTACATCGAGCAGGCCGCGTATTCCCTCGGCCGCTACCTGCGACCGGGGGCATGCGTGATCCTCGAGAGCACGACGTACCCCGGCACCACCACCGAGTTCTTCGCTCCGATCCTCGAGGAGGCATCGGGGCTTCGGCGTGGCGACTACCACCTCGGATATTCGCCCGAACGGATCGACCCCGGCAACGTGACCTACGGGCTGGTCAACACCCCGAAGGTCGTCAGCGGCGCCGACGACGCCTCGCTCGAGGCGGTGCAGGCGTTCTTCGACGCGCTCGTCGACCAGACCGTGCCGGTCGGATCGTGCGAGGAGGCGGAGCTGGTGAAGCTACTCGAGAACACGTTCCGTCACGTCAACATCGCGCTCGTCAACGAGCTCGCGATGTTCGCCCGAGACCTCGGCGTCGACGTCTGGCGGTCGATCGACGCAGCGTCGACCAAGCCGTTCGGATACATGCGGTTCACGCCCGGTCCGGGGGTCGGTGGGCACTGCCTGCCGATCGACCCGAGCTATCTCGCCTGGCGAGTGAAGCAGCATCTCGGGCACACGTTCCGATTCGTCGAGCTCGCCAACGACGTCAACGAGCACATGCCCGACTACGTGCACGACCGGATCGCGGCGATGCTCAACGAGCGCCGCAAACCGGTGAACGGCAGCAGGATCGTGCTGCTCGGGCTGGCCTACAAGAAGGGGACGAGCGACTGGCGGGAGAGTCCATCGGTGCGGGTGGCCGAGCGGCTCGCGGCGAGTGGCGCTGACATCGTGTTCTGTGATCCGTACATCCCCGCGGTCAACACGATCGACCTGGAGTTCTCGCTCGTGCCGTACGAGTCCGACGTGCTGGCCTCGGCCGACCTCGTCGTCGTCCTCGTGGACCACGATGAGTTCGAGCCGTCGAATCTCGCCGAACACGCCCCGCTCGTGCTCGACACCAAGAACATCATGCGCGGCATCGAGTTCAACGGTGAGATCCTCTGACACCGACCGCGCATCGCGCGTGCTGTATCTCGTCACGAGTGACATCAGCGCTCGGTTCCTGCGTGGGCAGCTGGCGTTCCTGGTCGATCGCGGATACGAGGTCATCGTCGGGACGCGACGGTCCGACCCTCCGGCCACGTTCGATGACGGCGTCCGCGTTCACGACCTGCCGTACGCCCGCGATCCGAGCCCGATCACCGACGTCAAGGGTCTCTTCGCCACGATCCGGCTCGTCCGCCACGTCCGCCCGGCGATCGTCAACGCATCGACGCCGAAGGCCGGCTTGATCGGCACGCTCAGTGCCTGCATACTCCGCGTCCCCCGGCGCATCTACGTGGTGCGTGGCTTGCGGTTCGAGACGATGACCGGCTTCCGGCGCCGGACGATGCGGCTGCTCGAGAGATTCACGACCTCGTGTGCGACCGACGTGGTGTACAACAGCCGCAGTCTCCTGGCCCTCGCTGAACGTGAGGGCGCCGTGCGCTCTGGCCGTGGTGTCGTTCTCGCCAACGGTTCGGGCAACGGCATCGATGTCGACCGCTTCACCGACCTGCCGACTCGTGAACACGCGCGCGAATCCCTCGGGCTGCCCCAGGACGCCAAGGTTGTCGGATTCGTCGGGCGAATGACCCGAGACAAGGGCATCGTCGACCTCGTGGACGCGACCCGAAAGGTCGACGACGACACGATCCTGCTGCTCGTGGGCGACTTCGAATCAGGCGACCCGGTACCCGACACCACGCGGCACTTGATCGAGACGACGCCGCACATCGTGCATGTGCCGTGGGTGCACGACACCCGCACGGTCTATCCGGCAATGGACGTCCTGGCGTTCCCCTCATACCGCGAGGGCCTGCCGAACGTGCCGCTCGAAGCCCAACTCTGCGGCGTGCCCGTGGTCGCGTACGCTGCGACCGGTACGGTCGACGCAGTGTTCCCCGGGCCACCGAACGAGATCGTCCCGGTTGGGGACCGGGCGGCGCTGGCAGCAGCGCTCGCACCACGGACCACGCTCGCCCCGACTCCTCTGTCCGAGACGCGACCGAGCGACTGGGTGCGGGCGAACTTCAGACAGGACGTGATCTGGGAGCAGCTCCTGCGGGTCTACGGCTGAGGCGACACGGGACGTGCGATCACGTGCACCTCGCGCACCGGTTTGGCGATGTGAGCGCCCACCCTCAGCGCACGGAAACCACGTTCCCCGATCCCCAACCGAACCGCAGCCGAGGCCGCCGCCCGGTCGTAGCCGTAACGGTTCAGACCGGCCGACTCCACCACGAACCCGCACTCTTCGACGAGAGCGGCCATCGTCTGGACATTCCACGCGTACAGATGGTGATTCGGGTCGGTACGGTCGTACCGCCGGAAGCGACGTTCGTTCTCGTACGGGACGTACAGCAGGAGGCGGCCACTCGGCTTCAGAATGCGATGCGCCTCCAGGAGCACCGTGGCGGGTGCGGTCACGTGCTCGAGCATGTGATGGCAGATCAGTACGTTGACCGTCGACGAGTCGAGATCGACCGAGTCGGACTTGAACTCGATCTCGCGTTCTCGGAGCTCGTCGGCGAGGAAATCGGCGACGTCGATCGCGATGCGACGTCCACAGAGGAGTGAGGCCAGATTCCATCCGGCGCCGGCACCGAACTCGACGACGACGTCATCGTCATCGACGTACTCCTGGAACTTCTCGGCACGCAGACCGGTGACCCAGTCGAAGGCGGCTTCAGGGAGCCGTCGCTTCCCGCGGTGATACGACTCGCCGTCTTCGCCGCGGTAGTGATGCGCTGAGGAGCTGTCGGCCACACCAGTCACGACGTGGACCCTACCGAACGCCCGATCGGGTTCGGTCGACCGACGATGCGATCGCCACCGCACCCGCCCCGAACGACAACGAGAGCGCCAGTGCGGCCCCCACGGTGCCCCACAGACCCGCGAAGGCGGGGGCGGTGACCATCAGGACCACGGCGAAGACGGATCGAGACCCGACGAGACCGGGACCCAGTGTTCGTCGCAGGAGGTCGACGACGCCCTGGTGGTAGGCGCGAGCGACCTGACCAATCGCGTTCAACACCAGCGCACCGAGTCCGATGCGCCAAACCGCCGGGAGCAGGTCGAGGCGCTCGAACAGCTCCAGAGCGCCGATCGCGGCGGCGCCGTAGACGGCCGATCCGATCATGATCATGATCGGCCAGCGTTCGAGGCGAGTCTCCGTACGCGCCCGTAGAACCCCCCATCGGCCCACGTAGGCCAACGAGAAGAACGGTTGGAATATCAGGAACAGCAGGCGCACCTGCCCGGCGACCGCGAGCGATGCCAGCGCGGCGACGCCCGACAGCGCCACGAACACTGCCGAGGACAGGATCCACGAGTCCAAGACGAATCGGGACTCCGTGAGGGTCTCCGCGGCATCGTGTTCGACGACGAGTTCGACATCGCCTCGAAGCCCGAGAACGAGCACCGCGAGACCGACGACAGGACCCACGACGAGCACGACGCGTATCGCGGCGAGAGCTTCCAGCACATCGACGCGCACGACCATCCACCCGGCGATCGCAGCGACGAGCCACACACCATCCGATGCCAGTGCACACAGTGGACGAACCCGCAATGCCAGATACCTCATTCGGTCCTGCAGCAGGATCACCGGAGCCGCGATCAGCCACACGGCCGCTCCGGCGCTGGAGGTCACGAGCCAGATCGCGAGCAGCCCCAGTTCCAGGGCCGACAGAGCGATCAAGAAGCTGAGCGGGACGAAAGCGGCGCGGCCGGACCCGGTGGGGCGGGCGAGCAGCAGGCGCTCCGAGCTGGTCGTACGGACCACGCCCAAGGCGATGCTGAACGCGCTCAACGACAGCGCGAATGCGCCGAAGTCCGACGCACCGAACAGCCGCGAGGCAACGAGGACCACGACGAAGTTCGTCGCGCTCGAGGTCAGCTGGTCGAGCGCGACGATCGTGCCCCGCTCGCTGGTGCGTTCCGTTGGCGCGCTGGTCACGGCTGCACGAAGACCTGGCAGAGGTCCGGAGCCAGTTCGCACGACCGGCGCGCCGCCCGTTGCGCGAGATCGGGATCATGGGTGCGGCGAGCGACCTCGTTGCTCAAGAGCCAGGCGTCCGGGTAGTTCGCCTGGAGTTCGAGAGCTCGTTCGAGACTCGTCGCCGCGCCGCCCACGTCGCCGAACAACAGCTGGCGACCGGCGAGCTCGGTCCACCAACGCGGGATCTCGGACTGGTACTCGGCTGTCAGCGTCGCGTATTCCAGTGCCAACGGCACATAGCTCGCATCCTCGACCGCGAGCACCGCGTATCGCTCGGCGACCTGCGCCGTCAGCCGCGGATCCCGCCAATACCATTCGGCGGCTCGTGCCAGCTCTGCGGGGTCGGATTGTCCCCAGGCCGCGTCGACCCGACGGTCGATGGTGAAGAGGCCCGCTGCCAAGACCAGACCGACGATCACGGCGACGGCGCCAACCGGATGTGTCGACCGTGCGTGGGCGTCTTCCGTCGACTCGGGAGACGAGGTGCGACGCTGTGCCGCGAGCCCGAAGAAGAAGGCGGCGATGGGTGCCGTGACGATCGACATCGGCTGCACCAGCCACGTCGCGGCGACGGCGACGGCGACGGCGAGCAATGCCCGATCGCTTCGTCGGGACCCGGACAGCACGAACGCCAGCACGAGAAGGACCCCGACCACACCCGTCCCGACTGCCAGGTTGACGACGATGTTGTGCGGATCGGCCCACAGCTGCTCGCCGCGGAGGTCGAATCGGGTCGCGAACTCGTCGGTGAAGTGGCGTTGCGCGGCAGTGCGGAAGAGCGCTGGCCCGGATCCGACGATCGGGTCGTCGACGAACGCCTTCCATCCGGCGACCCAGACATCGAATCGACCTCCACTGTCCGCGCCGGTCGCACGGTCGACCGCGGATCTCGCGCCGATCGACGCCGTCAGAACCGTCCCGAGGACCGTGCCGGACAGCAACCCGGCCGCGGCGCGAGCGACACGATCGAGCCGTCGTCGCACGGACGCGAGAGCGACGAGGAGGATGCCGGCGCCCAGCGCCACGCGTGAGCCCGACAGCGACACGCCGAGGCTCGTCAGTGCAATGGCGACCCACCACCGCTCGTTGGTCGCGCCGAGGTACGACCACCATGCGTAGACCATTCCGGCCGACATCAGCGCGCCGAAGTACACGGGGTTGACGGCGAGACCGGCTGCTCGTCCCGGCGTCGAGCCCAAGGGTCCACTCGTCACGTCGAACAGCACTTGGACCAGCCCGACGACCAGGTGAGCGCCGAGTGTGGCCATCAGGACCAGTGGAGCGTCACGGCGAACGATCTCGGACGCGGACCGGCCGACTGCCCACACGGTGGCGAATGCCACCAACATCACGACGCTGGTGTCCCGACCCGCGAACCCCTTGATCGAGTTGACCGGCGCGACGGAGAGCAACCCCGACAACAGTGCCCATCCGCAGAAGGCCGACAGCGCGAGCGCAGCCCGATCCCGAGCCCATGTCAGCCGGGCGAGATCGACCAGGCCGATCGGCGTCACGCAGAGCAGGACGATCGCTCGCGGCGTCCAGAACGGGAACGCCATCCCCGACATGACGACCACGCTCATCAGCGCCAGCCACACGAGCTGCGCGAGATCGACCGGTCGGTATCGACCGAACAGGACCGAACCGATGTCGAGGTCTCCCACCGATCGCAGCAGGGGTGCCGCCGCGGACTCGCAGTCGACCTCGTCGGGCATCACGGCTCCCGCCCACCGGAATCGTCGGCGGCGTCCGCCTGGACGATCAGTGCAGCCGCGTCGAGCGTGCAGTCGCTCGCACCGAGGTCGCACGCCAGGGCCAGCGCGGTCGCGAGCCGTTCCTCGTCCCGATCGCGGAGAGCGAGCAGGATCTCGGTACGGACGGCGCGACGGTTCGTCGGCTGCAGAGCGAGCGACCGGGCGATGCTCACCTCCGCAGCGTCGAACGCACCACTCGCGAACTGCTTCTCGGCCAGGAGCGTCCACCAGTACGGTCGGTCGGGTTCGGCGTGAGCGGAGCGGCGGCGCCACTCGAGTTCGTCTGCGGTCGGCACCGCCGACGATGACGTCGCCGCATGGGCCTGCGCGATCACGTCGGACACGATCGGATCGTCGGCGAAGAACGTCGACAACGTTTCGAGCCGCTCGACGTCGAGGTCGTCCGCAGCCTGCTGGAAGAGCAGGTCAACCGTGAGCAGCGTCAGTCCGAGCAGCACGCCGACCACCAGCGGAGCGACGACCGCCGGCGAGCCGCGGAGCCAGTCGTCGGAGCCGCAGTGGTTTCCCGCGTGCCAGGCCGAACAGCAGCATCGCCAGCGGGAGTGTGGAGAGCGAGACCGGCTGGAGTCCCCAATGGACCACCACCGGCACCAGGATCCAGGCAACCCACGCATGTTGCATGCCGAGTGCGAGCAGCACCCACGCCACGAACAGCACCACGCCGATCACGCCGACCGCGAGCAACAGACCGATTCCGACGTTGTGTGCGTCGAACCATGCCTGCGTGGTGTCATCCGGTGCGAAGTCGCGGACGAACGTCGGCGTGAATCGGCCCTGCACCGCGGGACGGAAGCGGCCGAATCCGTACCCGAGGAACGGCCGATCGGTCCACGCTTCGAGCCCGTAGCGCCACACCTCCGACCGACCGTCGGTGCCCGATCCGGCCTCGATCAAGCGTTCTGCCGCATTCCGTCCCGCGCCGAACCACCGGTCGACCACGACACCGGCCAGCACCGACGCAGCCCCGATCGCGGAGGCGAGTGTCGACGCCCTCGAACGCGACGTCACGGCGAAGCCGACGAGCACGACGACAGCACCGACCATTGCGGCTCGCGACCCGGACATGCTCGTCGCGGCTCCGAGCACCACGATCGCGAGGAAGAACCGGGGTGATCGGTCACGGGCCGCGAGCACGATGGCAGCAGCGAGGCCCATCGCACTCACCGCGCCGAAGAACACCGGGTTGGTCGCAAACCCGGTCGGACGGCCGCTCAGCATCGCAAGCGGCCCCGTGGTGACGTTGCCCAGTGCCTGAGCGATTCCCACGACCGCGCTGGCGGAGCCCGCCCAGACGACCGCCTCGATCAACACGCGGCGACCGCGATCCGAGACTGCGATGCCCAGCGACCAGAACGCGGACGACAGGACGACCGCGAGAGCGCTGAGATCCCGTCCGACGAAGCCGAGCAGTGACGAGCGCACGGCGGGCCCCACCAGGGCGGACACCAGCGTCCAGGCCAGCGCGAGTGCCAGCGCGACGGCCGCACGATCCCGTCGGAACCCCAGTCGGCCCAACAGCACGAGCCCGGTCGGCCCGATCGCCAGCACGATCGCCATCCGCGGCGTCCAGCTCTCGAAGAACACCGCCGGGACGAAAGCGACGACCAGGAGGACCGCTGCGGCGATGGCGAGGCCGTCCCACGTCGTGAGGCCACGACGTGCCAGGAATCCCGTCGCGCCTTCGTCGTCGGGAACGACCTCGTCCGAGTGATCGGTCTCGGGCGTCGCATCGATGGTGAGGCCGATCTCGTCGTGCGCGCCCGGCGCGGTCATCGCCACTCCGATTCGCGCCGGCGTTCCATTCCCGACTGCTCATCGCGCCGCAGCAGCCCGACTCCGGCATCGTCCGACAACCGGTACCCGGCAGGCACCAGCGCCAGCGGTGCCCCGGCGGTGTCGGGCTCCTCCACGGCGAGCGGTCGGCGGTCGGGACGACCGAGCTGATGGAGTTGGGTGGAACGCCGTTGCATCGACGAGAGGACGAGCGACGGTTCGTCCGGCGGCACGAGACGCACGCCGACATCGGCGCCGGAGGGGAGGACGTCGGCGAGTTGTTCGACGTCGGCCGGCGAGACCCACGGAACGTGTGCGATCGGGACGGTCGTGGGGTCGGCAGCATCGGACGCCCCGGCGAGACCCGAACACGACGCCGATTCCCGTGACGTCCGGACTGAGTGCATCTCGATCACCTCCCTGGAACGCGACGAAGCCCCACGACCGTAGTCGTGGGGCTCCGAACGGATCGGGTTTCGATCAGGCGCAGTCGCCGGTGCGGACGACGCTGTCGGCCGAAACGATGGCCGCGTTGGTCGAGACGTCGCGGATGAGACCGGCAGCCTGGATCTGCGTCTGCGTCGGCGTGGAAGCGTTGCCGTACTTGGCGAAGTACGACTCGAGCGCGACCTCGACGGTGCGAACGTCGGTGTCGCAGGCGTTGTCCTTGCCCTGATCGGTGATACCACGGACCGAGAACACCACAACGGTGGCCAGGATGCCGAGAATCACGATCACGATCAGGAGTTCGATGAGCGTAAAGCCCTCGTCTTGCTTCTTCATGGTGGTTTCCTTTTCCTTCCGCCCAGGATGGGCAAACTATCTCACTGGTGTACCGCACCGTGAGACAGGCTCCCGGTTGCGCATTGTGGTCTTCGGCATTGCAGCAGGAACACTTTAGGACATTCCGTCGGTTTTTCCACGAGAAGCGAAAGTTCAAGAAAACTGAGGCGTCTGCCGATGACATTCACCAGAGGTGCTCTGCGCACCCATGCCGCCACGACAAGTGAAGTAGGGGATTGTGTTCAACCGTCGAGAAACACAACACACGCTGGGAGAACGAGGGATCCTCGGCGACGAGGCCGCCGCCGAACTCGTGAACACCGTCGAACAGCTTCGGGCGGAAGTCGCAGAACTGCGGGATCGAGTTGACTCCCAGTTCACAACGATCGCCGCGCACGCGGAGATCGCCCGCCAGCAAGCGGAGTTCGCCCGTGGCGAGGCCCGAGCCGACCTCGATCGAAGTCGTGACACGCTCATCGGTCTCATCGAGCAGGTGCGTTCCGAGCGCGACGACCACCGGACCGGCTCGGCGCCGGGGCCGTCGACGAACGCCATGAACGATCGGATCACCGACATCGAAGGCCGGATCGACGAACTCGGGAGCACCCTCGAACGGTGCTTCGCCCGACAGAACGAACTCGCCGGAACGATGACGGCGTTCTTGGACACGGTCCTGGCCGAGCAGCGGGGCGAACCCGTGGCGGGCCTGTCGCTCATCTGACACGCGTCGAACGTCGACCGAATCGCCCGTCGGGCGTGAGGGTCGGTGCTACCGAACCAGTTCGATACGGATGCCGCCGTCGTCCCACTCGGGATCCATCGGCAGGCGGCTGATCGCTCGACCAGAGGCACGTCGCGCCGTCCACAACAGCGCGGCCGCCTCGTACATGTGCACCTGGCCGGCACCGTCGGGCGGCACCCGCTCGATCACGTCGTCGACGCCCGGGAGCTTGGCACGGATCAACTCGAGTCGTTCCACGCGCCCGTCGTCGTGATACGGCGACGTCGTCAGCGGTGTGTCGCCGTTCATGTGCTGGAACGACAGCGCAGAGTTGCCGCTGTACCACGAGCGACTGTGGAACGGCTGGATCTCGGTCGCCGCTTCCTTCATCCACCGGAAATGGCGGAAGTCGTTCTTGGTCAACCACGGCTCGAGCTGCAGGGCCTCCTTGCGGCTCTTCGCGAACAGCGCCGGCCGAGACGGCACCGGGCGCAGACTGACCCGTCGTGGCCAACCGATCAGTTCTCGCGCCTCGGTGTCGCACTGCCGGAACTGGCCCTGAGGACGTTCGGGATACCCGAAGGGGATGTTGATCGCTCCGAAGTCGAACTTCGGCCGGTAGTCGAGCACCTCCATCAACGTCTTGAGCACGAACGCCTCCTCGGCGACCGTCGTGACACCTGCCAGGCGCGCCGGCAGTACGAGCCACCCGCCAGGGCAGGGTGTCACCCCGCCGATCGCCTTGAACGGATTGTCGCGTGGCCCGGCCATCGATCAGCCGGTGGCGGCCGGCTCGGCCGTCCGGCCTGGCTCGTTGGTCTGGACCGCACCGTCGCCGTTCGATCCGGCGGACGCATTCTCGTCGCCGGCGCGAACACCGGAGCCGGACGTCGCCGCCTGACCGGATGCCGTCGTCGCCTGCGCCTGCGACTGTGCGCGAAGTGTGGACACCTGGGCCTGGATCTCGGCCGGGTAGGCCGACACCGACTGCGCCATCTCCATCGTCACGAGCCCCGACGTCACGAGGCGGGCGAGGTCCATCTCGATCGTCTGCATGCCTTCGGGACCGCCGGTCGCCACGACGTTGCGCAGCTGGCGGCTCTTGCCCTCTCGGATCAGGTTCTTCACGGCCTCGGATCCCATCAGCACCTCGTAGGCCGCGACCCGACCGCCGCTGATCGCAGGCAACAGACGCTGCGAGAGCACGCCCTGCAGCGCGCCGGCCAGCATCGTCTGGATCTGGTCGCGCTTGTCGCTGGGGAACACGTCGATCATGCGGTCGAGTGCCTGGGACGCGTCGTTGGTGTGCAACGTGGCGAACACCAGGTGTCCGGTCTCGGCCAGGCTCAGCGCGATCTGGATCGACTCCAGGTCTCGCATCTCGCCCAGGAGCACGACGTCGGGGTCCTCACGAAGGGCGCTGCGAAGACCTTGTTCGAACGACACCGCATCGGTACCGACCTCACGCTGATTGACCATGGCGACCTTGTGATGGTGGAGGTATTCCACCGGGTCCTCGATGGTCAGGATGTGCACGGGCTTGCTCTCGTTGATCCGGTCGATCATCGCCGCCAAGGTGGTCGACTTGCCGGAACCGGTCGGACCGACTGCGAGCACCAAGCCGTACGGACGGTTCAGCAAGTTGGTGACCGACCGCGGTGCGCCGAGTTCCTCGAGCGAGCGGACCCGGAACGGGATCACGCGCAGTGCCAGCGCCAACGAGTTGCGCTGGTGGTAGGCGTTCGCACGGAAGCGGCCCAGTCCGGGGATGCCGAACGAGAAGTCGACCTGATACATCTCCTGGAGTTCGCGCCGCTGGTTGTCGTCGAGCAACGACATCACCATGCGCTCGGTGTCGGCACTCTCGAGCAGCTTGACGTTCTCGAAGCTGACCAGCGTGCCGTCGCGCCGTGCGGTCGGAGCCCGACCGACGGTCAGGTGGAGGTCGGAGGCACCGCTGTTGACGGTCGCCTGCAACAAGGTGACGAGTACTGGATCTGGATCGAACATCAGAGTTCCCTTCCGCGACGACCCAGGGGGCCTAGCGTGCTGACGAGATGGAGACGACACTGGTTCTTCTTGCCTGCGCCGTGATGGGGTTGTTGATCGGCTCGTTCTTGACCGTGGTGGTCGATCGCGTGCCGCGTGGCGGTTCGGTGGTCGAGCCGCCGAGCGCGTGCGGCTCGTGCGGCAATCGGTTGACGGCACTCGATCTGGTGCCGATCGGGAGTTGGGTGGCTCTGCGCGGGAAGTGTCGCCACTGCGGAACTCCGATCGGCACGGAGCCACTGATCATCGAAACGGCGACCGCTGCGCTGTTCGTCGCGTTCGGGCTGCAGTTCGGCGCCGACATCGCGCTGATCGCGTTCTGCATCATGGGCGCAGCCCTGGTGGCGCTGGTGTGGATCGACCTGCGCACCAAGCGGCTGCCGAGAGAGATCACGTACACGGCGATGGCGCTGAGTGCACCGGTACTGGTCGTGGCCGCCCTGGTCGACGACGAGCCCGAACGGATCTGGCAGGCGGCGCTCGGCGCCGCCATCGCCCTCGCGATCATGTGGCTGATCTACGTGGCCAGTCGCGGTGGCATGGGGGACGGAGACGTTCGCCTGGCTCCGCTGCTGGGCATGCACCTGGGCTACCTCAACCCGGGCATCGTGCCGATCGGGCTGTTCCTCGGCTTCCTGCTCGGCGCCGTCGTCGGCGTCGTCGCCATGAGCGTGGGCAGCGCCGGACGCAAGACGGCTCTGCCGTTCGGACCGTTTCTCGCGGCCGGCGCGATCGTGGCCGTGTTCATCGGCCAGGACATCGTCGATCTGATCTGGCATGCGTGATCACACGTCTTCCTGCACGCCGTTCAGCACGCCGTACATGGCGGACACGAGAGCGATCGCGACGAACCCGACGACGGCACCGACGAAGATGATCATGATCGGCTCGAACATCGTCGTGAACCGCTGGATCCGGAACTCGAGTTCACGGTTGAAGTACTCGGCGGCCACCTCGAGCTGCTGATCGAGGGTACCGGTCTCTTCACCGACCTTGAACATCTGCCGGGCGGCACCGGGGAACAGCTCGGTCTCGATCAGCGGTTGCGTGAATCCCGAGCCCTCGAGCATCTGCTGGCGAGCGATGTCGAGCTGCTCACGGTAGACGATGTTGGCGACCGCCTCGGTCGTCGTCTCCATGGCCGACGGAACGGCGACGCCGGCCACGAGCATCGTGCCGAGCACGGCGCAGAAGCGTTCGAGGATCGCGTACTCGATGATGCCACCGATCACCGGGATCTTGAGCGACAAACGTTGCCAGAGCTCCTTGCCCGTGGGATGCATCGCCAAGAACGCGACCGTCGCGATGATCAGCAGGAAGAAGATCGCCGTGATGTACCACAGGTCGCCGAAGAACCGTGCGAAGAACAGCATCATGCGCGTCGGCAGCGGCAGCTCGGCGTCCAGTTCCTCGAACAGCGGCTTGAACTGCGGCAACACGTAGCCGGCGAGCACGAGCACGGTCACCATCGACATCGACATGACCACCAGTGGATAGGCGAGCGCGCCCACCACTTTGGAGCGGGTGTCCATCTCGCGCTTGATGAACTCGGCCAGCGAGTCGAGCGACTCGTCGAGGCGACCGGTGAGCTCGGCCGCCTGGAGGATGCCGACGTAGTAGTTCGGGAACACCTGGGGATGCTGAGCCGCCGAAGCGGAGAAGAGACCGCCGTTGCGGAGGTCGTCGACCATCTCACCGAGCGCCCGGCGCAACGCCGGATCGGTCGATTCGTCGCCGATCGTGGTGAGCGCATCGGTGATCGGGATACCGGCCTTGACGAACACCGCCAGCTGGCGGGTGAAGTTCATCAAGTTCTTCTTCTTGACCTTCTCCTTGGTGAGCTCGAAGTCGAAGAGACCACGCGCCTCTTCGATCTTGATCGGGAACAAATTCTGTTCCACCAGGATCGACCGGGCGGTGCCGATCGTGTCGGCTTTGGTGGTGCCCTCGATCTCGGCGCCGGCGGCGTCGATGGCGGAATAGGCGAACTTGGGCATCACATGCTCCCAGGGGTGTGAGAAAGGAACGTCATGAGGTGAACAACGTCTTGACGACTTCGGGGATGGTGGTCACGTCGTCTTCGACGAGCTGCATGGCCTCACGCAGCATCGTGCGCATACCCTGCGCAACGGCGAGACGTCGAAGTTCTTCGGTGGTGGCCCAGCCGACGATCAGGCGGCGCAACTCGGGCGTGATCTTCAACAGCTCATAGACACCGATCCGTCCGTGGAAGCCGGTGTTGCTGCAGTAGCTGCACCCCTTGCCACGGAAGAAGTGGACCTTGTCGCTGCCTCCGGAGTGTTGGCGGAACACCGCGATCTCGTCGGCGGTCGGCTCGTACTCCTCCTTGCAGTTGTCGCAGAGACGGCGCACGAGACGCTGCGAGACCACCGCGACGACGGCCGAGGCCACGAGGAACGCCTCGATGCCCATGTCGAGCAGACGGTGCACGGCGGCGACGGAGTCGTTGCCGTGCAGTGACGAGAGCACGAAGTGACCGGTGAGCGCCGACTGCACCGCGATCCGGGCGGTGTCGGCGTCGCGGACCTCACCGACGAGGATGACGTCGGGGTCCTGTCGGAGGAGGGCCTTGAGACCGGTGGCGAAGGTCAAGCCGGCACGCTCGTTGGTACCGACCTGGTTGATGCCGGGGAACACGTATTCGACCGGATCCTCGATCGTGGTGACGTTCTTGCCGCCCGAGTTGATCTCGAGCAGGGTCGCGTAGAGCGTCGTGGTCTTGCCGGCGCCGGTCGGACCGGCACAGATCACCATGCCGTACGGGGCGTGCACGATCTTCGAGTAGGTGTTGTACGTCTCGCGCGGCATGCCGAGCTCGTGCAGGCCGACCATCGACTTGCTCTTGTCGAGCAGTCGCATGACGACCTTCTCACCGAACACGGTGGCCACCGTGGAGACACGTACATCGAGCGGGCGCCCGTCGACCACCGTCGAGAACTGGCCGTCCTGCGGTGCACGCTTCTCGACGATGTTCATCGCCGACATGATCTTCAGCCGGCTGACCAGCGGATTGTGGGCCGACATCGGCAACCTGACCGCCTCGACCAGCTGACCGTCGATGCGGTAGCGGACGCGGACCTCCTTGTCGAGCGGCTCGATGTGGATGTCGGACGCACGGTCACGCAGCGCCTGGCCGACGATTCGTGAGACGAGCTGCACCACGGGCGCCTGGTCGTCGAGGCTGACCGAGTTGATCGCCTCGTCCGCAGCCTGGCTGGCTGCGTCGGTCTCCTGGAACGAGGCGACCAACCGACCGATGTCGGCGTCGGAACGCCACATCTGCTCGGTGTAGGACGTGACGGTCTTCGGGTCGGTGGCGAACCACTCGAACCGCTTCCCGGCGGCGGTCTCGCGCGGCTTCCCGCTTGGCGGGCGAGCAATCGGCACCCCAGACGACGACGGTTCCGCCGTGTTCGGCGATCGGCACGAAGTAGAACTTGCGCGCCACCGCCTCCTCGACGAGTGCGGCCGCTTCGGGGTTGGCCTCCGTGGCCTGGGTGTCGGCGACCTGCAGCCCGACGGCCCGACCGAGTGCGGCCGCGTACTCACGCCGGCCGACGCCGTACTTGGTGAGCACGGTGTTGCCGAACGTCCACAGCTCGCCCCGGCCATCGGTCAGGGCCTCCGCCAGCGACTCGGAGGGGAGGTGGCCTGCTTCGACGAGCGCCTGGCCCACGGCCACGCACTCCTCGACACTCTCGCCGGGGCGCTCCTCGACCGCGAGACCGCCACCCGATGCGCCGTCGCCGTCGTTCGGCCGCTTGTCGTCTTTGTTCTTGCGAAGTGCCATCCTGGTCCCCGTTACATCTCGTATCCGTCGCTGGCGGACACGCCGAGGTCTCCATCGGCAGCCGCAGCGTCGTTCTTCACTGATTCGTTCGATGATTCGCCTCGTCGGACGAACTGGTCCGGGTTGAGCTCGATCAACGATCGCTCGATCTCCTCCAGACGATCGAGTTGCACGGCGGTGGACACGTCCATCGTGGCGTCCTGCAGTTGGGTCTCGACATCGGTCATCCGCACCGAGAGACCGTCGGTCTTCTCGGCGACGTTCTTCTCCATGCGTTCCATCTCGATGCGCACGAGCATCGCCTCACCGGCCGCGCTCGACATCTTGTCCTTCAGTTCCTCGAGCGCATCCTGATCGATGCCCTGCACCGACTCGGCCAGATGGTCGATGCGTCGATCGGTCTCGACGAATCGGTCGTCGAGCGACGCGACACGATCGTTGAGCACCGTCATCGTATCGTCGAGCCCCGTGCTGATCCGCCCGACATGAGCCTGGATCTCGGCGATCTTGGTGCCGGCGTCTTCCTTCATCCGGCTCTCGGCGGCGAGCAGGCGGTTGTTGAACCGGTCCTCTGCATCGTTCACCTTGGCGGAAACGGACTGGCCGACCTCGTTCTGGAAGCGACGGATCGCGGAGTCGTTGTCGTCGACCAGTTTCTTGAGCGTGTCGATCTCGGCCGCGACCTCGGTCTTCAGGGTGACACTGAGCTCGTCCTGCTTGGCCTCCATGGTCGACGACACATCGTTGAAGTAGGTGACCATCCGGGCCGCCTGCTCGTCGAATCGACGCAGGTTGGCGTCGAGCCCGTCGACTTTGCGGGCCATGGCCTCGTTGTCGTCCTTGAGCCCACCGACCACCGGGCGGACCGCCTCGGCGACCAGACCCTCGAGACCGGCAGTCGCGTCGTCCACCCGGCGGGTCTGACGGCTCTCGGAATCGGAGAGGCGCTGTTCGAGCGTCTCACGCGAGCGGTCGGCGTACGCCTCGGCGCGGGCCTGGGACTGCTCGACCGACGCCGCGATCGCGGCCATCTGCTGCTGGAACTCCTGACGCATCTGCGCACGTTCGCTCCGGCCCTCCTCTCGGAGGCGATCGACCTCGGCTACGACTGCTGACGCGTGCCGTTCGAGCTCGGCCTGCACAGCAGCCACCAAGCCCTTCCGAAACTCGTCGATCTCCGTCGTCATGTCAGAAACGATCCTCCCGCTGGACCGCCACAGGTTCGTGGCGGCGAACCCCTGGTTCGGACCGAGGAGTCGCTGATGCTCCTCCACCGGTTCGAACCCTTGTCGTCGACTCGAGGTTCACTGGTGGTGGCACTCGAGCGTGGGTCACGAGGCACCTATCGGTCGAAGCTCCGGGAAGCTTGAGGAATCGCAGAGAAACCGTGTTGGCCCTGCGACACCCCCGATCTGGTGGTCTCCCGACCCGGCGCACACTCTTGTCCGGGCGAGTGTTCGCTTTTTCTCAAGATACTCGATATCGGCCCCGATAGAGATTCGACACGTTCGAGCATCGAACCGTCCTTCCGGCCGCAACGAGGTTGCACGGGCGGGCCGCCCACCCGGTGCTCGACAGGAACCAACCGAAGGAAACGCCTTTCATGCGACGCCTCTCACTGTCGACCAAGCTGTTCGCCGCCGCACTCCCCCTCATCATCGCGGTCGGCGGCCTGCTCGCGCTGACCGTTCGGAGCGATCTCAACGAGATCGAGCGTTCTCGCAGCGGTGCGCAACTGGGCAGCGTCTGGGAACCGCTCATCACCACGCTCAACGCAGTCGAAGCGGAGGCAGTGCAGCTGTCCGACGTCACCGAAGGTGACGCAGCCACGACCACGGACACCGCCGACGCCGCCGCGACCCGTCGGGCGACCGACCAGGCCATCAACGACCTGCGAGCCTCCGTCGAGGAGCTTGGCGCGTTCGAGGCAGCCGGCGCCCACATCACCGCGGGCCGTTCGGCACTCTCGGCCGCCCGCCGGAACGTCGACATGGCCGCCATCGCGCCGGAGATGGCCGGCGACATCGATCCGGTCGAGGCCTACGCCGCTGCCAACCGTGAGTTCGTCGCCGTCGGTCAGCTCCTGCCCGCCGAAGCGGGTGACGCCCAACTCGGTCGTGAGTTGCTCGCTGTCGTGAAGCTGGCCGAGGCGAGGCTCCACGCCAACGACGTGATCGCCGGCACCAGCAACTGGCCGAACGATGCGAACGACCGCACGCCGATCGCGCAGGCACGCAACGCGTTCGCCAGCATGCAGAGCACCCTCGGCGAGTTCGAAGCGATCGCCCCCGACGAGTGGGCGGCAGAGTTCCGCCAGTCGGGATTCAGCATCACGATGGCGAGCTACGGCACCGACCTCAACAACGTCGCACGTGCCGCCGACGCCGGCCAGCTCGAGACGTTCGACACCAACGGGTTCGGCGCCGTCGTCGACCAGGGCGTCGGGTTCCAGCGCGAGATCAGCGACTCGATCGTCGATCGGGCGAATGCCCAGGCCAACGCTGCCGAGAGCGCCACGCTGCGCCGGATCGGCATCATCCTCACCGTCGTACTGGTCGCGGCACTCGTCGCCTGGTTCGTCACCCGTTCGATCACACGTCGAGTCAAGGCCGTGGCCGACAACGCCAACCGGGTGGCCTCCGAGCAACTCCCGGCCCTGGTGGAAGCGCTCCGCGACCCACGCGGCAAGGCGGTCCTCCCCGATATCGAGCCTGTCAACGCTCGCGGCGGCGACGACCTCGCAGACCTCGCGCATGCCTTCAACTCGATGCAGGAGACGCTGATCGACGTCGCCCACGAGCAGGTCGAGGTGCTCCGCCGGGGCGTATCGGACATCTTCATCACGATGGCGCGCCGCAACCGCTCGTTGATCGACCGGCAGCTGTCGATGCTCGACGAGTTCGAGGCCGGAGTCGACGATCACGAAGTCCTGTCGAACTACTACCAACTCGACCACCTGGCGACCCGGATGCGCCGCAACAGCGAATCGCTGCTCGTTCTGGCGAACGCCGAGCCCAAGCGTCGCCGGGTCAAGGCGACGGAGATCGACGATGTCGTCCGTGCGTCGATCGGTGAGGTCGAGGACTATCGCCGCATCGAGATCCAGCACCTGGAGAGCCTGCAGGTGCGCGGCACCGTCGTCGCCGACATCTCCCACTTGCTCGCCGAGCTGCTCGACAACGCCACGTCGTTCAGTCCTCCGGGCAGTCCGGTGCGTGTCGGTGGGCGCCGTGCCGGCGACTCGTACATGCTGCGCATCGTCGACGACGGCGTCGGGATCAGCCCCGATCGCCTCGCCGAACTCAACGAGCTCCTGCGCGAGCCTCCCATCGTCGGCCTCTCGGTCGAGTCGACGCTCGGCATCTCGGTGGTGTCGCTGCTCGCGAACAAGCACGGGATCGAGGTCACCCTGAGCGCCGGCAGCCCGGGCCTGACCGTCGACGTCGTGCTACCGAGCTCGCTGTTCGGCCCGATGGACGCCCCCGCCGAACAGCCACCCGCTGCGACCGAGCCGGCCCAACCCGTCGAGCAGATCGTGGCCTGGAACGACCAGCCGCTCGCAGCCGCCACGCCGCAGATCGAAGCACCCGAGGTCCCCGTCGTCGACGCCCCGCCCATGGTCGCGGCACCCGTCATCGACACCCCGCCCGTGATCGCGGCACCGTCCGGGATCGCCGCGCCGGACGTGGCCGACGTGCCGGCCGCACCGCCGCTCGCGAACGAGTTCGAGATGCACGAGCGGCAATCTGACCACGTGTCGCCCGCAGCGCCCGACTCCGCTCCTGCGACGGGCATGGACTGGACGACGATGTCGCTCGACGTCCCCGGGTTCGACACGAACACGCTCGAGGGACCGCCGATCGAGGCAGCGACCGCGCCCACCGGCACGCCGACCACCGAGCCGGTACCCGCCGACGGCCTGGCCGATCTGCCCCCACCTCCGCCGTCTCGCTCGCACGGCGAGTTCGACGTACCCCCCGCGCCCCCGATCGGCGCCAGCGGGCTCACACAACGGCCCGTCAGCCCCGACACGGCGCGACCCGCACCGGTTCCGAGGCCGATCGACGACACACCGGCACTCCCGACGCGAACCCAGCGCGGCACCGGCCCAGAGGGGCCCGACCGCCTGGCCGACCCGGCACTCACGCCGGGTGGCGAGCCCGCCGTGACCTCCAGCGAGCCCGGCGCACTCCAGGCCGCGCTCGCTGCGTTCGACAGCGGACGCTCGGCGCTCCACGCCGAACCCGCCGGCGATCTCCCGACACGCCCCCGCGGCAGCGACCCCATCGGACGATTCGACGAGCCGCAGGCCGTCACGCAGAGCCGTGTCGATCCGAGTGCCCTCCGCGATCGGCTGCGGGCATTCCAGTCAGAGTTCACGAACGCCAACGGTGACCTCACCGCCGGCTCCGACGTCTACCACGACCACAACGACCACCACGGCCAGAACGGCCACGGTCCCGGAGGGGAATCCCGATGAACGCAGCAGCAGAGAACCTCAACTGGCTCGTCGGACGATTCGTCCAGCAAGTCGCCGCCGTCCGTCAGGCCGTCGTCGTCTCGTCCGACGGCCTCCCACTCGCCGCCTCGGACGGAGTCGACCGTGAGGCCGGCGAACGGCTCGCCGCCGTCGCGTCCGGCATGATCGGTCTCGCATACGGATCGGCCGGCCGCTTCGGCGCCGGTGCCGTGTCGAACGTGATCGTCGAAATGGAACAGGGATGGATGTTCGTCACCGGTATCCGTGACGGCTCGCTCATGTGCGTCGTGACCGGCGCCGACGCCGACATCGGCACGATCGGCTACGAGATCGCCGTCTTCGCCGACCGCGCCGGCGATGTCCTGACCCCCGAGGTGCGCGAGGAACTCAAGAGCCTCATGCTCTCGAGGCGGTGACCATGGTCGACGACACCGAACTCCGCATCGAACAGGTCGATGCCGATGACGGGCTGGAGGACACCGGCCGGTTGATCCGACCGTACGCGATCACCGGCGGTCGAACCGGCGGCGACGTCGAGATCGGCCTCGAGTCGCAGATCCAGGCGAATACCCGTGCGTCGCAGCACCTCGGTGCCTATCGCTGGGAGGCGGCCAAGCTCATCGAACTGGTCCAGACCCCGATGGCGCTGATCGAACTCGCAGCGCGACTCGAGCTGCCCCTCGGCGTCGCCCGCGTCCTGGTCGCCGACCTCATCACCGACGGCGCCGTCGTACTGCACACGCCGGTCACCGCACCGGCCTACGGAAGTCTCCTGGAAAGGGTGCTCGACGGTGTCCGTAATCTCTGATCCCACTGCATCACCGGGCAAGATCCCCGTCAAGATCGTCGTCGCCGGCGGGTTCGGTGTCGGCAAGTCGACGTTCGTCAACACGATCTCCGAGATCGAGCCGCTCCGGTCCGAAGCGATGATGACCTCGGCGTCGGCTCAGGTCGACGACCTGTCGCACATCGCCACCAAGGAGACGACGACGGTCGCGATGGACTTCGGTCGCATCTCGTTGACGCCGGAGATCATCCTGTACCTGTTCGGAACCCCCGGTCAGGAACGATTCCACTTCATGTGGAATGAACTGTCTCGTGGGGCGATCGGTGCCGTCATCCTGGCCGACACCCGGCGGCTGGGTGATTGCTTCGCTGCGATCGACTACTTCGAAGCACGCCAGATGCCCTTCATCGTGGCCGTCAATCCGTTCGATGGCCAGAAGACACACGAGATCGACGCCATTCGCGAAGCGGTTCAGGTCGACAACGAGGTTCCGATGCTGTTCTGCGATGCGCGTGAGCGCACCGATGTCAAGGGCGGTCTGGTCGCCCTGGTCGAGCTCGCACTCCGAAGGGAACGGGCGCAAGCCGCCCCGGCCGGTCACTGAGATCCCGCGGACGGCCAAGGCCGTGCCGTGACGCTGAGGCACGCAGCGCACGGCACGGCCACGGTCGGCCCGCGACCGCTGAGCACCGGCGAGCACCGCGTCGCCGACGGGTCAGGGAGCGAGTGCTGCCGCGCGAGTGGCCATCGCCGGTATCCCGAGGCGATCGCACACCGCAGCGAACTCGGCGCTGGGTCCATGCCACCGCCAGTCGTCGACGACGCCGACGGGCACGTCACGGTCGACGGTGGCGATGATCCGGAAGAGCAGGGCGAGTTCCATGTTCTCCTGCAGCGTCTTCGACAGCTTCGCGGCACCGCGGAGCCCGTCGACCTCCCACAGGCTGGCCTCGGGCGGGATGTCCTCCAGGTGCGTGTACCGGGCGAGCACCCGAGATGCGGACTTCGCACCCCACCCGGGCAGGCCGGGGAAGCCGTCTGCGGTGTCACCCACCAGGCCCAAGTAGTCGGGAATCGATTCGGGACCCACGCCGAACTTCTCGCGCACGGCGTCCTCGTCGATGATCTCGCGCTTGCGCCGGTCGTACTGCACGACGCGTCGGCCCGTCACGCACTGCCCCAAATCCTTGTCGGGGGTCACGATGAGCACCTGCTCGACCCGCTCGTCACGATCGGCGACCTGGGCAGCGGCGCCGAGTGCGTCGTCGGCCTCCCACTCGACCATCGCCCACGTGGCGACGCCCATGGCGATCAGCGCCTCCTCCATCACCGGGATCTGGTGCAGCAGCTCGGGCAGCATGCCCTCACTCGTCTTGTAGCCGTCCCAGAGGTCGTTGCGGAACGACTCGATGACGTGGTCGCTGGCCACCCCGACGTGGGTCGCGCCGTCCTCGATCAATTGGAGCGTCGAGGTCAGCACGCCGATCGTGGCATCGAACTCGCCCGGCTCACGACCCGATTCACCGCGTCGGTTCGCACTCCCGAAGTGTTGCCGGAACAGCTCGTACGTCCCGTCGACCAGATGCACCTTCACGACGACACAGTACTCACGCGCACATCGGAGGAACCCGGCCGTTCGGCAACGGGCCGGGGCCGCGCAGGCGGGGATGGCCGCTCCTCACTCGCCGGCGCGCTGGTTCACCCGACGGTTCCGACGATCGTCCGGCGTTCCCCGGGCCCGCAGGCCGAGACCCGGACCGTGCCCGCATGCAGTGCCTCGGGCATCATCCCCACGGCCGAACCGGCGGACCCGCACGTCGACCACCCTCGAACACGACCACGGGCTCCTGGCGGGTGAGGTGACGGCCAGGCGATCTGCGGCACACGAGCGATGCCGATGAAGGCTGCTCCATTCCTGGCCTGACCTGGTTCACGGGCGCCCATTGCACAGGACCCGACCGTCACCTCACCCGCCGGGAACCCGACGAGTGCGTCCACGTTACCCGGCAGATATCGTTGCCATGCAACACCAGGAGGGGTGCGAGAGCGGCCGAATCGGCACGCTTGGAAAGCGTGTGACCTTCACGGGTCCGTGGGTTCGAATCCCACCCTCTCCGCTCAGGGGCGGGGCATGCGCCCTTGCTGCGCTCGCTGCCGTCCCGTCCGGCTCGCTGTCGCTCGCGCCGTCGGTGCGGACGCCCGTGGAACGCCGCGAGTGTTCGAACGCACTCGCCCGACTCCGGCCTGCGGCACGCGTCAGCGAGTGGTTCGGTGGCGTCTTCGGTTCGTCGGCGAGCACCGGCCCGACGGCGGCAACCGGCGATCGGCTGCCGCCGGCGTCAGTTTCACCAGCGCGGCGTCGATCGCTTCTCGTGGATCGACCTGATGGCCATCTCGCTCGGCGAGTTGGTCGGGCCGGGGTAACTCGCGAGTCGCTGCATCCGGCGGCGGGCTGCAGGGTGGCTGCGGCGACGCCGGGCTCGCTGGATCACGGTTCGGGGGGTGTCGGTCATGGTCATACTCGTATTGTCGGCACGCGAACTTCATGACACAACGCCGAGCTATTTGTGTTTTCGATGACAGAGCGTCATACTCGGTGAATGGCCGATCTGCAGCTCGATGTCGAGTCGCTGCGTACCTATCTCGCCGTGCTCGACACCGGCGGGATGACCCGCGCCGCAGAGCGTCTGAACGTCACGCAGTCTGCGGTCAGCTGGAAGATCAAGCGTCTCGAAGAGCGGGTCGGTCGGCCGCTGCTCATTCGCGATGGCCACACCGTCCGACCGACCCGTGACGGGCGCGCACTGCTCGACGACGCCCGAGCGATCGTCCGCCTGCACGACGGTGCCGTCTGGCGCCTGCGCAGCCCCGAGCTGACGGGCAAGATCAAGCTCGGGTCCAACGAGGAGATCGATGCCACCCACATCGCGTCGCTCCTCGGGCGGTTCAAGCGGTCGCATCCGAACGCGACGATCGAGTTCGTGATCGATCACACCGAGCGGCTCGCGAGGTTGGTCGACAAGGGGAAGATCGACGTCGCCCTGATGCAGGTCACCGACGAACAGCTCCGCAACGACGACACGTTGTTGTGGACCGACGACCTCCACTGGGCGACGAGTTCCGAGTGGGCCTACGACGAGGGCGCTGTTCCGCTGATCACCTTCGGCGACCTGTGCTTCTACCGCAAACTCAGCGAGCCCATCCTCGATGCGGCCGGCATCGAGCACACCAACGCCTTCTCCGGATCGGCGACGCGCGGCGTCTTGGCGGCCATCCAGGCCGGGCTCGGTGTCGGGGTGCTGAGTTCGTGGTACCTCAACGACGACATCGTCGAGTGGCCACGCGGCGCGTCACTGCCCTCGCTCCCCAGGGTCCACCAGATCGCTCGAACCGTTCCCGGTGAGACGGCAGCAGCGGCCGCGGCACTCGTGGGCGTGATCGCCGAACAGCTGGTCGAACCCTCGGTGCCGACCTTCCAGCAGTGACAGACTGCGATCGTGACGCAGGGTGACGACGGGGCGATGATGAGCATCGCGCTCGTCGAAGCCCGGGCCGCACTCGAACACGATGACGTGCCGGTCGGCGCGATCGTGGTTCGTGATGGCGAGATCATCGCGGCCCGCCACAACGAACGTGAGCTCACGGGGGACCCCACCGCTCACGCCGAGATCCTGGCGTTGCGTGATGCGGCGGCGAAGATCGGCCACTGGCGACTCGACGACTGCACGCTGGTCGTGACGCTCGAACCGTGCGCGATGTGTGCAGGTGCGATGGTCAACGGCCGGCTCGGCCGCCTCGTGTTCGGCGCGAGCGACCCCAAGGCCGGTGCGGCGGGCAGTCGGTTCGATCTGATCGATGGCGAGGTGTTGAACCACCGGGTCCCCCGCACCATCGGCGTGTTGGCCGACGAATGCGGCCGGCTGCTGGTCGACTTCTTCCGCGGCCGGCGACCCTGAGTCCGTTGCGACGCTACGTCAGTCGCCGCAGATGTCGATGAGGTCGAGCATCGGCTGGACGCGTGCGACCTCGTGACTCCGCAACAGGTTCGCCTTCGCCAGCAACGCCAGCGCCGCCATCCCCGTCTCGGCGGAGCGGACCTCGTCGTGGAACAGGTAGACCGACGACGCCATCGTCACGCAGACCGGCCAGCCCAGCGTGCGGAACCGGAACGACTGGAGCATGTTGTCGGTCTGGTACCGGACGCGATCCGGGCCGTCGGGCAGGTTCAGAGCGAACCCGAAACCGGGATCGATCCAGATCTTCTCGACGCCCGCATCGGTGATCATCGCCAGCCGCTGGACGAAGAAGGCCATCTGTTCGTCGATCATGACGTCGGCCGGCGGAACATCATCGGACGACCGTGCGGTCTCACCGGGCGTGTAGCAGAGGATCAGACCGGCATCGTGCCGGGCGATCGCCTCGTAGAGCTCGACGTCGTCGACCCGGCCGGTGAGGTTGATCACACCGGCACCCGCATCGAGCGCGGCGGTCGCCACCTCGGTGTGATACGTCTCGGCCGAGACCAGGATGCCCTCGTCGACCAGCGCTCGGACGACCGGCACGAGCGTGGCGATCTGGGCGCTCGTGTCGGCCAGATCTGCGTTCTCACCGGTGGACTCGGCGCCGACGTCGACCATCGCCGCACCTTCCAGGGTCATCCTCTTGGCGCGATACCGCGCCGCTTCGACGTCGTGGGCGATGCTCTCGCGATACGACGAGTCGCGTGACAGGTTCACGACACCGAGTTGATACGGCCGATCCTCGAACGTGCGACCGAACTTCGGGAACTCGAGCGTGCGGATCGGATGGGTGAGTGCGTCGCGGTGCGCTTCCCACATCGGCAGGAGCACGTCGGGGTCGATCATCGGGCCGACGCTTCCGGGGAACGATGCCACTCCGTGCCGATCGCCCGCAGGTCGCCCGGCTCGACCGGCAACTCAGCGAGGAGGTCGACCATCGTGCGCCCGAGACGCGGGTGAGCCAGATCGGGGGCGACGTCACACACGGGGACGAGCACGAACCGTCGTTCATGCAGACGTGGGTGAGGCACGCGGAGCGAGGGCTCATCGGACACGAGGCCACCGTGCACGAGCAGGTCGAGATCGAGCGTGCGCGGGCCCCAGCGGACCTCGCGTCGGCGCTCGCGCTCCGATTCGATCCGGTGGAGCAGGGCCAGGAGATCCGCGGCGTCGAGCGACGTCTCGGCGCGCAGGACGGCATTCAGATAGGCACCCTGGTCGTCCGGCCCACCCACGGGAGCGGTTTCGTAGAGGCGCGACACGGCCGTGACCTCGACGCGGGCGGCCGCGGTGAGCCCGTCGACGCCGGCACGCAGGTTCGCCAGGCGGTCGCCCAGGTTCGATCCGAGCGCGACCACGCACGTCACGGTCACGGCGCCACCCGCTCGCAGCGCCGACGCTCGATCGACACCCCGACACCGTCGGCCCCGTCGAAGATGTCCGGTTTGGTCACCGTGACCCGGACGGCGGCCGCCAGTTCGTTCTCGAGCACGAACGACGCCACGTCGTCGGCCCACGTCTCGACCAGCTCCACGTGTTCGTCCCCGGCGGCTCGGCTCTGCACGAATTCGACGATGTCGGCGTACGAGACGTATTCACCGGTCGCCCGGACGATGTCGGCGTAGCCCTCGACCGTGTCGACCTCGACATCGACCCGAACCCGCTGGCGTTCGAGTCGTTCGAAGTCGTGCACGCCGATGAACGTCCGGACGCACAGGTTGTCGACGATGACGCGATCGGGTCGACCGGCGACGATCGACGGGGAGATCTGGGGCGGGGTCTCGCTCAACATGAAGGGGGTTCGACCACGGCCACGGCAGGAGCTTCGATCGGGTCTCCTGCTGCAACCGTGGTCGTCTGCCGATCATTCCTGCAACCCGATCGTCGAGCGAGACGAACGCCGACTTCGCCGGCGGCGCCGACGATCATCCCGAGCGCGAGGTGACAGCTTCCCGTACCACCGAGAGCGATCAGCCGCCGAGGGAAACCACGCCTCAGTCGTTGGCGAGGCCGGCCACGAACGCTGCGTAGCCGGCCTGGAGCCGGGCGGTGACCGGGCCGCGAACGCCGCCGCCCACGGGGCGACCGTCGATCTCGATGATGGGACGTACGCCGGCTGTCGTGCTCGTCATCAGTACCTCGTCGGTCGCGAGCAACTCGTCGACGGTCCAATCGCGTTCGTCCACCGCGAGGCGGGCGTCGCGTGCGAGTTCGAGCACGATGCCGCGGGTCACGCCGGCCAGGATGCGGTGATCGGGCGAAGCCGTCACGATCGCTCCGCCGACCACCCCGAACACGTTCGCGTGCGAACCCTCGGTGACGATTCCGTCGCGATGGAAGATGACATCGTCAACGCCCGCCTCGATCGCGGCCTGTTGCGCGAGCACGTTGGCCAGCAACCCGGTGGTCTTGATGTCGACGCGACCCCACCGTTCGTCGGGCAACGTGATCGCCCGGGTTCCCGACTCGAGGACCGCCGCCGACGGCACGGTGATCGCCTGGGCCCGCACCAGCACGGTGGGGACGATGTCATCGGGGAACGCGTGCGACCGGGGAGCGACACCCCGTGTGATGTGCACGTACACCGACGCCCTCGGGGCGTTCTCGAGCCCGTTCCGTTCGATGAGGTCGGCATGGACCGAACGAAGCTCGCCGGTGTCGAACGGGATGCCCAACTCGTCCAACCCACGCTGGAGTCGTGCCAGATGGCGGTCGAGTTCGACGAACACGCCGTCGAAGACCGCCGTCACCTCGTAGCAGGCATCTGCGAAGAGAAAGCCGCGATCCTCCACCGACACCGAGGCGGACGCAGCCGGCACGTACTCACCGTTCAGATAGAGGATGTTCTCACCCCCGTTCGTCGGAGTGGTCGCCGTGATCATCGACGACATCTTGGCAGGGGCGCTCGCGTCGAATGCCAACCCAGGACGGTGGGAGACTCGTCCGATGGGAGACACCTGGGAGCACATCCGGTACGAGCGGCCCACCGAACGTGTGGCGCGCATCGTGCTCGCGCGCCCGCAGACGGCGAACGCCCAGGACTACCGGATGCTGAGCGAGCTGAACGACGCGTTCGATCGTGCCGCTCGCGACGACGAGGTGCGCGTCATCATCCTGGCGGCCGACGGCAACCACTTCTCGTCGGGTCACGATCTGCGCGCGGGCACCGACATGACGGGCATCGATCCGATCGGCACCTGGTGCTGCTTCGACGCCGACGGTGCCGAGGGCTACATGGCGACCGAGGCCGAGATGTACGTCGGACTGTGCTGGCGGTGGCGCAACATCCCGAAGCCCACGATCGCCCAGGTGCAGGGCAAGGTCATCGCGGGCGGTCTGATGCTGGTGTGGCCGATGGATCTCGTCGTGTGCAGCGACGATGCATCCTTCTCCGACCCGGTCGTGGCGTTCGGTGTGAACGGCCACGAGTACTTCACCCATCCGTACGAGGCAGGCGCACGGCTCGCCAAGGAGATGCTGTTCACGGGTCGGGCGATCACGGCCGACGAGGCCTATCGCCGTGGGATGGTGAACCAGGTGGTCGCTCGTGACGACCTCGAAGTCGAGACGTTGGCGATGGCCGAGCACATCGCCCGCCGGCCGATGATCGGCCTCACGCTCTCGAAGCAGAGCGTCAACAACACGCTCGACGCGATGGGGATGTACACATCGATCCAGTCCGCGTTCGGTCTCCACCACGTCGGTCACAACCACAACCTCCGACTGCACGGCAGCCTGGTCGACCCCGGCGGCCTCCAGGTGATCCGCGACGAGGCCTGACCGGTCGCGGCACACCCGCGGACCGGCAGAGAGTCGCACTTCCCACCCACGCAAGGGGGCCGACGCGCCCTCAGGCTTTCAACTCGCACACACGCAGGCGGAAGCCGTACGAAGTACACAACGGGGTCTCGTGGACGGATCGGCGCACCTGCTCTCGACCGGGTCGTCGATCGGGCCGGGAGACGTCGTTCTCGACCTCGTCTGCGGAACCGGGCCGGTCGGCCGGCACGTCGCCGACGTCGTCGGCCGCGACGGCCGCGTGGTCGGCGCCGACATCAATCCGGCGATGCTCGAGGTCGCCCGGGAACGCTCCCCGTCGACGATCGAGTGGGTCGTCGCCCCGGCGCGGTCTCTCCCGTTCGACGACGGCACGTTCACGCACGTGATCTGTCAGCAAGGACTGCAGTTCTTCCCGGATCCGGTCGCCGCGACGAGCGAAGCCCAACGGGTCCTGCGTTCCGGCGGTTCGTTCGTCGCCATCGTGTGGGCGACCCCCGGCCACAACCCCCACATCGAACACCAGCTCGGTCTGCTCGCGGAACAGGATCCAGCCGTCGTCGACTCGGCCCGGGGCCGCGACCTGCGGACATGACGTCCGATTCCCGCCTGGGCCGGCGCCGGGCGACACGTACCGTCGCGCACATGCAGGTGGACTTCAGCGGCATCGACCGGAACGTACTGGACCACATCCTCGACGCCGGGATCGATCCTGGCGGCAACCCGGTCGAGCCGTTCACCGACGATGACGGCGACTGGCCGATGCGTTGCTGCCTGACCGACTCCCGACCCGGCGAACGAATCGCGATCATCGCCTGGTCCCCGATGCCGTGGGCGGGCGCCTACGCCGAGACCGGACCCATCGTGGTGCACGTCGACCACTGCACCCGACCGGGCACGATGCACCGGTTGCCGGTCGAGCTCGACACCCGCGCCATGGTCCTGCGTCCGTACGGTCACGACCGCCGCATCGCGTATCACCGAGTGCGGCACGTGCCCGGTGGTCGATCGCTGTCCGACGAGGTGGCCGAACTACTCGGCCACGACGACATCGCCTTCGTGCACGGTCGCAACGTCACGGGTGGGTGCTACGCCTTCACGGCGACCCGCTCGTGATCACACGAGCTTGTTCTCACCCCAGTAGCGGTCGCGCAGCTTGCGCTTGTAGAGCTTGCCGGTCGGCAGCCGAGGCAGCTCGTCCTCGAAGTCGATCGAGCGCGGCACCTTCTGACGCGCCAGGTGCACGCGGCAGAACGTCAGCAACTCCTCGACCATCGCCTCGTCCGGCTCGTTGCCAGGCATCAATTGCACGGCGGCCTTGACCTCTTCGCCGAGATCGGCGTTCGGCACACCGAACACGGCAGCATCGGCGACCTTGGGGTGGGTGATCAAGAGGTTCTCGGTCTCCTGGGGATAGATGTTGACCCCACCGGAGATGATCATGAACGTCGCCCGGTCGGTGAGGTAGAGGAAGTTGTCGTCGTCGACGTACCCCACGTCGCCGACCGTCGTCATCGTGCCGTCGGGTGACGTCGCCTCGGCGGTCGTGTCGGGGTCGTTGTGGTACTCGAACTCGGTCGCCGTCTTGAACCAGATCGTGCCGGGTACACCCTGCGGGAGCGCGTTCATCTCGTCGTCCAGGATGTGGAGGTCGCCGAGGATCACCTTGCCGACGGACCCTTTGTGCGCCAGCCACTCCTCGCTGTTGCACGCCGTGAAGCCGAGGCCCTCGGTGGCGCCGTAGTACTCGTGCACGATCGGTCCCCACCATTCGATCATCAGTTCCTTCACCTGCACCGGGCACGGCGCGGCGGCATGCACGGCGAACTCGAGCGACGACAGGTCGGCGCTGTTGCGTTGCTCCTCGAGCAGTTTCAACATCCGACTGAACATCGTCGGCACGAGCTGGGTGTGGGTCACCCGGTAGCGCTCGATGAGCTGCAGGTACTCGTACGGGTCGAAGCGCTCCATGATCACTGCCGTGCCGCCGATGCGGATCGTGAGATTCACGGCCGCCTGTGGCGCCGAGTGGTACAGCGGCGCCGGCGACAGGTAGATCATGTCCTCCCGGTACTGCCAGAGGTTCGACAGGAACGCGTACAGCGGGGTCAGGTAGGACGGCGGTTCCTCGGCGAGGGGTCGGATGATGCCCTTGGGCCGGCCGGTCGTTCCCGACGAGTACAGCATCGCCCCGCCCAATGACTCGTCGGCGATCGGGTCACCCGGTTGCTCCGACACTGCGGCCAGGAAGTCTCGAACACGCTCGTCGTCGTGACCCCCGGGGTCGTCGACGACCAGCATCACGGTGACGTCCGGACACTGCGCGAGCGCCTCGGTCGCAACGGCCAGGCGTGACCGCGACGTGATCAGCAGCTTCGACTCGGAGTTCTGGACGATGTACGCCAGTTCGTCCGCGGTCAGATAGGAGTTGACGCAGGTGTAGTACAGGCCGGCGCGCTCACCGGCGGCGCAGGCCTCGAGGTACCGGTCGTTGTTCTCCATGTAGATCGAGTAGTGGTCGAGGCGTCGGAGACCGGAGACGCGCAGCAGGTGGGCGAGTCGGTTGGATCGCTCCTCGAACTCGCGGTAGCTGACCGATTCCCCGGTCGACGACATGATGAACGCCGCCCGATCCGGATGCCGCTCCGCGTCTTCGCCTGGATACATGTGCTCCTCCTCGTGCTCGATGTCAGCCTGTCCGACGGCTGCGATCGCGGGCGACTCGGCGGCGCCGGCGCCGCCTCGCCGGCGACTGACCCACCCCGCCGACTCGGTTCGGCGATCGGGGTGCGGATCGACACCGTTCCGCTCGAGCCACGCCGCCCCGATACGCTGACGGGATGGCCGGCCAAGTCGTGGCGTGCCCGTCGTGCGGAACGAAGAATCGGGTTCCCGTCGTTGCTTCGGGTCACCCACGTTGCGCGAGTTGCCACGTCGATCTGCCCTGGTCGGTCGACGCCGGCGACACCGACTTCGCTCGAGCGGTCGCGACACGACCGCTCGTACTGGTCGACCTGTGGGCGCCTTGGTGTGGGCCGTGCCGCATGGTCGCCCCCATCGTGGAGAAATTGTCACGCGAGTACGCCGGGCGCCTCAAGGTGGTCAAGGTCAATGTCGACGAATCACCCCAGATCGCCCAGCAGTACCGGGCCCAGAGCATCCCGATGCTGTTGTTCATGCGCGACGGTGAGGTCGTCAACACGGTGATCGGTGCCCAGAGCGAACACGTGATGCGCACTTTGACCGAGCAGTACGTGTAGGTCCCGACCCGGCGCACTCACCCCGTCGCCGCTACAGACGGTCCGAGAAGAGTGCCACCGTCGCCGCGAAGCACGCGTCGCTGGCCTCGCGGTGGTACGTGGCGTAGCCGGGCCAGGTGAATCCGTGATCGGCGCCGTCGAAGATCCTCACCTCGACGTTCGCCAGTGACTCGACGGCGTCGAAGTACCGCTGGTGCATCTCGATCGACTGCACCTGATCGGCGGTACCGATGCCGATGTGCAGACCACCGTGCAGCCGGTCGACCGACAGATGCGGCGAGTCCGGGGTGTCGTCGGTGAGGAACGAGGGATGGAACATCGATCCGGCGACGAATCGCTCCGGCAGCCGCGTCATCGCCCGATGAACGGCACGCGCACCGAGGCAGAACCCGATGCAGCCGACGGGCCCATCCCTCCAGCCGGCCGCGGCCATCGCGTCGTCCATGTCCTGTTGGATGCCGTCGTCGGTGAGGGTGTTCATCAGCGCCCGCATCCGGTCGACGATCGACGGATCGGCGGCGCGCTGCTCCGGCGTGACGTTGAACAGTCGCTCCTCGCGGTGGTAGAGGTCGGGGACCACGATCTCGAATCCCTCGTCGGCCAGCCGTACGCAGAAGGCCTCGGTCGCATCCCGGATTCCGGGAGCGTCGAAGAAGATGCCGACCCGTTTCCAGGGTCCTGCGTCGTTCGGTCGGGTGTGCAGTACCGCCATCGGTCCAGCGGCGGTGTCGGCATCGATGATCTCCTGGCGGATGTCCATGCCTGGAAGCTAGGGGATCGTGGAGCTGAGACGCTCCTCCGCGGCCGATGTCAGGGGCGCATTCCGATCAGGCCGAGTCACCGAAGGTGCGCCGGATCGCGTCGAGCGCGTGGCGAGCGGCATCGAGGTCGTCGTGTGACAGGGGGCTCGGCTCGAACACCCGACGATTGAGCAAGACGGTGCACTGCTCGACCAGGTCGCGACCGGCCGGGGTGATCTCGGCGAGCACGCTGCGGCGGTCGTCCGGATTCACGCGGCGCTCCACGTAGCCGACATCGACGAGGCGCTGCACGGCGTTCGTCACGCTCGCCGGGTGTACCTGGAGGCGTTCGCCGATCTTGCCGACGGGCAAGACACCGTGACGGGTGAACGCGAGCAGGCGGAGCAGCTCGAAGCGGGCGAACGTCAAGCCGTGTGGACGCAGCAACGTCTCGATCCGTCCGAGGTACAGCTGCTGGACCCGCATGATCGAGGTGACGAGCGCCATGCCGTCGGCGGCCCCGACCCAACCGGCGTCGACCCAGTTCCGGTGGGCGAGATCGATCGGATCCGATCGCTCGGCAACCGCAGGATTTCCGACCGGTACGTCCACGACATGGACATTACTTGGACATCAAAGTAATCTGCCAACCATGACCTCCGACCGGCCGACCAACCGAGAACTGTGGCAACAGGGGTACGAGTCGTCGCAGCTGCGCGACGCCGACTTCGAGACGATGTCGGGCATCCCGCTCGAAGCGGTCTACGGACCCGACGACGGTGAGTTCCCCGGACAGTTCCCGTACACCCGCGGGCCGTACGCGTCGATGTACCGCTCGAAGCTCTGGACGATGCGGATGTTCGCCGGATTCGGCACCGCCGACGACACGAACTGGCGGTTCAAGGAGATCATCAAGGCGGGTGGCGACGGACTCTCCACGGCGTTCGACATGCCGACCCTGCTCGGCCTCGACTCGGATGACCCGATGTCGCTCGGCGAGGTCGGCCGATGCGGCGTGGCCATCGACACGATCGCCGACATGGCCGACCTCTACCGCGACATCGACCTCGGAGCGATCACCACCTCGATGACGATCAATTCGCCGGCCGCCGTGATCTTCGCGATGTTCGTCGCCCAGGCCGAACAGGCCGGTATCCCGCGCGCACGGCTCGGCGGCACCCTGCAGAACGACATCCTGAAGGAGTACCAGGCGCAGAAGGAGTTCGTCTTCCCACCCCGCCAATCGATGCGACTCGTGCGCGACACGATCGACTTCACGGCAGCCGAGATGCCCCGCTGGCACTCGATCTCCATCTCCGGATACCACATCCGCGAAGCCGGTTCGACGGCCGTCGAAGAGCTCGCGTTCACGCTCGCCAACGGCTTCGCCTACGTGGAACTGGCGATGCAGGCCGGGCTCCCCGTCGACGCGTTCGCTCCCCGACTCAGCTTCTTCTTCAACGCCCACATCGACTTCTTCGAGGAGATCGCCAAGTACCGCGCGGCGCGCCGGATCTGGGCCCGCTGGATGAAGGAACGTTACGGCGCCGAGCACGAACGCTCGATGCAGCTGCGTTTCCACTGCCAGACGGCGGGCGTCTCGCTGACCGCTCAGCAGCCCGAGGTCAACATCGTACGGACGGCGATCGAGGCGCTCGCCGGCGTGCTCGGCGGTGCACAGTCGCTGCACACCAACTCGATGGACGAGGCGCTCGCACTTCCGACCGAGAAGGCGGCACGTCTCGCGCTGCGCACCCAGCAAGTGATCGCGAACGAGACCAACGTGGCCCACGTCGCCGACCCGCTCGGCGGCTCGCACTTCGTCGAGGAGCTCACGAGCGAGATGGAACGCCAGGCCGAGGAGCTGTTCTCGCATCTCGACGAGCTCGGCGACGGATCGATGCTGGAGGGGGCCATCAAGGGCATCGAGGAGAACTGGTTCCAGGGCAAGATCTCCGACAGCGCCTACGAATTGGAACGCAAGCTCAATGCCGGCCGCCGGATCACGGTCGGGGTCAACGCCTACACCGACGGCAACGACGAGGATCAGATCGACCTCCTCCGGATCACGACCGAGGACGAGACCCGTCAGCGCAAGCGCCTCGACCAGGTCCGCCAGGATCGTGACCAGGCCGCCGTCGATGCGGCGCTCGAGCGGGTGCGTGCCGACGCCGCCGACCCGAACATCAATCTGATGCCGGCGCTCATCGATGCCGTCAAGGTCTCCGCCACGCTCGGCGAGGTCATGCGCACGATGGAGGTCGAGTTCGGACGCCACGTCGAGGTGCCGGTGATCTGATGGCCGGCGAACGCATCCTCATCGCAAAGGTCGGACTCGACGGCCACGATCGCGGGATCAAGGTGGTCGCCCGCATCCTCCGCGACGCCGGCTTCGAGGTGATCTACACGGGGCTGTTCCAGACACCCGAGACGGTGGCCGCCGCGGCAGTCGACGAGGACGTCGACGCGATCGGCCTGTCGATGTTGTCGGGTGCTCACATGACGCTCGCACCGCTCGTCGTGGAGGAAGTCCGCAAGCGCGGCAGCGACATCCCGGTGATCCTCGGCGGCATCGTGCCCGACCACGACCTCGAGGCGCTGCGCGAGGCGGGCATCTCGACGGTGCTCACGCCGGGCGCAACCGCCGAGCAGATCGCCGACGAGGTGCGCGCGGCGATCCACGCCGAGGTGTGACCCGGGCGGCCCACCGCCGCAGCCTCGTGCCGCTCGGAAGGGCTAGACGACCGACATCCGGGTGAACGCGAGCTCGACGATCTCATCGACGGCGTCGCTGCTGTCGGCGTCGAGCACGGAGAACCGGTAGGCGGCCGGGAACGCATCGGTGAACTGCCAGGCCCACACGGTCTGCCGTCGCTCGTCGTTGAGTTGGACGGTCACGTTCCGACGCACGTCGTCGTCACCAGCGCAGACCTGCTCCCACCACTCGTACAGGTCCCGTTCCCCTCGCAAACCGCGGGTGAGCACGAGGTTCGTGTAGGTCACGAGACCCGGTCGTTTCTGCGGCTCGAGCAACTTGTCGTTGCCGGCGCGCGATGTCACGACAGCGGTCGTCGCGACGGGCAGTTCGACGGTCCGGAACGGTCTCGGCGGCTCACCGGCGCCCAGGTCCACGACGAAATAGGAGCGCTCGTACGCATGATCACGGGAGACCGACATGACGACATCGTGGCACGTGCCGGATCCGCCGTCACCCGGTTCTTCGGTCCGACGACGGATCGGCGGCGGCGCGACGTAGACGTCGCTCGACGACGCATCGTGCCGCTCGCGTCGCGATCGCTAGCGTCCGCTCCATGACGAGTGACCTGGCATCGACGATCGCCACGGCGGTTCACGACGCTCTCGGTGCGGGCGATCGGCTCGCGGTCGCTGCGGCCCTGCACTGCGTCGACCCCGACGATCTGGCCACGTTCTTCCACACCAGCCTCGCGGTCGAGGCCGAGGAGCCGCCGATCGGCCATGGCCTCCCGGCATCCCCGGGCGCAGCGAGTGGACGGATCGTGCTGACCGCCGACGAGGCGGTCGCTGCGGGAGACCGAGGCGAGGCCGTGATCCTCCTGCGGTCCGAGACCACGCCCGACGACGTCCTCGGCATGCAGGCGGCGCGCGGCGTGCTCACCGTTCGCGGCGGGCTCGTCAGTCACGCCGCCGTCGTCGCCCGCGGGTGGGGCATCCCGGCGGTCGTCGGCGCGTCGGAGATCGTGATCGACGGCGATGCGATCACGATCGGTGCCGATCGGTTGAACGCCGGCGACGAGATCACCATCGACGGCGGCACCGGAGCGATCTACCGGGGTGCCCTCGCCACGGCGAGCGCCGACCCACCACCGGAGCTCGACACCTTGCTGGCGTGGGCCGACGCCGTCGCGGCCGGTCACGTCGAGGTGCGCGCCAACGCCGACACCCAGGGGGATGCGACACAGGGCCGCCGAAACGGCGCCCAAGGCATCGGCCTCTGCCGGACCGAGCACATGTTCCTGGCCGCCGACCGGTTGCCGATCATGCGGCGGTTCATCCTGAGCGATGACACCGAGACCGAGGCGGCGGCGCTGGCCGAACTCGAACGGGCGCAGATCGACGACTTCGAGACCGTGCTCGATGCCATGGACGGTCTCCCCGTGACGGTCAGGCTGCTCGACCCACCGCTGCACGAGTTCCTTCCCGACCTGGTCGACCTCAGCGTCAAGGCAGCTTGCGGCGAACTCGACGCAGTCGGTGCGGCCGAGCTCGATGCCGTCCGACGAATGCACGAGACGAACCCGATGATCGGTACCCGAGGTGTTCGCCTGGGCGTCATCCGCAGCGGTCTCTACGAGATGCAGGTCCGGGCGCTCTGCACGGCGGCCGCCAACCTGTTCGAGCGTGGACGGCACCCACGTGTCGAGATCATGATCCCCCTGGTCGTCGATGCCGAGGAGCTCCGGATCGCGCGGAGTTGGGTGACCGCGGTGCTCGACGAGATCGGCCACCCGGAGTTGGCGTCCGACGTGATCACCGTCGGCGCCATGATCGAGACACCCAGAGCCGCCCTCACGGCCGGGGCGCTCGCGGAGCACGCCGACTTCTTCTCCTTCGGTACGAACGATCTCACCCAGCTGACCTATGCATTCAGCCGAGACGACGTCGAGTCGCGGCTGCTACCCGCCTATCAGGCGTACGGCATCCTGCCCGCCAACCCGTTCGCCGAACTCGACGAGGCAGGAGTGGGCGAGCTGGTGCGCATCGCGTGCGAGGCGACCCGGGCGTCGTCACCGACGACCAAGTTGGGGGCGTGCGGAGAGCACGCCGGCCATCCGGAATCTGCGAACTTCCTCGTCCGACTCGGCGTCGACTCGGTGAGCTGCTCGCCGTTCCGGGTGCCGCTCGCCCGTCTCGCCGTCGCCCAGGCGCTGCTGGCGTGCGGCCGGGTCAACGTCAACGACATCGATCTCGATCGCCTGCGTGCCGTCGCCGACGCGGCGACCAGCGTGGCCCGCGACGCCGACGCGACCGCGTACGTCACGTCGGCAGCGACCGGCTCGATCGACATCGAGATCGACGAAGCGATCGTGCTGCACACCCTTCGCATCCGCGGCTTCGTCACCAACGACGCGTTCGTCGAATCGCTCGGGGATCACCCGGCATCGATCCTGAGCGACCTGCTCGACGCCGGGATGGTGCGCCACTTCGAAGCCCGCGACATGTACGGCCTCCTGCCGCTGGGCAAGGATCGCCACGTCGAACTGCTCGACTCGATCGCCCCGTCCGACTCGGTGGCGTCACTGCATCCCTCGTACCAGCGGTTCCTCGAACTCAACGACCGCTTCAAGCGGCTCTGCACGAACTGGCAGGTTCGCGACGGCAAACCGAACGATCACACCGATGCCGAGCACGACGACCGGTGTACCGATGAGTTGGCACGGCTGTCGACGGACACACGACCCGTCATCGCCGAGATCGCCGACGTGATGCCGAGGTTCGGCCGCTACGCCGATCGACTGTCGCGGGCCGCCACGTGCGTTGCCGAGGGCGACTCGAGGAAGTTCACCGGCGTCATGTGCGAGTCGTTCCACGACATCTGGATGGAACTCCACGAGGACCTGATCTTGGTCCAGCGAATCGACCGCGTCGCCGAAGGCAGTTTCTGAGCGCCGCCGCAGCGCTGGTCCATCCCGATCAGGCGATAGTCGCCGGCCGGCGCTCGTGGGGATTCCAGGGCACGGTCGCCCAGAGCTCGTCGGCCGACCTCCTGCCGCAGGATGCGATCAAGACCGGGTGACCGTCGCCTTCCACGTCGTAGCGGACGGACACGTCACCATCGGCGAAGACCGGCAGACATCTCGTTCTCGCCGACGGCGTCGTCGAGTCCGGCGACGGCAAGGGCCTGCTCGTCGACTTCGACCATGATGTCGAGCCACTACCGGGAACGCACGGAGCGATCAGGAACGCACGAGCGCGACGATCTCGTCGGCGACCGCGGCCGGGCTCCGGCCGTCGGTGTCGATCGACCGGAAGGCTCCGTACGCCTCGGTGCGCTCGGCGAGCAGACGCTCGACGCGTCGGCGGACGTCGTCGCCCGCCAACATCGGCCGCGACGCGACGCTGTCACCGGTCGCGACCCGCTCGAGGATGGTGTCAATCGTCGCCGTGAGGCAGAACACGTCACCGGTCGCAGCCAACCGCTGCACGTTGACCGCGTCGACCAGCATCCGCCCGCCGGTCGCGACCACCAGTCCACGACGGTCGGCGAGCTCGTCGGCGACGTCGCGCTCGAACCGCCGGAACGCCCCTTCGCCGTGCTCGGCGAAGATCGTCGGGATCGGACCGTGCCTCGCTTCGATCACGGCGTCGGTGTCGACGAACTCGTAGCCGAGCCGCTCGGCGAGGACACGGCCGACGGTGGTCTTGCCCGTTCCCATGAACCCCGTGAGCACCACGTTGCGATCGACCATTCCGCCAGCAGGCTACGCCGGGCATCACATCGGCGACCGGCGGAGGTGACGAGGTATCCGAGCTCCCTCCCTGCCGGCGAGTTGGTCGTTGGCGGCGCCCGACGTGATCGCACCGGGAACACCCGCCCGAACCTGTCGACCGGGTCGACCGCCGGACAGATGCGGCGACGCGCTCTGCATTCCGTGGTGTCGGCTTCGACACGAACGCGGCGACCGTCTGCCGACCGCACCAGCGGCGGCCGGTCGGTCTCCGTGTGGGTCTCCGGATCGGTCACGCCACGGCGAGCGGGTACGCCGTGCTCCTGATCGTGTCGGTCGCCCTGAGGGTCGCCGCGGCAACCTAGGGTCCGGTCGTGAGCGATGTACCGCAGATCTGGTCCGTGCGAGCCCGGAACCTTCGGGAGCACGCCGACAACGTGATCCACACCGACATCGGGGCGCAGGCGGCCGGCTTCCCGTCCGCCCTGGTGGCCGGTGTCACGACCTACGGCTATCTGACCCACCCGCTGGTCGCCGCATGGGGCGTCGACTGGGTGGCGCGTGGCGGCGGCGAAGTCAGGTTCAGAGCACCGGTGTTCGCCGGCGCGCTCGTCGAGTGCGTGCCGACGTCGATCGACGACACCACGTCGACCGGCGCGGTGACGGTCGTGGCCATCTGCCCCGACCAGGAACGCAACCCGCGAGTCACGTTCGATGCCGTGCGCGATGCCGGACCACCGCCGGCGATGCGGGACGGCGAGCGGCGGCCGTCGAGACAGTTCACGCTGGGCGACGACTTCGCCGCCGACTACGGCCGGCGCGCCGGGGACGACCTGACGCTCTACACCGATCACGGCATCATGCACCCGGTCACGTGGCTGCGGATCGCCAACCGGATCATGTCGACCGACCTCGTCAACGGCGCCTGGATCCACACGCGCAGCATCATCCGACACCACGCGCCCGGTCCGGTCGGCGCGGTCGTCGACGTGCACGCAACCGTGGTCGACCGGTTCCAGCATGGCGGCACCCGAGCGATCGTCGATGTGCGGATCGAGCACGACGGGCAACCGGTCGCAACGCTCGAACACGAGGCGATCATCGATCTCACCTCCACCGACTGACCGCACACTGCGACAGCTGTCTACGGTCGCGCCATGAGCGAAGCGATCCGACCGTTCGAGATCGACGTGCCCGACGAGGTCCTCGACGATCTCCGGCGACGCCTGCACGCCACACGCTGGCCCGACGCGGAGCTCGTCGACGACTGGTCGCAGGGCTTGCCGCTCGCCTATCTCCGCGACGTGTGCGACTACTGGGCCGACGACTACGACTGGCGAACTCGCGAAGCGGCGCTGAACCGGTTCGATCAGTTCGTCACCGAACTCGACCGCGTCGACATCCACTTCATCCACCAACGCTCGTCGAACCCGAACGCGGTTCCACTGCTCCTCACACACGGGTGGCCGGGATCGGTCGTCGAGTTCCACAAGGTGATCGAACCGCTCACCGAGCCCCAGAACCACGGCGGCGATGCGGCAGACGCGTTCCACGTCATCGCGCCGTCGCTGCCCGGGTTCGGGTTCTCGGGTAAACCGACCGAGACGGGATGGAGGGTCGAGAAGATCGCCGATGTCTGGCGCGCACTGATGGGACGGATCGGCTACGAGGAGTTCGTTGCGCAGGGAGGCGACTGGGGCTCGGCGGTGACCGCGGCACTCGGACGGCGCCATCCGACGCACTGCACCGCCGTGCACATGACCCTTGCGATGGGAGCCCGCCCGAAGGCCGAGCCGACCACACCCGAGGAACTCCGTGCGATCGAACAGATGCAGTACTACCGCGAGTGGGATTCGGGCTATGCGACCCAGCAGAAATCGCGGCCCCAGACGGTCGGCTACGGCCTCACCGACTCGCCGGCGGGACAGGCCGCGTGGATCCTCGAGAAGTTCTGGGCGTGGACCGACTGCGACGGACACCCCGAGAACGCCCTGTCACGTGACGAGCTACTCGACAACGTGATGCTCTACTGGGTCACCGAGACGGCCACGTCGTCGGCGCGCCTCTACTGGGAGAGCTTCGGTCGCGGCGGCAGCCGCGACCCCGTCACCGTGCCGACCGGGTTCGGCGTGTACCCCGCCGAGTTCGTTCGTCCGGTCCGAGCCTGGCTCGGCGACGCGTTCCCGAACATCGTCCACTGGGCCGAGCTCGACGAGGGCGGTCATTTCGCTGCGTTCGAGGTGCCGGGTGTGTTCGTCGCCGACATCCGCGAGTGCTTCCGCCGACAACGCTGACGATGCCGCGACGCTCGTCGTCGGCCGCGACCACCGCACCGACTTTCACCTCGCCGACTCCCACCTCGCCGACTCCCACCTCGCCGACTCCCACCTCGCGGAGCTCGGCAACGCCACGGAGGAGGCGCGCGGCAACGCACTCGACGTGCTCAGCCGCGCGCATCAGGATGCTCGCCGAAGTCCGGGCTGCGGCGCGAGGCGCCGAGGAGTTCCGGTCGCCGGGAGCCGATCGTTCGTCGACAACTCATCGCACCCGACTGCGCGCGACGCGTCGCACGTGTTCCGGGGCCCATCGATCGCTGCTACGTTGCGAGCGGGGAATCAACACTGGAGGGGAAGATCATGGCCGTCGTATCACTCACGGGGTTTCGGACGGAACCGGGCCGAGCCGGAGAACACACGGCGTTGCACATGGAGGCCACCGAACGTCTTCACGCCATGGGGATCGCGGCCGCCCCACTGGTGGCCCTGGCCGGCGGCGACGTCGGCGTACTGACCATGTCGGTCAACCACGCCAACAACGCCGAATGGGTGGCGAACACCAAGAAGTTGCAGACCGACACGGGCTGGCAGGACTTCTACCAAGGCGCGATGAACTCCGGAGCTGCGACACAGGTCGAGAGCTCGCTGTTCACGGACGTCGATCCGAACTTCCAGGCCGCGAACCGCAAGCTGGGTGTCGTCCTGGCGACACAGTGGCGGGCGAGGCCGGGCCGACTGATGGACTTCATGGCCAAGGTCACCGAGTCGTTCGGGCACGTCGAGCGGATGGGTGGGCGGCCTCGGGCGATGCAGTCGGTGGTCGGCGCCCACCCGATGACGACGCTGGTCAGCACTGCCTTCGACGACCTGGACGCGTACGGTGCCTACGCGGACACGATCGCCGCCGACGCGGCGTGGCAGGAGTTCTGGATGGGTGCGCTCTCGGATCCCACCGCCGACATGATCCGAAGCGGCGTCTACGCCAACATGACCGGCGACTGAGCGCGACCGACCGGCGCGCTGGGACCGCGCTCAGCCCAGGTCGAGGGACGTCGATGTGGCCGACGGGTCGCCGACGTACCGGGCCACCGTGAACACGTACCGACCGCCAGGTCGTTGCCACGCGTGTCGTTCGGGGTCACGTCGCGCGAACACCTCGATCGACACACGGACCTCGAACGGCGACGTGGCACCGGCGGCGACCGGGACCCGTCCGAATCCAACGAGGCGACGAGGGGCGTCGTCCTCTGGCAGCTCGACGTAGAACTGCACCACGTCTGCGCCGTCGGCGTCACCGGTGTTCGCGACCGATCCCGTCGCGACGATCTCGTCGACGTCGAGTCGAACCTCGACGTCCTCCAACTCGAACGTGGTGTACGACAAGCCGAACCCGAAGGGGTAGGCGGGGGGCAACCCGAGACGCTCGGCGCGCCACCAGCCGTGCCAACGGTCGTACGTGAAACGGTCGGCGTCGCGATCGAACGTCGGCAGATCGTCCTCCGAAGCCGGCACCGTGAACGGCAGCCGAGCCGACGGGTTCACCTCCCCGAACAACACATCGGCCAGGCCGTGTCCGGCCTGCTCGCCGCCGTAGAAGGGCTGCACGATCGCCGCGACGTCGGTGTCCCAGTCCGAACACACGACGGCGCTACCGGCCTGGAGGACCACCACGGTGCGAGGGTTCCCGGCCGCCACAGCGCGGATCAACTCGACGTCAGCAGGGAGCAGCCGGACCGACTCGCGATCGCCACCCCTGGCGAAACCGAAGTCCTTGCGGTCGGGAACGTGTGGCGGCTTCACGATGGGCGGCAGGCCGGCGATCTCGGCCTCGTAGGCCACCACGAGGGCCGGGTCGTCCGACGCCGGGAAGAGATGCGAGAGGTCGATGCCGGCATCGCCGATGTACTCCCCCTCGTGCTCGGCGGTGTAGCCGACCACGACGATCGCGACGTCGGCATCGCAGGCCGCTCCGGCAGCGGCAGCCGGATCCGTCCCGTCGTCGAACGTCACGGCGGCGTTCGACGCGGCCGCCCGGAGCCCGTCGAGCACGGTCACGTTCTCCAGCGAGTACACGTCACTCGAGCCGCCGTCGCCCAGATTCACCTGACCCGCGAGCGCGCCGATCACGGCGACCGTGCCGATCGAGTCGCGTGCGATCGGCAGGACCGGTGCGCCGTCGACCGGCTCGTTGCGCAGCAGCACGACCGATCGTCCGGCGACCTCCCGGGACAGCGCACGGTGACCGTCGGCACCGATGTCGTCGCGCGCCGGAGCCGCGAGCGCGAGCACGCCGTCGAATCGCAACAACGTCGACACGACGCGTGCCACGCAGACGTCGACGTCGTCCCACGTCACCTCGCCACGTTCGATCGAGTCGGCGAGGTGCGTCGCGCGCACCATCCGGTACGGCATCTCGATGTCAAGTCCGGCCTTGACCGACTCGGCCGCGTCGCGGATGCCGAAGATCCAGTCGCTGATGACGAACCCCTCGAAACCCCACTCGTCGCGGAGGATCCCGGTGAGCAGGCCGTGATGATCACCGCAGTACATGCCGTTCACCTGGTTGTAGGCACTCATCACACAGGCGACGCCCTCGTCGACGATCCGCTTGAACTGCGGGAGGTACACCTCGTGGAGCGCGACCTCGTCGATCTCGATGTCGACCTTGAACCGGGCGTTCTCCATCGAGTTGACCGCGAAGTGCTTCACGGTGGCCATCACGTGGCGTTGCAGGCCCCGGGTGAACGCGGCTCCCATCTCGCCGACGTGGTGGGGGTCCTCTCCGTACGTCTCCTGCGCCCGGCCCCACGCCGGGTGCCGCAGGACGTTGACGCACACCGCCCCCGTGAGGTTGGCGCACGACGCACGCAGCTCGCGTCCGATCGCGTCGCCCACACGTTCCTCGAGATCGGGATCCCACGTGGCACCGCGAGCCATCGACACGGGGAAGCACGTCGCATTGCCGATCACGACGCCACGGGGCCCGTCGGAGAACGAGACGCCCGGCAGTCCGATGCGTTCGACACGCGCCGCGTGGAAGGGAGCCTCGTGGTAGCCGCCGCGCTGGAGGAACTGCAGACCGGCCCACGTCGGGGCGTCGCCGTCGAGGCACCACAGCTTCTCCTCCGCGGTCATCGCGGCGACGACGTCGCGCGCTGCCTCCCCTGGCGGGACGCCCACCGCGACCGCGGCGCGAGCCACGTCGAACGCGGTCGGATCGGAGCCGTCGAGCATGGCGCCGATCGTAGGTGCGACGCCGTCAGGACACGACGTCGTCCGCGAGCAACGTGACCGTGCCGGCGGTGCCGTCGACCTCGACCATCGTCCCGTCGACGAGCAGGTTCGTCGCGTTCTCGACCGACACCACGCACGGGATCTCGAGCTCGCGCGACACGATCACGGCGTGGCTCATCAGCGCGCCGACGTTGACGACCACCGCCGCTGCCGGCATGAACAGCGGCGTCCAGGCCGGGTCGGTGATCGGCGCGACCAGCACCTCGCCGGGTTGGAGATCGCCGGCGTCGAGCGGATCGAGCACCACGCGCACCCGGCCACGAGCCACGCCCGAACATCCCGACTTGCCGGTCAAGACATCTCCGGGCCGAGCGGCGGCCGCGGCGGTGCGAGCGGCTTCTTCGGCCTCGAGCTCCTCGATCGACGGGACGTCCTCCTGGGACGTGATGTAGAAGCGGGGCGTCACCGCTGCGAACCGGGCGTGCAGCGCGAGCCGCTCGGCGAGCACGTCGGCCTTCGATGCCGGGTCGGCGAGGTACTCCGACAGCTCGTCGAACGGTGACAGCAGCGCGACCGCCACCGGATCGGGGTGACCGCCGCGTTCGGCACCACGGCGGACCAGCTCGCGGTACACCTGCTTGACCGGCATGGTGAGCCGTACCGCTCGGTCGCGCGTCGCCTCTCGGGCCTGCGACCAGTACGGGGCGGCGGTCAACGCCTTGTCGAAGTTCATCCGGTCGAGGAGGTTCAGCTTCGGGCGGACCTTGGCGATCGCGGCCTCCCGCTTGGCCTGCTCGTCGGCCTCGTCGTGCGTATGCCCGAGCTCCTCGTCCGACACGCGCATCCGGTCGACGGCCACGAGTGCGAGCTCGGGCGTGTTGTCCCAAGTGCGGCCCGCCAGCTCCCAGTCGTTCGGACCGCGATGACCGTGCTCGGCAACGAAGGCCGCGAACCGCTCGCGGAACTCACTCGCCGCGTCGATCGAGCCGATTCGGTCGAGCAGACCATCGACGCCGGTCTCGAACGCCTCGTTCACCGCCGGCGTCGCACGCGCCAGCTTGGCGATCTCGTACAGCTCACGCGAGTACTGCGCCGAGCGGACGTCACCGGCGGTGCCCATGAGGTGCGTGACGAGGCCGGGCTCTCCGCCCGCCACCGAAGCGTCGGCGAGCACACCCGACACGATCGACGCCAACGCGGTGGTGGTCATGTGGTTCTTGAACACCCGCTTGAACGGCCCGGGCATCGCCCGCAGGTAGGCGAGCAGTTCGTCGTCGGTGGCGTCGAGCGCCGGCCGTGTCGCGACGAACTCGTCGGCGACGCGGAAGCTGTCGTCGACGACGGCGGGCAGCTCCGATTGCCTGAGTGCACCCATCACGCTCTTCAGGATCTTCAACGAGGCCCGCAGGTTGCGGTCGCCCTTTCGCGGTACGTACGGGGGCGCGTCCGATTCACCGAACAGCGACGAGTCGATCGCGGCCGCCGACGACCCGGGTGCTCGGACACCCATGATGCGGAGGAACGACATGTTCAGATAGCCGTACCCGCCGTACAGACCGATGATGACCGGGTCGACCGACGAGAAGTCGCCGGGCTGCAGCACGCCGAGTTCCTGGTACGACTCGCGCCACCCCTTCTCGGCGGGGATGACGCCCAGCTCGTAGCTCAGCTTCGTCAACACTTCGGGGAAGACCTCGCCGATGTTGCCACGCGTGTTGACCGGCCAGCGCGGATCGACCTTGCCCTCGACGATCCAGTGTGTGCCCATTGCGTCCCCCCGATTCCTCGTGCTCGCCGGAGGACTCTAGGACACCGTCATGGTCGGTCGACCGCTCGGTCGCGCCGGAGCATGCTCATCACGATGGCGTCGTGGTAGTCGCCGCCCCACCGCAGCGCATCCCGCAGGACGCCTTCGCGGACGAACCCGACCTTCTCGTAGACCACGACCGCGCGCCGATTGAAGTCGTAGACCTCCAACCAGATCCGGTTCACGGGTGGGTCGGTGATCTCGTCGAAGACGTAGTCGACCAGCAGCTGCGTGGCCTCGGTGCCGACACCACGGTCGCGGGCATCCGCCGACAGCGCGATCCGGAAGCTGCACGAGCGGTTGTCGGGATCCCACTCGTTGATGACCGACTCTCCGAGCCACTCACCGGTCGTCCGATCGACGACCGCCAGGTCGAGCCGATCGTCCCGGTCGGCTCGGGTTGCGCACCACCGGGCGATCTGTTCCACGGTGAACTCGGTGTGCGTGCCCGTGAGGCGGTTGCTCTCGTCATCGTGGGCGTCGGTCCACATCGACTCGGCGTCGGCCGCCGTCATCGGACGGAGCACGATGCGTTCACCGGCGATCGTGGGTTTGTGCGCGAAGGTCGCCATCCCGGCGATCGTACGGCTGCCTCCCGGGAACTCGCTGGACGAGTTCTCTGACTACTGTCAGCGACATGGACGTCCGGCGACTCACGTCGACGTTGCGGGCCTTCAACCGTGCGTACACCCGGCGCATCGGCGTGCTGGACGACTCGTTCCTCGAGATCGGACGGCCGCTGGCCCAGGCCCGCCTGCTGTTCGAGATCGGGCAGCACGGCGCATCCGTACTCGCCCTACGCGCCCGGCTCGGGCTCGATTCCGGCTACCTGAGCCGCCTCCTGCGAGAGCTCGAACGGGCACAACTCGTCGCGGTGGAGCCCGACCCCGACGATCGCCGTCGGCGAATCGTGACCCTCACCTGCGAGGGTCGAGCCGCCTGGGCCGACCTCGACCGCCGGTCCGACCGATCGGCGGCCGACCTGGTCGGACCGCTCACCGACCGGCAGCGGCGCCAACTCGACGATGCGCTCGACACGGTCGATCGGCTCCTACGTGTGGCCACCGTGACGTTCGACGTGGTCGACCCGCGCTCCGACGAGGCGCTCGACGCGATGAGCTCGTACTTCGGCGAGCTCGACACGAGGTTCGCCACTGGCTTCGACCCGGGCGACACCCTTGTGCTCGACGCCCCGGCGCTGCGAGAACCGACCGGCGCGTTCGTGGTCGCCCGATCCGACGATCGGGTCATCGCGTGCGGGGGTGTGCAACGGCACGACCGCGTCACGGGCGAGATCAAACGCATGTGGGTCCACCCCGCGTGGCGAGGTGTCGGGGTGGGTCGACGCATGCTCGACCGGCTCGAGCGCGCCATCGTCGACGCGGGCTACACCCGGGTGGTGCTCGACACCAACGATGCACTCACCGAGGCGATCTCGATGTACGCGCGCGCCGGCTACCGAGCGATCGATCGGTACAACGACAACCCGTACGCGAGGCACTGGTTCGAGAAGCACCTCGACCCGACGGCGGGCTGATCCCTCGGTAGGTCATCGGGATCACGGCCTCGCCGACCTGACACGGGCCGACGATCGATTCGTACTCACCGGTGCCATCGGTCGACGTGTCTCGGACGGTAGCGATGAGCACCCATTCGAGTCCGATCCGCCCGACTACGCTCAGTGAGCATGGCACTCATCTCCGTGGCCGAGCTGTCCGAACGGCTCGACGATCCCGATCTGGTCGTCTGCGACGTCCGGTTCCACCTCGACGACCACGATCGTGGCCGCCGCGACTACGAGGCGGCCCATGTACCGCGGGCCCAGTTCGTCGATCTCCACACCGAGCTCGCCGGCACCGGTGGCGGCGGACGGCATCCGCTGCCGTCCGTAACCGACTTCGCGACCCTGCTCGGCCGGCTGGGCGTGCTGCCCGGCTCGACCGTCGTCGCCTACGACGACGCCGGCGGCGCGACCGCGGCACGGCTGTGGTGGATGTTGCGGTCGGTCGGCCACGGCCGGGCTGCGGTGCTCGACGGAGGCATGGCGGCCTGGACGGCCGCCGGACTGGCCGTGACCTCCGACGTGCCGTCGGTGACCCCAACCGTCTACCCGGCGGCTCCCGACTGGACCGGCATCGTCGACGCCGACGCCGTCGAGCAGAGCGCTCTACTGGGTGGCACGGTCATCGACGCACGTGCACCTGAACGGTTCCGTGGCGACAGTGAGCCGATCGACAGCCGGGCCGGCCACATCCCGGGTGCGATCAACCGCTTCCATGGCGACACCGTCGGGCCCGACGGTCTGCACCTGTCGACCGAACAGCTCGCCGAGCTGTTCGCCGGCGTCGGCGAACATCCGATCGTGTACTGCGGGAGCGGCGTGACGGCATGCCACGACCTGTTGGCCATGTCGACGATCGGGTTGTCCGGCGGCCGACTGTACCCCGGCTCGTGGAGCGAGTGGTCGGCCGACCCGGACCGCGCGGTCGCCACCGGCGACTGACCGCGACCCGGCGACGTCGCTCGGCGAACCGCTTCGCGGCGGGGATCCTGCGGTCGACGCCGAGACCTCCGACGAAACGACGCTGACCACGTCGAATCGTGGAAACCCCGGCCTCACCTGGAGGATTCACGTCACCGGTCGATCGCCGGCACGGTCGCGCCAGGACAACGTCCCCGGTCGTCCCTCTAGGCGGACTGCTTCGCGGCGGACTGCTTCGCGGCGGACTGCTTCGCCGCGGACTGCTTCGCGGTCGCCTTGGGGCCGGTCGTCTTCCCGCGGCTCGACGTCGTGACCGCCGGCTGCCTCGTCGGCTTCGTGGACGACGCCTTCGTGGACGACGCCTTCGTGGACGACGCCTTCGTGGACGACGCCTTCGTGGACGACGCCTTCGTGGACGACGCCTTCGTGGACGACGCCTTCGTGGACGACGCCTTCGTGGACGATGCCTTCGTGGACGACGCCTTCGTGGACGACGCCTTCGTGGACGATGCAGGCGTGACCGGCTGCGGCGCCTTCATCGCGCCGCGACGTCTGGCCGGTTTCGGCTGCGGTACTGCGTACTCGGCTCCCGACGCCTCGAACAGGCGGTCGATCTCGTCGACGTGGAGGTCGACGAGATCCCAGAGATCGGGGACCAGATCACGATCGGAGACCAGGCCGAAATCGAGCCGGTCCTCGTACGAGTGGACCGTGATGTTGAGCCCGACACCGTTGCTGATCGTCGAGACCGGGATGTAGTTGTCGAGCTTGCAGCCGGCGAAGTAGAGCGGTTCACGCGGCCCGGGCACGTTCGAGATCACCACGTTGACCGGCAGGGTGACCCGATCGGACAGCCTGGCGATCAGGCGTACGGCGGCACCGGCGATGACCGGAGACGCCGCATCGGTGGCCTCGGTCAGCGCCGTGGCGGGCACGAGGTCGAGCTGACGTTTCGCGACCTCCATCGCCTCCTTGCAGCGGGCCACCCGTTCGAGCGGATCGTCGCAGTCGGTCGGCAGTTCTGCGACGATCGACGACACCCGGTTCGTCCACGGGTCCTCCTCCATGCCGGTACGGATCGACACGGGCACCATGGCACGCAGCGGTTCGTCGGGAAGTGCGTCATGACGCAGCAGGTACTCGCGGAGTGCGCCTGCGCACACGGCCATGACGACGTCGTTGACGGTGCCACCGGTGGCGTCCTTCAGGCGTTTGATGTTCGACAGGGCGGTCGACCGCATGGCGAAGCGACGGTGCGGACCCACGCTCTTGTTCCACGGCGTGGGTGGCGCCGGCGTGATCGGCAACGCCACCTTGCGCAGCTGCTCGGAGACGGCCTCGGCCTCTTCGCCGCGCCCGACCGTGGTGGCGATGAGGTCACGCGACCTCGCGACGACACCGCTCAAGCTGTTGAGGCCGGCGGCGTCCGCCATGTTGCGCACGACCTTGAGCGAGAGTCGGGTGGCCTTCACCGGGTTGGCGACGAGATTGCCGATGGTGTGCTTCAGCAGATCGGAATCGGACGGGAGGGCCTCGGGCGTCCATGCGATCGGTTCCCACGGCCACTCGGCGTCGATCGACTCGTCGGTGAACGTCTTGAGCATGATCACGCCGGCCGCACCGTCGACGGTGGCGTGGTGGAACTTGGTGAGCATGGCCCAGCGGCCGTCTCCGAGCCCCTCGATCACGTACACCTCCCACAGGGGGTGGTTGCGGTCCATGCGCCGGCCGATGATACGGGCGACCTGCTCGGCGAGCTGATCGGCGGCCCCGGGCGGAGCGAGGCCGATTTGGCGGATGTGGTAGTCGAGGTCGAAGTGCGGGTCGTCGACCCAGTAGGGGTGGTCGAGACCGAACGGCACCTCGACGACGCGGCGCCGGAGCGGCTCGATGTGCCCCACGAGCGAGCCGAACCGCTCGTACACGGCGGCGTAAGGGTCGAACTCGGGGTAGGGGCGCTCGTACACGGCAAGCCCGTTGACGTGCCCGTAGGTGTTGGGCGTTTCCATGTACAGAAACGTCGCATCGAGCCCGGTGAGTTGCTTCATCGTTCGATTCTGCCACGCTGCGCGGCGAACCCGACCCGCAGGCTTCAGTCGCCGTAGCGGTCGTGACGTCGGAGCCAGGCCATCGACCACGGCAGGTCGTCTTCGTCACGGCCCTTGGGCACCATGTCGAGGAGTTGGTAGGCGCTGTTGAACACGTCGAGGCCGCGGGCGTAGGCGGAGTAGGTGTGGAACACGTCACCATCGGCGCGGGCGAACACGCTGAGGCCCGGGAGCTCGTCGATCGGCGCTTCGGTCGGCCGGTAGTTGTAGCGGCGGCTCCCCGACACCTCGAAGTCCCGGTTGAACGTGGTGCCGGCAGTGGACACCCACGGGAACGACCAACCCATCCGTTCGCGGTAGGCGAGCAAGCGGTCGAGCGGGCCGATCGAGGCGGCGACGAGCGTCACGTCGCGGGCGGCCAGGTGTGGTGCCAGGCCATCGTAGCTGTCGGCCCAGAACGAGCAGCTCGGGCAGCCCTCGTCCCACTCGCTGCCGAACATGAAGTGGTACACGATCAGTTGGCTGCGACCGTCGAACACGTCATCGAGCGATCGACGGCCGTGCTCGGTGTCGAACACGTAGTCCTGCTCGATACGTACCCACGGCAGCGCCCGGCGTCGCCGGGCGAGTTCGTCGCCTCGGCGCGAATGCTCCTTCTCGGCCACCAGGAGTTCGAGGCGGGCGACTTCCCAGTCGGCTCGGGTTGCAGTGTTCGGCATGGCCTGAGTGTAAGCTGTGGCTTACATGAATGCCACCACGATCGCACCACACCGTGGCGAGGACCTCGACGAACGAGCGCTCGACACGATCGCTGCAGCACTGTCGGACACGACACGACGCGGCCTGCTCTGCCTCGTCCGCGACGACGAACACAGCGCCGGCACACTGGCGGCGGCGTTCCCCCACATCAGTCGGCCCGCCGTGTCGCAACACCTCAGGGTCCTGCACGACGCCGGACTCGTCGAGGTGCGACCTGAGGGCAATCGACGCATGTACCGGGCACGCGCCGAAGCGCTCGCTCCGGTGTCGCACTTCATCGACGAGATGTGGGTCGATCGGCTCCGGCGGCTCAAGCGGGTCGCGGAGCAGATCGAGAACGGAGGCACATCGTGACGGCGACGACCACGATCGAACACGTGGTGCACATCGACGCCGCCGCATCGACGGTCTACGAATTGTGGACGACCGCCGCCGGGCTGTGCGCCTGGTGGGGCGTGTCGGCCACGGTGGATCCGCGACCGGGCGGCGCGATCCGTGTCGATGTCGACGGTCAGCACGTGATGGTCGGCGCGATCGTCGAGGCCGAGCCACCACGCCGATTGCGGTTCTCCTTCGGCTGGGAGGGCGGTGATCCGGCGCCCGGGTCGACCACCGTCGACGTCCTCATCGACGACGTCGACGGCGGCAGCCGCCTGACGTTGCGACACCATGGCCTGCCGATCGAGCTCATCGAGAGCCACGCTCGCGGCTGGACCCACTTCGTCGGCGAACGCCTGGCGGAGACGGCGCGATGAGCGTCGACATCATGGCGACGATCGTCATCGAACGACCGATCACCGAGGTCTCGACCTTCGCCGGCGACCCGTCGAACGCCCCCAGGTGGTCTCGACGGATCTCGAGCGCCGAGTGGGAGACCGACCCGCCGATCACCCTCGGGTCACGGATCGCGTTCCGGGCACGGTTCGTGGGCCGCGACCTCGCGTACGTCGACGAGGTGACGGAGTACACGCCCGGCGAGCAGGTGGCGATGCGAACCGCCGAGGGCCTCTTCCCCATGGCCATCACGTACACGTGGCGTCCGATCGGACCCGGCAAGACACACATGACCCTCCGGAACCACGGTGAGCCCTCGGGTTTCTTGCGACTGATGGCGCCGCTGTTGGCGCGCGCGATGCGGCGGGCGATGAACCAGGACCTCGCCGATCTCAAGCGGCTGCTCGAAACCGGCTGATCGGCGCGATGGATCTCCGTGTCACACTGACCGGATGGAGATCCCCGGGCGCATCGACACCCTCGACGAGTTGACCGCGCTGTACCGCCGCCCGAGCGAACGAGCACTCGGCAAGCAACTCGACCGCATCGACGCCGGCATGGCGGCGTTCATCGATCTGAGCCCGTTCCTGATCCTGTCGACGACCGACGGAACCGACTCGGTGGATGCGTCGCCGCGGGGCGGACCACCCGGGTTCGTCCGCCGGCTCGACGATCGTCACATCGCGGTCCCCGACCTGAACGGCAACAACCGCCTCGACAGCTACCGCAACATCGTCGCCCACGGCCGCGCCGGCGTGTTGATGATCGTGCCCGGCAAGGACGAGACGCTGCGTGTCAACGGACCAGCGGCCATCACGACCGACGCCGAGATTCTCGCCGGCTTCACGAAGGAACTGAGGCCTCCCCAGGCCGCCGTCGTCATCGAGACCGCCGAGATCTACGGACACTGCGCCAAGGCGTTCCGGCGGGCACGGATGTGGGACCCGACGTCGTGGCGGGCGCTCGAAGCAGCTCCCGATCTCGCTGCGATGTACGCGTGCATCTGGGACGTCGACGAACACCAGATGCGAGCCGCACTCAGTGGTGACTACGAACGAGGCCTCGCCGCAGACTGACGCTACGGCGACGGTCGACGGTCAGCCCGCGACGCCCTCGTGCACCCAGACCGGGGTCTCGAGGGGCATGATGCCGGACTCCCAGATCCAGTCCATCGCAGGAACGCTGACCCGGACGCAGCCGTGCGACGCCGGGTAGTCGGGCACGTGGTTGGAACCGTGGACGGCGATGCCGCCGGTGAAGTACTTCGGGCGGTAGATGCTGCCCAGATCACCCTCCCACCAGCCTTCCTGGCGCTCGCGGTACACATCGTGGAGGCCGTTGCGGGTGACCGAGTCGCCGGTCTGGACCTCCCCCGGCGTGTTCTGGTCGGGTTCCTCGTACGGGATCTCGCTGCCGCTCGACGCGTTCAGGATCCACTCCGTCCTGCCCTCGATCACGAACATCAGGACCTGCTTGCCCTTGTCGATCTCGACGAGCGTCCCGGCGTCGGCTCGACCGTGAGGACGCTCGGTCACCGCCGACATCGCGGCAGCCGTCTCGGGGCCGAGCACACCATCGGTCTCGAGGCCGTAGAACTTCTGGAACGCCATGACCGCCTGGGTCGTGGTCAGGTTGTAGTTGCCGTCGGCGTCGTCGAGCCAGAACCCGAGTTCGAGCAACCGCTGCTCCGCGCGCAGCGTCTCGTCGCCGTTGCGCTGGCCCACTCCGGCGATCGGCGGATCGGCGGGTGGCACGGGGATCTTGTTGACCGGAATCGTCGTCGTCGTCGGAGCCGGCTCGGTCGTGGTGGTGGTCGGTGCGATCGTGGTCGTCGTCGGTGCGATCGTGGTCGTCGTCGGTGCGATCGTGGTCGTCGTCGGTGCGATCGTGGTCGTGGCGACCCGCACCGGGGCCGGTGCCGTGCTCGCGATGGACGTGGAAGCACACGCGGGAAGGATCACGACCGCGGCCGCTGCGATGAGGTATCCGCCTTTGCCCTGCATAACGCCACCCCAAGTTATCGACGGTGTGCGGGGACCAGCAGGCAGGTCGCGCCGATTCGTCGGGATTTCACCCACTTTTTCGGCCATAACGGTGTCTAACCCGACTCGGTGCCCCGGTTCTTCCCGGTTCGCGCAGCTCCCACGAGGTCGGCCAGGGCCACCGGCTGCCGCGGCAGGACCTCGGGATCGAAACGATCGATCAACCGATCGGCGGTCGGCGACTCACCCGAGGTGGCCAATCCGAGCGATCTCGCCAGCAGTGCGACCACGTCACGGCTCGACCATCCGGTGTCGCGGAGCTCTCGCAGCGTGACCGCGCCGTGGCGTTTGGCGAGCCGCTCGCCGTCGGCGCCCAGCACGAGTGGCACATGGAGGTACTCCGGCGGGTCGGCCCCGAGGAGTCGGTGGAGCAGCACCTGCCTCGGCGTCGACGACAGGAGATCGTCGGCGCGCACGACCTGTGTCACGCCTTGGGCGATGTCGTCGATGACGACGGCCAGGTTGTAGGCCGGCACCCCGTCGGCGCGTGCCAGCACGAGGTCGTCGACCGCACCCGTGAACTCACCTGCGAGCCGATCGTGGATCGTGAACACCTCGCCGTCGGTACGGAGCCGGAGTGCCGGGCGACGACCCGACTCGCGTCGCTCGTCGCCTTCGCCGTCGGTGAGGTGACGGCACGTTCCCGGGTAGGCGCCGTCAGGCAGGTGCACGTGGGGGGCGCTGGCTGCGGCTTCGATCTCCCGGCGGATCTCACGGCGTGTACAGAAGCACTCGTACACGCGGCCGGCGTACCGGAGCCGCTCGATCTCGGCGCGATACCGGTCGAACCGCTCGCTCTGGCGAACCACCTCGCCGTCCCAGTCGAGGCCGAGCGCGGCGAGATCGTCGAGCTGCTGCTGCTCGTGTTCGACCGCCGACGTCACCCGATCGAGGTCTTCCATCCGCACGACGAACGCACGGCCGTCGGCGCGGGCGGCGAGCCATGCGACGAGCGCGGTTCGCAGGTTCCCGAGGTGCAGTTCACCGGTCGGTGAAGGTGCGAATCGGCCGGCCATGACGCCATTCTGGTGTCGTGGCCGGCCGTCGCGACTCCGAACGTCAGCTCAACCGCCGCGAGCGAATGGCGATCATCCTCGAACGAGACGGCGCCGAGTGCGTGTGGTGTCGGCGTCGCCTCGAGGTCGGCCTGGTGTCGGCGACGACCGAACACCTCGTCCCGAGGATCAAGGGTGGTCCGAGCTGGATCGAGAACGAGCTGGCGGCATGTCGACGCTGCAACGGTGAGCGCGGACATCGCACTCCCGGTGACTGGTTCGACGAATGCGAACGCAGGGGATGGAACCCCAACCGGGCCACGATCGTTCACGCGCTCCACCAGCTCACGGAGGCGATCGCGCGGCGAGGTGGTCAGCGTCGGGCGCGACCGTACGTGGCGTCGCAACTCCGACGGCTCGACCGGGCGGGCGACGCCACGAGCGAGACGACCAGCGATTCCTGACGGCCGACCGCCGACGGCACCGACCGCTGACGGCACGTTCGTGGTCTGCCGCCCGTGACCGCTCGGCGTCGACTTCCGGGCATCGACCCGGGAGCGGGACCGTCGCCGCATAACATGCCTCGCCATGGAGTGCCATGCCTGCGGCCGCGTCGTCGATCGTGCCGACCGGTTCTGCAACGGCTGTGGCGTGTCGCTCGGGGACGGGGTCGACACGGAGTCGCCGGTCGTCAACGGTGAGGTCGCCGACGACCAGACCGATGCGACCGAACGGCTCGAACCCGCCGACGCGTCCAGCACGGCAGGGCCCGCCGGTCCTCGTGACGAATCCGCGGACGTCGACGACCTGCCGGTGACCGAGTTGGTCGCGACGACCGGGGGCGAGCTCCCCGAGGACGATCCGGCCTGGGCACCGACAGGGGCGGTGCCGGCAACTGCAGCGGCGACGATCACCGCAACCGACGAGCGCTCCACGACCGACCTCCCGGCCACCGAGCCGATCACCGAAGTCTGGATGAACACGCTCGACGCCGAGCCGGCCCCGCCGACACCGTACGACTTCGTCGAGCAGGAGCCGGTGGCCATCACCGGTCTGGTCGAGACACAGGTCGCGGCGACCGCCATGATGCCCGTCGTCCCGGCCGTGCCACCGGAGGATCACTCCCATTTCAGGTTCAACATGATCCTGTTCGTCGCTGTCGTCACCGGCATCATCTCCCTCGTCGGCCTGTTCGCCGACGTGATCTCGATCACGAGCGACTCCCGCCTCGTGCAGACCGACGACACCCCGGCCGGCTTCCGCACCGGCACCTGGATCGTGGACGACCTCGCCGACAACCTCTCGATCGCCGGCCTGATCGCCATCGTCGCCATGGTCGCGGGCGGCGTGGCGTCGGGGTTCCGATGGCGGTGGGGCTCGGGGCTCGCCGGTGGCGCCGGCTTGGCGATGGCCGGGCTCGCTGCGCTCACCGTCGGGCTCGCCCAGTTCCCGATCGACATCGCCCGCGCCTTCGCGCGCGTGCCCACCGAGGACCCGTTCGTGCTCACCATCACCCGCGATCTCGGGTACTGGCTGCTGGTCGTGGCCGGCGCGCTCGGCGTCGTGCTGTTCTTCGCGTCGATCAACGACGCGATGGGTGACCGGCGACCGGGACTGAACCCGTGGATCGCAGCGCTCGGCGCCCTGGCGGTGGTGGTGGCCGGCGCGGGGCCGCTGCTTCCCGAGAACCAGGCGATCTTCAGTGACAACTGGTACCTCATCGAGGGTCCCGGCGAGGCGTCGGCGCTCCTCCTCGTCGGCCGGCTGGTGCAGCTCGGGTTGTTCGTGATCGGTGGGGTGGTGGGATTCCTGTCGGTGCGACGCTGGGGGCTCGGCCTCGCGTTCGGTTCGACGCTGCCTGCGATCTGGCTGGTGATCAGCACGCTCTTCGAGCTCACCGACGACCCGGTCGGCCTGGGGTATCGGAACCGGGGCGCCATCGACATGCACGTGCACGGCGTGACGATCATCGGCACCAGTGCCGTGTTGGCCATGCTGGTGCTCGCCGCGATCGGCGCGTACGACCAGGCCGTGCGCGAAGGCCACTAGCAGGCCGACCGCGTCGAGCTGCGAGGGTCGGCGAGGTCGGGCCCGGGTGTCATCACGCTCGGGGTCGACGATCCGGATCGCGACGGCTGGCGAACGGGGCGATCGACGTCGGGGATTCCCGGCTCCCCGGGCCATGACCCGCGTGCATCCGTGCCCGGCTCGGCACCTCGCTGCCGCGGGCGGTGGGGGTGGGCCATGCGTGACGACAAGAATCGCGGTACCTGCGAGACTGGCCGGGTGACACAGATCGAGTTCCGAAGTGACAACGCAGCCGGGGTCGCCCCCGAGATCGTGCAGGCGGTGGCCGACGCCAACGTCGGTTCCGTGATCGCCTACGGCGACGACCCGGTCACGGCCCAGTTGCACGATGTCGTGCGGGAGGTCTTCGAGCACGACTCGGCCCGGGTGTTCCCGGTCACGAGCGGCACGGCCGCCAACGCGCTGGCATTGACGGCGCTGTGTCCCCCGTGGGGCGCCGTGCTGTGTCACGAGACCGCACACATCCTCAACAGCGAAGGTGGGGCCACCTCGATGTTGGGTGGCGGAGCGGTGATGAAGGGGGTCGGCGGCGACGACTTCCGCATGCACCCCGACGAGCTGCGGGCGGCGCTCGCCAGCGTGCGATGGGGCGACCCGCATCATTCCCAACCGTCGGTGATCTCGCTCACCTCGCCGACCGACATGGGAACGATCTACTCGGTCGACGACATCGCCGAGCTCGCGGCGATCGCTGCTGGCGCCGGATTGAAGACCCACCTCGACGGTGCCCGCATCGCGAACGCCCTGGTCGCGTTGGGATGCACGCCCGCGGAGATGACGTGGAAGGCGGGTGTCGACGTCGTCTCGCTCGGTTGCACCAAGAACGGCGCACTGTCGTCGGAGGCGATCGTGGTGTTCGACGACGTCGCCGCCGACGAGCTGGTCTACCGCACGAAGCGCTCCGGACACGTGACGTCGAAGATGCGGTTCCAGTCGGCTCAGGTGATCGCCTACCTGACCGACGACCTCTGGCTCCGGTTGGCCGGCAACTCGAACGCGCAGATGAAGCGGCTCGCAGCCGGGCTCGAACCGCTGGGGGTGCGCTTCGTCAACCGACCCGATGTCAACATGGTGTTCGTCGACGTCGGCGAGCCGGCGGCTCGCGCGATGGCCGACGCGGGGATGCTGTTCTACGACATGGGAGGCGGTGTGATCCGTCTCGTGACGAGTTGGCAGACGAGCGACGACGACATCGACCGAGCGCTCGACATCACGGCCGCCGCGCTGGCGCGCTGACGAACTCCGGACGACACGTTCGCCACACGACGTTCGCGACACGCTCGGGTCGTGCGTGCGGCGGCGGCGCCTCTGTCCGCCCGACGAGGCCCCGCCGCTGCACATCTTCGACGAAGCGCCGGTCCGCTGCAGCTTCGTCGTACTCCCTGGTTCCCACCCGGAATCTTGTCAGAGCTCGCGTCGATCATCCACCGATTTCTCATCCGCTCCGGCCGGATGCCGAGCCGCCGACGCCTCGCCCTACGGTGTTCGGGTGGAGATCGGACCGATGTACGGCGAGGGCGCTCGTGCGCTCCAGGATCAATTCGACTCGCGACGGCTCGCCGACCGGCTGGCCGGGCTCACCGTGCATCACGAATTGAGTGATGACGACGTCGCGCTGATCGGGACTCAGTCGACGGTGTGGATCTCGACGGTCGACGAGGAGGGCTGGCCCGACGTGTCGTACAAGGGCGGCGACGTCGGGTTCGTTCGTGTCGAGTCGCCCACCGAACTACGGATCCCGAGCTACGACGGCAACGGGATGATGCGCACGATGGGCAACATCGCCGACACCGGCCGGATCGCCCTGCTGTTCATCGACGAGCGCCGTCCGTGGCGGATGCGGGTGCAGGGCACGGCACACGTCTCGACCGTGGCCGACGACGTGGCGGCGTTCCACGGCGCCTTCGCCGTGATCGCGGTGACGATCGGTCGCGTCTTCCCGAACTGCGGCAGGTACGTCCACCGAGATGGGTCGATCTCCGACTTCGTCCCCCGTGAGGGCCACGAACCACCGACACCCGAGTGGAAGAACCACGACTTCATCGCCGACGCACTGCCGGCCGACGATCCTCCGCGCCGCGGAACCTGATCGGGCGACGCTGAACCCGACCTCGGCGCCACCACCGCATGCTGCACCCGCCCGTACGGCGACGACCCATGCGGATGAGCGAGAACGCCGTGGCCGAATCGCCCGAACGAGCCCGAGCCGGGCGGCGACGCGTCGCCGTCGATCGTGGGGATCGACGCACCGGTGGGTGGAGCGAGTCCGACGAGCTCCGGTCAGCCGGACATGCCGAGTGCCAGCGCCATCGGCACCCACTGGGCGGCGGCGACAGCCGTCAGGATGAGCAGCAGGAGGATCCACCGGGGCACGGGCCGGTCGTTCCGCGTCGCGTTGTCGACGAACGCGACCAGCGGCAGCACGAACAGCGTCACCGCGTGGAGTACGCCGAGGACGAGGAGCAGCCCACCGATGCGGATGGAGGCGTCGCCGAGCTGATCGGCGAGCCGGCCCCCGGACGTGCCGAACCGGAACTCGGTGCTCAACAGGACGTAGCCGGCGCCGACGAGGTAGTACGCCAGATCGAGCAAGCGAAGGAGCGCATTCGGGGTGGTTACGCCTGCCGGCCACAGATCGGCGGCGTAGTTGCGTCCGAACCGGCGGATCGCCGGCCCGAGCACCAACAGCAGGGTCGTCAGGGCGACCGCTTCCAGGAGTTCCATCGTCGGGCGGTCCACGAATCGCCCCGCCCGGTGCTGCTGGATCGACAGTGCGCCGGCAACTGCCATGGTGAGCAACGATGCCGCGAGCACGGCGGTCGTGCGCACGACCCGGTGCCGGTGGCGACGGTCCTCTTCGATCGAGTGGACGACGCGTGAGAACAGGTCGGGCGTCGGTTCGATGCGAGACGACGCCTCGAACGCCTCGAGCAATCGCTGTTCGACGTTCATCGCTCCTCTTCCTCCAGCTGCGATTCGAGCGACGCGAGCGCCCGCCGACAGTGGGTCTTGACCGAGTTCTTGGAGATGCCGAGCGTGTCGGCGATCTCCGATTCGGAATACTGCAGGTAGTAGCGGAGTACGACGCAGGCTCGCTGCCGATCCGGCAACAGTCGCACGGCGTCGAGCACCGCTCGATCGGCCTCGCTCTCGACGGTGTCGTCCTCGAACCCCGGCGTCACGTCGGGTTGATGCGTGGTCGCTCGATGGCGGAGCGACATGAGGCCGCGCCGGTTGTGATCGCGGGCGAGGTTGATCACGATCGAACGGAGGAACGCCGGCGCCCGATTCGGATCACGGATCGTTCCCGCCGTCCGGTGGAGTCGGATGAAGGCTTCCTGCACGAGATCTTCGGCGGCGGCCTGGTCGTCACAGAACATCCGTGCGAGCCGCACCAGCGATCGGCCCTCCGCGGCGAACAGATCGGCCACGAGCGCGTCCGGGTCGATCGGCCCGGACGCCACGGACGCCGCCAGCACCCCGTCGGCGCTCATCTCGGAGCGACCCCTCGTGGCTCGGGCTCGTGGCACCCGGGCGGGTCGCTGCAGGGGGCGACGATGGCTCGCCACCCCCTGCCGCTCGCCACCCTGTTGGTCATGACAGATCGAGACAGGCCAACCTGATCGAGGTGTTCGGTGGGTAGTGGACGACGATCGACCTGGCGTCGTCACGAGCCCGGTCCGCGTGAACGGCGAACCCGAGGCCGCGGCCACGCTCGTCGGTCGTGATCGTCGGCCAGATCTCGTTGACCGCGTCGACCGGGCCCCCGATCACGTTCTGGTAGTGGCTGCCTCCGGCGGGCGTCGCCGAGCACGGTTGGTTGTGCACGTGTGCCGGGTACGTCGTGTCGGGGTCCAGGCCCCGCACGCGAACGACCACCGTCGTGGTTCCACCGTCCCGGTCGGTGCGGACCATCTTCGCCCGGCCGTGGATGTGGTAGCCGAGCTCGACGCCACCGGGCAGCGTCTCGAAGTGGCCGTGCGTGACCTCCCGGTTCGATCGACCGTGGGCGTCGGCCGGTGAGGCGGTTGCGGTGATCCCGGCGGTCGCCAGGAGGATGAGGATGAGCGCCTGTTTCACGGGCGGCTCCTTTCGTGTGGGTGGCCCGAGGGCCGTTCCCGGTGTCGGACCGGTGCCGTGGCGAGCGATGCGACCGATTCGAGTTGGTGTGGGATGGTGCGTTCGTGGTGTCGGCGCCGGTCAGGCGGCGCGGGGCCCGGCAACCTCGTCGTCGAGCCGTCGGTTGAGGGTGAAGACCCGTCCGATGATCGGCAGGCTGAGGACGTTGAGGCCGTGGAGCAGACCCATCAGGAGCACCATCCCGCCGAGCCGGACGACCGATGCCTGGATCTGGTCGGCGTTGACCGTGTCGGCCCAGCCCGTGTCGGGCTCCCACTTGATGACGAACAGGATGTACGCACCGAAGATCATGTAGTACGCGAAGTCCATGAGGACGAGGTAGCTCTTGCCGGTGCGCGGGTTCGCCTGGAAGACGTCGGCGGCGTACGCCTTGCCGAAGCGCTTGATGAGGGGGCCGAGGATGCCGACGACGGCGATCATCACGGCCACGAAGATCAGTTCGAGCATCCACCAGTCCATGTCGACTCCTCTCGATTCGCCGTTCGATTCGCCGTGTGCTCCACGGCGAGGACACCCAGACAGACGACCCCCGTTCCTGTTCGGGTGACACGAATCACGAGAAATCCCCTGAAGCCCGTTGCGGTCCACGTTGCTCCCCTGGCCGGGCCGGGTCAATGGGGGGTCCGCCGGATGCCCGGTCGGGCCGTCGGGCCACGACGTTCGGAACACCGGTACGTCGGACCTCAGCCGGTCTCGGTCACGACCGCCGGTGGGCGCCGCACGACGTCCACCCCGGCGTCAACGCCCGTTCCGTTACCGAGCAGCTTGCGCCGGCCTCGGCGTGATGGTCCTCTCGGCGGGTCGGCACCCGTTCGTCGCGGTCGGTCACCCGAACTCGGGTCTCGTTCGTCTGTCGGGATGACACCCATGAAAGGGAGCATCATGAACGAGCTCGAGACGACGTCGGACAACGGGACGTCGATCAAGGAACGGATCGCGTCGACCTGGTGGCAGGTCGGGGCTGCGGTGATCGCCCTCGGAGCATCGGTCGTCGCCATCGACATCATCACCGACGACCCCGGCCCGATGTGGAAACGCCTGATCGGCTTCGGGTTGCTCGCGGCGTCGGTGACGCTCGTCGTTGCGGGCGTCGTGGTGCGCCGGCGTGATCGCCGCATCGGCAGCACGATGATCGCCGTCGGCGCGACCCCGGGTATCGCCCCGATCGTCTTCTTCTGGTTCCCGCCGGCTCTCGCGTTCGGCATGTTCGGTATCGCCGTGTTCGTGTTCGCGGTGAACGATGCCACGGCCTCCCGCAGGTCGACCCCTGATCAGGCGTTCGCCCGCTGAGCGACAGGTCGGCGGCGTCCCACGACGGCGTGCGGCATCGGGAGCACGTACGGGGAGCGGAGCACTGGTCTCGCAGACAGCAGGCGCACGATCGGTGCCCACGTACCGACGGACGACGCAGCGAGACCTCCTCGACGAGGGTCGCAGCACCGCGTCGGGACGTCTGACCCTGTCTCATCGTGCTCGCGCACACGAACATGGTGTCGGAGGTGCCCATGAACGATCAGCAACCCGGACGCGTGTCCCGACGGGGGTTCCTCGCCGGAACGATCGCGGTCGCCCTGGCCGCATGTAGCGACAGTGGCGACGACAGCTCCTCGACGTCGGCTCCTGCGTCGTCGGGGCCGACGACGACGAGTCCGTCGAGCACGACCACATCGACCGGCGCCGCGACCACCACCAGTACGACGACGAGTAGTACGACGTCGACGACGGCCGCGAGCCCGGTCGTCAGCGATCCGTTCACCGTCGGCGTGGCATCGGGCGATCCGCTCGCCGACAGCGTGATCCTGTGGACCCGTCTCGTGCCCGAGAACCCGCTCCCGGCGACCGACGTCCCGGTGGAGTGGGAGGTCGCCACCGACGAATCGATGGAGAACCTGGTCGCGACCGGAACGGGGTCCGCGATCGCTGCGCTCGGGCATTCCGTGCACGTCGACGCGACCGGGCTCGAGCCGGACACCGAGTACCACTACCGGTTCCGTGTCGGCGATTTCGAGAGCGCACGGGCGCGAACCCGCACGTTCGCTGCCCCGGGCACCATGCCCGAGCGGTTCCGCTTCGCGTTCTCGTCGTGCCAGAACTGGGAGCAGGGGTTCTACACGGCCTACCGCGACCTGGTCGAGCAGGGTGACCTCGACGCGTTCGTGTTCCTCGGCGACTACATCTACGAGTACGCGACCGGCGGCTATGCCGATCCGCGTGGGCGCCAGACCGGGCAGGACTTCGAGTGCGAGACGGTCGAGCAGTACCGGGCGCGCTACGAGCTGTATCTCTCCGATCCGCTGCTGCGCGGCGCCCAGGCGCATGTGCCGTGGATCATCACGTGGGACGACCACGAGGTCGACAACGACTACGCGGGTGCGTCGAGCGAGGGAGACGACGCCGTCGACGCGTTCCTGGCACGCCGCGCCGCCGGGTACCAGGTCTGGTACGAGCACATGCCCGTGCGTCTCGATCCGCCGACCGGGCCGGAGTATTCGATCTACCGCTCGTTCGCACACGGCGACCTGCTCCGGTTCCACGTGCTCGACACCCGTCAGTACCGGTCGGATCAGCAGCGTCAACCACCGTTCCTGGAGGCGCTCGGCGCTGCGTTGCAGGTCCGCGACGAGACGCTGGCGGACTCGCCCGACCACACGATGCTCGGTGACGAGCAGCGCGCGTGGCTGGAGGAGAGCGTCACCGCGTCGACGGCGATCTGGGACGTGCTCGCACAACAGGTGTTCATGTTCGGCATCAACGCCATCGCCGGGAGCGACCCGCCGGTCATCCTGGTCGACACGTGGGACGGCTACGCCGGCGAGCGAGAGCGGGTGTTGGAGGCGGTGTCGGCCGCCGCCGACAACCTCGTCGTGCTGACCGGCGACTTCCACTCGGCCGCGGTCGGACAGCTGCGGAGCGACCCGTTCGATCTCTCACGGCCGGTGCTCGGCGCCGAGTTCATGGCGTCGAGCATCTCGTCGGCCTTCTTCGACGACGTCCCGGTGGTCGCCGATCTGGTCGGTCCCGCGATCGCCGCCAACCCGCAGATCCAGTGGTTCGACCCGAGGCGCGGCTACACCATTTGCGATGTGACGCCCGACCGCTGGCGGGCGACGTTCCGCGCCGTCGCCGACCCCTTCGACGAGGCTTCGGCCGTCGAGACGATCAGCGAGTGGGAGATGACCGCCGGGACCCCGGGGGCAACACAAGTCTGACCGCGGCAGGAGACCGAGTCTCGTGGGCGAGGGGG
>CAVVAM010000008.1:0-7283 GCA_963746265.1 uncultured Acidimicrobiaceae bacterium
AAGCCCAACTCTGCGGCGTGCCCGTGGTCGCGTACGCTGCGACCGGTACGGTCGACGCAGTGTTCCCCGGGCCACCGAACGAGATCGTCCCGGTTGGGGACCGTACCGCCCTGGCGACGGCACTCAACGAACGCACGGCGACGCCGGCCGCCGACCTCCCCGGCTGGGTCCGCCGCAGCTTCGGGCAGGAGCGCGTCTGGAGCGAGATCGAGCGGATGCTCGGAGGACAGCAATGACCTCGGTCACCAGTGTGCCGCTCGTCGATGTTGCCTGTGCCGTGTGCGGCACTTCGGATACCGAACCGGTGCTCGTGGCCGGCGACAACGAGCACGACCTGTCCGGCTCGTTCTCGGTCGTGCGCTGCCGACGCTGCGCACACGCGTACACGAATCCCCGGCCGACCATCGAGTCGATACCCGATCTGTACCCCGACACGTACTCGGCCTTCTCGACACCGAAGAGGCAGAGTCGTCTCTCGACGGCCAAGTCCTGGTACGCATACCTTGTCCAGTTCGGCTCACTCCCTCGCACCGGGCACGGGCGAATGCTCGAAGTGGGTTGTGGCTCAGGCGCCAACCTGCGTCGCCATCGAGCACTCGGCTACGACGTGATGGGCATCGAACCCAGCGACGGCGCAGCGGCGCTCGCGAGCGCCGACGGTCTAAACGTCATCGTGGGCACCGACGAGCAGGTGGCCGACCTGGATCAGGGTGTGTTCGACGTCGTACACGCGCTGATGGTCGTCGAGCACGTTCCCGACCCCCGTCGCACCCTGCGTCGTCTGTTCGATGCTGCGGCGCCAGGTGGCACGCTGACGATCAGTACACCGAACTTCGACTGTCGCAGCCGCCGTGTCTTCCGATCGAACTGGTTCCCGCTGCAGCTCCCGCGTCACCTCCACCATTTCGACGGAGACCACCTTCGCGCCGTACTCGATGACGCCGGATGGGTGGTCGACCGAGTCTGGTACCAACCGACGCTCACCGACACCGGGAAGAGCCTCCATCTCTCAGCGGTCGATCGCGGTGTCCCGGTCCCAGCCCGCACGATCAAGGTGGGCTTCAACCTGCTCGATCTGGTGGGGTTCCCCCTCATCTTCCTGATGGCGCGATGGCGCGGCACGTCTCGGATGACCATTCGCGCGCACAAGCCGGTGGCGTCGGACTGAAGGCCCGATCGCGGTCGGCGCCGGGCACGACGTTCAAACGTCTCGACGTCGCTCGACCGCGGCCAGCACCTGGGACCAGCGGTCGACGGCGCATGCGACCGAGTAGTTCCGTCGCCAATGCTCGACGATGGCTCGGCGGTCCGACTCACTCGGTGGTGTGCCGAGTCGGTCGACGATGGCTGTCGTGTCCGATCGGTCGACGAGCAGACCGTGGCCACCGAGGATGTCCCGATGCACAGGTCCGTCCGAGACGATCGGCACGACGCCGTACGCCAGGTACTGGACAACCTTGAATCCGCACTTGTGATCGGCGTAGTCCGTTCGATCCTGGAGGGCGAGGCCGAAGTCGGCGTCGGTGAGAGCTCGTCGCTCGGCCTCAGGTGACCACCTGGTCGTGATGACCCGAGACCGACCTCGAAGCGCAGTCGGTGGTGAACCACCGACGAACTCGATCGACATCGTCGGCACGGCGTCGAGCGCCCGCTGCAGATCGACTCCGAACGGTTCGACCAGGCGGGCGGTAGCGGGCGATCCCACCCAGACGACACGCAGCCCGTCGGCCGAGGACGCGATGACTGGCTCGACGCCAGGATCGAAGCACGTCGGCACGAGCGTGACGGAGCGGGCACCATTGCGATGTGCCCACTCACCCAGCAACCGGTTCCCCGCCACGACGTGGTCGGCGACGGCGCACATGTCGATGGCCATCGACTCGGCACCGCGTCGTCCCAACCAGACGGCATCGTCGATATCCCAGACGATCGGCACACCCGACGACCTGATCGAGCGGGCGACGAGCCGGTAGAGCGACGGCGGCATCACCGGCTCCTTCTGGACGACACGAACCACAGGTCGGTGATCGAGCGTTTGCAGGCGACGCAATCGGCGCCCGACGTCGAGGAGCTGACGACGACGAGGCCCGTGCCACCGGGTCATCGGATCGAAGTCGCACGTCCAGCCGCGCTCGCCGAGACCATCAGCGAGCTGAAAGGCTCGGTACCGGGACGACGCACCCTCCGGCCCGTACCTCGTCAGCCACGACACCTCAGGCACGACGCACCGATCTCAACGACACCACCACGACTGCCAGTGCTGCACTGTAGCCGAGAAGCGAAGCCACGGACGCCGCCGCCGGTCCGATCCCGCCCAGTAGAGCGGTTCCCCCGACTGTGATGACTGCTGCAACCAGGGTGGCCGCCACGGCACGGCTCGGCGCTCGTCGCCCGAACAGCTCCGCCTCGGCCATCCTCCACATCAGCGAAACGACGCTGGCCAATGCCAGGATGCGGAGCGCCGCGGTCCCACTCGCGAATTCCGGCCCGTACACCAGGTCGATCAGTTGCGGCGCTGCGACGATGACCGCGATCGCCAGCACGGCAGACGACAAGATCGCAAGTCGCGCGATGACGAACGAGCCCCAACGTCGATCGCCTTCGGCATCGGCAATCCGAGCGTTGACGATCTGCGCCATGTGGAGCTGCACGATGGTCGTCATCTCGGCAATCGGAAGCACCGCTGCGTACACGCCGGCCGTCGCAACGCCACCGACCGCCGCCAGTACCACACGATCGAGACGGAACGCAGCGGTCTGGAAGACCCGTGCCCGCCAGGCCGGTCCGGCAAGCGGAGCGAAGACGTGCTCGACGCGTCGTCCCGTGCCGTGATTGGCGGGCGTGTTCCGGCCGGAAAGAGCGACAAAACACCCAGCTGCCAACCCCACGCAGGCCGCGAAGACGTAGACACCGGCTTCGGCGCCCCGGTCGGCAGCGACGACGGCTCCGCACAAGGTGACGGCCGCTGCGGTGCAGTCCGTCAACAGCACACGACGACCACGTGCGGCTCGGATGTTCAGAGCCCGCAACAGGAGATAGCCCGAACTCAGCGACGACATCGCCACGACCGACACCAGCAACACGAAGGGCAGCCGCCAGAGCACCATGGCGGCGACAACTGCCGCTACCGGACCCTCGACGACCAGCGCCTGCCGTGCACGGCGGCCGATCAGTGCGATAGCGGATCCCTCGTCGAGGTCGCGACGCGGAACGCTCATGATCGCGACGTCGTAGCCTCGCATCCCGACCGATCCGGCGATCGTCGCGACAGCCAGTGCGACGGCGAGCTCGCCGCGACCGTCGGGACCGAGCGATCGTGCCGCCAGGACGCCAGCGATCGCGGGTGCGACTGCCAACGCAACGGTGCCGATGGCCAACTGGATCGCCGGTGAGCCTCGCCGGCCGATGGTTTCGGTCATGGCAGCACCCACACCTCGGCCCTGTCGGGAGCCGCGTCGCACGACCGAAACGCAACGGCGCTGATCAGCCGGATCGGGGCGTCGCCAGCATCGATCCGTTCGCCTGCGCTGTGCCCCGTCACGGTCGGCTCAACCCGACTCCGCGGCCCGGTACTCGACGATGACATCGGCCGCGACCAAGGCGCAGTCACTCTGCTCGAGCTGGCACAGGAGATCGAGCGCTCGCGCCAACCGGGGTTCGTCCTCGGCTCGGAGCGCGAGCAACGCCTCGACCCGCAGGCTCCTCGAGTTGATCGGTTGCAGGTCGAGTGCCGTCGCGATCGATGCCTCGGCTTCGGCGATCAGGCCGGCGTCCAGTTGTGCCTCCGCCAGGAGCGACCACCAGTACGGCCGGTCGGGCTCGGTGCCCGCCGCTCGCCGCCGCCAGTCCAACGCTGCCGCGCGTTCGTCGGGACCGTCGAACGCTCCGTACGCTTGCGCGACCACATCCGCCATGATGGGATCGTCGCCGAACACGGACGAGATCGTGGCGAGCCGCTCGGCATCGACGTCGTCTGCCGCAGCGTTGAACGCAGCGTCGGCGACCACGAGGGTGCCGCCGGCCAAGATGCCCATCATCGCCGCAACTGACACCCAGATTCTCGACATCGATGGCGAACGGCCTCCGGTGTCGACTCCGGCCGCGCCGAACAGCAGCATCGCGAGCGGCAGCGTGAACAGCGAGACCGGCTGGAGCATCCAGTGCAGGACCAGCGGTACGAGGGCCCAGACCAACGGTCCCCTGATGCGAATGCCCCAGACGACCGCCCAGACGACGAAGAGCAGCGCCCCGACGACGCCGACTGCGACCAGCAGCCCGATCCCGACGTTGTGGGCATCGAACCATGCTTGGGTGACCTCGTCACGAGCGCTGTCGCGAACGAAGTCGACGGTGAACCGCTCCTGAACGGCCGGCCGGAAGCGACCGAATCCGTGGCCCAGGATGGGCCGATCGATCCACGCGTCGACGCCGTAACGCCAAACCGTCAGTCGGCCGCCACCCGATCCTTCTGCGAGTCGATTCGCTGCGTTGCGCCCGGCACCTGCGACGCGGTCGATGCCGACGCCCATGAGCATGGCTCCGACTGCAACAACGGCCGCGACGACGCTCGAACGGTTCCTCCGAATCGCCGTGTGGACGAATACGCCGAGCAGCGCGGCCACGAGCGCGATGCGTGATCCCGAGAGCGTCACCCCGACCCCGACCGCGACCATGGGCAGCAGCCGGATGTTCCCTTCGCCGTCGCCGCATCGTGCGACGGCGGCGCCGAGGGCAGCGGCAGAGATCGCCCCGAGGTACACCGGGTTCGCTGCGAAACCCGTAGGGCGCCCCGAGAGCATCGCCAACGGGCCATCGGTCACGCCGACGACGACCTGGAGGACGCCGAGCGCAGCACTGCCGGCAGCGGCCCAGATCAGGGCGTCGGCCAAGGCGTTGCGGCCCTTCGATGACACCATGCGGCCGACGGCCCAGAACCCTGCTGCGCAGACCATGGTCAGCGCACTGAGATCGCGGCCGACGAATCCGATCAGCGCGGATCGTGGAGCAGGGCCCAACCCACCAGACACCACGGTCCAGACGAGCGCCCCGACGAGGACCGTCGAGGGTACATCTCTGGAACGAACCTGAGCGACGACCAGCAACAGACCGACGGGACCGACTGCGATTGCGATCGCCATGCGAGGTGTCCAACTGTCGAAGAAGAGTGGCGGTGCAAACGCAATGATCAAGGTGACGGCAAGTCCAACCGCGACAGCGTCCCACGGCGTCCAACCGAGCCGTTCGAGGATCGAAGGCTCATGGTCGACGTCGCCGCCGATGCTCCCCTCTGCGCCCAGCAACTCCATCAGCGTCCGACGGTACACCGGCCCTGCGAAGAACAGGGTGAGGGGTCTCCGGGACCGACCCGATCGTCGACCGTGCCGGTCCGACACCTTGATCGCGTCGGCGCGATCCTTCCCCCGCGCGCATCAGACCACTGGAGCTCCGTCATCCGTCGCCCGGCGGTTCGTGCCACAAGGCCATTCCCGATCGCTCATCGATCCAGAGCATTTCGGCACCTGCGGCAACCAGCGGCTCGTTTGCCTTCGGAGCGAACACGTACGGCCCGACATCGTCATCGAGTCCCTTGTCGACAGCGAAGCGATGATCTGGCAGGTACATCTGGTAGAGCTGCGCCAGTCGTTGCTGCGTCCCGAGGAACACCAACGAGGGCTCGTCGATCGGCACGAACTTGAATCCGAGTGGTTCGCCGGGCGGCACGATGTGGTCGACCGCTCGGACCGTCGCGTTGTCGGCAAACGTGTTGAGGTTTCGTCCGAGTACCACCCACGACCGGACCCCGAGCGCGAGCACGATCGCGACCCCCAGCAGCAGACCGACGTGCGATGCGCGCTTGCCGTACGTCACTGCCAGCACGACCACAGCCGTGAGAGCGAGCGACACGCCACAGGCCACCCACGGGAAGACGGGAGACTGCGTATCGGCGAGGACCGAAACACCCGCAATCATCAGGCGAACAACGTCTGGCTGACGGAGCGCCTCACCGAATCTGATCGCAACGACCGCCGTGAGTACGACGCTGACCGACGCAGTGACGGCCAATCTCCTCGACACCACGGTCCGTTCGCCAGCCTCGATCACGAGCATCAACCACGCGAGCCCGATCGCGCTGATCGGCCAGACGACCGCTTCGTTGTACCGGCCGTAGATCAGTTGATCAGGACTGTCTCGGCCCGACATGAACAGCATCGAGACGCCGATCAGCGGCATGATCAGACCCAGCACCACGACGGCATCGCTGCGCCGACAGGTCGTGCCGTCGTGCGACGACCCGAGCGCAGAACCGACGAGCACCCAGAATCCGAGCCCTCCGAAGAGCGCAGTGGCGACCAACAGGTACCAGGTTTGCCCGACGACCGAGTCGATCACCGCACCCGGTCGCGTGAGTCGTTCAAGCGTGGATCCGATCGTGTTCGTCCGGTCTGGATCCTCCCAGACGTGCCGCCGCACCCACCCGGAGAACAGCTCGGCGGACCCGAAGACGGCGGCCAGGAAGACGACGCCGCCGAGAATCGCGTTCGGTCGGTGTCGCCGCACGAGCACGACCGAGAGCACACAGAAGGCGAAAGGGAGCAGTGGGAGCAATCGACCGTGCACGAGGTAGCCGCACCCGGCCACGATCACGCCGTATACACCGTGTCGTATCGAGCCGTCGCCGATGGCCCGCAGCGCGAACAGCAGCATCACGAGCACGATCACCGTGATGGAAGGTTCTGCCCAAGCCCGCGCCGAAGCGGCCAGACCTGCGGGAAGTACGGCGATCGCGACGGCGATGAGGGATGCTCGCCACTCGGCGAGCGGTGTCAATCGAACGATCAACCGGGCGAGCAGCAGTGCGGCAACGCCGCCGAGCAAACTGTTCACGACCAGTGCGAAGCGATACACCGCTTCCGGATCGTCGGTGACCCAGTACGCTGGGATCACGAGCAGCGAGAACCCGGGCTGCCACGTGCTGTGGTCGAACATCGACCAGGACGTGCCACCACTCAGCCACCTCGCCATCGCCAACTGCGCCGGCTCGTCGGGGAACGTGCTGAACACGGTTCGATTGGCGGCATACGCGAGCCGAGCGAGCGCCACCACGGCGAACACCCCCGACGCGAGAGGGCGACCGGCCCAGCGGGACCGCTCGCGTGCTTCGAGCTCGTTCGACATGGCGGCTACGTCGGATCAAGGTCGAGCGAGCACCCAGGGAGGGCGCAGACGCGACAGAACCCCGCAGCCCGGAGGCTGCGGGGTTCGATCACGTGTTATCTCAGGCG
>CAVVAM010000009.1:0-32137 GCA_963746265.1 uncultured Acidimicrobiaceae bacterium
TTTCCTAAACCGTGCGTCGCAGGTTCGATCCCTGCCTGGGGCGCTGCAAGTCGGAATTCGGGAGGCGGTTCATGGCAGCTGTTGCTCAGCTGTCGGCGACGGCGGACATCCGTCGGGTTACCTCGACGGTTGTCGGGTTGACGAGCATGTCGAACACGGCGGAGTACTTCGTCGCCGAGGCGATGAGAGCGTCGATGGCCTCGGGGGACGCATCCGCGTCGACATCGAATTCGACGTTGACCGAGCTGAAACCCTTGCGGATGTCGGCGTCGATGCCGAGCACGCCGCGGACGTCGATGTCGCCGGTGACGGTCGAGGAGACCGAGCGCAGCTCGATGCCGCGAGCGGCCGCACCGGTAGCAACGCCTGCCGTGATGCAGGCGGCGAGGGCGTGCAGCACATACTCCTGAGGCGTCGGGCCGTGGCCGTGCCCGAGCGTGGGATGGTCGGCGGTGAACGTGAACTCTTCGACGTGCAGCTGGTCGGCGCCGGCGCCGTACCACTCGTGGATCGTCGACGCGCTGGCAGTGCCCTCGACCCATTCGTTGCGGGCCGTGAACCGGAATGCGGCGAGGTCGCCGTTCTCTCGGAGCTTGGCGATCGTGCCGAACAGCTTGGCGGTCGGGACACCGTTGGTCTCGGCTGGGGTGTCGGTGATGGTCATCGTGATTTCTCCAATGGTGAGCCCGCTGTGCGGGCGTGGTTGATGTCGAGAGCCACACTCGACGAAACCTCCGCGGCAAGCTTGGAGAACGATTGAAGAAGTTGTGGAGACGATGCGAGAACGGTGTCACGACGCGTCACGCGGGTCGTTCGGCAGCCAGCCGTTCGAGACGACGAAGCCCTCCCTTCGCCGCTTCGCGTCGGACCGCGTCGAGCATCGCGTCGGCCTCGGCAGGGTGGCCCTGGGCCCGCCGGACCCGAGACAACCACAGCCGACTCTCGTTGCGCCAGAGCACCGAACCCCCGGCCGCATCACCCTCCATCGCGACGCCGAGGTACTGCTCGGCGTCGTCGAGGTCGCCGATCACGAGCGAGAGCATGCCCAGATAGCGCTCAGCGCGCCCGAAGCAGAGCAACCCGGATCCGGTGGTGATGTTGGTGCCGATCTGTCCCTCGAACCGGGACCGAAGCACGGTGCAAGCTTCAACGTCGCCGAGCTGCACCATCGTCTCGATCAGCAGCACCATCACCGTGGTCCACATCGCGTCCACCGGGAGGTCGAAGCCGTTGGAGCGGACGGCCGCCAGCGCCCTGACCGATTCGTCGCGGGCACCGGTCTCGACGAGCAGAAGCGCCAGACCGGGTGTCCAGATTGCGTCGTCGTCGGCGTTGGCGAGGACATGCCGGACCATCGGAGCCATGCCGGCCAGGCGGTCTTGCTCCCGCCGGATCAGGAACATGCGAAGCCCGTAGATGCCGCTGCCGTCCTCGTCCGGGAGGGCGTCGGCGAGGGCGAGGCAATGTTCGGCGAGGGTTTCACTCGCTTCGAGGTCACCCCGATAGAACGCCTCCATCGCCTCTTGGTTGGCCCGGATGAACTCCCAGAAGCGCGAGTGCGAGCGCTCCTGCAGTTCGGACATCGTGCTGACGAGTCGGCGTCGCTCGTCGAGGCGACCGGTCAGTGTGGCGTGCAGAATCCTGTCGTGGATCGCATGCAACGCCACGTCGCCGTCGTCGATCAGCGGTTCGAGCTCGGCGAGGCGGTGCACCATCGACTCGGCCTCGTGGACATCCTCGTAGAACAGAACCTGACCGAGATAGACGCTGAGCACGTTGGCCTCGAGATTGGGCGATCCGAGCTCGGTGGCCAGACTCAGCGCTCGTTGAAATGCGTCGCCAACCTCGTCAGTGCGTCCCGACATCGCGAGTGCCCGCAGCGTCGCGACTGCCAAACGGGCGCGGAGCTCACGCTCGTACTCGATGGGCACTTCCGCATCGGTGGCCTCGTCGAGAGCTCGTGTCGCCTCTCGGATCCGGTCGAGTGCGACGACTCCGTCAAGACCTGGTCGCCACGACGCGTCCTCGTAGCGGATCGCCGCCTCCACCCGCAGGGTGACATCGCCAGCGTGCCGGGCGATGTCGATCGCCGCGTCGAAGGTGTTGGCAGCCGGCATGTTCCTGCCGGCACGCGACTCGGCGATGCCCTGCTCGAGGGCCAGCCGCGCCGCAAGCACCGCATCGTTCGGGCCGGCGAGGGCCCGGGCATGCTCGATGAGCTGTGCCGCCTCCTCGAAGGAGAACTGGGCGGAGGACTCCTCGGAAGCGCGCCGGAGCCGCTCGATCGCCACGGGCCGCAACTGGCGGTCGACCGCTGCCGCCTTGGCCGTATGGAAGGCGAGTTCGGGTAGGTGACGGGGGTCGTCGCCGAAGATGTCGTGGATCGCCAGGGAGATCCGGCGGTGCATGCGCGCCTGTCGTGACGAACTCAGCTCGTCGCGCAACGAGGCGCGCACCAAGGCGTGGGCGAAACGAAAACGATCGTGCTCGACATCGTCGAGCAGCCGTGCGGCGATTGCGAGCTCGAGGTCATCGAGGAGATCGAGCTCGTCGCGATCGGTGGCGGTCGCGGCGACCCGCAATTCGAACTCGAGGCCGAGCACCGAACACACCCGCAGGGTTTCTTGGACCCGCTCATCGAGGCTCGCAAGTCGACGCCTGACAGCACTCCGCATGTCGACCGTGCCGTCGGACTTGTTCACCGCCTGCAGGAACAGCGGGTTGCCGGCCGTCTGGCGCATGACCTCGTCCAGGTCGAGCCCGTCGCCGACCAGTCTCATGGCCTCGTGACTGGTCAGGCCCTCGAGTCGGATGACCCCTGTATTGGGCCGTCCGGAGCCGGCGGCGATCAGGTCGGAGACGCGGGGGTTGACGTCGGGCGCTGTGTCGCGTGAGGTGAGCACGAACGCCACCGCTCCGGCCGACGGGCGTTGCTGCAGGTGGGCGAGCAACTGCAGCGTCGACTCAGCGGCCCAGTGCACGTCGTCGACGACCATCGTGACGGGCGCGTCGGCGGACAGTTCGTCGAACCAGTCGGCGACCGCTTCGAACATGCGGTAACGCCGAGTGTCGGTGTCGACCGCGTTGTCCGCCTGGTGCTCGACCGAGAACGCCTCGGCTGACTCGGGCAGAAGCGGGGCGAGACCCGCGGGCAGCGCGCCGCCGGATGACCCCGAGACCGGCCGGAGCACTTCGATGAACGGCTGGTACGGCACTCTGAGGTCCTCACCGTTGCGCCCGAACAGCACCCGGTGACCGCGGTCCCGCGCCAACCGAGCGACCTCGGCGGCGAGGCGGGTCTTGCCGATACCCGGTTCGCCGAGGATCCACATCCAACCGAACGTTCCCGCGCCGCCGGTCTGATCCAGGATCGCCCCACAGGTCGCCAGTTCGTCGGCACGCCCGCAGAACAGTTGCCGGGTGTCGACTCGGAGTTCTTCTGGCAGCGCGACCGAGGCGAACGGCGCTGAAGTGCTCCCGGACGTACCCGGCTCTGTTGCGACCAGGTCGAGCTCGACGTCTGGAACGAAGCGATAGCCGCGGCCGTGCACGGTCTTGATCGCCCACTGCGTGGTGCCGTCGTCGTCGACGGCGCGGCGTGCCTGCTTGATGCGAGTGGTGAGCGCCGACTCGGACACGAACCGGTCGCCCCAGACATTGTCGAGCAGCTCTTCTTTCGTGACGAGTCGCCCGCGCTGCTCCACCAGGTACTGCAGGACGCGAAAGACCTGCGGCTCGACTTCCCGGACACCGTCCGGGCCGATGACCTCGACGGTGTCGGCGTCGACGACGAACGATCCGAATCGAAAACGGCTCACCGGGTCAGCGCGCGAATTCGGTGACCTCGGTGATCGCGTCGGCGGGGATCCCGAGATCCGTGGCGTGCTGGCGCAGCACGTCGATGTCGGGACATTCGTAGAGGCAGTACGTGCGCTTCTTGTCCGCCGACAAGAACGAGGTGAGCCACTTGATGTCGTGATCGAGGTGGTACTGGTCGACCAGCTGCAGCGTGGCCTCGTCGGGGTCGAACTGGTCGGCGAACTGCCGTTCAACGACGAACATTGGCATCGGTTTCACCGTCCTCGGTCTCGGTCCTCGGTCTCGATGGGCGCCGACGAGAGGCGCCTCCCGCCGGCCGAGCATAGCCAACCCGGATCGATCCAATCGGTGCCGAGCTGCGCCGCACACACAACGTCGTCGTCACGGCTTGTGAGCGACGACGAACTGGTGGTCGTTGCGGAACCGGTAGATGCCTGTGTCGTCACGCAACGACTCGATCGCGGCGACGACCTGGGGCCTGAGTACGTCGGGGCCGACCGCCTCCAGGGCCGGCACGGCCGGACCGACGCTCGCCAAGGCCCGCCACGCGGTGTCTTCGTCGGGCCACTCGAGCGTCGAGATGCGTGCGTCCCGCTTGATCATCCCGAAGCCGACCGCCGCCAGCATCTTCTCGGCGACGCCCGGTCGGGCGATCCGATTTGTGCGCCGCATGCCATCCAAGTGTGCCGCAGGGGCGTTGACGGCGAAGGCCTTGAAGCACGGGACCAGGTCGAGGTGGCCGTCACCCCAGAAGCTGATCGCGATCGATCCACCTGGCCGCAGGACCCGAAAGGCCTCGGCGAGGGCGGCCTCACAGTCGCCCCAGATCCCGTTGATCGAGGTGACGACGTCGAACGACTCATCGGTCCACGGCAAGGCGAACATGTCGCCGACCCGGAGGTCGGCGGCCGGGGTTCGGTCGCGGGCGATGTCGATCAGGGGTGCCGCGGCGTCGATCCCGGCCGTGGTGGCACCCGCTGCGTCGGCGAATCGCACTGCCAGGCCGGAGCCGCAGGCGATGTCGAGCAGGGCGGTGCGCGGGCCGATGCCGAGGCGCCCGAAGATGGCCAGCACCACATCGGAGGCATAGTGCTCGAAGAGACAGGCCCAGTCGCGGGCTCGCCGCCCCCAGGCATCGCCGGCTTCTTGCCACTGGTGTCCCTCGGGATGCCGGTCGGCCTGAGGCGTGTCGGTCGGGCTCGTGATGCGGTGGGTTGTTGTCATGCATCTCATCCTGCAGATCTCGCCCGATGGAGTCTTGGAGGTCAGGTGGAGATCGTCTCCATGTCATCTCCAACCTGTCTCCAAGCTTTCCGTGACGGCGCTCGTCAACGTGGTGATCGACAACAACGAACCCGCCTTGCGGGACCAACACACAAGGAGACAACACCATGACCATCACCGAGAGCACCAGCCCAGCCGTCGACAACGGCGTCAACGTCGAAGCACTCCTCGGCGCCCGTGAAGCATTGACGGCGGCACCCCGGGCCGCCCAGTTCACGTTCGCCGCCACCAACGAGTGGGTGAACGGCACACACAGCCGCACGACGGTGAACGAGTTCTTCGGGCTCGGCGAGACCCAATCGCACCGTCAGCCCTACAGCGTCGACACCGACCACCCGGAGATCTTCGCCGCTGCCGACAACGGCCCGACACCGCCGGAGATGGTGCTGATCGGTCTGGCCGGCTGCCTCACCGCAGGTGTCGCATCGGTCGCCCAGAACCGCGGCATCCAACTCCGCTCGGTGAAGGCCACCGTCGAAGGCGACCTCGACGTCGGCGGCATCCTCGGTATCGACCCCGACATCCGCAACGGCTACAGCGGCATCACCGTCCGCTACGAAGTCGACGCCGATGCCTCCCGCGAGGAAGTGCAGGCCGTCGTCGCCCAGTCACAGAAGCGCTCGGCCGTGTTCGACATCGTCACCAACCCGACCACCGTCGTCGTCGAAGTCGTCTGATCGGTGCCTCGGAGCGAAGGAGTGAGTCCCATGAAGACTGCACGAACCACTGACGTCCTCGTGATCGGTGGCGGCCAGGCCGGATTGGCCATGAGTCGCTGTCTGACCGACCGCTCGATCGATCACGTCGTGCTCGAGCGTGCCGAGGTCGCCAACTCGTGGACCACCGAACGATGGGACTCACTCCGGCTGCTCACCCCCAACTGGATGAGCCGACTCCCCGGCTTCTCATATCGCGGTGACGATCCGGACGGCTACATGACCGCTCGCGAGGTCGCCACCCACCTCGAGACCTACCGTCGCTCCTTCGATGCACCTGTGCGGACCGGCGTCGCGGTGACCAAGATCACCAGCTTCGACGGCCTGCACCTCGTCGAGACCACGGATGGCCCGTGGAAGACAAGGGCAGTCGTGATCGCGACCGGTGCCTGCAGCAACCCTCACGTGCCGGCCCTGGCGGCGGACATGCCCGATCACATCGCACATGTCACACCGATCGACTACCGCAACGCCGGCCAGATCGGCGACGGATCGGTTCTCGTCGTCGGCGCGTCGGCGTCGGGCCTACAGATCGCCGACGAGCTGGCGCGTGCCGGACGGGAGGCGACCCTCGCCGTCGGCGACCACGTCCGACTCCCGCGCACCTACCGGGGCATGGACATCCATTGGTGGATGGACACCGTCGGGCAGCTCGACGAGCGCTACGACGAAGTCGAGGACCTAGCGCGTGCGCGCCGCCTCCCATCACTCCAACTCGTCGGCTCACCCGAGCGGCGCACGCTGGGCCTCAACACGGTTGCCGCCGAGGGCGTGCACCTGGTGGGCCGTCTCGTGGGTCGCAACGGGCATCGCGCCCAGTTCTCGGGCTCGTTCGCCAACATGTGCACGTCGGCCGACCTCAAGCAACAACGCCTCCTCGACCGGCTCGACGAATACGCCGCCGACCACGGCCTCGACGATGAGCTCGGCCCGGCCGAACGCCCAGAGCCCACCGCGGTCGGTCGCCCCGCGCTGGATCTCGATCTGCGCTCGGTCGGCACGATCGTGTGGGCGACGGGCTTCCGCCCGGTCTACCCGTGGCTCGATGATTCACACATCGATGCGCGCGGTCGCCTGATCCACGACGGTGGCGTCCTCACCGTGCCAGGTATGTACGTGCTCGGCCTGCCGTTCCTTCGCCGCCGCAAGTCGAGTTTCATCGACGGTGTCGGTCCCGACGCCCAAGAACTCTGCGCCCATCTGTCGGGTCATCTCGAGCAGGCCCTCGCTCGCACCTGATCCGGCGGGACATGCGCCGCTCGCGGGCGTTGCCATGCTCGCGGGTTCGAAAGGATTGTGCGGGGGGCAGCCGTCTTGCCGGTAGGGATCGGGTGCTACCACTCGACTCATGGCTGTACGAAAGCTGTCTGTCGCGCTCGTCGAATCCATCGCGCAGCGAGCCGCGAGTGCCGCCGAGGGCCATGGTCCGAGCCTGTCTGCTTGGCTCGGCGCAGCGGCCGGGCGGGCGCTCGACATCGAAGGCGGCCTTGCCGCATTTCGGGCGTGGGAGGACGAACACGGCGACTTGACCGATCAGGAGCTGGCCTGGGCCGACACGATGCTCGGCGGCGAGACTGAGCGGGTGGCGTCGTCACCGATCGCCGGTGGCCTGACCTACGACAGCGGCGCGCTGATCGCCGCTGAGCGCAGCGACCGACGGATCTGGGCCCTGCATCGTCGTTCGCTCGAGCGAGGGATCGTTCCGACCGTTCCTGCGGGAGTCCCGGCGCGAGGCCGGCGGGGTGGTCCTCAAGATCAGATGTCGCGCTTGTTGTCGGGTTGCCGCATCGAGTCGTTCGACCAGGCTCGTGCTCGCTCGGCCGGGGTGGCGTGCGGGAACCGCGGGCAGGTCCGAGGCGGTCGACGCCGCCGTGATCGTGGGAGCTGCCGCTCGAGGCGACGTGATCGTGAGCAGCGACCCCGTCGATCTGAACCGCCTGCGCGACGCCCTGCGAGTCGAGGTCCGACTCGACATCATCTGATTCGTCGTGTGAGCGCCGACGACCGGCTCGTGGCGACGCCGTGGTAACGCCGCTGGCCGACGTCGCGGTGTACGTGCACCCGTTGCCGGCCGACGAGGACGCGGTAGACGCTCGGCCGCCTTCCGGGCCCACCGAACGTCACACGCCGACCATGTGGTTCGCGGCGAGACCGCCGTTCGGGAATGATCCTGGCCGATCCACACGGACGTGCGCATCTTCTGAACCTTGACCATCGGCCGTCCGGTCGGCATGCTGGACCGTGCCCGAGTCACTCGACGAGGGAAGTGAGCCCGGTGTTCTCCCCCGCAAGGAGGAGCCGCCGGGCTTTGCTCGTCTGGCCCAGGAGGGGCTACGTCCGGGCCCGTGCGCTGAGGCGCGAGAGGAGGAACGACCCGATCGGTGCGCGAGGCCCCGACGAGGTGGCTTGTCGTTCTGGGTCGTACTCGCAGCAGCGCTTCGTCGTGCAGCTGCGTTCTTCGTGCGGCCGGTTGATCTGTGGGCGGCCGTTCTCAGCTGATGGGGACTCGATGGCTGAGCCAGGCGTCGCCCGACCCGACGAGGACGGTGTCGCCATTCCGGGCGGCTGCCACGAAGAAGCGCTGTGCACGCCCGCGACCCGACCAGATCGACCCTTGTCTGTGGAACCGACGCGGTAGAGTGTGGGCGGTGGGACCCGGTGGTGAGCGGCGCCTCGTGGTCCGGTGTGCGCGCCGGATCCATGAGTGATGAGCATCGCTTCACCGAGTGGTGCCCGCAGGGCGGCTTCGAGCCAGGTGACCCCGAGGCAACGGCTTCCTTTACCGAGGCAACGGCTTCCGTTTGGTCCGGCGTCGTGGCTGTACCTGCTCGCCGTGTTCCTCATGCCCCTCCAGCTCGAGGTCGATCAGTTCACGAGCGCTGCCGGCAGTCGCTTCCCACCAGGCGATGTCTTCGTGATCTGCGCAGTGCTCGCAGCACCCCAGATGGTCCGGTTCGGGCGAGAGGCCGTCTCGCTGCTCCCGCTCGCCTTCGTGGCCGTCCTCGCGTATGGCGTGCTGCTGGCGATCGTGTACGCGGGCGCCGTCACGACCCACGCGCTCGTCGTCAAGTTCCTCGGTGGCTGTGTGCTCGCGCTCTGGTGCGTGGTGACGATCTCTCACGTCCGTGCTGGTCTGGCGCTGACCGTCATGCGCACCTGGCTGGTGGGGATGGCTCTCTGGGCGGTCGTCTCGTTCGTCGACTGGCGCATCGCCGACATCGTTCCCATGATCACGCACAATCTCGACAGCCGCTTCGGCGGAGCCCAGTTCGACCAGAACAACGCCGGTATTGCGTTCGGTGTGGCGACCGTCTTGATGTGGCGATCCGGCCGGCGGGTCTTCGGCTCGCAGTTGGTCCGCTCGTCGATTCTGGCCATCGTGGTCGCAGGATTGCTGCTCACCCTGTCGCGCGGTGCCTTCGTGGCCGTCGGCGGCGCGATCGCCGTCGTCCTGACGGTCGACAGGGTCGGGGCGACCAGATGGCTTCGGTACTTCGCGGTTGGTTGCGTGGCGCTGCTCATCGGGCTGGCGAGTGGACTGATCGGTGCTGCGATCGACGACTTCCAGGACCGCCCCGACAACGTGTCGAGCCGACAGACGCTCATCGACGACGCCCTGGACTCGTACGCCGACTCGAACGGTCTCGGCCTCGGCCTCGGCACCCAGTTGACCAAACAGGATCAGATCGTGCACAACACGCCGATCCTGCTGCTCGTCGAGACCTCGATCGTCGGGCTGTCGTTCTTCGCCGCGTGGGTTCTCGTGCCGGCCAGGGCGGCCTGGCGCGTTCGGCGCTTCGAACCCGAGCTCGGGTTGGGCCTCTTCGCCGGTCTGATCGTCATGGTCATCGCCTCGCTCGGCGTCGAGGCCCTGTACCAACGGCAATGGTGGCTCCTCGTCGGGCTGTGTGCTCTGGAGTACTCGGTCGCGGATCGCCCGCGGCCGGCCAGATCCACCCTTTCGTGATCGCCGAGACAGCATGACCACAGCGCCCGGCTTGCCCGGCTTGCTCAAGAGGGCGCCGCTGACGATCGCAGCACAGTCGTTGTCGAGCCTCACCAACTTCGTCACCGGTGCCTTGGCGCTCTCGGCCGGCGACCTCGAATCGTTCGGACAGTTCTCGATCGCGTTCCAGCTGTGCATGGTCGTGATCGCGGTCGGAGAGGGATCGACGGGTGCAGCACTGCTCGTCCATGCGTCCGGCGACGACGAACACGGCGCGGAGCAGGTTCGACGCGCCGCCGCATCGGCAGCCATCGTATTGGGGCTCTCGTTCAGCGTCGTGCTGGCGATCGCGGGCGTCGCCATCGGTGACCGCCTCGGCTTGTTGCTGTTGCTGTCGGCGCTCGGTGCGCCCTCCCTCGTCTCGCAGTACACGCTGCGCGAGTACCGCTACGCCCGCCAGAACCAGGTCGGCGTCGTGGTCGCCGATCTCATCTGGCTCGTCGTCGTCCTGGCCGTGGCAGCCGTCGACTGGACGACGGCGTGGGACGCGTCGTCGCTGCACTACCTGGTTGCGTGGCTCCTCGGCGCCACGCTCAGCGCGTCGCCGCTGATGATCTCCGGGATCGCCCGCGACCGCGCCGCGCTCAGCCACTTCTGGCGCACGACGGGGCCTCAGGCCGTACGTCTCGGCCTCGAGAGCCTGCTCGCTCGGAGCATCCTCGCCGTCACGCTGGTGCTCACGAGCATCATCGTCGACGAGTCGGCGACGGGATCCATGGCGGCGGTGATCCTCTTGTTCTCGCCCCTCAGCGTCGTCAACACATCGGTCACGGCGTTGGTCGTCCCACCCGAGATCCGGCGGCGAGGGATCCACGTCGTCCGGCGCTCGGTCCCGATCGCTGTGATCGCTGCAGTGGCGACGATCACCGTCGGGTGGTCGCTCTTCGTTTTCGTCTTCGATCGGTCGAGCCTGGCGTTCCAGCCCTTCCGACTCGCTCCGAACGGCATCACCAACGGTCTCTTCGTCGCGACGCTGGTGCACTACCTCGGGCTCGCGGCGTGGCGCGGTCCGGCGGTCGGTCTCCGCATCGCCGACGCGACCAGGGAGAGTCTCGACGCCCGGCTGCGCACGAGCCTCATGCAGTACGTCTTCCCGGCGGTCGGGTTGGCAATCTGGGGTCTGACGGGCGGCGCGCTGTGCTTGGGCGTGGCCACGTCGCTCGGCGCGCTCATCGCCTGGCGACGCTTCGTCGGCCTCGACACCACGTTTCGCCCCCCGATGAAGATCGCTCGTTGACCCGTCAATCGACGCGGCCGGTCGGCGCCCGGAACTCGTCGCAGGCTGCCGGGCGCCGGAGCGCGATATCGGCACGTACAACGGAGCGTTCCTGCTCGGTGCCGCTCGTCGAAGTGGGTCGGTCGAGCCTGCCGTGTGGACGAAATGTGACTATCGTGTCGGCCATGTCCGAGACGTTGCCGCTGGCGCGGGTCAAATCGAAGCTCTCCGAGATCGTCGACCGGGTCGAGCACACTCACGACCGCATCGTCGTGACCCGAAGCGGCACACCCGCCGCGGTCATCATGAGTCTGGACGACCTGGCATCGCTCGAAGACACCCTCGAGTTGCTGTCGGATCCCGACGCAACGCGAGAACTCGACGAAGCGCGACGTGCCGCCGCCGACGGCGACTACGTCACCGGCGACGAACTCCGTGCCCGCTTCGTCGCGAAGTGACCGACCACGTCGCTCCCTACGAACTCCGAGTCACCGCACCAGCGCAGCGACAACTGGAGCGACTCCCCGACGGCACCGCTGAGGCGATCGCCGAGTTCACGCTGACCGAGCTCGTGGACGATCCTCGTCGCGTCGACGGGCGTCTGCAGCACAACCTCGCCGGCCTCCGATCGGCAGACTGCGGTGCGTACCGGATCGTTTACGAGATCGACGACGACCAACGAGCGGTGATCGTGCTCCGCATCACCCACCGCTCCCGCGTCCATCGGTTTCGCCAACATCCCGGATCACCGCGGACCGGTCCGCGGAGGGACCGCGCCGACGAAGTGAATGTCCTGCGCGAGACGGGAGAGCGCCATGTGAGCGAGCCTGCTCGCGAGCTCGGTCTTCGGGACTACGTCGGAGTGGTGCGTCGCCGCCGGCGATGGATCATCCTGACCCCGTTGATCGTGCTGCTCGTCGTCGTCGGCGTCACCGTGCCACGACAACGGGTGTACGAGGCCACGACCGAGGTGCTCATCCTCACCGATGCCAACCAGGCCATCTTCCAGACCACCGCGGCGACGACCGATCGACTGCAACGGAACCCCGTCACCGAGCAGCAGTACCTGTCCGGCCAGGACTTCCGGAACGTGATCGGCCCCGACGTGGACGGCGTTCAATCGATGACCTACGAGCTCGGTCGAACCGATCCGGACGAGGATCTCGCCGACGTCGCGATCCTGCGGTTCGTCGCACGCGCTGACACCGCGACCGGAGCGGCCGCCGTCGCGAACTCGGCGGCCGCGCTCTACGTCGACAGTCGGCACCAGCAAGACCGAGCGCGCGTGAACGAGCAGCTCGAGGTGCTCAACGCCACGCTCGTTCGGCTCCGGGCCGTGCAGGCTGAGGCCGATGACCAGTTGGCATCGCTGCGGGCGCAGCTGGAGGACTCGCTCTCGCAAGCCGAGCAGGTACAAGTCCAGTTCAACATCGCCACCCTCGAAGAGGAGCAGCTCGAGCTGGCAGGCCGTGTACGCGAGACGACCGAAGAGATCGCAACGCTCGAACAGGTGTCGAGCGACCTCGACGATCCCGACGCCGCGGCGAGGATCCACAACCCGGCGGTGACGCCGGACGCGCCGGTGTCGCCCGACATCCAGCGCAACGTCGTCCTCGCCGCGATCGTCGGACTGATGCTGGGGGTCGCCCTGGCGATCGCACGCGATCTGCTCGACGGCCGGGCCCGAGACCCGGTCGAGCTCGCCCGTGTCACCGGGGCGCCGGTGCTCGGCTCCGTCGAGGTGTGGCCGACCGATCCCGATGAGATCGCGGGGGCGAGAGCCCACCGCTACCGGACGATCCTCAAGTCGCTCGCGTTGAGCAGCCCGAGTCCGACGTTGCGCACCATCGGCGTGACGTCGGCAACGGCGTCGGTCGGCAAGACCGAGACGGTCGTCAACCTCGCACGGGTCGAGGCATCGACCGGCTCGCGGGTGCTCATCATCGACGGCAACCCGGCCGCACCGATGGCCCTGTCCCGGCTCGACCCGTCCGAGCGGAGACGGATCGATCTCGACCAAGCGCTCGCGGCCGAGCAGGTCGTGGCCGACAGCGCCGGCGATGCGACGAGCGGTCACGAGTGGTCGAGTCGGCGGAAGTCATCCGCCGACGATGGGAACGCCGCATGCGTTCCCAAGATCGACGTGATCGACCTGTTCGCTTCGGAGTCGGCGACAGGAGATCCCCTGCGCCACACCGCGATGGAGTCCGTGCTCGAGAAGCTCGCCGAGCACTACGAGCTGATCCTGGTCGACACGCACGCCGTGCTCAGCTCGGTCGGCGTGCGACCGCTGCTCACCGGAGCCGACGCCGTGGTCGTGGTCTACGACGCGAAGCGGTCGCGAGTCGACGATCTGGCGCGCACCGTCGAGTTGCTGGGTGACGGAGGAGTGCACGTCTCGGGCCTCATCGCCAATCGGGCGGCCGCGTCCGACCGTCCGGACGTCAGCACGACCGACTCCAGCGCCCCGTGAACATCCTCGTGCGTGCCGCCGGCGAACGATGCTGAGGAGGGCGACGTGGAGATACAGTACGCCGAACGTGACGGGCGACCACGGGGGATGCGATGACGAAGGCGGGACAGTTCAGGCGGTTGCTGCATTCGGGCGAGCTCGAGTTCTTGCTCGAGGCGCACAACGGAATCAGTGCGAAGATCGGGGAGGAGGCGGGCTTCAAGGGCCTCTGGGCGAGCGGACTCTGCCTGTCGGCGCAGTACGGGGTGCGGGACAGCAACGAGGCGAGCTGGACGCAGGTGCTCGACATGCTCGAGTTCATGTCTGATGCAACCGAGATCCCGATCATGCTCGATGGCGACACGGGGTACGGCAACTTCAACTCGATGCGGCGGCTGGTCCAGAAGCTCGAGCAGCGCGACGTGGCCGCCGTGTGCATCGAGGACAAGCTCTTCCCGAAGACCAACAGCTTCATCGACGGCGAGTCTCAACCCCTGGCCGAGGTCACGGAGTTCTGCGGAAAGATCAAAGCCGGCAAGGACGGCCAGAAGGATCCCGACTTCACGATCGTGGCCCGGGTCGAAGCACTGATCGCCGGATGGGGGTTGGGGGAAGCGCTGGCACGCGCCCACGCCTACGCCGATGCCGGGGCTGACGCCATCCTCATCCACAGTGCCAAGACCGTTCCCGACGAGGTGCTGGCATTCATGAGGGAGTGGCAGCGCGACTGCCCGGTCGTGATCGTGCCGACCCGCTACTACTCGGCGCCGACCGACCTGTACCGAGACGCCGGCGTGTCGGTGGTCATCTGGGCGAACCACCTGCTCCGGAGCGCGGTCGCCGCGATGCAGACGACCGCGGCGACCATCGCCGCCGAACAGAACCTCCTCGCCATCGAGGAGCGGGTGGTCCCGGTTCGCGAGATCTTCCGCTTGCAGGGAGCCCACGAACTGGCCGAGGCCGAACGGCGGTACCTCCCGGTCCAGAACGCCGACACCCGTGTGATCGTGCTCGCGGCGTCACAAGGTGACGACCTCGGCGAGCTGACCGCAGATCGGCCCAAGGCCCTGATCGACGTCAGCGGACGACCGTTGGCCCAACACATCGTCGATGCGTACAACTCGATCGGCGTCAAGGACATCACGATCGTTCGCGGCTACCTCAAGGAGGCCTTCGACCTGCCGAACGTTCGGTACGTCGACAATGACCGGTACGACGCCACCGGCGAGCTGGTGTCGCTGCGGGCAGCGTTCGACGAGCTCCCGGATGCGGCGGGCTCGACCGTCATCGTGAGCTACGGCGACGTCCTGTTCGGCAAGTTCGTTCCACAGGTGCTCCTCGAGTCGGGCGAAGAGCTGGCGATCATGGTCGACACCGACTGGCGCGGTCGGGCCGACGACGATCAGGCCGCCGACCTCGTCGAGTGCTCGTCGCCGTACCAGCGGGGCTCGTTCTACGATCGCATCGCCCTCCGGAAGGTGTCGTCCGACGAGCGTCCGGCCGACGTTCACGGCGAGTGGATGGGCTTCTTGAAGATCGGGCCGACGATGCAGCCGATCGTGCGGGCGGCGATCGAGGAGCTCATCGCCGAGAACGAGCGATTGCACCTCCCCGATCTGCTCAACGCGCTGGTGGCCGCCGGCCATCACGTCGCCGTGATCTACTCGACCGGCCACTGGCTCGACGTCGACAGTGTCGCGGACGTCGCCAAGGCCGGAGGCTTCTGGGCTCGGAGCACGCCTGCGTGATCAAGCCTGCCGACTTCCTGACCCAGGCGAAAGCACGCGGTTACCAGCTCTATACCGGCGTTCCCTGCTCGTACCTGCGGGCCTTCATCGACTACGTGATCGACTCGGATTCGCTGCGCTACGTGGCAGCCACCAACGAGGGCGACGCGATCGCCGTGGCGGCCGGGAGCGAGCTCGGTGGGTTACGGGCGGTCTGCATGTTCCAGAACTCGGGTCTGGGCAACGCCGTGAGCCCACTGTCTTCGCTGACGGCGACGTTCAAGATCCCGATGCTCCTGATCGTCACCCACCGGGGCGAACCGGGAGCCCCCACGGACGAACCGCAGCACGAGATGATGGGCAGGGTGACACCCGACATGCTCGAACTGCTCGGTGTGCCGTGGGAGCGCTTCCCCACCGAGCCCGATCAGGTCGCCCCCACCCTCGAGCGCGCCGACCGCTGGATGGCCGACCACTCGACTCCGTACGCGCTGCTCATGTCGAGCGGGTCGGTCGAGCCGTGGTCGCGAACCGAGTCCAGCCCGAGACCACTCGGCGTCCCCGCACGGGTCGCCGACCGTTCGGCCGCGACGTCGTGGCGAGGCGAAGTGCTGGCGGCGCTGCGCTCGGTCGCGCGACCCACCGACGTCATCGTCGCCACGACCGGGTACACGGGCCGCGAGCTCTACTCGTTGGGTGATCATCCGGGGAACCTCTACGTGGTGGGATCCATGGGTTGCGCCTCGAGTGTGGGGCTCGGGCTCGCCATCGCCCGGCCGCGGCACCGGGTGATCGTCATCGACGGTGACGGGGCGGCGCTCATGCGACTCGGCGCCCTCGCCACCATCGGAGCGGAGCAGCCTCCGAACCTCGTCCACGTGCTGCTCGACAACGGCCAGCACGAGTCGACCGGGGGCCAGCACACCGTCACCGACGTCACCGACCTCGCGGCGGTGGCCGCGGCCTGCGGCTACCCCGTCGTCGAGCGAGCGACTCACCCCGAGCAACTCGCGCGGTTGGTCGACGGTCACACCGACGCCACGATGTTCGTCCACTTCCCCACCCACGCCGGGGTCCCCGGCAAGCTCCCGCGGCCGACGATCTCGCCTCCCGAGGTGGCGCAGCGACTCCGCTCGTTCCTCGACGCTCCCGTGTCCGATTGCGGCCGCACCGAGTCGGGTCACGACGTGGCGAGCGACGACTCGTCGCACGCCACACCTCACGCCCACAGAACCGACCGTCGGCGCATGCGAGTCCTGGTCGTCACCGATCTCGACGCGACGGCGCTCGGCGTGCTGCAGTCCCACCACGACGTCGAGCAGTCGATCGATGCCGGGCACGACGACCTGTTGCGACTCGTCGCCGACTGCCAGGTGATCGTCTTCCGCAGCGGCGTCCAGGTCAGCGCCGAGGTCATGCGCGCCGCCCCCGCGCTCGAACTGCTCGTCCGCGCCGGTTCGGGCCTGGACAACATCGACGTCGACCACGCGCGAGAGCAGGGGATCGCGCTCGCCCGCATCCCGGGGCCGGGAGCCCGAGCGGTCGCCGAGCTCGCGTTCGGCCTCATGCTGTCGCTGGCACGGCAGATTCCCCATGCCGACGGACTGTTGAGGAAGGGGCACTGGGCAAAGCATCACATCGAGGGACACCTGCTGCGCGGCAAGACGCTCGGCATCTACGGGGCCGGCAACATCGGTGGCCAGGTAGGCGAGATGGGGATGGCCTGGGGGATGGACGTGATCGGTTGCGTCGCCTCACCCTCCGACGACCGTGCCCGGGAGCTCCGGTCGCAGGGCATCGAGCTCGTGTCATCGGACGATGTGCTCCGACGAGCGGACTTTCTCGTCCTGACCCTGCCGCTCGACTCGTCGACTCGGTACATCATCGATGCCGACGCCATCGCTGCGATGCGCCCGGGTGCCTTCTTGATCAACGTGGCGCGAGGCGGCGTGGTCGACGAGCAGGCGTTGGCCTCGGCAGTGCGCTCCGGCCACCTCGCAGGAGCCGGCATGGACGTGCACGAACGGGAGGGCGAGGGCGCTCTGTCCCCGCTCGCCGAGTTCCCCAACGTGCTGCTCACGCCGCACATGGGGGCCGGAACGGTCGACTCGAAGCGGATGATCGGCGAACAAGTCGTTCGGATCGTTGCCGAGCACGCCGCCACCGCCGTTCGGTAGCGACACAGCGGCTCGAGGGCGGGAAGGACCACACCCGAGACTCCGGGATCGGCGACGTCAGGACGGCGCTGCGTGTCCCGGCCGAGCGGCCGGGCGGGCGCAGTCGACATAGAAGTTCCCGATGGAGTACGCCATCGACTCGATCGTGAATCGACTCCTCACCCTGGCAGCGAGGAGCGCTGCCTCGGACCCGGCCCCGACCGGATCGTCCAGGAACTGATCCAGCCGCTCGGCGAGGGCGCTGGGATCGGCGGGAGCCACCAGGCGTCCGGCGAAGGGACCGTAGATCTCGGGAATTCCTCCAGCCGAGGTTGCCACCATCGGCTGCCCCGTCGCGGCTGCCTCGAGGACGACGTAGGGGAACGACTCCGCGTGCGAGGGCACGACCACGCAACGCCCGGACCCGAACGCATCGGCCGCCCGACGGACAGGCGGGGCGAAGTGGATCGACTCGGCGAGACCCTGCTCGCGGACCTGAGATCGAAAGGCTGCGGCGTCCGGACCGGCCCCGACGATCAGCAGCCGAGCTGGTCTCCGAAGGCGAATTCGCCTCATCGCCTCGCAGAGCGTCAGCACGCCCTTCAACTCGCGCAGCTCCCCGACGAAGACGAAGTCGTACTCGGCCGAATCGGGCTCGGCGCCCAGCGACCACTCGTGGCGGTGCAGCCCGTTGTAGACCACGACCGAGGCGAGCTCGGCGCCGCCGATCAGCTCGCGGTAGCGCGCCGATTCGTAATCACAGACGAAGACCAAACCGTCCGTCCGAGTCAGCAGCCGCCGCTCCAAACCATGGAACAGCACGCCCGAGGGTGACCGGGGACGGAAGTGCAGCACGCCGCCGTGAGGAGAGTAGACGACGGTCGCACTCGACTCGCTCGATGCCAAGCGGGCCAGGACCCCTCCCTTCGCTCCGTGGCCATGGATGACCGCAGGTGTTGTCTCGGCCAGGATCGCCCGCAAGCGGCGTTGGTTGACCAGGTCGGTGAGCCGCGGCAACCGGGGCATCGGGAGTCGGTGGACCCCGAGTCGACAGTGGCGGCTCAACTCGTCGAGCTGATCTTCGGACTCGGTGGGCCCCGGTCCCACGTCGCACACGATGCCGACGTCGTACCCCTGAGACGCCTGCTCGTGGACCAAGTCCTTGACATGGCGGAACACCCCTCCCATCAAGGGACGGAAGCAGTGGAGTACGCGTTGACGATCGCCGACGGCCACCGATCGCTCCCCTACCGAGCCCGTCGGGTCGGGCCGGATCGGGTCACGCCATCGGCTGATACGCTCGCACGATGGGCGGCAGGCGGTGGCAGGCGGCGTGGTCGGGCATCCCGTCGCCGCTCGGGAAGCTCCGGCGTCAAGGCAATGGACTGCCTCGATCGGCCGTGCTGCGAAGGCTGCTCGATGTCCTGTACGCGAGCGGAGCGACCCGGCGGCTGGCGCCCCGATGCCGGGGCATCGGCACGATCTTGACGCTTCATCACGTCAGACCTGCGAGGTTCGACCCGGCCTTCTCGCCCAACCGGATCCTGGAGATCACCCCGGAGTTCCTCGATGTCGCATTGGCGACGATCGCCGAGTGCGGGTTCGATCTCGTGAGCCTCGACGAGGCTCGGGGTCGGATCATCGACGGAGGGGGCACCAAGCCGTTCGTCTGCGTCACGCTCGACGACGGCTACGCCGACAACCTGATCCATGCTCTGCCGGTCTTCGAGCGACACTCGGTTCCCTTCACCATCTACGTCACCACCGGGCTGGTGGATCACGACGTGAACCTCTGGTGGCAGCACCTGGAAGACATCATCCGCGAACACGACACGGTCACCTGGCGGGCCGGCGGTGACCAGCCCGTTCTCGCCACGCGTTCCCTCGCCGAGAAGCACCGTGCCTTCGGCGAAGCGTACTGGGCACTGAGGCATCTGTCGAATGACGCACAAGCTGATGCCGTTGCGGACTTCGCCGACCGCTACGGCATCGATCCAGCCGACTCGTGCCGCGAGACGGCCGTCACGTGGCCCCAACTCGAGCGCCTCGCCGCCAACCCGCTGGTCACCATCGGTGCCCACACCGTGAGCCACCGGGCGCTCAGCAAGCTCGATGCCGACGACGCCGGCGACGAGCTGGCTCGTTCCCGAGCCACGCTCGAGGAGCGACTCGGAGTCAAGGTGCATCATGCCTGCTACCCCTTCGGCGACCGTGCCTCGGCGGCCGCGCGCGAGTTCACGATGGCGAGCGATCTCGGGTTCGCGACCGCAACCACGACTCGCAAGGGGGTGGTGGTTGCCGACCACCGCAACCACCTCCATGCCCTGCCCCGCATCTCGCTCAATGGCGAGTTCCAGGAAGCCCGCTACGTCGAGGCCCTCCTCAGCGGCCTGCCGACGACGTTGCTCAATCGATTCAGGCGTCTGGACGTCGACTGAGCGGAACGACCTGCCGGGCAGCACCCCGCACGAGATCGTCCCCGACACATCGTGCATGCCCAGTGAGCCGGCCGTGCAGATCGTCGCCGATCACGTCATCGACGGGCCCTGATCTCCTCGATGGCGGCGAGGACCCGATCGGAGGACCGGTCGTCCAAGTGACGGTGGAGCACGTCCATGACCTCGGAGCGTCGTTGGTGAGCTCGAATGTCATCGGAGGACGACTCGGTGGACGCCTCTTCGGCGATGGCCGTGAGCAGCTGCTCGCCGTCCAGGCAGATCGGCCCGACTGCGACCTCGGTCGGCTCGAAGACCAGCCGGCGCGAGCTCCGGATGAACCGATCCAGATCCGGCATGTAGTGAATGATCGGGCGATCGAGGACCATGAAGTCGAAGATGATCGACGAGTAATCGCTGATGAGCACCGAGACATGGGGCAAGATGTCGTAGACGTCGGTGTCCTGAAAGAGCTGGACGATACGCGGCGTCGCCGCTTCGAAGCTCGAGCGATCGTCGGGATGGAACTTGAGGTAGAAGCGGCCGTCGATCGAGGTCATCAGCTCGTCGAGTCGTTCCCAGTCGATGTCGATGTAGGGCTCGGCGCTGTCCCGGTATGTCGGCAGGTAGAAGAACGTCGGCCTGCCGGCCTCCAGATCCTCGACGAGCTGGGCAGGGCATGAGCGGCACTCCGGATCGCGGGTGGCCAGCAAGAGGACGTCGTTTCGCGGGAAGCCGGTGACCGCAACATCCTCCTCGCGGACATCGAAGGCTCGGCGAGTGATCTCGGCCGTCCTCTCCGATGTCGCGATGAGCAGATGCGGTCGGACCGCATGCCATGGCATCATCGCGCCATAGAGCGCCCGCTCCCACGTTCGACCGTGGAACAAGCGGAAGTATCGGCTCGATGGTTGATCGATGTCGCGCTCGAAGGCTTTCAGGGGGACGCCGCTCCAGAGGTTGACCAGGAGCGATCCCCGCGACAGCCAGAAGTTGATGTCCTTGGAGAAGTTGTCGAACAGGTAGACCTCGGCCAACGCACACGCGACCACACCCTGGGGCGACCAGATCCACTCGGCCCGGTGCCCTTCGCGTCGTACCTGGGCGACGATGGCCCGGTCGCGAGAGATCCAGACCGGCTGGATGGAAGGCTCGTCGAGTGCATCGCAGTAACGGAAGAAGGCGGCGGCGTTGTCAGCGAAGCGGTGTCCGCCCCAGGAGCCGAAGACCCACAGCCCGGTTCGTCGCGGGAGGAACCCGACGAGGCCGTACAGTGCGAACTGCAGAGGCCTCGCGGCAGCGGTCGCCGAGAGCCAAGCGAGGTGACGCAGGCGGTCGGTCACGGATGAGCGGCCGCTCGGTCACGAGCCTGGATTGCGGGATACAGCCGCTCACAGACATCCCGGTAGTCCTCGGGCGTATCGCACTCCGCACACAGGAAGTGGGAGGGCACGATGAGCGCAGACATCTGACCAACGGTGAATCCGTACTGCCAGAGCTCCTCGTGCTCCGAGCGCTCCTTCGCGTACCCGTATGCCGACGACGGGGGCCACCCTGCCAGCCACCGTGCCGTCGCACGGAAGAACGGCCGATCGGTGGAGGCGAGGCTGATGATGCCGAGGCTCTCGCCCTCCAGGACCAGGTCACCGGTCACCTCGGGTGGAAGGCCCTTCCCGATGAGACGCGGTCCCCGGCGGTCGCTGTAGACCGCAACCTCCTCATCGTCGCCGGCGGTGTTGGGAGTGACGAAGACCGTGCTGCGATCACCACGATCCACGATCCAGTCGAGGAGCTCCCGCTCGTAGACGATGTCCGCATCAGCGACCAGAAGATCGTGCACCGGATCGATGTCGGAGGATTCGAGCGCGCAGAGCAGACTCAGCGTCGATCCGGTCGTCCTGGTATCGAACGGGTTGACCACCACGGTCGCCCCGTCGATGGTCGTGGCCCGGGCCACCTCCTCGGACAGGACCACCACGATCTCGGCCACGCCGGAGGAACGCAGCAGCGCGATGTGACGATCGAGAAAGGTCGGCCCGTCGGGTTGGCCGGTCAGCGAGAGGAACGACTTCGGTGCGACCGAACCCATGCGCCGCCCGACGCCGGCTGCCAGCAGGACTGCCGTGACGTTGCGATCGTTGCTCATGGCGAGAAGCGCATCTCGGCTCGAACGTCGTCGATGGCTTCGAGCAGGCGATCGATATCGTCCGGGTGGACGTTGCCGATCGTGCCGATCCGGAACGTGTCGGCATCGGTCACCTTTCCCGGATAGATCATGAACCCGCGTGCTTTGAGCGCGAGGTAGAACTCCTCGAACGAGAACGATGGGTGGTCGGGCGTGAGGAAGGTGGTGATCACCGGCGACTGCAGCTCGGGGGGCAGCAGGGCGCGGAAGCCGCGCTCGGCCATCCCTGTGACCAGTGTCTGCTGGTTCGAGCGATAGCGACGATGTCGGCCGGCGACACCTCCCTCCGCGATGAGCTCGTCGAGGGCTTGATCGAACCCGAGCATGGCATGGGTCGGCGACGTGAAGCGCAGCTTGCCGTCGGTGGACTCCAGCACCGCCCATTGCTCGTGCAGATCCAGACTCACCGATCGTGCCCAGCCCGCAGTCGCCGCCAGCGCTTCACGGTTCGCGATGACGTAGCCGAACCCGGGAACGCCTTGGACGCACTTGTTGGCCGAGGACACCGCGTAATCGATCCGGAAGTCGGCCATGTCGAACGGGACGCCTCCGAACGACGACATGGCGTCGACGATCGATCGCTTCCCGGCCTCGGCGACGACCTCTCCGATCGCATGGGCGTCGTTGATGATCCCCGTCGTCGTCTCGAGGTGGACGTACGCGACATGGGTGATGTCGGGCGCATCGGCCAAGGCGTCGCGAAGACGGCCGAGATCGACGCGTTCGTTCTCGGGGTGCGGTAGCTGCATCGTCGTCAGCCCGAGCCGGTGGGCGATCGTCGTCATGCGCCTGCCGTAGGCCCCGTTGCTGGCGACCAGGACGCCACCGTCGCGCGGGACGACCGAGCCGAGCACCGACTCGACCACGAACGTGCCGCTGCCCTGCATGAGGACCGCCGTGTACGCCGACCGTGCGGAGGGGTCGGCGACGGCGAGATCGACGAGGCGCCGCCGAATCGACTGACAGATCTCGTGATAGTCGCGATCCCAGGTGGACAGCTCGCGCAGCATCGCCTCACGGACGGTCGCGGTCGTCGAGAGCGGCCCTGGTGTGAACAACAGGTACGGCGTCGATTCAGTCATTCGGTCGAGACCATACATCGTCACGCGGCGAACTGGGCCGTTCGCGGACGCCGCGGGCGTGACCGCGCAGCGTGGTCGAGCGGACGCGCACGGCCCGAGATTCGGTGTCGGCGTGCGGCCCGTTCGATGCGTGGCGCCAGCTGAACCCGACGGCCGCGAGGTCGCGTCGCACCTGCCCACCGATCTGCTCGGCAGTGCGTTCGAGCCACCGGCGGGGCCACCATCGGGACCGTCGAGTCGGCTGCCGGGACGGGTCGTGCCCACTGAGCGTCACACCGAACTTGTCCAAGTCTTGAGGCTGGGCGTGATAACGACTACCGTTCTGTCTCGCAGGCGGACCAAGGCGGACGACTGCGGGACGACTGCGGATCGGGGGCGGACCATGTCAAACATCTCGGCAGAACGCGCGGGCGTGATTCCGGTCAGACCAGCGGCGCTGCGACCGGGGACGGGTTGGCCCGAACCTCCCCGGCACCGACGCCACGCCAGGATTCGGGTCGCGCCTGCCGGCGCGACCCGAAGCGATCGGATCGCGCGTTCCATCGACCTCGTCGGCGCATCGATCGGTCTGCTGGTGGCGGCACCGATCCTGCTCGTGGTCGCGGCCCTGATCCGTGGCAGCTCGCGCGGCCCGGTCGTGTTCCGGCACGAGCGGCTCGGCAAGGATCTCGAGCCGTTCCGGTGCTTGAAGTTCCGCACGATGCATCGCGACTCGGAACGGATCATCGAGGAGCTTCGCCGGACCCAGCCCGAGATCGACGCCGAGTTCTCCAGCAACTTCAAGCTCAGCGACGACCCGCGGGTCACCCGACTCGGGCGGTTCCTGCGCAAGTCGAGCCTCGATGAGCTCCCGCAGCTGTTCAACGTGCTGCGTGGCGAGATGAGCCTCGTCGGCCCGCGCCCGATCATCGCCGACGAGGCCGCCATGTACGGATCGAAGCTCCGGCTCGTGCTGTCGGTGCGACCCGGCATGACGGGAGCGTGGCAGGTGGGTGGGCGCAACAACATCGAGTACCCCGAGCGCGTCGACATCGATGTCGACTACGTCCACCGCAAGTCCACGACCGTCGACCTCGCGATCTTGCTGAAGACTCCGGTGGCGCTGTTCGACTGGAATGCCACGTCGTGACGATGGCGAATGTCAGCGGGCGAATGTCAACGCCGGATCAGCCTGCGAGCCAGCTCGCGCCCGCGGCTCGTGACGGCGGTGATCGGCACCCGTTCGAAGTGGTAGTCGGGCAGACGGTAGGCCTCCGCACCGAACTGTGACTTGAATCGGGCGAGGCCGGCGTTCTGGCCCGTCTCGCCGAAGTGATAGAAGCGGCAGCCGGCGGCACAGGCCTGTTCGATGGCCAGCTTCTGGAGCAGGAAGCTGGCTCGGGTGGGCCCGGCAAGATCGATGTCCATGGCCCCGTTGGTGTAGTGGGCGTTGCCGTCTTGGAGGACCACGATCGAAGCCGCCGGCCGGCCGTCGACACGGGCCAGCCAGATCGTGAACGCAGTGCCCAGGGTCTCGGCCATCACCGACAGCAGATGGGCCGGGTCTCGTCGGCGGGTCCGCCACCGGTAGAGCTGGCTCCCCCGGCTGGTTTGCCCCGCCCAGCGCTCGACCGACTGCTCCCACAGCTGCCGGAAGGCGGGTAGCAGAGCCGTGCCGTGCTGCCACTCCACGTCGATCGACGATCGCTCGGCCTTGCTGATGGCCCGCCGTGCCTGTCCGTTGAAGCGGTGCTGTGCGACGTGGTCGAACCCGCCGGCGAGATCGAGGATGTGGACGGTCCGCACCGTCGAACCCGTGGCCGACGACCCGAGGGCAGCCCAGACCTCCGGCGTTCGGAGGGGGCTCGACCGGACCATCGTGCGGAGGACCGGACGCCCGGCCAGGTCGGCCGAGACGGTGGCCAGCTCCTCCGGCTTCAACGGCTGCGAGGCCAGGATGCTGCCGGTCCTCGACGTCTTCTCGACCGCCAACGGACCCCGCGCGCGGGCGGTTCGGTACATCGGGAGGACGAGCCGCTGCCCGTCCTCGAACTCGTAGAGGCGGCTGGCGTCCTCGACCCCGTACGCCACGCACAGGGCGTCCAGCGCGGCCGGCGTCTGGTAGACGAAGGTCGTGGGGTCGGCGTCGACCACAGCTTCCCATACCGGGCGCGGAGCCGGACTCGTCACGTTGTAGTCGGCCAGTCCTCTCGAGCTTCCCCGCCCCATCTCGGTTTCCCCTCAGCAGCGTGTCCGGGCATCCGGGTGCAGCACGGCACCTGGACGGAGAGTACCGGGAGAGAGCGCGAAGGACATGCAAGTTCGCGATCCGGACCCCGCTGACGCCGTGATCTCGAACGAGATCTTCGACGAGATCTTCGACGAGAGCTCGACCGCGATGCGGCGTCGGCTGCGTTTGGGTATGGTGGCGATTGCGCTTCGCCGAGCCTCGGGGAAGTCGGCGGAGCGATGGCTGGTCGGTGAAATCCCTGGCCTCCGGGAGGCCAACGTGGCAGAGAGTGGAAACATCGACGATTCGGACCGGGATGTCCATCTGGTGCGTCCACGGCGAGGTCGGGCGATCGTCTTCCCCCTGGCCATCGCTGCCATGGCCGTCGTCGTGGCCGTGACCGTCGGCGTCGGCTCGGAGAGCGCGGCCCCCGACGTCTTCGTCGTTGTCGAGCCCAACATGCCCGGCACGAGCTCGACCCCGTTGGCGAGCTCCTCCGTCACGAGCGCGGCCGGCACCGCCACGAGCAGCCCGGCGATCCAGCCGGGAACCTCCTGTTGCGGCGAAGGACGAGCCAACGTGTTCGTCAACGCCCGCTCGGCGTTCGACGAGTGGTCGAGCGGCGGTCACTGGGACTTCTTCAACGCCAACTACGACCTGATGCTGGTCTACGAGCCGTACTGGGATTCGCGTCTCCAGCACTATGACGACGTCATCGTCTACGACAACGTCTACGCCATCTACGTCGGCTCCGACAAGGCCGCCGACCACCCCGAGTGGATCCTGCGGGAAGCTGACGGCTCGCCGGTCTACATCCCGTGGGGGTGCTCGGATGGCTGCCCCCAGTACGCCGCCGACATCAGCGACCCGAGCTACCAACAGAACTTCATCGACGAACTGACCGAGGTCCGCGATCGCGGCTACCCGGGGCTGCTGCTCGACGACGTGAACATGTTGTGGCGCCTCGGCGACGAGAACGGCGACGACGCCGTCCCCATCGATCCCAACACCGGCCAGCCCCTGACCCTCGCGAGCTGGCAGCAGTACTTGGCTGACTTCCTCGAGAGGATCCGGGCGGAGTTCCCCGACCTGCAGATCGGTCACAACGCCATCTGGTACGCCGACTCGCCCTCGTTCGACAACCCGTACGTCGAACGACAGATCGCCGCGGCCGACATCATCGAGCTGGAGCGGGGGGCAACCGATTCCGGCCTGGTCGCCGGGAACGGCAAGTACGGGTTCCAGTCGTTCCTCGGCTTCATCGACCGGGTCCACCGCTTGGGCGGCAACGTGATCCTCCTCGACGAGTCGGCCCAGTCGCCCGAGGAGCAGTGGTTCAACCTGGCCGCCACCTTGTTGGTGAACGACGGCGGTGACCTCGTGAGCACCGAGCAGTGGAGCGTCATCAGCCCCGACGGGTTCTGGTCCGGGTTCGACACCGATCTGGGCGACGCCCTGGGCCCTCGCTACCTGGCAGACGGCCTCATCCGTCGGGACTTCACCGATGGCATCGTCTTGTTGAACGAGCCCGACCGGTCGACGGTGCGGGTCACGCTCAGCGAGCCGATGTGGTTGCACGACGGGACGATGGTGACCGAGGTCGAACTCGGCGAGCGCGAGGCGGTCGTGCTGTACCACTCCGAGCCGCACGTGGCCGCGCGTCTGTTCACGACCGGCGCGGTCGTCGAGAAGGCCGCCGAGCGCATCAGGTAGCACGTCGACGCGTCGACGAGGACGGAAGCCCGGACTCGGTGGCGGTCGCGATCGCGGCCTCAGGCTGGCTTGATGCAGTGAAAGACGTGCTCGTCGCCCGTGAGGCCGTAGCGCCGGCGCTCGTCCTGGTCGAGATCGGTCTCCCGGTGCAGCGACACCTCGAAACCCGCGCTCCGCAGCCGATCCGCCAGATCGAGTCCATAGGCGCGGACATGCCCCCGCTCGCCGAAGCGGCGGGCCCGCTCGTCAGGATCCGTGATCGACGGGTCCTCGTCGGTGGGCCGCTCGAGGTCGAGAGGGACCGACACGACCGCCAGCCCACCGGTTCGGAGGCACCGGTGCAGCTCGGCGATGGCAGCGCGGTCGTCGGGCACGTGCTCCAGCACGTGGACGCACAGCGCCAGATCGATGGAGCCGGTCCGAAACGGGAGGGCGGTGGCGTCGCCGCCGACGTCGGCCCGGTCGGCGGCGGGCTCGAGATCGACACCGTGGTGGTCGACGTGCGGCTGCCGGCGCAGCGCCCGGGCCAGGCCCAGCCACGGAGCCACCTCCAGCACCACGCGGTGATCGCCGCCGAGATCGGCGTGCTGCTCGAGGTGCCGCCACACGCGGCGATGACGGGCTTTGACGTTGCAGCGCGGGCAGTAGCCGGCTGGTGCGGTGCGGAGCAGGCTCCACTGGTCGGCGAAGGCTCGCACCGACCGACCGCACACGGGGCACCGATGCTGACGGCCGGCGAACAGCACGCCCCGGATGCCGAGCACGCCGGTCTTGGCCCCGGCCCTCAGGCGATCAGTCAGCGATCGACGGGCCACAGCGCTCATTCGCCGTGCCTCCAGCGCCGCCACCGGGTCCGGAGCCCCGGCAACCGCACCATCGCCCAGGTCCGGGCCCGCAGGTAGAGCGCCAGGCCATGCCCCCTGGCCCTGATCCAGACCGTGGCCAGGCGGGCGCGGAGCTGTCGAACGGCGGCGACCGCTGCGGTGTCGTCGGCCCGATGGACGACGATCGTCGGGTCGAGGGGCTGGACGAACCGGTAGTCGTGCCGATCGAGAAACCGGGTCACGATGTCGGCCGCCGCCCGACGGTCGAGTTCGGGATCCGGCACCTGGCCGAGGCCGGTCTCCCGGTGGTCGGTGTCGACCAGCGCGGTGACAGCAGGGGCGCCGCTCCCCGGTACTGCCGGCGCCTGGCTCAGGGTCTGGACGGTCCTCAGATCCGCTGCGGTGAGCCGACGTCGCCGGGTCACCGCCAGGTAGGCCCGGATGGCGAGGTCGTGCTCGGGCGGAGCCCGGTGGATCCCGTCCTCGTCGGGCCGGCGATCGCCGAGGACGGCTCGAGCCCACCTCTCGTCGACGAAACCGCTGGTGACCGGCCGGATGTCGAGTGGCACCGCTCCGCCCGCGATGGTGACCAGGAACCGTCCTCCCACCGGGCGGGGGTGGCCATCGACCGGCCGCCCGTCGATGATGGTGTGGAGCGTGTGGAGCTCTGACGTCATCAGCTGGATCGGCCCGTCCGCGGGGTCCGGCCCGCCGATGGCCACGTAGGGGACGATGGGGGCGAGAAACGTCAGCATCTCGGTCAGCGACGACCAACCGTCGCTGCCGGTCGGATCGCGGTGGATCGATCTCGTCGGCGCAAGGCCGTCGATCGGTTGGGCGGCGGCCAGTTGGGTCGGGGTCAGCCCGAGGAGGACGGCCAGGTCCCGTGTCGACTCCCACTCGTTCTCGCCGCAGTGGACGCTCATGTTCCCCAACGTGTCCCGGTAGCGATTCTTGGCGTCGACGAAGTTGGCGCTGACCGGCCTCATACCCCGTGACGTTGGCCGGGTCTCGACCGCCGGGTTCTCGTCCCGCACGGCGACGGCCAGGAATGGTCCTCGCCCCTTGTTCAACTCGTGGTAGACGCCGGCGACGTCCAGATCGGAGTAGAACCGCTCGTAGTTGCGGCGGACCAGATGATCGGACCAGGTCACCTCGATGAGGTCCAGGATCTCGAATCGATGGGCCAGATCGTCGAGGATCGGACCGGAGCACGACCGCCCGATCGGCCAGATGACGAACAGGCCGACCGGCGTGGCGGGCGTCGCCGACCCCCAAGCACGAGGGGCTGCGCCGTCGGTCATGATGCCTGTCTGCTCCTGCCCTTGCGGCAGGGATCGATGATGACGCTGGCCAAGTCGGCGAGGAACGGCAAGGGGTCACGAGCCGACGCGATGGCGAAGGCTTTCGGGCCACGGTAGCTTCGCAGCACCTCGCGCAGTGAGGTCTCCCGTCGAGCCAGCAGCACCACTGCGGCCTGCAGGTCGTGGCGAAGATCGAACCACTTGGCCCCTGAGTAGCTCTGGATCCTGGCTGCCGGCAGGGGGTCGCCGACGATGTCGTTGAACATGGTCAACAGCAGCTCGACCCCGCCGGCCTCGGCGATGGCCGACCGTCCCGTCGGCCGTCCCACGTTGGCCTCGATGGCGTAGTGGGTGCCGGTCCGAGGGTCTCGCTTGGTCTCCAGGTAGGCCAAGCCGGAGTAGGGCACGCTGCCGAACAGCTTCAGGGCCGTCGCCAGCAGGTCGGCGTCCTCGACCTCGATGCCGGACGCGCTCGACCCGGCACCTGGAGGCCACTGCCGCATCTTGCGGGCGGTGAACGTGGCGAGGGGGGCACCGCTCCGATCGAAGTACCCGTTGAAGGAGTGGAGGGTCGAGTCGTCACCGGGGATGAGTGACTGCACGACGAAGCTCTCGGCATCGTCCCGGTGGGTGGCGAAGACGGTTCGGAGCTCGTCTGCCCGGTCGACGACGTGAACCTTCCGGCGGGTCTTGGCGTTCCAGCGCGCCGTTCGGATCGCCGGTTTGAACACGCACGGGAACTCGATCTCCACCGCCGCCTGCTCGAGCTCGTCGTCGTCGGTCACCAGCACCGTGGGCGGAATCGTGAGGCCGATCTCCTGGGCGTGCCGTACGAACGCCGGCTTGGACATCAGCTGACCGACGACCTCGTCCGGTGGCAGGTTGAACCGGAAACGGTCGGACAGATCGTCCCGGCGGCGGGACACCAGCGCCACGCTCTGGTCCTGGCAGGGGACCAGTACCGGTTTGGCATCGGCGTGGGCATCGATCGAGGCGAGCACCGTGAGGAGGTCGTCGGTTCCGGTGTCGGCCTCGAGGATCCGGACCGGAACTCGGGTCCGACAGTAGGCGTGGCGAAGGTCGTTGGCCACCGCGGTCACCGCGATGCCGTGCCCGTGCAGGATGCGAGCGGTCTGCAGGCCCTGGAGGCTGTCCAGCCCCACGACGACGGCATGCCTGTCCGATTGGGTCGACATGTCGGGATACCGCCTTCTCCGCTGTCCAGCGGTTCCAAACGATATCCCCCGCCATGCGACCCGTCACCATCTCGCCGGTCCGTTGATGGACGACGGATCGTCGGCAAGTCCGCTCCCCACCGATTCCATCGTCGCTCGTCACCCGCCCCGACACCGGCCAACGATAACGCTGTGAGCCGAGATCGTCCGAGCCCATGCCGACGGCGTCGTGGTTGCGGCCGGTGAGCAGCGAGGCGCCCGTGGGTGAGCAGAGCGACGTGGTGCGGAAGTTGGCAGGCCGCCGTCCGCCGGGCGGTCCTTGTTCGGTCGTCGCGGCTGTGGCCGCTCCATTCGTCGAGGACGGACCATGCCGAGATCATCGCCTCGTGAGCCACCCCCACCGTCGGCGCCCCGGTCAGTCGATCGGAGTCGAACGACAGCAGGCGGTGCTCGCCGAATCGTTCGATGATGGCTGCATGGCCACGATGTCGACCGAGAGCGAGGTGACGTCGCGTGCCGCAACACGGCGCCGACTGACCGTTGGAGGGAGTGCACGACGCCGGTTCCAGCGGTCGCCCGACCGAATCCTCTCTCGGCGACCGAACCGGCCGGTCACGACCAACTGCTCTGGACTGGGATCGTGCGGCAGCCGAAGCCGCAGGTTCGGTCGCTTCGGCTGCCACAGAGTGCCGATCGATGGGTGGGGTCAGCGAGGACGAAGCGAACACGGAACCCGCTCGTCGGGACGCATCCGGAACTCGTTCGATCGGGGTCGTCAACGAGCCCGACGTGCGTCGGTCAGCATCGGCCACGGGGTTGGGCCGAGACGCGGGACCCGTCGCTGATGGAGCACGTCGAACCCGCCAGCGCGCAACAGCCGGCGCAGGTGTCGCGGAGTCAATCCGCGAACTGGCTGACCGGCGGCCGCTGTCCACGCGTGCGCGGCCGTCTCTCCCACATCGGAGATCGCGGCGATCGAGGCGATCAACAGCCGGCCGCCCGGACGAAGGACCGCGGCCAACTCCGCCAGTGCCCGGCGCTGATCCTGATACCAGTGGAACGATTCCGTGCACACCACGACGTCGGCGCACGCCGAACTGAACGGCAGTGTCAGGGCGTCGGCCCTGACGAGGTGCGCGCTGTCACCGACTCGCTGAGCCGCCTCGCGGAGCATCCCGGCGGAAGCGTCGATGCCCACGACGTCGGCATCGGGAAACCGTTCCGTCAACCGCAAGGTGAGGTGTCCGGTCCCGCACCCGAGATCCAGGACCACTGCGGGGCGGTCGGCGACGAGGCGGTCCAGCACCGCATCGTGAACTGGGCGATACGTCGCGTTCTGAAACGCAGGACGGTCGTAGACGACCGACCATCGATCGAACAACATCGACCCGGACGCGCCATGATCCAGTGTCGCATGAACGACGAACTCCGACTCAGCGATGCGTGACCGCATCACGTCGCGTGGCGCAGTGTGATCCTCGATGTGTCGACCGGAAGTTGCTGGACCGGTCCCGCCCGGCCTGTGCAGGCGGAGCGGAACTTCGGTTCGTCAGGCACCTCGGTTGTCGATCGCACCCTGGTCGTAGGGCTCGATCATGATGCACTCGCCGGGACACTCCTCGGCGGCCTCGACCGCATTGTCGATCTCGGAGTCGGGGATGCGGGCCACGCCGCGCCCGTTTTCCGGGCCGTGACCCGCGCCATCGGCGCCGTCGAACACGATCCGCTCGCCGAAGTGCTCGGCTTCCTCTTTCACCACCCAGAGGCCGTCGTCACGCGGCTCGAACACCGCAGGGCAGATCTCCGAACAGATCCCGTCGCCGGTGCAGAGGTC
>CAVVAM010000010.1:0-169617 GCA_963746265.1 uncultured Acidimicrobiaceae bacterium
ACCTGGTAGATGGGTGTTTTCTCAAGCAGCTCGCGATTCCGCCGAGGGCCAACCAAGCAGCTAACCAAGAATTCTGTTGAGAGTTCTCGGTATGAAGGGCTCCTTGCGTGAGCGCCAGCCCGGGAACTGGGAATTGATCGTCCAGCTACCGCGCGACCCGGAGACGGGCCTGCGGAAGCAGCTGAGTCGGACTCACTACGGCACGAAACGCGAGGCGCAACGGGCGCTCGCCGCGCTCGTGGCGAAGGTGTCCGAGGGCAAGATCACCTCGACGGCCAAGACGCTCGGCCAACTCCTCGACTCGTGGCTCGACCACATCGAAGGTTCGCTCTCGCCGACGACCGTTCGCGAGTACCGGCGCCTCACGGAGCGACTGATCACGCCCGACCTCGGCCGGCTGCGACTCGGGCGAGTGACAACAAAGCGGCTCGACGACTACTACGCGACGCTCTCCAAGGAGCGTGGCCTCTCCCCTGCCACGATCCGGCACGTGCACGCCGTGTTCCGCGGGGCTTTCGGTCAAGCGGTGAAGTGGGGCATCGTGCCGATGAACCCGGCTGCCTCGGCGTCGCCGCCGAAGCTCCGTCAGCGCGAGATCAACCCACCCTCGATCGCAGATGTGCGACGGATGCTCGACCTGGCCGACTACGACGATCCCGAGTACGGCGCCCTGCTGCGCGTCCTGACTGCGACCGGCGCACGCCGCGGCGAGGTGTGCGGGTTGCGCTGGTCCGACCTCGACCGCAGCACTCGCACACTCTCGATCACCCGGTCGATCGCGTCAGTCGCCGGCGGCACGGTCGTGAAGGACACCAAGACCCACGCCTCGCGTCGGATCGCTCTCGACGACGCGACGGTCGCGGTACTCGACGCCCAGCGTCAACGTGTCGAGGAACGAGCTGCCGCGTGCGAGGTCGAGCTCGATCCGGACGGCTACGTGTTCACCGAGTCGGCCGACGGTTCCGACCCGCTGCACCCCGACACGATCACCGGCCGGTTCACGCGGGTGCGCAAGCACGCCGGTCTCGACGGTGTACGCCTCCACGACCTCCGGCACCTCCACGCCACCCAATTGCTCGCCGCCGGCGTGCCAGTGCGAACTGTCAGCGGGCGCCTCGGCCACGCCAACGCTGCGACCACACTGAACGTCTACGCCCACTTCCTCGAAGCCAGCGACCGCCAAGCCGCCGACGTCATTGCGGATCTGCTGAGTTGAGCGGTGCGAGCCCTCTTGCGACTTCGCCGAGTGTCTAGCGGAGCGTGCAACGTAGGGCCCGCCTGCTCCGGTCAGCGCGCCGGCGACGTTGTATCGTGGCGGCATGACCGCGCAGACCGACGCACTGCGATCTGAAGTGCTCGCGCTGCCCGAGGCAGCCCGGGCACAACTGGCCGGCGAGCTCCTCGACAGCCTCGACGACCGCCCGGTCGAGACCGACCAGGCAGAACTCGACCGGATCTGGGCTGACGAGACGGCTCGGCGAGCCCAGCAGATCGACTCGGGCGAGGTCACCACCGACTCCTGGGACGATGTCCTCGCGAAGGTGGACGAAGCCCGACGCGCCCGGTGACGCGAGCCGTCCGGTTCCACCCGCTCGCGACCACGGAAGTGGTCGAGGCACAGCTCTGGTACGAGGATCGTGTCGACGGGCTCGGCGTCCGCTTCCTCGACGCCGTCCGAGCAACGACTCAGCGGGCGGCGCGGTGGCCGAACGCTGGGACCCCAACGCGCCAGGACGACAGCGGTGACCCACTCGAGCGGAAGGTCGCTCTCGCCGGCTTCCCGTACGTTCTCGTCTACCGAGTCGCCGGCGAGGACCTCGAGGTCCTCACCGTTCATCACGAACACCGTCGACCGTTCTACTGGGCCGATCGCGTGACCAAGTGACAACTCGGTGGCGCGCCGGTCGTTGCGGCGGTTACCTCGGCCGCAATCAGCAGTCGGAGGAAATCAACGCCTCGGGATGTGGTCGCGAAGCTCGAGGCTCGCGGCGGGTTGCCAGTGGGACGCTGCCGATGTCGGCGTCGAGGCGCAGCGAAGGCGATCAGTGCGACGGCCGGACCTCGTTGGCGAGGATCTTCTCGATCCGCTCGGAGATGTCCGGGCGTCTGCTTGCGCCAGCACCCGCAGCAAGAAGCCGACGCTTCGCCTTCGGCGCGAGGAACGCCTCGATCGCCTCTCGACTGAGTTCCGAGACCGTGACGCCCTGGCGCTCGGCCTCGCGACGTAGTCGCTCGGCGCGGTCGGCGGGAAGCGTCACGGTCGTTCGAGGCATGTCAGCCAGCATGCCGCGCAGGTGAAGCACGGCACGGTGGAGTTGCTACGACGGCGTCATCGCCGGGCGGGTTGGGAGCGATGTTGCAGGAAGTTCTGTAACGAACTCGCCGTTCGTGGGGCATTCATAGGTAATCGGACGTTTCGCCGTCGCGCCGAGTTCCACACAGCTCGTCGGCGAGTGTCCGTTTCACGGGTGGGGTGAACCCCTTGAAGGACCGATGCGATGCCGACACGACGACAACTCGACGCTCCGACGTCGAACAGCGCGCCGCCGGACCTGCTGACGGTGGCGGAGACCGCCGCGGTGCTTCGCTGCGGATTGACGTTCGTCTACGAATCGATCCATCGCTACCGGGCCACCGGTGACACCGACGAGATCCCGGGACTGAAAGTCGGCCGAAGCCTCCGCGTTCCGCGCGTCCGCCTCGAGCACTACATCGGCGCGCCGATCACCTGGCCGATCGCCGACCTCCCGACCGTCGATCAGCACGTCGGCCTCACCCAGTGCGACGACGGACGTGCGAACCCCGTCATCTCACACGACGACTCGCCATCCCCGTCGCACCACCCGACGTCCCTCGACTCCTCGTCCCTTCGAGGACTGACTCTCCCGGAATTCCGATGACCGGTTCCCGATCACTTCCCAGTTCTCACAACAGACAGGTGCCCGCGGGCGGTCGGGAACGTTCGTGATCAGGGTGACGACGATCTATGCGGCGTCGGCGGGTGCGTCGGCTCGCTACTACACCGGCTGCCTCACCGAGCAGGAGGGCGAGTTGCCGGGACGGTGGACGGGCCGGCAGGCGTCAACATTCGGGCTCTCCGGTGAGGTGTCGACCGAGGCGCTCGAATTGCTGCTGTCGGGCCGGCACCCGATCACCGGGCAGGTCCTCGGGCGTGAGCTGTTGGATCGGGTCGACCGGCACGGCAACGTGACCAAAGCGGTAGCGGGGTATGACGCGACGTTCTCGGCGCCGAAGTCGTTGTCGGTGTTGTGGGCGCTCACCGGTGACGATGGGCTCGCCGAGTGCCACGACCGGGCGGTCGATGCGGCGGTGGCGATGATCGAGAAGTTCGGGTCGACGACCCGCATCCGCTCGAACGGGACACGGCTCCACCCCGACACCGGCGGGCTGACCGCGGCGGTGTTCCGTCAGTCGACGAGCCGCGCCGATGACCCGCTACTGCACACCCATGTCGTTATCTCGGCGAAGGTGCAGACCGACGACGGGCGTTGGTGGGCGCTCGATGCCCGGTTGTTGAAGCGGCATCAGCAGACGTTCGGGTACGTGTACCAGTCGGTGCTGCGCGCCGAGCTGACCACCCGGTACGGGGTGGTGTTCGACGAGATCGTGAACGGCCAAGCCGAGATCGCCGGCATGCCGACCGAGTTGCTGCATCAGTTCTCCAAGCGGGCGCACGTGATCGCGGTCGAGATGGACGAACGGATCGCCGACTTCATGGAACGCACTGGCCAGGAGCCGACCGACGGGGAGTACGCGGCGATGGAACGCGAAGCCGCGGCCGACACCCGCGACCACAAGACCGGTCTCAGTGTCGCCGATCTGCGGTCACGGTGGGACCGAGAAGCCGAAAGCGTCGGCTACGACGCGATCGACCTCGTCGACTCCGTCCGCACGGCAGCCCGCGAACATGTCGCCGCAGCGTCGCCGGTGACGGTCGCCGAGGTGTTGGAGGAGCTTGCCGAGCGGCGCTCGACGTGGAATCGCATGGACGTCCTACGCACGCTCGCCGGCACCGCCCGACCACAACCCGGACACGACGCATCCAGTTGGGCGAAGGCCCTCGAAGCGGGTGCCGACACGGTGCTGGATGCCTGCATCGACCTCGACCCCGCCATCGGCACTGGACGGCGGCGTGGGTCGGATGGTCGGTCGCTGCTGATCGAACCGGTCGCCAACCAAGCGACCAGTGAGCACGTCCTCGCTCAGGAGGAACGGATCATCACCTGGGCGATCGACGCACAACTCGACGACCCCGCACCCTCGTCCACGATCACCGACACCGACCTCGACGACGGCCAACGCGCCGCGGCTGGAGCGGTCGCCGGAGATGATCGGCTCGTCCTCGTCGTCGGCCCCGCCGGTGCCGGCAAGACCCGCATGCTCGCCGCCGCCGTCGACGACCTCCACAATGGTCAGCGCCCGGTGATCGGCGTCGCTCCGACCGGTAAGGGCGCCGCGGTCCTCGCCCGCGAGACCGGTGTCGCGGCGGACACGATCGCCAAGTTCCTCCGCGACCTCGACCAACCCACCGCCGGCGCCACCTGGTGGGACCCGGGTCCCGGCGCGACGATCATCGTCGACGAAGCCGGCATGGCCAGAGCCGCCGACCTCGACCGCCTCGTCGACCACGCCCAACGATCCCGATGGCGACTCGTGCTCGTCGGCGACCCCTACCAGCTCCAAGCCGTCGGCCGCGGCGGCATGTTCGCCGAACTCTGCGAGACCGGACACACCGTCGAACTCAACCGACTCCACCGCTTCGAACACCCATGGGAAGCCACCGCGTCGCTGCGCCTCCGGGCCGGCGACAGCCGCGCGCTGGCCACCTACGCCACGTTCGGTCGCATCCGACCCGGCACCTTCGACGAACACCTCGACACCATCGCCGACGAATGGCAACGGGCCCACAAGGCCGGGGAGACGCTGTCGATCACCTCCACCCGCAACGAACACGTCACCGCCATCAACCACCACATCCAGAACGGGAGGCTGATGAGCGCGGAGCTCGATCTGGCGACCGCCACCCGAATCGCAGGGAGCGCCGTGATGGTCGGCGACATCGTCGCGACCCGCCACAACGACCGACGCCTCCGCACCACCACCGGCGACAGCATCCGCAACCGCCACCGCTGGATCGTCACCCACACCAGCCACGACGGCGTCACCGTGACCCGCCTCGGCGGACACGGCACCATCACCCTCCCCACCGACTACGTCCGCCATCACGTCGAACTCGCCTACGCCACCACCGAACACGGCGCCCAAGGCGACACCGCCAACCGCAGCATCACCCTCGCCACCAACGCCACCAGCGGCCGCAACCTCTACGTCGGCTTGACCCGCGGCCGCACCGACAACACCACCCTCGTCGTCACCGAAACCCACGACCTCGCCGAAGCCATCAGCATCCTCGAGACCGCCATCACCCTCGACCGCGCCGACCTCCCCGCAGTCGCCCAACGCCGAGCACTCGCAGAACAGGCGGCACCGCGCCCGAGGCCGCAGCCCTCGAACAGAGACCTGCTCAACCAACTCCACTCGGCGGGCGTCCGCCGTCACGAGATCCGGCCCGAACCGCCCGAACTCGGAATCGGCCTCTGACACACGGCCCACAGCGGTGCCGTCGCGAACGGCGATATGGGCGCCTCGGCGAGCGCCGACGTTCCGATCTCGGACGAGTCGCTCCCGCTGTGAACCGAAGATTCTGAGTGGTTGACAACTGTTGATACATGGCGGCAGACTGTTCACGTGAGCCGAAACACGATGAGCTTCGCTCTGCCGGAGTCGATGCGTGAGTACATCGACGCTCGAGTCCGCAGCGGCGACTACGGCAACACGAGCGAGTATCTGCGCGAGCTCATCCGACGCGACCAGGCCGAACAGGCTGCCGCCCGGCTCCGCGACCTCATCGCCGACGGGCTGGCGTCGGGCCCCGGCCGAGACGTTGACGATCAGGTCATCGCCGAGCTCCGCGACCGCGCGTTCGACGACGGGTGACCAACACTCGACTCCGCCCGCTCGCCGAGGGCGATCTCGTCGAACGCACGCGCTACTACCGGCGCGAAGGCGGCGACCAGCTCGGTGAACGGTTCTTTGGTGCCGCGATCGCCGCGCTCGACGCAATCGGACGCATGCCAAGAGCCGGCTCGCCACGCATCGGAGAGCTGTGCGGAGTTCCAGGATTGCGGTTCCGGAGCGTGGCCGGCTTCCCGTGCGGCTGGTTCTACTTCATCGCCGGTGATCACGTCGACGTCGTCCGGCTCCTCGCCGAGGCTCAGGACCTGCCCGCCCTCCTCGGCGATACCGAGCGCCAGTAGCGCCGCCGAGGTGAGGTACCTGAGCGGCTCGACGATGCCGGCGGGCTGAGCGATGTCCGTGGCCCCGAACGTCACATGAGGGGCGGGGAGCTTCGAATGTCGACACGACGTGGGGTTCAGGTCCTGAGCGTTCGCGCTCGAGGTCCAAGACGCGGGTGGTGACGTCGTCTGGGTGCTGGAGGGGTAGGCCGTGGACTGCCCCTGGGGTGACTTCGACGGTCACGTGGGGAATCGGCCAAACGCGTGCAATCGCTGTGCCGGCGACAGCGTTCATAACGGGAGCGCCGTACTTCGATATTGGCCAACGGCCGGCCACTCGGGAACGGCCCAACTGCAGTGCTCGGCAATGACGATCCGTGTTGGCATCCGCCCTTTTCCCCTCTCGGATGTTCAGATCTTGTCGCCACCTTCGCTGAGCTGCGGTGATGTGAGTCCCACCCCGGTGCCTGGGGGCTGGACTCCCCCGTCCACCCGTGTCGCGAAACCCCTGGTCAGCGGTCTGCCCCCAACTTCATGGTGTTCCAGCCGACCTCCCACTGGTGTGAAAACCCTGGTAGACGTCGAATTTCGGACGCGGTGGGGCTGGGGGAATCGAACCCCCGCCCCGAAGTCTTCCCCCACCCGGGTCAGAGCGTTGCCGCTCCGGTCAGCAGGGGTTCTCGAGAGACCGTCGTTGACCGTGAGTGACCGCTGGTGACCCGTGCTCCCCGTCCTTTCGCCGCCCCGTCCGTCCGAAGTCGGTCCGAACGCTGGCGTGTTCGTGAGCAGGTCCAACCGGCTGGCGAGGGTGAACTGCCCCTGCGCTCTGGGAGTCGACGACGATCCGATTGGCTCGGCCAATGATGAGGCGTTCGGGGAGGCCGGATTCCGACGCCCACGTGGCACGGACGCATGGCCGCGCTGACTGACGTGTCGACGCGTCCGATCAGACGTCCGGTGACGACTCGTCGGTTGCCGGCACCCTGCCGGATCGGATTGCTGCCTCGTGGGCGGCGTGGTCGCGTTCGTTGAGATCGGCGTACTGGTCGGCGAACGAAGCGATGATGTGGTCGATGGTCTCGTCATCGCCGAGATAGCCGGTGATCGCCGCTGCGTCACCGGTGCGGGCGTGGGCGAGGGCGAGCGTCCCGCCGCACAGCTCGGCGTAGCGCCCCAGCCGGTTCGGGCCCATCTCCTCGACGACGGCCGAGCCCTTCCCGTCCCACAGTTGCCTGAAGTAGAAGTCGACGGCGGCGCCGTCGGGGCGGTGGTAGCGCGACCAGCCGAGCAAGATGTCACCCGCCGTTTGAAGGAGGCGTTGACCCTGGACGACGCGCTCGCCTGCCTGCTCGTACTCGCTCGGCCCGCAATACGGTTCCAGCACCGACGCGGTCGCTTCCTTGAACTGCATGAACAACGGCGTGCCGAGGTCGCACTGGAGGAGGACGATGAGGCATCGTGTGCCCACGCTGCCGACGCCGACGATCTTGTGGGCGATGTCGACGAAGCGGTAGCGGTCGAGCACCGCCGCGCGATGAGGCGGGAGCGTTGCCCGGTACCGCGCGAAGAACTCTGCGATCCGCTCCCTGCCGTGGTCGGAAATGAGATCGTCGACCCGTATGACGACCGGTGGCCGGGACACGATCCGATGGTGCCCGTCGATGACTTCGGTGACCTTGTCGAGGGCTCGCAGGCTGTTCTTCCGTGCCGCCTTGTCGATCGTCGCCTGTGCTCGCTTGCGCAACTTCTTGTCCGAGTCGGCGATGAACGCCTCGACGTCGATCCGGAAGTAGTGCACGTCGAGCGGACTCAGCTCGAGAGTGCGGGCCAGCGTTGTCCGGTACCCACGGACCGAAGCGCGAGTCGCCTTCGAGATCTGCTCGGAGCTGAGTCCCCGGTTCCGTCCGGCGATCGTCACGCTGGCCGCCAACCGCTTGAGATCCCACTCGAACGGGCCGGGAAGGGTCTCGTCGAAGTCGTTCAGGTCGAAGACCAGCCGGCGGTCGGGACCGTTGAAGAGGCCGAAGTTGGAGAGGTGCGCATCACCGCACAACTGCACGCGGAGGTCGCTCGTCGACGTCCGTGACAGATCCGCGGCCATGATCGCGGCGGCGCCCCGGTAGAACGTGAATGGGGTGACGCGCATGCGACCGTGGCGGATCGGCACCAGTTCCTGGAGCCGGTTCGCGTCCTGCGAGGTCAACAGGTCGATCGGATCAGGTCGACCGGCTGCAGCGCCGATGTCGGCATGCGCTTCGAGTGGCACCGCCGCCCGACGATCCCGTCCTGCCGCGACTCGGTCTCGGACCGCCTGCGGTCGGGTGTCCTCGTCTACTGTCGTCATCTCGTCCTCGCTGACTCTGTTGTTTCGTGGAAACGCGGAACCGTCGTGAGTCGGTGCCACTCGTGAACCGATCAGTGGCCTGTCGTGACGCTGGACCTCCGATGGGCGGCCGATCACGAGTCGCTGTCTCGCCGGGGCTGCGACGTGGACGTGGTCGATCGTGCCCATGCATTGCCGTTCGGAGCTATTCAGTTTCGGCGCAACTCTCGGTTGGGCGGTTGCGTGTCGGTGACCTCGCTGATCGGCTCGATGCGCGCGACCGTCGTCGTGCCTCGCGAGCCGGCGGGACCTTCGCCATCACCGACATCGCCGACGACCGACGGACCCACCGGGACGAGCGACGACACCCCGCACGAAGTGCAGCCGCTCCGAGTTCTCGTCGACGCCGTGGGCCACCGTGACCGCTCGGTCGAACGTCCGCGTGGTGTTGCCGATCGGCATCCTCCTCGTGCTGAACCTGATCACGCTCGCCGTGTTCGCGGCGTCGGCACTGACCGCCCGGATCGCCGAACGCGGCGTTCCGCTCGTGGATGCGGGCGGTGATGTCGACGAGCCTGGCGACCCGGGATCGTGATCCTGGTCAGAGCCTGATGTACAAGACCTGTTGCAGCGCTGACTCGAGCTGCTCGCTTCGATGCAGCACGGTGCGATTCGAGGAGTCGATGAGCTCGCCCTGCTGGGGCTCGTTCGGTTCCACGCGGAGGCCGACGTTCGTCTCCAGAGCGCCGCGCAGGCCTGCGACGGCCATGCCGAGGTCGTTCAGCTGCCGTCGATCGGACTCGTCGGGGAGCTCGGTCGCGAGGGCCGTAGCCCTTCCTTCGAGATCGATGAGCTGGTTCCGGGCAGCGGCGAACGTCGATTGCAGCATCGCCGGGTTGCTCGTCTGAAGGATCGACAGCACGGCGCTGTCGTGAACCGAACGGCACTCCCGGACGATGTCGTCGAGACGCCGTTGGTGCGTGGTGCGCTGCTGGTCCCGTCGGCGTGTCCGGCGTGACGCGAGCAACGCCGCCCCGATCACGATGGCGAGGACCACCAGACCGACCACGATGAGCAGCGTCCACTCCTCAGTGGTCAGGCCCTCGTCATCTTCGGGGACCGATGCCTCGGGTGCGGGCTCCTCGGGTGCGGGCTCCTCGGGTGCGGGCTCCTCGGGTGCCGGCTCCTCGGGTGCCGGCTCCTCGGGTGCGGGCTCCTCGGGTGCGGGCTCCTCGGGTGCCGGCTCCTCAGCGGGAGGAGCAGTCACGGTCGGCCGGCTTCCCTCGGGGAGCGTGACATCGAGACTCGTGAGGGGGGACGTACCGTCACCGCTGCAGGCGACGGTGGCAGACGCACCGATCAGCACCACCGCCATCGGTCGCCACCATCGCAACGTGGTGATTGCTGCACCGAACCGCATGAGATCCTCCTCGTGCCCCGTCGCTCGTTCACGGGACGACTGCTGACGCTACGGATCGCGGGGGCAGCGAGATATTCAGTATCCGCACGATCGTCACCGATCTCGCGCCCGGCGGAGCGAGCGGCATCGATCGAGGCGAATCTGAATAGCGAGGTGCTGTGCCGCGGGGTCTGATGACGGGACACTCCCGAACACCCCGGAGCAGCTCGACAGCCGCGAGCGGCGGCTTCTAACTCGGAGGGCCGACGCGACCATGGGAACCAGCCGGGCCGTGCACGGCGACGATCGCCCGCCCACGGACCCCGACCACGACACAACCCCACAGACCGCGCGATGAAGGAGCTCGGTCGTTCGGGGACGGCACTGCGGTCCGTCGAAGCCGCTGCGCTCGCCGGTCTCGGCCACGCGGCGATCTTCCTGGTCGCCCGCGGGCTGCTGTTGGGAGCGCCGGCACCCGACGACCCGGCCGTCGGGGAGTGGTATGCGAGCGCGTCGAACCAACGAGCGATGATCACATCGCTCAACCTCGTCGCGATCGGCTGCATCGCGTTCCTCTGGTTCGTCGCGGTCATCCGCCGACGAGTCGGACTCCGCGAGAACCGCTTCTTCGGCACCGTGTTCCTCGGGAGTGCGCTGCTCACGGCAGCGGTCTGGCTGACGGGAACGCTGTTGTTCACGACACCGGCCATCGACGCCTTCCGGTTCGGGACGCTGCAGACGACGCAGAGCGTGTCGGGCTGGCAGGCCGCCGGCTTCGCCGCGCTGACGATCGTCGCGATCAGAGTCGAGGCCGTCTTCATCATCTCGGCGACGACCGTCGCCCGGCTCTCCGGTGCCTTCCCACGGGTTGTCGTCATCGGCGGCTACGCCGCTGGTCTGGTGCTCCTGCTCGCGCCGCTGCCCAGCGAGGCCCTGGCGATGGTCTTCCCGGCCTGGGAGATTGCGGTGAGCTGTGCGCTCCTCGTCCGACGACGGCAGTTCGAACACGCACTGTCCCAGCACATGGAGGAACCGATCGCGGATGCATAGCCCAGGGACGTCACACCATCGAGTCCGCTTCCGTTGGATCGTCGTCGCCGTCCTGTCGATCGTCGTGGTCGCGTGGCTCGCCTCGGCCATCGCCGGCTCGATCGTCGACATCGATGTCGAGGGATTGGCCCACCCGTACGCCGTGATCTTCGGATTCGTCGTGTTCGACGCCCTCATCCCGGTGTTCCCGAGCGAATCGCTGCTCAACGCGGCGTCGACCCTCGCGGTCCAGGACGGATCCGACATCTCGATTTGGCGGCTGATCGTCGCCGGGTCGCTCGGCGCGATCATCGGTGACTCGCTGCTCTACTGGCTCTCACGGACCGTGCTGCGCAGCTTCATCTCTGCTCGGGTCGAACAGGTGCAGGCGAACGCGAAGGTGGCCCAGACCCTGGAGGTGCTCAACGGCCAGGCTCCGCAGCTGATCCTGTTCGGACGGTTCGTGCCGGGGATGAGGTTCGTGGTCGGTGCGACGATGGGGTTGACCCGGTACCCGTACGCTCGCTTCCTGCTCTGGGACGCGATCGGCAGTACGGCGTGGGCGGCCTTCGCGTGCATCTCGTCAGCACTCGTCGCGACCGTGATCTACGACCAGCCGGTGCTGTCGATGCTCGTCTCGATCGTCCTGACGACCGCACTGCTGGGCATGTTCTACCGGTCTCTCAAGAAGGGCTGGGCCGATCAGCAGATGACGCCCGCGACGTGAGCCAGTGCGGCTTCGGATCCGTCACCGAGCGGCGTGATCACCCGACCGGTGACCGTCACTCGATGCCGTCGGGCTGTCCGCCGAGCTCGCCATCCCGGAACGCATCGACGCCGTCATCGGTCTCGAGGAAGTAGCGATCAGCGAATGCGGCGACGGCGTCGGCCCGCTCGAGCTGGGCGAGGACATCCGTCTTGAGACGTGCGACGGCGACCGTGATGCCACGGCCGTGGAGCTCGGTGACGTACGCCGTGAACGCGTCGATCGCGGTGACATCGATGTCGGTGATGGCCTCCGCGGAGATCAGGACCGCTGTCGGGGGCGGGTCGACGTCGACGAGCAACCCGTCGATTCGCTCGATCAGCCCATCGACGTTGGCGAAGAACAGCGGGGCGTCGAACCGGCAGACGACGAGCCCCGGAGTCGTCTCGCTGCCCGGGTGCTCGTCGACGTCGCTGTACCGATCCGAACCGGGAACGCGTCCGAGGACGGAGCTGTTCGGGTGCATCGCCCGCCGGGCGACGTCGAGGAGCGAGGCCAGCACTGCGATGCCGACGCCGATCAGCATGCCGAACACCAGTACACCGGCCGTCGTGATCGCGGCGAACGTGAAGTCGGACCGCTTGACCGCGTACAGGCGGCGGAATCCTGCGATGTCGACCAAGCCGATGCCGACGACGATCACGATCCCGGCGAGCGTGGACGTCGGGAGGATCTCGAACGGACGCGTGAGCACGAGCAACGTGATCAGGACGAGCATCGCCCCCACCCAGTTGCTCATCTGGGATCGGGCACCGGAATCGGCTGCCGTGAAGCTGCGGGACTGACTCCCGTTCACGGAGAAGCCCTGGAGCAGGCCGGCGCCGAGGTTGGCGGCTGCCAGGCCGAAGAACTCGGCATCCGGATCGATCTCGTACCCCTCACGCTGTGCGACGGCCTTGACCGTTGCGATGCTGTCGACGTAGGCGAGCAACCCGATCGCCACGGCGGGGAGCAGGAGCGCGTACAGATCGTCGATCGAGAGACCACCGAACGACGGGGTGGGCAGCCCTCCGTCGATCTCACCGACGACGCTCACCCCGCGACCGTCGAGGTCGAAGACGGCAGTGGCGAGGATCGCGAGCACGACGGCGACGAGGTACCCCGGTGCCTTCGGCGCCAGTCGGCGCAGGATCAGCAGCAACACGATCGTCGTCCCACCGACGGCCGCGTCCCAACGGTTGAGGTCGCCGAGATTCCGGACCACTGCACCCACCTTGGTGTGGTAGTCCGACGCCGTCACGTCGATGCCGAGCAGATCATCGAGCTGCCCGGCGATGATCACGAGCGCTGACCCGGTGATGTAGCCGATCAGCACCGGCACGCTCAACAGTCGGACGACCGCGCCCAGGCGGAGCAGCCCACCGATCACCAGCACCGCGCCGGTGAGGAGCGCGAGGACGGCCGCCAGCGTGAGGTAGAGCTCCGGGTCGCCGGCCGCGAGCGGGGTGATCGTCGTCGCCACCAAGGTCGCCACCGTCGCCTCGGGCCCCACGTTGAGGTGCCGCGACGTGCCGAACACCCCGTAGAGCGCCAGCGCGCCGAGCGCGGCGTACAGGCCGTGGACCGCCGGGAGACCGGCCAGCTGGGAGTACGCGAGCGCCTGGGGAACGAGCAGCGCCCACACCGTGACCCCGGCGATGGCATCCTTCGGGACCGACGACCGGCGGTAGCCGGCCAGCCAGCCGAGAGGTCTGTTCACGTCGTGGGCGTGAGCCGGTCGAGCTCAGCGGCCGACTCGGCGTGGACTCGCGCTCGCAGAACAACGACTGCAGCGATGATCAGGGCGACGAGGGTGAGTCCGGTCGCCCAGCCGTCGAAGACCCGACCCGGGCTCCACACCCAGAGCAGCAACAGCAGCACGGCCGTAGCGGCTGCCACCACGCCGCTCGACGCACCGAGTGCCGGCGTGAGCGTCCGGCGCGCGGTGACGGCCCGGCGATGGTCGCCGAGGAGCGACGCGAACAACGCTATCAGCAGGCCGTAGATCAGTGCCGACCAGCCCATCTGGCGAAGCAGACCCGTGGCGACACCCGTCGTCACGTCGGCGACCGATCGGTTCGCCGGATCTTGGACGATGGCGTCGACCAGCGCCCGCCGCGCGATCGCCTGCACCAGGAGGACCACGACCCCCACACCGGCGACGCTCCAGCCGACTCGTCCCAGCATCTGCCGCCGACGTCCCCTGGCCGCGTACACCGCGACGGCGTACAGCGCCACGATCACGACGAACAGGAACCAGGAGAGGAAGTCGAGCACGCGCACCATCTGCTGAGCGGAGTCGAGCTCGCTCGACTCGAAGACCACGATCCGGCCGGCGTCTTCTGCGATCTGATCGAGCCGATCCGCCGAGATCCCGAGTGACTCGCCGACGTCGACGACCATCGGTCGCAGTTCCAACGCGACGACCCCGTCGGCGGTCGAGATGCCGGGTCGAGTCTCGTCACGGAGCACGGCGACGAGGGTCTCGTGCGCGGTGCGGTTGATCGACTCCCACCGTGCCTGGAAGCGGTCGGAGGCCAGGAGCCGTTCGACGCCGCCGGTCAGCGGATCACGAAGTGCACCGGCCACTAGGCCTGCGAGCCCTCGGAGGTCCTCCGGGAGCCGCTCCTCGACCCCTGCCGTGACGTTCCCCTGCTCGTAGAGCGTGTCGACGAGGTACACCGCCAATGCCTGTTGCACCTCGGGTTGTTCGACCAGCTCGGTGGAGAGATCGACCCACTCGTCCGTATCGAGCATCTGAGCTCGCGTCCACACGGTGAACACGGACACGATCGCAAGGATCGTCGTCACCCAGACGAGGATGCTCGGCCATCGCGATGGCGACGGCCGAGCTCCTTCGTCGACGTCTCGGGGGGTCTCCGGCCGCTGCTCGCTCGCGTCCATCACTGGTTCCTCCCGACGGTGCGCCGTCAGGCGATCAGCTCGAACTGGCCGGGCCGCCAGGTCTGGTCGAACCATGGTTCGAGCGGGCCGTAGAGGCGCAGGAGGATGAACCAGCCCTTCCCCTCCACGGTCTCGATCCAGTTCGCGTCCTTGCCGTCAGGCGCCGAGGGTCCGAAGTACAGGTCGACCGAACCGTCGTCGTTGTAGACGAGTGGGTCCCGCTTGTTGTTCTTGCTCGGATACGGCTGGCCGGTCTGCAGCTCGGAGCGGGTCTGGGGGTCGTAGACCACGACCGACCAGAAGTCCTTCGCCGGCGGGTCGGCGGGGATGTTCAAGCGGTAGGACTTCGATCCGTCGAGGTAGTCGCCGTCGCGGTCGACGGCGAGGAACGCGTACTGGGACCCGACGCCGACCATCTTCATCGCCATGGCCGGCGTGTTGATCGTCGCCAAGTAGAACATGTACGAGCGGGCGTCGAGGTTCGACCCACCGACCCCGTCGTCGATCAGCCATCGATAGTCGCCGCCGATGAAGCCGTTCTGCCAGTAGCTGCCGTCGTCGTAGAAGTACGCACCCTCGAGGCGCGGCTGGAACGAGAGCGCACGGGCGGTGGCGTTGCCAACCGCGACCGCCTGGACCAGGAGGTCGGTCCTGTGCTGATCGGGTGCGAACGGCTGTCCCTTCCGGATCCCGATGCTGGTGAACAGACCACGGGTCTCGGGGTCGATGAGTCCGATCGGCTCGCGATCGATCACGGAATGCACTTCCTCGTAGAAGGTGAAGTCGTTCGAGTGGACCGTGTTGAAGGAGACGCCCGTCCCCGAGATGAACTCCATGGCAGGCGGATCGCCGGCCCGGGAGAGCGGGTACACGCGGAGCCCCTCGCGGAACATCGCCGATGCCGCGTCCGGCTTCCCGTCGACGAGGAACCCGCGGAGGAGCAGCAGGTTCGTGTAGCTCGTCGAGGTCGCCGTGAAGTAGCCGTCGGGCACTTCGCCGTCGTAGTCGGGGGGCAGGATGAGGTACTTGCCGCCCTGCCCACGATCAGGGCCGGGGCCACCCATGTCGACCACGAAGCGGAACCATGCGTCGTCGACCGTTCCCGGTCCGCACCCCGGTGGGATCTCGACGACCGTGGCGCCGTCGCGTTCGAGGTCGAACATCAGCGCGGCGTACACGGTGTCGGTGTTGCCGGTCAGGAACAGCGGGTTCGAGTCCATCAACCCGTCGAAGATCACGCACTGGTTGGAGGCCGCGCGGCAGAGGTCGACGTCCCGCCCAGCGGCACCAACGGTGTGATCATCGCCCAGGGCGGACGGTTCGGAGGCTGGTCGCTCTACGTGCACGACGGCGCCGCGACGTTCTGCTACAACACGCTCGGCATCCAGTGGTTCACGATCACCGCCGACCAGCCGGTCCCGGCCGGGAACCACCAGTTGCGCGTCGAGTTCGCGTACGACGGAGGTGGCCTCGCCAAGGGCGGCGACGTCACCTTGTACTACGACGGCACCGCGGTCGGCTCGGGCCGGGTCGAGCACACCCAGCCGCTGATCTTCTCGGCGGACGAGACGACCGACATCGGCTACGAGTCGGGCACGACGGTCTCACCCGACTACACCACCGAGACGAGTCGGTTCAAGGGCAAGATCCATTGGGTCCAGCTCGATCTCGGCGACGACGATCACGATCACTTCATCGATCCGGACGAGCGTCTCCGGGTCGCGATGTCGCGCCAGTAGAGCGCGCGGACGTCGCCCAGGGCAGCTCGGTCTCGACCGTGTCCGCCGATGCTGGGCCTCATGCGAGCAGGGTGAGGCCCAGCAGAACGGCGCCCGGCAGTCGGGAGACCCGTGAACGACCGCAACACCACGGTGACGGCATTGTCGCCGCCGGGCCCGAAGCCGACCGGCTGGAGCAAGCCGACGACACGCAGCTGGTCGCCCGACGACGTCCAGATGTCGGCGAAGCCGTGGCTTCTGTACGTCTGAAACCGACGGAGGTTCTTGACGCTCGGGTCAACTCATGAGAGAGGGACCTGATGACCGAGCAGCAACTCACTCGCCAGGCCGAGCGGCGCCTGGCGATCCTGCGACACGCCGAGGAAGTCACCGGCCGTCGGGCGGCGGCGAGCCGCACCGCACGATGAACCATGCCCTTCACATCGCAGCGATCACCCAGATCCGCCGCGACACACCCGGTCGCGTGCTCTACCGACGCAAGCTCGCCGAAGGCAAGAGCCACAAAGAAGCACTCCGCTGCTTGAAGCGACGGATCTCCGACGCCGTCTGGCGCCAGTTGCAGACCGACCGTTCCGACGACCAGACCCAGAACAACGACTGGCCGCGATGGCCCTCGAGCCGCGGCAATCTCGTCGCCTACCGATCACCCGACACCCCGTGCGAACGGCCGGCCCAAGCCAGACAAACCCGTCACGGTCCAACCTCGACAACGGGGTTCGGGGCGTGGCCTCACCGAAGCATCAGCATCGGGTGAAGGCTGATCGCGCGGCGGGCCTCACGGCCCAACAGACGTCCCTCTTTGCCCGCCCCGAACCCTCGGCCTTGACAGAGAGGAGCCATTACGGGCTCTCCGCGACTGAGCGTGGGGGCGTGTGAGGTGAGGCTCGTTCGATAGGGGTCCACCGGCGCGGTCAAGGGCCTCGCCATTTGCTTGCCTCCCAGAGATCACTACCCGATGGTTCTGTTCGATGATCGAGTCGCCACGACGTGCGAGTTCGCTTCTCACCGACGCACCGACCTCAGGTCTCTGAACGGTAGTTCATCTTCAAACTTCTTGCGGTCGGAGCGCAACGGCTACAGAGCCGCGCCTGCGACAACCGCGACCGTGCCGTGCGCGATCAAGGCCCGGTAGCCCGCCAGGCGACTTCTCGCCGCGTTGGCGGAGTCCGAGACCGACCGCCAGCCGGCGACACGATCACGCAGAACGGGATTCGTAGCGGCTGGCGCAACCTCTTCGACACGCCTTGCCTCACGGCCGATGTCCACGTCGGAGGACACCACGACCGCGTCCAGTGACGTCATCTCGGATGGGGATCGCCATTCGGACATCGGGGCTGCCGAGCGGCACACACGCGCCGCTCCAGCGTCCTAGCCGCTGACGCGGGGTCGCGACCGACGTCCAACACTCAGCGCCGCAGATCGGCGACCAGTCGAGCGAGCGTGTCGCTCACCTGACGGGGCACGAGCGGGTTCGTGGCCGCGATGCCAAACGCGTCCGCCCCGACCAGGTACCGCTGCCGCGGGCGCCTCGACTCGACCGCCGACACGATGGTTCGGGCGACGATGCCCGGTGGCGGCGCAAGCGACGTGACCAGGCCCGCCACCTGCTGCATGCGTGCGTATGAGCGCTGGTACTGCGAGTTGCCGCCCAACTCACGTTCAGCGGCCTTGGCCTGCGCGCGCCGCTCGATCTCGGTCTTGAAGAAGCCGGGCTCGATCACCGAGACCCGCACCCCGAACGACGCAACCTCCATCCGCAGCACGTCGGACAATGCCTCGAGACCGAACTTCGACGCGTGGTACCAGCCGTTGAGGGGCAGGATCGCCGCCCGACCAGCGATCGAGGAGACCATCACGATGCGGCCGGTGCCGCGTTCGCGCATCGCTGGAAGTGCGCACGACGACACCACCGCTGGGGCGATCAGGTTGACGTCGAGTTGGCGGCGCGCTTCGGCCGCCGACACCTCCTCCACCGCGCCCAGCTCGCTGTACCCGGCGTTGTTCACGACCGCGTAGAAGTCCGGCAGCTCCGACCAGCGGTCGACGACGGCGTCGTGATCACTGACGTCGAGCACGACCGGATGCACGCGATCCGCGACACCGGCCGTGCTCGCCGCCTCCGCAAGCACCTCGGCCTTGGCAGACGAACGAACCGTGCCACACGTGTCCCACCCGCGGTCGGCGAATCGCAACGTGGACGCGAGCCCGATCCCCGAGTTGGCTCCCGTCACGAGAACTGGACCTGGTCGATCACCCATGCCGTTCCTCCCTCTCGGGGCCGAACGTACCAACCCGTCGGCGTGCCCCGATCAGTCGAGGCGCGCCGCCGAAAGGCTCCTCACACCGATGACGCAGGTCGCAGCGCTCGACAACACTGCGCCTTCTCTACCAGCTCAGACCGCTCTGGTTCGGCACGTGAGCGTAGGGCCGACTGCCCCGTAGTGCATCCCTTGATCGCGCCCGCGAGCGTCGCCAACGCCGGTTCGAGGACTGTCTCCCGAAGCCGTTCGAAAAGGGATCGGTCATCGATCGGATCTCTCGGCGGGCTGGCTGTGAGGTTCGCGATCGAAGCACCTCGTTCGTTGAGCGCAAGCTGGAGGTCGCTGATCCAGTCCCAGTTCGTCATGCCTCGAAGACCGCGATCCTGGAGCGGTGTCTCGCTGAATGTGGCCGGGTCGAATCCAATTTCGCACACGTTGAACGTTCCTAGCCCGATCTGAGGGTGGTGGCCTCGGAGCTCGACGAGTGAGTCACCGACGGCCAGCCCGTCGCAGAATCGCAGCTCCCCAGCCGTGGTGCCGATGCCGACGCCGTCGGCCGTGCGAAGACCCGATGCTTGTGAGCCCCGATCTACCCTGACGGACCACATCACCAAATGCAGCGGCACCGGCGGTGCTGTTCGACTGCCACCCCAATCGGTGAGTTCGACGCCGAGCCCATATCGATCCCAGCGCAGGTGGCGGTGTTGATCGATCGCCGGGAAGGAGTCGAAGCCGCCGAACGGCGCCACCTGAATCTCGTCCAAGTCGGCAGGGCCGAGTAGATCGGTCAGCGCTACCACCGCCACGACCGCTGGCGTACCGAAGTACGCCGAACTCAACCCGTCAGGACGCAACACTGCCAGATTCGCCCGAGGCTGCTCCACCATCAATGACGTCGTCGGCAGGACACTCGGCGCGGGCTCGCTCGCCACAGGGCACAGGTCCTCGGGCGGGACGACGGGCACAGTCGCGGTCGTCCCCTCACCTGGCGCGGTAGTGGCCGCCGGACTCGAGGCCCCCCTCTGTCAACCTCGGGTGAGACAGCTGACTGCTGAGAATCACTGAACCCCGTGGGGCGGGGAGGAGAGTTGAAGACGATGGTTGCATTGAATGGCTCGATCGGGTCCGCTGGTGCGATGACCGATGACGAGGCGCCTGGGATCGAGGTGCCGCCGAAGGCGACGCGGCGCCAGTTCCCGGCCGAGTACAAGGCCCGGATCCTCGCCGAGTACGAACGGCTGTCCGACGGCGACAAGGGTGCTCTGTTGCGGCGCGAGGGCTTGTATTCGTCGCTGATCTCGGAGTGGCGCAAGCAGGCCGCTGCTGGTGCAGCGGACGGTTTGGCGAAGAAGCGTGGCCGTCCGGGCCCGGACGCGAGAGATCGCAAGATCGCGGCGTTGGAAGCGGAGAACGAGCGGCTGCGTCGACAGTTGGAGACCTCGGAGAAGGTGATTGAGGTGCAGGGAAAAGTCTCGGCGCTCTTGGAACATCTCTCCGAGAGCGCGGACATCACGTCGAGGTCGAAGCCGTGATCGGCGCCGCTGCGATCGAACTCGAGCAGCACGTGCCCACGACCAGGGCGTGCGAACTGCTCGGTCGGTCCAGGGCCACGCACTATCGGCGGCGACAACCACCACCGGAGTCGTCTGTGGCGACCGAGCGTCGTCGAGCAGCTCAGCCTCGAGCGCTCAGCGACGGTGAACGCAGCGAGGTGCTCGATGTGTTGCACTCGCAGCGGTTCGTCGACGAGTCGCCGGCGACGGTGTGGGCGACGCTGCTCGACGAAGGCATGTATCTGGCGTCGCCGTCGACGATGTATCGACTCCTGCGCGCTGAGCACGACGGGGTCGTGGAACGACGCCGCCAAGCGACCCACCCGCCGAGGAGTCGACCCGAGCTGGAGGCAGCCGCGCCGAACGACATCTGGACGTGGGACATCACCCGCCTGCGCGGACCGGGCAAACGGAACTTCTTCTACCTCTACGTGTTGTTGGACCTGTTCTCGCGTTACGTGCCCGGCTGGATGCTCGCCAGTGTCGAGAACGCCCAGCTCGCCCGACGCCTGATCGACGAAACCGTGCACCGCCATGACCTCGATCCGAAGGCGTTGACGATCCACTCCGACCGTGGTGTCCCCGCCGCCAAGCCCGTCGCGCAGCTGCTCGCCACGCTCGAGATCACCAGGTCGGTGACGAGGCCGAGAACGCCGAACGACAACGCGTTCTCCGAGGCCCAGTTCCGCACGATGAAGTATCGGCCGCAGTTCCCGACGTGCTTCGCAGGGATCGACGACGCCCGCGCGTTCTGCGTCGAGTTCTTCGCCTGGCACAACGGCGAACACCGTCACTCCGGCATTGGGTTCCACACCCCGGCGTCGGTCTACTTCGGCACCGCCGACGAGGTCCGCCAACAACGCAGCCTCACCCTCGACACTGCATTCGCGAGGCACCCCGAACGCTTCGTCGCCGGTCCACCACGACCACCCGCGCTGCCCGAGATCGTCTACATCAACCCACCCCAGGAGGCCATCGGCACCCACTAATTCCCGAACCCAACTGTCTCACCGAGGTTGACAGGGCCCGAGGCGCTCGGCTCGGTGTCCGACGGCGACGACGCCCCACCGCCGCCGCAGCCGGCGACGACGAGCACCGCCACCAGCGCACGGAATCTGAACCGCCGCATCGCGATTCACCTCCAACCTCAGTCTCCGATCGATCCGGTCGACAACTGCAAGAGGCAAACGACACATCCCATCCACCCCGTAGCCCGAACACTCCGCCACGCAGAATCACGGCCTGGACTTCTCAGCACGCTGAAATGCGGCGCCTCCGCAACGTCGTACTTTCACCGGCGTATCAACCAGAATCGAGCGCTCGGCAGACGTTCTCACTAGGGGAACCCCACTCGAATGGTTCGCGACGACGAGGGGCTCACCGATCGTCGGACCGGGAGAGGTCTCACCTGAGGTACGACATCCGGGTGGTTCTGACTGCTCTCGCCAACCCACGTCGAGGAGCCCCGGGGTGTTTCAATCGCCGATCGTCGACCCGACGGCGGTACTTTCATCCGGATCGGGAACCAATCCGGCGAGCGGATCGTCAAACGATATGTGCGACGTCTGCGATGGGTCATCACCGTGTCGGCCCTGGCGCTGGTTGCCTGCGGCGGCACCGGCGATACCGGCGACGGTGCCGTTGCGATGGCCAGGGTCGAGATCACCGCGCTCGCAGGACCCGTGTGCCCGGCCGAGACCGAACCGCCATCACCGGAATGTGCGCCACAGCCGGTCGAATCCGCCACGATCGTCGTGACCGACGCCCCCGGGAACGAGGTGGCGCGTGGAACAACCGGGTCCGACGGTGCGGTCGGTTTCGACGTGCCCCCGGGCGAACTGACCGTCGTCCCACAACCAGTCGAAGGACTGCTCGGCACCGCTTCGACGATCAGTGTCACATTGACCGCCGGACAGACCCTGCAGGTGACGGTCGACTACGACACCGGAATTCGCTGAGACGCACGACCAGGCCCGGTCTCCGACACTCACTGGACTCGCTGCCACCGATCCGGCCTGCACCCCACGGCCTCCGCAGCGTGAACGATGCTCGTCGTCGATCCCGGATACTCATCCGACGCCCGCTCATCGAACACCCTTCGAGCGCGCCATATCGGTGGATGTGCACGTGAACGTGTGACATCACGTAGAGGCCGGACTGGGTCGGTCTTGTCGCAGGTCTGCCAGAGATTCTGCGTGTCGAAGCGAGCGCGATCCCACGCTTGACGACGACCAAACCCTGAAAGCCCAACTCGATCTCGAACGACACGGCGCACGAACCAAACCAGGCGTCTGCGCCCGCATCCTGCAACGACTCCTCGCGCTCACCGCCGCGATCTGGCACAACGAAACCACCCGCCCGCCCGGACCAGCCCGATCACTACTCGCCTACGACCACTGACCCTCAACCCCTTGGAACATCATCTAGGTCCGGGTGCGGGACTGGTCGCACATCCCGATTTCTGCTCCCGTCGATCAGGTCGTACTCTCGATGCCGAGTGAGCGAACCGAAGCGTGCAGCCTGGTCGCCTTCGCTGGGGCCAAGAGATCGGAGGACTCATTGACGAACCATGAACACGCCCCCGAGAAGACGATTGTGGGCGCGAACACCGAATACGTCCCAGTGACAATGGACCGATGCGACCACATCGAGGGGCCGTTCTACCATGGGACGAAGTCCACCTTTGAGGTCGGCGATCAGCTGGGACCGGGCCATGGCTCCAACTTCCACAACGGCCGCGCCTCGAACAACGTCTACTTCTCTGCGCTCGTGGACACGGCTGTCTGGGGAGCGGAGTTGGCCACTGCGCTTGCGGGGCGCGGGGAGCGGGGGCACATCTACGTCGTCGAGCCCACGGGACCTTTCGAGGACGACCCCAACGTGACGAACAAGAGGTTCGCCGGCAACATCACGCAGTCCTACCGGACTCGCCATCCGCTACAGATCGTCGGGGAGGTGCGGGCCTGGGAAGGCCACGCTCCCGAGGTGCTGAACGGAATGCTGAACAACATCGCCCGGCTCCGTGAGCAAGGGCTGGACGTCATCGATGACTAGCGCCGTGTCAGGCAACGTTTGGGGTGTCCCTGATCTCAAGCAGGCACTTCCTGGACACCTGATGCGTGGCACGAGTCGCCTGCGGTGCTTTGTCAGTGATCGCTTCGATCGGAAGCGTCGAAGGAGATCGTGGTGTTGACCCAAGCATCGAGGTAGGCGTTGCCGTCGGGCAGGAAGTACACGTTGGCCTCCAGCGGCGCTGGACCCAGAACGACGTTCGCGAACCGTCCGGTGCCCGAGACGTCACGGGCAGGGAAGGCAACAGGGATCGAGCCATCGGGGTTCGGGGGGCCGGTCACTACCGTCGTGAACTCGATGGTGATCGTGTCACCGTTTGCCGCGATCCAGTTGGCCACGCCATCGCCCCCAACGCATGCCTCACCGCTTATGGCGATACGCCCCATGTGAGTCGCAATACCGGTACCGCTGAGTACCTGATGGGGCACGTCAGGTGCGCAGAACCGGTCGGTCACGGCGTCGGCCTGGATCGACACCCGGAACGGGAGGCCGTCGACCGGGTCGGCGGAGACGGAGTTGCCGGTCAATGCCACCGCCGATGCAGCAAGCACTAGCGACCACAGAGTCCGGCGAACTCGAGGGTTTGTGCCCATGGTTCACTCCTTGGAGTTGTGGATCGGTGGAGGCGGATCCGGTTGTGTTGTGCGAACGACAGAACCCAGAGCCCCGAGGCGCCACGGGGATCGCGCGTTGTTGCTCAACTCTGTGCGCGACAACCCCCGAGGGTCCGGTGACCTTCGGCACTGTTGGCCACAGTGGAGCCCGACGCACGGAGATCGTGTCCGGTGCGTGGCGACAACTCCGCGGCCGAAGGCGACCCTGATCACCGGTTCGTCGGCACACCTCCAACGGGGCAAACGTTCGCTGACATGGCAGTAGGTGTGACGAAGCCGAGCAGTGCGGCGCCTCCTGCTCGGTGACGATCGCGGCCGAACGAACCCAGATCCGCGGCGACGACCTTCCGTTCGGGCTCCGAGTCAACCGTGATTCTCGAGTGCCCTGCAAGAGCACCTACGCGAGGGCGCTCATGAGCAGCGCCGCTGTTCACTGCAAGGATGACCGGATGCCGCTCGTCATCCACTGCGTTCTGATCGACTGTGTCGGCCTTGATGTGATGACAGCATTCTGGTGCCGGGCGCTCGATCTCGAACACGTGTGGACCGGACCCTCTGGGGGACATCTGCTTGCAGCGACGGACGGATCGGGGCGCCGGCTGGGCCTGATGCCGTCCCAGGGCGAAAAGACAGCCAAGAACCGAGTTCACTTCGATCTTCGCCCAGACGACCAGCGAGCCGAAATGCAACGGCTGGAGGGCCTCGGGGCGCGACGTATTGACATCGGGCAAGCTGACGTCACGCGGGTTGTCATGGCCGACCCGGAGGACAACGAGTTCTGCGTGTTGCGCTCGCTCGCCCAGAAGGAGAAGGACCGGTCACGGCACAACGATTGACGACCCTCGCTCACGCGAACCCCACACCCGCTCCGTCGGTGCCGCCGCTCCATCGCAGGTCCAGTCCCTCTGACCTCCAGTAGGCGCCGCGACGATCGCGTCCGCTGCCTGGGCCGGAGTGCGGCGCGGGCGCGCAGCTGAGAACCGGATGATGGAGCGCGCGTTCTGTGTGGATCTGGCCGGTTGGCCCGCGATCTCGATGCCGGTTCCTGAGTGCGCAACGGTCCCTTCGACGTACGTCGACATGCGCGCCAACCGAATCAAGGATCACACGGGAGATATCGCGGTGCCAACAGCACAGACTGCAGCTCGCGGTCTCCGCACGCCAAGTCGCCGAAACTGAGCGATGGGCTGCGGGGTTGACAACCGATGGACTGCACTCGACGGCAGCGTGCTGTACCGTGCTCAGCGGCCGGTCGGGGTGCGATTTCAGACAGCGATGTGCTGAGAAATGCCGCAGCAGATTGCTCAGAGATTCAGAAATATGAGCGGCGTTCTTGAATCGCACGCCTGATACGCCATGACTTCGATTGAATCCTATATGGACCCGGAGGGTTTCGCCTACAAGACACGACTTGACTACCCATTCTCGATGGTCGAATCTTCAGGTTGTTCTTCGATATGAACCGAGTCGTCAAGTGTGCTTGCAACGTAACATTGGTGGCCGATAGCGTTGTCGATCATGACACAAGTCGAGATCCCATCTGCGACTCCGTTTTGTCTGAGTTGACCACATTTTCGGCCTGAGCTGATTTGCACTGCTGCCGTCAGATGGCTGGTCTGCTTGAGCCGACGGCGTGTATTGGCCCAGCATCTCGTCGGTCCTGGAACTCCCGCCATATTCCGGCAGGAGTTCCTAGACCGCCTGTTCTACGCTGCTACCGACAATGGTCACGATTGGAACATCCCCTCTGGATGGGGCCAGGACGGAGTTGCCCTCGACCGGAAAGACAACTCGAGCATGACTAAATCCTGGTGCGTGAAGCGCCGGGGATCAAGCAGGCCGCTCGCGCGAATCCAGGGCACGCCACGGCGGCTGCTCGCGCTTGGCCACTGGACCTTGGGAAGTGAAGTGCGAGAGATTCAGTGGGCACTCGACACGGCCGTCCTCAGCAACCGCAGGTCAGCGGGACACGTCTTTACGTTGTCGTGATTGTCGCCTAGTCTGCAACGCCTCGGCTAGAACAACTGGGTCAAGCGGCAAAGGGCTAAGCGGGATCGGAGTGGAAGTGTCGACCACGGATGAATCTGAACCGGCTGTGCAGCCATCTGAAGACGCGCCAGGCCGCCGCGACTGGAAGAAATTTGTCTCCCTGCGCAATGTGATTGGGAGCATTCTGCTCACCGTGTTCTTCGTGGCCGGCGTGAGCTTCATCGTGGTCTCACAAAACCCCGGCGTGAAGATCGACTGCGACGAACTGAAGAGGCGAGGTGTGACCGAGAGCGGACAGATCCTCGCCGCTCAGCTCGAATCGGACATGTCCGAACTCGAGCTGCAGCGTGCGGATGTGGTGAAGAGAATCGATGTGAACGAAACGGCCGTCACCGAGCTGGAGCGTCGTCGCGAGCAGGCGGCCGCAACGACGACCACGACCGGGTCGGAGCAGTCCACCGAAGCGCCGCAGCCGACCGGTGATTCCCCGAATCCGGACACCACCGACGCACGTGGGGCCGCCGAGGTGGGGACGGCCGGCGAGGAGAGTGCCGCACAGCTCGACGACGAGTTCCTCACCCAGATCCGCACCCTTGAGGCCGAAGCCGTCCAGCTCGAGGCGGATCTCGAGCGCCTCGATCTGGAGAGGGAGAACCTCCAGGCGGCGCTAGACCGAGCGACAGCGGCGAGTTCCGGAGCCGATGACGATCCCGCTCTCTACTCCCCGCCGCCGGCTGCGTTGAGCCTTCAACCACGAGAGCCCGTTGCGTTCGTGAACATCGGGTCGGGCCGAGACGCTAGAAGAGTTCAGATCGTGCTCGAACCGGTCTCCGGCGTCACATCGGACGGAGCAGGCAACTCGGCCGATGCCACGACAACCGCCCGTGCCGACACAGCCCAACTCCCTGCGAAGCCGACCTTCGAGGTCGACGCAGGGCAATTCCGGCGATCGACTGGTGTGGAGATCGACGACGACAACATCGACGTCGTCGCACGTCGGCTCGGGTCGGTCCTCCTGCTCGACGTGTGTATCACTCCCGATGCTGATCTCGACGCCGGTCGATACACCGGTGACGTCTACCTGGTCGATCCGAGCATCAACCCCGTTCGCATCCCGGTCGAGGTGACCGCACAATCCCGACTGATCAACTTTCTCTATCTGCTACTGGTGCTGTCGCCGATGATCGCATTCGGCTACATCTGGACCACTGGCCGGATCTCTGCCGGCGCGTCGCCCTGGAGCAGCAAGGAGTTCTGGAAGTGGACGGGCCAGAACTTCATCATCTGCTTCGCGGTCGGCTTCGCCGCTGTGTGGGCGACCCTGCAGGTCCCGTTCAACAACCAGACCTGGGGAAGCTCGGTGCTGAGCGCAGCAGCCGTCGTGGGCGTCGGTCTCGTCGCAGCCGTCACCGCAATGACTGCGGTCGCCGGACGTATCCTCGACGGCCCCCAACACGAAGAACCGAACGAGCCGGATCCCCCCGCCGACGGTCGATAGCTTCCCATCCGGCGGATCCGCCTCATTCAGCCGTCACACGCAAGTGACCACCAGCGCACCACCTTGGTTGCTCGAAGTCCTCCTCGTCGGCGTGTCGGTGCACTGACCCCGAGGCGACAGCAATCACGGGCACAGTTCATTCTGCCGTTGCCATGGTCGAGAGCGGCCAGCAAGTAGGCACATATTACCGTCGCCGAGATCACCGCTGCAGACGAGATCACCGCTGCAGACGAGATCACCGCTGCAGACGAGATCACCGCTGCAGACGAGATCACCGCTGCAGATTGGTCGCCTTGATCCGCCGGCGAAGAAGTCGCACATCCGCACGCTCCTGGCCAAAGAGCGGCGCGGCGTCCGCTACCTCTCCGACTCCGCCTACTGGACGTACCTCGCTCACCTGCCGCTGCTGATCTGAGTCCAGGTCTCGATCCGCAACTGGGACCTGCCCGCCGCGGTCAAGTTCCTCGTACTCACGACCGTGGTGACGGTCCTGCTGCTCGTGTCGTACCAGCTCTTCGTCCGGTACACGCCGCTCGGCACGCTCCGCAACGGCAAGCTCGAACGCTCGGCCACGGCCGAGCCCGCCGAGCCGGCATCACCTGCCTCCCTCGCCCTTCGGAACCCACGACATGACGACCGACGACACGACCACACCGCCCATCACGACCGACGCACCTCCGGATGACCGCAGGGTGTCCCAGAACGCGGGCGATGGAGGGAGTCGGCCCGTCCACAGGTAGCTCGCAACGCAACCAACATATGTGATCGTACTCCCAGCACCGACGCGAGGGCCGGGCGGTCCGATTTCTCTTCTGGGCCCCGGGCGCACCTGGTGGCCGGACGGTCTGTGTGGGAGAATACGGATCGGTTCGACGGCGTCCGCGATGTATCCGAGGTCTCCGTTTTAGCAGGAGTACGCCATGAACGAGCCCACCTCACCCGACCAGTCGACGCCGATTTGGCAAAATCCCCGATTCATCGGTGCCGCCGCCGGCGCGTTGGTCTTCATCATCTTCGCAGCTCAGAACGCCGGCAGCGTCAACGTCGACTTCCTCTTCTGGGACTTCGATCTTCGCCTGATCGTGCTGATGTTCCTGTGCGCGGCGATCGGCGCCGCGGTCTGGGAACTCGGCAAGTACCTTCGGCGACGACAGGACGACCGACGAACGACCGCCCAGCCCAAGTGACACCAGCGAACGATTTCCGGACCGGGTGAGAGCAAGGTCGTCCTGAGACGACCTTGCTGGTCGAGACAGCGGCGCGTCGGCAGCAGGCCCCGACGGTGGCCGCAGGATCCGCGTCACCGGTGTTGACGACGAGTTCGTCTGACCGGTCATGGATCGACGCCATCACGTAGGGGTCACCGGTCATGAGGCCGGCGAGGCATCAACCCGACTGCACGCAGGTTCGCTGTCGAGAGCGGTCGCCCCACGCCTCCTCCGGTGGCTGCTCCGCGCGTCGATCGCGCTCCTCGCGAGTGCGCTGCTCGGCGGAACGGTCGCCGCCGCAGTGGGCCGACCTCTGACCGACCTGGGCCTCGGCTCGGTGGCCTGTTCGGGTTTCCATCGCTGGGTCTCGCAGTGATCGCGCTGGTCGTCATCGTCGGTGTGTGGATCGTCGCGATCGGCAACTCCGTGGTCGCCCACGTGATCGATCCGTGCTTCGACGGACGGTGGGATGCCCGAAGCAACATCGGGTCCCAGCCGCTGTGGGAACGGTTCGGGAGTGAGCTGAACGTCCACGCTCGATTTCATCTCTTCGCACACGCAGCACCGGGATCGATGCTGCTGGCCGTGAACATGTCGGCGTTGAAGTGGTCGAGTCGACGTCTCGAGTCCGGATGCACGTTCGACGTGTCTGATCTCGACACGCCGACGACGCGATGAAGCACTCGGACAATCGTCCCACCCCACCGGTCAGCGTCCTCCCGTGGGCGACCGGGAGGCTGCCCCATCCGCCGCGATGACGACGCGCCGAAGCGCTGGCGAGCACGCGACCCGGATCGGCCGCCCCGAACCCCTGCGTGCGGCCAGGAAGGTGATCGGCAGCCAAGCCCGACTCGGCGTGCTGGCCCTTGGAGTGCGCGATGGGTACGGTTCGGGATGCTCAGAAGCGGATCGGTGCCGCTGCCACCGCTCGACGACCATTCGTTGCTCGTCTTCTGGTGCCAGATACTCGTGGTGCTGGCAGCCGCCCGGGCATGTGGGTACGCGGTACGTCGCGCCGGTCAGCCACGCGTGGTCGGCGAATTGCTCGCAGGCGTCGCCCTCGGCCCATCGCTACTCGGCCAGCTGTGGCCGGGCGGCTTCGACTGGTTGTTCCCGGCGAGTGAGCGTCAGGCCGGTTTGCTGCTCGGGTTGGCATGGATCGGGATCGTCTTCCTCCTCGGAATCAGCGGGGCCGAGGTCGACCCGAGCACCATCCGCAAGTCCGGTCGGGCCGCGACCACGACGAGCGTGGGAAGTCTGCTCGTCCCATTGGCGTTCGGAGCGATGATCGCCTCGGCGATTCCGTCCTCGTTCATCGGCACGGACGGAACCCGGACCGTGTTCGTGGCGTTCTTCGCCGTCGCGTTCGCCATCTCATCGCTGCCGGTCGCGGCACGAGTGCTCGGCGACCTCGGCCTCAGTGAGCGTCCGTTCGCCCAGCTGGCACTCGCCGTCGCAACCGCGAACGACATCGTCGGGTGGCTCTTGCTGGGTGTCGTGGTCAGTCTTGCCGGCACCGGAACGTTCTCAGCCGCACCACTGATCACGGCCGTCGTCGTCGTGACCGTGCTCTGCGTTCTCGTGCTCCGGCTCGGACCCCGATTCCTCGACTCCGTCGTGCGAGCTGTACGCCGACGGGAGGGAGGGCCGGCCGCAGAGGCAAGTGTCGCCATCCTGGCGATCGTCGGAGTCGGCACGATCACGCACGCGGTCGGCATCGAAGCCGTCATCGGAGCATTCATCGCCGGCGCGGCAATCGGCGGGAGCCGACTGAGAACGTCGTCAGGCTTCCGGGCGGTCGAGACCATCACCAATGCGATCTTCGCTCCGCTCTTCTTCGCGGTCGCGGGGCTCCGAGTCGATCTGTCGCAGCTGGCCTCGTGGTCGGTCGCCGGATGGACCGTCGCCGTCACCGCAGCAGCAATCGTGGCCAAGGTGTTCGGCTCGTACGTCGGCGGTCGCATCGGCGGACTCGATCATCGTGACTCGCTCGGAGTCGGCGTCACACTCAACGCCCGGGGCGCACTCGAAATCGTCGTCGCCACCGTCGGACTGACACTCGGGATCGTCGACGCAACGGCGTACACGATCGTCGTCGTCATGGCGTTCGTCACGACGGCGTTGTGTGGTCCACTCCTCAAGCGGGTCTTCGGCCCCTGAGGGCGACTGACGATCGTCGGACGTAGCCCGCGTGTCCACGATGACGGGGAATGCCCTGGAGGCCGCTTGCGAAGTTGCGGCTCCGGGTCGAACCGCCGGCGCGCCGCAGGTCGTGGACCGCGCCTCGGTCGCCGGCGCAGGGATCGCCCGAGACCGACTGACCGCTGCGAACGAGTTGTCACTCGCCGATGGGCGTCGTGGCGCTCTTCTGTCTGAGCAGAGCAGACACCCGCTGCCGGGTGACGCCGAAGAGATCGGCGATCGCGCTGATCGTCAACCCCTCCTCGCGCAGGGCTTGGGCTTGTGCGGTGCGCAACTGAGCACCGATGCCCTGGAGCACGTCGATGTTGGTGGTGATCATCTCCATCGTCCGCGGTTCGGACTCCGCCTGCACCGTCTCGGCGAGGGATCGACCACTCCGGATCCTGCGCTCGATGTGCCGAACCCGCCGCTGGATCTCTCGACTGCGAGCCACGTTGTCCGAGATCATCCGGTCGAGCTCCTCGAGCGCGGCGAGCAGGCGCTCATCGGTTGCCGGCGACGTGATATCAACCATTCGAAAACTGTCGTCAACCGGTAACACGATTGTCAATAGCTATCGCCGCAATAGCTATTGACATCGAATCGGCGGCGAGAGTACCGTCACAATCCGAGCGGCCCTACGACGTGTTCTCGATCGCCACTCAACGGTCACCCATCACAACCATCCACGGTTTCCGCAGAGAAAAGGCGCGACGACATGAACCGATCCACGGTCTCGAAGGCAATTGCACCAGCACTCCTCATCGGGCTCGCAAGCCCGCTCCTGTACGCCTCGTCCGCGGGTGCGCAGACGACCCGCACGTCCGGCACCGGGACCAACATCGACATCAGTTGGACCGAGTACGACCCCGACGACCTGCTCGGCCTTCCCGGCAACGTGCACGTCGGATACCTCTACGCCTACAGCGGATCGTTCGGATCGTTCATCGGCGGCAACGTGACCGACTTCGATTGCGACGAGGGCGAAACGCCGTTCGGCGGACACGGTGTCGCGGTCGCCGTCGTCGAGGAGGCAGCCGACTCGGCAACCGACGCAGTCCAGGACTCCATCGACGCCGTGATCGACTCCGGTGCGGTCACCATCGACGCCGGGGTCGTGTCCGACGCGGTACAAACCCAACTCTCGGAAGAAGTACCCGACGTCATCCAGGAAGAATTCGAAGAAATCCCGGCGTGTGACTACATCCAGGACCGTTTTCTGAGCGGCGACGGAACAGCAACGCTCAGCGTCGACAAACGAGGCAAGATCGCACGAATCGCAGGTCGGTTGACCGTGAGCAACGGCGGCCACGGAGAGCCGGGAACGGTGTTGGCCACACCTGCGGTCGACGTGACGATCACGGGCGGCGATTGGGAGAAGTACGAATACAGCTACTCGTCGCGTGGCGCCAGCTACAAGTACTCGAGCTGGGAGAAGGGCACGCGGTACTACGGCGGTCAGGTCACGGGTGGCATCGGCCAGATGGGCTTCGCCGACGACGCCGACGACGAGTCCTACGGCGGGTTCGCAACGTTCAAGTACAGCACCGTGGAACGCATCCGCTGAGCCGTCCGCCCGACGGAGGACATCATGACCATGGCGAACAACCAACCCGCAGCACCCGGACCGGCGCCTGCGCACGTCGAGGCGGGGCTCACACGTCGGGCCCTGATCGGTGGCGCGGCTGCCACCGCGGTGACGCTCGGGACGGGATGGCCGGTCCACGCTCACGGCGGATCGTCGGGCCTGCCACCAGTCAGCGACCTCGGCGCCGAGCACGCAACCGGGTGGGTGCGCACGCTCTACCGGCTCGTCATGAACGAAGCGATGAGCCCTCCCGCCGCGGCGCGCTTCTACTACTACACCTCACTGACGATGTACGAAACCGTTCGGCCGGCGATGCAGGGCTACAAGTCGTTGGCCGGCCAGGTTCCCGGCCTCCAACGAGTCGAACGGCCCAGCGGACCGTTCGATGCACCGCTCGCCATGTCCGCTGCCGTGTCGGCGGTCGCGCTGGCCCTGGCCCCGACGGCGACACCCGACTCCGTCGCGCTCATCGACGATCATCGTCGCTCGGTGGTGGCCGCCCGTTCACGCGGACTTCGCCGACGACTCGTCGAACGATCGCTCGAGTACGGCACACGCGTCGGCACACAACTGCTGGAGTGGATTGCGACTGACGGCTACGCATCGACATCGATGCCCTACGATCCGCCGCTCGGCGCGGACAAGTGGCGATCGACGCCGCCCAACTTCGGCGTCGCGATCGAGCCGCACTGGCATCTCGTTCGCCCGGCGCTGTTGGCGAGCGCCGGCGAGATCGTGCCTGCGCCCCATGTCCCGTTCAGCGTCGAACCCGGGTCGACGTTCCATGATCAGGCCATGGCGACCTACACCCAGTCCACCGCCAACACGGCCGAGCAGGTCGCCATCGCCCGCTTCTGGACCGACAACCCTCGGTTGTCCGGCTTGCCATCCGGGCATTGGTTCCTCCTGCTCGCCCAGGTGGCCGAAACACCCCTCGCGCTCGGCCTCGACCGCACGCTCGAGGCGTTCGTCCGGCTGGGCGCCGCCCTCCACGACGCATTCCTCAACTGCTGGACGTGGAAGTACCAGCTCAACCTGATCCGGCCGGTCACCTACATCCGCGATCACGTCGACCCGGCATGGAACACCTTGGTGAACACCCCGCAGTTCCCCGAGTACACCTCGGGACACTCGGTCAGCAGCGGCGCCGCGGAGGTCGTGCTCACGACGCTCTTCGGGTCGTTCCCGTTCGTCGACGCCACGGGCGTGCCGAGGGGGCTGGCCGAGCGAACCTTCACGTCGTTCACGCACGCCGCCGAAGAAGCCGCGATCTCACGGCTGTACGGAGGCATCCACTACCCCATGGGCATCGAGAACGGGCTGGCCCAGGGACGCGAAGTCGGACGCCTCGTCGACGCCCGGCTGCGCACTCGTCGCCGTGCATGGGACTGGGACTGACCTCGAGGTCATCACCGAGCAACGACGACCGGGCGGCGCCGGGGAACTCATCTCGCTCGGGCTCGGCCTCCCGCCCGGACTGGGCCGAATCGGACGCGAACCCGGCCGCCGCCACCCACGCGCCCATCCGATAATCGACGTGATACCGGGCAGTCCGAGGCACACGAACCCCGGATGGCGCTGCCCGGCCGATCCGCTCGATGGCATCGCTCGACACGAGCCGGACGGTTCTGAGCCGACTCGTCATGCGTCCATCGCGGGCTCGGTTCCCCTTCCGGACGTTCGCAGGACCCGGTGAGCGGGCCCTGCTCGCCAGGCGCCCCGCCTCGCCGGCGAGGAGCAGTCGACACCGCGCCGGCGGTCACGGCGTCGACCGGATCGAGGCCGCCCGGTTCTCGTTGAGCAGCTGGTTCCGGGAGTGATCCCGCCATCCCCGAACCAGGTCCTTCGTCGGTCGTTCCGTCGGACTGCAGCTGCGGTCACAGCCGCATCAGGAGTCCGATCCGTGCTCGGCGGAGGTCGTGTCCCGAGGCGGTGAGCGCTCGGTCGGACGAATCGCACGTCGACGGCCGCTCCGGGTTGCTCGAGGTTCGACGACGGTATGCGCCGCGAACGTGGTCACCGATCCCGGGCGAGCTCGATGAAGGTCGTGCCGCGGTCGAGCGGAATCGAAGCACCGGTAGCGGACTCCACGAACGAGAAACCGTTGTAGGCAGTTGCCCGAACCCATGTACCCGAGATCGCTCGGCCGTCGCGATGGATGATGGCATCGCCGGTACCGACCGTGATCGGGTTGGGTGATCGAGCGTCGACGGGTGACGGGATGTGACGCGTGAAGAGCTCGATCACGTTGCGTGCCGAGATCTGCGTCCCGGAAGCGGCCACGTGGGGTGCCCCGTCCTGACTGCGCCAATACCGGCCCGACCCGGGATCCCAGGTCCAGTCGACCCGGACACCATCCATCGCCACGTCGAACGTCGTGTCCGGAACGGCCGCGGCCCCGACGGGTACCGTCCACGCAGGATCGATGTTCCACAGCGGACCCGCCGGACCTGCGCTCCTGGCCGCGTCGATGGCACATCTCGGGTCGAGCGACAGGTTGTGGGGTCCCGGCCGGCCGGGATCGCGCGTGTAACACGGGCGTTTCTGGGCCGAGAAGTCGACGAGGATGCCCGAGTCGGCAGCCGACTCGACCCACGCCGTCACTCCCTGATTGGCGCCCGAGTACCCGAAGACCGGACGGTTCATCGCAGTCAGCAGATCGAGGTCACCGGTTCGGGCCGAACGGACCGGGCCGAGTCGAGGAGGAAGACGTGTCTGGAAGAGCCCAACCAGCCGGGTGATGCCCTCGACGTTCTCCTCGATGATCGCGTCAGCCTCCTCCAGGCCCCACTGCGGTCGTGCGAGCCGGTAGTTGTCGATCTTGACGGCCAGGATCGGTCGCCGCGCGACCGATCCGCTCGCCGGCTCGCCGGTGAGTGCGGCGACGCCCACCAGCGACGGGGTGGGCGTGTAGGGCGGCCACACGGGGACTCCCGTACCGCCCGGCGTGATCGTCGGTCCGACAGGCTGATTCGGCGAACGGGTGTCGGTGCGCCGGTTGGGGAACGAGGTGATCCCGGCACCGAGGGACACACCGTTGACGTCGACGATGATCGCGACCGGACGCAACGTGTAGAAGCAGACGTCACCATCATCGTCGGCCTCGACGATCAGACGATTCGACGCCACCGGCGACACCGCCCCGTCGTAGTTCAGATCCGATTTGTCGATCTCACCGTCAGCATCACGAGGCAACCCACCATCACAGCCATACGCGGTGACGAACCCCGGAGCCGCAGCCCGATCAACCGTCAACTGACCCACCACCGTCTTGCCACCGACCGCCTCGGGAACCGACACCCGCACCACCCCACCACCTCGCACCAACGGCTTGGTCCTCGTCCGGGTGTCGGTCCGTCGATTCGCGAACGACGTGATACCCGAATCGAACGACACACCGTTGACGTCCACGATCATCGCGACCGGACGCAACGTGTAGAAGCAGACGTCACCATCATCGTCGGCCTCGACGATCAGACGATTCGACGCCACCGGCGACACCGCCCCGTCGTAGTTCAGATCCGATTTGTCGATCTCACCGTCAGCATCACGAGGCAACCCACCATCACAGCCATACGCGGTGACGAACCCCGGAGCCGCAGCCCGATCAACCGTCAACTGACCCACCACCGTCTTGCCACCGACCGCCTCGGGAACCGACACCCGCACCACCCCACCACCTCGCACCAACGGCTTGGTCCTCGTCCGGGTGTCGGTCCGTCGATTCGCGAACGACGTGATACCCGAATCGAACGACACACCGTTGACGTCGACGATCATCGCGACCGGACGCAACGTGTAGAAGCAGACGTCACCATCATCATCGGCCTCGACGATCAGACGATTCGACGCCACCGGCGACACCGCCCCGTCGTAGTTCAGATCCGATTTGTCGATCTCACCGTCAGCATCACGAGGCAACCCACCATCACAGCCATACGCGGTGACGAACCCCGGAGCCGCAGCCCGATCAACCGTCAACTGACCCACCACCGTCTTGCCACCGAACGCCTCGGGAACCGACACCCGCAACACCCCACCACCCGGCACCAACGGAAGGTCAGCCGAGATGGCCGGTTCGGCCGCCACGAACCCGGTCGCCCCGACGAGCCCCACTGCGACCAGCTGAGTCAGTCTGCGGCGAACAGCATCGCTCACGGTGCAACACTACTCACCGAACCTGTCGGCAGAACTTCGGCACGAACGAAATTCCGGGCGGCAACCAGCGAGCTGCCGGTCCTCACGACGACGACGTACTCACCCCGTGCTTCGACGATCACTCTCGCGTGGTGACGGCGTTTGCCGGGACCGTCCGTCGGCGACCGCCGCTCGAGGCGGGAGTTCGCCCGGAATCAGGACCCAACCCTCTCCACGACGCGCCCGGACGCGACGGCGGTGGATGTGCTCGCGGCCGAGCTGGCCGAGCTGGCATCACGCCTGTGCACTGTGGTTCGGGACCCACAGCCGTTCTGGTCCGGCCGGCGAGCCCGACCGATTCGTCACGCGTCGACGCGCTCCCGCTGTGAACCCTGGATCTCACCGAGCCACGTCTTGAACAGGTCGTGGATCGAGCGAGCACCCACGAGGGGCCCGGACGGCTGCGTGAGGTCGGTGGGCGCCAACACGAACGGGTGACTCTGCGCGCCGCCGAGGCCGCCGTGGAATCCGATCAGTTCCTCAAACGCTGCGCCTTCGTCGGCGTCAGGGTCGTAGAAGCTGTTGACCAACAGGTCGGGGCAGTTGTCGAAGCTGCTCGTGCGGCGCAGGTGATCGGCCGTGTGTGGTCCGAACACCGCCAGCGGGTCGACACCGTCGACACGATCGTCGGCGAGATGCCAGATGCCCTTCGGGCCGAGCACGAGATCGCCCTCGTTCTCGTCGCGCACGAGAATCAGCCCGACACCGGGATGCAGGCGCAGCCCGTCGATCAGCCCCGGATGCGCAGCGTCGATCAGCTGGCGCGTGGCCCGACCCGGGAGCTTCGCGAACGACACGAGCCCGAGGTTCCCCGAGGCCAGCACGATGATGTCGTCGTCGTCGAGTTCGACCGTCCGCTCCGTGTCGGGCCCGATCACCACCTCGCCGTCAGCGGTCTTCTTGCGTGTGGCGACCTTCACGGCCTTGCCGAGCGCCGAGTCGTCACCCGCTGCGTCGGTCAGCAACCCGTTCACGTTGTTCCAACCCTCCTCCGCGAGCACGGGTGCGGTGACGGCGCCACCGGCGGCCAATCCCCTCACCACCTCATCGAGCGCCTCGCCATAGCGTTGGCGGAATGTGGCCCCTTGCGTCTGGCCGTGATCGGCGAGCACGACGAGGTAGTACGGCCGAGGAGCATCCTGCAGCGTGGTGAGGAGACGTTCGAGTTGATCGTCGGTGCGACGCAGGGTGTCGAGCGCGTCCGGTGCTCGCAGGCCCGAGTGATGGGCGACCTCGTCGTAACCGACGAGGTCGACGTAGGCCGACGGAACGCCGCGGGCGATGTCGGCCACGAGGATCGACCACGTGATCTCGGCGAGCACGACCGTCGTCGCAGCACGGAGGAGCGGATACACGCCGCCGCGGTGGCCGAGTGGCTCGACACCGTCTCGGCGCGCCGTCCGGTAGGCGCGCTTCTCGCGCACGATGTCGACGACGGAGAGGGCGATGACCCGGAACAGCGTGAACGGGGTCGACACCACGTACAGGAATCGATCGCGGTTCTTCGACCGTTTGGTGACCGAACTGAACGTGAACATGGCGTCGTCGGTGTCACCGCTGAACACGTTGGCTCTCGACGCACCACCGCCGACGAGCAAACCGGCGCCGCTCGACTGGCGCGATTCGATCTCGGCCGCGTCCTTCGGCCGATTCGTGACCATGATGCGGCCGGTCTCCTTCTCGTACCACCGGAACGCCGGCATGTTGTGGTTGTCACCGAGGAGGATTCCGGCCTGCATCGCTCCGGTCTGCGACGACAGGTCACACTCCCAGCGATGCAGACGATGGGTCCCCGACGACACCAGGCGACCGAGGAACGGCGCGTGACCCGACCGCATCGCGTCGGCGAGCACGTCATGGCCGAGACCATCGATCTGGATGAACAGCACGCCAGGGACATCGGTGCGATCGGGCGGTTCGTACCGCTTGACGGCCCGCCGTGCCACCTTGCTCGCCCACACGAAATCACCGTCGACGTGCAACATCCCGCCGATCGAGATGTTGACGATCGTCACGACCATGGCGATCACGAGCGCGGTCCAGAACGACGTCAGCGCGACACCATCTACGATCGCTGAGGCCGCCCAGACGAAGACGGCATTCAGGACGAATGTGAACAGGCCGAACGTGATCAATACGAGCCGCAACGTGATCCGGATGACGAGTGGCCACAGGACGGCATCGAGCACGCCGAGGACGACCACCATCGCGAATGCCGTCCTGAAGCTGTCGATCCGCAGGCCATCGAGCACCGTCGAGAGCGCGAACAGCGTCACTGCCTGCACGACGGCGAGCACGCCGAGCCGGATCCACCGACGATGCTCGGGCGGGCGGGCGATCGGAAGCTCGGGCGGACGCGGAAGCGCCGGTGATTCATCGGCATCTGCGGTCATTCCTCCACCTTATGCGTGGGCCCCCGGCACGACTCGACCGCCCTCTGTCCGGGGTGCCACCGGGCGGACTTCACCCGGAGGTCGGGCACGCCGACGACCGCCTCTGGTCGACAGCCGGGCCGGCGTGCGTCGACGGTGTCGCCACGCCGAACACCCACACGTCAACGGCGCGGCGTTCGGGTCAGCGCCCGGTCGGGTCGGCCGGTACCGAGAACGTCGAGGCGTAGGTGGCCGAGTCGGCCTGCGAGGTCGAGTGGACGTCGACCACGGTTCGACCGAACGGCCAGAGTGCGAGTCCGCTGATCTTGAACGCCTGCAACCCGAACGGGATCCCGACGATGGTGAGGCAGAGGAGGAGGCCGGCGATCAGGTGGGCGACGAAGATTCCCCACCCGAACACGACGAGCCACAGCACGTTGAACACCACCTCGAGGCACCCGCCGGTGGGCGCGCGACCAACGGTCTTGCCGAACGGCCACAGCACGAACTGGGCGAGCTTGAACGCCTGTAACCCGAACGGAATCCCGATGATCGTGATGCACAGCATCACGCCGGCGAAGACATAGCCGAGTGCCAGCCACAGGCCGGCGAGCAGGAACCAGAGCACGTTGCCGATGATCCTGAGCAGACCCATCACGCATCAGGTCCGATGATCGAGCACACCGGTTCGTGACCGTCGACCAGATCGCTCCGGCCACCCCGGGTTGCCTCCATGGCCCGCGAACGTACCGCATGCCGATCAGACTGCGGGGGCGCTCCGGACGGGGCGGGGCGGCGCAGTGAGCCTCACCGGTCGGGCGCTCATCGTCGGGATCGGCTCAGCGATCGAGAGCGGGGATGTCGGTGATCGTGACTTCGGCACCCAGGGTCGCGCCCTGCAACTCCAGACGGTTGCCACTCCAGAACTTTCCCGGGTCGTACCAGTTGGGCGGTCGCTTCGTCGACAGGAGACCCATACGTTCGTAAGTGATCGCGACCACCTCGGCGCAGAACAGCTGCTCGACGTCGTGCTTCTTGCGAGCACGACCTCGCAGCCAGCCCTTCGCGAGCGACAGTGTTCGCGGGAACGTGCGGCCGTCGAGCTCGTTGACGGTCCGAAGAGCCTCGTCCTCCATGGCGGCCGTCACCTCGGGATCGATCGGGCGCATCCAAGCATGTTGGCCGTAGCGGTGGTGCCACGTGCTGACCGCATCGGTCAGGCGATGCAGTTGCGTGCCTCGCTGGTGCTCACCGCTCCAGACGTCCGGCAGCGAGCTGCCGAGCTCGGCGTGCCACAGCAGCGGTGGGAGTTCGTCGAGTGCGATCACCATGCCGACGTGGTTGACCGGGCTGTTCGTCACGGCGCGGATCGCGTGATCGGCGACGGTCTTGCCACGGAACAGGAAGACGTCGCCGGTGCGAGTGACCGCTGCTGCTTCCTCCAGGGAGATCGACGGGCCCATGGCTGCCGTACAGTATCGGGTCGTGCGCATGTGGAAGGTCCTGGGGTTGGCGGGCATCGTTGGAGCGACCGCGGTCGGCGTCACCGCCGGTACCCGCGCCGTCCAGCGTCGGCAACGAGAGTTCCGGGAGGCGGACGCCGACCAACTGCGCACTCGGCTGCACGCACGTCTTGCTGCTGCCGACGATGCGGCGGTGTGAACCCGTTACCGGGCGCTCCGGGTCGACCGCGCGACGGCGTCGATATTCCACTCCGGATCGACGATCTCCGTGACCGGTGGACGACGACCGAGCCGGGGATCGAGCGGCACGTTCGAGGTGCGTGAACACTGCACGATCCACCGTCTCCCGTAGTATTCCGGCCTCATGGGTGAGGAGCGGGTCGCGAGCACGAGTTCCGAGATGTCGGAGGGACACGAGCAACCGCTGAGCCCACTGGGGGCGCTGACGCGGCGCCTTCGGCTCTTGCACGAGACCGCGCCCGACGCCGATGCGATCGACGCGGTCGAGGAGTTGCTGCCCGAGGGAGACGGGTTCTGGCCGTACATCCGGAATTTCGCGACGTTGATCGCGCTGTCGGCCTCGATCGCCGCATTCGGCCTGCTGGCCGACTCGGGTGCGGTCGTCATCGGGGCGATGCTCGTCGCCCCGCTGATGACACCCATCACCGCGGCGGCGGCCGCAATGGTCACCGCCCGCAATCGGAGGCTCGTCACGGCCGGCGGCGTGATCGCATTCGGCATGTCGCTCGCGATCGCTGTCGGATGGCTGATCTCGGCCGTCGTCGGCACCTCGATCACCGGACCGGACGACCTGCCTCAGCAGGTCATCGCACGCACGTTCCCGGGCCTGCTCGACCTCGGCATCGCGATCACCGCCGGTGCCGCAGCCGGCTACATCGCGCCTCGCCGATCGGTCACGTCGGCGCTGCCCGGCGTCGGCATCGCCGTGGCCCTCGTCCCACCGCTCGCCACCGTGGGCATCACGATCCACCTCGAACTCGGCGAAGAAGCGCGGAACGCCTTGCTCCTGTACCTCACCAACCTCGCCGCCATCATCTTCGCCGCCTCGATCATGCTGCTCCTGGCCGGCTTCCGACCGGAGCCAGGGTCGGGCCGTCGAAGTCTGTCGAGCCGCCTCGGCGTCACCGTCGTCGTGGTCGCTGCCATCGCGATCCCCTTGACACTCCACACGCGATCATCGATCCGCGACGTCGCGCTGCGACGATCGGTCACGCAGGCCGTCGCCGAGTGGGACGGAAGCGTGCAGATCATCGAAGTCGACGCCGCCGTCGCCGATGGCCTGGCCACCGTCGAACTGCTGCTGTCGGGTCCGAACAGTGTGCGACCGGCGTGGGAGCTCGCGGAGGCGATCGAGCTCCGATTCGACGGACCGGTCGATCTCCGACTGCTCTACCAACGCGACGAGTTGTACGTGGTCAGCGTCCGATGACGACCAGGAACGCGAGACGGACGATCCTTGTTCCGGGCCTCCTGCTGATCGTCGGCTGCCTCGGCGCGACCGGCTGCATCGGCGGCACCGGCACCCGCAGCGTCGCCTCCCCGGAGATCACGGTCTTCGGGCCGTATCGCGGCGCCGAGGCCGATCGCTTCCAGGCGTCCGTCGAGACCTTCACCGAACGGACTGGTATCACGATCCGGTACACGGGAAGTGCCGATTTCGTGAGCGACCTCGCACAGCGCGCCGGCGAGCTGAACAATCCACCGGACGTCGCGATGGTACCTCAGCCGGGCGTGATCCGCGAGCTCGCCGCGAGCGGCCGCATCGTCGAGCTGTCCGATCGGGCGGGCGACGAGCTCGCGGCGAACTATTCGCCGGAGGCCCGGGCACTGGGCCAGATCGATGGCGCCACGTTCGCGGTTCCGTTCCGGTCCAACATCAAGAGCCTGGTGTGGTATCGCCCGGACGTCTTCGCCGAGCAGGGGTGGGAGATTCCCCGCTCGCTCGACGCGCTCGAAGACGTCGCGGCCCGCATCGAAGCCGATAGCGCGATGGCGCCCTGGTGCCTGGCCCTGCAAGCGGGGACCGCGACCGGTTGGCCGGCGACCGACTGGGTCGAGGACCTCCTGCTGCGCCTCGCCGGTGTGGACGAGTACGATGCCTGGGCGAGGGGCGAACTGCCATTCTCGAGCCCCACCGTCGCCGACGCCTTCGATCGGTTCCAAACACTCGTGTTGGCGCCCGGCCGACTGAACGGCAGCACTGCGATCTCGATCGAGACCCCGATCAGACATGTCGTCCAACCACTCTTCGGCGACGAACCGGGTTGTGCGATGGCGAAACAGGCCGATTTCGCGATCGGATGGATGCCCGCCGGCACCACCGTCGGGCCAGGGGCCGATGTCGACTTCTTCGTCCTCCCCGGCGCCACGGACGCCGAGCCCCCACTCGTCGTCGGGAGCGACCTCGCCGTGCAATTCCGACGGACACCCAGCATCGACGCCTTCGTCGCCTTTCTCGCCGAGGAGCAGACCGGAGCACCGTGGGCGAGCCAGGGCGGATTCCTGTCGCCGAAGATCACGTTCGACCCGGCTGCGTATCCCGACGACACCGAGCGACGCCTCGCCGAACTGCTCACGTCTGCTCGGGAGCTGGCCTTCGACGCCTCCGATCAGATGCCGGCGAGCATCGGCTCCGGGCTGCTGTGGGAGGAGATCACCGCTTGGGTGACGGGCGGCACGTCGTACGACGTCTTCTCCGGACGACTCGACGCCGCGTTCGACGGACTCGAGTCAGCGGTGCCGACCTCGTCGAACTGACGGGCCGTCGTCTCAGATCTCGCCTCGACGCTCCATCCACATGAAGGTCGCCCAGCCGGGCGCGATGGGGAGCCAGAACGTCGCGAGTCGGAACGTCAGGACCGACGAGATCGCAACACCGCCGTCGAGACCGAAGCCCGAGAGGGCAGCGATCATCGCTGCCTCCAGCGGGCCGATGCCTCCAGGCGTCGGAGCGATGTTGGCGATCGCCGCGGCCCCGAGATACGCCGCCCCGACCTCAGCCACGGTCAGCCCGCCGCCGAAGGCTTCGACGGAGAAGACGAGCGCGAACAGGTAGCTCATGGTGATGAGCGCCGACCCACCGAGCAGCGCAACCACCCGGATGGGGCTTCGGACCACCTGGGCCACGTAGCCGGCCGCCGTCCGGAGTCCGTCGACGACGGGTCGGAGCACGGTTCGGCGAACCCCCGGGAAGAGCGACGCGATGGCGAGTGCCGCCAGACCGATTCCCGCCGACAGGAGCAGCGTGCCGACGCTCGGTAGGGAGAGGCCGCCCACGTTCGCCCCACCGGCCCAGGCGAAGAACCCGGCCATCAGCAAGAGGTGCGTGGCGATGCCGGCGACGGCGTTGAGCGCGACCGATGCGCTCGCCTCGGCTGACGTCAACCCGTTGCGTTGCAGGAAGCGACCGGACAACGCCATCTTGCCGGCGCTGGCGGGCCCGACGAGTTGTGCGAACGCAGTGGCGACCTGACTGCGCGCCGATGCCGCCACCGGCATCGATTGCGCGACCGAGCCGAGGAACGAGATCGTCGCGAACACGAAGTACACCGCTGAAGCGCCGGCCAATGCTGGTAACCATTGCCACCGGGCGTGGCCGAACGCGTCGACCGTGTCATCGAGGTTGCCGAACTGCGGGAGCAGCGAGTAGAACGCCAGCGCGCCGGCAACGATCATCAACAGCGTCCGAGGTTGTACCCGAGCGAGCCGCTCGAGCGGAACGTCCTCCGCACCAGTGCGTTCGTGGATCTCCTCGCGGATGCGGTCGAGGAGATGGCGTTCGCTCTTGATCGACTTGCCGAGTGAGCGGCTCAGCGCGAGTGGTTGGATCAGCGGAAGCGAGCCGGCCAACGCATCCGGCCCCAGCTCGTCGACCCCGAAGACAACGCTGCGTTCGGGTCCCGTGACGAGACCGACCGACACCAGGACCTCGGCGATGTCGCGTGACCGTTCGCGCCGGTCTGCGGCCAACTGGGCCTCGTCGTAGTCGACCAGCCAGACGCGGCCCTCGTCGTCGAGGATCAAGTTGTCGAGCGTCAGGTGGTGGTGGGCGGTCCGAGTCTCGTGCACCGAGCTGACCGCCCGGAAGACGCCGCGGATCACGTCATCGGTGAACTCGTCGGGGTCGAGCTCGACCAGCATCCGACCATGGACCCGCTCCTCGACGAGGAAGGCGGCACCTCCTGACGTCACGCCGACCGCGATGACCGCAGGGCTCTGCGTACCGCTGTCGCGGACCGTCCGCGCGGCGAGGGCTTCATGTTCCACGCGCCGCTTGAGCGTGCTGTACGGCCGACCGACCTCGGACGATCGGAGCCGAATGGCCTGAGCGAGGCGCGCCAGCAGGTCCCAGTTGCGATCGTCAGGGGTTCGGAGTTTGACCAGGGTCGCGCCCCCGTCCCGTTCGTCGGTCTCGTAGATCGTATGGATGCCGGGATGGTCCCGTCGTCGTATCGACGTCGGATCCAAGCCCACCTCCCGCAGGGCGGTCAGCATCTGTTCGGGACTCGGCTCCGGGTTCGGCGAACCGAAGACGAGGAGGGCGAGCGAACCGACGACGACGCCGAGTGACACGGAGACCCAGACGTCGAGTGGGGGCTGACCGGGACCGAGTATTCGGAGCACGACAAGCATCGCCACCCACGACCACACGGCCCGCTTCCAGCGTCGCGGCAGGTGGGCGGCCCCCACGCTGGCGCCCGCCGCCGCCGACGCCAGGTACTGGATCGACGGAAAATCGGCCGCCACGAGCGTCGGATCGCCGACGGCTCGCTCCGCCAGGGCAGCGCTCACGTCGCGATCGCCGAGCCAGGCGATCAGCAGCGCTGCGGACAGGCTCGCCACGGTCGATCCCGTCCAGAGCGTCAGCAGCAGCCTCCACCGTCGCTTCCACAGCACCACGCCGACCGCGACGAGGGGCACGAACGTCGCAATGATCTGGGCGGTGCCGAGCACGGCCTGCTCGACCCGGTTCGGAATCCGATCGACTGCGTCGACGACATCGCGCTCGAGGCCGGAAATGGTCTCCTCGGCGAACGAGACGGCGAACAAGCCGAACCCGAGGAACGCCAGACCGATCAGCAGCCGCAGCACGTCACCCGCCGCCCACGTCTGGCGCGGCGGCGGCGGCGGGAACAGCTCGACTGACGGCGCCATGCCGCCGTCGGGGTTTCGGTCAGTGGCCACCACGAGCAAGCGAGTGTAGGCCAGGGGAATCCGGATGACCGCCGTCCGGATCACGGCTGTCGAGACCGCGACCCGGACCCGCGTGTTCCCACATGGCCGGACCGATCACTCGAGCGGCCCGGATTCGTCGGCGATCGCCCCTCGCCGTGCACCGGTCGACCGATCGCCCCGTGCGATGCTGCTGGGATCCCAGCATGGCCGCGACGAGTCGATCACGTCGCTGCGGTGCGCATTCCGGGTCCTCGTCCCGCCTCCCGACGCTGCCGATGACCGAACGCCCGGGTGGCGGGCCGGTGGACCCTTGGTTCTCGGTCAGGCGTCAGGCTGGACGTCCATCACGGCGAGTAGGACGTGGACGACTCCGTTGTCGGCCGTCACGTCGGCCTCGGCGATCTCCGCGCCGCCGACGGTCACCGGCGGACCGGGATCCACCGGCTGCGGGCCACCGTTCTCGACCGGCACCTCGGACCGGGCGAGGACGTCGGCGGCCAGCAGGGCCTCATCGAGGTTGGTGTGAGCGAGGAGGAGCGCCTCGACGGTGGCCGGGTCGCTGACATCGGGAGCGTCGGGCGAGGCGAGAAGATCATCGAACGCTGCGTTGTCCGGCGCGAACAGCGTGATCGTGGCGCTCGCATCGCTCAAGGCGTCACGGAGTCCGGCGACGTCGATCAGACCGACCAGGGTCGAGAGATCCGAGCGACCCTCGATCACACTCATGACCGACGTCGCAGGGACGGACGGTGCCGTCGTCGCAGGCGCGGACGTCGGCGGCGCGGTGGTCGGTGCCGGTGCCGTCGTCGGGGCGGTCGTGGCCGGGGCGGTCGTCGCCGGGGCGGTCGTCTCGGGAACCGTCGTCGGCGGGGCCGTCGTCGGAGCTGTCGTCTCCGTCGTGGTCGTCGTGGCCCCTGGCTCGCCGTTCACCACACCGCACGTCATGACGTCGGCCGGCAGGAACTCGAAATTCTGGAAGCTGTACGTCGCGATCGACGGCGCCTCCGGATCGTCCGGTGTCTCGATCGAGGTCGTCAGGACGACGAGCGTGGTCGGCTCGTCGCCACGCCTGAGTGTGCAGTCGAAACTCTCCGCGACGAGGGTCGTGTTGGGCGGTAGCGACTCGGTCATCGTGAGCGTCGACACCCACTCCTGTGGCTCGTCCACCTCGCTGGTCGGTCCCCAGCGGAACGTCACGGTGCCCGAATCGCTCGACGTGGCCACGGCATCGCCGGGAGCGCTCGCCTCGGGGCTCACCCAGCGATACGCCTCCGGATCGGTCGTGGCCCGTACCGATCCGACCATCTCGACCCGGAGCGGATCGCCAGCGTCGTCGACGCGGTCGATGGTGACCGTGCTGTAGTCGGCCGCGCTGTCGTCACCGCCGAGCGCGAGGACGATGCCCAACACGATCGCGAGCAGGAGCACCGCGGCGATGATCCAGGTGATGGGCCGCTTGTACCACGGCGTCGAGCCCGCTTGCTCGGCGGGCTCGAGCGTGGTGGCCGTAGGAACGGCGGCCGCGGGATCGGTGGCCGTGGGATCGGAAGCCGCCGGATCGGAAGCCGTATTCGAGTCGGTGGGCCCGTTGTTGGTCATGTCGTGTCCTCATGTGGGGGGGTCGGCGCCATGTCGGACGCCCGGTCGATCGATCGGAGCCGTGCCGGTCGTCACGACGTCGCGCGATGATGTACGTCAGGTGGTCGGAGGCGGAGCCGACGGTGGAGCCGACGGTGGTGGCGTCGGTGGAGCCGACGGTGGTGGCGTCGGCTGCGGCGGGCCCGGCGTCGGGGCGCCGGCCGTCGGCGGGACGCCGTAGGCCATCGAAGGCTGCTGCGCAGCCGCGTACTGTCGCTGCCGGTCGGCGATCTGCTGGCGTCGGTACTCCTCGTCTTCTCGATCGAGCCGGTCGACGCGACCGTGCAACCACTGGAGCAACGCCTGGACAGCGATCAGGATGATGCCGTAGACGATCATCGCGAACAGCACCGACGTCTCGACGACCGCCGCGACGTCGCCCGACGTCGTGCCGATCTCGATGGGCTCGAAGATGCCGCGGAACGGCTTCATGGCGCTGTCGAGGTTGCGGTAGGCCCACTGCACGAACGACGACGACGGGTTGGCACCGCCCAGGAGCAGCAGGAAGCCGAGCAGCAAGATGATCTCGACGATGAGGATGTACGCGTTCAGCAGCCAGGTGAGCGCCCGAGCGACCCACAACGTCGCTCGTCGCAACGGGTGCCGGGTCGACTCGTCGATCGGTTCGAGCTGTGTCGCCGACGGTGGTGGCGTCGTCGACGGTGGTGGCGTCGTCGACGGCATCGATTGATGCGTCATCAGGCCAGGATCCGAGCCTTCAGGGCGGCGTACTCGTCATCGGTGAGCTTGCCCTCGGCGTGCAGCTTGCTCGCCTTCTCGAGCTCGGAGGCCGCGCCGCCGCCCGCAACGTCCCGGACATACGAATCGAACGATGCCTGCGCCGCTGCTTGCTGGTCGAGCGAGCGCCGCGCCATTCCCGGGCCGCGGGCGATCACGTAGATCAGCAGACCGAGCAGCGGCAGGAAGATCAGCAGGATGATCCAACCCGCCTTGGCCCAACCACTGAGCTCGTGATCGCGGAAGAGGTCGACGACGACCGAGAAGAAGATGAACAGCAGGTTGATCCACAAGAACGCGATGAACACGATCCAGAATGCATCCCAGAACGAGAATGCCAGCATTGGGTCCTCCTCTACCGAATGGTCGAAAGTGTCAGTGTCAGTGTCGTGACGAGATGGTCGCTCTCCGGCGGGGAGCCATCTGACGTCGCCGTCAGATCGTAGCCGACCGCGTTCAGCGAACGTGCGACCACTCAACTGGATTGCTGATCATCCGATGCCCGCACCCGCGTCGTCGTTGTCCCCGGTTCGGCCGGGCCGTGGACGCCCGAGCCATTCGGCCAGGTCGTTCGCCGCCAGGGCGACGATCCCGTAGGCGATCATCGCGAACACGATCGACCCCTCGATCGTCGGCTGCACGTCGTCCGACGAACCGGTGCCGAACTCGATCGCGGTGAACAGACCGCGGAACGGCTGCATCGTCCGTTCGACGACTCGATACACCAGATCGACGAACCACGTCGACGGATCGATACCGACGAGCACGCAGACGAACCCGACCGCCAACACGACCTCCAGCAGCATCACGTAGAAGAAGATCACCGTGGCGATCAGCCGGAAGGCACGTCGCAGGGGATGTGGCGCTGTCTGATGCGGCTCGGTCGACTCCGCCACGGCGGCACCACCGGCACCCTCGTGACGCGACGCCCGAATCGAGTCGGCGGAGCGCTCCTCAGACATCGGCCACCACGAGTCGGCATCCTAATTCGCCCAGCGGTCGGCCTCGGCAGGTGCCGAATCAGAGATAGTCGCGAGCCGACAACCAGCGTGAGCTCCACCAGCCGAAGACCGGTGGGAGATAGGAGGTGACGATGCGATGCGAAAGGGCAGCGGGGAACGCGGCCGACTCGGGCACCCCCACGGCGATCAGACCCGCCGTGAGTGCGGCCTCGCCGACGCCGATGCCGCCGGGCACGGGGACGAGGCCGATGAACAGCGAGACCGCACTGTTGACGAAGACCGCTTCGCCGAAGCTGATCGACTGTCCGAACGCCGCACTCGAAGCGGCCAGCGTGAGGGCGAAGAGGATCTTCTGCATGAGCGTCCCGCCGATCACCTGGAGCAGACGCTGAGGATCGGTCAGGCTGTCCTTGATCGCGCCGAAGCCCACCCGCACCTGGGGCAGCATCCGATCGCGCAGCTTGGGAACCGCTGCAACGACCACGATCGCGATGATGGCGACCACGACGATGAACAGGAGCAGGTCGACGAAGTCCCCGAGTTGCAGTTCGTCGGTCTGGATCACCTCCCCGATGAACCTCGCCGACAAGAGCAGCAGGATCACGTCGAAGGCCTTGGAGACGATCGTCAACAACGGGCCCTGTGCCACCGCCGCGGCCGCAGGAACGCCGAGCTTCTGCTGATACCGAATGTTCATCGCGATCGCGCCCGCGTCGGAGGGAACGGCCAGCGAGATGAACGACAGCGCGTATCGGAACATCATGGTCGGCCCGAACGGCACCCGGAAGCCGACGACGCCGACCATCGAGAGGTACTCGCCGACGTTCGTCAACTGCGCGAGCACGAGGGCGACGACGATCCATGCCCAGTTCGCGCTCGACATCTCCTCGGCGATCGTGTCGAGCCCGATATCGGTCAAGGAGGAGATGAGGCTCGACGCGGCGAACAGGGTGAGCGCCGCCATGGCGACGGAGCCCCACGAGACACGTTGCAGTTTCGTCAGCTCCGGCGCGGAGGTGCCGAGCGCCTCGGCGACCTCCTTGCGCAGCCCGCTGATCTTGATGTCGGCCGCCCTGGCGTCGTGTTGGAGCTCACGCGGGAGTGCGGCCGTCTGGAGTTGGCTCAGCACGCTCAGCAGTCGCTCGTCACCGAGGTGTCGACGCGCGGCATCGATGGCACGTTCGCTCCCGACCGAGATCGCCGTCACGGCCAGTAGCTGGGCCGCGTCGGCCATCCTGCCGTCGTCGTCGGCGAGGATCCGAGCAGCCGCCAGATCGACGAGCAGTACCTGGTCGTCACCGATGACGATGCGCTGGCGATCGATCTCACCATGGGTGACACCCACAGCGTGGAGTTCGGCCAGCGTCGCCCAGATGCGATCCAGCAGCTCATCGTCGACCTCGTCGGCGTCGAGCTCCGAGAGCCGAGCACCGTCGACCCAGTCCATGATCATGACGGTGTCGTCGGTCGAGGCGCGACTCCAGGCGACCAGACGGGGCGTCGGCGCACCGGCCCGCTCGCATGCCAGCATGAGCAGACTTTCGTGCTCGGCCAGCTGTTGGCTGGTCGCCAGGACCGATCGATCGCTGTCGCGATACCAGATGGATCGCCAGAGCCGCGCCGCCCGTGCGGCATCGGCGGCGTCGCGCCCGTACACCTTGACGAGTGCATGCTCACCGTCTGCGAGCCGCGCCTTCACCAGCGAGGCTCCGACGGGCTGCACGGGAAGGAACTCGACCTCGTCGACGTCGAGACCTGCCTCGCGCAGTGCTGCGACGATTCTCGGCCCACCCGGAATCCCGAGACCCGAACCGAACACCAGCTGGATCGTGGCCGCTGCGAACGCCCCCGCTGCCAGGCCTCCGATGACTGCCGACACCGTGCCGTAGGTCAGGACGATCGCGCTGGCCGACGTGGCGATCACGAGTCGCCGCCCGACGCTGCGCATCGGGACCGACAGGTACGGCGAGGCCACCCGCACAGCGGCGACCATCATCGCAAGCCGTGCCACGGGGAACGACGGCGTTCCTGTCTGCTCGTGGAACTCGGGGATCAAGTCGGGGAACTCCGGTCCGGCCAGGTATGCGGCCAGCACAATGCCGGCGAAGACGAGGAGTTCGGCGAGCACCATGTCGCGCGCGATCGCCGTCCGCCCTCGGCCGAACACGGCGATGCCGACGATCAACGCCAGCACGTAGAACGACCCGAGGAGGAAGACGATCGTGGCGATGCCGCTCAGCCACCCGGGCACGCCGGCGGAGAAGAAGTCGAGTAGACGTGAATCGAAGTCGCTCGGGCCACGATGGGCCCAGCCGCTCAGCACGATCACGGCCAGCGAGGCGACGAGGATGGCCACGTCGACGGGGCGGCGGGCGCGCGGGTCGTCGGCGGGGGCAGCGAAGAACACGTTCCGAGTCGTGCCCTCAGAGGGCAGCGGGTCCATGGTGTCGGTCGTCGTCATCGAGCGTTCTCCCACCGCGCGCGACGATCACCGAGTGCGGTCGGTGCAGGAAAACTACACGTGCGGCGGCAGACAACTCACGTTTTCGACTCGACCGCGGCGCAGGATCCGAGGCGTCCGAAACGGCCTGCCGAATCCGGTTCGGCGGACGAGCCCGCCCAGGACGGGCGTTCGCCACCTACCGACTGCTGGTCGCGCCCGATCGCCCGAAACGGATCCACAACGCGCTCACGATCAACGCGCCGATGATCGACCCGATGATGCCGCTCGGACGCAAATCGATGCCGTCGCCGGCGAGCAGACTGAACAGCAGCCCACCGACGAATGATCCACCGATGCCCGCGATCAGCGCCATGCCCCAGTCGATGCCCTGGCCTTTGCGGCCGAGCAACATCTGAGCGATGGCACCGGTCATCATTCCGAACAGGAGGATCCCAAGAATCAGCACGGGAGCACGCTAACGCGATCGCTGACACGCCGGACAAGCCGGCCGCTGGACGACTCTGCCGTGGAGCGCTGCACCATGGACCTCCTTCGTTCGGGACGCCTCCGCTCGGGCGGCTCCCGCGATCGTCACACGTCGGCCGTCTGGGCAGCCTCGTCGGCGGCCGACCGGGCCGTCTCCGCTGCGGTCTCGCCCACATCGGCAGCGGTCTCCTCGGCAGCGGCATCGGATGACCCGCGCTTGATGCGCTGAACGCCGCCCTTCGCTGCCTCGGTCACCTTCGCAGCGTCGTCCTTCACGCTCTTGCGGCGCCAGACAGCGACTCCGCCGAGCACGGCACCCAGGACCAACAACAGCCTCATGATCAGATCTCCTCTTCGAGCCGGACTCGGTCGTCCGAAATGTCACTCGCGGCGAAGAGGATCGCAGGTCCGGTCACAGGACGCAACATCGCCCCACCAGGATCCCGGCCGATCGACGGAGCGTTCGGTCAGCGTGACTGCAGGAGTGGATCGCCCAACGCGACGTCGAGGTCGGCTCGCCGCTGCTGAACGGTCTGGGCCGAGGCCTGCACCAGATCCTGACGGCCGGCCACGGCCGGGTCGGTGCGCAGCGCGACATCCGACTGGATCGCGCCGCGCAGACCGGCAGTGGCACCTTGCACGTTCTGCAGCGCTCGAGCGGTGGCCGGGTCGCTCGTCCCGGCCGCCAGCGCGGCCGCCCACCCTTCGAGTTCGACGATGCTGGGGCTCGTCGACTGCCAAGTCGCGGCGAGTTGCGCCGGGTCGTGGATCCGGAGGATCTCCATCGACGCCTGGTCGTGCAGCCACCGGGCCCGACCCATGATGTCGGTGAGACGACTCGGTGGTGCGACGGCACCCACGGCGCCCGAGCGCTTCCTCGACGACATCCAGACGGCGACGCCGGCGACGACCAGCAGCCCGAGACCGAGCACCACGAGGAGCAGGATGCTGTCGTCGCTCAGTCCGCCGTCCTCCTCCGGGGCGGTCGTCGCCGCTGTCGGCGGTGCGGTCTGCTCGGGCGGCGGTGCGGTCTGCTCGGGCGGCGGTGCCGTCTGCTCGGGCGGCGGTGCCGTCTGCTCGGGCGGCGGCGTCGCCTCGGGCGGCGGTTGGGTCGCTTCCGGCGGTTGCGTCGCCTCACCACCTTCAGGTTCGGTCGCGTTCGGCAGCGACACGTCGGGCGGCAGCGTCACACCCGACAGTGCGCCGTCGCCGCCGCACGCACCCAGCAATGCGACGACCCCGACCACCGTCGCGACGACAACTCCCCGACGGGATCCGCCTCGGCCCGGTGCCCGACTCGCCTGCTGCATGGTGATCACCCCTCCGGATCGATTCGCCGCTCATCGACGAATCCGGGAGCGTACGGTGACTCGGAGTCGGGTGCCAGTCGAGAACCCGGGGTCAGTGAGGCCGGCGGCACGACGGTGGCGGGACGAGCGCGCACGCACGACGTCCGAACGCTCCTGGCAGTCGCCGCCACCGTCTCGCGCACGCCAGTGTGTGAGCGACCGCCGGCCTGGCTCAGTCGACGGTCACCAGGTCGGCGTCAGGGGCATGCTCGCGGACCGCAACCGCGTCGCCGTACAGCAGGTTGGTCGCGATCGCCGCCAACGGCGCGACGAACACGAACACCAGACCGACGAGCGCCGAGAACAACCAGAGCGGAACTGCGGTGACGAACAACAGGAGCAGGAGTGACACTCCCATCGCCGTGGCGAAGACGATGCCGTTGAGGACGGCGATCACCACGGCCGTGTGGAGCCAACGGCCGCGTACGAGCTCCGAGCTACGTCGCAGCGAGCCCGCTCCGTCTTCGCCGTCGTACGCGACCGCGTGCGGGATGAACTGGTACCGAACGAGCTGCCGGATCGCCCACGGGAGGCCGATCACCGTGACGAGCAGTACCAACACGATGAAGTACGCCCGGAGGAACCCACCGAGCAGCGCACGGCGGTTCGACCAAGTGCACCGAGCCGCCGGCATGACTCCGGTGAGACCACGTTCGTCACCGCGCAGGTAGTCGGCGACGAGCGAGTTCAGCGCAACATACGCCGCGAGGTGCGACAGGCTCCCGGCGAATATCGCGACGAAGAGATTGGTGCCGGACGATCCCTGGGCGAGTGCGAGAACGTCTCCGATGAACGGCAGGACCGCCGCGATCACTCCGATCACGGCAGCGATGGCGGCGGCGGGGATGAACAGGAGCCCGAGCAGGATGAACACCAGGGGGGTGCGCCAATACGTCGCCCCGGAGGCACGGATGATCTGGCCGGCCCGTCGACGGCGGCGGAGCGGTTCGGCCGCAACCACCGACCAGTCGGTCCGACCGACCAGGAACCTGACCAGCAACACCGCCACGACGAGTCCGAGGAGCACGCGCGTCGGTGACACCGAGAACGCGATCAGCGTCCCGGACCCGCGCTCGACCAGATCGCAGAACACCGAGATCACCGATGCGCCCTCGTTGTCGCCGGCCGGGATGACCACGCTCGACGAGCGCAGCTCCTCGAACCACGGCATCGGTTCGAGCCACCGGTCCTTCACCGCCGGGCCGGTCGGGCCGTTGAACGGGCCACGCTGGCGCTCACCCCATCGCCCGTCGTATGAGACCCAGGCGAGCGGGTCGTCCGGATCGTCGACCGAATCCGGGAGCAGGACCACTTCGGGGGCGACCCGTACCGACGGACCGGTCGTCGTGTCGCAGCCGAACCCCTCGGATGCGCCCCGGCCCAGGTACACCGCCGAGCCGAAGTAGCTCGCGTGCGAACCAGCCGACGAGTAGACCACCGGGCGATCGCCCTCGCGTTCGAGCTTGTCGTCCAGCCACTCGGCCCGCTCGCCACCCTCGTGCTGCGAGTACCCCACCTCGACCGGCTCGGAGCTCAACGCATCCTCGACCGAGGAGGCCTCGAAGAGGAGACTGATGCCTTCCCAGTCGCTCTCGTGCTTGTTGTTCCAGTCGTTGTAGTACCAGTAGATCCAGTACTGCAGCACGAGCAGGTCGGGCTCGTCGTCCTGCTGCACGATGTGGGCGTACACGGTGGCGGGGCGATCACCGGTGTACTTCCGGAAGTCCCGTTCGAAGACGCACCCGGGCGACAGTGCGCTCCCCGGGAAATCGAGGAAGAAGCCCTCCCCGAGCCCGACCAGGTCCGCCGCACCCGGCGCCCACTTGACGACCGGATCTCCGGGGCCCATCTGACGCAGGGCGACCTCGGGGTTGTCGAGGACGACGTCGACCGAAGTGGGCAGATACTGCTCGCCGGCCGAATCGCACTCCTCGTCCTGCTGCTTGACCATGATGATCGGCGCGAATCGCTCGACCAACTGCTGGTCGGCGTCATCCGGGCTCTGAGCGGGCGCATCCGCGGATGCGGGCTCGACGACGAGACCGAGCACCGAGACACAGGCCACCAGCGCGACGGTTGCGGTCTGCACGGGACGACGGTGCCGCCCGCCCCACCGAACCCGCGCCCTGTGCCCGATCGCCTCGAGGAATGTCGTGCTACTCGTCGCCACCCTGGCTTCTCCCTCGTGCCTCTCGTCACGGACCGGCCACCCGTGCCGGCAGCGAGCGTAGCTGACGCCCCGCGCCGCCTCTCTCATGTCGTGATGTCGTACCCCATCGAGCGATGCCGAACGGATCGACGTCCCGGCTAGCGTGCCGATCATGCGCCGGCAGCAACGGCCACTGGTGGCGCCCGATCGGTTCGGAACCCTGCTGGTCTTCCTGCTCGCAGCGTTCCTCGTATCGGGGGTGTCCGACGCCGGCTGGGTGAAGTTCCTGGGAGCGGGCCTCAATCTCGCGGCGCTGTTGGCGGGGTTCGCGGCAGCCGGCCTGTGGTCGGATCGGCGGCGGATCCTGATCCTGGTCACACTCGTGGTCGTCGGAGCGTTCCTCGTCGGATCCTTCTCCGAACCCAACTGGATCTCCGGTGTCGGCGCGTTGGCGCAAGCGTTCGTCCTGCTCGCGTTGTTGCTCGCGGTCACGCGCCGGGTGCTCGGCCACGAGCGGGTGGAGGTGCCCACGATCCTGGGGGCGATCGCCGGCTACCTGATCGTCGGCCTCATGTTCGCCTGGCTGTATCTGGGCGTCAGGGACTTCGCCGGTGAACACATCCTCGAACCCGAAGAGGGCGGCCTCCCCGTCTACTACTCGTTCGTCGTGCTCACGACACTCGGCTTCGGCGACGTCACGCCCGTCAACGAGCTCGTGAAACGCATGACCGCAGTCGAGGCGATCGCGGGCCAGATCTTCCTGGCGACGCTGATCGCACGGCTCGTCTCGATGTACGGCTCGACGCCGCCGGGTCGGCCCGGTTCCGGTCCGCCAGACCGCGAGGTGGGATAGATCGCCGTCGCAGCGCCCTTGCTACGCTCCGGAGTCGTCGCGACCGCCGCCCGGTACGCGATCGACGCCGACCACCGCGCGAGGGAGACGAAGTGCTCAGCACGAAGATCGGGGACTGGCAGATCGCGCGCGACGTGTCCGAGTGGATCGAGATCGTTGCGATCGTCGTCATCGTCATCGCCATCGTGGCGGCGTTCTGGACGGGCGCCCGGACGTTGCTCCGAGGCTCGACCACCGACGCCATCACGGCGTTCAAAGCACAGATCGCGCGCGGCCTGCTCGTGGGGCTCGACCTGTTGATCGCGGCAGACGTCATCCGCACCGTGACGCTCGAGCCGACGCTCGAGAACGTTGCGGCACTCGGGCTGCTCGTGGTCGTTCGCACGTTCCTGGCCTGGACGCTCGTGCTCGAAGCGGAGAACCGGTGGCCCTGGCAGGGGGACCGGACCGCGGCGGGCGCATCGACTGGGTGACACACCGTGGCTGACGAGGCGATCGGCCGGCGGTGGCCGGGGTGGATCCCGCAGTTCACCGACGTCCACCGTGTCGTGTTCGCGACCTACGACCAATGGCGCAACGACCGAACGCTCCGTCTCGGTGCCGGGCTCGCGTACTACGCCCTGTTCGCGATCGTGCCGTTCCTGGCTCTGACGGCAGCGCTCGCCGAAGCGTTGTTCGGTCTCGCCGGCGTCGAGGAGTACCTCGTCGACCGCATCCAGCAGTTGGGTGTCGCCGACGCCGACACCGCCGGTGCGTCGATCGCCGCCGAGCTCGAACGGCATTCGGTGCAGTCGTCACTCGGCCTGCTCGGCCTCGGCTCGCTGCTGTTCGCGTCGTCTTTGGTCTTCCTCGCCCTCGTCGATGCCGTGAACTCCATCTGGCACGTTCCCGTGCGATCGGGCATCCGCAACTCGGTCCGACGGCGGTTGACCTCGTTCCTGATGGTGCTGTCGACCGGGTTCGTGCTGATCGCCGGGCTCGCGATCTCGGCGATCAGCGGCGCCGTCGAACACCTCATCCCGGGCGGTGTCGAGATCGTCGAGGCGTTGGCCGCACTGTTCGGTGCGCTGGCCTCGGCGTCGTCGTTGGTGGTGATCCTCGCGCTGCTGTTCCGCTACATCGGGCCCCGTCGTGTGCCCTGGACGGCGGCGATCCTCACCGCGCTCGTCACGACCGGTTTGATGGTCGTCGGCACCGAGGCGATCGGCTGGTATCTCCGAACCTTCGGGGGATCCTCGCTCAGCGGGGCGTTCGGTGCGGTGCTGTTGGCGCTGTCGTGGGTGTACTACGAGGCGCAGATCGTGCTCGTCGGCATCCAACTGGTCAAGGTCTTGAGTTGGCGAAGCGGGGTCGACGACGGTCGGGACCCACCGACCGACGACACCGACCACGATCTCCTCGGCACGCGTCATCCGGACACGAGAGGCGATGCGCATCTATGATCTGAGAGGTCGAGGTCAGGGTGATCGCGACGACCGAAGGAGAAGTCCATGATCCGTGCGCTGATCGGTGCCGCCATCATCTTTCTGGTGGCGACGTTCCCCGCCACCTGGCTGCTGATGCTGTTCCTCGGCAACGTCGGGCTCGACCTCTCGTATTGGGGTACTCTGCCCCTCGGCATCCTCGTCTCGGCCCTGATCGGTGGCGTCACGTCGCCGACGTTCGTGGTCCGATAGGCCTCGCCGAACGCGCTCGTGACCGACATGTCTGTCCGGGTCTACTCCGTCGACGGCCGCACGTTCGCCTTCGACGTGCCGCTCGCCCAGTCCATCCCCGTCGGGTCCTACGTCACCATCGAGACCGAGACCGACCACACCTACCTGGCGCAGGTGCTGGGCTCGACCATCCACGATGGGCGTCGCGATGACGATGGGTCGTCGACGGTGCAGATGCTCCACGGTCGCGGCACGCTGCTCTCGGAACTGGTCGACGGACGATCGGCGGGACTGGACGGGGCAGAGGCGTTCGGCGCGGGAACGCTGACGCCGGCCGGCGCAGAGGTCGTCGACGAACACCTGAGCGCCGGACTCGGTGCGGAGGCTGCCATCGAGCTCGGTCGTCTTCGCCGGCCGAGCGGCGTCCCGGCCCGGCTGCGTGCCAAGGGCTTCGGACGACACACCTTCCTGTGTGGACAATCGGGATCGGGGAAGACGTACACCCTGGGCGTGATCCTCGAACAGCTGCTCCTCGAGACCGACATCCGCATCGGTGTGCTCGATCCCAACTCCGATTACGTGAACCTCGGCTCCGTGCGACCCCGTGAAGCCACCGCGTTCTCCTCCGACGAGTACGAGGCGCTGACCGAACGCTACGACGCGGTCGCCTCGGGGGTCCACGTGTTCGGCGGTATCGGCTCGCCCGGTCGGCTCCAGGCCCGTTTCGGGCGTCTGCCGTTCCGACAGCAGACGATGGTGCTCGGTCTCGATCCGATCGACCATGCCGAGGAGTACAACGCGTTCGTGCGAATCATTCGCCAGCTCGATTCCGACGCCTACAGCCTCGATGACGTCATGACCGCGATCCGATCGTCGTTCAACGACGATGCACGTCGGCTCGGGCTCCGGATCGAGAACCTCGGCATCCAGGAACAGACGATCTGGGCCGGCACCGATGCGCCGATCCTCGCGAAACTCCCCGACGATTGGCGGATGCTGGTCGCCGACACGGGCAGCCTGCCGTCGGCCGCCGAGGCGTCGATCGTCTCGGCGGCGCTCCTCTCCCACCTCTGGGAGCATCGTCGTGCACGGGTCCCGACGATCATCGTGATCGACGAGGCGCACAACGTGTGCCCCCAGAACCCGGTCGACGCCAACCAGGCGCTCGCCACCGAGCTGGTGGTGCGGATCGCCGGCGAAGGTCGCAAGTTCGGGCTCTACCTGCTGCTGTCGACGCAGCGGCCGTCGAAGGTGCACCCGAACGTCATCTCGCAGTGCGACAACCTGCTGCTCATGAAGATGAACTCGGCGTCGGACATCGCCAGCTTGAGCGAGACGTTCTCGTACGCCCCGAGCCATCTCGTCGAGCTCGCCGCCGGGTTCGGTCTCGGGGAGGGGTTGGCGGCCGGGAAGATCGCGCCGGACCCGCTGCTGTTCAAGAGCGGCAGCCGGCTGACGCTCGAAGGCGGCACCGACGTTCCGTCGTCGTGGGCACGGGCTCGCTGAACCTCCCACCTCGTCGCGAGCGATCAGGCCGGTGCTCGGCGGCAGGGAGCGCGGCGGCTACGTTCGGTGCGGGGAGTCAGCACGACCCGCTCGAAATCGATCTCGGAGGGAACAGCGCATGTCCGATCAGACCGACGGCCCGGACCCGGCCGAGCCCACGCCCGACGGCGCGACGCCGAACGAGCCGGCACCGCCCGCAACAGCGCCGGGCGTCACGCCCCCACCCGCTGCCACGGCGGCCGCCGACGGGGAAGCGGCCACAGCGGCATCGACGTCGTGGCCGTCGAGCGCCAAGGTCTGGGTGGGTGTGCTGGTGGTCGTCGCACTCCTGGCCGGGGTCGCCGCGATCGTGGGGTTCTCCCAGGCGACATCCTCCGACGACGACCGGGCGACGGTCGAAGACGAACGCGACGCCGCGATCGTACGTGCGCAGGACGCCGAGCAGGAGCGGGACGAGCTGGCATCGGAGCTCGACGAGACAGATGCAACGATCGACGGGTTGACGTCGGAGCTCGACTCGACCACGACCCGGCTCGAGGACGCCCAAGCCGACAACGAGGTCCTCTCGGCGTCGCTCGAGACCGAACGGTCCCGAGCCGACGACGCCGAGGCCGAGCTCGCGGCGATCGGTGAGGCCTTTCCGGTCACGGTCGAGACTTCGTTGGTCGGTCTCGACGTCGCCGGGAGCTACGCGATCTCGTTCACCGAGGCCTACTGCGACTTCGCGACCGGTTGTGGCACGACACCGCAGGCCAACCGGGCGATCATCGGTGTGACGCCGGAGAACTTCCTCGACATCACCGTCCCGGGCATCCTCCAGGCGGGTTTGTTCGCCATCAACGGGAGCCTCTACGGGATCACCGACAGCGAGACGGCGATCCCCCCGTGTGGTGACGTCCCCCGACGGGGCCGGATCACGATCACCATCTTCCCGGCTTCGATCGTCGTGGCCGACGACGGCACCCGCACCGTCACCAAGCTCGAGGCGACCATCACGCTCGATGCGCCGACGATCAACGAGTGCCCGGCGGGTCTCGTGTTCTGGGGTGCCGAACTGACACCGACCGGCTGATCGACGCCGATCACCGCGAGGGGTCGAACCGACCGAGCGCGCCACCGGTGACGGATCGAGGCGAGGAAACCGCACGCCTTGCACTGCAGGCAGCACGCCGCGGTAGGTTCTCGCAGTGCCCCAGCCGGAGATCAAGACTGCGTCATTTCCCCGCGGGATCGTGCGCAACACCTCGGTCGCCACCCGTTTGTCGCTCGTCGTCGTCCTGGTCGCACTCATCTCCCTGGTGATCACGTCGCTCGTCGGCCTCCAGCGCGGCGGTGACCTCGCGCAGGACCTCCTCCGGGATCGCCTCACTGCGATCGGAGCCGCGCGAGCCGACGAGGTCGAGCGCTACGTGAGGAACGTCGAGCGCATCGCCGTCGCCCAGGCGATCAGCCCGAGTACCGCCGAGGCGATCGGCGAGTTCGCCGAGGCCTACCGCGAGCTCGAAGGCCGACCGCCGCCGGCGGAGGACCAGGACGCGGTCGACGACTACTACGTCGACGTCGTCGCTCCCGGGCTGTCGGAGGTTCGCGGGCGGCCGGTGACCGCATCGAGTCTCGTGCCGCAGCAGCCGGCCGGGATTCAACTGCAGGCGAACTACATCGTCCGCGCTGGCGACGAGGCAAGTCTGATCGAGGACGCCGGCGACGGGAGTCGCTGGTCGGAGCTGCACAGCACCCTCCACCAGTCGTTCAGTGAAGTCGCAGTCCAAGCCGGCGCCGACGATCTGTACCTGATCGAGCCGACCAACGAGACGATCGTGTACTCGACCGCCAAGAACATCGACTTCGCGACCAGCCTTCGAACCGGCCCCCAGAGCGGCAGCGCCCTCGCCGTCATGATCAATTCTTTGGGCGACGATCCGACGCCGGGCGTGGTGGCGGTCAACGACTTCACGAGCTACTCCCCCGCCGGCGGCGAACCCAGCGGATTCGTCGCCAGTCCGGTGGTCGTCGACGGAGCGCTCGCCGGCTACGTCGCGATCCGATTCGGGGCCGCCGCCCTGTCGGCGATCACGACCGACGACGCGACCTGGACCGGTCAGGGCGAGACCGGCGAGACGTTCGTGGTCGCCAGTGACAACCTCATGCGCTCCGATGCCCGCAGGTTCCTCGAGGACCGGACCGGCTATCTGGAGCTCGTGGCCGAGACGGGGGCCGCATCCGACGAACAGGTCCGCCTGATGAAGATGTTCGGAACGACCGTGCTACTGCAGCCGATCGACGACAACGACGTGGAAGCAGCGCTCAGCGGGAGGCAAGAGCTCGTCGAGACGACCAACTTCCTCGGTGCGGACGTGCTCCAGGCGCGCCGAGCGCTCGATATCGACGGTCTGGAGTGGGCGGTGATCTCCGAGGTCGAACGCCGGGAGATCGAGCAGCCCATCTCCGACTTCGCCCGCAACCTCCTGATCGCAATCGCGCTGTTCCTCGTCGGGATCACCTTCCTGGCCGCTCGGTGGGCCGACCGACTGCTCAGCCCCGTGCGCGTCATCTCCTCCAAACTGCGATCGGTTCGCGCCGGTGGCGAGACCGACGAGGGATTGAGCTCGGAGAGCCTCCCGGAGAACAGCGCGAGCGAGTTCGTCGAACTGGGGAGCGACATCGACACGATGCTGGCCACGCTCGCCGAGCGGAACGTGGTCGCACGAAGCCGGTCCGAGGAACGAGGTCGACTGCTTCGGCGGCTGCTCCCGCCCCAGGCGGCACAGCGGGCCGAAGCCGGTGAGCGCAACGTGATCGACCAGGTCGCACACGCCACCATCGCCGTGGTGGTCGTTCGCGGCCTGGGTCCGCTGCTGCTCTCCGGATCGAGGGACGAGGCGCGGACGATCCTCGATCGATTCGTGGAAGAGACCGATGCCCTCGCCAGACAACGCAGCCTCGAACGAATCCGGCTCACGGGCGACTCCTACGTCGCCGGATGTGGCACCGTGCGACCCCACATCGACCATGCGGCGAGAACCGTGGCATTCGTGCTCGACGTCCAAGAACTGGTCCGCGATCTGTCCGACGACGCCGGGCAAACGATCTCCGTCAGCGTCGGAGTCGACTCCGGGCCCGTCACGATCGGTCTGACCGGTGGCTCGGGGTTGGTCTACGACGCGTGGGGAACCACCGTCCAGCGCGCCGACGATCTCGCCCGGCGCGCCGAGGCCGGCATGGTGATGCTCACGTCAGCTGTACGGTCGCAGCTCCCGTCGACGTTCGACATCGACGAGCAGAGCACGACGGCGGACACCTTCGTGTTGACCGGACGCAACGACGAGGCGGGTGTCAGGTGAGCGGGCTGTTCACCGACTCGAGTGCGGCGTGGGCTGCACTCATCATCGTGCTGCTCCCGCTGCTGATCATCGGCACCGGGGAGTTCGAAGAGCGTCTCCGCCAACGCGACTCCGAGTTCCGGGACGCGATCTCCACCGTCCGGATCTGGGTGGTCCCGATGGCCACGATCTGGATTCTCTGCAGCGCGCTGTTCGATCTCGCCCCGCAGAACGCGTTCATGCGGCTGTTGGGGAGCGCCATCCTCGTCGCCGTCGCGGTCGCAGCGCTGTCGGCGCTGCGGGTCGTGGTTGCGTGGCTCGCCGATCAGCCTGCTCGAACGGGGCGGCGTCCGGTTCCGCGGCTGATCCTCGCGCTGCCCCGCCTCCTGCTCATCCTCTCCGCCCTCTGGTTCCTGATCGCCGGTGTCTGGGGTGTCGACCTCTCGGCGGCCCTCACTGCCCTCGGCGTGACGTCGCTGGTCATCTCGTTCGCGCTCCAGGACACGCTCAGCGGTATCGCATCCGGCTTCACGCTGCTCGCCGACCAGCCGTTCAGCCCGGGGGACTGGATCGAATCGGACGACGTCGAGGGCCGGGTGATCGACGTCAACTGGCGAGCGACGCGGATTCGCAACCGAGACGGTGATCTCATCGTGATCCCGAACGGTCAGCTCGCGCACGCCACCATCACCAACTACGACCAGCCCACGCGCCTGCATCGTGTCATGGTGCCCGTTCAGATCGAACGGTCTGCGCCTCCGACCGCAGCGATCGAGATGCTGATCGACGCAGCGCGGTCGACACCCGGTGTGCTCACCGACCCGCCGCCATTCGCACGGGTGACGCAGATCGCGGATCCGGTCGTCGACTACCAGGCGTCGATGTGGATCGACGACTACACGCTCGCTCCACAGGTCAAAGCCGACTTCGGCGCGCTGGTCTGGTACTTGTCGTACCGCCACGACGTGCCGCTGCCGAACCCCGCTCAGGACCTCTACCTGTTCGATGGAGCAAAGACGGCGATCGAGAGCCAAATCACCGCTGCCGACATCCGGCGGCGGCTCGTCGACGTGCCCGTCATCGCCGAACTCGACGACACCGTGCTCGACCACCTCGCGGCCCATGCGTCGGTCGAGCAGTACCAGCGAGGCGAGACCATCATCGCCCAGGGGGAACGGCGCGACCTCTTCCTGCTGCATCATGGTCGCGCGAAACTCGTGCTGCACACCGCCGATGCCGACGACATCGGCGTGCTCGACATCGAGCCCGGTGAGATCCTCGGGCTGATCGACGGCACCGCCGAAACCGACCGGCAGGTCCTGATCACGGCGGTCACCGACTGCGAGGTCGTGCGCATCCCACCCGATGCCGCCGGCCCGGCGATCGCGCTCGCCCCCGAACTCGCGTCGATGCTCGATCAACTCTCGAGCACGCAGCGACGCCGCGTCGAACGGGTCGCGCGCCGCATGGCACGTGGCGCGGTCGGTCGGGCCGACCGATCTTCGGGTGACCCGAGCTCGACGCAGGAAGACGACGGATGAGCAGGACCCGCAACTCCGGCATCCAGCGTCGTCTGTCGTTCACGCTCGTGGGCGTCTCGCTCGTCTCGGTACTCCTGCTGTCGGCGCTCAACTTCGTCTTCGCCCGTCTGCTCATCGACGACAGCGTCGCGGCGCAGCTCGAGAGCGTCCGCGACACCCGGGTCGAAGCATTGGAGAACGGCTTCCAGCGCATCGAGTCACAGGTCTCGACGCTCGCCGCGATCCCGAGCGTCGTCGCGGCGCTCGACGACCTCGCCGGCGAGTTCGATCGCATCGACGACGACATCTCTGCGGAGCAGGTGGCCGATCTCACCACCATCTACGACGACGAATTCCTCCCCCCGTTCGTCGAAGCCGGTGCCGACATCGACGCCGCGGATCTCGTGCCCGGTACCGCTGCGGGCAGATACGTCCAGCACCACTACATCGCCGAGAATCCGAACGGCTTCGACGAGCGTGGCCAGCTCGACGACGCCGGCGACGGTTCGGGTTACAGCGCAGCCCACGCCGAGCACCACCCGATTCTGCGTGAGCTGATGCGGAACGCCGGCGCGACCGACCTCTTGCTCGTCGACGCCGACAACCTCGACGTCGTGTACTCGGTCGCGAAACGGATCGAGCTCGGTACCGACGGACTGTCGTGGCCCCCGGTCGGCGATGAGTTCAGGAACATCCGCGGGATCGGTCGTGCGCTCGAGCAACTCAGCACCGTCGCCGTCGGCGATTCGATCCTGTCCGACATGACGTTCTACATCCCGACGCGCGGCGAGCCGGTGCTGTTCGTGGCCGCTGCGGTTCGATCCGGTTCGGACGTCCTCGGCGCCATCGTCACCGAGATCCCGGCAAGCGCACTCACGACTGCCATGACCGCAGGAGAGGATTGGCGGTTGCTCGGCCTCGGCGACACCGGTGAGGCCTACCTCGTAGGTCCCGACGGAGCCCTCCGGTCCGAGACCCGAGCATGGATCGAGGATCCGGACGAGTACTTGCGTCGCTTCCTCGACCACACCGACGACCAGGCCACCGCCGACGTCATCGAGACGGTCGGCTCACCAGTGCTGCTCCAGACCGTCGCCAACGAGGCCGTCACCGCGGCGTTGGACAACGAGGAGTTCGCCGGAACAGCCACGAACTACCTCGGCATCGAGGTCCTCACGACGTCCGCGCCGGCGAAACTGCCGGGGCTGGACTTTGCCGTGATCGTCGAGCAGGACACGTCCGAGTCGAACTCGGCACTGAACTCGCTGCTCCGGGCTGTCCTCATCGTGCTGGCCGGTCTGCTGCCGACGATCGCGTTGGTCGGATGGCTGCTGGCACGTACGTTGACCCGACCGGCCCAACGCCTCGTGGATGCCGCCGCACGGATCGCCGATGGCGATCTCGACACCGAGGTGGAGGATCTCGGGCGCAACGAGCTCGGCGACCTCGGTCGTCAGCTCGAGGGTGTCGCCCGACAACTCGAAGCGCGGGAGCAGTCGATCGTCGACGAGGAACAGCACATCATCGACCTGCTGAGCGCCGCGCTCCCGGCCCGACTCGTGGATCGGGTCCGCGATGGCGAGCAATCGATCGCGGACATCTTCGACTCGGCGACGGCGATCTCCATCATGATCGACGGGATGCCCGACGCCGCAGGCGCCGATCAGGACCTAACGCTGGAGATCGACGAACGGCTGAACGAGGGGGCCGACGCGTTGATCGAACGGTACGGCATCGAACGTGTACAGCGTTCATCGGGGAGCCAGCTCTTCCTCGCCGGGCTCGACAAGTCGGATCCGCGGGCGGACGACGCAGCGAGATTCGCGTTGGCCGCCATCGAGTTGGGTTCCCGGATCGGCGCCGAGTTCGGCCTCCGATTCGCCGTGCGGGCGGGCTTGGCGGCAGGCGAAGTGGCGACCGGCGTGCTCGGTACGAATCAGCTCTCGTTCAGCGCCTGGGGAGATCCGCCCGGCATCGCCGTGACACTGGCCTCACTCGCCCGACCGGGACAGGTGCTCGCGGACGCCAGCGTGGCCGAGCAGCTCGGACGCGACTGGGACCTGGGGCCGCTCGATGAACTTCCCGGTCTCTCCGACGACATCGAAGTGCACGAGGTCAACGGGCCCATGAGTGCTCGATCGACAGTGCAATGAACGGGCCGGGTCGAGTCCGCGTGCGGTCCGAACGAGCGGCCGCTCGTCGGGAACCCGACCGTGCAGCCCCGTTCGATCGTCTGCTCATCACGTGATGAAACCGACGAAGACGTTCGTCAAGCGGGCGATCTGGCTCGCGGTGACGGCGGTCTCCGTCTACCTGGTCATCCCGAGCGTCATCGAGGTCTTCAGCTCCTGGCCGGAACTCGAACGGCTCCGCTCGGGCTCGCTCGCCATCATGTCGGTGCTGATCCTGCTCAGCCTCGTCTGCTTCTGGATCCTGCTCGGGCTCTGTCTCGACTCACGCAAGTGGTCGTTGATGGCGATGAGCCAGCTCGCGTCGTCCGCCGTGGCACGGATCGTTCCCGGCGGCGCGGCAACCGCGACCGCGGTCCAGTACCGCCTCATCCGCGACGCCGGGATCTCGACGGAACGGGCCGCCACGGGCCTCACGGTCGTCACCGTCTTGAACTTCGCCGTGCTGTTCTCACTGCCGATCTTCGCGGTGCCCGCCCTGCTCTTCGGCCCCCCGATCGCATCACTGCTGCTTCGGGCCGCGATCGCCGGCATCATCGGCTTCGTCGCAATGGCGATCGTCAGCGGCGTGTTCCTGGTGTGGGACCGGCCACTGATCCAGCTCGGCCGAGCGATCGACGCCGTCGCCCGCAAGGTCGGCCGTTTCGACCCGGCGGCTCCCGCCCGGGCGACCCGACTCATCGAGTCGCGTGATCTCTTCCGCGCCAACCTCGCCGACCGGTGGATCTGGGTCGTGCTGGCCAGCTTCGGCAAGTGGGGCTTCGAGTACTTCGCGCTGGTGATGGCGGTGCGCGGGGTGGGACATGACGATCTCTCCACGATTCTGCTCCTGGCGTTCGTCACGGCAGCACTTCTGTCGCGGATCCCGTTCACTCCGGGCGGATTGGGGTTCGTCGAGGCCGGTCTGACGGGCACGCTCGTCTTGGCGGGGATGAGCACCGGCGACGCGGTCCTCGCCACGCTGGCCTTTCGCCTCGTGTCGTACTGGCTGCCGATTCCCTTCGGCGCGCTCGCGTACGGGGTCCACCGATGGCGACTGCACCGTCGCGGCGTCGACATCGAATCGTTCCCCGAGTTCGGAGAACAGGAGCTCGAGCACCCCACGACGATCGAACCGGCGGCCTGACCCCCGCCCCACGACGACCCCTCGGGACACGCCGATCCCGGTGACCCTCGACCCGGTGGCCGACTCGACGACCGATCGCCGCAACGGTGGAGTCGGAGGTCAGTTGCCCAGGGCGCGATCGATCTCGGCTCGCAGGGTCGCCGGGACGTCGACCCGGACCAGGCCCTCGCGGTCGACGCCGAGACGATCGGTGACCGTCTCCGGGTCGTCGATCGAGACGACGGTCAACGCCAGTACACCCGAGCCACGCTCCATCTCCTGGCCGATCGTGGCGACCAACTCTTCGAGCCGATCGGCATCGACCTTGCGCTTCGCCGCGATCCCGGCGCCGCCGAGCACACCCAGGATCGGCAGACCGATCACACCACCGACGACGAGCCCGAGCACTCCGCCGAACCCGGCCGCCCGCGATACCTCGTGTCGATCGGCGTTCTTCGCCGTGACCCAACCCTCGGCATCGCGACCGAGGATGGCGCACTCGTCGATGTCGATGAAGCCCTCGGCCTCGAGGCCGCGAAGCGTCGCGAGGCCGCGCTCGGCGGCGTCTGTCGACTCGAAGTAGAGAATCGCGAGTTCACCGTCCACGGCGATCAGTCTCCTTCGCGGTTCCGGGCCCCAGGTGCGGCCCCCCGTTGATGCGGAGATCACCCTACCGCAGTGCCTTCGGCGCCTACGCTTGCCGCCGGCGACGCCATCATCGCCGGAACGAGAGGACAGCGACATGAACAACGACCTGAGACTGGGGCTCGCCGAGGCGATCGGGACCGCGGTCCTCGTGATCGGAGGCCCCGGCACGGCGATCTTCGCCACGGGCGGCTTCAACGAAGGCTTGAGCGTGGGCATTCTGGGCGTCTCGCTGGCGTTCGGTCTGAGCCTGCTCTGCATGGCCTACCTCATCGGCCGGATCTCGGGGTGCCACATCAATCCAGCGGTCACGATCGGCATGATCGCCACCAGGAAGATCGATGCCGCCAAGTCGGCGCCCTACTTCGTCGGCCAGTTCGTCGGCGGCATCGCCGGGGCCGGTGTGATCGCGCTGATCCTCAGCGGCACCGATGGCTTCCTCAGCCGTGCCCAGGACGCCGGCTTCGCCTCCAACGGCTACGGCGACCACTCCCCGGGCGGTTTCGGCCTGCTCTCGGTGGCGATCATCGAGATCGTCGTGACGGCCGTGTTCGTCCTGATCGTGCTGGGGACCACCGACGAGGACGGTGTTCCGAAGGGCTTCGGCCCGATCGCCGCCGGTCTCGGCCTGGCGCTCGTGCACATGATCTCGATCCCGGTGTCGAACACGTCGGTCAACCCGGCTCGTTCGATGGCGACGGCCGTCTTCGAGGGCGACTGGGCGCTGGGTCAGGTCTGGGCGTTCATCGTCTTCCCGGCCATCGGCGCAGCACTCGCCGGGGCGATCTGGATCGTCGTCGGCCCGCAGACGTCGGCGATGTCGTCGGCCGAGTAGCACCGCTGCACAGCGGCTCCTCGCCCCACGAGCGACCTGCTGGCCGAAGCCGGCGGCAGGCGGCCCGACCGAACCGCACCTAGCCTGGCGGCGATGCGCGATCCCGGTCAGCAACTGCCCGACTGGTTCGCGGTCGTGCTCGTCACCGGCACGTCCGCGGCGGTGCTCGTGCTCGAGATCCTCGCCGGGCGTGTGCTCGCGCCGTACGTCGGTGTCAACCTCGAAACCTACACGGCGATCATCGGCACGATCCTCGCCGGGATCGCGCTGGGTGCCCGACTCGGCGGCGCAGCTGCCGACCACGTCGATCCGCGTCGATTGATCCCACTGTTGCTCGTCGTCGGTGGTGCGCTCGCGATGTCGTCCGTCCCGATCGTGCGGGCCCTCGGTGGCGCCGCAGGGGCGAACGGCCGAGGCGCGCCGAGTGTGCTCCTCGCCGCCGCCGGCTTCCTCCCGTCCGCCGCCGTGCTGAGCGCCGTGCCGCCGGCGGTGATCAAGCTGCAGCTGCGAGACCTCGACCGGACCGGCCACGTGGTGGGTCGGTTGTCGGCCTGGAGCACCGGCGGCGCGATCGCCGGGACGTTCATCGCCGGTTTCGTGTTGGTCGCCTACGCCGCGGTGTCGACCCTCATCGTGATGGTCGGCGTGGTGCTCGTGGTGGCCGGCGCCGTCGTGGCGGCGCTGTCCCACCGCGCTGCTCCGAACGAACTGCTGGCCGCCGCGGGTCTGGTGGTCGCCGCGGTCGCTGGGCTGACCCTGGTGGAACAGCCGTGCGACGTGCAGTCGAGCTACTACTGCATCTCGATCGAGGACGATCCGGCACGCGCCGACGGTCGAGTGCTCGTGCTCGACGATCTCCGACACAGCTACGTCGCGCTCGACGACCCGACCCACCTCGAATTCTGGTATGTGCGCCAGATCGTGGGCGCGATCGAGACCCTCGCTCCTGAAGGCCCCCTCGACGTGGTGGCGGTCGGAGGCGGCGCGATGACCGTGCCCCGGTACCTCGCGGTCAGCCGCCCTGGGAGCGATCAGACCGTGCTCGAGATCGACGCCGATCTCGTCGACGTCGTCGATCGCGAGTTCGGTCTCCCCGTCGCCGCCGATGACGTCGTGACCGGTGACGGGCGCCTCAGCCTGCGGTCCCTGTCCGACGACTCGGCCGACGTGATCGTCGGTGACGCCTTCGGCAGCCGCGCCGTGCCCTGGCACCTGGCGACCGAGGAGTTCATGGCCGACATCGAACGTGTGCTCCGACCGGGCGGCATCTACGTCGCCAACATCATCGACGGGCCGACCGAGTCGTTCCTCCGAGCGGAGGCGGCGACCATGCAGACGTCGATGCCCTTCGTCGGCGTCATGCGGGGCCCGAGCCTGACCGACGGCTTCGTCGGCAACGCGGTCGCGGTGGCCAGCACGGCACCACTCGACGTCGACGCCTGGAACGACGCCCGCCGTCGACGGGGTGACGACGGTGGGCTCGTCGACGACATCGTGGTGTACCTCGCCGGTGCACTCGTGCTCACCGACGACTTCGCACCGGTCGACCAGTTGATCGCCGGCGCCCGATGACCGCGGCGGCCATCGACGGCCAGCCGGCACCTCCCGAGGTACGCCGCCCCGGCACGGCGGCAACCGCCTTCGAGCGGCCCGGCGCAGGCTTCGGTAGCGTTGACGCATGACATCGCTCGATCGATCGGCTCGCATCTACGTGGCGGGGCACCGGGGTCTGGTGGGTTCGGCGCTCGTCCGCCACTTCACGTCCGAGGGCTTCACGAACATCCTCACCGCGGGGCGCGAGGAACTCGATCTGCGCCATCAGTCGGCCGTGTCCCGGTGGTTCGAGACACACCGTCCCGACTATGTCGTCCTCGCCGCCGGCACGGTCGGCGGCATCGGTGCCAATGCCGCCCGGCCGGCCGAGTTCATCTACGACAACCTGATGATCCACGGCACCGTCGTGCACTCCGCGTACGAGACCGGCGTCACGAAGCTGCTCTACCTGGGCTCGTCGTGCATCTACCCGCGCGACGCCGACCAACCGATGGCGGAGGAGGCGCTGCTGACCGGGCCGCTGGAGTCGACCAACGAATGGTACGCGATCGCCAAGATCGCCGGAATCAAGCTGTGCCAGGCCTACCGCCGTCAGTACGGGTGCGACTTCATCTCGGCCATGCCGACCAACCTCTACGGACCGGGAGACAACTTCGACCTCGACTCGTCGCACGTGCTGCCGGCACTCATGCGCAAGTTCCACGACGCCAGGTCGACCGACGCCAACACGGTCGAGGTCTGGGGCACCGGTTCCGCCTACCGCGAGTTCCTGCACGTCGACGACCTGGCAGCGGCGTGCCTCTTCCTGCTCGAGCACTATGACGGCGACTCGCACATCAACGTCGGTACCGGCGTCGACCTGTCGATCCGGGAACTGGCCGAGACGATCCGCGATCTGGTCAATCCCGATGCGACGATCGTGTGGGATGCGAGCAAGCCCGACGGCACCCCGCGCAAGCTGCTCGACGTCTCCCGACTCCGCGAGCTCGGTTGGGAACCCACGATCGACCTCGCGACCGGCCTGGAGAGCACCTACCGGTGGTACCTGGACCAAGTCGAGCAGCAGAGTGCCGTTCGCGGTCTCGAACGCAAGTCGGTCACCGCGCGCCCATGATCCGCCCCGCCGACGACGTTTCGGTGCGTCGCATCGCACTGGCGTGGCGAGAGCTCCGGCGGGGCGCATCGGGCGCCTTGCTCCGGGCCCACCTGTTGGGGACCGACGGTCCGCAACTCGAACAGGCCCAGCTCGACGCGCTCGAGATCCTCGCGAGCGAACCCGACGGTTGGCGGATGAGCGAGTTCGCCGACGCCCTCCGCGTCGATCCCAGCACTGCCACGCGGGCGATCACCCGACTCGAACGCCACGGACTCGCCGAACGACGGGCCGGCTCGACGGACCGCCGCATCGTGACCGCCAGGGCGACCTCCGCCGGACAGCGCACGATCACGCAGGTCGCCCAGCTGCGCGCGATCGGGATGGAACGCCTGCTCGAACCGTTCGACGCGGCCGAACGCGAGCAGTTCGCCGAGTTGCTCGAACGCTTCGTCACCTCGATCGACGAACTGGTGGGCGAACTCGAGCGCCAACGCACGGCGTAGACGAGCCCATCGAACCGCAGCCCTGCGTGGCTCAGTGCTCGACGTGGAGCAGGTCCGGGAGCCAGTCGTCGGGCCGCCCGCGGTGACGGTCGCCGCCGTGGGCCAGCGCGCCGACGGCCGGCGGACGAACAGAGTCAGCAGATCGTGCGACGTGGAGATCTGGATGTGATCGAGCCCGTCCGCCGACGACGCCGTCGGCCGGGCGAACACGTGGAGCGACCCCAGCGCCGACACCTGCTCCCCGCCCGACATGACGCCGACCATCAGCGGCTCCGCGCGGTCGACCGGCATGGGACACGACCTGCACGACCCCGCTAGGGTCGCCCACCGTGGCCGACCAGCAGGACTTCGCCGACCAGGCGATGGAGTACGCACCCCAGCTGTACTCGGCCGCATTGCGCATGACCAGGAATCCGGCCGACGCCGAGGACCTCGTGCAAGAGGCCTACCTGCGTGGGTTCCGCAGCTTCCACACGTTCCAGGAGGGCACCAATCTCCGGGCCTGGCTGTTCCGGATCCTGACCAATGCGTACATCAACAAGTATCGCGCGAAGCAGCGGCGTCCCCAGGAGAGTGACCTCGGTGAGATCGAGGACCTGTACCTGTACCGCCGACTCGGCTCGATGGAGACGGCGGCCGCCAGCATGTCGGCCGAGGAACAGTTTCTCGACCTGTTCACCGACGACGAGGTCAAACACGCGCTCGAGGACCTGCCCGACAACTTTCGGCTCCCCGTGCTCCTCGCCGATGTGGAGGGCTTCGCCTACAAGGAGATCGCCGAGATGCTGGAGATCCCGATCGGCACCGTGATGTCGCGATTGCATCGGGGAAGAAAAGCGATGCAGCGCGCGTTGTACGAGTACGCCGAAGCACGTGGTTTGACCCGCACCTTCGACGACAAACACGCCGATGACGCGAACGGCGACGACTGACCGACCACTCACGAGCACGGACGAGCACATGGCGAACTGCAAAGAGACCATCCGAGAACTCGATGCCTTCCTCGACGGTGAACTACCCGCCGACGTTCGCGAGCACATCCACTCGCACCTCGGCGAGTGCCTCGACTGTCTCCAGGCGTTCGACTTCCAGGCCGAGCTCAAACAGGCGATCCGTCGAAAGTGCAGTACCGACGAGCTTCCGCCGGGACTGCTCGGTCGGATCGAGACGTGCTTCGACGCCGATTTCGACGGCGACGGCATCATCGGGCACCACGACGCCGGCTGACGGCGTCCACGAGCGCCCGGGGCATCCAGGAGACGACGTCCGATCCCACCTGTCGCACTGCGCCGAGCGTTCACCCGTTCGGCGAGATACGTTGCGCTGATGGACACGCTGGAACTTCCGGTCGTCGAGCCGGCGTCGGTGACGTGGTATCGCATCGACGAGCGGCGATACCGCTGGGCACCACAGGATCGGCCGCCGGCAGCCGCGAGAGCCTTCGTCGGTCTGCTCGGTGTCGGCTCGATGTTGACGGCGGCCGCACTGCTGTTGTCCGATCGAGCTCCGGGCGCGGTGCAGACGGTCTTCGGTGATCGGGCACGCGACCTGTGGCAGCGGATCGATGCGACCGAACGGGTCAACCTTCCGGCCGGTTCCGAGATCCCGCCGACCGACTTCGTCGCCCACATCGCGATCTGGGCGGTGGTGACCGCACTGATCGGTCTCGCGATCTGGACCTGGCGGGGCCTCGCCATCGGCATCGCAGCACTGGCCGGGGGCAGCCTCCTGCTCGAACTCGCCCAGGGCCGGTACGCCTCCACACGCACCGTGCAGGCCGCCGACGCGCTCGCCAACCTGATCGGCGTGTCGCTCGGAGCCGCTGCCGCCGGCATCTGCTACCTCACGTGGTCCGCCGGTGCGGCGCTCATGCGCGCGCTGCGGCCTTCGCACGGCCGGCCGCACCATGTGTGAACTTGAACGGGCCGCCGCGCAGCTCGCTACGCTGACCGCATGCTTGCTGCAGAGATCTGGCACTGGTGGATCGGCGTCGCGACGCTGATCGCGGGGATCGGCATGACCATCGCCCTGATCGGTGGCTATCTCAAGCAGGTGTCGGCGCAGCGGTATCCGGGCGGCAAGCGCCAGCGCGAGCAAGAGCTCTGAACGACCTCCGCCACTGGGCGGACACGACCGATGCCCCGCTCCACCCATAGCGAGCGGGCTCCCGACGAGTCGCGGCTCGACGGGTTCGCGGCACGTTGCACCTTTCCCGAGGTGGGAACGCGGGTGGATTGTGCGTTCTCGGGTGGTCCCGACTCCACCGCCCTGGTGGCGCTCGCTCGGCACGCCGGGCTCGAGGTGACCGCCCACCACGTCGATCACGGCCTGCGCCCCGAGTCGGCCGCCGACGCCCGGCGGGCCCGGAAGATCGCCGATGATCTCGGCGTCGCGTGCGTCGTGCACACCGTCGAGGTCGCTCGCGGCCCGAACCTCGAGGCCCGAGCACGAGCCGCACGTCGAGCGAACCTGCCCGCGGGCGCCATGACGGGTCACACCGCCGACGATCAGGCCGAGACCGTGGTACTCCGCCTGCTCCGCGGGGCCGGAAGCACGGGCCTGTCGGCGATCGCGCCCGGTCCGACGCATCCGCTCCTGGCGCTCCGGCGCGCCGAGACCGCGGCCGTGTGCGACCTGCTCGGCATCGACACCGTGCACGATTCCAGCAACGACCACCTCGATGTGTGGCGCAACCGGGTCCGGGCCGAGGTGATGCCGGTCCTGGCCGACATCTCCGACCGCGACCCGACCCCCATCCTGACCCGCACCGCCGACCTGCTCCGCCAGGAGAGCGCCCTGCTCGAGCAGCTCGCCGAATCGGTCGATCCGACCGACGCCCGGGCACTCACCCGGGCGTCACCCGTGCTCGCCCGGCGGGCACTCCGGCGGTGGCTCGCGGAGGCCGGCTATGCCCCCGATGCAGCCTCGATCGACCGGGTGATGGCGGTCGCACAGGGCGACGCCGCGGCGTGTGAGCTGCCCGGTGGCCGTCGCGTCGAGCGATCGCACCAGCGGCTTCGCGTCGTCGAACCCCGAAATTCCGACACCGACGCCGTCGAGGCCTGACCGGATCGAGCACATCTCGATCCGGTGACAGGCGGCGCTCCGAATTGCTCACCCGGCTGGTGCGGGTAGAGTCGGACCCCGCAATGTCATCGTTCCTTCTTCCTCCGGCCCGCTCGACGACGGGAGCCCCCTGATGCCCCCCAAACTGCGCGGCAAGTGGGCGCTCGGCATCAAGCCCCGCCACTTCACCTGGATCCTCAAGGACAAGCTGGCGATCTGTGAGCGGCCGGGCGGCTACGGCGACAATCACCGTCGAGTCCGACGCCAGGAAGAGATCATCTGGATCCGCGAGAACGGGTTCAACTACGCGATCTCGATCATCCAGGCGCCCCACAACCTGCACAACTACGACGAACTCAACCTGCCCTACCGACACCGGCCGTTCAAGGCGGACGAACGCGACGCCTGGTTGAAGGTGTTCTACCGTGAGCTCGACGACCTGCTGAAGGCCGACGCCAAGCTGATCGTGCACGGCGAAGAGCTCGGCGACCGTCTGGTGGGCATCATGGGCGGCTACATCCGCTGGTCGGGACTGGTCGAGGACGACACGAAGGCGATCGCCGTGACCGAACGGCTGACCGGTCGGCAGCTCGACCCCTGGGCCCGTGACGTGATCATGGTCGCCGCCCGCCTCCGAGACGACTGACGTGTCGCCGGCGGCCCCGATCGCAGCATCGAACGACGGCGACGAGCAGCACGTTCGACCGGATCACGTCGCGCGTCAGTAGACGTTGCAGTCGGGCGGAATCGCGAGCAGCGGAACCGGATCGACGGGTGTCCGGTGAGGTTCCGGACCCGGACGCACCTCGAAGTGCAGATGCCACCCTCCCGGTGATGCATTGCCGGTGTCGCCGACCCAGCCGATGAGCTGACCACTCGTCACCCGGTCACCGACGGCGAGATCGTCGACGAGCGCATCGAGATGGTAATACCGGTACTTGGTGTCGGAGTCGCCGTGCAAGCCCCACCCGAGGCCCGAGCCACTGCCGCTGAACTCTCGATACAGCACACCGTCCTCGACTGCGTAGACCTCCTGACGGAAGTCGCTGCCGATGTCGACGCCCTGGTGTCCACCCGTGCCCAACGACTTGCTGAACCCCCCGAAGTTGTCGAGCACCTCACACACCGGTGACGGGTCGATCGGGAACAGCAGACCGTCCGGTTCGGGTTCGATCCGCTCGGCTCGCTGCGACACGGTGGCCGCGTCGACGATCGCGGGCGCCTCCGCCCGCACCGCGGAAGCGCCGACGAACAGGATCAGGGTCGACACGAACCAGCGCATCGAACGGGTCGGGACGGGGTTCCTGGAGCTAGCGTGATCGTTCGTGGCAGGCATGCGGGTGCTGGTGAGTGGTATGGGCGGCGAGTTGGGCAGTCGGGTCGCCACCTTGCTCGAGAACGAACAGTGGGTCGGACCGCTCGAAGGCATCGGCGTCGATCCGCCCCGCCGGCGACTCCGGCGAACCGTCTTCCATCGTATCGTCGCCGGCGAGCATGACCGGATCGTGAGCGAAATCACCCGGTTCAATCCTCACGTCGTGGTGCACATCGCCGTCTGGGAGCCGCACGCCCGCGCCGCTCCGCACGCCGCACGCGATCTCACTGATGACGCAGCGACGTCGATCCTCGGCGCGGCAGCCGAATGCAGGGCGCTCGAGTCGATCGTTGTCCGCAGCGGCCTCGAGGTCTACGGGCGTCCCCGCAACTCGGTCACCCGACCGAACGAAGACGTGTTGCCGACACCCACGAGCGAGTACGGGCGCACGCTGTTCGACATCGAGCGGACCGCCACCGCGATCGGCACACGAATCGGCGTGTCCGTCGGCACCCTGCGGCTCGCCAGCGTGCTGGGACCGCACGTTCCGAGCGCGATCGGTCGTCTGCTACGGATGCCCGCCGTGCCGTTCAGTGCTGTCGCCGACCCGCCGTTCGCCGTCATCCACCAGCACGATGCCGCCGAGGCGTTCGTGGCCGCGTCACGGCAGCGTCTCGAACAGCCGCTCAACATCGTCGCCCCCGGGGCCATCACCGCGTACCAGGCGATCCGGCGAGGCCATCGCGTGCCGATCCCCGTCGTCGGACCGCAATGGGCGATCGCGAAGGCGCTCGCCTACCTCGCCGGTGCACCGGTGGCCGACCACATCCAGGAGATGCTCCATCGCGGCCGGCTCGGCGACAACTCCCGTGCCGTCGAGGTGCTCGGGTTCGCACCGACCACGACCACGAAGGACGTGATCGACCAGCTGTACCGATGGCCGAGCGTGATCCACACACCCGCACGGCAGGCCGTGGCATGACCGCTGCTCCGGTGAAGCAGGTGGCCGACGTCATCACCCTGCCGGCGCGCACCGTCGGCAGCCAGGCCGCTGATCTGGCATCGACGTCGGCCCGGACCTTCCGCAACTGGACGGCGAACGAGGTCGACGACTGGGGCCGCGACGATGCGTTCGTCAATCGGGTCTGGTCGCTCAGCCAGCTTCGGTGGAGCACATCGGTCGGCGGCGCCGAGCGGGTGCCCAAGCGCGCCGGGGCGCTGATCGTGGTGAACACGCGTCGACTGGCGTTGGCGCCGCTGTTCGCATCGCTCGCCATCGGCGCGGCGATCGATCGCCCGGTCCGTTTCGTCGGCCGACCCGACATCGCACCGGTGGGGCCGATGATGCAGCGCCTCGGTGCGCTGTTGCCGGTCGACGCCGAGATCCTCGGCGCGCTGCACGCCGGTGAGGTGGTCGTGATCGGCGCCTCGCCCGAGCTCACGAACCGCCGGACCGGCCTGGTCGACCATCGCCAGGTCGGCGCCGCAGTGGCTGCCAAGGTGAGGGTGCTGCCGGCGGCCACCGTGTCGGTACCGTTGCGCCGCAACGCTCGCGTCGAGATCGGTCCGGCCGTCAGGATCCCGAAGCGGCGGCGTGGCCCGCTCGAAGAGCTCGAGACGGCCGATCTCGTCCAGCTCCGCATCGACGCCATGCTCGACGAGATGGGTGGGACGATGACCGGAACTCCGCTCGATTGGCTGCCGACCGGCGGCATCGGAGGGCTCTGATGCCCTGGGTGCGCTCCACCGACGGTGTTCGTCTGCATTACCGGGAGTCCGGTCGGCGCTCCGGACCTCCGGTGCTGATGATCCAGGGTCTCGGCGCCGACAAGCACCTCTGGAACCTGCAGCGGCTCGCGCTCGCGCCCTGGTACCGCACGATCGCGTTCGACAATCGTGGCGCAGGCCGCAGCGACAAGCCGTACGGCGCCTATTCGATGGAGCAGATGGCCGATGACGCCGTCGCCGTACTCGATCACGCCGGTGTCGACTCGGCGCACGTGATCGGCGCGTCCATGGGCGGTGTGATCTCCCAGATCATGGCCTTGCGCCACCCCGAGCGGATCCGATCGCTGATCCTGGCGTGCACGGCCTGCCACCACCACGCATGGCGCCAGGAGCTCCTCGCCGAATGGGCCGCCACGGCGAAAAGAGAGGGGATGGGCGCCATGACGGCGAACGCCGCGCGCTGGGTGATCGGTCCGCGTTCGTTCCGGAGGCTGGCGCCGGCGCTCGGTTGGATGGGACCCCTGGCGCTGTCGCGGCCGGCACATGCCTTCGCCGGGCAGGTCGCCGGGATCCTGTCGATCGACGACGGGTTGGCGTCGCAGCTGCCGGGTATCACCGCTCCGACGCTCGTGATCGTCGGCAATCAGGACATTCTGACGCCGCGCGGTGATTCCGAGGAGATCGCCGAGCACATCCCGACGGCAGAACTCGTCGTGATCAGCGGCGCCGCCCATGGCTTCATGATCGAGCACGCCACGACGTTCAACCGGATCATGCTCGACTTCCTCGGGCGGGCCGAGCGCTCGGTCGTCCATGACGCGCCGATCGCGTCGCCGGCCGCGGCGGCCGGCTGATGCGGGTCGTCGTCGTCGGTGCCGGCCTCACCGGTCTGGTCGCGGCTCGCCGTCTGGCGCGCGACCACGACGTCAAGGTGCTCGACAAGGGACGGTCCGTCGGCGGGCGGCTGGCGACCCGCCGGATCGGTGCGGCCACCCTCGACCACGGCGCTCAGTTCTTCACGGTCCGCGGTGACGCCCTCCGCCGACAGGTCGACGACTGGCTCGAGCGGGATGTCGCACGCGTCTGGTGCCACGGCTTCGCCGACAGCCAGGACGGCTACCCGCGATACCGCGGCACGGCGGGCATGAACGCGTTGGCCAAGGACCTCGCGACCGGACTCGATTGCCGCACCGACCAGCTGGTGTTCGCCTGCCGACCGACCGAGAGCGGTTGGGACGTCGTGATCGACGACGGCCGGGTCATCGAGGCCGATGCGCTCGTGTTGACGTGCCCCGTGCCGCAATCGTGGTCGTTGCTCGTCCAGGCCGAGCTCGACATCCCCGAGCCGCTGTTCGGACGCCACTACCACCGCACGATCGGGCTGCTCGTCGTGCTCGACGCACCGAGCGGCGTGCCCGAGCCGGGTGGGGTGCAGTTCGACCCGGCCGACGCCGATCAACCGTTCGGTTTCGTCGCCGACAACGCCGTGAAGGGCATCAGCTCGGTGCCGGCGATCACCTGTCACGCAACGCAACCCTGGAGCGTCGAGCATTGGGACGACGGCATCGACACCCTTCGAAAGCTGCTCCTCGAGCGGGCGCAGCCGTGGCTCGGATCGGCCGGAGTGGTCGAGGCGCAGGTGAAGAAATGGCGCTTCGCCGGGCCCGTGATGCCGTGGCCGGACCCGTGCTGGGTCGATGACGAGCGGCGGGTCGTGCTCGCCGGCGACCTGTTCGCCGGCCCGAAGTTCGAGGGCGCCTTCAACTCGGGGCTCGCCGCCGCCGAGGCCGTCGCCGCCTTCGTTGACGACTGACCCCGAGGTCGCGGGCCCCGAGCGCCGCCGAGGCGACTCGGTCGGGCACCACACCGACGACGACATCGCCGCAGTGCCGCACAGTGACCCGGTCGGGGCGAACATCGGGAGGTCGCGTCCCGCCGGGCCGCCAAGATCGATGCACGGTCCACACGGTCCACACGGCGGACGGTCATCGTTCGACGGCGACGACGATGCCCTGGCCGCCGAAGGTGGCCGTGAGCGACTCCTCGAGATCGACCTGACCGACCTGACCGAAGGGCGGAGCAGGGATGGATGCGTCCGGATCCGGCTCGTCGGCGCTCGGTTCCGGTGCGTAGGCGACCCTGTTCCGACACTCCACCGCCACGATCCGTCGCTCGTCGATGTCGTACACCGACGTGAAGTCGTCGCCGAGAACATCGCGGAACTCGCGGTACGAGCTGAACTCCTCGTCGCAGCGACGGTCGAGCACGGGGGCGAATGGCAACTGCCAACCGTTCACGAGCGTCGCCAGGCCGTCGTCGAGCGTGTCGATCGCCGGCAGATCGACGGTGCGGTTCGCGCCCGACGGCACGAGCGCGAACCAGACGACCGCTTCACCGAGCAGGTCGGCGACCACGGCACACCCACCGACCGCAGGGAACGCCGGGCAGTGGTCGACGCCGGGCGTGTCGGTCACGATTCGCAGCGAGCGCGACGGGTCGAGGATCAACTCGGTGTCGTTGACGGCACTGCCGTCGGCGTTCAGGGCGAACTGCTCGTTCCGCGAAGAGAACACCTGTTCGACGAAATCGATCTTGTGGAGCTCGACCCCGGCAGCGCTGTCGTCACCACCTTCGATGACCTCGCGGGTGGCGAAGATCGTCATGAGCAGGAAGAACAGCCCGACCACGCCGCCGACCGCGGCGAAGAAGCGCACGCTGAAGATCTGCCGCATGGTGCACCGAACCTACCGCCTCTCCGAACCCCACCGGGGGCACGTCATGCAGCAGCCGCGACCGCGGCGGCGCGGTGGGCGCGTTCCGCGATCTGATCGATCACCTCGTCGGTGTGCGCCGCGCCGACGAAGATCGCCTCGTACGCACCGGGCGCCATGGCGACGCCCTCGGCGAGCATGGCGTGGAAGAACCGGGCATACGCAGCCTCGTCGGTCTGCTTCGCACCGTCGAAGTTCGTCGGGCGGTCGACGTCGCCGCACACCATGCCCACGAGGGTGTTCACCACCGGGAACTGCGCCGGGAAGCCGGCAGACGCGCAGGCGTCGCGCATCAGCGCCGCGAAGTGGCGTGCCCGGGCCATCAGCTCGATGTACAGATCGCCGTCGAGTAGGTCGAGTGCGGCCAGCCCGGCTGCGGTGGCGATCGGATTGCCCGACAACGTTCCCGCATGGAAGACGTTGCCGACCGGTGTGAGCGTCTCCATGAGCTCGCGCCGGCCGCCCACGGCCCCGATCGGCAGTCCGCCTCCGATGACCTTGCCGAACGTCGTCAGGTCGGGCCACACGTCGTACTTCGCCTGCGCTCCACCGAGCCCGATACGAAAGCCGGTGATCACCTCGTCGAAGACGAGGACCGCGCCCACCCGGTCGCACTCGGACCGCAGACCTGCGAGGAACCCCGGCTCGGGAGCGATGACCCCCATGTTGGCGGCGACCGGCTCGACGATCACGCACGCCACGGAATCGTCGAGTGTCGGCACCTCGTTGTACGGCACGACCATCGTCTCGGCGACCGCTCCGGCCGGAACGCCGGCAGTGCCGGGGAGTCCGAGTGTGGCGACGCCGCTGCCACCGGCGGCGAGGAGCGCGTCGGTGGCGCCGTGGAAGTTCCCGTGGAAGATCACCACGCGGTCTCGTGCCGTCGCGCCACGCGCGAGGCGAACGGCGGTCGAGGTCGCCTCGGTGCCGGAATTCATGAACCGCACCTGCTCACACGAGCCGACGCGCTCGGTGACCGCCTCGGCGAGCTTCATCTCCCGGGGCGTCGGTGCCCCGTACGACGTTCCGCCGGTGGCGGCCTGCGACACTGCGGCCGTGATCGCAGGATGGGCGTGCCCCAGGATCACCGCGCCGTAGCTCTGGACCACGTCGATGTACTCGGTGCCCTCGACGTCCCACACGCGGGCGCCCTCGGCCCTGGCCACCACGTACGGGCGCCCACCCACCGAGGAGAACGCCCGGATCGACGAGTTGACACCACCGGGGATGACCTTCGTCGAACGCTCGAAGAACTCGTCGTTCGACGGAACGCCGGCACCGACACAGACCGTGGCCGAGCAGCCTGCGACGGTGCAGCGGTCAAAATCGCACAGCGGGATCATGCGGTCACCTCTCCGGTCGTCCGTTCGGCGAACCACCTGGTCAGATACGTGAGGATCAGATCGGCGCCGGCTCGTTTGATCGCCGTCAGTTGCTCGAGTGCCACCGTGTCGTGGTCGATCCAGCCGTTGGCGGCGGCCGCCTTGATCATCGCGTACTCGCCGCTGACGTGATAGGCGGCGAGCGGCACGTCGACGTGCCGGCGGACTTCGTGGATCACGTCGAGGTAGGACAGCGCCGGCTTGACCATCACCATGTCGGCGCCCTCGGCCAGGTCGGCACGAACCTCGACGAGTGCTTCGCGTGCGTTGCGAAAGTCCTGCTGGTATCCCTTGCGGTCACCGCCACCTTCGATCGTGACGTCGACTGCGTCCCGGAACGGGCCGTACAGGCCACTGGCGTACTTCGCCGAATAGGCGAGGATCGCGACCTCGGCGAAACCGTGCTCGTCGAGTGCAGCGCGGATGACGCCGACCTGACCATCCATCATGCCGCTCGGCGCCACGACCTGCGCTCCGGCGCGGGCCTGGGCGACCGCAGCTGCGGCGTAGAGGTCGAGCGTGGCGTCGTTGTCGACGGTGCCGTCGTCGCGCACGATCCCGCAGTGGCCGTGGCTCGTGTACTCGTCGACACAGAGGTCGGCGATCAGCACCACGTCGTCACCGACCTCGGTCCTGAGGTCGGCGAGGGCCACCTGGACGATGCCCGTCGGATCGGACGCACCCGAACCCGTCGCATCCTTCTCGGCCGGCACTCCGAACAGCATCACCGCTCGCACGCCCGTCTCCGCCAGCTCGGCGACTTCGCGCCGGAGGCTTTCCCGCGTGTGCTGGTGGACCCCTGGGAGCGAGGCGATCTCGATCCGCGTGTCGATCCCCTCCCGCACGAACAGGGGCGCGATCAGGTCGGTCACCACAACGTCGGTTTGCGCGACCAGGTCGCGCATCGCCGGTGTCGACCGCAGGCGGCGCGGCCGGTGCCGGGGAAAGTCGGCGCGAGCAGTGGCCATCTCACGCATGGTACGCATGCCGACCAGCTCGGGACACGCCCCGGGATGACACGACACGACCTGTCGACGTGCACGAGCGAGCCCTCCGGGTCCGGACGGGGCCACCCCGCGGTTCCGTCGTCGACAGTGGCCGATCGGAGGACTCCTTGGGCAGTAGCGTCGACAGCGTGTCAGTGCAGGTGTGGTTCGCTCAGGACGAGATCTCGGTTCGACCGGGCGACTCGACGTCGTTGTCGCTCGCGGTCGAGAACGTGGGCGACCACACGGAGTCGTACACCGTGATCCCTGCCGGGCTGTCGGCGGCCTGGACGACCGTCACGCGACCGAACATCACGCTCTTCGGTGGTTCACGTGACGTGATCGAGGTCGTCATCCGGCCGCCGGCGATCCACACCACGACTGCCGGACCGACCGCCGTCGCCGTGCGCGTCATCCCGCAGGGAGCCCCGGACGACGCCGTCGTGGCCGAGACGATCGCCACCGTGACCGCCTTCGACGATCGCCGCATCACCGCGCTGCAGCCGCTGCAGCGCGGGCGCCGCCGGGCCACGTTCGAGTTCATGGTCGAGAACCACGGCAACAACCTCGCGAGCTGCCGGTTGCATCTCGTCGACCCGAGCGACCGGGTCGACGGCTCCTTCGACCCACCGGCCGTCGGCGTCGCACCCGGATCGGCGAGCCTGGTCCGGCTCAAGCTGACGGCTCAGCGCAGCTTCTTCCGGCGGAGCGAACGCCAGCTCGACTTCGAGATCGAGGCGACCGAGCAGGATCACGCTCCCGCCGGCGGCCACGCAACGCTCATCCAGCCACCGACCATCCCGGCCGGCACCTTGTTCAAGGCACTGGCCGTGGTGGCCCTGCTCCTCGCGATCGTCGCCTCGTGGTTCTCGGTCGTCCGACCGGCGATCGACGACGCAGCCGCGGACGCCGTCGACGAACGGGTCGACGAGCTCGCAGCCGACGGCGACGAGCCGACGACGGCGACGGCACCCATCTCGGCAGCGACTTCGACGCCGGAGACCCCCGAGGTCATCGTCGAGACCGACGACGGCGAGCCGGTGTCGTACCGCATCAGCGTCGACGTCGGCATCAACCAGGATCGGAGTGACTCGATCTCGATCCCGCCCGACTCGCAGTATCTGCTCACCGACGTCGTGTTCCAGAACACCAACGGCGACATCGGCACCGCTCAACTGCTGCGCAACGGCGACATCCTGTACGAGATCGACCTCGGCGCGATGAACTCTGCGAACGAGTTCCAGCCCCGGGTCACCCCCATCCCCTTCGGGCCGAACGACAACGTGGTGCTCGCGGTGAGCTGTCTCGCCGCCGGTCGTACGAGTGGCACGGGATGTGAGATCGCCGTCCTGCTCGGAGGGCGGCTCGTGCCGGCCGAAGGCTGAGATCGATCAGAAACCGAATCCGGGGACGGCGGGGTTGATCCGCGACTCCGAGCCGAGCACCTCGATCGTCACGTTGGCGACCGCACCGTCGTCGGCCGTGGCGACGAGGCGGCGTTGACCGATCCGGAGCCGCGCCGGAAGCGGAACGATCGCGAGGAAGCTGCCGCCGGAGTTGGTCGTCACGGTCGCGAACGGTTCGCTCCCGTCGTCGAAGCCGATCGCGACCATGGAGTCGGGTGGGAACCCGGCGCCTCCGAGGCCGAGCGTCTGGCCGGGCCGGGCCGGCTCGTTGGCGGTCTGGGCAGTCGTCTCGAACGTCGGGCTGTAGCGGGCGAACCCTCCGAGCACGGCTGACGTGTACTGGCCCGACGGTGTCGACACGAGGAGCAATGCGCTCCGGTATCCGACGCCCTTCGGACGGAACTCGACCTCGATGGTGCAGCTGGCGTTCGGGTTCAACGCACGATCGGTGCAGCTCTGCTCCTGGATCTCGAAGTCGCCCGGATGCGCACCGCCGAGCACGATCCGCCCGACCGAGGTCGGGAGGAACCCGATGTTGTCGATGTCGATCGCCACTCGCCCGCCGACCTCGCCGACGATGGCGGGTTCGAGGTCGACGCCGCCGGGATCGGCGATCAGGGTGGGTTCACCGGCCGCTCCCCGGATCGTCGCCGACACCGACGGCGCACCGGGACCTGCGCCGGCAACGGTCAACGTTCCTTCGTAACCCCTGGGCTCCGTCGGGTTGAAGGTGAGATTGACCGAGCACGACGTCCCTGCCGCCACGAGCACGCCGCGTACGCACGTGCCGCCGGTGATCCTGAAGTTCGACGAGACGACGACATCGGTCGGTTCGAAGGCACCAGGGCCCGAGTTGAGCACCGTGGCGTACAGCTCGGTGCTCTCGAAGCCGAGCAGGACGGTGCCGAAGTCGAGTGAGGCGAGCGACAGCTGCGGGGTGGCGGTGACGGTCACCACCTTGCGTGTGCCGGCGCTGGTGACCTCGCGGACTCCCTCGATGACGTCGCCGGCCATGGTGTCGAACGCGATCACCTGACCGGACTTGGAGAGTGCCGGGCGACCGTGGGCACCGGGGACGCCCGTGGCGTCGGCGCCGTCGAGCACCCGCCGCAGTTGCCCCAGCTCGAACTCGGCGACGAGGAGGTCGCCGTCGTCGCTGCCACCACCACCGGCCCTGCGACTCGGCAGCAGATTGGTGGCGTCGGTCACGAAGGCGATCTGGCTGCCGTCGGCATTGACCGCAGGCGCCCATGACGACTCGTTACCGGCACGCGGCACACCCACGGCGACCACGCCGGCGTCCACCGCCGACACGAGCGCCAGGGGTGCCTCCCGCGGTGGCTCGTCGAAGATTCCGTTGCCATCGGTGTCGCGGTCGAACCGGTACACCTGCGACGGGCACGTCGGCACGCACTTCGGGAGCGCCGCCGACACCAACGTGCGGTCACGCGACGTGAACACGATGACGCGTCCGTCCTCGGACATGGCCGGCGAGGTCGCGCCGGCAGCCGACGGCACGCCGCCGCGACCCGACACGAGACGCACGCCCCGTCGCTGGTCGTCGGCGAATCGGTCCCAGACGTAGACCTGCGTCGTCGCATACTCACCCGGAACGGGGCCGTCGGCCCAGCCGGGCAGGGCTTCGGAGGCGGTCGCGTCGGCGACGAACGCCAGATGACGTCCGTTCTGCGACAACACCGGCTGGGAGAATCCTCGGTACAGGAACGCACGGTTCGGGGCCTCGGCCGGGGTGCCGGCGACCGTGGTCTCGCGACCCGGCGCGCTGACGGGCACCGTGATGTCGACGATCGTGATCGTGCCGACACCGTCCGGCGACCCCACCGCTTGATGGACGAACGCGATCTGGGAGCCCGACCCCGTCAGCGCCGGACTCGAGTCCACGAACACGCCATCCAACGCGGTCCCGGTCCGTTGCGAGAGCGAGATGAGCTCCCAACCGTTGGGCTGGCCCCCGCACTCGGGGACGAGCAGCCGGTACACGTCCCAGCGATCGTCCCGATCGTCGTCGCGGAAGAGGTCGAAGGCGATCTCGGTGATCGCCACCACGACGCAGCCGTCTGCGGAGATCTGTGGCCGGATGGTGTTGCCGGAACGGACCGACGGCGGGACCGGGGACAGTTCGACGGTCGTCTCCGACTCGAGATCGGTCCGGAACACCGACGTCCGCTCGCCCACCTTGCCACTGAACACGACCCATCGGCCGTCTTCACTCAGCGACGGCTCGCCTGCGTCGGCGATCGACGCCGATGCCTGTCGAATGAGCCCGTCGGCACCGACCGGGCGCGCCGGCATCACAGCGGACAGCAGGATCGCCGCTGCCGCCATCGACGTCACGGCACGTGGCCGGCGTCTCTCCGTGATTCGTCCCATCATCTCCTACGGTCGTGGTCGCACGGATTCTACGGCGGTGTCCGTCAGCGCCGCGACCACCACGGCCAGCAAACCCTCCACATCATGATCGGTCGCAACGTGGGTGACCTTGAGCCCGTGGCGCGCGGCTGCGCCGGCGGTCACCGGTCCGATCGCAGCGACCACGGGTGGCGTGAGGACACCGATCGAGCCGGACCAGGCCTCGGCCGCCGACCCACTCGCCAGCGTCAACGCGTCAGCAGCGAGTGCAGCCGCACGCTCCGTTGCCGCCGGGATTCGTAGCTCGGTCCGGTACGCCGTCACGGATTCGACCCGGAAGCCGAGACGGTGCAGCTCGTCGGCGAGCGCCGGGTCGGCGCGATCTGCTTGGGCGAGGAGCACGCGACCCGATCCCGATCCCATGGCGGCGGCCAGGTCGGCAGCGGTCTGACGCTTCGGCACCACGTCCACCGGCCGCCCTGCGAGTCCGGCGAGCACGGTAGCGGTTCGGGCGCCGACGGCTGCGAGCCGCACACTCGGACGCGAAGCGACGGCGTCGCCGACCCGACGCGCGCCGTGCTGCGACGTGACGACGACCCAGTCGTACTCGTCGATGCCGTCGAGCGCACTGCCCAGCGCGACACCGGCGTCGGCGGGAGGGGCGACCGCGATCAACGGCACGTGGATCACGTCGGCGCCGAGCGCAGCCAGTCCGGAATCGAGGCGCCCTCGCCGGTCGCGCGTGGTCACGACCCGACGGCCCGTCAACGGACGTCGACCCATCATCATGCCGTGGCGACGTGCTCGTGTGCGGCACGTGCGGCGTCGCGGGCGATCTCGAGATCGGCATCGAGATCGCCGTCGGTCAAGCCGACCGTGTCCGAGACCGTCACCCCACTGTCGAAGTCGGCGAGGAACGTGTACAGGCGCCGGTTGTCGACGTGAGCACCGATCGGCAACGAGCAACCCGACCCGAGCTCGGCGAGGAACGCCCGCTCGACGAGCACCTCGTGTCGCGTGGTCGCGTGGTCGACCTCGGCGAGCGCTTCGACGAACGCGGCATCGTCTGCCCGGCACTCGACCGCGACGCAGCCCTGGCCGACCGCGGGTACGAACTCCGCAGGATCGAGCACGTCGGCGATCCGGTCGGTCAGGTCCAGGACCTCGAGCGCGGCGACCGCCATGACGATCGAACCGCCGTCGGGGAGCTTGTCCAACCGCGTCGCGATGTTGCCCCGGAGCTCGACGAACTCGAGGTCGGGGCGAGCCCGCCCGAGCTGCGCACGGCGACGCACCGATCCGGTGGCCACGGTTGCACCGGTCGGCAGGTCGACGAGCGAACGGCCCACGAGCGCGTCGGCGGCGCTGCGGCGCTCGGTGAACGCCCCGATCACCAGGCCGGCAGTCGGCGTCGTCGGCAGGTCCTTGGCCGAGTGGACGGCCAGGTCGGCGCGCCCGTCGAGCAGCGCCTGTTGCACCTCCTTGACGAAGACACCCTGGCCACCGATCGAGTGGAGTGGCACGTTCGCCGACTGCGTTCGGTCACCGGTGGTGTCGACGACGACCAACTCGCAGGTGCGACCTGCCCGCTCGAGCCGATCGGCGACGAACTGCGACTGGGTGAGGGCTTGCCGGCTGCCGCGTGTCGCGATGCGGATCACGGCGGGATCAGCTGAGATCGAACAGGTCGGCGACCGCTGCGGCGTTGCGCTCACCCTGCGGTGTTCCGGCCTGCGTGCGCAACCGCACCGACGGCTCGTGCAGCAACTTCGCCACCACGCCACGGGTGATGGTGTCGACGAGCTCGCGCTGCGCCTCGTCGAGTTGGTCGAGCCGCTTGGCGTGGCGCGCCAGCTCGGTTGCGCGGAGCGCCTCGGCGCGTTCACGCAACGACGACACGAGCGGGGCAGCCTGCAGCGCAGCGGCTTCGAGGCCGAACCGCTCGACTTCTTCCCCCACGATGGCGGACACGCGATCGACCTCGGCGAAGCGTTCGGCGCGGCCTCGATCGGCCCACTCGATCAGGTCTTCGAGGTCGAGCACGCTCATGTCGGGCAGTTCGGTGACTCCGGGGGCCACGTCACGCGGCACGGCGATGTCGACGAAGAGCAGGGGTCGGCCACCGCGCTCGAGGTTTCGTGCGATGTCGGCGGTGATGACCGGCTCGCCGGCACCCGTGGAGGTGAGGACGACGTCGGCTGCCTCGAGCGCCTCGCGCAGCTGGTCCATGCCGAGCGCGCGACCGTTGATCCGGTCTGCCAGCGCTCGGCCCCGCTCGGGCGATCGATTCACCACCATGACGTCGTCGACGCCGGCGCCGTGCAGTGCGACGGCGATCCCTTCGCCCATCGATCCGGCACCGACGAGCGCGACCCGCCGCCCGGCCATGCTGCCGTGGTGTTCGATGGCCATCTCGACCGCGGCGTGGCTGACCGAGGCGGTGCCGCGCGCGATCCCGGTCTCGGTGCGTGCACGTTTGCCGACACCGACGGCGTGCCGGAACAGCAGGTTCAGCGTGGACCGCGAACCACCCTCGCGTTGCGCGACCTGCCAGGCCTGCCGCAGCTGACCGAGGATCTCCGACTCTCCGATCACGGCCGAATCGAGGCCCGCCGCCACCTCGAACAGATGGCTGACCGCGGCGTCGTCGTGCTGGGAGTACAGGTGTGGGTGCAGCTCGTCGGGTGCGATGTCGCCGAGGTCGCAGAGGAAGTCGCGGATGTCGCCGTACGCGCCGTGGAACTTCTCGGCGACGGCGTAGATCTCGGTACGGTTGCAGGTGCTCAGCACCACGACCTCACGGACGTTGTCGAGCCGTGCCAGGCCCCCGACCGCCTTGGGGACCTCGGTCGGAGCGATGGTGACCCGCTCGAGCACGCTCAGCGGTCCGCTGCGATGGTTGACTCCGATGACCAGGATCGACATGACAACCGCCAGCCTAGGCGCTCGCACCGCGCTGGCGGTCGGCCGGAAGGGCGTGAAGTTGGGCACCGTCGACACCGCGGCCGGACGAGTTCCCCTTGCGCTGCTCGTGGTAGCTGAGGATCTGCAGCTCGACCGCCAGGTCCACCTTGCGGACCGAGATCGTCGACGGCACCGAGAGCACCATCGGAGCGAAGTTCAAGATGCTGGTGACGCCGGCCGCGATCAGCCGGTCCGCGGCGTCCTGCGCCGCACCGGTCGGCGTGGCCACCACCCCGATCCGGATCCCACCGCGGGCCACGATCTCGGGCAGTTCGTCGAGTGGTCGTACCGGGGTGCCCGCCACGACGGTGTCGACCTTCGCGGGATCGATGTCGACGATGCCGGCGACCGGGAACCCGCGACCATTGAAGCCGCCGTAGCCGGCGAGAGCCTGGCCGAGGTTGCCGGCGCCGACGATCACGACGGGCCACGCGTGGTCGAGACCGAGCTCACGACGGATCTGGAACACGAGATACTCGACCTCGTAGCCGACGCCACGTGTTCCGTAGCTGCCCAGGTAACTCAGGTCCTTGCGGACCTTCGCCGCGTTGACTCCGGCGAGTTCGGCCAGTCCTTCCGACGACACGCTCTCGACACCGCCGGTGGACTGCTCGATCAGGATCTGCAGGTAGACGGGCAGGCGTGCGACCGTGGCTTCCGGAATGCGACGACGCGTACGATGTGGGGGCATCGGCAGACAGCCTAGGCTCCTTGTGCACGATTTCACAAAGCCGCGTGACCGACGTCAGGTCGGCACGGGTGTCACGTCCGGTGATCCCGAGCAGGATCGCGTCAGCGGGGCCCGACACGGCCTCGCCCGTCCCCCACGACCAGTCGAGATCGGTTGGCTCGCGCCGGAGGCGATCGACGAGGACGGGGTCGACCAGCATCCTGCGCTTGCCGTCCGCCGTGCAGAACTCGAGCGCATCGCGCAACATCTGGTGTGTCGGCGCGCCGTCCAGGCCGAGCGGCCGGCGAACGTCCTGGGTCTGCACGACCACGTCTGCGGTCGTGCACACCCCAGGGAACGACGTGTCGGCGATCCGCCGGTCCGCGCCCCCGGCGGATCGCATCGGTCACCTCCGAGATCGGACGGGCCGAGTGCTTGCGTGCGTTGGCGTTCCAGGCCTTGTCGACGTCGAAACCCGACGTGACCATGCTGAACACCATCGTCGGGAGCGACATCTCGATGAAGCTCACCACGTGCCCGGCGACCTCGCGCGGTGTCCGACCGGCGCACAGCGTCGGGGCCCGGAGTTGCACGTCGGTCAGACATCGATCATGTCCGCGAAGCTCCTTCGCGCCCCGGCCGCGATCTCCCACTCGTCGATCAACGCCCGCGACGCCGTGCTCGATCTCGCGTGTGTATCGCCCCGTCATCGCGCCCGCATCCGATTGTTGCGGGCGTTGTGTTCGACCTCGGCGAGACCGAGCGCCTCGAGTACCGGCGGGACGTAGTTGCCGAAGCGCCCCCGGAGCCCCCGCTTCAGCCCGTACCAGCCCCCGACCGGGTTGTCGTCCGAACGCGCCCAGGCTTCGACCGTGTCGTCCGCGACAGGCTTGCCCTCGTCGGCGTTGCCGAGCAGCATCCAGTCGCCACGCTCGGTGAGCATCACTGCGAGATCGTCGATGCAGCGGAGGTGGTATCGCAGCTGCGTGCTCTTCACCTGCACCACCAGTGCCGGTGGATCGGCGTCTGGTTCGCGCCACGCCTCGAACTCGCTGCGTCCCGGTGGCGTGGTGAGGATCCAGGGATCGTCGGTCGTGCCGTTGCCATCGACGTTCGGTCGTGGTGATTCAGTCATGGCCGTACTCTGACAGGCCATACCTGCCATCTTGTGGCAGGTATGGCCAGAACGGGCCTAACCTGCCGACGTGCGTGCCGGGCGCCTGCTCCAACTCGTGCTCCTGCTCCGGCACCGCGGGCGAATGACGGCCGGGCAACTCGCCGACGAGCTCGAGGTGTCGCAGCGCACGATCTTCCGCGACATCGAAGCGCTCAGCGGCTCCGGGGTTCCGGTGTACGCGGTACGCGGCGCCGGCGGCGGCTTCGAACTGCTCGACGGCTTCGATCGTGCGGTGCCCGTCCCGGTGTCGACCGACCGCGAGCCCGCCCACGCGGCCCGAGCCCGCGTGCTGCTGTCACCATCGGCCAGGCGACTCGCCGCACTCATCGGCCGGCCGGAGGGCGTGTACGAACGGCCGCGTCTGCCGGTCCCGGACGATCGCCCGGGATGGATCGAGGTGTCGATGCGATATGCGTCGATCGAGACCGGTGTGCACGACCTGCTGGTGCTCGGGCCGGGCGTCGACGTGCGCGAGCCCGGCGAGCTCCGTGAGGCACTGCATCGAGCAGCGGTCGAGATCGCCGCCGCGAACGCCGGCCCTGGGCGCGTCAGGCGCCGATGACGGTGCCTTCGAGCTCGCGACGGATCAGCTTGCCGGCGGCGTTGCGCGGCAATTCGTCGACGAACACGACCTTGCTCGGGCACTTGTACCGCGCGAGGTAGTCACGGGCGTAGTCGATGAGGCCGTCCTCGTCGACGTCGTGCCCGTGGCGAGGGACGACGAACGCCTTGACCGCTTCTCCGTGATGAGGGTGCGGCACACCGAGCACCCCGACCTCGGCCACGCCGGGGTGGTTCTGCAACACTTCTTCGACCTCGGCCGGGAAGACGTTGAACCCCGACACGATGATGAGGTCCTTCGCCCGATCGACGAGGTAGAGGAACCCGTCGCCGTCGACCGTCCCGATGTCACCGGTTCGCAACCATCCGTCGACCAGCACCCGCTCGGTGGCCTCCGGCTCGTCGAAGTAGCCGTGGAAGACGTTGTCGCCGCGCACCCAGATCTCGCCGGCGTCACCGACGGCCACGTCCTCGCCGTCGTCACCGACGAGGCGCATCTCCTGCCCGACGAGCAGCCGGCCGACCGATCCGGGCCGACGCTCGAGACCGGCCGAACTCGTGACCACCGGCGCGGCCTCGGTGAGGCCGTAGCCCTCGTGGATCGCCAGGCCGAAACGATCGAGCACACGGTCGTACACCGGGTTGGGGAGTCGGGCCGCGCCGGACAACGCAAGGCGCACCGAGGAGAACGAATCATCGGGCAGCTCGTCGAAGTGGCTGAACGCCACCCACATCGGTGGGGCCCCCGGCACCACCGTGACGCCGCGTTGCACGATCGATTGCACGGCCGTGGCGGGGTCGAAGCGCTGGACCAGCAGCACCGTCGCGCCCACGGTGAACGACACCCCCAGTACGACGTTGAGCCCGAAGATGTGGAACAGAGGTAGCACGCCGTAGACGATGTCGCCCTCGATCGTGTGATCACGCGCGGTCAGGTCCTGCTCGATGTTGCTGATCAGGTTGCCATGGCTCAACATCGCGGCGCGCGGCGACCCGGCCGTGCCGCTCGTGAAGATCATGGCGGCGATGTGATCGGCGTCCACGTCGACGATCGGCGCCGGGTCGGCCCCGAGCAGCGTCTCCAGCGCCACCTCGTCGTCACCGACGTCGCCTTCGGCCCGAATCACGCAGGTCAACGACGGCACCGCAGCCCGGTCGATGTCGTGCCACGGTGCGGCGGCCGACGGCCCGACGACCGCGGCGACCGGCCGGACGACGGTGAGCTCACGTTCGATCTCGGGAGCGGGGCTGGCGGGGTTCAGCGGCACCGCGACGGCTCCGAGACCGGCGACCGCCAGATACGCCACCACGAAGTAGCGATTGTTGCCGCACAGGATCGCGACCCGGTCGCCCTGGCCGACGCCATGGGCGATCAGCCCACCGCGCAGCCGTTCGGTCTGATCACGCAACTGCCCGTACGTGGTTTCGCGATTCCGGGAGATGAGCGCGACCCGATCGGCCGGGTGCGGGTCGATCATTCGCGCGATGTTCATCTGCCCCTCAGCATCCACACCGCTCATGGTACTCCTCGGACCGTCTCACAGACGGACGAGGGAGATGACGCCCGCCACGAGGATCGCTGCCAGCAGCAGGCCGAGCGTGAGCGTGGTGGCGGGGCGCATGCGATCGAGGCTACAGCTCGGCTCTCAGCGTCGCCCGAACTCGACGGGCGTCTCGACCGCCGGTTCGTCGCCGAGGTCGACGAGCACGACCTGATCGTTGGCGACGAGGCCGAGCTCGTCGGCCGCCGAGCGCTGATCCATCGCGACCGAGAGCATCCCGTAGGAGTCGAGCACCAGGCCGACCGACCCATCGGCGAGCTGCGCGAAGTGGCCGGCCCGCCGGAGCCGTCGCACGATGGTTCCGCTCGGATCGGTCGGCGCCCCGACGCGGATCTGGAGGAGTCGCCCCCACCCGGGCGGAAGGTCGTCGGGGCCGACGTTGAGCTGGGCGTTGCCGAACCGATCGACCCAGAGCACCTCCGCGATCAGCTCGTCGCCCTCCACGCGCGGCAACGGCACCGTACCGGGCAGCAGCAGCCCGGGATCGATCTCCGGGCCGAGTTCTGCGAGATCGAGACCGTTGCAGACGTACGCCGCTGCGGGAGCGAACACGTCCCGGCCGGCGAAGGTCGTGCCCGGCGCCTCGAGCTGGTACTCCGCGTTCGTCAGCTCGAACGCCCGTTCCGCACCCCCGGCCATCGCCACCGCCGGTGCCAGCAGACCGTTGTCGGGGCCGATGAGCACGCCGGCGCCGCCGGCGACCTCGATCGCGACCGCGCGTCGCTCGGTCCCGACGCCCGGGTCGACGACGCCGAGCACGACACCGGAGGCGACATACCCGATACAACGCGCGAGGGCGAGCGACCCGGCGCGCACGTCGAACGGTGCGATCTCATGAGTGAGGTCGATCACGGCCACGTGCGGGGCGAGGTCGCGAATCACCGACTTGACCACGCCGACGAACTCGTCGGTCGTGCCGTAGTCGGTCAGGAACGACACGGTGTCGAAGCGGGTCACCGCATCGACGCTATCGACACCGGTGTCGCGTCGAGTCCGACACGATCGGTCCGCGTCGGACTCGAATCGCAGGAGGACGATCAGATGACATGGTGATCACAACGTCATCCCCGGACCGAGGCACTGTCACGATGTCGTTACGGGCCAGGTGGCGGGCGTCGGAAAGTGTGAGGGCCGGTGCCAACCCCCCGATGGCACCGGCCCTGCGGCGCAAGCGGCTCTCGCCGATGCGCTCACCAACGGCCACTGTAGGTCACCCGGAGGGGTGTGAAAAGTGCCACGTCGAATTTGTGTACGGGGTCACGCAGATCCGAGTTCCCGGCTGCGCGCCGTGGCCGCCTCGACGGCACCGATCACGGCCGCTCGAACGGCCCGATCCTCGAGCACCCGCACGCCCGCCGCAGTCGTCCCGCCGGGCGAGGTGACCATCGCTCGCAGACCGGCCGGATCACCCCGCTCCGCGAGCAGTGCGGACGCGCCGACCAGCAGCTGGGCGACCATCTGCTCGACGGTGGTGCGCGGCAGGCCGGCGAGAACGCCGGCATCGATCAGTGCCTCGGCGACCAGGAAAACGTACGCCGGACCCGAGCCCGTGAGCCCGGTCACGGCGTCGAGCTGCGCCTCGTCGACGCGAACCACGAGCCCGACGCCGCGCAACACGGTCTCGGCCCAGTCCAGATCGACGTCGGCCGTACCCGGTGCTCCGCACAACGCCGAGACACCCTCGCCGACGAGTGCCGGCGTGTTGGGCATCGTGCGCAGCACCGCCACCCCATCGCCGACGGCCGCGCGAATGGTCGCCGTGGTCACGCCGGCTGCGATCGAGAGCACACGCTGGGCACCGGCCGCCACCGCGGCTGCGGCGACCTCCGGCACGTCGGGTGGCTTGACGGCGAGCACGGCCGACAAGCACGCCGGCATGCCGTCGGTGACCGTCACGTTCTCGAACCGCTCGGACAGCTCCTGGCGACGCGACGCGAGCGGTTCGACGACGGCGATGGTGGACGGCGGCACGACACCCGCGGCGAGCATGCCCCCCAGCAATGCGGCACCCATGTTGCCGCCACCCACGATCACGAGTTCGATCGACATGTCCGAACGCTAACCCCGACCGGGTTCGGGTCGACGGTCCGGGCACCGGCACAACGGCACGGACCCAGCCGAGGGACTCGATGTCCGGGTGGCACGGAGTTTCCGACTTCCCCGATCCGCCACCCGGACAGCCGAGTGGAGGGAACGATCGGGGCGAAGCGGAAACCGATGGGCGAATCGGGCAGCAGCAGCCGCGGCGATCAGTCGCCGAATCGGCTCGCGAACGCGAGCCGGACGAGCGGACGGAAGGTCGCCTCGACCGTGGCGTACACGGTGCCGAGCACCCGATCGAGCTCGGCGCTGGTGACCGCCGAGTCGGGGATCGCACCGCACAGGTAGAGCGCGTCCTCCGCACCGATCGAGAAGTGGACGCCGACGAGCCGGTCGTTGCGCCGCAGCACCATCTCCAGCACGGCCAGCCGGTTCTCCTCGGGCGCAGGCATCACGTAGGTCTCGTAGCGCAGGGTGCGCTGGCCGAGCGTGAGCCACACGGTGGTGAAGTCCTTCTCCTCACCGACCATGCGCACGTACCAACGAGGTTCGCCGAGCGACGTCTCGTCGCTCGTACCGCGGTCGACGGCTGCGATGAGCGGGTTGTCCGCCGCGGACTCGTCCAGCCAGGCATCGATGCGAGACCGGAGGTCGTCGAGTCGTCGACCGTGGTGCAGATCGGTCATCAGCCGGTCAGTGTCCGAGGACGAGTTGGCGGGCGGTGAGGTCGGAGTAGAGCCGTCGCAGCCGGGCCGCGGCGAAGCCCCACGTGTATCGAGTCGCCCTCGCCGACGATCCGTTCGACATCGCCTCGGCGAGCAGGGGCTCGTCGAGGATCTGGCCGATCGCCTTGGCGAAGTTCATCGGATCACGATCGGGAATCAGGAACCCGGTCTCGCCGTGATCGACCAGCGACAGCAGCCCACCGACCGCGCTCGCGACGACCGGGATGCCGCAGGCCGCCGCTTCGAGCGCGACCAGGCCGAAGCTCTCGCTTCGGCTCGGTACGATCACGACGTCGGCCGATCGATACGACGTCGACAGGATGTGATGCGGCTGCGGCGGCACGAACCGGACCTGGTCGTGCAGTCCGAGTTCGTCGACGAGGTGACGAGCTCGTTCGACCTCGCCGTCGCCGTCGGACCCACTGGCGCCGCCGACGATCAACAGCAACGCATCGGGACGGCCCAGCGCGTGGAGCGCCCGGATCGCGACGTCGGGGCCCTTGAGCGGCTGGATACGACCGACGAACAGGATCACCGGGACGTCCATCGGCAGACCGAGCGCAGCCCGGGCGCCGCTTCGATCACCGGGTGCGAAGAACGCGTGCTCGACGCCGGGCGCGATGATCTCGATCTGGCCCTGCGGGTCGCCGTACAGACGCCGGAACTGGTCTTCCTCCTCGACGCAACTCACGCAGATCGCATCCGCACAGTTGATGAGTTCGGCCTCGGCCCGATCGCGCCATCCGGGCTCGGCGTCGCCGCCCTCGGCTTTCACCCGAGCCAGCGTGTGGAACGTCGAGACGAACGGGATGTCGAGCTCGTGCTTGATGCGATGGGCAACGAGGCCGCTCAACCAGTAATTGGCGTGTACGACGTCGGCGCCGCCGTGCTCGGCCAGATCCTCCAGTACCCGCTCGGTGAACTCGTCGACGATCTCCGGCAGGGCTTCTTTGGGGAGGTGGTGCGGCCCGGCCTCGACGTACACGACCCGGTGGTTCGGCTCGACCCAGACCTCCGATGGCAGCCCTTCGCGATCGGCGCGGGTGTACGTCGTGCACTCGAGACCGGCGTGCGACAGCGACGAGACCATCTCGCGGACGTACACGTTCATGCCGCCGCTGTCGCCCGAACCGGGCTGGAGCAACGGAGACGTGTGCAGGGAAATGGCGGCAACTCGGGGCATCAGAAGTCCAAACGTTATCGATGCGGTCAACATTCCCGATCAGCAGCGCACGACGGCAACCTCGCGGGCATCACTGCGCCCGTGGATCCGTGCCTTCGGGCGCGGCTGGTCGGGACGAGCGTCGGCGGCGAGGGCGCGAACCGCCCCCGGCCCACTCGAAGCGGGCAGCGCGTTCGGTCACCTCCAGGCCGGGTCGCCGCACGCCACGAACGGATCGGACGGGCGTGGGTACCTCGCCGTGATGTTCCGCGCGACAGGTTCGAGACGGCGCAAGCGGCAACGGGGACGACGCGTCGGGCCATTTCGATCCACGATTGACGTACGGGATCCGTCTGGCGAAGATCGGGCGATGGAAGAGATCACGGGCTATCCGCAGATGCCGCCACTCGACGACCCAGATCTGAACGATCTCCTCGCCGGGCCCCACTTGGCCAGACTCAGCACGATCAACCCCGACGGAACGCCGCACACGATGCCGATCTGGTACGAGTGGCGCGACCAGCAGATCCACGTGAGCACCCAGTCCCGACAGCGCAAGGTGCAGAACATCGAGCGCGACCCGCGGGTCACCGTCCTCATCGACACGAACGACTTCCCCTACCGCGGCGTGATGATCTACGGCACCGCCGAACTCGACTTCGACGACGCCGCCCGCAAGCGGGTCTCGATCTTCGAGCGCTACATCGGCACACGTGCGGACGCCACGGCGGCGGCGAACGGGCTCGCTGCGAAGTGGGATCCGGTCGTCGCGCACATCACACCGACCAAGATGATCTCGTTCGACTATCGGAAGGGCTCGCTCCAACCGTTGGACTGACCGACCGATCCGGTCCCTCTCGGCGAGGCGTCGGGTCGGCCGGCCGCATCGAGTGCCGATCCGTCGTTCTCGTCGCCCGAGCTCGGCGCGCAACGGGCGGTCTCGGTGCGAGCCGACCCCGTCGAACGGGCTACTGGGCGAGGAAGCTCTCGTAGACGCTCAGGAGCGCCGACTTCTGCTCGTCCGTGAGGTCCGGGTCGTGTTCGATCGCCTCCGACACGGTGCTCACGGCGTACTCCGCGTCGGGCAGGATGCCCGCCCGGACGTAGAGCGACTCGACGCTGATCCGGAGCGCATTCGCGACCTGCTGCAAGATGTCGGCCGACGGTTTGCGCAGGCCGCGCTCGACCTGCGACAGGTACGGGTTGGAGACGTCGGCGAGCTCGGCGAGCTTGCGGATCGACATCTCCGCGCGCTCACGTTGGCTGCGGATGAACGCGCCGACGTCGAGCGGGTCGACCGGAGGACGACGGTCGGTGTCCGACGGCTCGCCGGACACGTCAGCCCCCCAGCAGACCTTCGACCGAGGCCTCGCCCTCTCGATAGCGGCGAACGAGCTCGGCGCTCAACGCATCGAGCCGTTCGTAGCGCTCGCGTCGGTCGTCGGACACCTGCCGCTCGAACGCTGTCAGCTGGTCGTCGAGGTTTTGGAGCTCGCTCGGCAGCAGGTCCTCGAGGCGGCTGAACCCGTGCTGGGCGCACACCGCGTCGAGCCGATCGGAGAGCTCGTGATCGTCGAGGTTCTCGACGGGCCGCGGCGGTCGCGGCGGGCCACCGGTGAGGTGGCTGGAGAGCACCACCCGGAGCTCGCTCGGGAGGTCCTCGTGGGATTCACCGCGCTCGCGCCGGTGCGATTCGGCACGGACGAGGTCGAGACGCGCCTGCGCGACCCGCCGAACGTACGAGACGACGTCGTCCTCGCTCTGCAGCTCGTTGCGGAGCGTGCGGAGTTCGTCGAGTGTCAGTGCCTGTGGGTCGACTGCGTTCACGTTCATCCTCCTGATACCGGCGGCAGGACCGCCAGTTCGTCGGTTGCGCCAATGGTGTCTTGTACCTCGGCGGGCTCGCCGTTCACCCAGATCCTGCACGTCGCGAGTACGGCTTCGAACGTCGCGCCGTATCGCTGTCGGGCGGACGCCAACACCTCGCCCACCGTGTCACCTGGGACCTCATCACGGCCTGTGCCGGCGGCGTCACGCGCTGCAGCGAAGAGGCGGAGTCGTGCCATCCGCCCCAGCGTAGTGTCACGGGTACCCTCCGCCGGGATGATTCCCGAGATGTCCTCCACGATCGTGTCGATGCTGCTGCTCCGACACGGGCAGTCCGAGTGGAACGCGGTTCGGCGGTGGCAGGGACTCGCCGACCCTCCCCTGACCGAGCTGGGTCGGAGCCAGGCCGCCGCGTGTGCGTCTGCGGTCGGCGCACTCGACGACCGGTTCGCCGCCGTCTGGTCGAGCCCGTTGCGGCGTGCGACCGAAACGGGTGAGATCATCGCAGACCGGCTCGGGCTCGACTCGGTCGAGTTCGACGGGCGTTTGCGCGAAGCCGACGCCGGCGAGTGGCAGGGGATGACGCCCGATGAGATCGAAGCGGCGTATCCCGGCTTTCTCGCCGAACACCTCCGGCCACCCACGTTCGAGGCGTTCGAGCACGTCGTCGAGCGCGTGTTCTCGGCACTGCACGACATCGCGGCGACCGGCGATCCCGGTGGAGGGCCACTGCTCGTGGCGACACACTCCGGAGTCATCCGGAGTGTGGTGCGTCGGCTCGGCCATCCCGACGAGCGGATCCCGAACCTGGGCGGCGTGTGGATCGGTGTGACACGCGCCGAACGATCAGTCATCGACGTCTCCGCCGGCGTCGATCTGCGTGACCGGTTCGATCCCGTCGGGATGCTCCGAACCGGCGTCGACGCCCCCGGGGAGGACCCCGGCGAGCAAGCCGATCAGACCGACGCACACCGCCGCGCCCAACGCTGACTGACGAGCGGTGCGCTCTTCGAGTCGGCGGGCAACGGTGTGGGCGTTGCCGAGCTTCGGGGTCGGAATCGTCCGCAGGGCGTACAGACCGCCCAACACGAGCAGGCTCGCCCAGGTCATCGCCACCACCCGGTCGTCATCGGCCATCGCCGGAAGGCCGTGGGTCCAGCGGTCGCTCATCCCGCGCAGGCCGACGGCGAGGTTCAGGACCACGATGGCGCCCACGGTGCCCACCCACCGACGCGGGGCCACGTCGGCGCGGTCGGTGGGCGAGACGACCTCGCCGAGCGATGCGAACGACCATCGTGTCCGGTCCCCGAGGTGAATGCCGCGACCGGACGCAACGACATGGCAACACGCCAGGGCGAACGATCCGGTCGCGATCGCCCCGACGGCCCACCACGGTGGCGGTGGTGACGGCGCAACCCCGACCAACAGCCCCGTCGACAACATGACGACGAGCGCGATCCGCCGGGGACCGTCGACGAGCATGCCGATCACGGCGCGGTCGGCGGGCCCGCCCGCACTGCGGGTGGTGAGTCGTTCTGTCGCGGCCCGGAGATCGTGCTGCAGATCCGCCGCCCGAGTCCGCCCGACTCGGTCGGCCACCACGGAGGCATAGCGGTATGTGTCGTCGGGCGGGAGAACGCCGCGCGGACCAGACGCGGTGACCAGGCCGCGTGCGACCAGCACACCGCCGGTCCAGCCCGACAACTCGATGAGCAGCACGATGAACGGAATCGGGTGCAGCGGGAGGGTGACCAACCGCCAGGCGAACCACGCGGATGCGAACGCCAACGCGACCGCGAGGAGCGCCGTTGCGAACCGACGGCGCGCCGGGCCGATCGGGCCACTGGTCGATCGCTCGATTGTCTCGGACCGTGTCGCCATCGGTGCCGCCATGTCTTCTGCTCGTCAGACGCGCAACGAAGATTCGTCGCCTCACTCCGCTTATCGGCCGCGATGGTCCCGGCTTGAGGTCGATCATCCGACGATCGAACGCAGCGCCGCGCCGAAAGCGCGGCCGGGCGCCGATATCCTCGCTCAGTCGTGGGCACAGAGAAGCGTGAACGTCAAAAAGCCAACCGTCAGCAACGGCTGATGGAAGAGGCGAAGGCCGAGCGCGCCGGCGCCGTCAAGCGCAACGCACTGCGCTGGGGCGCCGCACTCGTCGCCGCCATCGGTGCCGTCATCCTGATCGCCTGGATCGGTGGTGCGTTCGACGGCGACGGCGAATCGAACGAGGCCGCCGTCACGCTCCCGACCCTCCCGCCGCTGGACACGACCCCACTGGACACGACGCCGGTCGAGACACTCCCGAAGCCCGAGGTCGAGATCCCCGACACCCTCCCGACCGACCTCGTCATCACCGAACTGCAGCCGGGCACCGGGCCGGAGGCCCAACCCGGCGACACCGTGCTCGTCAACTACGTCGGTGTGCGGTCAGAGGACGGCACCGAGTTCGACAACAGCTACGACCGCGGGCAACCGTTCCCGGTCGTGCTCGGCACCGGCAGGGTCATCCCCGGCTGGGACGAGGGCCTGATCGGCGCGCAGGCGGGTGCACGTCTCCAACTCGACATTCCGGCCGAGCTCGCCTACGGCGACAGCGGGAGCGGCGAGATCATCCAGCCGGGTGACGCGCTCACGTTCGTGATCGATGTCGTGTCGGTGACGCCACCGGCCGAGGGCTGACCCGATGATGGTCGCAAGACGCTCGGTCCGCAGGAGTTCGATCGCCGTCCTGGCCGCGGCCATGCTGCTCGCCGGGTGTGGCGGCGAGGACGATTCCGGCCCGGTGGCCGACGCCGCGGTCGACGAGACGTCACGCGACGACACCTCGACCGACGACACCTCGACCCGCGACACCTCGACCGACGACACCTCGACCGACGACACCTCGACCGACGGCACCTCGACCGACGGCACCTCGACAACGACACCGGCAGCCACCGCCGGAAAGCCCGCGGTCGAGATCCCGGCCGAACCACCGACCGAGCTGATCGTCACCGAACTGATCCCCGGCGCCGGACCGGTTGCCGAGGTCGGCGACACCGTGACCGTCAACTACGTCGGTGTCCGCAGCGAGGACGGACTCGAGTTCGACAACAGCTACGACCGCGGGCAGCCGTTCCCCGTGGTGCTCGGAACCGGCAGCGTGATCCGTGGTTGGGACGAGGGCCTCGTCGGCGCCCGGGAGGGTTCGCGGATCCAACTCGACATCCCGCCGGACCTCGCCTACGGCGACCAGGCGCGCAGCGACGTCATCCGTGCCAACGAGGCGCTGACGTTCGTGGTCGACGTCGTCTCGGTCGAGAAGCGACCCGTCGTGACGGCGCCGCCGATGGCCGACGAGGCCACCTGCGCCAGTGACGGCTCCGAGCCTCGGCAGCAGACCTTCAGCGAGATGCAGCCGTTCTGCATCGATGTCACCAAGAACTACACGGCCGAGATCGTCACCAACTTCGGTCCGATCACCGTCGAGCTCCTGCCCGAGGCCGCCCCGCAGAACGTCAACAACTTCGTCATGCTCGCCCGCTACCAGTACTTCGACGGCACCGACTGTCACCGCGTGCTCACCGACTTCGTGGTGCAGTGCGGCGACCCCCAGGGCGACGGGTTCGGGGGGCCGGGCTACACGATCCCCGACGAGCTGCCCCTGCCCGGCGAGTACCAGCTCGGCTCGATCGCCATGGCGAACACAGGGCAGCCGAACTCGGCCGGCAGCCAGTTCTTCATCATCACCGGGCCGAACGGCGCGTCGCTCCCGCCGCAGTACAGCCTGTTCGGTGAGGTGATCGGTGGGCTCGAATCGACCGTTGCAGAACTCAACACGCTCGAGAACCCCGCCGGAGACAACGGCGTCCCGCCGCTCGAGACCATCACGATCGAATCGGTCACGATCACCGAGTCCTGATCGTCGACGCGAGAAGCCGACCGGTGCGCTCAGCGGCCGCTGTGGCCGAATCCGCCACCCCGGTCGACACCGTCGAGTTCGTCGACGACGTTCCACACCACGTGCTCGACACGTTGGACCACGAGTTGCGCCACTCGATCGCCGCGCGCGATCTCGTAGTCGTGCTCGGGATCGGTGTTGATCAGGATCACCTTGATCTCACCCCGGTAGGCGGCGTCGATCAGACCGGGTGTGTTCACGACGCTGATCCCGTGGCGCAACGCAAGACCGGAGCGCGGCATGATCAGGCCGCACCATCCGATCGGGATCGCGATCGAGATTCCGGTCGGCATGAGACACCGGCCACCGTGGCACGGCACCGCTGCGTCCTCGCGAGCAGTCAGGTCCAGACCCGCGTCGCCATCGTGAGCGTACGCAGGCAGTGGGAGCTCGGGGTCGAGCCGGACGACGTCGATCCCGACGCTCACGGATCGACCTCCCACGGGCGGGACGAGATCCGGTGGGTCGGTGGGTTCCGGTGAGCGATGGACTGCGGCACGAGGGTCGAGCGTAGGCTGAGCTCGATGAGCGGAACCAGTGGCCGACCTCCGTCCGTCGATGCACTCGCCCGCTCGATCGCCGACTCCGGGCTCCCCCACCCGATCCTGGTCGAGATCGCACGCGCATCGATCGCCGACGGCGCGACCGAGCACGGCCAGGTCGCGGATCGCGCCGAGTCGTACCGTCGCTCGCTGCTGACACCCGTCGTCAACGCGACCGGTGTGCTCCTGCACACGAATCTCGGCCGGGCGCCACTCGCCCATACCCAGACGGCGCGGGCCCAGACCGTCGAGTTCGACCTTGCGACCGGCGAGCGCGGTTCGCGCCAGCGAGCCGTCGGGCAGTTGTTCGCCACCCTCACGGGTGCCGAAGCGGCAATGGTCGTCAACAACAACGCAGCTGCCGTGCTGCTCGTGGTCGCCGCGCTGGCGTCGGGACGGGACGTCGCCGTGTCACGTGGCGAGTCGGTCGAGATCGGCGGCGCGTTCCGCGTTCCCGAGGTGATGGAGCAGTCGGGCGCCCGCCTCGTCGACGTCGGCACGACCAATCGCACTCGGCTCGACGACTACGAGCGGGCGATCGTGCGGCCCGGCAACGACGTCGCGATGCTCATGAAGATCCATCCGAGCAACTTCCGGGTCGAGGGATTCGTCGAGGAGACCACCGTCGCGGAGCTGGCCACACTCGATCGACCGGTCGTCGCCGACATCGGCAGCGGCCTGCTCGATGCGACCGTGCCCTGGTTGAAGGGGGCACCGCCTGCGTGGTTGGCGGGTGAACCGGCCGCGGTCCAAGCCCTCGCCGACGGCGCCGACCTGGTGACGTTCAGCGGCGACAAGCTGCTCGGCGGCCCGCAGGCCGGCATCATCGCCGGACGCGCCGAACTGGTTGAGCAGTGCGCCCGCCATCCGCTCGCACGGGCGTTGCGCTGCGGTGGCCTCGTGCTCGCCGCGCTGCAGGATGTCGCGTTGGCCTACCTCGACAAGCGAGCGGGCACCGACATCACGTTCTGGCGCATGGTCGACCAGTCGACCGAGTCGCTACGGGGCCGCGCCGAACGGATCGTCGTCGATGCGGGAACCGGTTCGGTGATCGACACGCTCGCCCTCCCCGGAGCAGGCTCGGCACCGGGCGTCACGATGCCGTCGGTCGGCATCTCGGTCGCCGGCGATCGGCTCGCAGAGCTCCGGGGCCGAGCCACGCCGGTGATCGCCCGGACCCGCGACGGGTGGACGGTGTTCGATCTCCGCTCGGTCGACCCCGACGACGACACGATCGTCTCCGACGCGCTCGCCGCGATCGACGCATGAGGGTCGTTGCGACCGCCGGCCACGTCGACCACGGCAAGTCATCGCTCGTGCTGGCACTGACGGGCACGGATCCCGACCGGTTCGAGGAGGAGAAGCGTCGCGGGCTCACGATCGATCTCGGGTTCGCCCACACCACGCTGCCGTCCGGAGCGCCGGTCAGCTTCGTCGACGTGCCCGGGCACGTGCGGTTCCTGCGCAACATGCTGGCCGGGGTCGGCGGCGTCGACGCCTGTCTCTTCGTGGTCGCTGCCACCGAGGGATGGAAGCCGCAGTCGGAGGAGCACCTGCGCATCCTCGAGCTGCTGGGCCTGCGCCACGGTGTGATCGCACTCACGAAACGTGATCTCGTCGACGACGAGTGGCTCGAGATCGCCACGCTGGAAGTCGCCGACCACGTCGGCGGCACCTTCCTCGACGGGGCGCCGATCGTCCCGGTGGCGTCGATCATCGGCGACGGGCTCGACGACCTGCGGGCCGCGCTCGACGCGCTGGTCGCCGCCACACCACCCAGCGCCGACCGCTCCCGCCCCCGCTTGTGGATCGACCGGGTCTTCGCCGCCAAGGGCAGCGGTACGGTCGTCACGGGCACGCTCACCGGCGGCACGCTCCGCCATGACGACACGGTGTCGATCGAGCCGGGCGAGCGCTCGGCGCGGATCCGCTCGATCCAATCGCTCGGCGCCGGCGTCGACGAGATCGGGCCCGGCAACCGGGTGGCGCTGAACCTGAACGGGGTCGGCCACGACGAGATCGGCCGCGGCCACGCCGTGGTCACCCCCGACCGCTGGCGGGCCACCGACCGCTTCGACGCGTCGCTCGACGTGCTCGCCAGCCTCGATCACGAGGTCTCGCGGCGAGGCGCCTACGTCGCCTACATCGGGTCACGCGAGCTGGCGGTGCGGCTACGAGTGCTCGGCGGCGAGGCGCTGGCGCCCGGATCGTCGGGCGCGGTGCGACTCTTCCTCGACACGGCGCTGCCGCTGCTCCCCGGCGATCGTTACGTGCTCCGCGAGTCCGGGCGCGACGAGACGATCGGCGGTGGTGAGGTGCTCGACATCGACCCGATCACACGGGCGTCACGCGCTCGGCCCGATCGCTCCATCGAACGGCTCCTGCGCGAGCGCGGCTGGGTCGACGTCGACGAGCTCGAGCTCCTCACCGGCGAGCGGGTCGAGCCGACCGTCGGCCGGTGGGTCACGACCGATGCCGAGTTGCTGGCCGCTGACGAGCGACTCCGGGCGGCAGTGGTCGATGCCGGCGAGCTCGGCCTCGACGTCGCCGCCCTCGACGACCACGACCGAGCCGTGATCGAGACGCTCGACGAGATCGTGATCGAATCGGGCCGGGCACGCGCTGCCGACGCCGTCGACCCGTTCGCCGACCACCCGTTGATCGAGCAGGTCCGCGCCGGCGGGTTCACGCCCGAGCCGCCGGCCGACGCCGATCGTCTCGCGGTGCGCGAGTTGATCCGGCGCGGCACGCTGGTCGAGCGAGACCAGATCGTCTTCCACCTCGACGCCATCGAACAGTCCGCCCGGATCGCTGCCGAGCTCCTCGCCGCAGACGCAGCCGGCTTCACGGTCGCCCAGTTCCGCGACCGCACCGGGGCGAGCCGAAAATTCGCCCTGCCACTGGTGGCCGAGCTCGACGCCCGCGGCATCACGCGACGCCGTGACGATCTCCGAATCGCCGGCCCCCGGCTGCCCGAGCTCTGACCGCGCGACGATGCCCGGCCCCTGAGACCCCGAATCCCCTGAGACCCCGAATCCCCTGAGACCCCGAATCCCCTGAGACCCCGAATCCCCTGAGACATGGTGTCAGGGTGCACGCGGTTCGGTCGAGGGCGTGGTGACGGCGACCCCTGACGTCGGGCCTTCGTCCACGCCGTGACGACCGCACGAGCCGCACCAGCGGCGTCGGCCCTGGCTTCCACCTCGTCCGGACCGCGGACGCCCCGACCGTGTGCTCCTACGGCGAGCGGTCGCGGGGTCAGCGAGGCGTCGGCGGCGCAGCATCCACATCCGACGAATCGGCGTCGGACTCACCGGACTTCTTGCGCATCTCGCGGTAGTCCCTGGCGGCGCCTTCGAGCGGTTCGACCTCCAGGGTCACACCGTCGATCGCAGCGACGCGGAGCTGCTCGCCCGCTGCGATCGGCGTGGCGCGATTCGTGCGCGCGTGCCACTGCCCGTTGCGGACCTGCACGGTGCCCTCGGGGTCGATCGGGGTGACCGCCTCGCCCTCGGCGCCGATCATCCATTCACGACCGACGGTCGGCGTTGCGAAACGGGTACGTGTCATCGACGGCATGCCGACGATGAACGTGAGCATGACCCCGCCGATCCCGGTGATCAGCGCCAGCCACGACGGTCGCAGATCGGTGCCGCTCACCGGTTCGTAGAGCCAGAGGCTCCCGATGATCGTGAGCACGATGCCGACGCCGGTCCAGAAGCGCGGGATACCGACCTGAACGTCGACCGCAAACGCGAACATGGCGATCACCAGCAGTGCAACGGCCCAACCGCGTGCCGGCAGCGCCGCCAGCCCGTAGGAGGCGAGGACCACACACACCGCACCGACCACGCCGGCGATGCCGACACCGGCGGTGTAGAACTCGAACACGATCAGTGCCAGCCCGATCAGCAACAGCAGATAGGCGACCGGCGGGCTCGCAACCGTGTGGAAGAGCTGGTCGACCAGGTCGAGCTTGGCGAACCGGGCCTCGGCGACCGTCTCGCGCTGCACCGTGCCGCTCTCGGTCACCACCTCGGTCGTGGTGTTCAACTCGACGCCGTCCTCGGTGTAGCCGTCGAGCGCGTCGATCATGTTGAGGATGGTGGCGATCCCCTCGTCGGAGATCCGCTGCTTGAACACGGCGAGCGAACGGGCGTCGGACAGACCGACCGTGCTGGCACTGAGCTCGGTCAGACCGGGGCCGAGGTCGATGTCGTCGGACACCGGCGGGCCGACGTTACCGACGCGAGAACCGGGCGCCATGCCGGTCACGTCGGCGACCGCGAGGATCTGGGCGGGCGTGCCGTACAGGCGGGCGCCGCTCGGGCCGACCCACACCCCGATCGGGACGGGAGCCGTGTCGATCCGGCCCAGGAGGGCAGCCATGGCGTCGTCGCTCACCACCGCGCCACGACTGTCGACCTGCAGGATGAGCGCCTGGCTGCCCTGCTCCTCGGCTCGGTCGATCGCGTCACCGATCTCGGCGACGATGATCTCGTCGAACAACCCGCTCACCTGCAACACGTCGACCCGTGCCTCCTCGACCTCGGCGTCGTCCTGAGCGCCGGCCGGCGAGGCGAGCATCCCGGCGGCGCCGATGGCGGCGAGCATGGCGATCAGTAGTCTGCGCACGAAGTGCCTCCGGAGATCCTGCTGTCGAACGTCACTGCCCTCACCGAACTCACCGCGACGAACCTCGTGATCGTTGCGGGCAAGGGTGGCGTGGGGAAGACCACGGTAACGGCAGTTCTGGCGCGTGCCGCAGCGGATGCGGGTCGGCGTGTGCTCGTGGTCGAACTGGACGGCAAGCCGACACTCGACGGGCTGCTCCCCGACCTGGAGGTGCGGCACCTGTCGGCGCCCGACCTGCTCGAGGAGTACCTCTTCGAGCACGGATTCAAGCGCATCGCGAAGCGTCTGGTGTCGACGGGCGTGATCGACGTGATCGGCACCGCTGCGCCCGGGATCGACGATCTGGTCGTACTCGGCAAGATCAAGCAGCTCGAACGCTCGGGCAGGTGGGATCTCGTCGTGGTCGACGGACCGGCTGCCGGCCATGCGATCACGTTCCTCACCGCAGCCACCGGGCTGCTCGACGCCGCCCGCGGCGGTCCGGTGCGCGAGCAGGCCCGGGCCGTCCAGGAGCTGTTGAGCGACCCCGACCGCTGTCAGGTCGTACTCGTCACGTTGCCCGAGACGACGCCGGTGAACGAGTTGATCGAGACCTCGTACGCCATCGAGGAGCGGGTCGGCGTTCGCCTCGCGCCGATCGTCGTCAACCAGGTCGACGGCACTGCCGGGCTCCCCGATCCGGCTGACGTGTCGTTCGGACGTGCTCGGGCACAGGTCGACGACGCGGTCGCAGCGGCGACGTTCCGACGAGAGCGCATCCGCGAGCAGCAGCAGGAACTGGATCGACTGACGAGTGCGGTCCCGCTGCGGCAGGTCAGGCTGGCGACCCGGCCGACGGCATCGATCGCGCCTGACGACGTGGCCGCGCTGGCGGCAGGATTGTCGACGTGAGCAGCGCCGACCTCGACGCCGTCGTCCGCAGTGCCCGTGTCGTGGTGTGCTGCGGTTCGGGGGGCGTCGGCAAGACGACCATCGCCGCAGTCATCGGCATCGAGGCGGCTCGGCGGGGACGCAAGGTGGTCGTGGTCACGATCGATCCGGCACGACGTCTGGCGGACGCGCTCGGCCTTCCCGACGGGCTCTCGGGAAGCCCGCAGCCGGTCGTGCTCGACGGCATCATCGACGGTGAGCTGTGGGCGATGATGCTCGACACCCCGGCGATGTTCGAACGGGTCGTGCGTGCGCACGCCGTCGACGCCGAGCAGGCCGACCGCATCGTCGAGAACCGCTTCTACCAGAACATCGCGAGCGCGTTGAGCGGCACCCAGGAGTACATGGCGTCCGAGGCGCTGCACGAACTGCACGCCGACGAGCGTTTCGATCTCGTCGTGGTCGACACGCCGCCGAGTCGCAACGCACTCGATTTCCTGGAGGCGCCGGGTGTGCTCACCCGGTTCCTCGACCACAAGGCGTTCAAGCTGATGATGGTGCCGACCCGCACCGGCATGAAGATGCTCTCGGTCGCGACCCAGCCGATCCTGCGTGCGATCGGTCGTATCGTCGGCTCCGACGTACTCACCGATGCGGTGGCGTTCTTCCAGGCGTTCGCCGGGATGGACGTCGGATTCCGCGAACGGGCCGAGGAGGTCACGGCGCTGCTGCACGACGATCACACGAAGTTCCTGCTGGTCTCGTCGCCGCAGCACGACACCGTGACGGAGGCGGCGTGGTTCGCGGACCAGATCGCCGAGCAGGGGTTCGCCGTTGCGGCGACCGTCGTCAACCGGCTGCATCCCGGGTTCGGCGACGGCTCGGTGGCGGATGCGACCCGTCGCGCCGACGCAGCTCGCGAGCGCGGCGACGACGACGTGGCTGCGCTGTGGGCCAACCTGGCCGAGCTCCGGACCGTCGCCCACGCCGAGCGGCGCGAGCTCGAGCCGCTCGTCGACCGGGTCGGCCCGGATGCGATCATCGAGGTGCCGCTGCTGCCGAGCGACGTGCACGACGTGGCCGCCCTGGCCCTCCTCGGCGCCCACCTCTTCGGTGTGAGCGATGAGGAGCTCTGAGCGCATGCTCGCTCACACGATCGGGAGGAGTATCGTCGGCGTGTGCACATCTTGCTCGCCACCGATGCCGATTGGATCGTCGACGAGGTCACCGCTGCGCTCGGCGGGCCCGACACGACGTTCACCGTCTGCCGTGAGGGCCGTGTGGTTTCGGACGTGGTCGGCGAACGGGTTCCCGATCTGGCGATCCTCGATCTGCAGGTCGGATCGATGGGCGGCATGGCGATCACGATGTCGCTGCGGCTCGACGAATCGGGTGGCACGCTGCCCCACGTACCGGCGATCATGCTGCTCGACCGGCGAGCCGACCTGTTCCTGGCGCAACGGTCCGGTGCCGATGGTTGGCTGATCAAGCCGCTCGACGCGCTTCGGTTGCGCCGAGCGATGATGGCGGTGACCCAGGGCGGCACCTACTTCGAGGGCCTGCCCGAGCCAGACGTCGAGGCCGGCGACGAGCCGGTGGGCGACGCGGACGGTGACGGCGCCGAATCGGAAGTTGACGGCGCAGCCGAGGAAGAACCCGCAACCGCCGGATAACATCGGCGTCCGCTACGGGGTGTAGCGCAGCTTGGTTAGCGCGCCACGTTCGGGACGTGGAGGCCGGAGGTTCAAATCCTCTCACCCCGACCAGAACACCGCCGTCTCGAACCCTGCGTCCAGGGCACGCGGCCAACGACACCATCCCCACCCGACCCGGCCACCAGCCCGGTCCCGTCGGGCTCACCCTTCGATGCACCATCGGCGCCGCCGGGGTGAGACGACGAATCACCGGGAGCTCGGCCGCTCTGCGCAACCACCTCTCACCGTCGACGGTCGGATCCGAACCGACGACGACGCTGACACGTCACCGTGTTCCCCTCGCGGCCGGCGGCGGTCGCCGACCGCCACGGCAGGGGGAAACGCGGTCAGGGAGCGGTCTCGGTGTTCACCACCCCGACGAGATCCACCAAACGGGCCAGGTGGTCGAGCCGTTCGCCGTGGTCGTCGCCGGGGATGTTGACCCGCAGCGTGTCGATGCCGGCGTCGCGGTACCTCCGGAGGCGTTCGGTCACCGCAGCGTCGTCTCCGATCAGATTGGTGTGCAGGCCGATCTCGATCGGCACCGCCTCACCTGCTGCCTCCCGATCCCCGGCCTGCCACAGACGGTGGACCTCGGTGATGGAATCGTGGAAACCCTGTCGGGAGAACGCCCGGTTGTAGAAGTTCGCCGACGGCGAGCCCATCGCACCGATGGTGAACGCGTACCCGGCCGCGTGCCGTCGGCCGGCACCCTCGACGTCGTCGGTGAATTCCAGACCGACGGCGACGGTGAGCTCGATGTCGGTGAGCGTGCGGCCGACCGACTCGGCGCCGTCTCGGATCGGGTCGAGGTAGGCGTCGGCCGACTCGGGCAGGAAGGCCGTGCCGATCCAGCCGTCGGACTTGGCACCGGTGAGTCGGAGGTTGGCCGGACCCATCGACGCCACGTAGATCGGGATGTGCGCACCGGCGACCGGTGAGCGCAGCGCCCGACCCTGGCTGTTCGGCAGCGGGAGGGTATAGGTGCTCCCCCGGAAGTCGAGCTGTTCGCCGCCGGCGACGCGTCGGATGATGTCGATGGTCTCGCTGGTGCGGGTCAAGGGTCGGTCGAACCGGACACCGTGCCACCCCTCCATCACCTGGGGACCACTGGTGCCGACACCGAGGATGAAGCGTCCGTCGGACATCGCCTGGAGCGCGAACGCCGACATGGCCAGCATCGCCGGCGACCTGGCGCCGAGTTGGACGACGCCGGTGGCGAGACGCATCGTGTCGGTGACGGCGGCGAGGTAGCCCAGCGGGGTCAGCGCGTCGTACATCCACGCCTCGGGCGCCCACACCGAGTCGGCCCCGAGACGTTCGGCATCGCGCACGAACTCGAGCGACGCCTGATCGACGCCCGGCGGCGTGACCCCGATCCGCAACATCACGCTGGCGAACCCTCGACGAGGTCCCTGATGCCCTCCGCGGTGCGACGCATGTTGTCGGTCCATTCGGCCAGACGCCGGGCGACGATCTCCTCTTCGCGTTCCGGCATGCGTTCGATCATGGGCGTCAGGCCAGACGGCCCCGGGCCCATCTCGGCGCTGAAACGGAGGGTGCACGACCCAGAACCGCCCGTGTGCAGGTCGAAGCGCCAGCGAGCCACCTTGTCGGCGACGTCGCCGACGGTCCACTCGAAGATCCGTTCGTGTTCCAGCGCCGTGACGGTGCACACGACGCTCCACTCGCCGACCGCCTCGTGACGGTTGTGGCCGCGGAACGTCGCACCGAGCGCAGGACCTGCGTCGATCCACTCGGCTCGCTGGAACTCCTGTGAGAACGAAGCCGGGACGTTGATGTCGCAGAGCACTGGCCACACGGCCTCGACGGGAGCGTCGATCTGCACCTCGACCTGTGTGGACGGACCCTCGGCGTACTTGACCATGTGCAGTTGCTAGCCGAACACGTCTGCAGGCGCCAGCGTCCGAAGCTCGCGAACCCGTGCGGGCACTCTCCTACCATGACGGCATGTGCGAGACGATGGATGCGCAGTCGTTCGAGCGGGCGGCGTTGGCCGCCGTGTCGGAGGCGGCACCGACCACCGACCTCGACTCGCTCCGAGCGTCGTTCGACCTGATCCGGGCATCGACGCTGCTCGTGCAGCGGCTGGAGGCCGAGGTCCACCGCCCGGCCGGTTGGAGCATGGCCGGGTTCCGGGTGATGTTCTGCGTGTGGGTGGCCGGTGAGCTCGAGCCGCGCGACATCGCCCGTCTCTCGGGTCTGTCGCGGGCCGCCGTCTCGAGCGTGCTCAACACGCTCGAACGCGACGGGCTCGTCGACCGGTCACGTGAATCGGCCGACCGTCGGCTCGTCACCGTGCGCCTCACCCCCGACGGCGAGCACCGTCTGGTCGCCGCCTACGAACGCCAGAACGTGGTCGAACGCGACTTCTTCGGCGCCCTCGATCGGGACCGCGTCGACGCCTTCGCCGGAGACCTGTCACGGCTGCTCGAGCACCCTTCCGTGCCGTCGGGAACTCTCCACACCTGATATCATTTTAACCTTGACGATCTCGTTCGAGACGACTAAGGTTGGATCGATCGGGCGGCATGAGGTCGCCCCGACCGTGGAGGGAACGACGAATGGCACCGAGGACGCAACTGGCTCGCGAGATGGAGTTCCCACCGGCGACACCACAGCCCAACGTCTTCCCGCTCAGCTGGCACCGGGGCACCGAGAAGATGGAGGAGATCTGGGCCGCCAGCCAGCGTGAGGTCTGGGACCCGGCGATGCTGTCCTGGGACACGTTCGACCCCGAGTCGTACACGTGGGAGGAGCGCGAGGCGATCGCCTACTGGTGGACGCTGCTGTCGGTGTTCGATGCGTCGGCGCCACCGGTGTTCGCCGAGGCGTTCATCAAGACCTACGAGGTGCACGAAGAAGACGCCGTGCGGCGCTGCTTCTTCTCCGTCACCCGCGACGAGCAGAACCACGAGCAGATGTGCGGTATGGCGATCACGAAGATGCTGGGCTACGACGACCCGCTGACCTACGAACCGAAGACCGAGCTCGGCGAACTCGCCCAGCGCAACGCCAAATGGCTGTACTTCAACGGCGGCCGATACTGGGAGGGCTACCGCCAGGCAGTGCCGAAGTACCCGCTCGCCGTGCTGTTCTCGTCGTTCCTCATGGGCGAGATCGCCGCCGCCACCATCTTCCACCAGATGGCCGAGGGCGCCCGCGAGACGGTCTTCCAGGAGGCGTTCACGAACATCGGTCGCGACGAGGGCCGCCACATGGCGATCTGCATGAGCCTGATGGAGCGTGACTACCCGAAGCTCGACCTGTCGGAACGGGCCTTGATCACCAAGCAGATCCGGGCCGGCTACCTGTTCCTGTCGGCCGTGCTGTTCGAGCCACCGGAGGACTTCTGGGACCTGCCCGACGACTTCATCGAGGTGCAGCGCCGCTGCGAGACCGTCGCCCGCGAGGCCGGTTTCCACATCCCCGAGTTCGACGACAAGCGCGAGAACTGGCGCCAGGCGATCCTCAACCTCAAGGCCGTGCTCGACAAGTACGACATCCCGTTCCCGGCGATCCCCGAGGTCGACATCACAGGAGAAGAGGTCAACGACGTCGACCTCGAAGACATCATCCCGGTGTTCTGACTCACATGGGGGAGGCAACCATCCGGCTCGCGCCGTCCGGCAAGGAGGTGCGGTGCGAGCCGGGTGACACCGTGCTGAGCTCGCTCGAGCGTGCCGGCTACGCCTTGCCGAACAACTGCCGGGCCGGGGCCTGCGGCGAGTGCAAGACGAAGGTCGTGACGGGCGAGGTCGACCAGGGAGTCGTACTCGACATGGCACTGTCGGCGACCGAACGCGACGCCGGTTTCCGCCTGATGTGCATGGCCAAGCCGATCGACGACGTCGTCGAGATCGAGTTCGGCACCGACGACGCCATGCCCAAGCTGTTCCCGCCGCGTGACCGCGTCGCCTGCGTCGTCACCGACAAGACGGTCCGAACCCCGAAGATCGTCGAGCTGCGACTGCGGCCGATCGGCGACCCCATCCGGTTCTGGCCGGGCCAATACCTGATGGTCGGCGACGAACGCTCGGAAGCGCCACCGCGCCCCTACTCGATCGCCAACGCGCCGCGATCCGACGGCGAGATCGTGCTCCTCGTGGCACGGGTGCCCGACGGGCGGACGAGCGGCTGGATCCACGACCGCCTCGCCGTCGGCGACCGCATCACCGTCGCGGGTCCCTACGGCACCTTCATCGGCGACCCCGGTACCGATACGCCGGTGCTCTGCCTCGCCGCGGGGTCGGGGTTGGCGCCGATCCTGTCGCTCACCGACGCCGCGCTCCGCCGCGGATTCCGCCACAAGGTGACGCTGCTGTACTCGGCTCGCTCAGCCGACGACGTGTTCGACGAGGGCCTGATGGCGTGGTGGACGGCCAAGCATCGGCGCTTCGACTTCCGTGTCACCTACACGGGCGACGACCCGCCGGATGACGCCAGGTTCACCGGCCGGATTCCCGACATGCTCGGCGACCTGATGCCGGACCTGACCCGTCACAGCATCTACATCGCCGGCAGCCCGGAGTTCGTCGATGCCTGTGGCGATGCGGTGCGGGCGCTCGGCGCCGACCACGACCACGTGTTCGTCGAGCGCTACCACCCACAATCGCCGCCCGAGACACCCGCGGCCGACCGGTTGGCAGCGATCTGAGACCGCCGACCGAGGCGTGGTTCGGCCGGCGTCAGGAGTTCAGCGCCGACTCGGTCGCGGGGTCACCGGCGATGCGGGTGTGCCACATGCGTCGCGGCTCGTGGGGATCGTGCGGCGTGGCGCGGTGCATGAGGCGGCGGTTGTCCCAGAGCACGGCGTCGCCGACGGTCCACTCGTGGTGGTACGTCACCGAGTCGACCGTGGCCTCGGCGTTGAGTCGATCGAGCAGCCGTTCCGAGTCGTCCGGCGCCATCCCGATGACGTCGAATGCGTGCTGGCCGATCAGCAGGTTCGACCGGCCGGTGCAGGGGTGCACCTTCACCAGCGGGCGCAGTGGCGGCTGGCCGACGTCGTAGCCGTAGAGCTGTCCGGCCACCTCGTCATCGATGTGGTGACCGGCACGCTCCATGCTGAACCGGCGCGAGTGATGGGCGGCCAGCCCGGCAACGCGTTCGCGAGTCACGTCGTCGAGTGCTTCGTACGCCGCACGCATGTCGGCGAAACCGGTCGCCCCGCCCTCGGTCGGCACGATCTCGGCCGTGAACACCGCGCCCTTGGCCTGCACCGGCAGGTAGGTGCTGTCGTGATGCCACCCCTCGTTACCTCGCAGCGACCGAACGAAATGGTCGTCGGGATCGGTTCGAAGCGTGCCGTCACGGCGCACGTTCGTCAGCGGCGTCGCCGTGAACTCCAGTTCACCGAACCGGCGTGCGAACGAATCCTGCTCGTCCGGCGACAGGTGCTGACCGGGGAAGACCAGGAGCCCGAACTCGATCCACGCCTCGACGAGCGCCTCGATGACATCATCGTCGGCCCGGCGCAGGTCGACGCCGCACACAACGGCACCGAACCGCGTCTCCAGGGCTTCCACCTCGATCACACGACGATCGTAGACCGGTTCGCCCCGGGCGGGCTGCGGAGCACTCGTGGTCGCCGAGCGGTCAGTCGACGAACCCACCGATCGCGGCGATCACAGCCGCCGGCTGCTCGTACGGAGCCATGTGGCCGGCGTCGGGGATCGTCACCAGGTCGACGTCGGCCGACGTGAGCAGCTCCCGGAAGCGTTCGGCATAGACGAGCGGGTACATCCGGTCCTGCTCGCCCCACACGAGCAGGGTCGGGCTCGTGATGCGGTACAGCCGATTCGAGAGACCACGGTTCGGGATCGGGAACAGGATCTTGCCGGCCGTTCCCATCCGGCGGGCATTGCCGACCATGAAATCGATCAGCGCCGAGTCGTCGGTGAAGTCACGGCCGGCGGTCAACAGCTGCTCACCCGCCACCGGATCGACGAACAACACCTCGGCCAGCTCGAACGGCACCATCGAGAACAGGTCGGGCACCGGGACCTCGTCGATCCACAGACCGGCAGCACCGATCAGTGTCAGCGACGCCACCGACACCGGGTTCAGCGATGCCATCTCCGCAGCGATCATGCCTCCCATCGAATGGCCGACGAGGTGTGGTGGCTCACCGAGCGCGAGGGCTTCCACGAGATCGAGACCGTGCAGCGTGAAGTCGAGCATGTCGAACAGCAGCGTCTCGGTCTCCTGCAGGCCGTAGCCGGGCCATTCAGGTGCGAAGACCACGTGATCGACCGCGAGCGCATCCAGGAGCGGCTCTTCGGGCAGGAGGCCACCGGCACCGTGGAACCACACCACCGGCGAACCCGACGAACCTCGCACTTGGACGGTCGCGTCGACGTCCCGCTGCGTCGTGACGTCCCGCCGCTCGATCACGCTCACAGCGCGCCCTCGACATCGGACACCTCGGCCGATCGCCGTGCGGCGTCGACGCTCGCCGCGTCATTCGTGCGCCGCTCGGCCATCGGCGAACACCACCACGGTGACGGGTCATGATCGGGCCAGAGGCCCTGCAACCGAGGCATCACCTTCTCGGCGAACAGCTGCGACGAGTTGCGCACCTTCCAGTCGGGCATGTTGCCGGTGTGCATCAGGCAGAACACCGTGCCGACCCGCAGATCGTGCGCCAGCTGCTCCATCTGCTCGGCGACGGTGTCAGGACTGCCCGCAATGACCGCGCCCGACTCCACGAGATCCTTCCACGTCAGCTTCTGGAACAACTCCATCGTCTCCTTACGGAGCTGGCTGAGCTTGCCGGCCCTCAACGTCTTGAGCGTGCGGTAGCCGGGCGGATCAGCGAACCCCGGATACACGTGGAGGCAGTTGTTGAAGAAGTAGAGGATGTGCTCCGCGTACAACCGCTCCGCCTCCTCGTCGGTGTCGGCCACCGCGATGATCTGGGCGAAGCTGGCGCGGTAGGGGTTGTCGTCGCGATCACCCCGCTCCTCCTGGCGCTGCCAGAAACCGTCGAGCAATGACTTGCCCGCCTTGTAGCCACCGAACGACAGATACGAGTAGTTGTAGTCATGGTCGAGGCAGAAGTCCCAGGTCTCGATCGAACCGCCGCCGGGGATGTACACCGGCGGGTGCGGCTGCTGTACGGGACGGGGCCAGATGTTGACGTGCCGCAGCTGGGTGTACCGCCCGTCGAACGCAAACGGTTCGGGTTCGGTCCACGCCCTCATGATCAGATCGTGCGACTCCACGTACTTGTCGCGGGTCAGCGCCGGGATCTGACCCATGCAGAAGTTGGTGTCCATCGGGGTGCCGACCGGGAACCCCGCGACGAGCCGGCCGCCGGAGATGCAGTCGAGCATCGCGAATTCCTCCGCCACCCGGGTCGGCGGGTTGTACCCCACGATCGAGTTCCCGATCACGCAGATCGCCGAGTTGCTCGTACGCCGCGCCAGCGCCGCCGCGATGAGGTTCGGGCTCGGCATCAGCCCGTAGCCGTTCTGGTGGTGCTCGTTGCAGCCGATCCCGTCGTAGCCGAGCTCGTCCGCGAACTCGAGCTGATCGAGATACGAGTTGTACACCTCGTGAGCCACTTCGGGGTCGAACAACGACGACGGGATGTCGACCCACACCGACCGATGTTCCTGCCGGAAGTTCTCCGGCAGGTGCGGCCAAGGCTGCAGGTTGAACCAGACGAACTTCATGTGCGACCCCCTCGACGACGTGCACCGACGGTATTGGTCGACGCCGCGTCACAGCGGATCGGAGGCGCTCCCCGCGGTGGCCGGTCGTCCGCTACGTTCAGCGACCATGCTCCGTCGTTCGATCTGGCCCGCCGCCTCGCTGATCGTGGGTTCGATCGCCGTGCTGGGCGCGTCTGCCGACGTGGCTCACGCTGCGACGCCCCCGTCCGGTTTCACCGACACGGCCATCACCGACTTCGACCGGGCCACGACGGTCGAGTGGTTGCCGAGCGATCAGATCGCCGTGCTCGAGCAGCGCACCGGCCGCATCAAGGTCGCGTCGCCGGGACAACCGTTCAGCACGGTCCTCGACCTCACGGTGTGCACGCAGAGCGAGCGCGGCCTCCTCGGGTTGACGGCCGATCCGGCGTTCCTGCTCAACCGTTGGATCTACGTGTACTACACCGTCGACGCGGGCGGAGGGTGCGTGAACCGGGTCAGCCGGTTCACGTTCGACCGGGCCACCGTCGATCCGGCAACCGAGGTGATCCTGCTCGACAACATCGCGTCGACCGGAGGGAATCACAATGGCGGCGATCTCGACATCGACCCGCAGGGCAACCTGCTCGTCGGCATCGGCGACGCCGGCCGGGACCCTCGCGGCAACTCGGGAGGCGGCGGATCGAACGACGCCGCCCAGGATCTGTCGCTCCTCAACGGCAAGATCGTGCGCATCACCCGAGACGGCCGGCCGGCGCCGGGCAACCCGTTCGCCGGTGCCGACAGCGCCCCCTGCGCACGGAGCGGCACGAGCGCCCGGTCGACCACCAAGTGTCAGGAGATCTACGCCTGGGGGCTCCGGAACCCGTGGCGAATCGCGGTCGACCGCAACGACGGGGCGGGTCGATTCTTCATCAACGACGTCGGGCAGAACACGCTGGAAGAGGTCAACAACGGTCGGGTCGGCTCCAACTACGGGTGGCCGTCACGCGAGGGCCCGTGCCCGCAAGGCCAGACCGCCAACTGCCCGGGACCGCCCGCCGGCCTCACCGATCCGATCACCTCCTACGGCCGGAGCCTCGGCAGCTACATCTCGGCCGGTGCGTTCGTGCCGAACGGCCTCTGGCCGAAGCAGTACGACGGCGCCTACCTGTTCGGCGACGGTGGCTCCGGCAACATCTGGCTCCGCACCGCCGGTGGATCGGTCGACTACGGCGCACCGTTCGCCACGGGCGCGTTCGGGCTCACCGACATGACGTTCGGGTTCGACGCCGACGGCGTGATGGCGCTCTACTACGTGAGCGTCGGTGGGGGCCTGCGAATGATCCGGCCCGCGAGCGTGCCCGCTGCTCCCTCGGCCACCGATCTCAAGTTGGTGCCGATCAACTCGTTCCGGGCATACGACACCGGTGAGGACGTGCCGGTGCCGGCGGGTCCGGTCGTCAACGGCACGACACGGGTCGTGGATCTCGATCCACCGACGGGCGCCACCGCCGCGCTGGTGAACCTGACGTACGACGCCACCGCCGGGCCCGGGTTCGTCCGCGCGTGGGCGGCGCGGACCCGCCGGCCGACGACCTCGTCGCTCAATGCCGATCGCCCGAACACGATCGCGGCGAACGCGGCCGTGGTCGCCTTGGCACCGGACGGTTCGTTCGTGATCGAGTCGGCCACGACAGCCCGCGTGGTCGTCGACGTGATGGCATGGTTCGTCGAGACCGGGGGTTCGAGTGACGACGGGCGCTTCGTGGCGCTCGATCCCGCTCGTGTTGCCGACACCCGGATCCCGACCGGGCGAGCCCTCGATTCCGGCAGCCCCAATCCCTACCGCCGATCCGCCGACCGAATCGACATCGACGTGCTCGGTCAACTGGGTGTGCCCGACGACGACACCGTGGCCGCCGTCGTGATCGGCGTCGCCACGATCGGGCGCCCCACGTCGGCCGGGTTCATCGGCGGCCACGCCGGGGGCACACCCTGGCCCGGGACCTCGAACGTGAACGTCTCACCGTCGGAGGTCCGCGCCAACATGATCGTGGTCCCCGTCGGCAGCAACGGTGGGATCAGCCTGACGACGGTCGGTATCGCCGACGTGGCCGTCGACGTGCTCGGCTACGTCACCTCCGACGACGCCGCGACATCCGGCACCGGGCTGTACAACACGATCGCGCCGACGCGGAACGTCGACACCCGGGTGCCGGTCGGCTCGTCGTCACTCGGGCCCCTGAAGTCGGTCGAGATCGACACACCGTCCGCGACCGCCGGAGCGTCCGCGGTCGCCCAGAACATCACGGCCACCAACACGACCGGCCCCGGTTGGGTCTCTGCCCACCCCGGCCCGGTGGCCCCGGTCGTGTCGAACGTGAACTACGACGGACCGGGACACACACGGGCGGCGTTCGCGTTCACGACGGTGTCGGCGTCGGACAGCGTGTACTTCACGTCGCTCGTCACGACCGATCTCGTCGTCGACGTGGTGGGCTTCTTCTCGGACTGAGCGACGACACGTCGGTCGGCCCGGCGTGTCGCACGGGTCGCCCGAACCGGCATCGCTAGCCTGACGAGGTGACCGTTCTTCGTCTCGCTCTCGCCCAGCTCGATCCGACCGTCGGCGATCTCGACGGCAACCTGAAGAAGCTGATCGAGGTCTACGAGCGCGCGGAGACGGCGGGATGCGACCTGATCGCGACCCCCGAGCTGTCGATCACGGGGTATCCCCCCGAAGACCTCGTGCTGAAGCCCGGATTCGTGGCCGACAACCGCGCGATGCTCGACTCGTTCGCTGCGCACACGGGCGAATGCGCAGCGGTCGTCGGGTTCGTCGATGCCGATCGCGACCTCTACAACGCCGCCGCCGTGTGCGCTCGTGGCGAGATCATCGGCACGTACCGCAAGCGTCTCCTGCCCAACTACGCAGTGTTCGACGAGCAGCGCTACTTCACGCCCGGTACCGAGAGCGACCCCCTCGAGCTGTACGAGATCGGCGGCGTCAAGATCGGTGTGTCGATCTGCGAGGACATCTGGTCGCCGTTCGGGCCGCTCGCGACGCAAGCCGCCGGCGGCGCCGAGCTGAACGTGAACATCAACGGATCGCCGTACCACTGGGAGAAGGACGCGGGGCGCGAGCGCATGGTCGCCACCCGTGCCCAGGACGCCCACTCCGCGATCGTGTACGTCAACCAGGTCGGCGGACAGGACGAACTCGTGTTCGACGGCGGGTCGTTCGTCGTCGACGCCGAAGGAAACGTGCTCGCCCGAGCGCCCCAGTTCGTGGAGCACCTCATGATCGTCGACGTGTCGATCCCGCCGGTGTACCGCCGTCGCCTGCTCGACCCGCGCGGCAAGCGCACGGACGACGAACTGCCGATCGTGCGCGTCAGCGACTCGCCCCGCTCGAACGACGGAGTCGTCGAGTCAACCGTGGCGGTGCCACTCGACCAGCATCGCGAGCTGTACGACGCGCTGGTTCTCGGCACCCGCGACTACCTGCGCAAGAACGGCTTCAGCGACGTCGTGATCGGGCTGTCGGGCGGCATCGACTCGACGCTCGTCGCCTGCATCGCCGCCGATGCGCTCGGTCCCGAGCACGTGCACGGCGTGTCGATGCCGTCGCGATACTCGTCCGACCACTCCAAGCGCGATGCGCAGTTGCTCGCCGAGAACCTGGGGATCGATTACCGGACGATCTCGATCGAGCCGGCCTTCCAGGCCTACCTCGACATGCTGTCACCATCGTTCGAGGGCCGCGAGCCCGGCCTCACCTACGAGAACATCCAATCGCGATGTCGGGGCCAGTTGCTGATGGCGCTGTCGAACGAGATGGGCTGGATGGTGCTCACCACGGGCAACAAGAGCGAGTTGGCGGTCGGGTACTTCACGATCTACGGCGACTCGGTCGGCGGGTATGCGGTGATCAAGGACGTGCTCAAGCTCGACGTGTACGAGCTGTGCCGCTATGTGAACCGGGCGGCCGGTCGTGATGTGATCCCACCGAACGTGATCACGAAGCCGCCGTCTGCCGAGCTGCGCCCCGACCAGCGTGACGACCAGTCGCTCCCGCCCTACGACGTGCTCGATCCGATCCTCAGGCTGTACATCGAACACGACCGCACGGCTCAGGAGATCATCGAGATGGGCCACGATGCCGACCTGGTCCGGCGGATCACCCGGCTCGTCGACATCGCCGAGTACAAGCGACGTCAGTCGCCACCGGGCGTGCGGGTCAGCCCGAAGGCATTCGGTAAGGACCGGCGCATGCCGATCACCCACGGCTACCGCGGCTGACGTCACATGAAGACGATGGCGATCGTGCTCGCCGCCCTGTCCGCTGGAACGAATCCGATCCCGCCGTCGGCGCTGCTGGTCGACGACGACGTCCCGGACGGTTTCGAACTCGCTGTCGAGCCGCCGACCGACCTGACGTTCGACGAGTACGCACCGCTCTCACCCGATGCGACCGCGTATCTGGATCCCGGCTCATCGGCGGCGCGGTCGATGCGAGCCGCCGTCGACGTCTGGACCTCCGCCGACGACGACATCCTCCTGCGCGAGGTCACCCGCTGGAATTCGGACGCCGAGGCGCGAGCATTCGTCGAGCAAGCCGTCGTGGTCGGCACCGAGGACGGCCTCGATCAGGTCAGCCCGCCGTTCGACGGCGGGGTCGCGTTCCTGGGCGCCGACGAGGGGCTGTGGACGCGCACTGTCGCGTGGCGTCAGGGGCCGTACGCGATGACGATCGCCCACTTCGCCATCTCGGAGGGAACCGGCCGGATCATCGACGTCGCTGCCGACGGTCTCGCCGACCGGGCGACCGAGACGACCGGGCTCCCGGTCGCGCCCTCGATCCCCGAGGGGTCGACCGTCGAGACCAGCGAGACCTCGTCGGATGGCGGTATCGGTGTCGGCACGGTGCTGCTCTGGATCGTCGTGATCGGCGGCGTCATGTGGTTGATCGCCAGGCTGCGCAGTCGCGCGGCCGCCTCACCGCACCAGGGCCGCGACCGTTCGGGCGAGAAGCACCGGGAACCCGCCGACGATCGCAACGACGAGCCCGCCGATGTCGACGACATCATCGAACGCGCCCGTGCCCGGAGCCGCGCCGGGCGTGAGATCGATGCGATCCCCGACCCGACCGAACCGGGCCGCACACCGCCGGACGACGACTGAGCGGCAGGCCCGACGAGCGCTTCAACGCTCCCTCGAGCCCACACTCAGCCGCAACAGGCCGTGCCCGGCGTCGCGTCGCCACCGCTCGACACGATCACGTTCTCGAGCTGCGTCTCGTGATCGGCCTGCTTGACGTACCACTCCCAGCGGTTGCCGTCGGGGGCATGGACCCACGTCTCGACCTTCTCGGCGAAGCAGCAGATCGTGTCGTCGATGCCGGTCGTCTGTAGGCCCGACGAAGACAGACGGGCCTCGGCGGCGACCACCTCGCCGGCCGTGTCGGCCTCCACGCCGAGATGGTTGAGCGAACCGGCAGCGGCGGAGGGGTTCTCGAACAGCACGAGCTTCAGCGGTGGCTCGGCGATCTCCCAGTTGGCGTAGCCCGGCTTGACCTTGTACGGCTCGGTGTCGAACATCTTCGTGTAGAAATCGATCGCTTCGTCGAGGTCGCTGACGTTGAGGGCGAGCTGGAGTCGCATGGCGTGCCTTTCATATCGATGCGGATCAATATGTTGCACATACGTATCGACATCTGTCAATATGTTTCTCATGACCGATGTGTGCGGACCCGACTGCTGCGTCCTCGTCTCACCACTCGACGACGACCAGGCCGGTGAGTTGGCCGGTCAACTCAAGGCACTCGCCGACCCGGTGCGGCTCCGACTGCTGTCGATGATCGCCACCTCACCCACGGCCGAGCTGTGCGCCTGCGACCTGCCGAACGCGGTCGAGCGCTCGCAACCCACGATCAGCCATCACCTCACACAGCTCGTGAACGCCGGGATCGTCGAGCGCGAGCAGCGGGGCAAATGGGCCTACTTCCGGCTGGCGGGCGACCGGTTGGCCACCATCCGGGCTGCGCTCGGTGAAGGCGCCCAGCACCGTCACCTCGGGCGACCCTCCGTGCTGTTCCTGTGTGGACACAACGCTGGACGTTCACAGATGGCCGCCGGATGGCTGCGCCATCTCGCCGGTGACCGGATCGACGTCCAGAGCGCCGGGTCGAATCCCGGCGACGAGCTCAACCCGTCGGCGGTCGCGGCGATGCACGAGGTCGGGATCGACATCACGCGTCAGGCGCCGCAGCACTGGACCGACGACATGGCACTGTCGGCCGACCTGGTGATCTCGATGGGCTGCGGCGACGAGTGCCCACTCACGCCCGGCGCCCGGCGGATCGACTGGGACCTCCCCGACCCTGCCGGGAAGGACCTGGCGTTCGCCCGCGCGGTGCGAGACGAGATCGAGGAGCGGGTCCGCGAGCTGATCGACGCCCTGACGCCGAGCTGCTGCGCATGACCTCTGCTCTCGCGCGTCGACTCGTCGGCGAGTTCGTCGGCACGTTCTTCCTGCTCGCGGCGGTGGTCGGCTCGGGGATCATGGCCGAGGACCTCACGACCGACGTCGGGCTACAGCTGCTCCAGAACGCCCTCGCCACCGCCGGCGTCCTGGCAGCGCTCATCCTGGCGTTCCTGCACGTGTCGGGTGCACACTTCAACCCGGCCGTGACCCTCACCGATCTCGCCCTCGGCGGCATCGGACGCGGGGACGCACTCCTGTACGTGATCGTTCAGGTCCTGGGCGGGATCCTGGGTGTCATCGCGGCGAACGTGATGTTCGATCTGCCGGCGGTCGAGTGGTCGACCAGAGATCGGTCCGCCGCACACCTCGTGTTCGCCGAGAGCATCGCCACGCTGGGCCTGCTCCTCGTCATCTTCCTCGTCGTCCGGGCGGGCGAGGCTCGAGTCGTGGCGTTCGCGGTGGGCGGCTACATCGCCGGCGCCTACTACTTCACGTCGTCGACGAGCTTCGCCAATCCGGCCGTCACCGTGAGCCGGATGTTCTCGGACACGTTCGCGGGCATCGATCCCGCATCGGTTCCGGCGTTCGTGATCGCACAGCTGATCGCCGTCGCCGTCGCCGTCCCGCTCGTCGGATACCTGACCCCGGCCGGCACGTGACGCTGCTCGAGCGTTCACGACGCGCCGCGCCCGGGCCGACGGTCCTCAGTCGTTCACGAAGCTGCGGTTGGCATCGCTGACCTCGACGCCCGAGAGCCGGGTGGCCTGCGCCGCGCCCAGGGTCGTGAACACCGCTGTGGCCTCGACCCGGACCTCACCTCGCCGATCCGACACTTCTGCTCGTGTTCGCATGACATCGTCGACCTGGCCGACCACCCGAGCCTCGACGCGGTACCTGCTCCCGACGCGCACGGGCCGACGGAACGTCGTCGAGGTCTCGGTCGTGACGGCCCACTGACCGCCGATCGCGATGCATGCCCACGCCATCGCCTCGTCGAGCACGGCGAGCGTGACACCACCGTGCACCAGCGTCGGCGCACCACTGAACGCGGCCGGGAGCTCGAACTCGGCCGTCACCACATCCCGTTCGTCGTCGTGCGAGAACGGGATTCGGAGCCCTCGATCGTTGGTCGGCTCGCAGACGAAGCAGTTGGTCTCGACACCCCAGGTCTCGTTGTGCAGTCGGCGGATCGCCATGGCACGTCCTCTCGTTCGGGCCCTGCGCCTGATTCGCCATCGCACCGGGCACGGTGAAACAGTGGGCACATCGTGAACGCCCCGGACGTCATCGACTATTCCCCCGAGCTGCGCCGGCAGTTGGCCGACCACCTCACCCGGCATGAGCGGCGATCGGTGCCACTCGCAGGCCGCAAGCACGCGGCGGTGTGCGTCGTGCTCACCGACAGCACGATCGGCGACGACCGCCACGATCCCCTCCTGCCCGATGACTGGCGCATGGACCGGGTCCCGGGAGCGCTCGACGGGCGCGACGGTCGCATGGTCGGTGTGTCGGGTGGCGCCGCGTTCCTCCTGTGCCGCCGGGCGTCGCGTCTGAACAAGCACGCCCGCCAGTGGGCGCTCCCCGGCGGCCGGCTCGATCCGGGCGAGTCGCCCGTCGACGCCGCGTTGCGGGAGCTCGACGAGGAGGTCGGGCTCCGGCTCGGGACCGATTCGGTTGTCGGTTGGCTCGACGACTACCCCACACGGTCGGGGTACGTGATCACGCCGATCGTGCTCTGGGCCGGCGAGGACACCACGTTGGCCCCGTCGCCCGACGAGGTGCTCGCGGTGTACCGGGTCGGACTGCACACGCTGCGCGACGGCGAGACCCGCTTCGTGTCGATTCCCGAGAGCGATCGCCCGGTCGTTCAGGTGCCGCTCGGGCAGGACCTCATCCACGCCCCGACCGGCGCCGTGCTCTACCAGTTCCGCCAGGTCGCGATGGCCGGCCGGGTCGGCGAACGGGTCGACCACCTCGAACAACCGGTGTTCGCCTGGACCTGACCATCGGCACTTGCGTGGTTACCGACGGGTAACTACGGTGGTTTCATGGCAGACATCTTCGAAGTGGGCATCGTCGGGTCCGGGATCATGGGCGCAGGGCTGGCCGAGGTCGCCGCCAGATCCGGCCACGAGGTCGTCGTGAGGTCGCGGACGACAGCGGGAGCCGACGACGTGCTGACCCGCATCACCTCGGGCCTGGAGCGGCAGGTCGCGAAGGACAAGATGACCGCCGACGAGCGCGATGCGATCATCGGTCGGATCCGTGTCACCGACCATCTCGGGCAACTCGCGAACTGCGATCTCGTGATCGAGAGCGTCGTCGAGGACCTCGAGGTCAAGAAGGCGCTGTTCGCCGAACTCGAGCAGATCGTCAAGCCCGAAGGGATACTGGCGACGAACACCTCGACGCTCCCGGTCGTCGAGCTGGCCGTGACCACGCTACGCCCCGAGCTCGTCTGCGGGATCCACTTCTTCAATCCGGCTCCGGTCATGAGGCTGGTCGAGATCGTACGCCCGGTCACCGCCAGCGAGGACACGATCGCCCGGGCCGTCGCGTTCGCCGAGCGGTGCGGGAAGGACGCCGTCGTGGTCGAGGACCGTGCCGGCTTCATCGTCAACGCGCTCCTGTTCCCCTATCTGAACAACGCCATCCGGATGTGCGAGAACGGCACGGCCTCGATGGAGGCGATCGACACGGCGATGCAGGGCGGCTGCGGATTCCCGATGGGTCCGTTCGCACTGCTCGATCTCGTCGGACTCGACACGTCCCTCGCGATCCTCGATGCACTCCACGCGGAGTTCGGCGATCCGAACTACGCGGCGATGGCGACCCTGCGACGCAAGGTCGCAGCGGGGCAGCTCGGACGCAAGAGCGGCCGGGGCTTCTACTCGTACGAGTGAATCGCCGCTCGGGCGCGGCGGAGCGACTCGCGGACGCGAAGATGGAACGGTGAGCGAACGACCAGCGTCGGATCGGCCGGCTGCGTTGCCGACGCACCGGTTGGTGACACCGATCGAGCCGCCACCCAGTCGCTGGACCATGCCCACCGACGGACCCATCGACGACAGCGACATCGTCGCGATCGGTGCCGACCTCGAACCCGGCACACTGCTCGCGGGCTACCGCAGCGGGGTGTTCCCGATGCCGTTCGAACGTCGGCGGCTCGCCTGGTTCTCCCCCGACCCCCGCGGGGTGCTCCCCCTCGACGGGTTGCGGTTGGGCCGATCGCTGCGCCGCAGCATGCGTCGCTACGAGGTTCGTATGGACACCTCGTTCCGCGAGGTGATGGAGGCGTGCGGTGATCCGTCTCGATCCGGTGCCTGGATCAACCGGGACTTCGTCGATGCCTACGAGCGGCTGCACCGGCTCGGCTGGGCTCACTCGATCGAGATCTACGAACCGGGGTCCGACGCCCTGGTCGGCGGGTTGTACGGCGTGCAGATCGGCGGACTGTTCGCCGGTGAGTCGATGTTCCACACGGCGACCGACGCCTCGAAGGTCGCGCTCGTGCACCTGGTCGACTGGTTGCGTGCGACCGGGGCCTCGCTGCTCGACGTCCAGTGGAAGACGGATCACCTGGCATCGCTCGGTGTCATCGAGATCCCCCGCTCGGAGTACCTCGAACTCCTGAGAGCCGCCACGGCATGACGCCGACGATCTTCGCCGACGAATCGGAGCCCGTGCGGGACCCACTCGAACGCGCCGGCCGCGGAGACGGCTTGCACCTCGTGCCGAACACCCCGGAACGGGCCCCAGGGGACGACGAGCAGGTCGCCGGCGACGAATCGCAGCCGAGAACGCCCGAAGCGAGCGGGAGCGAACGGCTGCCAGTCGAGGTTGCGGAGAAGGTACCCGGTGCCGGTGGGCCGCCACCCACCGGCACCGAGATCTGTTCGACCGTTTGTCCCAGATGCCGGTTGGAGGATTCCGCCACGGGGGGTTGTGGCCCGGCGATTTCGGTCGGACACTCTGGTATCGACCCGTCGGCCGCCTACCTTGAGCAGAGATTTCGAAGGAGTCGAACGTGAGCGTCGAACCTGACCGCCCCTGGATGATGCGGACCTACTCCGGTCACTCGACGGCGGCCGCATCGAACCAGCTCTACCGAACCAACCTCTCCCGAGGACAGACCGGTCTGTCGATCGCCTTCGACCTGCCGACGCAGACGGGCTACGACCCCGACAGCGAAATGGCTCGGGGTGAAGTCGGCAAGGTCGGTGTGCCGGTCGCTCACCTCGGCCACATGCGCACGCTGCTCGACGGCATCCCGCCGGGGCAGATGAACACGTCGATGACGATCAACGCGACCGCATCGTGGTTGCTCGCGCTGTACGTCGCGAACGCGGAAGAACAAGGCCTCACCTCCACCGACCTTCGGGGAACGACGCAGAACGACATCGTCAAGGAGTACCTGTCGCGCGGCACCTACATCTTCCCGCCGGCCCCGTCGCGGCGACTGATCGTCGACATGATCGCCTGGTGCGCCGAACACGCTCCGTCGTGGAACCCGATGAACGTCTGCTCGTACCACCTGCAAGAGGCCGGCGCGACCCCCGTCCAGGAGATCGCCTATGCGATGGCGACCGCGATCGACGTGCTCGATGCCGTGCGCGAGTCGGGCCAGGTCGAACCGGAGCAGTTCGGGCAGGTGTTCGGCTCGATCTCCTTCTTCGTCAACGCCGGCATCCGGTTCGTCGAGGAGATCTGCAAGCTCCGTGCGATGACTGCGATGTGGGACCGCATCGGGCTCGAGCGCTACGGCGTCACCGATCCGAAGGCGCGCCGGTTCCGGTACGGCGTCCAGGTCAACTCGCTCGGTTTGACCGAGGCCCAGCCCGAGAACAACGTGCAGCGCATCGTGCTCGAGATGCTGGGCGTGTCACTGTCGAAGCGGGCCCGGGCACGATCGATCCAGTTGCCGGCCTGGAACGAGGCGCTCGGGTTGCCGACGCCGTGGGATCAGCAGTGGTCGCTGCGAATGCAGCAGGTGCTCGCGTACGAGACCGATCTCCTGGAGTACGGCGACCTGTTCGACGGCTCCCACGCCGTCGACGCGAAGACCGCCGAACTGGAGGCTGCCGCCCAGGCCGAACTCGACGACGTGCTGTCGATGGGTGGAGCGTTCGCCGCGATCGAGGCGCTGAAGTCGCGGCTGGTCACGTCGATGGCGGAACGAACCCGGCGGATCGAGTCGGGGGAGCAGATCGTCGTCGGCGTCAACGCCTTCACCGACACCGCGGACTCGCCGCTCGGTCGCGAAGGTGCGATCCTCACGGTAGATCCGGCCGTGGGTGCCGAGATGGCTGACGACGTGCGGGCGTGGCGTTCAGCTCGCGATCAGGAAGCGGTCGACGCGGCGATGGACGAGCTCCGTCGAGTCGCCGCCACCGACGAGAACGTGATGCCCGCGACGATCGACCTGGCTCGTGCCGGGGGGACCACGGGCGAGTGGGGTGCCGCGATGCGTGAGGTCTTCGGTGAGTACCGGGGGCCCACCGGAGTCGGAGGTGCGAGCGGCGGCACGACCGGCCGGCTCGCCGACGTCGCCACTCGGATGCGCTCACGATCTCGCGGCCCCGTGCGTCTGCTGGTGGCCAAGCCGGGTCTGGATGGTCACTCCAACGGGGCCGAGCAGATCGCTGTCGCAGCGCGCGACGCAGGCATGGAGGTCATCTACGCCGGCATCAGGTCGACCCTCGACCAGATCGTCGCCTCGGCGCGTGACGAGGACCCCGACGTGATCGGCCTGTCGATCCTGTCGGGGTCGCATCTGGAACTGGTGCCCGATCTGATCGGCAAGTTGCGGGCAGAGGGGATCGAAACCCCGGTGGTCGTGGGCGGTATCATCCCCGAGGCCGACCGTTCCCGTCTCGAAGCCGCCGGTGTCACCGCGGTGTACACGCCGAAGGACTACGAGCTCGCGGCGATCATGTCCGACATCACCGACATCGCCGACGGTTCGGCCTGACCACACGGGCGCGGCGATTTCGGCCATCGTCCTCCTGTGTGCCGGATCTACGAGTAGACGTGAACGTCTGCCTCGTTCATCTGCTCCATGAACGAGAGGTATTCGGCGACGATGACGTCGTCGAAGGCGAGGTCCGCCTCTGCGACCCCGAAGTGGTCCATCGAGGGGCCGCATGCAAAGATGTGCGCACCGAGCCGCTGGAGTTGGCGGAGCTTCTCGTGGGGTGGAATGTGGCCGATCTTGTCCAGACCGGCACGGGGGAAGCGGCTGAACGGGCGGCCGAGACCGTGCATCCTGGCCACGTATCCGTCGCGGAGCACCTTGACGGCTGGTCCTTGAAAGTACAGCGCCACCTGGTGGCCCTCGAGCGCAGCGGCGAGCGCGAAGCCGAGCGGGGCGAGCAGTTCGAACAAGCCGTCGTCCTGGATGACCGCGGCGAACTTGCGCGTTGATCGACGCGGAGTTCCCTTCTCGATCGTGAATCGCCAGGTCGAGCCGGTGGTGTCCACGTCGACGAGGGCGTTCCCCGTGACGCGACACCACGCCCGCAGATCGGTGTCGATCGCGGTGAACGCGTCGGTGACGAGCTCAATGCGGTCGCCGGCGCCGAGCACGGCCAGGGCGTCCTGCAATTCGTAGACGATGAATGTCGTGATCGTGCGACCACGTAGGTCGAGTCGGGTCCGAGCTTCGAGATCCGTGGCCATCGCAGTACCTCCGTTCGATCTCTGACAGCGGAGTGGCTGCGCAATCCGCTGCCCGTCGACGTCGGAGCGCCCCAGTGCGTTCACGGCACGACGGCGACGCCGACACGACTCAATCGTGCTCGCTTCGATCGTGTGTGAGCCAGGGCAGGAGGTCCCGCGTCGTCTGCACGCCCGGCACCCCGTCGATCCGAACGGCAGCTTCAGGCCCGTGTCATCGAGATCGGCGCCAGACCGGGGATCGGGTGCGAGACTCGCCGGTCTGGCACCGAGCACGTGAGCGGCAGCAGCCGGTGACGTGCACGACGCTGGCGGAGCGTGACCCGATCACCGATCGCCTGATCTGGCCGGCGATCCGACGCGAGCGCGGCACGCTCCGGCGACGCTGTCAGCAGCACGGAGAGAAGCCGCCGTGGGACCGGCTCACGGACGACGCCGTCGACGTCTCGCCGGCGACGGTGGTGTTCAGCCGGCTTCGTCGGCAGCCAGACCGGCGTCGATCTCCGCCGCCAGGACCTCGAGCGTGTCCAGCTGCGATTCGAGCTCGGATCGTTCAGTTCGGCATTCGAACGCGATCGTCTCGGCGTGGTTGATCCAGGCCCTCACTGCATCGTCGAGAGCCTCCGTCGGTGTCGGGATCAGTTCCGGGAGACTGACCCGGAGCTGGCCGACGAGGTCATCGCACAGGTCCTGGCCGCCGGCGAGGACCGTCTCGGCGTCAGGGACCAGCTGGCGCTCGCTGTCCCAGGTGCGCTGCCAAGTCTCGTCGGAAGGGCGATCAGCACCGCCACCACACCCGGCGAGCAGCACGAGCGTCCAACCACCGAGCACGCCGAGGACGTACTCCCGACTCGTCACGGCGTGGCGCGCGTCGCTCGAGATCCTGACGCGCCGCCAAGGGTTCATCCGGGGAGCGTAGCGGGAGCCGTCCTCGCAGGTGCGGGCGTCATCGAGCAGGCTCATGAGCAGCCGATGCGGACCACGTGCGGCGATCAGATCTCGACCTGGTTGCCGACTTCCATGACCTGGTCAGGTGGGAGATGGAAGAACCGAGCTGCGTTCGCGGCCCCTCGATTGAGTAGGACGAAGAGTTCCTCGCGGAGCGGATGCATGCCGGGCGCCTTGCCCGAAGTGACCGATTCGCGTCCGAGGAAGTACGTCGCATGTTCCAGGTCGAACGGCGACCCGTGGATCTCCAGCTGCGCCAGCGCACCTGGCACGTTCGGCTCGTCCATGAACCCGAACCGGAGACGTACCTGCGCCAGACCCGGACCGAGGTGGATGATGCGAGCCCGTTTGCGCACACCCACCCGGGGCACCTCCTGCACCTCGACCGAAACGAGCACCGTCGTCTCGTGCAGCACCTTGTTGTGTCGCAGGTTCGCAACCAGAGCAGGTGGGGCAGCGCCGACGTCCTTGAACAGGTAGACGGCGGTGCCGGGAACTCGCGCGACGTGCGCGGCGAGTGCATCCCCGGCCACGTCGACCATCGACCGCTCACCACGGCGAATTCGAGCGGCGACCAGGCGGCGACCACGTCTCCACGTCGTCATCTGAATGACCAGAACCAGTCCGACCAACAGCGGGAACCAGCCGCCGGAAGGAATCTTCGGCACGTTCGCTGCGAAGAACGCGAGGTCGACGGCCAGGAACGGCACGAGCACCACCAACGCCTTGGCGACCGACCACTGCCACCGGTCTCGCACCACCCTGTAGAAGATCAACGTGGTGATCAACATCGTGGTGGTCACCGCGATGCCGTAGGCAGCGGCCAGTGCGCTCGATGTGCGAAACACCAACACCAGGCCGATACACCCGACCATCAACGACCAGTTGACCAGGGGAACGTAGACCTGTCCGATGTGCCGTGGCGACGTGTGCCTGATCGCCAACCGCGGGAAGTAGTCGAGGTGCACGGCCTGCACGGTGAGCGAGAACGCCCCCGAGATCAGGGCCTGCGATGCGATCACGGTCGCCATCGTCGACAGGATCGCCAACGGCACCACACCCCAGCTCGGCGCCATGTCGTAGAAGGGGCTGCCGACCTCGTCGGCACCGTTCGCGAGCAATGCGGCTTGACCGAAGTAGTTGAGCACCAACCCCGGCAGCACCAGCAGATACCACGACCGACGGATCGCGTCCCGTCCGAAATGGCCCATGTCCGCGTACAGCGCCTCGCCGCCCGTGACCACGAGAAAGATCGAACCGAGGGCGAGGAACCCGCGCCATGGATGGTCCACGAACAGCTCGATCGCGTACGTCGGCGATGCCGCTCGGACGACACCCGGATGCGCCATGATCTGGCGGAGCCCCAGTGTCCCGAGGACGGTGAACCACAGGACCATGACCGGGCTGAAGACCCTGGCGATCCCCGCGGTGCCTCGGTGCTGCACCGCGAACAGCGCGACGAGGATCGCGATCGAGACGGGGATCACCCAGTCGGCGAACGCCGAGGTCGCCACCTCGAACCCCTCGACGGCGGACAGCACCGAGATCGCCGGCGTGATCAACCCGTCCCCGTACAGCAGTGCCGTACCGAAAACACCCAAGGTGACGACTGCGGCGCCGATCCTCGTGACCGGCTCTCCCTGCCTCGGCATCGCGAGGGCCGTCAGGGCGAGGATGCCACCCTCACCACGATTGTCGGCACGCATCACCAAGAACAGATACTTCGCGGAGATGACCACCAACAACGACCACAGCACCACCGACGCCACGCCGTACGCCGTCGCCGTCGACACCTCCAGCTCGGAGTGATCGAACGACTCGCGAAGCGCGTAGATCGGGCTGGTGCCGATGTCGCCGAAGACGATGCCGAGTGTGCCGAACGCAAGCGCAGCGCGGCTGCCGGCTGGCTGATGTTCGGTCGTCACCGCGAAGCACGCTAACGCCGGATGGCACCACTCGTCGACGACCTTCCGCCACGGCGCGTTCGACACGATCACCCCTGTCGGGCGAGGTCTACCCGAGCGTCGACATCGGTCGACTGGCGTTGACCCCGGCTCGAAGCAAAACGAGCCGCCGGCCGAACACGTCGCTCACGAGGTGGCGCCGCACGTGGCGATCTTGGCCGCCGCCGGCAGGGACCACATCGACCTCACTACGGCGCGACCGACGTCATCTGCGTCATCTGCGCCATCCGCGCCGAAGCGCGAGGCCGTGTCATCCTCGGTCCGGGCGCCGCCGAACGACTGCTCGAGCGGCCGTCCGGTCAGACGGTGGCGGTGGCGCGCTGGCTGTCGATCCAGGTCTCGAGCGCCGAGCCGGACTCGAAGCTGGTGATCAGCGCGTAGCGGGGCGAATCGCCGTTGTGGACGACGACGTGCCACAGACGCTGGGTGTCGACCACGAACCGGGCGCCTCTGGGTAGCGGGACCCGCCGCTCGGTCGCAGGATCCGGTAGCCCGTCGGGGCCGTTGTCCATCAGCAGCATGTAGCTGTCGGGATTGTCGGTCAGTTCGACCCACGAACGCACGACCCACCCCTCGTCGTCGGGGTTGAAACGGTTGTTGTCGTCGCGGTGGATCGAACGCATCGCCGTCTCACGGTCCTGCGGCTCGAGCTTGATGATCCGGACCCGTCCGAAGTTGGCGCCGACACCGTCGACGTACGTGCGCAACGTGGGCGCGATCTCGGCGTTCGACGTCCAGAGTGCGTCCTTGTCGGTCTTGCCCTTGTCCCAGAATCCGCGGCAGTCGAGCTCACCGTCGGCCGATGCGATCGGCGCGAAGTTGGTGTCTCCGCCGGACTTCCAGTCCAGGTACTCGAGGGACTCCCACTCCGACGCCGGAACGTCGACCGGCATGTCGCTCAAGATGACGAATCCGGTCTCGTCCAGCACCTCCATCCGTGGGTGCGGCGTGTGCAGGGGGATCTCGACGCTCCAGTGTTCCCGGGTCGGCCAAAAGCTCATGCGACCAGTCTACGAAGCGCAGAGCTGCTCACCGGGTCATGGCTCGTCGGTGGTCGACGGCGAGGGCAACTCCTCGACGATCACGTACGGCGGGATCCTGAGCGTCACCCCGGGTGGCACGTTGTTCGGGTCGTCGATCTGGTCCTCGTTGGCGTCGATGAGGAACTGGAGCGGAACATCGAAGCTGCGCGCGATCAGCGAGAGATTCTCACCCCGTTTGACCGTGTAGAGCCGGATCCGCTCGTCCACGATCGAGGTGGTGGTGCTCGTCGACGTGGTCGTGCGGATGGGCGGCAACGTCTCGAACGCCTGCGGCTCGTCGGAGCCACACGCCGCCAACACCGCGAGCCCGCCGACGAGCACAGGCAGCACGAGGACGCGGGACGGTCGCGGGGTGTTCCACGGGAGGCTTCGGATGCGCACCAGCGTAGACCGGATGCCTAGCCTCCACTCGTGCAGTCCGAGACCGCGAACTCCATCGACATCCCTGGGACCCGCGTGCCCGATCGCGAGTACCGGATCGACGCCGACGGGGTCGGCCTCGCCCTGCACGAGTGGGGTGAGGCTGACGCACCGCCGCTGCTGCTCGCTCACGGTGGGTTCGACTTCGCACGCACGTTCGACACGTTCGCACCGATCCTCGCGGACGCCGGATGGCGGGTCGTCAGCTGGGATCATCGAGGCCACGGCGACAGCGATCACACCCACCTGTATTCGTGGGACGCCGATCTGCGAGACGCTGCGGCGGTGTTCGATCGCGTCGCCGGGCGACGGCCGGTCCCCGCGATCGGGCACTCGAAGGGCGGGGCGCTGCTCGTGCAACTCGTCGACGCCCAGCCGTTCCGCTTCGCCTCTCTCGTCAACATCGACGGTATCCCGTCCAAGCGACCGATTCCGGACGTCGCCGAACACGAGCGCACCAAGATGCTGACGGGCGAGGTGACCGGGTGGCTCGAACACCGTCGTCGCACGGCGGGCGCCCAACGGCGGCCGGGCACGATCGACGAGTTGGCGTCCCGGCGCGGCCGGATGAACCCGCGCCACAGCATCGAGTGGCTGCGATACCTGGTCACTGTCGGCGCATCGCTCACCGACCGGGGCTGGCGCTGGAAGCTCGACCCGTCGATGCGCTTCGGTGGGTTCGGGCCGTGGCGGCCCGAGTGGGCCCTGATGCGCTTGGCGGGGCTCGGTGTGCCGTTCTACGGGATGCTCGTCGAGATCGAGGAAGAGATGGGCTGGGGCACCGTTCCCGACGACGTCAGGCCGTACATTCCCGAGGGCGGTCGCCTCGAGATCCTTCCCGGCGTGGGCCACTTCGCCCACATCGAAGACCCCGATGGCGTCGCCACACGTGTGCTCGAGTTCCTGGGATCGCCGGCGTGACCGTCGAGATGCTCACGCACAACCGTGTGCAGCTGGCGCTCCACACCCTGCGGGAGGGGTCGGGACGTCCGCTCCTGCTGCTGCACGGGCTCGGCGAGCGATCGCCCGAACGTGTCCCCGATGCCGTCGCCGACTGGCCGGGCCCGGTGACGGCGCTCGACTTCACCGGACACGGCGCGTCGACCATGCCGATCGGTGGTGGCTACACGGCCGAAATCCTGATGGCCGACGCCGACGCCGCGATCCGTCGACTCGGTGACGCGACGGTCGTCGGCCGCGGGCTCGGTGCCTACATCGCCCTGCTGATCGCCGGAGCCCGTGCCGAACGGGTTCGCGGCGCCGTGCTGGCCGACGGTCCCGGGATCTCGGGCGGTCCGACCGTGCCGACGTCGCAACCCGTCTTTTCGCTCGACCCGGTCGACAGCACCCCCGATCCCTATGCACTCGCCGAGCTCGGCCGCGACCTCCGGCCGCCCGATTACGCGACCGCATTCGGTCGGCTGGCGCTCCAGGGCTCGGATCTCGAACAACCGATCACCGTGGTGGCCCGGTTCCGCCCGTCGTGGCTGCAGGCCGTGGCCGGCGAGCCCGGCGTGGCGGAAGCCGATTCGATCGCCGCCGGCCTGGCCACCTACCTGGACTGAGAGCTACCTGCACTGAGCCTCGATCCACCGATCGGCTGGGGGGTTGACGGACCTGGTGGTGTTCGACGGTGATTGTGTCGTATCGGCGATGGCCGGCGCGGTCGGGGTCTTCGAGGGCGCGTCGAAGCAGAGTTCGTGGCGTTGTGGGTTGTCAGCGCTGGGTGGTGTGGTGCGGCGCGCCCGACCGCGGTGAGGCCGTCAGGCCGGGGCGGGCCGCAGCAGTCGGAGGGTGTCAAGCGCGGTGGTGAACGTGTGGGCCCATGGCCATCGGGTCGGTAGACGGAGGATGGTGCGCCCGGCGCGGTTGACGAGCCGACCGGGGATCGCGACGAGTCGGGTGCGGATGGTGCGCGCAACGGTGAGCTGATCGTCGACACGGACACCGCCGAGGTGGGCGGTCCAGCGGATGAGGTTGTGAGCGAGCACCGCTGTCTGCAGCCAGGCCGAGTTGGCGTGGAAGTTCCCCGATGGGACGTGTTCGAGCCCGGCGCCTTCTTTGAGGTCGCGGATGGCGAGTTCGACGACGGCGTGGTGGCGGTGGAATCGGTCCACCTCGACGGCGTCGCCGGTGAGGTCGGTCAAGAACGCGTGGTGACGCCAGTCAGGGAACAGTCGTTGTTGGGCGGTGTCGGTGAGGCGGGTTCGACGCACGATCAACCGTCGGGTCACCCGCTGGCGGCCGGTCCCGGTCGTGTAGGCGCATTCGGCGACCTGCGCGTGGCCGCCGGGGGTGTAGTCGATGTCGACCCACGCGTGGTCGTCGATGCGGGCGATCGCCGCTGCGATGCTCTTGTGACCGGCGCGCACCGCCATCGTGTAGCGCACCTTGTGGCGGTTCAACGTCTTGATCGTCTCGTTGGACCAGAACCCGGCATCGAACCGCATCGTCAACTCACCGGTCGCGCCGGCGCGACGGACGCGAGCGACGAGTTCGTCGATGAACCGGCGTGCCCCACGTTGGGTGTTCGCTTGGCCTTTGCGCATCCGGGCGTGCAACACCTCACCGCTGTCCGCCCGGGTGGCGATGATCGGGTGATACCCGAGGACCTTCGTGTAGCCGTAGCCGGCGCCGTGCTTGGCCTTGCCGGCAACCTCGCAGATCGTCGAGTCGACATCGATCACCAACGGCGCCTCGCTGGGTCCGGCACCGAGTGCCCAGGCGCGTTCGAGTGCCCGGCCGATGACGGCTTCGAGTTGGCGGACGTGACCGAACGTGAAGCTGCGTAGGAACGTCCCGATCGTCGACGGCGCCATCACCCGATGCCCCAACACCGCCTCGGTCGACCCGGCACGCAACACGTCGACATGATCGATGTGAGTGGCGCCGGCAATGATCGCGTGCACCAACGTCAAGACCTTGCGGCCCGGACGCGCGCCGCCGACTCGGCCGACGAGGCGCACCATCGAGTCGATCAACACCTCCAGCCCGAGGCGTTGCGTCACTGTGGCGAACGCCAACAGACCGGCGTTGGCGACCAGGTTCGGGTCGTCGAAGGTCGCGTCGATCCGGTCGATGGTCTGCGATACTCGCGTCACTGGAAGTGTCTCCTTGAGCTGTTGGCCGACGTTGCGTAGGAACCAACATCGTCCCAGCTCAGGAGACCTTTCACGCGGATACGCGAGCTACCTCACCCAACCCCGATCGGTGGATCGAGGCTGAGAGCTACCCGGAGCGACGGCACCTCGACGGAGACGACCGGTGAGCCCGTCGCCCGCGGTCGACGTCGGCCTGATCGGTCAGCCGTGGCGCTCGGCCACCAGATCGACGGCGATGCGAGCGCTCATCGCCACGAACGGCAGACCGCTGCCCGGATGCGCCGAGCCGCCCACCAGATACAGCCCGTGCACGGGCCCGACGTTGCTCGGTCGGGAGAACACCCCCTTCTTGCCGTTCGACGACGTCCCGTGAATCGCCCCGCCGGGCGCTCGATACCTGGCGTCGAAGTCGGCGGGGAGCAGGGTCCGGGTGAACTCGACGCGGTTGCGCAGGTCGAATCCGCGCTCGGCGATGCGGTTCAGGACGGCAGCGGTCATCAGCTTGCGGTCGATTCCGATCGCCGGAGGGGTCTGCACCACGATGTGCCAGTTCTCGCAGTCCGGAGGAGCCTGACCGGAGTCGGTGACGGCAGACACCGACGCATGGATCGTCTGGTCGATCGGCATCTGGCCGGCCTCGAGGAACTTGAACTCCTGCCGATCATGAAGGGGGAAGAACACGTTGTGGTGAGCGATGCCCTCCGTGCGCCCCCGCACTCCTGCACACACCACGAACGCACTCGTTGACGGCCCGACCTTGTCGAGCTGCCGCGCCTGCTTCGGACTCGGGAGGAGGTCGACGTACAGATGGGCGGCGTCGACATCGGATACGACGATCTCTGCGCCCTCGCCGCCACCGTCGGCGAGCTCGACCCCCGTCACCACCCCACCGTCGGTGGCGATCCGGCCGACGTCGACACCGGTTCGGATGTCGACTCCCATCGAGGTCGCTGCCCGCACGAGTGCGTCGCGCAGGCGGCCGATCCCGCCCGTGACGTACCAACAGCCGAACGACTGCTCGATGTGGACGAGGCTGGCCGCCGTCGCCGGCGACTGGTACGGCGACGATCCGGAGTAGGTGGCGTAGTGGTTGACCAGCTGCTGGAGGCGGGTGTCGTCGAAGAACGACGCCGACGCCTTCGACAGCGTGCGGCCGGCGTCGAGACCACCGGATGCAGATCGAGCCAGCCGCCCCCGCGAGGCCGGTGGACCCGACAGGATGGTTCGTTCGGCCGCATCCCAGATCGTCGCGGCATGCTCGGAGAACCGTCGCCAGGGCTCGCCACTCCCCGGCGAGAGCCGTTCCACGGACGACACGGTGGTCGCCGGGTCGTCGGCCATCTCCAGGGTGGAACCATTCGGCCAGCGGTACGTGACTTGTGGGTCGAGCCGGACGAGATCGACCTCGTCGGCGAGACGCGTTCCGGCGAGTGCGAGAACCTGGTCGAACTCCTGCGGCAGCGTGACCTTGTTCGGACCCGTGTCGAACCGATAACCGGCCTCCTCCAGATCGGTGACCTTGCCACCCAGCAGCGGGTTGCGCTCCAGCACGACGACGTGGTGGCCGGCCGCGGCCAGCCGAATCGCGGCCGTGAGCCCCCCGATGCCCGATCCGACGACAACCGATTTCACGACCGCTGTCCTACCAGACGGTCGCGATGCGCACGTGGTCACGCTTCGTTCCTCGACACTCGCGACGCCGATGTCGCGCTGGTTCAGGCGAGTGAGAAACCTCTCCGCAGCGGGACGATGAACCGCTCCTCCCGGAATCCGAGCGAGAGGTAGAGGTCCCTGGCACCTTCGCTGCCAGCCCGAACGGTCAGGCCGATGCCGTCGGCGCCGAGCCGGCGCAGCTCCCGTGCACCGGCGCGCACCAGGTCACCGCCCAACCCGCGTCGCCGTTGCGCGGGTTCGACGCCGAGGTAGTCGACGAAGCCGCTGCCGTCGGGCTGCAGCTCGACGGCGACGTAGCCGGCGATCGCGCCGACACGCCCGACGACGAGGCGGCGGTGCGTGGCGTCGTGCGCCGCCACGAGCTGCTCACCGGTGGCGTGTGTACGGGGAAACAGTTGTTCGTGGAGTCGAACGACCGATGGGTGATCGGCCGCGGTGATCTCGCGCACGGGCGACGAGGGCGGATCGATCGGGCCCTCGAGTTGGAGCACGTACGAGCCCTCCTCCTCCGCGAAGCCCTTGCCCATCGCCCATCGACGGCACCGCTCGAAGCTTGCGTCGACGGCCATCTCCTCCTGGGTGATCCCAGCGGGGAGTTGCTCCCGGCACGACGCGAGCAGCGAATCGGCGACCGACGCCCAGGAGTCTGCGGTCACGAACGGTCCGAGCCACCACACACGACCCATACGTGGATCGACGTCGCCGATCAACCACCCGGCCAACTCGCCGTCGACGACCGCGACGGCACTGGTGTCCCGCCAGGTGGCCTCGGCCAGCTCGGCGGTGATCCCCGGCGCCCGGGTGCCCAGATAGACGACGTGCGTCGCAGGGTCGGACTGCAGCGAAGCCGCGAGTTCGCCGAGCGCCACGAGTTCGTCGTCGCCGGAGATGCGTCGAAGATCCATGAAGCAAGTGTCGCAGGGACGGCCGCGGCCGACAATGACGGCGACGACTCCACCCACCCGCCAGCGTCAGACCGACCGCACGGTCACCAACACAGCAAGACTCGGCCCACTCCCGCCACGCCACCAATCCGACGCCGGCCACCGAGACCACCGCCGGTGTCCCGACCACCATCTCAACGACGACGACGACTCACCCACCCGCCCACCACCATCAGACCGACCGCTCGGTCACGAACGCAGCGAGATCGATCAGCTCCCGCCGCGCCTCCTCCGGAAGATCGGCAGCCGAGATCGCGGCGACCGCCGCGTCGGCCCGCTGCGCGATCGTGCGTTCGAGATCGGCCAAGGCGCCCGTGTCGACGATCACCTGCTGGATGCGTGCCACCTCGTCGTCGGTGAGACCCGGCCGACCGACGGCGACGAGCTCGGATCGCTGCGTGGGCGACGCCGCCGCCACGGCCCTGGCGAGCAGCGGGGTCGGCTTGCCCTCCCGCAGGTCACCTCCGACCGGCTTCCCGGTGGCCGCCGCATCGCCGAACGCTCCCATCACGTCGTCGCGCATCTGGAACGCATCGCCCAGCGGCAATCCGTAGTCACTGAGCACATCGGCGATCGTTTCGAAGCGCTCGGGTGACGCCAGCGCGGCGCCGAGGTGCAGTGGCCGCTCGATCGTGTACTTGCCGGACTTGTACCGGCAGATCCGCTCGGCCTGATCGACATCACGGACACCACGCACCGATCCGAGGATGTCGAGCACCTGTCCGACGTTCAGCTCGATCCGCAGCTCGTTCCAGATCGACCACGCGGTCGGGTTCGCGTCGGCGAGCAGCCGATCGGCGTACACGAAGGCGAGATCACCGATGAGGATCGCCACGCCTTCACCGAATCGGCGGGATTCCCCGGCCCAGCCCGCCTCGGCGTGACGCTCGGCGAACACCGTGTGCGTGGTCGGCTGGCCGCGACGGCTGGTGGCATCGTCCATCACGTCGTCGTGGAACAGCGCGAACGCATGCATCAGCTCGAACGCTGCGCCGGCATCGGCGACGATCGAGTCGGTGGTGTCACCGCCGGCTGCGACGTACCCCCAGTGGCAGAAGGCCGGTCGGAGCCGCTTGCCGCCCGTGAGCACGAGGCGCTGGATCTCGGCCATCGGGTCGCGCAGGTCGCGGTCGAGTGCTGCCCATCGGTCGAGTTCGGGCAACAGCACCTCGGCGAGCCGATTCTCGACGCGGTCGGCGATTCGTCGCAGGCTGGGCGGAGCGTCGGCGGGCACGATCCGAGGCTACGGCGTGTCGTCGAGTGTGGTCGCGGTTCCGTCGAGGTCGGCGATGACCTCATCGATGCGCAGACGGGCGTTGCCGATGCGGTCACGACACAGTGCGATCAGGTCGGCCGCCCGTGCGACACGATCCGCGAGGTGGTCGACGTCGACGTCGGAGCCTTCGAGCTCGCCCAGGATCACATCGAGTTCACCGAGTGCGTCGGCATAGCCGATGGTCTCGTCGTCGGGCGCGTCATTCGTCATGGCATGCTTCACCTCGGATCGATCGTCATGAGTCGAGCTCGTCGGAAGCGTCGATCCGACTTGCGAGCGTACCGTCGGCGAGTTGCGTGATGATCACCGCACCGCCGCTCACCTGATGCACCGAGCGGACCACGTCGCCGTCGAACGTGCGCGTGATGCTCCAGCCACGTCGCAGCAGGTTCGCCGGATCGAGGGTGGCGACACGAGCAGCGATCGACTCGAGGCGACGCTGTTCGGCCTCGAGCACGAGCGGCGCGCGGGTCACGACCTGATCGCGCCGGCGATCGAGGCCGGCGTCGGACTGGCGCAGCTGCTGCGCCGGCGCAAGGCGGAGGCGTTCGACACGCGTGGTCAGACGCTCGTCGGCCCGCTCGACGGCCGCATGGGTCCGCCGAGCGACCCGGTGCGCACGGTCGGCCAATCGGGTTCGGGCCCCTTCGATGTCGCGGCGGCCGGCCTCGACGATCGCTGCCCAGCGCGCCTCCGCCTGGTCGCGATAGGCCGCGACCCGATCGACGAGGTGGGCGGCACAGGCCGTCGGCGTCTTCAGTGCAGTGTGCGCCACGTCGTCGGCGACGCTGCGGTCGACCTCGTGACCGAGACCGGTCAGCACCGGCACACGACTCGTTGCGATCGCCAACGCGATCATCTCGTGGTCGAACGTCGCCAGCTCGTTCCGAGCGCCACCGCCGCGGATCACCGCCACGCAGTCGACGTCGGTGCGCGCGCCCAGTGTTCGGATCGAGGCCGCCACCGACTCGGCCGCCCACTCGCCCTGCACCCGCGTGTCGCTCACGGCGAGGTGGAAGCCGAGGCCGCTGCGCTCGATCTCGTCGTGGAAATCGTGCCAGGCGGCGGTGCCCACGCTCGTGACGACGCCGACGCGGAGCGGTACCGACGAGAGGTGGTGGCGTCGATTCGCATCGAACAGCCCCGAGGCGATCAACCGGCGGACCACCTGATCACGTGCCTGCGACAGCTCGCCCAGCGTGAAGCGCGGGTCGATCCCGGCCATCTTCAGCCCCAGGCGACCGTTGGGCGCGTAGTAGTCGAGGTGCCCGAAGATGCGGACCTTCATGCCGTTGGCGAGTTCGAGCCGATGCTTCTTGAGCAACGGGGTGAGATTGCGCTTCATGGGCGCGAAGAGCGACACGTTCATCACGGCCTTGCCCTTCTCGCCGTGCTCGACGAGGGCGAAATAGGTGTGCGGGCCGCTGCCGCGCAGACCGTCGATCTCCCCTCGCACCCACACACCGTCGGAGAACCCTCGGCGGAGCTGATCGTTGATCGCGTCGGCCAACTCACCGACGGTGTAGGTCGGGTTCGCGGGATCGTCGGCCGGTTCGTCACCGAAATCGAACGCGGGCTGGCTCACCCGACGAGTCTGCCCGATGTCGCCGTCGGTTCAGAATTCCGACCGCGTCATCAGCATCGTGGTGGTCGACCTGACGGCGTTCAGGATCGGTATCACGGTCCTGGCCTCGATCGGCGACGACACCCCACCTGCGCTCGATCCGGTGCCGGCCTCCCGATCACGGGATCTCCGTCGCCACGGGCCGGTGCAGATCGCTCTCCGAGCCGAGCATCGCACACCGGCCCGAAGGCCCCGCACGATCAGGCGCCGAGCCGGCGGACGTTGGGGGGTGTGGCGTCGGCGGCGTCGTCGCCGTCGCCGACCTCGGCGAAGAGCTGACCGTCGATCGGGAGGTTGCGCTCGCGACGCACCGCGTCGAGCTGCTGAAGCGGCTTCTCGAGTTGCCGCTTCCGCGTGCCCACCAGCTCGTCGAACTGGCGGTCGAGGCGATCGAAGCTGGACTTCACCTTCTCGAGCTGATCGCTGTACTTCTGCCACTGGTTGCCGAATTTGCCGATCAAGGCGAGGATCTGGTCGCTCGTCTGCTCGATCACGAAGTTGTCGTACGCCTGGCGGATCACGCCGAGGAATGCGAACAGCGTCAATGGCGAGCACATCACCACCCGCTGGGTCATCGCGTCGTCGATCAGACTCGGGTCACCTTCATGGATGAAGCCCGTCAACTGCTCGTTGGGGAGGAACAGCAGCACGTAGTCGACCGAGGATCTCGCCGACTCACGTGCGTAGTCGCGCTTGGCCAACTCCTTCACCCGGGCGCGCACGTCACGGAGGAAGGCCGCCCGATGCGTCTGTCGCTCGGCATCGGTGCCGGCATCGAGGTAGCGCAGGTAGCCGGCCATGGGGAACTTGACGTCCATGTAGAGCTCGTGGCCCTTGGGGAGCGGGAACGTGAAGTCGGGTCGGCCGCTCGACCCCTCGAGCTGGGTCTGCTTCACGTAGTTGACGTTCTCGACGAAGCCGGCGAGACGCAACACGTCTTCGGCCATCCGCTCGCCCCACTGCCCACGCGCCGTCGGGCTCGCCATCGCCTCGCGCAGCGCCTGCGCCGAATCGGACAGGGTCTGGGTGATCTCGGCGTGGCTGCGCAACGACTGGTCGACCTGGCCGAACTTCTGCGCGCTCGTCTGGGCGAGCTGCGTCACGATCGTGCCGAGTTTGCCGAGCTCGGCACGCATCTCGGCCTGGACCTGATCGAGACGGGTGTCGATGACGTCTTTCTTGGCCGTCAACTCTGCCGACGTCTCGTCGCGAGCCTGCTGGGCCGCAGAGCCGAGCTGCTCGCGCTGGAGCACGGCTGCCTGGTTGAGCGCGGCGTTCACGGCTGCGTCGCGATCGGCCGCCGTCTGGAGCCGCATCTCCGCGAGCGCGCCGGCGACCGCTTCGTGGACGACCTGGTCGACGGGTAGCTCCGGCCCGTTCGCGTCGTCGGGGCCGGAGCGCGCGAGCGATACGTACCGACGTCGGGTGTACTCGACCGCGACCAACGCGGCGGCGACCCCGACCACCACCACGAGTACGACCACCGACAACACGTCCATGCCCACATGATGACCAGCGGGTGTCACATGGTTCGCGGACCCACGCTGAACTGGGCTTTCGCGACCTCGAGCACGTGCCGACGTCTACGTCGAGCCGCCCTCGACGCAATGCGGACCGGCCGCGGGCTGCTCGAGGAGGACCGTCCCCGCGGGTGCGCCCTCGATCCGTTCGGCCACCCCGATCACCACCATGTCGCCGTCGACGATGACCGGGAGCGGGTCGAGGCCCCGCTGTCCGGGGCCCGTCCGATGCTCGCCCGCTCGGGTGAAGTGGGCACCGTGACACATGCACTCGAACCACCCCGACGACTCGCAGTACGGCACCCGGCACCCGAGGTGGGGGCACTTCTCGTAGAGGGCGAGCAGGCCGTGCTCGAGGCCGGGCCGCACCGCCAGGTCGGCGACCTCCGACATCGTGGCGGCCTCGTCGTCGGTCAGCACGACCAGCCAGGCCTTCGCCTCGGCGACGTACATCGGTGCGTCGGCCGCCTCCGACCGCACGTCGGCGAGCGACCCCACCTCGACAGAGGTGTCGAGCCCCGGGAGCACCGGATCCGACGGCTCGAGCGGAGCGGTGGACGGCGGCCGGAGCGTCGGGACGTTGTTCGGCGCGCAGCCGACACACACCGTTGCGACCGCCGCTTCGATGAACCGGCGGCGCCCGAACGGCCTCATGCCGCACGCTCCGGGAACACGAAGCAGCGATCGTCGAGCGTGCCCAGTGCGTACGCCTCGTAATCGACGCCGTAGGCCGCGTACAGGTGTCGGCACCGTTCGCTCCACGCAAGCGCCTCCGGCGCCGACATCCGGTGCACGATCTGCATCACGCCTCCTTCGTGGACGCGGTACTCGGCCCACGTGCCCGGAAAGTCCTTCACGCAGCCGATCTCGATCGTCGGGGCGCCGCTGCGGCGCATCCGGCGGACACGATGCCGGTGCGTATGACCTGCGGTGTAGCCGATGACGTGCCGGTGCCGGGCGACGATCTCGTCGAGCGCGTCGCTGGCGTCGGGATGCAGCCCGAAGTAGTCGGCACTCCGGCGACCGGACGCACCTCCGACCCACTGCTGATGATGGCCCATCAACAGGATCGGGACAGCGCGGGCCTCGATCTCGGCCTCGATCGAAGCGAGTTGATCCGACCGGAGTCCCCCGGTGGTCATGGTCGGGATGACGGTGTCGAGCAGGCCGATCGTGATGCCGTCGAGATCGATCCACCGGTCACCGGCGTACTCGATCTGGCCGTGAGCGGCGTCGTGGTTGCCGCGCACGACGTGCAACCGGTCACCGAAGGTGGTCCGGTAGCACGCCTCGAACGCCGCCAACTCGTGGACTTCGCCGGCGACCGACAGGTCACCCTTCACGATCACGGCATCGAGGTCGGCCGACCGCATCTCGTCGACTGCGGCCCGGTTCATCGTCTCCGGGTACGGCGGTTCACCGGGGCCGCTCCGGACCAGGCTCACGTCGTCGGCGGGCAGCGAGTCGTCGAGCCACCCCGCCTCGGTCTCACCGAAGTGCACGTCGTTCACGGTCCCGATCCGGCAGAGGAGCTCCCCGCCGGGGCGGGGCAGGGTTCGGCCCGTCACGCCGAGCAATTCGAAGTCGGCGTCGGGCGGCAACCCGTCGAACCGGTGGACCTGCGCGCCGTCGTGGATGACGGCCAGATCGTCGGCGACGGTGGTCAACTCCACGGGCGCTCGACCGGGGCGAAACGGTCGCGGTGCCACCACCGGCCGCTGAACCTCCACGCGCTTCCTGTGGCGGGCACCGACGGAGCGGTTGCGGGACGGGGCCACGACGCCTCGAACGCGGCCACGATCGCTGCAGCTTCCTCGTCGGTGGCCGCCGGGGTGATCTCGCTGCTGGGCACGTCGGCCACGATACTGCAACCGTCCCGCTGCGGTCCGGCCGGTCGACCTCTGCTTACATCGGCTCCGTGAACCTGTTCGACACCGATTCGATCCTCGATCCCGATCCCGACGGGATGGCCATCCTGCACGATCGCGAGTACCGGGTCCGGGCCTACCGAAAGGCCGCCGACCGCATCCTGATCCGAGGGGCCGTTCGCGATCAGAAGCCCCCGGGGCTCTACCTGGCGAACGATCCCGAACCGCTCACGATCCACCACATGCAGCTCGACATGGAGATCGTGTTCCCGACGCTCGAGATCGTCGACGCCGGCGTGGTCTTCGAGACGCATCCGATGACGGGTTGCCCGACCATCACCGAGCACTACGGCAAGCTCGTCGGTCTCTCGATCGCCCGCGGCTTCACTCACAAGGTGCGCGAGATCTTCGGCGGGCCGCGCGGCTGCACCCATACGACCGCGTTGCTGCAGGCGATGGCGCCCGTGGCGATGCAGTGCTTCTGGTCGATGCGAGCGGCGGATGCCCGTGAGGACGGCATCGAAGGTGGTGTCACGCCACCCGGCGACGACCGGAGCTGGCGGATGAACATCGGCACCTGCCACATGTGGGCCGAGGACGGCGACCACGTCGCCGAGCTCGAGGCCGGCGCCGGGTTCGGCGTCCCGGTGTTCCTCGAGCGACGGCTGGAGAAGCTCGGCATCGACCCCGAGGTCTGGACCGGCTGACGCGACACGGGCCAACACGAATCGATCGTGTTGGCCCGGTCGGTCGCGACGCTCAGGCTGCGGGCGCGAGTTCGGCCAGCGAGAGCTCGTCGATCCGGCGACGAGCAGCTTCGATTGCACGGTCGGGGTCGACGTTGAGCTGATCGGCTGCGATCACGGTCACGTCGGTGAGGCCGAGGAAGCCGAGGAAGGTCCGCAGCCAGGTCGAGGCCTGGTCCGCGTCCGAACCGACGGGTACGCCACCCGATGCGACGATCAGGTAGACGGGCTTGTTCGGCACCAGACCCTGGGGCCCCTGCTCGGTGTAGCGGAACGTCGTTCCGGCCCGTGCGACCAGATCGGCCCAGGCCTTCATGGCGGCGGGCGGGCCGAAGTTGTAGATCGGCAGGCCGATCACGACGGCGTCGGCACGCACGAGTTCGTCGATGTAGGCGTCGGCGATCTCGAGCTCGGCGCGCTGATCGTCGGTCCGATCGGACGGTGACGTCCACATCGCCGCGAGCGTCGTCTCGCGGAGCAGCGGGACACCGTGCGCCAGATCGCGTTCGACGACCGTGACGTCGCCGTGCACGCGGTCGATCAGGCGGCTGGCGAGCTCTCGGCTGGCCGATCCGTCGTGACGGGCGGAGGAATCGATGCGGAGAATGGTTGTCATGGGCACAACCTATCGGATTTGTTTGTGGACGCAACATTTGCGTGTACGACTTTTGTCACGGCTGCTCTCGCGAGGCCCGTCGCACACCGCCTCGACACCGTCGAAGTCCGTGCAGAGCGTTGTCACGCCGACGAACAAGGCGACGATGCCGGGGACGAACCGCAGACCGAGCAACCCCGCCCGGGAATGTCGCGCTGACACGGCGCCACCCGCCGGCGTCCCCAATCGGCACCATCGTTGCGGACCCCTTGCACGTTGGATCCAGACCGGAGGTCGGGTGGCGACACCAGGGGGCGGCGTCAACCGGCGCCATGTTGGTCACCGACGCGGCATCGCAGCCGGGCCGCACCGGATCGGTGAACGTCGCCAGTGCTCACAGGGGCACGTTGCCGTGCTTGCGCTGCGGGAGGTCTTCTCGCTTCGAGCGCAGCACCCGCAGGCCCGCGACGACCTTCCGACGCGTCTCGGCCGGATCGATCACGTCGTCGACGAACCCCCGCTCGGCCGCCGCGTACGGGTTGGCGTACTTGTCGGTGTACTCGGCAACGAGCTCGGCGCGGCGTGCTGCCGGGTCGGCGGCCTGCTGGAGTTCCCGGCGGTACACGATCTCGACGGCGCCCTGCGGACCCATCACGGCGAGCTCGGCCGACGGCCACGCGAACGACAGGTCGGAGCCGATCGATTTCGAGTCCATCACGACGTAGGCACCGCCGTAGGCCTTGCGGGTGATCACCGAGATGCGCGGCACCGAGGCCTCGCAGTACGCGTAGAGGAGCTTTGCACCGTGGCGGATGATGCCACCATGCTCCTGGTCGACGCCCGGCAGGAAGCCTGGCACGTCGACGAAGGTCAAGAGCGGGATGTTGAACGCGTCGCACGTGCGCACGAACCGTGCTGCCTTCTCGGCTGATTCGACATCGAGCACACCGGCGAGCACCATCGGCTGGTTGCCGACCACACCCACCGGCTGACCGTCCACGCGGGCGAAGCCGCAGAGGATCGACTTCGCCCAGTACGGGAAGTACTCGAAGAACTCCCCATCGTCGACCGTGGCCCGGATCACCTGCTTCATGTCGTAGGGCAGGTTCGGACTGTCGGGAAGGATGTCGTCGAGCTCCGGGCACAGCCGGTCAGGATCGTCGGTTGCCTCGTCGATCGGCGGGTGTTCGAGGTTGTTGGCCGGCAGGAACGACAGAAGGAATCGCACGTCGTCGAGCACGGCCTCCTCGTTGTCGGCGACGAACGTGGCGACGCCCGACTTGGAGGCGTGCGACATGGCACCGCCCAGCTCCTCCAACGTGACCTCCTCGCCGGTGACGGTCTTCACGACGTCGGGTCCGGTGATGAACATGTGCGACGACTCGCGGACCATGAAGATGAAATCGGTCATCGCCGGGCTGTACACGGCGCCACCGGCGCACGGCCCGAGGATCACGGAGATCTGGGGGATCACGCCCGAGGCCTGCACGTTGCGGCGGAAGATGCCGCCGTAGCTCGCCAGGCTCACCACGCCCTCCTGGATCCGGGCACCGGCGCCGTCGTTCAGGCCCACCAGGGGCGCACCCGTCTTGAGGGAGAGATCCATCAGCTTGTGGATCTTCTCGGCGAACACCTCTCCGAGCGCGCCACCGAACACGGTGAAGTCCTGCGAGAACACGAAGACCTTGCGGCCGTCGACGGTTCCCCAGCCGGTGATCACCCCGTCGGTGTACGGCCGCTCGTCGAGCCCTGCGTCATGGGCGCGGTGTCGGGCCAGCATGTCGAGCTCGTGGAAGCTGCCCTCGTCGAGGAAGTAGTCGATGCGCTCCCGGGCCAGCATCTTGCCCTTGGCGTGCTGCCGCTCGATCGAGCGCTCCGAGCCGGCCGCCAACGCCGCCTCACGCCGCTTCCTGAGGTCGTCGATCTTGTCCTGCATCGAGCTCACGACACAGAACGTAGTGGCTGCGTCGGTCGACCGGGGCTTCGACCCGACGTCAGCCGGCCAGACGGGAGGCGGCGTCGACGATCTCGTCGACCCCGACGAGCACCAGGTTGGCGGCATCGCCCAGCGGGATGAACGTGTCGGCGGCGGCGACGCGGGTCAGGGGCCCGGTGTAACCCGCCTCGACCAGGCCGGCGACGACGCCCTCCCCCACGCCGCCGGAGCGACGGGTCTCGTCGACGACCAGCACACGACCGACGGCGACAGCGTGTTCGAGGACCTCGTCGATCGGCATCGGAGCGAGCCAGCGGAGGTCGAACACGCGGCAGGACACGCCCTGCGCGGCGAGCTGCTTGGCCGCCTCGAGCGACAGACGCAACCCGTTCGCCCAGGTCACGATCAGCACGTCCTCGCCGTCGCGGACCAACCGACCCGAACCCATCGGAACGTGCTCGTCGCGCCAGCCGGAGGGCGGTGCGTAGTGCGCCAGCCAGACCCCGTCACCGTCGGCATGCAGATCACGGGTGTGGTACAGCGCGATCGGTTCCAGGAACACCGAAACGGTGCCGTCGGCGATCGCCGCAGCGACACACGTCCGCAGCATCGGAGCCGCGTCGGACGGGTGGGCGGGCGATGCAATCACGACGCCCGGGATGTCGCGCAGCGACGCCAGTGCGTTGTCGTTGTGGAAGTGCCCGCCGAACCCACGCTGGTACGCGTAGCCCGCGATCCGGACGACGAGCGGGTTGCGATATTGGGCGTTGGAGAAGAACGACAGACTCGCCGCTTCGCCCCGGAGCTGGTCGATCGCGTTGTGGAGGTAGGCCAGGTATTGGATCTCGGGGATCGGGATCTGGCCCGACACCCCGGCGCCCAGTGCATTGCCCAGCACTGACTGCTCGTCGAGCAGGGTGTCGAACACCCGAGCCGCCCCGAACCGCTTCCGCAGCCCGCGCGTCACGCCGTAGACCCCACCCTTGACCGCCACGTCTTCACCGAACACCAGCGTGTGATTCGTGGCGGCCAACACATCGGTCAGCGTCCGGTTGATCGTCTCGGCCAGGGTCAACGGACCCTCCACTTCCGGCAGCCGCTGCTCGAAGGCCTCGGCACGTACGGCGGGCGTGGCGGCGGTGGCAGCGATCCGTGCGACCCGATCGGCATCGTGAGGTGCGAGTGGCGCCATCACCTCGGCCCGAGATCGCAGCGGCGGAGCGTCGAGCAGGTCGAGGGCGAGCGAGCGGGTGTACTCGGTGACGGCGACGTACTCGGCGACCAGATCGCCCGGCGTCGCCGCACCGGCGGCCACGATGGCGCGTGCCGTCCCGAGGATCGGATCCCGCTCGCGATCCTGCTTGATCACGGCAGCCGCGCGATATCCCGACTCGACGTCGGTGCCGGCATGTCCGAGGTAGCGCACGGTGGCCAGGTGGAGGAGGGCGGGCCGCCGTGTGCGGCGCACCTCGGCCACGACCCGATCGGCGGTCTCCAGCACGGCCACCGGGTCGCTGCCGTCGACCTGCTCATAACGCAGCCCGGCCCGCTTCGAGAACGACGATTCGATCCACCCCAACGGCGTCGGCACGCTGATCCCCAGCCCGTTGTCCTCGCAGACGAACAGCAGCGGCACGGCGAGGCCCGCATGAGCCGAATACGCCGCCGCATTGATCGCTCCCTGTGCTGTCGAGTGGTTCGCACTCGCATCACCGAACGAGCAGACGGCGATCGCATCGACCGGCCACGGAGTGGCGACGCGCAGTCGCCGGGCACGTGCGATCGCCAGCGCGACGCCGAGCGCCCGCGGGAGCTGCGACGCGATCGTCGACGTCTGGGGGATCACGCTCAACGAGTGGTTGCCGAACACCTTGTGTCGGCCGCCGGCGATCGGTTCGTCGGCCAGGGCGAGCATGCCGGCCAAGACGTCGCGGATCGGATCGTGGCCCTCCAACTGGTCCGAGCGAGCGCAGTAGAAGCCACCGGACCGATAGTGCAGCAGCGCCGGGTCGGTCGGTCGCAGCGCGATCGCCACCGCAGCATTGCTCTCGTGCCCGGCCGAGCCGATCGTGTAGTAGCCGTGCCCCTGCACGCGGAGCCAACGAGCGGTGTGGTCGAGCACCCGACTCTCGACCTGCGCGGTGAAGAGCGTTCGGAGCCGCCCGGCTCGGGCATCCCCGAGGTCCGACACCGAGGCCGCGTCGGCGATGCTGCCGATCGCGGCGAGCAATGCAGACTCCAGATCGTGCAGGTCATCAGGGAGCTCGGCGGCGTGCACAGGTCGAATGGTACGCCTCCCCACCACCGGCCAGACTGTGCGGATGACCCGAACCGTGAGGGTCGGTGCCGCCCAGCTCGGCCCGATCCAGCGCACCGACGAGCGAGCCGCGGTCGTCGATCGGCTGATCGATCTGCTCCATCGTGCAGCGGACGACGGATGCGACCTGGTGGTGTACCCCGAGTTGGCGTTGACGACGTTCTTCCCGCGCTGGTTCGTCGACGACATCACCGAGGCCGACCACTGGTACGAGACCTCGATGCCCAACGAGCACACGCGGCCGCTGTTCGACGAGGCACAGCGGCTCGGCGTCGGGTTCTGTCTCGGCTACGCGCTGCTCGAACGCGAGGGTCACGACGTCCACCGCTGGAACGTGCAGACGCTGGTCGGCGGCGACGGCGCCACGATCGCCACGTTCAAGAAGGTGCACATCCCCGGGCACGAGGATCACGAACCCGACTGGCCGTTCCAGCATGCCGAGCGGTACTACTTCGAGCCGTCGCCGGACGGCTTCGGGGTGTGGAACGCGTTCGGCGGACGGATCGGCATGATGATCTGCAACGACCGCCGCTGGCCCGAGTCGTACCGCGAGATGGGTCTCCAGGGTGTCGAGATGATCCTGTGCGGCTACAACACACCGCTCCACTACGCACCCGACCCGAGCCAGGATCCGCTGCAGGGGTTCCACAACTCTCTGGTCGCGCAGGCGGGCGCCTACCAGAACGGGACGTTCGTGGTGGTCGTCGCCAAGGGTGGCGTGGAGGAGGGCGTCGACTCGCTCGCCGACACCCTCGTCATCGCGCCGTCGGGCGAGATCCTCGCCCGATCCAACACCACCGACGACGAACTCGTCGCAGCCGACTGCGACCTCGACTGGTGCCGTCAGTACACCGGCACGCTCTTCGACATGCACCGGTACCGCCGCCCCGAGGTCTACACCCGTCTCACCACGCAGCGAGGACCCGAGCTTGAGTGACGACCATCCGACGGCGTTCCCCGCCGCCGACGGCGTGACCGAGGTGCCGCTCCTCGCCGACGGGATCGAGGTCAACCCCAGCGCCGGACCGTCCGGCGACGCGCCGCCACCCTCGAACCGTGGGCGCTTGGTGGCCGTCGTCGTCGCGGCCGTCTCGATCGTCGCCGTCGCACTGCTCGTGACGACGGTCCTCATCGACGGCGACGGCGACGGCGACGCATCCTCCTCCACGACGATCGACCCCGAACAGTTGGCGACCGAGATCACGACGCCACCGACACTGAGCCCACTCGAGGCGCTGCCGCCACCCGATGATCCGGCTCTGGCCGAGGGGTCGCAGCCCACCACCGGCCAGGACCGGGTGCCGTTGGACAACATGCCGGCGCCCTCGTATCCCGAGGCCCCCGACGCGAGCCTTCGGGAGATCGTCCAGTACGACATCATCGGTGCCGTCAACCGGCTTTCCGAAGACGTGCCTCGCCAGAGCGAGACCCACTTCGAACTCGGCGCCGGCGGCTTCGTGCTCGACGTGAAGATCGTGCGCGACACGGTGCGCGACCGATACCGGATCACCACGGAGTCCCGGAACCAGACCCAGGTCGCGATCGTCGACAACGCGACGGAGACGACCTACGTCAACCCGGGCACCGACAACCGGATCGAGATCCCCAATGCCGAGATCATCGCCGACTCGACGGCGACGACCATCAACGAGTACTTCGACCGATTGCTGCTGGGACCGGTCCGGCCGGACACGTTCACCGCGACGTCGACACGCGGACGTTCCCTGGTCGTCGTGCCGGGCGTGGGTTCGGTCCGCGAGTTCATCACCAACGTCAGCGGTGAGCTGATCCCGGAGTGGCAGATCTACGCGTTCGGACCGGTGTTCGAGTTCCCGGTCGAGGACCGTCCGAACCGACTCGAGTACCACGTCTACGTCGACGACGACGGCAACGTGGCCCAGGTCGACGGCGTGGCGTTGCTGGGGGACGTGCCCCAGCTCGTTCAGCACCGCATCACCCTCCTGGACGAACCGGCCGAGGTCGATCTTCCCGTGACGACCACCGAACCCGTGACGACCACCGAACCCGTGACGACCACCGAGGCCGCGACGACTCCGACGTCCGTGGACGCCGGCTGACGCGACCCGCCCTCCGGCTCGTCGGGCCGAACCACCGCTGCCGGATCGCCGATGCCTCGAGCGTCGGCGTCTCCGAGGACCTCGACGTCGAGACGGCACCGAGCTCGACACCGATCTCGTACCTGGAGCGGATGATGTGGATGCCGGCCAGCGCCCACGTTCCACGGTCGCTGTCCCGAAACCTGCTCGGTTCCGGAGGGGACCGGGGTCCAGACTGGGGAGATGGGCAACGTCGACATCCGGGTCGCGACCGATGAGGACTTCGACGACATGCTGGTCTTCGACGGCCTGGTGTTCGGCGAGCCGTGGCCGGAGAACATGCGCGAGCCGGCACGGGCGGCCGTCGATCTCGATCGGTTTCGGGTGGCCCGCGACGACGGTGCGGTCGTCGGTATCGCCGGCATCTACTCGCAGGAGGTCACGGTCCCCGGCGGCGCCCAGGTGCGCGCCGGTGGCATCACCTGGGTGGCAGTCGCACCCACGCACCGCCGACAGGGCCTGCTGACCCGGTTGATGGCCGACCTCCACGCCGACATCGACCGACGTGGCGAGCCGATCGCCATGTTGACCGCGAGCGAAGGTGGCATCTACGAACGGTTCGGGTACGGCATCGCGTCGTACCTTCGGGTCGTCGAGATCGAGCGGCGCCGGACCCAGGTCCGGCCGGAGTTCAGACCGGCGCCCGGCGAGGTGAAGATGACCACGCTCGATGATCCGGCGCTCCCGACACTCTTCGACCGGTATCGCAAGCAACGTGTCGGCGAGATCGACCGCACGTCGGCGGCCGACGCCCTGTCCGCCGCCCACCACGGAGCCGGTGTCTGCGTCGCGGTGCACGCCGACGGTTTCGCGTCGTGGAAGGTCAAGTCCAACTGGAACTCCGGCCATCCTGCCCACGAGCTGACCCTGCTCGACCTCGTGGCCATCACGCCGGAGGCACACGCCGCGCTCTGGCACACGGTGCTGTCCGTCGATCTGGTCGGGCCGATCAGCGGTTTCCGGGCGGTGTCCCTCGACGACGCGCTGCCGTACATCGTCGACGATCAGCGTGCGGTGCGCACCACGAACGTCAACGACATGCTGTGGCTGCACCTGCGCGACCCGCGGTCCGCGCTCGCCGCCCGCACCTACTCGACGGATGATCGGCTCGTCGTGGAGATCGATCTCGGCGGTCACGGCGAGCGGCTCCGCATCGACGGCGACCCGGATGGCGCCCAGGTGAAGAAGGTGCGATCACGGCCCGACCTGACGATGACCCGCGCCGCCCTGGGCGCGATCTATCTCGGTGGCGTTCGCCCGAGCACGCTCGCACGGGCCGGCCGGCTCGGGGCGAAGAACGACGACGTGCTCCGGCGCGCCGACACCTTCTTCATGGCCGAACGCCTTCCCCACTGCATCACCGGCTTCTGACCGGGCCACGGCGGCGCAACGGGCGCCGACTCAGATCGTGTCGACGACCGGACGACCGCGAGCGACGACAGCGGCCACGGCACCGGGCTCGGCGAACCGGGCGAGGTTCGTGAGCGGGTCGACGTCGCTCACCACGATGTCGGCGGCGGCACCCGGCGCGAGCACACCGATCACACCTTCGAGACCACACAGCCGGGCGTTCACGCGGTACATCGAGCGCAACACGTCGGCTGCGGGCTCGAGGTCGGCACGGATCGCGAACTCCCTGGGCTGCCATGGCTGGGCTTCGCCGAGCAGATCCGTGCCAAAGCCCAACTCGACCCCGGCGGCGCGGGCGACCTCGATCGAGTGCTGCCCGCGTTCGAACACACCCCGATTCTTCTCCAGGTTCCGTTCGGGCAGCCCGAGCTCGGTGCCCATCTCCTGCATGGCCCAGTACGTCACCAGCGTCGGCACCATCGTCACACCCAACTCGGCCATGCGCTCGGCGGTGGGCGCGTCGAGCAGGTTGCCGTGTTCGATGCAGCGCACACCGTTCTCGATCGCGAGGGTGATGGCCTCGGGTTGGTACGCGTGGGAGGTCGTGTAGGTGTGCCGGTGGTCGGTTTCGGTCGTCGCCGCGCGAACCTCGTCGGCCGTGTACTGCACGGCGTCGAAGGGATCGGTCGGCGACGCGACGCCTCCGGAACTCATGATCTTGATGAAGTCGCTGCCGGCCTTCAGCTCGGTGCGAACTGCCAGCCGAACGGCGTCGGGCCCGTCGGCGACGTGCCCCAGTGAGCTGCTGTGGATCTGGCAGGCGCACAGCGCCTCGGAACGGTCGGTGGCATCCAAGTCACCGTGGCCCCCGGTCTGGGAGATCACCCGGCCCGAGCGGACGATGCGCGGACCGTCGCAGAGCCCGGTCGCGATCGCCCTGACCAGACCGCCCGTGTCGCCACCCGTGTCGCGAACGGTGGTGAAACCACGGCGCACGGTCGCCTCGGCCAGCCGACCCATGCCGAGTGCCAGCTCGACCGAGCTCATGCGCTGCAGGCGCGGGAAGTCCATCGTGGTGATCACGTGGTGGACGTGGGCGTCGATGAAACCCGGCAGGACGAACCGGCCGCGGGCGTCGATCGTGAGGTCGACGTCACTGGACGGTGCCGTGTCGTCGACCTCGACGATCGTGTCGCCGTCCACCAGGACGTGACGTTGACCGATCATGGTCATCGTCTCGGTGTCGAGCAGTGTCCCGTTGACGATCGCCGTTCGCACGACGCCAGGCTCCCACAGACCCGGCCGCTCCGGCCACGCCGATCTCGGCCAGTTGGTGTGCGGTGGCCCGATCTTTGACAAACTGTCAAGCGTGACCTCCCTCGACGAACCGATCAGCGGCGCGGCGGACGAGACGGCCACGTGGTCGTTCACCCTCAACGGCACACCGGTGTCGGTGCGCCGCCGCCATCCGCACCTGCTGTCGGCGTTGCGGGAGGAACTCGACGTGACGTCGGCCAAGGACGGGTGCTCGCCGTCGGGTCAGTGTGGATGCTGCACGGTGCTGGTCGAGGGCAAGGCGGTCGTGGCCTGTCAGCAGCCGATGGAGAAGATCGAGGGCTCGGAGATCGTCACGCTCGAAGGCGTTTCCGACGCCGAACGGCAGGCGTTCGCCGATGCGTTCGCTGCATGCGGCGGGCTGCAGTGCGGGTTCTGCATCCCCGGCATCGTGATGCGCGCCAAGGCCCAGATCGACAAGAAGGGATCGTCGTTGACGCGCAACGGCATGAAGCCGCACCTCGGCGCCCACCTGTGCCGGTGCACGGGCTATGTCAAGATCCTCGACGCGATCGAGTCGGTCGCGCAGGGAACGGGGTGTGCGCCGGCGCTCTCGGCTGAGATCGGTGGCAGTGGCGCCAAGTACGAGGCCGCGCCGCTCACGCTCGGCGACCGTGACTACGTCGACGACATCCGCGTGCCCGGCATGCTCCACGCCGCGTTGCGGCTGACCGATCACGCCCGGGCCGACGTGATGGCGATCGACACGTCGGCGGCCGATGCCGCCGAGGGAGTGGTCGCGACGTTCACCGCCGCCGACATCGCCGGCGACCTGCGGGTCGGGATCATCCACAAGGACTGGCCGGTCATGATCCCCGTCGGCGGCACCACGTCCTGCCCCGGAGACGTCTTGGCGGTCGTCGTCGCCGAGACGCGCGAGCAGGCACGGGCTGCCGTCGACCTGGTCGAGGTCGACTACATCGTCCATCGGCCGAACACCGACCCCGTCGCTGCCCTCACCGACGGCGCTCCCCTGTCGGTGTGGGGCACCGACTCGAACACGCTCTCGGTGAGTGCGTACCAGTGTGGTGATGCGGTCGACGGCGTGCTCGCCTCGAGCGCGTTCACCGTGCGCGAGACGTTCCGGACGCAGCGGATCCACAAAGTACTGACCAATTGAAATTGCCTTTTCACTCATCCACTCGGGTGCGGCTCCTGCTGCGGGTAGCTCACTGATATCATCACCCAGTCCACCATCCTTTACCATGGCAGTTGCCGCAATCAGAATACGACTGTTGTCAACACAGGACCCCATGTGGATTACGGGAGGAATTCCTACGGTTTCACACACTTCTGCAAGCCCGGCACCGGCATACTTCCCGGCTGCTTCAGGGACGAGCAATCCCGCTTTAGCACACGCCATGGCACTGCATCCCGTCTGAAGCACAAGGACATCGTTTTTAATGAGCTCTTTCACCATGGCAACATGACTTTCGTCGTGGGTAACCCGGGCGTTGTTACACCCCACCACTCCCGCTACTCCCCGGATCCTGCCATTGATGATATTATCGTTGAGTGGCCGATACGAAGCCCGAAATGAGCCCCCCAGCAGATAGTTGATTGTCTCATGGCTAAAACCCGCAACTAAATCGACTGATGCACCTTTAGGGATATCAATGTTTTTTGTTCTTTTGGGATAGTTCTCAATAGCTGCCTTAACAATAGCTTTTGCTCCCTCCATGGCACTCCGTTCATCAAACTCAATATGGGTTGCACCACGAATCTTTGCCTTGTGTGCAGTAGTAATAATCTTGGTGTGGTAACACTGGGCGACATCCTGTACGGACTGCATAATACACTGGACATCTACGACCATGGCATCAACTACGCCGGTCACAATAGCGGTTTCTTGCTGCAAAAAGTTTCCCGCAAGTGGTATTCCGTGGCGCATTAGAATTTCATTGGCGGTGCAGCACATACCGGATAAGTTGATACCGTTGGCCCCCTTTTCCTGTGCAAGCTTCTTCATTTCAGGTGTCTGGGAGGCTACCACAATCATCTCCGAGAGGAGCGGTTCATGGCCGTGGATAATGATGTTAACCTCATCTTCTTTTAACACGCCGAGGTTTATCTTGCCCAGTATAGGGACGGGTGTGCCGAACATGATGTCCTGAAGCTCGGTAGCAATCATTGAGCCTCCCCACCCGTCTGCAAGAGAGGCCCTGATTCCCTGGAGAATCAGATTCTGGTAATCCTGATCCACCCCCATGTGGGTGCGGTGCATAATTTCTACAATTTCCCTATCGATGCCGCGGGGAGCCACACCCAGCTTTTTCCATATTTCCTGCCGTTTAAGGGGAGCCCTTTTTAAAAAGTGTACCTCTCCTTCCTGCCGCCCAAACTCTGCCAGTGCTGCTTCTCCCACTTCAATGGCGATGTCTTGAACGCTTTTTTCTTCGATCTCTATGCCAAAATCCATCGCGATTTGAAAAAGCTTCATCTCATCCTTAATACCATAACCGGGGGCTTCTCCCTTTGCCGCAGCCAGAAAGGTCTCTGCCACCCCTCTGCCATGGTCAGAGTGTGCAGCCGCCCCGCCGGCAATCATCCGGATGAAGTTGCGAGCTGAAATAGTTTCAGCCGTGGCCCCGCAAATACCTTTCCTTGTATCTTTCTTGCCTTCCTCTTTTTTCTTTGGGGCCGGTACCCGGCAGGGACCCATACCGCAGTTCTTACAACAACTACCCTCTGCACCTATGGGACATGGCTTCATGGTTTCAGCGCGATCAAAGACGGTTGAAACACCATCGGAGGCTGCTTTCTCGATCATCTGCTGCGTGGCATCACAGATTGTTTTTTTCCCATTCGTACCATCTTTCTTTTTCTTTTCTCCAGTTTTTTTTACTTCCGTTTCCTTTGCCATGACTTCCTCCTTACCATTAGTAGAGTATTGTCAAAACATAACCACAGAGAACACAGAGAAAGTAGTAACTCTCAATGAACATAATTCTTTTTTCCCTCTCCCTCTGTGTCCTCCTCAATTAAATCTTTGTTTTCTAACTAGTGCCACTTCCACTTTGCTTTTATTCGATAACCCAGCTATGTTATACCCTTCTCTCCACACTCCCTGTATTCTTTTTGGTCAACACACTATCAAGAATATACCTCTCGACCTGTAAAACCGGGCAGAACACAGAGTTTTCCTCTGTGCGCTCTGTGGTTACATCATTTTTCACTCAGTGCTGTTCACGCTGACATGAGTGTTTTTCATAGTGTGCAATCACCTTAATGCGATTACGGAGATCCCCGCAAATAACCCTGCCTTCAACTTTTATGACCATTATAGGTTTCGCATGGATTACCGTAGCTTCTTTTCCCTCGTACACAATTGTCTCCCCTTCTTTGATTTGATTACCGTCACACATTATACTTCCCGCTGTGGAATGGGGGGTTCTGTCCACGTTCAGCCTCATTTGATAAGGTGCACTGATTATTCCTGTCTTACATACTACGTGCGCCGATTAATCCATTACAAAAGATGTGCCCACATTGGCAAAGAAGAACTGATCCTTAAATTCTTGAAACAGCCGTGCTGCTGCCTTTAACCCTGTACAGTGCGAAGCACCTATAATGCTAAAGTCATAGTCTTGAAGATATGTTATCGTCTGGGCAATCTGATCATCTTTGAGAAATCCCAAGTGCGTTCCGCCGATGAGTGCGTGCAACTTTTCACCCTTAAAATGATCCAAAACATATTCTATGGTATTGATAAGTCCTGCATGAGCACATCCCAGAACAACAACCAACCCTTGTTTAGTTCTTAGAATCAGGGATTGATCATCTAAAAGCGGGTCTGGGACCAGATTCCCATTGTTGCTGACTAAAAGTCTGGGATCTCCCTTCTCAAATGCTGTTCTGCGTGGTATTTCACCTGTTAAATAAATACCTTCTTCTGCTTCATTGAGAGAGGATGTGAATACAAACTGAGCACCTTGTTTTGCATACTGTTCTTCCGGGAATTTCATGCCGATATACTTTTGTGTATCATTGCCATTGGTTTTCAAGAGAGCATACTTTTGAGAGAAGATAGCAGGATGTGCATAGACCTTTACACCTTTACTTAGTGTTAAAACGCCTGGAAGACCTCCCGTGTGGTCGTAGTGACCGTGACTTAAGAAAATGCTTTTAATTGAGGCAAGGTCTTTTTTTAGACACTGTGCGTTGTGAAGGATAGTAAATCCCTGACCGGTATCAAAAAGATAATTGCCCCGTTCTGTTTCTAGGAAGGCACCAAAACCATGTTCACCGATAGCATGCAGTGAAGGTCCAACGCTATTTTCACAGATGATGGTTATTCGTATAGCCATGGTAGTTTATTCCCCCAGGGGTCGCGGAGTCCGCTGAGAAAAAATTATAGTGCTCTTTTTTCAATTACCTGCCATTGGGAAGAGATACTTCTCAGACTCCTGATTGAATGTTCAAGAACGTGTAGTGTGTAACTGATTTCCTCCTCTGTGTTTTCCCTGCCGAGGGATATTCTGATTGTTCCCTGGGCAATTTCCGGTGTCACTCCCATCGCCGTGAGCACATGTGACGGCTCAGTTTCTCCCGTTGTGCAGGCTGACCCGGAGGAGGCGGCAATTCCCCTGAGATCCAGGTGGAGTAGAATGGATTCACCTTCAACCGAACTAAATCCCAGTGAGCTGCAATGGGGTAGCCGGTCTGCTTGCACACTGTGAACGGTAACGTGATCAATCCTTTGCAGCACCTCTGTTTCAAGCTTGTTTCTCAAAGAGGAGATCTTTGTGTGGTAGGTATCCATTGCCTCTACGCTTATGTTTAACGCACGTGCAAAACCAACTGTGCCTGCCACATTTTCTGTGCCAGCCCGTAGCCCTCTCTCATGGTGTCCACCGGTAATGACAGGATCTAACCGCACGCCATCTTTTACAAAGAGAGCACCCATAGCCTTTGGACCATAGAGCTTATGTGCTGAGAGAGAGAGCAAATCAGCTCCTAGAACGTTCACATCCACCCCAATTTTTCCAACTGCCTGAACCGCATCGCAATGGAATGGGATGCCATGATTCCTGGCAATGCTGCTCACCTCCGAGATTGGTTCAATGACACCGGTTTCATTATTGGCAAGCATCACACTGATAAGAATGGTATCTTTCCTGATGGAATGCTTAAGGTCATCAGGGTCTATCCTTCCCTGGTCATCCACAGGCAGGTAGGTAATGCTAAAACCATCACATGCCAGGGCGGCGCACGTCCTCAATATCGCGTGATGTTCAATTGCAGTGGTAATGATGTGTCCATGCCCTTTGGCATGGGCAACACCCCGCAGCGCCAGGTTGTCAGATTCTGTCCCTCCACCGGTAAAAATGATCTCTCCCGGCCGTGCACCGATGGCATGTGCTACTGTCTCCCGTGACTCTTCTAATGCCTGCTGTGCCCGGCGACCATAGTGATGGGGACTTGATGCATTGCCAAAGTGTTCCAGGAGGTAGGGCTTCATTGCATCAAAGACCCGATGGTCCAACGGAGTCGTTGCGTTATGGTCGAGATATACTCTTTTCATGATCTCTTTCTGCGTGCATTCCTCTCTTGTCAAAGTAATCTTTCAGTGCTTCCTGCAAACCGGTAACGCCCATGAGGGAACAGTGCTTTTTTTTCTCGGGCACTCCTCCGAGGGCAAGGACAACATCATCGTCCGTTAAGGTGAGGGCCTCCTCGATGGTTTTCCCCTGAGCGAGTTCTGTCATCATACTGCTGGTAGCGATTGCTCCCGGACAGCCATAGGATTTAAATTTGATATCAACTATTCGACTGTCATCAATCCTGATGGTGACCATCATCTGATCACCGCAGGAGGGATCCCCCACAACGGCCCTGCCCTCGGGATCCTCCAGCTCACCAACATTACGGGGAGTGGTAAAGTGATCGATAACTAAATCATTATAAAAAAGTAGCGGTCCGGTATCTTCTTCAGGGAGTTCTTTGGGTTTTTTATACATTTCTTTCCATTCATCAGCCATTGCTCATCCTTTTTTGACCCCTTGCCAGATAAAAACTTACTTGAGCATCACAATACGTCTTTGCCGCGTAACACACAGAGCATGTTGAATATTAGGATTGTTTTTTGTGCATCACTGCATCTTTGCGGCTAATCATTAATCAATCACTACAGCATGGTCCACCTGATGAACAGGGAGGTGTGTCACACCGTTCATCTCTACCACAGCACGTTTTACCGTGTGGCCGTGAATAGTTCGTCGCTATCGATGCAACGGTAGGCACTTTATTGATTGACGTGCTCCCACACTGCTTGCATTGTACCGTATCAGTATGAGCGCCTATTCCCACCATAATTTCAGATACGTTTCCACATTCAGAACACCGGTAGTCATAAATGGGCATGTGTGTTTCTCCTCCTTGACTTATTATGGGGCTATTATCGTTTGATGATGGATAACATCGTTTGTTACTGATTCAATTTTTGTTTAACCCTGGTCCACAGGTGCTCGATTTCTCTTGTTACCTCACCACAGGGATATTCTATTATCGACTTTTTGTTTACCATTGCTTTTGTTACACATTGATCGTAGGGAATCTTTCCGAGTACCTCCAAGCTCTTGTTTGCACAGTACTCCTCTATATGAAGGCTGTTGTCTGGATTGATATCGTATTTATTGATGCACACAACCACAGGGATACTGAAATGACTGGCAACTCCTGCCACTCTCTTCAAATCGTGGATGCCGGAGAGGGTAGGTTCAGTAACAGCCAATACCAGATCCACCCCTGTTATTGCCGCTATTACCGGACAGCCAATGCCGGGAGGCCCGTCAATAAGGACGTATTGTTTGGCAGCACTTTCCGCAGTAAGTTTTGCCTGCTGACGTACCATGGATACCAGTTTTCCAGAATTGTCTTCGCCGATATCCAACTGGGCGTGGATCATGGGGCCACATCTGGTATCTGAGATAAACCACTGACCTGACCTGTGTTGTTCCAGGCTAATAGCTCCCTCCGGACACGCTTGTACACACACGCCACATCCTTCACAGGAGATGGGGTCAACACTATAATCCCTAATAGCGTTAAAGCGGCAAACATTCATACATTCATCGCAGTGCTGACACTTCCCGCCGTCAATGACTGCTAATTTACCGCCGAAAAAATCCTCGCGAATTTTTATGGTTGGATCTAAAATGAGATGCAGGTCTGCTGCATCCACATCACAGTCGGCGATGACGTGGGATTCAGAAAGGGTAGTGAAGGCGGCGGTGACGCTTGTTTTCCCCGTTCCTCCTTTTCCACTAATGATAGTGAGCTGCTTCATCGTTCGATTAACCCTTCTATTGTCTTATACAGTTGGAAAAATTTTTCCTGGAAATCCGGCAGGGCTTTTACTAGTGGTATGCCGTTAGAATATGCTTCCGCTATCCTCCTGTCCCAGGGGATAGTCATCACTATTGGAATGTCTTCGCTCTCACAGTACCGTGCTACCTCCTGATCTCCTATGTCAGCGCAATTGATTGCTACGCCAAAAGGTATCGCCAGTTTTCGCAGCATGCCTACTGCCAGTTGTAAATCGTTTAACCCGAAGGGAGTTGGTTCTGTAACCAGCAGGCAGAAATCAGTATCCTTCACGGTTTCAACCACGGGACAGGAGGTTCCCGGTGATGCGTCAATAATAATATCCCTATTGTTCGTGATAAGCTTTTTTACCTGTTTGATTAAAGGAGGGGCCATAGGTTCTCCCACATTTAAAATTCCGTGGGAAAAATCTATCGTGCCTGCATTACCGCTTTCAATGACTCCAATTTCCCTTTCTACTTCCCCGATAGCCTTCTCCGGACAAATGTATGAACACCCCCCGCACCCATGACAGAGTGCGGGAAAGAACAGCACCTTTTGCTTAATGACCACTATGGCATTGAACTCGCAAACTTCGGCACACTTGCCGCAGTAGCTGCATTTTGATTTGTCCACTTCAGGTACCAGTATACCTGCTGATTTTCTTTGATGAATATGCGGCTTTAGAAAGATATGGGCGTTTGGCTCTTCCACGTCGCAATCCAGGAATTGCACTTCTCCCAGGGAAAGGGCCAGGCTGGTAGATACGGTTGTTTTCCCCGTTCCCCCTTTTCCACTTGCTACAGAAATAATCATAAGAGGCTCCCTACTTTCGCTCCATTGAAATTCCACACTGAGGACATTCCATCTGATAGCAGGGCAATCCTACTTGATGAGTCACCGTAGCACCACATGACGGACATACACACTGACCAGCTGGTCCTGCACCAGGTCTGGTGCCTCCCATTCTGCCTCTGCCACCTCCTCTACCACTTCCGGGACCACTTCCTCCAGGAGGACCTGTTCCATCTCCTCTAGGCATTGAAATCACCTCCTTACAATGATTTTAATCTTCAAGAGATAGAGCACCTTCCGGACATTCCTCCACACAGGTACCACAATCCACGCATTCTTCTTCATTCACTTTCGCTTCGCCATCATGAAGTTCGATTGCTTCCACTGGACACACGTCTTTGCATGTTCCACAGCCCGTACATTTTTCTAAATCTACTTTTACGGCCATTGTTCTTCTCCTCTAGTACTGATTGTTCTTTTCCTATTTTTAGTGCTCTGCGCTGGTTATGGGTAGTTTTTTTCAATCGTTTGCGTGCAATAGGGCTTTCTGGACAGGCATGCCAATTTTTATTGCTACTGGTACAGTACTATCATTCAACTTTTACCGTGGTGGGCCCCCACAGATGGGCCACTGACATGCTGGTACCGACCGGCTTTAAACCCTTCAACTGCTTGTTTTACCGTAGTGCCTACCAGTCCAACTATAATTTTTAAACCCGCTGCCTGGAGAGTGTTGAATGCATTGGGTCCAACATTACCCGTTAGTACTACCTCTGCACCTTTGTTCGCAACAACTTGAGCGGCTTGAATCCCAGCTCCTCCTCCTGCACTGAAGGCGGGATTCTGAATTGCTTCAAACTCCAAACTGTCCGAATCCACCATCATTAGGTAGTGGGATCGACCAAATCGAGGATCTACAAGGTCATCTAAACGCTGGCCTGTTGATGTAACGCATAGTTTCATGTTTCTTCACCTCCTTGGTCTGCAGTTTTCTGCTTGCACGGGAATGGTACTGAAGGCAGGTTAAAAGACTTTCATTTCCATCTGCTGCAGCTTATCATTCCTGCACTTATCCAGAGCTTCACTGACACTACTATCTTTGGGAGCAATGAAGATTTTCACGTCTCCCTGTTTGAGCACTTCATAAGCATTAGGACCAACCTGTCCTGAGATGACTGCCTCAACTTCCCGCTCCAGGACCAGCTGGGCACAGTTCGTTCCTGCTCCGGAAGCAGCATCCGCATTCTTGTTTTCCACTGCATCACATTCCATGGTTTCGGAATCAACAAAAAGAAACCATGCACACCGTCCGAATAGCCTATCAACCGCAGCGCTTAAGGTATTACCGGTCGCTGAAATAGCTACCTTCATCTTCTCTTCCTTTTTTTAACAGTGATCGTGATCGCCCGGGTGGTCATGTTTACAGGGCTCGACTCCAGCGATTTCTCCCTGTAAATAGGCTTGCAGGACATTTCCTGCATTACCGATCGCGCCTGTGACCACCTCTATACCAAAGGTACTAAACATATCGATCGCACGCGGGCCCATCCCCCCTGCAATCATTACCTGCACGTCCTGTTCCTTGATGAATTGAGGGACCTTCCCGGGAATATGGTTGGTGTAGTAGGGGTTTTCAACCACTTCCGACTTCTTTACTTCATTGCCCTCAACATCTACAATGAGATAGCTGGGGCATCTTCCAAAATGCTGACTTATTTGCCCGTCAAGTCCTTGATTGTCCTCACAGGCTAATGCTATTTTTTTCACGTATTTCTCCTCTCTGAGCTGTTTAGGTTATGTTTGCTTTCTTAATCCCACTTGATTCTGATCTTTCTTCCAGCAATTGCCTCCACTTTGCAGCAATGGTACTGAATGCATCACTGCTTTCCCTATGATCAGGATTACCAATCACTGAACGTCCGCTGTCACCGCACAAGACTATTTCCGGGTCAATCGGTATACGCCCCAGGAACGGAACGAGCATTTCTCTGGCTGCTTGCTCACCACCTCCCTTCTTGAAAAGATCGATGGATTTTTGGCAGTGCGGGCAGGTAAATCCACTCATATTTTCGATAATTCCCACCAGGGGTATTTTGAGCTGTCGCACGAAAGTGACTGCTTTTCTGCTGTCGAGCAAGGCTACTTCCTGGGGAGTGGTAACAATAATAGCCCCATCAATATTTTTAAGAAGGTGTGCTACACTCAATGCCTCATCACCGGTGCCCGGTGGGAGATCGATAATTAAATAGTCTAGATCACCCCAGTACACATCTCCCAAAAACTGCTTTATAACATTGTGCTTAAGGGGACCACGCCAGATGACT
>CAVVAM010000011.1:0-990717 GCA_963746265.1 uncultured Acidimicrobiaceae bacterium
GGCGTACATCGACTCGATTGATTCGACGTAGTTGGCGTGGATGCCTCGGCGTTTGAGCTTGGATGTCGGGGTCAGCACGTCGGAGTCGGGTAGCCACTCTTCACCGAGCACGACGAACTTCTTGATCTGTTCGACCTGGGCGAATTGCTGGTTGATCTCATCGACGCCCGACTGGATCGCAGCCCGGACGTCGGGATCGGCGGCGAGGTCCTTGAGGCTCATGCCTTGCTTGCCGTTGGCGGCGGCCCAGATCGGCGCCGCTTCCGGGTCGAGAACGAGAAGCGCCGAGCAGAACTTGCGCTGATCACCGATGGCGCATGCCTGCCCGACGAGCGGAATCATCTTCAACGCGGCCTCGAGGTTGGCTGGGCTGATGTTCTTGCCGCCCGAGGTGATGATCAGCTCCTTCTTGCGGTCGACGATCTTGAGGTAGCCCGCTTCGTCCATCTCGCCGATGTCGCCTGAATGCAACCAGCCGTCGATCACGGTCTCGCTCGTCTTGTCCGGCTGCTTGAGGTAGCCCTGGAAGACGTTGCCGCCACGGGCGATGACCTCGCCGTCCTCGGCGATCTTCACTTCCATGCCCGGGATCGCCTGGCCGACGTAGCCGGGCTTGTTGCGTAGTGGCGACCACGTCATCGGGCCGGTCGACTCCGACATGCCGTAGATCTCCGACAGCGGTACCCCGATGGCATTGAACCACTCGAGGATCTGGGCCGGCAGCGGCGCAGCACCCGTGATGGCCAGCTCCAACGCGTCAAGTCCGACGAGACCTCGGACAGCGTCGAATGCCACGGCGTTGAGGAAGGCAAGGGTGTCCAGTTGTTCCTGAGTGGCCGTGCCGTCGAACTTGGCGCGGTTGATCTCGATTGCCGCCGCTACTCCGTCGTTGAATTGCCCCTGCCTCTCCGGATCAGCGGCCAACGCAGCGTTGACGCCTGCGTAGAGCTTCTCGAACACCCGCGGCACGCCGAACAGCAGTTGCGGGTGCACCTCCTTGAGGTAGGGCGTCAGCTCGTTTGGATCAGGGCAACACGCGACGTCGTAGCCGAACACAAGGGCGCCGTAGTGGCTGGTCGCACGCTCCGCTATGTGGGCCATCGGCAGGTACGACACAACCCGCCAGCCGAGTGCTTCCTCGTGGGTGCGATCGAAGCACTCGAGTAGCAGCTCGACCGTGAACACGACGTTGTACTGGTTGAGCATCACGCCCTTCGGCGGGCCCGTCGTGCCGGAGGTGTAGATGAGGGTGGCGAGGTCATCAGGGCTGGTCTCGGTGGCGAGCGCGTCGAGATCGGCCTCGCCGTGCGCGAAGAGGTCGTCGGCCGGGAACACACCGTCGGGCAGAGGGCCTTCGGGTGGGTCAATGACGAAGATCTTCTTCAACTGAGGAAGCTCGTCGCGAACCTTCAGCATGCGTTGGAGGAACGAATCGTCCTCGAGGATCGCGACCTCGGCTTCGGCGTGGTCGGCCAGGTACTGGATCTCCTCGGGCGACGACGAGTTGTAGATCGAGACGGGTGTCGCCCGCACGAACTGAGCGCCGAGATCGAACCAGTGAAAATCCGGCCGGTTGCGCATCATGAGCAAGATCCGTTCGCCGGGGGTCACGTCGTTCGCAAGCAACCCAGCCGCGACCTGCGCGGCGCGTTTGCGGACGTCGCCGACGGAGAACCGGACCCAACCGCCATCGGCGTCCATCGCACTCAGCGACGCTGCGCCTGGGTGGTTGTCGGCGAGTTGCAGGAACTGTTTCGGGATCGTCAGGCCAGCGATTCGTGCGTCGATTTCGGCTGCAGTGGATCGCGTCGTCATAGTTGGGATTCTCGCGTGTGGAGCCAGCGTCGTCCATCGGGTGCCCAGGTCGGGCGTGTGTTCAGTCCAAGGTCACGCAGGACTGGATCAGCTTGCTATCGGCCTCGGCTGCTACCGAAGTAGTGGTGGACACTGTCGAAGCTGGTGCCAGCTTCGGTGCAGTTCGCAACCGGGGTTCGTTCGAATGGGTCTGCTGCACGGTTCGGTGACATCTGATCTGGCTTGCTCGAGGAGCGGGCCTGGAAGGATGTTGCTATGCCGAAGCCATACCCGAAGGAGTTCCGCGACGATGTCGTGAGAGTCGCCCAGAACCGCGAGGAGGGGGTGACGTTGGAGCAGATCGCGAAGGATTTCGGGATCCACCCGATGACGTTGTCGAACTGGCTGTCCCAGGACGCGATCGACGCCGGCGCGAAGCCGGGTAAGACCACCGTCGACAACGCCGAGCTGCGCGGGGCGAACAAACGCATCCGGTTGTTGGAGCAGGAGAACGAGGTGCTGCGTCGGGCGGCTGCGTATCTGTCGCAGGCGAACCTGCCGGGAAAAGGATCTACCCGCTCGTGAGAGAGCTCGCTGCTGACGGGATTCCCGTCACGGTGACGTGTCGGGTCTTGAAGCTCTGCCGCCAGGACTACTACCGCTGGCGCCGCCGGCCCGTCACCGACGCGCTGCTCAACGAGGCGCACATCGCGAACGCCGTGTTCGACGCGCATGTCGATGACCCGGGGTTCGGGTATCGGTTCCTTTCCGATGAGGTCCCAGCCGCCGGGCACGACGTGTGTGACCGGACGGTGTGGCGGATCTGCCGGGACAACGCCTGGTGGTCGGAGTTCGGCAAGAAGAAGTCGAAGGCGTCGAAGCCCGGCGCTCCCGCCCACGACGATCTCGTGAAGCGCGATTTCACTGCTGCGGGTCCCGACGAGTTGTGGCTTACCGACATCACTGAGCACTGGACCCGCGAGGGAACGCTCTACTTGTGCGCGATCAAAGATGTCTGGTCGAACCGGATCGTTGGCTACTCGATCGACAGCCGCAGGAAGGCCCGGCTCGCCGTCAACGCGATCGACAACGCCGCCGCACGTCGAGGCGGTGACGTCGCCGGCTGCATTTTGCATTCCGACAGGGGGTCGCAATTTCGTTCTCGGAAGGCTCAGCGGGCGTTGGTGCGTCACGGCATGGTCGGCTCGATGGGCCAAGTCGGCTCAGCCGGCGACAACGCTGCGATGGAATCTTCTTCTCGCTCCTGCAGAAGAACGTCCTCAACCGCCGCACCTGGACCACCCGCGACGAGCTGCGCATCGAGATCGTGACCTGGATCGAACGGACCTACCACCGCCGCCGCCGACAGCCCCGACTCGGCCGATTGACCCCGATCGAATACGAGACCATCATGAACCCGGCCACCAAGGCCGCCCAACAAACCCCACCTGTCACCAGATCGTGCAGCAGACCCTCTTTCGGGGACGTTGGCCTCTACTGATGCGCGACCAGGCTTTCCAGATTCATGGTAGGCAACCGAGAGGGGTCTCGGTGGAGCGTGAGGAGGCGGGACATGATCGTGCGGCGACTCGTGGCGCCTCTGCGCCCTGTGTTGGCAGACGGCGACTGCGCTTCCCGCTCCGAGCACGAACATTCCAGTTATGGTCATCAACTGGTGCGCAACGCGTCGATAAGTGCAGCGGCAAGCTGGGTCGAGAGGTCGTCGTCGAGGTTCTGGGCAAGGACGACGACGACGAGATCGGAGTCGGGCACGACGACGATCTTCTGGCCGAAGAAGCCCTCGGCCGAGAAGGTGTCGGGAGCGTTGACGTCGATCCAGAAGCCCGAGCCGTAGGGGGGTGCGAGCGGTGTCGCAGTGCGAGCGCTGTCGACCCAGCCTTCGGGCAGGATTCGTTGGCCGTCCCAGACGCCGTCGCGGAGATAGAGCAGTCCGAAGCGTGCATAGTCGCGAGCGGTCATGTCCGCCCCGTAGCCGGCAACCCAGTAGCCGTCTGCGTCGAAGGTGAGTTCGACACTGTCGATGCCGAGAGGGTCGAACAACCTGGCATCGATCCATCGGGCATACTCGTCGTTGGTGCCGACGAGATCACCAATCATCCGTCCGACGATCGCGGTGGAGCCGGTGCTGTAGTTGAACGCCGTACCTGGTGGTGCCGTGAGCGGCCGGTCGGCCTGCTCGTGGGCGGCGTTGACGCTTGCGGTGCCCGCAACGAGGTCGAACACGTCCGTGGACTCGTCCCATTGCAGCCCCGACGTCATCTGCATCAGCATCTGTGGCGTAATCGCCGATCGCGGGTCCTCGGGGGAATTCCATTCTTCGATGTCGGCAGGCTCGTCGACGTCGATTGCGGCATCGCGGACCAGCACGCCGACGAGGGCGTGGGTGACGCTCTTGGCGATCGACCACGAGGGGTGGACCCGAGAAGGGTCCCAGCCTTCGCCGTATGCCTCCACGACGATCGAGCCACCTTGGACGACGAGCACAGCATCGATCGTCCCGAATCCACTCTCGGCTGCCAACGCCTCGTCGACGATCGCTGCGACAGCGTCTGGGTCGGCAGACGGCGGGGAAGTCGGCCAATCGTCGTTCGGGAACAGAACGCCATCGGGCTGCGGGGGCAGCGGCGTGAGTGAGGGAACGGTCGATGGCGCCGAAGCCGTGTCCGCCGCGGACGACGTCGACGTCGACGTCGCTGCCGGGTCAGGTGCCGGCTCAGCCAGACCGTCCGTTCGCTCACAAGCCGCCGCGAGGATCAGCACCGTCGCGAGCACGAGGCGTCGTACTCTGCCCGGCATCGGCACTCGACCACCCTTGACAACGCGATCGACGCCGTTGTCGGTGTCGGTGTCGGCATTCATCACGATACGTGTCTTCATGCTTCTCATCCGGATGGCTACGCCGATGGCACCCTCTACGCTCGCAGACCTCCGATCGGTGCAGTAGGGGACGAGGTCACCGCATCAACCGTCGCGGCGTGAACCGATCAACCTGGTCGTTACGGCTTGTAGTCCTGGCGAGCGTGGGTGGACCACCAGTGCGGCCAACATCAGTGCACGCCAAACCTCTTCACCCCGCCCTCTCCTCGGGCTTGCCGGCGCGTCATTACCGAGCGCGGAACTTGGGCCGCGATGCGGCGCGATCGTCGTCGGGGGCTCCGTGATTCCGTGCGACGGTTATCAGGTGCCCTGCAACAACACATGGATGACGCTTCGCGAGCACGGGATGGCGCTCGTTCTGGGGACGGCCGGCAATGCGCAGAATGTCCTCAATGCGCCGCCAGCTCTACTTTCGCGGCTTGGCCGCGGCCTTCTTCGTTGGCTTGGGTTTCAAGGTGCCGATCCACTCCCACGCCCGGTCATACCATTCCCGCAGAGCCTCGGTATCGCCCAGCAGCGTTGCCGGCACCGAAGAGTAGCCCCGCATGGTGCGGCCATACTGGACGACCGGCCCGCTCTCGTACTGCGATCGGAACTCGGCCTCCAACTCCTCTGAGAGGTGCAGCGCCATCACGCCGTCGCCATCGAGGAAGCTGAACATGTGACCATTGCGTGAGGTGTAGGGGTTCTTGGCACCCTTGACCTCGCCGTTGCCGGACGCGTCGACCACGGCCCGATAGCGCTCGAGCGCTTCGACGGGTCCGGGGAACTCTGATCCTCTTGGCATCGGCCAATCCTGCCACGGTGGTAACGAGCGTCGAGCGAAGCGCGTGGGAGTGCCTCATATCGCCTACCCGGTGGCGAGTTCGGAGGCATCCCCGATCGCCGGGTCGGCGACGCGATTTTCGTGCCAACTACGCGATCTCCGAGCACTTCTCTGGGGAGGAGGAGTTGGTGCTTCGCTCAGTCGGGGAGTCTGGCGACAGCGGTGGTGGCGATCCGGAAGAGCTCGTCGTCGCTGATCAAGGGCAATTCGGTTGCCCCATCGAGGGTTTCCCAAATTCCGATCTCGACAAGGACGTCGCCGTCGGCAACCCAGACCGTTCTGTTGAGGTCAAAGCGGCCGTTGGATGGCCTCTCGGTGGGAGACTGCACGGCGACACTCCGATCTCCGATCTTGGGCGGGTCGATGGGGGTCCACGAGTAGGTATCGCCGTAGTCGGTCCATTTGACCCCATCGCACAATGCGACAGCGGCTTCCAGATCCGTCATGAGAGTGTCGATGTCGCCGGACTCGACGATCCGCAGCGTCTCGAACAGTTTCATCGGATCGGGGTCATCGGTCGGCCAGACGAAACGGACGTCGACTCCGCCGACCTCTTTGAACTCGAAGTCCGAGTCCGGGCAGAAACTGATGGCCACGTCGGAACTCGCTCCGAACTGATCGCGTCCCTCCAGTTCGAAGTCGCCACCTACATCGTCAATCGTCAGCAACGATGGTTCCAGCGCCACCGTTGCAGCCGATGGCGGCTCGGTCGGCGACGAGCTGCAACCCGCGACGAGCCCGACAACGAGGACTCCGACGGGGAACCAGCCCGAGACCTTCGGTCGACGGCCCATGTTCACATCACGAGTCCGACGATGCTGAGGATCGTGATCCCGACGCCGGCGAGCGCGCCGATCCCCAGTGGGAGCAGCCCACGGCGATCGCCGCGACCTGCGGCGCGTCCACCGAAGTGAACAGCCGCAGCGCACGGCATCAGCGACACCGCGAGGATTGGAATGATGCAGATCAGATCCACCCAGAAGGGCGCGTCGTCGTTCTCTGGCTGGTAGCCGAACAGGTCATACAGGACGTACCCCACTGCGATGGCCAGCAGGAAGAACACCGGGATCAGGGCGACCGCGACCCACCCACGGCCGACCCACGGTTCAGAGCGAGATGCCTCGCCGCGCCGATCGACATGGTTCGTGGCTGTCATCGCACAACCCTCGTTCCAACCTCATCGTGCGCTGCGATCGTCCGGACTCCCAGGGTCCAAAGACCCGCCCGTCTGATCTCGTGGCGAGGTCGACCGCATCGCGTTGATGCGGTGGATGACCTTGGACCCTGGGATCGCTGCGGACCGCGGTTGGAGGATGAGGGTGGCGGTGGTTCGAGAGGAGCGGTTGGGGTGGAGCGATTGGGTGGTCTGGACGCCGTGTTCCTCGCGATCGAGGGGCCCGTGAGTCCGATGAATATCGGATCGGTCGGGGTCTTCGACGGTCCGGTTCCGTCACTGGAATCGGTGCGGGCGTTCGTTGCAGCCAAGATCGTGCTCGTGCCCCGCTGTCGCCAACGCGTGCGCGAGTGCTGGCGCGGCGCGGCGCGGCCCGTGTGGATCGATGATGTCGATTTCGAGCTTGACGATCATGTTCATCGGATGGTGCTCTCGGGTGAGCACCCTGACGCCCTGGAGCGGTTCGTCGAGCAGGTGATGGTGCTGCCGCTCGACCGCGGTCGGGCGCTGTGGGAGATGTGGGTCGTCGAGGGATTCGGGGAGGATCGTTGGGCGGTCGTGTCGAAGATGCACCACTGCATGGTCGACGGGATCGCCGGCACCGATCTGCTGGCCCTGATCATGGATCCGGGCCCTGGTGTGGAACACCCGCCCGCCACTTTGTGGGAGGCGACTCGCGAGCCGACGGCGGTCGAGATCGCGCGCTTCAGTTCGGTGATGGTTGCCAGGTCGGTGTGGGCCCACGTCCGTCACCTGATCCGCTTCGTCCTACATCCGCGTGGGACGTGGATGCAGCTCTGCCATATCGTCGCCGGCGGGCGAGGCCTGTGGCTGCAACCGAGCCGTCGTGACTCGCCGCTCACCGGACCGATCGGACCACACCGGCACTGGGCCCACACGCAGGCGTCATTGGGGGATGTCGCCACCATCCGGCATGCGTTCGGAGGGACCGTGAACGACGTCGTCCTGGCCGCCATTGCGCAGGGGTTTCGTGAACTGCTCGGCGCCCGGGATCAGCCGCTCGAAGACCGCACGGTGATGGCACTGGTCCCCGTCTCGACGCGCACCCCCGCCGAGCGTGGACGGCTCGACAATCGTGTCGCCGTCATCCACGCCCTGCTCCCGGTCGGTATCGACGACCCGGTCGTCACATACAGGGCGATCTGCCGGCACCTCGATGAGGTGAAGGCCTCCCACCAAACCGAGGCCTCGAGGGTGCTGCTCCACACCGGTGACTTCACACCGCACCCGATCGCCGCTGTCGTGGCCCGCGCGGTCGTGCGGTTCCAACAGAACATCGAGACGATCGCCACGAACGTGCCCGGGCCGCGAGCACCGATGTATCTCTGCGGCCGCCGCATGCTCGCGGCCTATCCGTTCGCGCCGATCGCCGGGCGGATCCAGATCGCGATCGCGATCTGGTCGTACTCCGGCGTCCTCTACATCGGCATCACCGGCGACCGGCAGGGCATACGCGACCTCGACACCCTCGTGCGAGGTATCGACCGCGGATTCGACGTTTTGCTCGACGAAGCGCGCGCCGCCGCTTGCTGACGACCCCGGATGCCACTCTCAGGGCGGCCGGACCGCTCAGGGCTACCGGTCGGCCTCGATCGTTGCCAGATCCATGAGATCAGCCTCGGCCGGAGGACCCACGCCGTCGCTCTCAACGGCTCTGCATCGGTGCGCGGGTATCGGGTTGGTGGACCACCGAAGGCGGGCCGTTCGGCTCGTTGAGTGTCGAGAAGGGCAGGCGCACGATGAGGGGAGAAGGATGTAGTCGGGCTCCCTGACCCGTCGGGTCAGGAAGCCCCGAGGACGAGGTGCGGTCATGCATGGCAGCTCACTTCGAAACAAGAATCGGCGCGTACCGCTGTTCGTCGGTGTCGCGCTCGTGGCGGTCGTCGCCGTCGGACTGTTCGGGTTCTGGGCGTTCCGCCACGCCAACGCCTCGCCCGAGTTCGCATCGCTCGCCGATGCACCCGACACGTCGCTCCACGGTACGGTCGCCTACCTCGACTGGGAGAGGGACGCCTGCCTGCGGGTCGTGCCGGCTGCAGGCGGGCCGGTCCGAACGGTCACCTGCCTCGCCGGCGTCAACGGCGGCGGCTCTGAACTGGGCTGGCTCGACGACGGACGTGTCACGGTGACGGCGTACGGCGAGTCGCAGAAGATCATCGACATCACCAGCGGTGCCGTCGACAACGTGCCGGTCGTCCAGGTACCACAGGTGGCACCCGACCGTCAGCCGGTCAACGTCAGCCAGGACGGGCGACGTCTCACGAGCATCAACGACGGTGGCAGCGTCCAGATCATCGTCGAGCAGAACGGGACAACGCGGGTGCTGCTCGACGCGAAAGGTGGGAGCACCTACGAGATCGGCACGCCGCAATGGTCACCTGATGAGACATTCGTGCTCACGACCAACTCGGCAGCCCGTCTGCTCGTCACCACACTCGGCGACACACCCCAGACCCGGGTGCTCGCCAGCCAACTCGGTAGCGGCTTCGCCGTCACGAGCGTCGAGTCCTGACGCGGCCCGACGCAGGTAACCATCGACTCTGGCCGGGCTGGGCTGGTGGAGAGACCTTGGAGTTGGGAGGCGGCTGAAAGCGGCTCTTGGGACCATGTTGGAGGAGGCGGTGATGGATGTTCGACGCGGTGTTCGTTTGGTGGTGATCGCTGCGCTGGCGATCTCGGTGGCCGGGTGTGGAGGTGACGACGCAGCGCCGACCACGACGGCATCAGCTGTGCCGCCGGGCTCGCCGACCCCTGTCGTCGTCGACACCGATCTCGCGATCGATGACCTGGTGGCGCTGGCGTTCCTGCTGTCGTCCGACGACGTCGACGTGCTGGCGGTCACCGTCTCGGGCACCGGCGAGGTGCGCTGCCCGGCCGGGCTGGGCGTGGTGCGGGCTGTGTTGGCGCGCACCGGCGATGAGGACGTTCCGGTGGCCTGCGGACGGTCGACACCACTGGTCGGCACCCACGAGTTCCCGGTCGATTGGCGCGACGCCGCCGATGCGGGGTGGGGCGTCCTCGTACCCCTGAACGTGCCCGAGCCCGGATCCCCGACGGCCGTCGAGCTACTCGGCGACGCGATGGAGCAGGGTGTGACACTGCTGACGCTCGGTCCGCTCACCAACGTCGCCGAGGCGCTGCGAGCCGACGGTGGTCTCGCCGACCAGGTCTTGTCGATCGTCATCATGGGCGGCGCGGTCGACGTGGCGGGCAACGTGCTCGACCCCGGGCTCGACGCCGCTCACTCCGAATGGAACGTCTACGTCGACCCGACTGCGGCCTCCGAGGTGTTGGGTTCGGGCGCACGGGTGTGCTCGTCGGCCTGGACGCCACCAACCGGGCGCCGATCACGTCCGAGTTCCTCGAGCGGCTGGCGGTCAACAGCCACACCGCCGCTGCGTCACTCGTCGCCTCGCTGTACGAGGCGAACCCGTTGGTCGCGAGCGGTGACGCCTACTTCTGGGATGCCCTCGCAGCTGCTGCGGTCGTCGACCCCGGGCTGCTGAAGACCGAACACGTCAACGTCGCCGTCGTCAACGAGGACGGCCCCGACAGCGGACGGACGATCCGCAGCGACGAGGGGTCGCCGATCGACGTGGCGACCGATGCCGATCCGGACGCGTTCGAGGAGCTGCTGTTGCGGACACTCGACGGCGTACCGCCAGGAGCGGCGCTCGTCGAGCCCCCACCACCCGTCGGCGAAGCGATCGTCGTCTACGACGGCACCGACTGCACCTACGACGGCCCGACGACGGTTGCGGCCGGTCGCATGCGGTTCACGTTCGAGAGCACCGACCCCACATGGGTCGTTGCCGTGGTTCACCTCACCGGTGACCTCACGATCGAGGAGGTCGTGGCGCGGGTCAACGCCGATCCAGAGGCACCGGAAGGCGTGCCCGGTGTCGACGGTCTCGGACTCGTACCGCCAGGGGTGACGACGTACGTGGACGTCCGGGGGTCGCGAGCCGGTGTCGTCTGCGCGCCGTCCGAGCCGGGAGGGCTGCTGGTCGCCACCTCACTCGTCGTCGAGTGAGATGGGACACCCTCCCGGAATGACAGCACCCGGCACCACCCAGCACAGCACCAGAACGGCAGGTGCCGATCAGTTACCCAGCGATCCGCGCCCACTCGACGTCGCGGTTCGGAACACGCCACCGGACACCCAGATATCATTCGAACCCGTGCGCCATCGATACTGCCGAGGGCACCCGGCAATGACGCGGTTCGGCTGCGCTCGGGGCTGTCCATGATCCTCGTGACCGTTCGCCAGGCACCGTCCCATAGGGCGCATCCCGGATGGTCGCGCATGAGCGCGTCGAAACGCCGGATGGGTGACAGGATTGCGTTTACGCTCCTTGGGGCGCCATGGCGGGGACGCCTGTTCTGACGATCTTCAGTCCTCGGTATCAAGGTTGTGTGGTCGCGTCGGTCTGCGAGCGGAAGTACTCCCACTCCTCGATCCGTGTCCCGTCGGGCAGGATGCAATAGCCAACCTGCCCATCGGACCCATCCACGATCTGCACGGTTCCGCCCTGCTCCTCGCAGTAGACAGAAGCCGGGTTCGCGATCGCCGTCGGCGTCGTCGTGTCGGAGGGTGTGGAATCGTCACCACCGCACCCGGTGAACACCCCCATCGGCAGGACCGCCAGCATGGCCAGCCAATGTGATCGACGAGTCATCATCACAGACCACCTCCACGAGGCGACGGTCACCTACTCGCGCGTCTCGATTCCATCATCCAGTGACAGCGCTCAGCGCGCCAGAGCCGATGTCCTCTGACGCTCTCGCGGGACGAGCCTGAGCGAGCAGGGCGTCAGCCACCGCCGACCGCACGCGGGCGTCGAGAACAGGCCCGGTTGGCTGTCGTCCAAGGCCGATGTCGAACTTCCAATGGTGACGCCGACCGGGACACGAATCGGTCCGCGCTGAACCCGAGCGCCGGGCTCCGATGCCAGCGACCCTGCCGAGGCCGACGGCAACGGCTACCGCCAGCACCGGCCCGACCAGATCGCCGACGTCAGCCGCCTCGTGCTCGGTCTTGACCCCACTGGTCCCTTGGGCGCTGTGGTCGGTGGGCGGGACGTTTGCCACTGGTCGGCGGGCGTCGGTGGCGAGACGATGATGTCGTGGTGGTCCATCGGAAACCGGTGGCGACCGTGCCGGTCGACCGGGTCGACGACAAGGCGACCCCGGCCGAGGTTGCGCGACTGGTGTACCTGGACAACTTGAAGATCGTGTTGACGGCGGGCGTGATCGTTGCTCACGCAGCGATGACGTATGGGGCGGCCGGCACGTGGGTGTACGCGGAGCCATCGTTGTCCGATGTCGCAGAAAGCGCGCTGGGCGCGTTGGTGGGCGTGGGCGTCATGTTCGGTCTCGGGCTGTTCTTCCTCATCGCCGGGATGTTGACCACCGGGCCGTTGATTCGACGTGGTCCTCGCCGTTTCCTGGCATCACGTTGGTGGCGGTTGGGTGTGCCGTTGGCGGCCTATGCGTTGGTCGTGTGGCCGGTGTTGCGGTGGCTGACGGATCGAGCCGAGGGTGATCGGCAGTCGCTGGTCGAGTTCTACCGGTTCGAGTTCACAGGGACGCATTGGAGATCGTTGGGGACCGGGCCACTGTGGTTCGTTGCGATCTTGTTGGTGGTGACCACCGGGTGGACGTTGTTCCGATGGGCGAGTCCAGCTCCAGTGACCACTGGGGCGGGCCCGCTCGCGTTGCGACATCTCGCCGTCACGGCGGCAACGATCGCGGTCACCACGTTCTTCGTGCGTGTCTGGTTCCCGGTCGACTCCGAACAATTCCTCGACCTGCACGTGTGGCTGTGGCCGCAGTCGGGAGCACTGTTCGTGCTCGGTGCGATCGGCAGTGAGCGCGGGTGGCTGACCGAACTCCCCGACGCGGTCCGTCACACGTGCCACCGCGCTGCGATCGCTGCGGTCGTCACCCTCGCTGCGCTGATCGTGTTGTCGAACGGACCGGATCCCTTCAAGGGTGGCTGGTTCTGGGAGGCCGCCGGGTTCGCCGCGGTCGAGGGCGTGTTCTCGGTGAGTGTCGCGTTGATCGTGCTCGATCGCTTCCGACGACGTCACGCTAACCAGGGCCACCTCGCACGACGCCTCGGTCGCTCGGCGTACGGCGCGTTCGTCGCCCAAGGTCCCGTGCTCGTGTTGATCGCACTGGCGCTCCGCCCAGCCAACCTGCCGGGCGACATCAAGTTCTTGCTGCTTGCACCCACTGCGGTGATCGTCTCGTTCAGTCTCGCCGGGGTAGCCCTTACCCTCAGCGCCAACAGGCGACGGCCGACGACGTAGCTGGCGGTTCACCGCAACCAGTCGGGCAATCGCAGCGCGTGCGGGGTACGCAATCACCACTCGACGGTGCAACGCCGGCGTGCGCGGTCAGGGCACTCGAGGGCGGCCTCGACAGCACGGAATCGATCTTGGAACCCACTCGGCATTCGCGACCCGGAACGCTCGACAACCCACATATCATGCGAACTGTTGGAGGTCTCGGCCTCCAGAGTGCACTGCGTGATCACTCGGGCCCGACCGTCCGGATAGCGATCGGCATCTGAACCGCCTCCTCTGACCTGCCACCGGCCACCGGCTCGAGGTCGGAGGGCGGGTGTCTCTATTGCGTGCGGCGTGGCGCTTCGATGAACCGTCCACCGTCAGTCGGATGCGCTGCGCCGCGCAGCTCGCGCTGCGGCCTGGGTGAGATGTGGGCCGCAGAACTGCTCGCCGTGCTGAGGGGCATTGCCGCACGGCGTGCCCTTCTTGGTCGTGGCCCCACATTTGCCCGTTTCGTTGCGAGCGGCGCCGACTGCGGCCACGTCAGCCTCGGCGGCATCATGTGTGAGGAGCGCCGTCGCCGGGTAGCGACACGCACCGTGGTGGTAGGTGGTCTTCTTGTGGACACTGACGGCAGCGATTGGATCGCCGACAGCGAACCGTTGCCCGCACGTGGCGCAGGTGCCGGCGTAGCGGGCTGCGATGGTCGGCTCTTCCCCGACGGCGGCGAAGTCGTCGTCACCGCCGTGTGTTCGGTCCCAGTTCATCTTGGCCATGGGTTGAGTCTCGCGCCACGCCTCCCTGTGTGGGTCCGATCGACACCCGCGCGTGCCCCCGACCGCCGACTCGACGGCATCCCACGATGACGGCCGCCCCGTACCCGATCGGTCGTCGGTCCCTCACGGACCTCGTCCTCTGGTCGCGTCTCGCGAGACCGAGTATGGATTGGTGTATGTACATCCACTTCTTGGGCAGCGGCGGCAGCACGGAACTCTCCGTCGGCTGGAGCGACGAGACCAGTCTCTCCGCGCTCAGTCCTACTCGCATCGACGCGAGCGCGCCGGCGGCCGACGACGCCAAGCTCACCGTGATCTCGATCCTGTGCACCACGACCGTGTTGGTCGCGCCCGGTAGCCGGATCACCCTCAGCGGAGGCGACATCTTGGGCAGCCACTCCATCGACGTCGACCTACGCGACGACGGGCCCGCAGTTCACGTTCAGGCCATCCCCGTCCTCGGCAGCATCAAGATCAAGTCAGCCTGAGGGGGCCGCACGGATGAGTTCGCGACACCTGTCGCGAACTCACCGGAGCCATCGGGCGTCACTGAACGCCGGCTCCCGGACGCGCCATCGGCCGTTCGCCTGTGTTCGATGAGCGATCGTCAGCCGGACGCTGTCGTTGACCTGCCACCTACCGCCGGGAGTGGGGCGGGCCGGAGGATGCGTCGGCGGTGTTCCGCGACGACCTCCGCCTCTTCCTCTTCCATCTTGCCCGCGACGAGCATTTCGACTGCTGCAACGATCAACATCGGGCGTCCAGTCCGCCCGAATCCCGGCCGCCGGGAGCGACGCGCCCGAAGGACGGTGCGCCGCCGGACGATCGAGATCGGCCCCAGATCCGCAGCGAACTGACCGAGTGCCCCGGCCTGCTCGCCGGCGGCTCATCTGCCGGGTGCGTTCTGGCCGGTCCAGGCGGCGACGGCCGGCTCGGGGGCGCCGGGACATCCAGCGGTGGCCAGTTCGGACCGATTCGCCAGCCGGCGACGATCCCGCCCGAGAACCTGGTGAGTCGTCGCACGTGAAACGGCCGTCTCCATCGTGCGATCGACGCGAGGGCGAACACGCCGATCCTGGAGAGCTCGTGCAGCGCGACGGCAGCGGCTCGAACATCGCCGGTGCGCAGGTGCTTGCCGTATCCGGCACCGATCGCGAAGTAGCTGTCGTGGATGTACTCGGCAGCGACGCCGTCGACGTTCGAACGGCCCCCGTGATGGACGACATCGACCTCGCTGTCGCAATGCACGACGTGTCCGTGCTGCAGCATCCGGTAGGTGAGTTCGCAGTCCTCGCCGGTTCTCAATCGCCCGCCGGGCCCGAGATCTTCGTCGAACAGCCCCGTGGACGACAGGGCCGACCGGCGGACGACCATGTTCGCGCCCATGCCGATCACCCCGCGCGATCTCACCACCGGCCCGCGGTACGACACGGAACGCTCGAAGGTCACGGCTGGAACGAACACGTCGTTCGGGTCGTGTTCGTATGCGATCACGTTGCCGAACAGCAACCCGATCGAGTCATCCGACGCAAGCGTCGCGAGTGAGCGTTCGAGCCACTCGGGAGCGGGAGCGCAGTCGTCGTCGGTGAACGCAAGGAGCGGCGCCCTCGAAGCCCTGATCGCGTCGTTGAGGGCGTGGCTCTTCCCGCGTCGATCGTCGATGATGTGGGCGATCCTCGGGTCGTCGAGCCGGTCGACGGACTGGCTGTTCTGCCCGGTGTCCGCCGACTGATCGAACACCAGCACCCGGTAGTCACGGTGCGTTTGAGCCGCCAGGGCATCGAGCACACGAGGCAGGTCGTCGGGACGATCGCGGGTCGGCACGATCACGTCGACCCGCCCGCCCGACGCCGACCGGCCCTCGCGCGTCGGGCTCATGGCTGCGGAGCGTTCCGCCGAGCCAGCCTGCCGACCGCTCGGCGCGCCGATTGCCGGACTCGATGGGAGCGCGTCGCCCGATGAGCCGCCACCCGGTGCACGGCGTGCTCGTAAGCATCACCGATTCGCGGGTTCGGCATGAACGCAGCCGCGTGGTCGAACCACGTGCCCGCCGTGAAGTCGCGCATGTACGGGATGCGCAGATGGTCCGCATGCTGGTAGTGCAGGAACAGCGCGAGACGGTCGACCGACTCCTCGGTGTCGCCGCAGTGCCAACCCTTGGCATCGAACACGGAGAAGCGCCCATCTCCGAAGCCGTCGAAGCGGACGATCTCGTCACAGTCCGGGTCCAGCATCGTCGCCGTCGCGAGCACGAGCTCGTCGTCGGAGGCGTCACCGCACTCGGCCGGCTTCACCGGGAGCCGATGCGAACCCGGGATGTAGCGCGTGGCGTTGCCGGAGCGACATCCGGCGATGCCCACCACCACCGTGATCGTCGGCCAGAAGTCACTCTCGATGTCGGTGTGCCACTCGAACGCATCGTTCGGCGTCCCGATCTGGATGTTCGCGCCCCAGGCCACCCATCGCTCGCTGCCCAGAACGTCCTCGACCACACCTACGAGCGCCGGATCGCACGCGATTCGCTCGACGACCGGCGTGAACTCGTACGGCACTCGATGCAGGCCCCGGCGATTCAGGTCGGCAACGGCCTCCGCGAACCACGACCCATCGTCTCGCACGCCGGGGAGCACGTCCGGATCGGCGAGTGCGATCGACTGCCGCAGCATCCCAGATGTCGCGTACTCGGACCGGCGACCAGTCGGTGCGGAACCAACCTGCTCGCCACGGGCAGCCTGATCGGCCTCGGCACCGTCACCGTTCCGGAACACCCGGTGATTGACCGTCACCCGCGCCTGGAGTCGCTCCGACCCTCCCGCCTCGATCACACCGGCGAGCCGCGACGCCGACATCCCGATGTTGTAGAGGCGATCTCGTTGACCCGAGGCGGCGATACGGTGCGAGCGCAACAACAGCGCGGTCGTCCGGCCGATCGCGCCGTAGATCCGCGGCGACCGGATGTTGTGGTCGTGCAGGTCGACGATGAACGCCGATGCCGGGATGATCCGGCGGGTCGCCTCTGTGTGGGCCTCACAGAGCCGGACGATGTTGCTGCCCCGCTCGCGCTCCTGACGAATCTGCTGCGTGAGCGGTCGTGGCCGAACGTGGTGGCCGCCTGCTGCAGCGTCGAAGGCGATCGGGATGCCCGACTTCAGAAGGCGGAACCCGACCTCGACGTCCTCCTCGCCCCACCCCACGAACTGCGTGGAGAAGCCGCCGACGTCGATCAGCGTCTGCCGGGGGATGCTGACGTTGCCCGTCCAGAAGTCGAACGGATCGGTGATCGAGCCTGCGCCTGCAAGACGCTCGACCCGATCACGAAGGAATCCGAAGGGCGGGCCGTCGGCGTCGAGCTCCCACTGCGGACCCACGAGCACCGACGGTTCGGACGATGCCGCGTGGAATTCGCAATGCGCCATCCACGCCTCGCGGCTCACGGTCATGTCGTCGTCGACGAGCCAGCACACGTCGCCGCGCGCCATGGCCACGCCCGCGTTTCGAGCCGCCGATCGGCCCGAGTTCGGCTGTCGGTGCCAGCGGAGTTCGGCACCGAGATGCAGCTGGTCGAGCGCTTCCGCCGACCCGTCGGTCGATCCATCGAGCACGATCACCACCTCGGTGTCGGACCCGTCCGGAAGCGCCTCGTCGATGCTCGCGAGCAATCGGAGCAGCGAGTCACATCGCTGGTAAGAGGGAATGACGATCGACATCGTCACCGAGTCGCGCACCCGATCCGCCGAGATGTCCATACGCGTCGCCGACCTTACCAGTGCCCCACTTGTTCGAGGCGGTCGACGGTTCGTCACGTAGCGGTGAGTGCGATACGTATCGACTCTCACGTAGACCGAATCCGAGCAACAGGAGCGAAGCGACGGATAGCAGGAGAAGCCCCAGTTCCATTTCAACCCCGCCACTACTCGACGAATCACATCACTCAGGGTGCCCCCGACGCATAGCGAAGTTCGAGGGCGGGCTCCCTTCGTACTTGGCACCCACGCCAACGCGACCCCCTTGCCCCAGATCCGGCGCCCGTGGATTGAGGGTTGGGCGTCTTCGCCCTCCGAATCCGGGCCTATGCTCGATCGGTCACCCCAGCGAAGGGCCGAATCCGCAAGATTCCTCTCTCGCCAAGGCATTGCAGAGATGCTGTTTCTGGCTTCATCGTCCTCCCGCTCGCCGCGGAACTCAAGGGAGACCGACGGTCCCGTCAGGTGTCCGATCGAGGAACCACGAAGGGACGGTGCACGCCCCGCCGTCAGTGGCTCGCTCGAACGTGGCGGGCTGTCTCAGTAGCCGGGGCCCATTCGTACGGTCAGCCATGGAAGAAGCACTGATTGGATACGCACGATGCTCAACCGACGAACAGGACCTCACGGCGCAACGCCAGGCGCTCCTTGCGTTCGGCGTTGCCCCCGACCGCATCTACATCGATCATGGCATGAGCGGCACGAAACGCGAGCGGCCTGGGCTGGATCAAGCCCTCGCCGCGGTGCGAGCAGGCGACACGCTCGTTGTCCCCAAGTTGGATCGACTGGCACGTTCGGTGCCCGATGCTCGAGACATTGGCGACACCCTCGTGCGCCGAGGTGTGGCGCTGTCGCTTGGAGGCCGCACCTACGACCCGGATGATCCGATGGGGAAGATGTTCTTCAACATCCTCGCCACGTTCCCTGAGTTCGAAGTCGACCTGATCCGAATGCGCACGCGCGAGGGGATGGCCGTTGCCAGACCTCAGGGCAAGCTGAAGGGACGGCAACCGAAGTTGTCTCCGAAGCAGCAGCGTGAGCTGAAGCGGATTCACGACACCGGTGAGTACACGATCACCGATCTCGGCGAGCTGTTCTCGGTGTCACGTCCGACGGTGTACCGCACGATCAACCGCGCGGCCGCCGTGCTCACCTGAGCGAGCGGACGGGCTCATCGTCCCCAGCCTTCCGTCCACTCACGATCGGAAACCGAACGCGCGGTCGGCGGCGGGCGGACGCCGATCCGGAGTGAGTCCTCGATCTGGGATGTCGGGCTCATCGCGTGGAGTAGCGTCTGAGGGTGAACGAGGCGGCAGGTGCGCAATGGGGAATGTCTTCATCAGCTACGCCAGAGAAGACGCTTCCGTCGCCCGCGATTTCGCAGACCTGCTCGGTACCCGTGGCTGGTCGGTGTGGTGGGACCGCAGGTTGCTCGCGGGCGACGAACTCCGAACCACGATCCTCGGCGAGCTCGAGCAGGCGCACGCAGTTGTGGTGATCTGGTCGGCGAACTCCGTTGGCTCGCGGTGGGTGTTGGACGAGGCGCGCCTGGCGTACGACCGCGGCGTTCTTGTCCCGACGCGGCTCGACGGGGCGCAGATTCCGCTCGGGTTCGGTCAGCTCCACACCGTTGACGTGTCGAGTGATGACACCAGCATCGGTCGGCGCGAGGTGGTCGAAGCTGTCGGCCGAAAGCTGCCGATCGGTGCGGACGGCGAACCGGTCGACCACGCGATACGGGTCGCAGCAGACCGAGGATTCGTCTCCGGCAGAGATCGCCTTCGGAGAATCTCGGCGGCTTCGCTCATGATGGCTCCGCTGATCGCTGCGGGCTTCGCATTGGTCGTCCGATCCAGAAACGCCTATGCGAATTCGCTCGGCTACCTCGTTCTTGCCCTCGCAGCGTTCATGGCGGCCAAGTTCGTCGACGACGAGGATCCCTGGCGGCGGGCAACGCGGGCCGTTCTCGCCGCAGCCGTCCTCGTCATGGTTCCGTGGGGTGTCCACCTCTCGACGATCGGTTATCCGCGCGACTCGCGATTCGAGAATGTGGTGACACTCGCCGGAGTGTGGCTCCTGGCCGTCATGGTGCTGCCCTTCGCGGTCAGGTATCGCAGCCAGCTTCAGGTCGGGGCACTGGTAGCGCTGTACCTCTCGGGGTTCATGATCTGGGTGTTCTTCCGCGTGCACATCGACTGGGCCGGTGTGGTCGTCGCGGCACTCACTCCGATCCTCCTCGTTGCCGTAGCGTGGTCGGTCGAAGGCCACGCACGATTCGTGCCGAACGGACCGTGACAAGCCAGTGATGGCGCGTGGTCAGGCCGGCCCGGCTACGCGGGTCGCGACGTCTTCAACTGAGGATCCGCATCCGGACGGCCGGGACGAGGTCGTCCGACCACGTTCACGCCGCCTAATCGCGAGCAGCGACCCACAGTGCTGTGGTAGCCGGCGAGATCGGGCCGCGCCGATGTCGGGTGAAACCCTGCCCATCTCGGTCGGCGACTCAGGGCACGCTGCGACAGGCGGTGTCGGTGAGGCGCGACACGCAGTCGTCGAGGGCGACCGCGAGCGGGTCAAGGACGACGACATCGGGTTGGTCGGCAGTCAGGGCCTCGGCGATGTGCGACCAGCCGGTGCCACCAAGCACCACGATGGTGGCTCCCGCCGCCCGCACGGTGAGCTCATCCACGGACAACAACCGCAACTCGTCACCGCTCACTCGGACGACAGGTGGCGCAGCGACGGCGATCGCTCGTTCCAGGGCGGCGCCTGGGCCGACGACGGGGATGGCTACGAGCTTCGCTGCTTCGACGACACCGGGGTCCTCCGTGCAGTCGACGATCACACCGTCGAATCCATCAGCTTCGGCACGCCGAACAGCAGCGACGACGCCGGACGCGGCCTCGCTCGCGTCTTCCGCGGAGTGGATGTCGGCCGGACCAGAATCGGTGCATCGGTACACCAACTCGACACCAGGTCTGGCGAGTCGTTCGAGGTCAGCGTTGACCTCGCCCTCAATCGACGTCCACGGACGCGACGTCGGCCCGACGAATAGCACGCGCACCACGACCATCGTCATGCCCCACTGCGGGCCGAGGACCCGATAGATGTTACCGACCGCCAAATCGAGGACGTACCTGTCGCATCCTGCCGCCCTGCGCCAGAACGTACGAATACCAATCGTCGTGCGGACGGTGTGGGCGAGGCTCGCAGACGGCGGGCGATCGTGTCGCTCAGGCGAATCGTTCCCCCTGGACATCCCAATTGACCTGACCGAGACTGATAGCGAGCGCTGCCACTGAGTCGTGGTTGGCGCTGATGCTCGAACCAACAAGCAGGGGAGTTGGTGTGCCATGGTCGATTGCATCCACTACAGGAGTGGCTACAAGTACCAGTTGAAGAAGACTGTGACCCTGCCCACCAGGATCCTTCCGGATGACGAGAAGGTCATCGACGGTTTCGTCAGACTTGGCGTGGACGGCGCGCTCGAGATCGCGAACGGCTACGCGTGGGACGGGCCGTCCGGTCCGACAATCGACACGAAGAACTTCATGCGAGGTTCGCTCGTGCACGACGCTCTCTATCAACTCATGCGGGAGGCGGGACTCGACAAGGCGACCTGGCGCAAGACCGCCGATGAAGAACTCGTGCGCTTCTGTGGTCTGGATGGCATGAGCCGCGTGCGCAGGTGGTGGGTACTCAAGGCGGTGCGTCGATTCGCCGATCTTGCCGCCTCACCAGAGAGCCGCAAGCCAATCAGCAAGGCACCCCGCGGCTGCGTCGACGCTCCGTAGCCGCGCTTCGTCAATCGATTGGCTCCCACCGCGTGGAGCCGTTCTCACCAGCCGGTGACGACGCCGACCGGAGCAGTGCACTGTCGGTCAACTCGAACTCATAGATGTCCGACCCGCACGCTGAAGCGACCGAAGCCCATGGCAGCAACCACGACAGACAGGCACGGCCGCAATCGCACACAGCACGATCGCCGGCGTGCCGATCCACCATGCCCGCGTCGAGAGGGCTTCGAGCGCCACCAGGACGAGCGCGATGGTGATCAGGGCGAACGGGAAGTTGACGGCGACCAGGGTCCGCGACACCCCGCCGACGACGCCGTCGCGCAGCACGTGGTACAGGTCGGTCGGGTCGATCCGGGTGTAGGTGATCAGCATCGCCACGAGCAGGGCGCTCCACAGCGCCCATGTCGCTGCCGCCTCGCCGTGCCGGGCATCGGCCGACGTCACTGGTTCGACCCAATGCGCCGGGGCATGCCAGGGCTGGACGACGCGGTGGTGACATCAGTGTCGGGTTTCGTGTTGAAGTTGCGACGAGGCACACCCAACCCAGGAGGAGGACCGATGTCGACGGCCACCGGGACTCAGTCGCACGGCGCGTGGACGCTGAGGAACTCGAAGCCACCGTCGCGAGGTGTCCAAGGATTCCTGGCGGCTGACCCGTCACATCGTTGTCGGCGGCCGTGAGCGAAACCGAGCGGCCCTGAATGGGACCGCGCAACGACGTCGGGCATCGCAGACCGGACGGGTGATCTGCGATCGGCCAGATTTCGGGGTACACGCCCGTCTGACGATGGGACAACGTCAGGCACGACGAGTACACAGGGCTTGACGCTGCCGATCTGGCCAGGTTGGGCGCGGTCCGGAGATGTCACCCCGCTTGAGCTTGTGGAGGCGGTCATCGCCCGCATCGAGTCGCTGAACCCTGCGTTCGACGCTGTGATCACACCGCTCTACGACACGGCATGTGAGCGAGCGAAGTCGCCGAAGCTGACCGTCGGGTCGATCGCCTCAGTGGAGTAGCCAGATGCGAAGCCGTGCCTCGAACGACAGCGGCACGCCAGTGTCGAGATCAGCGGTCATCGTCCCGCGCCAGAACATGCGGCTGCCCTCGGTCACGCCCGGGAAGGTCGGGTCACCCGTGACCGTACCGATGGCAAAGGCCGGGTGACTTCCGCCGATGAAGCCGATGCCTGCCTCGTCGCCCTCGATCAGGGTCGGGCCACAGGCTTCGGCGGCATCGGGGATGCCGTCTTCTCCGAGATCGAAGATCCCCCAGCGCTCCTCGAAGTAGCGATGGTCCGACCCCACCTCGGTCTACCCGAAGAACTCGACCCAGCCGTCGTTCCCGTCGTCGATGTCGACGGTGCCCAACCAGGCCACGACACGTCCGGAGTCGTCGGGGCACGGTGTCGGCTGGAAGTCACCGTCGATGTCGCCACGAACTGCGCCGAAACCCGTGGCATCGGCCGGAGCGGCCATGACAATCCCGATGACCGCCAGGGCCAACCCGATGGTCGTACGAATCAGCTTCATCTCACGCCTCCCGTTGCTCGTAGAGAACTTCGTCGTGGCTCCCTGTCTCATCACCGTTGCGTCCGCGGTGCGCTCGTACCAGGGCGGAACGACAGGCGCGGTTCCCTGACGCAGCACGGCGAGGCTGTCGGGGACCGGGGTCGATCCCGCGCAGCTTCGCCGCGGCCGAATCCGAGGTACCCGAGCGGCCCGCGATGGATGTGGTGGGTCGCTCGCTGCCGTCGGCACCAGCGGCGCAGTGACCGCGTACCTCCTCGACGTCGACGACCTCGTTGCGGACGCCCGTCGACGACTCACCCGCACATGGACGCACGCGGAGTGCACCCGGTACCAGATCTCATCGTCCGCGAACGGCGCAGAGCGATGTCCAAGAGTTGTGGCCCTGCAGCGCGGGCTCGTCGATGACGAACGGATTGCGAAGCGCCCGTTGTGTGCGGTCCTCGTCCGTGGGACGGTGATCCCACTGGCGGATTCCGGACGGGCTGGAGTCGTTGCGGCGCAGCGAATACCCGACACCTCAGAGGAGGTCGAACCTGGCAACTCACGCGGCACCGCGGTCGCAGCCTCAGGCACCACGCTCACTGACACCCGAGGTGTGGCGTCGCAGTCGCGGCGATGATCATCGGCCCCGTCGGCGACATCAACAGATTTGCGTCGCCGGCGCACTTCGCGAGCTACAACAGCACCGCCCCGATCGAAGCAAGCTCATGTGCCAACTCGGCGATTCGTCGCCTCGCTGCTCTTCGTTCGGCTGACTCTGTCGACGACAGCCCCGGCGGCTCGCCGGAATCGATCCGGTCCTGTTGCTTCCACCGGCAGATCGTCGCCGACTTCGTGGTGACGTACGGCGAACTGGAGGCTGCATGCGTCCCACCCGCGACGCGTTGTCGGTGCTGCCCGCCACCCCGGTCCGCCACGACGGGATCGCACGCCGGCGGTCAAGACCGAGCTGTCCCTGCGACGGCTCGCGATACTGTCTCGCAGATCGATCGCCGTGGAGCTCTACGACCTCTCCGGCGCCCAGGGGAACTCGGCGGTCGACGGCGGGTGCGCCGTTCGATTCGACACCATGGCCACCGGGAGGGAAGTGGAAATGACGGCGGGAGCGGACCAGACATTCGATGTCGACATCGCCTGGCCGATCTGGGCCGGTGGTTACCCGACGGTGAAGGAGTTGTTGTCCGTCGTCGCGAAGCTCGGCGGCGAGATCGACTCCGAGGTGCGGGCGGCCGTGTCGAAGGTGGAGCCATCCAGCGACGTGTTGACGACCTCCTTCGCCCCGGGCGGGTACCGGGCACTCTCGGGCATCGAGCCGGGTGAACGCACCCAGCCGAACAGCATCCGCGCCGACGTCGTCGTCACCGTTGCGGAACCACGCGCAGACGTCGTCGGTGCGATCGCCGGGTCGATCGAGTCCGGCCTGCAGGAGTACGTCCGGCGCAGCCTCCCAGGCGCTGCCCGCGGTGCCAACCTGTACGAAGTCCATGCCGTTCCTGCGAACGGGTTGACGGACATGCTCGATCCCGATGCCAACCTCACGATCGAGGACGTCGCCGCCGTGACATCGCGCGGCCTCGGCAGAGACACGACCGGCTTCGTGCGGTTCGCTGGTGGTCTGCAGCTCGCGCGCCTGAGCAACGGGTTCTCCAACAGCGAACGTCTGACGCGATCGACGACGCTGGTGGCGGCAATGATGTTCGACCCCGACATCCTCGCCGCGTTCGAGTCGGCCGGGCTCGCCCTCGGCGATCTCCAACAGGAATTGTCGGTCTCACCAACGCTGCAACCGGTGGTGATGTCGACACCGGCGACCCTTCACCCGGATCTCGTTCGCGCTGTCGTCACCTACGTCGACCTCCATCCGGAGCGCAGCACCATCGAGCCGGCTGATCTCGCGGTCGCGGTCCTCGACGCCGGCGAACAGACCGCGGGGCTCCTCGTCGAACGGTTCGCCAAGTTGCCGTTCGACCACGATCGCGCCCGGGCCGAGCTACTGGCGCTGCTCGAACGCAACCAGGCGCCGGTGTCGGTCGTGGCTCTCGCACGCGAGTATGCGCCGTTGGTGGTCGGCGTCGACCAGCTCGACGAAACCGTGGGAGCCATCGCGTCAGAGGGTCGAGCGGTGGACCGAGCCCTGCTGCAGCGGTCGGTCGATCGCCAGTTCGGCGGTCCGACACGCGATCCGGCCCGCATCCTCGTCGGGCTGGGGGCGATCGACCTCGACTTGCGGCAGGCCCTCGACGAGGCCGGCGTGTGGCTGCCGCTGCTCCTCACGGTCGACCTCGACACCGTCCCCTCGGGGTCGGACCTGCAACCGCTCCTGCGAGCGGTCCGGTTCGAACACGGGTTCCGCAGCGACCGGGAGCAGGGGGACGACCAACTCGGCGTGGCCGGCGAGGTCAATGCGCTGTGCGAGGTCGTCGTGGATCGCGACGTCAGCCCGCCGCTCGCCGTCGGGCTGTTCGGGCCGTGGGGCTCGGGCAAGAGCTTCTTCATGGACATGATGCGCGAGCGCATCGACGCCCGAACGAAGAATCGCAACGACGGTCAGAAGGTGCTTCAGATCCGCTTCAACGCCTGGCACTACGCAGACACCAGCCTGTGGGCCAATCTCGCCGTCGAGATCTTCGAGCGCCTCGTCGATCCCGAGCCCGTCGACCCGGAGGAGTACGAGGAGTGGGTTCGCTCGCACGGCGACCAGCACCGCGAGAAGCGGACCGAGCTGCTCCAGCAGCTCGAGACCTACCGTACGGCGCGATCGGCGCTCGACGAACAGAGGTCCACGCTCGAGGATCAGCGCCAGGCACTCTTGATGCGGCGGGCGACTGCGGAACGGCAACGCAACGCAGTCGTCACGCGGGCGCCGCTCACGGATGTCGCAGGTGCCGTCGCGGCCGACCTCCAGGTGCAGCGGCATCTCCAGGACGTCGCGGACGAGCTCGGGTTTCGACCGACAGTCGAGGAGCTCGAAACGCTGGCCGCTGAACTCCGCGCGACGTCGACCTCGATCACCCGAGTGTGGAATGCTTCGCGCAGGCCTCGGCTCGCGGTCGTGCTGCTCGCCGCCTTCGTCGCCCTGCTCGTCGGCGGCGCGGCGCTGGTCGTGCGCGCCTCGCGCGAGGGCGACTGGTTGGCGTCGATGAGCATGGTCGCGGTCGCTCTCGGATCCGTCGTCGCCGGTCTCGCTCGCCTGGCACGGGTCGGCGCATCCGGCACCCGGAAGGCGCTGGTGCTCGTCGAGTCCGCATTCGCCGCCGCCGCGCGTAAGGAAGCGGAGGTTCGCACGACGCGCAGCCGCGAGGAGAAGCAGCTCGACGTGCAACTCGCTGCCGCCGAAGACGAGGTCGCACGGGCCACCGAAGCGATCGCCGGACTCGACGAGCGGATCGCCGCGGCCGAGGCCGCGGCCGCGGCCTTGACCGTCGGCCGACAGCTCTACGACTTCCTCGTCGACCGGGCCGCGGGCTACCAGAAACACCAGGGCATCATCGGCATGCTGCACCGTGACTTCCGCTTGCTCGACGCCCAGATGCGTGCGTTCCGCGACCCAGGCGAGCATGGCGCCCCGGCACCCGTACTCCCGAGCTATGAACGTGTGATCCTCTACGTCGACGACCTCGACCGATGTCCGCCACTCAAGGTGCTCGAGGTCCTCCAGGCCGTCCATCTGCTGCTCGCGCTGCCGCTGTTCGTCGTGGTGGTCGGCGTCGACCCGCGATGGCTGAAGCGCAGCCTCCGACATGCCTACCGGGAGCTGATCGAGACAGAGGACGGCGACTCCGACGATCTCGAATCGATCCCTATCGAGTATCTCGAGAAGATCTTCCAGATCCCGCTGAGTGTTCCAGACATGCAGCCGAAGGGGTTCGCCCAGCTGATCGCGAGCCTCGCTCCCGGCGTCGATTTCGACCCGTCGGCACGCTCCGCCCCGGTTGCGCCGACGCCCGCAACAGGAGCGACAGCCGACACTGTCCGCCACGCGGTATCAGCCACCCCGAAGCGTGCGCCGCTCGGCGTCGCCCCGGGATCGGCCGCTGCGGCGCCGATCGTCGCCGACACCGATGTACCCGAGGTCCTCCCCGTCCTGCTCGACAGCGGTGACCGAGCGAGCCGCTCGATCGACCTCACGACGGAGGAGCTGTCGTTCGCTGCGACGCTTGCTGTCCTCGTCCCGACTCCACGCGCCACCAAGCGCATGATGAACACGTACCGCCTGCTCCGTAGCACCCAGTACGCCGCGACTGGCTCCCGCTTGCTCGGAACCCCCGGCCGGCCCGGCGAGCACCAGGCGATCCTCACACTGTTGGCTGTCTCGGCCGGACATCCCACCGGCGCAGACCGTGTGCTGCTGGAGCTTGAGGGCACGGACGCAGACTCGTGGCCCCAGTTCGTCGAGCAGCTCGTCGGCCTCGGTCCGCAGCTCGACGTGGCACCGCTGCTGCAGCAGACCCTCACGACGACCACGCTGAGCGACATCGAGCCCTACCGATCGTGGGGTCCCCGGGTCGCGAGGTTCACCTTCAGCCTCTGAGCAACGGTCAGCGACTCGAAGGCGGCCCGACGGTCAGCTGCACCGACGACTCGGCCGGCAACCGCGCCGGATGCTGATTGCCTGACGGTTTCGTTGGCCGGAGGCCGCCGGTCGCGCTCGATCCGCCGGGCCCCGGTGTGCAGTGGGCGTCGAGCTGCCCGTGCCGGCTTCGGCCGAGACGCACCTGATGCTCGCCGGCGGCGTCGTCGCGCCGGCGGTCAGTTCGTCACCCAGATGCCATGAAGCCGCCGTTCGCCCTGTCCCGACGCCCGCTTGGTGCGGATCGCCGGCACGCCTGGCGAGTTGATCGACAACCGCCGCGGTCGTCCTGGTCACCTCGTCGACGGGCCCGGCGGTGACGCAGGCCTACTCGTGCGCCGAGGCGAGTGGCGGCGCGGCGTCGAACGCAACGGTGCGGCCTGGTCGTTGATCGCGTCGCGCGTCCAGTTGCGGGTGCAGTCCGCGATCGTCTGCTCCGGGAACGACACCTGCGCGGCCAACTTCGAGGTGAGCGTTGGATGCGGGCCCGCCAACCGGGCTCCGGCCGGCCGCCGCTGCGCCGGGCCGCGTCGAGCTGCTCACCTTCGGCCCCACCCACCGACCGCACCGCAGCAATCCGCTGCACCTGCTCGACCATTGCTGCGAGATCCGTGTCCCCATCATGACGACGGCGTGTGGCAGCGTCTCGAATCCGTGTTCGATCTCGGGTCAGGGGTTGCGTGCCACGCCCTCGGTGAACCAGACCCACGGCTTGGGGCCGCTGGCGTAGCGTGACGACACGTGCTCGAGTTCGAACCCGGCATCTCGCACCAGCTCGGCCGGGTCGCGGGTGAGATGGCAGCCGTCGGCGAGCCGTTTCTGGACGGGCTCGATCCGGCGTTGCCACGTGGCGACGCCGGTGTCGGGCGAGAGGCCGTGCTCGAGGAAGTGGAAGCGGCCGCCCGGCCGGACGACGCGGCGCAGTTCGGCGAGCGTGGCCCGGACATCGGGGATCGTGCACAGCGTGAAGGTGCTCAGGGCGCCGTCGCAGGAGTCGTCGGCGAGCGGGATCTGCTGTCCGTCGAGGCCGATGTGTTCGACCGTCACGTGGCCGGCGGCGATCCGCGGCTCGGCCAGGCGGCGTGCGACCTCCGCGGGTTCGACGGCGTACACGAGCGCGACCTCGTCGGGGTACGCATCGACGTTCAAACCGGACCCGAAGCCGATCTCGACCACGACGCCGGCGAGCCCGGCGGCTACCTGGTCGCGCCACGCCCGCAGCTCCGGCGTGCCGCACGCCCGGTCGACGATGTGCGGCAGGATCCGCTCTCGATAGATGCCCACGGCCGGCACGGTACTCCCGTCGTGTCGGACCCGTCGTTCGTCAGTGGCGACCGGCGCCGAGGCGGGGGACCGGCAACGGGCACGTGCAGGTGGCGCCCGCCGAGCGTGCGATCTTGTCGCCCGGCGTGGGTGCGAGCACGCGGTCCTTGCCGGCGCGATCGACGTTCCCGACGGTCACGTGGTCCCGTCGAGTCGGGTGCGCACCGACCATTCACGGGTGCCGCTGTCGCCGTCCATCGGGGACGACCCCGTCCAGGCCGGGCGCCCGTCGCAAGACGGCACGGCCCGACGGGGGGTGCCACTTGAGCGCCGGGGCGGTTGGACCGATGCAGAACCATGGGACTCTTCTCGAAGCGCAACTCGGAGCCGATCGTGTACCCGGCGGTGGACCGAACGGTCCACGTACCGGCGGGTCGCGACGCCGTCGTCGCTCACCTCACTGCGTATTCCGGGCTCTGGTCGCCCAAGCGGGCCGAGCGGCACGACGTGGTGCTCGGTGCGGTCGGGCGTTGGACGGCGATCCGGCTCCCCGGCGCCGTCCATCCGTGGCAGCTGCACAACCTGGCGTACTGGATGGTCGACTGTCCGAGGCGTGACGAGTCGAACGCCGTGATTGCCGAGTCGGCGGCGAGCCCCGACCATCCCGGCTACCGCCTGGTGCGCGACCCCGACGTCCCGGATGCGCTGTGCGGGTGGGACGACGAGGGCCAGGGCTGGACGGTGCAGGTGCCCCTCAACCGGATCGTGCGCGGCGAGCAGGTTCCGGTACCGCAGGCGCTCTCGGTGCCGTCGGGCCATCAGGATTGGCGATCGGTCCCGGTGCTGCTCGAGGATCCGGGTCGGGGCATGAACGCGCGCAACGAGTCGAACGTCAAGCGCCGCAGCTCCCTCGGCCAACCGGACGTCTTCGTCTACTGACCGGCCGCCGCGCTCGCCATCCATTCCGACTCGTCCATCGAGTCCTTCGCCAGCTCGGCGATCGACTCCGCGAGATCCCGGTCTCGACTACCGAGGGGACGGTGGCCGCTCGGCAGCCCGACGAGGTCGCGCATGATGCGCGCGAAGGCCGATCCGGTGAGTTCGTCCTCATCCGCAGCCCAGTCGACGTCCGCCAACTGCGCGAGGCAGTCGTCAACGCGGCGTGCCGCCTTCGAGCGGTCCGCGACGTGTTCGGCACGAGCCGGCCGGGCGTGGGACTCGATGGAGTCTGGCGATGGCTCGAGGCAGGGGACAGCGGTCAGCGCGATGTCCAGCAGCTCGGCGGCCGACTCGGCGTGTTCGGGTGGCTCTGCGATGGTCGCCTCGTAGATCGCTCGCAGGTCGTATGGGGCGCTGTCCGCTCGGACGCGCCGACGAGCGATGTCCAGTGCACGGTCCGTGATCCGTTGGGCTCCCTCGGCGCTCACCGGGTTCGATCGTGAGCGCGAGCGCCGTTGCGAACCCCACTGGGAACGAGAGTGGCTGCTCCTCCGCTTGCGGCGCGTCGGAACGGCGCTTCTCAGCTCCCTCCCAAGCCGAGTGGGGTGAGCGTCAGGTGGAGACTGCCGTCCATGTCCACGTAGGCCTTGCTGCGCTGGTACGTGAGTTCGAAGAACGGCCGGAACGGTGTCGTGCTCTCCCGACAGGGAAACCACACCGCACGCGGTTCGCCGACGTCGGTCGCGGGGAACGGGCACGAAAGGCTTCGATCGCCTGCTCGGCGCGCAAGAGTCCCGGTGGCAGCGGGGCGCCGAATTCCTGGAACCCGAGCAGCTGACCGGTTGCTGCGTCGACGCGGACGATGAGCCCGATCCCTTCGGTGGTTCTCCAGGGCACCAGGTAGTAGCCGACATCGACTTCGTCGAGCCGGACGACGAGCAGCGGCGCGTCCGGCCGCCCATCGCGAGCGGCGAGCCGTGCGTCCTCGTCGAGCAACTCCTGGGTGGCCATCGCGTGCTCGGCCGTGGTGACGGCCACCGCCTCGCTGATCCACATCGGTCGCCCCTCTCGGTCGGGCAACACACTACGGCCGATCGATATCAGGCGCCCTTCAGCCTCCGGGTCAAGCTCGTGAAGACTTCGCCGTCGATCCGCACGAAGAACCTATCCGCTCCCGTCGTGACCTGGTAGAAGGGCAGATTCGGCGACCAGGACTCGTAGCACGGTTCCCACACCAGCGTCGGTGAGACACACAACGCCTCGGGGAAGATCCTGAGGCGAGCCATCTCGTCGATCGGTCGGATTCGACGGCTTGCGAGCAGTTCGACCACGTTGTCGCGCGCGAGGAACTCGTTCCTGATCGGCGTGTCGACGAGTCGCAGCCCACTGAACGTCCCGAAGCGAGCGTCGACGCGGGTGAGCGCTCGCGCCCCTTTGTTGGTCCCCCACGGGATGAGGTAGTAGAAGCTGTTCCTGACGTCGCGCCGGAGCACGAGCTGCGGCTCGAGGGGTCGGGCCCGGCGCAGCGCAGGACCGACCCGTTCGTCGCGGACCAAATCGAGCTCGTCGACGGCCCGCATGCTGAACTCGATCGCCTCGTCCGCGCTCAGAAGTCGGTCACCCTTCGCCGGCCGCTGCTGCCGCTGCCGCTCGGGTTCTTCCAGCTCCCGGACATCTGGATCGCACACGCTGATGTACTGCTTGCTCCCCGACGGGTCGTCATAGTTGCAGCCGGTGAAGTAGGTCCCCTGCCAATCGGCGTAGGTGACGTACTCGTTGGCGCTCCCGTTGACCCCACCGGCCCCGCACACGTCCGTGGCGGAGTGCGGCTCGTTGTCCCGGTAGACGGGGTTGTGGAGCCAGAACCCCTCCACGGTGTAGCTGGCGCCCGGAATCGGCTCGACGTTGGTCCGCATCCCCGGCACGGTGATCCAGTGGGCGCAGCCGAACACGAGCGCTGACGGCGACACCTCATAGGTGTGCAGAGTGTGGACGATGTCGCGTGTGCCCTGGGCCTCGGTCGTCGGCTTGTGGACCACGAAGGTGTTGGTGAACGCTGCCGGGCGTCGGTCGACGAGCGTGTAACGCAGGCCGTACGGGTCGGTCGCCCAGCCAGTCGACTTGGCGTTGTGGGTGTGGTTGGAGTTGTACAGGTCGTCCTGGTCCAGCGATGCGTACGGCACACCGATCTCGGCGAGGACCGTCATCGCACATGCAGCGCCGCAGTAGTAGCCGGTGTCCTGCGTGTGGTACCTGGCACCCGTATGAATCATCCAGCTCATGTGAGCCCCCTTGGCTATACGTGACTTGTTCCCCTGGCTCAGCTGCCCGGCGAATCGCGGACCATCGAACATCGGGCGGCCCGCGATTCCCAGAATGAACCCTGGGCCGAACCCGCAGAAGAGCCGAATGACCCTTCTGGGGGTCGACCGTACCGCCGATGACGGATGGTCACCATATGTCCTTTCGTCGCGCCTGTTCGGGCTCGGCGACGTCGAGGATTCTGGCCCACTCCGCCCTGAGCCGGCGTCACACGGATCCGGCATCACAGAGCTCGAAAGCTGCCGTGTGAGGACCATCGAGGAAGCTCAAATCGCCGTCTCGAATCAGTTCCGAGGAACGGAACTTCTGAGCCAATGTTATTGGCAATGCTATAACATCCGTTCCCGATGTCGTCGCCGGTCTGGCCACTTCTCCGGAGGCGTTCGTCGCTCTCTATGCATCACCCTGGCGATCCCGGAGCCTCCGGCGGGTTCGTTCGTCCCGGAGTTGTCGGAGCCGCGTCGTCGACTCGACAAGGCGTTGTGGGCGGTGATCATGACTGCGTGCACCACCGGCACCTCGACCCGGAGGGTCGACGACCGGTGCAGGCGCTCGGCTGCCACACCGGGGTGTCGAAGTCGGCCGTGTCGCGGATCTCTCACAGATCGGCGCTGATGTCCGGGTGTTGCGGAGCCGGCGTTCGGATCCACGATCGAATCGTGAGAAGCGCCAGGTCCGAAGAGCTGAATGGGTCCGTCTCTCCATGATCGAATCGTCAGGCGGGAGAGCCGCTTTTCGTTGCGGCTGCGGACCCAGTTTGTTACGATATATGTGCAAGGCTTGAACGACAGCAGGTGCATGAAACAGTGCGTGTCGGAGAGACGGATCCTGCCGTTGCTTCCTTGTGGCTGATAGCCGTTGTCCGGCGCGCCACAGAGGAGGAGAGTACAATGGAATCTCGGATCCTTATTCCTACCGAGAGCCGCCTGTCCGCCGCAGAAGCCATGGTGGAACGGCAGGCGGCGCATCTCAGCCAGGTTCGTCAGCTCACAGCGGAATGGCAAGAGTTCGACGACGCCTATGAGCGCGAGATGACCGAGTTGATCGGAAAGACCAAGGTGCGCAACTCGCGTGCCAAGCACGACGACCTGTTGGCAAGGCTGCGGAAGACCCCTGAGCTGTTCGACTCCTCGCCGGACGGCGAGAAGGCGCTCGAGGCCTATCGAGCGCAGATCGTCGAGGAGCGCCACGACCTCTACCGGAGTCTGCGCTTCGACCACGCTGCGGCGATCGAGCTGCGCCGTGACTACCTCGACCGCAAGGCGACCTCCTACGACCGCTTCCTCGCGATGGGACGCAAGCCGGAATGGGTGACGCGAAGCCCGAAGGGCCTGCCGATCACCGACAACCCGTGGTCGCACTTCTCGGCGCCGTATTCCGACGAATGGGGTACGTCCGGCGCCTGGGATACGCGCGGTTACACCAGCGCCTCCCACAGCGAGAGCCGGACCTCCGGTGGTATCAACTGCTGGAGCTACACGCGACTCGTCGGCGCCGACGACAGCGACAGCGGCGCCACCAAGGCGATGAGCGAGGTCTGGGTCTGGTTCCGCATGCCCGCCGCCGGCATGGTGGAGATCTGGGCCGGCCTGCAGGACGTGGACACCCTGATGGACGGGCGGCTGCGCGATGAATCCGGCTGCTCCGACGGCTGGGTGCACCAGACCACCCGGGCCTACCTGTGGACCTCGGGCGGGGTGGAGCGCTACCAGATCATTCGGGACTACTCGGTGAGCTCCGACGGCAGCAACCGCAACTGGAACATCCCGTTGTCGGCGCCGGGCGGCTTCTACTACCCGCATCTGTTCTCGTCGCGGACCTACGCCGAGGGCGAGTGGGTGGCCGTGGCCATCGGTGTGCAGGACGACACCTCGTTCTCGGTGAACGACATGTCGGTCGACCCGTCGCGGGTCACCAGCCGCTACTTCGTGAAGGACATCTGGGTCCGCTCGACGGGCGCGCCGTGATCGGTGGCTCCCCCGGGGCTCGAGGCGGCTCGTGACGGACCGGCGGGCTGCTTGAGCGCTCGTCGGGGATCACGTCGGGCCGGCGCGGCGCTCGCGGAACACCCGCAGCATCTCGCCGGGCTCGGCGTGGCACCGGTGGCGTGCTTCGAGCATCGCGTCTCGACGTCGAACACCCGACTCGGGCCGGTCGCGACCGTCCGCTCCTCGATGGCGTGTTGGTCGTCGTGCCTGACCCCTCGCATCGCGCCCAGGGCACGGTGCGAGGGGTCTCGAGGCATGCGGTACGTGATCCGGATCCGATGTCCGACCATGCCACCACATGCTGCGGCCGCCGGCGGCCGGACCGTCGGCGACGACCCGGGTGTCGCCCGCGAGCCGGGCGGAGCAAGAACGTCAACCCGGGTTCGAGCCTGCGCAGCCGGCGCAGCGTCCCGACGAGCGTGCATCGGTACGACCAGCAGGACTCGCCCCCGAGAACGCAGGCGGACTCGCACCCTGCGCAATCGTTTGCGCCATCGGGAGGCTGGGCGTAGGTTGGCAGTGTCGGGCTGGGGCACAGACCCTGGCGCCGACCCCAACAGGGCCGGAGGTCTTTCATGACGGGATGTTCCTACGCACCATGCGGTCCGGTGAACTGCATCATCCCACCTCACATGGTGGATGCGATCAAGCTGCGCGGCGACGAGAAGCAGCGGAAGATGGCCCAGGCGATCGAGAAGCTGGCGGTGGTTGCTCGTGAAGAGCGCGAAACGATGCCGTCCCCACCGACTGCGTTCATCAGCGCGAAGTCGCTGGCCGGTGCCAGAGGTGCACCGAAGGCTCGCATCGAGATCTACGACGGTCAGAAGAAGGCCGCGCTTCCAGGCAAGCTGATTCGCAAGTCCAGTCAGCAGCCGGTCGCCGACAGTTCCGTGAACGAGGCGTTCGACGGGTCGCAGTCGACCTACGACCTGTATCTCGACGAGTACGGTCGCGATTCGCTCGACGGTCGGGGCATGAAGCTCACCTCGACCGTGCACCATCGCCGCGGCTACAACAACGCGTTCTGGAATGGTCAGCAAATGGCGTACGGCGACGGCGACGGTGCCTTGTTCATCGGCTTCACCACGTCGCTCTCGGTGATCGGTCACGAGCTATCGCATGGCGTGGTCCAGTTCTCGGGCGGCCTCGTCTACCAGGATCAGTCGGGGGCGCTCAACGAGAGCTTCGCCGACGTGTTCGGCGTGCTCACCGTCCAACGCCAGCGCAAGCAGATGGCCCACGAGGCCGACTGGCTGATCGGCGACGGCATCCTCGGTCCGAACGTCAACGGCGTGGCGCTGCGCTCGATGAAGGCGCCGGGAACGGCGTACGACGATCCGATTCTCGGCAAGGATCCGCAGCCGTACCACATGGACGACTTCGTCGTCACCAGCTCCGACAGCGGAGGCGTGCACTGGAACTCCGGCATCCCCAACCATGCGTTCTACCTGCTCAGTCAGTACCTCGGTGGCCACGCTTTCGACAAGCCGGGCGGCATCTGGTACGACACGATGCAGACGATCAACAACCCCAACGCCACGTTCAACGAGTGGGCTGACACGACGGTTGCGGTCGCCCGTGCACGTCATGGATCGGGCAGCCTCGAAGAGTTGTTCACCCGTCGAGCCTGGAAGCTCGTCGGAATCAGCGTGTGAGGCTCGCAGCTTGAAGCTGAGCGTTCGACGAACTGGCGGGATTGCGTCATTCGCCAACCCGTTGGGAGGTGACGTCGACCTCGACGAGCTGCCGGACTCGCTGGCCAGGGAGGCTCGGGAGGTGCTCACACCCGACCGGTTGCGCGGGCGCGGCGGATCGGCGACGCGGGGCAGTCCGGCGCCCGGGTCGACGGTGAAACGATCACCGTCCGCGTGCGGGAGGGCGACGAGTCGTACGACTTCACGATCAGCGATGACGACCCCGATGTCGAGCTCTTCGACGTCTGCAACGCGATCGTCAACGAGTTGGTCCGTTCGCAGCTCGCGGCGGGAGCCTCAGCCGAGGCCTCCGAGTCCGATCCCGACGAGGATCCTGCACCGGGTCGGGCATACGACGCCATCTTCTTCGACATCGGTGGCACGTTGGTGGCTTCCGGGCAGTGGGTCGAGGGTGCAGAAGCAGCGCTGGCCGAGTTGGGAGCTCGCGACATCCCGGTGGGAGTGATCTCGAACACGGACAACCTCACACGAGACGAGGTTCTTGATCTGCTACCCGGCGACTTCGACTTCGACCGGTTCGAACCCGACTTGGTCGTGCTGTCCTCCGAGGTGCAGATCGCGAAGCCGGACCCTCGGATCTTCGCGCTCGCGGTGGAGCGAGCGGGCGTCGTGCCGTCGAGGTGTCTGTTCTGTGGGGAAGATCTCGCCGAGACGGTGGTCGCGCAGCAGGTCGGCCTGCACGCCATACGGTTGACCGAGCACGCCACGGCTGACTTCGCAGCGCTCATCGAGATCGTCGACGCTTAGCTCTGGCCGAGGCACCTGCAACTCCCCTCGGCAACAAGGGGCGCAGCGCCTCGGACAGCTCTGGGCGCTTCCCCGGACTTCGCCGGTGGGTGGTCCGCCGCCCCGACAGGCGGCGGCCGTCCCGGTGCCTGCCGCCGCCAGCGACGATCTCTAGTGCAACGACTCCAGTGGGCCGTAGGACTCCCACTGGTAGCTCTGGTGGACGCGACGGAACGCGTAGATGTGTTGACCGTCGGTGCGGACGTTGATGATGCCGGGGAGGAGTTTCTTGAACAGGCGGTGAGCGTCGGTCTTCCCATCGCCTGTCGAGAACCGGATGTCGGCGGGGCGATCGGGAGCGTCGTGGGCCGGTGCTTCGCCGATGTCTACGAACAGGGCGGCCAGTTCGGTGGAGAACAGGAGTGGGTTCGTGCCGCGACCGGCGTGTCCGATGGTGCCGAGAAAGTCGGCACGCGGGTGCCCGTGGTCGGGGATCTCGCCCGAGGAGACAACGGTGATCATCGGGTTGACCGTTTCGAGGAGTTCCTCGCTGAACTCGCTGCTGCCGTGATGCGGTGCTTTGAAGATGTGTGCGTTGAGGTCGAGTTCTGCGTTCGGCTGGGCGAGGAGCTGCTTGCTGCCGTGACGGTTGAGATCGCCGGAGAAGAACGAACGGACCGCGCCGTGGGTGAGCCGGAACACCAGCGAGTGACCGTTGATGGTGTGCGACTTGTCGCTGAACCAGCGCAGTGATCCGTCCGCTTCGAGCACCGGGCCGACGATCTCGACGGTCACGTCGGGGTCGCCGATGTCGAGCACGCCGTCGTGGCGGTCACGACGGTGATACGACGCACCCGATGCGGCGACGGCGCTGATCCACTCCGCGAACCTCGCGTGGCTGCCCGACGCCAGGTCGCAGCCGTCGAGGTCGGCGACGGTGTCATGGATGGTGACCAGTCGATCGTCGGAGGTGCGATGTCCGATCGGGGTGTTGAACCCCGATGCGAACTGGGCGATCCCGTTGTGGTGGATGTTGAGGACGCTGATCCGGGGGTGTTCGAGGACGGGGATCAGTCCTTCGACGTGGTCGAGATCGGCATGGCTGAGGAACAGGTGGTCGATCACCACGTCATCGGAGGTGTCGAGGTCGAGCCGGTACTTCCAGATGAGGAATCCGAGCGCCCGTTCGCGGAGGCCGCCGTCGACGAGGATCTTCGTCCCCGTGGGCGTGACGATGAACGCCGCGTCGCCCTGTCCGACATCGAGGAAGTACATCTCCAGGCTGCGGTCGTGGCGCAGGGGTGGCGGACGCCATTCGCCGACACGCCCACGGTAGCGCACCCGTGAGTATCCCGGCCCGCTCGGTGCGTTCCCGTCGAGCGGTTCGACTTCGTCACCGAAGATCAGCACGTATCGCTGTCGCTTGCCCCCGGCGTCGACGAAGTAGAAGTAGTGCGTCTTCTTGTCCAGGAACTGCATTCGATCCTCTCCGCTTCTTTCCTGCCGTCATGGGCGAACCTGTGGCCACTGCCTCAGCGGGCACGCTCGAGCCCTGTCGTGTCGACTAGAGGGGTGATGGCATGAAGGGCAGGATGCGGCGGACCCAGTCGAGTCGGTCGTCGAGCCAGCCGAGCAGACCCAGAGTGGGGGACACGGCGGTAGGTGGGTTGCTGAGCAGCGTGTCGGCCGGAAGGAGTCGGCCGAAGTCGACGTCGACGTGTTCGCGGGGTTGTCCGTCAGGTCCCGGGAAGGTCACGCCTGCTTGGACCATGATCTTGATGATCTCGCGGGCGACGAGGCCGTAACCGACGGTGGTGGGGTGGACGCCGTCGAGGGAGAACAGTCCACCGTCGACGCGACCGTTGGGTCCGGATCGGAAGAACCGCGTGTTCGGGGTCGGGTCGAGTGCGGTGAGCTCGGGGGGCAGTTGGTAGGGGGTCCACCAGCTCGGCCGGGTCCACGGACTCTCGAGGTAGCGCCGCGACGCCAGCCGGTCGAGCAGCCCCGCGAGATCGAACAGGTACCAATCGCGTCCTTCGTGACGGGCCGCCTCGACCGTGGCGATGATCGTCTCGTTGTAGGCGTCGATCGCCGAGTCGATCGCGCGGGCCTCGTGCTCGGTGAGGTGGGGATCGCGGTCGGGCTCGAAGTCGTCGTCGGTGATCCACGGTCTGGTGTAGTACGGGAAGTAGCGCGATTGCGGCTGTACCTTGCCACGCACCCCGCGGGCGATCGGAGCGATCGTGACCGACGGGATCGTCGCCACGATGACATGGCGGGCGTCGATCCGTCGCAGGCGCTCGACGAGCAACTCCCAGTCGGCAGCGAAGTGGGCGGGACGCCACACATTGAACGCTCCCTTGGCGCGGAGGCGCTGGGCCGGGCTCAGATCGAGATAGTCGGAGCTCGTCCAGCACGGAGACAGGGAAACCACCGATCCGAGCGCATTGTTCGCGCCGAGCGCCACTGCCAGTGTTTCGATGCCTCCCGGCATCTGACCCAGCGCTCGTGCCGCGTCGAGGACGGTGCGGGCCCGCGTCTCGGATCGGGCGCGTTGTAGCACGGTCCACGCGGCTCGATCGCCGGCGTTCTCGACGATCTGGTCGAACAGGTCGTCGCTCGGGGTGTCGATCCGGCGTTGCACGACGCTCGCGGTCAGCATCCTCGCGTCGAGCACGTCCCAGCCGTAGACCGCCATGTTGTGGAACGCCTCACCGGTCGCGGGGACGGCAGCTCCCTCGCGACGCTCCCAGTGGTCCTCGACGTCGTCCATGTAGGACTGCACCCACCGGGCCGCACTGACGATCTCCCAGAAATCGAGCCGGTGCCCATAGCGTCGCTCGAACGCCCGGATCAGCCGCTCGAGATCGAGCGGCAACCCACCGGGACCTGTCGGCCACTCGTACGTCGGGAACCGGAACTGATCACCGTGCAGGCCGAGCTCCTGCGCCACGATCGCCGGCCACGACAGATCGGTGCGGAACACGGCCCCGCTCATGAACCCCTGTGTCAGCGAGTCGCCGATCGTCACCAGCCGATGCGCCGGTTCCGTCCGCTGCCTCGCGCTCCGCACCTCCACACCGAGTGTCGGGTCGGTGACAGGGCGACGGGGGCTCCGCCGGATCTCGACCTCGCTCGGGATGGTGCGTTCACACGTCCGCTCCACCATGACGTCCTCCTCTCCTCCGACGGGTCCGCCGACCATCGATCGACATCCCTGACTTCGTGGGCCGTCTCGCAATCGAGATGGCCGTGTGGAACACGCTCACGGCGTGACGCCTCCTCACGTTGAGCTCACCGAGACTGCTCGACGACCTCGGTGCTCTTCAGGATTCCGACTCGCCTCGTCGTGGGCTAGAGCCAAACGGATCAAGCATCGCACGGGTCGAAATTCGTCCTGTTACGATCATCGATGGAGCACAAATGCCGATCTGGCATCATGTCGATGAACGATGACGTGAAGGACACCGTTATCCGTATTGCGATAACATGCTGGGACGGCTTTCCCGCCTGCTCGTCCACTTCTGGAGGCCATTCGGCACGCTCTTCGCAGCAACCGAGCTGTCGAATGAGCGAGCACGAGGTCACGATCGATTCGACGTCCGCAGCGACCGGGCGACGTTCCGGATCACCTGCCGAACGGTGGCCGCTCTGAAGCTCGGATCGTGGCACGGTCACGAGATTCGTCGAGTTCCTCCGACGTCACTCGCGACGGCTCGTCCCGGCTGCAACGCGAGGGGGTCACCACGTCTCGGCCAGACCCGCTCCGGGCAGCCGATGGGTCCAACTCGACGAGATCGCATGCCGACCAGGGTCCGATCGGCTCTATCAGGCGAGCAGCCCGGCTGTCCATCGTTGACCCAGGGTCAGATTCGACTGTGCGGATGGTGATCGCACTGTCGGACACACCGGTCAGAGCGCTGCGTGACCGGTGCAGTTCGCCACCGCGCCCGCGGGCACGGTGACGATGTCCGGCCGGACCCGTCGAGCGATCGGGAACCCTTACCAGGAGGTCATCATGGAGAACATCGACAACGAGTTCCGGCTCGACCAACCACAACCCAACGATCTGGTCGGAAACCCGCTGCTCATCGCCGGGATGGGTGGCGGCTTCGAGGGTACGATCGGGATCCGAGTGCTCGACGACACGGGCCGCGTGATCGAATCGACCTTCACGAACAGCGCCTGGATGGCACGGCAGTTCCAGAAGAGCATCGAGCTCTCGAACCCGCCAACCACCACGAAGGGCGTCGTGCAGGTCGGTCCGGACTCGGGAGAGTCGGACCCGCCGTGGGTGTCGGTGCCGGTCTTCTTCGGCACTGCGATCGTCCCCACCTTCCGCAGCTACTTCCTCTACGTCGTGCAGCAGGGTGACACCTTGTCGGGTCTCGCCGCCGAGGCAACCGCGAGCGGCCTCTACGAGGGTTCCGGCTGGCAACCGATCTATCGAGCGAACGAGCACATCATCTCCGACCCCGACCTCATCCATCCCGGCATGGTGCTGCGGATCCCGGGCGGATTCTGAACCCCGACGAACGCCGCCATGTCTCAGCGGCGGTGCCGCTCCGTGATGGGTTGTCGAGCACTGCCTGCGCACAGCCGAATGGGCCACCTCGACGGTCGACCACCCGCAATGCCTCCACCACCTCGCAGGACGCCCTCACGAGACGCCAACGTATGAGTGAGCGACCCAAGTGGACATCTTGCCAATCGACAGGCGCCCGACGGAAGTCTGGCGTCGCCAGGGCGCCTCCGAGAGGGTGAAGACCTGGCCTACCGGGTCGACAATGATCACCTGCTGGTGTACGGAGGTTCGACCGGACACCCGAACAACCGCTGATCGCCGACCCGGATCGGCGCCACGACAGCGATCGGGTTGGACGAGGTGGCGCTCCGGAGGGCGGGCCGGTCCGAACCCGCTGTCGGTCGACCGGGGTCGTCGACGTCGAACACGGACTCCTCCTCGACGTCGTCCCAGGTCGGGATGCTGCCGGGGGGTTGGCCCGGTTCACCTGGCGCCCGGCCAGCCCGACGGTCCGGAGCGTGGTCGAGCGTCGCCGGAACGTGCCTTCGGGCCCTGGATGTCGTCGACGCCCGGGTGGACGATCGAAGCATGGCAAGGAAGTCAGCAACGAACGAACGCCCCATGGTGGCCGTTGTGTTGTCGGGGGCCGCAGCGCGCGGCGCATTTCAGGCCGGCGCGCTGTCGGTGCTCATCCCCGAACTGGAGCGGCGCGGCGAGACACCCACGCTCCTGCTCGGAACGAGTGCCGGAGCGATCAACGCTGCGCTGTGGGGAGCCAAGGCGCACCTCCCCAGCGCAGACGCGGCCGACGAACTGGTGGGGCTGTGGTGCGAGATGGGCGCCGACGACGTCTACGAGCCGATCGTGCGGAGCGCGTGGGCGATGGGCGGGCAGTACCTCCTCGGCACGACCCTGGGGCGAGGCACCGGGACGACGAGCCTGCTCGACACCGAGCCCTTGCGCGACACGGCTGCCGCTCTGTTCGATGCCGACCGGTTGCATGCGAACGTCGTCGACGAGAAGGTCGAACTCGACGCCGTCGGGGTCGTCGCCACCCGTGTACCTCCGGGTGAAGAGCGCCGCGACGAGGGAATGGCCAGTGGGCGGAGTGTGCTTTTCCTGGACGAGCGAGTGCCGAGCCGTTACGTCGGTGACCCGGCGCATGCGCACGACGTCGAGCCGGCCGAGATCCGCCCCGAGCACGTCGTTGCTTCGGCGGCCATCCCGGTCGCGTTCCCGGCGCAGCGCATCGACACCCCCGAGTCGGCCGCTGGTTGGTACGTCGACGGTGGCGTTCGCCTCAATGCGCCGCTGCGTCATGCGATCGGGCTCGGAGCCGACCGCATCGTTCTCGTGTCGGCCGCGTCGACCGAGCACGGGCCGCGCTTCACGGTGGCAGATGCGAGCTCGCGACCCGACATGGCGTACGCCGGCGCGCAGATGCTCCATGCGGTCCTCTCGGATCGCATGATCGAGGACCTTCACGCGATCCGTCGGATGAACGCTCTGGTCGAGCAGGTGGAGAATGCCGCTTCGACGGGTGGCCTTCAGAGGCTTGGTCGGCCGGGCTCCGACGGCTTCTATCGACGCGTCGAGTTCATGCGGGTGTCTCCACCGCCGGGCGCGATGGGGGTGCTCGCCGGCCGGCTCGCGGGTGAGCGGGCCAGGTTGCACGGGATGGCGAGCGACACCGACAACTTCCTGCTCGCGCATGCGCTGCGTGGCGCCGGGGACGCAAAGGGGTACCGGGAGTTGATGAGCTACCTACTCTTCGACGAGGAGTACTTCCAGGAGAGCATCCGGCTCGGCAAGGACGCCGCGTGCGCGGCGCTCTTGCGCGGCTGGGAGTCCTGAGACGACCACGATCAGTGCTGCGACGAGCAACGCGCCGACGGTGCTGTGTGTCGATGCCGACCATTCCGGGACGGCCCGTCGCTCTCGAACGGGACCGACCGTCAGGGCGGGCGCAGCCCGGGGACGAGGGGCAGCGGCTGACGACGCAGCTCGCCGACCGCCGACCCACTCGCGACGGCTCCGACGACGGGCGTTATCTCCTGATCCGGATCGTTCGGTTGATCGTGTCGTAGCCGCAGAAGTAGTCGTTGCCGTCGAAGTAGCAGCCGGACATGTTCACTTGGACTGCGGCTCTTCCCTTCGTGAAGGCGGTCCCGCTTGCGTAGAGACGCACGACGGTGACGTGGGTGGCGCCGTCACATGGCACCTGGGCGTAGCCGTACCCTTGGGCCAAGCGCTTGCCGACCCTTTCGGTTGCCTGGATGTCGATGTACATGCCTTCGGTGGCGGTGCAGGAGTACTCGATCGTGACGTCGAGCGCAGCACCCCTGGCGACCATGTGTGCGGGGCTCTGAGGTTCGGCGAGCAGCACGAGAGGCGGCGAGATGTACGCAACCGCAGCAGCGACCGGCAGGAGCACGGCTGCGATCGTCGCAGCGATGCCACCCCCGATCAACCTGGGCCTGGTGATCTTCATGTCGGTGGTTTCCTTTCCTCGGTACGTCGTTCGGTGCGGGTCGCGACCGAACCCTTCGCCGAGCCCTGACGGGCCCGTGACGTGGCTGTTGGTGAGGCGTCGGACAGCGTCAGCGCGTACACCGTCGCCACCAGGATCGGCAGGACCGGAAGGTGCCACGTGATGTCGAGGGCGCTGGTCACAGCGAATGCTCCGACTGCGGCGATCCCGCCGATTCGAATCCTGTCGATGGTGCCCGCCGCCGGAGCTCCCGTCTCGGAGCGGAGCCGCTGTGGGCGCCGGGCCGACTGTACGCCGGCGATCAGGACCGCCAGGAGGAGGCATCCTCCGACCGCGCCGTACTCGACCAGTACCTGGAGGTACTCGTTGTGGAGGTAGCGCAGCGTCATGCTTGCCCCAGATGGGTCGCGCCAGGTGGTGACGGCACCACCAGGTCCGGTACCGAGCAGCGGGTTGTCTCGCAGTAGGGACATCGCTGCGCTGGCAGCTTCGGTTCGGTAGGCCGATCCCGTACTGAACTTGACCTCGACGACCGCCCAGAACTGTCGTCCGACGGTGATCGCGGCAGTGGTGATCACGAGGCAGCCGGCAGCGGCGACGGTGGCGAGTCTGACGGGCCGGCGTCGACCGGCGATCGGTGTGCCGCGTTCGGTGAACCGACCGACGACGTGCGCGACGGCCAGCCCGGCCAAGAGCCCGGCGGCGGCCGGGAGCGGGCGACGTGTCGTCTCGGCGTGAAGCGATGGAACGAGTCCGAGGAAGGCGATCACGCCTCCCGACAAGGGGCCGACCGCCGCCCGGAGCATGGCTCGCCCGCCCAACGCCCCGAGCAGCGCCAAGCCGACCGCCAGGGAAACGAAACCACCCCGGCTCAGCGTGGCCAAGACCGCAGCGAGCATCAGTGTGGCCACCAGCCGAGTCGTCGCGACGGGTACCAGTCTGGGCGTCGATGCCCGGTTCGCTCGGTCCGACGAGTGCGGTCCAACTGGCCGGGCGGTGTCGGCGATGGCCAACACCGCCACGGGTACCAGGACGGCCGCCATGCCGTTCGAGTAGGTCACGGTTCCTGCGGCGCGCCACAATCCTTGCGATTGATGGGACCAACCATCGATCCGGAGTACCAGACCCAGCCAGGCGCTCGCCGCCGCGAGTGCGCCGACGACCGGCAGGGCGGCGAGCAGCAACTGGCGATCAGGGTGTTCGAGCCGTCCGACCACGATCAGCGTGCCCGCGACGGCCAGTGCAAGCGCGCAACCCGCCACACCTCCTCGAGCCGATCCCTGGATCACCCCGTCGGCGACGATCCAACCGCCGAGCGCCGCGATCGCTACCGTCACCGGCCAGAACAGATCGCTCCTGCTCGGACGACGAGATGCGAAGCTCGCGGTCACGGTGAGCGCAACTCCGAGCCCCAGTGCCGCCTGCCCGCCGCGATAGAACGCGCCCTGCCAGCCGATCCCGACGATCACGACGACCAGCAGACTCAGCGATGCTGCAGATGCCTCGATCACACCGGACGTCTCGTCGCTCGGCTCCGGCGTCATCGCGTCGCCGAACGATTCGCCGTCGTGCCGATCAGCCTCGGTCCCAGCGGCTGATCCAGCCGCGGTGATCTGCATATTGGAAAGCTACACCCCGGTACATCACACGTTCATGGGAACAAATACCGCCATTATTGTGGCGCAATCTTCTATCTATGAGTCGCGCACATATGCTATAATTTGCCTCGTATTCCGCTGTCTCGCCCCATCCTCGGCGAGACTCGCCACTGAGACGGTGTTAGTGCCCCCGTCATGCTCAGCGTAGGCGCGTTCTTTGGCCGCTGTTCGCGGAGGGTGGACCGCGCGAAATCATCGCATCGCCGTCGATCGCCAGTTCGTTCGCTCTGAAATGGGGTGCTCGGAATCATCGATATGGATGTGATATCGCGCCAATCAGTCGTGAGCCGAAACGGTGGGAGATGGCTGTCGTCGACGGGGCCTAGCTCGATGGGTGGGTGCACCAGCACCACCACGAGCGTCGGCATCAAGCGATCGCCGATGTTGCGCCCTGGGAACCCGAGAACTGACGGGGCTTCCCGAGGCTCAGGTCCTGCTCGGGGAGGAGGACCTGATCACCGAACAGCACGTCATCCGGAGGACGTTCGGCCCTTGGCAGGCGTGGTGGTCGGTGGTCACGATGAGTTCGAGGTACGAAGGGGGCAAGATGGTCGTGCCTGTGGACCCGGAATCCGAAGCGCCTCTACGAGAGGCGCCGGACATCGACGACCACGCTCCGTTCGGCGAATCCGGGGCCGAGGCATCCTCGCCGCCCGCACCGCGGTCCCGCTGGAGGAAGGTCCTCACGCGTCTGGGAATCGGTGTCGGTGTCTTGATCGTGCTGTATCTCATGCTGGTGGGGATCTCGTGGCTGATGGTGGACGCACGGGGTGACGTCGAGTTCTTCGAGAGCCGCACCGGCGAGCACCGTCCGTTGGTGCTCGCGCATCAAGGTGGCGAAGGGGTCTGGCCATCGAACACCATGATCGCATTCCGCGAGTCGAGCGAGATCGGAGCCGACGTGCTCGACGCCGACATGCACATGAGTCGAGACGGCGAGCTGGTGCTCATCCATGACGAGACGGTCGACAGGACATCCGACGGTAGCGGGGAGGTCCGCGACCTCACCTTGTCGGAGCTGAGGGCGTTGGACTTCGGCTACCGGTTCTCGACCGATGGCGGCGAGACCTTCCCGTACCGCGGCGCCGGGCTGGGCATCGTCACGGTGGAGGAGTTGTTCTCCGAGTTCCCGGACATCAGGTTCGGGGTCGAGATCAAGCAGACCGCCCCCGAGGCCGCGACCAGGCTGTGCGCCCTGATCCAGGAGTACGGCTACGAGGGCCGCGTTCTGGTGAGCAGCTTCGCTCAGGAGAACATGGATGCCTTCCGCGACTCGTGCCCGGGTGTCGCTACGTCGGCCACCGACGGCGAGGCGAAGCGCTTCTACATCTTTCAGCTGCTCCGTCTGAGCGGCTTCTACGCGCCGCCGTTCGACAGCCTGCAGGTACCCGAGTACCGAAACGGCACGCACGTCCTGACGGGGAGTTTCGTCGGTGCTGCGCGGCGATGGAACCTGCCGTTGGTTCCCTGGACGATCAACGAGACGGAGGATTTCGACAGGATCATCCGGGACTTCGATGTGGACGGGATCAACACGAACTACCCGGATCGGCTCGTCGAGTATCTCGAGGATCGGTAGCGCACCGCCGCTCATCGCGACGAGCGAGTCTCCAACCACTGCAGTAGGAACCGGGTCAGTAGGTAGCCACCGGCCCCGATCACGATGCCGGCGAAGCCACCGATCAGGATGTCGGCCGGCCAGTGCACACGCAGGATCGGGCGCGAGAGGCACACGCACACCGCCCAGGGCACCAGGAGGTAGAACGGCCACCGCCGCCACCCGGACGCCAACGACAGCGCCATCGAGAGGTAGAACGTGGCAAAGGTCATGGATGCCAATGCATGACCGGACGGCCGGGAGAAGGCGGTCTCCTTCACCCAGTGGTCTCGGACCTCGGGACGCATCACGAGTTCGCCGAAACCGGTGTCGGTCTTGATGCTGTCCAGATGCCGAGATCGAGCCTCCTGCGAGAGCGCGTAGAAGCTGTCGACGTCCATGCCCAGCACATCCAGATCCGCCATGAGCACGATGTCGGGCCGAGCGACACCGATCGCAGGCTTGACGACGTGATCGTTGAGCAACTTCCCGCCGTACAAGACGAGAACGGACACCGCGATCATGATGGTGACCGTGACGAATCGACTCCGGTGTGACGGGCCGGGCTGCGTGGCCAATGTGGCGAGGAGGGCGGCAGCGATGGTCACGATCCCGAGGGTTTGACCGGATTCCGCGAACACCCATGCGACGAGGGCGACGGTGCCGGTGAGATCGATCCACGGCTCCGTGGCAGGATCGAGACGATCGACGAAGATCGGCAAGAGCAGCACCGCGTAGGCCGGAAGGATCCATCGCCCGGTGCGTGTCGAGACATCAGCCACGCGAGGCTGTACGAGCTCGCCGTCGTCGCTCGCCGCCACCGCCATCACCTGCGTCCTCTCGAGATGACCCAACTCACGGTCCCTACGTTGCGGTACTCGATGCCTTGCGTCCAGAGGAGTTCGTCAGCTCGACCCGGAGAGCGCGGGCGCCGGTGCTGCGGTTCACCGATCGGGATCGTCGTCGGTCACGGCTTCGCCGATCGGCGAGTTCCGGCTCGCCGCCCGAGGAGGAGGTCGAGGTCGTGGTCGCCAGTGACCGTGGCTTGGTCGATGGAGCACCGTGCGGGCTCGGTGCCACGACGGCCGACGGGCAGGCTGAGCACAGCACGCTCTCGTCCGGCGGCGGGGCGGTGCTTCGTGGTCCATATCGACCGGAGGCGTCCGCTGAACCGTCGTGATCGTCGCTCGGCTCGCAGGTCAAGGCTCTTCACGACGCTTCGGCACACCGTCGAGTCGGCACGGTATTCGGTCTTGACACGTCCGTCCCATGAACTCATGAATTGTGGGTGTGTGTTCGTAGCGGTCGTGTGATCCGACGTCGTGGCCGTGACAGATCGGAGAGGAGTCAGCGTGAAGAAGTCTTGGCTGGTAGCGGCAGGTGTCATCCTGCTCATGATCGGTAGCGCGTTCGCGACGCTTCCGAAGGAGTGGATCGAGGAGTCGATCGGTTTCGAGCCCGACGGTGGGAGCGGCCTGGTCGAACTCGCGATCATCGCCGTGCCGATCGTCGTCGGTGCCGCGATGCTCGGCAAGGCGTTGGTCAGGCCGAACTCGGTGGCCCAGGACGATCTCTCGGCGGCGGGCGGACAGCCTGGCTGACGAGATGGATGCGCGGTGACGCCAGCGAGCCGAACCGACAGGAAACCGCCGACCGTTCGGCGACAGCGTCGAGGGTCACCACCCGCAGTCGGCTGGCGGCGCAGTGTTCAGCCGGCGCAGCCCGTTGTCACACCTGGGACGTGGCCGGGGCACGAGCGCGCGCCGACCGGTTCGGAACGAGTGCTGCCTTGCGCGCGGCGAGGATCAACACCACGGTGAGCAAGGCGACGATGTTGACGGATGCGAGCGCCGCCATCCGAAACCACAGATTCTCGCTGTCCGTGCGGGCGGCGATCGCGTGGTACGTGGCGACGAAGTAGAGGATGAAGCTCGACCGGTGGACCCAGCGCCAGAGCTGTCTCGGCAGTCGCTTCATCGCCCGGTCGCGGTCACCCGTGATGACGGTCAGCGAGTTCACGATCTGTTCGAAGTGCTGCACGAAGAACGACTCGAACTCCCGGTCGAACGACTTCACGAGCGCGACAGCTCTTCGCGAGACGGCCGAGGGGTACGTCGGCAGGAGGAGCACTGCGCCACCCACATCATGAACACGTCGCCGATCGGCGAATAGGTTGGGCCCGGCCACGAGTCCGCATCACACGAACTGCCGCGTTCGCCCGGCCGAAACAGTCGCGACACGCGCCTCCCGGTGGGCGACAGCCGGTTCTCGCACGCCGCAGTGCGGCTCAGCCGTCGAGTGGGGCACGATCGCGGTACTCGACGCACTTCCACTCGCTGCCGTAGTCGTCCAGCAGGTCCAGGAACGGCCGGGCCGGGAGTGCCTCCGGTCCGACGATGCCGGCGGCCCGCCACACGCCCGTCGCCATCAGTTCGATGGCGACCGCCGGCATCACCGCCGTCTGCCAGACCACGGCCTGATGACCGAACTCCTTCATCGTCCACGCGTTGTCGACGAGGTGGTACACGTACACCTCTCGGGGTCGGCCGTCGACACCCGTGCCCCGGATCCAACTGCCGGCGCAGGTGCGCCCCGTCATCTTGTCGCCCAGCGTCGCCGGGTCGGGCAGCGCCGCTGCGACGAGATCGCGCGGTGACACCTCGACGCCTCTCACGGTGACCTCGTCGGTAGCGTCGAGCCGCAGTTTGCGCAGCGTCTCGAGCACGGAGATGAATTCCTCGCCGAGGCCGTACTTGAAGGTGACGCGGTCGACGTCGATCCAGCGCGGCATCAGAATGACCTCTTCGTGCTCGACGTTCACGCAGGTCACCTCGCCGATGCCCTCGGGGAACGTGAACGCCTCGGGTTCACTGAACGGCGCGGTCGTGAACCAGCCACGCTCACGTTCGTAGATCACCGGCGGGTTGAGGCACTCTTCGATCGTCGTCCAGATCGAGAACGTCGGGGCGAAGTCGTACCCCTCGACGACCAGGTCGGCGCCGTCGCGAACTCCGATCTCTTCGATCTTCGAGAAGAGTTCGTCGGCGGCGAAGCGGGCCGCGACGTCGGAGAACCCCGGCTCGACCCCCATCCCCAGGAGCGCCATCATGCCCCGGTTGCGCCAGGTCGGATGCTCGGCGAACTGCCCGTCCCCGAGGCGGATTCCGGTCTTGTTGTACGGATCGACGGGGTGCGGCGCCGACAGATTCATCGCCATGTCGACGTAGTCGCATCCGGCATCGAACGCGCCGAAGAAGATCGGTGGATTGAGACGTGGATCACACGCGTTGAGGATGACGTCCGCCCGCATTCCGCTGGCGAGCTCGGTCACGGACTCGCGCCGACTGGCGTCGATGTGCGCAGCGATGATCCGCTCGTCCGCGCCACGGTCACCGACGCCGTTGGCTGCTGCCTCGGCCTTCGACAGATCGACGTCGGCCACCGTGATGTGTTCGTAGACGTCCCGCTTCGCTGCGATCGCCACGAAGGCAGAACCGACACCACCAGCACCGACGACGAGCACACGCACCGGCTCAAGCTACTCCCGAGAGGTGCGTCGGTTGCGGGAGCACCGACGGGCTCCGATCCAGATCGGGCGATCTACGATCACCTCGATGAACGGTTCCGACACGGCGCGCCCAGATGCGAACGCCTCGTTGTGGTCGAGCCAGGTGCCCACGGCCCGGCGCCGACCTGCCCTCGCCGACGAGCACCGTGCCGATGTCGCGATCGTGGGCGCGGGCTACACCGGGCTCTGGACCGCGTACTCGATCCTGCGCGCCGATCCGACCGTGTCGATCCGTCTCGTCGACGCCGAGCACGTCGGCTTCGGTGCGTCGGGGCGCAACGGCGGCTGGTGTGTCGGTGAGATGGCGGGAGGGCTCGCCGGTGCGATCGAGCTGTCGCAGCGCCGCGGCCTCGGGGTCGTCGACGGGGTTCGTCTGACGCGGGCGGTGATCGACGCGGTCGATGAGGTCGGGCGAACGGTCGATGAGGCCGGTATCGACTGCGGGTTCGTCAAGGGTGGCGTCATTCGCGTCGCTCGCACGGTGGCGCAACGCTCCCGCCAGCGCGAGCAGGTCGCCGAGTACCGTGAGTACGGGTTCGGCTCCGGCGACATCGAGTTGCTCGATGCGGATGACGCACGCCGCCAACTCGCGGCGACCGGTGTCGTCGGTGGGCTCCACTACGCCGCCGGCGCGCGGATCCAGCCGCTCCGGCTGGCACGCGGGCTGGCTGCCGAGATCGAGCGGCTCGGCGCCGTCATCCACGAGTCGACGCGGATCGACGAGATCGCGCCGGGTCGGGGTGAGCTGGTCACCCCGCACGGTCGGATCATCGCCGACGTGATCGTCCGTGCGACCGAGGGGTACACCTGCGACCTGCACGGACACCGGCGGACGATGATCCCCTTCTCGTCGTCGATGATCGCCACCGACCCGCTCCCGAACGACATGTGGGGCGAGATCGGCCTCGCCGAGTTCCAGACGTTCGCCGACGACCGTCGCATGGTGATCTACGGTCAGCGCACGACGGATGATCGGATCGCGTTCGGCGGACGAGGTGCGCCCTACCTGTACGGCTCGCGGGTGCGCACCGACCACGCCGACCCTGCGGTGTCGAGCCGGGTCGAGGCCGCACTGCACGAGCTCCTCCCGGTGCTGCGCGCAGTGCCGATCAGCCACCGCTGGGGCGGCGTGCTGGGGATCCCGCGCGATTGGAGGCCGTCGGTCGGCATCGACCGGACGTCGAAGGTCGCCTGGGCGGGCGGTTACGTGGGAGAAGGCGTCGCCGCAGCCAATCTCGCCGGTCGGACGCTCGCCGACCTGATCCTCGAACGCGACACGGACCTGACGACGTTGCCGTGGGTGGATCACCGGTGCCGGCGCTGGGAGCCCGAACCGCTGCGATGGCTGGGGGTCACGTCGCTGCTGCATCTCTCGGCCGTGGCCGACCGAGCCGAGCAGCACTCCGATCGATCGTCACGAATCGGTGCCGTCGTCGACCGCCTACGCTGACCGCTCGCCGAGCGGTCGGCGACGAGCCGCCCGCGGGCCACCGATCGCGTCGAATCTCGAAGTCACGAGTCGAAACCCAACCCGAGCCGATCGAGGGTCCGCAGCCACGCGTTGCGGCGACCGGTCTGATCCTCCCGATTCAACGACCAACGCGTGGCCTGGATGCCGGCGAACCGGAAGGGCTCGGGCGGGAACGGCAGTGGCTTCGACTGGACGAAGTCGGTCTTCGTGGCGATCGACTGTCGGCCGTGCAGCAGATCGAGCATGGTCGTCGCCGCGAACCGCGTCGCGCCCACGCCGAGCCCGGTGTACCCGACCGCGTAGGCGACCCGATTCCGCATGGCCGTCCCGAAGAACACCGAGAAGCGTGTGCTCGTGTCGATCGCCCCACCCCAGGCGTGCGTGAAGTCGAGGTCCTCGAGCTGCGGGAACGTCTGGAAGAAGTGTGTGGCGAGCTTCGCCCACGTCTCGGGCCGGGACTCGAGTTCGACCGACGTCTTCGAGCCCCAGTAGTAGATGGCGTCGTACCCGCCCCACAGGATCCGGTTGTCGGCGGTGAGCCGGTAGTAGTGGAACTGATTCGTGATGTCGGAGAGGCCTTGTCGGCGGGCCCACCCGACACTCGCCATCTGTTCGGCGCTGAGCGGCTCGGTCACCAGGCAGTAGTCGTAGACCGGCACCATGTACTGCCGGACGCGTTTCAGGAGGGGCTTGTCGGCGTTGGTGCCCAGCACCACCCGTGCGCAGCGGACGCGACCGAGCGGAGTGTCCACGATCATCCCGACACCGTCGCGATCCAGCCCGGTGGCCTTCGAGTGCTCGTAGATCCGCACGCCGAGTTCTTCGGCGACGCGCTTGAGGCCCCAGGCCAGGCGTGCCGGGTCGACGAGCGCGGCACGTTGCGCGCGCGCGAGCCCGGCGGTGTAGGTCGGCGAGTGAACCTCGGCCCGCATCGCCTCCGCGTCGAGCCACTCGACCTGTTGGCCCATCGCCCGGAGGACGTCGTGTTCCTCGCGCAACTCGTCGACATACGACGCTGGGTGGCCGTCGTGAGCGACATCGATGACACCGGTGCGTTCGTAGCTGCAGTCGATGCCGTAGCGCTCGATCGTCGCTTCGATCTCGTCCAGGTTTCGCAGGCCGAGTTCCTCGAGGATCTCGAGTTCGTCGCCGTGCCGCGCGAGTCCGTTGACCACGCCGTGCGTCAGCGACGACTCCACGAACCCGCCGTTGCGTCCGCTGGCCGCGCCACCGACTTCGCCCTTGTCGATCAGCACGACGTCACGCGATGGGTCCCGCTCTTTGGCCACGATCGCCGTCCACAGACCGGTGTAGCCGCCGCCCACGATGCACAGGTCGCAGTGCTCGTCGCGCACGAGCGTCGGGTTCGACTCCGGCAGATCGGCGCTCTCCAACCAGAACGGGTGAGGCTCGGCGTCGGCGATCGCGTCGAGGGCGCGCCGGGCGGCCGTGTCGTCGGGCGGTTGGTCGGATGCCAGGGAACTGGCCATGGGGTTCCTTTGTCGGTGTCCCCGGCGACCGGGTGGCCGCCGGTGCGGCTCAGCGGGCCTGTTGCCGTCTGCGGATCGCTCCGATGATCGTGCCCGATGCCATCAAGGCGACCGACACGAACAGCACGATCGTTGCGAGCACGTTGATCTGCGGCGAGAACGAGTTCTTGAAGCTCGCGTTGATGAACAGTGGGAACGTGCTCACTGACCCGGCGTTGAACAGCGTGATGATGAAGTCGTCGATCGACAGCGCGAACGACAGCAGCGATGCGGCGAGGATGCCGGGGAGGACGAGCGGGAAGGTGACCTTCCAGAACGTACGCATCGGTGACGCGCCCAGGTCCTGGGCCGCCTGCTCGAGCGTCCAGTCGAACCCGCGCACCCGTGCGCGCACGGTGAGCGCGACGAAGCTGATCTGGAACATCACGTGGGCGATCACCACCGTGGTGAACCCGCGGGTCACATCCTGGTCGAGGAACAGCGTGGCCAACGACGATCCGATGACGATCTCGGGCGTGGTCAGCGGGAGGATCAGCACGAAGTCGAGCAGTACGTTGCCCTTGAACCGATAGCGGGCGAGGGCGATCGCGATCAGCGAACCGAGCACCGTCGCGATGATGGTGGAGATCGCGGCGATCTTGAGGCTCTCGACGAGCGCGTCCGTCAGCGCCTCGTCCTTCAGCGGCTCGCGCCAGTTGTCGAGTGTCGGATTCTGCCAGACGAAGTTGAACTTGCCCTTCGGCTCGTTGAACGAGAACACGACGATCCAGAGAATCGGCAGGAAGAGGTAGACGAGCACGCCGACCGCGAACACGTTGAGCGCCCACTTGCGGACGGATCCGAGTGGTGTGGCCGGGGCACTCATGCCAGGTCGTCCGTTCCGAAGAAGCGGCTGTAGATGATCACGAACACCGTGATGATCGCCATCAGGACGAACGACATCGCAGAGGCGACGGGCAGGTTGTTCTGCACGAGGAACTGGTTCTGGATCGACTGCCCGATCACCGACGTGTTCGGGTTGCCGAGGTACTGCTGGTTGACGAAGTCACCCGACGCAGGGATGAACGTCAGGAGCGTGCCGGCGAACACGCCGGGGAGCGACAGCGGGAACACGATCTTGAAGAAGGCACGCGCCGAACCCGAGTACAGGTCCTTCGCCGCGTCGACGAGGTTGAGGTTGATCTTCTCGAGGCTGACGTAGATCGGCAGCGCCATGAACGGCAGGAAGTTGTACGTCAGACCACCGATCACGGCGGCGGGCGTGTTGAGGATCTTGTCACCGTCCATGATCCCGACGGCATCGAGGGTCGGCTGCAGACCGATGGCGTCGAGCAGATTGGGGATCGGCCCGGTGTCGGCGAGCAGGCTCTGCCAGGCGATCGTCCGGATCAGGTACGACGTGAAGAACGGGATGATGATCAGGCCGAGCAGGAGACCCCGATACCTGCCGCCCCGGAACGCGATCACGTACGCCAGCGGGTAGCCGAGCAGGATCGTCAACACCGTCGCAATGGCGGCGTAGCCGAAGCCACGCACGAACTGCGGCCCGAAGTCGGTGAACGCCGTCGAGTAGTTCCCGAAGTTCCAGTCGAACTCCGCCTTGACCGCGAACCGGCTCGGCAGCGTCGACAGCGAGTTGCGGAGCAAGGTGACCAGCGGTGCGAGGTAGAAGAGTGCGAGCCACAACATGCCGGGATTGAGGAGCCCGTACGGGGCGATGCGTCGTCGCGCCTCCGGTCCGCCGAGCAGCGCGGTGACGACGAGGGCGACGATCGCGCCCAACGTGAGCGCCAGCGCGATCACCGCGAGCGGCCCGGACACCAACCCGGTCCCGACGAGGACCAGGAGCCCCCCGGCGACCAGTAGCGCGCCGAGACCGATCCATTCCGGATCGATCGATCGGCGCGAAGGTGCCGGCGTCGACCCCGGACCGGCGTCGGGTTCGAGTGCGGGATCCGGGATGGCCATGCTGGGGCGTCGGGCTCAGGCGCCGGTGATCTCGGCGAACCGGGCGTCGTACTGTGCCTCGGTCTCCTCGTCGAGGTTCGCGAACGAAGCAGTCCGTGCGACGGTCGCGTCGTCGGGGAAGAGCAGCGGGTTCTCGGCGAGCTCGGGGTCGATCTTCGCGAGCTCGTCACGAACCCCGGCGACCGGCGAGACGTACTGCACCCACGCCGTGATCTGCGCCGCCTGTACCGGGTCGTAGCAGAAGTCCATCCATGCCGCTGCCGCGTCGCGGTTCTTCGCGCCTTTGGGCAAGACCATCGCATCGGCCCAGCTCGTGCCGCCCTCTTCCGGAATGACGAAGCGGACATTGGGGTTCTCGACCGACAACTGCACGACGTCGCCCGACCATCCGATGCACGCCGCGAAGTTGCCGGTGCTGAGGTCGTTGAGATAGTCGTTACCGGTGAAGCGGCGGATCTGGCCGTCGTTCTTCGCCGCCTCGAGCCGCTCGAACGCGGCTGCTGCCTCGTCGAAGCTCGACACCTTCGAGATGTCGACCCCCTCGGCGAGCATCAGGAGACCCATCGTGTCGCGCATCTCGGTGAGCATGCCGATCTTGCCGCTGAAGGCGGGATCGAACAGGTCGGAGGTGCTGTTCAGCTCGCGTCCGGTCGCCTCGATGTTGTAGGCGATACCAGCGAACCCGGTCTGCCAGGGCAGCGAGTACTCACCGGTCGGATCCCAGGACGGGTTCTGCAGATCGGGGCGCAGGTTGGCCGCGTTCGGAACCTGGTCGACCGGGAGCTTGTCCAGCCAGCCGAGTGTGATCAGCCGGCCGACGAGCCAGGAGGTCGGCGCGATGATGTCGGGGTCGATCGTCTTGCCGGTGCCGAGCAACGGCTGGATCTTCGCGAAGTACTCGACGTTGTCGTTGTACGTCTCGGCGTAGGTCATGTCGATGCCCGTCGCCTCCATGAAGCGGTCGACGGTCCCCACCAATCCGTCTTCGGTGGGGTCGATGTACTCGGGCCAGTTCTCGAAGTACAACGCGTTCCCGCCCCCGCCGTCATCGCCGCCGCCGCTGCTCTCGGTCGGCGCCGCCGTGCCGCCGGCGTCGCTCGTGGCGCTGTCGGTGTCATCGTCGTCCCCGCCGCACGCTGCGAGCAGAGCCGGTAGCGAGAAGCCCGCTGCGCCGAGCGCTCCGGCGCGCGCCAGGAGCCGGCGTCGGCTCATGATCATGCGCTGGGAATTGAGGTCGTTCCTTCGGGTGGTCATTGCAGTCGGGATTCCTTTCGTGGAGAACGGCGGTGCCGACGGTGTCGGCTGTTCAGCTCGAAGCGTGGGCCTCGAGGGTGTCGATGTCGTCGGCCGTCAGGCCGGCTCGATCCGGTCGCCCGGGGAGCACGAAGGCAGCTCCGGGGTCCCAGCGGACGTGGATGGTCGATCCGGGATGAAGGAATGGGAGATCGTTGTCGGCCGGGACGTTGGCGATTACCTCGCTGCCGTCGCCGAGGCGGAGGCCGAGCCGAGCCGTCGCTCCCTGGAACACGAGATCGGTGACCCTGCCCTCGAGGGATCGGCCGTCGCCGCTCGACTCGATCGATGCTCGGAGACGCTCCGGCCGCAGCATCAACGACACCGGGGCCCCGACCCGGTGGGGGGTCGACGTGCGGGCCCTGACCCTCGCACCGCCGGCCAGTTCGACGACCGTGTCGTCCCCGTCGCTGCCCGACACCGCCCCGGGTAGGAGGTTGGCCGATCCGATGAAGCCGGCGACGAACAGGCTGGCCGGACTGTTGTAGATCTCCTCGGGTGTGCCGATCTGTTCGACACGACCTTCGCTCATCACCGCGATCCGGTCGCTCATCGTCAGCGCTTCACCTTGATCGTGCGTGACGAACACGAACGTGATCCCGACGTCGCGCTGAATCCGCTTGAGTTCGAACTGCATGGCCTCACGCAGCTTCAGATCGAGGGCGGCGAGCGGCTCGTCCAGGAGGAGCGCGCTCGGGTAGTTGACCAGCGCACGGGCGAGAGCCACGCGTTGCTGCTGTCCGCCCGACAATTGGGTCGGCTTGCGGTGGGCGAAGTCGCCGAGTCGCACGACCTCGAGCATCTCGGCCACGCTCGCCTCGTAGTCGGCCTTGGGCACTTTTCGCGATCGTGGGCCGAACCGGACGTTGTCGGCCACCGTCATGTGCGGGAACAGCGCGTACTGCTGGAAGACCGTGTTCACATTGCGCTTGTAGGGCGGGACCCGGCTGACGTCCACGCCCTTCAAGACGACATGTCCGCTGGTGGGCTGCTCGAATCCGGCGATCATCTTCAGCGTCGTGGTCTTGCCGCACCCCGACGGACCGAGCATGGCGAAGAACTCGCCCTCGCGGATCGCGAAGTCGGCGCGTTCGACCGCGACGAAATCGCCGAAGGTCTTGCGGACACCGCGCAGTTCGATGACAGGGCCGTTCTCGGTCATCGTTTCAGTCAACCCCTTCCACGGGCGTGTGATCACGTCGCGCCGTCACTTCGGCTCCTCACCGTCTGCCCGGACACTCAGCCGGAGAGTAGACGAGTGCGGACGTACCGCAGGAATGATCGGCGCGGAGTTCACGGAGCGGACAGGAACCGCGCATGCCGCCGTCATCCGGTCCCCCAGTTGTAGGTCTGCTTGACGAGCTTCAGATAGGCGAGGATCTCGGTGGCGCGGACGCCCGGCACGCTGCGGACGTGTTCGTTGACCACGCGGAGCAGGTCGTCGGTATCGGAGCACACGACTTCGGCGAGGATGTCGTAGCGGCCGGCAGCGACGACGAGGTACTCGAACTGCTCCACGTCGGCGAGTCGGTCGGTCACCGAGCCGATGTCGCCTTCGACGTTGATCCCGATCATCGCCTGGACCGGGAACCCGATCTTCGCCGGGTCGGTGACGGCGACGATCTGCATGACGCCTCGCTCGATGAGCCGGTTGACCCGTCGGCGGGTCGCCGCCTCGCTGAGCCCGATCATCGTGCCCAACTGCGAGTACGCGAGACGCCCGTCTTTCTGCAGCGCACGAACGATGGCCTTGTCGATGTCGTCGAGTTCCATGTTCGCCATCGATCCCGCTCACATTCCCAGTTCGGCCATGCCCTCGAGCAGCACGGTGCGCAGGGCACCGACGATCTCCTCGAACTGCTCGGGTCCTGCGATCAGCGGCGGTGAGAGCTGGATCACCGGCTCGCCGCGGTCGTCGGCGCGGCAGATCAGTCCGTTCCTCAACAGCGACTCCGACAGCACACGCCGGAGCAACAGCTCCGACTCGGCCGCGGAGAAGGTCTGCTTGGTGGCGCGGTCCTTCACCATCTCGATGCCGTAGAAGTAGCCGGCGCCGCGTACGTCACCCACGATCGGTAGGTCCTGCAGGGATTCGAGTCGTCGTCGGAACTCGGCTTCGTGGTCGAGCACGTGCTGGAGCAGACCGTCCCGCTCGAAGATGTCGAGGTTCGCCATGGCCACCGCGCAGCTGACGGGATGGCCGCCGAACGTGAAGCCGTGGAGGAACCGGTTGTTCGAGTTGACGAACGGCTCGACGAGGCGGTCGCTGACGATCATGGCGCCGAGCGGCGAGTACCCCGAGGTCAACCCCTTGGCGCAGGTGATGATGTCGGGGACGTATCCGAACCGGTCGGCGCCGAACATGTGGCCGAGGCGCCCGAACGCGCAGATCACCTCGTCGGAGACCATCAACGCGTCATACGTGTCGCAGATCTCACGAACGCGCTGCATGTAGCCGTCCGCGGGGACGAAGCAGCCGCCGGAGTTCTGGACCGGCTCCACGAACACGGCAGCAACGGTGTCGGGCCCCTCCCGCAGGATGACCTGTTCGATGTCGTTCGCACACGACAGATCGCACGATCCGGCCGTCTCGCACATCGAGCACCGGTACTCGTTGGCGTTGGCGGCCTTGTACGCACCGGGGACGAGCGGTTCGAAGGCGTTGCGCAGTGCGGGAACGCCGGTGATCGACAGGGCGCCCATCGAGGTGCCGTGGTAGCCGAGATAGCGGCTGACGACCTTGCGTTTTTCGGGGCGTCCGGTCGACCGGAAGTACTGCATGGCCAGCTTCCACGCCGACTCGACGGCCTCGCCGCCGCCGGTGGTGAAGAAGACCCGGTTCAGGTCGCCCGGAGCGACGGACGCCAGCCGCGCCGACAACTCGATCGCCATCGGATGCGCGTATGTCCAGATCGGGAAGTAGGCCAGCTTCTCGGCTTGCTCCCGAGCGGCGTCGGCGAGCTCGGTCCGGCCGTGCCCGACCTGCACGGTGAACAGGCCGGCGAGCCCGTCGAGGTAGCGGTTGCCGTTGTCGTCCCAGATGTAGCACCCCTCGCCCCGTTCCATGATGCGAACGGAGTCGGCGCCTCCGCCAACCGTGGAGAAGTGGCCCCACAGGTGGCGATTGCCGAGTTCGGCGAGTTGGTCGTGATCCAAGGTCGTTCCTGTAGTCGTGGGAGCGGGGTGGGTTCGAGGAAGAGTTGCGTTCGTGGTCATTGCAGCTCGATCCGTGTTCGTCGAGCGATATCGCAACGTGATTCGTGTCGTCTCAACCGTAGCACGACGGATTCAGTCGCCGAAGATGCTGCGCGGCCTGGTCGTTCATGTGGCCCGGACCGACATCGTCGTGGACGTGTTTCGCTTCGGCGGTCCGGCCCCCCGGCCGCTGCAACTGTCGGCGGTTCGCGGGTCGGGTCCCTACGATGCGTGGGTGACGTTCCCCCGGTCGCAGGAGGTTGCCGACCCGTGAGCGGTGAGAGCGAGTACGACGGTCTTCCGTTCGCGGCGATGGCGGATCTCGCGCATCACGACGGCGAGGGAGCCATCTGGAGTCTGCCGCACGGTGGAGATCTCGATGCCAACGTGGTCAGGCTTGGCCCCGGCCGTGCGATCGGTGAGCACGTGAACGTCGAGGTCGACGTGCTCGTCGCAGTGTGGAGCGGTGACGGTGAGCTCGTCGTCGAGGATGAGGTCATCCCGCTTCGCCCGGGTGTCGTCGTGAGTGTCGAGCGTGGACTCCGTCGGACGATCCGCGCCGGGAGCAGCGATCTGGTCTACCTCAGCGTGCATCGCCGTCGTGGGCCACTTCGCATCCACCGGCGGCCCTGACCCTGTCGGACATCGCTTCGCTTCGTGCGGCCTCAGTCGACGGAGGTCGGCTGGCGATCGTCGCGGTCGAGCTGCACGGCGGTCTCGGGTGTCGGTGAGGGGAGTGGGGTGGTGGCGACCGGCGGCGCCGGTGAGGGTGTGCCCGGCTCCCGGCGGCCGCGGGCCCCGATGACGATCAGCACGACCGACGCTGCGGTCACGATGCCGCCGATCACGAGCAGCATGACCGCAACCGGGGTCACGGCACCCGACCGGGCGCCGATCTCGACGTCGGCGGCGACGTCCGGCGAGGCGTCCTCGTTCATCACCACGACCGACCAGCGTCCACCACGGGCGTCCCATTCGATCTCCTGCTCTCCGGTTCCGGCGGAGCTGACGGTCCAGAAGTCCTGGTCGAGCGGGGGAGCGATCGACACGGATCCGTCGAGCTCGCGGTAGCGCGGCCGGCGATCGTCGAGTTCGACGATCTCGGAGTGCGCCGTAGCGGCCAGGTACTCCTCGACGTCAGCCGAACGGGCGATCCCGACGAAGACCTCGTCGGTCGCGCGTGCGCCCTCGACCCGCAGGCGGAGGTCGAGATCGAGCCAGTCGAGGACCCACGGTGAGGCGTCGCCTTCGACGTCGTCGAGCCACAGGTCGGTCGTCGCGACGGCGACACCGCTGCTCTCGATCCGATCGATCGTGAACGAGAAGTAGCCGTCGTCGTCGGTCGCGACGGCCTGGGCGATCGCAATCGCGCTGCCGCCGGCGACCATTCCCAACCCGGGCAGCAGCAGGAGGCAACCGATCACGATCGCGACGACATGTCCGGCCGTCCGTGTCCTTCGGGGCGCCGGGGGCGTGGCTGCGTCATGGAACGAGAGATCCGGTGCGTTCGTCATACTTCCATCATCCTCCTCGTCCCATCGCGTGTCAGCCCCGTTCTCCGGCGTGTCGGAGGTGGGGTTGTCCCCACCCTCGCTCGCCGGCGAGGCCGTAGGTCGCCGACGTGGCTGGTGGCTCCTGGCCAATGCCCAGCGGCCGACGTCCGGCCTGGATCAAGTCCTGTACGTGAATGAGCCGGCGTGTGGATGGTCATTTCCGGTATGAAGATCGATCCAGAACGTGAGAGATAATCAGGAACGAATCACGTTCGAATCCGTTGTGATCGATGGAATCGGGGCCGGCGGCCAGAACAGATGGTGCCGAATTCATCCAGCCCGGCCAGGGGACTTCTGTGCCGATCGGTGGTGCACTCCGGGCGTGCTCTGCAGAACATCGTTATTCTCCAAACCGCTTGACCGTGAAGCATCCGAGGCGTAAACAAGAGACACCGATTGCGCGCTTGTCGGTCGGCCGAACGATGGCAGGACGGCCGGGTGATTGCGACCAGCGGTCAACATGGAGCCACCTCGCGGTGGCTCGTTCAGAATCAGGGCGATGCGCCCTCCGCCAGAGCTGCCGCGGCGCGACCGGGCACCTCGACGAGGGCAACCTGCCCGAGCGAAGGGATGTCACGATGGTGGAATCAGACGATCCGGCACCGGCCAACGTCGAGCAGGCCGAGAGCGCCGAGGCAGGGTCGCCGGTCGAGCAAGATCCGGAATCGGCCGCGACGCCGGAGGCGGCGGCGATGCCCGACTACGACGACCGTGAGGCCAACATGTCGGAGGTCCGCAAGCCCATGGGCCCCGAGATCGAGTTCGACGACGACTCGGCCCCGGAGTCACTCGCAGACCCTGCCGTCGCCGAACCCCCGGTTGATCCCGCGTAAGCGGAAAGGACGTGCCATGCCACTCGACGTGCTCATCACGCAGAACCTGCCGCTGAACGACACAGCGACCAACAACGACACCTCGACGATCGGGGAACCTTCCGTTGCGACCAACCAGAACCGACTGTTCGTCACCGGCAACTGGTACGCGAGCCGATCGACCAACTCGGGTTCGTCGTGGTCGTGGGTCGATCCGGCGAACACCCTGCCCAGCGCGGCCGGAGGCTTCTGTTGCGACCAGTTGACGCTGTACGAGCCCCGACGGAAGATCTGGATCTGGATCCTGCAGTACATCCAGCAGAACCAGACGAACGTGTTCCGCATCGCGGTCACGAGGGACGCGAACTTCCCCACCGGTGGTTGGTACTGGTGGGACATCGCTCCCGCAACGCTGAACAACGCATGGACCACGGTGTGGTTCGACTACCCGGACGCGGCCTTCAGTCGCGACCACCTTTACGTCACGTTCAACGTCTTCTCCGGACAGTCGTTCCAGCGCTCGGCTGTCATGCGTTTCCCGCTCGACACGTTGGCCACCGGTGGTTCACTCGGCTTCGGCTGGTGGAGCACGACCAACAACGGTTCGCTCCGACTCACCCAGCAGGCCGACCCGACGACGTCGATGTACTTCGGCAGCCACAACTCCGGGACGTCATTGCGACTCTTCTCGTGGCCCGACACCTCGAACAACATCAGCCAATGGGACATCGGTGTCACGTCGTGGAACGGCAACATCTCCTCGACGGCACCGAACGGCGTCGACTGGTTGGCGCGCGCTGACTCGCGCATCACCGGTGCGACGCTCGGTGGCGGCAAGATCACCTTCATGTGGACCGCCGGTGCCGGCGGCAACCGTCCTCAGGCGTATTGCCGAGTCGTGAGGATCGACGAAGCCGCCAAGACGGTGCACAGCGAACCCGACATCTGGAGTGGCACCCGTGCTTGGGCGTATCCGGCGACGTGCGTGAACAACGCCGGTCGACTCGGCTTCGCGGCGTACTACGGAGGAGGCGACCGGAACCCGGGGCACGTCGTGGGCGGACGAGATGACAGCGCCGGAACGTGGCGCGCGCGCTACTCGCGGCTTGGTAGCAACTCGCCGAGCCAGGGGAGATGGGGCGACTACATCAACTGTCGCGCCGACGTTCCGTCGACCAGTTCGTGGGTGGCCAGCGGATGCACGCTCGAGGGTGGCGAGGCACGGACGGACATCGTGCCCCGCGTGGTGCGATGGCGACTCGCCGACACGATGCCGGTGACGCGTGTGGTCGGCAATTTCGGGTTCGACGCGGGTGGTTGGCGTGTCGATCGTCATCCGAGGTTCATGGCGGATACGACGGGTGATGGTCGGGCCGACATCGTCGGGTTCGGGAATGCCGGGGTGTATGTGTCGCGGGCGAATGCCGATGGCACGTTCGGGCCGGTGACGCGTGTGGTCGACAACTTCGGGTTCAACGCGGGTGGTTGGCGTGTCGATCGTCATCCGAGGTTCATGGCGGATACGACGGGTGATGGTCGGGCCGACATCGTCGGGTTCGGGAATGCCGGGGTGTATGTGTCGCGGGCGAATGCCGATGGCACGTTCGGGCCGGTGACGCGTGTGGTCGACAACTTCGGGTTCAACGCGGGTGGTTGGCGTGTCGATCGTCATCCGAGGTTCATGGCGGATACGACGGGTGATGGTCGGGCCGACATCGTCGGGTTCGGGAATGCCGGGGTGTATGTGTCGCGGGCGAATGCCGATGGCACGTTCGGGCCGGTGACGCGTGTGGTCGACAACTTCGGGTTCAACGCGGGTGGTTGGCGTGTCGATCGTCATCCGAGGTTCATGGCGGATACGACCGGTGATGGTCGGGCCGACATCGTCGGGTTCGGGAATGCCGGGGTGTATGTGTCGCGGGCGAATGCCGATGGCACGTTCGGGCCGGTGACGCGTGTGGTCGACAACTTCGGGTTCGACGCCGGTGGCTGGCGTGTCGCCCAACACCCACGCATGTTGGGTGATACGACCGGTGATGGTCGGGCCGACATCGTCGGGTTCGGGAATGCCGGGGTGTATGTGTCGCGGGCGAATGCCGATGGCACGTTCGGGCCGGTGACGCGTGTGGTCGACAACTTCGGGTTCGACGCCGGCGGCTGGCGTGTCGCCCAACACCCACGCATGTTGGGTGATACGACCGGTGATGGTCGGGCCGACATCGTCGGGTTCGGGAATGCCGGGGTGTATGTGTCGCGGGCGAATGCCGATGGCACGTTCGGGCCGGTGACGCGTGTGGTCGACAACTTCGGGTTCGACGCCGGCGGCTGGCGCGTCGAACGGCACCCACGCACGCTCGCTGACACCAACGGCGATGGTCGGGCCGACATCGTCGGGTTCGGCAACGCGGGCGTGTACGTCAGCCTGTTCACGTAGCGCCGGTCAGTGAGCCCTCGGCCGGGTCCATCGACGAGACGCGACGTCAACGTGAGGCCGGGGTGACGCCCTCCGAATGCGCCTCACGGGTCTGACGGCGCACTTCGTGAAGCTGCTGCACGTCACGAAGTGACCTGTCGCAGCCACGGGAATCGGCCCGGCGAGTCAGGTCAGGAATCAGATCAGATACGGGTCGGGAGCATCGGGGTCGATCTCGTAGCGCTTGATCGCATCGGCGACCAGACTGCCGTCGACCTCGCCGGCGTCCATCAGGCCGGTCAGCACGCTCACCACGACGTTGCCCATGTCGATCTCGAAGAACCTGCGGAGCGCCTCGCGCGTGTCGCTGCGACCCATACCGTCCGTGCCGAGGACCTCGAACGGGCGGCCATCGGGAACGAACCGTGCGATCTGCTCGGGCACGATCTTCATGAAGTCACTGACCGCCGTGATGGGGCCACGCGATTCGCTCAGCAGTCGGGTCACCATCGGGATTCGCGGCGCCTCGGTCGGGTGCAGTCGGTTGACCCGCTCGGCGGCCAGCGCCTCCTCGCGCAGAGCTTTGTAGCTGGTTGCGGACCAGAGTTCGGCGCCGACGTCGTAGTGTTCGGCCAACTCGTCGACCGCCGCCCGGGCTGCGGCGTGTGAGATACCGGAGAACAGGATCGTGGCCCGCTTGGACGGGCCGTCGGGTGCCTCGGCGAATCGGTAGAGGCCCCGTACGGCGCCCTCCTCGAACTCTTGCACCTTGTCCTCGGGCAGCGCCGGCATGACGTAGTTCTCGTTGTACAGGTTGATGTAGTACATCACGTCGGGGTCCAGGTCGCCGCCGTTGTCCCACGACTGCGAGCCATACATGCGCTCGATGCCGGCTCGTACGATCGCTCCGACTTCGTAGGCGAAGGCCGGGTCGTACGCCTGCACGGCCGGCACGGTCGAGGCGAGCACCAGCCCGTGTCCGTCTTGATGTTGGAGACCCTCGCCGAGCAGCGTGGTACGCCCGGCGGTGGCGGCCATCAGGAACCCGCGGGTGCGGATGTCGGTCGCCTGCCAGACGAGGTCGCCGACGCGCTGGAAGCCGAACATCGAGTAGAAGGTGTAGAACGGGATCATCGGCACGCCACGCGTCGCATAGCTCGTGCCGGCAGCGATGAAGCTCGCCATCGATCCTGCCTCGGTGATGCCTTCCTCGAGGATCTGCCCGTCGGAGCCCTCCGCGTAGGACAGCAGCAAATCGTGGTCGACGGGTTCGTATTTCTGTCCCTGGCTGGCGTAGATCTCGAGCTCGCGGAACAGAGCGTCCATGCCGAACGTGCGGGCCTCGTCGGGGATGATCGGAACGATGCGCTTGCCGATCTGCTCGTCGCGGCAGAGGCTGCGCAGCAGGCGTGTGAAGCCCATCGTCGTCGAGACCTCCTGCTGGCCCGACCCGACGCGCATCTCGTCATAGGTGTCGGCGGCCGGCAGCGAGATCGGCCGCCGGGCCGCAGTCACACGCCTCGGCAACGAACCGCCGAGCGCCCGACGCCGCTCCATCATGTACTGGTACTCGATCGAGTCCTCCGACGGCCGGAAGTACGGAGGGTCGTCGGCCTGGATCTGCTCCTCGGGGATCTCGTCATGGAGGTGCAGACGGTCGCGCAGGTCGAGCAGCTGCTGCCTGGTCATCTTCTTGATCGAGTGCGTCGCATTGCGGCCTTCGAACCCCTGGCCGAGCGTCCAGCCCTTCACCGTCTTGGCAAGGATCACCGTCGGCCGACCGGACCCGAGGTTCTCGCTGGCGGCCTTGTACGCGGCGTAGAGCTTCTTGTAGTCGTGCCCGCCGCGAGGAAGGTTGCGGAGCTCGTCGTCGGTGAGGTCGGACACCATCGCACGCAATCGGGGATCGGGGCCGAAGAAGTGTTCGCGGATGTAGTCGCCGCTCTCGACGGCGTAACGCTGGAACTCGCCGTCGACGGTGTTGTTCATCTTGTTGAGCAGCGCGCCGTCTTTGTCCTTGGCGAGCAGCTCGTCCCACTTGGAGCCCCACACGACCTTGATCACGTTCCAGCCGGCGCCGCGGAACACGGCCTCGAGCTCCTGGATCACCTTGCCGTTGCCGCGCACCGGCCCGTCGAGCCGCTGCAGGTTGCAGTTGATGACGAACACGAGGTTGTCGAGTTGCTCGCGCGACGCGAGCGAGATCGCACCGAGCGTCTCGGGTTCGTCGCACTCGCCGTCGCCGAGGAATGCCCAGACGCGACTGCCCGAGGTGTCGTCGAGTTGGCGGTTCTGGAGATATCGATTGAAGCGGGCGTGGTAGAGCGCAGTGATCGGCCCGAGCCCCATCGACACGGTGGGAAACTCCCAGAAGTCGGGCATCAGGCGGGGATGCGGGTAGCTCGACAGGCCGCGCCCGCCGCGGCCGATCTCCTGGCGGAAGTGGTCGAGGTCGTCATCGGTCATCCGGCCCTCGAGGTACGCCCGGGCATAGACACCCGGAGCGGCATGACCCTGGAAGTAGACGTGATCGCCCGGCTCGTCGTCCTTGCCGCGGAAGAAGTGGTTGAACCCGATCTCGTACAGCGCAGCGGAGCTGGCGAACGTCGAGAGGTGGCCGCCGATGCCGTCGGCGTGCTTGTTGGCCTTGACCACCATCATCGCCGCGTTCCAACGGATGAACGCCCGGATCCGACGCTCGATGTGCTCGTCACCCGGGAAGAACGGCTCGCTCTCACGGGGGATCGTGTTGACGTACGGTGTGCTCACCGTTGCCGGGAAGCTGACCTGGCTGGCGTTGGCCCGGTCGAGCAGCTTGCTCAACAGGAACCGAGCGCGGGCCTTGCCGTGCAGGTCGACGACGGCGTCCAGAGAATCGAGCCACTCCTGCGTCTCGGCCGGATCGATGTCGGGCAGCTGGTGCACGTAGCCGTCGAAGATCATTGGCGTATTCTCGCATGGTTACCGGTGGGTACCACCGGGACCGATGAAAACGCTTTCGGATCAACCGCGGGTGTCGAGAACCCGGATCGGCGCCAGCGGCTCGAAGGACTCGTCGATCGAGCCCATCATGTCGACGACGAGGTCGGTCGTCGTCAGCGAGTAGATGCAGAGGGCCTGGTCGGTGTCGGGCGCCGCGATCGAGGCGTTGGAGACCACGAGACCGGTGCGCGTGTTGAGCATCGACGTGGTCGGCCGCTCGCCGTCGCACGGAGAGACCGTGATGAATCCCGGTGCCTCGGTGTTGACCGCGGTCACGTTGATCACGACGCCATCGGACCGTCCGAACCCGCCGACCGTCGTGTCGAAGCGGATCTCCGATCCCGCCGCGACCTTGGCGCCGCGCTCCCGGGTGTCCATCCACCGGACCGCGCGGTTCGCCTCGACCCCACTGCCGCCGTCGAAGATGCCGAACAGGTCGACCACGATGTGGGTGGACGCCAGCGTCGTCACGCAGATCCGGCCGTTCGCGTCGGGTTCCACGACGGCGAGGTTCGGCACGGCCGCGCCGTCGCCGTAGTTGACGTTCGATGTCTCGGCGTCTTCGCCGCACGTGCCGACGCGCAACCAGCCCGGTTCGGACGCCTCGGTCGCCGTCACCACGACCACGACCGCCTGCGGATCTCCGGCGTAGCCGACGCGGCCCCGGACATCGTCGAAGTCGAGAGCGACGGTGCCGCCGGCGGGGACGGGCCTCCGCCCGTCGACCATTCGTGTGTCGAGCCATCGTGTGGGCGGCGGTGCGGTGAACCCTGCGTCGGGGCGGAACAGGCCCGTGACGTCGACGATCAGATTGGTCGCGACCCTCGTCGTCGCGCAGAAGTCGCCGTTGCCGTCGAGCGCGACGACGCCGGCGTGTGCCACCACCTCGTCACGTCGATGGTTGTGCATCGAGACGACCGGTGGCGGTCCGTCGCAGGGGTGCAGCGTGACGAAACCTGCGGCACGAGGGTCGGTGGTGGTGACGTTGACGGCCGCGGCGACGGCACCGTTCGCGTCGGGCACGTTGATGCGCGTGGTCGAGCCGTCCGGCACCGATGTGGCGACGCCGTCGATCGTCGCCCTGATGATGTTGCTGAACAGTGCGGCGCCCTCGTTGTTCAGGTGGATCGCGTCGTACGTGATGCCGGGGCGGTCGGCGACCGCCTTCCAGTCGACGAGATGCAGGTTCGGGTGGCGTTCGAGCGCCTGCTCGAGCAGCCGGTTCACGTCGGGGAAGTACCAGTAGTACGGCTGGATCTGACGCCAGGCGGATGCCGAGATGTACTGCGGTTTGATCTCGCGCAACGTCATCCAGTACACGTGCTTCACGCCTGCCGCAGTCAACGTGTTCACCATCGAATCGACCTCACGGACGAAGCGGCCGTGATCCCAATGCGGGAAGTTGTACCCGGCGGCGATCACCACGTGGTCGCCGAACCACTCCGGGTTCGACGCCAGGCGCGGGCGGACGAAGCTCTGCTCCATCTCGCCGACCATCTCGGCGGGCCTGCCGACGACACGAACCTGCCAGTCGGCGGGGAACGCCCGGGGGAGCGCCAATTCGGCGCCGAGGCCGACCGAGTCGGTGAACATGACGACACGCTGCGCCCGAGGTGTACTCGCTCGGGCGGTCTCGTGGCCGGTCGACGCGGCAATCGACGTCGCGACGACTGCGAGACATGCCGCGACGCACAGGTGGACCACCCTGCGCCGCACAACGGTCGCACGATCGGCCGTCGCGAAGATCATCGGCCGGGCACCCACCAACCGCTCGTGTCGAAGATCGTCGAGGACGCCACCGGTGTCATCACGCAGAGGCGACCCTCGCCGGAGACGCCGGTCGTGACCGAGTTCGCCAGCACGGCGTCGCGTACGGCGGTGACGTTGGCCGTGTCGGGTTCGGTGCCGCAACCCCACGCACGCGTGAAGCCGGTTCGCAGCGGGGTCACCATCGTGAGGGTTCCGCTGACCGCCTCCGCATCGGGTGGTGCGACGCGTGCGTCGATCGTCTGGAACGCACCGTGGATCGGGCTCCAGCCGCCGATACCGGAGCGCGTGTCGATCACCCGGGTCGGGGCCGCCGGTTGGAAGATCAGCGCTCCGTCGTCGGAGAACGTTCCCGTGAGATCGATCGTGACATCGGTCGGGTTCAGGACGTAGACGCAGATCGTCCCCTCGGGCCCGACCGGCAGGAAGGCGGTGCCGGAGATCAGTTCCGCCGGGCCGTAGTTGACCGTGGCGACGACCGGGATGTCGTCGGAGCAGGGATACGCCGTCAGGAACCCGTGCTGGTCGCCGAACACGGCGGTCAGGCTGACGGCGACGGCTTCGGCGCCGGGCGGGACGGCGACCTCGATGATCTGCTCGCGCCCCGTCTCGCGGGTGTCGACGAGTCGGGACGGCGTGGGCAGTGGATCGAATCGGAGGGCGTTTCCCGACACCGGTACGAACGCCGCCTGCAGGTCGACGAGGAGATGGGCCTCGGCGAGGGTGTACAGGCAGAAGGTACCGTCGGCGCTGATCGGCGTGATCGCCACGGCGCCCCGTGTCTCGCCGGCCGCGTGGTTGGCCGCGGATGCCTGCGGGCGACCCGTCGAGCACTCGAAGGCGGTCAGGAACCCGGGGCCTGTGGTGTCGGTGGCCGAGACGTAGGCGGCGATCGCCGTCGTGCCGTCGGGCACCAGATCGGAGACGTCCACCACCATGGCAGTGTCCGCAGCGACACGGCCCGGCGGGTCGATGCGGGTGTCGACGACGCGTCGGGGTCCGATCGGAACGACCTCACTCGGCGTACCGGTCGCAGCGGGGATCGCGGCGTCGGCGCCGGTCCGCACCGAACGCAGCAGGTCGGCACCGAACTCGTGCGCCATGATCGCCGAACGGTCGCGGTAGCCGCTCGGTGTGAGATGTGTGTTGTCGCCGGACTCGAAACCCTCGGCCGCCATGACCGCCGGCCAGTCCCACGTGTAGAAGTCGGTCCGCTCGTCGGCGATCTGTCGGAGCGCCAGGTTCCAGGTGTCGGCCTGGTACTGGAAGACCGGGAATCGAGTGATCTGCGGCCACCAGATCCGGTGACCCGGTCCGATCCGGTCGACGAGGTGCAGGATCGCGTGGCGCGCACAGGCCAGATCCGCGTCGCACCGCCCGGAGTCGTTCGCCCCGATGTTGATGAAGACATTGGGAGCGTCCCAACCCTGTTGGCGCCAGCGATCGATCCAGTACGTCGACCTGGCCTCGGTCGCGGCAGCGAAGGCCCCGGTCGAGTAGCCGACGCCCGCACGCGCCTGGATCGGCCCCCACCCGCGCTCGGCGAGCCGATGTGCCAGCGTGGGCCCGTAGATCATCGATCCCTGCAGGACGGAGTCGCCGATCACCGTGACGGCACCGTTCGGACGGGGCGTGGGGTCGAATGACGCGTTCGCCAGCGCGGCATCGACCGGCTCGGGCCTCGCACCGGAGGCGATCATCGTGATCACCGTGACCGCAGCGGCCACGACCGCGATGCGGCGCCGCGAGGCGGGTCGTGGGGGCGGCGTTCGAGCGGGCATATGCCCGAAGGTTACCGACGACGGCTCGTACACTTCTGGTCCGCATGCCCCATCGCCCCTCGATCGCCTATCAGCCGGCTCTGGACGGAGTCCGGGCGGTCGCGGTCACGGCGGTGCTCTTGTTCCACGGGGGCGTCCCCGGCTTCGAGGGGGGCTACCTGGGTGTCTCGGTCTTCTTCACGCTCTCCGGGTACCTGATCACCAGCCTGCTCCTGCAGGAGCATCACCGAACCGGAGCGATCGACCTTCCGGGTTTCTACTCCCGACGCCTCAGGAGGCTCCTGCCGGCCAGCACGTTGTGTCTCGCGGGTATCGCCCTCCTCGCGGCGTTCACGGGCGTGTTCGACGGGGTCGCGAACCTTCGGACGCACCTGCTCGGGTCGTTGTTCCAGGTTGCCAACTGGGTGTTCCTCGTCGGCGACGGCTCCTATCAGGATCTCCTCGCGGCACCAGCGGGACCCTGTCACCGGTCGAGCACTTCTGGTCGCTCGCGATCGAGGAGCAGTTCTACTGGGTGTGGCCACCGTTCATGGTGCTCGTGCTCTCACGTGTCCCGAGGTGGCGCGGTCGGATGGTCATCGTCGGTGCGGTGACGGCGCTGTTCGCACTGGCTGCTCCGGTGATCGCCCGGGTCTGGGGGCCCGACGCGACGTACTGGGCGACACCGGCCCGTCTCAGCGAGATTCTCGTCGGTGCTCTCCTCGCCTTGTTCCTCGCCGGGCGGCAGGTGTCGACGCGGGTCGCCCCGATCGCACCGGCGGCGTTCGCGATCCTCCTGGCGTGCATCGCCCTGTTCCCGGCGTCGGGTGGCCCGGCCTATCGGGGAGCACTCCCGCTCGTCGCCGTCGCATCGGCGGGCCTCGTCCTCGGGCTGCAGGCGCCCGGGCGGCTCCGTCGCGTGCTCGCGGTGAGCGCCCTGGTGTGGGTCGGCAGGATCTCCTACGGGTTGTACCTGTTCCACTGGCCGGTGTTCGTGGTGCTCGACGCCGAACGTGTGGGGGTCTCGGGTCCGGCTCTGTTCGCGCTCCGACTCCTGGTCACGCTCGTGGTCACGGTGGCGTCCTACGAGCTGATCGAGCAACCGATCCGCTCGGGGCGGCGCGTGGCGCCGAAGGTCACGTTCAGTACGGCGGCGGTGTCGACCGCCGCCGTCCTCGCCGTCGTGATGGTCAGCGTGCCGGCCCGGATCGGCAACTACTGGAACGCCGACGCCGAGCTGGTCGAGGCCGCTGCGATCGAAGTCGATGAGGCGCCGCTCACGGCGCCGCCGACTGGTGACGCCGCGGCCGTGGAGGTTGCGGCGGGAGGTGCCCGACCCGCCCCGGCCGTACCGACCGACGAGGCGCCGGTGACCACGGCGACGACGGGGCCCCCGACGCAGGATCCACCCTCGACGGCGACAACCGACCCGGCGCCGACGACCCCGGCCCCGACCACCCCGGCAGCGACTTCCCTCACCCCCTCCACGGAGGTCCTGACGCCGATTCCCGAGTTGATCAGACCGGTCCGGATCGTGGTGACGGGTGACTCGACCGCGGAGGCGCTCGGCACCGGACTCGTGCAGTGGGCGGCCGAGCATCCGGAGCTGGCGCAGGTCGAGGTCGTCTCGGCCCCTGGATGTGGCTTTCTGCGGGGCGGTGAACGACGCACGGGTGACTCGATCGAGCCGATCGAAGGATGCGACCGATGGATCGAGGAGTTCGTGTATCCGACCATCGAGCGTTCGGAGCCCGACGTCGTGGTCTCGATGGTCAGTTCGTGGGACGTCATCGACCGACGGTGGGACACCGACTCGTTGTTGTCGCCGCTCGATGCCGATTTCGCATCTCGCCTCGATGCCGACTACGAACGACTCGTGAGCGACGTCTTCGGCCTGGGAGCGACCCGGTTCGCCTTCGTTCGCCATCCGATCCAGGACGTCTACTGGCTTCCCACGGCGGATGCTCAGGAGGACCCGGCGCGGCACGCCGTGCTGTACGGCGTCTACGATCGTCTCGCGGGCGCCGACGAGCGGGTCGACGTCGTGGCGCTCGACCGCTGGTTCACCGAGCGGGGCCTCGACCGCAGCGAGGAGGCGCGTCCGGACGGGATCCACCTCGCACCCGACGCCGCCCGTACGGTCAGTGCCGAGTTCCTGGGCGAAGCGCTCGTTCGGGTGGCGCTGGGGCTGCCGTCGTCGTGAGTGACCACATACGTGACCACATGAGTGCCCACATGAGTGACCACATGAGTGACCACATGAGTGACCACGTCGTCGTCTACACCGACGGAGCGTGCTCGGGCAATCCGGGTCCGGGCGGATGGGGCTGGGCGGTCGCGCCCGATGGCGAGCCGAACGGATCCGGGGGCGAGGCGCGCACCACGAATCAACGGATGGAACTGATGGCGGTGCTCGAGGCACTGCGTGCGCTCGGGGTGGGTTCCGAGGCGGGTCCGGTGACCGTCGTGTCCGATTCGACCTACGTCGTCCACTGTTTCCGCGACGGCTGGTGGGTGAAGTGGCAGCGCAACGGGTGGAAGAACTCCAAGAAGGAGCCGGTCGCCAACGTCGATATCTGGCAGCCGCTGGTCGAGGTCGTCCGGTCGGGTGACGTGACGTTCCGGTGGGTGAAGGGTCACTCGGGAGATCCGATGAACGACCTCGTCGACGGGCTCGCGGTGGCTGCGATCCCGTCGTCCTGACGGGCAGCTTGACACGCCCTTGAGTCGGGCGGTCCGCGTGCCGATAACCGGACGTGACGTTACAAACACGTGACGACTCGATACGGTGCGCGCCCGTGAGCTCGTCGCGGTCAGCTGTGTCCACGTGGGTCGCCTCGTCGGCCGTGTCGTTGGTCGTGTCGTTGGTCGTGTCGTTGGTCGTCTCGTCGATCGTGCTCATCGGGAACCCTGCCCACGCAGCTCCGGCCGGCGATGACGAGGTCATCGCCTTCGAGGTCCGAGGTGTCGGCAACGGCCACGGACGTGGTCTGAGTCAGTGGGGCGCGCACGGCCGGGCGCTCGCCGGCCAGTCATGGCAGCAGATCCTCGCCGCCTACTACGGTGGTACCGAGCCCGCCACGCGCGCCGAGCCGCACATGCGCGTGCGGCTGACCGGCTGGGACGGGGCGAGCACGGTCGGCGTCATCTCCACCGGCGGACGGGCTCGCTGGAACTCGAATACGACGAACTACACGTCGTTGTACACGGTGGAGACGTCCCCGAACGTGTTCTCAGTGTTCGGTTCGACCTCGGCACGGGGCTGTCCCGGAGCCGGCACGCTGACGGTCCCGTTCGTCGACCTGCAGCTGGGCTCGACCGGACCCGACGTGGCTCGCATGCAGGAGTTCCTCAACCAGTACGGCTTCGCCGCCGGCGCCGTCGACGGCCAGTTCGGCCCGACCACTCGCGGCGCCGTCGAGCGGTTCCAGGTGTCGGCCGGCCTGCCGAAGGATGGCCTGTGGCGTCGGAACGAAGAGGCGGATGTGGCGGCGGCGATGGTCGACGCACGCAACGACACCGTCGCATGGCGGCAGGTGGCGACCGGCGTGACCGGCCCGGTGCGCTTCTCGACCACCGCCAACCAGTCGACCGCGGCGGCCGGGAGCACGCTCGGGCTGTGCCGCGCCACCGGTGGGATCACGCACTACCGCGGCTCGATCGAGGTCGTTCACACCAACCTCGGCAACCGTGTGGTCAACGACCTCGACGTCGAGAACTACCTGCGTGGCGTCCTTCCGAGGGAGGTGCCCCCGAGTTGGGGCGATGCCGGCGGCGGAGCGGGCATGCATGCGCTGCGGGCGCAGGCCGTCGCAGCCAGGTCGTTCGGCATGTCGCAGAGCCGATACGTCTACGCCGGCACGTGTGACACCTCGTCATGTCAGGTTTACGGCGGCGCAGCGACACGTGTGTCGGCGTCGGCCAGCGCCTACACCCGGGTGGAACACGACAACACCGACGACGCGATCGGTGACACCAAGGGCGTCGTACGACGGTGGCCGGGCGGCCACGTCGTGTCGACCGAGTTCTCGGCGTCGAACGGACCGAAGACAGCCGGTGGGGCGTTCCCGTCGGTCGACGACCCCTGGGACGACGTCGCCGGCAACCCCAACCACCGGTGGACCCGCATCATCGACGCCGACACGATTCGGACCAAGTACGGCCTGTCCACGGCGAACAGCGTCAGGACTCGGGTCGACGCCGACTCGCCGTACGACGGGATCTGGGCGAACGAAGTGGTGCTCGGCAACGGATCGACCGTGAGTGCGTGGAGTTTTCGCAACTCGTTCGGACTGCCGGCGCCTGGCTTCGAACTGGTTCCGATCCGGCGTGACGTCACGGGTGCGGTCGATTTCGTGTTCATCGGCGACTCCGTGGGCTCGAGCGTTGCGTCGTCGTCGACCTCGGAGCTGCGGATCGTCACGGAGGGCATGTTCGGCTCCGAACGATTCGATGCCGTCACCAATCGGCGCACCCAGGGAGGATCGGGTACCGACGGGGTCGAGGTCGCCGGGACCGTGCCGATCGGCACCGACATCGTCGTCGTCGAACTCGGCTACAACGACGAACCCGCGCAGATGGCGGGTCGCATCGATGCCCTCATGAGCGTGCTGCGGGCACGCAAGGTCGGCCTCGTGCTCTGGGTCGATGTGTCCGAACGCCGGAGCACGCCGTACGACGTCACGAATGCTGCGCTTCGCGCCGCTGCGCAGCGGTGGGACGAGCTGGTGGTCCTCGGTTGGAACGATTCGAGCGACCATGATCGAGCCGATCGCTGGTACGCCGACGGCGTCCATCTCACGTCCACCGGACAGGCCGAGTTCGCGCTCTGGCTGCGCCGGCAGGTGCTCGACGTCGTGACCCGCGGCTACTCCCCGCCGCGCCCGGTCGTCGCCGGCACGGTGTTGCGGGTGCCGGTGATGGGTCGGGCCGGGGTGCCGGATTCGGGGGCGGGGACCGATGTGGTGGGTGTGGCGTTGAACGTGACGGCGGTGGGTCCGGTGGGTCCGGGGTTCTTGCGGGTGTGGCCGTGTGGGTCGCCGAAGCCGGAGACGTCGTCGGTGAACTATCTGGCGGGTGGTGTGGAGCCGAACGCGGTGGTGGTGCCGGTGGATTCGACGGGTGAGGTGTGTGTGTCGTCGTTGGTGACGTCCGATGTCGTCGTCGATGTGTCGGGTTGGTTCGATGGTGGCGTGCGGTCGGGTGTCGGTCGGTTGGTGGACACCCGCGACGAGTCGTCGCGGGTGGATCCGGGTGAGGTGTTGCGGGTGCCGGTGATGGGTCGGGCCGGGGTGCCGGATTCGGGGGCGGGGACCGATGTGGTGGGTGTGGCGTTGAACGTGACGGCGGTGGGTCCGGTGGGTCCGGGGTTCTTGCGGGTGTGGCCGTGTGGGTCGCCGAAGCCGGAGACGTCGTCGGTGAACTATCTGGCGGGTGGTGTGGAGCCGAACGCGGTGGTGGTGCCGGTGGATTCGACGGGTGAGGTGTGTGTGTCGTCGTTGGTGACGTCCGATGTCGTCGTCGATGTGTCGGGTTGGTTCGATGGTGGCGTGCGGTCGGGTGTCGGTCGGTTGGTGGACACGCGCGACGAGTCGTCGCGGGTGGATCCGGGTGAGGTGTTGCGGGTGCCGGTGATGGGTCGGGCCGGGGTGCCGGATTCGGGGGCGGGGACCGATGTGGTGGGTGTGGCGTTGAACGTGACGGCGGTGGGTCCGGTGGGTCCGGGGTTCTTGCGGGTGTGGCCGTGTGGGTCGCCGAAGCCGGAGACGTCGTCGGTGAACTATCTGGCGGGTGGTGTGGAGCCGAACGCGGTGGTGGTGCCGGTGGATTCGACGGGTGAGGTGTGTGTGTCGTCGTTGGTGACGTCCGATGTCATCGTCGACCTCACGGGCTGGTTCGACGAGGGATTCCGTTCGTCACCCGGCGAGCGCATCACCGACACCCGCTACGGCATCGGCCCGACACCGCCCCGCTGACCCTCGGCGTCAGTAGCCGCCAGCACCCTCGCTGGTCAAGCCACGTGTCACGAGTCGAGCGGCGGCCGACCGCTCTCCCTCGTCAACGCTGTGCTCACCCTTGTGTCCGGCGCGTTCGGCCCAGTCGTCGCTGGCAGCGGTCAGTTCGTCGGCGAGCATCGTTCGCAGTTGCGTCCGGCGAAGGTCGTGTTCTGCGCGCAGTGCGTGCTTGTCGGCGAACGCGTCGTCGGGGAGCGCTCGCACCGCATCGTCGATCTCCACGAGCCGTGCCCGGAGCGACTGTGCATCCATCGAGTCAGAATACCCGAGACCGTCACGTGGTGTAGTCGGCGTTGATGCGCACATACCCGTCGGTGAGGTCGCAGCCCCACACGGTGGCCTCGCCGTCGGCGATGCCCAGGTCGGCTCCGACCAGCACGGTGTCGCTGCGCATGTAGATCGACAAGGTCGCCAGACCGGCGGCGTCGACCTGGTCGGGGTAGACCTCGGTGTCACCGAACCGAATGGTCACCCGCTCCTGGTCGATGTCGATGTCGTCGCTGCACTTGCCGATCGCCATCGCGACCCGGCCCCAGTTCGGATCTGCGCCGTGCACGGCGGTCTTCACGAGCGGCGAGTTCACGATCGCCTTGGCGACGCGCTTGGCCTGGGCGTCGTCGCGGGCACCGGTCACCGTGACCTCCATCAGCGTTTGTGCACCTTCGCCGTCGCGGGCGATCTGCTTGGTCAGACCCAGGCAGACCTCGAACAGCGCCGACTCGAATGCCGCGGGGTCGACGGCACCCGCCGCTCCGCTCGCCATCACGATCGCCGTGTCGCTGGTGGAGGTGTCGCTGTCGACGCTCACGCAGTTCAGCGTGCGGTCGACGACCCGACGGAACACCCGGTCGAGCTCGGCCGCGGCGATGTCGGCGTCGGTGAGCACCACGGCGATCATGGTGGCCATGTCGGGCTCGATCATGCCGACACCTTTGGCGATGCCGACCACGGTCGCATCCGAGCCTGCGACGGTGGCCACGGCGACCTTCCGGACCGTGTCAGTGGTCATGATGCCGGTGGCAGCGGCGTCCGCCGAGCGGCTCTCCGGCGGAACCGGCATCGTGTCGACGCCGGCGCGAAGTCGATCCATCGGGTACGGGCGGCCGATCACGCCGGTCGAGGCGATCAGGACGTCCTCGTCGTCGCATCCGAGCCGTCGAGCGACGCCGGCGACCAGCTCGTGGGCGTCACGGCGTCCGGTCTCGCCATTGGCGACGTTGGCGTTCTTGGAGACGACGACGATCGCTCGGGCGGAACCCGATGCGACATGGTCACGGCTGATCGTCACGCTCGGCCCCACGAATCGGCTCTTGGTGAACATGCCGGCAGCCGGCACCGAGCGCGCGGCCGCGATCACGACGAAGTCATCGGATCGGTCCTTGACGCCGACGTTCGTGACGTGGCAGGTGAACCCGGCGGGCAGCATGGTCATGTCGGTTCCTCAGCCGGCGTCGAGCGCGGTACGGATCTTGCCGAACGCGCGGGCGAGGGCCCGGTGGTCGTCGGCATCGAGCACATCGATCATCCGGGCCCGAACGCTCGCGACGTGGCCGGGAGCGACGGCAGCGAGCTGCTCGCGGCCGGCGGCGGTGACCGCCGCCAGCATCACGCGGCGATCGACCTCGGAGCTGCGACGCTCGACCCAGCCCGACCTGACGAGGCCGTCAAGTCGACGTGTCAGACCGCTCGGGGAGAGCTGCAGCATGTCAGCGAGGTCGCACATGCGCATCTGCTCGTCCTCGGCCTCGGTGAGGTAGACGAGCACCTGGTAGTCGCCGAGCGTGAGGCCGGTCGGTGCCAGATCGTTCTCGATCGCGGTGATGAGATCATCGTGGGATTCGATGAACGAGCGCCATGCCGCCATCTCGGTGGTGTTGAGCCAACGGACATCATCGGGCATGACGTCATCGTAGCTGGTCACAACAGTTGCGCCTCGCAACAACGGCGCTCAACTCGTGTCGGCGACGACTGCTTCTGCACACCGCCGGCCGGAGTAGAGCGCGCCCTGGATCGAAGCGGTGTCACGGTGGTCACCACACACGTACACGCCCGGTCCGGCCCGAACGGACTGCTTGGGCGAGAACGGCGGAGTCTGGGTCGGCTGACCGTGGGCGATGCGATACGTCGCGAGATGGTCCCAGTCGGCGACCTCCGGGCCCCACCAACTCGTGAACGTGGAGCGTGCCGTCGTCGCCAGGTCGTCGCCGACCTCGCCCGGCATCGCGGCGACGATGAGGTGCCGGCCGTCCGGGGCGTAGCTCGGCGCCACGTTGGTCATCACGGCGGCGTTCAGCACCGGGCCGGGCTCGGCGTTGAGCACCACCAGCTTCTCGTCGGTCGGAGCCCGGTCGGCTGCGAAGTACACGGCACCGACCGACTTGGAACCCACGTGCGGCAGACCGAGGAGGCGTGCGGCCGCCGGGCCCTCGCCGGCCACCACGACGGCGGCCGCGCGCACCACGTCGTCGTCGGTGTGCACCTCGCCGGCGGCGAGCGACCGCACCGGTGTGTCGAGACGGATCGATCCGGCGGGCAGGCGTGCGGCCAGCTGCTCGGGAATCGCCTGCATGCCCGCTTCGGGCACCGCCGAGTCGCCGTCCGCGAGCGTGCGGAAGATGACGTCGAACATGCGGCGCGAGGTGGTCAGCGCGGGGTCCAGTTGGATGCCGCCGAACAGCGGTCGCAGGAATCGCTCGATCGTCCGATCGGAGAAACCGTCCTGGCGCAGGGCGTCCATCGTCGACATGTCGTCGCCACGCAGGAGGCTGGAAGGGTGGACCGAGCGCACTCGACGGCGCAGCCGGGCGATCCGAAGCTTGTCGGCCAAGGTTGCGGCCGGACTCCGTGCGGCGTCGAGCACGCGGGTCGGTGAGCGGAACGGGTCGACGATCACCGACGACTTCGAACCGGAATGGATGAGCGCGCCGGGATCGAACGCCCGCAGCCGGAGCGCATCCAGGTCGAGCACACGATGGGCCTCGGGATACGCCGTGAGCATGACCTGGAAGCCACGGTCGAGCAGGTAGCCGTCCACACGGTCGGTTCGAACTCGGCCGCCGACGCCATCGGCCGCCTCGAGCACGAGCACCTCACGGTTCGCGTCGTGGAGTGCGACCGCACATGCGAGTCCGGCAAGGCCGGCGCCGACGACGACGATCGGTGCGTCGGTCACCGCTCGAGTACCGCCCGGAGTGCTGAGGTCAGATCAGCGTGCGAGAACGAGAAACCGTCGGCGTTCTGGAGCACCTCCGGCTGGACTCGTTGCCCGTCGAAGAGCAGGGCGTCGGCGAGCTCGCTCCCGAGGAGCAACTTGGGGCCGAACTTCGGAACCGGGAGGAACGTCGGTCGCCCGAGCACGTCGCCGAGCGTGTCGGCGAACTGCCCGTTCGTGACCGGATTCGGCGCCGTGAGGTTGACCGGACCCTCGATGTCGGCCGTCAGGAGATGTTCGATCGCTCGCACCTCGTCGTCGATCGAGATCCAGCTCATCCATTGGTCCCCGGACCCGAACCGACCACCGGCGCCGAGCTTGAACAGGGGCAGCATCTTCTTGAGCGCGCCGCCCTCGGGACTCAGGACGATGCCGGTCCGCAGGTGGGCGACGCGCCGACCGGTGTCGGATGCCGCCGTCGTGCTCGCCTCCCAGGCGCGGCAGATGTCGGCCAGGAAGCCCGTGCCGGAGTCCGACTGCTCCGTCAGGATCTCGTCGCCGCGTGCGCCGTAGTAGCCGATCGCCGAACCGCTGAGCAGCACCCGCGGCCCGTCGTCGCCGAGCCGCGCCAAGGTCTCCGCGATCAGCGTGGTGCCGTCGACGCGGCTGTTCATGAGCGTGCGCTTGTACTCGTCGGTCCATCGGTGGTCGCCGATGCCGGCACCAGCGAGGTGCACGATCGCATCCAGCGATTCGAGGTCCGTCGGCTCGAGCCGACCCGACGCCGGATCCCAGCTGATCTCGCCGACGGTCGGCGGTCGCCGGACGAACGCGGTGACGTCGTGGCCATTGGCCCGGAGGTGGGAGGTGAGCGCGGTTCCGATCAGGCCGGACGCGCCGGTGATGCCGACATGCATGCTCGGACTGTACGCGCTGTGCTGGCGGTTGAAACCTGGGCGGGTCAAGTCGAGCCGTGGTCTTGCCGATTGGAACACGACCGATTCACGCTCGAGCGATTGGATACCGTGACCACCATGCAGGATGACAGCCCGTGGAAGCCACCGGCGGACGCCGGCCCGCAGGGAGCTGATCCGTCGCTCCCGTCCGCTGACGGCGCGTCGTCCGGTCCGGCTCCGCTGCTTCCTCCCGCGGGAGCCCCCGCGTCCGGTCCGGCTCCGCTGCTTCCTCCCGCGGGAGCCCCCGCGTCCGGTCCGGCTCCGCTGCTTCCTCCCGCGGGCGGGCCGGCCCCGGATGCCGCTGCGGCGCCGCCTTCGGATGCATCGGCGCCCACCCTGCCGCCGTCCGCGCCCGCCGCGGTCGTGCCGCCCGCGATCCCTCTTGCCGCGCCGCCCGGTGCACTCGTCGGTGCTCCGACGCCCGCCATGGTCACCGTCAGCTCCGGAGAGCCGCCGAAACGATCGAGGCGATCGAAGTGGCTGGTCGGAGGCGCGCTCGCCGCCGTGGTGGCAACGGGCGCCGCGGGAGCGTTCGCCGTGTCCAACCTGACCGCCACCGCTCGAGGAGGTGCCGCGACCCCCGAGGAACTGGGTCTGTCATTGCTCGCTGCGATCGAGAACGAAGACGTGCTGGGCGTCGTCGACGTGCTGTCGCCGGGTGAGCGTGACGTCTTCCGTGATCCACTCGTCGATCTGGTGTCAGAGCTCACACGCCTCGGCGTGCTGTCCGACGACGCCGACCTCGCGCGCCTCCTCGGCATCGACGTCGACCTGGAGAACGAATCCGTCGTCGCCACGTCGACCAATGTGCCCGACATCATCAACATCGATCTGCGTGCCGACGCCACGGTCACTGTCGACGGTGCCGAACTGCCGATCGGCGATCTGATCACCGACAACGTGCCCGACGACATGCTGACGGAGATGCGCGGCACACGCCTCACGCAGACCGATCAGCTCGATGTGCGGCTGACGGCCGTCGAAGACGACGGTCGCTGGTACTTCAGCGTGTTCCACAGCATCGCCGAGGCGGCCCGCGGCGAACTGGGGGACGGCTCCCTCATCCCGGTCCAAGGCATCGGCGCGGATGGCGCCGAAACACCGGGCGCCGCGTTCGACAACCTGCTCGACCGGGTCGAGGCGCTCGATCTGACGGGCGTGCTGCGCACGTTGAACCCCGGCGAAGCGGCTGCGCTGCAACGGTACTCGCCGCTGTTCCTCGAGGACGCGGAGTCGCTCCTCGACGAGGTTCCGCTGCAATGGACGATCACCCGTCGGGAGTTTCGCGTCGACGAATCGGGCGAGACAGCGGCAGTGTTCGTCGATGCGCTCGCCATCGAAGGTACGGTCGAAGGTGAGGCGTTCTCGCTGGAATTCGCCGACCGGTGCATTCGGGCGTCGGCGGCGGGGGAGTCGTTCGAGCAGTGCAACGAGGGCGCCTTCGACGACGCGACGGGTGTCTTGGACGAGTTGCCCGAGATCGAGCGTCTGATCGACACGGTCGCCGCCGCGTTCTCCGACATCGAAGAGGTGGGCCTCGAGATGCGACGGACCGACGGGCTCTGGTACGTCAGCCCGACCACGACGTCGACCGAGGCGCTCCTTGCGGCGTTGCGGGCATTGGATCGTTCCGAGCTCGATGCCATCATCGATCAGGGGGAGGCTGCAGCCGAAGAGTTCGGCGAGGCGTTGTTCGGCGGGATCAACGGGCTGCCGGGCACGTTCGACGAGGAGTACGGCGACTTCGTCGATGACGGCACCGGTCTGGACGACGGGGCGATGGACATCATCGTCGATGACGGCTCCGGTGGACGACAGGGCGACGGACATCATCGTGGATGACGGCACCGGCTTGGACGACGGGGCGATGGACATCATCGTCGATGACGGCACCGGTGAGCGTCCGTCGTGGCAGGACTGCTACGCCGAGCTCGATCCCTTGGCAGCTCAGAACTGTTTTGCCGCAGCGGTCAGCAGCGGCGAGATCGAAGCGTCGGAGGTGCCGCTCGCACTTCGACATCCCGAGTGCGGCTACGTCGACTCGTGGGGCGGCGGGATCTACAGCCTTCCCGATGAGGAGTTCATCGCCGCCGCCGAGGCTGCTCAGCCCTGCTTCCTCGACCTGGTCGAGCGTGGCGAAGTGAGCGAGTTCGAGCTGCCGCCCGAGATCGGCAACCTCGAGTGTTTCGAAGGTCGGAACTGGTACAACGTGTTCGACGACCCGGCCTTCGACGAGCGCTACTACGATTGCATCGCCGCCGGTTACGACTGAACTCCCGGCAGCAGTCCGCGAGGGAACTCAGCGGGAGGGTTCAGGCGAGTGCCTGGCCGATCAGCGAGTCGAGCAGCGCCTCGTCCGCGGCCCCGAAGAGCGTCTGGACCTCGCCGTCCGGGTAGATGATCGCGAACGCCGGCTGCGTCGGCACCTCGAACCGGGCGAACACCTCGCCGGCCTCGTCGCTGATCTGCGGGAACGTCAGGCCGTACCGATCGATGAACTCCTCGAATCGGTCTTCCGTCGAACTCCAGGCGACCCCGACGAACTCGGCCTGTCCGGCCCACTTCTGCGCTGCTTCCTCGACCGAAGAAGCTTCTCGATTACAGGTGCTTCACCAAGGTGCCCAGAACCACAGCAACACCGGACGACCGGCCAACGCGCCCAGCTCGATCTCGCCCCCGCCCACCAACGGAGCGCTGAACTGCAGCGCTGCGGGCGGCGCGGTGGCGTTCGAGTCGGTCGATGCCGCCTCAGGCGCGGTCGTGGCGGCGGTCGCCGCGGCGTCGGTCGTCGGCGCCGACGTCGTGTCGTCCCCGCCGCACGCCACGAGCAGGGTCGCCGCAAGCACCGGGAGCACACGTCGGAACACGGCGACACGGTACCCGTCGCACCACGACGTTGTCTCTTCGTCGCGGGGTGTTTCGAGAACCTTTCCATAGCCTCCACACCGGATGAAGACACGAACGCTGATGTTGTTGGCACTCGGATGCGGGGTCGCGATCATGCTCGCCGGCGCCGTGTTGCTGTTTCAGCTGGCCACGCAGGACGAGTTGGCCGAGCCCGCCGCCGTCGGCACCGTCGTTGCCGTCGGCGACATGTCGGTGACCGTCGTGGAGCCCGCCGACGGCGGCGACGGAACGCTCGCCGTACGGATCGAGATCGGGGGCACCGACGACGATGCTCCGGCCGAGGACTTCCGGATGATCGCCTCCGGTCGTCCCGCTCCGTTGGTGGCAACGACGTGTCCGCCGACCGGTCCGGAGCTGCAGGCGTGTGTCATCACGTTCGACGTGTCGACCGCCGACGGCTCGTCTCGTGTGCTGTTCTACGAGCGCGGCGACGAGCAGGCACGGTGGGTGCTCGACGGGTGACTCCCGGTCGGTGGGTTACCTGCGGGTAGCAACGATACGGTGACCGTCGTGAGTGACTCGTTCGACCTCGTCGTCATCGGTGGGGGCCCCGGTGGCTACGCCGCCGCCCTCTACGCCGCGTCCGCCGGAATGCAGGTCGCCCTGATCGAGAAGGACGCGCTCGGCGGCACCTGCCTCAACCGAGGATGCATCCCCGCCAAGGCGTTCCTGGAGACAGCGGCGGTCAAACGCCACGTCGACCACAGCGCCGACTTCGGGATCGAGTCGAGCGAGGCGTCCGTGAACTTCGCGGTCACGCAGCAGCGCAAGCAGAAGATCGTCGCCGGTCTGGTCGGCGGCATCGCCGCGATGTGCAAGGGACGCAAGGTCGAGGTCTTCGACGGGGTGGGCTCCCTCGGCGCCGACCGCACGGTGACCGTGTCGATGAACGACGGAACGTCCACCACGATCACGGGCGCCACCGTGATCCTCGCTTCCGGCTCGGTGCCGCGGACGATCCCCGGCTTCGACATCGGTGGGCCGATCATGACGAGCGACGAGGTGCTCGACCTCGACGACGTTCCGGGCCGCGTGGCGGTGATCGGCGGCGGAGCGATCGGCTGTGAGTTCGCCTCCACGTTCGCCGACCTCGGTGCGGAGGTCACGATCCTGGAGGGACTGCCGAAGATCCTCCCGGGTCTCGACGCCGACGTGACCAAGATCGTCGAACGGAGTTTCAAGCACAAGCAGATCACGATCAAGACCGGTGTGCAGGTCACGGGGCACACGCCGAACGATTCGGGCGGCACCACCGTCGAGTTCGGTGACGGCGAGTCGGTCGACGTCGATGTGTGCATCGTGTCGGTCGGTCGCCGCCCCTTTGCCGACCAGCTCGGCCTCGAGGGCACCGATGTGCAGGTCGACGAGCGCGGGTTCGTCGTCGTCGACGAGTTCTGCCGGACCGGTGAGCCGGGGGTGTACGCCGTCGGCGACCTGATCGACACACCACAGCTCGCCCACGTCGGGTACGCCGAGGCGATCCTCGTGGTGAAGCACGCGTTGGGCGAGGGGCCCATGCCGATCATGTACGACCGGGTGCCGTGGGCGATCTACTGCCATCCGGAGGTCGCGTGGGCCGGGCCGGGCGAGGATGCAGCCAAAGCGGCCGGTATCGACGTCGTCGTCGGCAAGCACCCGTTCAAGTTCAACAGCCGGGCACAGATCGTCGGGGAGACCGACGGCATGGTCAAGGTGATCGCCAAGAAGAACGCCGACGGGACGCCCGGTCAGGTGCTCGGCGTCCACATGGTCGGCCCGTGGGTCACCGAGCAGCTGTCGGGCGGCTACCTTGCGGTGAACTGGGAGGCGACCGTCGACGAGGTGGCCGAGTTCATCCAGCCGCATCCCAGCATGACCGAGCTGTTCGGTGAGACGATGATGTCACTCACCGGTCGAAGCATCAACGGCTGACGGCGAGCCGGCCGTCACGAATCACAGCACGAACGACCAGCACGAACGAAACGCAACAGGAGCAGAACCACCGATCATGGCTGACGTTATCCTTCCCCAGCTCGGCGAGACCGTCACCGAGGGCACCATCACGCAGTGGTTCAAGCAGGTCGGTGACACCGTTGCCGAGGACGAGCCCCTGTTCGAGGTGTCCACCGACAAGGTCGACACCGAGGTCCCGTCGCCGATCGCCGGTGTCGTCAGCGAGATCCGCGTCGCCGAGGGCGACACGATCGAGGTCGGCACCGTCGTCGCCGTCGTCGGAGACGCTGATGCTGCTCCGGCTGCTGCGGCAGCGCCTGCGGCTGCTCCAGAGCCTGCACCGGCTCCCGAACCCGCAGCGGCGCCTGCGCCGGCTCCCGAACCCGCCGCCCCGGCGCCCCCGCCAGCCCCGGCGCCCGCGCCAGCCCCGGCGCCCGCGCCGGCCGCCGCCCCTGTTGCGACCTCCGGCGACAACCGTCTGCTGTCCCCGGTGGTCCGTCGGCTCGTCAACGAGCATTCGCTGAACCCGGACGACATCGCCGGCACCGGTCCCGGCGGCAGGATCACCCGAGAGGACGTCCTCGACCACATCGATGCGGTCGGCCCCAGACCGGCCGCACCGCCGTCGGCACCCGCCGCGCCCCCTGCGATCCAGGCTCCGGCTCCGACCGGCGTCGCGCCCGCCCCGCCGGCCACGTCGGCAGCCGAAAGTGCGCCGGCACCCACCGCCAGCCAGCGCGACTCGACCGTGAAGTTGTCGAAGATCCGACAGCTGACCGGCGACCACATGGTGATGAGCAAGGCCACCTCACCTCATGCGTTCAGCGTGGTCGAGGTCGACTTCGCCAACGTCGATGCCACCCGCTCGAAGGTCAAGGACCAGTTCAAGGCGGCCGAGGGGTTCAGCCTCACCTACCTGCCGTTCATCACCCGTGCGATCGTCGACGGTCTCGCCGAGTTCCCACACCTCAACGCGAGCGTCGGTGACAACGAGTTGATCGTGCACGACTACATCGACATCGGCATCGCGGTCGATCTCGATTACGAGGGTCTGCTCGCTCCCGTGTTGCGGAGCGCAGAGACGAAGCGTCTCAAGGCGATCGCCCAGGAGATCAGCGACCTTGCCGATCGGGCCCGGAACCGCAAGTTGAGCCCCGACGAGATCTCCGGCGGTACCTTCACGATCTCGAACAACGGTTCGGCGGGCTCGGTGCTCACGATGCCGATCATCAATCAACCGCAGGTCGGCATCATCTCGACCGACGCGATCGTACGCAAGCCGGTCGTCGTGACCGGCGGCGACGGAGGCGAGGCGATTGCGATCCATCCGGTCGGCAACCTCGCGATGAGCTGGGACCACCGGGCCTTCGACGGCGCCTACGCCGCCGGGTTCCTCAAGAAGGTCAAGGAGATCCTGGAGACCCGCGACTGGAGTGCCGAGTTCTGACATGACGGACGCCCCTCTCCGGATCCGATGGCTGGGGAGGGTGCCATACCGCGAGGCGCTGGCGGTCCAGCAGGCGCTGTTCGATCGTGGCCGCGGGCAGCATCTGCTCCTGCTCGAGCACGACCACGTCTTCACCTACGGACCGCACGCCGATCTCGACACGAATCTGCGCTGTGAGCCCGAGGCCGTGGGCGCCGATTTCGTGGCCGTGAAACGCGGCGGCGACATCACCTATCACGGTCCGGGCCAGCTCATCGGCTATCCGGTCGTGTCGCTACCGAACGTCAAGGGCTCGATCGAACACGTCCGGTCGGTCGAACAGCTCCTCATCGACGCGCTGACGGAGCTCGGCGTACCGGGCCCCGGCCGTCTCACCGAGTACCCGGGTGTCTGGGTCGACGCCGAGGGTCCGGAACCGCGCAAGGTCGCCGCCATCGGCGTGCGTCTCGCCCGCGGTCGCACCATGCACGGGTTCGCACTGAACGTCACGACCGACATGGCGTACATGCGTGAGCACATCGTCGCTTGTGGGATCGCCGACCGCCCCGTCACCTCGCTCGCCGAGGAAGGCGTCGATGTCTCCCTGGCCGACGTGGTCGACATCGTCGCTCGCCTGGGCGCGCAGCGGTGGGCCGACGGTCGAGCGGAGCGACAGGACGTCGCCTGGCAGCACCGGCGCGACGACCTGACCCCGTTCTCGCGAGGCGAGGGTCCGGGCCGGGCCGTCACGTTCCGACCGCCACGTTCGCACGCCCGGCTCGAGCAGGCCGGTGTGACGAGCGGGCTCTCGATCGAGACGCGAAAGCCGGACTGGCTGCGCCCGAAGGTGCATCTGGGACCCGAGGTGCTGCAGCTCAAGAAGACGATCCGCGATCTCGATCTCGTCACCGTGTGTGAAGACGCCGGTTGCCCGAATCTTTCCGAATGCTGGTCCGAGGGCACGGCGACGTTCATGGTGCTGGGGGAGCGGTGCACGCGAGCGTGCGGGTTCTGTCTGGTCGACACCCGCAAGCCGCTCGAGCCCGACGCCGGCGAACCGGCGCGGGTCGCCGAAGCGGTCGACCGAATGGGTCTCGAGCACGCGGTGCTGACGATGGTGGCCCGCGACGACCTCCCCGACGGTGGGATGGCGTTCGTCGCAGCATGCGTCGAGGCGATCCGTCGTCGCCGACCGCAGACCCGGATCGAGACCTTGATCTCGGACGCGAAAGGCGAACTCGGATCGCTGGAGACGTTGTTCGCCGCGCGACCCGACGTGCTCAACCACAACGTCGAGACGGTGGCACGACTCCAGCGGGCGGTGCGTCCGTCGGCCGGCTACGCCCGGAGCCTCGCCGTGCTCGCCCACGCCAAAGCCGCCGGTCTGACGACCAAGTCGAGCATCATGGCGGGCCTCGGTGAGACCGATGACGAGATGATCGGGGCGCTCGGCGACCTGGCGGCCATCGGCTGCGATATCGTCACGATCGGCCACTACCTCCGCCCCACGTCACACCATCTCCCGATCGCCCGGTGGGTCGAACCACACGAGTTCGATCGGTGGAAGCAGATCGGTGAGGGGCTGGGCATCGGTCACGTCGAAGCGAGCCCGCTGACGAGGTCGAGCTACCACGCCAAGCAGGCCGCTCACCACGTCGCTCCCGTCACGATCGACGCCTGAGTCGAACGCCGGGCACCACGCACTCGCCCCGATCCCTCCGCGGTCGGATCAGGTCTCGAGGGGGAGGAGCGCGTCTGCGGCCTCCTGCAGGTGGCTGGTCCACTCATCGACCGCGTGCGGTTCGTCCATCGGGAGTACCACGAACTTCGTCGTGCCGACATCGATGAACTGGTGGATCAGGCCCTGCAACCCGTCCCACGACGTCGGCACCAGTGTGGTCGGATCGAGATCGGGTCGCCGCTGGGCGAGGCTGGCCATGAGCACGTCGGGGAGTTCCCCCGTCGGCGAATACGGGATGAGCACGCCGAAGTGATCGGCTTCGATCTCACGGTCGTACTCGGCGGCGACCTGCTCGATGACGATGCGGCCGGCCTCGGCGTCGGCCGGCGTGACGAACGAGGGGAGCCAACCGTCGCCGAATCGACCGACCCGCTTCAGCTCGGACGGGGCGAAACCGCCGAGCCACACATCCATCCGCGTCGGGACCGGCCTCACCGTCACGCCGTCGTAGTGGTATCGCTCACCGTCGTGCACCACCGGCTCACCACTCCAGCAGGCGCGCATGATCTCCATCGACTCGTTGAACCAGGGTGCTCGTTCGGAGCGCTCGACTCCGAACGCCTGCTGTTCGATCGGGTTCACCTGGCCGAGGCCGAACGCAGGGAGGAGTCGTCCGCCCGACATCGTGGCCAGGCTGGCGACCGCTTTCGCGAGCAGGATCGGATTGCGGCCCGGGAGCACCATCACGCTCATGCCGAACTTCAGGTGCTTCGTCCGGCCGGCGCCGTAGGCCATCGCGACCATCGGGTCGGGTGCCGCGCCGCCGACCCGTTCGGAGACCCAGAGGCTGTCGAACGACAACCGCTCGAGCTCGTCGACGACGTGCCCGAAACGCTCGTCGTGCAGTGTCGTGCGCGTGCCGAGGCCGAAACCGATGCGAACCTTCATGGTTCGCGATCGTGTCACAGCGGCTTCGACGTCAACCGATCGGTTGGCGTACGTGCATGACGGTGACCCGATGGGTCGGCCGGTCGGCGACGGCGCGCTGCACGCGTCCGGTCTGGACCCAGCTCGCCGTGAAGCCGACGACGACCACGACCGCCACCAGGTTGAGCGTCGACACGTCGCCGACCGCGCGGAGGCCGAGCGCCACCACCGATGCGATGACGCTGAGCGCCACCGCCAATCGGATCGCTGCCCCGTACGTTGCCCGCCGAATCTCCATCATGCATATGTATCGGTTCGGCCGGTGGCGACGAGAGGCATTTTCGGAGTTGTGCGCGAACAGCGCGGTTCTCGTCACCCAACGGTCACACGTGTCACGGGTTTGCGATGAGGCCGGGCCCGTCGCCGGATCAGTAGCGTGCCGGCGTGGCGAGCGCACGGCAGGTCCTTCGGCACGCGCCGGTGCGTCGCTATCTGCTGTCGACGGCGTTCGCCGCCGTCGGCCACAACCTGCTCGTGACGGTGCTGTTCAAGCAGGTGTTCGACATCACTGGCGACGAGCTCGACATCGGGCTCATCGGCCTCGCTCAGTTCGTGCCGGCGCTGCTCCTGGTGCTCGCCTCGGGGTGGGTCGCCGATCGATTCGATCGGCGTCGCGTCTCGGCACTGTTCCTGTTCGGCCGCGGCCTGTGCGCTGTCGCACTCGTCGTCTACAGTTGGTTCGATCCGGGTTCGGTGTGGCCACTGTTCGCGATCGCGTTCGTGCTGGGCGCGGCGGACGCGATGTTGGCCCCGGCCCGACGGTCGATCCCGCCGCTCATCGTCGAGCAGGCCGAGTTCCCGCAGGTGGTCGCACTCTGGACGGCGACCTTCACCGGGTCGGCGATCGTAGGACCCGTGCTCGGTGGGTTCCTGTACGCCGTCGGTCCGACCGCTGCCTACTCGGTCGCCGCCGTACTCGCGATGGCATCGATCGTGCCCATGCTCACCCTGGTGTATCGACGTGAACAGGACCGCCTGACCGACCGGCCGACGCTGTCGGCCGCGATGGAGGGATTGCACTTCGTCCGCCGCACGCCGATCGTCCTGGCCATCATCTCCCTCGACCTGTTCGCTGTGCTCTTCGGCGGCGCGATCGCGCTGATCCCGGCCGTTGCGAGCGAACGGCTGGGGGTCGGCGACATCGCTTACGGCTGGCTGCGTGCGGCGCCGGGATTCGGCGCCGCGGCGATGGCGATCCTCCTGGCGGTCCGGCCGGTGCGACACCACGTCGGGCCGACACTCCTCGCCGTCGTCGGCCTCTTCGGTGCCGGGACGATGGTGTTCGGTCTGACCAGCAGCTACACCGTGGCGTTCATCGCGCTCGTCGTGATCTCGGCTGCCGACATGGTGTCGATGTACATCCGCGGATCGATCCTGCCGCTCGTGACCCCCGACGAGCAGCTGGGTCGCGTGACGGCGGTGGAGGGTGTCTTCATCGGGGCGTCGAACGAGCTGGGAGCGTTCGAGAGCGGCGTCGCGGCACGCGCCTTCGGGCTCCCGTTGGCGATCGCCGGTGGTGGGTTCATCACACTGCTGGTCGCCGGCGCATTCGCCGCGCTCTTCCCGTCGCTACGTCGGGTCGACACGTTCGAGGAGCTCGAGCCCATCAGCCCATCCAGCGGCTGATCTTCGTGAGTACGCGGTACTTCTCGGCGATCTCGAAGGTGCGGTCGGCAGCGAGCCGCCCGATGCCGACCGAGAGGGTCGGGTAGATGTGGATCATCTCGCTCAGCTCGGTCAGCTTGGCGCCGAACTGGATGGCGAGGGCCAGCTCGTGGATCAACTCACCGGCCGCTGGTGCCAACGCATGTGCACCGACGATCCTGCCCTTCGCCGTGACGACGAGGATCAACCCATCGGTCGTGCCGTCGGCGCGGGCACGATCGTTGTGCGCGAGCTCGTGACGGTGGACGGCAATGGCGCCGCGACCGTGTCGTTCGCGGGCCTCGGCGGCGGTGAGACCCACGTGTGCCAGCTCCGGCTCGGTGAACGTGCACCACGGCGTGAGCTGAACGGGCGCTCCGCGGCCGGGGAAGAACATGTCCCGCACGGCGAGCACGGCGTCGTGGGCCGCGACATGGGTGAAGTCGGCGCGCCCCTTGGCGGCGTCACCCACGACATAGATGCTCGGCACGAGCGTGCGGTTGCGTCCGTCGACCTCGGCGCCGTCGGGTCCGACCGGAACACCCAGCCGTTCGAGCCCGAGCGACTCGAAGTTCGCGTGACGGCCGGTCGCGACGATCAGGCCGGCGGCGGTGAACTCGGCGTCGTCGGTCTCGACGACCACTCCGTCGCCGCCCGGCCGGACCGCAGTTGCCGAAGTGGAGAGATGCAGGTCGACCCCTTCGCGACGCAGGATCTGGCCCAACCGGTCGGCGAGCTCGGGCTCGTCGCGCGGGACGAGGCGGTGGGCCATCTCGAGCACGGTCGTGCGCACACCGAGACGAACCATCGATTGTGCCAGCTCGGTTGCGATCGGGCCGCCGCCGATCATGACCAGAGACGCAGGTGGCTCGTCGATCTCGAACAGGGTCTCGCTGGTGTGGTACTCGACGGTGTCCAGGCCCGGAATCGGCGGTACCGCGGGTCGGCTGCCGGTGCAGACGAGGATGTACCGCGTATCGAGCCGAAGTTCCCCGTCTGGCGTCTCGACCGTCACCTGGCGGTAGCCGGTGATACGTCCGGAGCCTTCGATCAGGTCGACACCGAGGCCACGGAACCGATCGGGGGAGCCGTCGGTCTCGGCGATCTCGGCCTGGATCGACTTGATCCGGGCCCAGACCGCTCGGAGATCGATGTCGGGTGCTCCGGCGCCGATTCCGAACTCTGCGGCGTGGCGGACGGTGTGGGCGACACGTGCGCTGGCGATGAGCGCCTTCGACGGCACACAACCCGTCCAGAGGCAGTCGCCGCCGATGCGTCCCCGTTCGACGGCCGCGACCCGCAAGCCGAGTTCTCCTGCTGCGAATTCAGCGGCGAGCGTTCCTCCGGAGCCGAGGCCGATGATGACGAGGTCGTACTCCTGAGCCATGAGCGAGAGAACCGTACTCGACGCCCGGAAATGCCGCGCCATCCACCCTCGTCGCCGCTCCGGCTCGTCGACAACAGTGCGGCGCGACCGTGCGGGTGTGATTGAATCTCGCCCTGGGGACACCAAACCACAAGGAGACAGGACGATGAAGAAATACCTCGACGAGTTCAAGGACTTCGTCAACAAGGGCAACCTTGTTGCCCTTGCGATCGCGTTCATCATGGCGCTGTTCTTCGCGCCGATCATCACGGCCATCGTCGACGGTGTGCTGATGAACCTGATCGCGGCGATCTTCGGCCAGCCGAGTTTCGACAGCATCACGATCGACGTCGGCGATGCCGAGCTCCTCGTCGGAACGGTGATGACCGCGATCATCCAGTTCCTGATCGTGGCGTGGGTGTGCTTCCTGATCGTCAAGGCGTACGAGCGCTGGCAGGGCGACGAGGACGAGGAATCCGGGCCGTCGGAGATCGAGCTCCTCACCGAGATCCGGGACTCGTTGCAGAATCGCTGACCGACAGATGCTCGGTGGGTGCGCACGCATCGGCCGCGAATCGGCTTCAATGTGGCCGGCATGAACCGGGTGGTACAGCGAGGCAAACGATCGCGGGTGGCGGTGACCGCGGTGTTCTCGGCGACGCTCGCCACCGTGTCGGCATGTGCCGCTGACGATCCCGAACCGCAGCCCGCAGTGCTCGACGTTCCCGAGACGGTGGAGCTGGGCGCGTTCCCCGAACCGCCCACCGACGAGTCCGAGCCGCTCGTGCCGCCCACCACGTCGGTGGGCGGCACGACCACCAGCACCGCGCCGCCGCCCCCGGTGCAGATCAGCGTCCCGCTCGGCGACGTCGTCGAGGGCAATCGTGTCCTCCTGATCGGCGACACGGTGATCGCCGCCACGGCGCCTCGCTTCGACGGCGCGATGTGTGACGCCCTCGAGGCGTTCGGGTGGCAGGCCGAGGTCGCGGCCGAGGTCGGGCGATTCGTCGAGTTCGGCGCCACGGTGGTCGACGCCAGGGTCACGCCCGACGAGCCGGACTGGGACGTCGTCGCCATCATGCTCGGCAACCACTTCGACGGCGATCTCGCACGGTACGAATCGGAGCTCGACGCGTTGGTGGCTTCGCTGTCCCCGAGGCCGCTGCTCCTCTATACGCTCGTCGAAGACGACACGTTCCAGGCGTCCCTGAACGAGATCATCCGTGACCTGCCGAGCCGGTACCCGAACGTCGTCATCGTCGACTGGGCCGAGATCGTGGCCGATGAGCCCGACGTGCTCATCGACGACACCCCATCGGGGCTGTCGGACGAAGGGCGCGGTCGTCTCGCGTTGTTCACCGTCGCTGCTCTGGGTGAACCTCCGACGATCGACGGTGCGGGTTGTGTGCCTCCGGTGTTCGTCGACGACTCGGCGATCGTGCTCTGAGGTTCAGCCGCGCAGGCCGTCGACGCCCGGCAGATTCCGGACGACGGCGAATGCGAGCAGCGCGGCACCGGCCGCGATCTGTGCCCGGACCGGCACCCATCTCGCAACCTGGAATCGTCGCCCCGCGCGGTGCAGCAGCCACGCCAACCACGTGCCCGCCAACCCGAGCAGGATCGCGACCACGAACAGGTTGAACCGGAGTGCCTGCATCACGTCGCCGCGCAGGAGGTGATGGGTGGCGCGGGTCAGCCCGCAGCCGGGGCACCACCACCCGGTGAGGGTGCGGAACGGGCACGGCAGGAAATAGCCGCCGTCCGAGGGGTCTTCTGCGGCCACGAACGCAGCGCCCGCCAGCAGGCAGCATCCGCACGCGATCGGTGCGGCGAGCGGCAGCAGTCTTGCTCGTTCGACGGAAGTCACCGTGGCCGTCATCGACCACGACCGTAGTCTGGCGAGATGCTCCAAGCGCAGGCACTCTCGGTGGAAGTGGGTGGTCGACTCGTGGTCGACGACGCCAACTTCACCGTGATGCCCCGCGACAAGGTCGGCATCGTCGGACGCAACGGAGCCGGCAAGACGTCGCTGTTCCGGGTGCTCGGTGGTGCAGCGGAGCCGGCCGGTGGCACGGTGGTCCGGCGCGGCGGCTTCGGCTACCTGCCCCAGGACCCGAAGATCGAGGGTGCCGGCGACTCGCGTACGGCGATCCAGCACGTGCTGTCGGGCCGAGGGATCGACGACGAACTGGTCCGGATCGAGAAGCTGCGCATCGCCATGGAGGAGTCACCCGACGAGCGCAACGTCGCCCGCTACACCCGCGCCGAGGAGCAGTTCCGGGTCACCGGCGGCTACTCGGCCGAGAGCGAGGCGCGTGCACTCGCCGCGGGCCTCGGCATCGGCGAGGATCGGATCGAATCGGCGATCGGCGTGCTGTCGGGTGGCGAGCGACGTCGGGTCGAGTTGGCGCGGATCCTGTTCGCGGGCAGCGACGTCCTGTGCCTCGACGAGCCGACGAACCACCTCGACGTCGACGCGAAGATCTGGCTGATGGGGTTCCTGCGGCAGTATCGCGGCGCGTTGCTGGTGATCAGCCACGACCTCGACCTGCTCGACGAGGCGATCACCCGGGTGCTGCATCTGGATCGTCCGACCGAGACGTCGGTCGGGTCGATCGTCGAGTACCGCGGCACGTACTCCCAGTACCTCAACGCTCGCGCGGAGGACGAACGTCGGCTCACGAAGCAGGCGGCGGAGCAGGAGCGGGAGATCGCTCGGATGCAGAAGTTCGTCGATCGGTTCGGTGCCAAGGCCACCAAGGCCGCGCAAGCGCACAGCATCGAGAAACGGATCGCCCGGCTGGAGGCCGAGAAGGTCGATGCGCCGCAAGCGCAGAAGGTCATCAACGTACGGTTCCCCGACCCGCCGCCGTGCGGGCAGACCGTGATCGAGGCATCGGGGCTGTGCAAGGGCTACGGCGGCCCGTCGGTGTTCGAGGACGTGAGCTTCGACCTCGGCCGCGGTGAGCGGCTGCTCGTGCTCGGCCTCAACGGGGCCGGCAAGACCACACTGCTCCGCATCCTCGCCGGCGAGACCGAGGCCGATCTCGGGTTCTTCGACTTCGGCTATCACGTCGAGGCCGGCTACTACGCCCAGGAGCACGACAACCTCGACGGCAACGCCTCGTTGCTCGACAACCTCCGGGCCGACATGCCGCCGAACGTCAGTCTCACCGAGACGGAACTGCGTGGACTGCTCGGCATGTTCGGGCTGTCGGGCGAGAAGGTCTTCCAGGAGGCCGGGTCACTCTCGGGCGGCGAGAAGACCAAGTTGGCGCTGGCGATGCTGATGTCGGGTCGCAACAACCTGTTGCTGCTCGACGAGCCGACGAACAACCTCGACCCGCCGTCCCGTCAGGCGGTGGCCGAGGCCCTGAAGTCCTGGAAGGGCGCCATCATCTTCGTGAGTCACGACACCGAGTTCGTGACCGAGTTGGCACCCACCAAGGTGCTGCTGTTGCCCGACGGCGACCTGGACTACTTCGACGACGACTGGCTCGAACTCGTCAGCCTCGCCTGACGTCGAGGTCGGGGTTCGCGACGCTCGGGCGTTGTCGATGTCCGGCCGGATCGATCAGGGTGCCGGATTCGGGCCGACGTCGGAGCACGCGCGTGCGGACAGGAGCACGCGTCCGGGGTGGGTCCAGCCGAACCCCGTGAGATGACGGCACAGGACGCCGCCGCACATCCGTCGGTTGCCCGAACGGGCGGGGGTCGGGACGTGGTCGCCGAGGGATGGGGTGTCGACGCGCTCGTCGGGCAGGCCTCGCGAGCACTTGGTGACCTGGATCTGCACGCGGAGCGCGATGCGCCGTCACGGGCTCCGAACGCCGTCGCAGGCGCAGGATTCGTGACGGCCGTCGACGAACGCGCCGGTGCCGGCGTAGAGGAACAGCCACGCCTGCGTCGGCAGGTACGAACTGCGCGACATCGATCGCGCCGACATTCGGCTCAGGACCGAACTCCGTCTCGTGAGGCCGTCGTGACGGCGAATACGGGGCGCCCTCACCAGCACGGTGACGGAACCCCGCGAACGATCTGCTCGCTCGGCGGTTCTCGGTCGTTCCAGGTGGCGGGGCTCGCCCGCGCCAGCGGTCCGGGCGCCTCCGTGCCGCATGACGGTGGAGTCGGTGCGAAGTCGGTGCTCGGCGAAGTGGGGGGCTGGGACTCGGGAGCGCCGTCCCGTCGGACGTCCGAATCCGCCATCCGGCCGCTCCGCCCCGAACGCCGGGGCGCGGACGGCAGGCGCTGCGCCAGATGCAACGATGCAGCGACCACGACGAGCCCGGCCAGGACGTCGAAGACGAAGTGGTTTCCGGTGAACACCACTGCGAATGCCAAGAGGCACGCCGGCAGGAGCGCCGCTCCCCGCACCGCCCGACGACGACTCGCCGAAGCGATGACCACGCCGGCCACCGCCGGCCATCCCACGTGGAAGCTCGGCACTGCCGCGTACTGATTGACCGCCCACGCCTGCTCACCGATCATGCGCTGATCTCGATACGCCAACGTGTCGACGTATCCGTCCAGGAACCGCGGCGGAGCGACCGGATACAGGGCGAAGATCATCAGACCCATCGATGCCGATATCAGCAGTGCGTTGCGCAACAGCACATACTTGGATCGGTCCAGTCGCCAGAGCAGCCACAGCGCGAATCCGACCACCGGCCAGTAGGTCCACTGATAGATCGCGTTCCAGAAGGTGATCCACCCCTGCCGGTCGAGTACCAACTGCTGGGCGGATCGCTCCCAGTCGATGCCCAATTTCCGCTCGGCATCGAGGATCTGATTCGCGTTGGCCCGAGCTCGTTCCTCCGAGCCTTCCACGACCACTCGGAGCACGGTGTAGATCGCATACGACGCAGCGACCACCAAGACCTCCACGTGCCCGCGGCCACGCGCGCGGCGTATCGACTCGATCATGTCGAGCGCACTCCGATGTGTTCGGAGGACGTCGGGGTCGCGGGAACCTGCCGACCCCACTCGCCGCATCCGAGCACCGAACACCTGGCCATCTACCCATCGTGTCCGAGATGCAGACGTGCTCATAGAGCCGATCGACCCGCGGTCGGTCTCGTGGCCGACCAGGTCGCAGCGTTCGTGCAACTCACGATTGATCCTCCGACGTGATCCGGAGCCGCGATGGGTGGATCCGCCACGGATGGCTGGGTGCGCCGGTAGGACTGGGGGATGGCCGATCGCGACCGTCTCGAACGACTCACCCGCGTGCGGCGGGAACCGCCGCCCCTCAGATCCGTCACGGTGACCGAACGCGTCGAGCTGTCACCGAGGATGCTGCGGCTCACGTTCGAAGGCGACGGGCTGCGCGAGCTCGTGGTCGATCGACCCGCGGCGAGCGTGCGGCTGCTCGTACCGACGCCGGGGACCGACCGACTCGTGATCCCCCGATGGAACGGCAACGAGTTCCTGCTGCCCGACGGCAGCCGGCCGGCACTGCGGACGTTCACTCCGCTGCGGGCCGACCAGGAAGCCCGCCGTCTGGAGATCGAGGTCGTTCGGCACCCCGGTGGCGCCGTGTCCGACTGGGCCGAATCGGTGGCACCGGGCGCCGATGCCGCGATCTCCGGGCCCGGCAGCGGCCACGAATTCCCCGTCGACGCCGAACGACTCCTGGTGCTCGCCGACGAGACCGCCCTGCCTGCGGCGACCCAGCTGATCGACATGGCCCCGTCGTCGCTCTCGGTCGAGCTGCACGTCGAGGTGATCTCCCACGACGCGATCATCGACGTCGGCACGCGCCCGGACGACCGCATCGAGTGGCACGTGACCGAGACGGGTGACGTGCCGGGCGGACGGATCGTGGGTGTCGTCAGGTCGCTCGACGAACTGCCGGACGGCACCGACGTCTGGGCGGCAGGGGAGGCCTCGGCGATGCACGCCATCCGATCGCACCTGTTCGACACCCTGCGTGTGCCCCGCCGGCGTGCCACTGTCCGTGGCTATTGGAAGCCTGCCCGCCACTGACGTGCGGACCAGCTGACCGCGGCTCAGCCGATGCCGACTCGAACGGCCCGTTCGGCGGCTTCGACGCGGACCTGCTGGAAGAAGTCGTTGCCCTTGTCGTCGACGACGATGAACGCGGGGAAGTCTTCGACCTGGATCTTCCAGATCGCCTCCATGCCGAGTTCCGGGTACTCCAGCACTTCGACGGCCAGGATGTTGTCGAGCGCGAGGCGGGCGGCCGGGCCGCCGATCGAGCCGAGGTAGAACCCACCGTGTCGCTGGCACGAGTCGGTGACCTGTTGTGACCGGTTGCCCTTGGCGAGCATGATCATCGAACCACCCGCGGCCTGGAACTGCTCGACGTACGAGTCCATGCGACCCGCCGTGGTCGGCCCGAACGAGCCCGATGCGTATCCCTCCGGCGTCTTGGCCGGGCCGGCGTAGTAGATGCAGTGATCGCGCAGGTACTGCGGCATCTCCTCGCCGGCGTCGAGACGTTCCTTGATCTTGGCGTGGGCGATGTCGCGCCCGACGACCATCGGTCCCGTCAGCATCACGCGAGTGCGAACCGGGCACTTGGAGAGCTCGGCGCGGATCTCGCTCATCGGGCGGTTGAGGTCGATGTGCACCACGTCGGTGTCGTCGAGGTCGTCGGCGGTCGGCTCGGGCAGGAACCGGGCAGGGTCGGTCTCCAGCTGTTCGAGGAAGAGACCCTCTCGTGTGATCTTGCCCAACGCCTGTCGATCGGCCGAGCAGGAGACCGCCATCGCCACCGGGCAGCTCGCGCCGTGCCGGGGGAGGCGGACGACACGTACGTCGTGGGCGAAGTACTTGCCGCCGAACTGGGCGCCGATCCCCGTGTTCTGGGCGAGTTCGAGCAGCTTGGCCTCCAACTCCAGGTCGCGGAAACCGTGACCCAGTTCGGAACCCGACGTCGGGAGCGAGTCGAGGTACTTCGTCGAGGCCAGCTTGGCGGTCTCGACGGCGAACTCGGCCGACGTGCCGCCGATCACGACGGCGAGGTGGTACGGCGGGCACGCCGAGGTGCCGAGCGTCTGCATCTTCTCGAACACCCACGGAAGCAGGGTCTTCTCGTTCAGCAGCGCCTTGGTCTCCTGATAGAGGTAGCTCTTGTTCGCACTGCCGCCACCCTTGGCGATGAAGAGGAACTTGTATTCCTCGCCGTCGATCGCCGAGATCTTGATCTCCGCGGGCAGGTTGGTGCCGGTGTTCTTCTCGTCGTACATCGTGAGCGGCGCCATCTGGCTGTACCGGAGGTTGCTCGTGAGGTACGTGTCCTGGATGCCGCGAGCGATCTGCGCCTCGTCACCTCCTCCGGTGAACACGAACTGTCCCTTCTTCGCCTTGACGATCGCCGTGCCGGTGTCCTGGCACATCGGCAGCACGCCGCCGGCAGCGACGGCGGCGTTCTTGAGGAGGTCCGTGGCGACGAACCGGTCGTTCGGGCTGGCTTCCGGATCGTCGAGGATCTTGCGGAGCTGCGCGAGGTGGGCCGGGCGCAGGAAGTGGGCGATGTCGTGCATCGCCTCGGCCGTGAGCCGCCGGATCGCATCGGGCTCGACTTTCAGGAACGTGCCGTCGGGTGTGTCGAACGTCGACACGCCCTCGGTGGACACGAGGCGGTACGGGGTGTCGTCGTCGCCCAGCGGCAGCAACTCGGTGAAGGCGAACTCGTCGTCAGCATCGGCCATGCTTCAACCCTACGGGCCGATGCCGCCCGGTGCCCAGGCGACCACGCTCAGGCAAGCTGGCGAACGAGCAGCACGACGGCGGAGGTGCCGCAGACCGTCAGGACGAAGGGGCGGACGCGATCGGCCGGCAATCGAGCGATGCCGATCCGGCCGATCCACAACCCAGCGAGGATGCCGGGGATCAGCATCGCGCCGAGCTGCCACTCACGACGGCCCAGGACGCCGGCGATCGCCAAGCTCGGGATGATGAACAGCGAGCCGATCGTGTTGAACGCCGCGAGACTGGCACGCAAGGTCCTCGGGTCCGAGTGCTGGTACGTGAGTGCCATCGGCGGACCACCGATGCCGGCGACGGTGCCCGTGAAACCGGCGACCGTGCCTGCGACCATCAGATTTCGGCGTGACGGGGCGAACCTGAGCCCCAACGCCGAAGCGATCACCGCGAGCAGCACGCTCCAGGCGATGACGACCGCGATGAATGTCTGGCTCGCTTGTGATGCCGCCCACGCGCCGAACACGATGCCGACGACCCGTCCGATGACCGCCCGATAGATCGCGGGGTCGACGTGGTCGTGCTCGCGGATCGTCATGCCGACGGTGAGCGGGAGGACAGCGATCGCGATGGCGCCCGGGATGAAGCCGGGGTCGATCAGGGTGAGCGTCGGCGCGGCCAGCAAGCCGAGTCCGATGCCGATGGAGGCCTGGGTCGCCGACCCGACGAACACGATCGTCACCGCCAGCAGCGCCTGCCACGGTTCGAGACCGAGGATCTCGGCGGCGATCACCTCAGCGATCCTTGAGACGCTTCGGATCGGCGCTCGCCGGGTCGTCGGGCCACTGGTGCTTCGGGTAGCGGCCGGCGAGCTCCTTGCGGACGTCGGCCCACGATCCGGACCAGAATCCCGGGAGGTCGGCGGTGATCTGGATCGGACGGTCGGCCGGCGAGAGCAGATGGAGCACCACGGGCCGGCCGCCCACGGTCGGGTGGACGGTGGTGCCGAACAGGTCCTGGACCCGGACCGCGGCCGTCGGTTCGTCGGCCGAGTAGTCGACCGGCACCGAGCGGCCCGTGGGCAGCTCGAGTCGGCTCGGCGCGAGGCGGTCGAGGTCGCTGCCCTCTGGCCAGGGCAACTGCGAGCGGAGCACCATCGTGAGATCGACCTCTTCCAGATCCCGGCGGCCCGTCGCGCCCGGCAGATACGGCGCCAGCCAGTCGCCGAGGGTGCTCGACAGGGTCTCGACACTCCAGTCGGGCCACGGCTCGCCAACGGTCCGGTGGAGGAAGTCGACCCGCTGGCGGAGCGCGATCGATGTCTTCGACCATCCGAGCACAGCCAACCCGGTCGCGGCGGCCCGTCGCATCAACGCGGCGGTGGTCTCGTCACCGGGTTCCGGGCGCCTCGTCGTCGAGCCGAGTTGCATCGAGCCCAGGCGGCGTTCGACTCGTTCGATCAGATCGTCACGTGCGTCGTCCCACTCGACGGTGACGCGGTGGTCGATCTCGTCGCCGAATGCGAGGACGACGTCGTCGGCGTCGAGCGCGGCGCCCAGACGAATGCGAGCCCGGTCTCGTTTGCCGTCGAGGTCGGCCGCGACCACGAAGGGCTCGTGGGCGAGGGGATCGGTGTCGGGGAGCCAGGCGCCCGATCCCGTGCGGAGCTGGAACTGGCCGGGACGACGGCGAGCCGCGAGGCGATCGGGGAAGGCGTGGAGCAGCGCACCGCCGGCGCGGTCGGCGTCGATCAGGTCGGGATCGAATTCGATCCGGAGTCGGCGGGCCAGATCACGGGCACGATCTCGGAGCCGCCGGACCGCACCTCGGTCGGCGTGATCGTGGGCGGCGCGGCCGGACAGTACCTGGAGCCGGATCGAGAGGTCGGCGGGCAGCTCGTCCGGGCGGCCTCGGAGCAGGTCGCGCTCGTCGATCAGCACGGCGAGCGCACATCCCAGCGAGGACGGCTCGGCGACGAGCATGCGTGCCAGGCGCGGATGGACGGGCAGGCCGAGCATCCGACGGCCGATGTCGGTGAGGCGCCCCTCGGTGTCGATCGCACCCAGGCCGTCCAGCAACTCCGAGGCGGCCCGCAGTGCCTTGGACGGCGGCGGTGTGATGAAGGCGAGTTCGTCGGCGGTCGTGCCCCATGCTGCGAGCTCGAGTGCCAGTCCGGCGAGATCGACCTCGTCGATCTCGGGCGACCGGTGCTTGGCCCGCGAGCCGTGTTCGATCTTGCTCCAGAGCCGGTAGCACGCGCCCGGTTCGATGCGCCCGGCACGTCCGGCACGCTGGTCGGCCGATGCCCGGCTCGTCGTGACGGTCGTCAGTCTGGTCATGCCCGTGCCGGTGTCGAATCTGGGGGCGCGGGCGAGCCCCGAGTCGACGACCACGCGCACCCCGTCGACCGTCAGCGATGTCTCGGCGATGTCGGTCGACAGCACGACCCGTCGTCGGCCGGCCGGCGACGGGGACAGCGCCCGATCCTGCTCGGCGAGTGAGAGGGCGCCTGCCAGGGGATACACGTCGACGCCCGGCACGACCGCCTGATCGAGTGCCGCCTTGGTGCGATTGATCTCGCCGATGCCGGGCAGGAACACGAGGACGTCCCCCGTCTGCTCGTCGAGTGCCCGTAGCACCGCGGCCGACGTGGCGTTCTCGATCCGGTCACGCTTGCCCCGAGGGAGCCAGTGCATCTCGACGGGGTGCATGCGTCCTTCGCTCTCGATGACCGGGGCGCCGTCCAGCACCGCCACGAGCCCGGCTGCATCGGGAGTGGCCGACATCGCGACGATCCGGAGATCGGGTCGAAGTGTGCTCGTGACGTCCGTGAGGAGGGCGAGCCCGAGATCGGTCGGCAGATTCCGTTCGTGCACCTCGTCGAAGATCACGAGACCCACGCCGGGCAGTTCCGGATCGTTCTGCAGACGCCGGGTCAAGATGCCCTCGGTGACCACTTCGATCCGGGTGTCGGCGCTGATGTGGCGTTCGTCGCGGGTCTGGTAGCCGACGGTGCTCCCGACGGTCTCACCGAGGATCTCGGCCATGCGTCGCGCGGCAGCTCTCGTGGCGAGGCGACGTGGTTCGAGCATCACGATCCGTTGGCCGTCCATCCAGGGCTGGTCGAGCAGGGCGATCGGGACGACGGTGGTCTTGCCGGCGCCGGGTGGCGCCACGAGCACCGCGCGTCGGCAGTCCGACAGCGCTTCGATCAGTGGGGCGACGGTCTCGACGACCGGGAGGTCGGGGAGCGGGCGCTCGGGCCTGCCCGGCACGGTCACCCGGTGGCGGGCGTGCCGGCGAAACCCACCGGGTCGCCCGGCGCCGGAATCGTCGGAACGTTCCACCGCGTGGTCTCGGCGATCGCTTCGGCGACTGTGTGCCACTCGGCGGAGTTCCACCCCTCCGCGGCAACCACGACTTCGCGGTCGACCCGCGTGAATACGAACGCCGGGAGTTGTTCGAGGCCCATCGCCCGCACGACCGATCGATCGGGGTCACAGAACACGAGGAAGCGTTCGGTCAGCGGCCCGAGGAAGGCGTGTGCGTCGTCTTGGTCGGCGGTGACGATGAAGTTGACCCGGGCGTCCGAGCCGCGGAACTCCTCGAGGATCCGCACCGCCGTCTTCAAGATCCAGGAGCTCTCGTTGGTGTACGGGTCGAGGACCACGCTCGCGAGGTGGAACGTGGTCAACCATTCGCTCAGCCCACGCGCCTCGCCGTCGAGCGGAGCGAGTGACAGGTCGTCCGGCAGTTTTGTCGCCACGGCGAGCGATCGTAGCGACCCGGAGGCCGGGTACCCCAACCATCGATCGGTGGCGTACCGTACGAGCGTGCACCCGATCGAACATCTCCGGTATGTCGCGAGAGCGAGGGGCGCGGACTCGTCGTCACTGGTTCGCGAGGCTGCTACGGCACTCGCATCGCTCCGGGCCGACCGTTCGAACCTGGTGATCGCCTGTCGCCGTATCGTCGAGCGGCATCCCGAGGTCGGTCCGTTGTGGTCGATGTGTGCCCGCCTGCTCACCGCCGACGACCCGACGATGCTCGCATGGCAGATCGCAGGCGAGATCGACGACGACCCGACGCCCCAGGCGATCGCCGCCGTGCTCGACGACGAGGCGACCGTGGTGACGATCGGCTGGCCGGACGTGGCTGGGGAGGCACTCATGCGGCGTGGTGACGTCACCGTGTGGTGCGCCGACAGCCGCCACGAGGCCTCGGGGTTCATGCAGCGCCTGGAGCGATACGACGTCGAGTGCGAGCCGGTTCCACACGAGTCGCTGGCTCGCGCGGTGGAGCGCGCCGACCTGGTCGTGGTCGAGGCGACAGCCGCCAGCGCACGGAGGGTGCTCGCTCCGGTGGGCTCCCATGTGCTCGCCGCTGTCGCTCGTTCCGTCGACACCCCCGTCTGGCTGGTGGTCGGCGGCGGGAGCCGCCTGCCCGTCGAGTACGTCGACGCCATCGGCGCCCAGGTGATCGACGCGAACGCATCGTGGGATCTCGACATCGACGATCTTCCGTTCGACATGATCACGCACGTTGCGTCGGCCGCGGGCGTGTCGGTCGACGTCGAGGCCGAGCTGCGACCCGACTGCCCGTTCGCACCCGAACTGCTGCGGTTCAGCCCCTTCTGAGCCGGGCATCGCGTCGGCCGATCGAGGTCAGCCGTTCTGGTGGGCGGGTGGGAACCCGGTGAGCTCCTCGATCACCGCTTCGGCCTGGGCCGCCATGGGCTCCATCACGAAGATGCGGGCCATGGGCTCCCGAGCCGTGAAGATCATGTGGGACGTGTGGTCCTCACTGAGCACGGCCGGGATGTCGCGCTCCCAGAGCTCGTGCAGCACCAGGTGCGCCTGCCACATCGGCATCCACGCTGCCTCGACCGTGCGCTCGGGGTCGACCGGTCGCGGCGGGTGCTTCCCGAAGATCCAATGGAGAATGCCCACACCGAGAATCTATTGGCTCTAGCGTGCATCGCATGTGGGGAGGCCGGTGATGAGTCGATTCGATGCGGTGCTGTTCGATGCCGGCGGCGTGCTCGTCCTGCCCGACCCGACGGTGCTCGGGCCGCTGCTGGCCCCGTTCGGCGGGTCGCTCGACGTCGATCGACACCGCCGGGCCCACTACGCCGGCATGGCGGAGAAGTCTCGCGCCGAGAGCCTCGAGGGTGACTGGAGCGACTACAACACGGCATACGTGGCGGCGGTCGGTGTGGCGGATGACGACATCGCCCATGCGGCGGTGGTGCTGGACCACACCCGGTCGGCGCACCTGTGGAGATGGCCGATCCCCGAGACCGTGAGCGCACTGCGTGCGTTGGCCGATGCCGACGTGCCGATGGGTGTCGTGTCGAACGCGACCGGCCAGGTGGAAGCCGAGCTTCGACGTTCTGCCATCTGCCAGACCGGCGAGGGGCGCGGCGCCGAGGTGCGAGTCGTCGTCGACAGCCACGTCGTGGGGGTCGCCAAGCCGGACCCCGTGATCTTCGACTTCGCGCTGACGCACTTCGAGGAGTTCGAACGGTCACGCATCGCCTATGTCGGCGACTCGGTCACGATGGACATCCGCTCGTCGGCGGCCGCGGGGCTGCATCCCGTCCTGATCGACCCGTTCGACGACCATCCCGACGCCGACTTCGAGCGCATCGCGAGCGTCGAGCATGTCGTCGGCTGGTTCTGACGACGATTCGGCTCGGCACCACGGGTGGCGCGGCCTGATGCGAACGGTGTCGTCACCGGTCGCGAGCGGCACGGTGTTCGCATCCGTCCTCTTCGCACGGCTGTGGACGGTCGACGAGTACTTCTGGGTCGCTCGCGACGATGCCGTCATCACACTCTCTCACGCACGAAACCTGGCGGACTTCGGAACCATCGGTGTCTCCCCCGGAGGTGATCGCGTCGAGGGGTTCTCCAGCCCGCTGCAGTTCGGCCTGGCGTTCGTCGTCGAGTCGTTCAGCTCCACCGATCCTCGGATGCTGTCGATCGTCCTGATGGTTCCGGCGTTGGTGCTCGCGGGCCTCATGGTCGGTGTCACGCTCCGGCACTTCGCCCGTGACTTCGGGCTGAGCGTTCGAGCCTCCGACACCCTCGCCATCGTGCTCGCCGGGGCAATTGCCGGTGCGGTGGCATGCTCGTGGACGGCCACCGGTTGGCTCGGTTCCGGCATGGAGAACGCTTGGTTGATCGCCGGCGGCGTCACCGTAGTCGCCGCCGTGTCCGCCTCGACCCCGAGTGGGAGCGACCGAATGCTCGCTGCGCTCGGACTGTTCGGTCTGTCGATCGGTCGAGTCGAATTCGCTGCGTTCACGCCACCGCTGATCCTGGCGACGGGTTGGGCGCTGGCGAGATCGGAGCCGCCAGGTCGGCGACATCGAGCGGTGTCCGTCGTCGTGGCGGCGCCGTTGCTCGGGTGCGTGATCCTCCACCTGGCCCGCCGGGTCTACTTCGGTGAGTGGCTCCCCAACACCGCCGTCGTACAGGGTCGCTCCGACGGTCTCGAGCAGATGTTCGGCTGGGCGCTGATCCTTGCCATCGGCTTCGCCATGGTGGTCGCGCTCGGTCTCGCCGACATTCGTCTGCCCGAGGAACGAGCACGGCAGTTCGTCTCGGCCGGTGTCTCGTCGTTCGTCGTCGTCGGACTGGCCGCGCTCGTCTGGCTGTCGGCGTCGGGCCGGACCGCCGCACCTGTTCGCGACCTCGTCCTCTTCCCGCCGCTGCTGCCGATCCTTGCAGTCGTCGGCGTGCTGCTGCGAGGGTCCCGGATTCTCGGTCTCCGACCGTGGCCGTACAACTCGGTGTTCGCGAGCCTCCTGCTCGTGCCCATGGCCCAGTACGTCGTGATGGGCCCGGCACGGCTCGACAGCTACCGCGTGCTGTCGATCGTCGTGCCATTCGGCGTCCTGTGGGCGGCGATCCTCGTCCTCCGGCTCCGCACGGTGGCGCCATCGTGTCCTTCGACGAGTCGGGCCGACACGTGGCCACTCACGGCGTCTGCCGTCGTTGTCGTCGCCATGTTCGCCGTCGGCACGGTGTGGAGCGCTTCGAACGATCGACCGCGATATCTCAACTACGCGATCAGCGGCACGGACCGGGTGCTCGCAGCGGCCGACTCGGTCCGGATCGGGGAACTCGAGTCGATCGGCTTGCCGCTCCTCGCCAATCCCGACCTGGGCAAGGTCTCGTTCGCCAAGCGGGCGATCATGACCGACCTGGGCCTGCTCGGAGACCCGCTGCTCACGCGGGTGGTGGTCGAGCGCAACGACCTGATGCCACGATTCCTCGCCGAGGTGGCGCACCCGGACGTCGTGGAGGTACATGGCGGCTTCTCGTGCGCCTACGGCCCCTGGCTCGCGTCGCAGGGCTTCGGCGCCGTCCATCGGTCGCCGGACGAGACATGGCAGGGCGCACTCGATGCGGGGGGATGCTTCCTCGGCGGTCGGACGGCGTTGTGGTTCCGCACCGATGCCGAGGAGGAGTACGCATTGACCAGAGCGGTGCTCGAATCCGGCGACCCGGTCCCGACGGTCGCCGACGCGCTCGCCGCGTGCGCACGCAGCGCCGGAGACGTGTTCCGATGTGAGGGGGTCGGTCGATCGGTGCAACGCGCGACGCAGGCATTGCGGGAACGCGGCCGACTCGATGACGTGATCGATGCGTTCGCTGTGTCGCCGAGCGCCGGGTTGGCCCGTCCGATGCTGCGGCGTGGCCCCGGGTGGGCCGACGATGCCTTCGTCGCCTTCGTCGGGCTGATCAACCTGCCGTCAGACGGCGGGCGATCACCTTGAGGCACAGCGTCTCGTCGGCGCCCTCGAAGATCGACAGCACCCGGGCGTCGACGAACAAGCGGCTGACGGCGTACTCCTCGGCGTACCCGAAGCCGCCGTGGATCTGCATCGCCTCGCGGGTGACCCACTCGGCGGCCTTGCACACGTAGGCCTTCACCATGCTTGCTTCCATCGCGCCCTTGCCCTGTGCCATCAGCGTGGCGACCTCGAGCGAGAACTGGCGGCTCGCCTGGATGATCATCGCCATCCGTCCGAGCTTGGCCTGCGTGAGCTGGTAGTCGACGATGTCCGACCCGAACACCGTCCGGTTCTCGGCATAGTCGAGGGCGGCCTCGTAGGCGGCCTGCATCACGCCGATCGCACGCGCAGCCGTCTGGAGCCGGCCGTTCTCGAAACCGGCCATCTGCAGGTAGAAGCCCTTGCCCATGCCGTCGGCTTCGCCGATGAGGTGGTCGGCCGGTACCCACCAGTCCTCCAGCGCGATCTCGTAGGAGTGCATCCCCCGGTAGCCGATCGTGTCGATCGGTCGGCCTTCCATTCTGCCGACGCGTTCGACGCCGTCGACGGTCACGGCTTCCTGGGAGAACTCGAAGCCGTGGGCCTCGCCACGTGGTTTCGGCACGATGAACAGGCTGAGGCCCCGGTGCCCCTTCGACCGGTCGGGATCCGTGCGGGCGAGCAGCGCCAGGACGTCGGCGCGGGCACCGAAGGTGCACCACGTCTTGACGCCGTTGATGACGTACCCGCCCTCACCGGCGGGCCCCGGCGCGGGGGTGGCGGTGACCTTCAGGCTGGCGACGTCGCTACCGAAATCGGGTTCGGTCACTGCGACGGCCGGCATCACCTCGGCAGCGGCCAGCCGGGGCAGCCACGTCAGCTTCTGCTCCTCGGTTCCTCCTGCGACGAGGGCGCGGGTGAGGATTTCCGGCCGCGTGATCAGCGAGCCACCGATACCGAGACTCGCGCGGCTGAGCTCTTCGGTCGCTACGACCATGCCGAGGTACTCGGCGTCGCCCCCCTCGCTGTATCCGCCGTAGTCGGCGGGCACGCTGAGGCCGAAGGCGCCGATCTCGGCCAGGCCGGTGATGATCCCTTCGGGCACGTCGCCGTTCGTCCGGTGGACGTGTTCGGCGTGTGGGGCGACCACGTTCGCCGCGAACGACCCGAACGCGTCGCGAACCATGTCCATGTCGTCGCTGAGGTGGCGCGGGCCGGGTGTCTTCGCCAGCGATGCCACGAACGCGGGATCCCGGTACGTCTCGAGGAAGGCACGGGCGTCGTCGAGCGCGCCCGGCTCGACGCCCCACAGCGTTTCGCGACCGAGCAGGCGGCTCGCCAGATCGTGCACGGCGTCGGCGACGAACCCACACGTCAGTCGGGCTTCGGTGTCACCCTCGGCTCCGTAGGTGAGCATCGACTTGGCGGTGGCGACGCCGGCACCGCCGTGCGCGAGTTCGTACGCGAACACCTGTTGCGCATCGGGTCCTCCGAGTTCGGTGAGGCGTGCGATGGCCTTGCCGATGACGCCCTCGGCGAGGTCGATGACCCGTGCAGCGGCGTCGAGGTCGGGGGTGACGGTCGTCTGAGCCATGCCAGCAAGCTACCGCTCGGTAAGTCGAGGATCGAAGGCGAGTGGGGATCCGACGGGAGGATGTCACGCTGGGTGGCGGGCGTCCCACCGAGAGTTGAGAACAGCTTAACTTGAGTTTTCACCCACTTCACGCTTTGATAACGGTGTTCCGATTCGACAACCCTCCCACGGAACCAAAGGCGGAAAAGTCATGTTCAGCACGAAGAAGACCCGAGGAATCCGGGCGATCATCGCCGGCGCACTGCTCGCCGGCACGGTGGCGATCGGGGCCGTGGCCGACACGGCCTCGGCGGCACCGGACGCGGGGTCTTACGAGGCCAAGGTGGTGCAGGTCGATCTCACGACCGGTGGCGATCCCGGCCCGATGTCGATGCGATCGGGGATCCGGTGGTGACCGGATCAACCCTGCTGGGCGGTCGCTGGTCCTGACACCAGAGTTCGGCGACGTTCGAGGTGAGCGACAATCGCTCACCTCGAACCCGCGATCTGCCGATGAGCAGCCGTGATGTCCGGATCCGAGGCGGTGATCGAGACGGGTAACGGCCGTCAGGTCAATCCGCGCCAACCGCGCAGCGATGCCGGGGCACGGACGTACCTCCTGGCCGCCGCACTCACCGTCGTGGCCGCACTCGGTGTCACGCGGCTCGATCTGGACGTCGTGCGGACGCCCGGCTGGGCGATGCCTCCGTGGGCCGTCGCCGCGCTGGCGATCGGCGCGGCCTTCATGGTGTTCGATGTCGAGTTCCGAAGTGAGACCTACACGTTCACCTTCAGCGAGATGGTGCTCGTGCTCGGGCTCTTCTTCGCAACCCCGCTCGGCCTCATCGTGGGGAGATTGAGCGGTGAGTTCCTCTTCTTGACGGTTCGCGAGCGCCAACCACTCCGCAAGCTCGCCATGAACCTCTCGGCGTTCTTCGCCGAGACCGTCGTCCTGCTCACCGTCCAGCAGGCATTGTTGCCCGAGATGAACGTCCTCGAGCCCATCAGTTGGGCGGTGGCGCTGGTCGCCGTGGTCGCCGCCGAGATCGTCGGCTTCGCCGCGATCGCCACGGCCGTGCGCTGGCACGGTGGCCCGCTCACGTTCGGCTCGATCCTGCGGATCGGTCTCGTGACGGCGCCTGCGAACACCAGTCTGACGCTCGTCATCGGCGTTCTGCTCGCCGTCCAGCCGAGTGCGGTCCCGTTGCTCGGCGGCGTCGCCGTCTTCCTGCTCGTGACATATCGGGCATACAGTTCGCTGCGTCAACGGTACGAGAGCCTGAGCCTGCTGTACGACTTCACCCACCTGGTCAGCGGAGTCCGGGAGCCCGACGCCGTGCTCGACGCGATGCTGTCGCAGGCCAAGGATCTCCTTCGGGCCGAGCGCGCCGAGTTCTGGCTTTTCACCGGTACCGACTCGTGCCGGCGCTACGTCGTCGACGACGCCGGACAGTCATCGACGGTGCTCGCGCTTCCGCCGATGCTGGGTTCGCTGCTCACGACCGAGTTCGTGTCGAGCAGGGAGGCCAGGATGTTTCCCCGTGGCCAGACGTCCGAACGAACCGTCGGCGTGCTCGCCGAGCTGGGAGCCCGCGATGCGCTGATCGCCCCCGTCGTCGAAGGGAGCTCGCTCATCGGATTCGTGATCGTCTCGAACCGGCTCAGCGACATCTACACGTTCGTGTCCCAGGACGCACGCATGTTCGCCACGCTCGCGAGCCACGCCGGTGTAGCGCTGCAGAACGGCAGGTTGATCATTCGACTGCACGAGCAGGCGCGTCAGCGCGAGCACGAGGCGCGCCACGATCCGCTCACCGGCCTGCCCAATCGTGTGCTCTTCGCCGATCGTCTCGATCGGCGCTTCGATGCGCTCGGGATGGGCGACCACGATGTCGTGATCGCGCTCATGGACCTCGACGGCTTCAAGGAGATCAACGACACGCTCGGTCACCAGAGCGGCGATGAGGTACTCGTCGAGGTGGCCGAACGCCTTCGTTCGGCCACCGACGATGCGACGCTCGTCGTCCGTCTCGGCGGTGACGAGTTCGGTCTGCTCGCCTCGTCGGGTGCCCGTCCCGACGACGTCGAGGCGATGTGCCGGCACATCCGAGCATCGGTCGCCGAACCGATCGAGGTCGACGGGATCCGCGTGACGATGGGCGTCAGCATCGGGCTGGCCGTGGCACCCGACGACGGCGAGAACGCGGAGACGCTGATCAAGCGTGCCGACGTCGCGATGTACTCGGCGAAGTCCGGTCGGGACGGCGGCGTCTGCTTCTACGACGCCACGCGGGACGAGAACACACCCCGGCGGCTGGCCCTCGGCCACGAGCTCCGCCTGGCCGTCGACGCAGGTCAGATCCGGCCCGTGTTCCAGCCCAAGGTGTCGCTGGTCGACGGCCGGATGACCGGCGTCGAGTGTCTGTGCCGTTGGGACCATCCGACCATGGGTGTGATCATGCCGGACGAGTTCATCCCGCTCGCCGATCGGATCGGCATCAGCGGCTCGCTCACCGCGTTCATGTTGTCGAGCGCTCTCGATCACGCCGAGCGGTGGCTCTCGCACGGCAACGACTGGGGCGTGTCCGTCAACATCTCGATGCACACGCTGCTCGATCACGACCTGATCACGATCGTTCGACGCCTGCTCGCGAACTCGCCCGTGCCCGCCGGCAACGTGACACTCGAGATCACCGAGACGCACGTCATGTCGGACGCAGTCCGCACGACGCGTGCACTCGAGGACCTCGCGGCGTTGGGCGTGCGGCTGTCGGTCGACGACTTCGGAACCGGTTACTCGTCACTCGCGTACCTGCAACGGCTGCCGGTCGACGAGGTCAAGATCGACAAGGGGTTCGTCCAATCGCTCACCAGCGATCGGGGGGCCGACGCGATCGTCCGTTCGGTCCTGGACCTGGCTCGACATCTCGATCTGTGGGTCGTGGCCGAAGGCGTCGAGGATTCGGCCGCGATCGATCTGCTGCGCCAGCTGGGCTGCGAGGAGGCCCAGGGGTTCTTCATCGCGCGTCCGATGGCCGGCTCCGAGATCGAGCGATTCGCCGCGTCGAGCCGCGACTCGCTCGTGGCTGCGGTGGGCTGAATGCCCGTGAGCGCCGAGGCCCCGGAACCACCTGGCATCCTGGGGTCATGGATTCCGACGGCATCTGCGTCTTCTGCGGTTCCAACCCGGGCCACGACCCGGCGTTCTCGGAGGCGGCGCGCAGGCTCGGTGCCGGTATCGCACGCGCCGGGCGCACCATCGTGTTCGGAGGTGGGCGAGTGGGCCTCATGGGCATCGTCGCCGATGCGGCGCTGGGCGAAGGCGGTGAGGTCGTCGGATTCCTCCCCCGGGCGCTCACGGACCGCGAGGTCGAGCACACGGGCCTCACGGAACTGATCGTCACCGACTCGATGCACAGCCGCAAGGCCGGCATGGCCGACCGGGCCACCGGCTTCATCGCTCTGCCCGGTGGTTTCGGCATCCTCGACGAGGTCGTGGAGATCCTGACCTGGAACCAGATCGGGATCATCGCCAAGCCGGTCGCGTTCCTGGATGTCGGTGGCTACTACGAGTCGTTGTTCCGGTTCTTCGACGATGCCGTTGCCGTCGGCCTGATCAAGGGCGACCACCGGATGATGGCGCAGCGGGCCACGACCGTCGAACAAGCCATCGGCATCGCGACCGGGCCCGCACCGTCGAGTCCGAGCAAGTGGACCGACCCGGCGGTCCGTTGACGACCTGGTCGTGACGACAGGCGGTGCCGAGACGGTCGCGATCAGGGGTCGGGCGTCGTCGATCGCTGACGCCGGCCGAGGGTGACCGGTCGCCCGGCGGCGAGTTGGCCGCAGGCGGCGTCGATCTCGGTGCCGCGGTTCCGTCGCACGGTTGCGTTGGCGCCGAACGATTCGAGCAGGTCGCGGAACTCGTGAACGCGCTTCAACGACGAACCCACGGTGGGAAATCCGGGTGTGGGGTTCAACGGGATCAGGTTGACATGCGCCCGCGGACGTAGCTCGCGGCAGAGGTCGGCCAGTTCTCCGGCGTCGCTGTCACGGTCGTTGACGCCGCTGATCATGGCCCACTCGAAGCTGATCCGCCGGTTCTTCGCGTCGAGATAGTCGCGGCATGCCTCGATCAGTTCACCGATCGGGTAGCGCCGGTTGATCGGGACCAGCTCGTCGCGGAGGGCGTCGTTCGCCGCGTGCATCGACACGGCGAGGTTCACCGGCAGGGGTCGGTCGGCGAGTTGTCGGATGCCCGGGATGATCCCGACGGTGCTGATCGTGATGTGTCGCGCCGAGAGTCCGATGTCGCCGTGGAGGCGCTCGACCGAGCGCCAGACGGTGTCCTCGTTGGCCAGGGGTTCGCCCATGCCCATGTACACCACGTTCGACACCCGGCGTTCGGACTCGCGTGCGCGCCGTGTGGCCAGAGCGACTTGTTCGACGATCTCGCCGACGGTCAGGTGCCGGGTGAATCCGGCCTGTCCGGTGGCGCAGAACCCGCAGCCCATCGCACAACCGGCCTGGCTGGAGATGCACACGGTCGCCCGGTCTGGGTAGAGCATGAGCACGGTCTCGACGCGACTGCCTCCGTCGAGCTCCCACAGGAACTTGACGGTGTCACCGCTCTCGCTGACCGATTCGGCGACCAGCTCGAGCGCCCGAGGGAGTTGCTGACCGAGTTCGGTCCGCATCGCCTTCGGGAGATTCGTCCAGTCGGCGGGCTCGGAGAACTGCTCGTAGAGGCCGTTCCACACCTGGTCGACCCGGTATCTCGGTGCTCCGTCGAGCAGGGCCGCGAGCGCGTCACGATCGACGTCGTACCGGGTCGTCGTGGTCATGACGTCAGAGCTCCGCGGCGAGCTGTTCGTACTGGTCGATCCGATCGCGGCACACGTCCAGGCTCGCGGTCCAGAACGCCTGGTCGGTGACGTCGAGTCCGAACGCAGCACCGAGCTCTTCGGCGGTGTCCATGCCGGCGCGCGACAGCAGATCGTCGTATCCGACCCGGAATCGCTCCGGGTCGTGCTGGTACCGGGCGTAGAGGCCCAGACCGAACAGCAACCCGTACGTGTACGGCCAGTTGTAGAAGTGCGAGCCGTAGTAGTGGGGCTTCAACACCCACATGTACGGGTGCTGGTGCTCCGGGTCGACACCATCGCCGTACGCCTCGCGCTGGCACTCGAGCATCAGTTCGTTGAACTCGCCGGTTCCGAGCGTGCGCGTTGCTCGTCGCTCGAAGACCTGGACCTCGAACAGGAACCGGGAGCGGATGTCGACCACCACCTGGTTCGTACCCGCGAGGTCGACATCGAGGAGTGCCAGACGTTCCGGTCCGTCGAGGCGGGCGAGACCGGCTTCGACGGCCAGTGTCTCGCAGAAGATGCTCGCCGTCTCGGCGAGTGCCATCGGCACCCGCTTCTGCAACGGTGTGCGGCCGGCCAGCGTGGTGTTGTGGTAGGCGTGCCCGAGCTCGTGGGCGGTGGTCTGCGAGGAGTCGACCGATCCGGCCCAGTTGAGCAGCACCAGGGAACGATCGCCGGTGAACGACATGCAGAACGCTCCGCCGGTCTTGCCGGCGCGCGGTTCGGCGTCGATCCACTGCTCGTCGAGTGCGCGGTCGACGATGCCGGCGAGGCGCCGGCTGTACGTCGAGAACGCCGATCTGACCCAGTCGAGGCCCTCCGACCACGAGATCGAGGCCGACACGTGTGGCAGCGGCGCAACGTGGTCCCACCACGGCAGCCCACCGGCGTGGCCGTGGAGCTGGGCTTTGATGCGCATCCAGCGCCGGAAGTCGGGGAGCGCGTCGGTCACCGCCGACTGCATCGCGTCGAAGGTGGCCCGGCTGACGCTGTTCGCGAACAGCGAGGCGTCGAGCGCAGACTCCCAGTGCCGGCGCCGGTTCACGGTGTTGGCCTCACCCTTGATGGCGTTCATCGCGGCGGCGACCGGCGTCGTGACCGTCGGCCATGCTCGCATCTCTGCGTCGTACGCGGCTCGCCGAACGGCTGGATCGGTCGATGTGGCGAGCCCCCTGACCGCGGGCATCGGCAGCGTCTCGGTGCGGCCGTCGGGGAACTCCATGTCGGTGGTCAGCTGTGACGTGACGTCACGCATCAGCCGACCCCACGCGCCCGAGCCCGTCGTGCGCAGCTCGGCGTAGAGGCCCTCGTCCGATTCGCTCATCTGGTGGCTGGACCGACGGTCGAGACGAGCGAGGGGCCCTCGATGCTCGGCGACTCGGTCGCTGACCGCGGCGAGCTCGTCGACGCCGAGCGAGTGCACCCAGTCGGCCAATCGGGCGAGCAACGGACCGATCCTCGCCTCGTGCACGTCGAGCCGGCTGGCCAGCGACTGCGCGAGCTCGTCACGAGAATCGGTGGAGACCGTCGCGTGGACCGTGGCGCCGAGTTCCCGGAGACCTTCGTCGAGGTGGTTGTACGCGTCGATGACGGCGTCAGCCGACTCACCGTCGACGGCGGTGACCGGACGCGGCTCGATCGCACGGATGTCGTGCTCGTCGAACAGCGCGCCGAGGCGCGCCACCTCGGCGCCGACGCGCTCCATCGCCTCGTTGAAGCTGCGCGACCCGAGCGACTCGTGGACGTCGGCCACGCTCCAGCGTGGGAGTCCGGTGTTTGTCGTCGTCATGGCGTTGGCTCCTCGGCGTCAGAGGTCGCCGGCGTAGGCCTGCCGGCTGCGATGAATGGAGAAGCCGAGCGCCTCGTAGAGCCCGATCGCGGCGGCGTTGTCATCGTCGACGTACAGGCTGGCTTCGGTGATGCCGCGGGCAGCAATCGAGTCGAGCCCCGCGAGGGTCAGCTGTTTGCCGAGGCCGCGTCCGTGGAAGTCGGGGTCGACGGCGATCACGTAGATCTCGCCGACGACCGGGTCGAGCTCGTAATGGAGCTTCGTCCAGCAGAACGCGGCCAGTCGGCCGTCGATGTCGTGAACGCGGAAGCCGGAGGCATCGAACCAGGGCTCGGCCATGCGGAGGGCGAGTGCGTCGGTGGTCCAACCGCCCTGTTCACCGTGTTCGGCGAACGCCCGGTTGTTCACGGTCAGCCATGTCTGGTCGTCGACGCCCGGGACGAAATCGCGGGTCTCGATCGAGGCGTGCTCGGCGAGCGGGAGGGAGCGACGCATCTCGTGCAGACCGCGAACGGGTGCCAGACCGTGTTGCTCCGCGAACGCTCGATCGGCGTCGTTGGGGTCGTCGATCCACCAGAACACGCGCCCGCCGCCGCGGTGCGCGAACGCGTCGAGCGCGGTCTCGGCGATGTCGTCGACGACGTGGCGTCGGTCACGGACGTCGGCGCTGACGAAGGCCTCGAGCGACGACGAGTCGTTGGCGGCCGAGATCTGCGCAAGGGCGATCGGTCCGGACTCGTCACGCGCCACGACGCCGACGAACCCGTCGGTGCCGCCTCGCCGGAGATCGAGCCAGAGGTGGTCGGAGAGTGGCCGTTCTCCGCGCAATTCCGCCTCGCGCTCGACGAATTCGGTCAGCTCTGCGATCTGGTCGGTGGTCGGCCGGTACAGGATCTCGACGACTCGCATGGACGAACGATCGTATCGGCGCGCGCAGTGTCACGACTGGTACAGGTGTCAGCTCACCGAAATGCAACGATAACAACTGTACGGGTCACCGACAAGCCGAAATTCTCGTCAGGCTTGTGTGAAACGGTCAATTATCCACAGATGGGTGCTTGCAGTGAGAACGATCCGCTGTGAGAATGACTCCACCAGGTTCCCGCCACCTGGTCGAAGTGAGGCTGGGTTCCGCCACCTGGTCCACTCACGGGTTTGACGGCCCCCCGGTCCGCCGGGGGGCCGTCCCCGTTTTCACCGCGGCGAGCGCGCTCGGACGGCGAGACGGTCATCGCTCCAGGGTCTTGATCGCACGCCGCAGCGCGCGGACGGCGATGTGCAGTTGGCGTTCGGCTTCGTGCACCGTCGTGATCACGTCCTCACGTTCGGTGCCCAGATACGGCTCGGCGATACCAGCGACACGATCTCGCTGGCGATCGACGGTGTCGGCGATCACGTGGAGTTCCGCAGCTGCGGAGCTGGGGTCGGGGTCGGCGATTCGAGGCACGCCGCCAACCTATTCCGTGGTGCTGCCGACCCGTCGGTAGCCTGCCCGTGTGATTCCGGTCCGTGACGACTTGCGCGCCCTCGACGGCTATCACTCTCCGCAGGTCGAGGTCGCGGTTCGACTGAACACCAATGAGTCGCCGATGCCACCGCCGGATGCCTGGCGTGACGCCTTCGCGGCCGAGCTGTCGCGAGTCGAGTGGCATCGGTATCCCGATCGTCGAGCTCGTGAACTCCGGCAGGCGATCGCCGACCTGCACGATGTCAGACCCGACATGGTGTTCGCCGCCAACGGGTCGAACGAGGTGCTGCAGACGATTCTGCTCACCTACGCCGGAGCGGGCAGGACCGTGGCCACGTTCGAGCCGACGTATCAGATGCACGCCCAGATCGCCCGCGTCGTCGGGTCGACCGTCGTCGAAGGTGAACGCCAGGCCGACTTCACGCTCGACCCGGCCGAGGTTCGCCGGGTCGTCGACACCCACGACCCGAACGTGACGTTCCTGACGTCGCCGAACAATCCGACCGGGCTCGTCGAACCGGTGACGAACATCGAGGCGTTGCTCGACGCGTCGAACGGCCTCGTCGTCGCGGACGAGGCCTACGCACAGTTCGCGAATTGGTCGGCGATGTCGATGGTCGGCGAGTCGCGCCCGCTCGTGGTCACACGCACGTTCTCCAAGACGTGGAGCATGGCCGGGATCCGGCTCGGGTACGTCGTCGGCCCCCCGTGGTTCGTCGCCGAGCTCGACAAGGTGGTGCTGCCGTACCACCTCGACGCAGCCAAGCAGATCGCTGGACGGCTCGCCGTGCGGTACGTCGACGAGATGGACGAACGGGTGCGTGCCATCGTCGCCGAGCGCGAGCGGCTGTCGGCGGCGATGACGGCGCTGCCGATCGATGTGACGCCGAGCGGTGCGAACTTCGTGCTGTTTCGGCCGACCGCGCGGAGGGGTCGCGACGTGTGGCAGGGGCTCCTCGACCGCAGCGTGCTCGTCCGCGACTGCTCGGGGTGGCCGCGGCTGGCCGATTGCCTCCGCGTCACGATCGGAACCCCGGCCGAGAACGACGCGTTCCTGGACGCACTCGAGGAGGTCGTCGTATGAACCGATCCGCGCATCGCAGGCGTTCCACGAAGGAGACCTCGATCGAGATCTCGATCGATCTGGACGGAACGGGGCAGACCGACGTGTCGACGGGCATTCCCTTCTACGACCACATGCTCGACCAGCTCGGTCGCCATGGTGGATTCGACCTGGCGGTCAAGGCCGACGGTGACCTGCACATCGACACCCACCACACGGTCGAGGACGTGGCGATCACCCTCGGAGAGACGTTCCGCGAGGCCCTCGGCGACAAGGCCGGGGTGCGGCGGTTCGCGAGCGGTCGATTTCCGCTCGACGAGGCGCTCGTCGACATCGCGCTCGATCTGTCGGGTCGGGCCCACGTCGAGTGGATCGTGCCGATGCCCGAGGTGCTCCCGCTCGGGAATCCGCCGTTCGATCCTCAGCTCGCGGAGCACGCGGTCTCGTCCTTCGCGAACGCAGCGGCGATGACGCTGCACGTCGAGTTGATCCGGGGCCGGAATGTGCATCACATCATCGAAGCCACGTTCAAGGGCCTGGCCCGGTCGCTGCGGGACGCAGTGCGGGTCGAGGGCACGGGCGGGGTGCCCTCGACGAAAGGCGTCCTGTGACGGAGGAGTCACGGCCACTCGTGGCCGTGCTCGACTACGGCATCGGCAATCTGCACTCGGCCCGCAAGGCGCTCGAGCGAATGGGGGCCGATGCGCGGCTCACCGTGGATCCGGGGCTGGTCGCCGACGCCGATGGCGTCGTGCTGCCGGGTGTCGGAGCGTTCGGGGCGTGCATGCGCACCCTCCGGTCGGTCGGTCTTGACGAGCCGGCTCTCGATGCCGTGGCCTCGGGGCGCCCGTTCCTCGGCATCTGCGTCGGCATGCAGATGCTGTTCGACCGCAGTGAGGAGGATGCCGCCGAGTCGGGCCTCGGCGTGATCCCCGGGACGGTGCGTTGGATCCCGCCCGGCGTCAAGATCCCGCAGATGCAGTGGAACCGGCTCCACGTCCGTCTGGTGGGCGACCCCATGCTCGCCGGCCTCGGTGGCGACCCGTGGGTGTACTTCGTTCACTCGCTCCACGGTGTGCCCGACGAACCTGCGGTGGTCGCCGCGACGTGCGAGTACGGGGTCGAGTTGAACGCTGCGTTCCGGCTCGGCAACGTGTTCGCCACGCAGTTCCATCCGGAGAAGTCGGGGCCGACGGGGTTGCACCTGCTGGCGAACTTCGTCGGCGTGTGCGCCGATGCTCGGGCCGGGTCGGCGGCGACGTCGTGACGGCGATGTGCGACCTCTATCCGGCGATCGATCTCCGAGGTGGCCGTGTCGTGCGGCTCATGCAAGGTGACTACGACGCCGAGACGGTCTACGGCGACGATCCCGTATCGGTGGCGATCTCGTTCGCCGACGCCGGTGCGCCCTGGGTCCACGTGGTCGATCTGGACGCCGCCCGCTCGGGCCGTCCGGTGAACCGGCCGGTCGTCGGCCGGATCGCGCGTGCGCTCCGCGGTCGGGCGAGGCTCCAGCACGGCGGCGGTGTCAGGTCGATCGACGATGCCCGCCAACTCGCCGGCGCCGGTGTCGACCGGGTGGTGATGGGGTCGGCAGCGGTTCGCCGGCCCGACATCGTCGCCGAGGTCAGCGAGATGGTCGATGTGGCAGTCGGCCTCGACCATCGAGACGGCGAGCTGGCGACCGACGGCTGGACGGAGGGGAGCGGCATGCAGCTCACCGACGTGCTCGACCGTTTCCCGACCGCGTCCGCGTTCGTGATCACCGACATCAGCCGCGACGGCATGCTGTCCGGTCCCGACACCGATGGATTGAGCGCGGCGGTCGCTGCTACTCGCACGCCGGTCATCGCGAGCGGCGGAGTGTCGTCGCTCGACGACATCGCCGCGCTGGCGTCGATCCCGGGGCTGGGCGGGATCATCACCGGTAAGGCGCTGTACGAGGGTCGGTTCTCGGTCGCCGATGCCGTACGGACCCTGGCGGTGACGTGATGCAGGTCGCCAGGGTCATCCCCTGCCTCGACGTCACCGGCGGTCGGGTGGTCAAGGGTACGAACTTCGTCGATCTGCGCGACGCTGGTGACCCGGTGGAACTGGCCGCCCGATACGACGCAGAAGGTGCCGACGAGCTGGTGTTTCTCGACATCACCGCGTCGTCCGACGATCGTCGGACGACGATCGACATGGTGTACGAGGTCGCCGAGCAGGTCTACATCCCGTTCACGGTCGGTGGGGGCATCCGCTCGCTGGAGGACGCCCGGCGCATGCTGAGGGCGGGCGCCGACAAGGTCAGCGTCAATACCGCCGCCGTGCAACGGCCCGAGCTGATCGGCGAGATCGCGGCCGAGTTCGGGGCGCAGTGCGTCGTCTGTGCGATCGATGCCAAGCGTCGTTCGGGTGTCGTCGGCGCCGGGTTCGAGGTCTACGTCCACGGCGGTAGGACGCCGACCGGGATCGATGCCGAGGGGTGGGCGATCCGGGCCATCGAGCTCGGAGCGGGCGAGATACTGCTCACGTCGATGGACCGGGACGGCACGCGCGCAGGGTTCGACAACGTGCTCACGAGGGCGATCGTCGATGCGGTGTCGGTGCCGGTGATCGCGAGCGGCGGCGTCGGGACGCTCGATCATCTCGTCGACGGTGTCGTCCACGGTGGTGCCGATGCGGTACTCGCAGCGTCGATCTTCCATTTCGGTGAACACACCATCGCCGAGGCGAAACAGGTGATGTCCGCCGCCGGCATCACCGTCCGACCGCCGGACGTCTGACGCGTCGCCGCGGTCCGCGGTCAGGGCGGTTGCCCGAGTCGGGCGAGTAGGTTGAGCCGCATGGTCGAGGTCAGCGCGGCGGCGATCGAGCGGTACCGGACGGACGGCGCCACGGTGGTGCGAGGGGCGATCGACGCCGGCTGGCTGAAGCGACTGGCGGCGGCGATCGAGCGCGACATTGCGAGCCCGGGCCCGTTCGACCATTCGTACGACGTGCAGGGCGGTCGCTTCCACGGGAATCTGCGGATCTGGCAGCACGATGCCGACTTCGCGGCGTTCTGTCTCGAATCGCCTGCGACGGAGATCGCGCGTCAGGTGCTCGGCGCACGACGCCTCAACCTGCTGTACGACCAGTTGTTCGTCAAGGAGCCCGGCGCCGATCATCGGACGCGGTGGCACAACGACCAGCCGTACTGGCCAGTGCTCGGACGAGACGTGATCTCGGTCTGGGTGGCGCTCGATCATGTGGACGCGACGAACGGACGACTCGAGTTCGTACGCGGCTCCCATCACTGGGGCCGCTGGTTCCAACCCGAACCGTTCGGCCCCAACAACAGCACATCGGCGTACGCCGACAACCCGGACTACGAGCCGATGCTCGACATCGAGGCCGATCGCGACCGGTACGACATCATCACCTGGGACCTCGACCCCGGTGACGTGTACGTGTTCGCCGGGATGACCGTGCACGGATCCGCGGGCAACCCGACCGTCGACCGCCGACGCCGTGGCTACACCGTCCGCTTCTGCGGCGACGACGTCGTCTACGACCCGCGTGCGGGAGTGTCCGTCCCACTCCTCAACGACGAGTTGCGACCGGGTGACCGTCTCGACAGCGAGCTGTTCCCGTTGCTCATCTCGAGCTGATCGTACGGCCGGCGACCGGCTCGGGTCGCCAAGTTACCGACGGGTACGGTGGGTGCATGACTGATGCATTGACGATCGAGCGGCTCGGACCGGTGATGGTGTTACACCTGGACGACGGGAAGGCGAATGCGCTGTCGTTCGAGCTGATCGCTGCGATCAGAGCCGCCGTCGGCACGGCGGAAGGCGACGATGACGTTCGAGCCGTGGTCCTGCACGGCCGAGAGGGACGTTTCTCGGGCGGCTTCGATCTGGACGTGATGTTCGGCGGCGAGATGACACGGATCATCACGCTGGTCGCCGACGGGGGAGACATGGTCCGGCATCTGTGGGGTTCGCATGTCCCGGTGGTCGCGGCGTGCACGGGGTCGGCCGTGGCGGCCGGCGCGCTCACGCTGCTCGGTTGTGACGTGCGTATCGGCGCGGACGTGCCCGCCAAGATCGGGCTCAACGAAGTCGCGATCAAGATGGTGCTCCCGGACTGGGCGATCACGATCGCGATCGAACGGCTGAGCAAGCGACACGTGCACCGCGCCACGGCCAACGCCCGGTTGACCGGTCCGGCCGAGGCCATCGACGCAGGGTTCCTCGATGAAGTCGTGGCGGCCGATCGGCTGCTCGATCGGGCGGTCGAGGTCGCGACCGAACTCGCCGAGACGCTCGATCCCACGTCGTACCGGCAGACGGTCGAGAAGATGCGCGGGCCCGTGCTCGAGACGATGGCGGCGCAGATCGCTGGAGATCGAGCAGCCGTGTCCTGACCGATGGGGCTGCCGGCTGACCGGACCGCTCAGTCGAGCGCCCTCGCGATCGTCCGCAGGCCGACGGCTGCGTGCCACGGCGAGTCGGCGCCCGACGCGAGCAGTGCGACCGCGTGACCGATGGCCCACCCCCGAGCGCGTTTCCACATCTCTTCGTCGATCGGACGCTCGGGTGAGCCGGCCGCTCGTCGAAACACACAGCGCTCCGGCGCGTCGAACAGCGACCAAGCGGCCATCAGGTCGGTCGCGGGATCGCCCGCAGTGATGTCGCCGAAGTCGATCACCGCCACGACCTCGTCGTCGTTGCGCAGCACGTTGTGCGGATGGAGGTCGCCGTGCAGCCACATCGGCGGCCCCGACCACGCCGGAATCGCGACGGCACGTTCGAACGCGGCCTGCACGGCGACGACGTCGAGGAGATCCGGTAACCGGGCCAGACGTTCCTCGAACGAGTCGAGTCGGTCGGCAAGTGGTCCGCCGCGAACCGTGTTCCGTGGGGCGATCGGCGGGGCCGGTTGGTGCAGTGCTGCGAGGAACGAGCCGAGGAGAGTCGCGGTTCGTGTCGGGTCGGGAAGCGGTTCCACGCCGACCGGTCGCCCTTCGAACCAGGGCACGACCGTCCAGTTCCACGGAAACCCGCGACCCGGACGGCCGACCCTGAGGGGAACTGGAACGGGCAATGGAAGGGTCGGTCCCAGCTGCGGTAGCCAGATCGACTCGTTGACGATCAGCTCGGCGGCCGCAGCCCGCCGTGGCAGTCGTACGAGCAGGTCCTCGCCGAGTCGGAACAGTGTGTTGTCCCATCCCTCGGCGTACAGGCCGATCGGCAACCGGGCCAGGTCAGGCTGCTGTTCGACCAGCAAGGCCCGGACGAGTTCCTCGTCGAGGTCGACCTCGGCGGGCGGCACCTTCGCTGCTCCCATCGTGTCCACGGTAGGACGTCGTTGCGTGACGGCCGCAGCATCGTTCGGCCTCGCCGGATCCGCGAGGCGTTCGCGGCGGTCACCTGGCCGTTCGGCGACGCACGTTGCCCGGCCGCCGGGTCGACCGTCGGTCGTCTCCCTCGCCGGCCCGGGCGCCGGGGACCGATCACCGCACGCATCCAGCTGCAGCTCGTCCGGCCGGTGCCGCAACCTCACGATCACACGCTCCGACTCGTGGGGCGTTCGCGTGGGTATGGTCCTCGACATGGGAATCCCGCACGACAAGATGGAGTATCGACGCCTGGGCAACAGCGGCATGAAGGTCAGCGTGCTCGGCTTCGGAAGTTGGGTCACGTTCGACAATCAGCTCGACAACAACCTGGCGCTCGAGTGCATGCAGGCCGCGCACGATGCGGGCTGCAACTTCTTCGACAACGCGGAGGCCTACGCCGGCGGTCGCAGCGAGCAGATCATGGGAGAGGTGCTGAGCCAGCTCGGCTGGCCGCGCTGGTCGTACGTCGTGACCACCAAGCTGTACTGGGGAATCCACGGCGATGATCCGAACATGCGCAACACCCTCAACCGCAAGTATCTCCGCCAGGCGATGGAAGCGTCGCTCGAACGGTTCGGCCTCGATTTCGTCGATGTCGTCTACTGCCACCGCGCCGACCCCGACACCCCGATGGAGGAGACCGTCTGGACGATGAGCGAGATGGTCTCGAACGGCCAAGCGAACTACTGGGGCACCAGCGAGTGGAACGCCGACGAGATCCGACATGCGATCGAGATCGCCGAGCGTCATCATCTCCACGCGCCGGTCACCGAGCAGAGCCAGTACAACCTGCTCGAACGCGACAAGGTCGAGCGTGAGTACGCCCGCCTGCATGCCGAGACCGGCTACGGCAACACGATCTGGAGTCCTCTGGCGTCGGGTCTGCTCACCGGCAAGTACACGGACGGGATTCCCGAGGACTCTCGGGCGTCGCTCGCCGGGTACGGCTGGCTCGGTGACCGTATGAGCGACGAGGAGGCACTCGCCCGGATCGAGCGGCTACGGCCGATCGCCGACCGACTCGGCTGTTCGATGGCGCAGCTGGCGCTGGCATGGTGCACGAAGCACCCGATGGTGTCGTCGGTCATCACGGGTGCCAGCCGCCCGAGCCAGGTCGTCGAGAACATGGCCGCCCTCGACGTGATCCCCGCCCTCACCGACGAGGTGCAGGCGGAGATGGAGACGGCGATCGGCTGACCCGGTGCCCAACCGGGCACGGACACGGCGGTGACGGCGCCCGTGCCGCCGTCCACCTCGATCTCTGCCCGTCGGGGATCCGGTGGGTGGCGTCGGTCGCCGAGCCGACGTACGGCGGTCCAGCTCCCGACTGACGATGATGGCGTGGCCGAGCGCCGCGCCGACATCGACGACGACGACGGTTCGGGTGGGAACGAGCCGCCGCGTCCACGCCGGGTCGGTGCGCGACGGACCTCGCGCCGGGGCGTCGACCGTGCTGTGGGATCAGGTCGCAGCGTCGAGCGCCCGACGAAGCAGCTTTCCGGTGGCGTTGCGAGGGAGTTCGTCGATGAACGACACGGTGCGCGGCACCTTGTGCCGGGCCAGCCGATCCTTGACGTGCGCCTTGACCTGCTCCGCTGACAGTTCGGCCCCCGGTTCGGTCACCACGAAGGCTGCGAGCGCCTGGCCGAACTCGTCGTCGTCGACGCCGATGACGGCGGCGTCGGCCACCGACGGGTGGGCCCGGAGCAGCTCTTCCACCTCGGCGGGGAACACGTTCTCGCCGCCGGACACGATCATGTCGTCGTCGCGACCCTCCACGAACAGCAGACCGTCGACGAACCGGCCCATGTCGCCCGACGACAGCAGGCCACGGATGCGTTCCTTGTCCCCGCCGTTCGTGTAGCCCTCGAAGGGCATGGCGCTGCCGACGAAGACGCGCCCGACGTGGCCATCGGGAACCGGATTGCCGTCGAGGTCGAGGATCTCGACCCGACTTCCGAGCGCGACGCGACCGGCCGTGGACGGATCGATGCGGAGGTCGTCGGGCGTCGCGATCGTCGCCACCGCGACCTCGGTCGAGCCGTACAGGTTGTAGAGCACCGGCCCGAACTGGTCGAGGATGCGAGTCACCAGTCCGCTGCCGATCGCCGACCCGCTCGACGCTATGGCACGGAGCCCGGGCGTCGAGTACGACGAGAGGAGGCCGGGGCCGAGGTCGAGGATTCGGGACATCATGACGGGGACGACGACGAGTACCTCGGCACCGTGCTTCGACACGGCGGCCAGGGTCTGTTCGGGTTCGAACCGTCGGGCGAGCACGTTCGTGGTGCTCCGGGCGAGGCCGAGCAGGAGGTGGCTGAGACCCCATGCGTGGAAGAGGGGCGCGGCGACCACCTGCGTGTCGCGCAGCCGCAGCGGGATCCGGTCGAGCACCGCGCCGACACCCTCGATGCCGGCGTCGTCGCTCCGACGGGCAGCACCTTTCGGTCGGCCCGTGGTGCCGCTCGTCAGGATGACCACCCTGCCCGGCGAGGCGGGCGGCTCCACCGTGCCCGAACGGGTCATCGCCTGGAGTGCGGCCTCGTCGATCGTGATCCGGGCGCCACTCCCTGCGACCACATCGGTGAACTCGTCGTCGTGGATCACGATCTCGACCTCTTCGTGCGTCACCACGTCGGCGAGTTGTGGCCCAGCGAAACCGGTGTTGAGCAGGACGAGGTCGCCCCCTGCGGCGGCGACACCCGTCGCCGCCTCGACGAACCCCCGGTGGTTCCGCGCCAGCAGGCCGACCGAGACCCCCGACGTCACACCCCGCGTCGCGAGACCGGCGGCGATCGCTTGCGAGCGCGACCACAGTTCGTCGTAGGTCGTCGCTCCCGCATCGTCGACGATGGCGATCCCGTCTGGGTAACGCTTGGCTGCGCCCGCGACGAGGCCGGCGAGCGATGAACCCCACGGGGCCATCGCGGCGAGCGACCGGACGAACCGGTCGGGACGCTCGAACGGGGTCAGCACCGACTTGGCGATCGCAGTTCCTGCCTGCAGCTTCGATCCGAGAGCCATCAGCGGGTGCCCCGTGCGGCGGCGATGTCGGGCATCGTTCGGTCGTGCATCGTCAGACGGCCTTCACGAACCCCATGATGTCGCAGACGGAGGAGCGATGGACCTCGGGCAGCGCTGCCTCGAAGAGCACGTCGCCGGCGTGGCTGGTTCCGTTCACCGTTCGGCAGGCCACGCTGACTCCGGCGGCGAGCAGCTTGCGGTAGTACGCGAGGCCTTCGTCGCGAAGCGGGTCGAGCTCGTTGACGGAGACCACGTGTGGAGGCAGGCCGGTGAGGTCGTCGACGGCGGCGTGATAGGGCCACGCGAGGGGGTCGGTCGAGTGTTGTCCGGACGGGTCGTAGACGTTCGCCATCACTCCCATGATCGGTGTGCCGATGAAGTATTCGTTGTTCTCGGCGAGTGACGTGAGCTCCGCCGGTGGGTCGACGTAGGCACCGGAGATGTACGGGCACTGTGCGTAGACGCCGTCGATGCGATCGAGGCGGCCATCCTGCTTGGCCGCGAGAGTGGTCGCGAGCGTGAGGTTCCCGCCACCCGACTCGCCGGTCACGACCACCTTCGAGAGACCGAGATCGGCTCGGTGTTCGTGCATCCAGTCGAGCGCCGCCGAGCAGTCGTTCAGGCCTGCCGGGAACGGGTTCGGACCCAGGATCCCGGCACCGTTGCGGTACTCGACCCCGACCACGACGGCGCCTTGTGCGGCCAGTGTGTCCCGCCAGCGCCGATAGTTGGTGTCGGCGGCGGTCAGGATCACCATGCCGCCCCCGTGGATGTGCAGGATGCCGGGGAGTGCTCCGGTCGAGCCGGTGGGCCGATGGATGAACAGCGTGATGTCGTTGCCGTGGACGCCGGTGATCGTCTCGGTCGATCGTTCGACTCCCTCGACCGGCGGAAGTGCTGCGAACATGGCGTCGAACACCTGCTGGAATCCTTGCTCGGCGATGGCGAGGAACTCGAGCTGCTGGTCGAGCGGCGCCGACGCGTCGAGTGGCAGCGGTTCGCCATGACCGTCGAGTTCGAACGGAGCGAGAGCTGCAACCAGTCGAGGATCAGCGCGCGGATCGGTGCCGAGTGTCTCGTCGGGTCTCCCGAGGCGCCCTGCCAGCGGATGTGTCGTTCCCATCATGATCCCCTCGATCTCCGTCGGCCCGGGTCGGCTGAGTCGTCGAGCGTCAACACTACTTCTGTGCGAGGAGCCAATCGCCAGTGGCCTGCGCGACCCATGAGGTTCGCCCGGTGAGGAAGTGATCGGCCGACTCCACGACCCGAAGCTCTGCCCTCGGCCATCCGTCGACGACGGGACGAGCTACGGCGGGCGACGTGAACTGGTCGTGTCGGGCGATCAGCACGAGGACCGGGCAGGACGGCGCGTCGACGTCGATCATCGACAGCGGGGGAGCGATCGCGACCACCGACGAGATGCGCTCGTCGACGGTGCTCAGCGCGATGGCGGCACCGAACGAATACCCCACGACGGCGATCGAACCGGCGGTCCGCCGTCGAAGCTCGTCGATGGCCGCGATGACGTCACGGCGTTCGCCGGCGCCGCCGTCGAACGCCGATCGGAAGTCGAACCGCAGGGTGTCGAAACCGAGTACTGGGAGGTGACGGAACACGGCGTCGACCACGGGGTTGAATCGGTTCCCGCCGTACTGCGGGTGGGGGTGACAGACCACGACACCGCCGACGTGGTCACCCGCGGGTGCTGCGAAGTTGGCCGCCAGTTCGTGACCGTCCGACGTCGTGAGCAGTACGGACTCCATCGGACGGACGGTACCCTCACGCCCGTGGCTGCCGGCGACCAGAAGATCCCGATCAAGATGCTCAACGACCGTCTGCTGGTCAAGTTGAGCAAGGAGGACGGCGAGCGAACGTCGACGGGCGGGATCCTCATCCCCGCCACGGCACAGATGGCGAAGCGTCTCGTGTGGGCCGAGGTCGTCGCGCTCGGGCAGAACGTGCGCAGTGCCGAGATGGGCGACCAGGTCCTGTTCAGCCCCGATGACCGTTACGAGGTCGAGGTCGGCGGCGAAGACTACGTGATGCTGCGCGAGCGAGATCTCCACGCGGTTGCCGCGCAACGTATCGAGGCCTCGACCGGTCTCTATCTCTGATTCCGGGCGGGTCGACTGTCGGACGGCAACGCCTTGGGCCTGATGCCGTCGGTGCCCGTAGGCTGAGCAGATGCCGTCCGGAGTCCGTATCGACGTCGCACCCGAGCAGATCGGGGCGCTCACCTACAACCTCGAGGGGTTGATTCCGGCGATCACACAAGACGTGGAGACCCGTGAGGTGCTGATGATGGCGTGGATGAACGCCGAGTCGCTGCGGCGCACGTTCGCAGAGGGTCGGATGGTGTACTGGTCGCGGAGCCGACAGGAACTGTGGCGCAAGGGAGACACGAGCGGCGACCGTCAGTTCGTGCGCGAGGCCTACTTCGACTGCGATGCCGATGCCCTGCTGTTCATCGTCGAACAGGAGGGCGGCGGCGCCTGCCACACGGGCGAGCGGTCCTGCTTCTTCCGCGCGTTCGGCACCGACGCCGTGGCCGCCGTCTGATCTGCGCACGGTCGTGAAGATCCAGCCGTCTCGCGCCGAGTTCCGGGCCTTCGCCGCCGAGCACAGCATCGTGCCGGTCTGGACCGAGGTGCTCGGCGACCTCGAGACGCCGGTCGCCGCATTCGCAAAACTCGTCGGTGACGAGCCTGGCTTCCTCCTCGAATCGGTCGAACACGGCGAGCGCTGGAGCCGGTTCTCCTTCGTCGGCCGGAATCCGTCAGCGACGATGGTGTTGCGCGACGGCACCCTGGAGGTCCGTGGCGATCTGCCGACGACGATCCCGACGGACCAGGGCATGCTCGCCGCGATCGAAGCGTTGCTGACGACGTACACGAGCCCCTCGTTCGACGAACTCCCACCGATGCACGGCGGAATCATGGGGTACCTCGGCTACGACGTGATCCGCGAAGTCGAGCACCTTCCCAACGTGCCTCACGACGATCACGGCCTGCCGGATGCGATCATGAGCGTCATCGGCTCGCTGGCGGCGTTCGACCACTGGCGACAGAGGATCTACCTGATCGAAAGCGTGCCGACGCACGGGCTCACCGAGCAGCAGCTCGGCGACGCCTACGACGCCGCATCGGCACGCGTGCATGCGGCCGTCGACCGACTCGCTCGACCGCTGCCGTACGTGCCCGTCGAGCCGCCGTCGAAGGCCGACGACGTGCCCGAACTGCGATCGTCGATGCCGAACGGCAGGTACCAGCAGGCGGTGGACGTCGCGAAGGAGTACATCCTCGACGGTGAGATCTTCCAGGTGGTGCTGGCGCAGCGATACGACATCGAGCTCGAAGCGGATCCGTTCGACGTCTACCGCGTCCTCCGGCAGATCAATCCGAGCCCCTACATGTACTTCTTGCGGAACCCGGAGATCACGATCGTGGGGTCGTCACCAGAACCCATGGTGCAGCTGCTCGACCGCAAGGTGGTCTCCCGGCCCATCGCGGGAACCCGCAAACGCGGAACGACCGACGAACACGATCGCCGCCTCGCCGCCGAGCTGATCGAGCATCCCAAGGAGCGGGCCGAACACGTGATGCTCGTCGATCTCGCCCGCAACGACGTCGGCCGCGTCGCCGAGTTCGGCACCGTCCATCCGGACGAGTTGATGACGCTCGAGAAGTACAGCCACGTGATGCACCTCACCTCGCAGATCTCGGGTGATCTACGAAACGAGCTCGGCCCGATCGACGTGCTGCGTGCGACGTTGCCGGCGGGCACGGTGAGCGGTGCGCCGAAGGTGCGGGCGATGGAGATCATCGACGAGCTCGAACCCGTCAAGCGGGGCCCGTACGCAGGTGTGGTGGGCTACGTCGACTGGTCGGGCAACCTCGACACCGCGATCGCGATCAGAACGATGTTCGTCCGCCCTGATGGCACGGCCAGCCTCCAGGCCGGCGCAGGCATCGTCGCCGACAGTGTCCCGGACGACGAAGATCTGGAGTGCCGGAACAAGGCGGCTGCGTTGCTGGCCGCGATCCCGGCGGCGCGCCGTATGACTGCGGTGCGCAACTCCTCCGTGGCCTGACCACGGGCCCCGTCGACCGTGGACACCACGCCGTGTGGCCGCTTCAGAGGGCGAGTGCGATCAGGAAGATGAGCCCGAGGAACCCGAAGACCAGGCTGATCCCGATCGCGGCGAGCAGCAGGAACGGGAACGTCGTCAGCGCCCGGACTGCGGCGAGCAGCCGCGGCCGGCGGGCGAGATCGGGCCCGACGGCCGTGCGGAAACCACCCATCTGACGCGACATGACGATCGCGGAGTTCGGTGACGCGATGTCGGCGACGTCGGTGCCCGAGCCGTCGGCGTCCACGACGAACGTGTCGATCACCGTGCGCGTCTCCGGGTCGCCCTCCGAGATCATCGAGCGCACCTCGCCTTCCAGGTCCGGCATGTGCCGCCGCACCGAGCCGACCCGCCATCGCGCCAGCAGGGCACACCCGATCGCGATCGACCCGAAGACGATGCCGAGCACGATCCAGACCGATTGGATGCCGCCGGACAACGCAGCGACGCCCAGGAGGAACCCGCCGACACAGACCACCGTCACGCCGATGAGCAGCTTGGTCGCGAACCTGGCGGCGCGCCGGGTCATCGTCGTCACGGCGCCGACGGTGCGGCGTACGAGTTCGTCGATCTCGGCCATCGGAACCCGAGTGTGTCACGCCAGACTGGGGTCATGGAATCGGCACGAGATCTCGACCGGGTGCTCGGGGTTCGCGACGTCGTCGTCGTCGAGGGGCGCGACGCCCAGTCCTACCTCCAGTCGCAGCTGTCCCAGGACCTGACCGGAATCGAGGTCGGTGAGCATCGATGGACGTTCGTACTCGAGCCGACCGGCAAGGTCGAGAGCCTGGCTCGGCTCACGCGGGTCGCCGACGAACGCTTCGAGCTCGACACCGATGCGGGTTTCGGTGCGGCGCTGCTCGCCCGGATCGAACGGTTCAAGATCCGGGTGGCCGCCGAGACGTCGATCGGCGACCAGCGTGGCGAGGTGGCCGACGAAGCCGCACGGATCGAGCTGGGCTGGCCCCGACTCGGTGCGGAGATCACGCCCGGTGAGACGATTCCGGCAGGCACCGGCGTCACTGCGTTGGCGGTCAGCTTCACCAAAGGGTGCTACCCCGGCCAGGAACTGGTCGAACGAATGGACAGTCGAGCTGCGAACGCGCCTCGGTCACTCCGTCGATTGGTCGTGACCGACGGCGCCTCACCGGGGGACCCGGTTCTCGACGGCGACGACGAGGTGGGAGTGCTCACCAGTGTTGCGGGAACTCGGGCCCTCGGGTGGGTCAAGCGCACTTGCTCGGTCGGCGAGGTCGTGCAGTTCTGAAGCCGAACGGTGCAGCGTGCACCGAGGTGGTGAGCTCAGACGAGTTCGCCACGCACGGCCGTGAATTCCGGGTCGCTGCGAAGTGCCGCGAACTCCGGCGCAGCGTCCATCGTGTGAGCGAGGAGCCGCCGATGGCTGGCCGATTCCGCGTCGGCGGCGTCGGCTGCAGCAGCGAGCCAGCGCACCGAGTTGGTCCGGTCACCCAGGGCCGCCGACGCGCGTGCCACGACCGTGGCCAACGTCGACGAACGGTGATCGGCGAACGCGGTCGCCGCGAACTCGCCCGCTCGTCGGGGGTCACCGGTGGCGAGCAGCACCTCGGCAAGTACCCGAGCGCTGTACTCGTTGCCGGCCCGTGGGAGCTCAGCGGGCAGCGTGTCGACGACTGCCTTCAACTGGCCGGGGGTCGCCGCGGTCGGTGGGATCCAGCGGCCCGGCTTCGGCGACCGAAGGTCGGCGAGCATGATGCCCATCGCTCCACCGACGTCACCCGTGAGCTGAGCACGATGTGCCTCGAACCACGGCGAGAGTCGCTGGCCGGGCTCCAACACGCCGGGCCGACCCGTCTGCCAGGCCATCGTCTCCACGTCGACGAAACGCTGTTCGCTGCGGGCGGGGCGTTTCGAACTGGCCTGGAGGATCTGAAACTGGTTCAACAGCAGGAACACGATGAAGATCACGAAACCCGTACGACCGGTTCCGACCATGAGTGCCGCGCCGCCGAGGGTCACGGCGATGCTGACGATGGCCATCACACGGAACGCTCGATCGCCGACGAAGTTCTCGAGGCCCGTCATGGCGAGATGGCCGCCGTCCAGGGGCAGGACCGGGATCAGGTTGAGCGTGCCGATCGCCGGGCCGGCCCACCAGATCGCTGCGGCAGCATCCGACTGGCCGATGCTGTCGAACGACACGGGGTTCACGCCCATGGCGACGAGGATCACCACGCTGATCGCGATCTGCGTGAACGGACCGGCGATCGAGATCCCGGCTCGCTGTGTTCTCGACAACGGCTGCGTCGGCCGGAACGACGTGTACCCGGCCAGAAAGTCGAGAGAGATCGACGCTTGGCACCCGGCCCGCCTCGCCGCAAGGGCGTGCCCCAGTTCGTGCAGCAGGGTGAGGACGGCGATCGAACCGGCCAGCCAGAGCCCGAACGCGTCCTGGTAGAGGAAGACGATCAGGCCAGTGAAGAGGAGGAAGCCGGTGCGGACGTGCACATCGAATCCGAGCAGCCGGAACATGATGTGATCCTACGGGTGCGTGGCATCGCTCGGTCGGCGCGCCGGCGACCGGTGGGGTGAGCGGCCATGCGGCGATGTCATCGGAAGGACCGACCGATCCTGGGTAGCGTGTTCGCCATGTCGTCGCCGCTGGTCGCCGCCTCGTGATCGCTTCGATCTTGGCGGCCGAGAGCGGCGGCCGCGAGAACTTCGTCGTGCTCGACGTCAGGGGCTGGCACTGGATCGCGCTGCTCGCGATCATCGTCACGATGCTGCTGGTCGACCTCCTGGTCGTCCACCGCGAAGCACACGAGGTGAAGACGAAGGAGGCGGCGATCGAGTCGGCCGTCTGGATCGGGTGCGGGCTCGCGTTCTCGTTCGTCATCTGGTGGTGGTTCGGCGCCGCGGCCACCGGCGAGTACGTGTCGGGCTATCTGATCGAGAAGAGCCTCAGCATCGACAACGTGTTCGTCTGGGCGCTGATCATGGGGTACTTCCGTGTGCCCCAGAAGTACCAACACCGGGTGCTGTTCTGGGGCATCTTCGGTGCCCTCGTGATGCGGGCGATCTTCATCTTCGCCGGCGTCGCGGTGATCGAACGATTCTCGTGGGTGCTGTACATCTTCGGTGGCTTCCTCATCTACACCGCCGGCAAGTTGATCTTCACCGACAACGATCATGTCGATCCGGCGGAGAGCAAGTTCCTGAGGCTGGTCGACAAGGTCGTCCCCACGACCGATGAGCTCGATGGGCAGAAGCTGTTCACCAAGCAAAAGGGGCGACGACTCGCGACACCGCTGTTCTCGGTGCTCGTCCTGGTCGAAGTGACCGACGTCGTGTTCGCCGTCGACTCCGTGCCGGCCGTGCTCGCCGTGAGCCGCGAGCAGTTCGTCGTGTTCGCGTCGAACGCCTTCGCGATCCTCGGGCTGCGCGCGCTGTACTTCCTGCTCGCCGACATGCACAACCGGTTCACATTCCTGCAGCAGGGCCTGGCGATCATCCTGGCTTTCGTCGGCGTGAAGATGATCATCGCCGAGTGGTACCACATCCCCACGTGGCTGTCGCTCGTGTTCATCGCGATCGTCCTGACCGCGTCGATCGGGTTCTCGCTGAAGTACGAACGCTCGATGGCCGATGCCGAGTTGGCCCACGAGGCGTTCGAGCACAGCGAGTCCCCGCCACCTCCGTCCGAGCGGTGACGGCCGACCGATCCGCGCGGTGCCGCCGTTCGATCGGCGGTTAGATTCGGCAGCATGGCGATCGCTGATGACGACATCGAGCGGATCCGCTCGACGGTGTCGATCGTCGATCTCGTCGGTCAACACGTCCAGCTCAAACGCACGGGGCGGAACTGGGTGGGCCTGTGCCCGTTCCATGCCGAGCGCACGCCGTCGTTCAACGTGCGCGAAGAGACCGGTCGGTACCGGTGCTTCGGCTGCGACAAATCGGGCGACGTGTTCACCTTCGTGCAGGAGGTCGAGCACACCGACTTCGTCGGCTCGGTCGAGTATCTGGCGAGCCGTGCGGGCATTCAGCTGACCGAGACGTCACCGGGGCAGAGCCAACACCGGGCGCGCCGCAAGCAGCTCATCGAAGCGATGAACCGTGCAGTCGAGTGGTATCACCACCGCCTGCTGACCGCGCCGGACGCCCGCCCGGCCCGGGACTACCTGCGCAGCCGGGGGCTGGCCGGCGACATCGCCCGCCAGTTCAAACTCGGCTGGGCACCCGACGACTGGGACGTCCTCGCCCGGGAGTCGGGGATCGACGCGAAACTGTTGCACGACAACGGGCTCGCCTTCCGGAACCGCCGCAACAAGCTCCAGGACGCGTTCCGTGCGCGCGTGCTGTTCCCGATCTTCACCGAGAACGGCGACGCGGTCGCGCTCGGCGGGCGGGTTCTGCCCGGTTCGACCGATCCAGCGAAGTACAAGAACAGCTCCGAGACGCCCATCTACACGAAGTCGAAGATCCTCTACGGTCTGAACTGGGCCAAGGGCGACATCGTCAATGCCAACCAGGTCATCGTGTGCGAGGGCTACACCGATGTGATCGGCTTCCATCAGGCCGGGTTGCCTCGCGCCGTCGCCACCTGCGGTACGGCGTTCACCGAGGAGCACGTCCGGCTGCTCAAACGTTATGCCAGCCGGGTGGTGCTGGCGTTCGACGCCGACGCCGCCGGCCAGGGTGCGGCCGAGCGCTTCTACGAGTGGGAGGAGAAGTACCAGGTCGAGGTGAGCGTCGCGACGTTCCCGGGTGGGAAGGATCCGGGTGAGATGGCGCAGCATGACCCGGAAGGATTGGCCGCAGCCATCGAAGGTGCCACGCCGTTCCTCGGGTTCCGGCTCGGCCGGGTCGTCGACGGTCAGGCCCCACAGTCACCCGAGGCGATCGCACGGCTCGCCGAGGCGGCGATGACCGTTGTCAACGAACATCCGAACGTGAACATCCGCAAGCTATACGCCGGTGAGGTCGCAGCCCGGGTCGGCATGCCCGTCAACGATCTCGTGGCGATGGCCGAGCGCGGTGTCCGACGACCGCACGTGAATGTCGTCCGGCCGAAGCAGCGTCGGGAGCGGCGAGAGAACGCCGAGTTCGTGGCGATTGCTCTGCTGGTCCAGAACTGGGACGCGATCGCCACCTGGCTCGTCGAGTCGCTGTTCGCCGACGACGTCTACCGTCGGGCCTTTCTCGCCGTTGCAGCATCGGGCGGCGACCTGGGTGCAGCGCTCGAGGCCGCGGACCCGGAGGCACGCGACGTGCTCGAGCGGGCAGCGGTCGTCGACGTCGACGCCGACCCGGCGTCGGAGGCGCGGAACCTCATCTCGGCAGCCGTTCGTCGGGAGCTGGCCGAACGGGCCACGCGTTCGGATCCGGAGCGGATCCGTGACGATGCCGAAGCTCGGGTACGGATGGAGCAGTTGAGCGACGGCGCCCTGGGGCTCGATGCGGCGGGTTGGTTGCTAGGTTGGCTGGAAGGACGCATGGAGGCACGCACTGGTGGGGGATGACCCGGTGAACTTGTCGACGGTTCCGCCGCCGTTGGAGGGGGTCGACCGATCGGAGTGGGATGCGTTGGTGGCGCGCGGTCGCGCCGATGGCGAGCTGCACGCCGAGCAGGTCGCACACGTCTTGCGTGACGTGGAGCTCACCGGGGACGCGCTGTTGGCGGTCAACAGTTCGCTGACGGCTGCGGGCATCACGATCGACGAGACCGTGCCCGACGAGGGTGACGACGACACACCGCCCCGGGGCGGGCGGCGCGAGGTGGTCGTCGACGATGAAGACGTCGAGCGGTTGCTCACCCGGCGACGCCGGCGGCGAGGTCAGAAACGAATGGCGAAGGGCGACGGCGGCACGTCCGACACCGTCCGCCTCTACCTGCGCGAGATCGGTCAGGTCGACCTGCTCACGACCGAGGACGAGCGTCGCCTCGCCCAACTCATCGAAGAGGGCCAGCTCGCCGCCGCTCAGATCGACGAGGGGGTCTCCGATCAGGCGAGCGAGCGTATGCTGCTGCGCGCCGTGCAGCGCGGCGAACGTGCCAAGAGCGAGCTGACCCAGGCGAACCTGCGTCTCGTCGTGAGCATCGCCAAGCGTTACTCGGGGCGCGGGATGCAGCTGCTCGACCTGATCCAGGAGGGCAACCTCGGATTGATGCGAGCCGTCGACAAGTTCGACCACACCAAAGGCTTCAAGTTTTCGACGTATGCGACGTGGTGGATCCGTCAGGCGATCACCCGCTCGATCGCCGACCAGGCCCGCACGATCCGTATTCCGGTGCACATGGTCGAACACATGAACCGGCTCACCCGGGTTCGGCGCCAGATGCATCAAGAGCTCGAACGCGAGCCGACGGTCGACGAGCTGGCAGCCAAGCTGCAGATGGAGCCCGACAAGGTCCGCGATCTGCTGCGCTACGCGCTCGATCCACTGTCACTCGACTCGCCGGTGGGCGAGGAGGACGAGTCGAACCTCGGCGACTTCATCGAGGACGCGAACGTCGACGGACCCGCCGATGCGGCCACCAGGGCGATGCTCCACGAGGCTGTCGAGCAGGTGCTCGGCGAACTGAGCGAGCGCGAGCAGGAGATCGTCCGGATGCGGTTCGGGCTCGACGGTGCACAGGCCAAGACGCTCGAGGAGGTCGGCCGCGAGTTCGGGGTGACCCGCGAGCGCATCCGTCAGATCGAAGCCAAGACGCTCGCCAAGCTCCGGCATCCGCAACGTTCGCAGAGATTGCGGGAGTTCCTCGAAAGCGAGTAGGCATCCGTCGGTGAGCTCCGAGGCCCGGCCGTGCAACGAACCCGAACACGTTGACGTGATGATCGTCGGCGCCGGCATCTCGGGCATCGGCGCCGCGGTGCACCTGCAGCGCGACTGTCCGGCGAAGACGTTCACACTGCTGGACACCAAGGAGGCGTTCGGTGGCACGTGGCGTCAACACACCTATCCGGGTGCCCGCTCCGACAGCGACCTGTACACCTTCGGGTACGGCTTCAAGCCCTGGACGGGACCCCCGATCGCGACTGCCGGGCAGATCCTGGAGTACCTCGACGAGGTGCTCGACGAACACGACCTCCGCCGTCACATCCGCTACGAGCACACGATCACTCGGGCGGATTGGTGCAGTGACGAGGCGCAGTGGCGCCTCGATGTCGAGCGCGCCGACACCGGCGAGTCGTTCTCGATGACCTGCGGTTTCCTGTGGATGTGCTCGGGTTACTACCGCCACTCCGAGGGTTACACCCCGGACTGGCCCGGGTTCGACACGTACGAAGGCCAGGTCGTGCATCCGCAGCACTGGCCGGACGATCTCGACTACGCGGGCAAGCGGGTCGTCGTGATCGGCTCGGGTGCGACCGCCGCGACGTTGATTCCCAACATGGCCGACGACTGCGAGCACATCACGATGCTGCAGCGATCGCCGACGTACTTCTATCCGCGACCGAATGTCGACGAGTTGGCCGAGCAGCTCCGGGCGCTCGACGTGCCGCCGGAGTGGATCCACGAGATCATGCGTCGCAAGGTGCTCGCCGACGGCCAGGTGATCCATCAATTGTCCGCAGAGCAACCCGACTTCATCATCGACGAGTTGTTGAAGGCGGCTCGCGAGTATCTGGGCGACGATTTCGACATCGACACCCACTTCCGCCCGCGATACCTGCCGTGGACGCAGCGTCTGGCCGTCATCCCCGACGGCGACCTGTTCGTCGGCATCAGGGAGGGGAAGGTGTCGGTCGTGACCGATCACATCGATCGCTTCACGCCGACCGGCATCCTGCCGCAATCGGGCGACGAGCTGACGGCCGACATCGTCATCACGGCGACCGGCTTCGACCTGAACGTGCTCGGCGACGTGCAGGTGAGCCTCGACGGTGAGGCGCTCGACTCTGCCGACACGATCACGTATCGCGGCGTGATGTTCTCCGGTGTCCCCAATCTGGCCGTCGTCTTCGGCTATCTCCGAACGAGTTGGACGATGCGAGCCGACCTGATCTCCGAGTTCGTCGTCCGGCTCCTCAACCACATGGACGAACTCGGCGCCACTGTCTGCACGCCGACCATCGCTGACGCCGATCAGGGGATGGAGCGCCGACCATTCGTGCCTGAGGAGGAGTTCAATCCTGGGTACATGATCCGCGGTCGCGATCTCATGGCGAAACAGGGCACGCACGCGCCTTGGACAGTCTCGAACGACTATTACATCGAGCGTGACGAGTTCCCGGCGATCGACCTGGACGAGCCGGCGCTCCGCTACCGCTGATGGGCCGACCGCGCGACCAGGATCGTGTCGTTGTTCCCGATGGCGGAGGCGATAACCTCCAGGGTCGACATTCCGGGATAGCTCAGTTGGCAGAGCAGTGGACTGTTAATCCATTTGTCGCAGGTTCGAGCCCTGCTCCCGGAGCCAGACTGCAGGGTCCCGATGTGGGACCCTGTCGTGCGTTTTCGGGGCGGTAGCTCAGTGGTCAGAGCAAGGGACTCATAATCCCCGGGTCGTGGGTTCGATCCCCACCCGCCCCACACGATCTAGCTGGTTGTTTAGACGGATTCAAGACCATCCGACGATCCGTCGAAGTTGAAATCCAACAGATATCCAACATCTTCGTTGGAATCGCGTAGGCTTCCCGCATGGCTGAGCTGCGAACGGCTCCGGGGATGAGAGAGCGTGCTCCCGGCGTGTGGGAGCTGATCGTCGAGGCCGGCCGCGACCCGCTGACCGGCAAGAGGCGCCAGGTGAGCCGGACCTTTCGTGGGAACCTCCGAGACGCCGAGAAGGCGCGCGCGGCGTTGCTGGTCGATGTCGGCAAGGGCCGCCACACTCGTGCGCGGGCCACCCTCGACGATCTCTTTGCCGAGTGGATCATCGAGCTGCGGCGCAAGGGCCGGTCGCCCAACACGGTGCGGGGCTACGAATTGGTCTACGAACGCAATATCCGGCCGACGCTCGGCTCGATGCCCGTCACCAAGGTGACCACCAAGACGCTGACCGACCTCTACGGCGCCCACCAGGCACGAGGGCTCGCGGCGCGCAGCGTGTACCAGGTGCACGCCTGCCTGTCGTCAATGTTCACCCAGGCCTGCCGGTGGGGGTGGCGTGACTCCAATCCGGCCCAGTGGGCCGACCCTCCGTCGATCCCGAACACCGAGCCGACCGTGCCGACGCCCCAGGAGGTACGACTGCTCATCGCCGAGGCCGAACGGGGCAAGCGCCCGGAAATGGCACGCGCGATCCTGGTCGCCGCCACCACCGGGCTCCGACGAGCCGAGCTGTGTGCGCTGCGCCGGACCCGTGATCTCGATCTCGAGCGCGGCGTTCTTCGAGTGTCGGCGTCAGTCGTGAAGATGCCGGGCGAACCGGCGCGAGAGATCCCGACCAAGCACCGCCGGACGCGGACGATCGCCCTCGACGACCTGACGGTCGCGATCCTGCGCGCACAGTTGGCCGATGTCGAGGCACGGAGTGGCCTCGTCCACGTCGACTTGGTCGACGACCCGTACGTGTTCACCGATGCTGCCGACGGTTCGGTTCCGTGGAAGCCCGACACGGTCTCGCAGTACTTCGGCCGGATGCGCGAGCGGGTCGGCCTCGACCACCTCAACTTCCACGACCTGCGCAAGTTCATGGAGACCTACGGCCAAGAGATGGGCTACAGCGTGACGCAGGTCGCGATGCGCGCCGGCCACGATCCTTCGATCGCAGCGAAGCACCACAGCGGTCGCGTCGGTGAGACCGATCGAGCTCTGGCGAACGCCGTGGCTTCCCTGCTCGCCCCACCGCACGAGTCAAACGAGGAGTAATGTGATGTCCGTGAGTGCGACGCCCTCCGCCCTGCGAGACGAGGCCCTCGCGCTGCCTGCCGAGCAGCGCGCCGAACTCGCCGTGGAGCTGCTCGCCAGTCTTGACGACGACATCTCCGACGCCGATCCCGACGAGATCGATCGGGCCTGGGGTGAGGAGATGCAGCGCCGCTCGGCGCAGATCGCCTCCGGCGACGTCAAGACGCTGACCTGGGACGAGGTCCTCGACCAGGTCGCCGCCAGTCGCCGGTCCCGGTGACGCTCGAGATCGGGTACCACCCCCTTGCCGCGGCTGAGGTCGTACGCGTAGCGGCGTGGTACGAGAACGAGGCTGCGGGATTGGGCGACCGGTTCCTCGCCGCGGTCGAGGCGGCCGCGCTGCGCGGTAGCCGATGGCCCAACGTCGGCAAGCCGGTGGTGACCAGGCCCGATGGCGCCGTCGTCAACCGCAAGTTGCCGGTGGGAGGCTTCCCGTGGGCCATCGGCTACGAAGTCACCGACGAGCAGTTGCTCGTGCTCGCTGTATTCCACCAGCACCGCTCGCCGGCGTACTGGCTCGAACGCACCAGCGATTGAACCCGGCGTCGCGGTGCCGGCCGACTTGAGTCCCGCCGAGTGCCGTGGTCGTCGGATGCTCAGAAGCCGATGTCGATTCCGGGTGGTTCCGGCCGGAGTTGTGGTTCGATGGGCCGCTGAGGTGGAGCGGGCTGACGTGGAGCGAGGTCGTGTTGATCGATCCAGGCCACCAGAGATCCAGCAGAAGAGTCCGATATCGCGGACCCGACCGCTCGCGGACGTGCCGATCGCGAGCGGGGCCAACGGGTCAAGCGAGTGATTATCGAGCGGCCCCCGTTAGTGCGAAGGTGTGCGACTTCGCATGGAAGTGCGGCGCTGCGACGAGCAATCCGACCCGATCGTTGGGTTGGACAGCCGTGGGTGCGTTGGTGGATGCTGTGCCTTTGACGAGGAGGTCATTGGTGGCAGATCAGTTGAAGAAGGTCGCAGAACACGGCGGGGGGACGCTGTACGAGGCGAATAGCTTCGTGGTCCCGGTGCTGCGCGGGACCAACCGCGAGATGGGGTCCAGTACGGGGCGCTGATGGTCGACCACATGCAGCAGACGTGGGACGTGATCGTCCAGCCCGATCGCGACTCCGGAGCGATCACCGACGACGTCATGGCGACGTGGACCAATCGGGCGATGTCGGCGTTCTCGACTCGCAACCGCGAGTTCCTCCTGGGCGTTTCGGAAGGGTCCGGTTGGCCGATCAACAGCGTCGGCATGCTCGACCAGATGATGGAGTTCGGGTTCTAGTCAGTCGAAGATCCATGCGTTCGCGGGCTGTACGTCGATTGCGTCGTGGGGGGCGCACTCGGTTGACGGTGGGGTGTACGTGGGCCGCAACATGGACTGGACGCCGACATTCAACGAGTTCGCTCAGGTATTGACCGTGCGCTCGCCGACGGACGGTTCGTATCGCACCGCGGTGGTGGGTTGGCCTGGCATGACCGGAGCGATGTCCGCGATCAACGAACACGGTGCCTACATCGACCTGCATGACGGCACCAGCATGGGGGGTTCGATCGTGTACATGGGACGACCACCGATCGTGAACATCTACCTCGATCTCCTCGCCGAGACGGCCACCCTGGAGGGTTTGGTCACACGCATCAACGGCACCGCGCAGAGCACGTCGACCATCGTGACGGTGGCCGACGAGACCCGGGCCGTGTCGATGGAGTGCACGTCGCTCGGCGGGAACCGCCTCCGTGACCCGGGTGAGAACTCGCTGGTGGTGGTGAACAGCTTCCTCGACGCTGACTGGGGCCTCGGTGTGCGCGAGACCGTGAGCAACTCGCTGCGTCGATTCTCGAACATGACCGATCGCCTCGCCGAGCACCCCGGGACCGTCGACGCGGAGACCATCCGTAACCTCATGGACCTGACGCTGTTCGACAAGGACGGCAACTTCATCGAGGGCGGTGGCTGCACGAAGCCGACCCAGCAGGACGCCGACGCAACCAACTACCAGACGGTGGTCGACACCCGACGACGACAGCTGTGGATCAAGATCCCCTCACCTGACCACTTCGCGGCCCGGACGCACTTCGATCTCCCCGAGCTGTGGAGTTGACGTCGCTCCGCCACCCCGGCTGACGCGTCGGTGTCGGTGTTGCTCGCCCAACAAGGCTCAGCCGAAGACCTGATCTCGGGGGCGCTCGAGACCATCCAGCCGATTCTCGAGTATCTCGGCACGATCGCGTTCGCGATCACCGGTGCGCTGGTCGCCGGCCGCAATCGGATGGACATCAGCGGCGTGCTCGTGCTCGGAGCGATCGTGTCGGTGGGCGGTGGCACCCTCCGGGACCTGCTCCTCCAGCGGACGGTGTTCTGGGTCGAGGATCCCACCTTCCTGGCCGTGGGCGTGGCGAGCGCCGCGCTCAGCATCCCGCTGTTCCGCGTCGCGTCCACACAGGTCAAGCAGGCCTACTGGCTGGTTCAGTCCTTCGACGCATTCGGCCTTGCGCTGTTCGTGGTCACCGGCACCAACATCGCCCTCGTTGCCGGCGCGAACGACGTGGCCGCGGCGGCGATCGGTGTGATCTCCGGTGTTGGCGGCGGCATGATCCGCGACATCCTCGCCAACGACATCCCGAGTGTGCTCACCGACGGACGGCTCTACATGGTGGCCGCACTCGCCGGCGCCTTCGCGTACATCATGCTGCTCCAGCTGGACATTCGGGCCGTGTACGTGCTCTGGGTCCCGATCGTCATCATCTTGGGCCTGCGCTACGCCTCCCTGCGCTACAACGTCGGTATGCCGACCTTCGTCATCGACGAAGCGGCCGACCCACGCGAACACGACGGCGACCTCCCGCCGTCGGCGTGAGTCGGCTCAGACCGATGTTCGGCGCTCGGGGAGTTCGGCCGGCTCGTCGCCGTAGCTGTCCTGAGCGGTCTCCTCGGGTGGAAGCTCGTCGTTGGAGAACTTGATCAAGCCGAACACGATCAGGAAGATCGGTGTGATCCACAGCAGTACGGCGTACTGGGCGTATTCGACGACGGCGACGCGCGCATGGTCAGCTCGCGAGCGTCTGCTGCTCGGCGCGTTCGACCGCGGCGAGCGAGAACACCCAACGACCGGCACCGGGGATGATCGGCCGGACCGGTGAGGACCCGTTGCGCACGGCCCGTTTGAGCGACTCGGGATGGATGCCCCACCGGTGGGTGGGCACCTCGGTCGTGAGGGTGAGGCGGGCACCTCGATTCGTGATGTCGACGAGTTTGTGAGTGGACATGCGTCCGACGATCCACCATGCACGTCACGGATCACTACCCCGACTTGGGGGCTCGTCTGACATATCCTGGGAGACATGGCCGGCACGACGTTGACCGAGTTGCGCGATCGGCGCGACGAGATCGTCGAGATCGCCCGCGCCCGCGGGGCCTCCAGGGTGCGAGTGTTCGGCTCCGTCGCTCGCGGCGAAGCCGCCGACGGTAGCGACATCGACTTCCTGGTCGACCTCGAACCGGGCCGGAGCCTGCTCGACCTCGGTGGCCTGCTGATGGATCTCCAGGACCTCCTCGAGCGGAACGTCGACGTCGTCACCGAACGCGGACTGCGCCCGAGGGTCGCCCAACGCGTGCTCGCCGACGCCGTCGAGCTGTGAGAGGCGACAGCGATCGTCTCCTCGACATGATCGAGATGTGCGACCTGCTCCTCGAACACGCATCGGACCGGCAGCGGCTCGTCGACGACCCGGTGATCCAGGCAGCTGCACAGCGCTGGATCGAGGTGCTTGGCGAGGCGGCCTCGCATGTGTCCGACGAGATCAAGAGCGCTCACCCGCAGGTGGCCTGGCGCGAGATCAGCGGAATCCGGGTGATCCTCGCTCATGCGTACTTCCACATCGAGCACGACGTCGTCGGCAATGTGATCGACAACGACGTTCCGTTGCTCCGCGCCCAGCTCGCACAGATTGCCGAATCGCTCAGCGACAACGACTGATCCTTGCGCTCCGTCCCACCGCATTCGTCGACACCGGACGCAGCCCATTTCCGCACGTGCGTTTATCCCGGTCAGAGTTCTGGACATCTGCACCAACTGTGCTCGAACCGCCTACGGTGCCCCCCAGCAGCGCGGTAGGTGGGCGCAGTAGCTTGTGCTCGTGGAGCTGACGGCGCTGGTCGAGATCCGCCCAGGTGTGCGGAGCGGCAAGCCGTGTTTCGTCGGCACCCGGATCGCTGTCTCCGACGCGCTCGACTACCTCGCGTCGGGCATGACGACCGAACAGAACATCGCCCACTTGCCCGAGTTCTTCGAGCAGCATGTTCGTGTAGCGATCGAGTTTGCTGCACTTCGTGAACGCCGACTTGCCCCTCCGGCGTGAGGCTCCTGTTCGATCAGAACCTGTCGCGGACCCCGATGCAGAGTCTGATCGCGTGGTTGTCGGCGACACCCGGCGCACTCCGCTTCGCCAGCCGTGGGCTCAACGCCGACGGCGACGAGATCAGATCGGGCCGGTGGTGACGCGCTCGGGCGACCACCGTCGGGTCAGTCGCCCTTGGCGTCCTCGCCGGGGATGATCTTCTCCGCCGCGTCGCTCGCCTTGTCGTAGACACCCTCGACCGCGTCGGGGATCTTGCCGCTGTGCTCTTCGACCAGGCCGTCGGCCCTGTCCTTGACGCTGCCCGCGGTGTCCTTGACGCTGTCGACGCTGACCGAGTCCTTGCCCTTGCCCAACGTGTCCTTGATCTTGTCCATGAATCCCATATGTGTTCCTTGCTGAGGGGTTGTCGCTCGCCTGCTTGACGGACGTGCCCTAGGAGGCTAGCCCGATCGGGCGGCTGACCCCGTGCCACCGATGCCGCAGTACCCGGTCGGATTCTTGGCGAGGTACTGCTGGTGGTACGGCTCGGCGTGAAAGCAGCCGGCGTCGAGGTCGATGTCGATGTCGATGTCTACGAGCTACTCCGCCGCGTGACGGTCTCCAGATCCGCCCCCAACTCCAGCCACGTCGCTCACCAGCGAGCATCAGGGCAGGCGGCCAGCTCGTGGCAGGCGTCCTGGTTGGATCCGGCTGTGTCACCGTCCGGTCGCTCAGGTCCGCGGCTTGCACTGGGGCAGCGGCCGAGGCCGGCGGGCCGGACTCGCTGTCGCTGTCGACGCACGCAGGCATCGACGGCGGCGAGTGCGAACACCCACCGACATGACCCGGGGATGATCGGTCGCACCGGCGAGCTCCCGTTGCGACCGGCGCGCTTGAGGGACTCGGGATGCATGCCACCGTTCCGCGAGCTCCTCGGTCGTGAGCGTGAGCCGGCGAGCTCGTGCGGTGAGGTCGACGACGTCCTCGGATCCGTTCATGCGATCCACCCTGAACGACCCATGTCACGGATCACTACCCGACTCAGGGCTCCTGCTCGAATATTCTCCGGGAATGTCGCCGCCGACCTTGGCAGAGTTGTGCGGGCGCCGTGAGGAGATCTTCGCCACCGCCCAGGCTCGTGGAGCGTCGCGGCTGCGTGTCTTCGGATCGGTCGCTCGTGGCGAGGGCACGGAAGGTAGCGATGTCGACTTCCTCGTCGACCTCCGTCCTGCGGTTCAGATGAAGACCATCGACCCTGCAATCGGCCGTTTGGCCAGGGTGGAGTCGTCCGGTGGTGGCGAGTTCTCGTTCGGCTTGGCGGTGTCGTTGTTACGCGTGGTGAAGATTCGGATGGGTCTGCCCCGGTCTGGTTGACATCTCACTTGCGAGGATTCGTCATCGCTGCCCTGCACGGGCACCGATCCGTGGACATGACCCGCCGCTACGCCCAGAACTCCAACCGCGTCGTCGCCAACGAATGCGCCGCCGTCGGCGCCAAAGTCGAAGCCCTCTACAGCACCGACGCACCATTGCCGGCCGACACGATCGGACCGAACATGCGCCGCATGCGCAACGTGAATCGCCGGCGATGCGGCGCAGGTCGGAGCGTTTCGGGTCGCGATTGCGAGCGGGTGCGAGTCGCGCCGTGACCGGTCGAGAGTGCGGATGGCGAGTGGTTTTGACCAACGGCGGGGCCAGTTCGTTCAACGCGAACCGCTGCGATCGGTCTGAGATTCCCCGAGCGTCTCCGGTCAGCGCCCCAAGTTTCAGGCACGGATTCTCGGCGCATGTGTCCGGATTTCGTTTCGCCGTTCGTCGTCTCTGTGACAATCAAGAATGGTCACCGACATAAAGGACGTCACAACGTGAAGTACATGCTCCTCCTCGCAAGCGACCCCGCCGACGAACCAACCCCGGACAGCGAAGCGTTTGGCCCCTACATGGGCGAATGGGCTGCCTACAGCCAGGCCCTCGCCGAGGCGGGCGCCATGGTCGCCGGCGAAGCGCTGCAAGGCGCCGACACCGCGAGCACCGTCCGAATTCGCGATGGCAAGCGGATCGTCACCGATGGACCTTTCATCGAGTCGAAGGAAGTGATCGGCGGCTACTACGTGATCGACGTCGCCAACCTCGACGAAGCACTCGATTGGGCCGCCAAGATTCCGAACTCTCACTTCGGCACCATCGAGGTCCGCCCAGTCATGGAGTTCGACGGCTGACGAGCCAGGCCGAGAGAGTCTGCTGACGGATCTGATGGGTGTCGCCGACGTCTTTCGCACGGAGTGGCCACGGCTGGTGGCCACGCTGATGCGCGATGTCGGCGACCTCACCATCGCGGAGGACGCTGCACAAGACGCGTTCATCGAGGCGTCGACGCGGTGGCCCACCGATGGTGTCCCCGACCGACCGGGCGCCTGGTTGGTCACGACCGGCCGGCGCAAAGCAATCGATCAGATCCGCAGAACGAAGCGCTTGGAGGATCGTCTCGCGGTGTTGACCGACCGCGCAACGACCAACTCCGACAGCACGGACTCGCCTGACATCGACCTCGACTCTGGGCAAGCACTCGACGAGCAACTCGCCCTCTTGGTCGGATGCTGCCATCCTGCCCTCGCCCCCGAGGCTCAGGTCGCGTTGACCCTGCGGGTCGTGGCCGGGCTCTCGACACCACAAATCGCTCGTGCTTTTCTGGTGTCCGAGGAGACGATGACGCGTCGCCTCACTCGCGCCAAGTCGAAGATCCGAGCCGCACACATTCCCTTCGATCCACCAGACGTGAAGACGCTCACCGAGCGCCTCGGTGCGGTCTGCGAAGTGATCTCGTCGATCTTCACCGAGGGCCACGCCAGCGCAACGGACACCGCACTCATCCGAGGAGATCTCTGCGAAGAGGCAATTTGGCTTGCCGAACTGCTGAGCCACCTCGCTCCGAACGATCCCGAAGTCGCAGGACTTCACGCGCTCCTGTTGCTGACCGATGCCCGAAGGTCCAGCCGTCTCGATCGCCACGGCAGCCCGATCCTGCTTGCCGACCAAGACCGCTCGCTGTGGGACCAACCAATGATCGCACGCGGTCTCGCCGAATTGGCGAGAGCACACTCGTTCCAGCGCGGTGGACCCTTTCAGTTCCAAGCGGCGATTGCCGCCTTGCACGCCACTGCACCCACCTTCGAGGCCACCGAATGGCCAGCCGTCTTACGCCTGTACGACGTGCTGCTGCAACGTCAGCCCAGCGCGTTGGTTGCACTGAACCGGGCGATCGCCGTCGACCACGTACACGGACCCGCCGCTGCGCTCGCCGCACTCGATGCGATTCCACAGGCGGATGACCTCTCCGGCGACGTCAACGGCTACGTGTACTTCCATACGGCTCGATCTGACGTCCTGGCTCGACTCGGTCGGGTCGATGCGGCTGCCGCCGCACTGGGCCGCGCAATGGAGTGCAGCACCAACGAGTCGGAACGATCGTTCCTTCGGCGCCGACGGCAGGATTTGAGGGAGACGGTCGGTCCGCGTCGCGATCGAGAATGATGGGACAACTTGCCATGCCGACTGTGGACCCAGCCTCGACTCCGCAAGTGGATCAGTCTCGAGACTGCGACCCTATTCGTGGACACGATCGAGACGCTTGTCGATCTCGTCGACGCCCCGGTGAGGTTCTGACCGAGACACGCGACCCGAACGACGACCACCTCATCGCTCTCGCGAGAACGCACGAGGCCGACGTCATCGTCTCCGGCGACAAGGACCTGCTCGAGTGGGAGCCGCAGAGCCCGCCGGTCGCGACGCCCGCCCAGTTCGAGAGCCGTGGCGGCGCCACACAGACGTCGCGCCGTCATCCGGTCCGACGACGTGAACGACCCGCTCGCAACGACCCTGGTGCAGCGCCAGATAGCCCCATCTTCTCATCAACCGCGAAATCGCTGCGCTGTTCGTTTCAGCCCATTGCCACGGTGCGGATGATGACGAGTGTGGAGATCGCACAGCACGATGACATCGAATGGCTCGTCGAACTCCAAGCCCTCCTCTTCGCCGAAGATGCTGGCGTGCATGATCCCCATGCCGATGTGACGTGGCCGCTACGGGAAGGAACTACTGACTTCGAACGGCTTCTTGCCGACGACAACTCGATCGTTCTCGTTGCTCGACGCAACGACACGATCGTTGGACTCGTCGACGGCTACATCGCTCAGTCGAGCCCGACTCGCCAGCCGGTGGCCTTCGGCGTGCTTCGAAGCATGTATGTGCGTAGCGAGGCTCGCGGAGCGGGCGTCGGGCAGCAACTCACCGAGGCGTTTGTCGACTGGGCGCGCCAGCAGAGGTGCGCCGAGGTACATGTTGACAGCTACTTCGAAAACGGTCCCGCGGCGTCGAACTGGCTCAACCATTCCGCATTTGTCGCCGTGACGACGCGCCGTCGAACAGAAGAGGGATAGCCCTTGTCCTGCCGCTCCACCGCCCGACGGTGCATGCACTTCCGACCGACATCGAACCACCCCACGCCACCAGTCTGCCCGGCCGAGACTGGTCGATGAAGCCGGTGGCGGACGCAACCCAGTGTTCGACGGCGGCTCGGTCTCGAAGGGCGAGCATGTCGACCAGCAGCCCGCTCGTCGCAGCGAGGCCGACGCGAGCACATGTGGTCGCTGTCTCGGGGCACGCCCACCGCTTCGTGTGACCAAGACGGGCTCGCCTTCTCGCCCGATCAGCCGATGCTGCACGTCGCCGACATCCGCCGCGGCCACATCCGGCGGCTCCATGTCGCACGTCGGGAACTCCTCGGCGGCGCTTGACATGTCTTATGCCATTAGTTACTGTGACTAACATCATTAGTCATTGGGACGGAGTCAGCGATGCATCATGAACTGCACACCGAAGTCGAGATCGCAGCGCCGATCGAGGTCGTCTGGGAGACGCTGACCGATCTGGCCGCTTACCCGAACTGGAATCCCTTCATCGTCTCCGCCGAGGGTCGTGCCGACGTGGGCGAGCGCCTCACCAACCGCATGCAGCCTCCAGGCGGTAGGGCGATCACGTTCAAGCCCACGGTCACCGTGGTCGAGGCTCCCGTTGCCTTCGAATGGCTCGGTCGTCTGGGACTGCCCGGGATCTTCGACGGTCGGCACCGCTGCGACCTCGCACCGAGCGAGAACGGGGGCACCCTGGTGACGCAGAGCGAGCAGTTCGACGGAATCCTGGTGCGTTTCATGCGCACGTCGCTCGACACCCAAACGGCCGCCGGGTTCGAAGCCATGAACGCCGCTCTCAAGGTCCGCGTCGAAGCCGCCGTCGGTCGTTCGTCGTGATGCCCCCGACGATGGCCGGATGGAATCTGGCGCTGCGGTTCCTGCTCGAGCTCGCGGCGTTGATCGGGCTCGCTGCAGCTGCCTGGAAATTCGGTTCCGGCCCGGGCCGTTGGATTTCCGTGGTGGTCGTGCCGGTCGCGGCGGCGGTCATCTGGGCTGTGTTCAATGTGCTCGACGACCCGAGCCGCTCCGGCGTCGCGCCCGTCGAGGTCGACGGGGTGGTCCGTCTCGTCCTCGAACTGGCCATCTTGGGTGGCGGGGCCGCCGCCGTCGCCGTTGCCGGTCGCCCTGCGCTGGGCATCGTGTTCGCAGTGGCGATCGTCGGCCACTATCTCGTGTCGTTGGACCGTGTCGAATGGCTGGTCCGGGCGTGACCGCGCACCGGAGCCAGCAGAAGGGTCAGCCCCGGGACCGAACGGCTGCCTCGCCGCCGCCGCCGCCCACGTCCACGGTGCCGGGCTGATGGGACGCAAGCTCGGACTGACACGGGAGCAGGTCGTCGCAGCGGCCGCGGAGATCGCGGATCGCGACGGGCTCGACGCGCTCAGTCTGGCGTCGGTCGCATCGAGGCTCGGGGTCCGGTCTCCGTCGCTCTACAACCATGTCGACGGCCTCGCCGGGATACGCCGGCAACTGAGCATCCACGCCAGCAGCCTGCTCACTGCCGAGCTCGCCGACAGCGTCGAGGGCCTCGAGTCGACGCAGGCACTCAGAGCGATCGCCGAGCAGCTGCGATCGTTTGCCCATCGCCACCCCGGCCTGTACGACTCGTTCCTGCCCGCACCTTCCCCCCAACAAGATCCCGAGGTGGCCGCCGCCCTCGCCCAGCCGATCAGCGTGGTCGGATCCGTGCTCGCTGGGATGGGCGTCGACCCCGCGAGCGTGATCCCGCTCATCCGGGCGCTGCGGGCCTCGGTCCACGGGTTCGTCCATCTCGAACTCGGGGGCGGCTTCGGCCTACCTGACGACATCGACGACTCGTTCGCCATCACCATCGACCTCGTGATCGAAGCAGTCGCCGCCCACTCGACGACCCGAGACAGCTCGTGACCCCCTCGGGGTGCGACCACGGAACCGCGCCTGCCCGCATGCACGCCTGGTGACAGCTGTGGAGCGACGTAGCATGGCTCGAAGGCCGGACAGACCCAGCAGCAGCGAGCCGTGTCGGCAAGGCACTCAACCGAACGATTCGTGAGCCCTCATCGCGCGGCGCCCGAAGAACCAGGACCCAGGGACGAGACTTGAACCCACCGGACTCGAGATCAACGCCCACGCCGCAGACGCCCACCAACAACTCAGTGCGGATCGACAGCGAGTGTTCTTGGCACCAGAGGACGACATGTGGGCGACGTTCGCAGACATGGCCGAACCCCAGTTCGCTGACACTCGGAACGCAACTCGTCGGCCGGTTCTCCGTCGACGACGACAACCAGTTCCACGGCTTCCACGTGCGCGAAGAACTCGAGGAGACGGCGACCGAACTGCTGATCTGCGTCGTCAACGACATGAACATCTCTGACGCAATGGCATCCACAGTCGACCCTCAGTCCCTGTGCCTCGGCCTGACAGCCGCGGGCGTACCTGATCCGGTCGCGCTGATGTACGACCACATCACACCTCCGAACAGCGACGAAACCGTCGACGTTGGTCTCGCAACCAGTACAGATCACTCAGCCGCGGGTGCGTTCTGCCGGGCTGAAAGCCGGATCACCCGAAGCGTTCCTGACGCCGTTCCTTGCTGAACGCATCGACCGGCACGAGCTCGATGTCGTCGAAGCCGACGGCAAGATCGAGGCGACCGGCGAGTGCCGAGTCGACGAGCTGCGTGAGCGTCCGGCGAAGCTGGCTGACGAGCAGGGGCTGTCAGAGCCGGTCTACGTGTTCTCGTTCGACAACGACGTGCTCGTCGACCGAACCACCTGACGCTCGCGTTGGCGGCTGCGGAAGCGCAACGTTCGCCTGCAGGACCTCCGCCACTGCCACGCCACCCAGCTGATCGCGGCCGGTGTACCGGTGACGACCGTCCGCAAGAGTGTCGGTCGACGAGCACGTCGATGACGCTCGACGAGTTCGATGACACTCCGCGACACCATGATCAGCGTGCCGTCAGGGAGCGCCGCGGCTGCGATGTAGCCGAACGACTCGTCCGTCGCCACCTGCGACAGGCGATCGCCCGTGAGCGGGTCGAACGTGGCAACCGTCCCATCGTCGAGCGCTGCGATCAGGCTGCCACCCGTCGGGTCGAATGCGAGCGGGCGACGATCGGACCTTCGATCTCGACGATCGGGGTGCCGGTCTCGGCGTCGAACACGTACGGGAGGCCGATGGGGTTGCGGCCGGAGTCGTTCCCGATGCTGTTGGCGAACAGCGAGCCATCGCTGTTGTGGGCATCACCGGATGTGAACAACCCCGGAACGGGTTGGCCGACGAGCCCACCTGCGGCGTCGAAGAAGCTGGCCTCGCCCTCATCGACCTCCGGCCCCGTGTATGCGGCTTCCCGTGATCCCGGGACCTGGGTTCGATCCCGACCCGCCCCACCCAGGTCACGCTCGCAACGGCGTCGAGTCGGAGCCGCCCGTCGCCTAGGTTCTCGGGGATGCCTGAGCGGAACGACATCGACGCCCTCGCGCGAGCGATCGGGGGCCTTCCGATGCGCAGCATCGGCCCGGCGCTCATGGGAGGCCGCGTCGCCGACATCGCGATCCACCCGTCCGACCGGAGCACCTGGTACGTCGCGGTCGGATCGGGCGGCGTCTGGAAGACGGTGAACAGCGGCATCACGTGGTCGCCGGTGTTCGACGACGAGACCTCATACTCGATCGGCTGCGTGCGCATCGATCCGACACGCCCGGAGATCGTCTGGGTGGGGACCGGTGAAGCCGTCAGCGGACGGCACGTCGCCTGGGGGGACGGGGTCTACAAGAGCATCGATGCGGGGAGCAGTTGGACTCGGATGGGTTTGGAGCACTCCGAACACGTGAGCGACATCCTCATCGACCCTCGCGACGGCGACACCGTCTATGTGGCTGCGGAAGGGCCGTTGTGGTCGAGCGGCGGCGAGCGGGGGCTCTACAAGACCACCGACGGCGGCGAGACCTGGGAACGGGTGCTGCACGTCGACGACGACACCGGGGTCACCAGCGCGGTGTTCGCTCCCGACGATCCGGACACGATCTACGCCGCCACCTACCAGCGGCGCCGTCGGGTCTGGTCGTTCCTCGGCGGCGGCCCGGGGTCGGGCATCCACGTCTCGAACGACGCAGGGTCGACATTCACGCGGATCCGGGCGGGCCTGCCGAAGGGCGAGATGGGACGCATCGGCCTGGCGGTCACGCCGGCGGACCCCAGCGTGGTCTATGCGACCATCGAGGCAGCGGACGAGAACGAGCGCGGCTTCTACCGGTCGACGACCCGAGGGCGAGCCTGGGAGCGCCGCAACGAGTACCTGAGCGGCGGCACCGGACCGCACTACTACCAGGAGTTGTTCGCGTCGCCGACCGACGCCGCCCGGGTGTATCAGGTCGACGTGTTCCTCCACGTCACGACCGACGGCGGCACGACGTTTCGGAGGGTCGAGACCGGCACGACCAAGCACAGCGACAACCACGTCGTCTGGGTCGACCCGACCGATGGGCGTCACTTGATCGTCGGGTGCGATGCCGGGCTGTACGAGACGTTCGACGAGGGCCAGGCCTGGCGGCACGTGTCGAACCTCCCGATCTCGCAGTTCTACCGGGTCGCGGTCGACCACTCGGTGCCGTTCACCAACGTGCTCGGTGGCGCCCAGGACCTGGGCACCCTGCGAGGGCCCACGCGGACGCTGCACGTCGACGGCGTGCGGAACCAGGACTGGATGGTCGTCCTCGGCAGCGACGGCTACCAGGTCGCCTTCGACCCCGACGACGACCGGATCAGCTACCTCGAGTTCCAGGAAGGCAACGTGATGCGCCACGACACGTCGACGATGGAGCTGCGTGACATCCGACCGGAGCCGGGGCCGAGCGACCCGCCGGAACGCTGGAACTGGGACACGCCGATCCTCGTCAGCCCCCACCGTGCGGAGACGATCTACGTCGCGTCGCAGCGGCTGTGGCGGAGCGACGATCGTGGCGAGTCGTGGACGCCGATCAGCCCCGACCTCACGACCGACCCGAACCGCTACGAGCTGGCCACCGGTGACCGTGTCACGAGCGTCGATTCGGTGTTCGACCATGCGGCGATGTCGCTCTACGGCACGATCACCTCCGTTGCCGAGTCGCCGCTCGCAGAGGGGCTGCTCTACGTCGGGACCGACGACGGGTTGCTCCAGGTGAGCGAAGATGGCGGGACGACCTGGCGTCGCATGGCCCAGCCCGACGGGTTGCCGAGTACGGCGTTCATCAACGACATCGAGGCGTCCCAGCACGATGCCGATGTCGTGATCGTCGCCGCCGACGACCACAAGAGCGGCGACTACACGCCCTACCTGTTCGAGAGCCGTGACCGCGGTCGGTCCTGGGCATCGATCCGCGGCCAACTCCCGGACAACACCATCGTGTGGGCCGTCGAGCAGGATCACGAGCGTCCGGAGCTGCTCTTCGTGGGCGCCGAGCGCGGCGTCCACGTCAGCATCGACGGCGGGACCAACTGGCATCGGTTGACGAAGAACATGCCGACCATCGCCGTCCGCGACCTCGCCATCCAGCGTCGCGATGACGACCTCGTCGCCGCCACGTTCGGGCGAGGGTTCTACGTCCTGGACGACTACAGCGCGCTCCGCTCGATCGCCGATCGGTTGGACGAACCGGCCGCGGTGTGCCCCGTGCGCGACGCATGGTGGTACGTGCCGTACCAGCCGATGCAGGCAGTCGGTCAGCCGACGCTCGGTTCGACAGCGTTCCGGACCGACAACCCCGAACTGGGCGCGACGTTCACGTATCACCTGGCTGCCGACATCGAGACCCGCAAGGTGGTCCGCCGAACGGCGGAGCAGGCAGCCGAAGCCGCCGGCGACGACATCGGGTTCCCGGGCTGGGACGTCCTTCGTGACGAACGGCTGGCGTCGACCCCCGCTGTCATGTTGCGAGTCAGCACTGCCAGCGGTGACGTGATCCGGATGCTGCCGGCCGAACTCGAAGCGGGTCTTCACCGGACGACGTGGGATCTCCGCCTGCCGGCCCCCGACCCGATCTCGCTCGAGCCTGCCGAGTTCCGTGCGCCTTGGGATCGGCCGCCCGTCGGGAACCTCGCTCCTCCCGGTCGGTATCACGTCGACATCGTGCGACTCGACACCGGTGGCGCACCCGAGGTACTCGCCGGTCCCGAGTCGTTCGAGGTGCGCCCGATTCCGGCTGTCGCGAATTCTCGTCCGGACGATCCCGAGTTCCGCGTGGAGATCGCCGACCTGGCGAGGCGCGTCGCTGGCGCGGTGAAGCAGGTCGAGCGCCTTCAGGAACGGCTCCGCCACGTACGGGCGACGATCCTCGAGACACCTGCCGCCGCGGAGTTGCTCTCACGAGCAGATGCCGCTGCCCGCGCCCTCGACGATGTTGCGACGCGACTCCTCGGCGACACCGATCGCACCCGACTGGACGAGGCGACGGTGCCGTCGATCCGAGCCCTCGTCGATCGCGTCGTGAAGCAGCATCGCCGAACCACCGCTCCGCCCACCCAGACACAACGTGACGCCATCGAACGTTCACGACTCGAGTTCGCGTCGTTCGAGGTCGAACGTGACGAATCGCTCGCCGAGATCGATGCCATCGCCGCGCAGCTCGACGCGCGCAAGGGCCCCTGGACAGTCCGTTAGACCTGTACGAGTAGAGACGGATTGCTGGCACCGGCGCCCTTCGATTCGCATCACAGGGGTGATCGGTGGGTGCGATCGGCGCAGTGGATCGAACCCCGCCCGTCGAGTCCTGCGCCCGGCGAACCTCGTGCCGGTGCGCTCGCTGAACGCGCGCGACATCCGTCTCGTGCCGGGCGAGGCCGCGGAACCGCCGCGACAGGAACCAGGTACCGGAGCGGAGGATCGGTGTGTGTGGTTTCGACGTTCGAGCGGCTCGACGTGAGGCGGCTGCGTCGGCCGTGGAGTGCAGCGATCGGGCTGCCCGATTCGGCAGCTCTCCGACGCGGCATCGTGCGAATCCTGGTCCGATCGCGCACGACGGTGCTGCGGCGAGATGCCGGTGGTCCTAGGGGAGAGTTGCGTCGGGATAGAAGGTCATGTTCACGGTCGCGTTGGTCGCGATGGTCGGGCTGCCGGCACCAGAGTGCCGGCACAGGAGGAACACGGCGGGAGCGTCCGAGATGTTGCTGTACCACTGGAGCTTCCCTGATCCTGAGATGTGGCCGGAACCGCCGGGGCTCCCGGGCGATTCCCACTGCTGGCTCGGCGTGAAGGACCCCTCGTCGCCGAGCAAACATTCGACGACCGCACCGGCGTCGTCTTGCTCGACGTTCACCGAGTAACTGGCGACCATCGTGCCGCTGAGTCCGACAGGTTCATCCACATCGGCTTCCGCGATCACGCGCCGGGTTCCATCGATGACCTGTGGGCCCACCCTGGCCCCTTCGACCACCACCGGCTGAGCTGCCTCGAGCCAAGCGAGACGCGTCTCGAGATCATCGACGGCGGAGGCCCGGTAGTAGCCGTTCACATCGGCGATCACGTCGAGGGCTCCCTGCAAGTTGTACACCTGGAACGTCCCTGACGACAACGGCACCGTGACCGCATTGAACGCCACCCCCCCCCAGGAGCGGGGTTCAGGCTCGACGCCTTGGGCATGATGCCGCCCGGCCACACTGTCACGTGCGTCGGCAACGTCGCATTCACCGCCGTCATGTTCAACGCCAACGCCACCGCGTCGGTTGGGATCGTGCACTCACCGTTGCTGCCATGGGCCGGCGCCGTCTGTGTGTCGTCGGAACCGAACGTCGCCAGCGACCCGACGTGATACTCCGGTTGCGGACGGGTATCGAACAATCGGCACGGTGTCACCCCCACGAACGTCGAATCAGCACCCTCCGACGCCGCATCGGCACGAACCGTCAACACAGCGAACACACCGACACCCAAGGCTGCGACCAGACCGATCGCCGGCCGAACACGAGTCGTGAAGTTCATGATGTCCTCCTTACGTCGTGGTGAGCTCCCGCTGTAGACTGCTGCGGAACAAGAGGGTCGGCCCAAGTGATCCATCCCAGCCGAACTCAACAGTTCGAACGCCCAGGTGAACGTTCTCGATCGGCATCCCGCAACGCCGTGACGACGCCGACGGCACGCCAATCAGTGCACGAACCCGAACGATTCGATCCATCGCGCACCTCCATCCGACACGTCGACGGTCCGATGTCACGGCACTGCACAGTTCACGATCCGCTCGACCGTCCACCATCGGCTAGGGGCATTCGGCACGACATCGCACCTCAGTGGTCATGGTCGTCAGGGCCGACCTGCGCAGCGGCACGTTCGGTGACGAGACCGACGTGGTGCACGTGAGCGCGCCCTCCGGTTGACCGGCGAGGCCCGCTGACACGGCCGCGCCAACCGTCGCGGTAGACGTTACTCAGGACGGGGCGGTCCAGAACGGCGAACTTCAGTGGCCCCGGACGATGGTCCGGAAACCCTGGTGGCTCATTCCTGTGTCGAGCATCTGGGGGCGTCTGGCGGCAGGGCGGTAGCGCTGACAGTAGTTGTCCGCGCACAGGAACGACCCACCCTTGACCACCCGCCGTGGGATCGCGAACTGCGGCTGGGCAGGGTCGTAACTCGACTCCATCTCGGGCCCTCGAGGATTGGTCGGCACACAGCACGGCGAGGCGGCGTCCTCAGGGTGGCGATCTACGTACCAGTCGGTGGTCCACTCCCAGACATTGCCGGCCATGTCGTACAACCCGAAGTCGTTCGGCGGGAACGACCCGACCGCCGCGGTGCCCGAGAAGCCGTCCGCGGCCGAGTTCCGCCACGGGAAGTCCCCTTGCCAGAAGTTGGCGAGATACTTCCCGGCCGGAGTCGCCTCGTCGCCCCAGATGAACGGACGGCCCTCATGCCCACCGCGTGCCGCGTACTCCCACTCGGCCTCGGTCGGGAGGTCGTGTCCGGCCCATGCTGCGTACGCAGCAGCGTCGTCGAAGGCGACCTGGACGACCGGGTGGTCGAGGCGCTCGGTGATGTCGCTGCCCGGCCCTTCCGGGTGTCGCCAGGACGCGCCGGGGGTCCATGTCCACCACTGGTTGATGTGCCGGAGATCGACCGGACCCCTCGTCATCGTGAACACCAACGAACCCGGCACCAGGTTCTCCTTCGGAGCGTCCGGATAGTCGGCAGGATCGAGCGGGCGCTCCGCGATCGTGACGTAGCCGGTCGCCTCGACGAACGATGCGAACCGACGGTTCGTCACTGCCGTCGCGCTCATCTCGAAGCCGTCGACCGTCACTGTGTGGACCGGTGCCTCTTCGGCATAGTGGTCGGCGGAGCCCATGCGGAACGTGCCTCCCGGAATGCTCACGAGGCCCGTATCGCCCACGCGGGGATCCGGACTCGGTGTGGCGCTCACGGCATCACTCTCGCGAACCGCAGTGTCGACGGTCGACGCCAGCGACGCGTCTCCTGTCCGTCCGCGTCGGTCCGACGACGGCGACGTGCCTTGCTCATCGCCGGCTTCCGGTCGTCGGAGTGGCATCGACCACGATCAGGTCGTGCTCCCACAAGCGCTCGAAGAACGCAGGGTCGGAGCGATGGATGTCACCGATCGCCGTCCGACCGTCGATCGCATCGAACATCGCCAACTCGTCATCGTCGACGAACAACACCAGGTCGGTGTACTCGTGCGCCCGGTTCAGGAGGACGGCTGCCGCGCCATCGGGCAGCCGATCGTGGACGACGGTCACGGTGTGCGGCTTCACGGGGACGTACCCGCGCCAGTCCTCTCCGTCGAATCGCACGACCGGTTCCGCAGCGCGATCCGGGCGGATCGCGATCAGCGAATGACGCACCATGGTGCCGCGGAACAGTTCGAGCGCGGCGTACTGCTCCACGACCGGGAGCTCGGAGATCGTCGCGCCGTGCGGAACGGTCGACAGCGAACCACAGCGCGGCAGATACGGAGCTTGACGGATCCAGCGACCGAACTCGAGCCCGCCCCGGCCCAGGAAGTCGAACACCTCGGGCACCGAGTAGGAGCGGTCGCGAGGATGCAGGAGTGCGTCCGCGAGCGCGTCGGCGGTCTGGAAGTCGGGGGTGTTGCGCAGCCGGTGGCTCAGGGGATGGCCGATCGGCAGCTCACGCAACGTCGCCACGAGGTCGGCGATGTCGTCCGACGACGTGCCGATGCCGAGTCGGCGGCAGTACTCCTGGAGCATGTACACCCCGGTCCGGCCGTACGGTGCGTAGAGCATCAGCGTGAGTGCTCCATGCGGTTCGAGCACGGTCGCCAGGGCTCGCAAACCCGAATCGGGATCGGCGAGGTGGTGGAGCACGCCCGTACAGACGATGTGGTCGAACGAGGTACCGAGGCCGCCGACCTCCTCGATCGGCAGGAGGTGGAGCTCGAGGTTCCCGAGCCCGTGACGGGCGGCCAGTGATCTCGTGTGCTCGATGCTGGTCGGGCTGACGTCGATTCCGACCACCCGTGCCTCGGGGCGCCGGATCGCGTACTTCGCGGCCTGCGAAGTACCGCACCCGGCGACGAGGATCGTCGTGTCCGCCCGATAGTGCCGGAACGGCCAGATCAGGTGATGATCGACGCGCCGACGCATGGCGTCCTGAGCGTCGCCGACGTAGCGGTCGAGATCGGTGACAGGCGGCGGGTACGGATGCCGGTCGTAGAACGCCGTGACCTGATCGTCGTCCGGTCGCATGGGTCAGGTGACGCCGTAGGATTCGGTGACGGCCGATTCCGCGGTCGCGTTCACGCCGACGGTCGGCGCTTCGGGGGCGTTGGTGAGCGGCGAGTTCTCAGTGGTCATGGGAGACTCCGGGCAGGTCGTCGGGGGAGCCGTTGGTGGAACTCCCCGCCGAGTATGTCAGCACCCGCTCATCGATGGGCGATCGGCTGACGGAGCAGCGTGGATGAGTGCTCAGGCGATCGAGTGGTGTCGGCCGAGCACCTTGATCACCTCGGCTCCGAACAGCAGCGTCTGGGCCGAGTAGTAGACCACGACCAGACCCAGCACGACACTGCTGGCGGCACCGGTCACACTGGCAACGCCGACGAACCGGAGATAGAGCCCATAGCCCCAGAACCCGACGGAGAGCACGACGATCACCAGGATGCTCGCCGGCAGGATCTGGCGCCACTCGGGGCGACGGATCCGTGCGGAGTACCGGTACAGCGCACCGAGCGCCGCAACGCCGATCACGAACTGTCCGGCGGCGCTCGCGGTGCGCAGGGCCGCATCGATCAGCTGCCCATCGAGGAGCTGCTGTGCGAAGGTCACGAGACCTTGCAGGATCATCGTGGCGACCAGGAGCAGACCCGCACCGACCGGCACGAGCACGGCGAACGCCCGCGCCCGGAGGGAGGTGTGGAATCCCGGCTGGTACGGGACGTCCCAGATGAGTTCGACCGAGTCGCGCCATGCGACGAACAACACGGATGCGGAGAACAGCACGATGCCGATGCTGAACAGGGCGAAGTTCGACCGGTCGCTGGTTTCCCACAGCGTTGCGATCGCGTCCTCGATCTGGCGGGCAGCGTCCGCGCCGAGCACGCTCGTGAGCTGTTCCGCGAGGCTTCCGGCGGCGGCCTCCTTGCCCACGAAGGCCGCAGCGATCGCCACGGAGAACAGCAGCGACGGGATCAGCGCGAACAGCGCGTAGTAGGCGAGGCCGGCGCTCAGCCGCTTGGCGCGATCTTTCAGGAACTCCGATGCCGAGGCCCGGAGCACGTCGAAGGCGGCACTCGCTCGCACGCGAAACCGGAAGAGGTTCGAGGTTTCGGTCAACCGGTATCACCGCGCGAGTCGTCGGGGCGCAAGGCTGTGGTGCGGAGCAAGAAAGCGTGACGTTCTACGAATCGGCGAAGACGGTCGCCCAGTCGTTCCTGATGCTGGCCACGACCCACCCGAGGCGGGCTGCGGTTTCGAGGATCGTCTCGTCGGTCTCGAACGTGCCGGCCTTGCTCTCGTAGGCGTACTCGCGATCGGCGTCGTCGTGGTCGACGATCAGCGCAAGAGATGGGCCGTCGTAGGACTGCGCGAACTGCAGCATCTCGGCGTCGCCGGCCGAATTGCCGCCGGCGACGACGGGTCGCCGGCCGAGGATGCGTTGGATCAGGCGCGGCTTCACCTCCCCTTCGTTGACGCCGCCGATCACGATGTCGCCCGTGCGTACCAGGTGAACGGACCCGTCGTGGTTGTGAGCGAGGTCATAGGCGATCTGGGATCCGACCACGCCCTCGGGCTTGACGCCGTAGAAGTCTTCCGCGATCGCGCGCACGAACTCGGAGCCGCCACCGGTGACGATGTAGACGTCGAACCCGCTCCGGCGCAGCTCGTCCATCAACTCGAGCATCGGCTGGTACCGCTGCTGCCGGTAGGGGACGCCCCGATCCGGATGGCGCGCATCAGCGAAGAACTTTCGGACGCGGAACTCGAACTCCTCGGGTGTCAGGCCGGTGTGGACGTCGACGAGCGCCATCACCACGCGTTCGAGCCCCATCTCAGCGATCGCGGCGCGATCACCGTCGATCAGCGCTCGGAACTCTGGTGTGTCAGCCAGCGACGCGTCGGCGGCCACGGCCGTCTGCATCTCACCCAACATGAACTCGAGTTGGGTGTAGTTCGGCTTCTCGCACCACATCGTGCCGTCGTTGTCGAACACTGCGACGCGCTCGGCGGGAGGGATCTCGTCGACGCGATCGAGGAAGGACAGGATCGCAGACCTCGTGGCACCGGCGCGCCACGACGGCAACATCGGCGAGGTCATGAACTCGTCACCCCCTCTGACAGCTTGGCGATGAACTGGTCGACGGTGGAGGTCGCAGGCGCCTGGCGGCGCGAGAACTCGACCAGCGACTGTGCCCTGCTCGCCACGAACATCTGGATCGGCTCGAACCCGGATCAGTCGGCCGGCTGCTCGATCGCGTCGATGAAGACGTCGACATCGGCGTCCTCACCACCGATCAACCAGACGACTTGGCCCTCGCTGTCGTCGTCGCTCCAGGGCATGACGCCGTCGACGTTGTATCGATCGACGGTGATGTCGTCGTCGCCGTCGCGGATCGGCGCGATGATCGACATCTCGACCACGGCGTCACCCGGTTGATGGCTCAGCATGTCGATCAGCTCGGCAACGGTCAGGCCGTCACGCTCTTCGAGTTCCATGTCGTCCTCCGTTGTGCCGTCAGAATTCGTCGCCGAGCCAGGCATCGGCCCGCTCGAGCAGATACAGACTCACATGTTTGCACCGTTCGAGCGCTTGCGCGACGGATCCATCGTTGTTCATGTACACGTCGGCGAGATCGATCGGGATTCGAGCGACCATCGAGAGGCTGCGCTCGGGCGCATCGGTGACACTCGCGAACGAGTCGATCGCTGACACCTCGACCGGCAGATCGAGCCCACCGACCCCGGCGACGTCGGTGGCGAGCACCAGCAGATCAGGTGGATTCGTGAGCGGCGGCAGGGTCCAGGTGAACAGCAGCGGGAACGTGAATCCGGGGGGAGGGTCGTCGTCGAGGTCCTCCATCTTCATGACCTCGTCCTCGAAGCCGAGCAGCGCCCGAGGATCGACGTCGAGCGACAGGTGGAGGTCGATCGGACCGACGCACGCCTCTTCGGGGTGCAGGTCGACCTCCCAGAGTTGGCGCAGCGAGTAGGTCTCCACGAAGTGACGCTCGTCGTGCACGTGGAACCCGTGGTCGATCGCCTGGCTCTTGAGGTCGGCGACGAACCCCGCAACGTCGATGACTGCCACGCCTTGACACTACCGTCGGTCGACGTGATCGATCCCAAGCTGACATCGGCCGTCGAGACGTTCCAGCGCGCGGCCGACGCCGTGGCGGCCGTGCTCCGGGCCAACTCCGATTGGGGTGCGTCGGGTATGCGCGAGGGCCAATACGCCGTCGACCTCGACGCCGACGCAGTGTGCCTGGATGCGCTCTACCGGGCGGGCTACCGGGTGCTGTCGGAGGAGAGCGCGATCACGGGGCCGCCCGGGTCCGACGCCGCGCCGATCGTGGTCGTGGATCCACTCGACGGATCGACGAACGCGTCACGTCGTGTTCCCTGGTTCGGCTCGGCGCTCTGCATGGTCGACGACGACGGCCCCGCGGCGGCGCTGGTGGCGAACCATGCGACGGGGGAGCGGTTCTCGGCAGTTCGCGGTGGCGGTGCGGTCCGTGACGATCGGGCGATCTCGCCGTCGGGAGCGACCGAGCTCGCCTCATCGATCCTCGGCGTGTCAGGGCTGCCGACGCATCACTACGGCTGGGCCCAGTTCCGGGCGCTCGGCGCGTCCGCGCCCGACATCTGCGCTGTGGCGTGCGGGGTCACCGACGCCTGGTGCGACATGCTCGACGGCGGCCACGGCGTGTGGGACTACCTGGCGTCCATCCTCATCGTCGAGGAGGCGGGCGGCGTGGCGGCAGAGGTGTTCGGGCGGGACCTCTGTGTACTCGACCACGAGGCCCGCCGTTCACCCGTGGTGGCGGCGACGTCCCGACTCCTGGAAGCGGTGCTCGAGGAGCGTCTCCGGGAGCGGCCCTGATCGACTCGCCGATCGGATTCGGTGGGTGAGTTCGATGCCGTGGGTTCCGGGCCCGACCACCGGGAGACCGATGATCGGCTGGTGACATGCCCTTCGGCGTTGTCACCGAGACGCCGGTCGACGCCGGCGGCGGCATCCGGGCGAGATGCAGCCATGAACGTGTGGCGGAGGTTGATGGTGGTGTTCGGCCACGATCACTCCGGTTTCAACGAAGGTCTGTGAGGCACCATCTGACGATTCTGGTGAACGACGAGGCTTACCTCTCCGACGTCAGATCACCGGACGGTCCATTTGTCACTATCGGCTGCCGTATGGCAGGCGCAATCTGAGGGAGACGGACTTCATCCTGCCAGTGCAACTTCTGATCGCTCAGGTTTCAATCGAATTGGAGGAACTGTGATGTATGGGTCCCGATCACATCGGGGTGTCGCAGCGGTTGCCTCTGCGGCACTCATCTTGTCGGCCGCACCGGCCGCCGCCCAGGAGGGCGGGACCGGAGACATCTACGCCGATCTCGTCATCGCGTTACGCGACGCCGACGGCGTGCCGTTGTTGGCGGACTTCGAGGTTGAAGGAGAGTCCGGCACCGAGACACAGTATTGCGTGCAACCGATCTCGTACGTGGAGATCCCCGGCTTGGAGTCGGAGGAGAACCCAGCGGACGGACGGATGGTCTGGCGGATACCGCTCATGGGCGAAATCGGACTTCCGGTCGTGGACGAGGAAGAGGTCGAGGTCTGTGATCCGCAGCCAGACTACGCGATGTATGTCTCGGAGGTCGAACTCGAGCGTTTGAACCTCGTGCGGGCGCCCGACAGAGTCATCGACAAGAAGCTGGAAGATCTCCAGGCACGGCTCGAGGCGGCCGACATGATCGCTCTCGACGCCGCCGGTCGAATCACCACGGACATCACCGGTGATGTCGACGATGCCGGGGATCCGATTCCTCCCGCGACGGTCGACGCGTCGCCTGATCAGGCGGCGATCTTCTACTCGATCATGACCACCGGGGAGATCCCAGGCCTCGGATCATCACCTGCGGAGGTGGGTGGATTCGATGCCTGGGAGCTCGCTGCGGTTGGTGTCGGTGCGGCGGCCAGCAAGCCTGCCGAAATCAACATCGACACGATCGAGTACTACGGCCGGATCTCCTCGGTCATCGACGACTATGCCCCGGTCGCTCCGTGGTCGGTCAACTTCTTGGACACGGATCCTGAGACCGATGAGCAATTCATCGACTTCGGTGACTTCACCTACACCAGGTCCGACGTGTTCACGGGCTGTGCGACCTGGCTCGACGTCCCCGAGTTGACGTGGAAGGTCAGCAACCTCCTCGACCTCGTCGAGTTCGGTCAGATCGGACCGAGCGCGCCCGGTGGTGACAATGTCGCCGGCTTCGCGCAACTGGCCGACGACATCCGAGCGACGATCCTGTGGCTCCACGAGAACGAAGGCGTCGAGGGCTACTTCCAGGCGGACCCGGTCTTCGAGAACACCTGCGAGGCCCAGCGGGAGATCGTCAAGAACATCGTTGCCGGCGACGACACCACTGCACCCACGCTGAAGTGGCTGACGGTTCCTGATGACATCACCGAGTCGACCGATGCGACGTTCAGGTTCTCCGTGGGTGACGCCATCACCGTGCTCTGCACGCTCGATACAGGTGCGCCGGAGCCTTGCACCAGCCCGAAGGAATACACATCGCTGTCGTCGGGCGATCACACGTTCACGGTCACTGCGGTCGACAGGGCCAACAACTGGGCGTCCATCCAGGACGAGTGGACGATCCTCATCCCCGGGGAGTTGGTCTCCTCGAGCACTCCGATCCGGTTGGTCGACACCCGTGTGCCTTGGGTGGCAGCCGATGCTCGTTTCACGGCGACCGGCCCGGTCGCCGGTGGGACGGTCTTGGAGGTGCCGATCGCCGGGCGCGGCACCATTCCCATCGGTGCCGAGGCTGCGGTGCTCAACGTGACCGTCGATGGTGCAGTGGCACCTGGGTTCCTGACGGTCTTCCCGTGCGGGCCGATGCCTCTTGCGTCCAGCCTGAACTTTGGGTTGGACCATCCGGTGGCCAACGAGCTGATCACCAAACTCTCACTCAATGGCACGGTGTGCGTCTACGCGTTGACGACGACCCACGTCATCGTCGATGCCACCGGTCACGTGCCGGCCGACTCGGCCTACGAGCCGGTTGCCCCGAGCAGGTTGGTCGACACCCGTGTGCCTTGGTCGGCGGCCGACGGGGAGTTCACGGCGGCCGGTCCGGTCGCTGGTGGGACGGTCTTGGAGGTGCCGATCGCCGGGCGCGGCGGGATCGCCGCCGATGCCGAGGCTGCGGTGCTCAACGTGACCGTCGATGGTGCAGTGGCACCTGGGTTCCTGACGGTCTTCCCGTGCGGGCCGATGCCTCTTGCGTCCAGCCTGAACTACGGGTTGGACCATCCGGTGGCCAACGAGCTGATCACCAAACTCTCACTCAATGGCACGGTGTGCGTCTACGCGTTGACGACGACCCACGTCATCGTCGACGCCGCCGGCAGCGTGCCGGCCGACTCGGCCTACGAGCCGGTTGCCCCGAGCAGGTTGGTCGACACCCGTGTGCCTTGGTCGGCGGCCGACGGGGAGTTCACGGCGGCCGGTCCGGTCGCTGGTGGGACGGTCTTGGAGGTGCCGATCGCCGGGCGCGGCGGGATCGCCGCCGATGCCGAGGCTGCGGTGCTCAACGTGACCGTCGATGGTGCAGTGGCACCTGGGTTCCTGACGGTCTTCCCGTGCGGGCCGATGCCTCTTGCGTCCAGCCTGAACTACGGGTTGGACCATCCGGTGGCCAACGAGTTGATCACCAAGCTCTCATCCGACGGCACGGTGTGCGTCTACGCGTTGACGACGACCCACGTCATCGTCGACGCCGTCGGCAGTATGTGACGATCTCGAACTCGAGTCCGTCGGCACCCACCTCGACACGCCGTCGAGGTGGGTGCCGGCGTTTTCCTGACCGATCGGATCGTCGCGCCGTTCGAGGAGCGCTCGTTCGGTCGTTTCTCCGCGCGCGTCCTCGGCGCAGGAATGTCGTGCCCCGCCACCGTCGGCTGATCACCCTGGTGTTCGAATCGGACACGGTCGATCGGGCCCTGTCGATCTGCCCTGTCGGAAGCCGGCTGTCGTCGAGCCGCCCGACGTTCGAGCGCAGCGGCCGTTGCCTGGCTCAAAGATGGGCTCCGCCGGGTCGGGATCGAGCCTGCATGTGCGGAGATGAGATCTGGCCGCGACCGGGGTGAGCGTCACCAACGGTCACCCTCCGGTGAGTGAACTCACCGGAACGTGTCTGCGGCCCGGATCGTCGACCCGGTTCCCTGATGTGGGGCGTCCCGTCGAGGTGCGCGGTCTGCTGGCTCGTCGGCCGGTGGCGCCATGCGCGCAACGACGACTCGGGAGGTACCACGACGAGCTGCGTGGGCGCGCGGCGCGAATGGTCTTCGAGGCGGGGCACGACACCGGGAGTCGGTGGTGAGGGAATCTTCACCATCGAGATCGGCGGTGGGCGGAAGATCTGGGATCAGCTGAACCGCGAAGGTCAGCGAGTCGCTCGGCGCACCGGTGGAACGAGTGACGCTCCATCTGGGCCCACGCGCGTGGTGTGGGCAAGCCGAACCGGGCCGTTCACCGACACCCGCGAAGGACAGCGCGACCCGGTCAACTGCCGGTTCGCTGAGACGCCGCCGAAGCTGGTCTTCGGTCCGACACCCTCGAGCAAGCGCCCCGGTACCGGTAGACCGTTCGAGCCGACCTCGAACGGTCTCGAACGGTCTCGTTCATCGTTCCGATCGCGGCGTGCATCAACCCGTCCGTGTGTCGCACCGCGCTCCTGACCCTGTCGGGGCTGCAAAGCGCTGGCCGAATCGATCACGGGCGCCGCCTGAGCGAACTCGTTCGGCCGCCAAGGAGTCTGAGCCTCGCGTCGATGGGCTCGCGCGCGTGGAACGGGTCGACTGGTTCAGTCCGCCGACGTCGGTTCCGCTACTTGGTGTGTCCCACCGACTGTGTTCGAAGCCGACCGCCATCGTCCAGCCGCCCCCGGCATCCGTCTGGGACCCAGACCCACGAGCACGGACGGAATCTGGGGCGGTTCAGCTTCGCAGGGCCGGGCGCGTCGTGGAGGAGCCGGTCGACGAAGTCAGGTCAGGCGACGATGCGCTCGTCGGTGACGGGACGAGAACAGTCATCCAATGGGGCGACGGCGGGTGTTCGCCACGAGGATCACACCGAGGGCGACCATCAGCCCACCGATCGCCGAGGTCGTCGACACCGAGTTGCCGGTGGTCGGCAGCGTCTTCTGCGCCACGGGCGCCGAGGCCGCCGCCGACGCCGGCAGCACGGCGGTGGCCGGGGGCGGCGGAGGCTCGGCGGGGAGAATCGTCGGCTGTCGCACCGCCACCGGTGGCGGTGCGTCGTTCGCCGGCTGCGGGGCGTCCGTCGCCGGCTGCGGGGGGTCGGTCGCCGGCTGCGGGGGGTCGGTCGCCGGCTGCGGGGGGTCGGTCGCCGGCGGAACGACGACCTCGAGCTGGTGCATCTCGACCGTATGCTCGCAGTACTTCGGCTCGCCGCTTCCATCGCTGCCGTCACTGTGGCCCTCGTCAATACCGTCGCTGTGGCCTTCGTCGCTGCCGTCACTGTGGCCCTCGTCAATACCGTCGCTGTGGCCTTCGTCGCTGCCGTCACTGTGGCCCTCGCCTCTGCGAGGGCAGAGTTCGCGTGCCGAGTACGCGTCACCGTTGGCGTTCGTGACCATCCACCCGTCCGGGGCATCAGGGTCTACCGTGACCGAGACCGTATACGTTGCGGTCGGACGAGCCGGAACGACCATGCCGTCGGTGCTCGATCCATGACCAGGGTTCTGGAACTCGCACCTGAGTTCGTTGCTGCCCTCCGAATATGTGCATGTGGCCGAGGTCGGCTTGCCCGAACCGGTCTCACTGGCGGCCATCAGCTCGAACCACTTGCGCCATTCCGGAGTCAATTGGACGATCGGATCGCCTGAAGGGGTGTACCACAGAACGCCGAAGGTCATGCGGTACGGATTGCCTTTCGGGCCGTCGCTGCCGGGTTCGTGGCCGTCGCTGCCGGGTTCGTGGCCGTCGCTGCTGGGTTCGTGGCCGTCGCTGCTGGGTTCGTGGCCGTCGCTGCTGGGTTCGTGGCCGTCGCTGCCGGGTTCGTGGCCGTCGCTGCCGGGTTCGTGGCCGTCGCTGCCGGGTTCGTGGCCGTCGCTGCCGGGTTCGTGGCCGTCGCTGCCGGGTTCGTGGCCGTCGCTGCCGGGTTCGTGGCCGTCGGTATCTGAGCCGCGTTCCGTTTCGGTGACACGATCGCCCTCGTCGTGATCGGTCTCCGTCAGTGCGGGGACCGAGGGAACCGTGGAATCGGACTCACTCGGTTTCGAGGCTTGCGGTGCTCCGCCAGCTTGCTCGGCCGTATCCGGCACCGGGTCATCGACGAACGCACCGGTTGCCTGTTGCGTCGCGGGCTCGACCACTCGTGACCCGTCCGTCGGCTCAGACGCATCGGCGACCGGGTCGGGCGAGCGGGGTTCGGATGGTGATTCCACCGACACCGTGATCACGATGGGGGTCTCGGGCGCAACGGTTGCGACGGGCGCGGCATCAAGGGCCGGTGGCTCCGGAGCGGGCGGTGGCTCGATCGTCGCCAGCGCGATCGACGACACGACACCTGGTCCGATGAAGGCGGCTGCAGCCGCCGTCAAGCGAATCCAACGAATGGCGGACTGGGACATTTTGCACCTCGTCCTCGAATCTGAGGCCGTCTCGAGGATGGCCCGAACTGCACGATGGTCTCGCAGAAGACTCGTTGCGGTCTGGATCTTCGGACTTCGCGACGATCCTCTGACGTCTCCACTTTCCGCTGAAGACTCGGCCGTCGACAGGGCCAAAGGACATGGCGCCGACGTGTGATCTGGCTATCCCGCAGCTCGGATCGGCGCCGTGGTTCTGTGCGGCCGCCAGTTGTGCTCACGCTTCGTCCGTGCCGCGGCTTGGCGGCTGATTGCGTCGAGCAGGGAGAAATGGAGAAGCGTCACTTTGCTCGACGGAATGCGATATCTCTCGAACCCCTAAGTGCGCTGCCGTCGTTCGCCGTAATCGCCGAAGGGGCGGTCTCGTTCGCGGACGGCTTCGCGAACGCCGACCGCTCCGGATCGCTCCACGAAGTCCAGGCCCTCCTGAGTGTGGCGCGCCACTCCGTCGAACAGGGTGCCGAGTCGACGTGACGACCGCGGGTCGTACATCTCGTCGGCGACGGCGTTCAGCGACCAGGTGATCATCTCGAGTTGGTTGACCGGCACCTGCGCGATTCGCTGAGCCAGGTCCATGGCGTGCACGCCGAGTTCGTCGTCGGGTACCACAGCGAGCACGGCTCCCATCTCGAACGCCTGGACCGCGTCGAACTCGTCGCCGGTGAGCATGTACCGCCGGGCGTTGTTCAGGCCCAATCGCGCCACCCAGTTCCAGGGTGCCTCCGGGACGCCCCAGACCCGCGACGGCGGGTATCCGAACCTGGCCGACTCGGCTGCGACGATCAGGTGGGCGTTGAACACGATGTTGGTGCCGCCGGCGACGCACCACCCCTGGACGGCGGCGATCGTGGGCTTCGAGCAGTCGTGGAGTTTCGCCCAGGTGTCGGCGAACGAGCGGATCATGTGCTGGTCACGGACCGAGTCCCAGACTCGACCATCTTCGCGCTCCTCCTCGGCCTGCGCCCCGATGCCCCAATCCAGGTCGTAGCCGGCACAGAACGCGGGACCCTCTGCGTCGAGCAGGATCACGCTGACATCCCGATCGCGCTCAGCAGCATCGATGGCGGCCCCGAGCTCGTCACGCAGCTCGGGCGTGATCGTGTTGTAGCGCTCCGCACGACACAACGTGAGCCGTCGGACGCGTCCGCGAGTCTCGATACGAACAGCAGTCATCGGTCGATCATCGCGCGCCCGGGACGGCGACGGCGCCGTGGTAGCTCAGGGCGATGGCGATGCCGCGCCGGCGGCAGCGTCGAGGTCGGCGAGGAATCCGCCGAACCCCTTCGTCAGCTGGCGGGCGAGGAGCGGTGCCGTCAGCCGGCCGATCAGGCCTTTCGGCTCGAACTCGTAGTCGATCGTCGTGGTGTCGTCACCGAGCGAGAAGGTCGCGACACCGCGCTCGATCGGCAACTTCGTGGCAGAGTCGATGTTCACCACCATCCGCTCACCGTCGACCCACTCGGCGATCGTCTCCTCGAGCGTGCCGACCGGTGCGAGGTCACAGTGCCGTTGCGCGCCGACGCCGGCGGTCGCTTCGCTGGTGGCGTGACTGTCCTTGACGCCCCCGTTCCAGGTCGAGATGTTGGGGAAGTCGGCGAGCACCGACCAGACGGCGGAGCGCGGGGCGGACATCTGACGGGACACGTGAACCGATCGCATGCTGGAGGAAACCACTTGGCACCCCCACGTGTTCCTCATCGACGCGACCTGTTGCTCCTCGACGCGACGACCGGTGCGACGATGCGGTCATTCGATCGCGTCGGACAACTCGATGATCACCTCGGCGGCGGCGGCGGCGTCGGCGACCGTGGTCTTCCACGAAGACACACTGACACGCATGGCGGTCGCCCCGTGCCACTGGGTCGGTCCGCACCACACCCGACCGTCGGCGTGGATCGCGCCGATCAGCCGCTCCGTCGCGATCGGATCTCGGAACCGTACGAGCACTTGGTTCAGGACGACGTCGTTGACGACCTCGAAGCCCGCACCGCGCAGCCGGTCGGCGATGGTGGAGGCGCACGCCGATGCGCGCTGCACCAGTTCGGCCACGCCATTGCGGCCGAGCGTCCGCAGTACGGCCCACACCTCGATCTGGCGGGCACGCTGGGACGACTGAGGCGTGTGATGCATCGCCTCGAATCCTGCGTCGGGCGGGAGATAGCCGGCGACGGCGCTGAACGTACGGTGGAGCGCGCCGTCTCGCCGGACGAAGGCGATCCCGCAGTCGTACGTGACATTGAGCCACTTGTGTCCGTCGGTCGCCCACGAGTCCGCACGGGTCAGGCCGCTGACGAGGTCCGAGCGTGTCGGGTCGGCGAGCGCCCACAGCCCAAACGCCCCGTCCACGTGGAGCCAGCCGTGGTCGAACCGGGCCAGCCAGTCCGCGAGCTCGCCGAACGGATCGAAGGCTCCGGTGTTGACCTCACCCGCCTGCGCACAGAGCAGCACCGGGCCGGCGAGTTCAGTCGGGTCCGGGAGATGGTCGGCTCGAATGCGGCCCTGGTCGTCGGCGGGTACGACCACGACCCGTTCTCGCCCGAGGCCGACGAGTCCCAGCGACTTCTTGAGCGTGCTGTGAGCCTGGGCCCCGATCACGACGTGGATCGGAGGCGCCCCGAAGAGGCCGTCGCGCTGGACGTCCCAGCCGGCCTCGGCGAGCAGTGCGTCGCGTGCCGCGGCAAGACAGCTTGCGTTGGCGACGGTGGCACCGGTGACGAAGGCGACGTCGGTGCGCTCGGGCAGGCCGAGCAGCTCGACGAGCCAGCGGCGGGCGACGTCGAACACCGCGGCGGAGACCGGCGACATCACCGGGAGTGCTGCATTCTGGTCCCAGGCGTTCACCAGCATCGAGGCGGCGAGCGCGACCGGGTACGTGGCACCGTTGACGAAGCCGTAGTACTGGTGCCCGGTCGAGGCCATCGTCGCCGGTCCGCCGATCTCAGCCAGCAGGTCCAACGTCGACCGGGCGTCGAGCCCATCGTGCGGGAACGGCTCGTCGAACCGTTCGAGGGCCGCGACCGCCTCCGGCGACGGGGGGACGGAACGGTCATCGATCGCCTCCGCATAGTCGATCGCGAGTTCGGCTGCCCGCCGCAGGAGATCGCCGTCTGACGTCATCGATCCATCGTGGCGCGTCGCGGGCCGGTCTGCATGGCGTTTCGGACACCAGGATCGCGATTCTCGTGGTCGTCGACCGTCCGATACACGGAATCCGCGGTGCGATCTCGGCGTTTCACTCGACATGGCATCCGGTCGTCCCCGTGTCCGCGTCGAGCCGAACCACAAGTGGATCCGGGGTGTGCTCGCCGGCATCACCGTGATCGACAGCACTCGATCGAAGTACGTCTGGGAGATCCCGTACTACCCTGCCTGGTACTTCCCGGTCGGCGACGTGGCGGGCGAGTTGGTGGCGAACGGTGGCACGGTGCGTTCGCCGAGTCGAGGCGAAGCCACCCGCTACGACCTGGTCGTCGGAGACCGCACCCTCGCCGACGTTGCGTGGCGCCACGTCGACTCGCCCATCGAGGAACTCCGTGAGCTGGTACGGCTCGAATGGGACGCCATGGATGCGTGGTTCGAGGAGAACACGGAGGTCTTCGTGCACCCGCGCAGCCCCGAGGTGCGTGTCGACGCGCTCCCGTCGACGCGCCACGTGCGGGTGCTGATCGACGGCCAGGTCGTCGCCGACTCGGTGCGGCCGACGATCCTGTACGAGACCGGTCTACCGCCGCGCTACTACCTTCCGAAGACCGACGTTCGAATGGATCTGCTGGCGCCTTCCGACACGTCGTCGGCGTGCCCGTACAAGGGCTGGGCGGATTACTGGAGCGTCACCGTCGGTGACGTCACGCATGACGACATCGTGTGGGGTTACCGGACACCGCTGCCCGAGTCGGAGCCGATCGCGGGCTTGATGTGCTTCTACAACGAGCGGGTCGATCTCGAGATAGACGGCGAAGCGATCGAGCGGATTCGCACCAAGTTCTCCTGACGTCCCGACGGTCGTGTGAGCGTGCCGGAACTCTGCGATGATGTCGTGATGCCGGGTGCGATCGACGAGGTGGTCAGGCAACACGTGTTCATCGAGGCCTGGTTGTCGGGTCGGACCAGCGATGCACGCGAGTGGCAGCAGTTCGCGGACGTGCTCGACGACGACTTCGTGATCGTGCCGCCCTCGGGGATCGCCGAGCCGAAGCCGGCGTTGATCAACCGCTTCCATGCTGCCTGCGGTGCCGCGCCTGGCGTAACGGTCGAGATCCGCAACGCACAGACGATCCATGCCACGGGTGACGTCGAGGTCGTGCGGTACGAGGAATGGCAACTGCACGAGACCCGCGGTAACCAGCGCGTGTCGACGGCGGTGTTCGTGGCCGACGATCGGATGCCGCTCGGCTGGCGGTGGCTCACCCTGCACGAGACTGCACTTCCCGCCTGACGCCGCCCGCGCAAGCGGAGAAGGTCGCCGGGTAGCATCGCCCATCTCCGGGCGCATAGCTCAGCTGGTTAGAGCGCTGCCCTTACAAGGCAGATGTCGGGGGTTCGAGTCCCTCTGCGCCCACCGGGTCTTGGTCGATTTCGCGGCGGTTGGTGACGGTTGCGCGGTTGATGACTCCGGGGACTCGCCGGTCTGCCGGCCTCTGGATGATCGAGTGAGCTCCACGGAGTCCGGGCCGCACTACTGCGCATGATATGTGGGTGATCTGTTGGGCTTGTAGCGTCACCGCTGCGGGCTCGATGGTGAGGAGTTCGTGATGCGTTGGAGGCCGATCGGGGTGCTCTGGGACGCTCTCGGCGGGACGGGATCAGCGGGATTATGGGACGCTCGACTTGGGCCGTTGCCGAGTGGGCGTCTGTCAGCAGCACTCGGGTTGCGGCGCGCACGTTGCGTGCGGTACTCGCCCGACAGGCAGCGATCGCAAGGCCGGATCTCGCATTTCCTGACGGGGATGCGGCTGTCGGTATCGGTCCCCCTAGTGAGCCTCAGCGCTGCGCGGGGATGCGTGGGTCGTCGTCGCTGAGCCGGCGGATCGCAGCGTGGGTCCACCCGCTCCCGCGAGGCGATGAGAAGCTCGTTGGACGACCCACGTGCTCGCTGGCTTTGCAGACCTCGAACACGTCCCCGCTGAAGCGGTAGACCGCAAGCTCGCGCCCGGTCTGCGTGTGTGCCCAAGCGACCTCCGGCACGTTGGTGAACCCGTCCGGATCGACCGTGAACTCGACGTGGTGGCCGGCACCGATGCGTTCACCGTCCCTGAACAACGTGAAGTTCCCGGAAGCGTCGATGTGTTCGAGAATGCCGGTGACGTCCGTCTGCTCTCCATCTCTGATACGGAAGACAGCCTCCCACCAACCGACGAAGAAATCGGGCTGCCCCGCCGGAGTGTCGGGCATCTCGGACGGCCAGGAAACCGGCGGGGGCTGTTCCATGACTGCCATCATGACATCGAACCGCAACGGCTACCGGCGCATGCCGCGGTTGCCCTCAGCACGCCCATAACGCTCCGACCGCAACCGGCGAGGACCGTGGCCTATGTGTTGTTACACGGGTGATCCGTCGGGCCTGGGCCGAGGTCATTGAAGCACGGTCAGCTGCTGCCGTCGATGCCATCGAGGAGGTTGTTGAACACGTTGGCGCGGTCGTGGTCGGCGTGTTCGATGGCGTCGTGGTGTTGGCGCCGGAGGATCTCGACGAATTGCGGTCCGGTGTCGTAGAAACCGCAGCGTTCGCAGATGGTCTCGAACTGGCAGTCCAGGCTGACCGGTCGGGTGCAGTGTCCGTTGCCGAGCAGCCGGCGGTGGTCGGCAGCGAGACGTCGCATGTTCGGTCCGGTCGCATCGTCGGGTAGCGGGTCGGCGCTGCGGTAGTTGTCCTCGACGGCTTGGGTGACGCGGAAGTACTCGTCGGCGACGGTGCGATCCGAGATGCGGGCGTAGGTCAACGTCATCCGCATGAGGGCGAGCAGTGCGGCGATCGCTTCGAGGCTCATCCCGCGGTTGATCGCTTGGGTGGCGAGGGTGTGGCGAAGTTGATGTGGGTGGACGTGGCCGACGCCGGCGCGTCGGGCAACCGCGGCGACGTAGCGGTGGATGGTGCGCCGGTCGAAGGGTTGGCCGTCGTCGCGTTCGACGAGTCGCCCCGATCGCGATGGTGGCCGGATCGTGAGCCATTCACCGATGAGCTCGACGAGGATCGGGTGCAGCGGCACGTAGCGGTCGTTGTGGAGCTTGCCGACCGGAATGCGCAACCAGTGGGTGTCGCCGACGGTGACCATGGCGTCGGACTCGAGCGCGCCGAGCTCGCTAGCGCGCATCCCGGTGCGGGCGAGCAGCTCGACGATCAGTCGACGCCGCTTGTTCGTGTCCGCGGCGAGACCGGCCATGAACTTTGCGGCCGTGGGGTCGTCGAGGAACTTCGGGAGTGCCTCGTCGCGTTCGGGGAAGTCACCCGGAAACACGAGCTGACGATCAGGAGCATCGTCATAGCCCCACTCCATGACCCGCTCGAAGAACGTCCGCAAGAACCCGAGCCGATGACAGATCGTCGTTGGTGACACACGAGCGCTCTGCTTGCCGGGTCGGGCTGCGAGCCAGGTCTTGTGGGCCTCGATGTGTTGCCGCTGCAACTGAGCGACCGCCGTGAGCGACGGGTCGTCGCTGGTGGCTTGACCGGCGAAGAACCGCAACGCGTCCGACGTCGCCGAGACCGTCGTCGGACGGGATGAGATCGCAAGCTGGTCCAGGTAGCGGCCCATCGTGGCGACCATCACCGGTGCGCGTCGGGCCGTTTCCTCCCAGGGGAACTCCTTGGTTGGGATCCTCGACGGACGCCGCTCGAACGAGGCATCGGCAGCGGCGCTCATCGGGCGGCTCCGATCGTGGCCTGGGCTTCGATCGCTTCTGCGGCTCGCTTGTACTCATCGGCAAGCCAGCCGTCGCCGAGATGCAGATAGATGCGCGTCGACGCAATCGAGCGGTGACCGGCCTGGGCCTGGAGTGCTTCGATCGCCATGCCGCCCTCACGCAGCCGCGTGAAGCAGGTGTGACGCAGCTCATGGCAGGTGCCATGCACCAGCCCGGCACGCGCACGCGCTGCCGACAACACGGTGTCGAGCCCGTCGGCCGACAACGGCTCACCTCGACGCGGCCCCTTCAACACGACGAACACCCGATCCGTCACAGCGTCGGCAGGCCGCTCGTCATTGAGATAGTCGGCGACCGTGGTGAAGAACGACTTCGACATCGGCACCAGCCGTTGATGGCCGCCCTTGCCATCCGCGATGAACACCCGCCACTCGCCGAGCCGGAGATCCTCCAAGCGCAGCCCGAGGACCTCACAGCGGCGCAGCCCACCGAGCACCATCGCTTGCACCATCGCCCGGTCCCGGCTCGTGCGCGACGCCCCCATCAACGCTTCGACCTCGCCGGGATCCAAGATCCTCGGCAACCGGCGCACACCACGAACCAACGGCAGCCCGCGCCCGCCGCGATGGCGGCTCTTGCGGGTCGGCAGTCCTCGAGGCACCGGATTCGACGCCACACCGACGTCACCCCGAGCGACCAGATAGCCATACAAGCTCGACACCGCAGCCAAACGCCGCTTGATCGTCGATGCCGACAACCCGGAGCGGCCATCAGAGATCCGCACCACGTTGCCGGCGCCGTCTCGGGGTCGGTTCTGCGCGACCACGAACGCCAACACGTCCGCCGGCGTGACCTCGACCGGATCCTTGCGAACCACACCAAAGAAGATCTTCAGATCATGCGCGTACGCCCGGACCGTGCTCGGCCGGGCTCGACCCGACACGAACTCCAAGAACTCATCGACCAGCTCATGGCCGACCCGATACACCCGCTCGCCATCTGGACGAACAACGCACTCGAACACCGGTGTCCACATCACCGCTCACCTTCCTGTTTGAGGGACTGGAACCCGAGGAAGCATCCTCGGGACATCAGCCCAGGTGGCGGATCACCCGTGTAAGTGCCGATAGGTGACACCCGATGTCACCGCACGTAATCCCGCTACCGACACGGTCCACCGCGCCACAGTGCGGCCCTGATGCGGTGCCACGGAATCGCGCCTTCGACCCGGTGTTCGGGGGCAGCCGGCGTGAGTCGCGGGTGTCATCGGCGGGCGCCCGGCGAGGGGCGATGTCGGGCGGATCGTCGCCCGCCCCGGGGCAGTGCCCCGGCGCCCTGACGACGAGGGTTGACGCGTGGTGGCACCCTCCGCGGCCTTCGCTCCGATCGCGCTCTTGATCGTCGCTATCGTCCTCGTCGCAACGTGGCGACGGAGTCGGAACGCTCAGTGAGGCCCAGCGTGCTCGGCGATCAGCCGCGGCGGATCGGGCGCGCGGAGGCGACAGGTCGTGCGAGGGCGCGCTCCCGGGCGAACACCGCCAGGCCGGCGCCGGCGATGAGGGTGATCCCGACCCACACGACTGGACCGGGAACCTCTCCGAACACCACCCAACCCCAGAAGATTGCGAGCGGCAACGCGACGTACTCGTAGGAGGCGACGACGGCGGCTGTGCCGAGGCGGTAGGCCTGGCTCAGCGAATAGCCGATGAGGGCCGACATGAGGCCGAGCACGGCGAAGATCCAGAGGTCGCCCGCCGCCGGCCACACCCAGGCCCGGAACAGGAACTCGAGTGTCTCGCTCTGGCCGTCACCGGCGAAGCGCCCGTCACCGGCGAACAGGAAGAACGCGACGCTGACGATGATGAACGTGCCCTGGATGTAGATCGCCATCGCCGACGCCGCGGATTGCCCACCGAGCTTGCGGGTGAGCACCTGCATGCCCGAGTAGCAGGCGGCAGCGGCGACCGGCAGAAGCAAATTCCACCGCGGGATGCCACCCCAGTCGGCGCCCGGGGCCATCATCACCCCCACGCCGAGCAGCCCGACCACGATGGCGACGATCCGAGGCGCGCCGACGGGCTCGCCGAGCACCGGGATCGCGAGAAGGGTGATGAACAGCGGCGCCACGAAGAACAGTGCTGTCGCCGCGCCGAGGGGCATCACGGCGAGGGCGGCGAAGAAGGTCATGTTGGCGACGACGATCAGCACGGCGCGCAGCGCGTGGAGGGCCGGCCGGTCGGTGCCCAGCAGCGACACACCTCCCTCCATCCGAAGGAAGGCGAGGCTCGCCGTCAAACCGATCGCAGAGCGAACGAACACCATCTGATGCAACGGGTAGCCGTCGGACAGGAACTTGATCAGCGTGTCGTTGACGCTGATGCACAGCATCCCGGCAAGGATCAAGGCGATGGCGCGCGTCTCGTCGTTCAAGCCGCACAACGTACCCACGCGTTGACCGGACATCTCCAGGTCATCGAATGAGGGGCTGCGTGGCGTTGGGATGCCCGACAGGCTCGTGAACGGACGCGGGTCTTCGATGTGCCTGCCCGTCGCGTTCCCTGCCCAGCACCACCGGTGTCTCCGAGGTGCCGGAAGAAGGCACCCGATAACGCCGATCGGTAATCCGGTCCGTCCCAATGAACGGGCGCCGCGTCGCGGCCTCACTGCGGCGCCGCATACTCCCGTCACGAACCGGGCGTGTCGGGGCGCTATGCAGTGGTCGGTGCCGGCCGTTGGACTTCGGGTGATCTCATCGAGCCCGGCGCGACGATGTTGGTGGCCACAGCGACCTTCGTCTCCGGCATCCCTTGAGGATGGTGCGCGCCCGGCCAGCTTTGGCCCTGCGTCGTCGCCGGTTCCAGGGTCGGCAGTAGGTGACAGCGGGACCCAACGCCCGATCGGCCAGATAGCGGCGATCGTGGGAGCACTCGCTCTCCTCGGAGCGGGTTGTGTATTCGCAGTACACCGACGAAGGCAGATTGCTGCGTGGCAGTCGGAGCCACATCAGGACGACAGGCCGGAGCCAGCCCGGAGGTAGCAGCTGCTCGATAGCGGCACCCGGATTCACGTGGCAACTGCCCACGTCGTGCAAAGTCTGACTGTTGTGCTCGGGAATCGCACTCGCCCAGCTGTATATCTGCGATGGCAACGCGTATATACTCGTGACGTGACCAAGCGACTGATCGACATTGATGACGATGCACTCGATGCCGCCCGCGCCCGACTCGGAACCCGCACGATCAAGGACACCGTCAATGAAGCCCTGCGCAGCGCCGCCGATCAGCGCAGCACCCAACTCGCAAGCGCACTGTCAGCTCTCGCCGACGCGGACCTGGACGACCGCTCCGCTGCCTGGCGCTGATGTTCCTGCTCGACACGAGCGTCCTCACCAGACTGAGCGCTCCGCCGATCCGCCGCCGAATTGAAGAACTCGACAGTTCAGGCTTGGCACGGGCCACCATGACCGACCTCGAGATCGGCTACTCGGCGCGCAGCGCAGACGAGTGGGACCGGCTCGTCGTGGCACTGGGAGCGTTCCGCCGAATCGATGTCGAAGAGCATCACTTCGACCGGGCACGACAGGTCCAACGCGAACTGGCCGCCCGTGGACTGAAGGGCCGCAAGGTGCCGGACCTCCTCATCGCTGCAGTCGCCGAGGCGACGTCGCTCACGGTCGTACATTACGACGCGGATTTCGACCACATCGCGACCGTGACCGGGCAGCCAACACAATGGATCGTCGAGCGCGGATCGATCGATTGACCGAACTCATCACGACCTGGTCCATCCAGAGCCCGACCGCCACTCGATATCGCTCCGTGTAATCACGGCTCGGGTCGTCGCAAGCGCGTGCGAGTTCTACCCAACTGCGCTGCTGTTCAGATTGCGTGATTTTCGGGCCGAGTCGCGGACTTGCCCTCGGTCGCAAATGAACCGAGAAGTGCATTCAGGTGCACGATCTGGTGACAGGTGGGGTTTGTTGGGCGGCCTTGGTGGCCGGGTTCATGATGGTCTCGTATTCGATCGGGGTCAATCGGCCGAGTCGGGGCTGTCGGCGGCGGCGGTGGTAGGTCCGTTCGATCCAGGTCACGATCTCGATGCGCAGCTCGTCGCGGGTGGTCCAGGTGCGGCGGTTGAGGACGTTCTTCTGCAGGAGCGAGAAGAAGATTCCATCGCAGCGTTGTCGCCGGCTGAGCCGACTTGGCCCATCGAGCCGACCATGCCGTGACGCACCAACGCCCGCTGAGCCTTCCGAGAACGAAATTGCGACCCCCTGTCGGAATGCAAAATGCAGCCGGCGACGTCACCGCCTCGACGTGCGGCGGCGTTGTCGATCGCGTTGACGGCGAGCCGGGCCTTCCTGCGGCTGTCGATCGAGTAGCCAACGATCCGGTTCGACCAGACATCTTTGATCGCGCACAAGTAGAGCGTTCCCTCGCGGGTCCAGTGCTCAGTGATGTCGGTAAGCCACAACTCGTCGGGACCCGCAGCAGTGAAATCGCGCTTCACGAGATCGTCGTGGGCGGGAGCGCCGGGCTTCGACGCCTTCGACTTCTTCTTGCCGAACTCCGACCACCAGGCGTTGTCCCGGCAGATCCGCCACACCGTCCGGTCACACACGTCGTGCCCGGCGGCTGGGACCTCATCGGAAAGGAACCGATACCCGAACCCCGGGTCATCGACATGCGCGTCGAACACGGCGTTCGCGATGTGCGCCTCGTTGAGCAGCGCGTCGGTGACGGGCCGGCGGCGCCAGCGGTAGTAGTCCTGGCGGCAGAGCTTCAAGACCCGACACGTCACCGTGACGGGAATCCCGTCAGCAGCGAGCTCTCTCACGAGCGGGTAGATCCTTTTCCCGGCAGGTTCGCCTGCGACAGATACGCAGCCGCCCGACGCAGCACCTCGTTCTCCTGCTCCAACAACCGGATGCGTTTGTTCGCCCCGCGCAGCTCGGCGTTGTCGACGGTGGTCTTACCCGGCTTCGCGCCGGCGTCGATCGCGTCCTGGGACAGCCAGTTCGACAACGTCATCGGGTGGATCCCGAAATCCTTCGCGATCTGCTCCAACGTCACCCCCTCCTCGCGGTTCTGGGCGACTCTCACGACATCGTCGCGGAACTCCTTCGGGTATGGCTTCGGCATAGCAACATCCTTCCAGGCCCGCTCCTCGAGCAAGCCAGATCAGATGTCACCGAACCGTGCAGCAGACCCCAGTCCTTCTTTGAGCAGGTACGCGCGGTGCAGCCGAGGGTCGGTCTTGGCGATCCAGTCGAGCTGAGCGCGTTGGTTGTCGGTGAGGTCTTCGGGGTTCTTCCACAGCGCGTAGCGGGCCTGGGCGATCTGCAGCGAGGTGCCCGTGGCCTTGCCCCGCCGATACGGGGCTGGTGGTCGGGTTGCGTCGCCCCGATGCCTGGTTCCAGGCCCGGCGGCGTTCGACGTCGAGTGCTTCGATGCCCCACGCGACGACATGGAACGGGTCCGCGCAGCGCACCGCGTTGGGGCCCGGCGGGCGACGACGCGGGCGATCCAGTCGGCCATATCCGCTGACACGTGGGTCAACAGGGCGGCGCGTTGGTTGCCGAGCTCGTCGAAGAACACCTCCAGCGCAGCGTCGTTGCGGCCCGGGCCGGCCCACACCAGATGGCCGGTGTCGTGATCGACCACCACGATCAAGAAGCGGTGCCCACGCTTGTAGGAGATCTCATCGATCCCGATCCGCCGCAGCCCCTCGAGCCGATCGACGCGTTGCTCCACGTCGTTGTTGACGCGGGTGATGATCGCCCCGACGGTGCGCCACGCCACCCGCAACAACTGACACGTCGCCGACTTCGACGTGCGCACCGCCAACCACGCCGCCATCGCGTCGAAGTCACGAGTGTGGCCGACACCGTGACGCGCCCACGGCACCGCCACCACCGTCGGGCCGTGCACACGACAACGAACCCGGGGTGCGTCGGCCTCGATGAACACCTTCGTCGTCCCGGCATCCAACGCCCGCCACCGTCGCCGACCGTCTCCGTGGTCGTAGCCCGGTGCTCGTCGACCGCAGCGTCCACACCGACCACGAGCCTTCGCGTTCGGTCGAACCGACACGACGATCGAACCGTCGGTGTCGTCGACACGGACCCCTTCCACGACCGTGCGCACCAACCCGCACGCCTTCTCCCATACCTTGGTGTTCAGCACCCCGTCTGCCTTCCTGCCGGTTTCGAGCCTTCGACAGCGCGAAACCTAGGAATCAGGCGGGGTGCACCCGCGCATGGCCCATCAACTCACCCACGGATCGGGCAGAAGAGTCCGAAAACGCCCAGGTCGGCGGTGCTGATGGGGACTCGGCCCGACGGCGCAGGGCTGCGCTGTTTCGCCGCCCGTTCGAGCGCCGACACGATCGCTCGGGAGCACCACGGCCGCCGATACGTCAACCGAGACGTCGGCCGCCGGCGGGCTGCGATCGTGATGCGGTGGACTCGACAGCGGGCGGCGAGCTCGTTGATCGTGGCGCCAGCGGCTCAACCGCCATCATCACGTACCCGTCGACGAACGCGCGAGGCCCGTCGGAACGTGGTCGGGGCTTCGTCACAGTCGGCCCTTCGGCCCTGGTGAGAGGGCATTCGCGCTGGTCAACTTGGTGCGGTGACGTCGAGACTCGATTGGACGGGTACGGGCCCGTTTCTGGCGAGCTCCTTCGTGGCGGTCGCCTTGACGGCATGGCAGGTGCAAGCCGATCGGTCGGTGTTCGAGCCTTTCTTCGGTGGGCTGGACCCGATCGGAGTGATGACCGGCGTGGCCGTCGTCGGCGTCGTCGCGATGGCGCATCTGCAGGGGACCACGGACTTCGCAGTGCTCGGCCCCGGCGCGTGGAGGGACGTCGTCTCGATCATCGCCTGGGCCGTCCCGCTGCTCGCTGCGGCAGCGATCGGCGCAGACCTCGTCTTCCGTTATGCAGAGGACACCAACGTCGCAATGCCCGATGCGCTCAGGTTCTACCCCGCGATCGCCGTGTTCGTCGAAATCGCCTTGCACGCCGTACCGATCGCGGTGCTCGTCGCGATTCTTGGAATGCCGACCGGGCTCGACGCGACGTTCTGGCGGATCGCGATCCCGGTCGCCCTCATCGAGGCGGCCGTACAGGCGGTGTACGCCACATCGATGGGTACCTCCGTCTTCAGCGCCGTCCACCTCATGGTGTTCGGGGTGGCTCAGGTGTGGATCTTCTGGCGATTCGGATTCATGTGGATGCTCGGCTTCCGGCTCGTCTACTACTCCCTGTGGCACGTGGTCTGGGGTGTCGCCCGACTCGAGCTGCTGTTTTGATGGATCCACGACGCCGATGTCGCTCACATGAGTGCCATGGAATTCGTCGAGGCCACCGAGTCACACATTCCGGCGATCACCGTGTTCTCTCGCGCAGCATCGACGATGACTGGTCCGGACGCACCCGGCTGGGCGGGTGCCGACCCGGACGTGATCGAGCACCTCTCCCAACCCGAGACGCTCAGGGAGCGAATCGGGGGACCGGAGCGTCGGCTGTTTCACGCCGACGCAGATGAGCGAGTCGTTGCGTTCGCTGCGACGCGCTGGGGTGGCGAGGGCTCGGCGGAACCGGCCGGCATCGTTGTGCTCCAGGAGATGGTCGGGAAGGTGACCGGGACCCCGGTTCTGCACGAGGCGATCGACCGACTTCGGGCCGGCGGCGCGTCCTCGGTGTGCGCCCTGACCGAAGTCGACAACGAGCGGGTGCTCGGGTGCTCTCGCGCCCGCGGCTTCGGCGACGAGCGAAACCTCACCGAGTACGTGGACGGGCCGAGGTGGCGGTGACCGAGCCGGCGCCGCTGGTCGACGTGACGGCCCTCCGTGTGTGGCAGCTCGGGTCGATCGACGACACGGCGTGTGCGGTCTACGGGTCTGGAGCGGGGCCCAGCCCGGCGAGATCGGCGGCGTCGTCGACGGTCTGCGTGAGGCCTTCGCAGCGTCGCTGCTCGAACGCAGTCTGGCCGAGGGATCGTTCGAGAGAGAGCTGCGTTCGTTCGGCGGCCTTCGCCTCAGACGGGTACAGGACTCGGTCGTGGCGTCGCTGTGCTGCCTGCGAGGCGCCGACGAGACGAGCCGCTGTGTCGGCGTCGCCTTCGTGGGACACCAATGTCGCCAGGCAGCTGAGCAGCTCGGGCTCGAGATGGCTGTTGCCGAGTTGCCGCATGAGCCGGTAGGTCCGGACGAAGCCATCGCGCGCAGGCTCGAGCTGGCCGAGGTCGAGGTGACACGCCGCAAGGTTGAACACCTCGGTCAGCAGCAAGTGGTCGGCGCCGGCTTCGGCGAAGAGCCGGCTCGACTCGGTGAAGAGCTCGATCGCTTCGGCCGGTCTGTCCTGCATCTCGCGCAGGTTGGCGAGCATGTGGGGTGCGAAGCCGGCGTGGAAGCTGTCGCCGAGGCGCGCTCCGACGTCTGCGAGCGCTCGGGCATCGGCCTCCACGCTCGCCGCGTCGTCGTTGCGAAGTCCGAGGCGGCACCGTGCGGTGAGCGCCCGGGCCAGGAGATCATCCGACTCTGTTGCCTCGGCGATGGCGAACAGCTCGCTGCAATGATGGTCAGCAGCGTTCTCGCCTTTCAAGAATGCCTTGACGCACGCCACCTCGTGGAGCTGGAACCGCCGTTCCGGATTGCGGAACTCCGCTTTTCGGCTGATGAGTTCCGACAGCCATTCCTCGGCTTCGGCCGCATGGTCGGACTCGATCAGCGGGACGAAGAATCCGCAGAGAACGGCGGCGGCCCGGTCGTCGTCGCCGGCGTCGGTGGCAGCTGCGATGGCGTCGAACAGATCTCGGGCTCGTGCTTGCGTTGCTCGAACGAGCTCGGCGCGGTCGACCGTTCGCAGTCTCAACCGTGCTGCGTCTGCCTCGCTCACGAGTCGTTCGAGCTCGCCGCGTTCACTCACGGTGCTGACCCTGTTCGGTCCCGATGTGCGTACGGACCGGCACCGCTCGGATGTCGTCAGCGTCTCGAAACAGGACACTCAGGGTTCGAAAAGCATCCCAGAGGGTGCACTCGTCGATGAGAGTTCCACGACGTTCGGCCGCGTGCGCAGTCTTCAACGGCCATTCGAAGCTGGCCGGTCGCGCAGATCGGCAGAGCCCAGCCCTCGCACACCGCACCGGCAGGTGCACACTCACCCCCGACGCAGTGTCCGTGGTTCAGCCGTTCGTGAGTTGCTCGGCGTCCTCGGCGAGATCGCTCGCGTCGTCGGGAACGGCGGGATCCTCGACGATCACGCCGCGGTCGCGCATCTTGCTGACGAGTTTGTCGGAGATGGCACTTCGCTTCTCGGCAGGAATCTTCCCGGGGAGTTTGGCGTCGAGCCTCGAACGCGCCTCGGTCTCGGTGAGACCGTGCCATTCGGAGCCTCGCTCTGACTTCGCCTTCTTGGCGACGGCAGCGAGTACCACGATCACCAACATCAGGATGATCAACGACTTCTTCGACATGACTGCACCTCCGGTAGTTCCCGCCCGAGAACCACGGTACCGCGATCGTTCGCCGGTGGCCAACGGTCGGCTGCTCGCCAACGCCGATGAAGACGTACGCCGGCCACCCCGGAAGCCATCGACGCGACCGGGGGCCGTCGCCGCGCAAGGAGAACCTCGGGCGAGATGCCGCCATGGCGGGAGTCGCCATGCACGATGCGCCTCGTCAGCCGCCCCGGTTGCCCGCCGGCCGGTCCTTCACCCGAACTGCGGGCATCCATCTCGGGCCCGCGGTCGCGTCGATCCGGGCGACGAATGCGTCGTGGAATGGCTCGATGAGATCGCAGAACGCGATGGTGGCCGACTCGCCGACCTCCTTCCACGCCGGCGCGGTCAAGGCGTCGGTCCGCAGTTCGAGATCCCGCCGGAACCGGCGACCCCCATCGTTGAGGGCACCTGCGGTCGCCAGGCCCTTCGCTTCGAGTCGCGCCCAACCGACGGAAACAGCCTCGTCGTCGCCGCCACGGCTGCGAGCGATCCACTCCTCACCGCCGTACTCCTCCACATCGACCATCGCCGAGTGGAGCAGGCCGACCTCGACGTCATCGAGGTCCTCGCTCGCGCAGAGCGCCCAGTGGTTGTCGCCGCGCAGCTCGCGCAGGCAGTTCGCAGCCAGCCACCCCGAGAGCCCGGAGCCGATGTCGTCGGGACGCGGACGAGCCCGGTGCGCGGCGAACATCGGTCGGGCACCGTGATGTACCGCGTCGGCGCCACGCCACAGCGGCTCGGCGAGTTCGCCAAGGCGCTCGGGGAGGTCGGCAGCGATTTCGGCGAGGCCGGGTTCGACGGCCTCGTCCCGCACGGCAAGGATCGCTTCGGGATCGGTGACGTTCCGGTACAGGTTCATCACTGCGTCGATGATCGCCGGACTGATCGAATACGTGGCCGCGGCCGCGGCGGCCGGGGCGACGTCACCGAGTGAGGCGAGCCGCCAGGCGACCACCCATCCCGTGCCGTTCGGCACCCCCAACTTCTCGAACCGTTCGACGGCACGGGGATCCCACATCATCCAGCCGACCAGATCGTGGCACGCGATTCCGGCGCGAGCCGTCAACACTTCCCAGTCGGTCATCCGGCCGACGCTAGATGTTCGGCGACGATCCAGACGCGTCAGAGATGACGCCCCCTTCTGGAGTGCGATGCGACGTCATCGTGGTGAGCGTTCCGACCGATGGGCAGCGCTCCTGGCCGGCGGCCGGCCAGGAGCGGGTGTGGTCCCCGACTCATGCGATGCGACGGGCGTAGACCTGGGCCGCGCCCGGATGGAACAGACCGCCGGCGCTGTCGAGCTCCGATGCGTAGTCCGGCGACGCCATGATCTTGTCGTTGGCGTCGTCGATGCTCGCCGCCGTTGCGTGACGGACGAACCATGAGTACTCGAACATCGGTCCGGCGAGCGTGGTCGTGACGACGGGAGAGATCCCGGTGATGCCATGCCACATGTCGGCGATCTTGACCGCCCAGGCCCCTGCAGCCTGTCCCTGACCTGGGGCGGCGACCGCAGTGACACTGCCCATGAAGCTGCCGACCTCGGCCGGCCCGGCGACTTCACCGTGGATGACCTGGTGGAGCCGGTCGGGCATGACCTCGGCAACGTAGTCGCGACCCTGAGCCACCAGTGCGCTCAGGTCCGTGTCCGAGTTCATCTTGTCGTTCCCTTCGGTCGACTGAGCCATTCCCTCGATCGGGCTCGACCAGGCGTAGCTCCCGGTCGGCAATCCGATGGCCCCGGTCCACAACGAGATCGGCATGCCGGTGACCTGCTGCGCCTTCTCGGTGACCGCGACGGCCCAGGCGGCGGCTTCGCCGGCGCCGACCAGACGGAGCTGACGTGTGAATATCTGCATGAGGTTCCCCTAGCCATGGTTCGGGCCGCCACCCCCTGCGGCGGCCAGAGTTCACGATGACACTGTTGTGGACCGGTGTCCACCGTCAACGTGCGACGGTGCGTGCGATCCGTCACGTGCCGATCGGCGTCGGGCTCGCGTCGCACGCGCTGCGCCGACCCGGGGAAGTGATGGTCGCCGCTCTCACCGCCCACCGTCAGTTCGACGGTCGCGCCGTCCACCACGGTCTCGGTTTCATCGGTGACCTCGAACTCGACTGGCAGCCTGTGCAGGCCCGTCGTACATCCTCGGTCGAGACGACACCCGCGCGGTTGGTCGTCACCGAGCATCCTCGATGGCCGGCGCAGACGCACCGGTTGCGGGGAACACTCTCGGTCCGTCCTACGATCTGCTCCGAGATGCCTGATCGAGACGACGTCGGGCGTGCGGTCGATCGGGACAAGCCCCGCGACCGGCGCGGCCAGGATCCTTCGAACGCGATCGCCCGGCGCCGACCGCCGGTCTGCACCGCCGAGCGCGGCCGGTGGGGGATCAGATGAGCGAGCCGGTGGTCCACTCCGCAACCGACGATCGACACCCGGCTACGGGCGTCAAGGGGTGGACGGACGCCGACCACGCCATCGACGGACCGGACCACGCAGACGCAGCGGTCGAGTCGTGGCGGTCGGTCATCGGTGCCCGCCTGCTCGTGGCGGCGTCCGTGACGTGGCTGTGGAGCCTCATCGATGTCGACCTGCGGGCGATGACCGACGTCGGTCTGGTCTCGGTGCTGCCGTGGACGTTCTTCGTGGCGCTGGCCCTGCTCACGGTCGGGTTCCTCTTCGTGAACGAGTACCGCTCGCACCGGCGACTGCTCGTCGCCGGGTACCTCGTGTTGCTGTCGGCGATGGCGCACGCGACCCCGGCCCTGCTGTACGGCAACGTGCGGTACGCGTGGTCGTACCGGCACCTCGGCGTCGTCGAGTTCATCCAACGAAATGGCGGGGTCGCCTCCGATGCCGAATTCCAGCAGATTCACCACGCCTGGCCGGGGCTGTTCACCGCCACCGCGATGTTCTCCGACGTCACGGGAATCGAGGCCTCGACGCTCGCGATCTGGACGCCGTTCGCCTTCAGCTTGGTGTCGCTGCTGGCCCTGTCGATCGTGTTCCGGAGCTTCGTCGACGATCCGCGGATCTGGTCGCTCGCGCTCTGGCTGTTCGTGCTCGCGAACTGGGTCGGCCAGGAGTACTTCTCGCCACAGGGGTTCGCCTACGTGATATACCTGTCGCTGCTCGCGATCGTGATCCCGTTCGACCGCAAGAAGCGATCGAGGTCTCGACACTTCGAGCTGAGCGCCGGCAGTGACTTCCGGCCGACCGACGCGGGAAACATCGTCGTTTCGATCCTCGGCGTCCTGATCGTCATCGCGATCGTCGGGAGCCATCAGCTCACGCCGATCATGGTGGTCGTGACGTTCGGGACCCTCTCGGCGTTCCGCGTCGTCAGGTCGAGTTGGGTCTCGGTGGCAGCTCTCGGTGCCGGCCTGGTGTGGCTCGTCGGCCCGGCGCTCACGTACGTCCAGAGCAGCGACAACGATCCGGCCGATCGATTCGGTCTACCCGCCGAGACCCCGGACGTCACGTCGGCCGGTACGGCCGACGTGAGCGTCGGTCACGCGATCGTCGTCATCGCCGACCGGTTCCTCGCCGAGGCGGTCGTCGTCATGGCGGTCGTCGGGATCGTGGTGGTCTGGCGCCGGCCGCAGAGCCGCCTGCTGCTCGCACTCGTCGCAGTGCCGCTCGTGTTGCTGTTCACCGGCGACATCGGCGAGGCGATCTACCGGTCGTATCTGTTCGCCCTGCCATGGCTTGCGCTGGCGGGCGCCTACGCCGTGCGGCTGTCGGTCGAGCGATACTCGTTCGCGGTGCGGCTCGGTGTCCGTTCGCTCGCGGTCAGCGTGTTGATCGTCGCCTTTCTGCTCGCCTACTTCGGCGAGGAACGTTCGCACCATTTCACACGGGACGAAAACGATCTCGCGGCGTGGATCTTCGACACTGCACCACCGAACGCCCTCCTGATCGAAGGGTCGAGGAACTACCCGGGCCGCGCACGCAACGACGAGAACTTCTTCTATCTGCCGCTGTCGCGTCAGCCCGACGACTCCCTCGCGCAGCTCGACGCCGATCCAGCGGGGACCTTGTACCGGTGGATGACCGACGACCGCTATGCCGCCAGCTACCTGGTGATCACTCGTTCGATGCGGAACGAGCAGCAGAGCGTGCCGGCGATGCCACCCGGCCTGCTCGACCGCATCGAGGCTGCGTTGCGTGGGTCCGATCGGTTCCGGGTCGCGCAGAGCAACCGGGACGGCACGGTGTTCGTCGCCGCCGATGGGGGATCGTGACGTGAACGTCGCGACCCCGCCGACCGCTCGTTCGCGAGACGCGCTCACGCTGTGGGCGCCACGACTCGTCGTCGCGGTCACGGCCTCCGCGCTTCTACTGGTCGGTATCGACGCCGGTGGCCCGCTGCGCGCTCTCACCACGACCCTCGTCCTGCTGCTCGCGCCCGGTCTCGCTGCGAGCCTGGCGATGGGCCCGATGTCGGCGGAGGCCCGAACCCTGGTGACGCTCGTCGGGAGCGCGGCGTTGCTCACGATCGTCTCGATGGTGATGGCGCTCCTCGGGACCTGGTCGCCCACCACCGGGCTCTGGATCTGCTCGTTCGTGGCGTTCGCGCTGCTCTTGGTACCGTTCGTGCGCGGCGGGGCGGGCTCCGAGCCCGACGACTCGAACGACTCCGACGAGTCGATGGTACGCGCGCCGGGCCCGACCCGGAACGGTGTCGATGACGAAGGTGGCAACGACCATGACCGATGAACACGACGTGCAACCCGACGATGTCGCACCGCACGCTGCTGCGCCGGCACACCGGAACAACGAACCGCTCGTACTCGTGCTCATCGGTGTCGGTGTGGCCGTCCTGCTGTTCGCCGCCTCCGCCCTGCCGGTGATCCTGAGCCGGGACGACGACACCGACACACAGACCACGACGGTCACCGTGGAGTCGGTGACCGACGAGACGTCGCCGCTCGCCTCCGGCTCGACACCGACGTCGACCGCGGAAGCCACGGCAGCGACCGACGCGGAGGACGTGGGTTCGGCATCGACCACCACGATCGGCGAGTCGCCGACCGCGTCGGCCCCTCCCACGATCCCGGTCGCCGATGTCCCCGAGTCGGTCGCCGTCGTGCTCGGCGGTCAGATCTTCCTCGAGGGCGCCGTTCCCGACGAGGCGTCGCGTGACGAGATCGTCGGGCTCGCCACCGAGATCTTCGGGAGCGACAACGTCATCGACAACTACATCATCGACGAGGACGCGTCCGACCCGAGCCTCGGCAACATCCGCGTCGACGACATCGTCCTGTTCGCTCCCGACTCCGCGGAGATCTCGCCCGAGTTCGAGCCGCTGCTGAATCAGGGGCTGGCACTGCTGACGATCCGGCCGGCCGCGACGCTCGTCGTCGAGGGCCACACCGACTCGCTCGGCGGTGACCAGTACAACCTCGAACTGTCGCAGGCTCGCGCCGATTCCGTGGTGCAGTGGTGGGTCGATCGGGGCGTCGATCCGGTTCGCCTGACGGCCATCGGTCGAGGTGAGGCCGAGCCGATCGCGTCCAACGACACTCGCGACGGCCGCGAGCGAAATCGCCGCATCGAGGTCACGATCGAGAACCTGCTCGTCGACGGCTGACCGGGCAGTTCGATTCGCCCGTCGGCGGTGGCGGGCCGGCGGATGCCAGACTGCGGGCCCCGGACCCGACGCGACCATGATGCCCACCGACCTGCCACCGATCCTGCGGCACCTGCCGCCGGCACCCGACGAGGGCGCGCTCCTCGACGGGTTCACGGCCTACACCGCCCAGACCGGCGTCGAGATGTACGCGGCTCAGGAGGAGGCGCTGCTCGATGTGATCGAGGGCAGCAACGTGATCCTGAACACCCCGACGGGATCGGGGAAGTCGTTGGTCGCCGTCGCCGCCCACTTCGTGGCGCTCGCCCGGGACGAGCGGAGTGTGTACACGGCACCGATCAAGGCCCTCGTGTCGGAGAAGTTCTTCCAGCTGTGCGACACCTTCGGCTCGAACCTCGTCGGGATGATCACCGGCGACGGCAGCGTCAATCCCGACGCACCGATCATCTGCTGCACGGCCGAGATCCTCGCGAACTGGGCGCTGCGCGACGGCGCCGAGACCGACGTCGACGTCGTGATCGCCGACGAGTTCCACTTCTACGCCGATCCGCAACGCGGCTGGGCATGGCAGTTGCCGCTGCTCGAACTCCCGCAGTGTCAGTTCCTGCTGATGTCGGCCACGCTCGGGTCGACGACGTTCTTCGAGCACGAGCTGACCGAGCGGACCGGGCGCCCGACATCGCTCGTGCGATCGACCGAGCGTCCCGTGCCCCTCGACTTCGCGTACCGGACCACGACACTCCACCAATCGATCGAAGAGCTGCTCTCGACCGGCAGGGCGCCGATCTACCTCGTGCACTTCACGCAGCGGGAAGCCACCGAAGCAGCCCAGGGGTACCTCAGTCTCGACCCGCTCGACAAAGACGAGAAGCAGCAGGTCAAGGACCTGATCGGCGGGTTTCGCTTCGACTCGCCGTTCGGCAGGACGTTCCGCCGGTTCCTCGTCGGGGGGGTCGGCGTCCACCATGCAGGGCTGCTCCCGAAGTACCGGCTCCTCGTGGAGCGGCTCGCTCAAGCAGGGCTGTTGAAGATCATCTGCGGAACCGACACGCTCGGCGTCGGTGTCAACGTGCCGATCCGATCGGTGCTGTTCACGCAGTTGTGCAAGTACGACGGAAGCGGCGTCAGGATCCTGCGGGTGCGCGAGTTCCAGCAGATCGCCGGTCGCGCAGGTCGCCGTGGCTTCGATGACCGAGGCGATGTCTGGGCACAGGCGCCCGAACACGTCGTCGACAATCGGCGGATGACGGAGCAGGCCGAGACGGACGCCAAGAAGCGCAAGAAGATGGTCAGGAAGAAGCCGCCCGAGCGGGGCTACGCCCACTGGGACGAATCGACGTTCGATCGACTGGTCAACGGTGAGCCCGAGCCGCTGTCGTCGAGTTTCGACGTCAACCACCAGATGGTGATGAGCCTGCTCGATCGTTCGGGTGACGGGTGTGCCGCCGTTCGACGCCTGATGGTCGAGAACCACGAGCCGCGCCGTCGACAGCGTCATCACATCCGCCGCGCGATCTCGATCTACCGATCGCTTGCCGACGCGAACCTGCTCGAGTTTCCCGACCCACCCGACGAGCAGGGCCGTCGCGTCCGCGTCAACTTCGACCTCCAGGACGAGTTCGCGCTTCATCAGCCACTCTCGCTCTGGGCGATCGATGCGATCACCCATCTCGATCGTGACCGTGAGGTCGAGGTCGTCAGCCATTCCCACGACGACCGCGGCCGGCGACGCCAGGGGCGGCCGACACGCGACGCCGATGCGGATGATCGTTCGGGTGCGTTCGCCGGGCTCGCCGACCTGCTCGACCTCGCCGATGCGGACGATGCGGACGATGCGGACGATGCGGAAGAGGACGACGGCGACGCGCGGGAGGAGGCGTCCGCGACAGCACAGAGTGAGGAGACGTCGCTGCCCACGAATGAGCCCGTTGACCGCGCAGCGATGGGCATCGAGCGCGGAACGGTCACCGTCGGTGCGACCGGCGACATCGACCGCGCCCTGGCGATCGTGACGATCGTCGAAGCCGTTCAAGAGAACCCGGCCGTCGTGATCGCAGCCCAGCTCCGGCGTGCCAAGGACGAGCTGATGAGCGAGATGAAATCATCGGGCGTGGAGTACGAGGAGCGGATGGAGCGGCTCGCGAAGGTCGAGCCACCGCGACCGCTCAAGGACTGGATCTACGCCGACTTCAACGAGTTCCGACGCCATCACCCCTGGGTCGGCGGCGACACGGTCAAGCCCAAGTCGGTCGTCCGCGACCTGTTCGAACGAGCGATGACGTTCGGCGAGTACGTCGACTTCTACGGCCTGAGGAACTCCGAGGGAGCGGTGCTCAGGTACCTCTCCGACGTCTTCAAGGGGCTCGTCCAGAACGTGCCCGTCGATGCCGGCAGCGCTGAACTGGACGAGATCGTGCACTGGCTGGGAGCACTCGTCCGTGGGGTCGACTCGAGCCTGCTCGACGAGTGGGAGCGGCTGCAGCATCCCGACGCCCCGGCGCCCGAGATCCGTCCCGGAGCGGCCGACCCGGAGGGATCGCCGACGATCACCTCGGACGCCCGGGCGTTCCGCACGATGGTGCGCAACCAGGCGTTCCGGTGGGTCGAGTCGCTGGCGAGGCGCCGGCGTCCGGCTGCAGCCGTCGACGGGCTCGACGTCGGTGACGCGTTGGCGGCCTACTGGGACGAGTACGACTCCATCGACGTGGGTGGCGACGCCCGCCACGTCTCGCGGTTCGCGTTCGATCCCGAGACCGGACGGGTCGAACAGACGATTCACGACCCGGACGGCCACGACGAATGGCGGCTCATCGGCTTCGTCGACCTCCCGGCGTCGCAGGAGGAGGAGCGGCTCGTCGCCTCGCTCGTCGACATCGTCCGTCTGGGATGATGTCGACATGGTGAGCCGCCACTTTCCGCCCCGCATCCAGTCGTTGCCGGTCTTCGAGGGCCCGTTCGATGCGTTTCAGCTCCATGCCGACGGTTGTGAGGTGCTGTTCGCCTCGTACCCGGCAGGCACCTCGATCGAGCCGCATCGTCACGACACCGACAACTTCGGCGTGATCACCGACGGCGAGCTACGGCTCACGATCGACGGCACCGTGACCGTGTTCGGCGTGGGGGAGTGGTACCACGTGCCCGCCCAGGTCGAGCATGCGGCGGACTTCGACGTCGACTCGGCCGAGATCGAGTTCTGGTTCCGGTCGGGCTGAACGGCTCCGATCGGCGAGCGTCGTTCAGCGGCGCCGTCCGCGCAAGCGATCGATCTGGCGTCGGTCGCGCTTGGTGGGCCGGCCCGCACCAGGGTCCCGGACTGCGAACGCTTCTTCGACGTGACGCTCCGGTGGCGGCGGGCTGTGGTCCGTGTAGCAGTCGACGGCCACCGCGGCTCCGACTCGCTTGCCGATCGCGCGCTCGACCACGACGATCCTGTGGCGCCGATGCAGGAATGCTTCGACGCGATCGCCGGGTTGCACGACGGTCGCCGGCTTCGCAGCCTTGCCGTTCACGTCGACGTGGCCACCCCGGCATGCCGCAGCGGCCTCGGACCGCGTCTTCGCGAGGCGCACGGCATGAAGCCACTGGTCGATGCGAACGGTCCCGATACCGTCCAGTCTGCTGCATCGCGAGGGGCGGCGACATCTCATCGCGGTCGACCCGGCCCGACTCCGGCAGACTGGCGACGTGAGCACTCGGCGACGAACGCGTCTCGGATCCCTCCGGGTGCGCATCATCGCCGGGTACGTCGCGCTGCTGGCTCTGGCGCTGATCACCACGGTCCTGCTCGTGCGGAGCGCCCTCATCACCCGATTCGAGAGCGATGTCGATCAGCGACTGGCTGATGAGGTCGAGCAGCTCGAGGTCGTGATCCGCGAGGGCAACCCGGACACCGGCCGCGATTTCGTCGATGCCAGGGTGCTCTTCGACACCCACCTCCGGCGCGTGCTGCCGGCAGACGACGACGCCTTCTTCACACTGGTCGACGGCGCAGGCTTCCTGTTCAGCTTCGACCCGCCCGCCAGACTGCTGGACGATGCCGACCTCGTCGCGTCATGGGCCGACGTGACCACCTCGTCGTTCTCGACCGTCGAGACCGAGGCCGGCACGGCGCGGCTGTTGGTCGTGCCCGTGATCCTCGACGACAGCGCCGGGACGTTCGTGGCCGCTGCGTTCACGGACGCCAGCCGGGCCGAGCTCACCGACGTGTTCCGTCTCGTGACGGTCGTCGGCCTGGTGGTGCTCCTGGCGAGCGCGCTCGTCGCCGCGGCGATCGCCGCCCGCATCGTTCGACCGGTGCAGGAGCTCACCGACGTGGCGCGCTCGATCACCGATGCGGACCTGTCGGCGCGTATCCCGACCGACACACGCGCCGACCGCGAGATCGCCGAGCTGTCCGACACGTTCAACGCGATGATGTCCCGTCTGGAGTCCGGGTTCGTGTCGCAGCGTCGGTTCCTCGATGACGTCGCGCACGAGCTGCGCACGCCGATCACGATCATCCAAGGGCATCTCGACGTGCTCGGCGACGACCCCGTCGAACGCGAGGAGACCGTGGCCGTGCTCACCGACGAGCTCGCCCGGATGAATCGCTACGTCGACGACCTGCTGGTCCTCGCTCAGGCAGAGCAACCGGACTTCCTCCAACCCGCCGACGTCGACCTGCCGTCCTGCATCGAGGCGCTCATGGGCAAGGTCGGCGGCCTGGGCGTTCGGCGGTGGATGGTCGACGCGATGCCCGTCGGTACGGCCAGGATCGACGGCCAGCGGATCACCCAGGCCGTCCTCAATCTCTGCCAGAACGCGGTCCGGCACACCGAACCCGGAGACGAGATCGGCATCGGTGCTCGGGTGACGGGTGACCGTCTGCTGCTCTGGGTTCGCGACACCGGTACCGGGATCGACCCCGACCTCGTCGACGATCTCTTCGAGCGCCACATCCGGAGTGCGTCGAGCAGAACGGCGGGCGGCATCGGGCTCGGACTCTCGATCGTCGACGCCGTCGCGGTCGCCCACGGTGGCAGAGTGATGGTCCAATCGACGCCGGATCACGGCACGACCTTCACCATCGACATCGGACTCGAGACGACATGACACGCATCCTCATCGCAGAAGACGAAGCCCGGATCGTCAGCTTCCTCGAGAAGGGGCTCCAGGCCAACGGCTACACCACCATCGCTGTCGGCACCGGCAACGACGCGATCGCCTTGGCACGTGACGACGCGTTCGATCTGCTGATCCTCGATCTCGGCCTGCCCGGCGCCGATGGTCACGAGGTGCTCCGCCAGGTGCGCGGTCGAGGTGAGCGTCTTCCGATCATCGTGTTGACCGCACGATCGGGGGTGGAGGACACCGTGGGAGTGCTCGACGGCGGCGCCGACGACCACGTCGCCAAGCCGTTCCGTTTCGAGGAGCTGCTCGCCCGCATCAGGCTACGGCTGCGCGACGATCCGGCCCCGGCCAGCGCCGCAGTGCTGACAGCGGGGCTGATCGAGCTCGATCTCCGCTCGAGGTGTGTGACCGTCGGCGGCAACGAGGCCGTGCTCACCTCCCGCGAGTTCTCGCTGATGGAGACGTTCATGCGTAACCCGAACCGGGTCCTGTCCCGGATGGAACTGCTGTCGAGCGCATGGGGATACGACTTCGACCCGAACTCCAACGTCGTCGACGTCTACGTCCGGTATCTCCGCAACAAGATCGGCGGCGACGCGATCGAAACCGTCCGCGGGGCCGGGTACCGGCTGAAGGGCTGATCTCGCCGCTGGGAGATGAGAAGGTTCTCACCTCCGCCTCATTCGCCGCTCACCCGGGATGGGAAGGATGGGTCGATGCGGTTGGTCGACCCTGCGCTGCCGGCGGTGCAACATCTGGTCGGATCGGGGGCGCGCGACGTGCTCAGGCTGCCGATCGAGGCGACCGGTGGTGTGATCGAGTCGATTCGCCCCGTGCAGGTGCAGTATCGGCCGGGCTCGGACGTGGTGGTCCGCTACTCGGTGCAGGTGTCGTGGCAGGGCGGACCCGCCAAGCGTGAGACGCTCGTGGCGGCGTCGACGACGCACGGGCCGCACCCCGGAGCGGTGCTGATCACCGCCGACACCGCATCCGGGCCGATCGAGGTCGGGGTCTGGCGGTGGCCGTTCGACCCCGTGCTCACCGGTCTCGGCGACGTGGTTTCGGCCCCGACCGCGGCCGCGGTACTCGGGATCGCGTCCGACGAGTTGACCGTCGAGATCGTCGCCTTTCGACCCACGGAGCGAGCCGTGGTCCGCGTCGCCCGTCACGGAGACCCCGTCGCATACATCAAGGTCGTTGCACCGGCTCGGGCCGGGGGCGTGATTCATCGTCACGACGCCTTGATCGCGGCTGGAGTCCCGGCACCGCGGGTTGTCGCCGCCGATGAAGATCGTGGACTGATCGGGCTCGACGCGCTCCGCGGTCCGACACTGCGCGAGTTGATCAAGTCGGATGCAGCGGGTTGGCCGGACGCCGACGAGTTCCTGCGGTTGTGCGATGCGATGGCCGGCACCGAGATCACCGGCACGGGCCCCGCTTCGCGACTCACCGATGGCTCGTTGCACGCGAACATGCTGGCGACCGTGCTGCCGGAGTCGGCAGCGATCCTCGACGAGCTCACGGCCCGGTTCGACGTGGTCGGCCCGCCGCCCGTCGACGGTACGGTGCACGGTGACCTCCACGAAGGACAGGTGATGGTCGACCGGGGCCGCATCGTCGGCATCCTCGACGTCGACGACGTGGGCGCGGGCGCATCGATCGACGATCTCGCCAACGTGATCGCGCGCCTGCAGTTCCGGGCGGCGACCACGCCCGACCACAGCCACCGGCTTCGAGAGTACGCGAGTTCGCTGCGCGACGCCGGCCGGCAGCGGCACGACGTCGACCGACTCGACCTGCACACCGCGGCTGCGCTCGTCGGGCTGGCCACCGGCCCGTTCCGGATCCAGTCCGAAGGCTGGCGCTCCACCGTTGCCGATCTGATCGGTCTCGCCGCTGAGCTGTCGATGAGAGAACTCTCAGCGTGACCTCATCGTCACCTCACGCACCCGTGCGCACGATGAGACCGTTCACCCACCCCCAGGAGGAATCCCCATGAGGCCCACCCGCATCAACTGGAAGTTCGCCGCCGCCGCCGGCACCGTTCTCGGCGCCGGTTTCGGTGGCTACGTGCTGGCGAGCCCTTCGCTGCAGAGCCCCGAGGTTCCGAGCCAGATCGAGGTGTCGAGCACGGTCGCCGATCAGAACGGTCCGGACTCCACGGTGCCGGGGACCACCGAGCCCGAGCCGACGGTGCCCGACACGACCGAGCCCGAGCCGACGGTGCCCGAGACGACCGAGCCCGAGGTGACGGTGCCCGAGACCACCGAGCCCGAGCCGACGGTGCCGGACACGACCGTCGAGCCGGCTCCCGACACGACGGTGGCGAGCCCGGTCAGCCCGGTCAGCCCGGAGACGGCCGTCGCCCCGACCGAGACGACCGTCCAGCCGGCCCCCGACACGACCGTGGCCAGCCCGATGTCGCCCGCCAGCCCCGACACACCGGCCAGCCCGATGTCGCCCGCCAGCCCCGACACACCGGCCAGCCCGGCCAGCCCGGTGTCTCCGCCGAGCCCCGAGTCGCCTCCCAGCCCGGCGACGGCCGACAGCCCCGACTCCGACTGATCGCGGGAACTGGCTGCACCCGGCCCGGCCGGCCGCTTCGGTGGCCGGCCGGGCCGCGCGGCACACTCTCGTGATGCGCATGCGGCTTCGGCAGATCGTGATGGTGGCGGCAGACCTCGATGCGGCCGAGGAGCAGATCGAACGACGGTTGGGTGTCGAGCTCTGCTACCGGGATCCGGGTGTGGCTGCGTTCGGCCTGCGCAACGCCCTGTTCCCCGTCGGCGATCAGTTCCTCGAGGTGGTGTCACCGACCAGAGCCGGCACCACCGCAGGACGACAGCTCGACAAGCGCGGCGGCGACAGCGGGTACATGGTCATGCTCGACGTCGACGACCTCGAACCGCTGCGTCGCCGGTTCGCCGAGCACGATGCACGCATCGTGTACGAGGCGGTGACCGAAGGCATCGTCGGTCTGCACCTTCACCCCACCGACGTCGGGGGAGCGATCCTGTCGGTCGACCGTGCGGACCTCCCGGGAGCGTGGCCATGGGCTGGTCCGTCGTGGCGGGACCACGTTCGAACCGACGTCGTCAGCGCCGTGGACGCCGTGGTGATCGAAGCCCACGAACCCGCCGGCATGGCGTCACGGTGGGCACAACTGCTCGGGTGCGACGCCGAGGCGGACAGGATCTCGCTCAGCGGGGGCGGTGAGATCCGCTTCGTGCCGTCCGGTGATCGAGGCGAGGGCGTCGCCGGCTTCGTGCTCGCGGCCAGCGGTCCCGAGCGGGCCGGCGAAATCACGATCTGCAACTGCCGGTTCGACCTCGTGGCGAGTTGATCGGCCCGTCACTGGCCCGTGAACAACGGTGTTCGCTTCTCGACGAACGCCGCGGCGGCCTCCCGATGATCGGCGGTGCTCATGGCTCGCACCATGTTCGTCGCCTCCGCGTCGAGGGCTGCGGTGAGGTCGCAGTGCAGTGCCCGGTTGATGTTCTCCTTCATGAGACGCTGGGCGATCGGTGCGCGCTGCGCCAGCGACTGGCACCACGCGATCGCAGCCTGGTCGAAACCGTCGTCGGGCAGCACCTGATTGACGATGCCCAGGTCGAGTGCCTCCGCCGCCGACAGCCTCGGCGAAGTGAAGTACAACTCCTTCGCTTTGGCGGGCCCGACGAGTCGTGTCAGGAACCAGGATCCGCCGAAGTCCCCGGACGCGCCGACGTTCGCGAACGCTGTCACGACGATGGCGCGTTCGGCCGCGAGCCGGATGTCGGCCGCCAGTGCGATCGAGAGTCCGGCACCCGCCGCGGCGCCGGGTAGCGCAGCGACGATCGGCTTCGGGTGCTCGTGCAGTGCCAGCGACACCGCACGCTGGCGGTGACGGAGGTAGGCGACCCGGTCCTCCACGGCGTCGGGTTGTCCGGCGCGACGCCCGCCCGCCTGATTCGCCTCGTTCATCCCCTTGACGTCGCCCCCGGCACAGAACGCGCCCCCGGCACCGGTCAGCATGATCACCCGCACATCGGGATCCAGTGCCATCGCGGGCAACGCCTGTTCGAATCCGCGATACACGCCGTCCGACAGGGCATTGCGGCGTTCCGGCCGGTTGAAGGTGATGATGCCGACGTTGCCGTCGACCAGGGCCAGGAGGTCGTCGGTGCCGGTCTCGATCGTGCGCGTCATGGGTCGAGCTTGCCACCCATCGGCGCAACGCCTCGACTCGGCGCGTTCGCCGCCGGCAACGGTCTAGATTCGATATCGATCCGACGCGGTCAGCCACGTCGGACGACCGAACAGGGGGAACGTGATGGCCGAACTGCAACTGCTCGATCGAGGGTACGTGGCGGTGATGAAACGCATCGTCGAACGCGGTGAGGCGCCGCACTACACCGAGCTCGCGAGCGAACTCGACGTGGAGATCACGGCCGCCCGTGAGCTCGTGCACGAGCTCGTCGGCGTCACCCCCGGATGGGTGCACCCGGGCACCGACCTGTTGGCGTCGTTTCCGCCGTTCAACCTGCAGCCGACGCAGTACCGCGTGACGATCGACGACGAGCAGGGGTGGTACGCCCAGTGCGGCTTCGAGGCGATGGCGATCCGGTGGCTCGTGCCGGGCAGCACGGTCCGGATCGACGCTCCATGCCTGTGCTGTGGCGAACCGATGGTCATCGAGATGTCCGACGAGGAGCTGCACCTGATCGATCCGTCCGAGGCGGTCGGCTACACCTCCGCCGAGGTCGGAGGCGAGGCATCGACGAGACCGTTCCGTTGAGCGAGCATGAATCTCTTCCGGTCGGAAGAGCACGCTCGCAGGTGGGATGGCTTCGATCCGGCAATGGCGTCGAGCCTGATGCCGGTCGCAGAGTGGGCCGACATCTTCTCGAACCCGTTCTTCCGGGAGCGCGGTCGGTCCGACTACATCACCTGGACGCGCTCGGAGGCCGGCGCCGCCGCCTTCACCGAGCTGCGCGGTCGGCTGCCGCGGCGCGCCGCGGACTGACCGACGCTGCGTCCTCGTGCCTCGCACCTGCGACACTGGGACATGGCCGTCCTCCTCAGACAGGGCTACGAGATCGGCGAGCAGGTCGCCGACGACCCGATCGTGTGGATCGTCGACGACTTCGTCGCCGATGACGAACGTTCCCACGTCGCCGAGCTCGGCGCCCGCAACATGGACGTCGCGAAGGTCAGCCGGCTCGGGGCCAACGCCACGAGTGCCAAGCGCACCGGGAGCGTCGGGTGGGTCAAGCACAACGAGACCCCGATCGTCCGGGCTCTCGTGCGGCGGGTCGGTGACCTGGTCGGCCTGCCCGTGACCCATGCCGAGTCGCTCCAGGTCGTGCACTACGGGCCGACGCAGGAGTACCGGCCTCACTTCGACGCGTGGGACATCGCGACCCCGAAGGGTCGACAGAAGACCGCCCGAGGAGGGAACCGGATCGTCACCGCACTGATGTACCTCAACGATGTCGACGCCGGCGGTGCGACGACGTTTCCCGAACTCGACCTCGAGGTCGAGGCCGTCCCGGGGCGTCTGTGCCTGTTCCACAACCTGCGCGTCGGCGTCGGCGAGCGCCATCCCCGCGCGCTCCACGGCGCGATGCCCGTGATCGCCGGCGAGAAGTGGGCCTGCAATCTGTGGTTCCGGGAGCACCGATGCCAGCAGGGACCGTCGGCACCGGTGTCATCGCGCACCTCGCCGACCGCGAAGCGTCCGGCGAAGCGTCGGAAACGCCGCTGACCTCAATGCAGGTCGGCCACTTCAGGTCGGCCACCTCGACGTCTTCGTCGATCGACGTGACCCGCGCGTCGTCGTCGACACGCACGACCACGCACGCAACCGGCCGCAGCGCACGACCGCTCGGTGACTCGGCCACGACCGTGTGCTCCTCCCCGACGGCGCGCTCGCCGATGATCCTCTGCACGTCGCCGTACCGATGGTTGCGCACGTCGTCCGTGACGGCTGCGAGCCTCGCTCCACGACATCGAATGGCGGTTCCGGGGTGATGACCGCCCCGTCGCCGAGCATCGTCTCGACCGTGTCGAGGTCGTGGGCGACGAACGCATCGAAGCGACGGGCGCACAGACGGTCGAGGTCAGGCATCCAGCGAAGCCAGCCTGCGACGGGCGCCTCGATCGCCGGTCTCACCGACGAAGGCCACGAGCCAGACGATCGCAGCGACGAGGACGACCGCAAGCGCGATCGACGCCGCTCCGAGCCCGGCTCCAGCCCCGATCGCACCGACGAGTAGGGGCCCGGCGACCCGCCCCCCGTCCTGCATCGCGGCGAGTCCGGCGAGGAAGGGGCCGGTCGCGTCCGCAGGAGCGAGGTCGCTCCCGAACGTCAGCATCGTCCCCGAGCTCAGGCCGTTGCCCACACCGATCACCGCTCCCGCGAGCACGACGCCGCCGGTGGTGTCGGCGAGGCCCAACATGACGAGACCGGCTGCGATGAGACCGAACGCGGGAATCATCGCGAACAGCCGGCCGTACCGGTCCATCACGTAGCCGGCCGCCGGGAACAGCAGGAGATCGGCGGTCGTGCCGACGGTGATCACGGCGCCGACCGCCGTCGGGCTGAGCCCGAGGTCGTCGCTGATCAAGGGCAGTACGACGAATCGACCTTCGCGCACGGTCATCACGAGCAGCGGCACCACACCGGCGAGCAGCAGCAGCCGCCAATGGGTTCGAAGCCCCTCGATCACTCCGAACTGGCGCACGTCGTCGACGTCGGTTCGCGGTCGCAGGTGGTGCGGCCCGGCCATCAGGGGCGGGAGGAGCCCGAGAGCCGTGCCGGTCCCGGCAGCCGCGAAGGTCGCCGTGAACCCGATCGTGTCGGCCAGCAGACCACCGAGCAGCGGCCCGACGAGCAGGGCCAGACGAAACGAGCCGCCGATCATCGCCATCGCACGACCGCGGCGGTCGACCGGCATTCGCCGGGCGATGTAGGTCTGCCGGGAGAGCCGGAGCCCCACGTTGGCGGCGCCTGCCGCCATGCGCAACGCGACCAGTGCGACGACTGCGGTGGTGATGCCGAGCAGGGCCGTACTGATCGCGAGCGTGCCCAGGGCCCCGAACAGCACGCGGCGCTCACCCCAACGGGCGATCGACGACCCGGCAGGCAGACTGCCGATCGCAGCACCGAATCCGACGGCAGCCAACACCACCGACGTCGTGGTCAGCGAAAGCCCGGAATCCTTCAGATACAGCGGGAGGACCGGGATGAGCAGGGCGACGCCGATCGTCCCGGCGATGACCGGAAGGTAGACCGGCAGTACGAGGCGGCCGAGGGTGACCGCGGGATCGGGTGGCGTGGGTTCTGCGGGCTCAGGCGAGCTGGGACTCGCCACGCGACTCCTGACGGTCCCGGTGGGCCGAGACGGCCCATGCCACCGAGCCGATCGTGCCGAAGAATCCGGACAGGATGCCGGCCCTCGCGGCTCGGTTCCCGAAGCCGCCCGACGACAGGCCGTCCACGAGTGCTGCGAAGCTGCCGATGCCGCAGAGCACGGCGGCGACGAGATTGAGGGTCTGACGGTCGATCTGCACGAGTGCGATGGTATCGACCGAGCCGGTCGGCACCGTCAGCCGGCCCGCTCCACGTGCGCCCGAACGTGCGTGCCGCCATCGTCGACCCAGCCACTGCTGCGGGCGTATGCGATCATCGCGTTGTACTGCTCTGCGAACGCCGGGTCGTCGGCCGCCGCGACGCCGGTGTCGCGTGCAGCGTCGATGTCGAGCCACACGTGTTCGGCGTCGCACGGGCGGCAGAGCTCACCGAGGCGGACGTCGTCGACGTCGCCGTGGACTTCGGCGTGCAGTCGATCGAACCGATCGAGATCGGTCAGGCGCGGCGGTTCGGTCGGCGTCAGGACGATGATCATGCGTTCATCTTGGCGGTCGTCGTGCCGGGCGGCGAATCGCAGCCCGACGTCGCACGGCGACGGCGGTTCGACGACACCGATCAGTACAGGAACATGGGTTTGCCGCCCACGTGACGGATCATCGGCCTGTACAACTCGCGGCTGTACATCTCGCCCACGTCGACCCGCTTGACGCCTTCGCCGATCATCGAGATCGGCACGTTGGTGTAGGTGCCGCCCCGCAATGCGACCATGCGGCCCGACTGGCCCTCGACCGCGAGATCGGTGGCCATCACCGCATAGTTGTTGGCGACCATGAGATCGAGGGAGTCGGGACTGCCCGAACGCATGAGGTACCCGACCGTCTGGTTGATGATGTTGATGCCCGTCACCGTCTTGAGCATCGAACCGAGCTGCTCGCCGATACCTCCGAGCTTGCGATGGCCATAGGCGTCGGCATCGCCGCGCAGCGACATCTCGCCACCCTCGATCACAGCGCCTTCCGAGATCGTGACCATCGCGTAGTTGCTGGGATTGGAGTTGCGATCGTCGATCAGGAACGCCGCGAGGCGGTCGATGTCGACGGGAACCTCGGAGATGACCGCACGATCGACGGCTGCGAGGTACGCCGTGATGAGGGACGTCTCGCCGCTGTAGCGCCCGAACAGCTCGACGACCGCGATTCGTTCGTGCGATCCGGTGCTCGTGCGCAGGTTGTTGATGAACTGAACCCCGCGGGTGACGGCGGTCGAGAAGCCGATGCAGTAGTCGGTGCCGTGGACGTCGTTGTCCATCGTCTTCGGAATCGCGATGACCGGTACACCCTCTTCGTGCAGCCGGAGGCCGTACGACAACGTGTCGTCGCCGCCGATGGGGATCAAGACGTCGATGCCGAGGGCGTCGAGCACCTCCAGCGCGTGGGGGGTGAAGTCGTACGGCGGCTCGGCCCCTTCCGGAGCGCTCAGGAAGTCCGGAATGGCGTCGGCCTTGACCTTGCCCGGGTGCGTCCGTGAACTGTGCAGGATGGTGCCGCCGGATCGATCGATCGTTCGAACCCAGTTGGTGTCCATCGGCTGCGTGAACTCCGCGAGCGATTCCGGATGGTTCGGGTCGGCATACAGCAGGCCCGCCCAGCCGCGCCGCAGCCCCATGACCTCGTGGCCGTGCTCGGCCGCTCTCACCACCACCGCCTTGATGGCGGCGTTCAGCCCTGGGACGTCGCCGCCCCCGGTCAAGATTCCGATCCGCACGTCGTGCTCCTCTCAGGCGATGTCGACCTGGTCGCAGAGATAGACGTCCTGGATCGCATTGAGGATCGCGATCCCCTCGTCCATCGGCTTCTGGAAGGCCTTGCGACCACTGATCAGGCCGGTGCCCCCGGCGCGCTTGTTGATGACCGCCGTCGCCGTCGCATCGTGCAGGTCGTTCGTTCCGGACGCCCCACCCGAGTTGATCAGGCCCATCCTGCCCATGTAGCAGTTGGCCACCTGGTAGCGAGTGAGATCGATCGGGTGATCCGAGGTCAGATCGCTGTACACCTTGTCATGGGTCTTGCCGGCCTTGATCGCCGGGTAACCACCGTTGTTCTCCGGCAGCTTCTGTTTGATGATGTCGGCCTCGAGCGTGACGCCGAGGTGGTTGGCCTGACCGGTGAGGTCGGCGGAGGCGTGATAGTCGACACCGTCGACCTTGAACGCCGGGTTGCGGAGATAGCACCACAGCACCGTGAACATGCCCAGCGAGTGGGCCTGTTCGAACGCACGTGTGACCTCCTGGAGTTGACGATTCGATTCGTCGGAGCCCCAGTAGATCGTCGCACCCACGCCGACGCAGCCCATCGCGAACGCCTGATCGATCGAGGCGAACCGGGTCTGGTCGAAGGTGTTCGGTGTCGTGAGGAGCTCGTTGTGATTGAACTTGAGGATGAAGGGGATCTTGTGGGCGTACGAGCGCGCCACCGAACCGAGCACCCCGAGCGTGGATGCGACTGCGTTGCAGCCGCCCTCGATCGCGAGCTCGCAGATGTTGGCCGGATCGAAGTAGATCGGGTTCGGGGCGAAGCTGGCGCCCGCCGAATGCTCGATGCCCTGATCGACGGGGAGGATCGAGAGGTACCCGGTGCCGGCGAGTCGACCGTGGTCGTACATCGTCTGCAGGTTGCGGAGCACCGTCGGACCACGATCGGTGCGTGAGACCACCCGGTCGATGAAGTCGGGGCCGGGAAGATGCAGCTGATCCTTGGTGATGGTCTCGCTGGTATGGCCGAGCAAGTCCTCCGCCTTGTCGGCGAGCACCTCTTGAATGCGTGCGAACATGGTGTCCTTCCTGGGTCGGGGTCGGGCACCACCTCGAACGTCGGAGGGTGGCACCCGGGGGTGACGGGTCGTATTCGTCGAGCGCTCGCTCGATCATACGCTCGCGTCGCCACCGGTGGGGAAGGGTCGAAGGGCCCGAGCCGTCCGCAGCGGGTTCCACAGGCTCGATCGTCGGCGATCGCATGCGCCGGATCGTCGGATGCCGGGTTCGCTCACCAGGGCGAGGGAGGTCGGTCGCCGAAGCTGATGCCGAGGTCGCGGGCGGTCAGCATCGTGTCGCAGTCGAGCGGGACGAGCTTCTGGCGACTCTTCACCGACGCCAGCGGCACGTACTCGACACTCGGTGGGTCCAGCGCGACCATGATCCCGTTGTGTCCCTCGTCGAGGGCGCGGACGGCGGCTGCGCCGAACCGGAGCCCGAGCAGCCGGTCGTACGCAGTGGGTGACCCGCCGCGAATCAGGTGACCGAGCACGACGACACGTGTCTCCTTGCCGGTGAGTGCCGTGAGTTCGTCGGCCACCTTCTGACCCACCCCGCCCAACCGTTCCGCCTGCCCGATCGACTTGCCGACGATCGATGCGGAGCCGTCGACCGGTGCACACCCCTCGGCGACCACCACGATCGAGAACTTCGAGCCAAGCTCGTCACGCTCGCGAATCTTGGCAGCGACGTTGCTCAGGTCGTAGGGAATCTCGGGGATCAACACGGCATGCGCACCACTGGCGACGCCTGAGTGGAGCGCGATCCAGCCCGCGTAGCGGCCCATCACTTCGACCACGATCACGCGGCCGTGCGACGTGGCGGTGGTGAACAACCGGTCGATGCACTGTGACGCGAAGTCGACGGCGGTGTTGAAGCCGAAGGTCGACGATGTGCGTTCCAGGTCGTTGTCGATCGTCTTCGGAACGCCGATCACCCGGAGGCCGGCCTGGAAGAGGTGATGTGCGATCGTCAACGACCCGTCGCCGCCGATCGAGATCAACGCATCGATCTGGTGCGCTGCGAACAGATCGATCACCTCCTGCGATCGGTCGATCTCGATCCAGGTGCCATCCGCTTGTTGAACCGGATAGGCCGTGGGATCCCCGCGGTTCGTCGTTCCGAGCACGGTCCCACCCAGATGCTGGATTCCGGCGACCGATTGCCGAGTGAGCTCGATCAGGCCGCCGCTCGGGTAGCGCTCGGGAAACATGAGTCCGTTGAAACCGTCGCGGATACCGACGACGTTCCAGCCGCGATTCACCGCTGCCAGCGTTGCGGCACGGATCACTGCGTTCAGCCCGGGTGCGTCGCCGCCCCCGGTGCTCAGGGCGATCCGTCGAATCTCTCCTGCCATACTCGGCAACGTAGTCGGCCTCCGTCCGCCCGTCCCCAAGGGGTCTCCGGGGCCCAGGCGGCGGCCGTCCGTCGTCGACACAGCTGCCGGACTCACCCGTGGCCGATCAGGTCATCAGCCGGCCGGATCGGCGACGAATTCGGTGGCGGGCGAGGGCCGGCGCTCGATCCGCACGTGCTCGGACATCAGCCCGAGCAGGATGACCACGTCGGTCACCACGAGCAGTGTGAGGCCGTCGAACGAACCGGCGAGCGACACCGGGATCAGCATCACGACGAGTGCCGCGAGGCGTTCCTTGGCGATCACGTGGAAGGCTCGCCAGACTGCGAGGCCGATCCCGCCGAAGAACATCACGAGGCCGGAGAACAGCATCCAGCGGAACTCGAGCGGCAGCGTGTCCTTCGGATGCAGGGTGATCTCCTCGAGCGCAGCCGCCATCACGATGACGCCGGCGATGATGGGGAGGTGGGCGTACGTGTACACGTCCCGCGCGAACGAACCCCGATGATGAGGGTCCTGGCCTTCGTGACGATGTTCGAGCGCCGGGTTCACACGATCGAAGTACGCCCACCAGAGCAGGCAGGCGAACGTACCGGCGGCGACGAGCGCGGCGAGGGTCCGTCCTGGCAGGCCCTTGCCGTCTTCGAGTGATTCGACGACGGGGACCCCGACGGCGACGATCACCTCGCCGAGTGCGACGATGAGGATCAACCCGTGCCGCTCGGCGAAATGCCCGGGCCGCACCAGCCACTCGCCGTCACCGGCTCGAATCGTGCCGAACACGACGATCGCGATGGCCGCGATCCAGACGGGGATGCGGATCCCGCGGTCGAACAAGGCACCCGTGATGAGCACGACGACGGCGATGATGTTGGGGATCGAGTAACTGACCACTGACGAGAAGACCTCGCTGTCACGTTCCAGACCGACGATCATCGTCACCAGTCCGAGTGACAGGATCACGGCCAGCGGAATTGCGAACGACAGACCGCCGTCGCCGAACGCGGTGGTGACCGATGCCGCCATCGGAACGCTTGCGACGGTGCCGATCAGGAACGCGACGCGGACTTTCCGGTTGTTGCCCGACACGGCGTTGGCCGACCACGTGAACTGGGTCCACGGCAGCCAGATCAGCCAGAACAGCAGCGCGAACTCGCCGACTCCGGTCCAGTTGGGCTCGTGCACGAGCAGATACACCAGCCGGGAGAACGCGAACACGTACGCCAGATCGAAGAACAGCTCGACCGGATCAGCGGTGAAGTCGTCCTCCTGCGGTGGAACCACGATGCCCTTCATGCGGGCGAAGGTACCGTGCGACCATGCACGTGGTGGGCTTCGAGGTCGAGATCCGGATTCCGGGCTCACAGTCCCTGAAGGACCGTCGCCAGATCGTTCGGTCGCTCCTCGACGGCGCCAGGCAACGCTATGCCGTGTCGGCGGCCGAGATCGGCGGGCAGGACACCTGGCAGCGGGCGACACTCGGGTTCGCGATCGTGGCGTCGGAGCCCCGACTGGCCGAGGAGGTGGTCGATCAGCTGGACCGGTTCCTCTGGTCCCGACCCGAGATCGAGGTCGTCGACGGCCGGACCGCGTGGCTCGAGTGATGCTGCCCGCCACGCGGCAGGGTGATCGCGTGGCGAGCAAACGTGGCGTCGCGTCGGTAGCTTTGTTGCATGTCGGTCGCCGCGGTGGTGGCCGGCGAATACAGAAAGCAGTTACGTAATGGCCATCGGCACAGTGAAGTTCTTCAACGATCAGAAGGGCTTCGGTTTCATCAGCCGCGACGACGGTGACGACGTGTTCGTGCACTTCAGCAACATCGAAGGCACCGGGCGCCGCACCCTCCTCGACGGTCAGCAGGTCGAGTTCGAGATCGCGGCCGGGCGCAAGGGCCCGGAGGCGACGAACGTGAAGGTCGTCTGACCAGAAACCCTGTTGATCACGGGCGCTGAAATCTAGCGCTCGTACGGCGTGACGTCGGTGGCGTACTGCTCCCGAAAGAGCGTCAACACTTCAAGCGGTTCGGCGTGGCGGCCGGTCTCGTGCTTCGAGTACAGAGTCCGGCCGTCCACGACGACATCGAACACTCCCTTGTCACCAGTCACCAGCGACAGCTCGCTGATGATGTGCTGGTAGTCGTGGATGAGATCTCGTGCAGCGCCCACGGCGTGCTCCGAATAGTCTCAAGGAACGCAGTACGTGATGCTGACGCGATGCCCGGCCATGGTTCGAGCGTACCCAGCCCGGTGCGGATCAACCGCTGTTTCGCAGGCCGGTGGCGATCGTGTTGAGCGTGAGCTGAATCCCGCGCTCCACGAGTTCGTCGCGTGAGCCGGCACGATGACGGCGCAGGAGTTCGATCTGCATGACGTGCAGCGGGTCGAGGTACGGGAACCGGTTGCGGATGCTGCGCGCGAGCGCCGGGTTGTCGACGAGGGGGTCGTCCGAACCGGTGAGCCGAGCGTGCCACGTCAGTGCCAGCTCGTGTTCTCGTTCGATCTGACCGAAGATCGCATCCCGGAGGTCCACGTCGTCGACCAGTGCCTCGGCGTAGCGCCGTCCGATGCCGAGATCGGTCTTGGCGAGCACCATGCCCATGTTGTTGAGCATCGCCCGGAAGAACGGCCAGCGGTCGTGCATGTCGTGCAGCAGGGCCCGACGGGCCTCGTCGGTGGCGAACGACTCGAACGCCGCACCCGCACCGAACCAGCCCGGCAGGTTGAGCCGACACTGGCTCCAACCGAACACCCAGGGGATCGCTCTCAGGTCTTCGATGCGGTTCGAGTTCTTCCGCTTGGCCGGACGACTGCCCACGTTGAGGCTGGAGATCTCGTTGATCGGGGTGATCGCCTGGAAGAATGCCACGAAGTCGTCTCGACCGTCGAGCAGGGCTCGATATTGGGCGTACGCGAGCTCCGACAGCTCCGTCGTCGCCTCGACGAATCGGTCGTGGTCGTCACCCAGATCGTCGGCGTCGAGGCAACTGGCTTCGAGCGTTGCCGACAGCAGCGTCTCGAGATTTCGCCGTGCCGACGCAGGTTGTGCGTACTTCGCGGCCACCATCTCACCCTGCTCGGTGATTCGCAGCTGCCCGTGCACCGATCCCGGCGGCTGGGCGAGGATCGCCTGGTGTGCGGGCCCGCCGCCGCGACCGACCGTGCCGCCGCGGCCGTGGAACAGGCGGAGTCGGATGTCGCTGCGTTCGGCGACGGCAACGAGGGCTCGCTGCGCCCGATACAACTCCCACTGGGACGTCAGGTAGCCGCCGTCCTTGTTGGAGTCGGAGTAGCCGATCATGACCTCCTGCCAGCGCTGGCGGCTCTCGACGATCTGTTCGTATCGCGGATGTTCGAGCATGGTGGCCAGGGTGGCGTCCGCGTTGCGGAGGTCGGCGACGGTCTCGAACAGCGGCACGATGTCGACGGCGCTCGATACACGTCCCGTTTCGACGTCGATCCCCACGAGCCCGACCTCTTTGAGCAGCACGGCCACCTCGAGGACGTCGCTGACCGATTCGGCCATCGAGATGACGTAGTGAGGGATCGATCGGTCACCGAAGCGGCGGTGCGCCGATGCAGCTTCTTCGAGCACGGCGACTTCGCCGCGGGTGAGGTCGGTGTAGGTGGTGTGTGGCGTGACGAGCCGGCGCGGATTGCCCAGCTCGGCGGTGAGCGTGTCGACTCGGGCGGCTTCGTCGAGACCGAGGTAGTCGCGTTCGACACCGGCGACCCGGAACAGCTCGGCGATGACGACCTCGTGCACGGCTGAGTTCTGCCGCATGTCGAGACCGCACAGGTGGGTGCCGAAGGTGGCGACGGCACGGCGTACCGGTGCCACACGTTCGTCGGCGAGCAGTCCGGCCCCGTGCGAGTGCAGCGACGCCATGACGACGTCGAGGTCGGCGGCGATCTCGCCGGGCGTGGTGTACGGGTCGAGCGTCGTGTGTGGCGGCGGTCCGGGTACGTCGTCGAGTACCAGCGCGGCCATGGCCCACAACCTGGCGTGGATGCCCCGCAGTGCCCGGCGGTACGGTTCGTCGGCGCGGAACGGCGAGTCGTCCTCGGACGCATCGGCCAGCGCCTGCAGGGCCGGACTCGGGGTGATCAGGCGCGCCGACATCGACAGCTGGCGGGCCAGGTCGTGGACCGCGTTGAGGTGGTGGTCGTATGCGACGCGGGCCTGCATCTCGACGGCGAGTCTCAACACGTCCGCGGTGACGAACGGGTTGCCGTCGCGATCGCCACCGATCCACGAGCCCATCGAGATCATTTCGGGATTCGCGACCGGCGCATCGAGCCGGGCGGCGACGAGCTGCTCGACGTCGCGCTGGAGGCCGGTGACCGTCTCGAAGATGCTCGACCGGTAGTAACGGAGTGCTTCGTTGATCTCGTCGCGCACCCGGAGTTTCGACAGGCGCACCTCGGCGGTCTGCCACAGCGTCAGCACCTCGATGCGGAGCCGGTCGTCGATCTCATCGATCTCGGTGGGGCTGATGGCAGCGTGTGCTCGCCGTGCCAGGAGGTCGGCCACGTTGTCGACGTGGTCGAGCACCGTCTGACGTCGGACCTCGGTCGGATGGGCCGTGATGACGGGCGACACGCGCAGGTCGTTGAGCTCGTTGACGACTCGGTCGGGGGCCACGCCGTTGTCGAGCATGCGGTCGAGGCCGGCGCCGAGGCTGCCCTCCTGCCAGCCCGATCCGCTGTCGCGATGGAAGCGCCGGCGGCGCTCGGTGTGGAGGTCCTCGGCCGTGTTGGCGAGAAGTGACAGCCACCCGAAGGCCCGGATGAGGTGGAGTTGTTCTTCGACGGGGGCGCGCTCGAGCAGATCGGCCAATGCCTCGATGGGGTTCTCGCCGGACCGACGACCGCTCACCGCGGTTCGGCGGACCCGCTCGACCAGATCGAAGACGTCGGCACCGGCCTGCTCGCGCAGGACATCGCCGATCAGTCGCCCGAGTAGACGGATGTCGTCGCTCGTGTCGGATGCGGTGATCCTGGTCGGTTCCGTCATCGGCCGGTTGCCGCCAAGTTGATCGTGAGCGTCTGTCCGCCGAAGCCGTTTGCCTGATCTCGGCCCTCGATCGTGACCTCGTCGACGCCGTCGGGGATCTCCACGCCGGTCTGTCGTCGCGTGAACGGCTGCTCGTTGGCGTGGTCGTGCGCGAGCGTGTGCACGCCGTAGACCTCGCCATCGGGTCCGATCACCCTCCATCCGTCGGCATATCGCTCCGGTGTGTCGTAGGGCGACGACAGGGTCACCGAGAACGACCAGGTGTCGCTGCCATCGTCGAAGGTGGCCTCTGCGTCGATGATGTCGGGATACTGCTCGGCGGGTGACGTCCCGACGAGGCCCGTGGCGGTTCCGCCTGCAGCGTCGGGGGCATCGGCGTCCTCACCCGAGCAGCCGACCACGGCGATGGTGGCGAGCGCAGCGGCAGTGCCGAGCCGCCTCATGTCCCGGCGAGGGCGGCGACGACGGGAGCAAAGGGCTCGATATCGTTCTGACCGACGATCACGTAGCTGAATCCCCACCGTTCCCGACGAGCCTGCAGCTCGTCGGTGATCTTCTCGATCGGTCCGACGAGTGCGAACGGGGAGTCGGCGATGAGTTCCTTCGGTGCCCCGCTGAACTCGGAGAGCGTGTCGAGGGCCTGATCGACGTCGTCGGTCACGACGACCATGAAGGCTCGGACGTTCATCTCGATGTCGTCGAGACGGGCTGCCTCGGTCGCTGCGGTTCGTACGACGTCGACCTTGTGGTCGACAGCGGCAGCAGTCATCGATTCGAACGTCGATGCGTCGACGGCGCCGGACGTCATCGTCCCGTTGATGCCCACGATGTCGGCTTCGCGGGCGGCGAACGTCAGCACCCGTCGACCACCACCGCCGATCAGCACCGGCGGCGGCGATTGCACCGGCTTCGGGGAACCGTCGTAGTCGGTGATGGTGTAGTGCTCGCCCGTGAACGAGAAGGGTGCCTCGCCGAGCGCACCCTTGATCACGGCGAGCCCCTCGATGAACCGGCTCACGCGCACGCCCGGGGCGTCATAGGGGATCCCCGACTGTTCGTAGTCGCTCACCATCCAGCCTGCGCCGAGACCGATCTCGATGCGACCCTCGGAGAGCACGTCCATCGTCGCGAGCTCCTTGGCGAGCACCACCGGATGCCGGTAGTCGTTGTCGTACACGAGGGCGCCGAGCCGCAGCGTGGTCGTGGCATCGGCGGCGCACTGGAGGGCCGGAACCGGAGCGAGCTGGTCGGTGAAGTGGTCGGGCATCGTCAACGTCGAGTACCCGTTCGCCTCCACCCGCCGGGCGAGATCGACCCACTCCTGACGGCTGCCGGTGCCATTGGCCTGGACTCCGAATCGGAACGGCCGTGGTGAGCTGGACATGGCGTCACTCTATGACTCGGACGAAGACGTCACTCAGCCGTCCGGCTCGCCGGTCCTGTGGCCGTGCTGCCACCCACCGGTCGAACGCCGTCGGTAGTCTCGTGCGCACTGTGACGCGGCTGAGCTGGGTTCTTCGAATGGCGTTGGTCGTCGGTGCGGGCGCTCTGCTCGTCACGGCCAGCGTGGTCGCGATCGCGCCTCGCGTCTGGAGGATCGCCAACGCGCACGGTGAGATCCCGGTCGAACTCCCGGACTTCGCCGACCTCGCCCAGCGCTCGTACGTGTTCGACGTGTCCGGTCGTGAGATCGCATCGTTCGAAGTGGAGAACAGCCAGCCGATCGCGCTCGACGACGTTCCCGACCACGTGATCGATGCGTTCCTCGCCATCGAGGACAAGGAGTTCTGGGTGCACCGGGGGGTCAACGTCCGAAGCCTCTTCCGTGCCACGTTGTCGAACTTCGCCACCGAGGGTCCGATCCAGGGGGCCTCGACGATCACGATGCAGGTGGTGAAGAACGACTACATGGCCGGATTCGAGCGCAATGGGCGCTACAAGGTGCTCCAGGCGACGTACGCGGTTCGGTTGGAGAAGCTGAAGTCGAAAGAGGAGATCCTCGAGCGCTACCTGAACACGGTGTTCTTCGGTCAGAATTCGTACGGCATCGAGGCTGCGGCCGAGACCTACTTCGGCAAGCCGGTTCCCGAGCTGACGTTTGTCGAAGCATCGTTCCTGGCCGGCATGGTGCAAGCGCCGTCGAGCTACGACCCGATCATCAATCCCGAACGCAGCCGCGTGCGGTTCCTGCAGGTGCTGGATCGCCTCGAGGAGGACGAACTGCTGACCCCCGAGGAACGCCTCGCGGAGGAGGAGACGTTCGTGCTCCCCGAGCGGGTGAGAGCACGCCCCGATCGTGCGACCGAGCGCACCTACTTCACGGAGGCACTGCGCGACTATCTGTTGAATCGTTCCGACATCCTCGGCGAGACGTACGAGGAGCGGTACACGAAGCTCCATCGCGGCGGGTTGCGTATCACGACCACGCTCGATCCATTCCTGCAGGCCAGGGCCGAGGAGGCGCGCAACGAGTTGCCGGACAACACGCTGGGCATCGACGCCGCGCTCACGTCGGTCGACGTGAGCACCGGAGCGATCCGAGCGATGGTCGGTGGCCGCGGTTTCGAACCGGGACGGAACGAGGTGAACCTGGCGCTCGCCCCGAGCCAGACCGGATCGAGCATCAAGCTGTTCATCCTGGCTGCGGCGCTGCAGGCCGGGGCCACTCCCGAGGATCTCATCGACGGCACCCACCCGTGCCGCCTGCCGAACGAGGGCAATCCCGAGGAGCCGTTCTTCGAGATCCGCGGCGGCGTCAGCGGTGGTGTCGACACGCTTCGCCGACACACCGTTCGGTCGATCAACTGCGCGTTCGCGCGGACCTCGCAGATCGTCGGTCTCAACCGCATGGTCGACACCGTGTACCGCATGGCGGCGAACCCGTATCTCTACGAAGGGCAACCCGCGAGCGAGCGCGAGCCGATCCGGCCGTTCGCCTCGTTCGCGACCGGCGGCAACGAGCTCAGCACGCTGGACATGGCCGCCGGCATCCAATCGATCGCCAACGAGGGGCTGCACCACGAGCCCTACTACGTCGAATCGATCGACGACGCCGAGGGCAACCGGATCTACACGCACTCGAGCCCGGGCACGAGGGTGCTCGACCGCAATGTCGCCCTCACGGCCATCGACGTCATGAAGGGCGTGCTCACCGGCGGTACCGCGCGTCAGAGTCTGGCTGACTTCGCGAGCCGCCGACCGGCGTTCGGCAAGACCGGCACGCAGCAGAGCAACTGGACGGCCTTCTTCGTGGGCGCAACGCCGGAGTTGGCCACGGCGGTGATGGTCCGCGACCCTGATCGCTACACGCCGATGGTCAACGTCGACGAGTTCGAGGAGGCGGGCGTGTCGCGAGTTCAGGGTGGAACGTTCCCGGCACGGATCTGGGGTGCGTACATGGAGGAGGTCGCGCTGGGGCAGCTCGGCGAGCAGTTCGAGTTCGCCGACTGGGATCGACCGGAGTCGCCGCAGCGTGGACCGGCGCGCCTCTACCTGCCCGGCAACGAATGCCTGTTCCAGATCATCGGATACGAGGAGCAGACGCCGCCGTCCGCGCCCGAAGGTGGCGAAGCGGCCGCACCCGAGGGGTTCCGCTCGCCACAGGCTCCGCCACCCGAAGGCACGACGCCGCCGACCGGTACGGTGCCGACGGAGACCGCACCGACCACGACGTTGCCGCCGACGCCGATCTTCGGCCAGGTCGACAGTGGCACTACCATCCCTCCCGATGTTCTCGATCCCAACGCACCGCTGCCCTCCGCTCCGGCGAGGCAGCTCGTCCGGCCCTGTCGCTAGGCCGACGTCGTGACGCATCCGATCCTCGAGCTGCAAGCGGCCGACACGATGGCCGATCAGCTTCGGCACCGGCGTGACAACCTGCCCGAGCGAGAGCAGCTGCAGGCGACGAAGAACGCACTGGTCCGCTGGAACGAGGCCCGCATGGTCACCCGCAAGCGCGTGGAGGAGCTCAGTGCCACGATCGATCAGGCCGAACAGGACTCCCACGACATCGACACCAAGCTCGAACGGCTGAACCAGCAGTTGAAGACGGTCATCGCGCCTCGCGAAGCCGAGGCGCTGCAGCACGAGATCGTCACGTTGAAGCAGCGGCGAAGCGAACTCGACGACATCGAGTTGGCTGCGTTGGACGAGCACAGCCGCGCCGACGACGAACTCGCCGCACTGCTCGAGCAGGAGGGCGACCTCACTGATGCGTTCATGTCCGCCGACCGGGAGGCTACCTCCGCCGAGGCCGACATCGACGGCGAACTGGCGCGGATCGCGACGCGCCTCGAGACGCTGCGGGCGGCGGTCGACAGCAAGATCCTCAAGCGGTACGACCGATTGCGACAGCAGCACCTGATCGCCGCGGCGACGCTCTCGGGATCACGCTGCGAGGGCTGCCACCTCGACCTGTCCGCAGCCGAGGTCGACACGGTGAAGGACAGCGTCGCCGCGGGCGGACTGGCCGACTGCCCGCAGTGCGGTCGCCTCCTCGCCGTCTGAGCGTCGATGTTCTTCTGGTTCCTGGGCACCGCCGTCGTGACGGTGTGGTTCGTGTTCCGCGACCCATCGTTCGACTATCGGCTGTTGATCGTCGGGGCGGTGCTCCCGGCACCGGTCGACGCCCTCTTCGGCGGCGCGCGCGTGCTGCACGGCGTGACGTTCAGCGTCGCACTGCTCGGTGTGCTGATGCTCGCGACGCCCGGTCGCAAGCCGATCCGCAAGATGCTGCTGGGTCTGCCGGTCGGGACACTCCTGCATCTCGTCTACACAGGGGCGTGGACCGAGACCACGGTGTTCTGGTGGCCGTTCTTCGGACTCTCGTTCGACGATGCGTCACACCCGGTCGTCGAGCGAGGGTGGTGGAATCTGCCACTCGAAATGATCGGTCTCGGGCTCTGCTGGTGGATCGTGCAACGTGCCGACCTGCGCGACCCGGCTCGCCGCGCGTGGTTCAGGCGGACCGGTCAGCTCGCGCTACCGGTGCAGTGACGCGATCTGTGGTTCACTGACGGCGTGCTGTATCTGGTCCGTCACGGACGCACCGACGCGAACGCGAAGGGTCTCTTGCAGGGCCGCCTCGATCCTCCGCTCGATGACATCGGGTGCAAGCAGGCCGAGGCGATCGCCGCGCTGATCGGTGATGTCGACGAGGTCATCTCGAGCCCCCTGGTGCGGGCTCGGGAGACGGCGTCGTTCTTCGGGCAGGACGTCGTCGTCGACGATGCGTGGATCGAGCTCGCTTACGGCGAGTACGAAGGTGTGCCGGCGGGTGAAGTACCGCCGGAGGTGTGGCAGTCGTGGAAGACGAACGCGATGTACGCGACCAAGGGCGGCGAGAGCTTCGGAGCGCTCGATGCGCGTGTCCGGGCGGCCTGCGAAGCGCTGGCCGACCGGATCCACACTCGTAACATCGTCGTCGTCAGTCACGTGTCGCCGATCAAGGCAGCGGTCGGCTGGGCGCTGAACACGACGATGGACATCATGTTCCACTGCCATCTCGGTCAGGCCAGCCTCTGTCGCGTCGACATGGGTCGCTTCGGTCCGCTCCTGCACAGCTTCAACGAGCAGGCGACGGTCGGCCCGTACTGACCTCGTGCTGGTCCGGCCGGCGGTCGATTGACCGTCTGGACGCCGCGGGCTTACGTTGGGATCGATGTCGACCAAGCGGAATCGAAGGAACCACTACCGAATCCTGCACGTACAGCCCGACGCGCCGGGGGCGGTGCTGAAGAGCAGCTATCGCGCCTTGATGCTGAGCCTCGACATGCACCCTGATCGCGGAGGTGAGCACTGGGACGCGGCGTTGATCAACGAGGCCTACAGCGTGCTGTCGGATCCGGCGAAACGTGCCGAGTACGACCGGACGCTCGACCTGGCCCGGGATCGCAGCGGGCATCCGACCGATGGCGCGGCGGGTGCATCCCGGTCCGATCATGCATCCGCCGCCGAGTCCGAGAGGGAGGCCGTCGAGGAACCATGCTGTCTGTTCTGTGGTTCCGAGCGCGCGGTGGTCCGCGCGCTTCCTGCTGGAGCGGTGTGCGGCGAATGTCGGAGCCCGCTGACGCTGGCCGGTGCGCCACATCTCGAGGCCCTGGGTCGCCGGGCGGCACGGAGAGTCCCCAGGGCTGGGAGCGTCCGCTGTTTCTCGAGCTGGCCGCAGTCGACGCCCGATCAGGGACGGATCGTCGATGTGTCCCCGCGTGGTCTCCAGTTCGAGAGCAGCACGCCGATCGAGATGCACCGGATCATCAAGCTGGAGGGATCTCTGCTGGACGCAGTCGGTCGCGTGGCGATGTGCCGTGAGGGCGACGGATGCTTCGCCATCGGCGTCGAGTTCTACACCGCACGATTCCATCAACCTCGTGGGACCTTCCTGTCGACCGAGGCCTGACTCGGCGGGATCTCCCGCCTCCACCGGTCCGGCCCGCTCCCGCATCGGGGCGCGCGTCGTCGCGGCGGGCTCAGCGGCGTTGACCACCGGGCGGTGGGGGAGCGGTGGAGGCACGGACGACGAGTTCGATGGGGAGTTCGATGTGTCGCGCCGGACGCTGCTGGATCAGTTCGAGCAGGAGGTCGGCGGCCACTCGACCCTTGTCGAGCAGAGGCTGGCGGATCGTCGTGAGCGGTGGCTCCCACGTCGATGCCCGAGGCACGTCGTCGAACCCGACGAGCGAGAGGTCGTCGGGCACACGCCTGCCGAGCAGTGTCGCGGCCTGGGACGCGCCGATCGCGAGCTGGTCGCTGAAACAGAGCAGTCCCGTGAGATCGGGATGGGTGCGGAGCAACTCGGTGGCGGCTCGGCGTCCGCTGTCGGGATCGTTGCCGCCGGCTTCCCAGAGCACCAAGGTCGTCGCATCGAGTCCGGCGTCCTCGAACGCTGACCGGTAGCCGGCAATCCGACGACGGGCGACGCGGATCGAGCTCTCGGATTCCCGGGCGGTGTCGACCGGCCCGGTCCTGATGTCGCTCGCGAGTCGGCCGAGCAGGATGCCGAGCCGGCGGTGGCCCAGCTCGACGAGGTGTCCGGCGGCGAGCGCGGCGCCGGCGACATCGTCGATCCCGACGAACGAGGTCGCTTCGCCGAGATCGGGCTCGTCGATCGTCACGATCGGTCGACCTGCCCGCAGGAGCGCGTCGACGGCGGGGTGCCGTCGATCGACCGAGAAGATGAGGTGGCCGTCGGCGGCGACGTGGTCGATGGCGCTGTCCGCGACGGTCATGCCCGGTGGGATCGGCAACAGTGTGAGACCGCTGCCGGCCAGCGCACTCGTCTCGGCGACACCGCGCATGAAGAGCATCGTGTCCGGGTCGGTGAACACGTAGTGGAGGTCCTCGGTGAACAGCAGGCCGATCGCCCCGGTCTTGCCGGTGCGCAACATGCGGGCTGCGGCGTCGGGGCCGCGATAGCCCAACCGTTCAGCCTCGTCGAGGATGCGCCGGCGCAGGATCGGACTGAGCTGGTCGGGTCGGTTGTAGGCGTTCGAGACGGTCGCGCGCGAGACGCCGACTTCGTCGGCGATCGTCTGGAGTGTGATCCGTGACGACACGTCGCCATCCTGCTCGATCGCACCCTCGAGGAGTGCGTCAGGCGGCGAGTTGCTCGGCGAGGACTCCGGCGAATCGGTTCGCGGCCCACAGTTTGGTCGTGCCGGAGTCGCTCGGCGACCAGGGCACGGTGACCCGCAGCTCGGTCAGCAGGTCCGACCCGTCGATGATGAGGTCGGTGCCGTCCAGCGAGTCGAGGCCGCGCTGGATGCGGAGGCCGTCGCGGATCGACTCCGTGACGGTGTCTCGCCGTGGTGCGTCGGAACGGTTTGCTGCTGCGTCGAGGCCGGCGGAGACAGCGGCCTCGAGGCGCTCCGAGACGGTCGATCGCTGGGCGTCGATGTACTGGGTGAAGGTCAGTTGCATGGTGGTCATCCTTCGGGAGGAGGGTTCTGTATCGATCAAGTACTGTATCGATACAGTACCTCTGCATCGCGGCCGCCGCACCATGACCCTCGTCACACCCCCGCATCGAGGGCGGCCAGGTTCGCGAAGTCGGGCTCTGGAGGTGCGGGGCTGGCGTCCTGCCTCGGTCGGTCGAGCAGGAGATTCGACGTCGTGCGACCGGGTGGAGCTGGCAAGATCGAGCCTCAGGCCGAATCTGCGAACGGCTTCGACAAGCAAGGTCGACGGTGCGACGGTGAGCCGGCCTGTAAGCGGGATTCTGTGGTCAGTTGCCTGACCGGTGACCATCCATCTGTGCAGTCCACCCGAGGGGGACCCGTGACCACATCGCTGCGATCACGGGTGGACGGGCCGCCCGTCCCCTCTGCTTGACCTTGCTCCGGGCGGAGTTTGCCGAGCCGTCCGGGTCGCCCCGAACGCTGGTGCGCTCTTACCGCACCGTTTCACCCTCACCTGTGATGCCCGCTTGCACGGGTGCCCATCGGCGGTCTCTCTCTGTTGCACTGTTCGTGAGGTCGCCCCCACCTGGCTCTCGCCAGCACCCTGCCCTGAGGAGTCCCGACTTTCCTCGACACGGTCGGGCCGTGCCGCGGCCACCCGGCCGACTCACCATCGCATGGTGAGTGTACGTCCGCGTGGCGGCTGTCGGGTCAGGGGTGGAGAACCCGTGCGACGTCGGGGCTGGTGGTGCCCTCGAGTGTCTCGACGTACACGTCGGTGACCGCGTCGGGCCCACTGCCGTGTTCGACCGACACCCAGTCGGACACCTTCCGGATGAACGGCTCCCATTTCTCCGCGAGTTTCGACTCCACCACGCCGGCGCCCCAGTCGCCGTGCCGTTTCTCGATCTGGCTGGGCGCGAAGAAGAACGTCTGATCCGGCCCGGGCAGGGCGTCGGAACTGCCGACCCGGTCCTCCCAGTGGGTGAGACCCACGACCATCGAGTGCTTCAGGTCATCGCCGTAGCGCTCGTGCACCGCCCGGACGACCGAGGCATTACCGCTCATGTCGACAAGAGCGGCGGGCCCGTCGGGCAGGAGTGCGATGTCGTCGTAGGTGAGGACGTGGTCGTAGCAGCCGAGGCCCTCGACGAACCCGACGTTGCCCGGCGAGGTCAGCCCGACCACGGTGATGCCGTCTCGCCCGTGCAGCAGGTGCGCCGTGCCGAACGCCGTCTTGCTCGACGCGCTCGCCAGCACCACCGTCGACGCGCCGAAGAAGTCGTTGTCGTCGAGGAAGTCGTCGATCAGGAACGACGTGAAGAACAGCGGACGGTACAGCATCAGCTCGTCCTCGTTGGCCGGGTCGTACATGGGGTCTGTCGAACAGCGGACGTACTGGTTGTAGACGGCGGGGAGCGCCGCGCGATGTTCGGATCCGTCGACCAGACCGGTATCGGACACGCGAGTCGGCGTCATGACGAGCTCGGTCGACATCGGGAAATAGCCGTACAACCGCTCGCCGACGACGACCGGATCGGAGCGCGACTCGACCACGTCGGCGAACCCCCACACCGGCACGCGGCCCCAGCGCACGCCGTCGCCCCGGTCGGGCGCCGGGAAGAACGTCCAGTAGCCGATCATGTCGCCCGCAGCCGCATACGTGACGTTGTTCGCCGTGAAGCCGAACGCATCGACCCGAACCCGGATCTCGCCGTCACCCAGTTGGTGGGGTTCGAACTCGAGCACCTTGGTGTGGCGGTAGTCGTTCCGGTCGACGAGGAAGTGCCAATCGGTCATCCCTCGACGTTAGTGTCGCTCGACGCTGCATCCGCCACCGCATGGACAGGCCGTGACAAGCTACTCGGAATGTTCGAGCGACTGCTGACTATCGCGAGCGCATCGCCGACGTCGACCGAACCGGTGGCGCCTGCTGACGACAGTGTCGCCTCAAGCCTGTCCGACGTCGTCAGCGTCATGGTCGACAATCTCGGCAACAACGGTTACCAGACGGGCGTTGCGCTCGTCGCGGCGACCGCGGCACTCATCGCGATGCTCAACGCCAAGGTCAGCCTCCTGATCATCGTTCCGGTGTCGCTGGGAGCCTTTTGGGCCGGCTGGCTGGGTTGGAACACGTTCACCGCGCAGGACAACCCGCTTTTCCCCAGCAACGTGAGCCCCACGAAACTGTGGGACGTCGCGTTCAACGGGGCCAACGGATTCCTGCTCGTCGCAGGTGTCGCCTGCGTCGCGGCCATCTTCCTGTGGAAGAAGAACATGTCGCTCGTGGCCAGGCTGTGGCTGCTGCTCGGCGCAGTGCTCGGCGCGTCGTTCCTCTACAACCTGGTCGAAGCCGTCAGGTTCTCCTGAGCGCGCCGCTCGCCGCCTGGAACCGCCGACTCAGCAGCTCAGGTAGTCGTACACCAGCGAGTTGGCGGCGGGCGTCTGCAGCTGGATCGAGAAGCGGCCGCCCTCCGCGTCGCGAGCGCCGACGACGAGATTGATGCCGGTGAGCTGGCCGAACGTCGCCGGAATCGCATACGGCACCGGGAAGCCCGCATCGTCGGCCTGGTCGACACCGCCCAGCATCTCCGGGTTGACGAGCTGATCGGGGTTGATCGCTGACGCCAGCGCCGCTGCGTGACGCTGCTCCTCGCCGCCGATCGTGATCGCGGCGCTGCGCAGCGAACCGTCTTCCAGCGAACCCACCAGAGCCTGGTACGAGGCGCCGGCCCACGATTCGAAGGCATGGGCGATGTTCAACACGTCCCGACGCAGGTCGTCACTCCCGTCGAGGGCACCCAGGATCGGCGCGACCGCTCGGTCCATCACGAACGGGTTGGGACAGGTGAACTCCTCGGCGCCGACGCCGGTGGCCAGCGCCCCGATGTCGGCCGCGTGGCGCTGGTGATCGGCCACGAACCGCTCGACGAGCGAGACCTCCCCGGCATCGAGCACGTCGAGGCCGGCGGCTGCCTCGTAGACCGCCAACGCGGTGTACTCGAGGGACTGCGCGGTGCGGAGCAGCACCCCATCGTTCACTTCGGCCTCGGGCAGGGTCGGCGCCGCGACGGCCACACCCAATCGGCCGGGGTCGTCGCTGCCGCCACGATCGGTGCCGCACGCGGCGACGATCGCTCCGAACGACAGGACGAGGCCGCTGTTGCGCAGCAGCGCGCGCCGGTCGAGGGAGGGATTCGGGACACTGGTCATGATCAGCCCTCCGGCGACAGTGGCGTCGCGGTGTTCCGGAACAGCACGTCGAAGTCGTCTTCACCGGCCATGCCGGCCATCACCGTGGCATGTCGTGACTCCATCGACACGAACGACGCCATCGCCGTCGCGAGATCGACGTCTTCGACCATTCCGAGCAGCTCGGTGTGCGTCGCGGCCGCGATGTTCTCGAGTTCGGAGGCCACAGCCGACGGTTCGCTCGTCTCGAATCGCTCCACGAGCTGATCGAACGTGGCCTCGTCCCGACCGGTGGCCGAAATGCCCGAGATGCCGGCCAGCCGCTGCGCGTAGGCAGCGTGCTGGTCTCGCATCGTCGACCAGATGCCGACGTCGGCGCCGGCCGCGATCGCGGCGTCGTACAGGTCGCGGGCGGTGAGTTCGAGGGAGATCGCGAAGCCCGTCAGAGCGAGGTCGCTCTCGGACAACCCGGCCGTGCCGGCGGCTGCGGGTCGGGAGCCGGCCAGTGCGAGCGCCGCACCGATCGCGCCTGCCCCGAGCAGGGCGCGACGCGTGGACCGCTGGGGTGCTGCGTGATCCGCGGTGGCGGAGTCAGTCACGGGTGGGTGTCCTTTCGACGGGTTCGACTGCATGGGCGGTCCACATGATGGTGTCTCGGGCCGCGCAGATGCCAGTTTAGGACGCCGAGGCCGGAAGCAGCGGCCTTGCCGGCTCGGAATCGGACGAGCCGCGGCCCAACCGTCGACGACGACCCGCGACCTGACGTCGTCGCGCGGCGAGCGCGACGCGCGACGACGTTCAGAAGTCGAGCGCCGACAGTTCGGGGATCCAGGCCGCAGCTCGGTCGAGCGCCGATCGCCACGCCGTTCGATCGAGCGGTGCACCCGGTTCGAACCTGGCGGCGGGGGCGAACGTGGCCGCCGCCTCGGCGAGGTCGGACCACACCCCGACCTGCGACCCCGCGAGGAACGCGGCGCCGAGCGTCGTCGATTCGACAACGGCGGAGACCTCCACCGGCTTGCCGGTCGCATCGGCCAGGGCTTGGACGAAGGTCGGGTTCTGGCTCATGCCACCGTCGACGCGCAACGTCGGAATCGTGAGGCCGGTGTCGGTCTCGGCGGCGGCGACGAGATCGGCACCGCCGTGCGCGACCCCTTCGAGCACGGCACGCACGACGTGGGGGCGCCCCGTGCCACGGGTGAGCCCGAACAGCGCGCCGCGTGCCCCGTAGTCCCAGCTCGGCGTGCCCATACCGAGCAGTGCCGGGACGTAGACGACCCCGTCGGTGGTGGCGCAGGCGGCAGCCACGTCGTGGCTCTCGGCGGCATGGTCGATCACACCCAGGTCGTCGACGAGCCACTCGACGTTGGTGCCCGCGGACAGCATGATCGCCTCGACTCCCCACACGACACGGCCGGATTCGGTCCAGGCGACGATCGGGAACGTGCCGTTGGGTGAGCGCCGACCCGACGAAGGGGCCACGTCGCCGGTGCAGATGTCGAGCATGCCGCCGGTGCCGAACGTGATCTTGGCGCGACCGCGCAGGATGCAGCCCTGACCGATCATCGACGCCTGCTGGTCGCCCACCAGTGCCATGATCGGCGGCGTGCCGGGCAGTGCCGTGGCGTCACCGAGCGGCCCCGCCGAGTCGACGATTTCGGGCAGCATCGCCGCGTCGATGCCCAACGCAGCGCAGGCGGCCGGGTCGAAGCGCAGGTGCTCGTAGGAGTACAGACCGGTGAGGCCGGCATTCGTGTGGTCGGTGACATGGACGCCGCCTCCGGTGAGCGTCCACACGAGCCACGAGTCGACGGTGCCGAAGCAGAGGTCGGCAGGATCGTGGTCGGTTCCCGCGTTGGCGAGGAGCCAGCCGATCTTGGTCGCCGACTGGTTCGGTGCCAGCGTGAGGTCGTGCTCGGCCCGGGCCATGAGGCACTCGCCGACCGTACGGAGGTCCTGCCAGCCGAGACCGGGCCCGATCGGCACTCCGGTCGCACGGTCCCACACGATCGTGCTCGCCCGTTGGTTGGCGATGCCGATGGCGTCGACCGTGTCGCCGCCCGTCGCGTCGAGCGCGGCGTTGGCGGCGTCGAGCACCAGACGGGCCATCTCGGTGGCGTCGAACTCGACGAGACCGGGGAACGGTGTCGCCGGTGCGAACGCCCGGTATTCGACATGCGAGATCGTCGCATCGTCACGGACGAGCGCGGCCCGCAGTCCCGTGGTGCCCACGTCGATCACGAGCAGCATCACGCTCCCTCCATGCCGGACGGCCGGAATCCCTTGTCGCGCAGACGCTTGCCCAGCAGCCCGCCGATCAACCCCGCGCCGGCCATCACGGAGAGGTTGAACAACGCTGCGAACCAGTTGACGTCACTACCCCGAATCAGCTTGATCAGGATGAACACCGCCTGTGCGAGTACATAGGTGCCGACCGCAGTGGCCAGCCCGTGCGAGAGCGGGAGGTCCTTGCGCTGTACCCAGGCCGCGCATCCGGCGCCGAGGACGAACCCGAGTACCGCTCCGATCGACAACCACAGAGCGAGTGCGCTGTCGTCTCGGTCGGCTGCCCACGTCGCAGCGATCGAGAACGGCACGGCGAAGACGAGCGCCACCGCCCCGCCCGCCCGCAGCGCGACCAGGTCCCACCGGGTCTCGTTCACGGCCACACCGCTTCGCCGAACGGTGAGGGGAGCCCGAGCTTGCCGGGGTTCAGGATTCCCGCCGGATCGAGCGCCTGCTTGAGCGCGACCAGCACATCGAATGCGGGGCCGAGCGCCTCTCGCACGTAGCGGCCCCGATTGAGCCCGATGCCGTGGTGGTGCGACAGGTTGCCGCCGGCAGCGAGCACCGCTCGCTGACCCGCGTCCCACATCGCCCGGTAGGTCGTCTCGATCTCGTCTGCCGGCGGGCGGGCCGCGAACGTGAAGTAGAGGCAGGCCCCGTCGAGGTAGCTGTGCGACAGGTGACAGCTCGCGACGATCGAATGTGGCACCGCTGCGATCGCCTCGGTCGCGGCGGCGTGGATGTCGGCGAGCCTGCTCCACGGCGCGGCGATCTCCATCGTGTCGACGACGAAGCCCTTGCGGGTCAGGCCCTGCAGCGCAGTCGTGTCGTTGCGGTGCGCCATCCAGCCGTCGACGAGCGCAGTGTCGGCCGGCGTGCCGACGATGCCACACACCTGCTCGACGACGTCCATCGTGGCCCCGACGATGTCGACGTCACCTTCGTCGAGGACCAGCAGCGTGCACGTCGTGCCGTCGCCACCGTGCCCGCGGGCACTCTCGACGCCGTCGTAGAGACGGAGGACCGCCGGTGTCGCCCCCCGCCGCAGGATCGTGCGGCATGCCTCGAAGCCGTCGCCGAGGGTGGGGAGGTGGTAGGCCGCGCGACGTTCGGTGTCGGCCACCGGGTGGGCCCGGAGCCAGATGCGCGTGATGACGCCGAGCGTTCCCTCGGACCCGACGAAGACCTGGTCGAGGTCGGGCCCGACCGCCGCAGCAGGGCTGCCGCCGGTCAGCACGACCCGTCCGTCAGCAAGGACGACCTCGAGCCCGACGACCATGTCCTCGATCTTCCCGTATCGAGTCGAGTACTGACCGGCGCCGCGACAGGCGACCCAGCCGCCGACCGTCGCGATGTCGAAGCTCTGTGGGAAGTGACCGACCGTGAGGCCGTGGTGGGTGTTGAGCATCCGCTCGAGATCGGGACCGAACACACCCGATTCGAGTTCGACCACCCCGGACACGGCGTCGACGGCGCCGATCCGGTCGAGCCCGGTGAGGTCGAGCAGGACCCCGCCGAACGCGGGAACGGCGGCGCCGCAGACGCCGCTGCGACCACCGGCCGCCGTGACCGGCACACGAGCGTCGTTCGCCATGGCGAGCACGGCCGAGACCTGCTCGGCGGTGGTGGGGCGGGCGACGACCGCTGCCCGTCGCGGCACGCGACCGGCGATCGCCCAGTGCAACGCCAGTGGCCACCAGTCGCGACTCGCCTCGGCCACGTCGGCCACATCGGTCACGGTGTCGCACAGATCGGCGAGTCGTTCGGCGAAGCCGGCGGGCAGGACGACGCCCGACCCGTCGAACCGTTCCTCGTGGCCCGTCAACTCGATGGGGGGAGTCGGCGACGTCATGACACCTCCGCGTGACGAAGGTCGGGTCGGGCGGCGGCAGCAGTCTCGGCGTCGAAGAGCGCTCGGTAGGCCGCGACCTGTCCCGCGATCTCGGGTTCGTCCCATCCGAGCTCGGGGCCGATCAGCGCCGCCACGTCGAGCGCCGCGCCGAGGCATGCCTCGCGGTCCTGCAGGTGAGCCCGGGTCCGCCGGGTCAGGACGTCGACCAGCGTGGTCGCCATCTCGTGACGAACGGCGAACACCGCCTCGGCGCGCAGGTATCGCAGACCCGGCACCAGAGCCTCCCCGAGCGTCGGATCGTCGTCGACGATCGCTCGCACAGCGGTCGCCTCGGTGCCGTACCGACCGGCCAGGTGAGCGTCGATCGTCGACGGCGTCGGGAACGTTTCCCCGCCGACGAGGCGCAACGACGTCGTTCGGCACTTGGCATCGCGTCCGAGCCGGTCGAGCACCAGATCGACGGTGTCCTCGGACATCTCACGGTACGTCGTCAGTTTGCCGCCCGTGACCGTGATGACGCCGGAGTCGCTCGCACTGATCGAATGGCGGCGTGACAGATCGGCCGTGCGGCTCGACGACGCTTGTTTGACGAGCGGACGCAGACCTGCCCAGACCCCGGTGACGTCGTCGCGACCGATGGTGGTCGTCAACGAGTGATTGACGGCCCCCAGCACGTAGTCGAGGTCGTCGTCGTTCGTCTGTGGGCGGTCGAGGTCGTCGACGAAATCGGTGTCGGTCGTTCCGATGTAGCAGTGGTCGAAGCCTCCGCCGGGCCGCTCGACCCACGGCACGAGGAACAGGCTGCGCTTGTCGCCCGGAACCGAGATGATGATCGCGATGTCGTTGCGGACGAGGTCCCACGGCACCGTCACGTGCACACCCTTGGCGGGGCGGAGCGAGCCGGGGTCGGCGCCGTCGGCGAGCTCTCGAAGGTGGTCGGCCCACACGCCCGTGGCCGACACCACGGCGCGGGCGCGAACCGTGATCTCACCCGACCCGGCGTCGACGCGGGCACCGTCGACCTGTCCGTCGTCGCCCTCGGTGAACCCGACCACGGCACAGCGGTTCGCCACCACGGCACCGTGCGCGGCAGCGGTGCGGGCGATCGCCAGCGTCAGGCGGGCATCGTCGGCCCAGGCGTCGTAGTAGACGAATCCCGACGAGAGCCGGTCGGCCGGCATCGTCGGGCAGTGCGCCAGGGCCTGCTCTGCATCGAGTCGGCGGTGCCGCTTGCCGATCCGCAGTCCACCCGCCAGGTCGTACATCCAGAGTGCCGATCGGAGCGCCTTGGCGATCTTCTTCGAGACGGGCCCGTCCGTCGTGAGGATGGGGATGAGGAACGGCAGCACCGACACCAGATGGGGGGCGTTGTGCAGCAGCCGCTGGCGCTCCCGGAGCGCCTGATGGACGAGCCGGACGTCGCCCTGTTGCAGATAGCGGAGTCCGCCGTGGATCAACTTCGAGCTCTTGGACGACGTGCCCGAGGCGAAGTCGTCGCGCTCGACGAGCGCGACCGACAGTCCGCGGCTCGCAGCGTCCAGTGCCACACCGACGCCGGTGATCCCGCCGCCGACCACGAGCACGTCGAACGTCTCCCGTTCGAGCCGGGCGAGCATCGCGGCACGCTCGAACGGGGTGTCGGACATGATCTCATGATAGGGCTGCGCCGGCCGCGTGCCCGCTGGCGAGCGGCCCCGGTCGGCCAGTCGGCGACCGACTCGTCTGCACGAGTTGCGAACAAGCAAATCGTGCGTCTAAGGTCGTGTCCGTGCAGACCCCCGTCGACCTCGTGGATGCGTTCCGGGCACGTGGGCTGAAGGTCACGCCGCAACGCCAGCTGCTCTTCCGCCTGCTGCACGAGAACGATCGCCACCCGACCGCCGAGGCGCTGTTCGCCGAGGCGAGCGAGCAGATGCCCGGGATCTCGCTGCGCACCGTCTACCAGACGCTCACCGATCTGACGGCGATGGGGGAGCTCCGGCAGGTGACGTTCGACACCGGCCCCGGACGCTTCGATCCGAACACCCGCGACCACCATCACGCGGTCTGCGACTCCTGCGGCTCCATCTCGGACGTGTACGTCGACGGTGCCGACCAGCTCGCTGTCGACGGTCTCGACGGCTTCGCGGCCGACACGACCTCGATCGTGTTCAACGGCACGTGTCACGCGTGCCGAACCGACAACGGCGCACACCGATGACGGTGCCGCCGCTCACCACCCGTTCGATCATCACCCGCCAACAACCACTCAGTTCAAGGAGTACACCATGACCGACCAGGACGTCTTGGACATCAACGACAGCACCCGCGGGTGCCCGGTGATGCACGGACCGAACGCAGCCGCCACCGCGATGGGCTCCACGGCCAACGAGCACTGGTGGCCGAACCAGCTGAATCTCAAGATCTTGCACCAGAACCACCCTGCCTCCGACCCTCTGGGCGAGGACTTCGACTACGCCGAGGCGTTCCGCGGCATCGACTACAACGCGCTCAAGCAGGATCTCACCGACCTGATGACCGACTCGCAGGAGTGGTGGCCCGCCGACTACGGCCACTACGGCGGCCTCTTCATCCGGATGGCCTGGCACAGCGCCGGCACGTACCGGATCGAGGACGGCCGCGGTGGCGGTTCGACCGGCACCCAGCGATTCGCCCCGCTCAACAGCTGGCCCGACAACGGCAACCTCGACAAGGCCCGCGCACTCCTCCTGCCGATCAAGCAGAAGTACGGCCGCCAGATCTCGTGGGCCGACCTCATGCTGCTCGCCGGCAACGTCGCGCTCGAGTCCATGGGCTTCGAGACCTTCGGCTTCGCCGGCGGCCGCGCCGACGTGTGGGCGCCCGAAGACGACATCTACTGGGGTCCCGAGACCACCTGGCTCGGTGACGAGCGCTACAGCGGCGACCGTGAGCTCGAGAACCCGCTCGGCGCGGTCCAGATGGGCCTCATCTACGTCAACCCGGAAGGCCCCAACGGCAACCCGGATCCGCTCGCGTCGGCTCGAGACATCCGCGAGACGTTCGCTCGGATGGCGATGAACGACGAGGAGACCGTCGCCCTCGTCGCAGGTGGACACACCTTCGGCAAAGCGCACGGCGCCGGAGATCCGGACCTCGTGGGCCCCGAGCCCGAGGGTGCACCCCTCGAGCAGATGGGCCTCGGCTGGAAGAACGCTTTCGGCTCGGGCAAGGGCACCGACACCACGACCAGTGGCATCGAGGGCGCCTGGACCCCCACCCCGACGACGTGGGACAACAGCTACTTCGACACCCTCTTCGGCTACGAGTGGGAACTCACCGAGAGCCCCGCCGGCGCCAAGCAGTGGACTGCCGTCGGTGGCGAGAACACCGTGCCCGACGCGGCCACCGGCGAACTCAAGCACGCGCCGATGATGACCACGGCCGACATGGCACTGCGGATGGACCCGGTCTACGAGCCGATCTCGCGCCGGTTCCACGAGAACCCCGACCAGCTGGCCGACGCGTTCGCCCGTGCGTGGTTCAAGCTGTTGCACCGCGACATGGGTCCGGTCGCCCGTTACCTCGGCCCCGAGGTTCCGAGTGAGGAACTCATCTGGCAGGACCCGATCCCGGCCGGTGAAGCGATCAGCGATGCCGACATCGCGTCGCTCAAGGCCAAGATCCTCGACTCAGGTCTGAGTGTCTCCGAGCTGGTCGCGACCGCATGGGCCTCGGCATCGACGTATCGCAACAGCGACAAGCGCGGCGGTGCGAACGGCGCCCGGATCCGGCTCGAGCCGCAGATCGGATGGGAGGCCAACGACCCCGATCAGCTGCGCCGGGTGCTCGGCACCCTGGCGGGCATTCAGGCCGAGTCCGGGACGAACGTCTCGATGGCCGACCTGATCGTCCTGGGTGGTTGCGCCGCCGTCGAAGCAGCGGCCAAGGCCGCCGGTCACGACGTCACGGTGCCGTTCACCCCGGGTCGTGGCGACGCAACGGCCGAACAGACCGACGCCGAGTCGTTCGAGGTGCTCGAGCCGAAGGCGGACGGGTTCCGCAACTACCTCGGCAAGGGTCACGATCTGCGAGCCGAGTCGCTCATGGTCGACCGGGCCCAGCTGCTGACGCTCAGCGCACCGGAGATGACGGTGCTCGTCGGTGGCCTGCGGGCACTCGGCGCCAACGCCGGCGGGTCGACGCACGGCGTGTTCACCGACCGGGTGGGCACGCTGACCAACGACTTCTTCGTGAACGTGCTCGACCTCCACACAGAGTGGCAGCCGACCGACGAATCGGAGGAGATCTTCGAAGGCCGCGACCGTGCGACGGGCAACGTCAAGTGGACCGGAACCCGCTGCGACCTCGTCTTCGGATCGAACTCGCAGCTCCGCGCGATCTCCGAGGTGTACGGGTCGACCGACTCGGGTGAGAAGTTCGTCAACGACTTCGTCGCCGCCTGGAACAAGGTCATGAACCTCGACCGGTTCGACCTCGGCTGACCAGGAAACGCAGGCTCGCTCGCGGCCCCGTCGACGCCCAGGTGGCGGCTACGACGGGGCCGTGACGCGTTCGGGCCCGATCATCGATCCGAAGGAGAGACACCGATGCCGAGGGGGAGACGCCGATGCCCGACCTGAGCGGGAGCGAGACGCACCGCAACCTCGCTCGGGCGTTCGCACGCGAGAGCGAGGCCAACCGCCGTTATCTGTGGTTCGCCGAGCAGGCCGATGTCGAGGGTCATCCCGCGACGGCGGCGCTGTTCCGCTCCATCGCGGACGGCGAGACGGGGCATGCCCACGGTGTGCTCGAGTTCCTCGCCCGGGTCGGAGACCCCGCGTCCGGTGAACCCATCGGCGATACCGCCGACAATCTTCGGGCCTCGATCACCAGCGAGACCCACGACGCCACGCAGCTCTATCCGAAGTTCGCGCAGATCGCCCGCGACGAGGGTTTCGTCGACATCGCCGACTGGTTCGACACCCTCGCGCATGCCGAGCAGCACCAACTCCGACGCCTCAGCGACGGCCTCGCCGACCTCGCGTGACGTCGACCGACCGGTGTGAGCGCGTGATCGCTCCGGCCGTAGAGTCGATCAACGACCCATCCCGATCATGACGACCTGCGACCCGAGCGACCCGACGTACCGTGACGAGAAGTCGGTCCGCGACGAGATGACCCGTGTCTTCGATGTCTGCCGCGATTGCCGACGCTGTGTCGGGCTCTGCTCGTCGTTCCCCACCCTGTTCGACCTGATCGACGGTTTCGACGACCACGACGCCGGACGCCTCACCCCCGCCGAACAGGACCTGGTGGTCGACCAGTGCTTCCAGTGCAAACTCTGCGCCGTCGAGTGTCCCTTTGCCCCGGGTCGTCATGAGCTGAGCATCGACTTCCCTCGTCTGATGCTGCGCGCGGTGGCGATGCGCCGAACCGCGGGTCAGCTGCCCGCCCGCCGGCGCGTGACCGCCAACGTGCTCGGCCGGGCCGATCGCTTCGGCCGGCTCGGCACGTCCCGTGCGCCGATCGTCGCCCGCGTGGTGGCAGCGACACCGGGGTCGTTCCTCCGGAGGCTCGTGGCGCGGGCGACCGGTGTGTCGGCCGAACGCGAGCTGACGCCATTCGCGTCGCAGCGCTTCTCGTCCTGGTTCGCAACGCGGACGAGTCGGCCGAACACCAGGCCGCGCGCCCGTGTGGTCGTGTTCCCCACCTGCCTGATCGAGTACCAGGCGACGGAGATCGGCCAGGCGCTCGTCGGCGTGTACGAGCACGTCGGGATCGAATGCTCGGTGAGCGGCGCCGGATGCTGCGGAGCGCCCTGGCAGCACGCGGGCGACGTCGATCGGTTCGTCGAGGTCGCAGAGAGGAACGTCGCACTCCTGGCGGCCGAGGTCCGCTCGGGTGGCGAGATCGTCGTCCCGCAGCCGACGTGCGGCTACGTGATCAGGCACGACTACGTCGACTACGTCGACGCATCGATGCGCGCGGATGCGGAGTTCGTGGCACAACACACGCGTGACGCCGTCGAGCATCTCGTGCGAACGGGAGCGACGGACGGTGCCGTCGGCGACACCGCACTCGCCGGTGAGGTGCCGACGAAGGTCACCTACCACGTGCCCGGGCACCTGGCCGCCCTCGACATCGGCGCACCCGCGCGTGATCTGCTGGAGTTCGCCGGCGCCGACGTGGACGTCGTGCGGCTCAGCTCGGGGATCGAGAGCCTGTGGGAATTGCGCTCCGCCGACGACGCACTCGTGGACGCCGGCGCCGACCGCCTGGCGACACGGATCGAACACGCCGGCGGCGACGTCGTGATCGGCGACTGCCAACTCAGCAACGCACAGGTGACGGCACGGACGGGCACGCCGGTGTCACACCCGATCCAGCTGATCGCCCGCGCGTACGGGATCGCGGACGAGGCATCCCAACCCACTCGGTGACCCGCGTCGCCATCGTGGTGCGATCCGTTCGGTCGGTGGAACGGGCACGCTTTCACCAAGTTTCCCCTGGAATTCGGCCAGGACCCGTTCTAGTGTCCGATCGAAGGCAACGGTCCACTGGGGGGCGACGTGTCAGCACATGAACTGGAATGGAGAATGCTCGGAGCGTGTCGGGGTCTCGACGCCAGCATCTTCTATCCCGACAACGACGACGACGAGGAGGTGGCGACGCGGGTGTGCGAGGAGTGCGGCGTCCGTACCGCCTGTCTCGAGTTCGCCTTGACGCAACGCGAGAAGGTCGGTGTCTGGGGTGGCGCCACCGAGCGTGAGCGCCGTCGCATCCTGCGTCAGCGCCGCCGCACCGCCTGACGATTCGGTGCGGGCCGGCCGGCGGAGCGACCAGTAGCCTGGCCCGCCATGTCGACGATCGACGACCACGGCGGCTGGCCCGCGCTCTTGACCCTGCTGCTGGACCGGAACCACCTCACCACATCACAGGCGGAGTCGGCGATGCGCACGATCCTGTCGGGCGACGCCACGTCGGCGCAGCTGATCGCGTTCGTCGTCGCGCTGCGGGCGAAGGGGGAGAGTTCGGCAGAGCTCGCCGGACTGCTGGACGCCGTGCTGGCTCACGTCTCGGTGGTGCCACTCACCGACGAGCAACGCGACACGGCCGTCGACATCGTCGGCACGGGCGGGGACCACTCGCACTCGATCAATGTCTCCACGATGGCGGCGATCGTCACGGCGGGAGCCGGCGTGCCGGTGTGCAAGCACGGGGCTCGCGGCGCCTCCTCGAAATGCGGCACCGCCGACGTGCTCGAGGAGCTCGGCGTGGTGATCGATCTGTCCCCCGAACAAGTGCGACACTGCATCGACGAATCGGGCATGGGGTTCTGCTTCGCCCCTGCGTTCCACGCCGCGTTTCGATTCGCGGCGCCGTCGCGCGCCGAGATCGGCATCCCGACCGTGTTCAACCTCCTGGGACCGATGGCGAACCCGGGTCGCGTCCGGCGACAGGTGATCGGTGTCGCCAACGCCGCGTTCGCCGAGCGGATGGTCGAAACGCTCCGGACACACGGTTCGATCCACTCGTGGGTGGTCCACGGGGGTGGGCTCGACGAGCTGACCACAACCGGCCCGAGCGACGTCATCGAGCTCCGAGACGGCGAGATCGACCACTTCACCGTCGACCCGGAAGCGCTCGGCCTCGTTCGGGCGCGGCCCGAGGACCTGGCTGGTGGAGACCGGGCGGTCAACGCCGCGGCGGTCCGTGCCGTGCTGGCAGGTGAGCGTGGACCGCACCGCGACATCGTCTTGCTCAACGCGGCCGCCGGCATCCTCGTCGGTGGGGCTGCCGGATCGCTGACCGAAGGGCTCGAGCTCGCAGCCCGCTCGATCGACTCCGGCGCCGCATCCGACACGCTGCAGCGGTTCGCCGTGGCGTCGCAGGCATCGGCGTGACCGCCGACTGGGCGATCCGGGTTCCGGCGTCGTCGGCCAACCTCGGCGCCGGCTTCGACGTGCTCGGGATGGCGCTGACGCTGCACGCCGAGATGGGCGTCGATCGTGTGCCCGTGGGAGCGCACGTCGCCGACGATCACCATTCCGGCGTCGTCGCATTTCGTCGGCTCGGTGGCGATGGCTCGCTGTGGGTCCGCTCTCCGATCCCGATGGGCCGGGGGCTCGGGTTCAGCGGTGCGGTTCGGGTGGGCGGCGCAGTAGCGGCGCTCGTGCAGCGTGAGGGGCGCGAGGCGCTGGACGATCGGAACTCGACGGCGATGATCCTGGCGGAGGTCGCGCAGCTCGAGGGTCACGCCGACAACGCCGCAGCCTCGCTCCACGGTGGTGTCGTGGTGGTCGCCGGTGACGTCGCGACGCGGGTGCCGCTCGCCTTCGATCCGGCCGTCGTCGTCTGGATCCCCGATGCGATCACGACGTCGACCGACCAGTCGCGCACGTCGCTGTCCGAGACGGTGTTGCGTTCCGATGCCGTGTTCAACCTGGGTCGGGTCGGCACGTTCGTGGCTGCGTGTGCGAACGGGGACGCAGCGGCGCTCCGGCGGGGCACCGAGGATCGCCTGCACCAGTCGGTGCGTCTCACGGCGGTGCCGGAAACGGCGGCCGCGCTGCGCGCCGGGCTCGACGTGGGGGTCTGGGCTGCCTGGCTGTCGGGGAGCGGGCCGACGGTGGCGATGCTGTGTGAGTCGTCCCGCTCCGACGAGGTGGCCGCCGCCCTCCCCGATGGCGGGCACACGAAACAGCTCCGCATCGATCACGAGGGTGCGACCGTCGTCGACGTGCCAGCAGACGACGCCGCAATTGCTTCGACGTCGAGCGCGACGACCGACGATGCGCGGGGCTGAGCGTCGAGCCTCGGCATCTCGGTCGCCGCGGTCAGCGGGAACGTCCACGACCCGGTGCAGCTGACGACGTCGAGGTGCGCGGCGTGCTGGTCGAAGTACCTCGCCAGGCAGAGTGCCTCATCGACGTGGTCCCGGCGAACCGGACGATCGGCCGCGGGAGCCTCCGGTGGATCGACCGGGAGCGAACGACCGACCTCGCCGGAAATGGACACGTCGATGAGCCGGCCACGGTCGACGACCCAGCTCACGTCGCCGCGGCGCACCAGGCACCTGCCGCTGCCGAGAAGTGCTGATGTGAGCTGATGGCGTCGCACGGCCGACAGCAGCGCGGACATCCGATCGCGAACGAGGGCGGCCTCCTCGTAGCGTTGCGCAGCCGCCAGGTCGGCGAGCCGACTAGTGAGCCGCACCACGATCGCCTCCGAGTCGCCTCCGAACACTCGTGCGGTCGTGGCGACGGCGGAGTCGTACGCGTGTCGGTCGGCCTGCCCGGCACAGGGGCAGTGACTCACGCCCAACTGCGCCGCGCTGCACGGCGTCGCGTCGGTCGCCGGCACGTGACGAGCCCCCAGTCGCGTCGAGCAGCGCCGGAGCGGCACCACCGACTGGATTGCCTCGACGACGAGGTTCGCCATCGATCGTGACGGCAGAGGACCGAGGTGGAGGCCCGACGCCGACGGCTCCTTCACCACGGCGAGACGCGGCCACGTGCTGTCGACATCGAGCCGCACGTAGCAGTACTTGTCGGATCTGGTTCCGGCCCGGTTGTAGCGAGGGAGCATTCTGGCGATCAGGCGCGACTCGACGATCTCGGCCGACAGCGGGTCGGTCAACTCCAGGTGCCGCACCCGCTGCATCTCGCGCAACATCGGGCCGATCCGGCGACGGTCCTCCCGGCCGAAGTAGCTGCGCACCCGTTGCCGGAGGTTCGTCGCCTTCCCGACGTACAGCACCTCGTCGCGATGCCCGCAGAACATGTAGACGCCCGGCGACCGGGGGAGCGCGGTCGTCATGGCGAGCTTGCGGGCCTGCGGATGGCCGGCGAGCTTGGCCAACGTGACCAGGTCGTCGAGGCCGAGCACACCGAGACCGGCGGCCCGCTCGAGCAACAGGTGGAGCAGATCGGTGGTCGCCAGCGCGTCGTCGAGCGCCCGGTGGGTCGGCGTGTGGTCGAGCCGGAGTCGTGAGGCGAGCGTGCCCAGCTTGCAGTTCGGCACCTCGTCGCGCAGGAGTCGGCGGGCGAGCGCAGCGGTGTCGACCACCGTCGGGCGGTACTCGGCCCGGCCGTCGCGTGCCAGCGCCGCGCGAACGAACCCGAGATCGAACGACGCGTTGTGGGCCACGAACACGGCATCGCCGAGGAAGTCGACGAGTGAGCCGAGCACCGTCTCGATCCGCGGTGCGTCGTACACGATCGCATCGGTGAGCCCCGTGAGCACGGTGATCTGGGGCGGGATGGCACGACCCGGATTGACGAGGGTGTGGAACGTGCCGAGACATTCGCCGCCGCGCACCTTGACGGCGCCGATCTCGGTGATCATGTCGTCGGCTCGGCTGCCGCCCGTGGTCTCGAGATCGAGCACGCAGAACGTCGTGTCGTGGAGCGGTGACCCGAGGTCGTCGAAGCTGCGCTGTCCCAACATCAGAGCTGACATGCACGCCGATGCAATCACGAACATACGTTCGCGTCAAGAACATGTGTTCGGAAACGCACGTTCGGCCATGCGGTACGATGGCGGAATGTCCAGGCCAGCGGTCGAGCCCCGGTACCTTCGGTCGGCGCTCGAGTTCGCGGTCCTGATGGCGGCCGAGGGGCAGAAGTTCAAGCCACCGATGGCCTACCCGGCAGGGCTCAAGAAGTACTTCCGGGTCGATCGGATCCCGACGAGCGCGTTGGCCTCGATCGGTCGGATGGTCGAACAGGACGACACGTTCCGCACTCGCATCGCCGCGGGCGCCCTTCCCGAGCTCGTCGATCCGATCGGCAAGGTCTGGTTGGAGCGTCCCGACGGCTGGCAGCGTGAGGTCGAGCGGCTCGCGGCCGAGGCGGACGCTGCCGGTGAGGCGGCCGACATCGCCCGCCAGCTCAAGAAGGCCGAGAAGCGCCGTGACGCAGCCGAGCAGGTGGCGGCAAGATCGCGGGCCGAGATCGTCGTCCTCGCCGACGAGGTCGCCCGCCGCGACGAGGTCATCGACGGGTTGCGCGCCGACGTGCAGAAGTTGACCGACGAGATCGCAGGACTGCGAGCCGAGTTGATCGACACCCGCAACGACGTCCGCCATGCCCGCGACCGAGAGGCGTCGGCCCTGCGGCGTCTCGCCGCCGCCGAGGACGAGACGGCGGCAGCGGTCGTGGCCCGCAACGAGGCAGAGCACGTCCGCGACGACGTCCTTGCCGACCGGTCGATCGCGGCTGCGGAGCGGTCGGAACTGGCACGTTTGGCGTCGGCGGCCGCAGCGCTGGCCGATCAGCTCGCCACGGTCGCGTCGCCCCCGCGGGGCGGCACGCCCGATCCGGTGCGTCGCAAGCCCCTCGCCATGCCGGGTGGCGTGCTGGGAAGTTCGGCTGCGGCCGCCGAGTTCCTGCTGCGGTCGGGAGCCAGCGTGCTCGTCGACGGGTACAACGTCGCCAAGCAGGCCTGGCCGAACCTCGACCTGACCGGCCAGCGAGTCGTGCTGCTCGATGCGATCGAGAACCTCGTGCGGCGATTCGGCTCGGACATCACCGTCGTGTTCGACGGCGCCGACGTGCTCGGCGCATCGGCGGATGGCCGGCGGATCGTGCGAGTCGTGTTCTCGCCGGAAGGGGTGATCGCCGACGACGTCATCCGGGACGAGGTCCGCCGTCTTCCGGCCACCCGTCAGGTGGTGGTCGTCACGAACGACCGGGAGATCGTCGCCGACACTCGGGCGCTCGGCGCCAACACCATGAGCAGCGATCAGCTCATCGGCCTGATGCACTGACCGAGCGACGAGGCATTGCTGCAGCGCGAGGGAAAGGGTGCGGCCCGACGATCACTCGGGCGGCGGGCTCAGCCGCGCCGTGCTTCGGCCTTGGCGCGCTTGGCGAGCCGCTTCGCCGTGCGACCGATCGGTTCGATGTGGCGCTGGTCGAGGTCGCCGACCTCGGCGCCGTTGTCGAACAGCACCCGATAGCGCAGCCAGTTGAAGCCGTTCGCGAGGAGGACACGGCCGTGGGTGCCGGTCGGCACGCCGTGCAGGTCGACGATCGTTCGCACCTTGTCGCCGATCTTCAGGTCGATCTGGCCGTCGTGGGGTGACGCGAGCGAGTGGGGTTTCCAGTACTGCACGGCGCCATTGTGCCCGATCGTGGGTGGATCGTGCACGTTCGTCGTCGAGTCGTGGGTGGCCGCGTCCCCGATCAGGTCACAGCCCCCGTCATCGCCACCGGTCGCCGGTAGGGTTTTCGACCTGTGAAGTCTTCGGTCGAACCCCTAGAGGGGAACAAAGTCAAGCTGTACGTCGAGGTGGATGAAGCCGAGTTCGAGAAGGACATCGAGCAGGCGTTCCGGGCCATCGCTCGTGAGGTGAAGCTGCCCGGATTCCGCAACGGCAAGGCACCCCGCCGGGTGCTCGAGGCGCGCATCGGAATCGGCCCGGCTCGCGAGCAGGCGCTGCGAGATGCGATCCCACAGTACCTGGGCAAGGCGGTGCGGGAGCACGAGGTCGACCTGGTGGCCACACCCGATGTGGAGATCACCGGCGGCCAGGAGGACGGCCTCGTCGAGTTCGAGGCCGAGTGCGAGGTCCGTCCCGAGATCACGGTGCCCGGCTACGCCGGTCTGCGGATCGAGCTGGACTCGCCCGTCCCGACCGACGACGAGATCGCCGCGGCGCGCGACGAGGAGCTCAAGCAGGGCGGTTCCCTGGCCGAGGTCGATCGGCCCGCGCAGCCCGGCGACTTCCTGACCCTCGACCTCGCAGCGACCCGCGACGGCGAGGAGGTCATGGGGCTCAACACCGAGGACTGGTCGTACGAACTCGGTCAGGGCTGGGTCGCGGACGATTTCGACGAGCACCTCATCGGCGCCAAGACCACCGACCGGCTGACCTTCACGACCACGCCCAAGGGTACCGACGAGCCGGTCGACATGACGGTCACGGTCAAAGCCGTCCAGGCCCTCGAGTTGCCCGAGCTCACCGACGAGTGGGTGTCCGACAACACGGGCGAGTTCGAGACGGTGGAGGAGTGGGAGACGTCGATCCGCGACCGGCTCACCGAGCAGAAGCTGCAGGGCATCCGCCAGACCGTGGGCTTCAAGCTCAACGAGGCGCTCGTCGAACTGGTCGAGGCCGAGGCTCCCGAATCGATGGTTCGGACCGAGATGCAGAACCAGGCCGAGCAGATGGTGCGTCAACTCCAGATGCAGGGCATCGACTTCCAGGCGTGGATGTCGGCCACCGGCCAGGACCCTCAGCAGTTCATCGAGTCGACTCGGCCGCAGGCCGAGCAGGCCGTGAAAGCCGACCTGGCGCTCCGAGCGGTGGCCGTCGCCGAGGGGATCGAGGTCGACGACCACGAGCTCGAGATGGAGTATTCGCGGATGGCCATGCAGTACGGCCAGAAGGCCAAGGAGATTCGCAAGGCGTACGAGCGCAACGACGCCGTGCCCGAGCTCCTGGCCCAGATCCGCAAGTCGAAGGCGATGGACTGGCTGCTGCACCGTGTCGAGATGGTCGATCACACCGGAGTCGTGATCGATCGTGACCTCGTGCTCGGCCATACTCACGATGACGACGAACACCACGAAGACGATCACGATCACGGCCACGAACATCACGATGACGAGACCGAAGGAGCTGCTGAATGAACCTCGATGCCCAGAACTACCTGGTCCCGAACGTCGTCGAGACGACGAGTCGTGGTGAGCGGGCGTACGACTTGTACAGCCGACTGCTCAAGGACAACATCATCTTCCTGCAGACGCCGATCGACGACCAGATCGCGTCGCTGCTCTGCGCGCAGCTCGTGCACCTCGAGTCGGAGAACCCCGACAAGGACATCAACATCTACATCAACAGTCCCGGCGGCGACATCACCTCGCTGTTCGCCATCTACGACACGATGCAGTTCATCCGCAACGACATCGCCACCATCTGTCTGGGCCAGGCTGCCTCTGCGGCAGCGGTGCTGCTCGCGGCGGGCACGAAGGGGAAGCGGCTGGCGCTGCCGCACAGCCGGATTCTGCTCCACCAGCCGCACGGTCAGGTCGGCTACGGCCAGGTGACGGACCTCGAGCTGGCCGCCGCCGAGATCCTGCGGATGCGTGACCTCCTCGAGCACATTCTGGCCGAGCACACCGGCCAGTCGCTGGAGAAGATCCACGCCGACACCGACCGCGACTTCGTCCTGGAAGCGAAGGATGCGCTCGAATATGGCATCATCGATCAGGTCATCGAGACGCGGAGCGGTGTCGACCAGACGTCGGCGATCCGCTGATCGAGGTACCGCATTCAGTAACGTCACCGCTGGAACCCACTTTCTGAGCTGGTGGCCACGAAGACGAATCACTCGGAGAGGGGGCGACACGGATGGCGAAGTTCGGTGACACCGGCGAGCTTCTGAAGTGCTCGTTCTGTGGCAAGTCCCAGAAGCAGGTCAAGAAGTTGATCGCCGGTCCCGGCGTCTACATCTGTGACGAGTGCATCGACCTCTGCAACGAGATCATCGAAGAGGAGCTCACCGACACCGGCGAGCTGACCTTCGACGAGGTTCCGAACCCACGTGAGATCCGGGCGTTTCTGGACGACTACGTGGTCGGGCAGGACGACGCCAAGAAGATCCTCGCCGTGGCCGTGTACAACCACTACAAGCGGATCCAGTACCAGCAGTCGGCGGGTATCGGTCGTCGCGACGACGTCGAGTTGCAGAAGTCGAACATCCTCATGCTCGGCCCGACCGGGTGCGGCAAGACACACCTGGCCGAGACGCTGGCGAGGATGCTGAACGTGCCTTTCGCCGTCGCCGACGCCACGGCGCTGACCGAGGCCGGCTACGTCGGCGAGGACGTCGAGAACATCCTGCTCAAGCTGATCCAGGCCGCGGACTTCGACACAAAGCGGGCCGAGACCGGCATCGTGTACATCGACGAGATCGACAAGGTCGCCCGCAAGAGCGAGAACCCGTCGATCACCCGGGACGTGTCCGGCGAAGGTGTCCAGCAGGCGCTCCTGAAGATCCTCGAAGGCACCCAGGCATCGGTACCGCCCCAGGGCGGACGCAAGCACCCCCATCAAGAGTTCATCACGATCGACACGACGAACGTGTTGTTCATCCTCGGGGGCGCCTTCGCGGGGCTCGAGCAGATCATCGAGCAGCGCGTCGGGCAGCAGGGTGTCGGCTTCCACGGCACGGTGAGGAGCAAGTCCGAACGTGATCCGGGGGAGCTGTTCTCGCGGGTGCTCCCCGAAGACCTCGTCAAGTTCGGCATGATCCCCGAGTTCATCGGACGCCTGCCGATGGTCGGCGTCGTGCGGTCGCTCGACCGGGAGACGCTCGTGAAGATCCTGACGGAGCCGAAGAACTCGCTGGTGAAGCAGTACCAGAAGGTCTTCGCCTTCGAAGACGTCGAGTTGGAGTTCACCGACGACGGACTCGAAGCGGTCGCCGATCTCGCGATCCTCCGCGAAACCGGTGCGCGCGGGCTGCGCGCGATCCTCGAAGAGGTGCTCCTCAACACGATGTACGACCTGCCGGGTCGTGGTGACGTCGCGACCGTGGTCATCGACGAGGACACGGTTCGGAACAAGACCAACCCGACCGTCGTACAGCGGAAGAAGACGGCGTCGAATCGGCCTCGCCGGGCCGCGAGCTGACCGTTCCGCATCCGAGAACCCGCCCCGATGGACTTCGACGCCGCGCTCGCCTACCTGGACGACCACGCGTCGTACGACAAGACCGGCCGGATCGATGAACCGTCGACCGATTCGATCGCGCGCCTGTGCGAGGCGATGGGAGACCCACAGCTCGCCCAACCCGTCATCCACGTCACCGGGACCAACGGCAAGGGGTCGACGGTGCAGATCATCAGCCGCCTGCTCGCCGCCCAGGGGTTGACGGTCGGCACGTACACGAGTCCTCACCTCGAACGCATCAACGAGCGCCTCAAGCGCAACGGCGAGCCCATCTCGGAGGACGACTTCGCCGAGCAGATCGCGGGCATCGCCGACATCGCAGCGATCGTCGGAATTCGCCCGACCTATTTCGAGGCCGTGACGGCCGCCGCGTTCCGCTGGTTCGCCGACATCGCCGTCGACATCGCCGTCGTCGAGGTCGGCATGCTCGGCCGGTGGGACGCCACGAACATCGTCGACGCGCAGGTCGCGGTCGTCACCAACATCGGCCTCGACCACACCGAATTCGCCGGACCGACGACCGCCGACATCGCTCGCGAGAAGGCCGGCATCATCAAGCCCGGGAGCGCAGCAGTCATCGGGGTCACGGACGCCGAACTCGTCGAGATCTTCCGGTCCGAGGGTGGGGCGAGCATGATCATCAGGGGTGACGACTTCGAGACGCTCGACAATTCGCTGGCGATCGGCGGGCGGTCGCTCGATCTGCGGACCCCGACGACGATCTACTCCGACGTGTTCCTCCCGCTCCATGGTTCGCACCAGGGTGACAACGCAGCGATCGCATTGACCGCGGTCGAGACGTTCTTCGCCGCGCCGCTCGCCGAGGACGTGGTGCACGAAGGGTTCGCCAACGTCGTGGTTCCCGGCCGGTTCGAGGTGCTCGGCGTCCAACCCCTGACGATCATCGACGGCGCCCACAACCCGCCCGGTGCCGACGTGTGCGCCGACGTGTTCTTCGGCGACTTCCATCCAGAGGGCCGCCGCCTCCTCGTGGTCGGTACGCTCCGCGAGCCGGGCGCCATGTTGGCGGCGCTGCGAGCCGACGAATTCGATGTGGTCCACGCATGCACGGCGCCGTCACCGCGCGGTGTGCCCGGTGAAGACGTCGCGCGGGCCGCTCGCGAACTGGGCTGCACCGAGGTGTACGTGCACGACTCCGTCGAGGCGGCGTGCAATGCAGCGATGCGGTACGCCGACGGCGACGACGCGATCCTCGCCACCGGCAGCATCTACGTCGCCGGGGCGGCGAGGCCGGCGCTCCGGCGACGCGCCAACTGAGTCGCGCTCAGAACACCCCCACGAGCGTCGAGAGTCCGAACACGAACAGCGACCACACGACCGGCGGACCGAACAGCACCGCTGCGATCATCCGGATCGGCGCGGCTCGCGGAGTCTGCTGGCCGACGAGCACGTACTGGATGGAATAGGTCGTCCAGCCGTCGTCGTCGTCGTCGGTCGCGACCGCCGCACGAGGTCGGCTGAGCGTCCAGATCAGCACCGCTGCCGCAGGGATCGCCCACATGGCGACGACGAGCCACGAGGGCGCCCCAAGCCAGGCCAGCAGCCACATGACGCCACCGAGGATCAGGGCACCGGTCGCCGCGATCCCGGCGAACGTCACGGTCGCAGCCCGGGCGCGACGGGTCGATGTCGTACGAGTCCGCCACTTCGGGCCCCGAATGAACTCGTTCCGTTCCACTCCGATGGTCGCCGAAGCTACCTCGTTTCGGCGAACGAGCGATCGAGGGCCGGGCATCGCTCGCCATCCACGGCGATATCGTTGCCGGCCATGTCTGATCGCACACTCGTCCTCCTCAAGCCCGACACCGTCGAGCGGAAGCTCATCGGTGAAATCGTGTCGCGTTTCGAGGCGAAGCATCTCGACATCGTGGCCATGGATCTCCGCCAACTCGATGCCGACACGCTCGCCCGCCACTACGAAGAGCACGTCGGCAAGGGCTTCTACGACGACCTCGTCGAGTTCATGAGCCGGGGCCCCGTCGTGGCCATGGCCGTGGAAGGCCCGGAGGACACCTGGGAGGTCGTCCGCTCCATGATGGGTGCGACGAATCCCCGGACGGCGGCGCCGGGCACCATCCGCGGCGATCTCGGCATCTTGTTCACCGAGAACCTGGTACACGGCAGCGATTCGCTCGCCAGCGCCGAGCGTGAGATCGGGATCTTCTTTCCGAATCTGTAACATCGCTGACGTAGGACTCGGTCGGGGTACGACCGCCCGGCTCCCACCGCACTCGTTGCGACAGCGCACTCGTCCTGAAAGGAGGTCGACATGGCACGGAGCAACCCACTGAGTCTCGGGCGCGATCTCGCCATCGACCTCGGTACCGCCAACACGCTGATCTACGCCAGAGGCACCGGCATCGTGCTCGACGAGCCGTCGGTCGTCGCCATCAACGTCAACGACGGCCGCCCGGTCGCTGTCGGCGTGGAGGCCAAGCGCATGATGGGTCGCACACCCAACCACATCAAGGCCATCCGGCCGCTCAAGGACGGCGTCATCGCCGACTTCGAGGTGTGCGAGAAGATGCTGCGCTACTTCATCCAGAAGGTCCACGCATCGAAGTGGTCGAAGCCCCGGATGATCATCTGTGTCCCGTCCGGTATCACCGGCGTCGAGCAGCGGGCCGTGAAGGACGCCGCCGAGTACGCAGGTGCCCGCAAGCCGGTCCACATCATCGAAGAACCGATGGCCGCCGCGATCGGCGCTGACCTGCCGGTGCACGAGCCGAGCGGCAACATGGTCGTCGACATCGGGGGCGGCACCACCGAGGTCGCCGTCATCTCGCTCGGCGGCATCGTGACCGCGCAGTCCGTCCGCGTCGCGGGCGACGAACTCGACGACGCAATCCTCCAGTACGTCAAGAAGGAGTACTCGCTCGCGATCGGCGACCGCACGTCCGAGGAGATCAAGATCCAGATGGGCTCGGCGTGGCCGATGGAGGAAGAACTCACCGCCGACATCCGAGGCCGGGACCTCGTCTCGGGCCTGCCGCGCACCATCCAACTGACCACCGAACACGTGCGCGAGGCCCTCGCTGAGCCGGTGAGTGCCATTGTTGATGCCGTGAAGACGACGCTCGACAAGACGCCGCCGGAGCTCGCGGCCGACATCATGGAAGACGGCATCATGCTCACGGGTGGCGGTGCGCTGCTCGGAGGCCTCGATCAACGACTGTCGCACGAGACCGGCATGCCGATCCGTGTTGCCGACGAACCGCTCTACAGCGTCGTCATCGGTTCGGGGCGGGCGCTCGAGAACATCGATGCCATGCGGGGGCTGATGTCGCTCGGCGGCGACGACTGACCGGGGCGCCGCGTGGCGATCTACTCGGCCGGTCGACGGCGCACCATTATCATCCTGCTGCTGACGTCGGTCCTGTTGATCACGCTCGACCTCCGTGGGAACGCCGTGTTCAACGCGGCCCGGAGCGGCTTCTCGTACGCGATCCGGCCGTTCGAGATCGCCGGCGACGTGATCACGAAACCGGTCGAGCGGGTCTGGAGTGGCATCGCCGAAGTCGACGAGCTGCAGGCCGAGAACGAACGGCTGCAGCGCCTGGTCGACGAGCAACGCAATGTCCAGGTGGCCGGGTTGAATGCGATGATCGAGAATCGTCGGCTGCGTGCCCTGCTCGACCTCGAGTCGCTCGCGGCGTACGACCGGGTCACCGGTGAGATCGTCGGTTCGTCGCCCAGCAACTTCGACCAGCGGGTCGAGATCAACCGCGGGTCGCTGAAGGGCATCAAGGTCGGGATGCCCGTGGTCAACGACGCGGGCCTCGTCGGCAAGATCACCCAGGTGAATCCCGAGACGTCGATCGTGATGCTCATCACCGACCCGCTGTACCACGTACCGGTGAAGGTCGTCGCCGAGGTGTTCCCGACGACGACCACGGTGCCGCCCGTCACGGTGCCCAGCGGACTGCCACTCGAAGACGTCACCACGACCACGTCGACCACCACCACGACCACGACGACGGTGCCGGAGACGACAGGACCGGACCCGGCGCCGACCGTGGCGACGACCACTTCGACGTCGACGACCACTTCGTCGACGACGCTTCCCGAGCCGATCGAAGAGACACGCGAGACCGGCGATCTCAACGGTTTCGGCGGCGATCTGCTTCCCCGCGTGCGCTTCATCGCCGATTCGCCGCAGTTCGGTCGGATCGAGGAGGGCGATCAGGTGCTGACCGCCGGTGGAAGTCTCAGTCTGGCGCCGCCCGGCATCCCGGTCGGCACCGTCGCCAACGTCATCGAGCGGGCCGGCACGGCCGGGCTCGAACTCGAAGTCGAGCCGAATGCCGATCTGGGACGACTGAGCTTCTTGTCGGTCATCCTGTATCAGCCGCCGACCGAGCTGCGATGATCGCGGCGCTGCTGACGAGCTCGCTGACCCGCGTCATCCCGGTCGGCATGATGCTCCTGGCGCTCCAGAAGACGCTGTTCGTCGAGTTGCAGCCGTTCGGTGTGATCATCCAGGTGGTGCTGGCGTTCGCGGCGTCGGCCGGCGCCGCGGGCGGTCCCGAGCGCGGGGCGATCACGGGGTTCGTGCTGGGCATCATGTTCGACCTCACCGTCGGTTCCCCGCTCGGCTCCTCCGCGATCGTGATGGGCCTGGCCGGATACGTCGCCGGGTGGGTCGATCTCATCCGCATCGACACGACCTGGTGGCTGGCGGCGATCTTCGTCGGTGTCGGTGCGGGGATCGGCGAGGCGAGTGTGCCGGTCGTTCGCCGCTTCATCGGCGAGCAGGATGCGTTCGTTCCCGAGATGGTCAAGATCGTGCCGGTCGTGGCGGTTGCCGCGGCGATCGCCAGTATCGTGCTCGTCCCCCTCGCTCGATGGTCGCTCAAACTGGGCCGACCCGAGTGGAAGGTGCCGACCGATGACTGACGCGCCGCCCGAACGTCTGCCGAACACGCGAGACTCCCGCCATGGCGATTGACCGGCGCGCGACCCGGCTCGGCGTGTTGGCGCTCGTCGGACTGGTCCTGTTCTCGCTGCTGGGCGTGCGGCTGTGGTTCCTGCAGACGGTCAAGGCGGAGGAACTCCAGGAGTCGGTGACGTTCGCGAAGACACGCACCGTTCCGATCGCTCCCGAGCGGGGTCGGATCTTCGACGCCGACATGCGGATCCTCGCCGACAACGAGCGAGTTCTCACCGTGGCCGTCGATTGGCAGGTGTTACGCCGCAAGTCGCAGCGCGACGAGATCTTCCGGCGGCTCTCGGGGTGGGTCGACGTGCCGATCGAGGAGATGGAGCTCCGATTCGACTCCAACGTGTACAGCCCGTTCCTGCCGATGCCGATCGCCGAGGACGTCGACGAACCCACGGCGATTGCGCTGCTCGAACGGATCGAGGACTTCCCCGGGGTCGAGATCCTCACCGAATGGCGGCGCGTGTATCCGTACGCACCACATGCCGCACACGTGGTCGGCTACATGGGAGCCATCACCAAGGAGCAGCTCGACGAGCGCCTCGACGAGGGGTATCTGCGCAACGAGCGCGTCGGTCAGTTCGGGATCGAACTCGAGTTGGAGCAGGTGTTGCACGGCGCATGGGGATACAAGAAGGTCGAGGTCGACGGTGCCAACCGGCCGGTCCGTGTGATCGAGGAGGTGCCGCCCGTCAACGGATTCGACGTGCAGCTCACGATCGATCTCGATGTCCAGAAGTACGCGGAGCAGCTGCTGGAGACCACGCTGGAGCAGCGTCGCACGCAGTTGGCGCCGAACCCGATCGTGAAGAAGCCCGACGGTTCGCGCCAGCGAATGGATCTCACCAAGGACGTGGCGGTTCCGTACAAGGCACCCGCCGGATCGACGCTCGCCATGGACTACGACACGGGCGCTGTCGTCGCCATGGCGAGCTACCCGACCTTCGACAATCGCTGGTTCGAGGCCGATCTGTCGGGGGCGAAGTTCCGCCAGATCTTCCCCGAGACCGACGACCCCGATCAGTCGATCCTCGTCAATCGTGCCATCCAGGGCCGCTACAACCTCGGCTCGACGTTCAAACTGTTCACGGCCTACGCCGCGCTCAACAGCGGTCTGATCGGCGCGGGTGAGTACTACAACGACACGGGCACCTACACGCTGAGTCGGGCCGCGGTCAGCGACCGCGCCGCGTGCGACTCCGGCCTCGTCAGGTGCGAGTTCAAGAACGCGATCTGCAGTTACAACGGCCGACCGTGTGTGTACGGCGCGGTGAACGTCGAAGACGCCCTCGCGGTGTCCTCCGACGCGTTCTTCTACCGGATCGGCGACCAGATCATGGTCCAGAACGATTTCCAGCCCGTGCTGCAGGAGCAGGTTCGCCTCTTCGGGTTCGGTGCCGACACTGGCGTCGAGTTGCCGTTCGAGTTCGACGGAACCGTACCCGACGCAGCGCTCAAGGAGCGGTACGCCGAGATCGGCGTCATCAGCGAGGACGAAGGTCGCGATTACTACGTGGGCGACAATGTGCAGCTCGCGATCGGCCAGGGGCTGCTGTCCGCGACCCCTCTCCACCTGGCCATCGGGTACGGCGCCGTCGCGAACGGTGGCTTCGTCCTGCAGCCGACGGTGGTCGCCAACATCTGGCAGCCGGGCACCCCCGACGGCGACCCGGGCTTCGCCGACCCGGAACGGGGCTCCGTGTTCTCCGACGAGTCCGATCCGAACCTGATCCGCCAGATCCCGATGCCGTCGTCGATCCGCACACCGCTGGTTCGCGGCCTGCGGCGCGTCACCACCGGACCCGGCACGAACGGACGCAGCACGACGGCGGAGGAGCTGTTCACCGGGTATCCGTCCGACGCGATCCAGGTCGCCGGCAAGACCGGCACCGCGCAGGGGCAGGGCAACTACCCGTGGAACGACTCGTCGGTGTTCACCGGGTTCGCCGTCGACACCGCGACCAACGAATATCTCCCCGACGACGACCATCCGTACGTCGTGACGGCATATCTCGAGAAGGCGGGATACGGCTCGCAGGCGGCGGCGCCGGTGGTGAAGTGCATGTTCCTCGCCCTCTCCGGCGTCAGCACACTCGACCCGGTCGTACGATCCGACCCGCTCGACCTCGACGCCACCGTCGCAGCGCCGTCGCAGTCGCTCCGCGACACGTCGTGCTACGTCGGGCGCGACGGCAACGCGGTGACAGGTCAACGGCGAGGGGCGATCGAGTAGATGGCGCTCACCTTCCTGGCCCGACGGCCCGACAGCGGGCTCGGCAACATCCGCTCGAGCCCGGGTGACCCGAGCCGCAACGTCGACTGGGTACTCCTGATCACCCAGGGACTGTTGACGATCACCGGATGCTTCATCGTCTACTCGGCCTCCTGGACGACGATCGAAGGGGATCCGTTCGCCTTCGTCAACCGTCAGGTCATCTTCGCGATCACGGCCAGTGTGGTGATGGTGGCTGTCATGTCGGTCGACTACGAGTGGTTCCGCGAGCGTGCGGCGCTCCTCTACGGGGCCACGGTGGCGCTGCTGCTCCTGCTCATCCTGATGGGCATCGCGCAGGGACTCGACCGGATCTCGTTCGATCTCGGTCCGATCAACTTCCAGCCGGCCGAACTCGCCAAGCTCACGACCCTGCTGGCGTTGGCGTCGTTCCTGGCCGAGGAACGCACCGACGAGGTCAGCTACGCACGGTTCGTGGGAGGCCTCATCCTGGTGGGTGTGCCTTCGGTGTTGATCATCCTGCAACCCGACCTCGGGTCCGCATCGGTGGTCGTCACCATTGCGATGGGGGTACTTCTGGTCGCGGGTGCGAAGCCCAAGTACATCGCGCTGATCTCGTTCCTGTCGGTCGCTACGGTGGCGTCGGCGTTCCTCGGCGGGTTCGTCAACAGCTACCAGACCGAGCGTCTCCGTGTGTTCCTGGGTCAGGAGACCGACGAGAACTCGATCTATCAGGTGCGGAACGCGATCCGGGCCGTCGGCACCGGTGGCGTGTGGGGGAAGGGCTGGCTCGAGGGGCCGCTGACGAATGGACGCGACGTGCCCGTGATGTGGGCCGACTTCCCGTTCGCCGCTGTCGGCGAGCAGTTCGGTCTCGTGGGGTGTGCCGTGGTCTTGTCGCTCTTCATCGTCGCACTCATGAGGATCTGGCGAATCGCTTCGTTGTCGCGTGACCTGTTCGGCACCTACATCTGCGCCGGCGTCTTCACGATGCTGCTCTGGCAGGTCTTCCAGAACGTCGGCATGACGCTCGGCATCATGCCGGTGACCGGGTTGCCCATGCCCTTCATCAGCTACGGCGGGTCGAGTCTGCTCGTGTACTTCGCCATGTTCGGCATGGTGCAATCCGTCCACATGAGGAGAATGAGATGATCGACGGCGAGCGCGGCGGAGCCGCCACCGACGTCGGTCATCGCCGTCCGCGACGGGGTGTTCACGGAACCACAGGGAGTCAAGGGTGTCGGCCCCGACCGCTGCGTGGCGCCTCCCCGCCCAGCGGCCGGTTCGCGTGGCACGTCGGCCGTCGCGCCTGCGCTGGACCCGAGGCGAGGTCACGGCCGGCGTGAAGAGTCACGTGAAATCTGTCACGCGGGGTAGGATCGTTTCGATATGTCAACACTCTGGGCGCGGATCGAACCGCTCTTGGCCCGGGTGCAGAAACCCGCTCGCTACATCGGTTGCGAGGACGGCGCCGTCACCCCCGAGGCAGACCTGATCGGACGATCGGACGTCGTCGAGTGGTTGCTCGCATACCCCGACACCTACGAGATCGGTCTGCCCAACCAGGGGCTCCAGATCCTCTTCGAGATCCTCAACGAGCGCAACGACGCGGTCGCCGAGCGAACCTATGCGCCGTGGTCCGACATGAACGACGAGATGCGAGCCGCCGGCGTCCCGCTGTTCAGCGTCGACCACCACCGTTCGGCCGAAGAGTTCGACCTGCTCGCGTTCAACCTGTCGAGCGAGCTGGTCTACACGAACGTGCTGAACATGATCGATCTCGCCGGCGCGCCGGTGCGAGCCGCCGATCGTGGCGACGACGACCTGATCGTGATCGTCGGTGGCCACGCCGCGTTCAACCCCGAGCCGCTCGCCGACTTCATCGACGCCGCCGTCCTGGGTGAGGGCGAAGAAGTGGTGTCGGACATCACCGACGTCGTACGCGATTGGAAGCTCGCCGGTCGCGCTGACCGAGCCGGGTTCCTCAGAGAGCTGTCGAAGATCCGGGGCGTCTACGTGCCGTCGATGTACGAGGTCACCTACGACGGGGAGCGCATCGCCGCGATCGAACCCCGGTGGGCCGACGTACCCGCGACCGTCGACAAGCGAACGGTCGCCGACCTGGGCGAGTGGCCGTACCCGAAGAGCCCGATCGTTCCGCTCACCGAAGTGGTGCACGATCGCTTGAGCGTCGAGGTGTTCCGTGGCTGCACCCGTGGCTGCCGATTCTGTCAGGCGGGCATGATCACGCGGCCGGTCCGCGAGCGGCCCGCTGACCAGGTTCGCACCATGATTCGCGAGGGCCTGCGCTCGACCGGATACGACGAGGTGAGTCTGACGTCGTTGTCGACCGCCGACTTCTCCGACATCGAGCCGGTCGTGCGGGGCGTTCTCGCCGACGCCCAGGTGATTCCCGGTTCGTGTGACACGATGACCATCAATCTGCCGTCGCTGCGTGTCGACGCGTTCACCGTGGGGCTCGCCGGCGAGGTCAACAACGGTCGCCGCAGCGGCCTGACGTTCGCCCCCGAAGCGGGCTCGTGGCGGCTCCGCAAGGTCATCAACAAGCTGATCCTCGAAGAGGATCTGTACGGCGCCGTCGAGTCGGCGTTCAGCCAGGGCTGGACGCGCATGAAGCTCTACTTCCTGACCGGGCTGCCGACCGAGACCGACGATGACACGCTCGGCATCGTCGACCTCGCGAAGAACTGCGTCGAGATCGGCAAGCGGTACACCAATCGGGCGTCCGTCACGGTCAGTCTGGGTGGGTTCGTTCCCAAGCCGCACACCCCCTTCCAGTGGTTCGGGCAGAACACCGAAGCGGAGCTGCGCCGCAAGATCAACCTCGTGCGTGACGCGGCCAAGAGGGCGAAGGGTGTCAACGTCAAGTGGCACCATCCCGACGCGAGCGTCGCGGAGGGCATCGCCACCCGTGGAGATCGACGGGTCGGCGCCGTGATCGAGCGTGTCTGGCGCGCCGACGGCCTGTTCCAGGAGTGGGGTGAGCACTTCGACCTCGGCCATTGGACGGCGGCGATGGAGGCCGAGGGACTCTCGATGGACTGGTACGTCTTCCGTCATCGCGAAGAAGGTGAGATCCTGCCGTGGGACCACTTGACCGCCGGCTTGCACCACGACTTCCTGTGGGGCGACTGGCTCGACGCGCTCGCCGAGTCCGGCGTCGAGGACTGCCGCTGGACGCCGTGCTACGACTGCGGGGTCTGCACCGGCTACGGCATCGAGCACGTGGTGGCGTCGCCGATCGCGCCGGCCGGTGGCAGTCAGGGCACCGGCCAGGATCTCGAGCGTGGCGGCGAGGTGCCGGTCACACTGATGCCGACCCGGCGCGAGCCGGCGATGTCGGGTGACGGGGCGGGTTCGTGAAGATCCGCATCCGTGCGACGAAGATCGGCAAGGTTCGATTCACCAGCCACCGTGACGCCGCTCGAATGTGGGAGCGTGCGCTCCGACGAGCCGGCATGCCGGTCGCGTTCACCGAGGGGTTCACGCCCCGAGCCAAGATCAGCTTCGGCCTGGCGCTCCCGACGGGTGCCGAGTCGATTGCGGAATACGTCGACATCGAGCTGCAGCGCGACATCGCGGCCGACGATGTCGATCTCGACACCCTCCCGGCGCGTCTCTCCGACGCGCTCCCGAACGGCTTCGACGTGCTCGCTGCCATCGAACGGGACACGGGAGCGGATTCGCTCCAACAGGCCGTCACGTCGTGTACGTGGCAGCTGTGGAGCGCTCAGCTCGGCGCTGAGGAACATCGCGATGCCTGTCGGCTCCTCGAGTCGACCGAACTCGTACTGGAACGGGAACGCAAGGGGAAGCGAAGCGCCGACGATGTGCGCCCGATGCTCCTCGACCTGCGGCCCGACCCCACCGGCGATCGACTGATCGCCGACCTGGCCACCATCGGCCGGGCGCTCCGACCCGGAGAGCTCGCCGAACTGGCCTATCCGCACATCGATGCACGCGATGTCCGGGCACTCCGTACTCACCAATGGCTTGACGACGACGGCACACGACGCGAGGTCATCCCTCTGCCGGCCGACGTCGATGCGGGCACCCTGGCGGTGCTCGCATGAGAAGGGACCACCGACATGGACGAATCCTCCACCGACACCGGAGACGCCTCCCAGGCGCCGGCCGGGAGAACTGACACGAACGGAGACCAGGGAACCTCCGAACCGACGTCGAATTCGTCGACCGAGTCATCACCGTCAGACAGTGCATCCGCGAAGCGCCGACGCGGCTCCCGCGGTGGGCAGGGTCGCAAGCCGTCGGCGGGCTCCGAATCGGTGTCCGGCGATGAATCGGGCGCGACGCCAGACGGGAGAGATCCCGAAGAGTTGCCCGAGCCGATGGGGGAGGGCAAGGTCCGCGATCCGGAGGTTGCCGAACGTGCACTCGTGCGCAAGCCACAGATCGGCGACACCCGACCCCCGCTGATGCCTTCGAAGCCGCCTCCGGGCCCTGCGGTCGGCAAGCAGCCCGCGACCGGAACCGCCGCGGGGAAGCCGGGCGGTTCCGGTGGCAAGCGTCGCAAGCGCGGCGCCAGGACGGGCGGCGGAGGTGGCGCGGACGGCAAGCAGAAGGCGAAGGGCGATCAACGTCAGAGCGGCCGCGACGGTGGGGCCGACGGGCAGAAGAAGCGTCGCCGTGGTGGGCGTGGACGGTCCAAGACGTCGGCGGCCGAGCAGGAGTTGATCGAACAGCGAGGCGGTCGCGAGCGCAACGGCAAGCCGATCGGGCGCTACTTCATGTGCGTCCAGGTCCGGCCGGGTATGGCCCAGGTCGCCGTGATGGAGGGCCGGAACCTGATCGAGCACTACGTCAGCCGGCCGGCCGACGATGTCAGTCAGATCCACGGCAACATCTACCTCGGTCGGGTGCAGAACGTGCTGCCGGGCATGGAGGCGGCCTTCGTCGACATCGCCACACCGAAGAATGCCGTGCTCTATCGCGGCGACGTGCAGTACGACCCCGAAGACATCGAGGAGAAGGGCAAGAACGCCCGCATCGAGGACATCCTCAAGGCTCGGCAGATGATCATGTGCCAGGTCACGAAGAACCCGATCGGGGCGAAGGGGGCCCGGTTGACCCAGGAGGTCTCGCTGCCGGGTCGGTTCGTCGTCCTGATCCCGAACTCGAGGACCTACGGCATCTCGAAGCGACTGCCCGACGACACCCGCAAACGGCTCCGCAACATCCTGGATCGGGTCAAGCCCGAGCAGCATGGCCTGATCGTCCGCACGGCGGCAGAGCACGCCACCGAGTCCGATCTCGAAGCCGACATGGACATCCTGCTCCGCCAGTGGGACGACATCGAGCGCAAGGCCGCCAAGGCCAACAGGCCCACGTTGCTCTACCGGGAACCCGAGCTGGCCGTCCGTGTGATCCGCGAAGAGTTCAATCCCGACTATCGCGGCGTCGTGATCGACGATCCCCGCTTGTTCGAGGAGGTCCGCGACTACGTCAAGGCCTTCAACCCCGAACTCGCCGACCGCATCGAGCACTACGACGCGGAGGCGGAGGGGCTGTCGCTGTTCGAACGCCACCACGTCCACGAGCAGGTGCACAAGGCGCTCGACCGGAAGGTGTGGCTGCCGTCGGGCGGCTCGTTGATCATCGAGCACACCGAGGCGCTCAGCGTGATCGACGTCAACACCGGCAAGAACGTCGGCAAGTCGAACCTGGAAGAAACGGTGTTCCACAACAACATGGAGGCGGCCGAGGAGATCGCCAAGCAGCTCCGGCTCCGCGACATCGGTGGCATCATCGTGATCGACTTCATCGACATGGAGATCCGCGAGAACCGGGCCAAGGTCGTCGCCGCATTCCGTGACGCACTGGCTCGCGACAAGACCCGCACCCAGGTGTTCGACATCACCGAGCTGGGGCTGGTCGAGATGACCCGCAAGCGGATCGGTGAAGGCCTGCTCACCGAGTTCTCGGAGATCTGTCCCGATTGCGACGGCCGAGGTGTGAAGATCGACCACCACATGCTGGACTAGTGCTTCACCGAACTCGGCCCAGGGCGATCAGATCACCCGAGTAACCGCACGTCGGGGATGGTGCAGAGGTCGGTGTCCGCCTGATGCCTCTGGGGCAACGTCGATGCCAGCGTGACGGAATGGTTCGTGGCGTTGCACGGCCCGACGACCGAGCAGGCGATGAGCGAGGCCGAGCCGTCGCTCCGGACGCATGGGGCTCGTTCGGGTGCGCAGCGGGTGCGGCCGCATCGGCTGTGACACACGTTCCGGACCGAACTCGCCGCGGCGGGGATCGATCTGTCGGTGTTGCGCGATGTGTTGGACCACGCGGAGGCCGAAACGAGCGGGCCTGCGAGGTCACCATCGAGTCGACCACGTGGAGCCGGCGCTGACGCTTGTCGACTGTTGCGGGTTCGTGCTCGATGCCCGCCGGTGGCGCCAAGCGGCGCGGCACCCCCGGCGGAGCACTCTCGTCTCCGAGACGATCGCCCACCGTGGCCGACGAGATGCGCCGGATCATCGCGCACGATGCCGGCTACGGGCGAGATCGTGCGCCGGTGGCGTGAGCACGCTGCTCGGCGGCAACACCCGGGGCATCGGCGCGTTCGCTGACCCGTTTCAGCTGCAGAGCACGGATGCTCCGAGAACGAGCGAAATGCGTGCGCCTGCCCGCTACGAGTCACCATCGATCATGTCGAGGAGTCGTTCCGGGCTGGCGGGAAGCCGACGGACCCGTACGCCGTACTCACGCAGCGCGTCGTCGATCGCAGAGGAGATCGCGGCCGGGGCCATCATGCGGCCGGCCTCTCCTCCGCCCTTGATGCCGTGCGGGGTGTAGGGCGACGGCGTCTCCTGGTGTCCGATCTTCAACTTCGGCACGTCCATCGATGTGGGGATCACGTACTCGGCGAAGCTCGGCGTCCGGAGGATGCCGTCGGAGTCGTACACGAACTCCTCGAAGATCGAGGTTCCGATCCCCTGGGCCGTACCTCCCACGATGTGTCCGCACAACGACCGGGGATTGACCATGGTTCCGCAGTCGTGAACCGCGGTGTAGTCGAGGAAGTCGACCTTCCCGGTCTCGGCGTCGACCTCGACGACGGCGATGTGGCACGCATGGCCCATGAAGGGGTAGAAGACGCCCAGATCGGAGCGGTCGTCGCTCGGCATCGTCGTGTACGGGTGGTCGTAGACGTGGCTCGCCTCGAGTCCGCTCTCGATCTCGTCGGGCAGTCCGTGCTTGAACAGGTGGGCCTGGATGGCGATGTCCGCCATCTCCATGCGAGCGGACGGCGATCCGGAGACCTGGAATCCACCGTCCACCCACTCCAGATCCTCGGCATTCGCCTCGAGGAGGTGCGCTGCGATGGCGGCTGCCTTGGTCTTGATCTTCCCACTCGCTCCTTCGACCGCGCCGGCCACCATCACGGTGAACCGGCTTCCACCCGGGCCGGTGGCGGGAAGGCCTTGATTGGAGCTCGCATACACCACGTTGACCGAGTGAGGGTCGACGTCGAACTCCTCGCCCACGAGCTGGGCGACCATCGTCTCGGGGCTGTTCCCCCACATCGCGCAGGAGTACAGCGTCGCAGTGATGTTGCCCATCGCGTCCACATCGAGCGTGACGCTCTCCGGCATGCTGGACACCGGTGCGGCCGGCTCGTCGAACCAGAACCAGAACTCGGTTGCGCTGAAGACGCTCCGTTCCTGGCAGGTGCAGATGCCGATTCCGATGTTGCGGCCTTCGGCGCGAGCTTCCTCCTGCTTCTCGCGCCAACCGGAGTAGTCGGCGAGCTCCAGGGCCGTGTCGAGGACTCCGGCGTAATTGCCGCTGTCGTAGACGTTGCCAGTGGGAATGAAATAGGGGAACTGGTCGGAGTCGATGAGGTTCTTGCGTCGCAACTCGGCCGGATCCATCCCGAGCTCGACCGCGGCGAGATCGACGATCCGCTCGAGGGCCCAGTTCCCCACCTCGGATCCGAAGCCCCGATACGCGCCCTGCTGACACTTGTTCGTCAGGACCGCGGTGACGTCGTAGAAGACGCTGTCGATCTTGTAGGGGCCGGTGACCTGGGCGAGCGCATTGCCATGGTGTCCCACTCCGAACTGGATGTAGGCGCCGTAGTCGTCGACCGTCGTCATCTTGACGCTCCTCATGGTGCCGTCGTTCATCACCGCCAGCGAGACCTCGTAGCGTCGGTCCGAGCCGTGGTGGTCCCCGTTGGAGATGTTCTCCAACCGGTCCTGAACGAACTTCACCGGGCGACCCGCAACCCGCGACATCATCCCTGCGATCGCAGGGGTCTTGACCTCCCACAGCTTGGATCCGAAACTGCCTCCCGCCGGTACCGGGTGCATGTCCAGCTTGTTGCTGGGGATCTTCAGGGTGCCGGCGAGCATGAAGAGGTACGAGGTGAAGCTCAGCGAGTTCGCGTGGATGCTCATCATTCCCGAGCCGATGTCGTAGTCCGCCACTGCACCGACGGTCTCCAAGGGCTGACCCCCCGAACGGCCCCAGTGGAGCGTGTCGGTGATCACGCGATCGGCCGTCGCGAAGGCGTCGTCGACGTCGCCGAACGTGAACTGGCGGTGGAATGCGACGTTCGTCCCCAGCGAGTCGTGCACCAGTGGAGCGCCGTCCTTCATCGCCTCCATCGGATCGACGACGGGCTCCAACGGGTCGTACTCGACGACGACGAGCGCTGCGGCATCCTCTGCGATGGCACGTGTTTCGGCGGCGATGGCGACCACGCCTTCGCCGTCGTAGCGAACCTTGTCGACGGCGAGGCAGCGCCACGGATGATTGGCGGGGTCGGGGCCGAAGTCGGGCAGCGGGTCGCACAGTTCGGCGGCCTGTGCGCCGGTGACGACGGCGACCACTCCTTCGAGCGCCTCCGCGGCCGAGGTGTCGATGCTCACGATCCTGGCGTGGCTGTACGAGCTGCGTACCAACGCCACCTCGAGCATGTTCGGCAGGATCAGGTCATCGATGTAGCCGCCTCGACCCAGCAGGAATCTGCGGTCTTCGAGCCGGGGGATCGATTTTCCGACCCAGGTCTTGTCGTGCTTGTGGTCTCGAACGAGTGGCGTTGTCATGGCGTGTTCCTCTCCAGGGCGTTCATCGACGGTCGGCGGGCGTTCACTTCATGGCCGAAGCGGCGTCGACGACCGCTTCGACGATGTACTGGTATCCGGTGCACCGGCAGAGATTGCTCGCCACACCTTCTCGTGCCTGTTCCTCGTCGATGTCCGGGTTCTCCCGGATCAGCTCGACGGTTCGCATCAACATTCCCGGTGTGCAGAACCCGCATTGCAGACCCTGCTTCTGGCGGAACGCCTCCTGGACGGGATGGAGGTCGGCGCCGGCCAGTCCCTCCACGGTCTCGACGGTCGTGCCATCGGCCTGCACGGCCAACATCAGGCAGGCGCGGGCACTCTGACCGTCCACGAGAACGGTGCAGGCGCCGCATGCGCCCTGTTCGCACCCCAGATGGGTGCCCATCAGCGTCAGGTGCTTCCGGAGGTAGTCGGCCAGCGACAGTCGAGGTTCGACCTCCGACTCGACCCGACGGTCGTTGACGGTGAGCGTGATGTGGTGCTTCCCTGCGGTCATGATTGGCCTCCTGAGCGGGCGTGGGCGGTTGCCAGCGCACGGCGGACCATCGCAGTGGCAACCTTCTTGCGATACTTCTGGGATCCGTAGACATCGGAGAACGGTTCGAGATCAGCCGTGGCGGTCGCCGCGATCTCGGCGATCGTTGCTCCAGTCGGGACCTGGCCGACGAGGTCTGCTTCAGCCGCCGTCGCTCGGATCGGGGTGTCTGCGACGCCGCTCATCGCGATCGACGCCTTCGCAACCGAGTCGCCGCTCATCTCGAGCAGGACGGCTGCGGTGACGACTGGCCAACTCTCGTGGCTGTGACTGAACTCCTCGAACGCGTAGCCGGTCCCCTCGGGCCAGACGTCGACGTGCACCTCGCGAGCCAACTCGTCTTCGGCCAGCGCCGTCGTGTACGAGCCCTGGAAGAAATCCGCCGCCGAGATCGTTCGGGTCGCACCCGCCCGTTCGGCAACGACCGATCCACCGTGAGCGAGGAAGGCGGTCGGGATCTCGGCGCTGGGATCGCCGTGGGCGATGCTCCCGACCACGGTGCCGCGGTGCCTGATGGGCACCTGGCCGCCCCGACTGATCGCAGCCGCCAAGAGCGGTACGTCGACGAGAACGGTGGCATCGTGTTCGACCGTCCATTGCCGCGCCGCTGCGCCGATTGCCACCGAACCGTTGTGGCGCGAGATGAACGACAACTCGTCCACCCGGCCGATGTCGATGAGGTGGCTCGGCGATGCGAGCCGGATGGACAACATGGGAATCAGACTCTGTCCCCCCGCCAGGATCCGTGAATCGGAGCCGAAGTCGCGTAGCGACTCGGCTGCGTGAGCCGATGACTCGGCTCGGACGTATTCGAATGGTGGTGCTTTCATGGCACCTCACCCCCCTCGTGGGTTGTTTGGATGGACGGGAACTCTTCTGTCTGGATTCGTCCCGCCCACGACTTGGTCAGACTCCCAACGGGCGGCCACCGTCCACGGGGATGGTGGCGCCGGTCGTTCTGGGCAGATCGCGAATCACGGCGGAGACCGCGGCTGCCACGTCGTCCCCCGACGCGAGTCGGCCCAGCGGTGTCAGCGCTCGCTGGGCATCGACCACGCCGGCGGGCATCGATGCCGCGTATTCCCCTTCGACCCACCCCGGCGAGACCGACATGACCCGGATCGTCGGCGCCAGCGATCGTCCCAGCGATCGGGTCATGCTGTCGAGCGCCGCCTTGCTCGCGCAGTAGGCGACGTTCGAACCGATCCCGATGACTGCCGCCACCGAGGAGATGTTGATCACCACCGGAGCAGGGGCCGATTCGAGGAGGGAACGGAACGCCCTGATCGTGGCGAAGGGGCCACGCCAGTTCACCGCGAAGATCGTGTCGATCAGCTGGTCGTCCAGGCCGTCCAGGTCGTCGTGGGCGACCGGCTGGGTGACACCCCCGCAGTTCACGAGCACGTCGACCTGGCCGAAGTCGGAGGCGATCCGGGCGGCGACCGATCCGAGGGCATCGGAATCGGTGTTGACGATCATCAGGGACGTGTGTGGGGTCCCGCCCAAGTCGTTCACCAGGGTCTCGGCGCGGTCGCGATTGGTGGCGTAGCCGACGACCACCGCGTGACCGTCGGACGCCAGCCGACGACAGATGTCGCGACCGATCCCTCCGCTTCCACCGACGACGACGGCGACGGGAGGCCCAGTGGCGCTCAAGTGCCGGCTCCGTACCGCTCCACGCGGATGTCGGCCTGTGCCTGGTGGCCGTCGAAGTTCTCGATCGCACAGAGCCGCGAGCAGTACCGCCCCACCAACGCACTGGCGGCGTCGGACTCCACCCGCTGATAGGTGCAGGTCTTCAGGAACTTGCCGACCCAGAGGCCGCCGGTGTACCGGGCCGCGCCCTGAGTGGGCAGGGTGTGGTTGGTGCCGATCGCCTTGTCCCCGTAGGCGACATTGGTGCGGGGGCCGATGAACAGCGCCCCGTAGTTCTGCATGTTCTCGGAGAAGTACTGGTCATCGTCGGTCATGATCTGTACGTGCTCGGAGGCGATCTCGTCGGCGACCTCCAACATCTCGGCCTTGTCGTCGCACACGATGACGCGACCGTGATCGCGCCACGCCGGGCCTGCGGTGTCCGAAGTCCGCAGACCCTCCAACTGTCGTTCCACCTCGATGATGGTCGCCTCGCCCAACTCCTCCGAGGTCGTGAGCAGGATCGCCGGCGAGGTCGGGCCGTGCTCGGCTTGACCGAGCAGGTCCGTGGCACACATCTCCGCGTCCACCGTCTCGTCGGCGATGACGAGTGTCTCGGTCGGGCCGGCCAGGAGGTCGATCCCGACCCTTCCGAACAGTTGCCGCTTCGCCTCCGCCACGTACGCGTTTCCCGGCCCGACGATCATGTCGACAGGATCCATCCCTGCTCCGTACGCCATGGCGGCCATGGCCTGGATTCCTCCCAACAGGTAGATCTCGTCGGCTCCGGCCAGTGCCATGGCGGTCACGGTCTCGGCCGGGACCTGCCCATTGATCGGCGGCGTGCAGGCGATCACCCGCGGGCAACCGGCAACCTTGGCGGTGAGGACGCTCATGTGGGCCGACGCCACCATCGGAAACTTCCCACCGGGCACGTAGCAGCCGACGTTCGCCACCGGCAGGTGCCGATGGCCCAGGACCACTCCCGGGAGCGTCTCCACCTCGACGTCGGTCATCGACGCCCGCTGGATCTCCGCGAAATTGCGAATCTGGGACTGCGCCCACTTGATGTCGTCGACGACGCGAGGGTCGACGCTCGCCATGATCTCCTCGATCTCATCTGCGGAGAGGCGGAACGACGCAGGTGACCAATTGTCGAATTTCTCCGACAGCTCGCGCACCGCTGGTTCACCACGTTCGTTGACATCGGCGAGTATCTCTCGCACCATCGATGCGAGCTCGAGGTCCTCACCGTGCGCGGACTTCGATGCTGCATCCTTCAGGAGTCTCATGACTCGGGCCCCACGAGTTCTGCCCGGTCGGTGCCGGCGGGACGCACCCCGGCGCGAGGAGTCGGCGTTGCCGTCGACGTTCTCTGCGACGTGTGCTCGGCTCCCATGGATCCCCTCCGGTTCGGCTTCAGTGGTGGATTGTGTGCTTCGGCGTTGACCCTCGGCGTGCGGTGACGTCGTTTCTGCGGAGCATGCAACGGCTTGATGTATAGCTATACACGATCTAAGATCCGATGGTCAACCACTTCCGAGAACCACGCGCTGCGCCCGAGGGGGAATCCGCTCATGACCACGATCATCGACCTGTCACAGGACATCTACGAGACCATGATGGTGTACCCCGGGCACCTCAAGACGGTGCAGTTCCAGCATGCATACCACTACGAGACCGAAGTGAATTTCGAGAGCGACTTCTCGTTCCAGACGACTGGACTGATGCTGAACGACAACGGTCCCACCCACGTCGATTCGTTCAGTCATCTCGACCCTGATCCCGATGCGCCGACCATCGACCAGATGCCACTGGATCTCTTCCACGGATCGGGTATCTGCCTCGATGTGTCGCACGTGGCGCCCCGAACGGACATCACCGACGCCGACTGCGAGGAGGCCCTGGCGGCGTCGGGGCAGCAGCTCGACGAGGGCGATGTGCTGCTGTTCCACACCGGCACGTGGGAGAAGTACGCCGGCACGCAGGACTACCTGACGACCTTTCCCGGTTTGGGCGAAGCGGCCTCCGCGTGGATCGCCGATCACAAGGTGAAGGTCTTCGGTGTCGACTCGCCGACGCCCGACAACCCGTCGAGCAAGATCTACCCGTGCCACCTGATGTCCAGGCACCAGCGGATCACCCACTACGAGAATCTCGCCAATCTGAAACAGCTCCTCGGCACACGGTTCGAGTTCTACGGGTTTCCGCTGAAGATCGTCGGTGGGCATGGCGGCCCGACCCGAGCGGTGGCAATACTGTCCTAGGGATGCGCGAGGGATCGGGCGTGCGACCGAACGCGAGCAGCATCGACGTTGCAGCTCTGGCTGGGGTCTCGCAGGCCACCGTCTCCCGCGTGCTCACCGGCAGGGACCGGGTGTCCCCCGCCACGCGGGCCAAGGTGGAACGTGCATTGTCGGAACTGGGTTACCGACCCAACTTGCTGGCTCGTGGGCTGAAGACCCAGCGCACCGGCCTCATTGCGGTGGTGATCGCCGACATCACCAACCCGTTCTATCCCGAGATCGTCGAAGCTCTCAGCAACGAGCTCGCGGCCTCGGGCCACCGGATGCTGTTGTGGAACGACGCGACGCACGGTGACAATTCGGAGGCGTTCGACGCGGTGCGGCAAGGTCTGGTCGATGGCGTCATCTTCACGACGGCAACATCTGACTCCCCGACGTTGGAGCGAGCCCTCGAGGTGCGCACGCCGGTCGTGTTGGTGAACAGAACCGTCCACGACGCCGACTGCGACACGGTCACCTCCGACAACGTCACCGGGGGCCGCAACGTGGGTCGCTACTTCGCCGACAACCACCGCACGCCGGCGGTGATCTCCGGCCCCGAGACGGCAAGCACGAGTAGCGAGAGGGTGAGGGGTTTCTGCGAGGTGTATCCGCTCGGCAACGGCCTGCCGAAGCACCGTCTCGAGTACGCCGACTTCTCCCACGACTCCGGGGCTCGGTTCTGTCGCACGATGTTCGCTGGAGACGACCCGCCGGATGCGATCTTCGCCACCAACGATCTCACGGCATTCGGTGTCCTCGATGCGGCTCGGCAGTTGGGGGTTCGGATTCCGGAGGATCTCTGGGTGGTCGGCTACGACGATGTCGACATGGCGTCCTGGACGGCGTTCGACCTGACCACCGTGCGTCAGCCGAGCCGACGCATGGCCGCCGAGGCGGTGTCGCTGCTCCGCGATCGCCTCGACGATCCAGAGCGGCCGTACCAACACCTGCGATTCGGGAGCGAGCTCGTCATCAGGGGCACGTCGGGCGTCGCAACGCTTCCGGCTCGTACCACTCCGTAGCGAGCGTCCGGTCCGAGGTTGCCCCGGTCTGGCGGACTCGTATCCCGAGGGCGTGAGCCCGGCCGCCCACTCGGATCGACGGGAGGTGTGTCTCACCACGTTCAGCGTCGGACCCGACCGCCCCCGCCTCGCTTCGAGGCCTCATCCGAACGGCCATGGCGATGCGGTTCAGGAAGGTCGAGGCCTGCCGGAAGGGCTTTTCGCCTCCCAGCACCGTCGGAATGGGTCGCCCATCGGAGTACGTTTCATGGTGATGCAACTGGAGATCACGGACGAGGCACGAGCGTTGCTCGACAAGCGTGGTGGCACGATGACGATCGACTTCATCAAGCCCACCGGTTGAGGCAAGGTGGCTGAGGTGTCGGTCGACACCAACACGACGAACAAGAATCTGGCGCCGTACAGCCGTGTCCGGCACCCCGACTACCGAATTCTCGTCACGCCCGTGTTGAGTGGCATGGCGTCGCGCATGCGCATCACGACGAGGGGACGGTTCGTCAAGAACCTCGTCGTCGAGCTGTCCGACGAACGGCACCGACCGGTGTACGCCGAGGGCGGCGACTGCTGATCCGTGTTCCGGCTCGACGGCAAGATCGCGTTGATCACGGGGAGTACCCGTGGCCTCGGATTCGCCATGGCCGAGGCGTTGACCACGCAGGGTGCGCACGTGGTCATCAACGGTCGATCCGACGATGCGGTGATGGGCACGGTCGCCGAACTGAACCTCGACGGACGCTCGGCCTCGGGGATGGCGTTCGACGTGGCCGACACCGCGGCGCGAATCGCCGCGATCGACACGATCGTCGATCGGCACGGCGCGATCGACATCCTGGTGAACAACGCCGGCATCAACCATCGAGCTCCTGTCGACGAGTTCGGAGAGGACGAGTGGCGCACCGTCATGTCGGTGAATCTCGATGCACCGTTCGCGCTGTCGCGCACCGCCGCTCGGCACATGGCCGTGACCGGGGCCGGACGGATCATCAACATCGCGTCGATCATGGGCACGGTCGCCCGCCCCACGATTCCCGCCTACGTCACGAGCAAAGCCGGCCTGGTCGGCATGACGAGAGCGCTGGCGGTCGAGTTGGCGCCCCTCGGGGTGACCGTGAACGCGATCGGGCCCGGATACGTCGCGACGGAGATGAACACGGCTCTCGTCGAGGATCCGGACTTCAACGCACTGGTCGTCGACAGCACGCCGGTCGGCCGTTGGGGTCGACCGGAGGAGATCGCCGCCGCGGCGGTGTTCCTCGCATCCGACGAGGCCTCCTACGTCAACGGCCAGACCCTGCTCGTCGACGGCGGGATGACGACGGCTCTGTGAGAACTCCCGTTGCCGACCGGTTGGGGAGGGTCGGGGCCGCAGATAGCATCCTGGAAGCTATGTACGCAGTGATCGCCTCCGGCGGCAAACAGGAAAAGGTGACCGAAGGTCAGCAGGTCGAACTCGAGCTGCTCAAGGGCGACGAGGGCAGCGAGGTCTCGTTGACCCCGGTGATGCTCGTCGACGGCGACGATGTCATCGCCGGCAGCGATGCGCTGTCGGGCGCGTCGGTGACCGGCAAGATCATCGGCACCACCAAGGGCCCGAAGATCAACGGGTTCACCTACAAGCGCCGCACCAACAACCGTCGCCGCTACGGCCACCGCCAGAACTACACGGTGGTCGAGATCACCTCGATCAAGAAGAGCTGAGGAACTGACATGTCGAAGACCAAAGGTGGCGGCTCGACCCGCAACGGTCGCGATTCGAACGCCCAGCGCCTCGGCGTGAAGGCGTTCGGCGGCGAGGAGATCACCGCCGGCACCATCCTGATCCGCCAGCGTGGCACCAAGTTCCACCCCGGCAAGAACGTCGGCAAGGGCGGCGATGACACGCTGTTCGCGCTCGTCGACGGTTCGGTCCAGTTCGGTACCCGCAAGGGCCGCAAGGTGATCGACGTCAACCCCTGACGTCGTCCGGCGCACCGTCCGACAATCCTGAACTCGACCGGTCCACTCGGGCCGGTCGTTTGCGTTCTCGACATCGGCCCGGGCGGGAGTGCGTCGAAGCGCAGCGGAAGCGGCGAACTCGCTGGGCGCGGCCGGCCCGACGCGTCCGCCCGGCATGCGCGGCGGCCGAGCACCATCTACACGTCGATACCGAGAGGGAGCCGGTTGCGGTCCCAACCCAGCAGGGCGAGTGCCTGACGGCAGGCGAAGCGGTCGGTCATCCCACCGACGTACGCGACGGCGGCCCGCAGCGCCGCTGGGCTGCCGGCGTCGAGACCGTGGGCATCGGGCAGTAGGTTCGGCCGGTCCGCGTAGTGCTCGACGAGCGCTCGCAGCAGCTCGATCACCGAGTCGGCCTGGGCGACGCTCGCGGGGCGCAGGTACACGTGCTCGTAGTTGAATCGCCGGAACGCCGCCAGGGCCTCGGCGACCGATTCGACCATCCCGATCCGGCCGGTCGCAGCCGTGGCCTGGATCATCGCCCGGACGAACGTGCCGAGCTGGTGCGATCGATCGGTCCCGACGCGGCTGCTCACGATCTCGGGGAGCATGTCGTCGGACACGATGCCGGCTGCGACCGCATCCTCGAAGTCGTGACAGACGTAGGCGATCCGGTCGGCCCACGACACGACCTCACCCTCGGGCGACGCCGGCGCCGGCCGACTCCACGAGTGGTTCCGTACGCCGTCGACCGTCTCGCGGCAGAGGTTGAGATGGGTCAGGGTCACGTCGGCACCCCAGACGGCGTGGTCGAAGCCTTCCTCGACATACGGCGTCAGTGCGTCCTCGCTCGCGTGCCCGCCCGGGCCGTGGCCGCAGTCGTGACCGATGGCGATCGCCTCGGTGAGCGCGACGTTCAGACCGATCGCGGTCGACACCGAACGTGCCACCTGCGCCACCTCGAGCGCATGCGTCAATCGAGTTCGTTGGTGATCGTCGGGGAACACGAACACCTGCGTCTTACCGGCGAGCCGACGGAACGAGGTGTCGTGGAGGATCCGGTCGCGGTCACGCTCGAAACACGTGCGGAAGGGATCGGGCTCCTCGTCCACCGTCCGGTCCCCGGCATCGGTGGCCTTCGTGGCGAGCGGTGCGAGCAGTTCGTGCTCGCGGTCTTCGCGAGCGCGCCGATCGAGGGTGGCATCGCCCCCGGGGCCGGCCCACGAGTCTTCATGGGCCAGCGCCACGCCGTCCGCTCGGTGCCCGCGCATCGTCGCCACCCACCGCTCGGCGCGCTCCTGCATCGTGTCGTCGACGTCGACCATCGCCGCCACGTTAACGGTGCCGGTGTCCGGTCGCGATGGGCATCCAAGGCCGTCGGTAGGATCGCCTCGATGTCCCAGTTCGTCGATGAAGCCCAGCTGAACGTGCGCGGTGGTGACGGCGGGGCCGGATGCGTGTCGTTCCGCCGTGAGGGTCCCGTCGTGATGGGCGGCCCCAACGGTGGAGACGGTGGCAAGGGCGGCGACGTCTGGATGATCGCCGACCACAACGTGTCGTCGTTGATCGCCTTCCGCGACTACCCGCACCGGCGCGCCGAGAGCGGCGTACACGGTAAGGGCAAGGACATGCACGGCGCACGCGGCCAGTCGCTCGAGATCAGGGTGCCCGAAGGCACCGTCGTCAGCGACATGTACACCGGCGACGTCATCGCCGAGCTGTACCACCACGGTGACCGGTTCCTTGCCGCATCGGGCGGCCGTGGTGGGCGCGGCAACGCCAAGTTCCTGTCGAACAAGCGTCGTGAGCCCACGTTCGCCGAGCAGGGCGAGCACGGTGAGGAGCGCTGGCTGAAGCTCGAGATCCACCTCATGGCCGACGTCGCCCTCGTCGGCTTTCCGAGCGCCGGCAAGAGCACGCTCATCAGCGTGATCTCGGCCGCCAAGCCGAAGATCGCCGACTACCCGTTCACCACGCTCGAACCGAATCTCGGTGTCGTCAGCCTCGACGACGACACGAACTTCGTCGTCGCAGACATCCCCGGCCTGATCGAAGGTGCCAGCGAGGGCCGCGGTCTCGGCCATCAGTTCCTCCGCCACATCGAGCGAGCCCGGGTGCTGTGCCTGCTCATCGATCTGGCCCCCATGGACGGCACGCCGGCCGCCGAACAGGAACGAGTGCTGCTGCAGGAGCTCGGTGCCTACCAACCCGAGCTGCTCGAACGGCCGCGCCTGATCGTCGGCACGAAGGCCGACGTCGTGCAGCCCGAGATGCTGGACGAGATCGGCTGGGAGCACCCGGTCATCTCGGCCGTGACCGGTCAGGGCGTCCGTGAGCTCGTCGGGCGAATGGCGGCGCTCGTGCACGAGGCCCGCCAGGAGATGCCCGAACCCGAGGGGTTGGTCGTGATCCGCCCCGACATCGAAGGTGCGATCGTCGAGCGGCTCGACGACGGTGAGTTCCGGCTGGTCGGACGTGACGTCGAGCGTGTCGTCGCACTCAACGACGTCACCACCCCGACTGCACTCGGGTACATCGACCATCGGCTGAAGCAGATGGGCGTGTTCAAGATGCTCGGCCGCGCCGGAGCAGCCGAGGGCGATGTCGTCTGGATCGGCGAGTTCAGTTTCGAATACCAACCGGACCTGTGAAGGGCCGACCTGTGATGGAACACCGGGCATGAGGGTCGTGGCCAAGATCGGCACGGCGTCGATCACCGACCACTTGGGTCAGATCTCGACAGCGGCGATCGCCAAGCTCGCGGGCGAGGTCGCCGAGCTGCATACGCAGGGCCACGAGGTGATCATCGTGTCGTCCGGCGCGGTGGCGGCAGGGGTGGCGGCGCTCGGCCTCGCAGCCCGACCGAGCGACATGCGCACCCTGCAGGCGGTGTCGGCGGTCGGGCAGGCCCGTCTCGTCCAGGCCTACGACATCGAACTGAGCCAGCACGGCCTCGTCGGGGCCCAACTGCTCGTCGATCCGTACGATTTCGTCGAGCGGTCACAGTATCTGCATCTGCGGGCGACACTCGACCGGCTGCTCGAGCTCGGTGTCGTGCCGATCGTGAACGAGAACGACGCCATCGCGAACGATGAGCTCCGCTACGGCGACAACGATCGGATCGCTGCGTTGATCGCGAACAGTGTTCGCGCCGACGTCCTGGTGCTGCTGACCGACATGGACGGCGTTCACACCGCCGACCCGCGGATCGATCCGGACGCTCGGTTGATCCCGCTGATCCCGGCCGACGACCCCCTGCTGGCGATCTCGGCCGGAGATGGCGGCAGCGGCCGGGGCAGTGGCGGCATGGCGAGCAAACTGACCGCTGCCCGGATGGCTTCGTGGTCCGGGATCCGGTGTGTGATCGGGCGCGCCGACCGACCCGGCATCGTCGCGGGAGCCGTGTCCGACGAGCTGATCGGCACGACGTTCGCCGCCCACGATCGCACCCTGTCGGCACGGAAGCTGTGGATCGCCTTCGCCGCCGACGTCGCCGGCGCGATCTCGGTCGATGCCGGCGCCCGTCGTGCCCTGACCGATCGGCCGAACAGCCTCCTGCCCGCCGGGGTGGTGGCTGCATCGGGCGCGTTCGATCGGGGCCACGTGGTCGACGTGGTCGACGTCGACGGTACGGCGTTCGCTCGCGGTCGCGTGTCGATGTCGGCGACCGATCTCCGGTCGGTCCTCGGCCGGCGCACGCCCGATCTGCCCGACGGCATGGTGCACGAGGTCGTGCACCGCGACGATCTCGTCGTCCTCGAACCGGTCACCGCCGTCGGTGCCCGGTTCAACCTCCGCTGATCAGCCGGTGCTGTCTTCGACCTGTGGCGCCGCCAGCGTCACACCGTCGAGCCCCAGCTCGGCACGGAGCTCGGAGAGTCGACCCTGTGCCTCGACGTTGGCCGTGGCCTGCTCGACCTCGAGGACGCGTGACGCGACCGACGCCTCGGTGAGCTCGCTGGCCGCCTTGGCCTTCGCGTAGCGGGCCTGGATCTTGTCCTCGACCTCTCGCAACGTCGGCACGTCGTCGCCGACGGTCTCGTTGAGCTGGTCCATCGCGACGTTCATCTCCTCTTGCATCTTGGCCTGCTCGAGCTGGCTGACCAGCTTGGACTTCTCCGCGATGCGCTCCTGCAGAAGGCGGCTGTTCTGGGCGACGGCCGCTTTGGCGGCATCGGCGGCCTCGGTGCTCTCGAGCACCATCGACTTGAGGCTCTCGACGTCGCGTTCGACCTGGATCAGTTGACCGGCGATCGTCTCGGCGGCGTGCGCGTACTGAGCGGCTTTCTGGGCGTCGCCGGCCTTCTCCGCATCGGACGCCATGATCAGGGCCTGGCGGGCGTTGGCGTTGAGTTTCTCCAGCTCGGTCATCTTCCCGTTCAGTCGGATCTCGGCCTGCTTCTGGCCGGCGATCACGTTGGTGGCCTGCTCCTTCAATCGCTTGTGCTGCGACTGCGCCTCGGAGATCGCCTGCTCGAGTTGCACCTTCGGATCGGCTCGCTCCTCGAACGAGCCGGTCAGCTTGGCAGTCAGGTACTTCCACCACTTGCGTGCGAGCTTGAACATGCGCAGAGCCTAACCCGCCGTGTGCGCACGGTCACCCGGACGTCGTGCGCACGGTCACCCGGAGGTCGACACTGTCAGGCCGCTCGCCGGACGATGCGGTTGCGGAGTGTCTCCAACTCCCCGACTCGCAGCACGAGGAGCACGGCGACGTAGACGGCGATGCCGGCTGATCCACCGATCGCGATCTGCGCGAGCGCCTGCCATCCCGTATCGGTCGTCGCATTCCGTGTGACGAACCAGGTCGCCTCTGCCATCAGGATCGCCGCGAGGAGCATCTTCCAGAGGCTGCCGAGGACGGCTCGTACCGAGAACCCCGGAACCTTGTCACGCAGCACGGTGAGCGCCCAGAACGCCGACAGCAGATATGCGGCCGCGTAGGCGAGACCCAGCCCGAGGACGCCCCACCGACCGACGAGTACCAACGCCAGCACGATGTTGAGGAGGTTCTCACCGACGTTCAGAACGAACGGTGTCCGGGTGTCCTGATGGGCGTAGAACCCGCGCAACACGAAGAGGTAGACCGAGAAGCCCACGAGTCCGACGGAGAGGCCGGCCAGGGCCCTCGACGTGTTGAACGCGTCGGCGGCATCGAACTGACCCCGCTGCATCAACCCGATGACCGGTTCCCGGAGCACGAACATCCCGGCTGCGGCGGGGAGGGTGAGCAGCACGATGAGACGAACGCCGGTGGAGGTCTGATCGATGAAGCCACGTCGATCCTTGCGGACGACCGAGCGCGCCATCTCGGGCTGGAACGTCGTGGCGATCGAGACGGCCAGGAGTCCGTGGGGGAGCACGAACCAGGTGAACGCGTCGAAGTACGAGGCGGCGATACCGGGTCCTTCGCCCAGGGCCAGGTTCCGCACCACCAGGAGTGCGACCTGGTTGGCCGCGACGAAGCCGATCGTCCACACCGAGAGCACGAGCAGCTTGCGCACGGCGGGGTGACGCCACTCGAACGCCGGCCGGAACCGCAGACCGGCGGCGACCATCGCGGGAACGACCGCCAGGGCCATCGCGGCGATGCCGGCGGTGGCTCCCAGGCCCAGCGTCCAGCGCAGACGATCGTCGGTCAGCACGTCGTCGAGGCCCCAGGGCGTGTCGCCGGCGCCCGGGAGCGACAGCAGGGTGACGATGATGATGAGGTTCGGCAGGATCGGGCTCCACGCGGCCACGAAGAACCGGCGCCTGCTGTTCAGATAGGCGTTGGCGACACCGGTCAGTCCGTAGAAGAGGATCTGGATCAAGAAGATCCGGGTCAGCGTCGTGCCGACCTCGCGAAACAGGTCGACATCGATCTCGTCGGTGACGTTCAGGCTGTACAGCCGGAAGATCAGTGGTGCGAGTGCGACGGCCAGCACCGTGATGACGACCATCAGCGTCGTGGCGATCGTGATGACCACATTCGTCGCGTGGTCGTCCGGTTCCTCCTCGTCGGTGCCCAAGAAGGAGGCGAAGAGCGGGACCAGTGTCGCCGAGAGGACGCCGCCGAGCAGCAGGTCGTAGACGATGTTCGGTGTCTCGTTGGCGATCTTGTAGCTGTCGGCCAGTGCCTCCTGGCCGATGACGTACGCGAAGACCATGACCCGGAGCAGGCCGGTCACACGGGACAGGGCGGTGCCGGTGGCTACCGTCAGGTTCGACTTGACGAGACTGCTCACGCGGTGCGGGTCTCCTCGACCGCCTGATGGAGCGCTTCGAGCCGGATGACGAGCTCGTCGACGTCACGTTGGTAGCTCTCGGTGTCGACGGTGCCGATGCGGACCTCGCTGGCACGTGCGACGAGCTCGTCGAGCTGGGTCTGCGTCAGCCGAAGTGACGCAGCCGTCCGGGCCGATTGCTCCCTCAACCGGTCGGCGGTTGCGAGCTGCCGTTCCACGGAGACGATCGCGGCATCCGTCTCCGCGGAGGGCGACGTCTCGCCGCGGATCCGGAGTGTGTCGAGTTTCGAACGTAGCGCGGTCGGGTCGAGGTGGCGCACCGCATCGTCGATCTCGTCGCCGCGCTTGGCGATCTCCCACGCCTCGGCGAGTCCGCGTTCGAGTTGCTCGACGATGCCCTGCATCGTCGAGCGCAGGGGGCCGGCGTCGGCATCGGCGACCGTGGAGCGCAGCTTCCGTCCGGCACCCTGCGCCTGTTGCATGAGCTGCCTCCAGGGCTCGCTGAGCACGAATGGGTCGATCTTCGGCCGCGACGTCGGCGCGGGCATCGCCCGCACGACGCTGACGGCATAGACGCCGATGCCGACTCCGGCCGCCACCGCGATCGGCAGACCGGCGGCGGCGAGCGCCACCCCGACGCCGATGCCGACCAGGATTCGCCAGGAGAGCAGCGCCTTGGCCGTGGTCGGCGTGTAGAAGCGGTCACGAAAGCCCATGTGCGTTGAACGCTAATCCGAGAACCGCTCAGGGGCGGCACCTCGACGTATCCGCAGCTGACATCTCGATGACGTTGCATCGCCGGCGGTTGCCGGGCCGGGTCAGACCGGCGCGATGTCGGCCGCGTGCAGGGTGGTGAGTTGCGCGACCGTGGGTGTCGTGATGTCGCCGAGTCGCACTGCCTGCATCGCCACTGCCTGCTCGAAGATGTTGCGCACGAAGCGTGCGTTGCCGAACCCTCGGCCGCGCGGCTCTGCCTCGATCACGTCGTACACGCGCCGTTGCGCCTCGTCGTCGAGTTCGTACCGTTGCTTGACGGCGATCGACTCGAAGATCGCGAGCAGTTCGTCCGTCGTGTAGTCGGGGAACTCGATGGTGCGTGCGAAGCGGCTGCTCAGACCCGGGTTGGTGTCGATCAACTCCTCCATCTCGACGGGGTAGCCGGCGACCACCACGGCGAGGTCGTCGCGATGATCCTCCATGAACTTGACGAGCGTGTCGATCGCTTCGCGGCCGAAGTCGTTCTCGCCGCCGCGTGCGAGCGAGTAGGCCTCGTCGATCAGCAGCGTTCCGCCAAGCGACGATTCGAGCACGGACTGCGTCTTCGTGGCGGTCTGGCCGACGAAACCGGCGACGAGGTCGGCGCGGTCCGTCTCGACCAGATGTCCCCTCGTCACGACGTCGAGGCCTCGGTAGAGCCGGCTGAGCAGGCGTGCGACGGTGGTCTTGCCGGTTCCCGGGTTGCCCACGAAGACCAGGTGCCGACTCGTCTCGATCACCGGGAGGCCGTGATCGGCGCGGAGCCGTTGGACCCGAAGCAGGCTCGTGAGTCGGCGTACTTCCGTCTTGACGTGATCGAGTCCGATCAATTCGTCGAGTTCGGCGAGGATCTCCTCCACCGGTCGCTCGGGCGGGAGGTCCACCTCGGGTGCCGGTTCGGGCGGGGCATCAGCCGGGCCGGCGGTCTTCGGCAGGCCGGGCCGGGGAACGCCGGATCGGTCGATGGCCGCCAGCAGCGTCGAGCGGAATCGATCGATCGCGGCGATCTCGTCGGGCGACGGGACGAGATCGATCGCGGCGACGGCGTGCGCGAGGTCGAGCGCCAGGTCGTAGTAGGTGTGGGCGCGCCGTTCCCCGTCGCGAAGATCGGCCCTGACGAGCAAGTCGAAGAGCGTGGTGGGTGCCTCGACCCAGTCGATCTTGGACGTGATCAGATCGCTCTCGCGCAGTTGTGCGGGTGTGACCATGACCGGTGGTGTGAGGCGCATGCCGACGTCGTCGAGCCACGCCTCGAGCTCGGTCGTGGTGAGGCGACCGTCGCTCGCCAAGATCGCCGAGACGAGGTCGGCCGCCTCCACGAGGCATTCGCGTCGGTGGTCGGTCCCCGAGAGCTTCGTCAGTTCGGCGCCGACGCCGTCGACGAACGCGCTGACGTACGTGTCGAGTGCACCCGCCATCGTCGGCATCGTATTCGACCCGTGACTCGGCGCGGGCCGTGGTGCGTCGGCGTGGCCGAGATCCGATTGACCGCCGGGTCAAGAGGGGTTGTAGCGTTTGCCGCATGGCAGGAGAGGTCGCGAACCGTTTCGAGAGCGTGCAGCAGGTCCGCGAGGGTCTGAGGGACGTCAATTACCTGGCCGACGACGGCATCTCGGGTGTGGCGTTCCTCGCCGATCGACTCGGCAAGCCGGTGCTCGTCGAGGGCCCCGCAGGCACCGGCAAGACGCAGCTCGCGAAGTCGATCGCCGAGATGACGGGCGCCCGTTTGATCCGCCTGCAGTGCTACGAAGGGCTCGACGAAAGCCGCGCACTGTACGAGTGGAACTACAAGAAGCAGTTGCTGCGCATCCAGGCCGACAAGAGCTCCGACTCGTGGACCGAAGTGCACGACGACATCTTCTCCGACGAGTTCCTGCTCACGCGGCCGCTACTCGAGGCGATCAGCGCCGAAGATCCCGTCGTGCTGCTCATCGACGAGGTCGACCGCGTCGAGGTCGAGACCGAGGCGCTGCTGCTCGAGATCCTCTCCGACTATCAGGTGTCGATCCCCGAGTTGGGCACGATCGAGGCGAAGCAGATCCCGCTCGTGTTCCTCACCTCGAACAACACCCGGGAGCTCTCGGAGGCGCTCAAGCGACGCTGCCTCTACCTCCATGTCGATTACCCGACCATGGAGCGCGAGAAGGAGATCGTGCTGACCAAGGTGCCCGAGGTGACCGAGCATCTCGCCGATCAGATCAGTCGCATCGTGCGGTCGATCCGGATGCTCGATCTGAAGAAGGCGCCGAGCGTGTCGGAGACGCTCGACTGGACACGCACCCTGCTGCTTCTCAACATCGAGACGATCGACGAACAAACCGCCAAGGAGACGCTGCACATCCTGCTGAAATACCAGACCGACATCGCCAAGGCCACCAAGGAACTGACCGTCGACGACGCTTGACGGTGATCCGATGAGTACCACCACCAACATCAGCGGACGGCCGCCGACGTCGATGGTCGACCTGCTCAGCGGGTTCGTCGTCGAGTTGCGCAACGCTGGGCTACCGGTGAGTCTGACCGAGAACCTCGATGCGATGGAAGCTGTCCAGTACATCCCGATCGAGGATCGAGATGCGTTCAAGTACGCGCTCGGCGCCACGTTGATCAAGAACAACTCTCACTGGCGGGCATTCGAGACGGTCTTCGAGGTGTACTTCTCGCTGCGCGGACCCGAGTACCAACTCGCGGAGGGCGACGAGTCGGACCTCGACGACCTGTGGCGCGAGATGCAGGAAGGCGACCAGGACGGCGAGGGGGCGGCGGGCGGAGGCGCGATGGACGCCCTCACCCCGGAAGAGATCGCCCAGATGCTCATGCAGGCGCTGCTCCACGGTGACGAGGCCATGATGCGGGCGATGGCCAAGCAAGCCGTGAAGCGGTTCGCCGGAATGGAGCCGGGGCGGCCCGTCGGGGGGACGTACTACCTGTACCGCACGCTGCGGAACCTCGACCTCGACGGGATGCTCGACCAGTTGATGGAGCAGACCGAACGGGACGCCCCTGGTGGCGAGCTGACCAACCTCGAGGAGCGTCTCGAGCGTGACGAGTTCGAGCATCGCATCGACGAGTTCAAGAAGGAGATCGAGGCCGAGATCCGTCGGCGCCTGGTCGCCGATCGGGGCGTCGAGGCGATGGCCAAGACGCTCCGCAAGCCGCTGCCCGAGGACGTCGAGTTCATGCACGCGTCGCGAGACGAGATGCAGTCGCTCAAGAAGGCACTCCAACCGCTGACCCGCAAGCTCGCCGCCCGCCTCGCCCGCAAGCGCAAGCACGGCCGCAAGGGCCCCCTCGACTTCCGCAACACGGTCCGTCACTCACTCAGCTACGGCGGTGTGCCGGCGGAGCCGAAGTTCAAGTATCCCCGGCCGTCGAAGCCCGAGTTGATGGTCGTGGCCGACATCTCGGGGTCGGTGGCGGCGTTCGCGCGGTTCACGCTGATGCTCGTCTACGCGATCTCGGGGCAGTTCTCGAAGGTGCGCTCGTTCGTGTTCATCGACGGCATCGACGAGGTGACCGATTACTTCCGGGCGACCGAGGACATCCAGGAGGCGATCCACCGGGTCAACACCGAAGCCGACGTCGTCTGGGTCGACGGACACAGTGATTACGGCCATGCGTTCGAGGTGTTCTGGGAACGGTACGGCAAGGACGTCGGTCCGAAGACGACGGTGCTCCTGCTGGGCGATGCCCGGAACAACTACCACGCCAGCCAGTCGTGGGTGGTCCGGGAGATCCGCCACAAGGCCCGCCACGTCTACTGGCTCAATCCTGAGCCGAAGTCGTACTGGAACACCGGCGACTCGATCGTCGGCGACTACGGGGCGCACACCGACGGTGTCTACGAGTGCCGCAACCTGCGTCAGCTCGAGGCGTTCGTCGAGAAGCTCGCCTGAAGCCGCTTGCCGCACGCCTCACACGAGCACGCCGTAGAACACGAACTCGGTGCGACGATTGAGCGCCAGTGCGCTCTGATCGTCGTCGAGCGTGAGCAGGTCGCTCTCGCCGGCCCCTCGCATCGAGAGCCTCGTCGGATCGATACCGAGGTACGTGAGGTAGTCGACCACGGTGCTGGCCCGATTCTCCGACAGCTCGCGGTTGCGCTGGTCGTCGCCTCGCTGGTCGGCGTGACCGATCACGAGCACCGAAACGTGGGGGAGCGCCTGCAGCACCGCGGCCACCCGATCGAACTGGACGGTGTGCTCGGGGATCAGCTGGGCGTCACCCTCACCGAAGCGAGCCGAGTTCATCTCGATCACCCGCACGCCGACCGATGCCGGAACCTGCGGGTTCACGAACAGGTTGTCGACGACTTCGACGTCGGGCTCCTGGCTGTTGGCCTGTGCCAGGCCGACCAGTCGGGTGCGGGCGTCGTCGCTGGGCACGGCGCCGGTGAGCGTGACCTTGCCCGTGTCGTAGGCGACGATCACGGGCAGCGGCGAACCGTCGGGAGCGGCGGGGTAGCCGAGGCCGGTGGTCGGCGCCGCGGTGGTGGTCGTCGCCTCCACAGGTGCCGCGGGCGCAGTCGGCGCGGCCTCCGCCGGCAGGGCGGGGGCGAGCGTGGTCGTCGGCGGAGCCGTCGGCACCGTCTGCTCGACCGTGTCGACGTCGGGCGAGTCGGTCGTCGGTGCGGTCGTCGTCGACGTGGGTGTCGGGGCACCCGAGCTCTCGGTCGGGGCAACGGTCTCGGCCGGGGCGTCGTGCTCCAACGCAGCGGTGGTCTCGATCGCCAAGGCACTCGCGCGCATCGAACGGCTCTGCTGGTCACGCAACATCGTGAACCCCATCGCACCGACCACGCCCAGGAGCACGGTGAGCCCGATCCATTTGCCGAGCTTGCGGTCCTCGAGGTCGTAGCGGTCGTCCTCGTCGTACATGGCATCCTCCTCGCCGACCCGTGCGGATGAGCCGACACGACACAGAGAACGATCTGGCACTCCTGATACATCGGAGCGCACGATGGTCGCGCCGGTCGGCGATCAGATCCCGTCGGCGATCACGGTGAGGATCTCGCCGAGGGGCTTGCGTCGGAGGTCCGGAACGAGGCATCCCTGTTCGGGGTAGCCGATCGGGAACAGCACGAACGGGCGCTCGTTCTCCGGTCGCCCGAGCAACCGCGTGAGGAACGCCATCGGGCTCGGCGTGTGCGTGAGCGTGCTCAGACCCATGTGGTGCAGCGCCGTGATGAACAGTCCCGCAGCGATGCCGCACGACTCCTTGACGTAGTAGTGGTGACGTCGCTCCCCGGCGGTGGTGAGGGCGTAACGCTCCTCGAACAGGACCACGATCCACGGCGCGATCTCGAGGAACTCCTTGTGCCAGTCGGTTCCGATCGGGGCCAGCTCGCGCCGCCACTCCTCGTTGATCCGGCCCTCTTCGTAGTTGGTGCGTTCCTCGTCCTCGGCGGCGCTCCGGATGCGCCGTTTGACGTCGGGATCGCCCGTGACCACGAACCGCCACGGTTGATGGTGCGCACCCGACGGTGCCGTGCCGGCCGTCCGGATGGCGAGTTCGATCAGTTCGAACGGCACGGGTTCGTCCGACAGCATGCGGACCGACCGCCGTTGGGCCATGAGCTCGTGGAACTCCTCGCCTCGGCGTCGCATCTCGTCGGGTGACCGGCGCTCGAATTCGAGTGGAACGAACGGGTGCCGGGCCCTGAGCTCGGGTGCCGGGTACGGGAACTCATAGCGACTCATCGCATCGCAGCTTGGCAGACCGCTCGACAGCCGGGTCGGTCGGCGCGCGACCCGTTCAGTCGGCCGGTTCCTGCCAGAGACCGATGCGCAGCCCCGGATCTCGCCACACGACACGCGCGCCGGCTTCGAGCAGCTCGGGGTCGTCGAGCACCGCGAACACGTACGGGCCCACGTCGTCGTCGACCCCACGATCGCGGACGAACGATCGTTCCGGCAAGAAGAGCTGGTACAGCTGGAATCGCTGGCGCTGGGGCACCCACTTGACGACGGGGTCGCGCGAGTTCGGGACGGGTCGTACGCCGAGCGGTTCCCCGGGTGGAACGATCGCGTCGACGGCGGTCACGGCGGCGGCGACCGTCCAACCGTTGAGCCGCAGATCGGCCACCTCTTCGGTGCGGACCGCGGCGACGGCGAGCAGCGCCACGGTGAACACGGCGCCGAGGCCGAGCACCGCCGGCACCGCCTTGGCGGGCAATCGCTCCGCGGCAGCGAGCCGAGCGATGCCGATGACGGCGACGAAGATGGCCGCCGAGACCAACGACGCCCGCCAGACGTCGAGCGTGTTGCCGCCGTCGACGTAGGGGAGTAGTCCGGCAATCATGCCCCGCACGCCGTACCGTTCCCTGATCGCGTCGCCGTGGAGTAGGTCGACGGCGAATCCCAACCCGAGGATCGAGGCTCCGGTCGCAGCGGCGAGCACGAGGTGGCGCCGCTCGAATCCGCTCGTGGCGCGTCGGCCGATCCAGGCCAGGCCGACCACGATGATCGGCCACACCACGGCGTCGTTGTAGCGCCCGTAGACGAACTGGTCGGGCCGGTCGCGACCCGACATGAACACCGCCGAGAGCCCGATCATCGGCAGGGTGCTCACGGCGACGATGCGGGCGTCGATGACCCGGAGGTGCTCGATCGGCGACGATGCGAACGGACGGAAGGCCGCCCGCATGATGAGCACCGCCCCGATCATGGCGATCCCGAGGGTCGCCGCCAGCTGGTACCACGCCTGTCCGAGGAGGGCCTCGGCGACCTCCAGAGGCTGCTGCGCCCGTTCCCAGACGGCTCCGACGGTGTTCTGATCGCTCGGGTCGTCCCACACGTTGTCGAGGATCCAGCGGGTCCAGGCGGCGGACGCGACGTAGAGCGTCAGGGTGGTACCGGCGAGCGCGGCGGCGCGCCACCACCGCCGCCGCGATGCCTCGCGCCCGACCGTCAACAACACCGTCGCACCCACCACGGGGAGGAGTCGTGCGTGCGACGTGTAGCCGCCGATCGACACGGCGATCGCAACCATCGCCACGGAGATCCGGCTCGTGTCGAACCATCGGAGCAACACGACGATCGTGAGTACGAAGCTGAGGGAGACGAGCGGCTCGGCCCAGACGAACGACGAGGCGGACAGCGAGGCCGGAGCCACCGCCGCGATCGTGGCCACCAGACCGCAGGCGAGGACTGGCAGCCCGGTCAGACGTCGGGCCAGGACGACGAGCACCGCGGCCGACAGCCCGGCGATGAGCGCGTTGACGCCGAGTGCCCACCGAACCGCCAACTCGCCGTCGTCGGTGAACCAGTAGATCGGTGTGAGCAGCGTGCCGAGACCCGGTTGCCAGGTGGCGTGGTCGAACATGTTCCACCGGCGCCCACCGGCGAGCCAGCGGGCGATGGCCAGCTGACTCGGTTCGTCGGGTGACACGTGGAAGACCCGTCGGTCGCCGCTGAACGCCCACCGGGCGGCCGCCACGACGAGGCCGGTCACGAGCATCGACAGGGCGAGCGCCCGCTGGTCAGCGCCAGGTCCGGTGTCGCCGTCGCCCGTCATCACCAGCGGAGGCTAGGCAGTCAACCGGCTGTCGCGTCGGCGCTCTCGACGTCGGCAGCACCCACGGTGAGGGGTGCTCCCTAGGCTGACGTGTGGTGCTGTGTCAGATCCTGGGTCCGTTGAGCGTCGTCGACGACACCGGTGTCGTCCGCACCATCGGCAGCGCGCAGCAACGTCGGGTGGTCACGCTCTTGGCCGCTCATGCTCCGGAGCGCGTGTCGATCTCGACGTTCGAGGATGTGTTGTGGCCGGACGGTGCGCCGTCGGCGAATGCTCTCCAGGCGCTGATCTCGAAGGTTCGCAAGGTCATCGCGCCGGCGACCATCGTCGCGGAGGGCGACGGGTATGCGGTGCACGGGGTGACGACGGACCTGGCGATCTTCGAGCGTCTCGTGGACGACGAGCGGTTCGCCGAGGCCGAGGCGATGCTGCGTGGAGAACCGCTGGCCGATCTCGGCGATGCCGCCGTGGCGCTCGCACGACGCGCACGTCTGAACGCCATGGTGGAGGCATCACGGGCGAAGCGGCTGGAGTCGGCCGTCGAGACCGATCCGGTGGCGGCGACCGCCGAACTTCGCTCGCTGGTGGTGAACGAACCACTCGTCGAGACACGGTGGAGGCTGCTGATGCTGGCCGAGTATCGGTCCGGTCAGACCGCCGGCGCCCTCGAAACCTACCAACGGGCGCGCTCGACGCTGATCGAAGAACTCGGCGTCGAGCCGGGTCCGCAGCTGCGCGACCTCGAGCGTCGAATCCTCGATCACGATCCGGCACTCGGTCACGATGCGGCGCAGACCGCCCCGGCCCGTGGCCGTCGGATTCCCGCTCGACTGAGCTCGTTCGTGGGTCGTGGTTCGGAGCTCGATGCGCTCGAGTCGGCGTTGTCGTCACATCGGTTGGTGACCCTGGTCGGGCCGGGTGGCGCGGGCAAGACGACCACGGCGCTCGAACTGGCCCGTCGAATCGCCCCCGACATCTCGCGATGGGCGGAGCTCGCACCGCTCGACGATCGTGATGCGATCGTCAGGGCGCTGGCCAAGGCGGTCGGTTTGCCCGAATCCGATCAGGGCGTCCCCGGTCTGATCGCTCGGTACGACGACCCGCTGGACCGGGTGGTCGACCTGCTCGCGGCCACGGACGGCCTGATCGTGCTCGACAACTGCGAGCACGTCGTCGAGGCGATCGCCGATGTCGTCCATCGTCTGCTCGTCGATTGTCGCCTGCTTCGAATCGTGGCGACCAGTCGGGAGGCACTCGGCGTACCGGGAGAGCATCGATTCGGGTTGCCGCCACTCCCGTCGACCGATGCGATCCGGTTGTTCGTCGAGCGGGCCGCGGATCACGGCGTCGTCATCGATCCCGAGGGCGACGGGTACCGCATCTCCGATCTGTGCGTCCGTCTGGACGGCCTGCCGCTGGCGATCGAGTTGGCGGCGGCCCGCCTGAGGACGATGACGTTGTCGGAGCTGCTCGACGGACTCACCGACCGGTTCGCCGTCCTCACGAGCGGCGCACGGACGGTCGAACCACGCCAACAGACCCTGCGCGCTGTGATCGACTGGAGTCATGCGCTGCTGGAGCCTGTCGACCGCGTCGTATTCCGTCGCCTGTCGGTGTTCGCCGGAGGTTGTCACGCCGGCGCCGCCCGCGCCGTCCTGTCGGGCTCGTCCGGCGAGCACGTCACGATCATGCCGACGGACGTCGATGCGGCGCTCGAACGATTGGTCGACAAGTCGCTCGTCGTCGCGACGCCCACCGAGTCGGGCATGCGGTTCGACCTCCTGGAGACGATGCACGCCTACGCCCGCGAGCGGCTGGTCGCGGCCGGCGAGCTCGAGGTGACCCTCGTTCGTCATGCGCAGTACTTCGCCGACCATGTGAGGCCGGCCCTGAAGGGCCTGATCGGACCCGATCAGCCCGACTGGATCCGCGAGCTCCCGGTCGACCGACAGAACATCGACGCCGCGCTCACCACGGCTGTCGCTCGCGACGACGCCCAGCTCGCGCTGGAGCTGACGGCGCCGCTGGGCTGGTACTTCTTCATGGCCGGCGACCTCGAAGGTGGCATCGCGATGTTGAGCGATGCGCTCACGTGTTCGGGTGACACCGAACCAGAACTGCGTGCGATCGCGCTCGGCATGTACGGGTGGCTCTCGGCCAACGGTCCGAACGTCGAGCGTGCGGTCGCGATCACGAGCGAGGCGGTCGCGCTGCTCGATCACGTCGCCGATCCGTGGGTTCGCGGCATCATTTCGAGCACCCACGCGATGGCACAGTTCTTCGCGGGTCGGATCGACGCCGTGGAGCGGTCGCTCCCCGACGTGAGGGAGGCCGCCGAGTCGTCGGGTGATCCCTGGGTGATCGCAATCACTCAGATCGTCACGGGCGAGATCCTCCAGTTCCGCGGTGAGGCGATCGCCGCGGAACGGGTCTTCGTCGAGGCGGCGCGGACGTTCGACGAGGTGGGCGATCAGTTCGCCTCTGCGATCGCGATGACCGAGGCGTCCGAGATCGCCGAGCAGTTCGGACACTACGACCGAGCCGCAGCGTTGCTCGAACGCGGGATCGAGATCGCCGCTGACGTGGGGTTCTCGAGTCACCCGTCGGCGATGCGGGCCCGGCTCGGCAACATCGAGATCCTCCGCGGCAACCTCGACCTCGCCGAACAGCACCATCGATCGCTGACCGACGACCCGGTTGCCGCTGGTGTGCCGTGGCTGCAAGCGATGTCGCGGTTCGGGTTGTCGATGATCGCCCGCCGCCGGGGACGGCTCGACGAGGCCGAGGACCATCTCGAGGCGGCCTGGCGGGTCCCTCGGACGCGGGCGGTGCCGTACCTTCGGGCGTTGTTTCTCGTGGGAAGGGGCTACCTCGCCGATCAACGCGGGCACGGTGCCGAGGCCCTCGAAGAGCAGCAGCAGGCCCTGGCCATCGCCGAACAGCTCGACACGCCGCGCGGTACGGCCTACGCACTGGAGGGGTGCGCGGGTGCATATGCACTCGCCGTCGATGACGACCTCCTCAGGCTCGGGGCCCGGATCCTGGGCCATGCGGATCGGCTTCGGCGAGACGGTGGCACCCCGATGCCCGCCCCCGAACGCTTCGACGTCGATCGGGCCGAGGGCCGGTTGCGGGCCGCCCTCGGGGCCGACTTCGACACCGAGTTCGCGTCCGGAGCCGCCGCGGACACGGCGACCGTGATCGCGGCCGTGCACGCCGCATCGACGATCGACTGACTCTCGCCTCGGCGAGGTCAGCGGGAGGTCAGCGCCGGTCAGCGCCGGTCAGCCGGCGTCGAGTGTGGGGTCAGCGCGGTGTCATTGGATGTCGGTGGATGGTCGGCGAGAGGCGTCGGCCATCGATCCGGAGGAGTTCCCGATGTCCAAGTACCTGTACCGCTGGGGGAGGGTCGCCGCTCGGCACCCGTGGCGGATGATCGGCACATGGCTCGTCGTCGCGGCAGCTGTGTTGACCCTGCAGATCACCATCGGTGGCGAGACGACCGACGACTTCACGATTCCCGGCACCGAGGCCCAGATCGGCATCGACCTGCTGCGTGATCGATTCCCGTCGGAAGGCGGCGTGAGCGGTCGTGTCGTGTTCTCCGACCCTGACGGCGATGTCACCGACCCGGCGGCGCGAGCGGCGATCGCGGCCACGCTCTCCGAGATCGCCGCCGGTGACGGGGTGCTCGGGGTCACCGACCCGTTCGACCCCGCCAACGCATCGGTGAGCGAATCCGGCGAGATCGCATTCGCAACGGTTCGCTACAGCATCGATCCGCCGGGCCCCGAGCAGGGTGAGGCCGCGGAAGCCGCCGTCGAGCAAGCTCGCGACGCCGGACTGCGTGCGGAGTTGTCCCGCGAGATCGTGCGTGGCAGCGAGGAGGTCGAGGGCAGCGAGGCAATCGGGCTCGCCGTGGCCCTGATCGTGCTGCTCGTCGCATTCGGTTCGGTGATCGCCGCGGGGATCCCGATCGGTTCCGCTCTGCTCGGCATCTTCATCGGGCTCGGGCTGATCACCGTCATGGCCGGATTCGCCGATGTGCCGTCGATCTCGCCGATGATCGCCTCGATGATCGGTATCGGCGTCGGTATCGACTACGCGCTGTTCATCGTCACTCGGCATCGTGCGTTCCTGCACGATGGCAAGGACCCGGTCGAGGCCGCCGCGCTCGCGAATGCCACCTCCGGCACCGCTGTGCTCTTCGCAGGCACCACCGTCGTGGTGGCGCTCGCCGGGTTGTTGCTGGCTGGGATCCCGTCGATCTCGATGATGGGCTACTCGGCGGCGATCACGGTCGCCGTCGCCATGATCGGTGCCGTCACACTGCTGCCGGCGTTCCTCGGGCTCGCCGGCCACCGGATCGACCGATGGAAAGTCGGACGCCGCACACGCACCGGTGAGCTCACGGTCGACTCCTCGCAGACCTGGTCGGGTCGCTGGGCCGACCACGTGGGTCGGCATCCGTGGCGCTACGCCACCGCCAGCTTCGTAGCGCTCGTGGCGATCACCGCGCCCGTGCTCGACATGCGCACCGGCATCGCCGACGACGGCACCGCCGATACCGAGCACACGTACCGGCAGGCGTACGACATGCTCGCCGAAGGGTTCGGGCCGGGGTTCAACGGTCCGCTCACGGTGGCCATCGATGCGGGTGCGGGCGCCTCGTTCGAGGCCGGTGAGCTCGAGTCGATCACCTCCGCCGTGGCCGCCACCGACGGGGTCGCCTTCGCGACCGAACCACTGTTGAATCCGGCCGGCGACACCGCGGTCCTGACCGTGTTCCCGACGACGTCGCCGCAGGACGAAGCGACGAGTCAAGTGGTGCACACGCTGCGCGACGACGTGCTGCCGGCGGCGACCGACTCCGAGGTGTATCTGACGGGAAACACGGCCGGCTACATCGACATCAGTGAACGTCTCGGCGCCCGCCTGCCGTGGTTCATCGGTGCCGTCGTCGGACTGTCGTTCCTCCTGCTCATGCTCGTCTTCCGGTCGATCGTCGTGCCGTTCAAGGCGGCGATCATGAACCTCTTGTCGATCGGTGGCGCCTACGGCGTCGTCGTCGCGGTGTTCCAGTGGGGCTGGGGCAACGAGCTGATCGGCGTCGAGTCGACGGTGCCCATCAGCCCGTTCCTGCCGATGATCATGTTCGCGATCCTGTTCGGGTTGTCGATGGACTACGAGGTGTTCCTGCTGAGCCGGGTTCGCGAGGAGTTCGTCCGCACCGGTGACAGCCACCAGAGCGTGGTCGACGGCCTCGCTGCGACGGCGAGGGTGATCACATCTGCGGCTCTGATCATGATCAGCGTGTTCTCGGCGTTCCTGCTGACACCCGACGTCGAGGTCAAGATGTTCGCGGTCGGCCTCACGGTGGCGGTGTTGGTCGATGCCTCGGTGGTCCGCATGATCTTCGTACCGTCGTCGATGGCGCTGATGGGCGACGCCAACTGGTGGCTCCCCGGTTGGCTCGACCGGCTGCTTCCGCACGTCGACGTCGAGGGAGCCGCGGTGCTCGGTCACGACCGCGACACGGCGATCGCAGTGCCCGACGACATCTCGGAACTGGACACCGGCCTCGATGCAGACGACCGAAAGGAGCTGGTGCGCTCATGAGCGAATTGCTCGGAATCGCCATCGCGTTCGGTTGCATCCCGAACCGGAACGAGGCCGAGACGACGGCTGGTACGACGAAAGCCGACCCGCTTCGGGTCGGCGCCCGGACACGAAGGGCGCCCCATGGCCTGCGTCATTCGCCGACGCCCGAGTGCACGATCCCATCGGCCGCCGGTCGGGCTCATGGCGGGCGTTCGCCGATCACGTACGACCGCGACGACGGTGACGACCGCGTCCAGGGGGCGCCCGCCACCGTCGCAGAACGACCTCGCTCGGCAACGTGACACGGTGGCCCCGCAGTGGGTCGGCGTCGGTGTGGCGGCGCCGCAATCCTCGGCGTGATGGTGTGGCTCGGTCGCAACGAGGGCGGCCGGCCGATCCTCGGTGGCGGTCACCATGCCCCGCCGACATTCCGGCCGGCGTTCCGGCCGTGGTGTTCGACGCCGAGCCGGCTTCGGCCCGGTCGGCGACCGAGATCGGTCTGGGAACCGCCGGCGCGTTGCTTCGATCGCCGAGTCCGACGTCGTTTCGAGAAGAAAACGTCACATGACCGTAATATGCGGGCCAGTGGTGGCAGACTGCCGCCGTGATCAACACCTTCACTTCCTGGTTGTCCGGCTCGAGGAGCTCGGCGCCGTTCGTCCTGGTGATCGTCGCGTTGTCCGCTCTGTTGGCGACTCGTGTGTCACGGATCGTGATCCGGGGCACCATCCGCGGGATCGCCAGTCGAAGCCGGAATGCAGAACAGCGGTCCGGATCGATGTGGAGGACCCGCTCGGTGCGCACCGACGGCGAGACCACTGAGGTCGGCGAGCAGCGACGTCGCCAGCGGATCGACGCCGCCAGCCGGATGGTCAATCATCTCGCCTCGGTCGTCATCTGGATCGTCGCGTTGATCGTCGTGTTCCATCTGCTCCAGGTCGACCCTGCATTCTTCCTCTCGAGCGCCGGGTTCATCGGTGCCGCACTGGCGATCGGAGGCCAGCACAAGGTCAACGACTACCTGACCGGGCTCAGCGTGCACTTCGAGGACCGGTACGGCGTGGGCGACGAAGTCATCGCCGACGTCGGCTGGGCCGAGCCGGTGCGAGGTGTGGTCGACCACGTGGGCTTGTTCAGCACACGAGTGCGTGATCGAGCGAGCACCATGCACTTTCACAACAGCGCGCTCACCAACGTGCGCAATCTGTCGCAGGAGGCGTCCACGTCGACGATCCGATTGCGCATGCCCGAGGACGCCGAGGCCGCCGACGCAGCAGATCTGCTGCGCGGTCTCGCCGGCACGGACGGCCTCACCGACGTGTTCTTCGTGGACGATCTCGAGACCCGGCAAGCCGCGACCGGTGAGGTCGAGGTCCGAGTCCCGACTGGTCGCGCCCTGAACGACCGGTCGCGTGAACGTCTCGTCGACCGAGCCGAGCAGGCGTGGCAGGCCGGCGGCAACTCGGGCTGAACCGAGTCACACCGAGCCGGCCGATGTGCTCAGCTGCGCTGGTAGTTGGGGGCCTCTTTGGTGATCGTCACGTCGTGGGGGTGACTCTCCTCGCGGCCGGCGGTCGTGACCCGCATGAATCTGGCCCCGGTTCGCAGGCTCTCCAGGTCGGCTGCGCCCGCATAGCCCATGCCCGAACGGAGTCCGCCCACCAGTTGGTAGATCGTGTCGCCGAGCGGTCCCGAGTACGGGACCCGACCCTCGATGCCCTCGGGGACCAGCTTGCGGCTCGTGGCGGCGACCGACGACTGTGCGCTCGCATAGCGGTCGGCTCCGAGCCCCTGCATGGCCCCGAGCGAACCCATACCACGGTAGCTCTTGAACCGGCGACCCTCGAACAGCTCCGTTTCGCCGGGGCTCTCCTCGGTGCCGGCGAGCAGCGATCCGAGCATGACGGTCGACGAACCGGCGGCGATCGCCTTGACGACATCGCCGGAGTAGGTGATGCCGCCGTCGCCGATGATCGGAATCCCCAGGCGGCGGGCCTTCTTCGCCGTCACGAAGATCGCCGACAGCTGCGGCATGCCGGCGCCCGAGATGATGCGGGTCGTACAGATCGACCCGGCTCCCACACCGACCTTCACGGCATCGGCCCCGGCCTTCGCGAGCGCTTCGACACCTTCTTCGGTGACGACGTTGCCGGCCGTGACGGCCAGGTCGGGCCACGACCCCTTGATCCGTTCGATCGTCTTGATGACGCCGGCGGAATGGCCGTGCGCGGTGTCGATCGCCACGGCGTCGACGCCCATCGCGACCAGTGCCTCGACCCGGTCCTCGACGTCGTCGCCGACGCCGCAGGCCGCCGCACAGCGGAGTCGGCCGCGGTCGTCGCGGGATGCGTTCGGGTAGTCGAGGCGCTTCTGGATGTCCTTGACCGTGATGAGGCCGGCGAGCTTGCCGTGGTCGTCGACGAGCGGCAGCTTCTCGATGCGGTGTTTCTGGAGCAGGAGCTTGGCCTCGTCGAGCGAGGTGCCCACCTTCGCGGTCACGAGCCGGTCGCTCGTCATGAACTCGCTGATCGGCCGTTCGTAGTCGCTGCCCTCACAGAATCTGACGTCTCGGTTGGTCAGGATGCCCACCAGTTCGCCGTCGTCGTTCGTGATCGGGACGCCCGAGAACTTGAAGCGATGCATCAACTCCTCGGCCTCGAACAGCTTCGCCTCCTTCGAGAGCGTCACCGGGTCGGAGATCATGCCGCTCTGGCTGCGCTTGACCTTCTGGACCTCGGCCGCCTGATCATCGATCGACATGTTGCGGTGGATCACGCCGATGCCGCCGTGACGTGCCATCGCGATCGCCATCCGCCCCTCGGTGACCTTGTCCATCGCTGCCGACACGAGCGGCACGGTCAATTCGATGTCACGGGCGAACACCGACGAGGTGTCGACGGCATCCGGGAGCGTCTCGGAGTAGCCGGGGACGACGACGACGTCGTCGAACGTGAGCGCTTCGTAACGATCGAACAGGCCGTCGTTGATATGAGCGTCGGTGTGGCTCATGCGGTGATCTCCTTGCGTTCAACGCACAGTGTGCGGACGGTGTCGACGAGCAGGCGGTGCTCGACGGCGTGGATGCGAGCCCGGAGTGTCTCCAGCGTGTCGTCAGGGAGGATCGGGACGTCGTCGGTGGCCAGGACGGGGCCGTCGTCGACTCCCTCGTCGGGCACGAGGTGGACCATGACCCCGGTGGACTCGCGCTCGCCGGCGAGCGCCTCCTGCCACGCCCGTTCGATCGCGTGTGTGCCGGGCAGTTCACCGGGACGGGCGGGATGGAGATTGATGACCCTGTTCGGGAACCACCCGAGGAAGCTGGTGGTGAGGATGCGCATCCACCCGGCGAGCACGATGAGGTCGGGATCGAACCCGGCGACGACATCGGCGAGTCGGGCGTCGTAGTCGGAACGGGCCTCGTCGGTGTGCCGCCCGATGTGGACCGACGGCACGCCAGCCACGGCCGCCCGCTGGAGGGCGTAGGCGTCGGGCCTGTCGCAAACGACTGCGACGACTTCGGCGTGGCCGAGAAGTGGGCCGCTGTCGCAGGCGTCGAGGACGGCCTGAAGGTTCGATCCGTTCCCCGAGGCGAGCACCAACACCCGTGATCTCGAGCGGTGCGATGCCTCCATGAGGGAACGGTAGGCGCGCATCGCAGGCGAGTGGCGCGCCATGAACGAAAAGTTCGCAGTTCCCTGCTCTTCGGAGTGTTCCGCGTCGGTCAGACGGCTGGGCGGCGGCGTCGTCGACCTCCGTTCGCCATCTGGTCCGAGGGCGACGACATCGGATCGACCGGGGTCTTCGACACCACGGTCGAGGGCCGCCGGCTGTCGTTCCGACGTGAGTCGGGTGTCCTCACCGACCGCGAGACCCGATCGGTCTGGAACATCAGAGGACGAGCGATCGTCGGACCACTCGTCGGCGCGGGGCCGAGCGAACTCGAGCACCTCGACACGTTCTGGTTCGCCTGGGTGGCGCACCACCCCGAGACCGCCGTCGTCGTGCCCGACCTCGATTGAGCCCGATCACCGGTGTCGGTCACCCATCGGCGAGGATGGCGACATGACCGACGAACGCCTGCCACGAACCGCACACGAGCTCCGTTCCACCGTGACCGACGACGGCCGCGTCACCGTGGCGATGCAGGAGTTCGAACTCGCCGAACCCGGCGAGGACGAGGTGGTGGTCCGCGTCGAAGCGGCACCGATCAACCCGTCGGATCTCGGCATGCTGTTCGCCATGGCCGATCTGGACGCGGCCGAGTCGACCGGCACCGACGAGCTGCCGGCGGTGAGCGCACCGCTCGGCGAGCGAGTGCTCGCAGCCCAGAAGGGCCGGTGGAACATCGCCATGCCCGTCGGTAACGAGGGAGGTGGCACCGTGGTCACCGCAGGCTCGTCCGACGCAGCGCAGGCACTCGTCGGCAAGGTGGTCGGATTCCTCTCGGGTCATGCGTACGCGACGCACCGCACACTGAACGTGGCGAGCTGTCTGGCGATGAACGACGGCACCACGGCGGAACAGGCCGCAGCCTGCTTCGTCAACCCGCTCACTGCGCTCGGCATGGTCGAGACCATGGTCTCCGAAGGACATTCGGCGCTGGTGCACACGGTCGGTGCGTCGAACCTCGGCAAGATGTTGCAGCGGATCTGTCGCGACGACGGCATCGGGCTCGTCAACATCGTTCGCAAACCGGAACACGTCGCCGACCTACGTTCCGGCGGTGCCGCACACGTCGTCGATTCGAGCGCCGAGTCGTTCCGTGACGATCTGGTCGACGCGCTCCGGGCGACCGGCGCGACGATCGCGTTCGATGCGATCGGCGGCGGGGAACTCGCCGGCACGCTGCTGTCGTGCATGGAGAAGGTTGCGAGCGAGGGCGAGGAGTTCAGCCGCTACGGATCGAACGTGCACATGCAGGTGTACATCTACGGTGGGCTCGATCGCAGTCCGACGGTGTTGCGGAGGGACTTCGGGATGAACTGGTCGGTCGGCGGGTGGCTGCTCACCCCGTTCCTCGCCAAGATCGGCACCGGTGGAACCGAGCGCCTGCGCCGACGCGTGGCTGACGAGATCACCACGACGTTCGCAAGCAGCTACGGGATGAACGTGAACTTGCGTGAGGCGGTCGACCCCGACGTGGTCCGCCGCTACGCACGCATGGCGACGGGCGACAAGGCGCTCGTCACGCCGCACGGCTGAGCCGCTCCCTGCACCCTCCGGAGTCCGTTCACAACAGATGAACGGTGCGGCTACCGGGTTCGCCGTTCACGAGCGTACCGATCACCCACGTCTCCTCCGGGATGGTTGCCTGCACGTCATCGGCATCCTCCGGCGAGCAGACGACCACCATCCCGATGCCCATGTTCAACATGCGGTGGAGCTCCCTGACCTCCACCCCTGTCGCCAGTTCGGTGATCAACTCGAACAGTGGGCTGCGCGGCCACGACCTCAGCGCGATCTCGGCGTCGACGCCGTCCGGCAGCACACGAGGGAGGTTTTCGGGCAGCCCGCCACCGGTGATGTGGGCGAGCGCCTTCACCCGCCCGGATGCCAAGGCGTCGGCGAGCAGCGGCAGGTACGAGCGGTGCGGTTCGAGCAACGCATCGCCGAGTGACTGCTCGAACCCGGGCGGGGTGACGTCCATCGGCACCCAGTCGAACAGCTTGCGGAGGAACGAGAATCCGTTGGTGTGCGGCCCGCTCGACGCGACGCCGATCAACACATCGCCGGGGGTCACGTCGGTGCGCGGCAGGAGTGCGCTGCGTTCGGTGAGACCGACGAGCGTCCCGGCGACGTCGAACGCCCCCTCGGCGTACACACCCGGCATCTCCGCCGTCTCCCCGCCCAGCAGAACGCACCCGGCGGCCTCGCAGGCCTCGGCCATGCCGCTGACCACGTCGGCGACCAGTTCGGCGTCGAGGGAGCCGGCGGCGATGTAGTCGAGGAAGAACAGCGGCGTCGCCGACTGGACGAGCACGTCGTCGATGCAGTGGTTCACGATGTCGACGCCGATGCCGTGCACCTTCCCGAGGCGGGCGGCGAGCTCCACCTTGGTGCCGACCCCGTCGGCGGAGGCAACGAGCACCGGATCATCCAACGCGAGAATCCGGCGAGCCGACATCACGCCACCGAAGGATCCGACACCTCGGAGCACGTCCGGGCCGAGTGTGCGCTCGACCGCACCGGTCATGCGTTCGACGGCTCGCGCACCTTCGTCGATGTCGACCCCGACCTCGGCGTACGACGACAGCATCGCCCCCGGTGCACGCCATCCGATGTCACGGCGCACGTGCATGTTGGGGAACTTCACGCCGTCCATCCCGCGGTAGGCGGCGGCGCGCGCAGCGGCGAGGTCGTCACCGACCCCGGTCACCGCGAGCACGCGGCCGCCTGCGGTCTTGCCGTCACGAACGCCGGCGGGAAACAGGATCGCTTCGGGTTCGACCGTCGACCGATTCGCCCACTCGGTCGTCGAGAAGCCGTTCAGGGTGATGTTCGCACCGGTGCTCGGCTCGGTCGGATATCCGGGTGCAGCAGCGACCACCACGCACGCAGAACCGGGTCGGATCTCGATCCGTTCGTCGGCGACCGCGTGGTTCGTGCACGCCAGGATGTGAGCCGCCAGATCCGACTCGACGAGCGGGAGCACGGCCTGTGTCTCGGGGTCGCCGAAGCGACAGTTGTACTCGACGAGCCGCGGGCCGTCGGCGGTGAGCATGAGCCCGGCGTACAGCGCGCCCACGTACGGTGTGGCGGCCGACGAGAAGTAGTCGACGATCGGTTGGACGAACGTGGCGAGCAATTCGTCGGCCGTCGCGCCCACCGGTGCCGGCGCGTAGGCACCCATTCCTCCGGTGTTCGGGCCGGTGTCACCCTCGCCGATGCGCTTGTGATCCTGCGCCAGGGGGAGGGCGACCGCGGTGTTGCCGTCGCACAATGCCACGAGCGAGCACTCCGGGCCGCTCATCCGCTCCTCGAGCACGAACGGTCCGAGCAGTGCCGTGGCGCGGATCGCATCCTCGGTCTCGGCCGCGTCGGCCGGCACGATCACACCCTTGCCGGCCGCCAGCCCGTCGAGTTTCACCACGACGGGCCGCCCGAACTGCCGCCACCAGGCGATCGCGCCGAGGTCGTCGTTCTCGTCGAATCGTTCGTATTCGGGGCCGGGTACGCCGAGCGAGTGGGCGAGCTGACGGCTGAACCCCTTGGACGATTCGATCCGCGCCTGCTTGGAGGTCGGACCGAAGCACGGGATCTTGCGGAACGAGCATTCGTCGGCGACGCCTCCCACCAGGGCCGACTCTGGTCCTGGGATCACGAGGTCGACGTCGTCGGCGGTGACCGCACCGAGTTCCGGCGCCATCGTCACGGTGTGCCCGTGTTGCTCACAGGCCCAGGCGATGGCGTGCTCGCGGCCACCGTCGCCGATGACGAGGACGCGCATCAGGCGAGCGCCCCCTCGAACGAGAGTTTCGCCTGAGCGTCTCCGACGGCGAGTGGATAGTCCCCGGTGAAGCAGGCGTTGCAGTAGCCGTCGGCAGCCCCGACCGCCCGCATCATCCCGTCGAGCGACAGGAACGCCAGGCTGTCGGCGCCGATGTGCTCCCGGATCTCGTCGACGGTTCGTTGGGCGGCAATCAGGTCGCCGTCGTGACCCATGTCGACCCCGAAGTGGCAGGCGTGCGTGATGGGCGGACACGTGATGCGCATGTGCACTTCGGTCGCTCCGGCGTCTCGCACGAGCTTCACCAGCGGACCGGCGGTGGTGCCGCGGACGAGCGAGTCGTCGATCATCAGGACCCGCTTGCCGGCGAGGTTCTCGCTCAGTGCGTTGAACTTGAGGGCGACGCCTCGTTCGCGCATCGACTGCGTCGGCTCGATGAAGGTGCGACCGATGTAACGGTTCTTGATGAGCCCGTCGTTGTGGGGGATCCCGCTCTCGGCCGAGTACCCGATCGCGGCGGGGATCGACGAGTCGGGCACGGGGATCACGACGTCGGCGTCGATCCCGCTTTCGCGGGCCAGCTCGACGCCGAGCCGCTGGCGGACGTGGTGCACGTTCTGGCCGTCCCACACCGAGTCGGGGCGCGAGAAGTACACGAACTCGAACGTGCACCGGGCACTGCGAGCGGCAGGCGTGAGCGCCTGGATGCGTTCGATCTCGGCGCCGCGGAGCGTGATGATCTCACCGGGCTTCACCTCGTCGATGTCGACGCAGCCCAGTGTGGCGAGCGCACACGTCTCGGAGGCGACGGCCCAACCGCCCTGTGGCAGTCGCCCGACCGACAGCGGGCGGAAACCCCACGGGTCGCGAACGGCGATCACCTCGTCGGCAGCCAGCAACACCAGGGAGAACGCACCTTTCCATGCGGGCAGCGTGCGCTCGAGGCGCTCCTGCCAGGTGCGACCCCCTGCCGCCGCGAGCATCAGTGCGATGACCTCGGTGTCGCTCGTCGCAGTGAGGCCGAAACCCCGGTTCAGCAGTTCCTCCCTGAGCGCACTGGCGTTGACGATGTTGCCGTTGTGGGCCACGGCCAGCGGGCCGTGCATCGTCTCGACGAGAAAGGGCTGATGATTGCGATGAGCGTTCGACCCCGTGGTCGAGTACCGCGTGTGGCCGATCGAGTGGTAGCCCGTCAGTGGCGCCATCGCGTCCGGCGTGAAGACGTTGGCGACGAGGCCGTCGTCTTTGTGGAGACGGGCCCGCTGTCCGTCACTGACGGCGATGCCAGCCGCTTCCTGACCGCGATGCTGCAGCGCGAACAGTCCGAAGAACGTGAGTTCGGCGACGCCGTCGCCGTGCGGCGTCGAGATGCCGAGCACGCCGCACTCCTCCTTGGGATGGGAGTGTCCGGCGGGCCGGTGCGTGATCTTGACGCGTGTCGGGTTCACAGGAGGCCTGCTTTCGTCAGGTGGTCGGTGAGACGTTCGCCGACCGGGTAGCTACCCGGCTCGAACGGAGATCCGGTCAATCGTTCGTAGGCGGTGATGTATCGGGCGGTCGTGGCCGACCAGATCTCGCCGGGCACGTCGGGGACGGGGCCGTCGCCCTTGTACCCGATCTCTGCGAACGCCCGGCGCACGACTTCCTTGTCGAGGCTCTCCGGCTCGTCCCCGGCAGCGAGGCGATCCTCGTACGTGTCGGCGATCCACCATCGCGACGAGTCGGGCGTGTGGATCTCGTCGATCAGGATCAACTCGCCGTCCACCGTCGTACCGAACTCGTACTTCGTGTCGGCCAGGATCAGCCCGGCCTCGGCGCCCAGCTGCACGCCTCGGCCGAAGACCTCCAGAGCAGCCTCGGTCACCCGGTCCCACAGCTCCGGCAGAAGCAGCCCCCGTGCGGTGACCTCGGCGCACGACAGCGGTTCGTCGTGTCCCCCGGCCCGTGCCTTGGTCGTCGGCGTGACGATGTGGCGGGGGAGGGGGGTGTTCTTGCGAAGACCGTCGGGCAGGTCATAGCCGTACATGGTGCGGGCGCCTGCCTCGTACATTCCCCACAGCGATGTGTCGGTGACGCCCGTGATGTGGCTGCGCACCACCACCTCGACCGGCAGCGGTCGGGCCTCGTGCGCGAGCAGCGCGTTCGGATCGGGCACCGCGATCACGTGGTTGTCGATGAGGTCGGCGGTTCGATCGAACCACCACGCAGACAGCTGGTTGAGCACCTGACCTTTGTACGGCACGCCGGCGAGGACCCGATCGAACGCCGACAACCGATCGGTGGTGACGATCAGCCGCCGGCGATCGCCGGCCGACCAGGAGGCCCGCACCTTGCCGTCGCGGCGATCCGGCAGCGGGAGATCGACGTCCATGAACGGATCGAAGAGGCTGGTGCGCATGTGTTCACATCTCCCGGGCAGCGGTCACGCCGTTGCGGAACAGGCCGAGACCGAGGTTCTCGATGCCGACACCGCGGAGGTGGTGTGGGTGTTGTCGACCGATCACGAAGTTCTCCGGGTGCGGCATGAGGCCCAGCACGTTGCCGGCGGCATTGCACACGCCGGCGATGTCGGCGACCGAGCCGTTGGGGTTGGTGCTCCGGTAGCGGAGTGCGATCTGGCCGGCGTCGGCGAGCGTGCCGGGGTCGGGATGGACGTAGCGGCCCTCGCCGTGGGCGATCGGGCAGTGGATCGGTTGATCGAGGCCCTTGGTCCAGATGCACCTGGATTTCGGCTGTGGTTCGAGTACCACCCACCGGCACTCGAACCGGCCGTGGGCGTTGTGGCCGAGCGCGCCGGGGAGCAGCTTCGATCGGGTGAGGACCTGGAACCCGTTGCAGACACCGATGACCGGTCGGCCGCTGGCGACGAACTCGGTCATCTGGTCACCGATGCGTGACATGAGGTCGAGCGCGAGCATGCGGCCGGCTCCGAGGGAGTCGCCATACGAGAACCCGCCGGCCAGACCGACGAGGCGGGCATCCCGCAGCAGTTCGTGCCGCTCGGCGACGTCGTCGACGAGCGCTACGGTGACGTCGGCACCGGCGAGTTCGAAGGCGAGTGCGAGGTCGCGGTCGCGGTTGGTGCCGGGGCCGGCCAGCACGAGCGCCGGGACGCGGGTCACCCGGGGTCTCCGATCGGATCGGGCACGACGATGCGGTTGAATGCGTCCGCCAGGGCTTCCACCCTGATCGGTTCGGTATCGGGGAGGCGCAGTTCGGGTTCGTCGATCACGCGTCCGAGGACGTGGACCGCTTCGTGCATGAGGGACGAGAAGCGGTTGAGGTCGTCGGAGTCGATCTCGACGACGAGTCGGCTCTGCGACTCGGAGAACAGTCCGGCAGCCAGACTGTCGTGGGGAACGTCGGTGATCTCGGCGCCGAGCCGGCCGGCGATGCACATCTCCGCCAGGGTCACTGCCAGACCACCTTCGCTGATGTCGTGGCACGATCGCACCAGTCCATCGCGCATGGCCTGATGCAGGTGGCGGTAACGGCTGGGCGCGTCGGGATCAGGGGCCGGCGCGCTGCCGACTTCGTCGGGCTCGCCGTACACGAGGTCGAGATGGCTGCCGGCGAACTCGCGGCTCGTGGTGCCGAGTTGGACCAACAGGCTGCCCGGCTGTCGCAGCACCGGCGTGACGCATCGGTCGGCATCGGGCACGTGGGCGACGGCGGTGATCACGAGTGTCGGTGGCACCGAGTGCCGTTGGCCGTCTGCACCCGTGTATTCGTTGTTCAGCGAGTCCTTCCCCGACACGAAGGGTGCGCGGTACGCCATCGCCGCGGCACAGCAGCCGTCGACCGCGGCGACCAGTTCGCCGAGCGTCGATGTGCGTTGCGGGTCACCCCAGGAGAAGTTGTCGAGCAGCGCGATGCGGTCGGGGTCGGCGCCCACGGCCACGACGTTGCGGATCGCCTCGTCGACGGCGCCGTAGGCCATCGCCTCGGGGTCGCTCATGCCGTGCCACGGGTTCAGCCCGATTCCGATCGCGAAGCCGGACGATGCGGTCGGGTCGGCGATCACGACGCCGTCCGCCGGCGCATCCGACAGCCGGCCGACGAGAGGGCGGACGGACGTCGCCCCCAGGATCTCGTGGTCGTACCGGTGAATCGTCCGGAACTTCGAGGCGATGTTGCGGTGGGAGAGCAGGCGCAGGAGCGCATCGCGCGGGTCGGCGACCTTCCGGCCGAGGTACTCGCCGCGGCGGGGGCGCGGCATCTCGGCCGGCAGTTCTCGCTGCGGACGGCCGTCGTGCAGGAACTCGGTGGTCATCTCGAGCACGATGTCGCCGGCGCTGCGGACGGTCAGGACGCCGTCGCCGGTGAAACCACCGATGTCGGTCATCTCGACCCCGTGCCGTCGACATCGAGTCTCGAGTTCACCGATCCTGGCCGGGCTGACGGCGACGACCATTCGTTCCTGGGCCTCCGACAGCCAGATCTCCCAGGGTTCCAGACCGGCGTACTTGAGGGGCACGCGATCGAGATCGATGTCGGCCCCGACGCTCTCGGCCATCTCACCCACCGCCGATGACAGGCCGCCGGCCCCGCAGTCGGTGATCGCCGTATACAGATCGGCACTCCCGGCGAGCACGTCGATCAGCAGCTTCTCGACGATCGGATCACCGATCTGCACCGAGGCGCCCGCGACCTCTCCGGTGGAAGCGTCCATGGTGAGAGAACTGAACGTGGCGCCGCGGATGCCGTCGCGTCCCGTCCGGCCACCGAGCAGGACCACGCGATCACCGGGGAACGGTCCGCGGTCCGGCCTCCATCCCTCGGCGGCACCGATGCAGCCCGCGAACACGAGTGGATTCGTGGTGTAGCCCGGGTCGTAGACGATCGCTCCGGCGACGGTCGGCAGACCGATCTTGTTGCCGTAGTCGGCGACGCCGGCGATCACGCCCTCCCGGATCCGCAGCGGGTGCAGTGCACCGTCGGGGACGTCCTCCAGCCGGGTCTCGGGCGGACCGAAACACAGCACGTCAGTGATCGCGATCGGCCGATGGCCGATGCCGAGGATGTCGCGGATCACGCCGCCGACGCCCGTGTTGGCGCCGCCGAACGGCTCGACCGCCGAGGGGTGGTTGTGGGTTTCGGCCTTCAACGCGAGCGTCGTGTCACCTTCGAAGCCGATGATCCCGGCGTTGCCGACGAACGCCAATTTCACGAAGGGGGCACCGATCGTCTCGGTCGTCTCCCGGAGCATGTCGATGAGCGGGGATCGGTCCTCACCGTCGTCGGTGACGATCGCCGCACGGAACGTCTTGTGCGCGCAGTGCTCGCTCCAGGTCTGCGCGAGTGTCTCCAGCTCGATGTCGGTCGGCTCGCGTCCGAGCCGACCGTAGTGGGCCTGGATGACGGCGAGCTCGGCCGGATCGAGCGCAAGTGCCCGCTCCTTGCCGATCTGCACCAGCTCTTCGGTGGATCGGCCCGCGATCGCGACGGTCTCCGGAACACCGGTCGCATGCGTGACCGGATGGAAGTTGGGCTCGATGCAGCTGTGCTCCCACCGTTCGATGACGGGGTTGGCGACGATCCGTTTGACGAGCCCCTCGCGGCGGGTGGCGTCGACCGATTCGCCGAACTCGATCCGGCGTCCGGTGGCCGCTCCCGTCACGTCGAAGCCGAGTCGCTCGCAGGCCTGCATGAGGGTGGCGGCGGCGTTGTCGGTGACCCCCGGGAGGAACGTGATCTCGGTACCGTCGGTCGTCGGATCGTTCCAGGAGCCCTTCTGCAGCAACGGGTCGACGAGGAAGCCGTGCAGTCGGCTGCGCTCGCTCTGATCGAGCTCGCCTTCCACGAAGTAGAGGTCGGCAACTCGGACGTCCTCCGGTCGCTGGAGGTCGGTGCCGAGCTGTTCGGCTGCAGCCGCGATGGCCGCCGCTCGCGGATCGGGTTCGATGGAGCGGATGGTCAAACGGTGCCGTGGGGCCACTGGCGCGAACTTAGGAGGTCGCGCCAGGTTCGATGGGTGTTTGAACGAAATGTCTTCGCGCAATCGTGTGAACTTCGACGGGTCACGACCGACGGTGTCGGCGCTACGGTCGACGGTGTGGCGAAGTGGCTGTTGAAATCCGAGCCCGACGAGTTCGGCTACGACGATCTGGTGCGGAACAAGCGTGAGGGATGGGACGGCATCCGGAATTACCAAGCCCGCAATTTCCTGCGTCGCATGCGACGTGGTGACCGGGCGATCTTCTACCACTCGAACGCGAAGCCGCCGGGCGTCGCCGGCATCTGCAAGATCGTCAAAGGTGCCGAACCCGACCCGACGCAGTTCGACCCGACGGCGAAGTACCACGACCCCAAGTCCGATCCCGACGATCCACGTTGGGACTGGGTCACGGTCGCTCCCGACCGCAGACTCGCGTTCGTGTCGCTCGACGAGTTGAAGAAGATCCCCGAGCTCGTCGACTGCAGACTGCTCGCGAAGGGGAACCGGCTGTCGGTCATGCCGTTGACCGACGAGGAGTACGACGCGATCGTCGCCTACGCGGACGCCAAGCGGGTCGCGGGGTCGGCGACGCGATGAGCGAAGACGAGTCCACTCCGACCAGGGTGATCCTGGTTCGCCACGGCGAGTCGAACACGACCGTGGCCCGGGTGCTCGGCGGCCCGCGCACGTGCTCGGGGCTGTCACCACTCGGTCGCCGGCAGGCCGAACGCCTGCGGGACCGGATCGCCGAGGCGGGTGAGCTGGCCGACGCGACGGTGCTGTACTCCAGCGGGTATCCGCGAGCGGTCGAGACGGCCGAGATCATCGCGCCGGCGCTCGGTCTCGACGTGCGTACCGACGCCCGGTTCGGCGAGCACGATCCGGGGCCCGAATGTGACGGGCTGACGTTCCAGGAGTTCGTCGATCGCTACGGCATGCCCGATTGGCACGGTGATCCACACGGCGTACGTTTTCCCGGTGGCGAGACACTGGCGACGTTCCATCACCGCGTCGGCGAGGTGCTGTCGGAGGTGGTCGCCACGCACCACGGTGGCGTCATCGTCGTCGCGTGTCACGGCGGCGTCGTCGACGCGGCGTTCCGCTCGATGCTGCGGTTGGCACAGGTGGGCGGGTTCGAGTTGCACACGGTGAACACGTCGCTCACCGAGTTCGTCCAGATGAAGCCCGGTCGATGGCGCCTGGCTCGTTACAACGATGCCGCGCATCTGGCGGGCCTGCCGAAGGAGACCCCGCGGGAGACCGGATGACCCACTGGCTCGTCGTCGGGGGTGGATCCGCAGGGTCGGTCGTCGCGGCGCGTCTGAGTGAGGTCGGCTCGAACGACGTGACGTTGGTCGAGGCCGGCCCGGATCACGGCGCCAGTGTCGGCTCGCCCGGTGAACCGGTGCTCGACCGGCCGTCGCGCATCGCGACGCGGACGTTGGTCGTGCGTCGTCCCGGGCTCGCCCCGCAGACGTACGCGCAGGGCTCGGGGCTGGGAGGATCGTCGTTGATCAACGGCGGCGTCGTCATCGGCGACCCGGCCGATGCAGGGCGTGGCCACGCCCTGCCCGTCGTGCCGGTGACCGATCTCGGGCCGGTCGCCACCGCAGTGCTCGCCGAGACGAGCGACGCCGCGCCGGTCGCGCTCGTTCGACGTGGCGACCGACGGGTGTCGGCCGCCGAAGCGTACCTGCAGGCCGCGGTGGACCGGGAGAACCTGACCGTGATGTGTGACACCGTCGTCGAACGAATCGTGCTGGAGGGGCGCCGCGCCGTCGGCGTCGTCACGCGCTCCGGCGATCGCCTGGACGCCGACTGCGTCGTACTGTGCGCCGGAGCGATCGCGACACCGGTGCTCCTGCTGCGTTCGGGTGTCGACACGCCCGGCGTCGGCGCCAGACTCCAGGACCACGTCGGCGTGTCCATCTCGTTCGACCTCCGGCAATCCACCGGCGACGGCGTCGCCATCGGCGCCACGGTCGAGCGGCCGGGCCGTCAGATCGTGGTCATGGATCGAGTCCCGGGCCGGTCGGAGATGGGTGCGGTGCTCGCCGGTCACCTGACCGTCCGGAGCGAGGGCCGTGTGTCGCTGCCCGTACCGGACGGCCCGCCGCTGGTCGAGCTGAACCAGTTGGCGGAGCCCGCCGATCTCGACGGGCTCGCACTGGTGGTGACCGAGGCGCTGGCCCTGCTGCGCTCGCCCGGTCTGCAGTCAGTGGTGGGGGAGTGCTACGTCGATCGTCGGGGCACGTCGGCGTCGACGTTCGAAGGCGACGAGGCGGCCCTGCGGGCCTGGCTGCCCCACAACCTGGGCGGCTATCACCACGTGGCGGGGTCGTGCCGTATCGGCGCCGCGCTGGACGAGCAGGGAGCGCTGCTCGGGTACGACGGGCTGTTCGTCGCCGATGCGTCGGCACTCCCGAACGGTCCGCCGCGGAACCTGTACGTGACGGTGATCCGACAGGCTGAGACCCTGAGTCGGCGGTGGCTGGCGACCTGAGCGGGCCGGAGGACGCCCGATCGCGCCGGACGCCACGTGAACACGCAGCGTGGCATTTCAGGACCCTCTTGCGCACAACGTGGTACGCGTCTACCCTTGAGCCGAGGCGGGGAAGTGTCACAGACGTGGCAAACAGCTCAAGAAGGGGCGGACATGTTGAAGCGAGCACTCGTACCAGCGGTGATCGCAGGATTCAGCGTGGGTTCACTGGCGATGGGTGGGGTTGCGTCAGCACACCATCCGGTCATCGAAGCAGAGATCGTCTGTGCCGACGACGGCGGACCGGCGATCCAGTACACATCGACGGCGTGGGCAGGAACGGGATCGGACCCATCGAACGACCCGACGCGCGGGAACTCGCAGATCGAGATCGCGCTCGACGGCGGTGTCGTCGCTTCGGGAGCGTTCGTCGCTCCGGATTATTCGTTCTCGGGTTCGATCCCGCTGCCGGACGGTTCACAGGTCGGCGACGTCCTGACGCTGTCGGCGACGGCAGTTGCGGACTGGGACAGTGGATGGGCCGGTGGTTCGTCCGTTTCGGTGACGGTGACGGTTCCCGAACTGGATTGCGATCCGCCACCCGACATCGAGGCCAACGGCCGCTTCACCGGCGGTGGTCACCAGATCCGTGTCGACGGGGTTCGCGTGACACGTGGCCTCACCATCCACTGCGATCTGTTGCTGTCGAACAATCTCGAGATCAACTGGGGTGGCAACCAGTTCCACATGCTCGAGCATCTGACGACGGTGGCGTGCACGGATGACCCCGACATCGTTCAGGCGCCGCCACCCGCACCCCTCGACACACTGATCGGCACGGGTGAGGGTCGGTACAACGGCGACGAGGGATATTCGATCGAGTTCACACTGGTCGACTACGGCGAGCCGGGTCGTGACGACCAGATGGCGATTCACGTCTACGAGACGGCGAACCCCTCCAACGTGGTGCTCGACGTGCCGCTGCAGACGTTGAGCGGCGGGAACCTCCAGGCGCACTACGACCAGCCGCACAAGTGATCTGAACAACGGTCGAGCGGGGCCGTCGACGCGCCGGGGGATGCGCGCCGATGGCCCCGCCGTCGCGTGTGGGCGGATCGCGACTCGACAGGGACCCGAAGGTGCTGCGAGCCTGTGGAGCCGACCTCCGGATGGTCGGTGCTGAGGAGACGACCATGGCTGCGACGAACGTGCGTATCAACGGGGTGCACCATCTCGCCATCAGTACCGCCGACATCAAGGGGCAGATCGAGTTCTTCTCCGATGTACTCGGTGCCGAACTCGAAGCACTGTTCTGGATGCACGGCGTACCGGGCGGCTGGCACGGATTCTGCCGATTGAGCGACTTCTGCGCGGTCGCGTTCGTGCAGTTGCAGGGCAACGATCAGATCGAATCGGAGATCGGCGTGACCCACGCCGGTTCGGGCGCCGGCAAGTCGGCGCCGGGCACCATGCAGCACGTGGCGTTCAACGTCGACACGCGTGAGGAACTGCTGGCGATGCGCGATCGCATCCGCTCGCGCGGTGTCAACGTGATCGGCGAGATCGACCATGGCATGTGCCGGTCGATCTACTTCGCCGGCCCGGAGGGGTTGACGCTCGAGGTGGCGACGTCATCGGAGGCGTTGAACCCTGAGGCGTGGATCGATCCCGAGGTCGTCGCGCTGGCGGGTATCTCGCCCGACGAGCTGGAAAGATTCAGAAGTCCGGAGCCGTACTCGGGTGCGGGCGGCACGGTGCCGCAGCCGTCGATGGATCCCTCGAAGCCGCACCTGAATTATCCGCCGAAGCGGTACGAGCAGGTCCTTGCGCTCTCGGACGCCGAGATCACGGCACTCGGCAGCTTCGCCGACCCTCCCGTGCAGGTCTGAGCGTGAGCGACCGCGTGCCGGGCACGCCGCCCGGCTGCGAGCGCGTGGCGTACGTGCGCGTCCACCGTGAGGATGCGGCGTTCAGCGACACCTATGGCGGTGGTGGCAACATCATCGGCCTCGACTGTCATCTGGTGCGGCCGATCGGTGTGCCGACGAAGCGGGTGCTGGTCTTCATGCACCCCACAGGTGGCGGCATGTACCTGCCGATCGTGGCGGGTCTCGCTGCGGCCGGTCATCACGTGATCTGGGCGAACTCCCGGTACAGGGGGTCCGATTCGGCGTTGATCATGGAGAAGGTCGTCGCCGATCTCGGTCAGGTCGTGAGGGACGCGAAGGATCGGCTCGGCTACGAGCAGGTGGTACTGGCCGGTTGGTCGGGCGGAGGATCGTTGTCGGCGTACTACCAGGCGGTCGCGAACGCGGGGGAGGGCATGTCCGACACACCGGCCGGTGATCCGTACGTGGTTCCGGCGGAGCACCTGCCGCCGGCCGATGCGCTGCTGATGCTCGCCGCGCACGTGTCCCGCCACGAGACGCTCACTGAATGGATGGACGCCTCGATCACCGACGAATCGGTGCCGTTCGACCGTGACCCGGCCCTGAACCTCTACGACCCGGCGAATCCGAACCAACCTCCGTACTCGCTGGAGTTCGTGGCGGAGTACCGCGCCGCCCAGCACGCGAGGAATCGGCGCATCACCCGGTGGGTGCAAGGCGAGCTGTGTGCGTTGCGGGAAGCGGGTGAGTCACAGGCCGAGCGGGCGTTCGTGGTGCACGGCACGATGGCCGACCCGAGGTGGCTCGACCCCACGATCGACCCGAGCGATCGGACACCCGGCTGGTGCTTCCTGGGTGATCCCCGGATCGTCAACGACGGCCCGGTGGGCCTGGCCAGGTTCTGTACGCTGCGCAGCTGGCTGAGTCAGTGGAGCCTCGACCACGCCCGTGGCGACGCGCAGACGAGTCTGCCGCGCATCACCCAACCGGTCCTGGTGGTCGGCAACACCGCCGACGACGCCTGCACCCCCAGTCACACGATGCGCCTGTTCCAGGCGATCACCCACGACGACAAACGCCTCCACCAGGTGCGGGGTGCCACGCACTACTACACCGGCAACGACGGCCGACAGCATCTCGCCGAGGCGATCGACGTGGTCGGCGAGTTCCTCTCCCACCACCTCACCTGACCCGACGGTGGGGCAGGTGTGTCCTCCGACCCGGGTGTTCTCATCAGGTCACCCGACCGGTCGATGATGCCTGTCACACCGGCGTTGTCGGTCACTCGTGGGCGATCGCGTCCAAGACGTTGAGGCGAGCGGCGCGGCGCGCCGGCAACGAAGCGGCGAGCAGACCGGCGATCGTCGCGATGATCACGTAGATCACGAGCGTGACGGTGGGGATCGAGAGCTGGTTGATGATCGATTCGGGGATCGCCAACACCGCAAGCCAGCCGAACGCCAACCCGACCACCACACCCAGCAGCGCTCCGAACAGCGACACGACGGCCGCCTCGAGCCGGATCATGCCCTTCGTCTGGCGGCGGGTCATGCCGACCGCCCGCATCAGCCCGATCTCCTGGGTGCGTTCGAGCACCGACAACGCCATCGTGTTGGTGATACCGAGCAGGGCGATCACGATCGCCAACGCGAGGAACACGTTGATGATGATCAGCAGTGAATCGAGCTGGCCCTCGAGCCGGTCGCTGAACTCGTCACGGGTCTCGAAGTTCAGCTGTGGGAACTGGGTCTCGAGCGGTCCCAGGGCGGCGTCGGCGGCGGCAGCGTCGACACCGGGGGCGACGGCAGCGGAGATGACCGAGTCGTCCTGGGAGTCGAAGTACGTCTCCCAGCCGGACAGGTCGATCATGTAGTGGCCGATCAGGAACTCGTTGTCGTAGATCGCACCGACGGTCAGGGTCTGCTCGCCGGTGGCGGCGAACTCGACGGTGATCTGGTCGCCGAGTGCGACGCCGTTGTCGTCGGCGGCTTCCTGGGTCATGATGATCGACCCGGGATCGGCGCTGGCGATCGGGTCGCCTGCCTGGAGATCGACCGCCATCAGATCGGTGAGCACGGTCAGGTCGGCGCCGACCACCTGTTTCGTTGAACCGTCGATTCGCATGTTGCCGTAGCGCACTGCGGACACCGGGGCGAACTCGGGCATCGCCTCGATCTGTGCTTCGAGCTCGGGACTGAACCCGAAGTCGCCGTCGGCGGTGATCACGTAGTCGGCGATCATCGTCGAACCCAGCTCGGAGCTGAACGACGCCTTCAACGACTCCGCCACCACGCTCGCCATGGCGATCAGGGCGAGGCCGATCATCAACCCGGCGGCGGTGGATGCGGTGCGCTTGTTGTTGCGCGACGCGTTCTCACGGGCGATGTGTCCCGTCACCTTGTTGTTGGGTAGGTGCTCGAGCGGGGCGCCCAGGAACGACGCCGACGGGCTCGAGAACAGCGGCGAGAACATCGACACGGCGACGAACACCAACACGGCGCCCAGGCCGAGCGACATGAGCAACACCGCTGTGCCGGCTCCCCCGAACAGGCCGTACGCCAGGAAGCCGATGCCGAACACCGACAGGATGATGGCGATGATCGTGCGGCGCGTGCCCTCGCCGGAACCGAATCGGAATCCGGATCGCATCGCAGCGACCGGTGGCACGGTGGCAGCCCGTCGCGCTGGCGTCAGCGATGCCAACATCGTGACGCCGATCCCGACGATCAAGGCGACGATGATCGTGCGCGGGGCGATGATGATGTCGATGCTCGGCAACGTCAGGCCGAGCCAGCCCATGACACTGCGCAGGCCGAGCGCCAACAACACACCACCACCGAGCCCCACGACCGATGCGATCACACCGACGATCAACGACTCGAGCAGCGAGCTGAACCTCACCTGGCGGCCGCTCGCACCGAGCGCTCGGAGCAGGGCGAGTTCGCGGACGCGTTGACCGAGCAGGATGTTGAAGGTGTTGCTGATGATGAACGTGCTCACGAACACGGCGACAAGCGCGAACGCCAGCAGCACGTTGCCGAAGATGTCGACGACGGCGGAGAAGTCCTGCTTGTCCTCCGAGACGACGACGTCACCGGCCACGGCCTCGACATCGGAGGGCAATACTTCGGTCAGTCGGTCGATCAACACCTGGGCTTCGACGTCGGCCGAGATGTCGACGAACAGGATCTGATCCTCGCTGCCGTCGAGTCGCTGGAGTTCGTCGAGCGTGAACGACGTCAGCACGGCCCCGGCGAGGGCGTTCTCCTCGCCGAACCGGCTGGTTCCGACCAGCTCGAACGGTTCGCGGCCGTTGACACCGACGATGTCGTAGGTTTCGCCGATCATGAAACCCTCGTTGTCGGCCGTGGTCTCGTCGAGCGCGAACTCACCGGGACCGGGGTACCGGCCCTCGACCAGTTCGAGTGCGTCGAGTTCGGTGTCCTGCCAGTTGAAGGCGAAGATCGGGGCCAGGGTCTCGATCGTGCTGCCGTCGGGCTTGAGCGGGATCACCTTCAGGCTCGCCGCGATCGGGATCGCCTCGCGAACGCCCTCGACCCCCTGGACGATGTCGAACACGGCTTCGTCCATCGGGCGATCGCCCAGATCGACCTCCGCGAACTCGTCCCTTGCCCGCACCTCGACGTCGACCTCGGAGTTGGCGTCCTCCACGATCGTGTTGAACGTGCGGGTGAGACCATCGGTGAGCACGAACGAGGCGACCACGAAGCTGACGCCGAGAACGACGGCGAAGGTGGTGAGTGAGAATCGGAGCTTGTGGGCGGTCAGGCTCCGAAGGCTGAGCTTGAGCATGGCGCGCATGGTCACACCTCCAGTTCCTTGATCCGATCGATGACCTGATCGGTCGTCGGCGACTGGAGTTCGCCGACCAGCTTGCCGTCACGGAGGAAGACGACGCGGTCGGCGTACGACGCGGCACCCGGGTCGTGGGTGACCATGACCACGGTCTGGCCCCAGTCGTCGACCGCGCGTCGCAGGAACCCCAGGACTTCGTGGCCGCTGTTGGAGTCGAGGTTGCCCGTCGGCTCGTCGGCGAAGATGATGTCGGGCCGCGAGACGAGCGCCCGTGCGACCGCCACACGTTGCTGTTGGCCGCCCGACAGCTCGTCGGGCCGATGGTTCAATCGGTCACCGAGCTGCAGGCTCCCGGTCACCGTCTCGGCCCAGCCGGGATCGGCCTCGCGGCCGCCGAGCATCAGTGGCAACAGGATGTTCTCCTCGGCGCTGAGCGTCGGAACGAGGTTGAACGACTGGAAGATGAAGCCGAGACGTTGCCGGCGCAAGAGCGTCAGCTCCTTGTCGGAGAGGTCCGAGATGAGCGTGTCGCCGACGCGCGTCTCGCCCTCGCTCACGGTGTCGAGCCCGGCCATGCAGTGCAGCAGGGTGGACTTCCCCGAGCCGGAGGGTCCCATGATCGCCGTCAGTTGGCCGGCCCGGAATCCGATGTCGACGTGATCGAGTGCGACGACCTGGGTGTTGCCCTCACCGTAGATCTTGGTGAGGCCGCTGGCACGTGCGGCCATCGTGGCCGAACCGGACGCTGCGGACCCGATGCCGGCGCTGTCCATGGTGGTGTCCGTCATGTTCTGCTCCCTTCGCCCGTGCCCCAACGCGCGCGCGCGACGACTGGGCTCACCAGTGCCGGAGGTCATGACCTCCGGCAACCGGGGTCGCTCGTCAGATTCGGTCGGTCTGCCTCAGAACGGTGAGCGCGAGCCAGCCCGGAGCAATGGGCAGCCAGAACGTCACGAACCGGTAGAGAAACACCGCCGGGATCACGATCGCCGTCTCTTCCACCGTGCTGAGTGCGGCAACCAGCGCCGCTTCGGCCGCGCCGAGGCCCCCAGGGGTCGGCGCCGCGTTCGCCACGATGCTTCCCGTGAGGAACAGCAGTGCGATGAGGGGAAACGAGGCGGTCGAACCGAACGCCCTCAAGCTCGCGACCATGGCGAGCAGGTAGGCCATCGTGATCGTCGCCGAACCGCCGAACAGGAGGAGCAGTCGTCCCGGGCTGCGGCCGATCGTCGTGATGGCCTCCCAACCCGACCGGAGCTGCGGCAGGACATGCGTCACGATCTGGCGACGGATGACCGGAAGCATCACCGACGTGGCCGCCACGGTCGCCACGACGGCCAACGCGAAGAAGATGACGCTCGTCGAAGGCAGTGTGAGGCCCTTCGCCTCATCCCCTCCGCTCGCCAGCAGGAGGAATCCCAGAGTGAGCAGGACGTGGACGACGACCCCGGCGATGGCGTTGAGTCCGACTGCGGTCACGCTGACCGCAGTCGGCACGCCCTGTTTCTGGAAGTAGCGAACGTTGGTCGCCAGGCCTCCGACCTTGGCCGGCGTGATCCGGTTCGCGAACGACGACGCGATCTGGGCGGTGAGGGCCGGCCAGTAGCGCAACCGGATCGGGATCGCTCCGAGCAAGCTCGCTGTCGCGGCGAAATAGGTGAGCATCGAGAACCCCGCCGCGGCGGTTGCCCAGGGAACCGACGCTCCGCGAACCTGCTCCCAGATGTTGTCGATGTCGGCGAGCTGGGGAATCAGGAACCAAGCGCTCAGGCCGATCGTCACGATGATGAAGAGGCTCTTGCCACTGACCCGTTCGAGCTTGACCGGTTCCTCCTCGGGCACGCCGCACTGCTCGACCAGCAGGGTCCGGATCGGGGCCAACCCCTGCTCCCCACCGACGGCCTTGCGTGTGGCCGTGCTGAGGGCGAGCGGTTGGAGCCACGGCATCGCCCACTCGAGTTCGTCCAGGTCGGTCGCTCGGTGTGCGGCGGCGACCGCCCGCTCCGGCCCGACTCGTGCCGCGGTCGAGGCGAGCAACTCAGCGACGTCGGTTCCCAGCACCTGGTCCGGCGCGGCGAGCTCCGAGAACCCGAAGTCGATCAGCCAGGGTCGGTTGCCGGAATCGATGAAGATGTTGGCCAGTCGCAGGTCGCGGTGGGCGATTCGTCTCGCATGGAGTTCGTGCACCATGGCCCAGGTGGCCACCAGGACATCGTCGTCGAGTTCGGCGGCGACGTCGGCGGAGACACCTTCGACCTCTTCGTAGGCGAGCACCATGCCGTCGAGCCCGGCATCTGCGACGCCCAGGATGCTCGGTGTCCTGACCCCGAGAGCTGCCGCCTGCAGCGAAACGAGCGCTTCGTGCTCCACCGCTCGTCGAAGGCTCACGAAGGGCCGGTGGTCGCCGGTCTTTCGGAGCCGCACCCAGCGGTAGGCGCGGAAGAGCAGGTCGGCGCTCCGCTCGTCGCGGCCGAGCGCCTTCACGAACACTCGTTGGCCGGCTGCATCTGTTCCCACCCACGGCGCCGATCCGCGGGCATCGACGCCCAGACGCATGATCGAGGTCAGCTGGACCCCGACCGAGTCGAGCGCGGAGACGATCTCGCGGCCGTCGGGCGCGAGATCGTGACGGCCGAACACCAGCAGCACGGCCGATGCGGTGGTCAGGCCGCAGCCGACGTCTGCGACCAGGCCGAGGGCCGGGACGCCCGACGTCAGCGTCGAGATCGCCGCGTAGAGCGCGAGCAACAGAGCGAGTCGTCGTGTGACCGCCCGTTCGACGTATGAGCCGGCGACCCCGACCATCGCAACGGCACCCGCCAGCAGGGGGTCACCGGGCCCGATTCTCCCGTTGGGTCCCCGATACCGGAACGTCGCCGTTGCGGTATCGAACGACCTCTGGACGGTCTCGTCGACCATGGAGTAGATCAGGGCGCCGATGAGCATGCTGAGGCCGGCGGCAGCGACGAAACCTGCGCTCAACATCGACAGGCGCCGATACCGAGTCGTGATCAGCGCGGCGGCGAGCGCGCCGACGGCGACTGCAATGACCGTGACCGCCAGCGCCGCCGCCGGGACATCCCGCATCCACTCCGGGAGGCCGTCGATCATCTCGGTGCCGTCCACACTCAGGCCGAGCAATGTCGAGTCGAGCAGGTTGGCCACGGCGATGCCGCCGAGGACCAACACCAGACCGACGATCAGGCGCAGCAGGTCGACCGGGGATCGAACATGGGCCCGGTGTGTCACCGATGGGAACGGTGCCGTCTCGGGAACGGACGGGGACCCCCCGTCGGCCGTCATGTCCGGGTTTCCCGACCGGGTTCGACGAATCGGTTCAGGACCGTGAACCAGAGAATCGTGGCGAACAGCGTGCCCATCGCCGCTCCGGCCACGACGTCGAGCACGTTGTGCTCGCCGAAGTACAGCCGCGCGACACACACGGTCGCGGCCCACAGCAGCGGGAGCGGGCGCCAACGGAGCGGGAGGAATGCGGCGACCAGGGTGCCGAAGGCGACCGCCGTGGTGGCGTGACCCGACGGGAAGCTCAAGCCCTCGAACGCTGTCCCCCGCACGTTGATGTCGGGACCGATGCTCACGAACGGTCGTTGTCGCTCGACGAGCTGCTTGAGGACCGCCTTCTCGACGATCAGTTTGAGCGGGAGCAGCAGCACGAACGGGATCGCATACTCCCAGCGGCCCGCGACCCACGCAATCACGAGGCCACCGATCAGCGGCCCCGCGAGCACCCCCACCTGCTGCAGCGCCCACATGACCGGCTCGAGCCAGTCGGGCCAGTCGTTCACGAAACGAAATGCGTCGGCCTCCCCGCCCGGCACGCGGCCATCCCAGGCAACGGCCGATGTCACCACCAGGACGATGAGCGACAGCGTGACCGCGAAGATCAACTGCCCCACCGACATCGTGTCGCGAACAGCGAACGGTTGGCGGCGGATCCGCTCGTGCTCGATCGAGCCGGGAGTTGTCATGACAGGCCACCGACGGCTGGCAGGTCGGGCCGGAGTTCGCGCCGACCAGATGAAGGCAGTGCCATCGTCGTGTGCCCCCGTCGTGTGGTCATGGAGCGTCGAACGTGGTGCGGAAGTCGGCGAGCACGGTTCCTTGCCAGTCGAGACCGATCAGCTCGACGTCGATCGTGCCGCCTCCGTCGTCGGTCACCTCGATGACGCCGAAGTGGCCACCCCCTGGGAACTCGCCACCGGAGTGAGGACCGCCCTTCACGCTGCCCCGCCGGTCGAGTGCCGCGACCTGGAGGACCGGGAAGCCGTCGTGACCGCCGTATCCGCTGTTGCTCCCGTCGTCGAGGGCGACCATGTGAGCATCGCCACCGACCAGGACGACGTTGTCGATCGCGTGCTCGGCGAGAAATGCTCCGATGCGGTCCCGCTCACCCGCGTAACCGCCCCAGTGGTCGGCTCCCGCCTCGACGGGGCCGATCCAGACGGTCGGGCTCACGATCACGGTCAACGCGTGCGTGTCGCGCGCATCGAGCAACTCGTCGAGCAGCCAGTCCAGCTGTTCCTCGCCGAGCAGCGTGCCGTCGGCCGCCAGGCGGTGTGTGCGTGTGTCGAGCATGACGACCCGAACGCGCCCGATGGTGAATGCCTGATTGATGGAGCCGGTCGTCGGGTTCGCCAACTCGTAGTGGGGCACGAAGTCCCGGTAGGTCTGCGAGGCCGCGGGTCGGCTCGACGACGTCGAGTCGGAGTCGTTCGGGCCGAAGTCGTGGTCGTCCCACACGTACGCGATCGGGACGTCGCGGTACAGCGCCGACTGGGCGGGCGAGTCGTGGACCTCGTGGTACGCGGACGCGAATCGCGCCGGGTCGTTCTCATCGATGTTGCGATAGTGGAGATCACCGAGCATCACGTAGAGGTCGGGCTCGAGGTCCCGAATGGCGTCGAAGACGGCGCCGTTGGAGCCGGAACGGGCGCAGCCCCCGAACGCCAGCGTCAGCGAGGCTGCACCGTCGGGAAGTGTCGTGACCCTCCCGGCGCGCTGGTCGTCGGCGACGCCCGCCGACACGAAGACGTATCGGTACTCGGTCGCAGGCTCGAGTTCGTCGACCGTGATGCGAATCGGCTCGTCGGGTTCCCGAACCTCGATCAGGGGTGATCGCAGCACCTCGTTGCCGACCGAGTCGGCCACCATCAGCTCGAGGTTCGCAGCCGGCTCGCGCAGCACCGCGGTGACGGTGAAGCCGTCGCTGTCCACGGCGCCCGACCAGACCCAGCGCACCAGCGAGTGGGGAAGTTCGACCGCATCCGACTCGGGATGGGTCGGACCGAAGAAGTGGGCGTAGATCGTCGACGAACCGATCCAGGCGAGGGTCAAGAGCAGCGCCGTCGACACGGCCAGCACCGCGATCTTCCCGAGCGTCTCACGGCATTGCCAGTCGAGCCACATCATCACCGCCGGGACGAGGAATGCGACCGAGACGAGCAGCGGCACCGGAGCCTCGTACTGGAGGGCCGAGATGACGGCCACGCCCGTACCGCCGACCGCCACGGTCGCGGCGGCGATCGCCAGCGAGCGGAAGCTGATCAGCAGGCCGGCCGCGGTGCAGGTCAGCAGCGCGATCTGGAGCGGAACGAGGACGTTGCCGGTGAGCGCACCACCTTCCGGATCTTCCGGCAGGTTGCCTCCGAGCAAGAGCAGGAGGAATCCGACGATCGCGAAGACCAGGATGATTCGGCCCGCCACTCGCAGGAAGACGTCGACCCGCGGCGGGAGCACGATGACCCCGCGCTTCGGTGTCTGCGGGCTCGCGGGCGGCTCCGATGAACTCATGACCACCCGTTCACGACCATGCGCGCGGCGCTCCCGACGAGCACGCCGATCGCGAGCCCTCCTGCGACATCCAGCGGCAGGTGAGCGCCGACGTACATACGTGCTCCACCCACGGTGCCCGCAATGGCGATCGCTGCGGCCTGCCGCGCCGGACTCGTGGTGCGCGGTACGACCAGCGCCAACGTGGCAGCGACGGCCGCGTGGCCCGACGGGTATCCGAGGCCGGTTTGCGCGGCGCCACGGACCGACACACCGTCGAGCAGAGCAGCGGGTCGGCCGCGACCGACGCAGGGCTTGAACAGCTTCACGCCGCCCCACGCCGCGGTGCCGGCGAGCGTCGCCACGCAGGCTGCGCGAGTCCGGCCGGCTCGGACCAGGACGCCCCCGATCCCGTACACCGCCGCGAGCGAACCGGACTGCATCACTCCCCACAGGGGGAGGTGGAGAGACTCGGGCGCACGGTTGAATCGCCGGAAGACACACTCCTCGCAGCGGCCGACGCTGAGCCTCCGTGCGCGTCGGGCGCTCTCGCACAGCACCAACGTGGCCGCGACCGGTCCGACCGCGGAGGCGAGCGCGTGGTGCCGGGTCGACGACGTCACAGTTCCACGTCGATGAAGCTCTCGCGAACGAGCTCGTTGAGGGCGTCGCGGGTGATCGTCTGAAGCCGGTCGCCGAGGTCGATCGCCAGCGCGGCGGTTGCGTCGCGGTCGAAGTCGAACTCCCACCAGATGCACCCGCCTTCGAACACGTAGTAGCGCTGTGCGCGGAACCCCGGTTCGATCCGTTCGACGTGTTCGAACCGCTCGGCGCCTTCCTGTTCGCTCGGGGTACTCACGGCATCGCCGATCTCACAGGTGGCCGTGTAGTGGAAGAGGGCCGCGTCATCTCCCGCTCGGTCGGAGTCGAATCTGACCAGCATGCCGTCCTGGTCGACTCGCACGTTGTCGACCTCCCAACCGGCGGGAAGTGGATCGAGGCACGGGACGAGCTCGGCGGTGGGAACGGACTGGGCACCGATGTTCGCGGTTCCGCCTTCCTCACAGCTCGGCATCGGTTGGGTATCTTCGATCGAACAGGCGCTCGCCGAGGCTGCGAGCAGTGCGAGCGACCCGACGATCATCCGAACACGGAGCAACCGCGACACGTGTGCCCTGACGGTGCCCATCAGAGCAACCCGATGTCGCCCAGGTTGTCGACGAAGATCGAGACCAGCGCCAACGCCACGACCGCCACCCAGACCGTGAGCCCGAGGCGTCGCAGAGACCAGCGCTGGATCGCCACCGGTTCGCGCTCGGGCGCGAGCTCGCGGAAGCGCTCCATCAGTTGCCGGCCGTCGCGTTTGACGTCCGAGCGCAGGGCCGTCGGTAGCGTGACACCGCGGGACGCGGCGAACGCCTCGGCGATGTCTGCCTCGCTGAAGTAGAGGAGGGCACGCTCGTAGACGACTTCTGCGCTGCTGCCGAGGGCGAGCACCAGCATCATGTTCGCCAGGTCGACGGCTTCGCGCCAGGGTGACGGCCTGACCTGGGCGAACGCGACGTCGATCAGTCGCAGGCGGCCATCCTGGACCATGACGTTCGCCGGTTTGATATCTCGGTGCGCGAGCCCGGCCTCCCACAGACGCAGGATCGTCTGCAACCCTGCGTCGATCAGGTCCGGGGTCACCTCGACCTCACTGATCTCGACCGCGCCGACGAGGAACTCGCTCACGAGGAGATACTCGCGATCGGGAGTGATCTCGACGATCCCCTTCGGTTCCATGCAGTCGATGCCGGCTCGCTGCATGACGTGCAGCATGTAGTCCTCGTGCTGGACGAGGCGACGGACCGACGTGAAGTGTTGCTCGTCCTCCAGCCGCCCGTAGAGCAGGGTGCGACTCAGCTTGTACGAGCGATCCGAACGAAGATGGCTGCTCGCGTACAGCTTGGCGAACAGGTCGGGACCGTCCTGCTGGCTGACGCGGAGGGGGGTCGAGCCCGCCGAACCGGCCAGACCAACCGGTCGGATGTCGGTGACATCGACTCCGAGTTGGCGTTCGAGACCGAGCCGGATGGCCTCGCCCCGCGCCCCGGTGACGTCGAGGTGAGCAGTCTTGCCCGTGCGGTATCGGATCGGGAAGACCACTTCGGGTGCTGCCAGACGGTACAGCACCATGGTGACGGCCACGCCCACCGTTGCGGCCGGCAGGACGTCGGAGGGGTGATCGACGCCGACGTAGACCTGAGCGAATCCGAACAGCGACAGAGTCGCGATGGTGACTCCGATCCACCCCCGCCGCCACGTGCCCGCCGGCATCAGCGTCAGACCGAGGCACACCATGGCGGTGGTGAGGAGTGCGACCGGTCGTGAGGGTTGGGCCGATCCTGCCCAATCACCGATCTGGGTCACGCCGAGCGGACGCGGGCGCTGGATGCGCACTGACACGACCGTCTGGATCGCCGCGACGACCGACAGCGAAGCGACCAGGAGCAGGACGTGGCGAATGCGTTTCGAAGCGAGACCGACGACGATGGTGGTCCAGCCGATGATCGGTGTCAGCCAGGTCGTGCCGATCTCGTTGATTCGCTGCATTGCCGGCGTGAGCCAATTCTGGCGGTTGTTCACGATCGGATCCATCACCTCGAGATCGCGCAGCGTGATCCACTTCGCCGGTTCGTCCGACAGGAAGATCCAGAACCAGATGATCGCCCAGAAGACGAACGCGATCACCCAGCCGATCGCGACCTTGTTGAACTCGTGCGGCAGGGGCGGAGGCTCTCCCGATGGACGACGTTGTCGGCCGTGGCCGAGCCGACTGTCGGTCACGACCGAGCTCATGCTCTGCTCGCAGCGACGACATGAGACACTGAAGACGTGTCTCGCCGATTCGGGCTCGTCGTCGTCGCCGTTGCGATGGTCGTCGTGGCCGCGTGCGGCAGCGAGAACGCGACCCCGACCGGGCCGTCACCCACGGACGGCATGCGTGTCGCCAGCTTCGACTTCGAGGAGAGTGTCCTGCTGGCGGAGATATTTGCCCAGGTCATCGAATCCACCGGTACCCCAGTCGTCAGAGTCGGAATGGTCGGCCCGAGAGAGATCATTGCACCTGCGCTCGAGCTCGATCACATCGATGTCGTCCCGGAGTACCTCGGGACCGCGCTTCACTATGTCGGCGCCACGGAGTTCAACCCTGATACCGCCTCAGCCCTCGCCGAGCTCGACGCCCGCCTGTCGGTGCGGGGCCTCACGGCGCTCGATGCGGCGCCGGCGGAGGACAAGAACGTCTTCGTCGTCACGAAGGAGCTCGCGGTGGAAGAATCGCTCGTGAACATCAGCGACCTCGCCGGTCTGGCCCCGCGGCTTCGGTTCGGTGGGCCGCCGGAGTGTCAGGACCGCATGCTGTGCCTTGCCGGGCTCGAGTCCGTGTACGGCCTGCAGTTCGCCGAATTCATTCCCCAACAATCACTGCGCTTCACCGCCGAGGCGCTCCAGCGCAACGAGATCGACGTCGGCCTCATGTTCTCGACCGCTGCGCCGATGCTGACGAACGACCTGGTCGAACTCGTCGACGATCTGGGGATGCAGCCGGCCGAGAACATCGTGCCCGTGGCACGCATCGACGCTCTGGAACGGTGGGGTCCGGACGTGGAGATCGCCCTCGACGCGATGTCGGAGAAGTTGACCACCCTGGAGCTCCGTGTCCTGAATCAGCAGATCGCCGATGGCCAATCCGTCGATGGCATGGCTCGACGTTGGCTCGAGGCGCACGATCTGTTGCCGCGGGCATGAGCGCCGGACGCTCCAACGACGCGGCACGGTTTCGGAGCGGCCGCACTCGCAGCACGTCGCAGGGTGGATCGAAGGCGCTCCATGTCGGAATCCCGTTGGTGGTGCTCGACGTGTCAGGAACGCGACACGACCGCGAGGTTGCCAAGAGAACGGTCGGTGCGATCTCGGCTGGCGTGTCCGCTCCTACCGTTGGGCGACGGCCCTCCGCTGCGCCGGCCTGGCGATCGGCGTGGTTGGGGCGGCCGTGGCAGCCGGTCGTTCGACCCGACACCGCCGCCTGGTCAACCCTGGGTGAGCGTGGATCCGGCGGCGCTCGCGCGCCGAACGCAGAGCGCCTCCTGGACACCGAACACGCGGTGGGCTCGCCGGTCGCCGTCGGAGAAGCTGTCGGCGACCTCGGCCATCGCGACGACGCGTGGCCGATCGACCTCGTGCGTCTCGCCCTCGTGCACGATCGTCGCCGTACCTGCCGCCACGACGTTCTTCAGCCAATCGGCGTCGGTTCCGTAGGGCAGGGCGATGAGGAAGCCGTCGTCGGTGGGCACTGCGCCGACCGGTGTCTCGTACCGGTTCCCCGAGGTGCGGCCGACGTGGCGGACGATCGCTGCATAGGCACCAGGTGTCCCGGCCGTTCCCATCTGGATCGGATTGAACACGGCTCGGTTCATGGAACGCACCGCCCGCAACACCCGCGGTGACTTCTTGCGCATGCCCACGACGAACGCAATGCCGATCGTCGCGACCACGATCAGCTTGACGATCGCGATCCGTTTCACCCATCTCGGCATGGCAACCTCCTCGGTCGGTGTCGGTCTGCCATCACCAGCATGCCTCATGGGTCAGCAAACGACAGGGCGCTCCGAGCGTGGTGCGGACATGGCGCGACCGTACCTCCGGTCAGGCGGCGAGTCGGACGGTGCGACAGCGGTCGAACTCGGTGCTCTCGACGATGGCGATCGACTCGAGGTTCGGCACACACGGCCGAATGCGTTCCCACAGGTGGCGCGCGATCTCCTCGACGGTCGGCTCGCGCACCCACACGATCGGCTCGTACCCCTTCCAGTCGCCGACGTCTTCATGCGTGAGGTAATGCTTCTCCCACGGCTCGACGATCTCGCAGAGCAACCGCTCGAGGTCGTCGACCGGCATCACCATCGGCGCGTCCACCGGGCCGGACACCGTTGCCTCGACCGTCCAGGCATGCGTGTGGATCAGCCCATCGACTCGGTGCCCCCACCGGGCGGTGATCGCGGCCGTCATCGTCAACTTCATCGTGGTCTCCGTTCTGCGGTGTTCGGCAGTACCCACGGGGTCAGTCCGATCGTGATGACGATCCTATTCGTCTGCGAGGCGCGCGGCCAGCGCTCCCTCGACCACCGCCCCGATCGACGGAGGAGGTACCGTTCGGGATCGCCTCCACCGTCACCGACCGCCGATGAGCCGCGCGTTCGAACACCTCGACAGCCAGTCGACCGGGATCGGCGAGATCAGCCTGCGACGTCGGCTCGAACCCACGCTCCAGGTCGACGTGTGGGAGGTCAAGCTGGGCGACGAGTTCCTGATGTCGTCGTTGTTCACGGCCGGTGAGGAAGCCGTGGCGAATCTCGGCCTCGGTGCCGTCGCCGGTGACGAGCTCGGTGTCGTCGTCGGGGGGCTCGGGCTCGGGTACACCGCTGGCGCTGCGCTCGCCGACCGGCGGGTCGGATCGGTGCACGTCATCGAGGCGCTCGCACCGGTGATCGGCTGGCACGAACGTCACCTCGTACCGCTCGGAGCGGAGCTCACGACCGATCGGCGCTGCACGCTCGTGCTCGGCGACTTCTTCGCCATGATCGACGCCGGCCTGCCGGCCGAGGTGGGTCACGACCTCGACGCGATCCTGCTCGACATCGACCACACGCCGAGCCACCTCCTCCACGCGGGCCACGCCGGGTTCTACCGGCCGGAGGGTCTGCGGCGGGTGGTCGACCACCTCCGGCCTGGTGGCGTGTTCTCGCTCTGGTCCGACGAGTTCGCGCCGAACGAGCCATTCGTCGAGGTCATGCGCACGGTCTTCGCCACCGTCGAGCCACACGTCGTGGAGTTCGCGAACCACTACACCGGCGGCGAGTCGACGAGCACGATCTACGTGGCCACGGCACCGGCGACCGACGGGACCACCAACGACTGACGGGACCACCAACGACTGACGGGACCACCAACGACTGACGGGACCACCAACGACTGACGGGACCACCAACGACTGACGGGACCGCCAACGACTGACGGGACCACCAACGACTGACGGTAGCGTCCACTCGTATGGCCGATCAGAAGTCGTTGAAGGAACTCGAGGCCGAGCGGATCGCTCGCCAGGAGGCCAAGGCCAACAAGCCTGCCGGCACGCACTCCGACGAGGAGCGGGCGGCCCGCAAGGAGCGGGTGGCGAAAGCCAAGGATGCCCTCTCCCGCTCGGTCGGTCTGAAGGGCGCCCACGTCGCCCCGGCCCGAGCTGCGCTCAAGAACTACCTGCGGAACCTCAACGACAAGAACCAACCCGATGACACCCGCTTCGAGTTGCTGCTCGAAGCACCGTTCAAGACGCCGCCGAAGCAGCGCACGAACAGCCGCTTCTGACCGTCACCCGTCGCGATACCTCGCTTCCGCGTCGAGGACCTCGTTCAGGCCGATGGTTTCGTTGAAGCGCGTGAAAGCGTCGTGACCGAACGCGCCATCGATCGTGGTACCTGTCGAGCGGATCTCCGCCAATGTGCGCTGCATCGCCTGGGTGGCCGAGAGCAGGAGCGAGATCGGCAGGAGCAGGATCGCGAACCCCAGCTGGTCGACCTCCGTTGCCGTCAATCCCGGTGAACGACCACCTTCGACCCAGTTGTAGACGAGCGGTACCTCGAACCCGGCCGAGCCGACTCGCGCGACCTCTTCACGTGACTGGAGCGCCTCGACGAACAACACGTCGGCGCCCGCCTCGGCGTAGGCGTGGGCGCGTTCGATCGCGGCGTCCAGCCCCTCGGACGCCCGGGCGTCGGTGCGGGCGATCACCAGCATCTGGTCGCGTGCATCGACGGCGGCGCGCACCTTGCCGACCATCTCACCGATCGACACGACCGACTTGTCGGCCAGGTGTCCGCACCGCTTGGGCATGACCTGATCCTCGAGCTGGATCGCCGCCACGCCGATCCGTTCGAATGCAGCGACGGTTCGGGTCACGTTGATCGCATTGCCGTACCCGGTGTCGCCATCGGCGATCACCGGCAATGTCGTGGCGGCGGCGATCCGCTCGGCGTTGGCCGCCATCTCGCTGCCGGTCAGCAGGCCCACGTCGGGCCGGCCGAGCAGCGTCGCCGACGATCCGAAGCCGGTCATGTAGACGGCGTCGAACCCGGCTTGCTCGGTCAGACGCGCTCCCAGCGCGTCCGAGCAGCCGGGCACGGTGAGCAACCCGCCGTCGGCCAGCCGGTGTCGCAGCCGCGATGCGGTGGAGTGGGCGAACGGCACGAGTGCGAACCTACCGTCCGCGACCGATCAACCCCCGGTGCGGAACGGGTCGGCCGTCTCCGTTCGGTCGGCGTCTTCGAGAGCCGGTCGCAGCGGCTGTCGTCGCTCGAGCGCACCGACCTGGCGGGCCGGCCCGACGGCGCCGATCCATCGCGGCCGGCACCGAGTCTCCTCGTCGGCAGGGTCTCGCCTGGGCGACGGCGGCGTGGTAGGCCATCGTCATGAGCGATCGTGCAACGACCCTGACGGAAGTGGGCGATGGGTGCCTGGCGTACCTGCAGGGCGATGGTGGCTGGGGATGGAGCAATGCCGGGCTCGTCGTCGGCGACGGTACCTCGCTGCTCGTCGACACGCTGTTCGATCTGAAGTTGACCCAGCGGATGCTCGACGCTCTGGCGGACCATACCCGGGCCGCACCGATCGGCACGGTCGTGAACACGCACGCCAACGGTGACCACTGCTACGGCAATCAGCTCGTGGGTGGCGTGCAGATCGTTGCGACGACTGCAGCAGCCGTTGAGATGGCCGAGGTCCCGCCGTCGATGCTCGCTGCGCTCAACCGAGCCCCGGGCGACGTCGGGGAGCTGTTCCGGAGCTTCTTCGGTGAGTTCGAGTTCGACGGCATCGAGCTGCGCGTGCCCGACCGCACGTTCGACGGACGCCTCGAGCTCGACGTCGGGGGCCGGACCGTCGAGTTGATCGAGGTCGGGCCGGCACACACGGCCGGCGACTCGATCGCGGTCGTACCCGACGCCGGCGTCGTGTACACGGGCGACATCCTGTTCATCGGCGGAACGCCGATCGTGTGGGCGGGCCCACTCTCGAACTGGATCGACGCGTGCGATCTGATGCTCGGCATGGACGTCGACCGCGTCGTGCCCGGTCATGGTCCGGTCACCGACAAGGCGGGGGTCACGGCCGTGCGCGACTACCTCGTCTTCGTCGACCGGGAGGCCACCGCACGCCATGCGGCCGGGGTCGATGCCTTCGACGCCGCCCGCGACATCGCGCTGGCGATCGGCGCATCCGAGGACTTCGCCCGACTCGGCGAGTTCGGCCGGATCGCCGTCAACGTCGAGGCGGTGTACCGACAGCTCGACCCGAATCACCGAACCCCGGACGTCGTCGAACAGTTCCGCCGCATGGCGACGATCGAGGCCGCCTGACCCAGCGTCACTGCTCACGTGATCGAGACCGGCAATCACTTCTCGATGCGCGACGACCCCCGGGCCGTCGCCGACTACTTCCGGAGCTGGTAGTCGTCGTCGGTCGCAATGTCGATCGACGGCGCCCGGGCGACGACGCCCGGCTCGGTGGCCTGGGCGTCGACAGCGGCCTGCGTGCGCGCCCGTGTCCGGGCCGATCGTCGGACGGCGAGGACCCAGCCGACCGCAGCCGCGATCGAGAAGATGAACCACTGTGCGGCGTACGACAGGTGATTGCCCTCGCTGAGGTCGGGGGCGATGACTGGTTCGGGCACCCCGTTCTTCTCGGGGGGCGCCGACGCCATCAGGTCGATGTACATCGGCATCAGCGGTCCGTCGAACTGCGCCGCCAGGCGTTCGAGATCGAGCCGCTGGGCCTCACGGAGGGCCCCATCGCCCGGGTCGGACAGTTGACCGAGCTGGCGCTCTTGCGACGGACGGAGCCGTCCGGTCACCTCGACCTCGATGGCAGGGACCGGCGGGATCTCGTCGACCAGGGGCACGAATCCTCGGTTGACGAGGAGCAGACGTCCGTCGTCGAGCCGGATCGGCACGACCGTGTTGACACCGGCGCGACCGTTCTGCGAGCGGTTGACGATCAGCACGCCCTCGTCGGGGAGGTAGCTGCCCGCGGCGGTGACCGGCCGCCACGAGACGTCGTCGGGATCGGTGCCGGGCGGCAACAACTCGTCGATCGGCACGGGTTCGGCGTCGTACCTCTCCTCGATGAGCGCGTTGAACTCGCGGCGTTCGTCGAGCCGTCGGAGCTGCCAGAAGCCGAGGTTGATCATGGCGACGATCGCCGCCACGACGACGAGATGGAAGGCGATCCACCTGGGTCGTAGCAGGAAGCGATACATGCCGGGCGAACGGTATCGGCCGATTCCCGGCACGGCGATGTTCGTGGTGCACCGACCGGTCTCGTCGCAGCGCTGGCAGGCTGGACGGATGGAGTTGCCCGACTTCCACATCCCGCACGCCGAGAAGATCGAGTGGATGATCGAGACGAACGGATGGGCGCTGGAGCCGGTGTCCCCGCGGCCCGACACGGTGCCGCCCACCCCGTCCTACGCGTACACGATCGGCGTGCCCGACCTGACCGGCTTCCCGGAAATTGCCGTGTTCGGGCTCACGCCCGTCGCCGCCAACGGCTTGATCGGCCTGGTCGTCGACGCGCTGCGGGGCGGAACCCAGATCCCGTTCGGTGTCGAGCTGATCGGGCTGCTCGACAACGAGCTGCGCTGCATGTTCGCCCCGATCGACCTGGACGAACACGGCGAGGCCTTCGCAACGGCGGCCTCGTGGTATCGCGGAGCGCCGTACTCGATGACGCAGCTGCTCTACCCCGACCGGAACGGATTCATGCCGTACGAGACCGGGTTCGACCAGCGCCTCCGCCTCGCCCAACCGGTCGTCGGTGACCCCGGAAGGACCGAACCGTGAGCGAGCAGACTCCCGATCCGTCGGCCCCACGGCCGGTCCTGGTCTTCGACGGCGACTGCGGGATCTGCACCACGTTGGCGCGCACCGGTCAGCGTTGGCTCGGCCTCGAGCGCGTCGAACCGTGGCAGTTCCTGGAGCTCGAGACGCTGCAACTCACCCAGGAGCAGTGTGAAGCGGCGGTCCAGTGGGTCGGGGTCGACGGCAGCGTGCGGTCCGCTCAGTATGCGGTGATCTCCGCGCTCCGCCACGCCGGTGGGATCTGGGGTGTGCTCGGCCGTCTGCTGGCGTTGCCGGGCGTCCACCAGCTCGCCGGGGTGACCTACCGGTGGGTCGCCCGCAATCGTCATCGGCTGCCCGGCGGCACCCCGGCGTGCCAACTTCCTCGCAACTGACCGGTACGTTCGCCCCATGGTGGTGATTCGTGGTGTCGACATCGAATACGACGTGGCCGGTACCGGGCCAGACGTCGTGTGGGGGCACGGCCTGACCAGCTCGATGGCGTCGGAGGACGACCTCGGCCTGTTCGACTGGTCGGCCCTTCGCAGCTCGCACCGGCTCGTGCGCTACGACGCGCGCGGACACGGCGCGTCGGGCTCGACCCTCGAACCCGACGACTACTCGTGGCGCGAGCTCGCCGTCGACCAACTGATGTTGGCCGACCATCTCGGGATCGGCTCGTACGTCGCCGGCGGTGCGTCGATGGGTTGCGCGACCGCGTTGCATGCTGCCGTACTGGCACCGGAACGGATCCGTGGTCTCCTGCTCGTCATCCCGCCAACCGCATGGGCGACTCGGGCCGCTCAGGTCGGCACGTACCGCATGATGGCCGACCTGGTCGAGGCGGGCGATCACGACACGTTGCTCGCCGGCGCCGCGGCTCGACCGCTACCCGACCCGTTCGCGGACGATCCGCGGTGGTCGGACCGGTTCCCCGAGCTGCTCGCGACTGTCGATCCGGTCCGCCTGGCGCGTCTCTTCCGGGGTGCCGTCACCGCCGACCTCCCCGAACCAGACGCGATCGCGGCGATCGATGCGCCGGCGCTCATCCTGGCCTGGACCGGCGATCCCGGGCACCCGGCCAGCACGGCCGCCCGACTCCAGGAGCTCCTGCCCGACGCCGAGCTGGCGCTCGCGGCGAGCCCTGTCGGACTGGCTACGTGGACCGACCGCGCGCGGCGGTTCCTCGATCGGTTCTGACGAGGATCAGCTCGGACCGAGGCAGAAGCGGGCGATCTCGTCGACCCAGCGCTGCCACAGCTGCGGCGGGTAGTCGTGCCCCATACCTTCGATGGCGACGAACGTCGCGTCGGGGATCAACTCGGCCGTGCGGTGACCGCCGCTGATGTCGACCAGCGTGTCGGCCGTGCCGTGCAGCACGAGTGTCGGCGTGGTGATACCGGCAAGTCCGTCGGCCCAGGAGTCCGATGCGAGGACCGCCGAGTACTGCCGACCGACCCCGGCCGGGTCGAACGCCCGGTCGAACGCTCGGCCAGCATCTGCAGCCCACCGGTCCTCGTCGGCGAACTCCGGGCTACCCCAGATGCGCAGCCCCTCGATGCTGTTGGCGACCGCCGATTCGCGGTCGGTGGCCGGCGCAGCGGTGAGTCGGGCGAGGGCTTCGGGCGTCGATCGGCCGAAGTCGGACTCACCCGTGTGGGACATCGCCGAGACCATCGACAGGAGGCGGTCGCGATGGTGGATCGCGAGGTGCTGAACGATCATGCCGCCCATCGACAAGCCCATCACGTGGGCCCGATCGATGCCGGCCGCGTCGAGCACCGCCACCGCGTCGTCGGCCATGTCGATCACCCGGTACGCCACTTCGACCTCGTCGACGACTGCGTCGGTGAAGTGTGTCGAGAGGCCCACGTCGCGATTGTCGAACCGGATCACGTGGAACCCGGCGTCGACGAACATCTCACACCATTGCGTTGCGTAGTTGATGCACTGCGAACCCAGTCCGTTGACCAGCAGCAGCGTCGGATCGTCGGGGGATCCGAATGTCTCGTAGTAGAGGATGCAGTCGCCGTTGGCCGCGTGAGGCATGGCCGAACCGTACCGATTCGGTCAGGGCGGTCAGAATGCGTAGGTGGACCTCTTCGTCACGTCCGACGATCGAACCGGTGCGTTCGAGACCGCCGCCGCGCTCGCCGACGCAGGTGCCGGCTCGGTGGACGTGCTCCGCTGGTCCGGCATTCCGCCCGAACCTTCACGTGTCGTCGTGATCGACCTGGGCACACGTCACCTGTCCGCGACCGGGGCCCGGGAGCGGATGATGTCCGTGCAGTCGTCGGCTCGCCGCGGTCACAAGATCGACTCGACCCTGCGGGGCAACTGGCCCGACGAGCTGGCGGTGATGGCGGCGGCGCGACCGGTCCTGCTGATCCCGGCCCTGCCGGAACTCGGCCGCGTCTGCGTCGACGGGATCGTGCTCGAGCACGGCCGGCCCGTCCACGAGAGCGGCGCCGGCAGCGACGTGCGTCGTCGGGTCACGACAGCCCGCCCCGCCGAGTTGCTCCACGACGCCGGGTGTTCTGACGTGACGTCGCTCCGCGACGTCGCCGCGACGGGTGAGTGGCTCACCCGACCACACGGAATCGCCGTCGCCGACGCCGGTGACATGGCGACGATCGAGCGGTTGGTCGCGGTCTGGGCCGAAGGCCGTTCCGACGTTGCGCTCGCAGGTACGGCAGCGGTCGTCGGAGCCGCCGGGCGCTCGACCCGTGGTGCCGTCTCGCCGGTGTCGTTTCCACCGATCGAACCGCCCGTGCTGATCGCGTGCGGCAGCGTTCACCCCGCTGCCAGAGCTCAGCTCGACCACGCCGAGCACCGCGGGATTCCCGTGACGACGCTGGCCGACGATCTCACGGCTCGCCGACTGGCCGACTCGGAGGCGCTCGTGCTGGCGACGGAGATCCCCGTGGGCGATGTCGACGCACCGCTGGCCGTCGCTGCCGCGTCCGGGCTGGCACGCGGTGTCGAGTGGCTCAGGCGGTCGGTCCACGTCGGCGCGCTCGTGTTGATCGGAGGCGACACGACGGCGGCCGTGCTCGGCGACGCCGCCGTCACCGTTCACGGCTCGATCGCAGCGGGTACCGCCTGGGCAGACGTCGCCGGTTTCGAGATGCCCGTGATCACCAGAGCCGGTGGGTTCGGGGGCGAGGGCGCCCTCGTCGACCTGATCCGCGCCACACTGCAGGCATGATCGATCGACCGGTTCCGATCGCCATCACGATGGGTGATGCGTCGGGGGTGGGCCCGGAAATCGTGCTCCTGCGGGCCGCCGGCGGCGACCTGCTCGCAGGCGACGTGGTCGTCTACGGCGATGCCTCGATCCTGTCGGAGGGTCAGCGACGGATCGGTGTCGAGGTCCCCCTCCGAATCGTCTCGGATCCGGCCGACGCTCGACCCGGCGCCGTCAACGTACGGGACCTCGGTCTGCTCGCCGCGGCCGACCACCGCCCGGGACAGCTCGACGCCGCGGCGGGGTCCGCTGCGAGGGCGTACGTGGCTGCGGCAACCGATGCTGCGTTGACGGGTGACGTGGCTGCGATCGTCACGATGCCGATGAACAAAGAGGCAACGCAGCTGACCGACCCCGACTTCGTCGGTCACACCGAGTTCATCGCCCGACGCTGCGACGCCAGGAATGTCGCCATGATGTTGACTGCCGAGCACGAGCACGGATCGCTTGCGGTGACGCACGTGAGCACGCACTGCTCGCTGCGTGACGCGATCGACAGGGTCCGAGCCGATCGCGTCTTGGACGTGATCCGCCTGACCCACGATGCGCTGCAGCGATTCGTCGCGGCACCTCGCGTCGCGGTGTGTGGACTCAACCCCCATGCCGGCGAACACGGCCTCTTCGGGAGCGAGGACGCCGATCACATCGCTCCGGCGATCGCCGCTGCGGTCTCGGCCGGCATCGACGCCAGCGGGCCGCACCCCGCCGACACCGTGTTCTTCCAGGCAGTTCACCAGCACCGATACGACGCGATCGTGGTGATGTACCACGATCAGGGGCACGCGCCGATGAAGCTGCTGGCGTTCGACACGGGCGTCAACGTCACCCTCGGCTTGCCCATCGTCCGGACGTCGGTCGACCACGGCACGGCGTTCGACATCGCCTGGACGGGCCAGGCGTTCACCGATTCGTTGACGCACGCGCTCGCGACTGCCCGCCGGCTGACCGGGTCCTGACCGTTGGTCGATCGGATCGGGGGTCCGGAACCGGAGCACCGGCGTCGCGCTGGTACGCTGCCGGCTGCATCAAGAGCGGTTCGATCGGTCGTCCGGTCGGGCCCGGCAACCTGGGCAACGCCCCCAAGGTGCCTCCCGCTCCGCCGACGAACGTCGGCGGGACGGAATGTGGTCGGCTCGCCGACAAACCGGCGTGGTGGCCGCCCTCGATGCGTCAACGGAAGCCCGCCATCGAGACAGGAGCGAACGTGAACCAGAACGCACTCCCGGTCACCGGTGCATGGCGTCCCGGCGACAACCCGGGAAGTCGCCGATTCCACACGTTCGCGACCGATCACCCGTTCGCCGTCGAGAGTGGCGCGGTGCTGCGCGAGGTGACGATCGCCTACGAGACCTGGGGCACGTTGAATTCCGACGCGTCGAATGCGGTCCTCGTGCTGCACGCCTGGACCGGCGACTCGCACGCGGCCGGGCGTGCCGAGCGGGGCCACGAGACGCCCGGTTGGTGGAACGACGTGATCGGGCCCGGCAAGTACGTCGACACGAACGAGTGGTTCGTGGTGTGCCCGAACGTGCTCGGTGGCTGTCAGGGCTCGACCGGTCCGGCGTCCCCGCATCCCGACGACGGCGAGCCCTACGGATCGCGGTTCCCGGTGGTGACGATTCGTGACATGGTCAGGGCACAGGCGAACCTGATGCCGCATCTCGGCATCACCAAATGGGCGGCGGTCATGGGTGGGTCGATGGGAGGGATGCAGGTGCTCGAGTGGGCCACGACGTATCGCCGTCGTGTCCGGTCGATCGTGCCGATCGCCAGTTGCATGCAGGCGAGTGCCCAGCAGATCGCATGGGGTGTGATCGGGCGGCGTGCGATCCGGCTGGACCCGCGATGGCGCGGCGGCGACTACTACGACGCCGAACCCGGGGACGGGCCGGCCGAGGGTCTCGCGATCGCGCGACAGATCGCCCAGGTCACGTTCCGCAGCGACAACGCCTTCACCGAGCGGTTCGGTCGCAACCTCACCGATCGCGCCCAGTTCGGCGACTCGTTCGGGCTGTGGCAGGAGTTCGAGGTCGAGCGCTACCTCCACTATCACGGCGACAAGCTCGTGCGCCGGTTCGACGCCAACAGCTATCTGATCATCGGCAAAGCCATGGACCTGCACGACATCGCGCGTGGTCGAGGCTCCGTGGAGCGGGCGATGTCGCTCGTCAACGTGCCGAATCTCACGATCGGGATCAACAGCGACATCCTGTACCCGCCGTACCAGCAGGAGCACCTGTCGCGACTCCTGTGGCGCGACGGCGTGACCAGCGAGTATGTGGAGATCGACTCGATCCACGGTCACGACGCCTTCCTGATCCATTTCGAAGAGGTTGGTGAACCGATCCGCCGGTTCCTCGGGCGATTGGACTGATCGGCGCCCCGATGCCCGAGGGTCTCGAAGCGGAGTTGTACCGGCGTGGGGCCGAGCGGGCGCTCGGCCGGCGGATCGCCGACGTGGTGGTCGACGATCGCCAGCCGTGGGGGAGTGAGATCCGGTCGGTGCTGATCGGTGCGGCTTTCATCGCGTGTCGTCGGATCGGCAAGGTGGTGCTCCTGGATCTCGATGAGCCCGCCGCGGCCGGCACCCTGGGCTTGCACTTCGGGATGACCGGCCGCCTGGTCGTCGACGACACCGCCCCGATCGCCTCGCTGGAGTACAGCAGTGGACGCGACGACCGCGCTTGGGATCGGCTGACCCTGACGTTCGAGGACGGTGGTGATCTCCGCGTCAACGACCCGCGACGTTGGGCCCGGTTCAGCCTCGATCCGCCGACCGAACGCCTCGGTCCGGACTTCCTCGACGTGTCGGCCGATCACCTGGCGGCGGCATTCGCTCGCCGCCGGGTTGCCGTCAAGACGGTGCTCCTCGATCAGGCCGTCGTCGCCGGCTACGGCAACATGTGCGTCGACGAGGTGCTGTGGCACACCGGGATCTCCCCGGTCGTACCGGCGAGAGATCTCCGCCTCGCCTCGATCGAACGGCTCGTCGGCGTCGCTCGACCACACTTGCTCGACATGCTGGAACGAGGTGGGAGCCACCGCGGCACGATCGATCCCGACGTTCGCGCCGATGTCCCGCCGTGTCCTCGCGACGGTGCCCAGCTCCGACGCGACCAGGTCGGCGGTCGCACGACGATTTGGTGTCCTCACCACCAGAGCGTGTCGGCGGGCGACTGACGTCACCGCGTTCCCGAGGCGTTCGTGGCAAACTGGGCCCGGCGTGTGGACCGAATCAAACCTCCTGACGAACCTGCTCGCCACGATCGGCGATCCCGAGGGCACCCGGACCGTCACGTCGATCGTCGCACTCCTCGTCGCACTCGGACTGGCGCTCACGATGGTCGCCGTCTGGCTCTATCGGACCACACGGCCCGATCCCGAGCTGTTGGCGCCGCTCGAGGTGATGGGTGAGCGGAAGTGGCGCCGAGCCGACCCGGTCGCCCAGCGCCGAACGCTCGACGCCGTTCGTCCGGAGGGTGCGGAGCCGCTCACGCCGAGCGCTGCCCCACCACTGATCGACGAGGCGTTCGATGCAGGTCCGGCGGCAGCCGGGTTCGACGACCTCGGCGAAGACGACGCCGACCTCGGCCGCGGCGATCAACCGGAGCGACCCGATCGTCCGCCCAACTGGCCACCCGTCGGCGAGGTGACCCCCCAGCAGATCGATCGGCCGGAGGTCGACCGTTTCGACGATGTCTTCAGCCACGACATCGACCCCGAGGTGTTGGCAGCCGCCGAGGCCGAACTCGAAGCGGAACTCCACCGCGCCGCCGAACTCGATGGCGAACACGTGGACGAGTTCGGTGCTGAGCGACCGGTCGAAGTCCGCAGCGAGGCCGACGCCGACTGAACGGTGCCGGGTACGATCGCAGCCATGGCAACGATCGACACCGATGCGATGATCACCCGCTTCAAGGACCGGGCACTGGCGGTCAAGCAGCGTCCGCTCCCGCCCGTCGCGGGCGAGGAACGCCAGCAGTTCATCAATCAGGCGAAGATCGACTACCAGGACTTCGCCATCATCGGTGACGCGACCGCGACGATCGAGGACGGCTTCCTGACGCTCCGGGTCGATCTGAGGCCCGAGGACCAACGCGACTGACATCAGCGGCGCCCGGTGTTGTCCGGTCGAGCCGGTCGGCTGATATTCTGTCAGGCGCTGCGGACGTGGCTCAGTTGGTAGAGCATCACCTTGCCAAGGTGAGGGTCGCGAGTTCGAATCTCGTCGTCCGCTCCAGAGAAAGCACTCAGCGGCCCTGTCGGGGCCGCTGAGTCGCGATCGGCGTGGTCATCGACGGCTGGTCGGTGTCGCCTTCGGGTGGTGCCAGGAGGCATCATCCCTGGTCGGAGCGGCCAGGAGTCACCCGGGTCGTGTCTCGGTTCAACTACCCGACGGCGTGGAAGTCGGTCGGGGTGTGCACCGCTGCGAACTCGTCGGCGAGTCGGCCAATCCGATCGTCCGATCGATCGGAGCCACCGGAACGGTGAGGACGACCCACGCCGCGCCCTCGGCCCTGGCGACGTTGCATGCTGCTCGAGCGGTCGACCCCGTCGCCACATCGTCGTCGGCGATCACGACGATCTCGCCCGCCGGCGGGATGCGGGGTCGGCACCTGGCGGAACCGGTTGGTCTGCCGCTCGAGCTCGAGGCGCTCGCGCCCTTCGACGGCCCCGAGCTCGTCGGGATCACCTGGGCCATTCGGAGGTCGTGTCGTTCGTCCCTACCACTGGCCCTCGTGGTGCGTGACCATCGAATTGGCACCCGTCGCAGAGACACCGCCGCGTCGGTGGCCGATTCAGCGAAGGGAGTCCAGCGATGCCTGATGGAGTGGTGCAGTGGTTCGATTCCGCGACCGGGGAGGGACGCATCATCCACGCGGGTCACCGGTACGCGGTGCGCGGCGACGACATGGATTCGACCGCGCGCCTGCCAGGTGCCCGCGTCCACTTCGATGTCGCACGCGGCCCGGCCGACACGGCGGTCAACGTCGTCCCCCGGGCCGGGACGAGGACATCGAAGCGTCATCGCCGATTCGGGACGCTGAGCGGGGCGCACGCTCCCGACACGATCGGCGGTGTCCCCTCGATGACGAGGCTGACGTCGCTCGGTCGCGACCTCGAACAACATCCAGTGCGCGTGGCCGAGCTGTGGTCGACGCTGCTCGTCACCGCCGACATCGAGAACCTGATGCGGCTCTACGCCCCGAACGCGTCGCTCTTCGCCGACGGTGACGTCATGGTCGGTCCGGTACAGATCCGTCGGTACTGGACATCTTCGCGACTGCTCGGCGCTGACGGTCCCAGGGTCACCGGCGACCAGGACAGCATGGTGATGCTCGTCTGGAACCCGGATCCCGACGAGGTCATGATCGCGAGCCACATGTGGATCGCTCACGGCGAGATCGCGGAACAGTCGCTGGGCAAGGTCGCCGAGCTCTCGGTCCCGCCGCAGAGCGACGAGGAGACCCCGCTGGTGCTGTCGACGTCGGGGAACGTCTCCAACAGGGAGTCGAACTACGCGATCGACAAGATCGGCAAGGTGTTGGAGTTGATCGCGGAGCCCGTGTTGTTCGCCAGCGTGCGCCTCGAACGGTCCGCCGATCCGGCGCGCGAGCGAGGTGCGATCGCGCGGGTCAATCTCGATCTCAACGGTGAACCGGTTCGTGCTCACGTCGCGGCCGACCAGATGGAGGAAGCGATCGATCTGCTCGAAGCCCGGCTCCGCGACCGACTGCGCCACCTGAGCGAGCATCGCCAGGCATTGCGCCGTCGGGGCCCGGCGAGCAGGCCGGGCTCGTGGCGGCACGGAAACGCCACCACGCCCCGGTCGCCGTACTTCCCCCGGCCCGCCGACGACCGCCAGATCGTGCGACACAAGACCTACACCTCCGCCGAGGCGACCGTCGACGAGGCCGTGTTCGACATGGAGTCGATGGACTACGACTTCTTCTTGTTCCGTGACCTCGCCAGCGGACAGGACGCCGTCGTCTGGCGGGAGACGACGGGATATCGACTCCGGCTCCTCGACGGAGCCACCGAGCAGTTGGATCAGCCGTCCGCCGCAGTGGTCGAGTTCGAGGCCGAACGGGCGCCGACCCTGTCGGTGGACGAAGCCCGGGAGTACCTCGACAGCGGCCATGCGCCGTGGGTCTTCTTCCAGGACGCTGCCAGCGGCCGCGGCCGGGTGCTGTACCGCCGCTACGACGGCCATTACGGCCTCATCACCCCGGCCGACGAGCCGGTGTGAGCCCCGACTGCGCGCACCGACGACCGAAGGCATGCACAGGCTCGGCGGTCTTGCCTCGCCGACGGGTTCGGGTAGGTCCTCGCCGAAGCATTCCGCGTCGAGTGAACTTCTGGGGGTGTCGTTCACGGCGCCCCTTCGTTCCTCGCCTACCTCGCGGTGGCCGGCCGCGGCTTGCCGGCGCTGCCCGGTGGCGAAGACGATTTTTCGAGCTCGAGACGTCGGTCGCGGCGTCGTCGACGAAGTCGTAGCCCGTGCAGCGGAATCACCGGTGAGAAGACGAGCGCGGTCAGCCCGACCCAGACGATCTGACGCGACTCGCCGAACTGCAACGCAACGACATGGACCGCGACGAATGCGTAGACCACGTAGCTCAACCGATGAAGGCGCTGCCATCGCCGTGCGCCCATTCTCGTCAGCGCCCGTCGATTCGACGTGATCACGAGCGGGAGCATCGCGATCAATGCACCAGCACCGAACCAGTATCCGACCGTGAACTCGTCGAACGGTCGAGCGACGGCGCCGGGAATCGCCGACGCGAACGGCGTCCAGATCCTCCACCCGGAACTGTGAATCGCCAGTCCGCCGGGAATGTGCGCAAGTGCGAACACTGCCGACCACACTCCCGTTGCTCGCCGCCAGGGGTGGTGCACCCGGCTGCGCCGATCGCGACCTGTCAGCGCAAGCACCGGACCGATCGACAGTGTCACCACCAGGAGTGCCAACGCAACAAGACCTGTCGCGATGTTGAAGCGCCAGAGCAGCCCGTCGGACTTCACCATGTCCGGACCGCCCCAGGTCTCCGTCGAACGACGCGAGACGATGAAGACGGTTGCGGCAGTTGCGGACGCAACCGTGGCAACGACCACGTGGGGTCGGTGCGCCGGAGCTGCCACTGCACCAGCGAAACTCACGCGTCGACACTCCCCGCCCCGGGCGGTGTCGACAGTGATCGCGTTCGTGCTCGTTGCGGTGCCTGGTGGGGTGCACACCGGCCATCTCGACCGTGATCTCGGGCGTCCGGCGAATGTGGCGGTCTGCGTCGCGCCGTCGAACCCCGGTCGGCTCCGAGCCGGGAACGGCCCCGCGTCGTCCTGGTGGTCGGGGTGGCGGTGGTCGTCGTGGTCGTGGTGGTCGTGGTCGTCGTCGTGGTCGTGGTGGTCGTGGTCGTAGTGCGACAGATCGCCGACGTCGGGTTGTCCACGTGCTCGACACTACGACGAGTCGTCCGGTACATCACACAGCGGCGAGCCCACGAGTGCTGCCCGGCGATCTGGGGCTCTCGGGCACCGCCAGTCAGAACCCCGGTCAGTGATCTCAGAGCGGGCCGACGCGGCACCGGTGGACGCGCTGGGACCCGAAGCCGAAGACGATTCGATTCATGGCGGCAGCTGCGATGCCCCTCGTCGTCGGAGCGCGCGGCACATCGGACCACGACGCGACACCACAACCGCTCGCATCGAGCGCTTCCGCGACGCCGTCCGCGCCGGCGCCCGGAGCCGAACGGTCCGGCGTTCGATTCGAGGTTCGACGTCACCCTGGTCGCGGTTGCTGCTCCGGGCGTGTCGTGGTCGGGCCGGCCCTCACTGGTCTGCCCGCCGACTCGCTCGGCCTGGGCGGCGACATCACCACGTGGGAACGACAACCCGTCGTCCTCGTCGGCCGAGACGGCGCGCTTCCCCCGATCGATCACCGACGACGGTCGAGCCACCTGCGACGATCGTGCGGGGCCTCCGCCGAGCCGATGTGATGCTCGACCACCGATATCCTCGGGCCGATGCTGCTCGACGGAACGGTCCATCCTGACTTCGGTGGCATCACGCCACTGCTCTCCAAGTACCTCACTGCCGACGGCCGCTTCGGTGGCGCGCTGTGCATCTATCACCGCGGTGAGAAAGTCGTCGACGTCTGGGGTGGGCGCCGTGACGGGAACGGTCGGCATTGGTCCGAAGACACCATGGCGGTCAGCTTCTCGACGACCAAGGGGATCACGGCGACCGCATTGCACCTGCTCGCCGACCGCGGACTCGTCGACGTCGAGGCGCCCGTCGCCACCTACTGGCCGGAGTTCGCGACGGCCGGCAAAGAGGGAGTGACGGTCCGACACCTGCTCACCCACACCGCCGGACTCCACAAGATCCGTGGCGTCGTCGACAGTGCCGACGAGATGCTCGACTGGGACCACATGACCTCGGTGCTCGCTGCCCGGTCGCCGCGCCCGCAACCCGGACGGCGACCGGGCTACCACGGCATCACGTACGGCTGGTTGGTCGGCAACGTCATCCGCAACGTGACGGGAACGACCTTGTCGGACTTCATCCAGGCCGAACTCGCAAGCCCGCTCGGGCTCGACGGGCTCTACCTCGCCACGCCCGACCAGGAGCGACATCGGATCGCGACGTTGATGCCGATCGCCGGCAGCGAGGCGCTGGCGCGAACGCAGGCGCGGATGGAGTGGGTCGCGCAGTTCGAGCGGTTCGAGCCGATGGGGGACGCACTGCTCGTCGACGGGTTGATGGACATCCTCCGCGACGATCGCGGCTACTCCGCTGAGATCCCGGCCGTCAACGGCACGTTCACGGCCCGCTCGCTCGCCCGGCTCTACGCAGCTCTCGCCGGGGGTGGCCAGCTCGACGGCGTGCGAATCATGTCGACCGAGCACGCAGCTACGCTCGGGGACGTTCAGGTCGATCAGCGCGACTTCGTGATCGGTGTCAACATGAAGTGGCGTCTGGGATACCACCGGGCGTTCACGACGGGGCGGCCGGCGAAGCGCGCGTTCGGCCACTTCGGATTCGGCGGATCGGGTGCCTGGGCCGATCCCGACACCGATCTCGCGGTCGCCTTCGTGACCAACGACAACACGAGGACCTCGACGCCGTTCGCCGACATCCGTCTCGTTCGTCTCGGCGGCCAAGCCCTCAAACTCGCCCGGTGTCGGTGAAGCCGGGTCAACCGTGGTTCGGATCACGTCCGGACGGCGAGTCGAACCTCCCCGGGAGCGGCGCGACGGTCAGGCGCCGCGGCCGTCGATCGCCGCCTGATCGTAGGGCTCGATCATGATGCACTCGCCGGGGCACTCCTCGGCGGCTTCGACCGCGAGGTCGATCAGCGAATCGGGGATCTGAGCCACGCCTCTGCCGTTGTCCGGGCCGTGGCCGGGTCCTTCGCCACCGTCGAAGACGATGGTGGACCCGAAGTGCTCGGCCTCCTCCTTGACCACCCACAACCCGTCGTCGCGGGCAACGAACACGTCAGGGCAGATTTCCGAGCAGATGCCGTCACCGGTACACAGATCCTGGTCGATCCAGACCATGAGGGTCGTTGCCATGTCGGGGAGCTCCTTGTGTTTGGATGGTCGCGGGCGAACTCGGCGTTCGGCGGCCACCGTACCGTCAGATCGCGATCGACCCGTTCGATGGTGCCGGTGAGCGGCCCCATCGCCGAGAAAGGACCGCAACGTGACCGACACCACCCGAGATCCCGGCATCGATTCGGTTGTCGACGACGAAACGCCTGCGTTCGACGCAGCGGCACTCGTCGCATCGACCCGGCAGGCCTACGACCAGCGGATCACGCGGCCGCTCGAATGGCGGTACGAGCAGCTGGATGCGCTCTCCGTGATGCTTCGCGAACACACCGAGCGGTTCACGGCGGCGCTCGCCGCCGATCTCGGGAAGTCCGCGACCGAGGTGTGGACGACCGAGATCGGGTTCTCGCTCAACGACATCGAGCATCAGCGGAAACACCTGGCCGACTGGGCCAAGCCACGGAGGGTGAAGACGCCGCTGATGTTCCAGCCCGGTCGATCGCGCATCATGCCCGAGCCGAAGGGCGTGGCCCTGGTCATCGCACCGTGGAACTACCCCCTCCAGCTGCTCGTTGCCCCGATGGCAGCTGCGATCGCAGCAGGCAACGCTATCGTGGCCAAGCCATCCGAGATGGCACCGGCGACCTCGGCGGCGCTCGTGGAGTTGTGCGGTCGTCATCTCGACGATCGCACGATCAAGGTCGTGGCCGGTGGTGTGGAAGCGTCGACCGCGCTCCTGGAGCAGCGCTTCGATCACATCTTCTTCACCGGCGGGACACGCGTGGGCAAGATCGTGATGCGCGCCGCCGCCGAGCACCTGACACCGGTCACGCTGGAGCTGGGAGGCAAGAGCCCGGCGATCATCGCGGCCGACGCCGACATCGAGATCGCAGCGCGTCGAATCGTGTGGGGCAAGTACACCAATGCAGGCCAAACGTGCATCGCGCCCGACTACCTGCTCGTCGAACGTGCAGTACAGGATCGGCTGCTCGACCAGCTCGCCGCCACGATCACCGAGTTCTACGGCGCCGACCCGCAGCTCAGCGCCGACTACGGACGGATCGTGAACGCACGGCATCTCGACCGGCTCGCCGGCATGCTGGGTGACGAGCGCAGCGGTCGCCATCATGTCGGCGGAGTCGTGGATGCCGATGTGCGCTACATCTCCCCGACGGTGCTCGTCGACCCCGACCCGGACGCACCGATCATGCAGGAGGAGATCTTCGGGCCGCTGCTGCCGGTGATCGCCGTCGACTCGATCGACGAGGCGGTCGAGTTCGTCGACGAACGCCCGAAGCCGCTCGCGCTCTACGTGTTCTCGCGGGACGACGACACGGTCGAGACGGTCGTCGATCGCACGTCGTCGGGCGGCGTGGGCATCAACAACACACTGCTGCACATCGGGCCACCCGAGCTGCCCTTCGGCGGCGTGGGCCCCAGCGGCATGGGCGCCTATCACGGACAGGCCGGATTCGACACCTTCAGCCACCTCCGATCGGTCTACGAGCGCAGACTCCGGCCCGACCCACCGCTGCTGTATCCACCCGTCACCGATCTGAAGCAGCGCGTCCTGAAGATCTTCATGTGAGCGGCGCCGGCTCGACCCTCGTCACCCGGTCGTCCGCCCGCGACCGGACCAGTCTCAACGGTGAGTACGTACATCCGCGACGCCGTCGTCCAGCTGGACCCGTCCGGCGTGTCAGTCGGTGATCCACGCGGCGGCGTCGCCGGGCAGCATCCCGTCGACGATCGGCTCCGACGCGATCAGCACCCCGCCCTCCGGTAGCCGGACGGCCGTCGGGCCGAAGTTCACGAGGCAGATCGTTCCCGAGCCACGCCGGAAGGCGACCGCATCGCCGGCGTCCGGCGCTCCGGTCCAGGGATCGAGCCATTCGAAGTCCTCGTCGGCGGTGAAGTGCTCGCCGCGAAGACCGAGCGCCGTCCGGTACATCGTCAAGGTCGACTCGGGTACGCCGTCCTGTGCCTCCACGGACAGTTCGCCGAACATGGCCGGCTGTGGCAGCCAGGCCGGCCCGGTGCCGAAACCGAACGACGGCCCGGACGCCGACCAGGGGAGCGGGACGCGGCAGCCATCACGACCCTTCTGCCGGTGGCCGGAGCCCTCCCACACGGGATCATCGAGCACGTCGGTCGGGAGGTCCCACACCTCGGGCAACCCGAGCTCCTCGCCCTGGTAGAGGTACAGCGAGCCGGGTAGGGCCATCAGCAGCAGCGCCGCCGCCCTGGCGCGACGGAAGCCGCGCTCCTGGTCGAGCAGTTCGTGCGGGCCGTCGAGTGGCCATCGCCGCCAGTTGACGTCGGGGGGGAGCCCGTACCGCGTGCTGTGCCGCATGACGTCGTGGTTCGACAGCGTCCACGTCGGTGTCGATCCGACCGAGACGGCCGCCTCGATCGCACGATCGATGGCCGCCACCGCCGCGTCGCGTTCCCACGGCGCCGTGAGGAAGTCGAAGTTGAACGACTGGTGGTACTCGTCGGGCCGGAGGTACAGCGGGAGCCGGGATGGATGCACCCAGGCCTCCGCGACCATCATCACGTCACGTCCCGACGCGTCGAGCACGCCTCGCCATCGCCGGTTGATCTCGTGCACGCCGTCGCGATCCCAGTACGGGTGACCGAGGGCCTGACTCGACTCGAGCAGGTGATCGGTCTCGGCCAGGTCGGGGAAGGACGGGTCCTTCGCCATGCCGTGAGCGACGTCGACGCGGAAACCGTCGACACCCCGATCGAGCCAGAACCGGAAGATGTCGTCGAACTCCGCCCTGACCTCCTCGTTCTGCCAGTTCAGATCCGGCTGTGACGCATCGAACAGGTGCAGGTACCACTCGCCGTCGTCGACGCGCTTCCACGCCGGTCCTCCGAAGATCGACGTCCAGTTCGTCGGCGGCTCGGCACCGTCCGGTCCGCGCCCGGCCCGGAACACGTACCGGTCGCGCTCGGCCGAACCCGGCCCGGCCGCGAGCGCGGCCTGGAACCACGCATGTTCGCTGGACGTGTGATTCGGCACGAGGTCGACGACCACCTTGATGTCGTGTTCGTGAGCGTCGGCGATCAAGCGTTCGGCCGCCTCCAGATCGCCGAAGCGCTCGTCGATCGAGCGGTAGTCGGCGACGTCGTAGCCGCCATCGGCGAGTGGTGACCTGTACCAGGGGCAGAGCCAGATCGCATCGACACGGAGGTCGCGGAGGTAGGGGAGTCGCGACCGGATGCCGTCGATGTCGCCGGTTCCGTCCCCGGTCGAGTCGGCGAACGATCGGGGATAGATCTGGTAGACGACCCCGTGGCGCCACCACACGAGGTCACGGCCCTCGACGGGTTCGTCGCTGGCCGATGCAGGTCCGGGGTGTGTGTTCGATGTTGCCACCCGGCCAGTATGCAAGCGTTTCCAGCGCCGAGTGGAACTCAACCGATCGAGGTGCTCCGGTCCGCCCAGAACGGGTCGCGCAGCTCACGCTTGAGAACCTTGCCCGGTCCGGACTTCGGGAGCGGATCGGAGCGGAACTCCACGCTTCGGGGAACCTTGTACCCGGCGATGCGCGAGCGACAGTGGTCGATGAGCGTGGTCGCATCGAGATCGTCGGGTGCACCGTCGCGGAGGACGACCACGGCGTGCACGGTCTCACCCCACGATTCATCCGGGATGCCGAACACGGTCGCCTCCAGCACCGCGGGATGGGTGTAGAGCGCATCTTCGACCTCGGTGCAGTAGACGTTCTCGCCGCCGGAGATGATCATGTCCTTTGACCGGTCGAGCAGGAACAGGTATCCCGCGTCGTCGACCCGGCCGACGTCGCCGGTCCAGTACCACCCGTCACGCAGTGCCGCTTCCGTCTGCTCCGGCTTGTTCCAGTATCCCGCCATCACGTTGGCCCCGCGCACGGTCACCTCGCCGACTTCGTCGACCGGGGCCGGTCGACCGTCGCTGCGGCGGATGACGACCTGGCATCCCATCACCGGATGGCCCGCCGAGCGACCACGCTCGACGTCGATCAGCGCCAGCTCGTTGCGCAAGCCGGTGACGATCGGGGAGGTCTCGGTGGCGCCGTAGACGTGCACGAACTCGGTGGCCGGAAATGCGTCCGCTCCCCGACGGACGACTTCCAGCGCGATCGGCGACCCACCATGCGCGTAGAGGCGCAGTCGACCGACGTCACGGGGCCGCGCCAGTTGCTCCTCGACGGAGGCGGCGACCATGGTCGGCACACCCAGGGTCTGGGTGATGCGTTCGTGCTCGAGCAGGTCGAGCATCGCGCCGGGTTCGAAGGCGGGCATGATGATCTGTGTCGCTCCGAGGAAGATCGTCTGCAGCACGCTGACCGAGCCTGCGGCGTGGAACATCGGCGCCATGATCAGGTACCGATCGTCGCCGGTCATCGGCTGTGCGAACTGGATGTTCCAGGCATTCGCGATCAGGTTGCGGTGCGTGAGCATCACACCCTTGCTGAGACCGGTCGTGCCGCCGGTGTAGAACAGCCCGGCCAGGTCGTTCTCGTCGACCGAGTCGGCCCGGAACGGCACCGGTGTCGCTGCCGCGATGAGCTGCTCGTACTCCCCGTCGTCGATGCGGATCACACGTTCGACGAGGTCGGCCAGCGCGCCCGGATCGCGGTCGCAGACGAGGATCCGTGCACCCGAGTCCTCGATCGCGTAGGCGAGCTCGGGTTCGGCCCACCGGAAGTTGAGGGGGACCTGCACGAGCCCGGCCATGGGAACGCCGCAGTACAGCTCGGTGAAGGCGATCGAGTTGAACGAGAGGATCGCGACACGATCGCCGAGCTGGAGGCCCGTATCGAGCAGAACGTCATGCAGCCGGCGAAGCCGTTCGGCGAACTGCCGATACGTCAGGCGCCGTCCGTTGCACACGAGCGCCTCGTGGTCCGCTGCTACCGCAAGGGCCCGTTCGATGGGATCCAGGAAGGTCTGCACGAGTCGATCATGTCATCCGTGCACTGACACCGTCGACCCTCGACGACTAACCTGGCGGGTCGATGACGCAGGAGCAGACGCCGAAGAAGGGGATCACGCCCCCCAAGGGCAAGCCGACCCGCTCACGGAGGGCGGTCGAGTCGAATGATCGGGTGTTCGGCCCGACGGCGCAGTGGATCGCGGCAGCGTTCCTCGTGGCCCTGATCTTCATCACGATCATCGTGCTGTTCGACGGTGGCGACTTCAACCCCTTCAACGGCGGCCAGAGCGGCTGATCAGCTCGCTCAGCCGCCGATCGGGTCGCTGTCGCACTGGATGAAATCGGCGACGTTCTGTGCGTGCTGGGCGTACACCGACGCGATGTCGCCCTCGGGGGAGTCGTCGATCCTCGCCGCCCACAGGTCGCGCTGGGCGATGACGCCGTCGCATCCCGACTCGAACGCGATGTCCACGGTCTGCTGCACGACCGCGGGGACCTCCCCGACGAACTCGATGCCGTTCCCGGGACGGATCTCGATCGGTCGACCATCGACCGTGTCGCCCACGAACAGGAGGTCGACCAGCGTCGTCGGCGGAGCGGTGGTCGCCGGAGTGATCACCGTGGAACAGGTCGGTCCCGCCATCACCGCCTCATCGGTCGAGGTGGCACACCGGCGAGCCACGTAGGTGGCCGTGTCGTAGCCGATGCTGCTCGGGTAGCGGTCGAGCTCGGCCGTGAACGAATCGTACGAACGGCACACGATCAAGGCTCGATCGAGGAGACGGACCTGTGCGGACGGTTCGCTCTCGGCAGATGCCTCGGCAACGAGCGAAGCGCACCCGGTCGATGCGTTGTCGTCCGAGGGTTGGCAGGCGCCGAGCGCGATCGATACCACGACGACGAGCGACGGCACGGCGGTCGGTGGCAGGCGTCGCACCCGGTCATGTTGACGCACGCGGGGCGCCGATGCCAGTCTCCCCGCCGACGTGAGCAGCGCCCACCGATCCGAGAACGGGCATCACCGCGTCGCCCCGCTATCCTTCGCTGCGCCGGCGACGTGGCCGAGTGGCTGAGGCAACGGCCTGCAAAGCCGTCTACGCGGGTTCGATTCCCGCCGTCGCCTCCGGATGCAAGGGCTCCCGATCACCGGGGGCCCTTGTCGCGTCCCGGCCGGTTCTTCGCACAGCAGTGTGCGGGTGGGATCACTCGATCGTCACAGCACCGGCTGCCCGAGCGGACGACTCGAGATGCTGCCCACGACGACGGCCATCGAGTTGGTGCGCCGTCTCGCCGGCTCGCTCTCGCGCGTCGGCGTGTCGGCGACCGGTGCGGCCGATGGCGCGGGTTCGTCGGTCGTGGAACCGAACATCGACAGCGACGCCATCTCCTCCAATGCGACCATGGTCGATCGCATCGCGTCGGCGGGTACCGGGCGACTGATGAGGTAGCCCTGCGCCTTGTCGCAAGCCAGTTCGTTGAGGACCTGGAGCTGCTGCACGGTCTCGACGCCTTCGGCCACCAGATCGAGCCCCATCGACTGGGCCATGGCGATGATCGTACGGACGAGTGAACGGTCGTTGCCCTCCTCGGCGATGCCGTTGACGAAGGCCCGGTCGATCTTGATGCGCTGGATCGGGAACTGCTGGAGCAGCGAGAGCGACGAGTATCCCGTGCCGAAGTCGTCCAGGGCGATGCGGACACCCATCTCACGGATCTCGCGGAGGGTGGTCTCGGCGATCTCGGGTTCTTCCAGCATCATCGACTCGGTCATCTCGAGCCACAGCAGGTTGGGTGGCATGCCCGTGGCGTCGAGTGCACCTCGCACCACGGCTGCGAAGTCGGGGTCGGCGATCTGTCGCGGCGACACGTTGACCGAGATCGTGGTGGACGCGTCGACGACCCCGTCGTCGATCCAGCCGCGGAGCTCGCTCAGCGCCTCGTGGAGGGCCCAGGCACCGAGTTCGCAGATGATGCCGGTCTCTTCGGCGATCGTGATGAAGTCGCCGGGTGGTACGACCACGCCGCCGCGCTGCCATCGGATGAGCGCCTCGAAGCCGCAGATCGCGCCGCTGCGAGTATCGACGATCGGCTGATGGTAGAGATGCATCTCCTGACGACCGATGGAGCCGTGCAGGGCATGCTCCACGTCCATCCGGTGCGCGAGGTGTGACTGCATCGAGTCGTCGAACATTGCCACGGTGCCGCGTCCTGCCGCCTTGGCCCGATGGGTGGCGATGTCGGCGCGTCGCATCAGCTCCTCGGCGCCGATGGTGCGGTTGCGGGGAGCGACGGCGACGCCGAAGCTGGCGGTCACGAAGACGCTGTTCTCGCCGACTCGGAACGGAGCGGCGAGGGCTTCGCGGACCGACTCGACACGTTCTTGGGCATCGGCTGACGAGGTCGTCGTGGCATCCACGATCACGAAGTCGTCACCACCCGACCGGGCGACCACACCGCCGTATGCCGAAGCAGCGTCCGAGAGCCGCTCGGCGACGATCACCAGGACTTCGTTGGCTTCGTCGTGGCCGAGGCTGTCGTTGATGTTCTTGAACCGATCCAGGTTCAGCTGGATGATCGTCGGTCGGAACTCCGATCTCCAGGTGGCTTCCAGGACGTCCTCCACCTCGCTCAGGAAGCGGGCCCGAGTGGGGAGTTTGGTGAGGTCGTCGAGGTGGAGCCGGGTGACGAGCGCCTCGTGGGCGCCCTCATGGCTGCGCACGGCCACGAACAGTCGAATGCTCACGCTGCACACGAGCGCGAGCAGGAACGACACGCGGACCAGGACGTCGACCCCCTCGAAGGGTGCGAGTGAGGCGACGAGCACGCCGGGCACGATCAGGCAGGCGCCCGTGAGGGTGAGGCGGAACGGGGTGTAGGCGGCGGTCGGAACCGCCGAACGCACCGGTGAGAGCATCGCCGGTGCATCGGAGTGCGAGAGACCGGCACAGAGCAGGGCGAACGCTGCTGCGAACAGTGCTGTCTCGCGGTCGTGGCCGACGTTCGCCAGACCGACCAGCTCGAACGCCGAGGCGGTCGCGCCGACGAGGTTGATCCAAGCGGCTGCGGCGATGAACTGCATCGAGCGGTTCGTCCGGAGGCCGGTGAACAGCAGATCGACGATGAACGTGAACAGCAGCGCTGCGATCGGCATCGAGAGCGTCGCTCCGATGGCCCTGATCGGCTCCATGTCGTCGACGAAGATCAAACGGCTGGTGACCACGATCCACACCGACAGGGCCGATCCGAGCGCGACGGTGATGAGATCGATGCCGTCGCGTTCGTCGAGACGGCCGCGTCGAACGCGGATGGCCAGGGCCAAGATCGTGAGCAACGCTGCACCGACGACGAGGTCGATGGCGGCGCCGAGCAGATCCGGTGATGACGCTCGGCTGTCGATGATCCCGACGTCGAACAGGATCACGCTCAATCCACTGACGAACACGGCGACGATGAACATCCACGGCATCCGGTTCACGGCTCGCGCGATGATGCACGCAGTCAGTCCCATCGCGCCCAGGATGATGCTCCACACCGGTGGGTGAAGCGTGTCGAACCCGATGCTGGCCACGATGAGCGCGATCGCACAGGCCACGAACAGCCAGGGTGCGAATCGGAGGGCTCGATGCATGGACTTGGTTCCTCGGCGGAGCTGGGCGAATGGCGGTCCCCTGGGGTCATGCGTGGGGTTCCGGTGCATCTATCGGTCGGAATCTCAAGTTTCCGTAGAAGAAACTCGAAATACCTGACGTGATCTCGACTCAGTGCTCAACCGGTGGTACCGGGGTTGCGTGGGAAGCGCTACCGTAGTGTCGATGAGCGCCGCCGGCGTCCGCTTCACGCATGACCACCACTGACGCATCGACGACCGTCGTCGTGCCCGGAGCGCACTTGATGTCGGCGCTGTTGGGCCCCCGCGATCAGTACTTGCGGCGGATCGAGGGCCAGTTCCCCGACACCGAGGTCTCGGTGCGCGGCAACGAGATCTCGCTGCGGGGTGTCGACAGCGTCCAGGTCGGGCGCCTGTTCGAGGAGCTCGTCGGCCTGCTCGAGCGCGGCCACGAGCTCGACGACCGCACGATCGATCGTTCGATCGGCATGGTCCGCTCCGACGAACGGCCGACGGAGGTGCTGACGCATCAGGTCCTCAAGGGTGCCAAGGGGCGCAATGTCCGCCCGAAGACCGCCGGCCAGAAGCGGTACGTCGACGCCATCCGCAACAACATCATCACCTTCGGCATCGGGCCGGCGGGCACCGGCAAGTCCTGGCTGGCCGTCGCCATGGCCGTCCAGGCTCTCCAGGCCAAGCAGGTGCAGCGGATCATCCTGACCCGCCCGGCGGTCGAGGCCGGCGAACGCCTCGGCTTCCTCCCGGGCGACCTGATGGCCAAGATCGACCCGTACCTGCGCCCGCTGTACGACGCGCTGTACGACATGGTCGACCCGGAAGGCGCCGCCCGTCTCATCGAGCGTGGCACGGTCGAGGTCGCCCCGCTGGCGTTCATGCGTGGGCGCACGCTCAACAACAGCTTCATCATTCTCGACGAGGCGCAGAACACGACCCCCGAGCAGATGAAGATGTTCCTGACCCGCATCGGCTTCGGCTCGAAGGTCGTCGTCACGGGTGACGCGACCCAAGTCGACGTGCCCGACGGGCGCTCCGGCGTGAAGGGCCTGGAGCGGATCATCGGCGACGTCGACGACCTCGCGTTCGTGCATCTCACCGGCGCCGACGTGGTGCGTCACCAGATCGTCGCCGACATCGTCGCGGCCTACGAACGCACCTCCGAGGCCGGCGACGCATCGCGACGACCCAAACCGTCGCGAGGAGCTGCCGCCGGTGGCTGATCCGTCCAGTCCCACCGGCATCGGCGTGCCGTGTCAGGTCGTCGTCGCCGACGAGCAGACCGACGTCGATGTCGACACGGCCCGCTGGCGCGATCTCGCCCGGGCGGTGCTGCGGTCGGAGGGTCGGGTCGGCGAGCTCACGCTCACCTTCGTCGATCGTGCCGAGATCACGGCGTTGAACGCCGAGCACATGGGTCGGTCCGGTCCGACGGACGTGCTGTCGTTCCCGCTCGACGGCGATCCCGACGAGGTCCCTGCCGGTCCGGTGCTGCTCGGTGACGTGGTGATCTGCCCGGCCGTCGCTGCCGAGGCAGCACCCGACCACGCCGGCAGCCTCGATGACGAGCTCGCGCTCCTGACGGTGCACGGAGTGCTCCACGTGCTCGGCCACGATCATGCGGCACCCGACGAACGAGCCGAGATGCGAGCCCGCGAGATCCGGCATCTGGTCGAGCATCACTGGCGCGGTCCCTCCCCGGTCGGCTTCCGACAGGAGCACTCCGACGCATGACGGCGCTGATCGCCGCACAACTCCGGGGCATCGACCTGTTCATCCTGGCCGTCATCGTGTCCCTGTTGTTCGTGCTCGTCTTCCTGGCCGTCGCGGAGATGGGTCTGGCGAAGATGACCAAGCCGAAAGCGGCTGCGCTCGCCGACGAAGGTCGCAAGGCGGGGCCCGCGCTCGTGCGACTCGTCGACGAGCCCGAGCGTTGGGTCAACCCGCTGCTCCTCACCGTCAACATCTGTCAGACCGTGCAGGCCACCCTCACCGGCATCGTGTCCGCGCACCTGTTCGGCGCGTGGGGTGTCGTCGTCGGTGTGACCCTGAACGTCATCGTGTTCTTCGTGCTGGCCGAGGCGGTGCCGAAGACCTACGCCGTGATCCATCCCGAACGTGCGGCCCTGATCACCGCCCGTCCGATCAACGCGCTCGTGGGGTTCTCGGTATTGCGGTTGATCTCCCGCTCCCTGATCGGGTTGACGAACGTGATCGTTCGGGGCAAGGGGTTGAAACAGGGTCCCTTCGTCAGCGAGCAGGAGTTGCTCGGCATCGTCGAGGCGGCTGCGCAAGACGAGGTGATCGAACACGAGGAACGGGAACTGATCGAGAGCATCATCGAGTTCGGCGACACGATCGCCCGTGAAGTCATGCTCCCCCGACCCGACATGGTCATCATCCCGAACGAGGCCACGATCTCGACGTCGCTGGACCTCGCGATCGCCAACGGGTTCAGTCGCCTGCCGGTTTTCGGTCCGGGCGACGACGACATCATCGGGCTCGCCTACACGAAGGACCTGATCCGGGCCGAACGTGAGGGCCGCGGTGATCTGTCGGTGCTCGATCTCGTGCGACCGGTGCGATTCATTCCCGAGAACAAGCCGGTCAGCCGCCTGATGCGCGAGATGCAGGCCGGCAAGTTCCACCTGGCGATCGTCGCCGACGAGTACGGCGACGTCGCGGGCCTCATCACCCTCGAGGACTGCCTCGAAGAGCTGGTGGGCGAGATCGTCGACGAGTACGACATCGAGGGTGCCCAGATCGAACAGCTTCCCAACGGGGACTTCCTGGTCGACGGCGGCATCTCGATCGACGAGCTGAACGAGGTCGTCGATGGCGATCTTCCCGATGACGATTGGGACACGATCGGCGGGCTCGTGTTCAGCACGCTCGAGCACGTGCCCAGCCCCGGCGAGGAGCTCGAGTTCGAGGGGTGGCACTTCACTGCCGAAGAGGTCGAGGGGCGCCGGATCCGGCTCGTGCGCGTTCGACGCCTCGGACCCGTCGAGGACGCCGCCGCTGCCGACGCCGCCGACGCGAACGCCACGAGCTGATCGTCGCCGACCGGCCGACTGATCGTCGTCGTCGTCGGTGGAGGGCTACCTTGCCGGTCATGCAGGTCTCGATGGAGGGCAAGGTCGCACTCGTCACGGGGGCCTCGAAGGGGATCGGGAAAGCGATCGCACAGGGGCTCGCCGATGCCGGGGCGAGCGTGATGCTCTCGTCACGCAAGATCGACCGACTCGAGGCCGCTGCGGCCGACATCGGCGGCGACACGGCCGTGTACGCCGCCAACGCCGGGGACATCGACGCCGCCGAGGCCTGCGTCGCCGCAACGATCGAGCGCTTCGGCGGTCTCGACATCCTCGTCAACAACGCCGCGACCAACCCGCATTACGGCGCCACGCTCGACGTCGATCCCGGTCAGTTCGACAAGACGTTCCAGGTCAACCTGCGTGGACCGCTCTACTGGGCTCGCGCAGCTCACCGGCAGGCACTCGCCGACCGACCTGGGGTGATCATCAACATCGCGTCCGTCGGGGGCCTGCGTGTCGGCCCCGGACTGGGGGTCTACCGGCTGACCAAGGCTGCGCTGATCCACCTCACGAAACAGCTCGCGCACGAACTCGGGCCCACCCGCGTCGTCGGGATCGCACCCGGTCTGGTGGTCACCGACTTCGCCGCGGCGCTGGTCGACAGTTACGGCGATCAGCTGGCCGATGCGCTGCCGCTCGGGCGGCTCGGCAAGCCGGAGGACATCGCCGACCTGGCGGTGTTCCTGGCGTCGGACAAGGCATCGTGGATCACCGGTGACACGTACGTCATCGACGGAGGCGCGGGCGTCCGCGGCGACGGCTGAGCGGGCTCGCGGATCGGCGGCGCACGACGTCCTGCCGAGCACGGCCGTCTTCGTCAGGCGTCGTCGAGATTCGCCAGCACCGGTCGTGCGAACAGGACCGCTGCGACCAGCGTGACGCCGCCACCCACGAGGAACGGTGCGCGGAGGTTGGTGGCGTACGCGACGAAGCCACCGGCGGCCACGCCAACGGCGCTGGCGGCAGCACCGAGCCATCGGTAGACGGCGTTCACCCGTCCGAACCGGTCCGGCGGGATCTCCCGTTGACGTATCGTGACGGTCACGACGTTCCAGATGGTGATCGCAGCGCCGAGCAGGAATCCGGCGACGCCGACCACCCACGCCAGCGACGTGAGCCCGATGACGACCTGGGCGGCCCCGAACACGATGTAGGGAACGACGACGCTCAGTCGGAGGCCCAGCGCCCCGATCACCCGATGGCCGACGAGTCCGCCCGACGCGGCGCCCATCGCCGTGATCGCGAGCAGCAGGCCGAACTCGATGCCGTCGAGACCGAGCTCGTCGACGGCGTACTTGACGAAGATCCCCTGCCCGAACATGAGGCCGAGATTGGTCACCGCGAACATGGCCGCGAGCGTGCGGAGCAGATCGTGTTCCCGAAGCCAGTGGAAGCCGGCTCGAAGTCGTTGATCGGCGAGGCCCGGTCCGGCCTCCGTCGACGCCCGGCGCGGCCGGATCGTGGCGATGAGCGCGGCGGCGATCGCGAACGACAACGCGTTGGTACCGAACGGGAGGCCGGGCGAGGCATCGAAGAGCAGTGCTCCGACCGCGAGTCCGGCCAGGCTGCCGGCCACGATCTCGGCAGCGAAGAGCAATCCGTTGGCGCGGGCGAGCTGATCGGGTTCGACCAGCATCGGCAGGAATGCCTGGGCAGTGCTGTCGAACAGCACCTCGCACGAGCCGACGACGATCAGCAGGCCGATCAGCACCCAGATGTCGAGCCGTTCCTCGACCGCGGCCATTGCGATGCCGCCGAAGATCGCCAACCGGATCAGGTTGGCGGCCACCATGAGCGAACGGCGATCGACACGGTCGACGACGACGCCCACCGGCAGCGCGAGGAGGAGCCACGGTACGAACGTCGCGAGCACGGTCAGGGAGAGCAGCCGTTCGTCCTCGGTGAGCGAGAGTGCGAGCAGCGGCATCGCCACGAAGTTGATGCCGTCACCCAGGTTGCTGATGGCGCTGGCCGCCCATTGCCGCCAATAGGCGCCCGGGAGCGAAGGGTGTGATTCGTCGGGCGTGCCCCGCGGAGGGCGAACGTCTGCCGTGACCACGGACCGAGAACCTATCGGTCGAGGTCTCGAAGCACGCTCCTGGCGAGCTTGCCGAGCGAGGTTCGCGGCAAATCGTCACGGAACGTGACGTGGCGGGGTGCGCAGTAGGCGGGGAGTGACGACTTGACGTGCTCGCGGATCTCCTCGAGCGCGGGTGGTCGAGCAGGGTCCGCGGCCACGACCACCGCACACACGAGTTGGCCCCAGTCGGCGTCATCGCGCCCGAAGACAGCAGCGTCGGAGATCGCCGGGTGTGCCCGCAGCACGGCCTCGACCGCCTCGGGCCACACGTTCTCACCCCCGCTGATGATCAGGTCGCCGCGGCGACCGTGCACCGTGAGGCGGCCGTCGGGTGCGATCTCGCCGAGGTCACCGGTGGGGAGCCAGCCGTGGGGCAGCTTCGGGTCGGTGCCGTCCCGGTAGCAGCGCAGGGTCATCGCTCCCCGCACGTGGATCTCGCCGTCGACGACACGAAGTTCGACGCCGTCGAGGGGTAGGCGGTCGTACACCACACCGCTGCCGGTCTCGGTCATCCCGTAGGTGGTGACCACGTTGTCGGGCCGGTCGGTCGGCGGCCGCGCCCCACCCAGCACGATCGTCCGGAAGATCGTCGGATCGATCCGCCGCATCGCAGTCGCCACGAGTGACACGAGTGTCGCTCCGCTGGACTCGACCGCCCCGGGATCGAAGCCCGGATGCACGGTCAGCCGAGTCCCGCTGTGCAACGCCCGGAAGATCACCGAGAGACCCCCGACGTGCGAGAGCGGGAGACAGGCGAGCCAGTGGTCCGCGGTCGTCACACCGAGGCGACGTGACGTCGCCTCGGCCGACGCCGCGATGGCGTCGTGGGTGAGCACGACCCCCTTCGGTTCGCCCGTCGATCCGCTGGTCGCGACGACGGCTGCGTCGGTCGACCCCACCGGCCGACCCGCACCGGTCGCCCTTCGATCGTCGACGGTGACGATCGTGGCGGCACCCATCCGCTCGACCAGCTCGGTCTTCGTGCGCGGCGGTAGCCGCTGATCGACGGGCAGGATCGCATCGCCGGCGTCCCAGGCGCGCTGGATCTCGTGGACGAACTGGCACCCGCCTGCGAGGTCGAGCGCGATCAGGTCTCGCACGGTCAGGCGAGCACCGGGTCGATCGGCGTCGCCGGGCTCGCAGCACGTTCGATCTGTTCGGCGATGGCGAGGCAGCGCAGGTCGGTGAAGCGGTCACCCATCACCTGGACACCGACGGGGAGACCGCCCGCCGACCCACTGGGGACGACTGCGGCCGGGATGCCGAGCAGGTTGCCCGGCAGGACCGGACGCAGCGTGTCGGAGATGATGCGCTCGATGTCGTCGCCGAGATCGGCACCGTGCTCGAAGGCGGGCAGCGCCCACGTGGGCGAGATGACGACGGGATGGTCGCCGAAGAACTCCGACCAGGCGCGGATCGCGTTGAAGCGCTCGCCCTGGAGGGAGATGACCGACTCGAAGCTCGGTGCCGGATACTCCGACCGGAGTGATTCGACGACCGAGATCGCACCGGGGGACATGACCTCTTGCAGCAACGGCATGATCACGGTCAGGTCTCCGATGATCAACGCAGCCCACATCTCGAGGATGTCCTCGTACCGGGGTGGGATCGCTTCGACGACGTCGTGGCCGGCATCGGAGAGCGCATCGCCGGCCGCGCGGACGGCAGCAGCGATCTCGGGATGTGTCTCGCCCCCGGGAGGGTCGGCGAGCACGGCGACGCGGACGTGTTCACCATCGGCGAGATCGGTGAGCTCGGCCGGCACCGAACGGGGGTCGCGCGGGCTCCAGCCGGCCAGTGCCACGAGGCCGGCGCGGACGTCGGCGATGCGACGCGCCATCGGCCCTTCGCAGAGCATCTGCTGCGAGGCCCCCAGTTGATCCTCCGGAGGGATGACGGTGGCCATCGGCACCACGCCCACCGTCGGCTTGATCGACGCGATGCCGCAGCAGTGGGCAGGGTTGCGCAGGGAGCCGCCGATGTCGTTGCCCAGCCCGATGGGGCTCATGCCCGAGGCGATCGCGGAGGCTTCGCCTCCGCTCGAGCCGCCGGCGGTCACGTTCGGATTCCACGGGTTGCGGGTCAGGCCGTGGAGTGTCGAGTCGGTGTGGATGCGCAGCCCGAGGTCGGGCATGTTCGTGCGCGCGAAGGGGATCGCGCCGGCGGCACGCATCCGCTCCACGGTCGGTGCGTCGATCGGCGCCACGGCGTCGGCGAGGGCCGGCACCCCCTGCGTCGTCGGCGTACCGGCCAGGTCGATGTTCTCCTTGACCGTGCACGGGACGCCGTGGAAGACCCCGAGGTCGTCACCGGCGGCGACCGCTCGGTCAGCGGCATCGGCTGCGGCTCGGGCTGTGTCGTCGAGCCGCCGTACGATCGCGTTCAGGTGCGGATTGACCGCCTCGACGCGCTCGAGATGGGCCTCGAGCACTTCGCGGCTCGACGTCTCGCCCGACCGGATCTTCTGCGCGAGTTCGAGTGCGCTCAGTTGCCACAGTTCGCTCATTGCTCCATCATGACGCACACATGACTTCGCTCTCCTCACCCGCACCCGTCCCGACCTGGGCCGACTGGCTGGCCGGCGCTCGCCCGCGCACCTTGCCGGCGGCCGTGGTGCCGGTCGCCGTCGGTGCCGGTGTGGCCGTCGGTGCCGGTGCGTCGATCGGTGACGGCGTCGTGTGGTGGCGGGTGGCCGGCGCGCTCCTGGTGTCGCTGCTGCTGCAGGTCGGCGTCAATTACGCCAACGACTACAGCGACGGAGTGCGTGGCACCGACGACGTGCGACTGGGACCGATGCGGCTCGTCGCAACCGGGACGGCATCGGCGTCGGCGGTGAAGCGGGCGGCACTGTTGACGTTCCTGCTCGCAGCCGTGATCGGGCTGGTGCTCGCCGCCGCGACGTCGTGGTGGCTGATCGCCGTGGGGTTCAGCGCGATCCTCGCCGCGTGGGGGTACACCGGCGGTCCCAAGCCGTACGGGTATCTCGGGTTGGGGGAACTGTTCGTGTTCGTGTACTTCGGCCTGGTGGCGACCGTCGGCACCACGTATCTGGCGATCGAACGAATCCCCGGTGTCGCCTGGTCTGCCGCCACGGGCGTCGGGTTCCTGGCCTGCGCACTTCTCGTCATCAACAACCTGCGCGACATCCCCACCGACACCGAGGTCGGAAAGCAGACCCTCGCGGTTCGGCTCGGTGACGGCCGGACACGCGTGCTGTATTCGGCGCTGATCGTCGGCGCCTTCGGTGCCGCCGCGTTGTGCGCGTTCGTACGCCCCTGGTCGTTGCTGGCCTTCGGAGCGGCTGTGATCGCCCAGCAACCCATTCGTGAGTTGCGCGGCGGCGCGGCCGGACCGGCGCTGATCCCGATCCTCGGGGCCACCGCACGAACCCAGATGGTCTACGGGGCGCTGTTCGCGATCGGCCTGTCGATTGGCTGAGTCACGTCTGGGCCGTCGGTGGTGTGCGGTCCGATCACGTATATGAGGCGAGGCTCCGACAGACCGCGGATCGCCACCAGTCGGAGTCGACCGGTCGTGTCGGGAGTGTGGCATCGATGGCCCGGGCGCTGCGGTCGGAGATCGCGATCTCCGTCGTGGCCGAGGTCGGTGAGCTGCGACGCGATGGGGATCGTGAGGCCGACCCGCGACTCGTCGAGGAAGTCGTAGACGTCACCGTGGTCGATGCCGATGTCGATGTCGATGTCGATGCGAACGTCGGGAGATCGGGTGAGCCCGCCTCGGCCTGGAGTCGGGTGGCGCATCCGACGGCGTCCGACGGGGGCCTCGAACGGCGGGATCGTGCCGCGATGGGCACGTGCTGCCGCCCGCACGAAACGTGTGTGCCGCTCGACGATGCCGAACCAGGCCAGGTCGTCCTGCAGGTCGATCACTTCCGTCGACCTGACCACGTCACAGCACAGCAGCGTTCGAACGACGGGTGTGGCCGTGGTGTGACCGTGGTGCCGCCTCCGCCGTCATGGAGCCGTCAGCCAGGCGCTGATGACGTCGACGGCTGCGTGCGGTGACTCCATGGGCGCAGCGTGGCCGGCGTCCGGAATCTCGACGAACGTCGCCTCGGGAAGTGCGGCCGCGAGGCGCCGACCGATGTCGACGAACTTGCCATCGTGCTCTCCGGCCAGCACGAGTGCTGGGGCGTCGATGTCCCGGAGGCGTGACCAGACGGTGGGCTGGCTGCCGGTGCCGGCTGACCGGAGGCTGGTCGCGAGCCCGGCGGTCGTGTTGCGCCGGCGATGTTCCAGCGCGTCGGCATCGGCGGGGAGGCCGGCGAACATCGGGGCCGCGAGCCACTCGTCGAGGAACTGCTCGGCGCCCACACGCTCGAGCCGGTCGGCTCGGTCCTCGTCGAGCGATCGGCGCGCTGCTCGATCGGCTGCATCATCGATGCCGGCGGTGGCGCCCACGAGCACCAGCCGTTCGACGAGGTCGGGTCGCGCAAGCGCGGCAAGCAGCGCGAAGCGCCCTCCCATCGAGTAGCCGACGTACGTGCCGGGGCCGGCGAGGTCGGCCGCTGCCGCAGCACCGTCGGCGATCGGGGTCGTGTCGCGTGCGCTCAGGCCGTGACCCGGGAGATCGACGAACGTCAAGGCGGGGTCGGTGCCGAGGCGTTCGGCGAGCGCCAGGGCACCCGCGTGCCAGTGGTGGTGGGTCTGCGTGAATCCGTGGAGGAACACCAGGCGGTTGGTGAACCTGCGGTCAGGCCTCGCAGGCATCGTCGGCACAGCGCTCCGCATCGGGGGAATCGGCGGGAACCGAGCTCGCGTCGGAGTCGGCGACGATCTTGTCGTGCAGGCGGCGGATCACGTTGACGAACGTGTCGGCGTTCTGCGCGCCCGGGATCGCCCACTGTCCGTTGATGACGAACGTCGGCACGGCCGAGATGCCGGTGTCGGCGGCCTGTTCGAGGTAGGCGGCGACCTCCGCGCGTCCACCGTCGGATTCCAGGAAGTCGAGGGCGTCTTGGCGGGGCAAGCCGACTTCGGCGGCGCAGTCGGCGAGCACCTCGGGGTCGCCGATGTCGAGCCCGTCGATGAAGTAGGCCTGCAGCAGCCGTTCCTGGAGCGTCGACTGGTCCACGGGCGAGCCCGGGAGCTCGGTCAACCACAGAAGTCGATGGGCGAGGAGTGTGTTCGCCCGCAGCGCACGGTCCAGACGGAACTCGACGCCTTCGCCGGCAGCCTCCTGCGTGACGCGGTCGATGATCGCCCGTGCCTGGTCGGGGCCCCCGAACTTCCTGGCGTAGGCCTCGATCACCGGCATGCTCTTGCCGGGCGACGCCGTCGGGTCGAGCTGGTAGGGCCGGTAGACGACGTCCAGGTCGATCTCACCGTCGAGCTGCTCGACAGCGGACTCGAAACGGCGCTTGCCGATGTAGCACCAGGGGCACACGACGTCCGACCAGATCTCGACCCGAATCGCGGGAGCGCTCATGGGAACGAACCCTACGGGCTCTAGCCTCGGGCGCCATGACCGGGCCCGAGCGTGATCAGCAGATCGGGAACGCCAACGCGACGGCCTGCGCGACGCTGGTCGACGAGTTGATTCGGTGCGGGGTTCGGCATGCCGTGATCGCGCCCGGGTCGCGGAGCACGCCCATGGCGCTGGCGCTCGCCGAACGCGAGGAGCTGGCGGTGCACGTGGTGCACGACGAGCGCGTCGCGGCGTTCGTGGCGCTCGGTCTCGGGCTCGACGGGGTTCCCGCCGTGCTGCTGTGCACGAGCGGAACGGCGGCTGCGAACTTCCACCCGGCCGTGGTCGAAGCCGGTCTGTCGGAGGTGCCGATGATCGTTGCCACGGCCGACCGGCCTCCCGAGTTGCGCGGGATCGGGTCGCCGCAGACGATCGACCAACTCGAACTGTACGGCCGGTCGGTGCGCTGGTTCCACGACGCCGCGCCGGCCGACGAGGCCGACCCTGCGACATGGCGACCGCTGGCACAGCGCGTGTTCTCGACGGCCGAGACCGGCCCAGTGCATCTGAACCTGCCCTTCCGGGAACCGCTGCTGGGCGAGGCCGGTGAGCTGCCCCGACCCATCGGCCCGCCGCTCCCGATTCCTCGGGCCTACGCGATGAACGGCCCGCTGGATGCGGAGTTGGACCGGCAGCGGGGTGTGATCCTGGCCGGCGGCCGCCACGGCGTCGATGTCGCCGACATCGCGGCATTCGCCGATCGCACCGGATGGCCGGTGCTCGCAGCTCCGGAGTCGGGCTGCCGGGCGTTGTCGAACGCCGTGACGGCGTTCGACTCACTGCTCCGTCATCGGGATTTCGCCGATGCACACGCCCCCGAGGTCGTCGTCCGACTCGGTCGCGCTCCGGCCTCGAAGGTGCTGTCCCAGTGGGTCGTGAGATCGAACGCACCGGTGGTCCAGGTGGGCGGTCCGGGTGTGATCGACCCGGAGCGGAACGTCGTGCTCCGCTGCGAACTCGACGAGCTGGCCGCCCTCTCGGGAGCTGGACGCACCCCGTGGATGGCGAGATGGCGCACTGCCAACGATGCCGCCGAGGCGGCGATTGCCTCGGCGTTGGAGGAGGCCCCGCTGTCCGAGCCGGGTGTCGCCCGCGCGATCGCGGAGGCGTTACCGGCCGACGTCGGGCTGGTCGTCGCAAGTTCGATGCCGGTGCGGGACCTCGAGTGGTTCGGGGGCCCGGCGGCGCGTGCTCATGCCAACCGAGGCGCCAACGGCATCGACGGTGTCATGTCGACGGCCCTCGGACGGGCGCTCAGCGGGACGCCGACCGTCGTGCTGGTCGGCGACATCGCCTTCGTCCACGACAGCAACGCCCTGGTTGCCGTGAAGGATCGTGGCGCAGATCTCCGGATCGTCGTGCTCGACAACGGGGGAGGCGGCATCTTCAGCTTCCTGCCCCAGGCCACCTCGCTCGGCGACGAGCGCTTCGAGCAGCTGTTCGGCACCCCCCACGGCACCGACCTCGAGTCGATGGCATCGGCCCACCGGGTGCCGACCCGGACGGTCGAGTCCATCGAGCAGTTGACCGAGGCCGTGACCACCCCCGGTCCCAGCGTGACCAGAGTGGTCACCGACCGGGCCGAGAACGTCACGCTCCACGACCTGTTGAACCGAGCTGTCGCCACCGTCCAACGCTGACCCGGTGGGGTCACGTCGGCCGTCGGACACCGGTGTTCTCGGCGGATCGGCTGCGTGACCCGGCGTCGTCGGAGGCATTGCCGTCGGGCACGAACTCGTCGGGCACGGCGTGGCGTCCGGCGTCGTGGCGTGGACGAATCACGCTGCGTGGCTTCCCGGCAGGATCCCTTGCTCGCGTTCGATCGACCGATCACGCACATCGACCCCCGCCTCGCCGAGACGTGGCGGAGGCGTTCACAGGCTCGCAGCGCCGCGAACCGTCGGCCACTCCGGTTCAGACCGTCGATGAGCAGATACCAGAGTCCCTCGAGGTTTGGGTCATCGTCGACGGCAGACCCGCGCGCGGCCGATCAGCTCGTGGCGACGGAGGGCGCGTGCTGCTCGGCGACCCTTGTGGAGTGGTTGGCCGGACACGTGTCTCGTGCCCAAGTGTTGCGGGTTGCTGATGTCGTGCCTCCGTCGGGAACCGTCACGTCGGCCTCGGGCGCAGCTCCCGAGCGTCGTTGTCGAACAGCAGGTCGGGGCCGCCCCCTTACGGGGCGGCCCCGACTGACGGTCCGAGGAGACTGGTACCGGATCGTGCCTACGGCGTCCGGAGGAGGTCGTCGAGGATCTCCCTGACGTCGGCGCGGGCTGCGGCGTCTGACATGGGCGCTGCCTGTCGTGCCTCCGGGGCAGCCTCACTCGTCGCAGTCGGCGCCGGCGGTGGGCCGGCGACCGCATTGAACGCGTTGAACTCGGCGGGGCACGTCTCACCGTCGACGACACCTGCGAACGCCGGATCGAGCAGGTACTGCGCGGTCACGAAACCGGCACATCCGCTCAACCCGAGCGAGGTGTGGCCGGGCACGTCGACGGTCAGCAGCGCCGAGTTCGGCAGCAGCCCACGCAGCGTCTGTGCTCCCTCGTACCGGGTGGCCGGGTCGTAGAGGTTGCCGATCACCAGGACGGGATTCGCCGTCGCCGCCGTGAACGGGCCCTCGTACCGGTCGCGGTCCTTGAACGGCCAACGCGCGCACGGGCTCGCCGCCCAGGTCCAGATCCGGGGCTCCGAGGCGCGCGCACGAGGTGCGCAGCGTCAGGTCGTGCGGCCGGTCGGCGGCGAGCCGCGCATCGAACGTCCCGCCGGTGCGCCGTCGGTCCGTCCGCTCGCAGCGGCCATGTGTACGGTTCGGCCATGACGCCCGACGTTCAGGTCACCCGCACCATCGCCACCGATCCCGCGAACGTGTTCGCTGCCCTCACCGACATCACCCGGATGGGCGAGTGGTCGCCCGAGACGATTCGGGCCGAGTGGAACGATGGTGTCTCGGAGGCGGCGGTCGGCGCGACGTTCACCGGGCACAACCGCAACGGTGACAAGGAGTGGACCACCGAGGCCGAGATCGTCGAACTCGTGCCGAACGAGCGGTTCTTCTTCGACTGCTCCGTCCGGGGGTACGTGTTCTCGAAATGGGGGTACACGATCGAGCCGACGGACGGTGGCTGCATCGTGACCGAGCACGCGCAGGACCTCCGGCCGGCGAGCGCGCTCGAGCGGAGTGCTTCGATCTCGGGCGTGACCGACCGCCTGACGCACAACCGCGCCAGCATGGAGGCCACCCTCGAGCGTCTCGCCGCCGCGGTCGAGTAGGCGACACCACGAGATTCTCCATGGGAGATGGTGGTTCGGGTCGGTTCTGCTAGACCCGCGCGGGTGGAGCAGTGGTTGACCGAGCGCCAGCGCGACGGAGGCATCGACATGATTCCCCTCCCCGAGGGCGTGCCGGGCGAGCTCCGCCTGTGCGGCAAGCGAGCGATCGCCGAGGGGCGGTTCGCGCACCCGTCGATGCCGTGGAACACGGTGGTGTGTCTCTGCCAACGACACGAGTTGGCCAACCGGTACCCCGCCTACGTCGACTGGCTCGACGATCCCGGCACCAGTTCGGTCTGGTGGCCGATCCACGACCTCGGCGCAGCCCCGGTCGACGCCACGCTGCGCTTCGTCGACGGCCTCGTCGAACGACTGCGAGCGGGCGACCGACTTCTCGTGCACTGCGCCGCCGGGATCGGACGCGCCGGCACGACGGCCGTGTGCATTCTCGTCCGCCTCGGCGTACCGGTCCGCGAGGCGCTCTTCACCGTGCGCGAGTCGCGCGCCCTGGCCGGCCCCGAGGTGGGCGCACAGCTCGAGCTGGTTCATGCCATTGCGGCACTGACACGAAGATGATCGACGCGCCGCTCCGGTCGGCGGTACCGGGACGATGAGTCGGGGCTCGCGGTCGAGGCCGGACTCGGGCGGGTTGGCGGCCGATCCGTTCAAGGTCTGACGATCGCGCTCAGCATCGCCTGGAACTTGGCCTGCGTCTCGGCCAACTCTGCGAGCGGCTCGCTGTCGGCGACGATGCCGCCGCCGGCGACCAGACGGGCACTGTGGCGATCGTTCGACAGCTCGGCGCATCGCAGGGTCACCGCCCACGTGCCGTTGCCACGTGCGTCGCACCATCCGACGGTGCCGCCGTACCGCCCCCGCTCGAAGCCCTCGTGTTCGATGATCAGTTCGATCGCCTGGTCACGCGGGTGTCCGCCGACAGCGGGCGTCGGCTGGAGTGCCCGGACCAGATCGATCACCGTGGGCGACGGCTGGGACAACATGCCCATCGCCTGCGACCCGAGGTGCTGCACGTTGGCGACCTTCACGATCGACGGCTCTGGTGCCCAGTCGAGGTAGCTGCAGAACGGCAGCAACGTGTCGCGCACCATCTCCATTGCGACCCGGTGCTCGATCCGGTTCTTGTCGCTCGCGTGCAGCTCGGCGGCGAGCCGTTCGTCGAGGACGGGATCGCCCGTCGTGCGAGTGGTGCCGGCCAGCGGGAACGAGGTCACCTCGGCTCCGTCGACTGCGACGAGGAGCTCGGGTGAGGCGCCGATGAGCCCGTCGATCGAGAATCGATGACTCGACCCGAACGAGGCCTTCAATCTCCGGAGGACCGCGTGCACGTCGATCGGCTGGTCGGCCGTCACGGTGATCGGACGTGCGATCACCGCTTTGTCCATCCGCCCGGCGCGAACGGCATCGCGGGCGGCCGCGACAGCGTCCAGATATCGGTCGACCTCGACGCCGGGCGTGATCGAATACGACGCCGCGGCCGGCTCTGGTTCCGATGTGCTGAAGAGGTCGACGTCGGCGTCGTCGAGCGTGGTGATCCACCGCCGACCGTCAGCGCCCTTGCCGACGACCACCTGCGGAACGATCAGCTCCGCGGATGCCCCGGGTAGGAACGGCACCGCGCCGAGCGCGATCGGCCCCGTGGTACCGCCGACCCGATCGTCGTGTTCGATGCCGGCGAGGAAGGTCACGGCCTCGTCGACCGACACGCGCGCTGCGACACCGCGGCCGGCGAACCCGACGCCGTTGCGTACGAACAGGCAGCCGTCGTGCCGGGCGACGTCGTTGAGGTCGAGGTCGGTGTCGAGTGGGACCGTGACGGCGCGCATCAGTCGCGTGTGCCGAGCAGCTGCTGCGTCAGCCCACCCGACAGCAGATGGTGCGACGCGTTCGAGAACCCCGCCGCCCGTAGCATCGGCACCATCTCGTCCGGTTCCGGGAGGTAGGCGACGCTCTTGGGGAGGTAGCGGTACGCCGCGCCGTCGGACAGCAACGCACCGATCCTGGGTACCACCTTGCCGAAGTAGATGCTGTTGCCGAAACGGATCACCCGGTTCTCGGGAACTCCCACGTCGAGCAGGGCGATCCGTCCGCCCGGTCGGACGACTCGGGCCAGCTCCTCGAAGAACGCCGGCAGTTCGAGCAGGTTTCGCAGGGCGAACCCGCACGTGACCCCGTCGACCGAGCCGTCACGCACCGGGAGGTTCAAGATGTCGGCCTGGCTGCGGGCCGCTCCCGATCGATCGGCTGCGAGCATGCCGAAGGAGAGATCCATCGACAATGGGATCAACCCTGCCTCGCGCAGGTCGATGCACAGGTCGCCCGTGCCCGACGCCAGATCGAGTACCACCGAACCGGTGGGAAGTGCCAGGTCGCGGACGGTCTTGCGACGCCATCTGACGTCGAGGCGGAACGTCATGATCCGGTTGACCATGTCGTAGCGTGGGGCGATCGCGTCGAACATCTCGCGCACCGCCTGCTTCTTCTCTGCGCCCTCGGGCAACGTGTCGCGATTCCAGGACACGTCGGCGTTCGTCTTCGACATCGCTGTCGAGGCTACCGAGCGCCTGCCGGTTCGCCGGGCGATCGGGCTGCTGGTCAGACTCCGATGATGATCGATTTCAGCTTCCCGCCCGAGGTCGAGGCGGTGCGTCTCAAGGTGCGCGAGTTCATGGAGTCGCGGGTTAAGCCGGCCTGGGACGACACCGACCAGGACGATCGGAGCAAGGTCGTCGAGACGGTCGTGACGCTGCGCAGGGAGGCGCACGACGACTGGGGCCTCTGGCTCCCGCACATGCCGCCCGAGTGGGGCGGGATGGGGCTCGGGCCGACGGCGATGGCGGCCGTGTCGGCCGAGGCGTCCAAGGTGTCGATCGGCCCGTTCGTGATCAACGCACAGGCCCCCGACGAGGGCAACCAGCACACGCTGTTGCACTGGGGCACCGACGAGCAGAAGGAGCGGTACCTGAAGCCGCTGTGCAACGGCACTGCGAGAAGCTGCTTCGCGATGACCGAACCCGAGGTGGCCGGGTCGGACCCGACGCTCATCAGGACGTTCGCCTACCAGGACGGCGACGAGTGGGTGATCAACGGCCACAAGTGGTTCATCTCCGGCGCCCGCGGCGCCAAGTTCGCGATGCTCGTCGCCCGCACCGAGGAGGACCCCGAGATCCCTCAGGCAGCCAACTCGTGCTTCATCGTCGATCTGCCGTCGGACGGATGGAACATCGTGCGTGACGTCGAGACGATGTCGGGTGGACACAACCACTGCGAAATCCTGATCGGGGATCTCCGCGTGCCCGCGGCCAACATGCTGGGCGGGCGCGGTCAGGGCCATCTGCTCGGCCAGTACCGGTTGGGACCGGCCCGCTTGGCGCACTGCATGCGATGGATCGGGCAGGCCGAGATCGCGCTCGACATGATGGTCGACCGGGCGCTCGATCGGTACTCGCACGGCTCGCTGCTGGCGGAGAAGCAGGGCATCCAGTGGTTGATCAGCGACTCCGCGGTCGAGCTGTACCAGTGCAAGCTGATGGTGCTGCACGCGGCGTATCAGATCGAGCAGGGGAGGGAGTTCACCGCCGTCGTCTCGATGGCCAAGCACTTCGTCGCCAACAGCCTGTGGCGGATCGTCGACCGCGCGATCCAGGTGCACGGGGCGCTCGGGTACTCGACCGACACCCCCCTGGCCGGGATGCTCCAGCAGGCGCGGTGGGCCCGGTTCGCGGACGGTGCCGACGAGATCCACCAGATGCGCATCGCCCAGCGAACCATCGCTGCGTACCGGGACCGCGGCACGACGAAGTCGGCCACGGGGGACCTGCCGCTCTGACGGTCAGCCCTCGTATCACCAATCGGTGGGTCGATAGTCCTTCAGGAACTGGCCCCACACGTGTTCGCCGGTGTTGAAACCGGTGATGATCGGATCGACGATCCGGGCTGCTCCGTCAACGATGTCGAGCGGCGGGTGGAAGGCCTGCTCGGTCCGCTTCCGGTCGGCGATCGCGGCCGGGTCCTCGTCGCTCACCCAGCCGGTGTCCACGCTGTTCATGTGGATGCCGTCGGCGTGGTAGTCGGCTGCCGACGTTCTCGTCATCATGTTCAGGGCGGCCTTCGCCATGTTGGTGTGTGGATGGCGGGTGGTCTTGAGGCGTCGGTAGAACTGTCCTTCGACCGCCGACACGTTGACGATGTGCTTGTCGCGTTCGGGTGTGGTCAGCAGGAGCGGCTTGAGTCGAGCGTTCAGCACGAAGGGCGCGATGGCGTTGACGAGCTGCGTCTCCAACAACTCGACGGTCGGAACGTCGGCGAGCAGAAGTCGCCACGAGTTGCGGTCACGCAGATCGACCTGCTGGAGATCCTGGTCGAGCAGGCCGGTCGGGAACGTGTGATCCAGCGGTTCGATGTCGTCGGGGAGCAGTGCTGCCTGGGACAGCTCAGCTGCACGTGTCAGCCCGACGAGGGCGGTCGCTTCGGCGAACATCGGTTCGCCCGCGCTCAGCATGTCGGGTCGGCGGAGCCCCTCGTACGAGCCCAGCAGCCGGGCGGCGTCGTCGGCGAGTTCGCCGATCGTGGCCGCCTCGAGATCCATCATGTGTCGATAGAACTGCGGCGGCCGACGGACGGTTTGGCAGGCGTTGTTGACGATGACGTCGAGCCGGTCGTACGTACCGAGGAGATGCCCGCAGAACGCCTCGACGCTGGGCGTGTGACGAAGGTCGAGCCCATAGATCTCGAGACGGTCGGCCCAGTCGGCGAAGTCCGTCTCGGCGGCATATCGCATGGCGGCGTCACGCGGAAAGCGGGTGGAGACGATCAAGCTCGCTCCGGCGCGCAGCAGCTTGATGCCCGCCTGGTAGCCGATCTTGACCCGGCCCCCGGTGAGGAGTGCGACGCGGCCGCGTAGATCGGCTGTCTCGGTGCGCTTGGCGAAGTTCAGTGCTGCGCACTCCGGACAGAGCTGGTCGTAGAAGCCGTCGATCTCCGTGTACCGCTGCTTGCAGATGTAACAGTGCTGTGGCTCCGCGGTGGTCGGAAGGTCTGCGACCTCGCCGATGTCGTCGTCCGGAACGAAGGCGGGTGCGAACACGTTCGGTGTCGTGAAGACCGGCTGTCGTCGCAACGACCGGATCCCCGTCGCATCGAGCAACTGCTGATCGGCCGCCGACCGCGAGCGCTTGCGAGCTCGCCGTTCCGCCTTGATCTGTCGGCGACGCGCGTCGATGTCGGGTTCGAAGACGTTCCCGGCCGCGGCGAGCAGTCGCGTTCGATCGACGAGCGGCAACGATTCGAGGATCGAGCGGTCGCCGACGACGGCTTCGAGCAGTTCGGTGGCGGCGCGCAGACGATCGGTCAGGTCATCCGTCACTCCGGCAGGCTATCCACCGGTTCGCGAGCGGGCTCGAGGATCGCGTCGTAGGACTGGATCCGTGGCGGATTCGGCGGTGCCAGGTGGAGCGACACCGTGACGTCTCGACCGCCTGCTCCGGCGCAGCGCACCTCGGCTCCGGCCGCGCTCGTCGCCTCGATCGATTCGATCGACAACGCGCCGGCCTCCCGGACGAGTGCTGCCGCGGCACGGGCTCGCCGATCGAGCGAATCGTCGATCACGAGCGATCGCGTGAACAGGTCGGCCGCCTCGTCGTCGTTCCAGTCGTTGACCAGTGCCACGAGACGACGCGCGGCGGTGTCGACGTCGGGCGAGACGGCTGGACGGTCGGGCGGTACCAGGCCTTGATCGGCGACGAGGGTGAGCAGGCGGGCCGTGAGTTCGAGCATGGGTGCGTACGTCGAGTTCGCGAGCGCGATCACGCCGACGCCGCGCCCGGGGAGCCACCGCATGTTCGACCCGTAGCCCGGGAGTCCGCCGGAGTGCGTGGCGGTGAGGCCGAGGTCGGGGTCGTCGAGGAGTACGAGGCCGTACCCGTAGCTGTACGGCGCCCGGACGCCGCCCACCGTGCGCAGACCGATGTACCGCTGCGAACTCTGCATCTCTCGTCGGGACGCTCGGCACATCGGCCCGTCGTCGGGGTCCTTCCGGGCCGGGAACGCCTGATCGAGCCACGCCACCCACTTCGCGAGATCGGCGACCGTCGTCCAGAGTCCGCCCATCGGGGCGATGACGCCGTCGCCGAGCGGTTCCTCCTCGTCGACGTACCGAGTCGCACCGCCGTCGTCGATCCACCGCTTCGGGCGGGCCCAGTCGTCGTGGTCGGGCCTGGTCCACGTGGTGGCCCCGAGACCGAGCGGACCGAGTACACGCTCCGAGATCACGTCCTGGATTCGTCGACCGCTCGCTCGAAGTACGACTCGTCCGAGCAGCGCGTATCCGAAGTTGGAGTACTCGAACCGATTGCCCGTCGGTCGCGCGAACAGCGGTCCACCGTCGATGATCTGATCGAAGTCGTCGTCGCTCATGTCGAGGTGCCGGTCGGCCCACGGGTCGTCGGTGGGCAGGCCACTCGTCATCGCGAGCAGGTCGCGAATGGTGATCGATGCGGAGTCGAATCTGTCCAGTACCCCGAGTTCGGGCGCGTGGTCGGCGACTCGGTCGTCGAGTCGGAGCACTCCATCGTCGCGGAGCAGCAGGGTCGCCGCGGCCGAGAAGCTCTTCGTCATCGACGCGATCCGGTAGACGGTCTCCGAGGTCACGCTGCCGACCGCTCCCGTTGCCGCCAACGAACCGTTCATCACCAGGCCCCACGCGAGCGACGGACAGTGTCGCTCGGACGCGTACGATGTCACGAATTCGTGGAGCGGGGACGCATCGACGCGGACCTGGTCGGACGACATCGCCACAGTCTGCTCCACGGCCTAGCGTGGCAGCCATGATCGGACCAGAGATCGTGTTCGGAGCCTTCATCCCGCAGGGATGGAAGATGGAGTTGGCGACGATCGACGGGGCGACCGCCCAGTGGCAGCGGGCGATCGAGATCGCACAGCTCGCCGAACGACTCGGTTACGACTCACTGTGGGTGTACGACCACTTCCACAACGTGCCGCGACCCGCTCAGGAGGCCGTGTTCGAATGCTGGACCACCATGGCGGCGATCAGCCAGTTGACGACGACGATCCGGCTGGGGCAGATGGTCGGGTGCAACAGTTACCGCAACCCGGCCGTGCTCGCGAAGATCACCTCGAACATCGACGTGATCTCGGGAGGTCGCCTCGACTGGGGGATCGGCGCCGGGTGGTACGAGAACGAGTACCGGGGCTACGGGTTCGAGTTCCCGAAACCCAGGGACCGGATCGGCATGTTGGCCGAGACCGTGCAGATCATGCGATCGATGTGGACCGAACCCGAGACCACGTTCAAGGGGCGCTATTACGAGCTGAGGCGGGCGAACTGCGACCCGAAGCCACTCCAGCAGCCCATGCCACCGATCTGGATCGGTGGAGGCGGCGAACAGCTCACCCTCCGCGTCGTGGCGAAGTACGCCGACTGCTCCAACTTCGGCGGGCCGCCCGAGACGTGGGCGCACAAGCGAGACGTGCTGCGCAATCACTGCGCGGAGGTCGGACGTGATCCCGACGAGATCCGCATGACGTGGTCACCCGAGGTGTTCATCCGGCAGACCGAGGCCGAGGTCGCGGCAGCGGGTTCCCTGGCGATCTGGGGTCAGCCTGTCGAGGAGTGGCGGGCCAACAACCTCGTCGGGACGCCCGAGCAGGTCGCCGAGAAGATACACACGTACGTCGGGCTCGGCTGTCGGGGGTTCGTCCCGTGGTGTAGCGACTATCCCGGCACCGAATCGCTGGAGCGGCTGGCCAACGAGGTCATCCCCGAGTTCCGGTGAGCGGCCACGAGATCGGCGGGATCCGCAGGTGAGGCGCTGAGCAGTCCGCAAGCGTCGGATTTCGCTATTCGTAGCTTCGATAGATGACTTCGGCCACGCAGTTGGGCTTCGAGCCGCCCTCGGACTCGAACGTGAACTCGAGTGCCGTCTGCACGCCCCCTGGGATGTCGGTCACCTCGAGCAGCTTCACGCCGAGTCGGAGCCTCGAACCGACCATGACCGGCGCCGGGAAACGCACCTTGTTGCAGCCGTAGTTCACACCCATCGAGAACCCGGTGATCGACACGACCTGCGGGTACAGCACGGGTCCGAGCGACAGCGTCAGGTAGCCGTGGGCGATCGGGCCGCCGAACGGTCCGGCGTTGGCCTTCTCGACGTCGACATGGATCCACTGGTGGTCGCCGGTGGCATCCGCGAACAGGTTGACCTGATCCTGGGTGATCTCGACGTACGGGCTGTAGCCGAGGTGCTCGCCGACGAGACCCTTGAGCTCGTCGGCGCCGTTGATGGTACGTGGTGACATGGATCCAGCTTGTCACCTGCCACCTCCCACCACGAAAGCGGCCCGTGCTACGAATACGTGATGCCCGACATCCTGACGCTCCACGCGGCGAACGATCCGGACAAGCCGGCCGTGATCGACGACCGCGGCGGCGGCGATGTGCGGCGATGCTCGTATGCCGAGCTGGAAGCCCGCTCGAACCAGCTCGCACACGTCCTTCGCGATCACGGTGTGACTCCCGGTGACAAGGTCGTGTGGTGCGGTCAGAACTCGGTCGGGATCGTCGAGATCGTGAACGCGTCGCGCAAGATCGGTTCGACGGCGGTCCCGCTCAACTACCGGCTCTCCGACGAGGAGGCGGCGTACGTGACCGACCACTCCGACGCGGAGCTGGTGTACGTCGACGCTGCGTACGCCGGACTGTTCGAACGGATCCGCGCCGAGGTGCCGAAGGTCGAGCACGTGTTGGTCTTCGACGGTGATCCGCGGCCCGGCATGGTGGCCTGCGACCAGCTCGTGGAACAGGTGTCGACCGAATCGCCGGCCGAGGTCACGGGTGAGGACGCAGCAGGTGCCACCATGATCTACACGTCGGGCACGACGGGGAAACCGAAGGGTGCGTATCGCCGGACGGGGTCGAACCCCGAGCAGACGGCGGCGTTGCTCCAGCACGTCGGCTACCGGCCCGACGACGTCTACCTGACGACGGGCCCGCTCTATCACTCCGGGCCCGGAGGGTTCATGGCGATCGGCTTGGCGATGGGCCAGACGATCGTGCTCCAGTACAAGTTCGATCCGGAGGACTGGCTGCGGCTGCTCGAGACCTACCGCTGCACCTCGACCTTCGCGGCACCGACGCCGATCCGGATGATCTGCAACATGCCGGCGGAGACGATCGCACGGTACGACCGTTCGTCGATGCGGATCATGATCGCCAACGCCGCTCCCTGGAGCTTCGCCCTCAAGCAGCGGTACGTCGACACGTTCCCGCCGGAATCGTTGTTCGAGATCTACGGATCGACCGAGCTCGGCGTGAACACCGTGCTGCGGCCGGAGGATCAGATGCGCAAGCCGGGCTCGTGCGGCAAGGAGGCTCCGCTGGTCGAGATCCGCCTCTACGACGACGAGGGCAACATCGTGACCGGTGTCGGACCGGATGCGACCGGTGAGGTCTACGTGAAGTCACCGTCGGTGTTCGCCGACTACTACAAGCAGCACGACAAGTTCGAAGAGGACCACCGCGACGGATTCCAGACTGTCGGCGACATCGCGTATCGGGACGAAGAGGGGTTCCTCTACATCTGCGACCGGAAGAAGGACATGATCATCTCGGGCGGGATGAACATCTACCCCGCCGAGATCGAGGCCGCGCTGGAACACCACCCCGACATCTACGAAGCCGCGGTGTTCGGGATCCCGAGCGAGGAATGGGGAGAAATCGTGCACGCGGTCGTCGTGCGTCGCCCCGACTCGGCACTCGACGAGGGCGCGGTGATCTCCTACGCCCGCGAGCATCTCGCGCACTACAAGGTTCCCCGATCGTTCTCCTGGATGGACGAACTGCCGAAGACCGGCTCCGGCAAGATCCTCAAACGTGAGCTGCGCCAACCGTTCTGGGCCGGGCGAGCGTCCAAGGTGTGACCGGCAAGATGGCCGAGATCCGCTCCGGGTTCATCGCGTTCGTCGGACGCCCGAACGTGGGCAAGTCCTCGCTCGTCAACACGATCTGCGGCCACAAGGTGAGCATCGTGTCGGACAAGCCGCAGACGACGCGCCACCGGATCATGGGTGTGCTGACCCGTGCGGACGCGCAGCTCGTGTTCGTCGACACGCCGGGGCTCCACAAGCCCGTCTCGGCGCTCGGCGAGCGCGTGAACGCCACGGCGCTCGACAGCTCGGCCGACGTCGACGTGCAATGTCTCGTGCTCGACGCGACCAAGTCGTTCGGCAGCGGCGATCGCTGGGTGGCCGACCGACTCCACATGCCGACCGCGGTGGTCGTCGTCAACAAGATCGACGCGGCGAGCAAGCAGCAGGTTCTCGCGATGCTCGCCGCCGCATCGGATCTCGGAGCGGAGGCCTACTTCCCCGTGTCTGCCAGATCGGGCGAGGGGATCGATCAGCTCGTCGACCATCTCGCAGACCGGCTCCCGGTCGGGCCCAAGTACTTCCCCGACGACGAGGTCAGCGACATGCCGGAGGAGCAGTACGTCGCCGAGCTGGTTCGCGAGCAGCTGCTCGCCGTGACGCGTGACGAACTGCCCTATTCGATCGCCACGCGTGTCACCGAGTGGGAGTGGCCCAGGATCCGTGTCGACATCGTCGTCGAGCGCGACAGTCAGAAGGGGATGGTGATCGGCAAGGGCGGCAGCGTGCTCAAGGAGGTCGGCAAGCGGGCCCGAGCCCAGTTGCCCGAAGGTGTCTACCTCGAGCTCCGTGTCAAGGTCGACAAGGATTGGCAGCGCAAACCCGATCGGATCGAGCGTCTCGGCTACTGACGAGTCGTGCGGGCCGGACGGCAGTGTCAGGCGGCCGTGGTCTGCGGGTCGGTGGAGGTCGGCGGCTGGGTGGTCGCCGTCGAGCCGCTCGTGCCGGCGATGAGGCCGGCGAAGTCGCTGAACGCCAGTGGCTCACCAGGGTCGCTCTGACCACCGAACGCCGGAACGTCGACGGCGAAGCCCTCACCGTCCGTCTCGAACCGTACGGTTCCGATCGCTCCCTGGTCGGGTGTTCGGAACGACGTCAGCGTCAACACGAGCTGGGAGATCGCGCGGCGCAGTGTCGTGTCCGAGATGCGATCCAAGTCCTGCACGTCGAGGGCGACCGTCGCAGTGCCGCGATCGACCGTCACACTCTCGATGAGGTTGGGTCGCACGGAACTTCGCAGACCGAGTTCGACGACGTCCGGAAGCGGAGAGGTGAGCTGAGCGATCAACTCGGGGAGGGTCGGGTCGGCGGCCAGCTGACGTTGGAGCGGGCGGACGTCGTCGGTCGAGCCGATCGTGTAGTAGATGACGACCGGAGCCGTGAGGGTGGGCGGCAACGTGGTGGATGTGGTGGTCGTGGTGGTCGCCGGCGCCGAGTCGCCGGCGCCGGTGGGCGCTGCCGTGGTGGTCGTGGTCGTCGTCGTGGTGGTGGTCGTGTTGACGATCGCGGGCGGCAGAGCGTCGGGATCGAGCGGCGTCGAGGTCTCCTCGGTCGGGATCGTGCACGACACGAGCAGCACCAGCGGGGTGAGCACCGAGAGGGTCAGTCGGCAGCGCATCAGTCTTCCTCCGTCGGAATGCGTACGACGAACCTGGCTCCGCCGCCGGGCCGGTCCTCGACCCACGCCTCGCCGCCGAGTGCCCGGGCGTGTTCGGCGACGAGTGCCAATCCCAAACCTGTGCCGATCCGGTTGCGGGCGGCGCTGCCGCGGGCGAAACGTTCGAAGATCCGGGTGCGCTCGCCGGCTGCCACGCCGGGACCCGCGTCCTCGACGGCGATCTGGACGCATCGCTTGACCGTGGAGGGCTCGATCGCGATGCGGATCGGACCGTCACCGTGATTGGTGGCGTTGTCGAGCAGGTTGCCGAGGATCCGTTCGAACCGGAGTCGGTCGATCATCGCCCGCCGCTTCGCTCGCCGATGGACCTCGATCGGGAGATCGCCGTACCCGTATCGCTGCGAGACACGATCACAGAGCTCGACGATGTCGACGAGCTCACGGTTGATGTCGGTGGCGTTGGCGTCGATCCGTGACAGTTCGAGCAGATCGATCACCATGTCGTTGAACCGGCGGATCTGACCGACGACGACGTCGAGCGCTTGCTGGGTGCGTTCGTTGAGATCGTCACGTCGCGCGTCGAGCACTTCGATCGCGGCCGTGAGCGCCGTGATCGGTGAGCGCAGCTCATGGCTGACGTCGGAAGCGAAACGCTGCTCGCGGCTGATGCGCTCCTCGACCGCATCGGCCATCTCGTTGAAGGAACCGGCCAGGCGGTTCAGGTCGGGATCGTTCTCCTCCTCGAGACGCGCCCCCAACGTGCCGGAGGCGATCTCGCCGGCGGCGTCGGCCACATTCGACAGCGGCCGCAACAGTCGGCGGCTGGTCGTGTAGCCGAAGAACAGGGCGAGCATCGTGGCGAGGATCGAACCGACGATCAGGGCGGTCGCGAGGATGCGGAGCGTCCGCTCGGTCGTCTCCAGCGGCACGGCTTCGATGTACCCGACGTCCCAGGACCGAACGTTGATCCCGACCCCGACGAACTTCTCGCCGTCGGAGTCGGCGAAGATCTGCTGACCGGACTGGCCGTCGAGCACGGTTTCGATCAACGAAAACGGGAGATCGCTGACCGACGGCCCCTGTCGCGAGAAGATCGCCCGGTCCCGTTCGGGGAACGACGGGCTGGGGAGCAGTGCGCCGTAGCCGTCGCTCTCGATCTCGAGGTCCTGGACGGTGGTCTTGATGTCTTCGGCGTCGCCGTCGAGCACGCTCTCGATCTCCTGCGCGTGTCCGATCGCCGCCTGCTGCGCGGTGATGACACGCTGGTCGAGCAGCGAGTTGCGTGCGAAGAAGAACGTCGCGACGGTCAACGCGATGCCACCGAGCAACACCATGGCGCCGAAGAAGAGTGTGACGCGCGTGCTCAGGGGCAGCGATCGTCGACGGGCCATGCGCATCAGTGTGACACGATCGTCGGTGGGGGAACGCCTGCGACGAACAGCACGTGAACAGCACGTACGTCTGCGGGTTCCCACGCTGCCGGTGAGGCACCAGGGGGAGGAAGGTACCTCACCGGGGCAGCGTGAACAGTGATCATGATCGTGAGCGAATGTGACGGCACGACACTGCCTGTGTGCGATTTCTGTAACAAAACAACCCCCGCCATGGCCAAAGCCCCTGGATATCGACGTTTTTCCCAGATGACGAGATTCGTGGCACACTGGGTCGACCGTGAACACCTTGCTCTTCATCGAAGACGACGACGGCATTCGTCTCGCCCTCCGGCTGGCACTCGAGGACGAGGGCTACACCGTCTACGAGGCGGCCAACGGCGCGGACGGCCTGATCCAGTTCGGCCAGCACGAAGTCGACCTGGTGCTGCTCGATCTCCGTCTGCCCGACATGTCGGGGTTCGACGTGTGCCGGGCGATGCGCGCCGACAGCATCGTCCCGATCATCATCATCACCGCCCAGACCGATACCCACGACATGGTCGCAGGGCTCGAGGCGGGCGCAGACGACTACGTCACCAAGCCGGTCGTGCCCAAGGAGCTCGCCGCCCGGATCCGGGCGCTCCTCCGACGCGTGCACCTGTTGGAGAGCACCGCGTCGCCGAAGTCGGTCATGCTCGGCGACATCGAGCTGCGCCGTGAGCAGGGAATCGTGCTGAAACGGGGGGTGGAGCTCAGCCTGACCAAGACCGAGTACCGCCTGCTGTGTGAGTTCGCCGATCACGCCGGCGCCGTCCTGTCGCGTGATCAGCTGCTCGAACGGGTCTGGGGGTACGAGTACCTCGGGGATTCCCGCTTGGTCGACGCCCACGTCAGACGCCTTCGGCTCAAGGTCGAAGATCAACCCGACGACCCCCAGCTGATCGTGACCGTGCGAGGGATCGGGTACCGACTCGTCGCCTGACTCATCCGATCGGCCCGTGGCCGTCAGGACCGCCAGACCGGCGCTCGCTTCTCGCGGAACGCCGCCATGCCCTCCGCGGCATCGGGTCCGCGGAAGAGCTCGTCGCTGAGGGCCTGCATCTCGCCGAACGCCACGTCGACATCGAGTTCGGGGACCCGGCGCAGCAGTCGCTTCGTCTCCGTGACAGCGCGGGGAGCTCCGGCGAGCACCCCGTCGCACAACGATGCGACGGTCGCCGGAACGTCATCGGCGACATGGGTCACGAGCCCCATGTCTCGCGCCGCTTCGGCGGTGAAGGCCTCGCCGGTGAGCATCGCGGCGGCGATCTTGCCCGGTGGGACTCGCCGCAGGATCGGCACCGAGACGATCGCCGCTGCGACCCCGATCCTCACCTCGGTCAGCGCGAACGTCACGTCGCTCCGGACCACGACGAGATCGCAGGATGCCATGAGACCGATGCCGCCGGCGCGTACAGCGCCTTCGACGGCGGCGATCGTGGGCCGATCGGACTCCATCAGCCGGCGCATCACGGCCACCATCGGTGAGGAGTCGAGTGGGCCGTCGTCGGCGCCGCGCTCCTTCAGATCAGCGCCGGCGCAGAACGCCGGGCCGTCGTGGCGCAGGACGACCGCCCGGGCCGGCGACCCCTCCGCCTCGTCGAGGCGTTCGGCCAGCTCGGCGACCAGCCGACGCGACAACGCGTTGCGGTTGTGCGGTGAGTCCAACGTGATCGTGGCGATCCCGTCGACGACCTCGAGCCGGACGACGCGATCGCGGTGCTGCGCCATGTCGGCACGCTAGGCGTCGCGGATCGAGCGTAGGAAGTCCTCGACATCGGCTCGATCGCGTGTCCGCTTCATCGGTGGCAGCGCTCTGATGATGTCCCAGCGGTATCGGGCGCTCCCCAGACGTGAATCGAGTACGGCGACCACGCCTCGATCGGTCGCTGTTCGGATCAGACGCCCCGAGGCCTGGGCGAGCAACGTCGCCGCTTTGGGCACGTCGATCTCCGAGAATGCCGTCGGGCCGAGTTGCTCGCGGCGGGCCGACAGCAACGGGTCGTCGGGCCGCGGGAACGGCAGCTTGTCGATGATCACGAGCGAGAGCGTCTCGCCGGGGACGTCGACGCCTTGGAACAAACCGGTCGTCGCGAACAGGCAGGTCTCGTTCGATTCGGTGAACTTCCTGACCAGCGCCGGTTTGGGGAGGTCGCGTTGCGTCAGGATCGGCACGTCGACCGCGTCTCGGACCGCGTCGACGGCGGCGTCCATCGCGGCCCAGCTCGTGAACAATGCCAACGTCCGACCGCCCGCTGCCCCGATCAGCGCGATCAACTCGTCCGCGACGGACTCGCGGAACTTCGGTGACTTCGGTGGTGGCAGATGCATCGCGCAGTAGAGGACCGCCTGCTGCTCGTAGTCGAACGGGCTGCCGACGTCGACCTCCGTGCAGCGGTCCGGATCGAGGCCGACCCGCCGGGAGAGCGACGCGGGGATGGTGGCACTCGTCAGGATGGCGGTGTGCTGCTCCCACACGGCGGACTGCATCGTCGGCCCGACATCGAGGGGAGCGATCTCCAGCCGGGGGTGGTCGCGGCTGCCGGAGACGAACGGCACCGTGTCGGTGCCGGCCGCCAGGGCCGCCTCGACGGATTCCATCGAACGGGTGATCATCCGCTGTGACCGGAGCTTGCGCTGCTGGGCGTCCTCGACCGGTGTGTCGATCTTCTGGACCGCCTCTCCGACACGGGTCAGACGAAGCTGCGCGTCGCGCAGGGCGTCGACCACGTCGGACGGCAGGGGTGTCGTGAGTCGCCGGCCCACCAACGGTGACAGGACCTCCCGGATCACCGATGCGAGGTCGGCGATCGATCCGATGAGCTGCGGATCGTCGAGGAACCGCCGGACCGTGGCGCTCACCGTCACGAAACGTCCCGGCGCGATCTGGACACCGACCGTGTCGCTCATGATGTCTTCGAGCACGTGGGCCTCGTCGAACACGACGACGTCGTGCTCGGGCAGGATCGCACCTCCGCTGCCCACGTGCAGCCCGTACAGGTGGGTGTTGACCACGACGACATCGGAGACCTGCGCCCGGCGCCGGGCCAGCTCCGCGAAGCACTCCTGGCCCATCGGGCACCGCTCGGCGCCGGGGCACTCGTCCGAGCCGACGCTCACCGCCCGCCACGAGGCCTCGCCGGGGTTCCAGTCGAGCTCGGCCTGATCGCCGGTCGCGGAGGCCGCCGCCCACTCACGGAGCTTCTTGATCTCGAGCTTGGTGACCGCCGACATGTCGTCGAGCTCCAGCTGGGCCTGCGCCGGATCGTTGGCCTCCCGGAGACGTTGCAGGCAGAGATAGTTGCTCCGTCCCTTCAAGACGGCCCAGTCCACGTCGATGCCCTGTTCCGCGAGTTCGCCGCGCAGGAACGGCAGGTCGTTCGCGGCGAGCTGGTCCTGCAGGGCCTTCGTGGCGGTGACGACCACCGTCCGCTTGCCGGAGGTGATGGCCGGCACGAGGTAGGCGAGCGTCTTGCCGGTACCGGTTCCCGCCTGCACGACGAGGTGTCGGCCGTGCTCGATCGCGCCCGCGACGTGCCCGGCCATCTCCCGCTGCCCCGGACGGTCCTCGGCTTTCGGGAGCGCCGACGTCACGGCATCGAGCGAGTCGAGTGCCCGCTCGGTCGCGTCGCTCACGAACTGCGGCTCATCGAACGAGGGCGATCGCGGCGTCGAGATCCGCGGCGTCGAAATCGGGCCACGCAGTGTCGGTGAAGTGGATCTTCGACCCCGCGCTCTGCCAGAGCAGGAAGTTGGAGACGCGCTGCTCGCCGCTCGTTCTCACGAGTACGTCGACGGGCGGTACGTCGGGGAGATACAGATGGGCGCTGACCGACGCGGGGGTGACCGGTTCTCCGGCTGCCCGGGCGGCGCGGACAGCCGACATGAGCTCGGTTCGGCCGCCGTAGTCGAACGCGACGGTGAGCACCATGCCGGTGTTGCCGGCCGTGTCGGCGATCGCCTTGCGGATCGCACGCTGCACGTACTTCGGGGTGCGCGCCGACGGGCTGTCGAAGGGGCGACCGATCCACTGAATCCGCACATTGAGGTCGTTCAGCTCCGCGACCCGGCCGAACAGCTTCTCGTGCAGACCGAGAATGTGACGCACCTCCGCTCGCGGTCGCACCCAGTTCTCCGTGGAGAAGCCGAAAACGGTCAGCCAGCCGATGTCGCGGGTCACCGCGACCCGAACGAGTCGGGCAAGGTTCTCCTCGCCCTCGGTGTGGCCGGCCGTTCGGGGGAGCCCCCGATGGCCGGCCCAGCGGCCGTTGCCGTCCATGATGCACGCGACGTGCAGGGGGCTGGTCGTGCTCGTCACAGGGCTTCCACGTTAGCGACCGGCGACGTGGGAGACTGGGGAACGTGGAGACAGCCGCCGACAGACCTGTGACGCCGGCGCCGGTGAGCAACTCGTCGCTGCGCCACGTGCTGGTCGTGGGTGGCACCCTGCACGACTGGTCGGTGCTGAGCGACGAGGCCTGGGATGCCCGCGTCGAGTCGCTCGGGCGGCTGTGCGGCACGCTCGGCATTCCGTGGTTGACCCTGCGGGCATACGAACCGGGCACCGAGCCCGGCGCCGACGACCTCACCCCGTGGCGACGCACGGTGGGAGGCTGTGTCGTGATCGTCGATCCGTGCGGTGACGGCCGCCAACGCTTCGCGGATGCGATGCAGCGCCTCGATCCGGCTGACGAGGTCAACGAGGCGACCGTCGCCGCAGTGCTCTACGAACCGGCCGACTGCGAGCCCGACCTCGTGGTCGTGTTGGGCCCGCCGACACAGTTGCCGCCGTCGCTGGTGTGGGAGCTCGCGTACGCCGAGTTGGTGTTCCTCCCCGTCGAGTGGGGTGAGCTGGGCGTCGACGACCTGTCGCACTCGATCAACGACTTCTCCAACCGGCGGCGCCGCTTCGGTGGGCTCGACGAATGAAGGAGCTGTACCGCGACGTCGGGGTCGTCCTGCGTACGTACAAACTCGGCGAATCGGACCGCATCGTGGTGTTCATGACCGCCGAGAACGGCAAGGTCAGGGCCGTCGCCAAGGGCGTTCGGAAGACCAGGTCGAAGTTCGGTGCCCGGCTCGAGCCGATGAGCCACGTCCGACTGCTGCTCTACCGCGGTCGCGAACTCGACATCGTGAGCCAGGCCGAGTCGGTGGAACCGTTGGCACCGCTGCTGTCGACCCTCGACCGGGCGTCTCAAGCGATGGCCGCACTGGAGGCCGTCGATCAACTCGGCCTCGAACGTGAACCCAACCCGCGTCTCTACCGGATGGCGGTCGGGGTGCTCCGTACGATCGCCGACCGGCCCGCACCACTCAACGTCTCGGCCTTCTACTGGAAGCTGCTGGCGGCCGAGGGGCTCGAGCCGCAGCTCGAAGCCTGCGTCCGGTGCGGCGAGTCGGATCCGGTCACACCGATGGTCGCGTTCGATCTCAACGAGGGCGGCACGCTGTGCCGGGCCTGCCGTACCGGTACGTCGATCAGCCCGGCCGCACTCGGGATCATGCGAGACATCCTGGGAGGGAGGCTGAACCAGGCGTTGGCGCTCGAGGAATCGCCGGCGACCCACGAGGTCGGCGCGCTCGCCACGCGCGCGTTGGAGCATCACATCGAACGGCGGCTCAAGACCGTCGCGATGTTCGAACACCACTGAACACGTGCGGCGACGTGGCCCCACACGATCCGGTGGGCCACCTCGACCAACGCAGGCGTGCGCTCGACGAGCGACTCGTCAGATCGTGGTGCCACGCCGGCCGAGCTCGACCACTGCTCGATTCAGGCGCCCAGGATCCAGCCTTCCTCGCGCTCGACGACGAGCAGATCCTCGTCCCTGATGTTCGGAGCGAACAGCGAACCCAACTGTCCGGCCCGGTCGAGACGGGCCAGGTGATGTGCGGTGCTGATCGCCCGGGCGGCGTCGGGAAGTGGATGGGCGGCCGGGTCGAGCTCGTAGCTCCAGGGCCAGACCTCGCCGATGACGACAGCGTCGTACGACGCCCGGGTCGGGATCTCGGTCACTCCCGTCTCGAACGGCCAGAGCCGGACGCGTTTCGCCAGCCCCGACCGCTCGGCGAGCGCCCGCACGAGTGGCATCCCCAGCAGCGCCCGTCCGCCGGCTGCGAGCTCGCCGTGCAGCTGCCATACCGTCGGGGTCGACACGCCCCGGTTGGCGAGTCGCCGTTCGGCGATCCGGTATTCGGGCAGCCCGGCGAAGGTTCGGGGTCTGGTCGGCCTGACCGATCCGTGTTCCTCTGCGGGTGGGCAACCCCAGAACGGGCCGGGTGACATGCCGGCGCGCGTGTTGAGGGCGGCGCCGGCGTCGTACCGGTTGTTGCTGTTGTCCTCGTTGTCGATGACGGCATCGTCGACGGCGGTCCAGACGGCGCGCCAGTTCGCGGTCGGTCCGACCAACCGGCGGGCGAATCCGGTCGGGAACCCGAGCGGGAAGTCGAATCCGAGAAAGACTCGTCGCCCGACGGTCTCGCCGAGTTCCTCGACGAGTGCCTTCGTCGCCTGGCGGCGTGTCGCGTGGTTGACGCAGGCCGTTTCGTCGGTCCCGACTTCGACCGATGCCCGCCAGATCGAGTTGTCGCCACGTGTCGGTGCGTCGGCGTCGCTCCACCCGGCGATGATGATTCGATCGAACAGCGGCCGGGTGTCCACGGCACGTGAGTGTGCCACACGAGTCACGATGTGGCCCCGTGCACCCCGTGGTCGACGTCTCACGCGCGTCGGCCCGCTACGGTCGGTCGCCATGTCGGACACTCCACCACCACCACCACCACCACCGCCGCCACCGCCGCCACCGCCACCACCCGCTCCGCCGACGCTTCACTCGGGTGCTCCGGTGCTGGTGGGCTCGTACTCACCGTGGATCAATCGCGTCGGTGCCTACCTGCTGCGGGGTCTCGTGCTCGTACCCGTGTACCTGCCGGCATACGTGCTGGCGTTGATCGTCGGCGACATCGGTTTGCTCTTCATCGCGATCGCCTATGTGTTCGCGATCGCGGCGTCGATCCGATTCATCATCCAACGCGCCCATCTCGGATACGACATCGGCGACCGCTTGGTTGGCCAGCGTCTCGTGCGGGAGGCCACGAACCTGCCGATGGGTTCGGGCTGGAGCGTGTTCGGCCGCGGGATCGCACACATCCTCGACGCGTTGCCGTGCTATCTCGGATTCCTGTGGCCGCTCTGGGATGCGAAGAACCAGACGTTCGCCGACAAGATCGTCAGCACCGTCGTCGTGAGCGACGACACCCCCGGGCGTCACGAAGCCAAAGACCTCTACGTCAACGCGCTGATGTTCTGGACCCCGGTCGCGAAGAGCTGACCGAACGGACGGACTGCCGCGCGACCCAGCGGGTAGAGCAATAGCCTGGCGCGCCTATGCCGGCCACCGAGCTCGATCAGATCGTCAATCTCTGCAAACGCCGGGGCTTCGTGTACCCCTCGGCCGAGATCTACGGTGGCTTCCGCTCCACGTACGATTACGGGCCCCTCGGCTCGTTGCTGCTCCGCAACGTCAAGGACGCTTGGATTCGGACGATGGTGCAGCAACGCGAGGATGTCGTGCTCATCGATACGGCGATTCTGGGCCCGCCTCAGGTGTGGGAGGCGTCGGGCCACCTCGGCAACTTCTCCGATCCACTGGTCGACTGCACCAACTGCAAGACACGCCACCGGCTCGACAAGCTCGACGACCCGGGGATCTGCCCCGCGTGCGGCTCCGAGAACAGCTTCACCGAAGCACGAGAGTTCAACCTGATGTTCAAGACGCAGGCGGGCCCCGTCGAGGGAGCGGGAGCCGACGCCTATCTCCGTCCGGAGACCGCTCAGGGGATGTTCACGAACTTCACCCAGGTGCTGCAGACCGCCCGCAAGAAGCCGCCGTTCGGCATCGCGCAGGTCGGCAAGAGCTTCCGGAACGAGATCACGCCGCAGAACTGGATCTTCCGCACGCGTGAGTTCGAGCAGATGGAGATGGAGTTCTTCGTGCATCCGGACGACAGTCAGGAGTGGTACGAGTACTGGTGCAACGAGCGGCTCAACTGGTATATCGAACTCGGCATTCCCGCCGAGATGCTGACGCTGCGTCAGCACGACGCCGATGAGCTGTCGCACTATTCGACGGGTACCGCAGACGTCGAGTTCGAGTTCCCGTGGGGATTCGACGAACTCGAAGGCATCGCTCAGCGCACCGACTTCGATCTCAAGGCGCACGCAGCAGCCTCGGGGGAGCGGCTCGACTACCTCGACCCCCAGACCAACGAGCGCTACGTTCCGTACGTGATCGAGCCGGCCGCCGGAGCGACTCGCACGATGGCTGCCTTCCTCCTCGCGGCCTACGACGAGGAGGAGCTCGACAACGACACGCGCACCGTGCTCCGCCTGCATCCTCGGCTCGCTCCGTACAAGGTCGCCGTGCTGCCGCTGTCGAAGAAGGACACCCTGCTTCCGCTGGCGCACGACGTCCGCAAACTGGTCAGCGAGCGCTATCTGGTCGACTTCGACGAGACGCAGTCGATCGGGAAGCGCTACCGGCGCCAGGACGAGATCGGCACCCCGCTCTGTGTCACGGTCGATTTCGATTCGCTCGACGACCGCGCCGTCACCGTGCGAGACCGGGACACGATGGAACAGGTTCGTGTCGCGATCGACGACCTCGTCGATGTCATCGCCGGCCGCCTCGGCTTCTGACAGATGGCCACCTACCTCGACGAGATCCTCGCCCGGCATCGAGAGGCGGCAGCGGCCGACACCCGACCGCTCGGTCGACTGATCGACCGCGCACGCGAGTGTGAGCCGGCGCGCGGTTTCCGTCGAGCCCTCGCAGCACACGCCGGTCTCGGCGTGATCGCGGAGGTCAAGCGCCGATCACCGTCGAAGGGTGATCTGTTCGCCGATCTCGACCCGGCCGGGTTGGCACGGCAGTACGAGGCGGGCGGAGCGTGCTGCCTGTCGGTGCTCACCGACCACGAGTTCTTCGGAGGTTCCGTCGGCGATCTGCAGGCCGCACGTGCGGCGTGTGCGCTGCCGGTCCTGCGGAAGGACTTCACGGTGTGCGCTCACGATGTCGCCGACGCTCGGCTCATGGGCGCCGACTGCGTCCTCCTGATCGCAGCAGCGTTGCCCGACGAGCTGCTCGTCGAACTGCACCGCCTCGCGATCGACCTCGGACTCGATGTGCTCGTCGAGGTGCACGACGAGGCGGAACTCGAGGTCGCCCTGGCTGCAGACGCCACCCTGATCGGGGTCAACCAGCGTGACCTCGTCACGTTCGACGTCGACCACCAACGGGCGGTGCGGATGGCATCGGCCATCCGCGCGGGGATCATCAAGGTCGCCGAATCGGGCGTTCGCGGTCGAGGCGACGCGCGGGCGCTGCACGAGGCCGGATACGACGCCGTCTTGGTCGGCGAGACCCTCGTCACCTCCGGTCGACCCGGGCAGGCCGTCGCCGAACTCATGGGGTGACCGCTGCCCGAGGTCGCCGATCGGCGCCGTCGTGTGCTGGGGCAGGCTCCTCGGGTCGCCCTGTTCGACGTTCGTCGTCGATCGTCGATACCGTCGGTTGCGACGCCCACGTGTCTGCTGAGGAGTGACCATGGATCTGATCGAGATCGAACAGGAACGGCGCCTACGACGCGAGGAGGCCGCGACGTGGCTGCGGACGCTCGCCGACAGCCTGGCGCGACACAACGAGGTCGAGTTCGTGCGTGAGGGCATCAGATACCGCGTCGAGGTGCCCGACGAGGTCACGATGAGCGTCGAGCTCGAGGTCGGTGGCGACAACGAGATCGAGATCGAGATCACCTGGTGAACCACAGGTGGGCCCGGATCGCTCGAGCACCGGGTTCGACCGCTCCACCGCGGTCGGCGACGCGGGCCGGAACGAACCACGCAGTTCCCGGCCCCAGGCCGTAGAGTTCGAGACCGAATGTTCGTCAAGATCTGCGGCATCACCAACGAGGACGACGCGCTGTTCGCCGTGGCGATGGGTGCCGATGCCGTCGGCTTCATCTTCGCTCCCTCGCCACGACAAGTGGCGGCGCAGACGGTCTACGACATCACTCGCCGACTTCCACCCGAGGTCCTGACAGTCGGAGTGTTCCGTGACGAGCACCCGTCGCGTGTGATCGAGATCGCTCACCGCGCCAACGTGAAGGCCGTCCAACTGCACGGGCGCGAGACGCCCGAGCAGTCGAAAGAGATCGGCGGGAGCATCCGCTGGGTGATCAAGGCGTTCGGATCGGACTCCCCGCACCTGGCCGAGGCGGATCGGTACGGCACCGATCTCGTGTTGCTCGATGCCCCGAGCCCCGGTTCCGGCAAGTTGTTCGACTGGAATCTGGCCGCCGACGTCCCCGACTCCGTCCGGATGATCCTCGCCGGTGGGCTCGATGCCGACAACGTGGCCGACGCCATCGAGATCGTCGAGCCCTGGGGGGTGGACGCGGCCTCCGGCGTCGAGTTCGAACCGGGCCGCAAGGATCCGACCAAGGTGCGGCGGTTCATCGCCAACGCACGTGCGGCTGCACCCTCGCCGTACCTGGGCCCCGACGAACTGCCCTACGACTGGGCCGACGAGTGAGGACCTCATGACCGACCCCTCCATCACCCTCACGGCCCCGCCCGATGCGACGGGTCGGTTCGGCGAGTTCGGTGGGCGATTCGTTCCCGAGACGCTGGTGCCCGCCTGTCAGGAACTCGAGCGTGCCTTCCACGAGGCCTGGAACGACCCGGGTTTTCGCACCGAACTGGCCGACATCCACGCCCACTACTCGGGACGCCCGTCGATCCTGACCGAGTGCCAGAACCTCGGCGCGGAGCTCGGGATACGGCTGATCCTCAAGCGCGAAGACCTCAACCACACCGGCTCCCACAAGATCAACAACGTGATCGGTCAAGCACTGCTCGCGAAGCGGATGGGGAAGCAGCGCATCGTCGCCGACACCGGAGCCGGCCAGCACGGCGTCGCCAGCGCCACGGCCGCGGCGTTGCTCGGTCTCGAGTGCAAGGTCTACATGGGGGCCGTCGACGTCGAACGACAAGCGCTCAACGTGTTCCGGATGAAGCTGCTCGGTGCCGAGGTCGAGTCGGTGGAGAGCGGGAGCCGAACCCTCAAGGATGCCGTCAACGAGGCGATGCGTCACTGGGTGGCCACCGTCGCCGACACGCACTTCTGCCTCGGTTCGGTCGTGGGCCCACACCCGTACCCGCACATGGTTCGGCAGTTCCAGAGCATCATCGGCGAGGAAGCGCACGCCCAGTGCCTCGAACTGCTCGGGGCCTCGCCCGATGTCGTGGTGGCGTGTGTCGGGGGTGGGTCGAACGCAATGGGCATCTTCGCTGGCTTCGTCGACGAGCCCGCCACCCGACTGATCGGCGTCGAGCCGGCAGGCGGTGCCGCCATCGGGCACGGCTCGCCCGGTGTCGTCCACGGCATGCGGAGCAATCTCATGCAAGACGAGGTCGGGCAGGTGGAGGAGGCGGTGTCGATCTCGGCGGGTCTCGACTATCCCGGAGTCGGCCCCGAGCATTCGTATCTCGCGTCGATCGGCCGTGCGGAATATCCGAACGTGACCGATGCCGAGGTGATCGATGCCTTCCGGCTGCTGTCGGAGACCGAGGGCATCATCCCGGCGCTCGAGAGCGCGCATGCGATCGCCTGGCTTCGTCGCGAGGCGGAGTCGCTGCGAGGACGGACGGTGCTCGTCAACCTGTCGGGCCGTGGTGACAAGGATGTCGCTCAGATGATGGAGATCCTCGAGGGCCGACTCTGATGGGTCGACTCGAAGACGAGTTCCGTACCAAGCGTGCCGACGGCCGCAAACTGCTCGTGCCCTACATCACCGGCGGGTATCCGGGTTGGCAGGACGCAGTGCGGGCCGCTGCCGCCGAGGGCGCCGACGCCGTCGAGATCGGCGTGCCGTTCTCCGATCCCGTGATGGACGGACCGGTGATCCAGCAGGCTTCTCAGGCGGCTCTCGACGCCGGCGCGACGCCGTCACTGATCCTCGACGACGTGCCGACTCTCGACGTCGAGATTCCGCTCCTCGTGATGACGTACTACAACCTCGTGCACCACGACGGCCATCGGCGTTTCGCTCACCGCCTCGTGCAGGCGGGCGTGTCGGGATGCATCCTGCCCGACCTGCCGCTCGAAGAGTCGGCACCGTGGTGCCGCGCCGCCGATCAGGAAGGTGTCGAGACGGTGATGCTCGCAGCGCCGACCGCACCGGACGATCGACTGCCGCTCGTCGCGGCACGCGCCCGGGGCTTCTTGTACTCGGTCGGATTGTTGGGGGTGACGGGGGAGCGGGCGACACTCGCGTCGACCGCGACCGAGCTGGCGGCACGACTCAAGCAGATCACGGACGTGCCCGTGCTCGTGGGCGTCGGGGTGTCCGACGCCCGGCAGGCGTGGGAGGCGACTCGGGTCGCCGACGGTGTCATCCAGGGCGCGTCGGTGATGCGCCGGCTGATGGAGACCGGTCCCGAGGCGGTCGGCGACTACGTCGCCGAGGTCCGCCGCGCGATCGACACCGACTGAGTCGACATCCGACACCGGTCGAGTCGACGTCGCACGATCCCGAACGATCTCGCGGGTGACCGCCGGCGGTCGTGGACGCGACACGAGGGCCCGAAGGCCCTCGTGACGTTCGCAACAGCCCATTGATCCCGATCGACCTCGAGGTCGTCGGTCAATGCTGGACGAAGGTGACATGCGCCCTCACGCCCATCGACGGAGGGTTGCATCTCGGATGATGATCGGCGCGGCTGCTGCTGCCGAGCGGGCGACAGCTGATCCGGGGGTTCGAGACCCTGATGGCATCACCTCGTCGATCACATCGATGAGCTGACGTATCAGCACGGCTGAACGTAGTGCATGGGAGCCTCCTTCCGACCTGGGACAAACGGTCTGTGGGGAGGGTAACGCTCTGGGTGACCGATTTGCAAGGATATCGACGCTTCCTTGAAGCTGGAGACCCGGACGGCACGCAACTGCTGCTCAGGGTGGCCGCATGGTCACGATCACGGGCATTGATCGGCTCCGAAACGGCCCGTTTCGCCTACAGTCGGTGAGGTGCGCCCTGAGGACTTCTTGCCACACCGGCCCCCCTTCCTGTTCGTCGACGAGATTCTCGACGTCGTTCCGGGTGTCTCGGCACGTGGGCGCTGGCGTCTGACGGGCGAGGAGTGGTTCTTCGCCGGTCACTTCCCGGGGCGTCCGACGTTGCCGGGAGTGTTGATGTGCGAGGCGATCGCTCAGGTCGGCGCGCTCGCCGTGCTCCACGACGAGCGATTCGCGGGGAAGTTGCCACTGTTCGGCGGGCTCGACAAGGCCCGCTTCCGGCGACAGGTCGGACCCGGCGACGAACTGGTGCTCGAATGTGAGATGGGCCGACTCTCGGCGCGTGCGGGCAAGGGAAGCGGTCGTGCGCTGCTCGGCGGTGAGGTCGCCGCCGAGTGTGACCTCATGTTCGTCGTCGTCGACGCCTGATTCCACCTGAATCGCACACTGCCCGTGTTCCACCTCGCGGTCGCCATGCCGAGACGGATCGGCTCCGTCGCGCCCAACCAGCGCACGGATCAATCCGGCAACCGGAAGGAGTTGTCAGCCGACCGGCGACAGGATGATGGAGCCGTTGTGGCCGCCGAAGCCGAAGTTGTTCGACAGCGTCGGACCTGGCTCCCAGTCACGGGGCTCGCCCATGACGACGTCGATCGCGATGTCGTCGCCGAGTACCTTGGTGTTGGCCGTGGGCGGGATCTGGCGATGCTGGAACGACAAGAGCACTGCCGCAGCCTCGAGCGCGCCGGCAGCTCCGAGGGCGTGACCGGTCACGCCCTTGGTGGACACCACCGGTACCCTGCCGTCGCCGAAGACCGCGGACACCGCGGCGGCCTCGGCGGCGTCGTTGAGCGGCGTGCTCGTGCCATGGGCGTTGATCTGCTTGATGTCGCCCGGGGTGAGGCCGGCGTCGTCGAGCGCCAACCGCATGCACGCGATCGCACCCACGCCGCCCGGCGCCGGCGCGGTGATGTGATGGGCATCGGCGTTGCTGCCGCCACCCAAGATCTCGCCGATGATGTGGGCACCACGTGCGACGGCGTGGTCCCACTCCTCCAGCACGAACGCGGCGGCGCCCTCGCCCATGATGAATCCGTCGCGATCGGTGTCGAACGGTCGGCTGGTGCCGCTGCTCGACAGCGCCGTCATGTTGCCGAACCCGGCGAGCGCGGTGATCGTGGCGGCATGCTCGGTGCCACCCGAGACGACGGCATCGGCCAACCCCCACGCGATCACTCGTGCGGCGTAGACCAGCGCGTGCGTGCCCGCTGCGCACGCCGTCACGATGGTCTCGTTCGGGCCCTGCAGCCCGAATCGCATCGAGATCGCCGCGCCGGGGGCGTTGGCCATCATCATCGGCACGAGAAAGGGGGAGACTCGCCGTTCGCCCTTCTCGATGCGTACGGTGATCTGCTCCTCGAGCGTGTGGATGCCGCCCACTCCCGTTCCGAAGATGGTGCCGAAGCGGGCAGGGTCGAGACCCAGATCGCCGGCCTGCGCCATCGCCTCCGTGGCAGCTGCGATGGCGAACTGCTCGCTGACGTCGGCCCGACGAGCCTCCTTGGGGGAGGCGTAGTACTCGGACGAATCCCACCCGTCGATGACCGTCGCACGGTCGACGTGGGTGAGGCCGGGACCGAGCAGGCCGGACCAGAATGCGTCCTTGCCGAGCCCACAGGGCGCGACGACGCCGTAGCCGACGATCGCAACGCGGCGACCCAGACCGTTCATACCGATCCTTTCGCGTCGGCCCGCACGATCGGGCGCATCATCAGAGCTTGTTGGAGACGAGCTCGTAGGCCTGTCCCACGGTCTCGATGCCCTCGAGTTCTTCCTCGGGCACCTCGACACCGAATTCCTCCTCGAGTGCCATGACGAGCTCGACGAGGTCGAGGCTGTCGGCGTCGAGGTCGTCGCCGAACTTGGCGTCCGGCGTGACTTGGTCTTCCGAGACCGACAGTACTTCGACGGCGCACTTCTGGAAGCGAGCGAACAGTTCTTGGTCCAACGGTTGTCTCCTTGTTGCTTGTGACGTTGATCAGTCTAGGGAGTCTGATCGGCGGGTCAGTGGCCCATGCCCAGGCCACCATCGACCGGGAGCACCGCGCCGGTGATGTACGCGGCATCGGCGGAGGCGAGGAAGGCGACCGCGCCGGCGATCTCGTCGGGCCTCGCGGCCCGTTCGAGCGGAACGGCGGCGACGATGGCCTGGAGCCGATCCTCGCCGAGGGCGGCCGTCATGTCGGTCTCGACCGGGCCGGGCGCGATCACGTTGACCGTGATCCCACGCGAGCCCAACTCGCGGGCGAGCGATCGTGCGAGGCCCACCAGACCGGCCTTCGACGCCGCATAGTTGGACTGGCCGGCCGCACCGAGCAGGCCGACCACCGACGACATCAACACGATGCGGCCCTTCCGGGCCTTGAGCATGCCGCGCGCGGCCCGCTTGGCGACTCGGTACGAGGCCGTGAGATTGGCGTCGATCACGCTGGCGAAGTCGTCTTCACTCATCCGCAGCAGGAGGCCGTCACGAGTGACGCCCGCGTTCGACACGAGCACCTCGACCGGGCCGCCGAACTGCTCCTCCACGGCGGCGAAGGCCTGATCGACCTGCTCCGAATCGGTGACGTCGCACTTGACGCCGAAGAACCCCTCGGGAGGCGGCGACGAGTGGTACGTGACCGCGACGTGGTCGCCGAGCGCTCTGAACCGTTCCGCGCATGCGAGCCCGATGCCGCGGGATCCTCCGGTGATGAGCACCACGCGGGGTTCACTCACGTGGCATCGGCTCCCCATCGCAGCACGCAACTCGCGGCGGTCATGCCACCGCCGAAGCCGACGAGCAGGATCAGGTCGCCGTGGTCGACACGTCCGGCCTCGAGCGCGTCTGCGAGCGCGAGCGGGATCGAGGCCGACGACGTGTTGCCTGTCCGATGGATCACGACGGCGGCTCGTTCGATCGGTACGTCGAGTCGGTCGCAGGCGGCTTGGATGATCCGGATGTTGGCCTGGTGCGGCACGATCAACTTGATGTCGTCACCGGTCACGCCGGCGTGGGCCATCGACTTCTCGGCCGAATCGACCATGATTCGCACGGCCCGACGGAACACCTCCCGGCCTTCCATCTGGATGTATCCGCCGACCTCGGCCTGCAGGATCCCGAGTGCCGATCCGTCGGCGTCGAGATCCCATCCCAGCAGCTGTCCGGTGCCGTCGACGCTCTCGAGCACGACGGCGCCGGACCCGTCGGCGAACAGGGGGGCGGTGACACGGTCGTCGTAGTCGGTGATGCGGGAGAGCGAATCCGTTCCGATCAGGAGGACGCGGTCGGCACCCATCGCGATCAGCCCGTGCGCTGTGACGAGGCCGTAGACGAAGCCGGAGCACGCGGCGTTGATGTCGAACGCTCCGCACCGCAGGCCCAGCTCGTTCTGCACGGCCGCCGCCGAGCCCCACTGCTTGTCGGGTGTGGTGGTGGCCAGGACGAGTGCATCGATTCGTGTCGGATCGAGCCCCGCCATCTCGAGTGCCTGCCGACCCGACTCGATCGACAGGCCGATCGTCGTCCCACCCACGCGGCGCTCCTCGATCCCGGTGCGGGTGCGGATCCACTCGTCGCTGGTGTCCATCGTGGCGGCCAACTCTTCGTTGGTGAGCACCTTCTCCGGCAGAGCGGTTCCCCACCCCGAGATGACGGCGCCGCGGGCGCCATCGCGAATTGCTGGCATGTTGTCCTCCTCAGCTGGTACGCAGCCAGGCGATCGGTTGCCGCGACGTCACGCGCTCGGTGTCGACGGCGATGTAGTTCTGTAGTGTCCCCCGGAACGGCGAGCGGACCTCGTGCTCGCCGACCTGACCCACCACCGTACCCACTTGGATCACTGCGCCCGGTTCGATCGGCGCCGGCGTGAAGATCCCTGCAGCCGGGGAGACCACGACCCGTTCGGCGACGAACAGGTGCTCTCCTTCCAGTTCGGACGGTGGTGCACTCTCGCCGGCGATCCACGCGAGCAGCTTGTCGAGATCGTCGGGCGTCGCGACCGAGATGGTGCGAGCGCCCTCCACGGTCCGTTTCGCCATGCCGGTGAGGACGCCGCCGGGGCCGAGTTCGGCGAAATCGGTCACGCCGAGGCTCGACAACGTCTGGAGGCACTGCCGCCAACGGACCGGGCTCGACAGCTGCGCCGACAGCAGCGACGTCCATTCGGCGCCCCGGTCGTGTGGTTTCGCGTCGACGTTGGAGACCACCGGGATCTCGGCGTCGCGGATGTCGGCGGCGGCGATCGCCTCCCGGAGCCGGTCGCGTGCGGGCGCCATGAACGACGTGTGGAAGGCGCCCGACACCTGCAGCGGCATGACGCGCTTGGCCCCGAGCTCCTTGGCGTGGGCGCCGGCCTTCTCCACCGCCGCGGGGTCGCCGGCGATCACGACCTGACCGGGCGCGTTGAAGTTCGCGACCCAGACGTCGGCGTCGGCCAGATTGCACGCGACCTCGACCTGATCGTCGTCGAGCCCGAGGACTGCCGCCATCGTGCCGACGTGGGCGGCGCCGGCGTCGTGCATGGCAGCTGCGCGCTCGGACACGAGGGCGACACCTTCGTCGAAACCGAGCGCTCCCGTGGCTGCCAGCGCGGTGTACTCACCGAGGCTGTGCCCCGCGCAGAAGCTGGCTTCGATGCCGAGTCGCTCGACCGCGTCGAGCACCATCAGGCTCGACACGAACGTCGTCAGTTGTGCGTTCCGGGTGTCCTTGAGCTCGTCGCCGTCGGCGTGGAGCAGCAGCGCTGCGATGTCTCGTCCGGCGATCTCATTCGCCTCGTCGACCAGTTCCCAACTGTCGTGGTCGACCCAAGGCCGGCCCATTCCCGGTCGCTGCGACCCCTGACCGGGGAAGGTGAATGCGAGCATCAGGGCGAGGCTAGACGCTTCCGAGGGAGCTCCTGGTACTACCCGTGAGTAACCCATCGGTTTCCCGTGCAGCCGGTGTGGCACACCATGCCAGGTCCTCAGACGACGTACTCCCCGGCGCCTACCATCGGCCGACATGAGCGACACGCCGCCTCCCCCGCCACCGCCTCCGCCCCCACCGCCGCCTCCGGCGGCGCCGCCTCCGCCCCCACCGTTCGGTGCTGCCGTACCGGGCGGCCGGGAGTTGGCGTCGTCCGGCATGCGTGTGCTCGCGCGAAATTCTCGACTATCTGATTCTGAGCTTCGTCTTCGGGTCGATCTTCGCTGCGATCATCCTGAGTGGCGACGACGACGCCGGACTCGCCGGCATCGGTACCGACGCGAGTCTCGGTCGGGCCTATCTCATCGGGCTCCTGGGTGCAGGGGTCGGGTTCGCGTGGGATGCCGTGTGCACGAAGATGTTCGGTGGTTCCCCGATGAAGCTTGCGTTCGGGATGCGGGTGATCCAACAGAACGGGGCCGACGTCGAGTGGAGCCATGCGATCAAACGGTGGGCCCTCCCGGGCGCGTTCGCTCTCATCCCGCCCTTCGTTGCGTTGAACGTGCTCGTGAGTCTCGCTCAGCTCGTGATCCTGATCGTCAGCCTCGTGTTCATCTTCTCGAAGCCGCTCCGCACGGCGGTGTGGGATCTGTTCGCCGGCACGCTCGTGGTGAAGAGCCGCTGACGCACACCCGATGACGGGGTGTGCGGCGCCGATAGTCTCACCCGCACGCCCCGGTAGCCCAACGGCAGAGGCAGCGGTCTCAAACACCGTCCAGTGTGGGTTCGAATCCCACCCGGGGCACATGGGTTCCTGGCTCGTCCGACGGCGGCTGACGCAGACCTCGGCACGGTTGCGGTCACTCCGCGCCGAACTGGCGCAGATCGACGAGCAGCTCGCCGTCGTGGCCGATGACGCCGACAGTCAGGCGATCCGGGCGCTCGTGTCGGAAACGCCCGGGGCGTCGTTCGAAGCCAACGATGCCCGCAAGCACGCCGATGCGATGCGCAAACACCGCCGACACATCGTCGACGCGATCGTCGAACTCGAGTCGCGTCAGGACCGGTTGCTCGATCAGATGAACGCCGGACGGTGAACCGCTCGTCCTACGTGCCGGGCTGGTTGAATGTGACTGGTGGCCGTCGAGGCCCGCGAAAGGAACCCCAGTGTCGCTCAGAGTCGTGATCGCCGAAGACGAAGCCATCATCCGCATGGACCTGCGCGAGACCCTCGAGGAGGAGGGGTACGACGTGGTCGGCGAGACGGGCCGGGGCGACGAAGCCGTCGAGCTGGTTCGTACGTTGATGCCCGACCTCGCCGTGCTCGACGTGAAGATGCCGGGGATGGACGGTCTCGAGGCGGCCGGCATCATCACCGACGAGAAGCTGTGTGGGGTGTTGATCCTGACGGCGTTCAGTCAGCGGGAGGTCATCGAGCAGGCCCGTGACGCCGGCGCATTGGCGTATCTCGTCAAGCCGTTCCAGAAGAGTGATCTCGTGCCCGCGATCGAGGTCGCGATCGGACGGTTCCGAGAGCTCCGCAACCTGACCGGCGAGATCGACGCGCTCGGCGAGCAGCTCGAGGCTCGCAAGACGATCGATCGGGCCAAGGGGGTACTGATCGACGAGTGCGGGATGAAGGAGGGTGACGCCTTCTCGTTCATCCAACGGACGGCCATGAGCGAACGCACCAAGATGCGCGATGTCGCGCTGCGAGTGCTCGACGGTTCGCTGCGTCCGTGATCAGTGCTCCCCGGCCACGCAGGCCGGGTGTGGCCGTTGGCTCGCTGGCGCTTCCCCGGCTCGCAGTCGTGTTCGGGTTCGGCCCGGTGTGACCGGTGTTCCCCGGCCACGCAGGCCGGGGGTTCGTTCCTGCCAACGCGTAACGTGTCGGCGTGGCCAACTACCTCCTCGTCGACGGCAACTCGCTGACCTACCGGGCGTTCTTCGCGTTGCCCGCCGACATGGCCACTGCGAGCGGGCAGGTCACGAATGCGGTGTTCGGGTTCACGTCGATGCTGATCAACGTGATCAAAGATCAGGAGTGCGATGGCATGGTGGTGGCGTTCGACCGCCCCGAGCCGACGTTCCGGCACGAGGCCGAACCCGAGTACAAGGCGCAACGCGAGGCCGCCCCCGACATCCTGCGCCAGCAGATGGGGCTCGTGCGCGAGGTGCTCGAGGCGCTCGGCATCCAGCAGATCGAGGCCGCCGGCTGGGAGGCCGATGATCTGATCGCGACGCTGTCCACGAAGCTCGTCGAACGGGGCGACACGGTGCTGATCGTGACGGGCGACCGCGACAGCTATCAACTCGTGCAGGACCCGAACGTCAAGGTCCTCTACAACAAGCGTGGCGTCAGCGACTACGCGCTGTACGACGAGGCCGGGATCGCGGAGCGCACCGGGGTGACGCCGACGCTGTACCCCCAGTACGCAGCCCTGCGCGGCGACAGCTCCGACAACCTGCCCGGTGTGCCCGGCGTCGGTGAGAAGACGGCTGCGAAGCTGATCAACAAGTACGGCGGGCTCGACGGCATCTTCGAACACCTCGACGAGCAGACCCCGAAGCTCCGGGAGAACCTCGCCGAGCACGAGGCTCGTGTCCGCAAGAACCTCGAGCTGATGATCCTGCACCATGACGCGCCGATCGAGTCGGTCGACCTCGATGCGATGGCGATCGATCCCGACCCCGCCGAGGTCCAGCGGCTGTTCGACTTCCTCGAATTTCGGACGCTCGCCGATCGGCTGGCCGAAGCGCTCGGCCCGAGCGCTGGAATCGCGTCGAGTGAGCCTCGCGACGAATTGGTGGCCGAGGTCACCGAACTCGACGATGCATCAGCCGCCGCAGCCGCACTCACGGACGCCGCAGTGCTCGACGTGGCCGCGGTCTGGGAGGGTGATCCGGGCCGAAGCGGTCTCGTAGGGATCGCGTTCGTGACCGACGCGGCGACATCCTCGGTGGCCTGGGTGCCCGGTGCGCTGCTGCGCGACGGGTCCGTCGCATCTGCGTTGGCCGACCACGCCCACGTTCGTGGCCACAACGTGAAGCCGCTGATGCGTTCGCTCCTCGAGGCCGATGTCGACCTCCGCGGTCTGCAACTCGACGTCGCGATCGCGGCGTATCTCATCGACCCGGCCGAGGCCCGCTACGAACTCGGCGATCTCCTCACCAAGCACACGTCGTACGCGCCGCCCAGCGACGATGCCGCATCGTCCGGTCAGCTCGACCTCGACGGCACGGCCGCCACGCCGGCACAGCGGGCAGGCCGCGACGCCTTGGCGGTCCACCACATCGCCGGGCCGATCGAGGCCAGCCTCGATGCACAAGGCATGGCCGAGCTGTACCACTCGATCGAGAATCCCCTGGTGCGGGTGCTCGCCAAGATGGAGCACGTCGGCGTCGGCGTCGACGTGGACACGCTCCGTTCGATCAACGAGCGGCTGACGAACGAGGTCGAGTCACTCGGGGCCGAACTTCGCGAGGTCGCCGGCCATGACGACCTGAACCTCAACTCGCCGACGCAGCTGCGGGCGCTGTTGTTCGACGAGAAGGAACTGAGCCCGGTCGGTGTCAAGAAGACCAAGTCCGGCTACTCGACCGATGCGCAGACGCTCGAGAAACTCAAGGATCAGTGGCCCGAGTTCATCGTGCCGCTGCTGCGGCACCGTGAGGTCGAGAAGCTGCGCGGCACGTACGGGGAGGGGCTGCTGCACGAGGTCGCCGAGGACGGCCGCATCCATGCCACGTTCAACCAGACGGTCGCCCGAACCGGCCGACTCAGTTCCGACCAGCCGAACCTGCACAACATCCCCGTCCGCAGCGACGAGGGGCGTGTCTTCCGGACCGCGTTCGTGCCGTCGCCCGGGCGCACGCTGCTCGTCGCCGACTACAACCAGATCGAGCTGCGGTGCATCGCCCATCTCGCGGGCGACCCTGGTCTGGTCGAGGCGTTCACCAGCGGTCAGGACATCCACAATGCCACTGCGGCGCGGGTGTTCGAGGTCGACCCCGCCGACGTGACGCTCGACCAGCGGTCGAAGGCCAAGATGGTGTCGTACGGTCTGGCGTACGGTATGGAGGCCTACGGGCTCGGCCAGCGACTCAACATCGCCACCGACGATGCGGCCGTGATCCTCGACGCGTATTTCGAGGCGTTCCCGAACGTCAAGGCGTACATGGACGCCACGGTCCAGGAGGCCCGGAAGACGGGTTACACCGAGACCCTGTTCGGCCGTCGCCGGCCCATCCCCGAACTCCTCAACTCGAACTGGAGGATCCGTCAGGCGGGGGAGCGGCAGGCGATGAACGCCGGCATCCAGGGACTGGCGGCCGACATCTTCAAGGTGGCCCTGGTGCGGATCGACGACGCGCTCGAAGCCGCCGGGTACGAGAGCGAGCTGGTGCTCCAGGTGCACGACGAGGTCATCGTCGAGGTGCCCGCCGGCGAGCACGACGTCGTCGGTGACCTCGTGATCGATCTGATGCGGGGCGCGGCCGACCTCGATGTCCCACTCGAGGTGAACGTCGCCTGGGGCGACACCTGGGCCGCCGCGAAGGGCTGACGACTCCTCCCGCACCCGGTGATGTTCAGCGCCGGGCGCCGTTGCCGCGCCGACCCGGACGACGTGGAGCGATCGTCGTCCGTGGCGACGACCGCCGAGAACGCGGCGACGACGCCGATCACGGCCACGGGGGCCGTGACGAGCAGTCGGCGGCGTGAGGTAGATCAGTTGCCCGTCATCATGACCAGCTTGCGCCGGACCACGATGCACCGGACCACGATGCACCGGACCACGATGCACCGGACCACGATGCACCGGACCAGGTCGCGCCGGACCAGGTCGCTCCGGACCAGGTCGCTCCGGACCAGGTGGCCCCGCTCCAGGTGGCCCCGCTCCAGGTCGCCCCGCTCCAGGTCGCCCCGGACCAGGTCGCCCCGCTCCAGCTGGCGCCGGACCAGGTGGCGCCGGACCAGGTGCCGCCGGACCAGGTGGCGCCGTTCCAGGTCTGGTCGGTCCAGGCGCTGTCGTTGGTGCGGGCGACCGCATGGGCGGCGGCGTCGAATTCGCCACCGAACGCGGTGAGCTCGCCTTGGAGGTAGTCACCGTCGGTGCCGACGTGGAAGCTGCCGCGGGCGGCCTCCAGGCTGCCCGTACCGATCGCGGGCTGGTGGGTCTGGACGGCTTCGATGCCGGGGGTGGGTGCCGCCATGGCAGCAGCCAGGTTCACCATGCCGTGGCCCTGCTTGTCGGGCTGTTCACCGAGGTCGGTGGCGGTGGAGGTGAACAGGTACTTGACCTGGTCGGGGGAGAGGTCGGGGCGCTGTTCGAGCAGCATCGCCGCCGCACCGGCCACGACCGCAGCGCCCTGGGATGTGCCCGAGCCGCGCAGCCGCGGCAGTCCGTCGTCTCCGGTGCAGGTCGCATCGGGGTAGGTGTCGGTGAGGTACGAACCGGCCACACCGAGACTCACGAGAGCGTCGCCGGGGGCGACCAGGTCGGGGTTGCGGGTCCCGTCGCCGGTGGAGGAGAAGGTGCCCGCCTTCCAGGAGCCGCCGCTGGATTTGGTGCTGGCGCCGACGGAGATCACGAACGGATCGATGGCCGGGTTACCGAGCCGGTGCACACCACGGCCGTCGTTGCCGGCGGCGACGACGACGACGATGCCGTGCCGCCATGCGTTCTCCACGGCGTGGGTGAGCGGGTCGGTGCGGTAGTCGACGTCGGCGTCGCTGTCGTAGGCCAGGTTGATGACCCGGATGTTCATCCCGTTCGCGTTGCGGTTCTGCACCGCCCAGTCGATCCCGGCGATCACCTGGGACACGTCGACGGTGCCGTCACCGGCACCGACCTTGACGTTCACGACCCGAGCCTCGGGGGCGACACCCCATTCGGTGGAGGTGTTGGTGGCGATGATGCCGGCCATGTTCGTGCCGTGACCGTGGAGGTCGCGGTGGCGCAGGTTGTCGTCGAGCGCGTCGAACGACAGGTCGGGGCCGTCGACGACGTTCTGGACGCCGCCCGGGTTGATGCCGGTGTCGATCACCGCGACGTCGATCCCCGCACCCATGATCGGCGGCGTCTTCCTGCCCGACGGCTTGTGGAACCCGTCGGCGCCGATCGCGACGTTCACGTCATGCAACGTCGTCGACGTGCCGGACAGGTCGGAGCAGTACGTGACCGCACTGCCGCCCGAGTCGCCCTTCGGGGGTCCACCGGACCCCTTGCCCGCCGAGGCGACGCCGGCCACGGCCATGACCGAACCGGCGGCGACGAGTGCGGCGAGTGCCCGTCGCCGGCGACGGGCCAGATGGCGCCGGGCCGGTTGGTACAGATCGATTCTGGTTCGATGCGTCATGATGACGTGCGCCCGAGTGCGAGTTCGTTGGAGGTGTCGTCGGCGTCGTGTCGTGCCCGGGCGAGATGGGTGTTGCCCACCGTGCCCGCTGGTGATTCGAGGTTGCGGTTCATGGGGACCTTCGTCCTTCCGTCATGACCAGGTGGAGCCGGACCAGGTGGAGCCGGACCAGGTGGAGCCGGACCAGGTGGAGCCGGACCAGGTGGAGCCGGACCAGGTGGAGCCGGACCAGGTGGAGCCGGACCAGGTGGAGCCGGACCAGGTGGAGCCGGACCAGGTGGAGCCGGACCAGGTGGAGCCGGACCAGGTGGAGCCGGACCAGGTGGAGCCGGACCAGGTGGAGCCCGACCAGGTGGAGCCCGACCAGGTGGAGCCCGACCAGTCGTCGGTTCCGTCCCACGCGGTAGCGGCTTCGCTGGCTGTGACCCAGGCCGTCGGGTCCCACGCGGCGCCGGTGACGGTGTACTCGCCGACGATCGCGGCGTCGCCGATGGTGACGTGGTCGGTGCCGCGCGCGGCCTCGAGCGAACCGAGTCCGGTCGCCGGCGCGTGGGTCTGACCCGCGCTCGATGCGGTGGCGGTCATCGCCGCCGTGAGGTCGAGCAGACCGTGGCCCTTGAAGATCTCCTTCTCGAAGACGGTGGCGGTGTTGTCGATGAGCAGATGCTTCACCTGGTCGGGGGTGAGCTCGGGGCGTTGCTCGAGGAGCAGCGCCGCGGCGCCCGACGTGATGGCGGCCGCCTGCGAGGTACCGGATCCGAGGAACAGCCGATCGTCACCGGTGACCCGCCCGCCGGGATGCTCGACGTCGATCCGTGAGCCGGGCACCCGCAGGCTGGCGATCGAGACGCCCGGTGCGATCAGGTCGGGGTTGCGGACCGTGTCGCCCGACGGCGCCCACACCGGCACACCCCAGCCGTACCCGTCGTACAGCTCGGCGGCAGACACCGCGAGCACCTTCGGGTTGGTGGCCGGGTTGGCGAGTCCGTAGGCGGCACGGCCTTCGTTGCCGGCCGAGACGACGACGACGATGCCGTGGTTCCAGGCGTTCTCGACGGCCTTGGAGAGGGGATCGTCGACGTACTGCTGGGTGCTGTCCGTGTTGTAGGAGAGGTTGAGGACGCGGATGTTCAGTCCGTTGGTGGTGCGGTTCTGGACGACCCAGTCGATGGCGGCGATGACTTGGGAGACGTCGACGGCGCCGGTGTTGTCGGCGACCTTGACGCTCACGATGCCGGCATCGGGGGCGACCCCGACGAAGTCGTCCGGCTCGGGGCGGAGTGGGTCGGCGCCGGGGGTGCGGCCGGCGATGATGCCGGCCATGTGGGTGCCGTGACCGTACGTGTCGAGGCCGGCGACGGCGTCGACGCCGCTCTCGAAGGAGAGGTCGGGTCCGACGAAGACGTCGGTGGTGGAGAGCTCGGCGACCGGGGCGATCCCGGTGTCGATCACGGCGACGTCGACACCGTCGCCCGTGTAGCCGGCGGCCCACATGTCGTCGGCACCGATCTGATCGACCACCGTCGCCAAGCTGTTCCCCTGACTCGTGGCCTTCTTGCCCCGCGTCTTGGTCGGGGTCGTCGGGGCAACGGTCGTCGTGGTCGACGTGGTGGTGGGCGTCGTGAGCGAGGCGTCGGTGGTCCACCCGCTGCCGTTCTTCGCGGCGTCGACGTCGAGCGCCGGGGTGACGGCGAGCAGTGCCGTGACGGCTGCGATCGCGGCGATCCGGCCCCGAGGAGTGCGGTTCGTGATGCTCATGACCAGAACGCTGCCGAGGACTCGATGCTGGACCAGGTGGCTCCGGACCAGGTGGCACCGGACCAGGTCGCTCCGGACCAGGTGGCACCGGACCAGGTCGCTCCGGACCAGGTCGCTCCGGACCAGGTGGCCCCGGACCAGGTCGCTCCGGACCAGACACCGCCGGACCACGTGGCACCGGACCACGTGGCACCGGACCACGTGGCACCGGACCAGACACCGCCGGACCAGGTGGCGCCGTTCCAGGTGCCACCGGACCAGGTCGCACCCGAAGGCGCACTGAGGCCGGTCGAACCGGTCGTCGTCAGGGCGTACGGGTAGTCCTGGACCGGCGCCTTGAGCGCGTCCTTGATCGAACGGATCGATTCCTTGGGGTCGATCTTGCCGGCGCCGTCGATGTAGTGCTCGACGTCCTTGAAGTCGACGGCGCGCGTCTCGAGGAGGTGCTTGACCTGGTCGGGGGTGAGCGTGGGGTAGCGGGACAGCATCGCCGCGGTGAACCCACTGACGACAGCCGCCGACTGCGAACTGCCCGAGCCGAGGAAGTACTTGCCGTCGACGCGGGCCGAGGGGTACATCTGGTCGAGTTTGGAGCCCGGCACCCGCAGGCTCATGATCGAGCGACCCGGCGCCACGACGTCGGGCTGGCGGTATTCGTTGCCACCCGAGCTCCACGGTGCGATCCAGTCCTGGGCGCCGGAGGAGTCGTACATCTCGTGCGCGCCGACGGCGATCACGTACGGCGACACGGCCGGGCTGTCGATCCCACCGTGGTCGTTGCCGCGATTGCCGGTGGCGGCGACGACGACGATGCCGGCGTCCCACGCCCGCTCGACGGCGGCCGACAGTGGGTCGCCCTGGTTGGTCTTGACGCCGGGCATGCCCAGCGACAGGTTGAGGACCCGGATGTTGAGCCCGTTGTCGTTGCGGTGTTCGATCACCCAGTCGATCCCCGCGATCACCTGGGCGATGTCGGTCTCGCCCGTGGCGCCGGCGACCTTGACGCTGACGATGCGGCTGTCGGGGGCGATGCCGCGCACCATGTCGCCGTCGTCACCCGCGATGATGCCGGCCAGGTGGGTTCCGTGCCCGTACGTGTCGAGCCCGGCGAGATTGGCCAGGCCGCCCTCGTTCGAGAGATCGGGTCCGTTGAGGATCTTGCCCGGCTGATCGAGCCCGCCGACCGGCGTGACGCCGGAGTCGATCAGGGCGACGTCGATACCCCGCCCGGTGGCCCCCTTGCCGGCGTACTCGGACTTCGACTTCTCGGTGACCATCTTCATGATCACCGGCTCACCCGGCCGGACGGCCATCGCCAACGAGATCGGGCTCGGGTCGGCGACGGCCGGAGTGGAGCTCGGAGTCGAGTCCGATCCCGGAGCCGAGACCACTCCGACGAGGGCCAGCAGTACGACGAGTGGTGCCGCGACACGCCGCCGGCGGCGCAGACCTGGTGCACGATGACTGATCATTCTTGGCTCCCACGGTGGTGGTCGTACGCTGTTATCACAACTGAATATCGCTCTGAGTGGCTGAGTTGTTACATTCTGCGCATCAAGTGAAGCTCAAGAATCGCGACGCTTCATCTGGCCGACCGGCGTCCAGACCGACGACCGTTCGTCGTCGGGTCGATTGGTCGTCGGGAGGAACCGGCTCGACGCTGCTCGATGGAGCACGCCCGCGACCTGACGCCGTGCCACGTCGTGTCGCGAAGATGACCTCGGGCCGGCCACCCGAACTCGGGAGATCCGGTCCGTACAGGATCTCGCCGGGCTGATCGAGGCCCGGCACCGGTGTGACGCCGGAGTCGTCGATCGCGACGTCGATTCGTCGAATCGCGACGGTGATTCCGAGCGAGATCCCCGGCGGCTTCGTCGGTGATCAACTCGAGCGGACGGGTTCGCCGTCGTCGACCTCCCTCGCCAGGTGACCGTGCCGGCGGACACCGAAGCCGGGTGCCCTCGTCGTGCCGCGGTGGAGACCAGGCCGGCGATCCCGACCAGTGCGACCAACGGGTCGGAGGAGTGGGGGCGGGAGCGAGCGGGCGTCGATCACGCAAAGCTGAGATCGGGCGCGAAGGCCGTCCCCACGGCGCCACCGTCCTCGATCGTTCGGCGCAGTCGCTCGAGCGCACGGTGAGCGAGAACCCGGACGTTGCTCTCGGTCTGCCCGGTGATCGCTGCGACCTCGGCGACCGGCAGATCGTGCACGACGCGCAGCATCACGACCTCGGCCGCAACCGGCTGGAGGGTCCGGAGGAGCGCGAGCACACCGTCGAGTGAGTCGCCCATCGGATCCGTCCGCCGCGCGGCGAGCCGCGGCGTGATCGACTCCAACGCAGACTCGTTGCGGCGAGCGAATCGCCGGGTCTCGTCGATCGCACGTCGCTGAGCGATCGTGAAGATCCAATTCCTGAAGCCGTCGCCGTCGCCGTCGAATCGCTCGATGCTCCGCCCGACGTCGATCCACGTCTGGCTGGCGATGTCCTCAGCGGCTGACCGCCCACGTGTGCGCAACAGGCGCAGCAGCTGCGGCTGATAGATCGTCCACAGGTCGGCGAGCGCGTCGCTGTCACCACGGCGAGCACGATCGAGCGTCTGCTCGTCGGCGATCCTGGGATCGGTCGTGGTCAGCACCAAGTCGACCGTACGGAATCCGGTCGCTCGAGCCCAGGGTCTGCGACGATCTTTCCGGAACCTGATCGTCGTCGACCACGCAGCGACGTGGGATCTCACGTGATGCTCACGCTGGGCGCTGTCACGGACTGCTCGGTGGGCGCAGCAGCGACCACCCGGTCACGGTAGCGGCCCCGAGTGCCGCGCCGACGAGCACGGGTCCGGTGCCGATCCACACGGCGAGCGCGCCGCCGGCAGCGACGGCTGCAGCCTGGGAGCCGTACTGGACACCACCGGCCACGGACATCGCGGCGGCGCGGCCCTCACGCGGCAGCCGTGCGCCGACCACCTGGTTGGTGGGCACCGCGATCGCGTCGACAGCACCCGACACCAGGAGCGCCAGTGCGGCGACCGACGGCACCCATCTGATCGACACCATGAACAGGCACGCCGTCGCGAGCGAGAGGAGGAGTGCGCGTCGGGCCGCCAGCCGGAGCAACACCCGCGGGTCGTCGTGATCGGGACTGACCGACATCGCGACCATCGCACCGACCGCGATCGTCGCCGCCAGGAGACCGGCGGTGGCGGGTGCGGCACCGAGCTCGTCGGCGTACGGGACGACCAACGCCTCGGGGAGCACCATCATCATGTTCACACCCACGAAGAGCGCGAGCGCCCGCCGGCAGAGTGGATCGCGCCGCCACACGCGCGTGCCGGCCTTGACGCCGGCGAAGCCGAGCGAGGATCCTTCGTGGCGATCCGACGCGGGGCTGTGACGGATCGCAGCGACCAGGAGCGCCGAGATGACGAACGTCGATGCGTTGAGTGCCAGTGTGTACTTCGCCCCGACGAGTGCGATCACGGTGCCCCCGAGGGCGTAGCCGGCGACGATCTCGGCCTGGGTCGCCACCCCGAACAGCGCGATCACCTTGCCGTATCGCTCGGGACTCACCACGTCGAGGAGTGCGGCACCTCGCGCTGACGTGAACGGGGGCACGCACAGTCCGGCCACGAACGCCAGTGCCAGCAGGCCGGCGGTCGGCAGGGGCGCGGCCATCGTGATGAACAGCGCGGCGCGGGTGAGATCGGCGGCGATCATCACCGCGACTCGACCGAATCGATCGGCGAACGTCGCCAAGAGCTGCCCCGGGCCGAGCCAGGGCACCAGGGACACGATGGTGACCGCAGCGGTCCACAGCGCGGAGTCCGACTGCTCGAACACCACGACCGCGAGTGCCAGCCGACCCGCCCAGTCGCCGAGCCCCGAGACCAGTTGCGCACCGAACAGGAACCGGGGCTCCCGCTGTGCGAGCGGTGACACGAGATCCCGCATTCGGTTGGACACGCTCCAGTCCTACCACCCGGAGCGCACGGATGAACGCAACACGCATCGACCCACTCGGCGTGCGCCAGACTGATGCGATGACGGCCGAGGATCCGGATCACTGGTTCGAACCGGTCGCCGACCACCTCGGCGCGGCGTACCTGCGGTACTCGTTCACGAGAGGCACCCGCCAGGAGGTCGAGTTCCTGATTCCCGCACTCGCGCTCGCACCCGGCATGCGGGTACTCGACGTCGGATGCGGTCCGGGGCGACACGCGTATGCGCTCGCCGAACGCGGCATCGCCGTGCACGGGATCGACGTCAGCCGGCGATTCGTCGATCTGGCCCGTGACGGCGCGCCGCCCGGTGCCACCTTCGAACGGCTCGATGCTCGAACGCTGGCGTTCGATCGGGAATTCGATGCCGTGATCTGCCTGTGTCAAGGCGGGTTCGGTCTCATGACGGCCGACGCGCACGACGGGGTCGTGTTCGCCGGACTGGCCCGGTCGTTGAAGCCGGCCGGTCGGCTGGCGCTCAGCGCGTTCAGTTCCTACTTCGTCGTGAGACACTGGGATGACGCCGAGTTCGATGTCGAGTCCGGCGTCAACCATGAACGGACCGAGGTCCGCAACGCGGCCGGCGAGACGATCGAGACGAGCCTCTGGACCGGCTGCTACACCCCTCGGGAGCTCCGCCTGCTGTGCGCCGCGAACGGGCTGTCGGTCGATTCGATCAGCGGTGTCGAACCCGGTGCCTTCGGCTCGCAGCAGCCGACGCTCGACACCCCCGAGTTGCTCCTGCTCGCAACCCGTCGCCCGTGACGGACGGCCCTGTTGGATTCAGCGGGCTGCTGGTAGCGTTGTTGCCTGCACTGGGTACCAGTGCGTCCGAGAACACCCGCCCCAATCGTTTCCGAAAGTAGTCCGTTCCTTGTCCGATACCACGACCCAGCCCACCGACACGAGCACCGCACCCGCCGACAACCCGGCGTTCGGCACGTTCGACGACGAGGGCAACTACACCCCACGCGAGATCGTGTCCGACGATCTCGGCATGAGCTTCGCCGACGCCATCGACGGCACGATCGTCGAAGTCGAAGACGGCCAGATGGTCAACGGCACCGTCGTCAAGATCGACAAGGACGAAGTGTTGCTCGACATCGGATACAAGAGCGAGGGTGTGATCCCGAGCCGTGAGCTGAGCATCCGCAACGACGCCAACCCGGCCGAGATCGTCTCGCTCGGCGAAGAGATCGAGGCATTGGTCCTCACCAAGGAAGACAAAGAGGGCCGGCTGGTCCTCTCCAAGAAGCGTGCCCAGTACGAGCGGGCCTGGGGCACGATCGAGGCCAAGAAGGAAGCCGACGAGATCGTCGAGGGTCCGGTCATCGAAGTCGTCAAGGGTGGACTCATCGTCGACATCGGCCTTCGGGGCTTCCTGCCCGCATCGCTCGTCGAGCTCCGCCGTGTTCGTGACCTCGCGCCGTACATCGGCACCACGGTGCAGGCCAAGATCATCGAGCTCGACAAGAATCGCAACAACGTGGTGCTGTCGCGTCGGGCCTATCTCGAGGAGAACCAGAAGGAGACGCGCGACAGCTTCCTCACCAACCTCAAGATCGGTGAGATCCGCGAGGGCACCGTGTCGTCGGTGGTCAGCTTCGGTGCCTTCGTCGATCTGGGTGGTATGGACGGACTGATCCACGTCAGCGAGCTGTCGTGGAAGCATGTCGACCATCCCGGCTCGGTGGTCGCCGTCGGCGATCCGGTCAAGGTGCAGGTGCTCGACGTCGACTTCAGCCGTGAGCGCATCAGCCTCTCGCTGAAGGCCACGCAGGCCGATCCGTGGCAGGAGTTCGCCGAGACCCACGAGGTCGGTCAGCTCGTCTACGGCCGGGTCACCAAGCTCGTGCAGTTCGGTGCGTTCGTGCAGGTGGGCGACGGCATCGAAGGTCTCGTGCACATCTCCGAGATGTCGACGCATCACGTCGACTCGCCCGAGCAGGTCGTCACGCCGGGCGAGGAGCTGTGGGTCAAGATCATCGATCTCGACCTCGCGCGGCGCCGGATCAGCCTGTCGATCAAGCAGGCGGCCGAGGGCGGCGAGCTCGCCGCCGAGTACCGCGAGCACTTCGAGGTCGATGCCGAGGGCAACTGGGCGACGAGCAGTGACGAGGTCGAAGCCGCGTGGGCCGAGTTCGAGGGCGCCGACGCCGGTGAAGCCGAAGCGACCGACGTGGTCGCCGTCGCGACCGACGGCGGCGTGGCCCCGGAGACCACCGACGAGACCAGCGAGGCCTGACCACACGTGCTCCTGGTCGGGTTGACCGGGGGGATCGGCGCGGGGAAGTCGACCGTCTCGCAGCTCCTCGCCGAGCACGGCGCCGTCATCGTCGACGCCGATCGGATCGCCCGCGAGCTGCAGCTCCCCGGTTCGCCCGTCCTGGACCGGATGGCCGAGCGCTTCGGCGCACACATCATCAACGACGACGGGTCACTCGACCGGCCTGCGGTCGCCTCGATCGTGTTCGGTGACTCCGACGAGGCCAAGCAGGCGCTGATCGACCTGAACGCCATCGTCCATCCGGCGATGCAGGACGAGATCGCACGTCAGATCGCGGCACAGGCCGAGACCGACAAGATCGTCGTCTTGGATTTCCCGCTCCTGGGCGAGAATCCTCGCGACGACATCGCGGCGACCGTGGTCGTCGACGTGCCCCACGAGGTCGCGATCGAACGTCTCGTCGAGTTCCGCGGGATGGACGACGAGGACGCCCGCAAACGGATCGTCAGCCAGATCGATCGTGAAGAACGTCTCGCCCGGGCCACACACGTGGTCGACAACTCCGGCGATCTCTCGCGGCTGCGCGACGAAGTCGATGCACTCTGGCACGAGCTCGAACGGTTGCGTTCCGACGTGGGTTGACGGGCCGTCAGGGGGAGAGGTCGACTCGGGCCTCGGTCTCGCCGTCGTCGATACGCCCGGTCGGGACGAAGCCCAAGCGCTCGTAGAAGCGGGCCGGTGAACCGACGGCGTCGCGTACATAGCTGACCGTGACGTGCGAGTGGCCGGCCGCACGTCGTTCGGCGATGACCTGCTCGACCGCCCGGCGGCCGATGCCGCGGCCTTGGTGGCGGTGGTCGACGATCAGGCGCCACAGAAACGGGTCGGTGCTCCCCTCGTAGGGCTCGGCGAGCATGATGAACCCGACGATCTCGCGGTCGGCCTCGATCGCCCGGACCCACGGCCGGACGGCCTCGCCCCTCACGTTCGGGGGAACGAGCGCCTCCGCCAGCGAGACCAGCACCGGGGCGACCAGTTCGCGTTGTGAGAACGATTGCTCGATGTCGCTCACCGCGCGCACGTTGTCGGCTGTGATCTCGATCAGCCCGACATCGGTCGGCGGTGAGGTCGGTCGTGAGCGCCAGGCCTTCCAGTCCGGCTCGAGGAGCGAGAAGCGGGCGTCGTCGCACCATTTCCCGCGTACGAGCGCTGCCGATCGTGCCGTACCCACGTATTCGAACCCACATCTCTCCAACACCCGGGCGGAGGCGAGATTGCGCGGATCGATCGTGGCTGCGATCCGGTGCACCTTCCGTCGCCGGAACAGCCACTCGATGACGGTCTCCACCGCCTCCGATGCGTAGCCCTTGCCCTGGTGGAGCGGGTCGAGCGTGTAGCCGAGCATCGCGAACGTGCCGGCGTCGTCGAGCCAGATCGCCACGTCGCCGACCATGCCGTCGCCGGCGTCGATCGCCAGCTGGACCCACTCGTTCCGTGTCGGGCCGCCCAGTGCCTCCATCGTGTCGATCAGCTCGTGAGCGAGATCGCGGGTGTAGGGCATGGGCCAGTCCTGGTATCGAGCGACCTCGGGGAGCTGTCGGTAGCGTGTGAACGCAGTGATGTCGTCGCGGTTGATCGATCGGATCGACAACCGCTCGGTCTCGAGGCGGAACGGTCGGCGGCTGGGCACCTTGCCCATTCAAACACGTACGCTCGCCGGTGTGACGGTGACCGCCCTGCTGTTGTCGGTTGCCCTCTGCGCAGGTGCCGTCGACTGGTGGGCCGTCGGCACCTCCCGACGCCGCGTCGAACTGGTCGCGAAACCGGTGACCATGGCAACGCTCGTCGGCGTGGCGGCCGTCGCCGGATCGGCGCCGGGCGAGGTCAGACTCTGGCTCGTGGTGGGTGCCGTGCTCGGCCTCGTAGGTGATGTCGCGCTGCTCGACGATGGCGAGACGTCGTTCATGGTCGGCCTCGGAGCGTTTGCGATCGGCCACCTGGCGTATGCGGTGGCGGCGTTGGGCACGGGTTTCGAGTTGGCGCCGGCGCTCGCAGGTGCGGCGTTCACGATCGTGCTCCTGGCGTACCGCTTCGTGCCGCGTACGTTGGCGGGTGCCCGCCGCCACGGCGGCGACGTGCTCGCCGGCGCGGTGGTGTTCTACGCGATGGTGATCTCGCTCATGGTGATCACGTCGTGGGGCACCGCGATCTGGATGGCCGCCGCTGGCGCGTCGCTGTTCGCGATCAGCGACTGGATCCTCGGCTACCAACGCTTCGTCGGCCCGCTCCCGGGGGGTCGTGTGTCGGTGCACGCGCCGTATCACATCGGTCAGGGACTGCTGATCGTGGGGGTGGCGACGGCGTGACACCCACGAGCCGCGGCCCCGCCGCGCGGGGGTACGATCCCGTGCGTGCATCGAGCGGATGATCCATCGAGTTCGAACGACGTGCGATCGTGACGGACCGGCCGATCGACGCCTGGCTTCGCGAGCACGGTGAGGGGCTCATCGCGACTCGTCGGCACCTGCACGCGCATCCCGAGTTGAGTCGCGAGGAGCACGCGACGACCGAGTTCCTGATGGAACGCCTCGAGCTCGCCGGAGCCGACGTGCGGCGGCTCGCGTCGGGCACCGGGCTGGTGTGCGACATCGGCGAGGCCGACGGCACGTCGAGGCTGGCGTTCCGGGCCGACATCGACGCGTTGGGCATGTCGGACGAGAAGGACGTGCCGTACCGGAGCCAGGTCCCGGGCGTGTGCCATGCGTGCGGGCACGACGTGCACACCACGGTGTCGCTGGGAGCGGCGTTGTACTACGCCCACCATCCCGACCAACTGCCCGGTCCGTTGCGGTTCCTCTTCCAACCCGCAGAGGAGCAGGTGCCCGGTGGCGCGCTCGACGTGCTCGCCGACGGCGGGATCGAGGGCGTCGACGCGATCGTCGGTCTGCACTGCTGGCCCAAGGTCGACGTCGGCGTGTTCGGGCTGCGCAGCGGTTCGGTCACCAGTGCCGCCGACATGGCCGCGATCGTGCTGCACGGGCCGGGCGGTCACACGGCCCGCCCCGAGGAGACCGTCGACATGGTGACGGTTGCCGCGAGGGTCGTCGCCGAACTGCCCAGGGTCGTCGACGATCTCGTCGGTGAGCCGGACGCCGTCAAGCTCGTGTTCGGCGCCATCCACTCCGGTGACGCTGCCAACGTGATCCCGACGACCTGCGAGCTCCGGGCCTCGGTGCGCACGCCCAGGCTCGACGTCTGGGAGACGTTGCCGGCGCTGGTCGAGAAGGCGCTCCAACGCCTGCTCGACGGCACGAATGCGGAGTTCGAACTGGACTACACGAGCGGCGTCCCACCCGTGGTCAACGACCATGAACTGATCGAGACCGCCCGCACGGCGCTTCGTGCCGAGTTCGGCGCCGACGGTGTCGTCGAGGCCGAGCACAGTTGGGGTGGCGACGATTTCGCGTGGTACTCGCGGGAGATTCGTGCTGCCTTCGTCCGGCTCGGAGTGCACGACCCCTCCTCGACCCACCGGCTCGATCTCCATGTCGGGCGTTTCGACGTCGACGAACGGTCGATCGCACACGGGGTCCGCGCGCTCGTCCGGATCGCCGACGCGCACTTCGGGCGCACATGACGACCGGCGTGTGGGTCTTCGGCTACGGCTCGCTGGTCTCGCCCGAGTCGGTCGCCGCGACCATCGGTCGGCCCGTCGACCCCGACGACGGCTACGTGCCCTCGGTGCTGCATGGATTCGCCCGAAGTTGGAACTACGGCTCGCTCCGGCAGCGTGCGACCTGGGACGGTCCGCACGGACGCGTCGATGCCGGCATCGTGGTCTCGCTCGGCATCGTCGCCGGTCCGCAGCGATCGACGAATGGTGCGATGGTGCGCGTCAGCCTCGACGAGTTCGTCGAACTCGATCGCCGCGAGAGCGACTACGACCGCATCGACGTCACCGATCGCGTCGAACCGGGCTCCGACACCGGGCTCCGACGGCGGTCGTCGAGGGTGTACACGTACGTGCCGCGCCGGTCGGCGATCGATCGGTACGAACGGGCCCGAGGTGAGTATCGGGCCGCGGTCCGGCAGGGGTACATCGATCTCGTGGACCAGGCCTTCGCCTCGCTCGGTCCCGATGCGCACGCCCGCTACCGAGCGACGACCCCCACGCCGGACGTCCCGGTCGTCGCGCCCGAGCGGGTGTGGCTCGAGCCGGAATCCCTCGACGATCGAACGAACGTTCGCTGATAGGGTGGGCGGTGATGTCCGACATCATGCTCCCGGAACTCGCGGCCCAACCGCTCGCTCAACCCACGGCCGGCGATCGGCCGTTCCGCGTGGTGTCCGACTTCGAGCCCGACGGCGACCAGCCCAAGGCGATCGCCGAGTTGGCGCAAGGCATCGAACGGGGCGACCGGTTCCAGACCCTGCTGGGCATCACCGGATCGGGCAAGTCGGCCACCATGGCCTGGACGATCGAGCGGGTCCAGCGCCCGACCCTGATCCTGGCGCCCAACAAGAGTCTGGCGGCACAGCTCGCCTCGGAGATGAAGGAGTTCTTCCCCGACAACCGGGTCGAGTACTTCGTCAGCTACTACGACTACTACCAACCCGAGGCGTACATCCCGTCGAGTGACACCTTCATCGAGAAGGACAGCTCGATCAACGACGAGATCGACCGTCTCCGCCACTCGGCCACCGCGGCGCTGCTCACCCGGCGCGACACGATCGTGGTCGCGTCGGTGAGCTGCATCTACGGCATGGGCAACCCCGACGAGTACAAGGGCCAACTGCTCGACCTGAGCGTCGACGTCGACTACGACATGCGCAACATCCTGCGCCGGCTGGTCGACATGCAGTACGACCGCAACGACGCCACGCTCGGACGCGGCAAGTTCCGGGTGCGGGGTGACACGATCGAGGTGCATCCGGCCTACGAGGAGTCCGTGCTCCGGATCGAGATGTTCGGTGACACGGTTGACCGGCTGACCCGCATCGATCCGCTCACCGGCGAGACGCTCGAGGAGATGAAGCGCACGGTGGTCTTCCCGGCGACGCACTACGTCGCGGGCAACGAGCGGCTGGCCGTGGCCACGACCAAGATCGAGCACGAGCTCCAGGTCCGGCTCAAGCAGTTCGAGGAGGAGGGCAGACTCCTCGAGGCGCAACGGCTCCGGATGCGAACCCAGTACGACCTCGAGATGATCAGCGAGGTCGGCTACTGCAACGGCATCGAGAACTACTCGATGCACATCGACGGGCGCGACTACGGCGAGCCGCCGTTCACGCTGCTCGACTACTTCCCCGACGACTTCCTGCTGGTCATCGACGAGAGCCACGTCGCGGTGCCGCAGCTGCACGGGCAATTCGCCGGCGACCGCAGCCGCAAGGACGTCCTGGTCGAGCACGGGTTCCGCCTCCCGTCGGCGCGCGACAACCGGCCGCTGACTTTCGAGGAGGTCCTTGAGCGGATCAACCAGTGCGTGTTCCTGTCGGCGACACCGAGCGAGTACGAGATACGCGTGTCCGGCCAGGTCGTCGAACAGATCGTCCGGCCGACCGGTCTGGTCGATCCCGAGGTGATCGTCAAACCGACCAAGGGCCAGATCGACGACCTGATCGAGTTGGTCAACGGCCGGGTCACCAACGGTGAACGGGTGCTCGTCACCACCCTCACCAAGAAGATGGCCGAGGATCTCACCGACTACCTCCTCGAGCAGGGCCTGCGAGTGCGCTACCTCCACTCGAACATCGACACGATCCAGCGGATCGAGATCCTCCGCGGACTTCGGCTCGGCGAGTTCGACGTGCTGGTCGGGATCAACCTGCTGCGTGAGGGGCTCGACCTGCCCGAGGTGTCGTTGGTGTGCATCCTCGACGCCGACAAGGAGGGGTTCCTTCGGAGCGAGACGTCGTTGATCCAGATGATCGGTCGAGCGGCGCGGAACGTGGCCGGTCAGGTGGTGATGTACGCCGACAGGCAGACCGACTCGATGGAGCGTGCGATCGGCGAGACGCAGCGCCGGCGTCAGCTCCAGCTCGCCTACAACGACGAACACGGGATCGATCCGCAGACGATCCGCAAAGCCGTCGGCGACATCTTGTCGATGTTGCGTCCGGACGGCGGTACAGCGCCCGTGCCGGGCAAGGATCGCCGTCGTCAGCGGGAGCGCACCAAGGTGCAGGCCGAGCTCAAGTCGCTGCCGCAACAAGAGCTGCAACGCCTCATCCAGACGCTCGAAGAGGAGATGCACGAGGCATCGGCCGAGCTGAAGTTCGAATATGCCGCCCGGCTCCGGGACGAGATCAACGAGCTCCGCCGGGAGATCCGCGACGCCGAGTGATCGGTGACCACCCGTCCGACCGGTCAGCCGAAATCGGCGTCGGCATCCGGGATCACGGCACCCCAGGTCGTTTCGATCGTGGTGACCGCCACACTCGTCCCGGTCACGTCGAACTGCACGAAGTAGTTGGGTCCGAGGGCTGCGTCGCTGACATCGGTCGTGGTGCAACCGGCCGTCGATCGTTCGACGGCGAACGCCGTCGAATCGAGTTCACCGTCGTCGTGGCGAACCGTGACCGTGATCGTGTCGAGCATCGAAGCGGCGGCCACGTCGGCGATGCAGACTTCGACCGCCATCAAGCGGTAGTCGGCCAGACCGCTGATCGAGTGCGACAGGGCGGCGGGACCCGTGACCTCGACCACGCCGTCGCCGTCGGCGGTGACCGTGGCACCGCGCAGGTCGTGTTCGGCGAGTGGGTTGCCGAGCAGGTCGACGATCGCACCGGTGCCCTGCCGCATGGCGATGTCCGGCATGCGGCCCATGAAGTGGTCCTCCTGCTCCGACTTGTCGTAGACCTCCTCGGTGTCGATCTTCTCACTGATCGCAGATCCGAGCCCGGCGACGACGGCACTGAGCTCCGACGTGTCGACCTTGCCCTCGAGTTCGGTGTCGACTGCCTGCCGGAGCTCGGTGATCGCCGCATCGACCTCGACGACGTCGACCTTCTCGTCGAGTTCCGTCAGCACGCCGGTGTCCCGCTCGTCGATGACGTTGTCGATCTGACGTCGGGAATACGTCTGGCTCTTGGTGAACACGTCGTCGGCGTCGACCTTCGTCGTGAGCTCTTGCAGGATCTCGTGCAGCCCGGCGCTGGTGTAGTAGCCGTTGACGTCGGCCACGACGTCGACCGTGCCCGCCAAGTTGTAGAAGCCGATCGCCCCGTCGGCGGAGAGCTTGACGTCGACCTTGTTGGGTGCGGGCGCTCCGCCAGGCAGATAGTTGAGGTTGCTCGCCCGCGGCAGCGGGGTGTCGAGCGGGTACAGCGTCATGTAGCTCGGTGCGGTCGGATCGACGACGGTGACGTTGAGCGACACACCCGTCGCATCCACCGGGATCGTGCAGTCACCGTTCGTGCCGGTCACCTGCTGGGCGAAGGTCTCGTTCGAACCGATCGGACTCCCGCGCCGACCGACCTGGAACTCGGGGCGTGTGTCGACCAGCCGGCACGGCGCGATCGGCACGTACGCGGTCTCGGCGCTGTTCGGGTTCGGGGAAGCGCCGACCTGCGGGCCGACGAACGCCGCGGCGGAAACGGCCGCCGCCACGACCGCCGACACCCCTCTCCACGGTCCGTTGCTCACTGACTTCATGTCGACTCCTCGTGCCTTCCGTGGCCCTACTGTCCCGGAAGACCGTCCGGATCGCCGGTCCCAGATCCGACATCTCGACGAAGTTGTTCGAATCGGCCGCGATGGACGGCCGACGCTGGGTCGTCAGACGCCGAATCGCCCCCGCAGCGGCACGAATCGCACCGCACCCAGCGTGTCGCGGATGTCACCGTCGGACGCGCGTGTCACCCGGATGAGCTGCTGACCTCCGACGCCGACCGGCATCACGAGGCGGCCTTCCGGTGCGAGCTGGTCGAGCAGCGGTTCGGGAATCGCGGGCCCGGCGGCTGCGACCGTGATGGCGTCGTACGGCGCCCCTGCTGGATGACCAGCCGACCCGTCGGCGTGCACGACCTGGACCCGATCGGATCGGTCGGCGAGTCGCATCGAAGCTTCCTGCGCGAGCGCCGCCACGCACTCGACGGTGGTCACGTGCTCGGCCAGTTCGGAGAGCACGGCGGCCGCATAGCCCCAGCCCGTGCCGATCTCGAGGACGCGGTCCGACGGCGCGAGCGAGAGTGCCTCCGCCATGAGGGCGACGATGTACGGCTGCGAGATGGTGGCTCCGTGACCGATGGGGAGCGGCGTGTCGGCGTATGCCTCGGCAGACAGATCGCTCGGTACGAACTCGTGTCGCGGCACGCGGCGCATGGCGCCCAATACGCGCGCATCGGTGATGCCACGGGCGACGAGCTGCTCGTCGACCATGCGCTGCCGTGCTCGCTCGAACGCATCGACCACGCCGACGACCGTACTCGCCCCCGACGTTCGCAGCGATGCGCATCGGCATCGACGACGGAACCCTCGCCGACGGCACGATCGACCGGGTCGTCGAGCACGCACGATCCGCCGAGACCCAGGGTGTCGGGCGCCACCGAGTGTCGCAGATCTTCGGAACGCCGTGGTGCGTCGCGTTCCTGCACGGCGACGGGGAGGAGGTCCGCGAGTGCTTCGCCCGCCGCGGACTCGTGATCGTCGTCTGGAGCCTCGTCGCCGGCATGCTCTGCTCGCTCTGACCGACCGTCGGTGAACCGTACACGTGTTCGATTCGGCTGCTATCGTCGCGATGTGACTGATTCCCCGACTTCGCCCGCGGCTGCCCGGCCGCACGTTCGGTAGCCTCCGGTAGTCCATGGCTGCGCGCAAGAACGCGACGCCGTCGGGCCCGGTCATCGAGGTCCGCGGTGCACGAGAACACAATCTGAAGAACGTCAACGTCGAACTTCCGCGCGACAAGCTCGTCGTGTTCACCGGTCTGTCCGGCTCGGGCAAGTCGAGCCTGGCGTTCGACACGATCTACGCGGAGGGCCAGCGTCGCTACGTCGAGTCGCTCAGCGCCTACGCCCGGCAGTTCCTGGGTCAGATGGACAAGCCCGACGTCGACGTCATCGAGGGCCTGTCGCCGGCGATCTCGATCGATCAGAAGTCCGCGAGCCGCAATCCGCGATCGACCGTCGGCACGATCACGGAGGTGTACGACTACCTGCGTCTGCTCTACGCCCGCATCGGCATTCAGCACTGCCCCGACGACGGCACACGTCTGCAGCGTCAGACCCCGCAGCAGATCGTCGATCGCATCCTCGAGCTGCCGGAGGGCGCACGGTTCCAGGTGCTCGCGCCCGTCGTGCGTGGCCGCAAGGGCGAGTACGACACGTTGCTCGCGGATCTGTCGGGGCAGGGCTACGTCCGGGCTCGCATCGACGGCGAGACCGTGGTGATCGACGAATTCCTGCAGCGCGACGAGCGGCTCGCGAAATACGAGCAGCACAAGATCGAGATCGTCGTCGACCGGCTCGTGTTGCGCGAGGGGATCGAGCGTCGACTCACCGATTCGCTCGAGACGGCGCTGACGCTCGCCGACGGCGTCGCCGAGGTCGAGTTGGTCGCCCGCGAGGGCGAACCCGAGCCCGAGACGCTCACCTTCAGTCAGCACCTGGCGTGTCCCGTCTGCGGCACGAGCTACGAGGAGCCGGCGCCCCGCAACTTCTCCTTCAACTCGCCGTACGGCGCGTGCGTCACGTGCGACGGACTCGGCACCACGTTCGAGGTCGACCCCGAACTCGTGATCGCCGACCCGGAGCAGTCGATCAGTGAGGGCGCGATCGTGCCGTGGCGGAGCGCACACACGCAGTACTTCACGCGCATGCTCGAGTCGGTCGCCAACGTGCACGACATCGATCTCGATACCCCGTGGGAGAAGCTGTCGGCCAAGCAGCAGAGGCTGATCCTGCACGGCAGCAAGGGCAAGCTCACCGTCAAGTACAAGAACCGGTACGGTCGCAGCCGTTCGTACTCGACCGAGTACGAGGGCGTGATCCCGTGGATCAAGCGCCGTCACGAGGGCTCCGAGAGCGACTGGTCGCGCGAGCAGTACGAGGGGTACATGCGCGAGGTGCCGTGCCGCGCGTGCGGTGGCGCCCGGCTCAAGCCGTTCACGCTCGCGGTCACGGTCGGCGACAAGAACATCGCCGAGGTCTGCGAGATGTCGATCGGGGAGTCGGCCAAGTTCCTGGCTGCTCTCGAACTGACCGAACGGGACCGCCTGATCGCCGAACGGGTCACCAAGGAGGTCAACGCCAGGCTCGGGTTCCTGCTGGACGTCGGGCTGGACTACCTCACGCTGTCTCGCTCGGCGGGCACGCTCGCGGGTGGCGAGGCCCAACGCATCCGGCTTGCCAGTCAGATCGGGTCGGGTCTGGTCGGAACGCTGTACGTGCTCGACGAGCCGTCGATCGGTCTGCACCAGCGGGACAACCGCCGGCTCATCGACACGCTGACCCGACTGCGCGATCTGGGCAACACCGTGATCGTCGTCGAGCACGACGAAGAGACGATCAAGGAGAGCGACTGGATCGTCGACATCGGGCCCGGCGCCGGCGAACACGGAGGTGAGATCGTCTACAGCGGTGCGGTGAAGGGGATCAACCGGGTCAAGGAATCGGTGACCGGCCAGTACCTGTCGGGGAAGAAGTCGGTGCCGGTACCCGAGGTCCGGCGCCCACCGAAGCTCGAGAAGCTGACGATTCGTGGCGCTCGCGAGCACAACCTGCAGGACCTGACCGTCGACATCCCGCTGGGCTGTTTCGTGACCGTCACCGGGGTGTCGGGATCCGGGAAATCGACGCTCGTGCGCGACATCCTGCTGCCGGTGCTGATGCAGCGGATCTACCGGTCGAAGATGCCCGCCGGCAAGCACAAGAAGATCGAAGGCATCGAGTTCCTCGACAAGGTCATCGACATGGATCAGTCGCCGATCGGGCGCACGCCGCGCTCGAACCCGGCCACCTACACCGGAGTGTTCGACAGCATCCGCAAGCTGTTCGCGACCACCAACGAGGCGAAGGTGCGGGGGTACCAGCCCGGTCGGTTCTCGTTCAACGTCAAGGGCGGCCGGTGCGAAGCGTGTTCGGGCGACGGAACCCTGAAGATCGAGATGCACTTCCTCCCCGACGTGTACGTACCGTGCGAGGTCTGCAAGGGCGCCCGCTACAACCGCGACACCCTCGACATCGAGTTCAAGGGCAAGAACATCGCCGATGTGCTCGACATGCCGGTCGCCGAAGCCGTCGAGTTCTTCGCCAACCAACCCCGCATCTCCCGTTACATGGCGACCCTGATGGACGTCGGGCTGGGATACGTCCGGCTCGGCCAGTCGGCGCCCACGTTGTCGGGTGGCGAAGCACAACGTGTGAAGTTGTCGACCGAGCTCGCGAAACGATCGACCGGGCACACGATCTATCTGCTCGACGAGCCGACGACCGGTCTCCACTTCGACGACGTTCGGCGTCTGCTGACCGTGCTGTCACGACTGGTCGATCAGGGCAACACCGTCTTGGTGATCGAGCACAACCTCGACGTGATCAAGACGGCGGACTGGGTCATCGACCTCGGTCCCGAGGGCGGGAGCGGGGGTGGCACGCTCGTCGCCGAGGGGACGCCGGAAGACGTCGCTCGGGTGGAGGCCAGTCACACCGGCCGCTTCCTCCGCGACATCCTGGCCGGTTGAGCGCGAGTTCCCGGGGGATCGCCCGGCCTGGCAGAGTGGTGCCGTGACGACTGCGCCCTCGATCGACGTCGATGTCGAGCCCCACCAGGACCAGCAGCGCAAGACACTCACCGCACTGCGTTTCGCCGTCGTTCCGGGGCAGGCGGCCGTCGCCGGGAGCGTGGCGGTCGTCAGCCTGCTCGCCAAGGATCTGCTCGGAGGGAGCGACCGACTGGCGGGTCTCGGGGGTGCCGCGTTCACGATGGGCGCCGCGGCCGTCTCGATCCCGCTGGCCGCGTTCATGCGGCGACGCGGTCGGCGTCCGGGGCTGATCCTGGCGTTGCTCGGCGGAGCGCTCGGTGCGGGCGTCGCCGCAACCGGCGGTCAGCTGCGATGGTTCTGGCTGTTCGTCGTCGGCATGTTCATCTTCGGCTCGGGTCAGGCAGCAACGCTGCAGGCCCGATACGTGGCGGCCGATCTGGCACGCGACCAGGATCGGGCGCGGGCGATCGGCGCGATCGTCTGGATCGGCACGCTCGGTGCGGTGTTCGGCCCGCTGTTCACTCCGGTCGAGAAGCGGTTCGGAGAGTGGCTCGGCCTCGATCAGTACATCGGTCCGTATCTGTTCGCCGGCGCACTGTTCCTGCTCGGAGCCGTGGTGTACCTGGTGATGCTCCGACCCGATCCGCTCGTGCTGATCGGTGGGACCGACCCGAACGCGGAGCGCACGAGACCGATCCGGCAGGTGCGTCGCTCGTACGGTGTGATCAGGAGCTCACCGGGCGCGATGCTCGGCATCGTGGCGATGGCCGGATCACAAGCCGCGATGGTCGGGGTGATGACCATGACGCCCCCGCACATGAAGGATCACGACCACGGCGACCTCTCGGCCATGGTGATCGCGGTGCACATCGTCGGCATGTTCGGTCTCGCTCCGCTCGTCGGACGGTTCGTCGACCGGGTCGGTGCCGTCCGGGCGATCCAACTGGGCGCGATCGTGCTCGGATCCGGCACCGTCGCCGCGGTGGTCGCCGGGTACGTGCCGGCGATGATCTTCATCGGCCTGTTCCTGCTCGGTCTCGGCTGGAACATCGGGCTGATCGGCGGTACGACGTTGTTGACCGCGTCGGTCCCGAAGTCGGCGCGCGTCGAGGCGCAGGGAACGGGTGACCTCACGCTGAGTGTCTGTGGTGCCGTCGCGGCGTTCGGCTCGGGCTTCGTCAAGGCGTCGGCCGGCTATCACATCCTGGCCGACCTGGCCACGCTGCTGGCAGCGGCGATGCTCGTCTACGCGTGGATGACCAGCGTGCGGATGACTCGCGCCGGCGTGGCGGCGGCTGCCTAGCGCCGATTCACGAGGCGACCACGAGCTTGCCGCTGCCGGCGCGCTTGCCGCTGGCGACCGCGCCATCGGCGGACTCGAGCAACTCGTCCATGTCGACGAGGCCGAACTGGTGGGCGAGTGCCACGGTGGCGGTGACGACCTCGGGCCCGCCCTCCACGTCGAGCGGAAGCGCGATCGTGTCGAGGAGGCGCTTGGCCACGTGCAGGCCGACGGACCGGGGTGCATCGGCGAACAGGATGGCAAACGTGTCGACCCCGATCCGCGCGATGAGATCGTCGCCGCGGCACGAGCTCACGAGTCGATCGGCGATCTTCAGCAGCACGGCGTCTGCGATCTCCTCGCCGTAGTGCTCGGGCACCTGCGAGAAGCGGTCGAGATCGACGACCACCAGGGTGGCCTCGTCCGACTCGTAGTTCTCCATCGCGTGCTCGAACTGCGCCCGCGTGGCGAGTCCGGTGGTCATGTCGAGGTTCGGGTCGTCCGGGTCGAACTGCCGACGTCCATCGGCAGTCGGCTGCTGAACCGTGGGTGCCTCGGCGGCCGCCACAGCGGCGCGTGCCGCGAAGAACTCGCGCTGACGCTCGGCGGCGACGGTCAGGAGCTGCATGGTCTCGCGACGCACGGCGGCGCTCGACACATGGCCGTCGATCTCGAACCAGACGGCGACGGCGGCGATCGAGTCGTCTTCCACGCACCCGACATGGGCGACGTGGACGCCGGTGGCCTCGGCCGTGGTCCGGATGATCTCCGGGAGGGTCCGAACCGACCGCTCGACGGTCTCGACATCGTGGGCGCCTTCCCACAACCGGGTGTTCCCGGCGGCCACGGCGACCGAGACCGCGGCGCGCAGTGGCCCACAGCCGTCCCCACCGACCGCTCGAAGGCTGCCCGATCCGGTGCGGGCCACGATCACGAGCTCGCCGGCGGAGTCGTCGTGGTCGGCTCGTGCGGTGGCGGCGTTGGCCACCGCCACGACCTCGCCGCCGAGTGGAGCAGCGAGATCGGTGGAGAATGCCGTGGGGTTGTCGAGCAGGCTCATGCCTTTTCTTCGGCGTGGCATGCCGATGCTTGACAGATTTGTCATTGTCTTGACATAGTCGCCGATACGGTCGGCGGCATGGACATCTGCGTCCTCGGCGCCGGTTCGCTCGGTTCGGTCATCGGCGGTTCGTTGGCACGATCGGGCCACACCGTCACCCTCGTGACCAGGAACGCAGCACATATCGAGGCCATCCGGTCACGTGGCCTCCGCCTGACCGACGCGGACGCCACCGTCGTGGTCGACGTAGCGGCGTCAGGTGCGCCCGACGACGTTTCTCCTCCGGATCTGCTCATCGTCCTGGTGAAGTCGTTTGACACAACCTCGGCGATCGAATCGGCGCGCCACCTGGTCCGGCCGCACACCGTCGTGCTCACGCTGCAGAACGGCGTCGGGTGTGAGCAACTGATCGGCGACGTGGTCGGCGCCGACCGCGTGATCGCAGGGCGAACGTTCGTCGGGGGTCGACTGCTGGAACCCGGGGTGGTCGAGTACGGCGTCGCCGGCCGGCGCACCGTGCTCGGCGAGCTCGACGGCACGCTGACCGATCGCCTCGAGCGCATCGCAGCGGCGTTCGATGATGCGGGCCTCGTGGTCGACATCAGTACCGACATCGTGGTGATGATGTGGGAGAAGCTGTTCGTGAACGTCGCCACCGGCGCCTGGAGTGCACTGACCGGTCTGCCCTACGGCGAGTTGTCGGTGCACGCGGATGTCGAGCGGATGGCCGTCGCCACCGTCGCCGAGGCGATCTCGGTCGCCCGGGCGCTCGACATCGCCGTCACCACCACCGATCCCGTCGAACCGTGGCGTCGCGCCTGGGAGGGACTGCCGCCCGGGTTCAAGGCATCGATGCTCCAGAGCGTCGAGAAGGGGTCTCGCACCGAGGTCGACGTGCTGCACGGTGCCGTCTGTGCCGGCGGACGCCGCGCCGGAGTGCCGACGCCCATCAACGACACACTGGTCGCTGCCGTCAAGGGTCTGGAGCGTCGCATCGAACTCGCCAACTGAATGAACCGAGACGTCCACCGCCGGTGCTGCGAGACTGCAGGCGTGGACCTCGTGATCGGTGCAGACGGACGACCACGGTGCTCGTGGGGCGCATCCACCGACGACTACACCGAGTACCACGACTCGGAGTGGGGCTTCGGCGCGACCTCCGATCAACGCCTGTTCGAGAAGATCTGCCTCGAGGGCTTCCAGTCGGGTCTGAGCTGGCTCACGATTCTCCGCAAACGCGAGAACTTCCGTGCGTCGTTCGCCGGATTCGACCCGGTGGCCGTGGCCGAGTTCGGTGACGGCGATGTCGACCGGTTGCTGGCCGACCCCGGAATCGTGCGGCATCAGGGCAAGATCCGATCGACGATCAACAACGCGCAACGGGCGCTGGATCTGATCGACGAGCACGGCTCTCTGGCCACGTTCTTCTGGCCACACGCCGAATTCCGCGCCGGGCCACCCGCCGAGGTTCCCGCGATCACGGAGACGTCGACGATGCTGTCGAAACGTCTCAAGCGGTTGGGGTGGTCGTTCGTGGGACCGACCACGATGTACGCCTTCATGCAGGCCATGGGCCTCGTGAACGACCACCTCGACGGGTGCTGCGCGCGTGAGCCAGCCGAGTCGAGCCGGCGCACCGCCGCATCCTCGATCGGGCTCGGCCCCGAGTGAAGGCTCGAGGCGGCTTCGCCGTCGTGTGTGCCGTACTGATGGTGATCACCGGGTGTGCGTCGGTGTCGAATCCGACGGCGGGTTCGATGTTTCCCACGGTGGGCGGAGTCGAGCCGAGCTCGGATCCTGTCACGAGCGCTCCGACCACCAGTGTGTCGACCGCGACGTCGCCGGTGGCCCCGCCGGCCGCACCGGTGGCGACGACGATCGCGCCGGTAGTCCGCACCACGACGGCCAGCGCGACCGGCCCGACCGCGACGACGGCCGGGACCACGACTGGCCCGACGACGACTGGCCCGACGACGACCAGCACGACCACGACCAGCACGACCGTGCTGGGGCCGCCGATGACCTCGTGTACCGACGTCGCCCACATCAGCGACTCGACCGGTGTCTACCTGTGGGAGCCGCAGTACGTCGGCGGGCTCGCCAACACCATGGGGGAGCGGTACCGCTCGGTCGGTGTCGAGCGGTGGATCAACGACAGCAGCGGCGGCCGGTCCATCAGGGAGCGGGTCGCCGACTGGCAGACGAACGCGCTCGAGGCGGCCGACGCGATCCGGAGCAGTGGGTTCAGCGGGTGTTGGGTGGTCATGATCGGCACCAACGACGCTGCCAACGTCGCCGCCGGCTCGAACCTCGGCTACGACGAGCGGATCCGCCGGATGCTGTTCGTGTTCGGTGGCGATCCCGTCCTCTGGATGGATGCCGCCACGAACCGCACACAGACTGCGTATCGCAACGACAACATGCGGGCCTGGAACGAGGCGCTCTACCGCGTCGCCGCCGACCACGACAACGTCACCGTCGTGCGCTGGTCGGAACGGGTCCGCTCCGAGTGGTTCATGTCCGACGGGGTGCACGTCGGGACGGAGGGACGGGCGTGGCGAGCGGCGGTCATCGCAGCCGAACTGGCCGCGGCCTTCCCGGCATGAGGGTGGCGGAACCGTGTCGACCGACGGGTCGTCGGCCGACCACGGCCACCGCCGGCTGCATTCAGTCCGTTCGAGCGGTGTTGTCCCAGGTCGGGTCCGGCACGGTGCCGGACACGGCTGCATCGAATGATCGGCCTGACTGCCGCCGATCTGCACACGGAGAGTGTTCAGACCTGACAGATTGTGCCCGTACGTGGCAGCAATTGCAAGGCACCCCCGGATTTGTTGACGAAAACCGGAGGGTGCCCGTCAGGTGACCCGTCTTCTGAGTTCGACGTACACCTCCCGGCCGACCAACGCCGTCAGCTCGTCGGCCATCGACTCGATGACCGGCGCCGCTCCGACGTAGGCCTCCTGTCCCTCGTCGCGTTCGGTGCAGCACCACGCCATCGACGAACCGAACTCACCCCAGTCGTCACGACTCCATCGTCGGACGGTCGCTCGCTCGGTGTCGGCGTCGACCGGCTCCCAATCGACGCGGATCGGGAGCTGCCAGCACACCGACGGCTTCCAGTCGACCGGTGATTCGCCTGCGTCGAGGGCGCCGACGTGGAGCGCACATCCGGCGCCGCCGGGAAAGTCCGGTCGATTCAGGAACACGCAGGCGTCGTCGACGAGCCGAGTGTGGTTGCGTCGTTCGTCGCTGAAGATGCCGGCCGGACCGTCTGCCACGAACGTCCCACGGAACTGCCACTGCTCGGCCGTCAGCACCGATGCGAACGCGGCGACGTTCAGGGCTTCCGACCGGCCCTCGGCGCCATCGCCCAGGTGGGCGCCATAGCTGCAACAGCCCTGCTGAAGCTCGGTTGCCACCTCGGGCAGGATGCCGTGACATCCCGCACCGAAGATGCACGACCAGTTCGACGACAGGAACGATCGGTCGAACTGCCACACCGTGTCACCGGTGTCGATCTCGATGAGTTCCTCGCTCATGGGAGCGACCGTATCCGGCGCTATGGTCCGCCAGGTGCGTGCCGCGATCGTGAGGAGCCGGGAGTTGCGGATCGTCGATCTGGGCAGGCCCGACGAGCATGCCGAGATCCCCGTCGAGCCGAGTTGAACGATCGACGCCCACGGAGGGGCTGGCTCGTCCTCGGTTGCGCGATCCTGACGGCCGGGTTGACCGGACCGGGTCAGACGATCGGCGTCTCGGTCTTCATCGATCACCTGGTCGACGACCTCTCGCTCAGCCGCTCACAGGTGAGCGCGGCGTACCTCGTGGGCACCCTTGCTGGCGCATCCATGCTCCCGACCGTCGGGAAGCTGATCGACCGGTACGGGGTTCGGATCGCCCAGGTCGTGATCGGCCTGTTGTTCGGTGTGGCGCTCGTGAACATGTCGCTGGTGAACGGCTTGGTCTGGTTGGCGATCGGCTTCGGTGGCATCCGGTTCCTCGGTCAGGGCTCCCTGTCGCTGGTGTCGACGGTGACGGTGCAGATCAGGTTCGACCGCTCCCGCGGTCTCGCCGTCGGCATCTTCACCACGGCGACGGCGGGCCTCATGGCCATGGTCCCGGTCGTTCTGTCGGTCGTGATCAACGCCTGGGGATGGCGCGTCGCCTGGGTCGTCGCCGCCGTCGCGGTGGTCGTCCTCGTCGTTCCGATCGCCTGGTTCGGTCTGCGCGACCTGCCCCGAGGTCGCTCCGCCGGTCGGGGTACGACACCGTCAGCGGGGAGCTACGACCGGGCGGGTGCCGTCCGCACCGCGTCGTTCTGGATGCTCGTCGCCGTCACCGGCGCGGCCGGCATGATGTCGACCGCACTCAACTTCCACCAGATCGATCTGCTCGGGGACGCCGGCTTGTCGGAGACCGCGGCAGCCGCCCTGTTCATTCCCCAGGTCGTCGGCTCGTCGGTCGCCGGGCTCACGATCGGGTACGTCGGCGACCGACTCGGCACTCGGTTCCTCCCCGCGATCTCGATGGGTCTGTTGCTCGGCGCGCAGTTGCTCGCTGCGGTCGCCGCGCCGGGTGTGATCGTCATCGTCTACGCCGTTGTGCTCGGCGCGGCCGGTGGCTCGGTACGGACCGCTGCGACGACATTGCAGCCGCAGTGGTTCGGGATCGGCCACCTCGGATCGATCCAGGGCGCGCTGACCCTGTTCGGCGTCGGAGCGTCTGCGGTCGGCCCGGTCGTGTTGACCCTCGCCGAGGAAGCGACCGGCTCCTACCCGCCGGCCCTGGTGGTGCTCGGCCTGGTACCGCTCGGCGCGCTGCTGTTCGCGCTCGGTCCGAATCGTGGTCCTGTGCCACTCGGACCGTAGGCGTCCCTCCCGGTTCCGCCCACCTCGGGCAACGGCACCGGCGACCGATGATGCCGAATGCCGGTGGCGCTCGCCCGGCGCGACCCCGAGGCTGCCAAGCTGACGGCATGGCCGTCCTGCGCTACGTCTCCCATCCCGAGGTGGCGATCGATCCCGACGTGCCCGTCCCGGCCTGGGATCTCAGCGAACGAGGGCGCGTCCGAGCTCGGGCGCTCGCGACGCAGCCGTGGGCGTCCACGCTCGGTCGGGTGGTCTCGAGTGCCGAGCCGAAGGCGATCCGAACCGCCGAGGTGCTCGCCGATCACGTCGGCCTCGACGTCGAGGTTCGGCCGCGCACGGGTGAGATCGACCGATCAGCCACCGGGTACGTGTCCGTCGAGCGGCACGAGGAGCTCGCCGACCGCCTGTTCGCAGACCCCACCCGATCGGCGAACGGTTGGGAGCGCGCTGTCGATGCCCAGGCGCGCATCACCGCGGCCGTCGTCGACCTCTTCGCCGACGGGCCCGATGACGTGGCTGTCGTGGGGCACGGCGGTGTCGGAACGCTGCTGCTGTGTCATCTGGCCGGCCTGGCGATCGACCGGCGTCACGATCAGCGCTCCGCCGGTCAGTTCTGGACCTTCGATCGGGGTTCTGGTGCCGTGACCCATCGGTGGCAGCCGATCGATCGGACGGAGTGAACGACGACGAGGTCGCTGATCGATCGGCGCGGCCGATGTGTCAGGCTCGCAGCCGTGACACCCGACGATGTCGATGCGACGTGGCTGACCGACATGCTTCGGAGTGCCCTGGGTACGTCGGCTGCAGTCGTGCAGGTGGAAGCGACCTCGATCGGCACGGGACAGGTGGGGGAGAACGTGAGGTTCGAACTCGGCTGGGATCGCACCGACCCCGAGCTACCCGACTCGGTCGTCGGCAAGTTCCCTTCGTCGAGCGAGGTGAGCCGAGCCACTGCCGTGCACCTGAACACCTACGCCAAGGAGATCGGTTTCTACCGTGATCTCCAGGACCTCGTGGCCATCCGGACACCGTTGGTGTATGTGCTCGAGTGGGTGCCGGCGTCGCACGACTTCGTCCTCTTGATGGAAGACATCCGCCCGGCCCGTACGGGGGATCAGCTGAGGGGTGCCGATCTCGACGCCGCCGGCCTGGCGATCGACCAGGCCGTGGGACTCCATGCCCCGACGTGGGGACAGGTGCCGTGCGGACCGGGAGTCGAGTGGCTCGGTGGTTCGCAGTCGGACGGCCAGACGGCGCTTCGCTCGCAGATGTTCGAGTTGCTGACGCCGGGCTTCGTCGATCGCTACTCGTCGCGCCTGCAGCGTGCCGATCTCGACCTCGCCGCTCCGCTGACGGCCGCCTACCCCGACTGGGTGGCCGAGGTCGCCGAATGGGGTGAGCGACACGGCGGGTCGTGCCTCGTGCACGGCGACTTCCGGCTCGACAACCTGCTCTTCGGTGAGCCCCCGGCCTCGCCGGCGCTGACGGTGGTCGACTGGCAGACCGTGTCGATCGGCATCGGCCCCAACGATGTCGCCTACTACTGCGGCGCCGGCCTCCTGCCCCACGTGCGGGAGCACCACGAGCGTTCACTCGTCGAGCGCTATGCGTCGGGGTTGCGGGCGAACGGCATCGACATCGCCGATGACGCCGTCTGGGAGGGATACGTGCTCGGTGCCGCCACCGGCTACTTCATGGCTGTGCTCGCGTCGCAGGTCGTCGAACGCACCGAACGGGGCGACGAGATGTTCGCCGTGATGGCCGAGCGGCACGCGGATCAGATCCGCTCGGTCGGTCTGCTGGAACGGCTCGACATCGGCTGAGTCGACCGTCTCGGTCGATCAGTCCAGCCCGAGCGCCAGGTCGAGCGTTCGTGTCATCGGCCATGCCCCACTCGAGGTGTTGGCGAGCGTCGTGTGGGTGATTCCCGACTGCGGATCGAAGACCGACCTGAACGACACGCCGGCGTCAATGCCCTCCAACGACACAGGCGAACGCGTCGCGTGGAGCCAGAAGCCGAGGCCGTACCGCTGTCCCTCGTCGGGAGCGTCGCTGACCGGGGTGACCATCGCCTGCCGCATGTCGGCGGGCACGATGCGATCTGCGAAGAAGGCGTGCCACAGCCGGTGCACGTCGGCGGCTGTCGTCACGATGCCGCCATCTCCGACCCCGACCACCGGGAGATGCAGCACGTTGGTGCGCAGGCCGTCGGGCCGCAGGTAGCCGATAGCTACGTCGCCCGGGAGCTCGTCGCCGCGTTCGAACGACGTGGCGGTCAGGCCGGCCGGTCGGACGATCCGATCGTCGACGAGCTGATGGTAGGGGCGGCCGGCCGAGCGTTCGGCCACGAGTGCCAACAGGACGAAGCCGCTGTTGTTGTACCGGAACGCCTGGCCCGGTGGCTCCCGCTGGGGGAAGCCGTCGAGCACGGTGAGGTACGACTCGGTGTTCGACAGCTGATGGACCGGCACCGTCAGCACGTAGTCGTTGATGTCACCGTCCGCTCCCTCGTCCAGATAGTCGCCGATGCCCGAGCGGTGGGCCAGGAGCTCCCGGACGGTCACGCCGTCGTCGATCAGCGGGAGGTCGTCGCCGAGCAGCGAACGGGCGGTCGTGTCGAGCGAGAGTACGTCGTCGGCGACGAGGCTCATCACCGTCAGCGCGGTGACGCCCTTCGTTCCGCTCGCGATCCCGAACCTGGTCGTCGGTGTGTTGGCGATGCCGTGCCGACGATCGGCGAGCCCGAACGCCGCCGACACGAGATGTTCCCCGCCACGGTCGACGCGGACCACACCGGAGAAGTCAGCGTCACTCGCGGTGCGCTCGACGAGAGCGACCAGCTCGCCGTCGTCAACCATCCGCGAGCTGCTCGAGCATCGCCTTCATCTGGGCGTGGACGGCATTGATCGCCTGGAGCGGTCTCATCATGACCTTGAACTCGACGATCATCCCGTCGTCGTCGCAGGTGATGATGTCGACGCCGTTGGCGTACTTCCCGTCGACCTCGGTCTCGAATTCCAGCATCGCATGATGCCCCTGCCGGATCTCCTTCGTGTACCGGAACGCCGACTCGTCAGACAGCGAAGGAACTCCGGACGGCGCCGCGTCGGCGAGCGTGCTGCCCGCCGCTCGAAGGTACAGCTTGGTGATCTCGCGACCCCGCTGCGGCGTGAACACGATCGGCGACAGGAACACGCAGTCCTCGTGCAGCAGCGAGTCGAGGCCGCCGTTCAGCTCGCCGTGGAGGTGACGATGCCAGCGCTCGATGCAGCCGTGGATCGGCTCGTTCGTCACCATCAGTTCGGCTCGAGGTGGATGTGGAGGAACTCGGTCACCTGCGGCCAGATCTGGTCGTAGAGCTCCTGGTCCTGAGTTCCGAACGCGTTGTGGGGGGCCATGAACGCGTGGCCGGAACCAGGGTGGACGGTCAGCGTGACGTCCTTGCCCATCTCCCGCAGCTTGGCCTCGAGCGCATGGGCCGCTTCGGGAGGGAAGAAGTCGTCGTGTTCGGCCATGTGCCCCTGGATCGCCGCTTCGATGTCGCGGTAGTCGGGCTCGCTGTCACCCTGGGGAAACCCGTAGAACGGTACGGCCGCCACGACGCGGTCGGGCCGGTGGGCTGCGAGCAGGAACGTCAACATGCCACCCATGCAGAACCCCATGACGCCGATGCCGTCACTCGTGGTGGCATCGTGGTCGGCGAGATAGTCGACGGCGCCGCTCATGTCACGGGCGGCCCGGTCGGGTGGCAGTGACTGCATCAGCTCTCCGGCCTTGTCCATCTCCGTGTGGCCCGCCAGCTCGCCGTGATAGAGGTCGGGCGCCAACGCCACGAACCCGGCGGCAGCCAACCGGTCGGCCATCTCCTTGATGCCGCTGTCGAGACCCCACCACTCCTGCACGACGATCACCCCCGGGCCGCGCCGGCCCTCGGGCAGCGCGAGGTAGCCCGATGCTCTTCCGCCATTGCTCGTGAAATCGATCATTGAACCCATGTGGCCACGTTACGACGCCGTCGACGCTGCGGGCGAACGGTCGGGTGCCGCGAATCCGCGTTCGGGGCTGCATCGACGCATTCGTGAGCCGGGGTCGCCTCCCGCCGCGCGGGGAGTGGGCCCTGCGCGAGACTCTGAGCCGATGACGACACCGCCGGTGCTCTGGACGCCCGCTGCCGACGCTCGGACGTCGACCCGGCTCGGGCAGTTCCTGTCGTTCTGTGGGGCGCGCCACGGACTCACGTTCGCCGACTACGACGCGCTGTGGGAGTGGTCGGTCGGTGACGGGTTGGCAGAATGCTGGGCCGCGATCTGGGACTTCTTCGAGGTGTCGGCCACCGAGCCGTATCGGGAGGTGCTCGATCGGCCCGTGATGCCGGGCGCTCGCTGGTTCACCGGCGCTCGCTTGAACTACGCCGATCACGTGCTCCGCTGGGCCGATCGGCGGGCCGATGAGATCGCGATCGTGGGACGCTCCCAGTCGCGGGACCGCGTCACGATGACGTGGCGGGACCTCGCCGACCAGGTCGCGCGCGCACGGTGCGGGTTGCGCACGCTCGGCGTCGGCGAGGGAGATCGGGTCGCCGCCTACCTCCCCAACGTGCCCGAGACGATCGTTGCGTTCCTGGCTGCGTGCAGCCTCGGCGCGACGTGGACGTCGTGCGCACCCGAGTTCGGAGTGCAGGCGGTGCTCGATCGGTTCGCGCAGGTCGAGCCGACGGTGCTGCTCGTCGTCGACCAGTACCGCTACGGACGACGCACCGTCGACCGCGTCGACGAGGTGGCCACCATCCGTGCCGGTCTGCCGAGTCTGGCTGCGACGGTGGTCGTGCCATATCCGGACGTGTCGACTTGCGGCGACGGCGTCATCACCTGGAGCGAGTTGCTGACCGAGTCCGAGCCGCTCGATGTCGCTCCCGTGGACGCGAGCCATCCGCTATACGTGCTCTATTCGTCGGGCACCACCGGGCTGCCGAAACCGATCGTGCACGGGCACGCCGGTGTGCTCGTGGAGCACCTCAAGGTGATCGGCCTCCACGGCGACACCGGCGTCGACGATCGACTGTTCTGGTTCACGACCACGGGCTGGATGATGTGGAACTACGTCGTCTCGGGGCTGCTGGTCGGAGCCGAGCTGGTGCTCTACGACGGTGACCCCAGTGCCGACGGTCCCACCACGTTGTGGTCGATGGCGGCCGAGGAGGGGGTCACCTGGTTCGGCGGCGGCGCTCCGTTCTTCACCGCGTGCATGCGTGCCGGGATCTCGCCGGGCGAGCAGTTCGACCTGACCGCGCTCCGGGCGATCGGATCGACCGGAGCGCCGCTGCCGGCCGACGCGTTCCGATGGGTCTACGAGTCGGTGTCGCCGACCGCCATGCTCTCACCGATCTCGGGCGGCACCGACGTCTGTTCGGCGTTCGTCGGGGGGAGCCCGATGACGCCGGTCTGGGAGGGAGAGATCCCGGCGCGCTACCTCGGTGCGGCCGTCGAGGCGTTCGACGAGCACGGCAACTCCGTTGTGGGGGAGCAGGGCGAGCTCGTCCTCACCCGGCCGATGCCCTCGATGCCGATCGGGTTCTGGGGCGACGACGACGGCTCCCGCTATCGCGAGGCGTACTTCGACATGTATCCAGGTGTGTGGCGTCACGGCGATTGGGTGGTCGTCAGCGATCGGGGGACGTGTGTGATCAGTGGCCGCTCCGACGCGACGCTCAACCGTGGCGGCGTTCGTGTGGGCACGGCCGAGATCTACCGCGTCGCCGAATCTCTCGACGGGGTCGTCGACAGCCTGGTCGTGCATCTCGAGTCCGACTCGGCAGACGATCCGGGCCACCTCGTCCTGTTCGTGGTCCTCGAGGCCGGGCTCGAACTCGACGACGACGTGCGGCATCGGATCCGATCCGGTCTGCGAACCGGATTGTCGCCGCGGCACGTCCCCGACGAGCTGCACCAGGTGGATGCCATCCCGATCACGCTGAGCGGCAAGAAGCTGGAGCTCCCGGTGAAGAAGGTGCTGCTCGGCGGCGATCCCGACAGCGTGGCGAGCCGAGGGGCGCTCGAGAACCCGGACGCGTTCGACGCCATCGTCGGGATCGCCCGCCGTCGCTGAACGCCCGAGACGTTGCCGGTTCGTTCTGAGACGGGTACGTTCTCCTCCGATACGTGACCGTCTCAGAAAGGTGCGACCGTGACGACAGGTGTTCCACTCCACGAACAACCCGAGATCCATCAGCGGCGGTGGTTCCTGCTCGGCGTGATGTGCCTGAGCCTCGTGATGGTCGTGATGTCGGTGTCGGGCATCAACGTCGCCCTCCCGTCCATGCAGCAGAGCCTCGACGCGAACGCCACCGACCTGCAGTGGATCGTCGACTCCTATGCGATCGTGTTCGCCGGGCTCCTGCTGTCGGCCGGGGCGATCGGTGACCGGTTCGGCCGAAAGCTGGCTCTGATGGGCGGTCTCGCTGTCTTCGCCGGCGGATCCCTCATCGGTGCGTTGGCCGACACGTCGAACGCCGTGATCCTGTCCCGCGCGGTTGCCGGCATCGGGGCCGCGTTCGTGATGCCGGCGACGCTCAGCCTCATCACGGCGATCTTCCCACCACTCGAGCGCGGCAAGGCCATCGCGATCTGGGCCGGGTTCGCCGGCGCCGGCGGAGCGCTCGGACCGCTCGTCGTGGGGTTCCTGCTGACCGGCTGGTGGATCTTCCCGTCGTTCTGGTGGGGTTCGGCCTTCGTCGTCAACGTCGTCGCGGCACTCGCCGTACTGGTCGCCGTCGCACTTCTCGCCCCGCGCAGTCGCGACGACGAGGTCACGCCACTCGATCCGGTGGGCGCCGTGCTGTCGCTGGTGGGCCTCGGGGCGCTGCTGTTCGGCATCATCGAGGGCCCGGCCAAGGGGTGGGGCGACGCGTCCGTCGTGGGCGCGTTCGTGGTCGCAGGGCTGACACTCGTCGGGTTCGTCGTCTGGGAGCTGCGCACCGAACACCCGATGTTGCCGATGCCGTACTTCCGCAACCGCAAGTTCTCGACCGGAAGCGGCGTGATCACCTTCGGGTTCATGGTGATGTTCGGGTTCTTCTTCCTCATCACCCAGTACTTCCAGTTCGTCCGCGGGTGGTCGCCGCTGCGGGCGGGGGTGGCCACGTTGCCGTTCGCCCTCACGATGATCGTCGTGTCGCCGCGCAGCGAGAGGTTCGTCCGCCGATTCGGGATGAACCGGGTCATCGGTGCCGGATTCGGCTCGATCGCTGCCGGCTTCGTCGTTCTGGCCACGATCTCGCCGTCGACGTCGTACCTGATCATCGTCGTCGGCCTGGTGCTCCTGTCGGCCGGCATGGCCACCACGATCGCCCCGGCGACGGGTGCGATCATGTCGTCGGTGCCGCTCAACAAGGCGGGCATCGGCTCCGCGGTGAACGACACGACACGTGAGCTCGGTGGCGCACTCGGGATCGCGATCCTCGGCAGCATCGTCGCGTCGGGTTACCGGAGCCGGTTCGACCCGGGCGGCCTCCCGGCAGATGTGGGCGCCGTTGCCGACGAGTCGATCGGCGCAGCGATCGGCGTGGCCCGTCAGATCGGTGGCCCCGCCGGGGTGGAGTTGATCGAGCAGGCCGGGGTGGCATTCACGAACGCGATCAACGCGGCGTTCCTCGCCTCGGCGGTGATCGCCGTGGTCGTGGGTGCGATCGTGCTCGTCGCCGGGAGGCGGCCGGTTCCGGTCGCGTCGGACGAACCCGAGGCGGTCGAGGCGTGACGGATCTGTCCGTCGACCCCAGGGTCGAGCGAACCCGTCGCGTCGTGCTCGACGCGACACTCGACGAGCTCGCCGACGTCGGCTACGGCGCCTTGACGATCGAGGGTGTCGCCCGACGTGCCCGCGTCGGGAAGGCGACGATCTACCGTCATTGGGACGGCAAGCTCGATCTCGTCTCCGATGCTGTCCTGACGCTCGAGCCGGCGGTCGCGCCGCCCGACCTCGACGACCATCGCGACCGGATCACCGGCATGATCCACGGCATCGCGCAGTACCTCGCCGAGTCGCGGTTCTCGACCTGTCTGCCGGCACTGATCGAGGCGGGCGAGCGTGACCATGCAGTTCGTGATTTCCATCATCGTGTGTCCGCTGACCGACGGGCCCGAACGGTCGGTCTGCTCGACGCGGCACGCGACGCCGGGCATCTCGCATCCGGCACCGACACCCAGTTGCTCGCCGAACTGCTCGTCGGTCCCCTCATCCTCCGGCGCCTCACGTCGCCGGAACCTTTCCCGCCCGAACGGGTGGACCAGCTCGTCGCCACCGTGCTCGACCCGTACTGGCACTGACGACGGGCGGCGCCCAACCGTTACGATCACCCACGTGAATCAGATCTACCTCGACCGACTCGATCGCGTCCGCGCCGCCATGGACGTGCAGGGAGTCGACACGCTGCTGGTCTCGGTCGGCCACGACCTGCCCTACCTGACGGGCTATCTCGCGATGCCTCTCGAGCGGCTCACGATGCTCGTGGTTCCACGCACCGGCGACGCGACGTTGCTCATCCCGAGGCTCGAGGCGCCACGGGTCGACGTGCAGCCCGGTGTGTTCGACCTCCTGCCGTGGGACGAAACCGAGGATCCGACCACGATCGTCGCCCGACTGGCGGCCGGCTCGGCCACAGTGGCGGTCGGCGATCAGATGTGGGCGCGGTTCCTCGTCGAACTGCTCCCGCACCTTCCGGGCGCGACGTTCCGCCGCGCCGTCGACGTCGTCGGTCCGCTGCGCATGATGAAGGACCGGGCCGAGATCGATGCACTCGCAGCAGCGGGCGCCGCGGTTGACCGAATCGCTACCCAGCTCCAAACCGGCGCGATCCCGTTGGTCGGCCGGACGGAAGCCGAGGTCTCGGCCGACCTCTCCGCCCGCATCATCGCCGAGGGTCATCAGAAGGTGAACTTCGCGATCGTCGCGGCGGGCGAGAACGCCGCCAGCCCGCACCACCACGCCGGGAACCGGATGATCCGCGACGGCGAGATCGTGCTGTGCGACTTCGGGGGCACGATGGACGGCTACTGCTCCGACATCACCCGCTGTGTGTTCACCGGCGGGATCGACCCCGAGGTCGCGGACGCCTACGCCGTGCTGCACGAGGCACAGTCGGCCTCGGTTGCCGCCGCCACCGTGGGGACTCCGTGTGAGGAGGTCGACCGCGTGGGTCGCCGGATCATCGCTGACGCGGGTTACGGCGAGTACTTCGTCCACCGCACCGGTCACGGCATCGGGCTCGAGGAACACGAAGACCCGTACATCGTCGAGGGCAACGGTCTGCCGCTGGCCGCCGGGCACGCCTTCAGCGTCGAGCCGGGGATCTACGTACCCGGCAAGTGGGGTATGCGACTCGAAGACATCGTGATCGCCACCGAGCACGGTCCGCGTCCGGTCAACGCCGCCAACCACGAGTTGGTCTCGGTCGGCTGATCGTGATCAGGTCCGCGGGTCGGCATCGGCCGCGAACGAGTTCGAATCGACGTCGTTCGTGAACGACGTCAGCTCGATGCTCACATCGGCATTGAAGTACCGGGCCAGCACACCGGCATCGAGCGCGCAGTAGACGACGGAACCGCCGAGCACGGGCACGTCCACACACACTGCCGGTCGGTCGGCGATCGTCTCGGTCCGCCCCTCGCTGAAGCCGATCCGTCGTGACGCATCAACCACGAGTCGGGCCGCGATGCCGTCGGACCAGAAGCGATGGGTCAGATTCAGATCGCTCACCAGCGCGTCGTTGGCGAACTCGTCGCACTGGTCCGATTCGAGCCGGCAGGTGCGGCTCGTTCCGTTGTCGATCAGGTAGTCCACGTCGCCGATCGTGATCCGCCGCCGGCCGTCCAGCTGTCGAACGATCGCGGTCGTGGTGACGCCCGTCGTACTCGGGATGATGTCGTAGGTCGCGGTGAAGGGCACCGATCCGGCCCGGGCGAGGCGTTCGAGCACCACCTCGGCGGCAGCGTCGTCGATCGCCGGTACCTGTTCCAGAACCGGGCGCTCACCCGTCATGCACCCGGACAGCGCCAGGCCCGAGACGATCGCCACCGTCGTGACACGGAGCCGGACGAAGCGGCGGCGGGGGAGGAGCACCGTCGGCATGGATGCATCAGCCTACGGCGTTACCCTCCAGCGGCGTGATTCGCCTCGACGCTGCAACGGTGCTGCTGCAGTGGGCGGTCGGAGGCATGGCGTTCTGCTGGTTCACCACCCGCCGGCGGGAGGTCGGGCTCGGATACGGATGGCTGCTCAGGGGCGTCTACGGTCTGCTCGCGGTGGGTGCTGCGTGGGCCGGTTTCCGGTACGGCACGGTGCCGGTCCGCGAAGCGAGCTCGATCGGTGTCGCGGCAGCGTGCCTGCTCGGCCTGGTCGTCTCGATCGTGCGGCGCGGGGCCGGGGTTCGCGGTCGGCACGCCGAACACGACCGTCGCACGGAGCGGGTGGCGGCGATGACCGGCATCGACCGATCGGTCGACGCGATGCCGACGCCCACCGGGCCGGAGTACCCGCCGGCGCTCGACCTGGTGCCGGTGGTGGTGGGTGTCGTGGGACTCGTGGCCGCGGCGCTCGACGCCGCCCCCGACGGTGGCACCGACACGATCGTGTCGGTGCTGCGCACCCTCGTCGGCGCCGCCTTCCTCGGCGTGGTGACCGACGCCATGCTGCTCGGACACTGGTACCTCGTGCAGCCGGGCCTGCCGCGTCGATTGCTCAACGAGATCGTGACGGCGCTCGGATGGATCTGGCCGCTCGAGATCGTCGTGTTGCTCCTGCCCACCGGGATGCTCAGCGTGTGGTCGGGTGCCGTCGACGACGGTTGGGGTGGCACCCTGGGTTGGTTCTGGGGCGCCTGCGCCGTGACCACCATCGTGTTGGTGTTCGTCACCCGTGCCGCGCTGCGCGAGCGGGAGTACTCGGCCGTCATGGCGGCCACCGGTCTGCTCTACCTGGCGATTCTGACCGCGTTCGGCACCGACCTGGTCGCGAGAGCTGTGCTCGACACCTGAGTTCGGGCATGATGGTGTGATGCCTCGCCCCGTCTGGACCGGCACGATCAGCTTCGGCTTGGTCGCCATTCCCGTGAAGCTGTTCCACGCCGTACGCAAGCAGAGCGTTTCGTTCAACCAGCTCGACGACCGCACGTTGTCGCGGATCAAGTACAAGAAGGTGTCGGCGCTCGACGGCGACGAGGTGCCCGACGACCACATCGTGAAGGGGTACGAGGTCGCCAAGGATCGCTACATCGTCGTCGACCCCGACGAGCTCGAACCGTTCATGCCGGCCGCCACCAAGACGGTCGAGCTCGAGGAGTTCGTCGAGCTCGACGAGATCGATCCGGTGTTCTACGACAACGCCTACTACGTCGCGCCGGGCACGAACCCGAAGCCCTACGTGTTGCTGGCGAGGGCCATGGAGGAGAGCAACAAGGTCGCCATCGGCCGCTTCGTGATGCGCAACAAGCAGTACACCGCTGCGATCCGTGCCGAGGCGGGGCGCCTCATCATGTCCACCCTCGCGTACGCGGACGAGGTGCTCGACCCAGCCATGATCGACGAGCTGCGGGAACTCGACGACGTCGACGTGTCGAGCAAGGAAGTCGCGATGGCCGAGTCGCTGGTGGAGTCGCTCACCGCGACCTTCGAACCGGAGAAGTACCGCGACGAGTACCGCGAGCAGGTGCTCGATCTGATCCAGATCAAGGCGTCCGGCGAGGCCTTCGAGATGCCCGAGACGGTGGCCGAACAGCCGAAGGTCGTCGACTTGATGGCCGCCCTCGAGGCGAGCGTCGCCAGGGCGAAAGAGGCGCGCGGCCGCCACCCGTCGACCGCCGAGCCGACGGCCGCGCGGAAGCAGGCACCCGCCAAGAAGACGGCAGCCAAGAAGACGGCAGCCAAGAAGAGCGCGTGAGCGCACCCGTCGAGATCGAGATCGAGGGGCGACATCTCACGCTCAGCAACCTGGACAAGGTGCTGTATCCCGACGGCTTCACCAAGGCACAGGTCATCGATTACATGGCGCGCATCGCGCCGGTGGCGGTGCCGCACCTGACCGGACGGGCGCTCACGTTCCGGCGCTATCCCGACGGATCCGACACGAAGGGCTTCTTCGAGAAGCGTTGTCCGGGCCATCGTCCTCCGTGGCTCGGGGTGGCGCTCGGACCGGGTGACCGCAAGGGCGGGATCGAGTACTGCCGGATCGACGAGACGGCGGCGATGGTGTGGGCGGCGAACATGGCGGCGCTCGAGATCCACGCGCCCATGGCACTGGCCTCCGACCTCGATGTGCCGCGGACGCTCGTGTTCGACTTCGATCCGGGCGCACCCGCGGGCATCCAGGATTGTTGCGAGATCGCGATCGCCGCGAGACAGGTGCTCGACTCGGTCGACCTGCGTGGGTGGTGCAAGACGTCGGGATCGAAGGGCCTGCAGATGTACGTACCGCTCAACACGCCCGGCGCGACCCACGACGGCGCGGCCGACTTCGCACTGGCGGTCGGGCAGTTGCTCGAACGACAGCTGCCCGACCGGGTGACGACGATCATGGCCAAGGCGGAACGTCCCGGGAAGGTCTTCATCGATTGGAGCCAGAACGCGCTGCACAAGACCACGATCGCCCCGTATTCGCTGCGGGCCCGCCCGACGCCCACCGTCTCGACGCCGGTCGCGTGGGCCGAGGTCGAAGCTGCTGCCGAGCGAACCCTCGACCTCACGTTCACGGCGAGTGACGTCCTCGAGCGTGTCGCCCGGCACGGAGACCTCTTTGCCGAGGTCTTGACGACGGAGCAGGTGTTGCCGCTGTAGGTGAGATTGCTTGCACCGAGTGTGCATTTCGACCTCGACCTTGACATGATGGTGAGGTGAGACCACGACGTTGGGACGTGGGCCGTCGGGCCGCGCTGACGATGGCTGCGGCCATCGTCGGCTCGGCGTGCGGTCAGGCGGCCTTCACGGCGCCGCCGCCTCCGGAGTTCTCGAGCGGGCAGCGGGCGGAGCCGACCGTCGTGGTCGACCCGCCGGGCGACGACGAGGCCTCGGGTGGTGAGTCCGAGGAGATCCTCCTGTCGGCGATCGAGGCCGATCTCGACCGAGTGGACGTCGACCAGATGCTGCTCGTCGATGACGCAGGTGTCGTCGCCCCCAACACCTCGGGGTGGTCGAGCTTCGACGACCAACTCTCCGCCCGCCTGATTCCCGCGAACACGGCTGCGTCGGTCGCCGTCATGGTCGACGGTCGGATCGTGCACGAGGCCGCGTTCGGCGAGCGGGTTCCCGGCACCGGTGAATCGGTCGACACGCTCGACCGCTTCCGGATCGCCAGCATCTCGAAGACGATCACGGCGATCACGACGCTCCGGTTGGTCGAGAGCGGCACGCTCACGCTCGACGAGCCGGTCGGGGCGACCATCGTCGAGCATCTCGGGATGACCACTGCCGACCCCGACGCTGCATCAATCACGGTGCGCGAACTGTTGAGCCACACCGCAGGGTTCCCGCAGCACGAGGGCACGTTCTTCTCGCGGGGAGCGACGTCGTGCATCGACGCCGCCCGCCTCGGTCTCAGCAGGTCGGTGGCGAGCGTGAACAGCTTCCGGTATTCGAACATGAGCTATTGCGTGCTCGGGATCCTGATCGAGGCCGTCACGGGCAAGACGTACGAACGTGTGGTCGACGAGCAGCTCCTCACGCCACTCGGCATCACGGGCATGCGGGTCACGTCGACGTATGAGCTGGGCCCCGACGAGGTCTCCCATGCGCCCACGCCGAACCGCAACTTCATGGAGACACTGGGCGCGGCCGGTGCGTGGAACGCGACGCCGGCCGACCTCGTGGCGATCATCAACTCCGTCGACCCGACCACTCCCGGTTGGAAGGCTCTGACACCCGAGTCGATGGCGGCGATCCGACACCGTGTGCCGACCGGGCGTTCGCCGGCCGGTTACGGCCTCGGCGTGATCAACTACGACGGCGATGCCTGGGGCCACACCGGCACGTTGCAGAACACCCACGCCATGGTGCTCGTCCAGCCCGACGGCGTGACCTGGGCCATCACCGTGGCGGGGGAGTACCCATCCAGCAGCGGCCAGCTGCGCAGTATCGTCGGCGGCGCGCTGGCCGGCGGATTCCCGACCAACTGAGCTGACGAGGAGCGTCCGATCCGTGGGATGATCGGGTTCATGGAGCTTCCACGGCAGGGCCGTCCCGTCGATGACGTCATCGCCGATCTCGAACAGAAACGCGTCGGCGACGTGCGATGGGAGGACGGCAAGACGTTCGGCCTGGTGTACGACGGCGGGCCGGGCGTGCACGAGGTCGCCGAGCGGGCGGCGGTGCTGTACCTCCACGAGAACGCCCTCAACACCAAGGCGTTCCCGTCGCTCGGCCAGATCCAGTCGGAGGTCGTGCGCTGGACGGCCGGGTTGCTGCACGGCCCGGACACGGCCGCTGGATTCCTCACGAGCGGCGGTACCGAGTCGATCCAGTGTGCGGTGCTGGCGGCTCGCGAGCGCGGTCGCGCGGAGCGTGGAATCCACTCCGGGGAGATCGTGGTCGCCGAGTCTGCCCACGCAGCGTTCCACAAGTCGGCGCACATGTACGACATGCCGATCCACACCACGCCGGTGCGTGACGACTGGACCGTGGACGTCGATGCCATGGCGGATGCGGTCAACGACCACACGGTGCTCGTCGTCGGCTCCGCGCCGCAGTACCCACAAGGTGTCGTCGACCCGATCCCGGAGATCGCCGCTCTGGCCGACTCGGTCGATGCGAACTGCCACGTCGACGCCTGCATGGGCGGCTTCGTGCTCCCGTTCGCCGAGATGCTCGGACGGGACGTGCCGCCCTGGGATTTCCGCGTCGACGGCGTGCACTCGATCTCCGCCGACGTCCACAAGCTCGGCTACGCCCCGAAGGGGATCTCGGTCGTGTTGCACCGGACCAAACAGCTCCGTCGCTATCAGACGTGGGTGTTCGATCGATGGCTCGGCGGGTTCTACGGCTCCCCGAACCTCCAGGGCACGCGATCGGGGCTCCCGATGGCGGCCGGTTGGGCCGTCATGCAGCATCTCGGCGTCGACGGCTACGTCGAGCTCACCCGACAGACGCTCGACAACGCCGATCACATGCGGGCGGGGATCGCCGAGATCGACGGGATCCACGTGCTCGGCGACGGGCGGTACCACTTGGTCGCATTCGCGTCCGACCCGGCGTCGTCGACGCCGCTCGACGTGTTCGCGCTCGGCGATGCGCTGTTGGCACGAGGCTGGTACCACGACCGTCAGGGCCCGCCAGACTCCCTCCATTCGACGGTCAGCAACTCGAACACCGGAGTGATCGAACAGTACCTCGTCGACCTCCGCGAGTGCGCCGACGATGTGCGCGGCACGACCACCGACGATCGCAGCACCAGCTACTCGACGGTCGAGTAGGCCGACATCGTCCGCGTTGTCGGTCAGCCGTCGTCGCCGGTGTCGGTCTCGGCTTCCGTACCGACGACCTCGAAGTTCTCGTCCAGCTGGACGTCGACCTGCGCGCCTGACTCGAGCGTCACCTCGACCTCGTAGAGGCTCTCCTCGTCGCCGACCTCGGTCTCGGTGACCCTGCCCTCACCCGTGTGGGCGAGCGCAGCTGCGCTGGCCCGGACGAGCGCGTCGCCCGTGATGGGTTGCTCGTTGTCGTCGCCCGAACTCGCGACGGCGGCTCCGGCGATCCCGACTCCCAGCGCGGTCGCCATGATTCCCGTGGTGATGATGATGGTTCGTCGTTGCATGTGCTCGACGGTACGACCTCGCAGCTGACCGTCTCCTGACGCGGCGGCGTGCCGCATCGGGATCGCGTCAGGTGCGGTTCAGCCGTGCAGGCCATGCTGGTGAGGTGAAGGTGCTGGTCATCGAGGACGATGCGGCGACGGCGGCGGCGTTGCGGCGCGGCCTGGAGACCGAGGGGTATCGGGTCGAGATCGCACACGATGGCGCCGAGGGGCTCTGGCTGGCGACCGAGACGGGTGCCGATGTGATCGTGCTGGACATCATGCTCCCGGGTCTCAACGGATATCGCGTGTGTCGGTCGATCCGCGAGCGCGAGATCCGTACGCCGATCCTGATGCTCACCGCGAAGGACGGTGAGTGGGACGAAGCGGAGGGCCTCGACACCGGCGCCGACGACTATCTGGTCAAGCCGTTCTCGTTCCCGGTGCTCCTGGCACGGCTCCGGGCCCTGCTCCGGCGTGCCGGTGACGTGCCGTCCCCGGCGTCGATCGGCGACCTCCGGATCGATCCGGCGGCACGTCGGACGTGGCGAGGCGACGTCGAGGTCGGCCTCACCTCGCGCCAGTTCGAGGTGTTGGAGTACCTCGTCCGGAGGGCGGGGAAGGTGCAGTCCAAGTCCGACATCCTCGACGGCGTCTGGCAACACGACTTCGACGGTGATCCGAACATCGTCGAGGTGTACGTCAGGCGCCTGCGGCGCGTGGTGGACGAGCCGTTCGGCCGCCGCTCGATCGAGACGGTGCGGGGCGCGGGCTACCGCATCGTCGACGACGAGGCGGGAGCGTGAAGCGTCATTCGATCCGGATCCGGATCACGGCGATCGCAGCCGTGATCAGCGTCGTCGTCCTCGCAGTGGTGGCGGTCATCGTGGTCGTCGTCGCCCGTGGGCAGTTGCGCGACAACCTCGACCGCTCACTCGAGCAGCGCGCCGACGAGGTGCTCGCCGCGCTCGGCACCGACGGTGGACCGGCACTGAGCGACTCGAACCCCGAGGACCGGTTCGTGCAGGTGATCGCCGACGACGGTGCGGTGATGATGGCGACCGCCAACGTGCAGGACGTCGGAGCGCTCGTGGCGTTGCCGGTCGGCCGCCAGGAGTTCGCGACGCGTGAGGACCTGCCCGTCGAAGACGATGCGTTCCGCGTCCTGGTCCGACGCGGGGATGTCGCCGGCGAGGTGGTCTACGTCGTCGTCGGCGAGAACATCGATGACCTTCGTGACGCCGTGCGTGCCATGGTCGGCGCGATCGCGATCGCCTTCCCGATCGCGGTGCTCGGGCTCGCCGTGACGGTGTGGTGGCTGGTCGGTCGCACTCTCCGACCGGTCGAGGCGATCCGTCGCGAAGTGGAGTCGATCGGGCTGATGGAACTCGACCACCGGGTGCCGACACCCGGCACGGGCGACGAGATCGACCTGCTGGCGGGCACGATGAACGAGATGCTCGCCCGGCTCGAGGCGGCGTCGGCGAAGCAGCGCCGGTTCGTCGCCGATGTGTCGCACGAGCTGCGGACACCGCTGACGAGGATGCGGACGACCCTCGAAGTCGATCTGGCCCACCCCGGTGCCGACCTCGAGGTGACCGCGCGAGCTGCACTCGGAGACGCGATCGACATGCAGCAGCTCGTCGATGATCTGCTCTTCCTCGCCAGGAGTGACGCCGGTCGTCAGACACCTCGCCATCGACTCGTCGACCTCGATGTCGTGGTCGACCGGGAGGTGCAGCGCGCGAGGGAGGAAACGGCCGGATCGCCACGCATCGACATGTCGCAGGTGTCGGCGGCCGTCGTCCACGGCGATGTCCAGCAGCTCACTCGCCTGGTGCGCAACCTGTTGACCAATGCCCTGCGACATGCGGACACCCTCGTACGCATCGGCTTGTCGGACGGCGAGCGTGGTGGTGTCGTGCTCACCGTCGCCGACGACGGCCCCGGCGTCCCGCCCGAGGATCGAGAGCGCGTGTTCGAGCGCTTCGTCCGTCTCGACGAGGCTCGCTCGTCGCGTGAGGGCGGCACCGGTCTGGGCCTCGCCATCGTGCGCGACATCGCGACGGCTCACGGTGCCACCGCGACGGTCGGGGAGACGCCGACGGGTGGGGCGACATTCGAGGTTCGTTTCCCGGAGTGACCCCCGAAACGAGTTTGCGGGGCGATCACGTGGGTACGTTGGACCTGTGATCGAGCTCGACGACAACAAGTCCAACAACCTGCGCTCCTGGAACATCGGACTCACGGTGCTCCACGCCGCCCAGGCCGTCCTGATCCTCGTGCTGGCGAGCGATTTCGCGATCACACTGACGACCGCGCCTCCGGCCGGACCACCGGGGACACGGCTTCCCGACGCCGAAGGGTTGGTCGACGTACGGATCGGTGTTGCGGTGGGAGTCTTCCTCGCCCTCGCGTCGATCGACCACTTCCTGACGGCGACGGTCGCCAAGTCGAGGTACGAGAACGACCTCCGTCATGGCATCAACCGGTTCCGGTGGGTGGAGTACTCGATCAGTGCCACGATCATGATCCTGCTGATCGCGTCCTACTCGGGCATCACCGAGATCACCGCGGTGATCGCGATCGCCGGCGCGAACGTCTCGATGATCCTGTTCGGCTGGCTGCAGGAGAAGTTCAACCCGCCGGACCGGACCGAGACGACGATGATGCCGTTCTGGTTCGGCACCGTCGCCGGCCTCGCACCGTGGGCCGCCATCTGGTTCAACACGCTCACCGCGGACGAGGTCCCGGGGTTCGTCTACGGCATCGTGGTCGCCGAGTTCGTGTTCTTCTTCAGCTTCGGGCTCAACCAGTGGCTGCAGTACCGGCGGATCGGGCCCTGGAAGAGCTATCTGTACGGCGAGAAGACCTACCTCGTGCTCAGCCTCGTGGCGAAGTCGGTGCTTGCCTGGCAGATCTTCGGGGGTTCGCTCGCCGGCGACTCGTGATCGTGTCGCCGTGATCAGTTGATCTGGCGATCGTGGCCTTCCCAGAACGGTGCCCGGAGCTTGAACTTCTGGAGCTTGCCGGTCGCTGTTCGTGCGAGCTCGTCGCGGAACTCGACCTTCTTGGGGCACTTGTACCCGGCCAGTTTCTGCTTCGTCCAGCCGATCACCTCTTCCTCCGACAGCTCGGAGCCATCGGCTCGGACGACCAGCGCCGTCACCAGTTCGCCCCATTTCTGGTCGGGGATGCCGATCACGGCGACCTCGGTCACGTCGGGGTGCTGGAAGATCGCATCCTCGACCTCGATCGACGACACGTTCTCACCGCCGGAGATGATCACGTCCTTCTTGCGGTCGGCGATCGTCACGTAGTTGGACTCGTCGATGAAGCCGCCATCGCCCGTGTGGAAGTAGCCGTCACGGATGGCCAGGTCGGTCTGATCAGGTTGCTCCCAGTAGCCCGCCATGACGACGTTGGAGCGGGCGAGGATCTCCCCCTCGTGGTCGACCGCCATCGTGCAGCCGATCACCGGTGCGCCGGCCCGATTCAACTTCGTCGCCTGCTCGGCGGGGGACAGGTCGTCCCACTCGGCCCGCATGCGGTTCATCGTGAGCACCGGTGTCGTCTCGGTGAGCCCGTAGATCTGCACGAACTCCCATCCCAGCTCGGTCATGCACCGCTCGATCGTGCGCGTGGGCGGCGGTGCGCCCGCGACCACGATCCGGACGCGACCGCTGCCGGGGATCGGGCCGTCCCACTCGGTGGCCGCGTCGAGGATCATGTTGAGCACGGCGGGGGCACCGCACATGAGCGTGACCCCGTGCGCGTCGACCCTGCGGAGGATCTCGGCACCGTCGATCTTGCGTTGGATGACGTGTTTCGCGCCCATCCCGGTGACGGCGTACAGCATGCCCCAACCGTTGCAGTGGAACTGGGGAAGCGTGTGCAGATACACGTCGCGGTCGCTGACTCCCATGTGCCAGCCGAAGATCGAGGCGTTGATCCAGATGTTGCGATGGGTGAGCTGGACACCTTTCGGGCGGGCAGTGGTACCCGAGGTGTAGTTGATGGTGGCGGTGGCGTCCTCGTCACCCTCCCACGGGTTCGGTTCGACGTCGAACTTCATGAGCTTCGCGTCGCTTTCGGCTCCGATCGTCCACTTCATCTCGCACTCGACGTCGGCGAGCGCACCGTCGAGCTCCGGATCCACGAGCAGCACACGGGCGCCCGAGTGCTCGATGATGTAGTTCACCTCTTCAGCGACGAGTCGGAAGTTGATCGGCACGAGAATGCGACCCGAGCCGCTCACCCCGAACAATGCCGTCAGGAGGCGCGCCGAGTTGTGCGACACCATCGCGACACGCTCACCTTGCTCGATCCCCAGCTCGTCGAGACCGGCGGCCATCGCCTTCGCCCGCCGCGCCATCTCGCGGTAGGTGATCGAGCCCCAGGAGTCGGCCGGCTGGTCGGGTTCGTCGACGATCGCTTCACGATCGGGATAGAGGGCCTCCGCCCGGCGCAGGAAATCGTTGACCGTCAGCGCAACTTTCATGGTGCGGAACCTACCGTGCGTCGGCGGTCGGGTTCGAGATGGCCACCCGGACGTTCAGGCGGTCCCGGGTCGCCCCCAGAACTGGTCGATCGTGATGCGGTGGCCGTCGGGGTCGGCCAGCACGATGTGCGCCGGCTGCGTGCCCTCCGGGTCGGTCGCTTCGATCAGTTCGACGTCGGCTGCGACGAGCTTCGCCTGGATGTCTCGCACGTCGGTGAACTCGTCGAGCCGGTGCATCTGCTGGTCGATACCAGGGTTGAAGGTGAGGATCGGTTCGTCGAACATGCCGTGGAACAGGCCGATGACCGTCTCGCCCTGTCGCATGATCAACCAGTTCTCGGCGGCGTCACCGCCGGTCACCTCGAAGCCGAGCGACTCGTAGAACGCGCGCGACGCCGCAAGGTCGGCGACGGGCAGGCTCACCGAGAACGCTCCGAGGCTCGGGTTGCGGTTCGACTCGGCGCTCACGCTGCCATCTCCTTCGCTCCGGGGGTTCGGGTCGTGAGCGGCCACGGTCGGTTGCGTTCGACGGTGAGCGCCAGATCGAGCAGGAGTTCCTCCGAGAAGTGCGGGCCGATCACTTGGAGGCCGATCGGGAGCCCGTCGAGGAATCCTGAGGGGATCGAGACGGCCGGATTGCCGTGCAAGTTCGCCGGGAACGTCAAGCGGCCGTTGATCTTGGCCCCTGCCTTGATGTCGCCGAAGGTGTCGGGGAGCGGGCCGTCGGCGGCGAACGCCACGTCGGGGTTGGTCGCGGTCATGACGAAGTCGACGCCCCCGCCCGCAGTGTCGAAGATGCGCGCCATCGCCTCGTTGAGTTCGGTTCGCCGTTGCTCCAGCTTGATCCGCGCTTCGGCTCCGTACTGCCCGGGACCGTACTCCATGGCCATCCGGATCTCGGGGGTGAGCACGTCGGCGCAGTCCGGCCAGTGATCCTCCAATTGGCGGATCAGCCCGACCGAGTTGGCGACCGACCACGCAGCACCCATGCGTGGGAGCTCGGTGTCGACGCCGTCGACACGGACCAGGCCGCAGTCGGCGATGAGCGCATCGGACGCTTCGTCGAGCAGCTCCCACATGACGGGTGACACGACGGCGGCTCCCCAGTCGGCCACCACGGCGACCCGCTTGCCGCGCAACTCGTCGACGTGTGTGCCGAGGCCCCGCTCCCACCCGTCGACGCGTGGCAGGCTCAGGGGCTCGCGCGGGTCGCGGCCGTTGCAGACGTCGAACCATCGGGCGCTGTCTCTGACCGAGCGCGACAGGCATCCGTGGGTGACCGTCATGGCGCCGAGCCCCGCCGCGGGCGTGAGCGGGATGCGGCCGTACGTGGCCTTGAGGCCCACGAGCCCGGTGAATCCGGCGGGGATGCGGATCGAGCCGCCACCGTCACCCCCGGTGCCGAGCGTCACGAGGCCGCCGGCGACCGCGGCCGCCGTGCCCCCCGAGGAGCCACCGGGGGTGCGCCCGTGTTGCCAGGGATTGTGGGTGGTGCCGTTCAGGACGGTGCGTGTGACGTTCACCCCGCCGAACTCGGACGCCGTCGTCTGTCCCATGAGCACGGCGCCACCACGATCGCGGATGCGCGCCGGGTTGGTGCCGGTGTGGGGTGCGATCGCATCGCGGTAGACGACGCACGCATGGGTGTCGGGCCATCCTTCGACCTGGTCGAGTTCCTTCACGCCCACCGGCACGCCGCCGAACGGCAGCGTCACATCGGCGTTCGCGGCTGCAGCCTCGGCCTCCTCGCGGTGCAGGTGCGAGAACGCGTTGAGGTCACTCCGCTCGATGGCCGCGTACGTCGCCGCCAGCTCCTCGGTCGGGGTCCGCTCGCCGGCACGGTAGGCCTCGACGAGGGAGCATGCATCACCTTGCCACGGTTCGTCGCTCATGCCGGAACGGTAGTAGCCGGTGCCGATCGATGTCGTCGTCGGCACCTACAGTCGGCGTCATGTCGTTGCCGATCCGCCCTGGAATGACGATCCCGCTGCCGGGTCCGCTGCACGCCCAGCGCGACCGGATCGTCGAGCTCGCCGACCTCGGGTTCACCGACGTGTGGACCGCCGAGTCCGATGGCGGAGACGGGCTCACGCCGCTGGCGCTGGCGTCGGTCTGGGAACCACGCCTCCGGCTCGGCACGGCGATCCTGCCGGCCTACACGCGGGCGCCGGCGTGCATGGCACAGAGTGCTGCGACGCTTGCCGACGCCGCACCGGGCCGATTCGTGCTCGGTATCGGCTCGTCGTCGAACGTCATCGTCGAGCGGTGGAACGGCATTCCGTTCGAACAGCCGTACCGCAAGGTGCGTGATCTCGTGCGTTTCCTGCGTGATGCCTTCACGGGGGAGAAGGTGACCCGGCGGTACGACACGTTCGAGATCCGGGGCTTCCGGCTCGGGATCAGGCCGGAGCAACCACCCCGGATCGTCGTCGCCGCACTGCGCGAAGGCATGCTCAAGATGGCTGGTCGAGAGTCGGACGGTGCGATCACGAATTGGCTGGCGCCGGGCGACGTTCCGCAGGTCGCCGCTGCCGTCCGCAAGGGTGCCGGCGGCGACGATCGTGAGCTGGTGGCCCGGATCTTCGTGTGCCCGAGCGCGCGCGCCGACGTCGTGCGTGCCGGTGCGCGCCGTGCGATCGCGGCCTACATGAACGTGCCCGTCTACGCTGCGTTCCAGGAATGGTTGGGGCGGGGTGACGAGCTCACCGGCATGTGGTCGGCCTGGCAGGCAGGGGACCGCAAGCGGGCGCTCGAGGAGATTCCCGACTCGGTGGTCGACGATCTCGTCGTGCACGGCCCGCCCGAGCAGTGCCGAGCGACGATCCAGCAGTATTTCGACCATGGCGTGACCACCAGCGCGTTGGCGATCCTCCCGTTCGATCCCGAGCTCGAGTACTGGCAGGCCGTGCAATCGCTGGCACCGAGCGCCGGCTAGCAGGCTGCGGAAAAGCGACGTGTTCGGTCGATCGGCGATCCACCTACCTGGGATTTCGCAACCGGCAATCTGCCGATATCAGCGTTCTTCAGCACCCTGCTAGCGCCCGCTCAGGCGGCCGGAGCGTGTCGTTGGGCCTGACGGTCGGCGAGCATTCGGCGGATCTCTGCGATGTGGCGTTGGCCGCGGCGCCGCGTGTCGGCATCGAGTCGGAACTGGGCCGGCACGTTCGACGACGGCAACAGTGTCAGTTGCTGGGGGACGTCGTGTTCGTTCATACCCACATCATGACGACGGGGTGTCACAACGTGGTCGGGATCAGGAGGCGATCGCCGGGTGGTGCGGATCGACGCCGACGATCCGGACCGCGATGCGTCGGCGCTCGAGATGATCGAGCGCCGCTTCGAGCCGGGTCATCGTCGTCACGTCGACGATGGAGGCATCGTGGAGGTCGAGGTGCACGAGATGTGGTGCCGTCAGATGCTCCCAGGTGCTGAGCACCCGGTTGATCGACATCGGGTCGATCACACCTGCGGCCCGGACGAGGCGGATCGGCAGCCTCGGATCGTCCACGACGCCCACGGTCAGTCCCGGCGGTCGGTCGCTGCGCACGCCGACGATCACCCGTCGGGCGATGGCTCCGAGAAATCGGCCCAGCTGATGATTGAGTGTGCGGCGCATGACAAAATCGTCCTGATATTTGACGTGCGCTTCACACTAATGGCAGAGACTTGAGCTGTGAAGGGGTGTGCGCGTGTCCTGATGAAACCTTGCGACGCAACCGCGCTCACTGCACGGACATCACGGCGATCACCACGCTGAGCACCATGACGAGTACGGGCGTGGCATAGGTGGCCCAGCCGGGGAACCCCCGATGGCGCGGCGCCATCACGACCAGCGCACACAGCGCCCCGGCCGTGGCGCCACCCAAGTGGCCGCCGATCGAGATGTTCGGGAAGACGAACGTGATCACCAGGTTCAGCATCAGCAGCGTGCCGATCGAGGTCTGCAGCGGGTTCGTGCCGTTGAGGTAGTACCCGACGAAGGCCAGTGCCATGAGCCCGAACACGGCGCCGGACGCTCCGCCGGCCAAGGCGCCGCCGTCGAGCAGCAAGCTGCCCGCTGAGCCACCGAGCAGCCCGGCGAAGTACACGAGCAGGAAGCGCACGCGACCGAGCGCGGGCTCGAGCATCTGCCCCAGCACATAGAGCAGGTACATGTTGAACAACAGGTGCACGATGCCGAAGTGGAGGAACCCCGAGGTGACCAGCCGGTACCAGTCACCCCCGTCGGTGACGTAGACCGAGCCATCCGACAACCGCCCGGCTGCCCCGTCGCCGAGCGCTGCCCGCGAGAGGCCGAGCTGGGCGTGGCCGATCGTGAGGCGACCACTCAGACTCGACGGATCGCGAAGGGTGACGTAGACGAAGACGGCCACGTTGATGGCGATGATCGTCATCGTGACCATCGCCGGCTGCCGGGCACTCCAGAACCTGACGCGGGTCCGGAGATCGGGCTGCGCCGCCTTCGCGCAGTCGAGACAGTGACTGCCGACCGAAGCCTGGACCAGGCACTCGCCACAGGCCGGTTTGCCGCACCGGGTGCAGCGCCGGCCGGTCGCGCGATCGCCATGTCGGTAGCAGACGGCAGAGGAGGTCGGAGGCGGAGGGGGAGGCAGGGTCATCTTCGTCGAGCGTATTCTTCGTCTGCGTCGGCATCCCACCAGGCCCGCAGGTGCGTCCACGGGTAGATCCCGGTGCGGTGACCGTCGGACCACTCGATCGAGATGCCCCAGTTGCCGTGCATCTCGGCGCCGAGAGCCGAGATCGTCGCACCCGCGTAGGCGGGTTGATCCGAATCTCGTCGGCTGCGGCACGTCGCGCAGGGACAGGCCTGGCGGAGCTCGAGCAGTGCGAAGGCGCACGTCACACCGTCGTCGTACGCGACGCGGAGCTCACGATCACGCTCCAGTTCGACGTCGATGACCTGCGCAGCCGGCACCCCGACCAGGGTACCGACGGTCAGTCGAGGTTCATCTGGACGGCCAGCTCGTCGGGTGCGCTCGGTTTGCCGACCAGATGACCCTGAACCAGGTCGCACCCGGCCGCACGTAGTCGTCGCAGCTGTTCGACGCCGGTCACGCGCTCGGCCACGACTTCCATGTTGAGCGCGTGCGCGAGCAGGACCAGGGCCCGCACGACCCGAGTGTCGGCCTCGGACGCACCGCTCGGCAGCGCCAGTGTGCCGTCGAGCTTGAGCACGTCGGCACCGATCTCGGTCAGCAGCGACAGCGCGTTCGACCCCGTGCCGAAGTTGTCGAGTGCGATTCGCACCCCGACCCGGCGGAGTGCGCGCACCGACCGGATCACCGCCTCGGCGTCGCGGCCGAGCAGGGTCGCCTCCCGAGCCTCGAGCACGATCTGGCGTGGCCGGAGCCGATGTTCGCGAAGGAGATCGACGACCCGGTTGACGAAGGAGCTGTTGGCGAGCTGCATGCGCGAGACGTTGACGTGGACGGCGAACCGAGGACCGACGATCCCGTGGTCGATCCAGAAACGAGTCGCGATGCACGCCTCCTGGAGCACCCAGTCGCCGATCGGAACGATCACCCCGGTCTCCTCGGCGACCGGAACGAACTCGCTCGCCTCGATCCGCCCCCGAACCGGATGTGACCAGCGCACGAGTGCCTCGGCGGCTTCGGCCTGCTCCGACACGGCCGAGAAGATGGGTTGGTACTCGACGTGCAGCTCGCCCTCGCGCAGCGCCTTCGAGAGTGCCGCGGCGATCTCGGTCCGGACCTTGGCCCGGTTCTTGAGCTGATCGGTGAAGATCGTCGTGCGGGCCCGGCCTGCCTGCTTGGCGGCGTGCACTGCCGTGTCGGCCCGCGTCACGAGGTGTACGGCGGCATCGTCCGGATCGAGTTCTCGCAACTCCGGTTCGGTGATGCCGATCCCGACGCTGACCGACACGTCGAGTTCGAGCTGGCGAATCGTGAGCCGACCGGTGAGCGCATGCCGGACCCGATCGGCGAGATCGACGGCGACCGCGGTGTCGCGTACGCCCTGGCAGAGCACGAGGAACTCGTCCCCACCGAGCCGAGCGACGATGTCGTTCGGCCGGACGGCGGACGCGAGCCGCTTGGCTGTCGAAGCGAGCAGCCGGTCGCCGATCTCATGACCGAGTGCATCGTTGACGTCGCGGAGGCGGTCGACGTCGACGAGGAGCACGGCCACCTCGTCGCCCGTCTCGTCGATCCTTCGCAGCGCATTGGCGATCCGGTCGAGCACCGCGGTCCGGTTGAGCAGACCGGTGACCGGGTCGTGGTCGAGGAGGTGTCTCAGCTCGTCGGAGCGGTCGCGTTCGTCGGTCACGTCACGGCACATCGCGGCGATGAACCCGCCGTCGGGATGCGTCGGATCGTGCTGGACCAGCACCGTGGTCGCCTGAATGGTCGCCGGAGCGCCGGGAACTCCGAGGTCGATGTCGCCGTGCCAGACACCGCCTTCGAAGTTGGTCAGGAGACGTTGGGGGATCTGATCGAGCACCGTTCTCAGTGACTCGCGCCCATCGAGCCGGCCGCCGGGCACGGCGTGCGACTGGAACAGTTCGCGGCCGGCGGCGTTGGCATCCAGGTACTCGCCTCGGATCGTCGTGAAGATCGTGGCGATCTGCGCTGCGTCGACGAGCTGGCGGAGCTGATCGAGTGAGGTCGCAGGCGCGCTCGACGGAACATCAGCGGCGGCGAGGACGGAGTGGTGGTCGGTCATGTGGTGGGGAAATGGTGCCGGTCAGCCGACCCCGGTCGACAGACCGGAGACCGACGACAGGTCGATGCTGGTTGCGTTCAAGATGGACAACACCTCGGTTGCTGACGCGTCATCGGCAACTTCGAGCTGCTGGTTGAGCGCGTGGATCGTGAACTGGTAGCGGTGCGTCTCCCCTGAAGGTGGGCACGGTTCCTGCCAGCCGGCGATCCCCGACGAGTTCGGCCACTCGAACGCGCCCGCCGGCAGCTGCCCCTCGACCAGTCCCGTTTCGCCGATGCCGATCGCGTACACGATCCAGTGTACGAACTGGTCGTCGTCGAGGTCGACGACGGTGACGGCCAGCTCGACCGAACCGAGCGGCACGTTCGACCACGTCAGGGCCGGCGACACGCCGTCGCCGGCGCAGGTGTGGCGCTCAGGGATCTCGGCACCGTCGACCCACGGCGCCACCAACGTCAACGCCGCCGGTGGGACTGTCGCCGGCGGGACCGTCGTGGCCGCCAACGTCGTCTCCGGGGGAGGGAACACCGGATCGTCCAGCGTCTTGCCGGAGCGGTCGCCGCACGCTGCGACGACGAGGACCGGACCGATCAGCAACGCCATCGACGTTCGGGCACGGGGGCGGAGACGTGCACGCATCTCGACGGAGCGTAGCGACCGGTAGCGTGGTCGGGGATGTCCGATCGACGAACCATCCTGACGGTGCACGCCCACCCCGACGACGAGGCATCCAAGGGTGCCCCGACGCTCGCGAAGTACCATGCCGCCGGCGCCAGCACGGTGCTGGTGTGCTGTACCGGTGGTGAGGAGGGCGAGCTCCAGAACCCGACCCTGCGTGAGCCGGGACGGCCGTTCCACGACCTGACCCCCGAGCAGGAGAAGCAGCTCGTGGTCTCGATGCGGCCGGCCGAGCTGGCGCGTTCGGCCGACGTGATCGGGTTCGACGAGGTCGTGATGCTCGGGTATCGCGATTCGGGGATGGCCGATTCCGAGCCGAACAACCACCCCGACTGCTTCCATCGAGCCGATGTCGACGAGGCGACGGGTCGATTGGTCGAGGTGATCCGCCGGACCGGACCGCAGGTGCTCATCACCTACAACGACGACCAGGCCGGCTACCCACATCCCGACCACTTGCGGGTGCACGACATCTCGGTGTTGGCGTTCGAACGGGCGGGTGACCCGAGCTGGTACCCCGAGCTCGACGAACCGTTCCAACCACTCAAGCTCTACTACTCCACCTGGAGTCGCCGGCGCCTCGTGGCGATGCACGAAGGGTTGATCCGGCACCGAGGTGAGTCGCCGTTCGACGAGAAGTGGTTCGAGCGCCCCGACACCGATCACCGGGTGACGACCCGGATCGAGGTGGGCGACTACATGTGGGCCCGCACCCAGTCGCTCAAAGCACACGCCACCCAGGTCGATCCCACGGCTGCGTTCTGGTTCGGGCTGTCGGACGAGGAGCTCCGCGAGATCTATCCGTGGGAGGACTGGATCCTCGCACGGTCGCTCGTGGGCGACATTCCGAGCCACGACGAACCCGAACACGACCTCTTCGAGGGGATCGAGGCCAGTGCTGCGGCGACGATCGAGGTGAGGTCGTGAGCGTCCAGTACCGAGTCGTGGTCGCCAAGAAGGACGAGCGGATCGACGGCCCCGACGACGCCGACATCGTCGTCACGGTGCCGGTCGCCATCGCCGCGGCCGACGACTTCGACGCGACGGTCGAGTTCATGCGGGGTCGTCTCAAGGCGGCGGGTCACACGGGTCGGGTGCTCGAATTGCTGAAATCGGGTGAGGCGACGTCGGCGATCAGCCGGCTCGCATCGCATCCCTGACTTCGCGGTAGCCGATCAGCGTCGCGCCCGAGGCGTCGATCGCGCGTGCGAGGTCGTCGCCCGTGGTGACGAAGGCGTGGTCGTCGATCCAGTGCGACGCGTTCGACGAGAGCGCGCGCACCTCGGGTGTGTCGACGGCCGGCTGCACGTGGAGTTCGGTGACGCCGGGTTCGAGTGTTGCCAGCGCTCGAAGCACACGGTCGCGCGACCCCGCACGCCAATCGTGGTCGAAGTGGTCGGGAAAGAGCACACCCTCGTCGGCGGCGAGTCGTCGGAACGGGAAGCCGGCCTGTTCGACGGTGACGGTGGAGGGCAGCCGGATCGGCAGCCGAAACTCACATGCCACGTCGAGGTAGATGCCGAAGAACTCGGGTCGGAGTGTGATCGCCGTCAGGTGGGGCGCCAGGTGGGTCACGTCGATGCCCCACGCGATCGCTCGATTGACCTGGGCGGTGAGCTCTCGATACACCTCATCGGGATCGGCGTGCTCCCAGAGATCGTCGATGTCACGCGGGAACCCACCCTCGCCCGACAGGAGCGACGGCGCATGCGTGACCGGACCCCATCGATACGAGGGGTGTTCGGCGTTGAGCGTCAGGTGCACACCGATGTCGTCGGTCGGCTCGTACATCCGAGCGGCGTGCTGGGCCCATGGTGCCGGCACCATGATCGACGCGCACGTCGCCGATCCGTTGCGGATCGCCTCGTACACGCCGATGTTGGCGGCGTGGCACGATCCGAGGTCGTCACACGACAGGATCACGAGCCTGGCGTCGGCAGCGTGGCCCAGTCGTTCGGCGAGTGTCCCCACCCGCCTGACGCTATCGCTGCTCAGAGCGCGGCAACGGCGGCGACGAGCCGATCGACGTCGTCGTCGGTCAGGTAGACGGCGAGACCAGCCCGCACGGCGCCGTCGATCCCGAGGGTGTCCATGGCCTCGAGCGCGTAGTAGTGGCCGTCCCACACCGCGATCTGCTCCTCGGCGAGCGCCGCCGCCGTCGACTCGGCGCTTCGACCGGCGACGTTGAACGCCAGCGTCGGTGCCCGCTCGTCGAGATCGTGCGGGCCGTAGACCGTGACCCGGTCGTCGGCCAGCAGGCCGTCGAGCAGTCGTGCGAACCGTGCCCGTTCGTAGGCCTGGATCGTGGCCACACCCGTGTCGATGAGGAAGCGAGCCGCCGCCTCGATCGCGGCGAGTGACTCGTAGCACGGTGTGCCGAGCTGGAACCGTTCCGGGCCCGTGCTCGGCGCCGGCCGGACCTTGTAGGCGTGCAGCGAATCGAGCAGGCCTGGTTCGATCCACGTGATGCCGGCGTGCGGGCCGTACCACTTGTACGAGCTCGTCGAGTACACGTCGCAGCCGATCGACTCGATGTCGACCGGGGCGTGCGGAGTGAGGTGGACCCCGTCGACCACGACCTTGGCGCGGGCATCGTGGGCTGCGGTGGTGATCGCCGCGACATCGGGCATCGTGCCGATGGCGTTGCTCGCCCCCGTGACGGCGACCCACCGGGTGCGTTCGGTGAGCATCGACGTCACCGCATCGACGGCCAGGCGACCCGTCACCGGATCGAAGTCCGCGAATCGAACGGTCGCTCCGGTGTCGTCGGCGATCAGCAGCCAGGGCGACACGTTCGAATCGTGATCGAGCTTGGTGCAGATGATGTCGTCGCCCGGACCGAGGTCGCGGGCGATCGCCCTGGTGATCGAGAAGATGTTGGAGGTGGTCGACGGGCCCACCATGAAGCCACTCGGATCGGCGTGCAACAGCTCGCCCATCGTCGCCTTCACACGCTCCACCAGATCGTCGCATGCCTGTGCCGCTGCGAACGCGCCGTGACTGTTGGCGTTGTTGCCGCTGCGCTGCCAGGCCGATGTCGCCTGGATCGCGGTGTCGACGACCTGAGTGCCGGCCGGCCCGTCGAAGCGGGCCCACGCCGCGTGTGCACCTTCGGTGATCGCAGGAAAGCGGTGACGGAGATCGAGCATGCCGTCACTCTCCCACAGGGTCGACGTCTAACTGCAGGCCGACCAGAGGCCGACATCGTCGCGCTCGGCGTCGCGCGCGGCCTGCACCATCACCTCGGAGAAGGTGACGTTCGGCGGGATCGTCAAGGGCTGGGCGTAGCCCTGACGAACGATCTCGAAGTTGACGAAGATGCCGTCGTCGGCGCGATACACGTAGGCGAGGAGACGGCCGTAGTCGTCGCGCCCGACCACGTCGCGCTCGAGCCGCACCGGGGTGCCGACCGGCAGCAACGATTCGGTGAACTCCGTGGCTTCGTCGCCGAAGCACTCGGCCGGCGCCCCTGTGTCGCGCCGTGCCTTCTCCGGCGTGTCGATGCCGGTGAGGCGGACCCGTTCCTCGACGCCGTCGATGATCACGTCGATCGTGTCGCCGTCGATGACCGACTCGACGATCGCGTTCGCCCCGATCGGAGTCGGCGACGTCGAGGTCGAGCCGGGCTCGGCAACCGGAGCGTCGCCGGCGCACGCACTCGTGGCGAGCACGGCCGAGAGTGTCGAGATCGCCAGCGCCCGGATTCCCATCGCTCACGTTCTATCGGGGCCGCGGGATCCGCGAGGGCGGATCAGGTTCGACGTCACCGGCTCATCATGAACGAGGCGTGTCACCGGGTTGCGCGGTCGGTGCCGTGGGCGTTCCGATCTACGGGAGCGCTGGGTCCGAACCGTCTGTGCGAGCGCGCCATGGCCGTGGGCCAGTGGTCGTTCGAGGTCGTCCACGGAGACTCGACCACCACGACGACCTCGAGCACCACGACGACCGATCCGTCGAGGTTCGCGGCGACCCCCTGCGGTGATCGCCGACTGAGCGCTCGTGCCGGGTGGACCGGCACGCGGCCGGCTCCGGTCGGAGAGCGAGGTCAGAGCCGTTCGATCAGCGTCCCGGTGCCGAGCCCCCCGCCACAGCACATCGACACGATCCCGAGTCGGCCCTGGATGCGTTCCAACTCGTACAGCGACTTCGTCAGCAGGAATGCACCCGTGGCGCCGAGCGGGTGACCGAGCGCGATGGCGCCGCCGTTGGGGTTGGTCCTGTCGGGGTCGGCGCCCAGCTCCTTCTGCCATGCGAGCACCACGGAAGCGAATGCCTCGTTGATCTCGAAGTTGTCGATGTCATCGATCGACAGGTCGTTGCGTTCGAGCAGCCTGGTCGTCGCATCGATCGGTCCGGTGAGCATGAGCACCGGGTCGACGCCGACCAGGCAGGTGTCGACCACGCGCGCCCGTGGCGTCAGCCCGAGCTCGGCGGCCCGATCGGCGGTCATCATCAGGATCGCAGCGGCACCGTCGGAGATCTGTGAGGAGTTACCCGCGGTGTGGACCCCATCCTCTCGCGCCACCGGCTTGAGCGCTGCGAGCTTCTCGAGGCTCGTGTCGCGCAGCCCTTCGTCGCGTGACACGACGTGCATCGTGTCGGTCGGATCGCCGTCGTCGTCGAGGTCGGGCGCCTCGATCTCGACGTACTGACCGTCGAACCGACCCTCGGCCCATGCACGGGCGGCTCGCTCCTGCGAGGCCAGCCCGAACGCATCGGTGTCGGCTCGTGTGATGCCCCACTTCTCGGCGATCCGCTCGGCGCCCTCGAACTGCGACGTCATCTCGTACTGCGTGAAGTACGTCCGGGGGATCGGAGAGCCGAGGCCGAGCTTCTTCGACGAGTTCGAACCGATCGGCACCCGGCTCATCAGCTCCACGCCGCACGCCACGGCGACGTCGACCACACCGGACCCGACCAGCGACGACGCCAGGTTCGTCGCCTGCTGGCTGGAGCCGCACTGCGTGTCGACCGTGGTCGCTGCGGTCTCGAGTGGCAAGCCGGCCGAGAGCCATGCCGTCCGCGTGATGTTGAAGCTCTGTTCGCCGACCTGGCTGACGCAACCCCCGACCACCTGACCGATCGCGAGCGGGTCGATGCCCGATCGCTCGATGAGTGCCGACTGGACCCTGGCGAGAGCGTCGGCCGGGTGGAGCGACGAGAGTCCGCCGCCGCGGCGGCCGATGGGGGTCCGCACGGCATCGACGATGACGACGTCACGGGAGGTACGAGCAACCATGTGGCCAGCTTATGAGTCGTCTTCCCGGCCGGAGCAGTCGGCGCCAGCGCCGTTCGGCCCACTCAGTCGGCGGACTCGGCCGCTCGTTCGAGCGACGCCGAGAGATGGTGCGTGAGCGGTTGACCGACCGCTGCCATCGACAGCCGGTATTCGAATGCGTCCCCGGAGAATCGGAACCAGCGCTCCACCGATGTGACCGATTTGGCGGTCGAGCTCAGCGACACCGAGACCGCCGACAATTCGATCGTGATCCGATCGCTGTCGACGTCGATCGATCCCTCCTCGACCTCGTTGATGCCGGTCGGATGACTGACGACCAGCTCGACACGCCCGCACGCGGGGAAGCGCCAGTACCCGGTCTCGGCGTGCAGTGGCGACCCCGGCGAGCCGTCGGGCAGGAGCGCGCGAGTGCGTTGCACGTACACGAGGAAGGGTTTGCCGACGTGCCCGAACGTCACGGTCTCCACGTAGTCGAACGGCTCGATGGTGGGGTACTCCCCGTGACCGCGACCCGACCAGGTACCGAGCAGTGCGGCGACGTGAGTCAGGTCGGGGTGGAGGCCGGCCATCAACCCACCAGCATGTGCGGGCGCAGCTCGTTGCGCTGCCCGGCGGTCCAGTCGGCGACGAGCGTGAACCGATCGCCACGGATCGTCGTGACCCGCCACTCGAGCGGATCACCGTTGTACGTGCCGCTTCGCTCGATGGAGAAGACCGCCTCGTCGTCGTCGAGTTGGAGCGAGCGGCGTTCTTCGTCGGTCGGGACACCGGGGTGGATGCGCTCCCAGCCGGCGTTGGGATGCATACCGGCGGCCTTGTCGAGTTCGTTGTAGAGCGACGTGTGGGTGAAGTCGGCGTGCAACAGGGGTTCGGCGACGTCGGCGGGCAGCCAGATCCGGTCGATCGCCAGCGGCTCGTCGCCGGCCCAACGGAGCCGATCGACCAGCACCAGCGGGCTCTCGGGCTCCAACTGCAACTGCTCGGCAGCGTCCGGATCGATGACGATCTCGAGCGCCCGGACGTCGCTGCGCTGGGCCACACCGCTCTCCTCGACGACCTGGAACAGGCTGTACAGCGAGCCCAGCGAACGTTCGAACGTCCGCCGATCCACCGACGTGCCGACACCCCGCGACCGGCGGAGGATGCCGTCGGCTCCGAGTTGGCCGACCGCATGACGCGCCGTGTGCCTGCTGACCTGGTAGATCGCCATCAGTTCACGGTCGGTGGGGAAACGCTGCTCGAAGTGTCCGGCTTCCATCCGGCGTCGGAGCTCCTGTTCCAGCTGCGACCACAGCGGCACCGAGGAGAGCCGGTCCAGCTGTTTGGTCCCGTGCGAGAAGTCGTCGCTCATCGTGGTCGGTCCCCGTTCCACCGCTGCCGCGGTTGTCCTGACAAATTGACACTAACAGCGCGCCGCCGGCGCACACCGGTGCACCGAGAACCCGATCCGGCCGAGGGTCCCGCCGGCCATCGTCCGATCGTGGCGGTCCGACGAGTTCGAAGCCGGCCAGTCACCCTCGACCTCTACTGGAGGCTGACTGTTGGGGACGATCGGCGTGCCGAGGGGTTCATGTCGCGAGGCGATAGGCGCTGGGTTCCGGCTTCAGCGGGCGTGCGTACCAGAGCGGCCGGCGGAGTCCCCCGGGCCCGGGAGCGGGTCGCGTCTTCGTCAACCAGTCGAGGTAGGCCTCGCGTGATTTCGCGGTGTCGACCACGACGTCGCCGTACCGGTCATCGGCCTCGGCGGGGGTGACACGAACCCGCTGGTGCCAGCACTGCATTCCCGAGATCGGATCGGGCTGCACGGAGAACGTGAGGTTCTGGTGCACACCCGTGTCGTTCCACCAGATGCGCTGCGTGTCGGCGTCGCCGTCGGGCCCCGAGTCGTAGGCCTGCATACCGTGCTCACGTGTCAGCTTCCAGGTGGTTCCGGTGTGGTCGATGTTCGCCTTGCCGGCACCCCACGAACGAGCCTCGTCCTCCTCGAGTCGCCAGCGGCCCATGTGGTGCGAGGCGGCTACGACGCCCGGTCGGATGCCTTCGGTCCGCCACGCCGAGATCACGAAGTGGCCGATGCGAGTCGTGATCCGCACCAGCCCTTGTTCTTCGATGCCGAGCTGTTCGGCGTCGCTGGGGTGGATCCACAGCGGGTGGCGGTGGCTGAGCTCGTTGAGCCACTTGGAGTTGCCGGAACGCGTGTGGATGAGTGTCGGGATCCGGAACGTCGGCAGCAGGATGCGTTCGTTGCCGGCCATGTCGAGGTCTTCCCAGTGCACGTGGGACGGGATCCAGCCCGGTGTCGCGTACTCCGGCCAGCCCCAGTCCTTCAACGTGGTCGAGAAGAGTTCGAGCTTCTTCGACGGGGTCGGGAAGCCCTCCTTGATCTCGCCGTCGACCTCGACGGCCGGTGAGCCGTCGCCGAGTTTGGCGAGGGTGAGATCGTCGAGCGTGTCGTCGCTGCCGTCCCACGTGCCGGCCGTTCCCGGCTTGCGGAACACGCCGGTGTCATCCTTGACGCAGTCGGCCACCGCCTCGGCGGCCACGTCGCGTTCGTAGGGTTCGTACATGTCGCCGGGGACGGCGTAGGCACCGTGGTCGCGCATGTACTCGAGCGGCGTCTGGTGGGCGGCCGCAGCATCGTCGCTCAGGCCCGGCACGCTGTCTGCGAACATGCGGCCGTAGTACTCGTCGACGCCCATCGGGCTGCCGGGACGTTCGTCGCTCTCGAAGTACTGGCGGACGCCCAGGGAACCGTCGGGATCGATGCGCCACGACAGGTCGATCCAGAACTCGTTCTCCTCCCACACCTCACCTTTGTTGAACTCGTGGGTTCGCGAATCCGGGCCGACCTTGCGGCCCTGCAGTTCGGCGAACCGCCGCATCACGGGCTGGCGGAAGCCGATCCAACGGCCCGAGTGGGTTTCGAAGCTGGCGATGTCGTGCCGCTCGGAGCCGACGCCCATCGGCAGCACGTAGTCCGCGTACCACGACGTCTCCGACCACGTCGGCGTGAGCGCCACATGGCATTCGACCTTGCGTTCGTCGAGCAGCGCCTCCATCCACGAGAACCCGTCGGGGTTCGTCCAGATGGGGTTGTAGACGCGTGAGAAGTACGTGTCGAGCTTGCCGCGGCCCTCGTTGAGGAAGTGGGGGAGCAGGATCGACATCTCGTGGTAGGCGAGCGGGTATTCCTTCGGCCACGACAACTCGTTCCAGGTCGTGATCGGCTGGCCGCCCTTGGGCGGGTGCGGTACGAACTTGTTCCAGCCGTTGCCGGCGGTGCCGCCCTTGGTCGCGACCGAGCCGGTGAGCACGTTGAGGAAGAACAGGCATCGGGCCACCTGCCATCCGCCGAGGTTGCCTGCGCCGGCGGCACGCCAATTGTGCGACGCGAACTTGGTGGGGTGGGCGCCGATGATCTCGGCGATCTCGCGGATCGTGTCCGCGCTCACGCCGCTCACGTGCTCGGCCCGCTCCGGCGTGTAGTCGGCGTACGCGTCGAGCAGTGCCTGCTCCATCGACTCGAACTCGCACGGCAGGTCGGGCCGGGTCTCTCGCAGGTACGTCTCCCAGTTCACCCAGCGCCGCACGAAGTCGCGCTGCCACGTGCCGTTCTCGATCAGCAGACGGGCGATCGCGAGCAGCATGAACGGCTCGGTGCCGGGCCAGGTCGCGAGCCAGTAGTCGGCCTTGGCTCCCGTGTTCGACAGGCGCGGGTCGACGCAGATGACCGTTGCGCCGCGCTCCTTGCCCTCCATGATCCGCTGGGCGTGCGGGTTGAAATAGTGCCCAGCCTCGAGGTGGGCCGAGATCAGGAAGATCACCTCGGCGTTGGCGAAGTCGCTCGACGGGCGATCGTGCCCCATCCACGACTGATAGCCGATGCGGGCGTTCGACGAGCAGATGTTGGTGTGGCTGTTGTGGCCGTCGACGCCCCACGCCTTGAGCACGCGCTCGGTGTAGCCGTCCTCGCCAGGCCGTCCGACGTGGTACATGACCTCGTTCGTGCGCTCCTCCTGCAGGGCCTTGCGGATCCGTGCGCCGATCTCATCGAGCGCCTGGTTCCACGAGATGCGTTCCCACTGGCCGCCGCCACGCGGTCCGCTGCGCTTCAGCGGGTGCAGCACCCGCTCGGGGTCGTCGACCTGGTTGAGCGTGGCCGGGCCCTTGGCACAGTTGCGACCCCGGCTGGCCGGGTGCTCGGGGTTGCCCTCGAACTTCGCGATCTCGCCGGTCGCATTGTCGATGAAGGCCGTCAGACCGCACGCCGCTTCGCAGTTGAAACAGGTCGTCGGCACGATCGTGTAGTTCCGCTTGACTCTGTCAGGCCACGCCTTGGCGTCGAGTTCGGTCCAGTCGTGCCACTGATCGTGTGGGGGATGGCTCGAAAGGGTCATGCGATACCTCGCTCACATCGGGTCAGGACAGTGGGACGGATTGGCCGGCGCGCACGAAGCTGTCCTCGTAGGCGAACATGCCGAACAGTGCGGCCACGCCGGCGCAGGCGGCCGGCCACGGGCTGGACGTGTCGGTGGCGAGTGCGAACGTCAGCAACGCAGCCGGCACCACGATGCCGTTGAGGACGCCACCGAACCAGAACTGCCCGGCGTAGCGGCCACGGGTCATCTCGATGGTGGCGAGTTCGACGTGGCGCGAGCCCTTCGACCACAGCTCGGTCGCAACGAGCAATGCCAGGCCACCGAGTGCCGCGAGGAAGACGATCCAGATGGTTCGGGCCTCGGGCACGTCGAGGAACAGGTCGAACACGGCGAACGCAGCACCGCCGGCGATGACCGCCTGAGCCAGCAGGATCGGCAACAGAAGTGGTGTCTGCCACAGGTCGCGGCCCTCGCACTGGCCGAAGAGGAACGCGGTGTAACCGGCCACGCCCGCTGCCAGCAGCGAGACCGGGAGGGCGAGGAACCGGAGCGGTTCACCCGTGTCGGCCAACCCGAACAGGCCCCACACCGCGACGAGCGCTGCGAATGCACCGAGGATCCAGGATCCGCGGACGAGCCACGAAGTGGTGTTCGAGCGGGTGAGGATGTACAGGAACCGGGTCGGCTGCTTCAGGTCGGCGATGAGGAGCGCGCCGGTGATCGCGGTGAACAGCCCTGCCACCACCGGTGGCACGACGCCGACCGCAGCCTGGTCGCTGCCATGCCCCATCACCACCAGGAGCGAGGCGATGAGCATCGCACCGGCGGCGACCGCCTTGGTCACGAGATAGCCCGACACCTTCGACTTCCACGTCATCCGGTGGGCTGTCGTATAGGCGGTACGCGCGACGATGCCGGCCCCGGAGTGATCGGCCATCGTCGGGGAGATCGTCGGGTGGTCGGGCGTCGTTTCGGCCCAGATCATCCCGTCGTCGGCGATCTTCGTGCGGGTCGGGTCGAGAGATGCCTGGTTGACGCCGCGGTAGAAGACCTTCGGGTTCGTCCCCTGCTCGGGTGCCCGCACTGCCGTCTTGTCGCGTGCGACGATCTTGGAGACCTCCGAGTTCGGATCGTCGAGATCGCCGGTGACGATCGCATGGGTCGGGCACACCACCACGCAGGCGGGTTCGAGGCCGACCTCGACGCGATGGTTGCAGTAGTTGCACTTGTGGGCGGTGTTGGTCTCGGGGTTGATGTACAGCGCGTCGTACGGGCAGGCGTTCATGCACGACTTGCAGCCGATGCAGTTGTCGTCGTTGAAGTCGACGACACCGTTCGGTGCCCGGTAGAGCGCCGACGTCGGGCAGATCGTCATGCAGGGCGCGTCGTCGCACTGGTTGCAGCGCATGACCGAGAACGACCGCCCCGTATTGGGGAACTCACCCGTCTCGATGTACTTCACCCAGGTGCGGTTGACTCCGAGCGGCACGTCGTGCTCGCTCTTGCACGCCACCGTGCAGGCATGGCATCCGATGCAGCTGTCGCTCAACAGCGCGAAACCGAGTCGTGTCATCGTGATCTCACCGAACCGTGTCTAGTCGAAGCAACACTTCCGAACCTCGGCGCGCCGTGAAGTGACACTGCGGGGGCATCGTCGCACCGGAGGTTCGTCATGTCGCCGAGGGTGCCGTCAGGCGTTCTGGACCGTGGTGACCCACGCCGTGTAGCCGCCGATCACGTCGCTGACGTCTTCGAAGCCCCGTTGCCGAAGCACGCTCGCTGCCACCGACGAGCGATAGCCGCCGGCGCAGTACACGACCGTCGGTCGGCTGGGGTCGAGCTCGTCGACGCGCCCGGGCAACTGACTGACCGGGATCGTGATCGCGTCGGGGATGACGCCGTCGGCGACTTCGCCCGGATTGCGGACGTCGACGACCTGGAGGTCGACGACCGTGGAACTGCGCTCGTTGAACTCGTCGGCGGTCAGCCGCGAGGCGACCTCGACGTCGTCTCGGTGGTCGAGCATGACCTGTAGTGGCTGGTCGAGATAGCCGATCACCCGATCGAAGCCGATCCGGGCCAGCCGATTCTTGCCCTCGAGCTCCTGACCGTCGTCGGTGACGAGCACGATGTCGACGTCGGACGGCAGCACCGACCCGGCGAACTCCGCGTATCTTCCGTTCAGACCGATGTTGATCGCCGCCTTCAGATGCCCGTGGGCGAATTCCTCCGGATCGCGTCCATCGACGAGCATGGTGCCCGCATCGAGCGCCCGGGTCACCTGTTCGTACGTGAGCGCCTCGGGCATCGCCGTCTCGTCGAGCAGCTCGCGGTGCTGGCGGTTGAGGATCGCGTCGTACACGAAGTAGCCGGGCGCAGGCGGCTGACCTTCGGTGACGAGCTCGACGAAGGTCGACTTGTCCGGCGCCCGGAGGGCGTAGTTCGTCTGCCGCTGGTCGCCCATCGTCGACCACAGATCTGTGGAGAGGTTCTTGCCACACGCCGACCCGGCCCCGTGAGCGGGATACACGCGGGTGGCGTCGGGGAGTGGCATCAGCTTCTGGTGCAGCGAGTCGTAGAGCATGTCGGCGAGCTCGTCGCGCGTGAACCCGATCGAAGCCAGCAGGTCGGGGCGTCCGACGTCTCCGATGAACAGGGTGTCACCGGTGAGCACACCGTACGGCGTCTCATCGTCGGCATGCTCGTACACGACGATGCTCAGCGACTCGGGCGTGTGGCCGGGTGTGTGGCGGAACTCGAGGGTCACCTCGCCGAGCGAGTAGCGCTCGCCGTCGTCGACGCCCATCACCGCGAATTCCGGTTCGGCGACCGACGAGTAGACGATCTTGGCGCCGGTCGCAGCGGCGAGTTCGAGATGGCCGGACAGGAAGTCGGCATGGAAATGCGTCTCGATCACGAGCTCGATCGTGAGGCCGGCGGCCTCGGCGTCGGCGACGTACTCGGCGACGTCGCGCTGTGGATCGACGACCACGGCTCGTCCCGTGGTCTCGTCGCCGATCAGGTACGACGCCTGGGACAGACAGTCGAGGTAGTACTGGTGAAACTTCATGAGCCCCCACTCCTTCGAATCGGGTTGTAGGTTAGATGTCCGGACAAATATGGTCAAGTGGCCGAGGGCGGCCGGCTGAGTGGTTGGTGCGTCACGCTGCCGTTGGCGGGAGATGCATCTCGCGCAGGACCGAGTCGAGGTCGCACTTCGGGCCCCGGTTGTAGGGCAGCTTGGTGAGGGCCATGCCCATCGCACACGTGTTGGTGAGGGCGGCGAACGACAGACCGAAACCGATGCCGCCGGCGAGGAACTTCGCGGCCGGGAAGCGCAGACTGGCGAGGATCGCGCCCAGCACCATGCTGCCGGCGACCAGGCGGACCTGTCGCTCGAGGGCCCACTTCTCGTCGCCTCTGACGACGTCGCCGCCGGAGGTCTGCCACGCGCCGATGCCGCCGGTGAGCACCCGCAGGTTCGACTTGCCGGCTGCGGTGAGGTGCTCCTGCGCGGTCGTCGCCCGCCCGCCCGATTGACACACGAGGACGACCGGATGCTCGACGTTGGCGAGGTCCCGGCGGTGTTCGGCGAGCATGTCGAGCGGCACGTTGAACGAGCCGGGGATGTGCACGGATCGGAACTCGCTTCCGGTGCGCACGTCGAGGATGTGGGTGTCGGGATCGTCGAGCAGGAGCTGACGTAGTTCGCTCGCGTGGATGGTGCTCGGTGCGGTGATGTCGCCGGGGTTCGACGACGTGGACGTCGTGATCGTGGTCACGTGGTGCTCCTTGTGGGTTCGAGGGTCGTGATGGTGGAGTCGGACGGGAGGTCGGCGTGCTCGGTCTCGAACAACTCGACGTCGAGCAGCCGGCCGGTCGCGAGGTCGTGAACGGCGCCACGCAGTTCGGCGCGACCGGCACGGATCGCGTGGCCGAGTGGCCCACGGTCGCGGAGGAGTCGGGTGAGATTTTGGCGCACGTTGGCGGCGACGGCCGCATCGGGATCGTCGCAGGCGTCGCAGGCGGCGAGCATTTCGTCGATCGGCGTGAGGATCGGCGAGAGCACGGCGGTGTCGCCGGAGCCCCGGGACTGCGCTGCGGCGACCGCGCCACAGCCGGTGTGGCCGAGCACGACGACGAGTGGCGTCCCGAGGTGCTCGACGGCGTACGTGAGGCTGGCGATCGCGCCAGCGGTCGCGCTGTTGCCTGCGAGCCGGACGACGAAGAGCGTTCCCGGCGCCTGCCCGAAGATCAGGCTGGGTGGCACACGGGCGTCCGAACACGCCAGGATCGCCACCTCGGGCCGGTGCTCGGCGTTCTCCGGCGGGTGCGTTCCGGCCAAGCGGCCGTGGCGGGCCACCATCTCGTCCCAGGTGGCGGACGGACTCGTCGGTCGTCGATCAGGCATGCGTCGACTCCCGTCGTTCGAGTCGCCCGCCCTCGTCGATCCCGGCGTTGCGCTCCGAGTCGGGGGTCGAGCGGGTGCCACGGATCACCTCGACCGCGGCGTACGGGGTTGCATGGATCCGGCCGGCGAGACGTTCCCAGATGCCGGCGCGGTGCAACACGTCGCGCACCGGACCCTTGACGTCGCAGAGATGCAGGACGACGGGTCCGGAGTCGAGCTCGGTGATGATCTCGCCGAGCGCCTCGACGCCCGTCGCGTCGATGTCGTTGATCCCCGACGCATCGATCACCAGTGCCCGCGGCGAATCGGAGATCGTGGCGGCCTCGTCCAGACACAGGCGCTTGACGTGCTGCGCGTTGACGAACGACAGGGCGGCGTCGATGCGGACGACCCGAATGCCGGCGGAGCACGACGCCTCGGGGAAACGATCGATGTTGCGGTAGCTCGTCGTGCCGGGAATGCGGCCCAGCGTGGCGGAGTGCGGTTTCGACATGCGGGCGAAGACGACCAACATCGATGCGATCACGGCCACCAGGATGCCGCGTTCGATCCCGAGCGTCAGTGTTGCGACGAACGCGACGGTCAGCCCGACGAGGTCGCTCCGCTTGACCGCGGCGATGTGGCGCATCTCCTTGACGTCGATCAGGTTGAGCACCGCCACGATGATGATGGCGCCGAGTGCGGCCTGCGGCAGATCGGTGAAGAGCGGCGTGAGGAACACGACCGTCACCAGCACGAGCAGTGCGGTCACGATCGACGCCAGCGGAGTACGAGCACCTGCGGTGTCGTTCACTGCCGTGCGCGAGAAGCCTCCGGTCACGGGGTAGCCGCCGAACAGGCCCGATGCGACGTTGGCGGCGCCCAGCCCGATCAGTTCCTGGTTGGCGTCGACGTCGTAGCGGTGCCGTCGGGCGTAGACCTTGGCGACGGCGATCGATTCCATGAATCCGACGAGGGTGATCACCAGTGCCGTGCCCGCGAGTGAGCCGATGGTGCCGCCGTCGAGGTCGGGGAGGCCGAACGCCGGCAGCGTGTTGGGGATCTCGCCGACGGTCTTGACGCCCCGGCTGTCGAGATCGAACAGCTGCACGGCGAGGATCGAGAGGACCACGAGGACGAGTGCGCTCGGGATCTGCTTCAGGTAGCGCTTCATGACGAGAAGCAGCACGATGCTGCCGGCGCCGAGTGCCAGCGTCGGGCCGTGGGTCTCGCCGAGCGCCTGTGCAACGTCGACCACGGTGCCGGAGAAGTGTTCCGATCGCGGGATCGACACGCCCAACACGTGCTTGATCTGCGAGAAGCCGATGATGATCGCCGCCGCCGCCGTGAACCCGACCAGCACGGAGTGCGACAGGAAGTTCACGACGAAACCGAGCCGCCCGAACCCGAGGACGAGGTGGACGACGCCGACCATCAGCGCGAGCAGGGCGGCGGCGCTGACGTAGCCGGCCGTGCCCTGTTCGAACAGCGGCGCGAGGGCCGAGGCGGTGAGCAGCGAGACGATCGCAACCGGGCCGACGGCGAGTTGGCGGGACGTGCCGAACACCGCATACACGAGGAGGGGGACGATCGAGGCGTACAGGCCGACCTCGGGCGGTAGGCCGGCGAGGAGGGCGTAGGCCATGCCCTGTGGGACGAGCATGGCTCCGATCGTGAGGCCGGCGGCGAGATCGCTGCGCAGGTCGCCGCGGTCGTACGCCGGGCCCCAACGGGTGATCGGTGCGAAGCGTAGGAGCGAAGAGGTCGTCATGGCATCTCGAATGGTCGTTCAAAAGTACGGACATTTGTATCCTAAATGTCCGTACAAAGTTTTGCAACCTCGGTCCGGTGCGTCGCCGGGCTCCGTCTCCACCGGCCTGCGCGCTAGCGTCGTCACGGTGACGACCGACACCACCTCCGCCGATCTGGCAGCCCGATACCGCCGCGTGCTCCCGTCATTCCTGGCGCCGTACTACGCCGATCCGATCGCCATCGACCGTGGCGAGGGCTCGTACGTGTACGACCTGTCCGGAGAGCGGTACCTCGACTTCTTCGGCGGCGTGCTGACGACGATGATCGGCCACCACCACCCGGCGGTCACGGCCGCGGTGCAGGAGCAGGCTGCCAAGGTGATGCACACCTCGACGCTGTACCTGTCGGAACCCATGATCGAGTTCGCCGAGATGGTCGCCGAGGTGTCCGGCATCCCCGATGCTCGGGTCTACTTCACACCTTCGGGGAGCGAGGCGAACGACGCCGCCCTCCTGTTCGCCACCTCCTACCGCAAGTCCAATCAGATCCTGGCGATCCGCAACAGCTACCACGGCCGGGTCTTCAGCACCCAGGCGATCACCTCGCACTCGTCGTGGCGTTCGACGTCGCACTCGGGGCTGCAGGTGCAATTCGTCCACGGCGGGTACCGATTGCGGTCGCCGTTCCGTGACCTCGACGACGATGCCTACACCGACGCCTGCGTCGACGATCTCGTACAGGTGCTCGACATGACCTCCGCCGGTGACGTCGCGGCCATGATCGCTGAGCCGATCCAGGGTGTCGGAGGCTTCGCGGCTGCGCCCGACGGACTGTTCGGAGCGTTCGGAAAGGAACTCTCGAATCGGGGCATCCTCTTCATCTCCGACGAGGTGCAGACGGGATGGGGCCGAACCGGCGACCACTTCTGGGGCTATCAGGCCCATGGCATCGTGCCCGACATGCTCACCTTCGCGAAGGGCGTCGGCAACGGCGTCACGTTGGCCGGCATCGTCGCCCGTGCGGAGATCATGGACACCATCGAGGTCCTGAACTTCTCGACGTTCGGCGGGAACCCGCTCTCGGCTGCCGCAGGTGCGGCCACGCTCCGGACGGTTCGCGACGAGAATCTCCAGGCCAACGCGAAGGCCATGGGGGAGCGGTTCGTCGCTGCGATGTCGCCCATCGCCGAGGTCACGCCGTGGATCGCCGAGCTGCGCGGCCGGGGCCTGATGTGGGCGTTCGAGGTCTGCGAACCCGGCACGATCGAGCCGGACAAGGCCCGTACGAGTGAGTTCCACGAGGCCTGCCGCCGCCATGGTCTCCTCGTCGGCAAGGGAGGGCTCTACGGCAACGTCGTCCGGCTCGCTCCGATGTTGAACGTCACGGCCGACGAGCTCGACGAGGGCATCGCCGCGCTGCAGGCGGCGATCGCCGACGTCGTCTGACCGTGTCGGATCAGTCGCCGACCGGGAGGTGCTCGGCCCACCAGCGCAGGATGTGCTCGAAGCGCTGACGGCGATGGCGAGGGCGCCCGCTGCGCGACAACTCGTGGCTCTCCGCCGGGAACAGCAGCAGATCGGTGCGGACGCCGCGCAGCTTGAGCTCGGTGAACCAGCGTTGGCCCTGTTCGACGGGCGTCCGCCAGTCCGACTCGGAGTGGATCACCAGTGTGGGCGTGTTCACACGGTCGACGTGACGCATCGGGCTCTGCTCGGCGGCAGCTTCACGCGAACCGTGGTATTGGTGCGGGAAGAACCATCCGATGTCGGACGACCCGACGAACGAGGTCGCATCGAGGTATCCGCGCTCGACGATCGCCGCCGTGAAGCGGTCGGTGCGGGTCGTGAGCAGCGCCGTCATGTACCCGCCGTACGAGCCGCCCATGACCCCGACACGATCGGAGTCGAGCCCGAAGCGATCGTCGGCGAGCGCGTGGTCGAGGAAGGTCATGATGTCCTCGGCGTCGACGGTGCCCATCGCATGGCGGATCGATCGGCCGTGCTCGAAGCCGTAGCCCGCCGAGCCCCGCGGGTTGCACATCACGACGGCGTAGCCGGCGCCGGCAGCGACCTGCGCCTCGTCGAAGAATCCTGCGGGGTATTGGGCGAACGGTCCGCCGTGGATGTTGAGCAGGACCGGGTGAGGACCGTCACCGTGGGCATCGGGATCGGGTAGCACGACCCAGCCGTGCACCGACCGGCCGTTCGCATCGACCGCTTCGGTCTCGATCGGCTCGACGAGTCGCGCGTCGTCGCGGAGCCTGGCGCTGGCATCGGTGAGCCACTCGGCGGCACCGTTGCGGACCACGGCGAGATCACCGACGCGCCGATGGTCGCTCGCGCTCACGAACAGCGTCGATCCGTCGAGTGACGCTGCGTGGCCGGAGACGACCAGCCCGTCGAGCACGACGTCGGGTGTCTCGGACGGCGGCGAGTCGGGGTCGATCCGGAGGAGACGGCTACGCCCGCGATCGAGATCTCGAACGACGAGCGCGCCGTCGGCCACCACGAGCCCGGTCGATCCACCGTCGAGGTCCAGATGCTCGGGGGTCGTGAGTGCGTGTACTGCGACGACGCCACTGTCGGCCGTCACCTCCGATCGCGTCACCCACAGTTGTGTGGGCCGGCCGACGAAGTCGAGCCCGCTCGGCCCGACGTCGGCCGCCAGCAGGGCGAGGCGTCGGTCGGGGAGCCACGCGACCCCGGTGATCGAGAGATCGCCGTCGGTCGTCGCGATGGCGGTGTCGGGCACCTCGTCGCCCGCGTTGCTCGCAGCCGGCGAGACGACGTGTGCTGCCGAGCGCAGGTCGGCCTCGCCGGTGTCGTGACGGGCCGACACGAAGGCGATGAGCCTCCCGTCGGGACTCCAGGCCGGGTCGGTGTCGTCTTGGTCGCCCGCGGTCAGCTGTCGCACGTCGATCGGTAGCTTCGGTGGCGGATCGCCCGGTCCGGTCGGTTCGTCCGGAACGTCGCCGACGAACACGTGCAAACGGCGGTCCCTGGTGTACCCGAGGTTGTCGAGTCGATAGGCGAATTCGGTCACGAGCCGGGGCGGCTCGGCGTCGGGTTCGAACTTCCGGTCGTCGGCATCCTCCGTGCCGTACCGGCCCGGTTCGGGCACCCGGGCCGACCACGCCAGCTGGCGGCCGTCCGGGCTCCAGGCCGGCGTGCCGGCGCCGAGTGGCTGATTCGTCAACGCGACGGGCTCACCACCGTCGAGCCCGACGAGGTGGAGCTGCGCCGGTCCGGTCTCGGGAGCGCGCAGGAACGCGACGCGACGCCCGTCGGGGCTGACGGCGGGTGCCGAGTCTCGTGGACCGGCGGTCAATCGGCGAGCAAGCCCGTCGTCGGTCGCGACGATCCAGAGCTCACTGTGAGAGCGGTCGGCATCGAGGTCGGGGTGCGCCACGGCGATGACGGCCCCGGTTCCGTCGGGAGTCGGGCTCGGGCGTCCGACGGCGTACAACAGCTCGAGGTGTTCCGGGCGCATGCCGGCAACCTACTGGCCGATGTGGACGTGCGGTGCCGCCGAACGATCGGAACCGGCTCCTGCCGCCGGGTGATACGGCCCGACGCGGGTGATGCGGCCCGACGTCGGGCGACGGTCACCCGCAGCGTTCGAAGGTGTTGGCCAAGCCGGTCAGCTCGAGCGCTTCGGCTCGGTCGCGGATCCGCCGGAACTCGACGATGTCGTCGAAGAAGGCCAGCTTCTCGTCGAGTTGCCCCTCGAAGTCGATGTCGAACACGTACGCCGCGAACACCTCGGCGAAGTCCTCCTCGGGGCTGCTCGCACCGTACGAACCCGTGAAGTCGCCACCGAGCTCGCAGCGTTCCTCGCCGGCTTCCTGATCTGCCTCCGCTTCATCCGGCCCGGCCAGCGCGTCGGGCTCCCAGAACCGGATCATCCAGCTCCAGAGGTACGACGACTCCCTCAGACAGCCGTTGCCGTTGTGGTACGTCGTACAGCCGCTCGGAGGCGCCTCGACGTCGAGCTGGGTCACCGGATCCTGGGTGAACACGTGTGACAGCTCGTGCAGCAGCGTGAGCGAGAGCTCGTCGGGGTCGTCCTGCGCGGCGGTGACGTCGATCGCCATCAGGAAGAACGTGCCGGCGTCGTCGAGGGGCGACACGAACGCCAGCGTGTCGCAGCCCTCGCATGCCTCGTATCCCGCGAGCAGGCTGATGTCGTCGAGGTAGTCGACTGGGGCGATGTCTGCCAGGTCGGCCCATGCCTGGTCGAGACGGTCGTCCGGCGCCCCGAAGCACGGTGGTGCGGGCTGCGCCTCGATGACGAAGTGCATGGCGGTCGTGATACCGATGTCGCCCGTGCCCTCGACGTCGTCGGGGTCACAGAACCCGTTCGCCTCGAGCTCGGCGAGGATCTCCTCGATGAGGACATCTGTCGAGCCGGTGGGCTCGGCGTCGTCCGTGGTGGTCCCGGAGGTGGTGCCGGTCATGGCTTCGTCGGCGGCTGCTTCGCCCTCGCCCACGGTGTCCGCCGAGGTGGGCTCGACATCGACGGATTCGACGCCACCCGAGCTCTCACACCCAGCGATCACGACGATCGTGAGCGCCAGCGGGATCCATCGAGCGTGCACGAGGTCATCCTTGCTGCCAGGCGTCCTGGTTGACGAGCACGAAGAGCCAGAGCATGGCCGGTACGGCCGTCACTGCGGCGAAGCCGAATACGACGATCAGCCCGATCAGGGTGGATCGGGCCCCGGCGGCGTCGGCGATCGTCATCTCGTCCACCAACACCCAGTCGTACTGGGCCACGCCCCAGCCGATCACGATCGACGCAACGGCGCCGACCGCGCTGAGGCGAGCGAGCGCCCACCTGCGGCGCTTCAGGAGGACGAGCGTGGCCGCGCCGGACGCCGCCGACAGCAACACCAGTGGGAGCCCACGCGTGTGCAGGCCGTCGGCGAGCGTCTCTGCGTCCAGCTCGATCGCCACTGCGGCTGCCAGTGCGACGGGGCCCGTGACGACGCCCGCCCACAGTGCCTTCGTACCGATGTCGTCGGCGAGCTCGGTTCGACCGCCACGCTCGGCATCGGCCGCCAGAAACGTCGCCGCGAGAAAGGCGACCGTCAGCACGGCGAGCGTGCCGCCGACCCACGAGGTGGGTCCGGTCCAGGACCGCCAGACGTCTCCCGTGCCGTCGACGGGTACCCGACCGCTCGCCACTGCGCCGGCGATCATGCCGAGGAAGAAGGGGGTGACCACCGACGAGGCCGCGAACACGACACCGTGGAGTCGCGCCTCGCGCACGGTCGACGAGAACTTCCTGAATGCGAAGGCTCCGCCGCGCAGGACGATCCCGAGGCCGACGAGGAGCCAGGGAACGAACAGCGTGGTCATGATCGCTCCGAAGGCGGTCGGGAACCCGGTCCAGAGGAAGACCAGGACGTAGATCAGCCAGACGTGATTGGCCTCCCACACGGGCCCGATCGACCGATCGATCTGTGAGCGTAGGTGCGCACCGTTGCGGGCGTCACCGGCGAGCAGATCCCACACGCCGCTCCCGAAGTCGGCACCTCCGAGGATGGCGTAGGCGACCACCCCGACGAAGAGCAGTGCCGCAGCCGCATCGGGCAGGGTCATCGTGCGTGTCCGCTGCGAGCGAGCTCGGCGCTCGGTCCGTAGGGCGTGGGGAGGTCGAGCGACTGGTCCTCGCGCCACCGCCGTGCCATGCCGAGCAGGACGCGAGCGGCCGCGACCGTCATGCTCGCGTACACGATCACCATGACGCCGAGGCTGATCCAGATTCCCGAGTTCGTCGTGACCGCCTCGTCGACCCGCATCACGCGGTAGACGATCCACGGCTGCCTCCCGACCTCGGTCGTCGTCCACCCCGCCTCCAGGGCCACCACCGCGAGTGGGCCCGCGGCGACCGCCGCTCGGAGGAACCATCGCGAGTCGAACACGGCATCGGTGTCTCCGAGGCGATGTCGCCTCCAGGCCCACCAGATCGCCACGCCGATCATCGCGGTGCCGGCGGCGATCATCGTCTGGAACGCGAAGTGGACGACGTTGGCAGGAGGCTCCTCATCGTCGGGGATCCGGTCGAAACCGATGATCTCGGTGTCGAACGAGTTGCCGGCGAGCAGCGAGGCCAGTTTCGGGATCTCGACTCCGCCGCGGACCTCGCCATCGATCAGCACGCCACCGATGACCACGGGAGCATTCGTCTCGGTCTCGGTGGCGAGCTCCATGGCTGCCAGTTTCGACGGTTGTTGCGTGTCGAGTCGGCTACCGGCCCAGTGACCGACCAGCGGCTGGCACAGGGCCGCGATGGCTGCGAATACGAACGGCACGGTGAACCCGAGTCGGTGCGATCGATCGCGACGGCCACGCAACATGCCGACCGCGTACACCGCTGCGACGAGGAAGCCGGTGACGGCGAACGTGGCGATCCACATGTGCAGGAACTGTGGCCAGAGGGCGTCATTGAACATCGCGCCGATCGGATCGACATCGGTCACGCTGCCGTCTGGGAGCAGTGTGAACCCGGTCGGTGCGTTCATCCAGGCGTTGACGGTCAGGATGCAGAACGTCCCGAACAGACCGGACGCCATGATCGGGATGAGGGTGCGAAGGTGCACCTCGGGCCGGAGTCGACCCCACCCGTAGAGGTAGATCCCGATGAAGATCGCCTCGAGGAAGAACGCGACGCCCTCGAGCGCGAACGGCAGCCCGATCACGTCGCCGTAGGTCGACATCAGTCCCGGCCAGAGCAACCCCATCTCGAAACTGAGGATCGTGCCCGACACCGCGCCGATCGCGAACAACACTGCCGAGGCCTTGCCCCACTTCTTCGCGAGCGCCAGCGCCTCTGCATCGTCGTTCCTGATGCCGCGTCGATGCAGCACGTAGATCATCGCCGGGAGCGCCACACCGAAACAGGACAGGATGATGTGGAAACCGAGGGAGAGGGCCATCTGATATCGGGCGGCCATCAGTTGGTCGGCGAGCAGGGAACTGAACATCGACACTCCATGTTGTCAGGCCTGCGGAGGGGTGATGGCAAGCCGACGATGGTATTGTACGGACAATGACACGGTCCTCGAGATCCCAGGAGCATGACATGAGCCACATCGGGCCACTGCGCCGCCGCCACCGCCGTACCGCGGCGATCGTCGCCGCCGGCGTGCTGCTGGTCGCCTGCGGTGGAGAGTCGTCCGACGAACCGGTTGCGGTCGCCGCCGACGCCGAGTCGGCCGCATCGCCGGAGTTCGGGCTCGTCTCCCCCGGAGAAGCGGCCACGCTCGCCGCCGATCCCGACGTGACGGTGATCGATGTCCGCACGCCCGAGGAGTTCGCCGACGGCCACGTGGAGGACGCCCTCCTGATCGACTTCTACGACGCCACGTTCGCCGAGCAGCTCGCCGGTCTCGATCCGGACGACACCTACCTGCTGTACTGCCGGTCGGGCAACCGGTCGGGTCAGGCGGCCGCGCTGATGGACGAACTCGGGTTCGATCGCGTCTACGACCTCGACGGCGGGGTCATCGCGTGGGACCGCCAGGGCCAACCACTGGTCCGCTGACGACACCGGCGGGCGCATGACCGAGCGACCGCTGAACCGGACCGATCAGAAGACCAGGTCCGCCATCTGCTACCGAGTGTCTGATGCACGTCCCCGAGTTCCGGCCGCTCAACGTCCCGCCCGACGAGCACGTCGGCGAGCACCGGTACGTTCACGTCATCGGTTCGGCGATCTTCGTCGATGACCGGCCGGCCGAGGTCGAGTGGCCGACGCATTTCATCGGCACGGTCGACGGAGACGCCTGGTGGGCGGTCGACGTGCCGCACGGTGACGATCCGAGTTCCGGCGCGGCCCTCGACCTGCGGGCCTTTCACCGTCGCGCTCCCGAGCACCGGTGGCTCGCCGCCGGCCGGGCCGTTCAAATCGTCGAGTGGGCGCGCACTCACCGATACTGCGGGCGCTGCGGCGAATCCACGGAGCGGGCAGCAGGCGAGCGGGCGATGCGATGCCCGCGGTGCAAACTGGTGGCGTTCCCCCGGCTGGCCCCGGCCATGATCACCCTCGTCACCCGTGGCGCACCCGGTCCCGATCAGGAGATCCTGCTGGCGCGCGGAGTGCAGTGGACGGTCCCGATGTACTCGTGCCTCGCCGGGTTCGTCGAGCCGGGTGAGTCACTCGAGGACACCGTGGTTCGGGAGGTGGCCGAGGAGGTCGCCGTCATCGTGAAGAATCCGACCTATTTCGGGAGCCAGCCGTGGCCGTTCCCGAACAGTCTCATGATCGGGTTCCGGGCCGAATACGACTCGGGCGAGATCGACTGCGACCCCACGGAGATCACCGATGCGGGCTGGTACCGCCGCGACGACCTGCCGATGATTCCGCCCGGCATCTCGATCGCCCGGAAGCTGATCGACGCGTGGGTGTGCGAGTGAATCGTTCGCCGGCTCACCCGGTGTCCAACCGGTCCGCGAACCAGTCGAGGATGATCTCGGCCCGCATCCTGCGGTGCACCGGCGAACCGGTGCGCGACAGGTCGTGGTTCTCGCCGGGGAATCGGTAGAAGGTCACGTCGCGTTTGAGCAGGCGCAAGGTCACCCACAGCTCTTCGGCCTGGTTGATCGGGCAGCGGAAGTCTTCCTCCGAATGAATGACCAGCATCGGGACATGAATGTCCCGCGCCATGGTGATCGGTGACAAGCGAAGGTACTCCTCCGGATCCTCGACGGGGTTCGGCCCGTGCTCCGATCGGAAGAACGTGGCGATGTCGGACGACCACTCCTCGGTCAGCATGTTGTTGACCGAGCGCTCCGAGCAGATGCCCCGGAAGCGATCGCCGAACCGGGCAGCCAGCGTCGTGGCCATGAACCCGCCGTAGCTCCCGCCGAGCATGCCGACCCGGTCTCGGTCGCAGAAGCGGTACCGGTCGAGGGCCGTGTCGAGCACCGCCATCACGTCGTCGACGTCCAGTGTGCCCCATCCGCTGCCGGGAGCTGTCGGGTGCTTCGGGCCCATGATCGACTGACCCCACGCGGTGTGACGCCCACTGCCGCCCCGGGGATTCGACATCAGCACCACGAACCCGGCCCGCGCCTGCATCTGCGCTTCGTCGAAATAGTACTCGCCGTACTGCGTGAAGGGCCCGCCGTGCACGTTGATCAGAACGGGGTACGACCCGTTCGGGTCGAAATCGGCGGGGCGCATGATCCAGGCATCGATCTCGTCGGACCCGTCCGTGCACGGTACGGCGAACTTCTCCCAACCGAACCCGTCAGCGGTCACGTGGGTGAGGCGGCGGTCGACGCCATCGATCGTGAGCCACAGCTCGCCGCCATGCTCGACGGTCGAACGCGTCGTGGCGACGACGCCGTTGCGGACGTCGAACCCCTGGACCGAGATGGGGCCGGAGGTGAGTCGTTCGGGATCTCGCTCATCGACACCCAATCGGAAGAGATGGGTTTCGCCGCGATCCTCGGCGGCTGCGAACAACGTGTCGTCCGACTCCCAGACGGGCGCCTGCGCGCACACCATCGCGAAGAACGTCCGGTCGAGCCCGGTGCTGATCCACCGGTGTGCTCCTCCGTCGATCGGTACGAGGCCGATCTTCATGTTCTGCGGGTACTCGAGCGAGTTGTCCATACCGATGCACGCCACCCACTCACCGTCGGGCGAGACGGCCGGTGCGGTGAACAGACCGGTGTGGTGGGTCAGCGGCCGAATCTCGCCGTCGAGTGGCACGAGGTGGAGGTCCTCGGCGAGGTCCTCGTCCCAGGTTTCGTGGGCGCGACCGCTGGTGACGATCGAGCTCGAATCCGGGGTCCATGCCACCGAGCCGTACTCGTACTCGCCCGGCGTCAGGTTGCGGGGGTTGCCGGTGCCGTCGGCCGCGACCACGTACACGTGCTGCGGCCGGTCGAAGATCCAGTTCTGGCCGTTGAGACGAGACAGGAACCGCTCGATCTTGCGCGGCGACTGCCACGTGACGTCCTTGGCGTCGTAGCGGTCGTCCCGGGTGCGACTCATGAACGCGAGATGGCGTCCGTCGGGTGACCAAGCGAGGTCGCCGACACCGTCGTCCATGGTGCACAGCGTGCGCATCTCTCCGGGGCCGTCGACGGGCAGGATGTGGACGGTGGTCTGCTTGTCGTCCTTGCCCCGACGGGAGACGAACGCGAGATGCGTTCCCTCTGGTGACCAGACGGGCTGACTGTCGTTCGGCCCGGCCGTGAGCGGTGTGCCGTCGAGCCAGATACTGGACCGGGTCGTGTTGTCGTCGAGATCGACGGTGGCCACCACCGCGGCGACATGGGTTCCGTCGGGCGACAGCACGGGAGCCCCGACGGCCGAGCGGAGGTGGATCAGGTCTCGAGCGATGTCGGCATGGGCGGAGGTGGCAACTTGCTCATCGGACACGGGACCACGGTACTGCGGGTGCCACACTCGCGGAATGGCTCGACCGGATCGAACGGTGCTCCTCGTCACGGGAGGCAGTCGGGGGATCGGAGCCGCGACTGCGGTGATGGCCGCCGGGAGGGGGTACGACGTCGCGATCAGCTACGTCTCCGATTCCGTAGCCGCCGACGCCGTGGTCAGCCGGTGCGAGGCCCTGGGGGCCCGGGCGGTCGCGTTCCGGTCCGATGTCGCCGTCGGGGCCGAGATCGAGCGGTTGTTCGATCGATCGCAGGACCGGCTCGGCCCGATCGCCGTGTTCGTCAACAACGCCGGGATCTTGCATCGGGCTGCTCGGCTCGACGAGATGGATCTCGGCCGGCTGCAGGAAGTGGTCGCCGTCAACGTGGTCGGGGCGATGGTCGCGGCCCGGGAGGCGGTCCGCCGGATGTCGACGAGGCACGGCGGATCGGGCGGCGCGATCGTCAACGTGTCCTCGGCCGCGGCGTACCTCGGGAGCCCGAACGAGTTCGTCGACTACGCCGCCACGAAGGGAGCGATCGACTCGTTGACGATCGGCTTGGCCAAGGAGGTCGCCGGTGAAGGCATCCGGGTCAACGCCGTCCGTCCCGGTCTCATCCACACCGACATCCACGAGCGGTCGGGCATCGAGAATCGGGTCGACACCCTCTCCGTCAACGTTCCCATGCAGCGGGGCGGGCATGCCGACGAAGTCGCGGAGACGATCCTCTGGCTGGCGTCGGATGCTGCCAGTTACGTCACCGGCACGCTCGTCAACTGCTCGGGCGGTCGATGACGGGACTGCCGGCCCGAGCCTCACGGGTCGAACAGATCGAGCTGCTCCCACGTGACCGCGACCTCGCTCACCGTCTTCCACGCCAACCGACCGCGACTCGCCGGCCTTCGGACCTGGACCCGCTCCGGTCGGAGTGATCGGGCGGCGCCGTCGGGGTCGTGCAGCGTGATGCTGCCGTCCGGCTCCATTCGGGCGACCTTCCCTTCGATCCAGCGCCCGTTCTCGTTTCGGCGGAACCGGATCGGTTCACCCAGCCGGAGGCCGACGGCGTTGAGGGTGCGCTCAGGCATCGCGATGTCGGCCCGAGGAGTCCACGCCGACATCGTAGGTGCGCGCGCTCCGGCCGAAACGGAGGTACCGTGATCGGCGATGACCGATCAGGAGATCACCGACATGCCGACACTCGAAGCACCGGACGTCGATCCTGCCCCGGCCGTGGTCGCAGAAGCCGTCAGGGTGATCGATGCTGCTCTCGCCCAGATGATGCAGCGTGAGCTCGTGTCGTCCGGCGAGGTCGCGGATCTCCTGCTCGACGTCCGCACGCTGCTCACGTCCGGCGGCTGAGCCTACGTTCACGCGCACGCCAACGCCGTGAACGAACGATCGAGGCACGACGCCAGGAGTTCGGGCTCGGTCACGGCCGCCGTGTCGATGTTCAGTGCCATGTCGAGACTTCCCAGGTACGACATCAACGTCAGGTTGAACGCGACTCCGCCGAGTGGACCGATCGGGTAGATCTCGGTCAGCTGGGCGCCGGCGACGTACATCGGTACGGGCGAGCCCTTGACGTTCGAGGTGGCGAAGTCGATCGTCTGGCCCTGCTGGCGCGCAAGACGCGTGATGACCGACGTGGGCATCGCTGCGGCGACGGTGGCCAACGTGTCGAGACCGGCCGACCTGCTGGCTTCGCGGGCGACCAGCGTCGCCTCGTGGATCGCACGAAAGCGTTCGTCGATGGGCATCTCGCCGGTCGGTACGAGCAGCCGGGCGAGTGAGAAGGCATTGGCTCCGGAGTCCGCCGTTCGAGTCGAGATCGCCATCGACGCGCGGAGCGACTCGGTGGGAGCGCCCAACTCGATGTGGTACGCCGACGCCGCATCGGCGGCCGCCGTCAAGAAGGCGGTGTTGAGCGTGCCGCCGAGCCGCTTGGCGGCGTCCTTCGTCGCACGGAACGGTGCCCGCGCCGGTTCGACCCGGCGCTGGAGGGATCGTGCGGTCCACAGCGGCGACCGAGCGGCATCGGTCTCGGACAGCTGCGAGACGATCCCCTGGAACGTCTTGGCCGCGGCACTCGACGCGTCGGGCAGACCGCTCGGGTCGGCCAGGAGTTCGCGGACCTGTCTGGCGACGCCGAGCGGCAGGCGGAGGCCGGCGGCGACGAACCCCTTCAGGGCCTCGTTGCCGATCGGACCGTCGACGTCGTCGACGGGTTCGTCGACGACGTTGGGCGCAGCTGGTGGAGGCTCCGGGGCATCTCGGTCGAAGTCGAGGTACTGCAGGGAGAGCTCGACGCCGCGCTCACCGTCGGTGATCGTGTGGTGCATCTTCTGGATGATGGCGGCCTTGCCGCCGCGCATGCCCTCCACGACGGTGAACTGCCAGAGCGGGCGCGTCCGGTCGAACGGGTCGGCGACGATCAGCGACGCGAGATCGAGCACCTGGCGCAATGTGCCGGGTTTCGGGCAGGCGATGCGGCGGACGTGCATGTCGATGTCGAAGTCGGCGTCATCGACCCAGACGGGCGGCGAGATGTTGGCGGGCGCCGGCATCACCCGCTGCCGCAGGCGCGGAATCGTCACGACGGCTCGCTCCATCCGACGACGCAGCGAATCGAAGTCGGGCGCTCGGTCGAGCAACGTGACCGTGCCGAAGGTGGACGACAGGTGCGGGTCCTTCTCGAGCCGCCACATCAGACCCTCCGCATCACTCATGTTGCGGTCGAATCGCATCTCGGTCATGAACCGCAGACTACGGGGGGTGGGCGACGGACGGAACGTGGTCAGTCGAGACCGAATCGGGTGAACACGCGGGTGGCCCCCCAGCCCATCAGGGAGCCGGCAACGACTCCGCCGATCACGTCGGATGCGTGATGGATGCGGACGTAAGGTCGGCTGATCGCCACGACTGCGGCCATCGCACCCCACAGCGGAGCCCAACGTCTGCCGTCCCAGCTGATGAGCACGGTGGCCGCGAACGCGGCGGCCGACGCATGGCCACTCGGGAACGACGAGGTCAGCGGCGTGCGGATCTCGAAGCGTTCGTCGCCTTCGATGGTGGGGCGGGCACGCCGGAACGCGCGCTTGAGGCCCTGGTTGACGATCAGACTCTCCGCACCGATACCGATCGCCAGCGCGAGCATCTGGTCGTGGCGGCGTCTCGCCACACCCCGCAGGCCGCTCGCAACATGCCAGATGGTGCTGAACTCGCCGGCGTGTGTGGCGAACGTCATCAGGCGATCGAGGCTCGGTTGGCCCCGGAATCGTTCGAGGAGTGCGTCGGCCGAGCGGTCGAAGTTCTCGACGATCGGTCCGAAACGGCCCTGGCCGGGAGGGTCGCCTCCGGCGGGCGGAGGAGGGGTCGCCGAGGGCGGCTCCGTGCTGCTCACGAAGGTAGCTGACGCGATGTGGGTGCCTCGACGCGCGCGAGCTCCGGGTCGCCACCGAACTCGGGACACCACTGCTGGTACGAGCAGTAGTTGCACAACGGGCCCTGACGTGGTCGGAAGTCGTCGCGCTCGCAGGCGGTCGCGACAGCGTTCCACACCGCGCTGGTCCGGGTGCTCAAGAACTTCGTCGACTGTTCGGACGGCGTGGCGGTGATCGTCTCTTTGGAGCTGAGATACATCAGACGGATCGCCGCTGGTCGTCGACCGAACACCGACTCGCAGAGGAAGGCGTAGAAGTTCAGCCCCGAGAGGCTCTTACGCTCCCAGTTGGGGCTCGGAGCGCGGCCGGTCTTGTAATCGGTGACCACCAGTTCGCCGGCGTGGTCCAGCTCCAGCCGATCGATGATGCCGCGGAGCGTCAGATCGCCGACGGGGGCCTCGAGCTTCAGTTCGAGCCCGATCTCACGGATCTTGGTCGGGTCTTCCATCTCCAGGTAGTTCGTGGCGAGTGTGCGGCACTCGCGGTCGAACTGGGCGGTGCGGGCGGCGTCGAGGCCGAGCAACACGAAGTCGGGGGACGAGCGGTACTCGTCGATGGCGGTGTCGACCGCTCGGTCGAGCGCGGCCGGCGTACGGTCGGGTGCCGGTCGGACGAAGAGCAGTTCGAGCGCCCGATGCACGAGCGACCCCCTGGTGCTCGCCACCGTGGGCAGGTCGGGCAACTTCTCGATGCTGGAGAACCGGAACGCGAGCGGGCACGACAGAAACGATTCGACGCGTGACGGCGACAGGCTCGTCGGCACGGTCCACGGCGGCCCGGCGACGACGGGTGCGGGAGCGGAGACGGGTTCGGCCAGATCGGTCATGATGACAGCAATGGTACGCGCGAGGTGCAGCAGCGTTCCCGGATCATCACCTCGTGTGCGACGACGAGGTCGTCGAGTCCGACGGTCGGTCTGCGTCGGTGAACGCGACGATGTGCTCGGCGACCTCGTCCGGATGGCTGAACGGTCCGAAGTGGGTCTGATGATCCAGTCGTACGTAGGTGCCGTCGGCGAGCCGCTCTGCGATCGCCTCGGCCTGGGCGGAGGGCTGGCCCTCCTCGACGTGCCCTCCGAGCACGAGGGTGGGCGTCCGGATCTCGGGAAGGAGATCCCAGACGCCGTTCGTGCGACCGGTGACGAAGATCTCGGCCTCGAGCTCCGGGCTGCAGCAGAGCTCGACACCGGGCGGGCCGTCGTCGCCAAGGGGGACCGGACGGAAGCCGTGATCGACGTAGTTCCGCAACGACTCGTCCACCATCAGCGACAGCGGCAGCTTTGATCGGAAGTTCTCGTACGCCTCGTCGAACGATGCGAACCTGCGGCGGCGGCGCAGGGCACCGATGACGATCGGGAGCTCCCAGATCTCGGCTTCGGTCATCGTCGGTCTCGATCCCTCGTGCGAGATCGGTTCGAACAGCACGAGCCGGTCGAACCGATCCGGGTCACGGTGTGCGGCCATCAACAACGCGGCCGCACCCATCGAGTGGCCGAAACCGACCAGACCACCCTGGGGAGCGAGGTGGCCGGCGACCGCCTCGGCATCGTCGCCGAAACGTCGCCAATCGACCCGCCACCTCTGGTCGACCGGTGTCTCGCCATGTCCTCGGTGGTCGAGTCCGAAGCAGCGGAACCGATCGACGAGCTCGCGGGTGACCGGTGTGTAGCAGCGGGCGTGGAAGCCGGTGGCGTGGGAGACGAGCAGTGGCCGGCGAACGGCCTCGCCTCCGAGCCGGTGAACCGCAACCGTGACACCCTCGGTCGAGGGGACGTGCATCATTCGGCCTCGGTCACTCGGCGGAGCGGCGGCCGCGTGCGCGCCGCCACTGCCAGGTGCCGAGGCGGTCGAGGACGATTCCGATGAGTACCGACACACCGATCAGCGCCCACAGCGGCCAGCTGAAGTCGAGCCACAGGAACTCGATCGACGCCTCGCTCCCGTTCTGGAAGAAGAAGGTGGCCAGACCGGCCACGACGACGAGGAGCAGGATCAGCTTCCACGGAGGCCCCGAACTCGCGCGTTCGGCAGAGACGTCGTCGCCGGTGCTCTCGTGCTTCATACCGTTAATCCTGGCAGACCGCCCGTCACGACAGGTGCTTGAGATACATGCCGATCTCGTCGGCCATCTGGCTGGGCACCTCGTAGCCCTCACGATCGGTGACGACGTCCCAGTTGGCGGCAATCGACTCGGGTGAGAGGTCGGGATCGGTGTAGCCCGGTCCCTCACCGATGAAGATCTCGGCGACACGTCCCCCTGCGACGGAGAACACGCGTCCGGTCGGTTCGCAGCTCTCGTGGGCGAGGTAGGTCACGATCGGAGAGACGAAGCGAGGCTCGACGCGATCGCCGAGCGGACCGAGCAGATCCTCGGTCATGCGGGTCTTCGCGACGGGGGCGATGACGTTGGCCTTGATGTTCTTCGACGCTCCCTCCACCGCGAGGACGCGCGTGAACCCGACGAGTGCCATCTTCGCGGCGCCGTAGTTGGCCTGCCCGAAGTTGCCGAAGATGCCGGCCCCCGACGCAGTGCTGATCACCCGACCGTAGTTCTGCTCGCGCATGTGCGGCCAGGCCGCCGAGGTGACGAAGTAGGCGCCGTTCAGATGCACGTCCACGACGGGTGCCCACAGGTCGGGGGTCATGTTGTGGAACGACTTGTCGCGCAGGATGCCCGCGTTGTTGACCACGATGTCGACCCGCCCGAAGGCATCGAGTGCGGTCTGGACGATGGCTGCGCCGCCTTCGGCGGTCGACACCGAGTTGGTGTCGGCGACGGCTTCACCGCCGGTTGCTCTGATCTCGTCGACGACACGCTCGGCGGCGCCCTTGTCGCTCCCCGTGCCGTCGATCGCACCGCCGAGATCGTTCACCACGATCAGGGCGCCCCGAGCCGCCATCATGAGGGCGTGCTCGCGGCCGAGGCCGCCGCCCGAACCGGTGATGATCGCCACCTTGCCGTCGAAACCCAGAGCTTCAGTCATGGGGCGGCAGAGTACCGGCCGGTAGCGGCGACCTCCCAACCAGGCACCGACCGGATGCCGTCACGTCAGACGCACCGGGGTGCCCACCTCCACTCGAAGGTCGGTGCCGTCGGGAGCGCGGATCGGAACCGGGTTGCCACTGATCACCTCGACCGTCGCACCCGCTTCGTCGACCGTCACCTGGATCGAGCTTCCGTGACGTTGGAGCCGGAACGACATCGAGGTCCAGGCTCCGGGCAGGCGCGGCCGGAACTCGAGATGGTCACCCGTGTCGACCAGTCCGGCGAACCCGTAGACCAGTCCGGCCCAGACGCCACCGGCGTTGGCGACGTGGACGCCGTCGGCCGTGTTGGCGTGGGTGTCGGCGAGATCGAGGTAGAGCGATTGGTGGAAGTAGTCGAGCGCCAGGTCCTCGTAGCCGATCTCGGCGGCGACGATCGACTGCACGCATGCCGACAGCGAGGAGTCACCCGTGGTGATCGGGTCGTAGTAGTCGAAGTTCCGCCGCTTCTCGTCGACGTCGAAGTGCTCTCCGCGCAGGAACATCGCCAACACGACGTCGGCCTGCTTCAGCACCTGGTGCCGGTAGATGACGAGCGGGTGGAAGTGCAACAGCAGCGGGTACTTGTCCGACGGCGTCGAGGCGAAATCCCATCGTTCGCGTTCGAGGAAGCTGTCGTCCTGGGGATGGATGCCGAGCTCGGCGTCGTACGGCAGGTACATCGCGTCGCAGGCCAGGTGCCACGAGGCGATCTCCTCGTCGGTGAGGCCGGTTCGGCGCGCGATCGCGGCGTAGGCGTCGGGATTCCACTCCCGCAGGAACGCCAGCGACCGCGCGGCGTAGCGCATCGTGAACCTGGCCATCACGTTCGTGTAGAGGTTGTCGTTGACGACCGTGGTGTACTCGTCCGGTCCGGTGACTCCGTGGATGTGGAAGCGCTTCTCGCCGTTGGTGGCGTAGAAGCCGAGATCCTCGTACATCCGGGCCGTCTCGACGAGGATCTCCGCCCCCTCGTCGGCGAGGAAGTCGAGGTCGCCGGACGCGTTCAGGTACTTCTCGAGCGCATACACGACGGCGGCGTTGATGTGGTACTGCGCCGTGCCCGCTGCGTAGTAGGCCGAAGCCTCCTCGCCGTTGATCGTGCGCCACGGGTACAAGGCACCGCGCTGGCTCAGCTCGGCGGCCCGTGCCCGGGCCGCGTCCAAGATGTGGTAGCGGAACCGGAGGAGCTTTCTCGCCGCCTCCGGGTTGGTGTAGGCCAGGAAGGGCAGGACGTACACCTCGGTGTCCCAGAAGTAGTGGCCGTCGTAGCCCCCTGCGGTGACCGCCTTCGCGGCGATGCCCTGCTCGTGTGTCCGGGCCGACGCCTGGGCGAGTTGATAGAGGTTCCACCGGATCGCCTGCTGGGCTGCCGGGTCGCCGACGATCTCGACGTCGCTGTTCGTCCAGAAGTGGTCGAGCCACGATCGCTGCTCGGCGTAGATCTGGCGGCGACCCATGCCCGTCGCTCGGTCGATCGTGCGGGTGCAGCGGTCCGCGAGCTCTTCCACGGGGATGCCCCGCGACGTGTGGTACGTCACGTATTTGGTGATCCTGATCGTCTGGTCGGCGTGAGCGTCGAACGTGAACACCGACTTCGCGAGATCGTGGTTGACCACCGTGGTGACGTCGTGATCGCATCCGGTGTCGACGACATGACGGTATGCGCACGCAATCGTCATCCCGCTGCTGGCGCACCGGTAGCCGAGGGTGACCTGCCCGCCGTCCGGATCGTGGTGCTCGCCGTGGTACCCGTCGTCTTCGCGGCCGGTGTGCTCGTGATTGCAGTAGTCGTGATCGTCGTGGCGACCGAGCTTCGGCTCGAGCACTCGTCGATCGAACTTCCGGGCTCGGCGCGGATCGGTGCCCTCACCGAGCGCAGCCGCCCGGACGTGGTACTCGTCCTCGCCGTCCTGGCGGTTGAGCAGCTGTGAGCTGATGACGATCGGCGCCGACTCGTCGAGGAGCGTGACCTCCATGTGCATCAGCGCGAGGTGACGATGTGCCAGGCTGACGACCCGCTCCGAGCGGATGTGCACCCGCTTGCCGCCCGGCGTACGCCAGAGCAGCTCACGGTGCGAGACCCCGCTCCGGAAATCGACGGCTCGCTCGTAGTGATCGAGGTCGGCCGATTCGAGCAGCAGCGGTTCATCGTCGACGTAGAGCTTCAGCAGCTTGGCGTCGGGCACGTTGACGATCGTCTGACCGGTCTTCGCGAACGCGAACGCGTCCTCGGCGTGTTGGATCTGCCAGGTCTCGTGGAAGCCGTTGATGTAGGTGCCGTGCGTGTGCGCGTCGCGGCCCTCGGCCGGGTTGGCACGCATGCCCAGGTAGCCGTTCCCGATCGCGAAGAGCGTCTCGGTCAGTCCCAGGTCGTCGACGTTCGGCTCGGTCTCGACGAGGCGCCACGGTTCGATCGGGAACCGGTGGCGTGGAATCGCCGAGGCGGTGGCGCGGATCTTCATGCGTCGTTCTCATCGGCAGGTGTCGGATCGGTCGTGAGCGTTGCCGCGAGATCGTCGACGACGAGGTCGGCGCCGGCGGCGGCGAGCGCCGCGGCGTTGCCGCCCCGATCGACGCCGAGCACGAACGCGAAGCCGCCGGCCGCGCCGGCAGCGACACCGGAGGCCGCATCCTCGACGACGATCGCACGCGTGTGGTCGACGCCCAGCAGGTCGACGGCGTGTCGGAACATGGCCGGGTCGGGTTTTCCGGCGAGCCGTTCCTCGACCGCCGTCAACCCGTCGACGACCACCGGGAACCGATCGCTCATCCCGGCCGCGGCGAGCACCGTTCGCGCGTTCTTCGACGAGGAAACGATCGCCTGGGGGATGTGCCACGCGTCCAGCCGTTCGAGTAGGGCGGCCGTGCCGGGGTACGGTGCGATGCCGTCACGAGCCAGCACCTCGTTGAACATGTCGTTCTTGCGATTGCCCAGCGCGCAGATGGTGTCGTCGCCGGGGGGGTCGTCGGGATCGCCCCACGGGAGGTGGATGTCGCGGGACAGGAGAAACGATTGCACGCCGTCGTATCGGGGTTTGCCATCGACGTAGGTCAGATAGTCACCCGACGTGAACCCCCACGGTTCGAACAACGCCGCCCAGGCACGCTCGTGGATCTCGGCGGTCGGGGTGATCACGCCGTCGAGATCGAACAGCACCGCGCCGTACGAGCTCCAGTCGAGGTCGCCGGCGTCTCGATCCATCGGAGGGAGTGTACGTGTCGCAGTCGGACGTCCCGGCAGCCCGTCGCCCGGAAGCCCGTCACCCTCGGACGGACGGCGGGCCGTCACGCAGCCGATCGAACGTCGCCAGCGCTGGTCGCGCCTGGCCGACCGCGTCCCACTGGGTCTCCAACCACCAGGTGGCGCCGGCATCGGCCCACGCGGCGGGCGAGTGCTCCGACCAGACCCCCTCGATGACGACGTCGAACGTGCCGCCGGGGAGATCGTCACGGATGGCCGCCAACTCCTCGAGCGTCGCTTGGCGCGCCGTGCCACCGTCGATGACCTGGGGGATCAGCCCGTCCCAGCCGAGGGCCCGGCGCATCGACTTCGGACGGCCGATCGCCCCGACGCACCAGACGGGGACCCTCGGGTGTTGGATCGTGTTGCCGATCGTGGGGAAGTCGGTCGGCGCAACCTGGTAATGCTTGCCGCTGTACTCGAACGGTTGGCCCTTCCAGAGCCCGCAGGCGATGTCGAGGCACTCGTCCATCAGTTCGGCGCGTTCGCGACGGCCGCACTCCTCGCCGAACGCTGCCATTCCCGTATCGGGCGCACCGAGGCCGACCGAGAGTGTGACTCGACCGTCGCTGAGGCGATCGACCGTGGCGACCTGGCTGGCGATCTCCCACGGCCGGCGGCGCGACGGAGCGGTCAGCATCGTGCCGAGCCTGATCTTCGTCGTCCGGACCGCAGCGAGGCCGAGGCTGATCCACGCGTCGACACCCCACACCGGCTCCCACACGAACACGCCGTCCCAGCCGTGCTCCTCGGCTGCCACGGCGAGTTCACCGACCTCGTCCGCATCTGCCCACGGGATGACGAAGCCGAACTTCATGTCTCGATGCTAGACGCGAGCGTCGACCCCTGCGTCGGCCGAGGGTCGTTCCCGGCGGCGCGCCGCGTACAGTCGAACTGATGACGACCGCCGTGCTCGACGCCGCCGCCGAGGCGGCGACCGTTGCTCGTCGCAATGCCCCCGAGGCCGAGGCGGCACGGACGCTGCCCGCCTCGACCGTGGACGCACTGGCGCGGAACGGGATGCTCACGCTCTGCCTTCCGGAGCAGTACGACGGTCCCGGCGTCGACCCGCTCACGTTCGTCGAGGCGATCGAGATCGTGGCACATGGTGACGGCGCGGCCGGGTGGGCGACCATGATCGGCTCGACCACGTCATCGATGGCGGCGTTCCTCGATCGCGACACGGCACGCGAGCTCTTCCCGTCGACGGCCGCCAGGACCTGTGGCGTGTTCGCACCCAACGGTCGAGGCGTACGCGAGCAGGGTGGGTACCGAGTCACGGGCCGGTGGCAGTGGGGGAGCGGCTCGCAGCACTCGACCTGGATCATGGGGGGCGCGATGTGCGACGACGGCACGCAGCGGTCGTGCTTCTTCCCTGCCTCGCAGGTCGAGTTCCACGACACGTGGTACACGTCGGGCCTCCGCGGCACCGGGTCGCTCGACTACTCGGTCGACGGCGTGTTGGTGCCCGAGCGGATGACCATCCAACCTGGGGTCAGCAAGCCGCAGGTCGATGCACCGTCGACCCACTTCCCGAACTTCACGCTGCTCGCCATCGGGATCGCCGGAGCGTCGATCGGGATCGCTCGCAACGCCCTCGACGAGTTGGTCGCGATCGCTGCCGACAAGCGTCCGCAGTTCTCGAGCAAGACGCTCGCCGCGAGCGGCTACGCGCAGACCGAGCTGGCGCGAGCCGAGTCCCGGTGGCGCGCGGCCCGCGCCTACTTGCACGACGAGGTGGGCCGAGCGTGGGCGACCTCGCTGGCCGGAGGCCCCGTGCCGGTCGCGTCGCGCGTCGGTATGCGCCTGGCGTCCGCTCACGCCGCGAGCGCGTGTGCGGATGTCGCTGACGCTGCGTTCACCATCGCCGGCGGGTCGGCGGTGTACGACACGAGTGTGCTCGGCCGTTGCCTGCGAGATGCCCATGTGGTGACGCAGCACATCATGGTCGCGCCGAAGCTCAACGAGGTGCTCGGGAAGTTCCTGATGGGTGTCGAGTTCGACGCCCGCATGATCTAGTCGGCCCGTCGACCGACGTGGCCACCGTCTGGAGCCGGCCACCGATCCGGTGCGTTGGCCGGGCGGTGCCTCGTGTCGAGGGTTCCGATGTTCCGCCTCGATTCGACACGGCGTGGTCCCGTCATGTCCGACCAGGCAGCATCCGTCGGATGCACCACGCCCCGTCGAAGATCTTTCGGCGGCGGCGAGTGCGGCTCCATCCCGACGCACGGGAGGGGCCCCGACCGGGCCGCCGTCAGACCGCCTCGACGACGAAGCAGGCGGTCGTCGCCGTGCTGCCGCCGATGTTGAGGGTGGCCACGCGGCGGGCGCCGGTCACCTGATAGCCACCGGCGGACTCGGACACCTGCTTCGTCGCATCGAGCAGCATCCGGGCCCCGGTCGCTCCGACCGGATGCCCGCCGCCGATCAGCCCACCCGACGGATTCACCGGGATGCGGCCGTCGCGTTCGATGTCGCCGCTCTCGATCGCCTGCCAACTCCGACCCGGCGCAGTGATGCCGAAGTGGTCGATCGCCAGGTACTCCGACGGCGTCATGCAGTCGTGTGTCTCGATCACGTCGAGGTCGTCGACGCCACCGATACCGGCTCGTTCGAAGGCGTCGGTGATCGCCCCTCGCACGTGCGGCATCACATAGTCCGGCGTGGAGTGGGCGAACTTCTGCTCGAGGCCCAGACCGACGGTGCGGTGCCCCCACCCGGCGATCCGCGACCGGGCGGCGACCTCACGATGGTCGGCGAGCCACCGGTCGGAGACCAACACGATGCCCGCCGCCCCGTCGGTGATCTGGGTGCAGTCGTTCCGGCGCAACCGGCCGTGCACGACGGGGTTGACGTGATCGTCGGTGCCACACGAATCCGACGTCAGCTGCCAACGCCGGGTCTGTGCGTTCGGGTTGTCCTTCGCGTTGCGGAGATTGAGTTCACCGATGGCCCGCAGATGGGCGTCGTCCAGGCCGTACCGGTGGTCGTACTCGTCGGCGATGCGGTCGAAGGCGTACGGCCAGAAGAACTCGATGCCCTCGGTCTCGTGACCGACCCACGCGGCCGCCGACTGCACACCGGCGGCCTGCGCCCCCGGTATGTTGCGTTCCTGTTCGACACCGAGTACGAGCACGCAGTCGTAGCGGCCGGACTCGATCTCGGCCATCGCGGCCAGGGTCGCCATCGACGCCGATGCACACGCAGCCTCGTGGCGCATCGCCGGCAGCCCCCAGAACTCGTCGATCACCGACGCCGGCATCGCGCCGAGGTGGCCCTGCCCGTTGTAGAGCTGACCGAACGCGTTGCCGACGTGGATGCTCTCGACCTGTGACGGCTCGATGCCCGCATCACCCAGCGTCGCCACGACGGTGTCGCGTACGAGATCAGCCACGGTGAGACCTTCCTTGGCGATGTTCCGGGCGAAGTCGGACTGGTGTCCGCCCAGGATGTTGATCCGGCTGACCTGCGTCCGCGTCGTCGTTACTGGCATGAAGAACCCCCGTTGAACGGTGATGGTCCCGATCGTAGGTGTCGCGACCCGTGTCGTGTCGAGATCGACCAGGGACACGGCCACGAGGCGGACCAGGTGCTCGCGCCGACCAGCGATGTCACCGACGTGCGTAGTACAACGGGGGTCGTCGCCGAGCGCAGGAGGCCGGACCACCATGCACGTCGAGTTGAGGAACACGTTCGAGAACGGGCTGCCGCCCGGCGACACGCATCCCTACCGCAGCGGTGTGTGGCGCCCCCAGCATCGGGAGTACGACGCCTGGGATCTGGACGTGATCGGCGAGATCCCGAGCGATCTTCACGGTGTCTACCTGCGCAACACCGAGACTGCGATGTTCGAACCCATCAAGCGGTATCACCCGTTCGACGGTGACGGCATGCTGCACTCGATCACCTTCGACAGCGGCGACGCTCGATACAGCAACCGGTTCGTGCGGACCGAAGGGTTCCTCGCCGAGCAGGCAGCCAGACGAAGTCTGTGGGCCGGCATCACCGAACACCCCTCGAACGCGGTCGCCGACCACGGGTGGGGCGCCCGCACCATGATGAAGGACAACGCGTCGACCGACGTGATCGTGCACGGCGGCGTCGCTCTGGCCAGCTTCTACCAGTGCGGAGAGTTGTACCGGCTCGATCCGCGTACGCTCGACGATCTCGGAACGACGTCGTGGGGTGGTCGGTTCCCCGCCGAAGGTGTGTCCGCCCATCCCAAGCTCGACGAGCACACGGGCGAACTGCTCTTCTTCAACTACAGCGCTGAGGCGCCCTACATGCACTACGGAGTCGTCAGCCGCGAGGGTGAGCTCACGACCTACATCGACGTGCCGCTCCCCGGGCCGCGCCTGCCGCACGACCTCGCGTTCACCGAGCACTGGACGATCTTCAACGATCTGCCGCTGTTCTGGGACGAGCGGGCGCTGGCCGATGGCTACTACTCGAACACGTTTCGTCGCGACCTCCCGAGCCGATTCGGCATCGTGCCGCGGCACGGCACGACCGACGAGATCCGTTGGTTCGAGGCCGAGCCGACGTTCGTGCTGCATTGGACCAACGCCTACGAGGACGGGGACGGGATCGTGCTCGACGGATTCTTCCAACACAATCCCACGGCCAGCGGTGCCGATCGGTTCGGCGGGGAGCTCAAGGGGTTCGAGACGCTCGACATGAACGTGTTGGAGGCGCGGGCCCACCGCTGGCGCTTCGACCTCACGACCGGCGAGACCACCGAAGAACCGATGAGCGAGCGCTGCCTCGAGTTCCCGATGGTCAACGGTCGCCACGCGGGGCGCCGTCATCGGTACTCGTACAACGCCCGGTGCACGCACGGTCTGTTCGCGTTCGACGGCCTGGTGAAGCACGACCTCGACACGGGCGACGAGGAGTTGGTGGAGTTCGACGACGGTGTCTACGTCAGCGAGACCGTGATGGCACCTCGCGACGGCTCGACCGCGGAGGACGACGGCTATCTGGTGACGTTCACCAGCGACGTCGTCAACGACCGCTCCGAATGCGTCGTGTTCGACGCCGTACACCTCGACGAGGGGCCGGTCGCCCGGATCCGACTCCCGGAGCGGATCTCGAGCGGCACCCACTCGACCTGGGCGCCCGCGAACGACCTCTGATCGTCAGCCCATGTCCGGGGCGAGGGCCTCGAGGGTGCGCTGCGACGACGGAAGGTCGGGAGCAGGCGGGACGACGCAGATCTCGGCGATGCCTGCGTCCGCGTAGGCGCGCATGCGGGAGCGAATCGTGGACTCGGTCCCGACCAGACCGACGTCGTCGACGAGGTGCGGTGGCATCCGGGCGAACACGTCCTTGGGTCCGGGTCGCGTGCGGGCGAACTCGACGAGGTCGCCGTAGCCGGCCTCGACGAACATGTCGGCGTAGCCGGGTGCCGCCAGGTATCCGACCAGCCCTCGACCGAGCCAGGCGCGCTCCTCGTCGGTGGGGTCGACCGCAGCGCACAGCCACACCGCGGTGTTCCGATGCTGCGGTGCCAGGCGTGCCGCGGTCGGGACGGTCACCATGTTCAGCACCATCCGGTCGGCCGCCTGGGCTGCTTCGACCGCCTTCGGGCCGAAGGCCGCGACCGTGATGCCCGGGGCCTGCCGCGGACGCTGCGGAAGCCGGTAGCCGTTCACCCGCTCGCCCGCGAAGAGCGCCGCGACGTCGCGGCGGGTGCTGGCGAGTCGCGCCGCTGCCCCCGCCCGTGATCGTCCGTGCCATCGGGCGACGACGTTGCTCGACGTGCCGAGGGCCACATTCGTGGTACGGCCGGTGGCGGCCACCGTCGTCGCCGCAACGGCGATCTGCACGGCCGACCTGACGGTCACGGCCAATGGACCGAGCGTGAGTTCGATTCGCCGGGTACGCGCGGCGATCGACGCCGCGAAGGCCGGCGAGTCGACCTTGGCCATCTCCGGAACCCACAGCTCGGGGTAGCCGAGGTCGTCCGCCCATCCGGCGATCACGGCGTCGGCGTCGATCGGTCGGTCCAGCCATTGACCGAGTACCACGGTGGTGCGCACTCCGGGAACTGTAGGTCGCGCACGGCGGAGGCTTCGGTCCGGCCTCTGGACAGGTCGCCACGGGCACGGGTACGGCCCGAGGTCTACGATCGTGCACGATGGATCCCGACCGAACGCTCGTCGTCTTCGAGCACGTCGGATGTGCCTACGGCATCGAGCCGGTGGTCGAGGATGTCTCGTTCAGGGTCGGCGTCCGCGATTTCGTCGGGATCGTCGGACCGTCCGGCAGCGGCAAGACCACCACGCTCAAGGCGCTCCTCGGCATCGTCGTGCCGATCTACGGAGCGGTGACCCGTCGACCCGACCTGCGGATCGGGTACGTGCCCCAGGTGGAGACGATCGACTGGACGTTTCCGGTCACCGTGTTCGACGTCGTCGCGATGAGCGTTCGCGCGCCCCGCTTCGGACGTCTCGCTCGGTCGGAGCGCCACCGCATCAGCGGGATTCTCGACCGGATCGGTCTCGACGGACTGCACGACCGGCACATCACCGAGCTGTCCGGAGGGCAGCAGCAGCGGGTGTTCCTCGCCCGGGCATTGGCGCGTCGGCCCGATCTGCTCGTCCTCGACGAACCCGCGAGCGGGGTCGATGTCGCCACCCGTCACGAGATCCTGCACCTGCTGGCCGATCTGCACAGCGATGGCTTGCCGATCGTGCTGACGACGCACGACATCAACGGCCTCGCCGCGCACCTCCCGCGCCTGATCTGCTTCAACCGGACGATCGTCGCCGACGGACAGCCCGAGCACGTGCTGCACCCGTACGTGCTCGAGCGGACGTACGGTGCACCGATGCAGGTGCTCCAGCACGGTGGGATGCCGGTGGTCCTCGACCAACGTGGTCACGGCCCCCACATCGCACGCCCGGGGCGCTCCGCATGAACACGGTGGCGTTCCTGGAGCCCCTCGAGTTCGCGTTCTTCCAACGAGGCATCGTCGTGGCGACGCTGGCGGGCGCGCTGTGCGGGCTCGTGGGGGTGTTCGTGGTACTGCGATCGATGAGCTACATCGGGCACGGGCTCTCGCACGCCGTCTTCGGCGGTGCGGCCGTCTCCTCGGTGATCGGCGTGTCGTTCTTCCTCGGTGCCGGGGTGTGGGGAGTGCTCGCGGCGCTCCTCATCGGTCGCGTCTCGGCGCGATCGACGGTCGGCGCGGATGCCGCGATCGGTGTGGTCACCACGGCCTCGTTCGCGATCGGACTCGCCATCCAGAGCCGCAGCGGATCGGTGTCGCGATCACTCGACACCGTGCTGTTCGGGAACGTGCTGGGGGTGTTCCGTGGCGACCTGGTCGCGATCGTGGTCGTGGGTGTCGCGGTGGCCGTGTTCGTTCTGGCCTACCTGCGTGAACTCACGTTCATCACGTTCGACCGCGACGTCGCCCGGACGTCGGGCGTACGGGTCGGCCTGCTCGATGCGTGGTTCATGGTGGCCCTGTCGGCCACCGTCATCGTGTCGGTCCGCGTGATCGGAGCGCTGCTGATCACGGCGATGCTGGTCATTCCGGCGAGTACCGCTCGCATGCTCACGAACTCCATCGGTCGGATGGTGTGGCTGGCGCCGGCACTCGGCGCCTCGTTCGGCCTGATCGGCATGTACTGCAGCTGGTACGCGGACATTCCGAGTGGGGCCATGATCACCATCGTCGCCGCGTTGGCCTTCGGCGTCGTCTACGCCTTCACCGATGTCTCCCGTCGCCGGGTGATCGCAGCACTCGACGATCACTCCGTCCCGGCGTGACAGCTCGCCGGGTTCAGCCGATCACACCTGCGTCCGCGAGCAGGAGCCGGTTGAGCGGATCGAGCTCGAGCGCACCGATGTCGGCGGGACGAAACCAGGTGACCCGGTGGACCTCGTCGTCTCCGGCGGCGGGCTCGCCGTCGACGATCACGGCATCGAACACCGTCGACACGTACGAGCACAGATCACCGTTCGGATAGTGGACCCGGTAGCCGGGTCCGCCGAGCGCAGCTCTGATCCGTTCGAGTCGGACCACGGTGCCCGTCTCCTCGAACGCCTCACGTCGCGCTGCGTCCCACGGGGACTCATCGGGGTCGACCATGCCGCCGATCGTCTGCCACTTGCGGGTCTCGGCCTCCTGCATCAGCAGCAGGCGACCGTCATCGTCCCAGATCAGGATGCACACCGCCGGAAGCAGCACGAGATCGTGCCCGACACGGTCGCGGAGACCCCGCAGGTAGTCGGAGATCGCCACGAGTGGGGACCCTAACGCAACGCTCCGGCGACCTGCCGACCACGCCCACGAACGCCGTCGGGAGAACGCCGATAGCGTGGTCAGGCCATGTCCGAGACCCCCCTGTCCTCACGTGACGATCTCCGTAATCTCGCGATCGTCGCCCACGTCGACCACGGCAAGACCACACTCGTGGACTCACTCCTGCAGCAGTCCGGTGCGTTCCGGTCCAACGAAACCGTCGAGGAACGGGTCATGGACTCGAGCGACCTCGAACGCGAGAAGGGCATCACGATTCTCGCCAAGAACACGTCGGTGCAGTGGGACGGAGTGACGTTCAACATCGTCGACACGCCCGGCCACGCCGACTTCGGCGGCGAGGTCGAACGGGCCCTGACCATGGTCGACGGGATCGTGCTCCTGGTCGACGCGGCGGAGGGGCCGCTCCCGCAGACCCGCTTCGTGCTGCGCAAGGCGCTCGCCTACGACATGCCGGTGATCCTGGTGATCAACAAGGTCGACCGGCCCGACGCCCGGATCGCGGAGGTCGTCGACGAGGTTTACGAGCTGTTCATGGACCTGGATGCGAGCGACGCTCAGCTCGACTTCCCGATCGTGTACTGCTCGGGGCGTGACGGTTGGGCGTCGCTCGATCTCGAACACCGTGGCGACAACCTCGGGCCGCTCTGCGACGTGATCCTCGAGACCATTCCTGCGCCGACGTACCACGAAGGTGCCCCGCTCCAGGCCTGGGTGACGAACCTGGACGCGAACGCCTACCTCGGTCGACTCGCCCTGTGTCGCGTCGTCGAGGGTCGGATCGAGAAGGGCAAGCAGGTCGCCTGGTGCCGAGTCGACGGTGCTATCAGCCGGATCAGAGTGGCTGAACTGTTCCTCACCGAGCAGCTCACACGCGTTCCGGTCGAATCGGCCGGGCCCGGCGATCTCGTCGCCGTTGCGGGCATCCCGGAGATCACGATCGGCGAGACGCTCGCCGACGCGGAGCATCCCGTGGCGCTGCCGCTCATCACCGTCGACGAGCCCGCCCTCGCGATGACCATCGGGATCAACACGTCCCCACTGGCGGGCCGGGACGGGAGCAAGCTCACGGCGCGGCTGGTCAAGAACCGCCTCGACGCCGAACTGGTCGGCAACGTGAGCATTCGGGTCAACCCCACCGACCGCCCCGACGCCTGGGAAGTGCAGGCCCGTGGCGAGCTGCAGCTCGCCGTGCTGGTCGAGACCATGCGCCGCGAAGGTTTCGAGCTGACGGTCGGCAAGCCCGAGGTCGTGACGAAGGAGATCGACGGCACGAGGTGCGAACCGGTGGAGCGGGTCACGATCGACGCCCCCGAAGAGCACCTCGGCGCGGTCACCCAGCTGCTCGCCGCCCGCAAGGGCCGGATGGAGAACATGACGAACCACGGGATGGGATGGGTCCGCCTGGAGTACCTCGTGCCGGCTCGCGGCCTGATCGGGTTCCGGACCGACTTCCTCACCGAGACGCGTGGGACCGGGGTCATCAGCCACATCTTCGAGGACTACGAGCCGTGGTTCGGCGACATTCGGGCCCGTGACCGCGGTTCGATCGTGGCCGACCGCACGGGCCCGACGACCACGTACGCCATGATCAACCTCCAGGAGCGCTGCACGATGATGGTGGGTCCGGGGACCGACGTCTACATGGGCATGATCGTCGGTGAGAACTCCCGGGCCGGCGACATGGACGTCAACATCTGCCGGGAGAAGAAGTTGACCAACGTGCGGGCTTCGTCGTCCGACGAGACGGTCAAGCTGACGCCCCACCGCGTCCTGTCGCTCGAGCACGCGCTCGAGTTCATCACCTCCGACGAGTGCATCGAGGTCACCCCGAAGCACGTACGCCTTCGCAAGGTCCATCTCGATCCGCAGGACCGCCATCGCGCGGCCAAGGCGCTCGCCGGCTCCGCCTCCCGCTGACGGCCCACGGCACGCGTTCGTCAGATGCCGGAGCTGAACGCCGCGTCACCGGCATCCTCGGCCGACGTGGCCGATACGGCTCCGAACTCGGCACCGTAGATCGAGCGGAAATCGGCGAGCATCTCGTCGAGGGGGAGGTCGTCGAAGCTGCCGCGCTGATGGACGTACTCCATGTGGCGGCGACCCGCCTGGTCGAAGGGGTGCATCAAGGCGTCGGCGGTGCCGTCGAACTCGAGGACCTTGACCCCGAACCGATCGCACAGCTCGATGTTGAACGCGGAACTCAGCTTGAACCACCGGGCGGAGCCGTCGTCGGCTGCACGATCCGGGAGGAGCATCTCCGAATAGCCGTGCCAGGCGAACAGATCGGTTCCCATGGACGCCGAGAGCTTCTCACTGGTGAGATGGTTGCGGACGTCGGCGAATCCGAGTCGGGCCGGGATGCCGAGGTGTCGGGCCGCGGCCGTGAGCAGCACCGACTTCGGCACACACCAGTTCGTCGGCGCCCCGACGACGGAGCTCGCCCGAAATGCAGCGGGTTCGTAGGAGATGCCGTAGGGGTCGTACCGGATACCGTCCCGGACCCGGTGGAAGAGTGCGATCGCCCGCTCGGTCGGATCGGTCAGGTCACCGACGGTGTCGCGAGCGTATGCCTGCACGGCGGGATGGTCGTGGTCGATGTACCAGGTCGTGGCGAGTTCGGGGGCCATTCGGCCGACTCTAAACTCGTCTCGCTGCGGGCGGCGATGGGGAACGATCATTTCGTGCGCGGTGGTCTCCTGTGGCTCGCCTCGAACCCGGCGACCGGGCGTCACCCACGAGCTCGGCGACGAAGCTGCCTGATCAGGGCCCGAACACGACGTCGCCGTCCGGTTGGAGCAGGTCGACCGCGGCGTTGTCGTAATGACGGACCGTGCCGGCGTCCCAGGCCATGAGCCCGACCCGGCAGCGTTCCCAGTGGTTGCCCGACACCTCGATGTCGGTCGCGCCGCGCTGCACCAGGCATCCGCTGTCGCCGTCCCTGACGGCGTTGCCGGTGACCTGAGCCAACGTTCCGCCGTCGATGTCGACTGCTCGCATCGCTCGCGCGAACGAATTGCCGAACACCACGGAGCCGTCGGTGTCGACCAGTTGCACGCCCCACCATCGAGACCGCACCTGGTTCCCACGGACCTCGGCGCCGACCGTGGATTCCAGCCGGACGGCCTGGAGCACGTGACGGAACTCGCACCCCTCGACGACGTGGCCGGAGCCGCCCACGATCTCGATCGCGCAGTCCCATTCCATGCCCTCGAACGATGACCGGAGGATCTCGATGCGATCGGCCCCGTGGGCGACGACGCCGATCGCTCGGCAGGAGTTCATGCGGGCGCGCCCGCCGGTGATCTCGACGTGCCCCTCGATTCGACAGCCCAGCAGGGCGCTGCCGAGGCCAGGTATCGCCACGACCGGCTTGGGAAGCCAGACGATGCGATCGCCGCCGCCGGTCACCGAGCAGTGCTCGACACGCGAACCGTCACCCAGCACGACGGCGATGCTCTCCAAGCCGTCGATCGTCGTTCGATCCGGACCCAGCCCGCGGAGAGTGACTCCGTCGGGAATCCGGGCCGGCCCCACGTAGCGACCGTCGCCGAGTTGGACGATCGCGCCGCGTGGGGCGTCGGCCAGCAGCGGCGCGAGTTCCGTCGACTCGGTCGGTCGCTGGGCGAACAGCTCGATCGGGGGTTCGGGTGGGGTGTCGAGATCGATGCGGTAGACCGCGGGCAGTCGGGCGGTCCGCCGTGTGCGTCGCTCCAACGTGACGCCGCGCTCGTCCTGATCGAAGGCCATCGGCTCCCCGTCGAGGGTGGTGACGCTACGCACGATCCCGCCGTCGCGGGTCAGCGCTGCGAATCGGCCCTTGCCGCCGACGTCGACGGCGTGCAGAAGGTCGTCGACCACGATGTAGCGACAGTCCGGGTCACCCCAGGTGGCCCATGGGCGCCCGGTGTCGACGAGGTCGGCGTGGCGCCTGATCCATCCGCCGGCGGCGCGGAGTCGATCGGCGTAGAGGTCGGGAATCCGCCCCTGGGCATCGGGGCCGATGCACAGCAGCAGATGCCCGCCCTTCGCGACGACCTCGGTGAGGAGCGCCACGATCTCAGCGGCCGAGATCAGATGTTCCTCCCGCTCGATCCGGTTGAAGCCGATTCCGGTCCCCAGACCGCGTCGCGTCTCCCAGGGTTGCGCGAGGATGCCGTCGGGGACGCGGTACTCGAACGTCGACACACCGGCATCGCCGGCCCACCAGCGGTCGTTGACGATCACGTCGGGGTCGATCGACCGCACCTTGGCCATCAGTTCGTCACTCTTCCAGTGGCTGCCGCCTGCGCCCCAGTGGCCGTCGCCCCAGAGCATCCTCGAACCGTACCGGCCGACCAGATCGAGTACGTGGGGATGCAGGACCGAGTCGACGTACGAACAGCTGGGGTATCTGGCGTCGCCCCAGTCGAGGAGGGAGTACGAGGTGCCGAACACGAGGTCGGCACGCTCACAGGCGGCTGCGAACTCCGCCAGGACGTTGCGGGCCGGGCCATCGGCCATCACGGTTCGGTCGGTGCCCGGAGCGTCCCACCAGCAGAGTCCGTCGTGATGCTTGGCCACCATGACGGCATATCCGGCCCCGGCGTCGCGGGCGAGGCCGGTCCAGGCGTCGGGGTCGAACTCGTCGAACGTCAGGAAGGGCAGGAAGTCGCCGTACTCCTCGACGTGCGCCCACCGATCGCGGTGATGAGCGAGTGTCTCGACGAGCGGTGACGGGTGCAGCAGGACGTCGCGAACACCGGGGTCCATGTGGGCCTGGTACCACCCGGGATACTCGCCGATCGGTGCCCACGCCGGCACGCTCGCGAGGCTCGCCTGGATCATCAGGCCGAATCGTCGTTGCGTCCACCAGGAAGGGGCCCCCATGCCGGAGCCATCCTCGCGCACGGTGTTGCCAACCGCTTACTCGTGGCACACTCCGGGGATGGTTGTTGCCCGAGGAGACGTCGTCGACCGGAAGGTCGACGCACTGAGCGAACGCCTGCGGCAACTGAAATCGGTCGTGGTGGCGTTCTCCGGAGGCGCCGACTCGACGTTCCTGGCCGCGGTCGCGCACCAGGTGTTGGGCGGAACCGGCGCGACGGCCGTCACGGCGGTGTCGCCGTCGCTGGCCGGCGCAGAGGAGGCGGACTGCCGTGCTCTCGCAGCGGAACGGGGATGGTCCTGGGCGTCGGTCCGGACGTTCGAGATGGAACGGGCCGCGTATCGGCGCAACGACGCCGACCGCTGCTTCCACTGCAAGGCCGAGTTGATGGATGTGGTCGCGCCGATCGCCGCTCGACACGACGCGGTCATCGCTCTCGGCGTCAACGTCGACGATCTCGGCGACCACCGTCCCGGACAACGGGCAGCTGCCGAAGCGGGGGCCGTGTTCCCGCTCGTCGATGCCGGGTTCACGAAAGCCGACGTGCGAGAGGCCTCGAGGCGGCTCGGCCTACGCACGTGGGACAAGCCGGCCGCCGCCTGCCTGGCGAGCCGCGTTCCGTACGGCACCGAGGTGTCGGTCGGCATCCTGGGTCGGGTCGAGCGTGCCGAGGCCGCGCTGCACGACATGGGCTTCCGGCAGTGCCGGGTCCGCCACTACGACGACACCGCACGGATCGAGGTCGAGATCGACGAGATCCAGCGTCTGCTCGACCGCCGGGTGGAGGTTGTCGCCGCGGTCCGAGCGTGCGGCTACCGGTACGTGACGGTCGATCTCGAAGGATTCCGCTCGGGCAATCTGAACGCCGTCCTCGACTGAGGAGCCGCCGGGCGAGCCGATCGGCCGAAGCGGGCCGTCCGGCCCCTTCCTCGATACGGTGGTGTCGTGCTCGTCGCCGACATCCACCACGTCTCGCTCAACGTGACCGACACCGAGCGGGCGCTCGGGTTCTACCGCGATGTGTTGGGCTTGGCCGTGATCCCGCGCCCCGACTTCCCGTTCGGTGGTGCCTGGCTCGATGCCGGCGCCGGCCGGCAGATCCATCTCATCGAGGCCGACGTCCCCTCCGATCTCGGGCAGCACGTCGCCTTCCGCGTCGCGTCGGTCGACGATGCGATCGCCCGGCTCCGCGAGGCGGGCATCGAGGTCGGCGACGCCCGCTCGGTCGGCGACACCGGCATGCGCCAGACGTTCGCCGCCGACCCCGACGGCAACCGAATCGAGTTCACGCAGCCCGCATGACCGACCCGTCCAGCCGTGTCGAGAAGCTGCGTCGACGTTCGTTGAGCCTGCCCGGCCTCGCCGTTGCGACGGTCGCGATCACGCTCTCGATCCCGTTCTGGCTGCCGATCGCCGTCGTGATCGATCTCGTTCGTCTACGGTGGCGGTTCCCCGTCGCGCGGCTGCTCGCCATGGCGGTCTGCTGGTGCTGGATCGAAAGTGCCGGTGTGTTCCGCGCCGTCGGTCTGTGGGCTCGGCGCCGGGGAGACGATCAGGAGGCCCACTACGAGCTGATGGCCTGGTGGGCCGGAGCCCTCATGAGCGCCATGCGGCGGACCACCGGAATGCGCCCGCAGGTCGAAGGAGCAGAAGCACTCGAAGGCGGCGACGCCGTGATCCTGGCGCGGCACGCCAGCCTCGGCGATTCGCTGTTGTCCGGATGGGCACTGGCGACCCAGCTGCGTCTGCATCCGAGGTACGTGTTGAAGCGGGAGTTGCTGTTCGATCCCTGCCTCGACATCGTGGGCCTCCGCGTCCCGAATCACTTCCTCGATCGTGAGGCGACGGACGGTTCGGTCGAACTGGATGCGATCTCCGAACTGGCGAGCGGTATCGAGCCGGGCGTGGTGGGCGTGATCTTCGCGGAGGGAACCCGCAGCAACGACCGCAAGCGCGAACGGGCGCTCGACAAGATCGGCGACCGTGACCCGGAGCGGGCCGCCAGGCTGCGACCGCTGCGCCGGCTGCTCCCACCTCGACCGGCCGGATCGATGGCGATGCTCGACGGCGCCCCGCATGCCGACGTCGTACTGGTGTGGCACACCGGGTTCGACGGTCTCGACTCGTTCTCGGGCATGGTCGAGCAGTTGGGGCGCGGGCTGCCACCGGTCCGCTTCGTGGCCCGGCGCGTACCGCGGCACGACGTACCGTCCGGAGGCGAGTTCGTCCGGTGGCTCGACGACCAGTGGCTCGTGATGGACGCCGCGGTGGACGTCGCGCTCGCGGGGCGGGAGCCGCTCGAATCGGAGCCCGCACCGCCGGTTGCGTAACGTCGCCGGGGTGAAACTCTCGATGTCGATCAACTACTCCGGCGACTTCCACGAAGATGTCAAGCGTGTGCAGGAGCTCGAATCCGCCGGCCTCGACATCGTCTGGGTTCCGGAGGCGTACAGCTTCGACTCGGTCAGCCAGATGGGGTTCCTGGCCGCCAGGACCAGCACGATCGGCATCGGCTCGGGCATCCTCAACACGTACTCGCGGACGGCCACGTGCATCGCCCAGACGGCGGCCGGCCTCGACTACGTCAGCGACGGACGATTCGTGCTCGGGCTCGGCGCATCCGGCCCACAGGTGATCGAGGGGTTCCACGGGGTTCCGTACGACAAGCCGATGGCCCGCATCCGCGACTACATCAACGTCTGCCGGATGGTCTGGCGCCGGGAGCGGGTGGAGTACGACGGCGCGGCGGTGCAGATCCCCCTGCCGGAGGGGGAGGGGACGGGGCTCGGCAAGCCGCTCAAGCTGATCAACCATCCGGTGCGCGCCGACATCCCGATCTTCTGGGCGTCGCTGATGGGGCTCTCCGTCACCGCGACCGCCCAGCACGCCGACGGTTGGCTACCGATCTTCTTCGACCCGGAGAAGTTCCACACGGTGTGGGGCGACGAGTTGAAGAAGGGCACGATGTCGCGTGACGAGTCGCTCGGACCGCTCCAGATCTCGGCGGGTGGCATGGTCGCGATCGGTGACGAATTCGACGGGGACGCAGCGCAGCGGGTCCTCGACCTGGCCCGCCCGAACGTCGCGCTCTACGTCGGCGGCATGGGTGCGCGAGACAAGAATTTCTACAACACGATCATGCAGAAGTACGGCTACGTCGACGAGGCGATCGAGATCCAGGAGCTGTACCTCGCTGGGCACAAGGACGAGGCCGCCGCCAAGGTGCCGGCGGAGATGCTGGCCAACACCAACCTGGTCGGACCCGCAGGGTACGTGAGGGAACGCATCGCCGCGTACGCCGAGGCCGGTGTGACCCACCTGTCGGTCAACCCGGTGGGAGGTGATCCGGTGAGGACGATCGGACAACTGCGCGAACTCATCGGCTGAGTGGCCCTACCCTGGGGACATGAGCGACGTCGGAGGATCCAGCGGATCGAGCGCAGCGGATCGAGCGCTGCCGGGGTCGGCCCACGACGAGTTCATCGCGCGGCAGGAGGAACGCCTCGCCCAAGAGCGGGTCAGCGCGATCGAGGCGGGGCGCCGCAAGGGCGGTCTTGCCGGTGCCGCGATGGCCGGCGCGATGTTGGCCGTCGCGGAGGTCTACGAGGGGCCGCCCAAGGAGGATGCACCGGTCACCGTCGAGGCGTCCAGCGACCCGAACGACATCGACCAGGACGGCGTCGACGTCACCGTGGGCGAGGTCGCCGTGAGTGCGCCACCGCTCGAACGTCTCGACCCGGTCGTCGGAGGTCCGCGCAAGCGGGCACAGCTCTGACGAGCGCGATCGGTCAGCTGTCGGCGTAGGCGCCGGGGCGTGACAGGAAGTCGTGGTGCCAACGGCGTGGTGAGGTGGCGATGGCACGAGGCTCGTCCTCGAACATCCACCGGGCGAAGTTGCGCCGACCCCACTCGCCGCTCGCCCCGACGATGCGGATCGCACCGCGGGCGCCGATCGAGTGTTGCAGCACGACGCCGAGCCGCTTCGACATCCGATGGTCCGCGAAGAGTTCCGCTTCGACGGCTCGTTCGTAGCCGGCGGCGACCCGGTCGGGCTGCCTGGCGCCGCCGTCGATGACGGACTCGGCGGCGAGCCGGCCCGTCAGCAGTGCCTGGCCGATTCCCTCGCCGGTCATCACATCGGTCGCCGCGGCCGCGTCGCCGACGAACAGCGTCCGCCCGCGGGTGAGCGAGATCTCGTCGACCCGGGCCGGGATCGGCCACGCCATGTGGCGACCCTCGAGCTCGACGTCGTCACCGAGCGCCTCGACGACGTGGGGGCGACCGAGCAGATCACGCCACAGCGCGGCCATGTCGCTGATCTTGCGATCGCCGCTGCGGAGCACACCGAAGCCGATGTTGACCCGATTGCCGGGCAGCGGGAACGACCAGGCGTAGCCCGGGAGGAGGTCGTCCTCGAACCACACGATGAGCCGATCGGCCGCCGGGCCCGTGACGTTGCTCGCGTACTGCCGGAACGCGTGCCATTCGCCGCGATACCCGTCGAGGCGTGCCCCCGTGGCCTTGCGAACCGGGCTCCACATGCCGTCAGCGGCGATCACGTAACGGCAGCGGACGGTTCCGAAAGCGTCCACGGCCACGTCGAGATGGTCGGGATGTGTCTGGTCGATGCCGTCGAAGCCGTGACCGTCGAACACGTCCACGCCCGATCGGCGAGCGAGCCGCACGAGGGCGTCGTCGAGCGAGATGCGCGGTGCCACCGCCGCGTACCGGCCACGGTCGGGGAGGGGGACCGTGATCTCACGTCCCGACGGGGATCGCAGCCAGGCGGCATCGACGTCGTACCAGTCGTCGACCTCGTCGGGAACGAGGCCGAGCGACTCGAGTTCACGCAGCGCGAGCGTGGTCAGACCGTCGCCGCAGCACTTGTCGCGGGGGAACTGCGCCTTGTCGATCACGATGACCGATCGGCCGGCGCGCTCGAGCGTGATCGCAGCGGCGATGCCGGCAGGTCCGGCGCCGACGATCAGCACGTCGCACGTCGAGGGGGGTCGAGCGGCCACGGAATGGAGGCTACGGCGATGTGCTACGGCTCGCTCCCGGGTGGTCCCACGTTCCACAATCGACGTCGTGGGAGCCGAGGGAGAACCAACATGAACCGTTTGTGCGAAGGACGTGTGGCGATCGTCACCGGTGCCGGGCGCGGCATCGGGCGCGAGTACGCACTGATGCTGGCCGAACACGGTGCCAAGGTGGTGGTCAACGACCTGGGTGGGGCGCGCGACGGAACCGGGATCGACGAGAGCCCGGCCGAACAGGTCGTCGCCGAGATCGTCGCGGCGGGCGGCGAGGCCGTCGCGAACGGCGAGAACGTCGCGGACTTCGAGGGTGCGAAGCGGATGATCGAGCAGGCCGTCGGCGAGTTCGGCGACCTGCACGCAGTTGTCAACAACGCCGGCATCCTGCGCGACCGGATGCTCGCCAACATGGAGGAGGCCGAGTGGGATGCCGTGATCGACGTCCACCTCAAGGGCACCTTCGCCCCGTCCCGGCACGCCACCGCCTACTGGCGAGAGCGGTCGAAGGCCGGCGAGGAGGTCAGCGGCCGCATCATCAACACGACCTCGGTGTCTGGGATCTACGGCAACATCGGCCAGACCAACTACGGCGCCGCCAAGGCCGGGATCGCCGCGTTCACCACGATCGCCGCCCTCGAGCTGGCGCGCTACGGGGTGACGGTGAACGCGATCGCGCCGGCCGCGCTCACACGCATGACCGAGGACCTCGGCATGGGCCAGGCGAGCGACGAGGACAAGGCGGCGATGGACCCGAAGTGGATCGCCCCGATCGTGACGTGGTTGGTGTCGGAGGAGTCCGCTGCGGTCACCGGCCGCGTCTTCGAGGCGAGCGGTCGCGTGCTGGCAGCTGCGGAGGGATGGGTGCGCGGCCCCCAAGTCGAGCCGACCGACGACCCGACGGCGATGGGGCCCCTCGTCGAGACGATGCTCGCCACCGCACGTGCCAACTCGGGCATGAACGGCGAGCCCGGTGGGCCCCCGCAATCGCCGTCGGCCCCCAACTCGACAGGAGGACAGTGACATGCCGTTGAATCCCGACGCCGTCGGCACCAAGGGCGATCCGATCGAGGTCGGCTGGGACAGCAAGGACTGTCTGCTCTACGCGGTCGGCATCGGCGCCGGCACCGACGAGCTGGCCTTCACCACCGAGAACACGAACGACGTCGATCAGCAGGTGTTCCCGACGTTCCCCGTCGTGATCGGCTGGGGGCGCGGCTCGGCGATGGGCAACATCGGCTCGTTCAATCCAGCGCTGCTCGTGCACGGCCAGCAGTCGGTGACGCTGCACCGCCCGATCCCCGTCGAGGGCACGGCGACACTACAGAGCGAGATCACGGCGATGTACGACAAGGAGAAGGCGGCCGTCGTCGTCTCCGCGACCGAGGCGACGATGGACGGCGAGCCGCTCTACACGAACACGTCGTCGGTGTTCATCCGCGGCGAGGGCGGTTGGGGCGGCGAGCGCGGACCGTCCGGTCCGCAGAACGTACCGCCCGACCGGGCACCCGATCACCGGGTCACCTACCAGACGTCACCCGACCAGGCTCTCGTGTACCGGTTGTCGGGCGACCGGAACCCGCTGCACAGCGACCCGTCGTTCGCCGCGATCGGCGGCTTCGACCGGCCGATCCTGCACGGCTTGTGCACGTACGGATTCACAGGACGCGCCCTGCTGCACACGCTGTGCGGCAGCGACCCGGCCCGCTTCCAGCACGTCGAGGGCCGGTTCACGTCGCCGGTGATGCCGGGCGAGGCCCTGACGATCTCGATGTGGGAGACGGGCGACGGCGAAGCGGTGTTCACCACGTCCGTCGGCGACCGAGCCGTGATCGACCAGGGCCTGCTGAGGTACAGCTGACGGCTGGCCGGCCTCGGACGGTCTCGGGCGACGACGACATCGACCAGGTCGTCGCGACGCCCCGAGGTCGTCGGCGTTGCTGGTGTGCGGCGAGCGTCGTCGACGTGTGCCGTCGTCGCGATCAAGGGATCGACCCTGCACGAGCAGGCTGACGCCCCGCATTGGAGACGGCGGCCAGTCGGCCCGAGCTCGCTGCTACGCCATCGTCGATCAGCAGCGCGTCGAAGCCTCCTTGCAGTCTCGTGTGGCGTCGGAGTCGCGCTCCGCGAGCTGCGGCTTCGTCGATGACCCGAAGTCCGGAGTGCGGTCGGGCGAGTGGCGCTGAAGCGCCGGCGGGCCTCTACGCGGAGGCGTCACCAGGGTGTTGCGCCGACCGCGCCTGAAGAATTCTCGAGATTCTTGTCGGCCCGCTCGAGGCCGAACGTGCTCGTTGATCGCCGTGGCCGAGCGTCGCCGGCTGTATGCAGACGACGAGCACCGGTCGATCAACGCCTACCTGCGCGCCACGCTCAACTGTTCCGGCAACGGGCGTCTCGACTGCGGTCGATCGCGCGTGCGGTCGATGGCATCGGCGGTGTTGGCGACGCCTGGCTCGCAGGCCGCATCGGCGGTTCGCAGGTCGCGCAGTTCGTCCGGCTGCACGGCAACCGGCGGATCCGCGATCAGCTGCCCGCTGCGGCGTCGATGCTCATCGGTCAGGCGGAAGCCCTGCCGCACCCGGACTTCGTGGTGTGCGTCGACAGCTTCGTGAACCAGGCCGACGAGGACGGCGCCCACGATGCCCGCGACGACGCCGTCGAGCACCGCACGGCACGCGTGGTCGACGTCGGTGGCACGGTCGACGTCTCGGCCACGGGTGGCGCTGGCGCCGTATCGCCGAGCTGATCGCGATCTTCGAGCGCTTCTGCGAAGCCGAGTTCGGCGCCGACCTCGAGTCGCGCCAGCACGAGCACGGCGACGACGCCCTGCTGCACGCGCTGCCCCGCACTGCCAGACAGCGTCGCTTCGATGCCCTCGTGTCGATCTTCCGAACTGCAGCCGCTGCGGAGAGCGTCGGGTCCGCCTCCGATCCGGTGGTCAACATCGTGATCGCCGCCGCCACGTGGTCACGGCTGCTCGCCGATGCGGGCCTCGTGCTGGGCGAGGGGACGATGATGGACCCCGAGATCATTCGGTCACTTCTGGCGGACGATGTTCCGCTCGCGGATCGGCGCTGAGAGACCTCGACCGGCATCCCGCTGCACCCCCACGATGTGTTGCGGGCGGCGCTCGCCGGCCACGTGCGGCGGGTCGTCGTCGACGCCGAGAGCCGGGTGATCGACCGCGGGCATCGCCAGCGGCTGTTCACCGGCGCCGCCCGCGAGGCGGCCAAGCTGCTGATCCGGCACTGCGAGCACCCGGGCTGCGACCTGCCGGCCGACTGGTGCCACGTCGACCACCAGGTCGAATGGGCCGACGGCGGCACGACCGATCAGACCAGCAGCGGCATCGCCTGCGGGCGCCACAACACCTCGAAGTCGAAACGACGATGGCGTACGAGACGAGCGGTCAACGGTCGCAGCTACACGATTCGCCACGACGGCACGATCATCCTCCCGGTCGGCGCCCGCCCGCTCACGTTCCCAGCGGAGGACGACGACCCCGACGATCACACACCGGCCGAAACCGCAGAACTCGAAGAGACCCTCCGAGCACGAGTCCGCGCGCTCGCCGCCTGATCCGGGGTCGGCGGCATGCGCAGATGGTGCCGAACGCGCACGGGAGGCCCGGCCCGGTCTGACGAGCGGCCTGTTCGTGGACGATGGCGAGACGGTGTCAAGCTCGCCAACCGACGAACATCGCGAACGCCGACTCGACCTGGATGACCGACGACGGACGACCGACTCCACCGTGGTCGACGACGTTGTGTCTGTTGGATACGCAATCCCGTGAGCATCGGGTCGCTTCCGGATCGCCCGCCCGACAGCCATCGTGGTCGTCACCACGTCGCTGTGGCATCGATCAGGTCGTCGATGGGCAACTCGTTCGACGTTGTCGCGTTCGAGCACGTCAGCAATCCGATGGAGTTGCGGTTCGATTTGCGCAGTCAGCCGACATGGAGTGCCAGCTTCGGCCAGCGTCAAGGGAGCGATGAGTGGCAGGAGGAAGTGACGTCGGTCCACATGTGGCGGTTCAGGCGAACCTCAACATGACCGCGGACGGTGAGGATGGGTTCTTGCCCTACCCGAAGGGCTTTTCGGCTCCGGGCCGTCAGCGCCAGCGCGTGGCCAACGTGTTCTCTCCGAACGTCGTGTCTTCGTCGGAGATGTTTCGGCCCGTGCCGAACGGCTCGTTCTGGGTCGCCGCTCAGATGGACGCACGTGATCATCGGAGTACGAGGATCAGTGTCAAGGCGCACGCCGAGATCCAGGTCCGCCCCGGCCGCCTACTCGTGGACGAGGACAACGCGCGCGGGTGGTTCGTCGACCGCATGGAGACGCTGATCGGCGTCGGGCTTCGGGATGCCCGCACCGGAGAGGCGATCCAGGGCTTCTCACCGTCACTCGACGAGTCAGATCCGGAGCCGGAACGAGGCTTCACAGAGATCTCGTTCTCCCAGCAGAGTGGATTCGGCGCCAAAGCAGGTACGTGGGAAGCCGTGGAGCTGCAGGTCGTCGACACCTTCACTCGGGCACGGGCCATTCCCGACTTCCAGTTGAAGAACCAGTCGGAGGGCCCGGTCGTGCGCGTCATCCATGAAATGACCCACCCCGACTCCGAGGGTCGTCCGTACGACGGCGACCGACCAGGCTTCTCACTGTGGCCCAAGTCCTACAGACACGGCAAGGATCTCGACGTCGGCGCGATGATCCTCGACTCCCTCGAGGTGTGGAAGCCGGACCACCTGCTGTGGACCGGCAGCCGAAAGCTCGGCGGCCTCCCCGAGTCCGCCAAGAGCGCCCAAAGCGTCATCGCTCAAGGACTCTGGAGTCTCGATGCGTCCGATCGGTCACTGTCATTCCACCGCCTGGTCGTCCAGGTGCGTCACACGACGCGATACGTCTTCGTCTCCGAGCACGACCTCGAATTCCATCGGTACTGGTTCGACCACGTGAGCACCTTCACCGGAGACGTCGTGATGCTCGAGGTCACGAACGCGTTGCGGCGGGCTGCGCTCGAAGCCCGGAAAGCGACCGACACTGGGTGAGGTCTGAATGCTGTCAGAGCCGAGCTGCTCTCTCGTTACTCGCTGCCGCCGGTGATCTCGCCGACGAGCATCTCCGGTCGCACGTTCGTGTAGTTGGGCACGTCGCCGAGCACCTTGGCCCCGTGCTCCTTCATCGCCGAATCGAACGATGCCTGGTCGGTGACCACCATCCAGCCCATCGCCGCGTACTTGTCGCCGGCGATCGAGGCAGCGCCCCAACCAGTGCAGGCGTCGCCGACCGACTCGGCGAACATCGGCATGTGCGACGACGTGTAGTAGTCCATGTCGAACGTCGAGTCGTCGGTGCGCGGGTACAGAATTGTGATGACCTGCATGTGTCCAGTCTCGCAGATCTGACCGCGACCGAGAGACATGGAGCTGGTTGACTGGCCCCCGTGGAATCGAGCCGACTCCTCACCGTGCTGCTCGATGTCGACCGGCTCGCGATCGCCGGCGCCTTGGCGGTACGGCCCCGGTCGACCGACGAGTTGATCGAGGTGTCGGGCCGCGATCGCAGGGTCGTGCTCGCCGCGATCGGAGATCTGCGCGCGACCGGGATGGTGACCGCGGACCGATCCGGTACCTACTCCCTGGACAGCGACGCTGTGCGCGCCGCCGCCCGGCAGGCCGCCGAGATCCAGATTCCGATGGACCCGGTGATGGGCTACGGAATGACCGACGACGAGCGGCAGGTGCTCGAACGCTTCTTCTCCGGTCGCGTCCTCAACGAGATCCCGACCCAGCGGGCCAAGCGCATTGTCGTCCTGCAACGCCTCGCGCTCGAGTTCGATCCCGGGCGTCGCTACACGGAGTTCGAGGTCAACGAACTGCTCGGGGCGTTCCACCCGGACTGGTCGGCGCTCCGTCGGGGACTGATCGACGAGGGATTGCTCGATCGCGAGACTTCGGGCGGCGGCAACACGTACTGGCGTAGCGGAGGTCGCGTGACCGACCTGCCGCCCGGCTGACCCCTCCCTCTAGCCTGCCCGTCGTGGGTATGTACGACACGTTCCGTTCGACCGTCCGTTTCCGGAAGTTCGAGGCCGATCCGGTCGAGCGTCGTCTCCGTACGGCGGTGACGGTCGAGGATCTCCGTCGTGTGGCGAAACGGCGTCTGCCACGCGGCGTGTTCGACTACATCGACGGTGGCGCCGAGGACGAGCGCACGATGGCCAACAACGCCGGAGGTTTCGCCCGGCTCGAGTTCCGGCCGAACGTGCTCCGCGACGTCAGCGAGATCGACACGCACACCACGATCCTCGGTCACCACGTCCCGCTCCCGCTGATCCTGGCGCCGACCGGGTACAGCCGCATCGCCGATCCGCAGGGCGAGCTGGCGGTCGCCCGGGCGTCCGCCCGCGCCGGCCTCCCGTACTCGCTGTCGACGATGAGCACCCGCACCATCGAAGAGGTCGCCGCCGTCAGCGACGGACCGAAGTGGTTCCAGGTCTACACGTGGAAGGACCGCGGGCTCGTGAAGGAGTTGGTGGAGCGGGCGGCGGCGGCCGGCTACGAGGCCCTCTGGCTGACGGTCGACACAGCGGTACTCGGTCGTCGCGAACGCGACGTGCGCAACGGCTACACGTTCCCGCCCGAGCTCGGTCCGAAGACGATCGTGGACGGCATCCTCCACCCGGCCTGGACGTTGAACTTCCTCCGCAACGAGCCGATGATCTTCGCCAACGTCGCCCACCACGCCGAGCACGGGACCCGCGACGCAATACCCATGGCGGAGCACGTCATGAAGAACTTCGACCAACGCCTGTCGTGGGCCGATGTCGAGTGGCTGCAGTCGATCTGGGACGGGCCGATCATCCTGAAGGGCATCCAGACCGTCGACGATGCCCGCCGGGCGGTCGACGCAGGTGTGCAGGGAATCGGCCTGTCCAACCACGGCGGCCGTCAGCTCGACGGCGCGCCGGCACCGATCGAGCTGGTCGAGCCGGTCGCCCAGGAGATCCAGGGTGCAGCCGCCATCGTCTGCGACGGTGGCATCCGGCGGGGGAGCGACATCGTCAAGGCGATCGCACTCGGCGCGGACGTGTGCTCGATCGGCCGGCCGTACCTGTACGGGCTCGGAGCGGCCGGCGAGCGCGGCGTCGACCACGTGTTGCGGTTCTTCCGGGAAGGCGTGGAACGAACGATGGCGCTGACGGGTCGCACGTCGATCGCCGAGATCGACCGAGATCTCGTCCGGTGGCGCGACTGACGCCGCGGAAACCGGTTCTGCGGCGTCGAGGTCGGCTAGGGTCGAACCTGTGTTCGCCTGCGACGTCGTGACCATGAAAGGCCGCCCGTGCGCGTGCTCGGCATCGATCCCGGTCTGACGCGCTGCGGCTACGCCGTCGTCGACGGTCCGGGGTCCGGTGCTGCCAGGGCGGTGACCTTGGGCGTGATCCGCACCGCCGCCTCCGATGAGCTGCCATACCGTCTTGCGTCGCTCCGCAGTGAACTGGTCGGGCTCATCGACGAGTTCGCACCCGATGTGGTGTCGGTCGAGCGGGTGTTCTTCCAGACCAACGTGCGAACGGCGATGAGTGTCGGTCAGGCGAGTGGGCTGGCGTTGTGCGAGGCGGCTGCCGCCGGATGTGTCGTCGTGCAGTACACACCCAACGAGGTGAAGAACACCGTGGCCGGCTTCGGTGGGGCCACCAAGCAGCAGATGCAGAAGATGGTGCAGGCCCGGCTCAAGCTGACACAACCCCCGAGGCCGGCCGACGCCGCCGATGCTGCGGCCCTGGCGCTGTGCCACCTGGCCTATGCCCCGATGTCTCAGCGCGTCGCGTCCGCGACGAATGGGGCAGGTGGTGGTCGGAGATGATCGGCTCACTGCGAGGCGAGATCCTCGAGCGCGACCTCGACGGCTCCGTGCTGATCGAGGTCGGTGGCGTCGGGTACGTGGTCCACGTGTCGCAGCGGGCACTCGCCGAGTTGGAGCCGTCGTCGAGCGCCTTCCTCTACGTGCACCACCACATTCGCGAAGCCGACCAGCAGCTCTTCGGGTTCCTCACCCGCGAGGAGCGCACCACATTCCAGACTCTGATCGGCACCCACGGGGTCGGCCCCGCGCTCGGCATGGCCATCATCGCCACGCACCCGCCGGTCGCGCTCGTCGACATCGTCGCCCATCAAGACGTGGCGTCGCTGACCCTGGTGCCCGGCGTCGGCAAGAAGACGGCCGAGCGTCTGCTGGTCGAGCTCAAGTCGCGACTCAGCGTGCCGGTGCTCGGTGGCGGTGGCGCCGAGACGGGTGGCTCTGCGATGGCCGACGTTCGCGAGGCGCTCGGCGGCCTGGGCTACGGCGAGGCCGAGATCCGCGACACGCTGCGTGAGCTGACGCCCGGAGGTGACGCGGCGGAACTGCTGCGCGACGCACTGAAGGCACTCGGAGCCCGCCGTGCGTGACGAGTTCAGCGATCCCGGCCTCACCTCCGACGTCGAGGAGACGGTCGAGGCCGGTCTCCGGCCGCGGGCACTCGACGAGTTCGTGGGCCAACGCGAGCTCAAGGAACATCTCTCGATCGTGCTCGAAGCCGCCCGGAACCGCGGCCAGTCGGTCGATCACCTCTTGTTCGCCGGTCCTCCGGGCCTGGGCAAGACGACGCTGGCCGGCATCGTCGCCACCGAGATGCAGTCCCACCTGCACGTCACCTCGGGCCCCGCGCTCGAACGTGCGGGCGATCTGGCCGCGATCCTCACCAAGCTCGAAGAGGGCGACGTGCTCTTCGTCGACGAGATCCACCGGCTCTCGCGCGCCGTCGAAGAGATCCTGTATCCGGCGATGGAGGACTTCCAGCTCGACATCGTGGTCGGCAAGGGCCCGGCGGCGTCGAGCATCCGCCTGACGATGCCGCCGTTCACGCTCGTCGGCGCGACCACCCGCACCGGCATGATCACCGGCCCGCTCCGCGACCGGTTCGGGCTCGTCGCCCGGCTCGACTACTACGACGACGACGAACTCCAACAGATCGTCACCCGGGCCGCCGGCATCCTCGACGTCACGATCGACACCGACGGCGCCTGGGAGATCGCGCGCCGGTCGCGCGGCACGCCACGGATCGCGAACCGGCTGCTGCGTCGGGTCCGTGACTTCGCCGAGGTCCGCCACGACGGCTCGGTCACGGCCCAGATCGCCCGGGAGGGGCTGGCGCTGTTCGGTGTCGACGACCTCGGCCTCGACAAGGTCGACCGGGCGATCCTGCGGGCCATGTGCGAGCAGTTCCACGGCGGTCCGGTCGGTCTCTCGACCGTCGCGATCAGCGTCGGTGAGCAACCCGACACGGTCGAAGACGTCTACGAGCCGTTCCTGATCCAGCAGGGCATGATCGCCCGCACCCCACGCGGTCGTGTGGCCATGCCGTCCGCCTACCGGCACCTGGGCCTGTCGGGGCCGTCGCCGCGTCCCGGCCAGCCCGGCCTGTTCGACGGCTGACCCGATTCGACGCCCCGGCCACAACGACGCCGAGGCGATGTTTCGACGGGCCGAACGGAATCCCGACGATGGTTCCGCTCCGTTCAGCCGACCGGCAGGTGTTCTCCCAGGAATGCCATCGTCTTGGCCCACGCCGCTTGCGCAGCCGATTCGTTCCAGAACATCTCGCTCTCGTGGTTGTCGAACGCGTGACCGGCGTTCTCGACGTTGAGCACGAAGCCCGGCCGCCCCGCGATCGCGGCGTTGATCGCCTCGACACCCTCGTTCGGGATGTACGCGTCGGCGTTGCCGAAGTGGAAGAGGGTGGGACACGTGACGGCGTCGATGTGCTCGAGCATGTCGGGCACGCCCGATCCGTAGTAGCTCACGCAGGCCGCCGGGTCGCCACCGGCCGCGACCGCCCATGCGAGCGTGCCGCCGAGACAGAATCCCATGACGGCGGGGGTACCTGCCACCTCGTCGAGGTCGGCGAGCACCTGGAGGGCGGCGGCGCAGTCGCTCGCCGCGTCCGCCGGGTCGAGCCGACCGGCTTGCTCCAGCGACGCGGTCAGTCCCTCCTCGTCGTGCGCGGACTCCCAACCGGGAGCGAACCGCCAGAACACCTCGGGCGCACCGACGACGTACCCGGCGTCGCACAGCCGGTTCGCAACCGACCGGATGTAGGGCCCGACGCCGAAGATCTCCTGGATGAGCAGGATGCCCGGGCCGGAGCCGGCCGTCGGCACCCAGACGTGCAGTGGCATGTCACCGACATCGCCACGAGGAACGGGAACGGTCCGAGAGATCACCATGTGCCCATGCTCGCACAGGGGTCCGTAACCTTCGGCACCGATGCGTCTCGCCGACTTCGACTACGAGCTGCCACCGGAGCGGATCGCACAGACCCCGATCGAGCCGCGCGACTCGGCCCGGTTGCTGGTCGACCGTGGAACCGATGCGCCACTGCACCGTCGTGTTCGCGACCTGGTCGACATCCTCCGGCCGGGGGACCTGCTCGTGGTCAACGACACACGGGTGATCCCGGCGCGGCTCCCGCTCCGGCGTATCACGGGTGGTTCGGCGGAGGTCCTGATGTTGGAGCCGCTCGACGGCACCCGCACGACCTGGGAGGCGCTGATCCGCCCGGCCAAGCGGCTGAGACCCGGCGAGGTGCTGCTGTCGGACGGTGGTGTGCCGGCCGTCGAGATCGGCGAACGTACCGAGGCCGGCGACACGTTCGTGGTCCGTCTCGTCGGATCCGACGACTCGTACGAGATCCTGGACGACCTCGGCGAGATGCCACTTCCGCCGTACATCACCGAGCGATCGACCGATCCCGAGCGGTACCAGACGATCTACGCGAGAGAGCCGGGGAGCGCCGCTGCGCCGACGGCCGGGCTGCACTTCACCGACGAGCTCATGGCCGGGTTGCGGGCCACTGGCGTCGATACGGCTCGGGTCGAACTCGTCGTCGGGCTCGACACGTTCCGTCCGATCACCGAGGACGATCCACTGCAGCATCGCATGCACAGCGAGCGCTACCGCGTGCCCGCCGACACGCTGGAGCGCTGCCGCGCCGCGCAACGCGTGGTCGCCGTGGGCACCACATCGGTGCGAGCGCTCGAATCGGCGGCGGCGACCGGCCGGCTGGACGGACGCACCGACATCTTCATCCACCGTGGGTTCGACTGGCAGGTCGTCGATCTCCTGCTGACCAACTTCCACCTGCCACGCACCACGCTGCTGATGATGATCGACGCCTTCGTCGGCGACCGATGGCGACGGCTGTATGAGCAAGCCGTGAGCCGGCAGTACCGCTTCCTCAGCTTCGGCGATGCCATGTTGCTCGACAGGAGCGCCGAGTGATCCGGATCCGCTAGGCAGCCGATCGCCCGGCGAGGGTGCGGACGAGATCGCCGGGACGATGGCGGGCGCGGCTGAGGAGATCCCACCAGTGGTCCGATCGCATACCCGGCGGGGGCAGCCTCGGCGGCACCAGGAGTCGCCAGCTGTCGCGCCAGGTCTGCGTCCAGAAGTAGACGGCGGTCAGACTGACCTCGTCGAAGTTCTGGATGCTGTGCCACCAGTGGATCGGGATGTACAACACGTCGCCGGCACGAACGACGACCTCCGTGTACTCGGCGTCGGCGAAGCGTGGGAACCGGTCTCGGTCGTAGTCGGGCGGGTCGTCACCGAGACTGCTGATCAGCACCTCACTGAAGTTGCGACGGTCGACCTTGTACATCCGATCGGTCTGGTCGGGGGCGAACAGCCGCACGACCTTGGCGCCGTGGAGGCAGAACAGCATGGCGCTGCCGGCCGTGTGGAAGTGCGTCTGCGAGTGCACGAGCCGGCCGAGGTACATCACCCGTGTCGCGAAGCGCTCGCCGGGCAGGTCGGGCGGGTCGACGAGGTCGGCGGCGAGGCTCGGGAAGTAGTCGTCGTACGGCAGTTCTGCGAGGTAGGGGAACGGTGCACCGGGCTCCGGTTCGGCGATCGCCTCGAGGTACTCGCGGATCGTCATGGTGCGGTGTTTCGCCGACATGTAGTCGCCACCGATGATCTCGGTCACCGGAACGCTCGTCGAACCGACGCGTTCGGCGATGAGGTCGGGCGACCACGGTTCCTGAGTGGCCCGCAGCCCGGTGACGAGCACCGGGCGCTGGTCGGGGGCGATCGGGGCGGACACCAGCTGATCGATGTCGACCGACTGGATGTCCGAAGCGCCCGCTGGCGTGGTCGGAGGGCGGGAGGTCATGGTTGGGGGTGACATCCTTGTGTCGCTGGGTGGACGAAAGTGCCATCTTGGCCTCGGGCTCCGGCCGGCTGCCAAACCGTGCGGACGCGTGCGAACGGCGTCTGACGACACTCGGTAGCCTCGCTCGGCGTGCATGCCGTCCAGTTCGTGACCGAGGCGACCGACGGTGGCGCACGAGCCGGCACGGCCACCACGGCGAACGGTAGCTACACCACGCCGTTGTTCATGCCGGTCGGCACGCGTGGCGCCATCAAGTACCTCAGCGCCGACGACTACGCGGTGGTCGGCGCCCAGATCGTGCTCGGCAACACGTACCACCTCATGCTCCGGCCCGGCGCCGCGACGGTCGCCCACTTCGGCGGGCTCGCCAAGTTCGCGGGATGGGACGGCCTCACGCTGACGGACTCGGGTGGATTCCAGGTCTTCTCGCTCGAACCGAAGGTCGACGACGACGGTGTGACGTTCCAGAGCACCTACGACGGCAGTACCCACCGGTTCACGCCCGAGTCGGCGGTCGCGACACAGCAGCTGTTGGGCGCCGACATCCAGATGGTGCTCGACGTCTGTCCACCGTTGCCGAGCGCACCCGACGTCGTGCGCCAGGCCGTCGAGCGCACCTCGGCGTGGGCGATCCGAGCCCGGGATGCGCACGCACGGGCCGATCAATCCCTGTTCGGCATCGTGCAAGGTGGCGTCAGCGAGACGATGCGGGCCGAGAGCGCCCAACGAACGGTTGACCTCGGGTTCGACGGCTACGGCATCGGTGGCTTGTCGGTGGGCGAGACCCGAGAGGAGATGCTGCCGGCGCTGGCGGCTGCCCTCGAGCACCTGCCCGCAGACCGGCCGCGGTACCTGATGGGCGTCGGAGACCCGGCCTCGCTGGTCGAAGCGGTTGCGCTCGGCGTCGACCAGTTCGACTGCGTGATGCAGACGCGACTCGGCCGGCACGGCACGGCGCTCACGTCGACCGGGCGCCTCAACGTCAAGCGCCACGAGTTCGCCTTGAGCGACGAGCCGCTCGATGCCGGCTGCCCCTGCGCCGTGTGTCGACGACACACCCGGGGCTACCTGCGCCACCTCTTCAAGGTCGGCGAACCGACGGCGGCCCGGCTCGTCAGTCTGCACAACGTGGCGTGGACGATCGACCTGATGACCAGGATGCGAATGGCCATCGTCGCCGGCAGCTTCGCCTCCCTCCGGTCCGACGTGCTCGCCGTGTGGTCCTGACGTCCGCCGTCGAACGGCGCCCACACGTGGCTAGGCTTGCCGACCGCTATGACTGCACTCTCGATCCTGGCCCAGGACTCCGACGGCGGCGGCAGCGGCATCGTCTCGCTGCTCGTGCTCCTACTGATCCCGTTCGCCATGTACTTCCTACTCATCCGGCCACAACGCAAGCGGATGAAGGACCAGGCTGCGTTGCAGTCCTCACTCGGCGTCGGTGACGAGGTCATCACCAGCTCCGGGGTGTACGGCTTCATCACCGGCGAGGAAGACGACCTCTTCTGGCTCGAGATCGACGACGACGTGCAGATCCGCATCGCGAAGGCGGCCATCCAGGGCAAGGCCGGCCCCGCCTCGAAGGAGGACGACGACGCCGAGGACTCGTCGGCGGCCGACGCCGATGACGAGGCGGACAGCACCTCGTGAAGAAGTCGAGGCTCTGGGCGTCGATCGTCATCTTCGTCGGCGTGGTCGGCGGCTTGCTCGCGTTCAACCTGTCCATCGGCAACACGCCGATTCTCGGGCTCGACCTCAAAGGTGGTCTGTCGGTCATCTATGCCACCTCGGAGCCGGCCGACGACGAACAGCTCGTGATCGTGCGCGATCTCATGCGCGGCCAGCTCGAGGACTTCGGCATCGCCGAACCCGATGTACGCGTCGAGGGTGAGAACATCATCGTCGACCTCCCGGGCGTGAGCGACCAGGAATCCGCGTTCGACGCGCTACAGGTGTCGGGGATCGTCACGCTCCGACCGGTGATCGCGTGCGGCGCCGGCGTACCGGCCGATCCCGGTGCCGGCCAGGCATCACTTCCCCGGGCCGACGGAGCCGGCGAGTGCGTGCTCGGTGTGGTCGGCGGAACGGGCGAGGTGTTTTCGCAGGGGAGTGCAGCCGCGGCACTCGACCAGCAGGGCGGCTGGGTCGTCAACGTCGACCTCCGCAGCGAGGGTCAGGCCGTGTGGAACGCCCTCGCCCAGCAGTGTTTCAACGGTGCGGGTGACTGTCCGAGCCGGCAGCTCGCGATCGTGCTCGACGACGTGATCCAGTCAGCACCCGTCGTGCAGACTCCCGACTTTCCCGGATCCGTGCAGATCTCCGGCGACTTCACCGAGGACGAGGTCCGAGCCCTGGCTCGCGTGCTCAACCGTGGAGCGTTCCCCGTGCCGGTGGAGCAGCAGCGGGTCGAGACCGTATCGGCGACCGCCGGCCAGGATTCCCTCAACGCAGCGCTGATCGCCGGTCTGATCGGTCTGGCGGCGGTGCTCGTGTTCATGATCGCCTACTACCGAAAGCTCTCGGTCGTCATCATCGTCGGCTTGATCGTGTGGGGTATGACCGTGTTCACGCTGGCGACGCTCGTGTCGCAGGCGACGAACTACACGCTCACGTTGGCCGGCGCGACCGGCATCATCGTGGCGGTCGGTGTCACGGTCGACACCTACGTCGTGTTCTTCGAACGACTGAAGGACGAAGTCCGCCATGGCCGCTCGATGCGCAACGCCGCTCCACGCAGTTTCCAGGCCACCTGGCGCACCATCGTGTCGGCCGACCTCGTGTCACTGATGGCCTCGCTGGTCCTGTTCTGGCTGAGCGTCGGCTCGGTCAAGGGGTTCGCGCTGTACCTCGGTCTGACGACCATCTGCGATCTGCTGGTCTTCTACTTCTTCACGCGTCCTTCGGTGTTCCTGCTGTCGATGACGAACTGGTTCGACGACAATGCCGAACGGGAGTCGATCAGCGTCCAGACGGTCGGGGCGACGGCATGACCGGCACGATTCGGGACGTCGCTGCGATCGATCGTCCGCCGATCAAGTCCTCGGCGATCGGTCGGCTGTTCGAGGGGCAGACGGCGATCGACTTCGTCGGCCGCCGCAAGGTCGGTGTTGCGATCTCGGGGGTGTTGTTGGTCGCCACGGTCATCTCGCTGTTCGCCCAGGGCCTCAATCTCGGGATCGACTTCGAAGGCGGCGTGTCGTGGGACGTGCCCGCCGCCGAGTTCACCGTGGACGATGCCGAAGAGGTTCTCGCCGAGGCCGGTCTGTCGACCGAGGGTGCCCGACTCCAGGAGCGGACCTCCGAATCCGGCGCGATCATCAAGGTACAGGTCGGTGACCAGCCCGAAGAGGTCGGTGCGCAGCTCCGTGAGGCGTTCGCCGCGGCCGCGAACGTGCCCGTCGACGACGTCAACGTCAATCTGGTCAGCTCGTCGTGGGGTGCCGAGATCACGACCAAGGCGCTCGAGGCCCTCGTGATCTTCATCGTGATCGTGGCGATCTTCATCGCGATCCGATTCGAGTGGCGGATGGCGCTCGCGGCCATCGTCGCGATGGTCCACGACGTCTTGATCAGCGTCGGTATCTACTCGATCTTCCAGTTCATCGTCACGCCCCCGACCGTGATCGCCTTTCTGACGATTCTCGGCTACTCGCTGTACGACACGATCGTCGTGTTCGACCGCGTCAAGGAGAACGAGGCGAAGTACGCCGCTCAGAAGCCGCCGTACGACGATGTCATCAACGTGTCGATGAACCAGGTGCTGATGCGATCGCTCACGACGAGCTTCTCGTCGATCGTGCCCGTGGTCTCACTGCTCCTGATCGGCGCCGGCGTGCTGGGGCAGAGCACGCTCGCGGAGTTCGCAACGGCGCTGTTCGTCGGCATGGTGACCGGTGCCTACTCGTCGATCTTCGTCGCCGCCCCGCTGCTCGGTGTGCTCAAGCGCTCGGACTCCAGCTGGGAGGGCCGCAACATCGACCGTGCCGTCGGAGACGTCCTGCGGGACATGGTGATCGGCGGCAACGTCGGCAGCCGGCGGACTCGGTCCGAGGCGGCCAGGAGCCGCCGGAGCGACCGGTCCAGGGACGATGCCGCGGCTGCCGACGTCACCGAGTCGACCATGCCCACGGTTTCGTCGGGTGCGAAGCAGTCGGCCACGAAGCAGTCGGCCACGACGGCGACCGAGGCCAAGCAGGTGCTGTCGCACCCACCGCGACCACGCAAGAAGAAGCGTCGTTGACACGTCGACCGGTGGCATCCGGTCGGTAACCTCGGTTCATGGCAGCCGATGCGGTCTGGGTCCGTGACCATGTGCGGGCCATCGCGGACTACCCCGAGCCCGGGGTGACGTTCCGCGACATCACGCCGCTGCTCGGTGATGCTGCTGCGTTCGGTCGAGCCGTCGACGATCTGGTGACCAGATTCCACGACGTCGAGGTCGACCGGGTCGTGGGGGTCGAGTCGCGGGGGTTCATCCTGGCGGCGCCGGTCGCCTACCGACTCCGAGCCGGGTTCGTGCCGGTTCGCAAGGCGGGCAAACTGCCGTGGGCGGTCGCCCGCGAGGAGTACGACCTCGAATACGGACGCGACAAGCTGGAGATCCATCGCGATGCGGTACACCCCGACGAGAAGATCCTGATCGTCGACGACGTGCTGGCGACGGGCGGCACGGCCAAGGCGACGGGCCGGCTCGTGGAGACGCTCGGGGGGATCGTCGTCGGCTACGGTTTCATGCTCGAGATCGCCGAACTCGGGGGGCGGGCGCGGTTCGACGGTGAGCGGGTCGAGAGCCTGACGAGGTACTAGGCGGCAGCATGGCGACGGTCGATCGAGTCCTCCCGTGGCGGCGACACCACGAGACTGCTGCGTCGACCGAGCTGACCCCGTTGCTCGCGAGCTACCGAGCGCATCATCCGAAGGCACGGGTCGACACGATCAACCGGGCGTACCACATGGCCGCCGAGGCCCATCGGACGCAGACCCGTTCGAGCGGTGAGAGCTACATCAACCATCCGCTCGCGGTGGCGAAGATCGTCGCCGACATCGGCCTGGACGAGACGTCGATCGTCGCTGCGCTGCTGCACGATGCCGTCGAAGACACCGAGATCATCCTCGCCGATGTCGAGCAGCACTTCGGCAGCGACGTCGCGTGGATCGTCGACGGGGTCACCAAACTCGAGCGGATCCGGTTCGACTCGCGGGAGGCGCAGCAGGCCGCCACGATGCGCAAGATGCTCGTCGCGATGGCGAAAGACCTCCGGGTCCTCGTGATCAAGCTCGCGGATCGGTTGCACAACATGCGGACGCTCGCCGGCATGCCGGTCGACAAGCAGCGGCGCGTCGCCCAGGAGACGCTCGACATCTACGCGCCGCTGGCACACCGGCTCGGCATCCAGGAGATCAAGCAGGAGCTCGAAGACCTGTCGTTCGCCGCTCTGCACCCGAGGCGCTACGCCGAGCTCGACTACCTCGTCGCGACGCGGACCCCCGAGCGCGACGTCTACCTCGCCCAGGCCGTCTCCGAGTTGCGGCTTCGGTTGAAGGAGCTCGGCATCGAAGCCGAGATCACGGGCCGAGGCAAACACCTCTGGAGCGTCTACGAGAAGATGGTGGTCAAGGGTCGCGAGTTCGACGAGATCTTCGACATCGTGGCCGTCCGGGTGATCGTCGACTCGATCAAGGACTGCTACGCCGCCCTGGGCAGCATCCACGGTCGCTGGCGTCCGGTGGTCGGTCGCTTCAAGGACTACATCGCGATGCCCAAGTTCAACCTCTACCAGAGCCTGCACACGACGGTGATCGGGCCGGAGGGTCGCCCGATCGAGGTGCAGATCCGAACCCGCGACATGCATCACCGGGCCGAACTCGGTGTGGCCGCGCACTGGGCCTACAAAGGCGACGGCAACACCAACGACATCGACTGGCTGAACCGGATCATCGACTGGCAGGCCGAGGTCACCGATCCGGCGCAGTTCATGCAGAACTTGAAGACCGACCTCGAACACGACGAGGTCTTCGTCTTCACGCCGAAGGGCAAGGTGATCACGCTGCCGGTGGGGTCGACACCTGTCGACTTCGCCTATGCGGTGCACACCGAGGTCGGTCATCGGTGCATCGGCGCCAAGGTGAACGGGCGACTGGTGTCGCTCGACGACAGGTTGAACAGTGGCGACACCTGTGAGATCTTCACCTCGAAGGTCGAGACGGCCGGCCCGTCACAGGACTGGTTGGGTTTCGTGGCGTCGCATCGTGCCCAGAACAAGATCAAGCAGTGGTTCAGCCGCGAGCGTCGCGACGACATGATCGCCCAGGGTCGCGACGAGCTCGCGGACGAGTTCCGGCGCGAGGGCCTGCCGGTGCAGAAGATCTGGAACTCCGACCAGTTCGCCGAGGTCGTCGTCGAGCACAGCTACACCGATGTCGACACGTTCCTGGCTGCGATCGGAGAGCATCACGTGTCGGCGCGGAGCGTCGCGCAACGAATCGGGCGGCTGTTCCGCACAGGGGATCTCCCCGAGCAGCTGCCGACGACCGTGTTCGAGCCTCGCCGTCACCATGGCGACGGTAGTGGGGCGGCCGGGGTTCACGTCGAGGGGCTCGACGACCTGATGGTGCGTCTCGCGAACTGCTGCACGCCGGTGCCGGGCGACGAGATCATCGGCTACGTCACCCGCGGGCGAGGAGTGAGCGTGCATCGTCACGACTGCGCGAACGCGATGGGGCTCGCACAGGACCAGTCGGCTCGGATGATCGAGGTCGAATGGGACGGCGACCGGCGCGAAGAGCTGTACACCGCTGGTGTCGAGGTCGTGGCGCTCGACCGGTCGCGGCTCCTGCGCGACGTGGCGAACGCCGTCGGCGAGCAGGGCGTCAACATCACCCGCTGCGAAACGATCGTCGGTGATGATCGGGTGGCGAAGATGCGGTTCGAGTTCGAGATGTCGAGCGCCGCCCAATTGGGGTCGGTCCTGAACACGATCAAACGCATCGATGCGGTGTACGACGTGCACCGGATCATCCCGGGTGCGTCGATCGTCCACTGAACCGGCAGCTCGGTCGTTCGGCCGCACCGCTAGCCTGGCTCGCCGTGCCAATGTTCCAGACGAGCCCCGGGATGCGTGACATCCTCGCGCCCGAAGCGGCTCGCTGGCGGCTGTTCACGGCCGTGTTCGCCGATGTCGTCGAATCTGCCGGGTACCAGCAGATCATCCCGCCGCTGATGGAAGATCTGGGCGTGTTCGCACGGATCGGTGAGGCCACCGACGTCGTGACCAAGGAGATGTACGACTTCGTCGACCAGGGTGGCCGGCACGTGGCGCTGCGGCCCGAGCAGACGGCGAGCGTCTGCCGTGCGTTCGTCGAACATCGCCCGGTCACCCCGTGGAAGGCCTGGTACTCGGGCCCCAACTTCCGCTACGAGAAGCCGCAGCGCGGGCGTTACCGGCAGTTCGACCAGGTGGGCATCGAGGTGCTCGGCGTCGACGACCCGCACCTCGACGTCGAGGTGATCGCACTCGGGTGGGAGTTCTACCGGCGGCTCGGCCTGCAGCAGGTTCGCCTGATCGTGAACTCGCTCGGTGAGCCCGGCGACCGCGCCCGCTACGTCGACGCGCTCGGTGCCTACTTCGGCGCTGCCGAGGGCCTCTCCGAGCAGAGCAGGGTGACTCTCGCGAAGAACCCGCTGCGGGTGCTCGACTCGAAACGGCCGCAGGACGCACCGATCGTCGCCGCCGCGCCGATGATCTCCGAGTACTGGTCCGACGACGCACGTGCGCACTTCGAGACGGTTCAGGTCGGTCTGGCCGCTGTGGGCATCCCGTTCACGGTCGACATGAAGCTCGTGCGTGGGCTCGATTACTACAGAAGCACCACGTTCGAGTTCCAGGGCGGCACGCTCGACTCGGCTCAGGATGCGCTCGGCGGGGGAGGTCGTTACGACGGCCTCGTCGAGGCGCTCGGCGGCCCGGCCACGCCGGGGATCGGGTTCGCGCTCGGTGTCGACCGGACGCTGCTGGCCTGTGACGACGAAGGTGTGTTCGCTGGGCCCGATCCGCGCGTCGACGTCTTCGTGATCGACACCACCGGAGGCGAGCACGCGCTGCGCGTGACCACCGAGCTCCGGGTGGCGAACATCTCGGCGGATCGGGCGTACGAACAACGCAGCATGAAGGCCCAGATCAAGGCCGCTGATCGCAGCGGCGCCGCGTTCGCCGTGATCATCGGCACGAACGAGGTCGACGCCGGTACCGTCGTCGTCCGCCCCCTGCGGTCACAGGCCGACCAGGTCGCCGTCGACCGCAGTGCACTCATCGAAGAACTCCAGCAACGACTCCAGGAAGCGAATTGATGTCGAAAACAAGCATGCGCACCCATCAGTGTGGTGAGCTCAGGGCCGAGAACATCGGTGAGACCGTGTCACTCACGGGCTGGGTCGGTCGCCGTCGCGAGCACGGCGACAAGCTCGCTTTCGTCGACTTGCGCGACCACACCGGCATCACGCAGTGCGTGATCAACGACGACGTCGACGTTCGATCCGAGTACGTCCTGCGGATCACCGGTGTCGTCCGCGCCCGGCCCGAGGGCACGATCAACCCGAATCTGCCGACCGGTGAGATCGAGGTCGGCGAGTGTGAGATCGAGATCCTTCGCAAGGCGACACCGCCACCGTTTCCGGTCGATGCACGTGCCGACGACGTCGACGAGAACATCCGTCTCCAGTACCGGTATCTCGATCTGCGGCGTGAGCGCATGCAGCGCAACCTGCGGATCCGCTCGGCGGTGAACGCGGCGATGCGCAAGGCGATGGAGCGGCAGGACTTCGTGGAGGTCGAGACGCCGATGCTCGTGCCGTCGACCCCCGAGGGTGCTCGCGAGTTCCTGGTGCCGGCCCGCAAGGAGCCGGGCTCGTTCTACGCGCTGCCGCAGTCGCCACAGCTGTTCAAGCAGCTGCTCATGGTGGGTGGCATCGACCGCTACTACCAGATCGCCCGCTGCCTGCGCGACGAGGACCTGCGCGCCGATCGCCAGTACGAGTTCATGCAGCTCGACGTCGAGATGAGCTTCGTCACGCAGGACGACGTGCTCGACGCCGTCTCCGAAGCGGTGCTCGATGCCGCCGAGGCGGCGACGGGGGAGCGGCCCGACCCGATCGAACGGATCACGTGGCACGATGCGATGAACCGGTTCGGCATCGACAAGCCCGATCTCCGTTTCGAGATGGAGTTGATCGAGCTCACCGACCTGTTCGCATCGACCGAGTTCAAGGCGTTCGCCGGGGCGGGTGCGATCAAGGGCATCAACGTGCCGGGCGCTGCCGGCGAGTACGGCCGCAACCAGCTCGACAAGCTCACCGATCGTGCCAAGTCACTGGGCGCCAAGGGTCTCGTCTGGCTGAAGACCACGACCGACGGCTTCGACTCGCCCGTGGCCAAGTTCCTCTCGGATGCCGAGGTCGCAGCGATCAAGGACGCGATGCATGCCGACGTCGGCGACCTCGTGTTCATCGTCGCCGACGAGTGGATGACCACGTGTGAGGTGCTCGGTACGTTGCGCAACGACCTCGGCCGGCCGCCGGTGTACGAGGGCCCGTACAAGTACGTCTGGGTCGTCGAGTTCCCGCTGTTCGTCGGTGTCGACAAGGAGACGGGCCGCCCCAAGCCCGGTCACCATCCGTTCACGATGCCCCATCCGGACGACATCGACAAGTTCGACACCGACCCGATGGCGGTGCGGTCGATCGCGTACGACCTGGTGCTCAACGGATGGGAGCTCGGCTCGGGCAGCATCCGAATCCACGAGCCAGAGTTGCAGCGTATGGTGTTCACGGCGCTCGGCATCAGCGAGGAGGAGGCCGAGCGCAAGTTCGGCTTCTTCCTCAATCCGTTCGAGTACGGCGCCCCACCGCACGGTGGCTTTGCGGTCGGCCTCGACCGGCTCGTTGCGATTCTGGCCGGCGAGGAGAACATTCGTGAGGTCATCGCCTTCCCCAAGACGCAGTCGGGCGCCGACCCGATGACCAGCAGCCCCATCCCCGGCGATCCCACGGCGATGGCCGAGCTCGGCCTACGGTTGATCCCCCGGGTCGACTGACTGCAGAGCGGCCGGGCCGGGCGGCCGATGTGAGGACGGCACGGCTTGGTGTTGGTCCATCATCTCGGTCATGACCATTCGGATGAACTCATCGGCTTCGGCGGTCATGCCACCCTCGATACCGCCGTAGACAGCGCCGCTCTTCGGGGGTTCCGGCGGCGGGCCGGCGGCGTACTCGACGGCATCGGAGAGGTCCGCAGCGAAACGATCGAGTACGCCTGGCTGCGTCTGCGGTCGGGTGACCGCCATGTGGATCGCGTCCGGGTACTGCTGCCCGTTGAACCTCCAACCGCGGGTGCGCATGAAGTCGTTGACGTGATAGATGTCGAGTGCGTCGCTCGTGAAGCTGAAGCAGAACGTCGGGTCGCCGATGACCCGCAGTGCGTCGTGGGAGCGTACGACATCCTGCATGCCGAAGGAGGTCTCGAAGATCCCGCGGGCGTGCTCGAGGTAGCCCTCCCGGCCAAGGCTCACCATCGATGCCCATGTTGCGGCGAGTAGACCCCCCGACCGTGATCCTTCGATGCCGGGCGAGCAATACTTGCCGCCGGTCCAGTCGGTGACGAAGAAGTACTGGCCGTCGCGTAGGGCGATGTCGGCGAACGCCAGCACGGACGTTCCCTTGAAGCCGTAGCCGTACTTGTGGGTGTCGGCGGAGATGGTGGTCACGCCGGGCAGCCGGAAGTCCCAACATGGGATGTCGTAGCCGAGCTCCTCACCCCACGGCAGGATGAACCCACCGAGGCAGGCGTCGACGTGGAGACCGACTCCTCGGTCGAGTGCGAGTTCGCCGAGATCGGCGATCGGGTCGATGGTGCCGTATCCGTAGTTGGTGGCCGATCCGATGAGCGCCACGGTCTGATCGTCGACGAGCGTCGCCATCGCGTCGGGGTCGGCACGCGAGGTCTGAGGGTCGATCGGGGCGCGTCTCACCTCGACGCCGAGGAGATGACCTGCCTTGTCGAAGGCTGGGTGTCCGGTCTCGGGCTTCACGATGTTCGGACGGGTGATCCCGTTGCGGACCCCCTGCTCCCGATAGGCGAGGACTGCGTGGAGAATGCTGCCCGACCCGCCGGAGGTGACCATGCCCGCTGGCTCGGTGCCGACGACCGCCGTGCTGTGGAGGAGGTCGAGCGTCATCGCGATGATCTCACCCTCGAAGCGCGTCGCACTCGGGCACATGTCGCGTTGCAGTACGTTCACGTGGGCGAACAGCTCGAACGCCTTTGCCATGAACGCGTAGTGATCGTGGTCGCCGCAGTACATCGTGCCGGAACATCCGCCGTGTTCCCAGACTTCGTCCTCGGTCGTGGCGATCTCGGTCAACTCGGCGATGATCTCGCCGCGAGGACGTCCGCTCTGGGGCATGGCGGCGTTCACCGGATACCGGTCGGCGTACGCGTAGGTGCTGCTCATCGTGGTGCTCCGGGTTCGTCGTTGAGGGCGGTGTGGATCGGGGCGAGCGCCTCGTAGGCCGCTTCGAATTGACTCTGGCGAAGGTCGTTGCGGGCTCGAAACTCAGGACGCGGAAGGAAGCACTCACCGAGCGGGTCGCGATCGGCGACCGAGCCACCGTCGAGGGTCCCGGTTCGAGCGAGAGCGAGCCAGGCGACCGCACACGCAACAGCGGTGTCGGGCTCACTGGCGGCATGGATCGGCCGGTCGAGCACGTCGGCGATGATCTGGCACCACGACGAGGATCGGGCGGCGCCGCCGACGAACACGAGGTCGTTGATTCGCTGGCCGGTGAGCCCTTCGACGTGAGGGAGCAGCCAGGCGAGGTTGTGTGCGACACCTTCGGCGGCGGCACGAACGAGGTCGATGCGTCGCGTGTCGAGTGAGACGTTGATGAAACCGCCCCGCATCATCGGGTTCGAGCGCGGGGCGAGCGAGCCGCGCAACCACGGCAGGAAGAGGACGCCGCCGGCTCCGGGTTCGGTCACCTCGATGGCGTCGTCGAAGCGGAGGAACGGATCGGCGGTGGCGTGGTTCCCCAACACGTCGCTTGGGTAGACGAGTTCATCGAGTAGGTGGTGGACGACACGGCCACCGAGCCCGTTCTCGGCCATCACCACGTAGCGGTCGGCTGACACTGCCGGCATCGAGAGGATCTCGTGGTCGAGATCGGTGTGCTTCTCGGCGATCGAGTCGACGATCACGCTGGTCGTGCCGATTGCGATCCCGCCCCATCCGGGGCGATCGACGCCGGCGGCGACGCCGAGCGCTGCGGTGTCGTTGGTCCCGGCGAACACCACAGCATCGGCCGGGAGGGACAACGCCAGCGCCACGGGCGGAGCGATCGTGCCGACCGCGTCGTTCGGTCCGATCAGCGGTGGCAGCTTGGTGGCATCGACGCCGGACCACGCCACCAGCTCGCTGTCGTACTCCCGAATCCCCAGTGTTCGGTTGTCGCAGAGCTGCGACATGAACATCGAGTGCTGGGTGGCGGTGATCCGCCCGGTGAGCCGCGCGGTCACGTAGTCCATCGGTTCGAGGTAGGTGGTCGTTTCGCGGTGCACATCGGGCCGGTCGATCTGGAGGTGCAGGAGATGAGCGAGGGACAGCCCTCCGCCCACCGTCGGGATGCCGTGCTTCTCGATCCATGTGAGGAATGCGTCCTCCCGGCGTTCCATGATGGCCCAGCAGTGGTCGCTCCCGCGCTGGTCGCTCCACATCACCATCGGGGCCACCGGGCGCGCGTTCGAGTCGACCGGCACGATCGAGGAGTACTGACTGCACACGCCGATCGCGCCGACCTGCCGTGCGGCGGTGGGCTCGCCGGCTGTCAGCTCGATGACCGTTTTCGCGACTGCCTCCCAGAGGTGGTCGGCGTCCTGCTCGGCGCTCGACCCATCATTCGAAGTGACGAGCGGTTGATGCGCTCGGGCGATGGTCCGACCTTGCGCATCGACCATGACGCCCTTGACGTTGGTCGTCCCGATGTCGAGCCCGACCGCTGTTCTCATCCCCACATGATGTCAGACGCTTCCGCAGCCCGTTCGGCGACATGCGGACACCGAGGTGACGCGCGGCGGCTCATCGTCGAATTCGAGGAAGCGGGGTTCGCGTCGGTCCGCCGAAGCGAACCCCGACGTACATTGCGTTTCGTTCGCGCGACCACATCAGAACGAGGCGGGCTTGGGGCGGTAGGGCTCTTCGAGTGTGGCTCGCTCGTCGTCGGTCAAGGTGACCTCCAGCGCAGCGACCGCATCCTCGATGTGCCCGACCTTGGTCGCTCCGACGATCGGAGCCGTCACCACTTGGTTCGCCATCACCCACGCCATGGCGACCTGTGCCATCGGGACACCCTTGCCGTCCGCGACCGACGCGACCCGCTCGACGATCGGGCGGTCGACCGCTTCGCTGAAACGGTGATCGATCAAGCGGTCGGACTCGCGGCGTGTCGTCGTCGTGTCCCACGGACGGGCCAGAAGCCCCCGCGCCAAGGGGCTCCACGGGATCGAGCCGACACCCTGATCGGCGAGCAGTGGCAGCATCTCCCGCTCGTCCTCTCGCTGCAGCAGGCTGTACTGGTTCTGCATGGACACGAACTTGGTGAGTCCGAGCCGCTCAGCGGCGTGCTGCATCTTGGCGAACTGCCATGCCCACATCGACGACGCGCCGAGGTACCTGACCTTGCCGGACGTCACGAGGTCGTGGAGCGCCGTCATCGTCTCCTCGACCGGTGTGTGCTCGTCGAACCTGTGAATCTGATACAGGTCGATGTAGTCGGTGCCGAGCCGCTGGAGGCTGTGCTCGACCTCGGCCATGATGGCCTTGCGCGACAGCCCGAGCGAGTTGCGCGCATCCTGGCCGCGCATCGGGAAGTACACCTTCGTAGCGACCACGACCTCGTCGCGGTCCGCCATGTCGCGCAGCGCCTTCCCCACGATCTCCTCGCTCGAGCCCACCGAGTACGCGTTCGCCGTGTCGAAGAAGTTGATGCCGAGTTCCAGCGCCCGCTCGATCATCGGGCGGCTGGCGGCCTCGTCGACCGCCCATTCGTGCACGTTGCCCGATGACTCACCGAAGCCCATGCACCCGAGGCAGAGCCTCGACACCTCGAGCCCGGACGATCCCAATCGCGTGTACTCCATGGCGGCCATCGTGCCACGTCGGCCCGGCTCGACCTGCGCCCGGAAACGTCAGTTCGCGGTCGACGTCGGCGCGACCGGACAGATGAGGGTCTTGATCGTCGGCGCCGTGCTGGCCGCGCGTGGCGCCGCCGAGACGTCGGCCGAGACGTCATCAGGTGCCGGCGACCAGCGCCGAGTCGAGCTCGCTCGACCTGGTCACGGAGTCACGGCCACCTGCCCCGCCGGCCGCGTCGACGCTTGCCACGTCGGTGCGATCAACAGCCTGAGCAGAGCGAGTGCCACGAGCGACATCGCTCCCGTGAACAGGAACGCCGCCCGGTAGCTCACGCCGGCCACGATCAGACCGAGCAGCGGACCGATCACGGCGCCGGCGATGTCGTAGAACCCCGTGAACGTCGCCATCGCCGAGCCGCGCTCTCGATCGGGCACGTCGGCGATCGCGAGCGGGATGAACGACGGGGACTGGAGCGACAAGCCACCCGCGAGCAGGATCGCTCCGGCGAAGGCGCCGGCCGGTTCCTGCCAGAACGCCAGTACGAGCGTCGCGACGAACGTGAGGAGCAATGCACCGGTACCGGCCCGGATCGGACCGATCCGATCGGGGATGTGGCCGGCGAGCAGCCGGACGACGACGATCGTCCCCGATGCCGCGGTGAAGAGCAGGGCGATGTCCTGGACACCCACCTCGCGCCCGTAGAGCGACGCGAAGGTCAGGAAGCCATTGAAGGCGAACACGCCGAAGAACGTGACGATCCCGGGAACCAGCGCCGCCCTGTGGACCAACGGGGCGGGTTCGGCATCGGGGTCACCCGGGTGGGCACCGAGTTGCGAGACCACGATGGTGCTCAGCAGCGCCAGGAGCCCGACCACCACCCAGACCCGGTCGTAGCTCCACCGGTCGAGGATTCGCAACCCGAGGATCGGCCCGATACCCAAACCGACGTGGACCGACACGAGCATGAGACTTGCCGCCTGCCCCTGACGCATCGGAGGGGCGAGGGTCACCGCCAGAAGTGTCGACCCCGTGAACATCGCCGACATGCCCGATCCGAGCACGAGCCGGGAGACGACCACCGTCACGACCGACTCCGGACCGAGGCGCATGATCGCCATCGAGAACACCGACAGCAGCGTGCCCATCAGCAGGATCCGACGCGACCCGTACCGGTCGGCGGTCCGACCGAAGAACGGACGGCTGAGCAGCGAGGTGATCGCGATCGATCCCATCACCGTTCCGGCCGTCGCCTCCGTGCCACCCAGTTCGTCCACGACGAAGGTCGGGACGAGTGCGTTGAGGATGCCGGTCCCGCCGAAGTACAGCACCGCCGCGACCATCAGGATCCCGAACTCGGGCGTCAGCAGGCGACTGGGCGACGAGGCGACCGAGCCGGGGGAGTGGGCATGTCGCACCCGGTCGACTCTGCCACGGTCTCCCCTCGGAGGTCGTATCGGAATCCCGAGCGCGACCCCGGTCAGGAGCCGGTCGGAGCGTCACGCGTGATCGTCGCTGATCTGACGCCGTCGACCTCGATCGTGATCGACGGCGACGTCCCGGATGTCACGCAGGCATCGTCGGCCCCGTCGCCGTCGTAGCGGAAGGCGTAGCGGCTGCCGTCTTCGAACTCGCAGATGTACTCGCCCTCGGCCGGGAAGCCGTCGAGCGTGAAGCCCGCGATCAGGCAGTCGGTGCCGAAGCGGCAGTCCTCCACCCGACCGTCGATCACGATCCTTCGTGTGTCCGCCGGCACGGTCGTCGTCGGAACCGTGGTCGTCGTGGTCGACGTCGTGGAGGCCTCCGCCGTGGTGGCAGTGGTCGAGGCGGTCGGAGGTGTCGCATCCGTCGTCGTCGTCGTCGTGGTGGCCCCGGTCGTTGCGGCGGCGGGTTCCGGGGTGACGGCGGTGGTTGTGTCGGGCACGGTCCGTGCGGGTTCCGTCGTACCGGCAGCGGTCGCCGTGGAGCTGGTGACCACGATCGGCACCGTCGTGTCGCCGGCGACCGAGGTGCCGTCACCGTCGAGGAGTCTCCACCCGGCGAGCGACGTCACCGCGGCCAGCAGCACGGCGATCGATCCGAAGACGACGGCGAGCCCCCGTCGATCGCCCGGCGGTACCACCGGGACGGGTTCGACCGCTGTGTCGGCGTCGGGCCCGACCGTGAAGGTTCGGGTACTCTGCACGCCACCGTCGAGATGGAAGACGGTCCAGGCCACCACGACGTCGTAGGTCAACGCGGGATTGTTGACGACGCTCGGCAGCGTCGTCGAACGGCCGGGTGAGATCCTGATCGGGTCGACGATCGGCTCGCTCACCCACGGGCGGGTCGAGCGCACCGGCCGATAGGTGACGATGTCGACGGTGACGTCGAGGATGCCGTGTCGATTGGCGATCCGCCACCGCGGGTGTTCCCCGATCGTGTCGAGCCTGACCCGTATCGGCGCTGACGCCGCTGGATGCCGGCGACGGGCACGTTGCTCCCTCGGTTGACGACGGGGCCATGCCATCGCGACGATGATCAGGCCGAGCACACCCGCGATCACCACGAGTGCATCGCTCCATCGGCCGACCTCCACACCTCCATCGTCTCACCACCCCGGCGACGCGGCGTGGCAATCGGATCTCGGTTCCGCGATGACTCGGCCGAGTTGCCGTCGGGTTGTCACGGGTTCGTCACAGACCCGACCTAGGGTGTTGTCATGGTGATCGCCGTTCTCGATCTCGGGATCGATCTCGACGTATGGCCCTGGATCTGGCTGGCCACCGCGGTGGTCTTCGCGCTCGTCGAGCTCGTCGTGGTCGGCGGATCGTTCATCATCCTGCCATGGGCCGGCTCCGCCTTCATCGCCGCGATCCTGGCGTTCTACGACGTCGCGATCGAGATCCAATGGGCGGTGTTCGTGTTCGGCGGAGCGCTGCTCTTCGCAGTCCTGTACCGGTGGGCGCAGCGCTTCATGAAAGAACACACGATGGCGCCGGGAGTAGGCGCCGACCGGCTCGTCGGCCTCACCGCGATCGTCACCACCCCCATCGAGCCCGACGACACCACACGTGCCGGTCGCGTCAGCGTCGACGGCGAGGTGTGGGGAGCCGTCACCGACGGTGCGTACCGACTGGCGCAGGGCGCCAAGGTCCGTGTGCTCGCGATGAAGGGCACCCGCGTCGTCGTGGCGCCCCTCGCACCCGAGTCCCGCCCGATCCGACCGGGCGACGACGAATCATCGCCGAAGAGAGAGCAGACATGACCGGATCTTCATCGAAGAAGGAGCAGACATGACCGTTGCCGTCATCTTGATCGTGGTCATCGCGATCATCGGCCTGGCCGCACTCGTTGCCGCCGTGAAGATCGTGCGACCGTACCAGCGCGGGCTGATCGAACGACTCGGCAAGTACAAGACGACCCGCGATCCCGGTCTGACCCTGATCGTGCCGTTCATCGAGACGATGCAGCTCATCGACATGCGCGAGCAGGTCGTCGACGTGCCACCACAGGAGGTCATCACCGCCGACAACGTCGTGGTCTCCGTCGATGCCGTCGTCTACTACGAGGCGACCGACCCCCAGCGCCTCGTCTACAACGTCGCCGACTTCTTCACCGCGATCACGAAGCTCGCCCAGACGAACCTCCGCAACCTGATCGGCGACATGGAGCTCGACAAGGCGCTCACATCGCGCGACACGATCAACACGCAGCTACGCGAGGTGCTCGACGACGCCACCGACAAGTGGGGTGTGAGGGTGGTCCGTGTCGAGATCCAGCGCATCGATCCGCCGCCGGACATCGTGTCGGCGATGCACGCCCAGATGCGTGCCGAACGCGACCGTCGGGCCACGGTCACCGAAGCCAAGGGCTACCAGGAGGCGGCGATCGCTCGTGCCGACGGTGAGCAGCAGGCAGCGGTGCTCTCGGCCCAGGGTCGCAAGGAAGCCGCTGTGCTCGACGCGCAGGGTGATGCCGAGGCGATCCAGCTCCGTGCGCAGGCGAACAAGATGCGCCTCCAACTGCTCGGCGAAGGCGAGGGCGCCGCCGCGAAGGCGCGGCTCACCGGCATCAAGGAGGCCGGCACCGATCACAACGTGCTGACCGTCGAGTATCTCCAAGCCCTCGAGCGCATCGGTGACGGCCGCGCGACGAAGCTCGTCATTCCCGCCGAGTTCTCGGGGCTGCTCGGGACGGTGGCCGCGTTCGCCGAAACGATCCGCCCCGACGACGCCGACGACGAGGTCCGCCCCAAGGACGGGCTTCCGATCCCCGCCGACGACGACCGCGTCGAGCTGCCAGCGCCGGACCGGGACGAATTCCGGAGCCGCTGAGCGATGCGCAACGCCGACGCTCCTCCCGCCGGGTGGTACCCGGACCCGGATGGCCGCACACGTCTGCGGTGGTGGGACGGGCTCGACTGGACCGACATCCGGCGGGCGCCGCCCAGCAACGCCGAGCTCATCGCGGCCGAGGAGAACCACGAGTTCTTCCAGCAGGCGTCGATGCCCGCCGGGCAGATCTCACGCCCCGGCGGCGTCACCCAGCAGGACGCGTCGCAGATCATCGCGGAGGTGCGCAACGTCGCCCGGCAGGAGGTCGACCGGGCGGCGCAGCAGTTCAGCGACCGGACGACCGCAGCGATGCGCGGCTTCACCCCGCTGATCACGCAGTACACGTCGCGGATCACCCGCTGGATCCGCCTGCTGTCGGTCATCGCGATCGTCCTGCTGATCGCCTGGCTCGCGTTCCAGATCTTCCTCGAGGTGAGTCTGTTCGAGTGGATCGGCGACCGGATCGACAACGTCACCGACAACCTCAACGACGAATCCGGTGCCATCGTCAGTCCGTTCACGATGTAGCGCCGCCTTCCTGAGCGCAGCGGTGCGGTGTGGATGCGCCAACGCGGCGCACCTCGCGCTCGTCGGGAGTATCCGAGTCGGAACCGGCGGGGCGCACGACTCCGTGACCGAGTCGATCCGCCCGCCACCGGGTCACTCGGCGGGTCACTCGGCGGGTCACTCGGCCCAGGTCTCGTAGTTCTCCCGTATTCGAGCCACACCATCGGCCACGATGTCTTCGAGCACGTCGAGGTCGATGTCGGCGAGCTTGTTGATGTACAGGCAGCTCTTGCCGATCCGGTGCTTGCCGAGCCGGGCGAGTTGCTCACCGATGTCGTCGTAGCCCGGCAGGATGTAGACGACGAGGTTGGCCGTGCGAGGTGAGAACCCGGTGACGAGGAAGTCACCTTCGCGGCCCGTGTCGTAGCGGTAGTGGTACCGCCCGAACCCGATGATCGACGGCCCCCACATCTTCGGCGGGTAGCCGGTCACCCGGGTCATCATCTCGAGCAGCACCTCGGCATCCGCCCGGCGCACCGGGTGTTCGACGGCCGCGATGAACTCGGCCGGGTCGACGTCGGTCGGTTGCGTCGTGTTCTGCTGCTTTCTGGTCGCCACGGTGCCACTCTACGGCGGCCCAGGTTCCGCTGAACGGGCGGGCACGCACGCTCCACCGTGACGCGACGAGCCGCCGGCCGCACCACCCGTGGGGTGGCGCAACCGGCGGCTCGTCAGACGTCGGCGTCAGCTAGGGGACGTCGATCTCCACCAGCGTCAGACCGAGCAGACCGGCGTCTCCGCTGTGCGAGACCGCACCGAGGTACTGTCCCGTGGCCAAGCCGGCCCAGCTGGTCGTGACGGTGCCGGTGGCGCCCAGGTCGGCCGAGGCCGGCGCCGAGTCGATCGCCAGGGCGCCGGTTCCCGGCGTCAACGGCACGGCCCACGTGTCGACGGTGTAGGCCAAGGGGGCACTCGGGACCGACCAACCGTGGACGGCCAACGTGTATGTGTCGTCGGCCGGCAGGACGAGCTCGATCAGCTCGTCGGTGCCACCGTTGGTGCTCGCTGCGATGATCGCACCCGACGAGTCCGACAGGAACAGGTCGATGTCGTCATCGCCCGGGATCTCCAGCGCGATCCGGAGCAGCGCCGTGTCGGCCACGACGAGGGGGTACAGGTCGACGCCGCCGGCGGGGCCGGGAGCGTCGTCACCGCTCGGGTACGCCTGGTCCGGGTCCTGGCCGATGGCGCCCGAGAGCTCCGTCGACGGAACCGGGCCGTGCGGGGCCGCCGAGTAGCTGCCGGTGTACCCGAACAGCACGTCGAAGCTCGCGGATCCGTCGGCGCCCGAGCCGGCAACCGCCGGTGGAGCATCGAACAGTGCACCCTTGACGGCGATCGGACTACGCACGTTGTAGTCGTAGCCCCGCAGCTCGAGCGAGCCGAAGCGCCATTCATCGACCGGTGCGCTGACGTTCGTGATCGTGATCTCGAGCGTCTGCGTTTCGCCCGGAGCGATCGTGAACCTGCTCGGTGACACCGTCACGCTGTAGCCGTCGGGCGCTGTGACCTTGGCCTTGTAGTCGACCACGTGGCCCTCGTGGGCCACGCTCGTGACGGTGCGGACGACCGTCTGGCTACCGGCCAGCTCGGCGACGCCGATCGACGGGTAGTTGAGATCGCTCGCATCGGACGGAACTCCGAGGCCTTCGAGGAAGTCGCATGACCCGGGCGAGAAGACACCGAGGTCGGCCCCACAGGTGAACGCGGCGTAGTCGAACAGTCCGGCGTCGTAGACGAGGCCGGGGTTGAACGCCGAGTTGTGTTCTTCGACGATGCCCGGATCGATCTCACCGGAGCCCATCTGGAACGGGTTGGCCCGTGTCACGCGGTCTTCGGTGCGGACCTTCGTGTTCGCCGTCGTCATGATCGCCGACTTCGCCGCAGCGGCGCTCCAGTCAGGATGCGCCTGCTTGAGCAGGGCGAACAGACCGGCCACGTGCGGGCTCGACATCGACGTGCCCGAGATCGCCTGGAACGAATCGCCGAAGGCGTTCACGCCGGGCGCGTCGCCGGCCAGGATCTGATGACCGGGAGCGGTGATGTCGGGCTTGATGATGTCCGGCACGGGACCGTTCGGGCCACGCGACGAGAACCACGTCATCGACGGCGTTCCCTTGGCCCGGGTCTCCCTACCGGTGTTCCGGATCGCGACCTGCGGCGTCTTGCCGGCGGCCACCTGATCGTCGATGTACGTCTTCATCTTCTGGCCGTTCGTGAAATTGATGTGCACGGCCGGAACGGCATGCGTGTCGGTGAACAGGCTGTCGTTGTCGTCGAAGTTGTACAGCACCATGCCGACGGCGCCGGCCGCAGCGGCGTTGTCGCCCTTGGCGGCACGACCGATGGCCCCACGACGGCAGAGCACGACCTTGCCGTCGAGGCTGCCGGGAGCGAACGTGTCGGGGAGGCACAGCTCGTTGCCGTAGTCCTCGGCGTCGACGAAATCCGTCCGACCGAGCTCGGGGGTGAGCGAGGCGCCCTTGACGTTCGGTCCACCCTTGGCCCTGACCGTCCCGCGGTAGAACGGGGTCTGGGTGCTGGCGCCGACCGTGGTCAGCCACGGGGCGTTGCCGGGCGAACCGACGGTGTCGCCGCCGGGACCGCTGTTGCCGGCCGAGGTGGCCACGAACACACCGGCGTTGGCGGCGAACAGGAACGCGATGTCATCGCCACCGGTCGGAACGCTGGCGCCGCCACCGACCGAGTAGTTGATCACGTCGACGCCGTCGGTGACGGCCTGATCGATCGACGCGGCGAGGTCGGACGTGAACCCGCCCAGTGCTCCGAGGCCCTTGTAGGCGATCACCCGGGCGCGCGGGGCGATGCCGGAGACCTCACCGAGATCCCGCCCGTACATGCTGGCCTCCACGCCGGCGTTACCGGCGGCCGTCGACGCCGTGTGCGTGCCGTGGCCGTCGTCGTCGCGTGCCGAGTCGTACTCCTCGGGGGTTGCGCCGATCAGCGCGCGATAGGTGTCGAGCATCTGGCGCGCGCCGAGCAACTTGTTGTTGCACGTGAACGCCACGTCGTCGGGGTTGTGGGCCGTGTTGCCGAACTCGCAGTTCGGGCGGGAGTTGTCGAGCGGTTGGAGCGGGTGCGGTCCGTAGGATCCGTCGTCGGCAAAGCTCGGATGTTCGGGCCAGATCCCGTTGTCGATCACGCCGACGACGACGTCTTCGCCGGTCAGCCCGGACTTCCAGGCTCCGCCCCAGACGCCGAGCTCGAGATAGTCGTTGGGGCCCTCGTCGTAGTTGGTCGCCTGATGCAGCTCGTCCGGGAGGACCAGTGCGACCTTCGGGTTGGCCGCGAGCGTCTGGGCCTCTTCGTAGGTGATCGCCGCGGAGAACCCGTTGAGCGCGTTGGTGTACGTGTTGACCTTGTCGGACGCGTCGCCCCCGATGTCGGCGAGCACGTCGTTCTGCTCCGCCTCGAGGTCGGCCGCGATGCCGTCGGCCGCCGGAGTGTCGAGGCCGTCCTGGCCGACGGTGACGACGACCGGATCCTCCTCCATCACCACGATGTAGCTGCCGGTCTCGCTCTCGACGACGTCTTTGGATCCGTCGTCGGGTTCGAGGACGAGTTCCTCCGCAGAGGCCCCCGCACCGAAGGTCGCGGCGGCAGTGGCGAGTGCGGTCACCAACACCAATGATCGTTTCAACATCTGGGACCCCCAAAGATCCGTTCGGAAACAGCCCCGCTGGCTGCTGGAGGCGACCATAGCCAACGGCGGGTGGCAGCCACAAGAGCTGGAGTACGTGCACGAACACAGCTCGACGGCACAACCCTTCCGACGTCCACCGCAAGGCGGAACGATCGAGCCGGTCGCGTCGACCGGTTCGAGCAGGCGCCGAATCGGTTACCGCAGACCCAGCCGAGCCAGCTGATGAGCGGGCGCCTCGACGGTCGTCAGAGCATGACGGAGGAGTTCCGTCGCGTCGGCCTCGGCGGCCGATCCCACCAGGTTCGTCCGCTCCGTCGGGTCCTCGGCGTCGTAGAGGTGGTGGTCGTCGACCGGCATGCCGTACGCCCAGAAGGGGAGCGGGTCGCCGGGTGCGAAGGGCTGTCGGATGACGGGAGCCGTCGCTCCGGGCATCCGACCCAGCGTGGCCCGATCGTCGGGACGCGGGAATCGGTACTCGGGGGCCGCATGCCAGATCGGCATCGAACTCCACCGGTTCGACCACATCTCGAGCGGGAACCCGTCGCCGACCGCGGAGCGGCCGTACGTCCGTTGCTCGTCGATGACGTAGACGTGCCGGCTCCAGTAGCCGCAGAGCAGGTGTTCGCGGACCGTGGTGCGCGACCCGTCGAGGATCGGGACGAGCGAGTGCCCGTGCGTGACGTGTTCGGGCTCGACCCCGAACACGTCGCAGAGTGTCGCGTGCAGATCGACGGTCGTGGTCAACGCACTCGACCGACCCGGGTCGGTACCCGGCCAGCGGATCATCAGCGGAACGTGACCGAGCTCGCGCCAGATCGGGGAGCCGGGCTTGCCGAACGTGTCGTGCTCGCCGAGGTAGTGCCCGTGGTCGGTGCACAAGATCACCGCGACGTCGTCGCCGGCGGCCGACAGGTCGTCGATCGCGTCGAGCGCCGTGCCGAACCAGTGGTCGATCATCGACAGCTTGGCCCCGTAGTTCGACCGGATGTGAGCGGCGTCGCGGTCGGTCACGACCCCGCGGGCGATCGCGTCGACCGCGTACGGGGGCCAGATCAGACGGTCGCCCTCCCAGTCGGGGTCGTACATCGACGCCCACGGCTCCGGGGTGTCGAACGGCTCGTGCGGGTCGAACTCGTCGATCAACAGGAGGAACGAGTCGTGGTGCGGCGCATCGCGGCGCAGCCACTCGGTGGCCGCCCGCATCGTGCGTGGTCCGGGGAAGTCGGACTCGTCACGGAACCAGGTTCGGCTGTCGTCGTATCGGTGCGGACGGTGCGCGGCCGCGGCCGGCAGCGCCGGCGCGCCGATCCACGACGGATCGGCCCGGGTTCGCCACGGGTCGTTCTCGTGCCCCCTGAGGTAGTCCCATGCGGTGAAGTCACCGTGGTAGTTCTCGCCTCCGGTCTCGAACAGGTGCGGATGATCGGAGACGAGCACCGTCGTGACGCCCCGCCGTCGCAGCTCGGTGGTGATCGCTTCCTCCCACACCTCGATCGACCCCCACGGCCGCCACAGGAAGTCGAGCGCGCCGACGAGCAGGTCGTGACGAGCCGGCATGCAGGGCAGCGATCCGGCGTGGTGCCGATCGAACACTGTCGCCGTCGCCGCGAACCGGTCGAGATTGGGGGTGTCGAACTCGTCACCACCGTACGCGCCGAGCAGGTGGCGGTTGAGGCTGTCCAGCAGCACGACGACGATCTTCGAGGGCCGATCGGGCGTCGGGCTCACGTGAACTCGACGATCTCGTACTCGGTCGGCACGTGCTCGACGTGCAGTCGCTCCTGGAGTCTGCGGTAGTCGTCGGCGACACGCTGGTCGGGTCGCCACGACCGCGCGTAGACGACCTTCTCGACGCCGGCCTGGATGAGCTCCTTGCTGCACGAGAAGCATGGCTGATCGGTCGTGTACACCGTGGTGCCGTCGGTCGAGGCCCCGTACCGGCCCGCGGTGAGGAGTGCGTTCGCCTCGGCATGGACGCAGATGCAGAGGTCGTAGGCCGTGCCGGGCTCGAACGAGGAGCGGTCGGCGCACCGCAGGCAGCCACCGTCGAGGCAGTTGGGGAGCCCCTCCGGCGTACCGTTGTACCCGGTGGCGATGACCCGATCCCCCTTCACGAGGATCGCGCCGACCTTGCGGCCACGGCAGTTCGCCCGCCGTGCCGCGGTGAACGCCAGCGCCAGGTAGTAGTCGTCGCGCGCGGGGACCTCGGGCGCCTCGTCATCCATCGGGCGCCACCGTATCCAGATCGCTACGATCGGCTCATGACCGAACCTCGCAACGACTTCGCACCTGGCGTCATCACCGGCTCGGAGGTGCAGGAGATCTTCGCGCTGGCCAAGGCGAACGGCTTCGCGCTCCCCGCTGCGAACTGCATCGGGTCGAACTCGATGAACGCGGCGATGGAGACGGCCGCCAAGCTCAACTCGCCCGTCATCATCCAGTTCTCGAACAGCGGTGGTGCGTTCGTCGCCGGGAAGGGGATCGGCGTCGAGTCGCACGAGGCTTCGGTGCTCGGATCGTTGGCCGGCGCCGATCACGTCAATCGGCTCGCCGCCGCGTACGGGGCGCGCGTGATCCTGCACACCGACCACTGCGCCAAGAAGCTGCTGCCGTGGGTCGACGGCCTGCTCGCCGAGGGCGAGCGGCATTTCGCCGAGACCGGCAAGCCTCTGTTCAGCTCGCACATGCTCGATCTGTCCGAGGAACCCCTGGAGGAGAACGTCGAGACGTGCAAGCGTTACCTCGAACGCATGTCGGCGATCGACATGACGCTCGAGATGGAGCTCGGGATCACGGGCGGCGAGGAGGACGGTGTCGACAACACCGACGCCGACGCGAGCGATCTGTACACCAAGCCCGAAGAGGTGGCGTACGTGTACGAGGAGCTGATGAAGGTGAGCGACAAGTTCACGGTCGCTGCCGCGTTCGGCAACGTCCACGGGGTGTACAAGCCCGGCAACGTCAAGTTGACGCCGACGATCCTGCGCGACTCGCAGGAGTACATCCGGGCCAAGTACGACACCGGTGACCAACCGGTCGATTTCGTGTTCCACGGCGGCTCGGGCTCGTCGGCCGCCGAGATCGCCGAGGCGATCAGCTACGGCGTGGTGAAGATGAACATCGACACCGATCTGCAGTGGGCGTTCTGGGACGGCGTGCGCGCATACGAAGCCGACCATCACGACTACCTGCAGGGGCAGATCGGCAACCCCGACGGCGACGACCAACCCAACAAGAAGCAGTACGACCCGCGTGCTTGGCTGCGCGCGGGCGAGGTGTCGTTCGTGGCCCGCCTCGAGCAGGCGTTCCGGGAGCTGAACAACGTCGGCACACTCGCCTGAGCGCTCGTCCGGCCGCGCTGCCACACCCCACCCGCTGCCACACCCCATCCGTAGAGTCGGCCACGCCGGCTTCCCCTCCAGAACGCGGATCTGAAGGGACAGTGATGGACACGAACAACATGGTGCTGCTGCGTGGCACCCTGACGGGCGACCCGGTGGTGCGCGAGCTGCCGTCCGGTGAGGCGGTGACCCAGGTGGAGCTGACGACCCGGGTCGATGGCCGGGCGATCTCGGTGCCGGTGGCGGTACATCACCTGACCGTGACCGCAGGTGCGGGCGATGTCGTGGTGGTGACCGGTTACGTGAGCCGGCGGTTCTTCCGGGCCGGCGGCATGACCCAGAGTCGAACCGAGGTGATCGCGACCGAGGTCGTCAGAGCAACCCGGAAGCGCACCGTCGAGCGAGTCATCGACGGCGTGCTCGACCTGCTCGCGAACTCGCGAACGTCGAGGTGACGGACGAATCCCGGGCGTGATGCCAAGTCATGTGACGAACACGTTACGATTCGCCCACGCCTGTGCGGACGGGCCGAAGACAAGGACGTGATGAACACAGGACTCAAGGTCGCGATCGCGGCGCTGCTCGCCGCCCCCGCCATCGTCGGCCCGTCGGCGGCTTCGGTCACCGAAGCCGCCGTCGTGAGCGAGGCTCCCGTACGGGTGCTCGACACGCGCATCGGCCAGGGAGCACCGCAGGGCAAGCTCCGCCCCGGATCCGTGCTGCGGTTGCGCATCGACGGGATCGCACAGCGCGGCGAGACGGTGGTGCTCCTCAACCTCACCAGCGATCAGCCGACTGCTGCCGGTCACGTCTCGGCGTGGCCGTGCGGGTCGTCGGTGCCGAAGACGTCGATCCTCAACGTCACCCCCGGCCGGGCGATCCCCAACATGGTCGCGCTCGAGTACACGTCCGACGGCGTGTGCTTCTCGTCGTCGACCCCCGTGCACCTGATCGCGGACCTGACCGGTGTGACCACCCAGGGCGAGATCAGGGGCGTCGACCCGCAGCGCCTGTTCGACAGCCGCCAGAGCCGAACGGTGCTGCCAGGTCGTGAACACCGATTCGAGATCGCCGGCACGCCCGGCATCCCGGGAGGCGCCGACGCGGCGGGCGTCAACGTCACGGTCGTCAACCCTCGTGCCGACGGGTGGGTCCTCGTCAAGCCGTGCGGCGCCCCGTCGTCGGCCTCGACGATCAACTTCCGCCGCAACGAGGTCGTTCCGCACTTCACGTTCACGGCGCTCGAGTCCGGCGCGCTCTGCGTGGTCACGCTCGTGGAGACCGACCTGATCATCGACACGTTCGCGTGGATGGCCTCCGACAGCGAGCTGGAGATGGTCACCCCCAACCGTGCGCTCGACACCCGCAACGGTCAAGGCGGCCGACGCGGTGCGCTGCGAAACGGCGACAAGATCGAGGTACAGATCGCGGGCCGCGCCGGGGTCAAGAACAACGCGGACACCGCGACCGTCAACATCGTCGGAGTCGAGCCGGTGGCCAATGGTCACGTCACCGCTTGGCCGTGCGACGAGCGCGAGCCGACCTCGTCGGTCCTGAATCTCTGGCCGGGCATGCTGCGCTCCAACCAGGCGATGCTGTCGCTGGCCGGCAGCGGGAAGCTGTGTCTGCGCGCCACGATCGCCGGTTCGAGCGGCGTCCACCTCGTACTCGACGTGGTCGGGTACACCGGCGGAACCGGCACGGCGCCCCCGATCGAATCTCCGGTCGAACCTCCGCCCCCGCCCCCCGGCGGCTCCGGTGGCTTCGACACGCTGCCCGTGGGTGCCACCCTGCCGTCCGGGGCAGCCTGCGCGGCACGGGTCAAGGCGACGCCCGAGATCCGGCCCGAGAACAACACGGCCAACCGCAACCGGGGCAGTCGTGCGAACGCCAACAACCGGGATGGCTGGGCACCGTTCAATCGTGTCGACGGTGACTTCTCCGGCACCACCGACGAGATCATCCAGTGGGCCGCCTGCAAATGGGGCATCGACGAAGACATCGCACGGGCGCAGGTGATCAAGGAGTCGTACTGGTACCAGTCCACCAACGGTGACGGCGGGGAATCCTGGGGGCTCGGCCAGGTTCGCGACACGGCGCACCAGTCGGCGTTCCAGTACCCGTCGGTCAACGCCCGCAACTCGTCGGCGTACAACCTCGACTACACCTACGCCTCGTGGCGGGCGTGCTACGAGGGCGTCTACGACTGGCTCAACCAGTTCCCACGCGGTCGGGACTACGGCCCCGGCGACGAGTGGGGATGCGTCGGCCTGTGGTTCACCGGCCGCTGGTACAACGGCGACGACGCCTACCTGAACCAGCCGGGTGACAGCGTGCGCTGGCACTTCGAGAACCGCACCTGGGAGACACCCCAGTTCATCAACGGCTGAGCCGCCCGCCGGTGAGTTCCGTCAGTACAGCGGGCGGATGACGAGCCCGGTCAGCAACTTCGGCGTGAAGAACGTCGACTTCGGCGGCATCAGGAGACCCTCACGTGCCGTGCGTTCGATCTCGTCGACCCCGACGGGTCGGATGAGCACGGCGGCGGTGATCGAATCGTCGGTGGTCATCAGCGTGTACAACTCGTGAACGCCGTGCTGGTACGTCACCGTCGCCGGCGAGTCGTCCAACAGGTGTTCGAGCCAGAGGCCGTCGAGCGACCGGATGCCGTCGAACGCGCCGGGTCGCGGTGTGAGCCACTGCCCGTCGCCGTTGGGCGCCACGAGGCAGAGCGAGCCCCGCGCCTCCATCTCCGCCGGGGTCGCCGGGCTCACGCCACCGGCATCGGTGACCTCGAAGCCGACGGACAGCGCGGCGACGAGATCGTCGAACCCGATGTCGCGGTAGACACGATGGATGGCCTCGACGCTGAGCTGATCGGCGACCAGCTCGCTCACGAACGCGAGTGTCAGCTCGGCCGCCGAACCGTGATCGCCGGTCCCGGACCTGATCTCGTCTCGGTAGCGGCGGGCGACGCCGTACCGGTGATGACCATCGGCGATCAACACGTCATCCGACCGGACCATCGCGCTGATCGCCCCGACGCGTTCGGTGTCGGTGACCCGCTCGACCGTGTGCGTGACGCCGTCGACCGTGACCGTACCGACCGGCTCGCCCGGCTCGGCGAGCAGCTGCGTCAGGTCGGATGCGAGGGACAACCCCCAGATCGGTGAGAGATTGGCCCGCGTCGAACGCGTCAGATCGAGACGGTCGGTCGACGCCTTCGGCGTGACCCGCTCGTGAGGGAGGACCCCACCGACACCGTCGTCGACGACCTCGAGCGCTCCGAGCACGCCGACGATCTCACGGTCACGGCCGGTCGAGTCTGCGAACGACATCCGGTACAGCGTGAAGGAGGGCTCGCCATCGCGTACGAGGACCCCGTCGGCGAGCCAGCTCCGGAGCCGGTCGGCGGCGAGCTCGTACCGATCGGCACCGTCGTGGTCGCGCGGCACGTCGACCCGAACGACGTTGTGATCGTGGCGGGCGGCGAGCGTGTCCATGTCGGCGTCCGACAGCACGTCGTACGGGGGAGCCGTGACGCGATCGAGCGGATCGGAGGCATACCGGAGCGCAGCAAAGGGTTCGAACCGAGGCACGTCGCACAGGGTGGCAGACGGGCCGACCTGGTACAAACGATCTCCATGCAGCGGCACCCACCGATCGCGGATCTCGCGTCGATCGAATTCGTGCTGTGCGACCTCGACGGTGTCGTCTGGCTGGCGCACGAGGCGATCCCGGGTGCGTCGGCCGCGATCGAACGACTGCGCGCCAGCGGTCGACGGGTGCTCTTCGTGACGAACAACTCGGTCTCGACGGTGGGCGACCACGAGTCCGCGCTCATCGACATCGGCGTGCCGGCGGTCGGCGACGTCGTCACGAGCGCCCAGGCCGCGGCCTCACTGGTCGGCCCCGGGGACCGCGTGCTCGTGTGTGGGGGCCCGGGCGTGTCGGAAGCGGTCGGTGCCCGTGGTGCCGAGCTGATGCCGCTCGACGGGTACGACGCGCCGAACGCCGTCGTCGTCGGCCTCGACCGCAGTTTCGACTTCGCCAAGCTCACCGCCACCAGTCGCGCCGTCCGGGAGGGGGCGCGCTTCGTGGCGACCAACGACGATGCGACGTTCCCGACTCCGTCCGGGTTCACACCGGGTGCCGGTTCGATCGTGGCGGCGGTGGCCACCGCCGCCGGCTCCGAACCCGTCATCGCCGGAAAGCCTCACCGCCCGATGGCCGATCTCGTGCGCAGCGAGTGCGGCCCCCGGTTCTCCGCCGCCACGGCGATCATGGTCGGCGATCGGTGGTCGACCGACGGTGCCTTTGCCGACGTGCTCGGGTGTCCGTTCGCGCTCGTTCGCAGCGGTGTCACACCGCCAGGAGTGGACGCGGGCGGAGTGGCCGACCTCGACGAGGCCGACCTGCCGGCGGTCGCCAATCAGATTCTCGGAGTCTGAGCCCTCGATTCGGTCGGCCGGTAGGCTGTCGACATGGAAACGTCCTCGCTCCAGAAGCTCCTCGACGCCGGTGTCCAGTTCACCGACATGACCCGAAAGCAGGCTGAGTCGATCGTCAAGTCACTCGTCCAGAACGGCGAACTACGCCGCAACGACGCCGAGAAGGCCATCCAGGAACTCGTGGAGCGCGGCAAGGAGGCGTCGGAGCGGCTGAACGCCAGGATCGAGGCCGAAGTCGACAAGCAGGTCAAGGCCGCCCGAGCTCGGTTCGACGACCTGGAGGACCGCGTCGAAGCGCTCGCCGAGCAGGTGAAGTCGATCGCACCCTCGGGCGGCACCAAGAGGTCGGCCGCGAAGAAGACCCCGGCCAAGAAGACCCCAGCCAAGAAGACCCCAGCCAAGAAGACCCCAGCCAAGAAGACCCCAGCCAAGAAGACCCCGGCCAAGAAGACCCCGGCCAAGAAGACCCCGGCCAAGAAGACCCCAGCCAAGAAGACCACGGCCAAGAAGACCCCGGCCAAGAAGACCCCGGCCAAGAAGACCCCGGCCAAGAAGACCCCGGCCAAGAAGGCTGTCGGATCCTCGGGCGTGCGCAAGGTCAGCACCACCCGAACCTCCTGACCCGTTGACGCGCCGTCGCCTCGACGCCGAGCTGCTCCGACGCGGCCTGGTCTCGAGCCGGACCGAGGCGCAGCAGCTCATCGGAGCGAACCGCATCACGGTCAACGGTGCCGTCGCCGACAAGGCGGCACGTCAGGTGGCGCCCGGTGACCAACTCGTCGTCGTCGGTCCGCCGTCGCGCTTCGTGGGACGGGGAGCGTACAAACTCGACCACGCATTGCAGGAGTTCGATCTGGACGTCAGCGGGATGCGGGTGCTCGATGCCGGTGCCTCCACCGGCGGCTTCACCGATTGTGTCCTGCAGCGGGGCGCCGCCCACGTGGTCGCGGTCGACGTCGGACACGGCCAACTGCACGAGCGTCTCCGCTCCGACCCCCGCGTCACGAACCTCGAACGCACGAACGTCCGCCACGTCGACCGGGAGACCATCGGTGGGCCCGTCGACCTCGTCGTCGGCGATCTGTCGTTCATCTCGCTGCGACTGGTCATCGCCCCGCTGGTGTCGGTGTGCCAGCCTGGAGCCTCGATGGTGCTGTTGGTGAAACCACAGTTCGAAGCCGGCCGATCAGAGGTGAGCCGCGGCCGGGGCGTCATCAGCGACCCCGAGATCTGGGCCCGGGTGAGATCGGAGATCGGCGCAGCAGTCGCTGATGCCGGCTGCGAGATCGTCGGTTGGACCGAGTCGCCGATCACGGGCGCCGACGGCAACCGCGAGTTCCTCCTGCACGCGAAGGTTCCCCGGAGTTCCCGACCGTCCGGTCCCGAACGTCGGATCGAGGCGGGCGACACATGACGGGCCGGCCATGACGAGCATCGTGATCATGGTGCATCACGAGCGACGCGACGCCCGAGCCCTCGCCGATTCCACGGCGTCGTGGCTGCGCGACCGCGGCCACGAGGCGTGGATGCTGCCCGGCGATGCAGGCACATCGGATCTGAGCCACCTGGCGACCGATCGGCCGGCGGGCGACGCCGATCTCGTCCTCTGCCTCGGTGGTGACGGCACCATGCTGCGAGCCGTCCGCCTGCTCGAGGGCGCCCCGGTGCCACTGCTGGGCGTGAACCTGGGCCGCCTCGGATACCTGACCGAAATCGAGGTCGGCTCGGTCACCGACGCGCTCGAACGATTCGAGCGCGGGTCCGAGGCCGGCCACTGGCATCTCGACGAACGCATGATGCTGTCGATCGTCGTCACCGGCCCCGACGGAACCCCACAGGGGAACTGGCGGGCGCTCAACGAAGCCGTCGTCGAGAAGCGCGTGTCGGGGCACACGGTGCACCTCCTGGTCCGGATCGACGGCGAGCCGTTCACCTCGTATGCCGCCGACGGACTGATCGTCTCGACGCCGACCGGCTCGACCGCCTATTCGATGTCGGCCCGCGGTCCGGTCGTCTCGCCCAAGCACCGCGCGCTCCTGGTGACGCCCGTGGCCCCGCACATGCTCTTCGATCGCAGTCTCGTGCTCGATCCGACCGAGACGGTGGAGATCGAGGTGCTCGGCGAACGTGAGACCGCGGTCGCGGTCGACGGCCGTCCGGTGTGTGATCTCACGGCCGGAACGACCGTGCTGTGCACGCCGTCGTCGAGCACCGCTCGGTTCGTGCGTTTCGGGGCCCACCACTATCACCAGGTGTTGAAGGCCAAGTTCGGCCTCACCGACCGATGAGCGTCACACCCCGCTGGTTGACTGACCGACGATGCTGACCGAACTGCACATCGAGAACCTCGGCGTGATCGAGCGTGCGTCCCTCGTGTTCGATCGCGGGGTCACGGCCCTGTCCGGCGAGACGGGAGCGGGCAAGACGCTGCTCGTCGAGGCGATCAGCCTCCTCGTCGGAGGTCGTGCCGACGCATCGATGGTCCGCGCCGGCTCGCCAGAGGCTCGCATCGACGGTCGATTCGACATCGAGACGCCCGACGGCGTCGACGAGATGGTGCTGAGCCGTGTCGTACTCGCCCAGGGTCGCTCCCGTGCGTACGTGAACGGGCGGCCGGCAACGGTCGCGTCGCTGGCCGACATCACCCGCGGCGTGATCGATCTCCACGGCCAGCACGCCCATCAGAGTCTGCTGTCGGTCGCGACGCAACGGGCCGCGCTCGACGAGTTCGGCCAGGTCGACCTCAGCACGCTGAGGTCGGCACGGGCTCGGTTGACCGAGCTCGATGCGGAGTTGGCCACGCTCGGCGGTGACGAACGGGCCCGGGCTCGTGAGATCGACCTGCTGCGCTTCCAGGTCGACGAGCTCGCCGCCGCCGCCGTGGAGGACGCCGACGAGGACGACCGACTCGCCGCGGAGGAGTCGCTGCTGGCCGATGCCGTCGGCCACCGTGAAGCCGGCGACGAGGCGCTCGACGCGCTGCGCGGTGACGATCGTCCGATCGATCCGTTGACCGCGGCGATCCTGGCGATCGGCGATCGGGCGCCGTTCGACGACCTGGCCCGGCGGCTGACGGGCCTGCAGGCGGAGATCGACGACGTCGTGGCCGAACTCCGTTCGCTGACCGAGGCGATCGAAGAACGACCCGAGCGCCTCGCCGAGCTGCGCGCGCGCCGCCAGTTGCTCGTCGATCTGCGGCGCAAGTACGGCCACGACCTGACCGAGGTCATGGCGTTCCACGCCCGAGCCGACGACCGCTTGCGCGAGCTCGAGAACTACGACCGGCGCGCCGCCGAACTCGACCTCGCGCGGGTCGCCGCCGTCGAGGACGAACGTGCGGCCGCGGAGGCCGTCGGTCGCGCACGGCGGGCCGCCGCCCCCCGGCTCGCCGCCGCGGTCGAGCAGCGGCTGCGTGTCTTGGCGATGCCGAACGCGTCGATCGCCGTCCAGGTGGGTCGCGACGACGACGACCATCCGGGTGACGAGGTCCGCTTCCTGCTGTCGGCGAACCCGGGTTCGCCGATGTTGCCACTGCACCGGGTCGCGTCCGGGGGTGAGCTCGCACGGGCCATGCTGGCGCTGCGCCTGGTGCTCGTTGCAGGCGATGACCGCCCGAGGGCCGGAACACTCGTGTTCGACGAGGTCGACGCCGGAATCGGTGGGGCCGCCGCAGCCGCCGTGGGCGAGGCGCTCGCCGATCTCGGGGTCCACCATCAGGTGTTGATCGTGACGCACCTCCCGCAGGTCGCGGCCCGGGCGACACGGCAACTCGTGGTGGCCAAGACGGTGCACGCCGACCAGACCTTCACGACTGTCGACGAGGTCGCCGGCGACGATCGCGTCGGCGAGATCGCCCGCATGCTCGCCGGATCGGAGACGTCGGTGGCCCTCGAACACGCGCGCGACCTGCTCGATCGGTGAATTCTCGGTCCGATGTGGCCGTCATCCGCGCGTTGGCGAGGGCGCGCCGGATATGGTGATCTCCCGTCGTGCTCACGCCCGATACCGACCGCAGAACGGGCGCCCAATGACGGAGGTCAACCAGATGCCGAAGCACATTTTTGTGACCGGAGGTGTTGCCAGCTCCCTCGGGAAGGGGTTGACCGCCAGCTCGCTCGGTCGCCTGTTGAAGCTCCGTGGTCTGAGGGTGACGCTGCAGAAGCTCGATCCCTACATCAACGTCGATCCGGGCACGATGAACCCGTACGAGCACGGCGAGGTCTTCGTCACCGACGACGGCGGCGAGACCGATCTCGACCTCGGACACTACGAGCGGTTCATCGACGAGAACCTGCTCCGGGGATCGAACGCCACGACCGGATCCATCTATCAGTCCGTCTTGGCGGCCGAGCGTCGCGGCGACTATCTCGGCAAGACGGTCCAGGTGATCCCGCACATCACCGACGAGATCAAGCGTCGTGTTCATCAGGTTGCGACCGACGACATCGACGTGGTCATCACCGAGGTCGGCGGCACGGTCGGTGACATCGAGATCCTGCCGTTCCTCGAAGCGATCCGTCAGTTCCGCAAGGACGCGGGCCGCGACAACGTCTGCTACATCCACGTGACCCTCGTCCCGTTCATCGGGCCGTCCAGCGAGCAGAAGACGAAGCCCACGCAGCACTCGGTGACCGAGCTCCGCAGTCGGGGGATCCAACCGGACCTCATCGTGTGTCGGAGCGAGTCACCGGTGCCCGAGGACCTCAAGCGCAAGATCTCGAACCTGTGCGATGTCGCCGAGGAAGCGGTCATCAACGCAGCCGACGTCGGCAACATCTACGAGCTGCCGCTGATCCTCCACGACGAGGGCCTCGACACCGTCGCGCTCGACGTCTTGCGCATGGAGGGCCACGACATCGACCTGTCGTACTGGCAGCAGCTGGTCGAGCGGATCGAGGCGTCGACGCTGCCCGTCAAGATCGGTCTGATCGGGAAGTACGTCGAGCTGCCCGATGCCTACCTGTCGGTCGTCGAGGCACTCAAGCACGCCGGCTTCCACCACGGCGCGAACGTCGAGATCGACTGGATCCAGGCCGAGGACGTCGAAGGTCTGCTCGCCTCCGATCGGCTTCGCCACCTCGACGGCATCGTGATCCCCGGCGGGTTCGGCTCACGCGGCTTCGAGGGCAAGGTCGCAGCGGCCCGCTTCGCCCGGGAGGAAGACGTCCCCTGCCTCGGTCTGTGCCTCGGGCTCCACGCGATGACATCCGAGTACGCCCGCAACGTCCTCGGTCTCGTCGGCGCCAACTCGAGTGAGATGGATCCATCGACGAAGTACCCCGTCATCGATCTGATGCACGACCAGCGTGACGTCACCGACATGGGCGGCACCATGCGTCTGGGTGCGTACTACGCGGTGCTCGAGCCCGGCAGCCGAGTCGCTGCTGCGTACGGCGAGCCCGTCGTGAGCGAGCGGCATCGTCATCGGTACGAGTTCAACCCGAAGTACCGGTCGCAGTTCGAAGCGTCGGGCTTCCGGTGCAGCGGCACCTCGCCCGACAAGCGCCTGGTCGAGTTCATCGAACTGCCCGACCTCGCCTTCTGGGTCGCCACCCAGGCGCATCCCGAGTTCAAGAGCCGGCCCGATCGGGCCCACCCGCTGTTCCGGGAGTTGGTCGGTGCGGCCCTCGCCCGGCGGGACGCGACCCCACCGGGCCTGCGGCGCATGCTCAACGAGGCCTCTCGCGAGGCCGACGAGGCCGCTCGTGCCGACGAGGTCTCCTCCGGCGTCGACAGCTCGGCCTAGCCACCCATGACCGGATTCCGCCACCTGGGTGACACCGATGCGCATCTCGGTCACGTCTGGAAGGTGGTGCGTGCGGAGTTCGAAGCACCCGACGGTGAGCGCTTCGAGCGCGACATCGTGAGGTCGCCCGGCGCCGTGGGCGTCGTTCCACTCGTGTTCGACGCCGAGGGGTTGCCGTCGGTCGTCCTGCTGTCGCAGTATCGGCCACCGTACGAGCGCAACGTGATCGAGATCCCCGCCGGGATGCGTGACGTCCTGGGAGAGCCGCCGAGTGAGACCGGCCGTCGCGAGTTGATCGAGGAGGCGGGCTTGGAGGCGGGAGAACTCCAGCACCTGGTCGACCTCTTCCCGTCGCCGGGAATGACCGATTCGATCTGTTCGATCTTCCTCGCGACGGGTTGTACGCCGATCGAACACGACCGTCACGGACCGGAGGAGCGTGCGATGGAACTGCTCCACGTGCCCCTCGAGGACGCCCTCGACATGATCGATCGGGGTGAGATCAACGACGCCAAGACGATGGTGGGCCTGATGGCCACCGATCGGCGGCTACGCGCATGATGGACGCGGAGCTGCCGCTCGAGGTGGAGGAGTTCCTCGTGTGGATGTCGGCCGAACGTGGTCGCTCGCGCAACACCGTGCAGGCGTACCGGCGCGACCTCCGCCGCTACCAACGTTGGCTGCAGGGGCGGGGCCTGACCGCACTCACGGTCTCGACCGGGGATCTGACCGATCTCGTGGCCGAGCGTCGGGCGACGGATGCCGCTCCGTCGTCGATCGCCCGACAGATTGCCGCCGTTCGGATGCTCCACCGCTACCTGGCGACCGAGCAGTACCGGCCCGACGACCCGACGGCTCGGCTCGACGGGGTCCGGGTTCCCTCGGGCATCCCGAAGCCGCTGTCGGAGGAGCAGATCGACAGCCTGCTGGGCGCCGTGGTGGGCAACGAGCCGATCCACCGTCGCGATCGTGCCTTGCTCGAGCTGCTGTACGCGACGGGTGCCCGCGTCTCGGAGGTCGTCGGCTTGTCGATGGGCGACATCGACTTCGACGAATCGTTGGTGCGGGTGTTCGGCAAGGGCGGCAAGGAGCGGATCGTGCCGTTCGGTTCTGCCGCCGAGCGAGCGCTCGACGACTGGTTCGGTCCATCGGGACGGGTTCGCCTCGTCCCGGTGAAGTGGAAGCGGCGTGACGACGCCGAGGCGATGTTCCTCAACCAACGCGGCGGCCGGCTCAGTCGCCAGGGCGCCTGGTTGATCATCAAGAAGTACGGCGAGCGCGCCGGCATCAACGACCACCTCTCACCGCACGTGCTCCGGCACTCGTGCGCGACCCATCTGCTCGATCACGGCGCCGACCTGCGTATCGTCCAGGAGATGCTCGGACATGCGTCGATCTCGACGACGCAGATCTACACCCGTGTCAGCCAAGACCGTCTGTGGGAGGTCTACCGCACGGCTCATCCCCGCGCGACCCGGGCCGGTGTGACGTGAGCAAGCCGGTCAACCTGTTGAAGCACCCACACCACCTGGCGCTCCGGCTCGTCACGTCACTGTCCGGTCATCCACCCGACACGGCCGAGGAGGTCTGGGCGGAGTCACAGCTGCTCCCGGGTGAGATTCGGCTGTGGCGCCAGATGACCAACCAGGATCGTCGTCACTCCGCGAAGGTCGCCCGCCGTTTCGTCGCGGCGCGTCCCGAGGCCACCCGCGCCGAGGTCGCCGGGGCGTTGCTCCACGACGTCGGCAAGATCGAGTGCGGACTCGGGACCTGGGGGCGGGTCGTCGCGTCGGTCGTCGGTGGCCGAACCGAACGGTTCCGGACGTACCACGACCACGAATACGTCGGCTCACAGCTCGCGGCGGCTGCCGGTAGCGATCCGGCCACCGTCGAGCTGATCGACGAACGTGGCCCGGCCTACGACACCCTCAAACTCTGCGACCGGGCGTGACCGCGAGCACCTGGGCGGTGCGACGGTCGTTGACGACGGCGCGAATGGTCATCCACACGAGCAGACCGCCCCAGATGCCTGCGATCCCCAGACTCGGGAACACCAGGATCAGCGCTGCGATCGGTGACACGGCAAGCAGGTAACCGAACGCCGCCCGGCCGAGGAATCGGTAGTCGCCGGCACCGATGAGGACGCCGTCGTGGGCGAAGGCGACCGCACCCGGCAGCAGCGCGACGGAGAGCCACCACAAGGCGCTCGTCGCCCGGTCGACCACGGCCTGATCATCGGTGAAGACGTGCGGGAGCATCGGAGCGAGCAGGGCGAGCGCCGCCCCGAGGCCCAACCCGGTCCAGACGGACAACCGCACTGCCCGCTGCGCGACGTGGGCTGCCGTGGGTACGTCGTCCCGGCCGAGCTCCTCCGCCACGATCGTCTGCGCCGGCACGGCGAGCGCATCGAGCGTGAGCGCGAGGAAGATGAACAGGCTGTTGGCCACTTGATGAGCGGCCAGCGTGACGTTGTCGATGCGTGCGGCGATCGCCGTCGACCCGCCGAACACCGCGAGCATCGACCCGACACGCAGCAGCAGGTACTTGCCGGCCGACATCAAAGGTCGCATTTCGTCGAGATCCGGTCGCCGGATCGAGGCGGCGACCAACTGTGGTCGGAGGATCCAGAGGAACGTGAGCGCGGCGCCGATCTGGGCGACGACCGTCGACAGCGCCGAACCGGCCACGCCCAGGTCGAGCACGAACACGAGGACGAGTTCGATCAGCAGATTGGCGAGGTTGGCACCGAGCAGCACCCACAGGGGCGTGATGTAGTCGGACGCACCTCGCAAGACGCCCTGCGCAGCGAGCGTGACGAGGAAGAACGGCACTCCGATCGCACTCAGCGACAGGTACGTCTCGGCGTGCTCGAGGACGTCGCCGGTTGCTCCGAACCAGCCGGAGATCGTCCGGGCACCGAAGAACAACAGGGGAGCGGCCGGTACGCCGAACAGCAGCGACAGCCACATCGCCTGTACGCCGACGTTGGCGGCGGCCGCTCGATCGCCCGCCCCGAGCCGGCGCGCGACCCGCTCGGTCGTGCCGTACGTCAGGAAGTTCGCGCCGGCGAAGACGAACGAGAGAACCGTCGCCGCGATCGCGAGACCGGCGAGCTGGTCGGTGCCGAGCTGGCCGACGATGGCCGTGTCGACGAGGACGTAGACGGGTTCGACCGCGAGCGACCCGAGCGCCGGAACCGCGAGGCCGAGAATTCGCCGGTCGACCGGCGCCAGCTTCACGCGGGGACGAGCCCGATCGCGTCGTAGGCGCGCTGGAGCGTCGCCGACGCCACCGTTCGGGCACGGCCGGAGCCGATCTGGAGCAGGCGCGTCAGCTCGCCCCGGTCGCCGATCAACTCGTGGTATCGGGCCTGGATCGGTTCGAGCATCGCCACGACCGCTTCACCCGTGTCGACCTTGAGGGCTCCGTACTGGGTGTAGCCCTCGGCGGCCGCCTGCGGCGTGGTTCCCGTGGCGGCCGCCAGGATGTCGAGCAGGCTGCTGATGCCCGGCTTGGCGGCGAGGTCGTAGCGGACCTCCGACTCGGAGTCGGTGACGGCCCGTTTGAACTTCTTCATGATCGAGGACGGATCGTCGAGCATCATGATGCAGCCGCTGGCGCTGTCGGCCGACTTCGACATCTTCGATCTCGGATTCTGCAGGTCCATCACCCGCGCACCGGCCGCCGGGGTGACCGCCTCGGGGACGACGAACGTGTCGCCGAAGCGATGGTTGAACCGGATCGCCGCGTCGCGGGTGATCTCGACGTGTTGCCGCTGATCGTCACCCACCGGCACGTCATTCGTGTCGTAGAGGAGGATGTCGGCCGCCTGCAGGGCCGGGTAGGTGAAGAGGCCGGCCGAGATGAAGTTGCCGTCGCGCTTGGCCGACTTGTCCTTGAACTGGGTCATCCGGCTGAGTTCGCCGAACGACAACGTGCACTCCATGACCCACCCGAGCTGCGGATGCTCGGGGACGTGACTCTGGACGAACACGGTGGCGACCTCGGGATCGAGGCCCACGGCGAACAGCATCGCGGCGAGCTCGAGCGTGACCTCGCCGAGCACACCGGGCTGCTCGGTGATCGTGAGCGCGTGCAGATCGACGATGCCGTGGAAGACGTCGTTGTCGTACTGTCCGGTGACCCAGTTCCGAAGTGCACCGAGGTAGTTGCCCAGGTGGACGTCGCCGGTCGGCTGGATGCAGGAGAGGACGCGTGTCACGGACCGCGAGGCTACCGGGGCCGCATCTCGTGCCGGAGGACGGATTCGAGACGCGCATCGGGTTCCCACGGGAACACGTCGCTGGTCTCGAGCATCCAGGTCGTCAGCCGTCGGCGGAGGCCGTCGACGACGGGGTCGAGCGCGAGACGGAGCTCGACGTCGTGCTGGTCGGCCACCAGGTTGTCGATCTCGAACGGATCGACCTGTCGGTCGTACAGCTCAGCCCCCTCGTAGAGCCGCTCGACGTACGTCCAGTCGTGGGTGCGCACGACCGCGGCCTTGCCGACGAGTTCGGGAAGTTCGTGCTGGATCGCACCCTTGTGTCGATAGTGCCCGCCGGAGTTCGGCTCGAGCAACGCACCCTCCGAGCGGAGGAACCCTCCCTCGGCGAAGACCGCCGAGCGGTGCCGACGGGTCGGATCGACGAGCATCGGGCGCAGCGACCGCCCGAAGTGCGTGTAGCCGGCGGCCACCTCGGCGAAGTCGAGCAGCGTCGCGGTCAGGTCGATCATCTCGACCAGTGCGTCAGTCGTACCCGAGCTGCCGTTCGGGTCATGGACGATCAGCGGGTTGCGGAGCAGACACGGCTCGAGGCCCGACGGCCACTTCTCGACCAGTCCGAAGTCGCCCAGGTACTCACCGTGATCGGTGAAGAAGCAGGTCACGGTTCGTTCGCGCTGACCGGCGCGTTCCACTGCCCGCAGCACGCGTCCGAGCTGGTGATCGACCCGGCTGATCATGCCGTGGTACACGGCCATGATCTCGCGCCAGTCGCCGGGTTCCAGTTCGTCGAGGCGATACCGCCGCCGGATCTCGGTCTGGAACCGGGGCTTGCCTGCGACCGGGGGAATCGGCGACGGCATGGAGCGACGGTCGTGCATCGAGTACCAGGGCTCTGTGATGGCGAACGGCGGGTGCGGAAAGACGAGCGGAATCAGGAGGCACCACGGTTCCGGGAGGCCGTCGGTCAACCAGTCGACGGCAGTCACGATCGTTGCCTCGTCGAGATCGAACGGCTCGGTTCCGTCGGGGCCCGCTTCGAGCAAGCCACCGAGGAAGGATCCGCCGAGTCGGTGATCGTCTCCGAATCGCTGTCGATGCCAGTCATCGACGGCGCTCATGTCCGGCGGTGTGGTGAAACCCCAGCGCGACGCGCTGATCTCGGTGACGCCCTCACCGAACATGTCGCCTCGAGCACCCGCAAGTGCGACGTGGTAACCGTGCTCCCGCAGGCTTCGGAACACGTTCGGTTCGCCGGGCCGCAACAGGTACGTGAGCGATCGATGGCCCGAGGTGTGTGGGTACCAGCCGGTGAACATCGAGATGCGGCTCTGGGTGCAGACCGAGTGCTGGGCGAAGGCCTGCTCGAACCGGACGCCCTCGGATGCGAGCGCGTCGATGTTCGGCGTCGACGCCACGTCGCTGCCGAAGCAACCGACGCCGTCGGCGCGTAGCTGATCGGGCATGAACAACAACAAGTTCGGGCGGACCACCCCACCCATCGTGTCATGCCGGCGCGAAACCGGGGATGCCGGCTGGGGTCCGTTCGACGGAGCGTCGTGGCCGGCGAACGAACAGCCGGACGAGCACCAGAGACGACATGACGAGGCCGGTCGCGGCCAGGGTGACGATTCCGACGTCACCCGACGACCCATAGACGCCCCACAGGCCGGCCTCGACGAAGGCGAGAACCCACGTCGCGACCGAAACGCCGCTGACGTCCACGCTGCGGTAGACCGCGACGACCGCGGGCGAGAGCTGCACGCCGTACAGCGCGCCGAGTGCGATGCCGGCTGCGAACCAGCCGCCGGTCACCAGTGCGACCGCCGGAACGATGCTCGCCGCCACTGCGGCGCCCGTGGCAGCAGACGCGAGACCGCCCGCCGGGGCCGGCGATGAACGCACCAAGACGACGGCGATCAGTAGATAGACCATCACGGACACGGTGCTCACGGGAACGATGCCGAGGTCGCCGAGTGCCAGCCCGTAGATGCACCACCATGCGTTCACGGAGGCGCTGATCGAGGCCCAAACGAGGGAGACGCCCTTCACACTGCCACTTTGCAGCAGTTTGCGGGCCTGCGGCAGAGCGGTGGCCGCGCCCAGGACGTTCGCAACGACGACGACCGCGGTCAGCACTGAGAGTTCCATTGTATGGAGCACAAACCATATAGCCAGTTACAGACTCCGCGACATCTGTGACGTCCGTCGCCCGTGCCGACTCCGTGGCCGTAGCATGTCACCGATGCACGTACACGCCGATTCGTTGGACGCGGAGATCCAGGGCGCCGTCGAAGCGGCGGTGGAGTTGGCCAACACGATCGCCGACGAGCCTGCCGAAGGTGATCCGACCGGACTGGCACGTCGACTGAGATCGGTGTTGGTCGAGCACGACTTCCTCAGGGCTGCGGGCGCGACCGACGCCGAGATGCAGGCGTTCGCCGACCGGTGCGTGCCGATCGCCCGCGTGATGTGGACACTGCCCGATGTGGCGTTGCCCGATGCCGTCGGCCGTGTGAACGCCGCGCTCGAGTCGTGCGCGATCGCCCCGTCACTGAGCGCACACGACGGCTTCGCACTCCACATCCACTGGACGCCGGCGACGACGCCGTTCGCCCATCAGGTGGCTGTCGACCTCCTGATGGCAGTGGCGCAGACCCTGTGCGACCACGGCACCACACGATTCGGCCGATGCGCCGCCGACGACTGTGACCATCTCTTCTACGACGTCACCAAGAATCGATCGCGTCGTTTCTGCTCCGACCCGCGCTGCGCGAGCCGAACCCACACTGCGGCTCATCGCGCACGTCTGGCCCGGGCGCGCTGACCCATGCCCGCCCGCAAGCGCAACCGGCGGCCGCCCGAGCACCCCGATCCGATCGTTCGATTCGGACGCGCGCTGCAGGAGGCCAAGGCGAAAGAGCGGGCCGAACAGCAGCGTCGCCAGGCCGAGCGCGAGGAGGAGAAGCGCCAAGCCAAGCTCGCCGAGGAGCACGCAGCCAGACTGGCCGACGCACACCGTCGGCTGGAGCACGCGATCGCAGCCGTCAAGCAGGCGCGAACGAGCGGTCGTGGTGCCGCCGACGCGGATGCTTCGTATCGTGCCGCCAAGGCGGCCGTGGTCGAACTGGAGACCGGTGAGCGGCCCACGTGGGCGCCCGCCGACGACTGATGGAGGACTGACGAGGGGCACAGCCCTGCGGCGCCGCAGCGTCGTGTCGGCGTCCCCTCACATCCACGTGGTTACATCGGTGTGATTTGCGCGAGTACACTCCTCGAACCATGGCGATCGACGTCCACACCCCGGTCTACGACGGGCCATTCGACCTGCTCCTGCAGTTGATTCTCAAAGAGCAGGTCGACCTGTACGAGATCGACCTGGCGCACATCGTCGACGCCTATCTCGCCGAGCTCGAGCGGATGCAGACACTCGACCTCGACGTCGCCACCGAGTTCTTGCTCATCGCGGCCACGCTCGTCGAGCTGAAGACCCGTCGGCTGTTGCCCGGGCAGAACGACATGGACCTCGACGAGGAGTTCGCGCTGTGGGAGGAGCGCGACCTGCTGCTCGCCCGACTGATCGAGTGCAAGACGTTCAAGGACGTTGCCCAGATCTTCCATCGCCTCGCCGACGAGGCCGACCTGTCGTTCCCTCGCACCGTCGGGCCCGACGAGCGGTTCGCCGAGATGATGCCCGACCTGCTCGAGGGCACGAGTCTCCGCCGCTTCCAGAGTGCCGCGATCCGGGCCCTCAGTCCCAAGCCGGAACCGATCGTCGACCTCTTCCACGTCAACCCGATCAAGATCACCGTCGCCGACGCCGTCGCCGAACTGCTCGACGAGTTGCCGCGGGTGGGTCGGATCACGTTCCGCCGACTGACGGCAGATCTGGCCGATCGGATCGAGGTGATCGTCCGGTTCCTGGCTGTGCTCGAGCTCTTCAAGCAGGGGTTCGTCGAGATCGATCAACCGCAACGGTTCGGCGACATCGACGTGATGTGGTGCGGTGGTGAGCACGTCGACGCCGACAGCATCCTGATCGACGCCTACGAGGGCTGAACCGGTAAGACTGGTGACCATGCCCGACGAGTTGATGCCGATCGAGGAGCAGATCGCCTCGTTCAAGCGAGCGATCGAAGCGGTGATCATCGTGGCCCACGATCCCGTTCCGCCCGACCTGCTCGCCCAGCTCCTCGAGCAGCCGGTCAACTCGGTCGAGCAGTGGTGTGACGAGCTCGCTGCCGAGTACCTCCAGCAACGGCGTGGGTTCGAGCTCCGACGCGTGGCCGGCGGTTTCCGCTACCAGACACATCCCGAGCAGACCCCCTATGTCGAGCGGTTCGTGCTCCACGACCAGAAGGCCCGGTTGTCGGGCGCCGCCCTCGAAACCCTCGCGATCATCGCCTACAAACAGCCGATCTCCCGGGCCCAGGTCGCTTCCATCCGCGGCGTCGACCCCGATGGCGTGATCCGCACGCTCCAGGCACGCGGCTACATCGACGAGGTGGGTCGCGACCCCGGTCCCGGCCAGGCGATCCTGTTCGGCACGACGCCGCAGTTCCTCGAGAAGCTCGGCCTCGACTCGCTCGACGACCTGCCGCCGATCGCCGAGTTCATCCCTGACGCCGACATCGTCGAAGCGCTCGAGCACGGGCTCCGCGTCGAGGCGAGCGATGGCACCCAACCCGCCTGACGGGCCCGATCCGGAGCCGCCGCTCTGGGAGCAGATCGCCGCCCGGAGTCGCCAACTGCCGGGTGGCGAGCGCCTGCAGAAGGTGCTTGCGTCGACGGGCTGGGGGAGCCGTCGGGCTTGTGAGGAGTTGATCGCCGACGGCCGGGTCACCGTCAACGGTGACGTCGCCGTACTCGGACGTCGCGTCGACGCCGAGCGCGACCTGATCGAGGTCGACGGAGCACCCGTCGGGGTGCGCCCCGGACTCGTCTACTACCTGCTCAACAAGCCCTCGGGCGTCGTGACCACGGCGAAGGACACCCACGGTCGCAAGACGGTGGTCGACCTCGTGCCGAAGGAGCCCCGCGTGTTCCCCGTCGGGCGTCTCGACGCCGACACGGAAGGACTCCTGCTGCTCACCAACGACGGCGACATCACCCACCGGATCACGCATCCCCGCCACGGTGTCGAGAAGGAATACCTCGTCCACGTCAAGGGTCGCCTGACGGCGGGCGAGTTGCGTCAGCTACGAGACGGCATCGAACTCGACGACGGGATCACCGCTCCGGCCCAGGCGTCGCAGCCGACGCCGGGCGTCATCCGCCTCACCATCCACGAGGGTCGCAACCGACAGGTGCGGCGCATGTGCGATGCGATCGGTCACCCGGTGCTTCGCCTGGTGCGCACTCGCGTGGGCCCGATCACCGACCGGTCGCTGCGTCCGGGCGACTGGCGCGAGCTCAGCACCGGCGAGCGGCGAGCGTTGTCGGAAGCCGTTGCCGAGCAGGCGCGCCGGTACGATTCCGAGTCGTGAGCAGCCCGGCCGCGACCCCGCGCACCGCCAACGTGATCGGCCTCGGCCTGGTCGGTGGGTCGATCGCGTTCGGTCTGCGGCGGCGTGGGTGGCGAGTCCACGGCGATGACGCGAGATCCGACACCGTGCAACGCGCCGTCGAGCTGGGAGCCATCGATGCCGCAGGGCTGTCGACCGACGCAGCGATCACGTTCGTCGCCGTGCCCGTGCGGGCGATCAACGAGGCGGTCAAGCGGGCGCTGACGGAGACGACCGGCCTCGTCACCGACGTCGGCTCGGTGAAGGCATCCGTGGCGGCGGCGTGCACCGATGCCCGGTTCATCGGCGGGCATCCCATGGCCGGCAGCGAGCTCGACGGCCTCGACGGCGCCGACGGCGACATGTTCAGTGGTGCGATCTGGGTCGTGACCCCCACCGAGCTCACCGACGATCGGGCGCTCGCCACCGTCTCGACGGTGATCCGTTCACTCGGTGCCGAAGTCGTGGCACTCAGCCCCGAACGGCATGACCAGGTGGTGGCCGTCGTCAGCCACGTTCCGCACCTGACCGCGGCGACGCTGATGCAGGTCGCCTCCGACCGGGCCGAGGAGCATGCGGCACTGCTGCGGCTCGCCGCCGGCGGTTTTCGCGACATGACACGAATTGCGTCGGGGCATCCTGACATCTGGCTCGACATCTGCTCCCAGAACCGGCCGGCGATCGTCACGGCGCTCGACGGCCTGATCCGACGGTTGACGGAGATCCGCGACGTGGTCGACGCCGACGACCGTGACGCATTGGAGACGACCCTGGCGACCGCGCGCGAGGCCCGCACGAACCTGCCCGGCCGCGTCGCCCATCCCGAGAACGTCGCCGAGGTGCGCATCCCGATTCCCGACCGCACCGGTAGCGCCGCCGAGGTCTTCACGCTCGCCGCCGATCTCGGTGTCAACATCGCCAACTTCGAAGTCGTGCACTTGCCCGAGAGCAACCGCGGTGTCGCGGTCGTGCTGGTGGACGCGGCTGCGAGCGACCTTTTCAAAGGCGGCTTGATCGCGCGCGGCTTCAAGCCGGCCGTCAACCCGCTCGTCTGACATGGAGACCCGTCGCGTCGAGCGATCGCACGGCCCGGTCGCGGCAACGGTCGAGGTACCCGGCTCGAAGTCGATCGCCAACCGGATGCTCGTGTGCGCGGCGCTCGCGGACGGGACGAGCACGATCACGAACGTTCCCGAGGGAGACGACACGCGAGCGATGCTGGCGTGCCTGCGACAGCTCCGGGTCGACGCCGAACTCGTCGGCGACCGAGTCTCGCTCGTGGGTGTCGGCCCGGCGTGGTCGCCGAGCGGCCGCACGTTGTTCGCCGGACTCGCCGGAACGACCTCACGATTCGTCACGGCGATCGCGGCGCTCGGTTCGACGCCGATCACGATCGACGGGCACCCGCCGCTGCGATCGCGCCCGTTCGGCCCGCTGCACGAGGCGCTGATCGAGCTGGGGGTCGCCGTGTCGCCGGGCGAGGCGTTCGGTCACCTGCCGGTGACGATCACCGGGCCGCCGACCTCGGGATCGCTGTCGATCCGCGGCGACGTCTCCAGCCAGTACGTGACGGCGCTGATGCTGATCGGGCCGTACCTTCCGGGCGGCCTCGAGCTCACTCTGACCACGCCCTTGATCTCGCGTCCCTACGTCGAGCTGACCGCCGTCGTCATGGGTTGGTTCGGGTTCGACGAGGTCACCGTCGGAGAGCGCGCGATCCGTGTGGGTGCCGGCGTGTACGGTTCGACCGCCGCGTCGGTCGAGCCCGATGCCTCGTCCGCGAGCTACCCGCTGGCACTGGCGGCGGTGTGCGGTGGTTCGGTGACGGTGCCCGGCCTCGGTGAGGGCGCCGTGCAGGGTGATGCCCGATTCGCCGACGTGCTGGCGGACATGGGCTGCGGAGTCGAACGAACCTCGGAACAGGTGACCGTGCGCGGTGCGAACGTGCTGCGCGGCATCGACATCGACATGGCCGACATCTCCGATCTGGTCCCGACGGTGGCGATCGTCGCCGCCTTCGCGACGTCGCCGAGCCGGATCCGCGGCGTGGGCTTCATCAGGGGAAAGGAGAGCGATCGCCTCGGCGACTTGACGCGTGAGCTGCGGCGCGCCGGTGTCGACGCGGACGAGACCGACGACGGACTGATCGTTCGTCCGTCACTTGACCGCCTGCACGGCGCTCGGCTCGCGACGCATCATGACCATCGCCTGGCGATGGCGTTCGGCGTACTGGGTCGTGCCGTCGACGGCATCGAGGTCGAGGATCCGTCGGTGGTCTCGAAGAGCTGGCCGGGGTTCTGGACGATGCTCGACGAGAGCTTCCGATGACCGTCGTCGCCGCATTCGACTTCGACGCGACGTTGACGACCCGCGACACGGTGGTGCCGTTCCTCCGTCGGTTCACGACGCCGGCCCGGTTCGCAACCTCGTTGCTACCGCAGACGCTGCGCCTGCTGCCGATGGCGGCCCGGCGAGACCGTGACCGTCTGCGTGAGTTGGCGACCCAGCTCGTGTTCGCGGGCCGGCCGCTCGCCGCCGTCGAGGCAGAGGCCCGCACGTTCGGGGCGATGATCGCCGACAGCTGGCTTCGCCCCGACACCACGGCACGTCTGCGCTGGCACCTGGAGCAGCAGCATCACGTCGTGATCGTGTCGGCCAGTTACGAGCCGTACGTTCGCGTGGTCGCAGAACATCTCGGCGCCGTCGGCGCCGTCGGCGTCGTGGCGACCCGGCTCCGGGTGGCCGGCGATCGATGCAGCGGCGAGCTGGACGGCGCGAACTGCCGGGGTCCCGAGAAGCTCCGCCGACTCGACGAGTGGTTGTGTGACTCGGGGCTCGATCGCGGTCACGCCACGCTGTTCGCGTACGGCGATTCGGCGGGTGACCGCGAGCTGCTGGCCGCGGCCGACCATCCCCACTGGGTGAACGAACCGCTCGCTAGCGTTGCCCCGACCGTCTGACGAGTTCCCGATGCACCCGATCCTCCGTACCGCGCGCCCGCACCAGTGGCTCAAGAACGTGCTCGTGTTCGCGGCCCCGGGAGCGGCCGGCGTGCTCGATCAGCCCCGGGAACTCGGCATCACGGTCCTCGTGTTCGTGTCGTTCTGTCTCGCATCGAGTGGCACGTACTTCTGGAACGACGTGCTCGACGTGGAGGCCGACCGGGCCCACCCGACGAAGTCGAAACGGCCGATCGCCGCCGGCGAGATCAGCCTGGCCACGGGTCGGTTGATAGGCACGTTGCTCCCCATCGTCGCGTTCGTGCTCGCCGGTTTGACCGGTCGCTGGCAGACGATCGTCGTCGTGGCGATGTACATGGCGATCACACTGACGTACAGCGCGATCTGGAAGCACATCGCAGTGATCGACCTCATCGCGATCGCGTCGGGCTTCGTGCTACGCGCCGCGGCCGGGGCAGTCGCCGTCGACGTGCCGATGTCGAGCTGGTTCGTGCTCGTGACGACGTTCGGTTCGCTCTTCATCGTGGCCGGCAAGCGGTACGCCGAACGTCGGGAGCTCGGAGACGACGCCAGTGGCGTGCGGTCGACGTTGGGGGAGTACAGCGAGGGCTACCTCCGCTTCGTCCTGGCGGTCACCTGTGGCGGCGCCCTGGTCAGCTACAGCACCTGGGCGTTCGAGACCAAGGAGTCCGCCGGCACCGACCTGCCGTACTACGAGCTGTCGATCGTGCCGATCATCGCCGCGTTCCTGCGCTACGCACTGGTGCTGGAGCAAGGTCAGGGCGCCGCCCCCGAGGAGGTCTTCGGTCGTGATCGCGTGCTCCAGATCCTGGGGCTGAGCTGGCTCGTCGTGTACGGCTTGGCGGTGTACACGTGACGACGTTCGAGCAGGCATGGGTGGCGGTCGCCGGCGTAGAGGGCTGGATGACCGAAGGCCAGGCGAGAACGCTCTACGACGCGGCCGCGGCCTGCCCGCCCGCGGGCACGATCGTCGAGATCGGCAGTTTCCAGGGTCGATCGACGATCGTGCTGGCCTTGGCGTGCCCCGACGGTGCGACCGTCATCGCGATCGACCCACACGCCGGCAACGACCGCGGCCCGCAGGAGCTCGACGGCTACGAAGCCGAAGCCGACGCCGATCACGAGTCGTTCCTCGCGAACCTCGCCGCCGCCGGCGTCACGGACCGCGTGACCCATCTCCGCGAGTTCAGCGACCGCGCCCTCGACGCGATCGAGGGCGCCATCGACGTGCTGTACGTGGACGGCGCGCATCGATACCGGCCGGCGAAACGGGACATCGAGCAGTACGGATCACAAGTGCGCGACGGCGGCACCATGCTCATCCACGACAGCTTCAGCAGCATCGGTGTCACCGCCGCGATCGTGCGGCTGCTGTTCTGCAGTTCTCGATGGCGGTACGACGGCCGATCCAGGTCGTTGGCGACCTACCGAGCCGCCGACGACATCGATCGTGCGCGCAATGTGGGTCGACAAGTCGCGCAGCTGCCGTGGTTTGCGAAGAACCTGTTCCTGAAGGTACTGCTGACGGCGCGCGTGGGTACGCTCCTTCGCCGCCTGGGCCGGCCGGAACCCGCCTGGCCCTACTGAGCAGTGTCGAACCTCGCGCCCCGGTGGATGGCGTTGCCGTCATCGCCGCCCAGTGGTCGTCACGAAGCGGTCGGTCCGGTCTGTTCCGTCACGTCTGGCGCGCACGCCGCAACTGCGACTGCGTTGCGATGAGCAGCGACAGCCCGACCACGGCGAGGCCGGCGACGACGTCGAGCACGAAGTGGTTTCCCGTGAACACGACGGAGAACGCGAGGAGCACGGCGGGCAACATCGAGCAGAACCAGACCAGCGGGTTCCTGCTGCCCATCGCCATGACGAATCCGGCGATGGCGGGCCACCCGACGTGGAAGCTCGGCACCGCGGCGAACCGGTTCACCATTCCAGGCTGTTCCTCCATCAACCGGTCACCGTTGAGTGACAACGTGTCGACGTAACCCATGAACCGCGGTGGGGCAACGGGGAACGTCGCCCAGACCACCAGGCCGATCCCAGCGGCGATGAGCAGCGTGTCGCGAAGGAGCAGATATCGGGGGCGGTCACGGAACCAGAGCAGGACGAGGATCGTGCCGACGGCGGCCCAGTACAGCCACTGATAGACCCAGTTCCAGAACGTGATCCAGAACGGTCGGTCGAGCACCCAGTTCTGCGCCTGGCTCTCCCAATCGAGCACGAGCTTGCGCTCGAGCTCGAGCAGTCCACGCGCATTGCTGGCTGCGTCGGCGTAGGAGCCTTCGATCTTCACGCGCAGGAAGCCGTAGAGCGTCAGGGCGACAGCGATGAGCGCCACCTCGATCGCCCCGCGCCGAACGAACCTCCGCGGTGGTGCCTCGCTGGCACGATTCGTCTGTGTCATGCCTTCTCGGTCATGGCGTTCAACACCGCACTCCACTTCGCTGGCTCTCCGGGGCCAAGGCTAGATCGTCGCGAGCCAGCGCCCTGCAATCGTGTCGTCCGGGACACGCGTCGATCGGCGTTGTCGGGCAGCCCGTCGGACGAACTCGCCATGCGCGGTACGACTACGTAGAATCACCGCCGTGGTAGGACCGCAACTTGATCTGATGCCGGGTGAATCGATGGTGCTCCATTCGCACCCGCACTGGTGGTACTTCTGGAAACAGGTGCTGTCGGGGATCGGCATCGTCGTACTCCTCATCCTGACGATCTGGACGAGTGGAGCACTCTCGACGTTCTTGATGTGGGTGACCGTCATCGGCTTCATCGTGTGGTTGCTCGACACCGTGTACGAGTTCGCTCAATGGCAGACCACACGCTTCGCTGTCACCGACCAGCGCGTCGCCTATCAGAGCGGCCTGGTTCGTCGGAAGGGTGTGTCGATCCCGCTCAACCGCGTCAACAACGTGAACTTCGAACAGGGAATGATCGCCCGGATGCTCGGCAACGGCACCCTGACGATCGAGTCGGCAGGCGAAACCGGCGATTCCGTGTTCGAGAACATCCCCGACCCCGATTCGGTCAGGTCGATGATCTTCCGGCAGATGGACGCATACGGCACCGCTCGCTCCGAACGAGATGCCGCAGCGGTTGCCCGCGCGATGCACACGGACGACGGCGCAGAGGCCCACGGCTCCGTCGCAGACCGGCTGGCCGAGCTGGACCAGCTCCGCGCTTCGGGTGCGATCACCGATGACGAGTACGCGACGAAGCGCTCGGACATCCTCGGCGACCTCTGACCGGCCCGGTGCGCGGCACTGCGGCGCTCACGCCGGCTGATCTCAACGCTTGACGTCGGGTACCCAACCGCCGGGCTGGGTGTACGGGCTACCGCCGTTGCAGCCGCCCTGTGCCCGCAGGATCGAATACGGATTCACGGGCGAGCCACCACCAGGGCGAATCTCGAAGTGGAGGTGGGGGGCACTCGCGTTGCCGGTCGAGCCGACCCAACCGATGATCTGTCCGGCCTCGACTCGCGACCCGACCCGGACCTCGGGCGCGAAGCCCGACAGGTGGGCGTAGAAGTATCGCGTGCCGTCGGCTCCCGTCAGCATCCACGCGTTGCCGGCGTTCTGACCCGTCGCGTTCCAGACCCGGCCGGTCAGCCTGCCGTCGACCACGGCGTAGACGTAGTTGCCGGCACCGGAGAAGATGTCGACGCCGGCGTGACGACGCCCGCGGCTGCGCGCGTCGCCCCAGGTGTCGCGATAGCCACAGGGCCCCTGGGTCGGAGCCGCTTCGAGCACGATTCGGGACGCGTCGTCGACCGACGGCTGCTTCGCCCCGGCCGGCAGTCTGAGCACATCGCCCGGCAGCAGGAGATCTCGCGAGTTCGCGCCGTTCGCGTCCAGCAGCGCTCGCATCGACACGTCGGCACGCCACGCAATGGCAGCCCAACTGTCACCTCGCACCACGGTGTACGAACCACCGGGGCTGCGGACTGCCGGGCTCGACGTCCCGCTGGGCGCCGACGTGCCGGCGGGGAGGCAGATCACGTCGCCAGGATGGATCGTCCGGTCGAGACCGGCTCCGTTGACGCCGGCGACCGCCGACGGTGACGACCCGACACGGACGGCGATCGACGCCCAGCTGTCACCCGACCTGACGGTGTAGGACGGACAGAACCCCGTCACATCCGCGCCGGACGGCAGGCACAGGAGGTCGCCCACGACCAGGACGTCGGTGACCGTTGCGCCGTTCGCATCGAGCAGCGAGTTCGCACCGACTCCGGCCCGTGCCGCGATGCCGAACCAGCTGTCGCCGGATCTGACGTCGTAGGCCGGTCCACCCGACGAGCACGAGAAGCCGGATGCGGACGCCGTCGACGTGGTGACCGCGACCGTCACCACGGACGCAGCCGTTCCCAACATGATCACCGCGGCGATGCGCCGCAATTCTGCCCCAACCAGCATTGCGTATCGTTCCTTCCACGCCCGGCCGAAACCATAGTCACTGCGTTCGCCCGTGTGTGAGCACCCCTCCTCGGGACCGGCGGGCGCCGACGGTGCGACCTGGCGGAGGTGCACGGGCGCGGCGTTAGTCTGTCGGGCGCCGTGACGACAGCCGACATCTCCAGAGCCCGGGCCACATTGCTGGCCGGATGGGGCGGCGCCACCCCGTCGGCCGCCGCCGTGTACGATCTGGACGAGGCCGGGCTCCCGGCTGCGATCAAGGATCTGCCTGCCCGCGGCGGCATCGCCCGCGGACTCGGCCGCTCCTACGGTGATCCCGCCCAGAACGCCGGCGGTCACGTACTGCGCTTGGCGCCGGCCAACGAGCGGATCGTCATCGACGACGAATCCGGCACGGTCACGGCCGGCGGCGGCGTCCAGCTCGAGGATCTGCTCGCGATGCTGGTCCCGCGAGGCTGGTTCGTTCCCGTCACGCCCGGGACGCGGTTCGTCACGATCGGCGGCGCGATCGCATCCGACATCCACGGCAAGAACCACCATCGTGACGGCTCGTTCGGCCAACACGTCACCCGCATGAGGGTGATGCTCGCCGACACGACCGTGGTCGAGCTCGGGCCCGACGAACGAGCCGGCAACGACCACGGGCTGTTCTGGGCGACGGTGGGCGGCATGGGCCTCACCGGCGTGATCCTCGATGCGACGTTTCGGCTGATCCCGATCGAGACGAGCCGGATGGCCGTCGAGACCCACCGGATCGGCGACGTCGACGAGATCATGGCCCGCATGGCCGACAGCGATGCGAACTTCCGCTACTCGGTCGCCTGGATCGACCTGCTGGCCGGAGGACGAAACCTCGGTCGAGGTGTCCTGACCAACGGCGAGCACGCAACTCGGGACGATCTCGGTGCAGGGGAAGCCGTCGATCCGCTCGCCTATGACGGCCGCCAACTCGTCGCTGTTCCGCCGGTGATGCCGCCGAGGGGCGTGATCAACCGCCTGTCGGTCAACGCGTTCAACGAGCTGTGGTACCGCAAGGCGCGGCGCGGTCGGCACACCGGGGTGGAGTCGATTCCGGCGTACTTCCATCCGCTCGATTCGGTGGGGAGCTGGAATCGGGTCTACGGACGATCGGGCTTCCTGCAGTACCAATTCGTCGTACCGTTCGGTGCGGAGGACACCCTCCGGACCGTGATCGGGCGGATCTCGGCCGCGCAACTGCCGATCTTCCTCACGGTGTTGAAGCGCTTCGGCCCGGGCAACCGCGGGCCACTCAGCTTCCCGATGGGCGGCTGGACGCTCGCGATCGATGTTGCGACCGATCGAGCAGGCCTCGGGCCGCTGCTACGTGATCTCGATGAACTCGTGCTGGCTGCGGGGGGACGCCACTATCTGGCGAAGGACTTCCACATGACGCCCGCCGACGTCAGGCGCGGCTACCCCCGACTGGCCGAATGGCAGGCGGTCCGCCGCCGCGTCGACCCCGCGGGTCTGTGGGCCAGCGACCTCAGCCGCCGCCTCCAACTCACCTGACCGCTCGACCCACCTGGACGGAATCCGATGCAGAACGCGCTCCAAGAACCCCAGACCATCGTGCTGCTCGGTGGCACGAGCGAGATCGGCCGCGCCATCGTCGACGAACTCGTCTCTCCGTCGACCCGGACCATCGTGCTCGCGTGTCGGCGCCCCGACGAGGCACGACCCGAGCACTTCGCACGGGAGGGTCTCGACGTGGTGGTGGAAGCGTTCGATGCCGGAGCGACCGCCACCCACGACGCTTTCGCGCGACGGCTCGCCGTCGAGCACGGCGATCTCGACGTCGCGATCATCGCGTTCGGCCAGCTCGGTGACCAGGCCGACTTCGACGACGATCCGCAGGCCGCAGCCGAAGCCGTTCACGTCAACTACACCGGGGCCGTCGCAGCGGCGCTCGCCTGCACGGGTGTGATGCGTCGCCAGGGTCACGGACACCTCGTGGTGCTGTCGAGCGTGGCAGGCGAACGGGTGCGGGCGGCGAACTTCGTCTACGGCTCGTCGAAGGCCGGGCTCGACGCGTTCGCCCAGGGCCTTGGCGACTCGCTCGCGGGTTCGGGCGTTCGGGTCACGGTCATCCGCCCCGGGTTCGTGCACTCCCGGATGACGCGGGGCATGAAGTCGGCACCGTTCGCCACCACACCGAGGGTCGTCGGAGAGCTCGCGGTGGCCGGAATGCGCAAGGGCAAGCACACGGTGTGGACACCCGGAGTGCTCCGCTACGTGTTCAGCATCCTCCGCCACGTGCCGAGACCCGTGTTCCGCCGCCTCCCGCTCGGCTGACGGTCGACACTCAGGGGCCGTCGACACCGTCGAACGCAACGGGATACACCACCTTGCCTCGCAGCGTGGGATCCAGGCCGTCATGGGCGCAGAGGCTCAGCACCTGACCGGCTTCCGACGGCGCCCAGTCGGGGAGCGGCAACGTGAGACCGAAGGCGACGGAGTGCTCGAAACCGAATCGTGAGTAGTACGCCGGGTTCCCCTCCAGCACGACGATCGGCTCGCCCACGGCTTCGGCTCGGGCGACCGCCGCCTGGACGAGCGATGCGCCCACACCGTGGCGCTGATGGTCCGGAGCGACGGCGAGCGGTGACAGCATGACGATCGATCGTTCACCGCCCGCGTGACGGACGAGGGCCCCGCTGATCATGACGTGGCCGACGATTCGACCGCCCACCTCGGCGACCATGGCGAGATCGGGCCGGTACTCGGGTGAGGCGCGAATCCGGTCGACCAGCTCCGCCTCGACCGGTGAATCGAACGCCGCCGTCACGACGGCGCGGATCACGTCCGCGTCATCCGGACCCTCGGATCGGATCGCGACCGCCGAGGGCGGCAGGTGCAACCGGTAGGTCTGCTGCACACCGCCGGCATCCCCGTCTGCGGTGAACCCGTGCTCGGCGAGCACACGGGCCGACGCGGGATTGCCGGGCTCGACGCCACCGGCCAACGCTCCGACCATGCCGGTCGACCGGCACCACGCCACGAGACCGCCGATGAGCTCGCTGCCGAGACCCCGCCCCCATCGAGATTCGGTCAGGAGGTAACCGATCCGCAGATCGAGCGGCGGCTCCGCCGGCTGGTCGGCGGTGACGATGAGCAGACCGACCGATGCGCCCGACTTCCGCTCTCGCACGAGCGAGACGGTCGACTCGGCGTCGCGCTCGAGCATCCATCTCATCGCACGCGGCAAGTCGTAGGGTCCGCGCCAATCGGTTGGGAGTGGATCGGTCACCGCCGGCGTGAGCAGCGTCTCGACGAATCGGGCGAGGGCCTCGTCGGTCAGCTCGTGGTGCCAGGGCGCGACCCGGAGGCGTTCCGTTCCGAACCGGCAGCTCTGGAGCACACGTATTCCATCAGCTTTGCACGCTCGTCGGCGTGCCCCGGACCCGGATTCAGGCGTCGTCGTTGGCCACGACCGGGTAGCGACCGGTCACGTCGGCCGGGCTGGTGCCGCCACCGCCTTCGCATCGCTCGAACAGCAGCACCAGGTTGTCCTCGTAGCGTTCGACGAGACAGAAGCCGTCCGCCACCGCCTGGTTGTGCTCGTGCGACTGATGCAGATCGGACGCGTTCGGTTCGTTCCAGCCGGTCCAGATGTTCGTCAGGACGAGGAAGTCGGCGGACGCGATGTCGTTCGCCAGCCCGGACCCCTCGACATCGGCGAGACCGGGGTCCATCTCGATGTAGTACGTGGCCGGTTCCAGCTCGGGAAACAGGAAGTAGACCGACACGTCGCTGTAGATCGTGCGGCTCAGGTCGGCCGGGCCCACGATCAGACGGTCGCCCGGTTCGGACCGGGCATCGAGCTCGGGGATCATCTCGTTGAGCGCCTTCGCGACGAAGTAGTCGCCGAACCAGAAGCGGTGGTCGCCCCGTTCGACCAGGAACGGCACCGGCAGCTGCCCGGCGGACACCCGGGTGTGCAGCAGGTAGTGCCGGTACGTGTAGAAGGGGCAGACCACCAGCATCAGCATCCCCACGACGACCGTTGCGCCGAGCGCCCGTCGGACGGGCGTGAAGCGGCCGCGCGCCAGCACCACGCCGGCCGGCACGAGCAGCGACCAGGAGACGACCGCCACCCACGCCAGATGCGTCGAGTCGGGGCGTTGCATCGCCTGGGGCAGGATTCCCAGCCCGAACAGTCCGCCGACGGCGAGCACGAACCCCGTGGAAGCACCACCTTCGTCGCGTCGCATCGCCCACAGCCCGACCAACGGCACGGCGAACGCGATCAGGATCACCGCGAAGAACCAGAAGAACAGCTGCTGGCTGTGACCGAGCGCGGGGAGACCCCACCACGGCGGTACACCTTCGGCCACCGCCTGGAGAGCTCCGTCGGCCTCGCTCCAGCCGGGCGGTCGGGGCAGCTCGCGACCCGGCCGCAGCTCCACGATCGGGTCGAGCACCATGCCCTGGAACGCGGCCACCGGCCCCACACGCACCAGGTGGAACCACATCGGGAGCAGACCGACGACGGCACCGAGCGTCACGACCGGCCAACCCGTCCGTCGTCGCCACAGCACGAACCCGATGGCGAGGCCCAGGCCGACGACGAGGTCGGGTCGGTACCCGAGTGCCAGGCCGGCGAGTCCGCCGGCCCACCACAGATCCGCCGCCGACTCGGTGGCGGCGGATCGAACGGCGAACACGACCGCCCACAGCCCCAGCGCCAGCGCGCCGTGCCACGCGAGCGCCGAGAGCCCGATCGGCGTGAGGATCAGCATCGCGGCGACGAGCGCGGATCCGACCGCTGCGACGCGGCCAAATGCCCGAACCAGCGCGTACAGGGCGAAGATGATCCCGAGGTGTTGCAGCAGACCGAACGTGCGCTGGCTCTCGAGCGTGTCGCCGAAGACGCGGTACCACAGGGCGAGCACATCGAGCGACGCCGGACCGTACAGGTGCAGGAAGTCCTCGTTGGCGGACTGCCCCTGCTGCACGAGCTTCGGGAAGACGAGCATGAAGCCCTCTTCCATCGACGATCCGGTCGCTCGGTACAGCCCGCGCAACGGAGCAACGACCACCGCGAGCACAGCGCCGATCGACAGTGCCGTCGCTCTGGACTCCGGCCACGACGGCCGTCGCAACGCGCCACCGAGCACGAACGGCGTCGGCGGACTGGTCGAGGGCACGTCGGAACGGTAGCGACCCGGGGACCGGAACGGGAGGAACCCTCGTCGGCCGTCCGGCGGGTCATAGTCTGACGAACTCATGACCGACGACCGCTCCACCACCGAGCAGCTCGACCGGCGCGTCGCCGAACTCGTCGAATGCGGCGTCCGGCGGGTCCACGTGCTGGCGTGGCGCGACCTCGACGACCGCGACGCCGGCGGCTCGGAGGTCCACGCCGACCAGTTCATGCGGCGATGGGCCGAGCGTGGACTCGACGTCACGCACCGCACGTCGGCCGCCGTGGGCCTGCCCGCCACCGATCGTCGCAACGGTTACCGGGTGATCCGACGGGGCAGCCGCTACTCGGTGTTCCCGCGGACCGTCGCGTCGGAGCTGTCGGGTCGGATGGGGCCGTACGATGCCCTCGTCGAAATCTGGAACGGCGTACCCTGGTTCTCCCCGGTGTGGTGCCGCCGGCCGCGGATCACCGTGTTCCACCACGTTCACGGACCGATGTGGGACCAGGTGATGCCCGGCCCGCTCGCCCCGGCCGGACGACTCCTGGAAGCACGGCTGGCTCCGCCCTTCTATCGACGCGGCCTGACCGTCACGCCGTCGGATGCGACGCGGGACGAACTGCTCGAGCTCGGATTCCGACCCGATCGCGTCGTTGCGTACCCGAACGGGGTCGACCCGCGGTTCAGCCCCGGCGGGGCCAAGGCGACCGAGCCGTCGATCATGGCCGTCGGCCGGCTCGCACCCGTCAAGCGGTTCGATCGGGTGATCGACGCAGCACTCGTCGCACGCCGGCGGGTCCCCGATCTCCGAGTCGACATCGTCGGAGGTGGGCCGCTCCACCACGACCTGCAGGCGCAGATCGACGCTGCCGGTGCCTCCGAGTGGATCCGGCTCAGGGGCCGGATCACCCACGACGACCTGCTGTCGATGTACCGGCGGGCCTGGCTGGTGGTGAGCGGCTCGATCGCCGAGGGCTGGGGCCTGAGTCTGACCGAGGGAGCGGCGTGCGCCACGCCGTGCGTGGCCACCGACATCCGCGGCCACCGCAGCAGCGTTCGTGACGGCGCTTCGGGCCTGCTCGTGCCGGCAGACGCGCTCGGGGACACCATCGCCGACGTCGTGACCGATCCCGAACGTCTCGCCCAACTCACGGAGGGTGCCCGCGCCTGGGCCGCGAGCCTGAGCTGGGACGAGTCGGCACTCGGCGTCACGTCGGCCCTCCACCGCGAGGTCGTCACCGCACGGCGGCGGCGCGGATAGCGTTCCGCCACTGTGCGCAGCGTCATCGTGCTTCCGACCTACAACGAGCGGGAGAACATCGAGGTCCACCTCCGAGCCGTCCGCTCGCTCGACGCGCCCATCGACGTGCTCGTCGTCGACGACGACAGCCCCGACGGCACCGCTGACGCGGCCCGGTCACTCGCCGAGGAGCTCGGCGGCATCACCGTGCTCGATCGACCGGACAAATGTGGGCTCGGGAGTGCCTACCGTGCCGGCTTCGCACGTGTGCTCGACGACGGCTACGACGTGATCGTGTCGATGGACGCCGATCTCTCGCACGATCCGGCCGTGATCCCGGCGATGCTGGACCTGATCGCCGGCGGCGCCGACGCCGTCATCGGATCCCGGTACGTCCGTGGTGGCGGCACGACCGACTGGCCGGCGCACCGGAGACTCCTGTCGAAGTGGGGCAACACCTACACCCGTACCGTGCTCCGCCTTCCTGCTCACGACTGTACGTCGGGATTCCGCGCCTACACGGCCGAGGCACTGCGCGCGATCGAACCGACCACGACCCAGGCGGAGGGATACGCGTTCCTGACCGAGCTCGTGCGACGGCTCGACCGTGCCGGCTTCAGGATCGCCGAGACGCCGATCGTCTTCCGTGACCGCGAGCGTGGCAAGTCGAAGATGTCCGGCCGGATCGTGGTCGAGTCGATGTGGCTCGTCACCACGTGGGCGATCACCGATGCAGCGAAGCGCCTGGTTCGGAGCATCCGACCGGCTCAGGCGTAGCGTCGTCGGTGACGACCGACACGGATCCGGAGGCCGGCGAGGGCCCACAGCGCACGGGCGCCGGCGAGCGGGCTCACTGCCGACCCGGAGACATCGCTCCACTCGTTCAACGGAACCTCGAGCATCCGGTCGGCCGGACGCGGATCGTGAGCGAGCAGTCGCGCGATCAGTTCGACATCGAACGACCAGGCGTCGTGGAAGGGCTCGGTCAGGGCCTGCCTGAGCGGCCTGCCGACCCGGAACACCTTGGCCCCGCACTGAGTGTCGTACACCGCGACTCCCAACGCCAGGCTGGCGGCGGTGGCATAGAGACGCCCGAGGTAGTGGCGGGCGGGCCGGCGATGCACGGTGTGACCCAGGAGCGCGACCCTGCTGCCCAACACCGCCGTCAGATCGGGCTGCTGCGCTGCGATGTCGACCAAGCGGAGCATCTCCGCGCCCGGCGTGGCGAGGTCGGCGTCGAGGTACCCGACGAGCGAGCTGCCACGTTCGATCGCAGCGATCATCCCCACACGCACCGCCTCCGCCTTGCCGACGTTCCGTTCCAGCGGGATCAGCGCGATGCGGTCGCCATGGGTCTCGACCAATCGTTCGATCACGATACGCGTGTCGTCGGTGGAGCCGTCGTCCACGAACACGACCTGGTCGACGTGCCGGGCCAGCTCGGTGAACGCGTCGACATCGAGCCGGTCGGCCTCGTCGAAGCACGGGACGACGATGCGAGTGCTCATCTCCCGACCCCGAAGGCCCAGTGCGACAGCCCGGGCAGCCGAAATCCGGCTCGAGCGAGGGCCCGGCCGGCTCGAGCGTCGGCGGCGAGCCAGCCGTTGGCGAGCGCGGTGACGGACGGGCCCGCGGTCCAGTGCCCGATGCCGTGCATCGACCCGGTCGGTCCGCGCCGACGCTCCGCCACCACCGTGGCCGCACGAAACGGCAACAGCGTCGTGAACAGCGAGCCGTGCTCGACGACGTCGATCCATCCCGCGACCTGGTCGAGAAGCTGCCGTCGTCCGTACCTGCGGTGGTGCCCGAGTGCGACGTCGTGCGATCCGAACAGCCGCTGGTAGGCGGGCACGGCGACCAGCACGGGAACGTGCGGGTCGGTGATCGGCTGCAGAAACTCCGCGATGAACTTTTCGGGATCGTCAATGTGTTCGAGCACGTCGAGCACGAGGATCAGATCGTGGTCAGGACCCGGTCGCTCACGGGTCCGCACCTGTCCGGGGCGGGCCGGCTCGAGGTCGTGATCGTCGTAATTCACGTCCCAGCAGGTCGTGATGGCATCCGCGTGGAGTGCATCGGCGAGCACGTCGCTGAACCAGCCGTCACCAGCACCGACATCGAGGACGCGACGCGCTCCCAGCGCGCCGTGATCGGCGAGAATCCGTCGGTAGGCGTGGAATCGCTGGACCTCCCACGGGTGGCGGGTCGTGCTCGCACCACGTTCGGTCAGGTCCACCGGCAGGAGGCTACAGTTCGCACCGGCGCGGACGCCCGAGCGCCGCTCCAGCCCGATGACCGCTCCGTCGAACGACTCGAACGAACCACCTCGGTGGCTGCAGTGGTCGATCCGTACTTTGGTGGTCCTCCCGATCGTGGTCGCATCGGTGCGGGCGGTCGCTACAGGGTGGTTTCCGGTCGGCGACAGTGCGCTGCTCGCGATCCGCGCGTACGACGTCGGCACATCGGATCACCCGCTGCTCGGCTCGTGGACCTCGGCGTCGCTCACCCTCGGCACCGACGTCAACAACCCCGGCCCGCTGTACCCGGACCTTCTGGCCCCGTTCATGTGGACGATCGGGCGATGGTCCGGAATCGGAACGGGCGTGGCGATCGGTGTCGGCGCGGTCAACACCGGCTTCGCGCTCGCGACGGCGTGGATCGGCTCCCGGATCGGCGGCTGGCGGGTCGAGCGGTGGGTCCTCGTCATGTTGTCGGCGCTCACGTGGTCGATGGGGAGCGAGCTCCTCATCGACATCTGGCAGCCGCACGCACTGCTCGTGCCCTTCATGTGCTTTCTGATGCTCACGGTGGGCGTGGTGGGTGGTCGGTGGACGATGTTGCCCGGCTGGTTGGCGGTCGCATCGCTGATCGTCCAGACGCACATCGGCTACGTCTACGTGCTCGGCGTGTTCGGTCTCATGGTTGTTGCGCTCGGAGTCGCCGCCCTCCTGGCCGACGCGCGGCCACCCCGCCGGGTGCTCGACGATCGCACCACCTGGTGGTGCGGTGCCGTGGTCGTCGTGGCCTGGCTGCAGCCGGTGATCGAGCAACTGTTCGGCGAGGGGCAGGGGAACCTGGCCCGTCTCGCCAGCAACGCCGGTGGCGGTGATGTCACGATCGGTGCGGCGACGTCGGTGCGGCTCGTCGCCAGCGTCGTGGCACTTCCGCCCTGGTGGAGCAGGTACGGATTCGAGGACACCGTCACCTCGACGCCACTGACCGCGACACCCGATGGGTCCCGGCTGATGGTCCCGGGGCTGCCCAACGGTGCGCTGTCACTGCTCGCCGTCGCTGTCGTGATCGGTGTGCTGGGATGGCTGTCCGTGGCGCTTCGGCGAAGAGCGATGTACGTGGTGGCGTCTGCGGGACTCGTCGCGCTCGTCGGCGTCGTGACCGCGGTCGCGACGCTCGCCATCCAGACGGTCTCGATCGTCGGCCTCGGCTCGCACCACGTCCGGTGGCTGTGGGTGCTGTCGGTGTTCGTGTGGACGACGGTTGCCTGGTCGGTGGTCGAGTTGGCAGCGGGGCGAGTGGCCGATCGTCACGTGACGGTCGGCGTGCTTGCGGTCGTCGCCGTGTTCGGCGTCGGTAATCTGCGGTACACGGCCCACGACCTCGGTCCCACCGCCGATCGCGCCGCCGCTGACACGCTCGACCGGACCTTCGACGACCTCGCGACGTTCGAGCCCGGAGGGCCGGTGCGTTACGACGTGAGCAACCTGCGTCCGTTCGAGGCCTGGAGTTCGGCGGTACAGATGCGGCTTCGCGAGTTGGGTGTCGAGTTCCGTGTGGACGACGAAGGCGTGGTCCGCCAACTCGGCACCGATCGGCGCGCGGACGGCACCGAGGTCACGACGATCCGACAGATCGAGCGCGGTGCAGCCGTGCGCTACGCCGGCCCTGCGTGCATGATCTCGCGGGCCTCGCCGTTCGACCCGACGAGTGAAGCCGAGATCGACCAGCTGATCGCCGCCGCAGCCGACGACCTCGCGGCAGGCGGTGTCGAGCTCGACCTCGAAGGGCTGCCCGGAGATCTGCCCGCACGGTTCGAGCGCGCGCTCTCGGGTGACGGCGACGAAGCGTTCGTCCTCGTCGCCGACGGGCTGTTGCCGCTGCTCGCCACCGAGGGTCGGATTCTCGCGAGCAGCGCCGGTGTCGATGCTGCGATCGAGTCGGCGGACCGGATCGACGAACGGGTGGTCGGCACCTTGGTGCTCGTCACGGATCCGCCGGTCGGCTGCGACTGAGCCTGAATCCACCGATTGGCTGAGTGGGGGTCGGTCTGGTGCTGGTGGTGCTCGGTTCGGCGTGGGCGTGTCTGGGGAGGTGTGTCGGGGCGTGTGGGGTGAGCGTGTCGTGTTCGGTGGTGTTGTCGGCGCTGGGTGGGGTGCTGCGGTGCGCTGGTCCGCGGGCCGGGTTCTATCCGGCGGGACCGGGCAGAGCCCTGATGGCGGTCAGCAGGCTGGTGAAGGTGTCGGCCCAGGGCCATCGACGCGGCATGCGGAGGGTGTGGCGGCCGGAGCGGTTGACGGCGACGGCGGGGGTGGCGGTGATGCGGTTCCGGAACGTGACGCTGGTGACGGTCGGCTGATCGGCGAGCTGGCAGGCCCAGCGGGTGAGGTTGTGGGCGATCACGGCGCAGGCGAACCAGGCGGCATTCGCTGGGTAGTGCCCGGAAGGTATGTGTTCGGCGCCGCCGGCTTTGAGGTCGCGGATCGCGAGTTCGACGACGGCGTGGTGGCGGTGGAAGGCGTCGGCTTCGACAGCGCTGAGGTCACAGCGGTTGGTGATGAACGCGTGGTGGCGCCACTCGGGAAACAGCCGGAGCTGGGCTGGCTCGGTGAAGCGGGTGCGACGCACCACCAACCGGACGGTGCGGAACTTCGATGAGCCGCGCCGACCAACGGTGTAGACGCACTCGGCGACCTGGGCGACCCCGCCCGCGGTGTAATCGATCTGTTGCCAGGCGTCGTCGGGAATCTGGGCGATCGTGGCTTTGATCTTGGCGTGGCTGGTGACGGTGATCGACCAGGCGATTCGATGCCGGTTCAAGCGGTCGATCAGTTTCCAGGACCAGAACCCTGAATCGGCGCGCACCGTGACCGGCCCCGTGGCGCCCCGGCGCGGCGCACGATCGCGGCAACCTCGTCGACGAAGCGGACCACGCCGCGCGAGGACCCGGCCGAGCCTTTGCGCATCCTCGAGAACACGATCTCGGCGGTGTCGGCGCGCACTGCGAGCAGCGGGTGGTAGCCGAGTTGGCGGGTGTAGCCGTACGCGGCGCCGTGCTTGGCGTGACCATGCACTTCGCAGATCGTCGAGTCGAGATCGATCACCAACGGCGCTTTGCCGGGGCCGGCGCCGAGTTCCCACGCCCGCGCCAGCAGACGGGAGGCGACGGCGTCGAGTTGGCGGACGAACCCGAACGTGAAGGTCCGCAGGAACGTCCCGATCGTCGATGGTGCCATCACTCGGAACGGCAACACCGCCTGAGTCGCGCCGGCACGGACCACGTCGACGTGATCGATGTGGGTCGCACCGGCCAGCATCGCGGCGATCAGGGTGCAGATCTTGCGGCCGGCGTTCGGTGCTCCGGTGCGCACCCAGCGTGTCGTGAGCTGCTCCACACCTAGGCGCATCATCAGCGTCGCGGTGACGATCAGCCCGGCGTTGGAGATCAGCCCGTCATGATCGAAGACCGTGTCGTAGCGGTCGATGGTGCGCGATACTGGCCACACAGAAAGTGCCTCCCGAGCTGGTTGGTGTTGTGACGTTGAACATCACAATCATCCCAGTTCAGGAGGCCTTTTTGGTGGACGCGCCATCGACGCTCACCCCATCAGATCGGTGGATCCAGGCTGAGGCACCACGACCAGCTCGGATCCGGCACGCCGAAAGGGGCAACGGGTCACGTCCGGAACCTGATCAGAACGTACTCCCGGCAGGCGCGATGAAGACGCTGACCGGTTCGCCGAGCACGAGCATCTCGGCGAGATCGTCCACCACGTCGTTCGGGAGGTCGGGGTCGAGTGAGGCGCCGAACAGGTTGCGGTCGACCGTCTCGATCAGCTCCGTACGGCCGAGCTCGTCGAGGCGCCTGCCGACGCGCTCGCGCAACATGTCGAACCTGGCTCGCTCGGCGTCGGTGCGCACATCGACGGTCGCCACTTCGACGTGATCGTCGCGCTCACGCCACTCGCCGATGTAGATTCCCGACACCAGATGGACCTCGGCGTCGTAGGTGCCGGGTGGCAGCACCCGATGATGCGTCACCGGGACCCGCCACGTGTCGTGCACACCGACGTCGATCCCGCGCCGCTCGAGCTCGTTCACGAGGCCGTAGCCCTGCGAGCCGATGAACACCGAGTCCTGCCAGAAGACGAGGTAGGTGCCGTCGCGCCCGACGGCCGCCCCGGTACCGGCCTCGAGCGCATCGATCGTCGGTGGCACGAGGGCGCGCAGGCCGTCGGAGAGGTTGGGCTCGGGAACGTCATGGGACGGGACCGCGCCGAGCGACAGCAGCGTGGACAGCACGACGACGGCGATCACCGACGAACGGAGATGCCGGTCGAGCACCTCCCTGTGCCGCTGCGCGACCAGCAGCGCCGTCCAGAGGGTCGACACCAGCACGAGCAGCATCGTCATCCACGCCCACAACGTCAGATAGAACCAGACCTTGCCGAAGATGCGCGTCATCGAGATGATGCCGGCCGAGAGCGCGACAGCGAGCACGATGTTCAGCGAGTTCAGCAGGCGGTGTCGCATCCGGAATGCGGTCCCCACCGCACCGATCCACAGCAGCACGACGATCCCTCCACCGATCGCCGATCCGCTCAGACCCGACTCGACGGGAAGACCGGACCGGTGCACGAACCCGTCGGCGTGGGTGAGCCATGCCCAGCCGGCACCGAACACGTCGAGGTGCCGCAGGAACACCTTGGCGGCGACGGGCGATGTCACGAGCGGCTCGGCCGGCTCACCGGTGAAGTGCCGGTAGAGCATCGTCAGGTTCCCCGGGTCGCGACGCCATTGATCGACCAGCGGTGGTACCCACAGTACGACCGTTGCTCCGAGGGCGATCAGGGTCGACCGACCGATCGCCGCTCGCTCGTCACCGGTCGTCATCAGCCAGCGTCGCGTCAACGCGACGAGCACGAGCAAGCTGACGAGCACGCAGGACAGCAGGTACGGCACGTGGGTCTGAGCTGCGACGCTCCCGCACACGGCGACGACCACCGCCAGCCGATGATCGCCGGCGAGTACGGCCCAGGCGCACACCAGCAGCAGGAGCCACAGGGCCAGTGGGAAGTACGGATTCCACGGATGGGTGAGCACGTTCAACCCGAAACCGCGGACGGCGACGGCGACGACCGCAGCCATCGTCAGGGCGCCGACCGTGCCGGCCAGCCGGCGTCCGACCATGACCACTCCGACGAACGCAACCGAGTTGATGGCGACACTGCCGAGCTGCATGCCCCACGCCGACGCACCGGCGAGCCGGTAGAACGGCGCCAACAGGTAGAACGACCAGGGCCCCGGGTGACTGCCCTGATCGGGGAAGTCTCCGATCCGTCCGGGCAGACCGATCCGGGGTGTGAACCGCCCACCGACGTCGCGTACCCGGAACTCGGTCATGGCGAGATCGAGGACCGGCGCCCACGGCTTCCACAAGAGGGCCACGACGGCCACCACCAGCGGAAGCACGGCGACCGCCGCGCTGGTCACGACCGGTCGTCGTCGGAGCAGTTCGACCATCACCGACGAGGGTAGTGACCGGTCACCTCTCGATCGCGGTGCCCTCGCGCGGCATCGGGTCGGCGTCGATGTCGGCCGTGGCACCCCGGTCGGAGCGGGGGGTCACGACACTGGCCTGCTCGTCGGTGTCGAGGTCGCTGTCGAGCGCGACGAGCGCGCCGACCAGCAGGCTGACGATCGCGAACATCCCGAGTTGGTGGACCGACTCGAACGTCATCGGCCATCCGCCGTTCGGGAGCGGGGCGACGCGCCGCTCCCGAACGAGCACGACCACCGCGACGACGAGGAGGCTCGCTAGCGCGGTCGATTCAGGGAGGCGACGGCGACGGGTGAGCACGACGGCGCTCCCGGCCAGGGCACCCCACAGCGCCCAACCGGGGTCGACGAGCAGCGCGGCCAGGACCGTCCACGACACGGCGGTCGCCCAAGCCGCGTGCGCCGGGAGCGGGTCGTCCGGGGCCCACCACCGGGAGGCCGCGCCCACGACGACGTGACCAGCCTCCCGCAACCGGAGGTCGCGCACGGCGAACACCGCCGCCACGAGCGTCGCCAGCACCGTCAGCAGCAGTGCCCAGGTGAGTCCTCGCTGTGCGGTCCACGACACCTCCACGAGCACCGGCCCCTCGGTCGCGTCGATCCACCAGCCGTTGAAGCCGCCGTCCAACGGTCGGGAGGGACCGAGCGATCCGCCGGGTCCCGCGGCGTGCCAGGCATCGCTCCGGCCTTCTCCGACGATCAACCAGCACCCGGCTTCGCAGTCGTCGAGCCGAACGGTGCGGGAGAATCGATCCCGGACCAGCACCTCCACGGTCGGCGGCTCGGCGAGCGCCCTCAGTGCCGGCCGGACCCCGTCGTCCAGCGCGAGCTGGTCGAGCGAGATCGGCAACTCGGTGTGCCCGGTGATCAGGTGCGTGCCAGCACCGAGCACGATCGTGTCGTCGCACGGCGTGACCGTGAGCGCACCGCCGCCGAGCCAGCGGTCACCGGCGACCTCGATCGTCGCAGTCACGGGCCGCCCGTCGACCGTTGCGACGGGGGTGCATTCGACCGACGTCGTCGCGGCACCGAGTGGAACGATGGTCGGACGTCCGTCGAATCGGAGCTCCGTGATCGCCGATGGCAGGGTCACCGGGTCGCCGAACCTGCGGTCGATCGTGGTCGCGGCATCGATGCCCGTGATCGTGAACGTGATCTCCCCGGGTGGAAGCGGCGGATCGACGACTCCGGCCGCGCCGCCGGCTGCGTCCGGTGCGAGCGTGACGACACGCTCCTCGGCGCCCGAGCGCAGCGTCATCGAGGTGACCCGGCTCAGGCCCGTCACGGGTTGGCCGACCTGGATCGACTCGATCGGTCGGTCCGCTCGCGTGGTGAGCGTCGCGCCCTCGGCGGCGCCGAACGCAGTGACCCAGGCCGTGTCGGTGTCGTCGTCGAAGGCGGCGACCCCGGCGTGCCGCGGGGAGCCGGTCAGTCGGGTGCTCGCCACCACCGGCCAGCCGAACAGCGCGGCGAGCTCGGAATCGGATGCTCGTGCGTCGATCCGGACGGTGAGCGCGACGTCGAACTCGCGGGCCGACGGGATCTCGACCTCACGCACGAGCGTCGGCTCCGGGTCGTCCCGCCACCGATCCATCGGATCGGTGCGGAGGCGAGCGAAGGTCATCGCCAAGGGAGTGGTGGGAGGAACCTCGAGGAGCGCATCGTGGGGCGGCCGGACGACCTCGGTCGTGGGACCGAGTCCGACATCGATCTCCGAGAATCCGACGCCTGCGACCGCCGACCCGGTGAACGGTGTGCCCCCGGCGACTGCCTCGATGGTGATGTCGACCTGTTCGACCGCGGCACCGAAGCGGATCTCCTGCCCGCCGCCGTTCCAGGAGGCCTCACCCAGATCCCCGCCGCCGTTCCCGTCCCGCACCGACGTCCGCCACGAGATCCCGACGATGCGCCGGTCGCCGGGAGCGTTCGGCTGGTGCAACACCACACGACCCGTCGGTTCTGCGAACACCAGACGGATCGTCTCGCCGATCGGGTCGCCGTGTTCACCGACCAGCCAGGCCGTCTCCGGATCGCCATCCACCGCCATGAACGGTCGATGCTCGGGCTGGTAGGCGAACGGCTCGCCGTATGCGGTCGCCGTGGCGACCACCGGGCCCCGCTGGACCGCCGTCGTCTGCGTCGTCGGGTCACTCGTGTCGAACACGTCGAGGCGGGCGTCGGATGCCGACGGCCGGAGTACGTCCTGGTCGGGGCCGCCAGGTTCGGTGTAGCCGGTCGTGTCCTGTGAGCTCCGCCAGTGCCGGGCGCGATCGCGGTTCGAGTCGGTGACCACCACGCCGACCGCAGTGTCGAACACATCGGCCACGTCATCGACGTGCGCGCTGTACCGGACCGCTGCGACCCCCGGCGCAAGCAGGTCAACCGCTGCCGCATCGACCAAACCGTCGCCGGAACCCGACACGATCAGCTCGGCCCCCGCCGCCCTGATGACCCGGCCCGGTTCGGACACGTTCGCCAGCTCGACCGGGACGACCGGCTGCCCGACCCGCGGATCGCCGATCGACCGCTCGTCGGTCATGGGGACATCGGGTCGGTTGAGGAACAGCTCACCGTACGGCTCGAGTTCGCCGACGCCGGGAGCGCGTGCGACGAAGTCTCGCACGACCTCGGGCCGAGCCGTTCGGAACCGGTCGAACGCGATGTCGTTGGTCAGCCACAGCGTGTCGACGCCGAGCAGCCGGGCCACCGGAGCGAGCGCCTCGGGCTCGAGAACCCCCTGCTGCACGCGATCGTCGAGAGCGAAGAGGAGGTCCATCGCACCGGGCGAACCGAGCGGCAGCAGATCGCGGGTGACGAGCGGCTTGTCCGTCAGCCCGGGCAGCGGTTGATCGACCGTGTAGCCCCACCGGTACGCGCCGAACTCGGCGCCGGGCAGCTGCAGCACCCTGCCGCCGTCGCCCGACTCGTCCAACGCGGCGGTCGCGGTGGTCCAGGACGCGGGCGGATCCTGGTCACGCTCGAGCGCCGGGTCGACGAATCCTCCCGTCCAGAGCCCCGGCAGGTTCGCCACCGCAACGATCGCGACCAGACCTCCCGCGATCCACTGACCCGGAGCCCGGACCGCACGCATGCGGAACGTGGACGACGCCTCGACGGCCATCGCCAACGCCAACGCGACGCCGAGCATCGTCACGGGCAACGCCCGCGTACTGCTGCGCAACGCGAGCGCGAGACCACCGTCGTCGCTCCCGGCGAGCATTCGCATCAGCGGAGACCGGTCGTCGATCGGGTGCACACCGATCGCGAGCACCAGCCCGGTGGCGATCAGGAATGCGGCGAACCGCCGATGCGCCCATCGAACCCACGCCAGCGCGGCAACCACGAAGAGGGGGATCAGATAACTGATCGCGATCGCGGGTGTCGACGACAGGTAGCGGAGTGACTCCGTCGTGGTCGCTGCGTACGGATCGCGGACGTAGAACAGCCAGTACCCGAGTGCCCGCCAGGTCTCGGCCGACGTCGACGTGAGCGAGACATCGGCCAGCGACTCGGAGTAGGGAAGGACGTCGGTGCCGTACCGCCCCTGGATCAGCAGCATCGCGATCCACCAGAGCGACACGGCCAGCGACAGCACGCCGACCCGAAGCGCGACCACGACCGCCTGTCGCCACTCGATCGACCCTTGCCACGCCGCGTGGACGAGCCAGAGCACCGGACCCGGCACGATCATCGCCAGGGCCGTGGCGTTGACGGCACCCACGGTGAGCACGACGAGCGAGATCGCGGCCGCATCGCCCCACGTTCGGCGGCGAGTGGCGCGGATCGTGAACGCCACGATCCATCCGAGGCCCGCCCACGGCAGCAGCATCACCGACGTCCGGGAGACGTACGGCAGCACGTAGAGGGACACCTGGTACGTGATCGCCGCCACGAGACCCGCCGCGGTGCCGAGCCCGAGGAGTCGGGCGCACCACCGGACCCCGAGCCCGGCAGCCAACATGAGTGTCCCGATCCAGAGTCGGTGCGCGATCCAGTCCGGCACCCCAAGCGTCTCGAACACCCAGAACCAGGGGCCGCTCGGCCACAGGTACCCGAGGTGCTGATGCGGGACCCATCCGGCGAACTGGCGAGCATCGAACGTCGCCGCCGCATCACCGAGGAACCGACCGGGATCGAGGTAGAGATAGAGCTTGCTGTCGCTCGGCATCCGGCCCGGCGCCGCCGTCAGGGCCGGCCCGTAGGCGAGCAGGGCCAGGACCGCGGCGATCCATGCCAGCGGACGTTCGCGCCAGGCCGTCGCTGTCACGGGATCGCGCCGAACACGCCGTACAGGCCGGTCAGCGCCGCCAGTCCGGCGCCGCACGCAGCCATCGTCATCGGCCAGAGCAGCTCGTCCCGATCACGCCGTGCTTCGAACCATTTCGCGGCACCGATCAGCAGGGGGAACGCCGTGAACAGGAACCTCGGGCGCGCGGTCACGGTGGCCGGCACGAGCATCAGCACGATGATCGTCCACGAGTAGGACGTCAGTACCCACGGCAATTTCGCCTTCCAGGCGAGGATCATCAGCGCGATCGTCGCGGCGAAGCTGAGCGCCGTGATCGTGTCGGTCGGCGAGGTCATCGGCTGCCACACGGCTTCGACGGTGTTGCGGATCGCGGTCCAACCGAAGCTGGCGCCCTCGTCCCAGGCTTCGCGCTGAACCCGGAACCACACACCGGTTTCGCCCGTGTGCTGCCCGAGCCAGACCTGGAACGTCAGGAAACCGATCGGTGCCAGGAGAACCGCGGTGAGTGAACTCCAGTCTCGTCGATCGCGGATCGCGAAGAACGCCGCGACCGCGCATGCGACGATCAGCGCCACCCCGTTGGGGCGCGTCGCCGTCGCCAGCGCAGCAAAGACCCCGGCCGCCGTCCACTCCTCGTAGAGCAGCAGCAGCAGGCAGGCGGCCGCGAGGAGCAGCATGAGCGATTCGCTGTACGCGAACGACAGCACGAAGCTCCCGGGGAACAAGGCCGACAACGTCGCCGTCGTGCGCGCGACGCGCTCGCCGTACAGGTGCTCGGCGATCAGGGCGAACAGCACGATCGCCACCAGCCCGAAGACGGTGTTCATCACCAGGACCGCGAACGAGTCACCTCCGGGGAGCACACGGTCGAAGGTCCGTCCGAGGAGCGGGAAGAGTGGGAAGAACGCAGCCCTCGCCTCGTCGACGAAATAGGTCACATCCGACCGAACCGAGTTCGGGTAGCCGTTGCGGACGATGTCCATGTACCACAGGCCGTCCCACGAGGTCAGCACATCGAGCATCGGCCTGACCGCGCTCCCGGCGTTCGTCGTACCGTGCGGGTCTGCGATCGGGAGCTGTTGCTCGTCCGCCAGGTTCGCGTCGACGCGCAGCTCTGCCGCGACCACCGCGGCGCCGGCGAGCACGCACGCCCGCGACAGCAGGTAGACGGGCAGCGTGTGTCGAAGCAACCTCCACCACGTCGTCGATCTCATCCGGTCGACCCGATGCGTGATGTCGAGATCGGTCACGACGGGGCCTCTGCGCGTGGGAGCACACGTCCGAGCTGCTTCACGACGCCGAGCACACCCTGTCGAGCCGAACGCCGATGGTGGCTCGCCGATGCTTCCTGAGTGGCACCACGATGCGTGAGGTACCAGTCGTAGCTCTGGGCGAACATCTCATCGGTCGACCATCGTGGCGTCCAGTCGAGCGTCGAGCGCGCATGGTCGAGGTCGAACCACATCGACTTGGAGTACATGAGCCAGTGATATGGCGCGAACGGGGTCAGGCCGAGCCGAGCCGTCACCTGCATCGCGGCACCGGCGGGACCTGCCGGCAGTCGCCGCACCTGCGCGCCGGTGCCGGCGTGTCGGCAGAGCGCATCCAGCGTGTCGTACATCGTGCCGAAGCGGTCGGTCCCGATGTTGAACACGCTCGGACCGACATTCGCACCGGCGGCGATGACGGCGTCGGCGAGATCGTCGGCGTGCACGAACTGATAGCGGTTCGAACCGTCGCCGAGCACGATCGGATCAGCTCCGTCGGCGATCCAGTCGAACAGGATGCCGAAGATGCCGAGTCGCCCGTGGCCGAGGATCGTGCGCGGCCGAACGATCGACACGTCGAGTCCGGTCCGTGCCGCATCGAGACACGCCCACTCGGCGGCGAGTTTGGCGTGCCCGTACGCCTCCGCAGGGGAGGGGACGGTGCTCGGCAGGACCGGGTTCGTCCGCGGCACGCCGAACACGGCGCTCGACGACGTGTGCACGACCTTGGCCACCCCGGCGTCAGCTGCTGCCTTGAGCAGGATCTGCGTGCCGTCCACGTTGACGGACCGCAGCAGATACGAGTCCTTGGCGAGCGGTACCTGGGCGACGTTGTGGAAAGCGATGTCGGCGCCTCGGACAGCGCCGTCCACGACCGCGGGATCACGGATGTCGCCGGCCACGAACTCGACGTCGGCCGGTCGATCCGACGCATCGGCCAGGTCGAGAACCCGGACCTCGTGGCCCTGCTCGAGCAACCGGGCGACCAGCAGCGAACCGAAGTAGCCGCTCCCACCGGTGACCAGACTGCGGGTCACAGCTCGAGCCCCTGGTCCAGGCACCACCGAATGCTGCGCCGCATGCCCTCGTCGAGCGCGATCTCGGGGTCGTACCCCAGATCGGCTCTGGCGGCGTCGATGTGACAGGCGATGTTCTTGTTCATCTCGCCCAGCACGTGGATCTGCTGGTGGTATCGCCCCGTCCGCTGGATCACGGCGTCGGCACGTTCGGCGAGACGACCGACGACATCCGGCACTCGCACCCGGTTCGGGCGAACCGCGAACCCTTCCTCGGCCAGTGCACGGCCCACCGTCTCGACGATCTCGTTCACCGTGTACGCGGAGCCGTCGGCGATCCACCACGCAGCACCTGGTGGGGTCGTGACCAGCTCGGCCCGTACCACACCTTGTACCAGGTTGTCGACGTAGACCATCGACCGGGACTGGTTGCCGTCGCCGAACACCGGGAACAGTCCCTTGCGGACCATCGTGAAGAACGTCGTCTGACGCAGTGGTTGGTGCGGTCCGTAGAACCACGGCGGACGGACGATGACGGCATCGAGGCCGTCGGCGACCGCATCGACGACGGCCAGCTCGGCCTCCATCTTCGATCGGCCGTAGCCGTAGTAGGGGTGGTACGGCTCGTCGTTGCGGAAGCGGTCACCGGGGTGTGCGTTGGTACCGAACGGGCTGTTCGACGACACGTGCACGAAGCGACGGACCGGTCCACGCATCGATCGTCGGAGCATCGCCCGGGTGCCGTCCACGTTGACGGCGAAGAACTCGGCGACGCCGTGCGGGTGGATGACGCCCGCTGCGTGGATGACGTCGACGACACCGTCGAGGTCACCGAAGAGCCGATCCAGGTCACCGGGATCGCACAGGTCACCGACCACGGGTCGCACGTTCGGACCGAGGGCCCGCAGCGCATCCGACTCGACTCGCGTGCGAACGAGTGGCCGAATCGCGCCGGTGCGCATCCACGGTCCACCCCGGTCGGTCAGCGCATGCATCAGCGACGAGCCGAGCCAACCGCTCGCCCCGGTGACGATCGTGACGTCGGGCGCGTCGGTCATCCGTGGGCCGCCCGCCGTCGTCATCCCCGGGCCCCGATGAAGTGGCGGGCGTTGCGGATCGCGATGGCCATCACCGATGCTTGCGGGTTCACGCCCGGAGCGTCGGGCAGCAGCGAGGCGTCGTTGACGAACACGTTGTCGGTCCCGTGCAGACGACCGAAGCTGTCGGTGGCGGCCACCGAAGTGTCCTCACCCATCGGAACGGTCGAGCAGAGGTGCACGGTCATGACGCTGGCCGACGTCGCCGCGAAGCGCTCCCCGATGGCAGCGAGATCCCCCCGTGACCGCACGATCGGCGCGTGCCGGAACGACGGGTACACCTCTCGGGCACCTGCCTCGAGCATCACCAGCGCCAGTCGGGCGAGCCCCTGCCCGAGCAGGTGTCGATCGCGACGAGTCAGTCGGTACGACACGAGCGGGTCGCTCATGCCGGGCAGGGCCATGACGCGACCACGGCCCTCGCTGGTGATGGCGGCGTAGTACACGGCGATCTCGGGCCATGCGGTGACGGCACGGCGCATCTCGGTCCAGTTGTCGGTCAACGCCAGCGCCACCAGACCGGGCTGACTCGCCGACCCACCGAACGACAGGTCGGGCGAGAACTCCGTGACCTGATGAACGGGGACGTCGATGCTCACGTTGACGGCCTCGTCGAATCGGGCCGCGAGCTTGACGGTGGGGTGGATCGCCAACGATCCACCGATCCGGCGCCGGTGACCCGACCGCTGGAGGATCGCCGGCGTCTGGATCGCCCCGCCACAGACGAAGACGGCGTCGAAGTCGATCGTCGCCGGCCTGCCCGATGGCCCGATGAGTTCGGCGCGGAACGAGCGGCGTTCATCGGCGATCAGCCGATCGACACGGTGCTCGCACAGGATCCGTGCACCGGCGACCAGCGCTCGCGGCAGGTAGGTCCGCGTCATGCTCTGCCGCTGACCAGCGTCGGCGTCGCCGCCGTCGTGGTAGGTCATCCACCGTGGGATCTCGTCGTGGTCCCACCCGAGCGCTGCCGCGCCCGCCCGCAGCCGATCGCTCGCCGGCGTGTGCCGTCCGGGAACCGTCGACACACTGAGATCGGCCTCGACCTCGTCGCAGATGCCGTAGAACTCGGCCGCACCGAAATCGACGATCGAGTGCGACTGTCGCCATCGATCGAGCGTCTCCTCGGGCGGACGCCGGTAGAGCCCGCTGTTCACCTCGGTGCCACCTCCGGCGCATCGACCTTCGGTGTACGCGATCGACGGTCGACCGAGCGCGACCGTGACGCCACCCGACCGGTATTGGCGATCCATCTGCTCGAGCGAGAACGGTACGACCGAACCCTGCTCGACCCACGGGCCCTCCTCGACCACGAGGACGTCGACACCCGCCTCGGCCAGCAGAGCGGCGGTCGTCGCACCGCCCGCCCCTGATCCGATGACGAGCACTTCGCAGTCGTGATGCGACGGTGGAGCCGCGTTCACGTCCGGCCCCCCGACGGCGACGTCTCCGGCCAGGTCTCCCAGACGTAGGCGAACGCCAGCGACCGCACCATGCGCGCCAACTCGCCGACGAACGGCAGCGAGGTCCTCGCCAGGAATCGTGTCGTTCGGTCGGTGCCGACGAGCGCCGCGACGGCGGTGACACCGAGCGTCACGGCCACCAGCCCCGATCGGAGCGGGGTCGGCATCCGGTCGGCGCGTCGGCAGACGAAGGCGACGGTGTCGTCACGCTGCGGATCGGACAGATCGGGCAGGTCGAGAACGAGCAGTCGATCCGCGAGGCGACCGAACGGACCGCTCGGCCGCAACGGGCTCGAGATCGCCACGCCCGGAGACACTGACTGCTGGGACGACACGATCGCGAGATCGTAGCGAAGGACTCGTACCGATCGGCGTTCGGTGGCGGACCGGGAACACGATCGGATCGAGCCGGAGGCGGGCAACGGTTCGCGACGACGGGCGGGTGGTCACCACCTTGCCATCGGGAGGATGCGCCGGCGCGGTCCGAACTTGGGCGCGGGCCCGGCCGCTGACGTGAGCGCCCACAGGACCCGACCACGCTGACCGCGGTAGGGCTCGAGGAGCTCGAGCATCCGGTCGTCGTCGGCGCGAGGCTCGTCGGCGAGCGCCCATGCGACGGTGTTGGGGTGGTGGTAGTCACCGACCGGTACGGCGTCGGGATCACCGAGCACGGGCCCGAGCGTCGAGCCGATCGTCCAGACGCCGACGCCGGGAATCAGGGCCAGTTTCTCGGCCGTGGTCGCCGTACCGGCATCCGTCCACCGCCACAGCTTGTCGGCGTGCCGCGCCACCTCGGTGAGCGGTCGCGCCCGCTTCGTCTCGATCCCGAGCGGATGGAACCACCACGCCGGCCGCCGCGTGAGGCTGTCGGGCGAGGGTGGGAGACGCATCGACGCGACCAGCTCGTCGGGACCCGGGGCGGGCTCTCCCAGCTCGTAGCACAGCTTCGCCCACTGTCTGACGGCCTCACCACCCGTGATGCGCTGCGCGATGATCGTGGGCAGCAGGTGGTGGAACAGCATCCCCGACGCACCGATGCGCCCGCCGCGTGTGACCCGCAACGCCCGCTCGACGGCCGGATGTGCGTTTTCGAAGACACCGGCCCGGTCTGCGGTACCGACGAGGCCGTCGACCTGTTGCAGCAGCCATGCGGCGCCCGGACCCCAGGCCTCGGCGTCGAGTCCGCACTCGTCGACGCCGGCAGGATCGCGATCCCATCGGATCACGAGCGTGCCCGGGCCGTCGGGCGTGATCGTGGCCCGTACGAAGCGCCCGTCGGCGAGTCGCGTCGTCGGATCACCCCAGCCCATCCGGTGGATGCTGAGCGTCCTGCGAAGTGACCGCGGTGCCTCGATCTCGGTCCACACGGGAGCGGCCGTCGACATCGGCGTGGACGGTATCAGGGGATCGAGACGGAGGTCTCGAGCGGATGGTGGCACGCCACGAAGTGACCGTCCGCGATCGGCCGCATGATCGGCTCGGTGCTGATGCACAGCTCGTCCGCCCGCGGACACCGCGGGTGGAACCGGCAGCCCGACGGCGGGTTGACGGGCGACGGCGGCTCACCGGTGATGCTCGTACCCGCCACGTCGACCTCGGGATCCGGCACCGGGATCGAGTCGAGGAGCACGTGCGTGTAGGGGTGGGCCGGCCGGCCGTAGAGATCGTCCGCCGACGCCACCTCGCACAGCTTCCCGAGGTACATGACGGCGACGCGGTCGCTGATGTTCTTGACCACCGCGAGATCGTGGGCGATGAACATGAGGGTCAGTCCGTACTGGGCCTTGAGGTCCTCGAGCAGGTTGAGCACCTGGGCTTGCACGCTCACGTCGAGGGCCGACACCGGCTCGTCGCAGATGATGAGCGTCGGGTCGAGTACGAGTGAACGCGCGATCGAGATGCGCTGACACTGGCCGCCCGAGAACTGGTGCGGGCGGCTCTCGGCGGCTCGATGCGGATCGATGCCCACGTTTTCGAGCACGCGGTCGACGAGCTGGGACCGTTCGGCCTCGGTGCCGCGGTCCCAGATGTCGAGGGGTTCCTTGACGCTGTCGCGCACCTTCCGGCGTGGGTTCAACGAGGAGATCGGGTCCTGGAAGATCATCTGGATCTTCGTGCGTGCCAGGCGCAACTCGTTGAACGACAGCTCCGTCAGGTCGGTGCCACGGAAGACGACCGAACCCGAGGTCGGCTTCTCGATCTGCATGACCGCGCGGCCGGTCGTCGACTTGCCGCAGCCCGACTCTCCCACGATGCCGAGTGTCTCGCCGGGCATCACGTCGAAGCTGATGCCGGCGACGGCGCTGACCGTACCGGTCCGACCGATGGGGAACTCGACCACGAGGTCTTCGACCCGGAGCACGGCATCGCCGTCGCGGAGATGGGCGTTGCCCGTGCCCGCCATCAGCGGGACGTCCCGGCGTTCGACACCCGGGCCATGATCTCGACGTCACGTGCCTCGAACTCGGGTGAACCCACGGGGTACCAGCACGCGAACACGTGGTCGGCCGCGTCGGTGGTCGGCTCGAGCGGAGGGCGTTCCTCCCGGCACCGGTCACGTGCGTAGGCGCACCGCGGCGCGAACCCGCATCCCTTCGGTGGGTTGACGAGATCGGGTGGCCGGCCGGGGATCGTCAGGAGCCGAGTGTGACTCGGGTCCTCGATCTTCGGGATGCTTCGCATCAGCGACTTCGTGTACGGCATCTTCATGTTGGCGAACAACTGCCGGGTCGGGGCCTTCTCGACGAGCCGACCGCCGTACATCACGGCGATCTCGTCGGTGTGGCCCGCCACCACACCGAGGTCGTGGGTGACGAGGACGACCGCCATGTTGCGGTCCTTTCTCTGCTCACCGATGAGTTCCAGGATCTGCGCCTGCACCGTGACGTCGAGCGCGGTCGTCGGTTCGTCGGCGAACAGCAGCGTCGGGCCGCACGCGAGCGCGATCGCGATCATCACGCGCTGACGCATCCCGCCCGACAGCTCGTGCGGGTACTGGCCGAGTCGCTTCTCGGGCTCGGGGATGCGAACGTCGCGGAGCAGGGCGAGCGCCGTCTCGGTGGCGTTGCGCTTGTCCATGCCGAGGTGGATGATCAACGACTCGGTGATCTGGTTACCGACCTTCATGAGCGGGTTGAGCGACACCATCGGGTTCTGGAAGACCATCGACATCTCGCGCCCCCACAGGTGGCGCATCTGCTTCTGGTCCATGCCGAGCGTCTCCTGCCCGGCGAACTTCACCGACCCGCCGAGCACGGCCGTCGACGGGAGCAGCCCCATGATCGTGCGGCTGAGAACCGTCTTGCCGGAACCCGACTCGCCGACGATGCCCAACGACTTTCCACGTTCGAGCTCGAAGGTGACACCGTCGACGGCTCGCACCAGCCCCCGCTCGGTCCGGAACTGCGTCGTGAGATCGGTGACCTCGAGCAACGTGCCCTCGGCGACACGACCGTCAGTCTGGATCATGTCGTTCACAGGCTGATCTCCCGCACGTCGAAGTAGGCGCGCACCCGGTCGCCGGCGAAGTTGAGCGCCAGGACCGTGAGGAAGAGCATGAGAATCGGGAACATGGAGATCCATGGCGCGGTCTCGAGGTCGCGGCTACCGGAGCCGAGCAGGATCAGTTTCCCCCAGGTCTCCTCCTTTTCGACGGAGAGCCCCAGGAATGCGAGCCCGCCTTCCGCGACGATCGCCACCGCCATACCGAGCAGCGCCAGCGCCCCCATCGGGATCACGACGTTGGGGAGCAGTTCCCGGATGATGATGCGCGGGTGCCGGGCACCGAGCGTGCGAGCCGCGACCACGAACTCGCGCTCGGCGTACTGGATCGTGGTGGCCCGGGCGAGACGACCCACCGGAGCGATCGCCAGGAAGCCGAGCGTGGCCGAGATCGTGAACAGCCCGCGATCGAGCAGCGACGTGATCAAGATCGCGAGGACCAGCGCCGGGAACGACAGCAGCACCAGGAAGACGAACGAGATGACGCGGTCGAAGCCACCTCGGAAGTACCCGGCGATCGTGCCGAGCGTTCCGCCGATGATCATGCCTGATGCGATCGCTGCGAACCCGACGACGAGCGAGACGCGAGCGCCGTAGATCGTCCGCGAGAAGATGTCGCGAGCGTCCTGGTCGGTACCGAACCAGTGGGTGGAGTTGGGAGCGTACGGGGGCCGACCGAAGTCGGGGTTGACGAAGTTCGCGTTGGGGTCCTTCAAGGGGAGCCACGGCGCCAGGATCGCTGCGCCCACGATGAGGACGAGCCAGCCGAGTGCGAGCCAGAAAGCCCAGCCGAGTGTGCGTTTGAGCAGGTCGGGTTCGGGTGTCGCATCGTCGATCATCGCGACGTCGCCCGTCATCGGGAACGCGCCCGAGCCCGGGTCGAGGACGTCGCTCATCGGCGCACTCTCGGATCGATGAGTGAGTACAGGACGTCGACGAGGATGTTCACGACGACGAAGGCGAACGCGATGATCATCACGATCGCGAGCACGATCGGGAAGTCCTCGACGACGACGGCCTCGACGATCGCCGACCCGAGGCCCGGGACCCGGAAGATCGTCTCGACGATCAACGAACCGCCGATCAGTGCGCCGGTCGTGATGCCGAAGACCGTGAGGAACGAGAAGAGCGATGGCCTGAGGGCATGCTTGAACAACACGGCCCGGCGCGAGACGCCCTTGCTGCGGGCCATGAGAATGAAGTCCTCCTGCAGCGTCGTGATCAGGTCGGTGCGAAGCAGGCGCTGGTACACCGCGGCGGCCGGCAGTGCGATCGTGAGCGCAGGCAGGAAGAGTTGCCACACGCGCGTCGGCAGGGGGTCACTGGCCACGAACGTCTGCGGGAACCAGCTGAGTCTGATCGCGAACACGTACTTGAGGATGACGCCGAGCGCGAAGTTCGGGAGCGCGATGATCAGGAACGTGGTGACGGTCGACAGCTTGTCGACCTGCGTGTTCGCCTTGGCCGCCGACCACAGGGCCCAGGGGATCGAGATGGCGACCGCCATGATCTGCGCCATGATCAGCAACATCGCCGTCCGCGGCAGACGTTCTTTGATGAGGTCGGTCACCGGCGGCTCACCAGTCTTGCTGAACTGCGGACCCATGTCGCCGGTCACGAAGTCACCGAGCCACCTGAAATAGCGCTCGGGCAGCGGAGCGTCCAGGTAGAACTCGGCTTCCGCCTCGGCGACCTGGAAGAGCTGTTCGGGTTCGGGTCCGTTCAGGACGCCGCTCCCGGGAATGATCGATTCGTCGATGCTCACGGTGGCACCGGCGACCGTGACGGCGTCGAGCGGCGCCACGGTGTCGGTGCGTCTGGGGAGCACCACGCCGACGGCGGCTCGGATCGCTTCGCCGGGCGCCAGCTCGCCCACCCCCTCCACCACGACCAGATCAGTGGTCGGATTGTCCTTCGCCGCCTGATAGGCGTACCCATCGACGGTCGAGGTGCCCTCGACGTCGACCGACTGCGCGGTCGGACCGAGGATGTTGAACAGCGGGTCACCCAGCAGGTTCATCGCCCCGAACGTCAGCATGCTGACGGCCAGCAGCAGGAGCACCGCCATCACCACACGCTGCACCCAGTAGTTCATGGTTCAGGTCGCCATGTTCGTCGGCTGGGGAACGGGGTCACCGGATCCAGATCGACGCGAACCAGTTCCGTCCGTTCGTCTCACACGTCAGGGGCGTGCCGTCGGGCGCCGTCCGGTCGCACACACCTCGCACGTTCTCGGCGAACGCGTTCATCCAGAGCGTGTGGTTGAAGAAGACGTACAGGTAGTCCTCGTTCATCTTGCGCGCGAGCTCCTGCATCAACGGAATCCGCTCGGCCTCGTCCGCGGTCGCCATCGCCTCGAGGATGATCGCATCACGCTCCTCGTCGCAGAACCGTGGCCAGTTGAGTGAGATGCCGCCAATCGTCCGACACAGCAGCCAGACGTTGTCGTTGGTCGGGTTGACAGCGCCGAACTGGCGCCACGTGACGACGTTGAACTGCCCGAAGGCTGCCTGCTGGACGTGCTCGTCCTGCAGCAGTTCGTTGAACGTCACGTTGAACGCCGGGCCCCAGCCCTCGTCGAGCAGGTCCGCGATGCGAGTCTGCACGACGGATGGGCCCGACCACTGGAGCTCGATGTTGATCTTGCCGTCGGTGCACGTCGGCGTGCCGAGCACCGTGTTGTCCTCGGTGCCGCGCTCGGCGCAGTACTCGGCGACCAGCTCCAGCGCGCGGTCGATGTCGTCGTGCTCCTGGACGACGTCGGGGTTGTAGAAGGGGCTCTCGGGAATGAACATCTGGTCGGCAGGCCGATTCACGCCGAGCGCGATCAGTTCGTTGTACAGATCGACCGGTGTCGCCAGGGTGAGCGCCTGGCGAGCACGGATGTCGTCGAACGGGGGAACCGAGGAGTTCATCATCGCGAACGACTCCTCGGAGGCGTCGCTCTCGACACGCTGGAACGACTCGTCGTCGCGGACGTCGAGCACCGACCTCTGGTTTGTGGTGTGCATCGCGTCGAGGTCGCCGCCGAACAGCAGCTCGACGCTCTGGTCCGGATCGGTGACGGGGAAGAACTCGACGGCGTCGAGATAGACCTCACCGTTCCACCAGCTGTCGTTGCGCACGAATCGTGTGACCGAGTCCTCACTGCGGCTCTCGAACACGAACGGGCCCGTGCCGACCGGCGCCTGGTTGAGCGAGCCGTCCTCGAGTGCATCCGCGATCCAGGCCGGCGACGCGATCATCCCGAGCTGACCGGTGAGCGCGGTCGGGAACTTCGCATCGGGCTCCAGCAGATTGAACGTCACCGTGAGATCGTCGACGACGGCGGTTGCGCCCTCCTCGGGGAAGAACGGCTTCACCGCCAGGCCGACGAGTGGATGGGCGCGTTGGGCCTCGAAGTTGACCACCGCGGCTGCCGCGTCGAGCGGCGTTCCGTCATGGAAGGTGACGCCCTCCCGCAGCTTCATCGTCCAGGATCGGAAGTCGTCGCTCGGTGTGAACGACTCCGCGAGGAAGGGCACCCAGCCACCGTCGGGCGTCAGCGCGGCCAGGGTGTCGAACACGGCGTTGCCCATCATCAGACCCGAGACCGGCAGGCTGGACGCCGTGGGGTTGAGACCGTTCACGTCGGCCTCGAGCCCGTAGCGGAGCGTGCCTCCCGGCACGGGATCGTCGTCCGGGGGGAGCGTCACCTCGGTCGGTGACCCGTCGGACGTGTCTTCGTCATCGATCGCGGCGGGCTCGTCACTCCCGTCGTCGCCACCGTCGTCGCCATCTGCGCCGTCGCCATCTGCGCCGTCGTCTTCAGCCGTACCGTCGTTCGTGGCGGACTCGGCGGCACCGTCGTCCTGGGTGCTACCCTCCTCCTGATCGGCGGTGTCGTCGTCGCCTCCGCCACAGGCGGCCACGAGGAGGCCACCGATCGCGATCACGGCCATGCGCCGCTGCCAGCGACGGGTGGGTCGGGTACCTGGTGTCACGTGTCGTCCCCCTGGAAGGTCTGAGCGGTCGGACCGCTGCGAGATGCGACGGACGTTACCGCATCGCCTCACGACCGCCGAGGTCACCTCGTTGCGGTGTCACCGCATCGTCATGTGCGTCGACGGTGTACCGTCCGGCCATGGCGATCCACGAGACGGACCCGGTCGTCGCCGCGTGTCGGGCGAGCGAGGACGTCGACCTCGACGACTTCGATCCGCGAGAGACGTTCGGTTGGCAGAAGGCCCGGGGCAAGGCCGATTTCCAGCAGGAGATCGCGAAGGTGTCTGACCTCCAGCGGCGGCTGTTCGCCGAGCGGGAGTCGGCGCTGCTCGTGGTGCTCCAGGCCACGGACGCGGGCGGCAAGGACGGCACGATCCGGTCCGTCTTGACCGGGGTCAATCCCGCCGGCGTCGACGTGAATGCGTTCGGCGTGCCCACCGACGAGGAACTCGCCCACGACTTCTTGTGGCGCGTGCACGCCCACACCCCGAGCAAGGGAACGATCGGCATCTTCAATCGCAGCCACTACGAAGACGTCCTCGTCGTGCGCGTCAAAGAGTTCGCACCCGAGCAGGTCTGGCGACGCCGCTACGAGCACATCCGCAACTTCGAGCGCCTGCTCGTGGACGAGGGCACCCACCTCGTGAAGATCTACCTGAACGTGTCCGAGGAGGAGCAGCGGGAGCGGCTGCAGGATCGGGTGGACGACCCCGACGAGCGCTGGAAGTTCCGGTTGGGCGACCTCGACGATCGTGCGTTGTGGGACGACTACCGCACCGCGTTCCGTGATGCGATCAGGGAGACGACGACCGACGACGCCCCCTGGTACGTCGTGCCGGCCGATCGGAAGTGGGTGCGCAACCTCGTCGTCGCCCGGATCCTCCGTCACCACCTCGCTGCGATCGACCCGCAGTACCCGCCGGCCGAAGAGGGGATCGAGGGCGTCATCGTCGTGTGACGCCGTAGGTGCCCATGGTCGTCAGGGCGGGCTGACCTTTGTAACGTCGGCGTCGATGCCGGTTCTCGTCCCGACCTCCCTGCCCGACGCGGTGGCTGCCGCGGGCGCCTCACCGGATGCCCTCCTGCTCGCAGGGGGCACGGATCTGATGGTCGAGATCAACGAACGGCAACGTGAGCTGCCGTGGGACGACGCAGCGGTCATCGTGCTCGGCCGGATCCCCGAGCTGACCTCGTGGACGGTCGACCAGGCCGCACGCACCCTGACGATCGGCGCCGCCCTCCGCTGGGCGGAGATCGAACAAGAACCGCTCCGCTCGTTGGTGCCGGCGCTCGCCGAGGCCGCCCGCACGGTCGGCAGCCCACAGATCCGCAACGCCGGCACGGTCGGCGGCAACCTCGCCACCTGTTCACCGGCGGGCGACGGCCTGCCCGTGCTGGTGGCCCACGACGCACGGGTCGGTCTCATCGACACCTCGGGTCGTCGTTCGCTACCGATCACCGATTTCATGCTCGGGGTCAAGCGCACTGCACTCCGACCCGGCGAACTCATCGAGTCGATCACGATGCCGCTCCTCGTCGGACGACAGGGGTACAGCAAGGTCGGCGTGCGCAACGCCATGGTGATCGCGACGGCGAGCGCGTGCGTCGCGACCGACGTTCCGTCACGCTCGGTGCGAATCGCGCTGGGGTCGGTCGCCACGACCGTCATCCGTGTCCCCGAGGCCGAGGAACACGTCGCTGCGAACGCCGATTGGTCGTCGCAGGCGCTCGACCCCGACGTGGCAGCCGTGGCCGGAGCACTCGCCGCCGATGCGAGCCGTCCGATCGACGATCACCGGTCGTCGGCGACCTATCGACGCCACGCCGTCGACGTCATGGTGCAGCGCCAGCTCCTGCGGGCCTTCCCGGGTGACCGCCGATGAGTGAGTTCTACACCCTCCACGTGAACGGTCACGATCGCGAGGTTCGTGATGCCTGGCTCGGCGAGAACTTGCTGTACGTGCTGCGCGAACGGCTTGGGCTCAAGGCGGCCAAGGGAGCGTGCGAGCAGGGTGAGTGCGGCTCGTGCTCGGTACAGGTCGGCGGCGAGTTGGTGTGCGCCTGCCTGGTGCTCGCTGCGAGCGCGATCGGCGAACCGATCGTGACGGTCGAGGGTCTGGACGGCCCGACCGACCTCCAATCGGAGTTCGTCGAGGCGGGCGCCGTGCAGTGCGGGTTCTGCACGCCCGGGTTGATCCTCGCTGCGCACCACCTGCTCGAACGCATCCCGGAGCCGTCGGAGATGGAGATCCGCGAGGAACTCTCGGGCAACGTCTGCAGGTGCACGGGCTACGGGCGCATCATCGAAGCGGTCCAGCGGGTGTCGGTCGCCCGGTCGGGATCGCCGACGTGAGCATCGCCGACGTCGACCGTTCCGTTCGTGACGGGGTGCTCGGGACGTCGCCCGCCCGTCCCGACGGGATCGCCAAGGTGGAGGGCTCGTTCGAGTTCTCCAGTGACCTGGGTGACGACGGTGTGCTCTGGGGCGCCACCCTGCGATCACCGCATCCGTACGCCCGGATCGTCCGCATCGACTCGTCGGCGGTCTGGCAGATCGACGGTGTCGAGACGGTCATCACCGCAGACGACGTGCCGGGCGTGATGCACTACGGGCTGATCGACCAGGACCAGCCCGTCTTCGCGAGCGACGTCGTCCGATACGTCGGCGAGCCCGTCGCCGCCGTCGCCGCCGACCATCCCGAGACGTGTCGTCGGGCGCTCGCAGCGATCGTCGTCGAGTACGAGGTACTCGAACCGCTGCTCGACCCCGAAGCGGCGATCGACGGCTCGGCGTCCGACATCCATCCCGCCGGCAACGTATTGCGCCGGCAGCGGATCGTCCACGGCGAGCCCCATGCGACCGCCGAGGTCGTCGTCGAGGGTACCTATGAGATCGGCATGCAGGACCAGGCGTTCCTCGGCCTCGAGGCGGCCCTCGCCATCCCCGACAGTGGTGGAGGCGGCGTCGAGCTGCACGTCGCCACGCAATGGCTGCACGAGGACCGAGGGCAGATCGCCGCCTGCCTGGACCTCCCGGTGGATCAGGTGCGTCTGGTGCTCAGCGGCGTCGGCGGCGCGTTCGGAGCACGCGAGGACATCTCGCTCCAGGTGCACACCTGCCTGCTCGCACTGCGGCTCGGCCGGCCGGTCCGGATGCACTACAGCCGGGCCGAGAGCTTCCTCGGGCACGTCCATCGCCATCCTGCGACCATCTGGATGCGGCATCATGCGACGACCGATGGCGAGATCGTGAAGATCGAGGCCCGCTTCGTGCTCGACGGTGGCGCCTACTCGTCGACGTCATCGGCGGTGCTGCTCAACGCCGTCACCCACAGTCAGGGTCCGTACCGATGCCCGAACGCCGTCGTCGACGGGTACGCGGTCCGCACCAATCACCTGCCGTGCGGCGCAATGCGCGGGTTCGGGGTCGTGCAGGCGTGCTACGCGCACGAGTCGCAGATGGACAAGCTGGCCGAGGCGTGTGGCCTCGAGCCGATCGCCGTCAGGCTCCGCAATGCGATGCGAACCGGCGACACCTTGATCACGGGTCAGGTCATGGACAGCGTCGCCCCGGTCGAGGCGTGCATCCGCGAGACCGTGGCGTTGCCGTTCCCCGACGAACCGGTGGGCGGACACGACGGCGACGTCATGCGACTACCCGGCGGTGCCGGACGCACCGCCGATGCCGAGCACGTCGTGCGCGGGATCGGATACGGCGTGGCGATGAAGAACCTCATGTACTCCGAGGGTTTCGACGACTACTCGACGGCCCGTTGCCGGCTCGCCGGTGGCGTCGCCACGCTCAAGTTCGCGACGTCCGAGGTCGGCCAGGGCTTCGTCACGCTGGCAGGACAGATCGCCCGGACGATCCTCGGCGTCGACGAGGTGGTCCTCGAACGCATCGACACCGCCGTCGGCTCGGCAGGTTCCACGTCGGCGTCGCGACAGACGTGGATGAGCGGGGGAGCGGTGAGGGCGGCCTGCGAATCGGTGCGCGACACGCTGTTCGTGAACCTGGCGATGCTCAACGGCCTCGATGCCGACACCCTGGCCATCCAGGGTACCGACGTCGTCGACACGGCCGGCCCGTTCCGCATCTCGGTCGCCGACGCCACGGCGCGATCCGAGATCCAGCAGACGGCCGTGTACCACCACCGACCCACCGAAGAGCTCGACGAGCACGGACAGGGCAATTGCCACACGGCGTTTGCGTTCGTGGCCCATCGCGCCGTGGTCGATGTCGACGTCGACCTCGGACTCGTGAAGGTGATCCAGGTGGCCACCGCCCAGGACGTCGGGCGGGCGCTGAACCCGCTCGCGGTCATCGGTCAGATCGAGGGTGGGATCGCCCAGGGCCTCGGTCTCGCCGTGATGGAGGAGATCGTCCAGATCGACGGCACGATCCGCAACGCCAGCTTCACCGACTATCTCCTGCCGACCATGCTCGACATGCCGACCGTGGTGGCGACCCTGATCGAGGAGCCCGAGCCGCTCGCACCGCTCGGCGCGAAAGGCGCCGGAGAGCCGCCGTGCATCTCCGCCACCCCGGCGATCGCTGCAGCGATCCGCGACGCCCTCCGGCAGGCCGGCCGCCCCCACCAGCTCGATCGGGTGCCCGTTCGACCGAGCGACATCGTCGGCGTGTGATCGCGAGGTTTCCGAGGCAGTAGCGTGCACGCTCATGTCCGAGGAGCGTGAGATCTTGACCTGGGAGCGGTTCGGCATCGCGTCGCGGGAGCTGGCACAGATGGTCGCCGACGATGACTTCGAGCCCGACATGGTGCTCTCGATCGCCCGCGGCGGGCTGCTCATCGGCGGCGCGATCGGCTACGCGCTCTCGGTCAAGAACACCTACACGATGAACGTCGAGTTCTACACCGGAGTCGACGAGCGCCTGGAGGTGCCACGCATCCTGCCCCCGGCGCCCGACTTCGTCGACCTGCACAACGCGAAGATCCTGATCGTCGACGATGTGGCAGACACCGGGCACACCCTCAAGAGCGTCGAGGACTTCTGCGAGGGCAAGGTCGGGGAGGTCCGGACAGCCGTGATCTACGAGAAGTCGCATTCGGTGGTGAAGTGCGACTACGTGTGGAAGCGCACCGATCTCTGGATCAATTTCCCGTGGAGTGACCAACCTCCGGTCGCGAAACGCAGCTGGAGCGTGGCCGACGCCTGATCGGGCGGTTGGTTCAGAGCCCGGCTTCGGCCAGACGCTCACGCAGGCGTCGAGGCGGCACGAGCCCGACCAGGCGCCCCTCCTCCCACACCGTGACGATCGGGCGCGACGGGTTGATCTGCGACAGCACCGATGCCAGATCGTCGTCGGGATCGGCCCGTGCGGTCCGGTCGAACGGCACCATCATCTGCGTCAGCATCATCCACGGCCGTTCGTCGGCCGGGACGGCCCACATGTCGTCTTCGAAGACGAGGCCCTGGGGCAAGCCGGCATCGTCGGTGATCGCGACTGCGCCGGCCGAACCGAGTCGGCTGCGTTGCCACAGCATCGAGTCGGCGTCCATGTCGGCTCCGGCCTGCGCTACGCCGAACCAGGTCAGGTCTCGCACCTTCGATCCGGCAAGCCGACCGGCGATGGTCGCGGCCGCGATCTCGACGTGGGCATTGACGGCGATGAAGGCGCCGGTGATGATCAGCCAGACACCGCTCTGCGCTTGCAGGATCAGGAAGAAGCCGAACCCGGCGACGAGCCAACCGAGCACGACACCAGCCCGACCGGCCTCGCGAGCTGCCCGGTGGCGGTCCCCGTGCATGCCCCAGCGCACGGCCTTCAGGATGCGGCCACCGTCGAGTGGCGATCCGGGGAGCAGGTTGAACACGGCGAGCAACGCATTGATCACCCCGAGCCAACCGAGCAGGCCGATGAAGTCGCTGGACGCATCGACACCGCCGAGGAGCCACCACGCACCGAGACCACTGACGGCCAGCAGTGCGCTGGCGAGCGGGCCGGCCGCCGCGATCCAGCCCTCGGCCTTCGCGGACGGTGACTCCTTGGTGAGGCGGGCAACTCCGCCGAGCGCCCACAATTGGATCGATTCGGTGCCGACGCCGAAGCGCCGAGCCGTGAGCGCATGGCCGAACTCGTGCGCCAGGATCGAGGCCAGGAACGCGAGCACTCCGATCGCAGCCGGGACCCAGCCGATCGCCTGACCCAGGCTGGCGCCGAGGAGCATGGCGATCACGGCGACACTCCAGTGCACCTTGACGCTGATGCCCGACACGGTGCCGAGCTGCAACGAACCGGATTTCATCATGGTCACCTTCTCCGACGCCGAGGAAGGCGTCGATGGGTTCAACCGCCCGAGACTGCCAGGTATTCCGGTAAGTTGCCTGCTCATGCCCCATGACGCCCGAGATCTCCGGGTCGACGCGGAGCGTTTGAACAACCGCCTCGAGGCACTCGCCGAGATCGGTGCCGTCCACGGGCCGAACGGCGAGCGCGGTTGCGCCCGCCTCGCCCTGACCGACGCCGACCGCGCCGGACGCGATCTGGTCGTCGCGTGGATGCGAGACCTCGGTCTCCACGTCGAGATCGACCGGATCGGCAACGTGTTCGCGACGCTCGTCGGCTCCGAGCCCGAACTCACCCCGGTGATGACGGGGTCGCACATCGACACCGTCGGCACCGGCGGCCGGTTCGACGGCAATCTCGGCGTGCTGGCCGGGCTGGAAGTGATCGAGACCCTCATCGCTCACGACATCAGACCGCGCCGTGGCATCACCGTTGCGTTCTTCACCGACGAGGAGGGCGCCCGGTTCGCGCCCGACATGCTCGGCAGCCTCGTGTACGTCGGCGGGCTGGCGCTGGAGGACGCACTCGACATCCGTGCCGCTGACGACGATGCGCGGCTCGGCGACGAGCTCGACCGGATCGGCTATTCGGGGAGTCTGCCGGTGCCCGCCGTTGCGTTTCCGCACTGCTACGTCGAACTGCACATCGAGCAGGGACCGATCCTCGAGGACGCTGGCCTCACCATCGGTGTCGTCGAAGGGGTCCAGGGCATCTCGTGGACGGAGCTCACGATCTCGGGTCGGTCCGCGCACGCCGGCACCACGCCGATGCACCTGCGCCGGGACCCGCTGGTGGTCGCAGCCCGGATCGCCCAGTTCGTCCGTGACCTGACCGGCGAGCTCGGCGACGACCAGGTGGGCACGGTCGGCCGCTTCGACGTGCACCCGAACCTCGTCAACGTGGTGCCGTCGACCGTCACGATGACGATCGACCTCCGCAACACCGACGAGTCGACGCTGCAGCACGCCGAGCGACGCATCACCACGTTCGTCGAATCGGTTGCGTCCGACGAGCAGGTCGAGGTGACCTCACGCACCCTGGCGCGATTCGAGCCCGTCGACTTCGACCGGTCGATGATCGATCTCGTCGAACGGATCGCTCAGGGTCTCGGCCACTGCACCCACCGCATGCCGAGCGGAGCCGGACACGACGCACAGATGCTCGCCCGGGTGTGCCCGTCGGCGATGATCTTCACCCCGAGCGTCGACGGCCTCAGCCACAACATCGCGGAGTACACGGCCCCCGCCGACATCGAAGCCGGTGCCAACGTGCTGCTCCACGTGCTGCTCGACCGAGCCGGGGTGGGCTGAACGGGGGCGGTCGGGTCTAGCGTCGCCAGGATGGACGCAGAGGTCATCGTCGTCGGGGCCGGACACAACGGCCTCATCTGTGCGGCCTATCTCGCTCGGGCCGGGGTCGACACCTTGTTGGTCGAGGCACGCGGCGAAGTCGGGGGTTGCGCGTCGACCGTCACGGATCTCGACGCCCGCTTCAACATCTGCAACTGCGACCACACCATGGTTCGGGGCATGCCGGTCGCCGATGAGCTCGATCTCGCAGCGCACGGCCTGCGGTACCTCGAGCCGGAGCTCGGTTCGGTGCACCGGTTCCACGACGGTTCGCCACCGTGGGTGTTCCTGCACGACGTCGACGCCCACCTCGACGCGCTCGCGGCCGCCTACCCGGCGCAAGTGCCCGGCTATCGGCGGTACCTCGCCGACGCGCTGCCCGTTGCCGAGTTGCTCCTCGAGATGGCTCGCACCACGCCATCGACGGGCCGGATGCTCGGCGTCGTCGCGTCGAGGCGGGCAGCGGGCGCGGCCCAGCTGCTCCGATGGAGCCGGATGAGCATGACCGACGTGATGTCCCGGTACTTCGACGACTGGCACCTCACGATGCCGGCCGTGAGTTCCGGACCGACGGTGTGGGGTGCGCGTCCCTCGGCGCAGGGAACAGGCATGGCGGCCGCCATCTACGCGACTCGACACCTGATCAAGACCGGTCGGCCGGTGGGAGGTAGCGGTGCCCTCACCGACGCAGTGCGTGCGAGCTACGAAGCGGCCGGTGGGCGGGTGCGCTGCGACAGTACGGTCGACCGCCTACTCGTCCATGACGGTGCCGTCGCAGGTGTCCGGCTCACCGACGGCAGCACGCTCACCAGCACCCGTGTCGTCGCCGCCTGCGACCCGCAGCGGGTCTTCGTCGACTGGCTCGACCCGGTGCCGAGCGGAGCGCGTCGCATGGTCGATCGGTACCGACAGATGCCCGTCCACGAGGGATACGAGTCCAAGGTCGACGCGGTCCTCACCACCCTGCCGACCTACCGGGATGCCGCGCTCGTCGACGCGATCGTGCCGGGCGCCGACTCGTTGGCACCCACCACGATCGTCGCGCCCAGCCCGGAGCAACTCGCCCGGGCTCATGAGCTGCGTGGTGAGGGCCGGGTCGCCGAGCATCCGACGTTCCTGGTGAACGTGCCGACCGTGCTCGACACCGAGATGCAGCCGAAGCCCGACCAGCACGTCCTCAGCCTCGAGGTCCTGTTCACGCCGTACTCGCTGGAAGGCGGCTGGCCGGACTCGGACGAGCCGGCCCGCTGGCTCGAACTCCTCGACGGCTTCATGGCGCCGGGGACCCTGCAGATCGACCGATGGCGGTCGATGACACCCGACCGGTACGAGGCCGAGTTCCGGATGCATCGCGGCCACACACCCTCGTATGCGGGACCGCCGTTGCGGGCGCTCGTGGGACGACAGCGTGAAGCGACGCGCTACCGTTCCCCGATCGACGGGTTGTACCTGTCGGGCGCAGGAACGTTCCCGGGCGCCGGTGTGTTCGGTGCGTCGGGACGGAACAGTGCCGACGCCGTCATCACCGACCTCAGCGGCTCTCGCTTCGGGGCGACGGCAGTTCGTCGGAGGATGGCTGCCGCCCGCACGTCAGGGTGACGAGAGCGTCTCGCCGAGCGGGATGCTCGCCAGGTCGGTGTCAGGGCCGACCACATAGTTGCCGGCGACGACGGTCTGGAGGACGTCGGCTTCGTCGAAGTGCACCCCGACCGGATCGAGCCCGTCGGCGACGCGGCGAACCTGCTCTTTGAACTGACGCCGCACCATCGACACGCCACGATCGGTCGATGACAGCCGTTCCTCGGTGTGCAGGGTGATCGGCCCCTGTCCGACCTGGGTCTCGTAGTCACCGGGATACAACTGGTGCTCCTCGTCGGTCAGATCGAACCAGCTCTTGCCGTCGGCGTACACGGGCAGCCCCTGTGGCGGCCGATCCCTCGGCTTGCGCACCATCGCGTACACCCGGGTCGTCGTGGCATCGATCGGGAGCGCCCACGACATGTTGTTGGTCTTGCCGAGCACGGTGAGCGTTGGCGTCGGGATGACCCGCACCGTCGGGATGCGGACCTCGGTGACCCGATGCAGCGTCGTGCCGTCGGGCAACTCACGGTCCTGGGTCGCCGTCACACCGAGCTCGTTGCGTTGCCAGTCGATGCTCGGCCAGATCTCGAGCTTCGGGTCGAACTGTGGCCCACTGATCGCGTTGTGGAGGATGAAGACGTGGTACGGGTCCATGGCGTTCTCGTGGGTCTGGAACCAGTTGCACGGGGCGTCGCTGGGCCCACCGAACGCGAAGTGGTCGATGATGACGATCTCCTCGACGTCGGTGTCGAGATCCTCGAAGATGTCGTAGCGGGGAAACACGGGCTGCTTCTCGGCTGGGCCGAGATAGGCGAAGATCAAGCCGTGGTACTCGAACACCGGGTACCACGGCTGTCGGTACGACTCCTTGTTTCGGCCACGATCGGGTTCGCAGGGCTGGTCGAGGCAGACGCCGTCGGCGGCGAAGAGCCAACCGTGGTAGGGGCATCGGATGCCGTCGTCTTCGACCTTCCCGTAGAACAGCGTCGTGCCGCGGTGACAGCAGCGAGGCAGCATGAGTCCGGGTGTGCCCGTCAGGCTGCGGTACAGGACCAGGTCTTCGCCGAGCACCCGCACGTTGCGGGGGAGCGACGTCGCCTCGCCGGAGCGGGCGATCGGGTGCCAGTACCGCCGCAACAGCTCCCCGGCCGGTGTGCCGGCGTCGACCTCGACCAGCTCCGGGTCGTGGTCACCCGATCGATGTCCGTACGCCCGTCCGTCGTCGATCACCGTCATGGGTCCAGTCTCGCGAACGCGACACGGGGGTCCGGTGCCGAAGCACCGGACCCCCGGTCAGATCGAGCTCAGGTCAGAAGCCGATCGACTCGTCGATGAACTCGTTGGTGTACATGTCCTCGGCCGTCAGATCGGCGGGCACCTCGGCGCCGGCGTCGCGAATCGTATCGATCAACTCGTTGACGCGATCGAAGTCGAAATTGCCGACCGTCGAGTCGGGCCCGTTGCCGTGCAGCTCCAGTTCTGTCATCGTCTCCGATGCGAACGCAGCGACACCCTCGGGGTACACCCAGTCACTGTTGAACTGCGCAACCACGTCGACGATCATTGCGTTGGTCCGGGCTGGATCGTTCGCGTAGTCGACGACGGCCTGCTGCACGATCGGGACGAATTGCTCGAGGCACGGCCGCAACGTCTCCAGGTCGGTCGGCTTCACGCCGAGCGCCTGCGAGTACACCTGGTAGCCGGCATCGTGGAGGAGTTGGAAGGCCACGTCGCGGCCGAACTCCTCGAACGTGTTCTTGTAGAGGTACGGCTCGGCGGACGCGAATCCCTGCTGTGCGATGTCACCCTCCGCGATGAACCGGGCCGGTGTGCCGTCGTACGACTTGTCGATCATGTCGTCGGTCCAGATCCCGAGCGCCACGAACGCTTCGGGGAAGCCGGGCGCGCCGCCGAAGAGATTGACGCTGACGCCGGCATCGCCGAGGTCGGCGATCGTCTCGATGTCGGGATATGTCTCCGGGTCCCACATCACGATCTGTGGGTTCTTCTCCAGCGGAGCAACGACGGCGACGAGTGGTGCGTCCTCCCAGTTCTGGGCCTGTCCGTCGGTCGAGGTGTAGCCGATGTGGATCGAGTCGTCGGTGTACATGTTGACGCGTGGTGCGTTGAACCCGATCGCCGGGCCGCCGGCTCGCACCTCGAGGGTGATCCCGGTCGGTTCGCCGCCCGCGATCATCGATCCGCTGGTGATCTTGTTGTCGGCGTCGACGGTGTAGTCGTCACCGATCATCTCGTACAGCGCGCCGTGCTCCGACTCGGTCCACCAGTCGGTCTGGATGACGAGTGGGTCGGGGCACACGCTGGTGAGGTCGATCGCCACCGCCTCGCCCGTCTCCTCGGACATCTCGCCCGTCTCCTCGGACATCTCGCCCGTTCCTCGGACATCTCGCCCGTCTCCTCGGACATCTCGCCCGTCTCCTCCGCGGTCGCTTCGGTGGTCGCTTCCGCAGTCGCTTCGGTGGTGGCTTCGGCGGTCGCTTCCGCGGGCGTCGCGTCGTCATCGTCGTCGCCGCCGCATGCGGCAACGGCGAGTCCGAGCGCCACGACGCCGGCGACGTAGCGAGAGGTTCTGCGCTGTTTCATGGTGGTGGTTTCTCCCCCTGATGGCTCAGGTGTTTGGTGGTGTGTTGTGAGTGGGTCGCCCGCTCGCTCAGTCGGTGGCGTCGTACCACTTCCCGATCGCGAGGTTCTGGATCCAACCGAAGAGCAGGAAGACGGTGACGCCGAGCGCCGACGACATGATGACGGCCGCCAACAGTTCTTCACCCTGCAGTTGGCTGGCATAGCGGCGAAGCAGCTGACCGATGCCGACGTCACCTCGGGCGAAGAAGAAATCACCGACGATGGCGCCGATCACCGACAGACCCGCCGAGATGCGGAGCCCGGCGAAGATCGCGGGCATCGCCGCCGGGTACATGAGCTTCCTCAACCGGGTGAACCGGTTCGCGTGGTGCAAGGTGAACAGGTCGTGCATCCCGCGCTCGGCCGACTGCAGCCCGAACAGTGTGTTCACGATGATCGGGAACAGCGAGATGATGACGCACACGATGATCCGCGACTGCTGTCCCGTGCCCCACCAGAACGAGATCAGCGGGACGATGGCGAGAATCGGGATCGCCTGGAGCATCACCAGGTACGGATACAGCGCACGTTCCATGATCTTGGTCTGGCTCATGATCGTCGCCAGTGTGAAACCGAGCACGATCGAGATGCTCAGGCCCATCAGGGCGACCTTGGTGCTCGACCACAGACCACCCAGGATCTCCGAGAAGTTGTCCCAGTCGAGGAAACCCACCTGCAGCACTTCGTGCGGCGGACGAAGCAGGAATCGGCGCCCCTCGTCCAGCATCACGTAGGACACGAAGTACCAGCCCGCGAGCACGACGATGCCCATCAGGATCGGCGGGAGGAATTGTCCGACCAGTGTTCGAGCTCGCTTCTTGGCCCCCGAACCACCGGCCACCGGGAGCGGATCCAGGGCCGGCGTGCCCGCGAGTGCTTCGCCTTCGTAGGCCGCTTGCCGATCGGTGTCCTTGATGTCGGTCATGAGTGGGAACCTCGCAACTTCTGTGAGACCTGACCGCTGAGTTCGGCGAACGCAGGCTCGAAACGGAGATCGGGATGGCGGGGGTACTCGAACGGCACGTCGAACTCCGCCACGATGCGACCGGGCCGGGCCGACATGACGATCACCCGCGTCGACATGAACACGGCCTCGCTGATCGAGTGCGTGATGAACAGCCCCGCGAATCCCTCTCGTTGGAAGAGCTGCTGGGTCTCTTCGTTGAGGTGCTCCCGGGTGATCTCGTCGACCGCACCGAACGGCTCGTCGAACAGGAACACGGGAGGGCTCAGCGTCAGGGTGCGAGCCAGCGAGGCTCGCATCTTCATGCCGCCGGAGAGCGATTTCGGGTAGTGACCCTGGAAACCGTCCAGGCCGACGAGCTGGATCGCCGCTTCAGCCAGCCGTGATCGCTCAGACTTGGGAACGTCGTGGAGCTCCGCCAGCAATTCGACGTTGCCCTTCACGGTTCGCCACGGCAGCAGGGTGGCGTCCTGGAACACGTACCCCAACCGATCGCGATCCACGACCACTGCGCCCGCCGTCGGTTCCAGCAGACCGGAGGCGATCTTCAGCAATGTCGATTTTCCGCAGCCAGACGGGCCGACGACGGTGACGAATTCACCCTTGCGAACCGTGAACGACACGTCGCGGACCGCCTCGGTGCCGTCCGGGAACGTCATGCCGATGCCTTCGAACGACAGTGATTCGGTTCCCTGTGCCGTGGTGGCGACCGTCATCAGTTCCTCCAGCTCCGGGAGTGCTCCCGGCAGACCAACTAGAGACTGCACCGTAGCGGACTACAGCGATGGCATTACACACGGCAAGCAGGGCTGCTCCGAGGTTTCACGCGGCGGAAACACAGCGGTCGACACCGAGCGGTCACGTCGCCCAGCTGGGTGACCACGAGTCGTACGTCCCGATGGGCACGACGTGCGAGTTGAGCCCGCCGCCAGGGTGCCAGTGATGAAGGACGAGTCCGGTCGGCTCGGACGTGTACCGGGTCGATCCGGCCCGGAGGTCGAGCGCCAACTGACTGGCTGTGCTCGGGCACACGACCGCGATGGTCCCGGCGTACCGGCACTGGAACGATCGATGCAGATGACCGCTCACGACGGCTTCGACGTGTGGGTGCCGTCCGATCACGTCGGCCTCCGGGCCGCCTCGATCGAATCCGTACGGGACGTCCATCCACGTGATGCCGCTGATCACCGGAGGGTGGTGCTGGGCCACCACGACCGGTCGGTTCGCTGCGGACAGTTGCGCGTCGAGCCAGTCGAGCTGTCGATCCGACAGCGTTCCGTCATGGCGACCCACCACGGTGGTGTCGAGTGCGATGAGCGTGACCTCCCCGCCGTCGACGACGAAATCGATCGGTTCGGCCGGCGCTCCCGATGGCACGACCTCCGGGAACCGGCGTCGCAGCTCGGATCGGTCGTCGTGGTTGCCGGGCAACGGCACGAACGGTGCCCGGAGCGGAGCGAGCAGCTCGACGAGGTGGTCGTATTGGACGGCGGTGCCATCGTTCACCAGATCACCGGTGCCGACCACCAGGTCGGGTTGCAGCTCGAGCGCGTTGATCGTCTCGACGGCCGCACGCAGGCCCGCCGCACTGTCGATCCGATCGGCGAACGGGTCACCGGGATCCACGATGTGACAGTCGGAGATCTGCGCGATCAACATGTCGTCACACTAGGTAGACCGCGTAGCGTGTCGAGCATGGTGATCGAGTTCCTCACATTCAGCGTCCCTCCCGACGAGCTCGAGGAGTGGCTCGCGGTCGAAGAGCAGCACTGGTCTCGATTCCTCGAGTGGCAGGACGGCTTCATCCGCAAGGAGATGTGGCGTTCCCACGACGATCCGACGGCCGTGCACGCGGTCATCTGGTGGGAGTCGATGGAGCACTGGAAGGGCGTCAAGCAGGAGGACCTCGAGCACGTGATCGCGGCGATGGGTCCGTACGAGCGCCGCGCCGAGTGCGTGTCGTTCGACCTGCTGCGCGAGGGCTGATCAGACGCTGCCGAGGATCTCGGCGGAGCGCTCGACCAGAGGGAGCGGATCGGTGCCCGGCCTCGCCAGCTGCACGAGGTTGAGGCCGATCGCAGCGGGAGCGAACCGTTCGATCGCACCGACCAGGACGTCGTGGGCAGCGTCCCAGTCGAGTTCGGTGGGTGAGCCTGGTCGGTCGACCGCCGTCTGATAGATCGCGGTCGCGACCGGGCCGACCGTCGCTGCGTCGGCGATGATCGATGCGTGCTGTTCGGCCGTGCAGCCGGACAGAAACAGTCCGTCGGCCACTCGCGCCGCCAGTCGGACGAGTTGCGGACCGCGGGCGCCGATCCAGATCGGCACCGCTCGGGGCGGCATGGCGTGCCCGGGCGGCGAGTAGCCGACGGTCGCGACATCACGATGCACGGCGCGGATGAGGTCGACCGCATCACGGAGCAACGCCACCGGCCGGTCGGCGCGCAGTCCGAACGGTCCCAACGACAACTCGCCACCGACGCCGAGCCCGATCACGGCGCGGCCGCTGCTCAACTCGTCGATCGTCGCCATCGAAGCGGCGATCACCCCGGGGTGTCTCAACACGGGCGAGGTGATGCCGGTGGCCAAGCGGATTCGCCGGGTCGTCCCGGCCGCAGCCGCCAGCACCGCCAGGGGGTCGCGAGCGACGCCCTCGTCCGCGATCCACACCTCGTCGAGGCCACATTCCTCGGCCGCGACGACGGCCTCGACGAGCGCAGGTGCTTCGATCCCCGGGAACATCCAGATCCCGCGGCGCGTCCGTCGGGGGTCGGTGGGCGCTGGAGCCACGCGTTCCAGTCTCGTACAGTGAGGGTATGCGTACGGGCATCTTCCTCTTCGGTGGCGTCGAGATGCCGGATGCGGGTGCCGGGCTCCCGGCTCCGACCGATCGTCGGTACGACAAGAAAGAGGTGTGGCGGGCGACCGAGCAGATCCTCGACATGGGCGTCCTGTCGGATCGCCTCGGCTTCGACTCGTTCTGGCTCACCGAGCACCACTTCCAGTACGAGGGCTACGAGGTGATCCCCAACGGCTTGCTCATCGGCTCGATCCTGGCCGAACGGACGGAACGGATCCGGATCGGCATGGCGTTCAACATCGTGCCCCAGTGGCACCCGCTGAAGCTCGCCGAGGACTTCGCGACGCTGCACAACATCTCGGGTGGTCGCGGCATCCTTGGCGTGGGTCGTGGCACGGTACCGCGGGAGGCAGAGCCGTTGGGAACGAAGATCGGCAGCTTCGACAACCCGGATCAGATCGCCGCCGACGAGATCAACCGCAAGATGTTCGACGAGGCCATGGACGTCATCAGGCTCGCACTCGACAACGACACGTTCTCGTACCACGGCGACATCTACGACTTCCCGCCGCCGGGCATCCCGGACCGGGGCGGCTTCGTCGAGGAGCTGACCCTGGTGCCACAACCGCTGTACCCGTACGAGATCTGGCAGGCGATCACCTCGCCACCGTCGCTCGAGCAGGTACCCAAGGCGGGTTGGGGTGGCGTGTTCTGGAACTGCCATCACTCGTTCATCAAGATGCGGTGGGAGAGGTTCGCCGAGACCTACCAGGCCGCACATGGGCGGGCACTCGGTCGCGGCGAGAAGCGCATGCTCGTGCTCAACACGTGCATCGAGGACACACGCGAACAGGCGATCGAATCGGTCCGGGACGGCCACGACGAGTTCTGGAAGTTCCTCGGGCCGTACGGATGGAGCAAGGGCTACATAGGGGACGACGGCAAGCCGGCGCCGCCCGGGTTGATCCCCACACTCGAGGACTCCATGGACCGCCAACGCACGTGGGTCGTCGGTTCGCCCGACGACGTCGCCGAGACGATCACCTGGTACCGGGACGAACTCGGCCTCGAGGACCTGATGATCTTCCCCGCCATGCCGGGCGATGCATACCGCAAGGTCGAGACGCAGCTCCATCGCCTCGCCGAGGAGGTCCTGCCACGGATTGTGTGACGGTTGCCCCGATCGGCGATCGACGGACGCGGAGGACACGAGCCTGATGACGGAGAGCCGAGCTCTTCTCGGCTCGGGTCGTGAGCGCGTCGTGTCGGTGCGTCGGATGAGGGCCGCGATCGGGGACGTCGCCTGGTTGAACGCTCGTCTCGACGAGACAGGCCGTTGGTCCGGCGGTCGCATCGTCTCGGTCGGCTCCGAACGCATCGGACTCGGGTACGGCCTGAGCGGTGAGATCCGCCGGCTCCACTGCACGACCGATCGGAGCGATCACGCAACACTCGTCGCCAAGATCGAGGATGCACCGAAGATCCAGCGGGCGCTGTCGGCACGCCGTCACGTCGCGGAGCATCTCGGCCGGTCGATCCCGAGACTCTGGGGAGCGCACCTGAGCGCCGACGGCGACGGCGGATCCGGCGTCCTGCTGCTCGAGGACGTCCGACCGGCGGAGCAGGGCGACGAACTGCGTCCGGTGAGCCACCGGCAGGCTGCCGATCTGGTGTCGATCGTCCGGAGGCTGCACTGCGCCCCGGTGGCCGAGGAGCTCGATCTCGAGCGTTGGGCGCCGCGTCCGGTGTCGGGACATGGGTGGGCGTCGGCGCTCGTACGTCTCGACCATCAGCTGACCGGGTTCGACGATGCCTGGTGGCACCGGATCGAACGGATCGGAGAGGAGGCCGACGCCGGGGTACGTTCGTTGAGGGACCGACCGTTCGTGTGGATCCACACCGACCCGCACCTCGACAACGTGATGTGGCGGACCGACGGCTCGATCGTGCTCCTCGACTGGTCGAACGCACGGCTGGGGCCTGCGGCGGTCGACGGGGCCATCCTGCTGTTCAGCCTGTGCTTCGGACCGCATCCATCGTTGTCACCCGACGATCTGATCGGCATGCTCGCCCCCGGCACGTCCTCAGCTGCTACCGCGACGTTCCGGCGGGACGTGCGCGCCGCCGTCACGGCGCACCTTCGAGCCGTACTGGGCTGGATGGGTCGACCCGGTGAGGACGTTCATCGGCGAGCGGGGGCGCTTCGCGACGATGCCGTCGGGAGGATCGACCGGGCGGTGGCCTGGCTCGACGCGCCTACCGGCCGAAGTCGAACGTGACGATCTCGGCCATCTGCGCGGCGAGGTGCTCGACGTTGGCCTCGAACAGTTGCTTGCCGAGGTCGGCGTTGGCGCCGGTCGGATCACCGATGTAGCCGGCGTCGTCGAAGTCGTTCGACAGCCAACCGAACATGACCGGTCCGCCGAACTTGACGAACTCGTTGTCGGCCAGCGCTTCGGGCACCTTGCGCTCGGCCTGCGACAGATCGACCAGATCGGGGCGGAGATGCATGAACACCGAGGTCTCGTTGAGACCGCCGTGGATGCCCATCCCGAGCTCGTCGGCGGTCGACGAACCGCCGTACGCCGGTGGTAACGACGGGTGCACGAGGAACGTCTTCAGTCCGTGCTCGAGGCGAAGTTCGCGGAGGGCAGTGTTCAGCAGGGTCGTGTTGCCACCGTGACCGTTGAGCATGACGAGCCGCTCGGCACCGGTGGACGCGATGCCCCGACCCAGGTCGCGGAGGATCGACATCATGGTGTCGGCCGAGTACCACAGCGTGCCCGGTGACCACGCGTGCTCGTTGGACTTGCTCACCGACAGCGTCGGGAGTTGCCAGATGTCGAGCTCTTCGCCGCACACGTCGACCAACGCCGTCGCCGACTCGTGGGCGATCACGTGGTCGACGGCGAGTGGCAGGTGTGGGCCGTGCTGTTCGACGGCACCGATCGGGAGCAGCAGCGTCGAGGACGGACGGATCCGATCGCGGATCTCGGGACCGGACAGTTCCTCGTAGCTACGGCTCATCGTGGCGATGCTAGGCGCACGACGTGACAGAGAGTCAACGACCTGGGATCCGGCCGAGGTTGACCCAACCGCGCAGACCGGCCAGACGACGACTGGGTCGATCGTTCGGGTCGAGATGATGTGATGCCGTGCACATTCGGTGCAGGCGGCGACCGGCCACGTTGACGACGTCGTCGGGCAACTCGACCGGGAGGCCACAACCGTCGCACCGGAGCAGGTCGTCCACCATGGCGAGCATACGGAGCCCAGCGGCGTCCGCAGCGGACGAATGACCGCAGGTGAACGATCAGGCTCGGCGTACGATCCGACCATGGCGCAGGCGATCACCAACGCTCGGTTGGCCGACGGCCGGCACGTGGACGTCCACGTGTCGGATGGCCGCATCCAGAGGGTGGTTCCCCACGAGTCGGATGCTGCGTCCCACACCTCCACCGCAGGGGCGATCGACGTCGATGGATGGTTGCTGCTCCCGGCGATGGCCGAACCGCACGCCCACCTCGACAAGGCGCTCACGGCCGAGCTCGCCCCCAACCCATCGGGGGATCTCGGCGGGGCCATCGCTGCGTGGGTCGGCGCAGCTGCAGCCGGCGTGTTCACCTACGACGACATGGTCCGGCGCATCCGACTCGCCCTCGACCGGCTGCTGCTGAACGGTGTCACCGCCGTGCGCAGTCACATCAACTGCGGATCGGGGGCCGGCATCTGGCATCTGCGAGCCGCCCAGGAAGCGATCGCTCCGTACGCCGATCTCATGCACGTCGAGTTCGTGGCGCTGACGCACTCGCCGATGGCCGGGCCGGACGGAGCCGAGAACCGGGCTGCGCTCCGTGCGGCGATCGAGGCGGGCGCGGACCTCGTCGGGGGCTGCCCCCACCTCGAGGACGACGGCCCCGAGTCGATCCGAGTGGCGCTCGATGCGGCCGCCGACGCCGGCATCCCGATCGATCTGCACGTCGACGAGACACTCGACCCGGCAGTGCTGACGCTGCGTGATCTGGCGCGAGCGGTGATCGACCGTGGCATCGAGGGCGACGTCACGGCAAGCCACTGCGTGAGCCTCGGGATGCAGTCACCCGAGATGCAGGCCACCATCGCGGGCGAGGTCGCCGACGCCGGGATCGCCATCGTGCCACTCCCGCAGACGAACCTCTTCCTGCAGGGCCGCGACCACCAGCAGGCCACGCCTCGCGGACTGACGGCGATCGGTGCGCTCCGAGAGGCGGGCGCGCTGGTGGCCGCCGGCGCCGACAACGTGCAGGATCCGTTCAACCTCGTCGGCCGCTCCGATCCGTTGGAGACGGCAGCGCTCCTCGTCATGGCGGCCCATCTGCTGCCCGACGACGCCTACGACATGGTCGCCAACGACGTGCGCCGGATCCTGGGTCTCGCCCCGATCCGGTTCGAGGCAGGCGACCCGGCAGATCTCGTCGCCATCGACGCTCCGTCGATCCGTGGGGCGATCGCAGATGCTCCCGCCGACCGGAAGGTGTTCCGGGCCGGGAGGCTGATCGCGTCGACATCGACGACACGCACGATCGCCCGGCGGACACCGGCGCCGGTCGCCACCGTCCTCAGCTGACCGGCGTCTGCTGGTAGTGCGCCAGCTTCCAACCGGACGGCCGTCGGACGTAGACGCTCGTCATGATCGCCGTGAAGTCGTCGCCTTGCCGGCGGCGCCCGGTGCCGGTGTAGACGAGCGCGACCACGTCGTCGCCGAGCAGAGTCAGCACCGGGGCATCGATGTCGAACGAGGCCCAGGGCGGAGCATGCTGCAGTGACTCGGCGACTTCCGAGCGTGTCATGACGACACCGTTCGCGAGCACCATTCGTGCGTCGTCGGTCATGACCGACTCGTAGAAGTCGGCGCCGGTGCCGTCGCAGAGCGACAGCCAGCCCGCCGTTTCGAGGTCGAGGAGTTCGTCGAGCAGTGACGACACGAGCTGAAGTTGCACGCGTCCGGGCGCGCTACACCCCGGAGGGACGAGCAACCTCGTCCGGGTACGGGAACCACCGAAGGTGCTCGAAATCGCTCGTCGTCGCAGGGAGACCGAGCGGGCTCGGTGGTGCGTCGGCGAGTTCGCTGAGCAGGCATCTCGCCCGCTCCAGGTACTCGGCCAGACCACCTTCGGGAAGCAGATGCGGTCGACGGTGGTACGCCATCGTGCCGTCGGCGTACGACACGTCCTGCAGCGACAGCGGAGCCGCTGCGAGCCCGTCGCGGTGTCTCCACAGCCCCGTATCGGGCTCGAAGCGGTAGTACGGGAGCAGCTTGCGCCCCTCGTCGGCGAGCAACGAGACTGCGTCGACGATGTAGTCGAACGTGTCGTCGTCGATGAAGTAGTTGAAGTTGACGCGCACCCAGCCGGGCTTGATGCCCTCGCACCCGCGGGTGATCTCGCGCTCGAACTCGTGCGACCGCTGCAGGTCGATGCCGAGCAGTCGGTGGCCGTAGGGGCCGGCACACGAGCATCCGCCGCGGGACTGGATGCCAAACAGATCGTTGAGCACGCTCACGACGAAGTTGTGGTGCAGGTAGCGGCCGGGCACCGGCTCGGTGCCCGGGGGGACGTCGCGAACGACGAACGACACGATCGAGAGGCGATCTGCGTCGTGGCTCCCGAGGATCATCAGGTTCGGATGCTCGTCCCACGCGGCGATCGCCCGCCGCACGAACCGCTCCTCCCGAGCCGTGATGCACTCGATGCCGACCGCTTCCTTCAGCTGGAAGATGAGGCCCGCCCTGATCGAGCCGACGATCTCCGGAGTGCCGCCCTCTTCCCGGTGCTCGACATCGGTGAGATAGTCGTGCTCCTCGGGGTTGACGAACGCCACGGTGCCGCCGCCGGGCACGTCGGGCACCCGGTTCGAGAACAGTGTGCGTCGCGCCACGAGCAAGCCGGGAGTGCCGGGCCCTCCGATGAGCTTGTGCGGGGACACGAAGATCGCGTCCAGGTAGTCGTCACCGTCGGCCGGCGAACGCATCTCGATCTGCACGTACGGCGCCGCCGCGGCATAGTCCCACAGCGCGATCGCGCCATAGCGGTGGAGCATGCTCGAGACCGCACCGACATCGGTCACGATGCCGGTCACGTTGGAGGCCGCGGAGAACGAACCGATCAGCTGCGGTCGGTCGCGATGACGTTGGAGCTCTCGCTCGAGATGGGCCAGATCGACGTGACCGTCGACGTCTTCGTCGATCGTGACGACATCGGCGATCGACTCGCGCCAGGGCAGCTCGTTCGAGTGGTGCTCGTAGGGCCCGATGAACACGACGGGTCGTTGATCGGCCGGGATGTGATCGGTGAGGTGGTGGGCGTCGTCGAGATTGGACGGCACCCGGAGACCGAGCACGCCGACGATCTTCGCGATCGCCGCCGTCGAACCACTGCCGCAGAACAGCACGGCGTGGTCGTCGGTGGCGCCGACGCACGCGGCGATGATGTTGCGGGCGTCCTCGCGGAACCGGCTCGTCTGCAGGCCGGTGCCGGACGATTCGGTGTGGGTGTTGGCGTACAGCGGCAACACGACATCGACGATGTAGTCCTCGATGAACTGGAGTGATCGTCCCGATGCGGTGTAGTCGGCGTACACCACCGGCCGGGCACCGAACGGCCCGTCGACCATCTCCGACGCGCCGATCACCGACGAGCGAATGGTTTCGATCAAAGACTGCGACACGGTGCGAACGGTACTCGCCAGGACCCGGGGGCAGGGGAACGACCCACCTTGCCGGCCGTGCCGGTCACCCGTTCCCTCTCGTGGCGACACCCGGGTGACTCAGCGGCCGGTCGCGGATGCGACCCTGGCCCGCGGGTCGGCGGCGCCCGCGAGCACACCATCGCGATCGAGGATGATCGCGTGGGCATGGCCGAACCCGCTGTCGAACGACGGCTGGAGGTTCGTTCGGTGCCCACGGTCGGTGAGCGACTGCCAGGTTGCCGGAGCGTGGCCTTCGAGCTCGACGATCTGGCCGGCGGGAGCGGTCCACGTGTCGAAACCCGTCGACGGACCCGAGAGCGCCCATCGGGGAGCGTTGATCGCGGCTGCCGGAGAGTGGCCGTGACGGAACAGTCGCGCTGCGACCTGGAGCAGGATCTGCGGCTGGGCATCCCCGCCCATGGTGCCGAACACCGAGACCAGGTCGGGGCCCGACGTCGCCAGCGCGGGTGACAAGGTGTGCGGCGGCCGGCGGCCTGGCCCGAACTCGGCACCGTGCCCCTCGATCAAGTTGAATCCGAGACCACGATTGTGCAGGTTGATCCCGGTGTTCGGCTCGGCGAGCCACGACCCGAAGCCCGACGCGTTCGATTGGATCAGGGAGACCGCGAGCCCGCCGACCTCGGCGGTGCACAGGTACGTGGTGTCTCCGGCGCCGTTCGGAACGGCGTAGTCGGAGGCATGCTCCCGATCGAGGCGGGCGGCACGGGCCGCGATCGACGCGAGCAACGCGTCGCCGTCAGCGTGCTCGTGGAGCACAGCAGGGCGGTCGTAGCCGGCGAGCTTGGCGGCTTCGATCAGCAGGTGTGCCCACCTCTCGTCATCGGGATCGTCGGGGAGATCGAGCCCTTCCGCCAGCAGTGCACCGCCGAGGGTCAGATAACCCTGCGAATTGGGACCGATCGTGTGGAGATCGACATCGAACGCGGTGGTGCGGAGCGGGTCGACCCAGTCAGCCTGATTCGCGGCGAGATCGTGGGTGGTGAACAGGCCGCCTCCGAGCTCGATCAACCCCTCACCGAACTCGCCGCCGTAGAAACCCTCCCGGCCGGACGACGCGATCGACCGCAACGCCCTCGCCGCTCCGAGCCGCCGAACCACCGCGCCGGTGTGCGTGGCCTGTGCGGCGAGCTCGTCCAGTTCGCGACGACCGTCATCGTCGACCCGCCGGATCGATCCCGCCAGGAGCGGGCTGGCGGGAAACCCGAGTTCGGCGAGGTCGATCGCAGGGCCGAACACCTCGGCGAGCGACATCGAACCGAAGCGCTCGTGCAGTGCCGACCAACCGTCGACGCACCCGGGCACGGTGACCGAACGCACGTCGTGGCGGAACGGCATCTCGGTCAGGCCCTCGGCGCGCATCGCTCCGGGGTCGCTGCCCGAGCCGGCTCGCCCGCTGCTGTTCAGACCCACGACACCGTCGGCGGTGTGGATCAGTGCGAAGAGGTCGCCTCCCATGCCGCACAGATGCGGACCCGTCACGGCGATCGCGGCGTTCGTCGCGATCGCCGCATCGACCGCGTTCCCGCCACGCTCGAAGATCAGGTCGCCGGCCCTGGTGGCCAACCGGTCCGCCGATGCCACCATGTGCTTCGTTCCTCGGGCGCTGCTGTGAGGGAGCGGGGTCATCCGGCCACGCTAGGTCGCGCCCTACGCTCACCTCGTGGTCGATCAACGCAGGACAGGCGCCATCGTCGTCACCGTCGGCGGGGCAGTGATGCTGATCGGCACGTTCCTGCCGTGGCTCCGATCGGGTGCCCGCGACCGGTCGAGCTACACGATCTTCGATCTCGTCGAGCGTCTCGGTTTCACTCCGGGAGGCGTCGTTGCCTGGTCGTTGCGTCTCTGGCCGCTCGTGCCGCTGTTGCTCGTGGCGGTGGTGACGGCGGGTTGGGCGGTCGCCACCGAACACGTCGCATGGCGGCTGCCGCTCGCGCTCTCGGTCGTCGCCGTGGTCTGGGTCGGCGCGACCGCGGTGGCGGTGCTGATGGCTCCCGACATCGCGCTGTTCCGGATCGGTGTCGGGCCGACGGTGGCCCTCGCGGGCGCGGTCGTGCTCGTCGCCGGTGTCGTCTGGCTCAGGCCTCCGGGATCGGGTGCTTCGGCAACTTCTTGACCCGTGCTCGCCTCCGGCGCCGCTCGGGGATCATGCCGCGCATCTCCTCCAACCTGCCGAAGCACAGCAGCCGGTCGCCGGCTTCGAGCTCGCGCGATCCCTTCGGGTTGGGGATCACCGCGGTGCCTCGATGGAGGGTGAGGACGGCGATGTCACGGTCACGGAGGCCCGAGTCGGCGATCGACGATCCGACGATCTCGGCGCCGTCATGGACGAGCAGCTCAGCGACGCCGTAGCCGGTGCTCACGGTGAGCCGTTGACGGACGTCGATGTCCGGGAAGGCGACCTGATTGCCGATGTAGTCGATGATCGCGCCGGCCACGTCGAGCTTCGTCGCCGTCTCGATGCCCTCGAGCCCGGGTGACGAGTTGACCTCCATGACCGACGGCCCGTCATCGCTCTCGAGCATGTCGACGCCGGCGAAGCGGAGACCCATGATCTGTGCGGACCGGACCGCGGTCTCCTCGTAGGCCGGGTCGAGCTCGACCGCCTCGACGCGACCGCCTCGATGTACGTTGGAGCGGAACTCCTCACCGGTCGCCACCCGCCGCATCGCGGCGACGACCCGGTCACCGACGACGAGGGCGCGAATGTCGCGACCCTTGCTCTCGGCCACGAATCGCTGGATCAGCACGTTCTGCTTGGTGCTCTGGAGCGTCTCGACGATCGCCTCGGCCACCTTCGTGTCGGGCGCGAGGATCACGCCGATGCCCTGGGTGCCTTCGAGCAGTTTGATCACGACCGGCGCCCCGCCGACCCGTTCGATCGCCGGCAGGACATCGGCGCGGTCCCGGGCGAACGTGGTGGCGGGCATCCCGATCTGGTGGCGGGACAGGATCTGGATCGCCCGGAGCTTGTCGCGCGAGTTCGAGATCCCGTTGGCCGTGTTCGGTGTGTAGACGTCCATCTGCTCGAACTGGCGCACGACGGCAGTGCCGAAGTACGTGACCGAGTTGCCGATCCGCGGCAGGATCGCGTCGTAGCTCGACAGCGGCTTGCCCCGGAACTGGAGGTCCGGTTCGTCACCGGACAGGTCGATCGAGAAGCGCAGCGTGTTGAGCACCTTCACGTCGTGACCGCGGTCGACTGCGGCCGCCCGCAGACGCTGGGTGCTGTACGAACGTGGCGCTCGGGAGAGGATCGCGAGTTTCATCGTCAAGACCGGCAAACTACCAGGGTGGACGACGACGGCCCTGTGGCCACGGTGGCCGGCTGGCGGGAGTGGGTGAGCCTGCCCGACATCGGTGTGGGATGGATCAAGGCCAAACTCGACACCGGGGCCCGATCGTCGGCCATCCACGCGTTCGATCTGGAGGAGTGCCTTCGCGACGGCGAGGCGTGGGTCACGTTCTTCGTTCATCCATGGCAGAAGTCGGAGAACGACATCGTGCGCGTCGAGTTGCCGGTCGTCGACCGGCGGATCGTTCGCAGCTCGAGCGGCCACGAGGAGGAACGACTCGTCGTCTCCACGCGGGTCCGGGTCGTCGGACTCGATCTCGATGCCGAGCTCACCCTTGCCAATCGCGACGAGATGGGGTTCCGGATGCTGATCGGCCGCGAGGCGCTCAGCGGAGCGGTACTGGTCGACTCCGGACAGTCGTACGTCGGTGGTCGGCCGCGTCGGGCGACCCGTCGCAAGAACCGCGGTGCGGCCTGATGGCTCGCGCATCGTTCCCCATGGGCGGCAGCCGCGTGCGCGCCGGCTCGAAGCAGGAGATCGGTCTGCCGATCGCCAAGCTCGTCACCGGCGCCGAGGTCACCCTGCCGGCACTGGTGCTGCACGGGCGGACGGACGGACCGACGGTGTGGGTCGACGCCGCTATCCACGGTGACGAGGTGGGCGGCGTCGACATCGTGCGACGTGTGCTGCAAGCGGTCGATCCGAAGACGATGCACGGCACGCTGATCGCGGTACCGATCGTGAACGTGCACGGCTTCATGGCCGGTGACCGCTACCTGCCCGACCGTCGCGACCTGAACCGCTCGTTCCCGGGCAACGCCCGCGGCTCATTGGCCGCCCGGATCGCTCACCTGATGATGACCGAGGTCGTGGCGCCGTGCGAGGTCGGTATCGACCTGCACACCGGATCCGACCATCGCACGAACCTGCCGCAGATCCGCGCCGACCTCGACGACGACCGCACACGCAAGCTGGCGGAGACGTTCGGCGCTCCGGTGATGATCCACGCCCGAACACGTGACGGGTCACTTCGTCACGCCGCACGCGAGCACGGCGCGACCGTGCTGCTCTACGAGGGTGGCGAGGCGCTCCGATTCGACGACTGGGCGATCGATGCGGGCGTCGCCGGGGTGATCCGCGTGCTCGCCTCGTTGGGAATGATCGATGCCGAGGCGACGGCACCCGATGCCTCGGTCGAGTCCCGCAAGACCGGCTGGGTCCGTGCCGGTGTGTCGGGCATCGTGCGGATTTCGTGCGCGCTCGGCGCCACCGTCGAGGCGGGCGACCACCTCGGTGTGGTCTCCAATTCGTTCGGGCGGCGGTTGGCGTCGATCAAGGCCACCCGCAGCGGGATCGTGATCGGCCGCCTCGAGGCCCCACTGGTCAATCGTGGCGACGCGGTCGTCCACATCGCCGAGGTCACCGACTGACCTCCGGCACCGGAACTACGGGTGCCATTCACCGCGTTCGACGAGCACGTCTTTGAGCAGACCCGGCCGATCGGTCATCAGCCCGTCGACGCCGAGGTCGAGCAGCCGGCGCATCTCGGCGGGGTCGTCGATGGTCCAGACGTGGACCTGCAGCCCTCGACGATGGGCACGCTCGACGAACCGCTCGTTCACGATCGTGATCGGCCCCGACGCCACCGGTACCTGAGCGACCTGTCCGCCCCACGGCGCCCTGCCGGTCAGGCGCAACGCGGTGACCTGGGCGGGACCGAAGCTGGTGCACAGCGCATCGCCGAACTCGCGACGGAAACGCCGCAGCCGCGCATCGCTGAACCCGCCGATCAGGACTCGATCGAGGCAGTCCAGACGGCGCAGCGAGTCGATCACTGCGTCGACGGCGCTGTCGGCCTTGCAGTCGATGTTCACGCGGGCACCGGGGAACTGCTCCATGAGGTCTTCGAACAGGGGGATCACTTCCCGCCCGTCGACCCGCGCTTGGCGGACCTCACGCCAGGGCAGTTCATCGATCGCCCCGGTGCGATCGGTCGTGCGATCGAGCTCGGCATCGTGGAATGCCACGAGTACCCCGTCGGCCGTGGCGTGCACGTCCGTCTCCAGGTACGTGTAGCCGAGATCGACGGCATGCCGGAACGCCGGCATGGTGTTCTCCGGATGGTCCGACGCCCCACCCCGGTGCGCGAACGCCAGAGGTCCGGGCCAGTCGAGAAACGGATGCATCAGAAAGATCGTACGGCCGCGTCGACGGAGAATTCGACGGGCCGCCTGCCGGCAGACACGGCTCGTCTCCGACAACTCCTCGCGCCCGTTCTGCGGACGGTCCGGTCGTTTGGTGTACCTCGGCTGGACCAGATGTCCTTCGGGTGCGCGAATCGTTCCGAGCGCGAAACGTGGCAAGCCGAGCTCGAAGGCCCCGGCATGGCACACGGGGGCATCGTCGACACTCGGTACGGGTCCGGACTCTCGTTGCGCGACCCCGACAACCGCGCGCTGGAGTTCCTCGCGCCAGCCTGCTGAGACGACCGACGTCCGCCGGGCTCGCCGGCCGGGTCGCATTCGGGCAGCTGGGCGGCTCACTCGGCTGCCGACACGTCCGACTCAGGCGTCGTTGAGGTTCTTGCGCTCCCGGCCGCCGAGCATCGCCGTCTCGTACTCGTCCTTCAGCAAGCGCTTGTAGAGCTTGCCGGTGGGGTGCCGCGGGAGTTCTGCTCGGAAGTCGATCGAGCGCGGGCATTTCACGTCGGCGAGGTGGGAGCGGCAGTAGCTGATGAGCCGGCCGGCGAGCTCGGCGGCGGCCCGGTCGTCGGCGGGCATCTCGCGGGGCTGCACGACCGCCTTCACCTCCTCGCCGAAGTCCTCGTTGGGCACGCCGAACACGGCGACGTCGATCACGTCCTCGTGCATCGTGAGCACGTTCTCGGCCTCCTGGGGGTAGATGTTCACGCCGCCGGAGATGATCATGTACGCCTTGCGATCGGTGAGATACAGGAAGTTGTCCTCATCGAGATAGCCGATGTCGCCGAGCGTCGACCAGCCCTGGTGATGGCGTGACCCCGCCGTCTTGTCGGGGTCGTTGTGGTATTCGAACGTCGATCCGCCTTCGAAGTAGATCGTGCCCGACTCGCCGGCCGGCACTTCCTCGCCGTCTTCACCGACGATGTGCACCACACAGTTGACCGGCGTGCCGACCGTGCCCTCGTGGGCGAGCCACATCTCACTGTTGCAGTACGCGAAGCCGTTGCCCTCGGTGCCGGCGTAGTACTCGTGGATCACCGGCCCCCACCACTCGATCATCTGCTTCTTGACCGGGATGGGGCACGGTGCAGCGGCATGGATCACACACTCGATCGACGACACGTCGTACTTCGCCCGGGTCTCCGCGGCCAACTTCAGCATCCGCACGAACATCGTGGGCACGACCTGACTGTGGGTGGCGGAGTACCGGTCGACGCACTGCAGGTAGCGCTCGGCATCGAAGTGCTCCATGACCACCACAGTGGCGCCGATCGCCAGCGTCGACATGCAGAAACGCAGCGGTGCTGCGTGGTACAGCGGAGCGGGGGAGAGGTACACCTTCGTGTCGTCCATCCCGAACAGCGCTACGAGCATCCCGGCCACGCCGGTGACGCGGGTCTCGAGCGGCTCGGGCTCGAACGCGGGGAGCACGCCCTTCGGTCGGCCGGTCGTTCCCGACGAGTAGAGCATGTCCGTGCCGGCGCGCCGGTTGTCGAGGGGTTCGGCCGACTGGGCGTCGACCGCCGACTCGAACGACTCGTAGCCGCTGACGGTACCGTCGAGCATGAGGCGGAGTTCGACGTTCGGCGTCTCGTCGATCAACTCGGCCGCCTGCTCGGCCTTGTACGCCGACGTGATGAACGCCTTCGCTCCACAGTCGTTGACGATGTAGGAGAGCTCCTCGATGGTGAGTCGCGACGACGCCGCCGTGTAGATCAGCCCTGCGTACTCGCACCCCCACAAGATGGAGAGATAGCGGGGATGGTTCTCCATGCAGATCGCGATGTGATCACCGGGTTCGAGTCCTGCCGATCGCAGCAAGCGGCTGAGCTGATTCGCTGCTGCGTCGAGCTCGGCGAAGGTCTGGACGTTGCCAGTCTCGGCCATGATCACGGCGGGACGGTCGGCGTTCGTCTCGAGGTGGGCTCCGGGATACATGGCCGCGGACGGTAGTCGACGGTACCGTCGCAGCGTGGATCGAGCGCAACGGTCGGAAGTGCACGAACGCATCGCCCCTTTCGCCGACGCCGTGATCCGTTCCTGCGCCACGCTCGACGAAATGGCGTTGCTGTTGTCGAAGGCGCTCCAACCCGAACTCGACGTCCTCGGCGTGATGACCGAGCTCGACGTACTGGCGGCCGATTGCCCGACGCCGACGAGAGACGGGGTCCTCCGCTTCCTGAGGAACGACGCGGGGTTCACGGGCGATCGGATCGAGTACGACCGCTGGGAGAACTCGTGCCTCGACCACGTGATCGCCCGACGGCAGGGCATGCCGATCACACTCGCGGTGGTCACGATCGAGGTCGCCCGGCGTGTCGGCGTGCAGCTCACCGGGGTCGGGCTGCCGGGCCACTTCCTCGTCGGCGATCCGGGCGACCGAAACTGGTTCGCCGATCCGTTCCACGGCCGCACCGACCTGAGCCGCGACGACTGCCGGAACCTGCTGGTGCGGCTTGGGGTACAGCGCTGGTCGAACTCGTTCCTCGAGCCCGTCCCACCCCGACTGGTGGTCGCCCGCATCCTCAACAACCTGAAGTCGTCGTGCGAGCGCCGCAGTGACGGACTCCGCCTGGCCATCGTGATGCAGGCCCGCCAGGCACTGCCGGAATTCGCCGCCGAGCACGACGAGGCCGTCGAGTCGCTGGCACCGCTGAACTGACCGGAGGGCGGGCCCACACCCTCCGTTCAGATCCGGAGCTGGTGACGTCCACCGGCACGACGGCTGACCCGGCATGACATAATCGGGCGTCGGGGACCACCGATGCACCAGCAGGAGAAGGCGAGGTGTCCGTTCGGTCGCCTTGACGAGGTCATCGGGGATCGGGGGCGTTCGCCGGACGAGACAGTACCGCAGTTGTCGCGTACCGGACAGGTCCGGAAACGCACGGTCAGCCTTCGGTCGCGACGGCGTCACCGGTCGGCTGCGTCGGCGGTGGACCCGGGTTGTTCCCGGTGCCGCGACAGGCAAAGGCGACGTAGCTGTTGATCCGCTCTGCCGGCGAGGTGTCGGGATCGAATCCTTCGTCGACCGAGCCACCGACGGTCGCGGTCGGATCCGACCCCGTGACCGCGGTGACGGTGGTCGGTTCGATGGGCGGATCGGTCGGCGCCGGCAGGCCGGCTTCGAGGGCCTGCAAGACCAGGTCGAAGTCGGTAGCGATCTCCGGCGGTACGTCGGGTCGGATCGAACGGTAGGTGTCGATGATCAGGCCATCGGCGTCGTCCACCGGGCCCGAGCGCAGATCGTCCGACAGCTCGATCATCGCCTCGCAGAACGGTGTCAGGCGCTCCGGCGGCACCGTGACCGAGATGGTGGGCACTTCGGCGGCTTCGTCGTCGCTCGGGTCGTCGGGCCCGTTGGACACACACGCCGACGACGACATGCAGGCGACGAGCGCCACGATCGCAGCGTTGCTCCGCATCCGACATCGCTGAAGTGTGGCAGGTGCCGTCCTCACTTCCGGCGCCGCGACTTCGACCACTCCTTCGGGCACGGGTACGTTGACGTCATGACGGTGATCGAGAGCACGTTGACGGCCGATGAGCAACGGGTCGCCGACCTCGTCGAGCATCTGATCGATTCGTGCCCACCGTCGACGACCAGCGCCGTCGAGTTCCTCGGCGCCCAGTTCGATCTCGGACTCGCATGGGTGCACTTCGACGATGGGCACGGGGGCCTCGGCCTGAACCCGAAGCTGCAGCGGATCGTCAACGAACGAGTGCGCGCCGCCGGCGGGCCGTTCTCGATGGCCCGCAACCCGATCGGATACGGCATGTGCGGCCCCACCGTGCACGCGTGGGGGAGCGACGCGCAGAAGCGGCGCTATCTGCGACCGCTGTTCACATGTGAGGAGATCTGGTGCCAGCTCTTCAGCGAGCCCGGATCGGGCTCCGACTTCGCCGGCCTCTCGTCGCGGGGCGTGCGAGACGGCGACGAGTGGGTCGTCAACGGCCAGAAGGTCTGGACCACCCTCGCCCACGTCGCACGGTGGGGTCTGCTCGTGGTTCGCACCGATCCCGAGGCGGTCAAGCACGCCGGTCTGACGGCGTTCGTGGTCGACATGCATGCCGACACGGTCGAGACCCGACCCCTCCGCCAGATGACCGGGGAGGCCGAGTTCAACGAGGTCTACTTCACCGACACGCGCATCCCGGGCAGCGAGATTCTCGGGAGCCCCGGCGACGGCTGGCGGGTGTCGTTGACGACGCTCATGAACGAGCGAACGTCGATCGGCGGCGGCATCCCGGCTCGTGGGTCCGGGTCGATCGGTGAACTCGTGACGGTGTGGGGGGAACTGCCCGCGGACCGCAAGGACGACGCCGCGCGCGACCGCGTGATGCGCCTGTGGATCCGGGCCGAGGTGCATCGCCTCACCAACATCCGGGCCAACCAGAACCGGCGGCTGGGAGACCCGGGCCCGGAGGGGTCGATCGGCAAGATGGAGTCAGCGAACCTCAACAAGGCGGTCTACGAGGAACTGGTCGACCTCATGGGGGCCGATGGCATGCTCTACGGGAGCTATGCGATGGATCGACCGGCCATCGCGATGACGTCCGACTCCTACCAGAAGGCGTTCCTCAGGTCGCGGGCGAACTCGATCGAGGGTGGTACCACGGAGGTCATGTTGAACATTCTCGGCGAACGGGTGCTCGGCCTGCCCGGTGACGTCCGTGTCGACCGTGACGTCCCCTGGAGCCAGGTCCCGCGCAACTGATCCTGGTCGTCTCAGGCGCTCAGCACGTCACGGGCGAGATCGGCGTCCGCGGGCAGTGCCAGGACGCGGGTTCCGTTCTCGCCGTCGACCGGCAACGCGGTGACCGTTGGCGTCGTTGCGAGGCGGGACGTGCTCGACGTCGATGAACCCGCAGTCGAGTCCGCCTCTCGAAGCCGACAGCAACCCACCAGGATGGCGACCAGGCTCGCCGAGCCGAGCAGGTTCAGCGCTGCCTCAGCGGCAGCCTCTATCGTGACTTCCCGCCGGAGTCGGCACTCCGGGTCGGCGTCGGTCGTCACCTGCGTCGTGGCGCGGTCTGTGAGTCGCCGTCGAGGCTCACAGGCCCCAGGGTCGCGATGACCCACTGCAACAGCCGCTCCAGCCGCTCCAGCGGCCGGAGCCGATGGAGGGTTCGTCGCCGTGCACGCGGAGCCAGTCGGTCGGCCCATCGATCAGATCGAATTCGATGCCTCGTGGGATCGGCCGTGTCCGTCGGTGCGCCGCCCTCGAGCACGTACAGCACGGTGTTGACGACATCGTTCACGTGCAGGCCTGGCGGCGAATCGCTCATGATCGGGGAGCTACTTCGTCGACGGCAGGTCGGTTCACACGCCTGTCGTGAGCAGGTACCCGCCGAACATCGCACCGAGGGCGGCCAGGAGGCCGATCGCTCCGCCGATGGCGAGCGCAGCCCGCGACTGGCCGACCTGATGCACGGCGGCCGCAGCACCACTGGCGATCGCCAACGTGATCTTCACGAACAGCGTGATCTGATAGGCGGTCGTGGTGTTCGACACGTCGATCTCGGCGAGGTTCCAGAGACCGGTGACGACGACGACCGCGAAGGCCGGCCAGGCGATTCGGGCGAATGACCGTGCCACGAGCTTCGTGGCATCGGGAAACGACCGACGCAGGCTCGGAACCAGGCCGGCGAGCACGATCTGGCCGCCGACCCACACCGAGGCGGCGAGCACGTGGAAGAAGAGACGAACGGTGTCGACGGTGGGGGAGAGCATCTGACGTTCAGTTGGAGAGGGCGGCGAGCACGTCACTGGCGGGCAGGCCGCGGTCGTCCATCACGGGCCGGCCGAGGAGCGAACCACCGAGGAGGACCGTGCTCGCCGTCTCGATCGACGACTGCAACTCGCGAATCGTGCGGGGTGGGGGAAAGTACTCGTCTTCGTCGGTGACCCGCACCACCTCGATGCCGTCGGCCGGCGCGAGACGTTCGAGCACGGCCGCGACCAGCTCGTCCGGTGCCGACGCTCCCGCCGTCACACCGATCGTGCCCGACAGATCTGAGGGCAGTTGTTCGGCCACGTTGATGCGATACACCTGATCACACCCGGCTTTGCGGGCGAGCTGCTCGAGCGCCCTGGTGTTCGACGAATTCGATGATCCGATCACGACGATGGCGTCACACCGTGCAGCGATCGCGAGGAGCGACGACTGGCGATTGGTCGTGGCGAAGCACAGGTCGCTGCGGCCCGGCGTCCAGACGTCGGGAAAGCGTTCCTGCACGCGAAACGCGACACCTTCCCAGTCACGGTGCGAGAGGGTGGTCTGGGCCAGCAGCGCGACGGGCTCGTCGAACTCGGGCAGGAGATCCACCTCGGCAACCGACTCGACCCGACTGATCGCGTCGGGTGCGACCGCCATGGTGCCGACGGCCTCCTCGTGGCCCTCGTGCCCGACGTACACGATCCGGAACCCCTTGCCGGCTCGGACCTTGACCTCGTGATGGACCTTGGTGACGAGCGGGCACACCGAATCGACCACGAAGCTGCCGCGCTGTCGGGCAGCGGCCACGACCTCGGGCGCCGAGCCGTGCGCGGACAGCATGATCGGTCGCCCCTCGGGTACCTCGTCGATGTCGTCGACGAAGATCACACCCTGGCGTTCGAAACGTTCGACCACGATCTTGTTGTGCACGATCTCGTGGTAGCAGTAGATCGGCGGCTCGAAGGACCGAACCATCCACGCCAACGCCTTGATCGCCATCTCGACACCGGCGCAGAAACCACGGGGTTCGGCCAGGAGCACACGGTCGACGTTCATGTGCTCGACAGAGTACCGGCGGCCGCACCGATAGCCTGGCTCGTCCATGTCCGCCCCCGTCGTCGTCGCCGTCGCACCGGATTCGCCGGCCGCACGCGCCGGGCTCGTGCCCGGCGACGAGATCACGCGCATCGATGGTCGGGTACCGCGCGACGTGATCGAATGGCAGATGTTCACCGACGAGGGCGACATCGTGCTCGACGTCCACCGCAACGGACTCGAGATCGACGTCGAGATCACCAAGCGGCCCGGGGAATCACTCGGGGTCGAGGTCCAGTCCGCGGTGTTCGACCGCGTCCGCACCTGCGACAACCACTGCGAGTTCTGCTTCATCTACCAGTTGCCGAAGGGGATGCGCCGCAGTCTGTATCTGAAGGACGACGACTACCGACTGAGCTTCCTGTACGGCAACTTCACGACACTGACCCGGTTCACCGAGGCCGACCTCGAGCGCGTGGTCACCGAACGGCTCTCACCGCTGCACGTCTCGATCCACGCCACCGATCACCACGTGCGCAACCGGATGCTCAAGAACGACCGGGGCGGCATGAGCCTGAGGTGGCTGCGGGCGTTGCTCGACCACGGCATCGAGGTACGCGGACAGGTCGTGGTCTGCCCCGGGGTCAACGACGGTGACGTCCTCGACGACACGCTCGCCGGTGTGCTCGACCGCTTCCCCGACCTCGCATCGGTCGCAGTCGTGCCACTCGGGCTGTCGAAGTACAACCGTGAGCCGGCGATGCGCCTGCACACTCCTGCCGAGGCCCAGCGCGTGGTCGATGTCGTCGAGTCGTGGCAATCCGTGTTCCTGGATGTGCTCGGACGCCGCGTGGTGTTCGCGGCCGACGAGTACTACCTGATGACGGATCGGGCGTTCCCGAGCACCGAGGCCTACGAGGGGTTCCCCATGCACGAGGACGGTATCGGAATGGCACGCACCTTCGAGCGAGAGTTCCACGGCCAGACCGACACCGTAACGGGTGTGCGCAGCGGGTTCTTCGCCGCGGTCGACCTCCCGGCCAACCCGGCCGCCTACACGGGCCTGAGGGCCCGGGCCGCCGATGTCCGGCCCGTGTCGCTCCGCCCGCGCCGCGGCGCCCGCACCGCGGTGCTCACCGGCGCACTCGGGGCGCGGGTCATCGGACCGCTCATCGACGAGTTCGACCACAGCGATATCAGGGTGCTGCCGGTGGAGAACGAGTTCTTCGGTGGCAACACCGGCGTCACCGGCCTCATGACCGGCGCCGACCTCAGCCGGGTGCTCGCGGCTGAGCCCGAGGGCGATCGGTACCTGTTGCCCGACGTCTGCCTCTCCGACGACGGCCGGTTCCTCGACGGCCTCTCCACCGCCGATCTGCCCAGAGCGGTCGAGATCGTGCCGACCGACGGCATCGCGTTGCGACGTGCGCTCGAGCGGGCAGCATGAACGCCATGGATCCCGTCGAGTTGCCGACCGTCGTGATCGTCGGGCGCCCCAACGTCGGCAAGAGCACACTGTTCAACCGGATCATCGGCGAGCAGGCGGCGATCGTCGAGAACCGGCCCGGGGTGACGCGCGACCGCAAGGAGCTGGTGGCCGAGTGGCTCGGCGTGAAGTTCCGGGTCATCGACACGGGCGGGTGGATGCCCAAGGGGTCGGATCTCGACGACAAGGTGTCGCGGCAGGTCGAAGCAGCGGTCGACCAGGCCGACCTCGTGCTGTTCCTGGTCGATGCGAGCGTGGGTGCACTCGAAGACGACGAAGCCGTCGCCGACTGGCTTCGTCGCGGCAGACACGACGTGCTCGTCGTGGGCAACAAGGCCGACAACAACCGTCGCGAAGACGAGATGTGGCAGTTCCTGTCGCTCGGGCTGGGTGAGGCCGTGCCCGTCAGTGCGCTGCACGGGCGACGCGCCGGCGATCTGCTCGATGTGGTGCTCGAACGGCTGGGCGACAAGGCGGTCTACGTCGAACCGGTCGAAGACGACGGCTGGGTGCACGATGACGACGTCGAGCCCTGGAGCGCCGACGATCAGCGCCCGCCACGAGTTGCCGTCGTCGGGCGACCGAACGTCGGCAAGAGCACGCTGTTCAACCGGCTCGTCGGCTCCGACCGGTCGGTGGTGCACGACATGGCCGGTACGACTCGCGACGCGATCGACACGCTGGTCGAGACCGAGGATGGGCCGATCGTGTTCATCGACACGGCCGGCATGCGCAAGAAGGGCAAGATCGACGATTCGGCCGAGTACTACTCGCTGGTGCGGGCGCTGCGTGCGATCGACGACGCCGACATCGCACTGTTGATCATCGACTCGACCGAGGGCGTCACCGGCCAGGATCAGCGCCTCGCCGAGCGGGTGGACGCGTCGGGGTGTCCGATCGTGATCCTGCTCAACAAGTGGGACCTCGTCGATGATCCCGAGCAGCGACACGAGGTCGAGTCCGAGGTTGCCCGGAAGCTGTCGTTCCTCGGTGACGCTCCGGTCATCAAGATCTCGGCGCTGACCGGCAGGAACGTGCACAAACTCCGGCCTCGGCTGCAGGACGCGATCGAACAGTATCACCGGCGTGTTCCGACACGCGACGTCAACCGAGTGGTGATCCAGGCCCAACAGGAGTCACCCGCCGGTGGGGGAGCGCGGGTGCTGTACGCCGTGCAGGGAGCCACCGATCCCCCGACGTTCACCCTGTTCGTGAACCGTGAGCTGCCGCAGCACCACGTCCGCTATCTCGAGCGTCGCATCAAGGAGGCGTTCGGCTTCGGTGCCACACCGATCAAGCTCCGCATCCGCAAGAAGGTCGACTGATGCCCTGGTGCGAGCAGTGCGCCAAGTACCACGCGCCGTCGGCGATGAACGCGGACGGGACGTGTCCGGTGTGCGGCGGGCCGGTCGGGGAGAGCGAGGTTCGTGCCACCCAGGTCGCACGGGACGAATCGACCCCCTGGCACTTCAAGCTGCTGGTGGGCGCGACGGTGGTCTATCTCGGCTGGCGTTTCGTCCAGCTGTTCGTCTGAGTCGCACCGGCGGTCGATAGGCTCGCCCTCCACATACGCGACAGCGATGTCGTACGGGCTGTAGCGCAGCTTGGTTAGCGCACTTGTCTGGGGGACAAGGGGTCGCAGGTTCGAATCCTGTCAGCCCGACCGAAGGGCCCGGTTCAGAGATCATCGTCTCTGAACCGGTGTCCGCGCCCTCGGCGCCTGGCACGCCCGACCGCAGCCTCCTCCCCACGATCCGGCCTGAACGCGACCAGCCGCGAAAGTCGGGCGCTTTGCCTCTGTTCGACGGCTCGCCGGGACGGCAACCTCGACATCGTGGAGGTCATGCGTGACCGGGCTTCGAAAGGACGGCCATGGGCAAGACAACCGAGGCACCGTGGGCACTGGTCGACCGACCTGACCTGGTTCCGGTCTGTCCCCATTGCGAGGAACGGCTGACCGAGGTCTACCGGAAGGGCAGGGGCTTCCCGCTCGGTCAAGGTAGGACGCTGGTCGACTTCTGCCCTCACTGCTCCAAGGTTCTCGGGTTCGCGCAGGGACGCGTCTTCTGAGCAGCGTCCGCTCTGTGACCCGTGGGCGCGCGACGTGACGTTGTCCCGTCTTCTGGTTCCCGGGCCCAATCGTCGTCGAGTGAATCGGGGAGCGCCCCATCGCACAGCGGTGAAGCGGAGGTCACGAGAATCGCCCGCCGCGGCGGCGCACACCCGACGCGGGGCCGTGCTTCAGCACCGTCGCCGAATCAACGCACACCGTCTCTCCCGACGAGATCACGTCACTCTCGCGACCGGGGTTCGCTTGGTCGTGGCTGAGGGGTCAACCGTGCGTCAGTGGTGCTCGAGCCGTCCGCTGGGGGACACGGGGTCGCAGGTTCGAATCCTGTCGGCCGGCCACCACGGCCCTGATCGGAACTCGATGTCCGATCAGGGCCGCCGAGCGGTCACACCGTCAGGGAACGGTCAGGGGCAGGGCACCGCAAAGAGATGCCCGCCCGGCGTCGGATCGGTGAATGCGCAGCCGAAGTCGGGGTCGGCGACCGCGCGCGGATCGCCGACGTCGTCTCCGGCCGGCCGCACGCCGTTCTCGACCCAGTTGACGAGGTCGGCGAAGCCCGCCTCGTACTCGGCGGTCGTGAACCCGCAGTGGCTCACGCCTCGGATCGCGCGTTGCACCAGGTTGTCGAGATGACCTTGCTTCGCGACCGCGGCGTGGTACTCGGTCTCCATGTGGAACGGCACGAAGAGGTCTCCGAGGTTGTGCATGGTCAGGACCGGCATGTGGATGTCACCGGACAGACGAGGTGACGGCACGTTGCGGCCCCGCCGAGCACCCTTGTCGGGCTTCACCCGCACCACGTTGTCGTTGAGTGCGATCTCGATGTCGTTGCTCGGGCCCGGGATCAGGTCGGTCTCGTAGAAGACGTCGGTGTTCTTCAACGCGTTCCCCGGCTTCTCGGCCAACGTGCCGTCGCCGGTGCCCAGATCGAAGAGGAAGTTGCCCGGGACACCGGAGCCGAATTCGGGGAACGAGTTCCAGAAGAACCACGCCTCGTCGAAATTCGGTCGGTCACCGCCAGTGCGGTTCTCGGTGACCTGCTTCAGCGCCTCACCGTTCTCGTTCAGGACGGCCGGCCAGGTACCCGGTGCGAGCTCCAACGCGGCCTTGATGTCCTGGGCTGTGGTGGTCGGATAGTCGTCGGCGACCGGGAATTGCGACGTGCCGAGCGCGAGTTGCTGCGCGGTCACGTTGAAGTCGAGGAAGAAGTCGAACAGCTCGTAGTCACCGACCACACCGCAGACCGGCATCGCCCCGTCGTACAGCTTCGGGTATCGCTCGATCGACGCTGCCGTGACGTGTCCGCCCATCGACGCTCCGGCGATGTAGGTGCGGTGCGGATGCCCGACCTTGCGGTCGAACAGGCGCACCAGACGACGCGTGTCCTTGACCGCCGTACCGACGTTGTAGTCGTTCTTCGAGTAGGTCGACGCCGCCCACGCATAGCCGTTCTCGAGCAGCCACTGCCGGAACGGGACCTCCTCGGGATTGAAGTAGAGCCGAGTGTCCGTGCCACGGAAGCCGTGTGCCCACATCACGAGTTCGCCGTTCCAGTCGGCAGGCACCTCGATCCGGTAGCCGGCACCCTTCAGCTCGCCCCACCGTCGGTCGGAGTCCTCGAACCCGGCGACCGGCTCGAACGGCAACGTGGTCTCGTCGAGGACGTACACGATCGGTGGTTCGCCCGGCGGCTCACCGGGCGGATGATGCTCCGGGCCGGGATGGGCTGATGCCGTACCGGCGACCGTTGTCACCGTGGTCACTGTGACCAACATGGCCACAGCGGCCAGAACCCTGATTTCCTTCTTCATGATGCCCCCCATCACGTGATGCACCTGCGTCGAGCCCCTCTGACTCGGATCGCGACACCGAATCAAGAACCTAGCCAGAACGAACACCCGGACGAGACGCGGAGCAACGATCGCCGAGCACGGCGGTGCTCGGCGAGGGTGCCGGCCTCTCGAATCGCGCTTGCTACTGTCGACCCCGACACCGCTCACGACGAAGGGAACTCCATGGCAGGCAAGTTCGAGGTGTATCAGGACGAGCAGGGCCAGTACCGCTTCCGGTTGAAGGCCGGCAATGGCCAGGTGATCGCCACCGGCGAGGCGTACACGACGAAGAAAGCCTGCATGAACGGCATCGAGTCGATTCGCAAGAACGCACCGGACGCCAAGCTCGACGACCAGACGGCCTGATCGGCTGAGCCGTGTGCGGCCGATTCGTGTCGTCGTCGGCACCAGAACGCATCGCTGCCTACTTCGGCGCCGAGTGGTCGGTCGACACGCTCGGTCAGAACTTCAACGTCGCACCGACCAACGACATCTACGGCGTGGTCGCCGACGCCGACGGTGGACTCGACCTCCAGGTGTTCCATTGGGGCCTCGTTCCCGTGTGGGCGAAGGAGCGCAAGATCGGCCAGCGGATGATCAACGCCCGCGCCGAGACACTCGCCGAGAAGGCCGCGTTCAAGGGCGTCTTCAAGAAGTTCCGGTGCATCATCCCGATGGACGGCTTCTACGAGTGGGCGGCCGGCGTCGAGGGCGGACCGGTCACGAAGGCCGGCAAGTTGGCCAAGCGGCCGCACTTCGTCCACCGCGTCGACGACGAGCCGCTGGCCGTGGCGGGGCTGTGGTCGGCGTGGCGAGACAGGAGTGAGGGCCCCGACGCACCGTGGCTGCACAGCGCGACGGTGGTGACGACGGGCGCCAACGCCACGATGGAGCCGATCCACGACCGGATGCCCGTGATCCTGCCCAAGGCCATGTGGTCGATGTGGCTCGACCCCACGAACCAGAACATCGACATGCTCCAGAAGCTCCTCGTGCCGGCGCCCGACGACTTGTTGGTGATGCACGAGGTTTCGACCGAGGTCAACAACGTTCGCAACAAGGGGCCACAGCTGATCGCTCCGATCGAGCACGAGGCCTGACTGCGTTCGTCCGTGGAGGAGCGACTGGACGGTCAGTCGACGAGCGCCTGGTACACCAGCTGCTTCAGCTGTGTTCTGATCGGATGTGTGCTCGACGGGAGCAGCTGCGTGAGGAAGACGACCGCGATCTGTTCGCGCGGGTCGCACCAGAACGCTGTGCTGGCGGCACCACCCCATGCGAACTCGTCCGGAGAGCTGAGCACGCGATATGCCGCCGGGTCCATCTGCACCGAGAACCCGAGCCCGAACCCGACGCCGTCGTACGTCGTCTCTGCGAAGAGTGGACGCCCGAACGTCTCGAGGTCGACGCCGCCCGGCAGGTGGTTGCGGGTCATGTAGTCGACGGTGCGCGAGCCGAGCACGCGTGTGCCGTCGAGTTCCCCGCGGCCCAGCATCGCGTTCGCGAACCGGAGGTAGTCGACGGCCGTTCCCCACAGCCCACCGCCACCCGACAGCACGGCCGGCGACTCGGTCGGCGACTTCTCGAGTGGGCTGATGAACGCCTGGCCGGTCGTGGGGTGGGGGCTGTACAGACGGGCGGTGCGGTCGAGCTGGTCATCGCGGACCGAGAACCCGGTATCGACCATGCCGAGCGGGGTGAAGATGCGCTCCGCGAAGAATTCGTCGAGCGTCTGGCCCGAAACGACCTCGACGATGCGTCCGAGCACGTCGGTCGAGACGCCGTACAACCATTCCGATCCGGGCTGGAAGGCGAGCGGGAGCGAGGCCCACACATCGCACGCCGCTTCGAGATCCATACCGTCGGGGGTACCCCACTCGAAGCCGGCCCGACGGTGGAGCTCGTCGGTGACGTGCTGATGGTGGAAGCCGTAGGTCAGACCCGATGTGTGCGTGAGGAGATGCCAGATGCGGACGGGCTCGGTCAACGGTTCGGTCACCGGCTTGAACGCCGAGCCGTTGCGGTAGACGCGGGCCTCGCCGAACGACGGAATGAAGCGCTCGACCGGATCCTTCAGCTCGAACGCACCCTCCTCGTACAGCATCATGGCTGCGACGGAGGTGATCGGCTTCGTCATCGAGTAGAGCCTGACAATGGTGTCGTCGAGCCAGGGGAGCGAGGCATCTCGATCGCGCAGACCGGAGGTGGCATGGTGGACGAGCTCGCCGCGCCGGCTCACGGCGATCTGCCAGCCGGTCAGTCGACCGTCGTCGATGTACCGCTGGAAGTGCCGATCGATCCGGTCGAGGCGAATGGGGTCGAACCCGAACTCGGTGGGGTCTGCGACGTCGGGGGGCATCCGGTCAGCTTGACAGCCCGGCCACGTTCGAGCCGTGCCCGGCGGCAACGAGTTCGGACCGGATCGCCGACGCCGCCTCCTCCAGCACGTCACGATCGACCGAGACTGCGGCGTTCGCGAACGAGAGCTCCGACATCTGGTTGGTCGGCACGACGTGGACGTGCGCGTGTGGCACCTCGTAGCCGGCGATCATGACCCCGACCCGCTCCGGCCGGAAGGCGGCAGCCTGCGCGTGCGCGATGTGGCGGGTCACGACGAACAGATGGGCCGCGAGCTCGGGACCCGCGTCGACCCAGTGATCGACCTCCTCGATCGGCACGACGAGCGTGTGACCGTGAGCCATGGGGTTGATCGACATGAACGCCACGCAGTGCTCGTCACGCCACACGAACGTCCCGGGGATCTCGCCGTCGATGATGCGGGTGAAGATCGTTGGCATCCACACAATTCTAGTGCCGCGTCAGGCAACGTCCGGGGTGTCCTGAACCGGCACACACTTCGGGGACGCCACGGTGTCGGCTCGGGCAGGCGCTTGTTCGTTCAGCGGCCGGCGTCCGGCGTTGGCCGTCGCTCGACGGGTTCGCGCTCGGTCTCGAACACTGGACGGACCGCCGGTCCCGATGCCGCGACGCTGCACGCTGACAGTCGGGGAGGGCAGCCCCACGACCTGTTCACCTCGTCGTCTACGAGGATCGAAGCTCAACGGTCGAGGTGGGCGAACACCTCTGCGAACCACTCGATCGACGGCTGGGTGATCGGATCGATCACGAGCTGCACGTGGCGTACGCCGGCACCAGCGAAGCGCCGCAGGTGCTCGGCGATCTCCGACGCATCGCCGCGCAGCGGTTCGGTCGGACCGGCCGGGTAGTCGCCCATCGGCCGTCCGCCGCCATCGGGGAGCTGGACATACACGGCGCACGTGCCGTACACCTCACCGGTCCGACCGACCGCGGCGATCGCGTCGTCCACCTCGGAGCGCACCGCAGCGAAGCCCTCGGGCGTGTTCCCGTAGTCGCTCCACCACACGTTCCACATCTGCACGTGCGGAAGGGTGATCGACAACATCCGTGGGCCGATCGAGCCCACCATCAGCGGTGGGCCGCCTGGGGTGAACGGAGCGGGGTGCAACACACAGTCGTCGATCGCGTTGAACTCGCCCCTGAAGGTCGATCGCCCCTCGGTCAGCAGTGTGCGAACGATCGTGAACGCCTCTTCGAACCGACTCACGCGCCGGTCGTACGGGAACCCGAACGCGGTGTACTCCCGGCGGTTCCACCCTGCGCCGAGGCCGAGTACGAGACGACCCTCGGCGATCGAATCCACCGTGGCGGCGAGCTTCGCGAGCATCGCCGGTTCGTGGAAGCTGGTGGAGGCCACGAGCGGGCCGAGTTGCACCCGCTCGGTGCAGGCCGCCAACGCCGCCAGCGTGGTCCACACCTCGTGCGGGCCACGTGGACCGACCTCCAGGTCGTACAGGAGATGGTCGCCCATCCAGATCGAGTCGAAGCCGACGGCCTCCGCCGCCTGCGCCATCGGGATCAGCTCGGCGAACGGCACCTCGCGCTCGACCTCAGGGAGCTGCACACCGACCAACAGCGGACGCGACATGGGGCCAGGTTACGGATCCCGGCACGAGCTCTTCCCATCCGACACTTGCCTCGTCACCGACGAGATCATCCACACGTGGCCGGGTGAACATCGCCCTCACGCCGCCTTCACACATGCCAGAAGTCTCGTGCTCGCCTGTCTGCAAGAAGGAGCGGTCTATGTCTGCAGATTGACCAGCTTCTCGAGGCGCGCTCGCACCGCCTTCTTGAAGTCTTCGCCGAGCAGCTCACCGTTGGCCCCCCTCGGAACCTCCAACCTGTTGACTGTTTCCAGATCGAACGGAGTGTCAGACGAGATCTTCTCTCGGATGAGGAGCCAGTGCTCGATGCGGCTCGGCCCCCCACCGAGGCCCTGGAACAGACCGGCCTCGTAGAGCACGTTCGGATTGTCCACGTACATCTTTCGATCCGTCGATTTGGCCTGTTCGCCGCTCGCTTCGACCGGAGCCGGCTCTGACAGGTAGGCGACGAAATACTCCGCGCTGCGGATCTGCTCTTCGATCAGTGCCGGAATACGCCCACCGGACTGATTGTCCTTCCAGTCGTCGAGCGTGAAGACACCCTTCGCCACCAGATCCTCGAGTGCGGCATGGACCACCTCGCGGACGTCGGCGGCGCCCGTCTCGGGGTATGCCCAGAACAGCGATGGGCGTGGGCGCCAGTCAAAGTCGTCCATGCTGGCGTCCTGCAGTTCCGCGATCGCCCTCGCGGTCGCGCTGCGGGTGTCCATCTCATGTGCCTTGAGCTCGTACAACCAGGCCAACGACGTGGCGATCGCTTCGATCTCGTCCTTCGCCCGCTCGCTCGGCTCGAGAACCCGTTCCGACTCGAAGTACAACAGTGCAGTCACGCTGCCCTGCCGCTCGATCGGTACCGAGATCAACGTGCCGACTCGCGCCCCCATCTTCTTGATCACGCGTAGATACGGGGGCAACTCGACCGCGCGACCCGGCTCCCACTGTTCGTGGAGATTACCGCCGGCGTGCACGAGGCTGGAACCGCCCTGTTCGGTTGGCGTGACCCACATGCTCCGCTTCTCCGTGAACGCGGTTGCGCTGATGCCGGTCGGCTTGCCGTTGGTGCGCACCGGAAACAGATCGTACGGATTGTCGCCGAAGGTCGGCGCAAGCTTGGGAACACCCTCGGACACGACTTCTTCCAGCCGCTCGACGGTCGTGATCCTGAAATTGGCCCTGAGGTAATTCCGGGTCGCCGACAGCACGAGCCGGAACTCGTCCTCACCCAACAGGTCGATCGAGTTGGCGAAGCTTCGCAACGCAGCGCCAAAGGTGTCCTTCATGTCTGCCCTCCGAAGGGGTTCTCGAGCCCGCCACCATACGACGACCGATGCCGCAAGAATACGCAACCCCGCCGCCGGAACGTTCGACGAGGACACGCGAGACGGCCCTGCGACGCACCCTGGACTGTGTCGATTTCGGGTGACCACTGGACCCAGCCGATGAGCGGGCGGCAACGGGGTGCCATGAAACGCGGGGATGAGGCCAGAGCAGGGCTCCGGCCGCGAGGAGAGAATCGACGCGCGCGAATGGATTCGGCCGGTTTCTGCACGGCACCCGAGGCGACGATGCAGTGTGCTCGATCAGGTCGTCCTCAGGGCCGGTGGCGATCGAGAAAAGGCCGCACGAAGCTCAAGACATCTGCTGTGCGTCGGAACGACGCGACACTTCTGCATCATCGGACCGTACACCACCCCCTGTTGCCGTCGATTTCCTCTCCACGAACGACCAAGGACGCTGACAACTCGCACTCAAACGCAAACTCATGGACGTTCAGCAGGGTGCCGCCGAGCGCCGGGACTGGCATCGCAGAACGGCTGTGCCACCTCGGCGTGGGCCGAATGAGGGCGTCAGTCCCTTGCGAAGATGCCGCCCGGCTTGCCGCCGAATCGGAATGATGCGCAAAGCACTCGGGTCCACTTGCGATGACAGGTCGAGATCGCGCACACCTGTCTCCACAGTGTCCTCGAACGCCGGATCGATGGGCCGTCGGCGCCGATGTCGGGGATAGCGCCCGGGCCCGAGCGCATCTTCGTGCGATCGCATGCACCCGCCTCTGCCGAAACGCCGGCTCGTGGGCACGCCTCCAACGGGGCACCGTTCCTTGACACGGCACCGGTGAAGCCAACACCGCGTAGGCTCCGTGACGTGGGAGACGATGTCGAGGTGGCCGACTCCGCGCCGGGCGAGGTCGACACGCTCTGGACCGCGCCGAATCTCGTCACGCTGGTACGGCTCCTGCTGCTGCCGGTGTTCGTGTGGGTGTTGTTCGGGTTGCCCTCGCGACAGGCCGCCGCCTGGATGCTCGGCATTCTCGGGGCGACCGACTGGGTCGACGGCTACCTGGCGCGCCGGCTCGGTCAGACCAGCGAGTTCGGCAAGAAGTTCGACCCGACCGTCGATCGGCTCTGGTTCGTCGTGGCGATCGTCGCCATCGTCGTCAACGACTCGATCCCGCTCTGGTTCGCCACTGCGGTGCTCGTCCGGGAGGTCGTGGTCGGGCTGGCGATGGTCATCGCCACCCTGGCATTCGGCATGACGCGGTTCGACGTCACCTGGCTGGGGAAGACGGCGACGTTCCTGCTGATGTTCTCGATCCCGGGTTTCTTGATGGCCAACAGTTCGGCGCCGTTCCCCGCGTTCTGGACGGCCGCCGCGTGGGGCTTCGGCATTCCCGGCCTGATCCTCAGCTACTACACGGCCTTCGCCTACATCCCCAAGATTCGCGATGGCATCAGGGCCGGTCGCCGAGCCTGAGGCGTTGTTCTTCGCCGGTTGCTCCGTGGCGATACGGTGTCTCACATGAATGTGCCCGAGGATCTTCGTTACACGTCCGAGCACGAGTGGGTGCGGGTGCTCGACGGCGGGCCCAAGGTTCGCGTGGGCATCACCGACTTCGCCCAGGACGCCCTCGGCGATGTGGTCTACGTCGATCTTCCATCGTCCGGTGACGCCGTGTCGGCGGCCCAGTCCTTCGGCGAGATCGAGTCGACGAAGTCGGTGTCCGAAATGTACGCGCCGGTGTCGGGCACGATCGTCGCCGTCAACGAGGCCCTCGCCGACCAACCCGAGCTCCTGAACGAGGATCCGTACGGCGAAGGCTGGTTGTGTGAGATCGAGATGACGGACCCCGACCAGATCGGTGCCATGATGGACGCCGCTCACTACACCGCTCTCACCGAAGGCTGACCAACCATGGCCTACACGTTCTGCAATCAGTGCGGGCACCGAAATCCGCCCGATAGCAACTTCTGCTCGAGCTGCGGCTCGGCGCTCGACCTGCTCGACGACCGCACGATCACGCTGACCGCTGTCGATCCATTGCAGGACGCTCCCGGTCCGTCCGACGACCTCGAGGTGCCGATGGGCGAGCTCGACAAGGGCGTCGGCGTCCTCATCGTTCGGGCCGGCTCCCAGGCCGGCGACCGGTTCGTGCTCGACAGCGACATCACCCGGCTCGGGCGGCATCCCGACAGCGAGATCAGCCTCGACGACATCACGGTGTCGAGGCGCCACGCCGAGGTCCAGCACACCGAGCAGGGGTATGTCGTGGCCGACTCGGGTTCGTTGAACGGCACCTACGTCAACCAGGAGCGCGTCGAACGAGCAGCGCTCGCCCACGGCGACGAGCTGCAGATCGGCAAGTTCCGGTTGGTGTTCTTCGAGCGGGCCGATGGCTGAGGCCCACGACACCGGGTATCTCTCGATCGGCGAGGTCCTGGGCCTGCTGCTCGAGGACTTCCCCGATGTCACGATCTCGAAGATCCGCTTCCTGGAGAGCCAGGGGCTGATCTCACCGGAACGCACGTCGTCCGGATACCGGAAGTTCTACGACCACGATGTCGAACTCCTCAGGGTGATCCTGACCGAGCAGCGCAGCAACTACCTGCCACTGCGGGTCATCAAGGATCGACTGGAGACGGGCCAGATCGATCCGACGGGGGAGCATCTCCGCCCGAACGGCGACGCCCCCGACGCTCACACGGACTCGGCCGACGAGCCGGACACGACCGGCGAATCGATCGCCGTGCCGACCTCCAGCGTCGCTGCCCACCCGGCCTCACGGCGAGCTGCCGCCGACACCGGTTCGACTCCACCGGCGGCCAAGGGCGCGGCGCCGGCAACGCCCGACCACGTGCCCGACGAGCCATCGGTTGCCTCGGCCTCGACGCAACTGATGCCCGGTGTGCTGCTCGACCGTCTCGAGTTGTGCGCGTTGGTCGGCATGACCGAGAGCGAACTCGACCAACTCGAGAGTTACGGCGTCGTCGTGCCCCGGGACGGGTCGACCCCGCCGCTGTACGGCGAGGACGCCATCGAGGTGGCCAAGCCGGCCTGCGAGTTTCTTCGGGCGGGCGTCGACGCCCGTCACCTGCGCATCTGGCGCACGTCCGCCGAGCGGGAGGCATCGCTCTACGAGCAGCTGGTCACACCGCGATTCCGGCAACGCAACCCGGAGTCCCACGCCGAGGCACTGGCCCAACTGAGACGACTCGACACGCTCGGTGGAGACCTGCGGGCGGCGATGACCAGGCAGGCGCTGCGCCGACACTTCGAATCCTGAAACGCGACCCCTCGCTCTGGCCGCAAGAGGAGTAGGGTCGGTGTCGTGATCCCGATGGAGCTGATCGGCGTGCGGGTGGAGATCCCTGCGAACACCCCGATGGTGCTGCTCCAAGAGCAGGCCGGCCAACATCGCTTGCTGCCGATCTACATCGGCAGCCCGGAAGCTGCGTCGATCCACTATGCGCTCGAGGGGGTCGAACCACCTCGGCCCCTGACCCACGACCTGTTCATCTCCGTACTCGAACGTCTGGGCGCCAGCTTGTCGAAGGTCGTGGTGACGGAGGTACGTGATCACACGTACTACGCCGAACTCCACCTGGACGTCGGCGATGACGAGCAGGTGGTCTCCAGCCGCCCGTCCGACGCGATTGCGCTCGCCGTGCGGTGTGAAGCTCCGCTGTTCGCCTCGGATGCCTTGCTCGACGAGGTCGGACAGGTGCCTGAACCTGAACCTGAGGAAGAGGCTGAAGAGATCATCGACGAGTTCAAGGACTTCATCGAGAGCGTCAGCCCCGACGACTTCGCGACCTGATCACAGCGGTCGCCGCGCAAGCCCTGGTCACAGCCTGATTCGTTGCGCACCGTTGACGCCGCGCGCCTACCCGCGTAGTCTCACACCTCCGTAGTTACACCGGTGTTCCCGGCCCGACGACGGACCCTGGTTGGGGCAGGCAGCTGCAGTGGGCAGCCCGGACGGAAAGCGAGTCACGATGAGCGACGGTTTCAGCGGAACACAGGCGGCGAAGGTGGTCGGCATCACGTATCGGCAACTCGACTACTGGGCACGGACCGACCTCATCCGACCGTCACTGTCGGACGCGTCGGGGAGCGGCAGTCGCCGGCGGTACAGCTACAAGGACCTGCTCGAGCTCCGCGTCATCAAGACGCTGCTCGACGCCGGCATCAAGCTCGAATCCGTTCGTGACGTGTTCGCGTACCTCCGTGAGCACGTCGACAGCGACATCGCCTCGGCTCACCTCGTCATCAACGGCAGCTCGGTCGTGCTCGCCCGCGGCGACGAGTTGATCGACGTCGTCGCTCGCGGTCAAGGAGTACTCAACGTGCTGTCACTCGCCGGCGTCAAGCACGAAGTCGATGCGCAACTCGTCCCGCTCGCGCCCGACGAGGCCGGGGACTCGTCTGCGGTTGCGCTGTAGCCGATGATCAAGCTGTCGCCGCTCGATGCCGTGCACCGGGCGCTCGGCGCCAAGATGGTGCCGTTCGGTGGCTGGGAGATGCCGCTCGAGTACACGGGGACGCTCGACGAGCACATGGCGTGTCGCACCTCGGGCGTGATGTTCGACGTGTCTCATCTGGGCACGGTCCGGGTCACCGGCGACGGTGCACTCGACCGCCTCCAGGCCGCGTTCACCAACGATCTCGGCAAGATCTCACCGGGGCGGGCGCAGTACACGCACCTGCTGGACGACGCGGACGCGTCGGTGCTCGACGACATCATCGTCTGGTGGCATCCCGACTCGCCGTATGTGTTCGATGTGATGCCGAACGCTTCGAACACCGAACGCGTCATCGAAGCGATCGGCGGCGACGACATCACGGCGGCCCGTGCCGTCATCGCGGTGCAAGGCCCCGAAGCGCGCTCCCTCGCAGCGGCGGTCTACCCGGCGCTCGGCGACATCGGTCGATTCCGGGTCGGGCACGTCGATCTCGACGACGCGGCCTGCGTGGTCGCCGGCACCGGCTACACCGGCGAGCCGGGCTTGGAGATCGCCGTGCCCGCCACACGGGCCGAAGCCGTCTGGAAGGCGCTGGCCGACGGTGGGCTCCGGCCGGCCGGCCTCGGCGCCCGCGACACACTTCGGCTCGAGGCAGGGTTGCCGCTGCACGGTCACGAACTCGGGCCGGGCATCACCCCACTCCAAGCCGGATTGGGCTGGGTCGTGGCATGGTCCAAACCAGAGTTCCGAGGTCGCTCGGCGCTCGACGACGAGCGACGAACCGGGCCGGCGAGGTTGCTGCGTGGCATCACGACCGAGGGTCGGCGTCCGCCCCGCGAAGGGTGCGACGTGCTGATCGGCGATGCGGTCGTCGGCACCGTCACGTCGGGCAACTACTCACCGGTCCTCGGCCATGGTGTGGCGTTGGCCTTCCTCCCGCCCGATACCGAGGCCGGCGCCCCGATCGAGGTCGATGTCCGCGGAACCCGGTTGCGCGGGGTCGTGACGTCCACGCCCTTCGTCTGACGGTCCGAGCGCTGCGGTGGCGCTCATCGGCGGCACCGACAGCGCTACGCGTGGTCGGTCTGCCTCGCCGATCTCGTCGTGGCGGTGCGCTTGGCCCCGGTCTGCTTGGCGGACGTCTTCTTGACCCCGGTCTGCTTGGCGGACGTCTTCTTGACCCCGGTCTGCTTGGCTCCGGTCTGCTTGGCGGACGTCTTCTTGACCCCGGTCTGCTTGGCTCCGGTCTGCTTGGCCCCGGTCTGCTTGGCGGACGTCTTCTTGACCCCGGTCTGCTTGGCGGGGGCCGTCCGGTTCGAGTTCGTCTTCTCGGCGGTCGCCGACGCCGGAAGTCGCTTCATCGTGACGTGCATGCCGGATGACGACGAATCGACTGTCGACTCGGACGGTGCGTTTCGGGCGGCCGTACCGCCGGCGGCCGCATCGCCGGCGGTCGACGGCGCCGGCCTCGATCCTCCCGCCATCCCGGGCAACTTGAATGCTCCGAACAGGCCACCGGCGTTCTCGGCGAACTGCGTCAGCGGGGCCAAGCGGGCCGAGACGTCGCCGATCGTCTGCATGAAATCACCGAGTTGATCGGGGAGGTTCGAAAACGAGGGCGAGCTCAACGTCTCCACGATCCGTTCGACCTGCGGAGCTGCGACCCGCACCGGCCCCTGCATGAGTGTGGTCATCTCGTCGGCGGCCTTGATCGTGCGCGTGACCTGCGGCATCATCGCCCGCACCGGCTCCTCGATCTCGGCGACGAGACGATTGACGCGCATCGCCGTGTCGTTGAGGTTCTCGAGCGTCCGATTGAGGTTCTCGACCGCCCGGAACAACTCGCCGACACCTCGTTGGAACTGCTCGACCGATCGCAAACCCCCAGCGATGGGTGCCGCCAGCACGTTGATCACGTCGGCGAGGGGATCGTGCCTGCTGGGTTCGTCACTCATGTCCGCAGGCTACGTGACGCGTCACGGCTCGACGCTGCCGTCATCGCCGCTGCCGGCCACGGTCGTCGTGGTCGATGTCGACGTCGTGCTGCTGGTGGTCGTGGGAGCGACGGTCGTCGTGGTGGTGGTCGTGGTCGGTCGCACCGTCGTCGTGGTCGGTCGCACCGTCGTCGTGGTGGTCGACGTCGTCGTGGTGGTCGTGGTCGGAGCGCGAGTGGTCGTGGTCGGTCGCACCGTCGTCGTGGTCGGTCGCACCGTCGTCGTGGTCGATGTCGTGGTCGTGGTCGTCGGCGTGGGCGTGTACGGAGCGAAGAACACCATCGGTCGATAGCGATGCGGGTTGGGCCAGGCGTCGCGCAGCATGTTGCGGGCGTTGTTCGACACGGTGATCTGGACCGATCCGAACGGATCGCGCCAGGGGAGTGGTTGGGCGTGGTACGTGTTCATCTTCGGATCGGCGTTGCGGGGCTCGAGCGGCCCGTACTGCACCGTGGTCCACGGTCCCCACGGCTGTTCGGCGACATCGATCGCCAGCGCGTCGCCCCAGTAACCGTCGACTGCGGTGGTCGCGACCCATTGCCCGTCGAGGTGTCGAGGCTGCATCGGGTTCTCGGCGTAGAAGCGGTCGACGATCGGCCGGGCGTCCTCGGGCGCGTACGACCACCCGTCGACGGTCCGGTACTCGGGCCACTCCGTGATCTTTCCCACCGGAACGCGTGCCAGATACATCTTCGTCGCCGAATGCGGGCCGTTCCAGAATCCGCCCTCGCGCAGCATGTTCTGTTCGAACGTGTTCCCGAAGAGGTAGGTGTACGTGTCGTCGGAAGCGACCGCGTAGCCGTAGATCGGGGCGACACCTCGGTTTCGCGGCGATTCCCACGACAGTCGCTCCATCGTGACTGCGTCGTACGTCGCGAGGAACACCTGGTTCGGATGCCAACCGAGGCCATCGGGCGGATCGGGGTCGTACGGATCCTTCACCATCTCGGCCCAGAACACGAACAGCCGGTCGTCGACCAGTTCGCCGCCCATCGGCCACAACCACTTGGAGCGAACGTCGACCGTGCCGTCGCCCACCTCGAACGGACCGGGCTTGGGGGCGGTCCCACGATGCATCAGCGTGAAGCAGGTTCCGTCCTGCACCATCGCAGCATTGTGGACGAACCGTGCGGTGCCGAGCGTCGTCCTCGTGCCGCTGTGATCGAGGAAGGCGTCCTGGAACAACCACAGGTACCGGTCGTCGCCGAGGGGGTACACGTGTTGGTAGTCCCATCCGAGGACCGGCCCGACCCGCGTCGACAGGAACAGGTCGAGGGACTCGGCGCTCAGATCGTCGGTACACCCGACGTCGGTCGCGATCTGCCCGGCTTCGGTCAGCCGGGTGCTGGCGGCCCACGGGGGCGGGGCGATCGTGACGGGTGGAGGCTCGTCGGCCGGCGGCTCGACCGGGATGGTCCGGCCCTCGACGGCCGGCACGTCGTCATCGATCTCGAGGCGGTAGTCGTCGTCGAGATCGATCGGTGCGGCGGCCCTGCGGACCGGCGGGGCGGGCCGGGTGGTGGTCGTCCGAGCCACCGGCACCGTGGTCGTCGTGCGGTCGACGGTCGCCGGCGGCCGGGTCGACGGAGGAGGTCCGGTCGGGTTGGTGATCGCCAACCGGGCCGAGCCGTCCCCGCCCACCGTCAGGGCCGTGACCACGACCGACAACAGCATCGCCGTGCCGCCGGCAACCTGCCAGTGGCGCGGCAGGGCCCGGAGTCGTTCGACGAGCGTGGTCACGGTAAGACGTTATCCCACCACCGTCAGCGATTGGCGGCGAACGCCTCCAACGGTTCGCAACTGCACACCAGGTGTCGATCGCCGTATGCGCCGTCGATCCGGGACACGGGCGGGAAGTACTTGTCGGCCATCAAGGTGGGAAGGGGGTAGGCGGCCAGGGCCGGCGCGTACGGACGCTCCATGGGTGCGATCAGGTCGGCGGCAGGGTGTGGGGCGTGTCGCAATGGGCTCTGTTCGACCTCGACGTCGCCCGACCGGATCGCGTCGATCTCGGACTTGATCGCCAACATCGCATCGCAGAAGCGATCGAGCTCACGGAGTTCCTCACTCTCGGTCGGTTCGATCATCAGCGTGCCCGCGACGGGAAAGCTCATCGTCGGCGCGTGGAATCCGAAGTCGATGAGCCGTTTCGCGATGTCCTCGACGCTGACCCCGGTCTCCTTGGTGATGTTTCGAACGTCGACGACGCATTCGTGGGCAACTCGTCCATGGGCGCCCGTGTACAGCACGGGGAACGCATCGTCGAGTCGCCGTGCGATGTAGTTGGCGGCGACGATCGCGACCTCGGTCGCGGCGCGCAGCCCGCGATCGCCCATCAACTTCAGGTACACCCACGAGATCGGCAGGATGCCCGCCGAACCGTAGCGGGCGGCCGACACGGGCCCGACCGGCTGGTCGGACGGGCCGAGTGGATCTCCCGGCAGGAACGGGGCGAGATGCTCGCGGACACCGATCGGCCCCACGCCCGGACCACCACCGCCGTGGGGGATACAGAACGTCTTGTGCAGGTTCAGATGACTGACGTCGGCTCCGAACTCGCCGAGTCGCGCCAGGCCGACCATGGCATTCAGATTGGCGCCGTCGACGTAGACCTGGCCGCCGGCTTCGTGGATCTCTGCGCACAGGTCACGGATCCCGGTCTCGAAGACCCCATGGGTGGACGGGTAGGTGACCATGATCCCGGCGAGCCGGTCGCCCGCACGGGCGATCTGCTCGCTGAGATCACCCGAGTCGACGTTGCCGTCGTCGTCGCAGGCCACGACCCAGACCTCCATGCCCGCCATCACGGCACTCGCGGCATTGGTGCCATGTGCGCTGGCCGGGATGAGGCAGATCGTTCGCTGATCATCACCACGGCTGCGGTGATAGGCGCGGATCGCCAACAGACCGGCGAACTCACCCTGGCTCCCTGCGTTCGGCTGCAGGCTGACTGCGTCGTAGCCGGTCACCTCGGCGAGCATCTGCTCGAGGTCGGCGATCATGGCCCGGTACCCGACCGTCTGGTCGTCGGGCACGTACGGATGGACATCGGCGAACTGAGGCCACGTGATCGGCTCCATCTCGCTCGTCGCGTTGAGCTTCATCGTGCACGACCCCAGTGGGATCATCGTTCGGTCGAGGGCCAGATCGCGGTCGGCGAGCCGCCGGAGATACCGCAGCATCTCGTGTTCGCTCCGGTAGCTGCGGAACACCGCCTGCGCCAGGATCTGGCCGGCCCGGCGCAGGCCCTCGGGAATCGCGTCCGGAGCCGGCGCGGACGTGTCGACCGACAGGGACGTCCCGGTCAGGATCTCCGCCACCGTTTCGACGAGTTCGACCGTGGTCGTCTCGTCGACCGACAGACCGACAGCGCGATCGCCGACGCGACGCAGGTTGATCCCCCGAGCGAGCGCAGCAGCGAGCAACCGGTCGGCGTCGACGTCATCGACGGTGAGTGTGTCGAACCAACCATCGTGACGTAGCGAACCGCCGTGGTCACGGACGTGACCGGCCAAGAGCGTGGCGAGACCGTGCACGCGACGGGCGATCCGGTCGAGGCCGTCCGGACCGTGCCACGAGGCGTACATGCCTGCGATGTTGGCGAGCAGGACCTGGGCCGTGCAGATGTTCGACGTCGCCTTCTCCCTGCGAATGTGTTGCTCGCGGGTCTGCAGTGCGAGACGCAGCGCCGGCCGGCCCTCGGAGTCGGTGCTGACGCCGACCAGACGACCCGGGAGCGAACGCGAGGCCCCCTCGCGTATGGCGATGAATCCGGCATGTGGGCCGCCGTACCCCATGGGCACCCCGAAGCGTTGCGATGATCCGATCGCGATGTCGGCCCCGAGCTCGCCCGGTGATCGGAGCAGGACGCACGCCAGCAGATCGGTGGCGACGATCGCCTGAGCACCGAGTGAGTGAGCTCGCTCGATCGCTGCGGTCCAGTCGGTGACGCCGCCGGTCGAGGTCGGGTAGCTGAGCAGCGCACCGAAGAACCCGTCGCCGTCGAGCAGGCCGAGATCGCCGACGACGAGCTCGACGCCGACCGGCTCGGCTCGCGTGTGCAGCACCGCGAGCGTCTGCGGATGCACGTCGTGGTGCACGAAGAATCGAGCGGCCGTGCCACGCGTGATCCGGCGCGCCATCCCCATCGCCTCGGCGGCGGCGGTGGCTTCGTCGAGCAAGGAGGCGTTGGCGATGTCGAGCCCCGTGAGATCGGCGACCATCGTCTGGTAGTTGAGCAGTGCTTCGAGCCGACCTTGGCTGATCTCGGGCTGGTACGGCGTGTACGCCGTGTACCACGCAGGGTTCTCGAGCACATTGCGCTTGATCACCGGTGGCGTGACGGTGCCGTAGTAGCCCATCCCGATCATGCTCGTTGTGGTCGTGTTCTGCTCGGCCAGCGCGCGGAGCTCGGCGAGGACATCGGTCTCGGTCCGCGGGCCGGGCAGCGCGAGCGGCTGGGTCATGCGAATCGGTGCCGGCACCGCCTCCTCGATGAGCTCGTCGACCGACGACACGCCGACCACCTCGAGCATGCGCTCGAGGTCCGCCGGTCGGGGGCCGATGTGTCGACCGACGAAGTCGTCGGTTCCGAACAGGTCGTACAGAGAGTTGGTCATCAGGGGCCTCCAAGGTGTCTCGAACTGCCCCCGCTGTCATCGGCACCTGAGAGCTTCACCCGTGCACGGGCTTTCCCCTTCGGTGAGCCGGCTCACACCGGCTGCTTTCCAGCGTTGCCTGACCCGACCGGTCCGGTTGCCTGAGAGATTCCGGGGTGGTTGCTCCTTCGGCGCCTTCACCACTGGCGGTGGTGCCGACTCTCCCGGGCGGGGTTTGCGACGATCCGTACGCTACACCGTCGCGGGGAACTCCGGCGACGCCCCGAACTCCGCGAGCACGAGTCGGTCGATACGCCGTCGGGACATCTCGATTCGTGTGGGGTGTTCCGGATCGAGCAAGGCCGGGTCGTACGCGTGGTACACCGTGCGCAGGAACGGGCGCTCGCCGGCGGCGTCGTCGGCGGCCGCCAGGAACTCATCGCGGCGCGGCCGATTCCAGTGCACGTTGATGCCGTCGGCCGAGGCACCGGCCAGCCGGCTCAGCGACACGCTGTTGACGCCGACGATGATCGTCGGGGTCGGGGAGGGCAGTGGGAACGTCGCGAGGTGGTCGGCTCGCCCGGGGTCCCAGCTGGCCGCTGCGAGGTCGAGCACCTCCTGCACCCGTCGCTGGCGCTCGACGACCCCTGGCTCGACGTGGTGTCCCACGGCATGTTGCTCGCGCGCCCACCGGCTCCCGGGTGCGGCGCCGGCCCCGATGCCGAGGTGGAACTGTCGCCCCGACAAATGCGCGACCGAGGCAGCGGCAGTGACGAGCGTGCCGACCTGACGATTCCAGACGTTGACGACCATCGCACCGAGCTCGATCGTCGTCGTGGCCTCGGCCAGCGCTCCGAGCAATGCGAAGCTCTCGATCATCGAGTCGCCGCCGAGTGGCAGCCCGGCGAGGTGATCGAAGACATGGAACGCTCCGAAGCCGGCCGACTCGGCTGCGAGCGCCACCTCGCGAATACCGGCCCAGTCGAGCACGGCCGGACTGACCTGCACGTCGACGACCGTCATCGCATGGGCCCGTCAGCGCAGCGGATGGGATCGTTCATGTCGTCGTGTGCCCGGTCTGGTGCCGGCAGGGTGTCGCCGTCGGCGTCGGGACCGACGGTATCGGAGAAGGGGCGCGCAACCCCGCGCCGGTGCTCGCGCCGGCGCACCGACGCGAGCACGCTGCGGGTCAGCAGCCGTCGATCGCCTTCACCAACGGATACGGATTGACTGCGCTGCCACCCTGGGGGTGCACTTCGAAGTGGAGGTGGTTCGTGCGCGCATTGCCCGTGTTCCCGACCGCGCCGATCACCTGGCCGGCCTTCACCTTCGAGCCGACCTTGATGCCGTCGGCGAGGCCCTGCATGTGGGCGTAGAAGAAGTAGGTACCGTCGGCCGTGGTGAGCCGTACGGCGTTGCCGGCGAGCGAACCGCGGTAGTCGGCGTAGGTCTTCGTGATCGTACCGTCGGCCACCGCGTAGAGCCGCTTGCCACCTGCGGCGATGATGTCGACCCCGAGATGGGGACGCCCGGCGCCACGCGGGTATCCCCAGCTGTCGCCGTAGTAGCACTGCGCCTCGACCGGGAAGGCAGCGAGTTTCACGGTCGAGGGGTCTGGCGGCTTCGGGGCGGGCATGGGGTCGAGACCGAGCTTGGCGGCGGTCGTGTCGGACAACGTACCGGTCACGCTGAGGCCCTTGGCCCGCTGGAACTCCATCACGGCCGCACTGGTTCCGGTGCCGAAATCACCGTCGACTCCACCCCGCACCGCGATCCCGGCCTTCACGAGCGCCGCCTGAAGCGCCACCACACGCGATCCCTTCTCACCGTACGCTGCGAAACCGTCTGGTGACCCGTTCGGTGACCCGACCGACGGCACCGGCTTCTTCGGGTTGGCCAGTGCCTCGGCCGTCGCCTGGTCGACGGCCCCGGTCGCGGACAGACCTTGCGACGTCTGGAACTCCTTGAGCGCGTTCGCGGTCGCCGGGCCGAAGATCCCATCCGCCCCGCCGCGTACCTTGATGCCGACGTCGATCAGTGCCTGCTGGAGGCTCTTGACGGTGTTGCCGAGCGCGCCGGCCTTGAGGCCCGTGAACGACGAACCCCTGGAACCCGAGGCGCCCGAAGACAACACGCTGGCGGTTTCGCCGTCGACCTTGCCGCTCGAAGCCAGCCCGTTCAGCGACTGGTACTCCTTGACCGCATCTCGTGTGGCAAAGCCGAAGACACCGTCGGCGCCACCGCGGACTCGGATTCCGGCGCTGATCAGCGCGTTCTGGAGCGCCTTCACGTCAGCTCCCAGCGATCCGTACTGGAGCCCGACGAACGGATTGGAGACCTTGGCCGGCTCGCCCGAGCCCCTCCCGTCATTCGGGCCGATGGTGGCGAGCACCGCTGCCGTGTCGTCGTCGACGACGGCGGTCACCCCGAGGCCGTTGGCGTTCTGGAACGACTTGAGCGCGTTCGCCGTCAGCGCGCCGAAGATGCCGTCGGCACCACCCACGACCGTGAAGCCGACGGACATGAGCTTGGTCTGCAGCGTCTTGACGTCACCTCCCGTGGACCCGATCTTGAGCCCGACGAGTGAGCCGACCGGTGACGTCGAACCGGACGAGACGCTCGTGGAAGCGGCCGGTTCCTGCGACGTCGCTGCCGGTGCCGAACCCTTCACCTCACCGAGTACCGCCGCCGTCGCCGCGTTGACGGACCCGGTGGGGGAGAAGCCACGCGACGTCTGGAACTCGGCCACGGCCCGTGCTGTCGCCTGACCGAAGATCCCGTCCGCGCCACCGGCAACCGCCACACCTGCGCCGATGAGTTTCTGCTGGAGCGCTGTGACGGCCTCACCGCGGGACCCCTGGGCGAGGCCGAGCAGCGGGCTCTTCGTCACGCCGAGCGCGAGCGCCGTCGCGTCGTCGACCACACCCGTGGGGTCGAGACCCTGCTGCCGCTGGAAGGACTTCAGTGCGGACTCGGTCCCGGGACCGAACACTCCGTCGACGCCGCCGTCGACGGCGAGTCCTTGCTCGACCAGGGCCTGCTGGACGGTCTTCACGGCGTCCCCGCGGGCACCCCGAGACAGCCCGGTCACGGCCACGGCCGGACGCTCGGCAGCGACCGGCGACGACACGAGCAGGGGGGTGAGCGACAGGCCCACACCGACGGAGATCACGGCGAGCGTACGGCGACGGGATCTGGGTTTCGAGATGGCCATTACTGTGGTTCCTCCTCCAACTGGGACGTCAGAGCTATCGGTGCAACCCGAGGTGTACTCAAGGCCCCGACACTCGGGTGAACACAGCCTCAACCTCAGGAGCAGGGTGATACAACACGATCAGTCTTGACGATTTCCAGAAGGAATGACAGTCGGATGACGTCAAGTTGACATAACCGACATTATGGGCGTTGCTTGGCCCCATCGCAGCCGTCTGTGGCGAGCCACCAACCGGTCGCCACGGCGCGGTGACGCTGGCACTCGTACCCTCAACGTGACGTTCAATGTCGGCGGACACCTCGACCATCACTCGATGGTCGGGTCGAGACGCGCTGGGGTCCGGGTGGGTGACGACATCGCGTCGCAGGCCGATCTCGCCGGTCTGCGTTCATCCGAGCACGAGCGCGCTGGTTCCCCGCTCGACCGTGCGGAATCACTGACGATTACGTCATGACGAATTAGCGGATGGTGCACCGGGTGCGGAGAGCTCGCGATCCCGGAGCGGTGTCGCCGCGTCGAGCAACCCCTGAACGATCGTCAGGAGCTCGCGCACACTCGGACGACTGCCGGCCGCCTTCAGGTCCGTCTCGGCGTCGTCGACGGCACACGCGAGCACGTACAGGTCGTCGTGCAGCTCGTCGAGCTCGTTGCGCGCGATCACCAACTCGTTCTCGCTGAGCTCGAGGTCGACCGCCCGTTGACGAGACACCCACTCCCATTGACGGCATCGTTGTGAGCAGAACTGCCGTGGACGACCGGGCCCCGACCGCTCCGGCAGGACTCTCCGACACCATCGACATCTGTTCGATTTCGTCATGACGAAAGAGTAGGCACGTCTCCTTCACGCGCGTGCGGCATCTCGTTCAGTCCGTGCGGACGGTCGCCCAGCCGCGTCGAGGATCGCGGTCGGGACGAACAGCGGTCATCGGGTCTCTGTCGCGCCAGTACCCCGATCCGTCGCCGGCTCGCTCGTGGCCGACGAACCGAGCCAGTTCCTCGGGCCACTCGGCGACCAGCGTCGGCGGGCACTCCGGGAACTGGTTGGTCGGTTGCGTCAGCCAGGAGACGGCATGTTGCAGCGACAGGCCACAGGTGTCGGTCGTGTTCGCTCCCCCACCGTGATACACCGACCCGGTGTAGAGCAGCAGCGACCCCTTCGTCATCTCGGCCGGCCCGTCGAGGTGATCACCCACGCGATCAGGCGAACCGACACGACTTGCGTGCCGACCGGTCCGGGGGCGTGGAAGCGGCGACGGCCGACCCTGCGTTCTAGCGTGGGGCCGATGGCGAGCAGTCCGACGCGTCGGCGGTGGCGACAACTGCCGGCCGCGATCGCTCTCCTGTCGCCGTCGCTGCTGATTCTCACGGCGTTCGTCGTGTACCCACTCGGACGTGCGGTCGTCCTGGGCCAGCAGCGCTGCGACGTGCAAGGCCGAAACTGTGTGTCGAACGGCTGGGACCAGTACGTCGACACGTTCGTGTCGTCAGAGTTCCAGCACGCGCTCTGGGTCACGACGAAGTTCGCGCTGATCACGGTCCCGCTCGGTCTCGCGTGCGGTGTCGGGCTCGCCGTGCTCGCCGACAAGCAGCTTCGAGGTATCTCGGTGTTCCGTGCGGCGTTCTCCTCCACCGTCGCGACGTCGGTCGCCGTGTCGAGCCTCATGTGGCTGTTCCTCCTCCAACCCGAGGTCGGGGCGCTCTCCAACGTCGGATGGCTGAGCGACCTGTTCCCGGTGGTCAAGAGTCCCGGCCTGCTCCGGGATCCGGGTACGGCGCTGACGTCGGTGGCACTGTCGAGCGTCTGGGCGAGTCTCGGGTTCACGTTCATCCTCGTCACCGCCGGGCTCCAGGGCATACCGGCCGAGCTCTACGAGGCCGCGGCGATCGACGGTGCGACCGGACTGAAGCGGTTCTGGCACGTGACGGTGCCGATGCTCGGGCCGACACTGCTGTTCGTACTCATCGTGCTCACCACCAGGGCGTTCCAGACGTACGGAGAGATCGATCTGCTGACCTCAGGTGGCCCGAAGCCCGACGACTCGACGACGACACTGACCTACCTCACGTACGGTCAGGACTCGATCATTCGCGGCAACGTGGGGCTGCAGGCTGCGACGGCGGTGCTGCTGTTCGTCGTCCTCCTGGGTCTGTCGCTCCTGCAGCTTCGGGGGATCGGAAGACGGGTCCACTATGGCAATGAGTGAACGTAGCTCGGGGACCCAGCCCCGACCGAGGCGTCGGACCGACGGTCACGTGCGGTACCGGAAGCAGCGAGGCGCCAGGCTCGCGGGTCGCTACGCCCTGCTCTGCGTCGTGACGTTCGTGGTCCTGTTCCCCGTGTACACGACGCTGGTCGCAGCGTTGAAACCGGGTGAGCGCGTCCTCGCGAACCCGCTCGTGCCGGACGCGATCACGTTCGACGTCTTGCGCGAAGCGTGGACGGAGGGTCGCCTCGGCCGGTTCATCCTGAACTCGCTCGTCGTCGCCGTCGTCGTCACCGTGGGCCAGGTGACGACCTCGGTGATGTCCGGATATGCGTTCGCCATGCTCGACTTCCCGGGACGGGGCCTGCTGTTCGTCGTCTTCCTCGCCACGCTGCTCGTGCCGTTCGAGGCCACGCTCGTGGTCAACCGGCGAACGATCGATTCGCTCGGCTGGTTGAACTCCTATCAGGGTCTCGCGGTGCCGTTCCTGGCGACAGCGTTCGGCACGTTCCTGCTCCGACAGGTCTTCCTGGGGTTTCCCACCGATCTGCGAGACGCCGCACGGATCGACGGCGCCGGCCACTTCCGATTCCTCTGGAACGTCGCGTTGCCGGTGATCCGGCCGACAGTAGGAGCATTGGCACTGTTCGGATTCCTGTCGAGCTGGAATCAATATCTGTGGCCGAACCTCATCACGACGGAGTCTGACATGAACACGGTCCAATCCGGACTGCGCCTCCTGCGCTATTCAATGCTCGACAAACCCAACCTGTTGATGGCCGGCACGGTGATCGCGGCCGTGCCGATCTTCGCCGCGTTGCTGGTGTTCCAGCGCCAACTCGTGCGCGGTCTGACGGCCGGGGCGGTGAAGGGATGAGCCGCCGACATCGGATCTTGGCCGTCATCGCCTCACTCGTGGCTGCCAGCTGCAGCGGAGGCGGCGAGTCGATCCTCGAATCCGGGAACGAGACTCCGACCACGACGACGGTGGCGACGACCGAGATGTCGACGACCACGGTTGCCGACGCGACACCGTCCGGTGGCACCAGCGATCCGTCGCCGACCTCCACACCGACCACCGTGGCGCCTGCGCCGACCACGACGACGACGCCGCTCGACGCACTCCGACCGTGCCCGGTCGACGCACTCTCCGATTCGGAGAGCCCGGTGGAGGTGCTCATGTGGCATGGGTTCACCGGTGCCACCAAGGATGGCATCGAGTTCCTCGCCGATCGCTACAACTCGAGCCAGTCGAGTGTCCGAGTGCGCCTGGAGGAACAGGGCAGCCAAGCGTCGGTGATCGACAAGTACGTCCTGTCGAGCCAGGAGAGCCGACCAGACATCGTTCTCTTTCCGGAGTACGTCACTCAGCAGACGATCGACTCCGACACGGTGATCCCGATCGCTGCCTGTGTGGAGGCTGCCGACTTCGACCAGTCCACGTTCCAGCCTGCGACGCTGGCGACGTACGCCACCGCCGGGGTGCAGTGGGCGATGCCGTTCAACGTGTCGAACCCGGTGCTGTACTACAACCGGTCGATGTTCGTCGCGGCGGGTTTGGATCCCGACGATCCACCCCAGTCGCTCGCCGAACTTCGTGACGTTTCGCAGGCGCTCGTCGATTCGGGAGCCGCGTCGTACGGCATCGCGATCGACAGCGGCACCGACTCGGGCGGCGGCTGGTTTCTCGAGCAGTGGCTCGCGAACGCGGGTGAACTGTACGCCGACAACGGCAACGGCCGGATCGCGCCGTCGACCCAGGTGCTCTACGACGGCGCGGCCGGAGTCGAGATCCTCACGTTCCTGCAGCAGATGGTGCAGGACGGTCTGGCGTACTACGTGGGGGGCAACGCCAGCGGACAGGACACCTACCTCAAGCTCGCCGACGCTGTCGAACCCGCAGCGATGACCATCGGCTCGTCGGCGACGCTCGGGACGATCATCGATGTCGTCGACGTCGGCCAGCTCATTCCCGGCATCACCGGCGACGACATCGGGGTGGGCCCGCTGCCCGGTCCGTCCGGTGTCCCGACGGCGCTCGTGGGTGGCGCTGCGCTCTACGTCGTGGCCGACCACGGCGACGAGACCGCGGCGGCCGCGTGGGACTTCATCGCGTACCTCGTCTCACCCGAGTCCCAGTCGGAGTGGGCGGTGCAGACCGGGTATGCCCCCGTCCGGACCGATGCGCTCGACATCGAGCCCGTCGCATCCGTGTACGTCGACGATCCACGCTTCCGGGTGGCGTACGACCAGCTCGTCGGCTCTCCGGACGAAGCTGCGCTCCAGGGTCCGATTCTCGGACCGCAGCGCGACGTGCGAGTGGTGACCGCACGCGCCGTCGCCGAGATTCTCGACGGTGGGGATGTGCAGACCGCACTCAGCGAGGCGGCGGCGCAGGCTGACGCACTGATCACCGAGTACAACGCGCGGAACTGAGCAACCGGCTCGAGCCATCGAACCGGTAGCGGGTCGACGTCCTCCGGTCTCGTCGGCGTGGTTCGACGATCGCCGGCATCGGGCGCGACGACGATCAGCGAGTGACGCCTGCTGTGTGGCGAGACGCGATGGTCGACCTGCGAGCCGCCCTCCGACTCATCTACCGACTCCGGAGCCGGCGATGATCGGCGCGAGCATGAGGTCGGGTTCGTCGTTCTCGATCCGCTGGAGGCGGTATCGGCTCTCGAACAGCGCGACCAGATGCCCATCGCCCCGCTCCATCACGCGGATGCCGCTGATCTCACGCAGACGCTTCGCCGACGCCTCATCGGTCAGTCGGATCGATTCGTACGGCGAGGTGAGGATTTCGATCGGCGAGTTGAACTCCACGTCGAGCCGATCGGCGAACACGTCGAACTGGAGCTGCCCGACCGCCGCCAGAATCGGCGCGCTGTCCCCCATGTCGGGGTCACGCAGCACCTGCACCACGCCTTCTTCGTCGAGTTGGGCGAGCCCCTTGCGGAACTGTTTGGACTTGCCGGTGTCGAGCGGACGAGCGCTCGCGAACACCTCGGGTGAGAAGCGCGGGATCGGCGGGAAGGTCACCGGCGTCCGCTCGTAGAGAGAGTCGCCGATGTTGAGCCCGGTGGCGTTGACGAGCCCCACGACGTCGCCCGGGTAGGCCTCGTCGACGGTCGTGCGCTCGGCGCCGAACACCGTCGAGGCGTACTTCGTCGCGAAGGGCTTCTCGGTACGGCTGTTGGTCAGCACCATTCCGCGCTCGAACCGGCCCGAACAGATGCGCACGAACGCGATCCGATCCCGGTGCGACCGGTCCATGTTGGCCTGCACCTTGAACACGAATGCCGAACAGTCGGCATCGAGCGGACGTTCGTTGTCCTTCGCATCGAGTCGTGCGCTCGGAGCGGGCGCCAGGTCGACGATCGCGTCGAGCACGTGGCGCACACCGAAGTTCGTCAGCGCCGAGCCGACGAACACGGGGGTCGACTGACCGGCCAGGAACGACGGCAGGTCGACGTCCGCCTCGACGGCATCGAGCAGCCCGCTCTCGTCCATCGCACGCGACCAGGCACTCCCCTCCTCCTCGGCGGCGCGGTCGGCATCCACGACCTCTTCGGGTGCGATCGCGCTCCCCCGTGTCGTACGGGTGAAGCGCGTGAACGTTCCCGTCCGGCGATCGACGACGCCACGGAAGTCACCGGAGATCCCCACCGGCCACGTCGCCGGAGTCGGGCGAAGTCCGATCTGCGCCTCGATCTCGTCGAGCAATTCGAGCGGGTCGCGACCGGGTCGATCGTACTTGTTCAGGAACGTGATCACCGGCAGGTCTCGAGAGCGGCAGACCTCGAACAGCTTGAGCGTTTGCGGCTCGATGCCCTTCGCGCTGTCGAGCACCATCACGACGGCGTCGACCGCCGAGAGCACGCGGTAGGTGTCTTCCGAGAAGTCGCGGTGACCGGGCGTGTCGAGCAGGTTGAGCTGATGTTCGCGGTAGTCGAACGAGAGTGCCGTCGAACTGATCGAGATACCTCGCTTCTGCTCCATCTCCATCCAGTCGCTGGTGGCGGCGCGACGACCCGACCGGGCCTTGACGGCGCCCGCATCGGCCAGCACACCGGCGTACAGCAGGAACTTCTCGGTCAACGTCGTCTTGCCGGCGTCCGGATGGCTGATGATCGCGAAGGTCCGTCGGCGCGCAGCTTCGTCGAGGACGGACATGGACGTCGAGGCTACCGAGCAGGAGCTGCGTCAGTGGCCGCTCGTGAGACTGCCGTGTCGGCTCCAGGCCGCCTCGATCGCCGCCAGCCGCTCGCTCGCCGACTCCTTGAGATGCGCCGCCACGTCCGTCGACACCAGGTTCAGCAGTGCCAGCACACCGACGTAGCTGTCGAAGGGACCCGTCGACGCTGCGCCGACGACGAACGCCACGTCGGCATTCGACGCGACCGGCGACAGCATGCTGTCGGTGATGCCCGCCGACCACACCGCACGGGACGCGACCGCACGGTGCACGTCGAGCACCCAACGTTCGTAGCGGCGCAGATCGATGAAGATGAAGGTCGCGTCGTCGCCGACGACGGCGAGATCCTCTCCGACTTTCACGTCGCTCCCGCCGATCAACGTCACGTCCGGCCGGAGCTGATGGAGTTGCGACACGAACTGCGCTGCGACACCGGCGGATGCCTCGCCCGAGACGACCGCGACCGGCCGGTCGAGATCAGCCACCCGCTCGACCAGTGCCCCCAGGGCTGCGTCGTCGACCCCGGTCAGCGTCGACCGCACGTTCGAGAGCTCGGCTGCCGCGTGGTCGGCGCGCGAACCGAGATCGGCCGACCCGATCCGCTCGACCGCGGGTCGGAGCTGCCGCATCAACTCTGCCTGGATCGCCTGCTGCATCTCGGAGTAGCCGTCGAATCCGAGCTTGCCGGCCAGCCGCACCACCGAGGCGGCGCCAACGTCGGCGGCGCGGGCCAGATCGGCAACGGTGCCGAAGCCGATCGACTGGGGCGCCTCCAGCACGACGGCGGCGATCCGGCGTTCCGCAGCGGTCAGATCGGCGCTGCGCTCCCGAATCCGTTGGGCGACCTCCATCGGGGGAACCGTACACCCCGTTCGCGTCCGCTCCCATGGGGGCCGGGAACCATTTGCAGCATGCAATTGACTGGACGATCAGGGACGCCTACTGTGCTCGTCGTCGGGAGCCGTTTGGGGCGGACTTCTGCGCCGGGGACGACGTCCCCGGCGGAACCGAGCAACAGTGAGGGGATCATTCGTGGCAACAGTCGACACCATCCCGGCATCCATTCCCGCCGAGGAGGATTGGATGCCCCGGGCAGCCTGCAAAGGCCTCACGCACCTCTTCTTTCCCACCCCCGCAGAACGCCCCCAGGCCCGCGAACGACGCGAGGCGACCGCTCGCGAGGTGTGCGGCAGCTGTTCCGTGCGGGTGATGTGCCGCGATTTCGCCCGCGACGAGCACGAGTACGGATTCTGGGGCGGCGAGAGCGAAGACGAACGACACGCGGCCGGATACCGACTCATCGCTCCGATCGGCGTGCGCGCCCGTTCCGCCAGCTGACACCGCCTGGTGACCCAACTCGACGTCTGCGTCGTCGGCAGCGCGAACCTCGACATCGTCGTCACGACAGCACGCCACCCTGCACCGGGCGAAACCGTCCACGGCATCACGTTCGACGAGTATCCCGGCGGCAAAGGCCTCAACCAGGCGGTCGCAGCGGCTCGGAGCGGTGCCGCGGTCGCGTTCGTCGGTGCCGTCGGTGCCGATGCCGCCGCCGCCACGTTGCGCGCCGTCCTCGACGCCGATGCCATCGACGATCGCCTGGTCGCCACCGCGGACGCCACGGGGCGGGCCGTCATCGTGGTCGACGAAGCGGGCGAGAACTCGATCGTGGTCGTTGCGGGAGCGAACGCATCGGTGACCGTGGAGGGTGGATTGCCGGCTGCTGCCGTTCTGCTGTGCCAACTCGAGATCCCGCTGGCCACCGTCGCCGAAGCGCTCCGATCGGCACGAGAGGCCGGTGCCACGACGATCCTCAACCCGGCTCCGGCCGCAGAGTTGCCGAACCATCTCCTGGCCTCGTGTGACATCATCATCCCCAACGAGCACGAGGTCCGACTCCTGGGCGGCGTGGACCAGCTGCTCGGCGCCGGGTGTGGTGCGGTCGTGGTGACCCGCGGCGGCCACGGCGTCGACATCCACACGGCCGATGGCACCGAGCACCTGGATACCTACGAAGTTGCCGTGGTCGACACGACCGGTGCAGGGGACGCGTTCTGTGGTGCGCTGGCGTGCCGGCTCGCCGCCGGCGACACCTTGCCGGACGCCGCCAGATGGGCCACCGCGGCCGGCGCGCTGGCCACCACCGTGCCCGGCGCGGTGCCGGCGCAGCCGCGCGCGGCGGCGATCTCAGCACTCCTGATGTACGAAGGTGACAGCTGACCAACCGTCCAGGTGCCGTTCGTCGACCGGTTGCATCGGCTGCAGTGCGTCGACGACGTCGTCGTAGCCACCCGTCAACACGCCCGACACCACGAGCGAACCTTGTCGCGCCGTCACGCGCCGGAGGTCGGGCGCCATGCTCACCAGCGTCGGGGCGAGGATGTTCGCGAGCACCACGTCGAAGGCCCCCGTGATCGCTCCGACCGTCGTGGTCGTCACCTCGATCAGATCGCCGACACCGTTGCGGATCGCGTTGTCGATCGTCGCCTCGCGCGCCGCCTCGGCGATGTCGATGGCGATCACCTGCGTCGCCCCACGTTGGGCCGCGACGATCGAGAGCACGCCGGAGCCACAGCCCACGTCGAGCACTCGGTCGCCGGGGATGACGAGCTCATCGGCTGCAGCGGCCGACAAACGGGTCGTCGGGTGATCTCCGAGTCCGAACGATCCACCCGGCTCGATCCGGACGACAGAGACGTCGGACGATGTCTCGATGTCGATCCAAGCCGGCGTAATGACCAGTCCGGAGCGGACCTCGATCGGCCGGACGAATCGCCTCCACGTCTCCGCCGGAGCATCATCGGCGTCCTCGAACCCGATCTCCCACTCGGCCGGCACGACGCCGAGACGCTCGAGCGACCGTACGTCGCTGCTCCCCAACGACGTGCGCAGCTCGACGAGTCCGCCGCTCGCGGCACGCTCTTCCACGGCACCGGCGCCGGCGGCCCAGAGACGGTCCGAGGCGAGCTCGACCGCGTCGGGCGGTACCGAGACGACGATCGTGCGCATTCAGTCGATCCGGCGGAGGTCGGTGCGGAAGCGCGCGGCCCGCTCCACGTATGCCTGCACACCTTCGGTGATGAGCTCGGGTCTGGCGCGGTCGAGCTTGATCGCAGCGGGTGATCCCGCGGCGATCGCGAGCGACGGGATCTCGGTGTCGTTCAGCACGACCGAGTTGGCAGCGACGATCGACCACGAGCGGGCGATCGCGCGGTGGAGCACGATCGAACCGTTGCCGACGAGCACGTCGTCCTCGATCGTGCAGGCTTCGAGGTGGACGATGTGGCCGATCACGCATCGATCGCCGACGACCGTGGGATCATCCGGAGTCGTGTGGAGGACGGCGCAGTCCTGCACGCTGGTCTGCGATCCGATGCGGATCTCGCCCTCGTCGCCGCGCAGCACAGCACACGGCCAGACCGAGCTCTGGGATCCGATCGTGACTGCCCCGATCACGACGGCATCCGGGTGGATGTAGGCGTCGGTGGCGATCTGGGGCTCTTGGTCGCCGAGCGCATAGATGGGCACGGCGCGGACGGTAGCCGTTCCGGTCTCACGAACCGCAATGGTGCGGTGGCGCTCGCAGGCGGTACGGTTGCGTGCCATGTCTCGCCGGATCGACATCGAACTCACCAGCGCGCTCCCGGGCAATTCCTGGACCTGGCGCGCTGCCGGTGCGAAGCAGCCCAAGGGCACGCTCGACGGCGAGATCCTGGCGCCCGGCGCCTCGGTCGGTGACGTCATCAAGGTCGAAGTCGAGCAGGAGATCGACGGCATCACGGTGCTCTCGGTCGTGGGCGGACGGCAGAAGCACGAGCGCGACGATCGGCTCGAGCTCCTCCCCACGGAGCGCGAGTTCAAGCCAGTCATCGAGACACGTGCCCGGCGGGACCGCAACGACCGTGGCCGCTCGGACCGCGGGCCACGACGAGGTCGTGACGACCGCCGTGGCGGACGGCGCGATCGTGACGACCGTGAGGGTCGCGGTGACCGTGAGGGTCGCGGTGACCGTGAGGGTCGTGGTGACCGGGGCGGGCGCGACAACCGGAGTGGACGCGGTCGGCGCAACGGCCCGTCGTTCACTCCCCCGCCGGAGATCCCGCAGCGTCCCAAGCCGAAGCGACTCAAGCCCGGCAAGCGCAATCGCAACGCCGTGCTGGCCGAGCTGCCCGAAGAGCAGCGTGGTGTTGCCGAACTGGCACTCCAGGGGATGGGCGCCGTACGTCAACGTCTGCGCGAAGAGAACGAGAAGGCCCTGGCCGAGGGTCGCAGCCCGATGCCGGAGGCCACGGTGCTGAAGCTCGCCGAGGACATGATCCCCAAACTGCGCGTGGCCGAGTGGCGCGACCGGGCGGAGGCCGCACATCGACAGATGGAACACCTGGACCTGCGCGATCTCCGCAGCGTCGTGGCCGCGGCCGGCGACCCCGCAGTCGCCCGGGACGAGACCACGGCGGCGCTGGCAGCGGAGCTGACCCATGCGCTGGCGACCAAGCAGGAACAGGAGCTGCTGCTCTGGTTCGGTGACGTCGATGCGGCACTCGCCGTCGGTCGCGTGATCCGAGCGCTCCGCCTGTCATCGCAGCCGCCGAAGGCAGGCGTGCCGTTTCCCAGCGACATCGCCCAGCGGCTGATCGACAGCACCAACGCATCGCTGGCGCCGATGGACAGTGCCGAGCGATGGATCGCCATGCTGGAGGCAGCGGCGTTTTCACCGATCCGGAGCGCAGTCGCCCCCGTGCGCAAGCCGGATGCGGTCAGCGACGAACTGCTGGCCACCGTGAAACGGCTCGCGCCGGCACTCCCGCGGGTAGCTGCGCTGTTCGAGATCGAGGTCGACCCTCGGGCGCCGATGCCCAAGCCATTGCGCCCCGGGCCACGCAACAAGAAGGGTGGCAAGGACGGCGATCGAAGTTCACGCAACCGGCCCGAGGGCCGGAAGCCGTCGGGCAAGGACGACGGCGGTCGTCGCAGTGATCGCGGCCGCCGCCAGGCGGGGACGGAGAACGAAGGCACGAAGTCAGCCAAGTCCGGCAACGGCAGCGGCGCGAGCAAGAACGACGAGGTCGCCAGCTCGACTCCGGCCACCGACGGCGCGGCGACCGATCGGGCGGAGTCAGCGTCCGTCGCCGGCAGCGCCGACACCGCGGCCGACGACTCGAACACGGCCACCACGGACACACCAGCACACGAGACCACGGCCACCACCGACACCCCCGACGAGACGCCCGCCGAATCAGGCACCGCCACCGACACGGATCGTCCCGCCGACCCACCGATCAACGACGCCGACGACTCGAACACGGCCACCACGGACACACCAGCACACGAGACCACGGCCACCACCGACACCCCCGACGAGACGCCCGCCGAATCAGGCACCGCCACCGACACGGATCGTCCCGCCGACCCACCGATCAACGACGCCGACGACTCGAACACGGCCACCACGGACACACCAGCACACGAGACCACGGCCACCACCGACACCCCCGACGAGACGCCCGCCGAATCAGGCACCGCCACCGACACGGATCGTGCCGCCGACGCCATCGTCCGGCTCCGGCGGCACGACATCCCGCACCTCGGACGACGCCTCGGACGACCGCAGTGGGGGTCCGATCTCGAGCGGCGAGGACATCGCGTCGTTGCGCGACGATCCGAACGGCGGTTGACCTCGCTGCCGTCGACGCGGCGAACGTACGATCCAGACGATGTCCGACATCGTCACCTATGAGGCGCGCGGCCGCGTCGCCATCATCACCCTCAACCGGCCCGACGCCCGCAATGCCGTCAACGGCGACGTCGCCAACGGACTCGAGGCCGCGATCGACCAGCTGGAGGCGGACGACGAGGTCTGGGTCGGCATCCTGGCCGCCAACACCGAGGGACAGGACCGTCCGGTCTTCTGTGCCGGCGCCGACTTGAAGGTGATCAACACCGGGGGCGCCGCGTCGTTGTCGACCAAGCGAGGCGGATTCGGCGGCTTCGTCTATCGGGATCGCCGGAAGCCGGTGATCGTTGCCGTCGACGGGCTCGCCACTGCCGGCGGCTGCGAGATCGTGCTCGCCGCCGATCTCGTCGTCGCCACGACCCGGTCGGCGTTCGGCCTGGCCGAGGCCAAGCGCAATCTGATCGCGGGTGCGGGTGGACTCTTCCGACTGCCACGTGCGATCGGTCAAGCCGCGGCGATGGAGGCGATCCTCACCGGCGAACCGATCCCGGCCGAACGTGCCCATACCCTCGGCCTGCTCTCCCGACTCGTCGAGCCGGGCGAGGCCGTGAACGAAGCGCTCCGGCTCGCCGGACAGATCACCACGTGCGCGCCGCTCGCGGTGTGGGAGTCGCGGGCGATCGTCCGAGCAGCTGCCACGGAGGACGACGAGACACTCATCCGGCGCACGAACCAGGCGTTCACCCGGATCATGGACTCGGAAGACACGAAGGAAGGCCTCGAGGCGTTCATCGAGAAACGCGCCCCGAGGTGGAGGGGCCGGTGAGATCAGATCTCGGTCGAGACCGTGATCAGCCGGGCCTTGATGCCCGCCCGCTCGTAGAGGTTCTTGGTGTCCCGGTCGCCCGGCAGCGACTCCCCCTCCAACAGTGAGCATCCCTCGTCGCGAGCGATCACGACACCGGCGTCGAGCAGTGCGTCGCCGAACCCGAGTTGGCGGGCCTGTGGTGTCACGTAGACCTCGTCGACCTTCGCGAGCGGATGGCGGATGCCGAGCACCAGGTAGCCGACGACGACAGCGCCGATGTGTGCGACCAACACGTCCTGGGTCTCGATCACGTCACGCCAGGTGTCGCCACGCGCCGGATGAGTGTCCAGCCATCGGGGTCCGCCCCGCTGGTCGGCCAGCATCGACCTGGCCTCCGTCTCGAGCCCACTCAGCTGGCCTGCGTCGTCCGGGCCGGCCCGCCGAACGTCCGGATCGATCATGAGGAGAGCATCGAGATCTTGCCGAGCACGGTGCTCCGGTTTCGATGCTCCTCGTTCGTACACCTCGAGACGCGCCAGCTCGGCTCGATCGAGATCCGGGAGCCGGTCGACCACCTGGCGGGCTGCGAGGTCGTCGTAACCCTCGATCGGCAGATCGTCCGGGGTGACCGTCGGATCCGGAACGTCGTCGGCGGTCTCGGATGCTGCCAGATCGGCGACCGCGAGGTCGAGGGCCGCATCGACGTCGTCGCCGTGACGCAATCCGTGGACGGCCTCGCTGACCCGACCCACGATGCGGGCGGTGCCCAGGGTGCCGACCCGAGCGGCGATCGGCAGGGCGCGCACGGCCGCCACGGCGGTGCACGTGGGAACGGCGACGGCGAGGTCGACCAATCGGCCGATCGGAGCCCGCCGAGCGCTCATGTCACCCGAAGACCGGACAGTTGTCATCTTCGACCGGGCAGCCGGGCGCATTCGGGCGGACCAGTAGGAAGCAACTGGTGCACAGTGTCTCGTCGGCGCGCTTGGGCTGCAGGCCGTCGACCGTCTCGCCCCGATCGTCGGTCGGTGCCGGCGCAGGGTCGTCGTCATCGTCGTCATCGTCGTCATCGACGGTGACCATACGGTCCTTCAGGATCGTGTCGAGATCGGCCTCCACGTCGTCGGGTGCCAACATGTCGTCGTCATCGTCGTCATCGTCGTCGGAGCCCTTGCGCTTGCGAGCGCGGGCCGACGAGTCGTCCTCGTCGTCGTCACCTTCCTCCTCGTCGTCATCGTCGTCATCGTCGTCATCGACGTCATCGATCTCGTCGTCATCGAGCACTTCGGGGTCGACGTCGATCTCCTCGTCATCGTCGATGTCGTCGTCGTTCTCCTCGTCGATGTCGTCGTTGTCGATGTCCTCGTCAGCCATGTGTCCATCCTCGATGCGGCGGTCGCGCCGGATACTAGGGGGATTGTGCCACTGCACCTGCGCCCGTAGGTGTGACAACGGTCACACCTACGGGCAGATGCTGTCAACCGCCCCGGCGTGCTTCGGCCTGTCGCTCCGATGCGAGCCGCTCGAGCTCTGGAGCCTCGGTGGTCATGTGGCTCATCGCGCCGGCGATCGCATGGTGGCCGGCGCGCTCACCGATGAGGCGATGCATCTCCAACGCCACCCGCCGATACGACGGATGCCCCTGGGGTGCCGAGCGGAGCTCGAGCATGTGCATCGCTTCGCGTGCGTTGAACTGCATGACATAGCGCAGGCGGTACGCCATGGCCACCGCATAGGCCGCCTGGTCCGGGAACCGCTCCCGCATCGTGTCGTACAAGCGAGCCGATCGCTCCATCGTCTCGTCGAAGAGGTCTCCGACTCCTGCCTCCTCGACCAACTCCGGCCGGGTGTACCCGTGATTCGGGGTCAGCGACTGCCACTCGATCGTGAGGAGCCGGTGACGTTGCAGATCGCGGAACGCCCCGTAGTCGGACAGGATGTCGAATCGATAGTCGACTCGTTCGAACGCACGTCCGGGCCGGTGGCGACGATTCTCGCGCTCACCCACGTACGCCCGGATCAGTGCGACACGTTCGTCGATGCCGAGCTGCCGAACACGCTCGAGCAGCGCCGACTCGGGCAGGTTCGACCGGCTGTAGCAGATGGCTGCGAGCAGTTTGTCCTCGGCATCGGGATCGAAGTCGACGAGTTCGACCTCCGCGGTCGGTTCGACGGGAACACCGCCGAACAGCTGGTCGACGAGCTGCGTGGTGTCGGCGCGTGTCGTCGCGAGATAGTCGATCCAGCGGCCACCCCGCTCGGGCAGATCGACGCGCCGGAGGAAGCTCGGGATCACCTTGCGGAGCTCGTGCAGCATCAACGACGAGTAGTGCTGCGCCTCGGGCAGCGGATGCGCGCGCATGCGGAGCAGCAGTGCCTCGTAGGCCTGGCCGGTCCCATAGATGCCGAGATTCGACAACGACGCCGCCGGAAGCATGCCCCGGGTCGCGTCCAGTGCCTTTGCCCGGGTCGCCTGCCGATAGATGAACTCACTGTCGTCGGGGTCACGTGAGATCGTGTCGCGAATGTGGTTGGTGACGGTGTTGACGGCGGTCGAGTAGGCATCGAACATCCGGTCCATGTCGCCGACGTAGCGCGTGCCGAGCGGGCTCGCGAGCACGGCGGGGTCACGGAAGAAGCGGTAGCGGCCACCGAGCCGGGCGTCGTAGGAGATGTAACGGGTGCTCTGCTCGAGGTAGCTCATCAACCGGCCCCACTCGAGGATCTTCGTGAGAATGTTCGACGCCTGCTCGCACGCGAGGTGCACCCCGCCGAGCTGGGCGACCGAATCATCGCCGTACTCCAGGAACACCCGCTCGTACAGCTCCTCCGCCCGGGCGAGGCCCATCGTGGCGTCGATCGACTCGTCTCCCTCGATGTCGAGATCGTTGACGAACTCGTCGAGGAACAGCCGACGGAGACTCTTTGCGCTCCGGCTGTAGCGGGCGAACAGCGCACCCTTGACGACTTCGGGCAGGTTGACGAGTGCGAACACCGGTCCGTCGAGGTTGGTGAAATACCGACGAAGGACGTCTTCCTCGTCGGAGGTGAATTCCTCGGGGACGTACACGGTCACGACCGGTCATCGTAGGAGGCCCGCACCGACGAGGCGGGGACCTCGGCCGGCAGCGGCTCAGACGATCACCGCGAACGCGTCGGCCCGAACGACGACCGACAGCGATCGTGCGTCAGCGACCCTCACACCGTCGACCCAGATGCCGTACGGACGTACGAACGTCCACGCCATCTCGGTGGCCGTGCGCACCGAGATCATCGGATGCGGCACGTGTGTTCCCACGCGAAGCCGGCTGCGAGCCTGCCATCTCTGGCGGAGCGTCATCTCTCGGTCGACATCGATCACGTCGACGCGACCGTCATTCGGATGCGCCCTCGGGGCGACGTTCCAATTGCCGAGATGATCGACGTTCATCACCGCGAGCACTCGACCTCGCCACCAGCTCCGGCGGGCGATGACATGCGCGACCGCCAGGAACCGGTGGTCGTCGGCGGTGATCTCGAGGACATCGATCGGGAGACGCTGCATCTGCGCTCGAGGCGGCGGGCTGCCCACCGCTCGGTGCAGATCACCTCCTGCGAGGCCGATCGGTTCGCTCGCCCCGGACTGGTAGGCCTCGGCCACTGCGGCATCGGAATCGACGATGCGGAGATCGGTCGGACGCTCCACGGCCTCGCCCCATGGCTCGTTCTTCCGGATCGTCACGGCGCCTCCACCATCGATGCGTCCGCCACGACGCCTCGGAACGCCGACTCGGTGGCGGACCGGGCGGCGGCGCGGGTAGCGGGATCGGGAGCAACGATCGCCACTTGCCGGAGCACGTCGATCAGCTGTTTCACGTTCCGCACGAAGTCGCCGCCGGTCAACTCCTCCTCGGCGACGACCTCCGCGAACCCCTCTCCCGCCACCCAGGCGTAGGCGACCGCAAAGAACGTCGGGTCGGGCGGACGGTGTTGGGACAACCCCTGCACGAGCTCGAGGTGAGCGAGCTCCTCGCTGAGACGTTCGATCGCCCGCCACCTCCGGCGCACGTCACTGTCGGGGAACCACGGCATCGGAGGGTCGTCAGGCGAACGGTGCTCGTAGACGAACGTCGACACGAGGCCGGCGAGCGTCGGGGCGTCGACGCCGTCCAGTAAACCGGCACGAATGGTTTCGGTCACCAGGAGATCGCTCTCGTGGAAGACCCTCGCGAGCATCTGACCGCCGTCGGTCAGCGACCAGGCGTCGACATCGACCAGTCCGCGTTCACCGAGAATTGCGAGCACGCCGTCGAACTCGCGGGCGAGCGATGCGTTGCGGTGCTCGACCCGCCGCTCGAGCTCGGCGATCTCCAGAGCGACGCGGTCGGCTTGCTCCGCCGCCTTCAGCCGGTCACGCAAGTCCGGGTCGTCCTCGACCGGATGCCGGGTTGCGCGGCTTCGCCCCGGCTCTGCCTCGTGGCGGCCAGCGCGAGGCCCCAGTCGGGCTCGCTTGATGCGCAGCCCGACTTCGGCGCGGTAGTCCTTGCGGTTCGGCGAGTAGGTGCCCGGCAACACGATGCTGCCGATCTGTTTGGGTGGCAGGTCGAAGTCGTCGCCGACCAGCTGGATCGAACGACCCGACGGTGTGATCGCCGTGAGCTTCAACCGGCCGGATCGATGCGCCGTCGCCACGACGGCGACGGGCCCGTGATCCTTGCCCTTCGACGCATGGATGAGCGCACCCGGACGAAGTCTGGCCATCGCGAGTTCGATCGGATCGTCACGGAGCGGCGGACCCTTCGCCGAGTCGATCAGCTCGCGGTACTCCGCGATGTCCCCGTACGAACTGTCGGCGGTCGCCCGAAGCGAGTCGAGCCGGTCACGCTGACGCTGCAACCGACGCTCGATCCGCACGACGTCACGATCGGACTGGAACTGAGCGAACGACAACGTGAGCAGCTGGCGTGCGGTCTGCGCGTCGTACGTGCGGACGAGGTTGGCGGCCATGTTGTACGTCGGCCGGAACGCCGATCGCAGGTGGAAGCTCCGGCTCAGCGCGAGGTCTGCAGCCTGCTCGAATCGAACGAACGGACTCCAGAGCACGATCGCCGAACCGAGCTCGTCGATGCCGCGCCGGCCGGCGCGCCCGGTGAGCTGTGTGTACTGGCCGGGTGACAGCGACTCGTGGTGGTCGCCGGTGAACTTGGTGAGCTTCTCGATGACGACGCTCCGGGCCGGCATGTTCACACCCACGGCGAGCGTTTCCGTCGCGAACACCACCTTGATCAAACCCTCGACGAAGCACTGCTCGACGACCTCTTTGAACGGCGGCACCATGCCTGCGTGATGGGCGGCGATGCCGGCTTCGAGCTGTGCCATGAACTGCTGATGACCGAGGACGTCGAGATCGGCGTCGAGCAACCCACCGAGGCGCTGTTCGGCGATCTCCCACACCCGGGCACGCTCGTCGTCGTCCGTCAACCTCAGGCCCGCCGCGAGACAGGTACGCGCCGCCTCGTCGCACTGGGCCCGACTGAAGATGAAGTAGATCGCGGGGAGCAGCCCCCTGTCGTGGAGCATGTCGACCGTCTCCAGACGCGTCGGAGTCGCCAGCTTGCGTGTGCCGCTCGCCCGCAGGCCGCGATCGTGCCGTCGACCCCTGCCGTTGCGCACGCCGCTGGCGTCGAGGCGGAGGGCGTCGTTGTTGGGCCGACCATCGACGATCGTCGGCAGCAGGCGGAGCCGATCGTTGGTGCGGTCGGACACGAAGTACATGTTGTCGAGGCGAACCGGACGTTTCGTCTCGACCACCGCCGTCGTCGGACCCCGAACGGTGCCGATCCAGTCGGAGAGCTCATCGGCATTGCTGACCGTGGCCGACAGGCAGACCAGCTGCACGTGTGGCGGGAGGTGGATGATCACCTCCTCCCAGACAGGTCCGCGATAGGTGTCCTGGAGGAAGTGCACTTCGTCGAGGACGACGACGGCCAGATCGTCGAGATCGCGCCGGCCGTAGATCATGTTGCGCAGCACTTCGGTCGTCATCACCACGACGGGGGCATCGCCGTTGATCGAGTTGTCACCGGTCAGGAGACCGACACGATCCTCACCGTGGATCCCGACGAGATCGCGGTACTTCTGATTCGACAATGCCTTGATGGGCGCGGTGTAGAACGCGCGTCGACCGCTTCGGAGCGCTACCTCGACGCCGTACTCGGCGACGACGGTCTTGCCACTGCCGGTCGGAGCGGCGACGATGACATGGTCGCCCTCATCGAGCGCGTCCAGCGCGTCGAGTTGGAACTGGTCGAGTTGGAACGAGTAGCGGGCGAGAAGGTCGTCCCGGTCGGGGCGCACGATGTCAGTGTGGCAGGCCGTGCGCCGGTCAGGCCGCTTCGTTCCGCTGTCTGCGACGCTGCACGATGCGCCCGATCAGGATCGCGACGAAGTACAGCACGACCATCGGGACCGACAGGGCCAGGAGCGAGATCGGGTCGCCCGACGGCGTGATCGCCGCTGCGACGAGGAACGTGCCGACGATCGCGTAGCGCCATGCCCCGAGCAGCAGCTGGGGTGTGATCACACCGAGCAGCTGGAGGAACACCAGCATGACCGGAATCGTGAACCCGACCCCGAACGCAACGACCATCAGCGTGACGAGTCGGATGTAGGCCCCGACCTGAAAGATTCCCTCGACGTCGGCGCCGGCCCAGTCGATGAGGAACTCCAGCGCCCGTTCGAGCGTCGAGAATGCGATGAGGCCGCCGACGAGGAACAGGACGACCGACGACGAGACGAATCCGATCGCGTACCGCTTCTCGGACTTGTGGAGCGCCGGGACGACGAATCTCCAGAGTTGCCACAGCAGCACCGGCAGCGCCAGCACGATGCCGCCGTAGAACGCAACTCGGAGGCGGGTCGTCAGCCCTTCGACCGGATCGAGGAAGACCAGGCTCACGCTGTCGGTCGTGCGGTCGTACGCATCGCCGCAGTAGCCGTCGGGCTGCCGCCGACACAGGTCACCGTAGGGTCGGACCAACCACCCCAGGACGGTGTCGTAGAAGGCGACCACGAGCACCGCTCCGATCAGCACGGCGAGCCCGCCGCGGATGATCCGCATGCGCAGCTCGGCGAGATGTTCGAACAGGCTCATCGGGGCTGCGGGGTCGGACTTCTCCGATCGCCGGAACCGGATCATCGAGCGCGACCGGTGGCATCGTCGGCGGCCGACGGCGGTGTGGCAGCCGCCGACTCGTCGGCTGCCAACTCATCGTCGACGGCATCGACGGACGCTGCCTCGTCCCGGCCGTCGGCCGCCGCGGTGCCCGCAGGGCGCGGCGCTGCCGATGACCCACGCGAGAACGGTGCCGGCTTCGAGTCGGCCGCGAGTTGCGGCTCGTCGTCCCCACCAGCCGGATCGTCGACGGGCACCTCGGTCACACCGGTCCTCTCGTCGGGCGTCGACGGTGCCGTCGTCCGTGGAGCGGTCGACGATGTTCCCGAGAACGGCGCCGGTCTGGAATCGGCTGCGAGACGCGGCTCATCCGCGATGCCGTCACCGGCCGAACCGGCGAACGACTCGTGTGGATCGGCCGGTGCCGCTCCAGGGTCGGAGACCGGCGCCATCTCCGCCGTCTTCGGCTTCTCCTCGCGTTCGCCGTCCTGGAGCTTCGTGAAGTCAGCGGAATCACGCAGCATGTTGGCCGTGTCCTTGATCTCGCGCATCGGCTCGTCGATCGCGGATCGGAATTCGCTCTGGAATCCCGACGACATCTTCTTCAACTCCGCGTAGAACTGACCGGCTCTTCGCATGGCATCGGGCAGCTTCTCGGGCCCCAGGACCACGAGCGCCAGCAGCAGCACGATGACGATCTCGCTGCCCTGGAGGTTGAACACGGGGCGCAGTCTACGAGGCTGGCAGGATGGGAGCGCGTGCAGCAGCGACTCCCCTCACTCATCGATCCGCCGATCACGTTCGCACATCGCGGCGCGAAGGCGTACGCACCGGACAACACGATCGAGGCCTTCACGCTCGCTCTGAAGCTCGGAGCCGGCGGGCTGGAAAGCGACGTGTGGGTGACCTCCGACGACGTCGCCGTGCTCGATCACGATGGTCAGATCAAGTCGGGGTTCCTCAAGAAGCGGCCGATCGGCGAGCTGCGGCGCGAGCAACTTCCCGAGCACATCCCGGCGCTCACCGAGCTGTTCGACACGTGCGGCATCGACTACCACCTGTCGCTCGACCTCAAGGACGAGCAGGCCGGGCCCGTGGTCATCCGGACACTCCGCGAACACGCCCCGAGCCTCGTCGAACGCACGTGGCTGTGCCATCACGACCTCGACGCGCTCGTGGCGCTCCGAATGCTCGACGACGAGGTCCGTCTCATGAACTCGACCCGCCTCCGCCGCATCGACGAAGGGCCGGAACGACGCGCCGCCCGTCTCGCGGAGCTCGGCGTCGACGGCATCAACCTTCCTCGAAGCGACTGGAATGGCGGATTGGTCGCGCTGTTCCACCGGTTCGAGCGCACCGCGTTCTCGTGGGACCTGCAACACGAACACCTGCTCCGACCGGCGTTCCGGATGGGGATCGACGCCGTGTACAGCGATTACGTCGATCGAATGGTCGACGCGTTCCGGGCCGAGATCGGCTCCGGCAGCTTGGACTGACGTCACGCCAGCCAGTCGAGCCTTCGACCGGCGGTGGCTACAGCCACTGCCACGAGGAACGTGGCCAGAACACGACGAAGGCGCGACCGACGAGGTCCTCGAAGGGGATCGATCCGAGTGCTCGGCTGTCCTGCGAACCGGGCCGATTGTCACCCATCACGAACACGTGACCTTCCGGCACCATCGTGGGTTGGACGGCCTGGCCGCAGCGGCCCGGCGTCACCACGGTCGGGTCGAGATAGGGCTCGCTCAGCCGCTGGGCCGGGATCGAGTCGTTGGGATCCTCGTCGATGAAGACCTCGCAGTTCTCCATGCGGATCTCTTCGCCCGGCAGACCGATGACGCGCTTGATGAGATCGCGTTCGGTCGTGCCCGTCAACTCGTGGAGCACGACGATGTCGCCGCGGTTCGGGTCGTGGAGGCGGTACGACAGCTTGTTGACGAAGACGCGGTCGCCCGTGTCGAGTGTGGAGTACATCGACGTGCCCTCGACCACGAAGTGGGCCAGGAGGAACGTCCGCACCAGGATCGCCACGAGGAGAGCGACACCGACCACGACGATCCAGTCGAAGAAGGCCTTGGCCCCGGGCGGCAGGCCCTTGGTGGCGACGGACTCGCGCTCGGGCACCGACACGTCACCGCCGGCCTCGACCGGCTGGTCGAACGGTGGGTCGGAGAGCTCGGTCACGAAGGGGTAACGGTATCCGAAGTCGACACCTGATCGGTGCCGCATTCATTCAGAGGGACTCGATCAGTTTCTCGACCCGTTCGTCACGACTCTTGAACGGGTCCTTGCACAACACGGTGCGCTGAGCCTGATCGTTGAGCTTCAAGTGCACCCAGTCGACCGTGTAGTCCCGGCGACGTTCCTTGGCGCGCTTCACGAACTCACCTCGCAGGCGAGCCCTGGTGGTCTGCGGCGGCACGTCGATCGCCGTCTCGATGTCGGCGTCGACGCACATCCGCTCGATCAAACCCCGGTCCTGCATCTTGTAGAACGGGCTCCGGCCCCGAGCCACGTCGTGGTATTGCAGGTCGAGGAGCTGCACCCGTGCATGGCCGAGCGGCAGGTCGTGCCGTTCGCGGAAGGCGTCGAGCAGCTTGTACTTGATCACCCAGTCGACCTCCCGGTCGAGCTTCATCGGATCGTTCTCGAGCTGCGTCATGCAGTGCTCCCACATCTCGAGTGCACGCTGCTCGAGCGGCGGGAAGCCCTGGCTGTCCGCGTAGCGGAGCGCGCGGTCGAGGTACTCACGCTGGATGTCGAGTGCGCTGACCTCGCGACCGTTTGCCAGGCGGACCGTGCGCCGACAGGTGATGTCGTGGCTGATTTCGCGGATGGCACGAATCGGGTTCTCGAGCGTCATGTCGCGAAGCACGACGTTGCTGTCCTCCAGCATCCGCAGCATGCAGGCCGCGGCCCCCACCTTGAGGAACGTGGCGTACTCGCTCATGTTGGAGTCGCCGACGATCACGTGCAGCCGTCGGTACTTCTCGGCGTCGGCGTGAGGCTCGTCGCGGGTGTTGATGATCGGACGGCTGCGGGTGGTGGCCGAGCTCACGCCCTCCCAGATGTGTTCGGCCCGCTGCGCGATCGAGAACGTCGCCCCTCTGGCCGTCTGGAGCACCTTGCCGGCTCCCGCGTAGATCTGGCGACTCACGAAGAACGGGATCAGGACCTCGGCATAGTGTGCCATGTCGTCGTCGCGACTGGTCAGGTAGTTCTCGTGGCAACCGTAGCTGTTGCCCGCCGAGTCGGTGTTGTTCTTGAACAGGTAGATGGTGCCGCGGATCGATTCTTCCTCGAGCCGCTGCTCGGCCGACTCGACGAGGGACTCGAGGATCCGCTCCCCCGCCTTGTCGTGCACGACGAGGTCGTACAGCGAATCGCACTCGGGTGTGGCGTACTCCGGATGGGAGCCCACGTCCAGGTACAACCGGGCACCGTTCTGCAGGAACACGTTCGACGATCGGCCCCACGAGACCACCCGGCGGAACAGATAGCGGGCGACCTCGTCAGGGCTCAGCCGGCGCTGTCCGCGCAGCGTGCACGTGACGCCGTATTCGCTCTCGATCCCGAAGATCCGGCGATCCATGCGCGAACCGTAACAGCCGCGCCGCCGAGATCACCTCAGGTCGCGTCTTTGGCGGCCAGTTCCGCGGCGTGCTTCTCGGTCATGTCGGTGACGGCCTGCATGTTCCGCTCGGCGAGATGGGCGCGACCCTCGCGAGCGCGTGCCTTCGCGTCGAGCGTGCTGTACGCCTGACCCTGGAAGTGGGGGAACACCCGCTGCGCGATGAGCTCGTAGCTGCGCTTGGTCGCTTCCGGGTTGGCCCACTCGTGCGCCAGCGTCATGTAGCAGCCGAAGCCACCCGACTGCTTCTGGAGCCGTTCGATCTGCGCGACCGCATCCTCCGCGGTCCCGATCGAGCCGAGGCCCGAGCTGTTGACGAACTCGATCGCCTCCTGCACGGCTCCCGAGTCCCCGACATCCATCTGCGGGAATGCCGCCGTGTGCTGGAAGTAGTCGAACCACTGGACGATGCCGTGCTCGACGTCGCGGTAGGCCTGCTCACGGGTCTCGGCGATGTGCATCATTCCGACGAGACGCCACTTCGCCCTGTCGGCGACGGTGCCGAACGTAGCGGCACGCTCCTCCATCACGTCCCAGTGCAGCGCCAGCACGTCGAATCCGGCTTCCATGGTCGCCCCGATCGAGAGCAGTCCGATGCCGTGCCTGCCGGCGAGCCGAGGGCCGGTGGGTGATGCCACGGCCGGCACGGCGAGGTCGAACAGCGGGTCCGAGTACGGACGCAGGTGGAGTCGGGCGTCGGTCAGGTTCCACATCTTGGTCCGGCTCGTGACCGGGTCGTCGGTGGTGAGCAACTGCATGATGACCTCGAGCCCCTCCTCGAGCAGTGGTCGCGTCTCGGTGGGGTCGAGGCCGAGCATGATCGCATCGGTCGGCAGGGAGCCGGGGCCAAGGCCGAGCATGAATCGGCCACGTGTCATGTGGTCGAGTTGGACGGCGCGTTCGGCGACCATGTACGGGTTGTGGTACGCCAGCGAGACGACGCCCGTCCCGAGCTTGATGTGCTTGGTACGTTCGGCGGCGGCCGCGATGAAGATCTCGGGCGACGCGATGATCTCGGTGCCCGCGGAGTGATGCTCGCCGATCCACGCCTCGTCCCAGCCGAGCTTGTCGAGATGTTGCACGAGCTCGAGATCACGCTCGATCGCCAATGTCGGGTTCTCCCCGGCTTGATGAAACGGGGCCATGAAGATCCCGAAGCGCAAACGGTCTGACATGCGACCACCCCCAGTGGTTGAACGGACGCCTCCAACTTACTGGCGGACGGGCGCCGACGTCCCACCGGAGCGCGACCCGACGATCCGAGGTCGTCAGATCACGAACGCATGAACGCCCACCGAGGCAGCCTCCAGCGCTGCCCGGACGGCCCGGGCGATCCCGACAGCACCCGGTGTGTCACCGTGGATGCAGATCGACCGCGCCCGAACCTCGACATCGGATCCGTCGATCGCGTTCACCCGGTGATCGGTCGCGATCGAGACGGCGCGTGCGGCGACGACGGCAGGATCGGTGAGCACGGCGTCGCGATCGGCGCGCGGCACGAGTCGGCCGTCGGCGAGGTACGCCCGGTCGGCGAACGCTTCGGCGACCGGTTCCATGCCCAGCGCGTCGGCGACGGCCAGCAGCGGCGAGCCCGGGGCTCCGAGCACCGCCATCGACGGGTCGAACTCGTGGGCTGCCGCGACGACGGCCTCGGCTTGCTCCGCATGGCTGGTGCAGGCGTGATAGAGAGCTCCGTGCGGCTTGACGTAGCCCACGCCGGCGCCGGCGACCTGGGCGAAGCCGTCGAGGGCACCGAGTTGATAGAGCACGGCATCGCGCAGCTCCTGCGGGTCCATGTCGATGAAGCGGCGACCGAACCCCACGAGATCGGGATACGACACCTGAGCACCGATCGTGACCTGGTGGTCGACCGCCAACCGGCACACGCGACGGAGGGTCGACGGATCACCGGCGTGGAAACCACAGGCGACGTTCGCGCTGGTGACCAGGTCCAGCATCGCCTCGTCGTCGCCGAGCGTCCAGATCCCGAACGACTCCCCGAGGTCCGAGTTCAGATCGATCGCCACCACGGGTGCGAGCGTAGACGCGGCCCGGCACGACGCCCCGCTCGCCGGGGCCGCCTCTCGACGCTTGCGCCGTGACCTCCTCGCTCGGTGCGGACCGGACCTCGCTCCTGCGAAGATGGGGTCGATGTCCGATCCACCTGGGCAGCCGCCGCCATTGCCTCCGTCGCCACTGCCCGACGCGCTGCTCGCGCAGTGCCGAACGGCGTTCATGTGCGCGGCCGTCCGCACGCCGCGTGCCACGTTGGAGGTCCACCGTACCCACCTGCGCATCGAGACGCCGGCAGTGCGGGCGGCGTCGGCGTACGCGCGACGAATGGACTGCGACGACCTGGTCCTGGCGTTCGACCAGATCAGCGCGATCCGTCCCATCGGGGCGCTCACGACGATCGTCGAGCTGCGTTACAACGCAGCCGTCGCACTGGGCGGGTCGTCCGTGCGCTCGACGCTCGAACACGTCGGTGATGCCGTGCCGGTCGAACCGCGGCGGTTTCGTCCCTTCTTCGTGGGTTTCTGGCTCATCCACCACCGCAGCGGCCGGATCCTCGACTCGCGACCACTCCCTTGACGACGGTCGGACGGCGCCACTGGGGAGTCAGCCTGCGAAGCGGGCGAGCGCGTTCCGCGTCACCTGCTGCACGGCCGGATCGTCGGCGAGTCCGAAGACCCAGTCGGTGGTTCCGATGGTGACGACCTCACCCCCGGCCGATCCGAACGGACGGCACGTCAGCATGACGGCGTTGCCGTTGCGCACCCGACGGCGGTTGTCCTCGCTGTCCGAGCCGTAGATGCGGCTTGCGAGGAACTCCAGATCACCCTGGTCACTCAGGGCCGCGATCGACTTCGGATACTCGCCGATTCCGAGGTTGCTCGCGGGTACGTGTCCGACGATCTCGATGCCCTCGGGCAGGTCGTCACGCGGCGCAGCAACCGGCTGCTGGTAGTCGTCCATCTGGATGGGAACGCCCACGGTCTCGTAACCGACGACCCCGTGGGTCGCCCCCAGCACGTCGCCGTATCCGAGGTCGGTGCCGGCCAACAGCCAGTGCTCGGGACGGTAGACGACGAAACCTCCGACACCTCGCGCCGTCGCGTTGCCGAAGCGGTGGTAGAGACCGAACGCAGACCCGGCACCGAGGAACGACCACTCGGGCCGATCGACGAGCGGATCGGCCCACATGCCCGACATCAGCTCGGTCCGGCCGTCGGCCACCACCGGGTCGTCGAGATGGGCGCGGTACTTGTGGCAGATCAGGTTGACGGCGTCGTCGTCGTGGTCGATACGGACCTGCCAGAACATCGTGTTGCCGGAGAACGACACGAAGTGGCCGCCACGTCGGACATGCGCCTCGACTGCGTCTCGCTGTCCGGCCGACCAGTACTCGTCGTGACCGACACTCACGATGACGTCGTACCCGTCGACCACCGTCGGGTCGAACTCCAGGTCCGTCGAGACGGCCATGTCGAACACTCGGCCGACCCGCTCGGCCCACCCGACGAACCGGCGGCCGTGCGTGAACCATCCGGCGGAGCCGATCGCCGATGGGTAGGCGTGCTCTGTTCGGTACTCCTGGAAGATCAGGCCGTCGGCGTCGGGCGCTTCGTTCCATCTGACGGGCCGTGACTTGCGGTCGTCACGTTCGACCTCGGGGCGCGAGAGCATGCCCCGAGCGAACGGTCGATCGAACGACACCTGCGAGCCACCCGTGTAGAGGCTCTTGCCGCCCCATGTGTTGTAGGCGTTCCAGGTGTTGGTGTCGAGCACCAGTAGCGCCCGGGCACGCGTCGCTCCGGCGCGGACGACGAAACCGGCATGGGCGACGTCGCGCCCGGGCGGCGCATCATGCGCTCGCAGCGTCACCAGGTGGAACCCGGATCGCCAACGCCCGTCGACGGGAATCTCGACCGACACCGGCCAGCGACACCCGTGGGCGTCGGCGTCGGCGGGTGGCGGCACGAACGAGCCGGCGACGTCGTCGGCTCGCCACACCTCGACCCGCTGGGCGCCCCACCGCTCGACGGTCACGTCGTACCGATCGGATCGCGTGGACACCCGTAGTGCGACGGTCGCACCCGGGGCGACACTCAGCGGGGTGCAGTAGCCCTCGATGTCGTCGTGGAAGGTCTGATCGTCGGCCACGACGCTCAGCCGGCCAGGAGATCGGCGACCTCGCTGTCGGACAGCCGCCGGAAGCAGCGACGTCCGTTGCCTCGCGACAGCACACCGACCTCGACTTCGGTGTGTGGGATCTCACGGTCATCGCCGGCGAGCGCCATCACGCCGAGCTTGATCGCGGTGACCAGGTCGATACCGTCCTCGAACCCGTCGGTCAGCCGCTCGGAGATCGCCTCGGCGTCACCACCGAGTACGGCCACGTCGCGCTGGTCCATGACGGTGCCGTCGTACAGGATGTGGAACATCTGATCGCCGGCCGAGTCGAGGCCGACCTCGGCCACCAGGATCTCGACCTCCATCGGCTTCATCTCGTGCGTGAAGATGTTGCCGAGGATCTGAGCGTACTGGTTCGCCAACGTGCGGGCGTCGACGTCGTCGCGCGAATACTGGAAGCCCTTCAGATCGGCCGCACGGATACCGGCGACGCGCAGCTGATCGAACTCGTTGTACCTGCCGACGCCGGCGAACGCGATCCGGTCGTAGATCTCGCTGACCTTGCGCAGGGTCTCCGACGGGTTCTCGGCGACGATCGCGATCCCCTCGAGGTACCGGATCGCGACGAGTGCCCTGCCCCGGGCGATGCCCTTGCGCGCATAGTCGGCACGGTCCTTCATCACCTGCTCGGGCGCGACGTAGAACGGCGTGGTCATGACGGATCTCCGTCGACGTCGGGAATGGTCGGGGCCACGACCTCGGAACGCGCGAGCACGTCGGACGCGATCGCCTCGAACCGTGTCGCGAGCTCGTCGTCCAGTACGCGTTGCCAGCCGTCTTCGGTGACCGTCGCCACGACCGGATAGATCCCCCGGAGTGCGTCGGGGCCACCGGTGGCGGAATCGGCGTCGGCCGCCTCCCAGAGGCTGCGGGACGCCAGGTCGATCGCCTGACTCCGATCGAGGTCGGAGCTGAACCCGACCTTGACGACGGTGCTCGCATGCAGGCTGCCCGAGCCGGTCGCCACGTACTCACGCTCTTCGTACCGCCCGCCGGTGACGTCGTAGGCGAACAGCCGGCCGACCGATCGACGGCGGTCGTAGCCTGCGAAGATCGGCACCACGACCATCCCCTGCATGGCAGCCGGCAAGTTGCCGCGCACCATCGCCGAGAGCTGGTTGGCCTTGCCCTCGAGGCTCAGCGTGGTGCCTTCGACCTTCTCGTAGTGTTCGAGCTGGAGCTGGAACAGACGAATCATCTCCATCGCAGGACCGGCGGCCCCGGCAATCGCAACACCGCTGTACCGGTCGGCCTGTACGACCTTCTCCATCATGCGGTGCGAGATCAGGTTGCCCGACGTCGCCCGGCGATCACCCGCCATGACGACGCCGTCGGCGTACCGGAGGGCCACGCAGGTGGTGGCGTGTGGTACGTCGACCGTGCCGACCGCGTCGACGACGGATCCCAGACCGCTCCGTCGGAGCAGTTCGGGGAAATTCGAACCCGGATCGGTGGCCGGGTCGAAGAACGGCATCGCCACCGTCACTGACCGCCCTTCTGCACGTACGACTTGACGAAGTCCTCGGCGTTCGTCTCGAGGACCTCGTCGATCTCGTCGAGCAGGTCGTCGAGCTCGGCCTTCAGCTTCTCGCCGGATTCGTTCGTCGCCGGGGCAGCATCCTCCACGACCTCCGCATCACGGTCGCCGGTCGGTTTCTGTCGCTGTGTTCGTTCAGCCATGTCGCTTCCTCCCCTGCGCGGACCCTATTGCCCGAGTCGTTCGAGCAGCTCCGCGGCAGTATCGCATTCGTCGATCAAGTTACCGACGTGACCGGCGGTGCCGCGCAACGGCTCCATCATCGGCACACGTCGGAGTGGGTCACGACCCACGTCGAACACCAGGGAATCCCAGTTCGCGGCGACGATGTCGTCGGGATACTTCTGGAGGCAGCGCCCGCGAAAGTAGGCCCGGGTCGTCGTGGGGGGCTGGGTCATCGCCGCGACGACGTCATCGGGCGCCACCAGTGTCTCCAGCCCCACTCGGGCCGCGAGACAACGATCGGCGCGTAGATCGTGGTACTGGAGATCGATCGCCTTCAGCCGAGGAGAGTCCGCGTCCAGTCCGTGTCGATCACGGAAACCGTCGACGAGTCGTTGCTTCGCGACCCAGTCCACCCAGTGACCCATCGACGCGGGATCAGCCTCCAAGCCGCTCAGGACGGCCTCCCATCGATCGAGCACGTCGGCACTGACGTCGGCGCCGACCGACTCGAGTCCGTGGGTCTGTTCGTACTTCCGGGCACGTTCGAGCAGCGCCCACTGCACCTCGAGCGCCGTCGCCCGGCGACCGTCGCGAAGCATGATGGTGCGGGTGAGGGTCGGGTCGTGGCTGACCTGACGGATCGCGGAAACCGGGCTGCCGAGCAGCACGTCGTCGCCGAGCTGGTTGTCCTCGATCATGGCGAGGACGATCAACGTCGTGCCGACCTTGAGGTACGTGGCCACCTCGCTGAGGTTGGCGTCACCCACGATCACGTGGAGCCGCCGGTACTTCTGCGGATCACAGTGCGGCTCGTCCCTCGTGTTCACGATCGGGCGCTTGAGGGTGGTCTCGAGACCGATCTCCTCTTCGAAGAAGTCCGCGCGCTGGCTCAGCTGGAACGCCACATCTCCCGGGCGTCGGTTCGGCTCCTCGCAGCCGACCTTGCCCGCTCCGCAGAAGACCTGACGCGTGACGAAGTGGGGCGTGATGTGGCTCGCGATCCTGCCGAACGGGGTGTCGCGACTCATCAGGTAGTTCTCGTGACAGCCGTAGCTGTTGCCCTTGCCGTCGGAGTTGTTCTTGTACACGACCATCTCGGCGCCCGCGCCGAGGATCTCGTTCGCGTATCGCATCGACGAACGTACGATCTCGTCGGCCGCCCGATCCCAGAGCACCGCATCGAGTGCGTCGGTCACCTCGGGGAGTGAGATCTCGGGATGGGCGTGATCGACGTAGTACCGGGCACCGTTGGGCAGCACCGCGTTGACGAGCGACGACTCGATCTCGGGTGGGAAGACGTCGTCGAGATTGAAACCCCTGGCGTCGTTCGCCGGCGACTCGTCCTCGAAATCCCACCCGATCTTCCGTGAGGTCGCGTTGACGTAGGAGTTGATCAGCAGCGACGAGGCCGTGACCGGATTGTTGTCGGCGCCGCGCACGACGATGCCGTACTCGGTCTCGATACCGCAGACCTTCCGGATCGCCATGCACGCGACCCTACTGGCGTGTTCGGCCGGTGCGGCGGGCGGGTCGCTCTCCGGAACGTCTTCGACCGGGATTCGGCCTAGCGTGGTCCCGTGAACGCGCTGTCGGTGCTCGATCTGTCGATCGTCCGCGAGGGTGGCTCGTCGACCGAGGCACTCGCAGGCACGACGTCGCTCGCACAGGCGGCCGATCGCCTCGGTTTCGGGCGCTTCTGGGTGGCCGAGCACCACAACATGGCGACCGTGGCGAGCACGACCCCGAGTGTGCTGATCGCCCACCTCGCCGCTCACACGGAGCGAATCCGAGTCGGGTCGGGCGGCGTCATGCTGCCCAACCATTCGCCGCTCGCGATCGCCGAGCAGTTCGCCCTCCTGGAGTCGCTGCATCCCGGCCGGATCGACCTGGGGATCGGCCGTGCGCCAGGCACCGATCCGCTGACGGCCGCAGCGTTCGGCCGGGCACCGCAGCAGAGCGTCGAGCAGTTCCCCCGCGACCTCATCGACGTCATGGGCATGCTCGGCGACCGGCGGCGGGAGGACGGGATGTGGACCCGATTCCGGGCGACACCGGTGCTGGGCTCGTCCCCCACCGTCGCGCTCCTGGGCTCGTCGGGGTTCAGCGCCCAGCTCGCCGGGATGCTCGGGCTCCCGTTCGCGTACGCTCATCACTTCGACACCGGTGCGACCGACATCGCGACCCGCCTCTACGTCGATCACTTCGAGCCCTCGCCCGTGCTCGCCGAGCCTCACGTGATCCTCGGCGTCGGTGCCCTGGCCGCCGACACCGACGACGAGGCCGAGCGGATCGGCCTCCCCGGGCGGATTCTGCGGCTCGGAATCCGTACCAACCGGCGACACCCACTGGTGTCGCCCGAGTCGGCCGCCGGCCATCCGGATGCCGACGCCGCCCGCAACATGCCGACCGATCAGCTGATCGGCAGTCCCGACCGCGTCGCCGAGGGCCTCCGAGCCCTCTCGGCTCGCACTCACGCGAACGAGCTCATGCTCACCGCCGCGACGTACGACGTCGACGACCGGATCCGCAGCCTCGAACTCATCGCCGCGGCGATGCGGTAGGGCTGCATCCTCCCGCCGGAATCACGGCTGTGCGAGCGTGGGTTCCATGCACGTGGGAGCGAAGGATCAGCGGCGCGAACTGATGGTGCTGGCGATCGCGCTCGTGCTCGCCATGTCGACATGGTTCTCCACCGCAGCTGTGCTCGGACAGCTACGCGACCGCTGGAACCTGACCAACGCCGAGTCGAGCTGGCTGACGATCGCGGTCCAGCTCGGATTCGTGGCCGGTGCGCTGGTCTCGGCGCTGACGAACCTGGCCGACCGGATCGCTCCGCTGCGGCTCGTACTGGTCGGTGCGGCGGGCGCCGCGGCAGCCAACGCGGTGGTGGCGTTCGCCACCGGCTTCGGCTCGGCCGTGGTGCTCCGCTTCGTCACAGGCGCCTTCCTCGCGGCCGTCTATCCGCCGGCGCTCAAAGCGATGTCGGCGTGGTACCGGACCGGCCGCGGATTCGCGCTGGGCGTCATGATCGGGGCCCTCACGATCGGGTCGGCACTCCCCCACCTCGTCAACGGCATCGGTGGTCTCGATTGGCAGGTGACGCTGCTGATCGCATCCGGGCTCACCCTCGTCGGCGGCCTGATCGCCGACCGAGCATGCTCGGCCGGCCCCTACGCCGTCCCCGCTGCCCGGTTCGATCCGTCCCAACTCCGCACGATCCTGGCCAACCGCGACTTCCGGCTCGCCAGCGCCGGCTACTTCGGCCACATGTGGGAGCTCTACGCCATGTGGGCGTGGATGGCTGCGTTCTACACCGATGCGCTCGGGTCACGCCGGGCAGCGAGTTTCGCGGCGTTCGCCGTGATCGGCATCGGTGCCGCCGGTTCCGTGTACGCCGGGCTCATGAGTGATCGCCGGAGCCGTGCCGAGGCAGCCGCCCTGGCGATGAGGTGGTCGGCGTCGGTCGCGGTCGTCATCGGATTCCTCGTCGACGCACCCGCCCCGATCGTCATCGGCGTCGGACTCGTGTGGGGGTTCTGGGTGGTCGCCGACAGTGCCCAGTTCTCGACCATCGTCACCGAGGTGACCGACGACCGCTACGTCGGAACCGCGCTCACGGTGCAGCTCGCGACCGGGTTCGTGCTCACGGTGTTCACGATCTTCCTCGTGCCGGTCGTGCGCGACGCACACGGGTGGGGGTGGGCGTTCCTGCTGCTCGCGCCGGGACCGGTCCTCGGTGCGTGGGCGATGCGCGCGCTCCGTCGGGGACCACGACCATCACCGGCGCCCGAACCGGAACCGACCTTCGACAACCCGTTCTTCTGACCCCGCTCGCGTTCGCCGCTACAGGTACTGGCCGGTCTGCGTGCGTTCGATCGTGCGACCACCCATCGGGCCTTCGTCGGACTCCTCGGCGATGAGCGTGCGGATGAACACGATGCGTTCGCCCTTCTTGCCCGAGATCTTCGCCCAGTCGTCGGGGTTGGTGGTGTTGGGGAGGTCCTCGTGTTCCTTGTACTCCTGCTTGATCGACGCGACGAGGTCGTCGGTGCACACCCCGCGTTCGCCGCCGCCGATCACCCGCTTGATGGCGAGCTTCTTGGCTCGGCGCACGATGTTCTCGATCATGGCTCCCGACGAGAAGTCCTTGTAGTACAAGATCTCCTTGTCGCCGTTCTGGTAGGTGACCTCGAGGAACCGGTTCGCGTCGTCGTCGCGGTACATCTCGTCGACAGTGGAGTCGATCATGGAGGGCACGTCCTCGGCCACGGCGATCGGGATGTCGTCGGTCAGGTACCTCGCGAAGATCTGACGGGCGGCGTCGGCGTTCGGACGCTCGATCTTGATCTTCACGTCGAGACGGCCCGGTCGCAGAATGGCCGGGTCGATGAGGTCCTCTCGGTTGGTCGCCCCGATCACGATCACGTTGCGGAGGCCCTCGACACCGTCGATCTCGGCGAGCAGCTGCGGCACGATCGTGGATTCCATGTCGGAGCTGATGCCCGAGCCGCGAGTTCGGAACATCGAGTCCATCTCGTCGAAGAAGACGATGACCGGCCACCCCTCCTCGCTCTTCTCACGCGCCCGCTGGAACACGAGGCGGATCTGGCGTTCGGTCTCACCGACGTACTTGTTGAGGAGTTCGGGGCCCTTGATGTTGATGAAGTACGAGCGGCCCTTGCCCTCCCCCATGGTCTCGGCGACCTTCTTGGCGAGGCTGTTGGCCACCGCCTTGGCGATCAGCGTCTTGCCACAGCCGGGCGGGCCGTAGAGCAGGATGCCCTTCGGTGCCGGCAGGCGGTGTTCCGCGAACAATTCCTGGTGCAGGAACGGCAGTTCGACCGCGTCGGCGATCGCTTCGATCTGGGTGTCGAGCCCGCCGATGTCCTCGTACGAGATGTCGGGCACCTCTTCGAGGAGGAGGTCTTCCACCTCGGGTCGAGGCAGCTTCTCGAGCAGCATGTTCGACCTCGGGTCGAGGCGCAACATGTCGCCGTTGCGCAGGCGCGTGCCTCGCAGCGGGCTCGCGAGCTCGCAGACTCGTTCCTCGTCGGCGCGGCCGATGACGATCGCCCGCACCCCGTCGTCCATGACCTCCTTGAGTGTCACGACCTCACCGACCGATTCGGGTCGGCGGGCGTCGATCACGGCGAAGCTCTCGTTGAGTGCCACCTCGGCGCCCAGATCGAGCAACTCGTGGTCGACCTCGGGGTGCAACTGCACCTTCATCTTGCGACCACTCGTGAGCACGTCGACGGTGCCGTCGTCGTTCTTGCCGACCACGACGCCGTACGCGTTCGGCGGCTGCGTGAGCTTGTCGACCTCGTCGCGCAGCGAGGCGATGTGTTCCCGGGCCTCACGCAACGTGTAGCTCAGCTTCTCGTTCTGTGCGGTGGCTTGCGAGAGCTGACCCTTGGTCTCGAGCAGTCGCTCTTCGAGCGATCGGACACGATTCGGGGTGTCGGCCAACCTCGAACGCAGATGGGCGACCTCCTCGGCCATGACCGACACCTGCGCCTCCAGCGCGGCGACGTCGGCACCGATCGGCTTCTCCGCGTTGCTCTCTGAAGTCGGCTCTGCCACAGGAATACTCCTCGGGGTGGGCGTGTCATCGGGAACTTACACGCGAGCTCACGCTCCGTCCCAGCATCTGTCTTTTCACGAACCCGACCGTGTAAAGTGTTCCTGTACACGATCCCCTCACAAGGAGACACGAAATCATATGAAGGTCTGGATCGACCAGGATCTCTGCACCGGCGACGGTCTGTGCGAGGAAATCGCACCCGACGTGTTCACCCTGCTCGACGACGGCCTCGCCTATGTGGTGGAGGGTGACAAGATCTTCGCCAAGGCGAAGGGCAACCCCGAGGGCGCCGAGGGGCTCGCGGAGTTCCCCGACAGCCAGCTCGAGGCCGTGATCGAGAGCGCCGAGGAGTGCCCCGGCGAGTGCATCTTCATCGAGCCCTGACCGGCTCGTTCGCGATCTGATGGCAATGGCCCGACATCGCGAGGTGTCGGGCCGTTGCGCGTCCGAAGGACGGCTCCGATGACATTGCTGGAGTTCGACAACACATACGCAGAGCGGCTCGCCGGCTTCGGCGCGCCGTGGGAACCGACCGAGGTACCGTCACCGACGCTGGTGAAGCTCAACGACCCACTCACCGCCGAACTCGGCCTCGATGTCGGGACCCTGCGGTCCGACGAGGGCGTCGCTGTGCTCGCCGGAGCCACGACACCGAAGGGTGCTGCACCGATCGCACAGGTGTACGCCGGGCATCAGTTCGGCGGGTTCAACCCACAACTCGGCGACGGCCGAGCCGTGCTGCTGGGGGAAGTCGTCTCGCCGTCGGGCGACCGCTACGACATCGCACTCAAAGGGTCCGGCCGCACCCCGTTCTCACGTGGCGGCGACGGCAAGGCCGCGCTCGGGCCGATCCTGCGCGAGTACCTGATGGGCGAGGCGATGTACGCCCTCGGCGTGCCGACCACACGAGCGCTCGCAGCGGTGACGACCGGCGAGATGGTTCACCGCGAAGGGTTGTTGCCCGGTGCGGTGCTGACCAGGGTGGCGTCGAGCCACCTCCGCGTCGGCACGTTCCAGTTCTTCTCCGCTCGCGGCGACGTCGAACGTCTCCGTCGGCTCACCGACTACGCGATCGAACGGCACGACCCCGAGTTGGCCGACGCGGACAACCCGGTGCTCGCGCTCCTCGATGCCGTGATCGGGCGCCAGACGTCGCTGATCGCCGCCTGGATGAACCTGGGGTTCATCCACGGGGTCATGAACACCGACAACGTCACGATCTCAGGGGAGACGATCGACTACGGCCCGTGCGCGTTCATGGACGTGTTCGACCCGGCGACCGTCTACAGCTCGATCGACCACGGCGGCCGGTACGCCTACGGCAACCAGCCGTCGATCGGGTTGTGGAACATGGCGCGCCTCGCCGAAGCGCTGCTCCCCCTGATCGACGACGACCAGGAACGCTCGGTCGAGCTGGCCACCGAGGCGCTCGACACGTACGAGTCCCGTTACGAGGCGGCGCGGCTCGACGGGATGCGCGCCAAGCTCGGCCTCGACGGAACCGACGATGACGACCGTGCACTGGCCGACGACTGGCTCGAACTGCTGCATGTGCACCGAGTCGACATGACGACCGCGTTCCGCCGACTGACCGACGCGGCCGACGGGGCGCTCGAGACCTGCGTCGGCGTCACGTCGTTGTTCGATGTTCCGATCCACGAGTGGCTGGACCGCTGGTCGCAACGGGTCATGCCGAACGCCGGCGAGGCGATGCGCCGGGCAAACCCGCTCTACGTCCCGAGGAACCACCTCGTCGAGGAGGCCCTCGGCGCCGCGACCGCAGGCGACATGCAGGCGTTCGACGACCTGCTGGCCGCCGTGACGGAACCATTCGTCGAGCGGCCCGGTCACCAACGCTTCGCCGAGCCCGCACCCGACGGTTTCGCCAACGGCTATCGGACCTTCTGCGGCACCTGATGTGCGCGGTGCCATGGCGCCTACCGCACGCGTTCGATCTTTCGGTCGGTCCGCATGGCTCGGTTGCCTTCCCCGAGGAACCTGGCGACGGTCAGGAACGCGGTGTGAGCGACCATGCGGTGATCGGGACGCACGGCCTGGCCGTCGACCTTCCAGCCACGGTGGAGCACCTCGAGCGTGCGCACGTCGATCCAGCGACCCCTGAACTGTTCGCTGACCTGCATCGCCTGCGTGATCGACGGCGTGTAGGCCACGCACACACCGCCAGGTGCGAGCACTGCCTCCAGATGTGGGATGACCTGCCACGGCTCCGGCAGGTCGAGCACTGCTCGATCGAACGGCCCATGGTCAGCCGAGATCCCCTCGTAGCTGTCGGCGATGTGCACGTCGTAGCGATCCAGCGCGTCCGCGCCCAGGAACTCAGCGACATTGGCGCGCGCCCGGTTGGCGAAGTCCTCCCGGATCTCGTACCCGACGATCTCCGCGCCCCAACGCAGCATCGTCATCGACAGGGCTCCCGAACCGACGCCGGTCTCGAACACCTTCATGCCCGGGCCGATGTCGGCGAGCATGCAGATCGGTGCCAGGTCCTTCGGATAGATCACCTGGGCGCCACGCGGCATCTCCAACACGTAGTCCTCGAGCGTCGGGCGGAGCACCGTGTACTCGGCGCCCTTCGTGCTGTTCACGATCACACCGTCGTTCCGCCCGATGATGTCGTCGTGGGGTACGAAGCCGGCGTGGGTGTGGAACTCCCCGCCCTCCTGGAGCGAGAGCAGATACCGGCGCTTCTTCGCATCGAGCAGCATCACGCGGTCACCCGCGGCGAGAGCCTTCATCGTCGATCCGTCACTCCCCTGCGGCCTGCGCCGCCAGATAGGCCTTGCGGGCCTTCTTGTTCAACACCAGCTCGACGGGCACGGGTTCGTGCCCGCCGACGCGCTCCGCCAGTCGGCAGAACGCGCACGTCTCGCTCGTCGTCGGTGCACCGCAGCGGTCGCAGTCGTTCAGCTCACCGGCCGCAGCCTGGTTGAGACCCGACAGCAGTGGCGACATCTTGTCGACGAAGTTGAGATAGAACGCCGACTTCGACCCGGGCGACTCCCGTTCGATCGAGTTGAGCGCTTCTTTGTAGGCAAGGTGCTTGTTGCCGATCGCCATCGGGCACTCGTCGACCTGATAGTCGATGCCACGCACGATGCACCACGCCGCCATCTCCCGCTCGGTGAGTCGCATCAGCGGCTTGACCTTCTTCGGGAACCCGTTGCGGGCGGGAAGCACCGGGTGTTGGCGTGCCAGGTACTCGACATCCCAGCGCAGCGAGTTTCCGAACAACACCGCTGCCTCGTCGTCGAGGTTGTGGCCCGTCACCACGACGTCGTACCCGCCGTCGAGCGCCACCTTGTCGAAGAGATGGCGCTTCGAGAGGCCGCACGCCGAACACGGCACCCGCTTGGTGACCTTCGCTGCGGTCGGGACGTCGTAGTCGTACTCGTCGCGCAGATCGATCGTGCGAAGCGTCAGGCCGCGCTCACCGGCAAACACCCTCGTGTACTCCCCGCTCACATCGCTGTATTCGCCGATCCCGAGTCCGATGTACAGGCCGTCGGCGCGGTAGCCGAGGTCGAGCAGGATGTCCCAGACCGCCAGTGAGTCCTTGCCGCCGCTCACGGCAACCAGGATCTTGTCGTCGGGCGAGAGCATGCCGTGGTCCTTGATCGCCTTCTCGACCTGCCGACGGCACAGTTGCAGCAAGTGCTCCGCGCAGAAGTTCGCATTGTGGCGGGGCAGATCGATGATCGCCGGCTCGCCGCAGACACGGCATTTGGAGAAGTTCACGGTCAGCCTCCGGAGATGACGGGGCGGATCTCGATCGTGTCGTGATCGTCGAGCCGGCCGTCGCCGGGTACCAGTGTGCCGTTGCGGATCACGAGGAACGACTCACGATTCATCTCGAGCTGATCCAGCAACTGGTTGACGGTACGAGCCCCGTCGATGGTCACCTCACGTGTCGGCTGGCGGAGCCGGACGATCACGATGCACGCTTGGCCGCGTCGGCCTTCGCCGCCCACAGCCGACCGTACGCCTTCTGATCCTTGAGGGAGGGCACCTCGACACCTCGCTTGGCCAGCTTGCGGCGTCGTCGACGGCTCATCGGCGTCGCGGTGGTGACGTGCATGAAGCGATCGGAGCCGAGTCGCGACACGTCGACGACTTCGGTGCTCTTGCCGAAGAGGCTCTTGAAGGTCGACGGGCTGTACACCACGACCGCGACGATCTTCCACACCGGGCTGGACCCCTGGATCCCTCGGATGATCGACATACGCTTGAGGTACGCGGCTGGCTGAACGACGAACGCCAACAGGTTGACGAGCGGACCGCCGACGAAGTTGGCCCGCGCGAGTAGACGACGTCGGAGTGCGACCGGAACGATCGCCATCAGAGCCGCTTGATCTCCACGAGTGTGGTCTTCTTCCGACCACTCCGCTTACCGAGCAGGAAGAAGATGACGAGCAGCACGAGCAACGCACCGCCCCCGGCCGCGACCAGGGTGTTCTTCTTGTCGTCGACCTTGCCCTGCACACCGTCCTGGAAGGACTGCAACTTGTTCTTGAGATCGTCCGGCGAGATCTTGCCGGTGGGCTGCTGCTGGTTCATCACTGGTCTTCCTTGTTGAGGAACGTCTTGTCGATCTGCTGAACGGTCACGGCGATCAACAGCACGCACACCACGAACACGATCGTGTACGGCAGCCACGACAGTCGGCCGTCGGCGATGTCGCTCACCTCGGATTGCAGCAGGCGGAGCAGTCCGAGCAGCAACAACGACAGCCCGATCCCGAGCACGATCGCACCAGCAGCGCCGTAGGCGATCCAGCGCCCCGCACCCTTGAGGGGCCCGACGGTCTCCTGCTGCGCATACGCCTTGACGAAGTCCACGACCTCGCCGACCGATGCTGGCTCCTCTCGCTTCGTGACCGGTTGCGCGTCGTTCGACATGGGTAGGTGTTCTATCACGTACGACGGAATTCGAGCACAGCTTCGACGTCGGCGATCGCCGCGTCCAGCACGTCCAACCGCTCACCGAGGCCGGGGGCGGCGAGCAGTCGGTATCGATCGGCAGGTCCGAGCGGTGCCAGCGAGCCCAGGTGGTACACGGCGAGCAACGGATCGTCGCTGACATCCGTCGGTGGAGGCGTCTCGTCACCGAGCTCGGCGGCGAGCGCATTGACCGCGTTCACACGTTCGTGGGCCCGCCCCACGCGTTCCCGGAAGCCGTCGAGATCCCCGCCGGGCTCGATGTCGGCGTCGAGCCACACGTCGACGTCGGCCACCGGGTACGGATCGTCGGGCAACCACGCGCTGATCTTGAGGCGATCGGTGCCCACAGCGGCGAGTACGTAACGGCCGTCGGGCGTGGCTTGCATGTCGAGGATACGTGCTGCGGTGGCCACCATCGCCCGTTCGTCGCCGCCACCGGCCTCACGACCCTTCGTGATCAGCGCCACTCCGAACTCGGGCGGATGGTCATCGTCGGCCAGGATCTCGCGGAACATCCGGAGGTACCGGTCCTCGAAGACGTGGAGGGGCAAGACGCCGCCCGGGAGGAGCACGAGACCCAGCGGGAACATCGGCATGACAGCCATGCCACCACGCTACGCCCGGCCTTGCCGGTCGGCACGGCGCGGACGTCGGAACCGCGACGCGACGACGCCGTCGACGAAGACGAAGGAGATCGGGCCGTTCGATGCGGCAGTCGAAGGTCCGGCAGGCCGAACGTCCTCCGACCGTCTCCACCGAGCCGGGTGCGGAAGCGGGGCAGAACAGCGCCGGTCGCGACGCGATGTCGGGCGGCTCCCAGTGGGCGATGACGCAGATCCATCATCGACCTCGGCGTCGACGTGGACCTCCGCCGGGCCGGTCACCGTGAACGTCGTCGGGGTGTCTGCGCCCGACCTCCCGGCGAATCACTCCCGTCATGCCGTCTCCGCTGCGGCCGTCGAACAGCCGCACGGGCGTCACCACGAGGTACGTGGATCTCTCTGACACCGGATCGGCGACCGACGATGGTCCTCCCGCGGCGCCCGACGACGCCACGGCTGCGAGCGCCGCCAGTCGGGGCAGCGACACGCCGGCCGTCCACGGTCGGACGTCGACGACCCCGAACGACCTCGGCGACACCCGGAGCGGCTCACCGAGGGGCGAATCGGGTCGTTACCGGTGCGATGACGATCGGGTAGTCGTCGATCAGCGACACGAGTTGCGTCCAGATCGGCTCGTAGACCGCGGGGTCGTCGACGCCCTCGCCGTTGAGCACGAGCGAGAAGTCCACGTCACGGCGGTCGGCGCCGGGTTGCGTACCGGTCAGCGCCTTGACGTCGGTCAGCGTGCCGGTCTTGGCCTGGAGCCGGCCCTCTGCCGCAGTGCCGAGCAACTGCCTCGACAGCGTGCCGTCGCGGCCCGCGACCGGCAGCACGTCGCGCAGGTCGTCCGCGACCGGCGTCGCCGACAGCAGTGTCGCGAGGGCCGCACACGTCGTCCGATTCAGTCGACTGATACCGGAACCGTCCTGGAGCTCCACGCCCTCGAGCGGGACGCCCCATCGCCCGAGCGTGGTCCGCACCACTGCGAGCCCGGCCGGTCGCGTCCCGCCTTCTCCACCGACGAAGCCGATCTCCTTGACGAGCATCTCGGCGGTGTTGTCGTCACTCGTGTGGAGCAGCTCCACGAGGATGTCCGGCAACGGCAGCGACTCGATGAAGGCCAACGTGGTCAGATCGGCGTCGGCGGGCCGCGCGGCGTTGGCCGCGGATCCGGTGATGGTGATCCCGCGTGCGGTCAACAGATCCACGAAGGCCCGCGCCGCGCTCCGGCTCGGGTCGAGGCCGTAGTTGCCGTTGGAGATCAGCCCGTCGTTGACGAGCAGCGCGTCGTAGGGGCCGGCTTCGGTGCTGGTGATGTCGTCGCCCCAGCTCGGCACCCGGAACTCGTCGTCGTACCGACTACCGTCACCGACGACGTCGCCGTCGATCGTCGTGATGCCGAGCGCGACGACCTGGTCGGCGAGCTCCTCGAGCGACGTGGTGTTGAATGCCGGGTAGCGCTGCGGATCCGGGACATCTGCGGTCCGCAACACGGGGTCGCCACCTCCCACGAGGTACACGTTGCCGACGATCACGCCGTCGGACGGCAGCGACGACAGCAGTTCGGTGCGGAAGCGGTGGTCCGGGCCGAGCACCTCCAGCGCCGTCGCGGCGACGAAGAGCTTCTCGTTGCTGGCCGGAATCACGCGCCGCTCGGAGCCGAACTCGACCACCACGTCGGTGTCGTCGACGATGCGGAGACACGACTGTTCGCCGATCTCGTCACCCAGTGCGGTGACGCGGGCCACGAACGCCGCGTCGGCCGCATCCTCGGCGGCTCGTTCGGCGAGTGGTTCGGGATGACGGCGGAACGAAAAGAGATCGGTGGTCAGCTCATCGACCGGTTCCGGGGGCAGTGTCGTGGTGGTCGTGGTGGTGGGAGGCGGCACGTTGGCGTCGGCGTACTGCCACACGCCTGCGAGCGCGAACGCGGGAACGAGCGCGAACACCGTCAACGCTGCCAGCGACACGACCCGACGGCGCCTCATCGTGGGCCCAGCACACGCGGGCTGGCCACGGCGGGGAACGAATCGAGCGCAGTCACGAGTTCGGCCCAGATGGGCCGGTACTCGCTCTGGTCGGAGATCGTCGGACCGTTGAGCAGCAGTACGTACTCGATCGACCCGCCACCGTCGACGGGCAGGTAGCCCGACAACGCCTTGACCGCGGGCGGGTCCTGGTCGATCGGGAAGTTGTTCAACGTGCCGGTCTTGCCGCGCAAGCGGCCGGCGACGGGCGTGTCGCCGAAGATCTCGATCAGCGTGCCCGACTCGCCGGCGACGGCGAGCCCCTGTCCCGTCGCACTGTCGATCCCGGCGTGCTGGAGCACGCCGAGCAACGTGGCGCACGTGATCCGGTTGTCGAGACTGAGACCGCTGCCATCGCCGAGCGTCAGGCCGTTCACGTCGATCCCCCACCCGGCGATCGTCTCGCCCATGACCTCGAGCCCGGCGAGACGTGTCCCCGACCCGGCGCCCACCAGGCCGATCTCCTTCACCATCAGTTCGGCCGTGTTGTTGTCGCTGTTCGCCAGCATCTCGGCGATGATCGATCCGAGCGGTCGAGACTCGACCGTGGCCAACGTCGGCAGGTTGTCCGAGGCGATGCCGGTCGACGACCCGCCCGTCACCACGATGCCCTGCTCGCCCAGGATGCGGACGAACTCGCGCGCTCCTGCCTCGTTCGGGTCGTTGCCGCGTTCGTCGTCACCACGCACCCGGGCGTCGTTCACGAGGAGTGCGTCGTAGGGCCCGGCCTCGAGCCCTGCGACGCCCTCGCCCCAACCCGGCGCGAAGAACTCGTCGTCGTAGCGGCTGCCGTCACCCCGGACGACACCGGTGATCTCGGTGACACCGGCAGCCGACAGTTGTGCGGCCAGCGCATCGATCGACGTCACGTTGAACGGGGCGAATCGATCCAGGTCGGACTCCGCGTACCAGTCACCCGACAGCACCGGATCGCCACCGCCCACCAGGTACACGTCGCCGTCGATGACGCCATCGACGGGTTCGGCGCCGACCAGGCTCGTGGTGTACACGTGGTCCGGCCCCAGCACCTCCTCGGCGACCGCAGCCACGAGGATCTTCTGATTGCTCGCGGGTATCACCGCGACCGTGGAGTTCGCTTCACCGACGACGACACCGTCGAGGGAGACGGCGACGCACGAGTTCTCGTTCACGCTGTTCGTCAATGGTGCGACCGCCTCCTCGAACGCCGCGAGGTTGAGGTCACGCGACAGCTCGGAGGCCGAACGGCGCATCGACAGCAGTTGTGTCGACAGGGCGAGGCGCGGCTCGGGGGGCGAGGCCAGCTGCTCGGCGGGAGGCACGGCGGCTTCGGCGATCCGGGCGCGACCGTCGGCCCAGCGCCAGATCCCCCACAGCAGCACGGCGGGGATCGCGGCCAGCATCGCGAGCACCAGCATCGGGTGCACGCCGCCCCGTCGGGATCGGGTCACAGGTCTCGCCGATCGAGGTACCGGGCTCGGCGATGCAGCGCACCGAGCGCCGCGACCGCACGATCGCCGCTCGGGTAGACGAGTCGGCCGGTCGCGCGCAGCGCGGCCGGGCCGGGATTGTCGGGATCGGCCACGGCCAATTCGGTCGCGACGAGGATCGGCTTCCCACTGCGGTCGCTCACGTCAGCCGCTGCTTCGGCGAAACGACGGTCCTGGCGCTCGTGGTAGTCGACGATTCGCTCGAGACCGTGGTCGGGGAAGAACCGCCCCTCGCGGATGAGCCGGGCCTGGTTGGACTGGATACCGAGACCGATGTAGACGACGGCGTCGACCGACGGATGGCCGGCGATCAGGCCCAGCACGGTCGGGATCGTGTCGCGGGTCTCACCCCCGGCGCAGTCGACGGGGTTGTTCCGGCTCCATCTCGGTGGCAGATGTTCGTCGATCGCTGCGAGCAGGTCGTCGGGCAGGTCGAGCAGCACGAGGTCGGGGTCGCGGGTGACGGCGTCGGCCGTCACGACGCCCCACCCGCCCGCGGTGGTGAGCACGACGACGTTCGGACCCGCGGGAGCGGGTTGCGTGGCGAACGTGGCGGCGAACTCGAACGCCTCCTCGACGGTCGACGCGCGTGTGACCCCGCTCGCGCGGCACGCCCCGTCGAACACCTTGTCGTCGGCCGCGAGGGCGCCGGTGTGGCTGGCGGCGGCGCGGGCGCCGCCAGCGGTCGCGCCGCCCTTCAGCAACACGAGCGGCTTGCGGGCAGCCGCTTCGCCGAGCCGCCGCAAGAGGCCCTGGCCGTCCGCGATGCCCTCGATGTACGCCAGGCCGACCGTGGTCGCTTCGTCGTCGGCGAAGAAGTCGAGATAGTCGGCAACGCCGACCGCTGCAGCATTGCCGGCCGAGACAGCACGGCTGATTCCGACCCCGGATGCTCGCGAGAGGTTCAGGAAGCTCGACACGAAGTTGCCCGACTGGCTGGCGACGCCGATCGAACCGGCGGGTGGATACGGCGCCACGATCTGCGCACACAGCCTGGCCGGCGTCGACACGACGCCCTGACCGTTGGGACCGGCGAGCAGGATCCCGAGCTCGTCGGCGAGCGCCACGAGCTCCTGCTCGGCGGCGCGCCCTGCCTCACCGGCCTCCCCGTAGCCGGCGGACGTCACGAACGCCGCCCGCACACCTTTGGCAGCGCACGCACGAAGGATCGCCGGATTGGTCGAGGCCGGGGTGCACACGAACACGAGGTCGATCGCGTCGTCGGGAAGCTCCTCGATGTCGGCGACCGTTCGGACTCCCAGTACCTCCTCGCCGTTCAGGTTCGTGCCGAACACCGCACCCTCGTACCCCGACGCGAGCAGGTTGTGGAGCGACACGAAGCCGAACTTGCCGGGATGTGTCGACGCACCCGTGACCACGACACCCTTCGGCTCGAAGAGGGCACGAAACGCACCCTCGGACGGCCGCGGACGCATCGGCGGATGCGACTCCGTCGCCTCGCCGAGCTCCACCAGTGCGTCGACGGCGATCGGCGCGCCGTCCGGCGTGATGATCAGAGGGTTGACGTCGACACTGGCGACATCGGGACGTTCGGCCGCCAACCGGCCCAGGCCCACGAGCAGCGAGGCGATCGCATCACGGTCGACGGCTCGCTCACCACGGAACTCGTCGAGCAGCGCCTGGGTAGCGAGGTCGTCGATCATCTCGCTGGCGGTGATCTCGTCGAGTGGCGCCGGGCGGAACACGACGTCGGCGACGGCCTCGGCGAGAACGCCACCGACGCCGAGCATCACCGTCGGACCGAACTGCGGGTCACGCAGCAGGCCGATGATGAACTCACGGTTCCCGCCGACCATCGGTGCGACGAGCACGCGCACGTCGCCATCGGCCGACGTGGCCGCCGTCAGGAGGTCCGCCGCGGCGGACCGGACCGACTCGGAGTCGACCAACCGCAGCCGGACGAGCCCACGTTCGGTCTTGTGGGCGATCGAGTCGCCCTCGAGCTTGGCCACCACTGGGTACCCGATCGCCTCGGCGGCGAGGACGGCGTCGGCTGGGGTCGACACGAGTCGCTCGTCAGGGACGGGCAAGCCGTAGCCGGCCAACAGCGCCTTCGACGCGGACTCCGAGAGGGTCGTACCGGTGGTCATTCGCCGACCACGGTACCGAGCCCGGTCGCACGTGTGCCGTCAATCCGACGGCTTCAGGTCACTGCGTCGTCCGTCACGGCAGAAGTGCCGAGCGGAAGAACTGCACGATGTGTTCTTCGCGAGCGGCGAGCGCCCCGTCGGAGAGCGGCGCGACATCGAGCAGTCCCTCGAGGAACGGTTCGTCGGAGAAATACGACAGCAAGGCGCCGTAGCCGGTGATCAACAACTGGCGAGCGTCCTGGGGCGTGAACACGCCTGCGTCCATCTGCTCCTCGAAGTAGTCGGCGGCGAGATCGAACATCGGTCGCAGGACGCTCGCGAGATCGATCGCCAGGTGCTCACCGCCGTCGATCGCTTCCCGACGCACCATCCGGACGTAGTTCGGGTTGTCGGCGAAGAACCGGAATCCCGTGCGCAGCACGAGCTCGACCTTGTCCCAGCCGGCCTGGGGTGCCGCGATCGCCGTCGTCAGCCGGTCGAACCAGTCTCCGAGCAGGCGCTCGAACACCTCCTGGTAGAGCGCCTCCTTCGACGGGAAGTGATGCAGCAGGCTCGGACGGCGGATCCCGACACCGGCGGCGATGTCGTTCAGGGAGGTGCCCTCGTATCCCGCGTGCGCGAAGCAGACCAGCGCCTCGTCGAGGATCTGGTCACGTGTCGACCGCGGGTCGGCCGGCGCCTCGGCCGATGTGATGTCGCTGGTCATCCCGTCGAGACGCTAACACCGGTGACGACGGCACGGCCCACCTGCCGGCAGGGAGCCGGTCCGGGCCTGGTCACAGCGGGATCGGCGGGTGCCGTGACGCGACGAGGCGCCGACCGGCGCCACCTGGATGGCCGGCCGACGCCGCGTCGATTCGGTCGGATGTGGGGTCAGCTGGGCGGATAGACGCCCATCCCCTTGGCCTTTTCGGTCTGCCAGAAGATGTCGGCGATCTCGTCGATCTTGGCCAGCAGGGACTCGGCGGGACCGACGTCGAGCGACTTCTTGACGTCGCCGGCACCGTGAATTGCGTCCCAGAACATCTCGTGCAGCTGCGGGAACTGGGCGAAGTGGTCCTTCGTGAAGAAGTCGGCCCACAGCACCATCAGGTGGTGCTTGACCTCCTCGGCGCGCTGTTCCTTCACCATGATGCAGCGGGTCTTGAAGTGGTCGTCGTCGGAGTCGTGATACTTCTGGATCGTCTTGAGACACGACAAGGCCTCGATCTTGGCCTGTGCGGGATCGTAGACACCGCAGTACAGGTCGCAGTGCGCATGTGCCACGGTGGCACCATCGAAGAGGCGGCTGAGCATCGGGTGATTCTCCTTGGTGAGTGATTGGTGCACGCCGTGATCGCACAGCGTGAGAGGCGGAACCCGGTCAAACCTACACTGCCCAACCGTGTTCCCGATCAAACGCTTCGTGGTGGCGGAGGATTCGATGCTGCCAGCGCTGCGGTCGGGTGACGGGCTGATCGCCGTGCGGTCCCGCCGGCTGCGTCGGGGTCAGATCCGCTGTTTCGAACACCCTGGTCGGCCAGGCTTCTGGCTCGTCAAACGGGTCGGCGACATCCGTGGAGAGACGTTCGAGGCGCTCAGTGACAACCGCTCGGTCGTCGCGATCGATTCCCGGCGCTTCGGCTTCGTGCCCGCGTCCGGTTCCTATCGGATGCTCGTCAAAGTGCCGTTGACGCGCGACCGATCCCTACGATGACCGACATGGCGATCTACCTCTGCCACGAGCAACCGGACCTGTTCGAGCACGACACACGCGTCGTCGAGGTCCGACCGGGCGCCGTTGCGCTGGATCGCTCGGCGTTCCATCCCGGCGGCGGCGGTCAGGTGAGCGACATCGGCACGATCGAGTGGTCGGGTGGGCGCGCGCAGGTCACCCGCATCGACGTCGAGGGCGACACGTGGTGGCACGTGCTCGACGACGACTTGGCGACACCCGACGGAGACGTCCAGGTCAGCGTCGACGCCGCCCATCGACTCGCCGTCGCCTCCCTCCACACGATGAGCCACGTGCTCAACGCATTCGTGTTCGACGAGTTCTCCGGCGCGCTCGTGACAGGCGCCCAGATCACCGGCGATGGTCGCGGCCGGATGGACTTCGATCTGCCCGAGGTCGACAACGACCGACTGCGCGCACTGGAGGCGCCGATCAACGACGTGATCGCCCGCCGTCTCACCGTGGAGTCGCTGTACGTACCCGCGGCCGAGGCCACGCCGGAGAGCGGGCTCATGCGCAGCAGGTCGGTCGCGCCACCGCCCACTCCGGACGGCACGTTCCGCGTGATCGAGGTCGAAGGCGTCGATCGGCAGGCGTGCGGCGGCACACATCTGTCCAACACCGGGCAATCACGTCCGATCCGGATCACCAAGGTCGAGAACAAGGGCCGGCACAACCGTCGCGTCCGCTTCCAGTTCGCCGACCTGGCCTGACGCTCAGCGTCGGCGGGCCACGAGGGTCGCCTCGCCGTCGAGCTCGACGCTGCGGACGACGTCGACGTCGAACTGACGGAACGCGCACACCAGGTCGCCGGGCGGTGCGTGAAACGGACCGGGTTCACCGTCGAGTCCGACGTGCGACAACACCGTGATCACGAGCACGCCCCCCGGCTCGAGCATGTAGACGAGTTGCTCGTAGAGGTCGGGATTCCGAAAGCGCTGGCAGATGACGAGTGAGCACGAGCTCGCCAGCTCGGTCGGGAAGCCCTCGTCGAGATCGACGACCCGGCTGTCGATGCGCTCGCGGACGCCCGCCGACATCGCGGCCGAGTTGAGGGCCGTGATGGCGACATCGGAGGCGTCGATCGCGACCACGTGGAAGCCCTGACGTGCCGCCCAGATCGTCTGCTCGCCCAGACCGCACGCGACGTCGAGGCACCGCCCGCCCCGTTGGAGCTCGATGCCGCCGAGGCCCTTGGGCATGCTCGGGTCACCGGTCGAACGGCCGAGATAGCGGGCGTTCCAACGGGTGGCGTCGGCGTGCATCGTCGCGATCTTCGCAGGTACCCTCGACCGCATGCAGATCGTGTCGGCCCTGTTCGTCGAGAACTTCGAGATGCGACAGGCGCCCGGGCCGTCCACCCGCATCGATCTGACCGGGGCGATGTTCTCGATGGCCGCGCCGAGCCCGGTACCGGTCACCATCGCACCCCACCTCGTCGGACTCGTCTTCTGCCCACCGGACGAGTCCGGCAACGGCGTCTTCGAAGTCGTCTTCCGGACCGAGATGGGCGATCCGGAGGCGCCGGACGCCGGTGAGCACCTCGCCCGCAACGTGAGCCCGTTCGACGTCGAGCCCGGCAAGTTCACGTACCGTCTCGTGCGAGGCGAGCTGGAGTTCACCGACTATCGGCAGATCTTCGCCTACTGCCGCATCGATCGAGGCCCGTGGCACGTCGTGCCGTTCACGCTCCTGCCACCCGCCGGATGACCTCGGTCCCCGCCAGACCCCTCGTACGCTGCAGCTCGTGAAGCCCCGTACGCTGCTCGTCGCGTTCGCACTCGTCGCCGGCGCCTGCTCCTCGGACGACGACCCGACGTCCACCTTGACCGACGCATCCGACGCGAGCGCACCGGTGACCGGCTCCGCTCCCGCGGCCACCGACTCGATCAACCCGATCGAGCCCACCCCGACCGCCGGACCGACGACGGCGTCGACGGCTGCAACATCGTCGCCCGCCGGCACGACCGAGCCTCCGCCCGACATCGCACGGGCCGCGGACGCTCCCGATCTCAGCGACGCCCAGCGAGCCGAACAGGACCTCGCGCGATCGGTGTTGATCACCCTCGACTCGTTCCCGGACGGCTGGATCGAGGAGCCGAACGACGACGACGATTCCGGCGACGACGCCGAGTTCGAGAGCCAGTTCGACGCCTGTCTCGGCCGAGACGACGACGAACGGGTCGGTGACGACCTCGAACCGTTGGCCGTGTCGACCGGTGACTTCCGGCCGGTCGACGACGAATCGACCAGCGTCTCCCACGAAGTCGTGCTCGCGCCGGACGCCGACACCGCGATCACGGCGATGTCCGAGGTCTCGGTCGAGGGCGCCGAGACCTGTATCGCCGATGTCGTCGAGCGCTTCTACGAGACCTCGTTCACCGACGATCCCGATCTGGCCGGCATCGACATCGGCGACGTGATCGTCACGCGGACCGAACGCGAGCGTCCGGCCGATGTTGCGATCGGCGTGCTCCTCGAGATCCCGCTGACCCTCGACGGTCAGACCGTGAGCCAGTTCCTGGAGGTGCTCTACCAACGCCAGGGCCGGGCACTCAGCGAGCTGTCGTTCACGTCACTCGGCTCGCCGTTCAGCCGCGATGGCTACACGATCCTGAGCGACGAGGCAGCCGTCGGCCTGGCGACGATCGGGAACTGAACGCCCGGTTGCTCGTTCCGGTCGGTGAACCTCGGACCGGTAGTGTCGACACCGATGTCCTCCCTCTCCATCGAAATCGATCGACAAGCCATCTCCGTGATCCGCGGACTCGCGATGGACGCTCCACTCGCCGCCAACAGCGGCCATCAGGGAACGGCGATGGCCCTGGCTCCCCTCGCTCACGTGCTGTACAGCCGGGTGATGACCTTCGATCCAGCCGATCCCGCCTGGCCCGATCGAGATCGTTTCATCCTCTCCGCCGGGCACGCATCGATCCTGCAGTACGCGATGCTGTTCTTGACGGGCCACGGCCTCGAGCTCGACGACCTGAAGACGTTCCGACAGTGGGAGTCGGCGACCCCGGGCCACCCGGAAGCCGGTCAGACGGCGGGCGTCGAGGTCACCACCGGACCGCTCGGTCAGGGGCTCGCCAACGCCGTCGGCATGGCGATCGCGGAACGGATCCTCGCCGGCCGATTCGGTTCCGACGCCATCGACCACCACACCTTCGTGATCGCAGGTGACGGTTGCCTCATGGAGGGCGTGTCGCACGAGGCGGCATCGCTCGCCGGCCACCTCCGCCTGCACAAACTCATCGCGATCTACGACGACAACCACATCACGATCGACGGCGAGACCGAGCTCGCGTACAGCGACGACGTGCCGGGACGCTTCCGGAGCTACGGCTGGAACGTCGTCGAGCTGGGTGAGGTCGCGGACGACCTCGACGCCCTGGAATCGGCCCTGAACGCTGCGAAGGTCCACACCGGGAGCCCCACGTTGCTCGTGTTGCGCTCCCACATCGGATACCCGTCACCCGACCACACCGACGACCACGAGGCGCACGGACTTGCGTTCGACGCCGATGACGTGGCCCGCACCAAGCAGGTCATGGGCATCCCGAACGATCCGTTCTGGGTGCCCGAGGATCTGCTCGAGGCCTACCGGGGGCATGCCGGCGGGCGTGGCGCTGCCGCCCACACGCGGTGGATCGAGCGGAACTCCGCGACGGCTGCGTCGCCCGAATGGGTCGCCGCGTGGAACGGCACGGGGATCGCCGGGTGGGACGGCGACCTTCCCACGTACGACCGAGGCGAGAAGATCGCCACCCGCAAGGCGATCCAGGCCGCGCTCCAAGCCACCGAGGACTCCATCCCAGGGCTCGTCGCCGGCGCCGCCGACCTCACCGGCAACACCGGGACCAAGCTGAAGCACCAGCGCGCCCAGTCCGCCGCGAATCCCGACGGCCGCCAGGTGTACTACGGGGTTCGGGAACACGGCATGGGCGCCGCCATGGTGGGTATGGCGCTTCACGGCGGCATCCTCCCGGTGGGCGGCACGTTCTTCGTGTTCGTCGACTACATGCGTCCGGCGGTGCGCCTGGCAGCGCTGTCCCGAGCGAAGGTCTGCTTCGTCTTCACCCACGACTCGGTCGGCGTCGGCGAAGACGGTCCCACGCATCAGCCGGTCGAGCAGCTCGCGTCGATCAGAGCGATTCCGGGCCTGCACGTGATCCGCCCGGCCGACGCCAACGAGACCGTCGCTGCCTGGAGAGACGCCGTCTCGCACGACGGGCCCACCGCACTCATCCTCAGCCGTCAGGGCATCGAGGTGGTCACCGACGGCTCGGCGGTCGAGTACGGCGCCGGGATCGTCTCCGGCGACGGTGACCCCGACATCGTGCTCGTCGCCACCGGTAGCGAAGTACCGGTCTGCCTCGCAGCTGCGGATCGGCTCGGCAACGACGGCGTCTCCGCCCGCGTCGTGAGCATGCCCTCGTGGGATCGATTCGACGAGCAGGACACCAGCTTCCGTCGCCGGATCCTCCCGCCGAGCGTTCCCGTGCTCGCGGTCGAGGCCGGCGTGCCGTTGGGGTGGCACCGATACGCTGACGACGTCGTCGGGATCAACCGGTTCGGAGCGAGCGCCCCGGGTGGTGTGGTGCTCGATCGGCTCGGTATCAATCCCGAACATGTGGTGATCCACGCCAAGGACCTCATCGCGGGCACGACCAGCGAACACGAACGGAGCAGCTCATGAACCGACTGCAAGCACTGTCTCGGGAACACGGCCAGAGCCCGTGGCTCGACAATCTCAAGCGCAGCTACCTCACCTCGGGCGAGCTGGCCAGGATGCGGGATCGCGGTATCCGCGGGCTGACCTCGAATCCATCGATCTTCCAGAAGGCGATCCAGGGTTCACCCGACTACGACGAGCAGTTTCGGGCGCTTTCGGCCGACGAGCACCCGGTCATCGACGACTACTGGGCGATGGTGCTCGCCGACATCCACGGCGCCTGTGACGTGTTCTCGCGGGTCTACGACGAATCGGACGGGGTCGACGGTTACGTGTCGGTCGAGGTCGACCCCGGGCTCGCCCACGACGGTCCCGGCACCGAAGCTGCCGCACGCGACCTGCACGAGCGACTGCGGAGGCGCAACCTGATGGTGAAGATCCCGGCCACCGAGGAGGGCCTCGCGCCGATCCGACAGATGATCAGTGAAGGCAGGAACATCAACGTGACGTTGATGTTCTCGCTCGACCGTCACGCGGCCGTCATGGAGGCGTACATTGCCGGGCTCGAACAACTGGCCGAGCGTCCCGATGCCGATCTCTCGCGGGTCGCGAGTGTGGCGAGCTTCTTCATCAGCCGCGTCGACGTCGAGGTCGACCGGCGACTCGAGGCGATCGGGACCGACGAAGCGCTCGCACTGCGGGGCAAGGCCGGCCTGACCCAGGGACAGCTCGCGTACCGGCAGTTCGGCGAGACCTTCAGCGGACCGCGCTGGGAGGCTCTCGCCGCCCGGGGAGCTCGCGTGCAACGACCCCTGTGGGCGAGCACCGGCACCAAGAACCCCGAGTACTCGGATGTGCTCTACGTCGACCACCTGATCGGGCCCGACACGGTGAACACGTTGCCGGAAGCCACGCTGGAGGCGTTCGCCGACCACGGCGTCGTCGCTCGAACGGTCGACCAGAGCTACGACGAGGCCGATCGCGTCTGGCAGGGGCTCTCCGACGTCGGTGTCGACATGGACGACGTGTCCGAGCAGCTCGAACGCGAAGGTGTCGACGCGTTCATGAAGAGCTTCGACGAACTGATCAGCGCACTCGAGACGAAGGCCGCCGAGCTCGAGGCCGAGTGATCGGGACCGCCGCTCAGCTCAACGCCGATTCGAGCCTCCGCCGGAACGACGTGGCGCCGAGCCGTTCGTACACCTCGACCGCCCGGGCTGCCGATGCCGCCGCGGCGTCATCGTCGCCTCCGAGCGACTGGAGCCGGGCCAGCACGTCGGCGGTAGCGAAGCAGGGCGCCCACGGATGCCCGAGCATCTGATCGGCGAGAGGAACCAGCTCGGCGGTCAGGTTCGCCACGACGTCGCGCCGTTCGAGCAGGATGACGGCCTCGGACAGACCGACGAGACCGAAGCCACCCATGAAGTTCTCGGCGAGCAGATCGACTCGTGGGACGACTCGGTCGACCAGATCTGCAGCTGCGTTGCGGTCTCCCCACTGGGCCTCCGCCCATGCCCTCGTCGCACGCATCGCATCGCTCGGCACCCGCTCGCTCACCGTCCGCCAGTTCTCGACCGACTCGGTCGTCGATCCCTCGACGACATCGGTCACGAGATGGACCAGGGCATGGACCACCTCACCGGCCTCACCCCACGGCTCTTCGCCGAGCGGCAGTGCCTGATCGGCGAGGCGGCGGGCCTCGTCGAGGTCGCCGTCGAGCAATGCGAAGCAGCCGCTCAACGCCGTCGTCCGCCACTGGTCGACGTCCCGACGCTGACGCGGGTCATCACGGAGGTCCGACGCGAGGTCGCGCAACTCGTCGCCGAGCCCCCGCCAGTAGATGCTGATCTCGGGTGCGCACGCGTCGGTGCTCAGTGTGCCCAGCTCCTTGCGAAGCGTTTCGAGCTCGGCATCGAGGTCGACGATCGGATCGAGACGTGACGGCGACGCGATCGCCATCCATCGCGCCTCCAGCACCTCGAGTCGGGCTGGCGTGGTCGACGTTCCGACCAGGTGAACCGCCTCGGCGCTGAGCCGGTCACGCTCGTCCATGCGACCGCTGAACAGATTGAACGCGGCGCGTTTGGCGAGCAGGCGAGCCCTGGTCCGGTCATCGAGCTGATCGGACCGCCCGATCGCCTCGTCGAGCAGCGGTATCACCGTCCGGTCCTGGCTGGCGCGGAACGGGCTCTGGCCCCACATCCCGAGCGCGGAAGCTGCGAGCAGGTCGTCCCATCCATTCCGCCGGGCGACCTCGGCAACCCTGGCGAGCCCGTCGAGCGCCCGCGGCTGTTGTCCGGCCAGATTGCAGGCGGCTCCGAACTCGCACAGCACCTCGGCTCGTAGCCGCTCGTCGATCGCGAGCTCCGACACCCGCTCGAGCAGTTCGACCGCTCGGTCGTACTGATGCATCCGCAACGCGGCATCGCTCACGTGACGGATACGACCCGCGACGACCGGGGCATCGAGCACGGGACTCGCCTCGATGAGGTGGTGTGCGATCTCGACCCCCGATGCGCCCCGACGTTCCAGTTCCTCCGCGACACGGGCGTGGAGCCGCACCCGCCGCGAACCCGACATCGATTCCAGCGCCGCCGCCGGGACGAGCTGGTGCGAGAAGCGGTACCAGTCGACACGACCCGGCACCTCGTGCAGCAGCTGGGCTCCGAGCGCTCCTTCGGCGGCATCGAGGGCATCGTCGTCGTCGAGGCCGGCGACCGCGGCGGCGATCCCGAGCTGGAACTCCTGACCGAATGCCGCGCCCGTGACGACCAGACTCGCCACAGCGGGGGGCAACTTGGCGAGCCGCCGTTGCACCAGGGACGCAACCGACGCCGGCAGCGCCGGCGCATCGCTCCCGTCGAGCAGGTCGCGGATCAGCTCGACGGCGAACAGCGAATGGCCTTCGGATCGTTCCCAGATGCCCAGCGAACGGCCACCGGCCGCACTGCCGAGCGTGGCGTCGACGAGCATCTCGATGTCGTCCGCCGTGAGCGCGGCAACGTCTTCGCGGCGCGCTCCGGCCCGTTCGATGCCGGCCAGCCACTCACCGGTCACGGCACCCAGGTCGTCGATCGTGGTGCGGAACGTGAGGACCACGAGCACGTGAGCGATGCCCCGACGGAGCAGCAGCGACGCCAGCGAACGGGTCGCGCCGCCCGCCCACTGGACGTCGTCGAGCACGACGACGAGTGGTCGGCGCCGCGATGCCCGCTCGATCAACGTGACGATTCCGTCGACCACGGCGAACTCGTCACCGTCCGAGGCCGTGGTCGGGCGGTCCAGGTCGAGTCGGGCCGCCAGGGATGGCAGCACCGTACCCAGACGGTCGAGGATCCCGACGGTGTCGCCCCGCAACTCGTCGATGTCGGCGAACGCCACGTACGCAGCCAGGGCCTCCACCCACGGTTGGAGCGAGGAGGCGAGGTGTTGCTCGCACCGTCCGCCGACCATGACGAAACCGTGCCGATCGGCCATGATCGTGGCGATCTCGAGCGCCAGCCGGGACTTCCCGACACCCGGCTCCCCGCCCAGCAGGAGCGCCTGCGGCGCCACGTGCGCACGCCGGGCCAGATCGACGGCCCGCTCGATCATGTCGGAGCGCCCGACGAAGGGGAACTCGCGGTCGACCGCCAGCGACAACTCGGCCTGCACGAGCCGATCGGCAGCTCCGTCGTCGAACGACCGGCCTCGGGGCATCGTCGTCGACTCCTCGACCGGTGCGATGAATCGATAGCCGTGACCGTGGAACGTCCGGATCACGCGCTGGGCGCGGCCGCTGTCGCCCACCGCCTGACGGGCACTCTTGATGCGCGACGTGAGCGCCGACTCCGACACGAATCTGGAGCCCCACACGTTGTCGAGCAGCTCCTCTTTCGACACGACACGGTGGTGCTGCTCGACGAGATAGACGAGCACCTGGAAGACCTGCGGCTCCATCGGAACGACATCGTCGCGGTGCCGAAGCTCCAGGGCAGCGACATCGAGTTCGAAGTCCTCGAATGCCCACACCATCGGCCCAGTGAAGCACACACGACCAGCCGGTTCCGGTTCCGGAATCGACCGGCCGGGCACCCCTGGGTCACCCGCCCTCGACGTTGCGTAGTCTCCGTCGATGGGTGACATCGTGTTCGATCGAGCTCCTCGGTTCAACGAGCTGAGCGACTGGTTGCGCCGACTGGCGGAGGAGTACGACGATCTCGTCGAACTCGACGTGCTCGGGCGTTCGTACGAAGGGCGTGAGATCTGGATCGCCACCGTCACCAACCGGGCCGCTGGTCCGCACGACGAGAAGCCCGCGGTGTGGCTCGACGGCAACATCCACGCCAGCGAGACGACCGCATCCGTGGCACTGGTTCACCTGCTCCACACCCTGTGCACCGGGTACGGCAGCGACGACCGGATCTCCCGGGCGCTCGACACACGAACCTTCTACATCGTGCCCCGCGTCAATCCCGACGGCGCCGAGCTCGCACTCGGCGAGGTGCCGTTCATCGTCCGCTCCAACACGCGTTCCTGGCCGCACTCCGAGCAGCTCGACGGCCTCGTGCCGGGCGACATCGATCACGATGGCCGGCAGCTGCAGATGCGAGTCGCCGACCCGAACGGTGCCTGGAAGGCATACGGGCCCGACCCCCGGCTACTCGTCGCCCGCGAACCCGACGAGGACGGGCCGGGGCCCTACTTCCGGCTCTTCGGTGAGGGTCGAGTGCACGGCTACGACGGCGTGTCGGTCACCACGGCACCGGTGCGGGCGGGGGTGGACGCGAATCGCAACTTCCCCTACCAGTGGAAGCGCTACCCGGGTCACGCACCGTGGGGCGCCGGTGACTTCCCGACGAGCGAACCCGAGATCCGAGCCGTCGTCCAAGGTGTCGTCGACCGCAAGAACATCGGCGCCTACTTCGCCTACCACACGTTCTCGGGCGTCCATCTCCGCCCGTTCGGTGACCGCCCCGACGACGCGTTCCCGACGAATGACCTCTGGACCTACCAGGAGCTCGGCCGGCGCGCGACCGAGATCACCGGCTATCCCTCGATCTCGACCTGGCACGACTTCCGCTACCACCCCAAGGGATCGATCACCGGGGTGTCGACCGACTGGGCGTACGAGCACCTCGGCCTCTACGCCTGGGTGACCGAACTCTGGAACGTCCTCACCGCCGCCGGGCTGACCGACGCGGATCCGCTGGAGTGGTACCGGATCCACCCGCTCGACGAGGAGCTGCAGTTGTTGGCCTGGGTCGACGAGAACGTCCCCGGCGGGTACGTGGACTGGTACCCGTACGACCACCCCGAACTCGGGCCCGTCGAACTCGGCGGCTGGCACGCCGCACTGGTGTTCCGCAACCCGCCCCCGCACCTGCTCGAGGCCGAGGTGGCGCCGCACAGCGAGCTCGCCGTCTTCCAGGCTCTGTGCAGCCCGCTGCTTCGCCTGCGCGAGGCCAAGGTGGAACCAGCCGGTGACGGCGCCTGGCGCGTCCGAGTCGTCGTCGAGAACCGCGGGTGGTTGCCGACGAACATCACGGAGCGGGCAGTCGAGCAACGGGCGGTGCGCTCGACGATCGCACGGTTGACGTTGCCCGAAGGCGTCGAGATCGTCTCGGGGACCGAGCGGCTCGATCTCGGCCAGTTGTCCGGCCGGGCGTTGAAGTCCCATGCCGTCCGCCAGTTCGGGAACTCCGACGACACGACCGACCGCGCGATCGCGGAATGGATCCTCCGCGGCCCAGCCGGTGCGATCGTCCAGGTGGAGATCCGTCACGACCGAGCGGGCGTCGTGCGCACCACGGTCGGACTCGGTGAGCAGTGAAGCCACCGGACTGCATCAGAGTCGTCGCGGCTGCGTCGGCGATCGCGGCCAAGTCGTGCGGAACGACACGATCGTCCACCACCGGAACGGAACCGTCGCCGAACTCCGCGAAGCTCGTCCACCCGTCGGGTTCGGCCCCGCCGAGCGGGAGATCCCGGCCGGAGCGCCAGGCCTCGGGAACACGCCGACGAGGTACTCGCTGAACTCGGCTCTTCGCAACAGGAGATCGAGCCGTTGCGGTCCGCCGGGGTCATCGGCCCGCAGAACGAGGGCTCGGTGCGGGCTAGGTGTCGACCTCGAACCGCACCCGGTGATACCCCTGCGCGCCGTCGGGTGCGACCGACTTCGGCTCCTCGGGTTGGGCGGCACCGTCACCGTCGTACGCACGGGCGCGGACCTCGTGCTCACCGGGCGTGAAGTCGGTCCAGCGGTAGCGCCATTGGCGCCACGTGTCGTCGGTCGGAACACCCGCCAGCTCACACTCGACCCACTCGCCGTCGTCGATCGAGACTTCGACGCGGGAGATGCCCCGGTGCACGGCCCACGCGAGCCCCGCGATGTCGACCACACCCTCTCCGTTCGGGGTGTAGCCCTTGCGGTTCCCCGGGCGGTCGATGCGAGCCATGGTCTTGACCGGACCCTCCTTCGACCAACCACGGGGGATCCAGTACCCGTCGAAGTCCTCCCACCGGGTGAGTTCGATCTCCGTGACCCACTTGGTGGCCGACACGTAGCCGTACAGGCCTGGCACGACCAGCCGCACCGGATAGCCGTGCTCGGCCGGGAGCGGTTCGCCGTTCATGGCGATCGCGAACATGGCGTCGCGACCGTCCATGATGGCCGACGTGGGCGAGCCGCAGTTCCAGCCGTCGATCGAGCGGCTGACGACCTGTGTCGCCCCCGGCTGCACGCCGGCCTCGTCGAGAAGGTCCTTCATGAGCACACCCTGGAACTTCGCATTGCCGACCAGACCGCCGCCGACCTCGTTCGACACGCACGACAGGGTGATGTAGCGCTCGATCTGTTCGCGAGCGAGCAGATCGGCGAACGTGAGCTCCATCTCGTTGTCGACCATCCCGTGGATCCGCAGGCGCCAGGTGTCCTTCGGTACCTGTGGCACGACGAGGGCCGTGTCGATCCGGTAGAACGCGCTGTTGGGCACGACGAACGATTCGACCTCGTCGAGACCGAAGTCCATCACCTCGGTGGCCTCGGTCCCGACGCCGGACGCCGGACCCGGTGAAGCGATCGTGTCGACCGGTTCCGGGAGCTGCAACGCCGCCCGTTCGTCACCGACCTCGAATCGATCGCGGAGCACCCGACCCAAACCACCCACCATCACCGAGAGCAGGCCGACGGTCGAGGCAGCCTGCACGAAGTTCCGCCGCGGCATCTGCGGCGCAACGTCACCGGTCCCGCCGGCCACGTCGCCGACGCGAGCCACCTGCGTGCCATCGGCCGGCGCGATGTCACGCGGCGCCAGCCACCAGATCACAGCCAGCGAGGCGAGCGTGCCGATCATCGGCGGCAGCATCTTGCCGAAGTCGGGGGCGGGCCGCATCCACACGGCGAACACGCCGACCAGGCCGACCACGACCGTCACGGCGTATGCCGCCTGACGATTGCCCTTGACGGCGAGGTTGCCGACGATCGACCCGATGACGGCCAGGGACAGCAGCGTGCCGACGACGAGCACCGCCTTGTCGGCGGTGCCGAACCAGTCGATCGCCCAGTCCTTCACGGCCGGTGGCACGACATCGATCACCTCTTGGCCGACGGGAACGACCGGCGACATCGCTCCACGCACGAGGCCCACGACCAGCTCGGCCGCAGCCAGGCCGGCGAACGTCGACAGCAGGCCGATCGCGATGCCGTGCCATCGTGAGCCGTAGAATCGGTCGTGCATGGACGCCAGTCTGCCCACCGACGATGACGAACTCGTCGCGAAACTGCTCCGCGAGCTCGGAGTTTCGAAGGACTTTCGAATCTCGGAAGCGTTCGTTTCCGAAGCACTCGGGCTGGTCACCGACGGACCCCACCAGCTCGACCTGAAGATCGCCAGCGCCGCAGTGGCCGAGATGCGCGGGGCGTTCGCCATGTTCGCCCCGTACAAGAACATCCCGAAGGTGTCGATCTTCGGATCGGCCCGCACGAGACACGACGACCCGCTGTACGAGCAGACCGAGCGCGTGGCCCGACAACTCGCCGAGGCCGGGTGGATGGTCGTGACGGGTGCCGGTCCCGGCATCATGGAGGCCGGGATGCGCGGAGCCGGCGTCGAGCGGAGCATCGGCGTGTCGATCCGCCTGCCGTTCGAGACGGGTGCCAACTCGATCATCGCGGACGACGACAAACATGTGGCGATGAAGTACTTCTTCACCCGCAAACTGATGCTCGTCAAGGAGAGTGCTGCGTTCGTGTGCCTCCCCGGCGGCTTCGGAACGCTCGACGAGACGTTCGAGCTGTTGACGCTGACGCAGACAGGCAAGGGGATTCCGGTGCCGATCGTGTTTCTCGACACGCCCGGCGACCCGTACTGGGAGCACGTCGACGCCTTCGTCACCGAGCAACTCGTGCCCCGCGGGCTGGTGTCGCCGAAGGACACTGCGCTGTACCGGGTCACCGACTCGTGCGACGTCGCGGTCGACGAGATCACGAGCTTCTACTCGAACTACCACTCGATCCGCAGCGTCGGCGACGACCTGATCATCCGTGTCCGTCGGGCGCCGAACGACGAGCAGCTCGCCGAGCTCAACCGGGACTATGCCCACCTCGTGAAGTCCGGCCGGATCCGCCGGACGGCCCCCTACGGCGTCGAGAAACGCCAAAACGACGCGCTCGACCTCGATCGAATCGTGATGGCGTTCGACAAGCACGGCTTCGCGGAGTTGCGTGGGCTGATCGACGCGCTCAACGCGCTGGATTGACCGCCCCTCGTTCGAGCGCCGTCACTCCCACACGGTCCCGCCCCTCGGACCGGTCAATCGCCATCCGCCAGGCGACCGAGGATCGCCACCGCCTTCTCGACCGAACGACGCGCCTTCGCCAGCTCCCGATCGCTCGCGGGCCGGCTGGTGACACCGTCGGCAACCGCCTCGCGCAACTGGTCGAACGCGAGGTCGTCGAGATCGGCGAGCACGGCCCGCAATCGTTGCTCGAGGTCGGCGTAGCCGCTCACGGCAGCGCGTCGGCGACGACGTCGATCGGATGCCGGACGGTCACCCCGCGATCCGCGAGCTCCTGCCGCAGATGCATGCTGCATCCAGGATTCGCGCTGACGAGTACGGCTGCGCGGCTGCGATCCAGGGCACGGTCGATCGCCTCGACCTTGCGGTCGCGGACCTGCCCTGCGAGCTCCGGCTGCAGCGCCGAGAAGGCGCCACCTGCTCCGCAGCACACGCCGTCGTCGTCCAACTCGATCACTCGACCGACCCGCCCGATCGCTTCACGGACGGGGAGGTGTGCCCGCTGCACGTGTCGGAGATGACACGGATCCTGGACGATGTACTCGACGTCGGCGGTTCGCAGATCCAGGTCGTCGAGTCGGGGCGCGAGCCACTCGTGGATGTCGAGCACCCGGGCGGAGAACCTCCGCGCCCCGTCGGTGTCGACGAGTTCGCCGTAGTCCTTCAACGCCGCACCGCAACCGGCAGAGTTGACGAGGATCGGGGCGTCTCCGGGCATCGATCGCATCACATCGAGCGCCAGGTCGACGGCCTCCGAGTGCAGCCCGGCGTGCACGTGCAACGCGCCACAGCAGCCTCCCTGCTGCCCCGGGACCGCATACCCGACGCCGAGGGCATCGAGCACCTTGGCCGTCGCCCGATGCGTGTCACGGAACCACGCGTCCATGACGCACCCGGTGTACAACCACACGTCGTCACCGGTCGCCTCGACGGGTGCGCCTCGGCGGAGTGGTACGCGACCCGGATCGAGCCGCCGCGGCACCAGTCTCAGCCGCTGACCGACCGCGAGCGCCGATGACGCCGCCAACAACAACCGATGGCGGTGCAGCATCGAGAAACCGATGCGCTGCCACCACGGGGTGATCCGTCCCTCGGACGCAAGCACCTCGCGGGTCCCCTCGATGAGGTGCCCGAACGGCACCCCGCTCGGGCACGCCGGTTCGCAACCGCGGCATTGGACGCAGGTCGCCATGAATCCGACGAAGTCGTCGTCGATCGGGGCACCGAGATTCTGCACGGCACGCATCGCGTCGATCCGTCCGCGCGGCGACAGTGCCTCCTCCCCGGTGGCACGGAAGGTGGGGCAGTGGGGCAGACACAGCCCACAGGCCACACACGTGTTGAGTTCCTCGGCGTCCAGATGGAGGGTCATGGCGTAGCTCATCGTAGGGTGCGAAGCGATGCCGGAAGGACACACGATCCACCGAATCGCCCGCGACCACGGCAGGTTGATCGCCGGTCGGCGTCTCCGTGTCACCAGCCCGCAGGGACGATTCTCCGCCGACGCCGAGCGAGTCGACGGCGCAACGCTCGATCGGCTCGAGGCGTACGGCAAGCATCTCTTCTACTGGTGGTCCACGGGCGAGATCGGACACGTGCATCTCGGCCTGTTCGGCAAGTACCGCGTGACGACGGGTGCGCCACCTGATCCGAAGGGCGCACTCCGCATGCGTCTCCAGACGATCGACGACGGCGATCCCGTCACGATCGACCTCCGGGGCCCGACTGCGTGCACGGTGGCGCCACCCGACGAGCGTGCGGCCATCATCGCCCGTCTCGGACCCGACCCGCTGCGGCGCGACGCCGATCCGCGTCGTGCGATCGAGCGGATCACACGGAGTTCGAAGGCGGCCGGCGCGCTCCTGCTCGATCAGGGCGTGATCGCCGGACTCGGCAACATCTATCGTGCCGAGCTCCTCTTCGTCCACGGCATCCACCCGCAACGACCCGGCAAGCAGTGCAGTGCCGACGAGGCAGAGGCGATCTGGAACTCATCGGTCGAGATGCTGCGCGCCGGCGTGAGGTCGAACCGGATCGTCACCGTCGATCGTGCCGAGATCGGATGGCCGCGCGGCCGCCGCATTCCTCGTGACGAGGCGACCTACGTGTACAAACGTGAGATCTGTGTTCGCTGTGGCGACCGGATCCGGGCGATCGAGGTGGCGAATCGCACGTGCTACTTCTGCCCCACCGATCAGCCTCGGTGATCGTCACCGGGCAGGTCGTCATTGGGCACGCCACGGGGGCGCGTCGGGTTCTCCACGCCAGTAGCGCAAGCGACGTTCGGCTTCGGCTCGTGCAGCACCGTCGGTGATCCCCGCTCGGACCCGCATGAGCGTGGCGGCGACATTGCGCAGCGATGCCACCGTGTTGGTGAGCGCATCCTCGACGAGCGAGCAGCCGTAGCCGTCGGCGAACTCGGGGTACACGTTCGGATCACCGCCCCAACGACCGGCGTAGGTGGTGAGCAGCGCATGATCCCACGCCGGTGCGGCACGACACAGCAGGTCGAAGTCGATCAGCAACGGACCCCGAGCCGACACGAGCACGTTGCCGGGATGTACGTCGCCGTGGCAGACGACGGCATCCTCCTCGATCGCGCTCGTCCACCATCGCCCCGCATCGATGGTTCGGCGCAGGCCCACCAGCGCGGCGTCATCGATGAGGTCGATCACCGAGGCCAGCAGCGTGTCGAAGTCCCACCAGGGAAAGGTCGTCGGCAACGGGACCGGATAGTCGCGTGGGATCACCCCCGGGTCGAGCCGATGGATGCGGCGAATCGCAGCGCCGATCGACCGCCAATCGATCGGATCGTCGACCGGTTCGATCCGTTCCCAGGCGGTCACCGCATAGTCCTCGATGTCGATCGCGGCACCATCGATCGGTCTCACGACCGGCACCCCGTGATCGGCCATCACCCGCGCCAGTTCGTGCGACGATGCGGCCGCCGCCGTCGCACGCCCCACACGGACGACGACGTCGCCACATCCGTAGATCCCGTTCATCCCGCGCCGGAGCAGCTCGGGTCGTGGCAGCCCCCATGCCGAGGCGGCGGCAGCCGCGGCCCATGCAGCGCGGTCGAGGTGCTCGACGCGTTGATCGACGAACGGGCGGCCGACGGTCATACGGGCGCGAGCACGTCGACGCCGGGGTTCAGCCGCCCGCTCGGGTCGAACTCGCGCTTCAAGCGGCGGTGCAGCTCGTCGACCGCAGGGTCGACGGGTTGCGCCGGCGCCGGCGACTCGTGGTGCACGATGCCGACGCCGATCTCGGCGACGAAGTCGCCGCTCCCGACCAGCCCGGCCAGCTCGGAAGGGCGAACCGACCACCGCCCACCTCGCGGTAGCTCGGGCGGCGGCTCTCCGACGTCGAGGCCGTTCAGACGGGCCTGATCTCGAACGTCACGGCGGTCACCTTCCAGGAGGACCCAGGTCGTGACGCCGTCCCACAGTACCGACGTGGGCCGGTAGAGCCGGGCAAACAGCGAGAACGGGTCGGCCGAGGTGGTGAACCACTGCTCGTGGGTGGAGCGCGGCCGCGTGCGCAGGATCACGTCGCCGATGAATCCGAGCGTGCCGCGTGACCCGACCAGCAGCCTGCACAGATCGAAACCACTGACGTTCTTGACTGTGGGTCCACCGGCTTTCACGACCCTGCCGCGGGCGTCGACGTAGTGAGCCTGCAACAACGTGTCGCGGATCGGTCCGTACCCGAGGCGTCGGATCCCGCTGTGGCCGACGGCCAACGCTCCCCCGACGGTTCCGCTGGGGGGGATCGCCACCGACTGGCCGTACGCCGCCAGCGCGGCATCGAGCTCCTCGACCGGTGTTCCTGCACCACATCGAACCGTCATCTCGTCGGCCTGTACCGACTCGACACCGACGGGCGCCATGACGGTGTGGACGCCGTCGACCGGTCCACCACGCGTTGCCAACCCGGCGATCGAGACCGGTTGGTCCGGCCCGATGTCGGACACGAACTCGCTCAGATCCATGCACCCTCGGGCACGCTGTGGATGTCGCCGCACGTCGCCGGGCTCGGCAACACCTTGCCCGGGTTCGCGAGGCCGTCGGGATCGAAGGCCCGCCGCAAGGTGTCCTGCGCCTCGAGATCGGTCTCGGAGAACATCATCGTCATGTAGTCGCGTTTCTCGAGCCCGATGCCGTGCTCGCCGCTCAACACTCCACCGGCGTCGACCGAAGCCCTGACGATCTCGTGGCCGGCCCGATGCACCCGTTCGGTGGTGCCCGGGACGCGGGCGTCGTAGACGAGCAGCGGGTGGAGGTTGCCGTCGCCGGCGTGGAACACGTTCAGGACCTGGAGCTGATAGCGGTCGGCGATCTCGTACACCTTCGTCAACACCTCGGGCAGTTTCGAACGCGGTACCACCGTGTCGTGCAGGTAGTAGTTCGGCTGGATCCGGGCGATCGCACCGAACGCCGACTTGCGCCCCTTCCACAGCAGGGCACGTTCCGCGTCGTCCTGAGCGATGCGCACGGAGCCGACGTGGTGTTCCTCGGCGATCTGGCGAATCCGCGTGACGTCGGCCTCGAGGCCCTGCGGGAGTCCCACGACCTCGACGAGCAGCGCCGCCGCCGCGTCCACCGGGAGACCGGCGTGGATGTACTCCTCGACGGCGACGAGACACAGCTGATCCATCATCTCGACGGCGGCGGGCACGATGCCCGCCGCGATGATCCCGCTCACCGTCGCTGCGCCATCCTCGACGCTCGCGAAGTCCATCAGCATGGTCGTGACCGCCGGCGGATTCTGCGTCAGCCGAACACAGATCGACGTCGCGATCCCGAGCATGCCCTCGCTGCCGACGAACACGCCGCGCAGATCGAGACCGTCGGGCTCGGGCTCCTCACCGCCGAACACCGTCACGGCGCCGTCGGGCAACACCACCTCGACTCCGAGCACATGGCTCGCGGTGACCCCGTCGGCGAGGCAGTGCGGACCACCCGAGTTGTTTGCAACGTTGCCGCCGATCGAGCAGGTCTGCTGACTGCTGGGATCCGGAGCGAAGTGCAGTCCGAGGTGGGCGAGTCGATTCGACAGATCGAGGTTCAGCACCCCCGGCTGCACCCAGGCGAGCCGGTTGACCGCGTCGACCGAGGTGATCCGGTTCATCTTCGTGGTGGCGATCACCACGGCATCGTCCAACGGAACGGCACCGCCCGACAGCCCGGTCCCGGATCCGCGTGGCACGAACGGCACGCGGTGGCGGTTGGCGATCTGCACGCATGCCTGCACCTCGGCGGTGGTTTCCGGGAAACAGACGACCGAGGCCGATCCGGACATGTTCGACGAGTCCTTGCGATACAGCGACAATTCGGTCGGACCGGTCTTCACCCGACGGGGGCCGAGCACGTGCCTGAGGTCGGCGGCCAGGTCGTTCACGCCGTCACCGCTGCTTCCGCTGTTGCTGCTTGAGCACGATCACCCGGCCGGCATCCACGGGTTGGCCGTCCACGAGGAGCCGATCGCCGGGGTCCAGGTGATCGTCGAGTGATTCCACGCGGGCGTCGCGTCGCGCCTTCAGTTCGTCTTCCCGGACGCGCATCGCGACACGGCCCTCGCGGATGGCGTCGGCGAGCCGGCCGCCGCTCCGTCTGACGCGATGGGCCGCTCCCCTGGCGACGTTGGAGGGAGCGAGTTGCGATGCTGTCTGCTTGACCTTCTTCGTGGCGTAGCTCGCACCCGCCGCTCCGGCGGCGGCGCCCGTCACGAACCACGTGATCCGCCTCATGCCCGCCTCCGCTCGGATGCGACGGGGACGTGAACGATCTGAGGCGTTCGGTCGCGGCCGCGCATTCGACGCACCGCCCGGCTGGTCCCGGTCGCCAGACCTGCGAGTTTGATCGCGGGCACCGAGAACGCAGTGCGGGCGACACGGCTCGAACCGTCAACCGCACCGCTGATGGCTTCCGCCGAGCCGAGCACCCGGTCGAAGCGCTCGAGATCGGATCGAGCCGTCTCCATCGTGGTGCGGGCCTCGGCCGCGCCGACGCGGAGCTCGTCGAGCAGTGGCTGCGTCTCGTCACGCATCAACGCGACCTCCGTCCGGAGCGCCTTGAGCGTGTCGAGCACACGTACCAGCACCACGATCAGCGCCGCGAAGCCGAGGGCGCACAGGACGGCCGCCAGTGTCAGTGCGAGGTCACCGGCCGTCATCGGCGGGTCTCGTCGTCGGTGCGGATTCGGTCGTTCATTCGTTCGCGGATCTCCTGTTCGAAGCCGATGTCACTCGGCTCGTACCATCGGCGGCCGGTGCACTCATCGGGCAGGTACTGCTGCTCGACCCAGCCCTGGTCGTGATCATGAGGGTACTCGTAGTCGGCACCGTGGCCGAGCGCAGCCGCACCTTGATAGTGGGCGTCACGCAGGTGCGCCGGGACCTCGCCGACGACGCCGTCCCGGACATCCGCCCGAGCGCGCCAGATCGCCACTGCGGCACGGTTGCTCTTCGGCGCCGTCGCCAGGTGCACGGCCGCCTGCGACAGATTGAGCTGAGCTTCGGGCAAACCGACGTGCTCGAGTGCCTGCGCGGCGGCGACCGCCGTGAGCAGGGCCGTGGGGTCGGCCAGTCCGATGTCTTCGCTGGCGAAGATCACCATCCGCCGCACGATGAAGCGGGCATCTTCACCCGCTTCGAGCATGCGGGCGAGCCAGTAGACCGCTGCGTCGGGGTCGGAGCCGCGCATCGACTTGATGAACGCGCTGACCACGTCGTAGTGGTCGTCGCGGCCATATCGGAGCGCGCTCGTCCCCAGCGCCGCCTCCACGTGGGTGAGCGCGACCGTGCCCGGGTGCGCGAGCGCGATCGCGACCTCGAGCGAGGTCAGCACCTGGCGGCCGTCACCACCGGCGCGATCGACGAGGAGGTCGAGTGCGGCCGGCGCTGCCGTGGCATCCTCGGCCTCCAGGCCTCGGCCGACGAGCGTGCGCATTGCCTCGACGTCGAGCGGCTCGAGCCGGAAGAGCGTCGACCGGCTGCGTAGTGGAGGGTTGACCTCGAAGAACGGGTTCTCCGTGGTCGCACCGATCAGCGTGAGTGTTCCGTCCTCCACGGCAGGCAGCAGAGCGTCCTGCTGCGCCTTGCTGAAGCGGTGGATCTCGTCGAGGAACAGGATCGTGCCCTGGCTTCGTTCGCCGAGTCGTTGACGTGCTCGCTCGATCACTTCCCGAACGTCCTTGACCCCGGCCGTCACGGCCGAGAGCTGTTCGAATGCTCGCGACGTCGATCCGGCCACTGCAAGGGCCAATGTCGTCTTTCCGGTCCCCGGCGGGCCCCAGAAGATCGCCGACGTGAGCCGATCCTGCTCGACCAGCCGGCGCAACGGACGGCCGTCCCCGACCAGGTGGTCCTGGCCGACCACGTCGCCGAGCGTGCGCGGCCTCAGACGCGCTGCCAGCGGCGCCGTTGACCGCAGCCGCTCCTCGACGGCGGCGCTGAACAGATCAGCCACCGAGCACCTGCCGGTACGGTTGCTTGCGGAAGTCGACGACCCGATCGATCAGTTCGGCGGGGTCCATCCACGTCCACGCAACGAACTCCCTGCCGTCGGGAACCGGACGGATCGGGTCGATGGTCGGACGGAAGATGAACCATCGATGGGCCTGACCGAGCCGTTCACCGCCCCGCATCGGTCGTGGCCAGAGGTACACCGTCCAGCCGTCGTACTCCTCGACGAGCTCGACCTGGCGCTCGTCGAGACCGGTCTCCTCGGCCAACTCCCGCCACGCTGCCTCGACCGGCGACTCGCCCACTTGCAGACCGCCCTGGGGCAGCTGCCACTCGCCCGCCGGTTCGCTGCGTTCGAAGGCGAGGAGCCGACCGTCGTCGCGCCGCACGACGGCGACGACTCCGACGCGCAGATGGGGTTTGGTCATGCAGCGCGATCGTACTCAGCGACCCAGTGCCCGTAGTCGATCACGAACGTCGGCGAAGTGGGGCTCACGCGCTGCGATCTGCTGGAACCAGCGCGTGGCAGACACCGTGTCACCGGCGCGGTCAGAGAGGTCGGCCAGCACGTACCACTGTCGGAGATGGTGGTACCGCACCCGTTTTGGCGCCTGCTGCGCCGGCTCCATGAGCTCAATCGCACGTGCGAGATCACCACGATCGGCGAGGGAGCTCGCAACGACGATTCGGGCTTCGGCCATGACATCGTGCGGCGGGGACGCCTTCTTCACGTCGTTCCAGACGTTCTCGACGTCCGCCCACCGCTTCTGAGCCCGGTAGCAGTCGGCCAGCACCGGAAGCAGCGCCGGATCGGGCTTCAACTGGCGGGCGAGCTCGAGCGATTGCGCGGCCTGCCGCCAGCGACCGGTTCGATACGCGGACAACCCGTTGACCTCATGGACCGCTGCGACTTGCGGCAGCTCGCGGACGAGTGGGGCGACCATCCGTCGCGCCTCGTCGAAACGTTCACGATCGAGTGCGGCCGAAGCGGATGCGAGCCGCTCCGCCAATCGAGCGGCACGCTGTGGGTCGAGCGCGGCGTGGATCTCGGCGACGACTTCCGGGTCGACCTCGGGGGACGGTCGATCCCGATCCTTCGACGCGCCGCGACGCGTCGCTCCGATCGCTGCATCGCGCACCGAGCCCTCGTCGATCCACTGCTCGGTCTCACGGGACTCGATCTGCTCCCGCTCACGCTCGGGCGTCCGCTCGGTACGCCGCGGACCCCGGGTCGTGCGAACCTGCTCGGCACGCCGTTCGGCCTCGGTGCGCGGCTCGGGCCGCCCGCGATCTCGCTCGTGCGTCCGACCACCGCTCGAGCCACCGGAACCCCGCCGGTCGGCACCGCGGCTCGGCGGCCGTCCCTTTCCTCTCGGCTTACCCGATCCCTTCGGCGTGCCGGAGCTGCGCGCCTGACCCGACCCACTCGGCCTCCCGGAACGCTTGCCCGATCCACTCCCCTGCGCCGGCAAGCCGCCGGAGCGCGGGTTTCGAGATCGATCCTGCGACATGGCATGTGATGCTACGGCGGACCGGCGTCGGTTCCGCCGACGTCACCGTTCGGGTCGTCGCCGCAACCACGCCGGACCAGGCGTCGCCGCCGAAAACGACGACGAGCGCCACCCCCGAAGGGTGGCGCTCGTCGTGCGATGTAATCCGGCGGCGTCCTACTCTCCCAGGGGATCTCTCCCCAAGTACCATCGGCGCTGAGAGGCTTAACTTCCGTGTTCGGGATGGGAACGGGTGTGACCCTCTCGCCATGGCCACCGGAAACTTGTTGTCAATTGGGTCGCACCCAAAGGACTCCAGAGCAAGCACGAGCGAATGTAGAAAGATCCAAGCCCTCGGCCGATTAGTACCGGTCGGCTGAACGTGTTGCCACGCTTACACCTCCGGCCTATCAACGTGGTGGTCTCGCCACGGGCCTTACTGTCTTATGACATGGGAACACTCATCTTCGAACGGGTTTCCCACTTAGATGCTTTCAGCGGTTATCCCTTCCGGAGGTGGCTAATCTGCCATGCCCTTGGCAGGACAACAGACACACCAGAGCTCCGTCCATCCCGGTCCTCTCGTACTAGGGATAGCCTTCGTCAATGTTCCTTCGGCTGCGGAGGATAGGGACCGAACTGTCTCACGACGTTCTGAACCCAGCTCGCGTACCGCTTTAATGGGCGAACAGCCCAACCCTTGGGACCTGCTTCAGCCCCAGGATGCGATGAGCCGACATCGAGGTGCCAAACCTTTCCGTCGATATGGACTCTTGGGAAAGATTAGCCTGTTATCCCCGGAGTACCTTTTATCCGTTGAGCGACCACGCTTCCACAAGCGATGGCCGGGTCACTATGCCCTACTTTCGTACCTGCTCGACTTGTTGGTCTCGCAGTCAAGCTCCCTTGTGCCATTGCACTCGACGGCTGATTGCCAACCAGCCTGAGGGAACCTTTGGGCGCCTCCGTTACTTTTTAGGAGGCGACCGCCCCAGTCAAACTACCCGCCTGGCGCTGTCCCTGATCCAGATCATGGACCAAAGTTAGAGCCCCAAAATACGCAGGGTGGTATTTCAACGACGACTCCACACTGGCTGGCGCCAATGCTTCCAAGTCTCCCACCTATCCTACACAACGCAGTTCAAGACTCAACACCAAGTTATAGTAAAGGTTCACGGGGTCTTTCCGTCCTTCCGCAGCTAACGAGCATCTTTACTCGTACTTCAATTTCGCCGGGTCTATGGTTGAGACAGTGGGGAAGTCGTTACGCCATTCGTGCAGGTCGGAACTTACCCGACAAGGAATTTCGCTACCTTAGGACCGTTATAGTTACGGCCGCCATTCACTGGGGCTTAGGTTCACAGCTTCGTTCCGAAGAACTAACCGTTCCCCGTGACCTTCCAGCATTGGGCAGGCGTCACAGCGTATACAGCGCCTTTCGGCTTCGCACGCTGCTGTGTTTTTGGTAAACAGTCGCTACCCCCTGGTCTGTGCCACCCTCGCCAGCTCGGAGAGAAAATCTCGTCACCAGAAAGGGTCATCCTTCTCCCGAAGTTACGGATGCAATTTGCCGAGTTCCTTAACCATAGTTCTCCCGATCGCCTTGGTATTCTCTACCCGCCCACCTGTGTTGGTTTGGGGTACGGGCACCGTGTCAACTCGCTGCTGGGATTTTCTTGGCAGCATGGGATCAGTGACTTCGACTTGTGTCTCGGCATCGCGTCTCGGCGTTACGGCCCCAACTCTCATCGGAACCCGCCTACACGCTTACCCGGGGACTACCATCGCCCCGGATCACCTACCCTCCTGCGTCCCCCTTCAGCTACCCGCCAGGGTCTCGGTCGGTTCGCTCACCCGAAGGTGAACAGCCCCAACGTTGCCCCTCTTGGGCTTGGCGCGGACACGGTGGTACTGGAATATTAACCAGTTGTGCATCGACTACGCCTTTCGGCCTCGCCTTAGCTCCCGACTTACCCTGGGGGGATTAGCCTTCCCCAGGAAACCTTGGGCTTACGGCGGAGGGGTTTCTCACCCCTCTCTCGCTACTCATGCCTGCATTCTCACTCGATGCCGCTCCACAGGACCCTTCCAGGCCGGCTTCACTGCAACATCGACGCTCCTCTACCGCTCGTACTGATGTACGAACCCATAGCTTCGGCTCTGAACTTAGCCCCGTTACATTGTCCGCGCAGGATCACTCGACCAGTGAGCTATTACGCACTCTTTCAAGGGTGGCTGCTTCTAAGCCAACCTCCTGGCTGTCTCAGCAATCCCACATCGTTTACCACTTAGTTCAGAATTAGGGGCCTTAGCTGATGGTCTGGGCTGTTTCCCTTTCGACTAACGAAGCTCATCCCTCGTAGTCTCACTGCTGCACTCTGGAGTACCGGCATTCGGAGTTTGACTGAGTTCGGTAAGCTTGTAGGCCCCCTAGCCCAATCAGTGCTCTACCTCCGGTACTGAACATGCAACGCTGCACCTAGATGCATTTCGAGGAGAACCAGCTATCGCCAAGTTTGATTAGCCTTTCACCCCTATACACAGCTCATCCCCGCCGTTTTCAACCGACGTGGGTTCGGTCCTCCACGAAGTCTTACCTTCGCTTCAACCTGGCCATGCATAGATCACTTGGCTTCGGGTCTACAGCATGCGACTCAACGCCCTATTCAGACTCGCTTTCGCTTCGGCTTCCCATCACTGGTTAACCTTGCCACATACCGTAACTCGCAGGCTCATTCTTCAAAAGGCACGCTATCGCGGCCAGGCCCGAAGGCCTGACGACGCTCTAACTGCTTGTAAACCAACGGTTTCAGGTACTATTTCACTCCCCTCCCGGGGTACTTTTCACCTTTCCCTCACGGTACTGGTTCACTATCGGTCGCCAAGGAATACTTAGACTTACGGGGTGGTCCCCGCAGATTCACGCCGGTTTGCTCGGTCCCGGCGCTACTTGGGATGACAGTCGGAGGCTGCTTGCGTTTCAGATACGGGGCTGTTACCCACTCCGGCCCACCTTTCCAGGTGTGTTCTCCTACACAGCAGCTTGGTAACTCCGTGTGTGATCTAGCGCTCACACTACTGGTCCCACGACCCCGCATCAGCAACGCCGCTAGGCTTGGCACTGATACGGTTTAGTCTCTACCCTTTTCGCTCGCCGCTACTCAGGGTGTCGCGGTTGCTTTCCTTTCCTGACGGTACTGAGATGTTTCAATTCCCGTCGTTCCCTCCTCCGGCCCTATGTATTCAGACCGGGGTACCACTCCATGACGAGTGGTGGGTTTCCCCATTCAGAGATCTCCGGATCGAGGCCTAGTAGACGGCTCCCCGGAGCTTTTCGCAGTCACTCACGTCTTTCATCGGTTCTTGGCGCCAAGGCATCCACCGTTGGCTCTTTGTAGCTTGGAATTCTTTGTACATTTCGATCGTTCAAACAAAATTGAACTTCATTCGATCTCTCCGAAGAGAGATCAAGATGCTCGTGCTTGCTCTGCAGTTCTCAAGGTGCGACGTGACGCGTGCGGAACTCGGCACGAAGGCCGGCTCGACGCAGCGGCGTCGTAGAGGAATGACTCCCTCAAAACGGAAGAGAAGACGGTAAGCCGGCGACGACATCACTCGTGAGGAGGGACCGAATCCCTGCGACCCTCGAGGTCAGTGGCCGACAGCCCTACCAGTGCACCAACTAGGTAGTGTCCCATCTGGATCGTACTGATGACGACCTACAGACGGGAAAGCACTCCTTAGAAAGGAGGTGATCCAGCCGCACCTTCCGGTACGGCTACCTTGTTACGACTTCACCCCAATCACCGATCCCACCTTCGACGGCTCCCTCTCTTGCGAGTTGGGCCACCGGCTTCGGGTGTTACCGACTTTCGTGGTGTGACGGGCGGTGTGTACAAGGCCCGGGAACGTATTCACCCCGGCGTGCTGATCCGGGATTACTAGCAACTCCGGCTTCATGGAGTCGAGTTGCAGACTCCAATCCGAACTGAGACCGGCTTTGTGGGATTCGCTCACCCTCGCGGGATCGCAGCCCTCTGTACCGGCCATTGTAGCGTGTTTGCAGCCCTGGGCATAAGGGGCATGATGACTTGACGTCATCCCCACCTTCCTCCGAGTTGACCCCGGCAGTCTCCTGCGAGTCCCCAACATTACTTGCTGGCAACACAGGATAAGGGTTGCGCTCGTTGCGGGACTTAACCCAACATCTCACGACACGAGCTGACGACAGCCATGCACCACCTGTGTAGAGCCCCGAAGGACACCCTATCTCTAGAGCTTTTCCCTACATGTCAAACCCAGGTAAGGTTCTTCGCGTTGCATCGAATTAAGCAACACGCTCCGCTGCTTGTGCGGGCCCCCGTCAATTCCTTTGAGTTTTAGTCTTGCGACCGTACTCCCCAGGCGGGGCACTTAATGCGTTAGCGACGGCGCGGATCTCGTTGGTTGAGACCCACACCTAGTGCCCAACGTTTACGGCATGGACTACCAGGGTATCTAATCCTGTTTGCTACCCATGCTTTCGCTCCTCAGCGTCAGTTACGGCCCAGAGTGGCGCCTTCGCCACTGGTGTTCCTCCTGATATCTGCGCATTTCACCGCTACACCAGGAATTCCCCACTCCCCTACCGTACTCTAGTCACAGTAGTATCGGGTGGCGTCTCTGGGTTGAGCCCAGAGTTTTCACACCCGACTAACTGAACCGCCTACGAGCTCTTTACGCCCAATAAATCCGGACAACGCTTGGTGCCTACGTGTCACCGCGGCTGCTGGCACGTAGTTGGCCGCACCTTCTTCTGCAGGTACCGTCATTTTCTTCCCTGCTGAAAGCGGTTTACAACCCTAGGGCCTTCATCCCGCACGCGGCATCGCTGCATCAGGCTTGCGCCCATTGTGCAATATTCCCCACTGCTGCCTCCCGTAGGAGTCTGGGCCGTGTCTCAGTCCCAGTGTGGCTGATCATCCTCTCAGACCAGCTACCCGTCGATGCCTTGGTGAGCCGTTACCTCACCAACAAGCTGATAGGCCGCGAGACCCTCCCAAACCGCATAAAGCTTTCTTCACATCGCCATGCGACGTCGTGAAGATATTCGGTATTAGCAGTCGTTTCCAACTGTTATTCCCAAGTTCAGGGCAGGTTTCTCACGTGTTACGCACCCGTTCGCCACTAGGTCTTCTGGAGCAAGCTCCATGAACCTCGTTCGACTTGCATGTGTTAAGCGTGCCGCCAGCGTTCGTCCTGAGCCAGGATCAAACTCTCCAACAAAAACGTGTCGTCACTCTCGGCGGTTGCCTCGAGATCAGAACGATTGAGTGTCGAGCGTGTCGCCCGTGTGGAATACACGAACGTCACGATCTTGACGTATTTTTTTGTCACCGACAAGGGTATGTCGATGACCGAATTGACAAGCAGGTTCGTCTCACGATCACCCCGAGGGATGTTCGCCCTGACGTCCTGCCCGCACTGGCATTCTGTCTTCTCTTCCGTTTTCAAGGAGCCGTAGCTCGGGCACGTTCTCGGCGGTGATGTCGCTGCCTGCCAGGCTTGGTGCCGGTGGCTCTTCCGGGGCCGATCGGCCGTCGTGGAGCGAAGAGAAACACTAGCCGTGCGGTGTGGGGTGCGCAACCTGGGTCAGGGAAAAACTTCCAGCAGGTGATGTGACTTCTTGCCGCGCTGCAGGAGCAGGTAGCGGCCGTGCAACGGTTCGAGGGTGCTGAGCTGGGACGACGCGTCGAGCACGAACCCGTTGCATCGAAATCCGGAGCCCTCGAGTGTGCGTCTGGCGTCACCTTTCGACTGGGCCAGACCGGTGGTCACGAGCACGTCGACGACGTCGCCGAGTTGCGCACGTGTCAGCTCCGATGAGGGAACCTCCCGCGCGACCGCAGCGAACGCGGCCGCTGATGCGTCCGTGGGGTCACCGCCGAAGAGCACGTCGGCGGCTTCATCGGCGGCCGCGGCCGCATCCTCGCCGTGCACGAGCGCCGTGACCTCGCGCGCCAGCGCTCGCTGGGCGATCCGCAGATGCGGCGCCTCGCTGTGCTCGGCGAGCACCTCGTCGAGCTCGGCGACGGAACGGAGCGAGAACGCCAGCATCTGGGGCCGCACGTCGTCGTCGGCCACTTGCATGAAGTACTGACGCAGCTGGTACGGCGAGGTCCTGTCAGGATCGAGCCAGATACGGGCGCCGGTCGTCTTGCCCAGCTTGGAGCCGTCCGCGGCCTTGAGGAGCGGCCACGAGAACGCGTGCACGGTGTGCTGCCGTTTGCGCCGGATCAGATCGACCCCCGAGACGATGTTGCCCCACTGGTCGGAGCCGCCGATCTGGATCTCGCACTGAAGGTGGTCGAACAGCCACAGATAGTCATTGGCCTGCAGGAGCATGTAGCTGAACTCCGTGAACGAGATGCCGTGCTCGCTCTCGAGCCGTATCCGCACGCTCTCACGGGCGATCATCTGGTTGACGGTGACGTGCTTGCCGACGTCGCGAAGGAACTCGAGCAGCGTGATCGGCTGCGTCCAGTCACGGTTGTCGACGAGCACGCCCCGCTGCGGATCGGACAAATCGACGACGCGGCCGAGTTGCCCCTTGATCGCTGAGACGTTGGCGCTGAGGGTTTCGTCGTCGAGCAGGTTACGCTCCTCCGACCGACCACCGGGGTCGCCGACCATTCCCGTCGCACCTCCGGCCAGCGCGATCGCACGATGGCCTGCTTCCTGGAATCGCCGGAGCACGATCAACCCGATCAGATTGCCGACGTGCAAGCTGTCGGCCGTGGGGTCGCAGCCGTAGTAGATCCCCACCGGCCGATCCTGCACACGAGCGCGGAGGACGTCCCGGTCGGTCGAGTCGTGGATGAGACCGCGGGCCTCGAGGTCGGCAATCAGGTCCATAGCGCCTCCGATGATGCCATGCCCGCCACCGATCACCGCGACACGTTGCCGGCCACGGTCGGCGACGACGGCGCTAGCTCGACCACCAGGGTGACTCCGGCCAGGAACTGAACCCCTCCCACTCCAGCACGAACGGATCCCGCGGATACGGCTGTCCGATCGGGTAGATGCTCTCCAGATCGGCGATCACGCCGGACGCGTCGGGATCGGGACACGGATCCGGTGCGGGTTCCCCAGCTCGCAGCGGCATCGCACAGGGCCGTCCGTCGAGCGACGCGATCTTCCGCGAGATGTAGTCACCGGCTGCCCACGGTCCGGCGTTGCGCAGGTGGATCCCGTCGCCGGCGAACCAGTCGGGCCGGTCACGTGCGTACGCGGCCCAATCGGCGACGATCACCTCCGGATACTCACCGGACGCCACCATGTCGCGAAGGGTGGCGTTGTTGCGTTCGAAGACGGCCGCGAAGCCTGCGTCGCCGGGCGACCGGTACGACACGTTCGCCCGGAGCGTCAGCCAGACGATGCGTTCGTACCCGAGACGGCGCGTGAGATCGACGATCGTGTCCACGTCGGCGCGGAAGCGTTGATCACCGTCGTTGTACCCCGTCGCGACGATCAGCGTGTTGTACACGCCCTCGCGCCAGGCGACCTCGTCGTAGAGTGGGATCGGGACGTGGCCGTCGTAGTTGCGGCAGGACGTGACGACCCGACGCCGACACGATGCCAGATCGAGCATGTGCTCGAACCCCCGGATCGAGTCGACGGCACCGTACGTCTTGATGCCGAGCCAGGCCGAGTCACTGACGAGCAGGGCCCGATCGGGCGACGACAGCCGGACCGCGGGCTCGCCGACCACGGCAGGGCTGCGCCCGACGGCCGCCGAGACGCCCGCCGCGCCGGCCACCATCGCGACGGCGGCGACAATCGTGAACATGCGTCGAGGCACGATTCAGTATGCCTCGCCCACTCACCCGGTGATGGGCAGCTCACACGAGCCGGGCCAACGCAGCGGCCCGGCCGGTTGTCGAACCCTTGCGGAACGCTCCCATGGGCCGAGATCTCGATCTGTCGTGGGTCTGCGTCGAGTCACCCGGGCTCTGCTCCGGCATCCCGTTCCGCGACTCACTGCCCAAGAGCGCATCACGGTGACGCAACGGAGATCGGGCGCACGATCGACGCAGCACCCCTGGAGTTCGCCCTCGCACGGTTCCTGGTGCCACGGTCCCGACGTGTGAGCTCCGACTCGGATCCGAGCCCGACGGTGCATGTACAGTCGAGGCTGGCTTCACGACCACTCGATGGCAGAGCACGACGACAAGGCGGTTTGACCACGTGACGGCGACAGCATCGACCAGACGGCGTCTCCACGCAGTTCGCAGCGACGTGGGGGATCTGCTGCGGCGATCTGCGCTCGCGGTGCGCATCAAGCGTCGCATCGAACGCCACGTCCGCGGTGAGAACAGCGTCGAGGTCGTCACCACGCTGCCGGCCCTCGCCCCATACTCCGCCGGCACCTACCAGGAACGGGCACGGCTCACCTTGCAGACCGCCCGACGAACGATTCCGCTCATCGCTTCCGTCGCCGTCGCAACGGGCCACGAACTGCTCTCACCGATCGACGTGACCGACTTCCGCATCGATGGACAGGAGCCGATCGACGTCCGTCGGCTGCGCGAACTGCTCGACGCACACGGCAGCGACAAGGCGTCCAAGCACGACTACCACCATCTGTACGCCCGGGCGCTCGGCGATCCCGCCCGGGTCGGCACCGTCGTCGAGATCGGACTCGGCACCAACCATCCGGATGTCGTGTCGAGCATGGGTCTCGAGGGGCGCCCCGGCGCATCGCTTCGAGCGTTTCGCGACTATCTCCCGAACGCGAAGGTGTACGGCGCCGACGTCGACCGACGCGTGCTGTTCACCGAGGAGCGCATCGAGACCTGCTACATCGACCAGACCGACGAGTCGTCGTTCGCCGAGCTGGATGACCTCATCGACGGCGAGATCGACCTGATCATCGACGACGGACTTCACTCACCGGATGCCAACCTCGCCGTACTGCTGTTCGCACTCGACCGCCTCCGGGTGGGTGGTTGGGCCGTGATCGAAGACATCTCGCCGGATGCCGAATCGCTCTGGCAGATCGTCGAGCTGCTCCTGCGCGACCGATTCGACACCGCACTGGTCAACGCCACCGGCGCGATGATGTTCGCGGTCCGACGCCGCCACTGACCCGATTCGACGTTCCGTTCGCGCCGTCGACCGTCGACCGCTGGGATCGCCTTCGTCCGGCCCGCTCCACAAACGCCGTCATCTTTCCGTAACATGCGTGGATGCCCCTGAGCCGGCCACACCGAAGCAGGGCGCGCCGTCTCGGTGCGTCGGTCGCCGCGTTCGCGCTCTTGGTCGCCCCGCTGGACGTTTCCGCGGGCACCGGCGACGATGCCGCGAAGCGGGCGGCAGCCGAGATCCAAGCGGCTCGCGATCGGGCGACACGTGCCGCCGACGCGATGTTCGAAGCCGAGTCCAGGCTCGACGTCCTGTCGGTCGAGCTGGCAGTCACCGAACGCCAACTCGGCGAACAACAGTCCGCCGTGGACGTCCTCCGTTCTGACCTCTCGTCGCTGGCGATCCGCCGATTCACCGGTGGCGGTGTGGCGGGGAACCCACTGCTCGACGGCATCGAGGCGGCCACCGACGACGGCGCCGCAGACGTCTACTTCGGAGCAGCGACCGGCGCCTCCCTCGTCAGCGTCGACGACTTCGACGCGGCGATCGAGGCGCTCGAGGAGTCCCGTCGGACGCTCACCCGCCAGCAGGCCGAGACCGAGCAGGCCCGCGACGACCTGGCGGCGCTGCAGGCCGAGGCGGAGGCGGAGATCCTGCGACTGCAGGAGATCGAGGAGCAGCGCCTTCGCGACGAGGCGGTCCGGCGCGAGCTCGAAGCACTTCGCGAGGCCGAACGCCAACGCGTCGCAGCGGAAGAGGCTGCGGTTGCCGCTGCTGCCACTGCGTCGCAGGTCCAGGCCGCGACGCAGCCCGCCGCGGCTCCGGCATCCGACGCCGATCCTCCGCCGGCCGCCGATCCACCCGCCGGCGACGATCGGCCCAACACGACCGACGATCCTCCCCCGGCCGACGCGCCCGAACCGGAACCGGAAGCCGAACCCGAGCCACCGCCCGCACCCGAGCCGCCGCCCGCACCCGAGCCGCCGCGCCCGGGCATCATCTGCCCGGTCCGCGGCAGTCACACGTTCTCCGACACGTGGGGTGCGCCACGGTCGGGCGGCCGACGCCATCAGGGCGTCGACATGATCGCACCGGCCGGCGTGCCGCTCGTCGCCGTCAAGTCGGGAACGGTGAGGTTCAAGACCAACCGGCTCGGCGGCAATGCAGCCTGGTTGACCGCCAACGACGGTGACACGTACTACTACGCCCACCTGTCCAGTTGGGAAGGCTCGAGCCGATCGGTGGCGCAGGGCGAGGTGATCGGCTACAACGGTTCGACCGGAAACGCGGGGATCCCCCACCTCCACTTCGAGATCCACCCCGGCGGCGGGGCTGCGGTCAACCCGTACCCGAGCGTGCGCGCCGTGTGCTGATCGGATCCCGCCGAGGAAACGGACCATCCGTCGCCGGTTACGCAGGCGAACGTAGCGGAGGTGCCACAGGTCGGGATCCACGCTGCGTCGCTCGTCTCTCCTGTGCACCCTCACTGCGGGTCGTCCCCACCCATCGGATGATCGCTTCCGGATCCCCATCTCAAGATGTCGGCCCCACGTTGCCGTTCCACAGCTCGGCACCGGTGAGTGCCCGACCCAGCGTGTGCCTCGAGACCTGCCACAGCGCAACCGGCTTCGACACGTCGAGCCAGATCACCGTGTCGGCTCGCTCCCGGACCGAACCATCGCACGACGGCCCCGTCGTTGCCGTCGATGACCGCCACATCATTCGATGCGGTCGCCGCAACCTGCCACCGAACTCCCGGGTGTCGATCGGGTCCGGTCGGCGAGGTGATGGACGGCATCGAGTTCGATGAACGGCACACCCAGTCGGCGAGCCAGACCGATCCCGAAGGTGCTCGTGCCGGCACCGCTCGAACCGACCACCGAGACCCGTCGCACGTCGCTCATGTCCCCGTCGGCACCCGCCATCGCCACGGTACGTCGACCGCTTTGGTGATGCCCACGCGGGGACCGACCCGAGGCGTCCTCGGAGGTCGCATGCCGTCGTCGAACAGTCCCGGAGTGCGATCGCCACACAGCAGATCCGCACCGTTGTGGCTGCCGTCGATGGAGAACGCCTGACACAGCTTGGCCGGACCGTCCGCGAGCGCAGCCCGTCCGTGCCGTCGCTCGCGCATGATGTCGATGCCGGCCACCGGCTCGATCGCCCGGAGGAGCACGGCCGCCCCGGCACCCGGCGGACCGGTGACGACGTTCGCGCAGAAATGCATGCCATAGGTGAAGTAGACGTAGAGGTGCCCCGGTGGCCCGAACATCACCTCGTTGCGCGGCGTGCGCCCACGAAACGTGTGACTCGCCGGATCGTCCTGCCGGTACGCCTCGACCTCGACGATCCGTCCGATGCAGTCACCGTGGACGAGCAGCTTGTTCAACAGGAGCGGCGCGACGTCGGGTGCATCACCGGCAAGGAGCTGACGCGGGACCCGTCGCACCGGGTCAATCCACGCCGAGTGCATCACGTTCGCGTGCCAGCATCACTCGGTACCGATCGACCTGATCCGGTAGAGCGGTGGGCCCGGCACCACCTCGCGACGTCCGCTGTCGAACGCCGACCCCTGGCCCCACGAGCGCCGCCGCGTCGGGGCCGAGTCGGCCGTCAGCAGCCACCAGCTCGCGGAGCGTGCCCTCACCGGCCAACGTCGCCCGAACGTGGACACCGACGATCGCGTGCGCCTCGCGGAACGGCACGCCGGAGCGGACGAGGTATTCGGCGAGATCCGTGGCCGCCGTCGTCTCCTCGTCGGCAGCCGCCTGCATCGCTTCGGTGTCGAAGGTCGCCGTCGCGATCATCCCGCTCAGGGCCGACACCGCGAGCACCACCTGTGAGACCGAATCGAACAGTGGCTCCTTGTCTTCCTGCAGGTCGCGGTTGTAGGCCATGGGCAGACCCTTCAGCGTGGCGAGCAGACCGGTCAGGTTCCCGATCAGTCGTCCGCTCTTGCCACGGGCGAGCTCGGCGATGTCGGGGTTCTTCTTCTGCGGAAGCATCGACGAGCCGGTCGCGTAGGCGTCGTCGAGCCGGGCGAAGCCGAACTCGCCCGACGTCCACACCACCCACTCCTCGCCGATACGTGACAGATGGATGCCGATCATCGCGAGATCGAACACGGCCTCGGCGACGAAATCACGATCGCTGACCGCGTCGAGGCTGTTGTCGAAGACCCCCCGGAAACCCAGGTCGGCGGCCGTTCCCTCCGGGTCGATGGGCAATGACGAACCGGCGAGCGCACCCGCCCCGAGCGGCGACACGTCGAGGCGTCGCAGGGTGTCGATCAGGCGGTCGATGTCGCGAGCGATCGCCCATCCATGAGCGAGGAGGTGGTGGGCGAGCAGCACGGGCTGCGCTCGCTGGAGGTGGGTGTAGCCGGGAAGATACGCATCGCCCGCCTGGACAGCTCGCTCGAGCAGCACCTCCTGCAGTCCGAGCAGGGCCACCGCCACCTGCGGGAGCTGTCGCTTGCACCACAGTCGCAAGTCGGTCGCGACCTGATCGTTGCGGCTCCGGGCCGTGTGCAGCTTGCCGCCGGTGGCGCCGGCGAGCTCGGTCACCCGGCGCTCGACAGCGGTGTGGATGTCCTCGTCGGATTCGACGAAGACGAACGAGCCTGCCTCGAGCTCCTCGGCCACCCGATCGAGCGCAGCGAGGATCGTGTCTCGCTCGTCGCCGGTCAGCAGTGCGGTCCTCGCGAGTCCACGCACGTGGGCTCGTGAGCCCTCGATGTCGTCGGGCCACATCTGTTGGTCGTAGGGCAGGCTGACGGTGTACGCCATCAACGAATCGGCCGGACCACCGTCGAACCGGCCGTGCCACAGGGTCGAACCCGCCTGGTCGCCGGTCACCCGTGTGCTCCTTCGATGCCGGCCAACTCGCGCAGCCCGGTCGCGAGGGCCTCACCACCGACGGCCTCCGCCGCCACGCACAGCATGGTGTCGTCGCCCGCGACGGTACCCAGCAATCCATCGAGTCCACTGCGGTCGAGCGCCGACGCGACGACGTGCGCACACCCGGGCGGCGTACGCACCACGACGACGTTCGACGAGTGAGTGACCTCGGCGACCCATTCCCCCATGACCCGGCGAAGCTGGTCGAGCGGTGCGACGCGCTCCGGCACGAACTCGGGCACGGCGTACACGGTGGCGCCACCCGGAACACGAACCTTGATCGCTCCCAGGTCGTCGAGATCGCGCGACACCGTCGCTTGGGTGGCCGTGATGCCCTCGTCCGCGAGGAGTTCGACCAACTGAGGTTGGTTCGTCACTGCGTGCTGCTCGATCAGCCGGGCGATCGCTTGCTGCCGCTGCACCTTGCTCATCGGACCCCCAGCAGGAACGCCAGCACCGCCCGAGCAGCGTGCATGCGGTTGTGTCCTTGTTCGAACACGGCGCTGCGGGGCCCGTCGATGACCTCGGCGCTCACCTCGAACCCCCGGTACGCGGGCAGGCAGTGCATGAAGATCGCGGTCGGGTCGGCCGTCGCCATCATCGCCTCGTCGACGGTGTAGCCCTCGAACGTCTGCCGACGGGCCTCCTTGTCGGCCTCCTGACCCATCGACACCCACGTGTCGGTGTGGACGGCGTGCGCACCGGCAACCGCCTCCGTCGGCCGAGGCGTCTGCTCGATCGAGGCCGCACCGAGCAGCAGGAGGCGCTCCAGTTCGGCGTCGTCGGCGTCGAAACCGGTGGGACAGCCGTACCGCACGTGCATACCGAGCAGCGCCGAGATCTCGCCCAGCGAGCGGGCGACGTTGTTGTAATCACCGACGTAGGCAACCGTCTTCCCGGCGAGGTCACCCAACCGGTGCTGCATCGTGAGGGCATCAGCCACCGCCTGGAGCGGGTGCGACCAGTCGCTGAGCATGTTGACGATCGGCACCGACGTCGCCCCTTCCAGCCGTTCGACGGTCTCGTGCGCGAACACCCGCGCGGCGATCACGGCGTGGTAGCCCTCCATGATCCGGGCGATGTCCTCGACCGACTCGCGGGTGTCGAATCCGACCTCGTCGCCCCGCGTGTAGACCGGATGGCCGCCGAGCTGCACGACTGCCATCTCGGTCGACTGCCGCGTCCGGTTCGACGGCTTCTCGAAGATCAAGGCAACACCGCCACCCTCGAGCGGGCGTCCCAGCGCGGCGATCGGCCGATCCGCGATGTCGAGGAGGAGGGCGATCTCGGCTGCGGTGCAGTCGGTGACGTTCAGGAACGATCTGGTCATACCGAGGCCTCGTCCAACGCGGTGGCGATCAGGCCGACGGCCTCGACCAACTCGTCGTCACGAACCGTCAACGGTGGGAGCAGCCTGAGCGTCGACGCGTTCACGGCATTGCAGATCAGACCCATCTCGATCAGCCGGCGGTAGACCGCGGGCGCGTCGATGCCGTCGACGAGTTGAACGCCGAGGATGAGGCCGGCCCCTCGAACCGATTCGACCTGCGGGAGTGCGAGCAGCAGGTCGGTCAACCGGGCCCCCTTGTCCGCCGCCATCGCCGGGGCGTCGAGTCGACGCATCTCGTCGACGACGGCGCTGACCGCGGCGGTCGCGATCGCCGTTCCGCTGTAGGTGCTCCCGTGATCGCCCGGTTCGAACACGGAGGCGACCTCGGTGCGAGCCCAGCACGCCCCGACCGGCATGCCGTTGCCCATCGCCTTGGCCAGGGTGACGACATCGGGACGGACCCCGTCGATCTCGAAGCCGAACCAGTGGCCGGTCCTCGCGAATCCGGTCTGGATCTCGTCGATGATCATCAGGGCACCGACGTCGTCGCAAAGATCGCGGATGCCTTGGAGGTAGCCCGTCGGCGCCGGGTTCACGCCGCCCTCACCCTGGATCGGTTCGATGATCACGGCCGCGACCGACGCGTCGACCGCGGCCCGCACCGCGTCGAGGTCGCCCCAGGCGACGTGTTTGAAGCCGTCGGGCATCGGTGCGAACGGTTCGTGCTTGGCGGGCTGACCGGTCGCGGCGAGCGTGGCGAGCGTTCGGCCGTGGAAGCTCCCGAACGCGCTGACCACAGTGTGCCGGCCGCGCCCGCCCCACTTCCTGGCGAGCTTGAGCGCACACTCGTTGGATTCCGCCCCGGAGTTGGTGAAGAACAACTGACCTGCGTACCCGGTCGCGTCCTCGAGCAGCTCGTTCACCTTCACCGCCGCCGCAGTGGCCTGCGGATTCGTGAAGAAGTTGCTGACGTGCAGCAGCGTCGACGCCTGACGGCTGATGGCCTCGGCGATCACCGGGTTGGCATGGCCGAGCGACGTCACCGCGATACCCGACAGGAAGTCGAGGTAGCGGGAGCCGTTCGTGTCCCAGAGTTCGGTGCCGCGACCCCGTTCCATGCTCAGGGCAGGCGCGCCGAAGACGGGCATGAACGGGCAGTGTTCCATCCCGGTGGTGTCGAACGTGTGGGTCATGTCGCTGCTTCCTGCGCTCCGCGGATCATCGTGCCGATGCCCGAGTCGGTGAAGATCTCGAGGAGGAGTACGTGCGCGATCCGTCCGTCGAGGATGTGGGCGTTTCGAACGCCGTGGCGCACGGCGTGGGTGCAACTCGTCACCTTGGGGATCATCCCGCCTGCGATCGTGCCGTCGGCGACCATCGAGTCGAGCTCGTCGGCGTCGGTCTGCCGGATCAGGCTCGCGGCGTCGTCGACGTCGCGTCGGAGGCCCTCGATGTCCGTGAGGTACACCAGCTTCTCGGCGTGCAACGACTCGGCGATCGCACCGGCCACCGTGTCGGCGTTGATGTTGTACGCCTGACCGGTCTCGTCGGAGCCGATCGTCGCGATCACCGGAATGAACTCGTCGTCGAGCAGGCCGTGGAGCACACCGGGATCGACCTTCGTGACGTCGCCGACGAAGCCGAGCGCCGGGTCGCGGGAAACGGCTCGGATCAGCCCGCCGTCGACACCGCTGACGCCGACCGCGTAGTTCCCGTGCACGTTGATCGCCGCGACGAGCTGAGGGTTGACCTGCCCCTTGAGGACCATGCGGGCGATGCCGACGGTTTCAGCGTCGGTGACGCGCAGGCCGTCGACGAATTCGCTCTGCTTGCCGAGACGAGCCATCATCTCGCTGATCTGGGGGCCACCACCGTGCACCACCACCGGCCGCATGCCGACCAGACGCATGAGCACGATGTCTTCGGCGAACAGCGACAACGCATCGTGTTCCGAGGTTCCGGCGAGCGCATTGCCGCCGTACTTCACCACCACGACCTTGCCGGCGAAACGCCGGATGTACGGCAATGCCTCGACGAGGATGGCGGCCTTCACCCCGGCGGCGTCCATCGCCCCGAGGTTCGGCTCCAACGACTCGACGGTCACGGAGCGAGGCCGATCGAGGTCAGGCCGGCGGTCTCGTCCAGACCGAGGGCCACGTTCGCTGCCTGCACGGCGCCGCCCGACGCACCCTTGGCGAGGTTGTCGAGTGCGGCGACGGCGAGCACGGTGTCGGTCCGCTCGTCGTAGCGCGCCGTGACATGGACCGCATTCGACCCGAGCGTCGCCTTCGTCGATGGCGAGCCGTCGGTGACGACCATGAACGGCTCGGCCGCCCACCGGACGCGCAGCACCTCGAGCAGCCGCTCCGTCGAGAGCTCGACGCCGGCCGCGGGCCGCGCATGGCAGGTCGCCAACAGCCCCCGGCTCATCGGCACGAGATGTGGCGTGAACAGCACTCGTGCGCCCAGCTCCTGCTCGATCTCAGGCGTGTGACGATGATGGAGGAATCCGTACGCCTCGACGTTCGAATCGACGCTGGAGAAGATGTTGGTCGGTGTCGGGTTGCGACCCGCACCGGTGATGCCCGTCATCGTGTCGATGGTGATACCGGTCGTGCCGATGAGCCCGGCTTCGACGAAGGGGCGGAGCGCCAGGACCGCCGCGGTGACGTGGCACCCGGGCGTCGCGATCAGCCCGGCGTGGCGCAGCGCATCCCGGTGCAGCTCCGGAAGACCGAACACGGCATCGGAGAGCAGGCCGAGCTGATCGTGTTCGAACCCGTAGTAGGTCGGATAGTGCGACGGGTCCTTCAGCCGGTAGGCGGCCGACAGGTCGACGACGCAGCCGACGTGTCCGACGAGCTCGGGAGCCATCGCCATCGATGCTCCGTGCGGCAGGCCGAGGACGGCGAGGTCGAGATCACGAGCCCGCTCGAGATCGAACGATTCGAGGACGAGGTCGGGGTAGTGGGCGGCGAGGTTCGGATACAGCTCCGCGGCACGAAGACCGGCCTGGGAGTCGCCAGTGGCGTACACCACGTCGAAATCCGGATGCTGCGCTGCGAGGCGCAGGAGCTCGGCACCGGTGAAACCCGATGCGCCGATGACGCCGACCTTGACCATGACGCATGACTATACGCCTATTCGAATGGTCATGCAATCACGGAACGGCACGATTCGGAGGCAGACTGTCGAGGTGATGCACGGTTCGGCTCCGACCAAGGGACGGCTGCTCGTGGCGACGCCCCCGCTGGAGGACCCGAACTTCGACCGAACGGTGGTCTACGTACTCGAACATCGTGACGACGGTGCCCTCGGGGTGGTGATCAACCGTCCGACCGATGAATCGCTGGACGAGCCGCTCGACCGCTGGTTCGACCTCCAGGCCGCACCCGAGTCGATCTTCCTCGGCGGCCCCGTGGAACCCGACGCGTTGATTGCTCTCGCCTACGCGAACGATCCGGTGATCGAACCCACCGATGAGCTCTCGCCGGTGTCCGGACGAGTCGCTTCTGCGGATCTCACGACCGATCCGATGCTGATCGCGGGTCTCGTCGACTCGGTGCGAATCTTCCGGGGGTACGCCGGGTGGGGCCCCGGCCAGCTGGAGGGTGAGATCGAGTCGGGCGCGTGGCTGGTGCTGGATGCCGAGCCCGATGACGTGTTCGCGGCGGACCCCGATCAGCTCTGGCGTCACGTGCTGCGGCGCCAGGGCGGCCGACTCGCCTGGCTGGCGTCTGCGCCCGACGACCTCAGCTCGAACTGAGACCGCGCACGAGCGTCACGGCATCGTCCGCTCGATCGACCGGCACGAGCAGGTGATCGTGATGGTAGCCGGCCAGCATGTTGCACGGGATCTCGGCGTCGGCGAGCACACGGCTGACCGCCGCGGTGAGGCCGACGGCACCGAGCGCACTGAACACGGTGAGCGTCAGCCAGGCGGCCTCGAACTCGACGTCCAACCCTGCACGGCGGGCGTCGTCGGAGGGCACGACCAGTGTCGTGCCCTCCGACTCGTGGACCACGGCGAGCGCGGCGTCGGCGAGCGCGGGGTGATCGCCGACGACGAACGTGAAGGTGCCGTCGCGCCGTTCGACGTCGAGCGTCGCCAGCATCCGTTCGAGGTCGATCTCACCGGCCACGCGATCGTCCGATCAGCCCCTGAGCTCGGCATCGAGTTTCGAGGTCGCCGACACCACCGACGAGCGGATCTCGGCGATGTCGCCGTCGTCGAGGTTGCGATCGGACGCCTGCAGACGGAGACGGTACGCGAGGCTGCGCCTCCCCTCGCCCAGCGACGGCCCGCGGAACACGTCGAACAGATCGATGTCGACCAACAGTGCGCCGGCGCCCTGGCGGATCGCCTTCTCGAGCTTCTCCGCCGGCACGTCGTCGGTCACGACGAACGCCAGATCGAGATCGCTCGACGGCATGCGGCTGACGGGCTTCCACTGAGCGGGCTTCGGTTCGCGTGCGAGCACGTCGTCGAGGTTCAGTTCCAGGATCGCCACACGTTCCGACACACCGAATCGTTGGAGGACACCGGGGTCGACCTCGCCGACCGCGCCGGTCGGCTCCTTGCCGGCCTGGAGCATCGCCGAGCGTGTCGCGTGCAGGCCTGCGGGAGCGCGAGCCTGGTCGATCCGTGCCCCCACGCCCAGTGCCGCCGACACCTCGCGCCACACGGCCATCGCCGATGTGGCGTCCTCCCCGGCGAGCACGACGCACAAGGCTTCGTACTCGTCGGGTAACTCGCCGGAGCCCGGCGGGTAGACGTGACCGATCTCGAACAGCTTGACCCCGGGGCGACGGTGCGACTCGTTGAACGCGACGGCTTCCAGCATGCCCGGGCGGAGTGAGGTCCGCAGGACCGATTCCTCGACGACCAGTGGGTTGGTGATCGAGATCGACGGGCCGTCGAGGCCCGCCTCGGCCAGGGTGTCGGGCGCAAGGAACGGGTTCGGCATCGCTTCGGAGATCCCCAGGCCGAGCAGCACCTCGCGCAGCAACCGCCGTCGTTGCTGGTGCGCCGTGAGCGCGCCGTGCACGGTGGACTTCGGCACGGCCTTGCCGAGGTTGTCGTAGCCGTAGTGGCGGGCGACCTCCTCGATCACGTCGACCTCGATCTCACTGTCGGGACGCCATGTGGGCAACGAGACCGTACGCGTCTCGCCGTCGCCGGTGACCGTGTACCCGATCGGGTCGAGCAGGGGCGGCAGGTCGTCGCCGGTCAGGTCCGTGCCGAGCAGACGGTTCACCTGCACGACGCGGACCGTCGTCGATCGGTCGCGTTCGGGCATCGACGAACCACGGGCGTCGGCCATACCGGCATGCACGACGAGGTCCGGACACGTCTCACGTAAGAGCTCGGCGAAGCGAGCGTGCGCGGTCTCGATGACGTACGGGTCACAGCCTCGCTCGTAGCGGGCGGACGCCTCGGAACGGAGTCCGAGGCGTGCCGACGTCTGCAACACCGTCAGGGGCGTGAACCAGGCGATCTCGTGCGCGACGACGGTCGTGCCGGCGCTGATCTCGGTGTCGAGGCCGCCCATGACGCCACCGATGCCGATCGGACGATCTTGGGCATCGCAGATCAGGAGATCCGACGACGTGAGCGTTCGTGTCTCGCCGTCGAGTGTCGTGAGCTGTTCACCATCGGTCGCCACTCGGATCCTGAAGCCTCCACCGCCGAGCGTGTCCAGGTCGTAGGCGTGGGTCGGTTGATTCAGTTCCAGCGTGACGTAGTTGGACACGTCGACGACGTTGTTGATGGCACGCATGCCAGCGGCTGTCAGACGGCGCTGCATCCACGGTGCGCTGGGCCCGACCTGGACGCCACTCATGACGACGGATGTGAACCTGCCGCATCGGTCGCCGTCGATGATCTCGACGGGTGCGGTTCGCGCGGGTCCGTCGAACACGAGCTCCGGCGTCGGCGGGCGGAACTCGATACCCATCTGGGCGGCGACGTCACGGGCGATGCCCACGTAGCCCCAGCAGTCGGGTCGGTTCCGGGTCACCTCGACGTCGATCAGTACGTCCGTTTCGATGCCGAGCACCTCGCCGTAGGGCACGCCGAGTGGCGTCCCTTCGGGAAGGATCAGGATGCCGCTGTGGTCGTCGCCGAGTCCGAGTTCGTCGGCTGCGCACAGCATGCCCTCGGAGTCGACGCCGAGGATGCCCCGACGTTCGATCGTCATCCCGTTGGGCATCGTGGTGCCCAGCGTTGCGAGCGGGACGACATCGCCCACCGACATGTTGAAGGCACCACACCAGACGTGGCGCTCCTCGCCGTCACCGGCATCGACGTAGACGCGCTGGACCTTGGCTGCGTCCGGGTGCTGCTCGAGCCGCTTCACCTGCGCGCTGACGACGCCGTCGACCGTCGCACCGACGTGGTCGACCGTGTCGACCTCCAGCCCGAGCGTCGTCAACGTGTCGGTCAACCGTCGGACCGCGGCACCATCCGAGGGATCGGCGAAGTCCCCGTACTCGTTCAGCCACGACAACAGAATTTTCACGATCTACAACCTTGCAGCGAGAGAGCGGGACACCGTAGTGAGGGTGGTGTGGAGAGGGCGCTCGCGACCGCTCTCCACCGACGACCGATTTGGCTCGTGGTGACGTCGACATCGGTCGAGTGCGGCGGAGCCGCTCGTAACCCTTCGGTCGAACGGAGCGGAGCGAGTGAATTCGACATCAGAATTGCTCGATGAAGCGAATGTCGTTGGTGAACATGTCGCGGATGTCACCGACCTGATGTCGCATGACCGCCATGCGATCGATCCCGAAGCCGAATGCGAACCCGCTCCATTCCTCGGGGTCGAGGCCGCCGGCCCGCAACACGTTGGGGTGCACCATGCCGCAGCCGCACATCTCCATCCAGGACCCGTCGGGCCGCCGGATGTCGAACTCGGCGGACGGTTCCGTGAACGGGAAGTAGCTCGGCCGCAGACGCGACGGGAGCTGCTGGCCGAAGAAGGCGGTGGTGAACGCCTCGATCGTGCCGGCGAGGTGTGCCATCGTGATGTTCCGGTCGATGACCAGGCCCTCGATCTGGTGGAAGACCGGCATGTGGGTGGCGTCGGGCGTGTCGCGCCGGAAGACGCGGCCGGGCGCCACGATGTAGATCGGCGGCTCCTGCTGGAGCATGGTGCGGATCTGCACCGGTGACGTGTGGGTGCGCAGCACGGTGTGACCGGGCTCGCCGCCGCCGGGGGCGTAGTCCACGAACAGTGTGTCGAACTCACCCCGGGCCGGATGACCCTCCCCCATGTTCAGCGCTTCGAAGTTGTGCCAATCGGTCTCGACCTCGGGCCCTTCGGCGATCTGGAACCCGAGACCGATGAACACGTTCTCGAGCCGCTCCCAGGCCTGGGTGACCAGGTGAGCGTGGCCACGCGTGGGTTTGCCGATGTACTCGGTGAGGTCGAGACGTTCGGCCTCGACCTGTGCGTCCAGTGCGGCGGCGCCCAGTTCGGCGGTGCGAGTCTCCAAGGCTGCGGTCACGGCCCGCATGGCTTCGTTGACGGCCTGTCCGGCCGCCTTCTTCTCGTCGACGGTGGCGAGCCCGCCGAGCCTCGTCTTGAGTTGCGTCAGCGCACCCTTCTTGCCGAGCAGTTGGGTGTCGAGCGCCATCACCGATGCGAGCGAATCGGCGGCGTCGACCTGTGCGAGTGCTGCGTCACGTGCAGCACGGATGTCGTCGATCACGGGAGTCCTTTCAAACACGACGAGCGTACGGGAATCGAGCAGGTCATCCCCGGGTGGACTCAGGTGCGAGCGCGGCAGTTCAGCGGCGCCGTCCCCGGGCGGTCCACCCGGGGCGCAGAAATCGCAGAGCCGTCATCACGGGACCAGAGACTAGACACGATCTCGTTCACCCGCCAACCAGCTTCCGCTGGGCCCGCTGAGCACACAGGTGGTCGAGGTGCCCGACCGCGCCGACCGACGACGAGCAGTGCGCCCCGAACGATCATCGACACCGTGGCGACCGCGGGCAGCGACCGACCGCGGCCCGTCACCGGGAGCTCAGGCGATGGCGACGGGGGCACCGACGGTCGAGGTGAGGGCCGGCAGCAGACATGGTGGTGGCCGAGGTGGTGGTCGAGGTGGTGGTCGAGGTGGTGGTCGAGGTGGTGGTCGAGGTGGTGGTCGAGGTGGTGGTCGAGGTGGTGGTCGAGGTGGTGGTCGGCAGCGCCGTCGTCGGACCGGCCGCGAAATCTCGGCCACGAGCCAGCGGGTCGAATCGGGCAACGGCCACCCGGACCGAGGTCACGCGGTCGGTGAATGGCGTTGGCGGGCGGCTTCGAACACGAGCAGGGTGGCGGCCATGGCGACGTTGAGCGACTCTGTTCGGCCTCGATGCTCGATGCGGACCCAGCGGTCGACCAGGGCGTCCTCGGCCACGCCGTGCGCCTCGTTGCCGAGCACGATCGCCAGACGACCCGACCAGTCGATCTCGGTGTGACCGACGCCCTGATGGGACGATGTTCCCACGAGCGCGAAGCCTGCATCGCGGACCTCGTCGAGGGTCGCACCGACCACCGGCACGTGGAACAGCGCACCGGCACTCGCACGAACCACCTTGGGGTTGAACGGGTCGACCGACCCGGGCGTGAGCACCACGGCGTCGACACCGGCGGCTTCGGAGGAACGCAGGATCGTGCCGAGGTTGCCCGGGTCGCCCAACCGATCGGCGACCACGACGAACGCCACGTCGTCGAGTGCCCACATCTGCTCCCGCATCCGGACGGTCGCGAGATTCGGCTGCGGTCGCTCGGTGGACGCGACCCGCTCGAGCACACCCTCGGCGAGCTCGAATGCCGGGGCACCCGAGACCTGCTGGGCGCCCGGCGCGACGAACTCGGTCTCGATCTCCCAGCCACCGGCGATCGCTTCACGGATCAGGACTGCGCCTTCCACGACGAAGCAACCCTCGTCGGAACGCGCACTGCGGCGCCCCACGAGGCGCCGCAGTCGTTGAACCTTCGAGTTGTTGAAGGCCAGTGGTTCGCTCAGCGGGAAGCCCTCTCGCTCAGAGAGCGGCCTTCGCTTGGGCCACGATCGCCGAGAACGCTGCGGGATCGGTGACGGCGAGATCGGCGAGGATCTTGCGGTCGACTTCGATGCCGGCAGCGTGGAGGCCGGCGATGAAGCGGCTGTAGCTCATGTCGTTCTGGCGACAAGCGGCGTTGATCCGCTGGATCCAGAGGCGCCGGAACTCGCCCTTCTTCGCCCGCCGGTCGCGGAATGCGTACTGCCCGCTGTGGAGCAGTTGCTCATTGGCGGCCCGGAACGAACGGCTCTTGTTGCCGTAGTAGCCCTTGGCCTGCTTGAGGACCTTCTTGTGACGCTTGGTCTTCGTCACGCCGCGCTTGACGCGTGCCATGGTGGTGTCTCCTTGTTTCGTTCAGTGATGGGTCGCGGCGAGTCAGCACTCGCCGAGGAGCCGCTTGATCCGCTTCTCGTCGGAGGGATGCACGTCGGCATCCCGGTCGAGGCGATGCTTGCGGTTCGACGTCTTCGACTCGAACTTGTGCTGGTTGTTCTGCTGCTCGTGCCGCAGCCGACCCTTACCGGTCTTCTTGAACCGCTTGGCGGCGGTCTTCGATGTCTTCATCTTCGGCATCATTCGTCTCCTGATTGGGGGGCGCATCCGACTCGGATGCTGCTGCCGCGGCGGCGGCTTGCCTGTCCGCTTCCTCGGCTGCCTTCTTCAGCGCCTCTTGGGCTTGTTTGTCGGGCGACAGCACGAGCGACATGCTGCGACCCTCCATGCGTGCTTGGTTCTCCACTTTGGCGATCGGGCCTGCGGCTTCGATGACATTGTCGAGGATCTTGCGACCGAGTTCGGGGTGCGCCATCTCACGACCGCGGAATTGCAGGGTCACCTTGACCTTGTGTCCGTCTTCGATGAACTCGATGAGGTGCCGCATCTTGGTGTCGAAGTCTCCCTTGCCGATCTTCGGGCGGAACTTGACTTCTTTCACGGTGACGTGGCTCGTCTTGCGACGTGCCTCCTTGGCCTTCTGCGCTTCCTCGTACCGGAACTTTCCGTAGTCCATGATCCGGCACACCGGCGGATTCGCCATCGGCGCGACTTCGACGAGGTCGAGGTCGAGCCCACGGGCCATCCGCAGCGCCTCGGGAACCGGTTTGATCCCGAGCTGATTGCCATCGGGACCGATCAAGCGGACCTCGCGGGCCCGGATGCGGTCGTTGACACGATGCTGGTCGCTCTTCGGTGGTGCTATGACTGATCACTCCTGTGCAATGGGTGGCCTCCCATGGTCGGCTGTCTGGTCTGCTCGACGCGAATGCCAATGCGGAGCAGACGGACCAGCGACCCTGCCACACGGGCAGCGACGACGTGGCACGTCGTGATCTTCATCGACCCGGACGCACCCGTTGGCTTCGCTGCCGGTCGGTGGCCGGGTGGGAGCCGGTCGTACTGACCCCACTTCGCCTCGGTTGTCACCGGTCGCCGAAACGACCGACCTCGCTAGGCTAGCGCAGGTGAGTGACGAATCCGACGTGATGGGGATCGGCGACGAATCGACCGACCAGGGCGCCGACCGGGCAGCCGACGACCAAGCAGCGCAGATCGAGGCGGCGATGGCCGAAGCCCGGGCCCGGCTGGCCGACGTCCCCGCCGAGGTCGTCGTCACCAACCACGTCATGGGGTTGTACGAGCTGGCGGCGATCCACCTCTCGTCTGCGACGCCCGATCTCGTTTCGGCATCCCTGGCGATCGACGCGATGGGCATGCTCGTCGACGGCCTGGGCGATCGTCTGGGCGACGACGCTCACACGATGAAGGACGCCCTCGGCAACATCAAGATGGCCTTCGTCGGGGTCAAGGCGCAAACAGGTCGAGCACTGCCGGACGACGACTGACCCCGTCCGTCACAGATCGCTGAAGCGGCCGTGGGGTGCCGATCGGACCTTGCCGTCGCGGATGATCACGTCCTCTTCCAGGAGCAGTTCGGTCTGGAGCCGCTCGTTGCCGGGCACCAGGCGCCCCGACGAGTTGACGACCCGCCACCACGGCACCTCGACGTCGGTCGTCGCCAGGATGCGACCCACGAGGCGCGCCAGTTCGGGGTAGCCGGCCACGTCGGCGACGTCGCCGTACGTCGTGACCTCCCCCGGCTGCAGCGTGATCAGCACGTCGATGATCCGGCGATGACGCTCGTCCACCGAATCCACCAACTCAGACCTTGTGGATCTGGCCGGCCTGGAACGTGCCGAACCTGGGCAGCAACCGGAATCCGACCGCTTGACCGACGTCGATCGTTCGGGTGCCGTCCGCGATCTCGACGACGTGGAAGAGGTACCGCTGCCCGTCGTCAGCCGTCACGGTGCCGAGCCCGGCGGCTTCCGAGAACTCGGTGACCGTGCCCTTCCGCATCACGCACACCCGCCGACCACGATTCAGTGCACGATCTTGGTGATCGGGATCTCGAGCAGATCGGTACCGCCCGCGTCCCGAAGGGCCGGGATCAGCACGTTGATACCCCGCTTCTCGACGACGGTCTCGATCGCGTAGTCGCCGTTCGCCAACTGGTTCACCGTCGGTGACTTCGCCGACGGCAACACACCGAGCACCGCATCACGCTGCGCGGCCGCGACGTTGACCTTGAGCAGCACCTTGCCACGCGCTTCGAGGGCGCCGTTGAGCAGTGTCATCAGTTGGTCCATGGCCTTGCGCTTGTCGGGGTCGGCGAACGACTCCCGATTGGCGACGACCTCGGTGTAACTCGTGAGGATCGTGTCGATCACGCGGAGACCGGCCGTCCGGAGGGCACGTCCGGTCTCGGTGATGTCGACCACGCAATCGGCGATGTCGGGGATCTTGGCCTCGCTCGCCCCGTAGGACAACCGGACGTCGGCGTTCACGCCGCGTTCGGCGAAGAACCGCTTGGTCATCTCCGGGTACTCCGAGGTGACGCGTACGCCGTCCGGTAGGTCCGCGACCGACTGCACGTCGGAGTCACCGGCGACCGCGACGACGACCTTGACCGGGTTCGACGTGGCCTTCGAGTACTGCAGCTCTCCGAGGCTCGCGACCTGAGCGCCGGTCTCCTCGACCCAGTCGCGACCCGTGATCCCGAGATCGAAGAGGCCCTCCTCGACGTACCCGGCGATCTCCTGCGGGCGCAGGATCCGGACCTCGTGGACCCTCGGGTCGTCGATCGAGGCCTTGTAGTCGACGGCCGACGAGCGCACCACGTTCAGGTCAGCCGCCTCGAACAGCTCGAACGTCGCTCGCTCCAGCGAGCCCTTGGGGAGGACGAGTCTCAGCACCGGGGCGAGGCTACCGACGGAACCAGCTGCGACGGTCACCCGGTCTCAAGACCTCGCTGGAGAGGTCGATACACCTGCTGGTGGATCTGCTCCCGAACTCCATGTCGTTCCGCTTCGTCGCGACGATCGACACCCGGTCACCCGCGGCCGTCCCCCCGGGCTTCACCGGGCGCGTGCGCGTGGCCGGAAACGGACGTCTGGAACGCGTGATGTGGTTCTGCGATGGCGAGTTGGACAACCCCGAACCACGCACGCCGGCGTTCGTGAAGTTCCGTCAGAACGGCAAGCCGAAGCAGATTCGCCACTACCGCCAGGGTCGACTGCACGATCCCACGATCGGTCAGCCGGCCGTGGAGGGCTACTTCGCGGACGGCTCGGTCAAGTATCGCGAGCACTACCGATATGGCCGTCGGCACGACTTCGGTCATGTCGCGGCAATCCGGAAATGGCGCTACGACGGTTCGCTGCGCACCGAGCACCACTACTACGAGGGGCTCCGGATCGAGCCCGTCGGCCTCGCAGGCTGACGATCAGTGCTCGGTCGGATCCGAGTGCAGGAGTCGGAGCGCGTGCGGTAGCACGTCGAGGACGGCGTCGATCTGCTCGATGGTGCCCTTCGGTGAACCGGGCGTGTTGCAGATGATCGTCCGCCCCCGGATGCCGGCCACGCCGCGAGACAACCGACCGAACGGGCTGATCAGCCGCATCGCCTCGGCCAGCCCCGGTGCGACGCGTTCGATCACGGCACGGGTTCCCTCCGGCGTCTGGTCACGTGGCGCGAACCCCGTCCCTCCGGTCGTGACGATCAGACCGGAGAACCCGTCGCTCATCTCACGCAACGAAGCGGCCACCTCATCGGCGCCGTCCTGCGTGACCTGATGGTCGACGACCTCGAACCCGGACGCAGCCAGATGCGCGGCGAGCCCGCGGCCGCCGGTGTCGTCGCGAGCGCCGTGGAACACGCCATCGCTCACGGTGAGCACCTTGGCGTGCAGCGGGGCCCGATCGGAGGTGACGTCGCTCATGTGGTGCGACGGTACCGAACGAGCACCATCCCGTCCGTGTCGGCCTCGTGCGGCAGCACCCGCCACCCGTGCCCGAATCGCTGCCAGTTCCCGGCCGGCGGCTGGCGGTCGTCGATCGTGCAGCCCTCGGGGACCGCGTGCCCGATCGATTCCTCCGCCGTCAAGGTGCACACGCTGTAGACGAGCCTCCCACCCGGGCGGACCAGCGGGGCGCATGCCGCCAGCATGCGATGCTGGAGGTCGACCAGATCGGCGATGTCGCCCGGCTCGATCCGCCATCGGGCGTCGGGGCGACGACGCAGTGCGCCGAGGCCGCTGCACGGCGCATCGAGGAGGACGGCGTCGAACGATTCCGGTCCGAACGGCGGGCCGGTCGCGTCGGCCACGACGGCCGCCACGTTCGGCAGATCGAGCCGACTGACGTTCTCGATGACGAGGCCGATCCGCCGCGAGCGGACGTCGGCCGCCACCACCGTTGCGCCGGACGTGGCAAGTGCGGTGGCCTTCCCGCCTGGAGCTGCACAGGCATCGAGCACGAGCTCGCCCGCCGTCGGCTCGACCGCGGCGGCAACCCACTGCGACGAGACGTCCTGCACGTAGCCGTCCGCCCGGACCGACACGGACGCGGCCTCGTTCATTCGCGACAGGGACCGGTGTGCGGCATCCTCGCCGAGCTCAGCGGTGAGCAGTTCGCCGATCCAGTCCGGGTAGCTGAGCCGCGCGAACTCCGAAGGCCACACCATGTCGGTCGCCGACACCTTGCGCAGCACCGCGTTGACGAACCCGCGGACCCGCTTCGGTGCGAGCGCGACGGTCTCTCCCACCGCAGCATGCGGCGGTACACCGGCGAACTCGAGCTGGTAGGCGCCCAGCCGCAACAGAGTTCGTGTCGCCGGATCGGGCGGCGTGGTGACGAACCGGTCGACGAGTGCATCACAGGCACGTCGCATCCGGGTGGTGCCGTACACCAGATCGGTGACGAAGCGCCGGTCCTGGTCAGAGAGACCGGATCGCTCGAGCATCGCGCCGAGCACGAGGTTGGCGTAGGCGCCGTCGCTGTCGATCCGTTTGAGCGCGTCGTACGCGACCTGGCGAGCCGACGTCATTCGAACCACTCGCCGTCGGCCGGTCGGGCACCGTTGCGCCATGCCGCGGCATCCATGCGTGGTCTGCCCTCCGGTTGGACGATCGTCGGGACGATCTCGCCGTCGACGACATCCGCGGCGTGGATCTTGAGACGTGCCCCCCGAAACGTCGTCCACGCACCTCCGACCCGGATCAACCGGTCGATCTCGTCCACCGGACGCGACCAGTCGATACGGAGCTCACCCGGGTCGATCTTGGCAGCGTACGTGGGCGTGCCGACCTGCTGGATGGGCGTACCGAGCCCCGCGTCCAGCGTGTCGATCAGCAACTTGGTGCCGACGACCACGAGCTCGTGGCGCAGTTCGTCCGCGGTGGTCGTCGAACCGATCGGCACCTCGACCTGGGCATACACACCACCGGTGTCGAGGCCTTCCTCGACCTGCATCACGCCGACACCGGTCACCTCGTCGCCTGCGAGCAGCGCCCGCTCGACCGGAGCAGCGCCGCGCCATCGCGGCAGCAGCGAGAAATGCAGGTTGACCATCGGCAGCTCGGTGAGCACGTGCGGCCTGATGATGCGACCGAACGCCACGACCACTCCGAGCTCCGCACCGACGGTGAGCACGTCGTCGACCTCGTGCGACACGGGAAGTCCCAGGCGTTGGGCGGCCGCCTTGACCGGGCTCGGCGATGTGTGTGCGCCGCGACCGCGGCGTTTGTCGATCCGGGTCACCACGAGGGCGACGTCGTGTCCGGCGTCGACCAGCGCCTCGAGCGGCGGGACCGCCATGGCGGGCGTGCCGAGGTAGACGAGCCTCACTGGAGGCGGAGTCGGCGCAGACGCGACTCCGGTCGCGCCGGGGCACCGGATTCGTTCTGCAGCCGACGGTACTCCTTCATGGCCGCTTTGCGCTGGTCGGGCTGCATCCGATCGAACATGAGAACGCCGTGGAGATGGTCGAGCTCATGCTGATACATGCGCGCTTCGAGCTCGTCGGCTTCATGTTCGACCACCTCACCGTCGATGTCGACGCCACGCATCAGGACCGTCTTCGGTCGCAGCATCTCGACGTAGAGGCCCGGAATCGACAGGCAGCCTTCGTCGTACACCCACTCGCCGTCGGACTCGACGATCTCGGGATTGAAGATGACCTGCCGCTCGCCGTCGAGGTCCCACACGAAGATCTGCTTCTGGACGCCGATCTGCGGTGCTGCCAGGGCGATGCCGAGCTCACTCTCGTAGAGCGTCGTGAACATGTCGTCGACGAGGCGGACGAGCTTGCCGTCGACGTCGGTGATCGGTGCGGCCTTCGACTTCAACACCGGGTCGCCGAACGTGCGAATCGAGTAAGCCATGGCGTCTCAGGCTACCGGCGAGTCGGCGACGAGGGATCGCCATCCGAGTCGGCGGATGAGCATGCCGACCCGATCGACGACCGACGCGAACACCGTGGACGGCGGCATCGGCGGCGCCGACGTGCCAGGCTGCAGGCAGTGCCGCACTACTTCGACGAGTCCCCCGATGTCGGATCCGACGTCCGCACCGTCGACGTCGCCCTCGCCGACATCGGATTCACGATGCACACCGACCGCGGCGTGTTCTCGCATGGCCATGTCGACACGGGCACCGCGCTCCTGCTCCGGGAGGCGCCGCCACCGGCGCAGACCGGCGATCTGCTCGACCTCGGCTGCGGGGCGGGTGTGCTGGCACTCGCGCTGGCGCTTCGGGCACCGAGTGCGACCGTCTGGGCCGTCGACACCAACGAGCGTGCACGGCATCTGACCGAGGACAACGCCCGGCGCAACGGTGTCGGCAACGTGCGGGTCCGGGCGCCGAGCGAGGTGCCACAGGACGTGCGATTCGCGACGATCTGGTCGAACCCGCCCATCCGCATCGGCAAGCCTGCCCTGCGCGAGCTCCTGACCGGGTGGTTGGGACGCCTCGACGAGTCGGGAACCGCCGTGCTGGTGGTGCAGAAGCACCTCGGTGCCGACTCGCTGCAACGATGGTTGAACGAGCAGGGGTTCGCTACCCGCCGGCTGGCGAGCCGTGCGGGTTACCGGTTGTTCGAGTCGCGTCGGGCGGACACGTGACCGACGTCGGCCTCGTGCCCCGGGGTGCGTCTGATGTCGGCGATCTCGTGGCGCATCTCGACGCCTGAGGTCCGTCGTCGCCGAGCCGGACTCGACGCCGCAGCCGACGGCGCGACGATCGTCATCGGGGTGGGTCGATCGCGATGCGCAATCTGGCACCGGGCGGTCGGACCCCCGAGTTGATCGTGCGCCCGAGCAGCATCCAGTCGTCGGCCCGAGCGACGTATTCCCCCTCGCCGCCCACGATCGACACGCCGTCGGCTGCCGGAATCGACGCCACGAACGCGTCACTCCCGGCGCCGCCGATCTCGCCGTACGCCGCGAACGGGGGGAGGTGCAGCATTCGGCGTCGTTCCCGCTCACCGCTCGTCAACCGCCCGGGATCTGCGTGCAGAGCGGCCTGGATCACCTCGTGCCGAGGCATGAATGTCTGGATGAGCACTCGCCCACCACGACCCCGCGGACCGACGAGACGCGCGGCGCGCACCAGCAATGCCATCGCCTGCTCGGCCGCCCGATACCTCGGCGCGAGAACCTCACGGTCGAAATCGAGGAAGGCCACCGTGTCGGCTCGATCGACTCTGTGCAGCGCGGCCTCGGTGCCGACGTACACGCCGGCGGGTGAGGGTCGCTCGGCCGTGCTCCCCGTGACGAGCACTGCCGTGCGGTTGGCCGCCGCCTCCAATTCCTCGCGCAACCGTGTGACTCCCGGGCGGAGGTTCGCGAACCGTGCGGCGCCGCACGTCAGGCACACGGGAGGCCGCACGGTCCCGCACCGTGGGCAGACGAGGTTGCGATCGTCGTCGAGCAGAACGGCTGCGTCACAGCGCTCACACCGGGTCAGCTCCCGGCATTGACGACACGCGAGGAGCCGGGCCCGTCCTGTCGTGTTGCTCACGCACACGACGGTCCGATCGTGATCGCGCAGATGGCGGATCAGCTCGGACGTGACGAGCGACCGCTTCCACGGCTCCTCGTCCGATCGGTCGATCACATCGACGATCGGCCAACCCGAACGTTCGCGTTCGATCGACGGCCGGGTCAGCGAACCCCATTCGAGCGCCGTCAGGGTGGGCGCAGGCGACACGAGCAACACGGCGGCACTCACTCTCCGGGCCCGCTCGATCACGACGTCGCGGGCGTGCCACGTCGGCGACCCTTCCTCCTGGAGCGCCTCGTCGTGCTCGTCGAGCACGACGGCGCACGCGAGATCCGGGCAGGGCGCCCAGGCCGCCACCCGAGCGCCGATCACGACATCGACGCCGCCGGCCGCGCCCGCCCAATCACCCGGCATCACGGCGACACTCAGGCCGGATCGGCGCAGGCGGGCACCCAGCAGCTGCGCCTGATCGACCGAGGGGGTCACGACGAGCGTCGGCCCGATCGAGACGGCGCTCAGCACCGCCGGCATCGGGTCGCTCGCGGGTGGGAGCCGGAGCACGCCTCCGCCGGACTCGAGGATGGCCGTCGATGCGGGCGAGCGCGGCTCGATGAGCGAGGTCGACCGCCGAGCGTTCGGCAACCCCGACACGACGCGCTCGGGTGAGGCGGTGACGAGGAAGTGCCGACGGCGGGCAGCCCAACGGATCGACGCCCATGCCGACAGGTCGACCAGATCGCCGGCGGGACCCAGACCGGTCACCTTGGCGATCGGCTTGAGACGGGCTTCGGCCAGGGCGTCCGGCGGATCGAGTTCCACGACCCAGCCCCCGATCCGTCGCCCGTGCAACTCGACCCGGACGAGCGTCCCGACCTGCGTGGCATCGACCAGCCCCGCCGGGACCACGTAGTCGAACAGTTTGTCGAGACCGGTGACGTTCGGGAGCACCCGGGCGACGGTCACCGCGAGATGCTCAGAGACCGACGGCGGCCTTGAATTCGTCGAGCCGGTTGGTGTCTTCCCACGTGAACCCCGAGCGACCGAAGTGACCGTACGCCGCCGATCGCTGATACACGGGCTGCTTGAGGTCGAGGTCTCGAACGATCGCACCCGGCCGCAGGTCGAAGACCTCACTCACCGCCCGCTCGATCGCGGACACGTCGACGTGGTTGGTGCCGAACGTCTCCACGAACACGCTCATCGGCCGCGCCATGCCGATCGCGTAGGCGACCTGGAGCTCGCATCGATCGGCGGCGCCGCTCGCGACGACGTGCTTCGCGACCCAGCGCGTCGCGTACGCCGCGGAGCGGTCGACCTTCGACGGATCCTTGCCCGAGAAGGCGCCGCCGCCGTGGCGACCCATGCCGCCATAGGTGTCGACGATGATCTTGCGTCCGGTCAGACCGCAGTCGCCGTGCGGGCCACCGATCACGAAGATGCCGGTCGGGTTGATCCAGACGTCGTATTCGTCATCGGCGAACTGCTCGGGAATGGTCGGGCGGATCACCTGTTCGATCAGGTCCGGGCGGATGACCGTGTCACGGTCGATCCCTTCCTGGTGCTGGGTCGAGATCAGCACGCTCCTGACCGCGACCGGCTTGCCGTCTTCGTACTCGTACGTGACCTGGGTCTTGCCGTCGGGACGCAGATACGGGAGCTGCCCCGACTTGCGGACGTCGGCGAGCCGCTCGGCGAGCCGGTGCGCGGTCCAGATCGGCAGCGGCATCAGGTCGGGCGTCTCGTTGCAGGCGTAACCGAACATCATCCCCTGGTCGCCGGCGCCCTGAGCATTGAGCAGGTCCTCGCCGGCTCGGCCGGCACGGATCTCCTCGGAGATGTCGACGCCCTGTGCGATGTCGGGGCTCTGCTCGTCGATCGACACGATCACGCCACAGGTGTTGCCGTCGAACCCGAACAGCGCGTTGTCGTACCCGATGCCCTTGATCGTCTCGCGAGCGATCTTCGGGATGTCGACGTAGGCGGTGGTGGTGATCTCGCCGGCGATGACACAGAGACCGGTCGTGACCAGCGTCTCGCACGCGACTCGGCCGTTCGGATCCTCGGTCAGGATCGCGTCGAGAACAGCGTCACTGATCTGATCCGCCATCTTGTCGGGGTGACCTTCCGTCACGCTCTCCGAGCTGAATGTCCAGTGAGCCACTGCTCCTCCTCGCTTCGTGATGTCTCATCTTGTGAACGGTGTTGCGGGAGGTGAGATCCCCGCCCCAGCGACTCTTCGTGTCACAGCGTGCAGGATCACGACGCTGCGTTCCGGATCGACACGATGCGGTCGAACACGGCAGCCGCAATCGTACGTTTGTCGGTGAGCGGAACCACCTGCGGCGGGTCTCCTCCCGCGAGGATCGTCACCGCGTTGGTGTCGTGCCGGAATCCCGTCGCCGGCGCACCGACGTCGTTGGCCACGATCAGATCGAGGTGCTTGGCCGTCAGCTTCCGCTGCGCGTTGGCGACCAGATCGTCGGTCTCGGCCGCAAATCCCACCAGCACCTGCCCGTCAGGCTTGCGTTCCCCCAGACCGGCCAGGATGTCGGGCGTGGGTTCGAGCACGATCTCGGGGAGACCTTCCTGCTTCTTCAACTTGCGCTCGGCGGCCGCTTTCGGGCGGAAGTCGGCCACCGCCGCCGCCATGACCACGACATCACTGCCGGGCGCGTACGCCTGCATGGCCGCTTCCATCTCGGCCGCCGTCTCGACCGGCACCACCTCGACCCCCGCCGGCGCCGCCAGATCGACGGTCGACACCAGGGTCACGTGGGCTCCGCGCAACGCCGCTTCCGCCGCGAGCGCGTAGCCCTGCTTGCCGGAGCTGCGGTTGGCGATGACTCGTACGGCATCGATCGGTTCCCGGGTTCCTCCGGCACTGATCACCACACGCGCATCGGCGAGGTCGGTCGTGGAGAACAGACGCTCGACGGCGTGCACGATCGATTCCGGTGCGGCCAGACGGCCCGCCCCGACATCGCCACCGGCGAGCCGACCGGACTCGGGTTCGACCACGTGCACACCGCGGGTACGCAGTGTGGCGACGTTGTCGACCACCGCCGGGTTCTCCCACATCTCGGTGTGCATCGCAGGACAGATCATCACGGGAGCACGCGTCGCCAACAGGACGTTCGTGAGGAGATCGGTCGACAGACCCATCCGGTAGGCAGCGATCACCCTCGCCGTCGCCGGCGCCACGAGGATCAGGTCGGCCTCCTGACCGAGGCGCGTGTGCGGAATCGGCGTGTCGGGGTCGTCCCACAAGCGCGTCCTGACCGGCTCACTGGCCAGCGCGGACAGAGTGGTGGTGCCCAGGAATCGTTGGGCACCCTGGGTCATCACCGGCACGACGTGCGCACCGGCATCGACGAGACGGCGGCTGATCTCGACCGACTTGTACGCAGCGATCCCCCCGGTGACACCGAGGACGATTCGCTTGCCGGCGAGCATCAGTGCCCGCTCAGGCGTCGGCGTCGGCGCCGAGATCGCCTTCGGGCAGATCGAGCTCGGGCTCGGCCGGCTCGGGGGCGTCGGTTTGCACGATCTTGTCGAGCGCGATCTCCTCGAACGCGATGCTCAGGGGCTTGCGCGACGTCGAGGACACCTGAGGCGGCACCATGTGGCCCAGACCGTCACCCAACTGGTTGAAGTACGAGTTGATGTTGCGCGCCCGCCGGGCCGCCAGCGTCACCAGACTGAACTTGGAGTCGACACGATCGAGCAAGCCCTCGATCGCGGGCGTCATCATCGTTTCGTGGCTGTTTGCCATGGACCAGCTCCTCGGTGGTGCGAAATGCAGCCCGACAAGCTTACCGGCCCGAATGACTACCGGCAGCGTTCGCGATCGATGATCGCCATCATCTCGTCGACCGTCCGATCGATGTCGTCGTTGACGACCAGGTAGTCGGCCTGCTCGCGACCGATCGGCTCCTCGAGCTCCGCTTTGCGGAGCCGGGCCTGGACTTTGTCACCGGGATCGCCCCGCCCTCGGAGGCGGCGCTCCTGTTCGTCGCGCGAGGGCGGCAGCACGAAGATGAGGATCGCCTGCGGATACTGCCGCTTCACCTGCTGGGCACCGTCGAGCTCGATCTCCAACACGATGTCGGGCGCACCCGCGCCGTCGAGCTGTCCGGGTCGGGGCGTGCCGTAGTAGTTGCCGAGGAACTCGGTCCACTCCAGGAACCCACCGGCGGTGATCCGTTCCTCGAACTCTTCGGCGGACGTGAAGACGTAGGCGTCTTCACGTTCGCCCGGCCGACGGGCTCTGGTGGTCCACGACCGGCTCAGCCACAGGTCGGGATCGCGTCGAACCAGGGCGTCGACGATCGTGCCCTTGCCGACGCCTCCGGGCCCGGAGACGACGATGATCAGGCGGTCACGAGCCAAGCTGGTTCAGCAGGGAAGCGCGTTGCTGTGCACCCAGACCCTGCACGCGACGGTTGTCAGCGATGCCGACCTCCTCCATCACGCGACGTGCCTTCACCTTGCCCACGCCGGGCAGGGATTCCAGCATCGAAACCACCTTCAGCTTGCCGACGTTGGGGTCGTCCGAATCGAGCGCTTCGTTCAGGGTCATCGACCCCATCTTCAAGCGGGCCTTGATGTCGGCCCGCGCCGCGCGCGCTTCGGCGGCCTTCGCAAGAGCCGCTGTTCGTTGCTCTGGTGTCAACTGCGGAGGAGTAGCCATCGCGTCAAACTACCGCGTTGAATTCCGCCAGGCGCGCACTCCCCCGGTCCGTGGCGAACGTCACCATCTCGGCAGCCACACGAGCGCAGGCTCGAGGGTCGGCGAAGCTCGCCGTGCCGACCTGCACCGCCTGCGCCCCCGCCACCATGAGTTCGACGGCATCCCACCCGGATGCCACTCCCCCGACGCCCACGATCGGCAGCTCCGGGAGCGCCTGGCGTACGTCGTGGACCGCCCGCACGGCGACCGGGTGGATCGCACGGCCGGACAGTCCGCCGCCGCCGTTGCCGAGCGACGGGCGCAGCGTGTCGGGATCCAGCACGAGGCCCAGCAACGTGTTGATCAGCACGACCGCCTCGGCACCTGCGCCGTGGCACGCGGCGGCCACGTCGATCACCCGATCCGTGTTGGCGCTCAGCTTCGCCCACCGGGGGCGCTCGCAGGCACCCGTCGCCCTGATCACCCGTGCCGACAGATCGGCATCGTGAGCGAAGATGCCGCCCCGCCCTTCGAGGTTGGGACACGAGAGGTTGACCTCGACGGCGACGACCTCGGGTGGTGCGCCCGCGAGCAGGTCGGCCGCCCGCCGGTACTCGTCGACCGAGCGGCCCCAGATGCTGCACACGACGGTGGCTCCGGTGTCGATGAGCGCCGGGAGATGCCGGTCGAGCCAGTACTCGATGCCCGGACCCTGCAGCCCGACGGCGTTGATCATCCCCTGCGGTGTCGGATGGACGCGCGGCGGAGGATTGCCCGCCCATTCGAACGCCGCGATCGACTTGGTCACCACGGCGCCGATCGACGCGAGGTCGAAGTACGGCGCGAACTCGTCGCCGTAGCCCGCCGTCCCCGACGCCGTCATCACGGGATGGCTCAGCTCCACCGATCCGACCCGGACCCGAGTGTCGATGCTCATGGGCGTGCGTGGTACTCCTGCAGGGACTTCACCGGCAGCTGGGCCGGCGACTCGCCCAGACCCTGGGCGGCGGCGAGCCCGGCGCTCACGGTCGTGACGCAGCTGACGTGATGCATGCTGGCGGCTTTGCGGATGTGCTCACCGTCGCTGCGACCCACCGAACCGCGCGGGGTGTTGACGACGAACACGATGGTGCCGTCGGCGATCAGGTCGACCGCGGTCTGCCCACCGTCGTCGTCCTGAACCTTGCCGAGCACGCGATCGACCGGCACCCCGAAACGAGCCAGGTAGTCAGCGGTGCCGGCGGTCGCCACGAGACCCAGGCCGCGTTCGCGCATCCGTTTCGCCACCACGAGACCCGCTGGCTTGTCCTGATCGTTCACCGACAGGAAGACGGTGCCCTCGGTCGGAAGCCCGTTGCCGGCGGCGAGCTCGGCCTTGAAGAACGCCCGACCGAACGACTCGTCGATGCCCATGACCTCTCCGGTCGATCGCATCTCCGGTCCCAGCGCGGGGTCGACCTCGGGGAACCGGTTGAACGGCAGCACCGCCTCCTTGACCGCCACGTGTCCCGTGACCGGCTCCTGCAGCAGGCCCTCGTCTCGGAGCTCGGCCAGCGTCGCACCGAGCATCACCCGCGTGGCCACCTTGGCGAGCGGGATGCCGTTTGCCTTCGCCACGAACGGCACGGTCCGGCTCGCACGTGGGTTCGCCTCGATCACGTACACGGCCGTACCGGCGACTGCGAACTGCACGTTGATGAGTCCGCGCACCTCGAGCCGATGCGCGATCGACGTCGTGTAGGCCGTGATCACTTCGACGACCCAGTCGGGCAACGTCTGCGGCGGGATCGCGCACGCCGAATCACCGGAGTGCACACCGGCCTCCTCGACGTGCTCCATCACGCCGCCGATCAACAGCTCGCCGGTGTGGTCACGGATCGCATCGACGTCGACCTCGGTCGCGCTGGCGAGGAACCGGTCGATCAGCACCGGTCGCTCCGCCGACAGGCCGCCCTCCCGGCCGAGGCTGCCGAATCCACTGAGCTCGTCCATCGCCCGGGCCAGGTGGTTGCGGTCATGGACGATCTGCATCGCCCGGCCGCCCAGCACGTAGCTCGGGCGGACGAGCACCGGGAAGCCGATCTCGTCGGTGATCGACAGCGCCTGCTCGAGATCGACGGCGGTGCCACCCGGCGGCTGGGGGATCTGCAGCTCGTCACAGAGCTGGTTCCACTTCTCTCGGTCCTCGGCGTCGTCGATCGACTGCGCCGAGGTACCGGCCACGAGGTCGGCCGGGATCTCGCCGGCGAGCTTCAGGGGCGTCTGCCCGCCGAGCGAGACGATGACGCGATGGGGTTGCTCGACCGCGATCACGTCGAGCACGTGCTCGCGTGTCAGCGGCTCGAAGTACAGGCGGTCGCTCGTGTCGTAGTCGGTCGACACGGTCTCGGGGTTGCAGTTGACCATGATGGTCTCGTAGCCGGCGTCACGCAGGGCGAAACTGGCATGCACGCAGCAGTAGTCGAACTCGATGCCCTGCCCGATCCGGTTGGGACCCGATCCGAGGATGACGACCTTCTGCCGATCACTCACCCGGACCTCGCTCTCGTCCTCGTACGTCGAGTAGTGATACGGCGTCTCGGCGGCGAACTCCGCCGAGCACGTGTCGACCGTCTTGTAGGTCGGGAACACGCCCGAACGCTCGCGAGCGTTGCGCACGGTCGTCTCGTCCGTCTCCCAGAGCCATGCGAGTTGGGCGTCGGCGAAACCCAGCCGCTTGGCTCGCTTGAAGTCACGAGCCGCCATGTCGTCGACGCTGCGGCTCGCCAATTCGTGCTGCTCCTCGACGATGATCGACATCTGGTCGAGGAACCAGGGGTCGAAGTGGTTGGCCTCGTGGATCGCCTCGATCGACACGCCGCGCCGCAGGAGCTCGCCGATGTGGAAGATCCGCTCGGGGGTCGGCGTCGACGTGCTCGCGAGCAGCTCGTCGTCACCGAGGTCCGCGTACTGCTCACTGACCGGATCGCAGTTCAGACCGAACCGCCCCTGCTCGAGCGATCGCAGCGCCTTCTGCAGGCTCTCGGGGAACGTTCGACCGATCGCCATCGCTTCGCCGACCGACTGCATCTGCGTGCCGAGTACGCCCGACGTGCCCGGCAACTTCTCGAACGCCCATCGGGGGATCTTCGTGACCACGTAGTCGATCGTCGGCTCGAAGCTCGCGGGCGTCGCCTTCGTGATGTCGTTCGGGATCTCGTCGAGCGTGTAGCCGACAGCGAGCTTGGCGGCGATCTTGGCGATCGGGAACCCGGTCGCCTTCGACGCCAGCGCCGAGCTCCGAGACACGCGCGGGTTCATCTCGATGACCACGAGACGTCCCGTGTCAGGGTCCACGGCGAACTGCACGTTCGACCCACCGGTCTCGACTCCGACGCGGCGGATGCAGGCGATCGCTGCGTCGCGCATCTCCTGGTACTCGACGTCCGTCAGTGTCTGCTGCGGCGCCACGGTGATCGAATCTCCGGTGTGCACCCCCATCGGGTCGACGTTCTCGATCGAGCAGATGATCACGCAGTTGTCGGCGCCGTCCCGCATCACCTCGAGCTCGTATTCCTTCCAGCCGACGATCGACTCCTCGACGAGGATCTCGTTGATCGGGCTCGCCTCGATGCCGTTCTTCGCCATCCGTTCGAACTCGTCGACGGTGTGGGCGATGCCGGTACCGCGACCACCGAGGATGTACGCGGGGCGGATCATGATCGGCAGACCGATCTGCTCCATCGCCGTCCGGGCCTCGTCCATGTCGTGAGCGATCATCGATCGGGGTGACTCGAGACCGATCTCGGTCATCGCGATCTTGAACTGCTCGCGGTCTTCGGCGGTGGCGATCGCCTCGGCGTTCGCGCCGATCATCTCCGGCTTGCCCGGCACACCGATGAGGCCACGCTCGAAGAGCTCCATCGCGGTGTTGAGGCCCGTCTGACCGCCGAGTGTCGGCAGGACGGCGTCGGGTTGCTCGCGTTCGATGATCGATGCGACGACCTCCCACGTGATGGGTTCGACGTAGGTCGCGTCGGCGAAGCCGGGGTCGGTCATGATCGTGGCCGGGTTGGAGTTGACCAGGATGACGCGGTATCCCTCTTCACGAAGCACTCGACAGGCCTGGGTGCCCGAGTAGTCGAACTCGCAGGCCTGTCCGATCACGATCGGCCCGGAGCCGATGATCAGGATCGACTCGATGTCGTCTCGGCGCGGCATGTCAGGCGTTCACCTTCCCGGTGGTCATGAGCTCATCGAACTGGTCGAACAGGTAGCGGCTGTCGTGGGGCCCCGGTCCGGCCTCCGGGTGGTGCTGCACGCTGAAGCAGCGTTCGCCCACGACCTCCAGCCCTTCGCAGACACCGTCGTTGAGGTTGACGTGGGTCATGCGAACCTCCCGACCCAGCCCGGCGAACGAGTCGGCGTCGACTGCGAAGTTGTGGTTCTGGCTGGTGATCTCGACCGTGTCGGTGAGCAGGTTCTTGACCGGATGGTTCCCACCATGGTGGCCGAACGGCAGCTTGACCGTGCCGGCTCCGAGCGCAAGCCCGAGCAACTGGTGGCCCAGGCAGATGCCGAACATCGGGACCCGTCCGATCAGCGAGGCGATGTTGTCCGCGCCGTGGCCCACGACCGTCGGATCACCCGGCCCGTTCGACAGGAAGACACCGGCGGGCTCGCGAGCGAGCACGTCGGCGGCGGTCGTCGACGCCGGGACGACTTCGACGCGGCCGAGGCCGGCGAGATGTCGAATGATCGTGGTCTTGATCCCGAAGTCGTAGGCGACGATCAACCGGTCGCCCTCACCGACGGTGTACGACTCGGCAGCCGTCACCTGTGCCACGAGATCGACGCCGTCGGTCCCCGGCTCGGCCGCGGCCGCGGCCCGGAGGTCGGCCTCGGAAGCGTCACCGAAGGCTCCCGGCATGGCACCGGTGTCGCGGATGAGGCGCGTCAGTCGACGCGTGTCGATGCCGGCGATGCCCGGAATGCCGTACCGCTGCAGGAGCCCGTCGAGGTGCCCTTCCGATCGATGGTTGCTGGGCCGCCGGGCCAGATCGCGGATGATCACGCCACGGCAGAATGCCCCCCTGGACTCGTGGTCGTGCTCGTTGACGCCGTAGTTGCCGATGTGGGGGTACGTGAACGTGATCATCTGCCCCGCATAGCTCGGGTCGGTGATGATCTCCTGATAGCCGGACAGGGACGTGTTGAACACGACCTCGCCGCTCGCGACACCGCCGGCCGGCACCGCGCCGATCAGCTCACCGTCGAACACGCTTCCCTCGGCCAGGACGAGTTGGCCCTCTCGGATGGTCATGTGGTTGCCTCACTCGATGGACGGTCTCGAATCATTATGCACTCTATCGGATAGTTATTCATTATCGCGTCGGCGATCCGGCGATCACCGTGGGGTGGCCCTGCAGGATCGTGTGGCGGACCCTGCCCCGCAGGGGGATCCCGACGAAGGGGGTGTTGCGGCTCTTGCTGGCGAGCTCGGCGTGCTGGACCTCCCAGGTCTCGTTCGGGTCGAAGACCGCGAGATTCGCGGCTTCCCCGACTTCCACCGGTCGGCCGTGCTGATCGGCGACGCCGGCGATCGCTGCCGGCTTCCACGACAGCGCGGCGACCACGTCGCCGACGGGCATGTCGAGGTGCCCCAGGCTCACGCCGAGCGCCGTTTCGAGCCCGAGCATGCCGGGTGGGGCCTGATCGAGCGGTTGTTCCTTCGTCTCGGGTGCGTGCGGGGCGTGATCGGTGGCGATCGCGTCGATCGTCCCGTCGGCGAGGCCGGCACGGACGGCGTCGACGTCCGCCAACGTGCGCAACGGTGGGTTGACCTTGTACAGGGCGCTGTACCCGGCGAGCAGCTCATCGGTAAGGCTGATGTGATGCGGTGTGGCCTCGGCAGTCACCGGGAGGCCGTCGGCCTTCGCGGCCCGCACGAGCTCGACGCTGCGCTCGGTCGACAGGTGCAGGATGTGCACCGGTGCGCCGGTCAACCGCACCAGTTCGATGTCGCGGAACACCATCAGCTCCTCGGCGATCGACGGCCAGCCGGGCAGCCCGAACGTGGCGCAGCAGTGGCCCTCGTGCATCACGGCGCCTTCGGTGAGACGCTTCACCTCGCAGTGCTGCGCCAGCACGATGCCGAGGTCGGCGGCGTATTCGAGCGCACGACGCATCAGAAGCGGGTCCTGCACGCCGTCGCCATCGTCGGTGAACAGGTGCACCCCGGCCGCTGCCAACTCACCGAGCGGCGAGAGCTGCACGCCGGCCCGGCCGATCGTGATCGAGCCGGAAGGTCGTACGTCGCACAACCCGGCGGCCTCGCCCTGCCGACGCACGAACTCGACGACACTCACCGAATCCTGCGTCGGATCGGTGTTCGGCATCGCCACGACACACGTGTACCCACCGCGCGCCGCCGCCCGAGATCCGGTCTCGATCGTCTCCGCTTCCTCGCGTCCCGGCTCACGCAGATGCGTGTGGAGATCGACGAATCCGGGACTGACCAGACAGCCGGTGGCGTCGAGCACCTCGTCCGCATCGACGGGCTCGAGCGACGGTGCGACCTCGGCGACCCGTCCGTCGAGCACGCGGACATCGGCGCGACGCTCACCCGTCTGATCGATCACCCGGCCGCCCGAGATCAGGATCTGCTCGCTCATTCGTTCTCCTCCAGCTCGGTGCCGCTGCCGAGCAACTCGAACAGTACGGCCATCCGCACGGCGATGCCGTTGGTGACCTGTTGCGTGATCACCGAGCCAGGCAGCTCGCTCGGGTCGACGGCCATCTCGACGCCCCGGTTCATCGGGCCCGGATGCATGATGAGTGCATGCTCGGGCAGGGCGGCGGCGCGGGCGGGCGTCAACCCGAACCGCGCGGTGTACTCGCGCAGCGACGGCACGAGCGACTCGGTCATACGTTCGTGCTGCATCCGCAGCAGGTAGAGCACGTCGACGTCGTCGATGACGTCGTCGAGGTCGGTCGTGGTGGGCACGTCGACCGCAGGTGGCAGCAGGGTCCGAGGTGCCACGAGCGTGACCTCGGCGCCGAGCAGCGTGAATGCACGGATGTCGCTGCGAGCGACGCGACTGTGCTTGATGTCGCCCACGATCGCGATCTTGAGCCCGTCGAAACCGGCTGAGCGGCTCAGTGCCGTGCGGATCGTGTAGCAGTCGAGCAGGGCCTGGGTCGGGTGCGCGTGCCATCCGTCGCCGGCGTTGACCACGGCCGCATTCGTCCACTGCTCGATCTGCCAGGGCACGCCGCTGGAACCATGGCGGATCACGAACGCGTCGACGCCCATCGCGGTGATCGTCTCGATCGTGTCACGCAGGCTCTCACCCTTGTTCACGCTCGACGACGACACGGCGAAGTTCATGACGTCGGCCGAGAGCCGTTTCGCCGCGGTCTCGAAGCTGAGTCGGGTCCGGGTGGAATCCTCGAAGAACACGTTGCAGACGGTCTTGCCCCGCAGGGCCGGCACCTTCGGGTTGGGACGCCGGTTGACCTCGGCCATGTGGTCGGCCAGGTCGAGCAGCTTCGCGACGCCGTCGGCACCGGCCTCGTCGATCGATCGGAAGTGCCTCATGCGGAGATGACCACTCCCGCCGCGGTCGCGTCGACCCGCTCGCTCATGGACGTGGGCAGGTTCTTGCCCACGAAGTCGGGCCGGATCGGCAGCTCGCGGTGACCGCGATCGACGAGCACGGCGAGTTGCACCGCATTCGGCCGGCCGTAGTCGGTGATCGCATCGAGCGCCGCTTTCACGGTCCGCCCGGTGAACAGGACGTCGTCCACGAGCACGACGGTGGCGCCGTCGATCTCGAACTCGATCCGGCTGACGCTGCCCGGGGTCACCGGACGCAGACCGATGTCGTCCCGGTACAGCGAGGCGTCGATCGAACCGACGGGAACCGAACGTTCGATGCGCCCGATCTCGGAGCCGAGTCTCTCGGCGAGCCACACGCCACCTCGTTGGAGACCGATCAGAGCGACGACGTCGAGGCCACGATTCCGCTCGATGATCTCGTGTGCCATGCGGGTCACGGCCCGGCGCACATCGTCAGGTCCGAGGACCTGCTTGCTGTTCGTCACGTTGTCTCCTGCCGTGTGGGCCTCACGGGACCCACTTCACGGTCAGGGGGGAACCTAGCGCGCCCCGATGCACCCGCGCCTGCCCCTCGGGTGCATCGAACATGATTTGTACGAATCGTCAGCGCTGGCCGCCCCGTCCAGGCCGCACGGCCGGGTCACACACGCGCCGGAGGGACGATCGCGTCGCCGCCGCGACGGTTGACAGCCCGAACGACACGATCTTCCCGATGCCATCCGAGCCGGCCGACGGTGGCCGTGACGAGCGCAAATCGTCGGGCCTCGACCGGCGGCGGGCCACACCGGCACGCGATCGATACCGCCGGGAGATGCCCGTCGGCGAACACGACTCCGGTACCGTCGCCGGTCGCGCGATCGAACCGGTCGAGCAAGGCGTCCGCCCGGTCGGCGATGTGTTCGCGGGTCTCTGCCGTGGTCTCACCTTCGTCGGCGCTGCAGTCCCATCCGACCGACGAAGTCGTCGACGACCACACAGCGGCCGAACGAGCTCGGCCGTCTCCCGGGCCCGCGCCAGTGGACTCGAGTCGGCACGGTCGATCTGTCATCCGGCGAGGGTACGAGCAGCGTCGCCCGCTTTCTGGCGACCACGATCCGTCAACGGGATGCGGTCCGCCCCGTGTGCCTGCCTTCCCGTGACCGCTCGGACCGGCCGTGACGGTCGGGCTGGCCGTGACGGATCACGAGCAGATGTGAACCCGGCTGGTCCGGAACCGTACCGTCCCGAGCGATCGTCGGATGCCCGCTCCCGATCGGTCGCTCCCCTCGGCGCTGTCGGGTTGGGTAGCGTGACCGGATGCACGATCTGGTGAGACTCGGCGACGAGCGCCGTATCCCCCTGGCACCTGGGCCGCACTGAGCGGATGCCCGCCGACACCGACCAACAGACGATCGGAGCCATGCACGGCACTGTCGTACTCGTCATCGCCGACCACGCCAGGTCGGTCTCGGCCGTGCTCGGTGAGTTGGGGGTCGCGGCGAGAGAGCTCGACGGCGACGGCGTGCAGCTCGACGTGCTGGTCGTCGACGCCGGGAGCACCGACGGCAGCGTCGACATCGCCCGACGAACCGCCGCCGAACTCGGGATCGAACTCCACGTCGTCCGGGCCAGCGGCGACGGCGCCTGGATCACGCAGCGCGACGGGTTCGCTCATGCGTTCAAGCGATCGGCACCCGACTTCCTCGTCACGTTCGATCCGGCGGGTCACCACGACGCACGTCAACTCCCTGACCTCGTCCGCTCGTTCCGCGCCAAGGGCAGCGGGCTCACGATCGGCTCCCGTTGGGTTCGAGGCGGATCGGCCCCCGGTACGTCACGCCATCGTGCGTTGCTCAGCCGAGCGGCGAGCTTCTTCGTCGCTCGCGCAACGGGCCTCCGTCGCGTTCGCGACGTCACCACCTCGTTTCGCGTGATCCGGCCCGACGCCGCCGATCTCGTCGCGGCTCGACCTGCGACCGAGGGCGACTACGGCTACTACTGCGAGTTCGCCGCCGCTGTGCAGGCGTACGGGTTCACCGTCGACGAGGTTCCGATCACGTTCCGGCCCCGGTTCGCCGAGGTGCCCGGTCTCAGCCTCACCGACCTCGCCCAGTTCGGGTCCGACGTCCGCCGGCTCCGAGCACGGGTGCGCACGATCCGTTCCGAGATGGCGATCGATCAGGCGACCTGGGCGGCGCGCTCGGGTCTCATGCGGGAGCAGTCACCCGAGATCGGATCGGAGTTCGGCGCGCTCGAGGAGCTCACCGAGCTCAGCGGCGCAGGCAACTTCACGAGATGGATCGTCGATGCACTCGACGACCAGCTGGGGCCACGCGTCCTCGAGGTCGGTGCCGGCTTCGGCGCGATCGCCGCCGAGATGGCGCGACGCCGACCCAACAGTCACGTCACGGCGATCGAGCCGGCCGACAACGTCTTCCCCCATCTGCACGAGCGGGCCGACGAGTTCGCGAACCTCGACGTGGCGCAGATCACCTCCGGTGAACTCGCCGAGGCGGCGGAACGCCCACAGTTCGACACCGTCGTGTACGTCAACGTGCTCGAACACATCGCGGACGATTCGTCCGAGCTGCGGACGGCGACCCGCCTCCTCGTACCCGGCGGACGTCTGGGTGTGTTCGTGCCGGCCATGCCCTCGCTGTACGGCAGTCTCGACTACAAGTCCGGTCACTACCGGCGCTACACGGCCGACCAGCTCCGGTCGGTTCTGGAGCGGACCGGCTACGTGGACGTGGACGTTCGCTACCTCGACGCGATCGGGATCATCCCCTACTGGCTGATGTATCGGGCACTCAACGTGTCGCGGCTCGATCGTGTGTCGTCGACCGGGTACGATCGGGTTGTCGTGCCGGCGAGTCGAGCGCTGCAACGACTGGTGCACCGACCGGCCCGCGGCAAGAACCTCGTGGCCTCCGCCCGCCGCCCCGACTGAGCGACCGACCGCCCCGGTCACTCGTCGATGCGACGACCGACCACGACATCGTCCACGTCGAACAGGAGCTCGTACTCGCCGCCCGGCGCCACGAGCCCGGCGAGCAGGTCCTGCTGCTCCGTACCGACCTGTTGCCGGTCGATGACGATGTACTCGATCTCGCTCGGATCGGGCAGCTTGTACGTGTCGTCGTTGCCCCAGTACGAGGGCACCCACGGGTTCGGCCAGTCGTAGATCTGTTCACGATGCGACAGGTGTGGTCCGAGCGTGTAGGTGGCCGTGACCGAGGCGTCGTCGGGAACGAGCGAGATCGCCTCGCGCATCGCCTCGTGCCGCTCGACGGGCCGCCCCCACACTTCGTGCTCGGCGGCGATCGGCGATGGCGACCAGGCGACGTTGGTGATGTAGGCACAAACCAGCATCCACGGCACCAGCACGCTCCGAACGAACCGGTACTTCCACATCCACGCGGCGGCCTCGATCGAGGCGATCACGATGGGCGCGATCATCACCGCTGTGTACTGATAGCGGATCGAGCGCGCGTATGGGCTGCTTCCGATCACGCTGGCGAGCAGCTGCGGGCCGGCCATCGAGAGCTGGAGCAGCCCGCCCAGCGGGAGGCCGCCCCACGGCAGGAGCAGGTCGCGGTAGAACCGGAGGCGATCGGGCTGCGTGGCGTCGGAGACCACTCGGTCGGGTCGTGTGATGATCGTCTCGGCGATCTCGACCGTGTCCGACCCGTAGCTGCCGTAGAAGTAGCCGATGTAGAACGGCTGCTGGCCCTGGTTGAACGCCGGGATCACCAGCCGGGTGCACACCACGTACCACACGACACCGAGGGCCGAGGCCGCCAGCGCCATTCGCTGGTTGCGCCGGTCGCCCGGCTCGGTGCCCCGCATCATCCACCACAGCACCAGCCCCATGACGAACACGGCCAACGCCGTGTCTTCGCGCATCGACAACGCGATGACGATCGAGATGAAGAACGCCCGCCAGCGATGTCGGATGGCGAACCACCACGCGAACAGCAAGGGCGCCACCACGAGCGCCTCGGGATGGAAGTTCGCCCACGCGATCCACTGGATGGGGGCGTACATCAGATAGACGCCGGCGAAGGCGAGAGCGACCCATGGACTCCGGAGTCGGTCACGGGCGATGAGGTAGGTCGGAATCGCTCCTGCCCCGAGCGTCGCCGCCTGCACCGTGATCAAGAACGCCGGGCCTGCGCCCAGCCAGTAGAACGGAGCGAACGCGAACGCGATCAGGTTGACGTGATGACCCCAGAAGTCGATGCCGCGAACGGTGATGAACGACTTGCCGCGCGACACCAGCCAGAACCCCTGGTCGTAGATGCCGAGATCGAACGCCCAGGTGCCGAACGTGTCGTGCCGTTGGACGCCCAGCCTGGCGAACACGACCGTGAACACCACTGCGCCGGCGAACGTCAGCCAGGCGGCCGGGTGGACCGCCGCCAAGGTCGCCCCCGAGCCACGAGCGAGTCCGGCGAGCCAAGTCGTGGGTGCATCGGCGGGGTCCGCGGTGGGTGCTGCGTCGTCATCGACGACATCGGATCCCTCGTCGCCGATGACGACCTGTCCGTCGTCGGCGTCGTCGGCCCGCGGTGTGCGCTCGGCATCGACACTCACGGCGTCCGACACTATCCGTGCCGGCGGCAGCTCCCGGTTCAGTCGTCGGGCCGGACATCGGCGGCGATCGCTGCGAGGACCCCATTGACGAAACGGCCCGAGTCGTCGGTGGAGAACCGTTTCGCCAGTTCGACCGCCTCGTTGAGCACGACCGCGGTGGGTACGTCGGGGCGCTCGAGCAGCTCGAAGACGCCGAGACGCATCACGTTCAGGTCGAGCACGGGCATCCGCGTCAGGGTCCAGCCCTTGGCGCGCTCTTCGATGTGGTGGTCGATCGTGGGCAACGTACGCCCCACCCCGAGGACGAGCTGCTGGGTGAGTTCGTCGGGCTCGATCACCTGCAGCTCGATCGTGGCGGATGGTTCGATGCCCTTGGAGTGCGCCTCGTAGAGGAGGTACAGCGCCCGCTCACGTGCGTCGGAGCGTTCGTCGGGTCGCAGCATCTCAGACGCGCGTCATGTAGTCGCCGGTGCGGGTGTCGACTCGGATCTTCTCGCCGACCTCCACGAACAGCGGCACCTGCACGACCTTGCCAGTTTCGAGCGTCGCCGGCTTGCGTGCGCCACTCACACGATCACCCTGCAGGCCAGGTTCGGTGTCGGCGACGGTCAACTCGACCGATGCCGGGATCTCGACACCGATGATCTCGTCGTTGAAGAACGCGACCTGGGCCGTCATGCCCTCGACCAGGTAATCGGCGGCCTCGCCGAGCGCCGCAGGCCGGACGTTGAGCTGCTCGTACGTGGTGTTGTTCATGAACACGTAGTCGTCACCATCGCGATAGAGGAACTGCATGTCATCGCGGTTGATGATCGCCTGCTCGACCTTGATGCCGGCGTTGAAGGTCCGATCGAAGACGTTGCCGGTCTTCACGTTCCGCAGCTTCGTGCGAACGAAGGCGCTGCCCTTGCCGGGCTTCACGTGCTGGAAGTCGACGACTTGAAACAGTCCGTTGTCGAGCTCGAGCGTGATCCCGGTCTTCAGGTCGTTGGTGGTGATGGTGGGCATGGCGAGTCCTTCGGCGATGCGGTGAGAATCCGGCAGCCCGACTCGGTGACCTCCACGAGGTCTTCGATCCGGAAGCCGCCGAAGCCGACACGATAGAGGCCAGGTTCGACAGTCACGACGTCTCCCGACCTGAGTTCCGATACGGAGGTGGGCGATTCGAACGGGTCTTCGTGGATCAGCAGGCCCACCCCGTGGCCGACCGAGTGCGGAAACCAGTCGGCATATCCCGCTTCGGCGATCATCGAGCGGCACGTCGCATCGACGTCCCGCGCGGGAACGCCGGCTCGCACGGCGGCCAGCCCGGCGAGTTGGATGCCGAGGAGCAGGTCGTAGATCTCGGACTGCTCGCCGGTCGGCGATCCGATCACGTAGCTCCGCGTCATGTCCGAGTGGTAGCCGTCGACGAGGCCGCCCACGTCGATCACCACCGTGTCACCCTCCACGATCGTCCGGCGGCTCGCCTCGTGGTGCGGGCGCGCCGCGTGTTGCGGGCCGGACGCGACGATCGTGTCGTAGCTCGGGCCGTCTGCGCCGTGGAGCCGCATGCGGTACTCGAGCTCCATCCGCACGTCGGCCTCGGTCATTCGCTCGAGCATCGGGGCGACCTCGGCCAGCGCTGCGTCGGCACTACGACATGCACCGGCGATCCGGGCGATCTCGCCCGCATCCTTCGACCGGCGTGCGTCCTCGAGCAGACCATCGGCGGCGACGAGGGGCAGGTCGGACGCCAACGCCGACCAGCGTCGGTGGGTCAGTGAGTCGGCCTCGACCCCGACCGGCTCGATTCCGGCGAACTGGCGGACGAACACGTCGTGCTGCTCGGCCTGTGTGAACCCGGTGACGACCTCCCCGTCGATCCCTGCTGCCTCGAGCTCGTCGGCGGCTCGTTCGCGGTAGCGACCGTCGGTGACCAGTACCAGCCGGTCGGGAAGCAGCGCAATCGACCCGTTCGATCCGGTGAAGCCGCTGAGCCATCGGACGTTGGTCAGGTTGGTGACGGCCAGAGCGGCAGCAGGGTGGTCGCCGAGCCGCTGTCGCACCGTCTCGGCGCGGTTCGCGTACTCGATCGGTGGGAGTTCGCCGGTCATGACAGCTGGGCCGCCACCGCCGCCATGGCGAACTCGTACCCTTGCTTGCCGAACCCCATGATCGAGCCGGTCGACACCGGCGCGATGACACTGGTGTGACGCCAGGGTTCACGGGCGTTCGGATTGGAGATGTGGACCTCGACGATCGGTCCCGCGAACGCGGCGAGCGCATCGTGGATCGCCCATGCGTAGTGCGTGAAGGCACCCGGGTTGATGACGATCGCGTCACAGCGACCGCGCGCGTGGTGGATGTGATCGATCAGCGCGCCCTCATGGTTCGACTGGTGTGGTTCGATCGTGAGCCCGTGCCGACGGGCCGCCGTGCCCGCGAACTCGATGTAGTCGTCGAGCGTGTCGGTGCCGTAGATCTCGGGTTCACGCTCCCCCAGCAGGTTCAGGTTCGGCCCGTGCAGGAGCATCACCAATCCGGTCACGATCGATCACGGTACTCGTCGCCGACACCTGCGGCGGTGCCGCTCCTGCCGGAACCGCCCGAACCGGCCGGCGAGCAGATCGACACCTCACTGATCCACGAACGCAGTCGGCCGCCGGGCCGGACGCCGCGATGGAGCCGCAGTGCTGTCACCATCGGCGTCTGACGTCGACTCCCGGACGCCCGGAAGGTCGACGCTCTTCGGTCGCCTTCCAGTCGGTTCCAGCCAGCCGGTACAGCACGTGCGGCTTCAACGGGTCGCCGTCGGCGACGCTGGGGTGGTCGAAGTCGCCGTCGGGGTCGTAGCGGAGGCCGATCTTGTCCATGACGCGCCGGGAGTTCGTGTTCGCTACGGCGGTGAACGAGATGATCTCCTCGAACCCGAGATCCTCGAAGCCGTGCCGCAGGCATTCGCGGGCCGCCTCCGGTGCGATGCCCCGGCCCCAGTCGTCACTGCGGATCCGCCAGCCGATCTCGACACCCTCGCGGAACCAGGGCACCATGAAGCCCGTGTAACCGACGGGCACCCCGCCGATCTCCACGCACCACACGCCGTAGCCGTGGTCGGCGAAGTGCTGGATGATCCGGTTCATGAACGCATCGGACTGCGACCGGTTCATGACCGGCCCGATGGTGGCCATCACGCGCGGGTCGGAGTTCATCGCGTGGAACGCGGCGCGGTCGGAGTCACGCCAACCACGCAGCGTCAGCCGCTCGGTCGTCAGGACGGTCGCCGTCACGTCATCCGACCGAGGGCTGCGAGCACCGGCTCGTCGCCCACGCCCGGCACCACCTCGACCCCCTCCGGGCCGTCGAGCACGAACGTGAGACCGTCGAGCGCCTTCTTGTCCCGACGCATCAACTCCAGGAGTTGATGCGGGTCGAGACCAGGCGGGATGTCCGTGCCCAGTCCGTATTCTTCCCCGACGACGGCGAAGTGCTGGTCGATGCGCTCGAGCGAGATCCGACCCGTGATCTCGGCGAGGTGAGCGGCGAAGATCAGCCCGATTGCAACCGCCTCGCCGTGCGCGAGTCGATGTTCCGTCGCGACCTCGAGCGCGTGGGCGAGCGTGTGGCCGTAGTTCAGGAGCGCCCTGCGGCCGCCTTCTCGTTCGTCGGACTCGACGATCTCCGCTTTGATCGCGACGCAGCGTGCCACCCGCTCGGTCAGGTCCATCGCCAAGAGATCGTCCCCCGTCAGGAAGTGGTACTTCGCCATCTCCCCGTTGCCGCAACGGACCTCGCGATCGGGCAGGGTATCGAGCGCATCGAGGTCGCAGACCACACCGCTCGGCTGCCAGAACGCACCGACGAGGTTCTTGCCCTCCGGCAGGTTGACGCCTGTCTTGCCCCCGATCGCGGCATCGACCATGCCGAGCAAGGTGGTCGCCACGTGGACGACGGGAACGCCCCGGTGGTACGACGCGGCGGCGAACCCGGCGACGTCGGTGACCATGCCGCCCCCGACCCCGATCACCACGTCATTGCGCGTGAGGCCCATCCCGGCGAAACCGCGGCACAGGTCGCCGATGGTCTCGAGCGTCTTGTGCTGCTCGCTGCGACCGATCTCGAACCGCTCGTGCGGGATGTTCGCAGCGATCTCGAGCGGAAGACCCGGTTGGGTCACGATCGCCGCCCGTTTCGCCGACCCGGGGATCATGGTGCCGAGGAACTCGGCGGCACCGTGGCCGACCAGCACGTCGTAGGACCGCTCCCCGAGGGGCACCGTGATTCGGCGAAGCTCACTCACGAGGACAGTCTCACAGACCGGTGGCCGGTCAGAGCGACGCGTTGAACGCGTCGGCGTTGCGGACGAACTCGGCGACCGAGTCGCCACCGAACTTGCGTTGCGCCTCGCGGGCCAACACCAGCGCGACCATGGTCTCGGCCACGACGCCCATCGCCGGCACGGCCGTGACGTCGGTGCGCTCCTTGAACGACACGCCGGATCGCTTGGTCTCGGTGTCGACCGTCTCGAGCGTGGGTCGGTTGAGGGTCGCCAGGGGCTTCATGGCAGCTCGAGCGACGACGAGTTCACCGTTGGTCATGCCGCCCTCGACGCCGCCGGCGAGGGTGCTGAGCCGCGTGTACCGGTCGGAGTCCCAGCGGATCGCATCGTGGGCCTCGCTGCCGAGCCGGCCGGCCACCTCGAAGCCGTCGCCGATCTCGACCCCCTTCACGGCCTGGATCGACATCAGTGCCTGGGCGAGCATCGCGTCGAGCTTGCGGTCCCAATGCACGTGCGAGCCGAGCCCGACGGGCACGCCGAAGCCCAGCACCTCGACGATGCCGCCCAGCGAGTCGCCCTGTCTGGCGGCTGCCTTGATGGCGGCGACCATGCGCTCGGTCCCGTCGGCGTCGAAGCACCGCACCTCCGATGCGTCGACCGCTGGGAGGTCGGCGGGCGTCGGGCGGGCGGCATCGGCGGTGACCCGGGCGTCACCCATCTGGATCACGTGCGAGATGATCTGGACATCCAGGTGCGTCAGCAGCTTCTTGGCGAGGGCGCCGGCCGCCACGCGCGCCGCCGTCTCGCGGGCCGACGCACGTTCGAGGACGTCCCGGGCGTCGGTGAAGCCGTACTTCTGCATGCCCGCCAGGTCGGCGTGACCTGGTCGGACCTGCGTCAGCGGTGCTTTCGTCGCTCCGGGTGCCGTCGACATCTCCTCGTGCCATTTGTCGCTGCGGAACCACTCGGAGTTCTTGATCTCGATCACGACGGGCGATCCGAGCGTCCGGCCGTGGCGAACGCCACCGATGATCGTGAGTTCGTCCTGCTCGAACTTCTGGCGGGGACCCCGTCCGTATCCCAGCCGTCGGCGGGCCATCTCGGTCTGGATCTCGTCGACCGTGATCTCCAGGCCGGCGGGCAGACCTTCGACGACGGTGACGAGGGCCTGGCCGTGGGATTCACCGGCGGTCAGGAAGCGGAGCATCCGGGCGAGGCTATCCGGCCGCTACTGCGTCCGAGCGGCGAGCTCGGCCTCGGCGGCGGCCCGCATGAGAACCGGATCCGGCCGGCGACCGGTCCAGAGCTCCTGCTGGAGCACGGCCTGATGGACGAGCATGCCGAGCCCGTCGACGGCCTGCGCACCGACGGCCCGCGCCGCACGGAGCAGGCTGGTCTCCAGCGGGTGGTACACGACGTCGGCGACGGCCAGGCCTTCGTGGAGCAAGCCCGGATCGAGCGGGCAGTCCCCGGATCCCATGCCGACGGAGGTGGCATTGACGACAACCCGCGCGTTTCGCACGTCGGCCGGGTCGCCGACCCGGGCCACCGACGACAATCCGGCGGCAACCGTCGCCGCCTCGGCCGTCCGGTTCACGACGGCGATGTCGGACGCACCGGCGCGACCGAGTGCGTCGACGATCGAGCGTCCGGCGGCACCGGCGCCGAGTACCACGATGCGCTCGCCCGACACGTCGACCCCGCAGGCGGCCAGCCAGTCGACGAGTCCGGCGCCGTCGGTGCTCGCTCCCAGGGTCGAGTCGTCGTCGCGGAGCACGATCGTGTTGACCGAGTCGAGCGCCTGCGCGGCCGGATCGACCTCGTCGACCGTCAGCGCCGCAGCCTCCTTGTGCGGCATCGTCACGGCGTAGCCGCCGATGCCCAGTGTCCGCATCGCATCGACGGCGGCCGGGACACCCCCATCGACGAGTTCGAACGCCACGAAGCGCCAGGCGAGCCCTGCGACCTCGAACACGGCGTTGTGCATCGCCGGCGACAACGAGTGCCGGACCGGCCGGCCGATCACCGCCGCCAATCGGCCCGAGCGAGCGATCATGGACGACCCGACGATCGCCGGCGCCATCGCATCGGTCAGAGCAGGCCGGCGGCCCGGGCCGCGCTGACGTTGGCCTCGTGCTGCTCGGCGGTGACGGCGAAGACGTGCCCGCCCTCCTCGTTCGCCAGCACGTAGAACAGGTAGACGCAGTTCTGCGTCGGATCGGGCAACACCTGGCACACCGGGTCGCCCGGCGGTGGGTTGGGTGCCGGGTTCAGCGCGGCACGGATCGACGCCCGCCCAGGGTTCGCGATCGGTGTCGGCGGCAAGCCCGCGTTCAGGTAGGTGTTGTAGGGGCCCGGGATCCGTGACAGCTCCGTCTGTGACGAGCCCGGTGGCTGCCCGTAGAGCAACGTGGCGTCGATCTGCAGGTTCATCCCGATGAACAATCGGTTGTAGATGACCCGCGAGATCTTGGCCCGGTCCTCGTCGAGCTTGGCCTCCTTCTCGATCATCGAGGCGATCGTCAGGATCTCGTACGGGGTCCGGCCGAGTTCCGCCGCCTTCTGCTCGAGGTCCTCCTGGTCGGCGACGCGCTCCATGATGCCGACCATGCGCTCGACGACCTGGGCCTCGTTGTCGGCGTTGGACACCTGATAGGTGTCGGGGAACAGCAGTCCCTCGAGCGATGCCTCACCCGGGCCGCGGAACCGCGCCGGAACCAGTGGTGATCGAGCGGCGGCCAGGAACGCCTCGGCGTCGAGTCGCTCCGACGACTCATCGAGACGTTCGGCCATCTGCTCGATCGTGAACCCTTCGGGAAAGGTCACCCGGAAGTACGTCTGACCCGGCGGTGTGCGGAGCCGAGCGAGAACGTCGCCCATGTGGGCGCCGGTCGGCAGCTGGTAGAAGCCCGGAGTGAGCTCGAGCCCGCCCTTGCGTTCGACGTACCACTTGAAGACCGATTCGTCGGCGACGAAGCCGTCGTCGACGAGGCGCGTCGTCAGCGAGTCGAGGGTGTCGGTCTCGAGCACCGTGAATGCGACCGGATCGCCCGGCTCGGCGTCGGGCCGCGTCTGGCCGAGGTACCACCAGCCGACGTAACCGGCGACGGTGATCGTCACGGCGACGAGCACGAACGCCACCCACACGACCCACTTGACGATGCGTGTCTGTTGACGGAGCGGTTCGACGGCGGGGACCTCGCCGACCTCGTCCCACTCGTCGAGCACCCAGTCGGACCGTCGTCGGTCGAGATCGGGCTCACCCTCCTCGAGCAGGCTCATGATGGCTCCCCGCATCGAGACGAGCGAGGGAACGCCGGCGAGCGAGGGGCCGACAACGGCGTCGATGGCCGGGGAACGTCTGGACGACTCACGACCCGCGTCCCAGTCCGATCGCTCGGGCATCGAGCCACGACTGCAACATGATCGCCGCCGCGACCTTGTCGACGACTCGGCGCCGTTCCACCGCGTTCAACCCCGCGTCGATCATGCTGCGATCGGCCGACACCGTGGTCAGGCGCTCGTCGTGCATCTCGACCGGCACGTCGACCAACGTAGCGAGCTGCCTCGCTTCGCGGGTGGCAGCCTTGGCGGCCCGACTCAGAGAACCATCCATGTTGAGCGGCAGGCCGTAGACGATCACGTCCGCCTCCTCCTCGCGTGCGAGCCTGGCGATCTCGCCGAGGTCGTGCTGCTTCGATCGACTCCGCTGGATCACGACGAGCGGGGTGGCGATCGAACCCGACCGGTCGCTGACGGCGACGCCGATCCGCTTCGAGCCGGGATCGATCCCCAGGGCCCGAACACCGTGACGTCTCACGTGGTGGCGGCCTCTGCGGCGATCCGCATGGCCTCGTCGAGGCCCGACGGATCCTTGCCACCCGCTGTGGCGATGTCGCCCTTGCCACCACCGCCCCCGCCGACGGCCCGCGCCGCCGTCTTGATCAGATCGGCGGCCGGGATGCCTTCGCTCGGCTCGACGGCAGCCGCGAGGCTCACGCCGCCACTCGGCGTCTCGCCCATGAGCACGACGCGGCGTACCCCGGGCTGCTGCCGAACGGCGATGGCCAGGTCACGCAGGTCGCCGGGATCGACACCGTCGAGACGTTCGACGACGACACCGTCGACGGCCGCACCGGCGAGTTCGCCGGCCCGGCCCGTCGCCACCTGCGCCCGCAACTGCTTCAGTTCGGCCTGGAGCGCCTTCACCTCGTCGAGTTTGCGCTGCACGCCGTCGACGACATCGCCGGTCGCTCCGACGAGACCACCGATCTCGGCGAGCTGTCGTTCGTCGCGCTGCAGGAGGGCGACCGACGCCGACCCGGTGATCGCTTCGATCCGGCGCAGGTTCGAGCCGATCGACGACTCGCTGGTGACCTTGAGCGTGCCGATGTCGCCGGTCGCCCGCACGTGCGTGCCACCGCACAGTTCGACCGACGGACCCGCTTCGAGGACGCGGACGATGTCGCCGTACTTGTCGCCGAAGAACGCGATCGCTCCCATCGCCTCCGCTTCGCCCTTGCTCGTCTCGAACGCACGGGCACGGTCGTTGCGCAACGTCTCCGCGTTGACGAGCCGTTCGATCTCCTCGATCTCCTCGGTCGTGACGGCGTCGTAGTGCGAGAAGTCGAACCGCAGTCGTTCGTCGTCGACGTGGGAACCAGCCTGCTTGACGTGGTCCCCGAGAACCCGACGAAGCGCCCAGTGCAAGAGGTGCGTGCCGGTGTGATTGCGGCGGATCGCGTTGCGACGGTCGCCGTCGATCGTGGCGACCGCCGCCTGCCCGGCCGTCAACGAACCGTTGACGACCTTGGCCGTGTGACGGCGCAGGTTCGGCAGCGCGAACGTGGTGTCGAGCACGCGCGCACTCCCGGTCTCGGTGGTGATCGTCCCGGTGTCGCCGACCTGACCGCCCGACTCGGCATAGAACGGCGTCCGGTCGAGGAAGACCTCGACCAACTCGTCGCCGACGTCGTCGGTTCCGACCGGCATCACGGCGAGGACCCTGCTCTGCGACTCGTCGTCGGCGTATCCGACGAACTCGGTGACCCCGAACTGCTCGACCACCTCGCGGTACCCCTCGAGCCGACCCTCGTCGACCGCCGAGTCCTTGCGGGCGGCCTTGGCGCGCTCGCGCTGCGCGGTCATCTCCGACTGGAAGCCCTCCAGATCGACGTCGACCCCGCGCTCTCCGGCGATCTCCTCGGTGAGCTCGAGCGGGAACCCGTAGGTGTCGTGGAGCATGAACGCGGTGGACCCGCTCAGACTCGATCCCGAGTCGAGCTCGTCGTCCAGGATCGACAGGCCGGTCTTGAGGGTGTGACGGAACCGTTCCTCTTCACGAGTGAGCACGCCCATCAGGAAGTCGCGGTTCTTGACCACGTCGGGGTAGGCGTTCCCCATGACGTCGATCGCCGTCTCGACGAGCCGGGGCATCACGAGCTGCTCGGTACCCAGCAGGAAGGCGTAGCGGACGGCCCGCCGGATGATGCGACGCAGCACGTAGCCGCGCCCCTCGTTGGAGGGGAACACGCCGTCGCTGACGAGCATGGTCGACGAGCGGGCGTGCTCGGCGAGCACGCGCATGGCGAAGCTGTCACGATCCTCGTAGTCGCCGACGATCGCCCGCTTGCCCGTCACCGACTGCGCCGTGTCGATCAGCGGCGCCAACAGGTCGGTCTCCCAGACCGAGTCGACACCCTGCATCAGCGCCAGGATGCGTTCGAGCCCGGCGCCGGTGTCGACCGACGGCTTGGGCAGCGGGGTCCGCGTGCCATCGGGCGCCTGGTTGTACTGCATGAAGACCAGGTTCCAGAACTCCATGAAGCGGTCGCCGGCAGGATCGCCGAGCGGCCCGCCGTCGGGGCCGAACTCCGGACCACGGTCGATGTGAATCTCCGAGCAGGGCCCGCACGGACCGGTGTCGCCCATCTGCCAGAAGTTGTCCTTGTCACCGAGCCGCTGGATCCGGTTCATCGGCACACCGACGAGTTCGTGCCACATCGCCTCGGCCTCGTCGTCGGACTCGTGCACGGTGATCCACATCCGGTCGCCGTCCATTCCCCAGCCACCGCTCTCGCGACTTCCGGTCACGAGCTCCCAACTCCAGGGGATGATCGCCTCCTTGAAGTAGTCGCCGAAACTGAAGTTGCCCATCATCTCGAAGAACACGAGGTGCCGCTTCGTGCGACCGACGTCGTCGAGGTCGTTGTGCTTGCCCCCGGCACGGGCACACTTCTGCGAGCTGACGGCGCGGGCGTAGGGCGGCACCTCGTCACCGACGAAGTAGGGCTTGAACGGCACCATGCCGGCGACCGTGAACATGACCGTGGGGTCGTGCGGGATCAGGCTGGCCGAGGGCACGACCGCATGATCCTCGGCAGCGAAGAAGTCGAGGAAGGACTGTCGAAGGCCGTCGGCGGTGATCCCGTTGGTCATAGTCCGAGCAGCCTACCGACGTCGCTGTCCGGTCTCGTCCGGAGTATCCCGGCGCGACGGCGCCACCGGATCGCTCCGGTGGCGCCGTTCGGGATGTCGTTCGCCGAATCAGCGTGGGGTGACGTACAACCCGCTCACGTCGATCACGAGGTCGATCGTCTCCAACGTGTAGAAGCACACGGACCCGCTGGCGCCCACGTCGACCGTGACCAGGTTGGCGATGTTCCTGCCGACCTCGAAGTTCACGTTCGACGCCAGAGGCACCGGCTGTCCGCAGGCGAATGCCGTCAGGAAGCCGTGGGATTCAGCACCTGTGACGGTCACGTTGAACACCGCCGCCACCGTGTTCGACGGTGCGTCGGCGTCACCGAGCAGGTCGATCTCGAGCGTCTGGCCGGCCTGCAGCTTCCTGCCTGCCGACATCGGGCTCGTCGTCGACATGGGGAGCCGAGAGTCGTGGAGGCGGCCCGGCACGAGCGGCAGCAGACCACCCCCACCGGACTTCCCGAACGACCCGTTGAGGTCGACGACCACGTGACTCGCAGCGCTGCTGTACACACAGATCTTCCCGGTGTCGCCGACCTTCACCGCGACACTGTTCGCGACGTCACGACCAGGCTGGTAGTTGACGTTCGAGACCAGCGGCACCGGGCCGCCGCACGGGAACACCGTGAGGAAGCCGTTGGCGAGCGCCTCGGTCGACGTGACGTTCAGCAGGACTGCAGTCGAGTCGACGGGCGCCAGACCCTGGCCGGTCACCTGGACCTCCAGGACCTGCTGACCTTCGAGCCGGCCGGTCTCCCGGGTGTCGACGACGCGTGTCGGACCGTGACTACTCATCAGTTCGGCGCTCAGCGGTGTGTAGAACCCGCTCAGGTCGACGACGAGGTGTGTCGCCACGGTCGAGTAGACGCAGATCTCGTCGCCGACGTCGACCGAGACGAGCGCCAAGTTGGCGATGTCGAGACCGCCCGTCATGTTGAGCGTGGACGAACCCGGGCGGCCGCTGTCACAGGGGTACACGTTGATCCAACCTTCGCCCTCGGACTCCGTCGAGGTCACGTTCACCAAGACGGCGTGCGCGTCCGCTGGAACCTTCCAACTCGAATCGACGGGGAGCACCTGCGTGCCCATCGCAGCCAGCTTCACGGCTTGGCGTGTATCGAGCACGCGCTTGGGCTCGATCGCGTGGAATCCGCCTCCGGTGTCAGCGATCGAACCGGACCAGTCGATGAACACCGGCTGATCGACCGTGACCGCATCGCCCACCAGGGGCTCGACGATCGTGCGGATGACGCGCTCGCCGATCTTGACGTCCTTCGGCAGCTTGACGGTGATCGAGATCGAGCCGGTCTTTCCGACCACTCCCTTCGCCAACACCTCACCCGTGTCGAGCACGATGCGATAGGGCGCGCCCGGCGTCAAGCCGGTTGCCTCGACGACGACCGGCGCCCCGGAGGCCTTGGTGCCAGGAGTGACGTCGACATCCACCTCGGGGTCGACGTCGACCTCTGGGTCCGGTTCGGGGATGACCGGGGCTTTGGGCTTGGGGTCCGGGACGGCCGGGGTCTCGGCCACCACGAGCGACGTCGTCTCGGTTGCGCTGACACCCAGCAGGTTCCGTGAGCGAACGGCGACACCGTACGACTGGCCCTCCGCGAGGCCGGACAGCGACAGGGTGAACACGCCGCTGCCGTCGGGCTCCGAGCCGAGGACCTTCCACGGTCCGCCGTCCACCGAGTACTCGAACCAGCGGATCGGCGAACCGCCGTCGTCGATCGGCGCCCGGAAGCTCACCGTGCCCGTGCCGGGATCGCTCGAGCTGGAGGACAGATCCCTGACCGGGTCGGGGACGGTCGCCAGGATGACGTCTTCCGGGCACTCGATCGCGTCGCCACTGGCGATCACCTCGCGGCCCGGTGCGGGACTGGTGACCTCTGCCCCGACGTTCTCGGAGAGCGTCGCCTGGAGGTCGAGGATCGTGGGGCAGTTCGGTGATCCGTCCGCCGCCGTGTTGTCGATCGTGAGATCGACACAGAGCTCCGGTCCGCGACCCTCGTAGACGATCGCGAACTCGACGTCGTCGAGGGTTCCACCCGTCAGTGCGAAGCCGACGTTGAAGGTCGGTCGGGCACCGGTCTCCTCGACGCTGAGCGACGAGAGGTCGAGCACCTCACCGACGGTGATCGGCACGTTCGTCCAACCCTCGACGGCGTCACCGTTCCCGGTTCGGATGGTCAAGGTCTGGGTCGCGACCGGGTCGATGCCGTTCAGAGCGGTGATCTCGACCGATTCCCATCGGTCGATGCCGCCGCTCGTGGCGCAGACGAAACGGGGGGCGAAGGCCGACGGCTGCAGCGTGATCACCGGGTTGGCCGTGCACTCGGAAGCGCCGGTGATCGCATCGAACAGGCCGATCTTGCCCGGATCCGAGTTGTACCAGACACAGGTCGGGTTGTTCGGGTCGGCGCGAAGTGCGTACAGCGCCGAGTCGGTGGTCGGCGTCGTGTCGAAACCCTCACATGCAGCCTCGGTCGAGTAGTCGAAGCAGTAGACGTTCGAACCTCCGAGCACCTCTTGGAGGAACGCGCGACCGGCGGTCGCTTCGTACTTTCCGTAGTAGCCGGCCCAGCCGGGGCTTGCGCTCCACGGCGTCACCGAATGCGGGTTCACCCAACTCGGCGTGGGGCCCGACGTCTGATCGGCGCCGGCGAGGTCGAGACATCCGTTCCACATGCAGACGCCGTCGATCACGCCGGCGGGATCCATGTGAGCGACGGGCGGCATCTGCGCCGCCGTCCAGCCCAGGCTCGTGTAGGTGACCGGCCACGCGCCCGCACACGTCGAGAGATCCGACGAGTCGAAGCAGTACAGCGACGTGTCCGTGCTCGCGAACACCTTCGAACCGAGCGCGTAGACGTGGTAGTAGGCGGCCTGCGCGGAGGCGCCATCGAGCGCCACTGGCGAGTTCTCGCACGCCTCTCCGGTACCGGGGTCGAGACAGAGCAGTTGCCGGTTCAACGCTTCGAGACCGAAGAGTCGGCCCCCGATCCCTTCGGCGTTCGACAGGTATCCGTAGCTGCTCACGTTCGTGCTGGAGCTCAGCGCCGTGAACCCGCACGACTCCGGCGGCGCGACGTTCAGATCGATGCACAGCGTGCCGGGGCGGCTCGTCGCCGACTCGATCGTGAACGCATATGCGAACCCGGTGTTGCCGTCGACCCATCCACCCGACCGGTCCGCGGTCTGATATCCGGGGAACATCGACTTCGTCACGTCGGTCGGCAGGAAGCCGTCACAACGCTCACCGGTCGACCGCAGGTGGCAGTCGAGCGAGATCGCGGAGCTGTTGTGATGGAAGATGTTGAGCACGTAGTCGTCGTAGAAGAACACGTCCCAGCCGTCGCCTCCGGTGCTCCCGGAGAACGTGCTCGCCGGGACGGATGCGTTCAGTTGTTTGGTGTAGCGCTGGGTCGACGAGCCGATCTCGCCGGCATCGACCGACGCCGTCGCGCGAACGCTCGTCACATCCGCAGGGCTCCCGGGCTCGGTCGTCACCCAGGTCGAACCATCGTCGGTCGACCACTCGATGGCCCACCCCTCGGGTGCGGTCACGCCGCCCGCCTCGTAGACTGTGGCGTCGTCGAGGTCGATCCGGAGCTCACGCTGCCCGACGCCGGAGTTGAGGAGGCCTCCGACGACCGCTGTGACGGTCGTGCCGGTGGTGATCACCGAGTTGTCACGGATGATCTCACCGTCGATGAGGAGCGTCAGCGTCGGGGGTGGGGCTGGGGGCTCGGGTTCGACCGCGGCTGCGCTCGCGGTCGACACGAACGAGCCGACGAGAACGAAGCTTGCCGCAGCGAGTCGTAGGGCGGTTGCTTGCAGTGACATCAGCGCTTCTTTCGAGTGCGTTGGATCGGCGGCCGACCGCGTTGGATCGGCGGACGTTGGGGGGTGATGTGCCCGGTGGTACGAGCGATAGCGGGCACGGGAACCTCTTCGACGTCTACGCAGAGCGACTTGAGTACCGATTGACGATCGATGATGACGACACGGTGCACATCACCCGGCCGAGCGGATCCCCCACTCGCTCGTGCTCGAAGGCCGGTACCCTGCCGACCCGTGAGCAACGCCGACTCCGTGCACGAGTGGATCTCGTTCGAGGATCCCGGCGAACAACGGACGTGGGTGTTCGACGCCACATATCTCCGCTCGAATCACCGATGCATCTACGGGGAGGGCTGCCAGGGTGTGCTCGACGCCCCGGCCGAGGAGATGGCACAGGGTTGCTGCAGCTACGGTGCCCACTTCGTCGACGACGACGACGTGCAGACCGTCGTCTCGGCGTTCGTCAAGATCGAACCGCGACACATGCAGTTCCACGCCAAGGCGAAGCGGGGCGGGTTCCTGCGGCCGGGCGACGCCGACCCCGGCTCCGACGACCCACCCCCCACGGTCACGAGGCTCGTCGACGATGCCTGCATCTTCCTCAATCGACCGGGTTTCGAGGGCGGCACGGGCTGTGCGCTCCACATCGCCGCGCTGGAAGCGGGCGAGCGCCCGCTCGATTGGAAGCCCAACGTCTGCTGGCAGGTACCGATCCGGCTGGAACACTCGACCGACGACAACGGCCACGTCACCTCACGGCTCCGCGAGTGGAAGCGACGCGACTGGGGCGAGGGTGGCGACGAATTCCACTGGTGGTGCACCGAGGCGACCGAGGCGTTCAGCGGTGCGGCTCCCGTCTACGAGACATCACGCGACGAGATCGTCGAGTTGATCGGACAGCAGATCTACGACCTGATGGTCGAACAGCTGGAGCGGCCCGAGTGGGTCCCGGTTCCGCACCCCACGCTCAGGCCCTGAAACGGGCGAGGCAGATCGACGGCCGTCAGTCGTCCGGGTCGTCGTCGTCTTCGAACGTGACGCCGTACTTCTCCGCCAGCGCGGCATACTCGTCGTCGTCGTCCGAATCGCTGCGCGAACGATCACCGAAACCGAGGTCGAAGGCCCCAGGGCCCGATTGCTTGAGCTTTCGCGCTTCTTCGAAGCGGCGATGACGACCCTTCTTCACGACAGGGCTCCTACATTCGAGAGAGTTGACAGTGCACGTCACCCTACCGGGTTCGCTCCGCCGAACGGTGGTCCTGCGTCACGAGTACGCCGAAGCCGGCCGGGCGCGCCGGCATGGCAGCATGACCGCATGCGACGAACCCTGGCGATCGTGAACCAGAAGGGAGGCGTCGGAAAGACCACCGTCACGCTGGGGTTGGCCTCGGCGGCGGCCGCGGCGGGCCGGCGTGTGCTCGTGGTCGACCTCGACCCGCAGGCCTCGACGTCCTGGGTCCTCGGACTCGACCCGGATCCGCACGCGGACACGGTGTTCGACGTGCTCGCCCGCAAGGGACGGGGTCTGGACGGCATCGTGCGCCGATCGGCGTGGTCGGATCACATCGACGTGGTGCCGAGCAGCTCACGGCTCCAGGGCCTCGAGGCCGGACCGTCCAAGCGGCTCCGCAAGGCGCTGTCGAGCGTCGAAGACGGCTACGAGGCCGTCATCGTCGACTGTCCGCCCTCGCTCGGCAATCTGACCCGGAGCGCACTCACCGCGTCGCGCCACGCGCTGCTCGTGGTCGAGCCGTCGGCGCTCGGCCTGCGCGGGATCGGCGGGATCGCCGACCTGATCGACGACGTGTGGGACGCCGCCAACCCCGACCTCGAGCTGGCCGGGGTCGTGCTCAACCGCGTGCCGGCGGTCTCTCGCGAGGCGGAACGCCGCATCGACGAACTGGCGCGAATCGTCGGACGCGAAGCGATCTGGTCGCCCGAGGTTCCGCAACGTGTCGTGTTCAACCAGGCCGTGGGCGAGCGCCGCTCGATCCACTCCTACGGGAGTCGCGCCGGCGATCCGATCGTCGTGTTCGACGCCCTGTGGCGCCGTGTCAGGGGTGCGATCCGGGCGGCCAATCCGTGAAACGCCTCGTCCGGCTCAGCCGTCGGTGACGTCCACCAGTCGGAGGCCCGATCGACGGTCGAACGTCAACGCCGCTCTACCGTTGACCAGGCGCTCGATGCCCTCACCCAGGATCTCCGCGCGCCAACCCTGGGCCAGTCGGGCCGACGGGTCCTTCGACAGGAACGCCACCAGATCGGCCCGAGTCGCCAGCATCGACGTGTCGATGCGCTCCGTCTTGGCCACCTGGCTGATCCACGCCGAGACGAGCGTCACCGCCGGTCGGAGATCTCGCTCGAGATCGTCGGTTCCGTTGCGAGCTTCCGGCGGTTCGGCCTGCTTGCCGATCGCCACGGCTTCCAGGATCTTCGCAGCGATCTTGCCGCGGCCGAAACGATCGTCGACGCCCCGAGCCTGGGAGAGTTCCTTCTCGTTGTTCGGCTGGCGCTGGGCGATCCCGAGCACCGCGAGGTCGGGGAGGACCTGGCGCACGGGGACATCGCGTTCCATCGCCGTGCGTTCGCGCCATGCGGCCACGGCCTGCGCCACCGCACGCGGGCGCGGTCGCAAGCCCCGTACGTCCTTGAGACGGGCCCACGCGTCATCGGGGCTCTGTCCGCTCACGGGCCGGGCACGAAGCTCCTCACACGCCTGCGTCACCCAGTCCGACCGGCCGAGCTCGTCGAGCTGTGCGGTCAGCGTGTCCTGGACCTCGAGGAGATAGGCGACGTCGAGTGCCGCGTAGTCGCGCTGGGCATCGGTGAGCGGTCGTCGCAGCCAGTCGGTGAGGCGGTCACCCTTCGGTGGGTTGACGCCGATCTCTCCGTTGAGGATCGACACCAATGACGGTGTGCCGTAGCCGACGAACCCGCCGGCGATCTGCGTGTCGAAAAAGCGCGAGGGAACGGCGCCGACCGCGTGTGTGAGCACGTCGAGGTCCTGTTGTGCGGCATGGAAGACGGCGACGACGTCGGACTCGAACAGCGGCCGCAACGCCGTGATGTCGACCGCGAGCGGGTCGATCAGGACGAGCTCACCCGGCCAGGCGATCTGCACGAGCGCGAGCGCCGGGAAGTAGGTGCGCTCGCGATGGAACTCGGTGTCGATCGCGTAGCGGGGCTGGTCGAGCAGCTCGACCACGATGGCGTCGAGATCGTCCTGCCGGTCGATCCACCGATGGGGGTGTTGGAGACTCACGCCGGGCCGGAGACCACGTCGCGGCCCGAGGCGATCCACGCCACCGTGCCGCCGGCGACATTGGCGACATCGGCGCCCCGGGCCGCCAGGAACTCGCACGCCTGCATGCTGCGCCCACCGGACCTGCAGATGACGTAGGTCGGGCCCTCGCCGTGGAACGCGGCGATGTTCTGCGGCACCGTGGCCAGGGGGACCAGGATCGCGCCGGGGACCCGAGCCTGTTCGAATTCGTGGGGCTCGCGCACGTCGACGACCCGGCCACCGTCATCGATGATGGTGGCCAGCTCGTCGATCGTGATCTCGTGGATCGTCATACGACTGTCGAGGCTACCCGCGAGCATCGACGTCGGTCGGGGTGTTGAGGTTTCGGACCGTGGTCGGCTCGACCTCCACGTCGAAGGAGCGCAGCTGTGCGAGCGCGTCCCGGTACGAGGTGACACCGGCTGCGAGCAGTGCACCCAGGCGATCGGCCGTGCCGGCGCGCCACCACGCCACCAGGTGACGATCGTCACCCGTCGCCGCGACGACCACCTCCGCGTCGGCGCGGCTCCCGGCGTCGACCACCGACCGGATCGTGTCGCCATCGAGATCCACCAGGTCGCACGCCGCAACCACCACGTTCGAGGTCGGGTGCCGAGTCAGCGCGTCGTGGATCGCGGCGACCGGGCCGACACCGGGCCGAGTGTCGGGATGCACGTCCAGGCCGTACTCGCCGATCGCCACGGCGTCGCCGCCCTGGCATTCGACCGGATGGCACGACGCCTCCCACAACGCATCGGCGACGCGGACCGCCATCGGCTTCCCCTCGACGACCATCGTGGCCTTGTCGACGCCCATGCGCTTGCTCGCGCCACCGGTCAGCACGACTCCGACCGGACGATCGTGGGTCATGTGCCGCGCATCGCCTCCACCTGATCCTCGGGCACACCCGACGGGTCGAGCTGCATCAGGAACTGGGCACAGCGAGCCGCCTCGTCGCCCTCTCCGATCTCGGTCGCCATCAGATGCAGACCGAGCAGACACCGGAGGAATCCGCGATTGCCCGGCGCCGACCACCGCACGTAGCCCGACCCCCGCCAGCCGTTCGCCCGGAGGGCGTCGAGGCCACGGTGATAGCCCACGCGATACGCGGCGTATCGATCGATGACGTCCCGACCGAGATCACCGTACGCCGCCCAGCCGTCGAGCGACCGCGGATCGCCGGCCACGAACTCGGACACCGCTGCGCGCGGATCGTCGGCGGCGAGTGCCTCCTCGAGCGCCGCCTGCACCGCGGGGGCGGCTTCGGGCAGCACGGTGGTCGGGATCCCGCCCGAGAGGTTGATCGGCTGGTCGGACATGCGACCACCATAGGACGCCGCTTCCGGGAGCCACCAGCCCCGCCGATGCGCCACCTACACTTCGGCCCATGCCAGAGCTGACGCTCGGAGAAGCGAAGACGTTCGCCACCGTCGCGGTCGTCGTGTTGATCGTGCTCGCCGTGCTCTCGGCATGGCTCATGAAGGAGGTCACGCAGAAGATCGCCGTCGCCGTGATCCTCGGACTCGTCGCACTGCTCGTGTGGACACAGCGTGCGTCGCTGCAAGAGTGCGCCGACAGGGTACGCGCAGCCGCAGTCGACACGAACGGGCCCGACATCGACACGACCTGCCGGTTCCTGGGGCGCGACATCGAGATCAGACAGCGTCGAGCCTCGTGACCGAGGCGACCGAACGTCGGTCGCCTGGGAGGGAACTCGGGGTCCTCACGATCGCCAAGATCGTGGCCAACACCGCGCTGCGCTGGGTGGGACCGTTCCTCCCGACGCTCGAGCGTGCGTTCTCGACCACGACCGGCGCTCTCACGGGGATCATGGGGGTGTCCGAGCTGGCCGGCCTGAGTACCATCGCCACCGGTCCGGCGCTCGACCGCGGTCACGAGCGGCGGGTGTTCTCGCTCGGACTCGTCGCCATCGGCGTCTCGTCGCTGGTCGCCCTGTTCGGCACGGTGACGAGCTTCGCAGTGGCATTCGTACTGCTCGTACTCGGTGTCAGCAATCTCACGGTCGCCGGCCACACGTGGATCGGACATCGGGTGGCGTTCTCGGCTCGCGGCCGCGCGATCGGCCTGTTCGAGACGTCGTGGGCGATCTCCCTGCTCGTCGGTGCGCCGGCGATCGCGCTGTTGATCGACCACTTCGGATGGCATGGTCCCTTCGTGGCCCTGGCGTTCGCCAGCTTCGTCGGCGCCCTGGCGGTCAGCCTGCTGGTGGCCCCCGGCAGCACCCACCTCGGGGGACGAACGGGCGATCGAACGGCTCGGCTGCCCGGATCTGCCTGGTTCCCGATGCTGGCGTCCGCGACGACCGCAGCGGCCGGGCTCGGCACCTTCGTCGTCTCGGGTGCCTGGCTCGACGACGAGTTCGGGGTGTCGACGAGTGGCCTCGGACTCGTCGCGGCCGGCTTCGGGGCGATCGAGCTGGTGTCGTCGGTAGCGGTCGCGACGGTCGGCGATCGCGTCGGGTCGAGGCGCTCAGTGCTGGTCGGTCTCGCCGGTCTCCTGAGCGGTCTCGTGGTGATGGCGAACGCCACCGACTCGCGAACGGTCGCCATCGCCGGTCTGCTGGTGTTCTTCGCCGGCTTCGAGTTCGCCTTCGTGTCGTCGTTGACACTCGTCACCGAGGCCGCTCCGATGGCACGCGGAAAGGCGATCGGCATCAGCAACGCCTGCGGCACCATCGCCCGCGCGTCGGCGGTGTTCGCCAGCGGGCAGCTCTACGAGGTGTTCGGTATCGACGGTTCGATCACGCTGGCCGTGTTCGCCGCCACGGGAGCGGTCGTGCTCACGATGGTGACGCCGCGGCGCATCGACGCCGGATGAAGTCGTCGATCATCGAGGCCGCCTCGTCCGGATGGGTGTTCGGTCCCGGGTGGCGGGCACCCGGCAGCACACCGAGTTCCGCACCGGGCACTTCCGCCGCGATCGCCTCGGCACCGAGACGGTGGTGCGTCTGACCCAGCTCCCCGTGCACGGCCAACACCGGCACGAGAATCTCCGACGGATCCCACGCAGGCGATCCCCGCAGATCGACGAGTTCGCCGACCATCGCCCTGCCCTCCCGACGCCGATCACGGCGAGACGACGGAGGCAGCCGCTCCCAGCGATCGTCGCCGATCAGTCGCCGCATGAACCGCTCGGCGGCGTCGGCGGGTTCGGCCTGCCACGACAGCGCGTCACCGCCGGCGGAGTCACCGGGCCACCAGTCGCGCCACGACAGCGGTGTCTCGTACGTGACGACTGCATCGACCAGGTCCCGGTGCCGTTGTGCAGCCGCCAGCGCCACGTTGCCGCCGTAGCTGTGACCGACGATCACGTTCGGTCGGGGCAGTCGGTCGAGGGACCGCAACACGGCCACGAGATCGTCGACCTGACGATCGATGCCGAACGGACCGTCAAACGGGAACGAGCGGCCGTAGCCACGACGGTCGTAGCGGGTGACCAGGTATCGGTCGTCGAGCCGTCGACTGAGTTTCAACAGCCCGGCGGAACGGTCGAGCGATCCGTGGATCAGCGTGACGTGGGCGCCCTCGTCGTTGCCGGTCGTCGCCGACCAGATCGCTGTCAACGTACCGTCACGACCCGCATCACGTTCGCCGACGTGGCAGCGTCGCGATCAGGCGTTCCGGCCAACACGAGGGCGTTGTCGCCGGAGCGGATCCGGCCGTGAGCGACTGCCGTCGCGACCGCGACCGTCACCATGTCGGACGTCGACGACGAGTGTTCGACCTTCAGCGGGCCGACGCCCCACGACAGCGCCAACGCGTTGACGATTCGCTGATTCGGCGACAATGCGACGAGTTCCATCTCGGGTCGGAAACGGGCCATCGCCCGCGCCGTCCGGCCGCTGTTCGTACAGCAGAGGATCGCGGTGGCCCCGATGTCGACGGCCGCTTCGGATGCTGCGTGGGTGACGGCGGCCGTGATTCGATCGTGGAGCGAGTCCCAGTTCTGGCGCTGGATGCGACCGAGCCGCGCCGCCCACTGCCGGTAGCTCGCCTCGGCCTCCGCCCGCTCCGCGACCTTGCCCATGGTCTCGATCGTGAGCGCCGGGTCGTGGCCGACCGCGGTCTCGCCCGACAACATGAGGGCATCGGTCCCGTCGAAGACGGCATTGGCGATGTCGGTGACCTCGGCCCGCGTGGGCGAGGGAGCGGTGATCATCGACTCCAACACCTGGGTGGCCGTGATCACCGGGAGCCCGTACTCGACGCACTGGCGGATGATCGACTTCTGGAGATGGGGGATGTCTTCGAGCGGGCAGTCGATGCCCAGGTCGCCTCGAGCCACCATGATGGCGTCGGAGACGTGGACGATGTCGGCGAGGTTGGCGATCGCGGCCGCGGTCTCGATCTTGGCCACGAGGTCGACGTTGGTGCCGACCAGATCTCGGACCTTGCGGACGTCGTCGGCGTGCCGAACGAACGACACGGCGAGGAACTCCACACCGGCGGCGACCATCCGCTCGGCCAGCACCAGGTCCTCGTCGGTCGGGGTGGTGAGGCTGAGCCGCTCCGACGGCAGGTGCACCCCGGGCCGTCCCTGGGTACGCCCTCCGGTCTCGACGATCGCCTCCGCATACGCGTCGGTCATCCTTTCGACCCGCATGCAGATCGAACCGTCGCCGAGGATCACGCGGTCACCGACATCGACGTCGTCGAGCAGGGTGGAATACTCCACCCAGATCGTGCCGGCGTCGCTGGAGCCGTCGCCAGGTCGGAGGTGGACGAACCCACCGGCAGCGAGATCGACGCCGCCGTCGGGGAACTGACCGGCGCGCACCTTCGGGCCGGGGAGGTCGGCGAGCACACCGATCGGAAGGTCGAGCTTCTCTGCGACCGCCCGCACGCGGGCAAGGCGCTCGAGATGCTCGTCCACGCTGCCGTGGCTGAGGTTGAGCCGGATCACGTTCGCGCCTGCGAGGATCACCCGCTCCAGCGCTGCGGGCGACTCGCTCGCCGGACCGATGGTTGCCACGATCTTCGTGCGCCGCGTCATACGTGCTTTGCTTAGCAGGCGTGGAACTGATCATGGTGCGACACGCCCTGCCCGAGCGCAAGGAGCTCGACGACGGGATCGCCGATCCCGGGCTCACGCCCGAGGGTCACCGACAGGCAGAGCTGCTCGCGAGATATCTCGGCACCGAGCGTATCGACGCCGTGTACACGAGCCCGTTGGCCCGAGCTCGACAGACTGCGACGCCGCTCGAGCAGACGCTTGGACTCACCGCAACGGTCGTCGACGACGTCGCCGAGTTCGACCGACACTCGTCGGAGTACATCCCGCTCGAGCAGCTGAAGGCCGAGGGCGACCCGCGGTTCCACGACCTGACGAGCGACGTGTGGGCCGGCGACGACCCGCGCGACGAATTCCTGCAGCGTGTCACCACGGCGATCGACGGTCTGATCGAGGCGCATCCCGGCCAGGCGATCGCGGTGATCTGCCACGGTGGCGTGATCAACCTCGTGCTCGCCACGGTGCTCGGCATCGACAACGCCGGCCCGGGCTTCTTCTATCCGAACTACACGTCGATCCACCGGGTCGCCGCATCACGATCCGGTGTACGGTCGATCGTCACCATCAACGAGACCGCCCACCTCCGCAACACCGGTTTGCCGATGGGCCTGTTCCAGAAAGGCTGATCCGTGTCACTGGACGATCTCTGTTCCTACCTCGACGCCTCGCCGTCACCGTTCCACGCCGTCGCCAACGCCTCGGACCGATTGGGTGCCGCGGGATTCACCGAGATGACGGACGGCGCCGACTGGTCCGATCTTCCGTCGGCGGGTTTCGTGCGTCGCGACGGCGGCCTGATCGCCTGGCGCACTCCGGACGGAGTCGGACCCGGAGCGCCGTTCCGGCTCGTCGGTGCACACACCGATTCGCCCTGCCTGCGCGTCAAGCCGCGCCCGGATCAGTCGGACGTCGGCTGGAAGCAGCTCAACGTCGAGGTGTACGGCGGCATCCTCAACAACTCCTGGCTCGATCGCGACCTCGGTGTGGCGGGTCGGCTGACGATGCCCGGTGGTTCACACGTGCTCGTCGACGTCGATCGGCCGGTGGCACGCGTACCGCAACTCGCGGTCCACCTGGACCGGGGGGTCAACGCCGAGGGCCTCACGCTCGATCCACAGCAGCATCTGCGCCCGGTGTGGGGTGTCGGGCTCTCCCGGCCCGGTGAGTTCGCAGCTTGGATCGCCGAGGCCGCGGGCTCCGAACTGCCGGTCTCCTGGGAGCTGTGCCTCTACGACACTCAGCCCTCGGCCGTGATCGGCGGGGACCGGTCGATGCTGGCGAGTGGTCGGCTCGACAACCTTCTGTCCTGTTGGGCTGCGATCGATGCGATCGTGCGGGCCGATCCACATGACGCGATCGCGGTGATCGTGCTCAACGACCACGAAGAAGTCGGGTCGTCGTCGACCACCGGCGCCGGTGGGCCGCTCCTCGAGCGGGTGCTCGAACGTCATGTGCTCGCCCGCGGCGGCGACCGCGACGATGTGCTTCGATCGCTCGCGGCGTCGAGCTGCGTCTCCGCCGACAATGCCCACGCGATTCATCCGAACTACACCGACCGGCACGACCCCGATCACCATCCGGTGGTCAATGCCGGACCGGCGATCAAGATCAACAGCAACCAGCGCTATGCGACGTCGTCGGCAACGGCGGCGGCCTTCCGACTGGCGTGCGAAGCGGCAGACGTACCGCATCAAGTGTTCGTGTCGCGCAACAACATGCCGTGCGGGTCGACGATCGGCCCGATCACGGCCACGCGCCTCGGAATCGACACGGTCGACGTCGGGGTGCCGCAGCTGTCGATGCACTCGGCCCGTGAACTCTGCGGCGTCGACGACCCGCCGTGGCTCGCGCGGGCGCTCCGCTTCTCGTTCGAGCTCTGATCAGTCGATCGGGTAGTCCCACGGCACGTGGGTCATCGCCAGGTCGAACAAGCGTTGGAGTTCGGCGTGCAGGAGGGCGGTCTGCTCCTTGTAGACGGTTCGCGGCAACCGGCCACCCTCGGGAGCGACCGGGGCCGGGATCGGTGGTCCGATCTCGACATGGACCTTGCGCGGGTACACGAACTTCGCCTTCTTCGGCATGACTCGCTCGGAACCACCGATGCCGACCGGCACGATCGGCACGCCGGTCTTGATCGCGATGTACACGGCGCCGTCGAAGAGCGGCTGCACGATCGGCCCCTGCTTGCGCTCGCCCTCGGGGAACAGGACGAGTGGTTCGCCGGCCTTCAGCACCTCGATCGCACGACGGAGCGCCTCACGATCGGCGGTGCCGCGTGTGACCGGGAAGGCGCCGAACGCCGACAACACCCAGCCGACCTGGCGGTTCTTCCACATCGTGTCCTTGCCCATGAACCGCAGACGCCGCCGGGTGACGGCACCGGCGATCGGGGTGTCGGGGTACGAGCGGTGCACCGGGGCCAACACGAACGCTCCGGTCGCCGGGATGTGTTCCCGGCCGTTGATCGTCATGCGCGTGTAGATGCGGATCAGCGAGATCAGGATCGTGCGCCCGATTTGGTAGACGATCCGGCTCGGGAGGCCAGTGCCGGCGAGGAACGTATCGGGTGCGCTCACGACAACATCTCCAGGATGTGCGCGACGACCTCGTCGATCGACATGCCGGTCGTGTCGACGACGACGGCGTCGTCGGCCTCCGACAGCGGGCTGTGCACCCGTGACGAATCGACCCGATCTCGTTCGATGATGGAGGCCTCGACCTCGGCGACGTCGCCGCCGAGCTCGCGGACCCTGCGCTCGGCCCGAACCCTGGGCGACGCCGTGACGTACAGCTTCAGATCGGCGTCGGGGAACACCACGGTGCCGATGTCACGACCCTCGACGACGCCGCCGCCGTGCCGGTCGACCCAGCGCCGCTGACGATCGACCAAGACCTGCCGCACCGCGGGATTGGCAGCGATCTGCGAGACCGCCTCGGTCACCTCGCGCCCACGGATCGCGGCGGTCGCGTCGACGCCATCGACGGTGACCACACCGTCCTCGACGGTGAGCTCGACCGTGGGGGCCATCGCCGCCACCTCCTCGAGGTCGCCTTCGACGACGCCCCGCCGCAGCGCCGCGAAGGTCATCGCACGGTACATCGCACCGGTGTCGAGGTAGCCGACCCCGAGGAGTCGGGCGAGCGCACGCCCCACGGTGCTCTTGCCGGCTCCGGCGGGGCCGTCGATCGCGATCACGACGGGATCCGTGCGGTTCGCCGCGTCGTTCACCACGACGTCCCCAGCGGTCGACCCTCGTCGTATCCGGCATGGCTCTGGACGCCCACGACGGCTCGCTCGTGCAACTCCGGGATCGTCGCGGCACCGGCGTACGTGCACGCCGAACGGACGCCGGCGACGATCTGGTCGATGATGTCCTCCACGCCGGGCCGCTCCGGATCGAGGTACATCCGCGAGGTGCTGATGCCCTCCTCGAACAGCTCCTTGCGGGCCCGATCGATGTCGGTCTCCGTTCTGGTGCGGTTCTTGACCGCCCGGTTCGACGCCATGCCGAAGCTCTCCTTGTAGAGGCGACCGTCGGTGTCGCGCAGCCCGTCCGCCGCAGACTCGTGGGTACCTGCCAGCCACGAACCCACCATCACGTTGGCGGCCCCACCGGCGAGCGCCAGCGCCACGTCGCGGGGGAACCTGACTCCCCCGTCGGCCCAGATGTGTCTGCCGAGCCGGCCGGCCTCGTCGGAGCACTCGACGACGGCCGAGAACTGCGGCCGCCCGACACCGGTCATCATGCGGGTCGTGCACATGGCGCCGGGTCCGACACCCACCTTCACGATGTCGGCCCCCGCCTCGATCAGCTGGCGTGTCCCGGCGACGGTGACGACGTTGCCCGCCACGACGATGCAGTCGGGACAGGCCGCCCGGATCGACTCGACGACCGCGAGCATCTTCGACTGATGGCCGTGCGCAGTGTCGACCACGAGGACGTCCGCACCGATGTTCGCCAGCGTGATCGCCCGTTCGACCGGTTCCGCGTTGATGCCGATCGCGACGGCCACGAGCAGCCGACCGTGGGCATCGAGCGCCGGCCGGTAGATCGTGCTGCGCAGCGCGCCGATGCTGGTGAGGAGCCCGAGCAATCGGCCGTCGTCGTCGACGACGGGGGCAAGGCTGCGGCGGGCCCCGTGCAAGCGGTCGAAGGCCTCGTGCGGCGACACCGTGGCCGGCAGGGTGTCGAGTTCGGAGCTCATCACGTGCTGGAGCTGCGTGAACCGGTCGAACCCGACGGCGTCGGTCTCGGTGAACACACCGACCGGGCGACCTTCGTCGGTGACGATGACCGCCCCGTGAGCACGTTTGTGGATCAGGCCGAGCGCATCGCCGACGGTGTCGGTCGGTTCCAGCGTGATCGCCGTCTCGAACACGGGGTGACGCTGTTTGACCCATCCGACGACCGACTCGATCACATCGATCGGGATGTCCTGCGGCAGCACGGCGATGCCGCCACGGCGGGCCACGACCTCGGCCATTCGGCGGCCGGCGACGGCGGTCATGTTGGCGACGATCAGCGGGATCGTCGTGCCGATGTCGTCGGGCGTGGTCAGGTCGACCTCGAAGCGCGATCCGACCGACGACAGGTTCGGCACCATGAACACGTCGTTGTAGGTCAGATCGTGGGCTGGGTTCGGATGCAACATCTTCATCGGCACGTCTCCTGGAGCGGCCACAGGCTAACGCTGCGTATCGGTCGCGTACGCTGATGTGGTGACTCATCCCGACTCCGACGCAACGACCGTCCCGATCGTGCTCGTGCACGGATGGGGCGGGTCGTTCGCGACCACGTGGGAGCAGTCCGGGTTCACGGCGCTGATCGCCGATGCCGGGCGAAGGTCGATCGGCATCGACCTCCTGGGGCACGGCACGGCCCCCAAGCCACATGACCCCGATGCGTACGCCGATCTCACCGAGCGCATCGTCGCGGCACTGCCGAACGGTCCGGTGGATGCGGTCGGCTTCTCGCTCGGGGCACTCACGCTTCTCCGTGCGGCGATCGCCGATCCGACGCGGTTCCGGCGACTCGTCCTGGCCGGCATCGGTCGCAACGTGTTCGAGCGCGACGACGAGGCGACGGCACGGATCGTGCAGGCGATCGAGAGCGGCGGCGAGACCGATGACAACCGGGCGCGCTTGTTCGCCCAGTACGCACACCGACCGGGCAACGATCCTGTTGCGTTGGCAGCGATCATGAGGCGCAGCCGCGGTTCGCAACTGGAGCCATCCGACCTGGCCGCGGTCGACCTCCCCGTCCTCGTCGCGGTCGGCGACCAGGACTTCGTCGGCCCGGCCGACGCGCTGGTCGACGCACTCCCCGACGCCCGGCTGGTGACGCTGCGCCGCACCGATCACTTCGCGACCCCGGAGTCGTTCGACTTCATCGATGCGACGCTCGAGTTCCTCGACGCGATCCCTGCCTGACCGGGCAACTCCGATGACCGCGACGATCTCCACCGACATCGGCCTGGCCGCTGACCGCCTGCGAGCGGGCGGCGTCGTGGCGATGCCGACCGAGACCGTCTATGGCCTCGCTGCCGATGCCCGCAACGCCGGGGCCGTCGCCCGAATCTTCGAGATCAAGGGTCGACCGACCGACCATCCCCTGATCGTGCATCTCGGGACGGCCGACGAGATGTCCGACTGGGCCACGGAGGTCCCCGACTCGGCCGAACGGCTCGCCGCTGCGTGCTGGCCCGGCCCGCTCACCGTGCTGCTGCACCGCCGCCCCGAGGTCGACGACATCGTCACCGGCGGGCGACCGACGATCGGACTGCGTGTCCCGAGCCATCCGATGGCACAGCAGCTCCTCGCCGACGTCCGCGGTGGTCTCGCGGCTCCGTCCGCCAATCGCTTCGGCAAGGTCAGTCCGACCACCGCTGAGCACGTCCTCGCCGACATCGGCGATCGGCTCGATCCCGAGCGCGACCTGATCCTCGACGGCGGCGCGTGCGACGTGGGCGTCGAGAGCACGATCGTCGATCTCACCGTGTCACCCCCTCAGGTGCTGCGATCCGGAGCGATCAGCAGCGCCGACCTCCATCGGATCCTGCGACGCGACGTCGCCGGTGCAGCCGGACCCAGCCGTGCCAGCGGGATGCTCGCATCTCACTACGCGCCCGACTGCGAGGTCGTGCCCGTCGCCGATCGCCACGCTGCAGAGATCCTCGCCACACGTCGCCGGGCCGACGGTGCACGGGTCGCCGTGCTCGACCGGACCGACGACCTCGTCGTGGCGGCGCAGCGCCTCTACGCCGACCTGCGTGCGGCGGACGAGCGAGCGCTCGACGTGCTCGTCGTGGTGCTCCCGCCGGCCGCCGGACTCGGACACGCGATCCGTGATCGGGTCACGAAGGCGGCTGCCGATCGGACATCTCCGTCCAGTTCAGCCGGTTGAGTGCGTCGATCCAGCCGTCGCGTACCTCGAGGACGTCGGGGGTCGGGTGACCGGGTACTCGTGCCGTCGTGATGCTGACGGTTGCAGCGCCGGCGTCGGGAACGAGCTCGAGCCGGCACCACGCGGCGACCGGGTCGGCCATGATCACCTCGAGCAGGTACGGCGGATCGTCGTCGACCACCTCGCCGATGGTTGCGGCGGCGACCAGCAACCCTTCGAACGCCTCGGCCGGGAGTGCCTCGATCGTGAACGACGGGTGGTCGTGCCGAACGCCGCCGCCAGGGGTCGTCGGCCGATTCCGGCGGCGCCGACTCCGGCTGGTCACCGGCGGCGGGGGCGGGGCCGCACCGATCTCGGCGAGAGCGGCATCGGCAGCAGCGTTGAGCCGCTGCATCGCTTCCACGGAGCCGCCGGTGTCGGGGTGGGCCGCGCGGGCGAGCATCTTGCGCGCCGCCGCGATCCGCTCGGCGCTCGCACCTCGATCGAGGCCGAGCACCAGCCAGGGGTCGGCCGAGTCACCCCTTCGTCGTCGAGCATTCTGCACGCCTGCGGATCGTACCGATCTGCGACCAGGCGGCCGCATGGCGACCCGCCGGGGTGGTTGTTCCGCGCCGGTTCGGTGCCGTAACCTTCGCGGTTACCTAGAACCGACGGGGCAAACCCGCTCCGCGGAAACAGGGGGAGAAAACCAATCATGCAGAAATCACGTGTGCGCCGCGTCGGCGCCTTGATCGTGGGTCTGTCTCTCGTCGCTGCTGCGTGCGGCGGCGACGACGATGATGCCCCGGTCGCCGACTCGACCCCGACGACATCAGAGGCAGCAACGGAAGAGGCCACCGCAGAAGCCACCGAGGAGATGACCGAGGAGGCCACCGAGGAAATGACCGAGGAGGCCACCGAGGAAATGACCGAGGAGTCCTCTGAGGAGGCGACCGGTGCGGCCGCCGGCTCGGGTTGTGATTCCGACGGTGTGCTCACCATCGGCACGATCCTCCCGGTGACGGGCGACCTTGCGTTCCTCGGACCACCCGAGATCGCCGGTTCCGACATGGCAGTCGCTGACATCAACGCCGCCGGCGGAGTGCTCGGCGCCGACGTCGTGCTCGAGCAGGGCGACTCCGGCGACACCACCACCGACACCGCGAACCTCGAGGTCGACCGCTTGCTGGCCGCCGGAGCGGACGCCATCATGGGCGCCGCATCGTCGGCCGTGTCGAAGACCGTGATCGACAAGATCACCGGCTCCTGCACGATCCAGTTCAGCCCGGCCAACACCTCGCCGGACTTCACGACCTACGACGACAACGGCCTGTACTTCCGTACCGCCCCGTCCGACCTGCTCCAGGGTCGCGTCCTCGCGAACAAGATCCTGGACGAGGGCAACGAGACCATCTCGATCCTGTACCGCCAGGAGAGCTACGGCATCGGCATCGCCGAGGCGATCAAGGCCAACCTCGAGGAGAACGGCGCAACCGTCGACGAGTTCCTCGCCTACGCGGTCGACACCGAGAGCTTCGACGCCGAGGTCGACGCACTGGTGACCGCGGCATCTGATGCGATCGTCGTCATCGGCTTCGCCGAATCGGCGTCGATCCTGACGACCATGCACGAGCGTGGCATCGGCCCGACCAGCGACGTGACCGTCTACGGCGTGGACGGCAACATCGGCATCGGCAGCGAGCTCGACGATCCGAGCATCCTCACCGGTCTGAGCGGCACCGTGCCCTCGGTCGACCTGGCCACGATCACCGACTTCACCGCTCGTCTCGACGAGAACGGTGCCGGCGGCGAGTACAGCTACGGCGCCGAGACCTACGACGCGGTGATCATCACGGCGCTCGCCGCCGCGGTCGCCGGCTCCGACGATCCGTCCCTGATCGCCGCCGAGATCAACGGCGTCACCAAGGACGGCGAGAAGTGCACCACCTTCGCCGACTGCATCGCCCTCGTCGATGCCGGCACCGACATCGACTACGACGGTGTCGGCGGTCCGTACGACTTCGCCGACGCCGGCGAGCCGGCTGCGGCGAGCTTCCGCCTGTGGGAGTACGACGGTGGCACCGACCCGAACACGGAGCTGGACACCTACGTGTTCGCCAGCTGACCTGAGCAGTCGGGGCTGAAGACGCCCTGTACGTTCTGGGAAGGCCCGTCGCTTCGCTGGAAGCGGCGGGCCTTCTCGCGTCCCTGGCCGACCACGACTCCCACGGCGCACGGCCTCCCCACACGCGGAACGCGGCCCCACGGGAACTCCCCCGGCACCGACCCGGCGAGCCGACGGCTCAGGTGGCGCGGGCCAGCGTGCCGAGGTACAGCTCGATGACCTTGGGGTCGTGCAGCAGGTTCCGGCCGGTGTCGGTGTAGGCGTTCGTGCCCTGGTCGAGCACGTACCCGCGATGGCAGATCTGCAGGCAACGGCGGGCGTTCTGCTCGACCATGACGACCGAGACGCCGGCCTTGTTGATCTCCCTGGTGCGCACGAAGACCTGGTCCTGAAGCACGGGCGAGAGACCGGCCGACGGCTCGTCCAGCAGGATCACCTCGGGGTCCATCATCAGTGCCCGCCCCATGGCGAGCATCTGTCGTTCGCCGCCCGACAGCGACCCGGCGCGCTGCTTCATGCGCTCGGCGAGCCGTGGGAACATGTCGCTCACGAAGTCGACCCGCTCGCGGAACGTCTTCGGGCGGAGGAAGGCGCCCATCTCGAGGTTCTCCTCGACCGTGAGCGCCGGGAAGACGTTGTCACGTTGCGGCACGTAGCTGATCCCACGGTCGACGAGCTCGTGGGCAGACGCGTTCGAGATGTCGTCACCTCGGTACACGACCTGGCCCTCCCGCACGTCGAGAAGACCGAACAGCGCCTTGAGCAGCGTCGACTTGCCGGCGCCGTTGGGCCCGATGATGCCGATCAGCTCACCCTGCCGGAGCTCGAGCGAGCAACCGTTCAAGATGTCCACTCCGGGCACGTAGCCGGCTCGGATGTTGTCGACGTGAACCAGGAATTCGTCACTCATCGGGTGCACCTCCGTCGTCGATCGCCTGAGCTTCGACCTCGGCCTCTGCCATGGCGGTCGTCGTTGGCTCGTCGTCGTCCCATTCGGACAGATCGGCACCGTGGTGAGTGCCGAGGTACGCGTCGATGACGGCGTCGTTCTTCGAGATGTCGTCGGGGGTGCCCTCGGCGATGATCCGGCCCTCGGCCATCACGACCACCCAGTCGGAGATGTCCTGGACGACGTCCATGTCGTGTTCGACGAAGATCACCGTCCGGCCCTCCGCACGGAGACCCTTGACGTGTCCGAGCAGTGACTGCGTCAAGGCCGGGTTGACGCCCGCCATCGGCTCGTCGAGCATCACGAGCCGTGGCTCGGTCATGAGCGCTCGGGCCATCTCGATCAACTTGCGTTGTCCACCCGACATCGTGCCGGCGTATTCGTCACGCATGTGGGTCAGGTTGAAGCGGTCGAGCAGAGCATCCGCTCGCTGCTCGACCTCGCGTTCCTGCCCCTTCCACATCGGCGTGAGGGCCCTCCAGAAGTGCTCACCGATCTGATTCGTCGCACCGAGCTTCATGTTGTCGATCACCGACATGCGCGACAGCACCTTCGTCAGCTGGAAGGTACGGACCATGCCGCGCTTGGCCAAGCGGTACGGAGGGACGCCGGAGATGTCTTCGCCATCGAAGCTGACCTTGCCGGAATTCACGTTGTCGAACCCGGTGAGGAGGTTGAAGAACGTGGTCTTGCCGGCACCGTTCGGGCCGATCAGCGCCGTGATCGCGCCACGCTGGATCTCGAGGTGGTCGACGTCGACGGCGACGAGGCCGCCGAACCGTTTCGTGACATCATCGGTGACGAGGATCGGGTCGGGCTTCGCCGACCCCGGGGTCGGCGACACGCCCTCGAAGGCACCGGCGGCCGGGTTGGGGTGGTCCTGGATGACGTTCGCCGCGCCGCCACCACCGGCGGTCTTGCCGAACTCGACCCCTGCGCGCCCTCCCTCATCGGTCATCGAGCGCCATCTCCTCCCTGGAGCCGAAGATCCCCTGCGGACGGAATCGCGCCAGCAGCAACAACCCGAGACCGACGAGCATGAAGCGGAGCTGGCTGATGTTCAGCACGCTCAGCTCGATCGTGTCCTCGAGGAAGTCGGCCGGCCCCTGCGGCAGCTGGCGCAGAGCGTTCTCGATGAACACGATCAGACACCAGTAGATCATCGCGCCGACGATCGGGGAGAACGTACGACCCGGTCCGCCGAGGATCAGGATCGCCCAGATCGTGAACGTGATGACCGGGTTGAACGTGTCGGCCTGGATCGAGCCCTTCTGGACCACCTGCAGCATGCCGGCGATGCCCGCGAGGACACCACCGAGCATGAGCGCCTGGAGCTTGTAGAAGTACGCGTTCTTCCCCAACGCACGAGCCGCGTCCTCGTCTTCACGGACCGACTTGAGGGCACGGCCCCACGGCGACGACATCAGCCGCCAGACGAGGAGCACGGAGAGCAGCAGAATCGTCCATCCCACCAGCAGCACCCACAGGTCCCGACCGAGGTAGCTGAACGGGCCGAACTCGTAGAACTCACCCTCGCCGAACGGACTCAGATCGTAGAAGCTGTCCGCGAACTCGCCGATCCCCTCCGAGGCTCCCGTGACCTCCTTCATCCGCCGCCATCGGACGAAGAGCCGGATCGTCTCGGAGGCGGCGATCGTGACGATGGCCAGGTAGTCCGCCCGCAGTCGCAGCGTCGGCAGGCCGAGGAGGAGCGCCAGGACGATCGAGTACACGATGCCGAACAGAATGCCGACCCAGAAGCTCCACTCCAGCCAGAAGACGGTCACACCCAGCCCGTAGGCGCCCGCAGCCATGAAACCGACCTGGCCGAAGTTGAGCAGTCCGGCATACCCGAACTGCACGTTGAGACCCACCGCTGCGAGTGCGAACACCACGACCTCGATGCCGAACATCGTCGACATCGTGCGCTCGAAGATGAATCCCCAGTCCATCGCCTATCCGATCCTCTCCGGTTTGCCGAGGATCCCCTGTGGCCGGAACAGCAACGTCACCACGAGGATCAGGAGCGCGACCATGTTCTTCACCTCTGCGTCGATGAAGAGCGTGGAGAGGTTGATGGTGAGTCCGACGACGAGGGCGCCGACCAGTGCTCCGTAGGCGGTCCCGAGCCCTCCGAGGGTCACGGCGGCGAACACGAGCAGCAGGATCCGGAAGCCGAAGTCCCATTTCACCTGGTCGAGGCCGAAGAACACGCCGCTGAGTGCCGCCAACGAGGCACCCGACACCCAGACCAGGGTGATGACCCGTTCGACGTCGATCCCGGTGGATTCGGCGAGTTCTCGATTGTCGGCGACCGCCCGCATCGCCTTGCCCATGCGGGTCAGCTCGAGGTAGGTCGCGACGCCGACGAGGATCACGATGGAGAGACCCATCGCAACGAGATCCTTGGGCGTCAGCTCGATGGGTCCGAACTTCCACGCCCGCTGCGCCGAGTAGTCGCCGAACGTCCGCGGGGCACCGCCGAAGAGGTAGAGCATCAGATACCGCAGGAAGATCGACAGACCGATCGTCATCACCAGCTGTGCGATCAGGCTGACTCCCGACGACCGCGCCGGTCGGAAGATCAACCGGTTGAGGACGTAGCCGATCGCTCCACCCGCGATCATGCCCAGGATCGCCGCCGGTATGAGGTTGACACCGTCCCCGAACGGCCCGGGAAGAGGCGCGAGGAAGCCGATCATCCCGGCGAACCCGTAGAAGTTGAATCCGTACGTGATGATCATGCCGAACGTGACCAGCTCGGCGTGTGCGAAGTTGACCAGGCCGGTCGTGCCGAAGATCAACGACAGTCCGATCGCAGCCATCGCGAGGTACAGGCCCTGCTTGAGACCCTCGGCGGTCAGCTGCGCGATCCGACGTCCACTGATGCCGCCACTGGTGCTGCCACCACCTTCACCCTCGTCACCGAAGACCAGCGGGAACAGCACACGCCGATCCCGATTCTGGGACACCGTGGTCGAGAGCGGGTTGCTGTCGGGATTGCGGAGGTTGACCCCATCAGGCAGCGATTCGACGACCAGGGTGACCACGTAGTCACCCGGTTCCGGAACCACGATCCGGAAGTCGCCGTTGTCATCGCTCTCGACGGTGCCGACGCCTTCGACGTCGATCGTCACGGCTGCCGCAGGTAGGTCGTCCCCCGAGTCGGTGTCCTCGTACGTCAACGACCCGAAGATCGCCGGACCCTCGTCCTGGGCGTGCGCCGAGGACGCGAGCAGCCCGGGCACCAACAGCGACCCGGCGAGCACGACCAGCAGACGAATCATCCGCTGACGCTTGCTGGGCTGCACCCGGCACCGCGGATGGTCTGTGGTGGTCATCAAGGCCGAGACACTAGTCCCGACATGGGTTCCGACACCAGATCTTCATGCGCGCGCGCGGACGGACGGGTCGTGTCGAGCACGACCTGCGTCGTGGCCCACATGACCAGCGTGGCCCCTGCGACGTGGATCCCCACGAGCAACTCGGGGACGTCGTTGAAGTACTGCACGTAGCCGACGGCCGCCTGGAGGATCCCGGCGAACAGCCATGTCGAGACGGACGACATCAGGGCGCCGTCGGCGTCCCGACGGGTCCTGGTCCGCCAGGCGATCAGGAGTGCCACCGCGATGGTGACGATCACCGTGGCGCCGTGCACACGGGCAACCGACGGGATGTCGAGATCGAGCCGTTGCGCGTTCTCGTCACCGGCGTGGGGGCCGGCACCCGTCACCAGCGTTCCCGTGAACACCGCCACCCAGGTCAGGGCGAGCAGTACCCAGGTGAGGCGTCGGCCCGCCCGGGACACGGCAGGTTCCCGGGGAACGCCGTCGGGTTCGCCTGCCCGTCGGACCAGCACCGTCCCCGTGACGATCAACGCCATCGACAGGAGCAGGTGGCCCTGCACCGCGAGCGGATGCAGGTCGACGAGCACGGAGATCCCGCCCAGGACGGCATTCGCCACGACGCCGCCGGCGATCAGCAGCGACAGCATGGTCAGGTCGCGCCGTCGTGGTGCTCGGACGAAGGCACCGAGCACCGCTGCGATCGCGGCGAACCCGACGACGCCGGTGAACAAGCGGTTGATCTGCTCGATCGCGGCGTGCTTCGACGACACGTCCACGAACCGCTCGCTGGAGCAGTTCGGCCAGTCGTCACACCCGAGGCCGCTGTTCGTCAGCCGCACGGCTGCACCGCTCACGATGATGATCGCGAGCGCCACGAGCGCCGCGATCGTGATGTGCCGGTAGCGCTGCGGGGAGATCTGCATGCGGCTGCCAGGCTATTCGCCCTAGGGCCTGACTTCGTAGAACGCGTTCATCGGATGTTGGACGTCGAGCGTGCGGAATCGTGTGAAACCGGCAGCGGTCGCCATCTTCTCGGCCTTCGCGGCCGGCAGGCCCAGCGTGCCCAACCCCTCACCGCCGGGTTCGGACAACGCCGACGACATGCACGTGAGCACGCTGACGCCGTACAGCAGCGACGCCATGGGGTTCTCGGCGATGTTCTCCGAGAGCGTCTCACCGGCGCGGATGTCGACGAGAAGCCAGTGACCGTCATCGGCGAGCGCCGACCTGATCGCGCCCACCACCGGAGTCGGGTGTGCCATGTCGTGTACGCAGTCGAACGTCGTGACGAGGTCGAGCGAGCCGTCACTCGGCAGTGGCGACGTGCCGGGATCGGCGAAGCGGGCGTTGGGCAACCCGGAGTCGGCGAGCTTGGCGTTGGCGCGATCGAGGGCGTGGTGCGAGATGTCGTACCCGACGAACGTGCTGTTCGGGAAGGCCTCGGCCATCAGCAGCACGGCCCCACCGGCACCGCAGCCGATGTCGGCGACGGTGGCGCCCGTTTCGAGGCATTCGACCACGCCGTCCATCGACGGCAGCACCTTGCGCAGCAGGTTGTGGTGGTTCCAGGGTTCGAAGCTGCGCTCGATGCCGACGGCGCCCTCGGGCCCGTGGCTGTCGTAGTCGTGGCCGAGACCGGTCCGGAAGCTCTCGGGCATGAGTTCGAGCGCCTGCATCGTCTGCGGCAATCGGTGGAACATGCCCATCCCGAACGCCGGGTGATGCGGCGATGCGAGCACCGCTCGCGCTTCGCCCGACACGCCGAACCGATCGATGCCGTCACCGTCGTCGAACTCGATGAGACGAGCGGCGGCCTGGTTGTTCAGCCATTCGCGAACCCATCGCTCCTGCAGACCGGTCGCAGCTGCGAGATCGTGACTCGTGACCGGGCCGTCCGCGTCGGCCATCGCCCGGTACAGACCGAGGCGATCGCCGAGGTGGATCATGCCGGCCGTGAACGCCCCTTCGAGCTTCGTGAACACCTGGAACGAGTACTGCCGGAGCCGGTCGGGCGCGTCATCAGCCATCGTCAACGGTACCCAAGCCGTCGCGCCGGATCGTCAGCGGCTGCGACGCTCGCGCGGGATGTGTTCGGAGCTCGACAACGAGGTCAGGCTGAACGTCCAACCGTCGCGCAGGGGAAGGGCTTCGACCCGGCTGATCGATGCGTGCCCGATCACGAACCGTTCCCATTCCCACGGCGTCGGGTCGAGACCGAGCAGATGGCCGATCGTCACCGAGTTCGTGCCGGCGTGAGCGACGAGTGCGATGCGCGTGCCGTAGTCGCCCGCCGACCAGATCGGCAGATCGTGCTCGACCCGTTCGATCCGGCGCCGTCGCAGGAACTCGGCGGCCCCTGCATGGATTCGCTGCGTGAACTCCCGGATCGACTCACCCCCGACGAGTCCGTCCCAGCGCTGATCGGCGGGCCGCGACTTCAGCTCCTCGTAGGCGTGCTCGGCCTTCTCGCGCGGCGTGCCGTGCCAGCTCGGGTCGCGGATCTCCTCCAGCCAGAGTTCGACCGACTCCGGCCGGCCGAGTCGTTCGTACAGCGGGGCCGCGGTCTGGCGCGCCCGCTGGAGCGGCGAGACGAGCACCTCGTCGAAGTCCTCGTCGGCCAGCGCGTCCGCCATCAGTTCGGCCTGCTCCCGACCCAGATCGGTCAGCGGAGGATCGACGACGTTCAGCCCGTCCTTGGTCCACTCCGGTTGGCCATGACGAATCAGCACGATCTCCACGGCTGCGACGGTACTCTCACCCACCGTGTCCGATCCGTCTGCCCCACCGTCGGGATGGTTCCCGGATCCCCTCGGCCGGTACGAGCATCGGTACTTCAACGGCGCGTCCTGGACCTCCGACGTGAGCGTCGCCGGGGAACGGTTCGTCGACCCGCTGGGGTCGCAGTCGAGCCCGGTCGGCGACCAGGCCCGCAATGGCGCGGCCACGGCGTCGGTGGTCATGGGATCGGTCGGTCTCGCGATCGCGTTCATGCCCTTCGTCGTGATCGCCGGATTCGTGTTGGCGGTCCTGGCGATCGTGTACGGGATCCGAGGCCTGCACCGGTCGCGGGCGACGGGAACCGGACGCGGCGCCGCGATCGCAGGTCTCACGATGGGAGGCCTCGGGCTGGCCGCATCGGTCGTGGGTGTCGTGTTGTCGGTGATGGTGTGGAACGAGGTGGTGGCGTTCGTCGAGCCGGGACCCGTCTCGACGGAGGTGATCGATTGCGTGATCGACGGGCGACGCGCCATCGTCGAGGGAACGATCACCAACCTCGATGACGAGCGTCGTGACTACACGGTCTTCGTCGAGGTCGAGGGACGCACCGAGGTCGTGATCGTCGACGCGGTCGACGCCCGGGCGACCGCCCGGTGGTCGACCGTGATCACCACCCTCTCCGTCGTCGACGACTGCCGGCCGGATGTGATCGTGCAGGGGCCGTTCCCCTACGGGATCGAGGTCGACCCGGTCGTCGGCCGAGCCGCCGACTGACCGGCGTCCGGTCTGGGTGCGGCGGTCGTAGCGTGGTCGACGTGGAGACGACGTCGCCGATGATGCCACCCGACGACACGAACGCCGGGGATCGACCCTCGTCACCGGCCGTTCGGCTGCTCCTCGCCGTGGTCGTCGGGACGTTCGTCGTGTTCTGGACCTGGGCTCTGTTCTTCGCATCGAAAGAGGCGGTCAACAAGATCGACGACCGCGCATGGGCCGAGCGGGCCGAGCAGATCTGCCAGACGGCGACCGAGGAGCGACTCGAACTCGCCGACTTCCGGATCATCACCGAAGGAGGACCGGAATTGATCCGCGAGCGAGCCACCATCGTGGAGGACTCGACCGACATCCTCCGGGCGATGCTCGACGATCTCGTGGCGGTACCGCCCACCGATCAGAAGGGCCGGGAGATCGTGCCGCAGTGGGAGGCCGAGTACCGGACGTATCTGGACGACCGATACTCGTATGCGGAGCAGCTCCGTGAGTCAGGCGAGAATCTCCCGTTCTACGAGACCGCCGACGGTATCCCGATCAGCGAACGACTCGAGACGTTCGCCGGCGACAACGACATGCCAGCCTGTGCGCCCCCACGCGACCTCACCCGCTGATCGTTCGGATGACCCTGGCCGGGGCACCGACCGCCACGCTGTAGTCGGGGATCTCCCCCGAGACGACGCTGTTCGCGCCGACCACCACGTGCCGGCCGATCTGTGAACCCGGGAGGATCACCGCCCCGTGACCGATCCACGACCCGTCACCGATGCGAACCGGTCGCTCGGGTTGCACCTGCCGGGAGATCGGGAGGTCCGGGTCGTCGAAACCGTGATTCTGATCGGTGATGTAGATGTGGTGGCCCGCCCAGACATCGTCGCCGATCTCGATCGACAGGTGCCCGACGATGCCACTCCCCCGCCCGATCAGACATCGGTCGCCGATGGTCACGACCGACTCGCTCACACAGCGCTGCCCCGGAACCATGCCGGCGGACAGTGAGACGTGTGGCCCGATCACGGAACCGGCGCCGATGCGGATGTACTCGACGTTCATCAGCGTGGCGGGCGGATAGCAGATGACGCTGCCCTCCCCGAATGCCGCGAACCGGCGGGCTCGCGACGAGCCGTGACCGATCACGGCCCACCTCGCGGCGACGTCGTGGACCCGAAGGATCGCGTCACCGACGCGCTGCTTGGCACCACCCGCGATTCGGATCCACACGGAGTCATGCAGTGGTTCTCGGTCGAGCACGTGCGAACCATAGCGGTGGGTTCGGTACCGTCGTGCCGTGACGCTCGACCCGTTCCACCACGGATCACTGACCGACGTCGACGGCGTACTCGTCGGTCATCACCAGCGTCGCGGTCGCGGGTGGCGAACGGGCACGACGGTGGTCAGCATGCCCGATGGCGCCGTCGCAGCGGTCGACGTGCGCGGCGGTGGCCCCGGAACGCGTGAGACCGACGCCCTCGATCCGCGGAATCTCGTCGACCGGGTACATGCCATCTGCCTGACCGGTGGGAGCGCCTACGGCCTCGCCGCCGCCGACGGGGCCATGGCCGAACTCGAACGTCGCGGACTCGGGGTGCGAGTCGGCCCGGAGGTGTCCGACGTCGTGCCCGTGGTGCCGACGGCCGTCATCTTCGATCTCGGTCGCGGGGGTGCGTTCTCCCACCGGCCGGGTCCGGAGTTCGGCGCACGCGCGCTGCGGGCGGCCCGACGCCGGCCGACCCGTGGCTCCGTCGGCGCCGGGACGGGTGCCCGTTCCGGGGGTCTGCAGGGCGGGGTCGGGATGGCGAGCACGGTCGTGGCGCTCGGCGACGCGGAGGTCACCGTCGGTGCACTCGCCGTGGTCAACTCGAGCGGTTCGGTCATCGATCCGGCGACGGCTTCGCCGTGGCTCCCCGTGCGGGGACTTCGCCGGCCCACACGAACCGAGCGGGCGCTACTGGCCGAGGTGATGGCGGTGGCCGCGGCGCCGCTCAACACGACGATCGGTGTCGTCGCCACCGACGCGGCGCTCACGCGGGCCGAGACGGGTCGGCTGGCGCAGTCCGCCCACGACGGATTGGCGCGGGCGATTCGGCCCGCCCACTCGTTGATGGACGGCGACACCATCTTCGGTCTGTCCACGGGCGCCCATCGGATCGCCGCAGCAGGGGTCGGGATCGTGCGCGACGACGGCTCGCGGGTATCGCAACTCAACGCGCTGTTCGCCGCTGCGGCCGACGCGTTCGGACTCGCGTGTGTCGATGCCGTCCTGACGGCGTCGGTCGTGGGTCTGACGCCCACCTACCTCACCGTCTGTCCGAGTGCCCGCTAGGTTCGGCAGGGATGGACGTGCTGACGACTCCCGCAGCGATGCGGGACTGGTCCCGTGGTCGCCGGACCGGCAGCGAACGCGTCGGCGTCGTCCCGACGATGGGGGCTCTCCACGGTGGCCACCTCGCACTCATCGATGCGGTCCGAGAACGATCGGACGCGATCGTCGTGACCATCTTCGTCAACCCGCTGCAGTTCAACCGATCAGCCGACTTCGACAGTTACCCACGGCCGATCGACGACGATCTGGTCGAGTGCCGGGCGGCCGGTGTCGATGCGGTCTACGCACCGACCGCAGCAGCGATGTATCCGCCCGGATTCCAGACCCACGTCGAACCCGGCGAGCTCGCCGAACGGCTCGAAGGACCCATGCGCCCGGGACACTTCCGTGGCGTGGCGACCGTGGTCGCCAAGCTGTTCGGCGCGACCCTCGCCGACGTGGCCGCCTTCGGTCAGAAGGACTTCCAGCAGCTCGCGATCATCCGCCGGATGGTGCGCGACCTCGACATGGGCGTGGAGATCCTCGGGGTCCCGATCGTGCGTGAGGCCGACGGCCTCGCGCTCTCGAGCCGGAACATCCGCCTCAACCCCGCGGATCGGAAAGCAGCCGTCGTGGTCGCCGCGGCGCTCGCCTCGGCACGCCGCGCGTTCGATGCGGGCCAACGTGACGCAGGCGCCCTGCGTTCGATCGCGATCGACCACGTCGCCACCGAGCCACGTGCCTCACTCGAGTACCTCGAGGTCGTCGACGCCCTGACGCTGGAGCCCGTGGTCCGGGCGGCACCTCCGGCCTGCATCGCCGCCGCCGCCTGGTTCGGTGACGTGCGCCTGATCGACAACGTGCTACTGGACGAGCAGTGACACGATCGCGAGCGCGCCGAGATCGGTGTCGACGTCGTCGAGGACCCCGCTGAGCACGATCGCCAGGACGACACCGTTGAAGATGGCGTGAGCGATGATGGACGGCCCGAGCCGACGCGTCAGATACGCCGAGATGCCGAAGACCACGCCGACACCCGACAGCACCAGTGCGAGGCCGACGTTGCCCCAGCCACGAACGGGATCCACGTGCGCTACGCCGAACAGCACGCCCTGCAACAGGATCGCGAGCGCGGGCGCCATCCGGCTCAGGAAGCCCCGCAGCACCAGCCCACGGAACACCAACTCCTCGATCACCGGCGCCGCGATGACTGCGGTCGCGAGCGTGGCGATGAGATACGCGCGGTCGGCGTCGAGGTCGGCCGCCGAGTCGACGTTGCTGCTCAACGGGATGTCGAAGACCAGGACGACGGCGCCGAGCACGATCTGCGCACCGATCGCCGCGAGCCAGCTGAGCGGCCCCCAACCCAGGTCGGCCCATCGGAAGCGCCAACCCAGGGATGTCAGCTTCTGGGCTCCCCATCGCCGACGGACGTAGGCACCCCAGGCGACCGACGGACCGTAGCCGACCACGGCGAGCACGATCACGTAGACGATCACCGGCCAGTCGTAGCGAACCAGCCAGTCGACGAGCCCCTTGCCGACCAGCAACGATGCGACGAGCACGACGAGCGCTCCGATCGCGGCGCCGAGCGGCAGACTCGGATGATCGTCCGGCATCGCGAATCCGGGGTGCTGTGCTACCCACCCGTGGCCGTCGAAGTAGCGGTGGCCACGACCACTCGGATCGGGATACCAACCGGCCGGAGCCGTCGAGGGAGGTGGCAGACTGGTCATGGTCACGTGTGCACCGATGCGCGTACGCCAATCCAGCGTACGGCTCTGGCCATCGGTACGGGACGTCCGATCTGCGCCGTCGCGATGGCGCCGCCACGACGGTGTCGACACCGTCCGCGGGTGCGCCCGACCCGTCGGTACGGACGCTGCCGGCGACGGCCGTGACGACCACCGATCCGACGGGTCAGGCGTCGATCCCCGAGGCGCCGGCTTCGGGGAACCGGTCAGGGCGATCCTCGGCGTACACCCACTCCTCGAAGAACGGTCCGAGATCGACACCCGACACGCTCGACATGTGTTCGGCGAAATCCTCGGTCGACGCCGTCGAGCCGCCGTGGATGCCGACCCACGACCGCAGCCCCTCGAAGAACGCCTCGTCGCCGACCGACGACCGCAGCGCGTGGAGCACGGTCGCGCCGGCGTCGTAGGACACGGGGCCGAAGAGCTCGTCGGGACGTGACACCGCTCCCCCGTCCACAGGTGACTGGGACAGTGCTCCGGCCGCTGCCGCCTCGATCGGGACCAAGCCGATGTGGTCGAGCCAGAGCCACTGGGCGTAGGTGGCGAACCCCTCGTTCAACCAGATGTCGTCCCACGTCGCCGGCGACACCGCATTTCCGAACCACTGATGGGCCAGCTCGTGCGCCAGCAGGAGATGTTGCAGGAACCCGAGCGATCCATCCAGGTCGTCCCTGCTGAACAGCGACAGGCCCTGGGTCTCCATGGCGAGGCCCGGGACCGAGTCGGTGATCGCCAAGCCGTACCGGTCGAGCGGGTACGGACCGAACAGCGGCTCGAAGAACTCGAACTGCTCGAGCGTGGCCGCCGTGTATCGACCGATCGCACGCTCCGACCCGTCGATCACCGCATGCCGGATCTCGACCCCGCCCGACGTGGTCCCTCCGTCCACCAACTCGTAGTCACCGACGAGGAACAGGATCAGGTACGGCGCCATCGGTTCCGTCTGCTCCCAGGTCCACGTCGTGCTCCGGTCGCCGGCAGCGAAGGAGCCGGCCAACGCGCCGTTCGACACGGCCGTGTCACCGTTGGGCACGGTGATGGCGAACGTCCAGGTCGCCTTGTCCGTCGGGTGGTCGTTGGTCGGGATCCACGTACTGGCGCCCTGGGGCTCGTTGACCGACCAGAGGCCCTCAGCGGTCAGGAAGATCCCGCCGTCGAGGTCGGTCGGTTCTGCACTGCCCAGACCGACTGCGTAGTCGACGACGAGCTCCAGCTCACTTCCGGCAGGCACGACCGTGCCGAGCCGGGTGACGAGCTCCCGCCCATCGGTCGTGAATGGACGCTCGTCGCCGTCGACTCGAACCGACTCGACATCGAGCGCTTCGGCGTCGAGCGCGATCTGGTCGGTGTCGGCAGTGGTCGCCACGTGGACCGTCACCGTGCCGTCCAGACGTTGCCGACCGGGGTCGTACGTCAGCTCGACGTCGTAGTGAGCGACGTCGATGTCGGCCGAACCGAGCTGCGGCAGGCGGGGGTCGCCGACCGAAAGGCTACGCGATGCGGAGACCGTCGATGACGGCTCGATCGTCGACCCGGTCACCGTGGCCGGAACGGTCGTGGACGTGGTCGAGGTGGCCGACGGAGCCGTGGAGGGTGTCGTACTCGCGATCCGATCGTCGGTCGGACGAGCATCCAGCACCACGGGTTGCGACGGGTTCGAGCAGGCCAGACCCCCGGCGATCAGCACTACGAGCCAAGCCGGTCGCAGCGGGAGTCGCGAGCGTCCGGTCGTCCTGCTGCGCACGCTGCAACGGTATCCATGATCGGGCCGATGATGACCGCGGGCCGGAGGCTCGCGACGGTGGTGCCAGCAAGGTTTCCTCAAGTTCGTCGGGCTGCGTCAAGGCGTTGTGAAGCACCACCGATGCAAGCGTGTGACCAGAGCCCCCCTCCCTCCCGACCCAGGTCATCGTCGCCGTGCTCGCCTGATCAGAGGCGTGCTGGCCGGCGCCGTCGTGGTTGCTGCCGGCCTGGCGGCGGCATCGCCCGCCGACACCGTGTCGGCCGTCTCCGGCGACGACTGGCTCGCAACGGTCAACACGTACCGGGCGATGTCCGGTCTGCAGCCGGTCACCGAGAACCCCACGTGGTCGGCACAGGCCGAGGCCCACTCCTGCTACATGCTGCAGAACGGCATCAGCCACGACGAGATTCCGGGTCGTCCCGGCTACACGTCGGGTGGAGACGCCGCCGGCAACGCCGGCAACGTGGCCGTGAGCAGCTCGATCGCCACGACCCCACGAAATCATGTCGAGCTGTGGATGACCGGACCCTTCCACGCCATCGGCGTGCTCCGGCACAGTCTCCGCACCAGCGGATTCGGCCTGTGTGCCCAGAACGACACGCCGACCCCCTGGCATTCGGGCGGCACGTTGGACGTGATCCGTGGGATCGACTCCGGTGCCCCTCGCCCGTCGACACCCATCGTCTTCCCGGGCAACGGTGCCACCGTGCCGCTGCACAGCTTCATCACCGAGTTCCCCGATCCGCTGGCGATGTGCGGCTGGACGGGGAACGCCGGTCTGCCCCTCATCGCCATGATGCCGAGTGATGCGACCAGTGCCGGCGCCACGCTCACCGGGCCCGACGGTCCGATCGAGACGTGCATCCTGCACGAGGGCAACGTGAGTGACGGCACGGCTCGGTCGATCCTCGACGGCGACAACGCGGTCGTCGTCATGCCCCGCAACGTGCTCGCCGATGGCGTCTACACCGCGACCGTCAACAGCAACGGCGGCAACGTGACCTGGTCGTTCACGGTCGATCGTGATGCGCCACTCTCCGCCGACAACGATCCGGAACCGTCGCCCGAGCCGGTCGACACCGCTGCCGCCGGTGACCAGGCCCGCTTCGAGCCGGTCGCGCCCTTCCGGCTCGTCGACAGCCGCCAGGGCAAGGGCACGACCCGGCTCCGAGCGGGACGAGTCGCCCAGATCGATGTCGCTGGTTCCGACGTCACGGCGGTCAGCGCCAACTTCGTCGTCGTGAGTCCCGACGGGTTCGGCTTCCTCACGGCCTACAACTGCACGGCGGACCGGCCGGAAGTCAGCACGCTGACCTACCGGCCGGGCGACGTCATCGCGAACCAGGCCGTCGTCCCACTCAAGGCCGGCAAGATGTGCCTGTATTCACTCGTCCCGACCGATGTCGTCGTCGACGTCAACGGGTTCTTCCACGACGGCGGCGACAGCACGTTCACGCCGTCGACCCCGAAGCGGTTGCTCGACTCCCGAGCCGACGGGCAGCGACGCCTCCGTGCCAACGAGGAACGTGTTCTCGGGGTCGCCGGATCGGGTCGTGCCGCACCGGCGGGGGCGACCAGCGTGTCGCTCAACGTCACGGTCGATCAGCCCGTCGCAGCCGGCTTCCTCAGGGTCTACCCATGCGGATCCAAGGCCGGCGCCGAGATCTCGAACGTCAACTACGCCGCACACGACTCCCGTCCGAACAGCGTGGTCGTACCGGTCGACGCCGCCGGTCGCATCTGCATGCGGTCGCTCGTGGACACCGATGTGATCGTCGACTACACCGGGTTCTTCTCCGACGGCGAGGGCCTCGACTTCCTGGCACTCGATCCGATCCGGCTCTTCGACAGCCGCTCATCGTCGCGAACGTTGAACGAGTCAACCTCCGGAGCGCGAGTCGGTGCCGGACAGGTCGTCCGCCTGAAGATCGCCGGCACCCGAGGTGTCCCTGCGGACGCGACGGCCGCCTCGGTCAACGTGACCGCCACCGAGGCGCTCGAGGGCTCGTTCCTGACGGTGTACCCGTGCGGCAAGCGACCGGCCACGTCGACCGTCAACATCTTCCCGGCGCAGACCGCCGCCGCGAACGGAGCGATGGTCAAGCTGTCGGGGTCGGGCGAGTTGTGCGTGTTCACGCTCGAGCCGGTACACGTGATCGTCGACATCAACGGCGTCTACCGCTGAACCGACGGCCCGGGCGCTACCGACGCAGATCGGGGTCGGCGATGCGAGCCCGATACCGAATGGTGTAGACCGAGTCGCCGGAGAGGATGCCGCCGCGCCCGAGCAGCCGCCCGCCCTCCCAGTTCGACAGCCCGAGCTCAGGTGCGCCGAGCGCGTACTGGCCGTCCACCCATCGGGTGAATCCGTCACCGACGAATGGAGCATCGACGGTCGCGAAGAAACGATCATGGGCATGAGGCGACTCGGCGACGAGTGTCGCCACGAACCGCGGGCTGTGGGCGTTGCACGACTCGACCGCTTCGTCGACGGAGTCGACCACGTGCAACGTCGCCTCGGGCGACTCCTCCCACTCCCACTCGTGTCCCAGTCGATCATCGGAGATCGGGCTCACGAAGGGCTCGTCGTGCTCACCATCGGCACGGATCACCGACACCCGATGATTCCAGACGTCGGTCGGGACGAACGCGGCGGCGGCCTCGGTGACGTGGAGGCGGCCATCGCTCCCCCGCGCCTCGCCCGCTCGGCGGAGGACATCGACCATCAGCGGCACGAGCTCGGCCGCACGGCTCCGCACGATGCAGCAGACGTTCAGCGTGTTGCAGACCTTGCGGTCGAGTGAGTTCGCGACGACCGACGCGAACCGATCGGCGTCGGCGCTGTCGTCTGCCACCACCCACGCGCCACCCGTCCCGTGCAGACTGACAGGCACGCCGGCTTGCCGGGCGACGGCGCCGAGCTGGGCCACGGCCGGTCCGGAGCCTCGGGCGACGGCGAGCGACAGCCGAGAATCGGAGAACAATGCCCAGCCGGCAGCGCGCGCCGCCGACGCCACGAGCACCACCGTGCCGGGTGGCAGACCGGAGGCCGCCAGTGCCGGGTCGAGGGCGTGTTCGACGATCGCCTGTGCCGTACCGAGCGCATCCGAGCCGATTCGGAACACGACCGTGTTCCCGGATCGCACGACGCCTGCCGCGTCGGCAAACACGTTGGGTCGCCCTTCGAACACGAACCCGACGACGCCGAGCGGTGCCCGACGGGCCTCGACCGTCCAGCCGTCGTGTCGGATCTCGCGCTCGACGACATCACGTCCGATCGAGGTCGTTGCCCAGCTGCGAAGTCCGTCGACCATGTCCGCGCGCATTTGGGCCGACAGCACGAGACGTGTGGTCGACCGGTGTCGTTCGAGGGCCCGCGCGACATCGGCCTCGTTGGCCGCTCGGATCGAGGCGAACGTGTCGTCGTCGGCCAGTCGGTCGGCGAACGCATGGAAGAACGCAGTGATCTGCTCGTCCGAACAGCCGGCGAGGCCGGCGAACGCATCCCGCGCCCGTTCGACGGCTGCGACAGCGCGCTGGTGCTCGGCCGACGGGACGTGCAGCAGGTCGCCGCTCAGCGGATCGACCACGAGCCGGTCACCGGCAGCGAAGGCCGCTGCCAGACCGGTCGATACGTACGTGACCCGACTCCCGCCGAAGACGATCGGTTGACCCGGCGTCAGCTCGGTGAGGCGATCGAACATGGAAGCGAAGCGTACGCTTGGGCCCATGGCTGCGCCCAACGACGAACGTGTCTACTTCCGTCAACTCCTGTCCGGACGTGACTTCGCGGTCGGCGATCAGTTGGCGGCGCAGATGGTGAACTTCGTGTACGTCATCGGTGATCGGCAGACCGGTGAGTGCGTGCTCGTCGACCCGGCGTACGATCCCGCGAGCTTGGTCGACGCCGTGGAAGCGGACGGGATGACGGTCACGGGAGTGCTGGCGACCCATTATCACCCCGATCACATCGGCGGTTCGATGATGGGCTACGACATCGCGGGCATCACCGGGCTGCTGGAGCGGGTGTCGTGCCCGATCCACGTGCAGCGCGACGAGATCCCCTGGGTCCTCCGATCCTCGGGGGTCACCAGCGACCACCTCGTCGCGCACGACTCGGCCGACGTCGTGAAGGTCGGCGAGATCGAGATCCAACTCGTCCACACGCCCGGCCACACGCCCGGCAGTCAGTGCTTCCTCGTGGAGGGGAGGCTCGTGTCGGGCGACACGCTCTTCCTCGACGGCTGCGGCCGCACCGATCTTCCCGGCAGCGACGCCTCGCTGATGGTCGAGAGCCTCAACCGACTCGCCAAGGTCGACGACGACATCGTGCTGTACCCGGGGCACCGCTATTCGATCGCGTCGAGTGCGACGATGGGAGCGGTCAAGGAGTCGAACTACATCTTCGATCAGATCCTCGGGATCTGATCAGCACACGATCGTCACGGGCAGCCGATGCCGTGCAGCGCGGCACAGGGATCACACAGGGCGACACGCCCGTCCGGTGTGTCCCGGGCGGGCGCAGGCGACAGACCACACGAGCGGCATTCGTCCGGATCAGCGGTGGTGAGGGCGGTGTCGTCGATCACGATCGGCCACGCTATTGCGGATCCCTGTCCCGTCCGCGCACCACCGGCCCGGTCACGGGGCAGCCCACGCATCGTCCCGGTCACCAGGTGTCGATGTTCGGCCTCGAACGCACGCCCGGGTCTCTCGGCGGCGCCGACTCGAGCAGGGTCGTGATCCAGCGGCGGCTCTCGGCGGGGTCGATGACGTCGTCGATCTCGAAGTACTCGGCGATGCTGAGCGCCTTGCCACGCTCGTACAGTCGGTCGACGAGTTCCCGGTACAGCGCATCGCGTGCGGACGGATCGGCGCATGCGTCGAGCTCTTTGCGGTAGCCGAGTTGCACCGCACCTTCGAGGCCCATGCCGCCGAACTCGCCGGTCGGCCATGCGATGCACGCCAGCGGCGCCTTCGTCGATCCACCCATCATCGCCTGCGCACCCAAGCCGTACGATTTTCGCAGCACCAACGACACCATCGGCACGGTCACGTTGGCACCGGTCACGAACAGGCGGCTGCAGTGCCGCACGAGTGCGGTCGCCTCGACATCGGGCCCGACCATCATCCCCGGGGTGTCGACGAGCGTCACGATCGGAAGACCGTGGGCGTCACACAGCTGCATGAAACGCGCCGCCTTGTCGGAACCGTCGCTGTCGATCGCGCCGGCCAGGTGCGCCGGGTTGTTGGCGATCACCCCGACAGGTCGGCCCTCGACCCGGGCGAGCGCCGTGATCATGCCCACCCCGAACTCGCGCCGCAACTCCAGCACGGTACCGGAGTCGAACAGCCGGTCGATCGCCTCCCGCACGTCGTAGCTCCGGAGGCGGTCGACCGGCACGACATCGCGGAGGCCGGCCTGATCGGCGCAGGCCCAGTCGTCGACGGACCCCTGGAAGTACGAGAGGTACTGCGCAGCCAGCGCCGTCGCATGCTCCTCGTCACGGGCCACGAGATCGACCACGCCCGACGATCGCTGCACCCGCATCGGCCCGACCTCGCTGGGTTCGTACGCGCCGAGCCCACCGCCCTCGATCATCGCCGGGCCACCCATCCCGATGTTCGAGTCCTCGGTGGCGATCACCACGTCACAGCAACCGAGGATCGCGGCGTTGCCGGCGAAGCAGTACCCGGCGTTCACGCCGACCAGGGGCACGGTGCCCGACAGTCGGGCGAACCACGTGAACGCCAGGCAGTCGAGACCGGTCACACCCCCCGTGTCGGTGTCGCCCGGGCGCCCGCCACCGCCCTCGGTGAAGAACACGATGGGCACCGCGAGCTGTTCGGCGAGTTCGAACAGGCGATCCTTCTTCCGGTGGTTGCGGTGACCTTGCGTGCCCGCCAGCACGGTGTAGTCGTACGACAAGGCGATCACCCGTGCCTCCCGCCCGGGAAATCGATCGCCGTTGACCGTCCCGATGCCGCCGATCATGCCGTCGGCCGGTGTCCGTCGTACGAGGTCGTCGTGGGTGCGACGTCTCGACTGCGCGGCGATCACGAGCGGGCCGTACTCGACGAACGACCCGTCGTCGACCAGATCGGCGACGTTCTCCCGCGCCGTGCGGCGATGCTTCGACCGTCGGCGTTCGACCGCGTCGGGCCGGGCTTCGTCCGTTCCGAGCCGACGCCGGTCGAGGACGTCGGAGAGATCCCGGCGTTCCCGACCCAGCGGTGCAGCGATCGGTTCTGCGACATCCGACGTCGGGTCCGCCGAGACGGAAGCCGGTTCGAGCTCGAACAACACGTCGCCCGGGTGCACCGTCGAGCCGATCTCGACGGCGACATCTCGCACGATGCCCGCCGACGGGGCGTCGACATCATGGTGCAGCTTCATCGATTCGACCAGTGCGAGGGTTGCCCCGGCGAGCACCATCTGACCCTGCCCGATCTCGATCGACACGATCGTCCCGTGGAGCTGCGATCGGACGATGAGCGTGTCGGCCATGGGCCGATCCTTGCAGTCAGTCCTGTCCGGGACGACGTTGGAACGCGGTGATCGACTGCTCGCCCATCACCAACTCCGCGGCGACGGCCGCGATCAGTGCCGGCACCACGAAGTTGGGCTTTCCGGTGGTCTCGGCGACGAACATCACCGCGGCGAGCGGCACGCGGTAGCCGGCACCGAGGAACGCGGCGATGCCGAGCAGGGTGTACATCGTGAAGCGCTCGGGATGCACCACCGACGCGACCCCTCGGCCCACGAGGCCACCACCGACGACGAGGGGGATGAACACCCCGCCGACACCGCCACCTGCGGTCGTCATGGCCGATGCGAGACACCGGATCATGAACACGGCGATCAGCAGCCAGAGCGCGATGTCGCGCTCGATGAACAGCCAGTCGGTCAACACCTCGTAACCGGCTCCGAGACTCAGGGACAGGCCGGTGAGCTCACGTGAGAGGAGAAACAGGCCGACCATCGAAGCGGAGCTGATGATCAGGCGCGGCGGGAGTGATCGCAGCGAGAAGCCCTTGGCGATGCGCATCAGCTTGGCGAACGCCCGGGCGCCGACGGCACAGGTCGCCCCCACGAGGAGGGCACCGAGAAGGTCGATGAACTCGAACGACGGAATGTCGAACACGCTGACGGCGAGCAGCGGCGTGGTGTCGCTGAGCGTCACGAACGTCAGGTACCCGGTCGCGCTCGCGACGAGCGCCGGCAGCAGCATCCGCCTGGCCATGTCGTCGCGATAGGGCACCTCGAGCGCGAAGATCGCCCCGGTCGCCGGCGCCTTGAAGATCGCGGCGACGCCGGCAGCCGCTCCGGCGACCAACAGCGTGCGGTGATCGCTCCCGCGGAACGGACTCGGGAGCCGGCGCTGGATCATCGAACCGATGGCGGAGCCGCCGTAGAGCGACGGACCCTCGAGACCCAACGCGCCGCCGGAGCCGAGTGTCGCGATCGAGGCGGCGATCCTCGCCCCGAGGTACCGGGGTCGGAGCCGATAGGCGGGGTCGTGGAAGGCGCGTAGATACTCGTCGGACGTCGACGGTGACGCTCCCCCGCCGACCCGCAGGATGACGGCGGCGATCACGAGTCCGATCCCGGGTGCGATCGCCGCCAACCACAGGGGTGCCGTGAGCACCTGGTGATAGGCATCATCGACGACGTACTCGAATCCGCGGACGGCGAGTCCGGTGATCACCCCGGTGATCGCCGCGAGTACGACCACCTCCCGGGACCGCCGCACGAGCTGGCGGAGTTCGTCCCTGCGCACCTCGAACGATTCAGGGCGGAGAGCCCTCACCATTCGTCGACGCCACACGCGGGAGCAGTGTAGGACCCAGGAGGCGGTCCGAACGATTGCGACTGCGTCGACGGTCCCAGACGGCACACGTGGGCGCCACTACCGTCGAACACCGTGGAGATCGTGCGTTCCTCCGAACCGTGCTACGAACAGACCGGAACGCTGTGCCGCTGGGTCTACGACCGCACCGACGGCAACGAGAGCGCCGCGAATGCCGTGCACTGGTTCGTCGACAAACCGTTGCAGGTCCTCCTCGTCGTCCTGATCGGGTGGATCCTCACACGGGTCGCACGGCGTTGGGTGGCCAGTGTCGTCACCCGAGTCGTCGCGCCGGAGCGCACCTCGACCGATCGTCTCCAGAGCCTGGGCGTCGAGCTGCCCGGCGCGCTCGCCGCAACCGAACCCGACCCCCGGCGCAACAGTCGGGCACGATCGATCTCGACGGTGCTCACCAGCGTCGCGGTCGTCACGATCTGGGTGATCAGCGGGTTGACGATCCTCGGCATCGTCGGGATCCAACTCGGACCGCTCCTCGCGGGCGCGGGAATCGCCGGCGTCGCGCTCGGGTTCGGAGCGCAGAGTCTCGTCAAGGACTGCATCGCCGGGCTCTTCATGCTGATCGAGGACCAGTATGGGGTCGGCGACGTGGCCGACCTCGGTGAGGCGACCGGTGTCGTCGAACGGTTCTCGCTGCGCGTCACCGTGCTCCGATCGGTCGATGGCACCGTCTGGCACGTACCGAACGGTGTCGTGCAGCGGGTCGGGAACCGGAGCCAGCTCTGGTCGGTCGCACTGGTCGACGTCGACGTCGCGTACGACACCGATCTCGACCATGCCCGTGTCCTGCTCGAGCGTGCCGCGACCGACGTCTGCGAACGCCCCGAGTTCAGCGAACAGGTCCTCGAGCCGCCTCGGGTCCTCGGGGTGGAGGCGCTCGCCGCCGACGGGATCTCGATCCGTCTCACGGTCAAGGTCACGCCCGGCTCACAGTGGGAGTTGGAGCGCGCCCTCCGACAGCACATCAAACAGGTGTTCGACGAGGCATCCATCCAGATCCCGTTTCCGCAGCGGACCGTGTGGATGCGCGTCGACCACGACGAGGTACCGGCCGCACGACCGACTGGTGAGCCGGGTTGATCCGCTCACGAAACGAGCGCACCTGACATCATGGCGATCATGTCCCCGGCCACGGCCAGCCAACTCCCCGTGGCCGCGATCCTCGACCGTCCGTCGACCGGCATGCTCACGGTCGCGATCGTGTTCACCGTGGTCGGGTGGCTGTGCCACCTCTACTTCTACTGGTCGAAACGACCTCATCTCCTCGAGCCGGTCGGCACGAGACGGCCCGACCCGATCGACGGTGATCGCATCGAGCCACCTGCGGTCGTTGCGCTCCTGACGAACGAGTACGACGTGCCCCGCAGCGCCGTGACCGCGACAGCGCTCGATCTCGCAGCCCGCGGATGGATCCGCTTGACCACAGCCGACGGCGAACTCGTGGTCGTGACGCGGGGCGCCGGACAGACCGGCGACTCGTTGCTGCCGTTCGAACAGCAGGTTCTGAACCACCTCGCCGCCCGGGCGTTCAACGACGTCACCTCGGCCGGAACTCTCGCCGCGTCCCATCACCGACTCGACCGCCGGTGGTGGCAGCGGTTCCGGCGATCGGTGGCGGCCCGGACGGAGGAGCTCGGGCTCTCCCATCCGCGATACACCGCCGTCGAGTTGGCGCCCTCGACCGCGTGTGCTGCGATCGCACTGATCGCGCTCTGGATCTCGATCGGCAGCGGCGACGGCGTCGCGATCTCGGACTCGTGGCGGTCGCGCACCCTGTGGTTCGTGGTGCTCGGCGTCGTCGCCCTGCTCGTGTGGCGAACGGTCGAACGGGCCACGGGATCGGCCCAGACCCCGACCGAGGCCGGACTCGAGCGCACGGCGCGCTGGATGGGTCATCGACGCCGGCTGCAGGCCCGGATCCCCGAGAACGCATCGGTGCTCGGTTCGCCGGCTCAACAGGTCGCCCTCGCCCACGCCGCGGTGATGGGTGTGTCCGAACACGTGCTCGATCAACTGCCTGCGGCGCCCGAAGACCACCGTCACGCGTGGTCGGAGGCGGGAGGCACGCCGCACATCGTGGCAGTCAGGTACCCGGTCCGGCCCGGCTACGGGCAGCACCCGCTCCGCGTCCTCCCGGCCGGGTTGATCGTGTTCCTGCTGTTCCGCTGGTTGGAGGGCTTCTTCGGCCGGGTCGCCGATGGCGAAGCGCTCGAGTCGTTGCTCGAACGGGTACCGGGCCAGATCGATCTGATCGAACGGCTCGCCGAGGTGCTGTCGGTGTTGTGCTGGATCCCGATCGTCTGGGGCGTGTGGGCGATGATCGCCGGCGCCGTCGATTCCGTCGCCACCCGTGAGCGGGTGGGGGCGATCGTGCGTGCCCGACGGCCCTCCGAGGTCGTGCCGCCGCTCCTGGCGAGTGTGGTCAAGCCGTTCGCAGAACGCGATCGGTTCTCGACGTACCTCGCCGTCGACGACGGCAAACGGCCGCTCGTCACGGCCTGGCTGGCGAGCGAACGCAGCGCCGCCCCCCAGGGTGCGCAAGCCCGTGTGCGTGCCACGCCGCTCCTGGGGTACGTGCGGTCGTCCGAGCCGATCGGCACGGCGACTCGGACCGACTCATGAGGGTCAGACCGTCGACACGCCGCGGACGCGGAGCGCGAGCGAGTACAGCGATGTGTTCGCGGCCATGTACAGCGTGCGCCGGTCGGCGCCCCCGAAGACCACGTTGGCGCACACCTCGGGCAGGCGGATCGTGCCGAGCAGCGTGCCGTCGGGGTGATAGCAGTGCACGCCCTGCTGGCCGCTCGTCCAGATCCGACCGTCCGCGTCGAGTCGGAATCCGTCGAACACCCCCTCGGGGCAGGTCGCGAAGACCTCACCGCCCCCGCGGACACGACCCTCTGCGACGTCGTATCTGCGGATGTGTCGAGGGCCGCTCTCGACGTGGCTGATGCCGGTATCGGACACGTAGAGCGACCCCTCGTCGGGTGAGAAGGCCAAGCCGTTGGGCCGAACCATGTCGGTGATCTCGGGCGTGACCGCCGCAGTCACGCCGTCGACGCGGTAGACGTTGCTCGATCCGATCTCGCTGTCGGCACGATGGCCTTCGGCGTCGCTGTCGATCCCGTAGGTCGGATCGGTGAACCAGATCGAGTCGTCGCTCGCGACGACCACGTCGTTCGGGCTGTTGAACCGCATGCCGGCGAATCGGTCGGCCACGATCCGCCGTGACCCGTCGACGGTCAGGCGCACCACCGAACGCGTGCCGTGTTCGCAGACGACGACGCTTCCCTGCCGGTCGATGGTGTGACCGTTGCAGAAGTTGGCGGGTTGGTCGGCCACCGTGACGCGTCCGGTCGGTACGACGAGACGCATCCGACGGTTGTTGCGCACGTCGCTCCAGAGCACCACGTCGTCGTCCGCCACATACACCGGCCCTTCCGACCAGGTACAGCCATCGGCGAGATGGTGGAGCAGCGCGCCCTGATCGATCAGCGGGCGTAGCCGGTCGTCGGCGACGTCGATGATCGGTGCGGTCGGCGGTCGCGTCGGCATGCTGCATTGTCCCAGGCGTTGACGCTGCGAGGGCACGGTCGTCCAGACTGGGTGGATGCCGAACGCGCAGACCGTCGTCACGCTCGACATGGAGGGCGTGCTCGTGCCCGAGATCTGGATCGCGGTCGCCGACCGAACCGGCATCGACGCGCTGCGCCGGACGACCCGCGACGAGCCCGACTACGACGTGCTCATGCGGTATCGACTCGACGTCCTCGCCGAGCACGGGCTGACGATGCCGTTGATCGCCGACGTGATCGCCGGCCTCGAACCCCTCCCGGGCGCCCGTGACTTCCTCGACGAGCTCCGGCGCCGCACCCAGGTCATCGTGTTGAGCGACACGTTCGAGCAGTTTGCCGCCCCGCTGATGCCGCACCTCGGCATGCCGACGGTGTTCTGCCATCGGCTCGTGATCGACGGCGACCGCATCGTCGACTACCGCCTCCGCCAGCACGACCAGAAGCGTCACGCCGTCGAGGCACTGCGTGGCCTCAATTACCGCGTGATCGCAGCCGGCGACTCGTACAACGACACGTCGATGCTCGGCGCCGCCGACCGTGGCTTCCTGTTCAAGTCGCCGGGGAACGTGCGTGCCGAGTTCCCGTGGCTCACGGCGGTCGACGAGTTCGACGAGTTGCTCGCGTTGATCGTCGCCGAACTCGGCTGACGTAGCATCGCACGATGGGCTCCCAGTCACTCGACAAGCAGTTCGCGACGGTCAACGGCAAGCAGATGGCCTACCACGACTCGGGTTCTGGAGATCCGATCGTGTTCCTGCACGGCAACCCGACCTCGTCGTACCTCTGGCGCGACATCGTCCGCGAGCTGAACGGTTCGTACCGGTGTGTCGCCCCCGATCTGATCGGTATGGGCGACAGCGAGGCGACGAGCGACGAAGGGCCCGAGGCGTACCGATTCGTCGACCATCGTCGATACCTGGACCCGCTGCTCGATGCGCTGGATCTCGGCGACCGGGTCACGCTGGCGATTCACGACTGGGGGTCGGCGCTCGGGTTCGACTGGGCCAACCGCCACCGAGACCGAGTGGCCGGCATCGCGTACATGGAAGCGATCGTGCGGCCGTTGTCGTGGGACGAGTGGCCCGAAGCGGCGACGCCGATCTTCCGGGCCTTCCGGAGCCCGGCCGGCGAGGAGATGATCCTCGACAAGAACGTGTTCGTCGAACGAGTCCTGCCGGGGTCGATCATCCGCGATCTCACCGACGATGAGATGGCCGAGTACCGTCGCCCGTTCGCGAATGCCGGGGAACGCCGCCGACCGACGCTCACGTGGCCCCGGGAGATACCGATCGACGGCGAGCCGGCCGACGTGACCGAGATCGTGCGGTCGTACGCCGACTGGCTCGCCGGTTCCGACCTTCCCAAGTTGTTCGTGAACGCCGACCCAGGAGCGATCCTGATCGGTCCGCAGCGCGAGTTCTGCCGCACGTGGCCGAACCAGACCGAGGTCACGGTACGGGGGAACCACTTCCTCCAGGAGGACAGCCCCGTGGAGATCGCACGGGCGATCGCCGGCTGGCGATCGGGCTTCTGAACGCCGGAGCTGCGAAACTGCGACCATGTCGCACCACCACGAAGGCACGATCACCTCGTACGACGGCCTGGCGATCTACCACCAGTCGTGGCTCCCCGACGGCGAGCCGAGAGCGGCCGTCATGCTCGTCCACGGTCTCGGCGAGCACTCCGGACGTTACGGCCACGTCGCCGACCGGCTGACGCGGTCGGGGTACGCCGTGTACGCGCTCGACCACCGCGGTCACGGCCGGAGCGAGGGCAAGCGGGTCTACGTGAAGTCGTACGACGAGTTCATGGCCGACCTGATCCAGTTCCGGGGCCTCGTCGAAGGTCAGCATTCCGGACTGCCGTTGTTCGTGCTCGGGCACAGCATGGGCGGCAACCTCGTGATGGGTCACGTGCTCGATCATCAGGAGGGCCTTGCGGGCATGGTACTCAGCGGCCCGGCGCTGAAGGCCGGCGACGAGCTCTCCCCCGCCAAGATCACCATCTTCAAGATGCTCGCCCGCGTCGCTCCGGGGCTTCGCCCCGAGGGTCTGAGCGCCGATGCGATCAGTCGCGATCCGGCCGTGGTAGCCGCCTATCAGGCCGATCCCCTCGTGTTCACCGGCAAGATCGCCGCCGGGTTGGGCGCCGCGCTCCTCGACGCGATGGACACCTTCCCCGAACGGTACCCGTCGCTCACCTTGCCGATCCTGATGATGCACGGCACCGAGGATCGCCTGACGAACATCGAAGGCTCCCGGGAGCTCGAACGTCTGGCCACCAATGCCGATGTCACCGCGCACTACTACGACGGGCTGTACCACGAGGTGTTCAACGAGCCGGAACAGGATCAGGTACTCGACGACCTCGTCACCTGGCTGGACGCCCGGTCGTCGTGAGGGCCACATGAGTGAGCTGCTGCCATTCCCCGACGACTGGGAACGTGCGCTCGCAGTCGTCGCACACCCCGACGACATGGAGTACGGCGCCGCGAGCGCCGTCGCCGGCTGGACTGCCGGCGGCAAGCACGTCGCCTACCTGCTCGTGACGAGGGGCGAGGCCGGTATCTCGACGATGCCTCCCGAGCAGGTCGTCGCCCTCCGAGAGGTCGAGCAGCGCAACAGCTGCGCAGCCGTCGGGGTCCGGAACCTCGAGTACCTCGATCACCCCGACGGTCTCGTCGTCGAAGGTCTGGAGCTCCGACGCGACCTGGCGGCTGCCATCCGTCGGCACCGGCCCGACGTGATCGTCTCGATCAACCATCACGACTCGTGGGGCGGGCCCTCATGGAACCACGCCGATCATCGTGCGGTCGGACGCTCGGTCCTCGACGCCGTGCGCGACGCCGGCAACCGCTGGTTGTTCCCCGACGCCGGGGAACCGTGGGAGGGCACGCGTTTCGTCGCGTTCAATGGATCGCCGCACAGCACGCACGCCGTCGACGTCGGGGACCACATCGAAGCCGGCATCGCGTCGCTGCGATGTCACGAGGTCTATCTCGCCGCACTCACGGACCACGAGGACCCGGACCCGTTCCTCCGGAACTCGGCGCGGACCGTCGGCGCACGATTCGGATGCGACTACGCGACGGCGTTCGAGATCGTCGGCGGCCACTGAGTGAACCTCGGCTTCGTCGAATCGCGCCGGGATGTGAATCTCGGGCTGCTCGGCGTCCTCGTCGCGGTCCTCGCCTGGGGCGCGTCGGGTCCGATCATCAAAGCGATCGACATGGACGGCCTGGCGATCGGGTTCTGGCGTTTCCTGATCTACTGCATGGTGTTGGCCGGCTGGATGCGGGCGCGGGGCGCTGGTGTGCGCCTCCACACCGTCCGGGCGTCGGCGGCCGGCGGCATCAGCCTCGGACTGGACGTCGTCTTCTTCTTCTCGGCCGTCAAACTGACGAACGTGGTCAACGCCACGACGATCGGGGCGCTCCAGCCGATCATCGTCGCGATCGTCGCTGCGAAGTTCTTCGGGGAGCGGATCCGAGTCCGTGACGTCGCCGCAGCGCTGATCGCGATCGCGGCCGTCGTGGTGATCGTGATCGAGTCGAGCGGTACGCCCGAGTGGAGTCCGCTCGGCGACCTCCTCGCCGTCGGAGCGGTGTTCGCCTGGAGCGGCTACTTCATCTTCTCGAAGCGATCGAAGGGGGTGATCTCCCCCCAGGAGTACACCGCCGGCACCGGACTCTGGACCGCGATCATCTGCCTGGTCGCCGGTCTGGCATTCGGCGAGGACATGTCGCCACCCGACTCGGGCGCCTGGTTGCCGCTCCTCGCCCTCACGTTCGGCGCCGGCATCCTCGGCCACTCGATCATGAACTGGTCGCTCGTCCGCGTGCCGCTCTGGTTGGGTTCGGTGCTGACGCTGCTGATTCCCGTGGTGGGAGCGATCCTCGCGTGGATCTTTCTCGGCGAAGCGCTGACGGCGATCCAGATCGCCGCGATCTTCGTCGTGGTCGGCGCACTCGCCTCGATCGTCATGAGTCAGGACGAACCGGAGCCGGTTCGTGCCCCACAGGCACCGACCTCTGCCTGACCGATACCGACCATCACGCCGTCATCGTCGTCGGGTGGCACCCATGACCACACCGAGGATGAGCGTGAGCACGATGCTCCCGATGATCGAGACGCGGAAGTTCAGTCCCAGCAACTGCGCGACGACGTTGATCGCGATCAGGACGAGTACGAAGACGACGAGCTGGCCGAACGGACTGCGGGTGTTCATGCGCGCACCGTAGCTTCCGAGCGGCCGAAGTCCGCAGGGGTGGCGTGCCGACCGGGTTCACACCCAGCCCGCCGTGCGACGGCGATACCGTTCGGGCAATGAGCCAGGTCTACGCGAATGCCGCCCAGTTCGAGGAACTGTTCGCCCGGATGTTCGATCAGATCGAGTCCGACGACCCCGACGGAATGGACGAGCTCGTCGAACAGCGTATGGTCATCCGGTTTCAGCTCCGCGAGCCCGATGTGGAGCTGTGGGTGGACGGCCGGTCGAAGCCCGTGCAGACGTCGTTCGGTGCGCTGGACACCGAGGCGACACTCTCCGCCGATCTGACGGCGAACTCGATGCACGAGTTGCTGCTCGGCACGCTCCCGCTCGGCCGAGCGTTGATGTTCCGCAAGCTGAAGGTGCAGGGTTCCAAGTCGGAGGCGATGAAGCTCGAAAGCGTGCTCCACGCGATGCAGGCCGTGTATCCCGGCCTCGCCGACGAGCTGACCCACGATTGAACCGGACCACGCCCGACGCGCGGCAACCCGACCCCGTCGGCGGTCAGTCGTGGTACGACGGACGCCATGCCGCCGCTGCGATGCGGACGGAGAGATCGTCGTCCGTGTCTCCGACGTCGGACGCGACACCGTCGGCGATCGCGACCTTCGCCACCGCATGTGCGACGACCTCGGCGCTCCGTGCCGCCTCGTTGACCGGGGGAAGCAGTCGGTCGCCGGGCGACGATCGCGCGAGCTCGGCCACGGCGCCCGCGGCAGCGGTGATCATCGAGTCGGTCACCTCTCGGGCGCCGACCGCCACGACGCCCAGACCGATCCCGGGAAAGATCGAGATGTTGTTCACCTGCGAGATCTCGACGACACGCCCGTGCACGGTGACGGGAGGGAACGGACTGCCTGTTCCGATCAGCGCCCGTCCGTCGGTCCAGGCGAGTACGTCGGCCGGAATCGCCTCCGCCCGCGGGGTGGGATTCGACAGCGGGAGCACGATCGGGCGGTCGACGCCGGCTGCCATCGACCGGACGACCTCCTCCGTGAACAAGCCCGGCTGGCCCGAAACGCCGATCAACGCGTGCGGCCGGACCGAGTCGACCACGTCCACGAGCGAGCCGACGCCCGGCACCTCGGCAACCGGTCGGGCATAGCGACGCTGGAAGTCGTGGAGCCCCACCATCTCGTCGTGGAGCACACCGTCGCGATCGACCAGCCAGCAACGCGCCACCGCCTCGGACTCCTCCATGCCCTCACTCGTCAAGAAGCGCACGAGCTCGTCCGCCACGCCCGTTCCGGCCGATCCGGCCCCAACGATGACCACCCGAACGTCTCCGGCGGCCACCCCGGTTCGGTCCAGGCCCGACCGCACCGCCGCCGCTGTCACGGCAGCCGTGCCCTGGATGTCGTCGTTGAACGAGCACACCCGTTGGCGGTGGCGATCGAGCAGCCGGCGTGCGTTCTGCTGCGCGAAGTCCTCCCACTGGACGAGCGCCCCGGGCAGGCGATCGGCCACCGCCTCGACGAACGCGTCGACGAACTCGTCGTACGCGGCGTCTCGCACCCTCGAATGGCGCCACCCCAGATAGATCGGGTCCGACAGCAACCGTTCGTTGTCGGTTCCGGCGTCGAGCAGCACCGCGAGTGAACGGGCCGGATCGATCCCGCCGACCGCGCTGTACAGCACCAGCTTGCCGATCGGGATGCCCATCCCCCCGGCGCCGAGATCGCCGAGGCCGAGGATGCGCTCGCCGTCGGTCACCACGATCACGTCGACGTCACCGTGTTCGCGGAGCACGTTGTCGAGCAACTCCGGGATGCGATCACGCTCGGGCCACGACAGGTAGAGCCCGTGCTCCTGGCGATAGATGCGCGACCACTCCTCGCAGGCCAGGCCAACGGTCGGCGTGTACACGATCGGCAGCATCTCGGCGAGGTACCGCTGCACGAACGAGTAGAACAGCACCGAGTTCCGTTCCTGTAGCAGCCGCAGGAAGATGTGCCGACCCAGGTCGGTGCCCTTGGTTCGGTACTCGGTCTCGACCCGCTGGAGTTGGTGTTCCAACGTCTCGACCACCGGCGGGAGCAGACCGTGCAAGGCCAGGCGGTCACGTTCGTCACGCGTGAACGCAGTTCCCTTGTTGAGGTAGCGATTGCGCAGCAGTTGCCAGCCGGTCGGGCCGGAGTCGTCTCGTGTCACCTGTCGAGCGTCGCATGAATCCGGCACCATGGCGAGCCGAGGACGGTCGCACACCGGAGAGTGGTTGGACCAACCGACCCCGACTGATCCGTTCGGAATCGGCTGCTCAGTCCGACTCAGTGGGCACGGATCGACATCGCACGGTCGATCACGGCCAGGCGCCGAGCGGGCGTTGCCGATCAGGGGCACAACATGTCCCGCCGGATCACACGCTGCTGCGGACACGGGACCGAGGAGCAGTTCCAGGCCGTGTTCTCGACCATCCATCCGGCGAACGGCAGCATGCCGGCCGGACCGACCCATCGCGTTGCAGGCCCCTGCGAAACCGGTACCTGGTCGTGGGCGCGTGGGACTCGAACGCGTCGAGCGACGCCTTCATCCACCACACGTTGCTGCCGGCCCCGTCGAACGTCGAAGGAGGCGTGCCCGGACCACCCCAGGAACGAGCCGCCGGGGTGGCCGATCTTCAGACTGCCTGAACACGTCCGTCCGCCGACGGCAACCGACGGTTGGCGCACCGCTGTCACGTCGAAGCCTCGGATCGTCCGCGCGCCCGCCACTGTTGCGGCGAGCCCTATTCGGCCCGTTCGGGAGGCGGCCGGTACGATCGCTGCGTGACCGTCTCGAAGATCATCTACACGCACACCGACGAAGCCCCGGCACTGGCCACGTACTCCCTGCTGCCGATCGTTGCGGCGTTCGCCGGCGCCGCCGGAGTTGCTCTCGAGAAGCGGGACATCTCGTTGGCCGGCCGCATCATCTCGCAGTTCCCCGACTTCCTCGAGCCCGGCCAGCAACAGGCCGACGACCTCGCCGAACTCGGACAGCTCGCGACCACTCCCGAAGCGAACATCATCAAGCTGCCCAACATCTCGGCCTCGATGCCTCAGCTCGAAGCTGCGATCGCCGAGTTGCAGGCCCAGGGTTACGGGCTCCCGGACTACCCCGACGACCCCCAGACCGACGCCGAACGCGACATCAAGGCCCGGTACGACAAGGTCAAGGGCTCCGCCGTGAACCCTGTGCTCCGTGAGGGCAACTCCGATCGCCGAGCGCCGAAGGCCGTCAAGGAGTACGCCCGCAAGAACCCCCATTCGATGGGCGCCTGGCGGGCCGACTCGAAGACGCACGTCGCGACGATGGGCCACGACGACTTCAAGTCGAACGAGCAGTCGGTCACGATGGAGGCGGCCGACGACCTCAGGATCGAGCACGTCGACGCCGAGGGCAACGTGACCATCCTGAAGGAGTCCGTCCCCGTCCAGGGCGGCGAGATCGTCGACGGTACGTTCATGTCCGTTGCTGCACTCGGACAGTTCCTGCGCGAGCAGATCGCGGACGCCAAGGAGCAGGGAGTCCTGTTCTCGCTCCACTTGAAGGCGACGATGATGAAGGTCTCGGACCCCATCATCTTCGGACACGCCGTCGAAGCCTTCTTCGCTCCGGTCTTCGAGCAGTACGGCGCCGTACTGGAGGCGGCCGGCGCCGAACCGAACAACGGCTGGGCCGGCGTCCTCGCAGCGATCGCGACACTGCCTGCGGATCGACAGGCCGAGATCAACGAGGCGATCGCGGCCACCATGGCCGATCGCCCCGACGTCGCCATGGTCGACTCCGACCGAGGGATCACCAACCTGCACGTTCCCAGCGACGTCATCGTCGACGCCTCGATGCCGGCGATGATCCGCACGTCCGGCCAGATGTGGAACCACGAAGGTGCGCCGCAGGACTGCAAGGCCGTCATCCCCGACTCGAGCTACGCGGGTGTGTACCAGGCGGTGATCGACGACTGCCAGGAGCACGGGGCGTACGACCCGGCCACGATGGGCACCGTGCCCAACGTCGGGCTGATGGCCCAGAAGGCCGAAGAGTACGGCAGCCACGACAAGACGTTCGAGATCCCGGCCGCGGGGACCGTTCGGGTCGTGAACCGGGCCGGCGAGGCGATCATGGTCTTCACCGTCGGGGAGGGCGACGTCTGGCGCATGTGCAACGTCCGTGACCTGCCGATCCAGGACTGGGTCAAGCTGGCCGTCAGTCGAGCCCGCGCGACCGGAGTGCCCGCCATCTTCTGGCTCGACGAGGAGCGCGCCCACGATCGTCAAGTGATCGACAAGGTCAACAGGTACCTCGACGACCACGACACCGCGGACCTCGACATCCGCATCATGTCCCCGGTCGAGGCGACCAAGTTCTCCGTCGACCGCATCCGCAAGGGCGAGGACACGATCTCGGTCACCGGCAACGTGCTTCGGGACTACAACACCGATCTGTTCCCGATCCTCGAGGTCGGCACGAGCGCCAAGATGCTCTCGATCGTGCCCCTGATGAACGGCGGCGGTCTGTTCGAGACGGGTGCCGGCGGCTCGGCACCCAAGCATGTCCAACAGTTCGTGAAAGAGAACTACCTCCGATGGGATTCCCTCGGGGAGTTCCTGGCGCTGGCGGTCTCGCTCGAACACTTCAGCGAGGTGACCGGGAACACGCAGGCCAAGGTGCTGGGCAACACGCTCGACATCGCTACGGGACGAGTACTCGACGAGAACAAGTCACCGGCGCGCCGGATGGGAAAGATCGACAACCGGGGCAGCCATGCTTGGCTCGCCGTCTACTGGGCCGAGGCGCTCGCCGCTCAGACCGACGACCCTACGCTCGCTGAGCGGTTCGCTCCGATCGCCGCACGCCTGACCGCCAACGCCGACACGATCAACGACGAACTCCTCGCGGTGCAGGGAAGCCCGGTCGACCTCGGCGGCTACTACCAACCCGACGCCGAGAAGGCTGCTGCTGCGATGCGGCCGAGCCAGACACTGAACGACCTTCTTGACGGTATCTGAGGTCCCGCCGCCACCGGCGTCCCGAGTGCTCTTCCCGAGCACGCTGGCGCTGACGATGACCGCGTCAGCGTTCCAGATCTTCGCCCTGGCGATCCTGGCCTCACCGATCATCGACGAGCTCGACCTCAGCCGCGCTCAACTCGGTCTCGTCGGTTCGGTCAACACCGCCGTCGGCGCACTCACCGCCCCGGGCACCGGACGACTCACCGACCGGATCGGCCCGCGGCGATCGGTCGTGGCCCTGCTCGTTCTCAGCGCATTCGGCATGGCCATCATGGCCGCGGCGCCGTCGATCTGGTTGCTGGCCGTTGCGGCCGCGGTGGGCGGGATTCCCCAGGGATGGGGCAATCCGGCGACCAACAGCTTGATCGCCACCCGTGTCGGTCCGGGCCGTCGTGGTGGCGTCACGGGGGTCAAGCAGTCGGGCGTGACGCTGGGTGTCTTCCTGTCGGGTGCCGCGTTGCCGCTGCTCGAGCGCTTCTGGGGGTGGCGCGGTGCGTTCGTCACCTTCGCCGTCGTGTTCACGTTGTTGGCGCTCACGGTGCAACTCACGCTCGGCCCGGATCCCGAGGTGACGCGCACCACCGACGACCACACCACGCCAGGGCAGACCTCCCCCCTCGACCCGTTCGTGTGGCGCCTCGCGGTGTACGCGCTCCTGATGGGAACGGCCGGCGGCGCGGTCGGCAGATTCTTCCCGCTGTTCGCCGAGGAGTCGCTCGACTTCTCACTGGCGACCGCCGGACTGCTCACCGCGGTTGCCGGGCTGCTCGGGATGGCCGCTCGTGTGGTCGTCGGCCGGTTGGCCGAGACGAGGATCGCGCCGACCCGCCTGCTGAGCGTGCTCGCGGGCGTCGGCGTCCTCTACTGCCTGCTGCTGGCCGCGGTCACACCGGCCACCCGTCACCTGCTCTACCTCTCACCGCCGCTGAGCGCTGTCGGCATCGCCGCCTGGAACGCCGTCGCGATGCTCGCGATCATCATGTTCTTCTCGAAGCGTCAGGCGGGACGCGCCTCGGGCATCGTGATGCTCGGCTTCCTGGGCGGACTCTCGATCTCCGCCCCGCTCGCCGGATTCGCCGTCGACCAGCTCGGCGAGTACTGGCCGGTGTGGCTCACTGCGGCCGGCCTGGCCGCAGTCGCGAGCGGGCTGATGTGGTTCGACACGACCGAGCGAACCTCGATGGATTCCGACGTCGCCGAGATCGCGCCACAATGAGTCGAACCTCATGATCCACCGTCTTGCGCTCCTCACACTCAGAGTCGACTCCGAGGTTCCCCTCGAGGACCTCATCGACGACGGCCTGACGAGCACCGATTGGCTGCAGGCCGGGGCGATCCTGCTCGGTTCGCTGGCGGTCGCGATCGCCGCCAACCGTGCGGCACGTTCGATCGTGTCCCGATGGGCGGGCGCCGGGTTCGGCGCGATCATCACCGCCCGCATCATCGGCTACCTGATCTTCCTCACCGGGTTCGGCTATGCGCTCAACTCGCTCGGAGTCCGAGTGGGGCCGCTCCTCGGCTTCCTCGGCCTCACGAGCCTCGTGCTCGCCCTCGCGCTGCAGAAGGTCGTCGAGAACTTCTTCGGCGCCGTGATCCTCCAGACGCGCCGCCCGTTCACGGCCGGTGACACCGTGCAACTCGGTGAGCACGTCGGTGTCGTCGTCGACGTCGACGCTCGAACGGTCGTGCTGCGCGGTCTCGACGGCACGGTCATCCGGCTCCCCAACCTCGAGGTGCTCAACTCGGCCATCATCAACATGACTCGCGAGCCCGCCCGCCGCAGCGAGCTCGACGTCGGGGTGGCCTACGACTCGAACCTCCAGGACGCGACCAGAGTGCTGGGAGAAGCGATCGGCCGGGTGCCGCGCATCCGGACCGACCCGACACCGCAGGTGCTCCTCCGACGATTCGGCGAGTCGAGCATCGACTTCACGATCTACTACTGGCACGCCAGTGACGTGCCGTCGGAGTTGGCCACCACGCACGACCTGATGCTCGCAGTGCACCATGGCCTCGCCGATGCCGGCATCACGATCGCCTTCCCACAGCTGGTCGTGTGGCCCGGCCAGGTTGCCGACGACCCGTATGATCGTGCACCGGGCGAGGTGCACACCGAACGACCCGAACCTCCGGCTCGGAAGGGGCTGCGGCGCCCGGCACCGGACGACTCGGGTTCGGGACGATGGAGTCCGTTCCGGAGGCGATCGGACGACTGAGGTCCCAGGAGTGCCGGCGAGCACGCCACGCCGGTTGGGGAGGAGCGACTCAGGCTGTGTCGTTGGCCCGTGCGAGGTGTGCGACGTAGTGGGCGATGGCGTGATCGCTGAAGTGGTCGAATCGGCCGTCCTTGATGCCGTCGACGAAACCGGCCCAACGATCCTTGCCGCGCTGTCGAGCGGTGAACTCCCGGATGTCGCCGTTGCGGTCGAGGGACATCCGCCTGCCGGTGTGGCGGTAGCGGAGCCCGGTCGGCGGCACTCGGGAGACGATGTCGTTGTTGTTCACCCACCGAAGGTGCGTGATGCCGGCATGCTGCACGGAACGCTTCGTGCTGACACGCGGGCTGCCGAACGTTACGGTCTCGACCGGCACCGCCGCGATGTCGGACAGCTTGCAGCGCCCGGCGCTGATCGTCGCCATGCTCGCGTTCGATGTACCGCACGGCGTCGAACCCCAGGTCGAAGAACACGGGTTGCGCTTCGGCGTCCGGGAGGTACGAGAGCATCGAGATCTCCCCGAACAGCAGTGACCGCTCCAGCCGGCCGAAGTCCCTGAGCGGTCGATCGACCCGCGACACGATGTCGAGATCGGCCGCTGTCCTCTCCGAGATCGGTTCCGGATTCCGACCGTTTCCCTTGCGCTTGCCCATCGACCCGAAAGGCGAGCTGTCGCCTTCGACCGGGCCAGGTCCTCCGTGGCACCGTGGCGTGACGGACCCGATCCGGTCGTCGCCGAACGACCGACGTCGCGCCTACGCTCGATCCATGTCGATGTCGCCGGCGAATCAGGGGGTCGATCAGGAGCGGTCGGAGTGGTTCACACTCCCGGGGGACTGATGCAGCTCGATCTCGAAGGTCTCCGAGTGGTGGTCACGGCCGGCGCGGCGGGCATCGGCCGCGCCGCGGCGACCATGTTCGCGGCGAACGGCGCCGAGGTGCACGTGTGCGACATCGACCGCGCAGCGCTCGAGACGCTCGACCACGAACGGATCCATGGGTCGTTCGCCGACGTGGGTGACACCGGGTCGATCGACGTGTTCATGACCGAGAGCCTGGCGGCGCTCGGCGGTATCGACGTGCTGGTCAACAACGCCGGCATCGCCGGGCCCGGTGGCCCCGTCGAGACGATCGACCCCGAGGAGGTGACACGGACCCTCGACGTCGACGTGACCTCGATGTTCCGAACCGCCCGACACGCGATTCCGCCGATGCGGGCGCAGCAGGGTGGCTCGATCGTGAACATCTCGTCGACCGCCGGCCAGTTCGGTTTCCCCAACCGGTCCCCGTACGCCGCCGCCAAGTGGGCCGTCGTCGGCCTCACGAAGACCTTGGCGATGGAGCTCGGCGAGTTCGGGATTCGGTGCAATGCGATCTGCCCCGGCTCGATCGACGGACCGCGGATGGACCTCGTGGTCGAGCTCGAATCAGCGGTGAGCGGCCGGCCCATCGATGACGTCCGTGCGGGTTTCGAGCGTCAGACGTCGATGCGCACGTTCATCGACGCCGACGAGATCGCGCAGACCATCTGCTTCCTCACGTCACCGCTCGGGTCGAAGATCTCGGGCCAGGTCATCGCCGTCGACGGCCACACCGAGACACTCCGGAACGTCTAGGCGACCGGGTTGACCGCCGGGCGACCGTCGAGCACCTCCACGGCGTTGCGCGCGGCCAGCCTCGCCATCGCGGACCGGGTCTCGACGGTGGCCGACCCGAGGTGTGGGATCAGCACCACGTTGTCGAGGTCGAGCAGTCCCGGATGGACCTCGGGTTCGTGCTCGAAGACATCGAGTCCCGCTCCGGCGATCACGCCGGCGCGGAGCGCGTCGACGAGCGCCGCTTCGTCGACGATCGGCCCGCGCGCGGTGTTGATGAGATACGCATCCGGTCGCATCCGGCCGAGCGCAGCGCTGTCGACGAGGTGGTGGGTCGCATCGGAATACGGGCAGTTCAGCGAGACGACATCGCTCGTCTCCAGCAACTCGTGCAATCCGACCAGTCGCGCCCCGAGGCGTGCCTCGATCGCGGCACCGACCGCTCGGCGATTGTGGTACACGACGGACATGCCGAAGGCGGTGGCCCGGGCTGCGAACGCTTCCCCGATCGCGCCCATGCCGACGATGCCGAGCTGTCGCCCCTGGAGACCGGCGCCGAGCATCATGAACATGCCCCACTTCCACGGCTCCCGCGACCGGATCAGGCGCTCGCCCTCCCCGAGCCGGCGGGTCACCATCAGGGTGAGCGCCATCGCGAGGTCGGCGGTCGCGTCGGTCAGGACACCGGGGGTGTTCGTCACCACCACACCCCGGGCGTGGCAGGCGGCGACATCGATGTTGTTGTACCCGACGGCGACGTTCGCCACGACCTGGAGACGGGGCGCGGCATCGAGGAACTCGTGGTCGACCCGGTCGGTCAGCAGGGTCACCGCGGCGTCGGCGGTCGCGAGCTGTTCGTTGCGAACCTCGGTCGGGATCGGGTCGTCACCGGCCCAGGCCCAGACCTCCCCCGCCGTTCGAAGGATCTCGAGGCCGGCATCGGGAATCCGGCCGGTCACCACGATCCTGCTCATGCGTTCCCGACCCATGCCGCGAGCTCGCCGAGCCCTTCGTCGATGTCGTCGACCGAGATGCCCGAGTAGGCGAGTCGAATGTAGTGCTCGGTCTCCCCGGGCTGGGCCGACCCGAAGTGGTGACGGGTGCAGAACGAGACGCCGGTGTGGTGCAGCGCAGCCGTGGCGAAATCGGCGACCGAGTCGAACCCCAGCCGTTCGACCGCGACCGTGACGTTCGGAAAGAGATAGAACGTGGATTCGGGCGTGGCGCACGACACGCCCGGCACGGTGCGCAGGCCGGCAACGGCCGCGTCCCGTCGGCGTTCGAGCTCGGCCAACAGCGGCGCCGCACCCGACGGATCCCGCAGCGCCTCGACACCGGCCGCCTGCACGAAGTGCGTCGTGCAGCTCTCGTCGTTCGTGTTCAGCTTCGCGATCTGCTCGGCGAGGCCGACGGGCGCCACCGCACATCCGAGCCGCCACCCGGTCATGGCGAACTTCTTGGAGAACGTGTAGAGGATGACGGTCCGTTCGACCATCCCCGGCAGTGAGGCGATCGACGTCGACGTCCCCGAGTAGCGCATCTCGAAGTAGGCCTCGTCGGACAGCACCGTCAGATCGTGCTCGATGGCGATCCGGGCGATCTCGGCCATCTCCTCCATGGTGCTCTCGCATCCGAGGGGGTTCTGGAGGTTGTTGTAGATCAGGAGCCGGGCCGACGGGGCCAACGACCGCAACTGGTCGAGATCGATGCCGAACCCCGTCGGTGTCTCGTGGTAGCGGTACGGCAACGCTCGCCCGCCGAAGTAGTTGATCTGGCTCTCGTAGATCGGATAGCCGGGATTGGGGTACAGCACCCCGTCGCCCGGGTTCATGAGGCTCTGGATGAACTTCGTGATGACGGGCTTGCCGCCGGGTTGGACGACGACATTCGCCGCCGACAGGTCGATGCCACGTCCACGTCCGATGTCATCGGCCAGGGCCTCCCGCAACGGTGGGATCCCGGCGGCCGGGCAGTACCCGGTCTTCCCGTCGGCGATCGCGGCGTTCATCGCCTCGACGATGTTGGCCGGCGTCGCCAGATCGATGTCTCCGAGATGGAACGGATACACCCGGTTCCCGGCCGCCGCCCACTCGGCTGCCGCTTGCGAGACGGCGAACGCCGTCTCCGTGCCCAGTCGCCCGAGCCGCTCAGCCAGCTCCATCCCAACCCCCACGATCGTCGTCGGCCGTTCGTGCCGCCCGGTCACTGTACCGATTCGCCGATCTGTTCCGCAATACGGACTGGTTCCACATGGTGGAACGACCGAGCGGGCGCACTCCTGGCACACTCGACAGCATGGACATGGTACGTGTCGGAATCATCGGCGTCGGTGGCATGGGAGGCTTCCACGCCGACACCCTGCAGAGCCTGGCCGGTGTGTCGGTCGATGCCGTGTCCGACCCGCACCGACCGAACGCAACCGCCGTCCGTGACCGGCTCGGCGCAACCGTCGTCGATGACCCGTACGAGCTGATCGCATCCGTCGACATCGACGGCCTCGTGATCGCCTCGCCGGACGACACCCACGCCGACTACACGATCGCAGCGGTCCACCGGGGCCTCCCGACCCTCTGTGAGAAGCCGCTCGCCACCAGCGCCGCCGACGCCTGGCGGGTGGTCGACGCCGAGATCGAGGCCGGACGCCGACTGGTGCAACTGGGGTTCATGCGCGAGTACGACCCGGCGCATCGGCAGGTCCGGGAGGCACTGCGCGAACTGGGTGACGTCGAGTACGTCCGCGCCGTCCACCGGAACGCGAACCGAGTGCGTCGACCGCTGGATCAGATCGTCGGCCAGTCGATGGTCCACGACGTCCACACGCTGCGTCATCTCACCGGTGCCGAGGTCGTGTGGGTGCGCGCCTCGGGATCCGGCCCGTCCGACGACTCGTTCCGCCACGTCGTCGCTCTGTGCGGGCTCTCGAGCGGCGGCCACGCGGTCCTCGAGTTCGACGACGGCGGATTCGCGTACGACGTGGGCGTCGAGGTGCTCACGACCGACGGTGATGTGACCACGGGAGCACCACTGCGGCCCATCCGCCGCCGCAACGGCTCGATCGACGTCCATCTCGGCGCCGACTGGTTCGGCTGGTTCGCCGACGCCTACCGGATCCAGGACCAGGCTTGGGTCGAGTCGATCCGGGAGGGGACCGCCGGCGGGCCCTCGACCTGGGACGGCGCCGCCGCGCAAGCGGTGATCGATGCGATCATCGAGTCGCTCGCCTCACGGCAGACGGTCGCTGTCGTCACCCGCGACCGCGCCGGCGGCCTGTCGACCTGACCGTCAGCGCAGCGGTCCGAGCCGGACTCGCCGCCTGGTGGTGACGCGGGCGGCTTCGATGTCGGCGCGCAGGTTCGACCACGCCTCCTCGGAGGATCGACCGGTGGCACTCGCCACGACCAGTGGACCGTCGAACCGTTCCGCCTCCGCGGTCCACACGGGCTCGACCCGGAGGAGCCGGCCGTCGACGGCGCGCACGTGGTTCTCGCGGTAGTCGAGCGTGGTTCGCCATCCAGCCCGTTCGAGGTCCCGCCGGGCCGTCGGCTGCAACACGGCACCGTGCTGTCGGGCACGGGGCAATTGGCTGAGGACGCTCGATGACATTGAGACATTCTGAACGAGCGAGCCTGTGGAACGTCACCCCCGAAAACGTGTGAATTACCGTGTGGATGACGGTGTGGACGACCTGGGGACGTTCAGCGCGACGGATCAGTCCGCTCGTTCCGCAACGAGGACCGGGATGATCCGATCGGTCTTCGCCTGGTAGTCCGCGTAGTTGCCGAACACCGACACGGCGCGCTCCCACCAAGCGGCTCGCTCGTCGCCGGTGACCTCGCGAACCCGGAAATCGTGCGGCTCGGGACCGTCCTGGATCTCGACGTTCGGATCTGCGACGAGGTTGGCGTACCACGCCGGATGCTTCGGGCTCCCGCCGTAGGACGCCACCAGTGCGTAGGCGCCTTCGTGCTCGACGCGCATCAGCGCGATCTTGCGGACCTTGCCCGAGGCGTGCCCGCGCATCGTCACGATGATCACCGGGATGCCGGTGTCGCGCAAGGTGTTCGCCCGTTCGCCGTTGGACTCCTCGTACTCGGCGATCTGGTCGCGTACCCATTCCAGCGCGCTCGGCTCGTACTCACCCTCGATTGGCATCGAACCAGTGTGCCAGACGGCCGACGCCGAGTCGCTACGGTCGGGTGATGTTGATCGTCGCCGGCGAGATCCGAATGCAGCCGGGCACCCGGGACAGCTTCTTCGAAGCGGTGGCGCCCATGGTCGGAGCCACGCTCCGAGAACCCGGCTGTCGGGCGTACGCGTTCACACCCGACCCGAACGACGACACGCTGATCCGACTCTCGGAACTCTGGGACGACGAGGAGGCACTCGCCGATCATTTCGCATCGGAACACATGGCGACGTGGCAGGCCCGAGCGCGTGACCTGCCGGTGACGAGCCGCGACATCCACAAGTACACCGTCACCGACGTGAACCGACTCGGGGGCTGACGCTCAGCGCAGCGCGTCGGCGAGCGGGGCCAGGCGGTCGGGCCGGACCGGCCCGCGCATCGACCAGACCACGATGTCGACCCCGGCGTCGAAGAATCCGGCCGCGTGTTCCATGAGCTCGCCCGGGTCGTCGTCCTCGCCGTAGGCGAGGTGGACCGATCGGGTGATGTCGCCCTGGTCGCGCCCGACGTCGTCGCAGTGGTCGCGCAGCACCGCGTCGAGTTCCGACCAGTCCGCGGGCGTGTCGGGGAAGGTCATGTCCCACTGGTCGGCCCAACGGGCGACGGTTCTGAGGGTTCGGGTCTTCCCCTTGCCCCCGATCACGAGGGGCAGCTTGGCCTGGACCGGTTTGGGCTCACACCACGCGTCGGTCACCGTGAAGTACTCGCCGGTGAAGCTCGTGACCGTGTGGTCGAGCAGGGAGCGGATGATCTCGATGCCCTCGTCCAAGCGATCGAAGCGCTGCTTCAACGTGCCGAGCTCCATGCCGTAGGCGTTCGACTCCATCTCGTTCCAGCCGGCTCCCATGCCGAGCTCGAGTCGGCCGCCCGAGATGATGTCGACGGTCGCCGCCATGTTCGCCGTGAGGGCGGGGTGACGATGGTGCATGCCGTTCACCATCGCACCGATCCGGAGTCGTGACGTCGCCTGCGCCAACGCGGCGAGCATCGTCCACCCCTCGAGACTCGGCCCGTCGTACGGGGGCGAGAGCGGATAGAAGTGATCCCAGTTCCACGCCGATTCGAACACCTCGATCCCGTCGGCTTCGATCCAGGTGTCGAGGAACACCTGCCAGGTGCCGTGATGTGGCGGCGTCTTGATCGCGTGGCGGCCCATGAGCCGGACGGTAGCACTGGGTCGCTAGGTTCGCCCTCGTGCTGCGTGTGTTCGTGACCCACAACCCGGAAGACCTCGAGGCCTACTTCGGCCGTGCACTCCCTGCGCTCCGGCAGCTCGCCGAGGTCAGGCTCAACCCGCTCGACCGTGACCTGACGACGCCGGAGTTGATTGATCGGGCCCGGGAGTGCGACGTCGTGATCGCGCACCGCTCGACGCCCGGCGAGGCATCGCTGTTCGACGACACGCCGACGCTGCTGGCTTTCCTGCGTACAGCGGTCGACATCTCGACGGTCGACGTCGCAGCGGCATCACGCAATGGTGTGCTCGTCGCGCACGCCGACAAGAGCTTCGTGCCGTCGACTGCGGAGATCGCGCTCGCACTGATGCTCGATCTGGCCCGCAACGTCAGCGAGTCGACGGTCGACTACCGGCGCGGCGTCGAACCGCCGCAACGCCCGGGCTTCCAGCTGCGCGGCAAGGTGGCCGGGTTGATCGGCTACGGCTCGATCGCCAGGTACCTCGCAGGGAGTCTGCGCGCGTTGGGAGTCGAGGTCATCGTGAGCGATCCCTATGCGGACGCGACCGGGGACGGATTCGAGCAGACGGGGCTGGTCGACCTGCTCGGTCGTTCCGATTTCGTGTTGCCGGTGGCCGCGTCGACCGACGAGACGAAGAACCTGATCGACGAGGACGCCCTTTCCCGCATGAAGCCGGGGGCTATGCTGGTCAACGTCTCCCGCGGTGAGCTCCTCGACGAGGACGCCGTCGGCAGGGCGCTCGACACGGGGCACCTGGCCGGTCTGGGAATGGACGTCGGCCGCGCAGCGGACCAACGCCCCTCCTCGGCGCTCGCCGCCCGATCCGGGGTGGTGGCGACGCCGCACCTCGGCGGCTTGACCCCCGAGAACGCCGACGCCCAGGCGATGAGTGCCGTCGATCAGGTGCGAGCGATGTCGGCGGGCGAGATGCCCCCGCGAACGGTCAACCCCGACGACGCCCGTCGACTGCGCGCTCGGTGGGCCGCGTGAGCGCCGAGGTGCGCGGCGCCTGTGACACCCACATCCACGTCTACGACCAGCGGTATCCGATCAGCCCGACCACCGTGCTCCGGCCGCCGGACGCCACACTGGTCGAGTACGCCGAGTTGCAGGCCGAACTCGGCCTCGACCGCGTCGTGATCGTCCAACCGACCACCTACGGCCTCGACAACCGGCTCCAGCTCGAAGCGGTCACCGAACTGGGTGACTCGGCCCGCGCCGTCGTCGTGATCGACGAGCATGCGACCGATGAGGACATCGAGCGACTCACGGCGCTCGGCGCTCGGGGCGCACGGTTCCACATGTTGCCGGGGGGTGTGGTTCCGTGGACGGCGCTGCCGGCGGTGGCCGATCGGATCGCTGCGTACGGCTGGCACGTCCAGCTCCAATTGAACGGACGCGATCTGCCCGGTCGGCTCGACGAGCTGCTGGCGCTGCCGACGCCGCTCGTGATCGATCACGTCGGCCGCTTCATGCCACCGGTGACTCCGGATCATGCCGCCTTTCGGGCACTGCTCACGCTCGTCGACAGTGGGCGAAGCTGGGTGAAGTTGTCGGCTCCGTACGAGTCGACGCACGACGGGGCGCCTGATTACCATGCGGTCGCCGAGCTGGCCCGACTGCTCGTCGACCGTGCACCTGAGCGGATGTTGTGGGCGACGAACTGGCCACACCCCGGCCAGGACGACCCGCTCGGGTCGGTAGAGCTCCGTGCACTGCTCGATGGTTGGCTGCCCGACCTCGACATCCGCCGGCGCGTGCTGGTCGACAACCCTGCGGAGGTCTACGGTTTCGAACCGGTCGGCCCATCAGAGGACGCACGCCCGAAGGAACCTCACCGACAGGAGTTCACATGAACGTCGAGAACTACGCCCGCTACCCGTCACTCGTCGACCGGACCGTGTTCGTCACGGGCGGCGCAGACGGCATCGGGAGCGCCACCGTGCAGAACTTCGCCCGCCAGGGCAGCAAGGTGGCATTCGTCGACATCAACGTGGAGTACGCCGAGGTGACGATCCAACGCTGCGTCGACGCCGGCGCCACGCACACGCCCGTGTTCTACGAGGTCGACCTGCGTGACATCGGAGCGCTCCGGTCGGCCTGCGCCCGTGCCGTCGACGACCTCGGTGGCGTCACCGTGCTGGTCAACAACGCCGCCAGCGACGATCGCCACAGATGGGAGGAGATGACCGTCGAGTACTGGGACGACCGCCTGAACGTGAACCTCCGTCACTACTTCTTCGCGATCCAGGCCCTCGCGCCGCAGATGCTCGACGCCGGACTCGGGTCGATCGTGAACGTCGGTTCGAGCAGCTACATGATGCAGGAGGACTTCTTCCCGGGCTACGCGATCGCCAAGTCGGGGGTCGAGGGCATCACCCGGACGTTGGCACGCACGTTCGGTCCCGACAACGTTCGGGTCAACACGGTGTTGCCGGGCTGGGTGCCGACCGAGCGTCAGCTCACCAGGTGGTGGTCGCCCGAGGGTGAGGCGGGCACCATGCGCGACCAGGCCCTCAAGAAGCGGATCGTCCCCGACGAGTTCGTCCAGATGATCCTGTTCCTCGCGGCCGACGACAGCGGCGGCTGCACCGCACAACAGTTCCTCGTCGACGGTGGTCGATTCTGACGCGTCGACGGTCTGACGCGGCGGGCCGGGTACGGTGTGTTCATGTCGGACGTGTTCCACCTCGACCTCACCCGCGACCGGCTGCAGGGCGCGTCGATCGCGATCCTGCCCGGCGACCCCGCACGAGTGCCCAAGATCGCAGACCACCTCGATCGGCCCACCCATCTGGCGTCGAACCGCGAGTTCACGAGCTTCCTGTGCTTCGCCGACGACCAACCGATCGTCGTCTGCTCGACGGGGATCGGTGGCCCTTCCACCTCGATCGCGGCGGAGGAACTGGCCCAGCTCGGGGTCCGCACGTTCCTCCGCGTCGGAACGACCGGCGCGATCCAGGAACACATCGCGGTCGCCGATGTGATCGTTGCGACGGGGGCCGTGCGTCTCGACGGAGCGAGCCAGCATTTCGCACCGCTCGAGTACCCGGCGGTGGCCGACTTCTCGTGCACTGCGGCACTTGTCGCGGCTGCCGATCGGCTCGGCATCACGAGCCATGTCGGGATCACCGCGTCGTCTGACACGTTCTACCCCGGACAGGAGCGCTATGACACCGTCTCGGGGTACGTCAACCGGCGATTCGCCGGAAGCCGCGCCGAGTGGGAAGCGCTCCACGTCCTCAACTACGAGATGGAGGGTGCCACGCTGTTCACCCAGTGCGCCGCCAACGGCTGGCGCGCCGGGATGGTCGCCGGAGTGCTGGTCAACCGCAACGCCCAGGAGATCCCCGACGACAGCGTGCACGATCGCGTCGAGCGGGCGGCGGTCACCGTCGTCGTGGAAGCGGCTCGTTCACTCGTCGCGACGAACACCTGACAGCTGGCCGCCGCTCCCGACGACGACCGCACCTTTCGTCGCCCCCGCCGTCCGGTCGACCGAGTTCGAGCGGCTCAGCGGTCGTGTAGAGCGTTCCCCCGAACGGTGCTCCCCCGTCGCCTCGCTCGGCGCCGGGTGCCTCGGCGGTCAGGGCCGGACGCCGGCTGCGATCGAGAACTCGACCGTTCGACCCGGAGCGATCGCACTCGACGGCGTATCCAACGATGCCCGAGCGTCGCAGTCGAAGCCGTGACCGGCGCCGTCGTACACGTGCACTGCGACGGTTGGGTGTGCCGGGGCGATGCGTTCGCGATGGCACGGTCGCCGAGTGCGGGTAGCAGTCGACCAGCGAGCGGATGTGGGCGTTGGCGCCGAAGCTCTCCCTGCCGATCACCACGAGGCCCCGGCGAGGCGGATGGGCCTCGACGGCATCGAGGTCCGTACCCGTCGTCAGGCGCCCCGGGTCACTCGGCTTCCCACGAGACGACGTCGTCGAGGTTGCGCGGGATCTCCATCCAGGTGCGTCCGGGTTGGAGGGGCAGCGAATTGAGATCGTCGAAGTTGTCGAAGAACTCGAACGGATCCTCCGGGAGGAACCGCAGCCATTCGCCCTCCTGCACGAGACCACCGGTGAACACGTAGACCGGATTGGAGCCGAGTACCTGGGCCTCGGGGTTGCCGTCGGCCTGGTTTCGCCCGTAGTCGGCCGACATCACCACGACGTTCTTCGCCCAAACGGGCTCGGTGTCGTCGGAGGTCTCGGTCGTGTGTTCCTGCCCGTCCTGGGTGCGGTAGTACCCGTCGGTCTCCTCGTCGTACTCCCAGACGACGTCGAGGCTGTCGAGCACCACCTCGATCCTGGTCGCCGGCTCGCCCGACAGCTCCTCGCCGTCCCTCAGGTACGGGAAGACGGGAGCGGGTCGCCCCGCCTCGTCGGAGGTCTGAGCCCACAGCGCCTCGGTGCTCGAGAACAGCGTATTGGCGTCCCGACGGCCGGATCGACGGTAGTACCCACTGGACCTGAGCGCACTCAGATCGACGAGATCGGACTCACGGATCGCCCGCGTCACGGCCGGGTTGCCGCCGCTCCACGCGAACAGCGGACGCTGGAGCGAGAGCAACAGGTTGATGTCCTGGTTACGGCCCGAACGAATCGGTCCGACCGGGTCGGCGTCCTGCGAGTGGTAGACCGCCGCAAGACGCGTCGCAGCATCGTTGATGACCTCTTCGAACACGATGTCTGCACTGTTCAGGCCGGCTTGCGGCACGACGTTGAGCGGCGCGTTCGAGATCTTGACCACCAGCGCCGGACGGTCGGGAATGTCGGCGGGGTCGTCGATGGGCTCGCCGGTCAGCGGCATGCGCAGCACGTCGGGGACGGTGTTCGGTGTGGTCGATGTGGTCGTCGACGTCGTGGTCGTCGTCGCACGGGTCGTCGTGGTCTCCTCGATCGTCGACTCGACTGCGGCCGACGTGGTTTCGGGTGCTGCCTCGTCGCCACCCGAACAGGCAGCGGCGAGGAGGCCGATGGAGGCGAGCAGGGCAATGGCAGGCGGCGTTCGGTTCACAGTTCTCTCAGCAGTGCGATGCGCTCTTCGAGCGGGGGATGGGTGTCGAACATTCGATGGGTGCCGCCGAGGCGACCGGAGTCGCCCACCCCACTCATCGGCTGTTCGATCCACAAGTGTGCCGTAGCCGTCGACGCGGAATGCGTCACCGTCGTGTCCTCCTGGAGTTTCTCGAGCGCCGAGATCAGCCCGGGTGGGTAGCGCGTCATCTGGCACGCGCTCACGTCGGCCAGCGTTTCGCGCTGGCGGGAGATCGCCGCCTGCATCGCCTTGGCGGCGATCGGCGCCAGGATGAGCAAGACGAACCCGACGATCGCCAACGGATTGTTGGTGTTGTTGTGGTCGCCGGCACGGCGGACCCGGCCGCCGTTCCACCACATCGTGCGGATCGACATGTCGCCGAGCAGGGCGATGGCACCCACCATCGTCACGGCCAGCGTCGACACCAGGATGTCATAGTTCCGGATGTGGCTGAGCTCGTGCGCCACCACACCTTCGAGCTCGACGCGGTTCATCTTCTCCAGCAGGCCGGTCGTCACGGCGATCGACGCGTGCTTCGGATTCCGGCCGGTGGCGAACGCGTTGGGTGCCGGATCGTCGACGATGTACACACCCGGTTTGGGCAGGCCGCTGGCGATGCACAGACCTTCGACGATGTTGTGGAGTCGGGCGTACTCGCGCTCGTCGGCGGGATCGGCACGGCTGACCGCGAGGGCGATCTGGTCGGCCTTCCAGTAGCTCGCGAATGCCAAGGCGCCGGCGATGACCAGCGCGATGACGGTCGCCGGCGCGCCTCCGCCGAGCAGGAGCCCGAATGCGGCGCCGACCAGGGCGACCACCACGACGAAGCCGGCGACGAGCAGCGCGCTCCGGCGTTTGTTCGAACGAATCAATTCATGCATGTCGGGGGAAGCCGTGAGGAATCAGAACTCGACCGTCGGCGCCGTACGCGCCGCTTCGTCGGCTTCGAAGTACTCGCGGCGCTCGAAGTGGAGCATCCTCGCGAAGTACATCGTCGGGAACTGCTGCAGCTTGTTGTTGTACTCCAGCACGCTGTCGTTGTAGAACTGGCGGGCGTAGGCGACCCGCCCCTCGGTCGCCGTGAGCTCTTCCTGGAGCGCCAGGAAGTTCTGGTTGGCCTTGAGGTCGGGGTAGGCCTCGCCCAGCGCGAACAACCGATTCAGCGTGCCTTCGAGCACGTTCTCGGCCTGGGCTTGTTCGCCCGGTGTCGACGCCGCCACCGACGCGTTCCTGGCCCGGATCACCGCGTCGAGGGTCTCCTTCTCGTGCGCGGCGTACCCCTTCACCGTTTCGACCAGGTTGGGGATCAAGTCGAGGCGGCGCTTGAGTTGGACGTCGATCTGCGACCAGGCGTTCTCGATCTGGTTTCGGCGACGGATCAGACCGTTGTAAGCGCTGATCAGGTAGATGACGAGCGCCACCACCAGGATCAGCAAGATGATGAGCAACCACATGGCCCTCAGTCTACGCCGCCGCTCGCGAGCCGATCGTAGATGCGGACGTACGCCGCTGCGAGCGACGACATCGCGAAGTCGTCGGCGCGCCGGCCGCCGTTGTCGACGAGCATCCGGGCCAGATCGGCGTCGCGGAGCACACGTCGAAGCGCAGCCGACAGTGCTCCGACGTCACCGGGTGGCACGAGGAGCGCGTCCACATTGTCGGTCGCCACGTTGCGATACCCATCGAGCGAGCTCGCGACCACCGGGGTCCCCGCCGCCATCGCCTCGATCAACACGACGCCGAAGGACTCACCGTGCAGGGACGGCGCGCACAGCACCGACGCGCCGCGCAGGCGCGCGAGCTTGTCGGCGTCGGAGATCCGTCCGAGCCATTCGATCCGCTCGTCGTGACCGTACTCGGCTCGCAGGCTCCGGGAGTCGGGACCATCACCGGCGACCCAGCACGACACGTCGAGATCGGTGTCCCCCAAGGCGGCGAGGAGCACGCCGATGCCCTTGCGTTGCTCGTGGCGACCGACGAAGAAGATCGCCGGCCGTTCGTGCTCGTACGGCGCCACGGAGCGGATGAGGGTCGTCTCGACCCCGTTGAACAGCATCTCGTACTCGCCGCCGAGATACCCCTGCACGAGCGCCAGTGCATCCTTCGACACGACCACCCGGTGATCGAGTCGATCGGCGATCCGGCGCAGCGCGGGGCCGAGGAACCGGTAGCTCGACGACCGTCCGGCGGCGTGGAATGTCCCGACGGTCGGCGCAGTGTGGAGGGTGACCGACGTGATCGGCGGGCCCGGTGCGAGAGGTTCGTGGATGTGGACCACGTCGAAGGCCTCGTCGCGCAGCACCCGCAGCACCCGCAACGTCGCCGACGGGTCCGGAGCGAGCGGTGCCACCGACCCGTTCGCCGACGCCGGAAGGCTGTCGCCGAGGGGCGTGACGAACGGTTCGGGCGGTGGCCCGTCGCAGGGTCCCAGGACGCGCACCTCATGGCCCTGTCGTCGGAGTTCGCGAGCGAGACCGAGCACCTGCGCCTGTACTCCGCCCGGAATCGACAGGCTGTACGGACAGACCATCCCGATCCGCATCAGGTTCGAGGCCTCGTTCACGGCGACGTCACCGGTCCGGTGTCGCCACGTCGGCGGTCGCCTGTCGGATCACCCGCCGAACGGTATCGGACGAAAGCGGCGGAGGACCGGCCGCTCAGATGACGCCGACCGAATCGATCTGCCGGAAACGCTGTGCGAGGTCATCGGCCTCGAGTGGCTTCGAGAGCAGATACCCCTGCCCGAGGTCGCAGCCGAAGCGACGCAGTTCCCGGAGCTGGCTCGAGGTCTCGATGCCCTCGGCCACCGTGAGGAGCTCGAGCGAATCGGCCATCTGCAAGATCGTGCGAGTCAGGGTGTTCCCGAGCGGATCGTTGCCGAATTCCTCGATCGACGCTCGATCGATCTTCAGGAGATCCACCGGGTGCCGTTGGAGGTGGCTGAGCGAGCAGTATCCGGCGCCGTAGTCGTCGACGGCGAATCGGAAACCTTCCTCACGGAGGCGCTTGATGGTCTCGGTTGCACGATCACCCTCGTCGACCAGCACGGTCTCGGTGATCTCGAGCACGACGGTGCGTGGGTCGACGTGATGCCGGTCGACTGCGGCGATCATCCGCTCCACGAAGTCAGGTTGGCGGATCTGCACGCCGGAGACGTTGACGCTGAGGTAGATCCCCGGCCGCCACGAGGCGGCCTGGCCGAGGGCTGTCTCGAGCACCCAGTAACCGAGCGGGACGATCTGGCCGGACCGCTCCGCGATCGGGATGAACTCGCTCGCCGGAATGTCGCCGTGTTCGGGATGATGCCATCTGACGAGCGCCTCGGCGCCGGTCACTTGACCAGTTCGGAGGTCGACGAAGGGCATGTACACGAGCCGCAACTGCTGCTCGTCGAGCGCCGCCGCGAGCTCGCTGCGGTACTCGAGGTGCTTCGTCGCCACGAGGCGCATCGCCGGATCGAAGATCCGGATCTGGCCCTTGCCGGCTCGCTTCGCCTCGTACATGGCGACGTCGGCATCACGCAGCAGGCTCGTCGTGTTCATCTCGGGTGCGGCGACGGCCACACCGACACTCGCCAGGACTGCGACGTCGTACCCGGCGATCGTCACCGGGTCGCGGAGTGCATCGAGCAGAGATTCCGCGACATCGATCGCCCGTTCGATTCCGCCACGGTCCTCGAGCAGGATCGCGAACTCGTCACCGCCGAGACGCGCAGCGGTGTCACCACTTCCTGCAGCGTGACGAATACGGTCGGCGACGGTCTTCAGCAACTGATCCCCGACGGCGTGCCCGAGCACGTCGTTGACCGACTTGAAATCGTCCAGATCGACGAAGAGCACCACGACCGGATCGCTGACGGGGCGGGTGACCCGGAGCGCATGGTCCATACGATCGAGAAACAGGGCCCGATTGGCGAGACCGGTGAGCTCGTCGTGGAAGGCCCGGTGGCTCAGCTGGCGTTCGAGGTTGCGCTGCTCGGTGACGTCTCGGAAGGTCGCCACGATGCCGTCGACCGCGGCGCCGCCGACCAGGTTGGCGACGACGACGTTCGCCTTGCGGTGCTGACCATCGGCGTGGAGCAGACTGGTCTCGAACTCGACCGTGCCGCCATGGCCCGATTCGACCAGGCGATCGAACTGGCGCAACGCGTCGTCGCGTTCGTCGTCGATGACCACGTCGACCAGATGGCGTCCGGACCAGCTCTCCGGGTCGTACCCGAGCGTGGCACGCAGCCCCGGACTCGCGTAGTTGACCCGGCCCTGGTCGTCGGCCAGCATGACGACGTCGCTCGAGTGCTCGACCATCGCCGCGAGACGGGCGTGGCCGCGCTGCTCGGTGAGGAGCCGTACCTGGTCGACGAGCCGCCACATCCGCGCCAGCGCGAGGACGACGACACTCACCGTGGCCAACGAGACCACCACGAATGACGACGTCGACGACAACCCGAAGGCGAGCATGAGCATCAGCGAACCGAGCGGGACGAGCGCTGCGAACAGCAACCCGAAGATCTGCGACCAGTGCACCCGGAACGGTTCTCCGGTCGCCGCCACCAACGAGCGCAGCGACGGGAGCGTGACCACGAGGCCGAGTAGCAGCGGGCCGACCATCGGCGTGGCGGCGAGCGGCGAACCCAGGTCGAGTTCACCGCCGGAGGCCGCCCAGGCAGTCGCCGCATGAGCCGCACCGAGGGCGAGGAATCCGAGTGCCATCACCTGGAACACCGAGCGAGCCGGGTCGCGGCGATCCGTGCGACGCAGGGCGAGCGTGGCCAGCACACCATCGAGTAGGGCGAACGCCCAGATCCATGCTTCCGGTGTCAGCCGCATCGTCGCATCGTCGATGTACGGGCCGGTCACCCCGAGCCACACGAGCGCGGTCGAGGCGATGGCGTAGATGATCGGTTCGGAACCGGCGAGCAGGTCGCGGGCATGTCGTCGTCCGGACGTGACGCTGATCGTCGCAACGAACAGCGAGGGGTACGCCAGCGCCGTGACGGCTTCGAATCCGGCAGGGAACCCGACTCCGGTGTCGCCGTACCACTCGGTCGCTCGCACGATCGGCGCCACACCCAACACGCCGATTCCGGTTGCGTACAGCAGCCACGGGACGGGCCGCACCGGCCGGATCAGGAGGACACCGACCACCACGGCGACGGCGGCGAGCGCAGGTGACGATGCCGCGAGCAACTCGGACGACTCCGACGGCGACACGAACAGGTACGCGACGATCGAACCCAAACCGAGCAGCGAGAAGCCGATGGGCGCGGCGAACGGCCGATTCATCACGAGCCTCATCGGCATGATGCCGGCCGGAGTTGAGGCGGTCGGCGACCACATCGTCGCCCGCTCGGGGCGACGATCAGCCTTCATAGCCGGGATCAGACGGCCAGTTGGGCTGGAAGAGGTGCCATTGGTGCGGCGCCCGGCGGATGAGGTGTTCGAGTTCGTCGGCAAGCGCTTGTGTGACACGAGCCACATCGGCTCGGAGGCCCTCGTCGGATCGCTCCGTGTCGAGGGGCGGTCGGACCACACCGAGATGGCCGTCGGTGCGGTCGGTGAAGTAGACAGCGGTCGGGAGCAATGGGGCGCCGGTCCGTAGTGACAGCGTCGCCGGGCCCGCCGGTAACGTCGTGGCCTCGCCGAAGAAGACGACCTCGACACCGTTGCGTTGGATGTCTCGATCACTCAGCAGACACACCACGTCGTTGCGACGGAGCGCGGCCAACACCTCCCGACCGGCAGACGGCCCCAACGCCACCACGTTCATGCCCAGCTGCTGCCGGAGATCGACGAACCACTCGAACAGTTCGCGCGGTTCGATCTCTTCGACCACGACCGTGATCCCGTGGCCACGTTCGACGAGCCAGCGGCCCGCCCACTCCCAGCCGCCGAGGTGTGGCAAAGCCAGGAGCACGCCGTTGCCCCCTGCGAGGGCATCGACGACGTGCTCGTACCCTTGCACCCGCATGCCGCGCTCGACCGCGGCGCCACTCAGGTGGGGAAGCCGAAAGCTCTCGAGCCAGTACCGCGTGGAGGAGTCGAACGCATCCTGCACCGTTCGCCGGAGCCGCGCCCCTCCGATCGTCGGATCAGCCCGCCGGAGATGCCGTTCGATCATCGCTCGTCGATCGAGGTTCGACCAGTTCGCGCCCAGACCGAGCACGGGCACCAATCCCTGCGCCGCGAACCCCGGGAGACCCCGAGCGGTCAGTGCAGCGAGGCGATACCCGCCGAACGCAGCGGCATCGGTGACGCGCGACCGCGTGCGGTTCACCGACTTGACCCGATCAGTCCTGTCGGCGAGGCACGCGCGCTCGGAGAGGTACTCGCGTGCTCCGACGAGTCGTCCGAGCCTCCCTCCGAGACGCCCGCCGCTCGCGACGCAGATCGATCCGGGCCTGGGTCACCGGGGCCACCTCGGCCTGCTTCCAGACCTTCACGAACCGCTGGACCGCGGTGAACGAGATCAGGATGAGCATGCCCCACAGGATCCACACGAGTGCACCTTCGTAGAAGGACTCGAGCAGCAGCCCGACACACAGCACGACGATCCGTTCCGCGCGCTCCATCAACCCGCCCTTGGCTTCGAGCCCCAGCGACTCGGCCTTTGCGCGCTGATAGGACACGAGCGACGACACGGCCAGGACGGCATACGGGAGCACGGCGAGGCGCGGGTCCTGGGTCGTCGCGAAGTAGTAGGCGATCCCGCCGAGCAGGAGCGCATCGGTGACGCGGTCGATCGTGGAGTCGAAGAAGGCACCGCGTTGACTCGACGTGTTGGACGCCTTCGCGAGCGCGCCGTCGAGCAGGTCGGGCAGTGCGGCCAGGATCACCAGGACCAGCCCGAGGCGCAGTCGGCCGGAACCCACCGCGACGGCAGCAGATGCCCCGACCAGCAGGCCGACCACGGTCAGGTGGTCGGGAGTCAGGCCCGTCTTGCGGAGCGCGGCGCCCATCGGCTTGACCGCGGCGTCGACCGGTTTGCGGAATTTGCCGTCGAAGACCATCAGTGCTCCGATGCGGACGGGCGCCACTGCTCGGGGTTGTCCTCGACCAGGTGTTGGATGACACGGCCGTCGACCGCATCGACGAGCACGAGACCACGCCGCTCGGGCGGCTCCTCGGTCGAGTAGCACAACACTCGCCAGGTCGGCCGGCTCCGCAGGCCATGCCACACCTGCTGGGCCGAGGCGTGTCCCACGGGGAATCCGATCGCCTGCTGTGCCTCCACCAGGGCCTCCTTCTCGTCGACGTTCATGCGCCATCCCGACGTGATGCTGATCGCAGCGGCCCCGCCGAGGATCACGGCAGCCCAGGCGAACCCGCCGTTCACGAGCGGTGAGGAGTCGCGGCTCGTCAGGAACGCGACAAGACAGCCGGTGGCCAGGACGAGGTAGATGTAGCCGGGGATCCGCCGGCGGGAGTTGTCCGGGAAGCGGTACGCCCCGACGAAATCGGCAGCGTTGATGTCGTCGGGGAGTTCGTCGCGAAGGTCGTCGACCGAGTCGGGGACCGAGTCGGGAGGTTGCATGATCAGATCAGCCTAGGAGGTCGGGGCAGCGGTCGCTGCGCCGCGGTCCATTTCCGCTCGGGTCGCAGGTCGTCGACCGTCGACCGGTGCGCTCGGCGGGCGCCTCATGGCCATGCCGCGCGGAGCTTGCGCGCCGTCTCGTCCAGGGGTTCGGGCAGGGTTCGGGTGTTGGCGATGGTCGTCATGAAGTTGGCATCGCCCGTCCAGCGCGGCACCACATGAACATGGAGATGCTCGCTCACGGATCCTCCGGCAGGGCGTCCGAGGTTGACCCCGACGTTCACGCCGTCGGGCGAGTAGGCCTGCTTGACGGCACGCACGGCATCGGTGACCGTCGCCCACAGATCAGCCGCCTCAGAGGGGTCCAGCACCTCGAGGTCGGCGACCTCCCGGTACGGCAACACCAGCGTGTGACCGGTTCCGTAGGGGTAGGCGTTGAGAATCGCGAACACGAACTCGCTGCGGTGCACGATGTTGGTCACCTCGTCCGGGTCACCGGACCGAAGGATCTTCGTGAACACACTGCCCGGCTCCCCACGGTCATACGTCGACCCGACGGACGAGACATACGACGAGCGCCACCCGTTCCAGAGGCGTTCGAAACCGGTCATGGCGTTGATGTCTAGCACCCGGACCGGCCGTGACCGGGCGTACACTCCCGACCTCGGCCGTCCGACTCATGTGACCGTCGGGCAACGCTCGGGGACGGCCTCGGGCCGACCCGGATGTTCGCACTCGGCCCGTCGATCATCCCGCCAGGACGTGCTCGGTGCTGGCCGCGACCTCATCGGTGAGACGAGCCACGAACTCGCTGAGACCGACGCCTCGCTCGACCTCTCCCCCACGCGGGTTGACGCCGACGGTGGTCGCAGCAAGATCGTCGTCGCCCACGACGAGGATGTACGGGATCTTCTCCATCTTCGACGAGCGGATCCGCTTGCCCAGCGCATCGTTCGCGTCGATGACGTCCACCCGGACACCGGCTGCGGCGAGGCGTTCGCGGACGGCTTCGGCATATTCCTCATGCGCCGTCGCCACGGGGAGCACACGAACCTGGACCGGCGCCAGCCACGTCGGGAAGTTCCCGGCGTAGTGCTCGATCATCACGCCCATGAATCGCTCGATCGAGCCGAGCAGCGCCCGGTGCAACATGATCGGACGGTGCCGTTCGTTGTCGGCGCCCACGTACTCGAGGTCGAATCGTTCGGGCAACTGGAAGTCGGCCTGGATCGTCGAGAGCTGCCACGAGCGGCCGATCGCGTCACGCACGTCGATGTCGATCTTCGGGCCGTAGAACGCGGCGTCGCCCTCCTTGACGTCGTAGTCGAGGCCGTGGGTCTCGAGAGCTTGCCGGAGCGCCTCGGTCGCTTCCTCCCAGATCTCGTCGGAGCCGACGTACTTGTCGGGGTCCTTGGTGGAGAGGTTGAACGTGAACTCGTCGAAACCGAAGGCACGAAGCACCGACAGCACGAAGTCGAGCAGCGAGGCGATCTCGTCGGCGAGCTGCTCTTTGGTGCAGTAGATGTGGCTGTCATCCTGCGTGAACCCGCGGATGCGGAGCAAACCGTGGAGCGTCCCGGCACGCTCGTAGCGGTACACGTTGCCGAGTTCGAACAGCCGGAGCGGCAGCTCTCGGTAGCTGCGCTGCCGGCTCTTGAAGATCAGGCAGTGCATCGGGCAGTTCATCGGCTTCATGTAGTACGTGCCGTTGTCCATCTCCATCGGCGGGTACATGCTGTCGGCGTACCACTCGAGGTGCCCGGAGGTCTCGAACAGCTTGCCGTTCGCGAGGTGGGGCGTGAAGACGAACTCGTAGCCGCCGTGCTCGTGCCGTTCGCGGCTGTAGTCCTCCATCAGTTTGCGGACGATCGCTCCCTTCGGATGCCAGACGGCGAGCCCACCGCCGAGCTCGGACGGGAAGCTCAACAGGTCGAGTTCGCTGGCGAGCTTGCGATGATCGCGCTTGGCGGCCTCTTCGAGACGGTGGAGATGTTCGGCGAGCGCCTGCTTGGACTCCCATGCGGTGCCGTAGATGCGCTGCAGCATGATGCCGTCCTCGTTGCCGCGCCAGTGCGCCCCCGAGACCCGCTGCAACTTGAAGTGCCCCAACCTTCCGGTCGAGGGAACGTGTGGCCCCACGCACATGTCGACGAAATCGTCGGTGTTGCGGTAGGCGCTGATCACGCCGTCGCCCGACACCTCGCCGGCGTCGAGCTGATCCCCTGCGGCCGACTCGACACGCTCGATGATCTCGACCTTGTAGGGCTGATCGGCGAACAACTCCTTCGCCTCGGCCATCGACATCTCGCTCCGGACGAACGGCTGGTTCGCCTTGACGATGTCGCGCATCTCGGCCTCGATCGCGGCGAGGTCGTCGTCGCTGAACGTCTTTCCGCCGGGCAGGTCGAAGTCGTAGTAGAAGCCGTTCTCGATCGCCGGACCGATCGAGAACTTGGCGCCGGGGAACAGGCGGGTCACGGCCTGAGCGAGCACGTGCGCCGTCGAATGACGCAGCACGTGACGACCCTCGTCCGTCTCGTTCGTGATGATGCCGACCTCGCTGCCGTCTGGCAGTGCTGCCGTCAGGTCGGCCTCGGTCCCGTCGACGGTCGCCGCGACGGCCGCCTTCTTCAGTCGATTGCCGATGGAGGCAGCCAGGTCGAGGGCCGTGGAGCCTTCGGGCAGCTCACGCTCGGATCCGTCCGGCAGGGAGATGGTGATGTTCGACATGACGCCGAAAAGTCTACGAGGCGGTCACGTCGAATCTCGGGAGGTTTCTGACGGCCACCGTGGCCGGACCGACCGAGGAAGCGACATGGGCGTGTTGGACCGGCGGGTCACGAACGAACGTGGCCGGACCCCGAACGACTCGGCGGTGCCCGCCAGCTCGCGGCAGTTCGCCGCTGCTACCCGGCGGCGACGAGTTCGAGCTCGCGATCCGGAGTCGGGTCGTCGGCCACCGTGCCGACTCGACCCGCCGCCGGGGCACTCTCGTCATTCCGCTCACCGGAGTAGGCGTTGTGGTAGGTCTGACCCGTCATCTCGCGGATCTCGAACATCACCTCGTCGATCATCGATCGCCAAGCCAGGTGTTCGGCGCCACGCCCTGCGTATCGCTCCGGACGAATCGCCCGACCGATCTCGATCCGGCACGACTTGCCCCACTTCGGCATGTTCGAGCCGATCGGCTGGATCTCGTCGGTGCCGGTGATGCCGACCGGGAAGATCGGGCAGCCGATGCTCGTGGCGAGCCGCGCAGCACCGGTACGACCCTTGTACAGGTCACCGTCACGGCTCCGCGTTCCCTCCGGGTAGATGCCGAACAGTTCGCCACGCTTGAGCACGTCTTCGGCCGCGTCGAGGGCGGCCTGGCTCTTGCTCCCCCCGGAACGATCGATCGGGATCATCCCCAGAGCCGGGAACAAGTACTTCGTCTTCCAGTCGTCCATGTATTCGGCCTTGCCCACGAAGCTGATGTTGCGGGGCACCGTCAGCATCAACAACGCCGAGTCGAGGAAGCTGATGTGGTTCGGGCACAGGATCGCGGGTCCGTCCGCCGGGAGCCGTTCGTAGCCGACCTTCTCGATGTCCCAGGCGAGGTTCGCCAGCGGGCGGACGACCGCGCGCGTGCGGGACTGCAGTCTGCTCGCACCCGGACTTTCGGTCATCCCTCGAACTGTAGAACATGGCGGTGACCGTTCGTCACCCGCTGATCGACATTTTCGTGAACGTCACGCGCGTCGGAGTCAGAGCTCGACACCCAGCAGGTCGGCCGCGGAGCGCGTCGATTCACCTCGGCGAGCGGCGTCGTCGATCGCTGCCACCGCGCCCGGCGAGTCCAGATCGTCGTCGAGCCGGGCTCGCACCTCGTCGATGACGTCACCATCGCTTCCGTCAGCCGCCGAACGCCACGTTGCGAGCCGCTCGGCGTTGCGCGGCATCAGACCGTCGTCCCATTCCCATTCCGTCCGGTAGTGGTGCTCGATGAGCCCGAGCCTGACGACCATGGGTTCGTACTTCTCGCGCAGTCCGTCGACGAACACCAGGTTGCCGAGGCTCTTGGACATCTTCGTGCCCTCCATGTGGATCAGCGCCGTGTGCATCCAGTGCTTGACGAACGGCACCCCGGTCGCCGCCTCCGACTGCGCCCGCTCGCATTCATGGTGGGGGAAGATGAGGTCGGTGCCGCCGCCGTGAAGGTCGATCGTCGTTCCGAGTTCGCGGAGGGCAAGAGCACTGCACTCGATGTGCCAGCCGGGCCGACCGGCGCCCCACATCGTGTCCCATGACGGTTCGTCGTCGGCGGACGGGTGCCAGAGCACGAAGTCGAGCGGATGGCGTTTGTTCGGATCGTCGACGTGCCCTCCCCGCTCGCGTGCCAGCGCGAGCATCTCGGCCTCCGAATAGTTGCTGAGCGTGCCGAACGACTCGAATCGCGTGACGTCGAAGTAGACCGAGCCGCCCGCCTCGTAGGCGAAACCACGATCGAGCACCATGCCGATGAACCCGCGAATGTCGGGGATCGCCGACGACGCCCGGGGCGACGACGACACCGGCAAGGCGTTGAGTGCCACCATGTCCCGCTCGAACCGGGCCTCCTCGGCAGCGGCCAGATCGAGGTAGTGCACTCCGAGCTCACGAGCCTTCGCGAACAGCGGGTCGTCGACATCGGTGACGTTCCGGACGCACCGGACGGTGTGCCCCTGGTCGATCAGGTGTCGTTTGAGGACGTCGTACGAGATGAACGTGGCGGCGTGGCCCAGGTGGGTCGCGTCGTAGGGGGTGATCCCGCAGATGTACATGAGCACCTGCTCGTCCGGTTCGAACGGCACGATGGCACGCCGCGCAGTGTCATAGAGCTGCAGGGTCGACATGCTCAGGCCTGCACCGCCCGGGGATCGGATTTGATTCCCGTCAGCTTCGGGGCGACGCGCGTCTTGTACCGCACGTTCAGCTGGAGCAGCACTGCGGTGAACGCCTCGATCGCAGTCGCGTTCGAGAGCTCACCCGCATCCAGTGGACGGCAACCCGGGATCTTGTTCACCATCTCGCTGATCGTCAAGACCGCTGCCGGATCGTCCCCGCAGATCAGCACGTCGCTCTCGATGGGCTCACCGATCTGCCCGAGCTCGGCGGCGGGCAGATGATGGAACGCTGCCACGACGTGGCTGTCCGGCACTGCCGCCTGGACGTGAGCGGCGACGCTCCCCCGCGGTGGCACCAGGGGCTGGAACTCACGGCCGACCCGGATCAGCGCGTTCGCCATGCTGACCACGATCTTGCCGCGCAGGTAGTCGGCGTGGTCCTGCGCCATCGTCGCAGCCGAGTCCCACGGCGTCGCAATGACCACGATGTCGCAGTCGGCCGCCGCGGCGTTGTCGCCGTAGCCGAGATTCTCCTCGAGTTCGGGAAATCGCTCGACGAACGAGTCGCGGCTCTCCATCGCCCGGTACTTCGATCGTGAGCCGATGACGGCTTCGTACCCCACGCTGGCCAGTCGGGCGGCCAGGCTGCTGCCGGCCGGTCCGCTGCCGCCGATCACACCGATTCGCATCCTGCGAGCCTTGCACACGCAGCCCGCCGCGTGCCTGGTCGCGGTTCTGGGGCAAACGTGCGACGGACCTGGCTGCGCCGACTACGTTCCGACAGATGGGAATGCTGGATGGCAAGAAGCTCGTGATCACCGGAGTTCTGACCGATGCCTCGCTGGCGTTCGGCGTGGCTCGGATCGCTCTCGACGAAGGAGCCGACATCGTGCTCACGGGAGCAGGCCGCGCCCTGAGCCTGACGCGGCGCACGTCACGAAAGCTCGGCCAGTCGCACGGCACCGACATCGACGTGTTCGAGTTCGACGTCACCGTGCCGGAGCACGTCGAGTCGGTTCGTGATGCGGTGGCGGCCAAGTGGGGCCGGGTCGACGGCGTGCTGCATGCGATCGGCTTCGCTCCCGAGTCGTGCCTCGGCGACGACTTCTTCGATGCCCCGTGGGACGACGTGGCCGTGGCCATGCACATCTCGACGTACTCGCTTAAGACGCTCGCCGACGCGTTCGTGCCGCTGATGGGCGAGGGCGGCTCGTTCGTCGGGCTCGACTTCGACAACCGGCAGGCGTGGCCCGCCTACAACTGGATGGGCGTCGCCAAGTCGGCGCTCCAGAGCCTGTCGCGGTACATGGCCCGCGAGCTCGGCCCGCAGCAGATCCGGTGCAACCTCGTCGCCGCCGGTCCGATCAAGACGATGGCCGCCAAGTCGATTCCCGGCTTCCAACTGTTCGAGGACACCTGGGACGGGCGCGCTCCGCTCGGCTGGGACGTGCAGAACTCCGAGCCCGTGGCGCGGGCCTGCGTCGCCCTGCTGTCCGACTGGTTCCCCGCCACGACCGGAGAGATCATCCACGTCGACGGGGGCTACCACGCGGTTGGTGCCTGACCCTGTTCGACCCGAGAGTCAGCGCGAGTCGGCCGACTCCTCGGCCAGCGTCGTGGTCCGCAACCAGTCGCGGATCACCGCCGCCGTCGTTCTCGAGACCGGTGACGACACGGCGTCGAACGCGTGTTCGGCTCCGGCGACGCGAACGAACTCGACGGGCCGCCCGCGGGCCTCGAGTGCGGCGACGAACTGCTCCGCCTCGCCGATCGGTACGAGGGTGTCGCGCTCACCGTGCACGATCAGCATCGGCGGTGAGTCGTCGGTGACCCTGACCAGGGGTGACAAGTCGTCGTAGCGACCCGGTGCGTCCACCACCCGGGCGAGCATCACCTCGTCGCGGATCTTCGTCCACTGGGCGCGCTTGCCGTTTCGATTGGCCAGGTCGTACACGCCGTAGAGACCCACGCAACCGGCGACGGTCTCGGATTCGCGATCGGCACCGAGTGCGGCCATCGTGGCCAGGTGGGCTCCCGCCGAGCCACCGGCGACGACCACGTGTGTTGCCTCCACCCCGTGACCGGCCAGTTCGGTACGGGCCCAGCGAACGGCCGCCTGCACGACGTCGACCTGCTCTTCGACGCTGACGTGCGGAGTGAACGGATATCGGATCGCCATCGTCGCCCAGCCGTCGAGCGCCAGCGTGTGGTACAGATCGCGGGCCTGCCGTTGCGGGTCACCGCCGGTCCAGCCCCCGCCGTGGACGTACACCACGACGGGAAGTCGGTGGCGATCGTCGTCCGGCCGGATCAGGTCGAGGGACAGGTCGCCTCGCCAGACGACGTCGTGGGTCTCGCGAACACCGGGCGGTGTCGGCACGGGCACACCGACGAGACGCGCGCGCCCGCTCGTGCCGTGGATCGGACCACCGACCATCCGCCGCAACTCGACGATCGCCAGCACCGATCGCACGACGATCCACACGAGCAGCACCATCGACACGCAGAGCAGGATCGCGCCGGCCCGGCCACCCCAGTTCGACCACCCGCCCGCGAGCAGACCGACGCCGAGCACGGCAACGTGGACGAGCAGCCAGAACGGGGCCAACTCGGTGACCACCATCGCCGGCAGCCACCACGGCGAGTACCGACGCGTCGGATCGATCAGCGGCCGGGTGGCGTTCCATGTCGCGAGCAGCCCGGCGAGCCCACCGAGCAGCAAGAGGATCGCAGCGGCAACCGACACCTGACGAGGATGCCACGCGCGGCGATCGCTCAAACGACCGCGGTCAGGCCACGAACCCGAGCACGTCGATCACGAGATGCGCACGACCGTTCCCGCCACCTTGCACCGCGATGCCGTTCGCCGGCGCAGCCACCATCACGATCGCCATGTTCGCGAGCGTCTGATCGTCGCCGTACCAGTTGATGTTCGACGTCGTCGGCACCGGCTCGAACCCGTCTGCGATCCGGAAGAACCCGGCACCTTCTGTCTCGGTGACCGTGACGTTCAAGATGACCCCACTCCTGCCGGCGATTCCGGGCACCGCCAGGCTGTCCTGGGCGGTCGTGTCGTACTTGTCGGGCTCGTTCACCCGGCTGTCCTGCAGCCGGAACGGGGTGATGAGTTCGACGACACCCGACACTGCAGCGGACACCGGGTTCGGCCCGACGGTGAGCGCGGCTCCGGCCGCGAGACCGGACGCCGGGGCGGCGGCGATGAAGCGCCGGCGGGTGAACTCTGACATGACGTACCTCCGTCGATCGGGTGAGCCGACCGTACCTGGGTCGGCGGGAGCGGGTCGGCGATTTTCGGGTGACTCGGTGCGAATCGTGGACGGCTCAGCGAGCCTCGACGATGTGCAGCGGGAACTCCCGGGCACCGCCACGCCGGGCGACGTCGCGGCGTCGCTCCGTCCCGTGAGGTAGGCCCGCCGGACATCGGCGATCGTCCTGATGCGTTCGGCGAAGAGCGGATACGAGACGAGGATGTCTGCGAACTGGAACCTGCTCGCCACGGCGACGCGGCATGGTTCGAGCACGTTGAACGGCGCCCGCCGATACGGAGTGGGTCGGTCGTCCAGCGGCGGGAGCGCTCCGAAGTGAGAGCCGGCATCCAGCACCGCGAGGGGCGGGCCGTCGAGCGACACTCCGATCCGGCCGGCGAGCACGACGACGAACTCGGGCGCCACCTCGCCCTGCCGTCCGGGCGAGTCCCCGGCCGCGACGTCGATGACGACCAACGAATCGAACAGATGCGAGAGCGTCCGCCTGTCGAGGCCGACGAACAGGTCGTGTGATCCGTACGAGATCAGCGTCGGCTGCGTCGTGGTGGCGATCTCCCTCGCGAAGGTCGACCTGCGGCCGGCGAGCACACGTCCCAGCCAGCTGGGACGCCCCGAGACGGGGCCCGGTTCGACCGAGCCTGTTCGGCTTCGATGATGGCCGGGTTTCGCAGCTGAACGACGGATGTCGGATCGGTCGCGAACATGTCGGTGCTCCAGTCGCTGGCGGACGTCTCACCACCGCGCACGGGACGAGTCGGATCGTCTACGCACGCGAGCGCACCATCACCCTGACGCCGACCACATGAGGTGACCGTACTCGTCTCCCGACGTCCGCCGGGGACCCGACCGATCGCGCCGGCTCGGTGGCTAGGGTCGGCCACGATGAACCGGCTCGCCGGCGAGACGTCGCCATACCTTCGTCAACACGTCGACAACCCGGTCGACTGGTACCCGTGGGGTGACGACGCCTTCGATGTGGCCCACGAGCGCGACGTCCCCGTCATCTTGTCGATCGGTTACTCGGCGTGCCACTGGTGTCACGTGATGGCGCACGAGTCGTTCGAGGACGACGACGTGGCCGCCGTGATGAACGAGCGGTTCGTCAGCATCAAGGTCGATCGCGAGGAACGGCCCGACGTCGATGCGCTGTACATGTCTGCCGTGCAGGCACTGACCGGTCGCGGCGGCTGGCCGATGACCGTGGCGCTCGATCCCGACGGGCGACCGTTCTGGGGTGGCACGTATCTCCCCAAGGAGCAATTCCTCCAGCTGCTCGACGCCATCGACGACGCATGGCAGACCAGACGCGACGAGCTCGCTGCGAGTGCGGACTCGATCGTCGGGGCGATCGGTCGGGCGATCTCACCCCGCGACGACGTGCCGTCGCTGGACCTCGTCAACGACACGCTGCAGCAGATCGCTCGTTCGTTCGATCAGGAGTGGGGCGGGTTCGGCCAGGCGCCGAAGTTCCCGTCACCGCATCACCTGCAACTCGTGCTCCGAGCGTTCATGACCTCGGGCGGTGAGGGCGCCGAGCAGGTCCTCACGACGACCCTCGACGCCATGGCGTCGGGCGGCATGTACGACCACATCGGCGGTGGCTTCGCCCGCTACTCCACCGACCGGGAGTGGCTCGTCCCCCACTTCGAGAAGATGCTCACCGATCAGGCTTTGCTGGTTCGTACCTACCGCGAGGCGTACTCCGTGCTCGGCATCGAGACGTACCGCCAGGTCGTCGAGGAGACGATCGACTACGTGCTCCGGGAGCTGCGGCATCCGGACGGCGGCTTCTACTCGGCCGAGGACGCCGACTCACCTGACGGCGACGGGCACGGCGTCGAGGGCCTGTTCCACACCTGGACGCCGGCCGAGGTTCGCGCCGCCCTCGCCGGCATGGACGACGTCACGATCGGGCAGGCGATCGAGTGGTGGGACGTCACCGAGGACGGCAATTTCGAGGGCCGTTCGATCCCCAACCGGTTGCACGCCCGCGGCCAGCTCCGCCGGCCGCCGAGCATGAACGAGGCACGTCAACGGCTGCTCGCCGCGCGGGCTCGACGACCGCGGCCCGGGCTCGACGACAAGATCCTCACCGAGTGGAATGCGCTGATGCTGCACGCGCTGGCCGATGCCGCTGCAGCATTCCGCCGCGACGACTGGACCGCGGCCGCCGTGTCGAACGGCGAGTTCCTGCTCCGAGAGCTCTGCGGCCACGATGGCCGCTGGTTCCGGGCGTGGCACGCGGACGGCGAGCCACGAGCCCGCCACGTGGCGTTGGCGGCCGACCACGCCGCCCTGGTCGAGGCATTCATCCGGCTGGCCGAGCTGACCGGGCGTGCGCGGTGGATCGACGTCGCACGTGAGACCGCCGACACCATGCTCGACCGTTTCTGGGATCCGGTCGACGGCGGGCTCTTCACCACACCCGATGACGGCGAGCAGCTGGTGGTCCGGCAGAAGGACCTCCTCGACACCGCCACCCCGTCGGCCAACTCGAGCGCGGCCAGCGGACTGCTCCGGCTCGCCGCGATGACCGGCGAGAGCCGGTACCGCAACCACGCCGATCGCATCCTTCAGCTCCTCGGTGCGGTCGCCGAGCAGGCACCGGGTGCGGTGTCGAACGCACTGCTCGCGCTCGAACTCCGACAGCGCGGCGTGATGGAGATCGTGGTGGTCGGCGACGAACCGGCGATGGTGCAGGTCGCTCAGTCGGTCTGGCGTCCCGACATCGTGACGGTCTGGGGCGAGCCGTACGATTCTCCCCTCTGGGAGCAGCGGTCGGAGGGTCACGCCTACGTCTGCCGGAACGGCGTCTGCGATCTCCCGGTATCGACGCCGGAGGCCCTCTACGAAAAGATCACCGGTCGTCCGCTCCCCGAGGGCGCGACCATCTCGATCGATGGATGATCTCGTCGGGTGGTCGACGACGGCGCCCTGCGCTTCGGCCCCCACCCGTCGCGTCGTCGGCGGCGAAGCCGAGCGCGATGGCACCCAGTAGGTCGAGATCGCCGGGGATCCCGAGCTCTGCCCGGAGCTGAACCTCGCCGTTGAACACACCGAAGAACAGCGCGCCGAGCCCGACGTCCTCTGCTGCGAGGAGAAGTGCCATCACCGCCATCGCAGCATCGATGGTCCAGTATGGGGCGGGCCAGGCATCGGTTGACTCGCCCAGCCCGGAGCGGGACTTGTCGGGTTCGGCGTAGCGGTCGACGTAGGCCCGGGGGTCGGCCAGCGGCAGCAGGATCGCCGGCGCATCGAGCAGACCCTGCCAGCGAAACGTCGGCCGTCGGTCAGGTGGCAGCGTGATGTCCCAGAACGTCGCCGTGTCCGAACCCTCGAGCGCGACGAGGTGCCAGCCCTGTGTCTTGCCGGCGCTCGGGGACCGGCTGGCGAGGTCGACCAAGTCGTCGAGGAGACCGTCGGGCAGCGGTTCGGTCCGGAACGAACGGGTCATGCGGCGCGCACGGGCGACGTCGCGGAAGGATCGGGGCGCCGCGTCCGACACGGCGACGAGTCAGCGCTTGCCGAGTTTGACGAGATCTTCGGCCATGGTCCAGCCGTAGGCGATCATCACGTCACCGGACTTCGGGTTCAACGCCGAGAACATCTCGACGACCTCGGGGTCGAGCTTCTCCGGCTTGGAGGACTCGATGTCGAGGAAGCCGGACTGGCCGTTCGATGCGATGAACGACTTCGCGTCGTACTTCGCGTCGACTCCGAACCGCTTCGCCAGCCGACGCCCCCATGCCCGCTCCTCCCCGACGGCCCGCGAACCCGGTGAGGGCGTGACCTCGTCGAGCTTGTCGAACGCCTCGAGACCGTCGGCCGACACGAAACGCGACCCGACGACGACATCTTCGTCCGGAAACGCCATGAGGGCCCGGTGGTACGCCTCGCCCATGAGGCCTCGCATCACCGTTTCCCGCTTCGAGTGCCGGCGCACGCTGAGCATCCCGATGAGCACACATGGCGTGCCGCCGATCCGCTCCAGCGTCGAGAACATGAAGCCGTGGAGCTTGCCGTCGATCCGGGCGGCGGTCGTCAACACCCAGTCCTCCTTGGCCTTGGAGATGGCGCCGATATCGAACGCACCCTCGATCGAACCCATCTCGTCGAGATCGGCGTCGGTCAGTGAACTGGCGTCATTGGTGATGACTTCGAGCGGCATCTGTCCTCTGCTCCTCCAACATTTCGAGCCTCCATTGTGCCACCGATTCCGAACGGATTCACAAACGGTCGCGTCACGCCCCCTGACCGTGCTGGGTCGAGAGGGGGTGTGACCAGGAGGTTTGCCGGGATGATGTCACTCGAGTGAGCTCGTCAGGGTTGGCCGTCACCGGCCTGGACGAGCCCGAGCGCGCCCCGGCCGGGGAAGTTGAAGGCGTGCGTCACGATCGGGTACAGCCCATCCTCGGCGGTGACGAACTCGATGATCGCGCCCTGAGCGGGGGCGAGGTCGACCGCCTGCGACCCCCAGTTGCCCTCGTTGCCGCTTGCGAGATGCACGCCTTCCCGCCATACGTCGTGGAAGATGGTGCCCACGATGTGGAACGCGGAGTCGATCGACGGCCCGACATTGAGCACGTACATGCGCACCGTGTCGCCCGTGTCGACCTCGATCGGGTGGTCGCGGTACTGGAAGGCGACGCCGTTGAACATCACCAGATCCGGCGAGGGTGCGCCTTGGTCGGCCTTCTCGAACGAGGACACCTCGCCCTGCGGCCCCAGGTACCACTCGTTCTGGACGACGAAGAACTCGTCGTCGACCGGTGGGAGACCACCCTCGGGTTCGACGATCACCATGCCGAACATGCCGTTCGCGATGTGGTGGAGCACCGGGTTGGTGCCGCAGTGGTACATCCAGACACCGGCGTAATCGGTGGTGAACTCGTAGATCAGCTCTTCTCCGGGGGCGATCGAGCGCATCTCGTCGTTCCAGGCCACCTGTGAGGCGTGGAAGTCGACGGAGTGGGCGACCTCCGACGCTTCCGGGTTGACGAGGTGGACGCGCACGGTGTCACCGACGAAGGTTCGGATCACCGGGCCGGGAACGGTCCCGTTGAACGTCCACACGAGCTGCTCGTACCCTTCGGCGACGGTCATCAGGCGCTCCTCGACGACCATCTCGACGTCGATCAGGTCGCCGCCGTCCGGGGCACCACCCTCGACCAGTGCGACACCCTCCCCCTCGCCTCGGGCCGGTGCCCGCGGGTCGCGCAGCTCGTACGTTGGCGCCTCGGGGTTCGCGGGCACCTCGTCGGCGGACGCGGAGGGAGCGGCTGGAGCCGGAGCCGGAGCACCGGGTGTGGTGATGACACCGGTCATGCCGGCCTCCGCGTGGCCGGGAATTGCGCAGATGAACCCGACCCCGCCCTCGGGAACCTCGAAGTCGAACTCGACCGACTCGCCGACCGCCGCAAGATGGCGTTCGCCGTCGCCGACCTGGATGTCGTGCTCCATGGTGCCGTCGTTCACGAGAACCCCGCGATAGGTGCCGGGTTCGGCCAGCAGGCTCGTCGGGGCGAAGCCGAACTCCGACGCCACGAACTCCACCGTCGCGCCGGGCTGGAGTGCCGCCACAGCCGCCACAGCCGCCGCAGCACCTCCGCCGGCTGCAGCCGGACCTCCCGGCGGCCCGTCGTCGGCACACCCGGTCATCGCCAGCGCAGCGGCCGCGATCCATGAGACCCACACCTGTCGACTCATCTCGCCCTCCTTCGGAGTTCTGCTTTTCCATAATTACTAACTCCATGACTTCAGGACTGATAGAGTCCGAGGTCCCTACCTCACACGGGTGGGTTACGCCAGGATGGGAACGTGCGACTCGAGATCACCCGCCGCGCCGAGCTGGCGGTTCGCGCGCTCTTCGTCGTGGCCAACGCAGACCCACCGCTCAAGGGCACCGATCTCGCCGACGCACTCGCGACGACGAACGGCTTCATCCCGCAGGTGATGGCACCCCTGGTCAAAGCCGGCTGGGTGACCTCCACGCCGGGACCGACCGGTGGCTACACGGCGACGGTCGACCTCGCCGACGTCACCGTGCTCGACGTGATCGAGGCCGTCGACGGACCGACGGCGAACGGGCGCTGCGTCGTCGCCGACAGCGAGTGCGACGCCCGTCATCCCTGTGTCCTGCACGACGCCTGGGCGCACGCCCGTACCGAGCTGACGGACGCTCTCCACACGATCAAGATCGCGTCGGTCCGCCCGCGCGCCGGTCTCTGATCACACCGAGGCGTCCCGGTCGACGTACGTCAGAGCAGGACGGCGTCGTGGCCGAACGCCATGCGCAGTTCGCCGACCGCACGGTCGATGTCGACGCGGAACTCGTCGGCGAGCCGGAGCAACTTGCCGTGTCCGATGTCGAGCTGCACCACGGAATCGCCGGGATGATCACGCAAGATGCGCTTGAGCCGCTGGATCTTCAACTCGTCGAGTGCGTGGCTCGGCAACATCAGCCGCATCGGCGGTGCCGGGCCGTCGGTGAGGCCCGACAGCACGTCGATCGTCTGAGCGATGATGCCGAAACGCGATTCGTCTCGTTTGTCGAGGCGCCCCTTCACGGTAACGATGATGTCGTCTTCGAGCTTGTGGCCCTGCTCGAGCAGCGTGCGCGGGAAGACCGTCACCTCGATCGACGCGTCGAGATCTTCGAGCACGAAGACCGCCATCTGATCGCCCTTCTTGGTGAACTTGCGCGCCAGATTGGTGATCACGCCACCGACTTTGACCTGGGCCCCGTCCTCCATCTCGGCGAGGTCGACGAGGGCGTGATCGACCTTGCGTTTCAGCGCCGCCTCGACGCCGAACAGGGGGTGGTCGGAGACGTACAGACCGAGCATCTCCTTTTCGTGTTTGAGCTTGTCGCCCTTGTCGAACTCGATGGCGGGGATCGGGATGCGCTCGCTGAAGCCGCCGTCATCCGCGTCGGTGGCGCCACCTGCGTCGCTGTCACCCCAGTCGCCGAACAGGCTCATCACCCCTCGGTCTCGTTCGCGACGCCGCTCGATCGTCGTGTCGAGGATCTGCTCGAAGGAAGCCAGGAGGCCGCGCCGCGGCAAGCCGAGCCGGTCGAACGCTCCGGCCTTGATCAACGACTCCACGGTGCGCTTGTTGAGCACCTGTTCGGGCACCCGCTCTGCGAAGTCGTAGAACGACTCGAACTCCCCGTTCTCGTCACGTTCGGCGAGGAGGAGTTCGACGAGCCCCTCCCCCACGTTGCGGACTGCCGAGAGCCCGAACGTGATGGCACCTGGGCTGCCGACCGCCAGCGAGACGTCGGCGGGCACCCGGTCGGCCTGGATCGCGTCGAAGTTCATGACCGACCGGTTGATGTCGGGCGTCAGCACCTTGATGCCGGCCGAGCGGCAGTCGCTGAGGTACACGGCCGCCTTGTCGAGATTGCTCTTGACGCTCGTGAGGAGGCAGGCGAAGTACTCGACCGGGTAGTGGGCCTTGAGGTACGCCGTCTGGTACGTGACCAGGCCGTACCCGAACGTGTGGCTCTTGTTGAACGCGTAGTCGGCGAACTTCTCGATGATGTCGAACAGTTCCTTGCCGAGTGATGCGTCGTAGCCGGTGTTGACGACACCGGTCTCGAAACCCTCGCGGGCGGCCGCCATCACCTCGCGGACCTTCTTGCCCATGGCTTTGCGGAGGTTGTCGGCCTCGGCGAGTGAGTAGCCGGCGAACTTCTGCGCCACCCGCATGACCGACTCCTGGTAGATCATGAGCCCGTAGGTGTCGTCGAGGACGTCCTTCGCGTCGTCGTGGAAGTACTCGACCGGCTTGCGACCATTCTTGCGATCGGCGTAGTCGTAGTGCATGTTGACGCTCATGGGCCCGGGCCGATAGAGCGCGAGCACGGCGGAGACGTCCTCGAAGCTGTTCGGCGTCATCGCCTTGAGCAGTTGTCGCATCGGCGGGGACTCGAGCTGGAACACGCCGATCGTGTCACCGCGGGACAACAGATCGAACGTCGCCTGGTCGTCGAGCGGCACCGTGTCGATGTCGAAGTCCGGGTCTCGGTTCGCCCGGATCATCGCCTGGGCATCGGTGATGACGTCGAGGTTCCTGAGCCCGAGGAAATCCATCTTGAGGAGTCCGAGCTCCTCCACGCCGTGCATCTCGTACTGCGTGACGACCGGCGCGTCCTCCGGGTCCTGACCGGATTCGGGCTTGCGCTGGATCGGCAGGTAATGGGTGACGGGCTCCTTCGTGATCACCACGGCCGCCGCGTGGATGCCGTCGGATCGCTTCAGTCCCTCCAGGCCCTTGGCGACGTCCACGACCTTCTTGATGTCCGGGTCGGTGTCGTACATGGCGCGCAGGTCCTGTGCCGCCTTGTACCCGTCGGCGTACTTCTCACTCTGCTCGAAGCAGTACTTCAGCGGCGTGTCGCGACCCATCACGAGCGGCGGCATCGCCTTCGCGACCTTGTCGCCCACCCCGTACGGGTACCCGAGCACACGAGCGGCGTCGCGCACCGCGTTGCGCGCCTTGATCGTGCCGAACGTGATGATCTGCGCGACGTGGTCCCGGCCATAGGTGTCGGCCGCGTAGCGGATCATCTGGTCTCGGTACCGGGAGTCGAAGTCCATGTCGATGTCGGGCATCGACACGCGACTCGGGTTGAGGAACCGCTCGAACAGCAAGTCGTACTTGATCGGGTCGAGATCGGTGATCCAGAGGCAGTACGCCACGGCGCACCCCGCCGCGGACCCACGGCCCGGTCCGACCCGGATGCCTTCGTCGCGGGCGTACTTGATCAGGTCCCAGGTGATCAGGAAGTACGACGCGAAGCCCATGTCGTTGATCGTCTTGAGCTCGTAGGAGACCCGCTCGATCACGCTGTCGGGGAGGTTGTCGCCCCAGCGTCGCTTGGCACCCTCCCACGTGAGGTGCTCGAGGTACTGGGCGTCGCTCGTGAAGCCGTCGGGCAGCGGGAAGTTCGGGAGGAGCGCGTCGCCGAACTCGATTTCGAGGTCGGCGCGTTCCGCGATCCAGAGGCTGTTGTCGCACGCCTCGGGCAGTTCACGGAACAGGTAGCGCATTTCCTGAGCCGTCTTGAGGTAGTGCTCGTGACCCTCGAACTTGAAGCGCTTCGGGTCCGAGATCAGCGCACCGGTCTGCACACACAGCAGCGCGTCGTGGCTCTCGTGGTCCTCCCGGTGCGTGTAGTGCGAGTCGTTCGTGGCGAGGAGCGGAGCGCCGATCTTCTTGGCGATCTCGACGAGCTTCGGGTTGGTCTCGTGCTGTGCGGCGATGCCGTGGTCCTGCAGCTCGACGAACAGGTTGTCCTTGCCGAAGATGTCCTGCAGGCGTGCCGCCTTGTCGAGCGCCCCCTGGTCGTCGCCGTTGAGCATCGACTGGAGCACCTGTCCGCCGAGGCAGCCCGTGGTCGCGATCAACCCGCTCGAGTACTTCTCGATCAGCTCCCAGTCGATCCGGGGCTTGTAGTAGTAGCCCTCCAGGAAGGCCAGGCTCGACAGCTGGATCAGGTTGCGGTAACCGATCTCGTTCTCGGCGAGCAGCGTGAGGTGGTAGTAGAGCTTCCTGCCACCCTCGGTGTCACCGCCCGAGTCGTCGACCCTGCCCCGCCGGGTCGGTCGCTCGGAGCGGTGGTCGTGGGCCATGTAGGCCTCGGTGCCGATGATCGGCTTGATGCCCTGCTTGCGGCACTCCTTGTAGAACTCCAACGTCCCGTACATGTTGCCGTGATCGGTCATCCCGATCGCCGGCTGGCCGTCCGCGACGGCCTTCGCGACCATCTCGTCGAGGCGGGCCGCGCCGTCGAGCATGGAGAATTCGGTGTGGACGTGGAGGTGGGTGAAGGAGTCGGAGGACACTGGTTCAGGCGGCGAGAATCACAAGGACGTGATTCGCGAACCTACCAGAAGTCGCGCCCGCCGGCCTCAGGGCCCGCTGGGGGACGCGACCCGACGCCGGCGACTCAGCCTGCGCGCTAGCTGGGGCCGACATCGCTCGTCGATACCCAGCTGTGCCATGACCGCACGCTCGTCCGTCGACGATGCCGACCGCCCGCCGACCGCCCGCCGGCGGACGACCGACACCGGTGGCCGGGCCTGCGGTGGACGATCCTCGGAGATGAGCGCCGGCACGTCACAGATAGGTGCCGGGGCGCTCACCTTCGTGAGGAACCTGACCGGGCATGCCCGGGTGCGGCTGAGCGCCCGGCGGGAGCTGGCGCATCTGCTCGAGCTGTTGCCGCGCGGCGAGCTGCTGGGCGAACAGGGTCGCCTGGATGCCGTGGAACAGGCCTTCGAGCCACCCGACGAGCTGGGCTTGGGCCACCCGGAGCTCACCTTCGCTCGGCACGACGTCGTCGTTGAACGGCAGCGTGAGCATCCGGAGTTCCTGCTGGAGGTCGGGTGAGAGCGCCTCGGACAACTCGATGACCGAACGCTCGTACACCTCTGCGAGCCGTTCCCGGCTGGCCTCGTCGAGCGGGGCCTGCCGTACCTCTTCCAGCAGTTGCTTCACCATCGACCCGATGCGCATCACCTTGGCCGGCTCGGTGACCGAGTTCGTCTCGGGCGTCGGCTCATGATCCGTCGCCGGTGGATCAACCAGTTCACCGTGCTCGACCGCGACCGGGTCCGCCGGATCCGCCGGCGTCGCCTCCTCGACCCGCCCGTCGGGCGGCGTGTCGGTCATGTGCGGGGTGTCGGTCATCGTGGTCTCCTCATTTTGGTGCAACCCGGCGCTCAGCGAGGCATTCCCGCCAGCAGCGGGACGTACACCTCGGCCGACGTCATCGAACCGTGCCGGCACACCAGTTCGAACGGGCCGCTGTCGTCGGGATCGAAGTAGCTGACGTCCTCGCGAGCGAGGATCGCCACATCACCGAGCCGTGCTGCGACCTGTGGGGAGACGGCTGGTCCGAACCACCCCTCGGCAAGGAGTTGGTCGCGAGAACGAACCCATCCGGTGTCACCGAACTCCTCGATGGCGGCGGCGAGCAGGTCGTCGGCGGCGCCGCGTTCCGCGTGCAGCCACCGGAACCGTCCCTCGCCGGACTGCATTGCGACGTGCGACAGCACGGCGTCGGTCGGCTTCACGATGTTGTCCCCGACCTGCACCTGACCATGATCGGCGGTGATGAGCAGAGCGGCGCCCGGCGGCAGGACCTCGAGGACATCGGCGACCAATCGGTCGGCGGCGCGGAGCTCCGCATCGTAGAAGCGACCGAACCCTCGCTCGTGGGCGATCTTGTCGACGCCGGCGTAGTACGCGTACACGAACCGTTCCCCCGCCGCCAACTGATCGGCGACGTCGATCGCCATCGACGACGACGCCCGGTATCCCACGGGCCGTCCGCCACGCAGGTGCGCCTCGCTGAACGCCGAGTCGGTCAGTTCCGCAGGGCTCACGATCGGCACCGACTCGCCCATGAAGGCCGGGAACCGCTGGATGTCGCTCGGAACGTTCGAACGGCGCCGATTGTCACCGGCCACCGCCCAACGAAGTACGTTCATCACCTCGCCACCCAGCATGATCCGGTACCCGACCAGACCGTGCTCTCCCGGTGTCAGTCCGGTCGTGATCGAGCTCAGGGCCGTCGCCGTCGTGGTGGGAGCGACGGTCGTGATGGGCCCTCCGACGAGCGAACTCAAGGTCGGAGCGGAATCACGGTGCGTCTCCAGCTGGTCCCAACCGAGGCCGTCGAGGACGAACAGCACGACCTGCCGGGCTTCGGCGATCACCGCGGGCATCCAACTCGGTAACGAGGTGCTCCACGGCTGGGGTCCGAGCAGAGCCGGGATGATCCCGCGCACGTTGGCGCCGCCGTAGTCCGGAAGGATGGGCTGCTCGTCGATGTCGATCACGCACGGGCTAGTCCACCATCTTCCGATGGTCGAGGCCAAGCGCGACGCTCGCGTTCACCTACGCTGGCCCCGTGCGAGTGTCCACGAGAGGCGACTACGCGTGCCGCGCGCTGCTCTCGCTGACGCTGCGCGTCGACGAGACCGGTCCGACGTCGGTGCGCGACATCGCCGAACGCACCGGGCTCCCGCAGCCATACCTGGAACAGATCCTGCTGGCATTGAAGGGCGCCGGGCTCGTGCGCTCGAAGCGCGGCGTCGGCGGCGGATACACGCTCGCCCGTCCTCCCGACGAGATCCGGCTGTCGGAGATCCTGTCCGCGGTCGACGGACCGATCACGTTGGGCGACTTCGGTCAGCCACACCAGGACGGCGCCTGTGACCACGAGGGCCAATGCGTGCTCCTGGCGATCTGGAACCAGGCCGGCGACGTGATGCGGCGACACCTCGACGGATTCACCCTGGCTTCGATCGCGGAGGTGGCCCGTGGCGAGGCCCCCTGGCCGGCCACCTCGACCGGTTCGACCGCGCCGAACGGCTGAATCCGCTGCCGGCGCCACCGAGCGCGATCAGGCGGGTTCCACCCGGCGAAGCGTGCGCAGGCGATCGGCCAGATCGGGTGCGAGCGGGCTCTGGAAGGTCACCCGCTCACCGGTCGTCGGGTGCACGAAGGAGAGGTCGGCCGCGTGCAAGAACGGGCGCTCGACCTGCAACCTGGGGCGCCGTTGGCCGTAGGTCGGGTCGCCCACGAGCGGATGGTTGATCGAGCCGAGATGCACGCGGATCTGGTGCGTTCGTCCCGTCTCGAGGCGACACTCGAGCAGCGCTAGTTCGGCGGGGCTGTCGAAGCGGTCGAGTACCCGGTACTCGGTGCGGGCCCACCGACCGTCGGCCACCACCGCCATGCGGAGCGGATCACGACGGGACCGGCCGATGGGCGCGTCGATCACGCCGTGGGCTGCATCGGGATGACCCCACACGAGCGCCAGGTACGCCCGCGTTCGCGGAGTGATCGGCGAACTGTTCGATCAGCGCATCCGCGGCTTGCTGGGTTCGGGCCACCACCAGGAGGCCGGAGCTCCCTGCGTCGAGCCGGTGCACGATGCCGGGCCGTGCCCGCTCGCCGACGTCGACGATGTCGGGGTAGCGCGCCAGCAAGCCATTGACGAGCGTTCCGGTGTCGTTGCCGGCACCGGGGTGCACGACCAGCCCGGCCGGCTTGTCGACGACCACGATGGCGTGGTCGTCGTGGACGACACCGAACTCGACCGTCGGATCGGGTTGCGGTGGCTGGTCGACGGGAATCGCGCCGGGGTCGATGATGATGACCTGGCCCTCCTCCAGGCGAACCTTGCCCGACGCCGCGCGCTCGTCGTCGACCGTGGCTCCGCCTGCCTCGATGACCGACGAGGCAACGGATCGACTGACGTCGAGCAGCAGCGCGACGATTCGGTCGAGTCGCTCGCCCGCCAGCGCGGCCGGCACCGATTCGACGATCTCGTCGCTCATGACAGATCCGCCGTTGCTTCGGTGGCGTCGACCGGCTGTCGGCTCGCCCGCCACGCAGCGATGACGAGCAGCGCCCCACCGATCGTGACGCCCATGTCGGCGATGTTGAAGATCGGGAACCACTGGAAGTCGATGAAGTCGACGACGCCTCCACGCAGCCAGCCCTCCTGCCGGAAGAGCCGGTCGATGACGTTGCCGATCGCTCCGCCGATGATCAGCCCGACCGCGACGTCGGTCAGCCGCCCGGGCTGCCGTTTGAGGCTGAGCAAGAGCGCCACGACGACACCCAGTGCCACGACGCCGATGACCGGGCCCAGGTTCTCGCCCTGACTGAACGCCATCCCGGTGTTGAAGGACAGGTTGAACCGCAATGTCCAGAACACGTCGATGTCCCGATCGACGAGCTCGTTGACGGCCCAGTGCTTGGTCAACTGGTCGGCGATGATCACCGCCAGCGCAATGGGCGCCCAACCCAAGCGAGCTCCGTCGAACCGCGTCATCGGCAGGACCGATCGGTGTGCTCGCCGGGTCGGTCAGCGACCGATGCCGCCGACCTTTTCTTCGACCAGCACCGTCGACCAGGGGATCGCCTCGAGGCGCTCACGCGGGATCGGGCGCCCTGACACGATCGAATAGCCGTAGGTGCCCGACATGATGCGCCCGAGTGCCGCGTCGATCTCCTCGACGGCCTCACGGGCCTGGGCGCTCAGCGCCAGGTCGCGTTCTCGTTCGACGACCATCGTGTCGCCCTCGCCCCCCTCGTCATCGAACTGGACGTCGCCCATCTCTGCCTCTTCGACCAGCTGGTGCGCCTCGTCCTCGAGACGTTTGGCCTGGCCCGTGAGGCGCACACGCTCATCTTGAAGCGCGTCGTGCATCTGCTTCACGAACGACAGATCGAAGTCCTTCGTGTATCCGAAGCCGTCCTTGTTGAACCGCGGCTTGGGGAGCTCGTTCGAGACCGAGTCGTCGGTCTTGGCCGTCCTGGTTGCCATGGTGGGTCGTGTGCCTGCCTTCCGTGCGGAGGATCGGGGGGTAGTGGTCGCCGGGCGCTTCGTCACTCGCGACGACGACTCCGCCGCAGCGGTGGTCTTCGTCCGGGTCGACGCCTTCGTCGCCTTCGTCGCCTTCGTCGCCTTCGTCGTGGTCTTCGTCGCCTTCGTCGCCTTCGTCGCCTTCGTCGTGGTCTTCGTGGCGTTCGACGTCTTGGCCGCGGTCCGTTTCGAGGCGCTCTTCTTCGCCGTGGCCTTCGTGGCCGAGCGCTTCGTGGCCGACTCCTTCTTCGCCGCCGTCTTTCCGGCTGCGGTGGCCTTCGCGGCCGTCTGGCCGGAGGCGGACCTCTTCGTCGCCGAGCGCTTCGTGGCAGTGGTGGCGTTCGAAGACGACGAGGTCCGCCGCTTGGCGGCGGTCTTGTCGGGAGCCGCCTTCCTCGCGGTCGCCTGCTTCTTCGCTGCTGCCATGACGGTGACACCTCCTGGCGAATGTGAACGCCGGACTCTAGCGTCAATATTCGGGATTCGGGAGGACTCCCTCGGACGGTCATGACGATGACCGTGATCGAACGCGCTCCCGGATCGATGGCCGAAGCCGGCTCCGCCGCGCTCGCCCACGACCTCGGCGATTCGGCGATGGTCGAACGTCGTCAGCCCACCGTCCTCGTGTTCGGCACCGACAGCGATCGACGCGACCAGATCGTTTCGATCATCGAGGAGGCATCGTGGCTGCCCCTCGTCGCCGGCGATCGATCCGAGGTGCTTCGCATCGTGCAGGGTGCACCACCCGATCTCTTCGTGCTCGTGCTGGCCGGCTTCGACGGCGTCGAGTTGGAGTTGCTCGACGACGTCCGCAACAGCGTCGACGGTGAGTTGGTGCCCATCGTGTGCGTCCTCGACCAGCGCCATCGAGACCTCACGATCGACGCCTTCGGCCGCCGCGCGGACGACGTCGTCTGCGGCCGACCACATCCGTCCGAACTGATTGCCAGGCTCCGTGCCCGGATCGAACGGCGTCCGGTCCCGACGACCGAGCTCATCGAGGATCCGGTGACCGGAGCACTCACGCCGCGAGCGTTCGCCACGCAGCTGTCCAAGGAGCACGAGCGTGTCGCTCGAGGCGGCGAACCCGGAGCGCTCGCGTTCCTTTCGCTCGACGAACTCCCCGGCATCACGGCTCGACGGGGGTCACGCGCGCGCGACGAGCTCCTTGCACAGGTGGTCCGCCTCATCGAGCACGACGGTCGCCAGCTCGACTTCGTCGGTTCCCGTCGAGGGGTGCTCGCACTGTTGCTTCCGGGCACCCCGACGAAGGGAGCACAGGCTCGCCTCGACCGATTGGCTCGCAAGATCTACGACCACGACTTCTCGATCGACGATTCCACCATTGCGCTCACACCGATCCTCGGATTCACCGAGTCGACTCCCGACGCTCCCCCTCGCGAGCTCGAAGACCGAGCGTGGGACGCGATGTCGTATCAGGCAGCTCACCTCGACCTCCATCCGACCCGCTGGGTGGCTGCGATGTCGCCGAAGCCGACGCAGCCGGGGTCGCGCCGGCACCGTGCGTTCGAGCGTGTTCGTACCCCGGTCCAGGTCGTGGCCCAGCAGCTCATCGCGCTGTTGTTCCCACTGGCGTCGTACGCGTTGCTCGATCGGCTCGGCCTCGACATCACGGGGGTCGTGTACCTGATGCTCGTAGGCGCGCTTGCGATCACCGCAGCCGGCATCCTGATCGAGAGCAGAGCCGCGATCCCGCCGACGGTGCCGCCCGACCACCGGGAAGGTCCGTTGCCCCCTGCTTCGGCCATCATCGCCGCCTACCTCCCCAACGAGGCCGAGACGGTGCTCGACACCATCGACGCGTTCCTTGCGCTCGACTACCCGGGCCTCGAGATCATCCTCGCCTACAACACCCCGCAGACGTTGCCGGTCGAGGCCGAGTTGGCACGAATCGCCGACCGGGACCCCCGCTTCCGGCCGCTGCGGGTGCAGGGCTCGGCGTCCAAGGCACAGAACGTCAACGCTGCGCTGGCCCACATACGCGGTCACTTCGTCGGCCTCTTCGACGCCGACCACCACCCGGCACCGGGGTCCTTCCAGCGCGCCTGGCAGTGGATCGACGACGGCGCCGGCGTCGTCCAGGGTCACTGCGTGATCCGGAACGGCGATCTGAACGCCGTGACCAGGACCGTCGCCGTCGAGTTCGAATCGATCTACGCCGTCAGCCATCCCGGTCGTGCGCGCGTTCACGGTTTCGGGATCTTCGGGGGCTCCAACGGGTACTGGCGTACGTCGCTCCTGCATCGGACCCGCATGCGCGGATCGATGCTGACCGAGGACATCGACTCGTCGATGCGCGTCGTCACGGAGGGCGAGACCATCATCTCCGATCCCGACCTCGTCTCGACGGAGCTCGCACCCGAGACCTTGGGGGCGCTGTGGAACCAGCGGCTGCGGTGGGCGCAGGGTTGGTCGCAGGTCTCGCTCCGACATCTCGTGTCGATGTTGCGAGCGGCGCCGACCTGGCGTCGACGAGCGGGCGTCTTCTACTTGCTGGGTTGGCGGGAGATCTACCCGTGGATCTCGCTCCAGGTGTACCCACTCCTCGCGTACTGGTGGATCCGCGGCACCGCCGCGACCGACTGGTTCGTGCCGATCTTCGTCGGGACGACGATCTTCACCCTCAGCGTCGGGCCGGCCCAGACCTGGTTCGCATATCGACTTGCCCATCCGACGATCAAGATGCGCCGACGATGGTTCCTGAAGTACCTCCTGCTGTCGACGTTGTTCTACACCGAGTTCAAGAACGTGACGGCACGAACGGCCCAGATCAAAGAGGCGATGCGCGAGCGCAAGTGGAAGGTCACACCGCGGACGGGATCCGTCGCCATCGATGCCGGCGCCGCCCTCGAACCGGAGCCCGGCCCGACACCCACCAGCGCGACGTCCGACGACACTCCGACTGGGTCCGATCACCTTCCCCACACGAGTGCCCCCGACACCGCATCGGTGGTCGCCGGCCACGACCAGGACACGCCCACGGTCGCCGACGGAACGAACGTCGAGACGGCCGTGCCCCGCGAGCGGGCCCACCCCCGCGGGACCAGACGGGGCCGGAGTCGACGACACGCGTCGCGTCCCCGTCGGCACGGCGACCGCCCTGCTCGACCGATGCCGTCCGGTGCGTCCGCGTCAGGCCGGGGAAGCGACACCGATCACGAGTCGCCCGACGGCCCCGGCCCACGTCGTGTCGAAGGCGCCGGCGACGACCGCCGTCACATCGCCGATGTCGACAGTGAGCCGCTCCGCAGCGTCTCGACGACGGCCGCCGGCATCTACGACATCGAACGCGAATCGATCGCAGACGAACGGCCATCCCCGCCACCCCACGCCACCACCGCACCCAGCAGCATCTACGACGTCGAACACGAGAGCTCCATCGAAGCGACACCCACCACCGGCAACGGTGACCCGACTCCCGACCTGCGCATCTACGACATCGAGCGCGAATCGATCGCAGACGAACGGCCATCCCCGCCACCCCACGCCACCACCGCACCCAGCCGCATCTACGACGTCGAACACGAGAGCTCCATCGAAGCGACACCCACCACCGGCAACGGTGACCCGACTCCCGACCTGCGCATCTACGACATCGAGCGCGAATCGATCGCAGACGAACGGCCATCCCCGCCACCCCACGCCACCACCGCACCCAGCCGCATCTACGACGTCGAACACGAGAGCTCCATCGAAGCGACACCCACCACCGGCAACGGTGACCCGACTCCCGACCTGCGCATCTACGACATCGAGCGCGAATCGATCGCAGACGAACGGCCATCCCCGCCGCCGGAACCGCTCCCGGGAGCTCGCCCCCTCGACGACGCCGTAGCTCCGGCCGCAGATCCACGCCCCGGCGTCGCCGAGCCGATGGACCCGACGGCGGCGGAGGCGCGGCGGCCGATGATCGCCGGCGTCGACGGTGTGCTGATCGTGCCGACACGTCGCACCGGCCCGTGGCGCGACCAGGACCGGACTGCTCGAGCACCGGGCGCCGGCGGAGCTCCGATGCTCGCGGTCACCTCATCGACGATGGCAGGCGGCCAGGACGGTGGCGATCTCATCTTCGGTGAGTCCATCGATCTCGAGGCGCTTCGTCCGCGACGTCCCGCCGCCGACCAGCCGGACCTGTCGGGGGCGTAGGCCGAACGCCGTCGCGACGGTCCGAAGGACCTCCTCGTTCGCGGCGCCATCCACCGGCGGCGCCGTCACCGCGAGCTTGGGCAGATCGCCGTACCAGCCGACGAACCCAGATCGGCGAGCACCGGGCTGGACACGGACGTCGAGACGGCCCATCAGGGTGCGCGTTCGACGACGATCGACACGTCGGTCCCATCGACCGATGCGGTCGCGGCAGTGGCCAACGTCTCGCCCATCACGAGCTCGCGGTGCGTCTCGAACGCCGCGACCATGGTGTCCGAGCCGGCGATCGACAGCTCGATCCGATCGCTCACGTCGAGGTCGGCGTCGCGTCGCGCCTGCTGGATCTGCCTGATGAGGTCACGTGCCGCACCCTCCAGCTCGAGTTCCGGCGTGACGACGGTGTCCAGCACGACCAGGCCCTCAGCGCTCTTCAGCGTCGCAACGGCACCTTCGTCGTCATTCGACACCAACCGGAAGTCGAACTCACCGTCCAGCAGCTCGACACCGCCGACCGTCGCCCGGCCACCGTCGACGTTCCAGTCGCCGGACCGGTGCGCCCGCACGACCTGCTGCATCTGCGAGCCGAGGCGGGGGCCGAGCGCCTTGGGGTTGAGGATCAGTTCCTTGCGCCCGAAGCGGTCCACTTCCGTGGTCAGTTCGACGTGCTTGACGTTGAGTTCGTCGCGCAGGATGTCGAGATGCGGCGCGACGAGGTCGGCGTCGGGCGTGGCCACGACGGCTTTGGCCAGTGGTAGCCGGACCCGCAGGCCCTCCGACTTGCGCAACGACAGCAAGGTCGAGCAGGCGTCGCGTACCTGCGCCATCCCGGCGTGCAGATCGGCGTCGTACGGGAACTGCTCGGCCGACGGCCAGTCGGCGAGGTGCACGCTCTCGCCGCCGGTCCGCTGGGTCAAGCCGTCGTGGATGTGCTCGGTCACGAGCGGCAGGAGTGGCGCGGCGACCCGGCAGATCGTCACGAGGGCCGTGTGGAGGGTGTCGATCGCGTCCTGATCGCCGGCCCAGAACCGGTCGCGGCTGCGGCGGATGTACCAGTTCGTGAGCGTGTCGAGGAACGCAGCGACGTTCTCGCAGGCGCCGAACAGGTCGTACACATCCATTCGCTCGGTGGCGCTCTCGACCAGCCACCGGAGTTCGCCGAGCAGGTAACGGTCGAGCACGTCGGTCTGGTCGGTACGGAACGTGCCGCTACGGTCGGCGGCATTGGCGTACAGCGTGAGGAAGTAGTACGCGTTCCAGAACGGCAGGATCACGTGCCGTACGGTGTCGCGCAGGCCCTGCTCGGTGACCGAGAAGTCAGCGCCGCGCAGGATGGGTGACGACAGCAGGTACCACCGCATGGCGTCGGCCCCGTGGATGTCGAACATCTCGTTCGGGTCGGGATAGTTGCTCAGTGATTTCGACATCTTGCGACCGTCGTCGCCCAGCACGATGCCGTGACTGAGGCAGCTCGAGAAGGCAGGGCGATCGAACAGGGCCGTCGCCAGCACGTGCATCGTGTAGAACCAGCCCCGCGTCTGACCGATGTACTCCACGATGAAGTCGCCGGGATAGTGGTCGTCGAACCATTCGGCGTTCTCGAACGGGTAGTGCACCTGGGCGAATGGCATGGAACCGGACTCGAACCAGCAGTCGAGGACTTCGGGGACGCGCCGCATCGTCGACCGACCGGTCGGGTCGTCGGGATTCGGACGCGTGAGCCCGTCGATCGCAGGTCGGTGGAGGTCTGTGACGGCGACGCCGAAATCGCGCTCGAGGTCGGCGATCGAGCCGTATGCGTCGACGCGCGGGTAGGCCGGGTCGTCGCTCTTCCAGACCGGGATCGGTGAGCCCCAGAACCGGTTGCGGCTGATCGCCCAGTCGCGGGCGTTCTCGAGCCACTTGCCGAAGCTGCCGTGTTTGACGTGTTCGGGAACCCAGGTGATCTGCTCGTTCAGTTCCACCATCCGCTCCCGGAACTCGGTGACCTTGACGAACCACGACGAGATCGCCCGATAGACGAGCGGCTGTGCACATCGCCAGCAGTGCGGATACGTGTGGTCGTAGCTGTCGTGACGGACGACGACGCCTTCGTCCTTGAGCGCGCGGATGATCGCCGGATTGGCGTCGAAGACGTGCTCACCGACGTAGTCCGCGACCTCTGCGGTGTACCGGCCGTGTTCGTCCATCGGGCAGATCGTGGGAATACCGACCGCATTGCAGGCGATCTGGTCGTCCTCGCCGAAGCCCGGCGCCATGTGGACGATGCCGGTGCCGTCCTCGGTCGAGACGAAATCGCCGCTCAGCACCTGGAACGCGTGCGGGGTGTCGGAGAAGTAGGGGAACATCGGCTCGTAGCGACGCCCGACGAGATCGGCACCGGTCACCGAGCCGACACGCTCGGCGCCCTCGAGCTCCCGCTCGTATGCTCCGAGACGCGTCTCGGCCAGCACGAACCGCCGGCCGTCCTGCTCCATCACGGCGTAGTCGATATCGGGCCCGACGGCGAGCGCCAGGTTCGACGGCAACGTCCAAGGGGTGGTCGTCCACGCGAGCAGCGACGTCGGAACATCTTCGGCGCCGGGCAATCCGCCGTCGAGGCGGAACTCGACCGTCAGCGCCGGATCCTGACGATCGCGATAGACGTCGTCCATACGTGTCTCGGTGTTGCTGAGCGGGGTCTCGCAACGCCAGCAGTACGCGAGCACCCGGAAGCCCTCGGTGATCAGTCCCTTGTCCCACAGCGACTTGAAGGCCCACATGACCGACTCCATGTAGTCGATGTCGAGCGTCTTGTAGTCGTTGTCGAAGTCGACCCAGCGGGCCTGCCGGGTGACGTAGTCCTCCCACTCCTGCGTGTACCGCAGCACGCTCGTGCGGCACGCGTCGTTGAAGCGGTCGATGCCGAAGGCGGTGATCTCGGGATGCCCGGCGATGCCGAGCTCCTTCTCCGCCTGGACCTCGGCGGGCAGGCCGTGACAGTCCCAACCGAACCGCCGCTCGACCCGCCGACCACGCATGGTCTGGTATCGGGGCACGGCGTCTTTGACGTAGCCCGTCAGCAGGTGGCCGTAGTGCGGCAGTCCGTTGGCGAAGGGCGGACCGTCGTAGAACACGAACTCGTTGTCGCCGTTGTCGCCTGCCGGACGCCGGCCCACCGAGGTGTGGAACGTCTGCTCGCGCTCCCACCGGTCGAGCACGGCGCGCTCGATCTCCGGCAGGTTCGGTTGCGACGAAGCGGCGGGGTAGGCGGTGGTGTTCACGGTGGCTCCTGGCGATGTCGGGTCTCTGCCAGGGACGAGCCGGAGCCCGCGGTACCACCCTGCTTGCCGGGTCCCGCAGGACTCGACCACTCGCGTTCGCCAGCAATGACGGGCTGGGCCCGTCCGGTTCTACTGAGTCGTGGCGGGCCACGACCGTTCTTCCGGAAGCTCGGAGGTGATGGCCTCGTCGATGCCGTTGCCGAGATGTTACCGACGTGAACCGCCGGAATCGCTCCGGTTCGGCGGCGTGATCCGGCGATCAGCCGTCGTCGGTGGCGTCGGAGCCACGGAACACGTCGTCGCACGCCGACGCGGCATCGTCGGACGCCGACGCGGCATCGTCGGACACCGACGCGGCATCGTCGGACGCAGCAGGTCGGCTCAGTTCCTGCGTGGGGTCGCCGGGTTCGTCGTCGTCGGACGCGGACAGCACCGGGGGACGCACCGAACCCAGACCCTCGGGAACACGTTCGCACAGCGCCTCGATCTGGCGGGCGGCGCCGCGCAACCGATCACGCTGATCGATCAGGAACCGTTCCAGTTGATCGACGTCACCGACCAGGAACTCGCGCCGGGCCACGAGCGCTTCGACTTCGTTCTCCGCGGCCGACAGCTCGGCCTCGGACGCTCGGCGGGCTTCCGCCCGGGCGTCTTCGAGCATCTTCGCCGACATCTCGCGCGTGGAATCGATCGTGGTTTCTGCCTCGGTCGTCGCCTCGCTCAGGATCCGGTCGGCTTCGGCGCGGGCCTCGGCGACCGTGGTGTCAGCCGTCTTCTGCGCCAGCAGCAAGGTCCGCGAGATCGTCTCTGCCTCGACCGCCGAAACATGGAACTCGTCGGGGGCAGCCGGCGCCGACTGGGCGGCCGACTCGGGTTCGGCCGCGGTCGCCTCCTGCAGACGTGCGACGGCAGCCCGGGCTCGCGCCTCCATCGCTGTCGCCTGCTGGCGAGCCTCTTCCAGCGCCGTCGCCACCTCGGCCAGGAACGCATCGACCTCGTCGGGGTCGTAGCCCTTCCTGATCGTCCGGAACGTCGTTTCCGTGATCTGAGCGGGTGACATCTCCATGGTGGGCGTCAGTCGTCGTACTCGTCGTACCGTTGACCACGGCCGATCGCAGGTTTCAGGAGGTAGACGCCGTTGGCCACCTTCTCCATCGAGCCGTCGAGGCCGTAGCAGAGCCCGCTCGCGAAGTCGATCAGACGCCGCGCGACCTCGCGATCCGAACCCTCCAGGTTCATGATCACGGGGTTGCCCTCCTTGAATTTGTCGGCGACCTCCTGGGCCTGGTCGAACCGACGCGGTTTCACTGTGGACGGCTCGAGCCCGCCCGCTCCCCCGCGGCCGTTGCGCTGCGGCCGGGGCTGCACACCGGAGTCGTCGCGCTCGGAGGGTCGATTCCGGGCCTGCGACGGATCGAAGTCGCGCGACGGGAACGTCGGCCGGCTCGGCAGGGTTCGCACCACGCCTTCCGAGCCGGTGTCGTCACGATGGCGCTGTGCCCGCGGCTCGGTGTCCTGCCGCCGGCTACGCGGGGCAGGTTCGTACTCCTCTTCGACGTCATAGTCGTCGTAGGCGTCGTCAGGACCGAGACCCAGGTAGTCCATCGTTCGCTTCCAGAAAGACATGCCGACCTTCCTCCTCGTCGCGGAGCCTATCGCCCCTGCTCACGCTGAACGGGGACGGGTCGGGAACCGAAGAGCGCCGTGCCGACCCTGACCTCCGTCGAACCACACTCGACGGCCACGTCGAGGTCGGCCGACATGCCCATCGAGCACCCTGCGAGACCCAGTCGATCGGCCGCTGCGCGCACCGCCTCGAAACCGGGACGAGCGGCCTCGGGACCGCCCTCCGTCGGGCCCACGGTCATCAGACCGCGCAGGTCCAGGCCGAGCTCGCGAACCACGTCGGCGAGCTCGTCGAGATCACGCAGCGGGCACCCGCCCTTGCCGGACGCGTCGGCACCGGTCAGGGCCGAGGTGTCGACCTGGATCATCACGGCGGCGCCGGGATCACGCTTGGCGATCTCCCGGGCGAGTCGCGCCCGATCGACCGTCTCGTACATCGTCACCAGGCCTGCGAGCTGCCTCACCTTGTTGGTCTGCAGCTGGCCGATGAAGTGCACGCCCAGACCGGGGTGAGCGGCCAGCGCGTCGCGCTTGGCCAGCAGTTCCTGCGCGTAGTTCTCGCCCACGGCGCGACAGCCGGCGGTCGCCGCCACCTCGATCACGTCCGGCCCGAACGCCTTGGTGACCGCCAGGACGGTGACGTCGTCGCCGCCCCCGGCCGCAGCGATGCGATCGCGGATGCCGGCGAGCCGTTCGCGGACCTGGTCGGCGTCGTTCACGCCGCACCTGCCGGACGCCAGGCGGCGACGACGTGGCGTTGCGGGTCACGGCGCCCCCGGTGTGACCAACCGTCGTGGGTACAACCCGTGCAGCCTCCGATCCTCGACAGGGGCAGCCCGTGCCGGCCGACCGCCGCCGTCACGGCTGCCGGCACGTCGAGCGCCGACGCGCCGGTGGACGTGGTCGACCGGACCGCCGTCACGTCCACGTGCACGCCGGCCGCGACCGCAGCGAGGTAGTCGTCACCGAACTCGTAGCAGCAGGGGCCGATCGCGGGGCCGAGGAAGAGTTCGACGACCGGCTCGCCGAATGCGGCGAACGCGACATCGACGACGCCTGCGGCCAACCCACGCCATCCGGCGTGCACCACGGCGAACTCCCCGTACGCGCCGATCATCACGAGTGGCGCACAGTCGGCAACCCAGCAACCCAGCACCACGTCGTCGAGATCGGTGATCACGACGTCGCCGACTGCTCGGTCGCCGGCACCGGGCACGTCGACCCGCACGACCCCCACACCGTGCCGCTGATCGACCATGGTCCACGGCAGATCGATCATCGAGCGTCGTCGACGATCGAGTTCGGCGGGCGGTTGCCGGGTCAGATGGAAGTCACCGTCGACTCGCGTCGAACAGCGGATCACCACCCGGCGATCGCTACTTGAGGAACGACGGGACGTCGAAGTCGTCGTCGTCATCATCGATCGGCTCGGCTTCGTCGGGCTCCGCGAACAACTCGGTGATCCGGGTCGAGGTGCCGCCGTTCCCGAGGCTCAACCCGGACGACGAATCGAGCCGATCGAACCCGGCGGCGATCACGGTGACCTTGACCTCGTCACCCATCTCGTCGTCGATGACCGTGCCGAAGATGATGTTCGCGTCCTGATGGGCGACCGCGTGGATGATCTCGGCTGCGGCGTTCATCTCGAACAGACCCATGCTCGACGGGCCGGTGATGTTGAGCAGCACACCTCGCGCCCCGTCGATCGCCGATTCCAGCAGCGGACTGGAGATGGCTTGCTTCGCCGCGGAGACGGCTCGCTCGTCGCCGCTCGCTTGGCCGATGCCCATCAGCGCCGATCCGGCGTTGGACAGCACCATCTTGACATCGGCGAAGTCGGTGTTGATGAGACCGGGCGTCGTGATCAGGTTCGTGATGCCCGACACGCCCTGGAGCAGGACTTCATCGGCCATCTTGAAGGCGTTGAGCACACTCGTCTTGTCGTTGGCGACCGAGAGCAGTCGATCGTTCGGGATGACGATCAACGTGTCGACCTTCTCCTTCAACCGCTGGACACCGTTGTCGGCCTGCACGGCGCGGCGGCGACCCTCGAAGCCGAAGGGACGGGTCACGACGCCGATCGTCAGTGCACCGGCGTTGCGGGCGATCTCGGCGATGACCGGTGCGGCACCGGTGCCGGTGCCGCCGCCCTCACCCGCGGTGATGAACACCATGTCGGCACCCTTGACCATCTCGTCGATCTCGTCGTCGTGCCCCTCGGCGGCCGAACGTCCGACCTCGGGGTCCGAACCGGCGCCCAGCCCACGGGTGAGATCCCGCCCGATGTCGAGCTTGACGTCGGCGTCACTCATCAGCAGCGCCTGGGCGTCGGTGTTGACGGCGATGAACTCGACACCCTTCAGCCCGGCGTCGATCATACGATTGACCGCGTTGACGCCGCCGCCGCCGACGCCGACGACCTTGATCACAGCGAGATAGTTCGTGGGTGCGCCGGCCATCAGTGATTCCTCCGTCGAAGCGGGTGGGACGTAGTAGTGCGAGTGAGTGAAGTCATGGTTTTGAAGTCTGTGATCGACGTCTCAACGCGACATCCTGGCACGTGAAGGCCCACAGCTGCGGTGATGCTAGCCCGCCGAGGGTCCGACCCCGTCACGGCCGGTTGATCGTGCGGCCCCGTGCGGCGGGGCTCACCCTCGATCAGAGGGTGACCTCGTTCGTCGAGACGTCGATCACGCCGGGCTCGCGCTCGGGGTTGTTGGCGAGTGTCGTCTCGAGACGGAGGAGCTTGTTGAACAGATCACGAGCTGCGCCGAAGCGAACCTCGGTGCCGTCGTCGAGGAACAGCACCAACCGTGAACCGTCCGCGGTCACGTCGATCCGAACGACCTGACCCCGAATCGACTCGGTCAGGTTCTTGGCGAGCTCCGAGGCCGCGGCGTAGCCCTGCGGCGCGAATTGGCCAGGGTCCAGATCGACCGGATCCGGGCCGGTGACCAGCACGTACGCGATCGGATACCCGTCGAGCACCGCGAGCACGCGCCCCTCACGATCGAGCACCCGATACCGCTGGTCGGGACTCTGGTAGGTGGTCATGGCCGCCCGTTCACGGATCTCGATCGTCGCCGTGTGCGGGAACGAGACCCTGACCCGAGCCTCGTCGACCCACGGGATCGCCTCGAGCTCCTCCTCGGCGGCCTGGATGTCGACGAGCAGCGCCGGCGTTCCGACCAGGTCGTCGACCACGGCGTCGACCCGAGACGAGTCGGCGTACACGACGCCGGTCACCGTGACGTTGTCCTCCTTGATGGCGAACAGCCCCGAGCCGAGGACGGCGAGCACTCCGACGCCGAGGATCACCACGACCGTGCCGAACAGCAGCCATCGAAGACGTTTGCGGCCGAGCGCACGCTTCACTGCGGCACGGCGCTCACGGAGACGGGGCTCGATACCACGGCGGACGTCACGGTCGATCTCGGGCGCGATGGCGTCGCCCGTGTCGTCGTCGTCGATGAACACGGTCGCCCGCGTACCGGAGTCGTTCAGGTCACCCTCCACGTACGCGGCGTCGAAGCGGTCCTCGTCGTCGATGGTGATCACGGTCGGGCCGTCGCCCCCGGTCGTCGGGTCGGCACCCGACCCGACGACCGCCGACGAGGCAGCAGGGCGGTCGGGTGTCGGTGAGTCGACGACCACGCTGCCGCCGTAGTCGTCGATCCGGATCACGGTCGGTGGCGTCGCGGGAGTCGGATCGGTGAGCGGCTCCTGTTCGACGATGAAGATCTCCGCCGGCTCCTCGGCCTTCGGCTCGCCGGTCCCGCCGTCGATCTCGTCGTCGATCCCGAGGGCACTGAGCACCTCACGGCGACGATCGGTCGCGGCATCACCCCCGGCCGCATCGTCGCCGCCGGCCGGGGGTTGCTCGTCGGGTGACTGCGCCGCCCGGCTGTCGGACGAGTCGACGGCGCCGCCGAAGGCGCGCTGCAGTTCGTCGAGCGCCGCCGGATCGGGCTGATGGTCGTGCGGATCAGACATCCCGCACCGCCGGTTCCTCGAAGGACAGCGGATCGGCGTCGTCGAACCCGACGAGGCGCACCTCGCTTCGGAGGTGATATCCCGTCTGGTTCGCGACCGCGGCTCGGACGTGCTCGATCACGGCCCGCACGTCGGCCGCCCGTCCGCCGTCGGTCGCCTGCACGAAGTTGGCGTGCTTCTCCGACACGTACGCCGTGCCGATCGTGAACCCGCGTAGCCCCAACGCGTCGATCAGACCACCGGCCGTCACCTCGCCCGGCACCGGGTTGACGAAGACCGACCCGCAGTTCTGCCCCCCGGGTTGGTTGTCCCGGCGCCAACGGACGATCTTCGAGATCTCACGCTCGGCTCGCTCCCGGTCGCCGGCCCGGAGACGGAGTCGGGCCTCGACGACGACGTGCGAGGGCGCCAGGTCCGAAGCCCGGAATCTGAGACCGAGCGTGGCGGCCGGAAGGCGCTGCAGTCCCGACTCGGGATCGTTCATGTCGTAGACGACGACGTCGACGAGGCCGGCGGCCATGTCGGAGCCATGCCCTCCGGCGTTCATCCGGACTGCGCCGCCGACCGACCCCGGCACGCCGACCGCCCACTCGAAGCCCGTCAGCGACGCTCCGGCGGCGCGACGGGCGAGCACCGGCAGCGCGACTCCGCCGCCGGCGGTGACCACGCGCTCGATTCCTGGCCCGGAGTCCGCCGGGAGCACGATGTGGCCGGCGAACCCGGCCACCGACAGGGCGACACCGGCGAAGCCTTCATCGGCCACCAGCATGTTGGAGCCACGCCCGACGACGAGCACCGGCACGCCCGTGACGGCGCGGACCTCGGCGATCGCCTGCAGGTCCTCCACCGAGACGACGTCCACGAACATCGCCGCCGCACCGCCCACTCGGTACGTGGTCATCGCCGCCAGCGGCACGTCGTGCCGCACTCGATCGCCGATCCGCTCGACGAGCAGCCGCGCGGCGGTCTCGGTCGCGACGGCGGTCACACAGCACCTCGCGCGGCGAGCACCTCGTCGGGGAGGGAGGCGATGTCGCCACATCCCATCGAGATGCAGACATCGCCTTCGCCGACATGCTTCGCAACGTAGGCCACCAATTCCTCACGCCGGGGGAGCCAGACCACGCGCGTCTCGGGGTGTTCGTCGAGGACTGCGTTGACCACCAGCTTGCCCGTCACCCCGGGGATCGGGTGCGTGCCCGACGGATAGATGTCGGTGAGCACCACCAGATCGGCGGCCGTGAACGCGTCGGCGTAATCGCGCCACATCTCGGCCATCCGGTTGTAGCGATTGGGTTGGAACACGGCGACGACGCGCCGCCAGTCATCACCGCTGTGACGGGCCGCACGGAGCACTGCGTCGATCTCGGTGGGCAGATGGGCGTAGTCGTCGACGAACGTGGCGCCACCGTGATGGCCGCGGATGTCGAACCGGCGTGCGACGCCGCCGAACCGCGACAGCGCATCGGCGGCGACGTCCGGGTCGACACCGACGGCGACCGCCATCGCCAGCGCGCCGGTGGCGTTCGTGACGTTGTGCTCGCCGCGCAGCGGCAGGTGCACCGTTGCGATCGTCGAGCCGTCGCGCTCGACGTCGAAGTGGAACGAGCCCTGATCGGGTCGGAGCCTGACGGCCCGGATCTCGGCGGCTTCACCGAGCCCGTAGGTGGTGACGCCGGTGTGGCGGCCCGCGACCCTGGCGGCGCGCTCGCCGTCGATGCACACCACCTTCGGCCCGGGAACCTGCCCGAGATAGCGGTCGAACGAGCGCTCGATCTCGTCGAGCGATCCGTAGTGGTCGAGGTGGTCGACGTCGATGTTGGTCAGGATCGTGCCGTGGAGCGGCAACTCGAGGTGCGTCCCGTCGCTCTCGTCGGCTTCGACCACGAACCACTCGCTCCCGGTCCACTGAGCGCCGGTGCCCATGTCCCTGACATCGCCACCGATGACGAAACCCGGCCGTAGACCCGCCTCGGCGAGGATCAGCATGAGCATCGAGGTCGTGGTGGTCTTACCGTGCGTCCCGGCGACGGCCAGCGACTTGGCCTGCGCACAGATCGAAGCCAGGATGCCCGCCCGACTCAGGACGCTGACGCCGAGCTTGCGAGCCTCGTCGAGCTCGTTCAGATCCGCGGGGATCGCCGTCGATGCGGTCACCGCATCGCACCCGACGACGTGCGCCCGCGAATGGCCGATGTTGACGTTGACGCCGGCGGCCCGGAGCCGGTCGAGCACCTGGCGCTCGCGCAGATCGACGGCCGACACGTTGTGGCCCATCTGGGCCAGTGCGATCGCGATCGCGCTCATGCCGGGCCCGGCGGCACCGACGACGTGGAGACGACGCGGCGACGACAGGTCGAGCGGTGCGGCGGGGGTGACGGCAACGGTGCTCACAGCGCTTCTCAGGCTAGGAGACCGCCACCACCGGCGGGCGCCATGCCGTCGATACCGGCCATCGGTCGACCCACGCTCACGGTAGTGCCACCGATTCGATGAGTTCGGCCAAGGCACCCTGTCGGTGGACCTGGCCCAGCTCGAGGGCTCGTGCCGTCAACGTGGCCCGCCGTTCGTGGTCGATCTGCAACTCGCGCACGATCGGGGCGAGACCCGCGATGTCGCGCTCCGGGAGGTGGACCGCGGCGCCGGCGTCGGACAACCACCGAACGTTCAGCGTCTGGTGATCCTCGGCGGAGCCGGCCCACGGAACGAGGATCGCCGGGATCCCGGTGACGGCGACTTCGTGCACCGTGCTGGCGCCGCCACGCCCGACCAGCAGGTCGGCGGCGGCATAGACGAGCGGCATGTCGGGCTCGTAGCCGATCGGTTGGTACACCACGCCGTCGGTGCCGTCGGAGGCCGGTCGGGCAGCGGCGAGGAACCGATCCCCGACCGCATGACGAATGGCGATCGAGGCGTCGTCACGGCGTTCGTCCACGATCGAGGCGACGGCGTCGTTCAGCACCCCCGATCCCTGTGATCCGCCCATCACGGCGACGACGAACCGGTCGGGCGGCAGTCCGAGCCGGTGGCGGGCGACCGCACGATCCCTCCGTCGATCGATGTCGAGGATCGCTCGCCTGACCGGTGCCCCGGTGAGCGTCGCCCGCGGCAGCGGCGAGTCGGGGAAGGCCACCGCACACGCAGCCGCACGCTTGGCCGCGAGCGTGCTGGCACGACCGGGCAGCAGGTCGTAGCTCACGACGACCACGGGGATGTCGAGAGCCTGCGCCGCGAAGACGGCCGGCATGCTGGCGTAGCCGCCGACGCTCACCACCACACGGGGACGCATCGAACGAAACAACCCGATGGCACGACGGCGGGCCGCGATCATCTTGGGGACGAACGCAAGGTTCTTCCGGCTGATGCTGCGCTGGAAGCCGACGACGTCCAGGAAGGTGTGGGGGAACGGGGTCTCGGGCAACAGGCGGGTCTCGATCCCACGTCGGGCCCCCATGTAGTGGATCGATGCGGGTTCGTGGCCCGCCGCGACGAGCGCCTCGGCAACTGCGATGGCCGGGAGGACGTGGCCCGACGTACCGCCCCCCGTGACGACGGCGAACGTGCCGCTCACCTCGCGGGCGTCGCGTGTCGCCGGGCGGGCGGAGGCGCCTGCCGCTTCGCGGAGCTCGATGTCACTGCTCGACGCGGTGCCGTGACCGCACGACGAGCGACGTTGAGCAGGAGCCCTGCGGCCACCATCGACGTGAACAGCGAGGTGCCTCCGGCCGAGAAGAACGGCAGGGTCAGACCGGTCACCGGCATCAGCCCGACGACACCGCCCAGGTTCACGATCGCCTGCACGCCGAACCAAGCCGAGATGCCACCCGCCAGGATCAGTCCGAACTGGTCCGGAGCGGCCAACGCGGTCTGGATGCCGAACCACACGAGGAGCGCGAATCCGCCGACGACGGCGACCGATCCGATGAATCCCAGTTCGTCCGCGATCACGGCGAAGATGAAGTCGCTGTGCGCGAGCGGCAGGTAGCCGAGCTTCGAGTTGCTGCCACCGATGCCGGAACCCGTCATCCCACCGTTGGCGATGCTGAGCAGCCCCTGCCACGACTGCCATGCGAGATGCTCCTTGTTCCCCTCGATGTCGCGGAACGCAGCCAGCCGGTTGAATCGGCGCGGGTCCGACACGATCGCGATCGTCGCTCCCAGGAGGCCGATCAGGCCGATCGAGGCGACGTGCAGCATCGGCACACCGGCGATCAGGCCGACTGCGAGCACCACGGCAGCCAGCACGATCGCCGATCCGAGGTCACCCTGCACGAAGCTGACCCCGGCACACCCGAAGGCGACGACCGCGAGCGGGATCACGCCGCGTCGCGGCTCGTGCAACTCGTCGCGATGACGCGCGAACATGTCGGCGAGGAAGGCGATCGAGGCGAGCTTGAGGAACTCCGACGGCTGGAATCCGAACGACCCGAACCGCACCCACGAGTTGGCGTCGTTGATCGTGGCGCCGAGGCCGGGGACGAACGGGAGCATCATGCCGCCCGCGGCGATGATCGTCCCGAAGATCACGAACGATCGCAGCCGCTGGTACGGAACCTTGAGCGCGATCAGCATGCCGACCAACCCGAGGCTCGCCCACATCAGCTGGCGATTGAAGATCGAGTACGGCGAGTCCTCGCCACCGACCTGGTTGGCGGACGTCGCCGAGAGCACCATCACGAGCCCGAGCATGACGAACACGGCGACGATCACCATGATCGCGTAGAACACCCCCGGCGTCGGACCGAGTTGCTCCCGGGGACGCGGCTCCTTCATCTGGACGGCGCGCCGTGAGGGCTTGGCACGCCGCGCACGCTTCGTACGGTCGGCTCCGCCGTGGAGACGGTCGAGAGCGGCCTCGCGACGGGCCCGGACGTCGGACGTCGGCCGGGGATTCAGGGTGGAGGTCATGGTCATCGACCACCTTTCTCGAGCGATTCGAACGTCATGCCGTTGCCTCGGCCGGACCGGATGAGCCGGGGGATGCCGACATCGACAGGCGGGCACGGACCAGCCGTCGGAAGTCGTCACCGCGTTCTGGGTATCCGCCGTACCAGTCGAAGCTGGCACATCCCGGCGAGAGCACGACCGCGTCGCCGGCGCGGGCGAGGTCGGCGGCGGCAGCGACGGCTGCTGCCATCGACAGGGCATCGATCACCGGCGTGGACGCCTCGAACACGCTGCGGATGTCGGGAGCGGCCTCGCCGATCGCAACGACCGCTCGAACGTGTGCCGACTCCGACGCCATCGGCGACAGGTCCACTCCCTTTCGGCTGCCGCCTGCGATCAGGACGAGCGACTCGAACGCACGGATCGCCGCCGCCGCCGCATGGGGGGTGGTCGCCTTGGAATCGTTGAACCATGTCACCCCGCCGGCCGCACCGACCGACTCCAAGCGGTGCGGTTGGGTCCGGAACGTGGGCAGCGCGGCCGCGATCGCCGAGGCATCGGCGAGCCCGGTCTCGAGCACGAGCGCAGCAGCGGCGAGTGCGTTGGTGATGTCGTGCGGCAGGGCCCGGCCCATGGCGTCGACCTCGACGATCGGCCCTCGTGGCCCCACGAGGGCCGACCCCATTCGCCGGTAGTCGCCGCGGTCGAGACCGAAGGAGACGTGACGTCCGGGCGCTTGCGCGAGGTGGCGCATCACGACCGGGTCGTCGGCGAACCCGACGGCGACGTCGGAGGGCCGCTGGAGCTCGAACACCCGTGCCTTGGTGGCCTCGTAGCTCGCCAACGTCGCGTGCCAGTTGAGGTGGTCGGGCGCGAAGTTCAGCCACGCAGCGGCATCGGCGCGGAATTCCGTGGTCCAGGCCAGGCGGAAGCTGCTGCACTCGATGACGAAGGCGTCGAGATCGGTGTCGAGCGCGTCGACGAACGGCACGTCGGTGTTGCCGACCGCCTCCGCACGCAGCCCGGCGGCCCGCAGCATCGCGACGGCCATGTCGGTCGTGGTCGTCTTCCCGTCGGTTCCCGTGACGGCGAGGATCGGACGAGGGCCTCGGGACCGTTCCTGCTCCCATCGGTATCCGAGCTCGATCTCCGACACGAGCTCCACGTCGTGCTCCCGTGCGGCGACGACGAGAGCGTGCGTCTCGGGGACACCGGGAGCGGGAACGATCAGATCGAATTGGCTGGCGAACGCGCCGGGGTCGAGGGGTGTTGGCAGCAGCTCGACCCCGAGCGCGTTCGCCAGATCTTGCTTGGCGTCGTCGATGCGATCGTCCGCGACGACGACGTCGTGGCCGCGTCGCAACAGTGCGCGCGCCGTCGACTCGCCGGCGATCGCCAGGCCGTAGACGAGGACTCGCACGGTCAGCCCACCTCCCGCGTGAAGTCGGCGATGAAGATCGCGAGTGCGGAGGCGACGCAGATCGCCGAGATCAACCAGAAGCGGATGATCACGGTGGTCTCCGGCCAGCCGCCCAGCTCGAAGTGATGGTGGATCGGCGACATGCGGAACAGCCGCCGCTTGCGGCCGGAGGCCTTGAAGACGCCCATCTGCACGGCGACCGAGCCCGCTTCGATCACGTTGATGCCGCAGATCAGGATCAACAGGAGGTGGGTGTTGAGCGTCAACGCCAGGAACGCGAGTGCGGAGCCGATCGCGAGGGCCCCGACATCGCCCATGAAGATGCGCGCCGGTGCTGCGTTCCACCAGAGGAATCCGAGGCAGGCGCCGGCGAACCCGGCGGCGAGCACACCCATGTCGAGTGGGTTGACGACGCCCCCGCCGACCGGTGAATACAGTTCGGGATTGCGGAACGCCCAGTAGGCGATGATCATGAACGCCCCGAAGCCCATCAGCGCCGAGCCGCCGGCGAGGCCGTCGAGGCCGTCGGTCACGTTGACGGCGTTGGTGGTGGCCCACACGATGAGGCCGGCCCACAGCACCCACAGGACCGTCGGCACCTCGAACCCGAGGTCACCGGCGCGAACGAGGGTGATCGACTCGTCGATGCCGGTCGCGGCCGACAGCCACCATGCGAACCCGACGGCCATCGCCATCGTCATGTAGTTCTTCTGCTTCCAGAAGATGCCTCGATTGTGGCGCTTGCGAACCTTGATCCAGTCGTCGAGGAAGCCCATGAACGACATCGACAGGATGCCGATCCAGACGATCATTGCCTGGTCGGAGAAGGCGATGTCACGAACGTGGGCCACGACCCACCCACCGAACGCGGCGACGACGATCGCGATGCCGCCCATCGTCGGGGTGCCCTGCTTGACCATGTGGTGCTCGGGGCCGTGGTCCTCCTTGCCGAGAATCGGCTGGCCCTGGCCGCGCGTGCGGAAGAAGACGATCAGGTAGCGGGTCCCGAACAGCGAGATCAGGGTCGCCACCGCGCCGGCGATCAGGACGGCAATCACGAAGGTTCTCCAGTCAGGTCGCTCGCAGCCAGCTCGTCGAGCAGCTCACGACTGACCACTCTGTCATCGAACGGTCGTGATTCGTCACCGATGGTCTGGGTCGTCTCGTGGCCCTTGCCTGCCACGACCACGAGGTCGCCCGGCTGTGCGGTCTCGATCGCCAGCCTGATCGCCGCCCGGCGATCGACCTCGGCCCTCAGCTTGTGGTGATCGGCCGGGTCGGCGCCTGCGACGACCTGCTCCACGATCGACGACGGGTCCTCGCTACGCGGGTTGTCCGAGGTCACGATCGGCACGTCGGCGAGGCGAGCGCCGATCGCGCCCATGGGTGCACGTTTGTCGACATCGCGGTCGCCGGCACACCCGAACACGGCGATCAGGCGACCGTCACCCACCAGCCGACGGGCCGCGCGCAGGAGCTCGTCCAACCCGTCAGGGGTGTGGGCGTAGTCCACCACGACGGTGACCGAGTGCCGGCACGGGTTGCTGACGGTCTCGAACCGGCCGGGGACGGCGGTGATTGTGGCCAGACCGGCCGCCGCATCGGCCGGTGGCACGCCGAGGAGCGCAGCAGCGGTCAGCGCCGCGAGCGAGTTCATGACGTTGAAGTCGCCACCGATCGGCACGTGCGCGTGAACGTCGCGCCACGTGAAGTCGTGGTGGGCGACTCCGACGTCGATGTCGGACAGATCGTCCCGTCCGAAGCCGGTCATGTCGATCGACGCTGCGTCCAGCAACAGCTGGCCGTACGGATCGTCGATGTTGGCGGCACCCGCTGCCGCCAGCACGGGGTCGAACAGTGACGCCTTCGCCCGGAAGTACGACTCCATCGACTCATGGAGGTCGAGATGGTCACGACCGAGGTTCGTGAAGACGACGACGTCGAATTCGGTGCCGTCGACGCGGTGGTACACCATGGCGTGCGACGACACCTCCATCACCACCGCGTCGACACCGTCGGCGACGAACGCGGCGAGCTGTCGCTGCAGGTCGGGCGCCTCAGGGGTCGTTCGCGCGCCGGACAGGGTGCCCAGGGTTCGCACGGCGAGTCCACCTGACTGCAGGATCGCGCCGAGCATCTGCGTCGTCGTGGTCTTGCCGTTCGTTCCCGTGATCCCCACGAGCCGCAGGGCCCGCGAGGGACGGCCGTGCACGACGGCCGCCGCGGGCCCCATGGCCCGGCGGACGTCGGTGACCACGATCTGCGTCACGTCGAGTGGCAACTCGCGTTCGACGAGCACCACAGACGCACCGTCGCGGACCGCTGCCGCTGCGAAGTCGTGTCCGTCGACGCGCTGGCCGACGACACATGCGAAGCCGAAACCCGACCTGACGTCGTGTGAGTCGTGGGTGAGATCGACGACCGTCGCCGATGCGTCGCCCACGACGTCGACCAGCAGTCGGGGCGGCAACGCCGCGGCGATGGCACCGGCGTCGACCGGAGCACCGATCACTGGGATTCACACGGCGTGGTGAACGCCGGAGGTTGCAGGTTGGTCTCGTGGGCGATCGTCGGCACCAGCTCGCGGAACACGGGTGCGGCGGCCGTGCCACCGAAGCGGTTGATGTCGCCGGCGGGTGGCTCATCGATCGACACGAGCACGGTGATCTGAGGATCTTCCGCCGGGAAGAACCCGACGAACTGCGCGTAGTACACACGCTCTCCCGCGGCGTTCAGGTAGGTACCGTTCGGCTGGGCCTTCAGGCCGGTCCCGGTCTTGCCGGCCACGCTGAACGTCTCGAGGCCACGCTGCGCTCGCTTACCCGTGCCGGCGGGGTCACATACGACGGCCCGCATCATCTGCTGGACCTGGATCGCGATCTCCGGGCGAACGACCTCGTGGGTCTCCGACGGCTCTGCGGGCGCCACCTCACCGCCCGGACCGACCGTGCCCGCAACCAGCCGAGGTGCAACGTAGGTGCCGTTGTTGGCGATGGCGTTGATCGCCGTGACCATCTGGATCGACGAAGCGGCGAAACCCTGACCGTACGAGACCGTCACGCGCTCCGAACCCCACAGGTCGGTCCAGTGTTTGAGGATTCCCTCCGACTCGTCCGGGAAGTCGAGCGGTGTGCGTTCGCCGAACCCGAAGCGACGGAGGTACTCCCAGTGCGTCTGGCGCGCCATGTCCCAATCGTCGCCGCCGAGCTTCTGCTGCACCATGATCGTTCCGATGTTCGACGATTCGACCAGGATCTGGTGCACCGTCATCAAGTCGTCGGGGTGCTGGTGGGAATCGGTGAGCAGATCGTCGGCGTACTGCTTGCGCCATGGCACCACGAACGTGCTGTCGGGCGTGACCACGCCCTGGTTGAGGCCCGCTGCGATCGTGACGACTTTGGCGACCGAACCCGGCTCGTAGGCGCTGACCGCGGCGTAGTTGCCGCTCGTGATCTCGACGACGTTCTCGTCATTGCGCTGCACCGATGCCATCCCGAAGATGTCGCCGGTGTCGGTGTCCATGATGATGATCGTGCCGGACTGGGCGCCCAGTTCACCAACCCGTTCGAGCAGCGCTTCCTCGGCGGCGAACTGGATCGAGCGGTCGAGCGTCAAGATGATGTCGTTGCCCGGCACCGGAGTCGAGATGATCTGTTCGCTCCCCGGAATCGAGCGACCTCCGGGAGCGATCTCCTTGCGGAGGGAACCGGGGGTCCCGGTCAGGAACTCGTCGTATTGCGCTTCGAGCCCAGCAGTGCCGACGCCGTCGATGTCGGTCCTGCCGATGACGCTCCGCCCGGTATCGCCGCCCGGCAGGATCCGTCGGTCCTCGGCGTCGACGTTGACACCGGTGAGGCGGAGGTTCGCCAGTTGCTCACCAGCGGCCACGTCGACCTCGCGTCGGACGTACTCGAACCCGGTCTCCTTGGCCACCATCGTCGCGTACAGTTCGTTGGTCTCGGCGTCGTCGAGACCGAGGACCGACTGCAGAACCTGGGCGGTGCCGGCCTCGTCGACGACGAGCTTGGGGTTGACGCTGATCGAATAGGCGGGAATCGACATCGCCAGTTCCTCGCCGTTGCGGTCGAAGATCGTGCCGCGGTCGGCGGCGAGGGGTCGCACGCGCTCCCACTGTTCGGCGCCGGCGATGCGGAGCGATTCGCCACCGGCGCTCTGCAGGCGCGCCACCCGGTAGAGGACCGAGCCGAGCACCGCCAGCAGCACGACCAACAGCAGCCGGAGCCGCAGCGACGAGGAACCGACGCCGCGCGGCGCCCCCGCGTGGACGACGCGTGGCTTGGGGGCCAGGACCCTGCGCTTGACCGACCGGCGAACGCCGCTGTGCCGCCGCGAAGGGCTCACCGCATCCTCCCGCATCGTGACCTCACGACGCCGGCGGGCCGGCGCGGCCGTGCCGCGCGTCGCCGAGGGCGCCCGGCCACCGGTCGGGCGCTTCCGGCGCCCGACGCTCGTATCTCGCGTCGAGGCACCCGACGCCGATCGGCGTGCGGCGGTACCGGTCGTCCCGGACGTCGATCGCGGCATCGACCTCGGCGCCGAGCGCGCCGCCGACCCCGAGGCCGATCGACCCTGGACTCGGGACGGCGACCGCGTGGCCGAACGGTTGCCGACGCCGGCGCGGCGAACCTTGGGGGCGTTCCGTCGTACGGGTCGCGGGGGTGGCGTACGGCGGCTCATGGCGTCTCCGAGCTGACGCGCTTGACGAGGCGGAACTGGTCGAGCGGTTCGAGCTGCCGATCGGAGCCGATCACGATCTCGTCGGCCGCCGGGCTCTCGCCCGTGCGCGCGATCGTGATCGCGAGCAGCATCGGATCGACGGCGAGGAACTCACTCTCGGAGCCGACCACCATGCCGATCGCGGTCGCCTCTGCGGCGATCCGTGTGGGCGAGCGGAGCTCGGCCCGCTGCGACCGGAGCACGTCGAAGTCCTCCTGGGCGCTGCGCACCGAGCGTTCCAGCGCATCGATCTCGAGTTGGCGCTCGGCGATCCTGGTGTGGAGGCCGATCGCACCCATCATCACCGCCGAGACGAGCACGGTGAGCGACACGGCGAACCACGCGAAGCGCCGGCGCGCCGGCACCAACGTCAGCTGACGACGTGCCGTGGCGGGCGCCGAGCGCTTGGACTGCTTCGGTGCGCCGGGCTGCAACAACGGAATCGCCATCAGGTCTCGCTCCTCGACGTTGGCTCGATCTTCTCGGCGACGCGGAGACGCGCCGAAGAGGCACGGCGGTTCCGCTCCTGCTCGTCCTTGCTCGGCCGCTTGGGGATGCCACGAACGACTCGGACCGTCTGCACGGCGCCGCACACGCACGGCAGCTCGGGCGGGCATTCGCACCCGCCGGTCTCCGCGGCACGGATCCGCTCTTTCGCGATCCGATCCTCACCGGAGTGGTAGGAGAGCACGGCGAGGCGACCCCCGGGGACGAGCGCATCGATCGCCTGGTCGAGCGCGTCGGGGAGCGAATCGAGCTCGCCGTTGACCTCGATACGGATCGCCTGGAACGTCCGCTTGGCCGGATGGCCACCGGTGCGGCGGGCGGGTGCCGGAATCGCCGTCGTGACCACCTCGGCGAGCCGGGTCGTCGACTCGATGGGTCGGGCGGCGACGATCGCCGCAGCGATCCGGCGGGCGAATCGCTCGTCGCCGTAGCGGCGGATGATGTCGGCGAGTTCCGCCTCGGCGTACCCGTTGACGACGTCGTCGGCCGACCATGGCGCATCGCCGTCCATCCGCATGTCGAGCGGACCCTCGTGCCGGTAGGAGAAGCCGCGATCGGCACGGTCGAGCTGGGGAGACGACACGCCGAGGTCGAACAGGGCGGCACTCAGGCCCTCCACGTCGTTGGCCTGCATCGCTTCCTCGAGCTCGTCGAACCGGCATCGGTGGGTCATCACCCGATCCCCGTACCCCGACAGACGGCGGCGAGCGAAGGCCAGGGCGTCGCCGTCGCGATCGAGCCCGAGGATGCGGAGATCGTCACGAGACTCGAGCAGCGCCTCGCTGTGACCGCCACCACCCAGAGTCGCGTCGAGCACGACGCCGCCCGGCACCGGGCGAACGGCGTCGACGATCTCCTGGCGCATCACGGACGCATGTTCGAACTCCTGGTCGCTCATGCATCGCCCTCGTCGTCCTCGTCGACCCAGACCCGCGTGGGCTGGACGACGGCGTCCTCGCCGCGGACCGTGCCGTATCGCGACGGCCGCCAGACCTCGAGCTTGCTCAGGGCACCCGCCAAGATGGCCTGCGCTCCGGATCGGATGCCGGCATGATCGCGGGTGGCCTCGTCGAGCGTGATCCGTCCCTGCTTGTCGATCGAGACGATCGAGGAGTTGACGCCGAAGTTGCGCAACGCCGATTCGGGGAGGAGCCCGTTGCGGACCTCTTCCATCAGGGTCGCAGCATCGGCCTCGAAGTTCTCGACCGTCGTGATCGCGACGAAGCCACCCGGGTCGGTGGTGACGTAGCACCGGTCTCCGAGCTCGTCACGGAAGGCGGACGGCAACGCCACGCGGCCGTTGCCGTCGACGCTGCGGTCGTATTCACCGACGAACACGATTCGTGCCGAGCCTTCCGATCAGAACCCATGGACCTGCTGCCTCACCCGAGAGCCATGGGCACCCCTCGTGGCGGCAAGTATGACGCTGAGCGGCCGCCAATGTCAACCTAATCCCCCCAATCACCCCCAATTACCCCCATACGCCCTGCTCAGAGAGTTGACTGGGAATTGACGATGCCACTGGCCGGGTCGCGCGCTACGCGCGAATCACGCTGGTGTGAGCCGAGTCGCGAGCGCCGAGACGACGGCCTCGCCATCGAGATCGGCGAGCCAGGCCTGGCCGGGCGGATCGGTCGCAGGCACATCACCGTGGAACACCGTTCGGTACTCCCCGGCCACCGAGGCCGCGTACACCAACCCCTGCATCCGGATGCCTCGGCGGGTCCGCCGCTGACTCAGTCCCACCAGCTTGTTGCCGCCGTCGAGCACCTCACCCGGTCCGATACCGGAGAAGCACACGCGGTCGGACCACTCCGAACACGACATCCCACCGCGATGCACGACGAGCGGCCGATCGGTGAGCGGCTGGAGGACGTCCCGCCAGCCTTCACCGAGCCACACCATCGATCCTCGCACGTCGTCGGGCGCGAACCCCGGGGGGAGCACGACGTCGACCCAGACGGTCGAGGTGTGGCGCATCAGCACCGCGCCGCCACCCGACCGGCGACGCACGATCGCCAGGCCCGCACGTCGGCAGGCGTCCCGGTCGACGAGATCGTCCGTCTGGCGCGAACCGAGAACGATCGCGTCGTCGGTCGGACGGCACCACCACACGACCGGAGCGACAGGGCGCCGCCCAGCGAACGGATCGAGTGCGTGCAGATCCGCGACCGTCCCGACCCGCTCCACGACCTCGATCACGAGGTCACGCTACCGATGCGTCCCTCAGCCGGCGAGGGCGAGGTAGGGCTTCCACGTGTCGGGAACACCGCTGACCCCGACGATCGTCCAGGCCGTCGTGCGCGGCGCACGACAGGGACGCAGGAGGCGCATACCGGCCTCCGACGGGGTGCGGTTGCGCTTGGTCGAGTTGCACGAGCGGCAGGCAGCAGCCAGGTTGTCCCAGCCATCACCGCCCCCTCGGGAACGGGGCACCACGTGGTCGATCGAGTCGGCACCGCCGCCGCAGTACTGGCACCGGTAGCCGTCACGTACGAACACGGCGCGACGTGACACCGCAGCGGTGTGACGTCGGGGGGCCCTGACCATGTAGCAGAGCTTGATCACCGCCGGACTCGGCAGCGTGAGGCTCTCCGAGCGTACGACCACGTCGTCGGCCTCGAGGAGTTCCGCCTTGTCAGCGAGCAGGAGGCAGATCGCGCGACGCGACGACACCACACTGAGCGGCTCGAAGCTGGCGTTGAGCACCAGGGCGCGTCGCATCGGCGATCACTCCCCCGCCGGCATCACGCGCCGGCCCGATCCCACTCGCGGCACCATGCCAGATAGTCCAGCACATCCGCCGGATCGGGCCGACGATCGGTTTCCCCGTACTGCGTGACCAATCGGAACCGCAGGTAATCGCCCGACGGCACAGGGAGGAAGGGCCGCCGACGCCACCAACCGGGCGTTGCGGTACGGCTCGCCACGCGGAGCGCGGTCCACCACAACGACGGCCGACCGGCGACTGCGAGCGCGACGTGGATCACTGCGGGCGCGGCTCCTTGGGCAGACCGAGCACCATCTCACCGATGATGTTGCGCTGGATCTGCGACGATCCGGCGTAGATCGTCCCGGCGCGGGCGTTGAGGAACGTCGACACCCATGACATCGACGAATTCGGGGCGCCGGCGTCGTCGGTCGAGAACGACGACGAGGGATGGCGCCCCTCGGGCACGAGTGCGTCGGCGCCGAGGATGTCGACGGCGAGTTCGGTCACGATCTTGTGGTACTCGCTCCAGTACAGCTTGGAGATCGCGGCGTCGGGGCCCGGATGATGGCCATGCAGGAACTGGGTCAGCACGCGCATGCCGTTGTACCGCATGATCTGTACCTGTCCGTATGCCCACGCCAGCTTCTGGCGGAGGATCGGGTCATCCGCGACGCCACGCTCCTTGGCGAGCACGAGCAGCCGGTCGACCTCGGCCTGGAAACGGATCGGGCCCGTGGCGGCCGCTTCACCCCGCTCGAAGCCGAGCAGTGTCATGGCAACGCGCCAACCGTCGTTGACCCCGCCGACGACGTTCTCCTTCGGGCACGTCGCGTCGGTGTAGAAGACCTCGTTGAATTCGCTGTCGCCGGAGATCATCTTGATCGGGCGCACTTCCACACCCGGCTGACGCATGTCGACCAGGAGGAACGAGATCCCTTTGTGCTTCGGGGCATCGGGATCGGTCCGGGCGAGGGTGAAGATGTGGTCGGCGAGGTGGCCGGCCGACGTCCAGATCTTCTGTCCGTTGAGCACCCATTGATCGCCGTCGAGCTCTGCTTTCAGGCCGACGTTGCCGAGGTCGGAGCCGGCGTTCGGCTCGCTGTAGCCCTGGCACCAGGTGTCCTCACCCGAGAGGATGCGGGGCAGGTAATGCGCCTTCTGCTCGTCCGTGCCCTGCAGGAGCAGCGTGTTGCCCAGCATCTGGATGCCGAACACGTCGTTGGCCCCCCCGGTCGGCACGCCGGCCTTGACGAACTCCTCGGCAAGGATGACCTGTTCGAGCGCCGACAGCCCTGCGCCTCCGTACTCGACGGGCCACCCGGGCGCGAGGTACCCCGCCTCGTAGAGGGTCTTGCGCCACTCGTCGACGAACTGCGTGAGCGCTTCACCGTCGAGTTGACCCATCCCGCCCCAGTCGGACGGGAGCTTCTCGGCGAGGAACGCCTGTACCTTCTGGCGATACGCCTCGGCATCTGCGGAGTAGGTGGGCTGCATCCTCGCGACATTACCGGTCGGGGTTACTCATCGGTAGATCGGGGCGTGGGTGACCTCTGTGAGGTCGAGACCGACCGTTCCCCCGACGGCTCGTCGGGGGGAGTGTCGTCGGCCCGGAGCTCCTGGGCACGGTGCGCCACGGCTGCGGCCGCCACGAGCGGGCCCACCTTGGCGCTGCTGACACCGCGTACGCGCAGATCGGCGAGGTGTGCCAAACCGGAACGCTGATCCAGCTCCTTCGCGAGTGCTTCGAAGAACGGCTCCCCGAGCACCGACGGCACCAAACCACCCACGACGATCTCGGCAACGTCGAGCAGCGCGGCGATCGACGCGCATGCTCGTGCGACCATGATGCCGGTCCGTTCGACGATCGCTGCCGGCGTTCGACGGAGGTCACGATTGATGCTCGCTTCGATGCCGCGAGCGCTCGCATACGCTGCGAGGCAGCCGACGGCGCCACACACGCACTGCACGCCCTCCGGCTCGACGATCAGGTGCCCGAACTGGCCGAGGTTGCCCGTCAGCCCCTCGGCGAGCCGACCGCCGACGACGAGTGCACCATCGGCATCGTCGCCCAGCACCAGCGTTGCGAACTGCTGCTCGGCAGGTGGCAGGAGCGACGCCTCGCCCTGCCACAGTTCGGCGAGCGCGAGCCCGCGGCCCGCAGTCTCGATGGCAACGGGGAGTCCGGTGATCGACGCCAGCTCTCGGCGCAGCGGGAAGTCGTGCCAGGTTGGCATGCCGACCGGCTTCATGGCACCCGTGCCCCGGTCGATCGGGCCCGGGCACGTCACCCCGACCCAGTCCGGTGCGACGTCGGTGGGGTTGGCGGCGAGCACCCGCTTGACGAGCTGGGTCAGTGCCGGCCAGACGTTGCGGGCAGGGGTCGCGAGCCGGTCGCGCACGACGACCTGTCCATCGGCGTCGACGATGCCGGCGGCGAGCCGTGTCGGACCCAAGTCGATCGCCACGAACCGTGTGCTCACGCCCGGCACCGTACCCCGGCGCGGAGCAGAGCACGCCGCCAGCGTCTACCCTTCGAACCGTGACGGGTACTGCGGAAGCGACGACCACCTTCTCGACGTTGTTCGACAGCGTTGCGAGCAATATCGCCACGATCGTGCAGGGCAAGCGGGAAGCCATCGAATTCGCGTTGATGGGACTGCTCGCAGAAGGCCATGTGTTGATCGAGGACGTGCCGGGCGTCGGGAAGACCTCGCTCGCCAAGGCGTTGGCCGCGTCGGTCGACTGCACGTGGAAGCGTGTCCAGTTCACACCCGACCTACTGCCCACCGACCTCGTCGGCGTGAGCATCTACGAGCGCTCGTCGGAGCAGTTCCGCTTCCAGAAGGGGCCACTGTTCGCGAACATCGTGCTCGCCGACGAGATCAACCGGGCGTCGCCGAAGACGCAGTCTGCGCTGCTCGAAGCGATGGAGGAACGCCAGATCAGCGTCGACGGTACGAGCCACCGGCTGGCGCCGCCGTTCATGGTGATCGCGACGCAGAACCCCGTCGAGCAGGAGGGCACCTACCGTCTGCCCGAGAGCCAGCTCGATCGCTTCCTGCTGCGCATCTCGATCGGATATCCCGGTCGCACCGCCGAGATCTCGATCCTCGACGGCGATGGCGCTGCGGAGTTGCTGCGCGAGCTGGACCCGGTCGTGTCGACCGATGAGCTGATGACCATGATCGCCACCGTGAAGACGGTGTACCTGGCCAGTGCGCTCAAGTCGTACATGGTCGACATCGCCGAGGCGAGTCGCCGACACAGTGCGATCGAACTCGGACTGTCCCCGCGCGCCACCCTGCAGCTGGCGGCCGCAACTCGCAGCTACGCCGCAGCCCGGGGTCGCGACTACGCCACGCCGGACGACGTCAAGGCGGTCGCCGCCGCCGCGCTCGCCCACCGGCTCGTCCTCAAGGCCGGCAGCAATGCACGATCGACCGCCGAGGACACGGTGCGTGAACTCCTCGCCGACGTACCGGTCCCGGTGGCGCGATGATGCCGGCGTTCCGGAACATCTGACCGATGCAACGGGTTCCCGACTGATGCCGACCCGTCAAGGCTGGACGATCACGGTGGGCGCTGTCGCAGCGCTGATCCTCGGCCGGGTGTTCGGGATCGTCGAGCTGTTCGTGATCGGTGCGGGGCTCGGACTGACCGTCGCCCTCGCGGTGCTCATCGTCCGATTGCACGAACCCAGACTGGCGATCACGCGGTGGGCGCATCCGTCGGTCCTGACGGTCGGCGACACCGGTCGGGTCGATCTGCTGATCGAGAACCGTGCCGGCATCCGGTCGCCGCGGGTCGACCTGACCGAGCCCGTCGGAGCGAACAACACCGCACACATGACCATCGCGCCGTTGAGGTCGGGCGACCAGGTCACGGCCGGATACCGCGTGCCGGCAACCCGCCGCGGCGTGCTCGCCGTCGGTCCGGCCGAGCTCGAACGTCGCGATCTACTCGGTCTCGCTTCATCGCGTCTCGTCGCCGTGGGCGCCACCGAGCTGACCGTGGCACCGCAGACGTTCGAACTCCCGATGCCGGCGCTGGGTCACGGCGTGCTCGGGCGCCATCTGCTCGCACTCTCGCAGCGCGTCGGACCCGGCGAGTTCCACAGCCTGCGCGACTACGTGGTCGGCGACGAGCCCCGTTCGATCCACTGGCGGGCGTCGGCACGATCCGAGGAGTTGAAGGTTCGGCAGCACGAGGCCCAGGGTGTTCGCCGATGCATCGTCGTGCTCGACCGCGACGGCGACGCCTACCCGGCGCCCGTGACCGACGAGGATGCCGATGTCTTCGAGCGTGCGATCACCGCCGCCGGCAGCATCGTGCTGAGCGCCGACCGGGTCGGGCTGACGACGCGGTTCGTCACCGGCGGAGGCATCGACCTTCGCGGGCCCGATGTCGCCGCCAACACGCTGCGTCTGCTCGCCCCGATCACGATCGGCCCGGCGCTGGGGGAGCTCGAGCGTGACCCGAGCGAGGGGCTCGGCCTCGTGGTGGTCGTGACGTCTTCGCCATCGACCGACGCTTGGCGACGGACCGAACGGATGGTCGACCCGACGCTCACGAGGCTGGGCGTCTTCACGGTAGGATCGCAGCCCGGTCGCCTCAACGTCGACGCCTCGTCGATCGAAGCGTTCCGCTCCAACTGGGGTCGGCTGGCCGGTACCGGCGGGCTGCATCGCATCGTCCGCGACGGCGAGATCGTGACCGAGAAGGACACCGAGGTGCCGGCGTGAACGGCCCGGCGACGTCGCTCGAGCGAGACCTCACGGCGACCGGGGCACTCGCCCTGTTCTCGTTGTCCGTGGCGTTCGGGTTCGTCCGCGTCTTCTCCGGCTGGGACTTCCTGCTCGACCTCGGGCTCCTGGTGGTGCTGGGGCACGGGGTGTCGTTCCTGCTCCGTCGGGCACACGTCGGTGGCTGGATCGCCATCCCCGCGGTGTTCGTCCTGCTCATGTGGGTCCTCGTGGCGATGCAGTACGGCGAGACCCTGAGGTGGCTCCTCCCGACCGACGCCACGTGGAACCTCGTCGAACTGGAGCTCGGGCTCGTCCGCGACCAGTTCCAGACCGCAATCGCGCCGGTGATCTACGGCACGGGATGGGCGACGCTGGCCGGCTTCGCAGTGATCGTCACCGTGTCCATGGCCGACGCATTCGCCTTCCGCGCCGAGGCGAGAGGTGAGGCGCTCGTGCCCGGTGGCGTGCTGTTCGTGTTCATCGCCGCGCTCGGGAGCCCTCGGCTCCGCATCGTCGCCACGGCACTGCTGATCGGGACCGGCATCATCGCCGTGACCGCGCTGCGCAGCCTGCACGATCGATCGCGCCGGGTCGAGCTGTCGAGTCGGCGGACTCCGTCGATGCTCGTGCCGACCGTGATCGCCTCGGCGGCAGCCGTGGCACTGCTCGCCGGAGTCGTGGGCCCCCGGCTCCCCGGCGCCCAGGCCGAGCCGCTCTACGAGACCCGCGGCCGGGGGGGCGGAGACACGACCCTGATCAGCCCGCTCGTCGACATCCGCTCGCGCCTGACCAACCGGGGCAACGTCGAGCTGTTTCGCGTGAACGCCGACGCACCGGCGTACTGGCGGGTCACGACCCTGCCCGAGTTCGACGGCCGCCGGTTTCGGCTCCCGCGGCGAACTCTCGAACGGGTCGAGGGCGAGTTCGGTACCGCAGTGGGCGCCCGGATCCGCCAGCAGATCCAGGTGCTGTCGCTCGGCGGCCAGCTCGTGCCGGCGGCAGCCGACCCGTTCCAGGCGAGCGGCTTCTCGGGCGACACCGAACTCGGCCTCAACTTGAACCGTGACACGAGCACACTCGTCGCCCGCCAGGAGATCCAGGCCGGCGACTTGTTCACCGTCGTGTCGGCGGCACCCGACCTCGATCCCTCGATCTTGAACGCCGCATCCGTGGCGAACGCTCCCGATCCGATCTTCACCGAGCTTCCCGATGACCTGCCGTCGGTCGTGGAAGAGACGGCTCGAGCCGTCACGATCGACGCCCGGACCCCGTACCAGCAGGCTGTCGAGCTGCAGGCCTGGTTCCGCGACGACTTCGACTACAGCCTCGAGGTGCAGTCCGGGCACGGTTCGAACGCCATCGAGAGCTTCCTCAAGGAGCGGGTCGGTTACTGCGAACAGTTCTCCGCCACGTTCGCCGCCATGGCACGGACGCTGGGCATCCCGTCACGGGTTGCCGTCGGGTTCACGCCCGGGGTCCAGAACCGTGAGGGCTGGTACAGCGTGTTGGGCAAGAACGCACATGCCTGGCCCGAGCTCTGGTTCGACGACATCGGCTGGGTGGCCTTCGAGCCGACTCCCGGCCGCGGGGCGCCGGGATCCGAGGTCTACACCGGCATCCCGGCCCAACAGGACGAGTCCGGCCAGCAGGCGGGCGGCGGTGCCGGCGGCGGTGAAGGAGCCGGAGATCCGCTGCCGACCACGCCGTCGACGGTGGTGGCACCGCCCACGACCGTCGGGGACGGGGCGACGTCGTCGACGCTCCCCGCGGCCGGCAGCGATGCCGTCCCACCGTTCCCCGACGGCGGCGGCAACCTCGGTGGCGAGCTCGTCGACGGGAGTGGTACCGCGACCACGTCGGACTCGAGTGGAATCCCGTGGACCCCGCTCGTCGTGATCGCCGCGCTGGTCGCGCTGCTCTCGCTCCCGGCGTTCGCGCGCTGGTGGGCCCGGCGTTCGGTGCGCTCGCTCGATGCCGACGAACGGATCCACGCAGCATGGTCGCGCGCTCGAAGTGCGGCCGAACAGGCCGGCGTGGGGGGTGCGCCATCGATGACACCTCGGGAATGGGCGGCAGCGACGGGCGCACAGCTCCCGGTCGCGGCGCGACCGATGGCGTCACTGGCCGAGATCGTCGACCGCGTCAGCTTCGCGCCACCGGGATCGATCGATCTGGAACGCGCCGGCGCCTACGGTTCGACGTTGCGCCACGACTGCGAGTTGTGGTCGAACCAGGTCGCCCGGATCGCCGGCGACACACAGACGACGCCGCGGCGAATCAAGCAGTACTTCACCACCTGGCGATGAGCGCGTTCCGCACGTTCGGAAGGTGTGGCTCGTACCCGTTCGAACCGTCCGAGGCCGTGCCCCGACGGCTCACTCCGAAGGTCGTTGGCGACCGGCACCGGCGAGCCAGGCGTTGATCGGCAGATTGCCGAGCTTCTCCCGGCCGACGACCCTGATCTCGGCTTCGAGCAGCACCGCCATGACGAGCACACCGACGAAACCGGCGAACGCCAGCCAGAAGCTGACCGCGAGCCCGGCGACCGTCAGCACGAGCCCGGCCACGAGACCGATCGTCAGGAGAACCAGTCGTTTGCGCGAGACCCGGTAGCCGCGCTCGGAGAACGTGGGGTCGGCCTCGAGCTCCTGCTCGATCTGACGGAGAATCCGTTGTTCGTCTTCAGACAGCGGCATCAAGAAGCATCATCGCACGTCCGGGGCCGATCCTCAACGCGACCGGCGGTTTTCCTGCTCGTTCTCCGAAGGTTTTGGCTGCTGATCGGGGCCCCACTGCTGCGCACCCTTGCGGACGACCCGCATCCCCCGTGCGCTGATCGAGCTCGCCGGACCGATCGCCGTGCTCCCGAATCGTTCTCGGATCTCGTCGATCGCCCCGGCGGTCCGACTCGCCTCGACGGGCTCGTCGAGCAAGCTGAGTTGCCGCGACGGCGGGGCGAAGTTGCCGGTCGACACCCCGAGCAGGCGCACACCTGCCGAGACGTCGAGCGCATGGAGCAGTGGGGCGAGCGCTGCGACCAACTCCGGCCCGGTGTCGATCGCGGAGTCGAGCGTCGTCGACCGCGTGACGGTCCGGAAGCCGGCGAACCGGACCTTCAGGGTGAGCGTGCGAGCCCCGGAGCCGTACTTGCGCAGGCGCGACGACACGGCATCGGCGAGCCGGACCAACTCCCGATCGAGGTCGTCGACGTCGTACAGGTCATGAGGGTAGGTCTCCTCGTGCCCGATCGACTTCGGGTCACGGTCGACCTCGACGAGACGGTCATCGAGACCGTTCGACAGGGACAGGAGGTGTGTTCCATTCGCCTGCCCGAGTGCGTTCACGACGGTGCGCTCGTCGAGCCGGGCGAGGTCGCCGACCGTGCGAATGCCGAGTCGCTCGAGCTTCTCCAGCGTGACCGGACCGACCCCCCACAAGCGCTTGACGGGAAGCGGATGGAGGAAGTCGAGTTCGGCGCCGGGTGCGACCTCGACCACGCCCCTGCCGGGTTCGATCCGATCGGGCAGGGCCCGCGGCTTCGCCTCGACCGAGGCGAGTTTGGCGAGGAACTTGTTCGGTGCCACACCGACGGAACAGCCGAGTTGGAGTTCGGCGCGGACGTCGGCGCGGATGCGACGCGCGATCTCGACGCCCTCACCGAACAGCCGGATCGCCCCGGTCACATCGAGGAACGCCTCGTCGAGCGAGAGCGGTTCGATCAGCGGTGTGTAACGCCCGAAGATCTCGTGGACGTCCCGGCTGACCTCGGAGTACAGCTCGTGGTCCCCGGGGAGGAACACCGCGTGCGGACATCGCCGCCGTGCCACCGCCGACGGCAGCGCCGAATGCACGTCGTACCGGCGGGCTTCGTACGACGCTGCAGCGACGACGCCCCGGTTCCCGGTCCCGCCGACCACGACGGGTTGCCCGACGAGGTCCGGCCGCCGCCGCAACTCCACCGAGACGTAGAACGCGTCCATGTCGACATGGAGAATTGTCCGATGGGCGCGGTCCACGGCGTAGACGCTACGGGACCCAAGTTCGGCAGACTGGCTGCGTGGTCGTCGGAGCAGGCTTCTCGGGAGGCATCCCGCTCGCGATCCTTCGTCGTGCTTCTCGAAACCGCGTCCGTGTGGAGCGTCGTCCGGTGGGTCGCTGCGCGCCGCAGGTCGAACACACCCACCCACCGACGGATACGAACCGTCACCTCGGCTCATGTCGACATGCAGGACGGTGTGACGGGCGCGGAACACGCGGCGTTCCCACGGCCCGTGCGATCACGGGTGGCCGATTTCTCCTGCATCACGTTCGGGGGTGCGATCCATGCACGTCTCGCCACGGGATCGGGCTGGGGCGTCGCCGCGTGCCGGCCGTCAGCGGCCGGCACGGCGGCGTTCGCGACGACCTCGGGCGTCGGACAGCCACAGGCGCATGACGAGCAGCAGGGCCTCGCCGATGATGCTCTTGTTCAGCTTCGACTCGCCGGACACTCGCTCGCTGAAGGTGATCGGGAACTCGACGATCTGGCCGCCGGCGCCGACCAGACGGTGCGTCATCTCGACCTGGAAGCCGTAGCCGTCGGCAAGGACCGTCTCGTAGTCCATTCGTCGCAACGCGTCCGCCGAGTAGGCCCGAAAGCCGCTCGTCGCGTCATTCACGGCCAGGCCGAGCACCCCGGCGGCGTACCGGTTGCCCCAGCGCGACAGCACTCGTCGCTGCCACGGCCAATCCACGGTCCGGCCGCCGGGCACGTACCGGCTGCCGATCGCGAGGTCGGCGCCGTGCTCGACGTTGGCGACCAGCGCCGGCACCACCGCCGGATCGTGTGACAGATCGGCATCGAGTTGCACGCACACGTCTGCGCCGCGTGCCAGCGCCTCACGGAAGCCGGTGCGGTACGCCGCGCCGAGGCCGCCCTTGGTCGCCTGGTCGATCACTTCGACCGGACCGAGCTCACGGGCGACACGGCGAGCTTCGTCGGCAGTTCCGTCCGGGCTGGCATCGTCGACGATCAGCACCTCCGCGGTCGGTAGCGCAGCGCGCACGAGCCGGCAGAGTGGCTCGATGTTGCCGACCTCGTTGTACGTCGGAACGACGACGACCACGCTCACGCCGGCACTCTACGACCTCGGTCGAGCGCCCGCCTCGACACGGGCACTCGTAGGCTGATGCCGTGTCCGAATCGCGACCGCTCTCGGCAATCCCGCCCGTCGCGGCCCGCGTCATCGCCTTCGTCTCGATCCTCCTGGGCGGTCTCGCCGGTGCCCTGATCGGATTCGCGCTGGTCGATCTCCAGTGCGATGGCGACTGCGCATTCGCCAAGGGCCTCGGCCTGCTGGCCGGCGCCGTGACGTGTGCGGGCGGCATGGCGATCGTCGCCGTGCTCGCGCTCCGCGCGATGGGCGAGTGGCGGGAGATCGCCGATCGGGAACAGGCGGGACATGCCCCGCGCTGACGAGATCGGGGCCGATGAGCTGACCGAGCTGCGAGACCTGTGTGAACGACTCGCCCGGGGCGCCGGCGAGATCGCCCTCGCCGGGCGCCGTCAGGCGATCGGAGCGACTGCGCTCGCCGGCACGACGAAGTCGTCGTCGACCGACATCGCCACCGAGTTCGACGAGGCCGCCGAGGCGCACGTGGTCGGGCTGATCCGAGAGCTCCGGCCCGATGACGCCATCATCGGCGAGGAGGGCACCGCCGACACGGGCACGAGCGGCTACGCCTGGTACGTCGACCCGATCGACGGCACCACCAACTACGTGTACGACCAACCCGCCTGGTCGAATTCGGTGGCGGTCGCGCACGACGACGAGATGGTCGCCGCTGCCGTGTACGTCCCGCCACTCGACGAGATGTTCACGGCTGCGGCGGGCCGAGGCGCCACGTTGAACGGACGGTCGATCAGGGCCAGCGGCGAAACGGACCTGTCACTCGCGCTCGTGGGCACGGGGTTCGGCTACCAGCCGTCGACACGACGCGAGCAGGCCGAACGGCTCGTCGGGCTGATCACGCAGGTGCGCGATGTGCGGCGGCTCGGCTCGGCCGCAGTCGACCTGTGCATGGTGGCGTGTGGTCGTCTCGACGTGTATTACGAGCTGTACCTCAACTCGTGGGATGCCGCCGCCGGCGAGCTGATCGCCCGGGAAGCCGGCGCCGTCACGACCGATTTCTCGGGCCACCGCGCCCGGCCCGAGGAGATGGTCGCGGCTGCGCCCGGCGTCCACGCGGCGTTCCTGCACGCGCTGCAAACGTCCTGACCAGCCCATTGATCGCACTTCGGGTTCGATTTGCGGCATCATGGGGAGCGTGGGAACTCGCATCCTGGCCGTGGAAGACGACGAGCGCATCCGTTCCGCAGTGAAACTCGCCCTCGAGGACGAAGGCTGGACGGTCGACGAGGCAGAGAGCGGCGAGCAGGCGATCGAGCTGTTCCACCACGCCGCTCCCGACGTCGTGTTGATCGACATCATGCTGCCCGGGATCGACGGCTTCGAGCTGTGCCGGACGATCCGGCGCACGAGCGACGTCCCGGTCGTCATGGTCACCGCCCGCAACGACACTCACGACATCGTGGCCGGCCTCGAGGCCGGCGCCGACGACTACCTGACCAAGCCGTTCGCCGCCAAGGAGCTGTCGGCCCGGATCCGGGCACTGCTGCGCCGGATCCGTCCGACGTCGCCGGCACACGAACGCCTCGTCTTCGGGGACCTCGAGTTGATCCCGGAGGAGGGCAAGGTCCTGCGTGGCGGTGACGAGGTGCACCTCACCAAGACCGAGTTCCGCCTGCTCTGCGAGTTGGCCGAGAATCCCGGCAAGGTGTTCAGCCGCGAGGCACTGCTCGACAAGGTCTGGGGCTACGACTACTTCGGTGACGGTCGGCTCGTCGACGTGCACGTGCGTCGACTGCGCACCAAGGTCGAGGCGGATGCGGCGAATCCTCGTCATGTCGTCACGGTGCGCGGGCTGGGCTACCGGCTCCAGACGTGACCACGGCGGCCGCAGAGATTCCGGCGGTCGTCCCCGACACCCGCTCGTTTCCACGCCCGGATCCACGGCGCAAGTGGGGTCTTCGTCGACGGATCCTTCTGATCTTCACGCTCGGCGCGCTGCTGCTGTCGGTCGTGCTCGCGTTCGTCACGTACGGCTTCGCACGGTCCAGCGTCGTCCAGCAGCAGGACGAAGCTGCACGGGGCATCGCCCGCAGCAACGCCTCGACCGCCGCTGTCGAACTCCGCGGCAACCCCAGCAGCGGGAAACCCGCCGTCGACCGCCTCGTCGAGCTGGGGGTCCAGAATCCGCTGATCCTCTACAACGGCGACTGGGCGCTCGGCCGGACCGGCTTCGACGAGACCAAGCTGCCGCAGGAACTCCGGAACCGTGTGATCGAAGATGGGCTCGCCTCGCGCATGATCGTCGAGATCGACAGCGAGCCGTACCTGGCCATCGGCTATCGACTCCAACCGGACTCCGCGTACTTCGAGTTCTTCAACCTCGAGAACGTGAACGACACCTTGAGTTCGGTCCGGCTCTCGCTCGTGCTCGGCACGATCATCACGACCGCGCTCGGAGTGGCCGCCGGTTCGTTCGCGGCCCGGCGTGCGGTACGGCCGGTGGGCGTCGCCGCCCAGGCCGCGAAGGCGATCGCGGGCGGGCGCCTCGACACCCGGCTCGAATTGACGGAGGATCCCGACCTGAGCGTGCTCGCGAACTCGTTCAACGACATGGCGACCGCGCTCGAGGAGCGAATCGAGCGCGACGCCCGGTTCGCCTCCGACGTCAGCCACGAGCTCCGATCACCGCTGATGACGCTGTCGGCGTCGGTCGAGGTGATGGACGCCCGCCGCGATGAGATGCCCGAGCGAGCCCAAGCCGCACTCGACCTGCTGAAGAGCGATGTGGTCCGGTTCCAGGGCCTCGTCGAGGATCTGCTCGAGATCAGCCGATTCGACGCCGGCGCCGTGCGACTCCATCTCGAAGAGTTGCTCGTCGCCGAGTTCGTCCGGCAGGCCGTACGGATCAGCAGTGTGCCCGACACGGTCGTCGACGTGTCCGAGCGTTCGGAGATGGTGCTGATCAACGGTGACCGGCGCAGGCTCGCCAGGGTCGTCGCCAACCTGATCGACAACGCACGGATCCACGGCGACGGCAATCCCGAGGTCTCGATCCGCGTCGTCGACGCCGCCGATGAGCCCGTCACCAAGGTTCGGATCGCCGTCGAGGACCGGGGCGCCGGCGTCGCGGAGCACGAACGGGCACTCGTGTTCGAGCGGTTCGCGCGCGGCGGCGTCGCCGGCCGTCGAGCGGGCAACGACGGTGCGGGTCTCGGACTCTCCCTCGTCGACGAGCACGTTCGCATGCACGGGGGACGCGTCTGGGTCGAGGACCGACTCGACGGTGAATCTGGTGCGAGGTTCGTCATCGAACTCGACGCCGAGGAGTTGGACGATTGATCCGACGATCCGTGCTCCTGCTCGCCGCAGTCGTCCTGACTTCGTGCGGACTCAGTCCCGACGCGCTCCCCCGCGACCTTCCGGAAGAGGAGCAGAGTCTCGCGCCGTCACAGTCGGGCACCGGCAGCCAGGCCGAAGGCCAGGATCGCATCTACCTCGGCGCTCCGGGCGAGGATCGGCTCCTCCGCTCCGTTCCCCGCGAGGCAGTATCTCGGCGTGACCTGATCGAGATCCTGCTGGCCGGCCCCAACGACGACGAACTCGAACAGCAGTTCACGACCTTCCTGCCGCCGAGCCTCGAGTTGAACACGACGTTCAAGCAGGGACCACTGCTCTTCCTGGATCTCAGCCACGATCTCACCGAGCTCACCGGACAACCGCTCTCGCAAGCGCTTGCGCAGATCGTGTACACGGCCACCGAACTCGACGGTGTCGAACGGGTCCAGATCACGGTCGATGGCGAGACGGTGTCGTGGCCCCGACCGGTCGGAGGCAACACCGCCGCCCCGCTGAGCGTGTACGACTACCCGAACTTCGTGCAGTCGGCGCAGCCGGCGTTCCCGCCGCTGCCCGCCGGCGCCTGACGACCTACGGCGCGAGTCACGCGAAGAAGATCTGAGCGACGTCCTCGTAGAGCGAGACGTCGACCGGGCGGGTCCGCCCGACGACCTCCGACAGAGGCGTGTCGACGATCCGGTCGGCGCGCAGCGCGACCATCTGCCCCCAGGCCCCACGATGCACGGCGTCGATCGCCGCCACGCCGAACCGCGTCGAGAGAACCCGGTCGTAAGCCGTCGGCGTCCCGCCCCGCTGGACGTGCCCGAGCAGCACCGGCCGCGTCTCGAAACCGGTCCGCTCGCCGATCTCGTGCGCAACCAGCTGACCGACGCCGCCGAGCCGTACATGCCCGAAGCGGTCGACCTCGCCCTCGCCGACGTGCAGCGTGCCTTCCTTGGGGAGCGCCCCCTCGGCGACCACGACGATCAACGCATAGCGTCCGCGCTCTTGTCGGCGGACCAACCGTTCACACACCTCGTCGATGTCGAACGGGCGCTCGGGCACCAGCACGGCTGTCGCACCACCGGCGATACCGGCATGGGTCGCGATCCAGCCGGCGTGTCGGCCCATCACCTCGACGACCATCACCCGGACGTGGCTCTCTGCGGTGGTGTGCAGCCGGTCGATCGCATCGGTGGCGATCTGGACCGCCGTGTTGAACCCGAAGGTCACCTCGGTGCCCTCGATGTCGTTGTCGATCGTCTTCGGCACGCCGACGATCGGCAGGCCGCGTTGCGCATGCAGGTCGGAAGCCACGCTCAACGAGCCGTTCCCGCCGATCACGATCAGCCCTTCGATCCCCATGTCGGACAGCGTCGCCTCGACCGCCTCGACGCCGCCGGGCACTTGGAACGGGCTGCCTCGCCGCGTCCCGAGTACCGTGCCGCCACGCGGCAACATGCCGCGCATCGATTCGACGGTCAGCGGCACGGTGCGACGCTCCATCACGCCATCCCACGCATCGAGGAACCCGACGATCTCATCGCCGAAAACACGTTCACCCTTGCGTGCGATCGCGCGCAGGACGGCGTTCAGGCCCGGGCAGTCACCGCCGCCGGTCAGCACTCCAACACGCACGCGGTGGATCCTATGCGGCCGTGGATTCGCTGCAACCGCTTACAGCACATCGTCCGACGTGTTCGGCACACGTGCCCAGCTGCTAGGAAGGGTTTCGTGGCGTGGGATGCGAATCGACCGGTCCCCTGGCAGCGGCTCGTGCGGGAATGGTTGATCTACGTCACGATCATGGCGGTCGTGTTCGTGGTCTTCTTCCGCGATCAAGGCCTCCTCGGCATTCTCGGCGGCCTGCTCGCCAGCGGGCCGATCTACCTCGCGATCGGCTATGCCCTGGCCAAGCTCGGCTACCAGCGGCGACAGCTCAAGGACCTGCGGAGCGAGTCCCGCCCGGCGACGGACGAGCCGGTCGTGGACGCGGCCGACCGACCCCGTCCCCGGCCTGCTCCCACGAGGCGGACGGGCGGCGGCACCCGACCGAACCGATCCGGCAAGCGTCGTCGTTGACCGACGTCCCGGATGGGGCATCGCCTCGGGTACGGTCGGGAGCGTGAGCACCGACACCTCAACCGACACCTGTGTGATCGCGATCGATGCCGGCACGACGGGGGTGCGCAGCCGTGCCGTGTTCGTCGGCGAGCACGACACCGTCGCTTCCTACCGCGAGTTCACCCAGCACTACCCTCAGCCCGGCTGGGTGGAGCACGACGTCACCGAGATCTGGCACGCGGTGCTCGCCACCCTGAACGACGTGATCGGCCGCGTCGGACGCGACAACGTCGCTGCGATCGGCATCACGAATCAGCGCGAGACCGTCGTCGCCTGGAACCGGTCGACGGGTGTGCCCTACGGCTCGGCGATCGTGTGGCAGGACCGGCGCACGGCGGCGCGCTGCGACCAACTGGAAGCCGACGGCCACCTCGATCTCGTTCGAGCGACCACCGGTCTCGTGCTCGACCCGTACTTCAGCGGCACCAAGTTCGAGTGGCTGCTCCGCGAACGCGACATCCCGACCGACCCGGACCTGGCACTCGGCACGATCGACTCGTGGCTGATCTGGAATCTCACCGGCGGTGAATCGTTCGTCACCGACGTCACCAACGCGAGTCGGACACTGCTCTACGACATCGTGCGTCGTGAGTGGAGCGCCGAGATGTGCGATCTCCTCGACGTGCCGATCGAAGCCCTCCCCGAGGTCAAGCCGTCGAGCGGACGATTCGGAAGCACCTCCGACCGCTGCGGAGCTCCCGGAGGCATACCGGTCAGCGGCGTGGCCGGCGACCAGCAGGCGGCGCTCTTCGGCCAGGCCTGCTTTCGACCCGGCATGGCCAAGAACACCTACGGCACCGGGTCGTTCGTCCTCCTGAACGTCGGCGAGACGTGCCCACCGCCCACCGAGGGCATGCTGACCACCATTGCCTGGGAGCTCAGCGACGGCACCGTCGCCTATGCGCTCGAAGGAGCGATCTTCGTGACCGGTGCTGCGATCCAATGGCTGCGCGACGGCATCAACATCATCGACGACGCAGCTGAGACGGGCCCACTCGCCGAGAGCGTGCCCGACACGGGAGGCGTCATGTTCGTACCGGCCTTCACGGGTCTGGGGTCGCCATGGTGGGATCCGTACGCACGAGGGACGATCGTCGGCATCACGCGCGGCACGACACGAGCCCACATCACGAGGGCGGTCGTGGAGTCGATGACGTATCAGACACGCGACGTGGTCGACGCCATGGTCGAAGCGAGCGGCACACCGATCGTCGACCTCCGTGTCGACGGTGGGGCCTCGGTCATGGACTTCATGCTGCAGATGCAGGCCGACCAGCTCGGTGTGACCGTTCGTCGACCCGCTGACCAGGAGACGACCGCGCTCGGGGCGGCGTTCCTCGCCGGCCTCGCCGAGGGCGTGTGGCCCGACCTCGACGCGATCCAGGCCACGTGGCAGCTCGATGCGACCTTCGAACCCGAACCCGACCGAACGTTCACCGACCTCGCCCATCAGCACTGGTTGCGTGCGGTCGAGCGGGCCAAGGGCTGGGCATCAGCCGACTGACACGCCGACCAGCAGTGTGTCGGCGATCCGCACGAAGAGGTCGAGGCGAACTCGCTCGCGATCGTGCACCGGTCGCCCGTCGCGACCGGCCGCGACCCACATCGACGACATCGGCAAGTCGCTCCAGAACATGTCGCTCGACGTCGCGTGGGGATCGCCGAGGTGCCGACTCCCCGCCAGCAACGATGTCACCCAGTCGGCCGACGGCACCTCGCCGACCGACTCGATCACCTCGCTGTCGCGGGTCACCATCGCCCACGTGGCCTCGGTCAACCGGACGACACCGTCGAGGAACGTCGCCACCCGTTCGGCGGGCGCGCACTCCGCGAGTTCGGCGGCGGCCGACAGCGACAGCACGCTGGCGTCCACATGACCGTCGCCGATCTCACGGACGTGCTCGACCGATACGCCGTCGATCGCATGGACCTCGTTCACCATCAGGTCGACCAGTGACGCGTCGGGCAGGGCCACGACGAGTTCGTCGATGACTCGACCGCCACCGACCTCGAGGATCTCGATCGCCAGCACGTCGCCGCGGACCGATCCGATCCTGCTCGCGACCTGTCCGAGCGCGCCGGGGCGGTCGGGTAGCCAGAGTCGGACGACGACGGTGTGCACGGCATCGAGGGTAGGCATGGCGTGTGACGGGCGCGTGACGAGGGAATGACGGCTTGACGAGGACCGCTCAGCCGAGCTTGGTGAGCCCCTTGCGGAGGTTGCGGACCGCCTGTGCGATGCGCTGCTCGTTCTCGATCAACGCAAAACGGGCATACCCCTCACCGCCGGGCCCGAAGCCGAGACCGGGCGAGAGTGCGACGTCGCTGTCGCGGACCAGCATCGAGCAGAACTCGACCGAGTCCATCTCGGCGTACGGCTCGGGGATCGGCGCCCACACGAACATCGTTCCGCCCGGCTTCGGCACGTCCCAACCGATACGACCGAGCCCGTCGATGAGCGCATCGCAACGGCGCTCGTAGGTTGCGCAGACCTCCCGGGGGAAGTCGGCCGCCTCGTTCAAGGTGACGGTCGATGCGATCTGAACCGGCTGGAACATCCCGTAGTCGAGATAGCTCTTCAGCTTGACGAGCGCCTGGACCACCTCGGCGTTGCCGAGCAGGAACGCACACCGCCACCCCGCCATCGAGAAACTCTTCGTCATGGAGTACTGCTCGACCGCGACCTCCTTCGCTCCTTCGGCCTGCAGGATGCTGGGCGGCTGGACCCCGTCGAAGCCGACGTCGGCGTACGCGAAGTCGTGGACCACGATCATCTCGCGCTCACGGCAGAAGTCGACGACGCGCTGCATGAATTCGAGATCGACGCACGCCCCGGTCGGGTTGTGCGGGAAGGAGATGACGAGCACACGCGGCTTCGGCCAGCCGACGTCGTACGCGGTGTGGAGGTTGTCGAAGAAGTTCTCCGTGAAGTTGTCGCGGGCCTCGGGGTGACTGAGGCCACGCATCGGCACCTGGCGAAGGTCGGCGCCGGCGAAGAGCGGCCCGTAGATGTGGATCGGGTAGCTCGGGCTGGGAACGATCGCCGCGTCGTCGTGGTCGAGCAGCACCCACATGAGGTGGCTGAAGCCCTCCTTCGAGCCGATCGTGTTGGTGATCTCGAGCTCCGGATCGAGTTCGACACCCCAGGTGCGCTGGTAGTAGCCGGCGATCGCCTCACGCAACTTCGGGAGCCCACGGCTGAGCGAGTATCGGTGGTTGCGAGGGTTTTCGGCCGCTTCGGCGAGCTTGCGAACGGCGATGTCGGGTGACGGGATGTCGGGGTTGCCGAACCCGAGATCGATCACGTCGTGACCGGCGCGGCGGGCCTCGATCTTCAGATTGTTGATGATCGTGAAGACGTACGGGGGCAAGTTCTCGATGCGGCGGAACTCCATGCTCGCGAAGCTATCGGCAGTGGGGCCACGCGTCGTGGCGCACTACGAAGGCATCTCCTCCGGTGTGACAGGATGCGCGCATGGGAAAGCAACCCCCTGACGGGTGTGTCTTCGTCGTGATCGAGATCCCACGTGGGAGTCGCAACAAGTACGAGATCGACCACGACGACGGCCGCGTCTACCTCGATCGGCGCCTCTTCACGGCGACCACCTATCCCGCCGATTACGGTTTCGTGCCCGACACGCTCGCCGGTGACGGCGATCCGCTCGACGCCCTCGTCCTCCTGGAGGACCCCGTCTACCCGGGCGTGTGGGTCGAGGCACGACCGGTCGGCGTGTTGTACATGCACGACGAGGCGGGCGAGGACGCCAAGCTGCTGTGCGTGCCTCCGAACGAGCCCCGCTGGGCCAACGTGCACGACATCGACGACCTGACACCTCAGCTGCGCGCCGAGATCCGACACTTCTTCGAGGTCTACAAAGCCCTGGAGCCGAACAAGTACGCGTCTGCCGAAGGGATGGCGGGCCGCGACGCGGCGTGGGCTGAGATCACAACGGCGCGGGCCAACTGGACCGCCCGAACCTGATCCCGCCGGCCGCTCGTGACGAGTCAGCCGGGCTCGTGCACGGAGTGCAGCAGTGCGGCGCCGACTGCGCCCGCTCGTTCGTTCCAGTAGGCGAAGGCCACTTCGGGCATCGGACGGAGCTCGGGCTGGTAGATCAGCTCGCTGAACCACTTCCGGATCGGGTCCAGGTACAGGTCGGCTCCGGCGGCGAGACCACCGCCGAGCACGAACCGCTCGGGATCGAGGACGTTCGTGAGGTTGACGAGCCCGAGCGCCACCCAGCGGCCGAAGTCGTCGATCACTCCGAGCGCATCGGCGTCGCCTTCACGAGCTGCCTGCTGCACCATCTCACCCCGCACCGCCTCGGGGTCGCCGCCGGCGATGTCGATCACGCGGTTGACCCGCCGGCCGACCGCGGCCTCACGCGCGAGGCGGGCGAGACCGGAACCCGACGCATAGCGTTCCCAGCACCCTCGCCTGCCGCACGGGCACGGCGGGCCGGCCGGATCGACGACCATGTGGCCGTACTCGCCTGCGAATCCGTGGCTCCCGCGCTGCAGGCGACCACCGGCGACCAGACCGCCGCCGATGCCGGTTCCGAGCGTGACCAGAACCATGTCGCTGGCCCCTCGGCCGGCACCGAACAACCACTCGGACACGGCTGCGCACGTGGCATCGTTGTCGACGAAGACATGCCGACCGAGGCGCTCACCGAGCAACCCGGCGACATCGAAGTCGGCAACGCCGTCGAGGTTGGGCGCCGCCCGGAGGACGCCGTCGTGGGTGACCAGACCCGGGACGCCGACACCGAGCTCGTCGAACGGTCCGAGTTCCGTGGCCAGTTCCGCGAGCGTCTCGATCAGCTTCGGGAGACTGCCGTCGCCGCGCGGCGTCGGCCGGCGGTCCTCGGCGACGATCTCACCGTGACCGTCGAGCGCCACTCCGAGACACTTCGTGCCCCCGACGTCGATGCCGACCGTACGAGCACTCACGCTTCGGCGAACGCCTTGAGCTCCTTGATAGCGTTCAGAATTCGTCGCTCTGCCCGGCGCTTGACGAACCCGGGAAGCGGAACGACCAGTTCGATCGCCAGGTCGTACTGCACGGTCGTGCCGCCATCGTGGGTCGGCGTGAATCGGTAGGCGCCCTCGATCGATCGCTGGATGTCACCTTTGACCATGGTCCACGCCAGGACGCCGGGCGCCTCGGAGTAGTCGTACCGGAGCGTGTAATGGGTGCTTCGACCGAGCGCCGAGGTCCGGAACTCGACCTGTTCGGGGCGGCCGGCGTCGTCACGGCTCGTGATCATGACGTCTTTGACATCATGAGCCCATTGGGGATAGCGCTCGAGATCGGTCGCGATCTCCCACACCTGGTCATGTGGCGCCGCAATGGTGATCGTCTCGGTTGCGGTCTCAGCCATGGTCTGCATTCTGCCTGATTTCTCTGGTCGAGGGTGGGAGCTTGGCGCGTGTGGCGAAGTTGCCATGTGAGGCGGCCCAGAGGCCATTCAGCCCGAAGCCCAGCATCGGCACGAGGAAGCCGACCGCCAGCGACGAGCCAGGATTGCCGTCGGGTCCGTTCGGGCGAGACAGCGTCGTGATCGTGGCGATCGCAGTCTGCATCAACAGCGTGAGGTTCATCGTTCGCCGTACCGGGGCGGGGATGGCGTCGCCCATGAGGAGGTAGAGCTGCGTCACGGAGATCTCGTCGTTGCGACTCCGCTGCACGGCACTCCAGTACGACCACAAGAACGCGAACACGCCGATCGCGAACAGGAGCATCGCGGTGACGGCCCCGATCCACTGGGCCGTCGTGGAGAACACGGCCGCCGCATACGACGCCGTGATGGCGAACACCGCCGTCAGGGCGAGGTTGGCCCGGATGATCAGGTCGTCTGCCGCCACGGTCCCACGATACCGCTGTTCGATCACTCGACGCCGAGGGCGGCACCGAGCCGGCGGGCCAGCACGTCGTAGGAGAACCGCTCCAGCACCCGCTCCCGCGACGTCGATGCCATCCGAGCGCGAAGCGCATCATCGTCGAGGAGCTGCGAGAACGCGGCCACGGTGTCGGCGACGGCCTGGTCCCCACCGGGTGGGTCGACGATCAGACCCGTGGCGCCGTGTTCGACCGCTTCGGCCGCTCCGCCGCTCTCGCCGGCGACCTGTGGGACGCCGCACGCAGCAGCCTCGACGAACACGATGCCGAAGCCTTCCTGTTCGAGCCCGCCCCACCGGTTCCGGCAGATCATCGCGAACACGTCGCCGCATCCGAACACTCGCGGCAGATCCGCCTGCGAGACCCGGCCGAGGAACACCACCGGCGCGTCGAGGTCGCCGGCGAGCCGTTTCAGGCGCACGTCGTCGCGGCCGCTGCCGGCGATCGCCAGCACGAGGTCGGGATGGCTCGATCGCATCGCGGCCACGGCACGGATCGCGGTGTCGAAGCCCTTGCGTGGCACGAGCCGTGACACCCCGACGATGACCTGACCGTCGACCGGCAATCCGAAGTCACGGCGGGCTGCCGCCCGTTCGTCCGTGGCGAGCGGTCGAAAGCGCTCGACGTCGACGCCGGGCGGCACGACCGTGGCGGGCAGCTCACACCCGGCGGCGCGGTTCGCCTCGTCGAGGGAGTACTGTCCGGCTGCGATGACCTGCCGCGCGTTGCGGAGCACCCGTGCGAGGCTCTGCTTGGCTCCCGGCAGCCGGCCGGGGACGGTCACCTCGGCGCCGTGCAGCACGACGTCGTAGGGCAGATCGAGCGACGGGCCGATCATCCCCAGGGGCACCGCTGGATCGAGCACGACGAGTTCGGCGCCGAACTCGGTGGCCAGCTCGTTCACCCGCTTGACCATCAGCGGATGCGGGAGGAGGACCGGTTCCGGTACCCGCTGGATGCGATACGCCTGCTCGGCGTCGAACTCGGCCGCACCGTCGTAGGGGCTGGTGAGCACGGCGAAGCGATCGGGCGGCAGTCGCCGCCACCATTCCCACAGGAGGTTCTGGATGCCACCGATCTTCGGCGGGTAGTCATTGGTGACGAGCACGTGCCTCATTCGTCGACCCGGGTCGACAGGCGCCGGGCCGCCCATCCGGCGTGCTCACGAAGGATCTCGTCGTCGTGCGTGCGATAGCGCGCGATCACGTGCTGGGTCCGGTCGTCGTCGCCGTCGCCGGCGTTACCGAGCACGATCAGAGCGTTTCGGCGCCACCAGACGGGGTCGCGGTCGGCGAGATACCAGCGCCCGTAACGTTCGAGCAGTTCGTCATCGGTGGCGTCGAGCAGCTCGAGCACGTCGACCCACGCCTGCACGGGTTCGCCGCCGGCGGCCAGGTCGACGCGGTGCCGGTCCCCCAGCCGGACGGCGGGAGGGCAGACCTCCTGGCAGTCGTCGCAGCCGTAGAGTCGGTCACCGAGCAGTTCGCGGTACTCGACCGGAAAGCTGCCGGGACGCTGCACGAGCCACGCGAGGCACTTGTTGGCGTCGACGACGCCGGGGGCCACGATCGCTCCGGTCGGGCATCCGTCGAGGCAGCGGCGGCACACCCCGCAGCCGTCGGCGACGGGTTCGCTGACCGGGTAGTCGGCGGTCGTGATGATCGAGCCGAGCACGAAATAGCTGCCCGCACCGGGCAGCAGGATGTTGGCGTTCTTGCCGAACCAGCCGAGACCACCGAGGTAGGCCACCTCGCGGTCGACGACGGAGTTGTCGTCGGCGAAGGCGACGGCGCGGTGGTCGGCTCGCTTGATGCGGGCGACGACGGCGCGCAACCCGGCCCGCAGCGGGGCGTAGTGATCGACCCAGGCATAGCGTGCGACACGCGCCTGTGCGCCCGGCGGTGCTTCGGGTTCGTCGATGGCCCGGTAGGGCCGGGCGGCCACGATGATGCTGCGGGCGTGCTCGACCGCCCGTCGCGGGTCGGTGGAGCGTTCGGGGTTGCGGTACGTGAACCCCATGTCGGCGTGGAGCCCTGCGTCGCGACGTTCGAGCAGGGCGGCACGTGCCCGTTCGAGCACATCGGCCGGCGCCACACCGAGCCGTTCGATCCCGTGCTCGGCCGCAATCGAGACGATCTCGTCCCAGGTCGGAAGTGGCGATGGGCGGCGCACGCTTCAGGTCTATCGGAGATCGAACACGATCCGGAGCGCTTCGTCGACACTCCACCGATCCTCGGGAGGCCGCGGCTCGACCCGGGACGAGACGCATCCCCTGCTCCGAGTTGTTCGACCCAGGACCTTGTTCGGTCGAGCGGCGGCGTCGACGTCTGGCCGATGCGTGTCGAACACGGAGATCGTCGATCGCGGCGACAACCTCGGCCATCCCGGCCAGGTCGGACGCGGCGGCGATACTGAGCACGGAGCGGTCGGTTGCGTCAGGGCAGCCGACCCGTGTCGACCGACGCAGCTCGAATCGCCTCCGAGCGGTCACGACCGGCCGACTCGCGCCTTGCGAGCGCGCCGCGTGTCGTCGTGGAGACGCACGACGACCGGCCGGGCCACGATGTCAGCCGCATCACGGTCTGTCAGGCAGTCAGCCTGCCACGCGGTACTTCAGGTCGGGGACGAGGCCCGCTCGTCCGAGGAGTCGGACCACTCTCGCCTGGTCGAGGTCGAGCACCAGTGAGTCATCGTCGTCTTGCCCCACCAGAAACGTCACGACACAGTCGTCGCAGGCATCGGTCGACTGCATCGAACAGTCGTCGCACGAGATCGAGAGGGCCTGCTCCGGATCGGTCAGCTCGACCGCCATCGGATCCACAGCACCCCACCGCCCCCGAGCGCCGGATCGGCCGGGCACGGCCTCCACGCTGTGATCGGTGATGTCATCCATGTCGTCATCGTGACGATGGGGTGTCACACTGTTTCGATGCCCCAGGAGCCCTCGTTCGATCTCGTCGTGTTCGGTGCCACCAGCTTCGTCGGGCAGATCTTGACGAAGCGGCTCGTCGACCGCATCGGCGTCGACGGCGACGTCTCCTGGGCGATCGCAGGCCGCAATGCCGACAAGCTCGAGCAGGTCGCCGCCGATACCGGCGCCGACGTCGAGCGCATCGTCGCGGACGCCGGCGACAGCGAGGCCATGGCTGCGCTCGCCGGGTCGACGCGCGTCGTCACGTCGACCGTCGGCCCCTATGCGCTCTACGGCTCGGAGCTGGTCGCGGCGGTCGCGAAGGCAGGGACCGACTACTGCGACCTCACGGGTGAACCGCACTGGATGCGGGCCATGATCGACGCCCACCAGGACGACGCCGTCGCGAGCGGCGCCCGAATCGTGCACGCCTGCGGCTTCGACTCCATCCCGTCCGACCTGGGTGTCTGGTTCACGCAGCAGCAGGCCATCGAACGGTTCGGCGAGCCGTGCACGTCGATCGCGCTCCGGGTCAAAGCGACGAAGGGCGGTGCGAGCGGTGGGACGATCGCCAGTGGCTTCAACATGATCGAGGAGGCTCGCAAGGACCCCGGACTACGCAAGATCCTCGGCAATCCCTACGCGCTGGCGCCGAAGGGCATGCGTGACGGCCCGAAGCAGCCCAACGTCGTGCGACCCCAGCGCGACGACGTGTCGGGGCAATGGGCCGCGCCGTTCATCATGGCGGCCACCAACACGCGGGTCGTGCAACGCACCCACGCGCTGCTCGGCCGACCGTGGAGTGACGGGTTCGAGTACGACGAGGCGATGCTCGTCGGCGACGGCCCCTTCGGCTTCGCGAAGGCGACGGCGATCGCCGGCGGCACCGTCGCCTTCGCCGGGATGGCGGCGTTCGGGCCGACCCGCAAGCTCCTGGGCACGGTCCTCCCCGATCCGGGCGAGGGGCCGAGCCCCGCGGCACAGGAGGCGGGCTTCTTCGATCTCCGCTTGTACGGCGAGACGGCCGACGGGCAGACCATCGTCACGAAGGTCACCGGCGATCGTGACCCCGGCTACGGGTCCACGGCCAAGATGCTCGCCGAGTCGGCGCTCGCGTTGCTCGATCTGCCGCGGTCGGACGTCGGTGGCGGCTTCTGGACGCCGGCCACGGCGTTGGGCGACCTGCTCATCGAGCGGCTGATCGAGCACGCCGGCGTCACCTTCGACGTGCTCTGACACGATCAAGACCCCTTTCCCGACACCTCCTCGCAGGCACCGGCAGGTTTCACAGAAACTGCACACTCGGCCACGCTGAGTGTGATAGGTACCGTGGTATCCGGTCCACGAGGGGTGGACTCGACCAATGGGAGTTCCCGATGTCCTCTTCTCTGTGGTCATCCCGCAGCACGGCGATCGCGGCCGCAACGGCACTGTCGGTGGCCGTCGGCGGGCTGGGCATCGTGCGCGCTGCGTCGTCCGAGCCGTCGGTGTTCTCCCCGAACGTGCCGTGCCGCTTGATCGATTCTCGCGACCTCCATGCGCGATCCGGCTGGCCGCTCGGCGCCGACCAGACACAGACCGTCGAAGCGGTCGGGAACTGTGGAGTTCTGGCCGGTGCGACCGCGTTGTCGATCAACGTCGTGGCCGTGTCACCGACGCTCCCGTCGTTCATCACCCTGCACCCCTCGGACAGGGCCCGACCGCTCGCCTCGCACCTCAATGTCTCCCCCGGCGACGTCGTCAGCAACGGCGTCGACGTGCAGCTGTCGGACGACGGACGTTTCGACGTCTACAACGCGGCCGGTTCGGTCGACATCGTCATCGACGTGCTCGGCGCCTACTACCCGGGCTCCGGTGCGGTCGGCCCAGCCGGCCCCAAGGGCGACTCCGGCGATGCCGGGCCCGTCGGACCCCAAGGCGACCCCGGCCCGACCGGACCCCAAGGCGACCCCGGCCCAGCCGGACCCCAAGGCGACCCCGGCCCAGCCGGACCCCAAGGCGACCCCGGCCCGACCGGACCCCAAGGCGACCCCGGCCCGACCGGACCCCAAGGCGACCCCGGCCCGACCGGACCCCAAGGCGACCCCGGCCCAGCCGGACCCCAAGGCGACCCCGGCCCGACCGGACCCCAAGGCGACCCCGGCCCAGCCGGACCCCAAGGCGACCCCGGCGCGACGGGCGCAACCGGCCCCGCAGGACCGCAGGGACCTGCCGGTGCGGGATCGTCCGCCTACGGCGACGGATCGGCCGGCAATCTCGTGGTCGCCGGCAACACCGACTGGTCGACGACCCCACCGGCGAACGGCAACTTCCAGTTCGGGAACTGCACGATCGGTGCCGGCGCGGTCCTCACCGTGCCGAGCGGAACCGTCATCCGGTGCAGCGGCTCGTTCACGAATCAGGGCACGATCACGGTCGACTTCGGCGTGCCAGCGCTCGTCTGGGCGGGCAACCTCGACCCGTTCCCCGCCGAACGCGGCCTGGCGATGAACACACCCGGACGTGGCGGAGCGCTGACGGGCGCACGGGCGTTCCCCGTGCCCGTGCTGCGCAACATCCTCAACCCGGGCCCGTACGCGGGCGGCAACGGTGAACGTGGCAACGGTTCGCCCGACAACGACGGCGGTGCTGGCGGCGGCTCCCTCGTCATCCTCGCCGAGGGAGGCATCATGAACAGCGGGCTCATCGCTGCCGACGGCGGTGACGCTCCGGATCCGACCTGCGACTGTGGCGCCGCGGGCGGCGGTGGCGGCGGATTCATCATCCTCGGCGCCGCCGCCAACATCGACAACGGCGGTGGCACGATCCGGTGCACCGGTGGCGACGGCGGCGATGCACTCGCGGGCGGCGACGACCACGGCGGTGGCGGTGGTGGCGGCGGAGTGATCCACCTCCTCGGACCGAACGGCAACTCGGTCGGCGGCGCGCTGACCGTGAGCGGAGGCGCTGCCGGTGCCGATCGCGGCAACGGGAGCGACGCCGGCAGCGGCTCGGCGATGGGCGGCCGCGGCGGCGACGGCGGCGAGGACGGGTTCGCGCCGACCGCCGGAAGCGCCGGCGTGATCATCCGCAGTCAGATGGCCGATCCCGGGTCGCTCTTCGGATGAGCGATTGACGGCCGGGTCCCGACGGGTACCCGGCCGTCGGCATCACTCTCGAGCCGAACCCATCGGCAACGCCGTTCAGACCGATCGTCGGATCGGTTCGATCGCCGTCACGTATTCGGCCAGCCTGGCGGCGACTTCGATCGCAGCGTCGACGTCGTCGGGGTTGACGGGGTCCCACGTCTCCGAGATCCGCCGCCAGCGATCGGCGCCGAGGAACGTCCCCGCCACCGGTTCGTCACCGAGCTCGGCGCGCCACGTCGACTCGTGCGCGAGCAGACGGCTGAGCACGACGTCGTTCTCTGCCGCCTTGGCATGTTCGGCGTGGAATCCGATCTCGATCGCCGGCTCGCCATCGAGACGGATCAACTGCGCCTCGTAGTGCTCGCGGGTCGCCTCGTCGTACCACACCTTGAGGCCGCGCTGGTGCGCCGTCGAGCGCAGATCGCCGTCGACGTCCGAGGACACCATGCCCTCGAAGACGTCCTGCACCTGATGGAAGAACGAACGCTCCACGGCCCGCAGGGTATTGCTGGCACGGTCAGACGAGGATGTCGAACGACGTCTCGGCGACGACCGCACCTGCGACCTGGAGCTCGACCCGATGGTTGCCGGCCCAGTAGGTCCGCGTCGATGCCTGCTGGATCAGTCGCCGCTTCTCCAACATACGGCGCTCCCTCGGTGCCAGCTCGACGGTCGTCCACTTGAACACCTTCGGCGATGCGCCCCCCGACGCGTTGACGTGGTGGACGACGAAGTCGACCACCAGTCGTTGGGGTGTCGGGGCGGTGGATCGGAGATCCGCGTGCAGTGTGATGTGGTCACCCATGCCGACGACGCCGGGCGACACCGAGAACTCGTCGACTGCGACGTCGGGGTCGATCGTGAACCCGAGTGCGGCAAGCGCGCGCGAATCCCCCCGCTTGATCAGGGTTCGAAGCGCATGCGAAACCATCCGCCGGTCGGTGTCGGCCTCCGTCATCCACGCGGCGACCGTGTCGACGACGAGCGCGGGATGGTCCTTGGCGACGTCGTTGAGATGGTTCGCCACCGAGCGTCGCACCATCTCGGAAGGGTCGTGACGCAGCCGGTGCAGCAGGGCGATGCCCGGCATCGGGTCGTCGACGAGCTGTTGGACCTTCATGCCCCACGGGAGGCGCGGCCGAGTGCCTTCCGACGGCAAGCGGCGGACGTGTTCGTCGTCGTTCGCGGTGAATACTTCGAGCCGGGCGTATGCGACGTCGAAGTGTTCGCGAAGGAACGGTCGCACCGCGAACTCGCAACTCATCCGCTTGGTGACGTGCTCCATGGCGGCGAGCGACGTGTCGGGGTGTTCGAGCCCGAACAACTCGATCACGGTCGGCAGCGGCCACGCGACCCATCCCCCGACCGGCGGTTCTGCGCGGGCGACGGCGACCACGGCGGCCAGCGAGGTCGGGTAGTCGTCGCCGAGGGCAGCGTGCAGTCGGCGGGCGATGAGGTCGATGCGGGCCTTCAGCTCCAGGCCGCCGAGTCGCGGCCCGGTCGTCGCCACGAACCCCTCGGTGTCGAACCGGTCATCCGCGGCCGCGAATCGGCGGGCGAGCTCGTCGACGACGCCGTCGTCGATGTAGTCCTTCAGCGGGGCCGGCACGACGCCGACCGTACTGTGGGCCGCGCCGACCTTACTCGTCGATGAACACGCGCAACGTACCGGTGTAGTTCGCCACCCAGACCTGGCGGGTGTCTGCGTCGTACGTGACGCCGACCGGATGCACACCCGAGTAGATGGTCTGGAGGACGGCCATGTCATCGGTGCGCACCTTGCTGACCGTGCCGTCGCGGTAATTGACGACGTAGAGGCTCTCGCCGTCGTCGGACAGCGCCATGGTTCGGGTCTCGATGCCCGTCCACGCGAGGCCGACCACCTGGTCGGCGCCGAGGTCGATCTTGCGCACCGAGTTCAGCTGATTGTTCGAGACGTACAGGAATCGCCCGTCGTTCGACAGCAGGAGGTGCCGGGGCGTGGAGCCGGCCGCGGCGCGAATCGAGTGGACGACTCGAAACGTCAGCAGATCGACGACGTCGATACGGGCCTCACCCATGACCGCGACGAACGCGTACCTGGAGTCGCGGGTGATGGCGATACCCCGCGGGTGACGCCCGACATCGACACGGGCGAGCGGCGTGTCGGTCGTGGCATCGATGACGGTCACGTCGAACCCGCACCAGTTCGACACGACGACCCGTGTGCCATCGGGTGACACCGCGAGATGCTTCGGAACCGATCCGGTCGCGATGACGTCGACGATCCGGAACCTCGCGACGTCGATCTTGTACACGTAGCTGTCGTCCCAACTGCCTCGCCCGCAGTCGTCGCCGGCGTCCGACCGGAAGCCCGGGCCGTACATCTTGTAGTTCGACACGTACACGAACCGTCCGTCGGGTGTGAACGCTGCTTCGACCGGGGCACCCCGGACCACGGCCCCGCCCGGCACCCCGAATGCAGCCAGATCGACGGTGTCGGGAATCGTCGCGACCTTCGCACCGACGCGATCGAAGACCGAGACGTTGTGGTGGTACATCATGTTCTGGGCGAAGAACAAGCCATCGTCCGAGCCGACCACGCTCTTGGGGCTCAGCGAGCCGTCCGTGACCGTGAAGGCCGATCGGAGACGTCGATGGGCCGACGACGGGCCGCTCGCGACAGCAGCTCGAACCCGTTCGGCAGGGGCCACCACGTCGGCGCCGGCGAACCGCCCGAGGCCCGCCGAGGCTGCCGGAACGGCCACGGCGAGCGTGGCGGCGGCCAGTGCAGCAACTGCGAAGTGACGAAGCATGGTCGTCGCGAACGTAGCCGGACGGAGCGGTCCCTCGCTGGGCCCGCCGGGTTGCTGCGACGTCGGGGGACGGCTCCGAACTCACGCCCGGCCGACGCTGCTCGACCGGTACACTCGCTGACGCGCTCGGCGACGGGCGCGACACGGGATGTGGCGCAGCCTGGCTAGCGCACCTGCTTTGGGAGCAGGGGGTCGGGAGTTCGAATCTCCCCATCCCGACTGGATCTACCTGGTGTTTTACACCACCGATCCATCCGCCGGGTTGACCATGTATCAGCGATGTATCAGACTCTGAGGCACGACGAGTGCTCGGAGACGACATGGCGTGGAAGGCAACGGGGCAGCCGACGGTCCGCAAACAGCGCGACAAGTGGGTCGTGCGCGTCGACGGCATCGACACGGTCACCGGCAAGCACCGACCGAGACAGGTGGGGACGTACCCGTCGCAACGCTCGGCGACGACCGCGGCCCGGTCGATGAGAGCAGACGACCGGTCGACCGAACGTGGCACCGTGAGTTGGTTGGTTCGCCGCTACGTCGCCGGCCGGACCGACATCACCGAGAAGGCCCAGCAGCAGTACGAGTGGGCGATCCCCCACATCGAAAACGGGTTGGGCGCGATTCCTCTTGCGACGCTGGATCGAACGGACGTCGCACGGTGGATCGACGCGCTCGCCGCCGGTGGCCGGTTGTCGAAGCGCAGTGTGCAGATCTGTCGGACGGTGTTGCGGGCGGCGTTGTCCGAGGCGGTCGACGAAGGTTTGATCCCGCGCTCCCCTGCTGCTCGAGTCGGTCTGCCGCGCGTGGTGGCGAAGCCCGTGAAGGAGAAGGAGACCGTGGCGTGGACCGCCGAGCAGGTCGACCGCTTCCTCGCCGCGACCACCGACCACCGCTGGGCGATCGCCTTCCGCATCGGCGTGCTCTACGGGCTGCGTCGCAGCGAGGTGCTGGCGCTGCGATGGGACGACGTCGACACGAAGGTGAAGACGCTACGGATCGACGAGAGCCTCGTCGCGACGAACACCGGCGCTGCGTGGGGTAACGCCAAGAACGAGAGATCAAGGCGCACGATCCCGATCGACGACGACACGATGCGCGTGTTCGCCAAACGCCGTGCCGAACAGGCAGCCGAGCGGCTCGCGGCCGGCAGCGAGTGGGAGGACAACAACCTCATCATCACGACGCGACAGGGCGGGTTGGTCCTCCCCCGCTCCTACGACCGAGCGCTCGCAAGGATCGTCGACAACAGCGGCCTGCCTCGGCTGACGTCCCACGGTCTCCGGCACACCGCGGCGTCTCACATGGTTCAGCGTGCGGCCGACCTCGGTGAGCTGCGAGCGATCGCCGACCTTCTCGGCCACAGCCCCGAAATGCTGATGAACACCTACGCCCACGCCCTGCCGAACAGCCAGGCAGCCGTCGTCGAACGACTCCGACGAACCTGAATGAAATGGCGATCCGTGATTATGCGGCGCACCTGACCGCCGTAGCCTCCAACACTTCGCCGGAACCCGAGCGCATGCCCGAGCGTTCCTGGGCGCGATTATCGCTCGGGTCTCGGCTCGTCGCGACCGAGCGATAAGTGCCGATCGCGAGTGGTTCAGTCCCGGTGGAGGCGGCGTTGATATGCGTGGGAGTTCGGGCCTTGCCCCCATCTTTCAACATGGCCATCGCGCTTCGGCTGCAGATGCTCCACCTTTCACGATCAACTGCCACTCCCCAGCTCCTAACGTCACCTGTTCGTTGACGCCGTCGACCCCGCGGCCGACCACCGTGGCTCGAAACGGCTGTGTGGTCGACGTTGTCTCGTCGGTGTCGGCTGGGACGTTCCCACCGGCGGCGATCACGTAGACGGTCTTGCCGGTCTGGATGACGCCGCCGTCATCCCTGTGGAGTGTCAGGTCGAATTGGACTGTTTGTGAGTCCTCCAAGAGTTCGAACGGCGCACTCCGCTGCCAGAGCCCGTCTCTCCGAGTCCATTCCAAGACGACGGGCTCACGGTCACAGCTCGGAAGTTCGTTGTCGAAGACTTCGTTCCTCAGGTAGATGAGGCCTCCGACGGATACCAGTACCGCGATGGCGCCAAGAAGCGCAATCGTTCCGACGACAGCTGCAACTGATTTCCATCGGCGCTGCAATGAAGGCACAGTCACGTCCCCATCATGCTCGTCGAGGTCCGGCCCGGACCGCTTCCGTCAACGCGATGGCTCAAGACGCGAGCAATCTGGAGCGGGTCGCCGCACCCAGTCGTGCCGATCTCGCGCAGTGTTCGGCGTGACCTGTCGTGAATGTTCTGGAGCGGTTTTCAGAGGGTGCAGTGGGATCGGGTCCGGGCGTATGAGCCCATGTCGCGGCGGCGGGGAGTTGGTCGCGACTACTCAGCCTGAATCCACCGATTGGCTGAGTGGGGGTCGGTCTGGTGCTGGTGGTGCTCGGTTCGGCGTGGGCGTGTCTGGGGAGGTGTGTCGGGGCGTGTGGGGTGAGCGTGTCGTGTTCGGTGGTGTTGTCGGCGCTGGGTGGGGTGCTGCGGTGCGCTGGTCCGCGGGCCGGGTTCTATCCGGCGGGACCGGGCAGAGCCCTGATGGCGGTCAGCAGGCTGGTGAAGGTGTCGGCCCAGGGCCATCGACGCGGCATGCGGAGGGTGTGGCGGCCGGAGCGGTTGACGGCGACGGCGGGGGTGGCGGTGATGCGGTTCCGGAACGTGACGCTGGTGACGGTCGGCTGATCGGCGAGCTGGCAGGCCCAGCGGGTGAGGTTGTGGGCGATCACGGCGCAGGCGAACCAGGCGGCATTCGCTGGGTAGTGCCCGGAAGGTATGTGTTCGGCGCCGCCGGCTTTGAGGTCGCGGATCGCGAGTTCGACGACGGCGTGGTGGCGGTGGAAGGCGTCGGCTTCGACAGCGCTGAGGTCACAGCGGTTGGTGATGAACGCGTGGTGGCGCCACTCGGGAAACAGCCGGAGCTGGGCTGGCTCGGTGAAGCGGGTGCGACGCACCACCAACCGGACGGTGCGGAACTTCGATGAGCCGCGCCGACCAACGGTGTAGACGCACTCGGCGACCTGGGCGACCCCGCCCGCGGTGTAATCGATCTGTTGCCAGGCGTCGTCGGGAATCTGGGCGATCGTGGCTTTGATCTTGGCGTGGCTGGTGACGGTGATCGACCAGGCGATTCGATGCCGGTTCAAGCGGTCGATCAGTTTCCAGGACCAGAACCCTGAATCGGCGCGCACCGTGACCGGCCCCGTGGCGCCGGCTCGGCGGACGATTGCGGCGAGTTCGTCGATGAAGCGGACGACACCGCGCGATGATCCGGCCGAGCCTTTGCGCATCCTCGAGAACACGATCTCGGCGGTGTCGGCGCGCACTGCGAGCAGCGGGTGGTAGCCGAGTTGGCGGGTGTAGCCGTACGCGGCGCCGTGCTTGGCGTGACCATGCACTTCGCAGATCGTCGAGTCGAGATCGATCACCAACGGCGCTTTGCCGGGGCCGGCGCCGAGTTCCCACGCCCGCGCCAGCAGACGGGAGGCGACGGCGTCGAGTTGGCGGACGAACCCGAACGTGAAGGTCCGCAGGAACGTCCCGATCGTCGATGGTGCCATCACTCGGAACGGCAACACCGCCTGAGTCGCGCCGGCACGGACCACGTCGACGTGATCGATGTGGGTCGCACCGGCCAGCATCGCGGCGATCAGGGTGCAGATCTTGCGGCCGGCGTTCGGTGCTCCGGTGCGCACCCAGCGTGTCGTGAGCTGCTCCACACCTAGGCGCATCATCAGCGTCGCGGTGACGATCAGCCCGGCGTTGGAGATCAGCCCGTCATGATCGAAGACCGTGTCGTAGCGGTCGATGGTGCGCGATACTGGCCACACAGAAAGTGCCTCCCGAGCTGGTTGGTGTTGTGACGTTGAACATCACAATCATCCCAGTTCAGGAGGCCTTTTTGGTGGACGCGCCATCGACGCTCACCCCATCAGATCGGTGGATCCAGGCTCAGAGGACAAGGCATCAAGCGGTGCGAGCGGCACGATGCCCTCGGCCTTCAGAGCGAGTTCCCGATCGATCGTGATCATTGCGTCAGCCTGCAGCGTGCACACGGCGAGGTACTCAGCGTCGAAGATCGTCTCCCAGCCGTGCTCGCGAGCGATCCTCCACGCGGTACGACGCGACATCCGGTCGCCGAGCAGTCGCACCTTGGTTTCGGTCAGACGCTCATGCTGCTGGAGCGCGAGCTCCTCGGTGATGTCGCCTTGGTTCACGGCTGCCAGCAGCAGGGAGAGCGCCTCGGACCGGATGCGGTTCGGAGCGACGAGTTGATTCGAGGGATGGACGTCGACGTGGTTGGCAACGAGATGCAGGAGTGTCGGCGCATCGATCACGTAGCGAGCCACTGGCGCACAGTACAACCGGCGAGTCAAGCGGTGAGTCGGCCACCCACGGCCTCGGTTGCGCTGCCCGGCACGCGTCTCCGATGCCCGCTTCGGACAACCCGATGAGATGAGCATTCTCGAGCGGGGAAGTCGGACGCCGAGGTGCCGATGTGGGGCGGGGGCTCGGGTTGTCGAGCGGTGGCGATCTGATCGGCCTTGCACGGAGGTCGACTTCTTCCGCTGCGCAAGCTGGCGGGGCACACCATGATCGACGCAGATGTCGACGACGGGCGGCCGCATCGGGTTAGTGGACGGGGTCGACGTTGCGGCTGACGACCCAGCGGTGCTTACCGATCTTGCGGTCGCGTCGGAATCCTGCGGCTTCGAACGTCGAGAGCGCGCCGTGGAACAAGAACCCCGCCGATACGTCGCCGGCGGGTTCGGGATAGCCCTCGACGCGTCCGCCGCCGAGCGCCCCGATGAGGTCGAGCGCGCCGGCAAGGGCTGCGGTGGCAACGCCTTGGCGGCGGTGCCCTTTTCCGACGTAGCAGCAGGCGATCCGCCAGTCAGGTGCGCCGCCGCCTGACTTGTCGTACTCGCGCCGGTTCTTGATGCGCGGCACCTCGGTGGGCGGGCCGAACTGGCACCAGCCGACGCAGTCGTCGCCGTCGAAGACCAACGCTGCGTGCGCCGAGCCGGCGCACACCCGGTCGTACTTGCGATCGCGGTTGGGTCGATCGGCGTCGTCGTTCGGGTCGTCATCGGGATGGAACCCCATGCACCAGCAGCCGCCGAAGATGCCACCGTTGGCTTCGACCAGCGAAGCGAAGGCATCCCAGGTCGACCGGCTCAGCGCCTTGATCGCGTAGCCGTCCTCGCTCACGGTTGGTGAGGTGGTCGGCGACCCGCCCGACGTCGTCGAGATCTTGGTGGTAGCGCTCGTTTTCTCAGGTTTCATTGATCCACATCGTCAGGTCGGCGGTGAGTGACGGCCCTCGGTTCCCTGCGCATTCTCGCGCACCTCACCGAGCGATACGTACCGATCGCGAGCGGTCTCAGTCCGTCGTGCATTCTCGCTCGGGATCGGTTGTTATGTGCTGAGTCGGAGTTGTATGAGGGTCTGGGCGGTTTCGAGGGCGCTGTCGTCATCGTGGAGATTTCGTGCCACGTTCGCCGCTGCGAGGAGTGCATCTATCTCAAACGCCAACAGCTCCGCTGAGGGTGACTCAGGGATCGAGCCTGCCTGTTGGGCGATTGCAGCTTGCTGTTCGATGAGGTAAAGCCACTGGTGTCTCGATTCGGCCAAGGCGTCTCGTACCGGGCCTGGCTTGCTGTCGTACTCAGCAAACGTTGCGCTCATGAAGCATCCGCCGGGGAGAACGCGGCTGTCGATGTAGGTGACCCAGTTTTGGAGGAGGGCTTCGAGTCGTTCGAGTCCTTCGGGCACGTCGAACGCTGGAGCGACGACGTGCTGGAAGAACACTCTTGTCGCCGCTTGAACGGTGGCGAGTTGGAGGTCCTCTTTGTGTCGGTATGCGACCTGAACGCTGCTTTTGGGAATATCGAGTGCGTCGGCAACCTGACTGAGCGACATCCCCCCGAGACCGTTCACCGACGCGAGCTCCGCCGCTTTCGCCGCGACTGCGCGACGGGTTCGCTCTCCACGAGTTCGTCGCCCATCCGTGTCGTCACGCATGTCCATCAGGATAGCTTCACTTGACTCACTATACATACGACCGTATGGTTTGAATTGTGATCGAGATCCAACCCGATGCCAAACAGCGCGAGACTTGTCGAGAGGCAGTGAGCTTCACCAGCGGGACGTCGCGATGCGCGGCGTGGCACTACGCGGGAACGAACGGCTGGTGTGTCGTGATGGGATCGGGACTCGGCGTGCCCAAAGAGCCGGGAACCGATCGATTCGCGGCACGGTTTCATGCCGCGGGATACACGGTGTTCGCGTTCGACTACCGCCACTGGGGAGCCAGCGAAGGAAACCCTCGCTCGGTGGTGCGTGTCCGCGATCAGATCGCAGACTGGCGTGCCGCGATCAAACGAGCCGCCGAGCTTCCCGAAGTGGCCCCAGGCCAGGTTGCGCTGTGGGGCTTCTCGCTTGCCGGCGGCCACGTCCTCAACGTTGCAGCCCACGATCCCGCCGTTGCTGGTGTCATCTCCCAGACACCCAACGTCGACGGCCTCGCGGCAACCCGAAACGCACTTCGTCATCAACAACCTGTCGCAACGCTCCGCTTGATCGGCCGCAGCCTCGGCGACCAACTACGCGGACTGGTCAGACGGCCGCCATGGACGGTCCCTGTGGCCGGACCGCCCGGCACCGTTGCCGTGTTGACCACTCCGGACGCAACCGACGCCGGTCGAGCATTGGACCCCGCCAACAAGTATCCCCAATGGAAACAGTCGATTGCCGCACGGTCCGTCCTCGCGCTCGGCAGCTACCGGCCGGGCCGACGAGCCAAGCACGTCACGTGTCCAACACTCATTGTCGTTTGCACCGATGATCAGTCCGCACTCGCAGCGCCGGCGATCAAGGCCTCGGAGCGCCTCGTTCGAGGCGAGTTGGTCCAGCTGCGCGGCGGGCACTACGAACCGTTCCTCACCGAACACGAATCCGCCGTCGAGGCCGAACTCGCCTTCCTGAACCGCCTGCTCGAATCCCACCACGCCGAGCCGGGTGCGTCATGAACACGATGGAAAGCTCCGCCGGCGACATTTCGTATCTCGATACCGGCGGGGACGGCCCCACAGTCCTCCTCCTGCACGGGCTACTGATGGACGAAACTCTCTGGACCGAGGTCGTCGCCGATCTCCGAGCGGATCACCGCTGCATCGTGCCACTGCTCCCACTCGGTGCACACAGACAACCCGTCGACGCTCACGCCGACCTGTCGCTCACCGGCATCGCCTCGCTCGTTCACGAACTGATCGAACGCCTCGACCTGGCCGACGTGACACTGATGGGCAACGACACCGGTGGGGCCATCGTGCAACTCGTAGTCGCCAATCACCCCAACGGCCGGATCGGTCGAATCGGACTGATCGCCTGCGAAGCGTTCGACAACGTGCCTCCTGGGCTTACCGGCAAAACCGTCGTCGCTGTCGGAAAACTGCCCCCCAAGCTCTTCGGTGCATTCATGCAACAGATGCGACTGAAGCCGATCCGGCGACTACCCATCGCCTTCGGTTGGCTCACCAAACGAGGCGACAAAACCACCAAGCAATGGATGCAACCACTGCTCGCCAACGCCGACATCCGCCGCGACGCCGTCAAGGCGCTCAGAATTATCGGAAAGAACCGCACCGTTCTCCTCGACGCCGCCGAGAACCTCAGCAAACTCGACCGACCAGCACTCATCGCATGGGCCGACCGCGATCGAGTCATGCCACCCGAACACGGGCGGCGCCTCGCCGAACTCATCCCAAACAGCCGGCTCGTCATCGTCGAGGACACCTACACACTCATCCCACTCGACCAACCAGCGCTCCTCACCTCAGCCATCCGGGGCTTCATCCGCTCGACCACGAACACGCAGCCCACTCATAACGACCATGAGCGGGACGCATTCTCAGTCCCGCACAGCCGCTCATAGCCGGGGGCGGAGAGCGCATAACGAGTGCGTCGAGCGTCGCACATTCAGGAGCGGCTACCCGAGCACACTCGTGCCGTTACAGAGTGGTCGCGGACTGAGGCCGGTCTCGTTGTTCTGAGCGCCGGCGGAGGGTGGTGTTGTGGCCCACCGGGTCGATCATTGGTGCCACGTTCTCCTTCTGGCGCGGGCGTCGGGGCCTGAGTGGCTCGCGAAGTGCGGCCGTGGTGTCCAAGTTCGAATGTGCGGCTCTAGTGGGCCTGCGCGTGCTGTGTGGTGAAGTCGGCGATGTCGCCCAGCAACGGGATCCAGTCGACGTTTCCGGGGCCGGTGCCGTGACGGACGATGACGATGTCAGCATCGGGGTCGACATAGATGAACTGCCCGTGGTCGCCGTTGGCGAAGAAGGAGCTTCGGGCTTCATCGATCCACCACAGGTACTGGTAGTCGCTCGCTGGATCGGTCGTCGTGTCGAGCCGGGTGGCCTCATCGACGAATTCGGCTGGAACGATTTGGTCGTCTCCGCGGCGACCCTCATTGAGGTACAACCAGCCGAACCGGGCGAAATCGATCGCTCGGGCGTTGAGTCCGACAAACATTTTCTCGAACCCGTGGCGATCGCTATCGAGGCTCCACGAACCGGCGGCTTCGGCGCCCATCGGCTGCCACAACCGCGTGGCGGCGTAGTCGGAGACCGGGATGCCTGCAGCCCGTTCCAGCGCAAGTCCGAGCATGATCACGTTCCAGTCGTTGTAATGAAACACCTTGCCCGGAGGGCCCTCGATCCGCGGCGTGTCGACCACACCGGACCGTAGGTTGGTCCCGTGGTAGGTGTTGGCGGGATCGTCCCAAGGGCCACCGCCGTCGGCGAAGGAGAGTCCCGATGACATCGTGAGCAGATTCCGCAGCGTGATCTGCGTGTATCGCTCATCGCGTTCGGCGAGTTCTGGCAAGTAGTCAGTCACCGCGTCGTCGAGGCTCGTGAAGATCCCCTCATCGACGGCGATGCCGATCAACGTCGACGTGAACGACTTGGCCACCGAGAACGAGGTCTGCAGCGCGTCGTGACTCGAGCCGTTGAAGTACTCCTCGTACAACACGTCATCGCCTTTGAGGACGATGAAGGCAGTCGTCTGGTTGCCGACGAGTAGTTGATCGAGCGTGTCACCGTCGCTGCTTCGGTAGGTGCCCAGCGGAGCGTCACCAAGCGTTCCGAACTGGAGCACATCGTCGCCTGCTTCGATTCCTCGCGCTGGGAACCGGTCTTGGTCGCCGAACGCCGACTCGCCCCACACGAGTGAGCGGGCGAACTGCGAGGTGCCGGTCGAGTTACGAGCCCAGACGTACAGTCCCGTCGTCGCGACACCGGCGATGAGCATCATGCCCGCGATCGCAAAGCCGCCGATCCGCAGCACGGACCGCACTTCGAGTCGCCAGAGCCACCACAACAGCAACACGGCCACCGTGCTCAGCACGATTCCGATGGTGAGCAAGAGCGTCACCACGACACCAGGCCTGTTTCGGTGCGACGGACACTGCAATCATCAGCACATCGCGTGGCGCCAGCGTGACCGACACGCCGCCCGAGCCGCATCGTGATCCCGACAACCGCCAATTCCGGCGCAACGCACGACGCCGACACGTGGGATCTACACCCCAGTGCTGCGCCGGAGCAGTCGTGCTCCTCCGATCAGCAATCCGATGCCCGCAACGAGGATGATCCAGGACCATCCAGCGGTGCCTTCGGTGGCCATCATCAGTACGGAGTAGATCGCAATCAAAGCGACACCCGCAACGACAGCCAGCAGCTGAGCGGTCTTTTCGTTCATCGCTTCACGATTGCAGCACGAAGTATCAAACACCAGAGCCGAACGCCCCTTGCCGGTGACAGCTCCGAGCGCGCCTGCTGATCAGATCCCCGCAGCCGACTGGTCGCACCTGGCGTCCTGTGCTCGAACCGTTCTCCGAAGCGATCCGTACCGGGGCCACGTCGACCGGTCGCGCCTTCACGAGCCCCGTCCGTGGCGCGGAACTCTTCGGGGACTCTGCAGGGCTCACGCTCACCAACGTCGCGCGGTGATCGTCTGCACCGTCGAGGCCTTCGGTCGCGGACTGAACGTTGCCCAGATCGGGACCGCCCACCTGGGAGCTGTGGCGATCGCCACGTTCGCGCCGACCCCGGGCGGACTTGGCGCGTTCGAGTCGGTGCTGATCGCCGGGCTGACCGCATTCGGTTTCCCCGCCGGGATCGCCGTGTCGGCGACGCTCGCCTTTCGTCTCGCAACGTTCTGGCTCCAGACACCGAAGTACTGTTCGCTGTTCTCTGCCCGCGCAATCTGGCGCAGGTCCGACCGCTCCGAGGTGCCGATACAGAGCGGTCGCTGGAGTGGTCAGGCGTCGTTGTTATGCGTCCATTCCAACGTGAACCGACATCGTAGGGTCGGAAGCATGATCGAGGTCTTCGAAGCAACGGCATCAGAGATCGATCCGCTTGTCGATCTCGAGTCCAGGCTGTTTCACGAAGACGCGGGCCAACACGATCCGTTTGCAGATCCGTCGTGGCCAGCCCGCGAGGGACGCAAGGACTTCGAGGATCTCATCGCCTCACCCGACGGAATCGTTCTCGCCGCGCGAGTGTCTGATGACATCGTCGGACTACTCGCTGGCTACGCGTCAAAGTCGTCGCCGACACGTCAGCCGGTTGAGTACGCCGTGCTTCGCACGATGTACGTAGTCGAGGGCGCTCGACGCCAGGGCGCGGCCGAGATGCTGACGAAGCAGTTCTTGGAATGGGCGCGTGCACGTGGCTGCGTGGAGGCGCACGTCGATCACTACGCAGCGAACGAGGGCGCCGCCGCGCTGTATGCGCGTTGCGGCTTTGAACTTCGCAGCGTGGCTCAAGCGATCGCACTCTGACCAGACCAAGGCGTGCGGCGTCTCGGAACGCCGACCCGGCCCGGCAACTGTCCCATGCCCGTCGAAGTACGACGATCGTGCCAAGAGTCCCGTTGCGGGTCCGTTGATCTGGGCGGCCTGCACCGATCGGACGTGCCGATCTCGGACGGTGACGGGGCGTTTGCAAGGCTGGCGATATCGAGTGGGTCAGTCTCGGTGAGCGTGCCAGTCGATTGCAGGTGGCTTGATGGTTCCGCTGGCCGGTTGACCCTTCGGGTTGGTTGCCTGCAGCTCGGCGATCAGAGGTTGCCTGTTCGCGAAGGCGATGTCGAGAAGGTCGGCGCGAATGCTGTCGAGTTTGATCTTGGCGCGGGCAAACATGACGAACGGTTCGGTGAGATCCGGCATGCCCCAGGCGAGGTAGATGAAGCGATCGCCTCGCCGACCGTGAACGTGTTCGCCGGCGAAGTCGACGCCTGAGGTGGCGGTCCGGATGACGTCGATCGTCGTGTTGAATTCGGTGGTGACGCACGCTGGACGCGGATCGTCGACGCCACGCCGTGACTGCAATCCAAAGAGCACGCCATTGCCGACTGCGAATGGCGGGTCGACTGCCACGATGGTGACGCTGAGCGGGCTACGTTCCGGGGTTGTCATGTGCGGCAGCGATAGGGCTCTCTACGCGCCAGGTGCCGATGCCTCAACAGCGATGGCCATCGCAACGAAGAAGAACGCCCCGCGCCGATCAAGCTGGGCAAGCGAACTGAAATAGTCCCTTGCTTCCTCTGCGGTGACGGCGCCCGCCTCTACTGCAGACTCCACAGCTCGGTCGAAGGGGCCTCCAGCTGCTCGCGCGTCGTCGAGCTTGCGGTGAACGATCGGGAAAGCCCAGCTCCGATTGAGCTGCAAACCCGCGGTCGTTGCAAGATCAGGGAGGCGACGACCGATGAGCGGGTTGCGGAACTGGGTTCGCCGGTGTGCCTTGATCCGCTCGAACAAATCCTGATGTGGTGTGGCGACGAGATGAGAACCGTGGTCGGGCTCTGACAGAACCACAGTCCCACCTGGTTTCAGAACTCTGGCGATCTCGGTGACCACTGATTCCGGCTCTGGGGTGTGAATGAGCACCGCACGCGCCATGCACGCGTCGAAGCTTCTCGACTTGAATGGAAGCGCCTTGCCGTCTCCAACAAGAGCAGCGGCCCGAAGACCGTGAACACGCTCCGACGACTTTTCCGCCATCGGCGTCGACCGATCTATACCTGCGGCAAATCCTGATCGGGCGCCCAACTCGGCCAGATCCACGCCAGGGCCGCATCCAACGTCAAGCACCACAGAGTCGCTTGTCAGATTGAGTCGATCGACCAGTAGGTCCGGCCCGTGGCGACGCTCCTGCTCCATCCATCGAACGAATGCGCTGGCATCTTCACTGCGATCAACCTCATCGAACTGCCCAACGTCAACGGCGATGATGTCCATCTCGCTCATCTCACAAGTCTGACAGAGCAGCGGACCTCGATTTGTCGCAAGCTCGATCGGGCGGTCGCAGGTATCGGCGAATGGCGCCGATCGGAACGTGCGAGGCGAGCGACCGACGAAGCAGCGCAGATCCGTCTGCGGAGAATCCCACCGCAGAGTCGGTGTCGGCCTGTTGCGCAATCAGGAGCGGGTCGCCGAGCGGATACGTGCCGTACTCGAACGGTTGCGGTTGGCATTTCCCAACGCGGTTATGCGTGCTCCAGCGATTGAAGATCGAGCCCCTCCGAATGCGTTTGCATCTTGGTGGTCGAGGGAGAAGCCTGAAGGAATGGAGTCGACGACATGGATCTGCCCGAATTGCCAGTCAGCCGAATCTGATGACGGCCGCTGCATTCGATGTCGTCGACCCGTCCAGCCCGACATCGAGTACTGCGACACTCTGGAGAGCCTTGCCTGGGATGCCGTGAACGCGGCCTATGACGAGTACGGCGACGAACTGCGCGCGACGGCTGAGTCCGGTCCGCCTCTCCAGCGGGCCATCGTCGAGCTGGCCAACTCCCTTCGCCAATATCACTACGACGGTGATGGCTGCCTCGAGCACGAGTAGCCGGGTGCAGTGATTGAAGCTCCGTTGCAAGTCGGCGCGCATTCTGGAGCACCAGACCGAGCGCCGACGTGCCGTACCCGGACGGGTCGGACGGGCTCGGAGGCCCGGAGATATGGGCGGCCCCTGCGCGAGAGCACGCCGGTTATCGGGCACGAGAGTGATCGCCGATTCGTAAGGCCTAGAAGGGGCCGAGTAGCTGTTCGGCGTCAGCGACGACCCGGCGCACGACGTCACCAGCGCCCGGCAGGTCGACGATCTGGCCGAACGACGCTCCGGCGTAGAGCGGTTGCACCTGGTCGTCGCCATTGCGTGTAGCGGCCGCGAACAGATCGCCACCGGTGACGGCTTGAAGCACTCCGGGCAGCGGGTCGATTCCTGCGGCTTCCCACTTGTCGGTGTACTCCGAGCGCACGAACCGTGCCCACTGTCCGGTGTAGCCGTCGGACAACACGGTCTCACCTTCTCCAGTCAGCAGTCGCCGCTTCCATACCTCGTTGGCCTGGGACTCAGTGGTGGCCACGAACCTGGTGCCCATCAGCACGCCAGACGCGCCGAGCACGACCGCTGCCGCCAGCCCTCGGCCGTCGACGATCCCCCCGGCCGCGACCACCGGCACTGCCTCGCCGACCCGTGCGACCACATCGGGGACGAGGCTGAACGTCCCCGTACCGAGCACGCCACTCAGCGGTCGCTTGTCGCCGTAGCTCCGATGGCCCCCGGCTTCAGCACCCTGAGCAACGACGACGTCGACTCCTGACGCGGCTGCGGTCTCTGCATCTCGGGTCGTCGCGACCATCGAGACCACCTTCGTGCCCGCCGCATGGAACCGTTCCACGAGGTCAGGCTCGGGAAGGCCGACGCCGGTCGAGAACACCGGAACGCGCATGTCGATCATTACCTCGATCGCTGCGTCGACAAGATTCGGCAACTGAGGCGGTGGGTCCAACTTGGGCTCGAGATCGAACCGTGGTCGCAGCTCATTGAGGAACGACTGCACCGAGCGAACCGAGTCCTCACTGAGCGCGGAGACGTCGGGTTGTGAGCGCACATCAGCGTGCAGCCAGATGTTCACGCCGAAGGGGCGATCCGTCAGTTTGCGGACCTGCGCGATCTGAGCTCGAAGATCATCCGGCGTCAGGAAGAACGCCGCAAGAATTCCTAACCCGCCGGCGTTGCTCACGGCCGCCGCCAATTCCGGGCCAGCCACCGTGCCCATCCCCGACTGCAGCACCGGAGCCTCGATTCCCAGACAGGTGCGTAAACGGCCGACATCCCCCAGTGAGGTCATGTCGCCAAGGTAGCCCGTGCTCCGACGGGTGTAATCCGATCCTCACGACGCAGAACTCAACCAGCGGCACCGCTCGATACCCGTCTCTGTCAACCTGGCGTAACGCTTCGTCAAGCGACCGCCGTCACCGCCAGCCGAAGCGGTCGATACCGGCCCTTCCCGCGCGCTCGGGAATCGCTGCGCAGTGACGGCCTCAGCCCCGCACACAACCGGCACACGGAGCGCTACGCCGGTGTCGAGCGTCGGTCACGGTCGGTGATCGCGATACCGAGCGCCTCCGCCTTCCAGAACGCTCCGCCGTCGTGCCGATCTCGGACGGTTCCGGCTGCTCTGGGATCGGTGATTATGCGCTACCCGATCGTTTGGTTCGACTTTCCACACTTCGCCTGCAGTGCCGCGCGAGGTGTCAGGTTGGTTGACCGCAGTCTGGTGGTGCGGTTGGTGGTCGACCCCCCTCGAATCGGGCTGTGGGCTGTCTGGGCGGGTCCAGGCGCGGGAGCTGACACGACGATCACGTTGATCTGCCTGCGAGTCGAACGTTGTGGGGCTGCTCACGACCAGGTGGAGCCGGACCAGGTGGAGCCGGACCAGGTGGAGCCGGACCAGGTGGAACCCGACCAGGTGGAACCCGACCAGGTGGAACCCGACCAGGTGGAACCGGACCAGGTGGAACCGGACCAGGTGGAACCCGACCAGGTGGAACCCGACCAGGTGGAACCCGACCAGGTGGAACCGGACCAGGTGGAACCGGACCAGTCGTCGGTTCCGGACCAGGTGGAGCCGGATTCGCTGGCGGCGACCCATCCGGCGGGGTCCCATTCGGCGCCGTTGGCGGTGATCTCTCCGGTGAGCGGTTCGCCGTTGATGTCGACGTGGTCGGTGCCGCGGGCTGCTTCGAGTGAGCCGAGCCCGGTCGCGGGTGCCTGATCCCGGACCGCTGCAACGGCGTCGCTCGCCATTGCGGCGGTGAGGTCGATGACGCCGTGGCCCTGCTCGTAGTCCTTTTCGCCGCCGATGTCGAACGCGGTGTCCGTCAGCAGGCCTTTGACTTCGTCGGGTGTGAGGTCGGGCCGCTGGTCGAGCAGTAGGGCGACGGCGCCGGAGACGACGGCGGTCGACTGTGAGGTGCCGGATCCGAGGAACAGTCGGTCGTCGCCGGGGATGCGACCCTCGGGGTGTTCGGTGTCGATCCGGGAGCCGGGGACGCGTAGGCTGGCGATCGACACGCCCGGGGCGACCACGTCGGGGTTGCGGATGCGGCCCTTGGGGACCCATTTGGGTTGACCCCAGTATCCCCATGACGACAGCTCGGCGGACGACACTGCGAGGACGTGGGGGTTCGTCGCCGGGCTGGCGAGGTTCCAGACGCTGCGGCCCTCGTTGCCCGCCGAGACGACGACGACGATCCCGTGGTTCCACGCGTTCTCGACCGCCTTGGAGAGCGGGTCGTCGACGTAGTGCTGATCGCTGTCGGTGTTGTACGACAGGTTCAGCACTCGGATGTTCAGGTCGCCTGAGTTGCGGTGTTGAACGACCCAGTCGATCGCCGCGATCACCTGGGACACGTCGACGGCGCCGGTGTTGTCGGCGACCTTGACCGACACGATCCCGGCATCGGGCGCAACGCCCAAGAAATCACCCGGCTGCGGATCGATCGGATTCGCGCCGGGGGTGCGACCGGCGATGATGCCGGCCATGTGGGTGCCGTGCCCGAAGGAGTCGAGCCCGGCCAACTCGTCGACGCCGCCCTCGAAGGAGAGGTCGGGCCCGACGAACACGTCGGTGCTCGAGAGCTCGGCGACCGGTGCGACACCGGTGTCGATCACCGCGACGTCGATGCCGGCGCCGGTGTAGCCGGCTGCCCACATGTCGTTGGCACCGATCTGGTCGACGACCTCGGTCAGCGTCGTCACACCATCGGCGGGATCCGACGGATCGACGCCGTCGACGATGTCGGTGCCGTTGGTGGTGTCGGCGTCTTGGACGACCGGATCGTTTTTCCAGTGCCAGTCCTGCTGCCCGGCCTCGGCCACCGAGGTCGCCGACAGCCCCGCCGTGAGGCCGACTGCCGCAGCGAGGGCCGCGACCTTCCGACGACGCCGGAAACGAGGGTGTGCGCGAGTCGCGGCGGCCATCGATCGAGTCCCTGCAACACGTGGTGTGATGTTCATGACCATCCGTTCCCGCTCCAGGTGGCACCGGACCAGGTCGCTCCCGACCAGGTCGCTCCGGACCAGGAGGCACCGGACCAGGAGGCGCCGCTCCAGGTCGCACCCGACCAGGTCGCACCGGACCACGAGGCGCCGGACCAGGAGGCACCGGACCAGGTCGCACCGGACCAGGTCGCACCGGACCAGGAGGCACCTGACCAGGTGGCTCCGGACCAGCCACCGCCGGACCAGGTGGCACCGGTCGGTGCGACGATGCCGTTGGCCTTGCCGGCTGCGGGGGTGTGGTTCTGGGGACCTGCTTTGGTGCTGACCCCGTGGGCGAAGGGGTCGGGGCCGTCGAGGTGGCCGTCGCCGGCACGATCGACGGGCACGGCCTCCATCGTCATTGCTTGGTCGGTGATGGTGTCTTTGACCTGGTCGTTGGTGAGGTAGGGGTACTCGGCGATGACCGCCGCGGCGAACCCGGACATGACGGCGGCGGCCTGGCTGGTTCCGCTGCCGAGGAACAGGCCGTCGCTGTATCGCGCTGCGGGCATCGCGGTGTCGATCGTCGAGCCGGGTACCCGGTACGACTGGATCGAACGGCCAGGCGCGATCAGGTCGGGGTTGCGGGTGCCATCACCGTGCCCGGACCAACCAGGCACGGAGCGTTCGTCACGGTCTCGGTCCGAGAACGCATCGACCGCTCCGACAGCCATCACGAACGGATCGATCGCCGGGGAGTCGAGATGGGGCTGGGTGTCGCCGTCGTTGCCGGCGGCGACGACGACGAAGATCCCGGCGTTCCAGGCGCGCTCCACCGCTGCGGAGAGCAGATCGCCGTGGTGGGTGGTGACGCCGGCCTGGCCGAGCGACAGGTTCAGCACGCGAATGTTCAACCCGTCGGTGTTGTGATGTTCGACGACCCAGTCGATCGCGGCGACCACCTGGGGCACAGTCGTGATGCCGTCGTGGCCGGCGACCTTCAGTGACACGATCCGAGCACCCGGGGCGACGCCCTCGTGGCCGCTGCGCCGGCCGGCGATGATGCCTGCCATGTGGGTGCCGTGACCGTAGGTGTCGAGATAGGCGACCTCGGGCGTCGACGCCTCGAACGACAGGTCCGGGCCGTGCAACACGTGATCACCGGCGAGGCCGTCGACCGGGGCGACCCCGGTATCGATCACCGCCACGTCCACCCCGGTCCCCGCCTCGAGCCCGTGCCAGCCGCGGAACACGTCCTTGCGCAGCGCATTCAGCGACATCGGTGTCGAACCGCTGCCATCCTCAGCGAGCATCTCGACCATCGACGGAGACAAACTCCCGACCGACGCCGTCGCCGCCGGAGCGCCCACCACACCAGGTGCCACAGCCACCGCAGCCGCCAGGACCGCTCCCACTGTGCCCGCGGCGAGGCTGCGCCACCGCCTCGGCCGACACATCGCCCTGTCGGTATCGCTGTTCCCGTGTGTGGTCATACTCCGCCTTCTTCCGCCGCGTCCGCCTGTTATAGCTACGTAATGTAGTTACCTGGAGTGGTTATGTCGATACACAGAGCGGTCAAGATCGCTTCAAGGTCCCAGCGACGAGCAGCTCCGCCACGTGCGCACACCCAAACAACCCGCTCACGCCCCGTCCTCTCATCCACAGCCATCGTCAACACCGGACCGAGCACCCACAACCACAACGACCCAAGCAGCCCCGACCCACCCACCTTCCGACAAGACGAACCGCCCACGGCAACACCCGGCCATCCGCTCGACCCGACACCCGTCCTCGCGCACCTACTCGCTCACATCCGTGCCGTTAGCGAGTGGGTTCGACTGCGCGATCGGCTCGTTGGTATGCGTGGCCTGCCTACTGGGCGGCTCTGAGTGTTCGAGCTCGTAGCGCTATCCACCAAGCTGCCGTAACCCATGCGACCGCCACAGCGAGCAGTCCCCACTCCAGTGGTGCATCGAGATCGTCGAGCCCGACTGCAACTGCCGCGGCGGTGGTGAGTGTGAGCGCGCCAGCGACGATGGCGCTGGCGATGGCGAATCTCCGGAGCCGCATGCTGTCCGACGGGGTGGTTCGTACCCGCCAGGCAATGAGCGCTGGTGGGACCGTGACAAGGAGCAGCGGCAATCCGAAGACGGTGCCAAAGAGCGAAATCGTGAGCACGGCGCCCAACAGAAGGAACGGTGCAACGACGATGAGCAGAGCGAGCGCAGCCCGCCGCGCTAACTGTTCGTCGCTCACGCAATGGGTCTAGCCGAGATCGGATCTCCGAAGGGTCCCGGTGCGACCTTTTCGTTCGCGGTCGGCCACGGTCACCCGCGTTCCTGAGCGCCGGAGCGAGCGCCGAGGTGCCGCGATGGGCGGGGCCGATCGGCTTGGCCGCGTCGCTGATATGCGTGGTCGGCGTGCCGGCGTCGAAGTGAGCATCCGGTGAGAACGGCCCGAAACCGCCCAGGGATCGAACGAATCCGTGTGACATCGTGTACCAGTGGAACGCTTCCGCCTCGGCCTTCGACCGGTCCGGCTGACCGACGAGCATGAGGTACGAGCTGCGCACGAGCAACTCCTCGCAGACGACTTCGAATTCGCGATCGGGCTCGGCAGCGAGACGTCGTGGTCGGAGTACCTCGAACAACTCGACCGACTCCGCCGATCAACGGAACTACCCGGTCCATGGGTACCCGCTACCTTCCTGGTCGCAGTCGTCGAGGATCGCATCGTTGGGAGAACGTCGATTCGGCACCGGCTGAACGACTTCCTTCACGCGATCGGCGGACACATCGGCTACGCAGTGCTCCCGTCGTGTCGCGGCCGTGGGTACGCCACCGAGATCCTCCAGCAGAGTCTCGTCATCGCTCGGTCCCATGATGTGCAGCGAGTTCTTGTCACGTGCGACGAAGGGAACGCTGCGTCGGCGCGGGTGATCACTCGTTGCGGAGGGGTGTTGGAGAACGTTGTGGAGAATCCGGAAGGTGGGCCACGCAAGCAGCGGTATTGGATTCAGTGACCAACGAACCGCCGCTCGCGCAGTCCTGTTCAGTTGCCGCCTGCGTCGACGCGGTTGGCGACTGCGGAGTCCCGATCAGTCGTCAAAACCGCCCATCTCCTCACCCTGCTCACGCATCTTTCCGCGCACCTCGCCGAGCACATCGGTGCCGATCACGAGCGCGTCGACGCCGCGGCGAGCCGAACATTCTGGTCGGCCTTCTGCGGCCCGGACATGGGTTGCGGTCGAAGAGCAGATCGGGCAATCTGCTCGGGTGCCAGTAACGAAGGAGCGGTTCATTGACGACCTCGTCCGGGACTGTCCCGAGGCACGCCCCGTCGTCGAGGAGCACTTGAATGACCACGGCGAGATCCTCCTACACCTCGTCGCCGCCGATCTTCTCCGACTGGTAGTCGCGATGTTTGACGCTGGCGAGACGGAAGCGTTGAACCGTTGTCTCGGGGTGGTCGCGACGGGGCTGACCGACGGGGACGAGTATGTGCAGAACGCCATCTCGGTTTCCTTCGTCGAGGACACGCCATGGTGGGACGAGAAGATGTTTCCGTTTATGGCCGTCTGGCCGGAAGCACTACAGGCCGAAGCAGAGACCTATCGACTTGCTAGCGGCGGCGGCGCATAGCTGCCGATCTGGTCGTCTCACCTGATTCGCAGTCGACCCGCTCGGCCGATCAGAACGACGCGTCCCGCCATCCCCGAGCCCAGTCCGCTATCCGGCACGCGCGATCGCCCGCACCGAGGCCAGCGTCGCTTGCACATTCAGGAGCGGGTGGCCGAGCGAATACGTGCCGATCTCGCGCAGTGAACGTGGCCGGGTGAGCTGAAGATTCTGAGCGGGCGCACGCGCTCGCCCAGGTTGTCCTCAGCTGGCGTATCAGGCAGTCTTGCGATGATGGCTGGTCAGACTCGAGTTGTGTTCTCAGGGGATCAAGCCGCCGCTGCGTTGTGGACATACGGCGAGGACGATCTGGTGCGTCGCGCCATGGACATGTCGATTGACGACTTGCGGATCGTGTGGCAGCTGGCGGGCGATCATTGGCGAGAGGATCACCAGCTTCCCTTGCGGTCTCGCTTGGTGCTGGACAAGGTCATCGCATTCGCGTGCATCGAGTTTCTCGAAGGAGGGCTGCGCCCGTTGACGACCGAACGCAGGCGGGCGAAGAAACTGATGCCGGAGCACCTCCGCAACGCCCAGCCCGTGCCACCCGGAACGAACACGGACATCTGACGGCTCGTACGAGCAGTCGAGCCGCCGATCTACTCGTGCAGCCGACCAATCACCCGCACCAGCTCGTCCAGAACGCCACCGCAAGTGGGTCCAGCTGTCAGCAATCCGGCCTCTGCGGATCGCCGGCCAGTCGCACCATCCGACTGCACGATCTGGAGCGCTTGGCCGCTCGCAGTAGTGCCGCTATGCGTGGGGTGAGCCGCCGGGACAGTCGAACAATCTGATCGCACGGGTTCATCACGACGACACCGATGACTTCTTCCTCGTCCTGAAGGGCCGGGTGACCATTCGCATGCGCGACGGCGACATCGAACTCGGAGCCGGCGAGATGTTCGTCGTACCAGTCGGCGTCGAGCACCAGCCCTTCGCCGCAGAGGAAGCTGAGCTGTTGTTGATCGAGCCATCGGGCACTCCGAACACCGGCCACGGGGCAACGGCTGCACCGCGCGTCGTGATCTGAGCATCGGCGGCGGGGCCCGACCGCCCCCGGGAGACGTCGCTCAAGCGGTCGTCGCCGACGGCGCACGTTTCCGAGTGCCTGACCGAGCGCGTAGGTGCCTGATTGAGTCGAGGGTGCGTTGCGGCGGTTGTCGTAGCGTCGGTGGTGCCGGTCGGCTGGCTCTCTATGTGCCTGCCGCCTGCGGGTTGGCTTTCTAACGAACTGTCAGCCGGTCGGTGCCATTGCCGTGGTGTGGCTCGAAAGAGGCGCGAACAGTTCGGCTCGAATCAGGAGTGCCCACCTCGGTTCCACCCCGCCGAGAGAAAGGCACTGTTCCATGTCCACCATCACGATCGGGATCGACCCCCACAAGGCGTCCCACACCGCGGTTGCAGTCGACGAGTTCGAGACAGTCGTCGACGAGATCCGCATCCGTTCCTGTTCAACTCAAGCCGTCCTGCTCCGAGAGTGGGCTGACGGATTCCGCGACACCCGGGTCTGGGCGGTCGAGTCCGCTCAGGGGCTCGGCTACCTGCTTTCCCAGCAGTTGATCTCGGCGGGCGAGACGGTGATCGATGTGCCGGCGGTGCGCGCCTCTCGAGTGCGCACGTTGAGCACCGGTCGTTCGCAGAAGAACGATCCCAACGATGCCCGCTCGGTCGCGATAGCGGCGCTTCGAGCGAATGATTTGGCCGAAGTGTTGCCCGACGACCACACCCGCATCCTGCGCCTGCTGGCAAAACGTCATCGCGACATCGGCCGGACGAAGAACCGTGAGTGCTGCCGGTTGCACTCGTTGTTGTTGGAGATGTTCCCCGGCGGCGCCGACTTCAAGATGTCATCGATGAGCAGGGTCAACGCGCTCTTGGACACGTTCACACCGGTCGACTCGATGGGTCGCCAGCGTCTCGAGATCGCCCAGGACTTCACCGATGGGATCGACGAGCTGACGGGCCGGTTGAAGACCTCGAAGCGGCGCATCGCCGCCGCGGTCAAAGCGTCGGGAACGTCGCTCACCGAGATCTGCGGGCTGGGGCCAATCACGGCGGCGATCATCATCGGCAACACCGGCAACATCGACCGCTTCGCGACCAAGGCGCGCTTCGCCAGCTACAACGGGACCGCTCCGATCGACGCCTCGTCGGGACCCAAGGTGCGACACCGATTGAACCCGCGCGGCAACCGGCAATTGAACTGGGCAATCCACGTCGTCGCGATCAGCCAGCTCCGTCACGACACCATCGGCCGAGCGTTCTACGACCGCAAGATCGAAGAAGGCAAGACCCCCAAAGAAGCCATCCGAGCCCTGAAGCGACGACTCTCCGATGTCATCTACCGGCACCTCGCCAACGACGCCCGACGACTCCGCGGCTGACGTTCAAAGTGGGCCCGGGAGGACACTCAGGAACGACTCTGTCTCCAGCGTGACCGGCTCTGCATCCTGAACAGCCGGCTCTTCGGACAAGTCACAGCCCGGACCCGAACATCGACACTACGACCAGCCCCGGCCACCCGGCAAGGGCCCGCTCCAACGCGCCCACAACACCGGCGAAGACCCCCTTGACAACCAAAGAGGCTTCTGATTGAGTCGAGGGTGCGTTAACGCGAGCCACGCTGTTGTTCTGGGCGGCATTGGGTCCTCCGGCGCAAGTCCCATTTGGCTGGATCTTGATGATCGACTATCGTCGATGATCAATGAAGACCATGACGACGATCCAGCGTCTCGACCGTTCCCGAGCATCCGAGTGGGCCGGTTGGTTCCGTGCGATCGGAGATCCGACCAGAGTGCTCATTCTGCACCTGCTCTCGACCGAGGACCGCGCGATGACCGTCGGCGAGATCACCGACGCGCTTGATGTCGGCCAATCCACCATCTCGCACCATCTCGCCAAGTTGGCCGATGTCGGCTTTGTGCTCGTGGAATACGTGGCCAACTCGAGCCTCTGGCGCGTCAACACTGCGTGTCTCGCAGCGTTCCCATCCGCTGCCGAAACGATCATGGGCAGGATCCCGACCGAGTTCACCGACGCATTGGAGATCACCGAATGAACAACGACAAGACCCACGACGAAGTGCGCACCTACTACCGCGACGCCGCGCAAACCCGAGGCGCCTGCGGCAACGACGACGATCGATGGGGCGCCTCCCAATACGACGCCGAGACCCTCGCCGTCGGAACCGAGACCGCAGCGAAACTGTCGATGGGCTGCGGCAACCCGTTTGCGATCGCCGACCTCGAGCCGGGCGAGATCGTGCTCGACCTCGGATCAGGCGGCGGACTCGATGTGATCCTCTCCGCCAAACGCGTCGGGCCCACCGGGAAGGCATACGGCGTGGATTTCCTGCCCGAGATGCTCGACCTGGCGCGAGCCAACGCCGCCGATGCCGGCGTCTCCAACGTTGAGTTCCTCGAAGGAATGATCGAAGACCTACCGCTCCCAGACGCCTCGATTGATGTCGTCATCTCGAACTGCGTCATTAACCTCGCGCCCGACAAAGGACCCGTCTTTGCCGAGATGGCCCGCGTGCTGCGCCCCGGCGGACGAGTCGCAGTGTCCGACGTCGTCGCCGACAACGGAACCGCCGTACCTGCCGATGGAACGGCGTGGGCTGAGTGCGGTGCGGGCGCACTTCAACACGACGCCTACCTCGACACCCTCGACCGGGCCGGGTTTGCCGACACGACCATCGAATACACCCACGACACAGGCCCCGGTCTCCACGGAGCAATCATCCGAGCCACTCGAACCCAGCACAGCACTCAGACCGAGTCTGACTGATTCCCGGCGGCTCGAATTCGTCGCCGCACCGACGACCCGGGAACGCCGACGGCAACCGAGGTGATGGCAGCACCCATTCCAAGTCCTACGACGCCGCGCCGACGCGCCAGCGGAGCGCCTCTGTGAGTCGGGCACAGCGCCAACATGGTCTGAGCGGGTGCCTCCGATCTGATGTGCCGTTCTCGCGCTATCGAACAGGCAGTCAGGTGTGCGCGTTCTGATCGGTTCTGGTTGACGGATTTCAGCGAACGGACAGCAGAGCGCCACTCGAGAGCAGAAGGCACAGGGGCCCGTAGTACCGCTTGTCAAGGTCGTTGAAGTGAGCCGACGGGGTCCACGGAACAATCGATCCTGTGCGCCCAGCGACGCCAACCGCGCCGCGACCAGCCAGCACGAGAGCGACACCGAGCACGCCAGCGCGTCGTGCCGTTGTACTGAGTGGCAACACGTCGGCAACCAAGCCGGCGGCGCAGGCGAGTAGCCCGGCAACTGCGAGGCAGTCTCGGCGCCCCGGCGTGGCGCTTGAACCTGCTACCGAGTCGGCCAACTGTTGGCGGTCATGGAAGGGGAACGATGCACCACACCCCCATCCGACATGGAGCGCCGCGATCGAAGCCAGCGTCGATGAAGTAGCGATGGAGGCGGTTCGCATCAGACGAGCATCCCACAGGGAGTTGCGAGCTTGGCCGGCCTTCTGAAGGGGTATCCATCTGTGCCCGCGGCTCGGCTGCTGAGTTCGTGTGGCTTTCGCACGTTTCTGAGCGGGTGGCCGAGCGCCGAGGTGCCGATAGCGGACAGGTAGCCGGGCGGTGGACCGGGAGCGTTATGTGCGGAGTCTGGGCCAGGATACGGTCACGGGCGTCCGAGGCTCTCAAGGTTCGGTCGGTGTCGAAGACCGTGTGTGGCGCTGCCGTTCACGAGGCGGGAATCGGTTCGATAGCGAACTGCATCTCGGTGCGCCACTGGGCGAGGTCGTCGGGGGATTCGAGGTAATGCTCTCGCGAGTGTCCGGTCGTGCGGAAGCCGTGGGCGCGCATCCAGTCGAAGATCGGAGTGACCGTGTCGACATCGACGGTCGCCATGTCGCCGTGATGTATCGCGGTTGATGCCAACTCGACTTCGGGTAGATCGACGACCACAAGACCGGGGACCTCCGCAAACGCGGCGACGCCGACGCAGCACGAACCTTGGAGGCGCTGCTCGCCGGAGCACGACCGTGAGGTCGGCCAAGGTGTGAGGTCGACCAGTGGTAAGCGTGTGACGCATCGATGTCGACCTGACGACGAGCCTGCTCGGCCGTGGCCCCACTGTATTCGGCGCCGAGGCCAGCCCGTTTTCGCCCTACGTCGATCCGCCTGAGGACGTGAGGATGTACGGTGAACCCGTGGGTTCCGATGCGCTGTACCGCGAGGCGATGGATCTGCCCGACGAGGAGCGGGCGACGCTCGCCGTGCGCCTGCTCGCCTCAGTGGATGAACCCGCTGTCGATACTCGGAGGAGGGCTACACCGCCTGGCTCCGGGATATCGAACAGCGCCTCGACGCACTGGCGAGCGGTGACGATCCAGGTGAGGACTGGGACGACGTCTACAACGACCTCGTCGCGGACTACAACGTCGAGTGAGTCCAACGTTCAGGCTCGCTCGCGGCGTTCGGGCCGAGATCCGAGAAGCTGCGGATTGGTACCGCGAGCGCGATCGGCATGTGGCCAACCGATTCATCGTGTCGGTCGATCGGTCGATTCGACGCGCTGCCCAGTGGCCCAACGCCGGCGCACCGAGGGCACACGTTCGACAGTAACGATCCGTCGCGTCCCAGTCGGGAGGTTCCCGTACCAGGTCGTGTACGCCAGCGTCGACGACGTCACGTACATCCTGGCCGTCGCTCATCGCCATCGCCGGCCCGGCTACTGGGACGGCCGACTGCCGAACTGATCGGGTCGTAGGAACATCCCGGTCACATTCGGACCCGTTGGTTTCGCGGATCGTAGAACGAGCGAAGCGAGGCCGTGGCGGGGATCCGCTCGCCCGCCACCTCGATGTGCCACGCCGCACCGTCGATCCACTGAGCAGTGACGCCGTCGGGGGTGGTCACGTAGCCCATGGCCAGGCAGCGCTGCTGGGTCGTGCTCCACATTCCGGAGCTGGTCCGCCCCACGAGCGCTCCGTCGCGGTGGATCGGCTCGTCGTGGTAGAGCAGACGATGGGGGTCGTCGAGCCGGAACTGCACGAGCCGTCGGGTGAGCGGTGTGCCGCAACGTGGGGCGAGCGCGTCTCGACCGATGAACGGGCGCGTCTTGTCCCAGGCCACGGCGAACCCCATCCCTGATTCGAGTGGAGTGTCCTCATCGGTGACGTCGTTGCCCCAGTGGCGGTAGCCGGACTCGAGCCGCAGCGAGTTCAGGGCGTGGTACCCGGCGTGGGCGAGCCCGTGCCCGTCACCCGCCGCGACGATCGCGTCGTACACCACCGTGGCGTGGTCCGCTGGGACGTACAGCTCCCACCCGAGCTCGCCCACGTACGACATTCTGAGCGCGTCGACGGCCGTGCCGGCGATCTCGACCGTGCGAACTGCCCCGAACGGGAACGCCTCGTTGCCGAGATCAGCCGTGGTCATCGGCGTGAGGAGTTGGCGCGCCGCTGGACCCATCACACCGAGCACTGCCCAATCGTCGGTCACGTCGGTGATCTCGACGTCGTGGCCACGCGCCCCCCGCCGGAGCCATGCCCAGTCGCGGCGCTGCGACGCAGCGGCGGTGACAACGCGGAACTCTGTCGGGCCGAGTCGGCTCACGGTCAGATCGGCTTCGATCCCGCCGCGGGCGTTGAGCCATTGTGTGTACACCGCGCGTCCGGGTTCCACGTCGATCGCATTCGCGCTCAGTCGGTCGAGCACATCGAGCGCATCGGGGCCGTCCACCTCGAACTTGGCGAACGAGCTCTGGTCGAACAGCCCGACGGCGGTGCGAACGGCGTGGCACTCGGCCTCCATGTTCGGGTGCCAGTTCTGCTTGCCGTAGCTGTATTCGTACTCGGGGCGCTGGCCCGGCATGGCGTACCAGTTGGGTCGCTCCCATCCGGCTACTTCACCGAACACCGCTCCGGCGGCTGCGACCCGTTCGTGGAGCGGCGAGACGCGCACCCCGCGCGCCGACTCGAACTGGCGGAACGGCCAGTGCATCGCGTACAGCAGCCCGAGCGACTCGGCGGTGCGTGCTCCGAGGTACTCGGTGGAGCACTGGAACGGGAACGTTCGCCGGATGTCGATCGCGTTGAGGTCCATCGGTGGGTGGCCGTCGACGATCCAGTCGGCGATCACCCACCCCGCACCGCCGGCTGACTGGATGCCGAGCGAGTTGAAACCGGCGGCCACGAACACGCCGTCGACCTCGGGTGACTCGCCGAGGTGGTACAGACCGTCGGGCGTGAACGACTCGGGGCCGTTGAAGAACAACTGGATCCCGGCCTCGGCCAGCGCCGGGACTCGCTTGATCGCCCGTTCGAACACTGGTCCGATGTGGTCCCAGTCCTCGTCGAGCGTACCGAACGCGAAGTCGCGGGGAACGCCGTCGAGTTGCCAGATCTTGGCCTGCGGTTCGAAGAACCCGACCATCAACTTGCCGGTCTCCTCCTTGAAGTAGGCGTGGTTGCCCGGGTCGCGCAGTGTCGGCATGCCGCGTTCGACGCCGTCGAGCGGTTCGGTCACGAGGTAGAAGTGCTCGCAGGCCTGTAGTGGGACCGAGATACCGGCAGTGGCGGCAAGTTGCCGTGTCCACATCCCGCAGGCGAGCACGACGAACTCGGACTCGACCCGGCGCCCGTCGTCCAGTTGAACACCGCAGGCCCGGTCGCCATCGGTCAGCACACGCTCGACACCGACACTCTCGACGATCCGTGCGCCCCGCGACCGGGCACCCTTGGCGAGCGCCATCGTGGTGTCGACCGGCGACGCGATGCCGTCATCGGGGATGTGGATCGCGCCGACGAGATCGTCGGTCGCGGCGAGCGGGAACATGGCGCGAAGTTCGTCCATCTCGATCACCCGCATGTCGACACCGACCGCGCGTGCCATCGACATCCCGCGGAGCAGCTCCTCCCACCGCTCGGGGTCGGAGGCCACCGAGATCGAGCCGGGGGCGCGGTATCCGGTGGCCTGTCCCGTCTCGGCCTCGAGCCCGGCGTACAGCTCGGCGGAGTACGTGGCGAGTCGGGTCAGCCCGTGGGACGACTTGAGCTGCGACACGAGCCCGGCCGCGTGCCACGTCGTCCCGGCGGTCAGTTGGTGCCGCTCCAGCAGCAGCACATCGGACCAGCCGCGCCGGGTGAGGTGGTAGGTAATGCTCGCGCCCACGATCCCGCCACCCACGACGACAACTTGAGCGCGATCGGGATCATGCTCGTCCATGTTCTAGACCTCCACGGTTTTCTGAGTTGCTGCAGTCGGCCGACAGCGCGACAGAGCTCGGTTCACGATGAGCGCCGATCAGGTGTCGAAGCCGACGCCGAACCGGTCGAGGAGCCGCAGCCACGGCCCACGGCGGCCGGTGCGGTCCTCGTGGGCGAGGGAGCGCTTCGTCCACTGGACCACCGGCCAGCGCAGCGGTTCGGGTGGGAAGGGGATCGGGGATCGACGGACCATCGTCAGTTCGGTCCGGGGGGTCGAGGTACCGGCGAGCAGGTCGAGCGCGGTCAGCGCCGCAAAGCGGCTCGCCCCGACCCCGAGCCCCGTGAAACCCAGTGCCCACCCGAGACGGCCGTTCATCGCGGTCCCGAACATCGGGGTGAAGCGGCTCGTTGAGTCGATCGGACCACCCCAGCGGCGGCTGATGTTGATCCCCTCCAGCTCCGGGAACGTCTCGACGAGGTGACCGGCGAGCAACTGATGCGTGGTGTCACTCTGCTCCAGCGCGTCGTCGACGCGGCCCCCGAAGTGGTACGCGGCGTCCCAACCTCCGAACAGGATCCGGCCGTCGGGCGTCAGGCGGTAGTAATGGAACTGGTTGCCGGCATCGGTGACGCCGACCGGCTCGTTCCACCCGATCGCTCGTCGCTGGTCGGCCGACAGGGGCTCGGTGGTGATCACGTGGTCGTAGACCGGGATGACACGGCGTCGCAGCGGACGTCGCAGCGGACGGTATGCGTTCGTTGCCAGGAGCACCTGGCGTGCCAGTACCCGGTGCCCGCCAGCGATCCCGGCGTCGATCGCCCCTGAGGACGCGGACGAGGACGAGGACGACGCCGGGTCGAGCGAGTCGACCGAGCTGTGTTCGGCGAATCGTGCGCCCGCGCTCAGCGCCATCCGGGCGATCGCGTGCGCGAGCCGGACGGGATCGCACAGGCCGTTCGCCGTGACGTGGTGGTAGCCCGCCCGATACGTCGGTGAGTCGGCGATGGCTCGCACCTCGGTCTGGTCGAGCTCCCTGACCGTCTGCCCGTACTCGCGCAGGACGCCGACCGACGCGGCCAGACCGGCGGCGTGGTGTTCGGTGGTGGCCACCGTGAGCTTGCCGCACGGTTGCACCACGTCGGCTGCGTCGGCAGCCGCGAGGAGGGCGAGCGTGTCGGCCCACAGCGCCTCCTGGAGTGCCACGATCGTCGCCATCTCGTCGGGCCAGCGGGCATGACCGTGCGGGATCCCGTGGGTGACCGAGGCGTTGATGAACCCCCCGCACCGGCCCGACGCCCCGCCGCCGATCGTTCCTGCATCGACCACGAGGACATCTCGTCCTGCAGACGCCGCCTCGAAGGCGGCCCACAGGCCCGTGAGTCCTGCTCCGACCACGAGCAGATCGCACTCGACCGACCCGCTCACCGGAGAGGACTCGGGCAATCCGCTCGGTGGTGCGAGATCGAGCCACGCCGACCGGGGCATGGCGTCGAGAACCGAGGCGACCGTGGCCGAGCCGGCCGCAGACCTCGTGGTCGGGGCGGGAGTGCTCACGCTCGAGTGACCGTCAGGACACGACCTGCTCGATGAGCTCGGCCGCCCGAGCTGTGCCCGACTGCGAGCGGATCGATGCTCCGACATCGGCCATGCGGGTTCGCAGGGCAGCATCGGCGAGCAGGCGCTCGATCGCTCCGTGCATCTGGTCCTCCTCGAACTGGTACGTGTCGAGGCGAACGCCGAAACCCGTCTCGTGGACCCGTTGGGCGTTGTCGTACTGATCCCAGAACAGCGGCAGCACGATCATCGGCTTGCCGAAGTGGAAGCACTCGGTGGTGGTGTTGTTCCCGCCATGGGTGATCACCAGGTCGATGTGGGGCATCACGTTGATCTGCGGGACCTGTTGGTCGCCCCACATGTTGTCGGCGAGTTCGAACTCTGCGTGGCGCGGACCCTTGGACACGATGTAGCGGTGCGGCGTTCGCGAGAGCACGTCGATGAGGCGACGCATGAGCTCGACGTCGGCCGATCCGAGCGATCCGAGCGAGAGGTAGATGAGCGAGCCCGGGCCGTCGCGCAGCTCGTCGGGGACCTCGAAGGGTGCGTCGGTGGCGCGCACCGAGGACTCCAGCCGGTGCCACGTCGGCCCGAGCGGGCGGCGGTCGGTGTAGTCCGCGACCTCGGGGTACACGTACAGATTGAGGTGCTCGGAGGTGTGGATGAAGTCGAGGTCGGGAAGCCCGGTGGCGCCGCACGAGCGGACCCACTCGTCGTACTCGGACCACATCTCACGATGGGTCCGGTCGTACTCGGCATGGAACTCGGCCCACCCGCTCCGGTCGTCGGCCGGGTAGCCGGAGAAGACGGGTGCGATGTCGGGGCCTCTCACCTCGAGCGGGTTGCACGACATGATGCGAACGAACGGCACGCCCGCCGTCATCAGCGCCGGAAAGCAGTTCACGTTGTCCTCGATCACGACATCGGGTCGCTGGCGGTCGATGATCTCACGGAGTTGCGGCTCGCAGTACCGGGCACCGTCGATGAGTGCCTGCCAGAGAGGTCGCACGAGGGTGGAGAGCTGTTCGATGTTCGGCTTGCGGAATTCGGGCGCGGTCTCGGTGATGAAGTCGGTCCAGAACTGACCGGCATCCTGCTCGGTGGCGTCAGGGTCGGGCGGCGTGAGATCGACGAGATCCTCGTCGAAGCCGTGCGCCTCGAGCTTGCCGGCCCACGATGCCTCGGACACAAACACCACCCGGTGGCCATGTTGCCGCAGCACATTGCCGATGCCGATGCAGTTGTTCGTCGGTCCGTAGGCGCCTTCTGGCATGAACAGGAAGGTGCGTGGCTGGCTCATGGCGTCTCCGTTTCGCTCGCTGGTTCGTTCAACTGGTTGTCGTCGTTCACGTCGTTGTCGCTGTCGTCGGCGACGGGGACACCGAAGTCACCGACGCCCCAGCCGTACTCCTGTTTGCGGACCTCGAGGATCAGGAACGACTCGGTCGACACGATCCCGGGGATCCGGTGGAGGTCCACGGTCAAGAGATGCTGGAAGTGCGCCGAGTTGCGGCAGACGACTTCGACGAAGGCGTCGAACCGTCCGGCCACCATGGCAACGTAGCTGGTCTCGGGGATCTTCTCGAGCGCAGCGCACACCTCGTTCTGTGCGCTGGGCTCGATGCGGACGCCGATCATCGCCATCAGGTCGAAGCCGATCTTCAGGGGGTCGGCGATCCCGACCACTTGGAGGATCCCTGCCTTCTCGAGCCGCTGGACCCGGTAGCGCACGACCGAGTCGGAGATGCCCAGCTCCTCGGCGATCGACCGGAACGCTCGGCGACCCTCGGCCTGGAGCGCCGCTACGACGCGTCGATCGATGGCGTCGAGCGCCGTCATGCTGTAGACTGCACGAGGGAGCAGAGTGGTCCGTGTGCTCGGTTTTCGCACATTCGAGAATTCCTTCTTGCGGATTCCAACACATCGGCTACGATATCTAGCGATTTCAACAATAGCTAGCGGTTTCAATGTCCCGGGTCAAGGTCTCGGACACGGAAACCTCGGGAGATGTCGCAGGTCGGCGACACAGACGGGGGAGAGCACACATGGGAACCACATCATCCTTAACCAGTTCGGCACGACGGTGGACCGCCCTGGTCGCCGCGGCGGGGATCGTGTTCGCGGCGTGTGGGGGTGACGACGACGCGTCGAGCACCACAGCTGCACCCACCGACGCTGGCGACGACGCGTCGAGCACCACGGCTGCACCCACCGACGCCGGCGACGCGACCGACGACGCTGGCGACGACAGCGATCCGGTCGACAGCGGTCCGGTCGACGGCGAATTCGCCGGGGCGCAACTCGTGATCTCCAACTGGGACGAGTACACGCCCGAGGGTCTGATCCCAGGTTTCGAGGAGTCGACCGGGGTCTCGGTCGATTTGACGTTCCACGCCACCAACGAAGAGATCACCGCCAAGCTCCTCCAGAGCGGCGGTCAGGGTTTCGACGTCGCCTTCGTGTCGTTCCCGTTTGCCCAGCAACTCAACGAGGCCGGACTCCTGGCCCCGATCGACCACTCCAAGATGCCGAACAGTGAGTTCCTCTCCCCTGAAGCCTTCGAACTGGCGACCGACCCCGGTCTGCAGTTCTCGGTGCCCTACACGTGGGGGACCACCGGGCTCTGCTACCGATCGGATCTCGTCGAGGAAGCACCCACCAGCTGGTACGACCTGCTCGACCCGGCCCCCGATGTGGCGGGCAAGGTGACCATGTTGCAGACCGATCGGTGGATGATGCTGTCCGCACAGAAGGCGCTCGGCTTTTCGGGGAACACCATCGACCCGGACGAACTGGCCCAGGTCACCGATCTACTCAAGCAGGCGAAGCAGACGCTGCTGGCGTACGACGACACCACGTTCTATAGCCGTTTGGTGAGCGGCGAGGCGGTCCTGGTGCAAGCCTGGGACGGATGGTGCAACTATGCGATCGCGGAGAACCCCGATGTGCGATACGTGATCCCCGACGAGGGCACTGACCTGTGGTCCGACACGATGGTGATCTTGAACTCGTCGTCGAACATCGATGCCGCGCACGCGTTCATCAACTGGGTCCTCGCGCCGGAGAACCACGCGCAGGTCGCCGAACTGGTGCTCTACAAGGTCCCGAACCCGACAGCGATGGATCTCCTCGATGCCGAGCTGTTCGAGCTGTTCCCGAACCTCGGCATGACCGCCGAGGAGCTCGTCCAATTGGAAGAGCTGGTGGACCTCGGCGACGACAATGCGACGTACGTCGACATCGTGACCGAAGTCGTCGCAAGCTGACACAGCCGAGCTGACAACGTCGAGCTGACACCCGTGACCACAACATGACGCAGGTTGAGACCCGGCGGCGGGGCCGGGCACGACTGCTCGAACGGACGGCACTGCTCGGGCCGGGGGTCGCCTACGCGCTTGCGTTCTTGCTGGTGCCCCTCGGTCTCATCATCGTCACGGCCTTCTTGACGCCTTCACGCTTCGGGAGTTCCCAACGTCCCTTCACGCTCGACAACCTCGAGCGTCTCACGGAGCCGGTCTTCCGCAACGTCATCCTCACCTCGATCCGACTCGCACTGATCGCGACGGTCTTTGCGCTGCTCATCGGCTATCCGGCGGCGATGGCGCTCGCCAAACTGCCACGGCGATGGCGCACGGTGGCGATCATCGCCATCGTGCTCCCGTTCTGGACGAACCTCCTGATCCGGATGTACGCGTGGATCGTCCTGCTCAACAACGAGGGGCTGATCAACAAGATCCTGCGATCGGTCGGTCTGGTGGACAGCCCGACCGAGCTGATGAACAACCAACCCGCGATCGTGCTCGGCTTCGTCTACGCCTACCTCCCGCTCATGATCCTGCCGCTGTACGCCTCGATCGAGCGACTGGACCCGAAACTGACCGAGGCCGCAACGAACCTCGGAGCTGGCGCGTTCACGCGTTTCCGCACCGTCATCCTCCCGCTGACTGCGCAGGGGGCGGTCACGGGATCGCTGTTCGTGTTCATCCCCAGCCTCGGGAACTTCATCATCCCCGAGCTCCTCGGCGGCGGGAAGACGGCCACCATGGGCACCCTCGCTCGCGACCAGTTCTTGCGGTCGCGGAACTGGCCGTTCGGATCGGCCGTCGCCCTCACGATCCTGGTCATCGTCGTCCTGATCATCGTCGCGCAGGGACGCTTGGTCCGGCGGTACGGGGGGAATACGTGAGCCGCTGGCTGTCCTGGCATCTCGGTGCCGTGTACGCGTTCTTGTTTCTCCCCATCCTCGTGCTGGTCGGCCTCTCGTTCAACGCCAGCGGCCTCCCGACGAGCTGGGGCGGCTTTTCCACCAAGTGGTACGGCGAACTGGCCCGTAACGAGACCATCCACGAGGGGGTGCGCAACACGCTGTTCGTCGCCGTCGGAGCCACGGCACTCTCGGTTGTGCTCGGCACCCTGCTCGCCGTCGGCATCCAACGCTTCGTGCGCAACCCGCTGTTCGAGGCGGCGTTCATCGCCCCCGCCGTGCTCCCCGACATCGTGCTCGCGGTCGGACTCCTGTCCTTCTACACCACGATCAACCTGACGCTGGGACTGCGCAGCGTGCTGCTGTCGCACACGCTGTTCTGCATGGCGTTCGTCACGGCCGTGGTCCGCACCCGGCTCAACCATCTCGACTCGTCGCTCGTGGAGGCCGCTCGCGACCTCGGCGACTCGGCGGTCGGGGCCTTCTTCCGCATCACTCTGCCGAGCCTGGCGCCCGGGATCATGGCGGGAGCGCTCCTCGCGTTCACGCTGTCGCTCGACGAGTTCGTCATTGCGTTCTTCACGAACGGCCCCACCACGCCCACGCTCCCGCAGGTGATCTACTCGAGCGTGAGGTTCGGCGTGAAGCCCGACATCAACGCGCTCGCGACGGTGTTGCTGCTGGTCTCCACCGTGGCCGTGCTCTCGGCACAGCGCCTGACCCGCCTCACCGACTCGATCGAAGGTCGCCGATGAATGACACGCAGCAACGACCAGAGACCGCCGGGGTCGCACTGCTGGTCAGGATCGAGAACGTCTCGAGGAACTTCGGTGACGTCCTCGCGCTCGACGACGTGAGCCTCGACATCCGCGAGAACGAGTTCTTCTCGCTGCTCGGTCCGAGCGGGTGTGGCAAGACGACGTTATTGCGGATCCTGGCCGGTCTCGAGGTTCCCGATGCCGGTACCGTGACCCTCGGGGGCGATGACCTCGTTGCGATGCCAGCGCACCGGCGGCCGATCAACCTGATGTTCCAGTCGTACGCGCTGTTCCCGCACCTCAACGTCGAACGCAACGTGTCGTACGGCCTCGAACGGGAGAAGCGGCCGCGCGCCGAGATCAAGGAGCGGGTCGGCGAGGCCCTCGAGATCGTCGGGCTGACGGGCCTCGAGCGTCGCCGCATGACGCAGCTCTCGGGCGGGCAGCGCCAGCGCGTCGCGCTCGCTCGGGCGATCGTCAAGCGCCCGCGCCTCTTGCTTCTCGACGAGCCGCTCGGCGCGCTCGACAAGCAGATCCGCACCCAGATGCAACAGGAGCTGAAACGACTTCAGCACGAGGTCGGCATCACCTTCGTGGTCGTCACGCACGACCAGGAGGAGGCAATGTCGATGGCCGATCGCATCGCCGTCCTGTGCGATGGCCGGGTCGAGCAGGTGGCCTCACCCAACGTGCTGTACGACCGGCCGTCCAGCCGATTCGTGGCCGAGTTCATCGGGTCGACGAACCTGTTCGACGAAAACGGCACCACGATGTCGGTCCGCCCCGAGCGCCTCCGTCTGGTCACCCCGGGCGACGACCTGGCGGGCCACCGGACCCTGTCGGGAACCGTCGTGCTCGTCCAGTTCTACGGTGGGCTGACTCACTGTCACGTCAGCGTGGACGGCATCAACCGTCCTGTTGTCGTGGCACTGGTCGGGTCCACCGAGGTCCGGACCGGCGACACCGTGATGGTGGCGTGGTCCCCCGAACATGAAACGGAGCTCTCCCAATGAACCGCACCTTGATCGATCCGACCTCGGGCACCACGATCGACACCGTGGCCGACAGCAGCCCGGCCGATGTTGCTGCAGCCGTCGGTCGCGCTGCCGCTGCGGGCCCCGAGTGGGGTGCCGCCACCCCGGGCGACCGCTCGCTGGTGCTGCTCCGCCTCGCCGAACTCCTGGAGCAGCACGCCGACGAGATCTCTCAGCTCGACGTCGAGGAGACCGGCAAACCGTGGACCGTGATGCGCGACGGCGAGTTCCCGTACGCCGTCGACAACCTCCGCTTCTTCGCGGCGTCGGCACGCTCGTTGCACGGCACCGCCGCCGGCGTGTTCACGGCCGGGTACACGTCGATGCTCCTGCGCCGGCCGGCCGGAACCGTTGCCGCCATCACGCCATGGAACTTCCCGTTCGTGATGGCGGTCTGGAAGGTCGGCGCGGCCTTGGCGGCCGGGTGCTCGGTGGTGCTGAAGCCGGCACCCACGACGCCGCGCTCGTCGATCCGCCTGGCCGAGCTCGCGCGGGAGGCCGGCGTGCCCGACGGAGTGCTGTCGGTCGTCACCGGCGACGCCGAGGTCGGCGAGGCGCTCGTCACCGACCCGGCCGTCGACATGATCACCGTGACCGGCTCGACCGCCACCGGTCGGCGCATCATGGCGCTCGCAGCCGAGCGGCCGGCAGCCGTTCACCTCGAGCTCGGTGGGAAGTCGCCGTTGCTGGTGTTCCCCGACGCGGATCTCGAGAGCGCCGCCGCTGCGGCCACCCTCGCCGCCACCTACAACACCGGCCAGGACTGCACTGCCGCGACGCGTCTGTACGTCCACACGTCGGTGCACGACGAGATGGTGGAGGCACTGGCGTCGGCGATGGGGGCCGTCCGCCTCGGCGATCCCGGTGACGACACCACCGACATCGGGCCGCTGATCACCGCTGCCCACCGCGATCGTGTCGCCGGGTTCGTCGAACGTGCCCGCTCCGCCGGGGCCACGGTGGTCTGCGGTGGGGATCAGCCCGACCGCGCCGGTTGGTTCTATCGACCCACCCTCGTCACCGGGGTGGATCAGGGCAGTGAGCTCGTGCAGGACGAAGTCTTCGGGCCCATCCTCGCGGTCGTGCCGTTCCGCGACGAGGATCACGCCGTCGAGTTGGCGAACGACACCGCGTACGGCCTGGCTTCGTCGGTGTGGACGTCGCAGGTCGACCGGGGCCTGCGTGTGGCCCACCGCCTGCGGGTCGGGGTCACCTGGGTGAACGACCACCTGCCATCCGCCAGTGAGATGCCCCACGGGGGGCGCGGCGCGTCCGGGTTCGGCAAGGACATGGGCCATGATGCCGTGCTGGGGTTCACGTTCGGCCACCACGTCATGGTGAAGCACTCGCAGCCGGTCGACCGCAGCGGGTTCCGACCGGCGTGATCGCACCGTGCGATGGCGCTTCCGCGGATGCCGCCCGTGCGATCGTTCCTGCGTTCGTCACTGGCGGACGGGAGTGCCCGATCACGGTCGACCAGACCAACATGAGCATCGTCGTCGACGAGACGGTGATCGTGAAGTGGCTGGCCGAACCGATGCCACCGCCCCATCCGGCGGTCGTGACGCTCGCGCACCTCGACGAGATCGGCTTCCGCGAGGTGCCCAGGCTGCACGGCGTGCACCTCGTCGACGGGTTGGTGGCGGCGCTCGTCCAGGAGTACTTGCCGGGCGCGCTCGATGGCTGGGACTGGTACGCCGACGAGTTCACCGGGGTCTTCGACGGAGTGGTGGCCGAGGATCGCGTCCGGCACAGCGCCGGGCAGCTCGGCGCGATGGCTGGTCGCCTGCATGCCGCCCTCGCGACTCCGTCGTCGATCATCGCCGAGCCGATCGGCACGATCGATCTCGCAGATGAGGCCGCCCGGTGCCATCGACTGGTCGATGAGGCGCTTGCTCTGACCACGGGAGAGCCCGGACGGCACCTCGCCGACCGGGTCGTTCGCGTGAGGGCCACTCTCGAACCGCTTCGCGGGCCCGGTGCGACCAGCAGCGTGCAGCCGGTGCACGGTGACCTCCACGTCGGCCAGTTCCTCCGGTCGGGTGATCGGCTGGCGGTCACCGACTTCGACGGCAACCCGCTCACTGCGGTCGACGGAGCGGGCGACCACCGCCGTCCGACGGCGGCAGACGTCGCATCGCTTCTGCAGTCGATCGACCACGTCGGTCGGGTCGCGGCGATGCGGCGGCCCGGTACCGCGGCACGGCTCGAACCGCTCGTGGCGGACGCGATCGACACGTGCCTCAGCGCGTACCTCGCGGCGCTGGCATCGCTCGGTGCCGCCGACTTGTTCGACGAGCGACTTCTCTGGCCGTTCCGTGTCGCCCAGGAGATGCACGAGTTCGTCTACGCGGCCCGGCACCTCCCGGAATGGGTGCACACGCCGGATGCGACGCTCTGTTCGATGTTCCCGTCATTGGCCCACAACGACAACCCACTCGACCCACAGGACTGAACGACACCGACCATGGACCCACACCTCTTTCTCGCCGACGTCGAGGCCGTCCCCACCACACTGGCCGACTTCGCCCGCGCCGTCGACTCCGGTGCCATCGCTTGGCCCGTGCACGAACCGCCCCGCCGGATCGTGTTGACCGGCATGGGATCGTCGCACTTCGCTGCCACTGCCGCAGCATCCCGTCTGCGGGCGCACGGTCTCGACGCGGTGGCCGAACTCGCCTCGGCTCAGTCCACCTGGCCACCGGCGCCCGATCTGCTCGTCGTGGCCATCTCGGCCTCGGGGTCGTCGCCGGAGACCCTCGGGTTCGCCGAACGACACGCGGGGACGAGCCAGGTCATCGCACTCACCAACAGCGCCTCCAGTGATTCGGGCACGTCAGCACTGGACGCGTTGGCGTCTGCGTCCATCGACATGGCCGCCGGAAAGGAGACGGGAGGCGTTTCGTGTCGCAGCTACCGCCACACGCTCGCAGCGTTGTTCGTGCTCGAAGCGCAGCTCACCGGGTCACTATTACCGCTCACGGCCCTTCGCGGCGCCGCAGCAGCTTCGGAGTACCTGCTCGACCGACGCGACGCCTGGCTCCCCAACCTCAACGACAGCGTCACGACCGACGACGGCACGTGGTTCCTCGCGCCCTCGGAGCGCCTGACCTCGGCATCACAGGCTGCGCTGATGGTCCGCGAGGGCCCGGGCCGGCGCGCCGACGTGTGTGAGACTGGCGACTGGAGCCACGTCGACTTCTACCTGGCCGAGCCCCTCGACTACCGGGCGATCGTGTTCGCAGGGTCGAAGCACGAGGCCGCAGCCTCCGAGTTGACGCGCGATCGACGGTGCACAACCGTCGCCGTCGGGGGTCCCTTCCCCGGAGCCCGCCTCGAGATCCGGTATCCGGGTGACGACGATGAACAGGTCGCCCTGCTCACCGAGGTCCTCGTGGCTGAGCTCCTCGCCGCGAGCTGGTGGGCCGCGAGCGGGTAGACGAGCACCTCGGCGGCCGTGCACACACAGCAGGATGTCGTCGTCGAAGGCGTGCCAGTCTCGATCGATCACGAACGCGATCTCACCGGCTGCCATGAGCGGAGGAGCCGGTGGGGCGGGCCTCAGCGTGACCAGTGCGTTTCGTCGGCGCCCTGACGATAGTGACAGCGGCGCGGCGTAGCATGCCAGTCGCGATTGGAAAAATATCGATCGCTGCGACTCCCCCACACCCCGGACTGCTCGGTAATCGCGATCTAGGTGCAATACCGTTCAGTTAGGTGTTCGGATTGTGGTGGTGGGTGGTCCGGTGGGTTGTGGCCAGTCGGCGTGTCTTGCTCGTTTGACGTGCCATCGGGGCATCTTGCGTTTGATGAGTCTCGGGTTCGAGCGTCGGCGTCGGATCGGGTTGAGGCGCCGGCAGAGCAGGATCAGGGCGTGCGCCCAGCCGTGGTCATCCGATCCCGGAGGGGGAAAAACCGCGCGCTTGTGACAGCGAGCGGCGACTGATCCGAAGAGCGGCGACGAAGGAGACCCTGTCGGGGTCAACGGCGACTTCGTGTGCAGCAGCAAACATCAAGGTTCGGATCGCACAGTGACAGCAGAGATGGCCCCAGATCTCTTGTTTGACGAGTTCGGGCGACTTGGAACGCAGCACCGTTCGAGCACCGCGCTCGAGGGGTCTTGAGTTCATCGAACGCTGACTCGATCTCCCATCGCTGCGCGTACGCGGCGGCGAGTTCGGTGGCTGACACCTCGGTCGGGTCGAGCAGCGTGGTGAACAGTCGGAACGGCCCAGCCTCGACGTTGCGGCCGTCATCGACGTCGTAGTCCACGACGCGGACCACGACGTGTCGGTGTCCAACTTCGAGTTGTTCTTGCGCAACTCAGCCAGCCACGAGCCGTCGTCGAAGGTCTCGATCCGACGTGGCTTGGTGTTGTTCTTCGCTCGCCACAACAGATCCGCCCCAGACCATCGGCTTCTGTCTGCATCACGTGGCCGACGCCCGAGCCGTCCTTTCGGAAACGAACCGTGTGTTGCGGCCCGGCGGGCGACTCTCGTTCGCGGTGTGGGCCCCTCAGGACGAACTTGAAGCATTCGGTCTGGCGTTCGGCGCAGTCGTCGAGAACATCGAGTTGGGCGAGGTCCCCGCGCTCCAGCCGCCAGCAATCGCCACCACACCAGCCGACTACGAAGATCTCCTGTTCGAGATGGGGTTCGAACAGCCATTGGCCCGGGTACTCCCTCTCAGCTGGGAAGTGGCCGACGGTTCATCCATGTTCATCGGCTTCGACGGGTTCCTCGACCTGAGCGACCAGAGCCCGGATCTGCGCGATGCGGTCCGACGCAGCATCGACGACCAGATCAGCAAGCGAGTCGAGTCCGACGGTCTCGCTTACCTGCCCAACCCCGCCGTGATCGCAGCCGCGTCCAAGCCTCGGTAGCGATTCGGCCTCGGGGCCGTTCGCAGTGGGACACCGACGTGGGACTATCCAAGAAGTCAGGTAGTTGGACTTGCGAGCGAGAACTGTTACATGGTCCAACAGTCGCCCTCCCCCGGGTGGGCGACGGATACCGATCTCGACGTCAGCAAGCCGGGCGTCTTGCAGTCGCTGTGCGATCAGAATGTTCGCAGCGCCGCCGTTCCACTCTGCGCAG
>CAVVAM010000012.1:0-573102 GCA_963746265.1 uncultured Acidimicrobiaceae bacterium
ACCGAGTTCGGTGTGGACGAGGCTCGACGTATCGCGGTGGACGGCGTCGTCCCCGAAGCACGACCACAGGACGCCCACGACGTATCCGCCACCTACCGCCTTGCGGTCGATCCCACCGATCGGGCGCGGACACCGAAATTCGGGCGCCGAACTCGTCAACCTCCTGGCCGACCGTCACGCAGTATTGATGGCCGCGCGACCGGACAAGCGCCCTGGGCAACTGAAGGACGTACCCAACTTCGCTGGTGGTTATCAGTTCGTCGAACCCGCTCTCGTCGAGGGGACACTCGTCAAGGGCTACCAGGTGCTCGACCCATTGCGTTCCCCGCTCGCCCGGGCTGCCGCGATGATGGCGCTCGTCACGGAGTGTCATCCGTTCGACGACGGGAACGGCCGAATCGCACGCCTCGCTGCCAATGCGGAACTGTCGGCCGCCGGTGAGGTGCGGCTGGTGATTCCGAACGTGTACCGGAACAACTACCTGGCTGCGCTGTCTGGGTTCTCGAATCGCGCTGGTCACGGCGAGCAGCTCATCGCCGTTCTCGAGTTCGCTCAGCGTTGGTCAGGGGCCGTCGATTGGTCGACATACGAGGGCGCTCACCAGATTCTCATCGGCTGCAACGCATTCGAGGACCCGAACCGCGCCGAGAACCTGAACATCCGCCTCGTGATGCCGACGGCGTGAGTCGTGAAGGGCACGCACCGGCAGCGAGGACAGCAAGCAGGCGGTCAAGGCTGATGGGCTCCGATCGACCGTGACACCCTTCTTCTACGATGCATGATGTGACCTCACGCTGGCGGCTCAATCGTGCCGGCATCCTCAACGTGTACCAGTACGGCAACGAGACGCTGCAGTTTGGCGGCGGACGTCTGCTGCTACGCGGCGTGAACGGCTCGGGCAAGTCGACGGCGATGAACATGTTGCTGCCCTTTCTCATCGACGCCGACACGCGACGCATCGACGCTGCGGGCGAGCAGTCCGCTGTGCTCCGCTCGTGGATGCTGTCAGGTCGCGAGGAGCAGCAACCCGTCGGCTATCTGTGGATCGAGTTCACCCGTGCCGGCGACGAACCTGAGCAACTGCAGTACCTCGTGTGTGGGTGTGGGATCAAGGCGAACCGAAGCACGGATCGCGTGACGACTTGGTGGTTCGTCACCGACCGACGGCCCGGGGTCGATCTCGCCTTGATGGAAGGGCGGGTTCCTCTCAGTGTCGACGTGCTGCGCTCCGAACTCGGGCCGCACGCCGTCTTCGCCCAAGATCAACGCGCTGGCTACCGCCAGGCGATCCGCGACGCCCTCTTCGGCGGACGTGACCTCGACCAGCACATCCGTCTTCTGCACATCGTTCGCAGCCCCCGTGTAGGCGATCGGATTGATACCGAGCTACCCGCATATCTTCGCGACGCACTCCCGCAATTGTCCGAGGCCGCGATCGATGACGCCGCCCAACCGCTCGAGGATCTCGAGGAGCATCGTCGCAACGTCCAAGCACTTGCCCGCACTTCCGGCACCCTGCAGTCGCTGATCCAGGTCTATCGCGGCTACGCCTCTGGCGAACTGCTCCGCCGGGCATCCGATCTGACGGCACTGAGCGACGACTTTGGACGCCGCCGAAAGGAAGCAGCTCGACGGCGGCAACGTGCCGACGAAGCCGGTGAGCAACTGCACGACGCCGAGCACCGCATCCAATCGATCACTGCCGACATCACCCGCCTCGCTGGAGAAATCAAGGCGCTCGAAGCCACTCCGGCCTACCAACAGGGCATCGAGCTCGACGATCTACGCGACCACGTCATCTCGCTGAAGCGCCGCATCGATGATGCCAGGCAACGCTCGGCCGCCGAGGACAAGCGCAGGCAGAGCGCCGCTGAATCCGTCAGGGGCGCGTCGACTGGGACGGCGGGAGATCACCGGACGCTGCACGACACCGTGACCGAGCTTGCCGACTCGGCTCGATCGGTCAGGCTCGCGGTCGGCGTTCCGGACCTGCCTGGAATCGCCACCGAGGAACTCGCTGATTCGATCAACGTCCCGATCGGCGAGGTCACCATCGAACCCCTACACGCATCGATCGGTTCGATGAAGGCCGCGATGCTCCTTCGCCGCGGCGATGTGGATGAGGTGCTCGCGGCGATCGAACGCATCGACGCCCGTCGGACCGACCTGGTCAATGCCGAACACGACCACGAGCGGGCGCGTGACGACACCGCTGCCGCTCGCCAAGACCTCGATCGCCAGCGTCACGCTCTGGCCGATGCCGTCGATGCTTGGCGAAGCGACCTCCACGACTGGCTCGACGAACTCGTCGTCGAGGCTGACGACGCCGAGATCGACCGATCGCTCGTCGACACGCCGGAGCTGCTCGGCCGTCGCTCCGAGGTTGTCGCCAGCTGGTTCCGTGCCGCCTCCGAGCTGGTCGACCGCCGACAGGCAGCTCACGCCGAGGTCGCTGCTCGCCGACAGCTCGAACAAGCGGAAGTCGACCGGCTGGCTGCCGAGCTGGCGGAGCAACTGGCGCGCAGCTACCCCGATCCGCCGGCCGCGCCATGGCAACGAACCGACCGTCGCGCCTGCCTGGCCGACCTGATCGACTTCGCCGACCACGTGACCGAGGCTGATCGGATCGGGCTCGAAGCGGCGCTCGAGGCATCAGGGCTGCTCGGCGCCGAACTCGGGATCGACGGTGCTCTTCACCTCGCGAGCGGCGACCTCATCGTCTCTGCAGACCAGCAGGTCGACGCCCCACTGAGCGACCTGTTGACCGTCACCGTTCCCGAGTCCCTACAGCCCGAGATCGACCCCGGCATCGTCACCAAGGTGCTCGACTCGATCTCCACCGATATTGGCGCCGCAGCGGACACCGTGGCGACCGTGACCGGCGAGTTCCGAATCGGTGCGCTGCACGGCCGCCACACCAAGAGCGAGGCCGAGCACATCGGTGTCACCGCACGGCGTGCGGCGATCGAGCGACGACGGGCGATCACCGAACAGCGGCTCGCGGAAGCGACCGACGTGGTACGAACGACCGACGAGGAGCTCGCTGCGCGGCAGGCGCACATCGAACGGCTCAAATCACGCCGTGACACGTTGCCGACAACGAACCACCTCGACGTCACGCACGGGCTGGCACAAGCGGCCGCCGAGCGGCTCGACGACGCGAGCCTTCGGGAAGCCGACGCATCCAGGCGCGTGCAGATCGCCGATGACGCGCACGCAGCAGCGGTCACGGAGGCGACCCGCGTCGCCGCCACGCACCAGCTCCCGATGGACCATCAACAGCTGATGGACACTCTGAAGACTCTTGACCTGATCGGGACGCTGTGCCGCGACGCGACCACCCACCTCGACGTGTTCGCACGGTCGCATCGCAACTGGCACGCCCGTGCCGACGACTGGCGGACCGCCCGAGAAGCCGCCGAACTGGCAACTCAGCAGGTCACAGACGCCGAAACCGAACACTGCACACGCGCCATGCGGCTCGCCACCCTCGAAGACGCGATTGGTACGGAGTACCAGGAGATGCTGGCGTCGCTCGAGGTGAGCCGCGCCGACCTCAACACGGCAGAGATCGCCCTCGCGGCAGCACGCGACGCCGAGAAAGCAGCCATTCAAGGGCTCACCAACGCACGACGAGATGCCGAGGAGGTAGCCAGCGCGCTCGAAGGCGCGCACGCCCGGTGCGTCGCAGCGATCGACCCGATGCGCCGCGCCCTCGCCGTGCCGGGTTTGCTCGACGCGGCCTTGGACGTGGAGGTGGTCGACACCGCACAGCAACCTTCGGTACCACCGGTCGAAGACACGCCAGAGGGAGCACGTGCGCTGGCCGTTGCCGTGACGTCGCTCGTTGCTCGGTCGGGTTGGGACGCGATCACCCCCGATGGAGTCCGTCAGTCCCTGCGGCAGCGGCGGGAACAGCTCGGCGCCGGATGGGACGCAGAGGACCATCAGCCCGACGACACCCTGCCGATCAGCATCACCGTCACGGGGCCACTCGGGCGGATGCCGCTGCCGACAGCGAACACCCACGTGCGAACGCAGCTCGGCCGACAGTCGAGTCTGCTCACTGCCAAGCAGGACCAAGCATTGCGCAACCTGCTCCAGGGTCTGGTCGCCAGAGAGGTCGCCGAGAAGATGCACGCGGCGGGCGAGCTGATCGGGTTGATGAACCAGCGACTCGAGAACGTCAGCACGGCGCATGGCATCGGCGCCCGCCTGACCTGGAAACGCCGCGGTGACCTCGATGGCGAACTCACCGAGATGATCGACCTCCTCCGACGACCACCTGACCTTCGCACCGCCGACCATGACGCTGCGCTGGCTGCTGCGCTGTCGACGCGGATCGAGCGAGCCCGCGGCGATGATCCTGAGCGGCGCTACCGAGATCTGATCGCAGAGATCCTCGACTACCGGGACTGGTACGAAATCGGGATCGTCGTCCGACGCGCCGGACGCGACGATGAACGCCTCACGCGTCGCACACCACTGTCGGAGGGCGAAAAGAAGATCGTCTCGTACCTGCCGCTATTCGCCGCCGTCGCCGGCTCCTACGACGCGCTCGCCGAATCCGAGCCAGCCGCGCCTCGGTTCGTCCTGCTCGACGACGCCTTCGCCAAGGTTTCGGAGGACAATCACGCCCAGCTCTTCGGCCTGCTGGTCGAGTTCGACCTCGATTTCATCGCCACCAGCGAGCGACTGTGGGGCACCCACGCCACCGTGCCGGAGCTGGCGATCACCGAAGTACTCCGTGACGCCGCACTCGGCGTGATCGTGCTCGAGCACTCACGATGGGACGGCAAAGTGCGTACCGAGGACCCATGACTGACCCGGCCGGCATTCCAATGGGCACTGTCGAGGAGCACAACGCTGGCCGAGACGGCGCTGACCGAGCACGTCGATTGTTCCGATACGTCCACGGCGACGAATGGATCGAGTACCGGGCGATCATGGCCGTCTTCGCCGACACGTTCTTCGCCGAGTTCACACCCGACGACGTCGTCGCAGCCCTCGCCCGTTCTGACATCGCCCTCGACCCAGCCGTAGCGGCCGATCGGTTGGAGCGACTCCGTGAGTGGGGCAACCTCACCGTGTCGTCGTCGATCGGGCAGCCGTCCAACCTCGCCGACTACTACCGTCGCCGCAACCGCTACCTCATCACCCGCGCCGGCCAAGAGGTCTACGCCCTCGTCGAAGGCGTTCTCAGCCGAGTCGATGAAGTCCGTGACGTGTCAACCGGTCGACTGCGTGCGCTGCTCGAATCACTCACCGAACTCGCAACCGCAGAACTCGACGCTTTGAGCGACGAGCGAATCAGCGATCTCGTGCGCGGCGTATTCGACGCTCATGCAGCCTTCGCCGACGAGATCACCCAATTCTCGGCATCGATCAATCAGTGGCAGAGCCGATACGACCTCAATCCCGACGAATTTCGCTTCTTCGCCGAGGTACTCGTCGGCTACGTGGCCGAACGCCTCGATGAGATCGAGCGCGTCGCACGACCGATTGCACGCCACCTGGACGCGCTGACGCTGCGCTTGCCGGCGATCGCCGGCCGCGTTCAGCGCGGGCTGGCAGGTCGAGTCGAGCAGGCGGGACTGACCCAGTCGATCGCCGTGAGCCGGACCCAGGGCAGCACCGTCGCAGATTGGTACCACCTCGCCGCGTGGTTCGTCGCTCAGCCAGGTACACCGTCGCGCATCCAACGTCTCAGTCGGGACGCGATCGCCGCGATCCGTACCCTCACCCTCAACCTCACTCGGCTCTCCCGCGTCGGCATTGGGGCCTCGTCAAGACGAGCCGACTTCCTCCGGCTTGCGAGCATCTTTCATCATGCCGACGTCGGCTCGGTCCCGCAGCTCGGGGTGGCCGCGTTCGGGCTCCACCCGCCGCAGCATCTCGGCGTCGTCGCCGAGGATTCGCTCGACACTGTCAGCACGTCGACCTCGTGGCAGACCGCCCCACGTGCCCCTGTACCCGTCTCGATACGCGAGCGCGGCGACACCACCAATCGCGGTCGCCCCACACCCGTCGCCGACCGCTCCGCCGAACAGGAGCTCATCCGCCGGCGCCGCGAAGCAGAGCGGCGCGCTCGTGAACGCGTTGATATCGAGCTGCTGGAGGCCGGCACCATTGACGGTTCGACGCTGTCACAACCAGCCATGCAGCGCCTTCTCGGCTTGGTAGGCCGAACCTCGCACGGCGCCAACATCGTCGCCTCCGAACGATCACTCACCGATGGCCTGTTGACCTGCCACATCCGGCGGGAGCCGGGTCGCGAAACCATCGTTCGTAGTCCGGAGGGTGCGCTGACGCTCTTGGACCTCCGGGTCTTGATCGAACCAGCGAAGGGCCTGACTGCATCGGGAGGTGACAGCCGATGAATGACGGCGACCCCCAGGCTGACATCGAACGTCGCATCGCAGCGCGGCACCTCCTGATGCAACCACTGACATGTGACGAACACGACCCGTCGGCATTCCGTCTGATCCGCCGTCATGAAGCTGAGCTGAGCCGATGGTTCACCCAGCGGCTCGGATATCGCCTTCATTTCGACGCCGACACGGCTCGACTCTTCAAGTCCGGTGCAGTCATCGAGCGTCGGCCACTGCGCACCGCCACTGGGAGGCCGCTGACACAGCTCGAGTACACCCTTCTTGCGCTCGCTCTCGCCGCCAACGCGGCAGGTCCATCCGTGATCAGCCTCCGCGACCTCGTCGACGAGATCCGATCGGCCGCCGCCGAGGCCGACGTTGCGCTTCCCGGCGATGCGACCGAGCGACGCGCACTCGTTACCGCGCTCCGCTGGATGATCGATCACGGCCTCGCCGGCGAGATGCACGAACACGTAGACGCCTACGCCACCGACGATGAAGCCGACGCCATCTTGCGCGTCCGGCCGGACCGTATCGCGCTGATGCTGGTACCCGCCACGGCAGGCAGCGAAACGGCCGACGAACTGCTGCAGCGCACCGAGCGCCGATCTGCGACTCGTCAGTGGATGCGGGTGAGACTCGTCGAAGACCCTGTCCTCTACCGCGACGATCTCACCGACGACGAGTGGGCTGAACTCCGCCGACGGCTCGGCGAGGAAGAGCGCCAACTCCAGGAGATGTTCGGCATCGTGCTCGAAGCGCGCGCTGAGGGAGTCGCGATGATCGACCCGGCCGGCGTGCTCGCCGACCGACGGTTCCCGAGCACCGGCACCCTCGGCCACGCCGCTCTGCTCGTCATCGAACGGCTCATGGATGAATTCCCTACTGGAAAAGTCCCGCACGAGACCGTCACGTCGCTCCTCTCCGAGCTCGCCGAGCAGAACTCCAAGCGCTGGTCACAGGACTACGTCGACCGACCGGAGCGGCTTTCCCGCGATGTCACCACGCTGCTGTGCGACATGCATCTGGCCGAGACGCACGACAACTCCTTCCGTCTGCTCTCAGCGGCGGCGAGGTTCAAGCCCGTCGAACCGCACGCAGAGGCCGACGATCGACAGGCCGCACTGTGGTGAAAGCTCCGGCCTCACTCACGTCACCCGCGATGTCGCCGGTCTGGCGGGCTATCCAGGACCGACTCGAATCGCGTGGACTGGACAACCGTGGTCGGGTTCGCCTGCCGTCGCTCTCTCGCGAGGCACGCCTTGCCGTGACCGGCCTGCTCGGGCGCGAGCCGACATCGACGCTCGATCTCACAGCGGTCGAGACGGCGCTCATCGGGCTCGACGTCGGTACCGACCTTCCGAGCGCGATCGGCAACCTGGGCTTCGCTCCGTCACCCGAGCCCGCTGCGCGACGGGAAGCACGTGCGGAACGTGAGACGGCACGCTCAGCTGTCCGCTCTGCAGCGCGCGAGTGGCCCGAGCCGTGGGCGACGGAGTGGATCGACGAGGTCATCGGCGCCGGCCTGCTGAAGGGCCTCAACCCATCCGGGGCCGTAGCGCTCGTCGAGTCCGTGAGAAGAATCCTGGACCGGCTCGATGCGACATCGGCCGACGGTCCGATCTCGCGAACCGATCTCGCGGCGACGGTACTCGGCTCCTCGCACGCCCTCGACAGCGGTACCGCCCTCGAGGCCGTAGTCGCGCGAGCACTCATCCATCGCACCGAGTCGGAGGTAATCGAGAGAGCGTGGGAGAGCGTCGGTGTCCACACCGATCAGGTGTCCGGCGCCGCCCTCACGTGGGCACTCCCCGTGCTGCCGACCTCGGGACTCCACGCCATGGTCACCGCAGCCGCCAAGGCCGGAGTCCCAGTGCACCTGACGCGGTACGCGCTGTCCACACATCCTGTGCGAGTCGACGCCGGTACCACCATCCTGGTGACCGAGAACCCACGTGTCGTCGAAGCCGCAGCCCAGCGATCGATACATCGCGCGACGATTACTACGAACGGCAACCCGTCCAACGCCGTTCGGCTCCTGCTCGACCAGCTGCTCGCGTGCGGCGCCAGGCTGTCGTATCACGGCGACTTCGATGTGCCAGGACTCGCCATCTGCGCCCGCATGGAGCAGCTCGGGTTGAGCCCGTGGCTCATGGACTCAGCCCGCTACCGGGCTGCGGTCGACTCCGCTGCGGCCGACGGTGTAGACCTCCCGATCGAGACCCGCACAGCCGGCATGACGCCGTGGGACCCATCGCTCCAAGACGCTATGAACGAGGTCCGCAGAATCGTGCACGAAGAACGCCTGTTGGACGATCTCTTGGAGTGAGCGCGCCGCCCCGCACCTAGCGAAATCACCGAGAGTGACAATCGGTCCAACACGTTTGCCTCCACCTCAGGACGCGGTAGGACGCGAGATGACGCGGAATGTGCGGTTCTCACGGACACTGGCGGTCACTCCCGGTCACTCGAAAACCAACGCTGAGCTGGACAGATGCCCGTTGACCAGGTCCGACGAAATCGCGCAGGCGGCAGTTCGATTCCCCCCAGCTCCACGAAGATCTTGGTGCATATGCCCTGTTCAGGGCATATGCACCTTTGCCGTTCAGGGACCGGAGGGCGGAAAAGGCGGCAGAGAACGTCCACACTGCCTGTGCTGTCCCATGTTCGGACGCGGTTCCTAGCCCGGATCCTTCGTAGCGGGCTTTGGGTGTCGCATGAAGATGCCCTCCGACCTGGGATGATTGGTGTTGCTGACATCAATCACAACCCGAAGGTTCGGAGGGCGTTCTCATGGTTCAAGGTAGCAGTCTGATTCGGCCGCGCACGGTGACCAGTGGTGGTGCCGAGATGGTCTCGCACACTGGGATCGCGTGGCTGGCAGAGACCGCCGATCTGGCCGGGTTGACCGCCGGGTTGAGTGCGGCGATGGCGTCGGTGTCGCAGCGTCGTCATGATCCGGGTCGTACGCTCGCGCAGATGGTCCTGGCGCTCGCCGATGGCGCGACGTGTTTGTCTGATCTGGCAGCCGTGCGTTCTCAACGGTCGATGTTCGGCACCGTCGCGTCGGAGGCGACGGTGTGGCGCACCTTCAACCAGATCGGTTCGGTCGAGTTGCGAGGCATTGCCGCTGCGTGAGCAGCAGCGCGTGAGCGGGCGTGGTCGACGCGTGCCGGTCCAGCGGGTGACGCACTGATCGTCGACTTCGACGCAACGTTGATCAACACCAAGTCGGACAAGCAAGACGCTCGCCCGAACTACAAACGCGGCTACGGACATCACCCGCTGTTGGCGATCGTCGCAGAGACCGAAGCGGTGCTGTGCGCCAAGCTGCGACCGGGCAACGCCGGGTCGAACACCGCCATCGACCACGTCACCGTGCTCGCCGACGCACTCGACCAACTCCCGTCGGTGTGGCGCGTCGGTCACGAGGTCGGCGCTGAGCCAAGTGAGGTCGCCCATCGAGTGCTGATCCGTGCCGATGCTGGCGGAGCAAGCCATTGGTTCGCTGAGGAATGCGTCGACCGCAACCTCGAGTTCTCCTTCGGGTTCCACATCGACCATCGCGTCCGCGACGGAGTCATGATGGTTCCGACCGGTTGCTGGCACCCAGCGATCGACCGCGGCGGCGCCCGCCACGGGGTTGAGCGATTGATCGGCGAGCACCGCCGCCATCGACTGGCAAACCTCGTAGCTCAGGGGTCTCGCCGACCCGGAGAACCGAACCTTCGCCTTGCTGTCGACTGGTTCGACGCTCGCGATGCGTCGACGCCAGTCGATGCGCTTGACCAGCCACGATCGGCCCGCGAGCAGGAGCATCGGCGGGCCATCGTTGGAGAACGCTGCGGTGATCGCCATGTCAGGGACTTGGCCGATGTCGACTCGTCTTGACCCGGCTCGACGGCCGGGTACGCCCAATCCGCTGGCGGAACCCCGCGACGGTGGGCGGGCTGTCGATCTGGATCACTCGGTCGAGGTCCCCAACGTCGATGCCGAGTTCCAGTGTGCTGGTTGCGACGATGACGCAGTTCGTCGCTTCGGCAAACACCTGCTCGGAACGTCTTCGTTCATCCCTACCGAGAGATCCGTGGGATACGAAGGTCGCTACACCCAATCCTCGCAAGGCCACGGCGAGTTCCTCGACACGCTTGCGCGAGTCGACGAAGACCAAGCGCTTCTCACCGTGGTGGAGCCTGCTGATGACCACGGCAGCGTTCTCAAGCGAGGCGACGTAGTCGAGGGTGACCTCCGGTTCGGCCAAGGACTCAGCCGGAGGACTCACCACGACACGCGTGCCCTGACTGGAGCCGCACATCCATTCGAGCAACTCATCCGGGTTACCGACGGTGGCTGACAATCCGAATCTCGGCAGGTCACGTCCAGCGAGTCGCGTCAACCGTTCGAGCACAGCGAGGAGGTGCCAGCCTCGGTCAGCGCCCCCGAAGGCGTGCACCTCGTCAATCACGATCATCTGCAGATGCTCGAACATCCAACGCTCGTTCACGCGTCGGGAGATCAGCATCGCTTCCAGCGACTCAGGCGTCGTCAGCAACAGGTCGGGAGGATCCGCGATCAACCGTGCCCGTTCGCCCTGCCCGGTGTCGCCGTGCCAGAGCGAGACCCGACGCCCGACAAAGCTGCCGTATTGCTCCAGGCGAGGCAGCAGATCGTTCAGCAGCGCCCGGAGTGGGGCGAGGTACAGAACGCTCAGCGGCCGCCATTGTTCATCGGCCATCCGGCTGAACACCGGAAATGCGGAAATGCAGCTGCCTCCGTCTTACCCCCAGCGGTCGGAGCGAGGAACAGCCCGTGCGATCCGTTCATGACCGGGGAGATCGCCTCCTCCTGGAGTGGTCGCAGCGACCGCCAGCCAAGTGTGTTGACGATGTGGTGTTGGATCGACGCGTGAAGGTCGTCGAAGGAGCGCGCGTCAGAAGTCGTCATTTGGAGCGATCATCGATACTTACGCCGCAAACCCTTCGTGCTGGTGTCATCGAAATGTACTCTTACCGGATGCCTGAGGGGACCCCGATCACAACGAGCCAGGCACGCGCAATCTGCAAGTCGGTCGTTCGAGAGATGACGAGGACCCCTCGAAGCCCCAGGTACCGACCCGAGGTGGAGGGGATGCTCGAGGAGGCGATGGCTGCGGCCGCGAATTTGGACCTCCTCAATAGCCTGCGCCCCGACCATCTCCAGCACTTCTCGGTCGAGAGGAACGCGCCTGAGGTCGCCACCGCGGCGACGGAACTCAAACACAACGGCGGGTGGCCACCGCGATCAACCCGCGTGGACGCAGTGATGCGTACTCGCTGCGCGAATGACGCTCACGCGCTGACGGCTCCCGACGTTCTGTCGTTCATGCGTGCGCTTGCGACCGACTATCGGGAGGTCGTCCTAGCCACAGTCGACCAGCCGAAGGACATTAAGCGCTCGAGGCGAAAGGCCGAGCTCGCCAAGGCAGGCGCGGCGCTCGACGGCTACCTGTTGCTCTTCCAGGATCAGGCACCGGCACGTTCAGCTCGATACACGGTTGGCCAGACGCTCCTGCAGAGTTGACGCGTGACTGACGCCAGGAGCCGACCTATGAGCGATGACGGCGCAACATCCCGTGCGCGGGCGATTCGTCATTGGCAGCTCGTGGCTGCGGCTTGCGGGCTGCTGATCATCGCCGTCGGAGTGGGGGGCGTCCTCGTCGCCGCTAGCTCATGGTCGTGTACGAAGTCGACCTCGGAGTCGACGACTCAGCCGATCACCAACGTCGCAACCTCATTGGTGACTTCGACGACGCCTTCGGCTTCCTCGCCGCCGTCGAAGTCATTGACGATCGTGCGCAATGAGGAGTGCTCGTTGTCGACACCAGAAGTATCCCTGCTCGTCCTCGCGTTGGGGGCGGGAGGCCTGCTCGTCGCTCCCCTTGTCTTGCGGCTGACAGGCCTCAAGTTGAGCAACGCCGATCTCACTGACGAAGGTCGAGGATCTGAACCGCAGAAGCTCGCGGCGGATGCTGTGACAGCAAACGCGACACCAGCGGCTGACGAGATCCAGCGATCGCTGTCGGCTGTCCTTCGTGACGTCAAACGGACAGCGGGCGGAGCCGATCAAACAGGACCGCCAACGACAGGTTGACCTGCCTCACGTCGTCGTCGTCGAGCTTGCCAGACTCGAGCAGCTGATCGATCGTCGGGAGGCGTCGGATGACATCGCGAAATGTCAGTGACCAGAGTGTGAGTACGTGTGCGGCTGCTTCGGGATCGCTGTCGCGGACGATCCGGAGCTCGGATGGAAGTTCATCGTCGGTCAGTTCCGACAGAACGCTCTCGTCATCTGCGGCTTCAACCAAGCGCAAGACGTTCCGAATCCGCGCGCGAAGTACTGCGTCACTGTCCACGGATTCGGTGTTGTCGAGCGTCGAGTCAGGACTCATGTTGGTCACCTGCCGTCACGACCATGCTGTTCGCGGCGAGCGAGCGGATCATGGTAGCACGGGCCCGAGAGTCGATCACCTGGCCATTCGCCTCCATTTCGCCAGGCTAAATCACACGGGTGTAGTTCGTGTGGGATGTTCATCGGACTCACCTTTCCACTATCGACCCGCGCTCACGGCAGATCAAGCTCAATCTCGTCGGGGCTGTCTGCGCGGCGGGCTTGGCGTTCGACTTGCGTCAGTTCGGTCTCGGCGACGGTGAGTTGGTAGTCGCGGCGTGGGTCGAACTCGTTGAACAGCTCGAGCCGATCGAGGATCTCGCCGACGAGCTTCTTGATGAAGAGCCGTGGTGCGATGCCGACCTTGGCGCCGAGTTCACCGGTGACCGCCTGAGCGAGCACGCCCTTTGAATCCGGCGTCTCGCAGCACGACGAGCAGGCCGGAGAGGAACGACAGCGCGGTGTCGTGGTCGAGGTCTCCCTTGATGCCGGCGGTGCGCTTGACGGCGGCGGCGGCGACGTGTGGTTGTCCGCCGAGCCATGCGATCAGTCCGTCTGCAGTGGCTCGGTCCCCAGCGTTCGTCGCAGTCAGGTAGGCGCGCAGCACGGCAGAGAAGGCGGGCGCTGTTCGCGTGACGACTGCGAGCCGTTGCTCCATCAGCTCGACCGTGCGGCTCGTCAATTCGTCGGCGTCGCTGTGGTCGACGGTGCCGGTTGCCAGTACTTCGTCTTCGAGTGAGAAGAACCAGGAGTCGATCACCGAGCGTAGGCCGCCAGTTCGGACGGTCGATGTGGAGAGCTGCTCCACGAGGCGGCGGTAGATGGTCTGATACCGATGCATCGGCGTGTCGGTCTCGGAGATCTGCACTTCCGACGCAGCGAACCCGCGCGCTTTGGCCCGCTCGGCCAGCCAACACGTGATGAAGGTCTTGCCAGAGCCGTACTCGCCCCGGATCGCCTTGAACACGCCGGCGCCTGACGCGACCCGATCCAACTCCTCATCAAAGGTCGGCGCGTACCGGTCGAGTCCGACGGCAAGCACATCGAGCCCTTGGGCAGGCACGGTGCCCCGTCGAAGCGCATCGAGGATCTCGCTGCGGCGTTGTGGCGAGATCTCGCTCATAGACCGAGCTGCCGTTCGAGCAACGATCGGTCAAATCGGACTTCACCGCTGACGGCCTCGATGATGCCGTAGCCGTCGATGTTGACGAGCCGCTGCAACTGCATGACAAACCGTCCGATCCGGGCGCGTGGAATGCCTGCGACGTCGGCCAAACGGTCTTCGTGGACCGGTGTGCCGCCGGCGGCGTCCAGCCGGGTGAGTACCGCCGCCACGTGGCCATGGTCGAGCCTCAACATCGTCGCACTCTGCAGGACGTCCTCGGTCGCGAGGATTCGACTGATCGCTCCAGTAACTGCGGCGGTCGTCGGTTGCTCGCCGACCGGTGCCTCCTCGATGACCGGTACGGCAGCTTCGACAGGGTCGAAGAGGGTCGGTGTCGTCGGGGCCACGGCGCGAGGTGCGGGTGGCGGTGGCCCCGGTTCTGGCTCGGGCGGCTCGAAGACAGGTTCGGGATGCCACCATGACGGCGCCTTGGTGTCGGTCGGGGTCCATCCGTCGATGTCGTCAGAAGCGAGGACGGCGAGCGGCACGGCGACCTCAGCCAAGGTGAGCCCGCCGCGGTAGCCGTTGCGTCGAGGCCCGTATCGCAGCTGTTCGAGGTACGGGAGGATTGCCGTGTGGTCGTCGGTGACGACACGCGGCCCGCTGACGGCGAGCTCACCCTCGCCGGCTGGACCCGACGAGGTACTTCGCCAGCGTTCGCCTCCCTGACCACCGGGACGCTGCTCGGCGCCGCGGTCAAGGATGTGACCGTGATCGGAGGTGACGATGACGGCGCGGCCGCTGCGGCGAGCCGCATCGAGCAGGTCGCCGAGCGGCGCGAGTTCAGGCAGACCCCACCCAGCGGGTGGCGGGGCGACGTCCTTGAGCCGCTCGTCGATGTTGTTGAGCACGACGCCTACGACGTGGGTCCGTTCGTCGTGGACGGCATCGATCGTCTCGTGCGGGAGTGTGTCGAGACCGCCGGCGCGCAGGTCGACCTTGTGAAACAGCAGGGGTGGGTAGCCAGCACGACTCGACGCCATCAAGGCGGCGTGCACGGGGAAGTGGCGTCCCTTCGCTGCCCATGTTCCCGCTACGGAGTGTGCCGCAACGCTCATCGACGCCGGCCGTCGCGGGATGGTGCTCGCGTTGACCGGTCTTGGTGGAGGCGCTCACACCTACCTCGACCTCACCGCGACGGATTCGGTTCCCTGCAACACAGTTCACAGCAGACCACACACGCGCCCGCGTGCGACCGCTTCGGCTGACGCCCGGCGACTGGTCGCAGGCCGCACTTTGTGCCTACGGTGCCGGCGGCGGTGGCGTGAGTCGATTCAGCAGGTCGCGAGGCGACAGCACCTCGAGGCCATCGACGGCGGCGAGGTCACCATCGCCGGAACACAGCACATCCGCCTCCGCCGCTCGGAACAGCGCGATCAGATAGTCATCGTTCGGATCGCGCGACACCGCTGGCACGTCCGTTGGATCGGGGAGGCGATGCGCCAGGACGCGGATGTCGGCGACGAATCGATCGAGCTGCTCCCGAGTTCTCCATCGTAAGAACCGCCCGCGAGTCAACACTCCCTCCAACTCGTCGTGCAGCTGCGGACACGTCACCATCCGGATGGCACCCGCAGCGACGAGCTCGACGACGCGCCGTGGAGGACCGTCTGCGATCGCAGCGGACACCAGAACGTTCGGATCGATCACGACCCGGAGCGGCTCACCCATGGGAGGCTGTCAGTCGCGTGTCGACCTGAACGCTGCCAGTTCCTCGGCCGCGATCAGCTCGGCGTCACGCTCCGACAGGGCATCAGGCGCCGCTGCGTCCTGACGTCCGAACTCGTCGAGCAACCTGCTCAAGTCCGCCCCGACGACGAATCGCTGCACGGCCTCCGCCACGACCGCATCGACTGCCACGCCTCGACGCTCAGCCTCGCGGCGCGCCGCCGCCAGCAACTCGTCGCTGATCTGCACAGTCGTCATGACCACAGGGTACTCCGCCACTCGGTCGTGTCGACGACGCCGTCCCGTCGCGCCCGAACGGACCGACGCCTTTCGCAAGGCGATCCCATCGATGGAGATCACAACGACGCCAAAGGTTCGGTTCGTCGAGGGCGGGAACAGGGCGGACGGGGCGGACGGGGCGACGAAAGGGCGGGAAACAACGGTCACTCACGGTCAACAACGGTCACTCGAAGACAGGCGCTGACCTGGGGCGCAACGCTCTGATCAGGCACGACGCGCAACAGGCGTCGGGGATTCGATTCCCCCAGCTCCACGAGAATTTTGGTGCATATGCCCTGCTCAGGGCATATGCACCTTGCTCGTTCCGGGTCCGGAGGGTGGAAAAGGGCGTACGCCACGTCGACAGCGCGTGGTGACCTGCCCGATTGGGCTCGTGTGACCTCCATCAATGGCCGGGCACCTGCCCGCCTCGGCCGAGCGAGGTTCGCCGTAGGACCGTCACGATGCGTGTCGAGCCCCACGCACGTCCGGTGCACCCACCAACCATCCTCCCTGCCGGTTCTCGCGCGGGTGCGAGCTTCTTCAGCGGATGTCAGTATGCGCACCCGTCGGCGCGGTGGGGGCACCGTCGGTCGCGTGGGGTGAGGGCGAGCGAGCACGAACCGAGCTCAGGGCCATGGACCATGCCTGGTGAAGCCGACCGCAGCGAAGAGCCGCTCCGACGCCATGTTGCCGTCGGTGATCGTTGCGCCGACCTCGGAGACGCCGGCGTGGCTCAACGATCGAAGGCAGACTCGCACCACCGCGCTGCCCAAGCCGTGGCGCTTTCGCGCGGAGGCGACGACCACGGGGTCGATGTAGTGCACGTCGCCGACGATCACGAACGCGAAGGCGACGGGAACGTCGTTGTCGATCGCGACGAACGAGTGCGGTCGCAGAATCGAGCCGAGGTACTGGTCGATCGCGTCCCTGGCGTCGTCGAGGTCCTCGCCTTCGTCGTCGGTGGTGCCCTGGTAGGCGTCGAGCATCAGCGCGGCGAGGGCCTCGCGGTGCACCTCGGACGGGCGGACCGTTTCGAGCGCGACCGCTGGCGACGACACGCGAATCGGAGACAGCCGGTACTCGCTGCGCGTGCGCGTCACGCGTCGACCTCGAGATCCGTCATCGCAGGATCGTAGACTGCGTCGTTGTTCGTGCGGTGCGTGGCACCAGCGGGATGACGGCGGGCTTGTTGCCCTTGCCGACGATCCGCAGCATGCGATGCCCGCGCTCGAAGCCGAGATCCTCGGCATTCGTGGCGCACGCCGCCGAGACTCTGAGCCCGTCGAGCCCAGCAGCACTGCGAGTGCGGCGTGGGAGCGGTCGTAGTGCTCGGCGGTGAACAAGAAGCGGCCGAGCTCAACGCGGTCGATTGCTGCTGCTCGGCCGGTTGCACCTTCGGCCGGCGAACGTACTGTGCCGGGTTGGCGGCGATGCGGCCATCGATGTGCGCGAACCGGTAGTAGCCGCACACCGTCGACAACCGCCGATCGATCGTCGACGCCGCCAGCCCGCGTTGATCCATCGTCGAGCGGTAGATCTCGATGCGAGCTCTCGTCACCCCCAGCACGTCGAGGTGTTGATCGGTGGCCCATTGGAGGAAGTAGCGCAGATCGTGCCGATACGCCTCCAGCGTCCGGTCGCTGTAGCGAGCGAGGAACGCCGCCGCGGCGCGCTGCGCCTCGTCGGGTAACCCCGGCGCGTCGCCGCTGGCACTGACCTCGTTGCTGGCCATCATCGGTGTTGTCGTCATCGTGAACCTCCTGGGTCAGGGAGGTCCACCCAACACCACCGGCGACTCATCGCCCGACAGCCCCGCCGTGGCCTTCACCCGGCGTTGTGGGGCGGGTTCGTCTCGGAGACGTCTGGCCCTACTGCGCGGCGCTCCCGGCGGGCGGACGCTGAGAGTGGCACCGGCCACCTCCTCATCGGCGTCGACTGCGACGTCGGCCCATCGCCACAACGACAGCTGACCCCCTTTCGGTTCTTGGGGCCGTCGCGGCGCCGTCCGACCAGCGGCGGCTCGACGTCGACGACCGAGGCGGTGGCGCACCGTCCACACCGGCTCGCCCGGTGCTCGGCCCTGCGAGTTCTGCCACACCCTGCTCGGCGAAGGCCGCCTCGACAACAGGGGGTCGATGATCGCCTTGCTCACCACGGCTGCGTTGAGAAGCTCAGACCTTCACGATGTGCCAGGGCGGCGGCCTCGCCGCGGTTTGCCACTCCGAGCTTGCGCAGGATGTTGGAGACGTGCACGCTCGCGGTCTTCTCGCTGATGAACAGGGTGATGGCGATCTGGCGGTTGGTCGCGCCGGTCGCGACTTCGGAGAGGACCTCTCGCTCTCGCAGGGTCAGCTCGTAGGTTCGGGGCTGGCCGGGTATGGGGAGGTCGAGTTGGGCGCGGCGGCCAAACGCTTCGATCTGGTGCCGCAGCGGTTCGGCACCCAGCGAGCGGGCGATTCGGTGTGCTCGGACCAGCAGTGCCGTCGCAGAGGTTCGATCGTCGTCGAGCACCCTCTCCGCTTCGGCGGTGCGGAACAGGGTGTACGCCATCTGGTTCGGAGCGCCCAGGTCTTCCCATGCCTCGGTCGCTGCGACCCATGACGCTGGGCTGGCGAGGTTGCGTGCTCTCGTCAGCTCGGCGGCGCATTGGGCTGCCAATGCCCCGATTTCCCGCTTCCAGCCGTCTCTCGGCCCGGGTCGGGCCAGGAGGTCGTCGATCTGCTCGGCGTGGGCGGCGCATCTGCTGAGCGCGAGTGTGTCCTGTTCGTGTTCGGTGCGGAGCCGGGCGGTGTGAGCGGCGTCCGCTTCGACCCGACAGCTGATCGCCAGGGCGTACCCGGTGGCGATCGGCGCGTCGAGATCGAGGGTGATGTCGAGCGCGGCGTCGACGGCGGCGCGGGCTTCGTCGTGACGACCGGTCCACATCTCGATCTCGGCGAGGTGGATGAGCGGCCAGCCCGCTTGTTCTTGATCGGTGAACACGTTGCGCGTCGTTCGGGATGCGATGTGCTCACGTGCGTGGTCGAACTCGCCTCGACCGATCAGGAGGTCGAGCTGGACGAGGTCGTCGGAGCCCCATCGTCGTCGGCCCGCTTCGAGCAGGCGCTCCGCCTCGTCCCACTCACCCAGGCGGACGTGCAGGTCGGCGGCGTTGGCGACGAGTTCGGGCATCAGGTGTCCCTGCCCGAGGCGTGGCAGGAGTTCGGCCGCGTCGTCGAAGACCTCGAGTGCTTCGCGCCATCGGCCGGCATCGAACAGGCACGCGAATTCGTTCCAGCAGATGCGCATCTGCTGGTACGGGTCGCCGCACCCGACAGCGAGCGGCAGCGAGGTCCGGAAGGCGTTGAGCCCGGCTTCGACGGAATCCTGCGTTGCGAGGACAACGCCGAGCGTGATGGTCGCGTCGCACCGTGCGAGGTCGCATCCGACGAGCGTGGCGACGTCGATCGCCTCGAGCGCACGTTGCTTGGCGTCGGCGTACCGTCCGTTCGCCATGAGGTGCCCAGCGAGGCCAGCGAGGACCCTGGCGCGATCGGGGCTCGGCGGGTCGCTCGGAACGAGGGCGACGGCGCTCTCGGCGCAACCAAGCGCCTCGTCGTGCTCGTCGGTGTCTCGCAGGTACTGAGCGAGGCGTTCGTGGAGCTTGCCGAGTCGACGGGGATCGGCTTCGGGACCGACCCTTCGGATGGCGTCCCGCACGAGGTGTGCTGCCCGATCGGGCGCGCCGCCGAGGAAGGCAGCGTCGGCGGCTCGTGCGGTGATCGCCGCGAGGTCGGCGCCGGCGTGGGTGTCCGCATCCGCGACGCGTTGCCAGTGCCGGATCACGGCCGTCAGATGCTGCTCGGCCTCGGCGAACGCGAACACCTCGTCGGCGGCGTCGGCGGCTTGGGCCCACGCCTCGATCGCCCCTTCGACGTCGCCGGCAGCCCGTCGATGATGAGCGAGCTGAGCGAGGCAGCCGGCGAGCTCGGCACCTGTCGGCGGCGTGTCCGAGACCAGTTGCGCGGCCAGCTCGTGGGCGAAGGCACCGTGGTATTCCCGGCGCTCGGTGGGCAGGATGTCGTCGGCGAGGACCTCGCGGAGCAGCTCATGGGTGAAGCGGAGCGTTCCTGCGTTGATGGTGAGCAGGTGCTGGTCGAGGGAGATCCGAACGTGTTCGCGAACCTCCGGCACTGACGCTCCGATGATCCGACCGATCGCTGCTTCGTCGACCGGGCCGTTGGTGAGCGCCATGACCCGCAGCGTGCGACGCGTTGCCGGCGGTACCACGTCGGCTCGGACGAGGAGGAGCTCGCGCAGGGTCGATGACATGGCACCGTCGTCGTTGCAGGCGACGATCTGCTCGACGAAGAACGGATTGCCCTCGGTGCGCTCGACGAGCCGACTCAACGCGTCGGCATCCGGGCGGTGCCCGGACAGGAGCTCGACTTGGTCGGCGACGAGGTCGGCCGACAAGGCTCCCAGGTCGAGGCGGGCGACTCGCGGGGAGCGCAGCAACTCGGTGAGGATCGGGCGGGCGGGGTGCTCGCGTACGAGATCGTCGGTTCGGAGCGTGGCGACGAGCAGCAGGCGTTGATCGCTCAGGTTCGGCGTCAGGTACGACAACAGGTCGAGCGTCGAGCGGTCGGCCCAGTGCACGTCCTCGATGATGATCATCAACGGCGTGAGGGCGGCGAGCCGCTCGAACAGCTCGAGCACCGCCTGGAACACGTGAGTGCGGTTGGTGAGCCCGTCGTCGGTCGCAGCGTCGAACCTGACGATCGCTCCGAGTCGGGTCGGGACGGACTCCCGCAGCTCGGGATCGGCGAGCACGTTCCGCGCGATCTCGGCGATCGGCGCGAACGGCAGGCCGTGCTCGCCGAGCGGCGGGCACGAGCCGCGAAGCACGCGGACGTCCCCGCCGGCGGTGCTCTCGAAGCGTTCGAGCAGGCTCGTCTTGCCGATCCCGGCGGCGCCAGCGACGACCGCAAACCGCGCGTCACCTCCGGCTGCCGTGCGGAGCATCTCTGCCAACGCGGCGAGCTCAGCCTCCCGCCCGAGGAACCCGCGCTTCGATCGCGCTTGCCTCATCAGCCAAGTATCGCGCACCCGCCTGAGGGAAAATCCGGGAGTTTGCCCAGCAGGGTGTCGTGCGGGCAGCGCGCGAATACGGCATCGTCCCGATGCCCGACGGCGGCCCTTAGGCGCACTGTTGCTCCTCGACACGTCCTCGCATCAGGGTGGGACGACCGACATGAAGGAGCCATGATGGCCAACCTGAGGAACATCACGCTCGAGCTGGATCCCCACGTCTCGGGCCCGAACGCCGGCACCGTCGACTCGACGGTGACCTTCAAGGTCCGGTGGAGCGCACAGGACCAGGCGTCGAAGCAGCCGTACCACGTGTACGCCGGGCTCTGGGGCGACGACACCTGGGACGACGGCGTGGAGGACGGCGACGACGACTCCGTCATGGTGCCGGCGGCGCCCGTCATGGAGATCTCACCGAACGGCCAGGCCGTCTCCGAGCACGAGATCCGCTGGACGGGACTCGACCTCGACCGCTTCGACGAGGACGCGGGCGGCACGTACGACGAGATCCGCGCCAAGATCACGCTGGTGCCGATCGCGCCGCAGTCGGTCGCGGCCGAGAGCAACCACGTCAACCTCGTGCTCTGACCGCGGGCCCGTTCGGGTCGGTGTTCAGCGGTGCCGCCTGTCGATCGACGATGAGCGGCCACCGTGCGCCGCGCCGGTCGTCCCCGGTGATCCTTGGTCGTCCGGCGATGGTGTCGACGCCGGGTGATCGCGCCGTCGAAGGACGCGCTCGGCATGATCGCCGAGGGGTTCAACGTCGACTTCCTCGGCCGCTTCCTCGGCCGCAGGGTTCGCTTCGCGGGCGACTTCGTCGGCGGCGAGCTCCTCGACCGCCTCGACGAGGTCGCCGACACCGAGATCCTTCTGTTCCGGGTCTGAACGCCCACGCCGACGCCGGCCGATCCACCATCCTCATCGGAGTCGCGACGCCAGTCGCCCGCTCCGTGTCCCTACCGAAGGAGCTGTCCAGATGTTGACCTCGTTGGGTTACCCCGACTGGCTCGTCCCCCTCGTCGGCTGGTCGGCTGCTGCACTGCTCGTCGCGGCCGTCGTCGGCCACGCCGTGCGTCCCAAGTACCGCCGGCTGTTCGGACGGTGCGCGCTCGGCCGGTCGCTGTGGAACGCGCTGTTGCCGTCGATGTCGGTTCAGATCTACCTGTGGATCGCGCTGGTCGTTCTGTGGACTCCGGTCTGGTGGCTGGCGCGGGCGGGCAGCGAGCTCACCGGGCTCGGATCCGCGACGGCGTGGTTCGTTGTGGCGGTGGTGGCGCTCTATGGGGGCTGGCTCGTGCGGGGGCTCGCGGGGCGCAGCGTCAACCGGGCCTTCGTCGATCGAATCGACCTCGACGACGCGCCTGCGGTCCGGGCCAAGCGGGTGGCGGTGATCGGGGCCGGGATGGCAGGGCTCGTGGCGGCGAAGGAGCTGCGGGACGAGGGCCACGAGGTCGTCGTGTTCGAGCGGACCGAGGGGCCCGGTGGGGTCTGGGCGTCGAGCAAAGCCCGGGGCGGGGTGGCCTGGGGGTCGACGATGACGTCGACCGGTGCGCTGAACACGACGTTGTCCGACTCGCTGACCGAGGTCTTCCACGACGAGCACGAGCGCTTCCCCCACCACCTCAACCGCCAGCAGTTCCTCGACCTGCTCGACGCCTACGAGTCATGCCACGGTGTGTTCACCGACTCGCTGCGCTGCAACGTGGAGGTCGAGGCCATGACGCCTCGCCCCGACGGACGGTGGAGCCTGCGGGTCCGCGACACCGTCGGTGGCCACGTCGATGAGGAGCCCTTCGACGCCGTCACGATCTGCACCGGGCTCAACAAGGAGGCCTTCACCCCGCAGATCGACGGGCAGGACCGCTTCGCGGGTCCCCAGCTGCACGCCGAGGACTATCGGCCGGAGGACGCCGGTCGGTTCGCCGGTCGACGGGTCCTCGTGATCGGTCTCGGCGAAACGTCCTCCGACGTGGTCAAGGACCTCGTCGAGCACGGGGCCGAGCATGTCGTGGTCTCCCAACGGGGGCCGACCTGGGTCATCCCTCGCGACGTCGGCAGCCTGCCGCCCGACCACTGCGAGACCCGTCTCGTCCACGACGGACCGATGTTCCACCGCTGGGCGATGCTGATCACCGGGGCCGCCCCGTACGCGCTGTTCCCGATCCTGCGTCCCTGTCGGGTACGGCCTCCCAGGATCGCCCACGTGCTGCGCATCCTCGTCGCCAACCATCCGAAGAAGTGGCTGCTGTGGCGGATCGGCTCGATCAACTGGACCAAGTCGGACAACATCTACGACGCGATGGCGACCGGGCGGTGCACGGTCCGGCGAGACGTGGCCCACCTGGAGGCCGATCGGGCGGTCTTCGCCGACGGAGCCGAGGTCCGGGTCGACGCCGTCGTCTACTGCACCGGGTACCGCCCAGGCCCCCCGTTGCTCCCCCCAGCGGCGACGAACGGGGACGACGGACCGGCAGTGCCCCGGTCGGCCCGTGACCTGTACAAGCTGACCATCCCGCCCGACCACCCCGGCGTGGCCTTCATCGGCTTCGCCCGCGGCCAGATCGGCGCCATCACCCTCAGCACCGAACTGCAGGCCCGCTGGTGGGCACTCGTGGTCTCGGACAAGCGCGAGCTCCCCGCTCCGGCGGAGATGCACCGCCACATCCGAACCCTCCGCCACCACGGTCGCCGCTTCCACCAGCCGACGCGGACCACGCCGTGCTTCGCCTACTCGATCGCCCGGGAGGAGATCGGGTGCGAGCCCAACCTGTTCCGCCTGTTCCTCACCGACCGGCGACTCTGGTACGCCGTACTGCTCGGCCCGATCTGCGCCGCCCACTTCCGGCTCCGCGGCCCGCACGCCACCCCGGACACCGCCCGAGCCCAGCTCACGATGCCCCACGCCATTCAGAGCCGGGACTACGTCGACAGCGTCGACCTCTACCTCAACACCCTTCCGCTCGCCACGCTGCTGATCCCCCTCTACGGCGCATACAGCAAGGTCCTCCCCGGGTTCAACGCCCAGAACGCCACCCGCTCCTACATCTGACGAGCACGTCGCGATCACCGACCGTGGCCGCCGGCCGACGACGTCGTACCGCTCGTCGTGCCGGTTCTGTGCTCTCGGTTTGGCCCTCGGTCTGCACGTTCTGATCGGCTCTGCGATGCTGAGTGGGTGGTGTTGGACGGTCATCGGGTGGTCTCGGCCAGCCGACGTGTGCAGGCGGTCGCGATACGGTTTTCGAACTCGTTGCCGATCCGGACGCCGCCGCGGGCGCTGCAGCCGCTCGTCGGAACGCTCTCATTGCCCGTGTGAGCATGCACAGATCTGTCGAGCGGAGGTCCGGGCCGGTGTCAACGGATGGGGAGTTGTGCCGTTGGCCAGCGCGGGAATGGTTGCGCGCTTTCGATCTGCGCGGCGAGTCTGATCAGTGTGGCGAGGTCGTCGTGTTGTGCGGCGAGTTGGATCGCCGTGGGCAAATGGTCGTGATCGAGTCCGGTCGGGACGGTGATTGCCGGTTGCCCGGTGAGGTTCCACGGGACGAGCCAGGCGGAGGTATTGGCTGCTCGGAGTGAGCGGTTGGCGCCTCGGCTCGGGCACGTGTCGATGAGGGGTGCGGCCACAGCGCAGAGCGGTGTGAGTACGACGTCGGCGTCGTCGAAGACGCGATTGATCGAGTCGGTGATGCGCTGCTCACGGTTGAGCGCTCGCCGCAGCGACCGCGACGGGATGAGTCGGCCGAGTCGGGCCACGGTTCGTGTACGTGGTTCGAGCCGGTCTGCGCCGGGGAGCAAGCTCACGTCGTCATGGACGCCCCTGAGGAGACGTATCGTCGAGTTCCAGAGCGCGGCGAGGCCGTAGTCGATCTCGACTTCCACGACCTGGTGGCCGAGTGACGACAGCAGTTCTGCGGTTTCGTCGATCGTTCGGCGGCGGTCGGCGGACAAGGAGACCTGGCTGCCTGGCGGCGGGTTCGTCGACACGGCAATCCGGATCGCGGGAGCCGGGTTCGCGAGGAGATCACGGAGCCCACCGTTGGCGTTTGGCTGCGACACGACGTCGAGGACGAGGGCCGCGTCACGAACCGAGCGGGTGAGCGGCCCGAGCGCGATCAGTCCGTGCCAGCCGCAACCGTGCTCGGACCCGACGAGCACACGATCTCGTTCCGGTTTGACACCGACGAGCCCGGTCAGTCCGGCGGGGTAGCGCACAGATCCGCCGCCGTCGCTCCCGAGAGCCATCGCGGCCATACCGGTGCAGACCGCCGCGGCGGAGCCACCCGATGAACCGCCAGGGGTCCGCTCGAGGTCCCATGGGTTGCGAGTGATGCCCCACGACGCTGAGGCAGTCCAGGGCCACAGAGTGAGTTCGGGCACGTTGGTCTTTCCGAAGATCGCGGCGCCGGCACGGCGAAGTCGACCGACGACATCGGCATCCTGGTCGCAGACGCCGCGGTCTACTGCTGTTCCCCACATGGTCGACAGGCCAGCGACGTCGGTGTCGTCCTTGATCGCAACCGGCACACCGGCGAGCGGAAGCTCAGCAAGCTCAGCGTCGGTGAGTGAATCGATTCGGTCTGCGTCGAGGAGCGCCTCGGTTGCCATGACGGCGCGGAACGCGTTGATCGACGGGTCGAGTTCGTCGATGCGTTGCAGGGTGGCCTCCACCAGTTGCCGGGCCGAGAACTCTCGTGTGTGCACACCATTCGCCAACGCAGTGGCGCCCCAAGACGTCAGGTCAGAATTCGTCATGTTGGGGTGTCCAAGACCAGCTGATACAGGTGCGACCAGGCAGCAATGAGCCGATCCTCGTCGACCGCTGCCGGGCGCTTGCCGGCGAGGGCTTCGATGACCTTCACGTTCACGAGTGCGCCGACCAACAACGTCGCCATCGCGTCGCCGTCGATGCCCGGCGCGACGTTCGACATGCTGGCGGACACGGCGCGCACTGGTCCCTCCAGAAGCCGGTCGACGACAGGCGTGAGCAGCTCCGGGAACTGATCGAGATCCCGCAACACCATCCGAGTGAGATCTCGGATCTGGTCCATCGAGTCGAGAGCCATTCGGCCTGCCTCGGCAAGCGATCGAGGTTCGGCGACGGTCAACTCGTCTGCGTCCGGTCACACTTTCTGGACGGATCACTCATCGAGATCGAGGCCGTCGCGGTCGTGTCACAATGATGGTCGACCGTCGGTTCGGTCAGATCGAGGGGTAGTCATGAGGGTCACGGTGTTGGGTGCGGGTTCGTGGGGAACGACCGTGGCGTCGCTCGCGTCTGGTCGGAACGACACGCTGCTGTGGGCGCGCGACGCCGCGGTCGCGGAGACGATCCGTTCGAGTCACGAGAACGACCGGTATCTGGCCGGGTATCCGCTGCCAGAACAGCTCGATGCGACCGACGACCTCGAGCGGGCGGCTCGCCACGCACACGTCCTCGTCGTGGGCGTTCCATCGCATGCGTTTCGGCCGACACTCGAAGCGGTACGCGAGTTCCTCCACCCTTGGGTGCCGATCGTCAGCCTCACCAAGGGCCTCGAACAGGACTCGATGCTGCGTATGACCGAGGTGATCAAGGACGTGCTGCCGGGCCACCCGGCGGCGGCCTTGACCGGGCCGAACCTCGCGAAGGAGATCATGGCGGGCCAGGCCGCGGCGAGCGTCATCGCCACCGAGGATCTCGCCGTCGCCGAGGCGCTCCAGCGGGTCTTCACCCGTGGGCTGTTCCGGGTGTACACGAACCATGACGTCGTCGGTTGCGAAATGGGCGGTGCACTCAAGAACGTCATCGCGATCTCTGCGGGGATGGCGCAGGGCCTCGGGGTGGGTGACAACACGCGTTCAGCGGTGATCACGCGCGGGCTGTCCGAGCTGTCCCGGCTCGGCGTCGCCATGGGAGGTGAGGCGTCCACGTTCGCTGGCCTCACCGGCCTCGGCGACCTCGTTGCGACGTGCGTCAGCCAACACAGCCGAAACCGCTACGTCGGCGAGCAGCTGGGAACGGGACGCTCGCTCGACGACATCCTCGAGGAGATGAACATGGTCGCGGAAGGTGTCAAGACCGCAGGCAGCGTGATGACGCTCGCAGACCGTCACGGCGTCGACCTGCCCATCTGTCGCGAGGTGCATCGAGTGGTGCAGGGCGAGATCTCCGGCTCCGAGGCCTACCGGGGGTTGCACCTGCCCGCCGGCCACGAAGCCGAACCCGGCTGAGCCTCGCTCACCCGATCGCGATCACCGTGCCGGCCGGGTCAGCGACCGGACCAGCTCGTAGCCGACGTCTTCGTTGTCCACGTTCACGCCGCCGACCGCCGCGATTCCCTCCCAGTCGCCCTTCGTCGTCGCCGGCACTCGACCCGAACACAGCCACTCATCGCTCGCATGGCCGCAGCTCGGGGCCGACACCCCGCTCGAGCAACCACATTCCTCGCTATCGGTGGACGGCAGCGATCCTGGGCTTGCTGTTCGTGCTGCGCGTGCCTGCACCGTCGGGGCGGCTGATGATCGTGACCGGATTCGCGGTGCTCAGGATCACCGCCATCGTGCAGATCGTCGAACGACCAACACACCCGCTCACATCACAACGCCGCCACGACGCCACGACGCCGCACCGGGCCGCGCACGCGGTGCGCTACGTTCCAGCATCACCAACGAGTGGATCAAACTCCGCACCGTTCGCTCCACCGCCGCACTCCTGGGCCTGACCGCCACCGTCGGTGCACTCGTTTCGCCGGACTCGCGGCCGCAGCACCCGACATCGCTCCCGACATCGCAGAAGGCCTCGCGTTCCCGGCCGTGTTCTGCGCCGTGTTCACATCGGTCGCCGGGATCCTGGTGTTCACCAGCGACGTGCAACACGGCACCCTCGAGCCGACGCCGGTCGCACAACCCCCACGCACCACGGTCGCCGCCGCCAAAGCCGCCGTCGCGCTGACCTTCGGCGCCGCGATCGCCGCAGTCGGCCAACTCGCCGGCCTCCTCGGCGGGGTCCTCTCGAGTGCCGACCTCGGCGACGGCTCGACGATCATCAACAGGGCCGCATGGGCGATCGCGTTCGTCGCGCTCGCATCAGCACTCGGACTCGGCGTCGGCATGATCGCCCGCCACAGCGCGGCCGCAGTCTCCGGACTGCTCGTGTGGTGGCTCGTCGTCGAGAGCCTCATCGTCGCCCGCGCACCGGCACGCGTCGCACGCCTCCTGCCCTTCGTCGCCGGCAACGGCATGATCGGCATCGAGATGGACTCCCCCGACCCCGAACTCGCCGGCCTCACTCTGACCCGCACGCAAGACGCCCTCGTCCTCGGCGCCTACGCAACGCTCGCGCTCGCAGCGGGCATTGCCGTGCTCCACCGACAGGAGGCAAGGTGACGCCATGGCCGAACGACACGACCCTGCGCCGATGCTGCTCGACGGTGTGCACCATGTCGCCCTGCTCACCTCCGACACCGACCGGCTGATCGAGTTCTACCAGACCGTCTTCGGCGCCACCGTCGAGGACACGACCGTCGACGGACCTGTCCGACTCACCTTCTTGAACGTCGGCCCCAACACCGAACTCAACGTCTTCGAGATCAACGGCAACGACCAAGCCGCCCACCAGACACCGATGTTCGGCCGCGGTCGACTCGACGCGGTCCATCGACCCACCCAGCTCACCGCCAGGCACCCAGTCCTCGGCGATCACGATCTGCAGCATCACACCACCGCCCGGATCCGCGTACCTCGACCAGGAACGCTCTCGATCGTCGACCCCGCGGATCGGAACGGCAATCGCTGACGCAATCGCACATCTGCCGTAGCGATCACCGTCGTCAGCCTCGACGACGAACGCACGCACGCCCCGCCCGACCCGAAACCCCGATCTCGCGGATCGGACGCCGGCGATCATCGAGTTCGAGCGCCTTTCAGCAGCCATCGCCACGCAGAAGCCACCCGGGCCGACCGGCGGTTCCTCGCGGTGCTCCGATCGAGGGCGTTCCGGATCGCCTTCGCTCACCTGCCACGCGCTGCGAGTTGACACGATTCCTCGATCGCCGACGGGGCAGCGACCCCGAGGATCCGAGGCGACTCCGTCGTGGACTCGCACAGCGGTCAAGGGCGTCAGGTGTCGAGAATTCACCCCGCCCGCTTCGCCTTTCGGCGCCTCCCACCGTTGATCGCGAATCCGCGCTGCGTGCCATAGTGACGGGATGATCGAACTCGTGTTGACCATCATCGGGCGCGACCGGGCAGGTGTCGTTGCGTCACTGGCCGACGTGGTTCGCTTTCACGAGGGCAACTGGAAGCGCAGCGAGTTGGCCGAGATCGCAGGAACGTTCGCTGGCGTCGTGGTGGTGGAGGTCGGCGACGACCAAGTCGACGGACTCCTCGCCAACCTGTTGGTCCTGCGTGACCAGGGTCTGCACGTCACCGCCCAGCAGGTCGAGGAACCCACCGTTGCACCCGACGCCGATGAGGTGCGTCTCCGACTCACCGGTGATGACCGGCCGGGCGTCGTCCACGAGATCTCCACAGCGATCAGCGAAGCCGGAATCAGCATCTCGCGTCTGGGCACGGTCACCGACTTGCCAGGCAAGGATGGTGGCATGCGATTCGAGATCACCGCCCAGTTGACCGTGCCGGTCGGGGCCGACCTCGACGCTGTGCTCGATTCGGTCGGGGAGGTCGCCGTCAGCTTGGGCATCGCCCTGAACGTCGAAGACCTGACGGGCGACGACGCGGGCAGATAGCGAGCACCGGCGACAAGCCGGAGCGCGCCGCCGAGAAGTGGAGCTGGCGGGAATCGCATCCGTGGCGATCGAACGGTCGATTTCACCTGGTGGGCGCCTCTCCAGGTCCGGCGGGCGGAAGCGGGTGGCGCAGCCAGACCGAGACGGGGAGTACTGCGCTGCTGCCGGTCCAGAACCGACGTTGTCCACAGCAAGAGTCGGGTGGCCAGGCTGCGACGAAGGTTCGAGAGGGGGAGCGACCCCGGCTCGGGCTCGGTCGCCGGTGTCGCTGACATGAGCGTCTCTGCCCGCGGTGGAAGTGCGGTGAGAGGCCGTTGGAGGACGGTTTGCGGCATTGCGACGACGGGCGAGATGCGCTGATCTCTCCAGTCGAGTTCGGGTCCCAATGGTTGGCCGCCGACGTGGTCCGCAGGCGGTGCCCGCCCGCTCGACTCCGTCGGCGACCGAGCTGTTGAGGGCTTCAGCATCACCCGCGTTGGTGTTGTCAGCGAGGAAGTTGTCGACGACGTGAGCGATTCCGGCTCGTTCTGCGATGAGAACTCCCCGAGCGCCCGACTTGGGACCGATGCCGGAGGGAGCGCAATGGGTCATCGATCGCCGCAGTCTTCGCCCCGGCCGGACCCAGTGAGATCAAGCAACCGCGGTCAGACCGAGGTCTGGTCGGCACGTCGACCGCGAGCGGCGAGGGCGCGCTGTCGCCGTGGGCCTGGCCACTTGTCGAGGAGTTCGACGGCGTGTTCGAGACGGTGAATGGCGTCGTCGATGTGTGCGGCTGAGCGTGACGTGCTCGTTCGCCGTGCCATTGCGGCATCTTGCGTTGATCCGACGCTCTCGGATCGGGCCGGCGTGACCTTCGCCCCTGTTTCCGCGGTCTATCGGAGGGGAAGGTGAAATCGTGCAGTGCGGGCGCCGCCCGCACCAGTCCGACCCAGCCAAGGAGGGTCATCATGACAAGGTACATCGGGCGCGGTTGCGCTTCCGGCCGCCGCCATCATCTGTGGATCGGGGCGCTCGCCCTGGCCCTGACCGGCGCTCTCGCCGCACCGGCGAACGCCGCGAAAGACAATCCGGTCGCGCTGGCCAATCACCAGGAGACCATCACCGTGATGGCGACGACCGACGTTCACGGCTACGCCTTGAACTGGGATTACTTCAACAACCGGCCCTTCACGACACAGACCGGCTTGGCCAAGGTCGCCACGCTGGTCGACGAGGTTCGCGCCGACCGGGGCAGCGATCACACGCTGCTGCTGGACAACGGTGACACCATCCAAGGGTCATCCTTGGTTCAGTACTACGCGAAGGTCGAACCGTTCACCGAGACCGGCGCCACACACCCGATGGCAATCGCCATGAACGCGATGGACTACGACGCAATGGTCGTCGGCAACCACGAGTTCAACTACGGCGTACCGTTCCTGCGCGCGTTCGAGGACCAGCTGGACTTCCCCGTGCTCGGTGCCAACGTGATGGAGTGGGGAACCACGAACCCTGCTTTCACGCCCTACGTCATCGAGCGGGTGAAGTTGAAGGGCCAGAAGCCGATTCGCGTCGGGATTCTCGGCATCACCAACCCTGGGAGCGCGATCTGGGACAAGAGCAACGTGACCGGGGTCGTCAGCTTCGAGGGCGGCGTCGAGATCGCCGACAAGTACGTGCCGATGATGATCGACGACGGCGCCGACGTCGTGATCGTGCTCGCTCACTCCGGCGCCGACACCGGCTCGTCGTACGGTGACGCCCTCCCGTGGCCCGAGAACTTCGCCACGCTACTGGCCGAGCAAGTGCCGGGTATCGATGCGATCGTCGCCGGTCATTCCCACCGGAACATCCCCGAACAGCTCATCACGAACACGGCAACGGGTGAGACCGTGCTGTTGTCGCAACCACTCAACTGGGCTCGCCGGCTCACGGTGATGGACTTCGACCTGCTGAAGGTGAAGGGCCAGTGGGAGGTCATGGCCAAGTCGTCCGACACACTGCCCGTCACCGACGTGCCCGAGGATCCGACCCTCGTGTCGCTGTTGGCCGAGCCGCACCAGCGGACGGTCGAGTACGTGAACAGCGTGATCGGTGAGTCGTTGGCGGACATGTCGCTGGCATCCGCCCGCTACGAGGACACCGCGGCGCTCGACTTCATCAACTTCGTGCAGCGCGAGGCGGTTCGAGACGGCCTGACGGGGACGCCGTACGAGGCGCTGCCGGTGCTGTCGATCGCGGCGCCGTTCAACCGCACCGCCGGGATACCAGCGGGTGAGGTGTCGGTGCGCGACGTGGCCGGGATGTACATCTACGACAACACGCTGCTGGCGATCCAGCTCACCGGGGCTCAGTTGCAGGACTACCTCGAGCGCTCGGCCGAATTCTTCAAGACGCCTGCGTTGCCTGGTCCATACGTGCCTGACGACGTCTCGGGGAACGGCCCCGACTACAACTACGACGTCGTCTACGGCCTGTCGTACGACATCGACATCGACCAACCGGCGGGTTCGCGGATCATGAACCTGTCATACGACGGTGCCCCGATCGACCCGTCGGCAACGTTCGCGGTGGCGATCAACAACTACCGCCAGAACGGCGGCGGTGGGTTCCCGCACGTGGTCGGTGCGCCGATCCTGTTCAACCCGCTCGTCGACATTCGCGAGTCGATCATCGACTGGGTGAAGACCAACCAGGTCATCGATCCGGGTGCGTTCGCCAGTGTCGACTGGCAACTCGTCCAGGGAGGCGTCCCCGTCGTCGTCATCCCGTAATCGTTCCGGGAACAGCGCTCGTGCCGGCGGCGTCGGTGGCAGGGTTCGCCCGACCCCGCCCCGCGCCGCCGGACCGCCGGTCAGTGACTGTTCCGACCGCACGACGCGATCGATCGGCAGCGAGGCCCAACCCGATCCAGGCGGTCCTCCGGGTACCGGCCCGGGGTGGTGATTCACGACGCGATGACGTCACGAACACTGGAACGCACAGGGTTTCGAAGCGTCACGGTCAGGATCAAGGCACCCATCTGCCGCCCGAGGTCACCGAGCAGAACCGCCGCGACGTGAGGAGCAACCGAACGGGTCGGCCTCACTCGCCGGCGTGGATGACGATCGAATCGAACATGGCACCGGTCTGGTCCACGGCTCGGAGTTCGAGCCGGTCATCCCAGACAGCGATGTCCACGAAGTGGTACGTCGACCAGGCGGTCTCGGTGAACTTCGCCCGGTGAGCGGGTCGAAGCGTGGCGGCACCGCCGGAAACGACGTAGACAACACCGTTGACCGGTTCGCTTCTCTGGTAGTCGTGATCGTGTCCAGAGAGCACCAACTCGACGCCGTAACGTTCGAAGAGCGGGGCGAACGCATCCCGGACACGGAGATCTGATCCGTGGTACCCCCCAGAATACGGTGGGTGATGAAGCATCGCGATCTTCCAGGTGGCCGACGTGGCTTCGAGTGTCGACTCGAGCCAGGCAAGCTGATCGGGATCTTCGGGACAGTTCGAGTCGAGCGACAACACGATGGCGTTTCCGATCTCCGTCGAGTACCACCGGTTCGACATCCCGAGGACATCAGCCTGGAGACCGGCATTGCCGTTGCGGATGTCGTGGTTCCCGAGCACAGCGAGCAGGCGCGTCCCACCGTCCAGCACCCCCTCGAAGGGGTCGAACACGACCCTGCCGAGATCCGACGGCGCGCCGTCGGGATACACGTTGTCTCCCAAGAGCAACAGCGCGTCGTACTCATCGTCAGCCTCGACCTCGTCCATCGCCATTGCGGTCTTCCACGCTTCCGAGTCTCCGGTACCGACGTCTCCTGCGGCGGCCAACCGGACCGACGGAAGATCCGTCCGTGCGAACGGCGCGAGTGCGGTCGCGGGAGGCGTGCCCGAATGTGATTGCAGTTGATAGGTGAGTCCACGACGAAGGTCGGGGCGCACTGCGATGACGCTCATCGCGAGGATCGCCGACCCGACGACGATCGCGCAGGCGACGCGGCGTGTGCGCCGGACCGAACTGTGCCCTCTCGCGTCGTCACGCAAGGCGGTTCCCTCACGTCCAGGTCTGCGCGTCATCGCAGCATCGTGGCATCGTGGCATCGCGGCCTCATGAACCTGAAGCCTCGCTGAACGCCGTCGGCGCCGCGCCGTCTGCGTCGGGCGTCGTCCCCTGTCGGGTCGCGGACGGGATGTCAATCGTGAAGGCTGCACCACCGAGTTCGCTGTCGGTGATGGTGATCGTGCCGTGGTGATTCGCGACGACCTCGTTCACGATCGCAAGACCCAGGCCGGTGCCCCCCGTGTCGCGGGTCCGAGCAGCGTCGAGGCGCACGAATCGTTCGAGGACCCGTATGCGGTCTTCCGGCGGAATGCCTGGCCCGTCATCACTGACGCAGATGTGTGACGTTCGGTCGTCTCCCACGACACCGACGGCAATGCGTGTGTCGGCGTGTGCTGCAGCGTTGTGTAGGAGATTGCGCATCATGCGCTGGAGTTGCTCTGGATCGCCCCACACCGGCGTAGGTGTGTCGAGCCCCGTCGTCGTCATGGTGACGTCGTCGCGGCGGACGGCGCCGATCGCCTCCGCGGCAATCGCAGCCAGATCGACTGCTTGGTCGGGCCGGTGCGGTTGTGCGTCGATTCGAGCGAGCAGCAACAGGTCATCGGTCAGGTGCTGGAGCCGTTCGACGTCGCCGAGCGTGTCGCGGGCGACATCGGTCCATGTCGTCTGGTCGGGATGCGTGACCGAGATCTCGAGATCGGCCCGCAAGGCTGCCAGCGGCCCTCGCAGTTCGTGGCTCGCGTCGGCGATGAACCGGCGTTGCGTCTCGACCGAGTCGTCCAGGCGCTCGAGCGTGGTGTTCACCGTGATCGCGAGGTTGCCGATCTCGTCGACGACGGTTGGGACGGGAACGCGTCGATGGAGGTCGCTCGTCGTGATCTCCGACATGGTCTGCGTGATCTCACGGACCGGATTCAGTGTGCGGCCAACGGCCCACCACGTCACTGCCGCAACGATCAGCGCGAGCAGTGGTACCCCCAGCAGCAGGAGCACGATCACGGCTGCCGTGGCGTCGTTCACGCCTCGCAGGCTCTCGCCGGCGTAGACGGTCACGACCCCGGCGCCGTTCGTCGCGTTCGCTACGGCGACGCGCATCGGTTGGCCGTCGTCGAGTGGTGCGATCTCGGTGGTGAGGAGCAGCCGTTGCGCACCATTCGGGCGAACCGAGACCACCGCCGGCTCACCCTCGATGTTCTCCGTCGAGGCCACGACCCGGCCGTCCGCATCGACGACCTGGACGAACGCCGACTCCTCACCCGGCAAGGCCAGCCGGCGTGGGAGTGCGTCCACCTCGGCCAGGGCTGCGACATCACGGGCACGCAACTCGGCGGCCGTGGTTGCCGCGCCGTCGAGACGCGAGCGAAGCACCCCGACGAGGAGGAACGCGCCGACGGTCAGCGCCACCCCAACGGTGATCGCCGCGAGCGCTGTGAGACGCAGCCGGAGCCCGAGCCTGCGCATCGTGTCCTCACCGCCCTTCTGCGACGAGGCGATATCCGGAACCACGCACCGTCACGAGGCTCTTCGTGCCGAACGGCTTGTCGATCTTGCGGCGGATGTTCGAGACGTGGACCTCGATCACGCTCGGGTCGCCGTCGTACGCGAAGTCCCACGCATGCTCGAGCAACTCCGCCTTCGACACCACCTCACCGCTCCGCCGGGCCAGGAATTCCACGATCGCCAACTCCTTGGCCGTCAGCTCGATCGCCACGCCTGCACGAGTGCACGCCCGCGTCGCCGGATCGATCTCGAGATCGCCGACCGACAACACGGCAGGCCGCTCGGCCGATCCCCGCCGCAGCAGCGCCCGCAGGTGGGCGACGAGCACCACATACGAGAACGGCTTGGTGAGGTAGTCGTCGGCGCCGGTGTCGAGCGCTTCGGCCTCGTCGAACTCGCCGTCTTTCGCGGTCAGCATCAGGATCGGTGTCCAGATCCCCGCCTCACGGAGTCGTGCACACACCTGGAACCCGTTCAGCTTCGGCAACATGATGTCGAGGACGATCGCGTCGTACGGGTTCTCCGACGCCAACCAGAAACCGTCCTCGCCGTTGAGCGCGTTGTCCACGGAGAACCCCTCGGCTTCCAGGCCGCGTCGGATCGTCGCCGCCAGACGCTTGTCGTCCTCGACCACCAAGATCCTCACCTGTTCAGGATGCTGATCCGAACCTGAAGAGAACCTGAAGCGCCAGTTCAGGTTGCTACAGCCCGCCTGAAGGTTCGGAGGCGCAATCTTCGATCATGCGGCAGGACCCTCCGGCCGACATCGAAAGGACCCAACCATGACATCGCGATACAAGAAGGCCGGCTACGCCGCAGCCGCCGTACTCGGCCTGTTCGCCGGAGCAGCAGGCATCGCTGCTGCAGCAACCGGCGGCACGGACCCAGCACCAGCACCGTCCGTCTCCCAGACCGACGAGGCCGACGACGGTGTGAACTGCGAAGACGGCATCGACACCGCCACCGGCAACGAATGCGACGGCGGCCCAGCAGCGGCGCACGCCGAAGAGGCAACCGAAGCCCGGGACGGCGAAGACGAGGCCGACGAGGCCGACGACGGCATCGACCACCAGTTCGAAGGCGAAGAGGTCGGCGAGAACGGCAACAGCGTCGCCGATGCCGACGAAACGCAAGAGCACGACGACTGAGCTGGGTCGATCGAACCGCTGCGGGTTCGCGCTCCATCCACGATGATCCGGATTGGAGGTGGGCCGATGATCCCGATTGGAGGTGGGCCCAACCCGGCCCCACCTCCAATGTGGTTCTCCAGAGCCGTTGCACCCTGTCGGTGATCTCGGGCGGGGCTCGCCCTGCGCACAGCTGCGTGAGCGCGACGACGGGAGTGAGATCGATGCTCTCCCGCCCCGGTTCCGACACGATCGCTCGTGTCCATCACCTTGCGAGATCGTCGCTGCTACGGATCCGCCCTCGTGTCGTCGACTCGTCGTCGGAGCGGCCGGAGGCCGCCCTGTCAGATCGAGGTTCGTCGTTCCGGTGGTCCGGGCGGAGCTGCGCCGTACAGCACGGTGGGTGTCGCGAGCTCGGCGCCGCACGAGAGCATCGTGGCGATGGTGCCGGCGAGCAGCAACGACGACGACACCGGCATCCCGATCGCGATGATCACGAAGAAGGTCGCGATCGCCGACGTGATCCCGCTGACCATCGCCTCACCGAGCAGCTCCCTCGGCCGCTCGCGAGCGGAGGCCGCAGCGATCAGGACTGCGGCCGACAGCCCGATCGTCATCGCGATCTGCAACCGCCCCGAGTCGACCTCGCCACCGAACAGGACCACGGCGATGAGGATCGTCACCACCATGACCCCGAGAGCCGACAGCGACGCCAGCATCGATGGCGATGCGCCGGGGGCGTCGATCGGCTCGTTCGACGCCACCATCGATCAGTCCGTGCCGGGCTCACTTCCAGACCTGTTCGAACACCCGGTAGTTGTTGCCTCCGAGGAACTTGGCGCAGTGCTCCTCCTCCCAACGTGAGGCCGTCGGTCGACGTCCCGATCAGCTCGAGCGCATCGTCGACACCCATCGCAGCAATTGCACTGATGCCGGGAACAGGTCAGGGCTCATCGGATCGCAGGTCGATTCGTCAGACGACCGCGCCGAACGCGGTGCCGATCACTGCAGTGACCGCCATCGCCAACGCGCCCCAGAAGGTCACGCGAACAGCAGCAGCGACCACCGGCGCGCCACCGGCCTTCGCGCCCACCGCGCCCAACGCGGCAAGGAACAAGAGGGCTGTGACCGCCACAACGGCGATTTGCACCGCCCCCGTCGCGAGCGCAGCAGCCAGCAATGGCAGAGCAGCACCCGCCGCGAACGTCGCGGCAGATGTGAAGGCCGCCTGCACCGGACGTGCCGTCATCGTGTCGGAGATCCCCAACTCATCGCGCGCGTGCGCCGCAAGGGCATCGTGAGCCGTCAGCCCCTCGGCAACCTGCCGGGCGAGATCAGGATCCAGCCCCCGAGCCTCGTACACCAGACTCAGCTCCTCGAGTTCCCGTTCGGGATCATCGCGTAACTCGGTCCGCTCGCGTCCGATGTCGGCTGCCTCCGTGTCGGCCTGCGAACTCACCGACACGTACTCTCCAGCCGCCATCGACATCGCCCCGGCAACCAACCCGGCCATCCCCGCCACCAGCACCTCGCTGCGCGACGCGCTCGAGGCGGCCACCCCGATGATCAGACTCGCCGTCGAAACGATGCCATCGTTCGCACCGAGCACCGCGGCACGCAGCCAACCGATTCGATGCGTGCGATGAACCTCTTTGTGCGACATGTCAACCGATCTCTCGAGATAGCAGCGGGATGGGTTCGAGCAGGCGAACGCCCGCCCGCACGAACGGCCACACTACGTTCAACTCCTTGCGGGCCTCGTTCGCCAGCGTTGGTGGATCGGGACGCACCGTTGCCCCCGACCGGCGCGTTCGTTCCCCTGAGGGGCGGGAAGAGGGGCGGATGACGACACGATCCTGGTGATGTCGAACCCGGTCATCTTGCCTGCGGCCGACCGCCGAGACGGCCGGCGACGTGGGTCCAGGGCGTGTTCAGGGCCGTCAGTCGGCGAGGAGAGACCGGCGGAGGAGTCGCGTCAGGTTCTCGACGTAGTGGTCGTCGGTCCAGTTGAGTTGGCGGGTGAGCTCGCGCCAGGTGTCGAAGTGAGCAATCGCGTACAGGACTGCTGCTGCGTCATCGATGGTCCAGTCGTCGGCGAGCTCGTCGCGGTCGGCGATCTGTTGGATCATCATGGTGAACACGTTCTGGCGGAGCTGCATACGGTCCCGCCATGCGGCGCCGAGGGCTTCGTCGTCGTACTGGGCGGCTTGGAGCACTTGGGCGACGGGCACCACGCCGGCCCAGAATTCGGCGTTGACCCGCATCGCTCGTTCGAGCAGCTCGGCCCCGGTCGGAGCGGCGAAGACCTCGGCCAACGAGTCGCCGAGGGCGAGCGTGTCGTCCATGTGTTGGACCAGGGCGAGCAGGAGTCCGTTGCGGTCACCGAAGTGGAGGTAGACGGCCTGGCGCGACACTTCTGCGTGTTCTGCGACCTCGCTGAGCTTGAGGCCCGACCCGCGCTCGGCGATCAGTTCCCAGGCGACGGTGAGGATGCGGGTTCGGGTCTCGGGATCGCCGTACGAACCCGATGTGGTTGACATGACGTAAACCTATCGGAGATACTGGTTGACACCGTGTACACCATCGAAACCGGAGGGTTCGGTCATGTCGGAATCATCGTTCACCGACGCCCAGAGCGCAGCACTCAGTCGTTACGGCGTCGACGCCGAGGATCGTTACGTCGACGTCCCCGCGATCGAGGGGCGCGCCCACGTGCTCGTCGCCGGCGAGGGGCCGCCGGTCGTGATCGTCAACGGGATCGGCACCCCGGCCGCGATGTTCGCTCCCCTGATGGCAGAACTCGACGGCGTCACGATGTACGCGGTCGATCTGCCTGGCTACGGGCTGACCGACACCACGCGCGCCCTGACCGAGGACCTCCGCGCGACCGCGGTGCGATTCCTCGAGCAGGTACTCGACGCGTTCGGCCTGGATCGGCCGGCGTTCGTCACGAACTCGCTCGGATCGCTCTGGGCGACGTGGCTCGCGATCGACCAACCCGACAGAGTTGGCGCGCTGGCCCACATCGGCTGGCCAGCGGTCATGCTCGACACCAGTGCGCCGCTCCCGATGCGGCTGCTGTCGGTGCGAGGGCTCGGTCGGCTGCTGATGAGAGTCCAGCCCCCATCCCCGCGGCAGGTGAGACAGCTCTCGAAGATGGTCAAGGAAGATCCACTCCCACCCGAGATCGCCGAGCTGCTCCTCGCCACCGAACGCCTTCCCGGCTTCGAACCCACGTTCCTGGCGATGCTGCACACCCTCGTCAGGGTGCGCGGCGCTCGCCCCGAGATGGCACTCACCGCTGATCAGCTCACCGGCGTCCACCAGCCGTCACTGTTGATCCTCGGTGGCGACGACCCGATGGGCACACCATCCGACAGTGAGCGCCTGGCCCGCGCCGTCCCGCAGACCGAGATCCACATCGTCGAAGGCGGCCACGCGCCCTGGCTCCACCACGCCGACCAGATCGGCCCACTCGTCAACGCGTTTCTCAGCGGCACCAACACCCGACCCGGCCAGATCGACTGATCACCGGGTGGCAACTCGAGTTGTCATCCGAGACGTGGCGACGTCATGGACGTGAGCGGCGACCATCAGGAACCACGCAACAGGACCACGATGACGCGGGCCTCCTACGCACCGTCGAAGCCGTCGGGTCACGCAGCGTCACCGTTGCGGCCGAGGATGATCCGGAGGGCGGGAACAGGGCGGACGGTGACCGTCAGCCGCGGTCCACGCCGCCCACCGACTCGACCTGCTCTGAACCCGTTCGAGCCAGAACATCGACCGCGGTGAACGTTCTCAGCGCTGCGCCGACAGCACGTGTCGCAGGCGACGCGGTGTCGATCCGGGTGCAGGCACCTGATGACCGGCACCCCTACCTGATCCGGATCGCCGGGTTCGGGTTGACGAAGCCTCTGCCGTTCGCAACAGACGCCTGTGACAGGATCCACGGGGCGGACCACTCGGCGTCGGACGTCCGGCATCGTGATTCCCGGGAGGAGCCATGCGACCGACCCCACGACCACAACCAGGCGAGTACGCTCCGTATCGCCGCCCATTCGGACGCCGACAACCGGTCACTCACGAGCCTGATCGAGGAATACCTCACCGTTCGGCGAGCAATGCTGTCGTTCTTCGAGAGCCTCCCGGAAGAGGCGCTGACACGCATCGGCATCGCCAACGGCAACCCGATGAGCGTCCGCGCCGCCGCGTTCCACACCGCCGGACACGAACTTCACCACCTCGACAGCATCCGCACCGACTACCTGGCATAGCCGGAACGATGCGAGCAGCGCGCCCGATGTCGGCATGTGTCGAGATCGTGCGGCCCGGAAAGACGTTCGGGTGGCGACGCAGATGGCCATCCGTGCCTTCGCTCACCCACGGTTCTCCTGTGGGCGCACGACCCCGGGGCTTCACCCTGTCGACGTCGGCGGGGTCTCCCTCTCCCCGATCGAGCTGGACCTGGTCGACCCTGCGGACAGGGGTCGTACTCGGCCGATCGGATCAGCAGGACCCCCTCGGAGAAAACCCAGTCGATCGGCGGGGACGGGTCACTGCTCACGTGGCCGTACCCAGGGGACATGGTCGCGGTGGGTGTTGGTGCCCGATTGTCCGCTGCAGATCACCGACCATTCGCGGTCGGAACCGAAGCACTCCACCGCTGCTGTCTCCCAGGCGGTACACAGGCCCATCGCAGGCAGAACGGAGGAAGCTGGAGGCCCGATCAGAAGAGCAGACGCGGGTTACGGGGTCGTTTCAGAACGTCAAGACGCCGCGCACTCATGGTGCAGCAAGTCGAGCTCGATTTCCAGCCGCTCGGCCAGGGCTTCGAGATCGGTGATCATGTCCCGGTCTGCGACGAGTGTGACGTCGACGCGATGATCGTGGGAGATTGCGCTGATCGACAGGCCACACCCGTCGGTGATCGGGCACATCGCGTGTTCGCGCACGATGTCGTGGCCGGCGATCGGGCCTTCGTCGCGACCGGGGATACTGACGATGTAGACGTTGAACGGCGGCATCATGCGAAGTCCGGCGCCGGTGGTCAGCAGCAGCCGTGAGGCCGCGCCGGCCAGCGCCGAAGGCGCGCCGACACGATTGCTGATCGACGTGGCCGACTGTGGTTCGAGTTCGAGCGTGAGCTCCGACATCGATGTGTTGATGTCTGCGAGGCGCCGGAGCGGGTCGTGGCGATGCGTGGCGAGCGGGACGAGCGCGGCGCCGAGCTCGTCGGAATCGGCGTCGACGAGCAGCGGCGTCAGAGCGACGAGCGGCTCGGACGGCAACTCGTCGTTGAGGACCAGCCAGTGGCGGAGTGCTCCGCTGATCACGGTCAGCAAGACGTCGTGGAACCGCACATTCCGCTGTCGCCGGATCTCCCGCAGCCGATCGACCGACAACGTCACCCGCGCCACACGACGGTGGGCGCTGACCGTGCGATTGAACGACACGCGAGGAACCGGTCGGTCGTTGCGCGCCTGCTCGACCGGGTGCATGCTCGAGCTCGACGCTGTCAGGATCAATCGCGCCACTTCGCCGATGACCGGAATGCGCCGGTATGCCTGCAGCAGATGGCGACCTGAGCGAATCGGGCTGCGCAGGGTCGACCAGGCTGCCTTGATCAACAGGTCCGAGTCGGTCGGCAACATGTCGGGCCGCCAGGTGCCGCTCCGAGGGGTGTCGATGCCGACCCCGGGCCCGGCCAGTACCGGTGAGAGCGGGCCCAGCGGGCCCAGTTCCTCGATCAGCACGATGTGCACCTTGACGAAGAGGATGCTGGCGCCATCGGGGTTCTCGATCAGGTAGAGCTCCCACAGCGGACGATTCCGGTCGAGGGGACGCTCATGGAGGCGTGCGAGGAGTTGCTCCAGTGCGTCTGAGTCCGACGCACCCGGTACCGCAAGGTGGCGGATGTGATAGTCGAGATCGAAGTGCGGGTCTTCGATCCACCACGGGTCGTCGAGTTCGAGCGGCACGTGCCGGACCCGGCGCCGCAGGGACGGGGCGCGGTGCATGCTCTCCTCGATGACGGAGCGCAGACGTGAGAGCGTGAGATGTCGGCCGTCGGAGTCCGAGGCAAGCTCGAGACACAATGACTGATGCCCGAGGTTGGTGTTGTTCTCAGCCGCGAGTAGCGCGGTCTCAGACGGTGACAGCTGATGCATCCGATGGCTCCTGTTCGAGGGAGGGGTACCACCAGCGCAGCCGTTGGTGGGGCGTGAATGGGCGCCAGAGGTCAGGCCGTTGTGCGAGACGGTCAGCGATCACGTACATGACGGCGGGGTTGGTCGCCAGACCGAGATGGGTCCCCCGCACCTCGACGCACTCGGCAGTGGGCCCCGGCGTCTGGCGGCACAGGCGCCCGGGAACGACTCCGTCCTGTTTCGTCCAGATCGTGGTCGACGGTACCGGGATCTCGTCGACGTCGATACGCGGCGGTATCGGAACGAACAGGTGCCCGGTGATCTCTTGGAGCAGACCGATGTTCGAGTCGCCGGTGCGGAGCCTGATCGGCGATCCAAGAGTGATCACCTGGCCGACGAGCTCTCGGCGGTGCTGCGCCAACAGACGGCCGAGCAGCCCCCCTGCACTCCAGCCGACGATGTCGATCGTCGACCCGTGACGGTGGGCGAGCTCCTGGATCAGCCGGTCGAGGCCTGCCGCGATGTGGTCGGCGACCCCGACGTTGATGCCCAGGCCCCAACCCGACGGGCGATGCCCGAGCGAGCGGAGAAAGGCCCTCAGTGGCGCCGTGGTGACGTCGCCAGTCACGAAACCCGGTAGCACGAGCACCGGACGTGCCCCGCCGGCCGGAGCTGCGAGTGCTGCGACCGCCGCGCCCGGAACGGTGAGCAGCAACTCGGGGCCGGTCAGCGCTTCGGCCCAGATCGGCCGGGCGCGCGGGATCGCCTCCATGTCCGGCACATCCTGGACGCCACGACGTATGTTCACCAACGCTTCCGCCTCGTTCCTGTCTCGAACGATCCTTGTCGGGCCCCCACCGTCGCGCCCCACCGGACGGTGAAACAGAGGACAAGTTCCCAAGCCGAACGGCTCGGAGTTCCAGGAACCGGGCCTGTTGTCGTCGCGCCTCGTCGGTTCCTCGTGCCCATCCCGATCATCTCGCACGCGTCGTGACCGACAACCACCGGGCTCGCCGAACTCGCAGGATTCGCTCCAACGCATCTCGGATGAGCCACGCCGAACTGGAGGAATGCGAGATCCCCGACGACGTCGACCCCGCCGACCATCATCAGCGGGCCCCGTCGTCAGTCGGTCAGCACGAGCGGGACGACGGTCATGATCGGCTCGCCGCACTCGGGGTCACCCGGGGTGCACCCGTTGCCGTCGTCGAGGACCAGCGCAATCGGACCCGGGGACGCGTCGAGCGTCACCGTGACCTCGAACTCGTCCCACATGCCCCACGCGCCGGCGGCGACGCCGAACGGGCCGGCGATCTGCTCACCACCGCGCCACACCCAGAGCGCGGAGTAGCCCTCGACGAGGTCACCTTCGCCGTCGACCGTGAACGGGCTGCGCACGGTGGCACCCGGCACCGGTGTGTCGACGATGACGCCGCCCGTAAAGGACCGATCGACGTTCATCCGTGCCTGCGGCTCGTCGAGCATGATCCCCTCACCGCCGAAGAACTCGACCGGTTCGCCATCCAGCCAGAACAGGACGCGGTCACTGTTGTCGAACTGGGTGGCGGTGAAGATCACCTGTGCGAGGCGGGCCGTCATCGACAGCGTGCCGCCGCCGGCCTCGTAGTCCCGTGAGAGATCGACCACGGCGCGGCCATCGGCGAGGCTGACGTCGAGCAGCGTCGTGCCCGGCGGGACCTCGGTCGAGAGTCCGGCCACCCGCTCGTCGTCGGTCGGACCCGCGAGGAGCTCGGTGAGCGCGCCGCGCAGGACCGCCGGCGCCGCGACCTGCCGGTGGGCGATCGCCAACCGCTCACCCCGCAGGAAGTAGACCTTCACCTCGACCATCGTCGGTTCGGACGTCGGGATCGGCTCGGTCGTGTCGGGCGGTGCGATCGTGCCGGACGGGGGCGGCTCGGAAGTCGTCGGTTCGGTCGACGTGGGCGTCTCCGTCACGTCATCGGGCGCCGTCGTGGTCGGCCCGGGCCCGGTCGTCGAGGTCGTGGACGGTTCGGTCGTCCCGTTCGTCGGCGTCGTCGAGGCCGTCGAGGAGTCGGCCGCGTCATCGCCGCCGCCACATGCCGATACGGCCAGCAGCAGCCCGAGCACGATACCCATTCGCAGGGCGCCCATCGCGAACTCACTCCTCAGTCCACTGTCATCGTCCGTCCGCCCGCAGGGAACCGGAAGGGCCGAACGTCCGCATTCGGGTTCGACCTTCCGGCGCCCGTGCCCGCCTCCGACAAGCCGCACGTCGACCGGACGAGAGCCATGCAACCGACGTGTGCCAGACCGCCAGGACAGGCCGGAACGGTTGGTGTCGTTCCAGTCGGCCACGCCGCCGAGTTCGCCGACCGTGTACCCGGATTCGGCATGACGAGCAGGTGCCTCGGCTCAGCGGGAAGCAGATGCCCCGCGATTCAGGGCCCTCCGGCCTGCAGGAGGGCGGCTACGGACTGTGCTTGGCGGTCCACCCGGCCACGTCGCTCGTCGACGTGGCTGTTCGATCTCGCCCGAGAGCGTCATCGTGGTGTGCCGGGCGCAACCAACGGCCAGGGCCGTTCGCGCTCGACGTGGAGGGCCAGGTCCAACAGCAGCGCGTCCTGGTGGTGGCGGCCGATGACCTGCATGCCGATCGGGAGGCCGTCGATGTGGCCCGCCGGGATCGAGATGGCCGGGTTGCCGGCAAGGTTGGCGGGCATCGTGAGCGCTCCCATGTCGAGCAGTTCCGGCGATCCCTTGGTGCCGACGTCGAGCAACCGTTGCGGCATCTTGGGTGCCACCCCGGACACGGCGCGCGCGAGCTTCAGTGCCGCGGAAAAGCTCCGTTGGGTCCATCGGCTGCCACGCGCGAAGTCGATGAACGTGCGGGCCTCGCTGCTCATCCCGGCCTCGGCGGCGAAGGCCGGGCCCGGGTTGGTCGAGGTGATCACGAAGTCAGCTTCGGCGAACAGGCGTGCCATGGCTTCGTTCGCTTGTCGACGCAGCATCTCGCCCGCCGCCGCAACGCGCATGTTGTACAGGTTCTCGGCCAGCTGCACACCGACGCGCATCTCATCGGTCATCTCGGGTGCGCACGCCGGCCATCGCCCCTCGAGCTCACCGTAGAGGCTGGCCACGTTGCCCATCATCCACTCGCCGCCCATCCGAGGGATCTCCACGGGAACATCAAGGCGCCGAAGCCCGAGGTCGGCAACCAGGGCGTCCGCTGCCGCCGACACCACGTCCTGGGCCTCGGGCTCGACGGCGACGCCACCGAGGGTCGGATCGATCACGACGGTCCGCCCTCGCAGATCGTGCGAGCCCAGTGACCGCTCCCAGCCGTCCACCTTCGGCAGGCTCGTCGGGTCGTGGCGGTCCTGACCGGCGGTCACGTCGAAGTACCTTGCGGCGTCCCGGACCGATCGGGCGAGGCAGCCGAGCACGATGGTGTGGGGCGACAACGACGTGTGGGGACCTCGCGGGATGCGTCCGTAGGTGCCTTTCATGCCGACCAGCCCGCAGTACCCGGCCGGAATGCGGATCGAACCGCCACCATCACCACCAGTGGCGATGGTGACGAGCCCTCCGGCGACCGCCGTGGCGCTCCCGCCGGAGGATCCGCCGGCGCTGCGGGCCGGGTCCCAGGCATTCCGGGTGACACCGCTGACCCTGTTGACGCTGACGTTGAGCCCGCCGAACTCGCTCGCGGTCGTCGAACCCACCGGCACCATGCCGGCGGCTCGGAGCCGCTCCACCATGGTGCTGTCATGATCGCTGACGCGATCGGCGAAGACCAGCGAGGCCTCGGTGTACGGCCAGCCGGCCACTCGCTCCAGCTCCTTGATGGCGAACGGCGCACCTCCGAACGGGAGATGGACATCCGCATCGACCGCCGCAGCGTGCGCCGCGTCCAGGTCGAGATGGGCGAACGCGTTCAACTCGCTGGCTTCGACGGCCGCGATCGTCGCCTCCAGCTCCTCGACTGGCGACCGGTCGCCCGCCCTGAACGCATCCACGAGCGAACACGCATCACCGTTCCACGGGCCCTCGATCACTTCGTGCAATGTAGTGGTCAGGAATCGAGCTCCGGCCCGTACTGTGAGGCCACGCGTCGTGCGTTCTCGATCACGGTGATGCTCTTCATGAGCTCCTCGAGTGGCACGCCTGCACCGGGGGCGCGGTCCTGTTCGATGGTCGCGAAGCCGCTGTATCCGATCCGGTCGAGCGTGCGGAGGACGCCGACGATATCGACCATGCCTTCGCCCATCGGGCAGAAGATGCCGGCTTCGATCGCCTGCCAGAACGTGAGCTCGTCGCTGTCCACGCGGGCGAGGATGTCGGGGCGGATGTCCTTGAAGTGCACGTGGGTCAGACGGTCGGCGTGACGTTCGATCATCCCAATCGGGTCCATCCGCGCGTACGCCAGGTGACCGGTGTCGAGGCAGAAGTCGAGGTCGGTGTCCGCGGCGAAACGCTCGATCTCGTCTTCGAACTCGACGTAGCCGCCGACGTGGGGATGCACGACCGGGTGCACGCCCTTGCTCCGAGCGAGTTCGGCGAGGTCCGTGAACTGGTCGACCATGGCAGCCCAGCCGGCTCCGTCGAGCCGCGGCGCCGCACCGGGTCGGCCGGCGGTGGCGACACGGACGTCGTCGGGCCGGTCGATGAGCGACAGGATGATGCCTCCTGATGCGACGACGACGCTGCACGCCCGTTCGGTGAGAGACGTGAGCCGGTCACGCGCTGCCGCGTCGTGGAAGTCGTCGAAGATCAGCGAGCCGGCCGAGCGGAGGTTGCGCGCCGCCAGCAGCGCCCTGATGGTCTCGGGCTCCTCGGGGAAGTAGCCGACCGGGCCGAGCTCGACCGCCGGCAGCCCGCTCGCAGCCATGTCATCGAGGACGTGTCGCCACGGCGGGTTGGTGGGGGCGTCTGCGAAGTCGACACCCCACGTGCACGGACCGGTGGCGAGCTGGATGGTCATCGGATTCCTTTCGGATGGTCAGGCGCTCTCGGGGCGACGGGCGCGCCGGTGTCGACGCGGAGATGCTGTGGTCTCTCGCTCGACGAGCCGGGGGGCGATCACGTGCCGACTGGGCGCAGTGCGACCACCGAAGCGCTCTTCGAGCCATGTGGCAGCGAGCTCACCGATCTCGACTCGTGGTTGGTCGATCGTCGTCAGGCTCACCCGCCGCCGCGCCGCGATCGAGGTGTTGTCGTACCCGACGACCGACACGTCGTCAGGCGTCGACAAGCCGAGCTCCGCAAGACGCTCCATGGCGCCGAGCGCAACCGCATCGCAGGCGGCGAAGATCGCCGTCGGCAGGCGCTGCTCCATGAGCTGGTCCACGCCGTCGGCCCCATCGCGGAGGGCGCATCCGCCGCCGGCGGTCCGGATGTAGCGCTCGAGTCCGAGCTTGCGCATCGTGTCGACATAGCCGCGACGTCGGACGTTGCAGCCACCAGGAACGTTCGCGCCGTCGAGGTGGGCGATGTCGCGATGGCCGAGGTCGTACAGATGTCGAATGGCCATCGTGGCGCCTGTGCGGTCGTCGTTCACGACGACGTCGACGGCCGCGGATCGGACCGGTCGACCCACCACCACAGTGCCCACGAGGTGGCCGAAGGCGTCGATCTCGCGCTCACGCAACTCGGGGCCCATGAGGACCGCGCCGTTCATGCGGTAGCTCCGGAAGTGGTCGAGGGCGGATCGTTGCTCTGCCAGCCCGGAAGCGGGACTCATCAGCACGTGGAGGCCGGACTCGGCCAGCCGGCTTCGGAGGCCGTCGATCACGTCCGCGAAGAACGGGTTGTGCAAGTCGTTGACGAGGACGCCGACCGCCGTCGACGTCTTGCCGGCCAGGGTGCGTGCGGCAGCGTCGGGGACGTAGCCGAGTTCGGCTGCCGCACGGTGGATCGCGTCACGTGTCTCCTCGCCGGCCCCGGGGAGGTCGCGCAACGTCAACGACACCAGTCCGCGTGACACGCCGACGCGAGCGGCGATGTCGTCGAGGGTCGGCCGGCGCACAGCCGTGAGGCTACTGAAGCGCTTCAGCGAGCACCATCACTCGAGGCGCCTCAGGTGTTGCAGTCGACTAAAGCGCTTCAGTAACGTCGGACTGATGCGAGGCGGTCCCGACGTCCATCGCGGCCGGTTCGTGGTCAGGACCACCGCCCGATGACACGGGTCGTCGTGACGGGAGCGGCCGGCAACCTCGGCGTCAAGGCAATGGCCGCGCTCCGAAAGGACGGCCAGATCTCGGCCGTCGGCATCGACATCCGCCGTAGTGCCGCGAGCGACCCCGATCTCGTCGTCGCCGATCTCGCCGTGTACGACACGACGTGGGTCTCGACGCTCTGCGGCGCCGACGTCGTCGTCCACCTCGCTGCCGAGCCGAGGCCCGACGCCCCGTGGGCTGTCGTGCAGAGGGCGAACGTCGACGTGTCCCTGAACGTGCTGCGGGCGGTCGAGGAGTGCGGCGTCGGTCGGGTCGTCTTCGCGAGCTCCAACTGGGTACTGGGCGGCTACCGGTTCCGTGCGGAGCTGCTCACCCCTGCCACGCCCCCGCGTCCGGTGAACGCATACGGATACTCCAAGGCGATGACCGAGCGTGATTGCGCCGCCCTCCGAGCACGCATCGGCATCGAGGTGGTGGCGCTCCGCATTGGCTACTGCCAGCTCGGAGAGAACCTTCCAGGCCCGCAGATGGCGTTCGGGCGGTGGGGACAGGAAATGTGGCTGAGCAACGACGACTGGTGCCAGGCCGTCGCATGCGCGTGCACCGCAGGGTTCGACGGCTTCGAGATCGTGAACGTGATGTCGGCGAACACCGGGATGCGGTGGGACCTCACCGACACCGAACGCGTGCTCGGGTATCGGCCGCGGTCGTACCACACGCCGCACCTGACGCTACGCCGGCGGACCGAGGATCGAGCTGCGCAGCTTCGCGATTCGTGCGTCCGCCCGCTGGTTGACGCCACCGGACGGGGAGCGCGATGGTGACGCACAACGTGCTCGTGATGCGACTGCTTCGTCACGATGCGATCGCGTCGCGAACACCTCGAAGATCACCATGAACCCACCTGGCGAGAGCACACGCCGGCATTCGGTCAACACCAGTGTCAGATCCTCGACGTGTCCCAACATGTCGCGGGCGAAGACGAGCCGAAAGCTCCCCTCCTCTGCTGGTATCTGTTCGATCGAACCCAACCGGAGCTCGACAAGGTGGCCATGCTCGTGCGCGGCGACCAGTTCCTGACCGTGTTCGTGGTTCTCGCGAACCGGATCGACAGAAATCGCACGGCAGCCGAATCGCTCGGCCATCGACACGGGGTGCTGACCCTCTCGGCCACCGATGTCGAGCACGGCGTCACCGGGACCCACTCCGAGCGAATCGACGACATCGAAGATCGAAGCGGTCGGTCGAGGAGAGAGCGAGCGGTCCAGCGCCGCCACCGCGGCGTCGTCATCCCAATCGCCGTACATGTCTTCCACCGTCACCGGTCGGGACCATGGATCACTCGTGCGACTCACGGTAGCGAGGCCGCCGGCGCCCGAACCGATGCGTCCGGGCTCGAGCCCGCGACAACTCCCGTCGAAGGGGTGGACCAAACACAGGAGATCGGATGCTCCTCATTCGTCGGAGCGGTTGTCGGCGTCGGCGCAGTGTGCCGCGCGGCGCTCCAGCGACAGTGTCCACGACGCGTGCGCATCTACGGCACGGTCGCGAGTGCGTCGACGAGTTGCCAGGTCTGCGGCCCGACGATGCCGTCGACGTCGAGGCGTGCGGCGAGTTGGAGCCTCCGCACGGCTTGCTCGGTCATGGGGCCGAAGATCCCGTCGGCGTTGACGCCGAGCGCGTCGGCCCGATCGTGGAGTACACGTTGGAGATACACCACGGCGTCACCCTGATCGCCGCGCCCCGTCGTGAGCTTCGATCGCAGCGGCCAATCGCCGTACCGAGCCTCGGCGACGGTCACGCCGGCCGAGCGATAGAGCACCTCTCCATCGATCATCCACAGCGTGCCGTCAGGCGCGATCTCCACCACCCTGACGACATCCCAGTCGTCGCGTTGCTCGGACGAGAGCCACGGAAGCCTTCGCTCGGTCATGGTCCGGCCGTCGAAGCGGACGGCCCCACGATGGATGCCGTACCAGACGGCCCCGGAGTCGTCGCTCGTGAATCCTGGCGCAATGGTGGTGTCGAGGTTCGAAAAGGTGTCCCAGGTGCCAGCGGACCACCGGGCGAGCAAGGCACACGGTTCGGAAGTGGCTGCAAGCGCCCACAGCGACCCGGGCTCGCCCGACACGATGCGCCAGACACGCTCTGCGCCGGGGATGTCGTCGAGGATCGACCAACCGCCGTTGGTGCGACAGGCGACACGTCCGTCGCTGACACACACGAGGCCGTCACCGTCCACGGCGACATCGTCCAAGTCGTCCGAGGGCAGACCGTCAGCTTCGGTGGAGAGGTCGCCGCGGGTGAGATCCCAGAGCCCACCCGAGCCTGCCGTGGCCCAGACGGTTCCGTCGGGCCCGACCTCGAGATCCCACCCCAGTTGTTCGTCTCCCTCACCGCCGAGGTCGGGAAGATAGGAGCTCCAGGGTCGGCCGGCCGGGTCGGTGGGAACCGCCGTCGCGACGCCATCACTGATCCGGACGAGCCCGCCGGCGGTGCCGGCCCAGACCGTTCCGTCGGGTGCCGCCAACAGGTCGACGGCGGGGGCGGCGTCCCCGACCACCGACGACCAACTCGTGCCGTCGAACCAGCTTGCGTTGAGCCAGCCGTTGGTCCAGACGACATCGTCCGTCGCGTCGACGGTGGCCGGCCAGGGGCCCGGACCGTCAGTGAGGTACCGGCTCCCATCGAGGCTCCAGACGCCGTGCAGCCCTCCGATCCACACGTGTCCGCCGCGTTCGGCCGCGACGGCCAACAGCTGGTGAGTCGAGATCTCGTCCCAGGCCCCGGGCACCGCTTCGAGGCCGGTCAGCTCGGCGCGCCACAGCAGCGGACCGGTCATGTCGACCGGGTCTCGCCAGAACGCGGAAGGAATCACGCTGGTCGCCGCGTAGACGGCATCGCCGGCGGCGGCCAACGACCAGATGTGGTGATCCTCCAAGCCCACGAGCTCGACCTCTCCTCCGGGAGTGATCCGCCGCACACCACCTGCTTGACGACCCATGTCCCACTCACCGAACCACACGACCCCGTCGTCCGTGATCGCGATCGATGGTGCGCTGTGGTTCGTCCACGTGCGGGCCGCGCCATCGACGGAGATCGACACGAGTCCGTTCCACGTCCCGGCCCACACCGTGCCGTCAGGCGCCACTGCCAACGACTGAACGTCGTTGGACGGCAGGTCGACCGCAACCGGCGCCCAGCCGGCACCGTCGAACACCGAGAGCCCACCCAGACCGCCGGCCCAGACGGTGCCATCCGGACCTGTGGCGATCTCGAAGGACTGCTCGCCGACCAGCCCCGCGGCTCCACGCCAGATCGTCCACCCCGCAGGATCGAGGCGGGCAACACCGCACGGTTCGGACTCGACCGTCGGCAACCTGCCGCACAGCCCCACCCACACCTCACCGCGGGAGGCGACGTCGACCGAACGAATCCTCACGTCCGGATCGCCCGGCAAGGGTGACAGCGTCACTGCCGACCCGGTCCGGCGGTCCCACCGGACCAACCCGCCCTCCGTCGCCGCCCAGACGACGTCGTCATCCACGGCGAGGTCGTTCACCCAGTTGGAGGACGTCCACGCGGTCCACTCGACGAGGTCGGCCGTCGAGTCAGGCGGCGCAGGAGCGCCGGCGACGGAACTCGTCGGCACCGACGTGACTTCGCTGGTCGTCGTCGGCGACGTCCTGACCGGCGCCGTGGCCGGCGCAGTGGTGGCGGATGGAGGCACTGTGGACGCGACACCCGGGGCCTCGATCGCCGAACGCGACGGACCGTCTCCACCGCAGCCCACCAACACGAAAGCTGCCACCAGTGCAGGAATCGCCGCGCCGCGGGGCATCGCAGCTCACCTCCACCCCTCATCATCGATCCACCCGACGCAGCGGGCAAGAGGCGATCGTCACGTCGCCCCACCCACGGCTCGGGAGACGCCGTGTCCCGGCACGCTCCGTGTCCGTGGTCGGGCCGGATCTCACGCGCCGCAGGCGGTCGCGGCCGCTCCGAGTGGCAGATCAGGGCGCGAGGAGAATGGCTCGGCCCACCTGAACCGACGCCCATGACGGTCGCCGCTCGTCCTGCCTCCCCCGCAGCCGCGACGCCGGACGCGCCGCGGGGCGAGCGGCTGACGCCGCCGTGGAGAGGGGGACCTTCTTCTCTTGACACCGACCCGAGCGTCGCTGACGGTTGAGGCATGAGCCATGACATGGTCCATGGTCAGGCTGGCTCGATCGCGGTGGATGCCCGGTTGGGCCACGTCGGGACCCGTATCGACCTGGACGATCTCACCAAGCGGTATCGGGTCGGCGATGTCGACGTCACCGCCCTCGACGGCGTCAACCTGCACGTCGACGAGGCCGCGTTCGTCGCGATCGTCGGGCCGTCGGGCTGCGGCAAGACGACGCTGCTCAACATGATCGGGGCCTTGGACACACCCACCACTGGATCGGTGCGGGTGGCGGGCGTCGACGTCAGTGGTGCATCGCAGACCGACCGGTCGACGCTGCGACGGCACAAGGTCAGCTTCATCTTCCAAACCTTCAACCTGTTCCCGAGCCTCACGGCACTCGAGAACGTCCGTTTCGGCGCGGACGCAGCGCGCACGCCGGATCCGGCCCAGCGGGCGCACCAAGCGTTGGCGCAGGTCGGGCTTGCGGATCGTCATCGCCACTTCCCGCACCAGTTGTCGGGCGGCGAGCAGCAGCGTGTGGCGATCGCCCGCGCGCTGGCGACCGGCAACCCGATCCTGCTCGCCGACGAGCCGACCGGAGAGCTCGACTTCCGTACGGGTGTCCAGATTCTCGGTGTCCTGGAGGAGCAGGCTCGCGCGGGGATGACCGTGCTCGTCGTCACCCACAACCGTGAGATCGCTCGCGTCGCCGACCGGGTGATCGAGCTGTCGAGCGGTCGCATCGTCTCCGACGGACCGCCCCCGGGCGGCAAGGCCGACATCGGCGATCTGCAATGGTGACCGGACCACGTCCACCGACTGGTTGGCTCGGATGGTGGCTCCGTTGGTCCTGGCGCGACCTCCGATCGCACTGGGTCGCAGTGACCGCGATCGCGCTCGTACTGGCGATCGGAACCGGGGTGTATGCGGGCTTGGGCAGCACCGCAGAGTGGCGTCGGCAGTCCAACGACGCGAGCTTCGCTGCGTTGGCGATGCACGACCTCCGAGTCACGCTCAGCCCGGGGACGTTCGTCGAGCAGGACACGCTCCTCGGTGCGATCACATCGATCGACGGAGCGGCGTCAGTGCGCGCCGTCACCGAACGTCTCGTCGTCGACAGTCAGGTCGACACCGAGGCCGCGGGTGGAGCCGAGTCGGTGTTGGTCCCGGCTCGGCTGGTGGGGATGACGTTCGCGTCGCCACGGCCCGTCGACGACGTCTGGGTCCGCGACGGCAACGCGCCGTCGGTCGACCCGACCGACGGCAGTGCCGTGCTCGAAGCCAAATTCGCCGACCAGCACGGTCTGCCGACCGAGGGAACGGTTCTGGTCGCCGGCGGCCGCGCCGTGACCTACACCGGTTTGGGGGTCGCCCCGGAGGAGTTCTTCTACGAGGGGCCCGAGGGAACGATCTTCGCCGCCGGGGAGCTCGCCATCCTGTACCTCCCGTTGGCCGCAGCACAAGACATCAGCGGGCACGAGGAGATGGTCAACGATGCCGTGCTCGTGCTGGTCGACGGCGCGGACCGGGATGCGATCGAGACGCAACTCGCCGCGGCGGTCTCTGGGCTCGGGGTGAGCGCCACCGTCTCCACCCGCGACGACGCCGATGCCGTCCGAGTGCTCTACGAGGACATCGACAACGACCAGCGCTTCTGGAACGCCCTGTCAGCACTCGTCCTGCTCGCCGCTGCACTCGCAGCCTTCAACTTGATCAACCGGATCGTCGAGGCCCAACGCCGCGAGATCGGGATCGGGATGGCGCTCGGCGTCCCCCGGCCACAACTCGCCGTGCGTCCCATGCTGATCGGCGTGCAGGTGGCGGTGCTGGGCACCGTCGCCGGACTCGGCGTCGGGATCCTCGTGGGCAATGCCTTCGGGGAGCTCCTCAAGTCGTTCCTACCACTCCCCGACCACCGCACACCGTTCCAATACGGGGTCTACGTCCAAGCCGCCCTGCTCGGAATCGCGATCCCGATCGCCGCCAGCGCGATCCCGGTCTGGCGGGCGCTGCGCGTCGAGCCGATCGAGGCCATCCGTACTGGTCACCTGGCCGCCAAGACCAGTCGGCTGACCGGTTGGACCGGCCGTCTCCGGCTGCCGGGTTCGACCACAACGCAGATGCCGATCCGCAACGTGCTGCGTACCCCGCGCCGCACGGTGCTGACCGCCGTCGGTGTCGGCGCCGCGATCACCGCTCTGGTGGCGGTGCTCGGGATGCTCGACAGTTTCGGTCGAACCCTCGATCGCGCAAACGAAGAGTTCACCAAGGGCGACGCCGACCGCGTCGTCGTACAACTCGACACGTTCTACCCCAGCGACTCCCCCGTCGTGGAGGCCATCTCCGACGCGCTCGATGTCGGACACGTCGATCCAGGATTGAGGCTGCCGGTCACCGCTCTCGCACCCGAACCCGACGACCACCTCGATCTGCTCGTCGAGTTCGTCGATCTCGACGGCGCGGTATGGACACCGACCATCGAGGAGGGCGCTGCGACGACCGTCGGAGGCAGTCCAGGAATCCTGTTGGCCCGCAAGGCGGCCGACGATCTGGGAGCAGGGGTCGGCGACGTCGTCACCGTGCGCCATCCGATCCGAACCGAGGCCGGCGGCTTCTCACTCACCGACACCCAGCTCGTCGTCGCCGGCATCCACGCCAACCCGATCAGGACGTTCGCCTTCCTGGACCTGAATGACACCGCCCAGTTCGGGCTCGAGGGCGTCGTCAACGTCGTGCAGGCGTACCCGGCCCACGACGCCACCCGATCCGACGTGCAGCGGGCGGTGTTCGGGCTGCCCGGCGTGACGTCGAGTCAACCGGTCGCCCGCATCAGCGAAGCGATCGACGAGGCGCTCGACCAGTTCCTCAGCTTCTTGTTCATCACCGCAGGTGCCGTCCTGATCCTCGCCCTCCTGATCGCCTTCAACGCCACCCGCATCACCGTCGAGGAGCGGCGGCGAGAGCACGCCACCATGCGAGCCTTCGGGCTCCGGATCCGAACCGTGCTCGGCGTCGTCGTCAAAGAGAGCGTGCTGGTCGGCATCGTCGCCACGATCATCGGTCTCGTCGGCGGTGTCGTCTTCCTCCAATGGATGCTGACCTCGCTCGCCACGACCACTCTCCCTGACGTCGGGATCGACGTCTACCTCTCACCGACCACGATCCTCATCGCGGCGGTCGTCGGGATCGCCTCCGTCGCTGCCACCCCGCTCTTCCTCATCCGCCGGCTCCGGCGCATGAACCTGCCGGGCACCCTCCGCGTCGTCGAGTGACGACCGTCGGGGCGCACCCTCACGGCTTCAGGGGACGCTCGAAGGTGATGCTCGTCAGCAGCTCCTCTTCCTGCGCGAAGTGCAGGTGGAGAATCGCGTCGAGGGCGTAGAGGATCCGGCGGGCCTCGCTCCGGTCCGCGTTGCCGAAGCCATCAGCGGACGCGTCGTCGACGAGCCGATCGAGCAGCGACGCGAGATGGAAGATCTCCTGGTGGGTCCGGCTCATCGGAGCCAGGGGATCGTTGCCGCCGAGGTGCTCCGCGACCCCCGGATAGATCTGCGATTCATCCTCGCGTTCATGCGGGACGACCTCTTCGGAGATCCGATCGGCAACCTCCCGCAGTGACCTGAGCGCGGTCGCATCGTCGGCGTTGTCCAAGACGAGTGCGACCGACCGCAACTCTTCGAGGACGAGCCGGAGCGGTCCGTGTCCCGTCGCGAGCTGATGGTTCCACGAGTCGGGCACCGACCCCGTGTGTCGCAGCGACCGCGGCGGTTGGAGCGCCCGCAGCGCCAGACCGATCGCCGCCACGTCGATCACCTCCTGAGCGACCGCCCCACCGACCGGTGCGAGCAGCCCGGCCGCGGCGGCGCCCATCCCGAGCAGCGACAGGCCCATGCCGAGGAGCACGCTCTCGCGAGCGATCGCCCGCGCCCGCGTGGCGATGGCGACGCCGGCCGCCAACCGGTCGAGGCGATCGACGATCAACACCACGTCGGCCGCTTCCGACGATGCCGTCGCGCCGCGTGCCCCCATCGCCACCCCGAGATCGGCGGCAGCGAGCGCTGGTGCGTCGTTGACGCCGTCGCCGACCATCACCGTGATCCCGGACCGGGTCGACGACTCGGTCCGGACGACGTCGAGCTTCTCAGCCGGGGTTCGATCCGCGAACACCTGATCGATGCCCAACGACATCCCGATCGGCTCCGCCACCTCGAGCCGGTCACCCGTCACCATCACCACCCGGTCCACGCCGGCGCGCCGCAGCGCCCGCAAGGCCGCGGACGTGTCGGTGCGCAACTCGTCCGTGAACAGGATCACCCCGACCGGCTCACCGTCGACGACCACGACCGTCGCGCCACAGCCCTCCCGCCGAGCCCGACGCTTGGCCGCAACCAGCCATGGGTGGAGTTCGTCGGCAGGAACCGAGGCAACGGCGCCCACCCACACGTCGCGCCCGCCGACGGTGCCGCCCACACCGCTGCCCGGTTGCTCGACCACCCCGGCGGGCTCGACCAGGTTCACCCCACGATCGTGGGCCTCGCGTACCAGCATGGCGGCCAGCACGTGTGGCGACGCCTGCTCCACCGACGCCGCCAGCGCCAGCACATCGGCTGCATCTCGGTTCGGCGCGGTCACCAGTGCGACGACATGAGCCCGTCCGGCGGTCAGCGTGCCCGTCTTGTCCATCAGCACCGTTCGTGTCTGCCCCATCGCCTCCAACGCCGCCCCGTCTTTGACCACCACCCCGTGGCGCGCCGCGCAGGCGATCCCGGACACGATGGCGATCGGAGCCGCCAACACGAGCGGGCACGGCGTCGCAACCACCAGCACGGCGAGCATCCGGGTCGACTCTCCCGTCAGAAGCCACGTGCTGCCGGCGATCAAGAACACCGCCGGAACGAACACCAGGGCGTACCGGTCGGCCAACCGGACGAATGGTGCCCGTCCGACGCCGGCAGATCGCACGAGCCCGACGATCCCCGCATAGGTGCTCTCGGCCGCCGACGCCGATGCCCGCATCCGGAACGCCCCGCCGGCGTTGAGCGACCCACTGCGCGCCCACTCTCCGACCTCGCGCCGCACCGACTGCGCCTCGCCCGTCAGCACCGACTCGTCCAATACGGCCGGCTCCACGACCCGCCCGTCGACCGGCACGACCTCGCCAGGCTTGACCAACAGCAGCTCATCGGCCACGACCTCGTCGACCGGAACGGTCTCGAACGACCCAGCCGCCAGGCGGTGCGCGACCTTCGGCGCCAGCGACAGCAACTCCGACAATGACCGCTCGGCCCGACGATGCGCGTACTGCTCGAGCGCGTCCCCCGACGCCACCATCAGCGCCAGGATCGCACCGGCCAGCGCCTCGCCCATCACCAGCGCCCCCAACAGCGCAACCAACGCCACGACGTCGACCGCCACCCGCCCCTCACGCAACCGCGCGACGGTGACGACGACCAACTCCACTCCCACCACCCCCGACGCCACCGACCACACCGCGACGGCGAGAGCCCCGGCGTCCAGGATCGACGCAACCCCGCCGGCCACCAGGGCGACGGCCACGAACGGCAACAACGCACGGCGTAGGGCCGCGACGACGACAGCGCTCACCACACCAGCCACACCAGACCCGAACGGTGCCGACCAGAGCACATGGTCATCGCTTCGAGTGGTCGGGGACTCACCGCAGTGCCGCAGTCGCGGCCTTCGAGATCACAGGTCATCATGCAGCGCGCCCGCCCGTGGCGTCCATCGGGCCTCGATCGACACGACAGCCGCGACGATCTCGCCCGTCCCCTCGACGAGATGGGGATCCTCGATCACCTCGAACGCGTCGGGTCCGACGATCGCCTCGCGATCAGGACACCGACCACCGGCTGCGAACCGAGTCGCCGGCAGAGACATCAGAGCCCCGCGACACCGGCTGTGAGCCCCGAAGAGTCGGCGACCCGGGGTCGGGGCACTGCGTGCCAGCACCACACTCACGACTCGGACGCCACCTCGACGCGACCGGCCTTGATCGCACGCTCGTGGGCGGCATGATCACCTTCGTTGAGATCCGCGTAGAGCTCGGCGAAGTCGGCGAAGATGTCGTCGGCAGTGCGGTCGTCGCCGAGATAGCCCCAGATCGCGGCCCCGTCGCCGGTCCGGGCGTGGGCGAGGGCGAGGGCGCCGCCGCAATGCCAGGCGTAGTTCTTGAGCCGCTTCGGGCCCATCTGGTCGACCTCCGCGGAGCCCTTCCCGTCCCACAACTGCCGGAAGTAGAAGTCCACGGTTCGACCGTGGACGTTGTCGATGTGCGACCAGCCGAGGAGGACATCGCCGGTCGACTGCATGAGTCGCTGGCCCCGCACCACCCGCTCGCCGGCTCGCTCGTAGCCGCACGGGCCGGCATACGGTTCGAGCACCGACTGGGTCGCTTCTTTGAACTGGAGGAACAGCGGAGCGCCCTGGTCCGACTCGAGCAGCACGATCAGACACCGGGTCCCGACGCTGCCGACGCCGACCACCTTGTGGGCCATGTCCACGAATCGGTATCGGTCCACGACCGCTGCCCGCTCCGGCGGCAGCGATGCGCGGTACCGTTCGAAGAACTCGCGAACACGGGTGACACCGATTTCGTCGATCCTGTCGGTCAACGGCACGATCAGCGGCGGTCGGGCGATGATCCGTCGCTCGCCGTCGACGACCTCGGTCAGTTTCTGCAGTGCCCGTAGGCTGTCCTTGCGGGTCGCCTTCTCGATCGCCGTACCGGAGCGCTTGCGGAGTTTCTCGTTCTCTGCGAGCAGCGTTTCCACTTCGATCGCGTAGTAATGGACGTCGAGCGGGCTCACCGGCAACGCCCCTGCAAGCGTGTCGCGGTAGCCACGCACCGCCGCCCGTGTCGCAGCCCGGGTCTGCTTCGGCGAGAGATCGTTGTTGCGTCCCGCGATCGTGACGCTTGCAGCGAGCCGCTTCAGATCCCACTCGAACGGACCCGGCGACGTCTCGTCGAAGTCGTTCAGGTCGAACACGAGACGTCGGTCGGCGCCGTTGAACACCCCGAAGTTCGAGAGATGGGCATCGCCGCAGAGCTGCACCCTCAGGTCGGTCGGTGCCGAGCGCGACAGATCCGACGCCATGATCGCCGCCCCACCGCGAAAGAAGGTGAACGGCGTGACCCGCATCCGAGCGTGACGGATCGGGACCAACGCTTGGACCCGGTGCTCGTCCTGCGCCACCAAGAGATCGACCGGATCGGGCCGCCCGATGGCGTCGAGTTCCGCATGCGATTCGAGGGGCACCGAGTCGCGGCGGGCACGCCCGGCCTCGACGCGCTCGCGCACGCGCGGTGTCAGTGATGATGTCAAGTCCTCGGAGCCCATTGCTCCACCTCCTCCGTCGGTCGCCCAAACAGTACGGCGCGCGTCGTGTCTGCCTCGACGGCGACCTCGAGGCGAACAGTCCACCGAGTGCGATCAGACCCTCGGCGATCACATCGTCCTGCTGAGTGAACACCACCCCGGCATCGCGCCGCGCGTCACCCAGGCCGTTCGCCCACCGGTTCACGATCACGACAACATCAAGCGTCGCCGGCTGCCGTGCCGTCGCCCAGGACGAAGATCGCGTTGCCGGTCATGCCGATCTCGCCGAGCCCGAGCGCTGCGTCCGCTGCGACGATCATCCCGCCCGCGTCGGCGGCCCGAGCGCGATCTCGTCGCAGCGGGCGAGACCGCGCTCGAGGTCGTCACGATCGCCGTGGCGGGCCCAGTTGAGCCAGAGGCCGTTCTGGGTGACGATGACGTCGGTCGCGCGGTTACGCGCCTCGCGGACCGGCAAGGCGGGTCGGGCGGCCGCGATCAGCTCGGCCATCTGTTCGGCGTAACGCTCGTACAGGTTGCGTTCGACCACCTCGATCTCGGGATCGGTGCGCGAGATCGCCCACAGCGCCAGCCGCAGTGCGAGGTACTCCGGGTCGAGGAACTCGCCGTGGAACGCCCCTCGCACATAGGCCCGCACCCGATCGTCGGCGCCCTCGACATCGAGCAGCGAGCTCACCGACGCGTCGAACAACCGCGAGGTCGAGAGCTCGAATGCCGCCACGATCAGCGAGCGCTTGTCGTCGAAGTGGTAACTCAACAGCCCGAGCGAGACGTCGGCCTCGCGGGCGACGTTGCGCATGCTCGCGCCGTCGATCCCGTCGCGCCCGATGCACGACATCGCGGCGTCGAGAATCTGCTCTTGGGTGTCGGTCAAGTCCATGCGAGCACCGGTCTAGCCGATGACTGGACAAACGTCCAGTCACGGAATATCTTCTGCTGAACGAACGTCCAGGACCGTCTCGGGCTGGCGAACTTCACGCAGGGGGAACCATGCCGTCAGCGTTTGCGGCCTTCGAGATCGACCTCGACGAGCTGATCGACCTCGACGCCTACCCGATCCACGAGCTGACCAGCGCGACTCGGGCCGAACTCGTCGCCGATGCGCGCAACCAGATGGAGGCCGACGGCTGCTGCAACCTCTCCGGCTTCGTGCGGCCCGACGCCGTCGAGCAGATGCGGGCCGAGGCGACCGGCCTGCACACCCAGACCTACTGGTCGGTGCAGGACCACAACCCGTACTTCTCACCCGACGACGAGTCGTACCCGGGCGGGCACCCGCGACGCACGTTCCAGCACCGCGAGACCGGCTTCATCAGCGCCGATCTGCTGCTGAGCCGGTCGGCGCTGCGGCAACTGTACGACTCGGACGTGCTGCTGCACTTCATCTGGGAGTGCCTCGGCACGTCGAAACCGATCTACCGGTGGGCCGACCCGTTGGCGCGCAACCCGTACGGCGTCACCGATCCGGGCCAGTGGCTGCCGTGGCACTTCGACGGCAACGAGTTCACGGTCAGCATCCTCGCCCAGAAAGCCGAACGCGGCGGCATCTTCGAGTACGTGCCGAACATCCGGCGACCCGAGGTCGAGAACTACGAGCACGTCGCCCACATCCTCGCCGGCGGCCGCGACGGCGTACGCCAGCTCGATCTGGTGCCGGGCGACCTGCAGCTGTTCGCCGGCCGCTACTCGCTGCACCGCGTCACGCCGGTCGAAGGGGCACTCCCCCGCTACATCGGGCTGCCGTCGTACGTGCACGACCCGTACCGCATGAACCGGTCGTTCCACTCGACGACGCTCTACGGCCGCACCACCGACCAGCATCACCAACGCGACCTCGTGCTCGTCGACGGGCTGGTCGACTGATGCAGATCGCCTTCATCGGGCTCGGCAACATGGGCGGCCCGATGGCCCGCAACATCGTCGCCGCCGGGTTCGACACGATCGTGACCGATCTCGATGACGCCAAGGTCGCCTCGGCCGTGGCGGTCGGCGCGACCGCCGCTCCCGACGCGACGGCCGCCGTGGCCGAGGCCGATGTGGTCCTGACCTCCCTGCCGGGCCCCACGCAGGTGCTGGCCGTCGGCCAGCAGATCGTCCCGGCGATGACACCGGGTGCGACGTGGATCGACCTGAGCACCAACGACCTCACCTGTGCCGAGCAGGTCGCTGCGCTTGCTGCCGCCCATGGCGTGAGCGTCCTCGACGCACCGGTCAGCGGCGGGGTCGAGGGCGCCGAGGCCGGCACATTGAGCGTGCTGGTCGGCGGTGACGCAGGGACCCACGCACGCTGCCTACCGGTGTTCGAGGCGATCGGCAGGCGCCACGACCTGCTCGGCCCCCACGGCGCCGGGTACGTCGCCAAGATCGCGCAGGTGATGCTGTGCTACCTGAACTCGGTCTGTCTGACGGAGGCGCTGATCCTCGGCGCGAAGGGCGGCGTCGCCCCCGACAAGATGCTCGACATCATCCGCCACAGCACCGGCCGCAGCTACGTCGCCGATCGGTACGGCCCCGAGATCCTCAACGGCGGCTACGACGACACGTTCGACCTCACGCTCGCTGCCAAGGACCTCCGTCTCGCGATGGAGCTGGCCGGCGACGTCGATGCCAAGCTGGCATTCACCGCTGAGGTCACCGGCTTCTACGCCCGAGCCGAATCCGAGTTCGGTGCCGGCGCACCGCACCTGATGGCGATGCGGGCGATCGAGAACCTCAACGGCCTCGTGCTCCACGAGGTGGCAACCGACCAGCATCACCAAGGAACATCGACATGAGCGAAGCAACGACCGGAAACCGAGAAGTCACGGCCGGGGACTTCCGCGCCAGCAACGCCGGCAGCTTCACCGGTGACGAGTGGGCGGCGCGGGTCGATCTCGCCGCGATGTACCGCCTGGCCGCCCACTTCGACTACGACGACCTCGTCTGGAACCACATCAGCATGCGGGTGCCCGGGTCCGATCACAGCTTCTTCCTCAACAAGTTCGGCCTGCTCTACAACGAGGTCACCGCCTCCAACCTGATCAAGGTCGACAGCGACGGCAACGTCCTCGAGGGGCAGGCCGACGTCAACACGGCCGGGTTCGTGATCCACTCGGCGATCCACAACGACTTCCCGCAGTGGAAGGTCGTGTTCCACGCCCACGTGCCCGATGCACTCGCGGTGACCGCGCTCAAGCACGGCTTCGAACACATCGTGCAGGACACGTCGATGCTGTACGGCGAGATCGGCTACCACGACTGGGAAGGCCTGTCGCTCACGCTGGAAGAACGCGAGCGGCTCGCCAAGAACATGGACGGCAACCGCGCCCTGATCATGCGCAACCACGGCTTCCTCACGGTCGGCGAGACGGCCGGCGAGGCGTTCATGGTGATGCACTACCTGATCCGCGGCTGCCGCGCCCTGCTCCAGGCGTACGGCAGCGGGCTCGAAGTCGACCGCGGGCCGACCGACATCTGGGAGTTGTCGAAACGTCAATACGACCACTTCCCGCTCGGCCTCTACGAGTGGCCGGCGCTGCTGCGCCTGCTCGACCAGAACGACCCGGGCTATCGGCAATAGACCTGATGATCATCGAGCGGATCGACACGACCTTGGTCGAGGTGCCGCTGAGCGCACCGATCGGCACCGCCATCCACGCCATCCGCTCGGTCGGCTGCGTGCTCGTCGACGTGCACACGATCGACGGTGTGGTCGGCCAGTCGTTGGTGTTCACGATCAACGCCAACCGGCTGCGGGCGTTCGACGAGATGATCTGCGGTCTGTCGCCGTTCGCGGTCGGGCGCAGTGTCACCGAGACCGCCGGCATCTGGGAGGCGATCTGGCTCGAGATCAACCCCACCGGCCACAAGGGCGTGACGATCTCGGCGCTGTCGGCGATCGACGTCGCCTGCTGGGATGCGTTCGGCCGCACGGTCGGGCTGCCGTTGCACCGCGTGTTCGGCGCCTGTCGGTCGGAGATCGACACCTACGCCAGCTCGGGGTTGTGGTTGTCGGCGAGCCTCGACGAACTGGCCGCCGAGGCGATTGCGTTCGTGGCACGGGGTTTCCGGGCGGTGAAGTTGCGGATCGGGAGTGCGTCCCCGGGCGACGACGTTGCCCGCGTCCGTGCGGTTCGCGCCGCGATCGGCGACGACGTCGGGCTGCTCGTCGACGCCAACCAGAAGTTCGACCCGAAGCAGGCGATCCGGCTCGGCCGCAGTCTCGAGCAGTTCTCGCTGGTGTGGATCGAAGAGCCCGTCGCCGCCTACGACCTGTCGGGCCACGCCGAGGTTCGAGCGGCGCTCGACACCCCGATCGCGTCCGGTGAGACCGAGTACACCCGGTTCGGGATGCAGGCGATGATCGATGCCCGCGCCGCCGACATCTTGATGCCCGACCTACAACGGATCGGCGGATACACCGAGTTCCGCCGAGCCGCAGCCACCGCAGCATCGAACAACCTTGCGGTGTCGAGCCACTTCTTCACCGAACACAGCCTCGCCCTCGCCGGCTCGCTGCCGAACTGCACGTCGATCGAGCACGTCGACTGGTTCGCGCCGTTGTTCGTCGAAGACGTCGAGCTACGTGACGGCAGACTCATCGTGCCCGAGCGCCCCGGCACCGGGTTCACGTTCGATCCGGCCGGCGTCGCCAAGTACTCGTTGCGTTGACCGGGCCGCTTCGCCCGAACCGACCTGGGCCCGGGATTCCTCGAGTGGGTACGTGCTCAGCGACGACTCCGGGACGAACCCCGTCGGGCCGACGGCGAGCGCCGGCGCCTCGTCACTCCCCGACTCGCGAGTCGACATCACCAACACGCGGGGCGGGTCCGCGAGCGCCATGACCGAGCGCCCGGGTCGCCGATCGTCTGCCGCCGACGAACTCCCCGAGCAGCGTGAGCGACGACGCGGGTACGGGCGGCTGTCGCGATTCCCGTGCCGGTCGAGAATCACCCGGGGCGATCTGGAAACCAACGTGTGTTGGATTGATCCGGCGATGGGAACTACGGTGCTTCGACGTGTTGGCGATGATCATCAAGGAGTTCCGCGAGCTCCGTCGGGACCGGCGGACGATGGGGATGCTGATCGCACTGCCGCTGGTGTTGCTGGTGATCTTCGGGTACGCCGCGAACTTCGGTGTCGACAGTGTGTCGACCGTCGTCGCCGGGCCGGGCGCCGGGCCGGCGGCGGCGGCACTTCCCGATCTCTTCGACGTCACCGACGTCGATCCGACCACCGACCGGGCGACCGCAACAGACGAACTCCGCGACAACCGCGCCGACGCCGCCGTGGTCACGAGTGAGTCCGACCGACCGGTGCTGCTGGTCGACGGGTCGTCGCTGTTCACCGCTCAGGCGACGGTGTCGGCGGCGAACCGCGCCGGCGATGCGCTGGACGTCGAGGTCTTGTTCAATCCGGAACTGAAGACGTCGTGGGTGATGGTGCCGGGATTGATCGGCCTGATCCTGGCGTTCATCGGAACCATCGTGACCAGCCTCGGCCTCGTCCGCGAACGCCAAGACGGCACGCTCGAACAGCTGGCGGTGATGCCCTTCCGTCCGAGTGACGTGATCGTCGGCAAGATCGCGCCCTACTTCGGGCTGGCGTATCTCGACATGGTGGCGGTCACCGTGCTCGGTGCCGTGCTGTTCGGCGTGCCGTTCCGGGGACCGATACCGCTGTTCGCCATCGGCGCCGCGATGTTCCTGCTCGTCGTGCTGGGCCTCGGGGTGCTGATCTCGACCATCTCGCAGACGCAGGGCCAGGCGATCCAGACCGCCATGTTCTTCGTGATGCCCCAGATCCTGCTGTCGGGCATGATCTTCCCACTCGATGCGATGCCGTGGGGCGTTCGCTGGATCGGCTACCTCCTTCCACTGACGTACTTCATCGACATCTCCCAGGGGATCATGCTGCGCGGGGCGGGGATGAGTTCGCTGTGGGTCTCCTACGTCGTCTTGATCGTGATGGCGGCGGTCGTCCTCGGCGGCGCGGTCCTCAGGTTCCGACGCGACCTGGCACCGAAGCTCGAGTCCAACCTGACCGGCGATCTGGAGACGGCCACGTGAACTTCGGTGTCAGCGGTCTCCACCAACGCTTCGACGAGATCCATGCTCTCCGCGGCGTCGACCTCGACGTTCCGTCCGGTTCGGTGATCGCCGTCGTCGGCGGTGACGGCGCCGGCAAGACGACACTGCTGAGATGCCTCGTCGGTCGGTACGCCACGACGGCCGGCCAGGTGCGACGACCGCCGGCCCACCTCGTCGGCTACATGCCGTCGACGTCGGGGACCTGGCGTGGATTGACGGTCGACGAGAACATCGAGTTCGTGGCGGAGGCGTTCAAGATGTCGCGGCCCGCGCGCGACCGCCGCCGTGCTGATCTGCTCGTGCGAGCGCGGTTGACCGAAGCAGCCGATCGGTTGGCCGCCGACCTGTCGGGTGGCATGCGGCAGAAGCTCGGATTCGTGCTGGCCACGCTGCACGAACCCGAGCTCCTGGTGCTCGACGAACCGTCGACGGGCGTCGACCCGGTGAGCCGCGTCGAATTGTGGCGTCTGATCGCCGAAGCAGCTGCGTCCGGCACCGCCGTCGCCATCGCGACGACCTATCTCGACGAGGCCGAACGCGCATCGTCGGTGACCGTGCTCGACCGCGGGCGAGCGATCGCCACCGGATCCATCGACGACGTGACGAACGCGATGCCCGGGTACATCACCGCACCGGAACGGCCGTCGACCCCGGCCCGTTCGTGGCGCCGCGGCCGAGCGGTCCGGGAATGGCATCCGGGTTCGGACCGATCCTCTGCAGCGCAGAGCGACGACTCGGAACTCTCACCGTCCGATCTCGACTTCGAGGACGTCGTCATCGCACGGTTGCTCGATGAACGTGGCACCGACGGCCGGGCAGGAGCGACGTGACACCGTCCGGAGCTCAGGCCTCACTCCTCACCGCACGCGACGTCACGCGCCGGTTCGGCGGCTTCACGGCTGTCGACGGCGTGTCGATGTCGGTCGGTCCGGGCGAGATCGTCGGGCTGCTCGGGGCGAACGGCGCAGGCAAGACCACCCTGATCCGCATGATGCTCGGCCTGCTCATGCCATCGCAGGGCCATGTCCTGATGTTCGACGCGACGCCGTCGCGGGAATCGCGGCGCCGCCTGGGCTACGTCCCGCAGAGCCTCGGCCTGTACCTCGACATGACCGTCGGCGAGAACGTTGCCTTCAACTCGGCCGCCTTCGGGGTCTCCCCCGACGAGATCATGCTCACCGACGAGCTGGACGCGATGGCCGACCGGCTGGTCGGATCGATCGGCCTCGGGCGACAGCGCCAGCTCGCATTCGCCTGCGCGCTCGGTCATCACCCCGATCTCATCGTGCTCGACGAGCCGACATCCGGCGTCGATCCGCTGGCAAGAGCGCGTCTGTGGGACCTGATCCGGTCCGAGGCGGAACGAGGCGTCGGAGTACTCGTCACCACTCACTACATGGAGGAGGCGCAACAGTGCGACCGCCTCGTCCTGATGGCAGCCGGTGCGGTCGCGGCAGCGGGCACCACCGACGACATCGTCGCTGGCCGGACGGTCGTTCAGGTGATGGCGGCATCGTGGTCCGAGGCGTTCGCGGCGCTCGGCGATGCCGGGCACGACGTCATGCTCGCAGGTCGACGAATTCGAGTGCCCTGCGCTGATGCCTCGGATGTCGAACGTACGCTTCGCAGCGCCGGGATCGAGGCCGAGCTGACCATCGTTCCGGCGATCCTCGACGAGGCGATGGTCGCCGTCAGCTCGGGTCGATGACCGACCGGCCACGCGGTCGCCGCCCGGGTGCCGGCTCGAGCCGAAGCGCGATCGTCGAGGCCGCACGTCGCGAGTTCGCCGAGCGCGGCTACGAGCGGGCCACGATCCGGTCGATCGCGGCGAACGCGAACGTCGACCCGGCGACGATCTATCACTTCTTCGACGACAAGAACGACCTGCTCGCCGCCGCGCTGGAGTTCCCGGTGAGCGATGAAGTAGTCCGCGCGCTGATACCACCCGGCGGCGACATCTCGGCAACGACCTTGCTCGCGGGTGTCCTCGAGCAGTGGCAGCAGCCCGAGACCGCACAGCGGCTCGTGGCGCTCATCCGGGTGGCCGTCACCCACCCTGATGCCGCCACCCAGGTGGGTGCCCTGCTGCGGCAGTCCGTCCTCGGGCCGCTCGTCGAGGGCATCACCGGCGAAGACGCCGAGCTGCGTGCCGGACTCGTCGGTGCGCAGCTCGCCGGACTCGCACTGCTCCGGCTCGTGATCCCGTTCGCACCCATTGCGACTGCGTCGATCGAGGAGCTCGTGGAGGCGGTCGCGCCAACGATCGCGCGCTACCTGACCGGTGAACCAGGCCCTCACCCCACGGGCGCCCGGTGACGACACCCGCTCCGCCAACGTGACAACAGGTGCCCTCGCCACGGGCTCAGCGTTCCACCCTCGCCCATCGAGCAGCCCGGCTCGCTGCCGCCCGAACGACGCAGTCGAACTGGGCCGAACGGCACCGGGAACCGACCGGCTGGAGCCGTATCGTGGAACCTGAACACACGCTCACCACGGAGGTGGCACAGCATGGACCGGTTCACGATTCCGACGTCCTACTGGCACACACTCGACGACGGGCGGATCCAGTGCGACGTGTGCCCGCGGGCCTGCAAGCTCCGCGCCGGCCAGCGCGGCGTGTGTTTCGTGCGTGCTCGCGACGCGATCGACGACGTCGATGGCGTGGTCCTGACCACCTACGGCCGGTCGAGCGGCTTCTGCGTCGACCCGATCGAGAAGAAGCCGCTCAACCACTTCCTCCCCGGCTCGGCGACGTTCTCGTTCGGGACCGCCGGCTGCAACCTCGCCTGCCGCTTCTGCCAGAACTGGGACATCTCCAAGTCGAAGGAGATCGACACCCTCGCCGACGCCGCCTCCCCCACCGCCATTGCGCAGGCGGCCGAGGAACTGGGCTGCCGGAGCGTCGCGTTCACCTACAACGACCCCACGATCTTCCTCGAGTACGCGATCGACGTCGCCGAAGCGTGCCACGAGCTCGGCATCCGGACGGTCGCCGTCACGGCCGGCTACATCAACCCCGACCCCCGTCGCGACTTCTACCGGCACCTCGACGCGGCCAACGTCGACCTCAAGGCCTTCACCGAGGACTTCTACAGGCACACGGCGATGGCCGACTTGAACACGGTTCTGGAGTCGATCGAGTACCTGCACCACGAGACCGACGTGTGGTTCGAGCTGACCACCCTCCTGATCCCCGGCCACAACGACAGCGACGCCGAGCTGGATCGTATGACCCAGTGGGTCGTCGAACACGTCGGGCCCGACGTGCCGATGCATTTCACCGCGTTCCACCCGGACTTCAAGATGCTCGACGTTCCCCCGACCCCGCCCGAGACCCTCGCGCGGGCACGTCGGATCGCGATCGACAACGGGGTGAGGTACGCCTACACCGGCAACGTCCACGATCGCGACGGCGGGAGCACCTTCTGCCACGGCTGCAAGACCGAGGTCATCGAACGTGACTGGTATCTGCTCGGCACCTACCGAATCGACGACATCGGTCGCTGCACGTCGTGCGGGACCGAGATCCCCGGCGTGTTCGACGGCCCCGTCGGAACCTGGGGAGCCAGGCGCCAGCCGGTGAGCATGCAGCGCCGCAACCCCGTCCTGAGGAAACGATCGCCGTGAACGCTCGCCGTCCCGCCGTTGCCGGCACCTTCTACCCGGCCGACCCCGTCGAGCTCCGCCGCTCGATCCGAACCGCATTCGCCGGAGCCGCGCCATCGCCACCCGACGCTGCCCCACCCAAGGCGCTGATCGTCCCGCATGCCGGCTACGTCTACTCCGGAGCGATCGCGGCCAGCGCGTTCGCTCGCATCGCCCCATCGCACCAACGGATCGAACGCGTCGTGCTGCTCGGGCCGAGCCATCGCGTGCCGCTGCGTGGCATGGCCGTGCCGTCCGTCGACTCGTTCGAGACGCCGCTCGGAGGGGTTCCGATCGACGCCGAGATGCGCGCGGTCGTCCTCGCCCTCCCGGCCGTCGCCACCGATGACGAGCCCCACCGCCTCGAGCACAGCCTCGAGGTCGAGCTGCCCTTTCTCCAGACGGTGCTCGACGACATCAGGCTGCTGCCGGTGTCGGTCGGTGACGCCACCACCGACGAGGTTGCGACGGTGCTCGATGCCGCCTGGGCCGGACCCGAGACCCTGATCGTGATCAGCACCGACCTGTCGCACTATCACCACTACGGCGAGGCGATCCGCCTCGACGCCCGTACCGCGGCCGCGATCGTCGCCGCCGACCACCATGCCATCGGCGACCGCGACGCGTGCGGATCGCGGCCGTTACGCGGCATGCTGCGTGCCGTGGCAGCCCGGAAGCTGACCGTCGAACAGCTCGACCTGCGCAACTCCGGCGACACCGCCGGCGACCGGGACCGGGTCGTCGGCTACGGAGCGTTCGCCATTGGCTGACGTCGCGGACGACGGGGGCGCCGACGTCGCGGCCGGCCTGGACTCGTTCGGCATCGCACAGCACGACGCCGCCGCCCTGCTCGACCTCGCCGAGACCGCGATTCGCGAGCGCCTCACCGGACCCAGCACGTCCGAACTCGACATCGACGGCCTGGCTCCGACGTTGCACCAGGCGACCGGAGCGTTCGTGACACTCCGGGCGAACGGGGAACTGAACGGCTGCATCGGCAACATCGACGGGTCGGGATCGCTCGCCACGAACGTGGCCGACCTGGCGATCAAGGCCGCCTTCGACGATCCGAGGCTCCCGGCGCTCCGACCCTCCGATCTCCCCGGGCTGAGCATCGAGATCTCGCTGCTGACGTCGCCGGTCGAGGTGCCGGCGAGCACGCGCCAGGAGCTGCTCCGGAGCGTTCGGCGCCACGAACACGGCCTCATCATCCAGAGCGGCCGCAATCGCGGTCTCTTCCTGCCAGCGGTGTGGGAGCAACTCCTCGAGCCCGACGACTTCGTCGACCACCTGTTGCTCAAGGCCGGCATCGCGCGTCGCTCGTGGCCCGACAACCTCGTCGCCGCCGTCTTCACCACCGCCACGATGCGCCGCATCCTCAGCTGACCGGCCCGCCCGACCTGACCCGGCACCGAATCCACTGGAAGCTCTCGGACGGGCGGACAACAATGACGGTCGTGGGATGGTCGTCGAAGTTCGGCTCGCAGCGAGAGCAACAGTCCACGACACGAATTCGGTATCCACACTTCCTGATCGCTGCCGGAACGACGATCGCGAACACCGTCCGCTACGTGTTCAGCCGGCGACGGCGGCTCTCACTGGAGGGCCGGATGCGCGGCGACGAATACCGCAACTGGTCGGGTGACCGACGGCATCCGGCCGACTTCCACCAACCCACGTCGGTGGGCGAACTGCAGGAACTCGTGCGGGCTGCGTCGTCGGTGCGCGTGGTCGGGTCCGGCCACTCCTTCAACGACGGGCTGATGACCGACGGCGTCACGATCTCGCTCGATCGGCTGGCCGGTGTGTCGAACATCGACCACGACACGAAGCAGGCGACGGCCTGGGGCGGAACCCGCGTTCGCAACCTGACACCCGCGCTGCTCGCCGAGGGCCTGGCGTTCCAGACGCTCGCATCACACGACGCGCAGAGCGTGGCCGGCATCCTGTCGACCGACGTCCACGGCACCGGTCGTGAGCCGGCCCACCCGAGCGACCGCGTCGTCGCGATGGACCTCGTCGACGGCACCGGCACGCTGCACGAGCACCTGACGCCCGACGACGAACGCTTCAAGGCCGCCGTCGGCGGGCTCGGCAGCGTCGGTATCATCACCAAGCTCACGTTCCAGTGCGTCGACGCGTTCAACCTCCGGCAGGGCACACACGTCGAGTCACAGGAATGGGCCGAGGCCAACCTCGACGCGCTGTGCGAGGAGCACCAGCACGTCAGCTTCTACGCCTACCCGTTCACCGACCGGGTCCACGTCCACACGTGGACCCACACGGACGAGGGGCGGTCACGACTCGGAGCGTTCCGCGAGTCACTCAACGAGGCCAAGGCCGCCGTCGTCGCGGCCACGCTCGGCGACGCCATGGCCCACTGGGGTCTACTGCCGAAGATGGCGACCCCGACGATGGCGCTGCAACGGCCGACCCGCCTCGTCCTGCACTCCCACGAGGCGTTCAGCCGCAGCCAGTACCACCTCCACCAGGAGCTCGAGGTGGCCGTGCCGCGCGATCGGGTCTGGACCGACCTCCGGGAGCTCCTCGACCTGTACGAGCGGCGTGCCGCCGACCAGCGGCTTCCCTTCCTCCTGGTCGAGGTGCGCTTCACCCCGGCACCACACGACGCGACATTCCTCGGACCCGGCGCCGGGCGCGCAACGGCATGGCTGTGCCTGTGCTGCAACCAGTCGGGCGCGGTCGGCGACTTCTTCGCCGACGTCGAGGAGTGGGTTCGCGACAACGACGCCCGGATCCACCTCGGCAAGTGGTGCGAGGACCTCGATGCGCGAGACCTCGCACGGATGCACGGTGAGCGATTCGAACGGTTCCAGCAGGTGCGCCGGCGGCTCGACCCGCAGGGACGGTTCTCGAATCCTTTCGTCGATCGCGTGCTCGGTCCCGTCGGTGGGTGAACCGGCCACGCGACCGTTCGGGGAACCCGACGGAAGCCAGCGACCACGCGAGACGAGATCGTCATAGGGGACAGCGGGGACCGTCACGCGGCGACGTTCGAGGCCCGCACACCTCGTTCGACCGCGACGGGTCGTTCACCGCGCAGCTCCCTGGACCCGCAGAGATCCCCCGACAGACCGGATGCCGCACCTGACGCTCCTCGCCCGGGCGATCACGGCGGGTTCGGGCGGAAGGGAATTTGGACCCTGCCTACCGACCGGTCGGTCGTGGCAGGCTGGTGTCGATGAGTTCCGCCACATCTTCGGTCCGTCCACGCCCCCGATCCCAGTCACTCAACGACGTCCGCGAGGTCATCCCCGCCGAGTGCTACGAACCCTCCAGATCGAGAGCCATCATGGCGCTCGTGCAGGCCACGGTGCTGTACGTCGTCCCGATCGCACTGCTGGCACTCACCGACCGCTGGTGGGCCGTCCCAGTGTTGTGGGTGGCCGCCGGCCTCGGCATCGCCGGACTGTTCGTGCTCGGCCACGACGCCTCACACGGCGCACTGTTCCGCTCGCGACGGGCGAATCGGGTACTCGCCTGGCTCTGCATGATCCCGAGCGTCCACGTGGAAGCCGCATGGAATCTCGGGCACAACCGCGTGCATCACGGCTACACGACCCGCCAGGGGTTCGATTTCGTGTGGCATCCCACGACACCCGACGAGTACTCCGACATGAAGGCAGTCGCTCGGCTTCGCCACCGCTTCGAATGGTCGTTCCTCGGGTCGGGCGCCTACTACCTGCGGGTCGTGTGGTGGGAGAAGATGTGGCGATTCGCTCCGGGCGGCAAGCACCGCGCAGCGATCCGGCGTGACAAGTTCCTCCTGGGATCGGTGATGGTCGTGATGCTGGCGATCCCGGCGATCGTCGGCGCAGTGGAGGGCGGCTGGGTCGACGCCATCTGGCTTCCGGTCAAGCTGATCGTGGTGCCGTTCCTCGTCTTCGTCCAGATCATCGGCTGGACCGTGTACGTGCATCACGTGTCGCCGGACATCCGCTGGTGGCCGCGACGGGAATGGTCGCAGTTCAAAGGTCAGATGGAGTCGACGACCATCCTGCGATTCCCCCGGGTCGTCAACCGGCTCTGGTTCCACAACATCTTCGTGCACGTCCCTCACCATGTCGACGCCCGCATTCCGTTCCACCACCTCCCGGCCGCCGCCGCCGCCATCTCCGACTCGTATCCCGACACCGTGAAGGTCGACCGCTTCTCTCCCGGCGACTACGCCCGGGCGACCCGCACCTGCAAGCTCTACGACTTCGACGCCGGCCACTGGCTCCCCTACTCGGCCGCAACCCACTGACCGAACCACTCGGCAGTACCCGGGGCCACGACGCCCGGACCACCGGACGGCGCACAGGGACCACCCTCATGTCGGGCCCAGCCTGGTCGCGGTCGGCGTCATCATCCTCACGGCGCCGGCGATCGCGGTGCGGACGCTCATCGATGCGATCGTCGACGATCCGACCGGACGCCCGACCGCCGATGCGGTCCTCACGGTCCGAACGGTTGCGCTTCGCCGGCAGGGGTTCGTCGGCGATCGTCTGCGGCGTGCTGTTCGCCGGCTTCGCCACCCTCCTCGGGAATCGTCGATTCGCGGTGGCCACCCGACGGCTTCCGACATGGCCCGATCGACATGGCCCGATCGCATCCGCAGTCTGCTCGCGGATCCACTCCTCCGGTACCGGAACGCCGAGGTACGGCCCATCGAACGGCGCGGGCAGCCCTACGCCCGTTCATGAACGTCGAGATCGCCGAACCACAGCCGGGCAGCGGGCGACCAGTCGGCGTGACGATCGTGGAACACCTGCGCCGCCGTGGTCCCTGCCCAGCAATCCGGGAGGAGCTCGGTCGGCAACTCGGGATCGGTGAACGGAAAGCGCCGCCAGTCGTGGACGAGCCCGACGAGCGCCCGGAACGACGCCCGGTCCTCGGTCGGCCGTTGATCGCGATGGGCGCAGGTGAACGTGGCGTAGGAGTCCGCCAGCCCGTCCAGATCCCACGCTCGGGCAACGAGGTCCCGGTTCTCGCCGTCCGCGCCCACGGACGAGTGCAGCACGACGCTCTCGTCGGTCAGCCCGAGATCGCGCAGGACCTCGCGCAGCGCTCGCTCACGGTCGAGGTGCGGTGAGATCAGGAGAGTGGGTGACAACTCACCGAACCCGAGGAAGGCCAGCCGTGTCCGGAGCTGGTTCCGGACGGCCCGCTGCGATTCGGCGACCGGGCAGTGCGCGACCAACCACGTCCCGCCCCAGTCGACGGTCGAGGTCCCGAACCCGTAGATGCGGCGGGCACCTTCTTCGAGCAGTCGTCGTCCGTCGTCCGTGAGCGACCAGCGGACGCGTCGCCCGTGACGGTCGGGTCGGATGAGACCCTGATCACCGATTCGGGCGATCGCCTGGCGAGCGTTCTTCTCGCCGATGCCCAGCACCTCGGCCGCCGCCACGAGCGACGACGTCCAGGCCGCGCCACCAGCGGGGAGCACGAGCTCACCGAGGATGGTGAGAACGAGTGCCTTCGCTCCGCCGTGCTGAGCGGGCAGGTCATCGGTCGGCACGACGATGTCGGAGAGCGCGGCGACGTCGCTCACGGACCGGGCTCCAGCGAATCGCGCAGCGCGAACCGTCGGATCTTGCCGGTCGCGGTCTTGGGCAACGAATCGACGACGAGGATGCGCCGCGGCCGCTTGAACGCCGCCATCCGTTCACGGCAGTGCCGTTCGAGCTCGACCGGATCGGGCTCGGCGCCCGTCGCCGCGACGACGAACGCCACGACCTCCTCGAGCCCCGCGGCGTTGCGAGCCCCGACGACGGCGACTTCGAGAACGTCGGGGTGCTCGATCAGCGCGCTCTCGACCTCTGCCGGCGACACCCAGATCCCACCTGCCTTGATCATGTCGTTGTTCCGCCCGAGGAACGTGTAGGTGCCGTCGACCGATCGCGTGTACACGTCGCCCGTACGGACCCAGCCCTGGCGGAACGCGGTGTCCGTCGCCTCCGGCCGATCGTGGTACCCGACGGCCGCGGACGGCCCCTGCACGTGGAGATAGCCGGGGGTGTCGGGCTCGGTCACGACCTCGCCGGTATCGGTGCGGAGCTCCGCCGTGTAACCGGGGACCGGGACCCCGCTCGAACCCGGCGTCTGCAGGTCGAGTGTGTTCGAGATGAAGATGTGCAGCAGCTCCGTCGACCCGATCCCGTCGAGCACCGGCGACCCCGACAACGCGGAGAATCGCTGCTGGACGTCGGCCGGGAGCGACTCCCCCGCCGTGACCGTCGCCCGGACCGACGAGAACGTCCCGGCCGCCGGATCGGCGTCGAGGAGCGCGGCACAGAAACCGGGACTGGAGAAGAACAACGTCGGGCGCTCTGCCGCGATCAGCTCGACGAACGACGCCGGCGTGGGCGGATCCGGATGGAGGATCGCGGTGGCGCCGACCGAGAACGGGAACGTCAGCGAGTTGCCGAGCCCGTAGGCGAAGAACAGCTTGGCAACCGAGAGGAATCGGTCGTCCTCGGCGACACCCAGGATCTCGGCGGCGTAGGTCACCGCAGTCGCTCGCGCGCTGCCGTGCACGTGCATGACACCTTTCGGGATGCCGGTGGTACCGCTGCTGTACAGCCAGAACGCCGACGAGTCGACGCTGGTGTCGGCCACCGGCTGCTCCGACCGGTCGACGAACGAGGCCCACTCGGACCCCATGACGTCGCCGCGACTCGATGCGGGACCAGCCGCGTCGCCGCTGACCACGACGGCCCGAACGGTCGGCGCCGACGCGATGGCCGCCTCGATCGACCCTGCGTACCTCCCGGAGACGACGACGGCAACCGCACCGGCATCAGCGATGATCGGACCGAGCTCGGCTCCGGTCAACATCGTCGACAGGGGAACCGGAACCACACCCGAGCGCTGGGCACCGAGGAACCATGCCGGAAACGAGAGATCGTCGTCGAGCACCAACGCCACCCGCTCCCCCTGGGCGACCCCCAGCTCCGCCAGGGTGTTCTGGGCCCGGAACAGCTCGGTCAGGAGCTCGGCGTATGTCGTCTCGACACCGTCGCAGCGAACTGCGACGCGAGCGCCTCGTCCCTCCTCGACGTGCCGGTCGACGAGCCAGGCGGCGCTGTTGTGGGCCTCCGACACGGACGATCAGACCTGCACGTAGTCGTAGTCGACCGGCTTCTGGTTGATCCCGGTCGAGGGCGGTGCGATCCAGCCCGCCATCCGGCCGGGCTCGGTGACCCCGACCATCAGCGACTGCACGTGCGCCTTGTCGGCATCCGTCGGCAGCCAGGCGTCCTGCGCCGCCTCCCATTGGCCTACGGTCAGCATCTGGCCGTCGGGGCTGATGTGGCGCCCGGAGAACGTGCCGACCTGGCGATGGAACCCGATGTGCGGCAGTTCGAGCCGGAAGTCCGAGCCGGCCTCGCTCAACGCGCGGTTCCAACGGTCGACCCCCTTCTGACAGTCGACGGTGTAGTCCTCGCGGAGCGTTTCGTTGAGCGCCGCCAGCTGGGTGACCTCACGTCGACCGATCCCGGCCTCCGTGGCTTCGGGGACGTAGCGGTACAGGTCGGTGAGCCGGTGGTCGTCGTCGCGGCGTTCCTCCTGGAAGCGACCCTTGAGGCCACCCGAGTAGTAGTTGGCGGCATTCGTCGAGGTCTCGGCGCCGAACAGATCGAGCGAGACCGAGTAGTGGAAGTTCAGGTACTTCTGCAACACGTTCAGGTTGATCCCACCGTGCTGATGCACGTCGGCGGTGTCGTGCTGCTGCATGAGTTCGAGTGTGCGCGCCACGACGCGTCCGATGCCGGTGGCCCCGACGAACATGTGGTGCGCCTCTTCCTTGAGCATGAAGTCGCACGTGCGGCTCAACGGGTCGAAGGCGGATTCGCGCATCGACGCGAGCTGGTACTTGCCGTCGCGATCGGTGAAGTAGGTGAAGAAGTAGAACGAGAGCCAGTCGGGTGTCTCCTCGTTGAACGCGCCGAGGATGCGCGGGTTGTCGGCGTCACCCGAGTGTCGTTCGAGCATCGCGTCGGCCTCGTCGCGACCGTCCTTGCCGAAGTACCGGTGCAACAGGTACACCATCGCCCACAGGTGACGACCTTCCTCGACGTTGACCTGGAAGAGGTTGCGCATGTCGTACAGCGAAGGCGCGGTGAGACTGAGCTGACGTTGCTGTTCGACCGACGCGGGCTCGGTGTCACCCTGCACGACGATCAACCGGCGCAGGTCGGAGCGGTACTCGCCCGGCACGTCGTGCCAGACGTCCTCGCCCTGGTGCTCACCGAATGCGATCTTGCGATCCTGCTCGGGCTCTGCGAGGAAGACACCCCAGCGGTAGTCGGGCATCGCGACATGGCCGAAATTGGCCCATCCCTGCTGACCCACGTCGATCGCCGTCCGGAGGAACACCGGGTTCGTCTTGAACGCGACCGGGCCGAGCTCCTCCCACCACCGGATGAACTTCGGCTGCCACGATTCGAGCGCTCGCTGCAATCGGCGGTCGCCGGCCAGATCGACATTGTTGGGGATCTTGGCGTCGATGTCGACGGTGACGGACATGGTTCACACTCGCTTCGGGTCGTAGGACGGGCGGGAGCCGGTTCCGAAGCGCTGCAGTGCACCCTCGGGACCGACGGCGTTGGGTCGTTGGAAGATCCAGTTCTGCCAGGCGGAGAGGCGGGAGAAGATCTTGGTCTCCATCGTCTCGGGGCCGACGAACCGGTAGTTCGCCTCCATCCCGGTCAGGGCGTCGGGCGAGAAGCTCGTGCGTTCCTCGAGCATCAGCCGAACCTCGTCGTGCCAGTCGAGGTCGTCCGGTGTGAACGTGACCAACTCGGCGCCGAGTGCATCGGCGGCGACGAGATCCTTGCCGACGACGTCGACCGCCGCCTGCAGTGCGTCGTCGCGACCCCAGAACCGGGTCCCCAGACGGGTCAGGTGGTTCGACATCGGAAACCAGCCGAGGTTGGCCTCCGACAGGCGGATCGTGGCCGGTGGCGGCGGCTCGTCGAGGTCTTCCCACGTTCCCTCGAGCATGTAGCTGCGGTCGGCGGCGAGGACCAGTTCGGCGAGTACGCCGACGAAGGCGCTCCCGGGCTCGATCGTGGCGACGAGGGTGCGAGCCGACAGATCGAATCGCTTCAGCACGCGCGTCCAGAAGAGCCGGACCTCGCGCACGAACCAGTGGTCGGCGTCGGCGGTGAGCACGTCCTCGGCGGCGATGACGGCGTCCCCGCTTCCGGCCGTCGCGAAGACCCAGGTGCCGATCTCCGGTTCGTTGAAGCGGAGATGGAGGATCGCATCGTCGAGCGCCCGTGCCGTCGCGAGCAGCCAGCTGCCGGTCCCGGCGGCCACCAACTCCTCCCCCGTGGCGGGCTGCGGCTCGCTCGGCGCCGACACCGTGAACGTGGCCGTCCCCAGCCCACGATCGATCGCGATCCGAACGTTCGGGTAGATGATCACGTCGTCGTCGAACTCGCGCTCGAGCAGGTCGAGTTCGACACCGGTCGCCTGGTCGGGGCGGTCGGACTCCGCGGCGCGCGCCGAGACCCGCTCGGAGATCAGGGCATCGAAACCGCTCGCCGGAGCGATCCCATCGACGAGGCCCCAATCGAGCGCCGTCGGGCCGCGTACGCCCTCGGTGCGGGTCGCGAATGCATCGGCGAGGTCGCGACGTACGTGACGCTTGTCGACGACTCGCGTCAAGCCGCCGGTGCCGGGCAGCACCGCCAGCAACGGGACTTCGGGAAGCGACACCGCCGTGGAGCGGTCGTCGACGAGCAGGATCTCGTCACACGCCAGCGCCAGTTCGTAGCCGCCCCCCGCGGCGGTGCCGTTCACCGCGGCGATCCACACCTGGCCGCTGTGCTCGGTGGCATCCTCGATCGAGTTGCGCGTCTCGTTCGTGAACTTGCAGAAGTTGACCTTGTGGGCGTGCGACGAGCCGGCCAGCATCCCGATGTTGGCACCGGCGCAGAACATCCGGTCGATGCCACCGGTGACCACGACGACCTTCACCGCAGGGTGCTCGAATCGGAGCCGCTGCACCGCATCGTTGAGTTCGATGTCGACGCCGAGGTCGTACGAGTTCATCTTCAGCTCGTAGTCGTCGCGGAGGCCGCCGGCGGGATCGACCGCCAGCGCCAACGTGGCGACCGAGCCGTCGACCGTCAGCGTCCAGTGCCGGTACCGGTCGGGGTCCGTCGCGAAGTCGACCCAGGGTTCGGTCGCCGTGTCTGCCATGTGGTGTCCCTTCTCGTGTCCGTTCTCGTCGAGCTTGCGGGCGACGGAGCGGTGCGGGCCGACCAACAGTATCTACACATCCCACTTGTTTCGTCAAGGAGTTGTAGAACAACGACTCCCGCGCGTGACCCGATGTCTGCACTCGGAACGCCCGGACCGAAGGCACTGATCGGGGCGCCTGTCAGGATCAGGGTGCGGCCCCGCACCTGCGTGCTCGACCGCAACGAGCGACAGCTCACGGGGTCGCGAGGTCACATCGGTCGATCCGGGCGTCCGGCGCTCAGTCGTCACCCCAGCCGACGTCTTCGTCGGGCGCGCCCTCGGCCGGCGTCGGCGAGGCGTCGAAGTCCTCCGCCGACACCGTCGACAGGAATCGGCCGAACTCGGCCACGATCTCGTTCACCTCGGCCTCCGTGAATTGCTCGTCGACATCGTGCTGCACGACGATCCCGGCCTCGTCGAACACCGAGGCCGCAACCACGATCCGAGCGCCCGATCGGACCGCCAGGGCCAGTCCGTCGCTCGGCCGCGCATCGATCGCCTGCAGCCCGCCGACCGCCTCCACGAACAACTCTGCGAAGAACGTGCCGTTCCGGAGTTCGGTGATCGCCACCTCCTCGACCCGCGCATCGACGAGCGCCAGCAGGTTGGTGATCAGGTCGTGGGTGCCGGGTCGCCTCGGGACGACGCCGACCGCTGCCCGGGCGATCGCGTCGGCTTCTGCCCGCCCGACGAGGATCGGGAGCACACGCGCCGGCCCGGCGGTGTCGCCGAGCAGCACGACGGAGGCGTCGTCTTCGACATCGAGGAACACCCCGACGATGTCGACCGCGGTCATGGCTGTCATGGGAACCCCTTGTGGTTGCTCGACCCCACCAGCTTGGGCATGCCATCGTGATCGGACCAGTGCCGAACGACCCGGCCGGCGACGCACGAGGGTCGTTCGGCCCTGGAAATCGCCGGCCGGACTCGGCTGACTGGAGGTATGGCAGCCGAGCCGATCGCTGGTGTCCACCATGTGTCTCGGTGAGTTCGGCACGGTCGTCGCAGCCATCGGGGAAGGTACCGCTCGGGTGCGATTCGCGGACGGCGCGATGCGTGAGGTGTCGACTGCGGTGCTCGTCGCCGACGGCGTCGAGGTCGCTCCCGGCGACTCGATCCTGGTGTCGATGGGCCTCGCGATCCGGGCCGTCGACCCGCACGAGCACGACGAACACCGGGGGTGGCCATGACGAGAACCCGCCCGTCCGGGATCGAGTTCGCGCTGCTCGCCGCAGTGGTGAGTGGGTTCGCCGTGTTCACCAACGGGCTCGCGATCAGGCGGTTCGACGACGCCACCGTCTACACCGCCGCCAAGAACCTGATCGCCGGCGCGATCATCGTGGCCGCGCTCGCCGCACGACAGCGAACGTCGACCCGCGTCGAGTTCGACGCACCTCGCCCCACGATCGCTCGCCTCGCCCTCGTCGCCACCATCGGCGGCGCCGTGCCGTTCGTGCTGTTCTTCGAAGGCCTCGCCCGGGCGACGTCGACGAACGCTGCGTTCATCCACAAGACACTCGTGATCTGGGTGGCGATCGGTGCCTGGGCGTTGCTCCGCGAACGAGTGACCGTGGTCCACGTCGGAGCCATCGCGTTGCTGCTGGCAGGTCACGTGATGCTGACCGGCCACCCCCCGACCGAGTGGGGCGCCGGCGAGCTGATGATGCTCGCCGCCACGCTGCTGTGGGCGGTCGAGGTACTGATCGTGAAGCGCCTGATGCCGACCGTGGTGCCCCACGTGGTCGCTGCCGCCCGCATGGCCGGCGGCAGCCTGCTGCTGGTGGCGTGGTTGAGCATGCGGGGCGACCTGAGCGATCTCCTCGCACTGTCGCCACACCAGTGGGCGTGGCTCGCTCTCACCGGAGCGACACTCTCGGTCTTCGTGCTCACCTGGTACACGGCGCTGTCGCTGGCGCCGGCGGTGGATGTGACGTCGATCCTCGTGCTCGGCGCCGTGATCACCGGTCTGCTCGACACGGGCTTCCGGGGGGTGCCGCTGACGATCGACTCCACGGGATACGTCCTACTGGCCCTCGGCGCCGTCGTCATCGCCATGGCCGGTCGCACCCGATCGATCGATCCGATGCAGACATGAGCGTCGCCGACGTGGTGTCGGGCCCCGTCCGATTCGCGCGGTTCGCGATGCCGCCCAACCAGCTCGGCTACTGCGGGCCCGGCGACGACGCGCTCGGACCGTACGTTCGCGGGCGGGAGGATCGCGGCCTCCGTGAGATCGCTGCGGGATTCGAGGGTGCGTTTCCGTACCTCAGACTGCTGGCGGGTTCGAATCGACGCACGGATCCGCTCGACGCCGAGGTGGTCGAGGCCTACTGGATCGGCAACGAGCTGCTCGGCCGCGTCTCGTCGCACGACTTCGGCATGTCGATCGACGACCGCTTCCGGCGCAGGGCCGGGGCCGACTGGCGTCACATCGACCAGACCATCGCCGGCGGCGTCGCCAACCACGCGTTCCACGTGATGCACGTGATGCCGTGGGCCGGTCTCCTGCGCGACGGGATCGTCGACGAACCTCTCCGGATCATCGACCGCTGCCGCATCAGCTGGGCGACGGTCGTCGACCGGATACCGGGCGCGCCGTCGGAGTCGGCGGTCGAGGTCCTGATCCGGCGGGTGCCGTTGGAGTGGTCGGGGTCGCAGCTCGTGTTCGGGCGACCGGCGATCGAACGCGTCAGGAGCCCCTTCGACGTCGAAGCCGGCGCCGTCGTCGCCGTCCACTGGGACTGGATCTGCGAGCGGATCGATCCCCGGCAACTCTCGTGGCTGCGTCGCGTCACGAACTGCCAGTTGCAGACGCTCCGAGCCGGCTGAGCATTCCGGCGACCTCGTCTGCGCTGCGGCTGACGGCCGCCGTCAGCGGAGCGCCGAACTCGAAGGACTCGCCCTCGATCGCGATCACGGTCAGGGCGGCCGGGAGGCGATCGAGAGCACGTGCCAGCTCGATCGCGCCGGCGACATCGATCGAATGGGTCGACACCGATCCGGGCACCGCAAGGCGCTCCCGGAGACCGTCGTACTCGACGATGCGGCCCGGATCATCGCCGGGTCGGGCGGCGTCGACGAGCACGACCCGATCGTCGGTTCGCCAGTGGTTCGGCAGGTCGAGGACGGCGGATTCCAGCACGACCGTGGAGATCGCGTTCGAACTCCGGGTCGCGACGAGGTCGCAGACCACCGGGCCGACCGCGTCGTCGCCCCGGTCGCGATTCCCCACGCCGATCAGAACCGTCGGCCGAGACGTCGTCATCCCCCGCTCCGGTCGATCTCGAAGCGCAGGAAGTGGGTGGCGCACGAGATGCACGGGTCGTAGTTCCGAATCACCTGCTCGCACCGATGACCGAGTGCCTCGTCATCGAGATCGAGATGGGATGCGACGAAGTCGCGCAGGTCGCGTTCGATCGCGTCCTGGTTCTGGGAGGTCGGCGGGATGATGACCGCATCGGCGATGAGGCCCTCGGCGTCGATCTCGTAGCGGTGGTAGAGGATCCCGCGGGGCGCCTCGGTGCACCCGTGGCCGACACCGACCGGCTGTGGCACATGGGCCGCCGGTGAGGACGGGGGCCGATACGCACTGATGATCCGCTGCGACTCCTCCACCGCCCACAGCACCTCGAGGCCCCGCACCAGAATGCTGCGGAACGGATTGGTCTCGACCTCGGCGACGCCGATCTCCTCCGCGAACGACCGCACCGAGTCGGGGACGACGTCGGCGTTGTTCATCCAGCGTGCGAGCGGGCCGGCCTGGAAGTGGCGTGGACGGCCCGCTGCGTCGGCGATCGTCGCGTGCAGGGCGGTCGAGTGCTCCACCTGGTACTCACGGATGCGCTCCCCGAACGTTGCCACGTCGAGATCGAGCCCGAGGTTGGACACGATCCGGCCCTCATTGAACGGGTACTCGCCACCATGGCGGAGCGACACGTACTCGGTGTCGCTCGCGAGACGACCGGGCACCACCGGGAACTCGAACGTCGACGCCCAACGCAGCAGAGCGATGGCACCGGCACGGGCACGCTCGAGGTCGTCGCGCAACGCAGCGAGCTCCGGCCGCGTCGGTGCCCGGTAGAAGCCGCCCAGCCGAACGTTGACAGGGTGGATCGGGCGACCTCCGACGACCTCGATGATCCGGTTCCCGGTCTTCTTGAGATGGAGAACCTCGTCCATCAGCTCGGGATGACGGCGGGCGATCTCGATGCCGGAGTCGACCCCCACGAAGTCGGGTGCGTGCAGGAACGCCATGTGGAGCACGTGGCTCTCGATCCACTCACCGCAGTAGAGCAACCGACGGAGCTCACGGATGGCGCCGCCCGGCCGTACATCGACGATGGATTCGAGCGCGTGGCACGCACTCATCTGATAGGCGACGGGGCAGATGCCACAGATCCGGGCGGTGATGTCGACGGGTTCCGGGTACCGGCGGCCCCGCAGGAACGCCTCGAAGAACCGTGGCGGCTCGTAGATCTCGAGCCGGATGTCGTCGACCCGCCCGTCCGTCACCGTCACGTGCATGGCCCCCTCACCCTCCACCCGGGTGAGCGTCGGCACGTGCAGGTCGATCGTCTTGTGGGTCATCGCCGTCCTCCCGCCACGTCGACCCGCACGGTGTCCGGGTCGATCCGTCCGAACGCCTCCGTGTTGAACGTGTGCAGCAGCCGTTCGACACCGTCGCCGTCGAGACCGAGTTCTGTCAGCCGACGCCGGAGCGCTGGCACGTTGGGGCTCTCCATCGGACCGAAGCACCCGTAACAACCCCGGTGGAACGACGGGCACAGCGCCCCGCACCCGGTCTGGGTGACCGGTCCGAGGCACGGTTCGCCGTGGGCCACCATCACACAGGTCAGGTCGCGCGCCTTGCAGCTGACACACACGCTCGTGGTGGGCAACCGCAGTGCATGCCGGTTGAGGAGCGCGGCGAGCGTCTGCAGCAGTTGCGCACGGTCGATCGGACAGCCGCGGAGTTCGAGATCGACCGCCACGTGGTCGGCGATCGGGGTCGACGTCTCCAATGTGTCGATGAACTCGGGGTGGGCGTAGACGATCGAGGTGAAGCCCCGGACGTCCCTACCGTTGCGCAGTGCCTGCACGCCACCCGCCGTTGCACAGGCGCCGATCGTGACGAGCACCGCCGACTGCCGGCGAATCTCGTTGATCCGTTCGACATCGTGCGCCGTCGTGATCGATCCCTCGACGAGTGAGACGTCGTACGGTCCGTCGACCATGCCGCTCGTGGCCTCGGGGAACATCGCGATCGAGACCCGGTCGACCACCGCCATCAACTCGTCCTCACAGTCCAGGAGGCTCAGCTGGCAACCGTCGCACGACGCGAACTTCCAGACCGCGAGCGTTGGGGGCACGCCCCGGCCCAGCCGATCGGGCCAATCCGGACGAGGAGACGACGAGTGCTGCATCAGAGCTCCTCCACGGCCAACCACCCGGCGACCGTCGAGTAGGGAACCACCGGGCCATCGCGACAGACGAGCAGACCGCCGAGCTGGCAGTGGCCACACAACCCGTTGCCGCACTGCATGTTCCGTTCGAGCGTCAGCTGCACCCGGTCCGGCGCGACGCCGTGCCCGATCAGCGACTCCGCCGTCAACCGCATCATGATGTCGGGGCCGCACAGCAGGGCGTCGGTCATCGACGGATCGAGGTCGAGATCGTCGACGATCCGCGGTACGAGGCCGACCCGACCCGACCATCCCGGCTCGGCTCGGTCAACGGTCGGCACCACGTCGATCCCGGCCGCTCTCCAGCGGTCGTACTCGCGGGCGTACAGCAGGTCGGCTGCGGCGCGGGCCCCGACGATCAGCGTCACACTCCGAAATCGCGAGCGCTCGTCCTCGATCGTGTACAGCGCCGAGCGCAGCGGTGCCAGCCCGATGCCGCCGGCTGCGATCAGCACGTCACGGCCATCGGGGCCCAGGTCCCAGGGCCGTCCGAACGGGCCCCGGACCCAGAGCTGGTCGTCGGCTCCCATCGACGTGAGCGCGCCGGTGATCGCTCCGGCGCGGCGGATGGTGTAGTCGTGATGGCTCGTCGTGCTCGGCGCCGAGCTGATGGAGATCGCTGCCTCCCCGATCCCGAAGGCGCCCACCATGCCGATCTGGGCCGGCAGGAACGGCGCCGGATCCCCGTCGACCGGCACGACGCGGAGTGTGACGACGTCGTCGATCTCGGGGACGACCTCGACGACACGATGCACCCGAGGTGTCAGCAGCGGGTCGATCGGGGGCCGGGTCGGCGTGGACGTCATCACCATGCCTCCGACCGGGAGAGCGACTCGACCTCGGCTGTCAGGTCGATGCCGACCGGGCACCAGGTGATGCAGCGGCCGCACCCGACGCATCCCGACTCGCCGTACTGGTCGTGCCACGTGCCCAGCTTGTGGGTCAGCCACTGTCGGTACCTCGATGTCGGCGACGAGCGATGGGCACCCGCCCCGAGATGCGAGTACTCCTGACTGAAGCACGTGTCCCACACCCGTGTCCGTCGTGCGGTTCGACCGTCGATCTCGACCCGGTCCTCCATGTCGGTGCAGAAGCACGTCGGACACACGGCGGTGCAGTTGCCACAGGTCAGGCACCGGTCGGCGACCACCGCCCAGTGCGGATGTTCGCTGTCAGCGACGACGTCGGCAGCGGTGGCCGGCAACTCGCGCAGCAGTGCACGATCGGCACGACGGAGTGCGGCTTCGGCGCGAGCGAGCAGCGCCGGCGACGCCGCCGACAGGCCGAGGCGATCGATCAGCGCACGACCGGACGGCGTTCCGGCGCGCACCACGTACTCGGCGGTGTCGGAATCGAGCTCGACGAGCTCGGTGAGCGCCAGATCGAAGCCCTCCTCGGCGGCGGGACCTTCGCCGAGGGTTCCGCAGAAGCAGGTGGCAGCCGGGTGTGTGCAATCGACGGCGACGAGGAACAAGCCCTCACGACGGGCCACGAAGCCGGGATCAGCGTGTGGACCACCCGTCTGGGTTCGCTCCAGCACTGCGAGGGCGCGGAGATCGCAGGCCTTGGCGCCGATCACGGCCGTCGACCGCTGTGGCACGAGGGCCGGATCGACCACCAGCGATCCGTCGCTCCACCGCATCGTCCAGACCGGACTGCGCGCCGGGTGCACGACGGACTTGACGGAATCAGGACCGACCCCGTGCGAGAAATGCAGCGGGGTGCCGCTGCGACGAACCCGGTAGGTGCCCGCCTCCTGCTCGTCGACGAACCCCGTCGGGAGGTCGTCGATCGCAGCGAGGCGACGAAGCCGGATGACCCCGCTCTCGACCACCGGCCCGACCACGTCGTCGAACTCGTCGAACAGTGTGTCGAGGAAACGTCGGAACGCCGACGCCGACATCCGCCATCGCTCGAGGTCGTCGCGCCGTTCCACGAACTCATCGTCCGAAACCGTGGCCTCGCGGGCCAGGGTCGTTGGTCAATTCACAGGCCGCCGACGTGCTGGTTGATGACACTCGGCCCTGGCGCCCGGCCCTCGCCAGGGGGCAACATCAAGCCATGGTGGACTCGACCGGACGCCCCGGTGACGGTTCGGTGCTCTCGGTGCGGGAGTGCTGGGAACTGATGCGCGCCGAGGAATACGGACGCCTCGCCGTCAGCACCGACGACGGGCCCGACATCTACCCCATCAACGCGTTCATCGATCACGCCACGCTCGTCTTCCGAACCGCCGAGGGCACCAAGCTCGACGCCATCCGGGCCGACAATCGTGTGGCGTTCGAAGTGGACGGCTACGACCCGACCCGCCGCACCGCCTGGAGCGTGGTGATCCGCGGCATCGCCGATGAGGTCACCGATCACCACGACGCCGTCGAGGCCGTCGAGTTGGGTGTGACCCCGTGGCAGCACGGTCCGAAACCGGCGTTCATCCGTATCACGCCACTGTCGGTCGGCGGTCGCCGGTTCGAGCGTGTCGACCGGGCGGAATGGCGCGTCGAGGGCATACAGCACCGACCGAGCCCGAACGACTGACGTCGGCGGCCGGACCGGCCCGCCGCGGTCTCGACCGTGTGTTCAGTGTGTTCAGTCCAGGGCGAAGTGTGGTGGCCGGTGCAGCACGACCGGGCAGGCGGCGGCCCTGACCACCGCGGCCGCCGTGCTCCCCATGCTCAGGCGGGACAATCCCGTTCGTCCGTGTGTACTCATCACGATCAGGCTCGCCTTGTTGTGCAGGGCGTAGTCGGTGATCGCCTTGGCCGCTGACGGGCCGTGCAACACGTCGAACTCGACGTCGTGATGTGACTGGGCCTGCAGGTCGTGGGCGAGCCGGTTCGTGTACGAACTCTCGAACACGTCGATCCCGGCCGGCACCACCTCCGTCAGCACCTCCACGATCCAGGGAGTCGCACCCAACGCGATTCCCCACGAGGCAGCGAGCGGCAAGGACGTCTCGGAGAAGTCCGAACCGTCGACCGGCACGACGATGTCACCGGCGAAGGACTCGAACTGCTCGACGTGCGGCCCCACCACGATGATCGGACCGAGCATCACGCGCAACACCTCGTCGGCGACGCTGCCGAGCACTGCCGCCGTTCGGCCACGGCCCGTCGAGCTCATCACGATCATCGACCCGTCGACGGACTCGGCGTGCCGAGCGAGCACGGCTCCCACCGTGTCATCCGGTTTCGACTCCGCCTCCAGCGCCGTGATCGACGGTTCGACCCCGAGGCTCGGCAGGAACTCGAGACCGCTACGCATCTCGCTCATGACGCGGTCGGCGTCGTACGACTCGAACACGACCGCCGTCAGTTCCAGGTCGGCGTCGCACCCGGCCGCGATGGTCGCGCCGATCTTGGCGGCGTTCCACGCCTGCTGCGAACCGTCGATGGGAACGATGATGCGTTGAAACATTGCTTCCTCCGGCTGTGTCTCTCGGCCCAGGTTGCCAGGAGCGGGACCGTCCGCCAAGAGTCCAACGTCACGGAGTTCGGGCCAGCACCATCTCAGGTGGGGAGCATCGGTGACTTTCGCCTCTGGACGTGACCTCCTGCCCTACCCTCGGCGGTCGGGTCGGCGTAGGTTCGAGGTATGGACGAAGGTCGTACGATCACGGTGTTCCTGGTGGACGATCACGAGATGGTGCGCGACGGTGTTCGGGCCTTGCTCGACGCCGAGCCCGACATCACCGTCGTCGGGGAGGCGGGCGACGCAGAGGCGGCGATCGGTCGAATCGTGATCGCACGACCCGATGTGGCGCTGCTCGACGTGAACCTGCCGGATCGCAGCGGAATCGAAGTCTGCCGGGAGCTGGCCGAGCGGTGCCCCGACGTGAAGTCCTTGATGCTCACGTCGTTCGGCGAGGGCGAGGCGTTGTTCGATGCCATCGTCGCCGGTGCTGCGGGCTACGTGATGAAGCACGTACGCGGCCTCGACCTCGTGGAGTGCGTCCGCAAGGTCGCGCAGGGCGAGTCGTTGATCGACCACGCCGCCGCTGCACATCTGCGCGAGCGCGTCGCCGCAGGTGAGTTCGACCCGGCGATCTCGGCGCTGACCCCGCAAGAGCGCCGCATCCTCGATCTGCTCGCCGGCGGCCTGACCAACCGTGACATCGCCGAGGAGCTCTTCCTGTCGGACAAGACCGTCAAGAACTACGTCTCGAGCCTGCTCATGAAGCTCGGCATGTCGAGGCGCTCTGAAGCGGCTGCCTACGCAGCCCGGCTCGACGAACGACGCCGCTCGTACGTCCACTCGATGTCCGACCTCGCACCCGTCAGGTACTGATCCCGTCGCTCCTCGGGGCGGGGCATCACGCTCGGTCGGTCACCCGTCGGTGCCGAGCGGCACCGCCCATTGGGCACGCACACCGTGGGGCGTGGTCGGCGCCACTGCGAACGAGCCGCCGAGCGCTCGCGCCCGGGCGATCAGGTTCGGCAGGCCATTGCCGTGGTCGGTCGTGTCGGACATGCCGACTCCGTCGTCCTCGACCGTCACCGACATCGATCGCCCGTCGATGCGGATGGTGACGTCGACGACGGATGCGTCGGCGTGGCGGACCACGTTCGAGAGCAACTCGCGGACCACCGCCGCCGCTTCGCCGGCTGCGTCCTCGGTGACCGACGCATCGATGGGGCCGACGAAGCGGAGACTCGGAGTGAAACCCAGCAGATCGGCGACGCGGTCGATCTCGGCGGCCACGGCGGCTCTGAGGCCACGCTCGGCAGCATGCGGCCGCCGGAGATCGAAGATCGTCGAACGAATCTCGCGAATCACCTCATCCAGTGCGTCGACCGCGTCGCCCATCCGCTCGGCGGCGACACCGGACGAACCGGACACGGCCGACTCGAGCCGCATGGCGATGGCGAACAACCGCTGGATCACGGTGTCGTGCAGGTCGCGGGCGATGCGGTCGTGATCGGCCATGCTGCGAAGTTGCTCGACCTGTGCGTTGGTCGCGATCAGCTCGAGCGTGATCGCGATCGCACTCGCGAACTCGCGCGCGACGTCACCGTCGACCGGGAGGAACCGCGGCGACATCGCCGAACGGGCCGCGACCAGCACTCCTTCGACCGACTGCGACCTCACCGGCACCACGACCAACTCGGTGATCGAGTCCGACGCCCCTGGCACGTCACGCCCCGGAATGATCGTCGACGTGGGGACCCCGTCGATGAGACCGTCGGAGATCATCCGGTCGACGACGGCCCGATTCGTTCCGTCACCACACTCGGCGGCGACCTCGAGCGCACGGCCACCTCCGGGCCGGAGCACCAGCCAGGACGTCGTCGCGTTCAGCAGCCGACAGGCCAACTCCACGGCGCGCTGTTCGACCTCGGCCTCTGACTCGCCCGCGAGCGACGCGGTGAGGATGTCGTTCGTGGCGGCGAGGCGGCCGATCAGCCGCTGCATCGTCGACATCTCCCTGACGAACGCCGCCACCAGCAACTCGGGCCCTCGAACGGGCACGAGCGCGATCGCGACGTCGAAGTCGTAGCCCGCCCGGTGACGGGCGCGGAGCGAGATGCCCGCCCCCATCGGTCTCGCCGCGGGCTCGTGCATGAACCGGTCGTGGTGAGCCCGGTGCTGCGCCTCGACATCGTCGGGGATGAGCAGGGCGTACGGCTGACCGATCAACTCCCCCTGCTCGTAACCGAAGACATCGCGAACGGATTCGTTGGCGTAGCGGATCGCACCGCTCCCGTCGACCACGACGATCGCGTCTGCGGAGTCCTCGACCAGGCCGGCGAGCGACGATACGTCGAGACCGATATCCGTCGCCATCACGCACCACCCCGAGGCCGGACGTCAGGCCCGGCGACTGGCGATCGCCGTGGGTCGTCGGCCGAGACGGTCACGGTCACGGTCACGGACGAAGCGGATCGATGATGCGGACGACGCACCCGCCGGGCCGCCGCAAGCTGTGCCGATCCGCGCACCGGCACCGATTCGGACCCGCCGACGACGACGGGTCGCAGATCGTCGAGGACGCGGCGAGCCACCCATACGATGGTACCGAGTCCCGGGCCCGTACTCAGCATGTGACGTTTGCCTCTGAGGCGGGCCGGGCGCGACGTCGCAGACTGGTTGCGGAGGGAGCATGTCGACACCCGACTCGTCGACCGGTTCGGTCGAGACTCACATCTCATCCGTCTTCTTCGCCGGGGACCGGGCGTACAAGCTGCTCAAGCCCATACGCACCGGATTCCTGGACCACTCGGACGTCGGGAGACGAATGGAGGCGATCCGGCGCGAGTACGAGTTGAACCGACGCTTGGCCCCCGATGTCTACCTCGGCGTCGACGACCTCCACGAAGACGGTCGACTCAGCGACGGGATCCTCGTGATGCGCCGACTTCCCGGCGAACGGCGACTGTCGACCTTGGTCGACGACGCCGAATTCGCCGATCACCTGCGGCGTATCGCTCACGTGATCGCTGCGTTCCACGCCTCGCTCCCGCCGGTCGAGCGTCGATTCCCGATGGCGACCGCCGCCGGGCTGGCCGCGCTGTGGAGCTCCAGCTTCGAAGAGATCGAGCCCTCGGTCGGCGCCGTGATCGACCCGTCGGACTTCGAGCAGGTGGGTGGGCTCGCGCTCGACTACCTCCACCACTCCGAGCCACTCTTCGAGCGTCGCCAGCGGAACGGGCTCATCAAGGACGGTCACGGCGACCTCATCGCCGAGGACATCTTCATGCTCGACGACGGACCGCGCATCCTCGACTGCCTCGCGTTCGACGACAACTACCGGGTCAGCGACGTGCTGGCCGACATCGCGTTTCTCGTGATGGACGTGGAGCGACTGGCCGGCCCACGCGCAGCCCGGCAACTCATGGCGTGGTACTGCGAGTTCTCGGCCGAGCATCATCCAGCCTCGCTCGCCCATCACTATGTCGCGTACCGCGCCCACGTGCGAACGAAGGTCGCGCTGCTGCGCCTCCGGCAGGGTGACCCGTCGGCGGTCGGGATCGCACGCCGGCATCACGACCAGGCGCTCGATCACCTGTTGCGAGCGCGCCGTCGACTCGTCCTGGTCGGTGGAGGGCCGGGATCCGGCAAGACGACCACCGCGAATGCGCTCGCCGACCGGCTCAACTGGTCGGTGCTCGACACCGACACGCTGCGCAAGGATCTTCGAGGCATCGACCACGACGACCACGACGTGGCCGCCCATCCGGACCTGTACGGATCGGAGGCGACCGAGGCGACGTACCGAAAGCTGCTCGAACACGCCGAGCTGCTGCTCATCGACGGTGAATCGGTCGTCCTCGACGCGACCTGGAGCAATGCCGCCCACCGGGACGCTGCACGAGCGATGGCCGCCCGTCACGGCGCTGCGATCGACGAGTTCGAATGCCGGCTCGACGCCGGAGTCGCCCGACGCCGGATCGCCGACCGCAACGCCCGGAGCGACGACGCCTCGGACGCCACGCCCGAGCTCGTCGAACGCATGAGACGTGATCCGTGGCCTCAAGCCGCTTCGCTCCACGCCGAGCGCTCCCCTGACGACGTGGTGGCCGATGCCGTGTTGGAGCTCTTCGGCAGCGGCGGGGTGCCAACCACCTTCGCCACGGACGCCCGAGCGTGACATGCTCCGAACGAATCGTCCGAACCCGTCAGGCAGGGTTCGGAATCGCTTCGACGGAGCACGAACAACAGAGGAGAACGCCATGAACGTCACGACTGCCGTCCGTCACAGCATCGTGGTGGCGCCATGAGCGAGGAGCGCCCGGTCCTGGTCGGCATCGACGGATCCGCCGATGCCCGCCACGCGATGTGCCTCGCCGGTGAGTACGCGCTGGCGATGGGCACGGGTCTCGTCATCGTCCACGCCGTCGGGTTGACCGAGGTGATCGACGGTCGCCGAGTGGTCGCCGAGCAGCACCCTGCCGAGATCGCCGATCAGTTCTCGAGCTGGTGTGAAGCGGTCCGTACCGCCGGGGTGAACGAGTGGACGCCGGTGCTCGAAGACGGAGCGCCGGTCGACACGATCCTGCGTGTCGCCGACGAGGTCGACGCCTCGCTCGTGGTCGTGGGCCGACAGGGATCGGGCAAGCGGCCGGAACTCCTCCTCGGAAGCACCGCTCATCAGATCGCCGAGCACAGTCCACGACCGGTCCTCGTCGTCCCACCGATCGGGCGGGTGTCGCACCCGGAGGAATGATCCGAGCGGCCGACAAGCTGGGCCGTTCGTCACTACCCCGCAACCGTGACGAACGCGAACACTGGGTCATGGCCGACTCCAATCCGAACCACACGTGCCCCTACTGCGAGCTGGTGTTCCCGTATCACGTCGAGGTGAAGGATCACATCCTTCGCGACCATCCCGAACACGCGTCGGTCGTCGACACGATCGATCCGCACGAACTCCCGCACGCATGACTGAGGGCGGACGCGCATCGGTCGGGCCGCCTGACCGACCCGACCGATGGCGAACCGCGCGTTGACGCCGAGGGGCTACACCGCCTCACCCTCCTCGTCGTGGACCATCATCAGACTCGTCCGTGCGTGGTTGGCGACCCGCGCCGACACGCTGCCGCGGAGGAATCGTTCCACCCGTCCGAGTCCACGCGTGCCGATCACGATCAGATCGGCGCCGACCTCATCGGCGACGTCGAGAATCGCCGCCGCGGGGTGGTCGTCGACGAAGTGACCCTTGTGGCGGACTCCGCGCATCTCGAGGATCCGCTCCGCATCGTGGAGGTAGCCGCGCGGCGTCGAATCGACGGTGAACGTGTCGCGGAACTCGTCCGGCAGCGCCGCGATCATCCGCTCGACCTCGTGCCGCGCTGGCTGGTCGAACGCAGTGACCACGTGCACGATGCCGTCGCCGGCGACATGGTCGGTCGCGGCATCGAGGGCTCGTCGAGCGTCGTTCGAACCGTCGTATCCGACGACGACTGTGTGTGCTTTCACGGGCAGACTCCTTCTCGTTCTGTGCCGTCTCCCATCATCGTGGCGCGGCCGTCGCGGGGCCAGAGCCATTGGTCATCATGCGCCTGCGATCGGCGGTTCGACGGCGTGACGACGTGCGGATCGACCACTTGAGCACCTCGGCCGCAAGGAGGACCACGCTCGCCAACCCTGCGCAGATCGCCCACTCCCCGGCGGTCAGCGACTCGGTGTCGAAGGCTGCGGAGAGCCACGGCACATGCACGACCGCGATCTGCGCTGCGACGGTCACGAGTGCGGCGCCCCAGAGGAATCGGTTGGCGAAGACGTCCACGAACGCACTGACCGTGTCGGACCTCGCCGTGAATGCATTGCACACCTGAGCGAGCACCAGCGTCGTGAAGGTCATGGTCCGGGCCGTGGCGACATCGCCCGTTCCGCCGAACAGACCGCCGACCAACTCGAGATCGAACGCGACCAGGCTCACCACGGCCGTCACACCGCCCACGAAGACGATCGTCGTCGACATCGCTCGGTCGACCACCCGTCGATCGAGCGGCCGGGGCGGCCGATCCATGACGTTCTCGACCGACGGATCGACGCCGAGCGCCAACGCGAGGGCGCCGTCGGTCACCAGGTTGATCCAGAGGATCTGGGTCGCCAGCAACGGCACGGCGAGCTCCCCCGTGCCGGAGCTGAGACCGAGCGTGGACGCGAACATCACGCCGAGGAACACGACGAGCACCTCGCCGGTGTTGGACGCCAGCAGATAACGCAGGAACTTCTGGATGTCGGCGAAGATCTCGCGGCCTTCACGGACGGCCCGCAGGATCGTGGCGAAGTTGTCGTCGGCGAGAATCATGTCCGCGGCTTCCTTCGACACCTCGGTCCCGCTTCGACCCATTGCGACGCCGATGTCGGCCTGCTTGAGCGCCGGCGCGTCGTTCACGCCGTCGCCGGTCATCGCCGTGATCCGACCCCCGTGCTGCAGGGCCCGAACGAGGCGGAGCTTGTGTTCCGGGTCGACCCGGGCGAAGACGTTCGTGTCCATGACGACGTCGGCGAGCTCGACGTCGCCGATGGCCGACAGCTCGTGGCCGGTCACGACCGAGGCACCGCCGTCGGTGAGATCGAGCTGCTCGGCGATCCTGGCGGCCGTCCGCGGATGGTCGCCGGTGATCATGATCACCCGGACACCGCCGCGGCGTGCATCACGGATCGCGTCACCCACTTCGGCACGCGGAGGGTCCGCGAGACCGACCATGCCGAGCAGGATCAGCTTCGACTCCGTCCGAGCCAGCTCGTGCTGGTCGTCGATCGGTCGATACGCGACCGCGAGCGTCCGGAGCGCCCGGTCGGCCAGCTCGTCGACTTGTTCGGCGAGTTCGCGCCGACGAGCGGGGGTCAGGGCCCGGACCGAACCGCCGGACTGCTCGAACGTGCAGTGGTCGAACAGCACGTCGGGCGCACCCTTCGTGAAGACGACCTGCGAGGTCGCAACGCCGCCGAAGATCTCCTCGGCACCGTTGTCGTTGATCGTCGACATCATCTTGCGTTCGGAGTCGAACGGCAGCTCGTCGAGACGTACGAAACGGCCACGACGACGGTCGCGGAGCCCGAGCTTCTCCTCGGCCACGAGGAACGCGACCTCGGTCGGATCGCCGCCGACGTCCCATCCCCCCTCCTCCGCCGGCGCGAGCGACGCGTCATTGACGATGCTGCCGGCGGTGATCACCGCTGCGACCTCTTCCGCGACGACGTCAGCGGGCCCGACCGGGTCATCGACGACCAGCTCGCCGATCGCTTCGTGCCCGACACCCGTGATCTCGGCGCGACCCGACGGGACGACGACGGCCACGATCGTCATCTCGTTGCGCGTGAGCGTGCCCGTCTTGTCGGTGCAGATCACGGACGCCGACCCCAACGTCTCGACCGACGACAACCGTTTGACGATCGCGTGGTCGGCGGCCATGCGTTGCACGCCCAGCGCCAGCACGATCGTCAGGATCGCCGGCAGCCCTTCGGGCACGGCGGCGACGGCCAGCGACACCCCGACCAGCGCTGCGTCGACGAAGTCGGCGAACGTGGACACGTCCGAGGTGAGCACGATCGTGACGACCACGATGCCCGCCAGGGTCACGACCACGAGACCGAGCATCCGGCCGAGCCAATCGATCTGTCGCTGCAGCGGCGTCGCGTCCTGATCGGCATCTTCGATCAAACGGGCGATGCGACCGATCTCCGATCGCGTCCCGGTGGCGACGACGATGCCGACGCCTCGACCGGCCGCGACGGCGGTGCCCTGATGGGCCATGTTGGAGCGATCGGGCACCGGCGTCGACGGAGGTAGCACGCCGACCCCCTTGCTCACCGGGCTGCTCTCGCCGGTGAGCGCGGCTTCGGCGACCGCCATGCCCGCAGACTCGATCAACCGGCAATCTGCTCCCACGGCATCGCCCTGGGCCAGCACGAGCACGTCGCCGTGCACCAGTTCCGAGCTCGCGATCTCTCGGCTCCGGCCCTCCCTGACCACGGTGGAGCTCGTGCCGGCCAGGCGCCGCAGCGCCGCGACCGCCTTGATGGCGCGGTCCTCCTGCCAGGTTCCGATCGCCGCGTTCGCGATCACGATGACCGCGATCACGATCGCCTCGAGCGGTGATCCTTCCGCTCCGTCGGTCGCCCAGGCGAGCACGGAGATACCGATCGCCACCAGCAGCAGCACCACGAGCGGATCGGTGAACTGATGCGCGACACGGCGCCACAGCGGAGTCGGCGGCGCCGTCTCGAGTTCGTTCGGACCGAATCGAGCGAGGCGGGCGGCGGCCTCGTTCTCGGTCAACCCCACGGCGGCGTCGGTGCCGGCGCACGCCGCCACGTCCTCCCAAGCCTGCGACCAGGCCGCCTCCGACGACGGATCGTCGACGTGCTCGCCGAGGTCGGCGAGGCTCACGACTCTGCAGCGGCCTCGAACTGCTCGAGCGCCGAGACGGCGGTCGTGGCCAGCGTCGAGGCCGGCCCTCCGCCCATCATCACCGCGACCCCGATCGCCTCACTGATCTCTTCACGGCTGGCCCCCGCCCGGAGGGCGTCATGGGTGTGGAGTGTCACGCAGTCGGCGCAGCCCTCGGCGATCCCGATCGCCATCGCGATCAGTTCCTTGTGAGCGCTCGACAGCGCCCCGTCGGCCATCGCCGATCGGTGCAGGTCTCCGAAACCTCGCATCTGGTCGGGAAGGAGTTGATTCAGGGACCGGTACCCGGAACGCAACTCCCGGCGCCTCTCCGGCGCATCGTACGTGTCCATTTCTCGTCCTCTCCTCGGTCCGTTCTCGATGCCATCAGAACCGAATGGCGGGTCCGGCGTCTAGGGCCGATCGTCCTGCCTCGGACCCGCCAGAAAAGGGGCCGTTTGCCACTGAACAGCGAATCGGACCAGCCGTACCGTCAGGCCATGGGCACCGACACCGCAGTCCCGACGACGGCAACAGGAACCGGGGCGGCGATCAAGCGCATCGCCGACATCGGTTTGGACGACGTACCGAGTGTGGGTGGCAAAGGCGCCAACCTCGGTGAGCTGACGCGATGCGGGCTCCCCGTACCGGACGGCTTCGTGGTCACGGCCGAATCGTTCATCGCAGCGATGGACGCGGCCGGTTGCCGCTCCGAGCTCTCCGACGGCACCTCGACGGCCCCAACTCAGGACGAGGTCGATCTCGCCCGCTTCGCGGAGCGTGCCCGCACGCTCGTCCGTGCGTCCGGGGTGCCGTCGGAACTGGCGGATGCGATCGAGCAGGCGCGGGCCGAGTCGGCGGCCGCGTCGCCGACCAGCCGGCTCGCAGTTCGGTCGTCGGCGACCGCCGAGGACTCGTCCGACACGTCGTTCGCCGGCATGCACGCATCGTTCACGAACGTCGACGACGAACAGCTCGTCGACCGGATCCTCGATTGCTGGGTGTCACTGTACGGCGACCGCGCCGTCGCCTATCGCGCCGAGCGTGGTCTCACCGACGAGCCCGCGATTGCCGTGGTCGTGCAGGAGATGCTCGCCAGCGATCGCTCGGGCGTGATGTTCACGACCGACGACGCCGGGGCCTCGATCGTGATCGAGGCCGCGTTCGGGCTCGGCGAGTTCGTCGTCGCCGGCACGATCGAGCCCGACTCGTACCACGTCGATCGGGGAACGGGCCGGCTGACCGAGATCCACCTCGGCGACAAGTCGTCGGCGCTCATGAGCACCGACGACGGCGAGGAGATCACACCCATCGATGCCGCCCGGGCGGCGTCACAGGTGCTGACACCGCTGGAGATCGTGCAGCTGTCGAAGCTGGGCGTGGCGATCGAGGAGCACTACGGCTGTCCGCAGGACATCGAGTGGGCCTTCGTCGGTGACGACCTCTGGTTCGTACAATCGCGACCGATCACGTTTCGACCGACGCGGCCGGACCGGAACGTGCTGCTCCGAGGTCTCGGAGTCGGACGCGGGCGTGCCAGCGGGAAGGTCCGGATCCTCACCAGCCCCAAGGAGGGCAAGCAACTCCTCGACGGAGAGGTACTCGTCGCCAAGATGACCTCGCCCGACTGGGTGCCGACGCTCCGCCGGGCCGCTGCCCTCGTCACCGATGCCGGAGGAAGTACCTGCCACGCGGCCATCGTCAGTCGCGAGCTCGGGTTGCCGGGCGTGGTCGGCACACGGGTGGCGACGAGCGAACTCAAGAACGGCGACCTCGTCACCGTCGACGCGGCGAGCGGCCAGATCCTCTCGGGTGCCGTCGAAGCGGACATGCCGCCCACCGTGGCCCCGACATCGACCGTGGAGCCGTCGGCTGCTGAGGCACTGGCGACCAGGCTGTACGTCAATCTCGCCGTGGCCGATCGTGCCGTCGAGGTGGCGGCGCTCCCCGTCGACGGCGTCGGCCTGCTCCGCGGCGAGTTCATGATCACGTCGGCACTCGACGGCATCCACCCCCGGAAACTCATCGCCGACCGCGAATCGGCCCGCTTCATCGACGGGATGACCGGTGAGCTGTCGCAGATCGCCGGAGCGTTCTTCCCGCGGCCCGTCGTCTACCGGACGATGGACTTCCGGACCAACGAGTTCCGCAACCTCACGGGTGGAGATCGGTACGAACCGCACGAGGAGAACCCGATGATCGGGTTCCGCGGCTGTTACCGCTACATCAAGGACCCGGAGACGTTCGCACTGGAACTCGAAGCGCTGGCCCGCACGCGTGAACGATTCCCGAACCTGCACGTGATGATCCCCTTCGTCAGAACGACGTGGGAGCTCGAAGCCTGCCTCGAGGCGATCGACGCCAGTCCACTCGGTCGAGACCGGAGCCTTCGGATGTGGGTGATGGCGGAGGTCCCCTCGATCGTGTACCGGGTACCCGACTACGCCGCCCTCGGCATCCACGGCGTCTCGATCGGCAGCAACGATCTCACCCAGCTGATGCTGGGCGTCGACCGCGACTCGGAGATCTGCGCCGAGCTGTTCGACGCCAACGACGACGCCGTCAAGTGGGCGATCGAACAGATCATCGAGTCGTGCCGCACGGCGGGCATCACCTCGTCACTCTGCGGCCAGGCGCCCTCGGATCATCCGGAGTTCGCGGAGTTCCTGGTCCGGGCCGGCATCGACTCCATCTCGGTCAACCCCGACGTCGCCCGCGACGTCCGGGCGACGATCGCCGGTGCCGAACGCCGGATCATGATGAGCGCGGCCCGGGGGTCCGACCGATGACGCTGTCCACCACCACCACCACGACCACGACGACGGCGTCATCGGTCGGGTCGGGCGAACCGCTCAACATCGCCACCCACATCGTCGATCGCCACGTCGCGGACGGCCGCGGCGACGAGCTCGCCATGCGGTTCCTGGGCCTCGACCTCGACTCCGCACCCACCGACTACACCTATCGCGGCCTCGCCGACGAATCGTCTCGGGTTGCCACCGCACTCCGAGACCTCGGCCTCGAACTCGGCGAGACGGTGTTCCTGCTGGCCGGTCGCGTCCCGCGCCTGTACGTCGCGGCGCTCGGCACGTGGAAGGCAGGTGGCGTCGTCTGCCCGCTGTTCGCGGCGTTCGGCCCCGAACCGATCCGGCAGCGACTCGAACTCGGCGACGCCCGCGTCCTCGTCACCACGGCCTCGCTCTACCGGCGCAAGATCACGCCGATCCGTGATCGGATCCCGTTCATCCGCCACATCCTGATCATCGATGTCGACGCCGACCAGGCGCCCGACGGCACCCTGTCGCTCCCGGCCCTGATCGACTCGGCCGTCGATCCGGCGCCCGACGTCCTGACCAGGGCCGACGATCCTGCGATCCTGCATTTCACGTCGGGCACCACCGGCACGCCCAAGGGTGCCGTGCACGTGCACGAGGCCGTGGTCTCACACGCCGGCTCGGGCGCCGATGTGCTCGGCCTCGCACCGGGTGATGTGTACTGGTGTACGGCCGACCCCGGCTGGGTGACCGGCACCAGCTACGGCATCATCGCTCCGCTCGCGGTCGGAGTCGGCACGGTGGTAGACGAAGCCGAGTTCGACGCCCGGCGCTGGTACGACGTCCTCGAACGGGAGCGGGTGACGGTCTGGTACACCGCCCCGACGGCGATCCGGATGCTGATGCGGGCGGGCAATGAACTGCCCATGGAGCACGACCTCGACCACCTGCGGCTCGTGTTCAGCGTGGGTGAGCCGCTCGGGGCACAGGCCGTCGAGTGGGGCCGAGAGGCGCTCGGTGTGCCGATCCGGGACACGTGGTGGCAGACGGAGACCGGATCGATCATGATCGCCACGCCGCACGACGGCCCCATTCGCCCGGGTTCGATGGGTCAGCCGGTCATGGGACTGAAGATCGGACTGCTCGAGTGCAACGACGTGGGCGAGCTCACGCTCACCGACGGTCACGTCGTCGAAATCGACGACCCCGACCGCGTCGGGATGATCGCGATCCGACCGGGCTGGCCGTCGATGTTCCGGGGCTACCTCCACGCCGAGGACCGGTACCGTTCTGCGTTCGCCGACGGCTGGTACCTGTCCGGCGACCTCGCCCGACGAGATGCGGATGGTGCGTACTGGTTCGTCGGCCGAGCCGACGACGTGATCAAGACCGCCGGTCACCTGATCGGGCCGTTCGAAGTCGAACGTGTCCTGTCCGCCCATCCCGATGTCGTCGCCGCCGGCGTCTACGGGGTGCCCGACGACCTCGCAGGTCAGGTGATCCACGCCGAGGTCGTGCTCCGCGACGGCGACGACGTCGACGTCGATCGCGCGCTGGTCGACGTCCGGGGCCATGCTCGACGGACCCTCGGACCTGCCCTCGCGCCCCGATCGATCGTCGCGGTCGACACGCTGCCGATCACCCGGAGCGGGAAGGTCATGCGGCGGCTGATGCGAGCACGCGCGCTCGGCCTCCCCGAAGGCGACACGTCGACACTCGAAGGTGGGAGCGAGACATGACGAACGGCAGCGACGGACTCGAACTGTTGCGTCGAATGGTGCTCATCCGACGCTTCGAGGAACGGTGCGCACAGCTCTATCAACAATCACAGATCCACGGCTTCCTCCACCTGTACATCGGAGAGGAAGCAGTGGCGGTCGGCGTGATCGATGCGCTCGGGCCCGACGACGGCGTCGTGGCGACGTACCGCGAGCACGGACACGCCCTCATGAAGGGAGTGTCGGCAGGCGCGGTGATGGCCGAGATGTTCGGCCGGACCGACGGATGTTCCGGCGGTCGCGGCGGCTCGATGCACCTGTTCGACGCGGGCCACCGGTTCTACGGCGGGAATGCGATCGTCGGCGGCGGCCTGCCGCTGGCCGTCGGGCTCGCACTCGCAGATGTCGAGTTGGGCCGCCCGGCCATCACCGCGTGCTTCTTCGGCGAGGGCGCCGTCGCCGAGGGTGAATTCCACGAGGCGATGAACCTGGCTGCGCTGTGGTCGCTGCCGGTGCTGTTCTGCTGCGAGAACAACCTGTACGCGATGGGCACGGCGCTCACACGGTCACAGGCCGATGCCGATCTCACCCTCCGGGCCGCGACCTACGGAATGCCGGCGGTGACCGTCGACGGCATGGACGTCACCGCCGTCGCGGCCGCCGCGCACGATGCCGTCGCCGGCATGCGCACGGACGGCGGTCCGCGGTTCCTCGAGCTGCAGACCTACCGCTTCCGTGCCCACTCGATGTACGACCCGGAGTTGTACCGGGACAAGCACGAGGTGGCGGAGTGGCGCGACCGCGATCCGATTCACCTCCTCGTGCAACAGCTCCGGTCGGAGGGCCGCCTGGACCAAGGCGCCCTCGAGGTGATCGAGCAGGGGGTTCGGGCCGAGATCGACGATGCCGTCGAGTTCGGGATGCGATCCCCGTTGGAGCCCGTAGAGCAACTCCTTCGCCACGTCTACGCCGAGGAGACGAGCTCATGACGCACACCGATCACACCACGTCGCCGGCGGTCGAGTCGACCACCTCGACGATGACCTGCCGCGAGGCGATGCGAGCCGCGATCAGTGCCGCGATCGCCGGCGACGACCGCGTGTTCATCATGGGCGAGGACGTCGGCCGATACGGCGGATGCTTCGCGGTGACCGCCGGGCTCCTCGAACGGTTCGGCGAGCGTCGCATCCGCGACACCCCGCTGTCCGAGTCGGGGTTCGTCGGAGCCGGCGTCGGGGCGGCGATCGGAGGACTCCGTCCGATCGTCGAGATCATGACCGTCAACTTCAGCCTGCTCGCGCTCGACCAGATCATGAACACCGCTGCCACGTTCCGTCACATGTCCGGCGGCCAGATCGGGGTGCCACTGGTGATTCGCACGACGACCGGCGGCGGTCGGCAACTGGCGGCGCAGCACAGTCACAGTCTCGACGGGTGGTTCGCGCACATTCCGGGCATCAAAGTCGTGACACCGTCCACCGCCGACGACTTCCGGTGGATGCTGGCTCGGGCGCTCGCCGACCCGGATCCGGTGCTGATCTTCGAGCATGGAGCGTTGTACGGCGTCTCCGGCCCCGTCAGCGAAACCGATCCGGGAATCCCCAACGAGGCGGCGCTGGTTCGGCGAGCCGGGCGCGATGTCACGATCGTCACGTACGGCGGCACGTTGCTCCCGACGCTCGAGGCCGCCGATCGCCTGGCCGGAGACGGCATCGATGTCGAAGTCGTCGATCTCCGGTCGCTCCGGCCCCTCGACGACGCCACGATCATGGCGTCGATCGAGCGGACCCATCGGGTCGTGATCGTCGACGAGGGGTGGCGCTCGGGTGGCATCTCGGCAGAGATCTCGAGCCGAATCGTCGAGCAGGCGTTCTTCGAGCTCGACGCGGCGCCAGCGCGGGTCTGCACTGCCGAGGTGCCACTCCCCTACCCCAGCCATCTCGAACAGGCAGCGCTCCCGAACGTCGACCGGATCGTCGCGGCGACGAGCGCCTTGCTCGAACCGGATGCCGGGCCATGACCACGATCGAGCGGCACACCGACGTGTTCCGAATGCCCGCGCTCGGTGCCGACATGACGGAGGGACGGGTCGTCGAGTGGTACGTCGAGGAGGGGAGCAGGGCCGAACCGGGCCGACCGGTCGCCGTCATCGACACCGACAAGTCGGACATCGAGATCGAAGTCTTCGAGCCGTGCGTGTTCGACGAGTTCCTGGTTCGCATCGGGCAAACGGTGCCGGTCGGCGAGCCGATCGCCAGGATCACCCTCGACGGACCGCCCTCCGCTCCGAGGCCGCACCTCGACGAGACGACTGCAGCAGCGAACGTGGAACGCGAGCCCTCGGCGCCACCACACCGACATGAGTCGACCACCCATCGCCGGCTGACACCACGCGCCCGGCGCCTCGCCCGAGAACGGGGACTCGATCTCCGCTCCCTCCCTGGCGAGGGCACGGTCACCGGCGACACGATCGAGCAACTCGCCGCCGACCAGGACGTTCCGCCGCTCCGCGGCGACCGCACGGCGACCGTGCGCCGAGCCGTCGCCCGGCTCATGGAGCGGTCGTGGGCCGAGATCCCGCACTACCACGTCACCTCGGCGATCGATCTGACCGAACCGATCGAACGTCTCGAGCGGTACAACGGCGCACACGACGTTGACGGACGAATCGTTCCCGCGGCGATGCTCTACGCCGCCGTTGCCCGCGCCACTCGCGACACCCCGCAGCTCAACGGGTGGTGGCGTGACGGCGCGTTCGTACCATCCGAGTCCGTCGACCTCGGCATCATCCTGTCGCTTCGAACCGGCGGAATCGTCGTTCCGACGATCCGGGCCGCCGACACCCTCGATACGACCGAGATGATGTCGGTCGTCCGCGACCTGGTCGAGCGTGCCCGCCGCGGGCGCTTGCGCGAGCGCGACATGCAACCGGCGAGCATCTCGACGACGTTCATGGGCGACCTCGGAGCCCAAGGCGTGCTCGGCGTCATCCACCCGCCGCAGGTCGCGCTGGTGGGGCTCGGGGCGCCTCGCCTCCGACCGGCGGTCGTCGACGGCGCCGTCACCCCGCGCCTGCTGGTCGAGGCGTCGATCGCCGGCGACCATCGCGCGCACGACGGGCTGGTCGCGTCGCGCCTGCTCCGACACTTCACCAGGCACCTGGAGGAACTCCCATGAAGGAATCGGCGATCACCTACGAATCAGCGGTCGCGCTCATCCGAGAATCGATCGAACGGGTCGCACCCGACATCGACGCCGACTCGATTCCCCCCGACGCCGACATGCGCGTCGAGGCCGAGCTGGACTCGATGGACTTCATCGCAGTGCTGTCGGCCATCAAGGAGCGCACCGGCATCGACGTTCCCGAGGCGGACATGGCGCAGGTCACGACGATCAGCGGCTGCGCCCATCATCTCGTCACCCACACGACCACTCCTCTGTCCGAACAGAGCACGTGATCGAGCCGATCGGCCCTACGACATGGATACCCCAGCAGACAAGATCGAGACATGACGGAGCGTTGGATCATCGGCGTCGATGGCTCGTTCGGCTCCCGGTCGGCACTGGAGTGGGCACTTGCCAACGCGACGGCGCACGATGCGGAGGTCACCGTCGTCCACGCACATCACCAAGGAGCAGCTGCCAGAGTGCTCTCGGCCGTGCACGCGGGCCGCGATGCGGAATCAGGAACGACGGGCACCGCATTGCACGAGCTCGATGCGGCGATCGCCGACATCGTCGGCGACCGCGCGATCGAGCGCCGCGTGATCAGCGGACATCCCGGGCGGGCGCTCGTGAACGCCGCCAGCGAGGCGACCCTCGTCGTGGTCGGTCGGCACGGCGTCGGAAGTGCCTGGCAACACGGTCTCGGCTCGGTCAGCCGCCACTGTGTCATCCACGCCGCCGTACCGACGGTCGTGGTGCCGACCGACTGGGCTCACGGACCCACGAACGACATCGTCGTCGGATTCGACGGAAGTCCCAACGCCGCCGCCGCGCTGCAGTGGGCGTTCCGCTTCGCCGGGGGCAGCGCGAAGGTTCGCGCCGTCATCGCGATCGAGATCGCGCCCTGGCTTCGGACCGATCTGATCGAGGAACGGTTCGCCGACGAACTTCGTGATGAGCAGCTCCGGCTCCGCGACCTGATCGATGGCGTGGATCCGAACGGTGACGCGGAACGTGAGGTGGCGATCCGGGGTGCGCGCCCGGCGCTGGCCCGTGCCGCCGAGACCGCCGACCTCGTCGTGCTCGGCGCTCACGGGTCGGGGCGCCTCGCCACCGCGGTGCTGGGATCGGTCAGCACTTGGATGCTCGACGCCTCCACGAAGCCCACCGTGATCGTTCCGAGCTCCGATCGGAACACCTGAACGAAAGGAGATGCCATGCTTGTTGCATCCGTTGGTGATCGGCTCATCATCCGAGGACACCGCGTCGGTGAACCCGAGCGGGACGCCGAGATCATCGAGGTCCGCGGACCGGACGGTTCGCCACCGTACCTGGTGCGCTGGGCCGTGGACGGTCACGAGTCGTTGGTCTTCCCCGGTTCCGATGCATTCGTCCAACACTTCGAACGACAGGAAGTGTGAGGAGGCACCCATGCAAACCATCTCCCGCCTTCACCGATCCGGCGTCGGCGTCGCACCCGACCGCACGATCGCAGACGTGGCCAAGTTGATGAACAGCTCCGGCATCGGCTCGATCGCCGTCCTCGACGAGGATCGCCTCGTCGGGTTCGTGACCGATCGTGATCTCGTTCGGCGCGGCCTGGCGCGCGACCTCCCTGCGGACGCACGCGTCGACAGCGTGATGACGTCGCCGGTGCTCACGATCGCGGCCGACGCACCCCTCCACGAGGCCGTCGAGACGTTCGCCGAACATGCAGTTCGGCGGCTCGCCGTCGTCGATGGCGAACGCTTCGTCGGCGTGATCAGCCTCGACGACCTGCTGCTCGATCTGGCCGACGACCTCCGTTCGCTGACCGCACCGCTCGCCGCCGAGGTCGCATCACCACAGCGCGACAGCCCCCTACCCGTCGCCGACTGATCGGGCGAGGCCCCGAGCCGGATGATCGTCTGGTGGTTTGCGGCCCTTGTCGCGGGCGTCGCCGCGGCTGCGTACGCGAGCCGGCGGGCGGTCGACCGAGCCCTCGACATCGCCGACCGACTCCATCTGTCGACGGGGCTCGTCGGCGTCACGATCGTGGCGATCGGCACCGATCTCCCCGAGATCGCGAACTCGATCTCGTCGTCGGTCACCGGACACGGGGACCTCAACGTCGGCAACGCAACGGGTTCGACGCTCACACAGATCACTCTGATCCTCGCCATCCTGGCGCTGGCGTCACGGTCACTCCGCTCCGACGGCGGCGTCGACCATCGCCACGCGGTCGAGATACCGATCGCCGTGATGACCGTGGCCGCGACGTTGCTGATCGCGGTACTGATCGTCGACGGGCACCTGAGCCGGATCGACGGGACCATCCTCGTGGCCGTCTGGGTGGCGGCCATGGTCGTCGTCGGCCGATCGCAGCGAACCTCGCACCTGCTGACGAGCGCGTCGGAGACGCCCGGCCACCTGGGCATCGTGCAGCTCCTGACGTGGTTGGCCGTCGTCGCCGGAGCAGCGACGCTCGTCGTACAGGCGTTCGTCCGCATCTCCGACGAACTCGGCGTCCCCGAGCTCGTCGCCGGCACGGTCGTGCTGGCGCTCGGCACCTCGCTGCCCGAGCTGGTGGTCGACTGGACGGCGATCCGCCGCGGCGCGGCGGCGCTGGCCGTCGGCGACCTGTTCGGATCGTCGCTGGTCGATGCGAGCCTGGCGATCGGCATCGGTCCGATGATCCGCCCGACCGAAGTGTCCGACCAAGCCGTATCGAGCGTGCTGGTCGTCGCCGCCGGAGTAGCTGCTGCGACCCTGATCTGGCGGTTCCGTCGCGCCGGGTCGGTGTCGACGCCGATCCTGCTCTTGGCCGTCTACGGCGTGTGCATGGCGGTGATCATCCGGATCGGGTCGCTCTGACCTCGGCCGACTCCGAGGTGTTCAGGGCCTCACTCGTGGATGGGAGACACGAAGTGCGGTGGCTTGACCGCGACGACCGAGCAGCTGAGGCCGTCCAGCACCACCTCGGCCGTGTTCCCCATGACCAGCCCCGAGATGCCGGTGCGCCCGAACGTGCCCATCACCACGAGGTTGATCCGTTGACGGTCGACGAGGTCGGCGATGACCCGCGGGGCCGCACCCGACTCGACGTGGACGTCGACACGCTCCGGATCGCCGAGGTGCCGATGCACCAGGTCGTCGACAGCACGCCGATGCGCCGCCTCGACCTCGCGCCGCTGCCGATCGATCTCGTCGGGCTCGACGTGCACGAATGCCGACGACTGCATGGTGGCCTCACCGAACAACTCCCACGCGGAGGCCACGTGCAACTCGGCGTCGTCGGTGGCGGCCATCGACTCCGCGATCTCGAGGATCGACTGGTTGAGTCCCTGCTCCTCGGGCTCCGGGTCGATCGCGGCCAGTACTCGCACACGTGTCGCTCGGCTGGGCCTGATGACCCACACCGGGCACGGGCTCTTGCGGATCAGCCGGCGAAGTGTCGCCCGATCGTCGTGCCCCCCGTCGCTCGTGACGACGAGCAGGTCGTGGCGCGCTGCGATCGCACGCACCACGACGGTGATCGCAGGATCACCGACGTCGATGATCGGACTCACGTCCAGGCCGTCGACCGAGCCCACCGACCTGGCCAGGCGCCGATGCATCTCGCGGTGGGCAGCCGTCAGCACTTCGTCGACGTGATCGGACCCGTGGAACAGTCGCTGGAAGTGCGACGGTTCGGGGATCACGCCGACCACGGTCAGCTCCGCCTCGTCGCGTCGGACGAGCGAAACGACATTTCGGAGCGCAGCGGCGTTGCCACGATTCGCGAGCGGGACGAACAGCACGTTGCTGAAGCGGCGACCCCGCACCCGTTCCGACGATCCATCGGTCGATTCGTTCATGATTCGACCGTACGGAACCAGCGGACGGCGGAGTAGCTACCAACGACCCTTTCCTGCCGGCGAGCAGGTCGGCCGATCAGGGGGTCGTGGCGCTCACGTTGATCACCGGAACACGGCCGTCGTAGGAGCGGATCGCTGCTCGGGCGACGTCGGTGAGCGTGGCCGCACGGGCCGGAGCGAGCTCGGCGACGAGGACGACCTCGATCGCGCTCGGCTGGCGGCGAACGATCACCTCGACTCGCTCGTCGTCCGCCAGTCGCTCGGCGAGTTCCTCCTCGACGGCTCGCTGGTGTCCCGAGACGTCGCTGGCAGCGAGCCGGATGGTCGCGAGAGCGTCGTCGTCGACCCGGCTCACGTTGACCGTCGCATACTCCGTGACCGGGTCGGTGGCGCGGGCACCGACCGTGACGATCGGAATTCGGGCGCGATGTACACAGGCGACACCCTGAGCGTCGAAGGGCAGGCCGGGCTCGGCGACCGCCACGGCAACATCGATGTCCCGCTCGTCGAGCGGACACCCACCATCCATGCCGACGCATCCCCACTCGTGGTCGTGACAGACGTCGACGCGCTCACCGGCGCCGTCGAGCAGCTTCTGCACTCGAATTCGCCTCGCAGACGGTCGACCGAGAACCAGCGCACGCATGGTCCGATGTTGCCGGGCACCCCTCCGTGTCGACCAGAGCCGTTGGTCACATCGCCGCCCGCGCCCCGTGCGCTGCCGTCGTCCCCGCTCCCATGACCCACCTCCTCGGCTCCCGACCATCGTCCGGTGGGCCGACGACGCGGCCAGAGCCGTTCGACCCGCCGTCGATCGTGTCGATCGGCTCTGCCGCGACCGTTCCGACTCGTGCATCGTGGTGATGTGGTCGAACATCGTGGTGATGTGGTCGAACTCGTCGCGCACCGGGCGGGAAACGCCACGGGCTCCGTGGCGCCGGCGGCTGCCGTGGCCGACACGATCGAGGTCGACGTCCATCGCTTCCGCCGTCGCCTCGAGGTGCGCCACGCCAAGGTCTTCTGGCCGACCCGATGGCAGTGGGACCGTTGGTGGATCGACCGATCGCCCGCCGTACCGCCGTCGCTCCGTCAGGTCATGGACGAACCTCCGGTCGGCACGCCGCTCTGGCTCGACCTCAAGGGGTTCACGACCCGGCTCACGAGAGCCATCACCCGGGAGCTGACGGCCGATCAGCCGGTCACCATGTCGTCACGGAGTTGGTGGATCCTCCGACCAGCGCGACGCCGACGGATCCGGACGATGAGATCGGTGGGCAGCCGCTGGCAACTCTGGTGCGTGCTGTGCATCCGTCGGTGGGCGCCCGGCGACGGCATCGCGATCAACGAGCGGTTCCTGACGCCGCGCATCCTCACGCAGCTCCTCCGCGGGAACCGACCAGTGGTTGCGTGGGGGGTGACCGACCTCGATCGGGCCCAGACCCTGATCGCGGCCGGTGTCCAGGGGCTGATCGTCGACGACCTCGAACTGATCGCGACGATTCGCCGTGGTCTCGATCACGGATCCGACGACCGAGCGAGGTCGAGGCGACGGAATCAGGGACCGGTGCGCCCCTGGGTCGACCGTTGACATCGGTCACCGTCGTCCGTGGTCGGGGCCGGACAGCGGCGCGACCATCGCCCGTTGCCGGGCGAGGGATGGATCGCCCCGGGGGGTGGGCTCGGGTGCGTCGACTCGCCCGGCGAGGCGGCCGGTGCAGAGACGTCGGACATCCGCGACCCGTCGTCGACGACCGCCGATGAGGCCCACGTGGCGTGCGGCCACCAGCGCAACGACAGCGCCAGACCCAGTAGCGCGACGACCTCGCCGACGACGACGTCGAGCACGTAGTGATTGGCGGTCAACACCACCGCGAACGCCATCGCGATCGGACCGGCGACAGCGATCGACCGGAGCCATCGGTTCCGGGTGGCGCCGTACAGCGCAATCCCGGCGAGAAGATTCCAGCCGGCGTGCAGGCTCGGCATCGCCGCATACTTGTTCACCAACGCGGGCGGCTGCAGGACACGGTACGACGTCGACAACTCGGTGACCGTGTCCTGGTAGGCCGGGTCGAGCAGCCGCGGCGGCGACACCGGGAAGGTCGCGTAGATGACGATCCCGATCGCACCCGACACGAACAAGGCGTTCCGGAGACGGAGGTAGTCGATCGGGCGCCAGCGGTTCAAGGCGTACAGGGTGGCGATGATCACCGGCCAGTGACCCCAGATGTACACCCAGTTCGCGACCGTCACCAGCGCCCGATGATCGATGATCAGATCCTGGGCCGCGGTTTCGACGTCGAGCCCGAGTGCTCGTTCGACCCGGAGCACCTCCTCGGCGTTGCGCTCGGCGCGCTCGACGCTGCCCTGGGTCAGCCCTCGAACGAGGAAGTAGAAGATCGCAGCGCCCAGCACGAGCGCGAACTGCTCCGCAACGTCGCGCCACCGGCTGATCCGGCTGTGTCGAGTCTCGTCGAACATCGATCTGCCCCACGCAGGCGGCACCCCCGAAGGCCGGGGATCAGCACCCACAAGCTCAACCCAACCACGGACCGAGCACTGCGACAACGGGACTTCGGCACATTGCATCGTCGCTCACGACGAATTGTCGGTGCGCGACCTGCAAAGTCCGCAAAAGGTCCGTACGATGCGCACGGCGGCGCTCTCCCACGTGAACTAGCCGCCTGCTCGCGCCGACATGCACACGCCCATCGTCATCCCCAACGTCCGCTCCGTCGTTCGCCATGCACTCCCGAACGTGATCGAGGGCAAGGTCATCCCGCTGCTGCTCTTCGTCGGATTCCTCGAGCTGCTCGGCACTGTCTGGGCGCTGCTGGTGGCGCTCGGCTGGTCGCTGCTGACGGTGGGTTTCCGCAAGGCGACACGGCGTCGGGTCCCGGGCCTGATCGTGTTGAGCACAGCGGCACTCGTCGCCAAGACGATCGCTGCGCTGGTCACGGGCTCGATGGTCGTCTACTTCCTCCAGCCCACCGTGACCACCGTCGTCGTCGGGGCGACGTTCCTCATCTCGATCCCGCTCGGCAATCCGCTCGCGCAACGGCTGGCCTACGACGTGTTCCCCTTCGACGACGCCACCAAGGCACATCCGCTCATGCGCCAGTTCTTCGTGCGCCTGTCGCTGCTGTGGTCGTTCACGAGCCTCGTCAACGCCACGATCACGATCTGGCTGCTCTTCACGCAGTCGACGACCACGTTCGTGCTCGTCAAGGCCGTGCTCGGTCCAGCGACCGGCATCGTGACGGTCGGAAGCACGTTCCTGTGGTTCTGGTTGAAGCTGTCGCGGACGGGCACGCCCCTCGTGTGGGCCCGCCACACCACGCCGGCGATGGCCTGACCGGCGCACGATCGGCTCGGGCCGTCAGTGGTCGTCGGGGTCGTCGAACGCCGCGGAGCGCCGCTGGTCGATCACGTCGTCGATCGGGGCCTCGATGGGGACATCCAACGGTGGGACGAGTTCGTCATCTTCGTCCGCGTCCTCCACCGGCCGATCAGCGTCACGGGGAACGTCCTCGCTCGATCCGCCCGGCTGGATCACCTCGTGCGATCGGGCTCGATGTTCCGGTTGCATGCCTGCATCGTGACCATTCCCGTCGATCGGGGATAGGGAACAACGGCCCTGATGCCCGGGCGCAGCGCTAGGGGTCCAGTGCATCCGACGGGCAGCTGTCACCGGGGAGCAGCCCGACGTGCAGGCGCGAGTCCACTCCGACGACCCCGGACACCGCGCGAACCTCGGACTCGAGGCGTTCGGCAGCGTATTCGGTCGCCACGTCGCCGTGGAGGGTCGCGACGTGCCGATGCACCGACACGTGGATCCGCGGCTGGTCGAGAGCGTGCTCGACAGGACCGAGACTCGAACGAATTCGATCGGCGAGGACCAGGTCGTCGACGTACTCGTCCGGATGTCGACGGCACAACCGATACCAGACCCCGTGCAACCAGTTCCGGAGATGGTGCACGCGACCGAGGATCCAGTGACGGCGGCGGCGGGTGCCACGACCCTGTCCACAGAGTGCGCCGGCCACGAGGACGCCACCCGCGGCGCACGTCGCGATCGTCCGAATCCGAGCCATGCCGTACCTCCCTTCCCCTGCCACACATCGTGTCCCGTCGCCGCCCGGGCGTGCAGGGTCGAAGGTCCTCGTCTCGAGCTGCGATCCGGGCCGGTTCGAAGCATCCGCGCGGGCGACGCGAGCGGAGAGCCGATCCGACCGAGACGGTTCCCATGACGTTCGGCTCTGGCAACCACCGAGCGGCCGATGTCGGATGGATGGTGGAACACACCAACCGATACCCCCACCGACGAAGGAGTGGTCGACATGACACTGATGAAGCGCACCCGTGACGAGCTCGATTGGCCGGCGTGGTTCGGCCGACGTTTCGCCGAGTTCCCCGACTCGCTCCGGGACCTGGTCGACGACACCGGCATCAAGGTCGAGGAGTTCGAGGACGACGGCCACCTGGTGGTCAGGGCCGAGATGCCCGGCATCGATCCCGACGAGGACGTCGAACTCACGATGTCCGACCACATGCTGCGACTCCACGCCGAACGCCGGACGGAGGAGAAGGTCGAGGACAAGAAGGGCTATCGGTCGGAGTTCAGGTACGGCTCGTTCTCGCGCACCGTGCGGCTCCCAGCCGGCGCCAGCGAGTCCGACGTGCTGGCCACGTACAACGACGGCATTCTCGAGGTCAGGATCCCGATCGACGAATCCGAGGCCGAAGCGCGCCGGATTCCGATCGCTCACGGCTGACAACCGAGTCCGAGGCGCCTCCGCAGACGGATGCCGGGCACCCGAATCGCCCCGGCATCCGTTTCGGCATGCGGGGTCCGATGTCGGCGGCGAAGTGGTGCTGCTTGCGCCCTCGCGGTGGCGACGGCCGGTCAGCTCACCGAGACGACGAACTCGTTGCCGTCGACCGAACCGCGGAGCGTGACCGCCCGGTCGGTCCATCGAATGTCGCCCTCGATCGTGTAATCGGCGCGCACGACGTCGGGGTTGGCGATCCGGACGCGGCGACCCGGACACTGCGGCGGGAACGATTCGGCGAGCGCCTCGCACATGACCAGACCGTTCCCGTCGTCGAACAGCACGGCGGTCACGGTGACCGTGCCGTCCACCGAGCCGGCCGCGATCCGATCGAGCAACTCGGCGGGGGTCAGCACGGAACCGTTCGCATCACCACTCGCATCACCATCCGGGGGGCGTACCCCGTCGCCGACGGTCACGGGAAACCGAGCCCGATCCTCCGAGTCGACCGGGTCGCCGGACGATGTGACGTACCTGAGCGTCACGACGGCCGATCCGTCGCCGGTTCCACGGAACGTGAGGATCTGCCGTGTCGGTGCGTCGGCGAGATCCGGATCAGCGGGCTGCTCCGAGTCGCCGACGAACTCGACGACGTCGGCGGGTAGCGCTTCGGCGGGTTCCCACCGGCCGATCACGGTCGAGTTCGACGCCATCACGATCTGGAAGTCGTCTCCGACGGCGACCTCGAACTCCGTTCCGTCGGGGGTGACCGCACCCCCCACGTCGTCGGAGCCGCCGCAGCCGCCGAACACGATCACCGCCACCGCGAACGCCAGCGGGCGGATCGCACTGCGTGTCGTCACGGCGTCACCCGCTCACGGTCGGAGGCGGGCACCGGCCAGGCCGAAGCGACCGGCAGGGGCGGCGCCGGAGGCGGTGTCGGTGGAGGTGACGACCCGACCGGTTCGGCGCCGCCTTGGTCGAGGCGGAACGGCGGGTACTCGTCGGTCATGAGCGCGACATAGGCGACGACCCGCTGGATCCACCGGTTGAACCCGACGATCAGATCGAACAGCGACGGCGGATATCGCCCGGTGAACAGCAACACGAGCGCTGCGATGAGCACGAGGAGCCCGAGCAGGCCACCACCTGCTGCGACCTCGACCCCGAACCGATCACCGGACACGGTCAGCCAGTTGTAGGTGGTGCCGGTCAGCAAGGCGACGATCACGAGGTGCGGTAAGGCCAGGAGCCACTTCACGAGCACCAGTCCGCGATGGAGACGTTCGGGATAGACGACGTCGAGGCGCGCCGGGTCACCGGGCTCCGCCTGCAGACTGAACGGCGGATACCGGTCGGTCCCGAGACCACCGGCGGCTGCGTAGTAGCTCACCCGCCACGACCACCGCATCACGCCCACGTTGAAGTCGAAGATCCCCCGCGGGTACCGGCCGGTGAAGAGGATCGCGAACCAGGCGACGATCGTCAGCACCCCGAACCCGATCCACAAGAAGACGAGCACGATGACGTGCGGGATCGCGAGGAACCACTTGACGAGCCACTTCCAGCGCGACAGGTCCGGGTCGAGATCCGCCTCGAGCACCACCGGATGCAACCGAACCGGTGGAGCCGTCTCCCGGACACCGGCCGGCACCTGACGCGGTTCCACCGGCTCGCGATCCGATCTCGTCCCGCCGATGATGAGCACAACCGCCGCCACGGTGACCGCGAAGCCCACGCCGAGCATGATGAACGCCAACGGCAGCACGAAACCCGCCCGGACGCCCGCCTCGACATCGGCCGCGAACCCGGGCGAACCGTCGGCGTTCATCACCACGACCGACCACCGGCCGGCCGTGGCGTCCCACATCAGCTCCTGCGTGCCCGTGCCCGATGCGCTGGCCTCCCAGAACGTCTGCTCGATCGGCGGAGCGATGTCGGAGGAGCCGGAGCGACTCCGGTACACCGGACGCCGTCCGTCGAGCTCGGTCACTTCATCGTGGGCGACCCCGCTCAGGTACGCGTCGACGTCCGTCTCCCGACCGATCCCGACGAAGATGTCCTGCGTCGTGTCGGCGCTCGTCACACGGAGGCGCACGTCGGCATCGATCGCGTCGATCAGCCAGTCGGGTGAGCCCGGATCGGCGGCGAACGTGAGGTCTTCGGCCGTCAGGGCGACCGTCCGGGTCTCCAGCCGGTCGATCGTCACATCGAAGAACCCGTCGTCGTCACGTTGCGTCGCCGCGGCGACACCCAGGGCTCCGCCTCCGAACAGCATCCCGATCCCCGGAATCAGGAGGAAGCAGCCGATCACCAACGCGATCACCCGTCCGGTCTTCATGTTCAGCTCCTCCTGTGGATCTCGTCCACCCCCCACCATCGACGCCCGGGCTCCACCCCACTAGGGAAGAACGGCACGCAACGGAGGCGCACCGGGACCGCACCCGCCGCACCGGCGACGGGTGATCAGCGAGCGACGTCGCGAAAGGGCATCCCGCGGTCGGGAGCGGGCTCCTTCGGGAGGCCGAGCACGTGCTCGCCGAGGATGCTGCGCTGGATCTCGTCCGTGCCGCCGGCGATCGACTGCGCCGGCGTCGAGACCAGCACCTCGGCGATGACCGAATCGGCCGGGTCGTCGGTCGACGCCAACATGGCTCGGGCGCCGGAGACGGCGCCATGGACGTGGTGGCTCCGCCGGGCGACCTCCGAGAGCGCGAGCTTGCCGATCGACCCCTCCGACCCGGGCGGCCGACCCAACTCGCGGGCGGCACGGACCCTGCCGGCCGTCCACTCGGCCGTTCGATGTACTGCGATCAGTTGCATGATCTCGTCTCGCAGGACCGGATCGTCGGGAAGCCCGCGGGCACGATCGAGGACGAGATCGACCCGGCCCTGGCGTTGCGGGTACCAGACGTAGGTGCGGTTGTACTCGGCGGCTTCCTGGCGGGCTTCGTCGACGACCCGTCCGGACGCTCCCTGGGCGAACTCGACCGCTCGACTCGTCGCATACGAGCGCTCGTGCGCCAACGTTCCTCGCGCCACGGCCCAACCACCGCCGACTTCGCCGACGACGTTGCGGTGCGGGATCCGGACGTCGGTCAGGAAGACCTCGTTGAACGACGCGTGGTCGTTCATCTGGCGGATCGGGCGGGCCTCGACGCCGTCCTGGTGCATGTCGACGACGAAATACGTCAACCCCGCGTGCTTGGGCGCGTTCCAGTCGGTTCGGGCGACGAGGATCGCCATGTCAGCGTGGTCCGCGGAGGTGTTCCAGACCTTCTGGCCGTTCACGATCCATTCGTCGCCATCGCGGACGGCGGTTGCCTGGAGGCCCGCCAGATCGGAGCCGGCCCCCGGCTCGCTGAACAACTGACACCAGGTGAGGGCGCCGGTCAACGTGTCGTGCAGGTAGACACGCTTGAGCTCGTCGGAGGCATGGTCGTACATCGTCGGGGCTGCGAGGCCGAAGCCGACGCCCAGCGGCATGGCGACACCGCCCGCACGACGAATCGCCTGATGGGCCACCCGGTCGGTCCAGGCCGGCCGACCCAACCCGAACCAGTCCGTCGACCAGGAGGGAACCGCCCACCCCGAGCCGACGAGCCGACTTCGCCACTCCAGGAGCGACAGCTCCGGGTCCCACGCCCGTCCGAACCAGTCGAGCACCTCCCCTTCCACGTCCGCATCGGTCTCGGGCATCAGGACACCTCTGCCGTCGTCCGGGCGGATCGGACCAGATGTTCCATGTCAGCGTGACGGCGGACGGGGGATCAGCACAGGGGTGTTCGCCACGTACGTCCGGTACTCCGGGTCGTCGCCCCACCGTTTGGCTCCGCGGCGTTCGAGCATCGGGATACCGCTGATCCGGGTCAGCAACAGCACCACGAACACGGGCGAGATCAGGGTGACCCAGCGCCAGCCCGACAGCACCGGCAGGGCCATGATCGCCACGCCGGCCCACAGGGTGATCTCACCGAAATAGTTGGGGTGTCGGGACCACGCCCACAGACCACTCGTGATGAAACGACCACCGTTCGAGGGGTCGCGCTTGAACGCCGACTTCTGCCGATCGGCCGCCACCTCGATCGAGAACCCGGCGACCCACACGACGGTGCCGACGACGGCGAACACCCCGAAATCCTCACGGTCGAGGCCGGTGATGACGGCGAGCGCGCAGGCCAGTGTCAGGAACACCCAGAGACCCTGAAGGGTCCAGGTCAGCAGGAAGCGGAGTGGATCGACCTTGATCGCGTCGAAACGAGCGTCGCGACCGTCACGCTTGACGCGCCGGAACAGGAACGTGCCCAACCGAACCGCCCACACCAGCACCATGACCGTCACCACGACGGCGCGCGCGTCGAGATCGTCACTCAGTGCCGCGGCGAGGAGCACGACGAAGACGTAGGTGATGCTGCCGGTGAGATCGAAGTAGTGCTCGGTCCGTGCGATGTTCGACGGCACGAACGCGACCCAGTTGATCAGGTACGCCACCGCACCACACACCGCGAACACCGCGACGGAACCGACCTCGGCGCTGCCATCGCTGCCGGCGAGCGCGACCAGCACGCCGACGGCAATGCTCACGATGATCCCGACGATCGATGTTCGCTGCCGCTTCGTCACGGTGATGACTGTAGGTGCCGACGACGGGCGGCGAACGAGTCGCCGCCCGCACTGGTCATGGTCGAACTTCGACCTCACCTTCGATTTCGACCGGGATGCCGAACGGCAGCTCGGCGAGCCCGACGGCACTCCTCGTGTGCGCCCCCACCTCGGGACCGAACACGTCGATGATCAGGTCCGAGCACCCGTTGATCACAGCGGGTTGTTGCCGGAATCCCGGCGCCGAGTTGACCATGCCGAACACCCGCGTCCAGCCGACGATCCGATCGAGGTCGCCGAGAGAGCGCTGGAGGCTTCCCAGGATCGAGAGCGCCGTCGCCCGGGCGGCGGCAGCACCCTGCTCGACCGTGACGTCCGCGCCGACCTTGCCGAACGGCCCGGCGATGGAGCCGTCGGCCGCCTGCGGCCCGTGACCCGAGAACACGGCACGGTCGCCGACGATCCGGACGAAGGCGAACGGCAGCACCACGCCCGGTGGCGGCACGACCGGCGGGGGTAGCACCCACCCCAGTGCCCTGATCCGTGCTTCGATCGACCCCATGACCTCTCCTCTCCGTCTCCGCGACCGTACCGTCGGCCCCGACGCCGGAGCCGGGACGAGACCCGCTCAGGCCGACCCGCTGGTAGGGTCGATCGGACCCAGGTGCTGCCGCTCGTCCTCATTCAGGCTGGTCGTACCGGCCTGGAACACAGCGGAGGAGTCGCGATGAGCCAAGCCAAGTTCCAGAAACGTCAGCGCGAAATGGCGCGTGCCGAGAAGGCCAAGGCGAAGGCTGCCCGCAAGCAGGAGCGCCTCGAGGCCGCCGCCGAAGCCGCCGACGAGCCGACGCCGGACGTGGATGCCGGCAGCGTGATGGCCAAGCTGGAGAAGCTGCATCAGGACTTCGCCGACGACAGGATCGATTTCGACGAGTTCGAGGAGAAGAAGCAGGAGTTGCTCAGCCAGCTCCAGGTCTGAGAGCCCGGAATCGTTCGCTCGGTTCGGGGCGAGCAGAGCAACCGGCTCACGACGGTCCGCTGCGGTCGCTGCCGATGGGTCATTGTCCCCTGGTCCCCGGCTTCGTCGACGACGAGCGTAGGAGCCGGAGAACGGAAAGGGGCCCGCGATGGGGTTGGTGTATCCTGCGCAGATCCGGGCCGACGAGCCCGCCACACCGGCCCCCCACGTCACGAACCCGACGATGCAGGCGATGGTGCAGCGACGCTACGGGCGCGCCGACGTCCTCGAGCTCGCCATCGTCGACGTGCCCCACATCAACGACGACGAGGTGCTGGTCAGGGTCCATGCCGCCTCGATCGGCGCGTGGGTCGACCATCTCGTTTGCGGCGAGCCGCTCGCGATGCGCGTGATGTTCGGGCTCACGCGACCGCGTCGCCGGATCCGGGCGTCCGACCTGTCGGGACGCGTGGTCGCCGTCGGTTCGAAGGTCGAGCGATTCCGACCCGGCGACGAGGTCTACGGCGAGAGCGACCGCGCCTTCGCCGAATACGCGCCCGCCGCACAGGGTGCTCTGGCGCTCAAGCCGAAGGGGCTGTCCTTCGAGCAGGCTGCAGCCATTCCGATCGCCGGTCAGACGGCGCTGCTCGGCCTCCGGGACCACGGCCAGGTCCAACCGGGACAGCACGTGCTCATCATCGGTGCCGCCGGCGGCGTCGGCTCGTTCGCGGTGCAGATCGCCAAGGCGAAGGGCGCCGAAGTGACCGCTGTGTGCAGCACACGAAATGTCGACCTGGTCGCGGCGTTGGGTGCCGACCACGTCATCGACCGCATGGAAGGCGACGTCACGGCCGGGCCGGATCGTTACGACGTCGTGTTCCAGCTGGCCGGCTCCCAGTCGGCCTCGGAGCTGCGCGAGCTGCTCACCCCTCGTGGAACGCTGGTGCTCAGCAGTGGCGAAGGCGGTCGGTGGTTCGGGCCGCTGGGGCGGCTCGCCACGGCGATGGTCGTCTCGCCATTCGTCGGGCACCGACTGTGCACCTACGTCGCGACGCCGAACGCCGTGAATCTCGCCCATCTCACCGGTCTCGTCGAGGCCGGCAAGCTGGCACCCGTCGTCGATCGCACGTTCCCGCTGTCGGAGATGGCGGACGCCATGCGGCATTTCCGGCAGCCCCACGGCCGGGGCAAGACGGTCATCTCCGTGGACACTGCCGACGACGATCCGCACGACGTCGCACCGGACGCCCGGGAACCGACGCCGTCCCAGGTCGACAACGGGTGACACCGGGAGCGGATTCAGGCGATCATCCCGCCGCGGTCCGGCGATCTCGACCTCCCCCGGGCCGAGGTCGAACCCCGGGATCGACCGACTCGCCGCGTTGATGGCGAGCGGCGATCTCCGGCCGAACGTCGATCGCACGTTCGCGCCCGCCGACACCGCCGGGACGCGACACCTCGACCACCGAGGCCCTTCAGTGGTCGGCGCGGTGATGCCGGCGCCAGTCGTCCCGGAGTTCGCGCATCCCGATGAGCTCGATCGGCTGGTCGTCCAGCCATGCCTTCCACGCGTCGGTGTGGAACAACGCGTACTCGTCGACGCGCACATGGTGGGCATCGGGCTCGATCATCTCGACCTCGCCCGGGCCGGGCCGGCAGGGATGGAATGCGCAGTAGACGAGGTCGTCGGACACCGACGTCAGCATCGCCGGGTAGTCGTGAGGTGCACCACGCCGTCGACCGAAGTCGGTCTCGAGGACCCGGCCGAAGATCGGCATGCCCGCCGACCTCGCCTGTGCGACGAACGGTGCGAACTGTGATTCGGTGACATCGGCGAGGTGGTTGTTCGGGCCGTAGACGCGCAGCGTCTCGGTGATCAGGACCGGCACGCCGTATTCGACGCCGAGCGCGATGTACCGGTCGCACCACTCGGGCGCCAGGGCTGATCCCATGTGCGCATCGAGGTGGGACACGTCGATGCCCGCATCGAGCGCTCGATCGACCTGGGCGCGCCACTCCGCCTCGACGGCGTCGGGGTGGGCGTTGGCGCGCACCTCGGCGACCGTCGACCAGCAGTACCCGTGCTCGTCGGTCAACCCGCCGGCCGTGGACGGACCGCTGATCGGCGCCCAGCGATAGCCCTGCTGCTCGGCATTGAGCGTGAGGTGCACTCCGACGTCGAGCGTGTCGTCGCCGGCTGCGATCGCTGCGATCTCGGGGAACCACGGGCAGGCCACCATGACCGAGCCTGCGCCGATCGTGCCGAATCGGGCCAGCTCGACGAACGCCTGATTCGTACCGTGGCACATCCCGACGTCGTCGGCGTGGATCACCATCCTGGTCATGGTTCGACGGTACCGCTCCGGCCACCGACGGCGACGAGTCACCGCCTACGATCCGAGCGTGGCATTGACGACGCTCGCCCCGGACACACCGATCGCGGAGATCTGCGGCCACCTGCGCACGTTCGGCTACGTGATCGTCGACGACGTCGCCGACCCGCTGATCCTCGATCGGCTCGAAGCCGAGGCGATGCCCTACATCGAGGCGTCGGCGAGCGGGCGCGACGAGTACGACGGCCGCCACACCCGACGCACCGGCCAGCTGATCGCTCGCTGCCCCGCGGCCCGTGATCTCGTCATGCATCCGACCGTCGTGGGCACCGTGCGAGCGTTCCTCGACCACGTGACCACCGTGCAACTCCACCTGACCCAGATCATCTCGATCGAGCCCGGCGAGTCGGCCCAGAAGCTCCATCGCGATCAGATGGCGTTCGACTTCTTCCGGTTCCCGCCCGACTACCACGTGCAGTGCAACACGATGTGGGCGCTCAGCGACTTCACGATCGAGAACGGCGCCACTCGCATCGCACCCGGCACCTCGACGATGAGCGATGCCGACGCCGCCGCGGTCGCCACCGAAGCGGCCGAGATGTCGCGCGGCAGTGTGCTGTTCTACGACGGCAAGGTGCTGCACGGCGGGGGCGCCAACGTGAGCGACGGAGTGCGACGTGGGGTCAACATCACCTATGCCGTGGGCTGGGTGCGTCAGGAGGAGAACCAGTACCTGGCCTGTCCACCCGAGATCGCACGCACGCTCGACGACGACCTGCTCAAGATGATGGGCTACCAGGAGGGCGCATTCGCGCTCGGCTACGTCGGCGACCAGCAGGATCCGCTCGCCGTGCTGCGGGGCGAGCACCGCAGCAAGCAGGCGATCGGCGAGGTCGCACTGCAGCCCGGTGATCACGAGCAGTTCGTCCGGGAGTTGGCACGCGAAGCGGATCGATCGTGAGCACGATCGATCCTCGTCAGCCGGTCATCGTCGGGGCCGGCCAGATCAACGACCGCGACCGCGGCAGCGAACCGATCGACCTCATGGTCCGTTGTGCCGAGGCGGCGCTCGTCGACAGCGGTGCTCCCGGATCGACGCGGTCGCGCATCGACGCCGTGCGCGTCGTGTGGGGCGTCTGGCCGTACCGCGACCCGGGACGGCTCGTGGCCGACCGGATCGGCGCGTCCGGGGTCACGTCAACGATCACCACCGTGGGCGGCAACCAGCTCTACGACCTCGTCATCGACACGGCTTCGCGGATCCAGCGGGGTGAACTCGATACGGCGGTGATCTGCGGCGCCGAGTCGATGCGCACGCGTCGCAGCGATCGTGCGAGGGGCGAGAAGACCGCATACCTCCCGGAATCCGACGGCGCCGGCCCCGACGACGTGCTGGGCAACGACCCTGACATGTCCTCCGACGTCGAGAACGCGATCGGTGTGAATGTGGTGGCGCGGTTCTATGCGATGGCAGAGACAGCGCTCCGCCATCGACTCGGCGAGGACCTCGACGGGCATCGTCGTCGAATCTCCGATCTCTGGGCGTGTGCCAGCCGGGTCGCCGCCCACAACCCGAACGCGTGGTCACGTACACCGGTCGAGGCGACGGACATCGCAACCGAATCGGCATCGAACCGGCCCGTCGCCAGCCCGTATCCCAAGCTGATGACGTCGAACCTCGACGTCGATCAGGGCGGCGCCGTGATCATGTCCTCGGCCGGAGCCGCCACAGCGGCCGGCGTCACGCCCGATCGTTGGATCTTCCCGTGGTCGGGCGTCGGGGTCGCCGACGAGTGGCACCCGACCAACCGCTGGGCGTTCGACGAGTCACCGGCCATGCAGGCGTCCGGTTCACGAGCGCTCGCACTCGCCGGCGTCGACCACGACGACTGCGAGCTGATCGACCTGTACTCGTGCTTCCCCGTTGCCGTGCAGCTGGCGCAGCGAGAGCTCGGCATCGATCCCGGGCGCGACTTCACGATCACCGGCGGTCTCACGTTCGCGGCCGGCCCGCTGAACTGCTACTGCATCCTGCCGCTCACGCGTGCCGTGCACCTGCTGCGCGAGTCACCCGACCAGCGAGCGTTCCTGACGGGGAACGGCGGCACGTTCACGAAGCACAGCGCTTTGGTGCTGGCGGCGCGAGCGCCGGACCACGGCTTCCGAACCGACGACGTGCAGGCGATCGTCGACGCGCTGCCGTCGCGTCCCTCTCCCGATGCGCCGGTCTCGGAGGCGACACTCGAGACCTACACGGTGACGTTCGATCGCGAGATGCGGCCCGAGCGGGCGATCCTCGCCTGCCTCGACGACGCCGGCAGCCGCCATTGGGCCGAGTCGACCGACGCCGAGATGATGGACGAGTTGCTGACGTCCGACTGTTGCGAACGGCCCGTTCGCCTCGACGGCCGCACCGCTCGTCTCTGACCACCGGGCGGAGGCGTGACGACCCTCAGCGGTCGCGGAAGCCCTTGCCGTCCAGGATCTTCGGAACGTACTTGTCGATACGCGCCTCGCGGGTCGCGGCCTGTTTGGCACCCGAGACGTACAGGTGGTACTCCCGCTGCCGACCGGGGGTCAGGGCGTTGAACGCCGCCTGCAACGTGGGGTCCGCGTCGAGGCGCCGTTTGAGCTCGTCGACCAGGACGAGGTCGGGAGCCGGCGCAACCTCGAGACCGGCGGCGTCGGCCTCGATGGCCTCCGCGACGTACGCCCGGACCGTGTCGGCCGACCGGGTCACCTCGTCGACCGAGGTGAAGCACATGCGGCGGGCCGATCGTGAGTTCGGACCCTGTTCCTCGAGTACGCCATCGTGATCCTTCAAGAGGGCGCCCCGGAAGAACATGAGGGCGAGGAAGTCCTTCATCTCCTGGACGATGACGATGTTCGAGCCGTCGTGGCTGTAGCACGGTTTGCCCCACTTGATCGCCTCGGCCAGCCCGCATCCGAGCAGGACCGCACGCAGCGCGGTCAGCTCGTCGGGCCACTTGTCCGATCGGCTGATGTAGGTATCGACGTTGGGATTCACCACGGCTCCGATCCATCGATGTCGCGGCGGATGGCGACGTTCGCCACAACGTTAGCGATGGCCGCAGGGATCGCTTCGTGCCGCGGCGACGACGACGATCGTGCAGGCGTGGGACCCGAGGGGTGACTTCCTCAGGGGCAGCGAGACACCGCTCAGGGATCGGCCACGGCGAGATGCCGCTTCCGATCGAGCGACGCACGGAGGAGCTGCGGTCGGCTCGACAGACCAACGTTCAGAGAGACGCGGCGAAGGTGCTGCTGCCCGGTACCGACCACGGGGCAGCGTGTTCGCTGGCCGGCGGTTCGACGACCGCCACCCCGTGCGGGACGTCAATCCTGCAGTGCAGGACGAGGCTCGAGGCCGGCTGCCCGGTAGCAGGCATCCACGATCTCCATGTTCCGAACTCCGTCGTCCGCGGTCGTCGGGAACTCGACTCCATCGGAGATCGCGTCGCGGAACGCCACCAACTGGTGGAAGTAGGTCGCCGACCGCTCCACCTCGAAGGTCTGGGTGCCGCCGGCGGTCGCGACCGTGATCATCGCACCACCGTTCTGCGGTGCCAACGGATTGGTCGCCGTCATCGTGCCTCGCTCCCCGGCGACCTTCAGGTACGCCACGACCTCGTCGCCGTCGGCGATCATCGACGAGCCGATCGAGCCGGTCACGCCCGACGGCCAGCGGAGGTCGGCGGTCAGCGATCCGTCGACACCCTCGACCGGGCACTCCGCCACTGCCGACACCACGTCCGGTTCGGCACCCGCTGCGAACCGCACCCATTGGATCGGGTAGCAGCCGAGGTCCATCGTCGCTCCCCCGCCGATCGAGAGGTCCCACCTGATGTCGTCGAACCCGATCCGACCGGCGGGAATGTCGAAGACGGCCTCGATCCGATCGATCCGACCGAGGACTCCCGAGTCGAGCACGCCCCGGATCTGTCCGGCATATGGGTGATATCGCCAGTGGAACGCCTCCATCACCACGACGTCGCTGCCGCGGGCGGCGTCGGCGATCCGGCGGGCATCGTCGGCGTTCGCCGCGAACGGCTTCTCGCACAGCACGTGCTTACCGGCCTCGATCGCAGCGATCGCCCACTCCCGGTGCATCGCAGCCGGCGTGCCGATGTACACGGCGTCGACGTCGTCGGCGGCGATCAGCTCGGCGTACGAGCCGTACGCCTGCGGCATCCCCCACTCGTCCGCGGCCGATCGTGCCCGATCGAGGTCGCGGGCCGCGACCGCGGTGAGCTCGACACCGGCGACGTCGGGCGCGGGAGCGACGACCGCCGATCGGGCGATCCGGGACGCGGCGAGCAGCCCGAGCCGGACGGTCATGACCGATCCCCGATCGAGCAGCCGGAGGGACGTGGAGTCGTGCGGTCGCGCATGCGGCGGACAGTAGCCAAACGCACCTACTGTTGGCGGAATGCCGAGCGAGTTCGACGTGCGCGTGGCCGAGTGGCAGCGAGACCTCGACTCGGCGTTGGCGGGTGTGTACCCCGTGACCGCGACGGCCGTCGGGCGACGGTTGGTCGATGCGGCACGGGCCGCCCACCGGCGCCGGCCCGCCGACCTCATCGATCTCGATCGTGCCCGCGCTGCGAACCCGTCCTGGTATCAAGAGCCGCAGCGGATCGGCTACATGGCCTATGTCGACCGCTTCGGAGGTGACCTGGCCGGGCTCCAGCGGCGGATCCCCCACCTGACCGAACTCGGCGTCGACACGCTCCATCTGCTCTCGCTGCTCCAGCCCCGGATCGGAGACAGCGACGGCGGCTACGCGATCGGCGACTACCTCCGACCCGATTCACGGCTGGGGACGCTGGACGACCTCCTCGCGCTGATCGCGGAGCTGCGAGCCAACGGGATCAGCCTGTGCGTGGACTTCGTGCTCAATCACACGAGCGACGATCACGAGTGGGCCCGCGCGGCCGCGTGCGGGTCCGAGTACCACCGTTCGCTGTATCGCACGTTCCCCGATCGGACCGAGCCGGACCGATGGGAGGCGACGCTGCCCGAGGTGTTCCCCAACCTCTCGCCCGGCAACTTCACATGGAACGAGTCCATGCAGCGGTGGGTCTGGACGACGTTCCGTGAGTTCCAGTGGGACCTCGACTGGTCGAACCCGGACGTGATGGTGGAAGTCGTCGGCATCGCGCTCGCGCTCGCCAACTACGGCATCGAGATCCTCCGGCTCGACGCGATCGCGTTCACCTGGAAGCGACTCGGGACCAACTGCCAGAACCAACCGGAGGCCCATCTCGTCGCGCAGGCGCTGCGTGCCGTGCTCGCCATGGCGGCGCCCGCCACCGTGTTGCTCGCCGAGGCGATCGTCGGGCCCGACGATCTCGTCGCCTACCTCGGGCGTCACGACGGTGTCGGGCACGAGGGTCGCCGAATTCGGGACCGGCGCGAATGCGAGCTCGCCTACCACAACCAGTTGATGGTGCAGGGATGGTCCATGCTGGCTTCCGGACGTGCCGACCTGGCACGAACGGCGATCGCACGCCTGACCGATATTCCGCCCAGGGCCACCTGGTTCACCTATGTACGGTGTCACGACGACATCGGGTGGGCGATCGACGATCGTGATGCAGCGTCGGTCGGCCTGGGCGGTCAGGGACATCGCGACTACCTCGCGGAGTTCTACCGCGGCGACTTCTGGCAGTCGTTCGCCCGGGGTGCTCCGTTCGCGACCAACGCCGTGACCCGCGACGAGCGCACGAGCGGCATGACGGCGACGCTGGCAGGCGTGACCGCTGCGTCGGAGGCCGACGACCCCGACGCGCTCGCACGTGCCATCGACCGCATCCTGTTCCTCTACGCGATCGCCTTCGGGTTCGGCGGTGTGCCGATCATCTACATGGGCGACGAGCTCGGTCAGCAGGACGACACGACCTGGTCCACCGACCCGGAACGCCGCGCCGACAGCCGCTGGTCGCACCGACCGCACCTCGACGACCGTCTCGTGGCCGATCGGCTCGACCCGACGACACCGACCGGTCAGGTCTGGGCGGGCCTCCGGCACCTCGTCGAGGCCCGCCGGAGCTGCGGCCCCCTGCACGACCACGGGGCGTCGGTGCGCGTGTTCGACCCCGGCTCCCCCTCGGTGTTCGCCTGGCATCGGTCGCACCCGCGCTTCGGGGAGCTCGTCGGGCTCGCAAACGTCGGCGCCGAGACGATCGACGTCGTCGGGTACCCCGATGTGGCCGTCGATGCCGTCGACCTGCTCGCCCCCGGTGACACCGCACTTCGGCGGATCGCGCCGTTGCAGGTTCGATGGATCTCGGCCGAGGCGTCGTACGCGACCGTGCCCTCGCCGCCCACGTCCGACGCAGCGACGACGGAACGACCGAGCACGTCGGCGGCACCATGATCGATGCCCTCGCCGTGATCGCCGGTGCCGCCCTCGTGGCCGTCGCGCTCGCCGATCTGGTGAACACGCTGGTATCGACATCGACCTCGTACCAACGTTGGTGGCCCTCGCGATGGATCGGGCGAGGGCTGTTCGTCACCGTTCGCGGTGCCGTGCGGCGCCTGCCCGAAACATCGCGGATCCGCGAGGCGGCGCTGACGGTGTTCGGACCGGCACTGCTGATCATCCTGCTGTTCGTCTGGTGCCTGCTCCAGGTGGCCGGTTTCGGCCTGATCTGGTGGGGGATGGGCGAGATCCCGGCGATCGGGGGGCTCGGCGACGCCTGGTACTTCTCCGGTGTCGTGTTCTTCACCCTCGGCTTCGGCGAGATCGTTCCGGTCGAGGTCGTGCCTCGTGTCGGTGCGATCATCGAGGCATTCTCCGGCGTCATCACGGTGGCGTTGGTGATCGGCTATCTCCCGTCGCTGTACGCCGCCTACTCCGACCGAGAGCGGGAGCTGATGACGCTCGACGCCGGAAGCTCGGAACGGATCACCCCGACCGCCCTGCTGATGGCGTGGGCGCCGGACGCCGATCCGAAGAAGCTCGATGCCCAGTTCGAGCGGTGGGAGCAGTGGGCCGCGAGCATTCTCGAGACGCACTCGACCGTGCCGCTGCTCGCGCTGTTCCGATCGCACAACCGGCAGCAGAACTGGGTCACCGCGCTGGGGCTGCTGTGCGATGCGGCCCTCCAGGCCCAGCTGATCATGGGGGCGACCGACGGCCACTCGTACTGGTTCCTCCGGCGGGCCGAGGCGATCTTCAGGGAGATGACCCGCAACGTCGACCTCAGCTCATATCGGACGCCCGTGGAGGACACGCCTGACGTCGACGGTTCCCCGCTGTTCCGCGAGCTGTACGAGACGCTGACGACGCACGGCTTCGAGCTGCGGCCGTTCGACGACTCGGTCGAATACGCCCGGCAGACACGGCAGAGTTTCGCTCCGGCGATGGAGTTCCTGATCGACGATCTGCTGTGTCCGCGGGGCTTCTGGGCGATCGAGAGCACGGTCAAGAGCTGGTCGGCCGAGCACGAGATCGAACGTCTGTCCCGCAGCTCCGGCTGATCCGGGCTCGCCGGCCGTGCCTACGCTCGCTGGCCATGGAACCCGTCTCGATCTCGAGGGCGATCACGATGCACGCCGCCGAGCGCCCGCACGACCCTGCGCTCACCTGTGGCGACACGACCCTGAGCTGGCAGGAGTTCGATCGGAGGACGAACCGGCTGGCGAGGGCGTTCACCGAGCTGGGTGTGGTCGCCGACGATCTCGTGACGATCGCATTGCCCAACTCGACGGCATTCTTCGAGTCGGCGTTCGCGGCGTGGAAGCTCGGCGCCACGCCGCAGCCGGTCTCCGCCCGTCTGCCGGGCCGCGAACTGGAGGAGATCGTCGAGCTGGCCGACTCCCGGATCGTGGTCGGTGTCGGGTCCGATCGCATCCCGAATCGCCACACGGTGCCGATCGACTACCAACCCGACCCGTCGCTGAACGACAGCGAGCTGCCCGACAGAACCACCCGGTGCTGGAAGGCACCGACGTCGGGCGGCAGCACCGGCCGACCGAAGATCATTCTCGCATCGACACCCGGCGCGTTCGACCCCGAACGAGCCGGCTTCGGGCTGCCGTACCGGTCGGCGTGCGTCATCCCCGGCGTGCTGTACCACAACGCACCGTTCTCGATCTCGACGTTGGGCCTCGTCGGCGGCAACCACGTCATCAACTTCCCGAAGTTCGTTCCGGAAAAGGTGCTCGAGGCGGTGAACGAACACCGGCCGAAGTACCTCTACCTCGTGCCGACGATGATGGCCCGGATCTGGAAGCTGCCCGAGGAGGTCCGTACGGCCGCGGACATGTCGTCGCTGGAAGTCGCCGTCCACATGGCCGCACCGTGCGCACCGTGGCTGAAGGAGGAGTGGATCGACTGGGTCGGGCCCGACGTGCTGTGCGAGCTGTACGCGGGAACGGAGGTACAAGCCGTCACCTGGATCACCGGTCGCGAGTGGCTCCAACACCACGGATCGGTCGGGCGCCCGATCATCGGTCAGATGAAGATCGTCGGGGACGACGGTCAGGACCTGCCACCCGGCGAGATCGGGGAGATCTACATGCTCGCTGACGGCGGTCCGGGGTCGACGTATCGGTACATCGGCTCCGAGTCGAAGCCGCTCGGCGACACCGAGTGGGAGAGCCTCGGCGACATGGGCTGGATGGACGAAGACGGGTACGTCTATCTGTCCGATCGACGCCAGGACCTGATCCTTCGTGGCGGCGCCAACATCTATCCGGCCGAGGTCGAGGCGGCCATCGACGAGCACCCGGCGGTCCGCAGCTGCGCGGTGATCGGCGTCCCCGACGAGGACCTGGGCAAGCGTGTGCACGCGATCGTCGACGCGCCCGGCGGTGTCGACGAGGCCGATCTGCGGGCCCATGTCGCCGACCGGCTGGTGTCGTACAAGTGCCCGGCGACCTACGAGTTCGTCGACGAGCCGGTCCGCGACGACGCCGGCAAGGTCCGTCGCAGCATGCTCGCACATGAGCGGGCCTGACCGCCGGTACCGTCGGCGCACGCTGCCCGCCACCGACGATCAGCCGGTCGGCGCGACGAGCTCGTCGTAGCGCCGCCGGGCGTACGCGGGCCCGATCTTCCCGGCGTCGACCGCCTCCCAGGCATCTGACAGCACGGTCGCGCCGGCGTGACCTGCGTCGTCGGGTACCCGAGGACGTCGGCGCCTGACCCGCGACGACCAGATCGGGCCGAAGATCACTTCACGAACGCGCGAGCGATGTCACGATGAAGACATGGAGATCGATCCGTCGGCTCGTGTCGAGCAACTCGAACGGCAGGTCGCCCGGCTCGACGCCGAGCTCACCGAGCTGCGGGAGCGAGTCGATCGCGTCGACGTCGGCGCTCCCCCGTCGCAGTGGGCACCGCCGGTCCCCCGCGTCGAACCGACCCCGTCGGCGTGGCCGGTCCCCCACGTCGACCACCGGACGACCACCCGGCCCGACCTGGTAGTCGACAGTGAGACCGTGCTGAAGTGGGGTGGGGTGGCGCTCGTGGTCCTGGCGGTGGGTTTCGCCGTGAGCACGGCGATCAGCCGGAACTGGATCGGCCCCGAACTGCAGCTGGTCGGGGCGCTGGGCGTGGGGCTCGCCCTGATCGGAGCCGGCCTCCGACTCCGATCGACCCGACCCGGTTGGACACACGCGCTGTGCTCGGGCGGCGTCCTCGCCCTGTTCACGACCGCTGCCTCCGACCTGTTCGTCGACCAGGCGAACACCGACATCGCCTTCGCGTCGACGGTCGTCGTCGGCATCGGCGGCACGCTGCTGGCACGTACCATCCGGTCGGAATGGGTGGCGGCCGCCACGCTGGCCGGGGGAGCCATCGGGTGGGCGGTGATCGGTCGGTCCGATCCACCGTTCGTGTCGACCTGGGCGTGGTTCACGGTGCTCGCGGCAACGATGATCGCCGTCTCGCTCGAACGCCGATGGTTCGCACTTCAGCTCGCGGCACACCTCACCGGCATGGTTGCGATGCTCGCACTGGTGGAACAGGCCACGACGACGATCGACCGGGTACTCCTCGGCCTCGCCGCGGCGCTGGTGACTGCGGCGCTGTGCTGGCTGCCCAGTGTGGGCGACCTCACCTCGATCTGGCAGCAGCTCGAGGTGCAGCTGGCTGCGTTGGCGGCGCCCTGGGCGTTCACGGTCACCTTCGCAGGCGTCCTGGACTCGGATCGCGACATCGTCATCGGATGGACGGCGATCTCGGTCGCTGCGGGCGCAGCTGCGGTCGCGGTCATCCTCCGGACCCGGATCCGACCCGCTCATTTCGTGTCGCTGCTCATCGGGGCCAGCGTCACCCTGTCGATCGGGCTCGCCGTCCTGATGTCGACGACGGCGACGTTCCTCGCGCTCGCGGTACAGGGCGCCGGACTGGTCGTGTTGGGTCGAGCGCTCGATCACAACCTGCGGGTGCTCATCAACGCCGCGGCCGTGTCAGCGGTCGCCGGCGTCTTCGTGACCGCCAGGATGATCGACGCATGGACCGATGACGCCCCGTTCACCGACGACATCGGCCACGCACTCATCGTCATTGCGATCGCGGTGGCCGCCTGGCAGTCCGGCGAACGGCTGCTCCGGCAGGTCGGCGCCCTGGTCATACTCGGGCTGACCCTCGTCTGGCTGGGTTCGGTGTTGGTGCACCTGCCGCAGGGTCAGGCCCTGGTGTCGATCTCCTGGGCGGCCATCGGAACGGTCGTCTTCGTGCTGGGGGCGGTTCGTCAGGACGCCCAGGTGGGGGCGACCGGCCTCGCGGTGCTCGGGCTCACCGTCGGCAAACTGCTGACGGTCGACCTGCGCGAGGTGGACACGCTGTGGCGTGCCGGGCTGTTCTTCCTGGTGGGCGTCGGGCTCATGCGGCTCGGCTTCATGCTGCCCCGACTCGGGCGGGTCGACGACTCCGACGGCTGAGCTCGATCGCCGAGCCCGAGCCGACACACGCCCACCCCGCCGACGTCGGGCATGCGACACTGAGTTCGATGACCGCTCCCGACGACTGGCCGTACCCGGATCACGACCCTGCCGCGAGAGCCGACGAACGCACTGCGCTCACGCACTTCCTGGCTGCGCAGCGCGCCGCGTTCGAGCGCAAGTGCCTGGGCCTCGATGCCGAGCAGATGGCGCGCCGCTCCGTCGAGCCGTCGTCGATGTCCCTACTCGGTCTCGTTCGGCACCTGGCCGGCGTCGAGACCGGCTGGTTCCGCAACGTGATGGCCGGCGAGGACGTCCCGCGTCCGTTCGCCGAACCCGCTGACCCGGACGCCGACTTCCACCGAGCCGTCGCCGACCCAGCGCTCGTCGACGAGGCCTGGGCCGTGTGGCGTCGCGAGGTGGCGTTCGCCGACGCTCTCGTCGCTTCGGCGCCCGACCTCGACGTCACGGGCGTCGAGAAGTGGCGCGGGCCGATGTCGTTGCGGTGGGTGCTGATCCACATGATCGAGGAGTACGCACAGCACGCCGGCCACGCCGATCTGCTGCGGGAGCGAATCGACGGCCAGGTCACGGCCGACCCGATGGAGGAAGCCTGAACATGCTGCAACTGGCGGTTCGACACGTTCATGCCGACCAGGTCGGTCGGCTGCGCGACTGGATGCACCAGTTGCAGACCACCCGCCGCGAGGAGGCCGAGGCGACACTGATCGACGAGACCGTCGACCACGAGCAGGCGCTGCTCGTCGAGATCGACGGGCGACACCTGCTCGTCTACGCCATGGTGGTCCGCGACCCGGAACAGGCACGTCGTTCCGCGGACTCCGGCGAGCACCCGATCGACGACGAACACCACGCCGTGCTCGCCCGTGCACTCGGCGACGCCCCGTCGCTCGACGTCCTGCTCGACATCTCCGCGCCGACGGACGCCGGTCAGGCGTGACCGGTGACGGCGGACGCCGGGTCTCGGATCTCGTCGTCGAGGTGGAGCGCTTGACGGTTGCGGTACTCGGCGCCGACCAGCAGATAGGCCCCCACTGCGAGCACCACCATGATGACGGCGCACACCGTGTAGGCCAGCTCGCGCCCGCCCACGGTGTAGAGCACGCCTGCCAGCACCGCCGTCAGACCGCCCGTCAGCGTCTCGGCGGCGCCCAGCATCCCCTGCGCGCCGGCCTGCCGCTCGGCCGGTGCCGCCAAGCCGACGGCGACACCGGTGCTCGACACGGTGATCCCGTCGCTGACGCCGTGGAAGATGCCGACGCTGAACATGGCGATCCCGGTCGGCAGGAACCCGTAGGAGAACATGAACCCAGCGCCGATCAGCAGACCGAGCGGCCCCAGCCGGAACGGGCCCACCCGCTGCGCGAGACGACCACCCCAGGAGCTCAGGAAGATGAGCGGGATCGCGAAGAGCGTGATCCCGATGTTGGCCACCCATTCACTCGCGTCGAGGTCGTCGAGCACGATCGCCCACAGCGCATCGAACGTTCCGATCATCAGGAACACCGCGGCCCCCATCATCAAGCCGGCGATCATCGGCCGCTCACCGAGCAGGTCGAAGGCGAATCGCCGCGATGGCTGCACGGTCGCTTCGGTCACCCGGATGCGGAGCACGAGTGGGAGGCAGAGCAGGCTGGCCGCCGCGATCACGAGGAACGGCGCCGGGATGCCGAACGCCGGTACGAGCAACGCCGAGATGGCAGGCCCGATGGCGAAGCCGGTGACGTCGGCCGCCAGCAGCAAGCCGATGTTCGAGCCCAGGTTCTCGGGATCCTCGTTGATGACGATGCGACGGACGGCCGGCACCGCCATCCCCATGCCGATCCCCGACACGAACCGCGCCAGCAACAGCACGCCCAGCGTCTCGCCGGCGGCCATGCCGAGGAGACCGACGGCATTCAACACGAGGCCGGCCAACACCATCCGGCGCGCATACCCGCGGTCGGCGACCGGCGCGAGGAACACCTGTGACAGGAAGCCGGACAGGAAGCCGATCCCGACGATCAGGCCGAGCCAGTGCGCCTCGATGCCGTATTCGTCACGGAAGTCGTCGAGCACGGTGAACATCACGCCGTACCCGGACGCCAGGAGCGCGGTCATCACGCCGAACTGGAGGACCCGGGACCGCTTCACGCGGCGAGACTACCGATCGGTGGCGCGCAACGTCCCGACGAGTTTCCGCGTCTCGGCGAAGACGTCGTCCTCGTCGTCGAACGACGGATCGAACGCCACCCGATCGAGTCGTTCGGCCACCAGGCGGGCGACTGCTTCGTCGTCGGCACCCGTCCACGCCGCGGCCAGTGCCGGGTTCGACGCCACGGATGGAGCGCCGCGGCGGGCGGCGATCGCCGCGAATCGGTCCTGCAAGGAACCCCAACGGCCGCGTCGACGGCGCTCGACGGCGATGCGAACCAGGCGCCCGACGGCCAGGACGCCGATCCCGCCGGCGATGACGAGCACGATCCGCACCGGGTGGTCTCCGACGTACCCGCCGAGCCCGGCGGCCAGGTCGGCGCCCACCGACTCGATCTCGGCATCGGCGGAGAGCGGCACGGCAGCGGTCGGATCGAACGCCTGCCAGCCCGTTCCGGGGAACCACACCTCGACCCAGGCGTGCGCGTCGCTCGCCCGCACCTCGAACACCCCCGAGATCTGGTCACGGGTCCCCGACACGTAGCCGGTCGCCAGCCGGGCCGGCACCCCTTGCGTCCGGAGCATGATCGTGAGTGACGAGGCGATCTGTTCGCAGAAGCCGAGCTGTGAATCGAAGAGGAAGTCGTGGACCGCGTCCTCGCCGGCATCGGGGAGCGGCGCGTCGAGGTCGTACTCGACATTGTCGGACATCCACGCCTCGTACGCACGAACGACGTCGTAGGTCGACTCGTGACCCGCCGCCAGTTCGTTCGCGAGGGCGATCGTTTCGGGCGTCGTCGACGCCGGGACGTCGAGATATCGCTCGAGCACCTGACGCCCGAGACGGTTGAGACGCAGCCCGATGAGGCCCTGACGCCGAAGCCGTGCGGCATCGACCCGCACGCGGTCCGACACGACGGTGTAGATCGAGCCCTCCGGCAGCACCGTCGACGCTCGGAGCGCCCCGTCGGGGCGCGTCCAGACGTTCGTGTCGGCCACGACCTGGGTGGGGCGGCTGGCGTGGAAGATCACGTTCGGCATGTCGGTCTCGAGGAAGTAGGTCTGCGTGAACCGATCGACGACCACGTCGTCGTCCACGGGGAAGTTGCCGAGCGATGGAGGGACGTCGATGTTGGGACCGCGCTGCAAGATGCCGACCTCGTCGTCGGCGTACCAGCGTCGGCCGTCGAACCGGGCGAACGTCTGGCCACGCCAGTAGTCGGGTTCCGGAGCCCGGACGCGCATGACGATCTCGTCGCTCAGATCGCCGCGGACCGACGTGTCCATGGTTTCGGCGAACCCGGTGTAGCCGCCGGCCTGGCCCGGCGGAGCACGGTCGGGTTCGTCGGTGACCGAGTCGGCGTCGCGAGAGCTCCCGTCGGGCCCGGCGATGCCACCGGAGTTCGGTACGCCCTCGGCGTTCTCGATGAACGTCGGCAGCGTGAGGCGGGCCGGACCGGGCGGTACCGGGACGACGGCCAGCACGGCGATCGTCGACGCCGCCGCGAACCCGACACCTGTCGTTCGCACCGCCCAGCGCCGCACCGGCAGCTCGACCGCAGGACGACGCCACTGGGTCAGCGTCCGCGTCGGACCGGCCAACTTGGCCATTGCCACGCCGAACGTGGTCGCCCAGGCGAGCAGCCACCAGCCGATCGATCCGTCGACGCGAAGCCCCGACGCGTACATCAGCACGACCGCCGAGATCCCGAGACCCACACGGATCGTGCGGCGGTCGCGACACTCGAAACCGTGCAGCACGATGAGAATCAGCAGCACCTGCGGCAGCGGTCCCCGCAACACCGCCAACAGGCCGTCGAACCGGCCCGACGCGGCCGCGACCATGGCGAAGCCGATCACGGCTCCCAGCCCGACCAGGCTCCGCACGAGCCCCGACGGTGGCTCACCCGTGACGAGCGACCGAGCCGACACCGCTGCGCCGGCGGCCACACCGAGCGCGACGAGGACGTGGCCGAGCACCGGGTACGACAGGGCGCCGGTCAGCATCCAGAGCGACACCAGCGTTGCCGCTGCAGCCCACCAGCGTGCCGAGTTGGTCGCGGTCGCGTCGGGTTCGACGCGACGGAACCGCGCCCGCCAGGAGCGCTCGGGCGTCGGGGAAGGTCCGAGTTCGGCGAGCGCCGTCCACTCGACGGCCTCGGCGATACTGCCGAGGGTGACCGGTTCGTCGTCGTCGACCGCCGCCGTCACCGAGACGCCTGCGTGCAATCCCTGTTCGATCGCCCGTCGGGCGGCGCCGGCTTCCTCGTCGGGTGCAGGCGTACCCGAACGGGCCCTGACGACCCACCGCTGATCGGCGTTCTGCCGGCGGTCGTGCACCATCAGCTCCCCCGACCGCATCGTCGACGCCCAGTGCACGAACTTCTCACTGTCGCCGTCCTGCCACGGACGGACTCCGTCGATCGCGCCGCTGATCGCGCCGCTCGCGCCCGACAGATCTCCGTCGGATGCGATGCCGGCACGTTCGATCTCGACAGGCCGAGCGTGCAGTGCGGGCGCCACGAGATGACGTGCGATGGACACATTCGTCCGACGACCCCACCAGACGAGCCCGAGCAGGCCCGCGCTCCGAATCCGGACGTCCAGCTCTTCGACCGACCCTCGCCGATCGAAGACGGCGTCGCCGGAGAACTCGGTTCTGGTGGTCCAGCCGAGTGCCACCTCGCGACCCCCGGCTCGGATCTCCATGAACACCGGTCGGGGCGCGGAGACCCGACCGGAGACCGGCACCGGAGCCCCCTGGTCGGAAGAATGCGGGAGCACGATCTCGCCGAGCTCGGTGCGCGTCATGGTGAGCCATCCGTCGAGGAGTGCAGCGACGAACATCACGAAGCCGGCGGCCAGCACGATCACGACCGGGGTCGCGCCGGTGAGTCGGGCGATCGCAACACCACCCAACCAGGCGAGCAGGAGCCCGAGTCCGCCTGCTGACACACCGACCGGACGGATCACCTCACCACCTCCTGTCAGGCGGTCGGTGGTGGGACATGATCGAGGCACTCCCGAACCACGGACCGACCGGCGTCGACCGTGCCCGCCCCGCCGGTGACGAGGACTCGATGCGACAGTGCGGCGGTCGCGAGTGCCATCACGTCGTCGGGCACGACATAGTGCCGGCCGTCGATGGCAGCGCGCGCCTTGGCCAGCCCGACCAGCGCGACCCCGCCGCGCGTCGATGCGCCGAGTCGCACTTGCGGATGCTCGCGGGTGGCGTCGAGCAGCGCCACCACGTACCGAGCGATCGGATCCGCCACGTACACGTTGCGAACCACTTCGCGCGCCGACTCGACGGCGTCGATGTCGACGACCGGTTCGACGGCAGCCAGCACCGAGCGGCCGCGCCGACCCGTCAACACCGCGACCTCGTCGTCGGCGCTCGCACGACCAGGGGTCACGACGGCTGCGAAGCGATCGAGCGCGCCTTCGCCGAGCGGGTAGGTGCCGGTCATCTCGATCGGGTTCTGCGTGGCCACGAGCATGAACGGTTTCGGGAGCGGTCGAGTGCGACCGTCGACCGTGACGGCCGCCTCCTCGGTCGCCTCGAGCAGCGCCGACTGCGTGCGCGGGTTGGCGCGGTTGAGTTCGTCGAACACGACGAGATTCGAGAAGATCGGCCCGGCCCGGAACACCAGCTCGAAGCCATCGCCCTGGGGCACCATCGTGCCGGTCACGTCACCGGGCAGCAGGTCGGGGGTGCCCTGGATGCGGTGGAACGAACCCCCGACCGAAGCGGCGAGCGCCTGGGCGAGCAGGGTCTTGCCGACGCCGGGGATGTCCTCGATCAGGAGGTGGCCGCCGGAGAAGAGGCAGGCCAGCGACGTCGCCGTTGCGTCTTGGCGACCGGCGAGCACTGCGCCGACCGACTCCGAGATACGGGCAGCGAGCACTGCGATCTCCGCCACGGCGCGCGCGGGTTCCGCCGCAAGCTCCGCCTCGCTCGTCGCCCGTTCCGTCACGTCCATGTCCGCATTCATGCTGCCAGATCATCGGGAACATGGTGGTTCGGCTTGAGACGATGCGGTCTCGTTGACCAGGAACGATGCCGCCGCAGCATCGCGTGCCGAGTGTTCACCGAGCCGTGAATCCGCCGTCGACGAGCAGTGAGTGTCCGGTGATGTACGACCCGGCGTCCGATGCGAGCAGCAGCAGCGCACCGTCGAGCTCGTGCTCCTCGCCCATCCGGGGGATGCCGGAGTACGTGCGGAGGTAGTTCTCGCTGCCCTCGTCGCCGATCATGGGCTCGGTCATCTCCGAGGGGAAGTAGCCGGGACACAGTGCGTTCACCCGGACGCCCTTGCGCGACAACTGGAGCGCGAGCTCGCGGGTCAGGTTGACGACCGCGCCCTTGCTGGCGCAGTAGTTGGCCTGTTTGATCGGTGCCGAACCCACATGACCGAGCATCGACGCCACGTTGACGATCGACCCGGTACCGCGTTCGACCATGTGCGGCACACACAGCTTGGTGAGGTGCCAGACCGCCGTCGTGTTGACCTGCATCGCCTGCTCGAACTCGTCGAGCGTCTCCTGTTCGATGCCGACTTTGAAGTTGATGCCGGCGTTGTTGACGAGCACGTCCACCCTCCCCGCCCGACCGAGCGTCTCGGTCACGAGACGCACACGGTCGTCCGCGATCGCCATGTCGGCGGCGACTGCGATCGAACCCGGGAGATCGGCGACCAACGCGTCGAGGCGTTCGACCCGCCGGGCCGACGCCACGACCGTCGCGCCGACCGAGTGCAGCACGCGGGCGAACCGGGCGCCCAGCCCGGCGGATGCGCCGGTGACCAGCGCGACCCGGCCATCGAGCCGAAACCGGTCGAGCGGGTGGTCGAATGTCGTCGCCATCCACCGAGTCTGTCCGACGCTCAGCCCCGATGCCGCACCGACAGGCAGGTGACGCAACCCTCGAGCTTCTCGAATTCGGAGATGTCCACCTCGGTGACCTCGTATCCCATCGAACGGAACAGCGCGGCCGACCTCGGCGCACGGGCCGCCATCAGGAGTCGGTCACCGCCCAGCAGCACGACGTGTGAGCCGGCGGGTTCGGGGACCGCAACGAACTTCGCGAACACGGAGGAGTCGTCGACGTGGCCCGGCGAACCGACGACCGTGCCGTCCGGGAGCGCGGTGACGGCCGACTTGAGGTGCAGCACCTTGGTGACCGGCACCGCCACGACGATCCACCCGCGTGGAGCGAGCAGGGCATCGAGCTGTGCGACTGCGGCATCGTTCGTACGACCGCCGACGCCGACGTACGCGACGTGGCCGACCTTGAGCACGTCACCGCCGTCGAGGGTGGCCGGTTCGTCGATGCGGGCGATGTCGAGACCGAGCTCGGCTGCGGCACGTCCGGCTCCCTCCGTCTCGGGTCGACGGCTCGCGGCCCCGGGCCGGGTGACGACAGCGAGCTCGTCGAACACCACCAGCGCGTCCTCGACGAACACGGCGTCGGCGCAGTCGTCGGCCGGATCGACCTCGACGACGGTCCATCCCTCGGCGCGGAGCACGTCGACGTAGGCCTCCCACTGTCGGACGGCGAGCTCGACGTCGATCGGCACCCGCTCCAGATGGGTCAGGATCCCTGCCGACAGCGCCGGACCGGGCCGACGGACGAGAGCCTGGGGCATGACAGTCGACGCTAGCGGTGACGCGTCCGACGAATATCGTCGGAACATGCCGAAACTCGCCCGTCGTCCGTGGGTGCCCGCACCGACCGAAGAGCTCGTGGAACGCATCGCGTCCGAGGTCGCCAGGCGTCCCGCCGTCGACACCGCGGCACGGGTGGAGCACCTGGCGGCGACCAGCTCTCGGATCCACCACGAAGACTGCGTCAACCTGAACCCGGCTGCGAACACGATGAACCCGCGGGCCGAAGCGCTGTTGGCCTCGGGGCTGGGTTCGCGTCCGTCGCTCGGCTATCCCGGCGACAAGTACGAGATGGGGCTCGAAGCGATCGAGCAGATCGAGATCATCGCCGCCGAACTCGCTGCCGAGGTCTTCCGTGCGCCGTTCGCCGAGGTCCGGGTCGGCTCCGGCGCACTGGCGAACCTGTACGCGTTCATGGCGACGTGCCGGCCCGGTGATCCCATCATCGTCCCGCCCGCGTCGATCGGGGGCCACGTCACCCACAACCGGAGCGGCGCCGCCGATCTCTACGGGCTCGACATCCACGAAGCGCCGCCCGACCGCGACCGGTACACGGTCGACGTCGACGGCGTTCGAGCGTTGGCCGCCGAGATCCGCCCGGCACTGATCTCGATCGGCGGCAGCCTCAACCTGACACATCACCCGGTAGCCGAGTTGCGAGCGATCGCCGACGAGGTGGGCGCCGTCGTGCTGTTCGATGCGGCACATCTGTCGGGCCTGATCGCCGGTGGCGCCTGGCCGAACCCGCTCGACGAGGGTGCCCACGTCATGACGATGAGCGCCTACAAGAGCTTGGCCGGGCCGCCATCGGGCCTCCTCGTGACGACCGAGGCCGCAATCGCCGAACGTGTCGACGCGATCGCGTTTCCGGGCCTGACCGCGAACTTCGATGCCGGCAACACCGCAGCGCTGGCGATCACGCTCACCGATTGGCAGACCGACGGCGCCGAGTACGCCGGCGAGATGGTCGCGGCCGCCCAACGGCTGGCGACGGAACTGGCAGATCGTGATGTACCGGTGCATCGACCGGTCACCGCAGGGCCGACGACGGAGTCACATGCATTCGCGCTCCGGGCCCCGAACGGCGACGGCCACGCGGCTGCGCAACGGCTGCGCCGGGCGAACCTCCTGACGTCGGCGATCGGCCTCCCCGACGACACCGGCGCAGGGGTGCGGATCGGGACGAACGAAGTGGTCCGCTGGGGCATGACCAGCGACGACATGCCCGAACTCGCCGACCTGTTCGCTCGCGCCTGGCACGACCGGACGGATCTCGCCGCGATCGGAACCGACGTCACGACGTTCCGCCGGCGCTTCACTCACCTCCGCTTCTGTCGAACCTGACGACCTCGACCTCGATCGTCGAGGGCGCCTCCACGGTCGTCCGTCGGTCGAGGACATCGTTCGGCGGCCCTTCCTCCGACCGAGGCCCGCAGGAGCGGCGCCCCGCAGGCTTGCTACGTTGCCGCAGTGGCTGATACCTCACCACCGACCGCTCGGCCCGCCCGACGACGGCGAACGACGGGGCTCCCGGTGATGGCGTGGATCTCCGTTGCGGTCGTCGTGCTCGTGGCCATCACTGTTTCCGGTGACGACCAACCGTCGAACGCCGGTGCCGCCACCTCGTCCGCGGAACGCACCGACGGTGCCGCGGACGCTGCGACGTCCGTGAGCAACCCCGACACGACGACCTCGGTGAGCTCGACGGGTTCCGACACGCCATCCGCTTCCACGACGACACCCGGCGCCGACGCAGCAGCCACCACGACGAGCCCGACGACCACGTCGACGGCGAGCGCGGTCACCCCACCGCCCACCACGATCGGCGTCACGGCGCCACCGACCACGACGCTCGTGGTCACCGCCCCCACGACCACGATCGTGGTGGCCGCTCCGACCACGACGCTCGTGGTCACCGCTCCGACCACCACGGCTGCCCCCACGACCGCCACGACCACGCCGCCGGTCGCGGCGACCGGCGACTGCGCCGTTCTCGGTACCGACGACTTCGGCGACGTGCGCATCGAGCTCAGCGTCGTGAGTCCGACGACGGCGGTCGCGCTGGTCGAGGTCGGCTTCGTCCTGAACGACCGAGTTGGTGCCGAGATCGTCTCGGATTTCCTGCTGCTCGAGTTCATGGCACCGGGCGAGATCGCCCGTCTCGCCACCGAGACGTTCGAGCCCGTTCCGCCGGGCAACGACGTGTCCTCGCTCTCGTGCGTGATCGACACCGTCGAGGTGATCGAGTTGTTCGAGGATCAGCGACTGCCGGGGCCCGACGACACGTGCTCGGTGCTCGGTGTGGACGATGTCGGTGACGTGCAACTCACCGCCACGGTCCGGAATCCGACGTCCGAGGCGGCCGATCTCATCTTCACCTACGCAGTCCGGGATGCCCAGGGTGTGCGCGTCATCTCCGACGCCGGGTTCGCCGATGGGCTCGCTGCCGGCCAAGTCGCGACCCAGGAGGTCGACACCCTCACCGCTCCGCCGCCGGACGTCGATGTGGCGACCCTGACCTGCGACATCGTCGGCCTCGAGCTGTTCTGAACGACCGCCACGATCCACGCGCCGGATTCGAGAGCACCGTAACCTCGGGTCGTGGTTGCGAGGAACAGTCGACGGGCCCGGGCTGCTCGGAAGCGCCGGCGCCGGATGCAGCGAGTCGACCACGATCTCGGATCCGGCCAGTGGGCCGCACTCGTCGACGCCTGGGGCGGCTGTGCGTACTGCGGAAGATCCGAGCAGGCCCTGCAGAAGGACTGCGTCATGGCACTGTCCCGTGGCGGGCGCTACACGCTCGACAACATCGTGCCGGCCTGCCGGTCGTGCAACGCCAGCAAGAGCAACAACGAAGTCACGTCGTGGATGCGACGCAAACGTCTCGACGAGCAGCGCTTCCTCGTCCGCTACCACGAGATCTCCACCGCGCTCGCGCAGGCGTTCGCGTCGAGCGCGACCGAAGACCGCGACGCCCATCTGCTCACGATCAGCGCCCTGGAAGAGACGTGACCCGGGACGCGGCGAGCCGGATGGAACGAGTGGATCTCGTGATCCCTCGATCGGTCGCCAGGGCGTGGCATCGTCGCCCCGGGAGTCCGTGGTCGGTCACAGCCGTCACACCACTCCCCCACTCTGCCTTCACGCCTCGGCCCCGCGTCGACTGCGGCGCGGTCGCTGAAGCAGGACCGAACACGCGACCTACGATCCGCTCATGCGCATCGTCTCGCTCCTCCCCTCCGCCACCGAGATCCTGTTCGAACTCGGTCTGGGCGACGACGTCGTCGGCGTCACGTTCGAGTGCGACTTCCCCGACGAGGCGCGCACGAAGCGGATCGTCTCGACGTCGGCGCTGCCGGCGCAATTGACGCCTGCGGAGATCGACGCGGTCGTCAAGGAACGCATGGCGGCAGGCGAAGATCTCTACCGCCTCGACCGAGGCGCACTCGCCGAGATCGACCCCGAACTCGTCGTGACCCAGGATCTGTGTGCCGTCTGCGCCGTCGACGTGACCGAGGTCGACGACGCGTTGACGTTCCTGGCGTGCAACTCGGAGGTCCTCACGCTCGACCCGATGACGCTCGACGAAGTGATCGATTCCGTGCATGCCGCCGGCGCCGCGACCGGCACGCAGGAGCGGGCGAACGAGATCATGCGTGGCCTCCGGGGACGGCTCGCAGGCGTGGCTCGGCGGGTCGACGGAGCGAACGAGCGCTCGGTCTTGATGCTCGAATGGACCGATCCGGCTTTCACCGGCGGCCACTGGGTGCCCGACATGATCGAGGCGGCCGGCGGCATCTCGCTGCTCGGGTTCCCGGGTGCGAACTCGCAAGGTGTGGAATGGTCCGACATTCGTGACTGCGGCGCGGACGTGGTGATCGTCGCCCCGTGCGGCTTTCGCCTCGACGGTGCGAGCGAACTCGCACAGCAGGTCATCGACCGCGACCAGGTACCGCCGAACGCCGAGGTTTGGGCGATCGACGCCGACGCAGTGGTCGTGCGCCCCGGCCCCCGGGTCGTCGACGGCGTCGAGGTGATCGCGAAGATCCTGCACCCGGATCGATGCGGCGAACCCGACCCGCGCACCGCGCACCGGGTCCGCTGAACGCCCGTCGCGGCAGCGATCCGTGCGTCGACGCACGCTGACTCGAGATTCCTCGTGGCGCGATCGGCGCTGCAGCTGACCGACCGCCGCCGGCCGATCTGCAGCAGCGTCTGGGCGGGGCGTCGGTGCCGTGCGCGATCGATCAGGCGCTGGCGAGCGGCGAGCCGAGCCGCGCAGTGACCGCCTCGCGCACCTGCTGGTCGAACGAGCGCACGTGGGCTTCGACAGCGGCCGCGCTCGCCCGGGCCTCTCCCTTGCGGAGGAGATCGAGGATCTCGATGTGCTCGTCGACGGCGTGCCGGGTGTCAGCGACGTCGGCGAGGTACATGTGCCAGACGCGGTCGCTGTGTGCGTAGAGGTTGTCCAGGGTGTCGGTGAGGAACCGGTTGCCGGCTGCGTCCCAGATGATCTCGTGGCAGCGGCGGTCGACGGCGAGCAGGTCCTCGGGCGGGATGCCCGCGCGCAGTGAGCCCTCGATCACGTCAGCCATCTCCGACCAGGCCTCGGCCGAACCGCGCCGACATGCCAGGCGAGCGACGTACGGCTCCATGACCGCGCGGGTCTCGTAGAGCAGCGAGAGCTCGTCGACGTCGATCGGCGACACGAACATGCCCTGGCGCGGGATCACGGTCACGAATTGCTCACGGGCGAGCCGCAGCAGGGCCTCACGGATCGGTGTCCGGCCGATGCCGAGTGCCTGCTGCAGAGCATGTTCGCGGAGCACGTCGCCGGGCGCGAGCTCGAGCCGGACGATCATCCGGCGGATCCGGGCGTGGGCCTGTGCACTCAAGGATTCGGTCGTGATACATTCATGATATATCAAGACCTGACGACGGGCGCAGCCCTTCGTCCGACCCGAGGGGAGCCTCAGGTGAGCGACACCGTTCCAACCTCCGCGAAGTGCGTGATCATCGGCGCCGGCATCGTCGGCAACTGCCTCGCCGGGCACCTGGCCAGGCTCGGCTGGACCGACATGGTACTGCTCGACAAGGGGCCGCTGCCGAACCCGGGCGGATCGACCGGTCACGCGTCGAACTTCATCTTCCCCGTCGATCACAACAAGGAGATGGCGCTTCTCGGCGTGCAGTCGGCGAATCAGTACCGCGAGCTCGACCGGTCGGTCGACTCGGGCGGGATCGAGGTCGCCCGCACCCCGGAGCGCATGGACGAGTTCCAGCGCCGTATGACGTCGGCTGCGGCGTGGGGTGTCGAGGCGAAGCTGCTGACACCGGCCGAAGTGAAAGAGCTCGTGCCGTTCATCAACGACGACGTGATCCTCGGCGGCTTCTACTGCCCGACCGTGTCGGTGGTCGACTCGCTCGACACTGGCACGCTGTTCCGCAACGAGGCCGTCGAGAAGACCGGCATGCAGGTGTTCGCGAACACCGAAGTGCTCGACATCGAAACAGAGGATGAACCGGCGTCAGGTCTTCAGAGGGTCACGGCCGTCGTGACCGACAAGGGCCGCATCGAGGCCGAGTACGTCGTGATCGCGTGCGGCGTCTGGTCGAACCGGATCGCCAACATGGCGGGTGCCACGATCCCGCTCGTGCCGGCCGTGCACCAGATGGCCGACGTCGGTCCGATGGACGTGCTCGTCGAGACGAACAACGAGATCGGCTACCCGATCGTGCGCGACATGGACACGTTCTGCTACGAGCGCCAGTCGGCCGGGTCGATGGAGGTCGGCTCGTACGCCCACCGCCCGATCCTGCATCACCCCGACGACATCCCCTCCAACGAGGAGGCCGCGCTCTCCCCCACCGAGATGCCGTTCACGCAGGACGACTTCGACCAGCAGATGGAGGAGGCGATCGAGCTGATGGACATGCTCGGCGATGCCGAGATCAAGTACGCCATCAACGGCCTGCTCTCGTTGACGCCCGACGCGATGCCGTGCCTCGGTGAGACCGCCGAGGTGCGCAACCTCTGGTCGGCCGCAGCCGTCTGGGTCAAGGAGGGCCCGGGCATGGCCCAGGTCGTGGCCGAGTGGATGACCTACGGCTACCCGCGTGTCATCGACGCCCACGGCGCCGACATCGCCCGATTCTACGATCAGGAGCGCAACGACGAACACATCTGGAGCCGCGCCGCCGAGCACTTCAACAAGACGTACGGCATCGTGCACCCGGCCGAGCAGTGGGAGAGCCGCCGCAACCTGCAGGTGTCGCCGCTGTTCTCGCGCCAGGAGGACCTGGGAGCGGTCTTCTTCCAGGCCCGCACCTGGGAGCGGCCACAGTGGTACGAGAGCAACGCCGACCTGATCGAGCGCTACGACATCGCCCAGCGCGAGGTCGAGTGGGACAACCGCTGGTGGAGCCCGATCACGGTCGGCGAACACCTCAACATGCGATCGAACTGCGGCGTGGTCGACCTGTCGGCCTTCCAGCTGTTCGAGATCAGCGGCCCGGGTGCCGTCGAGTTCGCCGACTACCTGTCGGTGAACAAGATCGGCCCGGTCGGCCGGGCGACGTACACGCCGTGGCTCACGCCCGACGGCGGCTTCCACTCCGACCTCACGATGCACCGCACGGGCGACGAGACGGTGCTCGTCGTGACCGGCGTGTTCGACGGCGGGCGCGATCTGCATTGGATGCGCAAGCACATGCCGAAGGACGGGTCGGTCACCGTGACCGACCGGACACTCGAGATCTCGACGCTCGGCTTCTGGGGTCCGGAGGCGCCCGCAGTGCTCGCCCAGCTCACCGACGCCGATCTCAGCCAGCAGGGGTCGCCGTACGGTGGACTCGTGAACGTGCAGTTGAACTGCGCCGGCGAGCAGATCGACGCGACGCTGTTCCGGATCTCGTACGTCGGCGACACCGGCTGGGAGATCTCCGTCGCCTGGGACGATGCGCCGAAGCTGTGGGACGCCCTCATGGCGGCCGGCGCCGACCACGGCATCCGGCCGACCGGTGGTGGCGTGTACGGCACGTCCGGACGCCTCGAGAAGGGCTACCGCCTACAAGGGGCCGAACTCGAGAGCGAGTACAACCCGCTCGAGGCCGGCCTCGCCCGCCCCAAGGTGAAGTCGGCCGACTTCATCGGCAAGGCGGCGTACCTGGCCGCACGCGAGCGGGGCGAGCCCGAGGTGCACATGTGCACGCTCATCGTCGAGGACCAGACCGACTCGCAGGGCCGCGTGCGTTGGATGCAGGGGGGCAACGAGCCGATCTGCGATCTCGACGGCAACGTCATCTTCGACTCGCACGGACGGGTCTCGCGGGTCACCTCGGCCGGTTACGGCCCGTCCGTGGGCAAGCACCTGCTGATGGCCTACCTGCCGACCGACCACGCGGCGCCCGGCACCGCCCTGCAGGTGATGTACATGAACGAGCTGTTCCCCGTGACGGTCGTGGGAACCGGCAGCGCGTTCGATCCCGACGACACCCGGCTCAAGGGCTAGCCATGCGAGTTCTGGTGTGCGTGAAACGGGTCCCGGCCCCCGGCGCCAAGATCAACATCACGGCCGACGGCCAGCGAGTCGACACCACCAACCTCGGGTTCACGATGAGCCCGCACGAGGAGTGCGCGGTCGAAGCCGGCGCCCAGCTCGTCGAGGCCCACGGCGGCGAGGCGACGGTGCTGACCCTGGGACCGGCCGAAGCCGAGGAGCAGGTCCGATACGCCGTCAGCGTCGGCATGCAGCACGGGGTCGTGATGCCGATCTCCGGCGACGAGTGGGATCCGCAGCGCACGGCGCAGGCGATCACATCGGCGGTCCGCGACCTCGAGGCCACCGACGGCCCGTTCGATCTCGTGCTGTTCGGCAACGAGTCGGCAGACGCCGGAGGGTTCCAGGTCGGGATCCGCGTCGCCTACTCGCTCGCACGGCCGATGGTCAACGGTGCCAAGGCGCTGTCCGTCGACGGCGCGATCGCCCACGTCGAACGGGAGGCTGACGCAGGCCGGGAGACGTACGAACTCCCCCTGCCTGCTGTCGTCGGCATCAAGGAAGGCATCAACCTGCCTCGATACCCGACGATGAAGGGTCGGCTGGCGTCGAAGAAGGCGGAGGTCGCAACGGTCGAGCCGATCGGGGATGCTGGTGGGCTCCGCAAGATCGACCTGCAGCCGCCACCCGAGCGAAAATCGGACACGGTGATCCTGGGCACCGGCCCCGACGCTGCGCCCGCCGTGGTCGACGTGCTCGAAGAGATCGGGGTGCTCTGATGGGTGCCGTCCTCGTGGTCGTCGAACACGACAGGGGCAACCTGGCACCGGCCTCACTGGAAGCGATGACGGCAGCACGGTCGTTGGCCGAGCAGCTCGGCGGCACGGTCGAGGCGCTCACGATCGGCGCTGCGGCCGACGGTCTCGCGGGCGAGCTGGCGGCGCACGGCGCAGATCGTCTCCACCAGGCACACGACGACCTCCTCGTGGATTACGGGCCGGAGGCATGGGGTGACGTCGTCGCCCAGGCGGTGCGGGCGCTGTCGCCGTCCGTGGTGCTCGCGACGGGCACGGATCGTGGCAACGAGGTGCTCGCCCAGGCGGCCGCTCGGCTCGACCTGCCGTTCTCGGCCAACGCCACCGAATTCCGCCCCGGCGACTCGTTCGAGATGACCCGCGTCCGGTGGGGCGGCTCGCTCCTGGAGAACGCCGCGCTGACGGGCGAGGTGAAGCTCGTGACGGTCGCCCATCACGCCGTCGAGGCCACCCCTGCCGAAGCGGCCGGCACGGGAGCGACCGTCCCGCTGACCGTCGATCTCGACCCGTCGCTGGCCCGCACCATGGTCAAGGGCCGCGTCGAGCGTGAAGCCGGGGTGACGTTGGCGACGGCGCCGGTCGTCGTGGGTGGCGGCCGGGGTGTCGGCTCCCCCGAGGCGTTCACCCCACTCCAGGAGCTCGCCGACGAGCTCGGCGGCGTCGTGGGCTGCTCGCGAGCCGTGACCAACAACGGTTGGCGCAACCACACCGACCAGGTCGGACAGACCGGAACCCGCATCGCCCCCGACGTCTACTTCGCATGCGGCATCTCCGGCGCGATCCAGCACTGGGTCGGGGCGATGGCGAGCAAGAACATCATCGCCATCAACACCGACCAGCAGGCCAACATGGTGAGCAAGGCGGGGTACGCGGTGATCGCCGACCTCCACCAGATGGTCCCGGCGATCACCGAGGAGATCCGTCGTCGCCGAGCCGGCTGACGGTTGCCGCTCCGTGCGAGGATGGCGAGATGGACCCAATCGAGATGCACCAGCGTGCCCTGGCGACCTTCGCCTCCATGCTCGCTCAGGTCGGTGATGGCGATCTGTCGTCGCCGACGCCATGCACGGACTGGACGGTCGGCGATCTGATCGCGCACGTCGTCGACGGCACTCGGTCGAGCGCAGTCCGCGTGGGCGCGTCCGAGCCGCCATCACCGGGCGGCGAGGGCGGCGATCGCGTCGCTGCCCTCGCTGCCGCTGCAGATCGCGCCGGCGCTGCGTTCTCGGCCGACGGAGCCCGTGATCGAACGGTGACCCTGCCATTCGGCGACGTCCCGGCGTCCGTCTTCTTGGCGATTCGTTCCGGCGACCTGTATACGCACGGTTGGGACCTGGCGACGGCCATCGGTGCCGACACCGACCTGGACGCGGAACTCGGTCGCACGGTCTGAGCGAGCCGTCGGATGGAGTGGACGGTGCGACCGGCACGCGACGACGAGTTCGAAGCGTGGACCCGGCTCTATCGCGGATATGCGGCGTTCTACGGGACGGCGACGTCGGACGAACATCAGCGCCAGATCTGGTCGTGGATCCACGACGACCGGTCGATCGAGTGCCTCATCGCAGTGCCGGTCGCCGACGGCAACGAGGTCGGCGAGCCACAGGGGCTCGCGCACCTTCGCGAGTGGGTCCGGCCGTTGCGTGGCGTCGTCGCCGGCTACCTCGACGACCTGTTCGTCGACCCGGATCACCGGGGGACCGGCGCCGTCGACGCACTCTACGACGCGATGAACGCGCTGGCGATCGACAGAGGGTGGGCGGTCGTCCGGTGGACCACGGCCGACGACAACTACCGAGCCCGAGCCGTGTACGACCGCCTCGCCGCGCGGACGACGTGGATCACCTACGACATGACGCCGACCGGCCAGACCGGCTCGGCAGCGACCTGAGGGCACCGAGATGCCGGACGACGACCACCGGCTCGCCAATCCGCTCGAGCGGGCACGCCGTCTCAGGTCGGTAGATGGCGCGAGGGAGCTGTACGAGAGCTGGGCGGAGCGTTACGACGCCGACGTGTTCGACACGATGGGCGTGACCGGTAGCCGCCGCATCGCCGACCTCCTCGCCGAACACGTGACGAACCGGCAGACACCGGTGGTCGACCTCGGATGCGGTACGGGCGTGGTGGGCCGGCACCTCGCCGAACACGGATTCAGCTCGCTGACGGGCATCGACCTCTCGCCCGCGATGCTCGCCGTCGCCGAGCGTCGCGACGTGTACGAACTGCTCATCGAAGGTGACCTCAACGACCCGCCGGCCTTGCCGCAACGGTTCGCCGCATCGGTCTCGGCGGGGATGTTCACCGCCGGCCACGTCTCGGCCGACGCGGTCCCCGGACTGCTGGCCTTGCTCGCCCCCGGCGCAACGATCGCCTGGGCGGTCGCGCCGCCGTCCTGGAGCGACTTCAGGTCGGCACTCCGAGCCGCATCGGTCGAGATCGTCACCAGCGCACCCGTCCCGATCCGGCGCGACGGCGACGATCGGTCGCACATGGTGATCGGCCGACTGCCGACCACCTGACCCACCTGACAACCAGTGGTTCGCTGGACGGTGGGAGCGTCGCCATCGACCCGGGCGAACGGCCGACGAGTTCGTTCCGCCGGTGCCGACGGTCTGGATCTCGTCCACGTCGTCGGGCCTCGCCGTCGTCCGCTGGTTGATCTCCGGCGGCAAACCCGCACCCGAGCCGTCGGACGTCTCCCAGGTGTCGGACCGGCCGGACGTGACGGTGATCGTCAGGTCGGCATCGACGTCGCCGGTGGTGCGGCGAGTGTGTCCGCACGGTCCCTCGGCCACGGTGTCCGGGTCGGTGAACGGGGTACCCGCACCGTCGCAATCGATCACGGCTGCGTCGTTGCCGAGATCGAATGCCGTGGACTCCCACCGGGCCGTGCCTCGCAGCCGGAGTGGCCCGGGCGTCCCGTCGGCCACGATCGGGCACGGATCGTCGACCGCCCGCCACGGGAAGAGGTCGACGGACGCCCGATCGGGCGGCCCGATCTCGGGTTCGGGCCGGTGGATCGGCGGCTCGTTGCCGGGCCGGTGGAGCAGAGACGTTTCGACGCCCTGTGCGTCTCGGCCACCGCGTCGACGAGCACGATCGCTCCTGCGGTTCGGAAGCACTTCCGGTCATCCGTTCCCGATCGGCACGGTCAACCGTGCCGGATCACCACCAGTCGGCGATGGCCCGGTACACGTCGGAATGGTGGGCCAGCGCGTTGTGGGTCACCTTCGGGAACGTGCGGACCGTGGCCCCGGGGAACAGCTCGATGTCAGCGGTGAGCCCGGCGGCGCTCGAGGGGGTGACGAGGGCATCGCCGAACACCTTCGCGATCCGGTGATCGGGGTCGGTCGTGACCGACCCGGCGATGACGAGGTACGCGGCGCGACGGAGCCGACGGTGCGGTGAGCGGGCGTCGAACGTGTCCGGCCCCTCGTCATCGCGGATCGTGCCGCGTCGGAGATCCTTGATCCCGGCGCTACGCCGTTCCAGACCACGCCCGATCGTTCGGGTTGCGGCGACCGGGAACGACGACAGCGCCGCGCTGACCGAGCTGACGAGGGCGGCAAGGCCGGCGCCGGTGTTCGGCACGCCGATGAGCACGACCCGGCGAACCTTGCTCGTCCACCGGCGCCGGAGCGGCCACCACCGCCCGAGTCGTGGCAGGGTGCTGCCGTAGTGGCAGGCCGATCGAACGACGAGGCCGCCCATGCTGTGGCCGATCAGATCGATCTCACGGACCCGAACCGGCCACGCGGCGACGAGTTGGTCGAGGAGATGAGCGAGCTCACGCCCGTTGGCAGCGATGTGGCGGCCCGTGTTGTACCGCAACGCCAGGACGGTCACATCATGTTCGGCGGCGAGCAAGGTGCCGTAGGTGGTGAACGTCTTCGTCGTGGAAGTCGTCGTGGCGGAAGTCGTCGTGGTGGAAGTCGTCGTGGTGGAGGTCTCGGCGACGTCGGGAAGGCGCCAGATCGCCTCGGTCGACATCAGGCCATGGACCAGCACGCAGATGCGGCGACTCACGTGCGCGCCGGACTCGGCGAGCGTATCCGCCAGGTGGCCGCGATCGAGCGGGAGCACCTTGTCGCCCACACGGACGGTCATTGCAGTGGCGAGATCGGATCCCCGTTGCTCCAGCGTGTCGCCGAACAGGCCGTTGACGATCGCCACGGCATCGTCACGTCGCCCCGGCACGACATCGAGCAGCCGGAGCATCGCCCGGGCAGCGCGTCCGTTGGTCGCAGGGACGGTGCTCGCAGGGCCGTCGGACGGATCGACAGCGGTCACGTCGGCGACGGTACCGATTCTTCGAGCCGGATCCAGCGCAGTCAGGCGGCCGTTTCCGCCGTGTGGCGCCGCTGACATGCGATCGGACGCGAACAGAGCGCCGTCGGGGCGGATCCGAGGGCGCTCTGTTCGTTTCGTTCGAAGAGGTGAGTTGCCAACCGGCGACTCGCTGTATCCATCGCCCGGCGCCGGATCCAGCTTGAGCCACTTTGCCGAGTCCTCACGCTACTTCACATGATCGACAGCGAACTTCACTCATCCCTCGCAGATCGAGGTCGGACTCGATCCCGACCGAGGTCCACCCGTGCCGGTCCGCTCGTACTCGGTCCCCTGGTGACGGCTCGGGCGAGCCGCCCGATCGCATCCCGTGGTCCCGACCGTCGTCGAGCCAGGTCCAGGTCCGACGCGGGAACGACCGGTCACCCCCAGTCGTCGTGCGCATCGATCGAGTGGCGCGTCGAACGGTGAACCGGGCGGCACCAGGTCCGTCCAACGAACCAGCTGCACGCAACACCTCCAACGGAGCATCGAACGGCGACCCCGACGGGACCGGGCCGGTGATGTTCATCTGAGGTTCGTGGCTCGTCTCGTCGCCGACGCGAGCCTGGAGCGAGACGAGGCTCGCGACGGCGCAGGCCGCGGTGACGGTTCCCCCGACGAGGATCCGGGCTCGGCGGCCGGGTCGGTGCGACCGACCCTCTGGTGTCGACGCCGCCGACCACCCGCACCAACGGAGAAGACGGCGCTCGTTCGCGAGCACGGGCCACGGCATCGAGTTCGTTGACGTCGGACATCGTGCGGGTTCTCGACCACCAATCGGTTACAGCGCGTCAGACGTGTGCACGTGCCGGTTCGTTGACCGGACCTCGCCCCCGCCGATGCGCGAGCCCCCCAGGGTGACAGCCCGACCCGTCGGCCCATGCGACACCATGCCGGCTGCGGATCCTTCCGAGAGTGCACTCGCCGATGGTCGGTGGCTACGTTGGCGCGATGGAACGTCGACCGCTCGGCGAGCTCCGGGTGTCGGCCGTCGGTCTCGGCTGCAACAACTTCGGGATGCGCATCGATGCGGATCAGACCGCCCGGGTCGTGCACGCTGCGATCGACGCCGGCATCAACTACTTCGACACCGCCGAGAGCTACGGGCAGGGCATGTCGGAGGAGTATCTCGGACGTGCTGTGGGCGACCGACGCGGCGAGGTGCTCATCGCGACGAAGTGGGGACACACCGTCGGCCTCGGCGAGGGCGAACGGGGAGGCGATCCCGTCCAGATCCGGCGCCGGCTCGACGACAGTCTGCGACGGCTGGGCACGGACTACGTCGACCACTACCAGCTGCACCGGCCCGATCCCGATACTCCTCCCGAGGAGACGCTCGGCTGCCTGGCCGAGCTGCGGGCCGAGGGCAAGATCCGTGAGATCGGTGGTACCCACTTCACCGCCGACCAGCTCAGAACCGCCCACTCGGCCGCGGTCGCTCATGGGCTCACGCCGTACCCGTCGGTGCAGAACCACTACAGCCTGCTCACCCGCGTTCCGGAGACCGACGGTGTGTTCGCTGCCTGCGAAGAGCTGGGCATCGCGTTCGTCCCCTATTTCCCGCTGGAGTCGGGACTCCTGACAGGGAAGTACCGGCGGGGCGAGGCCCGACCGGAGGACTCCCGGCTGACGGTGTGGGGCGATCGCGCCGATGCGTTCATCGACGACGAGAAGCTCGCCATCGTCGAGCGGTTGATCGCGTGGTCTGCCGATCGCGGCCACAGCCTGCTCGATCTGGCGATCAGCTGGCACACCTCGCACCCCCTCGTCGCGTCGGTCATCGCCGGCGCCACCCGTCCCGAGCAGATCGTGGCCAACGTCGCATCGGCCTCCTGGAACCTCAGCGACGACGACCGCGCCGAGGTCGACACCGTCATCGCCGGCTGACCGGGCCGTCGGCTCGGCAGACCGGTTCGGGAACGCGCATGGGGGCTCGACGCCCAGCACGACGCGCTCGGCACCGGGCTGGTGCAGGTGGGCGTCGGCGCCGAGATGCTGGTCGGCGACCCCATCGACGAACGCGTCCGACCGGTCGACTCGCAGGACGAGGTCGCCGCGACGACCGAGGTGGCGACAGGGATTCCCGTGGTCGATGCCCGACCGTGCGATCGTCGGGTCGTCCTGCCGGTTGCGGTACCTCTGGCGGGTCTTGGTGAGCGAGTCCCGCGAGGACGTCGCGTCACCCACCGGGGCCACTCGTTCGTCAGTCAGGCATGGAGAGGTTCACCCGCAACTCCTCGGCGGTGACAGGGGACGAATCCGGGGGCGAAGCCGAGATCGCACCGGCGCCAGGGAGCCGAGTGCTTCGGGACGCGGTCGCCGACGAGGTCCGCGTGCTGCTCGTCGCAGGGGTCGCGTCGGGGGCGGTGATCGCCGGGCTGGGCAGCCGGCTGGCGATGCTGCTGCTCCGGTTCACGTCTCCGAGCTGGGTCATCGGGATGCGCAGCGACGACGATTTCGTCATCGGTGAGTTCACGATCGGCGGCTCGTACGCACTGCTCGGGCTCGGCGCCGTCACCGGCGTGCTCGGTGTGGGCGTGTATCGGCTGGTCCGGCCGTGGCTGATCGGGCCCATGTGGTTTCGGCGCGTGACGACCGGCCTGGCAGCAGGCGCAGTGGTCGGTTCGATGCTCGTGCACGCGGACGGCATCGACTTCCGGGTCCTGAAGCCAACATGGCTCGCCATCAGCCTGTTCGTCGCACTCCCCGCGGTGTTCGGCACGTTCATCGGTCCGGTCGTCGATCGCGTCGCCGGTGACGAGTCGTGGACCCGTGGCGGTCGACGTCGCTGGCTGCTGCCACTGGTGTCGGTCCTGGCGTTCCCGCCGGTCCTGTTGCTCATCCCGTTCGCAGCCGTGGCGGTCACGGCACTGCACACCCTCCGGTGGGTCGACGGTGTGCAACGAGTCCGGACATCACTCCCGTACGGACTGGCGATGCGGGCGTTGTGGTTCGGGGTGGCCGTCCTGGGCCTGCTCGCCCTGATCGAGGACATCGTGAACGTCCGGCGCGTCGTGTGATCGCTCGAGCACCGAAGATCGTGTGGCCGGGGATCGGGTCGGCGATGAGGAGATCCGTTCGCCGCCGGCTTCGTGGCGGCGGCTTCGTCGGCCACGACGGCGCCCGGCTCGCGAGAACGATGCTCGCGATCGATCGCCGAGGGATGTGGCCGTCCGCAGTGGCGAACCGTCACGTCGAGCGGTCGCCGATGGTGTGATCGGCGACGCCGATCTTCCGGGTGACGGTTGCGGGACCCGGTGCCGACGTGCGCACGAACGCGAACGAAGCGCCGTCGGTGGCGGAGAGACCGAGGGCGCTTCGTCAGCTGTTGTGGTGATCGAGTCGCCAGCGGAGCAACTCGATCTGTTCATCGTGCAGCGCCGGATCCGACTTGAGGCGCTTTGCCGACTTCTCACGCTAGTTCACATGATCGTGAGTGAACGTCACCCGGCCGTCGCACCACGGACGCCGAATCGGTCGATTCGACGTCCCGACGGCACGGGTCGACACGACTCCACGCCGAGGGCGATCGGTTGCGATGACGGTGCGGTGCGGCGACACCTCCTTCACTTGATCGAACATCTGTTCGATCAAGTGAAGGACCCCCTGGTTCATGGTGGAGGCATGGATCTCGCAGCCGTCATCGAGCAGGTGCGGCACGTTGCCGCCGTGCGCGCCGATGACTACGCCGACCGCCAGCAGCTCGAGGCGGCGCTGCGAGGTGCTGGCCGATTGGAGAACTGGTTGGCTGGCAGCAAGGCGGCGTTGGCGTCGAAGTTGTCGTCGCAGGTGTCGTTTCCCGAGCGAACGATCGCCGAGTGCACTCGTGGCTCCACCCGCGAGGCGATCGACGACAAGGCTCGGGCCGACACGTTCGCCGCTGCACCGTCGATGGCGGAAGCGCTGGATTCGGCAGCGATCACCGCCGGCCACGTCGACGCGATCACGAAGGCGACCACGTCACTCGCCGCAGAGCACCGCGCGGAGTTGTTCCACCGGCTCGACGGAGGGCTGCTCGACGTCGCGGCCGACGCCCCGATCGAACAGTGGCGGCGACGTCTCGCGACGGAGGTCAGGAACATCCAGCGCGACGACGGCATCGACCGACTCGAGCGTCAGGAAGCGGCCGGGTGCCGACCGATCTTCCGCCATCGTCACCCGCTGCGAAGTGCCGATGTCGATCGCGTCGGCGCTCCACCGCCCCGTGAGATCGAAGAGTTCTTCCCGTCGCTCGGTCGCGAATTCCATGGACTGTACGAATGTCATCGTGTCCCTCGCCTCTGCGGATCCGAGGCCGGCGTCTCCGTCGACGGGTGGTTCGCGCCCGCAACCTCCCACAGAACGACGAGGCACCGGGACGAGGTCGGCCTCCCGCTTCGGGGTTGGTCGCCTCCACGCCGCCGACCGGTCATCGACCCGATCGACGTCAGGGGCACTCCCACGAGGCGCTGATGCTCCTCTCCGTGTCGAGCGGTGTGGTTGAGGACATCCAAGCCGGGTCGCAATAGAGAGCGACGAGTCCGTGGGCGGGCGCTGCGCCGCGTTCGACCAGCGAGAGGGTGATCGTCCTGGTGCCGCCGGCCGCAGCGACGGGATCGTGCAGCAGACCCCGAGAGGGTCCGACCGCTCGGATGACGCAATCGCCACCAGTAGCTCGCCGGTGATGCGACCACGACCACGACCACGACCACGACCACGACCGCCCCGGCCACGCGGGTGGAAACAGCCGCCAGCAGCTCGCTTGTCGAGGTGCGGAATCGGCGCGAGCGTCGACGAACTCGTTCGTCGACGGGACCGACGACCTCCTCGCGACGCCCCTCACGTGCTCGTCAGGTGGAACCGTTCGGCGAGCTTGGCGCGGTTGTACCGCTGCAGCATCACCGGATACAGGTTCATCACGACGTCGAACATCAGCGCCAGTGCCGCCGCCACCCACCAGCCACGAGCGATGGCGTGCACTACCACCGCCAACGTCGACACGAACAGGACGGCATGACTCGCCTCGGCGTCACGCATGCGCTGGGCGAGGTGGGCGAGCTGCCCCGGCGTCCGCTCGGTCGGCAAGTGCAGCTGTGGGTTGAAGACGGCCAGCGGCCCACGACGCAACACCGACTTCGCGAGCCGCACGCCGACGAGTTCGTACACACGACCATCGCGCTCGAAAGGTCGGAGTTCGAAGTAGCGATCCGGCAACCGCACCTGCGCCACGCGACTCAGCGAACCAACCGCCACCATCGGCACCCACACCACCAGGAAGGCGAACCACACGCTCGCCGCACCGAACACCCGCGCCGCCCAGATGAGCACCGACGTCGACACGACCACGCCGCCTGCGATCGCGACGACCTTTCGCACACCCCGATGATGCGCTCCAGCCACCGGCGCCGACCAGGGCCGGACGTCTCGACCAAGGACGCATCGACCAAGGACGCATCGACCAAGGACGCATCGACGACGGCGACTTCGTGCACATCGTCCGCGACGGGTAGATCCGTACCCCTCTGGCGGCACCCTGCTTCGATGCGCAGGATCGAACACGCTCCACCAGACCACGGCGGGCCGAAACCACAGTGATCGCCATCGGACTCGAACCCTGCCGCCAGACCGGTCGAGGCAACGAAGACATCTGCTCGTGTTCGACCCACAGGATCGGACACGTTCGACCCGACCGCAGACGCCCGAACCCACCACGGAGGTCTCCGGGGTGCGTCCGGGCGAACATGCACGCCGTGAACGCCCTGTCGGCCGACGACACAACGTGTCGAACCGGTCGAACTGCCAGCGGAACCACCGACCGCCGGCGGAGCTCTCGCCGACTCGATCGCCGTCGCCGAACTGCGACGCCTCGAAGCCGAGCCGAGCGGCCTGGAAGTCGGCGATCGCGGACCCGCTCTCGCGACGAACCAGCTCTGGTTCGAGCGACCCGGCGGGTGTAGCCTCCGGAACGTTCGTACCAGGAATTTCGCCGATGTTGGGGACATGGTGGTTGATCAACCGGAGACCAGGGGTCGGCGACGGCGACGCGATCGAAGCGGAGCCGCCCCGTCGGCCGTGCCCGATCAGCGTCCGTTCGCGCAACCTCGGCTGCTCCACGGACCGACCGAGTTGGTGAGCGCCGACCAGATCGAGACCCTGCACCACGCTTCGCTCCGCATCCTGCGAGATCTCGGCATGAAGGTCCTCGACGCGGAGACTCGAACACGGTTCGAGCAAGCCGGCGCCACGGTCGACGACGAGATGGTGCGGTTCGACCCGGCGATGGTGGAGGAGCTGATCACGACCGCACCAGCGCACTTCACCCTCCACGCCCGCAACCCCGCCCACGACCTCGTCATCGGCGGCGATCACCTCGCGTTCGGATCGGTGGGCAGCGCCCCGAACGTCTCCGACCTCGACGGCGGGCGTCGGACGGGAAACCGGCACGACTTCCGGAACCTCCTCCGGCTCACGCAGTCGCTGAACTCGATCCACCTGACCACGGGCTACCCCGTCGAACCGGTCGACATCCATGGCTCGGTCCGGCACCTCGAGGCCACGTTGGACCTGCTGACGCTCACCGACAAGGCGATCCACGTGTACTCGCTGGGACGACAACGAAACATCGACGCGATCGAGATGGTGCGAATCGCACGCGGCGCGACCGACGAGCAGATCGATGGCGAACCGAGCATCTTCACGATCATCAACACGAACTCGCCGCTCACGCTCGACGTCCCGATGAGCCACGGCATCATCGAGATGGCGCACCGCAACCAGATCGTGTGCGTCACGCCGTTCACGTTGGCCGGCGCGATGGCCCCGATCACCCTCGCCGGAGCGCTGAGCCAGCAGAACGCCGAGGCCCTCGTCGGACTGATGCTGACGCAGATCGTGCGGCCCGGCAGCCCGTTCATCTACGGCGGGTTCACGAGCAACGTCGACATGCAGTCCGGCTCGCCGGCGTTCGGCACACCCGAGTACTGGAAGACCGCGATCGTCGGCGGGCAGCTCGCCCGCCGGTATCGCGTGCCGTATCGGAGCTCGAACGTGTGCGCCGCCAACGCCGTCGACGCGCAAGCCGCGTACGAATCGATGTTCGCGATCACCGGGGCGATCGCCGGCCGCTGCAATCTGTTGATGCACGGCGCCGGCTGGATGGAAGGTGGCCTCCAGGCCAGCTTCGAGAAGGTGGTCATCGACGCCGACCTGCTGCACATGGCCTCGGCTGCGCTCGACCCGCTGGTGGTCGACGACGAGACACTCGCCTTCGAGGCGATCGCCGACGTCGGGCCCGGCGGTCACTTCTTCGGCACCGATCACACGCAGTCCCGGTTCCGCACCGAGTTCTACCGCCCGATGATCAGCGACTGGCGCAACTACGAGACCTGGGACGAGGCCGGGCGGCCGGACGCGGTCCAGAAAGCGAACCAGCTCGTGAAGGCGTTCCTCGCCGACTACGAGGAACCGCCGATCGACCCCGCCGTTCGCAGCGAGCTCGCCGAGTTCGTCGCCCGCCGCACCGCCGAAGGCGGCGTCCCCGTCGACTACTGACACCACACATGGTGTCAGCGATCACGCGCTCGGACCGCGACGTCGCTCACACCGACCGAAGGAGAGAACAACGTGAAGACATCTGCGCAGGTGGTCGTGATCGGCGGTGGCGTCGTCGGGGCCTCCGTGCTGTTCCACCTCACCGAGAACGGCTGGACCGACGTCGTGCTCGTCGAACGCAAGGAGCTCACGGCCGGCTCGACGTGGCACGCCGCCGGCGGCATGCACACGCTGAACGGCGACCCCAACGTCGCCCAACTGCAGCAGTACACCGTGCAGCTCTACCGGAAGATCGAGGAGCGGTCAGGGCAGGACTGCTCGATACACCTCCCGGGGGGGATCACGCTCGCGTCCGATCGAGACCGCATGGACTGGCTGAACATGGCCGTGGCGCGCGGCCGCTACCTCGGGATGGACGAGCTGGAGATGATCTCACCGAAGGAGGCCCAGGAGCTCTTTCCCCTGCTCGATCCGCAGTACTTCCTCGGCGCGATGTGGGACCCGGTCGAAGGTCATGTCGACCCGACGGGCGTCACCAACGCCTACGCGATCTGTGCCCGCCAGGCGGGCGCCGAGATCTCCCGCCAGAACCGGGTCACCGGGCTGGAGCACCGTGCCGACGGCACGTGGACCGTGAGCACGGAGCACGGCGAGATCCACGCCGAGCACGTCGTGAACGCCGGCGGGCTGTGGGCCCGCGAGGTCGGGCGCATGGCCGGTCTCGAACTGCCAGTTCTGGCGATGCAGCACCACTACCTCGTGACGGAGCCGATGCAGGAGGTCGCCGACCACCTGGCGGCCACCGGCCGGGAGATGCCGATGGCCATGGACTTCACCGGCGAGATCTACATCCGCCAGGAAGGCGAGGGCATGCTGCTCGGCACTTACGAGCAGAACTCGCGAGCCTGGTCGGAGCACACCACACCCTGGGACTTCGACATGGAGCTCCTGCCGCCCGACCTCGATCGGATCGAACCCGAGTTGAGCGTGGCGTTCCGTCACTATCCGGCCATGGCGACGGCGGGCATCAAGACGATCGTGAACGGGCCGTTCACGTTCACGCCCGACGGCAACCCTCTCGTCGGACCGGTGCCGGGCCTACGCAACTACTGGACGGCCTGCGGTGTGATGGCCGGCCTCAGCCAGGGTGGTGGTGTCGGCCTGGCACTCGCCAACTGGATGACCGAGGGCGATCCCGGATTCGACATCTGGGGCATGGACGTCGCCCGGTTCGGCGACTACGCGACCGCCCCGTACACCCGGGTCAAAGCGGAGGAGAACTACCGCCGCCGGTTCCGCATCACGTTCCCGAACGAGGAGCTGCCCGAGGGCCGCAACCTGCAGACCGTGCCCATCCACGACCGCCTCGTCGAACACAACGCAGTGTTCGGCGCGGACTTCGGGCTCGAGTCGCCGCTGTGGTTCCAGCGGCCCGGCGAGGAGCCCGTCGAGCAGGTCACGTTCCGGCGTTCGAACGCTTTCGAACTCGTGGGTGAGGAATCTCTCGCCGTCCGGTACGCGGTCGGGCTGACGGAGGTCTCCAACTTCTCGAAGTACCGCGTCACGGGACCCGGTGCGGCCAGCTGGCTGCAAGGCCTGTTCACGAACACCCTGCCAAAGGTCGGACGCATCAACCTCACTGCGATCCTCAACGAGCACGGCCGGGTGATCGGTGAGTTCTCCGTCGTCAGGCTCGGCGATGATGCGTTCTTCCTGTTCAGCTCGCTCGGGGCCACCGAGAGCCACCGTCGCTGGTTCCTGCAACACCGGCCCGCGGATGCCGCGTTCACGTTCGAGGTGCTCGGGCAGCGCATGGTCGGACTGTCGCTCGCCGGTCCACGGTCGCGCGACGTCCTCCAGGCGGTCACGAACTTCGACGTCTCGGCCGACAACTTCCGGTTCATGGAATTCCGGCAGTTCGACGTCGGGATGGCGCCATGCGGTGTCGGGCGGATGACCTACACCGGTGACCTCGGCTACGAGCTCTGGATGGCGCCCGAACACCAGCGCCACGTGTTCGATGCGCTCATGACCGCCGGCGAGCCACACGGAATCCGCCTGTTCGGTGTGCGCTCGCTGCTGTCGATGCGCCTCGAGAAGATGTTCGGCACGTGGTTCCGTGAGTACCGGCCGATCTTCACCCCGTTCGAGGCGCGGATGGACCGGTACGTCAAGTTCGATCACGAGTTCATCGGCCGCGCCGCGCTCGAGTCGGCCGACCCACCGAAGCGGTACCTGTCGTACTTCGAGGTGGAACCCGACCCCGACGATCCGGCTGACGTGATCGGCGACGAGCCGATCTGGCACGGCGGCCCGGACGGATGGCGCGTGGTCGGCTGGGTCACGTCCGGCGGGTACGCACACTTCTCCGCGAAGTCGCTCGCCCTCGGGTACATCGAGGCGGCCGTCGCCGACGATCCGGCCGGCGGCGCCTTCGAGATCGAGATCATCGGGCAGCGGCGCCCCGCCACCCTGCTGCACGAGCCGGTGTTCGATCCACAGGGGACGAGGATGCGCAGCTGAGATGGCCCGTCTCGTCGACCTCGACCGCCGGACGGCACTGCTCGACGACGTCGTCACCTACCTCGGTGAGCACGGCCTCGCGAGCGTGTCGCTCCGACCGATGGCGGCCGCACTCGGTGTGAGCGTGAACTCGCTGATGCACCACTTCGGATCGAAGGACGACCTGATCATCGGCGCACTGCGACGATCGGGGGTGATCCAGCAGGACGTCGAGCGACGCTGGCTCGACCGCCGACCCGGCATGTCGCAGGCGGACCTGCTCCGAGCGTGGTGGCGCTGGATCACCGCCTCGCCCACGAACCTCGCCATCGTCCGGCTCGGCATCGAGGCGGCGGCGATGGAGGCCACACTCGACGGTCTGCCGCGACAGGCGCGTGGCGAACAGATCGGACTATGGCGTTCACACATCGAGGACCGGCTCGTCTCGGAGGGAGTGCCCAACGACGCCGCGATCATCGAGGCCTCGCTCGCGAAGGCGATGTTCACCGGCCTCGTGGTCGACCTGCTGGCAACCGGCCAGAAGGCGCGCCTGACCCGGGCGCTCGAAGTCGGCCTCGCACGACTCGAGCAGGTCGTCTGGACGAACGCCGGCCTGTCGGAGCCGCACTACCCCGCCGCGACGCGTCATCGCGAGCGACACGAACGGCGCCACGCGCAGCCCGGCGACGCTTCGTCGTGATCTCAGGTCTCCCCACGAGCCGCACATCGGCGACCGCGCGCCGGCTCCAGAACCCGCTCGAACTCCGCGTCATCGACAACGACGACGTGCTCGAGACGATGTTCGACCGTGAACCCGGCGCCGGCGTGGCGATCGAGCCCGAGTGACGTCACGAGCTCAGCCGCGCCGCCGACGATCTCGTCCGTGGACGAGCCGACCGATCGGCTCGATCACCGGATGGGTCGCGTGACGGAGATCCACCGCCGCTACGACCCGGGCGTCGCAGCGCGACGATGCGTCACTCGGCGTCGCCAACCCGGTCAGACGACCGGCGGAGGTGACGGACGACATGATCACCCGGTTCGCCGATGTCGCAGACCTCGGCCCACTCGGAATCGGCAACCTGATCGTGCTCGACCCAACCGACCACGCACCGACGACGACCTGTCGGAGCTGGCAGCGCAGACCGGGTCGTGAACCGGCCCCACCTCGACCGGGGGCCTGCAGCATCCGCACCGAGCCGATGCGTTCCGGCCGGGCGTCGACGCTTCAGACGTCGACCCCGGGTGCCGATGACGATCACATGGTCCACGACAGCGAGCACTACCAGTACGTCTGTCCGAGGTGCCACCGCAACGTGCTGTTCTTCTGGCGCCCCCCTGCCGAACCGACCTGCCGCCGCCACCGGCGCTGGTCGATCTTCGGGGTCGCGATGATCCGAGTCTGACCCGACACGCCAGGCCCCCCCAGGGACGGACATCCAGACAACCCGGGACCGTGCCGCTAGAGGTCCTTGACGAGGCGGAGTGCGTCGTACATCGCCGCATGGATGTTGCGGCTGCTGACGGCGTCCCCGATCCGGAAGAGCTGGAATGCGCCGTCGACGTTCCGAACGAGGCCCTGCGGGCGGCCGTCGATGAGCGCCCCGTAGTCGACGGCACCCAGGTTCGACGACGACGGCTTCAGCTCGAAGTACGTGCCTGCGAGGGCCTCGGTGCCGTGGTCGACGACCACCCAGTCGACGTGGCGCACCGACCGGTGGGGCGTGTGATCACTGCCCAACTCCGCGCACAACCGTCCGTGCTCCGGTCGGACAGCAAGCACACGCTGATGCGGTGTGATCCGGACCTCACACTCGTTGAACGCCCGGGCGTAGGGCACGTTGTTCATCCCACCGACCTCGATGCCGAAGAACCGCTCGGGTGTGACGACCTCGAGGTTCGCTCCCGACCGGGCGATCACCTCCGCGGCCGACAGGGCGGAGTGCGTTCCGTTGTCGTCGTAGAACAGCACGTCGCCGGTGGGCGCGGCATCCCCACCGAGGACGTCCCAGCTCGTCACCACACGATCGGCGCCCACCTCCAGATCCGGCAACTGCGGCTGACCGCCTGTCGCCACGATCACGACATCGGGATCCAGCGATGCGACCAGGTCGCCGTCGGCGTACGTGTCGAACCGGATCTCCACCCCGAGCCGGGCGCACTCGGCGAGACGCCAATCGACGATGCCCTGGAGATCCTTCCGGCGCGGGTTCCGGACCGCCAGGTTGATCTGGCCGCCGGCCCACGGCATCGCCTCCAACACGGTGACTGCGTGACCACGCTCGCCCGCGACCCTCGCAGCTTCGAGGCCGGCCGGACCGGCGCCGACGATCACGATCCGCCGCGCCGTCGACGCCGGTTCGATGTCGTGCGGCATGGTCTGCTCGCGACTGGTCGCTGCGTTGTGAATGCACAGCGCCTCTCCCGCTTCGTAGATCCGGTCGAGGCAATAGGTCGCACCGACACACGGACGGATCTCGTCCTCTCGACCCTCGATCACTTTGCGCATGAGGTGGGGTTCGGCCATGAACGCCCGCGTCATCCCGACGAGGTCGAGTTTGCCGTCGCGGATCGCATGGCGGGCCGACGCGACCTCGTCGACCTTGGCGGCGTGCATCACCGTGAGCTCGGTGTGTTCACGCACCGTTCCCGCGAAGTCGAGGTGCGGCACCGAGCGCATCCCGTGGATCGGGATCACCTCGGTCAGCGCCACCTCGTCGGCGACATTGCCCCGGATCACGTTGATGAAGTCGATCAGACCCTCGGCTTCGATGCGGCCGAGCATGTCGAGACCGACGGAGGTGTCGATGCCGCCTGCGATCTGCTCGTCGATCGCCATCCGGAGCCCCACGATGTAGCCGGAGCCGACGCGCTCACGGATGGCCCGCAGCACGCGCCATCCGAACGCCATCCGTGCGTCGAGATCGCCGCCGTACTCGTCGTCGCGCCGATTCGTCACCGGTGACCAGAACTGGTCGAACAGGTGCCCGTACGACTCGATCTCGATCCCGTCCATGCCGCCGGCCTGCATCCGCTCGGCTGCGTCGGCGTACTTCCCGACGATGCGGTCGATGTCCCAGTCCTCGGCCTCCTTCGGGATCGCCCGGTGCGCCGGCTCACGCAGCGGCGACGGAGCAACGACGGGCAGCCAGTCGTCCTGGGCCCACCCGGTGCGGCGGCCGAGGTGAGTGATCTGGATCATGCAGGCGGCGCCATGCTCGTGGACCTCGTCGGTCATCCGGCGGATCCACGGCACGATCGCATCGTCGTAGGCATGGAGGTTGCCGAACGCCGGCGGGCTGTCCTCGGCCACCACGGCCGATCCCGCTGTCATCGTGAGGCCGATGCCGCCCTTCGCCTTCTCGACGTGGTAGAGCCGATAGCGGTCCTTCGGCATACCGTCCTCCGAGTAGGCCGGCTCGTGCGCCGAGGAGAACACCCGGTTCCGCAGCGTCAGGTGCTTGAGCTGGTAGGGCTGCAGCAGCGGATCGGCCGACGTCTGCTCGGTCATGGTTCAGCCCCTACCTCGATCGTCGTCCGACGCCATCGGCGAAACGCTAGTTGCCTCGGCCGACCCGCTCGCGACCCGGCCGTGCCGGTGCAGCGTGATCGTGACCGACTGCTCGCGCAACCAGCGAGGCAGTTCGATCTCGGGCGCTGCGACCGGTGGCGCGTCGTCGACCGGGACCGACGCCCGATGGCACGCCGAAACGACCTCGTCTTCGAGCTCGACCCCGACCGCCCGGTACCGCACGACGCCCGTTGCGAACAGGCGCCGGGCACAGTCGGTCGCAGATTCGTCGCGGCGCTCGCTGACCACCAGGCGGCAACCCACGGTCTTCGCGGCAGCGGCGGTGAGCGCCCGCTGGCGGTCGGTCGCCTCCGCACCGAACCGAACGAGCACACCGCCGGGCAGCGGCCGGTAGCGGAACTCGTTGCGCTCGACGGTGAGGCCGGTCGGGTCGTGCGCAACCGAACCGACGGTGTTCCACCACCGCTCGAATCGCCGGGTGACCTCGTCGAGGGCGAAGCGCTCGTCGTCGCTCCAGCGGCACAGCGTCGCCACGTAATTCGGCCCACCTGCCTTGGCCGTCGGCCCGACCACCGAGCGCTTCCAACCCCCGAACGGCTGCCGTTGGACGATCGCGCCGGTGACGCCTCGATTGACGTAGAGGTTCCCGGCCTCCACCCCGTCGATCCAGTGCTCGATCTCGGACGGATCGAGCGCATGGAGTCCGGCCGTCAGCCCGAACTCGGTGCCGTTCTGGATCTGGATCGCGTGATCGAGGTCGTCGGCGCGGATGATGCCGAGCACCGGGCCGAAGCACTCGGTCCGGGCGAACCACGAACCAGGTCGGGTTCCGAGTCGGATGCCCGGCGACCAGAGCCGCCGATCGTCCGATCGGCACTCGGGCGCCAGCAACCATCGCTCACCCTCGTCGAGCGTCGTCAATGCCCGCTCCAGTGCCTCCCCCGGAGGCTCGATCAACGGACCGACATCGGTGGCGAGATCGTCGGCGGAGCCGACACGGAGCGTCGCCGCGGCATCGCGGACTCGCTCGAGGAAGATCGGGTCGTCGAACAGCGGAGCCTCGACGATCGCGAGACTCGCCGCCGAACACTTCTGGCCGGCGTGACCGAACGCAGACGACACGAGGTCCCCTACCGCCTCGTCGATGTCGGCGGTGGCCGAGATGACGAGCGCGTTCTTGCCACTCGTCTCGGCGTGGAGGCGAAGGTCGGGGCGCCAGCGCAGGAACATCTCCGCAGTCGCGGCGGCGCCGGTCAGGATCACCGCATCGACATCGGGGTGGGTGACGAGGCGGTGGCCGGCGTCGTCATCGGCGGCCGGCACGAACTGCAGCACGTCGTTCGGCACCCCTGCCGACCAGCACAGCTCGGCGATCAGCCGGGCGGTGCCGACCGTCTGGGGTGCAGGTTTGAGAATGGCGGTGTTCCCCGCGGCCAAGCCGGCGAGCACACCGCCGGCTGGGATCGCGAACGGGAAGTTCCACGGCGGGGTGACTACGACCGTGCCGCGTGGCGATGAGGACGCACCATCGATCCGTTCGAGCGCCGTCGCTCGGCGGGCGTAGTAGCGGGCGAAGTCGACGGCTTCGGACACCTCGGGGTCGCCCTGCGCGATCGTCTTGCCGGCTTCGGCGGCCATGACCGCCAGCGCCCGACCGCGGTGCTCCTCGAACCGGTCACCGACCCGGTCGATGATCATCGCTCGTTCGCGGGCACCGAGCGCCCACCACGCATCCTGCGCGCCGACCGCTGTCGAGACGGCCGCATCGACATCGCTGACCGTGATCGATTCCACAGGATGACGCTCGGGTGGCTCCCCGAGGACGTCGTCGATCCAGACTCGGTTGGCGGCACGGGTCCAGTCGGTGTCCGCGGCGTTGACGAACGGTTCGTCCAGTGACGTCGGCGCCGGGGCCCGCCGTCGATCCTGCCGTCGACGCGAAGCACCGCTGATCGTGTGGCGAGCCGGCACCGCGTCGAGGAACCGTCGAGCCTCGCGATCGAACACGGCCGGATCGGCGGCGAGGTCGAAGAGATGAGCGAGGAAATTGTCGGGCGACGTGTTCTCGTCGAGCCGGCGCACGAGGTAGGCGATCGCGGCCGGGAAGTCACGCCGAGCGACGACGGGTGTGTAGAGCAGGAGATCCCCGGTGACCGCTCGCACCGCGTCGGACTGCGACGGCGACATTCCTTCGAGCATCTCGAACTCGATGCGCGACGGGCGGCCGGCCGCGACCATGTCGTTGCGAAGGCCGATCGCCCAGGCCACGTCGAACAGGTTGTGGCTGGCGACCCCGACCCGCACGCCGTCATCGAACTCGGGTGCGCAGAGGATGTCGAGCACCGCCTTGTAGTTCGCGTCGACCTCGGCCTTCGTAGCGAACGGGGCCGGCGTCCAGCCCTGAAGCTCGGCACCGGCGGTCTCCATGGCGAGGTTCGCTCCTTTCACGAGCCGAACCTTGATCCGTCCCCCGGATCGACGCGCGCGGCGCACGGCCCACTCCCCCAACTCCCGCGCGGCGGCAGCGACGTCGGGAAGGTAGGCCTGCAACACGATGCCGGCGTCGAGATGCTCGAACTCGGCCTCGTCGAGGAGTCGGCGGAACACGGCGATCGTCAATTCGAGGTCGGCGTACTCCTCCATGTCGAGGTTGACGAACTTCGGCGGATCGAACGATGCCGCGGTGCGAACGAGCGGTCGCAGCCGTTCCGCCACCCGGGCGATCGTGTCGTCGAACGCGAGCACGCTGATCGCCGGGCAGATCGCCGAGATCTTCACCGACACGTAGTCGACGTCGGGCCGGCGCAGACGTTCGTCCACCATGCGAAGGCGACGTCGCGCCTCCTCGTCCCCCACGATCGCCTCGCCGAGCACGTTCACGTTGCATCGGATTCCGTCGTTCGCGCGAGCCATGACGTGCTCCGCGAACTCGGGATCGGTCGCCGAGAGGATCACTCCGGCCGACTCGGCGCGAAGCCGGCGCTGCACCAGCGGCATGACGATCCACGGAACCCTCGGCGCCACGAGAGCGCCGACCCGGAGCATCGATCGGTCGAGGTGTGCGAACGCGGACAGGTCGGCTTCGGCCACGAGATCGGCGAACCGGCGTGCGGCCCGGGCGGGAATCGACAGGCGACTCACCTCGTCGGTCAGGCGTACGGTGAACTCGGCCGCCGCCGGACTCCGGACGAGCGCAGCGAGCCGACGCCGACGACCGCGATCGGCCCGACTCGCCGCCGTGTCGAGCTCGGACGCGTTGCGGACGAGTTGTCGCGCCAACTCCACCGCATCGCGCATACGCCGTTCGTCATGCGGTCGGTCGCTCGCAGGGGCGTTGCCGGCGGCGCCCGCGGATCCCACGCGCTGCTCCACGCTGTTCGGTTCCATGTCGTCCAGTGAACAGCGGACCGTTTCGTGCCGCTAGCACGAATCGTGCGGGGCTACGCTCCATTCGTACCAATGCCCGCTCCGTCCTCACCGACCCGGCTCCTGCTCGAACTCTTCGACGCAGTGCCCCACGTCATGGTGTCCGTGAAGGACACGAGGGGTACCTACGTCGGGGTCAATCACGCGTTCGTCCGCCGGGCCGGCCGTCGCCGTCACAGCGACGTGGTCGGCCGGCGCGCGATCGACCTCTTCGCCCCGGTCCTGGCCGCCTCGTACGAGGCCCAGGACCGGGCGCTGATCGCCACGGGTCAGGCCGTGCGGAACCATCTCGAGATCATCGCCGATTCGCAACGACCCGGTGCCGGGCGCTGGCATCTCACCACGAAGGTCCGCAGCACGACGGTCGAACACGGCATCGTCGTGGTCGCCACGTCGATCGACGCCCAACTCGGTGAACGCTCCTGCGGCGCAACCGGGCTTCGGGCTGCGATCGAACTCGCGCACGATCACTCCGACGCGCACCTCCGGGTGAGCGATCTCGCTGGCGCGGCCGGCATGAGTTCGGATCGGCTCGAGCGGTCGATGCGACGGGTGCTCGGCATCTCGCCGAAGCAGTACATCCTGCGGATCCGCGCCGAACGCGCCGCCATGCTGCTGGCGACGACCGACCGATCGATCGCCCGGATCGCGGCCGACTGCGGCTACTACGACCAGAGTCAGCTGACCCGCCAGTTCCGGCGCCACATCGGCGTGACCCCCACCGACTACCGGGCGGCGGGCGCAAGCTCCGCACAGTAGTGTCGACGTGTGCAGGACCACGACGCACACCACACGATCGACGGCGTCGTCCGGGGGCCGCGCGCCGATGACACGAAGGGTCTCGCGGGCGGATCGGACGGTCGATCGAACGAATCCGGGCGCTCTGTCCCCCGCCGGGCGCTGCCGGTGCGTGTCCTCCACATGGCCCTCTCCACGCCGATCGACATCAGGCGGCGGCTGCGCGCCCGCCGCGTCCCCGATCGAGCGCCGGACGAACGGTCCGCCGAGCCGACGCACGGCCGGGATGGTCCGCCACTCGACTTCGAGGCCTTCTATCGGTCGCACTACCCGTCCGTCGTCCGGCTCGCCTACTCACTGTGCGGCTCGATGCCGGTCGCGGAGGAGCTCGCCCAGGAAGCATTCGTCTCGGCCCACGGGCGATGGCAGCGCGTCGTCGGTTTCGACCGACCTGATCTCTGGGTCCGGCGTGTCGTGATCAACCGATCGATCTCGTTCCGCCGGCGCGAAGCGAGCGAACGCAAGGCGTTCGCTCGGATCCGCGTCGAGCACGAATCCACGCTCGAACCGATCGTGGCGGACGAGGTGTTGTGGCAGGCGCTCCGGGAGCTGTCACCGCGACAGGCCGAGGTTCTGGCGTTGTTCTACGTCGAGGACCAACCCATGACGGCGGTCGCAGCGATCCTCGGACTCCGCCCCGAGACCGTCAAGACCCACCTCAAGCGAGGTCGAGCGGCGCTGGCGGCGAAGTTGAACCAGATGGGTCACGTCCGATGACGATCGATCGGCGACTGCACCATGCAGCCCGCGAGCTGCGCGAGGTCCGGGTCGACGTGCCTCCGCTCTGCGACGTACCACTCCGAGGATCCGCACGCCACGGTGGCGGGTGGTCACGTCTGGCGGCCCTGGCCGCACCGATGCTGTTCGTCGCGGGCGGTCTCCTCGCCGTGGGCGTGATGCAACGGGAGGTGTCCGAGCCCGCCCGGAGTGACATCCCGGCCGGCCCGGCGGTCGTCGACGACGAAGTGGCCACGACCGGACGTGTCGGCGCGAGCGTGACCGCACCGTCGGTTCGCGAGGAGCTCCGGATGATCGCCGAGATCCTCGGCGAACCACCACGAACGCCTGCGCCGACGGTCGACGCGCCGGATCCCGGCGTCACCCCGCCGGCAGCTGCCGGGCCGAACTGACACACACATCGGCACCGCGTCAGTCGGGGTGCCACCGCATGATTCGCTCCTGACCGGATCGCGGCACCCGCTCGACCTCGCAGCGTGCTTCGAGATCGGTCGCTCGACACCTGGCCGCGTGCCGGGTGACGAGGAACTGTTCGCCCCTCCGAGCACCGACAGGATCGCGACGGTGACGGGAGGGCCGACGCGCATGAATCCACCGACTGCGTTCAGCCCCAGGTCGCCGCTCGAGGACCCGGCCCGACGGCACCCATCGGGCGCCGCATCAGATCGTGGATCTTCGGCGGCGCCGTGAGGTCAGTACCACATATCGGGCATCGAGGACTTCCTGCGATCGATGTAGTCGAGCAGTGCTGCGTCGATCGACTCGTCGAGCGGTGGCAGCACGTAGGACGCCAAGGTCTCGGCGACCCGTTCGGCGGCGCGGTCCTCGGTCCGGCTCTCACCGGCGTCGCGCCACTGCTCGAAGCTGTTGTTGTCGGCAGTGGTCGCGTCATAGAACGCAGTCTCGTAATGCCGGAGCGTGTGCTGCGACCCGAAGAAGTGCTTGCCGGGGCCGACTTCGTGGAAGCCGTCGATCGCGAACTCGTCGTCGTCGAGCGAAACACCTTCCAGATAGCGATGGAGAGCACCGCAGAAATCGGCGTCCATCATGAACTTCTCGTACCCCATCGAGAGCCCACCTTCGAGCCAGCCGGCGGAGTGCAGGATGAAGTTCGTCCCGCACAGGATCGCCGACATCATCGACATGGTCGATTCGGCCATCGCCTGCCCGTCCGGCACCTTCGACGCGGTGAACGCACCCGCGCACCGCAGTGGCAGCCCGACACGCCGTGCCATCTGGCCGACCACGAGTGAACCGACCGCCGGTTCGGGTGTCCCGAACGTGGGCGACCCCGATCGCAGTGCCATCGACGACAGGAAGTTGCCGTAGATCACCGGGCACCCGGGACGGATCAGCTGCGCCAGCGCCACGCCGACCATGGTCTCGGCATGTGCCTGGGCGATGTCACCCGCGAGTGTCACCGGACCCATCGCTCCGCCGAGGATGAACGGCACGATCACCGGCGCCTGGTTGGCCTCGGCGTAGGCACGGATCGCGCCGGTCATGGCGTTGTCCCAGACGAGCGGTGAGTTGACGTTGACGTTGCCGAGGATCACGCAGTGATCGTCGAGGAAGTCGGCACCGAACAGGATGCGGGCCATCTCGACCGAGTCGCGAGCGCGCTCGGGAATCGTGACCGAGCCCATGAACGCCTGGTCGTTGTACTTGATGTGGCTGTACACCATGTCGAGGTGGCGCTTGTTCACCGGGACGTCGACCGGCTCGCAGATCGTGCCGCCCGAGTGGTGCAGCCACGGGGTGGCGTGGGTCAGCTTGATGAAGTTCTGGAAATCCTCCAGCGAGGCGTAGCGCCGGCCGCCGGCGAGGTCACGCACGAACGGTGAGCCGTAGGCCGGCGCCATCACGACGTGATCGCCGCCCATCACCACCGACTTGTCGGGGTTGCGGGCGTGCTGGGTGAACTCGTCCGGTGCCGTGCTGGCGAGTTCGCGAACCTGCCCCGGCTCGAAGCGTACGCGGGTTCCGTCGATCGACGCCCCGGCCCGGCGGAACTCGTCGCGGTCCTCGGCTTCGTTGATGTCGATGCCGACCTCGGCCAAGAGCTGATCCGCCTTTGCCTCGATCAGGTCCAGGCCATCGGGTGACAGCAGATCGTGCGGCATCAGCCGACGCGTGATGAACGGCGGCGCGGTCGGGCCAGCATCACTTCCCGTACGCTCCTGGACCCGAGCTGCTCGCCCGCCTCCTCGTCGTGGCATGACTTCCCCCTCGTCGTCGATGTTGAACAGTTGCCGTGTGGGACCGGTCAGCCCATCACGGTGCCGGACGTGGCTGCGCGCTCGCGATTGCGCGAGAAGGCGCCGAGATCGATCGACATTCCGGTTCGCGGACCGACGAACTGCACCGGCTCCGCGTCGTGGTCATGCCCATCCGCGGTGGCATCGATGATCGCGCGGAGGTACTGCCCGGCGATCGGCGCGTTCTTGAACTGGTTGCCGCTCGTTCCGCACGCCATGAAGAAGCCCGTGAGCGACGAACGGTCGTAGATCGGAACCCAGTCGTCACTGGCGTCGTACATCGCAGCGATTCCCGTCGGTTGGCTCGGCACCCCGAAGCCGGGGATCCGCCGGGCGAGTCGCATCATGTACGTCTCGAACACCTCGATCGTCGGGTACTCCGAGTTGGTGTCGGGGTCGTCGACCCAGTGCAGCTCGTCGCACTCGGGCTCGGTGCAGCCCACGAGCAGCGTGCCACCGGGTTGGGGCCGGAAGTACTGCCCGACGTCGAGATCCGCCACGAGCGGCGCTCCGTCTTCGAGCCGTGCGCCTGGTGGCGCCGGTGCCGCGAACACTTCCTGGCGGAGCGCTCGATGGCCGATCGCCATGTCGTCGGCCACGCCGGCGAGGCGGTTGATGCCGCTGGAGTGGGGTCCGGCCACGTTGACCACCACCGGCGCCGCAATCGAGGAACCGTCGGCGAGCGTCACGCCGGTGACGGCGTCGCCGGTGCGGTCGATCGCCGCGACCTCGGCGCGAAATCGAAAAGTGGCGCCGTGCTGGCGGGCCGCGAAGGCGAGGTTCCTGGCGGCGAGCATCGGGTCGTCGACGAACCCGCCATCCGGTGAGTAGATCGCCGACAGCTCACCGTCGGGATCGTCGGCGAACGCCGGATCGTCGATCCGCTTGGGCGGGTGGTACTTGCCGGTGTCGAGCCACGGGAACCGGTCGGCGACCTCCGAGGCGGCCAGATCGTCGTAGTGGATGCCGAACTCGTCCCAGAGCTCCGTCATCCGGGCGCCGTCGTAGCCGGTGGTCCGAAAGATCAGGTTGCCGGTTCGGATGAATCGGCACATGCCGTCGGGATCGCTGACACCGAGGTGTCCCGGCCAGTCCATCCACATCGCGGCCGCCTCCCAGGCGGTGAGGATGGCATCACGCGTGGAGTAGCTGAAGCGGATGATGGCCGACGATGCGCTCGTCGAACCGGCACCCGGGCCCGGACCCTTGTCGACCACGATCACCGATCGCCCGCCGCGAGCGAGCTCCAGCGCAACCGAGGAACCGATCACGCCGGCGCCGATGACGACTGCGTCGGCAGTCATCGGTCGGAGGATCCTCCACGCATGATCGCCTCCTGCCATGCACGGGTGTCGGCGACTGCGTTGAATGTGAACGAGTGCAATGCCTCGATGCCCAGGCGCTCGGCATCGTCGCAGAACGCGACCACCAGATCGGTCGGGTCGAACCCACCGGGCGCCAGCAGGTGCATGACCGTCGAGCGGTTCTTGCTCAGATACCGCAAGGACGTCCCGATGCCGAGCCGGGTGCCCATCTTCATCAGCCGAGCACGGTCCACGACGCCCGGAACACCGAGCCGCACGGGAAGGACGATCCCAGCGGCGCGCTCGGATTCGAGCCACGAGGCGATCGTTCCGGTGTCGAAGCACATCTGCGTCGAGATCCACCCGCCGAGTCCGTGCTCGGCAAGGAGTGCCTGCTTGGCGTGCAGCTGCTCGGTGACCATCTCGTGCGGAATCATCGCGTGGCCGTCGGGGTACCCGGCAACGCCGACGCGGCGCACACCTGGATCGGCGTCGAGGAAGTCACGCAGGAATGCCGACGCGCCGTCGTACGGTCCGGCCTGCTCGGGCGCGTCGCCCGCGATCACGTACACCTCCGCGAGCTCCCGTTCGCGTAACCACCCCGCGAGTTTCGCGGCTTCCTCCGCGCTTTCGACCATGCGTGCGGCGAGATGTGGGATCGGCCGGTGGCCGAGACCGATCAACCGATCGGTGTGCTCCAGGGTCGCCCCGATGCCCTTCGCCGGTGAGCACGTCACGGAGACGTGGGCATGGGGGGGCAGGTCGGCGATCGCCTGGTCGATCGACGTCATCGGAACGATCTCGTAGTGCAGGTTGGCGACGAGCTCCCCCATCGACATCGAGAACGAGGGGGGGCGCCGGGAATCATCGGTCTCCGTGCCGAACGGCCAGAGCTTCTTGAGGCTGGAGATCATCATGGTCCCTTCCATCATTCGAACGCGTCGGGCAGCTCGGCCTTGCGGCGCGCAACGTAGTCACGGAGTTCCTCGTCGACGGCATCGTCGATCGGTGGTGCGACGTACGACGCCAGCTGCTGCTTCCAGACGTCGTTGGCGCGTTGGGCGGCGTCGCGACCGCCCTCCTCCACCCATTGCTCGTAGCTGTTGTTGTCGGCGGTGGTCGATCGGTAGAAGGCGGTCTCGAAGTTGGCGAGCGTGTGTGCCGTTCCGAGGAAGTGGTCACCCGGTTGGTGCTCGAGGATCGCGTCGATCGCCTGACCGTTCTCGCCGAGATCGATGCCCTTCACGAACGTTGCCATACCCCCGAGCTGATCGCAGTCGAGCACGAACTTCTCGTAGCCGATCGCCAGCCCACCCTCCAGCCAGCCGGCGGCATGGAGCACGAAGTTGACGCCACCCATCACCGTCGGCAGCAGCGTGGCCATCGACTCGTACGCAGCTTGGGCGTCGGGCAGCTTGGACGCACAGAGCGAACCTCCCGATCGGAACGGCACCCCGAGTCGGCGCGCGAGCTGAGCGACGGTGTACAGCACGATCGCGGGCTCGGGCGTGCCGAACGTGGGCGCGCCCGATTGCATCGACATCGAACTGGCGAAGGAGCCGAACACCACGGGTGCGCCGGGCCGGACGAGCTGTGTGAACGTGATGCCGGCGAGCGCTTCCGCGAGTGTCTGGGCGGCGACGCCGGCCGACGTCGCCGGCGACATCGCCCCGGCCAGGATGAACGGCGTGATGATGCAGGCCTGGTTGGCGGCCGCGTAGACCTCGGCCGCCTCGAGCATCGAGCCGTCCCACACCAGCGGGGACGAGGCGTTGATCAAGCTGGTCATCACGGTGCGGTCCCCCAGGTCGCCCCCGAACGCGATCCGTGCCATCTCGACCGAGTCGGCGGCCCGCTCGCCGGCGGTGACCGACCCCATGAACGGCTTGTCGCTGTACTTCAGGTGGGCGTACACCATGTCGAGATGTCGCTTGCTGACGGGCACATCGACCGGTTCGCACACCGTCCCGCCGCTGTGATGGAGGTACGGCGACAGATAGGCGAGCTTCACGAAGTTCTCGAAGTCGGCGATCGTCGCGTATCGACGCCCCTCATCGATGTCGTGCACGAAGGGTGATCCGTAGTTCGGCGCGAACACGGTTGCGTCTCCGCCGATCTGCACGTTGCGTTCTGCGTTGCGAGCGTGCTGGATGTATGTCGCCGGGGTCGAGGCCTGCACGATCTGGCGGCACATGCCACGCGGGAAGCGAACCCGCGTGCCGGTCACGTCGGCGCCGGCGTCTCGGAAGCGCTCGATCGCCGAGGGGTAGTCACGGATCTCGACGCCGACCTGCTCGAGGATCGTGTCGGCGTTGTGCTCCAGCAGACCCATTCCCTCGTCGGAGATCAGCTCGAACGGTTTCATGGTCCGCGTCAGGAACGCTGCGGCGCCGGTGACACCCCCGGCGCGCAACGTGCGCCGTGCCTCGCGGCCGCCACCTCGGCGTCCGCCGCGTGCCGGCGCTGCAGCTGTCTCGTCGGTCATACGCTTGCTCCTCGTCGTCGGCGGCGGCCTCGGCCGCCCGTCACGCCGGTCGCCGCCCGCTCGGGCAACGTCACCAGCTCATTCACGTTGGGCATCGGAGCACTCGCATGTGGCAGCGCCATGGCGGCGACGAACAACTCCTGGAATCGCGGCTCGGTCGCCGTCTCGACCTTCACCACGTTCCGCACGGCCGTTTCCATCTCGTCGCGCATCGCACGCGACAGCAACGCCTGCACGGCGCCGGTACCGGCCGCGTTCCCGACGGAACGGACGTTCGGCAAGGGACAGTCGGGGACCAGGCCCAGCACCATCGCCCGCAGCGGATCGATGTGGGCACCGAACGCTCCGGCCAGCCGGATGTCGGTGATCTCCGGATGTCCGGCCTGCTCGATCAGCAGATCGATGCCGGCCCGGAGTGCCGCCTTTGCGAGTTGGATCGCTCGGATGTCGTTCTGGGTGATGGCGACCCGGTCATCGCCGTCGCCGTACAGCACGTAGGAGAACGTGCGGCCATCCTCGACCACACGAGGCGTGTGTCCGGCGAGCTCACCGCGGATCACCCCCTCGCGGTCGATGATGCCGGCGAGGAACATCTCGGCGACGACGTCGATGATGCCGGACCCGCAGATCCCGGTGACACCCGTCGACTTCACTGCGGTGGCGAATTCGGGGTCGTCGCTCGGCACATCGATGCCGATCACACCGAGACGTGGTTCGAGTGTCGCCGGGTCGATGCGGACGCTCTCGATCGCACCGGCGGTGGCCCGCTGGCCCGCACTGATCTGGGCGCCCTCGAATGCCGGGCCGGTCGGGCTCGAGGCCGCGAATTGGCGCTCGGTGTCACCGAGCACGATCTCGGCGTTCGTTCCGATGTCGACCAGCAGTTGCATGCCGTCGCAGCGGTGCGGCCCCTCGGCCAGGATCGCAGCCGCGGTGTCGGCACCGACATGGCCGGCGATGCACGGCCCGATGTAGCAGCGTGCGTTCGGCGCGACCAGGTCGAGATCGGAGGCGCGGGTGGTGATCGCCCGATTGGTGGCGAGCGTGAACGGCGCCTGCCCCAGAGGTGTCGGATCGATGCCGAGCAGCACGTGGTGCATGATCGGGTTGCCGACGAGCACGATCTCGAGCACGTCGTCGCGGAACGACTCGACCTGGTCGACGAGATCGCCGATCAACCCGTCGAGCGCCGTTCGCACCGCGTTCGTGAGGTCCCGGTCGCCACCCGGGTTCATCATCACGTAGGACACCCGACTCATCAGGTCTTCGCCGTATCGGATCTGCGGGTTCATCCGACCGGCCGACGCCAGGACCTCGCCGGTCGTCACGTCGCAGAGGTGTCCGGCGATCGTCGTCGACCCGATGTCGACGGCGACACCGAGCGCGCGGTCGACGAACCCCGGCCAGATCGCGACAACCCGGTTCGACTCGTCGATCGCAACGGTGACCGCGCCACCCGACCGCGCGAGCACGGGTTGCAGGGCGGCGAGTGACCCGAAGGGCACGAACGGCTCGGGACGCCCGTGTTGCTCGGCGATGGCCCGGGCGAGCGACCCGGCCGCGCTCGTCTCGTCACCCAATTCCGACCTGGGCACCTCGACGTACCAGAGCGTGAACAGCGGATCGACGGTGATCGGCGGCAGGTCCAGATCTTTGCGGACGACCTGGCGATGGACCTGACTCGCCGGTGGAACGTCGACGACGACGTCGCCGCACACGGTGGCGGCACACCCGAGACGGTGGCCGGACTCGAACGGCCGCGCACCGCGGTAGTCGGTCTCGATCGACGTCTGCGGGCCGAGCGCATCGAGGGCGACCGTGATTCCCCACTTGGCGAACGAACCGGTGCTGGAAGTCACCTGGCAACGGCCACAGATTCCACGACCGCCACACACCGTGTCGAGATCGGCGCCCAGGCGGCGCGCCGCGTCGAGCACGGTGGCACCGTGCTCGACGGTGCCGCTCAGCCCCGACGGCGTGAAGACGATGCGATGATCGCCCACGAGTATCTGCTCACCCCGCCGGCCGCCGGCGACGCCGGCCCTCTCGTGCGCCGCGCGCTCCCTCGCCCGACGGAGCGTTGGGATCACGGTTGGCCCGGATCCAGGCCGAGCAGTCGCGGTCGGCCCCCATCAAGACGTCGGCGGCCATCACGGCCGACTTCACCTCGGCGTGCAGTGGGTTCATGATCGCCGACGTCATGCCGGAGGCGATCGCCATCGACAAGAACGTGCCGGTCACGACGTGCCGGTTCGGCAGCCCGAAGCTGACGTTCGATGCCCCGCACGTGGTGTTCACCTTCAGTTCCTCGCGCAGGCGCCGCAGGAGGCGGAACGCCTGCTGCCCGGCCGTTCCCATCGCACCGATCGGCATGACGAGGGGATCGACGACGATGTCGCTCACCGGGATCCCGTGATCTGCCGCGCGGTGCACGATCTTCTCGGCGACCGCGTAGCGGACGTCGGGATCCTCGGAGATCCCGGTCTCGTCGTTCGAGATCGCCACGACGGCGGCGCCGTACCTGGCAACGAGCGGCAGCACCCGTTCGAGTACCTCGTCCTCGCCGGTCACCGAGTTGACCAACGGCTTGCCCTCGTACACGGCGAGTCCGGCCTCGAGGGCCGCGATGATCGACGAATCGATCGAGAGTGGGACGTCGGTCACGCTCTGCACCAGCTTGACGGCCCGCGCCAGGAGCGCCGGCTCGTCCGCGAGCGGTATCCCGGCGTTCACGTCCAGCATGTGGGCACCGGCCTCGACCTGGGCGACGGCATCGGCTTCGACCCGACTGAAGTCGCCCTCTTTCATCTCGGCCGCGAGGAGCTTGCGGCCAGTCGGGTTGATCCGCTCGCCGATCATCACGAACGGCCGGTCGAAACCGAGCACGACCTCGTTCGTCGCCGAGCTCACCATGGTCCGTGTCATGCGGTCTCCTCCGGGGCGTCGACCGAGCGGCCGATCTGATGGTCGAACCGACGTGACTCGGGTGGCGGCGCGTCGCCGTCACCGTCATCGTCCAGTTCCTCGAGTGCGAGCAGCTCGGAACGATCGACCTCGACATCGCCGATGTCGGCTTCGAACCCGCCTGCGTAGGCGAGACGGCCGAGGAACTCGCGGCTCATCGCGACCTCGATCCGGTTCGCCTCGGCTTCGGCAGCCTCAGCGACGTCACCGCCACACGCCACGCTCTCACGGCGCCACTGTGCGATGTCGTCTTCCGCTGTGTAGATCCCGGCTTTGCGCTTGGCGCGGTCGATGGCCCGCTGGAACTTGGCGGACAGGATGACCTGATGGCGGTCGCGCCCGGCCTGCCCGTTCACCTGTGCCGGGATGTCCCGCCAGTAGATCGTGACGACCTGGGCGCCTCCGCCACTGCGCCGAGCCATCAGCGCACCACCGAGCCGAGCGCAACCCTGATCGGCTCGGCGAATGCCGCCAAACCGGTCGGGACGTGGACGAAGTCGAGCTCCAAGCGCTCGGCTGCCGCCCGACCGAAGTCCACCACGACGGGGTCGTCGGACTGCGAGAGCAGCACCACCCGGGTGTAGTTGCCGAAGTACATGTCGCGCAGCTCCGGGTGCCGATCCATGCCGAACCCTTGCCACACGAGCACCTCGAAGTGCCGGGCGAGGAAGTCGGTCAGGTAGAAGGTGCCGAGGGCTTCCTCGTGGAGCGCGGCGAAACGATCGGCACCGGCGAAGAACTCGTAGCAGTGGGCGCCGGGCAGGCGCGTGATGTCCCGCTCCGACCGTTCGATGTAGGCGTCGAGGAGGCCGCCGGTCCCGCAGTCGGCGTACCCGAGGAACACCGGTCGACCGGGGTCGACCCCGGCGAGCTTTGCGTCGATCGACGGCACGATCTGATCGGGCTGATTGTGCAGCGGTGCCGGGAGGTAGTCGACGTCGACCACACCTGCGAGGCCCTCCTGCGCGAACACGCTGCGCAGCTCTCGAACGAGTGCGCCGCAGGCCAACACGAAGGGCCTGATCACTTCACCGACGGCCCGGCGGGCTCGGCGGAACGAAGACGACGGGCGGTCACGAGCTCCCTCGCCATCTCGGCGGCAACGGCGGCATCGCGGCAGTACCCGTCGGCGCCGACCGCCTCACCGAACTCTTCGTTCAGCGGCGCACCGCCGACGAGCACGATGTACTTCTCGCGGAGCTGCATCTCCTCGAGCGTGTCGATGACGACCTTCATGTACGGCATGGTCGTGGTGAGCAACGCCGACATGCCCAGGATGTCGGGTTGATGCTCCTCGAGCGCCGCGAGGTACTTGTCGACGTCGCAGTTGATGCCGAGATCGACGACCTCGAACCCGGCTCCTTCCATCATCATCGCCGTGAGGTTCTTGCCGATGTCGTGGATGTCGCCCTTGACGGTGCCGATCACGATCTTGCCGATCGGCTCTGCGCCGGTCTCGGCGAGCAGCGGGCGGAGGATCTCCATCCCAGCCTTCATCGCATTCGCGGCGAGCAGCACCTCCGGGACGAACAGGATGCCGTCGCGGAAATCGATGCCGACGATCCTCATGCCGGCGACCAGTGCCTCGTTCAGCACCTTGTCGGCGCTCCAGGCACGGTCGAGGAGGATCGTGGTGCCCTCGACGATCTCGTCGGCGAGTCCGTCGTAGAGATCGTCATGCATCTGCTTGACGAGCTCGTCGTCGGGCAGAGTCGCCAGATCGATGTCGTCGTAGTTGTCGTCACTCACGATGTCCCCTGTCGTGCCACAGCTGAATCCATGATACGGAACACATCCGCATCGTGGAACAGTATCAGAAGCCGGTGCACGCGTCACCCCCGGGGGATGGAGCCGCGAGCCGGGGGATCGGCGCCGTCAGACCGGCATCGCCGTACGGTGGCGACCGGCGAGACGATCGGTCACGCGACTCGCGGTCTCGACGACGTATGCCGCGATCGACGCCGATGCCCCGGGCGCCGGGAAGCGGTACGACGGTCCGTGCGCCGACACCGCCGCGATCACGGTCCCGGCTGGATTGAACACCGGCGCCGACACCGAGTTGAGCCCTTCGGACATCTCCTCGAAGACCCACGCGAAACCGGCGCGCCGCACATCTTCGAGGCGCTGCCGGATGAGACCGGGATCGGTGACGGAGTGGTCGGTCCAAGCTTCGAGCGGCCGGGACAGGTAGGCCTCCTGGGCCGCTCGGGGGGCGGCCGCAAGCAGGACGAGACCGGCGGATACCACGTGTGCGTCAACACTTTCGCCGGTCCAGTCGCGCACCTGCACCTCGTGATCGCCGTCGACCTGATCGAGGTAGTACACGAATGATCCGTCGAGGACTCCGATCCCCGCCGCCTCGTCGATCTGGGCCACCAGGTCGACCAGATGCGGCCGGGCCAACGCCACGAGGTTGCGGCCCGGGCTGGCCGCAGCGGACAGGTCGAGGATCAGTTCACCGAGCGAGTACACGCCGAGTGCTTCACTCTGCTCGACCGCTCCGAGTTCGACGAGCGTGCCGAGTAGTCGCGAGACCGTGCTCTTCGGCAGGTCGGTGCGGTCGGCGACGTCCGACACGCCGGCCGGACCGCTCGCCAGGCACTGCAGGACCGAGAACGCTCGCTCGACCGATTGAACCGTGGACATCCGATCAACTCCTTCTCGGGGCAGCATTCCACAATGCGGAACCGGAACACAATCATGTCGCCGACTTCGGTCGACCGACGGACTAGCGTGCCGCTTCGTGAGCGCGGTGCCGGACGCCGGTGACATCCGACCGGTCGAGCCGGCGCACGCCGCAACCGATCCCGGCACGGGCGGCCCCCTGACCTCGTCGTTGGCATGGGCCACGTGGGCCCTGTTCGTCGGCCTCGGCCTCATGCTGTCGGGGGCGGGTCTGTTCGCGACGATCACCGGCATCCGGAGCCAGACCGAGGGCTTTCCGACGCTGCTGATCGGTCTGATCACGGCGGCGTACTACCTGGGATTCCTCGCCGGGTCCAGGTTGACGCTGCGACTGCTGGCGTCGGTCGGCCACATCCGCGTGTACGCGGCACTCGCCTCGCTGCTCGCAGTGGCGGTCCTCACCACCGGGATGGTCGTGTCGCCCGGTGCGTGGATCGCACTGCGACTCATCGCCGGCGCCTGCCTCGCGGGCCAGTACGTCGTGGCCGAGTCGTGGCTCAACCAGCTCGTGACCAACTCGAATCGTGGTCGCATCCTCAGCCTCTACTCGCTCGTCACGATCATTGCGTACGGGCTCGGGCAGGTCAGTGTCGGCATCGTCGATGCCGACACGCTGACCGCGTTCGGCGTCGCCGCGATCGTGACGTCATTGGCGGTCACCCCGGTCGCGCTCTCGGCCGAGGCGGCGCCTCCGCTGACCCGCGTGCCGGACCGAATGACGCTACGTGAGTTGTTCGCGATCGTGCCGACCGGTGTGGTGACGTCGTTCCTCGTCGGTGTCGCGCACGGCTCCTTCCTCGGCCTCGCTGCGGTGTACGCGACGCGAGGTGGTCTGTCGTCGGGCGCGGTCGGACTCTTCGTGGCATTGCCGACGATGGGGAGCGTGCTGTTCCAGCTGCCGATCTCGGCGGCCTCGGACGACATCGACCGTCGGGCGGTCGGCGCCCTGGCCGCATTCACCGCGGCGAGCGCTGCGATCCTGCTCGTGATGTCCGACGTCGGCAGCGTCCCCAGCATCATCGCGATGGTGTTGATCGGCGGAACGACGTTCCCGCTGTACTCGATCGCGGGCGCCTACACCAATGACTGGGTCCCGACCGAGAAGCTCACGGCGGCAGCGTCTCAGCTGGTCGTGCTGTTCGGCGCCGGCGCGTTCGTCGGCCCGTTCCTGGCCTCGGTGATCATGGGCCTGCTCGGCAATGTCGGGTTCGCCTGGACGATCGTCGTCGTGCACGCCACGATCGGGCTGTACCTGTCGTACCGGATGATCCGGATCCGGGCGCCACTGCGCGCCAAACCGTGGAACGAGGTCGCACTCGCCGGACGGGTGTTCTACCTGCCGGCAACGGCAGTCGGCATGGGCCGTCGGATCCGTGCATCACGCAACCGACGGGTGCCGCTGATGGGCGCCGACCCCATCACCACGCATCCGTCGATGGTCATCCGCTCCGAGCCCGACGAGACCGCGACTCCCTGACGCGCTCGGGAGGCGGTGCGCGAACGCCTGCGGCCCCGGTTCGCACGCCGGCGAGCTCAGATGGCCATACCGGCGACACGACCTTCGTAGATCGCATGCACGGCGAGACGGGCGGCGACTGCGTCACCGACCGACCGCGCCGGCATGCCGGCCGCGGCCAGCTCGTCGGCGACCATGGTTTCCGAGACGTTCGTGGTCGCGAACACCAGCGCGTCGGCAGGAACCACGTGCTCGGCGCCGTCGAGGTAGCTCCGAACGCGAGCGCCGGCGTCGGACCACTCGGTCACGACGGCCTCGGTGACCCAGTCGACCCCGAGCTGACGAAGACGAGCACGGAGCTCCCAGTCGCCGGCCGTGCGTTGGATCCAGTAGCCGATCATCGGCCACGACGACACGATCGTCACGTCGTGGCCGCGATCGGCGAGGAACCAGGCAGTGCCGGTTCCCCGCCAGTCACCGACATCATCGACGATCACCACCCGTCGACCGGGGCGAACGTTGTGTGAGATGACGTCTTCGATCGAGCAGGCGTCGGGCCGGTTCGCGCCGGGCATCCGGTCCGCGGCGGGGTTGAACCGCTGGAAACCCGTGCCGGCCGGTTGCGAGCCGGTCGCGACCACGATCTCGTCGGCGCCGAACGCAGCGGCCTCCTCACCGTCCACCGGATGGTTGACCAGCACCTTCACGCCGAGCTGCGACAGCTGACGCTCGTACCACTCGATCAGCTCGGTGATCTGGCTGCGGCGGGGTTGGAGACCGGCGAGCCGGAACGCACCTCCGAGCTCGGGGCCGGCCTCGACGAGCGTGACGTCGTGTCCCCGCTCGGCGGCGACGCGCGCCGTCTCGAGTCCGGCCGGCCCTGCGCCGACGACGAGCACGGTCCTGCGCACCTCGGCGGGTTCGAACGTGTCACCGTTCCACTCGAACTCGCGTCCGGCAGACGGGTTCACCAGGCAGGAGATCCAGTAATCGCGCGACCGCCGCCCCCAGCACATCTGGTTACAGGAGATGCAGCCGCGCACGTCGTCGGGCCGATCGTCCAACGCCTTGTTCACGAGGTGCGGGTCGGCGATCTGGCCGCGGACGATGCTCACCATGTCGGCCTGGCCGGACGCGACGACGTAGTCGGCGTTCTCGGGCGTGCGCACGTGGCTCTCGGCCTGCACTTTGGCGTGCGTCACCGCGCCCTTCAGTGCCTCGGCGGCGTCGACGCCGAGCTTGTCGGCGAACTGGAACGTCGGCATCAGGATGCCGAAGTTGAAGTAGCTCCCCGTCCCGCAGGTGATGTAGTCCATCAGGTCACGTTCGTCGTGCCAGGCGGCGATCTCGCACAGTTCGTCGGTCTGCATCGCCACGTCGACCGTGGGATCGACGCTCGTGGCGAGACCGATGATGAAGTCGTCGCCCACCGCCCGGCGGATCCTTCCGAGGATCTCCGACGAGAACCGCATCCGATTCTCGAACGTCCCACCCCACCGGTCGTCGCGGCGATTCGACCACGGGAGCCAGAACTGGTCGACGATCGCGTTGTACGCGGCGAAGATCTCGACGCCGTCGAACCCGCACGCCTTCGCCCGCGTCGCCGCGTCGACGAACCCATCGATGATCTCCGTGATCTCGCGCTCGGTCATCGCATGGCTGCCGTCGCTGTCGTGGTAGCTCGGCAGACCCGACGGCGACCAGGACTCGCGATACGAGTTGTCGAAGTCGCCGTGCTGACCCACGTGATACAGCTGGTGCACGATCGTGGCGCCTTCGGCGTGGATCGCGTCGGTGATCCGCCGGAACGGCTCGATGATCGAGTCGTCGCCGTGGCGGAAGTTGCCCCGGGTGAGCACGGCGGTGGCGTGTACCGGCACCGGTTCGACCACGATCATCGCGGCGCCACCCCTGGCGCGTTCGAGGTAGTAGCCGAGATGCCGGTCGCCGGGCAGGCCCCCCTCGCTCATGTTCGCGGTGTGGGCGCCGAAGTTGATGCGGTTACGCAACGTTCGGTGCCGGAGCTGCAGCGGCTGGGCGATGTTCGGGAACATGGCCGAGTCAACCGTCATCGCGACGCCCAGATGTGCTGCGCGGTCATCAGGTCGAGGTGGCCACCACCGCCGTTCTCGAACATCGTGATCGCGTCGGAACCCGACCGGCCCACGTGCTCGCCCCGACACAGGTCGAACAGGTCGGCGCGTACGGCGGTCACCTCGATGGTGCCGGAGGTGGTCGGGATCACGAGGTCGCCGCTCTCGCGCACGGCAGCTTCGCGGGAGTCGACGAAGATCTCGGCCCGGAGCACGACATCGTCGTCGACCTCGCGATGGTCGGGCAGGAAGGCGCCGACGCAGTCGACGTGGGTGCCCGGTCGGAGGAGCGCACCTCTGATCAGCGGGTCGCGGGCCATGGTGGCGGTCGAGATCACATCGGCCGCGGCGACGGCGGCATCGAGGTCGTCGACGATCTCGTCGGCGATACCCGCATCGACGAGGGCTTCGGCCTTGTAGCGTGTGCGGTTCCAGATCAGCACTCGCTCGATCGACGGTCGCACGGCGCGGTGGGCAGCGATGAGATGAGCGCCGAGACCGCCGGCACCGATCATCAGCAGGGTGCGTGAGTCGGGGCGCGAGAGCAATTTCGACCCGAGCGCCGAGTCGGCGGCCGTCTTCCGATACGTGAGCTCGGTACCGTCGAGCATCGCGACGAACTCGCCGGTGGTGCCGTCGAAGAGCAGGACGACCGCCTGCACGGAGGGGAGCCCACGCGCGGGGTTGTCGGGGAAGATCGTCACCAGCTTGATGCCGATCGCTCCCCCGCCGGCCCCGCCTGTCTGCCAGGCGGGCAGCGCCATGAAGCGCCGGCGGTCGCCGTCGGGCCCGTAGACGATCCGCTCGCACGCGGCGATCGGGTCGCGGTGACGGTCCTCCAGAGCCGCGACGAGTTCGGCGTAGGGGGCTCGGCGCGCCACCTCCTCGGCGTCGAGGATCGCGACGTCGTGCAGGCTGCTCATGACCATCGACCGGATTCGTTGCATCGCGTCGCACCAACCATGATGTCGAGTCTTCCATGAACCGAACCCGTGCCGCCGAACGGTGTCATGGGCCCGGACGTCGGACTCGGGCTCGACCGTTCGGGGAGGATCGGCCCGCTCACGGCATGTTCGGCCCAAGTGTCGGTGGCACATCGAGCCGACCGTCCCGTGCCGCCTGATCGACACGAAGAGTGATCGGACGAGGTCACGCTGGCCTGGGACGCACAACGGTGACCGCTGAGCGATCTCGATCCGGCTGGCGACATGGACGATCGTGCGCTCGGCTACGGTCCGGCGAGGACTGCCTACACCGTCTGACGGCGGCAACCCGACATCCGTGGCTGCCGGTTGTCGAGCGATGCCGCCGCACGTCGCGCCGGAAGTCGAGCGGGGACGTGAGCGTTCTCGACCGCGATGATGCGTCGGGTGGGACCGGCTCGCGGTCGGCGAGGCGAGCTCGAACGCTCATGACCAATCGCCCGTCTCGTTCGCCCAGACGTGTCCGATCGCCGAATGGTTGCGAGATGAACAGGTCGCCCGGGTGGTCGTGCTCTTCGTCAACTGGTGCCACGACCACGGCATCAGCCTGTTCGACGTGAAGCGACCGCACCTGGAGACGGCCGGCGATGCGGCACGTGTCGGAGCGCTTCGGTCAGTGATGATCGCGAGGGCGCGAAGAGCCGATCGAGCGATCGGAACCGCCGCCGCGAATCCACGCGGGGTCGAGAGCATCGACCGTCACGAGGGTCATCGCGCTCGCCACAGCTGTCGTTGGATGGCTCGATGCCAGTTGGACTCCGGCTCGCTCCGAGGCGGCGACCCGGCGACCGAGTGCGGGTGGTGTCTCCGGCCAGCTCTCCCGATCGGGCCCCGGTCGACGACTGACTGAAGGTCCTCGAGAGTTGGGGCCTCCTCGCTGACATCGCGCCGCATGCGTTCGATGAATGGCGTGACATGGCCTGCTCCGACGGCGCGGGCGGCGACGCCCAGGACGCGAGCGCCGTGTGGGATTACTGCCTCATTCGCGTTCCGGCGTGCGTGTGTCGATGGGCGGCACCGAACGCCCACACGGCTTCGAACCCGCGACCGCTGAACGAACCCCTCAGGTGTGCTTCGGCGGCTTGACGTTGACGCTGCCCAGGACGACGATGCCGCGTAGGTGAATCGTCGGGCCGTCGCCGCCCGTCACCTTGACGTTGCGCGAACCGAGGAAGCTGAAGCCGCTGAGAGCGATGTTGGTGCCTTCGTCGGCGATGATGTTGACGCTGCCGAGGATCGCGGCTGCCGTCAGGCGTGGCTTGTCACCGGGCTCGACCCCGGTGAGGTCGAAGTCGGCGCTGCCCAACAAGGCGATCGTGGTCTCTTTGGTCCACCCCTTGGGGAGCACCCGCTTTCCGAGGCTGCCGAACACGACGATGTTCATGGTTTTCTCCTTTCGGACGGATGCGACGATCCATCAACCGGTCCGGCGTCCATCATCCGTCGGGCAGCACCGGCGCGCCTAGAGCCCGATGGCCTCGTTCACCGAGACCGGGTCGCCGCATCGGGCGAACAGCACAGACGTCCGCCAACGATCGCGGTGAGCGCGGCTGCCCCCTCCGTTCGGGCCAGAAACCGGGACGAGCAATCTGCGATCGAGCCGGCGCTGATTCTCCTCAGTGTCGCGGCATGGCACTACCGGCGGTTCGGGATCGGGAGGCTGATCACCATCGACCTCGTGACAGCGATGCGGAGCCCATCCCGCAGGGCAGCATCATCGACGAGGAGCAGTCACCCCCGGAGGCGGTGCCAGTGCGGGGCACTCGATGGTTGCACGAGCGATGTCGAAACCCGAGAGGTCGGCGGCCGCGCCACACCACCGCCACCGACAGAGCACACGGGCGGGTGGATCACCGGGCAGAACCACCGATACCGAGCGCTCGATCGTCACCGGTGCTCGGGTGACCTTCGTGCACACTGGCGTGCGGCGGCATGCTCGCTCGCGACGGAGTCGCGGTGACCTACGGCAACCAGGCATCTCGATGCGAGCAACACCACGCCGGTCCGTCGCTCCTTCGACGATGCCCGGGCGGCCGGCACCGCTCCCACGAGCGCGCACCCCGCCACGACGGTCATCACGGGTAGGTGGAAGGGACCTGCTGCCACCCTGACGTCGACAGCGGGATCGAGTCACCACACGGATCAGGAGTGGAGCGGCCGGCGCGAGCAGCCGCCACTGGCGACTGGGTCCGGTCCGGGATGCCGGGAGCGGAGTCACCGCGGATGATCGACACCGCTCGTGCGATCCTTGGCCACTCGGCAGGCCCCACCGAAGTCGACGGCTCGAGGAGCGGCCGACTCGACTCCGAGTACTCGTCAGATGGCGCCCTGCATCCGCGCCGCCTCGACGGTGTTCTCGAGGAGGCAGCCGATCGTCATCGGGCCCGTTCCGCCCGGCATCGGAGTGATCGCGCCGGCGACGGCCTGCACGGCGTCGAAATCGACGTCGCCGACGATGCCGGCTTCGGATCGTGACACGCCGACGTCGATCACCGCCGCCCCCGGCTTGACGTGATCGGCGGTGATCATGCGGGCCTGGCCGGCGGCGGCGACGATGATGTCGGCCTCGCGACAGACCTCGATCATGTCCGGCGTCCGGGAATGGGCGAGGGTGACCGTTGCGTCCACGCCCTTGCGGCCGAGCAGGAGCACTTGAGGAAGGCCGACGAGGGTCGAGCGCCCGACGACGACCGCGCGCTTGCCGGAGATCTCGACGCCGTACCGATCCAAGAGCCGCATCACGCCGAGCGGGGTGCACGGCACGTGGCCGGGCAACCCGCGCACGAGCCGACCCATCGATCGTTCGGTCAGGCCGTCGACGTCCTTCGCCGGCGGCAGCAACGCGAGCACCGGCTCGGGGTCGAGGTGGTCGGGCAGAGGGAGCTGCACCAGGATGCCGTGTACGGCCGGGTCGTCGACCAACGCCTGCACCGCGGCTTCGACCTCGGCCTGGCTGGCGGTGTCGGGCAGCTCGACGCCCTGCGAGACGAGCCCAGCCTCCTCCGCCTTGCGATGCTTCATCCGCACGTAGATCTGGCTCGGTCGGTCACCGCCGACCAGCACGGTCGCCAGACACACCGCCGGTGAGCCCAACGCGTCCAACTCGGCACGGAGACGGGTGACGGTCTCGTCGCGTAGCCGGTTGCCGTCCATCAGCACCGCACCATCGGGCGTTCGTTCGAAATCGTCGCTCATGGGTCGTCATTCTCTCAATTCTGCACGAACACTGCGTGCTCGATGTTCCGACGGCATCGTCAGTTGCCTGTTGGCGACGTGGCTCACGGCGGAGTGACTCGGCCGCCAGGACGGCGCGGCGGGCTGGAGGATGAGATCGAACTGAGTGCCGACGAACGGCGATCGAACCCGACCATCAACTCAGCCCGATGATCTCGCCGTCGTCGTCGAAGTCGATGCGTGACGCCGCTGGTGCCTTGCCGAGGCCGGGCATCGTGCGCATCTCGCCGCAGATCGGGTAGACGAACCCCGCACCGACCGACGCCCGCGCCTCGCGCACGGTCAGGGTGTGACCGGTCGGCGCACCTTTCAGCGACGCGTCGCCCGAGATCGACAGGTGCGTCTTGGCGATGCACACCGGCAGGTTCCCGAAGCCGTTGGCCTCGTAGTTGGCGAGCTGCTTGCTCGCCGCCGACGTGTACTCGACCCGCTCGGCGCCGTAGATCGTGGTCGCCACCGATTCGATCTTCGATGTCAGGCTGTCGCGGTCCTCGTAGAGATAGTGGAAACTGCTGTCCTCCTCGCACGCCTCGACGACGGCGTGCGCCAGGTCGGTCGCTCCGGCACCGCCGTCGCTGAAGTGGGTGCACACCGCGACGCGGGCACCCATCTGCTCGGCGATCTTGCGGATCGCGGTGTGCTCGCTGTCGTGGTCGGTCGGGAAACCGTTGATCGCCACGACCGGGGTGACACCGTGCGCCTTCACGTTCTCGATCTGCTTGCGCAGGTTTGCCGCTCCGGCGGCGACGTCGTCGGGGTTCTCGGCGAGCAGGTCCTCGGGCAGGTCCCGACCGGCCACGATGGGGTACTTGCCCGAATGCGCCTTGAGCGCCCGCACCGTCGCGACCAGCACGGCGGCGTCCGGCGTCAGACCCGAGGCGCGGCACTTGATGTTGAAGAACCGCTCGGCGCCCATGTCGGCTCCGAAGCCCGCCTCGGTGATCAGGTAGTCGCCACCGCGAATGCCGATCAAGTCGCCGACGACCGACGAGTTGCCGTGGGCGATGTTGCCGAACGGCCCGGCGTGCACGATCACCGGCGTGTTCTCGAGCGTCTGCAGCAAGTTGGGAGCGAGTGCGTCACGCATCATGACCGCCATCGAACCGGCACCCTGGAGTTGCTCGGCCGTGACCGGCTCACCGCTCGCGGTGTAGCCGACCACGATTCGGCCGAGCCGAGTCCGCATGTCGTCGAGCGAGGTGGCCAGAGCGAGGATGGCCATCACCTCGGACGCAGCGGTGATGTCGAAGCCGGTCTGGCGGACGACGCCGTCCATCTTGCCGCCGAGCCCGATGACGATGTTGCGCAACGACCGGTCGTTGACGTCGAGGACGCGTCGCCAGGTGATGTTGTCGAGGTCGAGCCCGAGCTCGTTGCCGTGGTGGAGGTGATTGTCGAGCATCGCCGACAGCAGGTTGTGCGCAGAGGTGACGGCGTGGAAGTCACCCGTGAGGTGCAGGTTGAGCAGCTCCATCGGGATCACCTGGCTGTATCCGCCGCCGGCGGCGCCACCCTTGATCCCGAACGTGGGCCCCATCGACGGCTGGCGGAGCGAGATGACGGCGTTCTTGTCGATGTGCTGCATCGCCTGCCCGAGCCCGACCGTGGTCGTGGTCTTGCCCTCGCCGAGCGGGGTCGGCGTGATCGCGGTGACCACCACGTACTTGGCCTTGGGCCGGTCGCTCAGCTCCTCGATCGCATCGAGCCGGATCTTGGCGAGATCGCTGCCGTACGGCTGGAGCAGGTGCTCACCGATTCCCATCTTCGCGGCGATCTCCGCCATCGGCTTCGCAGTGGCGCGGCGGGCGATCTCGAGATCGGTGGGAAAGGACATCTTCGGCAACCCCCAGGGTGGTACGGCTCGTGTGGCGCACCAGTGTCGCACACGGCGAAGTGTTCCACAATACGGAATCGTTCCGTCTGGTGGAATCGCGAACGCGCCGTCCGGACTAGAGTCGGGGCTCATGGGACGCCGAGAGCACCGCCCGATGGAACGACTCACCCACCCGCTCGTGCGCGACGGCGGCGAGCTCCGGCAGGCGACGTGGGACGAGGCACTCGACCGCGCCGCCGCAGGGTTCCTCCGCAGCCGGGACGAGCACGGCGGAGGCTCGATCGGCGTGTTCTCCTGCTCGAAGTCGACGAACGAGATGAACTTCGTCGCGCAGAAGCTCGCGCGCACGGCGTTCGGCACCAACAACATCGATTCGTGCAACCGAACTTGACACGCTCCTTCGGTGGTCGGTCTGGCCACGGTGTTCGGAGCAGGAGGCGGCACCTCGTCGTACGACGAGGCCGAGGCGGCCGACGTCATCGTGATGTGGGGTTCCAACGCCCGCAACGCCCACCCGATCTTCTTCCACCACGTTCTGAAGGCGATCCACGACGGAGCGAAGCTGTACTCGGTCGATCCGCGGCGGAGCGAGACCGCACAGTTCGCGGATCGGTGGCTCGGTCTGCACGTCGGCACCGACATCGCGCTGTCGAACACGATCGCACGCGAGATCATCCACGCCGGGTTGGTCGACCGCTCGTTCGTCGAGCGCGCCACGACCGGCTACGACGAGTACGCCGCGTCGGTCGAGGACTGGACGCTCGAGCGCGGCGAGCAGGTCACCGGAGTGCCGGCCGATGCGATCCGTGAGCTGGCCCACGCCTACGCCACCGCCGACGCGGCGCAGCTGTGCTGGACACTCGGCATCACCGAGCACCACAACGGTGTCGACAACGTGCTCTCGCTGTGCAACCTGGCCCTCCTCACCGGCCAGGTCGGGCGGTACGCCGCCGGTCTCACACCGCTACGAGGCCAGAACAACGTGCAGGGCGGTGGCGACATGGGCGCGCTCCCCAACAAGCTGCCGGGTTTCCAGGACGTGACCGACCACGAGGCCCGCGCCAAGTTCGAAGCCGAATGGGGCGCGGACGTGCCGGCCGAGAACGGGTGGCACCTGACCGAGATGTTCGAGGCCATGGAGCGCGACGAGCTCCGGTCGGTGTTCGTGATCGGTGAGAACCCGGCCCAGTCCGAAGCCGACGTCAGTCGGGCGGTCGACCTGCTGTCGAGTCGCGATCACCTCGTCGTGCTCGACATCTACCGGACGAAGACGGCCGAGCTCGCCGACGTCGTGCTCCCGGGGAGCGCGTCGTGGTGCGAATCCGACGGCACCGTGACCAACTCCGAGCGTCGCGTGCAGCGCGTCCGCAAGGCGCTCGACCCGCCGGGCGAGGCGCGCGACGACATCGACATCCTCCTCGATCTGGCCGCACGCCTCGGGCAGGACTGGCACTACGACGATCACGAACAGATCTGGGACGAGCTGCGCCGCCTCTCCCCCATGCACGCCGGCATGCCATGGGCCCGTCTCGAAGCGCTCGGCGGCATCCAGTGGCCGTGCTACGCCGAGGACACCTTGGAGCCTCCCTACCTGCACGGACGGCTGTGGGCCGACGATCCGGCCGATCGCGGGCGGCCCGCCCCGTTCAGCGTCGTGATCGACGACCCACCGGTCGAATCGCTCACCGACGACTTCCCGCTCCGACTCACCACCGGCCGGCGCCTCGACTCCTACAACACCGGGGTGCAGTCGGGCGGCTACCGGAGCCCCACCCGCATGGGCGAGACGATCGACATCTCTCCGGAGGACGCAGATCGTCTGGCGATCGTCGATGGGGAGACCGTTCGCGTGTCGTCGGCTCGCGGCACGGTCGAGGCTCCCGCCCGCATCGATCCGGGTCTGCGACCGGGTCTGGTCTTCATGACGTTCCACTTCCCCGACGAAGTCGACGTCAACCAGTTGACCATCGACGCCACCGACCCGAAGGCCGGCACGGCCGAGTTCAAGGCGGCCGCGGTTCGCATCGACAAGCTCGCGGCACCGGTCGACGCCGAGTTGATGGAGCAGGTTCGCTGATGGGAGCAGGTCCCGGGTGAGCATCGCGGACGCGCAACGGCGGGCGATCGTCGCGCTGGCCCGGCCAGGTGACTGGCTGACCGCGGCCGAGCGGATCGACGCCTGGCGCCAGACGCGCGATGCTGCGTCGAATCCGCTCGACCTCGCCCGCCGCGATGCCGTCTCGCCGTTCGCCGTCGCAGGCTCACACCCGGCCTCTGTCGAGCTGTCGGCCGCTGCCGTCGAGGTCGTGCACCGGGTCGCCTCCGACCCCGGCCGACTCACCAGGGCGTGGGCCGACGAACAGATCGCAGAACTCGGGGAGGAGCGGTACACGGAACTCGTCGGCCTCGTCGCGATCGCCAACGTCGTCGACCGCTTCCACCTCGCACTGGGGCGACAGCCGCCCGTGCTTCCGCTGCCGCATCCGGGCGACCCCGCTCGGCAGCGGCCGGACGACGTCGGCGACGTCGGCGCGTGGGTGTCACAGTCGACCGGCCCGACGCGGGCGAACGTCAGCCGCACGCTCAGCTTGGTGCCCACGACGGACGCCACCTGGCGGAACCTCGTCGACTCGCACTATTCGCGCGGCGCCGAGTTCGCGGACGCGGTCTGGCACCGCCCGCTGACGCGCCCGCAGGTCGAACTCGTCGCATCCCGAACCACCGGGCTGAACGAGTGCTTCTATTGAACGACGGCCCACACCTCGCTGCTCCGTGTGAGCAGCGACGCCCTCGACGTCGAGATCGACCTGGAACTCGTGGTCGACCCCGACCACGTCGGAGATGTCGGCATCGAACACGGCGCCGAACTGCTGGCGTTCACGAACCAGGCGCATCGGAACGGCCCGCAGCTCGGCACGGCACGCCAGGCGCTGATCACCTCGGTCGGGGCAGATGGCGTGGTCGAAGCGGCCGCCACGATCGCCGTGTTCAACGGACTGGTGCGTGTCGCCGACGGGACGGGCATCCAACTCGACACCGGGTTGCGCGACTACTCGCACGCCGATCGCTCCCGACTGGGCATCGACCGGTTCGCAGGTGCCGCCAACACCCAACGCATCGGGTCGACCGGCACGATGGTCGGCTCGATCGGCGAGCTGTTCGGATGACGCTCGTGCTCGCAGGAGGGACACCATGGACGTGAAGACGCGGGGCATCGCCCCGACCGATGCCGAACGATCGGCGATCGACTCGGTGCTCGGCCCGGCATCGGTACGCGACGTGCACGATGTCGTCGGCGGCCACGCCAACCGGCAGCGCCGCCACCTGCTGCTCCCCACGCTGCACGCGGTCAACGATCGGACCGGGTGGATCAGTCAAGCAGCGATCGACCACATCGCCGAGCGGCTCGACCTCGGCCCCGCCGAGGTCTACGGCATCGCCAGCTTCTATGCACTGTTTGCGTTGACGGAACCCGCCGAACACCAGGTGCACGTGTGTGTCGACGTCGCCTGCCGCGCGAACGGGGGGCTGACCGAAGCCGATCTGCCCGACGGTGCCCACTCGTCGCCGTGTCTCGGGCTCTGCGAGCGGGCACCGGCGGCGTTCGTGGTCGACGTCGGGGACCCGGCACAACGACGTGTCGCCGGGAACATCGCGGCCGTGGACGTCCGGTCGTGGGTCGACGGTGGCCGGCCGGGCGACGAGGCACCTCCCGACGCCGCAGTGCCACAGGCCGGGGACCCGTCGCTCGTCCTGCTCCGTCGGGCCGGCCGCCACGACCCACTCGACCTGGATGCCTACCTCGCCGACCGCGGCTTCGAGGCGCTGACCACGGCCCGTTCGATCGGCCCCGAGGAAGTGATCGCCGCGGTGAGCGAGTCCGGCTTGACCGGTCGAGGTGGCGCCGCCTTCCCCACGGGACGCAAGTGGGAAGCGGTCCGCAGCCAGGCAGCGACACCACATCATCTGGTGTGCAACGCCGACGAGTCCGAGCCCGGCACCTTCAAGGACCGCACGCTCATCGAGAACGACCCGTACGCCCTGATCGAATCGATGGCGATCGCAGCGTTCGCAACCGGATGTGAGCACGGTTACGTGTATCTGCGCGGCGAGTACCCGCGTGCGCTCGACACTCTCCAACACGCGCTCACGATGTGCCGCCGGCGGGGCATCGTCGGTGACGACTTCGACATCACGATCGTTCGCGGCGCCGGGGCGTACATCTGCGGCGAGGAGACGGCGATCTTCAACTCGATCGAGGGCTACCGGGGCGAACCCCGCAACAAGCCACCCTTCCCGTTCCAGGTCGGCTTGTTCGGCAATCCGACGGCGGTCAACAACGTCGAGACGCTGATGAACGTGCCCCACATCCTGCTCGACGGGTACGACAGCCGCCATCGGCTGTTCTGCCTCTCGGGTGCCGTCGTCCGCCCGGGTGTCTACGAGGTGCGTCTCGGCATCACGCTCCGTGAATTGATCGAACTGGCCGGCGGGCTTCGACCGGGATCGGAACTGGGCTCCGTGCTCCTCGGGGGCGCGGCCGGCCAGTTCGTGGGCCCCGACGACCTCGACCTCGTGCTCGACCACGACGACGTCCGAAACGCGGGGCTCTCGCTCGGGTCGGGCGTCGTGATGGTGCACGACCAGCACGTCGACATGGTCGATCAACTCACACGCATCGCTGCGTTCTTCCGGGACGAATCGTGCGGTCAGTGTGTTCCCTGCCGTGTGGGGACCGTGCGCCAAGAGGAGGCGATCGCCCGGCTCGCCGCCGCGGTCACGGCCGGCGATCTTGCCCTGCTCCGCGACGTCGGGCAGGCGATGAAAGACGCGTCGATCTGCGGACTCGGACAAACCGCGTACAACGCGGTCGAGTCGGCGGTCGTCCGACTGGGGGTGTTCTCGTGAGCGACGTCACGCTGCGCATCGACGATCGGGACGTCACCGTCGAGGCAGGCACCACCATTCTCGACGCATGCGGCGGCCGGGGTGGCGACATCCCGACACTGTGCTACGGCGAGACGATCACCCCGAAGAACGCCTGCCGCGTGTGCATGGTCGAGGTCCAGGGTTCCCGGGTGCTCGTCCCATCGTGCTCACGGGAGGTCGAGGACGGCATGGTCGTGTCGACCCGCTCGGAGCGGGTCGACCACGCACGCAAAATGGTGCTCGAGTTCCTCGGATCGTCGGTCGACCTGTCGCTCACCGAGCGAGTCGACGAGTGGAACGCCGAGTACGGCGCCGACCCGGATCGGTACGGAGTCGACGCCGCGACCGTCGACGAACCCGTCAAGGTCGACAACGATCTCTACGTGCGTGACTACGCCAAGTGCATCCTCTGCTACCAGTGCGTGGACGCGTGCGGCGAACAGTGGCAGAACAGCTTCGTCATCGAGATCGCCGGACGCGGCTTCGACGCTCGCGTCTCGACCGAGAACGACGTGCCGTTGCCCGATTCGGCCTGTGTGTACTGCGGCAACTGCATCCAGGTCTGCCCCACCGGGGCCCTGATGTTCCGATCCGAGTACGACATGCGGGCCGCCGGCACCTGGGACGAGGGCGCCCAGACCACGACCGACACGATCTGCGCGTTCTGCGGCGTCGGCTGCAACCTGACGCTGCACGTGCAGGACAACACGATCGTGAAGGTGTCGTCACCGCCCGACAGCCCGATCACACACGGCAATCTGTGCGTGAAGGGCCGCTTCGGCTTCCAGCACGCTCAGAACCGGCCGTCATGATGGTGCTGCCATGATGACGGTGCTGCGCACGTGTTCGAGCGGACGCTCGCACCTGCCCGGCTGCGGTGCTCGCGACGCTACGCTCCTCACCTGCTCGACCAGCGCGACATCCGTCACCTGACCCGACGGGCCCGCTCCGCCCCGGAGCTCGCGGTCTCTGCTCCGCCTCGACGCTCGCCTCGACGACCGCTCATCGTGGTGGCGCCCACGACTTCGGGTCAATCGTCGATGATCTGCGGGGCAACCGGCCGCTTGCCGACGATCACGGGCTCGGCCGTGAGTTGTTCGACGGTCAGATGGCACTTGATCTGATGACCCTCCGAGAGTTCCTTCATCTCCGGCTCGTCGGTGTCGCAGAGCCCCTCGATGAAGCGGTGACAACGCGTGTGGAACACACACCCGGGTGGTGGGTTGGCGGGGCTCGGAATCTCACCGGTGAGCGGGATCCGCTCGCGAGCTACCCCGTCGACGTTCGGCACCGCGGACAGCAGCGCCTCGGTGTAGGGATGGTTCGGCCCCTCGAAGATCTGGTCCGTGGTGCCGAGTTCGACGATCCGACCGACGTACATCACCGCGATCCGGTCGGCGAGGTACCGGACGACGCCGATGTCGTGGCTGATGAAGAGATAACTGGTGCGCACGTCGCGCTGGAGGCGGGCGAGGAGATTGAGGATCGCCGCCTGCACCGACACGTCGAGTGCCGACGTCGGTTCGTCACACACGACGACTTCCGGATCACCGGCGAAGGCACGCGCGATCGCCACACGCTGCTTGAGGCCACCCGAGAGCTGGCGCGGGCGCATGTCGAGGTGGCGTGGGGACAGACGCATCGCCTCGGCGATCTCCACGGCACGAGCCTCGGCGGCGTCGCCCTTGAGACCGGTCAGCTTGGTGATCGAGCGCATCAGGATGCGTCGCACCGTCCAGGCCCGGTTGAGCGCGGAGTCCGGATTCTGGAACACCATCTGGATCGCCCGGATCGACTCGTCGATCCGGCTGGTGGCGGCGCCGGCCATCGGTCGCCCGCGCAGGGTGACCGCTCCGCCCTCGTCGGCTGCATACACACCGAGCATCGTCTTGGCCAGCGTCGACTTGCCCGAGCCCGACTCGCCCACCAGGCCCAGCGTCTCGCCGTCGGCGAACCCGAGGTCGACGCTGACGAGCGCCGGAATCTCGTGGTTGCGTTGGCGGAACGTCTTGGACACGCCGTGTACGCCGATGACCTCTTCGGTCCCGATATCGTGCTCCCAGTCGGTCTCCTCGGGCTCGGGCACCTCGCCGATGCGGTCGGGATGGTGACAGCGCGTCCAGTGACCGGCATCGGTCCGCGCGACGACCGGCGGCACCTCGGTCCGGCAGACATCGGTGGCGATCGGGCAACGGTCGACGTAGACGCACGTCGGGAGCGGGTCGCCGATCTGGGGCAGGTTGCCGGGGATCGCGAACAGCTCGCGATCGGTCTTGCGGATGCCGTGACGCGGAATCGAGTTGAGCAGCCCCTTGGTGTACGGGTGACTGGGGTCGTCGAAGACCTCCTCGACGGTGCCCTCTTCGACGACGCGGCCGGCGTACATCACCCCGACCCGATCGCACATGGTTCGGATCACACCCAGGTTGTGGGCGATCAACAGGATCGCAGCACCCGTCTCGCCGCGGAGTTCGCGAACGAGATCGAGCACCTCGGCCTCGACCGTGGCATCGAGACCGGTCGTCGGCTCGTCGAGGACGAGCAACTTCGGGTCACCGGCGAGCGCCATGGCGATCACCACGCGCTGCAGCATGCCACCCGAGAGCTGGTACGGATAGCGGTCCATGACGCTCTCGGGGGCTGCGATGTGAACTCGCCGGAGCGCCGCGATGGCCGCCTTCTCGGCATCCTTGGTGGTCAGACCGAGCACCTGGTACGCCTCGGTGACCTGGCGGCCGATCTTCAACACCGGATTCACGGCCTGCACCGGGTCCTGGTACACCATCGACGCGTCGCGGGAACGGAACTCGCGCAACTCGCGATTCGACATCGCGGTCAGTTCGCGACCGGCGGCCGTCACCCGGCCATGGTCGATCCGGCCGTTGCTCGGCAGGTAGCGCAGGGCGGCGTACGCCGTCGTCGACTTCCCACAACCCGACTCGCCGACGAGACCGTACGCCTCCCCGGGTCGAACCTCGAAGCTCACACCGCGGAGCACCTCACGAGGCGTTCCACGCACGATGTACGACATCTGCAGGTTCTCGACCGCGAGCGCAGCGGTCGACATCTCGGTGGTGGAGTCGTCGGTGACGGTCATGACTTCAGCGCCTTGTCGATCGAGTCCGCAATCAGGTTCACACCGATGACCAGGCTGGCGATCGCGAGAGCAGGGAAGATCGTCGGCCACCACACGTCGGAGACGATGGCGGTGTAGTTCTGCGAGACGTCGACGCCCCAGTCGGCGTCGGAGATGTTCGTGCCGACGACGCCGAGGAACGCCAGCGTCGCGTAGGTGAACACGGCGTAGCCGAGTCGGACGGTCAGTTCGACCACGATCAGACCCGTGACGTTGGGGAGGATCTCGCGGCTGACGATGAACAGGCCCGACTCGCCGCGCATCTTGGCCGACGTGACGTAGTCGAGCTGTGACTCTGCGATCGCAGCTGAGCGGATCGTTCGCGTGATCGCCGGCACGAACAGCACCGCGATCGTGCCGATGATCACCGGTCGCGACTGCCCGAACGTGAAGACGACCAGGATCGCCATCAGGATCACCGGAATCGACAGGATGGCTTCGATGACGCGGCTCAGGACCTCGTCGACCCACCCCCGGTAGTAGCCCATGACCAGGCCGAGCATCGTGCCGACGACGATGGCGACGCCGGTGGCCAGCGGGGCCACGATCAGGATCGGGCGGGCGCCGTAGATCACACGGCTGAACACGTCGCGTCCGACCTGGTCGGTGCCGAACCAGGCATCGGCACCGGGGCTGCTCCGCGCCGGGATGGTCAAGAAGTCCTTGGGGGCGTACTGGGTGAGCAGCCCGGGCACGATCGCCGACAGGACCCAGAACCCGACGATGAGCGCTCCGATGATGAAGCCGGGGCTCTTGAAGAGCACCATGCGCTGCTCACGACGGATCGTCTTGCGGGTCGCCGTGCCGGCCTGGTCGTCGACGGGTGACTCCGCCTGGACGATCTCGGGCCCCTGGCCGCCGGCGGTCACGTCGGACGGGTCGGCGATTCCAGGCAGATCGGACATCACTCTCCTCCCATCGCGAGCCGGGCCCGCGGATTCATCCAGGCGATCACCAGATCGGCGGAGAGCGTGGCGAGCATGTAGATGACCGCCACGGTGAGGACACCGGCCCGCAGGACCGGGTAGTCGGCCCGGTCGATCGCTCGGATGATCAAGCTGCCGAGACCCGGGTACTGGAAGACGATCTCGAGCCCGACCATCCCACCGAAGAGGTAGCCGAGCTGGGTGCCGAGCACCGCCACCGTCGGCTGGAGGGCGTTGCGGGCGATGTGTTTCCGGAAGACGTCGCGGGTGGACAGACCACGCATGAAGGCCGTGCGTGCGTAGTCCGAGTCGAGCGCGGTGATGGTGCCCGCCCGGGTGATGCGGGCGATGTAACCGAAGTAGACCATCAGCACGGCCATCGCAGGGAGGACCAGGTGCTGCATCTGCGTCAGGATCCCGGCGCCGTCCGGGGCATTGGCCTGCACCTTGAAGAACGAGAACGGAACCGCGAGGAAGGCGAGCAGCAACACACCGGCCACGAACTCGGGGATCGACGAGAAGGCGAGGCCGGTGTTGACGATCGTGCGGTCGATCCAGGTGTCCTTCTTGTACGCCGCCACCAGCCCGCCGAGGACCGACAGTGGGACCACGATCGCCAGCGAGAAGAGCACGAGCTTCGCCGAGTTGCCGAGTGCCGTCCACACGAGGCTCATCACGGGTTCGCCCGCCGCCACCGAGAAGGAATCGCCGAAGTCGAGCGTGAACACCGATTTGGCGAGATTCCCGAGTTGCGTCGGCACGGAGTCGTTGAGGCCGAGTGACTCGGTGACCGACGCGAGGCGCTCGGGAGATGCGGTGCCTCCGGCGATCTTGCGGGCGGGATCGCCGGGAGCGATGTTCGGGATCAGCGTGACGATGATCAACAGGATGAACAACGTGACCAGCGACAGCACTAGCCGCCGCGCAATGAATCTACCCACGTGAGCCCCCCAAGGTCATGTGCATCAAGTGTGCCAGACTCGAGGGGCGGGACCCGAATGTGCCCCGCCCCTCGGACTGGTCGGAAGAACTCGCCGAAGCGATAATCAGGCCTTCGACGCCTTCTGGAACTGCATGTGACCCAATGCGGTCACCTGCACGCCCGAGACGTTGTTGGAGTGCCCGGAGAGGTAGTCGTAGAAGAACGGGTACGCCGCCGGCATGTCTTCGTGCAGTAGACGCTGGATCGCTCCGACCGCTGTCTTCTGTCCCTCGACCTCGGTCGCGCTCTGGTAGTCCTTGAACAGCTGGTCGAACTCCGGCGAGGCGTAGTTCGACGAGTTCCAGTCACCGTCGGTCTGCAACGCACGGCCGAAGAAGATGTCGGGCGTCGGGCGGTGGCCGTAGTCGACGATGCCGATGTCGGCCGAAGCACCGCATGGCCGACCGGGGCCACCGGTCTCGGGCTGGGCGCCCCACTCGGCGCCGGTGCACCAGTACTCGCCGTAGAAGTCGGAGTTCGGTGTGACACCGATCGGTGTCGTGATGCCGATCTCGGCCAGGTTCTGCTCGACGATCGCGGCCAGACGAGGGATCTCGGCGAGGTCGCCGACCTGCAACGTCGACTCGACCCCGTCGGCGTATCCGGCATCGGACAGGAGCTGCCTGGCCATCTCGACGTCGCGGGGCCGCTGCTCCTGCGTCTCGTCGAAGAACGGCAGCGTGGGGTACACCGGGTGATCGTTGGCAATGATCGCCTGCCCCTGGAACAGCGTGTCGACCATCTGCTGGCGATCGAGGGCGTAGCCGACAGCCTGGCGTACGCGCGGATCGGTGAACGGCCCGCCTTCGGGCAGCTGGGTGTTGAACCACAGCTGACGGTGGTTCGCGGACGGTGGCTTGAGCAACACGAAGCTGTCGTCGCTGAGGAGGTTGCCGCCGTCGGCGACCGCGAAGTTCTGGATGACGTCGACCTCGCCCGCAGCCATCGCCGCGACCATGGTGCCGCCGCTGTCGAAGCCCTGCAGGGTGATGCTGTCGAGGTTGACCGCGCCACCCCACCAGTTGGTGTTCGGTGTGAACTTGACGGTGAACGTCGAGGCGTCGAAGCTCTCGAAGATCCATGCGCCGGTGCCGGCTGGACGGTCGTTCAGGAGCGTCCCGTCCGTGTAGTCAGCCGGCGTGACGAGCGACTGCGGGTTGTAGATCGAGACCAGCACCGGCAGGTTGCCGTTCGGCGAGTCGAGGTTGATCGTGACCGTGAGGTCGTCATCGGCGACGGCTCCACCCTCGCTGACGACGCCGTCGAGGCCAGCACCCGCGAGGGCCATGCGGTCGATCGTGGCGACCACGTCGGCGGAGGTGAACGGCGTGCCGTCCTGCCACATCACTCCCTCGCGGAGCTTGAACGTCCAGGCCGACCCGTCCTCGTTGGGGGTCCACTCGGTCGCGAGCGCCGTGGCCGCGATGTTGCCGTCGTCGCCGAGGCCCACCAGGTACTCGAAGCTCTGGGACAGCACGGAGTAGGTACCGAGGTCGAGCATGTTGAGCGGGTCGAGGCCCGAGTTGGCGTCGCCGGTGGTGATCGCGGCAGTGAGGCTCCCACCCGCCGTCGGGGCGTTCGTGGCCGCTGGAGCGGTCGTCCCCTCCGGTGCGCTGGTGCCCTCGGAAGCGGTCGTGGCCGATGGTGCGGCGTCGTCGTCGTCACCACCGCAGGCAGCGATGATCGCACCCATGAACGGCATCGACAGACCGATGATCGTGCCGCGCTTGACGAAGTTGCGGCGGCTGACCTTGCCTTGCGCGTAGGCCTCGATCAAGTCGAGCTCCATCGGCGACGCGCTCTCACGCGCCCGATCGAATCGCTTCCAATCCATGGTGTCTCCCCCTGGGTAGATGAGTCCGGCGGGTTGACAGGACCCCGCTCAGGGACCCGACCATAAACGACGGGGTGACCGCGGTCAAACCACCGGTCTGGTACAGGTGTACCAAGAATTCTCTACGAGGCAGAGTCGTTTCCGTGCCGTCGGGTGAGTCGATCGGCCCCTGCGTCGATCCCGGGGAGCTGGATTTCGAGAGCACCGGAATGGGCCGTGGCGAGGTCGGCGACGAGGGCTTCGACCTCGGTCCAGGTGGCCGCGCGGAGCCCCTCGACGAGGTGTCGGTTGTAGGGCTGGTCGAACGCGATCACGGTGTTGCCGGCGTCGCGGAGTTGGGTGATGTTGTGCGGCGCGTCGTCGATGTAGGCGTCGGCCTCGACCTGCGGTTTGGCGCCGAGAAAGCACAGGTCGCGGTACGGGATCCGATGGATGTCGAGCCACGCCGCCGTATCGGCCACGGCCTTCTCGTGACCCCAGTGGACGTAGAGACGATGGGTGATGATCCGGATCCAGATCCCGGCATCCGACAGCCGCCAGAGCGCATCGGCGGCGCCGTCGATGACCGACATCGTGCGGAACATGTCGTGTTCCATGACGGCGATCCGGTGATAACGCGCGTAGTCATCCGGATCGAACCCCCACTCGTGGAAGTCCCACGAGCGTTCCAGCGGCATCGTCTCGGGATCGACGCCGCGCAGTCCGGCCATGATCTCGCGGAAACGCGTGGTGTGGTCGGCGACGACGCCGTCGAGATCGACGCCGAGGACGAACTGCCGATCGGTCATCACCAACCCCCCGTGTTCACTGTGCCGGCCCGAGCCCTCCGGCGACCTGCGCCCGCCCGAACTGGAGCGCCACGATGACGCCGGCGTGGTCGGACGGGACGAGCGCTTCGACGCCGATGGCGAGCCGATCGGACAGCACGTCGGCCAGCGGTTGTGCGGTCTCGATGAGCACGCCCGTCTCCTGGGACGGGGTCGGCGTGAACACGATCGAGTTCGGCCAGTCGGCCGGGACCTCGATCGCGGCTCCGTCGGTGGTGCGAGACTCGACCGAGTCGTCGTCGTCGCCACCGCACGCGGCGAGGCCGAGCGCGCCCACGGCCGGCGCTGCGATCAGGCAACGTCGCTTCATGCTGTTCCTACTCCCTGGATTGACCACTCCCCGGATTGACCTCGTGTCGAAGTGGCGCTCACCTGGCCATGCCTCCGAGCCGAACGGAGCCGGGCCCGGCTCGTCGCCGCGTCAGGTCATCGGTGGGACCGAGTCACCATCTGCGACACCATCTGCCACACCATCTGCCACACCATAGTGATGACCGTCGGGGGGTGACCCGCCGATCGAGGACGCCGTCGAGTGCCGATCGACGAGTTCGAGGAAGTCGCTCCACGCCGAGACGTCGGTGGTGCCGTCGACCGGTCGGTTCCACCGCCGGACGAACCGACAGACGACTGCGCTCGGGCGGCGCTCGACCAGTTCGGCGAGCACGTGCGGGGCGTCGTCGAGGTAGACGTCGCAGTCGACGTCCGACTTCCGATCACTCAGGTGCACCTCGGCGGTCGGGAGGTCGTGATCGGCGATCCACCTGAGCGTGTCGGACCGCGCCCAATGCGGTTTGGTGGTCACGATCACCACACGGTGACCGTTGCCCGCCAACGCACCGAGTGACTCGAGGGCGTGTGGATAGGGCTCGAGATGCCGGAAGATCGACGGGCGGTAGTCCTTGGGGCTCGCCCACCTCCAGAACTCGCGCATGTCGCCGAAACCGCCCAGTCGATGCAGACAATCCCACGAATCGACCATGTCGGGACGGAGATCGCTGCCAAACTCTTGGGCATGGAGCTGCATCCAACCCGCGTTGAAGTCGGTGACGACACCATCGAGGTCGATTCCGAGCCGCATCGCATCACCATACGGACCGGGTCAACCGGAGCGACCGCCCACCGGGGATCGTCATGAGACGAGCGTTAGCAGCCCTCGTCGTGCTGACGGCAGCGGCCTGCGGCAGCAACAGCGGCGCCGCGCCCGAACGCAGTTACGTCATCGGGCTGGAGGTCGAAGACGACAGCGAGCGCTATCGGTACGTGGCGACCGACGAGGTCGACATCCGGGTGGGTGACGAGGTGACCTTCGAGCTCGACAACACCGGCACGCTGATCCACGATCTCCAGGTGGTCGACCCCGACGGCAACCGTGTGGGCTACGCGGAACCGGCGGCGCCGGGCGCGAACGCCACCGTCACGGTGCAGTTCGACGAAGCCGGCTTCTTCCGCCTCAACTGCCTGGTCGACAATCACCTGACCGAACACGAGATGCAGACCTTCTTCGAGGTCGCCGATCCGCCCGGCTGAAGCTGCGAAACTCGACGGTCGATGGGACCGGACATCCTCGTACCCGTGGTCGTGCTCGCGGTGGCCGTGCCGGCCGTGTCGATCTGGGCCAAGCGGCGTTTCGACAACGTCGCCGGCCCCGACGACGACGAACTGCCGATCGCGCCGAGCGACCGTTTCACGAGCAATGCGCTGCGTGAGCTGGAGACGCCGCCGTGGCGGGTCGTCTACGAGATCGGCGCCGACAGGCTCGGAGGAATCGGCCACGTGCTGATCGGACCGTCGGGCGTGTATGCGCTGCGGACCACGATGGATCCACTCCCCTCGCCGCCGACCTCCGACGCCGATGCACGTGCCATCGGCGAGGCCGCGGTCGCACGAGCCGACCTCGACGACGCCCTGCGACGGTGCGCGATGAGCAGCGACCGGCTCGTGACGGTGCACTGGGGTGTCAACGACGGCTCCGAGGTCGCCGTCGATCTCCTGCCCGGACACACCGCCGTCGACGGTCGCTCGTTGACGACGTGGGCCGCCGGGACGACACCCGGCGTGCTCTCCGCAGCGCAGGTCGACCTGGCGTGGCAGTCGGTCGTGACCGCGATCGGTCGCCCCGACCCGCTCGCCACCTGACCATCAGGAGTCGAACTCGACGACCCGGGCCACGAACCGGTCCGGTTCGATCAGATGCGGATAGTGGCCGAGGTCGGGCCAGACCTCGACGACCGCGGTCGGGATCCGGCTGGTGAGCCATCCGTCGTAGTCGGGCCCGGGATCGGTGCCGTGGACCGACAGGTACGGCCCGGTGATCGCACCTGCGATCGAGTCGACGACGGCGTCGAGCTCGTCGGCCGGCGCACCGAAGACGAGGTCCCAGACGTCGAGCACGACGTCCTGGTCGGGCTCGCGAACGTGATCGACACGCCAGCGCTCCGCACCGTCGAGCGGCCCTGCCAGGTCGTCGAACATCGCAGCGATCGCTCCTTGGAACGCGTCCATGTCGCCCTCGAGCATCGGCTGCAACTCCTGGAGGGTCGCCTGGAATCCAGCGAGAGCGAGCGGCTGATCGACATTGACGACACCGCGACACGGTCCGCCCGCAGCGAACGCGGACACCACCGCGCCGCCCAACGAGTGACCGACGAGCAGCGCATCGTCGATCTGCTCCTCCCGCAACACCGCCCCGAGGTCGGCCGCCATCGTCGCCAGGTCGTACGGCCCGACCTTCGACGACGCGCCGTGACCGCGCAGATCCACAGCGACGACGCGGTAGCCGGCAGCGATCAGCGGAGCGATGAGCGGGTCCCAGGTCCGCCGGCTCTCGGTGATGCCGTGCACCAGCACCAGCGACCGGCCCGTGCCGGCTGCGAAGTAGTCGATGCTGACCCCGGGCGCCGGGTGAGCGTGTGATCCGTGTCCGGCCATGGCCGCCGACCGTACCGCGATCAGCGGAACAGGTCTCGCTCGGAGTCGCGAATCACGGCCGCCATCGTGGCGTCGTCGTCACGTTGCCACTCGAAGCCGCGCACGACCGCGACGGGGACGCGTGACGTGTTGCCCTTGACCAGCTCTGAAGCGGCCGCCAGCTCGTCGACGATGCAGATCTCCTGCACGCGGAACTCGTGGCCGTGCGGGTCGTGCTGGCCGATGTAGCTGAAGAGCGGGCGGAGTCCGGCGACACCGATCGCGATGTCGGTCTGCCCCTCACGCCACGGCCGACCGAACGTGTCGGTGATCACGACGGCCACGTCGACGCCCAGCTCGGCGAACCGTCGGCGCTCCCGCCGCGCGGATGCATCGGGATCGACCGGGAGCACGAGCACCCGTCCGTGCGCCCCACTCGACGATTGGTCGACACCGGAGTTGGCACACACGAAACCGTGCGGGGTCTCGGTGATCAGGACCGGGCCGACCTGGCGGACGATGCGCTTCGACTCGTCCAACACCACCTCGACCACCCGCGGGTCCTTGTCCCATCTCGTCGCCCACGCCCTGGCGAACGGCGACGGCTCGACATCGTCCAGCTCGACGGAACGACCCTCGGCCTTGGAAACGATCTTCGACGTGATCAGCACGATGTCGCCGTCGACCAGCTCGATCTGGTCCGCGATCGACGACGCCAGGTCGTGCCCCGGCTCGATCTCGGGCAACCCCGCGACGGGCATGATCGACAGCGCGTTCGGCACGCCGGAACCGTAGCGCCGCTCGGTTTCCGGCGACGAGCGTCGATACGATCGGCCCGGCATGGAGGTACCGGCGAGCTGGACCGCGCGGCACTGGGCGACGGCGCTCGTCGCCGCTGTGCTCGTCACGCTGGCCGTCGGGATCCCCAGCGATGTGATCCCGAATCCGGTGTTCGGGCGGCCGGTCGACGTGACGTGGTGGTCCTACCCGGTGCTCGTGATCACCGCGGTGCTCGGCGGGCTGCTGGCTGGCACCTATGTGGGTGTGCCCGCCGCCGTCGGAGCCGCGGCCGTCGATCCGGCGTACGACGACGAGCTCGATCGTCCGGGGAAGGTGGGTGGTCTCGGTGGGCTCCTGTCGTTCTTCGCCATCGGGTGCCCGACGTGCAACAAGCTGGTCGTGATCGCCGTCGGGTCGACCGGTGCGCTCGACTGGTTCGCTCCGACGCAACCGATCCTGGCGATCGCATCGATCGTGTTGTTGGCGTGGGCACTGCGGGCCCGGCTCCGCAACTCCGCGTCGTGCCGGATAGCGGCCTGAGTCGAGCCGACCGGCCAACATGTCGGTATGAGCGCTGCCGTCTCGGAGATCTTCGACCCGTCGCTGTGGACCGAGGTGCCCGGCTTCGACTTCGCCGACATCACCTACCATCGCGCCAACGACGTCGGTGCGGTGCGCATCGCGTTCGACCGACCGGAGATCCGGAACGCGTTCCGGCCGAGCACCGTCGACGAGCTGTACACCGCGCTCGATCACGCGCGGATGTCGTCAGACGTCGGGTGCGTCCTGCTCACCGGGAATGGTCCATCGCCGCGCGATGGCGGCTGGGCGTTCTGCTCGGGTGGCGACCAGCGGATTCGCGGCGCCGACGGCTACAGGTACGCCGAGGGCGAGACCGCCGACACGATCGACCCTGCCCGCGCCGGAAGGCTCCACATCCTCGAGTGCCAGCGGCTGATCCGATTCATGCCCAAGGTCGTGATCTGCGTCGTCCCGGGCTGGGCGGCGGGCGGCGGGCACAGCCTGCACGTCGTGTGCGACCTCACGCTGGCGAGCGAGGAGCACGCTCGTTTCAAGCAGACCGATGCCGATGTCGCCAGCTTCGACGGTGGCTTCGGATCGGCGTACCTCGCCCGGTTCGTCGGGCAGAAGTTCGCCAGGGAGATCTTCTTCCTCGGCCGCGAGTACACCGCTCAGCAGATGCACGAGATGGGGGCGGTCAACGCCGTCGTGCCGCACGCCCAACTGGAGGCGACGGCGTTGCAGTGGGCCCGCGAGATCTGTGCGAAGAGCCCGACGGCGCAACGCATGCTGAAGTATGCGTTCAATCTGGTCGACGACGGCCTCGTCGGGCAGCAGATCTTCGCCGGCGAGGCGACGCGGCTCGCATACGGCACCTCGGAGGCGGCGGAAGGACGCGACTCGTTCCTCGAGAAGCGACCTCCCGACTGGGCCGACTTCCCCTACTACTACTGACGATTCGACGTTCGGGATCGTCATGGCCGAGTTCGTCACCGTCGACCGTGCCGACGACCCCCGCCTGGCGCGATTCCGGCTCAACGAGCGAGGTCTCGCGAGCCGTGCCGACCGACGCGACGACGCCGGGGCGGGCCTCTTCCTGGCCGAAGGCGACCTCGTCGTCGAGCGGGCGCTGGCGGCCGGCTGCCGACCGCACGCGGCACTGGCCGATGGTGAACGGATCCCACCGGTGGCCACCCAGATCGCCGCCACCGGAGCGGAGGTCTTCGTCGGTGGCGAGGACGTTCGACGTATGGTCACCAGGCTCGGGATGCCGCAGCCGATCGTGGCCCTGTTCCACCGTCCCCCACGCCCGTCGTGCGACGAGTTGATCGCCCGTGCGGAGCGAGTGGTCGTCGTCGAAGGGGTCGACAATCCGGTCAACGTCGGTTCGATCGTCCGGAACGCTGCGGCCCTCGGATGGGACGGGTTGTTGCTCGACCACACGAGTGCCGACCCGCTGTCGAGGCGCTCGCTGCGTGTCGCGATGGGCACCGCGTTCTCGATCCCCCACGCCCGCAGCACTGACCTGATCGCCGAGCTGGCGGCGATGTCCGACAGCGGCATGGTGGTGTACGGGTTGACGCCAAACGCGGCGGCCACCGACATCGGCACCATCCGCCCGACGGGGCGGCGGGCGCTGGTGATCGGGTCCGAACGCACCGGGCTGTCGACCGGCGCTCTCGCCATCACGCACCCGGTCCGCATCCCGATGGCCGTCGGCGTCGATTCTCTCAACGCCGCAGCGGCAGCGGCAATCGCCTGCTACGCGCTGGTCTGAGCGAGTTCGTCGGCCGGAGCGCGACGGCCCCGGCGGCGCTTCCGCTTCGTGGATCCGGTCGACGGCTCCCACGTGAACGTCCGCGTGGCGAGCAGCGCTCCGCCGACCCCCCATGCGGCGACCATCGCCAGCTTCGACCAACTGAACGCAGGCGCGTCGACGAGCGGGTTGAGTGTGTTCTGGAAGGCGTTGACGAACGGCTTCAGCGGGAAGATGTCGCCGATGATCTCGAGCCAACGCGGCGGATCGTCGAGTGGGATGAACACATCCGACACGAACGCCAGTGGCAGGATCGTGGCGTTGGCGACGGCAGGCGCCGAGTCGGCGTTGGGCACGAGGCCGGCGATCGCGAGACCGAGCGCAGCGAACGTCGACACACCCAGGATGAACGTGACGATCATCGCCGGGACCTTCGCCGACTCGATCGTGAGGTCGTAGGCGACCACACCGAGCGTGAGTTGCAGCAGGACGCCGACGGTCGCGATGGCGACCGCCGAGAACACCCAGCCCGCGAGATACACCCCGGGCTGGATCGGCGTCGACCGCCACCGTTTGAGGATCCCCTCGTCCCGCCGGATCGGCACGACGTTGACGAGATTCGTGTACGTCGCCGACACCGCCGTGAACGCGGCCAGACCGCCGGTGTAGAACTGCTGCACCGACCAGCTCCCCGCCGGCGTGTCGACGGTCCCGTCGCCGAACAGCGAGTTGAAGAGCACGAGCATGAACACAGGCAGCCCGAGCGTGAAGAACATCCCGACCGGGCTCCGGACGAACAGGAGGACCTGGTACCGCGTCTGCTCGACGACGAGTGAGATCGTCGACGGCCAGCTCACCGGTCAGCCTCGTCGCTCTCTCTCCCGTCACCGAGACGCAGGAACACGTCTTCGAGCGACGGGCGCCGCACACTGAGGTTCGTGAGTTCGACGTTGCGGTCGGCAGCAGCCGCGATGATCGGCGCGAGCACCGCCGTGGGCGATTCGGTTCGGATGCTCACGACCGAACCGTTGACCTCGGCCGACGGCGGAACACCCAGGTCGGCGGCCCTCAGACTCGCCGGCAGTTCGAACGAGATCGTCGCATCGGGCACCGCCGACATCAATTCGTCCGGCGTGCCCTCGGCCACCATCCGACCACCGGCCAGGACACCGACGCGATCGGCGAGGTGCTCGGCCTCGTCGAGGTAGTGAGTGGTGAGCAGCACGGTGGCACCGCCAGCACACAGGCGCTGCACCAGCTCCCACGACTGGCGCCGTGCCACGGGGTCGAAGCCCGTCGTCGGCTCGTCGAGGAACAGCACTTCGGGGGTACCGATGATGCCCAGGCCCAGATCGATCCGCCGCTTCTGGCCGCCCGAGAGGGTGCCGATCCGATCGTCGGCCTTCTCGGTCAGCCCGACCATCTCGATGACCTCGTCGATGTCGCGGCGGCGGCGGTAGCACGCCCCGTAGAACCGCAGCGCCTCGCGCACCGTCAACTCGGTCTCGACCTGGGAGCTCTGCAACACGATCCCGATCCGGTCGCGCATCTCCCGCCCACTCCTGACCGGGTTCATCCCCATCACTGACACCTCGCCGGAGGTCGCGGTCCGATGGCCCTCCAGGATCTCGACGGTGGTCGACTTCCCGGCGCCGTTGTGGCCGAGCAAGCCGTAGACCTCCCCTTCGGCGACCTCGAACGAGACACCGTCGACGGCGCGGACGTCGCCATAGGTCTTGTGGAGTTGTTCGACCACGATCGCCGGCATGTCAGCCCTTCGGATAGCTCGCCGACGTGATCGGCAGACCGGTGTCGTTGCGGAGATGTTCGGCCACTGGCACGAAGTACCCCATCAACTCGGCGGCGACGTCGGCTTGGTCGTCGGAGCACGTGGCCTCGACCGCCGCCGCCATGTGCCGGAGCCAGCGGTCGCGCTCCTCCGGGCCGACGTGGAACGGGAAGTGGCGCATGCGGAGACGGGGGTGGCCACGCTCGTCGGAGTAGGTGGTGGGTCCGCCCCAGTACTGGACGAGGAACAGCGTGAGGCGGTGGCGGGCGCCCGAGAAGTCCGGATACTCGGGATAGAGCGGGGCCAGCACCTCGTCGGTCGCCACACCGCGGTAGAAGGAATCGACCAGCCGCTCGAAGAACCCCGAGCCGCCCACACGGAGAAACAGGCTGAGCGCCGCAGACTCGGAAGTCACGGCGCTCAGCCTAGGGGGAAGCTGGGGGTTGGCGGTCTGGGGGCGGCCGGCCCGGAGGGTCAGGCCGCGGGGTTGAACTTGCGGTACTCCACGAGTTCGTCGCGCTTGACGACGAACGGGGTGGAGCCGTCGCAGGCATCGAGGATGACGGCCTCGTCGGCGGCGAGGAGGACGAGCACCGAGATGACGTCGTCACCGTGGGTGATCTCGATCACGTCGCCGGTCTCGATCAGTTCGTTCAGGAGTGTGGTCATGGTGCTGCTCTTCGTGGGTTCGGGCGGATGTCGTGGAGGGTGTTTCACGATCTGTATCGGTTGAAACCTCCACCGAGTTGAGATATTCCTGACGCGAGTTGTGTCGTAGGACACAGGTTCTTGCCGGGGATCAGAATCTGCGCCCGAACAGCGCGCCCTTCGGCTCACTCGAAGCGCGGTTCGTGCCAGTCGGGGAACACGTCCGGCAGGTCGGTACTCACCCGGTCGGTGTACGCAGCGGGGCGCTTCTCGAGGAAGCTCGTCACGCCCTCGCGGGTGTCGGCGCTGCGACCGCGTTCGAGGATTGCCCGGCTGTCGGCACGGTGCGCTCGCATCGGGTGGTCGGCGCCCAGCATGCGCCACATCATCTGCCGCGTCAGCGCGATCGAGACCGGCGCGGTGTGCTCGGCGATGTCGGTGGCGATCGATCGAGCCGCCGGGAGCAGATCGTCCGGCTCGTGCAGGCTACGGACGAGCCCTCCGTCGTGCGCCTCGTAGGCGTCGAAGACCCCGCCCGAGAAACTCCACTCCAGCGCTTGGCTGATGCCGACCACACGAGGCAGGAACCAACTCGACGCGGCTTCGGGCACGATCCCCCGGCGCGCGAACACGAACCCGAATCGTGCGGTCGTGCTGGCGATCCGGATGTCCATGGGCAGGGTCATCGTCACACCGACCCCGACCGCGGCGCCGTTGAACGCCCCGATCACCGGCTTCTTCGAGTCGAAGATGCGCAACGACACGAGGCCGCCGCCGTCGCGTGGAACGCCGGCGTCGGTCTGGATGTCGCTGCCGCCGCGTGAGAACGTCTGCGCCCCTGCCGACAGGTCGGCGCCGGCGCAGAAGGCCCGATCGCCCGAGCCGGTGAAGATCACCGCTCGTACGTCGTCGTCGGCGTCGGTGCGGTCGAGGGCCGCCAACACCTCGTTCATCATCGTGCCGGTGAACGCGTTCAGTTGGTCGGGACGGTGCAGCGTGATCGTCGCGATGTGATCGGTGACGTCGTACAGGATCTGGGAGAACTCGGTCATTCCGGGACGGTATCGACACGATCGGGCCGGTCGAGCACCGAGCCCGATGATGGTGCGCCCGGAAGCCCGACGGAGCTGACCAGACCGGTCAGTGACCGGATGCCATGGTGTCGTTCGGCACCCGACCTGCGTCGAGACGCACCCGATCGTCGGAGACCCGGAGCATCTCGTCGCGCCGACGACCGACCGGCGTCATGAAGACCGTGACGAATCCGACCGGCACCAGGGCCACGGCGAGCCACTGGAGCCACTGCCGGGCTCGCGGCGACCGATGCTCGAGATGGTCGCAGTAGATCCACACGCCGCCGCTGTTGACGAGTGCGTAGACGACCGACACGACGAGTACCGGTACTTCGCCGGCGAGGACGAGCGCCAGCGTCGCGGCGACCCCGAGCGACGCGAAGAACCACCAGTGCCGCCCGACGCCTTCACCCCCGCGATGGTGGAAGTCCACGTGTCGACCGTAGTGGCCGTGAGCTCGTCAGGGCCACCGCTTCGGCGGGCACTCCGGCGCACCCGGCATCGTGGCGTCGTCGGGCGTCCGCGGCATCCGGCGCGCCGCCGTCTCGACCCACGGTGGCGAGTTCAGCGGAGACGCCGCACCGAAGACACCGACGATCAGACGTCCAGGAAGCGAGAGGCGGCGATCCCGGAGCCGATCATGCCGACGAGCGCACCGAACGCGAGGATGTAGATCGCCACGGTCCACTGATACCCGTCGACGACCACGAGCGCCGTCATGCCCGACGCGTCGGGGAAGTCCTCGACGCCGATCGTCCATCGCCAGTTGATGAACTGCATCGTGACGACGGCAAGCAGACCGCCCAGCAGCCCCTGGATGAGGCCCTCGAGCATGAACGGCACGCGGATGAACCAGTCGGTCGCACCGACGAGCTTCATCACCTCGATCTCACGACGTCGGGCGAACATCGCCGTACGAATCGTGTTCCAGATCAGCAGACCGGACGCGAACATCAACGCTATCCACAGTCCGGTGGTGTAGACGCTCACGAAGCTCTGCAGCTTGCTGATCAGGTCGAGCTGCTCCTCGGCGAGTGTCACCGTCGTCACGCTCGGGAGCGTGAGGTAGCGCTCCTTCAGGCCCCGAAGGAACTCCACGTCGGTGCCGTCGTTCGGGACGATCTTGTAGAGCGTCGGGATGTTGTCGGCGTTGAGCAGCTCACGGGTGGTCGGGTCACCGGCGAGCACACGATCGGCGTCCGCGAGCGAACACTCGACGTCGCAGTACTCCCAGGAGTCGATCGTGGTGCCCACCTGCTCGTCGAGCGTGTCCTCGATCAGCTGGAGCCCGTCGGGGGCGGTGTTCGCGTTGACGAACACGATCATCTCGACGCCGCCCTCCCATCGGGCGAGCAGGTTGTCGAAGCCGTCCTGGATGAGCAGCGTCAACCCGAAGATCAGCAGGGAGATCGCGGCAGTGATGATCGCCGCGACGGTGAGCGTGACGTTGCGCTGGAAACCGGCGAGGGTCTCACGAAGGGTGTAGGCGAGGCGGGAGAACATCGGCGGGTCCTATTCGTAGACGCCACGCGCCTGATCGCGGACGATCACGCCGCGATCGAGCTGGATCACACGCTTGCGCATCGTGTTGACGATGCGTTGGTCGTGGGTGGCCATCACCACGGTCGTTCCGGTCTTGTTGATCCGGTCGAGCAGGCGCATGATGCCTTCGCCCGTGTTCGGGTCGAGGTTGCCGGTCGGCTCGTCGGCGATCAGGATCAGCGGCCGGTTGACGAACGCCCGGGCGATCGAGACACGCTGTTGCTCGCCACCCGAGAGCTGATGCGGGAAGCGCTCCTCCTTGCCGGCGAGACCCACGAGATCGAGCACGGCCGGCACTTGCTGGCGGATGACGTGCTTGGGCTTGCCGATGACCTCTTGGGCGAACGCCACGTTCTCGAAGACCGTCTTGTTCGAGAGGAGCTTGTAGTCCTGGAAGATGTTGCCGATGTTGCGGCGCAGATGCGGAACCCGGCCCGGCGGCATGTCGATGATGTTGCGGCCGGCCACCCAGACGGCGCCACGTTCGGGGCGTTCCTGGCGGTTGAGCAGACGCAGCATCGTGCTCTTGCCCGAGCCGGACGGACCGACGAGGAACACGAACTCGCCCTTGGCGATGTCGAAGCTCGCGTCCTGGAGCGCGACGACGTCGCTCGAGTAGCTCTTGGTGACGTTTTCGAGGCGAATCATGGGAGGTTCCTGCCCAGAGGGCGCTCCGAGCGTATCGTCATCACCCCGTCACGTGGCGGCAGCCGGGTGCGCGACATCGCCGGCTGCTCGCGGTCGGGTGTCGGAGGCACCGGCGAGACTGCCCCAACCGGTGGACGACGAGACGGTAGGCCGCTCGGGTATCGCGTCGGACGACCCGGCCGGGCTCGCCGACGTGAGTCACCGATGCGGGCCTCTGGCCGCTTCCCGGTCCGGACCGTCGAGATGCCGGATGATGCGGGCGGGCACGCCGCCCACGAGCGTGTTCGGCTCCACGTCGTCGACAACGACCGCTCCGGCGGCGACGACCGCGCCGTCGCCGATCGTGACGCCGGGCAGGATCGTCGAGCGCGCGCCCACCCAGCATCCGTCACCGATCGTGACCGCGGCGGAGCTCAGCTCGCCCGCCCGCTGATGACCGTCACCGAGCACGTGGCTGTTGGTGATGACGAGGACCTCTTGGGAGAGGTGTACGCGATCACCGATCCGGACAGGCGCCGAGGCATCGATGCGGCACCCCACGTTCACGAATCCGTGGGCACCGATGCTGAGCATTCGACGCGGGTCGTTGGCGCCGTCGAGGTGGAGCGGGCCGGCGACGATCGTGCCCGATCCGATCGAGACTCCTGCGACGCGCAGGATGGCGACACGCAAGCGGCTCGCGGTGTACGACGGGAGCAGTCTCGTGACGAGCGACCCGACGAGGAGCCCCCCGCGAAACCGGCCGAACTCTTCACTCCAGGCGCGTCGGGCGAAGGCCACGGCGTACGGGGACCGGGCGGCCGAGAACGGCCATCGACTCCCGGCCATCGGAGCGCCGGGACGACGGACCATTTTCGGATCGATCGGGCGTCGGCACGGTTCGGGACGGGCGTCGGGCCGCCGGGCTGTCAGGGACATGAGACACACTTATCGGCGGTTCGTGCGAGGCAGGCACATCGTCCGTGTGTCTTCTGCGTGAACATTCGCACCTGCGCTGTGACGGCACGACGTCGAGCGGTGCGGTCCTGCCAGACGGTGTGGTGCGGCGGCAACGCCGATCGACGTTCCGGTGGGCCCGGAAGACGACGTCAGGAGCTGGTGGTCTCGGCGCGCTTCCATTGGAGGTATCCCTCCATGAACTGGTCGAGGTCACCGTTGAACACGGCATCGACGGCAGCGGTCTCGACCTCGGTGCGGAGGTCCTTCACCATCTGGTACGGCTGCATCACGTACGAGCGAATCTGGCTCCCCCAGCCGACCTGGGCCTGCTTGCCGGCGATCGCGTCGAGTTCGGCCTGGTGCTCCTCCTCGATCTTCGCCGCCAGCAACGACTTGAGGCGGTTCATCGCCCGCTCACGATTCTGGAGCTGGCTGCGTTCCTCCTGTGAACTGGCCACCAGGCCCGTGGGCTCGTGGATGAGGCGGACGGCCGACGACGTCTTGTTGATGTGCTGACCGCCGGCGCCCGAGGCACGGAAGACCTCCATGCGGATGTCCGCCTCGTTGATCTCCACGTCGGGTTCGTCGAGCTCGGGCCACACCTGCACGGCGGCGAAGCTCGTCTGGCGACGACCCTGGTTGTCGAACGGGCTGATGCGCACGAGGCGATGGGTACCACGCTCGCTCGTCATCAGGCCGTAGGCGTAGCGGCCCTTGAGTGTGAACTCGGCTGAGTTGATGCCGGCCTCGACACCTTCGGACTCGTAATTGAGGGTGATCTCGAAGCCGTGCTGCTCGGCCCACCTCGCATACATGCGCAGGAGCATCTCGGCGAAGTCCTGGGCGTCGACCCCACCGTCCTTGGCGTTGATCTGCACGATGCACGGCGAGTCGTCGTGTTCTCCGGTGAACAAGCTCCGGAGCTCGAGCTGGTCGAGCGTCGCCTTGATCGCCGCCAGTTCGGACTCGATGTCGGCTTCCTGTGACTCGTCGTCGACTTCGCGGGCCATCTCGTGCAGCACGTCGACGTCATCGAGCTGGTCGGCCAGGCCCTTGAACGTGTCGAGGTCGTCCCGGACGTTGGCATATTCGGTGTTGACCCGCTTGGCGAGCTCGGCGTCGTCCCACAGATCAGGGCGCTGCATCTCGGCTTCGAGCTCGACGATCCGGTCGCGACCATCCGCGACCTTCAGGTAGTCGGCGGCCTCGTCGAGGCGGCGGCGCTGCTCGCGCAGTTCATCGGTGAAGTCGCGCATCCGAGCTCAGCTGGCGCCGTGGCACATCTTGAACTTCTTGCCCGAGCCGCACGGGCAGGGCGCGTTGCGCGGCGTCTTCTCGAACGCGTCTTTGGTGACCGTCTTGGGCTTCGAGGTGGCCGCCGGCTGGGCCGCTTCCGGCGGTGCCACGCCATCGTCGACGGCGACCTGGGCCGCCGCACGATCGAACCCGCTGGAGGCCGGCTCGTCGTCGCTCGACGATGTCTGCATGTTGAGCACCTGCGGTGTACCCAGCTTCGGCGCAGCCTGCTCCTGCTCACGAACCTGCACGTGCATCACGTACCGCACGAAGTCCTGGGCGATGCCCTTCATCATCCCGCCGAACATCTCGAAGCCTTCGCGCTGCCATTCGGTCAGCGGGTCCTTCTGGCCCATCGCTCGGAGGTTGATGCCCTCCTTGAGGTAGTCCATCTCCTCGAGGTGTTCGCGCCAGCGCTGGTCGATGATGCGCAGCATGACCTGCCGCTCGACCTCGCGCATGACCTCTTCGCCCATCTCGACTTCGCGCTGCTCGTAGTAGTTCGTGGCCTCGGCCATGATCACGTCATAGAGCTCGTCGGAGTTGCGCACGCTCCCCAGGTCGTCGGGGCTCAGCTGCGTCGGCCAGAAGAGCGTGAGCTCCTTCGCCAACCCCTCGACGTCCCATTCGTCGGTGGCGACCGAGGCGCAGTGCGATTCGATCAGTGCGTCGACGGCGTCGGCGAGGTACTCGGCCGCGGCGGCCTTGAGGTCTTCGCCTTCGAGGATCTGATCGCGGCGCTGGTAGATCACCTTGCGCTGCTCGTTCATCACCTCGTCGTACTTGAGGACGTTCTTGCGGATCTCGGCGTTCTTCGTCTCGACCGTCGTCTGCGCCCGCTCGATGGCCTTGGTGACCATCTTCGCCTCGATCGCTTCGTCTTCTTCGAACCGGCCCATCGCCCACTGGAGGGCTCCGGTGGCGAACAGGCGCATCAACTCGTCGTCGAGGCTGAGGTAGAAGCGGCTCTCGCCGGGGTCGCCCTGGCGGCCCGAGCGGCCGCGCAGCTGGTTGTCGATGCGGCGTGAGTCGTGGCGCTCGGAGCCGATCACGTAGAGGCCACCGACTTCGCGTACTTGATCACCCTCGGCGGCACACGTCCGCTTGAACACCTCGAGGTGCTCCTCGTAGCGAGCGAACGCCTTGGCTCGGTCTTCCTGGAACTCCTCGGGCATCTCGGCGAGGGGGCGGGGCAGGGTGAAGTCGTCGACCATCAGGTCGGGCGAGTAGCCCTCCTTGAGCACCTCGTGACGGGCCATCAGCTCGGGGTTGCCGCCGAGCAGGATGTCGACGCCGCGACCGGCCATGTTCGTGGCCACGGTGACGCCACCGAGTCGGCCGGCCTGGGCGACGATGTCGGCTTCGCGCGTGTGCTGCTTGGCGTTGAGCACCTCGTGCTCGATGCCGCGCTGCTGCATGAGCCGCGACAGCAGCTCGGACTTCTCGACGCTCACGGTACCGACCAGGATCGGCTGGCCGCTGGCGTGTCGCTCCTCGATGTCGGTGATCACGGCGTTGAACTTGCCGAGCTCGCCCTTGTAGATCAGGTCGGCCTGGTCCATCCGGACGAGCGGCCGGTTGGTCGGCACCGGCACCACGCCGAGGCCGTACGTGTTCATCAGCTCGGCGGCTTCGGTGGCGGCCGTACCGGTCATGCCGGCGAGCTTGTCGTACATGCGGAAGTAGTTCTGGAGGGTGATCGTGGCGAGGGTCTGGTTCTCCTCCTTGATCTTCACGCCCTCCTTGGCCTCGACGGCCTGGTGAATGCCTTCGGACCAGCGGCGACCTTCGAGGATGCGACCGGTGAACTCGTCGACGATCTTGACCTCGCCGCCCTGGACGATGTAGTCCCTGTCGCGCTTGTACAGCTCTTTCGCCTTGAGGGCGACCGTGAACTGGTGCACGAGGTTGGCGGAGACGTCGTCGTACAGGTTGTCGACGTCGAGTGCGGCCTCGACCTTCTCGATGCCGTCCTCGGTGGGCACGACGACGCGCTTGTCCTCCTCGACCTCGTAGTCCTCGTCGCGGCGCAGGGAACGGATGATCGACGCAAACCGGTAGTACAGCTTGGCGGCATCGCCGACCCGACCGGAGATGATCAGCGGGGTGCGGGCCTCGTCGATGAGGATCGAGTCGACCTCGTCGACGATGCAGAAGCTGTGACCGCGCTGCACCTTGGCATCGAGCCGGGGTGCCATGTTGTCGCGGAGGTAGTCGAAGCCGAATTCGTTGTTCGTGCCATATGTGATGTCGGCGGCGTAGTTGCGGCGCTTCTCCTCGGGCTGCGACTTGAACCCGGGGATGATCAGGCCGACGTCGAGACCCATCCACTTGTGGATGCGACCCATCCACTCGGCGTCGCGCCGGGCCAGGTAGTCGTTGACGGTGACGAGATGGACGCCGTTGCCACCGAGGCCGTTGAGGTACGACGGGAGGGTGGCGACGAGGGTCTTGCCCTCGCCGGTCTTCATCTCGGCGACCCAGCCGAAGTGGAGAGCGGCGCCGCCCATCATCTGGACGTCGTAGTGACGCTGACCGATCACCCGGTCGGCGGCTTCGCGGGTGACGGCGAACGCCTCGACCAGGATGTCGTCGAGGATGGCACCGTTGTCGAGGCGCTGGCGGAACTCGCCGGTCTTGCCACGCAACTCGTCATCGGAGAGGCGCTGAATGTCGTCGGCGAGCGCGTTGATGTCGGGGACGATGCCCTGCAGCGCTTTGAGTTTCTTACCTTCCCCCGCGCGGAGGATGCGATCGAGAATGCCCATGCGGCTCACCAGCCTACCGGTGGCGCCGCACGGCCGCTGTCGCAGCGACCTCCCCCGTCGGGCCGGCGGCCTGGTGCCCACTGCGGCGCCGTGGGCGTCATCGAGGCATCGGCCAGTGTTCACGGCAGCGTCGGAGGCGTGTTGCCGCCCGACAGCATCCGTGCTGGCCGACCGCCGTGAAACGAGCACTCGTCTTCTGCACCGTTCCGGCAGCACGCGCGGTCCCGTCCGTGAGACGCACCGCTCGGGCGCGCCGGACGTCCGAGCCACCGACCATGTCCGCGTGCGGCGCCTACGACCCGGGCGTCGACGAGGGTGGTTCCGGGGTCGTCGCATCTGACGCCGAGCAGTCGACGCCCTCCCGCGACGGCTGACGGCGATGGCGTTCCCGAAGACGTTCGATGCGGCGGCCGGATCGAGCAGGTCGATGCGTACGGCGGCCGTCCGTTCTGGATCTGGCACGAGTGGGGCAACCAGGTGTTCGACAGCGGCGCCGACTGCGGCGAGCTGCTCAAGGGCACCCCGTACCTCAACTTCGACGAAGACGAGACCGCCGGTCGCAGCGACGACAAGGGCGCCGAGCCCGGGGCGATCGCCGTGGGCGGGGTCAACGGTGCCAACCTCGGCGGTCGTGGGCCTGGAGCGCTCGTGCGGCGTCATCATCTACGACACCGGCCACCGGCCGAATCGACGTTCGTGCAGCACCTCACCACGCAGGATCTGGGTGACGTGGCGCCCGAGGGCATCGTCTTCGTGCCGACTGCGGCCGGCCCCACGAAGTCGCCACTCCTGCTGGTGTCGTACGAAGTATCGGCGACCGATACCTGTCGGGGACGATACGAGTCATCGAGCTCGACTGACCGACATCGTGGTTCAGGCCGCCCACGGGCCCTGGATCACGACACCGCGGTCGGCCTCGCGGCGTCGCTTCGGCCGTGGCCCGTTCGCTCGGTGCACGAGCGCCGGCGTGGTGGCGACCGCGGCCCGGATGACCGACTGGGCACCAGCGTTGCGGAGCGCCCGATCGGCCGACCGCAGCGTCGAACCGGTCGTGACGACGTCGTCGATGAGGAGTACGGCCTGGCCACCGGTTCTCGGTGAGGCCCGGAATGTCGGACCGTGGAGCCGGGCGGCGCGGTCGAGGCCGGTCTGCGGTGCACTGGCCGAGTCGCGCTCGAGCAGTCGTCGGCACGGCAGACCCAGCTGGACGGCGACACGACGGGCGACGATCTCGGCCTGATCGAACCCTCGCTGGTGGCGACGTCGACGGCTGGTGGGCGCCCACGTGACCACGTCGATGTCCACGGGACGGACGCCTTCGGCGAGCAGCCGGTTGACGAGCAGCCCTGCGAAATGGTGGGCGAGTTGCCGCCGATTCCGGTACTTGAATCCGAGCAGCACGTCACGCGCCCGACCGACGAACGGCACGGCGGCGATGACGTCGCCACCGATGGGCATCGACGCCGGCGCCGCCAGCGAGAATCGGCACGGCCGGCACAGCACGGCACCCACCCGGTCGCACCCGGCACAACGAGTCTGCAACATCATGAGGCCAGCATGACGAGGGGGTGTCACACACTTCTCGGTACCGCCGAGTGTCCAGGGTTCGCGGCAGGTGTGGTTGGGTTCGTTGATCCAGACGGTGTCGTGGGGCGCGGTTGGTGGTCTCCGGACGCGGTGGGGTCCGGGGCAGGCGTGTTCGAGCAGGGCGCGCGGCATGGGCGCGGTGCGCCCGGACGGTTGCCGTGATGGACGTCGGCGGGTACGTGGTCGCCGATGCCGGCGACTAGGCGGCCAGCAGCTGGATCGGCAGGATCAGCCAACGGGGCAGCTCGTGCGCCCAGCCGCGCACACGCACCGTCTCCCGGGGGGACGAGGTGACGACTCGTGCGCCCCTGCCCCGGAACAGCCAGGCGAAGATCGCCCGAGCACGAGGCGCGTGCCAGCGCGACGTCACGACGACCACCGTGTGCGCACCGGTGCGAACGAGATCGTCGAGCGCGTTGGTCGCGTTCCCGACGGTGTGTCGAGCGTCCGGATCGATGACCAGCTCGCGACACGCACCCGTCCACACCTCGGCCATCAGCTCGGCCTCGGGGCGAACACCGGGCGTCCGAGCCCATCCCGACAGCACCACGACGTCGCTGTCGTCGGAGACCGTGGCGGCGTGGGCGAGCCGGCTGGCGCAGATCGGATGCAGCCCGCGGTCGCGCCGGTCGCTGTAGCCCAGCACCACGATGAGCCGACCGGACGTCACGGTCGGCGGCGTCGACGCGCGTCGAAGAGCACGAGCGTCGCGATCACGGTCGCCACGAGCGTGACCGCCTTCCTGCCCTGCAGCTTCGATTCCCCACCGGAGCGGGGGCGCATGTCGACCGCGATCTCCTCGACGCGCAGACCCGCTTCGCGCAGTCGGAGCAGCGCCTCCACCTCCGGCGCACCACTGGAGTACGGCTCGGCGAGCAGGGTCATCGCAGCGGCGTTCGCGGCGATCAGCCCCGACGTGGGATCGTCGAACCTCCGCCCCAGCCGAACCCGCATCGCCCTCCGCAGCAGGCCGATCCCGAACCGACGGCCGGGACTCGGCCGGTACCGCTCCTCGGCGTGCTCACCGTCGACCGCGAACCTCGACCCTATGGCGACGTCACACGCTCCGGAGGTCACGCTTTCGAGGAGCCGTCGCAACTCCCGGACCGGATGCTGCCCGTCGGCGTCGACCCGGCCGCAGTAGGCGTAACCGCGAGCGCCGGCCTCGCGGTAGCCGGCGGCGATCGCTGCTCGAAGACCGAGGTTCTCACCGAACGACACGACGACGGCTCGACGATCGTGCGCCAGCGCCGCCGTCGCATCGGTGGACCCGTCGTCGATCACGATGACGTCGACCCCGGGCAGCTCGCGGTCGAGCTCCTCGAGGACCGCCGGCAGATTCTCCTCCTCGTTCCACGCCGGGATGAACACGACCGTGTCGGAGGTGCCGACGATCGTGTCGACCTCGGCGGTGGCATCTGAGCGGGGCTCTGGCATCGGTGGGTACGCCTTCCTGTCTCTGGATCGTGCCGGTCGGCGCCTCGCCCGACTCGGCCACCGTAGGACCGAACCACGACGACCTCATCGACCCAGGGGTGCTTCGACGGTGGACGCGGCGCCGCCGCTACCAAGTAGTGGGGCGGTGGGGATCGGACGGGTGCTCGGGAGGCGCCGTGAACCCGTCGCGGCACACGCGGGAGCGGAGCGCCGGCGAGCGACCGACCAATCACGGCCCGGGAAGGCTAGTAGCGGTAGTGCTCGGGCTTGTAGGGGCCGGCGGGGTCCATGTCGAGATACTCGGCCTGCTCGTCGGTGAGTTGCGTCAGGCGCACACCCAGCGCATCGAGATGGAACCGGGCGACCTTCTCGTCGAGGTGCTTGGGCAGCACGTACACGCCGAGCGGATAGTCCTCGGTGTTGTTGAACATCTCGATCTGGGCGATGACCTGGTTCGAGAACGAGCAGCTCATCACGAAGCTCGGGTGGCCGGTCGCGCACCCGAGGTTCACCAGACGGCCCTCGGCCAGCACGATGATCTGCGAGCCGCCCTCGAAACGCCACACGTCGGTGCCGGGCTTCAGCTCGTCACGGGTCGCACCCGAGCGGGCCAGGCCCTCCATGTCGATCTCGTTGTCGAAGTGACCGATGTTGCAGACGATCGCATTGTGCTTCATCTGCTGCATATCGGCCGCGGTGATCAGGCCGTAGTTGCCGCTCGCCGTGACGAACACGTCGGCCGTCTCGACGACGTCTTCGAGCCGCACGACCTGCAGGCCCTCCATCGCCGCCTGGAGCGCATTGATCGGGTCGATCTCGGTCACGACCACTCGGGCACCCTGGCCGCGCAGCGACTGCGCACAGCCCTTGCCGACGTCGCCGTAGCCGAGCACGACCGCGAGCTTGCCGCCGAGCATCACGTCGGTCGCCCGGCTGATCGCGTCGACGAGCGAGTGTCGGCACCCGTACAGGTTGTCGAACTTGGACTTCGTGACCGAATCGTTCACGTTGATCGCCGGGAAGAGCAGCTCGCCGTCGGCGAACATCTTGTAGAGACGCTTCACACCCGTGGTGGTCTCCTCGGTGACGCCCTTCACGCCGACGCCCATCCGGGTCCACTTCTGCGGGTCGTCCTTGAGGGTGCGCTGCAGCAGGCCGAGCACGATCGCCAACTCGGCGTTCGAGGCCTCGGTCGGGTCGGGCACCTTGCCGGCCTGCTCGTACTCGACGCCCTTGTGGAGCAGCAGGGTGGCGTCACCACCGTCGTCGAGGATCATGTTCGGGCCGTCGTAGCCCTCCCAGGTCATCATCTGCTCGGTGCACCACCAGTACTCCTCGAGCGTCTCGCCCTTCCAGGCGAACACCGGCACTCCCTGCGGATCGTCCTCGGTGCCGTCGGGCCCGACGACCACGGCGGCCGCGGCATGATCCTGGGTGGAGAAGATGTTGCAGCTCGCCCACCGCACCTCGGCACCGAGCTCGGTCAGCGTCTCGATCAGCACGGCGGTCTGGATCGTCATGTGCAGCGACCCCGAGATGCGGGCACCTGCGAGCGGCTTGCTGGGCCCGTACTCCTTGCGGATGGCCATCAGGCCGGGCATCTCGTGCTCGGCGAGCAGCATCTCCTTGCGCCCGAACGGGGCCAGGCTGAGGTCGGCGACTCGGAAGTCGTGCCGCGCGGTGATCGTGGACGTCATGGTGTTCTCCTCCGTGACCCGATGGGTCGACTGCAGGTTCGGTGGAGCGAGCCGGGGCCTGCTGGCGCCGTTCGGAACAGCCCGCGCTGATTGAGGCCTCGCAGGCTAGCGGAACGCGGCACAGCTGAGACGTGACCGGGACGGACGCGCCACCGAGGGGACCCGTCGCCCGAGCGTGACATGCCCCGACGAGATTCGGAACCAGGGCGGCTGGCGGCGCCGAGCGCCAGGCGCGGTCGGCCCGAGCTGACTTCGGTCAGCGAGCGGCGAGACGCAACACCGCGATCGGCGTCGTCAGTCGTCCTGGAGGATGACGGCGTAGACGTCGAGGAGGTAGTCGAGATACCCGGCCCGGTTGTAGAACCGGATCGAGTACGGACCCTGACTCGAGGTGCCGTACGGCAGCAGGGCAAGGTTCGGCACCGTGTCGTTCTCGCCGATGTTGATGTTCGACACCAGTGGTACGAAGGTGGTGTCACCCGGCGACGGGAACGCAGTGAGGAACGTCTCGGCCGGTGCCCACGAGTACTGTCGCTGGAGCCCCGTTGCAGTGAGGTTGCCGATCAACGCCGACTGTGCACCGACCGGTTCATCGCCGATGCTCACGTCGTTGACGAAGTCCTCGAAGCTGAAATCCTCGGCCTGGGCCGGACCCAGCGGCTGGTCGCCGAAGTCGGGTTCGCGGGTGTCGAACGCGCGGAACGGTGCGATCAGAGGCACGACGCGGCCCTCGCGAGTGTCGGCCGAGTCACCCCGGCGGAGGTATGCGACCACGTCGACGACCATCCTGACCTCACCTTGGAGGTTGAACAGGTGGATCGACCCGTCGGACCCGACGGGCAGGATCGCCATGTTGGGGCGAATCTGACCGGCCACGAGGTTGACGGTGCTCGTGCGCGGATCGCTTCCGGACGGAACGGGCGTCGGCAACGCCGAGATGAACGTCGGCACGCTGCCGGGGAACGCATTGACACCCGTGACGTTGGCGATCACGCCGACCACGTCGGGATCGTTCGGGATCACCGGCGTGTTCGGCTTCTTCACCTCGCCAGCGCCCCGGATCGGCACTCTGATCTGCTGGCGGCCCTTCAGCGTGGTGCCGCCGAACAGAGCGAGCTCGCTGTCGTACACTCGGATCGGGTCGATAGCGACGACGCGGTCGCCTCGCTCTGCATACGTGCTCGTGGAGAACCAGCCGGTGATGTCGACCGCGATGTGGCTGGTGCCCGGTGCCGTCGGGCTGACGAGCCGCATCGACATCTTGCCGCCGTCCCCGGGCCGGATGATCGCCGTGTTCGGGATCACCGAACCCGGGAAGAAGTTCACGACCGACGTGGTGCCCTCGGGCGAGCCGGTGCCGTAGGCACGGAGGAAACCGACGTGGGTCGGTTCGATGACCGTGATGTTCACCACGACGGCCAGCACGTTGTCGTCCTGGCCGTCGTTGTCGGCATCGACGAAATCGGGCAAACCGCCGCGACCCACGATGTCGATGTCGACGGTGGGGTTCGTCTCGGATGCGCTCATCGGGCGCGGTCCGAACTGGCCCTGGGCCAGCGACTGGTCACGCGAATCGAAGATCCGCGCCGGCTGGATCTCCTGGAACTCACCGCCGGCACCGAGCGGGGCGCCCTCGGCGGCGATCGTGCGATCGGCGCCCGGCGACACGGCGATGCCGAGCACGGCCGCACCGAGCACGGCCGCCACGGTCATCGCGGCACGCGAAACGGAACGGAGGGACCGGCGGGATCGACTCACGGGACCAGATCGTAACCCGTTCGTCATGCGGAATGCAGTCGGGTCGCTCACGTCTCGAACGTCGGCGCGATCCGACCGTCGACGATGAGGGCGTTGAGGCGCTCCGCTTCGACGTCGTCGACCGTGGTCGCCTCCTCGACGAGCATCACCGGGATGTCGTCGCGGATCTCGTACGTACGGCCGAGACGCGGGTTGAACAGCACCTGCTCGCTCTCGAGGTAGTAGAGCGGGCCCTTGTCTTCCGGGCACGCGAGGATCGCGAGAAGGGCGGGGTCGAGACTCATGGGGGCTCCGTCAGGCTTGGGTGATCAGAGACAGTAGATCGGCGACACGATCATCGCACTCATCTCGGTCGACGGCTTCGAGGTTGAGCCGCAGCAGCGGCTCGGTGTTGGACGGGCGCAGGTTGAACCAGAAGCGGCCGCAGTCGACGCTGAGACCGTCGAGGCGGTCCTGTTCGTACTGATCGAACTCGGCGCTCACCAGCTCGATCACGGCAGCCGGGTCGCCGACCTGAGTGTTGATCTCACCGCTCGCGGCGTACCGCTCGAACGGCTTGCGCAGCACCGACAGGGGCTCCTCGGCCCGACTCAGCTCGGCGAGGAGCAGCATCGAGGCGATCAGGCCGCTGTCGGCCCGGAAGTTCTCGGCGAAGTAGTAGTGCGCCGAATGCTCACCACCGAAGACGGCACCCGTCTCCAGCATGCATTCCTTGATGTACGAATGGCCGACCTTCGTGCGGACCGGCACGCCGCCGTGCTCGGAGATCACCTCGGGCACCGAACGCGAGCAGATCAGGTTGTGGAGCACGGTGGCGCCGGGGTTCGTGCGCAGCACCGCCGAGGCGAGCAACGCCGTGGTCGTCGAGCCGCTCAGACCCTCCCCCAACTCGTCGACCACGAAGACCCGGTCGGCGTCGCCGTCGAACGCGAGCCCGAGATCGAAGCCGCCGGTGGAGACCCGAGCGCGGAGGTCGCGCTGGTTCGCCGGCTGCAACGGATCGGCGGGGTGGTTCGGGAACGAACCGTCGAGTTCGCCGTACATCACCTCGAGATCGATCATCGGCAACCGTTCGAACACCGCAGGGACGACCAGGCCACCCATCCCGTTCGCGGTGTCGGCCACCACCCTCAGCGGAGCGATCTGTTCGACGTCGACGAACGAGAGCACGTGCTCGACGAAATCGGGGAGCACGTCCTGCGTGCTCCGAGAACCCGTCGTGGCAGCCGGAGGCGGGCCGACGCCGTCGAGCACGGTCGACGACGTCGCCCGGATCTCGGCGAGACCGCTGTCGATCCCGACCGGCTTCGCGCCGGCGAGACAGAATTTGACACCGTTGTACTGGGCCGGGTTGTGCGACGCCGTGAACATCGCACCGGGCGCGTCGAGCACGCCGGCGGCGAAGTAGACCATGTCGGTCGACGCCAGACCGAGGTCGACGACGTCGAGGCCCTGCTCCATCACACCACGACAGAACTCGTCGACCAGCGCGACGCCCGACTCGCGCATGTCCCGTGCGACGAGCACACGATCGGAGTTCGCGAGTTTGGCGAAGCCGACCCCGAGGGCGTGGGCGACGGACTCGTTGAGCTGATCCGGCACCGTCCCTCGGATGTCGTAGGCCTTGACGATTTCATCGAGCGCTGACATAGGCGGTGGTCCACGCTACCGGCGGTGTGTTGGCTGCCGACCGTCAGATCTGGGTCAAGTCGGCGGCAGGTCGGCTGGTGGAGCCGATCGTGCCTGGTCAGCAGCGGCACGACCAGGATCGGGTCCGTGCGCACGATGACTCCACGGATCGGCAGCACCGACCGCGTCGGCGGCGGCATCGACACGATCGGCGCCGACGAGTGGCGGCCGCAGACTCCAATCGTCGAACACGACCGGACGGTCCGATGGCTGCGGCGGCGTCGCAGGCCGCCAGACCGGGACGGTGTCGGCGTGGACGACGTCGCCCGCCTTGCGCCAGTAGAAGCACAGCCCGATGCCGATCAGCGTGAGCAGCACGGTGAGATAGTCGATCGTGCTCCGGCCGTAGGTCAGCTCGACGCCGGTGTCGGTCGGTACGACCACCATCATGTTGGGCCCGGCCCGGTAGGGACCCTCGCCACCGGACACGTTCCAGTTCGGGAAGTAGCTGACCTTCACGAGCACGGGCACGCCGACCTGGTCGACGTCGAAGCTGATCGAATCCTGCCCCATCTCGACGTTGCTGACCGTGACCTCGGACAGCGGTACGGATTCGATCGTCTCGGTCGGGATCACGATGTCGACGCGCCGACCCGGTTCGCCCGGTTCGCCTTCGCGTCGCGACAGGTCGGGCTGGACCGAGATCCGCTGCCAGGAGTCGGGGCCGTCGTCGGCCGGCACGGCAGCCCATTCCTCGGGGTGCTGGAACCAGCTGGTCCCGAGTTCGAGGTTGCGCTCGCGCTGATCACCGCTGCGCGCCTCGACCACGACCGGCTGGTTGTCGAGCGGGACGACGATGTCGCTGCCCTCGACGAGGTAGATGTCCCAGGGCGCCGACGTCGCGATGAACTGCAGATCCGGATGCTGAGCCGCCTCGGCCTTCGCCTCGGGCGTGCGGACCATCGCGTACCGAACCCCCAACGCTTGGAGGTGCGGCACGCCGACGTCGGCGTCGTTGTCGATGTAGCGCAACTCCCGGACCGGATTCGACGACTGCTTCGACATCGCCGCCGTGCTGAGGAAGTGGTACGGCGTCGTGCCGGACGCCTCGAAGAACAGTCCCTCCATCGAGCCGATGCACCCGTCGGTCCAGTGCGGCAACAGCATCAGCGCCATCGTGGTGCCGTACTGACCGTTGTCGCTGCTGTTCTCCCACAGCGCCCGCCCGCACCCGTATGCGGGGTCGTTGCCGATGTCGTCCATCGTCGTGACGACGTCGTGATACTCGGTGTAGAACTGGTCACGCCCCTCGTAGCCGAGGAAGTTGTAGCGGGCCCAGCCGTCGCCCTGCGCATCCGCATTCGTCTCGGTCGCCACGATCGGGCCCCACGCATATCGCTGGCTGCCGTCGTCCAGGGTCTGGTATCCGTCGAACGGCAGCTCCTGGAACATGAAGCCGAGCACGATCAGCACGCCGAGCGAGCCGACACCGGCGAACACCGACGACGACGCCGCCGACGGCTCGGCGTTGGCGCGACGATCCTTGACGACGTTCCAGCCGACCGACAGCACCTCGTAGATGCCGATCATCATCAGCAGGTAGCGAACGAGATACAGGAACGGCAGCAGCCGTGGGTTCCACAGGAGCCCGATGATCGGCAGGCTGTCCTGCGCGAGGTACACGCCGGCCACGAGCACGAGGCCGAGCACCCCGAGGGCCACACCGGTGAGCTGACGGCGCAGCACGCACATACCGAACCCGATCACCGCCAGCGCGGTGATGAGGATGTCGAGTGCCGGTGTGAGCGGGAAGTACATCTCCCACCAGTTCGTGAGCGCCCCGTACTTCATGTCGGTCATGTAGTCGTGGTCGAACAGGAACGGCCCGGCCCACCACATCATCAACAGCACACTCGTCAGACCGACGGTGAACGAGTACCAGGCCCGGGTGCGGTCGATCCACACCAGCGAGAAGACCAGCGCCGCGACCGCCACGAAGATCAGCACGATGCCGTGCGAGACGGCGGCGGCGGCGATCATGACCGACGCCCAGACGCGGTACTTGCCGGTGCGCAGGCCGTTCGCGAGCAGCCCGAGCGCCAACACACCGAGCGACAGGGCGATCGAGAACGAGAACTCGCCGGCCATCGTCGACTTGAGGTTGCCGCCGTAGATGCTGAAGCTCTCGTCGAGAGCGAACGCGAGGCCACCGAACGCGAACATCTCGGGGATCGGATGCCGGAACGCAGCGAGACGACCGAACGCCCAACACGATGCGGGCAGGGTGATCAGGCCGAGCACGGAAACGAGCTTCATCGCCACGCCGTACGGCAACACCAGGTTGACGAGCAGGATCGCGAACGCCGGTAGCACCATGTAGAAGCGGTAGGCGGGCATGCCGCTGTACCAGTCCATCGTCCATCCGTTGAAGCGCAGCGAGCCGAGCAGGTTGTCGCGCAGGAATGCCGGACCCCACACGTGGGCCCCGAAGTCGCCACCGGTCGGCGTGGTGTCGTCGAAGATCAGATCGGTGCCGGGACGCAGCGGGTTGAAGTGGACGACCTTCATCATGATCGCCGTCGTCACCGAGAGCGACACGACGGTCACGACATAGCGGATGATCCGATCGGTCGTCCACGGGCGGGCCGCCCACTCGGTGGGTCGGCGCACGGTGCGTCGCCACACGCGTTCGACGATCGACCGTTCGGCCACGCCGGACTCGTCGGCGGGGTCGATTCCCACGTCGGCGCGAGCGGACCCACCGTCGAGATCCGCCGGACGGTGGAGGTCGTGCCAACGGTCGTCGACGAGCACGTCGACGGGTTCGGCGTCCGGCCGGGGCGTGTCGAGATCCTCACTCATGGGCGGCCAACATCTTGCCAGTTCGGTCGGCGGGGCTCATGTCACCCGGCCCAGTCGAGCACCACGACGAGCCCGGCCGCATTGAACGCCGCGTGCGTGACGATGGCCGGTCCGATCCGACCGGTGGCGACCACGCAGGCGCCGAACACGAGCCCGGCGAGGAACAGGCCCGGGTACTCGACCGGGCTGAAGTGCACGAGCGCGAACCACGCCGACGTCGACACGAGTGCGACGCCGGCACCGATCACCTTGGACGCCGATCGCTGGAGCAGGCCCCGGTAGACGAACTCCTCCACGATCGGTGCCCCCACGACGACCACGAGCACGAGCAGCACGGTCGTCCACCCGCCGGCCTTGTCCGCGAGCTCCTGCGCACGTTCCTCGATCCGCTCGTCGGAGAACGTGGACGGCCAGATCCCCCGCAGTGGGACATACAGCCAGGGGACGAACAGGAACTGGGTGGCAACACCGAGTGGCACACCGACGAGGTCGATCGGGCGGAATCGGGCCGCGTAGTCGTCGAGCACGTCGCCCGTCCCGAACCGGCGACTCGCCGACGCAAGTGCGAGCACCATCACCGCCCACGTGGCCGCCGACGCTGCGGCGAGTTGCGAGATGGTGAGATCGTCGCCCAGCGAGGCTCCGAGCAGCACGATGATCACGGGAGCCGCGATCACCGAACCGACACCCCAACCGAACGCCCACGTGCCGACCGCCGGCCCCACGCCGATGACCGGACGGTCCGGACCACGCCGTGTCGCGACCGTGGTCGCCTCGCTCTTCACGCCGGGGCAGGCTACCGCTGCCGACTCGATGGTGCGTTTCCGCGGCCGGCCGCTCGGATCAGACCGCGATCAGATCGGGGCGGACGGCGATCCGGCGGTCGAGGACCTGCCATCCTCGCGGCGCCGTGAGACGCGTTGCGTGCCGCCCGCACAGGTCGTAGGCGTGAGGCTCGCGTTCCGGTGTGAGCTCGTCGAGCCACACCTGTGCATGGGCGTATTGGTAGGTGAGCGTCACCGCAGCGGATTCGCTGCACCCCGTCCTCGAGCAGTGCCTGTTCACGCCCAGCACCGTAGGACGCCGCCACCATCCGACGGTGGACCCGTTCGTTGCGATCTCATGTCGATACCGGGTGGGGCCGGGTCGATCGACGTGACTCGCGGACGAACGATCAGGCAAGCGCCCCGATGCGCCGTAACATGGTTGCATGGACAAGTTGCCTCCTCCGCCGCCACCCCCGCCGCCGGGGCGTGGGCGTGCGCCCGGCCCCCGTCCTGATCGTGACCGCAAGCCCAGCTTTCCGAGCGGCGGCGGCGACGACGGGCCTTCGACGCCGAACTCGTGGCGGCGTTGGCTCCCCTGGGTCGCGATCGGTGTGTTCCTCGCGATCTTCCTCGTTCCGACCCTGATGTCGGGTGACAGCGGGGAGGAGATCACCTACAGCCAGTTCATCTCCAACGTGGCCGCCGGCGAGGTCGAGTCGATCGAGTGGGAGAACGGCACCGGCAAGATCACCGGTGAGTTGTCCGACGGCACCCAGTTCCAGACCACCGGCGCCGCCGACGGCCCCAACGAGTCCGACAAGGAACTGCTCGACGAGCGCGCCGTCGACTACAACTTCGGCAACCCGAGCTCGAACTTCCTGCTCAACATGCTCGGGCTGATGTTGCCCGTGATCCTGATCATCGGTTTCTTCGTCTGGATGCAGCGGCGGGCGCAAGGCCAGATGGGCAACGTCATGTCGATCGGCCGCAGCAGGGCCAAGGCGTACTCCACGGACAACCCCTCCACCACGTTCGCCGACATCGCCGGCTACGAGGGCGTCAAGACCGAGATCAACGAGGTCGTCGACTTCCTGCGCATGCCCGAGCGGTTCCGCGAGATCGGCGCCCGCGTTCCCAAGGGCATCCTCCTGGTGGGCCCTCCCGGTACTGGCAAGACGCTGCTCGCACGGGCCGTCGCCGGCGAGGCCGGAGTCGGATTCCTCTCGGTCACCGGCTCCGACTTCATGGAGATGTTCGTCGGTGTCGGCGCCAGCCGCGTCCGCGACCTGTTCCAGCAGGCTCGCCGGATGGGCAAGGCGATCATCTTCATCGACGAGATCGACTCGATCGGCCGCAAGCGCGGCGCCGGGCTCGGTGGTGGCCACGACGAGCGCGAGCAGACCCTCAACCAGATGCTGTCGGAGATGGACGGCTTCGAGACGAGCGAGGGCATCGTGATCATGGCGGCGACGAACCGCCCCGACATCCTCGACCCGGCCCTCCTGCGCCCTGGCCGGTTCGATCGGCAGATCGTCGTGCCGTTGCCCGAACACGAGGAGCGCCGGGCGATCCTCGAAGTCCACAGTCGCGACAAGCGCATGGGATCCGACGTCGATCTCGACACGATGGCGCGGGCGACACCCGGCATGGCCGGCGCCGATCTCGCCAACCTCGTCAACGAGGCGGCGCTGATCGCCGTGCGTCGCGGCTCGAAGCAGATCGAACGGATCGACTTCGAGAACGCTCGTGATCGAGTCGTGCTCGGCGCCCAGCGTGAGTCGCTGATCATGAACGCCGAGGAGAAGCGGGCCACCGCATACCACGAGGGTGGGCACGCGCTGCTCGCCACCGTGCTGCCCCACGGCGACCCGCTCCACAAAGTGACGATCCTGCCGCGCGGCATGGCGCTCGGCGTCACCTGGAGCCTCCCGCAGGAACGTCACACCTACTCCAAGGAATACTTCGAAGACACGATCTGCAAGGCGATGGGCGGCCGCGTCGCCGAGAAGATCGTCTTCGGTCACCTCAACTCCGGCGCCGCCAACGACCTCGAGCAGGCCACCGGCATCGCTCGCCGGATGGTGCGCGAGTGGGGCATGAGCGACGCGGTCGGCCCCATGGCGTGGAGCTCGGGGCAGCAGCAGGTCTTCCTGGGCGAGGACTTGATGTCGTCGGGTCGCGAGTACAGCGACGACACCGCCAAGATGCTCGACGAAGAGATCGCCAAGATCCTCACGGGTCAGGAAGACCGGGCCCAGGAGTTGCTCACCAAGCACCGGCGCGGGCTCGAGCTCATCGCCGAGGCACTGCTCGAACACGAGACGATCGACGGGCCGGCCGTCGGCAAGCTGATCCAGCAGGGTCTCATCGAGGAAGGCAGCAGCGAGCAGGTCGACGCCAACGTCCTCGGCTCGCCCGACTGACCACCCGTTTCGACGTCCGGACGGGCCATCAGCCGCGGCGCCCGCGAGCAGGGCCCGAACCGCAATCGTGCGCCTGCATCGACCGGTGCTCCGCGAACGCCCTGCACGTCGAGGTCCGACACGGTCGATGACCAGTCCGGGCGATGTCGCGGTCAGGTCGAGGAAGTGATCGTGAGCCTGGCCGACTTCGGCAGTCCCGGCGCAGTCGAACGACTCGCACCCGTGATCGAGGCCCACCACCGAACGGCGCTCGGCGGGCTCGGAGCCCCGTCCTCAGCCGGGCGAGGTCGGCTCGTGCGGCGGGTGTTGGTGCGGCTGGTGTTCGTGACGGTCGCAGCCGCCGCCCTCGATCGAACCAGGTTCGCGCGCGTTGGCGATCGCAGCCCAGAGATCGGTCGCGGTCACCGGCCCGAGGAAGCCGGCGTGCACCACGCCCTCGGAGTCGGCGATCACCAGACAGGGGACCGCGTCGATGGCATAGCGCTCGTGTAGGTCGCGCCGATCCTGGAACGCCACCGTGGCCACCGTCACCTCGTCGCTGCGCAGCACCTCCGCCTTCCGGATCACGTCGGCACAGGTCGAGCAGGTGGCCGACGTGAACAGGGCGACCATCCAACCGTCGCCGTCGAAGTCGGACCGGTCGAGCTGCGCCGGGATCTCGTGACGGGGTTGCGTGGGCGGATCGTCGGCGCGGCGGCGGCGAACGACCTCGGCGACCAGCGCGACAGCGAGGACCACGGCGACGGCGAGCAGCAGGCGACCCATCGGGATCCTGTCTATCAGCGAAGTCAGCCGGCGGGGACGGCCCAGGACGACGTGCGGGTCTCCCCTCGCCCCGTCGGGAACGACCGCTCGACGAAGACGCGACTCGTGCTCTCGACGATCAGGTCGCGGCCCGACGTCACCTCGTCCGTCAGGTCGATCGTGACGATCGAGGCCGGTTCGATCGGGAGATCGCTCAACGCCTCGACCGGAACGGGCCCCGATCGACCCAGGGCGAGGATCGACACCGTGCCCGGCGTGTTGTCGGCGTTGTAGATGACCAAGGCGTCGGTGGTGGGCTCGTCCGGGCCGATACCCACGTACCAGGTACTCGCCACGTACGCATCCTGCCGTGGTGTCGCGCCGGGGATCACCGAGGTCGCCGTTGCCTCGCCGGCCGTGCGGGTCACCGCCCGCTCGACCACGATCGACGGCTCGGACTGGGTGGCGAAGACCGCCGCGTGACGCCCGTCGGGCAACTCGGCTTCCTGACCCGGGTCGTACGTGACGACCTCGCGGGCGGGAACCACGATCGGGTCGAGCAGCACCGGCGTCTCGATGCCGACGAACAGCACGTCGACCTCGACGTCATCGTCGGTCGGGTTGTAGATCGAGTACCGCTCGCTGACGCCGGGGCCCTTCGCACCGTCGGCGAACCACCACTGATCGCGCAACGCGGGCGACGCCAAGGTGACCTGGCTGCCGACGCGCCCACCGCCGAGGAAGCTCTGTGCTCGCCCGACCGCGAGACGGCCCCTGGTCGTCTCGACGCTGACCGCCAGGATCGGCTCGCTCTGTGCACCGGCGCCGGGAGCACCGAGATCGATCACCCGAATGCTGCGCGGAGGCACCGTCAGACCGCTGTAGGACCCAGGTCGGCGCGACCCTTCCCGCGTGGCGAACTCCAGGTTGGCAACCACCGTCTGCTCGAACGGGTTGGTGAGGATGACCTGGTCGAGACTGCCGTCGACGGTGAACCCGTCGGCCAGGTACCAGGTGTCGGAGGTCGCGTTCGCGCACGCGACCGCGCTGTCACCCGACGGATGGATCGATCGCTGCTCGACCAGGCCGCCTCCGCCGTCGATCTCGACCACGGCACCGGTGATCGAACCGGGGAGCAGGTCATCGAGGTCGACCGTGGCGGATGCCCACCCGTCGACGTCGAGTGCAAGGCGGACCGGATCACGATCGACGCTCACCAGCAGCACGCTGCCGATCATGCGGGTGGCCGTCCGGTTGCTGATGACGACCTCGCCCTCGACACCATCGAGACCCGTCGCCGGAACGCCGGGGCAGAACCACGTCTCGGTGAGTCCGCCGACCGGTGGCGCGGACGGCATCCAACCGTTCGCCGACACGCTGAACGTCGGCGTGCTCGCAGCGAGTTCGGGCCGTGTCCCCACGATGATGGCGACGATCGCGGCCAGGAGCACGAGCAACGCCGGGATCCGCCGAGTCACGTTCGATCTCCGTCATCGGAGGGATCCAGCTCGTCGACCTGGGCGACGAGCGCCGCGAGGTCTACGTCGTCATCGTCATCGTCGCCGGTCACCACGTCGTCACCCCAGGCGTCGTGCCGATCACCTCGATCGTGAGCGGGGCCGACGGGCGTCGTCGGTGCGACGACTGCTGCCACATCGGGTCCGGGCTCGACAGGCGCCGGATCGGTCGCCGGCGGCCGTGGCTCCGCAGGGGCGTCCGCGTCGAGACCCGTGGGCTCATCGATCACGTCGAACAGTTCGCCGTCCCGACCGGGCTCCGGTTGGGTGATCCAGTCGGACTCCGAATCGTCCCAGCCCGACGCCGCCAGGGCCTCTCCCGCGATGGTCCCGCCGGGCGCCTCCGAGAGGTCGATCAGCGTCTCGTCGTGGAACTCGATCATCCGCCGTCGACCGAACGGCGAGCGGGCGCCCGCCGCCACCACCAGCACGGCCAGCCACAACACGATCTGTGCGACCCGCCACCAGCTCCGGCTCGGATCCTGCTCGTAGCTGACGACACCGGCGCCCGTCTGGTCGAGATCGAACGCAGTGGTGACGCCGAATCCCGGTCGCGACGCCACGGGCGCGCCGTCGACCTCGAGCTCGATTCGCTCGTCGTACGGGATGGCGATGTGCAACACGCCGGGCGCCACCTCGTTGATGCCCGACGGTTGACGCCGATCGATCCCGCTCATCGACGGAACGGCCTGGGAGAGATCCGCCTGCGCCAGTGAATCCTCGCCGGCGAGCCGAGACGCTTCAGCCGTGACGCCCGTCAGCTGAGCCCCGACTGGGATCCATGCCTGATTCGCGAAGATGTCCAGCGTCGGCGGCCCGAACACCGACCCCAGATCGAGCTGGTTCTGCAGCGCCGCCAGCAGCCCACCCGCCAGCGGGACCGGATCGTCGACGGTCGACACTGCGCCGTCGGTCTTCGGCACCACGACGAACCGGATGCCGAGAGGCGCCAGGATGCGGCCGGCCCGCAGAGTCGAGCCGTCGGCGATCAGGCCGAGCGCACGCTCGACTGCGTCGTCGGCGAGGGTCGTCGGCCGCAGGAACCGGTCGGTGAACGAGAAGTCACCGGCGTCGGCGACACCGTAGGAGATGCCCGACGAGTACTCGCCGCTCACGACCGGGATCACCTCGGGATCGCCGAGATACAGCACCCGGTAGTCGCCGAAGCTCGGCTCGAGCGGCATCTGGGTCTCGAGGAGGCGGGTCATCGGTGTCGCAGGCGTGTGCCAGGCACCGTCACCGACGGCCAACGCGGCCGGCACGAGCCCGATGACCATGCCCGCAGCAGCGATCAGGCCGACCGGTTGGCGCCACCCGAAACCGCGTCGCAACACGTCGGACCCGAACCCACCCGCCATCGAGGCACCGGCCAGCGCCAGGCCGAGGGCGATCGGAACCGACAGCAGGGATCGCGACGGGAGCGCCACATCGATCGCCCCGCGCTCGGAGAACAGGGCGAGCGCAGCGAACGTGACCACGAGCGCGCCGGCCCGGATGCTCCAGGTGAGCCGCCAGGCGCGACAGATGGCGATCGCGGCCAGGAGCGGGACGTAGAGCGCGATCGCGAGGACCGCGAACCGCTCGCTGGTCGGCGCCAGGGATGCGATCTCGAGCAGATCGTTCCCGGTCGGCTTGGCCGGCTGCGGGCCGACGATCGTGTCCCAGGTCCAGTCGAGCGACCACGGCATGTTCAGCACGAACGCCGACGCTGCGGAGATCCCGGTCGCGCCCAACAGCCAGATCGCGACCCGCCACGAGCTCCAAGCCAGCAGCGTGGCGGCCGACAGCACCACTCCGACGCCCACCCACAGCGGCACCACGACCGGCACGAAGGCGGCAGCCGTTGCGAGCACGAGCGTCAGGAACGCGAGTGCGCGGGCGCGGTGTCGGAGGCCGGCCGCCACGACGCCGTCGGTGAGGTCATACTCGTCGGCGTCGGGATCAGCCGTTTCGACTCCCGCCGCTCGACGGGCCAGGTGCACCAGCCAGGGCAGCGTTGCGAACCACACGAGCGCGGAGAAATCACCCCGGCTGAGGATGCCTGGCACGAGGGGCGTGCCGACGTAGATGACCATCCCGGCGATGCGGGCGCGGTTCATCGGGAACACCGTGGCAAGACGCCAGGCCCCGATCGATCCGACCAGGTACAGACCGACGATCGACACCGTCTGCAGCAGAGCCATCCGGAACAGCGTGAGCACGCTCGAGACGGCGAGCACCGCATAGCCCGTCGGGAGGGATGCCGTGGCTCCGAACCCGCGCGGGTCGAACGATTCGCGGTAGTGCGCCCAGAGGTCGCTCGGGCTCTCGGGGAATCGAAGGAACTCCCCGACGGCCGGGACCCCGTTCCGGATGAACTCCCGGCTCCCGACGACGATCGCGAGCACGACACACACCCAGGCGAGCAATGGTCCGAACGACGCCTCACGCCAACGTCGGACCGTCGAGTCGGCACCCACGAAGGTCTCGGTGTCCTTGCCCCGCAGATACGAGGTCAATCGGGAACTGCCACGATCCTGCAGCCCCAGCACCTCACGCTCGGGCACGACCCGCTGGCCGCGGATCGCGCGGCGCCGGGCGATGATCGAACCGGATCGCGGGATCAGGCCGAAGAGGGCGCGTGCCGACGACAACGCTTCGCCGAACCGGCCCGTGAACAAGCCCACGACGAGCTCCACGATGGTGAGCAGCAGCATCTGGATCGAACGACCCAGCAAGCGGGAGCCGCCGGTCAGCGTGGCAACTGCACGCATACGGTGACGAGATCGCAGCGTGCGATGGTTGAGATCGGGCCGTCGGTCGGTAAGCCGTTCGATGTGCCGGACGCTCGCGTCGGGCGCGACGATGACCCGCGCACCGGTCAGGTGGGTGCGCCAGCAGAGATCGACGTCGTCGCCGTGGAACGAGACGGCCGGGTCGAAACCACCGAGCGTGCGGAACAGATCGGCACGCACCAGCACACACGCCGACGGCAGGACGAACACGTCACGAACCGCATCGTGCTGTTCCTGGTCGGCCTCGCCCGGGTCGACGATCGGGTCGACCTCGCCGAACCGATCGAGGCCGAGACCGACGTGCTGGAGCATCTTCGGGTGGTCCCACTCGGTGAGTTTCGGCCCGACCATGCCGGCGTTCGAGCGGAACAGCTCGGCGACCAACAATCGGACCACGTTGGGAGCGAGCGCGACGTCGTCGTGGCAGATGAGAAAGAAGCCGTTGTCGCCGTCGACCAACCGCAACACCTCGTTCACGGCGGTGCCGAACCCCGGGTTACCGGCGACGGAGCGAACGAAGGCGGACGGGATGATCGAACGGATCCGGGCGGTCAGCGCCTCGTGTTCGTCGTCGTTCGTGGCCGGCACGAGGAACAGCGTCCTCAGGTTCGGATAGTCCTGCGCTGCCAACGATCCGAGCGTCTCATCGAACCAGTCGCCGGGTTCGTGCACGACCATGACGGCGACGACCGACGGCGCGAGTTGGGTGTCGGTCTCCACGATGGGTGGAGGCTAGCGGCGGCCACGGGGGACAGTCGGTCACCGATCACTCTGCGTGGTGACGCAGATCACACCTCGCATCCTTCGGTTTTCGTCGCGGGTGCTTGCAATAGTTAGCAACAACTGGCACACTTGCAAGTACACCGGTGAACACCGGGCAACGTTCGGGATCCCACCGGATCACCCCCACGATCATCGTCGGATGATCCACATCGAAAGCAGGAATCATGATCAACTGGAACGACCTCAAGAACCTCGACGTCAAGGACTTCGACCCGACCAGGATCGACCTGACCCGGTTCGACGTCCGCAACATCGAGCTGCCGACCGTCGAGCTGCCCAAGGTCGAGCTGCCCAAGCTGCCCGAGATCGACCTGCCCGTCGATCGGGTCGCCGGGCTCGCCCGAAACGCCGCCTACGCCGGCGTCGGTGCCGTGATGATCACGGCCCAGAAAGCCGACGAGCGGCGCCGCGAGCTGACCGATCAGGTCAGCACCCAGGTCCGCAAGGTCGCCGACGCCGTCCGCTAAAACCGGCCCATCGAGGGTCACCACCCCCCGGTGACCCTTCCTGCATGAGCGCAGGGGCGGCGGTAGCCTTGGATCCTCGTGTCCTCGCCCGCCACCCCTGCGCTCCGCCGCGTTCCCCTCCCGGAAGGCACGCTGCCCGTCGGTGCAGCCCTGCTGATCGCCGGTGTCGCGACCTACGCGTTCTTCAAGGTCGGCGAAGTGGCACTCGGCGGCGAAGAAGCGTTCGCCCCGATCGTCGCGATGTGGTTCGCGACGTTCTCACTGGCTCCCGGATTCTTCCTCCCACTCGAACAGGAGCTCGGTCGGGCGCTGTCACACCGCAAAGCGAGAGGTGAGGGCGGCCTCCCGGTCGTCAAGCGGATCATCGTCCTCGGCGGCATGATCACCGGCGTGGTGCTGGTCGCGATCCTCCTGGCGAGCCCGGTCATCACGTCCGAGTACTTCAACGGCGACTGGTGGATGCTCGCCGCCCTCGCGACCGCATTCGTCGCCTACGCGCCCGCCCACCTGGCGCGCGGGGTGTGCGCCGGCACCGGGCGTTTCCACTCCTACGCGTTCGTGATGGGGTCCGACGGAGTGATCCGCATCGTCGTGTGCGTCGTACTGGCGGTCATCGGCGTCACGGCCGCTGCGCCATACGCATTCGCCGTCGCGTTGTCACCGCTCGTGGCGGTCGTCGTCGTCGGCACGCGGGGCCGCCTCTCCACCGAACCGGGGCCGCCCGCCGAGTGGAGCGAGGTCACCCAGAACCTCGGGTGGCTGCTGGTCGGCACGGTCTTCGCAGCGGGTCTCCTCAACGCAGGGCCGGTCGCAGCCAACCTGATGGCCGACGACGGCCAGGAGGAGTTGGTCACGCAGTTCGGCTATGGCGTGCTGCTCGCCCGCATCCCGCTGTTCCTCTTCCAGGCGGTCCAAGCCGCGCTGCTGCCGCGACTCTCCCGGCTCGCGGCCCGCAACGAACTCGACGAGTTCCGGCGGGGTCTGACCAGGCTCATGCAGTTGGTTGCCGTCGTCGGCGTGGTCGGCACCGTCGGTGCGTTCCTCATCGGTCCGTTCGTGATCGAGACCGTCTACGACGCCGAGCTCAGCGGGCGAACCCTCGCGATGCTCGCCCTGTCGAGCGCCACCTACATGGCAGGGCTCGCCACCGCCCAGGCCGTGATCGCACTGCGCGGACACGCGTACGTGGCGATGGGATGGGGTGTCGGCGTGATCGTGTTCCTGCTGGGTACCTGGCTGTCGAGCGACCTGCTGTTCCGTCGCATCGAGATCGGACTCCTGCTGTCGAGCGCATCGGCGCTGACGTGCTTCGCGATCGCACTCCGCCGACAGCTGCGGGCGGGGGTGGCGCCGACGCCCGGTTCGGTGATGGATGCCATCACCGACATGCCCGTCGAGAACTGACCGACGCCACAGCGGTCGATCCCTTGGATCAGAGCTCGATGCCGGCCTTCGTGGCCTCGATCTGGAGATCGTGGGCCACCATCATGCTGATCAGCGTGGCGAAGTCGACTTCCGGTGTCCACCCGAGCTCGTCGCGGGCCTTCGACGAGTCACCGATCAGCAGGTCGACCTCGGCCGGGCGGAAGAATTTCGGGTCCTGGCGGACGTAGTGCTGCCAGTCGTCGATACCGACCTCGGCGAACGATCGCTGGACGAGCTCCTCGATCGAGTGCGTCTGACCTGTGGCGATCACGTAGTCCTCGGGTACGTCCCGCTGGAGCATCAGCCACATCGCACGCACGTAGTCGCCGGCGTAGCCCCAATCGCGCTTGGAGTCGAGGTTGCCGAGCACGAGCTCGTGTTGCAGACCGAGCTTGATGCGCGCCACGGCGTTGGTGACCTTGCGGGTGACGAACTCGATGCCGCGCCGCGGGCCCTCGTGATTGAAGAGGATGCCCGAACACGCGAACAGGTCGTAGCTCTCGCGGTAGTTGACCACGATGTCGTGGCCGAACACCTTGGCGCACCCGTAGGGGCTGCGCGGGTGGAACGGTGTCTGTTCGTTCTGCGGTGTCTCCCTGACCTTGCCGAACATCTCGGACGACGATGCCTGATAGAAGCGGATCGGGTTGTTGTGGCTCCCGCCGACCATACGGATCGCTTCGAGCATGCGCAGCACGCCGAGCCCGGTGATGTTCGCGGTCAGCTCGGCCTGGTTGAAGCTGAGCGCCACGAAACTGATGGCGCCCAAGTTGTACACCTCGTCGGGCTGCGCCATGTTCAGGGCCGCCACCAACGACGGCAGATCGGCCAGGTCGCCGGGCACCGTCTCGATGAACGGCATCTCCTCGAGCACCGCGTTGATCCGCGGGTTGCTCTGGCCCTTCACCATGCCGTAGACGTCATAGCCCTTCGAGTGCAGGAAGGAGGCGAGGTGTTGACCGTCCTGGCCGGTGATTCCTGTGATGAACGCGCGTGGCACCGTGCGATGTCTCCTTCGTCAGTCGAACGGAGTGAGTCTAGGGAGCTGCGTCGCTCGGTACCCGCGACGGCCGGAAACCGATCGGCGGACGGCACGAACGGCAACCGTGCGACATCGCCGCCCATCTCGCGTGGACGGTGCACCGTCGTGGCGCCCGGCGATCGCCAGATCGCCATGATCACGCGCGATCGCCACGCGGCCGACGGACGCACCGCGGGCCGGACCCGATGCGGAGGGCCGGCGGCCTGCGTCCCGCGGGCCGCCGTGGCCTAGCGTGGGCCTGCCCGGACGGCCCACCCCATGACCACTGCCCCAATCGAGATCGCCATCGACAGCGGCCCGCTGTACGGACACCGCACCGGCGTCGGCGTTGCGGTCGACGGCATGATCCGTGCGCTCAGGGATCGCGAGGACGTCCACCTCGACCCGTACCTCGTGAGCTTCCGCTCCGACCCCGAGGCCGGTCACCGAAAACTCCCACTCCCGGGGATCGTCGCTTCGCACCTGTGGTCTCGCGGCGACCGACCGAGCGCCGACCGCTGGCTCGGGCACCCCGACGTGCTGCACGGCACGAACTACGTGGCTCCGCCTTCGGGGCTGCCGACGGTCGTCTCGGTGTACGACTGCTGGTTCCTGGCCAACCCCCGCGCCGCGAGCCCGGTCGTGCGGAGGGCCGGCGCCACCCTTCGACGTCGTGTCGCGTCCGGCGCGTGGATCCATGCCAGCTCGGAGGCGACCGCCGATCGGGTCCGAGGTCTCTTGGCGACCGACCGCGTCCGCACGATCTTGCTCGGCGCGCCGAGCATCGGGCAGATCGCGTCCGAACGGCCGCGCATCGCGGCCGAGTTCGGCACTCGTCCCTTCATCGTCTGCGTGGCCACCGAGGAGCGGCGCAAGGGCCTGCCGCTGCTCGTCGAGGCGTTCGAGCACCTGGCCGGTGACCACGACGACGTGGTTCTCGTACTCGCCGGTTCCCGCGGCGACGACTCGGACGCACTCGACGCCGCAATCGAGCGAGTGAGCGTCCACGCTCGGACGCGCATCCATCGCCTCGGTCCGGTCGACGAGGCCGACAAGCAGTGGCTCGTGCGGCACTCCGCGCTGCTCGCGTACCCGTCGCTCGACGAAGGATTCGGATTCCCGATCCTGGAGGCGCAGGGGCTCGGCACACCGGTCGTCGCCACCGCTGTCGGATCGGTGACCGAGATCGCGGGCGACGCCGCCGAGCTGGTCGCCGAGCGAGACGCGAGTTCGTTCGCGGCGTCGATCGACCGAGTCCTCACCGACGGCGGCCTGCGCCTCGGCTTGATCGAGGCCGGCTATCGCAACATCGGCCGGTTCCGCTGGGAGACGACCGCCGAGCAACTCACCGACCTGTACCGCGCCGCGATGGACGATCGATGAAGGTCACGGTCCTCGCGGGCGGGGTCGGCGCCGCACGTTTCCTGCGCGGCCTGATCCGGACGATGACCCCGTCGGACGTGACGGCCGTGGTCAACACGGGTGACGACACGGTGATGCACGGCCTGGCGATCTCACCGGACCTCGACACGATCACGTACACCCTGGCCGAAGCCATCGACCCCGAACGCGGTTGGGGCCTCGAGGGCGAGAGCTGGCGGGCGATGGAGGCGCTGCACCGGTACGCAGCCGTCCGCCCGGACGGTTCGGCGGCGGCGCAGACGTGGTTCAACCTCGGTGATCGGGACCTGGCGACCCACTTCTACCGCACTGCACGGCTGCACGAGGGCGCCGATCTGACGACGGTGACACGCGAGATCGCCCGGGCCTGGGGTGTCGACGTGGCGCTCCTGCCCATGACCGATACCCGGTTCCGTACCGTGCTCACGCTCGCCGACACGGGCGAAGACGTCTCGTTCCAGGACTACTTCGTGCGTCTCCGCCATTCGGTAGCCGTGTCCGAAGTCCGATTCGAACACGCCGCCGACCCGACACCCGCGGCGCTGGGCGCGATCGAGACCAACGATGCGGTCGTGCTCGCACCGTCGAACCCAGTCGTGTCGATCGGGCCGATCCGTGCGCTGCCGGGTGTCGACGCCGCTCTCGCCGCGCGACGGTCGTCGGTGGTGGCGATCTCACCCATCGTCGGTGGTGTGGCGCTCAAGGGGCCGGCCGATCGTCTGCTCGTCGAGCTCGGCATGGAGGCGTCGGTCGTCGGCGTGGCGCGGCTCTACGCTCCCATCGCCGAGGTGCTCGTCGTCGACACGGTGGACGCCGATCTCGCCGACGCCGTCGAGGCCGAGGGAATTCGGTGCGTGGTCGCGCCGTCGGTCATGTCGACCGTCGAGCGAGCCGAGGCGCTGGCGGCCGTGTGCCTCTCCGGCCTCAGGTGACGCCCGGTCACCGACTCTGGGCGAGCCCCTCGTCGAGCGATGTCCACGGCGCCCACGACAGGTGTATCCGGGCTCGGACGGGAGAGACCGCGAACCGTGAGATCTCGGTCGCCGGCGCAGCGACGTACTCGGGTGCCGGTGCCTTGGGACCGGCGACGGCCGTCCACAGCGCATTGATCGACGTCTGCTCACCGGTGCCGATGTTCACCACGAGGCCACTCCCCCGGTTTCCTGCCTTGGCCAGCGCATCCACCGCATCGTCGATGAACAGGAAATCGCGGGTCTGACGGCCGTCACCTGTGACCGTCGGGGTCCGACCCTCCCGGGACGCCTGCCGGAACCCCGCCACGACGCCACCGTCGGCGCGCTGACGCGGTCCGTACACGTTGGCGAGGGCCAGGGCGGTGAACTCGAGTGCCTCGTGCTCGCGGTACGCCGCCAGCAGATCGACCGTGGCGCGGGCGATCACACCGCGCACCCCACGCGGCTCGAGGGGCTGCTCCTTGACGGGGAGATCGCGGCTCGCCGGACGGCCGTAGAGCGCCGACGCGGGCAGCGCGACCACGATCTTGTCGACGCGATGCTGGCGGGCGGCCTCGACGACCGACATGGTGATGCCGAACGATCGCGACAGCCCCGTCGTCGTCGCCGGACGCGGGATCGCCGCCAGGTGATACAGCACGTCGGGCGAACGCATCCCGATCAACGACGCGAACTCGTCGGTCGCGGCATCGAGGTGATGGATTTTCAGCGAACCGGCCATCGACCGCGCCTCGGACAGGTTCGCCAGGCTCCCCTGGCTCAGATCGTCGACCACGTCGACCGTGGCGCCGTCGGCGATCAGGCGATCGACGAGATGCGAGCCGATGAATCCGGCTCCTCCGACGACGACCACGTTCATGATCACCCATCATGGCCGCTCGACACCCATCGGACCGCGGCACAGCGACGCGACGATCAGCTCGGGTCGGGAAGTCGTTGCGACACCACGCACGCACCGGGAGGCACGACGTAACCCGCCCCCACGACAGCGTCGGTGACCACGCCATCACTGCCGATGACACCGGCGACGATCGAGCGCTCGACCACGGAGCCGGACCCGACCTCGGCGTTGGGAAGCAGCAGCGAGTCGGTGACCGTGGCGCCGGCCGCGATCTTTGCGCCGTCGCCGACGACGCTCTCGACCACGATCGCCTCCGCGTCGATGCTCGCCCGTGGATGGACACCGTTGGATCCGGTGCTGCGCACACCACGGATGAGATCCAGGTTGGCCTGCAGGTATTGATCGGGGCGCCCCGTGTCGAGCCAGTAGTCGTCGGTGGACGTGCCGAACAACCGGCCGTGTTCCACAAGCTCCGGGAACACCGACCGTTCGACCGAGAAACGCTGCATCGCAGGGATCAGATCGATCACCGCTGGCTCCAGAACGTACGTCCCCGCGTTGATGAGGCGGGAATTCGACTCACCGGGTGCGGGTTTCTCGACGAAGCGCCGCACGGCACCGTCGTCGTCGAGCTCGACCACGCCGAACGCCGACGGATCGTCGACCGCCGTCAGGTGGATGGTGGCATCACCGCCGAAGTCGCGATGTGCGGCGACGAGATCCGCGAACTGTAGATCGCCGATCACATCACCGTTCGCGACGATGAACGTGTCGCTCACGCCGACGGCGCGGGCGGCGAACCCGATCGCACCGGCGGTGTCGAGCGGCTCGGGCTCGACGGCATAGTGCATCCGCACATCGCCGTGGCTGCCGTCGGGGAACGCCGCCTGGAACGGCTCCGGTTTGAACCCGAGTGCCAGCACGACGTCGGTCACCCCGGCCTCGGCGAGGCGTTCGACGAGGTGCACGATCATCGGCCGGTGCAGCACCGGCAGCATCGGTTTCGGGATGTGGTTGGTGAGCGGACGAAGCCTGGTGCCGAACCCGCCCACCAGGACGACGGCGAACATCAGCCGTCGGTGCCGTCCGTCGAATCCGTCTCTCCGTCGTCGGTGGGGACCGTGTCGTCGGTTGTGACCGTGTCGTCGGTTGTGACCGTGTCGTCGGTGGGGACCGTGTCGGTCGGGACGATCGACGACGTGCCCTGGAGGAGGTCGTCGGGCAGCAGCTGATCCGAGTCGACCGCACCCAGCTGCGGCAGGTCCTGCGCCCACGGTGGCATCACCTGGGGCTCGCCATCGGCGGTGAAGTAGACCGCGAAGACCATGCCGTCGTTGTCGATGTGGACCTCGTCCATGTTGGCGATGTAGCGCGTACCGCCATCGGTGTCGGTGAACGATCCCCACGCCTTGACCGCCACCTCGCCGTCTTCGCCGTCACAGTCCGTGACGCCCTCTTCCCAGACTTCTTGGCCACCGAGCGCGTTCTGCGGGGGGAACGTGATCTTGTCGTTCTCGACCTGCACCTCGTAGGTGTCGAGGAAGACCCCCAGCACGGCGTTCTTGCCGACTCCTCGCGAGTTGTAGGGGTGCCAGTGGATGACCCCGTCGTTGTGGCTGTGGATACCGGTACGCAGGAAGTTGGTGTTGGTGAACTGACCGTTCGCGTCGCGCTCTTCGAGATCGCCCTCGAGCTGGTACCAGGTGTCGCACAGGTAGAACCCGTACGCCGCGTGCCAGTGATCGTTGATCGTAGGCGGCGAGTCATCGGCGGACGGCAGGGTCTGGCGGCTGTAGACGATGAGGGCCAGGCCCAGGATCAGCGTGGCCGCAACGGCGAGCGGGAAGACGGTGCCACCCTGGAAGCGGACCTTCTTGCCCTTGCCCTTGTTCGCCAGCTTGGCTGCCTTCTTGGTCGACGAGGAGGTAGTTGCCACGCAAATGAGGCTATCGGGGTGGTTCCTCCATTCGTGGGCGGCTCCCGCCTACCCGGCGACGGCGCGGATCAGCTCGTCGTAGGCCGCTGCGACTGCTTCGGGAGATGCCTCCTCGACCACCCACGAACGGCCCGAGCGCCCCAGTCGGGCCGACCGTTCGGGATCGTCGACCAGCGCCCGGATGGCGGCGACGAAGGCTTCGAGGTCGTCCGGGGGCACGGCGATCCCGCCGCCCGACGCCGCCAACAGCCGCGGGATCTCGGTTCCGGTGTCGATCGAGGCCACGACCGGGCGACCGGCGGCCAGGCTCGAATACGACTTCGACGGCACGCTGACGTCGCCGAGGCCGGTCCGGAGCGGCACGACGTGCACGTCACCGGTCGCCAGCACCTCCGACAACCGCTCGATCGGCTGGTAGCCGGCGAACCGGAGGTTGGCGACGTCGACTGCGGCTCGCTCGAGGTCGGCCCGCGCTGCCCCGTCACCGTTGATCACGAACAGGATGTCGGGGCATCGACGGGCCGCGCCCACCACGAGATCGAGCGACTGTGAGAAACCGACGTTGCCGGCGTAGAGCACGACGGGTTCGTCGCCGATACCCAACTCGTCCCGGTAGGCCGTCATCCGGTCGCGGGGTTCGATGGCTGCGGTGTCGACGAAGTTCGTGATGACACGCACCCGATCACGGTGTGACGGTGCGACCTTCGCGGAGACGTTGCGCCGCAGGTCGTCGCTCAGCACGGTCACCGCGGCGGCCCGCTGGTACGCGAAGCGTTCCAGCAACTTCGCCGCGCCGATCACCTGCCGGTTCGTGATCGCGCCGGTACGAACCGCCGCGTCGGGGAAGACGTCCTGGATGTTGAGCACGAGCGAAGCCCCCCGCAGCAGACCGACGAGCCAACCGGTCGGTCCGAGCGTCAGCGGCGGCGACATCGCGAACACGACGTCGACCGAGCGCCATCGGCCACCGGCCCGCAGCGCGGCGATGCCGGACAGTGCCGAGAAGCCGATGAATCCGAGCGCTCGGCGCACGAGGTTCGATTTGTCGGCGCCGGGGAAGGGATACACCCTCGTCACCGACCCCCAGACGGTCGACTCGGTCTGCAACCATGTTCCGCTCCAGGCCGGATCGACGGCGTGGTCGGCGTACCACGGCAGCGACGTCACGACGTGGAGTTCGTGGCCCCGATCGGCCAACTCGTGGACGATGCGCGTCATCACGGTGCCCGTGGGGGCCGTGTCGGGATCGAAATGTGGGCACAGGACGACGATCTTCATCCCGCCGCCTGCCGGTACGCGGCCCCGATCGCACGACCCGACGCCCCAACCGTGTACCTGCGCCTCCGCTGCCGCCCTCGACCAACGAGCTCGTCACGGCGGGAGCGGGCTTCATCCACCGCTGCCGCCCACGCCTCACCGGAGCGCCGGCCGACGATGACGCCCGCGTCCCCGACCACCTCGACCAACGCCTCGGCATCGCTGCAGACCACCGGTGTGTCGAGAGCCATCGCTTCCACGACCGGGGCACCGAACCCTTCGAACTCGCTCGGAAAGACCAAGGCGTCGGCGCCCGCGACGAGCGCATCACGATCCGACGCGCTCACGCGTCCTGGCCGGATCGCGCGTGCGTGGTGCGGGCTCGCCTCGATCGCCCGAGCCAGATCCTCCTCCGCCGAGCCGCAACCGCCGATCAGGACGACGGCCGTGACATCGTCGAGATGCTCGAGCATGTCGACCAGCACGCCGTGTCCCTTGTGCGGATGGGTGATCGCCGGATAGACGACATAGGGCCGCTCGTCGACCCCGTGCCGCCGGCGGGCGCCGGCGATCGCGTCGGGCTCGGGATGCACCGCGTCGGGCACCCCGTGGGGGACGACCATCACACGATCGGCGTCGATGCCGAACGCGTCGACGACCTCACCCCGGACGAACTCGGTCGGAACGGCCACGACGGCCGACCGACCGACCGAGCGCGGCACCATGGCATCGAGATACCGATGACGCACCTTGCCGAAATACTGGGGGAACCGACGGTACTGGAGGTCGTGGATCGTCAGCACCACCGGTCCCGGGCCGATCATCGGTACGGTGCCGCCACCGTGGTGCACGACCGCCGCCCCACGCGCCCGAACCGCGAGCCACGAGTGCTCGAGCCCGATGCGGATCACCCGGTGGCCACCGGAGAACGGCATCGCCGTCGTCCGGAACCGATCGGTGAGGATCGGATGGGCGTCGAGAACGGCGGCATCGCACAGCAAGTCGATGGCGAACTCCGACTCATCGACGCCCATCAACTGACGCGTGAGGTACTCCTCCGAGCCTCCGACACGTCCCGGCGCCATCCACGTGAGGTTCACGGCGACCCTCATCGGGCCACCTCGCGGTAGGCCGCGACCGTCGCGTCGACGGTCGCCTCCCAAGTGAGTTCTGCCGCGCGAGCCGATCCGAGCGAGACCAGTTCGGGGCCTCGGTCCAGGGCCTCCCGGATGCCGTCGGCGATCGATTCGATGTCGGTCGGATCGACCAGCACGGCCGCGCCGCCGGCGACCTCTTCGGTCGAGGTGCCGCGGCTGGTGACGACGGGCGTACCGTGAGCCATCGCCTCGGCCACCGGCAGACCGAAACCCTCCGAGAGACTCGGGTACGCGAACACCGTGGCGAGCGAGTACACAGCCGGCAGGTCGGCCGCCTCCACGAAGCCGAGGAAACGCACATCGTTCGCCGAGGCACCGGCGTCACCCCATCCCTCGGCGCCGGCCGCCACCAGCGGGAGACCGAGCTCGCGGACGGCCGTCGCCAGCGCTGCAAGGTTCTTTCGTGGCTCGATCGTCCCGACGAAGAGCACGAACTCCGACGGCAGATCGAACGTTCGGATGACCCTCCTGCGGTCGCCCTCGGTCACGGGCGATGCCTCCACCCCCCACGGCACGTACCGGATCCGGGCATCGTCGAAACCCTCGGCCACGAGGTCACCCATCGTGGCCCGGCTCGGGCACAGCACGAGATCGGCCGACCGGCACCGCTCGAGCCCTCGACGCATGACCCGCGCACCGTGCGTCGTGAAGCGTTCGGGCGCATCCAGGAAGGCCACGTCGTGCACGGTGACGACGTGAGCAGCATCGGTCGCCGCGGGGATCGCCGTGGTCGAGTGACAGACGTCGATCGATCCCGTCGCCCGCTCGACCTTCGGCCACTCGAACCGGTTCCAGGCCTCGTAGAGCCAGGGACGGGCGACCGGCAGGTGCCGCGTACCAGCCGGCGGCGCGAACGGGGGACCGGGGTCGCGGCGGTGGCGGCCGGCGACGCCGACGACCGTCAGGTCGGCACGCCCGTCGAGCCGGCGGGCCACCTCCAGCGTCGCGATCGCGGTACCACCGGGAACGGAATGCCAGCACTGCTCGACGGTGTAGGCGATGCGCAGCGGTTCCGGCACCGCACCATCATGGCGACTGACACGCAGGTGATCCACCTCCGTCCACTCGCCCACACCGGGAAACCGGGTCTCACACGATCCCGGCCGCGACGGCCGGCGCGCGGTACGCCTCGGCCAGCGAGTCGATCGTCTCGTGGGCGTTGAGACCACTGGGATTCGGAACGACCCAGAGCCGGGCACCTTCGAAGCCGCCGGGTTGCTCCCCCATCGGGGCGTTCGACTCGCGGAACGCAGTGCGATACGCGGTGACGCCGGCGATCGCGACCACGGTCGGTCGGTGCTCCGCGACGAACGACCGGAGCTCCTCGCCGCCGGCCCGAAGCTCGGCTGTGGTCAGCTCGGCCGCTCGCGCCGTGGTCCGCCGGACCACATTGGTGATCCCGATGCCACGCTCGATCAGGTGCGCGCGATCGGCATCGGTCATGCCGTTGCCGCGGTCGATGTCACGATCGATGATCCCAGCTCGCAGCAAGGCCGGATAGAAACGGTTCCCGGGGTGGGCGAAGTGCGTCTGGCTGGCCGCGGTCCACAGCCCGGGATTGATGCCGACGAACAAGAGCCGGAGGTCCTGGCCGATCAGGTCGGGCACCGTGACGTCTCGGGCGGCTTCGAGCTGCTCTCGGGTGAAACCCATCCCGACCAGGGTAAGCCGAGCAGACAGGATGAGCCGATGGCACATTCGTACTGGCCGCTGTTCGATCTCGAGGTCCGCACACCGCGGATCACCCTCCGATACCTCGACGACGACCTGGAAGCGCAGCTGATCGACCTCGCATCCCGCGGGGTCCACTCGCCCGACTACATGCCGTTCTCGGTGCCCTGGACCGACCTGGGCCCGCCCGAGTTCGGTCGTCAGGCACTCGCCTTCTACTGGCGCAACCGCGCGGCGACACCCGAGTCGTGGAACATCCTCTTCGCGGTCATCGTTGACGGCGAAGTGGTCGGTTCGACGAATCTGGGTGCCGACGGGTTCCAGATCAAGCGGTGGTTCGAGACCGGATCGTGGCTCGGTCTCCCGTATCACGGACGCGGGTTGGGCAAGGAGCTTCGCGTGGCGACGCTGCACCTTGGCTTCCTCGCTTTCGACGCATCGGTTGCCGGCACCGGGGCGTACACCGACAATGCTCCCTCGCTCGGTGTCACACGGTCGCTCGGCTACGAACACAACGGCATCGAGCACCACGTTCGCCGCGGTGAACTCGCCGTGATCGAGCGCTATCGGATGAGTCGAGCGCACTTCCTCACCAACGTCCGGCGCGACGACATCGAGATCGCCGGCGACGGGGCGGCAAGGGAGCTCCTCGGGATCACGCGGTGAGGTGGGCGACGAGCTCCCGCAACGGTTCGCGGTGATGCCGGAGCGGCGCGAGGTCGCCGAGACGGATCACGGCGTTGTCGAGCACGCTGTTGGCCGGCCGCGGGGCGGGCCGCGGCGGATGGAGATCGGCGGTCGCGATCGGGTGCACCATGGACGGGTCGCGACCCGCCTCGGCGACGATCTCGCGGACGAACTCGAACCACGAGACAGCGCCCCCGTTGGTCACGTGATGGATGCCCGACCGGCGATCGACGGCGAGCCGTCGCACCATGGGCGCCAGATCCGCGGTGAACGTCGGGCAGCCCCGCTGATCGTCCACGAACGAGAGGCTGGTCTGTTCCTCGACGAGCCGGAGGATCGTCTTCACCATGTTGTTCCCGTGGGCACCGCACACCCAGGAGGTCCGGATGATGCAGGCGTCCGGACCGACCGCTCGTTCCCCGGCGAGTTTCGACGCGCCGTAGACCGACTGCGGGTTCGGGTCGTCCCACTCGCGATACGGGCGGGTGAGCGAGCCATCGAAGACGTAGTCGGTGCTGAGATGTACGAGGTGGGCGCCCGCAAGTGCCGATGCCTCGGCCAGCCAGCGAGGGCCGAGCGCGTTCACCCGGAACGCTCGGTCGACGTCGCCCTCGCAGGCGTCGACCGCGGTCCAGGCGGCCGTGTTCACGATCGCATCGGGGCGCAGCGTCGTGACCGCGCCCAGTACCGCCGATCGATCGGACACGTCGAGCCCCGAGCGGTCGAGCGCGATGACGTCGTCGCCCTGCGCCTCGCAGTGGGCGACCAGGTCGACGCCGAGCTGGCCGGCCGCCCCGGTGACGAGGACACGCATCAGAGCCCGACGCGCTGCTTCAAGGGCTCCCACCACGCACGGTTCGAGCGGTACCAGTCGACCGTGTGTTCGAGACCGCTGTCGAAGTCCCGCTCGAGTTCCCATCCGAGTGCGATGATCTTGTCGATGTTCACGCTGTAGCGCCGGTCGTGCCCGAGCCGATCGGGCACCCACTCGATCGCCGTTTCGTCGCGACCCGTGAGCGCCAGCAGACGCATCGTGATGTCGCGGTTCGTGAGCTCGTTGTGGGCGCCGATGTTGTAGATCTCGCCCGGCTCGCCGCGCTCGAACACCAGGTGAGCGGCACGGTTGTGGTCTTCGACGTGGATCCAGTCGCGGACGTTTCCTCCGTCGCCCATCAGCGGCACGGTCCTGCCGTCGAGCAGGTTGGTCGTGAACAACGGGATCAGCTTCTCGGGGAACTGATACGGCCCGTAGTTGTTGCTGCAGCGGGTGACCACGACGGGGAGTCCGTACGTCGTGTGGTAGCTGAGGGCCAGAAGATCGCTTCCCGCCTTGGCGGCGGAGTACGGCGACCGAGGCGTGAGGACGTCGGTCTCTGTGAACGATCCCTCGTCGATCGTGCCGTACACCTCGTCGGTCGAGATGTGCACGAACTTCGACACCTCGGCACGCAGCGCCACGTCGCACAGCACGCTCGTGCCGAACGTGTTGGTGGTGACGAACGCGTACGGGTCGGCGATCGATCGGTCGACGTGCGACTCGGCGGCGAAGTGCACGACCGCGTCGTGCCCCTGCAGATGCTCGGTGACCGCATCCTGGTCGCAGATGTCGCCCTTGACGAAACGGGCGCGGCGGTCGTCGATCACGTCTTCGATGCTCGACAGGTTGCCCGCGTAGGTCAACTTGTCGAAGACCGTGATCTCGTGATCGGTGTGGTCGAGTACCCAGCGGAGGTAGTTGGAGCCGATGAATCCCGCCGCACCGGTCACGAACAGCCTCACGAGACACCTCTCAGTTCTGCGAACATCGGCGCCGATCGATCCTTCGACGACAGCTGGCTCGGATCATCCGGGTCCACGTCGATCGGCCAGTGGATCGCCAACTCGGGATCGAGCGGGTTGCAGGACAGGCCGGGCATGTCCGGTCGCCACTCCTCGTCGAAGCAGTAGACGTACTGGCTTGCTTCGGTCAGCGATTGGAAACCGTTCGCGACGCCGCTCGGGACGAAGACCTGGACGCCGGGGCGCAGTTCGACCGTCGCGACGCAGCCGTAGGTCGGCGAGTCGGGTCGCACGTCCACAAAGGCGCCGAACGCCTCACCGACGGCGATCGTCGACAGCTTGTTCATCTGCTCGGCATGCATGCCACGGATCGCGCCCCGGTACGTCTCGGTGACGTTGATCTGCGAGAGGGCGCCGAGGTCGGTCACTCCCGCTGCCTCGAACGCCGATCGCCGGAAGATCTCCCGGATCGTGCCACGATCGTCGGAGATCTGCTTCAGGGTGATCACGAGCAGACCGCCGATGTCGGCGCCGGTCACGTCGAAGTCGATGATCGCCGTCATCTCACTCCACGTCGACCTGACAGTGGTCCCCGACCATGAGGCGGAGGGCACGCGGTCGCTGCCGGGAGCGTGACACACGTGCATCGGAACCGATCAGACTGTCCTCGAGCCGGGCGATGTCGATCACCGACGAACCGTCCATGATCACCGAATGCTCGATCTCCGATTGGGCCACAACGCAGTTGCTGCCGACGGCGGAGAACGGTCCGATGAAGCTGTCGGTCACATGGGTGCCCGTGCCGATCGCCGCCGGTCCACGAATCGTCGAGTTGCGCACCACCGCACCTTCGGCGACCACGACGCGGCCGTCGATCAGCGACTCGTCGTCGATCTCGCCGGCGAGGTCGGTTTCGATCCGCTCCAGCAGCAGTCGATTCGCCTCGAGCAGCGGGGTCAACTTGCCCGTGTCGATCCACCATCCGGTCAGCAGTTCACACCGCACCCGCTCGCCCTCGTCGATCAGCCACTGGATCGCATCCGTGATCTCGAGTTCGCCACGAGCCGACGGCTCGATCGCCGACACCGCATCGTGCACCCGGCTCGTGAACAGGTAGACGCCCACCAGCGCGAGATCGGACGGCGGATCGTCGGGTTTCTCGACGAGCTGCACGACGTGACCGTCGTCGTCGAGCGACGCGATGCCGAATCGGTGCGGGTCGGGGACCTGCTTCAGCAGGATCTGCGCCGCAGGGGGTTCGCTCCCCGCCCGCGCCGACTGGAACGCGGCGACGAACGCCGCGAGGTCCTGTTCCATCAGGTTGTCACCCAGATACATCACGAAGTCGTCGTCGCCGAGGAAATCCCTCGCGATCAGGACGCAGTGTGCGAGGCCGAGCGGTTCGTCCTGGGGGATGAAGGTGATCGATGCACCGAACCGCTCCCCATCGCCGAGTGCCGCCATCACCTCGTCACGCGTGTCGCCGACGATCACGCCGATCTCCGTGATGCCGGCCGCGACCATCGCCTCGATGCCGTAGAACAGGATCGGCTTGTTCGCAACGGGAACCAGCTGCTTGGCGCGCGTGTGGGTAATCGGCCGAAGCCGAGTGCCGGCGCCGCCGGCCAGGATGAGAGCCTTCATGCCGGGCCGAGCCTATTGGGCGTGGTGGAAACCGCCCGACACCGGCCCATCAGCTTCCTGCTACGAGGGCGGTCGGAGCGACGTCGTCGGTCGCCGACTCGGTCATGCCCGTCTCGTAGTCGGCTGGCGCAGGGCCCTCTCCGCGGAAGTACCGCAGTACCTCGTCGGCCCCATCGTCGAGCCGGAGGACCGATGCATCACCGACCGTGTCGTCGTACACCGGCAGGCGGTACGTGCGCAGGCCCTCTTCGGCGGCTTGCCGCAACGCCTCACCCGCTTTGATCGGATCGAGACGGTCGTCGATCCGGACGCTGTCGACGACGGCTCCGATGACGTCACCCGAGCCGAACGGCGACGAACGCAGCTTCCGCAGGGCCCCGTCGACGGCGGCCCGCATGAACAGTTGCTGGCGCTCGATCCGGCCGAGGTCGGCGCGTGGATCCTCCACCCAGTCGGTGCCATCCCACTGCTCGTAGTGCCGGCTGCGGGCGAAGGCCAACGCCTGCACGCCGTCGAGCACCTGGCAACCCGGATTGATCTGGAGCCCGCTGTTGGCGTCTCGGGCGCCGTAGCCGACGCACACCTCGACACCGCCGAGATCGTCGATGATGTTCTTGAAGCCGAAGAAGTCGACCTCGACGTAGTGGTGGATGGGGATGCCGAGCGACTCGCTGACGGTGGAGGCGAGGCGTTCGGGCCCGTCGTTGTAGGCCGTGTTGATGCGCTGGCTCTTGCCCGTGCCGGCGATCTCGACCCAGAGATCACGGGGCAGGCTGATCAGTGCGGCACCGCCGTTGTTCTCCTGCCGCAGGATCATGATCGTGTCGCTGCGGGTGCCGCCGACGTCGGACTCCGTGCCGATGACGGCGCTGTCGGTGGAAGCGGGATCTGCACCGACTCGCGTGTCCGAACCGACGAGCAGATAATTCTCGGCCGGGTACTCGATCGATGGGTCGTCCCCGTCGGGTACGTCCGCCAGGACCGACTCGAGGCCACCGATCCGCTCGATGTCGTCGGTGCGGGCGTCGGCCGCCCGCAGCACACCGGCGGCTCCGACGAGACCGATCACCGCGGCGATCGAGGCCATCCACGGCAACGGCGAACGCGACCGGAGGCGGCGCCCCCCGTGGGGCGCGGAGTTGGGTTCGGCCGCAGACACCGGGAAAAAGGTACCTCGGAGATTCGCGTTCGCAGCGTCACGTCGCCCGGAGATGTACGACGTCGCCGGCCGACAGCCGGTGCGTGATCGCACAGTCGTCGATCAGGACCAACTGGCCGTCCGGCTCGACGTCGATCGCCGTCCCGACGATCTCGTCGTCGCCCGGCAACTCGATGCGGACGCGGCGGCCCAAGGTCGACAGCGCGGAGCGGTACCGCGACCCGATGTCGCCGGGGAGGCCGTCGTACGCCGTCAGGAGGACTTTCAGCACGTCGGCCGGCTCGATGCCGTCACCGAGACGCGCTCCGCCCTCGGGTGCCCACCCGACGTTGAGGCCGAGCCCGACCACCACCTCGCCGTCCGGGCCACGCTGGGCCAGGATGCCCGCGAGTTTGCCGCCGTCGACGAGAACGTCGTTCGGCCACTTCAACACGGCAGGCACGCCCGCTGTGACCCGCGCCGCTTCGACGGCGGCGAGGCCGATTCGGCGGGTCAGATCGTTCGGGTCGTCGGGAACGACGCGGAACAGGATCGAGACCAACAGATTGGTCCCTGGTGGCGCGATCCACGTGCGGTCCAGCCGGCCACGGCCCGCATGCTGGTGGTCGGTGTACAGCACGGTGCGGTCGGGAGCGCCGGCGGCCGCTGCCGCGAGCAGGTCGGTGTTGGTGCTCCCGGTCTCGATCACGTGCTCGACCGACCAGCCGACCGGCCAGCCGTCGGCGCCGGGATCGTCGATATCTGATCCACGAACACGGTTCGACGGGCTCACGACACCTACATTGGCAGCTGTGCTGAAGAAGATCCTGATCGCCAACCGCGGAGAGATCGCCGTGCGGGTCATCCGGGCCGCTCGCGAGCTCGGTGTCCAGACCGTCGCCGTGTACTCGGAGCTGGACCGCGACGCCATGCACGTCCGGCTCGCCGACGAGGCATACGCGCTCGGCGGACAGAGCGCGGCCGAGAGCTACCTCAACACCGAGGCGATCCTCGGCGCGATCCGAGAGAGCGGCGCCGACGGCGTGCATCCCGGCTACGGATTCTTCTCCGAGAACGCCGATTTCGCACGGGCGATCATGGGCGAGGGTGTGGCCTGGATCGGGCCTCCGCCGGACGCGATCGACGAGATGGGCGACAAGGTGTCGTCGCGGCTCGCCGCGCAGCGCGGCGGTGCGCCGATCGTGCCGGGCACGACCGCGTTCGCGCAGGGACCCGACGAGATCCGCGACTTCGGCAACGAGTTCGGCTGGCCGGTGTGCATCAAGGCCGCCTACGGCGGTGGCGGCCGCGGCATGAAGGTCGTGCAGCGGGCCGAGGACGTCGATCACGCCATGGCGAGCGCTCAACGTGAGGCCAAGGCGTTCTTCGGGCGCGACGAGGTCTACGTCGAGCGCTACCTCACCTGGCCGCGCCACGTCGAGGTGCAAGTCGTCGGCGACCAGCAGGGCGACGTCGTGTGGGTGTCGACGCGCGACTGCTCGGCGCAGCGCCGCCACCAGAAGCTGATCGAGGAGGCGCCGGCCCCCGGCCTGCCCGACGGGGTCGAGGATGCGATGGGTGAGGCTGCGGTGAAGGCGGCCAAGGCCGTCGGCTACTACAACGCCGGCACGGTCGAGTTCATCTATCAGGACGGCGACTTCTTCTTCCTCGAGATGAACACCCGGCTGCAGGTCGAACACCCGATCACCGAGGCCGTGACGGGGATCGACCTCGTCGAGTGGCAGATTCGCGTCGCCTCGGGTGAGCAACTCCCGATGACGCAGGACGAGGTCGCCGCGCTCCGCCGCGGGCACGCGATCGAGATCCGCATCAATGCCGAGGACCCGGCCGGCGGGCAGTTCCTGCCGTCACCGGGACCGATCACGAAGTTGGTCCCGCCCGATGGGTTCGGCGTCCGCTTCGACTCGGGCTACGAGTCGGGCGACGAGATCAGTCAGTACTACGACAACCTCGTCGGCAAGCTCATCGTCTGGGGCCGTGACCGTGACGTGTGCATCGCCCGCACGATTCGAGCACTCGACGAACTCGTCGTCGAAGGGGTCGCCACCACCATCCCCGCCGACCTGGCGATCCTGCGGCATCCCGATTTCCGAGCGGTCGAGCACTCCACGAAGTGGGTCGAGGAGACGCTCGACCTGACAGGTGTCGGGGGCGCCGTGTCGGCGCCGGTCGGCGACGACGACGAGCCGCTCGTCGAACGGTCGACGACGGTCGAGGTCAACGGCAAACGTTTCGCCGTCAAGATGTGGGTGCCCGAGTCGGCCGGGACGGCAGCGCCGGTCGCCAAGGCACGCAAGAAGCGGGCGGCGGCGGGCGGCGGCAGCAGTGGCGGGTCGGGCGACGTGATCGTGCCGATGCAGGGCACGATCGTGAAGCTGCTGGTCGCGGTCGGCGACGAGGTCGAGGTCGGCCAGGGCGTCGTGGTGCTCGAGGCGATGAAGATGGAGAATCAGATCAACGCCGACAAGGCGGGCACGGTGACCGCGATCAAGGTTGCTGCCGGTGACACGGTCGGCGGCGGTGACGTCGTCGCAGTGATCGAGTAGCACGACGTCCCACCCCTCGGGATGTGCCGCCATCACGGCTACTCGCCGTGTCATAACCACGTCCGGTGTCACGAAAAGTGACGAATGACACATCGACAACGGGAGTTCCGTCTGCAATCGTGACCCACGCGGTGTCGATCCCGACGCCGCATTGGGGGATCCGCGCTGCGGATCGAAGTTGAAATGGGGAAGATATATGCAATTGTTTTCGCGTCAGCTCATGACTGCTGGACCGCCGGGGGAGGCGGCAGCGTGGGCCATCGAGATGGCCGCCGAGGCCACGACCAAGATGGGAACCGAGGTCGCGCTCTGGGCGGCCGGATTCGGCGCCCCGATCGGCGCCATGCTCTTCACGGTTCGAGTCGAAGGCATCGCCGACCTCACAACCCGGGCGGCGCCGCTCGCCGAGGACGCCGACTATCAGGCCAAAGTCGCCAAGGGGGCCGACATCGTCGTGGGGCCGGCACAGGACTCACTGGCGACACCACTGCACGGCGAACTCGGCGATCCGCCCCCGGTGGGCTCGTTCGCCGTCGTCACCAACGTCCAGATCGCCAATGGCAAGTACGCCGAGGCGGTCGGGTGGGGTATCGACATCGCCCAGCACGTGACGTCGATCACCGACATGCCGGTCGGGGTGATGATGCAGGAGTATGGCCCCTTTGGCACCATGACGTTCGTCGGGATCAGCCACGACGCCGCCGGCGTCGATGCCTCGGCAGCCGCCACCAACGGCGACGCCGACTACATCGCCAAGCTGTCGGCCGCGGGCGACATGTTCGTGCCCGGTTCGGGTCAGCGCATGCTGCTCACGCGGGTCGCCTGAGCACCAGCACCACATCGAGTCGTCCGGCTCACTCCAGCGTCCAACGGGTCAGCACGACGACCTCGTCGTGCTGACCGGATGCGAGTGAGCCGGCGACCACGATGCCGACCACCGCGAACAGACGCGTGATCGGTAGCAGCACGCGACCGGAGGGCTCCGTCGCGTGGCGAATCGCCACGACCACCGAGACCGGCACGAGCGCAGCCGACATGCAGGCCGCCGTCGGCACCGGTTCGCCGGCGAGCCCGTCCGACGCGCCGTTGACGATCAGGCCGAGTTCTTCGCCGACACAGGGTCGCCACCACATCGTGGCGAAGAACGTGAGCATCGCGGCGACGGCCGCTCGCACCCGCACACCGTCCAGGCGGCGGCCCACCCGAGGGACCCGCTGCCGGACGGCCGGGCTCCCAGCACCAGGAGCAACACGACCGCGGCGACGGCCGACAGGCGCAACCGCGTCCCGTCGAGCACGAACGCGTTGTCGGCGAGCACCCATCCGCCGACCACACCGGACCCGGTCGCGGCGACGAGCGCCTGCCAGCGAGCGCCGGCGGCCACGACCGCTGCCAGCGTCGGCACGATCAGCAGGAACGTGCAGGGCCGGACCGTCGCTCGCACGGCTTCGGCGAACGGGCCGGTCACGGCGGCGGCGGTCACGACGGCTCAGGACACGGGTTCGGCGAGCAGCGCCCGGATGGCCGCCTCGGTCTGCCCATACCGGCCCTCGCCAGGATGGTCGTACCGGATGTTGCCGACACGGTCCAGCAGGTACACACGCGGCCAGTCTCCACGCAGGCCCTCCTGCCGGTCGTGGAACGTGTGCTTCTGGGTGTCGAGCGCGATGGGCCAGGAGACCCCGAGATCGGCGGCGGCTTCGACGATGTTGTCGACCTCGGCCTCGTACGCGAACTCGGGTGCGTGGATGCCGACGACCTCCAGACCCTGGTCGCGGTACTCGGCGTACCAGTCCTGCAGGTGACTCGGCGTGGCCTGGCAATTGCGGCACCCGAACGTCCAGAACCGGACGGCGACGACCTGGCCACGCAGCTCCTCCAAGGAGGTCACGTCCGACGGCAGCCATCCGTCGATGTCACGAAGAGGAGGATGCGGGCCACGATCGGTCAGATCGGGTGGCGCGATCGTGGTCGTGGGGGCGGTGATCACGGCGTCGGGAAGTGACGTTCCCGATGCTGCCGCGTCGCTCTCCGCCGGGACCTCTCGCCGGTCGTCGGCCGAGCCGGTGAACACGACGACGCCGATCAGCGCGGCGAAAAACCCAACGACAGCATCGCGGCGATGCGGCTCGATGACTTCATGACGACCAGTGTCGCGAGGCGGACGATGTGTCACCAGGCAGGCGCCGTGCGCAGGTCAGAAGGGTCGGAGATGCCCTTGGCCCCTCGCCCAGCGGGCCTCGATCACTGCGATGTGACAGACTCCTGTCGGGGAGGTTCGACGATCGGTGGTCACAGGGCGATGAGCAAGTTCCGGGCTGGTTTCGCGGCGGCGATCTTCGGCTGCGCGCTGATGGCCCCCGCGTCAGCGCTGGCCGCCGACATCAGCATTCCGCTCGACACCGTGGTTGCCAACGGCGTCGCAGAGGGTGACCGATTCGAGCTTGCGCTCGTGTCGTCGAATGACCTGGTCGGTGAAATGTGTGCGGTTCGAGCGACGCGCGGCGGCGAGGGAGCCGCTCATCCCGGCAACGACCTGATCGTGACGTCCGGTGGCGAGAGCACCACGCTCTCCGACGTCGAGCGCGAGTCGGGTGCAACCACCGACGGAGCAGCTCCGATCACGCTCGCCAACACGATCACCGTCGAGCTCGTGATGGGCCCCGACCGGCACTACGCCGGGGACATCGACCTGGAGTTCGACTGTGGTCAGTCGGTTGCTGCGTTCCGGTCGGCACCCGAGCGTGCCCAGGACGCCGGTGGTTTCGAGCTCCCGCTCACCGGAAGCCCGATCGTGTTCACGATCGCAATCGGCGCTGGTGCCATCGGTGTCGCCGTGGCGCTCATGACCGTCGCCCGGAGCCGACCGTCACCGCGCCAGACGTGACCGGTTACGCACCAAACCCGGACGTCGACGGCGACGGGCTCGGGAGCGCAACAGATCCGCTCGCGATCGAGCGGGAGCTCGAACCGATCACATGGGGTCGATTCGAGAGCATCGCGACCCCGCGGGGCAAGTTCGTCGGTCTCGCCCGTGTCGGGGCACTGTTGCTGGCCGCCGTCGCAACGTTCGCAGTCGTGAAGTGGGTCGGTCGAGTTCCCTCGATCGTGCGCGAGGAACCATCGCTGTGGTGGCGCTGGGTCCAGGTCGGGCTCGTGGTCTCGGGCGTCGCGTCTGCGACGTTGGTGGTCGGGCTGCTGTGCCGCTTCGCTGTGACTCGCCGTCTCACGTCGCGTGAGGTGTGGATCACGTCCGACGTGATCGCTCGCGCTGGGTCCGGGGCAATGGCCGCGATCATTGCGGGGGGCACCGCAGCCTGGGCCTCTCGAGCCGAGAGGCTGTTCGATCAGGAATCGTCCGAGGTGTATCGCTGGACACAGCTCGTGATCGCCATCGGTGGGATCGCCGCAGCCTGCATCGCAAGCGGGTACTTCGTGCGCATAGCGGCGACCGGCCGAACCTGGCGAATGTGGCGTGGCGTGCTGATCACGTTCGCAGTCCTGTCGGCGAGCTGGACCCTCCTGTTCTGGATCTTCACCTGACGGCGCAGCACCTACCCAACGGATCCGTTGGCGCGTCCCACCAACAGGATCGTACGATCGCCCTGGACCTCGTCGCTGTCGGAAATCAGATCAAGCTCGATCGAGAGAACAACATCTCGTTCACCGACGAACGTGATCGTGATGATGCAACTGCCTCCCGGCTCGATGGGTTCGGTAGGGCAACTCGAATCGTCCACCTCGAAGTCCACCGCGGTGAGCGTGCCGACGGCGAACTCGACGTCGCCGGCATTCCTCAGCGTGAAGTCGTGCGCCTCGCCGGTTTCGAACTCCCACACATCAGGGGCGACGTCTGCGACCGGTGCGGCATAGCCGGGCGAGCCGGCAGGCAGCACGGCTGCCAACCACGACGAGACGATCAGCGCCGCCGAGGCCAGCAGCACGACGGGCGTGAGCGCGCCCGGCACCAGTTCCAGGCTCCGGTGCGTCACGGAGCGGCCGCTGACGTCGTGTTCGGCGCGTAGCCGGAATGCGTGATGCAGGAAGATACGGGCGCGCTTCAGCTCGTCCCGAAGGAGCGCACGGGTGCCGAGCTGATGCATGGCCCATGCCAGCGTGTTGCGATCGATCGGCTGCGCCGAACGCGCCGCGTCGGCGACCGTCGCGAGCACCTCCTGCCATGCACCGTGCCGCCCTCCGGCTGCCATGGCAGGCTCGGCCGCCCGGCCGAGCTCGATCACTGCACTCCAGCGTTCGTGGTCGGAGCCCCAACGCAGCATCTCGATCACGAAGTCCCGGTTCGCATAGATCTCGGCGGCCGACGCGAGCCGGACCCATGCGACCGTGTTGTCGAACAGACGCGAGAGGACCTCCTCCCGCTCGGCCGATGCTGGTCCGAGCGCCGGGTTGGCCCGGTAACGGGGTGACTGGGAGACCAGAACCCGGTTGGCATGGGCTTCGTCCACCACCGCCATCGAACCGGCCGTTTCCGCCAAGATCTCTCGCGGGATGGCGCTGGATGTCGCGGCGCCGATGGTACCGACCTCTGCTGCCGAGGGTGGGGTCAACCCGTACCGAAGGGCGGGCGGATCGAGCCGGCGCATCGAGGCGGCCCACCCGACCAGTGGGTGCCCGGAAGCGGAACGGCCATCGCCATCGGATGCTCCGTCGTCGAAGGCCTCGTCGAAAGCCTTCGATCCGAGCAGTCCGATCAGTGCTGGGTTCCCCTCCAACGTCGCGCCCAACGCGACGACATCGTTGCGAGCCTCGGGCGGGACTCCGCTCAGATAGCTGCTCTCGAAGACGGCAACCATGTCGTCGGGTTCGGAGAGACCGGCGAGGGTGATCGTTCCCGGTTGGAGCTGCGCTCGCGCGAGCGTCACACAGATGACGCTCTTGGGCATGATGTTTGAGAGCTGCTCGACGAGCCTGATCGATTCATCGGCGTTGGGGAGGACGATGAACGCCTTGATGTCCTTGAGTTGGCGCCGACGGGCGACGGGTTGGACAGCACTCGGCTCCGCATCGTAGAACTGTTCCCAGACGGCTTGGAGGAGATCGTCGAGCCGCCCCTCGATGTACTCGGTACGAACGTCGTTCGCGCGGCTGGTCAACGATGACAGGTCGACATCTGGGTGAATGGCCGTGCCGTCTTCGAACTCGGCGCCGAGCTCGTCGGAGGAAGCGACGTGGCGAACGAGCGCCGTCCTGCCCATGCCAGCTGGTCCGACAACTGAGACGATCGGGAATCGACGGCTCCGAATGAGCGTGCCCAACTTCTTCGAATCCGTCGTTCGGTCGACGAACTCGGCGAGATTGGGTGCGAGCCGGCGTTGCTGCTTCGGGTCCAGCCGTTCGGCGGACGGCACGTGCTTCTCGACGGAGAGGTATCCATCGTCAGTCGGAGTTGCGGTGCGACGAACACCGGCGATGTCGTCGTCGGCGTCGAGGTCGTCCTTGCGATGCGGGTCAAGCCGGTCTCTGATGAGATCGGTGAGGCTGTGGAGCACCAGCTTCCCGATCACCGCCGGCGACCGGAACTCCTTCGTTGTCAACCCGGTTGCGGGATCGGTGAGCACGTCCAGGTACTCGTGGTTCTCCTGCTCGATTGTCTGGTCGGGATCGTGCTTCCGGAAGACCAACGTGGCGAGACCCTGGCCACGAGACCACTCGATCTCGTCCTTCGTCCACGGCCCGATCTTCTTCCAGAGCAACACGACCGTCACCCCGACGCCACGCCGCTCCATCTGTGTGCGCCATTCCTGCTGGGCACTGTGGCTGCGGGCACTCGCGTCGCGGTCGAACAGCCACGGCTCGAAGTGTCGATCCCGCTTGAGTGTCTCCTCGACCGCGTCGCGCTCCGGGCGTAGCTCCTGCATCGCCGAGCTCACGAAGACCCTCGTCCGATCGCCCCCCGAGATGGCGTCCTCGGCGACGTCTCGGAGCTCTCGAGCTTCAGCATTGTCAGGATCGAGCGTCAGTGCAGCGAGGACACCGTCGAGCGCAGCGACCCAGTCGTCCTTCTGCGCGGCTGCGGTCGCCGTGGCGATCAGATGTTGAACGCCAGTTGTCGACGCAGCCTTGGCGGCGGCGAGTAGGTCGTGAGCATCCGGGTTGTCGGGGTCCAGTTGCAGCGCCTTTTCGACGTGTTGCAGGACGTTCGGCCAGTCCTCCTCGCCGAACGCCTTCTCGGCCGTATCGAGCTCCCGCTCTGCCATCCGCCGCATGCGATCGCTCGTCACGGCAACTCCCTTGGTGACCGTGCGACGTGTCGAATCGACGCGTGGACGCTCGACCTCACGAATCGTTCCTTCGAGTTGCCTTGCCGTCGATCGGCGAACCATACCCCTGCTCGTCCACGTCGTCGGCCGGGCCTGCCCGATCGCACGACGCAAGCGTGGTCGGCTCGAAGAGATTGCGCCGATCGACTCCCAGCTCGGACATCGACGCGTCGGCATCGAGGAGGTCGAGCGCGAGTTGCACGTTGAAGAGTCCGATGTCCGTCCTGTCGTCGGGGAGCTCCATACGAACCGTCCAGGTCCCGATCTCGGACGTCGCACCGTACGGTCGTAGTTCGACGCGCGCCATGACGACCGGGTTGCCGCGCTCGTCGACATCGATCAGGTCGCCTTCCATCCCCGTCAAGGGTTGCTCGTGGCGGACGCGTGTGAGCTCGTCCGGGAGACCGATGAGGAGGAGCTCGAATCGAACAGGTTCTGACCACTCGTTGATCAACGAGACCTCGTACTCCAGGTACGTCGAGGCGCCGCTACACACGTCCGCCTCGTTGTCGGCGAGCACCGCGACGACTTGGGGCCTCGTGAGCCGACTGGTGCTGACACACGTGACATCGTCGACGCCGACCGTGACCCGGTTGCCACTGAGGCGCTCGCCGTCGCACGTCCAGTCGAGGAACAGGGACTCGGACGGGCCGTCCTCGAACAGGACATACGTGCCGGGTTCCACGGCGGCTGACGTACGGCCGGCGCCGGCCGGGAGCGGGGCCGACCCTTCGGCCCGCAGGGTCCAGTCGCTCGGTTCGACTCCGTCTTCGGCGAAGCCTCCGCCGCGAATCACCTTCTCGAGCGTGAGGGTCGGGAACGGGATGAGCGTCAGCGTGCAGGTGACGTCGTCGTCGCTCACGGTGACGCGGTCGTCCTCGCTTCGTCCACCGACGCATTCCCAGTCACCACTCGTGAATCCCTCGGCGCCGCCTGCCGACAGTGCGTAGATACCCGGCCGGACGTCTCGCGAGTCACCGCTCGCAACCGACATGGAGGTCGGGCCGTCCGCCGACAGCACGAGACCGGTAGGTGCCTCTCCACCACCTTGGACCCTCGTGTCGAGGGTCAGCGACGATCGACTCGCAACGGCGAGGGTGCACGTGGCGCTCTCGCGGTCGCCGAGCCTCAGCTGCCCCTTGCCGAACACGCCTCCCGCACAGGTCACTTGAGCGGTCTCGTCGTCTGGGCCGTCTGCCCGGAGTGTGAACGTGTCGGGTCTGAGCGTCGAGGAGGTCGTCCGGCCCTGTCCGCGCTGGGTGAAGTCGTTGCCACCGGTGCCGCCGGCCGTGAGTGTCCAGCGATCAGGACCGGCGTCTGCCTCGGGAGCGTCGACGACCAGGCTCAGCGTGACGCTCGATGGGCGGTCGGTGGGACCGCAGGGCGGTGCCGCCGGGTAGGCGACGACGTCGAACACGTCGCCATCGATCTCGACCGTCATCGTGCCGCCGTCGGCGAGTCGCTCGTCGGTCGGGTCCGGTACCCAATCACCCTCGTCGTTCTGTCTCCATCCGGGCCAGTCCCGCGGGTCGACCGAGGCGCCCGGGTACGGCTCGACGCCGGTCAGGGGCACAGCCGGGATCGGGTCCATGGCGGTGCCGTCCAGGTCCGTCAAGGTCAGTGTCGCGAGTTCTGCGTCACCTGGGATCTCGTAGCCGACGTGGGGGATCCCGTTCGGACACGCGACCCGGACGTCCACCAGAGTTGGTCCGCCACAGTCGTCGGGCACTCCCGGATAGGCAACCGAGTCGACCTCGACACCGTTCAGCTCGACCACGAACTCGCCACCGTCGGCCAGCAAACGATCGGACGGATCCTCGATCCAGTCGCCGGCCGCATCTTGCTCCTGGCCGGGCCAGTCGAGCGGGTCTGCACTCGCGCCGGGATACAGCACCCACCCGTCGAGCCGGTCGATGGCAACCTCGGCCCGTCGGGCGAGATTGCCCTCGACGTCGAACAGTGAGACGTCGACGACGTCCGTGTCGGCGAGAACCGTCCCGATCATTACGAAGCTGACGTACGGAACCTCACCGCTGCAGATCGACGTCACCCGCTCGATCTCGATCGTCCCAGACTCGATGTACGTGTTGGTGATCGTGCAGTTGACGGAGTCATCGGTGCCATCCAGCGTGATCCGGTTGCCGGACAAGGTGCCGCCGTCGCACGACCACTCACCAGATTCGTAGTCGTCCGGCCCCTCTTCGGAGAGCACGTAGTCGCCCCGTGGGACGGTACGGCTCAGCGAGCCAGGCCCCTCGTAGGTCCGACCGTTCGGTGTGTCGAGCGGCCCACGAACGATCATTGTCCACTCGTCAGCACTTCGCTGACCGCCCACGACCTCTTTCGCCAGCGTCAGTTCGACGGTACTTCCAGTGATTCCATCACAGGGCGGTTCAACACACCGAGGCCGACTCCGCTCGGACTCTTTGTTCACGAAGGTGCAGGTCACGTTGTCCGCTGCGCCGAGCGCGATCTCGAACTGTTCCTCCTGGACGGGTTTTGGCTTCGTGACGACGGGCCCGTTCGCGTTCCGGCACGCCAACGACTCGAACTCGTAGCCCGGTCGGCGTGATTCCGAGAGCGTGTATGTGCCCGGATGGTGCCAGTTGCCGATCTCGCCCCTGCCCTTCCTCGCAGTCGCTCCATCGACGAAGAGTGTCCAGTCGTTCGGCTGCGCATCGCCACCAAAGGCGTTGTCGACCTCCTTGACCACTGTCAGGCGTGCCGGATCATCGTCGTCGTTCTCGAATGTGCACGTCACGTTGGCACCCGGCACCAGCGTCACCGACGTCACCTGGCCCGCAACGTTGTCGCAGGTCAGCGATGTCAGCGTGTAGCCGCCTGGACCATCGGATTCCGAGAGCTCGTACTCGCCCGCGACGACGGCGCGGGTGACCTTCCCGAACCCCGAGATCGGGGTCGGCCCGACGGCATGCAGGCGCCACTGCTGCGGTGAGGCGGTTCCGAGGTCATCGTTTTGTACCTCTTTGACGAGCGTCAACGTCGGTCGGATGTCGTTGTTGGTGATGAAGCACCTTTCGGTGTCACCTGGTTCGAGCGTGATCCTCCCATCAGGCAGCTCTCCTCGCTCCTCGCAGTACCAGCGGCTCTCTCGGTAGCCACGCGTCTCCGGGGTCGTCCCCGATTCCGACAGCACGTAATCGCCCGGCTCGACATCGTCACTGACGAACCCGGCACCAGCCATGCGGGTCGGGCCGACAGCAGTCAACTCCCACTGGTCGTACCGAGCGTCGCCACCGTCATCATTGACCACGATCTTGGAGAGCGAGAGCGTGGCGTCGTCGGCGGCGTTCGTGAACGTACACGTGACATCGTCACCCGGCTCGAGCGTCACCACAGGGTCATCGATCGACACCCCCGGCTTGCCCGAACACGTCAACGACTCCCACTCATACCCCGACGGACCCTCCGACTCCGACAACACATACGACCCCGGCTCCACACTGCCGCTCACACCACTCGAACCCGACAACGACGTCGGACCAGACGCCGACAACCCCCACACACCCGGATCCACGTCACCAACCGCAACGACCTTCTCCAACGTCAACACCGGATCCGGAGGCACCACGACGGACCGGTTGACGAACGTGCACGTCACCACATCACCCAACTCCAACGCCACCGACGTCACCTCCACCCCAGGAGCATCCGAACACGTCAACGACACCAACTCATACCCCGACGGACCCTCCGACTCCGACAACACATACGACCCGGCCGGCACCACACCCGACACGAAACCATCACCCGACAACGTCACCGGCCCCACCGCCGACAACCCCCACACACCCGGATCCACGTCACCAACCGCAACGACCTTCTCCAACGTCAACACCGGATCCAGAGGCACCACGACGGACCGGTTGACGAACGTGCACGTCACCACATCACCCGGCTCGAGCGTCACCACAGGGTCATCGATCGACACCCCCGGCTTGCCCGAACACGTCAACGACTCCCACTCATACCCCGACGGACCCTCCGACTCCGACAACACATACGACCCGGCCGGCACCACACCCGACACGAAACCATCACCCGACAACGTCACCGGCCCCACCGCCGACAACCCCCACACACCCGGATCCACGTCACCAACCGCAACGACCTTCTCCAACGTCAACACCGGATCCAGAGGCACCACGACGGACCGGTTGACGAACGTGCACGTCACCACATCACCCGGCTCGAGCGTCACCACAGGGTCATCGATCGACACCCCCGGCTTGCCCGAACACGTCAACGACTCCCACTCATACCCCGACGGACCCTCCGACTCCGACAACACATACGACCCCGGCTCCACACTGCCGCTCACACCACTCGAACCCGACAACGACGTCGGCCCAGACGCCGACAACCCCCACACACCCGGATCCGCGTCACCAACCGCAACGACCTTCTCCAACGTCAACACCGGATCCGGAGGCACCACGACGGACCGGTTGACGAACGTGCACGTCACCACATCACCCAGCTCGAGCGTCACCACAGGGTCATCGATCGACACCCCCGGCTTGCCCGAACACGTCAACGACTCCCACTCATACCCCGACGGACCCTCCGACTCCGACAACACATACGACCCCGGCTCCACACTGCCGCTCACACCACTCGAACCCGACAACGACGTCGGACCAGACGCCGACAACCCCCACACACCCGGATCCACGTCACCAACCGCAACGACCTTCTCCAACGTCAACACCGGATCCGGAGGCACCACGACGGACCGGTTGACGAACGTGCACGTCACCACATCACCCAACTCCAACGCCACCGACGTCACCTCCACCCCAGGAGCATCCGAACACGTCAACGACACCAACTCATACCCCGACGGACCCTCCGACTCCGACAACACATACGACCCCGGCTCCACACTGCCGCTCACACCACTCGAACCCGACAACGACGTCGGCCCAGACGCCGACAACGACCAATCCCCCGACTCCGCAAGGCCCCCCTCAACCCTCTTGTTGAGGGTGAGGGTTGTGGGTGGCTCGCAGCCAGCCGGCTTCGAGACAGTGGCCGTTTCCGAGGCCGCGACGTACCCGTCGGAGGGTTCACCGAGCGGACGGAGGCTCAGGGTGACCGTCTCGCTGGCGGAATCCTGTCCGGGCCCGAAGGTCTCGCGCTCCGACGAGAGCTCGACGTCGATCGCGAACCACCCTGCGGAGTACCTGGCGCCAGAGTCGTACACGCTGAACTCGTGGCCGCCGTAGTTGCTCTCCACCGCATCAGCGTCGATCGTCCAGATCACGGACCATGTTCCGTCGTCGTTGCACGTGGTCGCTCCACTCAATCCGAAGTCGTAGAACGCCTCGACCGAGCTCGGCGACAGGGTCACCACCAGACCGATCACCAGCGAGACAACCATGGAGAGCACGCCCGGCGTCCGCCATGTCGTCCGGTCGCGCCGAGGTCGATGTCGTCCTGACGCGTTCAGGCTCAAGTGATCTCTCCCGCACGGCTGCCAGCGCTGTCGGACATCTGCGTGCGCGGTGCGACTCGACGGTCGGCATCATCGACCCAGCGACATGATTCGCCGCTCCTCACCGACTGATTGTCGCTTCCCACGACCATGCTTCCGTCCCCCGTTCGCAGAGTACAACAACCACCCGGCACCGATTGCGGTGGATCAGCCGACTGCGAACACGCCGTCAGATCCTGATCGAGTTGTTCGCCCGAACCGTAGGAACCTGCCCCGCCCCTGTCCACGTGTCATCGGACACACGGGAGATCGTTCGACGAATGCGACGCCCACCAACACACGGTGCCTCCTCCGTCGAGACGACGGCGACCCGAGCGCGCCCTGCGACGTCTCGAGCGACCATCGCAACGTCGACTCCGAGGCCCGACAGCCGATCGGGCCGAAGCCGGCTACTCGGCGGCTTCGGCCAACGCCTCGCTCAGCGCCGGATGCACGAGCAAGCTCTCGACGATGTCGCTGACTCTGAGGTTCGCGGTGACGGCCAACGCGATCACGGAGATCAGTTCGGCCGCGTGACGCCCGACGATCGAACCGCCCAGCACCTCACCCGTCGCAGGGTCGGAGATGATCTTCACGAACCCCTGCGGATCGTTGTTGATCAACGCCTTCGCGGTGGTGGAGAACGGCACCTTCGTGACCCGGATCTTCCGGCCGCTGGCGAACGCCTCCGCCTCGGCGAGGCCGACATCGGCGATCTCCGGCTCGGTGAAGATCGCGGAGGCCGCCTTGTCGTAATCGAGATGCCGGTGCTCGATGGTGTGGAGGCCCATCACGTGCTCGGCGACCTTGCGCCCCTGCATCGACGCGACCGAGGCGAGCGGGAGCTTGCCCGACACGTCACCCGCCGCGTAGATGTGCTTCTGGTTGGTGACGCAGTGGTGATTGATCGGGATGTAGCCCCAGTCGTCGATCTCGACACCGGCTGCGTCGAGGTCGAGCTCGTCGGTGTTCGGGACCGATCCGATGGCGAGCACCGCGTGTGTCGACCGCACCACGCGCCCGTCGTCGCATCGGACGATCGTGCCCGCACCGTCGTCGGTGCGTTCGATCGCCTCGGCGCGGGCACCCTTGAGGAGCTTGACACCCCGCTGGATGAAGTCGTCTTCGAGCACGCCGGCGACCTCAGGATCCTTGCCGGGCAACACGTGCTGCCGGCTGACGACCAGCGTCACGTCGGCACCGAACGACGAGAACATGTGGACGAACTCGACACCCGTCACGCCCGAACCGACGACGGTGATGCTGTCGGGGAACACCTTGGGCGGGTAACAGTCGCGCGTGGTCAGGATGCGGTCACCGTCGGGTTCGCACCATTCCGGGATGCGCGGCCGGGAACCGGTCGACACGAGCGCCTTGTCGAACTCGATCACCTCGGTGCCGGCGGGCCCGGTCACCTCCACCGCGTGGGGCCCGGTGAACCGACCGACGCCGTCGATCATTCGCACGTGCTGACTCTGCAGCAGCTGAACGATGTCCGCGTTGAGGTCGGAGGCGATGCCGTTGATTCGTGTCGTCAGCGCTCCGGTGTCGACGACCGGGGTCGACTGGGCGAGACCCATACCGCTGAGTCGGCGGGTGAAGCTCATCGCTCCGCCCGTGGCGATCATCGTCTTCGAAGGTATGCAGTCCCACAGGTTCGCGGCACCTCCGAAGACATCGCGCTCGATCACGGTGACCTGGGCACCGAGCCGCGCGGCGTAGGTCGCGGCCTGGTAGCCGGCAGGGCCACCACCGATGATGACGAATCGCATGGCGCCAGGCTAGAGCGTCACGGTGCGAGCCCGCACCACCACACACTCAGCCGTGGTCGTGGGTGTTCTCGTCGATGGGCTCGACCGCACCGGCGAGCAATGCACCGACGCCGAGCGTGTCCGCGGCCGCGCCGGACGAACCGTTCGGATCGGCCTGCGACGCCCCCGACACGATGTTGGGGCAATAGGTGGACGGATAGTCGATCTGATCCAGGCGCTCGCCGACCCATTCGAAGTGCATCCCGTCGGGGCGCCGGAAGTTGCCGCCCCACGCGAAGCCGTGTTTGCGGAAGATCCGCACGACGTCGCAGTTCATCCGCGGCCGGCACCCGGCGCAGTTCGATGTGGTGTTCGTGTCGAGGGCCATCCCGTAGGTGTGACGCGACAGGAACCCGATCTGACCGCTGACACGGCTGAAGCGAGGCACGTAGCAACCACCGAACGCGTTCGCGTTGGCCACGTCGATCGCCCCGCCGAGACCGACGGCAGCCACCTCGGCGAGCGCAGCTTCGAGGTCGCCGACGACCTTCACGTGGCACTGCGCCCGGATCCGGATCGTGTCGTTCAGGAGCACGCGGTCGGCGGTCAGGTTCGTCGCCTTCCAGGTCGGGTGCATGATCACCGAGCCGTCGGTGGCGAAGCGGTACCACGGCTCTCCGAGGGCGACCTTGGTGCGGGCCGTGCTGAGCGTGCTGTCAGGGTTCGGGGGGTCCCAGCTGCGGTTCACCTGCGTATCCTTCCGGCCCTCTAACCCCTCCGCCCGCACGGCGGCGTCGAAGGCCGAACGATCGTCGAAGCCGTAGATGATCGCCCGCGTGTCAGCGGACGCGCCGAGCCGTGCGGCAACCCGGTCGTCGAACACGAGCTCGGCCCAACCGATCTGTTCATACGGTCGGACGCCGGTGATCGTGAGCGGGACCGCCGAGCCGTTGGCGGCCTGCATCACGAGGACGTCACCGACGGCAGCGCCCGTCAGCTCGGCAGTGACCTCGTTCATCACCACCGAGTCGCGCGACAGGACCGCCGACACGTCGGAGCCCATGACTCGGCCGATGGATCCCCGTGGCAATGAGGTGTACACCATCGGGATGAGGTAGCCCGACGGCGGCGCATGCACCGTCGTCGTACCGCGGGTGATGCGCTGCATGCCCAACGACCCGCTCCGGCCCACGCTCGCGGCACCGCCGACCCTGGTCGCGACCCGGGCCGCGGCTTCGACGACGAAACGATCGACATCTCCGATGTCGAACACGACCGCCAGATCACCGGTCGACTGCTCGACCCGTGCGGCCCGTTCGGACACCGTCGCCGGAGCGTCCAGTGACGCAGCGAACGCGGCGGCACCTCCTGCAGCGGCGGTGAGGCCGACGAGCGCCGCGACGGCGCGGACGACGGGTCGAGAGGCGATCGGCATGGTGGGAATCGTAGAGACGCTCCGCCGACTCCGGGTGTCGCCCCGGGGACGAACCGCTACGGTCTCACACTCGTGAGCGAAACGACCGACGAGCAGAACCTGTCGACCGGGAGCGGCCTCGTCGCCGAGAAGGCGCGCCGGCTCGATCGTGTCGAGGAACTGCGTGCGTCCGGCGTCGAGCCGTACCCGTACCGTTTCGACCGATCGCACACGCTCGACGAGGTCAGGGCGACGTGGGGCGAGCTCGAACCGGGCACCGAGACCGAACACGAGGTCGCTGTCGCCGGTCGGCTGATGCTCAAGCGCGACACCGGCAAGCTGGTGTTCGTCACCATCCGCGATCGCAGCGGCGAGATCCAGCTGTTCATCTCGAAGGCCGTGACGGGCGACGAGCACTTCGCCGAGGTGAAGCATTTGGATCTGGGTGACTGGGTCGGTGCGTCCGGCACGGTGATGACCACCCGCAAGGGCGAGCTATCGGTCAAGGCAACGTCGGTCGAGCTGCTCGCCAAGGCCGTGCGCCCGCTCCCGGACAAGTGGCACGGGCTCACCGACACCGACACCCGCTTCCGTCAGCGCTACGCCGACCTGATCATGAACGACGAGGCACGACGGGTGTTCGAGGTGCGACACGAGCTGATCGCCAGCTTCCGCCGCACCCTGCACGACGCAGGATTCATCGAAGTCGAGACCCCCGTCCTCCACAACGAGGCGGGCGGCGCGCACGCCCGACCCTTCATCACGCACCACAACACCCTCGACATGCAGCTCCACCTGCGCATCGCGCTCGAGCTCCACCTCAAGCGTCTGATCGTGGGTGGCCTCGAGCGGGTCTACGAGATCGGCCGGATCTTCCGCAACGAGGGCATCTCGACTCGCCACAACCCCGAGTTCACGATGATGGAGCTCTATCAGGCGTTCGGCGACTGGACCGATGTGATGGACATCACCGAACGCCTGGTGGTGCAGGCGGCTCGTGATTCCATCGGAACGACGATCGTCGAGATCCGTGGCCGGCAGATCGATCTGGCCGAGCCCTGGCCCCGGAAGCGCATGGTCGACTACGTCTCCGAGGCGATCGGACGTGAGGTCCATCCGTCGCAACCGGTCGACGACCTCCGCGCGCTCGCCGACGAACACGATGTCCGCTGGGAGGAGCGCTGGGGCGGCGGCAAGCTGATCGAGGAACTGTTCGAGAAACTGTGCGAGCACGACATCGTTCGGCCCACGTTCGTCACCGGGCATCCCACCGAGATCTCACCGCTCGCCCGCACCGACCGCGACGATCCCTGGCTGACCGAACGGTTCGAGATCTTCGTCGACGCCCGCGAGCTCGGCAACGGGTACTCCGAGCTGAACGATCCGGTCGAGCAGCGACGACGATTCGAGGACGAGCAAGCGGCCAAGGATGCCGGCGATGCCGAGCGCAGCAGTGTCGACGAGGACTACCTGCGGGCGCTCGAATACGGCATGCCGCCGACCGGCGGCCTCGGCATCGGCATGGATCGGGTGGCCATGCTGCTCGCCGGTGTCGACTCGATCAAGGAAGTGATCCTGTTCCCCACCCTCCGCCCCGAGGTGACGGGATCGGGTCGTAGCACGCCGGACGACGTCGTTTCACAGGGCGCGGGAACGTCCACATCGCCAAATCGGAAGCCGCAATGAGACACACGTCGACCGACTCGAACCCAGCGAGGGAAGCGCGAGCGACGAGTCGGACGGAGGGAGCGGTCGAAGCCGCGCTGCGGCCAGGACCGACCACCAGGAGGAAACCATGACACGTTCGGCTTGGGGAGCGGGGCTGTCGACCATCGCCTCGGACGGCACCGTGCTCGACGCCTGGTTCCGCTGGTACGGATGGGGCGAGTACGGCGACGACGCGATGATGCGCGAGCACGCGATCGACGACCAACTCGGGCTGCGCGACCGACACGACCCGATCCGGAACGTCACGATCCGACCGGTTCGAATCACGATCGACGTCGACGAGGCGCCCGGTTCGGTCGCCGACGGCTATCTGCGACTGCATCTGCTCTCGAGTCGGATGGCCGCCCCGCACTCGATCAACATGGACGGCATCTTCGGTGCCCTGACCAACGTCGTCTGGACGAACCTCGGCCCGGTGGCCGTCTCCGACGTCGACGACGTGCGCCTGCGGGCCCGCAAGGCGGGGCACACCGTTCGTGTCCACGGTGTCGACAAGTTCCCGTCGATGCTCGACTACGTCGTCCCGAGCGGGGTCCGGATCGCCGACGCCACACGGGTCCGGCTCGGGGCCCACCTCGCCGAGGGCACGGTGGTGATGCACGAAGGATTCTGCAACTTCAACGCAGGCACGCTCGGCACCTCGATGGTCGAGGGTCGCATCTCGGCGGGCGTGGTCGTCGGTGCCGACAGCGACGTCGGCGGCGGCGCCTCGATCATGGGCACGTTGTCGGGCGGTGGCAAGGAACAGATCTCGATCGGCGAGCGTTGCCTGCTCGGCGCGAACTCCGGCCTCGGGATCAGCCTCGGTGACGACTGCGTGGTCGAGGCCGGGCTCTACGTCACGGCCGGCACGCCGGTCATGACACCGGACGGTGTCATGAAGGCCAGGGAGCTCTCGGGCCGCAACGGGATGATGTTCATCCGCGACGGTCAGACCGGTCAGATCGTCGTGAAGCAGCGCACCGGCACCTGGGGTGCGCTGAACGAGGACCTCCACACCGGCCATTGAGCGACGCCACGGTTGGTATCGCAACAACTCGGCAGTGTCGAACGTGGTCGTGATCGTCGCGTCGACCCCGATCGTGTCGGCGGCGCTCGCGTGGCTCTTCCTCCGGGAAGGCACGGAACGCCGAGTCGCCGTGGCGATCGGCATCACCCTCGCCGGGATCCTCATCGTCGTGGGCGCCTCGCTCGGCGCCCACGCTGGACGGCGACCTGCTCGCGCTCCTGGCGATCGTGCTCGTGTCGATGAGCTTGGTGCTCTGGCGCCGGTCGCCCGGCATCAACCGCCCGCTGGCCCTCGCTTGCAGTTCGGCGGCGATGGCGCTGATCGCCGCGCCGTTCGCGTCGATCGGCGACGCACCGACCAGGGTCTTCGTGGCCGCCGGGCTGATGGGACTGCTGTTCAACCCGCTCGGTCGGTTGGCCTACACGACCGCTCCCCGCCACGCACCGACGGCCGAGGTCGCACTGTTCACCCCGATCGAGACGGTCGCGGCCACGCTGTGGGCCTGGTGGTTCTTCGACGAGCGACCCTCGCTGGCCACGACGGTGGGTGGCCTCATCGTGCTCGCCGGCGTGCTCTACGGCACCATCGGTGGCCGACCGGCGACGACCCGACTCGCCGCCGTCCAGGCGACGACCGAATCGTCGGCCTGACCTCCGGCGCAGAAACCGAGGCCGGGCCCGTCTCGCCTCCGCCATATCGTCGGGTATGAGGTTGCGGCGGCCCGGGAGGAGTTGGAGCAGATCGCGGTGGACCCGGCGGGCTTCGTCGCCTCACTCGTCGACCGCGACGCGGTCGGGCCGCCCATCCGGCAGCCCGACGGCTCGTTGACGCCTCGCCTCCCCGGCGATCGAAAGTGGATGTGGGACGGCGAGTTCGCCGGCACCATCAACTTGCGCTGGCAGCCGGGTACGCACGACCTTCCTCCGCATGTACTCGGCCACATCGGCTACAGCGTCGTGCCGTGGAAGCGTCACCGTGGGTACGCGATCGCCGCAGTGGCGTCGATCCTCGAGGACGCTCGGGCCGAGGGCCTCACCGAGGTGGAGATCACCACCGACCATGACCATCTCGGTTCCCAACGGGTCATCGAACGCAACGGTGGCGTCGTGGTCGCGCGCTTCGCGAAGCAGGGCGCGAACGGCGCCATCCCCAGCCTCCGCTATCGCGTCGAGCTGACCGACGGGTGACCGGTCACGCGGGGGCGACGAACTCGACGCTTTCGCGCAGCAACGATCGCCAGCGACGGCGATCACGCTTCGGGACCGACACCCACTCCCTGAACACCTTCTTCGCCGGCGCGAACGGCTGACCGACACCCTGCTCGATCAGTTGGGTGACTCGCTCCTTCGGGAGCTTGACCACCATCCCGCTGCCCCGGTAGTCGACGAGCCCGAGGAACTCGCCGTCGACTCGCGCGCACCGCCCACCCATGATCGTTCCCTCCTCCACCCTGGAGTCCTCCAGCCGGAGCTCCTCGATCAGCTCCCAGAACAGGCTCTCATCGGTCTGTGGCATGACGGTTCCTCTCAGTCGGTCAGCTGCGCGAGCAGCCAGCGGTGGACGGGCAGCAGCGCCGACAGGCGCTCGACACACCAGTCGACGAACTCGGGTGAGGTGACGGTCGCCGGCAGATCGTCGACGAACCGGACCTGGAAGCCGGTGTGGCGGAGCAGGTCGGCACGCGGGTGATCGGGTTCGAACGGTGCCGGCACCTTCTTGACCTGATCGCCGGTGACATCGGCGTCGCGTTCGCGTACGAGAACGTCGAGCGCGGAAGCCAGATCCTCGCCCGCCTCACCGCCGACCGAGGCGCGCCAGCTCTCGCGGACCGCAGGCGTGAACCCGATCCCGCCGGCGAATCCGGCCCGGTGGGCGTCGATGCGAATCCAGAAGGTCGGCGATGTCTTCCTGTCGGCCCCCTCCCAGGTCGTGAGGAGGAGGTGGTTCTTGTACCGAGCAGCTCCTTCGGGGGCGAACCGGAGGTCTCGGTGCAGGGGAGACGCGGAGGTCCGCGGCACCACCGTCAGGTCGCCATCGAGTGCGTCGGCCACCTCGGTGATCAACGCCACGCCCGGCTTCGTCACGCCGGCCGCGAGCGCCGTCTTGTGTGCGGCGTACTGGTCGGCGCTCATCGTCGGGAGATCGTCGAGCAGTGCGAGCGCGGCAGCATCGAATCCGTCGAAACTCATTGGGCGCCGCCGTCGGGAGCCCGGCCGACCGGCTCGTGGCGGTCGGCGCACGCGGCCAACCGGGTGGCGAACTTCTGCCAGCCGCCGGTGTGCTGCTCGGCCATCTCAGGTGTGAGCCCGTCGTGGCGGATCGAGAGTCGGGTGACGCCACCGCGTGCGGTCAGCTCGATCGTCACCACGCTCGACTCGAGCGGCACCGGGAAGCCGCCGCGCTCCCATCCGTAGGTGTACGACAGGCGTCGCATCGGCGTGACCTCACGGATCGTGCCGACGACCGTCCAGCCATTGTCGTGCACCCATCGGATCGTGCCGCCGACGCGGAGGTCGACGGCGGCCTCGGCGGCCATCCACTCCGTCAACCCCTCAGCGGTGCTGATCAGCGACCAGACGAGGTCGACGGGTGCGGCGATCACACGATCGCACTCGGCGATCGTCACGAGGCTCGCTCCTGTCGATCGGTGAGGCGCTCGGCGGCCACCGTCAGCCGGTCGACCGACTGCGACCAGTACTCGTCGAAGCACTGCCGCAGCTCGGCGAGCGACTCGCCGTCGGTGCGATACAACCGCCGGCGGCCGTCTTGCTCCACGTTGACGAGCCCGGCATCGCGTAACACGGCGAGGTGCTGGCTCACTGCCGGCTGGGTCATGTCGAGTCGTTCGGCCAGCGCTCCGACCGAGCACGACTCGTCGCGTACCAGGCGGAGCATCGTGCGACGGGTCGGGTTCGCCAAGGCACGGAACCGGGCATCGTCGTTCACGGTCGATATATAAGCAGATTCGCATGCGTTGCCGCAAGGAGGCTCACTCCGACGGTCGCCGGCCCAGCCCGCAGACCGCGGGCACCGCGCCGATCGGGATCGGTTCGAGGCGCACGTCGCAGTAGCCCGCCTGCTCGAGCTGGTCGACGATGAGGTTTCCGGCCTCCAACGCCTCCGACTCCGTGGCCCCGGCGAGCGGCGGGCGGAACGTCACGGCCATGCGTCCTCCTGGAGTGAGCCGTTCACGCCACGCAACCAGGGTGCCGACCTGGTCGGACCAGAACTGCCACACGTTGCTGGAGAAGATCGCATCGAAATCGCCGAGTTCGGGCGGAGGTGTCTCGGCGTCCCCCGTGACGAGTGAGAGTCGTCGGTCGCGGACCGCCTGCCGATTCCGGCGCCCGGCCATCGACCGCATCGACGTCGATCGTTCGAGGCCGATGACGTCGCCGGCGACCGCGAGTGCGGCCTCGAGGCCGACGCCCGGTCCGTGCCCGATCTCGAGCACACGGTCGGTCGAAGACAGTCCGAGGAGATCGACCGTCGCCAGCGTGCGGGCGACGTTCGACTCGCGTCTCGACATGATCCGCCCGGCCAACCAGCCGAGCGCGCCCGTCGGGTGGCCGAACTGAGCGAACAGGTGCTGCTTGATCACGACGACTCCTGGTGTGCGGTCATCAGAGCGCCGATGTCCGCCAGCACCTCGGCGGCGACGGCGAGGCGCTCGTGCGTGAGGTTCGGACGATCATGGAGCAGCGGTTCGAGCGCGGCGCGTTCGCGCCGATGCATCTCGTCGATCTCGTCGGCACCACGTTCGGTCAGCCCGATGAGCGGCGCCCGACGGTGATGCGGATTGTCGATCCGCTTCACGAGCCCCTGGTCGAGCAACTCGTTGACTAGCGCCTGGACGTGCTGGCGGCTGACGCTGCGGGCTCGCGCGATCGCGGAAACGGTGTGATCACCCTCGCGGCGCAGGAACTCGAGCACGGCCCGCATCGACACCGACACGGTGGAACCGTGGTGGATGGCCTCGACCGCGACCACTGCCCGGTGGATCATGAGCCGCGCCTGGTCGAGCACCCCGGCGAGTTCGTCGTACAACATGACAACCACATTGTCATATTGACAGGTGAGTTGTCAACATCGATCCCCACCTGACGTTCGGACCGGCCATGACTCGAGTCGCGTTGTCAGCCCAGGTACCGCCGTTGGCCCGCTCACCGAACTCGGCGAAGCAGTCCGATGCGTCGAGCGCCCCGTCCGTCCCGAAGCAGAACCCGGCCTGTGCTCCGCCGACGCGTGCCCTGCACGTCGCGTCGGAGAACCGGCCGATGAACGCGCCGGGCGATGTCGGTCGACCGCCGCTCCCTCTCCACGTTCGACCCGACCACCCGCCGCCCGCCTGTCGAGCGGCATCGCCCCCTGGGATGCGATCCCCGACGGTTCCCGAAGAACAGGCTGCGCTCGGGCGGGAGACGAGCGGTGAGCGCCACGTCACCGCCCCCGGCGATCAGAGAATGCCGTCCGAGACGTGCTGGTGTTCCCAGGTTCCCGTCCTCCCGTTGCCTCCGCGATCGGACGTGAACGGCCCCCGCGCTCCCACCTGCCCGAAGTGAGTTGCGATCACGAACAGACCTGTGGGATCACACGAGGTCAAGATGCCGGGACCTGGCGACCGACGTGAGCACCGTCGATGGCCGGCGTCGAGTCGACGACCGGCAGCGCAGCATCGACGATCGATGGGCCGAAGACCTGGTGTTGCTCCACGCATCGAGATGGTCGCGTCGTCTCAGCCGAACGTGGTCCGGATCGCCGCCACGATCTCGTCGGGGGCGTCTTCCTGGATGTAATGGCCGGCCCGCGGGAGGTCGACGTAGGTGGCGTCGGGGAACTGCTTGCGCCAGTGTTCGATGATGGCGTCGCTCGCGAGCGCTGGATCCTTGCGACCGAAGATCAAGACGACCGGCTTGTCGGCGAGGTGGGTCGCGACCCGCGTCTCGAGCTCGCCGAGCCACGGATGTGATCGCAGGATCTCGACGGGGAAGACGGCGGTACCCGTCCGCGACTCCGGCGTGGGCAGGACGTCGGTGTAGTGGGCGAACTCCTCGTCGCTGAGCTTCACCTTCAACGACCGCTTCATGAGCGGCGACACGAAGAAGTTGCGGCGTTCGATCAGCCGTTGGATCGGTCGGCTTCCCATCACCTTGCTGAACATCCGCATCGTGCGGCCATCGTCGGGCCAGAACCACGTGTTGCCCATCACGAGGCCGCGTACACGCTCGTGCCGGCGCGACGCGATGTCCATCCCGATCGGGCCGCCCCAGTCCTGGCCCATCACGACCATGTCGTCGAGACCGAGATGGTCGACCAGTTCGCCGATCACCACGGCGTGCTCGGCGGGCGTGTAGCCGTAACCACTCGGGTGCACGGACAGCCCGAAGCCGGGGTAGTCGGGCACGACGCAGCGGAAGTCGTCGCGGAGCGCCGCGACGATCCTGCGGTAGAGGAACGACCAGTCGGGGTTGCCGTGCATCAACAGCAGCGTGGGTCCGCTGCCCTCGTCGATGTAGTGCACCGGGCCGACCGAGCTCTCGAACCAGCGCGACTCGAACGGAAACAGGGTGGGGTCGGGTGTGAAGTCGACGACTCCGTCGGGACGCTCCATGACGGTCCTCCTCGGTGGATCGGCGTGGCCAACGGTACCAGCACGTCCGCAACGAGACCGTTCCGCCCGCCGTTGCGCAGGGATGCCCCCGAAGCGGCCGTCGGACAACTCGGATCTCGGGCGTGATCGACCGGGTGACGCGCGACAGCACCGAATCTCGTCGGCACCGCCGCGCTCGGATGAGGCGAAGCCAGCCGAGTGCACCTAGTCGCCGAACGAGATACCGAGGTCCCGCCCAGCGAGGATCGTGTCGCAATCGAGCGGTACGACACGCATCTTGCTGATCGCCGAGACGAGCGGCACGTAGCTGACGACCGGCGGTTGGAGCGCGACCATGACGCCCCGGTGGCCCATCTCGAGCCCTCTCACAGCAGCCGTCCCGAATCGCACGCCGAGCAGGCGATCCAGCGAGGTCGGCGTTCCACCGCGCAGCAGGTGGCCGAGTACCATCGTGCGCACTTCCTTGCCGGTGAGTTGCTCGAGCTCGGCGGCCACCTGTGCACCGATCCCACCCAACCGCTCGGCCTGGCCGACCGACTTGCCGATCACCGATCGCTCGCCGTCTCGTGGCATTGCGCCCTCGGCGATGACCACGATCGCGAACCGGGCGCCCCGCGCTTCGCGACTTGCGATCGTGTCCGCGACCTTCTGCAGGTCGTACGCAATCTCCGGGATCAGAATCGCATGGGCGCCGGCGGCAACCCCGGAATTGAGGGCGATCCACCCGGCGTAGCGCCCCATGACCTCGACGACGAACACCCGGCTGTGCGATGTGGCAGTGGTGAACAGGCGATCGATGCCCTCGGTCGCCACGTCGACGGCGGTGTCGAACCCGAACGTCGCGTCGGTCATCGCCAAGTCGTTGTCGATCGTCTTGGGTACGCCGATCACGCGGAGACCGGCGTCGGCAAGCCTCCGGCCGATCAACAACGATCCGTCGCCTCCGATCGTGATCAGTGCGTCGATGCCTGCCTCGTCGAACAATCCGACGAGCTCGTCGGTGCGATCGACGTGCGTCCACGACCCGTCGGGCTGTTGCTGCGGGAAGTTCGTCGGATCCCCGCGATTGGTGCTGCCGAGCACCGTTCCGCCGAGGTGGCCGATGCCGCGCACGTACGACCGGGTGAGATGGAAGGTGCCGTCGCCCTCGCCATACTGCTCCGGAAACATCAGCCCGTTGAATCCGTCGCGGATGCCGATGACTTCCCAACCACGTCGCAGGGCAGCCAGCGTGGCGGATCGGATGACCGAGTTGAGTCCCGGGGCGTCGCCCCCACCGGTCGAGATAGCGATTCTCATCAGCTCTTCTTAGCAGTCCCGGTCACCGGCTCGTCACGGCCTCGGCACGCCCGTGCCCGACGGCTGCGTGAACTCGTCGGTGGGCATGTCGGCGAGCTCGCTCAGCCGAAGTGTGGGATCGGGGGCGTCGGTGAGGCCGACGGGAATGCCCCACTGCAACATTCCCGGTGAGCACGGCCTGGAGCATCTCGACCGGCATGAGGTCTCGGATGATGACCGGCGGATTGTCCTATCCGTCGTCCGCTTCGACGGTTCGCCGACGATCACCACCGCCAGGCAGGTGCCGTCGGAGAAGTGCACGAAGAACGCTGCCGACGAAGCCGCCGCCCCCGGTCCACGAACCCTCCAGTCCACGAACATCGTCACCTGCGACGCATTCACCTGCCGGTTTCCGGAGCACGAGAGGAGACTTGCGCGCCCACCGATGGCTCGACGAGCGGCGACCACGACCATCGGCACGGGACCGAGTTCGGCTCAAGATGTTCTGACGTCCCCGCCGGACGCGGTGACGGGGAGAGCTAGCGTCGGGGCCATGTCCAAGGCCGAGCACGGCGAGCCGGTGGAACTCCTCGCCGATGGTCGCCCAGTGCCGATCACCAACCCGAGCAAGGTGCTGTTCCCCGAGCTCGGGCTCACCAAGCTCGACCTGGCCAACTACTACCTCGCCGTCGGCGAACCGCTGATGCGATGGATCCGCAATCGGCCGGTACTGCTCGAGCGGTACCCGAACGGGGTCGGTGGGAAGTCGTTCTTCCAGAAGCGGATACCCGAATCGGCACCCGACTGGCTGACCACCACCACGGTGCAGACGATCAACGGCACGCCGTCCCGGGCGCTGGTGATCTCCGATCTCGCCCACGTCCTGTGGGCCGCCAACCAGGGGGTGCTCGGTCTCCACGTGTGGCAGTACACGGCGGACAAACCGCAGTGGTCCGACGAGCTCCGGATCGACCTCGACCCGTCGCCCGGCCAGACCTTCGACCACATCCGCGAAGCGGCGATGTACGTCCGGTTGTACTTCGCGGATCTCGGGATCCGCTCCTACGTCAAGACCACCGGCAGCAAGGGGCTGCACATCTACGTGCGCGTGATCGACGGCTACGACTCGTTCGCGGTCCGCGGGGCATCGGTGACCGTCGCCCGCGAGCTCGCCCGACTGCATCCCGATCTGATCACCGACCAGTGGTGGAAGGAACTGCGCGACGGAAAGGTGTTCGTCGACTTCAACCAGAACGCACCGCACAAGAACGTGTTCGGTGCCTGGGGCGTGCGGGCGCGGGTCGGTGCGCAGGTGTCGACGCCGTTCGAATGGGACGAGCTCATGGACGTCGTGCCCGACGACCTCACGATGGTGACGGTGCCGACCCGGCTGGCAGCGCGCGGCGACCCGTGGGCGACGATGAACGACGAGCCGCAGGACATCGCGCCGCTCGTGGAGCGATTCGCCGAGGACATCGCCGACGGCATCCCCGACGCACCGTGGCCCCCGGTCTACCCGAAGATGCCGAATGAAGCACCGCGGGTCCAGCCGTCACGCGCCAAGAAACCCGAGTGAGACCGACACCAGTCGAGCGCTGTTCATGAGGAGTGGAGGCGGCCGATCGCTTCCCGACGGCCGTAGACGATGATCTCGTCACCGCCATCGAGGTGGACGTCGACCGGTGGCGACCCGAGGAACGACTCGCCGTGCCGCACGCCGAGCACCTTCACCTCTGGAAGGGCGTCGTCCATGCCGCGCAGGCTCCGGACCGTCGGCTCGGGGTCGTCGGCCACACGAACGGATCCGATGATGAAGTTGCCGTCCACCGCGTAGAGCTCGACCGCCTGATCGGCGAGGTGCGGAAGCAGACGCTTGCGTGCCTGTTGCTGTCCGATGCGAGCGAGCGCTCGTTGCGCGGGCCGGTTGGCGATCGCCATGATGATGAACGCGAGTCCGGCGACCGTGACCATCGTGCGTTCGGTGGTGTTGCCGGGGCCTGGTGCGAGGAAGCCGACGAGCACGGTCACCACCAGCGTCGGCGTTCCCAGGTTGCCCACGAACATGGTCGTGCCGATGATCCGTCGACGAGCTGGATGGTTGACCACGTTCTCGGCCTCGGTCGTGGTGAAGCCCGCACCGCTGAACGCAGAGCGCGCCTGGAACGCGGCGACCTCCGGCGGCAGTCCGGTCGCGATGAGCGCGCCGGCCGCGAGCTGCGTGAAGGCCATCGACAGGACGGCCACGACGAGGAACGTTGCGACTGCGTACATGACCGCAGGATGTCACGTGTGGTCGCCAGCGCGAACGATCGGGCCGGTGTCCCATGACCGTTCGTACCACGTGACGAGCGTCACGAGAAAGGGTGCAACACTTCGGTGGCGCCGTGCGCCGTAGGTGATGATGGAGGAACTGCGAGACACCCAGGCCGTGGCGGTCCGACAGGGGCCCGCCGCCACGCTCGAGGTGCTGTACCGCGCCGAGTACATCGGCATGGTTCGCCTCGCATTCACGCTCATCGGGAACAACGCCGAAGCCGAAGAGGTCGTGCAGGACTCGTTCGTCGAGATCTCACGCCGCTTCGAAGAGTTGGAGCAACCCGGCGCCTACCTGCGCACCGTCGTGGTGAGCAGGTGTCGGTCGAACCTCCGACGTCGGCGTCTGATGCGCCAGCACGCTCCGACTCGGCCGCCGGATCTCCCCCCGGAGGCCGAGTCGCTGTGGGACGTGCTCGAACAGCTTCCTGAACATCAACGCATCGCAGTCGTACTCCGGTACTACTGCGGATACAGGGCCTCGGAGATCGCCGAGATCATCGACATTCCTGCCGCCACGGTTCGATCGCACCTACGACGAGCGCTCGGCGCGATGCGAAAGGAGCTGTCGCGATGAGTCGCTTCACCGACACGTTGGAGCGGAACCTCGAGGTGATCGCCGATCGAGCCACTCCATCACCCGATGCCTGGGATCGGATCCAAGCCCGGATCGACGACCAGGAACCGCTTCAGGAGACGGAGATCATCATGCTCACCGAGAACACGCTCACCCGCCGACACTGGCCCCTCGTCGCAGCCGCAGCCGCGGTCGTCGCGCTGGCCATCGGCGCGATCGCCCTCGTCAACCGCGACGACAGCACCGAACAACCCGCCGACGTGCCGACACCGACCGTCGCCCCGGCGCCCGAACCCGCATCGGAAGCCGCCATGGAGCTGCCGCCCGTCGACTCTCAGGTCACTCCCGGCCGATACACGAGCGACGCGCCTGGCGTGACCGTGACCTTCACCCTCGACGAGGGCCAGACCGCTCCGTGGACGCTCACGAGCAATCAGGAGCCCGGCGGCATCCAACTCTGGTCGGACGAGACCGGTCGCGAGTTCATGGCGATCGGCCGCGTCGGATCGTGGTACGCCGCCGACGAGGCACGCGACGGTGAGATGACGGGCCTCGGCAGCATCTCGCCCGACGACATCGACGGTTGGATCGAGCAGAACGGCGTCATCGTGACCGAGAGCGAGGATCTCGACGTCGGGAACCGCCCGGCGCAGTACCGGCAGATCCGGCTCGACACGTCACCGGGTGCCTCCGCCGACTTCTGCCCGCCGGGCGAACAACCATGCCTGTGGGCAGCGACCGGTTCGGCGGACACGGTCGGCGAGGAGCCCGGCCCGATTCCGTTCAGCCGAGACCGCCTGCATTCGATCTGGCTCGTCGACATGGATGACTACGAGCCGTTGGTGATCCTCGCGATCCCGAATCTCGCGGATGAACAAGCGTGGTTCGACACCATCGTGCAACCGATCGTCGACAGCATGGAGTTCGGTGCGCCCGCGCCGCTCGTCGAGAGCGGGACGGCTCGACTCTCCATGTTCGGATCCGGAACGGCCACCGACGGCGAGCTGCCGGAGGCCGGCGAGCAGGTTCCGCACGGAACGTACAACACCGATGCGATCGGCGTGCCCGTGACGGTGGACCTCCAGAACGGGCAGACGGGGCCGTGGACCCTCGTGAGCAACGACCAGAACGGCATCCAGCTGATCTCCGACGACACCGGCCGCGAGTTCATGGCAATCGGGCGCATCGGATCGTGGTTCGACGCCGAGGAAGCCCGGACCGAGGGGACCCGCGGGCTCGGCGGCATCCCCGCCGACGGGCTGGACGACTGGATCGCCGCCAACGGCGTGATCGTCGTCGACTCCGCCGAGGTCCAGATCGGTGGGCGCGACGCCAGCTATCGCCTGATCCGGCTCGACACGACGCCGGGCGCAACTGCCGACTTCTGCCCGCCGAGCGAGGCACCGTGCCTGTGGGCCGTGAGCGGCTCCGCCGACCTCGTCGACGACGAGTCGACACCGGTACCGTTCGGACGAGACCGGGTGCAGGCGATCTGGTCGGTCGACATGGGTGAGTTCGAGCCGGTGTTCATCTTCGCCGCCGCCAACCTCGACGACGACGGCCCGTGGTTCACCGACGTCGTGCAGCCGATCGTCGACAGCATCACCTTCGGCGACCCGGCACCGGTCGTCCCGGGCGGCACGGCCCGAGTGCCGTTGCGGGTGACCGTGTCCGCGCCGTTCTCGGGAGTCCGGACGAACGTCGGGCGGCTCGAGGACGGGTCCATCTCGGTCGTCTACGAGGCGACCATCGAGGGAGCCATCACCGGCACGATCGCCGGCACCGACGCGGTCGTCCAGGGCGTGCCGTCGACCGGCGTCGGCGCGGACACGTTCACCGGCACGATCGAGGGCGTCGGCACCGGCACGATCTCGTGGACCACCGAGTGGAGCGCCTCGGCCCCCACCGACTACCGAGGCACCAGCGTCGTCACCGGCGGCACGGGCGACTTCGCCGGGGCCACCGGAAGGAGAGTACTGAACCTCGAGTCGTCGAACAGCGTCGACGGCGTCGACACGGTCAGCGGTACCGAAACGCTCGAGCTCGTGATCCCCCGCTCCGGCTGACCGCTCGGAGAGCGACCGGGATCCCGCCGCCGGGGCCGATCGGCCCCGGCGGCGGCGCGTCCGACGTGTGGCAGACTCGAACCCGGTCGCAGCGATCGGAGCGTGACGAGCGACACATGAGATCTCCTGCATCACTTTTCGGCTCTCGGGCGACGTAGTGGGTGATGGAGAGAGTGCGTCACGCCAAGGACGTGGCGGTCCGACAGGGGCCCGCCGCCACGCTGGAGGCGTTGTACCGCGCTGAGTACGTCGGCATGGTGCGTCTCGCATTCACACTCATCGGGAATGCCGCCGAGTCGGAGGAGGTCGTCCAGGAGTCGTTCGTGGACATCTCGATCCGACTCGACGACCCGGACACGACCATCCGTGAGCCCGGCGCCTACCTGCGATCGATCGTCGTGGGCAGGTGCCACTCGCTGATTCGTCGGCGCCGGGTGATGCAACAGCACCCACCGGAGCCGCCGGCCGACCTCCCGGCGTCGGCCGAGTTGCTGTGGGACGTGCTGCACGTCCTTCCCGAGCATCAGCGGATCGCCGTCGTGTTGAAGTACTACGGCGGCTACCGGGCCTCGGAGATCGCCAGGATCACCGAGCAACCCGCCGCCACCGTCCGTTCGCACCTGCGACGAGCGCTGGCCACGATGCGAAAGGAGCTCACGCCATGAGTCGCTTCGACGACGACCTCGACCGCGACCTGACCGTGATCGCCGAACGAGTCACTCCATCTCCCGACGCCTGGGCGGAGATCCAACAGCGGATCGCCAACCGGCAACCCGAAACGGAAACGGAGATCATCATGCTCACCGAGAACACACTCACCCGCCGACGCTGGCCCCTCGTCGCAGCAGCCGCTGCCGTCGCGGCACTGGCGATCGGCGCCATCGCCCTGTTCAACCGCGACGACGGCGCCGAACAGCCCGCCGACGTGCCGACCCCCACCGTCGCCCCGGCACCGGAACCCGAGACCGGATCCGACGTCTCACCGCTCCCGGCAGAGGGCGAAGCACTGCCGCCAGGCCGCTACGCACCGTTCACGCTGGGCATCCCGGTGGTCTTCGAGGTTCCGGGGACGGCGACCGGTTGGACCGTGCAGGTCAACGACGACGTCGCCGTCACGATCGGCCCCGAGGGCTCGTTCGTGAACATGAGCCGACTCGGCAGCCTCTACGACGCCACAGAATCGGAGGATCCGGACTTCATCGGTCTCGGCAGCGTTCCACCCGTCGATGTCGACGCGTGGATCGAGGCGAACGGAGTCATCGTCGTCGACAATCGCGACGTCACCATCGACGGCCGCTCGGCGAAGCTTCGCCAGGTGAGGGCACCTGACGGGGCCGGGCTGCAGACCTGCCCGGCCGAGATCCAGCCGTGCGTCAGGTTCTCGAGTGCCTCGGCCGATCTGCAGGACGCGTGGAACCTCCCGAGCGTCGTCGCCTACGGGCCGCTGCCTCACAGCTTCTGGGTCGTCGAACTCGACGACTTCGAGCCGCTCGGTATCTGGGCCCACACCGACACCGGCGAGCCGCAGTCCTGGTTCGAGGAGGTGCAGCCGGTGATCGACAGCATCGAGCTCGGCGAACCCGCACCGGTGACCGAGTTCGGCCAGGCACGCCTCTCGACGTTCGGCGCAGGCACCGGAGACCTGCCAGAGGCCGGCCAGCCCACCTCGCTCACGGATCTCGCCGAGGGCGACCCGATGCCGGCCAGTTCGTACACGAGCGACAAGCTCGGCGTCCCGGTCACCTTCGACGTGCCCGCCGATACCGACTGGATGCTGCGGTTCAAGAGCGCCTACTCCTTCGACATCGGAACGAACTCGTCGTTCGTGGCGATGACACGCCTGGGTTCGTTCTACGACGCGGAGGAGGCGGTCGACCCCGACATGCGCGCCCAGGGCAGCATTCCCGCCGACGACATCGACGGCTTCATCGTCGCCAACGGCCTGATCGTCGAGGACAGCCGGGAAGCGACGATCGGGGGACGCCCGGCGTCGTTCCGCCAGCTCCGCCTGCCCGACGGCACCGGCGAGGGGCTGTGCCCGGCCGCCCTGCAGCCGTGCCTCCAGATGGGCAGGCACTCCGCCGACCTGCAGGTCGCGCCCGTCATCAACATCGGCGGTCCGCAGTCGCAGTCGTTCTGGGTCGTCGACATGGACGGGTACGAGCCGTTCGGCATCTACATCTGGACACGCGACCCGGACGGGCCCCAGGCCTGGCTCGACGCACTCGCACCGCTGCTCGACAGCATCACGTTCGGCGAACCGGCACCGGCCGTGGAGGGCGGAACCGCTCGGTTGCCGGAACGCCAGCAGTTCCTCGCCTCGTACACGGGAACCCGGACCGTCGGCCCCGAACTGGAGGACGGGACTCGCGAGGTGATCGGGCAGAACACCGTCGAGGGCGACCTCACTGGCGAGATCGTGGCGACGGGAGTGCAGATCACCCCGACCAACGGCACCGACGACCTCGTGTTCACCGGCACGATCGACGGGCTGGGCACCGGCACACTGACGATGAAGCAGGAGTGGACGGCGTCGAACAACGACATCGCCACCAGGACCCTCGTGGTCGGCGGGACCGGCGACTTCGAGGGGATCACCGGCCGCGTGTTCACATCGGTCGACGTCCCCGACGAGTCGGGCCCCTCGCCGGTCTACAGCGGTCGGATGACGTTCGAGCTGGCCCTGCCCGAGCGCTGAGCTCGGCGACGACTCGGTCAGCCGAAGCGGACGGAGGCGATGGGTGGGAGGTTGGCACTGACCAGCTCCCACTCGTCGCCTCCGTTCTCCGACCACCACAGCGAGCCGGTCGTCGAGCCCATCACGAGGCGCTCGCCGGTCTCGTCGATGTCGAGACCGTGCCGGTACACGAGGTCGTAGGCGTTCCCCTGCGGCAGGCCGCGGCGCAACACGTCGAACGACTCGCCACCGTCGCGGGTGCGGGTCACGACGAACCTGCCGTCGACGGGGACGCGCACCTCGTCGTTCACGGCCGGCACGAACCATGCGGTGTCGGGGTCGTGCGGGTGCACCGCCACCGCGAACCCGAACGTGGACGGGCCCGCCGCATCGCCGGTCGGGGCGATCTCGGCCCACGAGTCGCCGTTGTCGAGCGACCGGTAGATGCCGCAATGGTGCTGTGTCCACAGCACGTCGGGCGACGCCGCACATCGCACGATCATGTGTGGATCCTGGGTGTCGGGGTCGTCGGCCAGGTCGGGCGGCACGAAGTCGGCCCGCATCCCGCTGGCCGCGATCTGCCAGGTCGCTCCGCCGTCGGCGGTTCGCCAGGCTCCACCGCACGACAGCCCGACGATCAGGCGTCCCGAACTGCGCGGATCGACGCAGATCGAATGGATGCCGGCGTCGTCGTAGCCGCCTCCGAACCACTTGTCACGCGCCGGCACGTTCCACAGCGACTCGACGAGGTGCCAGGAATCGCCGCGATCATCCGAGCGGAACAGACCGCCCGGGATCGTGCCGCACCACAGCACACCCGGCTCGTCGGCGTGACCGGGTTCGACCACCCAGGCGAGCTGTGTCGCCCACTCGACCTCCCGTTGCGTCATCGGGTTCACGTGCGAGGCGCCCTCGGGCTTCGCGGGGTACTCGGGCGCCGAGATCTCCTGCCACGTGGCGCCGTCGTCGTCGCTGCGGTGCAGGTGTACGCCGAAGTGACCGTGGTCGAGCGAGACGTAGCGGGCGCCGTCCCGGGTGTCGCGAACCGCGTTCGTGACGTTCACCCCGAGGAACGCAGGCGCGGAGACCGAGCCCGCCTCGAGATCGACGGTGAACAGACCCTTCCTGGTCCCGATCAGTGCGTGTGTCACGGTCAACCTCCCGAGAGTGCCTGGAACACGTGGATGCGATCACCCGTCGCGACCGCGTCGGCGAGCGAGGTCCGGTCGGTGATCACGTCGTCGTTGACGAACACGGCGACGTGTCGGCGCACGGCCCCGGCGTCGTCGAGCACGTAGCCGCGAACCTGCGGATGCCGGTCGAAGTACGCGGCGAGCGCGTCGCCGACGGTCTCCCCGGACACCGACGTGGGCGGACAGTCGACGTGCCGGCGGAATGCCTTTGCGAACGCGACCTCGACCACGACCGCGACTGTACGTCACGGTGCGACGGGCGTGATCGACGCGGCCAGCAACGCCCGGACGAGAACACACAGATACCCCCGCGCGCGGAATATTATTGCGCACGCAAGCGTTGTCGAATTCATGTTGCAGATCGACATCCGACGTGCCGGCGAGCGCTTCGCCACGAAGCTCGACTGGCTCGACTCCAAGCACTCGTTCAGCTTCGGGCCGCATCACGACCCGACCAACACACACCACGGCCTGCTCCTGGTCAACAACGACGACGTCGTCCGGGCCGGCACGGGCTTCGGCACCCACGCCCACCGCGACATGGAGATCGTCACCTGGGTGCTCTCCGGCGAGCTCGAGCATCGCGACTCGGAGGGCAACCACGGCGTGATCACACCCGGTCTGGCACAGCGCATGTCGGCCGGTTCCGGCATCCGCCACAGCGAGCACAACGCGAGTTCGACCACCGACGTGCACTTCCTGCAGATGTGGGTGCCACCGGACACCGCGGGCATCCAGCCTGGCTACGAGCAACTCGACGTGTCCGCCGAGCTGCAGCATGGCGGGCTCATCCCGATCGCATCCGGCAAGCGGCACGATGGCGCGATCACGATCCACCAGCGTGACGCCGTCCTGTGGGGTGGCCGCCTCGCCGCCGGCTCCACGGTCGATGTGCCGTCCGACCGGCACGTGCACCTCTTCGTCGCTCGCGGATCGGGCACGCTCGATCCGGGCGGCGTGTTGAGCACGGGCGACGCCGCACGGCTGACCGACCCCGATGGTCTGAGCTTCACCGCCGGGACTGACGGGGCCGAGGTGTCGATCTGGGCGACGGCCTGACATCCTGAACGCCGTGACGACATCCCTCGATGACTTCGCCGATCTGGTCCGGTCGCGCCGCACACACATGCTGGTCGACCGCGAGCGAGAGGTGCCGATCGACTTGATCACACGGCTGTGCGAACTCGGGACCTGGGCGCCGAACCACAAGAAGACGTGGCCGTGGAAGTTTGCGATCGTCACCGGCTTCGGCCGGGCCCGCCTCGGCGAAGCGTTCGTCGACGACATGTGCGAGCAGGGCGTCGGCGACGAAGGCAAACGACTCAAGACGATAACCAAGTACACCCGCACACCGGTGTCGCTGGTCGTCGGTTGCGCACCCCACGATCATCCGACGTTCCACGACGAGAACCGGGATGCCGTGTCGGCGGCGATCCAGAACATCTTGCTCGGCGCGACCGCGGCCGGGTTGGCATCGTTCTGGTCGACCGCTCCGATCATCAATTCACCTCGTGCGCTCGAACTGTGCGGCTTCGACCCCGGAGACCGGATCCTCGGGATCATCTACCTCGGCTGGCCGAACAACACGGTCGACGTGCCCGCCCGGCCCGAGCCGATCGTGCGCCACGTCGCCGACTGACACGAAGGGGTGCGCCAGTCTGGTCAGCCGTTGCCGAACTGGCCCGACACGCCGGTGCCGATCCGGGTGTCGACGAGACGCACGGGCGCTGTCGAAGGCGAGTAATCGGCCGTCTCCGTCAGGTGGCCCGACAGATCGACGACGAGGTCGGCGGCCGCCGACGAGTACACGCACACCCGGTCGCCGGCCGACGGGCGGGCGATCACCAGATTCGCCACCACCGGGACGTTGACGTAGTTCACGTTCGACGTGGTCGGTCGGGCGACGTCACACGGGTACACGGTGAGAAAACCCGGCGCGGCGGGTCCGACGGCAGTCACGTTGATGGCGACCGCGGTCGCCGGTCCGGGTACCTCGATCTCGACCACCTCCCCGGGCGCGAGCCGCCCGGTGGGCAACGACCTGCGGGTGTCGGCCAATCGGATCGAGTCCCCCAGGGGGACGTATCCGTCGCCGGAGAAGCTGCCCGCGAGGTCGACGACGAGATCGACGTCGGAGAGCGTCGCGACACACACCGTTCCGTCAGCGGCCGGCGGGACCAGCACGAGGTTGGCGACGACGGGCTCGGTGACGTAATTGACGTTCGACGTCGGCGGGAGCTCTCGATCACACGGGAACACCGTCAGGTGGCCGGGGGCAGACGGATCCACCGCGACCACGTTGAGGGCCACGGCTGCGGCCCCGACTGCGCCGGGCACTGCGAACGCGAGCACCTCGCCTGCGGCGACCCGCCGTACCGGCGCACCGGTGCCCACCCGGGTGTCGACGACACGAACCGGCTGGTCGACCGGCTGGAACGACGACGACGATTCGAAGGTGCCGGAGAGATCGACGACGAGGTTGGTCGGCGCCAGCGAGTAGAGGCAGACGCGGCCGTCGTCATCCGGGCGCGCCAGCACCAGGTTGGCGACGACCGGCTCGTTCACGTGATTGACGCTGGAAGCGAGCGGCAGACCGTTCGCGCACGGGTGGACGGTGACGAACCCCGGTGCGAGCGGGTCGACGGCGAGGACGTTGATCGCCGCCGTGGTGACCCCGGCATCGAGCTGGAGCTCGAACGTCGAATCGGCCGGTAGGAAGATGGGTGCCGGTACCCGGTGGAACGTCGGCCGATACAGCGACGTGATGACGCCGTCCCACCGGTTGTGCGCGAGCGACATCGTCAGGGTGTTGTCCGTTCGCCCCACGGCCGCAGCCGGGATCCAGGTGGCGAAGAACGAGTTGCACTCGGCACACTTCACCGGGGCCGCCAACTCGCGGTACACGGTGAACGGACCCGCGGGTGACGTCGACTCGGCCAACAAGATCGTGTCGCCCCACCAGTCCCCCTCCTTGTTGACCGACACGAACCGGGCGCCGGTCCACTCGAACTGGTTGGCGTTGATGCGCCGATCGCGGGTCTCGATGATCGGTGCGGCACGTCCGGGATCGGGCTGCCAGGAACGCCCGTCCCAGTAACTGGGCGGCTCGAAGAGCCGGCCCCGCGGGACCCGGGCGACCGTGATCACGGCCGAACAGTCCCGATCGAACGCCCGCACGAACAAGTACACGTCGAAGCCGAACTGGCGATAGCAGTTGGCGTACAGGTAGGTCCACGAGTCGTCGCTCGTGATCGACCAGCCGTAGAGGTCGGCCGACGAGTCGGGCGGCCGCAGCTCGTCCACCACCGTGTCGGACGACGGATCGAACACGGCCACCCACGTGCCGATCGGCACCGTGTGCGTCAGATAGGCCGCACCCCGCTCCTCCATCTCGGCGGTGAACACATAGACCCGTCCGTCGTCGCCGACCTCTGCGTCGAGGGGCCAGAACCACCGCTCGAACGGCACCGTTCGGTCGGCGAAGAACATCGGCCTCGGTGCCGATCGGGTCCCCCCGTAGAGGACGGTGAAGCAGTTGCCGTCCTGCAGCACGGCGATGTTGTGGACGATCACGATCTCGTTCGGCCCGACGCGGATCGCAGCATCCTGGAACGTCCAGAGCACCCGGCCGTCGGGCAGTGCGAACGCCCGTTGGTAGTCGGCGCCGACCACTCCGCCGGGTTCGGTGTCGAAGAGCGTGTCGAGACGGCTCGGCCGGAGATCGGTGAGACACACCGCTCCTGCCTCCTGCGGTGCGGCCGACACCTCGACAGCCTGCGGGCCTCCCACCAGACCGCCCGCGGCCACGAACACCGCGATGACGGCCACGGTCGCGTGCCTCGTGAACCTGTTCGTCGCGCCCATCACCTCACTCCCGCCGCAGGTTCCAGGTATGGCAGAGGTTCCCGCCTGCCGTGCTGCGAGTCATCAGATCGGGCGCGAGCGGCCGATCACGTCGCCCTTGCGGAAGACGGTGACGGGACCGTCCTCGCTCACGGCGATCACGACCGCATCGGGGTCGTCGTGGCTGTAGCGACGCGCCGACGTGTGGCGGGTGCCGCCGACCGCGTCGACCGACGATTCGGCGTCGGTCGACGGAATCAGCAACGCGCCCAACGCGAGGAGGCGGCCGTCCGAATCGAACAGGGCAGCACCGTCGGTCTGCGTCAGCACATGACGGAGGGGTGCCAGATCGGTCGGACGGTCGATGCGCAGCGGGGGTGGCTCCCGAAGCCGATGCTCGACCCCGCCGACGTCGAGTGGCCGGTACACGAGCAGAGCGCCGATGCCCTGGGCGCCGAGATCATGTACGGCGAAGCGGAGCAGGTGGCCGAGTGCGGAGGTGTCGAGCTCGTCGAGGCCGCACGTCGCCCACCGCAGCCAGGAGTCGACCGGTGGCTCGGTGTGCCAACCCAGGCCGTCCCACCGGGCCACACCGAACGAGCCGACCAGCCGCACCTCTCCGTTCGGGTGACGTTGCACGATCATGGCTCCGGTCGCGGCTGCCAGGACGACGAGATCACGCTCCGAGCCGGCGGCCCGGTCGAACACCACCATCGAATCGACACCCGTGGCGGTGCGGATCGTCCAACTCGTCAGGCCGTCGGCGTACCGGCGAACGGTGTCGTCGAGCTCGTCCGCCGTGCTGCTGGTCACGACGTCGAGGCCCGTCTGCTCCCTCCAGCTGTCGACCGGCCGCTCGGGGAGGACGAACGATCCGTAGCTGGGGACGCGACGCTCGTGGCGAGGTGGCCGGAGGGCGTAGTCGATCTCGTCGACGAGTACCTCGGGAACCGATGATCGTTCGATGACCCCGAGTCGCTCCTCCATCAGCTCGTCGGTGAGCCGGCGGAGTCGGCCGGGGGTGATCTGACGTGCCGCCTCCATCGCTCGGATCGTACCGATCGATCGCCGGGCGGACCTCAGCGCCGCGAACCGATGGGTGTGCCGTTCCCCCATCGCTCCAGCAATTCGACGACCGTCGGATCGACCTGCACGTCGGACTCGTGACGGATCCGTTCGCCGTTGACGAGCTCGACGACCGCCTCGGCGAACCGTTCCGACGGTACGGCGTCCCACACCGGACCGTCGAACCAGCCCTGCCCCGAGTCAGCCAACATCGGGTGGAGCAGCGCACGGACCTCGTCGAAGTCCGGACAGGTCCGCTCGAGGTGGTGGGCGAGCTCGTGAGCCAGTGACTCGCGATACCGCCCGGGAGTCGTCGGAATCTGGATCTCGATGCGTCTCGACCCGGTGAGGTACCGCGCATCGCCATCGGTGACATCGCCGACGAGCTCGACCGACACCGGGCCCCAACACGATCGTCGGGCTGCGAACCGTTCCGTGAACCGGCGCCATGTCACTTCCGACTCACGTCGGACATCGGCCGGCACCTCCTGAACGAACACCAGATCGTTCACCGGCGCTTCGGCCCCGCGGGCGACTGCCCACACCGCCAGGGGGACGAACACTGCGGCCACGCCGGCGCCCACCGTCAGCCGCCGGCGACGCATGGGTCAGGCCAGAGCCGCTTCGGCGACGTCGACGCTCTGGTCGCCATCGTCGACGTCACCGCGGCCGTGCTTGCGACGTAGCCGCCACGACCAGAACGCGCCCACAGCGGCCACGAACAAGATGCACAAGACCAACCTCACCTCGAACGCCCATGGCATGAAGTCGGTGTTGTTCGTGACGTCGTTGCCGAGACCCGACTTCCGGACCAGGTAGACGACGCTCTCGGGCAGCACCGTCAGGATGATCAAGCCGATGATCTGCACACCCATGAACGGGATCGCTCCGCGATGGATCTGGGCCGTGGTGACCTCGGGCGGCGCCACCGACTGCAGATAGAACAGCGAGAATCCGACAGGTGGTGAGATGAACGCGAGATTGAGATTGACCGCCATCAGCACCGCGAACCAGACGAGATTGACGTTCAGGGCGATCGCCGCGGGGATGAGCAGCGGCATGACGATGAACGAGATCTCGAGGAACTCCAGGTTGATGCCGAGGAGGAACACGATGATGTGCGAGGCGATGATGAACCCCCACAGCCCGCCGGGCACGTTTGCGAGCCATTCCGTGATCAGGTCCTGACCGCCCAGTCGATCGAAGACGAGCGCGAAGAACGTCGAGGCGAGCAGGATCTGCAGCACCAGGCTGGTGATGTTCGACGTCGCCCTGGCCGCACCCCACAGCACCTTGAAGTTCAGGCGGCCGTACAGGGCGGCGAGGATCATGGCGCCGAGTGCGCCGACAGCTCCCGCCTCCGAGGCGGTCGCGTATCCACGGAAGATCGAACCGAGTACTGCGAAGATCAGACCGAGCGGCGGGATCACGGCGAGCACGAACTGCTTGAACAGTTCGCCCCGCGACATCGACCGCTCCTCCTTCGGGATCGGCGGGGCACTCCCCGGCTTCGAATAGGCGACCATCAGGACGTAGACCGCGAACAGCGAGGCGAGCAGGACGCCGGGGATGAGGGCCCCGGCGAACAGCTGCCCCACCGATACCGGAATGAACTGGGCGAGCACGATCAGCACGAGGCTCGGCGGCATCAGCTGGGCGAGGGTGCCGGAAGCGACGATCACACCCGATGCGAGCTCGTGATCGTACTTGTACTTGACCATCACGGGCAGTGAGAGCACCCCCATGACGATCACGGTGGCTGCGACCACGCCGGTCGCGGCGGCGAGCAACGTGCCGACGAAGACGACCGCGATGGCGACCCCGCCGCGCAGAGGGCCGAGGATGACGCCGATCGTGGTCAGCAGACGTTCCGCCAGCCCGGATCTCTCGAAGATCGCTCCCATGAACACGAAGAAGGGGATCGCCAGGAACGTGAAGTTGGACGCGCTGTCGGCGAACCACCGGTTGAACAGCCCGTTCAGCTGTTGCGGTTGCATGTCGCCCTGAGCCCAGCCGATCAGGAAGAACGCCATCGCGGTGCCGGCGAACGTGAACGCGACCGGGTACCCGATCATGATGATGAACATGAACAGGCCCAGCATGATCAATGCCAGGACTTCTGAGTCGATCACGTTCCCCTCCTCTCGTCGGTCACTCCAGACGTGAGACCGGCCTTCTCGGCGTACTCGTCGACAGCGAAGTCGTCGACGGAGAACGTCTGCCCACCGGCGAGTGCCGGGTTGTCCGACTCGTGGCGGTACTCGTGACCGCGGAGGAACTCGATGTTCTTGATCACCTCGGCGATGCCCTGGATCATCAGGAAGACGAAGCCCATCATGAGCGCCGTCTTGATCGGATAGCGGGCGAGGCCGCCGGCGTCGGGGGAGCCCTCACGAGCTTCCCATGACAGCTTGACCGACGGCCAGCTGTACTTGATGCCGACATAGGCGAACGGGAGCAGCGCGACCAGGTGACCGACCAGGTCGATCCACGACTGGGTCCGACTCGACCGATTGGCGAACCAGAAGTCGACTCGCACGTTGATGCCCTCGCGGAGGATGTGTGCCAGTCCGAACACGAAGATCAAGGTGTAGAGGTACCACTGGGCTTCGATCAGCCAGTTCGACGTGAGGTTGCGGCCCTGGTTCGCTCCAACCCGTCGAAGCACGACGTTCACGACCGAGATGGTGACGGTCGGGAAGATCAGGAACGCGCTGATCACACCGAGCACGCCTGCGAACGCGTTGGCCGCCATGCGGTAGCCGTGCAGGATCTGCATGATCGGGCCACGCGGTCGAAGTCCCGCATCCGCTTCGTCGTCGTGGCCGTGATGGTCGTCGCCGTGGCCGTGATGGTCGTCGTCGACGTATTCGATGTGCATCTCGACGCCACTCGTGTCGTTGTCGTCCACAGATCCTCCAGGAGGGGACGTCGTGGGTGCGCTACGGCAGCAGTGCACCCACGACGTTCGGCGTGTCGGGTTACTCGGCCAGGAAGTCGAGCATCGCCTTCTCGGCGAGCCCGAACCAGGGCCCGAGCTGGGCCTGGTAGGCCTGGTAGCTGTCGAGGATCTCCTTGTATCCGGCGTCCGCGGCCGCGTTCTCGTCGAGGATCTCCTGGATGGCCCCCGCCGACGCCGCCATCACGTCGTCGGGGAACGGCAGGACGGTGACATCGCTCTCCTTGATGGTGGCGAGCGCCGGCGGGTTCAACGTGTCGTACTTGGCCAGCATCTGGGTATACGAATGTGCCGCCGCCGAGGCGAGCACTGCCTGGTACTCCTCCGGCAACCCGTCGAACTCGTCAGCCGGGAAGTACACGTCGAGCGACGGGCCGGGCTCCCACCAGCCCGGGTAGTAGTAGAACTGCGTGACCTTGTTGAACTCCTGGTTGAGGTCGTCGTAGGGGCCGACCCACTCGGCGGCATCGATCGCGCCGCTCTCCAGCGACTGGTAGATCTCGCCACCGGGGATGACCTGCACCGACACGCCGAGCTTCTCGAGCGCCTGACCGCCCATGCCGGGGATGCGCATCCGGAGGCCACCCAGGTCGTCGACGCCGGTGATCTCCTTGTTGAACCACCCACCCATCTGGCAGCCGGTGTTGCCGGCCGGAAAGTTGACCACACCGAATCGATCGCGGAACGCCGCCTGGACGAGGTCGAGGCCGCCACCCTCGTACATCCACGAGATGTGGCCGCGTGCGTTCATCCCGAACGGGATCGCCGTGCTCAGCTGGGTGATCGGGTCGATGCCGACGTAGTAGTACGACGCCGTATGACCGGCCTGTACGGCTCCGGTCTGGACGCTCTGCAGGATCTCGAGCGGGGGCACCAGCTCACCACCCGGCGCCGCCGTGATCTTGAACCGTCCACCCGTCAGCGCGCCCACCCGCTCCGCGAAGTACTCGGCACCGCCGTAGATCGTGTCGAGCACGATCGGCCAGCTCGTCGCCAGGTCCCATTCGATCTCGGGGAGATCGCTGGCCTGGAGCGCCTCGTCGAGGTCCGCATCCCCGGTCGTCTCGGCGGAGCCGTCGTCACCGGATTCGTCGGCTGCAGTGGAACCGGTGCTGACCGAGTCGTCGTCGTCGCCCGAGCATGCAGCGAGCAGTCCGCCGGCGGCGGCGATGCCGAGCGCACCGACGAACGAGCGTCGCGACCACCCTCCGGCTGCGGCATCGGGATCGGCGAGCAACTCCTCGCGGTCGGTCACGTGTTCGGACATAAGTACCCCCAGGTCAGTGTCCCGCACGGCCCTCCGCCGTGCGTGTTCGCAAACCGTAGGGCTTCGCGCTGGCAACGTCCAGTGTTCGCGTCGATCACCGAGCGAGGCAGCGTCAGCGCTCTCCGAACTCGATGGCGATCGCCGGGACGTCGTAGCACCACGCCTCGTAGGTGAGACCGATCGACGCGTCACCGCCCCAGACGTACTTCTCGCCCATCAGATCGCCGCAGCGACGACGTTCGTCCGAGTCGGTCACGTCGCGGGAGCGACCGCGGTGCTCCTCTCCTGCCAGCTTCACGACGACCACGGGATGGGCGAGCATGTTGCGGTACCAGTCGGCGCCCGGCCCGTTGCCCGAGATCAGGTACATCGTGTCGGCCATCACCCCGAACCAGATCTCGATCTCGTGCGAACGCCCCGACACCCGTCCCGTCGTGACGACGTCGCAACATTCGACGTCGACATGTCGGTCCAACCAACTCATTCGCAGCCCTCTGCAGTCCCCCAGTCGAACGTGACGACACGGCGATCCTGTTCGGCGAACACCGCGAGCTCCCCACTGCTGAACCCATCGATCGTGAGCACGACATACGACGGTCGCCGGTCGGTCGGATCGACGATCGCGCTCGCGTCGATGCGTCCGGTGGCCGAGTCGATCGCCTGCTCCGTGTGCGTCAGCCAGACCACGCTGTTGCCTGCTCGGCCGTCTCGCTCGCCGACCACGTCAGCCGCGAACGTCTCGGTCGACCAACGTTGCGGGCCTGCCGGGCCCTGTCGTGTCCGCTGGCCGGCGTGGCGATCGGGGTTCACCGCGAGGACGTCGTGGTCGAGCCAGAAGCCGAACCACGCGAGGATCGTCCGGTCGAGGATCGAGTCGGTGACGACGGGTTGACGGGCGACGATCGCGACGACGTCGCCGGTCGAAGCGACGTCGGCTCGTCGCGCCGACTCCGTCAACTCAGCTTCGAGGTCGACGAACTCTACGAACCGCCCATCGGCGTCGAGCCGCATGTCGGGCAGGACGGCGAGATTGCGGTACAGCGCACCGGCGACGTACTCCTCGGTCAGGCCCGTGTCCAGCTCGACGACGTCGTCGAACGACATCACGTACCCGCCCTGCGACGCGTCGACCGCCACGTCGACGGTGAACATGCGGGACACCTGCGGGCCACGGGTGCCGATCACCTCACGCGCGGCCACGCGGCACGGTGCACCCCAGTCCCACGGCCCCAGCGGCAACGCCTCCGTCGAGGTCGGCACCGAGCGGATCGTCAGGACCGGCGCAGGAGGCAGTTCGACGAGTGCGTCGGAAGTGCCCGGCGGCGCCTCCGAGAGCGTGGCGGCCGTCGAAGCGTCATCACCGGTGCACCCGGTTGCCATCGTCCACGCCAGCACCGTGCCGAGCGTGGCTCGTCTCACGGTCGGTACTGACCGAAGACGTCTCGGAGCGCGTCGCTGACCTCGCCCAGCGTCGCTCCGGCACGCAGGGCGTCCTTCATCGGGTACAGCAGGTTGTCGGTGCCGCGGGCCGCGTCCTTCAGGGCGTCGAGTCGGGCCGAGACCTCACCGGCATCGCGATTCGCCTTGTACGTGGCGAGGCGGCCTTTCTGGGCCGGTTCGAGCGACGGGTCGATCGGGAACACGCTCGGCTCGGGCTCGTCGTCGATCTGGAACTTGTTGAGGCCGACGATCACGCGCTCGTCGTCGTCGATCGACTTGGTGTACTCGTAGGCCGACTGCTCGATCTCGTCCATCTGGTAGCCGGCTTCGATCGCAGCGACGGCGCCGCCGAGCTCGTCGATCCGCTCGATGTACTCCCACGCCAGACGCTCGACCTCATCGGTCATCGACTCGACCAGGTAGGACCCGGCGAGCGGATCGGGCGTGTCGGTGACGCCGGCCTCGAACCCGATGATCTGCTGGGTGCGCAACGCCAGCCGTGCCGCCTCCTCCGTCGGCAGCGAGAGCGCCTCGTCGTAGCCGTTCGTGTGGAGCGACTGGGTGCCGCCCATCACGGCGGCGAGGGCTTGGAGCGCCACCCGCACCACGTTGTTGACCGGCTGCTGGGCGGTGAGCGTCGACCCGCCGGTCTGGGTGTGGAACCGCAGCATCGTCGACTTGGGGTTCTCGGCCCCGAAGCGCTCGGTCATGATCTTGTGCCACATGCGGCGGCTGGCACGGAACTTCGCGATCTCTTCGAAGAAGTGGTTGTGTCCGTTCCAGAAGAAGCTCAGCCGCGGTGCGAACTCGTCGACGTCGAGGCCCGCGTCAATCGCCGCCCGCACGTACGCGATCGCGTTCGCGAGCGTGAACGCGATCTCCTGCGTGGCCGTCGAGCCGGCCTCGCGGATGTGGTAGCCCGAGATCGAGATCGTGTTCCAGCGGGGCACGTGCTGGGAGCAGTACTCGAAGATGTCGGTGGTGATCCGGATCGACTCGCGTGGCGGGTAGATGTACGTGCCGCGGGCGATGTACTCCTTGAGCAGGTCGTTCTGGATCGTTCCCGAGATCTTGTCGGCGGGGACCCCCTGCTCTTCCGCGACGAGTTCGTACATCAGCAGCAGGACGGCGGCGGTCGAGTTGATCGTCATCGACGTGGTGACCTGGTCGAGCGGGAGATCCTTCAGCAGGGCGCGCATGTCGTCGAGCGAATCGACCGCCACGCCGACCTTGCCGACCTCGCCCTCGGCGCGAGGGTGGTCCGAGTCGTAGCCCATCTGCGTCGGCAGGTCGAACGCGCACGACAGGCCGGTCTGGCCGGCGTTCAACAGGAAGTGGAATCGCTCGTTGGTCGCCGCGGCATCGCCGAAGCCGGAGTACTGCCGCATCGTCCAGTGACGCCCGCGGTACATCGAGGGATAGACGCCCCGCGTGAACGGCGCACGACCGGGGAGACCGAGCTGCTCCTCGGCGTTCCAGTCGGCGAGATCGTCGTCGGTGTAGAGCGGCTTGATCTCGATCCCGGAGTCGGTTCGGCGCACGTCGTCGGCCATCGTTCCAGCGTAGGTCGCCGTGCCCCACAGCGCATGGGCGGCGACGCGTTTTGCGCCGCCGGTCGACCTCAACCCGCTGAAGGAGAACGGGACCAACGGTCTCGTGCGACGATGTCGGTATGCGCAAGTTCGTGATCATGGGAGTCCAGGGCAGTGGAAAGGGCACGCAGGCGACGATGCTCGCCGAGCGATTCGATTTGGTGCACATCAGCGTCGGCGACATCTTTCGATGGCACATCCAGTCCCACACGAAGCTCGGTGCCGCGGTCAAGCGCATCGTCGACGTGGGCCAACTCGTCGGCGACGACCTCGTGGAGTCCGTCGTGCAGGACCGGCTCCAGCTCCACGACTGGAACTACGGTTTCGTCGTCGACGGGTTCCCCCGCAACGCCGTGCAGGCCGAGTTCTTCTTGGAGAGCTACGACATCGACGGCGTGATCAACCTCGAGATGCCCGACAGCGAAGTGGAACGCCGGGTGCTGTCACGACGGCTCTGCTCCGGCTGCGGGCTCGACTACAACCTGATCGCCAGCCGGCCCGCGGTCGAAGACGTCTGTGACGTCTGCGGCGGCACGCTCGTGCGACGCCCCGACGACAACCCACAGGCGCTCGCCAACCGGCTCCACGACTACCACGAGAAGACGAAGCCCGTGATCGAGCTGTTCGAACGCAAGGAGTTCGTCGCCCACATCGACGCCACCCAGGACCGGGACACCGTCTTCGCCGAGATCGTGGAGCAGTTTCACCTTCCCGACGACGAGTGACACACGAGTGCCGGGGCCCGCGGGCGAGCGCCAACGGCTCCGGTCGCAGGGGAGGAGCAGTCCGGTGCCCGGAACGATGAGACCTCGTCGACCACAGCACCCGGATCGTCGGCTCCGCGTCCGGTCGATACCTGGTCGCACCGGAGTCGGCGACGATCGACGGGTCGTCCGCTCGAGGAACCTCACCAACTCGATTTCGTCTCCGACGGGGTCGAGATTCCACGATGCCAGATGGGCAGCGCCCTCGAACTCGACGAGCGTGACGAGATCCGGTCGCGCAGCGGCGAGCTCGCGGCCGATCTCGATCGGAACGTCGTCGTCGTCGCCGTGGAGGATGAGCACGGGTACGACCCTGGTCCGAACGACGCCGCCCACCAGCAGCCCGACCAGTTGTCAGCAGAATGACACGGCTACTGACCCCGCGACCGAACAATCATTGCTGGAGCACCAACCGCGATTCATGGCGAGTAATCTGAATAGCACTGTATTGAATTCATACATAACGTTGTTTCGCTGCCTGCTCTGACCTGGTGAATCACGAAGCGATGGGCGTGGCCAACAAGCCAACCAGCGACGTGACCGGTTCCCGAAACCGCAGCGTCAGACAAATATTGATCAACATGATCGTCCAACTTGCGGGGGTCATGTCGACGCGATAAAGCAGCGCTCGCTCGGATCCCGCCAGATTCACTTCCTACGCACCAGGTGCGTTGTTCGTGATTGACATGTCGAGATCATGAGACATATTCCGGGACGGGGTCATCTCGGTCAGACATGGAGGTCTGTCATGGGGGGTTCGACGGGTTGGGCTTTGCGCTCACGAGTCATTGTCTGCGCGTTTGCGGTCGCCGTTCCGACGATCATCGTCGGAACGACCCATGGGCCCGTCGCGGCCGCGCCGGTCGCGCCGACGTTGCTCGTCGACGCATCGGCGGCAAGTCCGATCGCCGCAGGTGCGCACGCGCTCATCGACGCGGGGTGCGAAACGCCGGTCAGACCGATCTCGCTGTGCCGATCACGCTGGCGGTCGGCGGATTGCCCGCCGGCATCACGCTCGCGGGTGCTGACCTCGACCTGGTCGGGAGATCGTGGAAGTGCGACGGTGGCCCGACGTGCACACTCGTCGGGCCTGACGGCACGACGCCGGCCATGCTGGATGCACTCGAGGTCGCGCAGACGCGGCTTCGGCTCGCCGCCGACGCCGGCGCGGTGATCGATCCGACGGTGACCGTCTCGCTGGCCGCCGACGCCGGACCGTCGAACCCCCCGCCGACCTGAGCGGAGCGTCGACGACCGTGACGATGCAGCGACTCGCTGGCGGCACGCCTGGTTCGCTCGACGTCGTCGCTGAGGGTGGGGGAATGATTGCGGCTCAGGCGACGAGCACGACCCTGAACGTCGCCAACCTCGGTCCGAGTGTGATCGGAGGGGCCGGGGCAACACTCGTCGCCGACGGCGTCGTGCCGCCAGGGTCGACGGACTGGGTGGCGAGCAGCACCGGTTGGGCCTGTGTCGACTCAGGCGGGTCGCCCTCGTGCACGTGGACGGGCGCCGACGTCGGCGTCGGGGATGCCGTCGATCCGTTGGTCATCGATTTCCGCGCACCGGTGACACCGACGACTGATTCTCCGCTGAGCTGGGCGCAGACGGTCGTTCACACCTCGTCGACCGGCGCCATGATCAGCGATACGACAGAACGAGTCGGATTCGCCTTGACGGATCTCCCACCGATCGCATCGGTGTTCGCACAGCCGTCGGGATGGCCGGCAGCGGGCTCGACGACCCGAGCCGCGCCGTCACCGTTGCGTCGACGCTGCCGACCGGTTGGAGCCTCGCCGGCTCGACCGACCCGTGGGTCTGCTCGACCGACGGGAGCGAGCTGACCTGTGATCGCTCGGCGGACTTCGGCGGTGAGTCGGAGAGCTCCACCACGATCAAGCTGCAGACCGATGACACGGCAACTCCTGGTCCGCAAACACTCTCGTTCACCGGATCCGTGAGCGGCCCCGACACCGAGCCGCCGTCGACCGATGACATCACCGTGCAGCTGGCGGTCGTCGGTGCGCCGCTGTCGTTGCTGCGCGTCTTCCACTACCCGACGCCGGACACGGCTCTGCAGATCGTCGACGGCACACCGCTCCCGGTGGCACCGGGCAGCGCAACCCTGCTCGGCATCGACGTCGCCAACAGCGGAACCATCCCGGTGCCAGCCGGAACCGCCCTGAGCTTCTCGCTCGAAGTACCCGCCGGTACCACCGTCAGCGAAGTGAGCGGGGCGGGCCTGTGGTCGTGCTCATCGGCATCGGCAACCACGGTCACGTGCACGACGCTCGTCGCAACCGATCTCGCGCCGGCCGCTGCCACCCCGCGGGCGAAGCTGTCGATCGACGTTGCCGATTCGGCAGCGACCGGGCCGCAGGCCTGGCCCTTGGTGATCAGTGGCCAGTTCGACGGGCAGCCCTTGCCCAGTCTGGGTGCGAACGCACAAATTCCGGTCGTGGTCGCGACTCCCGGCACGGATTCGCCGGATCTGGGCCTCGACGTCGAGGTGGTTCGGTCCCCACGCGAAACGTTCCCGCTCGGCCTGATCGAAGTGACGCCGAGCAACGGCGGGACCGCCGAGATGGTCGACTGGTCGTTCTCGGTCGAGTTGCCCGCCAAGCTGCCCAAGAGGGACATCAGAACGGTGCCGGAGACGTGCGAGTACGATGCCGCCAAGAAGACGGGCGGGAAGAACGGCACACCGACGATCACGTGTTCGTCGAGCGGTCCGCTCGCAGCGGGCACATCCGACGACACGATCGTGATCCCGGTCTGGGTACCGGGAGCGACCGGTGAGGTGGAGTTGCTGTTCGAGGCCTCGGCCGACGGCGCCGAGGACGTGACCGTCCCGGTCACGATGCAGGTCCTCCCCCCACTCGACGCGATCGCAACGGCGACACCCGATCGTGTGGTGTTGCCGGCTGACGAGACGTTTCCGATCGGCGCGGTCCTCCTCGACGGTCGCTCCAGCGTGGCCGACGGGGCGACGTCGACCTGGACCCAGATCGACAACGGGGCGCCGGTCGTCACATTCGAGGGGTTCGCCGAGGGCGAACCGGCGATCGGTCTGCTGACGAGGTTCACGCCGCCGACCGTGACCGCCGCGACGACGCTGAGCTTCCAGCTGACGCTGAGCGACGACAAATCGTCGTCGACCGCCGCCGTCGACGTGATCATCGAACCGGCGGACGCGCCACAGCCGGTCGCTACGGCCACGTCCACGTCCACGACGACCACCGCAGCAGCCACAACGACGACATCGACACTCTCTCTCGTCTCGCGATCGACGTCATCGGGTTCGAAACTTCTCGCTCTCAACATCGAGCCGACCTACACGCTGGCGGCGATTTCGACCGGCTCGGGTTCGTGGACCTGGACGGTCCCGCCGACGTTCTCGAAGAACGACCACGACAACACGATCGACAGTCCGATACTCGGCTCGCGAATTCGTGTGCTCGACGGTGGCACATTTGTCTGGGATGGGCCCGGCGCGAAGCCGACCGACACCACGGTCGGCATCGAGTGGGACTACTGCGAATCTCCTGGGAGCTGCACCGGCGACGTGTTCATCCCCGGAGGGACGGATGACGTCAACGCCATCTTCACCATCGCCGGCACCGACGAGTTCGGGGCTCCCGTGACGACCACCGAGACGTTCTTCATCGGCACGGCGGTGCCGGTCTACGATGCGCCAAAGGTCATCGTGCCACCGTCGATCTCGGGCACTCCCGACGTCGGCAATCTGCTCACCGGCGACGCCGGCGAGTTCTCGATCGATTATGAGGGCTTTTCCCCCAAGACGTTCACCTGGTTGCGGTGCACCGACCCTCAGGTCGCATCGTGCAGTCCGATCCCCGGAACCACGACCGAGATCCTGGGAGCGACCGAATCCACCTACACGGTCCAGGCCGACGACATCGGCAACGACATCCGTTTGAGCGTCGTCGCCTACGGAGTCGAGGGCAACAGCACCGAGGCGATCAGCTCGGCCGTGCAATCGGGTGTCACCGTCGACTGCGGGTCCGACTGCTACACGTGGACGGACGATCCGATCATCGACCGAAACGGCGCCGGACAGCCGACACCGATCACCGGATTCACAGCGACGCTCGTCGATGACGGTACGTACGCCTGGAACGACCCGACTGGCGCACCTTCGGTCGTCACGTCCGAGGTCGAGTGGTTCGAGTGCGACGTCAACACCCCGACATCGTGCACCTCCGTCGGCACGGGCCGCACCCACACGCCGACCAACCCAGACGTCGTCCTTCAGGCCGAACTCACCCTGTCGGGCTCGTTCGCCGTCGACGGCACCGTGCGCACCGGCGCCCTGATCGTGCCGTTCGGTGTGGTGCGTGACGCTGCGTTGCCGCCGGTCGCGACGACGCTGCCGTCGATCAGCGGCTCAACGCTGGTCGGCGATGTGCTCACCGCAGATCCGGGTGATTGGAGCTACTCCCCGGACTCGGCCCGCACGTACGAATGGTTCCGGTGTGCAGCCGCCGACCCGGGTCAATGCACGCCGGTCGGGGTCACCACGCCGACGTACACCGTGCAGACCGAGGACCTCACCGAGTTCGCCAGTGTGATGCGCGTCCAAGTCACGGCACCGGGCTACGTCAACGAGGGCACGGCGCTCTCCACCCCGAGCGGCCCGCTCACCGACCTGTACAAGCGCCTGATCACCGCGCCGACGATCGACGGCGGCGTCGATGGTCCACGCGTCGGTGTCGAGGCCACCGCAACGCAGGCCGTCTGGTCGGAGATGCCCCCGACGGTCTCGGGGCCGAGCCTCGAGTGGCAGACCTGCACGAGCAGCGATCCGACATCGTGCAGCACGTTCGTGTGGTCGACCGACCCGACGTTCGTGCCGGTCGACGGCCTCGACAACAGGTACCTCCGGGTGCGGGCCACGATCGTGGGTGACATCCCCAACGGTGGGACGAGCGAAGAGGAGGCATTCTCCGATCTGATCGGCCCGGTGCTCCCGGTCAGGGTCACCGCCTCGACCGACCTGCCCGGTGGGACGGCGAGCATCGCCAACGGAGAAGCACTCGATGTCACCGGCCAGATCAGCGGAGGCGCGTTCCCCTTCGACTTCGTCTGGACGCAGACCTCGGGTCCGTCGGTGATCACCGACCCCGTCAACGATCAGACCCTCCGAATCGTCGCCCCGGCCACCGGTACCGGCCTGCTCGGGTTCCGGCTGACGGTGACCGACGACAACGGCGAGACCGCGACCGCCGACATCACCGTCGAGTACGGCGCCAACGCCGGCCCGGCCGAGCTCTGCGCGGCCATCGACGAGGTGCGCAACTTCGACATCTCCAAGAACCTCACGTACGGAGACGTCAGCATCAACTTCGCGGGCGGCACGGTGACGCCCGGCCCGTGTTCGGTCGACTCGATCGTCACGATCACGGGCGCGTTCGTCACCGCCTACGACTTCGTCACGATCTCCGACGTGACCGTGACGATCAACGCTGACGGCATCACGTTCGGCGGTACTGCGGTCGTCTCGCTGCAGACCGGAACCGACCTCGATAGCGGCAACCTGGCGTTGTCGACCGACGCGACGCTGACGGTGCCGTTCGACGGCGACGGCACGTACGAGATGGTCGGCGCCGTCGTCAGGTCCGGTCGGTCGGCGCTGATCGATCTCGGCTTCGATTGGACGAGCGCCACCAGGATCGCGTTCGGGAACGCCGGTGATGTGCAGACGATCTCGTTCGGAGCGGTCGCGTGGGACGGCTCGTTCGGCCCGGCGACGCCGGTGGTCGGCCAGCTGCCGACCCCGCCGGCCGGATCGCCGACGGTCACACTCACTGGCTCGATGGGAACCGACAAGACGTTCTCGTTCTCGCTGGGCACGACCGGTCTGGTCGAGATCGCGGGAGCTGGAATCGACTTCGCCGGAACGGTCTCCCGTTCCGATCCTGCGGGCGGTGTCGTGTTCACCGCGAACGGATCACTCGCCGGGCCGGTGTCGCTGGCCGACAACGTCGTACTGCAGTCGGCGTCGCTCACCTGGGACGGCGAGTCGTTCGGCGGTGACGGTGCCGTCACCCTCACCGTGAACGGTGATGCACTCGACATCATCGCCGCGTTCTCGTTCACCGATCCGACGAGATGGATGGCCAGCGTCAGCGTGAACGCCGGTGGGACCTGGTCGCCCGTCAGCGGCCTGGACCTGACCAATCCGACCATCAGCGGGACGTTGTCCCGCAACGGGAGCGACACCCGGATCAACGTCACGATCGGCGCCGACGCGGTCCAGATCGGGTCGGGCGTGGAACTGACCACCCCGTCGCTCCGCCTGAACGCCTCGTGCGGGACCGGCAACTGCGGGTTCAACATCTCGCTCACCACCGGGCTCACGGTGACGATGTTCAACGGTTCGCTGTCGGCGAACCTCAGCGGAACCCTCAACACGTCGACGGGCGCGTTCAGCGCAAGCGCCGATCTCGGAGCGTTCACGATCGTCGAGGGGCTGTCGTTCAATGCCGCGACACTCGACGTCGACAAGGGTTCGTCGGGTCTCGCGATCGAATTGACAGCCAGCGTCAACGTGTTCGGCGGCACGCGCACCCTGACGATCACGTACGACGACCGTGGCGCAGTTGTCGTCGTCGACAGTGGCACGTGGACGCCATTCGACGGGGCGCCGACGTTCGACAACTCGTGGCTGATCTACTCGTCGTACGCGACCACGGTGACGGTCGGCGGCCAGGACGTGGCGGTGGGTGCCAACACGCTGCAGTTCTCCTCCCGAGCGGGTGTGCCCCGTTGGTTCTCCGACCTGATCGGCGGCAGCTCGGTCCGCGCATCCGTGAGCGGGACGTTGCAGCTGACGCCGCTGTCGTTCGACTTCGAGCTCATGTCCAATTCACGGACGTCGAGGTGTTCTCGGTCGGGGGTGTCAGCCTGACCGTCAACGAGGTGACCTTCGAGGTCGAGGCCACCGGAACGAGTTTCACCACCTCGCTGAGAGCAGACGGCAAGCTGTTCGTTCCCGGAGTCACCGGAGGGCCGCCCAGCGAACTCGACGTCAGCGTCGGGTTCTCCTATCAGGCGGCCACGGGGGCCCTCAGCGCCTGGCTGACGGTGCCGTTCGGCGCCGACGGGCGTTCGGCGTGGCCTGATGCGTTCGGCGCCGACGGGTTGACGGTCGAGTTCCTGACCATCTCGGTCGGCTTCTCGTCGACCGGAATCCAACTCGGCTTCGCCGGTGAGGTGATCCTTCCCGACTCGTGGTCGGACATCGGCGTCAAGTCGGGCACTCGGGTGCGGTTGGCCGCGGCGATCGCCGGCCCCTCGAGTTGCTTCGCGATCGAGATCGGCTATCCGTGGCAAGTCGAACCGGTGATCGACGTCGGCAACCTCGGCGCAGTGACCGCCAACTACGCCAGCTTGGTCATCGCTCCGACCGGCTGTCAGATCGGTGACGTGACGATCGACCCGGGCGTCGCGCTGTCGTTCGACGGGACCATTCTCGACGTCGACGTCAAGGTCGACATCGCGGTCACGCCGGTCCCGTTCGCGATCGACGCCCGACTCGAAATCGGCAACCTCAAGCTCTTGGATCTCACCGTCGAGAACGCGTGGGTCGAGATCAAGTTGAACGCGGCCGACAAGAAGATCGCTTTCTCGGCGGACGCGAAGGTCCTCGGCGCAACTGCCGAGGTGAGCGGCGAGTTCCGGAACCTCTTGGGCGTGAACTCGGTCGAATTCTCGGGCACGTTCACGACACCCGACCTCGGTGGGTTCGAACTCGACGAGCTGTCGGTCCACTTCAAGTACGCGTCGTTCCCGCAGAAGTTGTCGATCGATGCCACGGTCGCCGTGACGATCCTCGACCAACCGCAAGTCGTCAGGTTCAGCTTCGCGACGCTCAACGGACTGGTGATCTCGGCGAGCGGCACCGCCGACATCTCGCTCGACTTCGACCCCTTGTTCATCCAGGGCAAGGGCGAGTTCGAGTTCAGGCGGGGGACGTTCCCCACGATCACGATCGACGCTTCGGCTTCGGTCGACGGAAACCAGCTCACCGCGGTCAGTGGCACGCTGCGCGACGGATACCTCGAGTTCTCGGCCGAACTGGACATCGGTGCTCCCTTCAAGGCGGCGCCGCAACTGTCCGGCGTCGTCGTGTGGGGCAGTTCGCCCGGTGTCAACCCGATGATCAGGAACAAGGACGGCGTCCTGGTTCGAGCCGGGAACGGTGACTTCCGATTCGAGGCCCGCAACATCGGGCTGACGGCCGGCGGTTTCGACGTGAACGCCGACGTGTTGGTCGGCAAGGTCGAAGGCGAGTTCTTCGCGGCGATCGAGACGGAGCTGAACTTCGCTCTGGACGGGATCGCGTCCGTGGCGATCGAGTTCGATGGTTCCTTCGACAGCTCGGGCAACTTCGCGCTGACCGGAAGCGGTTCGATGGTGATCGGCGAGGTCGCGGGCGTGGAGCTCACGTTCTCGATCGTGCGCGAGGGCACCTCGGCGAGCGTCAGCGCTGCGTCGAGGATCGAGATCCCGCAGCTCGGCAGCGTGGACGTCAGTGGTTCGTTCAGTCACAATTCGAAGCACGGGTGGTTCTACGAGGTCACGGGCCAGATCACGGTCGAGACCACGGACTACGAATTCGGTCAGGCCAGCTTTGCTGCCTACCGTGAGCTCGAACGCTATGGCCGTTATGCCGTCACCGGCATGCGGGCGGAACTCGACGTCGACATCCCGGACCTCGCCAGGGGCGGAGCCTTCGTCTCGATCGATTCGCTCGGCTATTTCTCGATCGGCGGGTACATCGCCACGCAAGGCAAGCTCAAGAGCGCGATCGGTGACGTCGACGTCCGCGTCGATTTCAAGCACACGCAGAATTCCACCGACTTCTCGTTCAGGGTCAGCGTGAGCGACGTGATGAAGGTGCCGGGCAGCTTCACGATCAGCGGTGCCATCTCGTCGGACGAGAGCTTCTTCGTCTCGGTCGACGTGCAAGCTGGCCCGTGGTCGAAGTCTGCGAGTTTCGCAGGGTGCAGCGCCTCGGCCTCCGCATCGGGCACATTCACCGTCGAAATCTCGCGGTCTTCGCAGGGAGTCTTCGACATCAAGATCGCACTCGACGGCAACGCGAGCGCCAGGGCCTGCGGCGTTGGGGTCAGCGCTGGATTGACGATCGACTTCGAATACAACTCCAACTCCCCGACGGAGTTCTCCTTGACGGTCAAGGCGCGGTTGAACTTCGGGTCGCCGATCGGCGCCTGGGAGCCGAGGCTGTACCCACCGAAGATCTGACCAGCGCACGTCGACAGGGCCGTGCCGGCAGCCGAGGGAGCACCCCGGCTGCCGAGCCTGGCGTTCGCCGTTGGTCGGTCGACGGGTGGGCGTGTCAGATGACGGAGCCGAGATGGTCGGCGATCCGGACGAGCTCCGCCGACAGACGATCCCGACGGGAGCGAGGCGCGGACGCTTCGCAGTCTCGGGCGAGCACGAGGCACGGAATCGCCCGGCGGACGTCCGGGGTGAGATTCGTGACCACCCCGTCCCACAGGTACCGACGGGGCGCGCCCACCGGCGCCGCGAGCGTGAGCCGCCGCAGGGCCGGCCATCCACCGAGCCCTTCGATCGAGTCGAACGGCCGACCGGCACGAGCAGGAGTCGCAACGCACTGGCTGCGTTCGTCAACCACGCACTCGAACCGGCAGCAACCAGCCCGGGTCGGGCGTGACCGCGTTCCTGACGGTGACCTCACGACGGCGCCCGGCGGCGTCATTTCGGATCAGCCGGATCCCATCGGCTGAGGTACGTGCCGGTACGCCGAAGGACCGGTGTACCTCACCGCTCGAGCGGCTCGGTACACCGGTCCTCTGTGCGACGATCGGTGTGTCGGTTGCCGTCAGGACCGACCGTTCAGTTCGCAGTCCGGGCCGGGGTCGCGTCCGCACCAGCCCGCTCCGCCAACGCCCGATCAATCGACTCCTGCACCAACCGCTGCGACCTCGTCGACTCACCCACCACCGGCACAGCCCGCTCCGCCAACGCCCGATCAATCGACTCCTGCACCAACCGCTGCGACCTCGTCGACTCACCCACCACCGGCACAGCCCGCTCCGCCAACGCCCGATCAATCGACTCCTGCACCAACCGCTGCGACCTCGTGAACTCACCCACCACCGGCACAGCCCGCTCCGCCAACGCCCGATCAATCGACTCCTGCACCAACCGCTGCGACCTCGTCGACTCACCCACCACCGGCACAGCCCGCTCCGCCAACGCCCGATCAATCGACTCCTGCACCAACCGCTGCGACCTCGTCGACTCACCCACCACCGGCACAGCCCGCTCCGCCAACGCCCGATCAATCGACTCCTGCACCAACCGCTGCGACCTCGTGAACTCGACATTCGGCGAGGATGCCGAGGACCCGTCGACCGAGTTCGCCAGCAGGGCCCCGGCTCCTCCGACGAGCACCACACCGGCGGTGAACACAGCCACGCTCGTCCATCGCGGACCTCGCCCGCCGAGCGGCTTCGGTGAATGCGACCGAGCCGTGACGTTCGGCGTTGCGACGCCACCACCGATCGAGCGAATGTCGGTCGTCGTGCGCCGGTCGTGGATCATCTGAGCCGTCATGGGGTTCTCCTGTGTTGCTGGCCGGCGCCCGGATGGCTCCGACTGACACGAACCATGATCCAGACATCCGATCGCTGCGTCCTGCTACTGGTACCCACAACGCGGAGAACGATGATCTGCCGCGATGAGTACCTTGGAGCCGGTGGCACCGGTCCGACTGCTCGATTCCCTCGAACCGGCGACACGCAGCGCACTGCTCGACGCCGGTCCCGTCTCGATCGTGCCCGCGGGATCGTTCCTCGTCCACGACGGTGACACCTCGATCGGCGTCTTCCTGGTCGTCGACGGCTTGTTGAAGATCGTCAAGAACTCCTACGAGGGGAAGGTGTCGTTCATCGGCTTGCGCAGCAGCGGGACGTTCGCAGGTGAGTTGGCGACACTCACCGGTACCACCCGCTCGTCGTCGATGCAGGCGGTCCAACCATCCCGGGTGATCAAGATCGGCCAGGACGGGTTCGAACGCCTGCTCGTCGAGCACCCTGATCTGAGCCGCGCCCTGTTGCGCGAGATGGCGGAACATCTCCGCGTGGCGACGATGCAGATCCACGACCTGATGAACGCTGACGCCCGAACGAGGATCGCCTCGCGCCTCGTCCGGCTCAGCGACGACGGCACCGTTCGATCCGACGGCAACCCGACGCTGGCATTGCCGATCTCGCAGGAGGAGCTCGCGGACTGGGCCGGACTGTCGCGTGCGGGGGCGGTCAAGGCGCTTCGTGCGCTCCGCGAGGACGGGCTCATCGAGACGGCCCGCATGTCGATCACGATCAACGATCTCGCGCGGCTCCGAGAGAACGCCATCGTCTGACCTTCGACGGCATCGCGCCGGTTGTCAGCAGAAGCCGGCGAGCCGATCATGTGCCGGCCGCCCGTGGCGTACGAGATCATGATCGGATCGGCCGTCAACAGTGCATCGATGCCGAGCGCCCCGATCGAGACGTCGAGCCGCCGATGGCGAACCCCGATCAGCGTGCGTCCCCAGGGATCGACCGGAACGGTCACAGCACCGTGCGCACTCGCCAGAGGTCGGGGAACAACTCGACCGCCAGCATCCGCCGGAGATAGCTCACGCCACCGGTGCCACCGGTCCCGCGCTTGAAGCCGATCACCCGCTCGACGGTGGTGACGTGGTTGAAACGCCAACGGCGGAAGTAGTCCTCGACGTCGACCAGCTTCTCGGCCAACTCGTACTGCGACCACCACCGCTCGGGATCGCCGTACACCACCTGCCACGCAGCGACGACGTCGTCGTCGAGGCGGTGCGGCATCGCGAGGTCGCGCTCGATGGCGGCAACCGGTACCGGGAGTCCGGACCGTTCGAGCAGTCGCACCGCCTCGTCGTACATGCTCGGCCGCTCGAGCTCGGCCGCGAGCATGTCGTGGATCTCGGGGCGGTGCTCGTGGGGGCGCAGCATCGCACGATTGCGGTTGCCGAGGATGAACTCGATCTGCCGGTACTGGTACGACTGGAAACCCGACGACTGCCCCAGTTCGTCACGGAACTCGGTGTACTCGCTCGGGGTCATCGTGCGCAGCACGTCCCACGCCTTGTTGAGCTGCTCGAAGATGCGGGCGACACGGGTCAGCATCTTGAACGCCGGCTGCAGGCGGTCGTCGGCGATCGCCGCCCGAGCATGGGTGAGCTCGTGCACCGCCAAGCGCATCCACAACTCCGAGGTCTGGTGCTGCACGATGAACAGCATCTCGTCGTGAGCGGTGCTGAGCGGCCGTTGCGCGCCCAGGACGGCGTCGAGGTGGAGGTAGTCGCCGTACGACATGCGGCCGTCGAACGACATCTGCGCGCCGTCCTCGGCCGGGTCGATCGGGTTCACGACGAGGCCGCCACGATCGCGATCTCCATCTTCCACTCGGGCCGGGCCAGCGACGGAACCGTCACCAGGGTCGATGCCGCGAGGTGACCGGCGAGGAACCGGTCCCGGGCCGCCATCACCTCGCCGAGCGGCTCGCCGACCACTGCGTAGGTCGTGACCGACACGACGTCGGCCGGTGTCATACCCGCCTCGTCGAGCATCACACCTACGTTCGACCAGACGACGGCGGCCTGCGCACCGATGTCGTCGGGCACGCTTCCGTCGGGCTGCGTCGGCACGACGCCCGATGTGTGCAGCCACCGGGTCGCCTGCTCGGTCAACACGGCATGTGCATAGTTCGCAGCCGGCGCCGCGATCGACATCGGGATGATCGCTCGATTCACGACCCGATTCTGGCAGTTGCAGGCGTACCCCAAGGACGGGCAGCGTCATCGAGCCCGAGCACGTTGGCGACCGTCTCCAGCCACAGATCGTTCATGGTCCGCCACGCCCCGACGGTCGCAGCACGAACCACGCCGATGTCGAGGACCTGGACGGTGATGACGACGACGGCAAGGAACACGAGCGCCGGCGAGCGCAACTCCCCACGCCGGCCGCCGCACGTCGCCCGATCGACGATCTCGCGGACCACGAGCGGGCCCGCGATCAACAGTGACGAGCTTGCGGCCACCAGCAGGGCGAGCGCGACCCACCGTCCGGCGGGGGCCGGAGGAGTCGTCGGAGCGCTCGCGAGTCCTGGGGCCGGAACCCTTCCTCCACCGTCCCAGGTCGGGCGGTGCGGACCCGGCCTGTTTCCTGCTGGCGGGTGTTGGTGGCGGCTCGCCCCCGGACGAGACTGCGCGTCGTGGCGAGGACCGAGGAGCGACTGCGGGCGTTGCCGCCCGAGGCGCTGTTCCTGGTCTCGGCGATCTCCCAGTACATCGGCGCCGCGATCGCGGTCTCGATCTTCGACGAGGTCGCGCCGCAGACGGTGGCGTGGCTGCGCGTCGTCGGCGCAGCGATCGTGCTGCTCCTCGTGTCGCGGCCGTGGCAGATGACGTGGACGCGAGAACAGCTGGTGGCCGTGTCCGTGTTCGGCGTCGCCACCGCGCTGATGAATGTGTGCTTCTACCTCGGGCTCGACCGCATCGACCTCGGCAAGGGCGTCACGATCGAGTTCATCGGCCCGATCGCCGTCGCTGCCTTCACCACCCGCAGCCGCCGCAATGCCGGTGCGCTCGCATTCGCCGTCGCAGGAGTGATGGTGCTCGGGGGCGTCGAGATCGGCGACAACCTCGTGGGACTGCTGTTCATCCTCACGGCATCGCTGCTGTGGGCGATCTACATCGTGATCGGGTCGCGGGTCGCCCAGGTCGACCGTGGCGTCGCCGGTCTCGGGCTCGGGCTGACGATCGGGGCGGTGGCGATCACACCGATCGGGGCGCCGGGGAGCGCCGACGTGTGGCTCGACCCGCGCCTGCTCACGCTGTGCCTGCTCGTCGGCGTGTTCTCGAACGCCATCGGCTACGGCATCGACCAGTTCACACTCCGTCGGATCCCGATCCGACGATTCTCGCTGCTGCTCGCCCTCCTGCCCGTGACCGCCGTGGTCGTCGGATGGATCGCGCTCGACCAGCAGCCCGCAGCGATCGACCTGGCAGGCATCGGCCTGGTGCTCGTCGGTGTCGTCGTGCAGGAGCGCGACGAGATCGATCGGGTCGAGACCGTCGTGCGCACCGACCCCGCCTGACCGACGCATCGCCCGCCCGGCTCGCCGGTGGATACCATGCACCCACCGACACACGCACGCACGAGCACGGGGGCCTGCCATGGCGAACACGATCGACGACAAACTCGCTGAACTCGAGAAGGAGGCGACCACCCCGAAGGACGACTTCGAGGCCGAGCGACTGCACCGCAAGCAGCGCCTCGCCGCCGGCCTGCGCACGATGGGCCGGCTCCACCTGGCCGAGGGCGTCGCCGGCCACGTGACCGTCCGCGACCCCGAGTTCCCGGATCGTTTCTGGGTCAACCCGTTCGGCCACAACTTCAAGTTGATGACGGTCAGCGACCTGATCTGCGTCGATCACACCGGCGAGGTGGTCGTCGGTGATCGTCCGGTGAACGCCGCGGCATTCGCGATCCACAGCGAACTGCACAAGGCGCGCCCCGACGTGATGGCTGCAGCACACTCGCACTCGATGTACGGGCGGACGTTCTCCACCCTCGGCAAGCCGCTGAAGATGATCAGCCAGGACGCCACGATGTTCTACAACGATGTCGCCCTCTGCAACGAGGGCAGCGGCGCCGTCGTGCTCGACACCGCGGTCGGCAGGGCGATGGGCGAGGCACTGGGAACCAAGAAGGCCCTCATCCACCAGAACCACGGCCTGATCACCACCGGTGGCTCGGTCGACGCTGCCGTCTGGTGGTTCATCGCGCTCGAACGCCTCTGCCAGAGCCAACTCGTCGCCGAGGCGGCCGGCGAACCGATCGAGATTCCCTCGCACCTGTGCGAGGACGGCTACCAGGCCCAGGGCAGCGACGTCGCCGGCTGGTTCCAGTTCCAGCCGTTCTGGGACGAACTCGTCGCCCGCGAGCCCGAATTCCTCGACTGACCGGCCGGATCGCCGAAAAATCTCGGATTTCGACAACGTTGTCATCAAGTCCGGCTGCCCGCCGACCGAAAGATGGAACGGCGCGCCGACCGGGAACAACTTGGCGGGAACCCCCGGTCGGCGACGCCGCCACATCTCCGTCTCGAGCCACGACTCCCGGGTGACCCGGCGCACGAACGCTGCCGCTCAGGCCGAGGCCGCGATGGTGGTGCGGTGCATCACCCGCTCGTAGCCGTCGTACCCACCCGTCGCCTTGTGGAGCACCGACCGGTTGTCCCACATCACGAGCATGTCGGACTCCCACCGGTGCCGGTAGACGAATTCGTCGCCGCCCTGCCACTGGAAGAGCTCAGCAAGGAGCGGCCGCGCCTCGTCGTCGGGCATGCCCTCGATGCCGATGATGTAGCCGAGGCAGCTGAAGAAGCCGAGGCGCCCCGTTTCGGGGTGGGCGCGGATCAGCGGATGGAGCTGTGTCGCCATGGCGGTCTCGGATGGACGGATGTCCATGCTGCGGTCGGCCTCGGTGTCCTGGTCGCCGTAGAAACCGGACGGCGCGTACCCGCCGCGTGCCGAGTGGATCGCCATCAACCCCTCGTACCGTGATCGCATCTCGGCGGGCATCGCCTCCAGCGCAGCATGCTGGTTCGCGAACAGGGTGTCGCCTCCGGTCGGCGGGACGACGACCGATCGCAGGCAGGTGCCGGCCGGTGGGCGGGCCTGGAAGCTCCAGTCGCTGTGGAAGTTCTCTGCGAACAGCGGCGCGGTCTCGTCGGCGGTCCGTCGGACCGCGATGACGTGCTCGCGACCGGGGATCGGAGCGATGTAGGGGTCGTCACCGAATCCGCCGAAGTACAACGTGAACCGCTCGAGGTCGTCGTCGGTCATCGCCTGACCGGGGAACGACAGCACGTGATGCTCGAGCCACGCCGCCCGAATGCTCGCCACGGTCTCGTCGTCGAGCGGTCGGGTCAGGTCGACCCCCGTCACGATCGCACCACACGCCTGCCCCGATGCAGCGAACTCGATCCCCATGGCCCGACGTTAACCCGACCTCGGTGGTCTCGACCGAGGCGATCAGGGCGAGCTCGTCGATCGTGGAGCGAATGCGTTCGCTCGTCAGCTGTCCGAAGGGCTTCTGTGCCCGAAGGGTCTCCGGTCCTGCGACGACCCAGCGTTCCACGACCGTGACCAGCCATCGGGTCGTTCGCAGTCCAGGCTCAGCTCGACGTCGGTGACCCTCGAACCCACCGGGCGGTCGGGACGGTCTCGCGCCATCACCGGTCGGTGGTGCGTCGTGGCCGCCACCCGGCCCATGGCGGCGGTGGCGGTGACGACAGTGGTGTTCGCCGACCTCGTCCCCACGGAGGATTCCTCCCGATCCGGCACACCACGACGTAGCGCCCGGAATGGCCACCATCAGCGCTCACCATCGCATGCGGTGTGCGACCCGAGTCTCGGGAACGAGATCACCGACCCCAGGTCCGACTGACGGGCCCGCCCACGCCGTCGCGCCGCACTCCCACATCACGACCTCTCGTGTAGGACAGACGAGCGGACGACGGCCGGCAGTGACGGTCCTCCGGCACCTCGACGGGACAGCAGCGTTGGCGGCAACGTTGCGTCAACTCGCCCGCGCCGAGAATCTTCGGAAGAAGTCCCCGTCGCTGAGAGCCGGCTGGGCGAATGGGCCAACGGCGGAGCCACCGATCAGGTCAACGCCCGGATCAGGTGCGGCAGGCACGACGTCGACAAGTCCCGCCACCGATGGCGATCGAGACGGGCGACGAACGGTCGCACCTACGCGATCCGATCAGACGGCACGATCATGCTGCCGGCCGGCGCCAGACCACCCTCGTTCCCCGACGATGATCAGGACGAGGTCGGACGTCTTGCGCAAATCGCACGCCGACGGCTCGTCGATGTCACTGCGACCTGAGGCGTCGGACGTTCCCGAGCGGGCGCCACGTTGACAGCGCGGCCAGATCCGAACGGCATGTCGATCCGGGCCGCGGCGTCAATTCCCGGAACGGCAATCGGGGAATCGCGGACGAGCCACGTCGGACCAGAGCCAATTCGTGGTCGCCACCGATCTGTCGCAGCGCGGTCGCCGGATGACGTCCTCGGCCGTCGGTCAGTGCGCGAGGCCGGGGGCGCAGAGGCCGTCGAGTTCCTGCACGATGATGCGGTCGCGGTTCTCGTACGTGACCTGGTTCGTCGGATCGGGCTTGAGGTTGAAGACCCGGAACTCCATCTCGGTGGTGTCGACCGAGAGGATCCGGCCGATCAGCGGTTCGCCCAGGCCGAGAATCACCTTGATCGTCTCGAGCGCCTGGATCGACCCGACGATGCCGGGCAACACGCCGAGCACACCGGCCTCGGCGCACGATGGCGCGAGCTCGGCCGGCGGCGGCTCGGGAACCATGTCTCGGTACGTCGGACCCTCGAGCGGGTGGAACACGCTGACCATGCCCTCGAACCGGAAGATCGAGCCGTGCACGACCGGGATGCCGAGTTTCACGCTGGCGTCGTTGAGCAGGTAGCGGCTCGGGAAGTTGTCGGCGCCGTCGACGATCACGTCGTAGCCGGCGATGATGTCCATGATGTTCGACGCGTCCAGCCGGGTGTCGTAGGTGACGACGTCGACGTCCGGGTTGAGCATCGTGAGCGTCTTCTTGGCCGAGTCGACCTTGCGGTCACCGATGCGGTCGACGTTGTGGAGGATCTGTCGCTGGAGGTTGGACGCATCGACGTCGTCCATGTCGACGATGCCGATCGTGCCCACCCCCGCCGCCGCCAGATACAGCGCGGCGGGTGAGCCCAGGCCTCCGGCACCGAGCAGGAGGACCTTGGCGTCGAGCAACTTCTTCTGACCCTCGACACCGACCTCGGGCAGCAGCAGGTGCCGCTTGTACCGGTTCATCTGCTCCGGGCTGAGCGACGCCGGCTGGCGCCACTCGCGACCCTCGTCCTTCCAGCGCCCGTAGCCGCCCTCCATCGACTCGACCGCCTCGTAGCCGAGCTCCTGCATGGTCTTGGCCGCGAACGCCGATCGGACACCGCCCGCGCAGTAGATGACGACCGGCGTGCTCTTGTCAACGATCCGGCCCTCGATCTGCGACTCGAGGTGGCCGCGAGGGATGTGGATCGCGCCGGGGAGCGCACCCTCCTGGTACTCGTCGGGTTCGCGCACGTCGAGCACGGCGTAGCCGGCGGCGATGTGCTCCGCAGCGGTCTCGGTGGAGACCTCGGCGATCTCGGCCTTCGCGGACGTCAGCAGGTCACGGAACGTTGACATAGACGTCAAAACCTACCGACTCGGTCGGGTATTCCCCGTCACGGCTCGAGCGCCAGGGGATTCTCGCCGATGGCTCCCACTGCGACGGGACCACGCGCGGGCGGGAACTCCTCGCCGAACAGGCGAGTGCCGGCAACATCGCGGCGCGCATCGCCGACGCTCACGGCGGTCTCTCCGTCGCCGATGTCGGGGCCCGGTGGACGACGATCGAGCTGACCGGGGACGGGTCGCGACCGCGGACGGACTCGCCCGAGAGCTCGGTGTCTCCCACGGGTTCGCCGGTGTGGCCCCGACCGTCACGCCGACCCTGCCGATCCGGAGCGACCTGCTCGAGAGCCGCCGACTCGTACACGACAACGAGGACCAGCGCTGCGAGCCGAACCGGGCTCGACACTTCCGGCGTCGCGTCGGGCACGCCTTCGACAGGCCGAGAGCGAACGCGATCTCGTCGAGATCTCCACGCGTCATCGGGGCTCTGTGCCGATCGCCACGGCTTCCAGGATCTTCGCAGCGATCTTGCCGCGAAGCGACGTCGCGATGCGAGACGCTTCGGTTGGCCCCTGCGAGATCCTTGGCGTCGACGGGAGCAACGCCGACATCGAGCGGCCGGCGATCGCAGGCGCTCACGCGGACCCTGGATGCGGTGTTGCGGCACCCCTGTCCGGCCGTACGCAGCGGCCAGACCATGAGGTCCGCGTCTCCCGACGGCCCCGCAGCAGGCCCCCGCCTCGGGGCAACGACAGAGGCGTGCAGCCGCTGGGCACCGTGGTTGTCGGCGTCGGTCAGGACCCGAGTCGGTGGTGACCGGAACGACGTGCGCGTGTCGACGCGACCTGCACGAGCATCGAGCAGCGTCACGTGTACCAGCCCGAGTTGTGGATCGCGGGCGACACCGCTCAGCTGCCGACGAGCGGGGGCAGGATGTCCGCGATCTGGCCGATCAGCAGATGATCGGCATGGTGGTCCATCTCGGTCGGCTGACCGTTGACGATGACCACGTTCGCCCCCGAGCGCTTGGCGATCGGCACGCAGTTGGCGACCGGGTAGACGCTCAGGGTCGAGCCGATCGCCACGATCACGTCGCACTCCTCGCTGACGCGGAGCGCTCGGTCGATCACCTCGGGAACCAGCGACTGGCCGAAGCTGATCGTGTCGGACTTGACGATGCCGCCACACACCAGGCACGGCGGGTCGGCCTCGCCCGCCCGGACACGGTCGAGCGTCTCGCGCATCGGTCGGCGGTCGCCGCAGTCCCAGCACCGGGTGTACCGCACGGTGCCGTGCACCTCGATCACCCGGTCCGGGTCGTTGCCGGCCTCCTGGTGCAGCCCGTCGACGTTCTGCGTCACGAGCGCATGGAGCTTGCCCCGACGTTCGAGGTGGACGAGGCACTCGTGACCGAGGTTGGGTTCGGCCGTCCACACGGGCGCGTCGAGGCGGTTCAGCCACGCCGAACGGCGAACCTCTGCGTCGGCGAGGTAGTTCTGGATCGTCGCGGCCTTCTCGGCTCCCGGATTCCGGGTCCAGACACCCTTCGGCCCGCGGAAGTCGGGAATGCCGGAATCGGTCGAGATTCCGGCTCCGGTGAGCACGACGATGCGCTCGGCGGTCGCGACCCGAGCCGCCGCCGTGGCCAAACCGACCGGAAGATTTCCCACGGGGTGATTGTGGCGCATCCGACTCAGCGACCAGACTTCGTGACGTGTTCCTCGCCCGCGCCGTCCTGGCACTCGCACTGAGCGGCTCGACTGCCCACGCGGTGACGAACGTGCTCGACGCTGCCACGGTGAGCGAGCGCGCCGATCGGGACACCGCCTTCTCCCCGGCCGCCACCTGCGATCTCGACACGGTCGCAGCGCTCGCCGGCCGGCACCCCGACATCCGACAGTTCGTGGTGATGGCGACCGACGACTTCGGCGCCACGATCGGCACGGTCGAGGTCGCCGTTCGCACCGACGGCGGAATCTGGCACTGCCGCAACACCGCCGACGAGATGGCCGTCTTCGGCCGCAACGGCACCCGTCCCCTGCCCGACCGCCGGTCCGGCGACGGCACCACCCCCGCCGGCGTGTTTCCGCTCGGCGAGGTCACCGCCTGGGACGGACAGACGTTCAACATGTTCGGCAACCGGCCCGACCCGGGCGTGAACGCTGCGTACCGATCAGTGCGACGGGAGGACTGCTGGGGCGCCACGGCCAACACGTCCCGCTACCAGCACCTCGTGAACCGACCGCGTTGCGGGGGCCCCGACGAGTGGCTGGAGTCGTACGGCGAGGCCTACTCGCACGCCGCCGTGATCGGCGCCAACCTCGACCCGATCTCCGGTGACGAGCCGGGCGAGACACCCCTGGCCGCGGCGATCTTCCTGCATCGCACCAGCTACACGTCGAGCGGAGTCGGCAAGCCGACCAGCGGATGCGTGTCGCTCGGCTACGACGACCTCGTCGACACGCTCCGCAGCATCGACCCCGACCTCGATCCGCACTTCGCGATCGGGCCCCGCTCGTGGCTCCGCTCGACGGCCTGACCATCGAGCGGCGTCAGCACGTCGCGAGTACGCCGAACGTCGACTCGATCAGCTGCCACTCGCGACGCATCGCGGTGCTCATGGCACGGAATCCGTCCTCGACCGCCGACATGTCGCCGGCGAACGAAGCGACCGCCGCCACGGGCGGCATCATCTCGGCGGCCATCCGGTCCCGCTGCTGCTGATAGTGCGCCAGGGCCTCGGCCGAGTCGGATCCGCACACGAACGCCGACCCGAGCGCATCGGCCAGCAGTTCGGCGCCGATGAACGCATCGGTGATGCCGTGGGCGCTGACCGGATCCTTGAAGTACCCGGCATCGCCGACGAGCGCCCAGCCCGGACCCCACGCCTGCCGCAGGAAACCGGGCGTTCCCGGAAACGACCGGTAGCCGCCGACCGGCTGCCGCCCGGCCAGTTGGGCGTGGAGCTCCGGCACCGAGGCGACCTCCTCCGCATGCGCCTCGGCCACGCGGCCACGAGCGAGACGATCGAAGCGTTCGGGCGACATGCCGGCCCACACGCACGCCAACCCGTCGTTCGTGGGGATCACCCCGACGACACGCTCGTCTCCGTAGTGGTTGACGATCGTGTCGTCGGCGAGTCCTTCGAAGTACCCGAACATGCTCGTGGCACCGACCGGTTCTGCGTGGATCGTCCGGGCGCCGACCTGGCGGGCCACACGTGAGCGCATGCCGTCGGCACCGACGACGATCCGCGCCCCGACGACCCGCCGGCGGCCGTCGACGTCGATCTCCACGCCGTCGACGCGGCCCCGACCGTCGTGGGTGACCTGCACCATGGTGACGCCGTGGCGGACATCGGCGCCCGATGCGATGGCGGCATCGACGACGGTGGCGTCGAGCAGCGTTCGGCGCGGGGCATACAGGCCGTCGACGTCGCCACGCGCCGGGACGCCGATCGACACGTGTTCCGGACCGTAGTTGAACACGACGGTCGTCGTGACGGGCGTACCTGCGCGGCGGATCGTGTCGAGCAACCCCCACCGGCTCAGCTGGAGCACACCGGGACCCGCGAGCGAGTGGGTCGACAGCGTGTCGGAGCCGTAGAGCGCCCGGTCGACGGCGAGCACCGACACGCCCCGCCTCGCCAACAGCATCGCCGTGGCGGCACCGGCTGCTCGTGCTCCGACGACGATCACGTCGTAGCGGTCTGCGATGGATTCGATCTGCTGGTTCATGGGTCCCATCGTCGAGCAGTCGACGATGGGACGCTTGGAGACGGGCTGGTGAACTCATGGAGAAACCCCTCTCGCCACCTCCAGGTCTTCTCCATGCCCACTCCAAGACTCCCGAGCCCGATCTCCGTACGTTCGACTCGTCAACCACATCGACGACGACCGACGAGACCAGGGGATCGACATGAATCTTGCCAACCACTCCGAACACTCCGCACCGATCACGAAGGGTGCTCGTTCCATCACCGCCGCGACCGCCTACACGACCGTCGGCAACTCGCTCATGCGGATGAACCGCCCACTCCCCCGCCGTCTGCTCGGCGTCTGGGCGCATCCCGACGACGAGGCATACCTGTCGGCGGGCCTGATGGCCCGGGTGGCCGACGCCGGCGGCTCGGTCACCGTGCTCACCGCCACCCGCGGCGAGAAGGGCACCGACGATCCGGCGAAGTACGACAGCGACGTGTTCGGCGCCGCCCGCGAGCGCGAACTGCGGGCCAGCTTGGCGACGCTCGGGGTGACCGACGTCAGGTTCACGGGCCTCCGTGACGGCGAGTGCGACATCGCCGACGACGAGTCCGTCATCAGCCTGATCGTCCGGACGATTCACGACGTCGAGCCCGACGCTGTCGTCACCTTCGGCCCCGACGGAATCACCCATCACCCCGACCACCGGGCGGTCTCTCGCTGGACGACCGAGGCCTGGCGCCGTGCGTCGTTCGGGGAGCTGTTCTACGCGGCCATGACGCACGACCACGTGGCACTGCATCGCGAGATGCACGATCGGCTCGGTCTGTTCGCCGACGTGCCCGGGGGCCGACCGGCGTCGGTCGGGCGGGCGATGATCCGCCTCGAGTGTGAGCTCGACGAGGCCGAGCTCGGCCGCAAGCGCCGGGCACTCGCCGCCCACGGGAGCCAGACGGATGGTCTCGCGGACGTGTTGGGCGAAGCGGTCTACCGGACGTGGTGGCGCAGCGAACGGTTCCGCTGTCCCACCGCCGGTGAGATCGAACGGTGCGACGTGCCGGCGCGGATGCAGCGTCGTCACGGGTCGGAGCGCGTCCTCGTCGGAGCATCGTCATGACCACCGTCTTCAACGCCGCTCGAACCGACCGCGGCTCCGACGCCGGGGACCGAGCTGCCTTCGTCGAAGGCGTCCGCGACATCACTCCGATGGTGCTCGGAGTCGTCCCGTTCGGGATGGCCATCGGGGCGACCGCCGGAACGTTGCACGTCGACGCCGGGGCCGCCGTCGCCAGCGCACCACTCATCCTCGCAGGCGCAGCGCAGCTCACCACGCTCCAGATGCTCGACGCCGGCGTCGCTCCGGTCGTGATCGTGCTGTCGGCGTTGATGATCAACGCCCGCCTCCTGCTCTACAGCACGTCGATCGCGCCGTGGTTCCAGCAGGAGCCGCTTCGCCGGCGACTCGTGTTGGCCGTGCCGGTCATCGACCAGATGCACTTCACGTGCGTACCGCGATTCGAACGGGGAGATCTCGATCGGTCGGGACGGCTGGCGTACTACGCCGGCGCCGCGATCTGGCTGGTGACCGCCTGGCTGACCGGCCAGACCGTCGCGATGCTCGTCGGGGCCCAGGTTCCCGATGCGATCGGGCTTCGAGTCGCCGCACCGCTCGCGCTCGTCGGTCTCCTCGCGAAGTCGATGGCCGGCCGCCGCGCGATCGTCGGGGCGCTGGCGGCGTGCGTCGTCGCCGTGGCGGGAGCGGGTATCCCGTTCCACTCGGCGGTGCTCGTCGCCGCACTCGTCGGCATTGCCGCCGGCACGTTCGCCGGTCGTCGACTCGAAACCGCCGGCACCGAGGAGGTGGCGTCATGACCGCTTGGCTCGTCATCATCGCGATCGGTCTCGGGAGCTACGTGCTCCGTGCGAGCATGTTCGTCGTACTCGGCGACCGGGAGCTGCCCGCGTGGACGACGACCCCGATGGCGCTCGTCGCACCCGCCGCGATCGGTGCGCTGGTCGCATCGATGACGCTCACCGATCACGGTGATGCCCGGCTTCCCGCCGTGCCCGAACTCGCGGCGATGGCCGCCGGCTTCGTCGTCGTGCGGCGCACCGGCAACGTGATGCACGCCATCACCGTCGGATTGCCGGTCTTCTGGCTGGTCACGGTGGTCGTGTGAGCGGCGGGGCGTCGACCGGGCCGGTCTGCTCCTGACCTGCCCGGACGACCACCCGATCGGTGCAACGACGTCGTGGTCGACGGCGACCCGCGGGAGACGCGAGTCGACGGCGCGCTGCAGCCGATCGAACCGCAGGTGCCGGCGGTGCTGGACGTCCGTGAACCGATACGTGAGCGCGGTCGCGAGTCACGTCGCCAGCGAGGACGACGAGCCGCCGCCCTCGGCGGATCCTCCGCACGATCCACGAACGCGGGTGCCGCTTCGTGGCCGAGCTCGACGAGCGCCGCGCCCGGATCCGACCATCCGACGTTCGGCGCCTGCCGGCCCGACACCGCCGATCACCACGACGCGGACGCGGATGCTCGACATCGGCTGGCCGCCCAACGGGCGCGACGTCGAACGCAGTGATGGCGGCCGGATCCGCCGTGGGGGTCGACTGCGGTCGGCTGCCGGTCACCCGGCACGAACGAGGTGCTGCCGGACCTGTGGGCGACCGCTTCGTCGGCGAGTCGGCGTCGACGAGCCGCGTCACGACGGCGCGCCAGGCCTTCGGCGACAGCGAACACGCCCCCGTGGTCATCCGTACGGTCGCGGCCGCCGCTCCGTCTCGGCGGGTGACGATGCGTGGCGAGGCCGGCATGTCGGTCGTGACCACACCCACCGGTCCGATTCACCGGCCTGATCCGACTCACCGGCCTGATCCGACTCACCGGCCTGATCCGCGGCCTGAATGGTCGGGCGCTCACTCCACGAAGCGGTCGCGGAGTGCGCCGGTCGGCACGCCGCGCACGCGAACTCGTCGATGGATGCCCGAATTGGGGGACGGGATCAACGCGTCGATCGGGACGGCGAGCTCGTCGTCGACGAGCGTTCCACGCTGCGTCGTGAGGTCGTCGGGAACCACGACGGGACCGCCGGTGCGACCTCGAACGACGGGGTCCCGCGAACAGTTGGTGAACCCGCCGGCGCCTTCGCGGACGAGCTGACCGTCCGCGAGGGGTCGGCTCGATCTCCTCTGGGGTCACCCGGTCACCGGCCGCTCGACACGAGCTCGTGGAGGCCCAGACGCCCGGAGAGATGGCCCGAAAGGTACTCGGCGTCAGCGGCGACACCGTCGATGTAGGTCGACTTGCGTGTGCGCATCAGGGGCAGGCCCATCAGGTACAGCCCCGGGCAACCGGCCACGACGCCACCGGTGTGGTCGATCCGACCGTCGGCCCGGACGACGGGCAGGTCCATCCACGAGTAGTCGGGTCGGTAGCCCGTCGCCCAGATCACCGACGAGACGTCGGCGCCGCGCAGGTCGAGCTCGCGCGTCTCGTGAGCGATCGTGAGCGAACTCGGACGCTCCGGCTCGTCGAGCTCCCCGTCGAGACCGTGGTCGGTGGCCCAGCGATCGATCCGAGCCAGCAGCTTGGCCAGGCCCTCGTCGGCCGCGGTGACCGAACGACGGAGCGATCCGTCGAACGTCGCCCGCTCGCCGTCGAAACCGTGGAGACGGCCCGTGATCCGAACGCCGAGGCGCTCGATCTCGACGAGATCGACGTTGCGGCCTTCGGCCGTACCGACGAGCTGCAGCGAGGGTTCGGCTCGCGCCGCTTCCAGGTCGGCGAACGTGTCGTGGGTCCGGTCGAGCGTGCCCATCCAGTCGAACCACTGGTGGATGTCGACGCCACGGTACCGACGCGGCAACCTCGTGTGACCGCCGACCGCGATCGTGACGGGGCGCCCCGAGGTGTGGATCTCCCGGGCGAGTTGGATACCGGACGCCGATGCGCCCACGACCAGGACGCCGCCGTCCGGGAGCTGCTCCGGTCGCTTGTAGAACTTCGGGGTCGTCTGCTCGAGCCGAGCCGGGGCATCGCACGCGGCGGCCGGAATGTGTGGTGTAGCGCTCGCACCGGTGGCGGCGATCAGGAATCGGCTGCGGTAGGTGCCCGACGAGGTCTGCAGCTCGAAGCCGCCATTCGCCCTGGAGACTCCGAACACCGTCGTGTCCCCCACGACCGGCGCCGAGAACGACGCGGCGTACGCGCCGAAGAACGCAGCGATCTCCGGCATCGTCATGAAGCCGTCGGGGTCGGGACCGTCGTACCGGAAGTCCGGCAGACGCGTCATCCAGTTGGGAGTGAGCAGGCGGAGCGAGTCCCAACGCTCGGACTGCCAACGCTCACCGATGCGGCCGCGTTCGAGGACGACGTGATCGATGCCGCGCCGGTTGAGGCACGAGCTCATGGCGAGTCCGGCCTGGCCGGCTCCGACGATGACTGCGGTGGTGTCCATGGGGTGTTCCTCTTCGGTGGTCGATGTTCCGGGAGTGACGGCGTGGCGGTCGACCGGGCCCGACGCGTCGGGCCCGGTCACGCCCCGCGGTGGATCACGTGGCGACGACGTCGATCTCGACCGACGTGACGCCGGTCAGGATGTCGTAGACCGCCGAACGACGCTGCGACTGATGCACGAGCCCTCTGATCTCCTCGGGCGTGGCGTCGGCGTCGATCTCGAACGTCACGCGGACGTTGTCGTATCCGTTGCGAACGTCGCGGTCCATGCCGAGGATGCCCTGGATGTCCATGTCGCCCTCGATGACCGAGTTGACGGAGTTCAGGGTGATGCCACGGTTGGCGGCCACGGCGGCGACGCCGCCGGTGAGGCAGGAGGCCAGCGCGTGGAGCACGAACTCGACGGGGGTCGAACCGTTGTCCTCGGCGGCGAACAGCGCCGGGTGGTCGGCGTCGTGCACCTTGGGTGCGTCGTGCGACTGCTCATCGCCCGCGCCGTGGAACTGGTCGATCGTGGTCCGGCTGTGGGTGCCGTTGACCCATTCGTTGCGGGCACGCCACGTGAACTTCGTGAGCGAGAGGTCGCCCTTGAACGCCTCGCGCGCGCCCAGCAGGGCCTCGACGTTGACGCCGTTGGGGAGCGCGGGGGTGTCGGTGATGGTCATGGTGTTCCTCCTGTGTGGATGTGACCCCGCCGGGCTGTCCGGCGGGTACGACATCATCATGAGGACTCGGTCCAACCGAGTCTTGGAGACACCATGGAGAGCTTCTGCAGACACGGTTGCGGTTCGTGAAGACCTGGCCATCGTTCGATGTTCGGCATTCGTAGGGCCGGCTGCGGACGCCCATGCACGACACGCTCATGGGCGCATCGCGGTCGACTCAGCCGGCGGGTTGCATGACCGCGAAGGTGGCTCCCTGCGGGTCGACGAGCGTCGCGAACGTGCCGACCCCCTCGACCTGCAGCGGCTCGGCCAGCACCGTGGCGCCGTGTTCGCGTGCGGTGGCGACGGCGGCGGCACAGTCGTCGACGGCAAAGTACACGGCCCAGAACGTCGGCATACCCGGCGCAGGCAGTGGCATCACGCCTGCGGATCCGGTCTGCGAGTCGGGAGTGGAGAACACCGTGTACGGCCCCGTGGGCATGTCCATCGTCTGCGACGACCAGCCGAACACGGCCGCGTAGAACGGCGTCACCACGGCCGTGTCGGGCGTCACCAGTTCGTTCCAGATCAGCGCGCCGTGTTCGTTCACGACACCGGCACCGATGTGCTCGCGGGGCTCCCACATGCAGATCACGGCGCCGGCGGGGTCGGCGACGACCGCCATCCGTCCGGCGTCCATGACGTCCATCGGCGGCTGCATGACCTGACCTCCGTTCGCGCCGACCCGCTCGGCGGCGGCGTCGAGGTCGTCGACGGTGACGTAGCTCGACCACGACGGTGGCATGCCGCCAGCCGCCATCTCCGGCGAGAGCTGCATCATGCCGGCCGTCGTGGCATCACCTTTCGAACACATCACGTAGGTGCCCCGGTCACCGGCCGGCTGCTCGTCGAATTGCCAACCGAACAGGGACCCGTAGAACGCCCGTGCGGCGTCGAGGTCAGGTGTGGCGAGATCGACCCAGGACGGGGTTCCGTGGGTGTAGCGCGAGACGGTCGGCATGGCGGCACCTTTCCTTGCTACGCGGCAGCTCGACGTTACCGAGGGAATCGCCGGCGGTACAGGGGCCATTCCCTTTCCTCGGGCTCGATCCCTTCACTCGGGCATCCGGCTTCCCCTCGGTCTCCGCACCCTGGAAGAGAGCACACCGTGGACGTCATCCAACTCATCCCGTCGCAGGCGACGATCCGGCCGTGGGCCGACCCCGTGGTCGACGCCCGTGGCCATGATCCCCGCAGCGCATATGTCGAACGTTTCTGGCTCAGTGTCATCGGCCCGACTGCAACCTGGATCATGCGGCGGTTCGCCGACGAGTTCGACCACCAACCCGACGGCTTCACGCTCGACCTCGACCATGCGGCGACCTCGATGGGACTCTCGTTCGCGAAGGGGCAGAATTCGCCGTTCGGCAAGGCGCTCCACCGCTGCGTGATGTTCGGGCTCGCCCAACCGTTGAGCGACGGGTTCGCCGTTCGCCGCCGATTCCCGACGGTCGCGCAGCGGCACCTCAAGCGCCTCCCCGACGATCTCCGGGCGACACACGACGAGTGGGCCCGCCGGACGGTCCGGCTCGATCGGCACGACATCGAGCGACGCCTCATCGAGGCCGGGGTTCCCGCCGGCGCCGTGGCCCGGGCCTGCGAGGCCGTGGCGATGGCGAGTTGACGTCGGCGTCAGCGCGAAGGGCGTCGGGCGAAGAGCTTGATCTTCCAGCCGTCCCGCTTCCGGACGAAACCGATGTCGTCGATGTTGCGACCGCCTTCGACTCGGGTCGCCCAGGCCTTCTTCCCGTCGACCGAGACGGCCGTCAGCGATTCACCCGCGAACAGCGACGTCGCGATCGATCCGCCGCCCGTCACCGTGCGCATCCGTCTCTCGAGTGCGGCGGCCAAGCCCGGCAGGTCCGTGACGGTCCGGAAGCCGTCCTTGACGGCCGATTCGTAGTCCGTGGCCATCCGACGGTGCGCGTCGGAGTCGAAGGACGCCGGGTCAACCGACAGCAGGGCGGCCGATGCCGCCATCCGGTCGGTCAGCTGCCGCATGTCGCGGAGCGAGTCCAGGTCGAACCCGAAGCGGTCGCACGCTTCGCCGAGGTCGTCGTCGATCGCGGAGAGGGCCCGAACGCTGTTGCCCGCGATCTTCAGCAGGTCGGCGCGATCGAAGCAGGCGAAGGCACCGGCGAGGTCGCCGACGCCGAGCGCCGCCTTCGCCGTCGCGAAAACCGCTTCGGGCGGTCCGTCGTCACCACTCACGGACGCTCCTGCCGGTCACCGACCGCTCGCACGGCGTATCGCCGAGTTCGTCCTGCAGCCGGGCGAGCTCGGCCTGCAGCTCGGCCACGACGGCCGCGTAGGACGGGTCGTCGATGACGTTCGTCGTCTCCAGTGGATCGTTCACCAGGTCGAACAGCTCCCACTCGACAGGGTCGGCCGGGCCGTTCGCACCGGGTTGACCGAGCGGATCGTTGTAGTAGCAGATCAGTTTGTGGGTCGCAGTGCGAACGCCGTAGTGCGCCGGGACGTTGTGGGCTGCGTCGCGATGCATCCAGTACCGGTAGTACATCGAGCGGCGCCATCGTTCCGGCGACTCACCGCGCAGGAGCGGGACCAGGGAGACACCCTGCATCTCGTCGGGCACGTCGACGCCAGCGAGCTCGAGAAACGTCGGGCCGATGTCGACGTTCAGCGCCATGTCGTCACACGTCGAACCGGCGGCGACCATCGCCGGATACCGCACGAGGAAGGGCATCGACAACGACTCCTCGTACATCAACCGCTTGTCGAACCAGCCGTGGTCCCCGAGGAAGAAGCCCTGGTCGCTGGTGTACACGACCACCGTGTCGTCGGCGAGCCCTTCGGCGGCGAGCCGGTCGAGCACGCGTCCGACGTTGTCGTCGATCGAGGCGATCACGCGCAGGTAGTCCTTGATGTAGCGCTGGTACCGCCAGCGGATCTCTTCGTTCTCGGTCAGGCCGTCCGGCACCGGCGACTTGAGGTCGACGATCGGGTCGAGGTCCATCAGCCCCATCCGCATCGCCCGCACGGCGGCGGTGCGGGTCGCGTGATCGTCGAACATCGTGTCGGGTTCGGGGATGTCGACGTCGTCGTACATCGTGAAGTGCTCCCGGCTCGGTTCCCACGTGCGATGCGGTGCCTTGTGGTGGCACAGCAGCATGAACGGCCGTTCCGGATCGCGCTGATCGAGCCAGCGCAGGCAATCGTCGGTGATCAGATCGGTGACGTAACCACCCCGCTCGATGATGCGGCCATCGTGATTCAGCATCACCGGGTTGTGGTAGTGCCCCTGGCCGGGCAGCACGCGCCAGACATCGAAACCGGCGGGGTCGTGGTGCGGTCCGTGACCGAGGTGCCACTTGCCGAACAGGGCGGTCTGGTAGCCGGCGGCCTGGAGCAGTTGCGGGAACGTCGTGAGACCGTTGTCCAGGTGCGTGTCGAGCGTGGTGACACCGTTGACGTGGTTGTAGGTACCCGTCAGGATCGCGGCCCGGCTCGGCGTGCAGATCGAGTTCGTGCAGAAGCACGAATCGAACCGCATCCCGCCGTCGGCGATCCGGTCGAGATGCGGTGTCGTGTTGATCCGGCTGCCGTACGCCGAGATGGCGTGCGCGGCGTGGTCGTCGCTCATGATGAACACGAAGTTCGGGCGATCGGCCCGAGGTCGGCTCACCTTGGCGTGAACTCCATGGCGAGGTCGATCAGCAGGCGGGTGCCGAAGCCGGTGGCGCCCTTCGACTTCCAACCCGAGTCGCTGTCGACGTTCATCGGACCGGCGATGTCGAGGTGCGCCCAGGGTACGTCACCGACGAACTCCGACAGGAAGATCGCCGCCGTCGTCGCCCCGGCGTATGGGCCGCCGACGTTCTTCATGTCGGCCACCACCGAATCGAGCAGCTTTCGGTAACGCTCCTTGGCGAGCGGCAACTGCCACACCGGCTCGTCGACCGATGCGCTCGAGGCCTTCACCTGTTCGACCACGCCGTCATCGGATCCGATCACCGCCGCCATCTCCTGGCCGAGCGCCGACATGGCCGCACCGGTCAGTGTCGCGATGTCGATGATCGCGTCGGGCTCTTCCTCGGCTGCCAACGAGAGTCCGTCGGCGAGGATCAGGCGACCCTCGGCGTCGGTGTTGTGGATTTCCACGGTCTTGCCGTTACGGATGTGGAGCACGTCGCCGAGCTTCATCGCCGAACCGGACGGCATGTTGTCGGTGCACATCAGCCACGCCGTGACGCGATTTCGGCAGCCGAGATCGTCGAGCGCCGTCATCGCTGCCAGCACTGCCGCAGCGCCCGACATGTCCATCTTCATGAGCGCGTGCATCGGGTTGCTCGGCTTGAGGCTGATGCCGCCCGAGTCGTACATCACGCCCTTGCCCACGAACGCGAGGTGAGCCCGAGGAGTGCGCGGTGAGTACGTGAGCTTGATCATGCGTGGCGGCTCGACCGACCCTGCGTTGACGCCGAGAATGCCACCGCAGCCGAGCACCCGCAGTGCATCGGTGTCGAACACCTCGATCCCGAGGCCGTGCTCGGTGGCGAGGTCGGTGGCCCGGGCTGCCAGGTCGCGCGCCGTGAGGTGGCTGGGCGGACTGTTGGCGAAGTCGCGGGCCAGGATCGCGCTGCGAGCGGTGACCAGGCCGCGCTCGGCGCCCAGGCCGACCGGCTTGTCGGCCTTCGCCGGCACCACGAGCGCGAGCGAATCGACCGGGCTCGAACTCGAGGTGTCGTTCTTCTGCCCGGTGTACCGGTAACGGGCCAACACCACCCCTTCGACCACCGCCTGTGCCGCCGCCGACGGCTCCGCCGTGCCGGCGTCGGCCAGGTTGGTCGCCAGAGCGGCCGCCGTTCCGGCCGCACGAGCGAACGCCGCCGCCGCGTCGCGCAGTTGTGTCACCGAGGGCTCGTCGCCGACGCCGACCGCGATCAACGTCGGGCCGTCCTTCGCGGGGACGACCAGCGTCTCGCCGACCTTGCCACCGAAGCCGAGCGCCTCGACCGCAGCCCGGTTCAGACCGATCTGCCGCGGGACCGCACCCGAGGGTCCCACGGCGAGCCCGACCGCGTCGGCGGACCTCGGAGCGGAGCGGACGATCGAGATGGCTGGGCCTGCAACGGACATCCGCACAGTCTGGTCGAATCGTCCGCCGGACGGACAACGCCGGCGGTCCGACGGCCGGCTCGTCGGCCGAGCTTGCTCGGCGGACCGACGATGCCTGATACTGTCGATTTCTCGTCGCGAGGGGCGCAGGCTCGCCGTGGCGTGAACCGGATCGGTCGGCGCATCGACGCGACGACCCGACAACTTCAGGAGGAAGTATGACCCGCAGGGGGACGACCAGGAACTGGCAGAAAGCTGCCGGCGCGCTCGCCGCGCTGGCACTCGTGGTGACGGCATGCGGTGGCGACGACGACGACGCCGCCGTCGAAGACACGGCGGAGGACACCGGCGCCGAGGACACCGGCGCGGAGGACACCGGCGCGGAGGACACCGTGGAGGCGGCCCAGGGAGGCAGCGTGCTCGCTGCGGTCCAGGAGCGCGGCGTGCTCAACTGCGGCGGCAACAACAGTCTGGCCGGCTTCGGCACCGTCGACGCCGCCACCGGTGAGGCTGCCGGCTTCGACATCGACTTCTGCAAGGCCGTGGCGGCCGCCGTTCTCGGCGACTCCGAGGCGGTCGAGATCAGCGCCCTCGAGGCCGCCGAGCGATTCCCGACGCTCCAGTCCGGTGAGATCGACGTCTTGATCCGCAACACGACCTGGACGGCCAGCCGCGACGGCGCCGAGCAGGCAACGTTCCTGCACACGAACTTCTACGACGGTCAGGGCTTCATGGTGGCCGCCGACAGTGGCATCGCAACGCTCGAGGACATGGCGAACGCGACCATCTGCGTGCAGACCGGCACCACGACGCTCACCAACCTGAACGCGGTCTTCGCCGACCGTGGCATTCCGTTCACGCCGCTCGAGTTCGAGTCGAACGACGAGTTGAACCCCGCCTTCCAGGCCGGCCAGTGCGAGGTGTGGACCTCGGACGCATCGCAGCTCGCCTCGTTCGCCGCCGGCATGGAGCTCGAGACGTCGATCCTTCCGGACATCATCTCCAAGGAGCCGCTCGGCCCGGCCGTCGCCGACGGCGACAGCCAGTGGGCACAGATCGTCGACTGGGCCACGATGGCCACCGTCCAGGCGTGGGAGTACGGGATCACCTCGGAGAACGTCGACGACTTCCTCACGAGCGAGGACTCGAACATCCTGACGTTCCTCGGCCAGCCGGTGGTCGACGCCGACGGCAACGAGGCGGTCAAGGATCTCGGACTGGGCATCGCTCCCGATGCCTTCTACAACGTGATCGTCCAGGTGGGCAACTACGAGGAGATCTTCAACCGCAACCTCTCTCCGATCGGTCTGACCCTCGAGGGCAGCCCGAACGATCTGTGGACCAACGGAGGTCTGCTCTACACGCCGCCGTTCCGCTGATCGCAGCAACGTGACCGGCCGGCAGGCCGGGCGCGACACGGTGTTCCCGAAGTCGTGGGAGGGGCCTACGGGCCCCTCCCACGAGGACACATCGAACTCTGGGGGTTCTTTCGATGATCATCTTCCTGTTGTGGGCCGTCGCCATCGGCGTCGCGGCAACGATCGCCTACATGATCGGGCGTCTGTTCCTGGACTGCTTCCGAGTCGCCCGGCAGCGCCGCTACGACAAGTCCGTCGCGCAGCTCGCACCGCTGTGGCGGGACACCAAGGTGCTGGCGATCATCGCTCAGGTGGTGTTCGCCGTGGTCATCGGTGGGATCCTCTGGTACCTCTGGGGGAACTTCCGGGACCGGACGGACGCGATCGGTCTCGAGCTCACCTTCGACTTCCTCGATCAACCCGCCGGCATCACGATCGCCGACAATGCGCTGACGCCCGCCGACACGGTCGGCGAGGCGATCACCGCCGGATTCTTCAACACGCTGAGGATCATCGTGATCGGCATTCCGCTCGCCGTCATCCTCGGGACTCTCGTCGGCATCGCCCGCATGTCGACGAACTGGCTCATGCGCAAGCTCGCCACCGGCTACGTCGAGTTCTTCCGCAACATCCCGCCGCTCGTCGTGATCCTGTTCATCTGGTCCGGCGTCTATCTCACTGCGTTCCCGCGGTCCACCGAGTCCTGGACCCCGTTGGACGCCTTCATCTTCAACAACAGCCGTTTCGCGTTCCCTTCGGTGGAAGGGCTCGACAACTTCGTCGCCTTCCGCTGGATCCTGCTGGCTGCGCTGATCATCGCGGGCGTCGTCGCGTACTGGCGCACCAAGGTCTTCATCGACACCGGCGCCCCACATCACCGGGTCCTGTGGGGCGTCGGCACCTTCTTCGGCATCGCCGTCATCGCGTTCGCGGCCCTCGGCGGGCCCGCCAAGATCTCGCTTCCCACGATCGGCGATGCGGGCCGCGTCTACGAGGGCGGCATCCGCATGCAGATGCCCTACGCCGCACTCGTCACGGCACTGGTGCTCTACACGGCAACGCACATCGCCGAGATCGTCCGAGGCAGCATCCAGGCCGTCGACAAGGGCCAGGTCGAGGCCTCCGAGGCGCTGGCGCTCACGAGCTTCCAGCGGTACCGATTCGTCGTGCTCCCCCAGGCCATGCGGATCGCCTTCCCGCCCCTGATCAACCAATTCCTGAACTTCTCGAAGAACTCGTCGCTGGCGATCGCCATCGGGTTCGGTGAGATGACGTCGATCATCTTCAACCTGGCGGGCCAGTCACTGCCTGCGCCGCAGCTGGTCCTGATCCTGATGCTGCTGTACCTGGTGATCTCGCTCGTGTTGTCGGCGATCGGCAACACCATCAACCGCCGACTCCAGGTCGTGGGGCGCTGAGATGGACGACATGAGCGAAGACGTACGAGCGACCGGCCTCAATACCGACGCGGTCACCATGACCGTGCTCGGCGAAGACCCCGTCCCGATGCCCGAGCCTCGCCAGCGTCCCTCGGCGAGCGTCTCGCCCGGCGAGTGGCTGAAGGTCAACTTGTTCAACACGCCCCTGAACTCGGTCATCACCGTCGTCGTGGGCCTGGTCGGCGCATTCCTCGCCTGGCAGGCGATCGGCTGGTTGATCTCGATCGAATTCACGATCATCCGCGACACCTTGCGGATCTTCATGATCGGCCAGTTCCCCGACGACGAGCTCTGGCGGCTGTGGGTCTCGGCGTTCACGCTGATGGCAGCCATCGGGCTCGCCGCCGGCGCGATCGCACGGAACAGCTACGAACTGGCCGAGCTCCAAGGCGTGGACGCGGTCAAGTCGAGTGCGCTCGATCTGGCCCGTCGCTTCTGGGCGATCATCGCGATCCTGATCTTCTTCTCAGCGTTCACCAGGACGTGGCCGCCTCGCGTCGGCGTCGTGGCGGCGATCCTGTTCGTGTTCATCGTACGGGAGTTGGCATGGATGGCTCCGAAGGGTGTGCGGACGCGCGCCGTCTACGTGTCGGCATTGCTGGTCGTTGCCTCGATGCTCGTGATCGCCGGAACGTCGTCGCTCGGGGGCATCTCCGTCGGCATCGTCGTCTTCGCCTGGATGCTCAGCGAGATGGCACGCCGCGATGTGGCGACGACGGCCGCGGCCAAGGCTGCCACCTGGTTGGTCCCGTTGGCCGTCGCCGCAGCCGCTGCGTTCGTCGTGCGTGCGATCGGGTTCGACGGGTTCGGCTGGGAGGACTGGGGCGGTCTGCACATCAACTTGTTCACCGCCGTCGTCGGCGTCACGCTCGGGATGCCATTCGGCATCCTGCTCGCACTCGGGCGGAAGTCGCAACTGCCGGTGATCAAGACGGCGTCCGTGCTCTACATCGAGTTCATCCGTGGCGTGCCGCTGATCTCCCTCCTGCTCTTCTCGGGCCTCCTCCTGCCGTTCTTCCTGCCGATCGACTTCGAGCGTCCCGCCGATCTCACGCTGGCGATCGTCGTCATCATGGGCTTCAGTGCGGCGTACATCGCCGAGATCGTCCGCGGCGGCCTCCAGGCCGTACCGAAGGGGCAGACGGAGGCTGCGCAGTCCCTGGGGCTCGCGCCGGCGGCGCAGCAACGATTCATCGTGCTCCCCCAGGCGCTCCGAGCCGTGATCCCCGCCATGGTCGGCCAGTTCATCGCCCTGTTCAAGGACACCTCGCTGCTGGCGGTCGTGGGCATCCTCGAGTTCCTCAGCGCCGCAGGCATCGCGAACAACCAGCCACAGTTCCTCGGGCGGGGCCTTGCGCCGGTGACCTACCTGTTCGTCGCCCTCGGATTCTGGGCCTTCTCGTACACGATGTCGAAAGAGAGCCGCCGACTCGAAGCACGACTCGGGGTGGGCACGCGATGACGCCGCTCGACGTCCGCGCCACCCTGATCTACCTCACAGGAGTATTGACATGAGCAACGTCCAGGTCAACGCCGACGCCACGCAGATCTCCGGTGGCACCGGTGAGGCCATCATCGAGGTGCGCAACATGCACAAGTACTTCGGTGACTTCCACGCCCTGAAGGACATCAACCTCACGGTCGGCAAGCAGGAGGTCGTGGTCGTCATCGGCCCGTCCGGGTCCGGCAAGTCGACGCTGATCCGCTGCATCAATCGGCTCGAACAGCACAACGAGGGCGCGATCGTCGTCGACGGCATCGAACTGTCGGACGACGTGCGGAACATCCAGGAGATCCGACGGGAGACCGGCATGGTCTTCCAGTCCTTCAACCTGTTCCCGCACCTCACCGTGATGGAGAACATCACGCTCGCACCGCGCAACGTCCGTGGCATCCCGAAAGCCGAGGCCGAGGCGACCGCGATGGAATTGCTCGAGCGGGTGAAGATCCCCGATCAGGCCAACAAGTATCCGGGTCAGCTCTCGGGCGGTCAGCAGCAACGGGTGGCGATCGCCCGCACGCTGGCGATGAAGCCGAAGGTGATCCTGTTCGACGAGCCCACCTCGGCGCTCGACCCGGAGATGATCAAGGAAGTTCTGGACACCATGAAGGATCTCGCCGACGAGGGCATGACGATGATCTGCGTGACCCACGAGATGGGCTTCGCCCGGGAAGTCGCCGACCGGGTCGTGTTCATGGCCGACGGCGAGATCGTGGAGGTCGGTTCGCCCGAACACTTCTTCACGAACCCGCAGGAAGAGCGCACCAAGCTGTTCCTCTCACAGATCCTCTGACTCTCAGCCGGGCCGAGAAATGGGGTCTGAACGGTCGAACGTGTCGCGTCGACCGTTTCGCTCACACCCACATCATTCGTTCTGAGCCGCGACCAGATCGTTCGCTGGCAACGCACGTGAACCGGAACAGGCTTCGGGCTGTGCGTTGAGACGCAAGGCCGCCAGCGGGCGATCCGGAGCGGCTCAGCGATTCTGGAGGGCTTCGATGAGTTTGGGCATGACCTTGTGTACGTCACCGACGATGCCGAGGTCGGCGACTCCGAAGATCGGGGCCTCCTGATCCTTGTTGATCGCGATGATGTTCTTCGAGCCCTTCATGCCGACCATGTGCTGCGTTGCCCCAGAGATCCCGGCGGCGATGTAGACGTTCGGCTTGACGACCTTGCCGGTCTGGCCGACCTGCATCGAGTAGGGCACCCAGCCGGCGTCGACGATCGCACGTGAGGCCCCGGCGGCGCCATGGAGCAGCTTGGCGAGCTGGTCGACCATCTCGAACTTCTCGGCTTCGCCGAGCCCGCGTCCGCCCGAGACCACGATCGCCGCTTCGTCGAGCTTCGGACCGGTCGACTCCTCGACGTGCACGGCGGTCACCTTGGCCCCGCCGGTCGCGCCGAGATCGGGGACCGCGGCCGCGACGAGCTCGCCCGAGCCCGCTCCACCCGGCTCCGCTTCGAAGGATTTCGGGCGGAAGCCCGCGAGGAACGGCCCGGCGCCGGTGAACGTCGTCGTCACCATCGTCTCGCCGCCGAAGACCGGGGTCGTGACCTTCAACGCATCGCCGTCGGTGGCGATGTCGGTGTTGTTGGTGAGGACGGTCTTGTCGAGCTTGACCGAGAGCCGGCTCATGACGTCGCGGCCGCTGTACGACTGCGGGAACATGATCAGGTCGGGTGCGTCACCACCGTCGATCACGGCCTTCATCGCCGATGCACCGGCGACGCCGGGCAGTGTGCCGTCGAGCGCACCCGTCGAGTAGACCTGGGCAGCGCCGTACTCACCGAGTGCGGGTGCGATGGCCTCGCCGTCGCCGACGACGAACGCCGAGACGGAGCCGAGGCTGCGCGCCTTGGTCAGCAGCTCGAGCGTCGCCGAGGTCGGTGTGCCGTCGGAGGCTTCGGCGAAGACCCAGATGTTGTCGATTCCCATGATGTGTTCTCCTGTCTCCGCTGTGCTCAGATGACCTTGAGGCCCTCGAGGAACTCCACGATCTTCAGATAGGCCTCGCCGTCGTCTTCCACGATCTCGCCCGCCTCGCGGGCTGGGGCCTGGGCGATGTCGACGATCTGCTGGTCGGCGCCGACCCAGCCCACCGGCGCGATGCCGAGGTCGGCGGCCGTGACCTTGTCGACGGGCTTCGACTTCGCGGCCATGATGCCCTTGAAGCTCGGGTAGCGAGGCTCGACCACGCCGGCGGTTACGCTGACGACCGCCGGCGTCGGGCATTCGACCTCGTCGTATCCGGCTTCGGTCTGCCGGTTGACCTTGACGGTGCCATTCTCGATGGCGACGCTCTTCGCGAACGTGATCGACGGCAGACCGAGGACCTCGGCGATCTGCTCGGGCACGGTGCCGGTGTACCCGTCACTCGATTCGGTGCCGGCGATGATCAGGTCGGCCTGGCCCGCCTTCTGGGCGGCGGCCGCGAGCACCTTGGCGGTGGTGAGTGCGTCGGAGCCGGCCAGCTCGGGGTCGGACACGAGCACACCCTTGGCAGCACCCATCGCCAACGCGGTGCGCATGCCGGACATCTCGTCGTTCGGAGCCATGGAGATGATGGTCACCTCGCCGCCCCCCGCGGCGTCGACGAGCTGGAGGGCCATCTCGACGCCATAGCTGTCGGATTCGTCGAGGATGAGCTTGCCCTCGCGCTTGAGGGTGTTGTCGGAGGGATCCAGCTCACCCGGCTGTGCCGGATCGGGGATCTGTTTCACACAGACGATCACGTTCATGGATTCACAAGCTACCGACCGGTAGATGGCAGCCCCAAGCCGAACGACAGAATCCGAAGACCGGAGATCCGGGCGACGCAGGAGCGACACGCCCGCGAACGCCGCCGGTCGCCGCTCGCACGTCTCCTCGCCGTCCGCGAGCCGACGCGAACGGCGTCGACGATTTCGGCAGCGTCGATGCGGGCGCCACCGAACATCCTGGCCCTCGTCGCCTGCTCGGGCGGCGCCGTGGTGAGCGCACGCCGGCGAGCGAACGGTCGTCGCCGCCGTTCCCGGCGAGGAGCGCTGCTGCGCGGCATGCCGCGACGCGACTACCGTCACGCGTCTTGCGCATCCTGCTCGTCGTCAACTCGTTCGCCTCGTCGGTCACGGCGCGCAACACGGTCGTCGTGCACCGGCGCCTGGCGCGTCGCCACGACGTCGACGTGGTCGAGACCAACCGGCGAGGGCACGCCACTCGATTCGCCCACGACGCCGCCAGGCGCGGCGTCGACGTCGTGATCGGATACGGCGGCGACGGGACGCTCAACGAGGTCGCCACCGGAATCGCCGGCACCGACACGGCACTCGGCGTGCTGCCCGGCGGATCGACCAACGTCTTCGCCCGCACGCTCGGCATGCCGAACGATCCGGTGGCGGCGGCCGACCTACTCGCCGAAGGACTCGACGCGGCCGACCTCCGCCCGATCGGCCTCGGACGCGTCAACGGACGCTTCTTCTGCTTTCACACCGGGATCGGCTTCGATGCGAAGGTCGTGCAGGCGGTCGAACGGCACGCATCACTCAAGCGATGGTTGGGACACCCCCTCTTCATCTCCGCCGGGTTGTCCACGTGGGTTCGCGGGTACGACCGCAAGCACCCGCACTTCCGGGTCGACGGCGGCGACCACGGCGTCATCGACGACGGCTACTTCTCGATCGTCCTGAACACCAACCCCTACACGTACCTCGGGAACCATCCCCTCGACCTCTCGCCTGCGGCGACGCTCGACCGCGGACTCGTCGTCGTGACGTTTCGGACGTTGCGAGTGGTGCCGATCCTGCGGGGCCTCGGGTCGGCGCTCCGGGGCGGCGGCGTGCGGGTGAGCGACGATCTCGTCGAATGGCGCGACGTCGATCGGCTCGTCGTGAGCCACCCAGATCCGTTCCCCTATCAGCTCGACGGCGACTATCTCGGTTGGGTCGACCGCCTCGAGTTCGACCACGTTCCCGATGCCGTGCAGTTGGTCTTTCCCGGCTCGTCAGGCTGATCGACGGGCACGAGCCCGTACCGCCACATCGGGCACGTTCGTGCAGATGCCGTCGATTCCCCATCCGATCAGCTCGTGCATGCGGACGGGGTCGTCACACGTCCAGGTGTTGACCGCGAGCCCGACCGCGTGAGCCGCCCGCACCGACGCCGCCGTGACGAGCTCGACCCAGGGGTGCACGGCTGCATGGTTCGTCGCGGCGGCCCGCTCGATCACCTCGTCCGTGAGACCGTCGACCAGCCACGCGGTCCGAATGCCCGGCAGGAGCCGGCGGAACACGTCGATGGTCTCGATCCGGAAGGACGAGATCAGCCATCGGGTCGGGACGCCACGCCGCTGCAGCTCGACCGCCACCCGCCGAGCGACCCAATCGGACGGATCGAAGTCGGGCTCGGTCGGCTCGTTCTTGATCTCGATGTTCACGAACATGCCGGCACACGCGTCCAGCGCGGCACCCAGGTCGGGGAGCTCGCCGGGGAGCTCGGCGGCCGCCGTCCCCCGGATCAGGCGGCCGTCGGCGAGGGCCGGATCATGGTGGACGACGAGCCGGTCGTCGGCGGTGCGACGTACGTCGAGCTCGACGCCGTCGGCTCCGAACTCAGCCGCTCGGCGGAACGCGGCCACGGTGTTCTCCGGCTCCGCGAACGACGCGCCACGGTGAGCGATCACGAGCGTCATGCCCCGATCGTGGCAGGAACGTCGGCCGATCGGCGCATCGCCACCGCCAGTCGACGACGGTGCCATCTGCAATACAGATAGCAGGCGACGTTCTATCTGATCTTCTTGATAAGTGTCCGGACAACGCCTAACGTACGCCTCGCAAGCCAGGCGCCTCACCGTTCATCCCACGGAATCACCGAAGCGCCACCCCCGCGGTTTGTCGGTCCCCCGGACCGCCCAACACAGCTACGAGGAGCTCCTACGTGTCGATCCTTGCGTCCAGTCTCGCTCTCGCCGCCGCCGAAGAAACCTGGCGCGACCATGCACTCTGCCGAGACACCGACCCGGAGCTGTTCTTCCCCGTCGGGACCACCGGTCACGCACTCACCTCCATCGAGCACGCCAAGCGAGTGTGTGCCCAGTGCAGCGTGACCTCGGCCTGCCTCGACTTCGCGCTCGAGACCAACCAGGACTCGGGCATCTGGGGCGGGCTCTCCGAAGAGGAACGGCGCTCGATCCGCCGCCAGCGCGCCGCCGAACAGCGCGCCGCCCGCGCCGCCTCGGCCTCCGCCGCCGGCTGACGCCGCGGGTCGAGGCTCACCCGAGCGGCCCGCCGATGCACTCGTCGTAGGCGACCGACTGCCGGTCGACGGCGACGATCGCGAAGATCTCACCGATCGCCGTCGCGCCGCGCACGATCTCCTCGGTGCCCGGACGACCCAGCAGGCAATCGAGCGTGGGCGACATCGCGACCCCGAACACGCCGTCGACCGTGCCGGGCGCCGGGAGCCCGAGCTGCGTACGGCGCGATCGCACATCCACGCCGCTTCGCAGTGCGACGTCGAGCACTTCGGCGTCCAGATCACCCGCCCCCCGGAGGTCGAGGGGAATCGCCTCGATCGTCGCCCAACCGGGACGCTCCTCCAAGGCCGAACGGACCGCGCTCTCGACGTCGAGCCGACCACGCTCCTTCGACGCTCCGTCGAGACGTGGCACGGTCGCGAACACGGCGACGACGCAGACCGGTACCGCCACGCGGGCGAACCAGATGGGCGTTCCCCGTCCCGCCGTCTGCTCGATCGCGGTGATGGCAGCACCGGTCACCACCGACGATGCGAACACCGCCCCGGCCTGGAGCGGCCCGTACAGGTACCGGTAGGCCGGCTCGACGAACAACGACACGGAGACGATCGCGACCAGCAACGCGCCGATCGCCATGGCGCCGGCGGCGAGCGGGAGCGACCCGGTGTCGACCTCGGCGTCCCCGGAGTCACCCGGGTCGGCGGTGGTGGCGGTCGTGGCGGCGGGAGACCGCAGCGACCACCACGTCACACCGACCAGCGCGACGATGACGAGCACCAGCCACCACCTGTGGAATCCTGGGAGCAGCTCCACGCTCGGCCGAACGGTGACACGACCGAGCGGCGTCCCCGGCCACACGAGCCGGCTGACGTGGCCGAGGGCGTCACCGAGCCCCACCGACTCGCCATCCGCGCCGACCGTGCCGAGGCGGACGAGGTTCGCTTCCGCACCTTTTCGAAGATCGATGATCGGTCCCGACCAGAGTACGAGCCCCAGACCGAGCGCACCCACCGTTTCGACCCACAGCCGCTGAACAGCGAGCGCCACCAGCGCCGTCGCGAGCAATGCCCCGCCCAGGATCAGGACCGAGGCGTGGAGTTGCGCTGCGAACGACGCTGCGGCGACGCATGCGACCCACGCCTCGCCCCGCCTCGCCACCACTGATACCGCCGACCAACAGCCGAGATACATCGGCAGGATCGCCAGGTGGGGGTTCCACGGGCTCGCGAGATCGGGCCCCAAGGCGATCACGAGGACGAGCAGACCAACGGCACACGCTGCCCCCCACGCACGCGGACGCAACCGCAGGGCGACCGAGATGATCCAGATCGACCAGACGGCGTTCAGCACGAGCGAGGTGGCCGGCAGCGCAGCGGCCCGGCGGCCGCTGATCCAGTACGGCACCGCGAAGACCCACTCGCGCAACGGACCCGGATGGAACACGTCGAGACGCGAGTGGGCACCGACGACCCGGATGTGGCCATCGAGTTCCCGCTCCAACGCGATCCGGAAGATCGCGAAGTCGTTGTGGGCGATCCACGGCCGGAACCAAACCAGCCCGACCAGCCAGAGCACCACCACGCCCCCGACGATTCCGGCTACGCGGAACTGCGCACCCGTCGGGCGCAACGCCATGTCACTCCTCGCTGATCGGCACCGAGAGCTCGACCACCGTGCCCCGAGCCTGGCGCTCCGACGGGAAGCCGGCCCGCTCCGCGTCGGCGGCCGTCAGCGGGCGCATCACGATCTCGCCGTTCAATTCGGTGGTCACGAGCGTGCGGACGATCGACAGGCCGAGCCCGGTCGCGGCATCGAGCGTGAACCCCGCCGCCACACCGCGACCGTCGTCGATCACCGAGAGGTCGAGCGACCGACCGTTGTTCTCGAGGCGCACCACCACCGAACCACCGCCGGAACCCTCGGGAAAGCCGTGATCGACGGCGTTCTGGAGCAACTCGGTCAGCACCACCGAAAGCGGTGTCGCGATGGCGGCCGGAATCCGACCGCCGTCGCCCTGCACGGCGAACCGCACCGGCCGGTCGGGCGATTGCAGGCCCTCCTCGGCGAGTCGGAGGAGCGGACGCACGATCTCGATGAAGGTCACATCGTCACCGGGCTCGCGCGACAGCGCCTCGTGGACGAGGGCGATCGTGCGGATGCGTCGCACCGACTCACCGACAGCGGCGATCGCTTCGGGATGCGTCAACCGGCGGGCCTGGAGACGCAACAGCGACGAGATGGTCTGCAGGTTGTTCTTGACCCGGTGATGGATCTCGCGAATCGTCGCGTCCTTGCTCAACAGCAGCCGATCCCGCTTGCGCAACTCGGTGACGTCACGCAGGAGGAGCACGCCGCCCGTCACGGCGTCGCCATCGAGGAACGGTACGCAGCGACACAGCAGCGTCACGCTCGGCCCCTGTTCGAACTCCTCGATCACGGGCTCGCGTCGCTCGTACGCCTGCCGGACCGGACCGTCGTGGAAACCGAGTTCGGCCAGGCGCATCCCGATCGCCGATGCCTGGATGCCGACACGGTGCAGCGCCGAGCTCGCGTTCGGCGACACGTACAGCACCTGGCCGGCGGCATCGAGCCACAGCACGCCGTCGCCGACACGGGGAGCCGCGCTCGAATCCCCCACCCGCTGGGGGAACGGGAACGCGCCCGACGCGATCATCCGCACGAAGTTCGTGAAGATCTCGCCGTAGACACGCTCCAACTCGCCGGGCCCACGGCCTCCCTTCTCGATCCACTCACGCGTCAACACGGCAATCGGTGTGCCGTGGGACAGCACGGGGATCGCCGTCATACGCGTCTCGTCGTCGATGCCCTCGACGTGGATCTCGCCTTCGGTGATCTCGCCGACATCGAAAGCCCGATCCAGCACGGCCGCTTCCGACTCGTTCGCGGTGGCCATCACCCAGTCGTTGGGGTACATCGTCTTGCCCGTGGCCGGGCGAACCTGGCCGATGACGACCCACGTGCCTGCCGCGTCCCTCACGTACAGCAGCAGGTCGGAGAACGAGAAATCGGCGAGCATCCCCCACTCGGAGACGAGGCGATTCAGATGGGCGGACTGGGCGACGTCGAGTGCGGTGTGTTCTCGAACGAGTTCGGTGAGCTTCGACACGAACAACGAGTCTGCCGCATCGCGGGTCGGCTCGCAGACATTCCCGAGATCGCATTACGATCACTGCATGAGCGACACCGGGCTGCGCGCAGAGTTCACAGCCTTCGATCAGTCGACGAAGCAGGACTGGCAGCTGATCGCCAGCCAGCTCCCCGTGACCCAGGCGATGGCCGCCGACAACATCGTCGCGCAGCTCCGCATGCTCGCTCGGGACCACGGCGGGTTCCCGGTATCCCGCCTCGAACACTCGTTGCAGACCGCCAGCCGCGCCGAGAACGACGGTCGCGACGAGGAGTACGTGCTGTGTGCGCTCCTGCACGACATCGGCGACACCCTGGCGCCGTACAACCATCCCTCGATCGCTGCGGGCATCGTCAAGCCGTTCGTGTCGGAGGCCAACCACTGGATGGTCGAGCATCACGGGATCTTCCAGGGATACTACTTCTGGCACCACTTGGGCATGGACCGCAACACCCGGGACGAGTACGTCGACTCGCCCTACTACGAGCGGACCGAGGAGTTCTGCGCCAAGTACGACCAGACGGCGTTCGACCCCGACTACGTGAGTTCGCCCCTGTCGCACTACGAGCCGCTGATCGCCAAGTTCTTCAAGCCGGCTCGCGGCTGACTGGGCTCCCGACTACGGTCAGAGACGGTCCGGCGTCGAACGGACCGTCAGGAACACGGCTTTCAGGTAGCCGCCGAACTCGAACCCGATCGGATGATCGACCGCGTGTCCGGTGCGACGCGTCTCGATCACCTCGGCCCCGGCGGACGCAGCGGCGGTCAGCACGCTCTCGACGAACTCGTCGGCGGTGACGCGGCTCGAGCACGACACCTGGATCAAGGTGCCGCCGCGCCGGACCACGGCGAGCGCGAGACGAGTGAGTCGGGCGTACGCGGCCAGGGCGCGCGGCACGGCGGCCTGGTTGGACGCGAACGTCGGTGGGTCGACGATGACGATGTCGAACTGCTCGCCCTTGGCGGCCAGGTCGGCGAGAACGTGGAACGCGTCTCCGGTGGTCGTGTGGACGGCACAGCGCCGGACCTCGGCGATCCGATGGTTGTGCTCGAGGTTGCGGCGAGCCGCCTGCACCGCGGGCTCCGACTGGTCGATCAGGTGGACGGATTTCGCACCACCTGCGGCCGCCGCCACCGAGAATCCACCCGTGCTCGCGAAGACGTCGAGGACGTCGGCACCGGCGGCCATGCCCCGAACGAGTGCTCGGTTGTCGCGCTGATCGAGGAAGTGGCCGGTCTTCTGACCGTGGACCACGTCTGCTTCGAGCGTGAGACCTCGCTCCCGGAAGAACACCGGTTGGTTCGGTGCCGGTCCGACGATCGTGTCGCCGTCGTGCAGTTCGAAGGTGGCGCCTGCGGCCACCGACCGACTGAGACGGAGCACCACCCGCTCGGGCGCGAGCAGCCCGATCAGTGCGTCGCTGAGCACTCGCAGGTGCGGGAACCATGCCGGCGTGTACAGCTTGACGACCAGGGTGTCCTCGTACCGGTCGACGACGAGACCGGGCAGCCCGTCGTTCTCGCCGTGCACGCATCGGTAGGCGGTCGTGTCGGGATCATCCGCGAGTGTGCTTCGCCGATCGATCGCCGCAGACAACCGCTGCTGCCACCACCGAGCGTCGATGGTCACCGGTGCTCCGACGTGCAGCATCTTGACCCGGATCGGCGACGTCGGATCCCAGAGACCGATCGCTGCGAACTTGCGGCGGTCATCGAACACCACCGCCAGATCGCCCGGAGCGCCGTCATGGCTCGCCGAAGTGATCGATCCGTCGTACAACCACGGGCTGCCACCGCGGATCTGGCGGAGAGCGTCCGCGGTGACCCGAACGGCGAGCCGGCGCTCACCGACCGGCGGGAGACGATCCAGCGAGACGGTCACGGGACGAGATGCTCGGCGAGCTGGAGGAGGTCGGCCACGTCGTTGATGTCGTGGTCGAGCATGGGCGCCGCAACGAGCAGTGGCGACAGGTCGGCGAGTTCGGCTCGACGTTCGGCCTCCCGAGTGGCGACGACGGCGACCTGGTGGAACCGTTCACCGATCTCGGTCAGCACCGCTTCGGTCGCGGCCTCATCGGCATCCAACTCGACCGCGACCCGGGTGGCGAGTCCGTCGCCTGCGAGTGCGGCGAGCTTGCGTGCGCTCGTGGCCGACCCACGCGCCATGAACGACGTCGGCATCACGCGGTTGGCGATGATCGCGCCGAGATGCATGTCTCGACGCAGCAATTCACGGCTCAGGAACATCGCTTCATAGCTGGGCGCCGCCTCGAGCGTCGACACGACGACGAACGTCGTCCGGTGATCACCGAGCAGGCGCTCGACCTCGGTCGCATGATCGACGAAGCCACGTTCCATCGCCTGGAAGAGGATGAAGAACTCGGCGATGTCCTGCAGAAACCGGGAGCCGAGGACACGGTCGGCGATCTGGTAGAAGGGCCGCGAGGCCACCGTGAACAGGCGCGAGCGGTAGGGCACCGTGAGCCACCGGAGCAGCCGCGAGCCGAAGAACTCCTTCATCTGACGCGGGGCGTCGAGCACGTCGAGCGCGTTTCGCGACGGCGGCGTGTCGACGATGATCAGATCCCACTCCCCCGTGGCGTGCAGCTCGTGGAGCTTCTCCATCGCCAGGTAGTCGTGGCTGTGCACGAAGCGCCCGGTCAGGTTCTGATACAGCGGGTTTGCGAGGACCGCGTCACGGATCTCGTCATCGGGCGCGTGGTGCCGGATCAGCTCGTCCCAGCCCTGGCGGGTGTCCAGCATCGCTGCCCACAACTCACCGCTCGGCTCGACGCCGACCGCGGCGAACGCAGCGTCCGGCACGCGGGTGGCCTCATTGCGGATCTCGCCGACACCGAGGGCGTCGGCGAGTCGCTTCGCGGGATCGACGGTGACGACCAGCACGCGCCCGCCGATCTCGGTGGCGGCGGCCGCCGCCATGGCAGCAGCGGTCGTGGTCTTGCCGACGCCCCCGGCCCCGACCACGAGCACCATCTCCTTCGCGGCCAACAAGGCGAGCAGATCGGGTCGCTGCACGGAGCCGGCCATCAGTCGATCTCCTCGGCGAGCGCATCGGCCACGAGCGACACGACGCGGCGCCCCGTCGCACGGGTGAACAGCTCAGGCACCATGAGCATCGGGAGATCGGTGTGGTCCCGGAGCCGACTCAGGTGGCCGCTGCCGATCCGGCGGCGGGCCTCGGTGATGTGGGCTGCCTCGAGCACGGCACGGACGTTCTGACCGGCAGCATCCACCAGGAGGTCCTCGACCTCACCGAGCCGGTCGACGATCGCCGTCTGCCGACGATCGAACAGCGCCGGTAGCACGCGGTTGGCGACGAGCGTGCTCGCCGCGACCCCGGTCTCGTCCACGAGTCGGTCGAGCAGCCCGAGGGTCTCGGTCACGGGCATCTCCTCCGGCGTGGTGACGACGGCGACGCCGGTCATCGCCGGGTCGTGCAGCACCTCGAGCATCCAGTCGGTCTGGTCACGGACGAGGCCGACCTGCACCATGTCGCGGATCGCCAGCGGTGCCCCGATCTGTGCGACGATGTGTCCGGTCGCCTCCGCGTCGACGACGATCAGGTCGTAGTTGTGTTCTTTGGCCTCCCAGCAGAACTTGCCGATCGTGAGGATCTCCTTGACGCCGGGCGCGGCGTCGGCGACGAAGTCGAACGTGCGGGCGAGCGGACCGATCTTGCCGAGGAACGGGACTCGGACGAACAGGCGCAGATACTCACGGAGGGCGTCCTCGGTGTTCATCGCCATCGCAAACAGGTTCGGCTCGACCTCGCGCTGCTTGAAGACGAGCGGTGACGTGTCGAACGCGTCGGCGAGCGATCCCTTGGCATCCATCTCGCACACCAACGTGCGACGCCCCCGACGCGCCGAGAGGTGCGCCAGGGCGGCGGCCACCGAGGTCTTGCCGACCCCACCCTTGCCGGTCACGAAGACGAGCCGACGGTCGAGGATCGACCGGCCGGGTCCGCCGGCCATCAGCCCCCGAATCCGATGCGGCGATCACTGTCGGCCGAGCCGACCTCGACGTAGGCGATCTTCGCTGCGGGTACCCCGAGTTCTCGACCGCGCTTGTCCGTGATCCACAGCACGTCGGTCGCGCCCGACAACGCTGCTTCCACACGCGACTTGACGTCGTCGCGATCTCCGTCGTCCACCTCCACGTTCAGTTCCCGGGGGGCCTGCGTCACACCAATTCGAACGTCCACGCACCAGACCGTATCGGTTGGGCGACGAAGTCCGACCCGGCCGTTCCCGACCGCTCGACAGCCAGTAGCGTGACGCGGTGTCCGAAGCCGGTGCCCACGAGCGTTCCGTCGCCGCGCACCGGTCCCGGTGGGGCGAACCCGAGCTCGTGGCGAGGGCTCCCGGCCGCGTCAACCTGATCGGTGAACACACCGACTACAACGACGGTTTCGCTCTCCCGATGGCGCTCCCGTTCGACACCGTGCTCGCGATCTCGTCCGACGGCGACCCCGAGTCGGGCCTCGTGACGATCTCGTCCGACGGGTTCGGCGAGGTGATCATCGACCCCACGTCCGACCCACGCGACGTCGCAGCCTGGGCCCGGTACGTGGCGGGCACCGTCAGCCTGCTCGGCAAGGCCGGCGTACCCGCGGGCGGTTGGCGGGCGACGATCGAGACCGACATCCCGACGGGTGCGAGTCTCTCGTCATCGGCGGCGGTCGAGGTCGCCACGATCTGCGGGCTCCTCGGACGCGCCGGACGATCCTGGGCACCGATCGACGTCGCACGGCTCGGCCAACGGGTGGAGAACGAGGTGGTCGGGATCCCGAGCGGCATCATGGACCAGTTCATCTCGGCCGGCGCCGTCGAGGGCCACGCCAGCTTGATGGACTGTCGCGAACTCACGCTCACGCCCGCACCCATCCCCGACCAGGTCACCGTCGCCGTGATCGACAGCGGTACCCGGCGCTCGCTCGTCGAGGGCGCCTACGGGGATCGCCGAGCTGCCTGCGAGCGAGCCGCGGCCGTACTCGGCGTCCGGGCGCTCCGTGATGCGGACCTCACCCAGGTGGCCACCATCGAGGACCCGACGGACCGCCGGCGCGCCCACCATGTCGTCACCGAGAACCAACGCACGCTCGACGCCGCCCACGCCCTGGCCAACGGGGACGTCGAGCTCTTCGGCAGCCTGATGCGGCAGAGTCACGTCAGCCTGCGCGACGACTTCGAGGTCTCCGGCCCGGGTCTCGACGCGATCGTCGATGTCGCCTGGACCGCGCCAGGCTGCTTGGGCGCTCGGATGACGGGCGGCGGGTTCGCCGGCTGCGCCGTGGCACTCGTCGCAGCCGACCAGGTCGTAGCGTTCGAGCGCGACGTGCTCGAACGCTACGACCACGACGGCCACACCGCCCGCGTCTGGCTCTGCGGTCCATCGGCGGGCGCCGAGGTACTGGCCGTCTGATCATCGGCGTCGAACCGGGACGCCACTCAGATGTCGGGTTCGGGCTGCGCGATGAGGTGGATGCCGAGGAGATGGGACTCCTTCAGCGCCCGACCGGTGTCGCGATCGAGCAGCACGTGTGGTCGCAGCCAGACCGGCTGTGTCGAGCCGAAGTCGGCGGTGTCGCCGAATCCTGCGTCGGTCCGGCTGAATCCTGGCTGCAGCACCTCGTGCGGATGGAGGTGGAGCGGTCCCGCCCGGACGAGGTAGCGGGGCTCACCACACGTCTCACAGTTGGTTCCGGCCCTCACGTTGCTGTCGAACGGGTCGATGCGCACGATTCGATCGACGTCGAACCGCCAGCATCCGTCCGCACCGTCGAGCGGCGTGAACGTGGCACCGGGCACGTCCTCACACACGTCACGGAACGCATCGGTCGCGATGATCGCCCCGTCGAGCGACACGGAGACGTCGAACGTCGGCGTGCAGATCCCGGTCGGCGCCGTCGCCGTCGCAGGATCGGACACACGCGAGCAGTCCGGGCAGTGATCCGCATTCCCGTACACGAAGATCCGGATCTCCTGGAACACCAGCTCGAACGGCGAACCCGGCACGGCGCCGATCGTACCGCCCGATCTTCCCCCGCGAGCCGGATCGGATCTCGATGCCGAGCGACGGCGTCGTTCCGGATCGATCCGAACGTGTCCGGCCAGCACCGCCCGACATGAGCGCCTATCGGTCTCGCTCCCGGACCGAGATTCGGTACGAGAACTCGTATCGGCCCGACCCCAGTCGATACTGCGGCAACACGTCCGGTCCACAGCTCGCGGTACCGAGGCCGCGATGTGCGGTATCGATGCAGACGACCAATCGATCACCTGGTGGCAGCTCGGTCTCGGTCGCCGCGTCGAAGAGATCGGCTGCCGTGTGACCGGTCGCCGACACGTGCATCACCGACGGGCGTACCGCGTCGATCCGAACCACCTGGCCGCACGTCGAGTCGATCGCTTCGAACCAGCTGCAATCGGTCCGGAGCCCGAACTCCTGGGGAACGAGGTACGGGGATTCGTCCGGAGGACCTTCCCAGACGCCGAGCAACGCGCTCCGGTTACGGTCGGGGTAGTTCTCGTGCGGGCCGCGACCCGACCACCGGACGCGGTCGAATCGCTTCGGGAGCTCGAACGACACCCCCACGCGCGGGAGATCGGCGAGCGACGCCGGAACATCGACGACGTGACGGTACGTCGCGCCGTGCTCGTCCCGATCGACCCGAACATCGTGCTCGACCACTTCGTCGGCCGGCCGGACGTCGAGGCCGGCTGCCTGCCAGTTGCGTAACGCCACGTTCGGCGCGCGCCGGCGCCGCTTCTCGGGCATCAGTTTGAATCCGTCGTTGTCGGTTGCTGCCCGCCACAGGTTGAGGCGAGGAGTGACGAGCCCCTCAGCGCCGGTGTCGTGCTCGGCGAATGGGTCCGGGCGTGGGTTGCGCCGCCGGCCGAGTCGCACCTGGTCCCATGCGACCACATGACCGGCCGGGGCGAACCAGGTCTCGGACCGCGTCTCCCACCGGATGCTCAGCACGGCGTCGCGTGCCGTGCCGGAGAGGTCGCCGGGCAGGAGCACGGTGACGGACGATCGAGGTCCGAGTCGTGGCACCCGCAGCGTGCCACGACGAGCCACCTCGTCATCGACCACCAGTTCCCACGTCGCCCGCAGGCCGCTCACATCGACGAACGACTGTCGGTTCTCGATCCGGAGCCCACCCCGGCCCCGCTCGACCGTGACCGGCCGATACACCCAGGCGAGCTCGCGCATCGCCGGGTGTGGGACGAGATCGGCCGACACGAGACCGTCGGCGACGAAGTTACCGTCGTTGGGCGTGTCGCCGAACTGGCCGCCGTAGGCGAGCCTGACGCGCCCGCCGGGTGTTCTCTGGCGCAGGGTCTGGTCCTTCCACTCCCAGACAAATCCTCCCTGCAGTCCGGGCGCGGACGTGATGACATCCCAGTAGTCGGCCAGCGAGCCGTTGCTGTTGCCCATCGCATGGCTGTACTCGCTCATGATGAGCGGTCGCGTGCCGTCCCCCGCGCGTCCGTACGCTTCGATCGCCGCGATGTCGGGGTACATCGGGCCCACGATGTCGCTCACATTCGCGTCGTTCCCGATCCAACCGCGATGCAGGATCTCGCCCTCGTGATGGAGCGGCCGGGATGGATCGGTCGTCCGGATCCATGCGGCGAGTGCCTCGTGGTTGACTCCGTGGCCGCTCTCGTTGCCGAGGCTCCACGAGATGACGCAGGGGTGATTGCGGTCGCGCTCCACCATCCGGGCACCTCGCTCGAGCCAGGTGGTCCGGTAGGACGGGTCGTCGCACAGACTCGTGTTGTAGGCGTGACTCTCGATGTTGGCCTCGTCGAAGACGTAGAACCCGAGCTCGTCGCAGAGGTCGTAGAACGCACTGTCGTTGGGATAGTGCGACGTGCGGACGGCGGTGATGTTGTGTGCGCGCATCTGGACCAGGTCGGCGCGCATGTCGTCGACGCTGACGGCCTTGCCACGGTCGGGGTGGTGGTCGTGGCGGTTGACGCCGAAGATCCAGACCGGCTGACCGTTGACGAGCAGTCGGCGATCACGAACCTCGACGCTCCGGATACCGACGTGCTGCACCTCGGTCTGACGAACGTCGCCGAGACCGTCGACGAGATCGACGACGACGGAGTAGCGGTGCGGTCTCTCGGCGCTCCAGGCCTTGGCCCGTCGGACGTCCCATCGGCTCGTCGCTCGGAATCCCTCGAAGACGTACGGTCGTTCCGCCTGGTGTGGGATCTCCTCGATCATGACGCGCCCGACCTGGCGTCCGCGCGGATCGCGGAGTGTCGACCTGACCGTCCATCCGGCCTCGGGTGCTCCACCGAAGTCGACCACGCTCGTGGCCGCGACCGAGCCGGTCCCGGTGGCGGGGTCGTAGCCGACGGCGACGGGCACGTCGGCCAGATGCACATCGGGTCGTGCCTCGAGCCAGACCGACCGGTGGAGGCCGGCCATCCACCACTGATCCTGGTCCTCGACGTAGCTCTGCGCGCTGTACCGCACCACGACGATCGCCAACTCATTTCGGCCGCGCACGAGACATGGTCCGACGTCGTATTCGCTCGGCAGACGGCTGTCGGTGCCGTACCCGACGAAGCGGCCGTTGACGTACACGGCGTGCACACTCTCCGCGCCGCCGACGTGGAGGACGCAGCGTTGTCGGATCCAGCGTGCGGGAACCGAGAACGAACGGCGGTACACCCCGGTCGCGTCGCGATCCGGCAGCCGGGGTGGCGGCCCGGGAAAGGGCATCTGCACGTTGGTGTAGTGCGGCAGGTCGACGAACTCGCCGAGGTCTTGCATCGTCCAGTTGCCGGGCACGGCGACCTGGACGGCGCCGGGCCGGTCCCCCGTCAGCGCGGTGGCGGGTACACGGTCGGGGTGCTCGAACATCTCCAGCAGCCAGCGACCGTCGAGCGACCGACGCTCGAAGCCCGTCAGCGGAACGTGCATCGGTAGCCGATGCAGCTGCACCAGCGCCGGGTCGGCCCAGGGCCGAAGCTCACCGATGACGGGCAGCATCTCGACGGATCCGTCAGTGACCGCGATCGACGGTGCTGCCGTCGGGAGAGCGGGTCCAGGTGGTACCGGTGGCCAAGGCGACGCACCGGTAGGCGCCGTCGTAGACGCCGATGTGCTTGTTCTTGACGATGCAGTCGCAGAACATCTCGAGGAGGTCGTTCTCCTCGGTGATGAGGTCGATCGCCTGCAACGTACGCGGGATCGTGCGCAGCTCGATCGTGCCGTCGCCGAGCTCGGCACTGCGAATCGCTCCCCACGCCTCGTGCGCCCCGACCCGGGCGTTGAAGATCTTGGGGATCGGGTAGAACGCGAGCTCGGACGGCTTGGTGATGAGGACATCGCTGACCCGCATCAGGTAGTTGGTCGCGTACACGCCGTGGAACGTGTTGTCGAACAGGAACACGTGCAGCCCTCGCGCCTCGCCGTCGCGGATCTCGTCGGCGAAGTTGCGGGCGTCGCGCCAGGTGCGGTGGGTCCGGACCGAAGACGCTGCGGCACCGAGTTGCTCCTGCAGCCACTCCCAGTTGTCGGCGTGGTCGCCGAGGTTGACGAACAGAGTGAGCTCGTCACGGTCGATCATCGGGCGGCAGTGGTCGATGATCGCCTTGAAGAGCTCGCGCTGCGCTCCTGCGCCACCCATCGTCAACAGGAAGCGACGAGGCTGACCGTCCACCATCCGTCGAAGACGAGCGGCACAGTCGACCTCGATGTTCTCCACCAACTCGTGATCGACGTGGTGACCGACGTACTCGATCGCGTCAGCGGGCGTCGGATGGAGGATCTCGTCGTCCTCGTCGAACTGGTTCATGATGCGGAAGCCGTAGTACCCGGACGGCGACTGGACCGCGTGGGTGGCGCCTTCGGTGAGCTGGAACGCCATCGGCCAGTTGTCGAACATCATGTCGACGACATTGGTCATGCCGCCCGCGACGGCGCCCATGCAGTTCCACATGTGAGCGGTGAGAATCGGCATGTCGGATGGCATCGCGCGGTGCAGGTTCGCGAACAGCTCGCTCTTGCGGTAGTCGCGAGCATTCGCCTTGAGGAACCGCCACGGCCATCCCATCGCCTGGTTGTTGAGCAGCCAGTTGAGGCCGGGGAGGGTCTTGTCACCCGACGTCACCGACTCCCAGACGTACTTGTCGAACAGGCCGCTTCGCTGCGAGACCCGGGAGTACTTGCTGTAGTTGGTGTTCCACCAGTTGATCGCGTCCTGGGTGATGCCGGGGATCGCGAGCAGGTCGAGCCAGTACGGCGTGCGGCCCATCGCGCGGGCGGCCGATGCTCCGGCCATGGCGATGCGATAGTGGCCGTACCCCATCCGGATCGTCGAGACGACGAGCCCGGTCTCGCGATCGATCGGGTCGCCGTCGGTGTCGCGCCTGATGTCGCGAATGCCGAGCACGTCGCCCAGTTCGGCGTTGTCGTGCACGCTCAACTCGTACCGCTCGTCGGGGTCGAAGTCGAACTGCTTGACGAACATCTGCTGCCACTCGAGGGCCTTGCGGTCCTGCGCCGCCGTGATCGTGTTCCCGTAGAGGGAGAAGCGTTTGGGGTCCATGGAGGTTCCTTTGTCGGGGCCGGCCGGAGGCGTCAGCCGAGGTCTCGCAGCCGAGCGGCGACGTCTTCGGGGATCACGGGGTTGAAGTACTCCTCACAGGCGACCTCGGCGGCCGCGATGAACCGCTGCACACCGGCGGAACGCCACGGCGAGACGATCTCGATGTTGAACCACGCGTCCTCGTAGCCGTCGGTGACGGTCGGACGCTGGTTGAGCCACATCATGTACGGCAAGGGCCGGTCGTGGAGTCGATCGAGGCGGGCGAACAGGTCGACGAGCAGCGCAGCCAACTCGTCACGTTCGGTGTCGGACGCCGATGGCAGGTCAGGGATCCGCTGGGCTGGCGCGACATCGATCGCGAGCGGGAAGGTCGGAGCGTGGGGCACCGCTGCGATCCATCCACCGGCGTCGATGACCTGCAGATCACCGGGGTCCGGATCGGGCGCCCAGCCCGCCGCCAATCGTCGCGAAGGGCGGCTCGGCACATGGTCGTACGCGTAGATCTGACCATGTGGATGAGCGATCGTCGCGCCGACCTCGGGCCCACGGTTCTCGAAGACCAGCACGTAGTCGACGTCATCGCGCTTGCCGAGCATCTCGGTCCGTTCAGCCCAGAGATCGATCACCTTGCGAGCCCCGGCGAGCCCGATCGAAAAGAAGGTTGCGTCGTGTTCGGGCGTGTACAACACGACCTCGCAACGCTCGCCCGCCATCGCCGGCCATCGGTTCGGGAACCAGCGCACGTCATACGGCTCGGGCGCCTCGATGCCGCCTACGCAGAACGGGCAGCCAGACGAGGGGAGGTTCGGTCGTTTCTGGCGCGTGCCGACCACATGGACGACCGTGTCCAGGAAGGGATCGATGCGTACCTCGGTCATGCTGCCTCCCGCACTTCGACGATCAACACCGACTCGGGGTGCAGGATCGGCGGTTGGAGCCCCCGGTCGATCAGCTGCCGCCCGGCGACCGGCCCGGTGCCGCCGTCGAGCCAGCCCGGACGGGATCGGCCGCCCTCCTTCGCCGAACCGATGTCGTTCACCACGCTGACGGTATAGCTGCGATCGGGGTCCAGGCCGAGGAGCCGCATCGGTGCCGGCATCGTCGTCGCCGATGGCGTGAGCTGCACGTAGGCGAACACGCCGTGGTCGGCGGCATCCGACACGACCCCGTGCACCAGCACCGACGGATCGGGATGCTCGACGCGGACCGTCCGCCCGGTGTGGAGCAGTGGCCGAAGTCGCCGATACAGCTCGGTCGTGGCGGCCACCTGACGTCGCTGGAGGTCGTCCGCGTTCAGCAGGTTCCACTCGATGCCCAGGTGTCCGAACAGTGCCGTAGCCGCCCGGAAGCCGAGATCGTGCCGTCGCAACGTGGTGTGCGTGCGCTCGGGCCCGATGTGCGCACCCATGACCTCGGGCGGGAAGAGCATCGAGAAGCCACGCTGGATCATTTGCCGCTCGATCGCGTCGTTGCAGTCGGACGTCCAGATCCGGTCGGTTCGGCGGAGCACGCCCAGGTCGGCCCGGCCGCCGCCGGACGCACAACTCTCGATCTCGAGCCCGGGGTGGGCGGCGCGGATGCGGTCGATCAGTTCGTAGACGCCCACGACGTGCCCGTGGGCGCCGGCGCGGCCGAATCGCGAACCCTGGACGATGTCACGATTCATGTCCCATTTGAGGTAGCTGATGTCGTAGTCGTCGAGCAGTTCGTCGAGTGCCTCGAACAGGAAGTCGCGAACCTCCTCACGTCCGAGATCGAGCACCAGTTGGTTGCGGCCGAGTACGGGCTCGTAGCCGTGCGTCGCCAGCGTCCACTCCGGGTGTTTGCGATAGAGATCGGAATCCGGATTGACCATCTCGGGCTCGACCCAGAGCCCGAACTCCATCCCGAGGCCGGTGACGTGGTCGACGATCGGCGCCAGCCCGGACGGCCAGACGGCGTCGCTGACCCACCAGTCACCCAACCCGGCAGTGTCGTCCCGGCGCCCGCCGAACCAGCCGTCGTCGAGCACGAAACGTTCGACCCCGACCGACGCCGCGACGTCGGCCAGCTGTTGCAGGGTGTCGAGGCGATGATCGAAGTACACCGCCTCCCACGTGTTGAGGATCACCGGGCGCGGCCCGGCGGACGGCGACCGGGAACGGACCGATCGGTGAAACGCCTGACTGGCCCCGGAGAGCCCCGCGTCGGACCAGGCCACCACGACATCGGGCGCCGCGTACTGACGCGCCGGGCTCGAGCTCGACCTCGAGCGGCTCCAGCAGCTCGCCGGCCTGCACGTATCGACGACCGTCCGGAAGGCGCTCGGCGATGAGGGCGTGGTTACCGCTCCAGGCGAGCTGCACACCCCAGACCTCGCCACGCTGCTCGTCGAAACCGCGGGCGCCCGCGAAGAGCGCCGGCACATGGGCATGGGAGGTGCGTCCGGTTCGGTTCTCGATCACGGTCGCGGCCTCGAACGGCGTCCGGCTCGGCTGGAACTCACGGCACCACCGGCCGGTGAAGGTGATGAGGTCCTCGGCGTGCGCGGGCAGGGGAATCGTCGGAGCGAGCTGGAGGAGCCCGTACGGCGTCACGCCGCCGTTGTCGAGCCGAACGCTCACGGTCAACACGTCGTCGACGGTGACCGTGATCACCAGTGTGAGTTCGGCGACCTCGTCGTCGAGCCGGAAGACGGCCGACGCCGCGTCGGGCCGCGCGATGTCACGCAGCGCGAACCTGGGCGCCCATCCCGATCCGTCGGGACGGGCGCCGCGGAGGCCGGGACGGCCCGCGTACCCGGTGGAGGTGTCGGCGACGATCCCGATCGGCGTCGGGGTGTCGATCACGGCGTGTGCCAACGGCCGGGCCGCTAGCTCGGGGACGAACCCGTCGAGGGCTGGCCCGATCGACAAGAACTCGGGCATGCCGCCGTCAAGACCGACGACGACGCACAGGGCGTCGGATCGCAGCTCGACGACGTCGATCTCGATCAGCCCTTGTCGGCGCCCAGCGTCAGACCGGCGATGAAGTGCTTCTGCAGCGCAAGGTAGACGAGGAGTGTGGGAATCGCGACGAACATCGACGCCGCTGCGATGAGATTGTCGTCGGTGGCGAATTCGCCACCGAGGTTGGCCAGCGACGACGTGATCGGCCGATCGTCACCCTGCTGTTCGAGCACGACGGCCCAGAAGAAGTCGTTGTAGATCCAGGTGAACTCGAGCGTCGCCAGTGCGGCGAGCGCCGGCCGGGTGAGCGGCATGATCACTCGCCAGTACAGCACCCACATGCTGGCGCCATCGACCAACGCGGCTTCGTTGAGCGACTTCGGCAGCAGCTTCATGTAGTTGCTGAGCACGAACGTGCAGAAGCCGCTCTGGAACGCCACGTGGATCAGGATCAACCCCCACGTGCTGCCGTTGAGCTTGCCCGAGTTCGACATGAACTCCGGCAGCGGGATCCGGTTGTAGATCTGGAACAGCGGCTGGATGATGATCTGCTGCGGCAGCAGGTTGCCGGCCGTGAACAGCACGAGGAAGCTGATGTTGAACTTCCAGCTGTACCGGCTGCACACGAAGGCGACCATGCTCGAGAAGAACAGCGTCAAGATCAGCGCCGGCACGAGGATGAGCGCCGTGTTCCAGTACTTCCTCAGGATGTCACCCTGCTCCCATGCTTCGCGGTAGTTGTCGAGCGTGAAGCTGTTCGGCCAGCTGAACGCCCCCTCCCGGACCGTCTCGCTGAACGGCCGGAACGACGCGAACACCGCGCCCGCGATCGGGACGAGCCAGACGAGTGCGGTCAGGGTCAGGAAGACGTAGAGCACGACGCGCGACGGCCGCAACGGCTCTTTGTTGCGTTCGAACTCGGCGTCCATGAGCGCCTGGGTCGACGGGTCGATGGAGGTCGTGTCGGCCATCAGGACTCAGCCCCTTCCTGGGTGTTGCGGTAGTGGTTCGTGACGTACCAGATCACGAAGCCGAGACAGAGGATGAACAGGATCGTGGCGTACGCCGAGCCGCGTCCGACGTTGCCGCCGCCCTCACCGAGCAGGTTGTTCGTGGTGAGGATCGAGAGCACCTCGGTCTTGCGTGGCGTGTTCAGCACGAAGATGATGTCGAACGCCCTGAGCGCCTCGATGACCGTGATGACGGCGACCACGACGTTGATCGGCTTCAGCGTCGGGAAGATCACGTGCCGGAAGGCCTGCCACTCGTTGCAGCCGTCGAGGCCGGCGGCCTCGCGCAGCGAGTTGTCGACGCTCTTCAGGCCGGCGAGGTAGAGCACCATGATGTACCCGGTGTGGCGCCAGGCGATCGCGACGAGGATGGCGACGAAGTTCTTCGAGACGCCGTACGTGTCGCCGAAGGGGATCAGGAACGACTGGTTGCCGATCCAGTCGACGGACTCACCACCGCCGAAGAGCTGGGTGGCGAGCCCGTTGTCGGTGGAGTAGATGACGCTCTGCCACATGAAACCGACGACTGCGAGGGACAACACGACGGGCGTGTAGAAGACACTCTGGTACACGCGAGTACCACGGATGTTCTTGTCGAGCAGATAGGCGAGGAACATGCCGAACATCGTCGGGCCGATGAACAAGAAGACCAGCAACACCGCGTTGTTGATCACGGCCTGCCAGAAGTCCTTCTCGAAGACCGTCAGAATCTGCTCGTAGTTGAGGAACCCGACCCAGTTGATCTCCGAGAATCGGATGCCGTTCCAGTCGGTGAACGACAAGATGATCGACGCGAGCGTCGGCACCCAGACGAGCAGCACGTGGAGCGCGGTCGGGATCCCGACCATGAGCAGGAACACCGTGCGGTCTCGGCCTCGGAACTGCGTTCGCTTCTTCCGCGTGGGCGGGCGCGTCGAATCAGTGGGTGCGGAGGAATCCGCGATGGTGCTCGCCATGTGTACCCCCAGGTGGTGGCGTTGGGTTGTGGATGATCCGGGTCACCCCGGCCGGAGCCGGGGTGACGTCCCGCATCGGTGATCAGGCGAGAATGACCTCGGCCTGCTCCTGCATGTCGGTCAGGATGCTGTCGATCTGCGACGGGTCGGACAGGAAATCGGCGAACCGCGGTCCGGCGACGTTGGACGCGAACTCGGGGCTCGTGTCACGGTCGAGGAACTGCGTGACCGAAGGCGCTGCGGCGACGGCCTCGAGCACCTTCTGCTGGAGCGGGGTGTACTCGACGGTCACGTCCTCGGACGGGGCGACCACGCTGGGATCCTTGCTGAGATAGGCGTCCTGGGCGGCGGCCGTGCCGAAGTGGTAGAGCAGCTCCTTGGCGGCCTCGACGTTGCTCGGGTCCTTGGCCATCAACCAGCCGTCGATCGGCGCCTCGACGGTGCCTATCCCGTGCTCGGGGTCGAGCTCGGGGAACACGAAGAAGTCGAGGTCGCTCGTGTCGCCGTCGGGGAACTGCGAACCGATGAAGGTGCCGATCGTCATCATGCCGGCGGTGCCGTCGACGACACCCGCAGCGGCCTCCTGCCACTCGCGACCGTTCGGGTTCTCCTGGTGGAACGGCAGCAGCGATTCCCAGGTCGTGAAGACGTTCTTCACGCGCTCGTCGGTCCAGCTCTCCTTGCCGGCCATCAGGTCGACGTGGAACTGGTAGCCGTTGAGGCGGAAGTTGAGCTGGTCGAACGTACCCATCGCGGGCCAGTTACCGTCGTTGGCGAAGGCGAACGGTGTGATGCCCGCGTCTTGCATGTCGGAGGCGAGGCTCAGCAACTCGTCCTGGTTGGTGGGCGGCGTCCAGCCGTTCTCCTCGAACACGCTCGGGCGGTAGTAGACGCCCCAGATGTAGTACGTCCACGGCACGAAGTACTGCTTGCCGTCGTTGCCGGTCGAGGCGACCTTGAAGCCCTCACCGAGCAGGCCGTTCAGACCGGCGTCCCACACGTCGGTGATGTCGCCGAGCAGACCCTGGTCGGCGAAGAATCGCATGCGGAAACCGGCGAACCACGGGATCACGTCGTCGGGGTTCTGCAGGTACGTCGAGATGTTCTCCTGGAACGTGTTGTGGTCCACCTCGTTGATGCTGGCGGTGACGTCGCCGTTGGGAAGCGCATCGACGGCGGCCTGGAGGCCCTGCTGCGGAAGTGCGTCGGAGTAGTTCGAGCCGATGCTGACCTCGCCGCTGGCGCCGAAACTGCCGCCGCCGGCCGCGGCGGGCGCTGTGGTGCCCGCCGCCGCGCTGCCCTCCGGGGCCGTGGTTCCCTCGCTGCCAGAACCGGCGTCGTCGTCGTCGCCACCACACGCTGCGAGGGCAGCCGGCAGGATCAGGCCCGCGCCGGCGGCGCCTGCCGCGCCCTGGATGAAGCGGCGTCGGCCGAGTGAGTAGCCGTGAGTCGACGGACTCGGCATACGGGTGGTGGACTTGTCTGACATTGATGCTCCCCTCAGGTGTGAACAGAAACGTTCATAATCGAACATAGTGTGCTCCGTCGGCTGGACGTTGTCAAGACGAACACCACTGCGGACCAACACCCTGCGGGAGTACCACCGAGCGGACGGCGACACATGTTCGAATTCGTTCGAACATGTTGACATCCGCGGCGGTGTGCGCCAACCTGATCCAGGGGCCACATGCTCGCACGCCAACGCCACGACCTGATCCTGAACGAGGTTCGTCGAACGGGATCGGCGCGCGTGCGCGAACTCGCCGAACGCCTGGGCGTGTCCGAGATGACCGTCCGGCGCGACCTGGACGCGCTCGCCGCGCAACGGCTGATCGAAAAGGTGCACGGTGGTGCGACCCGCCTCGGCGACCTCAGTTCGTTCGAGCCCGGCTTCGACGCCAAACGAGAACGCCAGCGGGCCGAGAAGGAACTGATCGCGCAGCGAGCGCTCGAGATCGTGCAGCCCAACTCGGCGATCGGCCTCACCGCCGGGACGACGACGTGGACGTTCGCCCGGCACCTGCACTCCGTGGCCAATCTGACCGTCGTCACGAACGCACCATCGATTGCGCAGACGCTGTACCAGGCACAGGATCAGGTCGCATCGGTGGTGCTCACCGGAGGTGTCCGCACGCCGTCCGACGCGCTGGTCGGCCCGATCGCCACGAGCGCACTCTCGACGTTGCACATCGACGTGCTGTTCCTCGGTGTCCACGGGATGGACGCCGGCCTCGGCTACTCGACACCGAATCTCGCCGAAGCCGAGATCAATCGGGCCTTCATCGAATCGGCGCAACGCGTCGTGGTGCTCGCCGACCACACCAAGTGGGGCACCCGTGGCCTCGCACAGATCGCCCCGCTCGAACGAGCCGACCTCGTCATCTCCGACGACCAACTGTCCGCCGACGCCGTGCAGACGTTCCTGAATCTGAACGTTGACGTGGCCCTCGTGGGACCGCGTAGTATGTCCGTCGAATCGGCGCGAGCAGGGTGAAATCGCTTTCGGCTACGACATCAACCACGCTCGCCGACACAGCGGGCTGAAACTCAAGGGGATCAAACACATGGCAACCGTGCAACTCGAGAACATCAACAAGGTGTACGAGAACGGGTATCACGCGATCCACGATCTGAATCTGGACATCCAGGACAAGGAGTTCTTGGTGCTGGTCGGTCCGTCCGGCTGTGGGAAGTCGACGGCGTTGCGCATGGTCGCCGGGCTGGAGACCATCACGGGTGGCGAGATGCGGATCGGTGACCGGGTCGTGAACGACGTCGAGCCGAAAGACCGTGACATCGCGATGGTGTTCCAGAACTATGCGCTGTACCCGCACATGTCGGTGTACGACAACATCGGGTTCGCGCTCAAGCTCGCCAAGGTGCCCAAGGACGAGATCGACACTCGGGTCCGCAAGGCTGCGGAGATCCTGGAGTTGACCCAGAATCTGGATCGAAAGCCCGGTCAGCTGTCGGGTGGTCAGCGCCAGCGCGTCGCGATGGGGCGGGCGATCGTCCGTCAGCCAGCGGCATTCCTGATGGACGAGCCGTTGTCGAACCTCGACGCGAAGCTGCGGGTGCAGATGCGCGCCGAGATCGCCGGTCTGCAGCGTGAGCTCGGTGTGACGACGGTCTACGTGACCCACGATCAGATCGAGGCGATGACGATGGGCGACCGTGTCGCCGTGCTCAAGGACGGTTTCCTGCAGCAGGTCGACACCCCGCAGAACCTGTACGACCGCCCCGACAACGTGTTCGTCGCCGCATTCATCGGTTCACCGTCGATGAACCTGTACGAGTCGACCGTCACGATCGACGGTGATGCGGGTTCGGTGACGATCGGTTCCCAGACCCTGAACCTCGACGCGTCGGTGCTCGCGAAGCGTCCGAAGCTGCGGGACTACGACGGCAAGAACGTCGTGTTGGGCATCCGCCCCGAAGACTTCGAGGACGCCGCGCTCACCTCCGGTGGGGGCGAGGGCCGCTCGTTGACCGCGCCCGTCTCGCTGATCGAAGCGCTGGGTTCCGAGATCATGGTGCACTTCCGTTTGGATGCGACCACGGTCGATTCCGGTGACCCCGACGCGGTCGAAGATGCCGGCGGTGAGACCGCTGCCAACGCCGTGGGCCGCTTCAACCCGCGCTCGACCGTGCGCATGGGCCAAACCGCCCAGATCGCCGTCGCCACCGAGAACGCACACTTCTTCGATCACGACACCCGTCAAGCCATCTGGGACTGACGCCGAACAGCCGGAGGACCTCCGTCCCCACCACGACACCGAACCGGAGTTCCCCGTGAGCATCCGGGCCGTCATCCCCCTCTTCGACCGATTCACCGCGCTCGACGGTATCGGGCCGTACGAGGTGCTGCAGCGGATCCCCGAGATCGACGTCACGTTCATCGGCCATGAGCGTGGCGAGGTCCGTTCCGAGAACGGCTTCCTGGGCATCACCCGCGACGCGACGTTCGAGGAGATCCCGAAACCCGACCTGATCGTGTTCCCCGGAGGCGTCGGCACCCGCCCGCTGGCGTCTGATCGGCGCGTCCTCGATTGGCTTCGCACCGCGCACGAGACGACGAAATTCACGACGTCGGTCTGCACCGGGTCGATCGTGCTCGGTGCCGCGGGGCTGCTCGACGGTCTGACCGCGACGACCCACTGGGGCGCCTACCGGGCGCTCGAGGCGACCGGCGCGACACCGACCCCGCAACGTGTCGTCGAGCACCTCGACCGCCGCATCCTCACGGCCGCTGGCGTGTCGAGCGGTATCGACATGGCCCTCCGGCTCGTGGAGATCCTGTTCGACCGAACGGCAGCGGAGGCGAGTCAGCTGATGATCGAGTACGACCCGCAGCCGCCGTTCGACGCGGGTGCGGTCGACAAGGCGGGTGACGCAGTGATGGAACGGGTCATCGAGTACGCCCGGCACCGCCAGTAGGCGCTCGGTGCCCGCTCTCGGTCACTGCACCACGACGTAGCCGTCGATCATCGAGATGTGGTCGGAAAAGGGCGCGTCGGGCAGGGCGAGCCCGTGAACGCCGAGACGGATCTCGCCGATCCACTGACTGTGTTGATACTCGTGGTTGATGATCGCGACCATCAGCGTGCGGGCGACGACCCCGAGTTGGGCAGGGGCACCGACGCGGCCGGCATCGATCTCGCCGACGCGGAATCGCACACGGTCGGCGACGGTGTCGCGGTACCACCGGAGGCGACCGAGGTCCGGCAGTGCGCCTCGGTCGGTTTCGGGCGTCGCCGAGTCCATGAGTCGATCGAGTTCTTCGTCGATCGGTGGCTCGGCAGCCGTCAGGTTCCGAACCATGAAATGGGCGACCGCTGCCTGGTGACCGAGATGCCAGCCGATGCCGCTCGCCCGATCGGACTCACGCCAGGACACCTGATCCGGCGTCAGGCCGGCCCACAGCTGGTCGGTGTAACCGAGTGCTCGATCGTATTCGGCCAGCAGCTCGGCGAGGGTGGTGGTGCTCATGTCGGACCTCCTGAGGTCGGGACGGACGGGCGGTCGAGCGTGCGCAGCAGCGTACGGGCGGCGTGCTCGGCGGCTTCGAGTGCGCCTTCGATGTGGCCCGACGAGACGGTGCCGGTCTCCGTCGACGCCCACACGACCCGTCGATCGAAGAGCGGCTCTCGATAGACCGGGTGGCCGAACAGCTCGTAGGCGGTCGACGGCTCGACACCGACCGGCACGATCCGTTTCTCAGCCGCCCAGTCAGCGACGTGGATCTCGATCGGCTCGGTCGCACGAGCACCGAACAGCCGGGCCAACTGCTCGATCACCGCTCCTCGCTCGACGGTGCCGCCGCTCGGGACGAAACCGAAGATCGCCGCAGGTACGCCGGCGGGTCCACTCATGTCGTGGATCTCGCGAAGCGGGCCGCGATGACTCACCGCCGCGCCCGCGAGCCCGTCGGCGCGCCAGAAGGCCTCCGGATAGACCACCACCACCTTCGTCATCGACCCCATCCAGATCGGCGTCGATCGGGCCAGGGCTGCGATCCTCCCGGGCAGCGGGGGCACGAACTCGATCTGCGCGACGGAGGCTGCCGGGGCCAGTGCGAGGACCACCGTGCGGCCGCGGTGGCGCCCAGCGCCGGCGTGTACGACCAGGTCGGACGTACCGGCGACGATCCTGTTCACCGGATGTGACAGGCGTATCGTCCCTGCCGGCAGGGACGCAGCGAGCGCCTCGGTGAGGCTGTCGGCACCGTCGGCGAAGCGGAACGAGGTGACGTCGATCGGGTTGCCGTCGATGCGGGTCGCCGTGCCGGGTGCGTCGAACATGGCATCGCCCGCCACGTGTTGGTGGTGGGTTCGGACCCCGAGTTCGGCGACGAGCTCCACGACGCGGCGTTCGCCCGGCCAGAACCACGTGGCCCCGAGGTCGACCCGCCCGCCGGTGGCGACGTCGGTCGAGCGGAGCCGACCGCCGATCCGGTCGGTGGCCTCCAGCACCACCACCGACCGGCGGGCCGCCACGAGATGACGAGCCGCAGCGAGACCGGCGATTCCGGCTCCGACGACGATCGTCTCGACCTGTCCGGACGTCGCTGCACGGTCACCGGACATGAGAACGGAATCTACCCGCGCCCGTCGGCGAGGCCGGTCGGTCGGTCGAGGCCGGTCGGTCGAGCGGGGCCGGTGGTGCGCCGGGGATCGCACCTCGTCCCTGTCCATCGGGTCGACCACAGCCCATGCGATCGGCCACGGTGGTCGACGCGGAACGTCACCGACGATCCGGACCGACGCGTATCAGACGGGCACCTGCCGCCTCTGTGTGGCGTAGGGACACACGGCAACTCCTGCTCCGAGGAGCAGACTGCGACTTGGCGGCGTCGCAGTGGCCGGAGCGCCTTCGTCGTCGGCCCAACGGCGTGCCGACGACGAGGGCGGATCTCCTGCGACACACGACGAGGGACGGCGACAGGTGGCGCCCGTTCGACCTCGACGCTCGACGGAGTGCCCGCCCATCGATCCGACGTCGACCGTCGGCTAGCTTGGCTCGACCGACGACGAGGGAGCCACATGCGTTCGAGACCGACCAGACTCGCCGCTGTCGTGCTGGCAGCGGTCACCCTGTGCACCAGCGGGACCGCGGCAGCCCACGGCCCGGACGACCAACCGGTTCGCGTGCGCCGTCCGTCGGCGACGGCGGCCACCTGTGCCGGCGTCAGAGGCAACGGTCAGAACCTGTTCGCTCACTACGGAGCGCTGGCGCGCCATGTCGAGGAGTACGGCGCCGTCACCTGCGCTGCCGGCGGGAGTTCGGGCAGCATCACCACCTTTCTCCTGGAGAGCATGTGGGCGAATCCCGACCTCCATCGATGTGGAGATCGTCGATGTTCCGGTCGGGCGCGCGATGCACGCATGGCGCTGATGCTGAAGTCCGTGATCGGGCTCGTCGACACGGGACTCTTCGAGGACGCACGAGTCGTCGGTGAGGTCCTGGGGGGCATCGTGGACCGGGACATCGAGGCGCTGCTCGCCGGTCCGACGCCGATCGACGGCGTCGACGCCCTCGTCCGGCTGCTGCGCGACCTGGGTCCGCTCGTGAACCAGGAACTGATCGAACTGCTGCTCACGTCGCCGGACCCCGTGTTTCACGCGACCGACATCATCGACGGGTTGCAGAAGGGCCTGCAGTTCGTGGTCGACGATCCGAAGGTCTTCCTGCGCACGTCGGTGATCGACTTCGACGCGTTCGCGACGCTCATCGGCGGATACGGCTCGTTCTACGCCTCCTACGGACCTGCCGATCGCGACGGAGTCTCGCAGTGGTTGGACGCCTGCGCCGAACCGGGTCTCGGGATGACCTGGACGGAGGTGGCAGCGCTTCCCGGCCCGAACGACTCGACCTGTGGGAAGACGTTGGGCGGTCTGTTCAACGACTACCGGGAGCGATTCGCCGGCGCCGGCGGGCCCAACCGGGCCGATGATCCGGTCGGCCTCCACCTGCCGACGTTCGGCGTCACGGGGGTGCTCACCGGCGCGGCGATCGACGAGTGGGCGGCAGCACGGGCGGCCTGGATCGCAGCGGAGCCGATCCCGTTCGAGCCGGACTTCGACGACGTCGGCGTCGGCTACTGGGGTCAGGAGCGTGAGCTCCGCCTGATGGCGCGCCGGCTCGATCGCCGCTACGACGACCTGGTCGCCGACCAGTTCGTTCCACTCGGGTCGGCGAGTTGGCGGGAGGTGCTGGCGTCGTCTCCGGCCGAACCCGGTTTCAGTCCAGCGCAACCGCTCACCAGCGGCTTCGTCTCGGTCGGGGGCTGGGCCGACCCCCTCCGCGTCATCCCCCTCGACGCGCTCGGGGCCAAGGTGACGATCACGATCAACCGACTGGGCGGCGTCGGGGGCTTCACGGAGTCGGTCACCCGTCTGCTGAACGCGTCGGACGCCCAGGTCGACGCGCTCTACTCGACGACCGACCCGAGCAGCTCGTTCTTCGTCGGGCTCGACATCGCAACGGGCGTCTGGTGCACCGACTGGGACAGCCAGGGCGGTGATCCGAACCGGTTGTTCGACGATGCCTACCACTCGCCACTGATCACCGACTCGCAGCGGCTCCTGCGCCCGCGCTTCGGCTACGAGCCGGTCGGACCGGACTTCTCGATCGGTGGCTGCACGGCCGGCGTACCCGTGAGTACCGGCGAGTAGGACTCAGCGCTCGATGACGACGAGGACGCCATCGCCGTCGTCGAGGTCCGGGCGTGACAGCAGCCGGCGACGACGGCCGACCACGTTCACCTCGATCGGGTGATCGACATCGCTGCACCGGAGCAGTCCCTTGACCCGCAGCACCGACTCGGGGAACTGGTCGATCATTCGCTCGAGGTCGGCTCGTGACCCGCCGGCGAACCGACGGTGCGTCACGCGATACGCACGGTCCGATCGAGGCGGCAGATCCGGCCCTTCGACGGCGAGCGTCTCGCGCCGGCCAACCCCCAACGCGACGTCGGGGTCGATCACGCCGTCGACCACGTCGATGACCGGCGCGTCGGTCTCCACCGCGACCGCGGACCGAGCCGACGCCCCCGAGTCCGTGACGAGATCGGTCTTGGTCAGCAACACGAGATCGGCCGCGGCGAGTTGGGCGCGAACGACGTCACCGATGTCGATCCTGGCCAGTTGCGACTCGACCTGATCGGCGTCGACCACCACCACCACGCCATCGAGCCGGAAGCCGGCCGTACTCGCCCAGGGGGCGACGCGCGCTGGCTGCGCGACGCCGCTGAGCTCCATCACCACCTGATCGGGCGGCGGTGCCATCGAGCGGATCTGCTCGAGCAGCGGACCGACCTCCTCGGCGATCGAACAGCAGACGCATCCGTTCGTGAGCGTGAGCGTGGCGCCATCGTGCGCAGCGACCAACGACGCGTCGACGTTGACCGCACCGATGTCGTTGACCAGCACGACGAGACGGCGGGTCGACCCGTGACGGACCAGATGGTTGAGGATCGTCGTCTTGCCCGCTCCGAGGTATCCGCCGAGCAGCGTGAACGGAACCCGGTGGCCACACCAGAGCATCAGCGGTGGATCTCCCCGCCGACCACCGTGCCGTGCACGGCGATGTCCTTGATCGTCATCGGGTCGACGTCGCCGGGGTCGTCGGACAACGCGACGAAGTCGGCGAGCTTGCCGGCTTGGATCGTGCCGAGCTCGTGGTCGAGCCGGAGCTGGTGAGCAGCGTCGACGGTGACCGCCCGCAGGGCCCGATCGACGGTGACCCGCTCGTGCGGCCCGAGCACGTCGCCGGACGCCGTCACCCGGTTGACGGCGCACCACACGGTGTGCAGGCTGCCGAGCGGGGTGACCGACGCGTCGGAGTGGATGCTGTAGCGAACCCCTTCGCGATCGGCCGTGGCACACGCATCCATTCGAGCGGCTCGGTCGGGACCGACCGTGATCGACCGGTGCTGATCGCCCCAGTAGTAGATGTGATTCGAGAAGATGTTGGCGCTCATCCCCAATGCTGCCATGCGCCGATACTGCGCGGGTGTGGTGAGTTGCGTGTGTTGCGCCGTGTGGCGATGGTCGAGCCAGGAGTGGTCGGACAACGCCGCGTCGACCGTGTCGAGCAGGAGGTCGACGGACTGATCCCCGTTGACGTGGGAGTGCACGGTGACGTGGGCGCGATGAAACGCTTCGAACCACGCGGCGAACTGTTCGGGTTCCAGCAGCCAGATGCCGTTGGGACGCGCGGTGCCATCGGGGTGCGGGAGGTACCCCGGCGGGTTGAGGCGAGCAGTGAAGCCCTGGATCGAGCCGTCGAGGACCATCTTCACGAGTCCGAAGCGGCATTTCGGGTTCGACCGGCCACGAAGGTCGACGACCTCGCGTGCGATCTCGTCCGGGGTTCCCTTGTGGCCGCGCGCGGGGTTGAGCAGAGGCACGAAACGCACCGGGAAGCCCTCGCCGGAGGCGACGTCGGTCCAGAGCGCGATGTCGGCCTCGCTCACCAGCCGGGTTCCCCCGAGCTCGGTGACGGTCGTGCATCCCACGATGCGAGCCATGTCGGCGAACCGGCGGAGCGCGGCCGGGTCGCTGAGCGCCGACCAGAGCGCCACCATCTCGGCCCGGGCGAGCGACATCGCTGGTGGCTCCTGCAGCTCCCCGATCGGCCGGCCATCGCCACCGACCGGCACGCCCTCGACCTCGCTGCCGTCGGCGAACCCCTCCCGCCGCATCAGCGCCGTGTTCACGGTGATGAGGTGCAAGCTGGCGTGGATGACGCAGATCGGCCGTGTCGTCGAGACCTCGTCGAGGTGGTGCGCGGCGAGCCGTTCGCCCGGGAAGTAGATCGGGTCGAAGCCCCAGACGATCAGTGACTCGTTCGGGTCGTCCAGCTCGGCATCGAGCCGACGGAGCATGTCGATCAAGGCCTCGAACGTCTGACAGCCCGGTCGCTGCTCGCCGTCCGGACCGAGCCGCGGGAAGTACCCGGCGTACTCCCAGCCCCACACCGCGCCCTCGAGCGAATGGGAGTGCGCCTCGACGAAACCCGGGAGCAGCACGGCATCGGCGAAGGTGTCGTCGATCCGCAGTCGGCCCCAGGCTGTCGTCAGCTCGTCGGTGGAGCCGACGCCGAGGATGCGATCACCACGAACCGCCACCGCTTCGGCCGACGGCAGCGCCGGATCGAGCGTCGTGACTCGACGGGCACGATGGATGACGCCTGGCTGATCCATGTCTGCCATCCTGGCAGTCGACGGACGTTCGCGGGACGGTCGAGGCGACGGTCCCGGCGGTGTCGCGGTGCCACCCGACCGGGTTCGGCACGACACCGCTCCGCTCGTGATCGCCCGGAGAGGAAGTCGCCATGAAGGTCCTGATCGCCGTCGACGACTCGGCGGAATCGCGCCACGCCGTCGACATCGCCTACCAGTTCTTCGGCGCGGACGCCGACTACAGCATCCTCAGCGTCGGCGACCGGCCGCCGATCTTCGTCGGCGGGTACGGTGCCGGCGCGATGCCCACGGCCGCCGATCTCACGTTGCAGCTCGACGCCGCGCACGGAGCCGCCGAGGATGCGGTGTCGCACGCCGTCGAACGACTGCCCGGCGCCGAGACCGACGTCGAGGACGGATGGGCCGGCTCGATCATCTGTCAGTTCGCCGAGGAACACCGCAGTGATGTGATCGTGATCGGTTCACACGACCGCAACTTCTGGTTGCGTCTGCTCGACCCGTCGGTGGGTCGTCACGTGATCGACCACGCACCCTGCCCGGTCCTGGTCGTTCGCTGATCGCGACCTCGGTGTTCTGGTGGAGAACCGATGGAGTGCGGTGGTCTGCCTCGGGTTCACCTGGTGAGCGACGCGACGTCTCGGATCCCCACGACCCGGCCGAGACTCGCGGATGAACCGGGCGTCTCGGTCAAAGCCCTGGCTGTGGTACTCGATCCCGCTCGATCCCGGCACCTGGTCTTCCGGGCCCGCAACCAGGCAGGCCAGGAGTTCAACCGGCCACTGGGTGGCACGGTCGAGCTCGGTGAACGAACGGTCGACGCCGTCGTCCGTGAGATCCGCGAGGAGATCGATGCCACGTTCGTCCCCGCAGCGCTGCTGGGTGTCGTCGAGAACATCTTCGAGCTCGACGGTCAGCTCGGCCACGAGATCGACTTCCTGTACGTCGGCTCGATCGCCGAGTCGAACGCCGTCCCGGACGCCGGATGCACGTTCGACGACGTCGGTTCGCCCGGATGGGCCGAGTGGCGGCCCGTTGCCGAGCCATCCGTCGACGTCGCGCTCTACCCGACGGGACTCCAGGGCCTGCTCGATGACTGGCTCGACGCACGGTCCTAGGACCAGGCGAACCAGACGCAGCGTTCGCAGCCTGCCGACCACGTCGCCTGGTGGCGCGAGCGAGGCAAACCTCGTCCGGAGTGTTCGCGCTCGAGCGTCAGAATGAGGCCATGGCCGACGTGGTGACCGTGGACACCGACGACCTCGCTCCCTCGGACGTCGCTGCGATCAGGCGGGTGCTGGACGCAGCCTTCGCCGGACGGTTCGACGAGCACGACTGGGAGCACTCACTCGGCGGCCATCATGCGATGCTCCGGGTGGGCGATGCGATCGTCGCCCACGGCGCCGTCGTTCCGAGAACCATGTGGATCGGCGAGAACGAATGCGAGCTCGGATACGTCGAGGCGGTGGCGACGGCACCTGCTGCGCAGCATCAGGGGTTCGGCTCGATCGTCATGTGCGCCCTTGCCGGGGTGATCGACGAGCGATACCGGATCGGCCTGCTGTCGACGTGTGCCTGGCACTTCTACGAGCGCCTCGGCTGGCGGCGTTGGGAGGGATCGACGTCGGTACGCCGAGCGCACGGCGAGGTCGTGCGTACCCCGGACGACGACGATGGCCTGATGGTGCTGGCGAACCACGTCGGACCGATCGACCTGCGACAGCCGATCACGTGCCAGGAACGGACCGGAGATGACTGGTAGCGGCAGCGCTCGGGCCACCGACCGTGCTCGTGTCACCTACGCCACGCTCAGACGCCGGTTGTACGGCGTCGCGTTCGTGGACGAGTTCGGACCCGTGTACGCGGTCGCCACGCTCTGGTTCAACGACAACGGCATTTCGACCGCGCAAGTGTCGGCGGTGTTCCTGGTCTGGGCGGTCATCGCACTCACGCTCGAGATCCCGAGCGGCGCCTTGGCCGATCGTCTCGACCGCCGACGCCTGCTCGGTGCGGCCTTCGCGATCCGGGCGGTCGGTATCGGGCTGTGGCTGGTGTGGCCCACCTTCACCGGCGTTCTGGTCGGCGCATCGCTGTGGGCGGTCCACGATGCGCTGGCGAGTGGCGCCTGGGAGGCGATGATCCACGACGAGCTGGATGCGATCGGCCGGGCATCGGCCTACGCACCGGTCATGGCCCGCATCGGTCAGTTCAGCCATCTGGGCATCGCTGCGGGCACGTTGCTCGGCGCCGGGCTGCTGCGGCTCGACGTCGGCCTACCGACACTCGGCTGGCTCACCCTCGTCGCGCACGTCGGTTCGATCACACTGGTCGTGACCCTGCCCGACACCCGTGGGCGATCGGGTTCTCGACACCGTTCGCCATCACGACCGGGGACTCCCGATGCACACCCGACGACGTCTTCGACCGACCGTTCGATCGGAAGTGGCCCGGTCGCCGAGACGATCCTCGCCGACACCGGCGCCGACGAGGCGTTCTCGTACCGGGACTGGTGGGCGACGCTGCGGGCCGGCGTCCGCGACGCCAGATCCGACCGGCTGATCACGCGTCTCGTCGTCCTGGGCGCCTTGCTCGAGGGGTTGTTCATCGTCGACGAGTACGTGCCGTTGATCGCGCGCGCCCGAGGCGGCGACGACTCAGCGGCACCCGTGATCGTGCTCGTGGTGTGGGTCGGACTGCTCATCGGCGGAGAGATCGCCGCACGACGACCCGCGCGGCCGGGGTGGGCGCTCGGTTCGGCGCTCATCGGCGGGGTCGTCGTGATGACCGGCGCCTTCATCTCATCGTCGGTGTGGGCGCTCATGCTGGTCGGGCTCGGCTACGCGTCGCTGCAGGCGGCGTGGATCGCGACCGACGCCCGCCTCCAGGAACGCACGCCCAGCGACACACGCGCCACGGTGACCAGCGTGCGCGGCGTCGGCTCGGCGACGACCAGCATGCTCGCCTTCGTGGTGATCGGGGCGATGGCCGACGGCGACGATCCGACGCCGGGCAACTTCGTGGTGCTCACTGCGCTGGCGCTCGCCGGCCTGCTCGTCGTGCGGTGGCTCCCGCAACCTGCTGAGATGGACCCATGACCACGTTCGTCCTCGTCCATGGTGCGTGGGGCGGTGCCCACACCTGGCGCAACGTCCGACCGCTGCTCACGATCGGCGGGCACCAGGTGTTCACTCCCGCGCTGACCGGGATCGGCGAGCGGGCCCACCTCGCCAGTCCGCAGGTGGGCCTCACGACCCACGTCGAGGACGTCACCCGGCAGATCGTGTACGAGGACCTGACCGAGATCGTCCTGCTCGGCTTCAGCTACGGCGGCATGGTCGTCACCGGTGCGCTCGAGCACGTGTCCGAACGGGTCTCGGAGCTCGTGTACCTCGACGCGTTCGTACCCGGCGATCGGCAAGCAGTGGTCGACATCACGGGATTCGCCGTCGAGCGTGGTCTCGGTCTCGGCTCCGATTGGTCGATCCCACCGATCGAGCGCACGTTCGAGGATCCGGGCGAGACCGAGTTCGCGGCGCCACGACGGACACCGCAGCCCGCTCGCACCTTCACCGAGCCCGTGCGGCTGATCCGCCCGCTCGAATCGTTCGGGTTCGGGCTGACCTACGTCAAGGCGACGCGCGACGACCGGTCGCCGAGCGGGCCCGACGCATTCTGGGATGCCGCCGACCGCTATCGCCACCATGCCGCCTGGAGATACGAGGAGATCGACAGCAACCACATGGTTCCCCAGAACCGCCCCGCCGAACTCGCCGAGATCCTGCTCTCGTTGGACTGAACCGGCACGGTCCGACTCAGCCGCCACCGCCCACTCGACGGATGATCGTTCCCCGGCGGGATCCCGACCGCGTCAGGACGTCTCGGCGCGGCAGAACGCAGCGAAGCGCACGATGTAGTCGGCGAGTTCGGCACGGGTGTCCAGGTCGGTCAGCTCACCGTCGTCGAACTTGTCGCCGTACGATCCGATTCCGAGCGTGTCGAACAACCGGACAGGGCGGCGTTCGAGGGTCGCGCTGAAGTGTTCCCGCACTCCGAGCCCCGCCCGCCCGCCGGGGCTCGTGGCCACGAGACCGATCGGCAGTCCGTCCCACACCTTGGGCGGTCTCGAGATCCAGTCGATCACGTTCTTCGTCACCGCCGGGAACGAGCCGTTGTACTCGGGCGTGAACAGCAACAGCCCCTCGCTCGACCCGACGACGTCGTTGAGTCGTTCGACGGGTGCGGGCAGACCGGACGCCTCGACGTCGCCGTCGTAGAACGGCACGGCCGACACGTCGTGGATCGTCAGGTTCACGTCGGCCGCGACCGACACCGCCGCACGAGCCGTCGCCGCGTTCACCGACGCCCGGCGCAGGCTCCCGACGATCGCGACGATTTCGACCGGTGAGTCGCGCCGTCCGGGCGCCGGGTCGTTCGGGTGAACGTCGGTCACAGTGCCGTGCTGCAGAACGTGTCGCCGGCGGCCAGGCTCGACTCGGTCGTCACGTCACCGATCTCGACGTCGGTCAGCTCGCTCAACATGCCGCGAACCATCCCGCGATCGACGGCGCAGATCACCGGGTGGTCGATCGCGACGTCACCGAACGGGCAGTGATCGCTGATGATCCGGAGTTGATCATTGCGGCTCTCGGCATGAGCCGCGAAGCCGTGCGCCGTCAACGCATCGGCGACCGCCTGGATCGCCGACCGCATCGACCGGTGCCCGTGTTCGAGCGCGTCGCCGTTCAGTCCTGCGGCCATCACGCGGCCGTACTCGGCGCCGATCTCCTCGGCCATCGCCTCCGCCTCGCCGGGAGACAGCTTCGTCAGCGCTCGTCCGAGCAACGACAGCACGAGATCGTCGCTGCGCACCGGGAACTCGGTGATCGCTCCAGCGACGACCGAGTAACGCTTCGAGGGCCTCCCTGCGCCACCACCGGCGATCTTGCCGGTGTGGACCTCCAGATAGCCGCCGGCCGCGAGCTTGTCGAGGTGGTGACGGGCGACGTTGGGGTGTACCCCGACCTCGTCGGCGACGGCCGCCGTCGTGAGGCCGTCCACCCCGCCTCGGTCACGTACGAACAGGTAGATGGAACGGCGCGTCGGATCCCCGAACGCGTCCGTGATCGCCGACACGGTGGCGTTGAACCCGGCGTTCGCACCCATACCCGAATTGTACTACCGACGTAGTGTAAATGGCAGGGCGCGTCGCCAGACTGGTCAGCGATGACGTTCCCTCACGGCGTTCCCCGGCCAGGTCGTGTGCAGCCGAACGCACCCGCTTGTTCCGCACTTCACAAGGATGGTCCACGATGAATGATCTGCTCGTCGAAGCCCTGCGTCCCGTGCAGGACCCCGAACTGCACCGGTCGATCGTCGACCTCGGGATGCTCAAGCAAGCCGATCTCGAAGGGGACGGCACCGCCCGGATCCTCGTCGCGCTCACGATCGCCGGATGCCCACTCCGGAACGAGATCACGAACCGGGTCACCGGAGCCGTCGAAACGCTCGACGAGGTCAACTCGGTCGATCTCGAGTTCACGGTCATGACCGACGACGAACGCGAGAACCTGCGCCGGACACTCCACGGCGATGCCGCGGGTTCGGCCGGATCCCACCAGGCGCACGGCCACGCCGAAGGACGTGCCATCCCCTTCGCTCAACCCGGCTCCAGGACCCGACCGCTGCTCATCTCGTCGGGGAAGGGCGGCGTGGGCAAGTCGAGCGTCACGACCAACCTCGCGGTCGGGCTCGCCCAGATGGGCCACAGCGTCGGCGTGGTCGACGCCGACATCTACGGGTACTCCATCCCGCGCATGCTCGGTACCGACCGGCCGCCCACGGTGATCGACGAGATGCTGGTGCCACCCGAGATGTGGGGGGTTCGCTGCATCTCGATGGGCTACTTCGCACCCGAGAACGAGGCCGTCATCTGGCGTGGCCCGATGCTCCACAAGGCACTCGAGCAGTTCCTCACCGACGTCTACTGGGACGAGCCAGATTTCCTGCTGATCGACATGCCGCCGGGTACCGGTGACATCGCGATCAGCCTCAGCCAGTATCTGCCGCGGGGCGAGGTCTACGTCGTCACGACGCCGCAGCCCGCTGCGCAGAAGGTCGCCCGACTGTCGGCCGCCATGGCCGAGAAGGTGAACCTGCCGGTCAAGGGGATCATCGAGAACATGTCGTGGTTCACCGGCGACGACGGCAAGCGCTACGAGATCTTCGGCTCGGGTGGCGGCCAGGAGCTCGCCGACGAGCTGGGCATCCCGCTGCTCGGTCAGCTCCCACTGGTGCCGGCACTGCGTCAGGGCGGTGACGAAGGTCGGCCGATCGCGGCGGTCGATCCCGAGAGCGAATCCGCGCACGCCTTCCGTGCGATCGCCGAGCGGATCGCCGTCGAGCTGAAGCCGAAGAAGATCTTCTCCCCCCAACTCAACGTCATCTGAGCGGCGCCGCCTTCGCCCCTGGCTGCGTTGCTTCTCGCCGCTCGTGTCCCCAGGCGACTCGCGCCCCGCGCCATGCCGGCACGAACCCGTTCACTGCGCAGGAATCATGGATGCGGCTCGGCGCGTGCTTCGACACGTGGGGCGCAACCATTCGTGAGCGTCTTCGCTGCAACCGTGCGGCAGACTGGTCGGCATGGAGTTGCTGGCTCGGTACAAGTTCGACCGGCTGGTGGCCGAGTCGATCGACGACTTGCCCGACGAGCTGGTCCCGGTGCTCGACAACGTGGTCATCCAGGTGCACGACCGCCACCCCGACGAGCCGTCGCTGCTCGGCCTGTACGAGGGCACACCTCACACCGAACGAAGCGGCCACGAGTCGCCCGACGTCATCTCGATCTACCGCGCCGCGCTGTGCGATGCGTGCGACGACCTCGACGAGCTGATCGAGGAGATCTACGTCACGGTGATCCACGAGATCGCCCACGCCGCCGGGATCGACGACGACGAACTCCACGAGATGGGCTGGGGATGATCTCGGGATTCGCTCACTCACACCCGGAGCACTACCGTTCCTGGCTGTGACCGATCTGCCGTCGCCCCCTGACCCGGCAGGATCGCCGGCATTCTCGACGCCGCCCCCACCCCCACCCCCGCCTCCGCCTCCGCCTCCGAACCTGACCGCGCCCCCCGGCTACGTGGGGTACGCGCCCACACCGTTGGGTTCGATCGCATTGCAGCGGGTCGGCAAGTTGGCAACGGCCGTCGTCGCGCTCACCGCCTTCGGCGCGATCATGTCGATCGTCACGATCTGGGCGTCGGAGGCGGCACAGGGCGACGCCCGGGCGCTGCTCGACGACTCGATCGGCACCGACGAGTTTCTCGAGCGCGCTGCGCCCTACCTGTTGATGACCACCGTCCAGGGTGCCGTCACGCTGGCCAGTGCCGTGGTGACCATCATCTGGATGTACCGGATCGCGAAGAACCACCGCACACTCCACCGCGGCACGACGTGGGGGCCCGGCTGGGCGATCGGTGGCTGGTTCCTGCCACCTCTGCTGTACGTCATCCCGTTCCTCATGTTCCGCGAGCTGTGGAAGGCATCCGACCCCGGCGTACCGATCGGTGGTGAGTGGAGGTCACGCCCGGTCTCACCCATCGTGCCGCTCTGGTTCCTGCTCTACAGCGTGATCCCGCTCGTGCTGCTCGTGCTCCAGAGCAGGAGCGGATTCAACCTGGGCGCTTCGGAGCGTGACCTCGCTCAGCAGCTCATCGACGACCAGCAGGCGACGATCATCGGCGCGGTGGTCGCCGTGGCCGGCGCCGGCGCCTTCATCCTGCTCGTTCGCGGCCTGACATCCCGGCACCGGCAGCTGACCGGCGAACCGACCGCGAGGGATTGAGATGGGCCACCTCTTCGTCGTCCGTCATGCGAAGGCGGGCGAGCGGCGGTTGTGGACCGACGACGATCTGAACCGACCTCTCAGCAAGAAGGGCCGGAAGCAGTCCGAACTGATCGGCAATCGGCTCGCCAAGCTCGAACCGACGCAGCTCGTCAGCAGCCCCTACATCAGATGCATCCAGACCCTCCAACCGCTCGCCGAGATGATCGGCACGGAGGTGAGCGTCGATCAGCGGCTGGGCGAGAACGAGCCGTTCGAACCCGTGATCGAACTCCTCCGCGAGCTGCCGATCCGATCGGTGCTGTCGACCCACGGCGACATCATCCCGGCGACCATGCAGGCCCTGATACGCCGGGGCATGAAGCTCAGCTCTCAGCCCGACTGGCGCAAGTCGGCCATCTGGGTCCTGAAGCGCAACAAGCAGGGCGACATCGTGCACGCCAGGGTCTGGCCGCCGCCCGTCATCTGATCGCTACAGCAGCGCCAGGAGCGACGACTCGAACTCCCACGAAGCCGAGCCGGCGAGCACCACGGCGAGCAGGATGAACACGAGCGAGATCCCTCCGAGGATCAGGCCGGCGATCGCCTGCCCTCGGCCCGCCTGCCCCGGACGGCCCCGCATCTGGCTCAAGGCGATGATCCCGAAGATCACCGCCAGCAGGCCCGGGATGAACAGGAAACACATCGGGATCGAGATGATGCCGAGCACCAGCGAGGCAACCGCCAACCCGTTCCGGCCCGGTGTCGGCACACCACCGTAGTTCGGCGGATAGCCGGGCGGGCCCGGAGGTGGAGGAGGCGTACCACCGGGTGGTGGCAGTGGCGTTGGTCGCGGCGGCGTGCCACCGGGCGGCGGTGGCGGGCTTCCCGGCGGCGTGCCGCCGGGCGGTGGCGGTGGCGGTGGCGGTGGGGCACCGGTCATGTGAGCGACCCTATTCGCCGTCGACCGCGACGGCGTCGTTCATCGATGCCCGGAAACCCTCGACGAGACCTCGGATGTCGGCCGGCGGGTTGAGCTCCAGGCACCGGTCGAGATACGGGAGCGAGGCTTCGGCCTGTTCGAGGAACCGCCCCTGGACGATGCCGAGGAAGCAGTGCGGATCCGGATACGAGGGATCGATGTCGATCGCCGCCGTCAGCAACTCGACCGACTCGCGCAGTGTCGAGGTGATCTGGTCGGTGTCGGTCTCGCCGATCAACGACAAGGTCAGCGTCCAGCCTCGGTAGGTGAGCGCCTCGACATCGTCGGGCTCCCGCTCGAGCACCTGCTGGTACAGGGCGGCCGCGGCGGCCGGTTGCTGCGACTGGATCGCACGCGCCTGCGACAGCACGACTTGTCGCTCGTCTCGTGGATCGAGGCCCGAGATCTCCTGACCGGGGAGTCGCTGCGCCGACGAGGAGCTCAGCGCCCACCACACCGCTGCGATGAGCAGCACCATCACGGCAGCGGTGCCGATCCGCCGCGGCCAGTTGGCGGGCGGCCGTTCCGGCAGCGCGGCCCGTCCCTCCTCGATCGACCGCAAGGTGGCGGCAGCGCGTACCGTGTAGCCGTCCTTGAGCTCCCGGTAGTCGACGTCGTCGACATCGCCGGCCTCGTGCTCACGATCGAGATCCGACAGCGACCGGAGCAGGAACCGACGCTCTTCCTCGAGCGAGGCGAGCTGATCAGGATTCATCGCGGAGCTCGTCGCGGTCACCGCCACCGTCGTGTGCCCGCTGCTCGTCGAGTGCCGCGGCGACCAGTGCGTAGTCGTCGTCGGTCGCCGTGCCGAGTTGACGTGCGGTCGCCTGCCAGCGCCGGAATGCGATCGTCAGACCACCCACACCGACGACGAATGCCGTCGCCGGCAGTGCCCACGCCAACGCCTCGATGCCGTTCGCCGTCGGTACCAGCAACTCTTCACCGTCGTAACTGACCGTGACCTCGGCGATGATCTCCTCGTCGGTGAGCACTCCTTCGTTCACCGCCTGGCGTACGGCGACGCGGATCTGATTCGACGCCGTGTTGCGTGACTCGTAGACGCTCTCGCCCTGGCACACCGGGCAGGCCAACCGTTTGGAGATCGATTCGATCCGCTCGTCGGGCGTTCGCGGCCCGGTGTCGCGCGTGGCGCCGAACGCGACGAGACCGACCACGACGAACAGCAGCGCGATCCAGCCCGGCCATCGTTTCGCTCGCCGGTTCAGCTCGGAGCGGTTCATGCCGCACCCTCGCGCAACGCCTGCATCAGTTGGCTCAGGTCATCGGCACGGACCTCGGAGATGATCCGTCGGCGCACGAAGCCGTTGGGATCGATGATCCAGGTCTCGGGGACCAACGCGACACCGAACTGGTTGACGAACTCGAAGTCGGTGTCGTACACGACCGGCCAGTCACCGCCACGCTCGTCGAAGAACGCATCGACCTCGTCCTGTGTGCTGTCCCTCACGATCGAGTAGAACTCGGCGCCGTCCACGCCGAGCGACCGTTGCTGATCGACGAACTCGATCAGTTCGGGATGTTCCCGGATGCACGGGACGCAGTTGTGGGTGAAGAAGTTGAGCACCACCCAGCTTCCCTTCCGACGCGACAGCTCGAAGTCGGTGCCGTCCGCGAACTCACCGACGACATCCGGCGCCGGGTTGCCGAGCAGCGGTGAACGCGCCGACTCGGCCGGTGACGAATCCGACGACACGAGGACGAAGAACAGTCCGGCGAGCACCACGGAGACCGCGCCGACGACGAGCGGAGCGACGCGCCGGCGCGACGAACCAGCAGCCGTCGCCACGTCGGCGGGTGTGTCAGTCACCGGCCACCACCTCGGGTCGGGCCGACTCGTCCGCTTGGTCCACGTCGTGCGGGGTGATCGCATCGTCGTCCGTCGGTGGCCCCGACGTTCGAACCACCCGATCGTGCGGCTCGGGAACGCGAGCCGAGACCGGTTCGAGCGGATCGCGGCGACGTGTGCCGGGGAACGCCGCCAGGATCGTGCCGACCGCCATCAGGAGGCCACCGATCCACATCCACAGGATCAGCGGTTTCTTGAAGACCTCGATCGTCGCCTCGTCACCGCCCACCGTCGGAGTGTTGGTCCCGGCGATCGTGAAGTAGACGTCGTGGGTCAGGCCCGTGCGCACGCTCGGCGTCCCGATGGGTTGGCCCATCTGGAGGAACGTCGTGATGGCCGGCCCGTACGCCTGTCCGCCGTCGAGGCTGACGTTCGCCCGCACGACCTCGGTCCGGTCGTCGCGCTCCGACACGATCTCGACCAGTTCGAACGTGTGGCCACCCCAGGCGACCTCCTCGCCCGCGCGCAGGCGAAGCTCGGTCGACTCCGTGTAGGCGCTCGACGTCACGAGCGCGACCGCGACCATGATCACACCCAGATGCACCACCATGCCACCGTTCGCGCGACCGACCAGCCCGCGCCAGCCCTGGCGACGAGTCGCGAGGATGATCTGTCGGAGCGCCGCACCGGCGGCGAACCCCGCCAGCGTGATCGCGATCAGCGGTGACAGACCGTCGGCGCCGAGTGCGACGGCCAGGGCCAGCGCCCCGGCACCGCACCATGCGGGCCAGAACAGGCGTGTGCGGAGGAGTTCCTCCGACGCCTTGCGCCAGGGCAGGATCGGCGCCACCGCCATGAGGAACAGGAGCGCGATGCCGATCGGCATCGACAAGCTGTTGAAGTACGGCGCGCCGACGACCGTTCGACGATCCTGTACGGCCTCCACGATCAGGGGGAACACCGTGCCGAGCAGCACCACGAACGCGAACACGGTGAAGATCACGTTGTTCGCCAGGAACGCACCCTCGCGAGAGATGGGCGAGTCCATCACGCCAGGCGCGCGGAGGCGGTCACCGCGCCAGGCGATCAGACCCAGCGACACGACGGTGACGATCGCGAAGAAACCGAGCAGGTACCCGTCGATCTCACCGGCCGCGAACGCATGCACGCTGTTGATCACCCCGGATCGGGTCAGGAACGTCCCCAGGATCGTCAAGGCGAAGGTGGCCACGAGCAGGCTGAGGTTCCAGACGCGGAGCATGCCCCTCCGCTGCTGCACGAGCACGGAGTGGATGTACGCCGTGCCGGTGAGCCACGGGAGCAGCGAGGCGTTCTCGACCGGATCCCAGGCCCAGACACCGGACCAACCGAGCACCTCGTAGCTCCACCAGCCGCCGAGCAGGATGCCGATCGTGAGGAAGCCCCACGAGAACAGCGCCCAGCGACGGGTCTCCATCAGCCAGCCCTCGCCGACGCGTCCGGTGATGAGGGCGGCGATCGCGAACGCGAACGGCACCGTGAAGCCGACGTACCCGAGATACAGGATCGGCGGATGGAACAGGACGAGGACGTGATTCTGCAGCAGGGGGTTGGGTCCTGCACCGTCGAAGTTGCGGGCGACCTCTGCACCGGCGGCGAACGGGTTGGCCGGGCCGAAGCTGACGAGTGCGAAGAACGCCGTCACGACGAACATCACGACGAGCGCCCAGGCGACGAGCTCGTCGTCGGCTCGCAACCGGAACCGCCACGCGACCGCCGCCGTGAACCCGGCGAGGACGAGCACCCAGAGCAGGATCGAGCCTTCGAGCGCGCTCCACATCGCTGCCACGTTGTAGATCCCCGGTGTGCTCCGCGAGCCGACCTCCTGGATGTACGCGATCGAGTAGTCACGCATCTCCAGGGCGCGCTGCATCGCGATGACCGCGATCAGCGCTCCGGCCAGGATCAGCCACGCGTAGGTGGGGCTCTGGCGGACGCCGCGTCGATTCCCGGTGACGACTGCGAACGCGGTCGAGAGCGCTCCGACGCAGGACGCGGCCAGGATCAGCAGCAGGCCCGCATGACCCAGCGCACCATTCGAACTGACGGCGAGCATCGCGTCAGGCGGATCCCGAGTCGCAGGCGTCGGCGAGAGCGTCGGCCTCGGTCAGACGATCGTCGTTCACCGACACGTACTCGTCGGAGTGCTTGACCTCGACCCGGTCACCCATGAACGTGTCGGTCGCGGTGTCGAAGTTCCCGTGGACGACCACCGGGATGCACTCTTTGAAGATGCCGCCGGGTTCGCCGTCGTAGTACACCGAGATGACTTCGTCGTTGAACGCGATGTCGAACGCCGTGTCACCGCCCGTCGAGACGACCGAGCCTCGCTCGACCACACCTTGGAGCCGAAGCCGCCGGTCGGGATCGCACCCCGAGCGGGTGCCGACCTCGTCGACGTTGCAGTAGTAGTCGACCGCCGACCGGAGGAACTGGGTGACGATCACTCCACCGGCGACGAGGACGAGCCCGAGCACGATCATCGGAACGACGCGGCGGCGTTTCACGGCAGGGGTGCCGTGGTCGTCTCGACCGGTGCGGGGGGTGAGGTCGGTCATGTTCGGTCCGATCAGGTCCAGTACTTGTCGGCGTCGTCGATCTGATCGCCGAGCTTGCGTCCGTTTCGGATCGCTCGCCAGGCGAACGCACCGACGACGGCGAACGTCAACACGTAGCTGCCGTAGATGTACCCCGCGTGCTCGATCGCGATCATCGTGCGACTCCCTCTGAGCGACGTGCGGCGAGGGCCGCATCGAGGCCCTGGTCGTCGAGCACGTCCTGCATGGCGAGGGCACGGCTGCGATGGAGCAGGAGCCACAGGTACAGCAACGTGAACGCCACGACACCGACGAACAGGCTGAACAGCATCAGCCCGTCCATGTCGACGTCGCCGTCGGTGTCGAGCACGCTCGCGTCCTGGTGCAGGCTGCGCCACATCCGCACCGAGAAGTGCACCAGTGGGATCTCCATCACGATCAGGAGCCCGACGACGGCGCTCCGCTTGGCCCGCTGCTCGTGGCTGCCACCGAGGTTGCGAACCGCCAGGTACCCGATGTACGAGACGAAGAGCAGGGCGGTCGTGGTCAGCCGTGCGTCCCACTGCCAGAACACGCCCCAGGTGATGCGACCCCACATCATCCCGACCGCCAGGGTGACCGCCATGAAGACGACCCCGATCTCGGCACTCGCGCCGGCGACGCGGTCGAAGCCCAGTGAGTGCTTCTTCGTGAAGAGGTAGAGCCCCGAGCACACCGCCGTCACGACGAACGCCAGGTAGGCGAGCCAGATGGTCGGCACGTGCACGTACAGGATGCGGACGGCTTCATCCTGATCCCGGTCGGCCGGGGAGAATCCGAGCCCGAACGCAACGAGCCACGCCATCGTGATGATCGTCGCGATCCCGAGCAACCGGGTCGCTCGGGTGCCGGTGCCGTGCCGCCCGGTGTCGGTCGGTTCGTCGGCGATCGGTTCGGTGGAGGTCGTCGTCATCGGATCCGTTTCCGGTCGGTCGGGCGGGTCGTTCGGCCTGGTCTCAGTTGGACTCCTCGATCAGGGGACCGAACGCCAGAGCACCACCGACACCGAACGCGATGGCGAAGACGGTGAGCAGGCCGATCCACGGCCAGCCCTCCGACAGCGCCACCCCGCCGGTGCCGAGCGCCGATTCCACCGCTCGTGTCGCCCCGATCAGGACGGGCGCCACCACCGGCAGGACGAGCAGCGGGAGCAGTGTCTCGCGACCCGAGAAACCGGCGGTGAGGCCTCCGTACAGCGTACCGACGCAAGCGAGCCCAGCGGTAGCGGCCACGAGGGTTGTGACCAACAACATGACGCCGCCGACCGGTACGTCGGCGCCGTAGAGCAGGACCGCCGAGACGAGCAGCACGACCTCGAGCACGGCGAGCTGCGCAGCGAGGGCCAGCGATTTTCCCCAGAAGATCGCGATCGGGTCGACGCCCGCGACCCGGAGCGCGTCGAGCGCCCCGTCGGCCGCTTCCACGGCGAAGGCCCGTTGCACGAGCACGAGCAGGCTGAACAGCGTGGCCAGCCAGATCAGGCCCGGTGCCACCCGTTCGAGCACGTCGGATGCGTCCAGGGCGAATGCGAACATGATCATCGTCACGCCGGCGAACGGCAGTACCTGGTTGATCAGCACCTTGCTGCGCCATTCGATGCGCAGGTCCTTGGCGGCGATGAGTCGTGCGATTCGCCAACGGGCGGCCGGCTTCACGGGTGGCCACCCTTCGCGCCGGATCCCGCCTGGCCGCCCTGCACGTCGACCACACGATCGGCGAGTGATCCGGCCCGTTCGAGCTCGTGACTCGCCACGATGACCGTCGCACCGGATGCGACCGCTTGGCGGAGCATCGCATCGAGCTCGTCGCGCCCGTCGGCGTCCAGGCCGGCGTGGGGTTCATCGAGCAGCCACAGCTCGGCGCGACGGGCGACGAGGCAGGCCAGGGCCGTCCGCCGCTTCTGGCCGGCCGACAGCTTCCGGACCGGTACGTCACGAAGCCGGCCATCGACCCCCAAGCGGGCCATCGCCGCGCCGATCTCGTCGTCGGAGGCAGCGACCGTCGCCCCCCAGAACGCCACGTTCTCGAACACGGACAGATCGTCGTAGAGGCCGTTCCGATGGCCGAGCAGGCCGACACGGGAGCGAATCGCGTCACGGCGGGTGGCGAGATCGAGCCCGAAGATCGAACCGCTGCCGCGCTCGACCGGGAGCAGGCCGGCGCAGAGGCGCAGCAGGCTCGTCTTGCCGGCACCGTTGGGGCCGCGGAGCAGCACGATCTCGCCACGCGCGACCCGGAGCGTGGCACCGGCGAGCACCGGGAAGCCGCCGAGCACCGCGACGACCTCGTCGAGCGCGACGGCCGGCTCGTCACATCGTCGCGCATCGTCGGGTTCCGTCATAGACCAGGCGTCACGCTACTGCCGTGACGAGTCGGCGGGCCGTCCGCCGGCGCGCGGTGCGGCGCACGGCGTCGACGCGACGGAGCGGACAACTCCCCAACCAGTATCGTGAACACGTGACCGACCAGCTGGCGGCCGACGGGGTCGACGACGCAGGGCACGCGTGCGCGGACGACGCGTCGCCGGTCGACACGTCGGCGCCCGTCGGCGATCGCGACGACGAGACCGGCGCGGTGCAGCCGGGCCGGAAGCGCCGGATCAACCGGTGGGACCGCCCGCCCCAGCCGCACGACTGGCGCTTCTACGTCGGCGGTGTCGGCAAGATCCTGATCGCGACCGGTCTGCTGATCTTCGGGTTCGTCGCCTACCAGCTGTGGGGCACCGGGATCGAGACCGCCCGAGCCCAGGACCAGCTCGAGCACGAGTTCGAGGATCTGCTCGACGAGTTCGGCGGACCCGACGCGACAGCACCGGTTCTCGACGCCGAACCGGAGAACGATCCTGCCGTGCGGCCTGCCGACGACGACGTCACGGATCCGTCGGCGGAGACGACGCCGGAGACCGACGCCCGGACCGCGGTGATCCCGGTCGCGATCGACCTCTCCGACCAGGCAGTCGTGCAGGATCCGATCCCCCAACCGTTCCGGGGCGATCCCCTGCTCCGGCTCGAGATCCCTGCGATCGGCCGTGACGACATCGTGGTGCCCGGCGTCGCACTGAACGACCTCAAGGACGGCCCGGGCCACTACCCCGACACCCCCCTCCCGGGCCAGCTCGGCAACGCCGCGATCGCCGGCCACCGGACCACGTACGGCGCACCGTTCTTCGACGTCGACCAACTCTCCGCGGGTGACGAGATCATCACGACGCTCCTGAACGGCGACCGGTTCGTGTACGAGGTCACCAACGTCGACGTCGTTTCCGCATCCGACTACTGGGTCGTCACGACCACCGACCCGAACATCGCCGAGCTGACGCTGACGTCCTGCCATCCGAAGTACACAGCACGCGATCGCATCGTCGTGCGCAGCGTGCTCAACCCCGCGAAGTCGTCCAACGTCGGGGTCCCGACGTTCTACTCACTCGACGCCGAGCCGGCCGACGAACCGCTCCCGGGCGACGACCCCGTACTCAGTGCGCCCGCCGCCGAGAACACCGATCCGGCGCCCGCGGCGGTGGAGACCGGCGAGACCGTCGTCACCGCGCCGCCGGCCGCTGCACCCGAGGCCCCATCGGGCGATGAGTCCCTCGAGAGCACGGCCACCGGGGAGCCATCGGCCGGGGAGGGTGCGGTGCCCGAGGCATCCGGATCTGCCCCGCCGGCCAGTGCGGGCCCCAGCGAGGCACCGACCCCGATCGACGCCTTCGACGAGGGCTGGTTCGACGACGCCGCCGCCTTCCCACAGATCGCGCTCTGGGGCCTCGTGCTGACGCTGATCTCCGTGCTGGCCTACCAGATCGCCAAGCGATTCCGGCGGGTGTGGGTCGGCGTCACCGTCGGGATCCTGCCGTTCCTGGTGGCGCTCTACTTCTTCTACCAGAACGTCAACCGCCTCCTGCCCGCCGGCATCTGAGCCCGCTCAGCGGCGGGCGTCGCGGATCCGCACGAAGCTGAACGGCAGACCCGACGCGAGCATTCGATCCATCAGTGTGCCGAGCCTCGGGGTGAACCGCAGCTCGACCTCGGCCTCGGCGTGCAACGCCAACAGATCGTCGAGCACGTCGACAGCTCGCGGGTACACGACCTCGTCGGAGATGTACTGCCCGTCGGCCTCGACCCACGGTGCGAACTTGCCTCCGTCGAAGGCATAGCGGTAGACCCGGGCCCGACGGACGCCGTCGAGCCATCGCGATTCGGCCGCGCAGATCCGTGACGCCTCGGTGCCGAACGTCGCGGTCAACGTCGCCTGTTGCGCCTCGTCGTTCGCCCAGACGCTGATTCGGGGGCAGTTCCGAGGGAACCAGTACAGCGGCGAGCGGGCCTCGTCCACCGCCCACACTGCAGGGGGATGGCTCGGATTCGTATGGGATACCTGGGGCGCGAAGCGGGCGATGCCACCATCGTCGCTGTAGTGGTACACGGAGTCCGGAACGGACGCGCCCGATGACTGCTCCGACGGTGGCTCCTGTTCGCGGGCGATCGGCACGTTGCGAGTCTCGCGCATCGGTCCGCTACCGCCCGAGGAACACCGGACGGCGCTTCTCGAGGAAGGCGGCGCGACCCTCGCTCGCGTCGTCGCTGGACCACGCCCGCTCCCGGAGCGCCTCGAACCGCTCGCGGGCCGCGTCCGAACCATCGGCATCGAGCGCGAACTTGTGCGCGCCGATCGACAGCGGTGCCAGGACCGAGATCTCACCCGCCCACGACAGCGCATCGTCGAAACCGCCCAGGCGGTGCACGACGCCGGCGTCGAACAGCCGGTGGCCGGTGTACGTCTCGGCCGCCATCAGCATCCCGCGGGTCAGCGCCACGCCGAACTCGCTCCGCAGGCGCTCGATCGTCCAGGCGTCGATCACCAGCCCGAGACGAGCTGCCGGCACACCGACGAGACTGTCGGCCGACGCGACCCGGAGGTCACAGACGGAAACGAGCTGCGCGCCGGCGCCGAGCGCAGGGCCGTCGATCGCTGCGATCACCGGGGCGGCCAGTTCGGTGAAGCCACGCAGGACCCGGCCGAGGTCACGGGCGAAGACACCCTGCTCGACGCCGGTCAGGTCGGCGCCGGCACAGAACGCAGGGGCCGCACCGGTCAGCACGACGGCGCGTGCGTCGGCGACCGAGCGCTGAGCCTCGAGGAGCGCGACCAGCGTTGGGTGATCGACTGCGTTGCGGCGCTCGGGGCGATCGAGCGTGATCGTCCAAACGCCCGGCGCAACGTCAGACCGTTCGGCAACCCGTACCATGCACGCACACTATGACCCATCCGTCGGATCCGGACCGATCGAAGGACCCCGTGTCGACCGACCCCGTGTCGACCGACCCCGTCTCGACCGACCCCGTGCGCGCCCGCCGGGAGCGGGTCGCCCAGTGGACGCTCCTCGCGAACCGGATCGGCTACCTGGTGCTGGCGCTCGCGGTCTCCCTGTTCTTCCTCGCCTTCGTGTTCGGGTTCACGCCGACCATGGCCACGCTCGTCATCGTGACGCTCGTCGTGTCGTTCGTGCTCCTGGCGCCCAGCATCGTGCTCGGTTACGCAGTCAAAGCCGCCGAACGAGATGATGTGGAGCGCGGGTTCTAGTTCCATTACCCTTGGGTAACTCATGAACACGCCGCGCCTCTCCGCCGACGCCCGCCGAGAGCAGATCCTCGACGTGGCGATCGATGTCTTCGGTCGATCCGGCTACTTCGGCGCGTCGATGAACGACATCGCCGAGGCTGCGGGGGTGACCAAGCCGGTGCTGTACCAGCACTTCGACTCCAAGAGCGACCTCTACAGCGCGTTGCTCGGCGAGGTCGGTGCCCGCATGCTCGACGCGATCGCGAAGGCCACCGCCGACGCGACGGATGGCAAGCAGCAGACCGAACGGGGATTCCGGGCGTATTTCCGCTGGGTGGCGCACCGCCACGACGAGTTCATGCTCCTCTTCGGCGGCAGCTCCCGCCACGACGGTGAGTTCAGCGCCCAGATCCGCCGCATCACCGATGATGCCGCGGCCACGATCGCCCCGCTGATCTCGGTCGACATCGCGCCCGAGCACCGCACCACACTCGCGCACGCTCTCGTCGGGCTGGCCGAGGGCGCGAGCCGCAGGCTCGTCGGGCTCGGAGAGTCGTTCGATGCCGACGAGATCGCCCGCGAGGTCAGCGCCCTGGCCTGGGCCGGCCTGCGGGCGATCAACCCCGACACCTGAGCGGTCCACGGCCCGCAGGTCGACCACGTCGACGGGGCACGCCGGCCGCTCAGTCCTCGAGGTCGGACGTTCGGCAACTCCTCAAGGTCGGACGTTCGGCGGCCGATCTGGTTGGTGATGCGGAAACTACGCCATGCCCTGGTTGCGATCGTCGCAACGGCTGCGCTCCTCCCGGTCGGGCAGGCGTCGGCATCCATCGACGGCGCCCAGGCGGTTCGGACGTTGGCCACCGACGCCGCGGAACTGCTCGCCGAAGAGGTCGCGCTGGTGTCGCTCTCGGACCCGGAGACGACGATGTCACCGACCGATCTGGCCGCCGTGCAAGCTCAACTCCGCTCGATCGACGGTCAAGGACAGGCCGCCCTGGTCCAACTCCAGGGCCTCGGCGTCGAACTCACACCTGCGATCGAGGCCACCCTCGAACGTCTCCCCGCGAACGAACGCATCGCTGCGTCATCGGTGCCGGTGGTGCCCCAGCCCGTCGTGTACGACGCCGCCATCGACGACCTGCTGCGCATCGCGGCCACACCGTCGGCTGTCGCACCGGTCGGTGACGGGTCGGACGGCCCGTCGTACGCGCTGTTGGCCGTGGCCGCCGTCTCGCTGCTGATCCTCGGTGGCGCGGCGCTCACGAACACTCTCTGGCGTCGCCCGGAGACCGAGGAGCTCGAAGCGCTCGCCTGGAGCGACGGGCTGACCGGGTTGGCCAACCGGCGCCGCCTGGATCACGACCTGGAGGCCAATCGCACCAGTGGTCCGACCTCGGTCATCATGGTCGACGTCGACCACTTCAAGGGTGTCAACGACCAGTACGGCCATCAGGCCGGCGACGACATCCTGAAGCGACTGGGCACCGTGTTCGCGCATCACGTCCGGTCCGACGACATCGTGTACCGCTACGGCGGCGAAGAGTTCTGCGTGCTGCTCCCCGGCGCCGACGTCGACGAAGCGCAGTGCGTCGCGGACCGCATCGTGGAAGCGGCACGCGGGATCAATCTGCCGAACGGCGCCAACCTCACCGTGTCGGTCGGCATCGCCGGCGCCGAGGGTGACGAGCTCAGCTCGGCCATCGAGCACGCGGATCGAGCCCTCTACCTCGCCAAGCAGCAGGGACGCGACCGGGCGGTGCTCGCCATCGGGCCCCGCTCGAGCTGACCGTTCAGCTCCGGATCACGAGTCCGCGGTACCCGTCGACGAAACCGGCCGACCGCAGCGCGTTCGCGACCTCGTCGGTGACGGGACCACCATCGACCTTGCGGACCTCGACGCTCCGCTCGCGACCCGTCGCCACGAGCGCAGCGAGTGCGCCGGACCACACGTCGTCGGCCGAGCCCGCGGCGAAGGTCACCAGGTGATGGGACCGACGGTCGAACCAGACCAGCGGTTTCCCCTGGCACAACACCACGAGGGCGTTCGCACTGCGGGCCGGCCGGCCCGCAGTGTCGGGCCACGACAGGGCCGCGCCATACGGCTGAGCCGGATCGGTGGCCGCGAGCACGATCGGCGCCGGGACACGATCGGCATCGAGTTCGACGTCGACCGCGTCGCGGGTGCCGCGTAGTCGCTCGACAGCGCCCGGCAGCGCGAACTGGGCCGCCCCGAGCCCGGCGACGAAGTAGCCGCGCCGCGTCCGGCCGCGCTCCTCGAGCACCTTGAGCACGCCGTAGACCGATGCGTATCCGCCTTGCACACCCTCGGCCAGCACCGCTTCCCGGGTGATGACCCCGTGACGTTCGAGCAGCTGGAGCGCCTGGGCATGCGCCGACTCGGTCGGGGTCGGCACCGGTTCGACGAGCGGCCGGACCAGGCTCCATCGACCGGCACCGGCCGGTGGGCCGAGCCGCGTCAGCCGACCTGGGCGGGGCCGACCGCCCGGCCGACGTGCCGGGCGCTTCGACCCGCCGACACCGCCGCCGGCGAGCAGTGCTCGCAGCGGAGCCAGCGTGTCGTTGGTGACCTCGCCGGCCCACACGAGATCCCAGAGGGCGACGAGGAGTTCCGTGTCGGACGCCTCGGGCGCCGCTTCTCGCAGCGCGCCCCAGAAGCTGGCACCGCGTTCGGCCAGCAGCTGCCGGATCGCGACATGGAGCTCCCCGTCGGGCTCGTCGCCGGTCTCCCACCCTGGCGCCAGGAGCCCGATCTGATCGGCGAAGCAGAGACGGACACGACCATCGCGGGCGCCGATCGATCCGGCTCCGGTCCAGACGACCTCGCCGGAGGTGCACAGCTCGTCGAGGGTCGCGGGCCGGTACCCGAGCAATCGTGACGGCAACACGTCACGCTCGAGGGTCGACGCCACGATCGGCGCGCCGGCGAGCATCCCGATCGAGTCGACCAACGCCTCCAGCCCTCGGCGTTCGGCCGGGATCGAGTGCCACTGCGGCAGGAAACGTGCGAACGCATCCTGCTCGACCGGTTCGACCTCTTTGCGCAGCACCGACAGCGACCGACGCCGGAGCTGGCGCAGCACGTTGACGTCGCACCACTCGCGCTGGAGGCCGTCGGGCCGGAACTCGCCGAGCACCAACCTGTCGTCACCGGCCAGCGCCGAGATCGCGCCGTCGATCCGTTCGACGGGTGCGCCGAACCGTCGGGCGACGTCGACAGCGAGGAACGGACCGTGGGTGCGAGCGAAGCGCCCCACGAGCTCCTCCAGCGGACGCGGAACCGGGTCGGTGAAAACCATCGGCAGGCCGAGCGGGATCGAGCAGCCGAGGGCGTCGCGATAGCGGGCAGCGTCCTCACCGGCCGTGAATCGGACATCGTCGCCGATACCGATCTCGATCGCCCGTCGTTCTTCGAGCAAGGTCGTCAGCCAGTCGGCGCCCCTGCCCTCGCACCGCACGTCGATCTCCGCGGCCGTGAGATCACCGACCTTGCGGAGCACGTCGTGCAGCTCGTCGGGCGATCGGGCGCGTCGTCCATCGACCAGGCACTGCAGCTCGAGCTCGACGTCGGCGAGCACTCCCGGATCGAGCAGCTCGCGGAGCTCCTCGGCACCGAGCAGCTCGCGCAACAGATCGCGGTCGAGCGCGAGCGCCGCGGCACGACGCTCGGCCAACGGTGCGTCGCCTTCGTACATGTACTGCGCGATCCAGTTGAAGAGCAGGCTCGATGCCATCGGGCTCGACGAGGCCGTGTCGACCTGGACGAGCCGGAGCCGGCGGGACCGCAACTGAGCGAGCACCTCGCGCAGAGCGGGCACGTCGAACACGTCCTGCAAGCACTCGCGTGACGTCTCGAGCAGGATCGGGAACGTCGGGTACTTCGACGCCACCGCCAGCAGGTCGGCGGCCTTCTGGCGCTGCTGCCAGAGCGGCGTGCGCTTGTCGGGACGGCGGCGGGGAAGCAGCAACGCTCGGCCGGCGCACTCGCGGAACCGTGCCGAGAACAGCGACGTCTGCGGCAACGAGGACACGACGAGCTCGTCGATGTCGTCGGGATCGATCATGAACACGTCGACGTCGATCTCGTCGGCCGCTTCGGGGAGACGGATCACGATGCCGTCGTCGCCCCACATGGTCTCGACCGGCAGGTCGTACCGCTCGACGAGCCGCTTCTCGATCGCCATCGCCCAGGGCGCGTGCACGGGCGTGCCGAACGGGCTGAGCACGCACACCCGCCAGTCGCCGATCTCGTCGCGGAAGCGTTCGACCACGACCGTGCGATCGTCGGGGACGACACCGGTCGCTTCGGCTTGCTCGTCGAGGTACTGCACGACGTTGCCGGCCGCGAACTCGTCGAGCGCATAGTGCTCGCGCAGCCGCTCCGCGGCCTCTGCCTCGGGCAGCGCACGGATCTCGCGCACGAAGGCACCGAGGGCGCGCCCGAGCTCGAGCGGCCGGCCGGGACGGTCGCCGTGCCAGAACGGCATCTTCCCCGGCTGCCCGGGCGCCGGCGTGACGGTGACCCGTTCGAACGAGATGTCCTCGATGCGCCATGTCGATGCACCCAGCAGGAACGTCTCACCGGGACGGCTCTCGTAGACCATCTCCTCGTCCAGCTCGCCGACCCTCGTGCCGTCGGGGAGGAACACACCGAACAGCCCACGATCGGGAATCGTGCCGCCGCTCGTGACCGCCAACCGTTTGGACCCCTCGCGCGCCCGGATGACGTCGTTGACGCGATCCCACACGATGCGGGGGCGCAACTCCGAGAACTCGTCGCTCGGGTAGCGACCTGCGAGCAGGTCGAGCACGTTCCCGAGCAGTTCATCGGTGAGGTCGTGGAAGTTCGCGCAGCGCCGGACCAGCGACGCGAGCTCGGAGACGGCGACGTCGCCCGTCGCCGCGGTGTGAGCGACGATCTGCTGGGCGAGCACGTCGAGCGGGTTCCGCAGATACCTGGTGTGCTCGATCTCGCCATCGAGCATGCGGCGCACCACGACGGCGGTCTCGATCAGGTCGCTGCGGTGCTTGGGGAAGATCGAACCCTTGCTCGGTTGGCCGACGCTGTGCCCGGCACGCCCGATCCGCTGCAGCCCACGGCTCACCGCGCCGGGCGACTCGACCTGGATCACCAGATCGACGGCACCCATGTCGATGCCCAGTTCCAGCGACGACGTGGCGACGATCGCTCGGAGCGTGCCCCGCTTGAGCTGGTCCTCGATCACGATCCGCTGTTCGCGGGCGAGCGAGCCGTGGTGTGCCCTGACCAGGTCGTCGGTCATCAGGCCGGTCTCGGGATCGACCCCGATTCCCTGCTCCTCAGCGAGCTCGTTGAGCTTCGCGGCCAGGCGTTCGGCGGCGCGCCGGGCGTTGCAGAAGATGATGGTCGACCGGTGCCCGAGCACCAGTTCGAGCACACGCGGGTACACGCTGGGCCAGATGCTCGACCTGCGCTCGCCACCGCCGGGTTGGCCCATCGGTGTCGAATCGTCGCCGGGAGCACCCATGTCTTCCACGGGCACGACGACCGAGATCTCGAGCTGTTTGCGCACGCCGGTGTCCACGATGTGGACCGGGCGTGGCGAATCGGGTGCGCAGTAGCCACCGAGGAACCGGGCGGTCTCCTCGAGCGGGCGCTGCGTCGCCGACAACCCGATCCGCTGCGGGGGCCGGTCGGTGACCTCCTCCAGGCGTTCGAGCGTCAACGCCAGATGAGCGCCACGTTTGGTGGTCGACATCGCGTGGATCTCGTCGATGATCACGGTCTCGACGCCTTCGAGCGTCTCGCGCCCTCGCGACGTGAGCATCAGGTACAGCGACTCGGGCGTCGTGATCAGCAGATCGGGCGGCCGCCGGATCAACTTCTGGCGATCGTTCGACGGCGTGTCGCCGGTGCGCATCGCCACCTCGGGCGCGGTGAACGGCTCACCGATCCGCTCGGCGGCGAGTTCGATGCCCGTGAGCGGCGCGCGGAGGTTCTTCTCGATGTCGAACGCCAGCGCGCGCAGCGGCGAGATGTACAGCACCCGGGTGCGGTGCGACCGCTCGGACGGGCGTGGCGACGTCACGAGCCGATCGATCGACGCCAGGAACGCGGTCAGCGTCTTGCCCGAACCGGTCGGTGCGCAGATCAGCGTGTGCTCACCAGCGGCGATGTGGGGCCACCCCTCGATCTGCGGAGGAGTCGGCGCCGGGAACGATGACGCGAACCACTCACGGACGGCCGGCGAGAACGCCGCGAGCACCGGATGATCAGCGATCGGGTCGAGGCTACCGACGGCGTGTGACAGAGATGATGAGAGGGATCCGTTCCGGACGGTGTGGAGGAGACTCCCGGTGTGGTGGTTCGGTGTTCAGCTCTGACCCTGGGTGTTACTGACCGAGGTGTCCTTCGCACTGACTTGTCGAGCTGTTCGCCGGCCACCACGTTCCGGGAGCCTCGATCGACAAGTGTGACCTGGTAGGAGCCTGTTGGCGCAGACCCGTCTCTGTGTTGTCCGCTTCTCGATCGTCGTTCCCACTGCCCGTTCAACCAGATGCGAGGGAACAACGTCCATGATGACAGCAACACGTCGCCGTGTCACCGGCGGCTTCGACACCCATGCCGACACCAACGTCGGCGCGATCGTCGATTCGCTCACCTTGCAGCGCCTCGACACCGCCACGTTCTCGACCACAGCGGCTGGTTACCAGGAGGCGTTGGTGTGGATGCGAGCCCACGGCGCGCTCGACGTGGTCGGGGTTGAGTCGACTGGCTCGTATGGGGCCGGGCTCGCTCGACACCTCGCCAGGGCCGGCGTCAAGGTGGTCGAGGTCAATCGGCCCGAGCAGCTCGACCGTCGCCTCGACGGCAAAGACGACTTCGTCGACGCTGAGGCTGCGGCACGAGCGGTGCTGTCGGGGCGGGCATCTGCGATCCCGAAGTCCGGCGATGGGCCGGTGGAGGCGATGCGAGCACTCGAGATCGCGCACCAATCGGCGACGCATGATCGCACCGAGGCAATCAATCAGTTCAAGTCGCTGCTGGTGCGGGCGCCCGCCAGCTTCCGTGACGCGTTCGCGACGAAGTCGTTTCATCGACAGCTCGCCGCCGCCGTGCGATTCCGGGCCGTTCACGATGATCTCGTTGAACAAGAGCTGAGGGTGGCGTTGAAGCTGCTGGCCCAGCGGATTCGGTTCCTCGAGTCGCAGATCGGCACCATCGAGGCACGCCTTCGGCCGATCATTGCCGAGCACTTCCCGGCAGTGTTGGGCTTGACCGGTGTCGGGCCGCACTCGGCGGCACAGTTGTTGATGACCGCCGGCGACAACCCGCAACGACTGCATTCCGATGCTGCGTTCGCGAAGTTGTGCGGGGCGTGCCCGCAAGCGGCGTCGTCGGGCAAGACCGTCCGGTTCCGCCTCGATCGCGGTGGTGACCGGCGGGCGAACAAGGCGCTGTTCCGGATCGTGATCGTGCGCATGCGACACCACGAACCCACCCGCCGCTACGTCGCCCGACGACTCGCCGAGGGCAAGACCCGACGCGAGATCATCCGTTGTCTCAAGCGCTTCGTCGCCCGAGAAGTGTTCGCGGCAATCACCGCCCCGCCCAACGACCTCCCAACCGGCGAACAAGTTCGAGCAGCACGTCTCGCCGCCGGGGTGACGTGCACTGACCTCGGAAGAGCCCTCGGAGTCACCCCGAACACGATGTCACGAATCGAACGCGGGATCGAGCACAACACCGATCGCGCCCGGCACGCTCTCGTCTGCCTCGCCGAGATGACCATCGCGACTGCTGGCTGAGCGTTATCGAGCACCGACCCCTGCGCGGGTTTGCCGGATCCAGGGTGGGTCTGAGGTGCACCGGCGGGCGTCGATACCGGGCGCCTCTCACCGCAAACCCGGACAGCCAGCAAACGGACGAAAGTGTCACCTGCAGGCGCAGTCCCGATCCCGGAGCCGCTCGCGACCTGCTCGAGCGTCGTTTCCGTCGCGTCGATTCCGGGCCGCCTCCATTACGTCGTCGCGGAACGCCTGCGGACAGCGGCTTCGGCATGATGTCATTCCTCCGGTCCCACCCTCTCGTCAAGCCAAGCTAGGTGTCACCTCAGCGAACGACAGTCCCCGATGAGCCTACTGAACGTGGCGAGCCGCTATCCACCGAGATCGCCGCCGGCGACGACATCGACGTCGTCGCCGCGCGACTCGTCGAAGCCGCCACGTTCGACCCGAAACTGGTCCCGAAACGGTGAGCGTCGGCTCGGTGGCCTGTCCGGCAGATCATGTCGCTCTACGCGAAAGGGCACACGACCGGTGAGATCCGCGAGCATCTGGAGGAGATCCACGCGACGTCGACCTCCGAGGACTCGATCGGCCGGATGGCCGACGCCAGCGCCGTTGACATCGCGGCATGGCAATCGCGTCCGCTCGATGCGATGTATCTGGTGATCTTGGTGGATGCGATCGTGATCAAGGTTCGCAACACCCAGGTTGGCAGCCGGGCCCTCTACGAGACGTGCTCGGGCTATGGATCGGGCCCACCGGTGGCGAGGGTGCGAAGCGGTGGATGACGATGCTCGCCGAGCTCCGCAACCGCGGCGTGGCCGATGTGTTGACCACCTGCCGCGACGGGCTATCCGGTCTGCCTGAGGCGATCAGACCGTCTGGCCGCCCCGGGGACCACCTACCGCTCGATCACTCCATACTCAGATCCGAAACGCAATCAAGCCTGCGCATATCTAGCTTGTTGCCTTCTGAGTCGAGGGGAAACGACGTGCCCAAGACACGTCGTCATGAAAGCAGCTCGTCAAGCGATCTTGGATAACGTCGAGATGCAACGAAAGACCCGAAAGTTGGCTTGACCAGGAGAGCGCATCTGTTTTATCGTCTTGTCTGAAGAACTGCACAGCGTCGGAACGGGCAACGACAGGAGTTTGAGCAGAATGATTTCTCAGCACATCGCTGTCGCTAATTTCAGGCAAATCGCAAACTTCGCGTTCACATTCGCGGCCGCCATGGCGCTCACCCTAGTTGTCGGAATTCCTGCCCTGGCGCACAGTCCGACGAAGCATCGTCCCGCGCATCTCGACAATCGGACAGACGGGGCCTGCTACATGTCTTCCAACCACTGGGACAAAGAAGCTCTGGGCTGGGAGGATGGCTGGGCCTGGAACCAGTCAGGTCCGTCGTCCGCTTGCAACAACATATCGGCTGCGGTGCGAGGGATCGCGATTGAGTCGCATCATTCCATCTATTATGGTGCGACGAAATATGGCAATCAGAACTGGTCATCAACTACACCGTCGAACTGGTCTCTACGGGTACACTATAGCCGTCACTCCGGTACGACGTCCGGCTTCTACTTGAACTTCAGCTGGTAGCGGTAGCGAGAGGGGAATCCCCTAATGGGTGGTCAAGTCAAGAAGGGCTTATTGGTCGGTGCGCTAGCGACCGCGCTCGGCGTCGCCGGCGCCGTCGGAGTCAACTACATGGGCTCGGCCAGCGACGAGGGCGTCGAGCAGACTCCGGTGGCGGCCAATCCGGCAGACCTGGAAGCGGCGGCCTTGGAGGCCGGTCTCAAGCTCGCTACGCGCGACGGCGATGACGCGCAGATTCAGGCGTTCGAGGACGGGGTCATCACTCCAGAGGAGTACGGAGAGGCGATTGCTTCAACGCTCCGATGCCTCTCATCGGCAGGATTCCAGGTCGAGCACGTTGGTCCCGACTGGAGCGGAACCGCCTACGATTACGGCGTCTCGGGAGGCGAGGGCCGGGAGGACGACTATCAGTCGTGTTACCAGCGACACTCAGCCGGGTTGGATCTCAGCTTTCAGATGTCCTACGAGAAAGAGCGCGCGGACTTGATCGATCGCGCGACTCAATGTCTGGTTGGCAGCGGCGAGATTCCGCTCGGCCCCGAAACGGACGAGCTGGTGGCAGAGGGCGGCGTTGCAGCCGCAATCGCAGCACAGGCCGCGAACCCGACGCTGTGGGCTGATTGCGCATCGGGGGCTCGAGTTGCTCTCAGGCTAGGACCGACGCTGCCCGTCATTGACGTCGAGACGCTATCGGTCGACTAGACTTACGTCATGTCTAGGATCCGCGACGCGCTCCGGCTGTGGCGTCGTCAGCTTCGTACGACGAGGCGGTCGAAGGATGATCGTGGAGGTCCAGGCGGTGGCCCGGCATCAGCGCAGTACCTGAGAGCCCTCGCCGAATCGGAGGCGGTGCGAGGCCCTGGCACCTACGGGTAGACCAGGGCGCTCAATGAGGCCGCAGCGGGCTGACGCCGATTGCTCTCCGACCAGACTGCAGAGCTTGCGTCGGATGGATCTCGTTGATCCGCGTTAAGGCGGTTCCGACCGGCCTGTCACGTGCCTTGAGCTGCTCGGACGGCCGTCCCAACGGCCTCGAACCCGCGGGGCTAGGTGTACACCTAGGTCGCTCGCCTACGCCCGGGGAGTCCCACGACGCCGTGAATCGAGCGTCGGACTCAGTCAGCAACTCGACAGTGAAGTCAACCGCGTCGCACACGGTGTGGGCGAACGTCGGCATTCGCCACTCTTCGGTCGAGTTGATGACTCGCCGTCCCGGGGCGTCGCCGCGAAACAAGTCCGAACGATAGTCGATGTCGATGTGTCGACACCGACCAACGGCGGGCCGACCAGCCGCCGCGCCGCCGCTTCGAAGCCGTCAGCCTCGTCGCGGCTACTTGCCCATGACCATCGGGGGCGAGCGGACGCCATGGTTCTGAGCATGGTCCGGTGGCGAGGTGCCGCGAAGCGCCCATATCAGCACGGGCCGTCCGGCAACGGCAAGCGCGGGAACGGCACGTATCGGCGTGGCTACCCGCTCCTGAACGTGCGAGCGACGGCTGCCTCGGTGCGGGCGATCGCGTGTTGTCGGTTCTTTCGCTGCCGCCTTGATTCGTCGTGGCGTCGAGATGCGTGGTTCGCACTCATTGAGAAATATGCCGAGCGATGCACCGGCCGGCTATGTATAGACTGTCTAGGTATGGCGAGGGAACAGCTTCACGGGTACATGAACCTGTTGCTCCTCGCCGTCCTCGCGTCGGGTCCCGCGCACGGGTACGCCTTGAGCGCAGAACTTCGCCGGCGCAGCGGAGAAGCCTTGCGGATTGTCGAGGGGACGCTCTATCCGGCTCTGCATCGGCTCGAAGCCGCTGGCCTCGTAGCAAGCACGTCCGAAGTCACCGACGGCCGGCGGCGACGCGTGTACCAGATCACTGCTAATGGCAAAGACGCTCTCGAAGAAGAGATGAACTCGTGGAAGGAGTTTCAGACATGCATCGACCAGGTACTCGATCAGACCCCGTGACGAACCGCGGCGAGTTCGACACGTACTTGAAGCGGGTCACCTCTTCGCTCGGCAACAACAGGGCACAACGAGCGCGCGTCCTCGAGGAGATCGAGAACCATCTCATCGATGCCACCGACGAACACATGCGCCGAGGCGTTCCTCGCGTCGAAGCCGAAGCGCTCGCTCTTGAAGAACTCGGGCCGCCCGAGACTGTTGGTGCCGAATTCGCCATTGAGGCCGGACCAGTCGAGAAGCGTTCTGGGGTCGTCCGGTGGCTTCCCTTGGCACTGCCAATCGGGTTGCTCGTCGTCTCGATCGTGGCTGCCCTGGCGCTCTTGACTTCATTGGGAGACGGCTGGACTGTCGGGGACGGAGTTGCGCTCAGAGCTCTCCTGTGGATGGCAGTCATAGCGATTGTCCTCGCGCTGGCAAGCTTCCTGGCGATTCAGCGAGCAGACCTGGATCGAACCTGGCGATGGGTGGCTTGGGCTGGTTCCGGCGCAGTGATTGCGTACTTCATCCTCAGATGAGCAGCCAACCAGACGTGCGGAAACGTTCCGCGCAACCACACCGGTAGTGGCACTGGCGATCGTCACGTCCGCGCTCGGGCAAGTGCTCGAGATCGCCAGGTGGCAAAATCGTCTGGGGCCGTGATTGGGCGGCTCGGCTAGAACCTTCGTGTGGACATCGACGTGCCGGATCTCGTTCGGCGGCGTGCGATGTCGAACGGCGCAGCGGGTCGGCTGTGGCTCGACTCGCTCCCCGAGGTCGCTGCAACGCTCAGCGAACGGTGGGACGTGACGGTTGGTTCGCCGTTCGACAGTGGGACCGCCGGCTACGTCGCCGAGGCCACCGATTCGGCGGGACGTTCGTGTGTCGTGAAGGTCGCGATGCCACTCGACATGGACGAACACGATGCGTTCGTTCGGAGCGTCACCGCTCATCGGCTCGCAGCGGGCCGGGGTTGCGTCGTCGTGCTCGATTCCGACGCGAGCGTGCCGGCGATGTTGATGGAGCGACTCGGCCCCAACCTTGCCGACCTTGGCTACGACGTCGAGCAGATCCTGGAAACGGTCGCGACAACGCTGACGACGTTCTGGCGACCAATCGACGTCGGTCACTCGTTGCCGAGCGGAGCCGACAAGGCGCAGTGGCTCGCGAGCTACATCGTCGCCACGTGGACCGAACTCGCCGAGCCGTGCAGTCCTCAGGTAGTCGAGCGCGCGATCGAATACTGCGACCGTCGTGCAGCAGCATTCGACCCGGCCAACGCCGTTCTCGTGCACGGCGACGCCCACGGGTGGAACACGCTCGCCGTTGGTGACGGAACGTTCAAGTTCGTCGACGTCGAGGGTCTCGCGTCCGAACCTGCGCACGACCTCAGTGTCGTCATGCGTGAGTACAACCAGCCGCTACTCGACGGTGACACGGCACGACTCACACGCGATCGAGCAGAGATGCTCGCCGACTGGTGCGGCGTCGATCCTGTCACTGTGTGGGAATGGGGATTCATCGAGCGCGTCTCGACCGGCCTCGCCAACATCCGAGAACTCGGCACCGACCAAGGCACACCATTCCTCGAGGTCGCTCAACGTTGTGTGTAGATCGGCTCGAACCGATCAGATCAACAATCACCGCACCGTCACGGGACCGCTCCTGAACGGCACTTCTTCGAGTGCGCAGGCGCGCGAGATCGCGCGTCGCCTCGGTCGTGAGTAGGCAATGGAGAGCCATCGCGACGGCTCAGATCGCTTCGACGTGGGGGCGATACTGTCCAGATGGCAGATTCCGTTCCGAACGACGTGATCACGTATCTCCAATCCCACCGGTCCTTTAGTGCCGACCTGTCGGGCAGTGAGTGCGGAGCCGTCGTGCTCTCAACGGTGAACTCGCTGAAGGCGCGTGAGTTCTGGGTCAACGGAGAAGGCCGCGACTGGCCGGACGATCCACACCAAGGCGAAGACGGCTACTACATCGTGGCCGGCGTCGATCTCGTCGAGCAGATCGACGGGTTCGATCCTGCCGGAATCCTCGTCTGGATTCCGGCGATGAGTCTCTTCGGAACATGGGACTGCGATCATTGGGATCTCATCCTGTTCGAGCACACGAGCTGGCAAGCGATCGTCGACAATCCTGTTCACTACCTTGACGCCCAGTGGAATCCGGATCAACCGTTCAACTACGCCAAGCCGTGGTTGGCGGGCTGCGAGTGGCGGAACGGCAAACCGTTCTGAATGTCGCCACGCAGCCCGACGCTCAGATCAACGCATCCCCGCACCACCTCGAACCGCTCAGTATCGGCACGTACGCGATCGGCTACCCGCTCCTGAATGTGCGTCAGTATCGACCCGTCGGTCATCGACCGCATCGGTCGGTCGTGCGTAGTCTGCGGGCTGGTTGCGACGGTCTGGAATCTTGCCGTGGTCGCTCGCACCGGATCGCGTAGGTTCGACATCGTGTTGAGTGCCGAACGGTTGAGATGTTTCGCGCGGAACGGGTTCGTCGTGGTGCCCTGCGTCATCGACGAAGCGGTGCTGGCCGTCCTGGAGGCCGAGGTCGACGCGCTGATGGCTGATGATTGAAACGAGCGTGACCAGGCGGTGGATGTGACTGAGGCCATCCATCGCCGGCTGGAGGAGCTCGAATCGAAGGCCGATCCCAGCGACCTCGACCGCGAGATGCTCGCCCGGCTGTACCTGGCGGTTGGCAGTGAGAAGGGGCGGCCGATCTTTGCACAGCTTGCAGCGGAATCGGAAGAGCGTCAGCGGACCGCCGGGTTCGTCGTACCGACGGCGTACCTCTACCGCAGCAACCTGTGGCGACTCGCCGGCGACGATGTTCGCGCACGCGAAGAGCTGCTGACGTCGCGCGACGTGCTGGCGTCCAAGGCGCGCGCCAGCGACCAACGCAAGCCTCCCTACCTGTTCACGCTGTTCCTGCTCGGTGACGACGACGAGCTGCTCGCCGCCGGCGCCGAGTTCGGCGAGCAGGCCTGCGGCGAAGTCGGTTGGGCCGTCATCGCGACCGCGCTGGCCTATCGCGATGGCGATACGGCCGAACTGAAGCGTCGACTCGCGGACTGGGACGAGCGGGCAGCGGCGGAGCCCGTCGACATCGACGGCATCCATCCGTCGCACCGCGACCTCCGCAACCTGTTGCAGGCGCGGTACGGCACGGCGCTAACCGTCGCCGCCGACGCTGCGTCAGCGTCCCGACCGACGCTGACCCCGCAGGTCGAAGACGTCATCGACGGAGAGGTGCTCAGCTGGTGGGGCCAGTACGTCATGGCGGCCCACGCCGAGCTTGTCACGCTGTATGACACCGATGCGCGAAGCGTGGCCTATCGCGTGAATGCGCAAAGCACCGACGTGCTCGCCTGGGACGCCACAGGGGTCCAGTTCGCTGTAGGACGTGTTGCCTACGTGCTCGCGAACACGCCTTCCGGCCTTGTGGCGACGATGTTGCGCCCGGGCGGGTTCTGCTCGATTGCGGGACACCTGCTCGCCGTCGAACGGGGCTTCGACGCCGCGGTCTACCGGGCGGACGGTACTGAACTCGCCGTCGGGCGTGCACCGGTCGCGCTTGCACCGGCCGGCAATGCGTTTGCCGTCGGGAGGGAGAGCGGATTGCTCCGCATCGCGCGGCTCGATGCCGACCTGGGTGTCCGCGAGTGGGTCGACGTCGACCAGCAGTGCTCGGCGCTGGCTTGGTTCCCGGACGGCACCCGGTTGGTGTGCGGTGTCGACGCCAGCCAGACCGTGCGCACAGTGGCGGTGGCGTCCGGCGAGGTGCTCGACGAGGCTGCGCTCCACTATGACGACCCGATCGTCGATGTCGCAGCTGCACCGTCCGGCGCGAACGTCGCGTCGGTCGGATTCGACGGGGTGCTCGGCGTACGCCGTCTCGATCCCCCGCTGTCGTTGAGTCATTCGCTGGGCGAACGCCTCGAGGCACTCAGCTGGGACGCAACGGGCGAGCTGATCGCGGTGCTCGGCGACCGCGGCTGGTTCGTGGTGACCGCACAGGGGGAACGTGTCGACGTCGAGCCGGCAACGTCGTTGGCGTGGCACCCAACCGAACGCAGGCTGGCGGTCGGTCGTAGTGGCCAGCTGACCCTGCTCGCCTACTGAACGAGCAGGCAACCGCACCACGAAAGACCCGCTGATCCCTATGGTGCCATCGTCTCCCCGAAGATCGAGCGCTCCGAACTGCGCCAGACAGGAGAGCATGTCATTGCTGCACATCGCGATGTCAGGGACGCCAACCGATCCGCCCATATCTCCGAGGCGAGGACGGCGCCGGGGCCGAGCAGATCGGCATCACTTTCGATCGGCTACGAGACAGCCCGTACCCGCTCATAGTCGCAAGCCAGAACACTCCAGCCCGCGACGCGCTTTCGGCGAACTGTTGCGTCCATGCCAGTGCGCACGGCATTGCATAATCACCGTCACATGTCTCCCCATTCATGACTCCCCATCCACGAAGGCGGTCGACAACACTCAGCGTTGGTGCATCGACGCTCGCGTCGGACCCGTCATGCTCGACACGAAGCCGGCAACCCCGACGGCAACCCCGACCACTGCGAGGCCCGCAGCATTGCCCAGAACATCGATCGCCGACAGCGACACCCCGCCGAACACACCGGCAAGAAGTGCGAAGCGCAGACGACCGGGCTGGACGTCGTCGAGATCCCATGCACGGCGCGCCGACCTCATCACCAACCAGGCCGAGATGACAACAATCGGAGGGCCGAGCGCGACCGTCGCAGCCACCACGAGCCATCCTTCGGGCTGCCCGAACATGTTGGTGTCACTCTGTGGCAGCGAATCAAGCCAGGGATTGATCCAGAAACGGCCGATTGCGTACAACACGGTTAAGGCGAGCAGGGCGCCACCGGCTGCACCAACGGCCGCCAAGACGCGAGAACCGGTCGTCGATTTCGTCAGGTTCTCGAACGGACGCCTCACGTCATGTCATCGGCTCCGAATGGTCAAGCTCAAGTCGTACGCATGACGACGGGTGCCCTGCAGCGGTATCTCTAGGCCTCGGAACGGGTCTCGGCCGGGCAGACTTGTGGCGTGGGGTGGTTTGATGGAAATCGGGAGCGCGTGCACCGTCGGGCGGTGGAGCGCCAGGACAAGGGCTATTCGGCTTCGATGCGACGGCGCGTCGTCTCGGCGACGGATGCGGAATGGGTGAGCCAGTTCGACGCCGCCGAACGGCTCCACATCTCAATGTGGGCAGTCGGGAGCTACATCTCTACCGGTCGACTGACCCCAGCCGAGAATCCGGTGGGTCAGGCTGGCGTGACCGGAGTCAGCGTCGACGCGGAAGCCGAGTGGCGACGCGGTCGCAGCCTCTACGAGCGGTGTTGGCGACGCGTGAAGGAACAGCTTCGGATCATCTGACTCTCTTGAAACGAGCGACTGCGGGGTCTCTCCAGGACTGGGTAATCCGGAGACGAGCCCGTTGCCCACCCGTACATCCTCGCTCTGTGCCCCCGGACTCAATCGCAGTAAGGAGGGACGCGGCGTAACCGAACGTGTGTGACCAATCGGTGACGCACGAGGCTGCTCCGAGGCGCCCGGTAACCGCGAGATGATACGCGACCGGTCGCGCGGTACTTCCGGCGAAGTCGCACGCCTCGAGACAGGCGGAGGCCGCCCAATAATCACGGCGCTCGAGGGCGTTCGACCCCGCTCGTAGCGTAGGCACGTACGCGAGCGGCCGACCCACTCGATAATCCTCACCGACGAAGAGACGTCGGCGCCTCCCCGACGAAGGGCTTGACATCTATAGGAGCGTCAGCCCGATCGACACCCCGGCGGCGCCACCCGTAGGTGGCGACCCGACCGGAGCCGGCACTGGGCCATCCGCCGAGCCGCCCCGTAGGCTCGGGCCGGTGATGCGGCGAGGAGCACGTGAGCTGGAGCAAGCCGGAGGTCGCGGCGCGATCGGCCCGAACGGCAAGCCCGTCGAGTCGGTGTGGGACTTCCCGCGTCCGCCCGCCGTCGAGCGGGCCGATTGGCGGATCCGTGTGGTCCACGCCGGGCAGACGGTCGCCGACGCCCCGGACTGCGTCCGCGTGCTCGAGACGAGTCAGGCACCGGCCTACTACGTGGCCGCCGAGCACGTGAACGACCGTCTGCTCGAACGATCGACTCGACGAACCGGTTGCGAGTGGAAGGGCACCGCCACCTACGCCGACGTGGTCGTCGGCGACCGGCGGGTTCCGGCCGCATGCTGGACCTACACGAGTCCGACGCCGGCGTTCGAGTCCATTCGCGATCACTGGGCGTTCTACGCGCAGGCGCTCGACGAGTGCTGGGTCGACGACGAGCGGGTCGACCCCAACGAAGGCGACTTCTACGGTGGCTGGATCACGGCCAACGTCACCGGCCCGTTCAAGGGCGCCGCCGGCACACTGTTCTGGTGAGGCTGTCCGGCCATCATCGGCGCGCTCACTGATAACTCACGTACGTGGGGAGCGGCACCTGAGCCAGGGTCTCCTCCGGTGTCGGGGTGGGCTGGTCCTCGTCGTAGAAGTTCTTCCAGCCGGTCAGCGCACCCGGTGCCAGGTCGTCGACCATCCGATCCCACGAACGCCGCTTGAGTGCGAGCGAACCGAACCCGTCCATCTGGAACAGGACGCGTACGTTCTCGGTCCCCCGGATGATCGACCGATTGGTCACCATCGACGGCGTGAACTGGTGCACGACGAGCATCTTCGGCGGCAGGCCGTGCCGGCGGACGAGCCGGTCGAGGTCGTCGATCGTCTGGTTGACCTCGGCGCCGTCGACCGATCCGATTCGGCCACCGCCCGGGCGCTCCGTCGGACCGACGCGCCATTCGGGGTCGAGCGCCAAGCTGACGTGTGGGTGGACGAGGAGGTCGTCGATCTCGGCGAGCTGCGACGGGAACGTGGCGCGTCCGGGTTGCAGATCGAGAACCACGTGCATCCCTGCGTCGGCCGCTGCGTCGATCCACGGTCGGAACGTCGACGCCGGGAACTCGTTCGAGTAGTCGCCGTCGGCGCCGGGCGTGGTCGACGCGACCGTCGTGATGATCTCGAACGCCGCCACGACGGGTCGCCCGAACGACCGGTAGTCGCTGGCGACGCGCGTCGCCCGTTCGACGGCTGCGGCGAGGTCCTGCTCGCCGAGCGCACCGAGTTGCGACGACCCGGGGTGCCCGTAGAGCGCGACGTAGAGCGCTTCGGCCCGGAACAGCCCGGTGTCCGGCGCGTCGCCCACGCCGGGGCGATCCACGACGTCGCCGGCACGTTCCACGACGTCATCGGCACGTTCGATCACGACGGGCAACCATCCCCGGCCGACCGCAACCGCGATCACGGCGAGACCGGCCGCCCCGACGATGAATCGGCGACGGGTCCGACGTCGAGGGGGCCTCCCGCTGCCGGGCCTCGATCGCTTCACACTGCAGTGTTACCCGCCCGCTGCCGCCGACGAAGAAGCGAACTCGATGCGGTCGGGAGGCGGTCGTGTGATCGGTCGCTCATGCCGGCATGGTGTCGATCGCTTCGATCCGGCCACGCGACAGACGAACGCGTTGTGTCACCGCGACCCGGTCGAGGAACTCACGGTCGTGTGTCACCAGGAGCACCGTGCCGGCGAAGGTGTCGAGGGCCTGCTCCAGTTGCTCGATCGCCGGAAGGTCCAGATGGTTCGTCGGCTCGTCGAGCACGAGCAGGTTCGCGCCGTTCGCCATCAGCAGTGCCAACGACGCCCGCGTGCGCTCCCCCGGCGACAACGACTCGGTCGCCCGTTCGACGTGGTCACCCACCAACCCGAACTTGGCGAGCAACGTGCGTGCGTCACCGACGTCCCAGCCGGTTGCGTCGACGAATGACCGAACGAGCGTGTCGGCGCCGGTGAGCTGGGTCCGCACCTGCTCGATCTCGCCGACGACGACCCCTGCGCCGAGCTGGGCGAGGCCGGCGCCTGGCTCGATCCGGCCGAGGATCAGGTCGATCAGGGTCGTCTTCCCGGCACCGTTGCGGCCCAGGAGCGCGATCCGGTCGCCGTACGAGACGAGCAGATCGATCGGCCCCAATCGGAATTCGCCGCGGTCGACCACGGCGCCCGTCAACCTCGCCACGACGTCACCGCTCCGATTCGCCGACGGGATGTCGAGCCGAAGCTCCCAGGGTTCACGTGGCTTGTCCACGACCTCGAGCCGCTCTGCGGTCCGCTTCGTCCGTGCCGCCTTCGCGGCGAGCTGTTCGGTCTGGTCCATCCGGAACGCCCGGATGTTCCTGTCCGGTTCGTCGCCGGCCGACCGGCGGACCTTCGCCTGGCCCTGCTGGACCCATTCCCGTTGTTGCTGAGTACGTTGCGCCAGACCGGCGCGCTTGGCGTCGTACTCCTCGTACGCCTCCCAGGCGTGACGGCGGGCACGTTCCCGCTCCTCCTGGTACGCCGCCCAGCCACCACCGAAGCGCGAGACCCGGTGGGAGAACTCGTCGATCTCGACCACGTCGGTCACGACCCGGTCGAGGAAGCGGCGATCGTGGCTGACCAGCAGCATCGGCGAGTCGACGCCGAGCACCCAGGCCTCGAGACGATCCAGTCCGTCGAGGTCGAGGTCGTTGGTGGGTTCGTCGAGCAGGTACACGTCGAACTGCGACACCAGCAGCGCCGCCAGGCCGACGCGGGCGGCCTCGCCACCCGACAGCGACGAGGTCGCCTGGTCGAGCACCCGGGTCGACATGCCGAGCTCGTCGGCCACGATCCCGACCCGGGCGTCCAGGTCGGCGGCGCCGAGCGACAGCCAACGCTGCAGGGCCCGGTCGTACCGGTCGGCGGCGTGGCCGGCACCCTCGGCCAGTGCCGTCGTGGCATCGTCGAGATCGCGCTGGGCAGCCTCGACGCCGGTGCGACGCACGAGGAGCTCGCGGACCGTCTCGCCCGTGTGGTCGGCCTCCTGACGCAACCACCCCACGGTCGCGGTCGGGGGTGTCAGTCGAACCTCACCACCATCGGGCGCTACGGCGCCGGTCGCGGTGGCCAACAGTGTCGATTTCCCGACTCCGTTCGGCCCGACGATGCCGACCCGCTGCCCCGCCGCCACGCGCAGTTCGACGTGATCGAGGATCGGACGGGCGCCTCGGACGACGGTGACGTCATGGAACGACAGGGATGCAGGCAATCGAGAACTCCAGCGCGATCGGAACGGTCCGGGTTCGTCAGCGGCGCATGCGCCCAGTGTGTCAGATCTCACCCGACGGCACGATCCGGTTCTGCGTTGGTGGCGATTCGGGGCCCCGGCCGAAACACGACGGCCCCGAATCTCGTTGCTGCGGCCGCGCCGGGTTGGCGCCCCGGTCCACAACGGCCACACTCGTGACTTCGCCCATGAGCACCGTCACCCTCCGTCCCTGGCAGCGCGCCGCGTTCGACCGCTTCCGCGCAGGCGACGGCCCCGACTTCCTCGCCGTCGCCACGCCCGGGGCCGGCAAGACGGCGTTTGCGCTGGCGTGTGCCCGCGCCATCCTGGCCGACGAGCGCTGCCGGCTCGTCGTCGTTGCCCCGACGAGCCATCTGAAGATCCAGTGGTCGCTCGCGGCACACCGGATGGGCCTGCAACTCGACCCCGATTGGGCGCCGGGCCAGGGGCTCGCGCGCGACGTCCACGGACTCGTCACCACGTATCAGCAGGTGGCGATGCCGGCGTCGGCCGACGCGCTTCGCGGCCTCGCTGCCGGTGGGATGGTCATCCTCGACGAGGTCCACCATGCCGGCGACGAGCGGGCGTGGGGGGACGGCATCAGGCGGGCGTTCGAACTCGCCACGAAGCGGCTCTCGCTGTCGGGCACACCGTTCCGGAGCGACAGCGCCAGGATCCCGTTCGTCCGTTACGACGCGACCGCCGAGGGCGACCTGGCCCGCGCCGACTACACCTACGGCTACGGCGACGCCCTCCGCGACGGTGGCGTGGTGCGCCCGGTCTACTTTCCGCGTGTCGACGGTCAGATGGAGTGGAGCACACCCTCGGGTGATGTGCTCCGGGCCAGCTTCGCCGACGAGCTGGCACGGGACCAGGTGTCGGCCCGGCTGCGGACCGCGCTGTCGCTCGATGGCGACTGGCTGCCGACGGTGCTCGGCCAGGCCCACGATCGGCTGCGGCAGATCCGCTCCGACCAGCGTGACGCCGGTGGGCTCGTGATCGCGATCGACCAGGAGCACGCCCACGGCATCGCCCGCCTGCTCCGCAACCGCTTCGCCGCGGCGGCCGATGTGGTCGTCAGCGACGATCCACAGGCGTCGCGCAAGATCGCCGAGTTCGCCGACAACGATCGGCCGTGGCTCGTCGCCGTGCGGATGGTGTCGGAGGGCGTCGACATCCCGCGCCTGCGAGTCGGCGTGTATTCCACGACGACCTCGACCGAACTGTTCTTCCGACAGGCGGTCGGCCGTTTCGTGAGGTGGCAGGCCGGGCGGAGCACGCAGAAGGCGTACGTGTACGTGCCCGACGACCCACGTCTCCGACACCACGCGTTCCAGATCGCGGAGGCTCGACGGCACGTGCTGCGGCCGCCGACCGACCCCGGCGAACTGCTCGACGGCGAGCTCGATCCTCAGGTTCGGCCCGACGACACGGCCGAGCAGCTGTCGCTGTTCTCGGTGGTGTCGGCCACGGCCACCGGGATCACGTTCCATGCCGTCACCGAGGACGGCATCCAGCTGTTCGACGACGAGCCCGACCCACCGTCGCCCGCGTTCGACGACGACCCGACGCTCGCGGTCGACCTGCCCGATGTCCCGACCGAGGCGGGGCTCGTGGCGTGGAGCTCCCTCAGCGTGGCCGAGCAGAAAGACGACCTCCGCACCAGGAATGCCGATCTCGCCAAGCGCCTCGTCGACATGACCGGATGGGGACACGCCCGGGTCCAGGGCGAGTTGAACCAGATGGCCGGCGTGTCGAAGGTCGCCACGGCGACGATCGATCAGCTCGAACGCCGGCTCCGCTACGGCGAGAGCTGGCTCCGACGGCTCAGGCGGGGTTGACACGACGACGTGCCGTTCGACGTCGGCCGCAGGGCGACGTCACCGACCACACGAGTCGAGTCATCGAACGCCACGACCGGGCGACGCGGTGCCCGAGCACCCGGTTCGTCGAGATCCACCGCATCATCCACCGGATCGATGCCGGCCCCACCGACACCTGAAACCCGACCAGCTCGCGCCAGGCGCCACCGGCTCCTGCTCGATTTCCGCGGCAACGAGGACCAGCATGGTGGCGGCACGTTCGCCGACGAGCACGGACGGCCGCTCCGAAGCTCGGGACACCGTCGATCCCGCAACGACCGCCGCCCGAACCCGACGGCGACGACCGACACCCCTCGGTGGGCCACACGCGGCCAATTTCCGGGTGGGAGTACGATGTAGACGATGCTGGTCGATCTGCGCAGCGAGAGACGGTGGCGGCGTTCGCTGCTGGCGGTGGTCGCGCTGGCCGCCGTCTCGGGTTGTGGAGCCGACGACGGTGGCACCGGCCCCGTCGACGCGACCGGGTACCTGGCGGTGATCGACGACTTCCTCCCACCGGTTCCCCCCGACGGCAGCCGCCCGGTGGTGTACGTCGCTCGGCTGGGCGAGGAGCCGTTCGCGCTCGAGGACCAGGTCGCCATGATCGAAGCCGTCGAGGAGAGCTACGACCTCCGGTTCGTCGACGACATCTCCGCGGCGGTCGACGACGAGATTTCCGACGCGCCACCGCGCGACGACGGTGTGCTGCTCGGCATCGGCACGATCTCGACGGCTGTCCCCCACGCCGTGCGGGTCGAGGTCTACACGGCTGCCGGGCTGGTCGACGCGCACAAGGTGACATTGACGGTTCGTGACGACGTGTGGCGGGTCGTCACGAGCGAACCGATCGATCCGGAGGTGCTCGTCGGTGACGAGTGACCAGGTCGGTGGCGCTGCGCCGGTCGGCCCGGCCCCATCAGGGGACGACCGTGAGCCGTCCGGCGCAGTGCGCCACTGGTTGATCGGTCCTCCCTACGTCGACCGGCTGACGATCACCCACTGTGTTCACGCCGCCGCCGAGACATTCTTCACGGTGTCGATGGCGGGATCGATCTTCTTCAGCGTCTCACCGGATGCTGCGCGGCCCAGGGTGCTGCTGTTCCTGTTGGTGACGCTGGCACCGTTCCTCGTCATGGCACCGCTGGTCGGTCCGGTGGTCGACCGGATCCGTGGTGGACTGGCGTCCACGATGGTGGCGACGTTCGTGGTTCGCGCCGTCCTCGCGCTGCTGCTGGCGGAGAACCTCCGATCGCTGTTCCTCTTCCCGTTGGTGTTCGGCATGCTCGTCGTGGGGAAGACCTACTCCGTGGCCCGGAACGCCCTCGTGCCGTCATTCGTCGAGGACGAGCAAGATCTGGTTGCGGCCAACGCCCGACTGTCCCGCACCGGGACGTTTGCCGGCGGATTGGCTGCTGCGCTCGCCGTCGCGGTCTACACCGGCGCCTCCGGGGCGTGGGCGCTGCGGGTCGGGGCGGTCGTCTACATCGTGGGCGCGGTGTTCGCGTGGCGCGTCCGGTCGGTGGCACCTCGCGTCAAGCCGGTCGACCGCGACGCGTTCGTCGAGCTCGTGCGCCCTGACGTGTCGAGCGCCGTCTGGGACATGCTGGTGCTTCGTGCAGCGCTCGGGTTCGCGCTGTTCCAGTTCGGGTTCTCGCTGCGTGCCGAGGGGGATCCTGCGTGGGTGCTCGGCGCGCTGATCCTCGCGAACGGATTCGGGGGGTTCGCGGGCACGGTGGTGTCGCCGTGGCTCCGAGGCCGCATGAGCGAGCGGTCGATGTTCACGGCGGCGCTCGTCGGCTCCGCGATCGTCGCGCTCACCGCCGGCATCGTTCTCAGCCGCGTGACGTTGGTCGTGGCGATCTTCGTGTTGGGCATGGCCGTCAGCATCGGACGTCGCGCCCTGGACGCCACGATCCAAGGGCAGGCACCGCACGCGCAACGGGTCCAGGTCTACGCCGGCATCGAGACGCGGCTCGAGATCGCGTGGGTCGGCGCCGCGTGCCTCGCGGTGGCGCTGCGCGTGGCGACCTGGATGGGGATGCTGGCGCTGGCGACCTTCCTGGCCCTGGTCGCGATCGTACATCTCCGACGGCGGCGCGGATTGCTCACGGTGCGTCCGCTCGGCTCACTGCCACTCCCGGATCGGCTCCTGCTCCGAGCCGAAACGCTCGCCGCTCACCACTTCTACGACGAGGCGATCGTCGTGGCCCTGTCGGCACTGGAGGAGGGGCGGGGCGACGACGCGGATCCCCCGCTGACTCGCGATGAGCGCCTCGCGCTGGCCGACCCTGCGACCCCGGTGGGGCACGACCGGGCGGTCGCGGTCATCGAGCTGGTCCGAGGCCAGCTCGACAGCGGTTGTGCGGCTGACCCGTCCCGTTAGAGCCGGGTCCGGTGCGCTCGCAGCGCCACCACCGTGAACCGCCGCGTCGTCGGCTCGCACGCGGAGACAATCATGGCCGGCGATGCGGGTGCTCGGCGCGCCGGGACGTTCCTCGGCAGCGCCAGAGAAGAACCGCGACCGTGAGCGTTCCGACGGCTCGATCCGCGGCGTCTCCATGAGCAGGTCGACGGTTGCGAGATCGCCGCCGAGGGTGTGACGGTCGACGACGACGAGGCGGGCGTGGCACGTGGCGTGTCGTCGGCCGAGACGAACGTCGACGTGATCTCGGTCGACGACGACGTGTCGGCGGAGCTGCAGGCCGCCGCCGGCGTGACCGCACCAGCCGGCGCGGCCATTCGCTCCGTACTCCGGGGATCGTACGTCGACGGTTGCCTCGGCCGTCGGAGTGTCCGACGACCGCCGCCTCCGCCCCGGGTCAGGTGACGCTGTCGGATCGGACGGACCCGGATCTTGGTCGAGCTCGCGACCGGCGCCGGCGACGACCGGGGCGTCGAGACGCAGACGGCTCGACCATCGTCGTCGGCCCGGTTCAGTGGTCGCCGAGCTCGTCGCGCCACGAGTGACGCGGGGTGAACCCGACGAGCCGCTTGGCCTTGTCGTTGGCGTAGAACGTCTCATCAGGACCCATCTCGCGCCGACGCGGCACACCGGCGTAGAAACGTCCGTACACGTCGTCGCTGGTGATCCCCACTGACAGGTCGTCGTTCGACACGTTGAAGACCTCGTAGCCGAGGCCGTCGGTGCGCAGGCAGCGGTCGACCATGTGGCCCAGGTCGCGAGCGTCGATGTAGGCGAAGATGTTGCGGCGCCGGAGGCCGGGATCCTCGACGAACGCCGGGAATTCGGTCTCGTACTCGTGCGGTTCGATCACGTTGTTGATGCGCAACCCGTAGATGTCGATACCGGTGCGCGCCTGGAACGATCGCGCCGTCACCTCGTTGACGACCTTCGACATCGCGTAGCTGTCGTGGGGGACCGTCGGGTGCTCCTCGTCGATCGGCACGTACTCGGGCCGGACCTCGCCGTCGGCGAAGCAGATCCCGTAGGTCGTCTCGGAGCTCGCGAAGATCACCTTGCGGATCCCCGACTTCACCGCTGCATCGATGACGTTGTACGTGCTGAGCGTGTTGATCCGGAACGTCTCGTTGTCGGGCCGAACGAGGATCGCAGGGATCGCGGCGAAGTGGACGACGGCGTCGTAGGTCGGCACACCGGTACCGGGCTCGAGCTCGTCGAAGCCCGCATACGCCGAGAGCGCGTTGAAGACCTGTCCGGCATCGGTCAGGTCGATGCGAAGATCGGCGACGCCCGGGTATCCGAGCGGCACCAGGTCTCCGTTGACGACTCGATGACCCTGCTCGACGAGATGCGGGATCGCATGCCGACCCGCCTTGCCGCTACCACCGGTGAAGAAGACTCGCATGGCCCAGATGGTACGGTCCGGAACCTCCACCGCAGCGTCTGATGACGAGGTGCCGTGGATGTTCGTGCTCGGCGACTCACCGACGTCCGCTGCCCAGGCCTGGCGTCAGCCGTCGGTGATCGGGGACGATCCTGTTCGCTTCGGAATCGAGGGGTGGGGCCCGGGGTGGTCCCCGCTCGGCATCGGTCGACTTCCTGATGAGCGTCCACTGGACAGCGGAGGTTCGGTCGGCGAGCATGAGTACTGCCGACGAGAGGGGTGTTCGGTGCCGTACGCCGATCTTCGCTACAACGATGTTCGTCAGAAGTCGGTGCACAACGCGTTTCAGCGGTCGGAGGGCATCTACGACCAGGTGCTGTATTGGCGGGTGCGATCGTTGGAGGTCGACATCCATTCCTCGGGGCACCCGTTCGCTGCCTGTCCGGACGATGATTGGCTGGTCTTCCACGGATGGACCGATCCGTTGTCGAACGTGCTGACGCTGGATGAGTTCTTGCAGATCTGTGCGGGCGTGCAGCACACCATCCCGGATCACGAAGTGATCACGTTGTTCGTCGACATCAAGGACGGGTTTCCGGCCTCGACATCGAGCGATCGGTCGTGGGCCCGATTCGACGCCCTGCTGGATCGGCACCTGGGAGCCGCTCTCTACCGACCCGCCGATCTCCTCGGTCGCGCCGGCGCAGCGACGTTGCGGGACGCGGTTCAGGGCACCGGCTGGCCGACGTTGAGTGAGCTGCGCGGGAAGTTCCTCGTCGTGCTGACGGGAAGCGAGACACAGCTCGCGCACTACATCGTGTCGCCCGACACGGCGGAGGATCGCTCGGCGTTCCTCTCTCGCGGTATCACGGCGCCCGGCGACATCGGAGCCGACGACGACATCGTGTTCTTCAACATGGACAACGACCACGTTGCGCTCGCGAACGTGGTCGGTGAGCTGGGTTTCGTATCGCGTGCGTACTACGTGGACGATGACGACACGTGGAACCGGGCATTGACCGCGAATTGCCATCACATCGCGACCGACATGGTGAACGCACGCGTCGACCGCTGGTCGACCACGTCGGGGCCGACGGGGTTTCCGTTCCGGGCGATGCGTGGGGCGACACCGCGGGTGACCGAGCCCGGCCACGTCGGCGGTATCTGGGCGCGATCCGGTGACATCTGGAACCGCAACGACAGCTTCGTGTTCCATCACACCACGTGCGGGCCCGATGACGTCGACAACACCTACGTGTTCGCGATCAGCGGCCCGAACTCGCACGTCGACGACTGGGTGAAGGGTGGTGTCGTGGCGCGACGCAGCGTCGACAGCGGCTCGGCCTACCTGGGCGTGTTCCGAGTCGGCGAGAAGCACGGTCTGCGCGTGCAGGTTCGCCCTGCGGCGAACGCTCCGACGTTCGTCCTGGAACGGCGGATCGGCCCGTCGTGGGCCTTCGGCGCCGACTTCGCGCAGGACACGCTCGTCTACGTCCGGCTCGAGATCACCGAACAAGGCAGACACGCAGCCGCTGCCGGCTCCGTCAACGGATCCGACTGGGTCGCGCTCGGCTCGCACCGGTTCGACGAGCCACTCGAACTCCAAGGTCTGGCCGCCAGCTCGCACGCGCAACGACGCGGCGCCAAGTTCCTCTTCGTCGTTCCCGACGGCCGACCACCACCGGTCTTCGAGAGCACAGCGGCGATCGGCACCGAAGACGATCCTGCCGAAGGATGGGTCGACTGGAACGGTACACGTCGATGGCGAACGGACCGATTCGGTCGCAGCTGAACCTCAGCCCCGGGGCGTGTCCCTCCCGGTCGGTCGGTTCGCTCGCGACGCGTCACGGGTCACGAGAGCGGTACGACTTCGTCGGGTTACCGGGAGGATGCTGGTCCGTCGGGTTCGAGTCGTCCCCGATGGGACCGGCTGGCTCCACGATGTAGATCGAGCCGGGGCATTCCCCGGACTCGGGCCTGGTCAGCCACGGCGCGCGATCATGCCTCGGACGTAGAGGGCTTGGCCGGCGTGCTGGATGCCGTCGTCGATCACGCTGACGAGTCGGACTCCCACACTCACCGGGGGATCCCAGTTCCGGTCGATGATCCGATCGAGCTCGGACGCGTCGATGCCGGAGACGTACTGGAGTGTGCGCCCGGCGACGGCGCGGAGGTAGTCGACGAGGAGTTCGGGTCCTGCCGGCCGCACCGCAGCAACCTGCTCGGTGGTGTGCCCGTAGCCGATGTCGCCCAGGTCGAGGTCCATGCCGAACCGCTGCTCGAACCCGTCCTCGATCCACGTCTGTGGGCGGTCGGCCAACGCTGAGACATGGTCGTCCTGCACCCGCGCGGCGTGCCACGCGAGCCAGGCGATCGAGTTGGCGTCGGGATCGGGACGGAAGGTCAGCTCGTCGGCCGTCAAGCCCGCCAGCGCGAGCTCGAAGTCCTCGACGATCCGTCCGAACGCGTCCGCGAGCACGTCGTTCGTCTCCATCGCGTCGAGACTACGCGGCCGGCGGCGTGGTGATCCCGCGGTGCCGCCACCGGACGTGCGGGCCACGGGTTCACCGGGCTCGACGCCAGACCTCCGCCCCCGGCGTTTCGGAACACCTTGTCGACGGTGACGAGGAGGCGTTCCGGCTCACCGAACAGCTCGCGGTTCGACGTTCCCCCAGGCCTCTTGGTGCAGAAAGCCCGGGCGGGCGAGACCGATACGCTCGTGAGATGGATTGGCGAGACCTCGCCGCCACCCTGCCGGCCGCGACGCTCGGCGGAGCGCTCGCGATCACCGGGGCCATGCTGGTCGAACACCGGCGGGCTGCACGCGTCGAGGCGCGGCACGCGAGTCAGGTCTTCAACGCCCGTCTCGGGGCGTTCTTCGTCCGACAGTGCCCGAGCACGAGCTCGACGTACACGACGCCGACGACGACGTTGCACTCCTGCCGGCGATCACCCAGTTCCGACTGACGCCATTCCTGAGCGACGAGACGCGACGCGCCGGCGAGAGACTTCACGACGAGATCGACGCGGCGGGTCGCCGAAGCGACAGCGCCAGGTCCACGTCTGCACGCGACTGCCGTGCGCTGCAGCAGGAGCTCGAGCGGTTGATACGACGCGATCTCCAACGCTGAGTGTCGACATCGTCCGGACCACGCACGGCTCGCGCACAGACTGCGGCTCGGTAGCGAACGGCAGCGTCTTCGAGCCGGCAGCGATCGGGGAGACCCCTTCACTGCTGCCTCCGTTCCGAGCTCTCGTCGCCGTGATCATGAGACGACCGACGCACGAACAGCACGACGGCCGGTGAGTCGTCCGAAGCTCGGCAACGACCGGCGGACGTGGCGGGGTCACCCGTGGATGCCGACCTCCGTGTCATCGGTGACCTTCGGCCGTATGCCCACCGGCGCGACTCTGCGCACACTCGTACGACAGAACGGTGCCGTGTCTGCAACCTGCGGTCCCATGACCGTGTGAAGGCGCACGGGTTCCGGTGAGGGCGAGAGGAGGACGGTGTGGGTGTCGCGCGACCTGGCGTGCCGCCGCCCGAGCGGACTGGGCGCGTGCTGCCGGCGCGTGGACCGGACTCGGCGCGGCAAGGTCGACAGGTCGGCTGTCGGATTCCTGACGGGTCCGTGGAGACGACCATCCCGTGCATCATCGAGCGACCCGTCGACCAGGGGGCGAGCCGCGTCCAACGGAAGGAGATCGTGTCATGGCATTGAGCGATGGGTACGGCGTCGTCATGGGCACCGTCGAGGAGTACTACCGAGATGACATCGACGACTTCGGTCGGTACTTCCACGGCAACCTCGTCGTGACGACCCCGGCCGGCGGCTACCGGTGCGCGATCGACGTGGATTCCAAGTCTTCGGCGATCGGGGTCGAGTGGCGCACCGTCACCCTGAAGTCGTCCGAGTTGGCAACCCTGCTCGCACTCGGTGACGGCTACCACGCGCTCTCGTCCACGTCGACATCGGGCGCCGTCGACTACGTCCGCTCCAAGATGTTCACGAGTCGTCTCGGATGCCTGGCGATCATCCTCGGATTCTTGGGCCGCGAACTGCGGGTCGCCGACACCTGGAAGCGGGGCACGAGCCTCGACGCGCTCGCCGACCTCGAGCCGCTCGTCGCAGCGACGCAGCAGGCGGGATGGCGCGTTCTCGTCTTCGGCGAGCCGTTCACCAGCGGGCTCGGGATCCACAACATCCATCAGAACCAAGGCGATCCCGCCGGCAGCACGTGGTGGGACGAGAACAGCATCTGGCAGGACGGATGTACCGTCCTGCAGCAGTCCTCCTCGTCGTACGTTGCGTTCATGAACAAGTTCACCTCGCAGGCCTACTGGACCGACGACGCCGGCCATCCTGCGTGAGCGGGCTGCCTGTCAGCGAGCCGCCTCGTGCCGGGTCCGGATTCCGGGTTCGCCGTGGATCGGCACCGACAGCAACCCCGGCTGCGGCTGCGGGTGAGGCTGGCACGTCGCGCCGACACCATGCGTCCGCGGCTCGGTACTGTTCGGCCGGTTGCGGGTTCGCCCGATGGTGTTCGATCGAGCGCTCTGCACCGCTGCCATGACGACGTCGCAGTGGAAGGGAGCGCAGGGCGACGGCCACGCCACCTGACCGACAGGTCGTGGACGACCTCGCACCTGACGACCTGAGGCCGCCGCTCCTCGATCGGCTGGCCGTGGTCGCGGCAACCCTCGGCAGCATCGAGGACGGCCCCAGAGTGCAATGCGATCTGATCGGCACGCAACATCTCCTCCGGGGCATCACGAGCTTGATCGAGGAGTTTCCGCTCGGCGAGATGACTCGGTTGTTGTCACCACTCGTCGTCGACGAACGCGGATCACTTCGGCCCTACTCCTACAATCTGCGCAGTCACGATCTCGGAACGATCGGTGCGCTGCTCGACGGTTCCTTTCGACAAGCCTTCGAGGGTTGGCGAGGAGCCGATATCGAACTGCACCAACGTACCGCTACCGCCGTGGGCGTCGGCGACGCGAACTTCGTCGATTGGTTCGAGCCCCTCGTGCAATCGAGCCGACAGTCGTCGGAGCAGTACGTGTCGATTCGGCAGCCGCGGCCCTGACGGCAGCCAGATGCTCCGCAAGGTGCCTGCAGAACGTCCACCGGTCGCCGTGATGACGGCGGCCGGCTTCGTTCAGCGCAGGTCGAGCCGCATCAGAACGCGGGGGAAGCCGTTCAGCACCGAGTTGGTGTCGGCGGCCTTCACGAAGCCAGCCCGCTCGAACAAACTCATCGTTCCGACGTAGGCCATGGTGGTGTCGACCTTCGCACCACTGTTGTCGAGCGGGTAGCCCTCGATCGCCACGGCGCCGTACGACCGGGCGAAGTCGACGGCACCCGCCAGCAGATGGTGGGAGATGCCCCGCTTGCGGTGACCCGGCCGCACCCGGATGCACCACACCGACCACACATCGAGGTCGTCGACGTGGGGGATCTTGCGGTTGCGAGCGAAGCTCGTGTCAGACCGGCGATGCACGGCGGCCCAGCCAACGACGTCATCGCCGTCGTAGGCGAGCACCCCGGGCGGCGGGCGCTGCTCGACCAGCTGCTGGACTCGCTCACCCCGGGCGGCACCGACGAGCTCGCGATTCTCCTTCGACGACGTCAACCGGTAGCTGAGACACCAGCACACGCTCGCGTCCGGCCGCTTGGGTCCGAGCATCGTCGCCACATCGTCGAACACCGTTGCCGGGCGAACCGCGATCGCCATCCCATCGACTCTGCCACCGGCCCCGGCGATCGTCAAACGACATCGAGCAGCCCACGCGGCCGCCCGGTGTCTGCACCCGCCGACTCGTGAGCCGAACGGCTCCTGCCTCGTGGCGGCGGGTCACTGGACGCCGGTTCGTGGCGGGCGTCGAGCGGGGCCACCGTCGCTGGCGTCACGAGTCGGTTCGGCGCTTCCGACGTCGCATCGCCGAGCGTGAGAACATCGTGTGGTGGTGACGCACGACGACGAGCTCACCGTCATCCTGGCCGACCGTCGAGCGCCGGTTTGCTCAGGTGCCGTTCCGGGTAGACATGGCAGCGACCGTACGGATGCGTCCGAAAGGAGCACAGATGACAGCGATCGTGGCGAAGGACCTTCGCCGGCGTTTCGGCGACAACGAAGCGGTGGCCGGCATCGACCTCGATGTCCCGGCGGGCGAGATCTACGGCTTCCTCGGACCGAACGGTGCGGGGAAGTCGACGACGGTGAAGATGCTGTGCACCCTGCTGCGACCGTCGTCGGGCTCGGCGTCCGTCGCCGGCTACGACGTCGTGAAACAGGCGGGTGACGTCCGACTTCGCATCGGTGTCGCCCTCCAGGACTCGTCGATCGACGGCAAGCAGACCGGACGCGAGATGCTGGAGCTCCAAGGCCAGCTCTACGGGCTCTCCTCCCACGACCTCAGGACGCGATTGCGTGACGTGATCGGTCTCGTCGACATCGGGAACGCGATCGACGACCGGGTCGAGTCGTACTCCGGCGGGATGAAGCGGCGCCTCGACCTCGGCATGGCGCTCATCCACCGTCCCCAGGTGCTGTTCCTCGACGAGCCGACGACCGGGCTCGATCCGGCGAGCCGGACGGCGGTGTGGGCCGAGGTCCGCAGGCTCAACGCCGAAGGGGGTGTGACGATCTTCCTCACGACGCAGTACCTCGAGGAGGCCGACGAACTCGCCGATCGGGTCGGCATCATCGCCGACGGCCGCCTCGAGGCCGAGGGTACGCCGGCCGCACTGAAGCAGTCGGTCGGCAAGGACCTCATCGTGGCCACGGTCGACGGCGATGCGTCGGCCGTCGAACCCGCCCTGCGCGCGGTCGACGGTGTCGACGAGGTCGAGATCCACGGCAACGAGTTGTCGATCGCCACGCTGCGCGGATCGAAGGTGATCGCAGGTGTCGCCGTCGCCCTCGACGGGTGCGGCGTCCCCGTGCAGTCGCTCACGTTGCGCACCCCCACGCTCGACGACGTGTTCCTGCACGTCACCGGCTCGCACCTCGAGCCCGACCAGGTGACCGACGACGGCGACGAGGTCGCGGCGTGAGCACCGACACGACCGACTCACCATCCGCCGCAGCGGCGCCACCGGCACCGCTCGCCCGCCGATCGTCGGTCGGGCACGATCTGGCCGTCGTCGCCAAGCGGGCGACACGCGGTGTCTTCCGCGAACCGGAGTTCTTCATCCCTGCGCTGATCGTGCCCGTGTTCTTCTTCGTGGTGAACGTCGGTGCACTCCAGGACTTCGCCGAAGCCTCGGGTGTCGTGGGCGACTTCAAGGCGTTCCAGCTCCCCGTCTCGATCATCTTCGCAGTGACGGGCGTGTCACGGGCGAGTGCGCTCGTCACCGACATTCAGAGCGGCTACTTCGACCGATTGCTCCTCACCCCGATCCGCCGTCCCACACTGCTGCTCGGCCTCATGGCGGCCGACCTGATGGCCGTGCTGATGTTGGCGATTCCGGTGTTGCTGCTCGGGCTCCTGCTCGGCGTCAGCTTCGTCACCGGGGTGCTGGGCATGGTCGTCTTCCTCTTCTACGGCGCTCTCTGGGGCCTCGCGTTCGCAGGCTTCCCATATGCGATCGCCCTGAAGACCGGCAATCCCGCGGCCGTGAATTCGAGTTTCATCCTGTTCTTCCCGTTCGCGTTCCTGACCACGACGTTCCTGCCCAAGGAGGCGCTGACCGGCTGGTTGGCGACCGTCGCCACCTACAACCCCGTCACCTATGTGCTCGACGGGCTGCGCAGCCTGATCGCCGACGGATGGGAATGGGACGTGCTCGGCAAGGGTCTGCTCGCGATCCTCGCGGTCACGTGCGTCAGCTTCGGGCTCGCCAGCGCCGCGATGCGCGGCCGAGTCGCCCAGTCGGCCTGACGTCACCAGCCCGTAGACTGCGAAGATGCCTGCCGCCGGAGAGCACCATCCAGCGTTCGAGGAGTACTGCGAATGCATCTTCGAGCTCGCAGAAGACGACGTCGAGATCATCCAGGCGCGCATGGCCGACCGGTTGCAGGTGAGCCGGCCGGCGGTGAGCGAGATGATCCGCAGACTCGAAGCCGAGGGCCTCGTCACCAACGCCGAATCGATCGAGTTGACCCCGGCGGGGCTCGAGCTCGCCCAGCGCGTCGTCCGGCGCCACCGGCTGGCCGAACGATTCCTGACCGACGTGCTGAAGCTGTCGTGGGCGGAGGCGCACCACGAGGCCGGCAAGTGGGAGCACATCATGAGCGAGAACGTCGAGCAGGCGATCGACGACCTGCTCGGCTCGCCGACGACGTGCCCGCACGGCAACCCGATTCCCGGCAGCAACTACGTCGAACCGGACTCGATGCCGCTGGCCGATCAGCCGGTCGGCCGGCAGTTCACGGTCCGCCGGATCCCCGAGGAGCTCGAGTTCACACCCGGGCTCCTCGAGTTCCTGGAGGAGTCGTCGCTTCGACCCGGGTGCAGCGGTGTGATCACCGCAACGTCGCCCGACGGAACGATGACGGTCGAGATCGACGGGCGCCACGTGGGGGTCGGCGCTTTCGCGAGTGAGCGGATCATGGTCACGGCGTGAACGCCCGTGCCGCCGGGGCTCTCGCACTGGCAGCCGTGCTCACGCTGGGGGCGTGCGGCACCACCTTCGTCGACCAGACGGTCGCCACCGTCGACACCTCGCCCGACGCCTCGACGACCACCACCACACCCGTCGACACGGCGGCCCCGCTCGACGAGATGCTCGCCGAGATCGAGACGCTGATGTTCGACCTCGATCAACGCGTCATCGACCGCGACGGCGACGTGGCGGCACTCGAACGGATCAACGCGCTGTGGGCGGCCGCCGAGCAGGAGATCCGAGCCGACGATCCCGACGACCTGTTCAACTTCGAACAGGCGATCGAGCTCGCCCGGAGCAGCGTGGAGCGGCGCCGGCCCGCCGACGCCAGCAAGGGCTACAAGATCATCGTCGACGTGAACGACGCCTACGTCGAAGCAGGCTGAACGCCGATTCCGTCGTTGCGACGCGGACGCAGCGAGAGCAGGAACAGACCGAGGATGCAGGGCAGCGTGACGATCGCGGTCGCACTGCCGACCGAGAGCGACGTGGCCGCCAGCACTCCGACGAGCGTCGGGATCACGAGTGCGGTCAGGCTCGATCCGGTCCGCAACCAGGCGAGTCCGGCGCCACGGCGCCCCTGGAACCTGGCCGCATCGTCGTACAACCTCGGGAACAGCGTCGAGATCCCCACCCCGGCCATGAGGTAACCGACCAGCACGACCCAGCGGTTCGGCGTGAAGGCAGCCGCTGCCAGCCCGACGCCCGACACGACGACCGCCATCCGCAACATCCGCTCACCACCGACGCGCAGCAGGACGGAGTCGCCGCCCAACCGCCCGACGGTCATGCCCGTCGTGAAGGCCACGAAACCCAGTCCGGCGAAACCGGCTGATGCGCCGAAGTCCTCGGTCAGTCGGAACGCCGCCCAGTCGCTCGACACGAGCTCGACCGTGATCGAGAACGCTCCCGACACGGCCAGGACCAGCAGCGTGGTGCGGGCGGCGCGTGTACGACGGAACCGGTGCTCGTCCCCCGCCCCGGTGGTCGGGACGCCTTCGTCCGGTTCGTGGTCTTCGTCAGCGGCCAACAAGCCACGACCCACGAAGATCAGCGCCGCCGCCATGAGCGCTGCCGCAACGGTCAGGTGGACCTCCAGTGCGACACCGGCCGAGGCCACCTGGGCGGCGATCAACCCGCCGACCACGGTGCCGAGACTCCACAGCCCGTGGAGACGGTTCATGACCGGCGCATGCCGGCGTGCGCTCAACCACGAGCCCTGGAGGTTCATCGACACGTCGACCAGCCCGTCGGCGACCGACATCGCGGCGACGCCGACCACGAACACGAGCGGCGCCGTGGCGACTCCGACCACCGGGAGGGCCGAGATGAGCAGGACGCCGCCGACGATCAGTGTCCTCCGGGTTCCGAACCGGCCGATCAACGTCGGCGATTGCAGACTGCCGAACGTCCCGATGGTGATGGCGATCGTCGTCAGGACGCCGAGCCCGTCGAGACCGACCCCGATGCGATCGCGGATCTCGGGAAGCCGGGGGATGAACGACGCGAACGCGGCTCCGTTGACGAAGAACTGCACGGCAACCGATCGCAGCGCCCGGCGATCGACGGGCGAGAAGGACACGGTCTCGGTCGCCGGGTCCGAATCCACCCCGGCACGCTACAGCCCGGCACGAACGGCCGATCACTCGTCGGAGGTCTGTCCCAGGCGTGACGACGCGCCCGGCGGTGCCGGTCGGCGGGTGTTCCCCGGCGACCAGCGTGAACCGGCGCGGCGTCGATACGGTGCCCGACGATGCTCGTCCGTCGATCCGTACTCCTGCTGTGCGGGCTCATGCTCTACGGGCTGAGTCTCACGCTGCTCCTGCGAGCCGATCTCGGGCTCGACCCGTGGGACGTCTTCCATCAGGGCCTCGCCGACACCATCGGTCTGTCGCTCGGGACGACGATCGTGCTGACGAGCTTCGCAGTCCTCGGGCTGTGGATCCCGCTGCGCGAGCGCCCGGGCGCGGGCACCGTCGCCAATGCGGTGATCGTCGGGCTCGGGGTCGAGATCTTCTCTGCGCTCATCCCGGACGTCGGACCGCCGTGGTCACGATGGGTGCTGTTGGTCCTCGGGATCGTCGGCAACGGGGTCGCCACCGGCATGTACATCGGCGCCGGCATGGGGCCCGGTCCGCGCGACGGGCTGATGACCGGCATCGCCCGCCGGCGAGGGTCGATCCGCGTGGTACGCACCTCGATCGAGGTGGCCGTGTTGATCACCGGCATCGTGCTCGGCGGCACCTTCGGGGTCGGCACGATCGCCTACGCGGTGTCGATCGGCCCCCTGACCCAGATCTTCCTGCCGATCTTCACACGTGTCGCTCACCGCGGCCTCGTACCGGTCCTTGCGTGACGCGGTCGCTGCGCTGCGCACCGTCGAAGACCTCCACTTCCGTCCGCCATCATCCGGGGGTACTGTCGACTCGTGATGGACGGGCAGTGGGCCCGCGGTGGGCCCGACGAGATCGAGGTGTACGCCACCGGTTCGACCCGCGCCGACGCCGCACAACCGCCGGTTCTCGCCGACCTGCTCCGACGTAGCGGATCGACCGTGCGCGACGGGTACGAACACGCCAGAGACTTCCACGCCCGCGCCGGTCACCGACCGGGAACACCGATCACGAGCGTCAGCCCGCGCCGCACCGGGCCGGCCGACATCGTCCGACCCGTGCTCGTGAACCCGATCGATGCCTGCGAGGCGGCCGTGTCCGGACGGCTGTTCGGTGCCTCCGTCCCAGGGCTCGTCATCGAGCAACGTCCGGCCGACGTCAACGGCGTCCGATACCTGGTGTGGAATGCCTGGCTCCAGGTGGAACACGGCCGGCCCCTGCCGGCATCGCTACATCTGCTGGGGTCACCGTCGATGGTGGTGACCGTCCTCGAACTCGTACCTCAGCGGCGACTCGGTCGACATCGGGAGACGTTCGTACGGCACGGCCTCGGCGTGATCGACGCGCTCGCAACGCGATTGCGCCGGATCATTCCGATGCCGACGGGCGACGACGGCGGCTACGGCGTCGCCGTCACGACGCCCGACGCACAGATCGCGTAGATGTTGAGGGTGCCGTTGTACGGAGAGTCCTCGGCGATCACGGTGGCCGACCAGCCGGACAGGTCGCCGCGGGGAATCGACGTCTTGAGATCCAGCTTCGGAGCGTTATCGGCCCCGTTCGCGTCGAAGATGATGCTGGCGCCACCGCCGGTGACGAGCTTGTCGGCCGGACACTGGATCGAGCGACCGGCCAGATCACCCCGGGCGAGCAGATCGATCGCGAACGATTGCGACACGACTTCGAACTCCGACACGACTCCGGCGCCGCTGTAGTAGCCGACGACGTCGACGACGACGTTGACGACGCCGAACCGGTTGAAGATCCGGATGAAGCCGTCACTGCCGATGGCGGTGGTGACGGCATTCGGGCGGGCCTCGCCGTCGGTCCAGTTCAGACTCGACGTCCCCGGATTGTCGCCCTCGTCCCAGACGGTGAGGAAACTGGGCGTGTTGCCGTCGACCACGGTGACGTTCAGCTGCACCGCACTGGCCGACTCCGGCACGCCGTGTTCGCCGGCGATCTTGAGCAGGATCGTCTGCTGCTCGGTCACCGGGTTGCCGCCCGTGATGTCACCGGGCACTCGGGTGTCGAGCGCACGCTGCTGTGGCTGCACGGGGATCAGCGTCGATCCCGACGTCTCGGGCGCGCTCGAGGCCGCCGACAGGCCGGGTATCTGACCGAGTGCACCACCTCCGATCGCTCCGGCTACGAGTGCGACGACCGCGACGATCACCTTGTCTTTCATTCGATTCCTCCGTCCGCTCCGTGGGAGATCGACGGTACACCGTTCGGACCGGTTCCCGGGACGTCGTGCGTCGGGCTGCGCCGACCGTGCAGCCGTCGTACGCAGCTGCCCGAGCGAGGCGCCCGTCGAGGGAGTTCATCGATCCGAACCCGGCGAGGCGGCAGTTCCCCGGCTTCGTTCACGCGCCGGCTCCGCCGACGACCCGACGTCACGCTCCCCTCGGCATGCGTGGATGTGTGCGTCAGCCGAGAGCTGGTGGTAGCACGCCGGCATGGACGATCGACAGCCGCTGCGTCGGGCGGGTCAGCGCCACGTACAACGCGCGCAGGCCGTGCTCGTGATCGTTGACGATTCGGCTGGGCTCGACGACCACGACCGCGTCGAGCTCGAGGCCCTTGACGACACTGACCGGCACGACGGTCAACGACTGGTCGAGCCCGCTGGTGGCGGCGCGGCCGTGCTCGAAGCCGCGCTGCTCGAGAGCCTCGGAGATCGAGTCGCAGAGCTCGTCGGGCGCGACGACGGCGACACTGGCGGTCGACATGTCGGCACGAAGGAACGCGACTTCGTCGACCACACCGTCGACCAGGCCGTCAACCTGCAGGATTCGCGGTGACGAGTCGCCGACACGAACCGACACGGGAGCCCGGAGCCCCGGCGTCGCCTCGGCCATCACACGGTTCGCCAACTCCATGATCTGCGACGGGATGCGGTAGCCGACGGACAGACCGATGACCCGGGCCGGCTTCCGCTCGGGCAGGTGTTGCAGCACGTCGTCCCAGTCGTCGGGCGCCATCGGCCCGGTCGCCTGGGCGAGATCGCCGACCACGGTCATCGACCCGTTGAGCGATCGCCGGGTCGCCATCTTCAACTGCATCGGGGTGAGGTCCTGGACCTCGTCGATGACGATGTGGCCGTACGTGCGGATCTCGTCGGATTCGTCGATCTTGCCGCTCCGGCGGGGCTTCGGGCCGAGCACCTCTCGGGCGTCGTCGAGCAGCGCCACGTCGGCCGGCGTCCACCGCACCTCGTCGACGTGTTCGCTGCGGGGCCGGTACAGCGCCTTGTACTCGCGCTCTTCGAGGATCCCCTCGGACGCGAGCCGCAGGAGACCGGTCGAGCCGAACAGGTCGTGCAGCAGCTCGGCCGGGGTCAGCACCGGCCACACCCGCTCGAGCGCCTCGCGCACCTCGGGGAGCGAGCGCACCTCGGATCGGACCTCGCTCGGGGTCACGTCGCCGCCGCGCCAGTTCGCAGCCATCGCGGCCCAGCACTCGCCCTCGACCCAACGCCGCGCCGAGTTGTGGCGACGGAAGCGGCGCCGAGCATGCTTCACGATGCGGGCCGTCTCGGCCACCCGAAGCCGAACGTAGCCAGACCGGAACGGAACGACGAGGTCGTCGCGCAAGGGGCGTTCACGATCGTTGATCGCGTGATCGATCACGTCGCTCATCCGAGCGTCGCCCTTGACGCGCGCAGCGAGCGACGAATCGTCGGTGACACCGCGGGACGCGAAGGTGACGCCGGGGATCAGATCGGCGAGGACGACCTGCCCGATACCGGCTTCGCCGAGCGATGGCAGGACCTGTTCGATGTACTTCAGGAAGACCCGGTTGGGCCCGATCACGAGCACACCCTGGTCCTCGAGCGGGAACCGATGGGTGTACAGCAGGTAGGCGGCGCGGTGCAGCGCCACGACCGTCTTGCCGGTTCCGGGTCCGCCTTGCACCACGAGCACGCCGGACTGCGGCGAACGGATGATCTCGTCCTGCTCGCCCTGGATGGTGGCGACGATGTCGCCGAGTGTGCCGGTCCGACCGCGCTCGAGCGAGGCGATCAGCGTGCTGTAACCACGCAGATCGGACCCGCCCGTCGATTCGGCGAGGCCCTCGTCGTGACCGACGCCCAGATGGCCGTCACCGAACAGCTCGTCCTCGATCCCGAGCAGCTCGCGACCTTCGACGGCGAAGTGCCGGCGGCGGGCAAGGCCCATCGGCTGGCGACCGGTGGCCCGGTAGAACGGCTCGGCGACCGGTGCCCGCCAGTCGACCACGACCGGCTCGGCATCGGAATCGGCGACAGCCAGGCGGCCGATGTGGAACCCTTCGAGCTCGCCGTCGACCCTGTCGCCGTCGTCGTCGACGACGTAGCGGTCGATGCGACCGAACACGAGCGCAGCGTTGCCGAGATCGAGGTCGGTCAGTCGCTTGACCAGCGCCTCGTCGAAGGCGTTGCGTTCGAACCGGGCCTGGAATGTGCCGCCAAGGTCGGCCTCGCTGAGATCACGGAGCTTCCAGGCGACCCGGCGGCTCTCCTCGAGGCAGTCGTAGGCGTGGTCGATGTACGCCTGCTCGGCAGCGAGATCGGGGTGGTGTTGGGTCATCGAATCCGGTGCAGATGGTCTTCGGTGGCCTCGTCGAACCACCGAATCGGGGGTCGAGATACTCTATCGGCGCCGGTAGCGTCCTCCATCAGATGACGAGTTCAGCCCCCAGCGACGCCCCGTTCCTCGCCGCTGCCCGTGGCCGCCGATCGCAACACACGCCGGTGTGGTTCATGCGGCAGGCCGGACGCAGCCTCCCCGAGTACCGAAGCGTTCGGGGCGACGGATCGATCCTCGACGCGATCAAACAGCCCGAGCTGTCGGCCGACATCACGATGCAACCCGTCCGGCGCTACGGCGTCGATGCCGCCGTGCTCTACAGCGACATCGTCGTCCCACCCCATGCCGTGGGGTTCGGCATCGACGTCAAGCCCGGGACCGGCCCCGTCGCCGAGCGGCCGCTCCGTTCGATCGCCGATCTGGCCCGGCTGAGGTCGCTCGAACCCGATGACGTCTCCTACGTCGCCGACACGGTGGATCTGCTCGCCACCGAGCTCCCACCCGAGGTGCCGCTGCTGTCGTTCGCCGGGGCGCCGTTCACGGTGGCCAGCTATCTCATCGAGGGCGGCCCGAGCCGCACCTACCGGTACACCAAGGCGATGATGCACACCGACGAACTGCTGTGGCACCGGGTGATGGAGCGATTGGCGGAGAGCGCGATCACGTTCATCGACGTGCAGCTGCGACACGGCGCCCGGGCCTTCCAGCTGTTCGACTCGTGGGCGGGCTCGCTCTCGGCTGCGGATTACGACCGGTTCGTGTTCCCCCACTCCGAGCGGGTCTTCGCCGAACTCACAGATCGCCATCCCGAAGTCGTCGGCATCCACTTCGGCATCGGGTGCGACCATCTGCTGGAGCGGATGGCCGCCGCCGGTGCCGGTGTGATCGGGCTCGACTGGCGGACGCCGATCCGCGACGCACGAGCGAGACTCGGCGCCGACACGGTGGTGCAGGGCAATCTCGACCCGGCGCTGGTGCTCGCCGGCATCAGTCCTGCGGTCGCCGGAGCGCGCAGGGTCCTCGCCGACAACGACGGTCATCCGGGTCACATCTTCAACCTCGGCCACGGCGTCGACAAGGACAGCGATCCGGGCGTGCTCCAGGCCGTGGTCGATCTCGTGCACGAGGAGACGCACACATGAACACCGACGATCACCAGACCGACCGCGTCGCCGTGGTGCTGATGGCCTACGGCACCCCCCGTTCACGCGAGGAGATCCTGCCGTACTACACCGACATCCGACGTGGCCGGCCGCCGACCGACGAGGCCCTCGCCGACCTCACGGCCCGGTACCAGGCGATCGGCGGAGTCTCGCCGCTCGCGGAGACCACCGAGGCGCAGCGCGACGCGATCCAGCTCGCGCTCGACCAGATCGCACCGGGCCGGTACGAGGTCGTCCTCGGTCTCAAGCACGCCGACCCGAAGGTCGAGGCGGCCGTCGACGAGGTCGCGGGGCGCGGTGTGCGCAGGATCGTCGGTGCCGTGTTGGCGCCGCACTACTCGGCCTACTCGATCGGGCAGTACCTCGGCCGGGTTCGCGATGCGGCCGAGCCGTACGGTATCGAGGTCGACGGGGTCGAGTCATGGGCGACCGAGCCCGCGTTCATCGACTTCATGACTGACGATCTGCGGGAGCGCCGGGCCGCCATGCCGGTGGCGACACGTGTGCTGTTCACCGCCCACTCGCTGCCCGAACGCATCGTGGCCGCGGGCGACCCCTACATCGACGAGTTGCGCTCGACCGCCGAGGCCGTGGCGAAGCGTCTCGGGATGGCCGAGGGCGCCGACTGGCAGGTCGCCTGGCAGAGCGCCGGCCGCACTCCGGAGCCCTGGATCGGCCCCGACATCCTCGAGGTCATCGATGAGCTCGGCGTCCGTGGAGACGTCGAGGGGGTGATCGTGTCGTCGGTCGGCTTCGTGGCCGACCACCTCGAGGTGTTGTACGACCTCGACATCGAGGCCAAGGATCGAGCCGCGCAGGTCGGGTTGGCGTTCGCCCGAACCGCCAGCGTGAACGACGACCGAGCGGTCATGCACGCGCTCGCCCAGCGGATCCACGACGCGGCCGGCTGATGACCGAGCGTCGGATCCTGGTGATCGGCGGGGGCATCGCCGGGCTGGCCGCCGCGATGTCACTGCTCGACGAACCCGGAACGCAGGTCGAGATCTGGGAATCCTCCGGCCGGGTCGGCGGCAAGATCACCACCTCGCCGTTCGCGGGGCTCGACCACATCGACGAGGGCGCCGACGCCTACCTGACGAGAGTCCCCGCCGCCGTGGCGCTCGCGGCGCGGCTCGGTCTGACCGACCTGACCTCGCCGACCGATGCGTCGGCGGCGGTGTGGCACGACGGCCTCCATCCCATCCCGGACGGCATCGTGCTCGGTCTGCCGGCCGCTGTTCGCCCGTTCGTCACCACGTCGCTGCTCAGCTGGCGCGGCAAGCTGCGCGCGGCGGCCGAACCGGTCCTGCCGCGACGACCGCACGGCGATCGGTTGGGGGCACTCGTTCGGCAGCGGTTCGGCGATGAGGTCCACGAACGACTCGTCGACGCGCTCGTCGGCAGTATCTACGCCACCGACACGGACCGTTCGAGCCTGGCGGCGGTGCCGCAACTCGCGCAGCTCGCCGAGTCGAACCGGAGCCTGCTCGTTGCGGGTCGACGGGCCAGGGGACGGGCGCCGGCGAACGATGCGCCGATCTTCGCGGCACCCCGCTCGGGGATGGCGACGTTGACGAGCGCCGCGGCCGACGACATCCGTGCTCGGGGCGGCGCGATCTCGACGGGTCGGACGGCGAGCACGGTCGAGCCCGACGACGGCGCATGGCGCGTCGACGGCGACCGGTACGACGCCGTCGTGGTGGCCACCCCCGCCCGAGCGGCGGCCGGCCTCCTGTCGTCCGTGGCGCCCGACGCCGCAGGCGAGCTCGACGCGATCGACTCTGCCGACGTCATCATGGTTCGACTCGCCGTGGCGGCCGACGCTTGGCCCGACCGCCTGCGTGGCCGGAGCGGCTATCTCGTCCCCAAGCCCGACCAGCGACTCGTCACGGCCGCGTCGTTCGGCTCGCAGAAGTGGTCACACTGGCGGCCCGACGACGGGGCGCAGATCCTCCGGACTTCCCTGGGACGTGACGGTCTCCCGGTGCGCGACCTCGACGACGATCAGGTGGTCCGCCACACGATCGACGAGATGAACCGTCACCTCGACCTCGACCTGCAGCCGACCGAGCTCGCGATCACCCGCTGGATCGACGCGTTCCCGCAGTATCGGCCCCACCACCACGAACGGGTCGCACGGATCGAATCGGCGCTGCCACCCTCGATCGCCGTCGCGGGCGCGAGCTATCGCGGGATCGGCATCCCGGCCTGCATCGCCGACGGCACGCGGGCCGCGGCACGCATCAAGGGGGCGGGTACCGTCGCCGATGTGTTCCTGACATGATGGACGCGATGGGTGTGCCCAGTCGGATCTCGCCGACCCACGGGTGGCGGCACGGTTGGATGACCTCGCTGGTCGCCGCGGGCGCACTCGTCCTGGCGGCCTGTAGCGGCAGCGGTGCTGATCCGACGGCCGAAGCGGCGATGCCGTCGACGGCCACGGTGGCACCGACCACGGCGCCTCCCACGTCGTCGCCGCCGGCGACGACCGAGCCGATCCGCGAGACCACGACGACCACGACGACCACGACGCTCCCGACGATCACGACCAGCCCGCCGTCGACCACGTCCACGACGACGACCACGTCGCTGGTCGTCCGGGCCCCCGTCGAGCAGCAACCGATCGCGCCACCGAACGACGAGCACGCACAGGAACCGGTGATCGAGATCGGCTCGATCGTGATCCCGAAGCTCGGCGTCGACATGGCGATGTACGAAGGCATCCGGCTCACCACACTCGACCACGGACCCGGTCACTGGCCCGGCACGGCGATGCCCGGTCAGACCGGCAACGTCGTGGTCGGCGGCCATCGAACGAGCAGCCATCGGGTCTTTCGGAACGTCGACCAATTGACGACCGGCGACGAGATCATCTTCCGCGACCAGGCGGGGGAGCACACCTACCACGTGAATCGTGTCGAGATCGTCGACCCGAACGCCATGTGGATCGTCGACCCGACCGAAACGGCGACGGCGACCCTGTTCGCCTGCCACCCGCCGGGTTCGACGGCACAGCGGATCGTGGTCTTCGCCGACCTCGCCGAGTCCACCGCATACTGATGCCGGACGACTCCGGAGACGGCTTCCCGTCGACGCGCCTGGGCGCAGCGGCGTTCGGCGGGGCATTGGTGGCCTTCTCGATGCCCCCCTGGGGGTTCTGGCCCTTGGCGTTCCTCGGTGTGGCGGTCTTCGAGACGGCGCTCAAGGACGACGTGACACGTGGTCGACGGGCCGGGTTCGGGTTCACGTTCGCGCTGCCCTGGATGCTGCTCGGCCTCGGCTGGATGTGGTTCCTGACCGCTCCCGGATACGTCGTGGCGTCCGTGCTCTTCGCTGGGCTGCACGCCGGGGCGTCGGCGCTCGCACCCACCGGTCCGTGGCGCACGATCGGTCGTCCCGTCGCCCACACCCTGGCGGAGACCGTCCGCATGCTGGTGCCGTTCGGTGGTGTGCCGCTGGCAACCCTCGGCATCTCGCAAGCGGCCGGCCCGCTGCTCGGCGTTGCCCGGCTCGGGGGCGTGATCCTGTTGACGTGGATGGTCTTCCAGCTCGGGTTCGCGCTGGCCGGCACGGCTCCGGCGATCCCGGCGATGGCAGCACGGCGGCGACCCGCGGCATCCGGCCAACCGCACGGTCTGTTCGCACTCGTCGGTGTCGCCGTCCTGATCGCCTTGGCAGCCGTGGCGCCCGAGGGAACCGATCGAGACGTACCGCCGATCACGGTCGCCGCCGTCCAGGGAGGCGGCGAACAGGGGACGACGGCGCTCGACGTGCCGAGTTCACGGGTGACGCGGGCGCATCTCGACGCCACCGCGACGATCGAGCCAGACGACGATCTCGATCTCGTCATCTGGCCGGAGAATGGCGTCGACGTCGACGACATGCCGTTCGTGGAGAGCCAGGCGTTCGATGAGATCGTCGAGCAATCGACCCGACTGGGCGTTCCGATCTCGGTGGGTGTCACGATCGACTCAGAGTTCAGCGCCCATCCCTCCCAGGGCGGTTTCGTGAACGCACAGGTCGTCGTCACCCCGGCCGGTGCGGTCACGTCCGGCTACGAGAAGGTGCGGATCGTGCCGTTCGGTGAATACGTGCCCCTGCGTGGAGCACTCGAAGCGCTGGGAGCGCCGCTCGATCAGATTCCCTCGGACGCCGTGTCGGGGAAGGACCCGGCCGTCATCACGACGCCGAACGGCACCAGACTCGGCGTTCTGATCTCGTGGGAGGTGTTCTTCGGCGAGCGGGGCCGGGCGGCGGCCGACTCCGACCTGCTCATTAATCCGACGAACGGGGCGAGCTACACGGGCACGATCCTCCAGACCCAGCAGGTCGCATCGAGCCGCCTCCGCGCCACCGAGACCGGCCGCTGGCTCGTGCAGATCTCGCCCACCGGCTTCTCCGCCTTCGTCTCGCCCGACGGTGACGTGCTCCAGCGAACCGACGTGAGCGAGCAGCGGGTGATCACGATGAACGTTCCGCTCCGTGAAGGCACCACGTGGTACACCGCGCTCGGCGACTGGCCGTGGATCGTGCTCGCATCCGGGCTGTTCGCGTTGTCATGGTGGTTCGCGACGAGACGTGACCCGTCCGTGCGGGCGACGTGATCACACCTCGAGCAGCAAGGTGACCGGGCCGTCGTTGACGATCTCCACGCGCATCGTGGTGCGAAACCGCCCGGTTGCCACCGTCGCACCCCGTGAACCGAGGCTCGCGACGACCCGGTCGACCAGCGGTTCGGCGTGTTCCGGGCGTGCCGCCTCGATCCAGCTCGGCCGACGGCCCCTGTCGGTGTTGCCGTACAGGGTGAACTGGCTGACGAGGAGCACCGCCGCGGTGAGACCATCGTCGGCGAGTTGCGCGAGCGACCGGTTCATCACCCCGGCATCGTCCTCGAGGATCCGAACGTGCCAGATCTTCTCGGCGATCCGGTCGGCCTGCACGATCGAATCGTCATGCGTCACTCCGACGAACACGCACAGCCCCGACCCGATCTCACCGACACGCTCGGCCACACCTGCTCCGTCGACGACGTCGACGCTCGCCCGCTCGACGCGCTGCACCAGTCCTCGCATCCCGGCAGCCTGCCATGTCCGATCGACGCCGTCCGATCGGTGACAATGGAGTGATGGGCAACGGGCACGCCACCATCGGCAACAATCGGATCCAGGTCGACATCGACCGTTTGGCCGGTGGGCGGGTCGCCCAGATCCGCGTGGGTTCGACCCCACTGCTGATCGGCCCGGGTGACACCGAGCCCGGTGCGTTCACGTGGGGCGCCTACCCGATGGTGCCGTGGGCCGGCCGGATCCGCCACGGACGGTTCGACTTCGACGGCGAGCGATATCAGCTGCCACTGAATCATGGCGACCACGCCATGCACGGCGTCGGCTTCGCGCTGCCATGGGACGAGGACGGGCGCAGCGCCGACACGATCGATCTCTCGCTTCGGCTGCCGAGGGACGAACGGTGGCCCTTCGGGGGATCCGTGACGCAACGGATCACCGTGGACCACGCCGGCGCGACGTTCGAGATGGCGGTCACGGCCGCGGATCGTGCCTTCCCGGTCTCGTTCGGCTGGCACCCCTGGTTCCGCAAGCCGAAGACGCTGGATTTTCGGCCCGTCTCGATGTATCGCCGCGACGACGATCATCTCGCCGTCGACGAGTTGGTCGAGGTGACGCCGGGTCCGTGGGACGACTGCTTCATCAACCATGAACCCGTGACGATGTCGATCGAAGGCGTCGTCGTGACCCTGACCTCCGAGTGCACCCACTGGGTCGTCTACGACGAGCCGGCCCATGCCACCTGCGTGGAGCCCCAGACGGGGCCACCCGATGCGTTCAACATTCGGCAACGCATCATCCAACGGTTCGGTTCGGCATCGGCGTCGTTCCGACTCGATGCCACACCGGAAGATCTCGTGCAATAATGTAATCATGAGTGGTGGTGACTCAGCACAGATGTACCTACCCTGTGGACATGGCATCGACCTCCACGGCCTCCCCCGTGCTCACCGTCCCCGTCGTCACCTTGGCCGACGTCGTCCTCCCGGGGGCGACGCTCACCCTCGATCTGGGTGACCCCGAGGTCCGCGCCGCCGTCGAGGCGGCCCGTGCCCGAGCCGACGGCCGACTCGCCGTCGCCACCGCCGATGCACTCGACGGCGACGCGCTCGTCCCGTCGACGGTCCTCGTCGTCGCCAGCGTCCCCGACATCGGCACCTTGCCCAACGGAGACCCCGTCGCAATCGTGCACGTCGACGGTCGGGCGCGGCCGATCGGCAGGACCGACATCGACGAAGTCGGCCACCTCGAGCTCGAACTGCTCCGGGACCCGGCACCGAGCCCCACGGTCCGGGCCGCCGCCGGCGAACTGCGCGCCACGCTGGAGCTGATCGCCGAGCTGCGGAGATCACGTCGGCTCCCCGACATCCTCGGCAACGTCACGGCGCCCGGCGCGCTGGCCGACGCAGTCGCGATCTGGGCCGATCTCACGAACGACGATCGCGCCCGCGTCCTACGGGCCGTCGACCCCGCCGACCGGGTCGATGCGATCCTTGCCTGGGCTCGCCGCCATCTCGCAGAACTGCAGGTCGCCGAGGCGATCCGCAACGATGTCAGCGAGGGCATGGATCGACACCAGCGCGAGTTCCTGCTTCGCCAGCAACTCGCAGCGATCCGCAGAGAGCTGGGTGACGACGACGACATCGCGGACGAGTTCCGATCCCGCCTGGACGGGCTGCGCGCACCCGAGGCCGTCAGGGACACCATCGCCAAGGAGCTCGATCGATTCGAGCGGATGAACGCGCAGTCGCCCGAGCACTCCTGGGTGCGGACCTGGCTCGACAGCATGTTCGAGGTGCCGTGGGGCGACGTCAGCGACGACGAGCTCGACCTCGAGGCCGCCAAGTGGCAGCTCGACGTCGACCACTACGGTCTCGACGACGTCAAGGACCGGATCGTCGAGTTCCTCGCCACGCGCAAGCTCCGCCGCGAACGAGGCCTCGACCGGCCCGATCGGGACGACGAACCCGGACCACGACCCGTCGCGCCGGGCACGGACGCCGGCGGAATGTGCGACAGTCGACGCGGCGATGGCGCGATCATCACGCGCGTCGGGCCGCCCGGAGTCGGCAAGACCAGCCTGGGCGAGTCGATCGCGCGGTCGATGGGCCGGCGGTTCGTGCGCGTGGCGCTCGGCGGCATCCGTGACGAGGCCGAGATCCGCGGCCATCGACGCACCTATGTGGGATCGCGGCCGGGCCGTATCGTCCGCGCCCTGCACGAGGCGGGCACCATGAACCCGGTCATCCTGCTCGACGAGATCGACAAGCTCACCGCCGGCGCATGGTCGGGCGACCCGACTGCCGCGTTGCTGGAGGTCCTCGACCCGGCCCAGAACCACACGTTCCGTGATCACTACCTCGAGGTCGAGCTCGATCTGTCGCAGGTGGTGTTCATCGCCACGGCGAACGTCGCCGACACGATCCCCGGACCGCTCCTCGACCGGATGGATCTCGTTCGGCTCGACGGCTACACCGAGGACGAGAAGGTGTTCATCGCACGCCGCTACCTGCTTCCCCGCCAGATCGAACGAGCAGGTCTCGTGGCCGAGGAGGTCACGATCGCGGACGAGGTGATCAGCACGATCATCTCGGGCTACACCCGTGAAGCCGGCGTCCGATCGCTCGAACGCGAGATCGGGCGACTCGTCCGCAAGATCACGGCGAAGGTCGCGACCGGGGCGGAGACCCCGATCGCCATCGACTCGGCCGACCTGGCGAGCTGGCTCGGCCGCCCGAAGGTGGTCGACGACGTACCCGATCGCACCAACTCTCCCGGCGTGGCGACCGGACTGGCGGTGACCGGAGCCGGTGGCGACGTGCTGTTCGTCGAGACCACCGCCTTCCCGACCGGCCCCGACAGCGAACCCGGCCTGACCCTCACCGGTCAGCTCGGCGACGTCATGAAGGAGTCGGCGCAGATCGCGCTCAATTACGTGCGCTCGCACGCGAGCGAGCTCGGTCTCGCCGACGACGCCCTGCAGCGGCGCTTTCACGTCCACGTCCCCGCCGGCGCGGTACCCAAGGACGGTCCCTCGGCCGGGATCACCATGACGACCGCACTGGTCTCCCTGCTCACCGATCGACAGGTCAAGCCGACCGTCGGCATGACGGGCGAGATCACGTTGCAGGGCCAAGTACTGCCGATCGGTGGCGTGAAGCAGAAGGTGCTCGCCGCCCATCGCATGGGTCTGACCGAGGTCGTGCTGCCGAAGCGCAACGGTCCGGATCTCGACGACGTGCCCGACCGGGTGCGCAACGAGATGACGTTCCACCTCGCCGAGACCTACGCCGACGTCGCCCATGCGGCCTTCGTGACCTGACCCGCCGAGCAGGAGTCGGCTCCCCGGAATCACGAGGCGAGCCATGGGCGATCTCTGGAAGAATCGCGAGATCTGGGCCGACGGTTCCTCCGGACTCGCAGAGGAAGAGGCCCATGACCCATGCCCAGCACCACGACCGACGCCCAGCTCGTAACCGACCACCTGGCGGGCGACCGCGCCGCGCTCGCCACGATCTACGACCGGTACGGCGCGACGCTGTACGACACCGCTGCGGCGATGACGCGGAATCGGGACGACGCCTCCGACATCACCCAGGACGTCTTCGTCGTCGCGGCCGAACGCTTGGGCCAATTGCGGGACCGGTCCCGGCTCAAGCCCTGGCTGTTCGCGATCCTGCGCAACGAGGTGTACCGGCGCTCGAGGAACCGCGAACGGGTCGTGCCGACCGACTTCACGGAGCCGACGGCTGAAATGACGTTGCCGAGCCGGCCCGCCGACGACGCGAGTGATCTCCAGTACCGGGAGCTCGCCGAGCTCGTACGCGGTGCCGCGTTCGGTCTGGACGAGCGTGACCAGCTCGTGCTCGAGTACAGCGTTCGTCAGGGCCTGCAGGGCGACGACCTGGCCGCTGCCCTCGGCGTGTCGGCGCAGCAGAGCTACGGGCTGGTCCATCGCATGCGCCAACGGACCGAACGTAGCCTGGGCGCCTACTGCGTCGCCCGCCGGGGCCGCAACGACTGCGCCGAACTCGCCGAGATCCTCCGGGGATGGGACGGCGAATTCTCGGTCCTGATCCGCAAGCGCGTCGCTCGCCACATCGACGGGTGCGAGACGTGCGAGCGGTCGCGCCGCAAGCTCGCTCCGTTGGCCCTGTTCGGGGCGGCACCGGCGCTCGCCGCTCCGGCCGGTCTCCGCGATCGGGTACTCGGCGCCGCCGGTCGGGGCAGCACCCGACCGATCTACACCTTCGATGCGCCGGGAGGCTTCCCGGCCGCGATCGGGTTCGCCCGCCGGTTCGGCCTGTGGTTCGTGGTCGCGATCGTCGCCCTGCTGTTCCTGGGCGGAACGGCCGCCTATGTGTTGGCGAGCGACGACGAACAGCTCAGGAACCTCGACGCATCGGCGACCACCACCCACTCGGCGGCGAGCACGCCCGGTGGGTCGGGGACCGACGACGATCCGGTCCCGCTGGGAGCGGCACCATCGGCGACGACGGACGCCAGCACGTCGACCAGCACGTCGACCACGAGCACGTCGACCACCTCACCCGACGCTGCGACGACGGCGGCACCGATCGTCGTGACGCTGCCGCCGACCACGACGATCACCAGGGCGACCACCACCACGACCACCACCACGACCGCGATCGCGACGACCCCGCCGGGCAACGCGGGCGATCCGACGACCAGCATCGTCGCAATCGCACCCGTCACGACGAGCACCGTCCCGGCCCCCGCGACGACCGCGACGAGCGTCGCAACCGCCTCCGTCACGACCACGACCACGACCCCCACCGTGCCGCCCGGTGCGCTGGCGATGTCGTCACGGTCGATCGACTTCGGCACGGCGCTCGATCGGGCCTCGCTCACGCTCGTCAACATCGGTGGACGATCTGTCGACTGGACGTCCACCATGGGCCCGGCTGGTTTCCGGAGCGCCGTCTCCGCCTACTCGGTCTCACCGATGAGCGGCACCCTCGGGCCGGGCCAGTCGGCGACCGTGGACGTCGTCCTCGATCGGACGTGGCCGACCGAGGGCCCGATCGCGACGACCCGTCTCACGTTCGTCGCAACCGGCACGACCGCCGCCGTCGACCTCGACGCAACGATCGGAAGGCCACCCGTCATCAGGGCGGTCGAACCGCCCGCGTCGATCTGCGCCCGCAGCGGCACCGGCGCCCCGAACCCGCTCGTTGCCTCGGCCACGGTGACCGACGAGTCGGCGCCGCTGGTGGTCCGTTTCACGGCAACGGGCCCCGATGGGTCCACGGCCGGCGCGACCCTCAGCGAGCGGCGGGGCCTCTGGAGCGGGGCACTGGTGACCGACCTCGACGGCGACGGACAGCCCGACGACGGACGATGGACCTGGGTGATCGAGGCCCGTGACCCGATCGGCACGACGTCACGGGTCACGGGCGAAACGGTCATCGTGCCCACGTTCTGCTGACCGTCGGCGTGTTACTCAACGGTAATGGGGCACCGCTAGCCTGATCCGATGCCCGAATCGGCCGGCCTCGATCACGATGCGCCGCTGTCGCTCGCGTACCTGACCTATCGAGGCAAGCCGCACGTCGGTGGCCAGGGCATCTACACGCGCCATCTCACCAAGGCGCTGGTCGATCTCGGGCACTCGGTCGAGGTCTTCGCCGGCCAGCCGTATCCCGTGCTCGACGATCGCGTCGAGCTCACGAAGCTGCCCAGCCTCGACCTCTTCAACGACCACTACCCGGGCCGGTTCCCTGCGTACTGGGAGTTCAAGACCCGGCACGACTTCCTGGAGACGGCCATGTTCTCGACCGGTCAGTTCTCCGAGCCGCTGGCGTTCAGCGCCCGAGTCCACCACCATCTCCGCACCCGCCTCGCGGAGTTCGATCTGGTGCACGACAACCAGTGCCTCGGCTACGGCATCGCCAAGCTCGAGCAGAAGATTCCGCTGATCGTGACCCTGCACCACCCGATCACGCGCGACCGCATGCTCGAGATGGAGGCTGCACCGAACCGGTTCAAGCGCTGGTCGATCGGACGCTGGTACGGTTTCGTCAAGATGCAGGGCCGCGTCGCGTCGACGCTGCCCCGTGTCGTCGTGGTGAGTGAGAACTCGATCCAGGACATCCACGCCGACATGGGCGTGCCGCTCGACAACATGCGACTCGTGCCGGTCGGCGTCGACCCCGACCTGTTCACGCCGCTCGACCACGTCGAGCGGGTCCCCGGCCGCCTGATCAGCACCGCCTCCGCCGACGTCGCGTTGAAGGGTCTGTCCTTCCTCGTCGAGGCGATGGCCAAACTGCGCGCCGACGGCCACGACATCACGCTGACGATCATCGGCAGGCCGAAGCCCGGCAAGTCGATGGATCTGATCGACGAGTACGGCCTGGCACCACACATCGATTTCGTCTCGGGTGTCCCCGACGAGCGGATCGTCGAGTTGTACAGCGAAGCCGAGTTGGCCGTGGTCCCGAGCCTCTACGAAGGGTTCAGTCTGCCCGCGATCGAGGCCATGTGCACCGGCACACCGCTCGTCGCCACCGACGGAGGCGCACTCCCGGAAGTCACCGGCACGGACGGCGAGACCGTGTTCCGTTGCCGCAAGGGCGACGCCGGTGACCTCGCCGCCACGCTGCGTACGGCGCTCGCCGACCCCGATGCCCGGGCCCGGATCGGCGCCGCCGGCCGCCGGCGGGTGCTGGAACGATGGACCTGGCGCCGATGTGCCCAACTGACCGTCGAGCAGTACCGCGAGGTGCTCGCCATGCCGCAGAACATGGAGAAGCTCCGTCACAACGGACGACTTCGACGGTGATCACGTGCTGACGATCCGATTCGACGAGCTCGGCCTCCGACCGGGCCACCTGGCGCTCGACGTCGGCGCCGGGTTCGGCCGCCACGTCTACGAGTGTGCGCGCCGGGGCGCGCACGTCGTGGCGCTCGACCACGCCGCCGACGAGGTCATCGAGACCCGCGACACGCTGGCCGCCATGGTCGAGGCCGACGAGATCTCCGCCGACAAGCTCGTGGGCGTCCTACGTGGCGACGGTCGTCGGCTGCCGTTCCCCGACGGCGTGTTCGACGTCGTGATCACTTCCGAGGTGCTGGAACACATCCAGGACGACGTGTCGACGATCGCCGAGATGGTACGGGTGCTGAAGCCAGGAGGGCGCTTCGCTGCGACCGTGCCTGCGTGGCTGCCCGAGACGATCAACTGGAAACTGAGCGACGACTACCACGCGCCGAAGAGCGTCGGCGGGCACGTCCGGATCTACGCTTCGACCGAGCTACGTGCCAAGCTGCGCAGTGCCGGGCTCGAGGTCGACGGCTATCACCGGGCCCATGCGCTGCATTCGCCCTACTGGTGGTTGAAGTGCGCGGTCGGCCCCGACAACGAGGATCATCCGGCCGTCGCCAAGTACCGCCGATTCCTGGAGTGGGACATCATCGAACAACCGACCAGCACGAAGATCGCCGAGAAGGTGCTGTCCCCCGTGCTCGGGAAGAGCGCGGTGCACTACGGAACGAAGCGCGCGTGAGAAAGATCCCCGACATCCCCGGTGTGTTGTCGCGCGACGAGATCGTCGCGTCCGCGGAGCATCTCGCGTCGCTGCAGACGGCGAGCGGCATGATCCCGTGGTTCCCGGGCGGGCACTGCGACCCGTGGAACCACGTCGAGTCGGCGATGGCGCTCGACGTCGCCAGGTTCCACGTCGAGGCCGAGCACGCCTACGAATGGTTGGCCGACATCCAGCGGCCCGACGGCAGTTGGCACAACTACTACCTCCCCGATGGCGAACGCGACGACACCGTCGAAGAGGACAAGATCGACACGAACGTCTGTGCGTACATCGCGACGGGTGTCTGGCACCACTGGCGCTGCACCGCCGATCGCAGCTTCGTCGACAACTTCTGGCCCGTCGTCGAGCGGGCTCTGGACTTCGTCCTCTCCCTGCGACGCGAGAACGGCCTGGTCCTGTGGGCGACCGAGGCAGACGGCACCCGAACGTGGGACTATGCACTGCTCACCGGTACCTCGTCGATCCAGCACGCGCTGCGATGCGGTGCCGCGACCGGGCTCGCGACCGGCTCACCACGACCCGACTGGGTCGAGGCCGCGGACGTGATGTCGACGCTCGCCGCCCACGCACCGCTCGCGTTCCAACCCAAGTCACGGTGGGCGATGGACTGGTACTACCCGGTCCTGGTCGGCGCGATGACCGGCGACGAGGCCAAGGCGCGGCTCGCCGACGGATGGCCCACCTTCGCCATGGAGGGCCTCGGCGTCCGATGCGTGTTCGACGAGCCCTGGATCACGGCCTCGGAGACCGCCGAGGCGTCGATCGCCTATTCCGCGATCGGCGACTTCGCCACCGCCACCGAGCTGCTGGCGTGGACGCGCGGCCATCGACTCGAGAGTGGCGCGTACCTGACGGGCCTCGTGTACCCCGAGCAGATCGTCTTTCCCGTCGACGAGCATTCGTCGTACACGGCGGCTGCCGTGATCCTCGCCGCCGACGCGATCACCGGGGCGAGCCCGGCGAGCGACCTGTTCGTCGCTCCGGCGTCGCGACCGATCCGCGTCTGAGCGACCTCAGCGGCAGCAGCCGGCGACGATCGCGTCGGGTTCACGCCGGGCAGGCGAGGGCAGCCACGGACGTGGCGACTGGCCCGGTGGCGAGGCCGCCCCGTGCGGACTTCTACACTCGGCTCGGTGTCACGCCTGATGCAGTCGAAGCCGGCTCGAACCGTTCTGAGTGTCTGGGCATGGTTCGCGCTCGCCGTGCTGGTCGTCGTGTTCACACCGCTGGTCGCTGTCACCCGGCTCGTGACGGCACCGTTCGATCCGGGTCGATATCACGCCGGATACCTGTTCCGGCAACTCGCCGTCGTGCACCAGAAGCTCAACCCACTCTGGAAATTCACCGTCACCGGCGAGGTCCCCGACGACCCGCGACACCCCTACGTGGTGGTCGCCAACCACGAGAGCTTCGTCGACATCCTCCTGATCTCGCACCTGCCGTTCGAGATGAAGTGGATGAGCAAGAGCGAGTTCTTCAAGATCCCGTTCGTGGGCTGGATGATGCAGCTCGCCGGCGACATCAAACTGGTGCGCGGCGACAAAGAGGCCAGTGCCCAGGCGCTGATCGACAGCCGGGACCGACTCGCCAAGCGGGTATCGGTGATGGTGTTCCCGGAGGGCACCCGCTCGCAATCGGGCGAGCTCGCCGAGTTCCGGGACGGCGCGTTCCGGATCGCGATCCAGGCGGGTGTCCCCGTGATCCCGCTCGCGGTGCTCGGTACCCGCGATGCGCTCATCAAACACGACTGGCGATTCGGATCGACACACGCCGAGGTCCGCGTCCTCGGGGCGATCCCCACCGAGGGGCTCAGCAAGGACGACGTCGCCGACCTGCGCGATCGCGCTCGGGCCGTCATCGCCACGGAGCTCGAAACCATGCGCGCGGAGCGCGCCGACGCGGCCTAGCCGATGCTGCAGACTCCGGTTCGCGTCATCCAGACGCTTCGACCCAAGATCGCCGCGGGAGTGCTCACTGCCACGGCGGTGAGCACGATCGTCTTCTCCGCGACGCCGTTCCTCGTACGTGGCGTCTCGGTCGACCAGGGCGTGAGCGTGAGCACCGTCGGCATCATCTCGACCGCCCAGCTCACCGGGTTCAGTCTGACCACGTGGGTGGCCGGGCGATTCCTGCGGGCACGCCGCCGGATGCTCGTCATCGCCGTGCTCCTCGGTGCGGCGGCGAACCTGGCGTCGGGGTGGGCCCCGGTGTTCTCGTTCCTGGTAGTGACGCGGGTGGTGAGCGGCGTGTCGCTGGGGCTGATCGCGTGGATCGCCTGGGCCGAGGTGTTCGGCGACAACGAGAAGGTCGGCGATGTGGCGGTGATCGGCCCGATCGTGGGCACGGTCAGTGCGCCCATCATTGCCATGGTGATCGACCGATCGGGTTCGGACGCGCTGTTCTACGGTCTCGCGACGCTCCACCTCGTCCCGCTCTTCTTCATCCGCACGACCCGTCTGGACGCGGCCGCCCGCCCGAAGCAGCAGCGCAACCGCCCCACCCGGGCGGCGGCCGCGATCCTGGTCGCTCTGGGCATGACCACCTGCGGTGGCTCGGCCGTGTTCGTCTTCGCCGGGGTGATCGGTCAGGACGACGTGGGGCTCAGTGCGTTCGCGGTCTCGATCGTGTTCTCGGTCAATGCACTCGCGAGCGTGCCGTCGGCCCGGTATCGGGGTGATCGCAAGCTACCCGGCGGGTGGATGATCCTGACCGGTGTGTGTGCGGTCACGATCGGAGCGCTCAACCACCCGGTCGCGTTCTGGATCGCACTCCCGCTCTGGGGTTTCTGCTTCTGGATGGGCACGCCGGGCGCTTTCTCGCTCCTCGCATCGCGCTCGAGGTTCCCCGAAGAACGCGCCGGTGACGCGCAGTCGATCATGGCTGCCGGCCGGGTGATCGGGCCGCTGATCGGCGGCGCCATGTACGCGATCTCGCCCGGCGCGCTCGGGTTGGCCGGCGGCGGGATCATGGTGGCCGCCGGCCTGCTCATGGTCTACGTCGAATGGCGGATCCGACCGGCGGTGCTCTCCGACCTGGTCCACTCGTGAACGTGCCGGCTGCACCGCCCGGGCCGGAGCCCTGGCGGCTGCAAGTCGTGCTCCTGGGGCTCGTCACGATCGGCGCCTTCGGACTGATCCTGTACGGCTTCGGTGCCTTCGTGTCGCCGATCCGCGACGACACCGGCTGGTCGAACGCCTCGATCTCGGCGGCCTTCGCGATCGCAACGGTCGTCGGCGGTGTGCTGTCGCTCGGGGCCGGGAGGATGCTCGACCGCACCGGTGCCCAACCCGTGATGCTCGCGACGTTGACGGTCGGGTCGGCCTTGCTCATGTTGAGCTCGACGGCCGAGCATGCCTGGCAGTTCGTGGCAGCCTGGGGCGCCGGCGGTGCCATCGCGTCCGCTGGGCTGTACTACAGCGCCACCATGGCGGTGACCGCCCGCATCACCACGCCGGCCGACCGGCCGCGCGCCTACACGTGGCTGACGGTGATCGGGGGCCTCGCGTCGCCGATCGCGTTCCCGCTCGCCGGACTGTTCGTGGAGGCGTGGGGATGGCGAGGGGCGATCCGCGCGATGGTCGGGTTCATGATCGCCTGCACGATCCCCGCGCTGATCTGGGTACGTGGCGATCGCCGGGTCTTGGCGGCGCCGGCGTCGGGGAGCCACGGGCACGGCTTCGCCGACACACGTTCGGCGATCCGCTCGCCCCTGGTCCGACGATGGCTGCTGGCGAGCTCGGCGGCCATGGCTGGTCTGGTCGCGATCCAGGTGCATCACGTCGGAGCGATCGAGGCGACCGGTGTGTCGATCGGTGTCGCCTCGACGCTGGCGGGCATTCGTGGCCTGCTGTCACTCCCCGGTCGGGCTGCGGCTGCCACGGTGACAGCGCGGGTCGGGGTGGTGAACGCGCTCCGGCTCACGTACGTCACGATGACCATCGGCACGCTGGCACTCATCGCCGCCGGTTCCATCGCGTGGGTCTGGCTGTTCGTGGTCCTGACGGGCGTGGCGTTCGGGTCGGTCTCGCCCCTGCAGGGGCTCTACTCCGCCGAGCTGTACGGCCAGCGGAGGATCGGCACCTTGCTCGGCATGCAGCAGGTCGTGACCGGGTTCGCGAGCGCGATCGGCCCGTTCGCACTCGGCTTCACCATCGACGCGACCGGCGGCTACACGACCCTGCTCGTGATCGCCGCGACACTGCAGATCATCGCGCTGATGTCGTACCGCGACCCCACGTCACGCTGACGGGCCCGCGACGGGGAGCGCCATCTCCCGGCTACCGTGCGTCGGCCGGCACGGCGATCTCTGCCCGCTCGGCCGACGAGGCCCACCGCCATGCGCCGAAGGCGACCGTCGACGAGACGACGAACCCGATCGAGAGCGGGGTGATCGTACCGTCGAATCGCCGATCGATCGCGCCGCCGACGACGGCACCGAGCACTCCGGGGATCATACCCAGCAATGCCGCCGCGGTGCCGGCCACCGCGCCGAGCGGTCGCATCGCGGCGGCATTGAGATTCGGGATCAGCATCTGCTGGAAGAACAGGACCGCCGCGAGCAGCACGAAGAACAACCAGAACGGCGGCTCGCCCGAAGTGGCCAGGGCAACGGCCAGGAGCACGACGCCCGACGAGAGATTGGCCACGAACCCGGCCCGGATGATCGTCTCCAGGCCGAGCCGCTCGACGATCCGGCCGTTCAGGAACATCGCCCCGCCCATGATGATCGCGATGCCGCCGAAGAACAGCGGAAACCAGTGTTCGAGATCGAAGACCTGGTCGAGGATGATCTCCGAACTCGCGAGATACGACAGGAACACGCCGAACAGCGCCGTGAGCGACAGCAAGTAGCCGATCGTGCCCGGCGTCGCGAAGATCGTCCGGAGCCCACTTCCCACGTTGCGGGCGGCGAGCGTGCGGTGCTGGTCGGCGGCGAGCGTTTCCGGCAGGAGTGACACCGACGAGGCAACCACGATCGCGATCGCCGCGCAGACCCAGAAGACGGCCTGCCACGGTCCGATCACGAGAATGCCGGCCGCCAACGCCGGCGCGAACGTGGGCACGAGGATGAAGACGGCCATGATCAGCGACATCTGCTTGGCCATCTGCTCACCCTCGTACGAGTCGCGCACCATCGCCATGGCAGCGACACGGGGCCCGGCCGAGCCCAGCCCCCAGATGAAGCGGGCGACGAACATGACCCACAGTGATGGCGCCAAGATCGAGAGCACGGCACCGAGCACGTACAGTGCCAGGCCGCCCCACATCACGGGGCGGCGACCGAACCGGTCCGCGAGCAGACCTGCCGGCAGCAGGCCGAGCGATGACCCGATGAAGAAGAACGTGATGATGCCCGTGACCGACGTGGCATCGTCCGCGAGCCCGAACGCCGTCCTGATCTCACCGAAGGCGGGCAGCGCCGAGTCGATCGCAAGTGCGGTGACCGCCATGCACGCCGCCAGAGTGGCGATGAACCCACGAGACCCGGGCACCAGACGAGGCCGCTGTGCCGAGGGAGGTGTCACGACGCCGGTCACCGGGACAGGCTACGCAACGACGAGCCGTCAACCCACGACCGGTGCGAGACAGACCGACCGCATGCCCGCCACCGAGATCAGCCTCGAGCTCGCGGTCGTCGAGGGGTCCACAGCGAGCACGACGGTCTCGTCAATGACGAACAGGTGCTCGTCGAACGGCAGGGCGAGATCTGACGACCCGGCGAGCCGTCAGACCGGGCGGTACACCTCGGTGGGGTCGGCAGGGAGCAGGTCGTTGCCGAGGATCACGTCGGCGGCGCGCTCGGCGACCATCATCGTCGGCGCGTAGATGTTGCCGTTGGTGACGATCGGCAGCACCGATGCGTCCACGACCCGCAACCCGTCGACGCCGTGCACCCGGAAGGTCGCGGGGTCGACGACCGACATGCCATCCGTGCCCATCGCACAGGTGCACGACGGGTGCAGCGCGGTCTCGCTGTCGCGCGCCACCCAATCCATGATCTCCTGATCGGTCTCGACGGTCGGGCCGGGTGAGATCTCGCCGGCGTTGTACGGCTCGAAGGCCGGTTGATCGAGGATGCGTCGAGCGATTCGAACGGCCTCGATCCATTCGCGCCGGTCACGTTCGGTCGACAGGTAGTTGAACCGGACCGCCGGGTGCTCACGCGGGTCGGTCGAGCGGATCTTGACCGTGCCGGTCGAGTCGCTGAACATCGGCCCCACGTGCACCTGGTAGCCGTCTCCGGTCGTCATCGGGCCACTCGGGGCCGAACCGTCGTACCGAATCGCGATCGGTAGGAAGTGGAACATCAGGTTCGGGTACGGCTCGTCGGGGTTGCTCTTGACGAAGGCACCCGCCTCGAAGTGGTTGGTGACGGCCGGCCCCCGGCGGAACAACCACTGCAGGCCGATCCACGGCTTGCGCCAGTTGGCCAGGTGCTTCTGCATCGACACCGGCTGCTTGCAGGCGTACTGGATGTAGACCTCCAGATGGTCCTGCATGTTCTCGCCCACCCCGGCGAGCGCGTGCACCATTCGGACGCCGAGCGGTTCGAGGTGCTCGGGATCCCCGATACCCGAGAGCTGGAGCAGCTGCGGCGAGTTGAACGCACCCCCACACGAAATGATCTCCGCACCGCGCACCACGTGATCGCGCCGGCCCCGCCGATACTCGACGCCGACGGCCCGGGTTCCGTCGAAGACGATCCGATTGGCATGGGCGCGGGTGATGACCGTCAGGTTGGGTCGATCCATCACCGGGTGCAGATACGCACGGGCAGCGCTCAGGCGACGGCCGCGACGGACGTTCTTGTCGAACGCGGCGAAGCCTTCCTGGCGAAACCCGTTGACGTCGTCGGTGCGGCGGAAGCCGGCCTGCGGGCCCGCCTCGAGCCACGCCTGGAAGAGCGGGTTCGTGGCAGGTCCACGCTCGAGTTCGAGTGGCCCGTCCCCGCCACGCCACGCATCGGCTCCCGCGAGACAGGTCTCCATCCGTTTGAAGTACGGCAGGCAGTGGGCGTAGCTCCAGTCCTCCATGCCGGGCCGCTGCGCCCACTTGTCGTAGTCCATGGGGTTGCCCCGCTGGAAGATCATGCCGTTGATCGAGCTCGACCCACCGAGCACCTTTCCACGGGCGTGGTACACGCGTCGGCCGCCCATGTGCGGTTCGGGTTCGGTCTCGTACTTCCAGTCGTAGAACCGGCTCCCGATCGGGAAGGCCAGCGCAGCCGGCATGTGGATGAAGACGTCCCACTTCCAGTCGGTGCGTCCGGCTTCGAGCACCACTACGCGGTTCGAGGGATCTGCGCTCAAACGGTTCGCGAGCGCGCATCCGGCCGAACCGCCACCGACGATGATGAAGTCGTACTCGGGAGGAAACACCACCGGGCGACGATACAGCCGTGAGCGGTGCGGTCAGCCCGTGGCGGCGCGAGTGATCCGACGCAGCGGCGGCTCGGTCTTCGGCGGCACCTTGCGCGGCGGCAGATCGGCGAGGAGCTCACTCGTCGCCGCCGTCACGAGCGCGACCGCCCTGTCGAAGGCGGCCTCGGTCGAATCCGACGTCTTCTGGACTCCGCTCACCTTGCGGACGTACTGGCGCGCAGCCGCCTCGATCTCGTCGGGCGTGGCCGAGGGTTCGAGCCCTCTGAGCGTCGTGATGTTGCGGCACATCTCTCGAACGGTACGCCGCTGATCGGGCGGTGTCGATGGGTGACCACCGGTGATGACCCCGGGCGCGCACGTGGGTGCCGTCGTGAACGGCACCCACGTGGGACGTCGTGATCGCGGACCGGGCGTCGGGGCCGGACGAGGCGATCGCGGCGTCAGCTCGGTTCGGTGACGACCACTGCCGTAACCATGCCGAACATGCCTTCTTCGCGTTCGACGTGGGTGAGGATGTGGCAGTGCCAGACCCAGGTGCCGATGTCCTCGGCGTGGAACAGCACCGAGTACCGCTCACCGGGCGCCACGTTGATCGTGTCGGCCCAGTACGGGTGGTCGAGCGGGACGCCGTCCTTGGCGTAGACGAGCTGCGGCATCTGGTGCAGGTGCATCGGGTGGCTCGTGAGGCCCTCGTTGTAGTAGTGGACGGCCGCCCACTGGCCCTGCTCGAGCACGAGCGGCTCGGTCGCCGGGAAGCTCTTGCCGTTCAACGACAGACCGATCACGCCGGCGTCGTTCAGCACCATCGGCATGTCGATCGCGGGTTCGAGATCGGTCGGGATCTCGACCCCCGAAAACGTCTCGCCGACCGGGTACGGGCTGTCGCCGATGATGAACACGCCGAACATGCCGTTGGGCACGGAGACCTGACTGTGCAGGTGAGCGTGGTACATCCCGATCGCCGCGTCGTCGGCGACGAACTCGTACGTGAACGTCTCACCGCTCGAGATCGGATCCTGCGTATACGGCGAGACGCCGTCCTGGTCGTTCGGAGTGTGGATGCCGTGCCAGTGCACGTCGGTGCCCAGTGGGGTCTCGTTGTTGACCACGACCTGGACCTTGTCGCCGAGATCGACCCGAATCTGAGGACCGGGAACCTGACCGTTGTAGGCCCAAGCGTCGACGATGTCGCCCGGTGCCCGTTCCCACGGCACCACGGCAGCGGTCAGTTCGAACTTCTTCGTACCGTCGGGCAGGAGCTCGAACTCGAGCGGCTGGTTGCCCATGCCTTCGGATTGGGCCGGGAAGGCCAACATCGATTCGATCATCCGCTGGTCCATGGCGGCTGCGTCCATCTCCTCCGCGGGCTCTGCAGGGGCGGCGGCCTCGCCGCCTCCTTCGCTCCCGGCGCTGTCGGTGACGACCAGTTCGACCAGCATCCCGGCGTCCTCGTGCCCAGCGATGTCACAGTAGAGCTCGTACGTGCCGGGCTGCAGCACGCCGAGGTCGAGCAACGTGGTGGCTCCCACACCGAGGTTGGGCGTCCGGGCGCCCGTCCCGCGCATGACCACGTTGTGTTCCATCGTCCCCTCGTTGGTGACGCTCAGTGTGACGTTGCCGGCCGGTACGGTGAAGTTGCCGTCGATCACGAACTCGGAGAGCGTCACGTCGATCTGCGACGCGGATGCCCCGCCACCGCCGCTGCCGCTCTCGCCGTCGGAATCGCTGGTGACGAGGGCTGCGACCGCAACGGCGCCGATGACCGCCACGGTCACGACGATGATGCCGATCATCGCGATGATGACTGCGCTGCCCAAGGGCGTCCCCGACTCGGGTGGAGGTGCCGCTCCCGGCTGGTCGGATTCGGTTGCGGTGTCGAGCGCGGTCATGCGGGGAGGTTCCGTGGTTCAAACATGGTGACCAGCAGACTCGATCGAGCGCCTCGCTGACCAGGGACCTTCGTCCCGATTCTCGAACTGCGATTCCGGCCATCGATCAGGTGCCTGGCGCCGGGTGTCCGCACGCGCCCATTCGGTGGGCCTCAGGCCCAGCACGTCGACGACCGGACGGCCCCGTCGGGACAGAGCGTGTCGCGGTACCGGGCGGCGCCCGCCCGGTACGGGAGGCCGACCGCAGCTCGCAGATCGGTGTCACCGAAATCGACGCCTCGCACATCGGCACCATCGAGATTGCTCCCGGACAGGTTCGCGCCCGACAGGTCGGCGTCTCGCAGGTCGGCGTTCGCCCAGTTGGTGCCCGGCGCCTCGATCTGCCGGAAGCTCGCGCCGCGGGCGATCGCCCCGCTCAGGTCGACGTCCGTCATGACCGCTCGATCGAAGGACGACCCGTGGAGTTCCGCGTTGACGAACGAGACGGCGTCGAACGTCGCGAACGAGAAGTCGGCACCTCGCGCCCGCACCGACACGAAGGAGACGGCCACGAATCGGCCGCCGTCGAACGCGGCCCCGGTCAGATCGGCGTCGGTCAGGTCGACCCCGTCCATCTGGATGTCGTGGGCAATCAGCCCGGTTCCGTCGGTGCCACGCATCGTGCCACGGGTCAACACGGCGCCATCGAGGTTTGCGCCCGTCAGGTCGGCGCCGTCGAGGTCGAACCGTGTCAGTCGAGTGTCCGACAGGTTCGCGCCGGAGAGGTCCGCACCGCTGAGATCGACGCCCGTGAGCGTGAGCCCGGACAGGTCGCAACCGGACAGGTCGGCTCCGGACAGGTCGGTCGCTCCCGATCGAACGCCCGCGCACGTCTTGGCCGTCGATGTGGTGGGAGGAGCCGTGGTGGCGGGCAGGGTGGTCGGGGCCGTGGTGGCGGGCAGGGTGCTCGGAGCCGTGGCAGCGGGCACGGTGTTCGACACGGCGGTCGTCGGGATCGGGCTGGTCGGCATGGGCGTGGTCGGCGTGACGACCTTCGGACTCGCCGTCGGGGTGACGCCGACCGTCGTCGGCGTCGCATCCGGAACGGTGCTGCCGGTCGCGGTTGCCGGGGGAATCGTGACGATCACCGGTGCGACGGCGTCGGCATCGCCCGGCGACGTCGTCGTGGTCACCACGAGCACGACCGGACCGGCACCGTCAGGACGTCTCGGCTCGTCGCCGGGTGGGCCGGCCGCGGCATCGACGATGCCGGACCGGGCCGCCGGTGCCGGGACCACCAGCATCGTCGTGGTCGGCGTCCCGAGCTCCACTTCGTGGGCCGGGACGCTGGCGACCGGTCCACGTTCGATCGGATCGATCTCCGGGGGCACACCCGAACCGAGGCCGCCACCGGTGATCGAACTGCCGATGACGGCCACGGTGGCGGCGGCGAGTCCGGTCGCCGGGGCGGTCACGGTCGAGCCGAGGAACGGGATGTGGGCGATCCACGACAGCGGCCACATCACGCCACGCAACTTGCCGATCGAGACGTTCAGGAAGGCCCGCACCACCTCCGGATCGAACTGGGTGCCGGCGTTGGTGGCCAGCTCCCGGCGCGCCCACTGTGGCGATTGCGAGGGCTTGTACGACCGTGTGGCCGTGATCACGTCGAAGGTGTCGGCGACCGCGACGATCCGACCGGCGAGCGAGATGTCGTGGCCCGCGAGGCCGGTGGGATACCCCTTCCCGTCCCAGCGCTCGTGGTGCTCACCCACCGCGAGCGCCCAGTCGCCGAGCCAGCCGGTGAGCGAACCGATCATCGCCATGCCCTCGGCCGGATGCGTCTTGATCAGGTCGTACTCCCCCGGGGTGAGCCGACCTGGCTTGTTGAGCACCTCCGCGGGCACGGCGAGCTTGCCGACGTCGTGGATCAACCCGGCCCATTGGAGCTTGGAGATCTCCACAGGGCCGAGACCCATCTCCTCGCCGATCAGAGCGGCGTAGGCGCGGACCCGTTCACCGTGGCCGCGGGTGAACCTGTCGTGCTGCCGCAATGCTGCGGCGAGTTCGAGCAACGTTTCGGCTGCCTCGGCCTCGGTGTCACCGAGACCGAACTCCCTGACGTGTTCGAGCCGCCGTTCGAGCTGCTTGGTCGTTCCACTGCGGATCGCGAGGCTGAATCGGCTCGGTGCCTGGTCGGGGAAGATGAGGGTCATCCGCAACAGTGCCGTGAGTGGCAGGAAGCGACGTGCCAGGCGGTCGACGGCGATCATCGCGATGCCACCGACGACGATCAGGACGCCCAGCCAGCCGAGGCTCGGCACGAGGCCCTTCGGCCGAGGCCACCGCCGGGCGACGAGAAACGACCCCAGTACGGACGCTGCGATCGGGGCCAGGAAGATCGCAACGCGCAACGACGTCGCCACGAACGGCCGAGCGGTCCACGACGGCTGCTCCTCGGGATGGACGGGTGAAGCCGACGATTCGTCGGCGCGCCTCTCGAACGTGGCGAGCGATGGCTCCACCAATCGTTATCGGCACGTTATTCGCGAAACTTGACGTGGTGAGCGATCACATCCACCACGACGAGGACCACCGGAATGGATGGAGCCGGCCGATCCGGTCGCGTCCGGGACTCGGCACGATGACGTTCGGGTGGAGACGCAGGCACACGTCGCGCACCGTCGCCCGACGCCTCCGTCGAGGTCGGGGCACCTTCATCGACACGGCGGACGTGTACGACGACGGCGAGTCCGAGCGGATCGTCGGCCAGCGATCGAGGTCCGTCTCCAACCCTGGGCTGCCGTACCCGGACGGCAGGATCGAGGCCCACTGCGACGTCGCGATCTCGGGAAGCGCGGCATCCACTGACCGTCACACCGAACCCGCCGGGTCTCGGGCACGTCGATCACCTCCCCACCGTCGTCGACCTTCGACGCCTCGTCGGCCACGACGTGCTGTCGATCCAGCTCGACGTCCGACCACCGCCTCTTTCAGGTCACATCGGGTCGAAGTCCTCTGGGCCGGTGAAGGCGGTTCGGTCAGCCTTGGATGCAGGAGTGCGATGGCAGGTCGACGGGCTCGGCACGGGCGTGCTGAGTCCACGCTCTCGAGCAAGCGTGAGGACTCGACATGAGGCAACGAACGATCACCATTCCACCCGAGCACCTGTTCCCGCCGGACGAGTGGCGAATCGTCGAGGGTCGATGGACGCCGGGGTTCTCCACCCGAGCAGAGACCGCGATGGCGTTGTCGAACGGCTATCTCGGCGTCCGCGGTACGCCTGACGAGGGACGCCCGTCGTTCGCGCCGGGGACGTACATCAATGGCTTCCACGAGACGTGGCCCATCACCCACGCCGAGGACGCCTACGGGCTCGCCAGGGTCGGTCAGACGATCGTCAACGTGCCCGATGCGACGATCATCGAGCTCTACGTGGACGACGAGCCGCTGTTCCTCCCTACCGCACGGACCCCCGAGTATCTCCGCGCGCTCGACATGCGCAACGGTGTTCTGACCCGCGATCTGCTGTGGTCGACGCCATCGGGTAAGCATGCTCGCGTTCGCAGCACTCGGCTCGTGTCGTTCGAACACCGTCACGTGGTCGCCATCTCGTACGAGGTGACGATGGATCGCCGAGCACCGGTGACGATCCGCTCGCGCGTCGTGAATCGGGCGAACCCCGTGGAGGACCAACCCGACACGAACGGCGACCAGGCCGATCCGCGCCTCGGCACCCGGCTCGGACGGCAGGTCCTCGAAGCACGTCTCGTGGAGAGTGACGCAGATCGTGTGGTGCTCGGCTACCAGACGATGCAGAGCCGGATGACGCTCGCCATCGGCGTCGATCACGTGCTCGACGTCACGAGCCCACACCGTGTCTCGATCGACGCCGAGCCCGACGCATCGGAGTACGTCGTGGCCGTCGACGCCGAGCCCGACGTACCGATCAGCATCGAGAAGTACGCGGTCTATCAGAGCTCTCGCAGCGTCTCGGTTGAGGACCTCGCTCGACGCTGTCGCTACACCCTCGATCGTGTCACCAGTGCCGGCTTCGAATCGCTCGTCGCCGAACAGCGCAACTGTCTCGATCGATTCTGGGATCGCGCCGACGTGACGATCGAGGACACCGTCACCCATCCGGTGCGTATGCAGCAGGCGGTCCGCTGGAACGTGTTCCACCTCGCTCAGGCGTCATGGCGCGCCGAGGGGGCGGGGATCCCGGCAAAAGGGCTCACCGGCGACGCCTACGATGGCCACTACTTCTGGGACACGGAAGCCTGGGTGCTGCCGTTCCTCGCCTATACGCAACCGCGGATCGCACGGAACCTGCTCCGTTTCCGTCACAGCATGCTGCCCAGTGCCCGAATGCGGGCGCGCGAGCTCGATCTCCGCGGCGCTCTGTTCCCGTGGCGGACGATTCGCGGTGACGAGGCATCGGCGTACTTCCAGGCCGGAACCGCACAGTTCCACCTGAACGCGGACATTGCGTACGCGATCCGTCGGTACATCGACGTGCGCGGCGATACCGGCTTCATCGCCGACACCGGGGCCGAGATCCTCGTCGAGACGGCACGGATGTGGGCCGATCTCGGCTTCTACGGCGAGGACGGCGGCTTCCACATCCACGGCGTCACGGGGCCGGACGAGTACACGACCATGGTCGACGACAACGCGTACACGAACCTGATGGCCCGCCTCAACCTGCACTACGCCGCGTCGACGATGCGACGCCTCGCCGCCGAGCAGCCCGACGTGTATGCAAGCATCGCACAGGACCTGCAGCTCCGACCCGGCGAGCTCGACGAGTGGGACCGAGTCGCCGATCACATGCACATCCCGCACGATCGGATCCGCGGGATCACCCCCCAGGACGCCACGTTCCTCACCCACGAACGATGGGATCTCTCGCGCACGCCGCCCGAGCGATTCCCGCTCCTCCTCCACTCGCACCCACTCACGATCTATCGTCGTCAGGTGTTGAAGCAGGCTGATGTCGTGATGGCGATGTTCCTGCTCGGCAACGAGTTCACGCTCGAGCAGAAGCGTCGCAACTTCGAGTACTACGACCCGATCACCACCGGGGACTCGTCGCTGTCGGCCAGCATCCAGAGCATCGTCGCCTCGGAGATCGGCGACGAGGAGGCGGCCTGCAGATACCTCGACTTCGCCCTCATGATGGATCTGGCCGACGTCGCCGGGAACGTGTCGTCAGGTGTCCACATCGCCTCGGCTGCCGGCGGCTGGATGGGCCTCGTGTTCGGGTTCGGCGGGGTGCGCGACTTCGACGGCCGGCTCACGATCGACCCCCACCTGCCGAAACGGTTCCGATCGCTCGGGTTCTCACTGCGCTTCCACGATCGCCAGGTCCGCGTGCGACTCACCCAGGACGGCGAGCGGTATTGGCTGACCGAGGGCGCCCCGCTCGACGTGGTCATCCGCGGTCAGGGGTACACGCTCACGACCGACACCGCGCTCGAGATCGAGAGCCCGAACGAACACTGAGGGGAACCGGAGGAGAGCTCGGTCCGCCGTCGTTCGGCGGGTGACGATCAGGAATCGGGTCATTCGCCCCTGGTCGGTGCCGCTGCGATCGCTTATCGAGGTCAGGGGAAGGCAAACCGATGACCGCACACGTTGACGATGCCGTTGCGATCCGGACGAGCGGGTTGGCGAAGAGCTTCGACGATCATGTCGCGGTTGCCGGGCTAGATCTGACGGTGGCGGGCGGTGAGCTGTTTTCGTTGCTGGGCCCGAACGGTGCGGGCAAGACGACGACGATCAAGATGCTGTGCTGTCTGCTACGGCCGTCGGGTGGCTCGGCGTCGATCCTGGGGCACGACATCGGAACCGACTCACTCGCGGTGAAGCAGGTGATCGGTGTCTCGCCGCAGGAGACGGCCGTCGCTCCGAACCTGAACGCGTGGGAGAACCTCGGGTTGATGGCGGGTCTGCACGGGATCGACAAGCAGCGTGCCCGCCAGCGGGCCGGCGAATTGCTCGAGGTGACCGGGCTGGCGAAGCGGGCCGAGGACAAGGCGAAGCAGTACTCCGGCGGGATGCAGCGACGTCTGAGCATCGCCATGGCTCTCGTGTCCGACCCGCAGGTGGTGTTCCTCGACGAGCCCACGATCGGGTTGGATCCGCAGGCGAGGCGGGGAATGTGGGAGTACATCGCCGGGCTGAAGGGCGACACGACGATCGTGCTCACCACGCACTACCTGGAAGAAGCTGATGCGCTCGCCGATCGGATCGCCGTCATCGACGGCGGTGCACTCGTCGCGCTCGGCACCCCCGCCGAACTCAAGGCGAGCATCGCGGGGACTCCGGTGATGGTGGTCGAGGCAACGAACGTCACCGACGAAGCCCTCGCCGCGCTCCGACAGACGTACCCGACGGCCCGAACCGTGCCGAGGGGTGTCGAGATCGAGGCCGACCACGTGAGCGTGTACGAGATCGGCGACTGCCTGAGGCCGTTCGGCGTCGAGATCCTCTCGACCGCCACCAAGCACGTGTCGCTCGACGACGTGTTCTTGGACTTGACCGGCAAGGAGCTGCGGGAATGAGGTCGGCCGAACTCGCCAGACGCAACTTCAAAGAGGTGGTACGCGATCCGTTGTCGTTGGGCATCGCGGTCGCACTCCCGTTGGTGCTGTTGTTGACGTTGCAGGCGCTCGGCGGCGACGAGGCACCGTTCCTCACCCAGACCTTGCTCACGCCGGGAATCGTTCTGTTCGGGTTCGTGATGGTGATGTTCAGCTCGGCGATGATCCTGTCGCGCGATCGTGAGACCTCGCTGCTGGCGCGACTGTTGACGACACCGCTTCGTGCGAGTGATTTCGTGTCGGGCTACTCACTGCCCTATCTCCTCGTGGCGATCGTGCAAGCCACCATGTTGCTGATCGTCGGCGCGACGCTCGGGCTCGACGTCGACGGGTCGGTCGCACTCGTTGCGCTCGTGCTCGTACTGATGGCCGTGTTCTACGTTGCGTTGGGGATGATCCTCGGAGCCGTGCTCACCGTCGCCCAGACGTCGGGCGCCTACGCGGTCGTGCTGATACTGACGATCTTCGGTGGCGCATGGTTCGACCTCGACGAGGTCGGTGGCGCCTTCCTCACGATCGGCGACGTGCTCCCGTTCAAGCACGCGCTCGACGCGACCCGAGCGGTCATGGCCGAGGGTGCGGTCCTCGGCGACATCGCCACCGACCTGTACTGGATCGCCGGCTACACGATCGGCGCCGTGCTCCTCGCCGTCGTGATGTTCCAGCGACGCATGCGCGAGTGAATGCGGCGATCCTCGAAGTCGTTGACATCGAACACCTGGCGACGGTCGGGAGACGCGTACGAGCCGAAGTTCGCGAGGTGACGGGTGGAGCAGGCCGACGACCTGACGTCACCGATGACCCGGACCGCAACCCGAGCGACCTCGGCGCGCTCGTCGTGATCGTTTGAACGATCAACGCAACACCAGAGCCCTACTCCCCTGGCGCAGGCAGGCTCGCGACACCTACGATGACGCCGTTGGGAGTCGAGCCCGCAATCGCCGAACTGAGACTGCAGGTCGGAGCGGTGAAGCAGCGCCGCGAGATCGACGCGCCGTGCGTTGCCGGCGCAGTGCAGGTTGACGACACCACCGAGCTCCGCTGGATGGCGGAGGGACCACTTCCGACCGATGTCGAGGCGTGGTTCACCCGGGGCGGCACGACCGGAGTGGTCGAGAGACGATGCGACACCTACCGCATCGACGGTCAGTGCGACAGAGGTGTGAAGCTTCGGTTTCGCGAGACGCTGGAGCTCAAGGTCCTGCAGTCTGTCGGCGAGCTCGTCGTGCTCGCCGACGGTCTCGCCGGTCGCCTCCAGATGTGGCGGAGATGGAGTCCTGCCGAGGGCGTCGTGGATCTTGGTGAGGAGGTTCCATGGCTCGACGTCTGCAAGATCGTGACCAAGCGCCGGTTCTCCGTCGAAGGTGACGAGATCATGCCGTCCGACATCGAGCGAGCGACAAGCGGAGCCGGATGTGATGTCGAAGTTGCGGCCATCACCGTCGGGGACCTCGCGGCATGGACGTTCGCGTTCGCGGCGTTCGGGCCCACGGTCAACCGCGAACAATCCATCGTCATGGCGTTTCGGACGCTCGTCGCCGACGGCTCGCGCCCGAAACGCCTCGCAGCCGCGTTCGGCCCGTCGAGCAGCTACCCGGAGTGGCTCGCTTCGGCGGCGTCGCGAGGCGAAGCGAGAGATGCTCGCGCGGTAGCCGCGACCTGATCGGCGTCGCGGAGCGGAGCTGACTCGAAGTCGAGGGCATGCTCACGGACCTGGTCGTTGAATCCGCGGCGGACCACCGACCCGCTCACGACGCAACGGCTCTGGCGAAACCCCAGCGTCGTCGGGGGCCCTCCGGCGGGAGCCGTCAGGACCTTCGCCGAGTGTCGGCCACTCCGCACGAAGATTCGCTCATGCACCGGCTGCTACCTCGACCTCGGTGAATCTGCGATACCGATTGCCGGCGACCTGGCGTGCGGTGTCATCTCCTCTCGGATCAGCGATGGTCGAAGTACCGGCTGGTCGACTGCGCGGAGGGCCCGGACAACGGCACCGTCGTCGTCGCTGACCAGGAACGGGTTCGGCGCCGACGACCGTTGCGAACAAGACGTGCCGCGAACGATCGAGCTCGGCGCAGCCGCCGACAACGAGATCTGTGCCGATTCCCCCGGGGAGCTCCTGTATCGCTTCTGGATCGAGAACGAGCTGTACTTCGTGCAACGGGGTGAGCCCTTCACCGAACCGAACTCGAACGGTACGCCGAGCAGCTCGTGTCCTCGAGCTGAGCCGACGCTGACCACTCGCCTCGGCAATCGGAGTCGACAACGCCGTTGGTCGAACCGACCACGGATCTCCACGTCTTCCCGCACGTCACCAGACCGCTGACGATCGCACATGTGGATCGCCGCGGTACGAGGAGTCGTGCAGCTGTCTCGGCCGGTCCCTCCAGCGCTCGCCCGTGCATCTCGCCGTGCCCGATCCTGTGCTGGTCGAGTCGTGGTTGGCGGGCGGCACCGTGGGCGTCCTGCGCTTCCTCATCATGTGCCACTTCGTCGCATGGTCGTCGGGAGCGGCGACGTGACGTCACGCAGTCGTGGCGGTCGGTGATCTGGCCATGACAGACCCTCAGTGTGGGCGCAGGTCGGCGGCGAGGCGGCGGTCGCCACGGTCCGCAGCCAAGGCGGAGGCGGTCTTCCCCGCGAAGCCGGCAGGACCCGAGCCGGTGCGCGCCCGATCCGCACCTGCCGCGGCCAGCGCCCTGGCAACACGGTCATGACCCTCGATCACCGCCAACATCAGGGCGGTCAGACCGAACTTGGCGGCGCGATCGAGGTCGGCGCCGTGCGCGATCAGCAGCGCGACCGCCTCGACCCGACCGGCGTGCGCGGCCCGCATGAGCGCGGTCTGGCTGTAGCCATCGGTCGCATCGACATCCTGGCCGACGTCCAAGAGCCGGCGAAGGGTGGCGACGTCACCCGCCCTCGACGCCGCCTCCCAGTCCAGCCGCACCGTCAGTGGGCGCAGCCGCTCCACCACGTCGACATGCCCGGCGGCCGACGCGACCTCGACCGGCGTCTCCATGTCGTCCACGTTCGTGATCACGTTCGGGTCGGCGCCGTGAGACATGAGCAGATCGACCATTGCGAGGTCGCCCTGCTCGGCGGCGACGTGCAGCGGCGCGTAGCCGTTGACGCCTCGCCGGTCCACGTCGGCGCCGTGGGCGAGCAGGAGCTCGACCAGGTCGCGGACGTCCGCCTGCGCCGAACCGCCGGTCAGCGCCGCAATCAGCGGCGGGTACCCGTCACCGTCGTCGACGTTCGGATCGGCGCCGAGCTCGAGCATCGTCGACACCAGCGACGCCGGACCGTGGTAGACGGCGTACGCGAGGCACGATCCGAACGCATCACCGGCGCTCACGTCGGGGAAGCCTTCGGGGCCACCGAGCAGTGCGCGGATCGCGTCGAGGTCCCCATCCCGGAAGGCTCGATCGAGCGCGAGCGCGACCTCTCCGGAGGGCGACGATCGACCCATGCCGGGTAACGGTAGCCCCGGCGGACCCGGCGATCGGGGCCGTCGTCTCCGCAGCGCTGCGCCACGAGATCGCTCCAAGCTCGCCTCGTCCGGCACCCCCGTCCATCGGCACGCCCATCGCCAGCTGACGGTCCTCCGTCACCCGAGCAGACCGACACGTTCCGATCTTCGGCGTCGGGGCGCAGAGCGATCTGTTCGGCCGATCAACGAAGTCGTCGAAGTCCTTCGGGCCGACATCGTTCAGTTGCCGACGACCGACGCGGTCCACCGCTACACCGCAGGCGATGCGGCGATAGCCCTCGATCGTCCGCGCCCCGCGGCCGCGCTGCTCGAGATGGTCGATATGGGAGCCGAGCAACCCGTCGACCGACAGGTCTGCCTGCGTGCCTTTCACGTCGATCTCGGCGACGAGCTGCGTCAGCGCTTCGCCAGCATCACGCTTGCCTCCTCGAAAGGAGCGGCTCACGTACCTTGACCGAGCGGTGATCGGATCGCGCCCCGCAGACGCCCGCAGCTCCCAAGAGTCGGGCTCCCGCTTCAGCCGTGTGCTCCCTCGTGCCACCGGCTACAAGCCGTAGTCGATATGGGACACGCATCGGACAAACCCCGGAATCGCCCTCAATGCCACTCCTGAAACGAAAATCGACCAGGTGTTTCGTAGCGCCCCAGGCAGGGATCGAACCTGCGACGCACGGTTTAGGAAACCGACGCTCTATCCACTGAGCTACTGGGGCTGAGCCGCATGCCCTCGGCGAACAGCGCCCATCAAGCTATCGAGCCGCGGGCGGCCGAACCTCGACCCGTCGGATCAGCCCTCCGACCAGGCCTGGAAGTCGGGATCGTTGAACAATGCGGCCATCTCGTCGACGCTGCACAGCGACGTGGTGGCCTGGATCGTCGAACTCGCAGCGAGCAGGTCGTCGACCGGCAGCTCCATCATGCTGTCGGAGCTCGACATGAGCTCCCTGACGGCTGCGAGCGCCTCATCGCAGTCCTCGGGTGCGCCGGCCGATTCGTCGGGCGTCGCATCCAGATCGAAGCCGCTCGACACATCGCGGATGAACTCGAGCCAGCCGACGACTCCGGGCGCTTCCTCCCGGGCGAGTTCCAGCGAGAGTTCGAACCCACGCTCGTCGTCTCCGTTGAAGTCGATGTCGTTGCAGCCGGCCTGTTCCATCTCGGCGTCGATCTCGTTCACCGGCGCGTCGATCGACGTGCCGAGCTGCTCGAGGTCTGCCATCGTCGCGTTCTCCCAGTCGATGTCGGACACGATCGGCTCGATCTCGCGGAGGAAATCGCCCATGATCTCGCGGCACTCCTCCGGGATGTCGTCGAGGCTTCCGACCGACACCGTGTTGCCGTCGTCGTCACCGACATCGCCCTCGTCGCCGTCACCGGTTGGCTCGTCGGGCTCGTCGGCAGCATCGCCACCCTGATCGGCGTCGGAACCGTCGGCGGTGCCCTCGTCGTCGGGTTCGTCCTGGGCGGACGACTCGTCGGCGACTGCGACGGTCTGTTCGGCCGCCGGTTCGGCGTCGTCACCGCTCCCACAGGCAGAAAGCAGCCCGATCACCGCGACGGCGCCCAGTACTCGATGGGTTCGCATGATGCTCCTTCGGCAGTCCACGCGGTCAACTTAACCCGCCGCGACGACCGGCCCCACCGATTTCGATCGCCAGATCCTCGGCAACACCTCCAGATCGCCCGGCCACCATCTCGATCCGGGAGCCCACGGTCGAACCGGTTCGACACGTCGCTCACCCATCCAGCCGTGGGCGGTTCCGGTCGCATCCGCCCGACCGGAACGGCCAGAATCGCTGGTCGTGACCAGGAGGCGACCGTGACCGATATCGACAGACTGTTCGACCTGACCGGCAAAGTCACGGTGGTGACCGGCGGCAGCCGCGGCCTCGGTCGAGAGATGTCGCTGGCCTTTGCCCGGTACGGCGCCGACGTCGTGGTGGCCAGCCGCAAGGCGCAGGTCTGTGCGACGCTCGCCGCCGAGATCACCGAGACGTACGGCGTCGAGGCGCTCGCGGTCGGTTGTCACGTCGGCCACTGGGACGACTGCGATGCCCTCATCGCCACCACGATCGAGCGCTTCGGACGGATCGACGTCCTCGTCAACAACGCCGGGATGTCACCGCTCTATCCGTCGCTCGGCGCTGTGTCGGAAGATCTGTTCGACAAGGTGATCGCCGTCAACCTCAAGGGCCCGTTTCGACTCGCCGCGCTCGCCGCCGAGCACATGGTCGACCGCGGCGGAGGAAGCATCATCAATGTCAGCAGCACGTCGTCGCTGCAACCGTCGGCGAACGAAGTGCCCTACGGCGCGGCCAAGGCCGGGCTCAATGCGCTCACCGTCGCTCTGGCGCACATGTTCGGGCCGACCGTCCGGGCGAACGGCATCATGCCCGGCCCCTTCCTCACCGACATCAGCAAGGCATGGGACATGGACGCGTTCCGAGAACGTGCAGCCGCGACGATCCCGCTCCGTCGGGGAGGCGCGCCGGGAGAGATCGTCGGAGCGGCTCTCTACCTGGCGAGCGCTGCGTCGAGCTACACCACCGGGTCGATCATCAAGGTCGACGGCGGTTCGGCCTGGGCGCCGGCCTGACGAGCAGACCGGCGCCAGCGCCGGGGGGGTCAGCGGTCGAGCACGTCGTCAAGACACGACTGCACTGCGTCAGGATCGATCGGCTCGAACTCGGGCAACTCGTCCAGGGCCGGGAGCGATTCAAGGAACTCGTCCATCTGCTCGTCGTCGAACAGCTGACCGAACTCGCCTTCGAAGATCGTCCCGAACTCACCGAACAGATCCTCGAGATCGCTCACCGTGGCGTCGCCCTCGGTCTCGACGGTGATCTCGCCGTCTGCTTTCGTGACCGTCACCGAGCCGTTCTCGCCGAGGTCGACGACCGACACCCCGTCGGGACCGGCGACGGTCACGCTGCCACCGTCGTCGAACACACCGAACTCACCGGCCAGCTCGCCTTCGAGGTCCTCCAACGCGTCGAGATCGAACGGCAGATCCTCGAGAAGCTGGTCGATGTCGGGCAGCTCACCCAGATCCCAGTCGCCGGGCGCGATCTCACCCCCGTCGAACATCGGGAACCCGATGCACTCCGACAGGCGCTGCAGATCGCCCTCGACCTCGCCCAGGTCGATGACGATCGGGTCGCCTTCGCCGAGGTCGATGACGATCTGGCCGTCGGCGGCGGGCGGCGCCTCCGGCTCCGCCGGGTCGCTCGGCTCGTCCGACTCGTCGTCGGCGGCGGGCGGGACCGTCTCGTCGGTCGGTTCGTCGGGCGCTGCCGCCACGAGGTCGGGCTGGTCGGCGGAGGCGAGCTGGCTCACACCGGCGATGCCGCCACCGATCAGGCCGGCGGTCAGCACGGCGACGAGCACCAAGCGTCCACGACCGGGACCGTCGCCCGACGGAGCGGCGGGCGGATCCAACGAGATCGGATCGCCGGAGGGAGGGGTGTCGAACGGGTTCATGTCAATCATCATGCCGAATCGTCCTGAAGTGGGGCTGAGACGCCCTGCGCCAGTTCTCAGGCAACGCTCAGGCCCACCGGGCAGACTGTGCGCGTGCGCATCCTGGTGGTCGACGACGAGGTCCGGTTGGCGCGCTCGGTGGCTCGGGCGCTCAACGCCGAAGGGTTCGACACCGACATCGTGCACAACGGCACCGATGCTCTGTGGCAGGCCAACGAGGTCGACTACGGGGCAATCATCCTCGACATCATGCTGCCCGGCAAGAACGGCTACGAGGTGTGTCGCGACCTGCGGGCGGCCGGCAACGAGACCCCCATCCTGATGCTCACGGCCAAGGTCGGCGAGTACGACGAAGCCGAGGCGTTCGACACCGGCGCCGACGACTACCTACGCAAACCCTTCTCGCTCGTCGTGCTCCTCGCTCGCCTTCGCTCACTGCTCCGCCGCGGACCCGTTCCCACCGCCGACGAACTCGTCGTCGGCGACCTCACCATCGACCGGGGCCAGCTCGCATGCGTCACCGCCGGCGGAGAGCGCGTCGAGCTCACGCCCCGCGAGTTCGCGGTGCTCGAGTACCTGGCCCGTCGAGCCCCCGACGTGGTCGCCAAGCAAGCGCTGATCGACGCCGTCTGGGGCTACGACTTCGACGGAGACCCGAACATCGTCGAGGTCTACGTCGGCTACCTCCGCCGCAAGCTCGGGCGCGATGCCGTGCGCACCGTCCGGAACGTCGGCTATCAGCTCACCGGTGGTGGCACGTGATCGGCTCGGTCCGTGGCCGGCTCACCGTGGCCGCCGTGCTCGTCGTCGGGGCGGTCGCCGTCATGGCCGCGCTCCTCGCCCCGCGCTCGGTCGAGAACGCGTTGGTCGATGATCGTCTCGACGCCCAGATCGCCACCGAGCGGGCCGCACTCGGTATCGAGTTGATCGCCGTCTCACCGAGTGGCGACGCACTCGGTTCACCCGAACTCACGACGTTGTTCGGGCCCGATCTCGCCGCGCTCGCCTCGACGCTCGACGAATCCGGCGCCCTCGACCGTCTCCGCGAGTTCCGCGACGATCGTCATGTCGTCGTCGCCCCGATCACCGGAGTGCTCGGTGACATCGACGAGGACGGGCGGATCCGGGTCGACGGCCGATCGCCACTGCTCGCCGATGGCCCGCTCATCACCGGTCCACGAATGGAGCAGCTCTCGAGCGAGCTCAACCCGCAATCGGTCTTCGAATCGCCGTACGACATCTTCGCTCGCGGCGGCGCATCGCTCGACGACTTCCTCGCCGATCTGGAACAGCGCATCGGCGACGACCTCGGGTCTCGACTCGACCTCGGGGAGTTGGGTGACTTCGGCGATTTCGGCGATCTCTCACGAATCGGCGACGAGTTGTTCTCCGACGAGTTCTTCGGCGAGCTCCAGCGCGAGCTGATCGAAGAGCTACCTGCTCCCCAGGCGCCCCCCGAACCGATCCGAACCGTCGACGAGCTCGTCTTCGGCACGCGCGACATCGGCGGCGTGGACGTGATCGTCACGGCCTCGGCCGAAGGCATCGATCTCACCGTCGACCGGTTGCGGACCGCCCTCTGGGCGGCCGTCCCGATCGTCATGCTGCTCACCGGGCTGGTGACGTGGCTGCTCGCCGGGCGGGCGCTGCGCCCCGTGAAGGCGATCACCGAGCACACCGGCCGGATCCGGGCCGGCACGCTCCACGAGCGGGTGCCGGTGCCCGCGTCGCACGACGAGGTGGCAGTGCTGGCCACGGAGATGAACGAGATGCTCGATCGGCTCCACCGAGAAGACCAGCGGCGCCGACAGTTCATCGCCGACGCCTCGCATGAGTTGCGGTCGCCGATCGCATCGATCCACACCCAGGCCGAGGTCGCGATCGCCGACGCCTCGAGCGCCACCACCACCGAACTCGCTACCGGCGTGCTCGCCGAAGCCGAGCGGCTCGGCACGATCGTCGATGACCTCCTGGCGCTCGCGCGCCACGACGAGACGCTCGCTCCTCCGGGAACGGTCGTCGATCTCGACGACATCGTGCTCGCCGCCGCGGCCCGCCCCCGACGGGTACCGGTCGAGGTCGGCGGCGTCTCCGGCGGGCAGGTTCGCGGCCGCGCCGACGAGCTGGCGCGCGCGGTCACCCATCTGCTCGACAATGCCGCCCGACACGCCGACGGAGTGGTTCGGGTGTCGGTGGAGACCACCGACGCCGGGGTCGTGATGACCGTCGATGACGACGGACCCGGCATCGACCCGATCGACCGCGAACGGATCTTCGAACGGTTCGTGCGACTCGACGAGGCGCGAGTGCGCGACGAGGGCGGCGCCGGACTCGGGCTCGCCGTGGTCGACACGGTCGTCACGACCGCCGGCGGCACGGTCTCCGTGTCGGACAGCTTGCTCGGCGGCGCCCGGTTCGAGGTCACGCTGCCCGCAGCTGCGTGACGTGCGACACCACCTCAAGGGGCTGAACGATGCAGCACGGCCCACGACGGTGTCACGTCGACGACGGCTCCGTCGACCGTCGCCCGGCCGTCGACGACGAGACTCATGCCGTCGGAGTGCCCGACCGGCGGGAACACCAGGGTCACGTTCGGGCGTTCGGACGCGTTCCGACAGGCACGACCGCCGCCGGCGTCGAATCGGAGGACCCGTTCCGCACCGGTCGTCGCCACGTCGGGACGAAGCGCCAGCAGGTGCGGGCGGGCGTCATCGGACACGGTGAGCAGATAGCAGAATCCCCACCGGCCAATCTCGGTGAACAGCTCCTCGATCGGCACTTCGATGCTCATGTCGTGCACCGTAGCGATCCGAGATGTGTCCGATCACGAAACAGCACCGGAACGAACGCGGAACCCGGCTCGAACGGGAACGATTGCGGGACGCCGTCGGTTCCGCTCACCATGCTGTCATTCGTTCGCAAACACCCCATCGCCGTCGGCGCAGGTGCCGCCGTCGTTCTCGCCGGCCTCGCATGGCTGGCCTTCGGGTTCTTCGGCGTCCACACGCTCTTCGTCGACAACGTCGTCGACGAGGCGGGACCGGTCTTCGACGCGACCCCGGCCGCACGCCCGCCCGAACCCGACGACCCACCGGCGCCACCGACCACCGCACCGACGATCGGGGCCGCGACGAACGACGCGTCGACCGACGCCGCGGTCGAATCGGACTCCCCCGCTCCCGAGCCCACCACGACTGCGGGCGGCGAAACGGGCGCCGACGCTGCAGCGGTCCTCCCGGCCACGTCGGAGCCGGCCGAGGAACCGGCGGGCCCCGAGATCACCACCGAGTTCGCCGGAACCTTCAAGGGCGATGCCCACCCGACGACCGGACGGGCCAGCGTGCTCGGCAACGGCACCGGTCAACGCTTCCTCCGGCTCGAGGACTTCGAGACCGACAACGGGCCGGATCTCAACGTGTACCTCGTCAACAGCTCGACCGGCGACGTCTCCGACCACGTCGACCTCGGCGACCTCAAGGGCAACATCGGCGACCAGAACTACGAGATCCCCGCAGACGTCGATCTCACGGTGTACGACGAGGTCGTCATCTGGTGTGTGCGGTTCGGCGTCGGATTCGGCGACGCCGTCCTCACGTCGGTCTGACCCGAGACCACATCCTCCGATCAGCGGCCGAGCCCGAACCAGGGCTCGGCCGCCAGGTCGCCTTCGTAGATCGATCGATCCTGCTCGTCGGCGACCTCCGCCGCCTCCGCCGATCGGTACGCATCGAGAGCTTCCGCGGTTCGACCGAGACACGCGAGCGAACGAGCCCGCGCCTCGTGGGCGTACCCGCGATCGAAGTCGGCTGCGTCGTCGCCCGCCCGTTCGACGAACCGGGCACAGCGGTCGGCGTGGTGCAGGGCGACGTCGCCGTGGCCGAGCACGACGTGCGCACGTGAGACCAGCCACGACGCGCGTGCCAGGTTCACCGCCGTGGCGCCCGTTGCCCGCTTCCAGTGGTACGCCGCCGCGTAGGCCCTCTGCAGCAGTTCGTCGGTGTCGTCGGCCGTGTACTCGCGGCCGTCCAGGTATTCCCACACCGAGTTGTTCGCCGTCACCGCCTGGGCTCGATGCCAGTTGCCCTCGACCACGCCGACATCGATGTCGGTCGCGTCGTCCTCGACGTCGGGAAGCGGTGCCCCGGTCTCCAGTAGCGACTTGAGGCTGTCGATGATCGCGACCCAGCCCAACTTGACATGGGCCCAGGTCTTCGGGCTGAGCGCGAGGTCGCCGTGCCGGAGCGTGACCCGAGTGACCGAGCCGTCCGCGTTCGCCGGGGTGAGCGTCCACTCGACCCGGCCGGGGGGTTCGGCCGCCATCTCCTCGTCGTAGTTCACGTGCCAGGTGATCACGAGGCGATGTGGCGGCGAGCAGGTCTCGACGACGCCGTCGACGGCGAGCCGCTCGCCGTCGACGATCACGTTCCGGAACGGGGCACCCGGCCCGAACGTCGAATCGAAACGAGTTCCGTGGAAATACTGCACCGTGTCGTCCGGGTCGACGAGCGCCTGCCAGACACGCTCCCGTGGTGCTCGGATGAAGATCTCGTAGAGGTGGGCGGTGGCCGTCATGCTGATGCTCCTTCGGCGCGGTCGCGCAGGGCCATCAGCCCGGCGACGATCGGTTCTCGGTACGGCGCGATCCACCGGTCGTGGATCTCGCGAATCGGAATCGCGTTCAGGTAGTGCAACTTGGTACGCCCCGAGCGCTCCGTCAGGACGAGGTGCGCGTCCTCGAGCACCCGCAGGTGCTTCATGACCCCGAACCGACTCATGTCGGGACGGACGTCGCACAGTTCGTGCAACGTCTGCCCGTCCCGTTCACGAAGCGCATCGAGCAGCGCTCGCCGGCTGTCGTCGGCCAGCGCCTTGAACACCTCGTCCACGTGTCCAATAATATGTGACCTTTTGGTCACACGTCAAGATGTGACGAAGTTCCGCGCGAAGCCACACGGAGTGGTCGCTACCATCGCTGAAGAGGCACCGAATCTCGGTCCGTTGCCACATCCGACTTCAACGAGGAGCACAACATGGCCATCCGACTCGGCGACACCGCACCCGACTTCAGCGCACCGACCACGCACGGGGACGTCAACTTCCACGAGTGGCTCGGCGACTCGTGGGGCGTGCTGTTCAGCCATCCCAAGGACTTCACGCCGGTCTGCACGACCGAGCTCGGCTACGTCGCCAAGATCAAGCCCGAGTTCGACAAGCGCAACGTCAAGGTGATCGGCCTGTCGGTCGACCCGGTCGACTCCCACGAGCGGTGGGAGGGCGACATCGAGGAGACGCAGGGCACGGCGGTGAACTTCCCGATGATCGGCGACCCGGACCACCAGGTCGCCGACCTGTACGACATGATCCATCCCAACGCCGACGACACGCTGACCGTGCGTTCGGTGTTCGTGATCGGGCCGGACAAGAAGGTCAAGCTGACCCTCACCTACCCGGCATCGACCGGCCGCAACTTCGATGAGATCCTCCGCGTGATCGACTCGCTCCAGCTCACCGCCTACAAGAAGGTCGCCACTCCGGCGAACTGGCACGACGGCGACGACGTGATCATCGTTCCGGCACTCTCGAACGAGGAAGCCAAGGAGCTGTTCCCCGACGGCTGGGACGAGCAGAAGCCCTACCTGCGGGTCACCAGGCAACCGAGCTGAACGACGATCAGCCGCCGGGTACCAGCGCGGCGGCCAGGTCGGCCCATCCGCCGGGTGCTGCCGATCGAGCGTCATCGGTATCGTCGGCGCGGCGCCCGAGTCGGCGGAGCACGTCGGTCGCATACGACGACACGACGACGTCTTCGAGTTGCTGCACGGTCTTGGCCAAGGCGTCGCGGCGGCGGTCGGCCTCCGCTCCGCGTGCGACAGCGGCTCCGGCGACCCTCGCCACGACGAGGTCCCAGTAGCTGACCGACTGCATCGACTCGACCGACCGCACGTCGGCGAGCGCAGCGTCTCGGTCGCCCAACACCGCATTCGCGGTCGCCCGTGCCGCGAGTGCGAACGGCGACGTGTCGACGTCGACGTCGAGGAGTTTGGCGAGGGTGCCGTCGACGTCGCCCGCCAGCAAGCTGCCGAACGCCGAGACCACCCGACCCTCGTCCACGTTCGCACCCGTGGTGTCGAGCCGGCTGACGGCTTCGAGACTCAGGTCGGCCGCACGCTGCCCGTTTCCCAGGTGCATCGCGGTTCCGGCAGCTGCGATCATCGGATACGCCATCTCGCCGAACGCGCCCGACAGCACGAGGATCTCCTCGACCGACCGATCGGCCTCGGCGGCGCGTCCCAACGCGGCGTAGACCCGATTGAGCGTGCTCAATGCCTGGATCATCCCGAACCGATCCTCGATCCGGCGAAAGCCCGCCAGCGACCGCTCCGCCGCCGACCGTGCCTCGTCCAGCTCGCCGCGCCACAGCCACACGCTCGCTTGCAGATTGCTCATCATCGACGAGCCCCAGTCGTCACGCCACCGCTTCGCGTCGGCCAGAACTTCGGCTGCCAGCGTCAACGCTTCCTGGTCACGTCGTGTGAAGTGATACACGTACGCGAGCAGCCCGAGCGACCACGCCTTGCCGGCCCGATCCTCGAGATCGCTGAAGGCGTCGATCGAATGCCACAAGCGACGCTCCGATTCACCGTGGTCGCCTGACAGGAACGACACCCAGGCCCGGTGCTGGTACACCCACGCCGTGCCCCGTGGATCCTCGACGCGTGCGAAGAGGGTCTCGGCTTCGTCGAGGAATCGATCGGCATCGGCCAGCGAGCCGCCGAAGACCTCGGCGAACCCACGCGCCCGCAGCGCCTCGGCGAGATGGCGTTCGTCCCCGATCTCGCGGAACTCGTCCACGGCGGCGGTCAGGTGGCGGCGCGCCGCCACCAGGTCACCATCGGTCTGTTCGATCGTGCCCAGCAGCCGAGCGGCCTCCCCACGCAGGATGCGATCGTTGGTCGCCGCCGCGAACTCCGCGAGTTCCTCGGCGCGAAGTCGGGCGGGACGCATGTCGTGCAGATCGACGAGCGACTCGACCTGCAAGAGGAGCAGCGCTCGGTGCGTCTCGGGGTCGGCAACACCGAGCGCCAGTGCACGGTCGACCAGGCCCAGGCATCGACGATGCGCACCCTGATCGGCCCACCTGCGCGCCGCTCGCACGAGGAGCCGGACCGCTTCGGCGGCGATGTCGTCGGGTACGTGACTGATCGGGCCGATCTCGGCGCGCAGCTCGGCGGCCGCGGCGGAGTGGTGCGCCCGCCGGTCGATCAATCCGGGTTCGAACGCGGCGAGATAGCGCGCGACACCCGCATGCCGTTGCGCACGGACCTGCTTGGTCAGCGTGTGGTAGGCGACTTCGCGGACGACGTCGCTGCGGAACTGCCAACGCGAGCCCTGCCGGACCAGCAGGCCGGCCGATTCGAGTCCGGCCAGATCGTCGTGGTCGAACTGTTGGCCGATCTCGTTGGCGAACTGGCGAAGAGCGATCACGCGACCCTGGTTGCCGACGATGGCCGCGTTGTCGAGCACCTGGCGCTGCGAGACGGTCAACTCGTCGAGCCGGGCTGCGATGAGCGCGCGCATCGAGCCCGGGAGCGCTCCGGTGTCGGGGGACTCCGACATGGCGGCGAGCCGAGCGAGTTCGATGAGGAACAGAGGATTCCCGCCGCTGCGGTTCGAGATGGTCTCGATCACGTTCTCGGGCAACACCTTGCCGGCGGCTCGACCCACCAGTGCCGCAGAGTCGGAGGAGTCCAGCGCGTCGAGTGACAGGTGCATCGTCAACGCCGGTTCGATCGGTGGCGGCCAGTCGATCGAGCCCTGGTCGTCGGGCCGACACGTCGTGACGATCACGAGTGGCAGACCCGTCAACTGACGGGCGATGGTCTCCAACAGCTCGAGCAGCACCGGCGCCGCCCACTGGATGTCGTCGATCCAGATGATCACCGGTGCCCTGCGGGCACGACGACGAAGCGCGTCGACCACGCCGGCCATCACGGCATCACGAACACCCGTCACCCCCAGCGAATCGAGGCCGGACGGCTGCCCGAGCAAGTGCATCACGACGTCCACAGCTCGCTCGAACTCGGGCGTGCCGGGCACGTAGTCGTCGACCGATGCGAGCCGCCGCGTGAAACGTCGACGCGAGTCCTCCACCGGCGCGCTGCGATCGAGCCCGAATCGAGCCATGAGCCCTCCGGCGACGGGCCACCACACGTTGGCCTCGCCGTACGGTGCGCACGCGCCCTCGAGCAGCAAGGTGTCCGGGCGGGCGATCAGCAACGGAGTGATCGCCTCACCCACGAGGCGCGATTTGCCGATGCCCGCCTCGCCGGAGATCGACGCGACGGCACTCCGGCCGGCGAGCGCGCTCGACGTGATGGCGCTCATCATGCCGAGCTCGGCCGTACGGCCGACGAACGGAACGTCCGACGGCCACCGCCGGGTGACGGCGGCGGTCTCCACGTCGATCACCCGCCAGACGGTCGTCTCCTGCTCGCGCCCGCGCAGCTGGAGGGAATCGATCCGCTCGAACGTGGTCGCCGCGCTGCACAGCTCCTGGGTCGGCTGACCCACCAGCACCGCTCCGGGACGGGCGATCTCCTGCAGGCGCGACGCCGTGTTCACGACATCACCCATCGCCGTGTAGTCGGTGCCGGCGAGGGTGCCGACGAGCACCTCACCGGTGTTGATCCCGATGCGCATGGCGACGGCATCGGCCGGATTGGTCTCGCGGAAGTCGCGCAGCGTGGCCTGCATCGCCCAAGCGGCGCGCACCGCCCGGTCGGCGTCGTCCTCGTGGGCGATCGGTGCGCCGAACAGGGCGACGATCGCGTCACCGAGCATCTTGTCGACCACGCCTCCATGCGACTCGACATCGCGGACCAGCTGCTCGAAGATGACGTCGACGAGTCGCTTGACGCGCTCGGGGTCGCGATGCTCGGAGAGGGCGGTGAAACCGACGAGGTCGGCGAACAGGACGGTGACGACCCGACGGGCCTCCGCAGCTGCGGAGTCATCGTGCTGCGGCGTTCCGCACGACGGGCAGAATCGGGCGCCGTCGGAAACGATTTGCCCACAGGAATGACACGTCTTCAAGGGCTTCGAGCGTAGTGGCGGGCGGAGCCGGCCCGAGCCGTGCAGCCGACAACACTCATCCGCTCGGTCGACCCGGAATCATCCCCGGGTCGGATCCTTCGGAGTGCCGGAGGGCGTAGACATGACACCATGACGAATAGTGCGCCTGCCCCATCCGCGCTCACGGCCGCTGCCGGGGCGATCGACGCCCGCAAGACCTACGGCGTCGGCGATGCGGCTGTCCACGCCCTGGACGGCGTCACGGTCTCGTTCGAGCCGGGTCGATTCACCGCCATCATGGGACCCTCGGGAAGTGGCAAGTCGACGTTGCTGCACTGCCTGGCCGGCCTCGACTCGTTGACGGAAGGCGCGGTGTTCATCGGCGAGACCTATCTCGCCGACTTGAACGACAAGCGCCTCACCGAACTCCGCCGGACGCAGGTCGGCTTCGTGTTCCAGGCGTTCAACCTCATCCCGACGCTGACGGCTCGCGAGAACATCATGCTGCCGCTGATGCTCGGCGGCGACGACGGCGACACGGCCTGGATCGAGCGCGTCGTCGACACGGTGGGCCTCAGTGATCGCATGAGCCACCACCCGAGCGAGTTGTCCGGCGGCCAGCAGCAGCGCGTCGCCGTCGCACGGGCGCTCGCCAGCCGGCCGACGATCATCTTCGCCGACGAGCCGACGGGCAACCTCGACTCCAACTCCGGCCAGGAGATCCTGACGTTCATGCGCGAGGCCGTCGACGACTTCGGCCAGACGATCGTGATGGTCACGCACGACCCGTACGCGGCATCGTTCGCCGACCGGGCGGTGTTCCTCGCCGACGGCAAGATCGTGCACGAGATGGCCGAGCCGGACGCCGATGGGATCATCGACCAGATGAAGCAGATGGGGCACTGATCGCATGATCGTCGCACTTGCTCGGAACTCCCTGCGGGCCCGCCTCGGCCGCAGCATCTTCACCGGTCTCGCGATTCTGGCCGGCGTCGCGTTCGTGGCCGGATCGTTCGTGTTGGCCGACAGTCTCAAGGGCACCTTCGACAATCTGATCGACGGGCTCACCGGCGAGATCGACCTCGAGGTCCGGTCGGAACTGACCGTCGACGACCTCGACGCGGCCCGCGACCCCCTTCCTGCGTCGCTGGTCGAGGAAGTTGCAGCGGTTCCCGGCGTTCAGGTCGCCGAGGCCGGATACGCCCGGTTCGCCCAAATGCTCGACGAGAACGGCAACATCGTCACCACACAGGGTGCTCCGACGCTCGGTGTGTCGTGGGACCCCGACAGCGGGTTGTCGGGCGTCGTACTCAAGGACGGTCGCGCCCCCGGGGGGATCGACGAGGTGGCGATCGACAAGGCGACCGCCGACCGCGTCGACTACGAGGTCGGCGACACCATCAGGGTCGTCCTCACCGACGGTCAGGAGGACTTCACGATCGTCGGACTCGTCGGCCTCGGCAACTCCGACGGCTTCGTCGGCGCCACCACGGTGGTCTGGGATCCGGAGTCGGCAGGATTCTGGCTCGACGACGACGACACCGTCGACACCATCGACATCAAGGTCGCGGAAGGCGCCGACACGGCCGAGGTCGGCGCGGCGATCCAACAGATCATCCCCGAGCGCACCGAGGTCGTGACCGGCGAACAGCTCGGCGACGAGACCAAGGACCAGGTCGGCGAGATCGTCTCGATCTTCGGAACCGGCCTGTTGATCTTCGCCCTCGTCACCGCCCTCGTCGCGACGTTCGTGATCAACAACATCTACAACATCTCGATCAGCCAGCGACTTCGCGAACTGGCCCTCCTGCGAGCGGTCGGCGCCAACGGAGCGCAGGTCAGGCGGCTCGTGCTGACCGAGGCACTGATCGTGTCGGCGATTGCGACCGTGCTCGGCATGCTCGGCGGCCTGGTGGTCGCGAAGGGCCTGATCGCGGCGTTCAACGCCGCCGGCGGCGGCTTCCCACCGACGCCACTGGTGTTCAAGCCCCGGACGGGCGTCGTGGCCGTGATCGTCGGGGTCGGCGTGTCGGTCGTGTCGGTCCTGCTCCCTGCGATCCGTGCCTCCCGCATCCCACCCGTCGCGGCGATGCGGCCCGAAGTCGGCTTCGGGGCGCTCAGCCTCAGTCAGCGCCTGGTCCGCGGCTTCGTGCTCGGCGGCGTCGGCCTCGCGGTCTTCCTCTTCGGGCTGTTCACCCGGCCCGGGAGCGGCGCCCAGTGGGGCCTCCTCACCGGATTCGGCGCGATCCTGATCGTGTTCGGCGTCACCACGCTGAGCTCCGCGATCGCCCGGCCGGTGAGCAACACGATCGGCGCGCCGATCGCCAAGATGCTCGGCACCGCAGGGCGCTTCGCTCGCGACAACGCGGCGCGCACCCCGCGCCGCACGGCCCGGACGGCCTCGGCGCTGATGATCGGCGTCACGCTGATCACCGGCGCCGCCGTGTTCACGTCGTCGCTGCGCGACACGTTCGGTCGGATTCTCGAGCAGGGCACGTCGTTCGACTACATCGTGCTCGACTCCGAGTCGTTCCAGCCGCTGACCTCGGAGATCTCGACCCGGCTGTCCGAGCTACCGGAGCTCTCTGCGGTCACGCCGTTCCGGAACATCCGCGCCAATGTCGGCGACTCGACCGCGACGTTCACGGCAGTCGATCCCACGGCCTTGCCGGAACTCGCCAATCTCGACGTCACGGCCGGCGGCTTCGACGACGTCACGGCAACCGACGGGCTCATGGTGCATCGCGATGCAGCCGACGAACAAGGTGTCGGGCTCGGCGATTCGCTCGATGTCACCTGGCAGAACGGCCAGGAGTCGTCGGTCACGGTCGCCGGGATCTTCGACGACAACTCGCTGGGCGCCAACTGGTTCATCTCGGTCGAGCTCCTCGAATCGGTCTCGACGCAGACACCGGTCGATCAATTCGTGGTGGCCAAGCGCGCCGACGGCGTCGAGCCCGCCACAGCTCGCGATGCCATCACGGCCTCGATCAGCGACTTCCCGCAGGCGAGCGTCCAGTCGAACAACGAGTTCGTCGAGGAACAGAAGGCGCAGATCGACACCCTGCTGTTCCTGGTCACGCTCCTGCTCGCGGTCGCGATCGCCTTCTCGTTCCTCGGTATCGCGATCACGCTCGCACTGTCGGTGTTCGAACGTACGCGCGAGATCGGGCTGCTTCGTGCGGTCGGCATGGGACGTCGCATGTTGCGCCGATCGGTTCGCGGCGAGGCGGTGATCGTCACGCTGTTCGGTGTGCTCATCGGCATCGCGCTCGGGCTCCTGTTCGGGCTCGCGTTCTCGTTCGCCGTTCCGAACAACGTGATCAACGGCATCACCATCCCGTACGGGACACTGATCTTCGTCCTCGTGTTCGCCGTGGTCGCCGCCGTGGTCGCGGCCGCCTATCCTGCGTACAAGGCGTCGCGGATGAACGTGTTGGACGCGATCGCGACCGAATGATCCCGACGCTCTGCTTCGCAGTGCACACGCGTGCGACACTGGTGGCGTGGCCCTCGATCTCGACCGACTCGGCGACGACGTGCTCACGTTCCTGCGGGAACGACATCTCGCCACACTGACGACGTTGCGGGCCGACGGCTCTCCCCACGTGGTGCCCGTCGGCTTCGGCTACGCCCCCGATGATCGAGTGGTACGGGTGATCAGCTTCGCCGGCTCGCAGAAGGTGGTGAACGCCGGTCGGGGTGGCCGGGCAGCGGTCTCGCAGGTCGACGGCGGGCGCTGGCTCACGCTCGAAGGCGAGGTACGTCTGGTCGCGGACGCAGAGGGCGTCGCACGCGCCGTGGCTGCGTACACCGAGCGCTACCAGGCGCCGCGGGCCCGCCACGACCGCGTCGCGATCGAGATCGCCGTCGACCGCATCATGGGACGGGCCTGAGATGCCGGCGTCGTCGGCCGGGTACTCGGGCACGCCGCTGGTGAAGAAGCTGGGCATCCAGGACGGCATCAGATTCGCAACCAAGCATGCGCCCGCCGACTTCGCCGAGACGCTGGGGCCGCTGCCACCCGAAGCCGAGTGGCGCCGCCAGGTTCGCGCCGGTGTCGACATCGTCGTGGCCTTCTACACGCGACGTGCTCCGATGGTCCGGGAGTGGCCGCAGCTCACCGACGCGGTCGCACCGAACGGCACGGTGTGGATCGCATGGCCCAAGCGGGCGAGCGGCGTTCCGACCGATATCACCGAGGACGTGCTGCGGGTGGAGCTCCTGCCGACGGGGTGGGTCGACAACAAGGTGTGCGCGATCGACCCCACGTGGAGCGGCCTGCGTTTCGCGCTGCGGCGCGAGCTGCGGTGAACCCCACCGACAGGCATTCCGTGCACTCCCGGGCGTCTCACGGGGGATTCGACCGATGATCGGCAGTCATCCACCCCCGAGTCGGTCGACCGGCGCTCACGACACGTGAAGCGCGTGCCGGGTGGGGCCGCGCGACATCACATCTCGTCGCGTGACCGCCAGGGCAGTTCGTTCAGGTACTTCACGGCGGCCGGGTGGGGGTCGATGTCGCGCACCTCTGCCGGCAGTCGACGATCGAGACGAACCTGGCAGCCCGGACACCAGTACAGCATCCGCCCGGTGCGGCCGACCGGACGGGCCTCGATCGTGTCGTGGCACCGGATACACCGCTGGCCGCACCGGCCGTAGACCGCGAGGCCGCCCCTGGTGTGCTGCGTCGTCGCCCTGCGAACGCGGCCCTGGTTGACCCGCAGCATCTTGGCCGCGGTGTTGACGATCAACAGCGCGTCGTGCTGGGTCAGGTCACCGATGTGTGCCCACGGGCTGAGCTCCGCAGCCCACAGCACCTCGCACCGGTAGACGTTGCCAACACCTTGCATGACGTGTTGGTCGACGAGCACGTCGCGCAGGCGTGCCTCGCGATCCGGGTAGGACAGCAGCAGTTCGACGGCTTCGCTGCAGTCGACGACCCTCGTCAGGTCCGGCCCGAGCCGACCTCTGCCAGGGTGCCGTTCTCGATCGGGTTGGCGATAGGTCTCGACGACCGGGGCATCGAAGCACACCGCAACGAAGTCGTCGGTCTGGATCGACGCGCGCACCTGTTCCCAGGAGCGTCGCCAGGGCGAGCCCTGCCGGTACACGTGCCATTCACTCTTGCCCTTGAGGTGGGTGTCGAGCACGATGCCGTCGTCCCACATCACCTCGAGATGCTTGCCACGAGCCTCGATCGTCTCGACCATCCGGCCGGCCTGCGGGACCGGTCCGATCAGCTTCGGGGCGTCGAATCGCACCATGGGATGACCGATCAGTGCGGTTCGCATCGCACTCGCGGTTCGGGCGATATCAGCCACGGGCATGTCGCGCCAAAGCTACGCGGCATGCGGACGGCGGCGGTGGATGGTTGCCCGGCCCGTGCGGATGAGGCGGTGGCGTGATCGCGACCCGTCAGGCCGGTCAGGGCAGCAGGCCGACGTGGGCGAGCGCCAGTCGGAGCAGCCGGTCCTGGCCACCGGTCATCTGACCGATCACCTCGGGTGTCATCACGTCGGCGGGCGTGAACCACGCCAGGTCGAGCGCTTCCTGCGTGGGTTCGCAGTCGCCGTCGACCGGCACGATGAACACCAGGCTGACCGCGTGCTGACGCGGGTCGTGGTAGCCGCTGACGGCCGGGTCCGGGAAGTACTCGGCCACCGTGAACGGCGCCGTCGCCGGAGGGATCTGTGGAAGCGCCAGCGGGCCGAGGTCCTTCTCGCAATGTCGCATCAGGGCATCGCGCACCCGCTCGCCGTACTTCACGCGGCCGCTCACGACGAGCCGGCTGATCGTGCCGTCCGCGGCCTGGCGAAGAAGCAACCCGATCTCGGTGACGAGCCCCAAGGCGTCGACTCGAACGGGGATCGCCTCGACGTAGACGATCGGGAGATGGCCGCGCACCTGCTCGAGGTCGTCGGATGACAGCCAGGTGGTGTCGGTGGCGGTGTCGATGTCACTCACGGTGCGACATCTTCCCAGATTCGATGGCCCTCGGCCCGAATTCCCGACCCGTCCGGGCACGTTGTCACCACCGGCTCTCACTGCGAGGCTGAAGGCATGAGTGAAGAACTGACCATCGACATCGGCATCAGCGAGGGCGATCGGGTCGAGATCGCTGCGGGCCTCTCGAAGGTCCTCGCCGACTCGTACACGCTCTACCTGAAAACGCACAACTACCACTGGAACGTGGTCGGCCCGATGTTCAACACACTCCACCTGATGTTCGAGACGCAGTACAACGAACTCGCGCTCGCAGTCGACGAGATCGCCGAGCGGATCCGGGCACTCGGTGAGCCGGCGCCAGCAACGTACCGCGAGTTCGGTGAGCTGTCGTCGATCGACGAAGACACCGACCGACCCGACGCGGAGGAGATGATCCGGCGGCTCGTCAAGGGTCACGAGCAGACGGCGAAGACCGCCCGCTCGATGTTCGACGTCGTCGAGCGCGCCAGTGACGAGCCGACGGCCGACTTGCTCACACAACGGATGCAGGTGCACGAGAAGACCGCCTGGATGCTCCGCAGCATGCTGGCCTGAGCGCGTTCCACTGCGTGACCGAGGTGGTCGTCGCCACCGACGCCACCGACGCCACCGAGGGTGACGTCGACACCGACCTCGAGCGCCTACGGTTCGCCGAGGACTCCGCGTCGGACGAGCCCTCCGCCGGCGTGGGATGGCCGGCCCGGGATGGCGCGACGTCCACGGCACGGCGGCCCCGGCGACCGGGACAGCCGGGGGTTTCATGCCGGCAGCCACGTGGCACACGGCCGACTCGTTCACCACGGGCGACCGCTGGTCGTCACGGGGGTGAGGGCACCGAACATCGACCACGCTGAGACCACCCGCCGCCCGCCGCCCTAGTCTCCGGCCATGGAGATGCACTGGGCAACCGTGTGGGAATCGATCGCCGATGCCGTCCCCGACGCACCCGCCACCACGAACGGCGAGTCGACCTCGACGTGGGGTCGGTACGACGATCGGGCGGCGAGGCTGGCCGCCGCCTACGTCGATGCCGGACTTGCGAGCGATTCCAAGATCGGGCTCTTCATGTACAACGGCAACGAGTACCTCGAAGCGCAATACGGCGCCTTCAAGATGCGCGGCGTTCCGGTCAACGTCAACTACCGCTACCTCGACGAAGAGCTCCGGTATCTGCTCGACAACGCCGAGGCCGAGGCGCTCGTGTTCCACGCCTCCCTCGGTGATCGCGTAGCCCGGGTGGTCGATCGCCTGCCGAAGCTCAGGCTGCTCATCGAGGTCGACGACGGTGCGGCCGACGGCCACGAACGCGTCGACGGCGCAGTCCGGTTCGACGACGTCATCGCACAGCACGATCCGATGCCGAGGATCACCCGGTCGGAGAACGACGTGTACATGCTCTACACGGGCGGCACGACCGGGATGCCGAAGGGCGTCATGTACGCCACCGGAGACATCGCCGGCGGGCTCTGCACGATCGGGTTCCAGGGTCTCGGTCTGCCGGTCCCGGATTCGGCCGGTGACGTCGCCGGCATCGTTCGCGGTCTGCACGACCGCGGCGAGAGCCCGGTCTCGATCACCGGGGCTCCGCTCATGCACGGAACGGGCCTGTGGCTGGGCGCGTGCATCCACCACTTCGCCGGCGGCCACGTCGTCACCCTGACGAGCCGCAGTCTCGACGCCGACGAGATGCTCGCTGCGATGGAGCGCCACCACGTGACGCACAACACGATCGTCGGCGACTCGTTCTCCAAGCCGATCATCGCTGCGATCGATGCCGCGATCGACCGTGGCGAGCCGTACGACACGTCCGACCTGAAGATGATCCTGTCGTCGGGCGTGATGTGGACGACCGAGGTCAAGGAGGCGCTGCTCGACCGAATCCCCCAGGTGATCCTGTACGACGCGATCGGTTCGAGCGAGGGCTCGATGGGCAACCAGGTGACGATGCGTGGCGTTCGGACCGAGACCGCCAAGTTCTCGATGAACCCGGCGACCAAGGTGTTCAAGGAGGACGACACCGAGGTGGTCGCCGGTTCCCGGGAGATCGGGATGGTCGCTGCCGCCGGCATGGTGCCGCTCGGCTACTACCGGGATCCGGAGAAGTCGGCCAGGACGTTCCGCACCATCGGCGGCATCCGGTACTCGTTTCCCGGTGACCTCGCCCAGGTGGCCGCCGACGGGACGCTGATCCTGCTGGGACGTGGCAGCCAGGTGATCAACTCCGGCGGCGAGAAGGTCTTCCCGGAGGAAGTCGAGGAGGCGGTCAAGCGAGTCGACGGCGTGATCGACTGCCTCGTGGTCGGTGTCGACGACGACAAGTTCGGCCAGGCGGTCACCGCGGTCGCGTCACTCGCCGACGGAGCGGAGGTGAACGAGGCCGTGGTGATCGCCTCGGTCAAGTCCGAGTTGGCGCATTACAAGGCACCCAAGCGGGTCGTCTTCGTGCCGACGGTGCCCCGAGCGCCGAACGGCAAGGCCGACTACGGCTCGGCGAGGGACCTGGCGATGGACGCCGTCGACAGCTGACGGGCGCACCCTCGAGTCCGTGCGGGCCCAGGTCGGCCAGGGTCACGTTCCGACGTCGGAGTCGAGACCGGTCGTGACCCACGTACGGTGTTCGTTCATCCACTCCGTGGCGAAGTCGACGAGGGCTCGAGCACGCATCAGGTGTGCGACTCCGGCACCGATCGGACCCGAGCGTTGCGCTCCAGTCGCCGCGAACGCCGCACCGACCGTCTCGAAGTCGTCGGGGTCGTCGTCGAGGCAGTCGTACCTGACCCAGCGTCGCTCACCGTTCACGAGGATCGGTGACGACTGTGATCGACGTACCGCATCGGATGGCGCCGACCGGCGCTCGGCCAGGTGCAGCGAGGTGTTGTTGGCATGCCCGACGCCGACCAGGAGCACGTGCCCGTCGAGTTCGTAGACACGAGCCTGCGGCGAGTGTTCGCCCAGCCCGTCGGGCAGCCGATGATCCCGGGTGACGAACGCCGCGTTCGGGCCGACGGCGGCCGCCGACACCGTCGGGTGGTCACTGCGTGTCAGGCCGGCGACGTGCCGGAAACACTCGACGATCGACCCCATCGATCGAGTCGGCGTCAGCGCCGGGTCGTAGGCCGGCATGCCGGACCTGAGGTCGTCGAACCACTCGGGTGGCACCGGAGGGTTCGACCACGACGCCGGGTCGGTCAGATCGGTCGAGTGCGTCGGCATCACGAGCGTGCCTTCCGGGCCGACCGCCTCGAGCAGGGCCAACACGACGGCGTGGGCGCCGCCGGCGACGTAGCCGAGACGTGACAGCGATGCGTGTGCCATCACCGTCGTGCCCGACTCGACGCCGAGCGATCGGAGCTGGTCGGTCAGCATCGCCACGGTCGAGGGTCGCCCGGTCCGGCCGATCTCGTCACGTTCCGCCACGGCCCGAGCGTAGGCGCCACCGGGTCAGGATGTCGGCTGGAATCTCCTGAGGCGCAGCGAGTTGGACACGACGAACACGCTGGAGAAGGCCATCGCCGCGCCGGCGATCGCCGGCGAGAGACGGCCCGACATCGCCAGCGGGATCGCCAGCACGTTGTAGGCGAACGCCCAGAACAGGTTGCCCTTGATCGTCGCGAGCGTTCGCCGCGACAGTCGGATCGCGTCGGCGGCCGACATGAGATCGCTGCGGACCAGCGTGAGGTCGCTCGCCTGGATCGCTGCGTCGGTGCCCGAACCCATGGCGATGCCGAGGTCGGCCTGCGCCAGTGCCGCGGCGTCGTTGACACCGTCGCCGACCATCGCGACCGTTCGACCCGCATGCTGGAGCTCGGCGACGACGTCGACCTTGTCGGACGGCATCACCCCGGCGTGGACCCGTTCGATCCCGACCTGTTCGGCGACCGACCGTGCGGTCGCCTCGTTGTCACCGGTCAGCAGGACCGGTTCGAGACCGAGGTCCCGCAGCCGGGCGATCGCCGCAGCGCTGGTGGGCTTCACGGAGTCGGCAACGGCGAGATGCCCCAGCACGACGTCGCCGCGCCGAAGTTCGACCACGGTCTCACCCGGCGCGACCTCGACCGCGGTCGACGGCCGACCGACCAGGTACACCACCCCGTCGATCATGCCTTGCACACCCCGGCCCGGTTCGTTCGTGAACATGGTGACGTTGGCGAGCGGAGACGTCCGTTCCGATGCGGATGCACTGATCGCCCGGGCGATCGGGTGTTCGCTACCCGACTCCAGGGCGCCGGCAACGGCCAGCACAACGTGCTCGTCGTGGCCGGGCGTCGGCCGCACATCGGTGAGCGTCATCGAGCCGCTCGTCACCGTGCCCGTCTTGTCGAGCACGATCGTGTCGACCTGGCGGGTGCTCTCGAGGATCTCGGGCCCGCGGATCACGATGCCGAGCTGAGCGCCGCGACCCGTGCCCACGAGCAACGCGGTGGGCGTGGCCAGGCCAAGGGCGCACGGGCAGGCGATGATCAGCACGGCGACGGCGGCGCTGAACGACCGTTCGGTGTCACCGGTCCGGACGAGCCATGCGACCAGGGTGAGCAGCGAGAGCCCGATCACGATCGGCACGAAGACCGCCGCCACCCGGTCGGCGAGCCGCTGCACGGGCGCTTTGCCCGACTGGGCGTCCTCGACCATGCGAGCCATCTGCGCCAGCTGCGTGTCGGCGCCGACCAGGCGCGCCTCGACCACGAGTCGCCCGTTCTCGTTGACCGTGGCCCCGATCACGTCATCACCCGGTCCGACCTCCACCGGCACACTCTCGCCCGTGACCAACGACCGATCGACGGCCGAGTGCCCATCGACGACGCGACCGTCGGTGGCGATCTTCTCGCCCGGGCGGACCACGAATCGATCGCCCACGTGTAGGTCCGTGATCGCGATCCGCCGCTCGGTGCCGTCGGCGTCGAGCACGGCGACGTCCTTCGCGCCGAGGTCGAGGAGGGATCTCAACGCGTCACCTGCTCGGCGTTTCGCGCTCGCCTCGAAGTACCGGCCGGCGAGGATGAACGCGACGACGGTCGAGGCGACCTCGAGGTAGATGTGGTGCCCACCGTCGTCGCCACGCACGTCGAGCGACATCGACATCGTCATCCCGATCATGCCTGCGTCGGTGAAGAGCAGTGCCCACACCGACCACAGGTACGCCGCCGTCACGCCGACCGAGATCAGGGTGTCCATCGTGGTCTGGCCGTGGCGGAGGTTGAGCACCATCGCCCGGTGGAACGGCCACGCCGCCCATGTTGCGACCGGCGTGGCGAGCACGAGCGCTGCCCATTGCCATCCGTCGAACTGCAGCGCCGGGATCATCGAGAGTGCGAGCACGGGCACCCCGAGCGCGATCGCAACGATCAGTCGCTTCCGCAGGAACGCCAACCGGTCCGGTTGCTCGACCTCATCGGTCGGCAGGTGGGCGCCGTAGCCCGTCGCTTCGATCGTGGCGATCAGGTCGTCGACGGCCATCGTGGAGGCCGCACCGTCGGGGAGGTCGACGCGAGCCTGCTCCGTCGCATAGTTCACGGTCGCCGTGACCCCGTCGAGCTTGTTCAGCTTGCGTTCGATGCGCGACGCGCAGGCCGCACAGGTCATCCCCGTCACGTCGAGCGTGACGAGACCGGGGGCGCGGCCGATCGCCGGGTGGTGTCGATCAGCGGTGGAGGACACGACGAGCTCCCGAGCGATGGGCGAGCGGTACGGCGTCGCCTATGCGACGTCGAATCCCGCCTCGTCGATAGCGGCCACGAGTGCGTCCCGATCCAGCTCGGCGCCGATGATCGTCACGTCCTTGCTGTCGAGATCGACCGCAACGTCGGCGACTCCCGCCACGGCGCCGACCTCCTGCTTGACGGCTGCTTCGCAGTGGCCGCAGGTCATGCCCGGGACCGAGAGGACGAGGGTTTCCTGGTTCATGATTTCACCAATCGTTCGATGGCCTTCGAGGCCTCGGTGATGATCCGGTCGGACTCGACGGCGTCATCGGCTTGCACGGCGTTGGTCACGCAGTGCCGGAGATGGTCGTCGAGCAGTTCCACGGCAACACCCTGGAGCGCCCGCGTGGCGGCGGACACCTGGGTCAGCACGTCGATGCAGTACGTGTCGTCGTCGACCATGCGCTGCAGGCCGCGAACCTGACCCTCGATCCGCTTGAGTCGGGCGAGGACTGCTGCCTTGTCGTCGTGATACCCCGGGGCTGCCACGTGACCATCGTACCGCGTCACCAGAAAATACCCTACGGGGGTATCCTACTTCTTCGGCGAGCTCACGTTCCGTGGGGGAGCAACTTGTCGGCGAGGAAGTCGAGGACGCGTTGCACGCTCGCTTCGTCACGCTGCTCGGTGAGCACCGAATGGTCGCGCCACGATCGGCTCGGCAACTCGACGGCGATGAAGGCGTCACCGAGCTTCTGGCGGAGCGTGTCGAACCGGGTGCCGACCATCTGGTCGTCGATGAAACGCAGCCCCATGACCTGGCATCCGTCCGCTGCCCGCCGGATGACGGTCGCCTCGTCGTCGGGCGACAGACCGAGGTTGCCACTGGCCTCACCGCGACCGCGCGCGATCGGGAACGAGTGCTGCGACAGCACCGGGGCGAGCATGATCTCGTCGACCATCATGCCCAGCGCGAATCCTCCGCTGAAGCACATGCCCACGGCGCCGACGCCCGGACCACCGACCTCGTCGTGGAGCCGGCGGGCGAGCGCTCGCAACCACGGCGTGATCGGCGTGGTGAGGTTCAGCGCCCAGACCGTGATCTCCTTCGAGACGCACACCTTGGCGAGACTCGCCAGCGTGTACGGCAGGCTCACCTGCTTCCCGGGGGTGCCCACCAGATCGGGCATCACCACCGTGAATCCGCGGTCGACGACATCGTTCGCGAAGTCGATGACCGTCGGCGTGATCCCCGGGATCTCGTGGATCACGATCACGCCAGGTCCACTCCCCCGCCGATACGTGTCGTGGCGAAAGCCGGCCGCCGTGAACGATGCCCGTTCCCACCCGTCGAGCACGGCCGATTCCTCGACCAGATCGGTCATGCCAGTCTCCGTATGGCGCTCAGCGCCTTCTCGGCGAGTTCGATCGTGCCGACACGCACGAACTCGAGCGCCTCGGGGTCGTTCTGATCGCCCATGGCGCCGTGGAGATAGCGGGCATAGACACCTTCGCTGATCACTGCGAGCCGCCACGACGAGAAGGCCAGGTAGTAGTCGATCTGTGAGACGTCACGCCCCGTGCGCTGGGCGTACCGCTCGACCACGTCGGCATAGGACAGGAACCCGGGGGCGCTCGTCGGGTCGTTGTGACGACCCTCGCCGTCGGCACCGACCCAGTACACGCCGAGATAACCGAGATCGGCGAGCGGATCGCCGAGCGTGCACAGCTCCCAATCGAGCACCGCGGCCACCCGGCCCGATGCGACATCGACCAGGCAGTTGCCGAAGCGGTAGTCGCCGTGGGCGATCACCGAGCCACGCTGTTCAGGCACGTTGGCGGCGAGGTACCGGGCAACCTCCTCGATCGCCGGGATCTCACGCGTCTTCGAGTTCTCCCACTGCGTCGACCAGCGTTTGATCTGCCGTTCGACGTAGCCGTCCCGCCGGGCCAGGTCACCCAGGCCGATCTCGTCGACGTCGGCCGCGTGGAGATCGGCCAGCACGTCGATCAGGTGTTCGCACGCTGCCGATCGCAACTCGAGGGGCAGTAGGTCGGCCTTGTCGGGTGCGTCGAGCACGACGCCGTCGACGAACTCCATCACGTAGAAGGAAGCATCGTTGACCGACTCGTCGGTGCAGATGCCGAGCGTGCGTGGCACCGGGACATCGGTTCGGCCGACTGCCGTGATGATGCGATGCTCCCGCTCCATGTCGTGCGCCGTCGCCAGGACGTTGCCGGTGGGTGGCCGGCGCAGCACGTACCGGACGCCGGCGCCGTCGGTGACGCGGAACGTGAGGTTCGACCGCCCGCCGACGATCAGTTCGAATCGGTAGGGCGCGACGGCACCGTCGATGTTCGAGCTCAACCACTTGCTGACCCGTTCGACGTCGACCAGTTGCACGGCGTCCGACCGTAGCGTCGGCCCGAGTCGTTCGACCAGCTGCGACATCTCAGGACCGGGCGGGCCGCGCGCGTCAGGTCGAGTCACGTGGCCGGGCGGCGTCGACGAAGGCATCGATCTCCACCTCGGTCGTGGCCCACGACGTGACCAGTCGCGTCAGCACCTCGTCGGCGCCGATCGGCTGGCCGGCGGGCAGGGCGTCGGGATACCACTCGTACATCGAGACGCCGGCTGCGATCAGCGAGTCGAACAGGCGGCGTTCGACGATCGCGAACGTTTCGTTCGACTGGCACGGCCAGGCCAGCCGGATACCCGCCAGCCCGTCGATGTCCCGGCGGAGCCGTTCGGCCCGCGAGTTGGCCGTTCGGGCCAGATCGAGCCAGTGGTCGTCGTCGAGCCAGGCCACGAACTGGGCGCCGTAGAGCCGCGCCTTCGACGTGAGGTGACCGGTCCGTTTCAGCCGGTAGCCGAAGTCGTCGGCCAGCGAACGGTCGAAGAAGATGATCGCCTCGGCGGCGACGGCTCCGTTCTTCGTGGCCCCGAGGCAGAGCACGTCCACGCCGGCGCGCCACGACACATCCGCCGGGTGCACGTCGAGCGCTGCCACCGCGTTGGCGAAGCGGGCGCCGTCCAGGTGCACCCGCAGGCCCGCCTCGCGAGCAACGGCCGAGAGCGACGCGATCTCCTCGGCCGAGTACACCTGTCCGCACTCGTTGGCCTGCGTGATCGACAGCACCCGTGGCCGCACGTTGTGGGGGGCGTCGGCCGGCAGGCGCTCGAGCATCGTCGCCACCCGGTCGGCCGACATCCTCACATCGCGTTCGGGCACCGGGAGCATCGCAGCGCCACCCGTGAACAACGAGGGGCCGGTGGATTCGTCGAGCAGGACGTGCGCCTGGTGATGGCAGATCACACCGTCCCAAGGTTGCACCATCGTCGACAGCGCCAGCGTGTTGGCGGCCGTTCCGCTCGACACGAAGAACGCCTCGAGGTCCGTGTCGAACACGGCGCGTAGGGCCTCGTTCGCCGCCGCCGTGTGAGCGTCCGCACCGTACGCCTCGTCGTGACGACGATAGGCCTCGGTGATGGCTGCGAGCACACGATCCGATGCACCCGCCTGGTTGTCGCTGCCGAAGATCATCGGCGGCCAGTCTGCCGGAGGGCAGCCGGACGGGCCCAGCTCAGCCGGGACGACCGACGGCGGTGACCTTGCCCCAACTGACGCTCGAGACCTTCACGACGGTGCCCGAGTTCGGGGCATGGACCAACTGCCCGCCGCCGAGGTAGATCCCGACATGACTGATCGGCGAGTAGTAGAAGATCAGGTCGCCCGGCTGTGCGGCCGCCGCCGGCACACGGGGCGTGGCGGCGGCCTGCGCACGGGAGTTGCGCGGGAGGTACACGCCGGCCTGACCCCAGGCGTAGTGGGTGAGGCCCGAACAATCGAACGACACGCCCGGGTTCGAGGTGGCGTACACGTACTTGACACCCTGCTGGGACATCGCCGCGGACACCGCGATTCCGGCGAGACCCGACACCGCCGGTGTACTGGCCGCAGGTGCCGGCGCCGGTGCGGGCGCGCTTCCGCCACCACCGCCACCGCCACCGCCGCCACCGTTGCCGCCGCCACCGGACTCGGTGGCGGTGCCGCCGCCAGATGACTGCGTGGTGCTGCCACCGCCGCCACCGCCGGACGCCGCTGCCTGCTGTGCGTCGAGTTCGGCCTGGAGGCGGGCGAAGGCCTCGGCCGCGCGGCGTTCTTCTTCCTCTTGGATGAGCACACCCAGGCGTGCCTCGGCCTCGGCGCGCCGCTCGATGAACTGCGCCGTGAGCTCCTCGGTCTGTTCACGCTTCTGCTCGATGGTGACCTTCAGCGCCGCCACTTCTTCGCGCTTCTGCTCGAGACCCTTGCGCTCGGCATCGAGATCGGCGACGAGTTCGTCGAGGTCGTCGGTCGTGGTGGTACCGACCGCGAGGGCGACCCGGCTGTACTGGTCTTTCGCCAAGGTGTCGCCATACAGTTCGGCGTTGGAGAACAGGGGACCCAGCACATCTCCGCCCGAACCCGTGAACGCCCGGATCGCGACCTCGGAGAGGTCGCCGCGCAGCGCGTTGAGCTCGGCTTCCTTGGCGGCGACCCGCTCCTCGGCCTCGGCGACGTCCTGGTCGAGCTGGCGAAGGTTGTCCTCGGCCTCGGCCCAGTCCTCGGCGAGGATGTCGGCCTGCGTGTGGAGGCGGTCGAGTTCGTCGACGATCCGTTCGACCTCACGTCGCTGATCCGCGACCGACGCCTGAGCGACCTCGGGGAACACGGTGGGGACCACGAACACGAGCGCCGAGGCGGCGACCAAGATCTGCGAAAGACGACGTTTCATAGACAAGCCGTGAGTGTACCGAACATGACGATTGCGTTGCGACCGCGACGGAATTGTTTCGATCACGATCCGATCAGCCCGGAGGCCGCTCCGGAACCGACATCTTCCCGTCATTTCGGGATCGCGCGCAGCGACCACGGTGACGGCAGGTCTGGGTCGCCGCCTACTCCCACTCGATCGTACCCGGCGGTTTCGAGGTGATGTCGTACGCGACCCGGTTGATACCGGCCACCTCGTTGATGATCCGCTGCGACATCTTCTCCAGCAGGTCGTAGGGCAGACGGGCCCAATCGGCGGTCATGGCGTCGTCGCTCGTGACCGCCCGGATGATGATCGGGTGTCCGTAGGTGCGTTCGTCGCCCATCACGCCGACCGAGCGGATGTCGGGGAGCACCGCGAACGCCTGCCAGATCTCGCGCTCGAGACCCGCCCATGCGATCTCCTCGCGCACGATCGCATCCGCGTCCTGCAGCATCGCGACCTTCTCGGGGGTGACCTCACCGATGATCCGTACGCCGAGTCCCGGACCGGGGAACGGCTGGCGCCACACCATCTCGTCGGGCAGCCCGAGCTCGGTGCCGAGCTTGCGGACCTCGTCTTTGAACAGGTCACGTAGCGGCTCGATCAGCTCCAAGGTCATGTCGTCCGGCAGGCCACCGACATTGTGGTGACTCTTGATCACATCGGCGGTTCCGTCGGCGCCGCCGCTCTCGATCAGGTCCGGGTACAAGGTGCCCTGCACCAGGAACTCGGCGTCGGTGAGCCCGCCGGTGTGCTCTTCGAAGATGCGGATGAACTGCTCGCCGATGATCTTGCGCTTGGTCTCCGGCTCGGTGTGGCCGGCGAGCGCGTCGAAGTAGCGGTCACCCGCATCGACGTGGATCAACTCGAGGTGCATGTTGCGTCCGTAGGTTTCGACGATCTGCGCGCTCTCGTCCTTGCGCATCAGGCCGGTGTCGACGTAGACGCAGGTGAGCTGATGTCCGATCGCCCGGTGCACGAGCGCCGCCGCGACGGACGAGTCGACGCCACCCGACAGGGCACAGATCGCCCGCCGGCCGCCCACCCGCTCACGGATCCTGGCGACCTGCTCGTCGATGACGTTCGCCATCTTCCAGTCGGGCCGGCAACCGGCCAGGTCGTGCAGGAACGTACGGAGCACCGCCATACCGTGCGGTGAGTGCACGACCTCGGGGTGGAACTGCACACCCCAGATCCGTCGATCGTCGTGCTCGAGCACGGCCACCGGGGCATCTTTGGTCGACGCCGTCGACCGAAAGCCCGGCGGGACCTCGGTGATGGCGTCGAAGTGGCTCATCCAGACGTCGTGTTCGCTCGGGACGTCCGCGTGCAGCACCGACGACGGAGCAGTACGCGTGAGATGCGCGCGGCCGTACTCGCCGGCCAGACCACGGCCCACGGTGCCACCGAGTTGCGTCGCGATCAGTTGGGCGCCGTAGCAGATGCCGAAGATCGGCACGCCCAGCTCGTAGATCGCGGGGTCGAGCCGCGGGGTGCCCTCGATGTTCACGCTCGCCGGGCCACCCGACAGGATGATCGCGGCCGGCGCACGCTCACGAACCTCGTCGGCGGTGATGCGGTGCGGCACGATCTCGGAGAAGACGTCGAGCTCGCGGACCCGGCGCGCGATCAACTGGGCGTACTGCGCCCCGAAATCGACGACGAGCACCGTGTCGTGCTCGGGGTGGTCGTCGGGCGGGCGTTCGGAGGCGGCGGCGGCGTTCAAGCTTCCGATGGTAGACAGTGCGCGTGCGACTCCGCGTCTTCCTCGGGCTCCTGGTCGGGATCGGCGCAGTGGCCGCCGGGTCGCCCGTAGCTGCTGCCGACGGCGACGTCTCGGCCGTGCCGGCGATCATCCCGGCGACGTCCACGATCGCTCCTCCGGCGACGCCGCCACCGGTGACGATCAACGAGTTCCTGCCCGAGGAGCGAGGGCTCGGCGACTGCATCAGTGCCCTGCCCCGACCCGGATGCGGTAGCGAGGCGCGGGGCGGATGGCGCCAGACCCTCGTCTTCCTGGTGATCATCGCCGGGCTCGCCTTCATCGCCTGGCGGGTGGTCGCCGGGGCACGCAGCGGCCGCTCGAGCGAGACGCCCACGTCGTGAGCGGGCCGACGATGTGCGCCCGACGCACGCCGGGCGGGTCCGAGTACCGTCTCGTCGGTGACCCCTGAGGACTTCCGCAAGCACGGATACGAGCTGATCGACATGATCGCCGACTACCTCGACGGTGTCGGCGATCGGCGCATCGTGCCCGACATCGAGCCGGGCGACGTGCGAGCGATGCTCCCCGAGCATCCGCCGACCGAGCCCGAGTCGTGGGACGCGGTTCTGGCCGACGTCGAACGAGTGGTCGTCCCGACCATCACGCACTGGCAGCACCCGAATTGGTTCGCCTACTTCCCGTCCAACAACAGCTACCCCTCGATCCTCGGCGAACTGCTGTCGGCGGGGCTCGGCGTTCAGGGCATGAGCTGGGTCACGTCGCCCGCCTGCACCGAGATCGAGACCCTGATGCTCGACTGGATGCAGGAGCTGCTCGACCTGCCCGAGGCGTTCCGGTCGACGAGCGAACGCGGCGGCGGGGTCATCCAGGGCTCGGCGAGCGAGGCGGCGCTCGTCGCGATCCTCGCCGCGCGATGGCGGGCGACGGCCGGCGCCGTCAACACCGCCGGCGACACGAGCCGCCTCACGGCGTACACCACGTCGCAGGCGCATTCGTCGACGGAAAAGGGGCTGCGCATCGCCGGGATCGGAACCGAGCGAGTCCGAGTCGTCGATCACGACGACCGGTTCGCGATGCGGCCCGAGGCGTTCGCCGCCGCGGTCGCGCAGGATCTGGACGACGGATTCGTTCCGTTCTTCGTCTGCAGCACGCACGGCACGACCTCGTCACTGGCCTTCGACCCGACCGGCGAGATCGCCGACGTGTGCGCCGAACACCGGATCTGGCTGCACGTCGATGCGGCCATGAGCGGCATCGCCGCGCTCGCCCCCGAGTTCCGCTGGGTCAACGACGGCCTCGACCGGGCGGACAGCTACGCGACCAATCCACACAAGTGGATGGGCGTGAACTTCGACTGCACGCTCTTCTGGGTCGCCGATCGGGCGGCACTCCTCGGAGCCTTGAGCATCCTGCCCGAATACCTCCGATCGCAAGCCGCCGAATCGGGCCGCGCGATCGACTACCGCGACTGGCAGGTCCCGCTCGGCCGTCGTTTCCGGGCGCTGAAGCTGTGGTTCACGATTCGTCTCGACGGTGTGGAGGCGATCTGCAGCCGGATCCGCCGCGATGTGTCGCTGACCCAGGAGCTCGCCGGCTGGGTGGCCGGCGACGAACGGTTCGAAATCGTGGCGCCGCACCCGCTCAACCTGCTCTGCCTGCGAGTCGCGGGCGACGACGACACCGCGACCGATGCACTCGTCGACCGGATCAACGCATCGGGCGAGAGCCACGTCACACGGACGGTGCTCGACGGGCGCAGCGTCATGCGGGTCAGCATCGGGGCGCGCACCACCACGCGGGAACACGTCGAGTCGTTCTGGCGGTCGATCGTCGAATTCGTCGGAACGCGAAACTGATCGACCCGACCTGGATCGTCGTGACGGTCGTGTCGACGTCTTCCACGAGCCGACCGATCGAGACGTTCACGACGGCCTCGTCGAGGGGCATCAGACAGTCACCGGATGCGACGGACGGCGGGGCGCCTGCGATCAGGCACCGTCGAGCAGGGTCCGGGTGAGCAGGTCGACGAGCATGTGCGCGGTGGCGCCCCAGACGGTCTCGTCGTCGAGTTCGAAGAAGTGCAACGTACGGTCGGTCGGCCCGACGCCCCAGACCTCCGACCGGTACGTGTCGGGACGGGTGAGCTCACGCAGTGGCACCCACAGCACCCGATCGACCTCCATGGTCCTCGCTTCGAGCGGCACCGGCTCGGCGACCGTCGCGACCTTGGGAACGATGTAGCTGCGGCTGACGACCGTGTTCAGGTGCTCGAGCTCGCCTCGCACCTCGACGGCACCGGGGGTGAGCCCGACCTCCTCGTGCGCCTCGCGCAGCGCAGTCTGGACCGGTGTCTCGCCCGGGTCGGTTCGGCCACCCGGAAAGCTGATCTCACCCCGGTGGCTCCGCATGTGCCACGACCGGCGCGTCAGGAGGACTTCGGGTCCGTCCGGACCGGGTGCCAGCGCGATCAGCACCGCCGAGTGGCGCGCATTCGGGAACGACGGGAGCGACGGGTGATCGGTCTCCGGCACTGCTGCCAGCACGTCGTCGAGCGACGGTGCGGCACACGGTTCCCAGGGTGCCGGCGGACCGGGTGCCCAGCGTCCTGGCCGGGGAACGATCTGCTGGCCGCCGGGGCGACGGCCGGGGGTTCCCGCCACGTCAGTCGATCAGGTCGGGACGACGAGTCAGCTCGCGGTGACCGATGGGGTCCAGCCGCTCTCGACCAACTCGTTGAGCACCTCGGGCAGACCGGCCGTCTTCAGGTTGGCGAGCACCTTGCCCGGCTGTTGCTCGCCACGCTCGAACTCCTCCCAGGCCTTGAGGAGCTTGGCGAGATCGGGGGCGGGACGCTCGAACGGCATGACGCCATCCTACGGGCGGTGTTCTCCGGTTGCCTTCTGTCCGACATTTCCCTATCGTTCGAGAAATATCGGACGAAGTGCGGCGGGACTACGAACTGGATGACGAACTCGACGTCGGCACGCCTGAGCGGCTGAAGGCGCTCGGCAACCCGCTGCGGAGCACGATCGTCGACCTCGTGCTCGAGCGGGCGATGACCGTCACCGAGATCGCCGAGCGCGTCGAGCGGCCGCGTGGCACGGTCGCCCATCACGTCGACGTCCTGGTCGATGCCGGGCTCATCCGGGTGGTACGCACCCGTCGCATCCGGGCCGTCGAGGAGCGCTTCTACGGACGGGTCGCCCTGACCTACGTGATCCCACGGCGACCCGGTGAGCTGCCGTTCCTCGACGCCGTGGCCGCCGAGGTCGACATCGACCGCCTGCACGGACCGAAACACGACGGCGTGGGCGGCGCGACCTACCGGCACGCGCGGATACCGGCGGACCGAGCCCAGGAGTTCGATCGACGATTGCTCGACCTGGCGATCGAGTTCAGCGACGCGCCCCGTGGCGGCGACACCGAATACGGCATGTACCTCGCACTCTTCCCCACGAAGCGGAGGATCGCGCCGCGTCCGGACACGGCCACCGCCGACGGAGGTGGCAGTGAGTGACATCGAGGCGACGATCGGCCACGGCGACGAACCCGCCGAGACGGGTCCGACGGTCGATGCTCCGTCGGGCTCGGAGGCACCGGGCACGAAGGACCCGCTCGGCACGAGCTACCACAAGCTCTTCGCCGGAACAGTGGTGTCGAACCTCGGCGACGGCATGGCCACGGTGGCGTATCCGTGGCTTGCGTCGGCGATCACCCGCAACCCCATGCTGATCGCGCTGGTCGCGATCGCCCAGCGCCTGCCATGGCTCCTGTTCACGTTGCCGGCCGGGGTGATCACCGACCGGGTCGACCGCCGCAAGGTGATGATCGCGATGGACGTGCTCCGCGGCGCGTTGACGCTCGTGATCGCGTTCGCAGTGCTCGACAGGCAGGGCACCCTCCCGGGCCCCGCCGAGGTCGACTCGGTCACCGGTACCCGGTCGGGCCTGCTCCTCCTGATCGTCACCGCCACGCTGCTCCTCGGTCTGGCCGAGGTGCTCCGGGACAACGCCAACCAGACGATCATGCCCAGCATCGTCCGTCCGCATCAGCTCGAGAAGGCGAACGGCCGGATCTGGAGCATCGAGGGCGTGATGCAGACCTTCGTGGGCCCTCCGTTGGGCTCGGTGCTGCTCCTGCTCGCGTTCTCGGTGCCGTTCTTCATCGACGCCGGGACGTTCTTCGTCGCAGCTGCGATGGTGTTCCTGATCCCCGGTTCGTTCGCGGCCGAGCGCGACGGCGCCACACCGAGGCAGACGTTCCGACAGGAGCTCTCCGAGGGGGTCCGCTGGCTGATGGGCCACAGCCTGCTGCGGCCGATGGCGATCATCCTCGGGCTGATGAACGCCGCCGCCATGATCCACGGCGCCACGTTCGTGCTCTTCGCGCAGGATGTCATGGACGTCGGCCCGTTCGTGTTCGGCATCATCGGATTCGGTGGTGCGATCGGCGGGCTGATCGGCGGGTGGATCGCGCCGTCGATCTCGGAGCGGTTGGGGAGCGGGACCGCACTCGCCGTGTCGGTCGGCGTGATGGCGATCACGCCGCTGCTCATCGGCCTGATCGCCACCTGGCCCGTCGTGCTGGTGCTGTTCGGCGTCGAATCGCTGTTCATCATCCTCTGGAACGTGATCACCGTCAGCCTCCGCCAGACGATCATCCCCGAGAGTCTGCTCGGGCGGGTCAACAGCGTCTACCGGTTCTTCGCTTGGGGAATGATCCCGTTCGGAGCTGCGATCGGCGGCCTCATCGTGTGGGTGGTCGAACGAGTTGCCGATCGGGAGCTGGCACTTCGCTCGACCTGGTTCGCGGCGTCGGCGATCTTCGCCGGGATCTTCGTGTTCGTTCGCAAGAAGCTCACGACCGAGAAGATCGACGCCGCCCGCGCCGCTGCTACCGCGTCTTCTTCTTGATCGCGTTGTAGGCGTTCCCGGCGAGACGACCGGCGCTCCGACCGACGGCCTCACCCTTCACATCGGCGCGCTCCAGGCGACGCTCCTTGCGATCGGGACGCTCGGCCCAGTCGGTGTAGAACCACAGGAACCCGAGCGGCACGAGCATCACCAACATGATCAGCCGGCCGCCGGGCGGCACCGTCATCCAGGGCTGCGCGGCGGCCACCAGGATCGCCACCATCACCACCAGGTCGAACCAGCGGTGCATGCGACGACCGACCCACTTGAACGCCCCCATCGGACCACGTGCAATGGCAGCGTTGAGCAACACCAGGACGCCGGCGACGGCCGGGACCAGAGGATCCTTCTCCTGGAGACCCTGCGCGATCAACGCCACGCCGATCAGGTACTCGGCGAGCTGATGAATCCAGAACGGACGCATCGCACGTTCGGCCATGACCGCACGCTAGCGGCGGCGGCCGGCGACGGTCATTCCGTCGAGGCGTGCGGCAGGTAGTGCTGCGAGGCCCGTTCCTCGGTTTCCAACCACAACCGCCGGGCCATCGGTGCCCGCATCTCCTCGGCAAGGTGGGCCACCAGACCTGCCGTGCGAGCGATGAGGACGAAGCCGCGCACGAGAGCCGGCGGAAGTCCCACGTCGGTGAGCGCCGCACCGGCAGCGCCGGCCCCGTTGATGGGGAGCAACTTGCCGATCGCATCGGCGTGCGCCCGTTCGATCGATCGCAGCAACCGCAGGTGCGGACCGAGCACGCCCTCCTCGCCGGCGATCGCGTAGAGGCGCGCCGTGCGCGGATCACCCTGCCGGTGAACGGGGTGACCGAGTCCCGGCATCCGCTCTCCCGCGGCCACACGCTCGGCGACGAGCTCGATCGCGGCGACATCGAACTCGCCGTCGTCGCTGTCGGTGGCCAGACCCCGTTCCCCGACCGCATCGGCGAGGTAGACCGCCGTGTCTCCCGCCGGCCCGAGGAACACGCTGCCGGCGCCCAGGAGGCCGGCCGCGATCGCACCCTGGACAGCCTCCGGTGCCCCCGTGTACGTCAGCCGAGCCGAGAGAGAACTGGGCGTGACGCCGTGGTCGGCCAGCGACACGAGTGCGGCGTCGGCGACCCGGCACTCACCACTGGTGGGCTCCCGACCGACCAGGAGCAGGAAAGCGAGTTCCGTCAGGCTCATCGTTCCCATGAGTTCGGTGATGTCACGCCCGGCGATCCAGATGTGATCCCGATCGGTGGCGCCGATCGCACTCCCCAACCATTCGTCCTCGGAATCGTGTGTCTCAGGCATCGAAGTCGACCTCCCGGTCGTTGCGGTCACGTGACAGGTGCGGCTTCGCGATGCGACCGGTCGGTGTGTGGGGCAGATCGTCGACGATCTCGACGTAGCGGGGCACCTTGAACGGTGCGAGGCCGGCGACGCAGTGCTGCCGCAGATCGTTCACATCGACCGAAGCCCCCGCAGCGAGCACCACGAACGCCTTGACCTCCTCTTCCGACATCGCCGACGGGACGCCGATCACGGCGGCTTCGGCGACGTCCGGGTGCTCCTCGAGCCGAGCCTCGACCTCCAGCGGGGAGAGGTTCTCCCCCCGGCGGCGGATGACCTCTTTCCGTCGTCCGACGAAGGTTGCCAGACCACCGCCGTTGTTCTCCACCAGGTCGCCGGTGTGCAGCCATCCGTCGTGGTCGATGGCGGCCTCCGTTTCCGCGGGCATCTCGAAATAGCCACGCATGATCACCGGATTGCGGAGGTGCAGTTCGCCGACGTCACCTTCGGCGACCTCGGCCCCGTCGTCGCCGACGATCTTGGCTTCGTTGACCTCGCCGAGCACCGGGTGCTGGCGCGGCCATCCGAGTGCGCCGTACGGGCGGGTACCGTGTCGCCAGATGAAGCCGAATGGTGATTCGCTGAGCGCGTAGCCACAGACGATCTCGATGCCGAAGCGCTCCTCGATCTCCCGCTGGCGTCGTTCGGTCGGTGATGGCCCCGTGTAGCAGCGTCGGAGTGGGTTGTCGGCATCGTCGGATCGTTCCGGCTGCCGCATCAGGATCTCGAGCATCGCTCCGATCGCGTTGAACTCGGTCGCCCCGTGACGTCTCGCCGCGTCGATGAAGTCGGACCCGGAGAACCGGGGCAGGAGCACGAGTCCGGTCTGCAGCGCAACCGAACCGAGCACCGAGTACGCCGGTGCATTGATGTGGAACAGCGGCAGCGAGGTCATCAGGCGGTCGTCGCCGTCGAGGTGCATCCAGTCCGGGAACGACGTTCCCGCCCACGCATACGCCCGATGCGTCTGCATGACGAGCTTGGAACGGCCGGTCGTGCCCGACGTGGGGATGAAGACCGCCAGATCGTCCGGCGACACATCGGCTCTCGGTGCGTCGGCGCCGGTGGCGGCCAGTTCGTCCACGTCGGCGGCGCCGACCTGGCCGGCGATGCCGGCGACCCGCTGACGCAGGTCGCCGTCGGTCACGATCAGACGTGGACGGACCTGACGAACGAACCCCTCGAGCTCCGATTCGCTGCTCGTGGGGTTGAGCGGCACCTGGATCGCACCGATCCGCATGAGCGCGAACCACACGAACAGGTAACGCGGTTCGTTCCGTGCGACCACGAGCACTCGGTCTCCCTGCCGAACACCCGCGTCGTGCAGACCGGCAGCGAGACGTTCGATGTGGTGGGCGGCGGCCGAGAACGTCCAGGACGCGGTGTCGGTGATCACCCAATCGGTGTCGGGCGCATCGACGATCGCGCGATCGAGCAGATCGGGAATCGTCTCGATTGCAGCGCGGGACATTCCATCGATCGTAGGCTTCGCGATCCTTGAACGCGCAACGAGGCGGAGCGGTCTCCCCGATCGGCGCCTGCGTCAGAGCGGTAACAGCGACTGGCACTCGCCGATCGCCACGCCGACATTCGGATCGCCGAAGTCGAGATCGGCGAGCAGCTGCTCACCGGTCGGGTCGGCCAACACGTCGGCGACGCTGACGGGTTCCAGCGGCACGCCCTGATCGATCAGACAGTCGAAGAACGCCACGATCCGCTCGACATCGCTCTCGCCGGCAGGTACGAAGACATCGGTGCCGGTGTCGTCGGCGCACCTACCGCCCTCGGGCGGTACCTCCAGGTCGATGAGATAGGCGTCGACGACGCCGGCCACGCAGTCGATGCTCGTGTAGGCCGTGTGACCTTCCGCGTCGACCGAGTACAAGACTCCGGAGTCGAGCGACTCGGCCATCTCGATCGACCACTCGTACGGCGTCGCCGGATCGCCGGTGGTCCCGATCACCAGAATCGGCGCGGCGCCGATCGCAGGCCCGAGCAGGAGGGGGTCGATCGCCTCGTCGATACCGAGACAGCCCGTCGAGGCGCGCAGCACCTCGCCGAAGTAGCGGGATCCGTCGGCCACGGCATCGGCGTCCTGCCAAACTTGGTCCGCATCGGGTCGACGATCGTCGTCCGAGCAGCTGATGAAGCCCTGGGCCTCCGTCTGGTTGGTGTACCTGCCGTCGGGTTGACGGCCGAGGTAGTTGTCGGCCAGCACCTGGAACAACGAGCCGTCGGCGACCGTGTCGGCGAGATAGACCGCCTGCGCCAGGAACGGCCAGGCGTCCTTGCTGTACAGCGCCGAGATGATGCCGAGATCGAGCTCGCCGGGCGTCAACACGCGATCGGGATCGTCGGTGGCGAACGACCCGGCTCCGGCGATCTCGCTCCGGATCCCGGCGACCACGTCGAGCGTCGGGCCGAGCTCCTGCAACAGGCAGTCGGCGTCAGCGTCACACGCCGCCGCGAAGTTCTCGAACGCGTTGTCGAACCCCTTCCCCTGATCGGCGCCGAGCTGCGCCAGGTCGGTGGTCGGCTTCACCGCACCGTCCAGCACCAGTGCCCTCACCCGTTCGGGGAACAACTCGGCGTACGTCGCGCCGAGCCGGGTGCCGTACGAGAAGCCGACGTAGCTGAGTTGATCGTCCCCGAGGGCCGCCCTGATGAGGTCGAGGTCGCGGGCCGCGTTGTTGGTGCCGACGTACCAGCCGAGATCGCTCGGCTCGGCGGTGCAGGTGGCCAGATCCGCGAGGTTCGTGGCGAGCAGCTGATCCCACGCGACCCGGTCGTCATCGGCGACGAGTTGGACTCCGTCGTCGAGCATCACGTCGCACTCGACCGCGGAACTCGCCCCGACCCCACGCGGATCGAAGCTCACGAGATCGAACCGGGCGGCCACCTCGGGCGGGATCGTGAAGCGGCCGAACTCGAGAAACTCGATGCCCGAGCCACCGGGACCACCGGGGTTGAACACGAGGGAACCGATCCGGTTCGCCGGGTCGGTCGCGGGCACCCTGGCCAGGGCGATGTCGATCGTGTCGTCGTCGGGCTCGGTGTGCTCGAGCGGCACGGCCAACGTCGAGCACTCCAGACCGTCCACGTCGGCGCAGGGAAACCAGTCGAGCATCGTCGATTCGGCAGCGTCGGCGGAGTCGTCCCTCGACGACCCGTCGCTCGACTCCTGCGACGCAGCGTCGTCCACGTCATCATCAGACGCTGCTGCGGTGACCTCGTCGGCGGTCGCTTCCTCACTTGCGCTCGTGGACTCGTCGGTCTCCTCGATCGACGAGTCACTCGAACCAGATTCCGATGAGTCGCCGCCCCCGGCGCAGGACGAAGCGATCAGGACGGCTGTGATCGGCACGGCGAGGACCTGGCGCATGGCTCGACATTATGTGCCCGTATCGCGCCATCACGTCAGCGATCCGGGCGAGGCTCAGGCCGCTGTCGCACGACGTCGGTAGGCGGCGGCCACCAGCACCAGGCCCGCGGCCAGCAGGACCAACGCCGTCGCGACCCCGTTCCACGGATCGCCACCCGTGCGCGGGATCGCGGTGGACACCAGCGGGAAGCTGTCGAGATCGAGCGACCCACCCGCATCCAGAGCCACCGTGACCGACGAGGGCGCGGCCAGTGTGAGACCGGCCGGGACCGTGGCGATGTCGACGGCGATCTGGTACCTCCCTGCAGGGAGGTTGTCGATCGAGACGTTGCCGTTGGCATCGCTGCTCGCCGTCCGGGTCACGTCGTCCGCGGTACCGAGCACACCGTCGGGCCCGGCCCAGGTCACGTTGAGCACCACACCACCCACGCGCCGTTCGCCGGGGTCGAGCGCGCCGTTGCGGTTGCCGTCGACCCAGATCGTGTCGGCGATCGTGCCGGTACCGGTGTACCCGAAGTTGTTGTCGATCGATCCGGTCGAGCCGAGCGTCAACTGATGGGTGCCGTCGAGGGTCCCGTCGGGGTCGAAGGTACGCCGGTCGAGCCCGGCAGGCAGCGTCGCCTCGGCGACCCTGATCGAGTACTCACCCGTGGGCACGTCCAGGAACTGGTAGAAACCCGCGGTGTTCGTCGTGGTGGTCGCGACGACGGCGCCATCAGTGTCGAGCAGGTCGACGGTGACACCGGCCAGCCGTGGGTCGGTCAGGTCGCGATCGCCGGCGGCGTCGATGTCGTACCAGATCGTGCCACTGATGAAGGTGAGCGGCGCATACCCGATCGGTTCGGCGGGTGTCGTCTCGCCGGCCACCGCGTCGATCGTGTGCCGATCGTTGCCAGTGCTCAGCTCGAGGCCGTCGGGAACCGTGTCGTCGACCACGTCGACGATCACGTCACCGGCGAGCACACCGTCGACCGAGTAGTTGCCGTCGGGATCGGTGACGACCGTGATCGTCCGTCCGGTTCCGTCGGTGACCTCGACCGAGACCCCTTCGATTCCCGGTTCGCGCGGCCCCTGCACACCGTCGCCGTCGGTGTCCTCGAAGACGATGCCGGTCACGTTCGCGGTCGGCCGGACGCCGAAGTCGATGGCCAGGTTCTCCTCGCCGTCCCCGAGGGTGAGTGTGACCGTCCCGTCGAGAACGGTGTCGGGATCCGAGGCCGGCCCGAACCCGCGGGGCAGTGTGGCCGAGTCGTACTCGACCGTGTAGTCACCGGCCGGCAGATGGTCGAACCGGTAGGTGCCGACGGGGTCAGTGGTTCCGTCGCTCGTCGTCGTCGACCTGGTCGTCGTGAACCCGGTGATCGGGTCGGTGTACGTCATCGTGACGACCACGCCGGGTACGCCGGCCTCGTCGGGGTCGATCACGCCGTCGGCGTCGGTGTCCTCCCAGACGGTGTCCCCCAGTGCACCGGTTCCCGTGACCGAGAAGTCCTGAGCGAGATCCTGCGGGGTGACCGAATCGAGTGACGCGAGCGCAGCGAGGTCGGCGCCGCCGTCGGGGTCGAACACGGGATCGGTACCGGCCGGCAACGTGGCCGCGTCGACCGTGATCTCGTACACGCCGAACGGGAGGTTCGGGAACCGGTAGGTGCCGGCCGGATCGGTTGCACCGTCACCATCGACATCGGTCGTGCCGTCGCCGGTGACCGTGGTGACGGTCATGTCGTCGATCGACTCGTCCTGCGGTGTGGTCGGATCGTCACCGATCACGCCATCACGGCCGCCCCATACGGCGGTCAGGGTGACGTTCGGCAGCCCGACGTCGCCGGCGGAACCGTCGGGGACGTTCGTGCCGACCCCGTCGGCGTCGTAGAACACGGTGTCGCCGAGCACTCCGGGTCCGTCGTACCCGAAGTCCTGATCGAGGTCCAGCGGCGCCGCGGTGGTCAACGTCACCGTGGTGATGTTGTCGAGCGTGCCGTCGGGATCGGACGAGGCCGCGAGCTCCGGGGGCAAGGTGGTCCCGTCGACGGTGATCGTGATCGGCACGTCGAACGGCAGGTTGTCGACGAAGTAGGTGCCGATCGGATCGGGGTTGCCGTCGCCGTTCACGTCCTGTGTACCGTCGCTGGTCTGGACGGGCACGACGATCGTCGAACCGTCGGGCGCGAGGTACGTCGCGGTGAGCGTCACACCGGCGAGGCCGACCTCGTCGGGGTCGAGCACGCCGTCGCCGTCGATGTCGATGAAGACCGTGTCGCCGACACCGGCGTTCCCGGTGAAGCTGAAGTCGACGTCCCTCCGGTCGTCGGTCGCCCCGAGGGTGACCGTGGTGGCACCGTCGGCGGTGCCGTCGACGTCGTACGTCGGGATGTCGATGCCGATCGGCAACGTCGTGTCGTCGACCTCGACCGAGTAGGTGCCCGGAGGAAGATCGGTCACGAGGTAGCCGCCTGCTGCGTCGGTGGTGATGGCGTAGACGAGATCGTCGAGGGACTCGTCCACCGCTGTGATCGGGTCATCGCCGATCACGCCGTCGAACCCACCCCACGTCAGGTCGACGGTGACACCGGGAATCGGGACGTCGAGCCCGTCGACGACTCCCGTGCCGTTGGCGTCGCGGTCGTAGAAGACGAGATCGCCGAGTGTCGCACGGCCGGCGTAGCCGAAGTCCTGACCGACATCGTCGGCCTCGTCGTCCGGGGTTCCGGGATCGTCGGCTGCGAGGGTGACGGTCGACGAGTGGTCGAGCGGTCCGCTCGCATCGCTGGTCTGAGTGAGATCGGGAAGCAGCCCGCTCGTGGCGTCGACCGTGACGACGACGTCGCCGAACGGGAGGTCGGGCACCCGATAGAAGCCGACCGGATCGACCGTCCCGTCACCATCGACGTCCTGGGTCCCGTCACTCGTCGTGACGACGATGACGTAGTCGTCCGACGTGCCGGGCACCCCGTCGACGCCGACCCATCGCACCTCGACGTCGACCCCTGGGATTCCGGGCTCGGCGGGGTAGCCAGTGCCCGGGTCGGCAGGTGATCGAACCCCGTCGCTGTCGAGGTCGAGCCAGACGGTGTCGCCGACCGATCCGAGGCCGCTGTAACCGAAGTCCTGATCGAGGTCTTCCGGCACGGCCGTGGTCAGCGTCACCCGCGACGTCCCGTCGAGCGTGCCGTCCGGATCGGAGACCAGCTCGACGCCGGGCGGCAGCGTGGTGCCGCCCGGGTCGATCACGATCTCGTGGTCGCCGACCGGCAGATTCTCGAAGCGATAGGTGCCGATCGGGTCGGGCGACCCGTCACCGTCGACATCGACCGTGCCGTCACTCGTCGTGGTCGTGAACACCTGGTCGTCGGGTGAGCCGAGCACGCCGTCGAGACCAGCCCAGGTCAGCTGCACGTCGACACCGGAGAGGCCGGGCTCGGCGGGGCCGACTGCGCCGTCTTCGTCGACGTCGTACCACACGGTGTCGCCGATCACGCCGACGCCGGTGTACGAGAAGTCCTGGTCGAGGTCATCGGCACCCGCGAGCGTCGTGGCGGACGAGCCGTCGCCCGGGCCGTCGAAATCGTACGTCTCCATCGTCAGCCCGAGATCGGTCAACACGCCGGTGGCATCGACCTCGACCCGGTAGTCGCCGTCGGGCAGTCCGGAGACCACGTAGTCGCCGACCGGCTCGGCCGTGCCGTCACCGTTCGTGTCGACGGTGCCATCGCTGGTGACCACGGACGTCGTGAAGTCATCGGGCGTGCCGAAGATCCCGTCGTTGCCCGCCCATGTGACCGTCACGGGCACACCCGGCAGCGCCAGGTCGATCGCGTCGGGTGCCGTGTTGCCGTCGGCGTCGACGTCCCACCAGATCATGTCGCCCAGGTTCAGGTCGCCTCCGTAGCCGAAGTCCTGGTCGAGATCGGACCGGTCGACGGCGGTCAGGGTCGTCAGTGACGTGTTCGGCGTGACGATGCCGGTCGGGTCGGCGTCATCACCATCGGCCGTCGCCGACATCGATCCCGGCAACGTTGCGACGTCGACGCCGACGCGGAAGCCGCCAGTGGGGAGGCCGTCGATGTAGTAGGCACCAGCCGGGTCGATGGCACCGTCGCCATCGACGTCGGTCGATCCGCTGCTCGTGGTGAGCGTGATCGTCACATCGTCGACGGTGGCCTCGAGCCCGTCGGGCCCGAACCAGACCACGTCGACGTCGACGCCGGCGATGCCGGGCTCGTTCACGCCCTGCACGCCGTCACCGTCGAAGTCGTACCAGACGGTGTCGCCGACCTCACCCGGGCCGCTGTAACTGAAGTCGACGTCGAGCTGGTTCTCACCGGGATCGAGGGTGATGCCCTCGACGATCGATGCGCTGACGATTCCGTCGAGGTCGTAGGTCTGATCGGTCAGGTCGTTGGTCAGGGTCGCGGTGTCCACCTCGACCTCGAACTGCCCAGGGGGCAGGTTCGTGAACCGGTACGTGCCGGACGGGTCGGCGCTGCCGTCGCCCGTGACGTCGACGGTGCCATCGCTCGTCGTGGTGACGAACACGAGATCGTCGGCCGTGCCGAGCACGCCGTCGAAGCCGTACCACGTCGCGGTCACGGTCACGGTCGGGAGGCCGAACTCGGTCGCCGTGCCCGGATCATCGTCGGTGGCGTCGGCGCTCTGGTCCTGGTCCCACCACACACGATCGCCGAGCGACTGGCCCTGCGGTTCGTAGCCGAAGTCGACGTCGAGTCGGGCATTCGTACCGTCGGGCAGCACCGACGTCGACGGATCACCCGGAACGATCTGCTGGGTACTGATCCCGTCGGCACCCCCGTCGACATCGCTCTCGGCGCCGTCGGTCGCGATCAGCCCGGCGAGGTGCGGCGAGTTGGCTTCGACGATGTCGACCGTGATGTCGGTGAGCGTCGGGGTCCCGACGATCGTGCTGGTGTTCTCGTCGACGAAGCGTGGCGGCAACGAGTACTGCCCGTCCGAATTCGTGGTGGCCGTGTATTGCCGGGTGACGGTCGGGTCGGCCGGGTCGGGGAACGTGATGAGCACCTCGACGTCGGGAATGCCCGGTTCGCCCGGGTCCTGCACGCCGTCACCGTTCAGATCGAGGAAGACGTAGTCCCCGAGGCTGGTCGGGACGACCTCGATCGTCACCTGGTCCTGGTCGTCTTCGGCGAGGACATCGTTGCCCGGCGTCGAATCGTCATCGTATTGATCGTTCGCCGTGTGCTCGGCGGTGTTGGTGACGGAACCGAGTGCGGTGAGCCGGACGCGGAGCACCAGGTCGAAGCTGTCACCGTCGGCCATCGGCCCGACGTCCCACACTCCCGTGGAGTCGTCGTAGGTGCCCTGGCCGATCGACACGACGGCGTCGAACAGCAGCGGAGGGTTCACCAGGACGTCGTCGACGACGACGCTCGTCGAGCCGTCGGGACCGTTGTTGACCACCGTCACCGTGTACTCCACGAAGCTGCCGTAGAAGTAGGGACCGTTCACCGGATCGGCGTCGGCCTCGAGTGGGGAGATCGACTTGTCGACCTCGATGTCGGTGCGCCGGATGTACACCGTCTGGTCGTCGGAGCCCTCGTACGGACCGTCGGCGTTGCCCGGCGCGCCGGTGTCGTCGGCGGCGGTGATGTCGACGGTGTTGGTGTACGGAACGGCCTCCGGTCCGGAGCCGCCGTCGTAGCCGGTCGAGGCCACGTTGGCGAGCCCGATCGCGTCGGGTGTCGCGGTGTAGGCGATCGTGACGGTCTGGCCGGGGAGCACATCGAACGTGTCGGTCCAGGTGAGGGTCTGACCGGCCACCGTCGGTGCCGAGGGGGTCGCCGAGCCGGGGTCGTACGACCAGCCGGCCGGCAGCACGTCGGTGACGTCGACGTCGAACGCAGTGGCCGTGGCGTCGGCGTTGGACACCCGGAGCTGGAACCGGAAGGACTGGCCCAGCCGTGCATCGCTGAAGTCGTCGACCGCCCTCTTGTCGACGCTGACGTCGGGGAAGTGGACCTCGACGGTGGCCTCGTCGGGATCGACCGGCCCGCGGCCGTTCGGGTTGCCCGGACCCGAGTCGCCGTAGCTCGAGGTGTCGGCGTTGCGTTCGGCCGGCGGCAGACCGAAGTACTCGGGGATCTGCACCGTGGTCGTGAAGTCCTGATCGTCGTTCAGCACCGCCGACGGGGCCAGCACCGCATGGAAATCGAGCACGATGGGTGCCGCAACGGGGTCGATCGGGCCGGCGAGCGCCGGCACCGTGGTCGGATCCCAGGTGATCGTCCGTGTGGCCAGGTCCCAGGTGCCGACCGAACCGCTCGGCCCGGTGACGGTCCCGCCGTCGACCACCGGGCTGCCCAGCGCGGTGGCCAGCGGCGTCATCAACGGCGGCACCACGGCCACGACCTGGGCGTCGTAGGCGTTGGCGCTGCCGGAGTTCGTCACCGCCACCTTCTGCCACAGCGTGTCACCGGGCAGCACGTCGCACCCGTTCGTCGGAGCGCCGTCCGGGTCGTTGCTGGTAGCGGTGTCGTTGCCGCGGACGTCGTCGCAGGCCGGGTTCCGGACGATCGACCCGTCGGCGAGCGTCGTGTCGACGTCGACCTCGAGCCGTGGTTCGATCACGGTCAACCTGACCGTGTTCGACGACACCGAAACGATCTGACCACCGGTCGGTGCGGTCTCGAACGCGAGCGTCGCGGTGTTGTCGAGTCGTCGACCGGCCGTGTTGGTGGCCACGTCCTCGACGATCGCCGTCAGAACGATCGCGACCTCGTCGTCGCCGCTGCCGCTCGGGTTGGTGTACGTCGCCGGGAACGTGAGGTCGATGTCCTGCCCGCTCTGGGCCAGTGTGAATCCGCCCGGCGATGCGATCAGGTCGGTGACCGTGCCGTTGCCGTCGTCGAGCGTGACCGAATCGAACGACACGAAGCGCAGTCCGGTCGGCAGCGTGTCGTCGAGGGCGGCGTTGTAGACCGTCGTGCCCTCGGGAATCGTGGCGCCGCGCACCCGATACCGGACGAACTCGCTCACTGCGGCCTCGTCGGCGGTCTGGGCCAGGACGCCGTTGCGACTGTTGGAGCTGTCACCGAACGACGACTGCTGCTCCTTGGCGAGGTTCGGAAGCGGCGTTCGAACCGTGGCCGACGATCGCGCGTCGCCCGTGTTCGCCGATGGTTCGAGGCTCGGGTCGATGTTGTTGGACGGGACGAACGTCGGATCGTTGCCGGGATCACCGTCGTTGCTCGGCGTCCCCTCGTAGGTGCGCACGCCGAGCTCGTTGACCAGGGTCTGCCCCGCAACGGTCGGCGCGGGCAGCGTGACCTCGTAGGTCAGATCGACGGTGTCCTGGGGATCGATGCGGTTGATCACGAAATCGATCACCGAGCGTCCGGCTGGTCCGATGCCGTCGACACAGTTGGTCGCTCCGGCGGCGCTCAACGCGATGTTCGAGACCTCGGCGCAGGTGATCTGAGATGGCAGCACGTCCCACGCGCTCACGTTCGTCGCCGCTGCGAAGTCGTCGGCGAACGCCGGTGCGGTCCCCGGGGGTGTTTCGAAGTCGTTCGTGACGCTGCTGGTGTAGATGATCGTGTCGCCCTCCACGGCGACGGCGACATCGGCCGACTTCGAGGTCGAGAGATTGGGTTCGACCACGGCGAAGTCGGCGCTGTCGCGCAGTGACACCGTCTCGTTCTGCAGGTTCGACGACGTGAACTTCTGAAGGTTCTGCACGATGTCGGCGTTCGCCCGATCGACCGGGTCGTCGGTGATGACCGCGGAGACGATCACCTCGAAGCGTTCGCCCCCGTTCCTGACGAACAGGTCGTTCTCGTACGGGCTCCCGATGGTGTCGGGATCCTGCTCACCGAGGGTCCAGGTGACGAGGTCTCCCTGCGGATCGACGACGATGTCGATCGCCTCGATGACGACCTCGTTGTTGGCGGAGGCACCCGTCGGATTGCCGGATCCGTCGGTTTCCGACGGCGCTCCGGGCGTCTGCCAGACCTGTTCGAAGGCCATGCCGGACGGCAGGAAGTCGTCGACCCGGGCGTTGCGGAAGTTCAGGTTCCCGACGAAGTCGACACCGAGCCGGAAGCACACCCGGTCACCGAGGCGGTAGGCGTAGGGCGCCGACTGGAGCGGAGCGGGAGACCTGGGCGATGCGGCGCCGGCCGGGTCGGTGCGTACCCACGTGGCTGCGTTGCAGTCGAGCGTGCCGCCCGGGGCCACCGGCAGGCTGATCGATTTGTCGATCGTGGCCGTCTGGGCACTGATCCCCGTCGAGCTCTCGTCCTGGATCGGTGATGCGTCGACAGCGGGGTTGTCCGGGATGCCGGCGACGAGGTTGGTCGTGCCCGCGATGCCGACGCCGTTGTTCACGCCGTCGGCGCCGTTGAACGGTGCCTGGTCGACGAAGTCCTCCTGGTAGCTCTCGCGTATCTGGGCGACGAAGGTGATCGTCAGGTTGCTGTTCGGGGGAAGGTCGGCAAGCACCGGAGCCGTCGAGCGGTCCCACACCAGCACGAACGAACCATCTGCGTTCTCGCTGACGCTGGCGAACGGGAACGAAGGATCGTTTCCGGCAACTGCACACTCGCCACTCTGGGGGGCGGCTTCCGGGTCGGCACCGCCGACGCGCAACGGACACTGGCCGTCGCCGAGCGTGTCGGTCACGATCGCGTCGGTGATGTTGCGATACTCCGACGTCTCGATCTGGAGCTCGTACTGCACCCGGCTTCCCTGGACGACCGCCCCGGAAACCGTGGCCGACTTGTGGATCGACAGATCTTCCACCGAGACGACGTACTCATCGTCGTCGACCGTGTCCACGAGCGGGTCGAAGCCCGGTGCCGTCGGGCCGGTGTAGACGCCTCGAACCTGGCTGAAGTTTCGGGCGCTCTGTTCGGCCCCGTCGTCCTCGGTGGTGAATGCGCCAATGTTGTTGTCGAGATTGGCGGTCGGGTCGGTGCCGCTCTCGGTGTTGAACGCCGGGTCGTGCGTGTTGCGGAGGATCGGGACACCGACCTGATACCGGATCTCGACCGGGGCGGCGAAGTCGGCCGGAGTGAGCGTGCCGAGGTTCCAACGGACATGTGTGTAGACCCCATCGGCCACCGTGGCGGGCGCGACCGTCCCGTCGGTCGACGATCCGGAGCTGATGACGCCGGCGGTGACCGACACCGACTCGACCAGCACCGGCGCCGGGCACGGTCCGGCCGGCGGCGCCGTCGCCGCAAGCGAGGGCGCCCCCGGGTATTCGAGCGGCGATCCGGCGTTGGTGCCGGTGGCGTCGGTCGTGTTGTCGACGCCACCGCACCCGAGGAACTCGAACGCGGCCGGGACGAAATCGTCGACGACGACCAGGTTGTCGTCGGCCACGGCGTTGTTCGTCACGAGCAGTTGGTAGGTCGCCACGTGGTCGTGTACACCGCGCAGTTGTTCGTCCTCGGCGCCGACGGTGAGGCTCGACTTGTCGATGGTCAGGGGGACCAGCAGGGTCGACGACGAGCCGGTCGGGGTGGCGCCCGTCGTGTCGCCCGAGAACGTGCCGGTCGCCGGATCGAAGTCCGGCACTCTGCGCGGATTGCTGTTTGCCGCGAAGTGGCCGACCACGTCGACGGTCGACCCGACCGGGAACGTCGCCGCCGGCACGGAGACCGACAGACCGAGCTGGAGGGAGGAGCCCTCCTGGATGTCGCCGACGTTTTCGAAGAAGTACGCGGTGCGGCCATCGACGAGCGTCGACGTGGCCTTCGGCGCGACCGTGCTACCGACGAGCGACGCTCCGGCGGTCAAGATGGCGGTGAAGCTGCCGTTGAATCCGTTCAGGCCGTCGCCACCCACCGGGTTCTGCGCGTTCATCGTGACGTCGATCAAGGTCGGATCGGTGAGGAGTTGTTCGCCCGGCGCGGAGACCGACAGCGAGAGATCACTCGTGGCGACGACGGTGGAGACGCCGACGTCGACGACGACGGTCGCGGTCACGGCGACGAGCGATGAGGCAACGAGGAACCGGGCGCGCCTGAACGGCCGGCGCTGTGGCATCTGGGAAGTCACGAGACCTCATCGGCAAGTGTCAACGCAGTCTGAAGGGACGCGCATCTGATCACCACCGTGCCGACGCAGCGAGTGACCGGACGCCGCGCGCCGCCACCCGGAGTGCCGGCGCGACACCGGCGATCGAGCAACGTGCTGCTGGGCGGCGACCTCGCCACACGCGCAACGGCCCGGGGCCGAGACCCCGGACCGTTGCAGTGAAAGGTGGATGCGTTCCCCTCAGCGGGAGGAGGTCACATCATGCCGCCCATGCCACCCATCGGATCCATGCCGCCGCCCATGCCGGCGCCTGCGGGCTCCGGCTTGTCGGCGACGAGCGCCTCGGTGGTGAGCACCAGCGCGGCGATCGACGAGGCGTTCTGCAGCCCCGCACGCGTCACCTTGGCCGGGTCGATGATGCCGGCCTTCATGAGGTCGACGATTTCACCGGTCGCTGCGTTGAGGCCGTTGGTACCGGTCTCGGACTCGATCGCCCGAACCATGACGGAACCCTCGAGACCCGCGTTCTCGGCGATGTTACGAGCCGGAGCCGTCAGCGACTCCCAGACCAGCTTGGCGCCGGTCTGCTCATCGCCCTCGAGCGACTCCACGACGACCTGCACCGCGGGCCGGGCACGGATGAGTGCGACACCGCCACCGGCGACCACGCCCTCCTCGATCGCGGCACGAACCGAGCTCACCGCGTCTTCGATGCGGTGCTTCTTCTCCTTGAGCTCGATCTCGGTCGCCGCGCCGACCTGGATGACGGCGACGCCGCCGGCCAGCTTGGCGAGACGCTCCTGCAGCTTCTCACGGTCCCAGTCCGAGTCGGTGTTCTCGATCTCGGCCTTGATCTGGTTGATGCGACCGTTCACGTCGTCGGTGGTGCCACCGCCGTCGACGATGGTGGTGTTGTCCTTGTTGATGATGACGCGCTTGGCGGTGCCGAGCAGGTCCATCGTGGCGTTCTCGAGCTTCAGACCGACGTCTTCGCTGATGACCTGGCCGCCGGTGAGCACGGCCATGTCCTGCAGCATCGCCTTGCGGCGGTCGCCGAACCCTGGGGCCTTGACGGCAGCAGCGTTGAACGTGCCACGGATCTTGTTGACGACCAGCGTGGCGAGCGCCTCGCCCTCGAGGTCCTCGGCGATGATCACCAGCGGCTTACCGGTCTTCATGACGGCCTCGAGCACCGGCAACATGGCCTGCACGGTCGAGATCTTGCCCTGGTTGAGCAGGATGTAGGCGTCTTCGAGCACGGCTTCCTGGCGCTCGGGATCGGTCACGAAGTACGGCGACAGGTAGCCCTTGTCGAACTGCATGCCCTCGGTGAACTCGAGCTCGGTGCCGAACGTGTTCGACTCCTCGACCGTGACCACGCCGTCCTTGCCGACCTTGTCGATCGCCTCGGCGATGACCTCGCCGATCGATGCGTCGGCAGCCGAGATGGTGGCGACGTTGGCGATGTCGGTCTTGTCGTCGACGTCCTTGGCCTGGCTCTGGATCGACTCGACCGCCGCGATGACGGCCTTCTCGATGCCCTTCTTGACGGCCATCGGGTTGGCGCCGGCGGCGACGTTCTTCATGCCGACGCGCATCATCGCCTGGGCGAGCACCGTAGCCGTCGTGGTCCCGTCACCGGCGATGTCGTCGGTCTTCGTGGCGACTTCCTTCACCAACTGGGCGCCCATGTTCTCGAACGGGTCCTCGAGCTCGATCTCCTTGGCGATCGACACGCCGTCGTTGGTGATCGTCGGGGCACCGAACTTCTTGTCGAGCACCACATTGCGGCCCTTCGGGCCGAGGGTGACACGTACCGCGTCGGCGAGCTTGTTGACGCCCGCCTCGAGTGAACGACGAGCCTCGTCGTCGAATTTCAACATCTTTGCCATTCGTCTTCAGTCCTTGTCTCTCTGTTGCGTTCGGGGGGGAAATCAGCTCTCGACGATCGCGAGCACGTCGCGAGCGTTGAGCACGAGTACGTCGTCACCGTCGACGGCGACCTCGGTGCCGCCGTACTTCGAGTACAGGACGGTCTGGCCGACCTCGATACCGACGGGGATGATCTCGCCGGACGACTCGGCGCGCTTGCCGGGGCCGACCGCGAGGACCTTGCCCTGCTGTGGCTTCTCCTTGGCGGTGTCGGGGATGACGAGGCCAGACGCGGTCTGGGTCTCGGCCTCGTTGGGCTTGACCACGATGCGGTCGTCCAGCGGCTTCAGGTTCATGGGTGCATGCCTCCATTGGCGTGTCACGGGGTTGATCTCGGGAACTCGGAGTCGTTAGCACTCACACCGAGCGACTGCTAAGACTAGTGGAAGCACCCCGCCATTGGCAACCGGCACCCGAGAGTGCTAACGACGTCAGGGGAGCAAGTCGACGAGGCGCTGCGGGCCACGATCGGGCGATCGACCTCGGGCATCAGCGGCAACCGCCGGAAACAACCGAAGCCACCCCGTGCCGCGGGAAAGCTCGTCGACCCGGTCGACCATGTCGCTCGGGACCGGGCCGAGCTCGACGATGGTCGACCCGATCGGCGTGCCACTGAGTTCGGTACGCCTCACCCGGTGGGAGTGGGCAGTCCCGCCTCGGTGCTGCACTACGGCGACGTACCGGGAAGCCCGGCGCTCGACACGCTCGAGCTCACGTTCACGACACCCTCGAGCTCACGTTCAGGAGGTGACCGCGGCCACGCTCCAGCCGGCGCGGCAGGAGCCGGCGGCGAGTTCGATCGGGGTGGGCAGCTTCCGCTCCTGGATCGCTCGCACCGGCCACTCCCGCCTCGACGAAGGCGGCGACGCCCTCGGAGCCGGTGTCGTTCACCAATACGTCGATCGGACCGTGGTCGCCCTCGACGCGATCGATCATCCCGGTGACCATCGACGCGTCGGCCAGGTCGGCGACGACGGGGATCCCTCGATGCCGCCATCACGGCCTCGACCAGGTCGGCGCGCCGTGCGACCCCGACGACGCGCGCGTCGCGGGTCGCAGCCGTTCGTGTGACCCCCGGTGCCGGCCGAGGCGCCCGTGACGAGCCAGGTCGTTGCGTCGATCTCCATGGTCCGGTCGTGGCACCCTGCTCGATCCGGCTCAGCCCCCGACGACCGCGACGCCGCACGCCCGTAGCACGTCGATCGTCTCCGCCAGCGGGAGGCCGATGACGTTCGACGGGCTGCCCTCGATCCGGTGCACGAGCGCGCCGCCCGCGCCCTGCATGCCGTAGGCGCCCGCCTTGTCGAGATGTTCGCCCATCGACAGGTACCAGCTGATCCCCTGCTCGCTCAGGCGGACGAACGTCACGTCGGTCGTGATCGTCACCGAGTGCTCACCGTCGGGCGTGCAACCGAACACCGAGGTGTGGACCCGGTGGGTTCGCCCCGACAGCAGTCTGAGCATGTTCCCAGCGTCGTCGTCGTCGACCGGCTTCGCCAGCACCGTCCCGTCGACGTCGACGGTGGTGTCGGCCGCCAGCACGGCGGCGCGGCGCGGACCGGCGGGCTGCGAACCGGCGACGACGTGCGCCTTCGCGGCTGCGACGCGCTCGACGTACGCGATCGGCAACTCCTCCGGCAATACGGTCTCGTCGACGTCGGCAGGCATCACCTGGAAGTCGAGTCCGATCGAGCGCAGCAGCTGCTGTCGACGTGGCGACGACGATGCGAGGATCAGCTCCATGGCGTTGCCGAGTTCGCGGGGCGCACGCTCGCACGCCACGAGGCGACGGCGACGACGACGGCGACGGCGACGGCGACGATCAGTGTCGGGCGTTCTGGATCGCGGTCCACACCCGCTCGGACGTGCAGGGCATGTCGATGTGCTTCACCCCGAGATGCGAGACGGCGTCGATCACCGCGTTCTGGATCGCCGGCGTCGAGCCGATCGTTCCCGACTCGCCGATGCCCTTGGCCCCCAGCGGGTTGCGGGGGCTGTCGGTCTCGGTGTTCGACGTCTCGAAGCTGCACAGCTCGGCTGCCGACGGGATGGCGTAGTCCATCAGGTTCGACGTGATCGGGTTGCCGTCGTCGTCGTAGAGCACCTGCTCGTAGAGGGCCTGGGCAGCACCCTGGGCGATGCCGCCGTGCTGCTGGCCTCGCACCAGGAGCGGGTTGAGGATGCGACCGCAGTCGTCGACCGCCACGTGGCGGAGCATCTCGACGCGACCGGTGTCGGTGTCGACCTCGACGACCGAGACATGGGCGCCGAACGGGAACGTCGAGTTCGTGCCGTCGAAGTCGAGCTCGTGGCGCAGGACGCCGGGCTCCACGCCGTCGGGCAGCTTCGATGCGTCCCGCGATGCCACGGCCAGGTCGGCCCAGGAGACCGACTTCGCCGGAACGCCCGCCACCTGCAGGCCGCCGTTTCCGACCTCGATGTCGTCGGCCGACGCTTCCAGCATGTGGGCAGCGATCTGCTTGCCACGGTCGAGGACGGCCTCGGAAGCGAGATGGATGGCGCTCCCTGCAGTCTGGAGCGACCGTGACCCGAGCGTGCCGGCACCGCGCGGCACCGCCGCCGTGTCGGAGTTCACGAGCGTGATCATGTCCATGGGAATGCCGAGCATGTCGCTCGCCAGCATCGCGAACGCCGTGTGGTGACCCTGACCGTGCACACTCGTCCCCGCGTAGACCGTCGCCGACCCGTCGTCGTTGATCTCGCACGCGCCGTACTCGACGTGGAGGCCAACCGGAGCGGTCACCTCGACGTAGGCCGAAACGCCGATGCCGAGTTGCTTCGTGTCGCCCGAGGCTCGTCGTGCCGCCTGCTCCTCGCGGAGCCCGCTGTAGCCCGACGCCTCGAGCGCAGCGTCCAGCGCCTTTTCGTACTCACCCGAGTCGTACGCGCCACCGGTGATGGTGGTCCGCGGGAACGTCTCGGGTTGCATGAAGTTGATGCGGCGGATCTCGGCCGGGTCCATGCCGATCTCGGCCGCTGCGGCGTCGATGACGCGCTCGATGAGCTGCGTCGCCTCGGGCCGACCCGCACCTCGGTACGCACCGATCGTCGTGTTGTTCGTCAGGACCGTCTTCGCGTCGAAGCGCACCTTCGGGATCTCGTACACGCCGACCGACATCATCTGGGTCAGCATCGGCAGAATGGCGCCGATCGCCGGATACGCACCGGCCGCCGCGATCACCTCGGCGTCGAGACCGACGATCTTGCCGGTCTCGTCGACCCCGAGGCGAGCCTTCATGACGTAGTCCCGGCCTTGCACCAGCGACACCATGCCCTCGGACCTGGCCTCCACCCACTTGACCGGCTTCTGGAGCTTGAGTGCGAGCGCACCGGCCGCGATGTGCTCGACGTAGGCCGCCGCTTTGGGCCCGAACCCGCCGCCGACCCAGGGGCACACGACGCGGAGCTGATCGGGCTCGAGCCCGAGCGCCGGGGCGTAGCCCGCGTGCACCGAGTGGGGCGCCTGGTGCGACACCCACATCGTGATGCCCTCGCCGTCCGGCACCGCGACGATCCCGTTGTTCTCCATCGGAACACCCGCCAGTCGCTGGCTGACCATCTCGACCTCGCCGACCGCAGCGGCACCCTCACACGGATCCTCGTCGGAGCCTCCCTCGGGGAACTGGCTGGCGAAGCAGATGTTGGAGCCGGTCTCGGGGAACAGGAGCGGAGCGTCCTCCTTCATCCCGTCGGGCGCATGGATGATCGCGGGCAGCGCTTCGTACTCGACGAGCACGGTCTCCGCGGCGTCGTTGGCCTGGGCCTGGGTCTCGGCGACGACCGCCGCGACGATGTCGCCGACGAACCGCACCTTGTCGGTGGCGAACACCGGGCGGTTGAACGCCTCGGGCATCATCGCGAATCCCTGGACCGGAGCGAGGCCCAGATCGTCGCCGCGTGAGTGATACACACCGAGGACGCCCGGCATCGACTCCGCATCGCTCGTGTCGACCGACTCGATGGTGCCGTGAGCGACGGGCGAGCGCACGAACGCGAGGTACAGCATGCCCGCCTCGACCAGATCGTCGACGTACTTGCCGTCACCGGTCAGCAGCGTCGGGTCCTCCAGACGATGAACGGCGTTCCCCAGAATTGAGCCAGCACTGGCCATGTCGCAACTCCCTGTCGATCGATCGGCGATGTTCCCCACGACACCGCAACGGCCGCAACCGGGCGAAGTCGTACACGGATCCTTGCCGCTGGAACGGCGGGAGTCAATTTGGGAGCCGGTCTGCGTGACCTGGGGGTTTCAGCCGCCCGACAGGGCCATCACGGCTCCGTCGTCGGGCACTGTGAGATCGTCGAGATCGTCGAGATAGCCGTCGGGCAGCGAGACCTTGCGGGGCCCGTTCGTGTGCCCCCGCTTGATCCGCTCACCACCGTCGACGATCGCGGTCGCACGGTCGAGTGGCCCGAGCAGTTCCTCGAGTTCACCGAGCGACGAGACCATCGACAACCGACGTCGGACCTCGGGCCCGACCGGATAGCCGGAGAGGTACCAACTGGTGTGCTTCCGGAAATCACGCATCGCGAATCGCTCTTCCGCGCCGCCGCCGTAGTGGGCGACCAACCGTCGAGCATGCTCGGTCATCGTGTCGACGACCTCTCCGAGGCGGCGGGCCGACGGCACGGTGCCGCCCGACAGCGCCGTGGCGAGGTCGTCGAACAGCCAGGGTCGCCCGAGGCAGCCACGACCGATCACGACGCCATCGCAACCGGTGTGCGCCATCATCGCGATCGCGTCCGACGCCTCCCAGATGTCGCCGTTGCCGAGCACCGGAATGCCGTCGACGGCCTGCTTCAGCTCTCCGATCGCATCCCACTGCGCCTCGCCGGCGTAGTGCTGCTCGACGGTGCGGGCGTGCAGGGCGATCCACGCGACACCCTCCTCCGCCGAGATCAAACCGGTCGTGATGTCGGTGCGCAGGTCGTCCCAGAGACCCATCCGGAACTTGGTGGTGACCGGGATGCCGAAGGGCCGGGCGGCGCCGACGGCGGCGCGCAGGATCCTGCGGAGCAGCGCCGGCTTGGCCGGGACCGCGGCGCCCCCGCCCTTGCGAGTGACCTTGGCGGCCGGGCAGCCGAAGTTCAGGTCGACGTGGTCGACGAGGCCTTCGTCGCACACCATGTGCACCGCCCGACCGAGCATGTCGGGATCGCTGCCGTACACCTGGAGGCTGCGCGGGGACTCTTCCGGCCCGAACCGCATCATCTGACGCGTCTTGTCGTTTCGGTGCACGACGGCCGTCGCCATGACCATCTCGTTGACGTACACGAGGCCGGGCCCGAAGTCCCGACACATCGAGCGGAACGCTGCGTTCGTCACGCCTGCCATCGGAGCCAGCACCACCGGCGCCGCCGGTGTGAAGTCTCCGATCCGCAGGGGCAACATGGTGGAAAACGGTAGCGGTCAACCTTCGATACCGCTCGTCGTCGCTGGTGGCGTCGTGGATGCCGGTCGGCAGACCGTCACGCGAAACACCGGGAAGCCCGGAGCGATCGTCGCGATCTCCTCGTCCGGCGAGTCGGCGTCCACGTCCTCGGAGAGTTGGCTGACTTCGAACGCCCAGGCCCGCAGGATCGAGGCCTTGTCGGCATCCTCGACCTCGACCGCCGTGAAGTCCTCGACCCGACGTCCGTGACACAGACGGCCACCGCCGGATGCCCGCAGGTTGCGCACCCACTGGGTGCAGCCACGAGGGGCGACGAGGTACGTCGCACCGTCGTGTTCGAGCAGATTGACGGGGACGCTCCGGCCACTCGCCGGTCGTGCGGCCCCACACCTGCCCGCCGGGCGGGCCCAACTCGCCGAGGTCGGCGCGACGGGTCTGTCGCTGCGATCGATCGCTCGCGAGATCGGGATGGTCTCCTCCGCGGTCTACCCGGTTCGTCGAGCACCGCGACGAACTCCTGACGCGACTGATCGTCGAGGCGTACGACGCCTTCGGGATCGCCGCCGAACGAGCCGCGCCGGCCCACGCCGACCACGGCGATCTCGACCGTTGGGTCGCCGCCGCCGGCGCGATCCGTTCGTGGCCGCTCGAGCATCCGCACGAGTACCTCGTGATGCACGGCTCGCCCGTTCCCGGGTACGCCGCGCCGAGCGACACCGTCGTTCCCGGCACCCGGGTCACACTGGCGCTCGTCGGGGTCGTGCGGGACGCGGCAGCGGCAGATCGGCTGCTGGAACCCGCCGCCGATCCCGTGCCGATCGACGTCGGGCTCACCGAGGATCTCCACAACTTGGCCGGTGTCGTCGACCTCCAGGTGCCGGCGGGCACCGTGCTGGCTTCATCGACGCCAGGACGCACCTGTTCGGACTGGTCGGATTCGAACTGACGAACCAGACCCGTGGGATCGTCGAGCACCCGCCGAACTCCTCGACTCCACGACGCGAATCGGGGGCCGAACGAATGGGCCTACGCTGAGCAGCACGATGTCGATCGCTGCCGATACCACTGGACTCCGCGCCGATGATCTCGGAACGAAGCGCGAGATCGCATCCGTGTTCATGGGGCGCGGCTCGGCGCTGGTACTCATCGTCGCCGCGATCGTGCTCGGGACCGCTCGGTCGGTCGTGGGCGGGTTCGGACGAGGCGACGTGATCGTACTCGTCGTCACGATCGCCATCACGGGGACCGTCGAGTGGATCATCCACCGGCACCTCCTGCACGCCCCGGAGGACGCGTGGACGAGCCGGACGCTCGGTACCGGTGCCGGCCATCGGCAGCACCATCTCGATCCGCCCGACATCGACTGGTTGATGCTTCGTGGCGCCGATGCCGCCGTCTTCATCACGGCGTTCGGTGCGGTCACGGCTGCGTGGAGCCTGCCGTTGATGTCGGTCACCGGATCCGATCTGCTCGGTCCGTTCCTCACCGCATGGACCCTGGCGGCGCTCGGCCTCGCCTACTACGAGTGGGTCCACCTCATGGTCCACACCCGCTACCGGCCGAACACGAGGTACTACCGACGGCTGGCCCGCAACCACCGGTCGCACCACTTCCGCAACGAGCACTTCTGGCTGGGTGTCACGAGCAACTCGGGCGACCGCCTGTTGCGGACGTATCCGAAGCACAAGTCCGACGTCCCCCTCAGCGACACCGCGCGGTCGCTCGCCCCCTAGCCCCCTCCGTCGCAGCGGCCCTCGGCCCTGCTGCAGCGTCCATCAGGGCAGGCCGAGGCGGCGGCCGTCACGACGAGATGCGCCGACCGGAACATCAGTCTGAGATGAGCGGCAACTTCAGGTTCGGGGTCGCACCGGTGTCGAGGCCAGTAGGACCGTCGCTGCGCAACCGGTACCAACCCGCAGCAGCGATCATGGCGGCGTTGTCCGTACACATCGCCCGACTGGGCAGGAACCCCCGAAGCCCATCTTCGGCACATGCACCCAGCGTCTCCTCGCGCAGCAGCGAATTGGCCGCGACGCCGCCGCCGAGCACGATGCCCGTCGCTCCGACGAGCGCCGCTGCCCGACGAGTCTTACGGACGAGCACGTCGACCACAGCCATCTGGAACGATGCCGCGACGTCGGCCGAGCCGACATCGGGGTGCTTGCGGACGTAGTTCATGACCGCGGTCTTGAGCCCACTGAAGCTGAAATCGAGATCGTCGGGGTCGTCGGTGAGCGCCCGCGGAAACCGGATCGCATCGGGATCTCCGTTCAGCGCGGCTTCGTCGATCGCCGGGCCACCCGGATAGCCGAGGTCGAGGAAGCGTGCCACCTTGTCGAACGCCTCGCCGGCGGCGTCGTCGATCGTCTGACCCAGCAGTCGATAGCGGCCGTGGTCCTGCATCTCGACGAGCATCGTGTGGCCACCCGACACCAACAGCACGACGAGTGGGAACTCCAGCGTCGGGTCCTCGAGGAACGCCGAGTACAAGTGCGCCTCGAGGTGGTTCACCCCGACATAGGGGATGTCCCACGCGAGGGCCAACGTCTTCGCCGCCGACACGCCGACGAGCAGTGCGCCGATCAGGCCGGGCCCGTTCGTACACGCGATCGCATCGATCCGACCTTCGTCGACGCCTGCTTCGACCATCGCTCGCGCCACGACGGGGTTGAGTGCGTCGAGGTGCGCTCGGCTGGCGATCTCGGGAACCACGCCACCGAAATCGGCGTGGATCTCGATCTGGCTGGCCACCACACTCGACACGACGTCGTTGCCACCCATGACCAGGGCCGCCGCCGTCTCGTCACAGCTCGTCTCGATGCCGAGCACGAGCGTCGACTGGTCGGGCGTCACCGCTCGATTCATGCCGCCAGCCCCCGGAGTCGTTCGGCGTACGCCGAGGTGTCGATGTCATGGCACCACATCACGATGGCGTCCTCACTGTTGTCGTAGTAGTGCTTGCGGATCCCTGCCGGCACGAACCCGAAGCGCCGGTACAGCGCCTGCGCCCCCTCGCTCGACGCCCTGACCTCGAGCGTCCAGGCGACGCAACCACGTTCGATGATCCCGTGCGCCAGCGCGACCAGCAATCGGCGGGCGACTCCCTTCCGCCGGTGTTCGGCCGCGACGACGACGTTGGTGACGTGCGCCTGGTCCCCGTCGGGGTCGGACACAATCCACACACCGGCGTATCCCACGACCCGTCGGCCGATGCGAGCCACGAGATAGCGACGCGATCCGTCCCGGGTCTGGTCGAGTTCACTCTCGAACACCCCGCGCGACCACGACGTCGGATAGGCGTCGTTCTCGATCGGCATCGCCTGGCGGAGATGACGCCGTCGCATCGGCTCGATCACCAGGTCGTCAACGGGGTCGTCGTCCGTCCGACTCAGCAACCTCGACACCACACTCACGGGCGACTCTCCCGGGTGGCCCAGTTGATCTGCGCATCCGGTGCTCGGAGATAGATCGGCTCGATCTCGTCGGCACGCACCCAGTCTTCGCGCAACGCGCGGGCGTGCGCGAGTTGCACGAGCGCGCCGACTGAAGGATGGACCGGCGCCGAGATCTCGCACCGGTAACCCTCCACGATCTCGTCGCTGTACCGAGCGGCACCGTCACCGACGCACAACGCTTCCTGACTCCGGGCGAGGAGGTCGGCAACGAGCTCATCGACCGGTCCGACGGTCGGTGGCGTCACCTGCTGGACACCGCCTGGCACCTGGCGATACATCGCCCAAAAGACCTCGCCCTTGCGTGCGTCGATCACCGGAACGACGACACGATCGGTGTGCCGGCACGGGAACGCCAGGAGATCGAGCGAACTGATGCCGATCATCGGGATGCGGAGTGCCAGTGCGAGCGCCTTCGCAGCCGCGAGCCCCACACGCATCCCCGTGAACAACCCGGGCCCGACATCCACCGCGACACAGCCGATCTCGTCGATGTCGACGCCGGCCTGCGCGCAGATGAACTCGATCGCCGGCGTCAGGATCTCGGCATGTCGACGGCCGCGCGCGACCTCGAACGTGGCGATGACACCCTCGTGCCCGCCGATCGCGACGCCGACCTGCTGGGTCGCGGTTTCGATGCCCAGGATCAACATGAGGATCTCAGCATCGGTAGGCCGCCAACTCGCTCGTGACCCGGCCCCAGCGGCCGGCCCATGACTCGCCGCTCGCCTCGACCTCGATCAGGCGGCGGCTGTCGAGCCCGAAGTCTTCGTCGCCATCCGAGTCGGCAGTGGTGCCACGGACGTATTCCTGGTCGTGCGCATCGCCCCCGAGGTCGTCGTGGTCGTGATCCGTGCTCAGGCGAACCACGAGGTGGTCCCCGAGCACGCTGCCGGCGACATCGCCCCACTCGACCAGCACGATCCCGCCGAACTCCGCGAGCTCGTGGAGCGCGAGGTCCTCGATGTCGCCGATTCGGTCGAGCCGATAGATGTCCGCGTGGTGCAACGTGAGTCGACGATCTGGCAACGGATAGCTGTGAACGAGGGTGAACGTCGGGGACGTGATGGCCTCGGTGACGCCGAGTGCTCGACCGAAACCCTGCGCGAACGCGGTCTTGCCAGCCCCCATCTCACCGGCGAGCACGACGATGTCTCCCGGGCGGGCAAGCGCTGCCAGCGTCGCGGCGATGGCATACGTGCCGGCGAGCGATTCGGCGCAGAGCAACATGACGCCGATGATGCTACGACGGATCGACGTCACGACGAACCGTGCGCGGAATGCGGGCGGAGATCCCACAGACGATTTCGTAGGCGATCGTGCCGAGGCGCTCGGCCCAGTCCTGGGCACCGATGTGCTCGTCGCCCTGTGCACCGATCAAGACGACCTCGTCACCGGCGGCGACCGCAACCTCGCCGACGTCGATCATGAACTGGTCCATTGTGACGACGCCGACGATCGGGCACCGCCGTCCACCGACCAGCACGTCGGCGCCGGGGAGCCTGACGCCGTGCTCGACGAGTGTCCCGAGCCGGCGTGGCACACCATCGGCATAGCCGACCGGAACGGTCGCAACGGTCGTGTCCCGATCGAACCGATGACGCCACCCGTACGAGATGCTCGTGCCGGCGACGACCCGCTTGACCAGCGAGACCCGCGTCGACAGCGTCAACGCCGGTCGGAGCTCGCCGCACAGGTCGTCGACGCCGGGACCGGGCGAGATCCCGTAGATCGCGATGCCGGCCCGCACGAACGAGAGGCGGGCCGCCGGCAGGGCGAGCGCCGCCGCCGAGTTCGCTGCGTGTCGATACTCGGGCGAGATGCCCGCTGCCCCCAACTCACGAACCGCGAGATCGAACTGACCCAGCTGCCGTTCGTTGGCCGGGTGGTCGGGCTCGTCGGCACATGCGAGGTGGGTGTACACGCCGTCGACCACGATCAGGGGCGCCCGGTTCCGGAGCGTGTCGATCAGTGGGGAGATCCGGTCGGGCAGAACGCCGACCCGCTGCATACCGGTGTCGACGTTGATGTGCACGGCCACCGGGTCGGCGGCACGATCGGCCAGAGCGTCGACGAACGCCGGCGTGTACACCGTCGGGATCAGTCGATGACGGAGCACCGCGTCGATCTGATCGACCGGCTGCTCGCTCAGGAGCAGGACGGGCGCCGTGATGCCGGCTGCGCGGAGCTGCACCCCTTCGGAGACGAGTGCCACGCAGAGTCCCGCCGCCCCGGCCCGCAGTGCGGCCTGGGCGGCGAGAACGGCACCGTGGCCATACCCGCCCGCCTTGACCACCGACCACACCTGGGCCGGGGCGCAACGACGCCGCAGTACCCGCACGTTGTGTTCGATCGCATCCGGGTCGATGTGCGCTCGCGCCCAGCGGCCGGGTGCGAGCCCGATCGACTCGTCGTCACCGGTCACGTTCGCACGCCACCCGTGTCGAATCCGAGGGCGTCGAGCGTCGGGACGTCGGCCACGCCGTCCGCCGTGAGCGACTCGGATACCTGGAAGGCCCGCACCGCCGCCTCCGTGGCCGGGCCGAACCAGCCGTTGACCGGCTCGGCCATGACGCCCAAGCGCACCAGACGGGTCTGCAATGCTTCGACGTCGTCGCCGCTGTCGCCCGGACCGAGCACCCTCGCGAGTCGGATGACGTGGCTGTCGAGACGGCATTCGACGCGCCGCTGCGCCCCGATCTCGTAGCACAGCACACCGTCCTCGCCGATCGGGTAGAGCGCTGCGACGTCCGCGATCGGTCCGGTCACGTCGGGATCCGGACACGGGTTCTGTGGGTCGCCCGTCGGTGTCGTGGCAAACGGACAGGCCCGTCCGTCGAGAAAGGCCATCTTGCGAGACAGGTAGTCAGCTGCCGCCCAGGCGCCCAGCCGGCGATAGTGCACGCCGTCGGTGACGAACCACTCGCGCTTACCGTCGGTGTAGCCACCCCAGTCGGCCACGACCACGTCGGGATAGTCGCCGGTCGCCACGAGTTCACGCAAGACCTCGTTGTTCTCGGCGAACGTCTCGTGGTCGCCGATGGCGCCGGGCGACACGTAGTCGACGTCGGACCGAAGCGTCAACCACACGACACGCTCGTATCCCTGGGCGCGAGCCTTGTCGACGATCATCACGAACGCATCGTCGAACGAGGACGGACCGTCGTTGTACCCGGTCGCGACGACCAAGGTCTGGTACTTGCCGGCATGGAAGTCCATCGCCTCGTAGAGGGGAGGCGGCTTGCGTTGCTCCCGACCACGGCACGACTCGACGTAGAGCCGACGGCAGGATTCCAGGTCGAGCGTGTGCTCGAACCCGACGATCGCGTTGGCAGCGCCGGGAATCCACCGCAGCGCGGCAATGGCCGAGTCTCCGATCACGACCGCCGGCGACGGCGGGTCGACACGAACGGCGAGCACCTCCGGTGCATCGGCCGGGCCGTCGAGCGCAACGGACGCCAGCGCGGTGCCAGCGAGCAGGCAGGCGACGAAGACACCGACGACGACCGCACGGCGCGGCCAACTCGCCCCGCTCATGCGCGTCGACTCCGTTCGATCACCTCGGGGATCGTGGCGAGGAGGTCGCCGGCGATCAGCCCGGGCGCACCCGCTGCTGCGGCTTCGGCGTGCACCCACGCCGCAGCAGCGGCAGCCTCGGGGCCCGGCGTCCCCTTGGCGAGGAACGCACCGATCAACCCCGACAACACGTCACCGGTCCCCGCGGTCGCCAACCGCTCGGAGCCGTTCGCGACCAGGAACGTCCGATCGTCCGGCGCTGCCACCACCGTCGTCGGACCCTTCAGCAGCACGATCGCGCCCGTCGTCGCCGCCAGACGATGGGCGTCGGCGATGCGATCCTCACCCGGGCGACGGCCGGTGAGCAGGCCGTACTCACCGTCGTGCGGTGTCAGCACGGTCGTGACGTCGCGTTCGGCCAGGAAGCTCGGGGCCCCCTCCTCGTTCCACGACAATGCGAAGAGACCATCGCCGTCGACGACGATCGGTACGACCGATTCGAGCACCGTCCGGACGAGCGACGGCACGGTGTACTCCTCGCGCCCCAGACCGGGACCCAGGACGAGCGCCTGGAATCGATGGAGGTCGGACAAGACCGCTTCGGCCCAGTCGAAGGGTGGGATGCGGCGTTCGACCACCTCGGTCGGCAGGGCTGCGTCGACACCCGGACTCGACACCGCGACCATGCCCGATCCACCACGCAGCGCTGCGGCCGCCGCCAGGCTCGCCGCTCCGGTCATGCCGGGGCTGCCGGCCACGATGCGCACTGCGTCGACCCATTTGTGGGCACGACGATCGCGCAGCGGCACCCAGGCCGCGACGTCGGAGGCCTCGACGAGATGCGTCGTCGTGGCACCCGCATCCAGCCCGATGTCGGCGACGATCAACTCCCCCACCAGATCGGGTCCGTCGTTGAGGACATGACCCGGATACGGCGCGCAGAACGTCACGGTGACACTCGCCCGCCTGGTCGACGACTCGGCCTCCCCCGTCGTGCCGTCGAGTCCGGTCGGTACGTCGACCGCCAGGATGGGTGTGTCGCCGATGTCGGGCATCCGCCACGAGCCGCGGAAGCCGCTACCGAACGCGGCGTCGATCACGAGGTCGGCCGCCGGAAGGGAAGCCGGATGGTCGAGTGCCTCGAACACGCGAACCCTGACGCCCCGCGCTCGCAGCCGCTCGCCGGCCACTCGGCCGTCGGCACCGTTGTTGCCCGGTCCGGCGACGATGTTGACCGAGCGGCCGTACCCACCGCCGAGCAGGCGGAGGGCCGAGCGTGCGACCGCCCATCCGGCGCGATCGACGAGGACGTCGACCGGCACGTCCGCGTTCGCGTCGACGTCCCGCATCTGCTCAGGGGTGAGGACGGGGATCATCCGGCAATCATTCCGCAACCACGTAGGCGACGGCCACGAGATCGGAGTGCGTCAGGCTCACATGCCAACGAGTCACCCCTGCGGCGTCGGCCAACTCAGCGGCCCGCCCGGTGAAGGCGAGCGACGGCGCTCCGGTCTCGGCTCGCTCGACCCACACCTCGTGGAAGCCGAATGCACCGAGCCCGAGGCCGAGCGACTTCATCACCGCTTCGCGGGCGGCGAACCGGACCGCCAACGACGGAACCGGGTCGGCTTGCGGCGCCACATAGGCGAGTTCGACCTCGGTGAAGAGGCGATCACGCATCGACGGCGTGCGTTCGAGCGAGCGGCGAAAACGTTCGATCTCGACGACGTCGACGCCGATCCCGATCACGCGACTCAACTCCGCCAGAGATCGGCCGTCTCGGAGATCGGGGCGATCAGCAAGTCGGCGACGGGCAGTTCCCCGAGCTTGCTCTGATCGAAGTCCCCCTCCGTCTCCGTGACCCAGTCGACGAGGCGGTCGAAACGGTTGTCGTAGCCCTGGAGCACGCCCCGCATCACGTCGGCGTCGAGCCGCTCGTGCAACCGCACGTGCAGCAAGGTGATGCCCGTGCACACGTCGGCCTTGACCTCGGGCACGAACAGCACGATCCGGTCGTCACGTCGCCCGCGGGCGACGAGCGGCTCACGTGCCGCTGCCACCCGCCGCTTCGTGCCGACCAGCCGCGAGTCGCCGTCGACGCGGCTGAGGAGCTCGCGTGAGATGCCGCCGCGGTCGACGATCGCGATCGTGTCGCCGTCGATGCGGTAGCGGGTGAATCCGGTGACGGCGGCGACCGCCGCATCGAGGTCGGCCAACGTCTTGAGCGTGCGGTAGCTGAGCACGTCGCGTCCGGCGCCGGCGCCGAGCGTCGCTTGCACCAGCTGCCGATCGAGCACACCCTCGTCGCTTCGGGAGATCCCGACGGTGACGGTCTTGGCCTGGTGCTTGATCGCGTCGACCGGTCGGGTCAACTCCTCGATCGCACGGGTCAGCGACGCGACGAGATCGTCGATGAGCGCACTCGGCGTACCGACCTTGCCGGACGACGCGGCGTACGTCTCGACCGGGTTGACGGACAACGCGTCGCGGAACAACCCGGAGAGACGCACGGCCGTGCTCGCCTCGAGGTGGCCGTCATAGACGTGGTCGCGCAGTCCATCGGAGAACCGCCTGGAGATCGACGGGAGATCGGCTCGGACCGATGCGAGCACGGCGTCGCCGACCTCGTGGTCGGCGACTGCCCGCTCGATCAGTTCACGACCCTCCCGGAGGGGACGGGCCGTGGCGTCGATCGCGAGCGCAGCTTCGTACCCGAACAAGTGGCCGACCATCGCCGAGAGCACGAATCCGAGCGCCGGATCGACCACCGGCACGGTGATCGTCGCGGCGGCGCTGAACCGAACTTCACCCTCGTCCGCGATCACGATCGGCGTCGCCTTGTGCGCACGGAAGATGGCGGTCTCCTTGGCCACGTCGTCCGCGGTGCTGCCCTGGAGCCCGGCGGCGCAGACGAGGATGAGCGGCTCGCTCGAGAGATCGATGTGCTTCTTGTCCTCGGTGACGTCTGCGGCGATCGACTTGTAGCAGAGCTCGCTGAGCTTGATCCGGACCTCCTCGGCGGCCACCTTGTTCGGGCCGTTGCCGACCACGGCCCAATACCGCTTCGGAGGTGCGAAGCGACGAGCCGCGTCCGCGATGTCGTCACGCTTGGCAAGCACCTTGCGCATGGCGTCGGGGATGGTCTGGAGGCCGGCGAGCAGATCGTGACGACGGTCGGCCGAGCCGACGCCGGCCGCCTCGCTGATCGCGCACGCGAGCAGGGCACCAGCGGCGACCTGCGCGTAGAACGCCTTGGTGGACGCAACGCTCATCTCCACGTCGCGGCCGTCGGAGGTGTACAGCACCCCATCGGCCTTGTCGACGAGATCACTGGCGCGACGATTGACGATCCCGATCACGGCCGCGCCGCGACCACGCAACAGGTCGACCGTGCGGTTGGTGTCGGTCGTGGTGCCGCTCTGGCTCACGGCGATCACCAGGGTGTCGCTCATGTCGAGCCGCAGATGGAATCCCGACAGTTCGGTGGCGGCAATCGCGTCGACGTCGAGCTCACCGTCGCAGAGTTCGTCGAGCAGTTCGGCAGCGCTCTGTCCGGCCACGGCGGCGGTGCCCTGCCCGATCACTCGGACACGGTGGATCGTCCCGGCCGCCAGACGATCGGCGATCGAGGCGGGCAGCGCCCGCTCACCCACCGAGACCGCCATCCGACCGTCGCGTTCGACGATCTTCGAGCGCAGCGTCTTCTGGAAGCTGCGGGGGGCCTCGCCGATCTCCTTGAGCAGGAAATGCGGTGCGTCGCCACGATCGATGTCGCGGGTGGTGACCTCGGCCGTGACGATCTGGGCATCGGTCAGCGGCAGCTCGGCACCGCCGTAGGCGATTCTGCTGATGCCGGCGGCCTCACCGGCGTGGGCGGCGTCGAGCACGACGATCTCGCCTCCGGCTTCACCATCCATCCGCACGTAGCGATTGGTCTCCTCCACCACGCCGTACGGTTCGCTGGCTGCGATGAAGCAGTCGTCGGCGAGCCCGATGTAGAGGCCCTGCCCGCTGCCGCGGAGCGCCAACAGCATCGTGTCGGGTCGATCGGCACTCATCGCTGCGACCGCGACCGACCCCTCGAACGAGGACACCGTCCGGCGGAAGGCCTCGTCGACCGGTGTGCCCGTCGACGCGTGTCTCGACACGAGCGTCGGGATGACCTTCGCGTCGGTGGTGATGTGCGTGTGGATGCGGAGTCCGTGGGCGACGCGAAGATCGGCGTGATTGTCGACGTCGCCGTTGAGCGCGGCGATCACGTACGGGCCGGTGTGCGTCACGGGCGACGATTCCATCTCGTCGCTGTTGAGCGGGTGCGTGTTGGGCTCGGAGATGATGCCGACGCTCGCCCATCGGGTGTGGCCGAGCACCGCGGTCCGGGCAGCGGGTCCCGCCAGCGCCCGACGGAGCAGGTCGTCGCCGGCGACCGCGGCTCGCAGCGCCATCGTGTTGTCGCCGAGTTCGCCGATCTCGGCCGCCGCCTTGTAGACGAACGACAGCACGTCGCCCGCGACCCGGACCGAGCCCGACGGGTACGTCGGATCCTGCGCCCGACCGGCGAGCGCCGCCCGCACGGCGGGTTCGTCGAAGTCGAGCGCATGGCCGCTCACGAACACGTGGATGCCGGCGGAGTCACGACCGCGCACCTCGAGGCGGTCGAGCGCCGAGAGCGACTGCTGGATCGCCAGGTAGCCGGAGAGCGCTCCGATGCCGGCTTCCCGGCCGGCGAGCGCGCCGACCTCCCGGGCGGTGCGCAGGCGGTCGTGCCGGATCGCCCAGAGCACGTCACGGAGTGCGAGCGCGCCCGCCCCCAGCCGCTCGACGGTCTCGGGGTCGTGACCACCGACCTCGAGCGTCTCGTCGAGGTCGTCGACGATGGCATCGAGTTGATCGAGACGCGCGGTGATCGATGCGACCGTCTCGTGCTGGTCGGCGAGGGCCGCGACGCCTGGTACTCCACGTAGCATCGCGTCGACCTCACCGATCGAACCGGTCATCGCGTCGATGTCGTCACGTTGCGTCAGCGCAGCATCGAGCCGAGCGATCAGATCGTCTCGGTCGGGCACCGGACGTGTCGGTCGGCGACTGAGCACACCGATGATGCCGCACACGACGGTCAGGTTACCGATCGGACCGCCACCGAGGGCGCGTCGCCACATCGACCGGACAGCGATCGGACCTCCGGCCGCTGCGGACAGCGGCAGCGCATCGTCAGCGACCGATCGCGTGCAGCAACGACTCGCGCAACGATTCGGCGACGCGATCGGCGAGTTCCCGCGTGGGCGCCTCGACCATGATCCGCACCAGCGGTTCGGTCCCGCTCGGACGCACCAGGATGCGCCCCGTGTGACCAAGCTCACGATTCCACGTCGCGATGTCGGCGGCGAGCACGTCCGCGACGTCCGGACGGCGTTCCGCAACCGGCACGTTGAGCAGGACCTGCGGCAACTGGGTCATGGCTGCCGCCGCGAGTTCCGACAGCGGCCGCCGCGACCGCTGCACCACGTCGAGGAGCACCAGCGCTGTCAACAGACCGTCGCCGGTCGTCGCGTGACGGGTGAAGACCACGTGACCGGACTGTTCGCCGCCCAGCGAGTACCCGCCCCGGCCGAGCGCCTCGAGCACGTACCGGTCGCCCACCGGCGTCTCGACCACGTTGATGCCGGCCACTTCCATCGCCAACCGGAAACCGAGGTTGGTCATCACGGTGACGACCACCGTGTCGTCGTGCAGGAGGCCGCGGTCGCGCAGATCGGTGGCGCAGATCGCGATGATGTGGTCGCCGTCGACCACATCGCCGCGTTCGTCGACGGCGATCAACCGGTCGGCGTCGCCGTCCAGGGCGATCCCGACATGGGCACGCTCGGTGGTGACCACGGCTTGCAGCCCCGTCGGGTCGGTCGCTCCGCACCCCGCGTTGATGTTGGTGCCGTCGGGATTCGCGTTCACCACGAGCGCGCTCGCACCGGTGCGCTGCATCACGTCGGCGACGAGATGTGACGCGGCCCCGTTGGCAGCGTCGACGACCACGCTCAGTCCGTCCAGACGGCGACCCTCCAAGACGTCGAGGAGGTGCTCGATGTAGCCATCGGCGGAGGCTCCCCGACCATGGATGTGGGCCGGGTCACCGGACGGTTCCGTGAGCGACGCGAGTGCGGCTTCGATGCGGGATTCCACCTCGTCGGGCAGCTTCGTACCACCGACGGCGAACAGCTTGATGCCGTTGTCGTGGTAGGCGTTGTGAGACGCCGAGATGACGGCACCCATGGCTCCGAGCCGCGCTGCTTCGAATGCGACCGCAGGCGTCGGCGTCACACCGAGGCGGTGCACCTCGACCCCCTCGGATGACAAGCCGGCGACGAACGCCGCTTCGAGCATCGGGGTCGAAAGACGGCTGTCGCCGCCGACGACCGCGTGCTTCGCACCGAGGACCTGGGCGGCGGCACGACCGAGGTCGAGGGCGAAGGTCGCCGTCAGTTCGGTGTTCGCCCGGCCACGGACACCGTCGGTCCCGAAGCGCACGAACGGTCCGTGCGGATCAGCGCTTGGTGAACTGCGGCGCCTTGCGCGCCTTCTTGAGGCCGTACTTCTTGCTCTCCTTCTTCCGCGGATCGCGGGTGAGGAGACCGGCCTTCTTCAGCGGGTCACGCAGCTCGCCGTCGATGTCGACGAGCGAGCGCGCGATCGCCATGCGCAGGGCGCCGGCCTGCCCACTGACGCCGCCACCGTGGATCGAGGCGTCGATGTCGTACGACTCGAGCGCCTCGGCGACGCGCAGCGGCTCGTCGACGACCATGCGCTGGGCGTCGGTCGGGAAGTACTCCTCGAAGGACTTGCCGTTGATCGTGATCGTGCCGGTGCCGGGACGCAGGCGGGCACGGGCGACCGAGCGCTTGCGGCGACCGGTGGTCTGGGTGAGCGGAGCAGTCATCGTTGTCCTCGTTCTCAGCGCTTGATCTCGAACGGCTGGGGATTCTGGGCCTGGTGGGGATGGTCGGGGCCGGCGTACACCTTGAGCTTGGTCATCTGTTGACGGCCGAGCGGGCCCTTGGGCAGCATGCCCTTGACGGTGCGGCGAACCGCGTCGGCGGGCTTGCGCTGCAACATCTTGGCGAAGGACTCGCTCTTGATCCCACCCGGGTAGCCGGAGTGGCGGTAGAGCTGCTTGCTGTTGGCCTTGTCGCCGCTCATGATCACCTTGTCGGCGTTGATGATGACCACGTGGTCGCCCGTGTCGATGTGCGGAGAGAACGTCGGCTTGTGCTTGCCGCGCAGCAGGCGTGCGACCTCGGTCGCCATGCGGCCGACGATCATGCCCTCGGCGTCGACCACGTGCCAGTCGCGCGTGATCTCGCTGGACTTCGGTGTGTACGTCTTCATCGAACTTCGCTCTCGCAACTCTCTGCGACTCGTCGCAGCCAGGCAGCCGATCACATCAGGCCGCAAATGAACCCGGTAATGATACGGGCCGTTCCGTCGACGCGGCAACGTGGCGCACGGGAACCTCGCAGACCGTCTCATGCTGCACGCCGGTCGAACGATCGATGCGATCGACCGCTCGATCCGTGCGGGGAATCGGGTGGGCGAGGCCGGTCCGTCGTCCGTTCCGGACTCAACTTGACGGAGCTCAACGCCGCGCCTACGCTCGCCGGGAGCGCTCTCATGGGCGCTGCAATCACATCTGGGGTGGGCAGCGGGATGGTTTCGAGCACGAAGTGTTCGAACGCGAACCCCACCTCTTTCCCACGGAGGGCTCACGATGCACAGCCAAGTCACGACCGACGTCGGAACGGGTGCGCGACGCACACCTCGCCTCCTGATCGCAGCATGCCTGGCGGTCACGGCGGCGTGGTTCCAGCCGTTCTCCACCGCGGCGGCGCCGGCTGTGGTGATCGATGATCTCGAAGACGGTGATGCCTCGGATTGGGGACTGTTCGGCGGCAACAACGCCGGTGGTGGCTTCGGGGTGCTGGCGGATCGCCCCCAGGAAGGCGCGTTCTACCTGAGCACCGGTTGGGGTGGTGAAGGCACCGCATCGGGCTTCTACGGTGGCATGTTCAAGAACCTCGACAATGCTGCGCAGGTGACGCCACCGACGGACCCGTGGCTCAACGTGTGGGTGCTCAATCAGAGCGACGCCACCGCCGATGGGTACACACTCGAACTCACGATCCGTGAAGACCTCGACGGCAACGGCTGGACCAACGGTGCCGAGGACTCGTTCCGCCTCGACACGGCGTTCACATCGGCGTCGTTCGACGACCAGTGGACGTTGGTGAGCGCTCCGCTGAGCAGCCTCACGAACCTCGGCACCGGTGGCAACGGCACCTTCGACGGTGCACTCGACGAGATCGTCCTCGTCGTTGCCGGCGTCACCGGCGCCAACCCATCGACGGTAGAAGTCGACTTCGACCTGTTCGCCTTCAGCTCCGGCGGACCACTCGACGCACCACCGCCGGCTGTGGTGATCGATGATTTCGAAGACGGTGATGCCTCGGATTGGGGACTGTTCGGCGGCAACAACGCCGGTGGTGGCTTCGGGGTGCTGGCGGATCGCCCCCAGGAAGGCGCGTTCTACCTGAGCACCGGTTGGGGTGGTGAAGGCACCGCATCGGGCTTCTACGGTGGCATGTTCAAGAACCTCGACAATGCTGCGCAGGTGACGCCACCGACGGACCCGTGGCTCAACGTGTGGGTGCTCAATCAGAGCGACGCCACCGCCGATGGGTACACACTCGAACTCACGATCCGTGAAGACCTCGACGGCAACGGCTGGACCAACGGTGCCGAGGACTCGTTCCGCCTCGACACGGCGTTCACATCGGCGTCGTTCGACGACCAGTGGACGTTGGTGAGCGCTCCGCTGAGCAGCCTCACGAACCTCGGCACCGGTGGCAACGGCACCTTCGACGGTGCACTCGACGAGATCGTCCTCGTCGTTGCCGGCGTCACCGGCGCCAACCCATCGACGGTAGAAGTCGACTTCGACCTGTTCGCCTTCAGCTCCGGCGGACCGCTGGTGCCGAATCCCGAGACGCCGACGACCATCGTCGACGACTTCGAGAACGGCGTCGCCCCGGGCACCGCCTGCGCACCGGGTGCACCGCCGCTCGGCTTCTGCACGTTCAACGGCGCCGGCAGCTCGGTCGCCGTCTCCAACCCGGCCACGCCGCCGGCACCGGAGCTGCCCGCCGTGGGCACACCCAACAGCGTGCTCCAGATGGACGTCGACGTGACCTCGTTCGCCGGCTTCATCCGGGGCTTCGAGGCCAGCGGCGAGTGGGTGAGCCAGGACTGGTCGACCAGCGAGGGCATCTCGATGTGGCTGTACGGGACGGGCTCCGGTACCGATCTGTTCATCGACATCCTCGACAACCGCAACCCCGGTTCGACCACCGACGATGCCGAGCGGTACACGGTGGCCTTCGTCGACGACTTCATCGGCTGGCAGCTGCTCGAGTTCCCCTTCAGCAGCTTCAGCCGCAAGGAGATCGGCAACGGCGCACCGAACGACGGGCTCGGCCTGTTCGAGATGCACGGCTGGGCGCTCGGCACGCTCGGCACCGGTGGACCCCGCACGTACTACGTCGACGAGGTGGCGCTGTACGGCGTCGCCGAGCCGCCGGCCGTCGCTGTCCAGTTCGCCCAGCAGAACACGTTCATCGAGGAGGGCACGACCGGCGATGTCGGCGTCAAGCTCAACCGACCGCTCGGTCCGGACGATCCGGCCCAGGTGAGCATCGACTTCGCCACCGAGCGCTCGAACGCCGTGCCCGGCGAGGACTTCACGCCCACCAGCGGCACCCTGACGTTCGTCAACGGCGGGCCGAGCGAGCTGTCGTTCCCGGTCGAGACGTTCGACGACACCAAGTTCACGGGCGACCTGCAGGTCGTCATCCGGCTGACCAACCCGGTCGACGTCGAGCGCGGTACTCTGTTCCAGGGCTCGGTGCTGATCGACGACAACGACCCGTTCGACCCCGACCTGCTCGACGACTTCGAGCAGGGCGCGTTCCTCTGGGACACCGACGGTCTGGTCGGGCTCGATGCGCAGCGCGTCGCAGTCGGCGATCCCGACGAGCGGCCCGGCCAGGACGACGTCGAGAACGTCGGTGTCGCGTCGGTCCCCAAAGCCGGGACTTCCTACCAGGCGCAGGTCGAGGGCGTCGTCGACGACCTCGCGGCGCTGCTCCCCGCCAGCTCCCGGAAGACCACACGAAGCATCGAGAAGGCCATCGCCAAGCTCGAACAGAGCCTCGACGCCAGTGGTTGGAACAACGGCTTCTTCCTCGACGAGGACGCCGGTCATCGCGTGTTCAACCTGCATCGGATCGCCGTGAAGGAGCTCCACAAGATCGGTGGACCGGAGGAAGCGGCGACCCACGCCGCGCTCGCCGAGATCGCTGCGATCGACGGCGAGATCGCGACACTGATGCTCGACGTCGCCGTCGCCAACGACGGCAAGGAGCGCAAGATCTCGAGCGCTCGCAAACAGCTCGCGGAAGCGCAGTACGACCTCGAGCGCCACGAGGAGGCCCAGGCGATCCAGCACTTCCGCAAGGCATGGCGATTCTCTGTCCAAGCCATCGCCGGCCTCGACGACGTGCGTCTCGGTTCGCTCGTGCGCGACTTCCCGATCGGTCAGGACTGGACCGGTACCGAGAGCCTCGACTTCTGGTTCAACGGCACCGGCAGCGGGGAGGAGGTCACCGTCAACCTGAAGGACAACCGCGCCCCCGACCCCGGCCCCTCCGGCTGGACGCTGGCGTGGGCCGACGAGTTCGACGAGGCGGCGGGCACACCGCCGAACCCGGCCAACTGGGCCTACGAGATCGGTGACACCACGCCCGACGGCAAGAACGGGTGGGGCAACGACGAGCTGCAGTACTACACCGACGACCCCGACAACGCGCAGACGGACGGCAACGGCAACCTGGTCATCACCCTCGACGAGGCCGATCCGTCGCGCGAGTGCTACTACGGCCCGTGTGAGTTCGAGTCGGCCCGTCTGATCACCCAGAACAAGGCGGAGTTCGCCTACGGCCGGATCGAGTCGCGGCTTCGGGTCCCGAACGGCGGCGACGGTCTGTGGCCGGCGTTCTGGAGCCTCGGCACCGACATCACCTACAACCCGTGGCCCGGCGCCGGGGAGATCGATTTCATGGAGTACGTCAGTCGTCTCCCGAACGAGATCTTCGGCACGATCCACGGTCCCGGCTACAACGGTGGCGGCAGCTTCGGCGGCATCTACGACTTCGGTGCACCGGTGTACGACGATTACCACACCTTCACGGTCGAGTGGGAGCCAAACCTGATCACCTGGTACGTCGACGGCATCCAATACCACCAGGCCGAGCCGTCCGACGTCCCCGGTCCGTGGGTGTTCGAGAAGCCGTTCTTCCTGCTGCTCAACTTCGCGATCGGTGGCAACTTCGGCGGCCCGGTCGACCCTGCGAACGCGTACCCGCAGGAGTACCTGGTCGACTACGTCCGGGTGTACCAGGGTCCCGACACCGCCGAGCGTTTCGAGGCCACCTTCACCGACTCCGTCGACGGCTGGCAGCAGGTGTCGATCCCGGTCACCGACTTCGCCCGGAGCGCCGACCAGCCGGCGGGCGCCCCGGACGACGGTTTGACACTGACCGACGTGTGGGGCTACGGCTTCGACCTGCCCTACCCCGCAGCGGGCACGTACCAGGTCGATTTCGTGCAGCGCACGCCGGTCCCGCCGCCGACCGCGCTGACGGTGACCACCCTCGACGACAGTGGGCCCGGCTCGCTGCGTGAGGCGCTGTCGCTGATCGCCGACGGTGGCACGATCACGTTCGATCCGTCACTGGCCGGCGGCACGATCAACCTGACGTCCGGCCAGCTCACGATCAGCAGCGGGGTGACGATCGACGCATCGGCTGTCGCACCGCTGACGATCAGCGCCGGCGGGGCGTCGCGGGTGCTCCAGGTCGGGGCAGGCGTCGTGGTCGACATCAACGACGTCGTCATCCGTGACGGAGCGGCCGCCCCGCAGGGAGGCGGCATCCTCAACAGCGGCGTGCTGAGCCTCGACCGGGTCGTGGTCACGAACAACGTCCAGAACGCCGCCGGCCCGGCGTCGTTCGACCTGGGCGGTGGTGGCATCTACAACACCGACTCCTCGACGTTGAACCTCACCGACAGCACGGTGAGCGACAACACGAGCGTGAACCAGCCGGGCGGCGGGATCTACGGCTTCTTCAACAGCACAGTCAACATCACGAACAGCACGATCAGCGGCAACGTCTCCGGCGACGTCGCCGGTGGCCTGCGGATGCTGAGCGACGCCACCATCGTCAACAGCACGTTCAGCGGCAACACGTCGACGGCGTGGCACGGCGGTGGCATCTTCCACACCGACGGCAACCTGATCGTGACGAACTCGACGTTCGCCGAGAACAACGCGCCGGTCGGGACCGCATCGGGCATTCTCGTCGCGACGTTTGGCGCACCGGCCAGCGCGACGCTGACCAACAACGTGCTGGTGGGCAACGGCGGGGCCTTCGCCTGCGCGATCGAGGGCGGTGCCGCCGCCACGATCACGTCGGGCGGTGGCAACGTCATCAGCGACGGCTCGTGCAACCCGATCGCCGTCGACGACCTCGCCTCGACCGACGCGCTGCTCGGCGCGCTGGCCGACAACGGTGGGCCGACGCGCACCCACGCGCTCGACGCCCTCAGCCCGGCGATCGACTTCGCCGGTGCCGGAGCCTGCCCGGCCACCGACCAGCGCGGCGTCGCCCGGCCGCTGGGTGCCGGCTGTGACGCCGGCGCCGTCGAGCAGTCGTAAACCACCGACAGACACCGCCACCCATCGGGGCGGGGAGGCCACCATCCGCTCCCCGCCCCGTTGCACGTGTGGGATGCTCGGTCCCGCTGGCGCGAACGCGGAGCGAAGACCGGCTGACGCTCATCGATGTCGCGGTGCCATCGAACGCCCACGCCGCCCGACCCGTGGTCGCCGACGACCGCGACGGCCCCGCGACCCTGCTCCTCGATGCCTGTCGCGAGACGATCGACGACGAGGGCGAAGGCTCGAACGACGTCCTCGAAGCGATCGACCACTTCTCGACATCATGCTCCGCGACCACTCGTTCGTCGTGGTCGCCGACCGAGTGCACCACGTGGACCCGGTCGTCGTGGCGCCATCACGGCAGGGGTCGGGTCTCGGTGCCGACGTCGTTCGACTCGCGCTCCGATCGCTCGCCCGCGGTCGCCCGCGGTCGCCCGGATCGACGGGGTCGGCGCGACCGTCACCGACGGCAGCGTTCCTTACGAGCACCGCTGTGCCGGGCTCGGCTTTCGTCGCCGTGGTCCGTGGGCGCCGTGAACCCCACCATGACGGCGACCCTCGCCACCGCACGTCTGGCCGGCGGAACGGATCGGCGAGTTCAGCGCGATCGACCGGATCGACCTCGCGGCCCGGAAGCGTTCGGATTCTCGGCGCAAATCCGACACGACGGCGACGACGATGCGGCACGCCGCCACGGCGACGACGATGCGGCACGCCGCCACGGCGTCGTCGGAGATCGGGTCGAGACCGGTTGGTCGTGCTCGATCTCAGGCGTCCCAGCGGTCGCCGCCGTAGCCGACCTCCCAGAGGATGAGGCCCGTCGGTGGAGCCACTCCCCCGGCCGCGGCGCGGCTGCGGGCTTCGAGCATGTCCGCCATCTTCGTGGTGTGGATACGGCCGAGACCGATGTCGACCATCGTCCCGACGATCGAACGCACCATCTGGTGGCAGAACGCCGATCCCGCGATATCGAACCGCAACATCGGCGTCTCGTCGAGGCGCGTCCAGGTCGCGTGGAACACGATCCGCACGAGGCTCGCAGGCTCCATGCCGTCGGGCGTCTTGGGCTTCCGGCAGAACGAGGAGAAGTCGTGCTCGCCGAGGAGCGGGTCGGCAGCCGCTTGCATGGCGTCGAGATCGAGAGGTCGATGCACATGCCAGATGACGTCGGCGAGCAACGGGTTCGGCGCCGGATCGTTCCACACGTGGTAGCGGTAACGCCGCGACGTGGCCGAGAATCGGGCATCGAAGTCAGGGTCGGCCCACCCGATCGAGCGGATCGAGACGTCGGGCGCGCACATCTTGTTGACCCGTCGCTGCAGATCGGCCAGATCGGTCCCGGCCGGCAGATCCCCTGACACCTCCTGCCCCCAAGCATGCACTCCGGCGTCGGTGCGCCCGGCCCCCGTCAACTCGACGGGTCCACGCACGACCTTGGCGATCACCGAGTGCAGCTCCCCCAGAACCGTCCGCACCCCGTGATTCGGTGCGAACCCCCGAAACTCGGTTCCTCGGTACGCCACGACGAACCGAACGCGGCCGAACGCCTCGGGCACGAGATCGTGTCGGTCAGCCACGTCGCTCACGGACCCCACGCTACGACGCGGCAGTTGCAGTGGGGAGGTCCGGAAGGTCGCTCAGCGATCCCCGCCAGACATCGCCGACACGACGAAGTCGTGAGGCGATCACAGCCGGGTGGCGCGCAGCCGCTCGGATCAGGATTCGGAGCGAGCGCCAGCGAGCGAGATCACACGAGCTCGATTCTCGCCATCTTGGCGGAGTCGCCGGGGCGTGGGCCGAGCTTGAGGATGCGGATGTACCCACCGTTGCGTTCCTCGTAGCGTGGCGCCACGTCGTTGACCAGCTTGTGGGTCATCTCGCGGTCGCCGAGGTAGCCCTGGATCTGTCGAATCCGGTGCACGCGCATCGGGCCGTCCTGAGCCTTCTTGGCCTTGGTGATGAGCTTCTCGGCGATCGGGCGGAGCGCCTTCGCCTTGGCCTCGGTGGTGACGATACCCTCGGCGGCGAACAGCGACGCGGCGAGGTTGGCCATCATCAGGCGCTGGTGTTGCGAGCTACCACCGAAGTTGGTGGCGCGACGTGGAGTTGCAGGCATGTCAGTGGTGCTTTCGAATCGGAACCGGACGTCAGCCGCGCAGCGTGAGGCCGCGCTCGTCCAGCTTTTCTTTGACTTCGTCCAGGCTCTTCTGCCCGAAGTTGGTGATGTTCAACAGGTCGTCCTCGGTCTTGGTGAGCAACTCGCCCACCGTGTTGACCTGCGCCCGCTTGAGACAGTTGCGGGGACGCTCGGACAGATCGAGGTCCTCGATCGGGAGGTCGAGATCAGGTGAGCTGGTGGTCGTGTCGACCATCTCGCCCAGCTCGAGCCCTTTGGGCTCGTCGGTGAGCGATGCAACGAGGTCGACCAGCGACCGGAGCGTCGCACCGGCCGAGGCGAGCGCATCGGCCGGGGTGACCGAACCGTCGGTCTCGATCTCGAGTACGAGCTTGTCGTAGTTGGTCGACTGCTCGACGCGGGTCGGCTCGACGTCGAAGCTGACGCGACGAACGGGGCTGAAGAGTGCGTCGATCGGCACGACGCCGATGGTCCGGCTCTCGATCTCACGCTGGCTGGAGGCGTAGCCGCGGCCCTGTTCGACCGTCAGGTCGATCGCCAGGCGGGCCTTGCCGTTGAGCGTCGCGATGTGCAGGTCCTTGTTGAGGACCTCGACATCGGCCGGGCACTCGATGTCACCGGCGGTGACGATGGCCGGACCGCGAACGTCGATGCGAAGGTTGACGGCTTCCTCAGACTCCGACGTCAGCACGACGTCCTTCAGGTTCAAGATGATGTCGGTGACGTCTTCGGCCACACCGGAGATCGTGTCGAACTCGTGGAGCGCCTCGTCGAAGCGCACCGTCGTGATCGCGGCGCCGGGAATCGACGACAGGAGGGTGCGACGGAGTGAGTTGCCGAGCGTGTGGCCAAAACCGGGCTCGAGCGGACCGATCTCGAAGCGCTGCTGGTTGTTGCTCTCCTCGCCGAGGGCTTCGACGGAAGGGCGCTGCATGACGAGCATCTGCTGCCAGGTCCTTTCTGAGAGTGCGGTGACTCTGATTCTGCGGGTGTGAGGTGCGGCGGCTCACGCCGCGGCCGAGCGATGATGGGCGGCGGGCTACTTCGAGTACAGCTCGACGATGAGGGACTCGCGCACCGGCACGTCGATGTGCTCACGCTGTGGCAGGTCGCGCACGGTGACCTGCTTGCCGCCCTCGCCAGACTCGAGCCAGCCGACGAGCGAACGGTCGAGCGTGTCGATGTTGTGCTGGACGACGATCATGTTGGCGGCCTTCTCGCTCAGGGAGACGACTTGGCCCTTCTTGAGGCGGTACGACGGGATGTCGACGCGTTGGCCGTCGACCTTGATCAGGCCGTGATTCACGAACTGGCGGGCCTGGGGCCGGGTCGACGCCCAGCCGGCGCGGTAGGCGACGTTGTCGAGACGGGTCTCGAGCAGGATCAGCAGGTTCTCACCAGTGGGGCCCTGGAGGCGGTTGGCCTCGTTGTACGTCTTCTTGAACTGCTTCTCGAGCACGCCGTAGATGTACTTCGCCTTCTGCTTCTCCTGCAGCTGGGCAAGGTACTCGCTGCCGGCGTTACGACGCCGCGTGCGGCCGTGCGCCCCCGGCGGGAACGGACGACGATCGAGGGCCTTGCGGCCCTTCTCGTTCTCGAAGATGTTGGTGGACAGGCGACGCGAGAGGCGCACCTTCGGACCGGTGTAACGAGCCATGACGACCTCAGCCTCGGCGCCGCTTCGGCGGACGGCAACCGTTGTGGGGCACCGGGGTGACGTCCTTGATCGACGTGACCTCGATGCCGGTGTTCTGGATGGAGCGAACTGCGGTGTCACGACCCGAACCCGGACCCTTCACCTGCACTTCGACGCGACGAAGGCCGTGCTCCATCGCTGCGTTGGCCGCCCGCTCGGCAGCCTGCTGCGCGGCGTACGGCGTGCTCTTGCGGCTGCCCTTGAATCCGACCGCCCCGGACGACGCCCACGAGATCACGTTGCCCTGAGGATCTGTGATCGTCACGATCGTGTTGTTGAACGAGCTCTTGATGTGCACGACGCCAGTGGAGACGTTCTTGCGATCGCGCTTGCGGGGGCGACGACCGCCCGGCTTTGCCTTGGCCATGACTACTTCCTGACTGCCTTCTTCTTGTTGGCAACGGTGCGCTTGGGGCCCTTGCGGGTGCGAGCGTTGGTGTGTGTGCGCTGGCCGCGGACCGGCAGGCCCTTGCGGTGACGGACGCCCTGCAGGCAGCCGATTTCGATCTTGCGCTTGATGTCGTTCTGAACATCGCGGCGCAGGTCACCTTCGATGGTGAGATTCTGGTCGACGTACTGACGGATCTTGTTGACCTCGTCCTCGGTCAGGTTGGACACCTTGGTGTCCGGGTCGAGCTCCAGGTCGCTGCAGATCTTCTGCGAAGTGGTCAGTCCGATCCCGAAGATGTAGGTGAGCGAGATCTCCAGCCGCTTCTCGCGGGGGATGTCGACGCCAGCAATACGTGCCATTCTCGTTCTCTCTCTCAGCCCTGGCGCTGCTTGTGGCGCGGGTTCTCGCAGATGACTTGGACGCGACCGTGCCGGCGGATGACGCGGCACTTCTCGCACATGGGTTTGACGCTCGGACGGACCTTCACGACAGCTCTCTCACTTGTATCGATACGTGATACGGCCTCGGGTGAGGTCGTAGGGAGTGAGTTCCACCTGCACCTTGTCGCCCGGCAGAATGCGGATGTAGTGCATCCGCATCTTGCCCGAGATGTGGGCCAACACGTTGTGGCCGTTCTCGAGCTCGACACGGAACATTGCATTCGGAAGGGACTCGACGATCGTGCCTTCGAGCACGATGGCGTCGTCTTTTGGCTTGGCCAGGATGACTCTCCTCGGTGAGACCTGGGTATCGGCCCAGGTCAACGAATGTTGTGTGCTGGTCTGCGCACAGACCGACTAGCAATGCTATCGGGCGGGTTGAACTTCGCCAATGCCCACATCCCCCACATTTCGCACGCAACCTGCTACGTGCAGACACGCCGCCCCGAGCAGTGAACGGGCGCCCGCGGTGGCCGGCCGAACGGACAGGGCGAGGCGAAACGAGTTCCGTCGACTATCTCCGAGCCTCGATGGCGTCGGTGAGGCGCTTGAAGACGTGGTCGGGCTGACCCACACCGTTGACGACGGCGAGCGCGCCACGGCTGGCGTAGTACTCGATCAGTGGCGCCGTCTGGGTCTCGTAGAGATCGAGGCGGCGAGCGACCGCGTCGGGCGTGTCGTCGGCGCGCTGCTGCACGTCACCACCACAGACATCGCAGATCCACGGTGACGGTTCCTGGTCGGTGGCGGTGTAGTTCGTGCCGCAGTCTCGGCACACGCGGCGCGCCGAGAGCCGCTCGAGCACGATCTCACGGGGTACGTCGAGGTCGATCGCCACGTGGATGGGCTTCGCCACGGTCAACGCGTCGAGCGCCTCCGCCTGGGCGACGGTGCGGGGGAACCCGTCGAGGATGTACCCCCGGCTGTCGGCGTCGGGCTTCGCCAGCCGCTCGTCGACGATGCCGATCATGATGTCGTCGCCGACGAGGCCGCCTTCGTCCATGATCTTCTTGGCCGCGACCCCGAGCGGCGTGCCTTCGCGAACCGCGGCACGCAGCATGTCGCCGGTCGAGATGTGCGGTACGACGTAGTGGCGCGACAAGCGCACGCACTGTGTTCCCTTGCCGGCTCCCTGCCGCCCGAGAATGATGAGGCGCGCCCCGGGAATCAACGCGCTGCAGCGTTCCCCGGCCGCGCCGAGGCGACCACCATCGAGCCCGCTGCGCCGCGCACGGGTGGGCAGACGTGAGCGAGCGCCGGCGAACCCAACCTCACGCAGGGAGCGGTCAAAGCGGAGCGGAGACCAGTCCCGACGATCATTTCAGGAACCCGGCATAGTTGCGCAGCATCAGCTGGCTGTCGATCTGACGCATCAACTCGAGTGCCACGCCGACGGAGATCAACACGCTGGTTCCGGCGAACGCGAACGAGTTGATGTCGGCGGCCCAGAGGATCAGGTACGGCAGGATCGCGATGATCGCGATGAAGACCGCGCCCGGCAACGTGATGCGGTTCACGGCCTTGGCGAGATACGCCTCGGTCTGTGGACCGGGTCGCACACCCGGGATGAAGCCACCCTGACGGCGGATCTGATCGGCCTGGCGGACCGGATCGAACGCGATCGAGTTGTAGAAGTACGCGAACGCGATGATCAGCAACGCGAAGATCGTGACGTAGACGAGGTTCTGGCTGTTGAGGATGTACTGATCGACGTACTCCTGCACCCGCGAGCGCCAGCTGTCGGGCCCACCGTTGCCGAGGAAGCTGACCATGATCGCGGGCAGCAGCAGGATCGAACTGGCGAAGATGATGGGGATCACGCCGGACTGGTTGACCTTCAGCGGGATGTACGTGTTCTGCCCACCCATCATCCGCCTACCGACGACGCGCTTCGCGAACTGCACCGGAATTCTCCGCTGTCCGAGTTCGACGAAGACGACGGCAACGATGATGCCGAGCGTGACGACCACCATCACGACGAACCAGAACCACTTGTTGACCTGGAGGATCGAGTAGAAGCCACCCGGCAGCGACGCCACGACGGAGGCGAAGATGATCATCGACATGCCGTTGCCGATCCCGCGCTGGGAGATCAACTCACCCATCCACATGAGCACCGCCGTTCCGGCGACGAGGGTCGGGATGATCAGGTAGCCGCGCGGCCAGATGCCGTCGGGGAGCAGTGGCACCGAGGGCGCCTGCACCGCACTGAAGAAGGCTCCACCGCCCCCGGTACCGAACAGGAACACGAGCACCGTGGCCTGCAGGGTCGCGAGTGCGATCGTGACGTACCGCGTGTACTGCGTGATCTTGCGCTGACCGACCGCACCCTCTTGCTGGAGCTCCTCCAGTTTGGGGATCACGACACCCAACACCTGCATGATGATGCTGGCCGTGATGTACGGCATGATGCCGAGCGCGAAGATCGAGAACGACTCGAACGCACCCCCCGAGAACAGGTTGAACAACCCGAGCGCGCCGTCCTGTGCGCCTTCACGCAGCTGATCGATGGCGAGCGGGTCGACACCGGGCACACGAATCGCGGCGCCGACGCGGTACAGCCCCACGATCATGAACGTGAACAGGATCTTGTTCCGCAGATCCGGGATCTTGAAGATGTTCAACAGGTTCGACAGCACGTGCGATGTTTCCTCGTGTTCGGGGACTCGGGCAGGTTAGCTGGCGAGGCTCTCGGCGAGCCGTCGCCGACGGGCGGTCACCTGTTGGTGAACTGGTTGCCCTTGGCAGCCGGGCGACCGGCTTTGCCCTCTTCCTTGAACGGGAGCGTGATCAGCGTGACGGAGCCGCCGGCGCCGGTGATCGCGGCTTCGGCGGCCTTCGACACGGCGTGGGCGTGCACGTCGAGCTTGCTCGTCACGTCACCCCGACCGAGGATCTTGACGAAGGCGTCCTTGCGGACGATGCCGCGCTCGACGAGCAGGTCCGGCGTCACCGTCGACTCGCCCAGTGCGCTGAGCGTGTCGAGGTTGACACCCGTGTACTCGACGCGGAACGGGTTGGTGAAGCCCTTGAGCTTCGGTACCCGCTGCTTGAGCGGCATCTGGCCACCTTCGAAGCCTCGCGCCACCGTGTTACGGGCGCGCTGACCCTTGGTGCCGCGGCCGGCGGTCTTGCCGCCCCGACCGCCGATTCCTCGACCGACGCGCTTGGGGCTCTGCTTCGAACCGGGTGCCGGTGTGAGATCGTCGATGCGCATGATCACTCCGTTCCTTCCGTGACTTCGATGAGATGCGGCACACGATGGAGCATGCCGCGGATCTCGGGCCGGTCCGGGAGCGTGTTGGTGTTGCCGATCCGGCCCAGGCCGAGCGCACGAAGCGTGCCGCGCGTCTTGGGCTTCTCGCCGATGGCCGACTTCACCTGCCTGACGGTGATGGTGGTCATTCTGCACTCCCGGTGACGCCGGCAGCCATCTGCTTCTGGCGCTCGTTGTAGGCGTCGAGGAGGCCCTTCGGAACGAAGCTCTCGGCGGGGATGCCCCGCCGCTTGGCCACTTCGTCGGGGCGCTGCAGCGACTTGAGCCCGGCAATCGTGGCGCGGGCGACGTTGATGTGGTTCGCGGAGCCCAGCGACTTGCACAAGATGTCGTGCACGCCGGCCTCTTCGAGGATGATCCGGGCGGCGCCTCCGGCGATCACGCCGGTACCCGTTGCGGCGGGCTTCATGAGGACCCGACCGCCGCCGGTCTCGCCGATCACCGGATGGATGATCGTCGAACCCGCGAGCGGGACGTCGAAGAGGTTGCGCTTGGCTTCCTCGGTGCCCTTCTGGATCGCCAGCGGCACCTCTTTCGCCTTGCCGTATCCGAGGCCGACACGGCCGTTGCCGTCACCGACCACGACGAGCGCGGTGAAGCTGAAGCGACGGCCGCCCTTCACGACCTTGGCGACACGGTTGATCGTGATGACCCGCGACTCGCGCAGGCCACCCTCGTTGTCACGATCGTGACGATTGTCATTGCTGTAAGCCATCAGAACTCCAGACCTGCGTTGTCGTGATTGACGGTGCGGCGTCGGCGATCGCCGCGAACGTTCGGCAGATTCGACATCAGAACTCCAAACCTGACTTCCGGGCAGCATCAGCGATCGCGGCGACGCGACCGTGGTAGGCGAAACCGCCGCGGTCGAACACGACGGCAGTGATGCCGGCCGCCCTCGACCGCTCGGCGATGAGCTCTCCGACTCGGGTCGCGGCGGCGACGGTGGCACCGCTGCTGGCGCGGAGGTCGGCCTCGTTGGTCGACGCCGCCGCGAGCGTACGTCCGGCGTCGTCGTCGATCACCTGGACGGTGACGTGCTTGTTGGAGCGATGAACGGCGAGACGCGGACGGTCTGCGGTGCCGTGCACCTTCTTGCGGACCCGACGGTGGCGACGGATGCGACCCTCGCGTCGTGCCTTGGCGATGTCACTCATTACTTCTTACCTGCCTTGCCGGCCTTGCGCAGCACGCGCTCGCCGGCATACCGGACGCCCTTGCCCTTGTAGGGCTCGGGCTTGCGGATGCTGCGGATGTTGGCGGCCACCTGACCGACGACCTCTTTGTCGATTCCCGACACGACGACCTGCGTCGGCACCGGCACCTCGAACGTGATCCCCTCGGGAGCGGTCACGCTGACCGGGTGGCTGAACCCGAGGTTCAGACGCAGGCCGTTGGGGCCCTGCGCCTCGGCGCGATAACCGACGCCGACGATCTCGAGTTCCTTCTTGTAGCCGTCGGTGACCCCGACGACCATGTTGTTGACGAGGCTCCGGGTGAGGCCGTGGAGCGCTTTGTTCTTGCGCTCGTCGTTGGGACGGACGAACGTCAGCGTGCCATCTCCCTGTCGGATCTCGATGTCGCCCGGGATCGGGCGGCTGAGAGTGCCCTTCGGGCCCTTGACCGTGACGGTGCCGTCGGCGACCGTGACGTCGACGCCGGAGGGAACGGTGACCGGTGCTTTACCGATACGAGACATGTGCGGCTCCTTACCAGACGTAGCAGAGGACTTCGCCGCCGACGTTGCGCTGGCGCGCCTCGCGGTCGGTCATGAGCCCGTGGCTCGTGGACAGGACGGCGACGCCGAGGCCACCGAGCACACGGGGTACGGCGGTCGACTTGCGGTAGACGCGCAGGCCCGGCGTGGAGATGCGACGAAGGCCCGAGATCGTGCGCTCACGGTCATCGGAGTACTTCATCGAGATGGTCAGCACGTCGCCGGGGCCCTTGGCCGACGGTGCGACCTCGAAGCCTCCGATGTAGCCCTCGGATTCGAGGACCTTCGCGAGTGCCACCTTCTGCTTGGACGAGGGCATTCGCACCTCGTCGTGCATCGCCGTGTTCGCGTTGCGAATCCGGGTGAGCATGTCGGCAATGGGATCAGTCAGCATGTTTCTTCCTCCCTCACCAGCTCGACTTCGTCAGACCGGGGATCTCACCGGCATGTGCGAGCTCGCGCAAGCAGATGCGGCACAGACCGAACTTCCTGAAGACCGAGCGGGACCGGCCGCAGCGGCGGCAACGGGTGTAAGCGCGAACTTTGAACTTGGGCGTACCAGCCGCCTTGTTGACGAGTGCTTTCTTGGCCATGTCGTTTCTCTCTCTCGCCTACTCGTTCACTTCTTCTTGCCACCGCGGTACGGACCACGGCGCCTCTTCTTGCGGGGAGCGCTGTCGGCGTCCGCGCCCTTCTTGAACGGAAACCCGAACGCATCGAGCAGTGCCTTGCCGTGCTCGTTCGTGGCCGCGGTCGTCACGATCGTGATATCCATGCCGCGCTGGTGGTCGACGGTGTCGACGTTGATCTCGGGGAACACGGTCTGGTCGTTGAGACCGAACGTGTAGTTGCCCCGGCCGTCCCAGGAGTGGGCCGGCAGACCGCGGAAGTCGCGGATACGGGGGATGGCCACCGACAGCAGACGGTCGTAGAACTCCCACATCCGATCACCGCGCAGCGTCACCTTGGTGCCGATGGCCTGGCCCTCACGCAGCTTGAACCCGGCGATCGAGGTCTGGGCCTTGGTGACGATCGGCTTCTGACCGGCGATGAGGGTGAGTTCGTCGACGGCCTTCTCGAGCAACGAAGGCTGCTGGGTGGCCCGACCCACACCCATGTTGATCACGATCTTCTCGAGCTTCGGGATCTGCATCTCGTTCTCGATACCGAGGTCCTTGGCGAGCTGCGCCTTGATCGTGTTGTTGTACCGCGCCTTGAGTCGCGGTTGCGTTGCGGTGGCGCTCATCAGACTTCCTCACCACTTGGACGAGCGACGCGGATCTTGTCGCCCTTCTTGTTCTCGGCGTAGCCGAGCCGGACGGTCTTGCCCTTGTGCACGAACATGACGTTGGAGGCGTCGATCGGCATGTCCTTGTCGATGATGCCGGCCTGCTCGTTGGCACGTTGGGCTCGCTGATGCTTCGCCGCCGTGTTGACGCCGGTGACGATCACCCTGTTGGCCTTGGGGTAGACACGCTCGACGACGCCCTCTTTGCCCTTGTCCTTGCCCGTGATCACACGGACCGGATCTCCCTTGCGGAGTTTCATGTCAGATCACCCTCCTCAAATGACTTCCGGCGCGAGCGACACGATGCGCATGAACTTGCGGTCACGCAGCTCGCGGCCCACCGGGCCGAAGATGCGCGTGCCGCGCGGCGTCAGATCGTCCTTGATCAGCACGGCCGCGTTCTCGTCGAACCGGATGTAGCTGCCATCCGGACGACGCTTCTCTTTCTTGACCCGGACGACGACGCACTTGACCACGTCGCCCTTCTTCACTCCGGCACCCGGAATGGCATCCTTGACGGTCGCCACGAAGACGTCGCCGATCGAGGCGTAGCGGCGGCGTGTGCCACCGAGCACCTTGATGCAGAGGACTTCCTTGGCGCCGCTGTTGTCGGCGACCCGAAGTCGCGATTCTTGCTGAATCATCGGATGATCACCGTGCCCGCTCGACGACGTCGACGAGACGCCAGCGCTTGCTCTTGCTCATCGGACGGGTCTCCATCACACGGACCCTGTCGCCGACACCGGCGTCGTTGGCCTCGTCGTGTGTGTAGAGCTTCTTGCTCTTCAGCACGAACTTGTTGTACTTGGCGTGGCGGACCCGGTCGGTGACGGTGACGACGATGGTCTTGTCCATACCGGCCGACGTGACGATGCCCTCACGAACCTTGCGTGCCGATCGGGCGCTCCCCTCGTCGGCTGTCGCCGTGGTGGTGTCTGTTTCACTCATTGCTCTCTCAGCTCTCTACTGCCTCGGCCGCGACGATCTCGCGCTCACGGATGAGGGTGTTGATGCGTGCGATCTGTCGCCGGACCTTGCCGATCTCGGCGGTGTTCTCGAGTTGGCCGGTGGCGTTGCGGAAACGCAGGTTGAGCGCCTCGTGCTTCGTCTTGCGCAACTCGTCGACCAGCTCGCTCATGTCCATCTCGGCCAGCTTGTGCTTGCGTGCCATCTCAGATTCCTTCCTCAGGGCTGCGCCCCGGACCCATCGACGCTCGGCGCGTTGGCACCCCGTCGATCGTCACTGCGATCCCGTGCATCTCAGATCATCTCCTCGCGCGTGATCACACGTGCCTTGATCGGGAGCTTCTGGATCGCCTTGTTCATGGCCTCCTTGGCCATCTCCTCGTCCGGGTAGGACAGCTCGAACAGCACGCGACCCGGGCGAACCACGGCGACCCAGAACTCGGGGTTGCCCTTGCCCGAACCCATACGGGTCTCGGCCGGCTTCTTGGTGACGGGCTTGTCCGGGAAGATGTTGATCCAGACCTTGCCGCCGCGACGGATCGACCGGGTCATGGCGATACGGGCGGCCTCGATCTGGCGGGCGGTCAACCAGCCGGGCTCGAGGGCCTGGATCCCGTACTCACCGAAGTGCAGTTCGGTGCCGGCTTTCGCCGTCCCTTTCGTCCGTCCTCGATGGTGTTTGCGGTGTGCGACTTTGCGGGGCATCAACATGATGGAGTCCTCACTCACCCTCGCCGGTCTGACGGGCGATGGTCTCTTCCTCGTCGAGCAACTTCTCGAGCTCCGGGTCGGCGTCCTTGATCAGCGGCTGCGTCTCGGGCTCGGGAGCCACCTGGCGCTGACGGGCAGCCGACGACACGACCTTGCGAGGGCCGTCGTCGGCGGTCTGACCCGACGTCTCGCCGACGGCCATCGCCGCTTCGCGAGCGATCTTGTCTTCGTTGGCGGCCTTGTACGGCAGGATGTCGCCCTTGTACAGCCACACCTTCACACCGACACGACCGTTGGCGGTCTTGGCCTCACGGAACCCGTAGTCGATGTCGGCGCGCAACGTGTGCAACGGCACACGGCCTTCGCGGTACCACTCGGTGCGGCTCATCTCGGCTCCGCCGAGGCGGCCCGAACACTGCACACGGATCCCGAGCGCCCCGGCGCGCTGGGCGTTCTGCACCGCCCGCTTCATGGCACGGCGGAACGCGATGCGGTTGGCGAGCTGGTCGGCGACACCCTGGGCGATCAGTGCGGCATCGAGCTCGGGCGTCTTGATCTCGACGATGTTGAGCTGGATCTTCTGGTTGCCGGTGATGTCGGTGATCATCTGGCGCAGCTCGTCGGCCTGGGCGCCGCGGCGACCGATGACGATGCCGGGACGCGCAGTGTGCACGTCGACCCGAAGTTTGTCGCGCGTCCGCTCGATCTCGATCCGGCTGATCGCAGCCGACTCGAGCCGTTTCATGATCGCGTCGCGGATCTTCCAGTCCTCGGTGAGGTACTGCTTGTACTCGCGCTCGGAGAACCAACGGCTCTTCCACTCGGTGCTCACGCCGAGGCGGAAGCCGTACGGGTTGATCTTCTGACCCATCAGTTGTTCTCCGAATCATCGGTTTGGTCGGACGCTGCGCCCGGCTTGGCGAAGCCCGCGGCTTCGGCGTTCTCGTCGGTGTCGAACCAGACCTCGGCCTTGGTGACCTTGTAGTACCGGCTGTCGGGGGTGTGGTAGAGCATCGAATCGCGGTTGCCCTTGATCGGATGTGTGGCGGGCCCGTTGCCGTCCTCGTCCGGGAGGACCGATCCGGCGAACTCACCGGCCTCGAACTCACCGTCTCGAGCATCCGAACTCGCGTCGGCTTCGCTTCCGCGGCTCCCGGCGTCCGGCTCGTCGCCGGCGCCTTCGTCGTCGGTGTCGACCGCATCCGAGACATCCGCGGGGCCCTCGGCCTCGCCAGGGGCGTCCACGACGTCGTCGGCGGTCTCGGCGGCGAGATCCTCTGCCTCTTCGTCGGCTTCGATGGCATCGACGTCGGCCTTGGCGGCTTCGGCGCGCTTGCGGCTGCGCTCGACGCGGGCACGGCGACTGGCAGCAGCGCCCGCGCCGGCGCCCTCGGAGCGGGCCTGCAGGACCTCGAGTCGGTCGTCGCTCATACGGGCGACGACGATCGTGATGTGGCAGGTGCGCTTGCGGATACGTGTCGCGCGGCCACGGGCACGTGGCCGGAAGCGACGCAGTGTCGGACCCTCGTCGGCGAAGCACGCGAGCACGAACAGCTCGTCGGGATCGGCGATGTACGAACCCGTGTTGTCGGGGTTGCTCGCATTGGCGACGGCGCTCGCGAGCACCTTGCGGATGTCGTGCGCGATCGCTCGCTCGGTGAACTGCAGCACCTGGTCGGCGCGCTGCACGTCGAGACCGCGGATCAGGTCGAGTACGACCCGCGCCTTGTAGGCCGACGACCGCACGTACTTGGCGGTGGCCTTCGTACCGGGGCGCTCACCGACGGCGGTGGCGCCTTCGTTCAACTTCGGACCGCGCATTATCGACGGGCTCCCTTTTCCTGACCGGCGTGGAACTTGAAGGTCCGCGTCGGGCTGAACTCACCGAGCTTGTGGCCGACCATCGACTCGGTCACGTACACCGGCACGTGCTTGCGGCCGTCGTGCACGGCGATCGTGTGTCCGACCATGTCGGGGATGATCGTCGAGCGACGCGACCAGGTCTTGATGACCTTGCGCTCGCCGGCGTCGTTCTGGGCATCGACCTTCTTGAGCAGGTGCTCGTCGACGAAGGGACCTTTCTTGAGACTGCGTGTCATGGCTTCTTCTCCGGAACTCTCTCTGGCCTCAGCGGCGGCCGCGGCCTGAGCGGCGACGACGGACGATCATCTTCTGACTTGGCTTCTTCTTCGAACGGGTGCGGCCCTCGGGCTTACCCCATGGCGACACGGCCGGTCGGCCACCGGAGGTGCGACCCTCGCCACCACCGAGCGGGTGGTCGACGGGATTCATGGCGACACCGCGGGTCTGCGGCTTGACGCCCTTCCAACGGTTGCGGCCGGCCTTGCCGATCTTGACGAGCTCGTGCTCGGAATTGCCGACCTCGCCGACCGTGGCGCGACAGTCGATCGGCACGCGGCGCATCTCGGTCGAGGGCATGCGCAGCGTGGCGTGATCGCCCTCTTTGGCGACGAGCTGCACCGCAATACCGGCCGAACGGCCGATCTTGCCGCCCTGGCCGGGGCGCAGCTCGACGTTGTGAATCGTCGTACCGACCGGGATGTAGCGCAGCGGCATGGCGTTGCCCGGCCTGATGTCGGCGCCGTGGCCGCTCTCGACCACGTCGCCCACGCCGAGCCCGCGGGGTGCCAGGATGTAGGCCTTCTCGCCGTCGGCGTAATGGAGGAGTGCGATGCGACAGGTGCGATTGGGGTCGTACTCGATGGCGGCGACCTTGGCGGTCACGCCGTCCTTCACCCGCTTGAAGTCGACGATGCGGTAACGCTGCTTGTGGCCGCCACCGCGATGTCGAGACGTCTTGCGGCCGTAGGTGTTGCGGCCACCGGTCTTCGACTTCGGGGCGAGCAGTGCCTTCTCCGGCGTCGTCTTGGTGACCTCGGTGAAGTCGGACGACGTCTGGAAGCGACGGGCGGGGCTGGTTGGTTTACGGGAACGAATCGCCATGATGCTCTTCCTCAGTTCTCGAACAGCGGGATCTCGCCCGCTGCCAGCGTGACGATGGCGCGCTTGGTGTTCGGCTTCGAACCGGTGCGATTCGTGCCACGGACTCGGGTGGTCTTGCCCTTGCGGTTGAGCGTGTTCACTTTGAGCACCTCGACACCCCAGATCGCCTCGACGGCGTCACGGATCTCGGGCTTGCTCGCGCTCGGGTGCACCTTGAACGTGTAGACACCGGCCTCCATGAGCTCGTAGCTCTTCTCGGAGACGACCGGCGCCACGATGATGTCGCGGGGATCCTTCATGACTCTTCGCTTTCCTCGTCGTCATCGGACGTCAGATCCTCGACGAGCTCGGTGACCTCGTCGACGGCTGCTTCGACGACGTCGACGACCTTCTCGGCAGTGGACGACACCACCTCGGCGACGCTCTCGACGGCCGATTCGGCGACGTCCGCAGCCTGTGATGCCGCGGCCGACGTCGCATCGGCCACCCGATCCACCGCCGAGCGGGCACCGTTGCGCCGACCGGGACGATCCGACGCGGACGGCAGGACCGACTCGGTGAACACGATGTACTCGTTGCAGAGCACGTCGTACGCGTTCAGCTCGTCCGGTGTGATCAACTGCACCTGCGGTAGGTTGCGGAAACTCAGCGCGGCGACGACGTCACCGCGGTCGACGACGACGAGCGCCTTGCCCTCGATGCCGAGATCGGCGAGCGCAGCCTTCGCCGACTTGGTGCTCGGCGAGTCCCAGCCCCACGAGTCGACGACGACGATCTTGTTCTCGCCGGCACGATCGGACAGAGCCGACCGCAACGCCAGCCCGATCATCTTCTTCGGGGTCTTCTGACCGTACTTGCGGGGCTTGGGGCCGAGGGCCACACCACCGCCGCTGAACTGCGGCGATCGAATCGAGCCCTGGCGCGCGTTGCCCGTGCCCTTCTGGCGATACGGCTTCGCGCCGCCACCGCGGACCTCGCTGCGGGTCTTGGTGCTCTGTGTGCCGGCGCGTCGGGCGGCGAGCTGTGCGGTGACGACCTGATGCATGACGGGCACGTTCGGCTCGATGCCGAACATCGCGTCATCGAGGTCGACCTTGCCGGTGTCCTTGCCGGCGGCGTTCTTGAGGGTGATCTGCGACATGGTGGTCAGGCTCCCTTCACAGCGGACTTGACGGCATTGCGGACCGAGACGACACCACCGTTGGGCCCGGGGACCGAACCCTTGATGAGCAACACGTTGCGCTCGGGGTCGGAGTCGACGACTTCGAGGTTGAGCGTGGTGACCTGCTCGTGGCCCATGTGGCCGGCCATCCGCTGCCCTTTGAAGACACGACCGGGGAACGAACAGGCGCCGATCGAACCCGGCATCCGGTGCGTCCGGTGGACGCCGTGGCCCTCGCCCATGCCGCGGAAGTTGTGCCGCTTCATGACACCCGCGAAGCCCTTGCCACGGCTCGTGCCGGTCACGTCGACCCGAGCGCCGGCCGCGATCGACTCGACCGTGATCTCCTGGCCGACTTCGAAACCGTCGACCGAGTCGAGGCGCAGTTCGACGAGTCGCTTGCCCGGCTGGACGCCGGCCTTCTCGAAGTGGCCGGCGGCCGGCTTGTTGAGCTTCTTCGCGTCGCGGTGCCCGTAGGTCACCTGCAACGCGGTGTATCCGTCACGCTCGTTGGTCTTGATCTGCACGACGCGCATGGGCTCGACACGGAGCACCGTGACGGGCACGACCTTGTCGTCGACCCACTTCTGCGTCATCCCGACCTTCTCGCCGAGAATCACTGTCTGTGCCATTGCGGCTGTCCTTGCTGTTGATCGAGCCCGAACGGGCTATCCACTGCTGAGTGCTGACCGGTGATTTCTCACGCAAATGCTCCGCAGCCGGTACGGCGCGCGGAGCACTCGGTCACGTTGTTGCCGTGAGGTCCCTGCCGGCGAGTCGGAACTCGACCGGATCAGGCTCACACGGACATCGATTGCGAATATGAACCGGCCCGAGAGACCTCGGGACACGGCCAGGAAATGCTATCGGTGACACACACCCGCAACAACCAGCCGGCGATCTCGGCCGCGGTCACCGATCTGACGACGAGTGGTGCTTCTGACGGCGAGTTCCGCGGTGGCGACCGGGGGACGTCGCGGCGTGCGCGACGCTCCGGCCGTGGGCCTCGCGACCGCATCGTTGCAGCCGATCGCTGTCGCACGGCACGGGCCGTCCTGGCGGCGCTACGTCTCGGGGCGGTCCGTCAGCACCACGGTGACGGAGATCACCTCGCTGCCGCGCAGGATCTGGATCTCCAACTCGTCTCCCGGTTCCTGATCGCGAACGGCCGCCACGAGGCCGGCGCCGCCGTCGATCGCCCTGCCTTCCACGGCGATCACGATGTCTCCCGCCTGGAGGCCGGCTGCGGCCGCAGGCGTGTCCTCCTCGACTTGGGCGATGACCGCACCCTGACCGCCGTCGCGGCGATCGTCGAGGCCCACGCCGAGGTAGCCCTCGTCGCGGACCTCCCCCTCGGCCTGCTCGCGTAGCGATTCGATGATCGGCAGCGCCTCGCCGACGGAGATCGCGAATCCGATGTTGGTGGCCGCGACCGTCGCGTCGCCTCGGGCCACGGCCGTGTTGATCCCGACCACCTCGCCCAACGCATTGACGAGCGGGCCGCCCGAGTTCCCCGACGAGATCGCAGCGTCGGTCTGGACGAGACCGTCGAGCGCTCCGCTCGAGGTGACGATCGTGCGGTCGATCGCCGACACGATGCCCTGCGTGACCGATGGGGCACCGTCGAGATCGAGCGCGAACCCGATCGCGACCACGTCGTCACCGATGCGCATCGAGTCCGGGTCGGCGAAGGTGGCCGGCACGAACTCGTCCCCCGCGATTCGCAGGAGTGCCAGATCGTTGCCGGCATCTGCAGCGAGCAGCGTTGCCGAGCGGGGTTCCGTCTCACCGGAGAGCCGAACCCGAATCTCGGTGGCGTCTTCGACGACGTGTGCGTTCGTGAGGATCTCTCCGTCGGACGTGGTGATGACGCCCGTCCCGATGGAACCGCCGGGGCCGAGCGGGCCTGCCACGTCGGCACTGATCGTCACGACCGACGGCGCCACGAAGTCGGCAACGGCGGCGACGTCGATCTCGGGCAGCGCATCGGTGCGTGCCGCTCCGATGTCGAGCGCCACGTCCGACGCCCGCTGCGGAGGGCTCGGGTCCGGATCCAGTCGGCTCTGGACGACCGCCCCGACGGCGCCGGCGCCGACCATTGCTACGACCATGGCGAGACCGAGTGCGACCCTTCGGGCCCAGCGACGGTCGGACTTCGGGTCGGGTGCTGGTGGGAACGGCGCGGCCGGCGGAGGCGGACCGACTGCTTGCCGCCGGTCGTGGGGCGACAGCTCGATCGTGGTCGGCGCCGCCCAGGCCGACGGTTCCGACCATCCGGGTCGATCGGGGGAAGGTAGCGACGTCATGGCGTCTGGTCTATCAATCCGCAGACCGATTCGGCACTGCACTCGGTTCGATTGTCACACCACTCATACGTAGGGGAACCGCCGAACGGATGCGCTCATTCCGGCGAGACCCCACGTCGAGACGCTGACGGGCCGAACGCGGCGAAACGCTGTTCGACGAGATGCTGTCGTGCGATGAACGCGATGAAGCCCGGCGACGACATGGCCGCCGGGCTTCCCACGTGCTCGAACGCTCTCGCCACCGACCGGGCTTCAGCTCGCTGAAAGCGAGTTGGTTGCGTCGTCGGCAAGGCGAGACGAGCCCGAGTTGCTCGGGTCGGCGAGCGCCGAGACGGAACGCCGCCGCCGGAACCAGACGCTCTCAGGCTTGTTGGATCTTGATCTCGATGTCGACGCCGGCCGGCAACTCGATGCGCTGCAGCGAGTCGATCGTCTTGGCGTTCGGGTTGACGATGTCGATCAGCCGCTTGTGGACCCGCATCTCGAAGTGCTCTCGCGAGTCCTTGTCGACGTGCGGGCCGCGGATCACGGTGTAGCGATGCTTGTCGGTCGGCAACGGAATCGGGCCACGGATCGTGGCATCCGTCCGGTTGACCGTCTCGACGATCTTCTTCGTCGATTGGTCGATGATCTCGTGGTCGAACGCCTTGAGGCGGATTCGAATGTTCTGGGCCATGTCAATGTGCTCGTTTCGTTCGAATCAGTCGGTCACTTGAGGATCTTGGTGACGCGGCCGGCGCCGACAGTGCGACCACCCTCACGGATCGCGAACCGCAACCCCTCATCCATCGCGATCGGCTTCCCCAACTCGACCGTCATCTCGACATTGTCACCCGGCATCACCATCTCCGTCCCCGACGGCAACTCGATCGTCCCCGTCACATCCGTCGTCCGGAAAAAGAACTGCGGACGATAATTATCGAAGAACGGCTTGTGACGACCACCCTCCTCCTTCGTCAACACATACACCTGACCCTCGAAATTCGTGTGCGGCGTAATCGAACCAGGCTTACACAACACCTGCCCACGCTCCACATCCTCCTTCGCCGTCCCCCGCAACAACGCACCGATGTTGTCCCCAGCCTGCCCCTCATCGAGCAACTTCCGGAACATCTCCACACCCGTACACGTCGTCTTCTGCGTCTCACGCAACCCGACGATCTCAATCTCATCACCCGTGTGAATCACACCCTGCTCGACCTTACCCGTCACCACCGTCCCACGACCCGTGATCGTGAACACATCCTCGATCGGCATCAAGAACGGCTTATCCAACTCACGCACCGGCTCCGGAATGAACTCATCGGCCGCCGCCATCAACGCCATCACCTGCTCCTGCGCCTCAGCATCACCTTCCAACGCCTTCAACGCACTCACCGGAATCACCGGCACATCATCACCCGGAAACTCGTACTCGTTCAACAACTCACGAATCTCCAACTCCACCAACTCCAACAACTCCTCATCATCCACCATGTCCGCCTTGTTCAACGCCACGATGATCGACGGCACACCCACCTGACGCGCCAACAACACATGCTCACGCGTCTGCGGCATCGGACCATCCGTCGCCGCCACCACCAAAATCGCGCCATCCACCTGCGCCGCACCCGTAATCATATTCTTGATATAATCCGCATGACCCGGCATATCCACATGCGCATAATGCCGATTCTCCGTCTCATACTCAATATGAGCAATCGAGATCGTAATCCCCCGCTGCTTCTCCTCCGGCGCCTTATCAATCATGTCAAACGCCGAAAACTCCGCCAAACCACGCTCCGACAACGTCTTCGAAATCGCCGCCGTCAACGTCGTCTTACCATGGTCAATATGACCCATCGTCCCAATATTCACATGCGGCTTCGTACGCTCAAACTTCGCCTTGCTCATTGCTCTTTACCTCTCGGGTGTGCTTTCTACGACGACTGTCGTGGTTGATACAGAATGGGTTGTCACGGGAACGGAGTGCGCTGCGATCACTCGCCGCGCACTCGCTTCACGATTTCGGATGCGATCGCCTCGGGCACCTGGGCGTACTCGGCGAACTGCATGGAGTAGGTCGCCCGGCCCTGGGTCGCCGAGCGGAGGTCGGTCGAGTACCCGAACATCTCCGACAACGGCACCTGGGCCTTGACCTGCTGGACGTTGCCGTTGGCTTCCATGCCCTCGATACGACCGCGACGACGGTTGAGGTCGCCGACGACGTCACCAAGGTACTCCTCGGGAGTGACCACCTCAACGCCCATGATCGGCTCGAGCAGCACGGGACCGGCCTTGGCCGCGGCTTCCTTGAAACCGGCCTGACCGGCGATCTTGAACGCCATCTCCGACGAGTCGACGTCGTGGTACTGACCGTCGACGAGACTCACCTTGACGTCGACCATACCGTAGCCGGCGAGCACGCCTGACTCGAGGCCGGCCTGGATGCCCTGGTTGGTCGGCTGGATGTACTCGCGAGGCACGCGCCCACCGGTGATCTTGTCGTCGAACTCGTAGCCCTTGCCCGGGTTCGGCTCGACCTTGAGCTTGACGACGGCGAACTGACCGGACCCGCCGGACTGCTTGATGTGCCGGTACTCGTGCGAGTCGACGGTCTTCGTGATCGTTTCGCGGTACGCCACCTGCGGCTTGCCGACGGTCGCCTCGACGTTGAACTCGCGCATCATGCGGTCGACGAGGACCTCCAGGTGCAGCTCGCCCATGCCGGAGATCACGGTCTGGCCGGTCTCTTCGTCAGAGCGGATCCGGAAGGTCGGGTCCTCGTCGGACAGCGACTTGAGCGCCTTGCCGAGCTTGTCCTGGTCGGACTTGGTCTTCGGCTCGATCGCGACGTGGATCACCGGCTCGGGGAACTCCATCTTCTCGAGGATGACCTGGTTGTCGCGATCGCAGAGCGTGTCACCGGTCGTGACCTCCTTGAAGCCGAGGCCGGCAACGATGTCGCCGGCCATGGCGATGTCGAGGTCCTCGCGCTGGTTGGCGTGCATCAGCAGAATGCGGCCGAGACGCTCGCGCTTTTCCTTGGTGGAGTTGTAGACCTCGTCGCCCTTGCTGATCTCACCGGAGTAGACCCGGAAGTAGGTCAGCTTGCCGAAGGGGTCGGCAACGATCTTGAACGCCAGCGCCGCGAACGGCTCGTCCTCCGGGCCCCGGGTGACGTCGAACTCCTCGCCGCCCTTGATCTCGATGCCGTGCGCAGGATCGACGTCGAGCGGCGACGGCAGGTAGTCGATGACCGCGTCGAGCATCGGCTGGACGCCCTTGTTCTTGAACGCCGAGCCACACAGGATCGGGACGAAATCGTTGTTCAGCGTGCCCTGGCGGATCGCCTTCTTGATCTTGTCCATGGGCACGTCTTCGCCGCCGAGGTAGAGCTCCATGAGCTCTTCGTCCTCGGTGGCGATCGTGTCCATGAGCGCCTCGCGGAACTCGTTGGCCTGATCGATCATGTGATCGGGGATGTCGACCTCGTCCCACTTGGCGCCGAGTTCCTCGTCGAGCCAGATCAGTGCCTTCATCTTGACGAGATCGACGAGCCCGATGAACGGTTCGTTCGACTCGGGTCCACCGGCGCCGACGGGCAGCTGCAGCACGAGTGGGTTCGCCTCGAGACGGGTCCTCACCATGTCGACGGTGCGGTAGAAGTTGGCACCGATGCGGTCCATCTTGTTGACGAAGCAGAAGCGCGGCACGTTGTACTTGTTCGCCTGGCGCCACACGGTCTCGGTCTGCGGCTCGACGCCGGCGACCGAGTCGAAGACGGTGACGGCTCCGTCGAGCACTCGGAGCGAACGCTCGACCTCGATCGTGAAGTCGACGTGACCGGGCGTGTCGATGATGTTGATCCGGTGGTCGTTCCATACACAGGTCGTGGCAGCCGAGGTGATCGTGATGCCACGCTCCTGCTCCTGGGCCATGTGGTCCATCGTGGCGGCGCCGTCGTGGACCTCGCCGATCTTGTAGCTCTTCCCGGTGTAGTAGAGGATGCGCTCGGTCGTCGTCGTCTTACCGGCATCGATGTGCGCCATGATTCCGATGTTGCGGGTGCGCTCGAGGGGGAACTCTCGCTTGGCCATCGTCAGATCACT
>CAVVAM010000013.1:0-263414 GCA_963746265.1 uncultured Acidimicrobiaceae bacterium
CCGGCAAACTGATCGAGGTCGACCGGGCCGAACCGCCGCATAACGTGCGCTCCGTAATCTGGCCGAGCACGACGAGCACGCGCCACAATGCGGCCCCACCGTGACACGAGATCATCCCGGCCGCGACGCACACGTGGCCTGCGGAAAGATCGTCCGATCATCCCGGTAGCTCAATCTCTGGAGCCTTTGCCAGACGACCCTGATGCGCACGTTCGACTGGACTGCCTGGCTGAGTCTGGAGCCACAGGTTCAGTTCTTCTCCGAGACTTGCGACGAGGCCGTCGCGCTCACCGCGAAGCACTTCCAGCGCTGAGACGACTTGGTCGAGTGCGAGATCGTCGCCGGCTGCCCAGTACTTCCAGTATCGAGCGCTTCAACGGTCCGTCCTGAGCGGTCGACGCGCCCGTCGTGGTTGGCCCACTGGTGCAGAATGTCGTTCGTGCGGTCGTACTCGTCTTTGATCATTTGACGAAGGGCGTTCACTCGTTCTCGAGTTGGCCGGGCCCGTTCTTCCGCACTCGCAACGACTTGCTCGGCCCGGTCGAGGCGCAGCTCGGCGTCGGCCAGCGCTGCCCGATCTCGCCTTCTGTAGAGCGGGCCCGCCGCATTGACGACCGTCGCCGCAGCCTCGACATCGCGCCATGCGTCATAGCGGTCGTCGCTTGCGACACGAGCGGCCGCTTCGAACGGGCCAGCAGCGGCGACTGCGGCCGGAAGCAGGTCGCGGGCCTCGTCGGCTGCCTCCCGACGAAGCGCTCGATCGGCATCGCGGGCTTCGATCACCCGAATCGAGTCGTTCATCTCGTCGACAAGGCGTTGTCGGACGTCGTCGAACCACGGCGGAATCGCACACCTCGGCTGGATGGTTGACGGTGATGTCGCAGGAACCGCCTGCGAGAGCTCTCGGCGCTGGGCGAGCGCCGGGAGGTCAACTCGGTCGTTGGCCAGGATTCCGCGCAGGACCGACCTCGCTTCCTCACGGTCGCTGGTCTCGGTGACGACGTGAATCATGTTGAGCGTCCGACCTCGCGTGGCCCCGACATAGAGGCCGCGTCGGCTGGTTGCTGGGGTGGCGAGTTCGATGCCGATGGTGACGGTGTCGCCTTGGTTGCCGTGTTCGGTCGCGGCGTAGCCGAGTTGAACGTGCTGATGTACGTAGTTGAACGGCAGCGTGACCGTCCCGGAATCGAGCAAGGACCGGACGGTCATCGATCCGTCGGGGTGAATGGCCGACACGGTCCAGAGGTCGCGGTTGCGGACCGGTTCACCGGTCGTGGTCGTGAGTGTCCGGTCGTTCCGTCGTGTGACGACACGGTCGCCTACGTGGGCGCTGGCGCCGTCGGCGATGACGGCCGTGTCGGCTGGGTCGATTCGGTGGCCGGCGAACCGTCGACGCTGGATGGCTTGGTTGATTCGGTCGACGTGCTCGTTCGTCGATGCTGTGATCGCGACTGAGTCGCCGTTGCCGTCGAAGAACAGCCAGGCGCCGGCGATGGCGTCGATGTGCTCGTCGAGGGGACCGGCGCAGATGCGGCGCTCGTCGATGTAGGTGTCGATCGCGTCGGGATCGCCGTGTCTCAGTTGGAGGGACGCGGCGGCTTCCCAAGGGTTCGTGAACCGGTGGATCTTCTGGAGTTCGAGCGTGCGGCCGGTCGCACAGAGTTCGTGGAACATGCCGCCACGTCCGACGGCTTGGAGCTGGTGTGGATCGCCGATCAGCACGACTCGCCACCGGTGCTGCTCGGCCAGCGCTACGAGCTGGGCGAGGCTGGCCGTTCCGAGCATGCCGGCTTCGTCGACGATGACGGTCGCTCCGGCCGGGAGTTGAAAGCGGGCGCTCGGCAGCCGCTCGGTCTGGTGATGTTCGTACAGGAGCTTGTGGACGGTGTCCGAGGGGATGCCGGCCTCGCGTTCGAGTACGCGAGCTGCTTTCGCAGATGGTGCGAGGCCGAACACGATGCGGTCGGCTCGCCAGATGTCGTTGGCGGCGGCTCGCAGGGTGGTGGTCTTGCCGGTCCCTGCCGGCCCGACAGCGAGGACGAGCCGGTCGTGGCCGGCGACCGCTGCGGCGACGTCGGCTTGGAGTACGTCGAGCCCGGCCGTGTCGACGGAGTCCGATGGTTGCGGCTGGTCGATCTCGGCGTCGAGCGCCCACGCGAATACGCGGGCTTCCTCGTCGAGGATCGTGTCGGACGTCAGATTCGCTGCGATCGGTTCGAGCCACTCCGATCGACCGTCGGACGCTCGTTGACGATCAGCAACCTCCGGGTCGAGTTGAGCGCACTCGTCAATGATCCGGTCACTCGCTCGTTCGAGTGCGGCGAGCCATCGGTCGGCTGGCATGTTCGGCACAGCCGGTTGGAGATCACAGATCGTGCGCATGATGTCGGCTCGCGACCACGTCGACCCGCGGGCGGAGAGTTGGTCGACAACGCCGGCGACGGTGACAACCGGTGCACGTTCGTCGTCGACCGCCTGCTGCGAAACGAGGCGTTCGACATCTTCGGCGGACCACCCGAGCTGGTTCGCCTCGCGTTGCCACCGTGTCTGCAGATCCGGGACACCGTGACCCGTCTTGCAGCTGCGGGTGTCGACGGCGGCTTGGCGTGTGAGTGCTGCTCGTTCGATGCTGGTCGGGTCGCGCCCCTCCCGTTCGCGGAAGTCGTCGAGCTTCTCGTCGAGTGCGTTCTCGACCTCGGTGGTGCGCTTCGAGAACTGCTCCAACAGTTGTCCTGGCATGCCTGCGATCTCGGCCTGCCCGTTCTCGATCGGCTGCCACGCGACCCCGAAGCGGTCGGTGAGTTCCGATCGCAACACCGACTGATAGAGGCCACCGAGCATCCGCTGGTGCTTCTTGAGGAACCGGGCGTCGAGGGCGAGCCATCGACCCTCAGCGGTCTGGACCTTTGCTGAGATGACGGCGTGGGTGTGGAGTTGTGGGTCGTCGGCTCGTGACGTCGACTGACGGAATGTCGCCATGATCAAGCCCTGCGAGTCAGGGTGTAGCCGCCGACCGTTCGATCGAATCCTCGTGGTCGACCCGTACCGTTCGAGGTAGCAGAGCGTTGCCGTCACCGCGGCGTCGTGCGCTTCGAGGTAGCCGGCGTCGCCGGTGAGCGCCCACAGCACACTCACCGACTTCGGCGCCGAAAACGTCGCATCGAACCCAGCGACGGCGCGCACCGTGCCGCCGTCCTTCGTCAGCCGGTCGACGAGCGACATCCCGAGCGGTGTCCCAGCAACTGGATCACGGCCCTCGAGTAGCGCCTGCAACTGTTCGCCGGTCACCGGGCCGCCGAGCCCGAGCAGGTCGGCCTGCCTGCCGCACCAGATGCCGGGCTGCTCGCCGGGCGCGTCGGTCAAGTACTGCGTGTAGTAGCCAGCCGACGCCGCAGCCGATGATGCGTAGAGCGTCGTCACCCTCAGCACGGCGCCACTCCCCCGCCCGCGGGCACTTGTCTGTTCTTGGAGTGTGATGGTTGACATGAGGTGTCATGCATGGGGACCCTCAGACCTGGCGGAGTCGGCGAGGTGCGGCGCGACGGGCAGCCGTCGGTCCGGTCAGAGTTGGCCGGGGTGTCGGGTCGGGATCGTCAGCAAACGGGTCGACGATGACCGGAGGCCATGTCAGTGCTCCGCCGACGATCTCCTCGATCGCGAGCCGCGGGAATCGGATCTGTCCACCGACGAAGGCCGACCGGATGCCAGAGAGACCGTCGGTCGTGCGCCACTCGGCGGCGAGTTCGTAGACCTTCGTCCGACTGATCCGCAGGACGACGACGACCTCGGCGACAGTGAGCAGATCCGGCGCAAGGCCGGCGCTCTTATGACAGTCACATCGGGCAGAGTCCATCACGACGTGAAAGCACCGCGCACGGCACTTTCGTTGCATGACAATCCTGCGAACGCCTCGACAGCGCGTGGCATCATCTTTGATGTCAAGCGGCCCGTTGAGCTTTCGACCCGACCGAGGAGGATGAGCGGTGGCTCGATCAACGATTGATGAAGTGAAGCGACGCCGCCTCGCCGCCATGACCGCCGACGAGCGGGCCGAGTTCGATCAGACTCATGACGCGAAGCGACTCGCCATCGATGTGGGCGACCAGGTGCGCGCTGCCCGAGAAGCGGCCGACCTCACCCAACGCGAGCTGGCAGCACGGATGGGGACGAGCCAAGCCGCCGTCGCTCGACTCGAAGCCGGGGGAACCGGCGCGTCGCTCACGAGCCTTCAGAAGGTCGCCGGAGCGTTGGATCTGAAGGTCATCGTGACGCTCTCGCGGTCACGTTGACGGATGCACGCGTCTTTCATGCGACCGGAACTCACCGTCCGCCCGGTGCTTGGTCCAACCCATTCTTCAGGGAACCAGGGTCGGATCGGTGACGCGACCGATGAACAGGATCGTTCCTGCGCCTCGGTCACGGATCAGGTACAGGAACGGGCGGTTGACCTCGATCGTGGGTCCGTGCGACAAAGCCATCTCGCCTCCGGTCGCGGCGGCGGCGCGTGTGCCTTGCTCGTCGACCTCGACAACCGCTTCGTGTTCGACCTGGTCGAGGAAGAGTCCGCCACCCTCCGTCACGCCGGAGAAGTCAGCGCCGCCACCGAACGCTGACGGCATGCCCAACCCGGCGAGAACGTCGTTGAGTTGTACGTGTGTGCGAGCGGTCCACTTCGGCAACGACAGATGGATGCCGCCGTCGGTGATGCCATCGATCACCGTCGCGAGTGACTCGGTCGTCAACTCGGCCTCGAATGAAGCAAGGTCGTTCGGGACGATGACCACCATCGACAACGCACCGCCCCCGTAGGGCACCTCGACGGCTTGAACGTCCGGAGTCCACAGTGACGGCAGGTATTCGTCGTAGTGCATCATCGGTACGTTCACCGTCGAGCCGTCGGCTCGGGTGAACGGCTCAGTTCGTGTCGCTGCCGGGTCGAACGGAAACTCCCATGGCGCATCCAGTGCAACGGCATTGACCAACACCATCTGCGTCGACCCGTCGAACGACGCGGGTGGGAACAACTCTGGGATCAGCTCGTTCGTTCGTTCCTCGACCCAGCCGTTGACCAGGGCGCGCATTCCCTCTGGGTCAGCGCCGAAGTCAGCCTCCGCGAGCGGCGAGCCGTACGCTCCAGTCAGCACGTCGAGGTAGTCGTCCAACAACGCGAGACCGGGCTGCGTCCACACCTTGTTGGCAGCGGTCCACGCCGTGGGGCTTCCGACCGTGCGTGCATCCAACGTGAGGTCGTACGCGTTGATGCCTTCGTGCCACGCCTCCGGTTCCAGGTCGCCGACGTGGAGGACGTCAGCCATCTCCGTTGCGGTCTGCCCTCGAGCGCCCGCGAAGATCATCCCGAGCGCGAAAGTCACGCTGTACGGACTCACCACCGTGTTTCCAGTTTCGCCGGCGGCCACGGCGCGATAGAGGTCGACGGCGAACTCGTTCATCCCTGCGATCGCCGCGGTCGCGTTCCGACCATCCGCTCCACCATCGACCGACCGCTCCGACAGCACCCCGAACCGCAACGGCAACGCTTCGACAGATATGCCTTCAGAGGGCTCGGTCGTCGCGACCGTCGACTGCTCATCAGCCAGTCCGTCCGGGTCCGAATCGGCGACGGACTCAGGCATTCGATCCGCGACGTCGTCATCGCCGCCACAGGCTGCGACGAGCACCATGGCAACGAGCACCCCAACTCCAACACGTCTGTGCATCACGAATTTGACGCTAGTCGTCCCCTTCCAGTTCCCAGATTCGGCAAGTTCGACCGAGAACTAACCGGTCGAGCCTTCAACCCAGCAACGACCCAGCGGTTGCGTGATCTGATAACATCCCATCATGGGCGTAGCAGCAGAACTGATTCGAGACGCCAGGCAGTCCGCTGGGCTGACCATGGCCGAGCTGGCAGAGCGTGCGGGCAGTTCGAAGCCAACGATTTCGAGGTACGAGAACGGGTTGGTCGACCCTGGTGTTGAGACGCTGAACCGATTGCTTCATGCGTGCGGCCAAGAACTCCGGGCCCACACGGTTGGACTACCCGCGTCGCGCGAAGAGGTCGGCCACCGGTTCGAAGCCCATGATGGTCCAACGGCCGACGATGTGACGCGGACGAACGACGGCCGGGAGTTGCGAACCGCTGCGGACCTCGAAGCGTTCGCCGCCGAACTCCGCGATGAGGGCCTCCTGGCGACGTGACCGAACCGGCCGACGAGTACGGCGAGCTCGACGAGACGAAGATCTTTCAGGCGCTCGACGATCACGGCGTCGAGTACGTCGTCGTCGGTGGCAGCGCGGCGATTCTGTGGGGCGCCCAACGTGCGACCCGAGACGTCGACTGCGTGGCCCACCAGACCGTCGAGAACCACCGCCGGCTCTGCGACGCACTCCGACAGATGGGCAACCCGCGCCTCCGAATCGAAGGTGTCGACGACGCGGCAGCCATCGAACTCTCCCAGCAACTGTTGCATCCGGACTTCTTCGCTCGGACCGCTGCCTCGACCTGGCGAACTGACAGCGGCAGCGTCGACTTCCTGAGCGGCATCCCCGATTCGGCCGGCGAATCAGTCTCATACGACACGCTTCGAGCGCGTGCCACGTTCGCTCCGACGGGCGAGTTGCGCATTCCAGTCGCGTCGCTCGACGACATCATCGAATCGAAGATCAGCGCCGACCGGGCGAAGGACCGCGAGGCTCTCCCCGAACTCAACGAGCTGCGCCGAAGGCTTCGTCGATCCGACAGATGAGCCGAGCCAATTGGCAGTGCAGCTGGACTGGTCGACTCGGCGAACCCGCGATCTGACAGGCGGTCGCGACGACGGATCTGATACATCGATGCGATCTGATACATCGCCAGCCGCGAGGCCGCGTCCCAATCTGGCCGCACAGGGGGTCGCTGATGTCGCTGACGACGAAATCGATGTATCAGAGATGTATCAATCCAGGGTGCACCAGGCTGTTTCGGCCGGTCCGGACCGTGTCAGCCCGTCCGGCCATCACCCCAGCTCATTGGCACATTTCGGCACGGACTGATGCAGGCCGAAACAGACTGATATCGGCCATTTTCGGCTTTGGGAGCAGGGGGTCGGGAGTTCGAATCTCCCCATCCCGACGACATCTAGTGCCGTGACCGGGAACGTTCGGGGTTGCGCGTCCACCGCTGAGGTTCCCGGATCTGTTTTCCTTGGTGGATGGCCGATCGTGTCTTGGTGCGTGATCTTGCTCCCGAGGAGGGACGCAAGTTGTTGCAGATCATCCGGCGGGGCACCGGCTCCGTCGTCAGGTGGCGAAGAGCGTGTTGTGGTCGGCGCAACACATGTCGGTGCAGCAGATCGCGGAGATCGCGTTCACGTCGCAGGATCGGGTGCGTGAGGTGATCCACAACTTCAAGGCCGATGGGTTCGACTCGCTCGCACCGAAGTACGCCGGTGGCCGCCCGCCGACGTTCACGTTGCCGCAACGTCAGCAGATCAAGAAGTTCGCGTTGTCGCGACCCCAAGACCACGGGTTGCCGTTCTCGACCTGGTCGCTCAGCAAGCTGGCTGAGTTCCTGGTCGCTGAGGGGGTGGTCGACGACATCAGCCATGAGGGCCTTCGGGTTCTGCTCCGTGAAGAGGGCGTGTCGTTTCAAGTGATCAAGACGTTCGAACAGTCCAACGATCCGGACTTCGAAGCGAAGAAGAACCGGATCCTCGAGCTCTACGCGATCGCGGATGGCCAGGTCGAGCCCGGCGCAGATGATCCGACGGTGATCATCTGCGTCGACGAGATCGGACCACTGAACCTGCAACCGCATCCCGGCCGCCAGTGGGCGACGATCGCGGCCGGCAAAGGTGATGCCGAGCAGCCGCGACGGCGGCGACGGCGTGCGACCTACAACCGGCCGCACGGAGTGCGTCACATGATGGGCGCGTACGACTTGAACCGCGATCGTCTCTACGGGCACATCGTCACGAAGAAGGACCGGACTGCGTTCGTGCGGTTCGTGCGCTACATCCGCAGCTGGTATCCGCCCGACGTGCGGATCGGGATCGTGCTCGACAACTTCTCACCACGGCACCGACCACCCCAGCCACGCCGAACAAGCCAGCATGATCCGCCCGCTACATCCACCGGCGCAACCGCAACGCACACGACCGAGCCCTCCGCGAACTCGTCAAACGCGCAAACGTTGCCTGACGCGGCACTAGCAGCGGTTTCGTCCCGGCAGTCGACCCACCGGGGCTGACGGTGTATCGGCGACGTATCAGACTCTGAGGCCCAGCGAGTGTTCGGAGACGACGTGGCGCCCCAGGCGACGGGGCAGCCGACGGTCCGCAAACAGCGTGACCAGTGGGTCGGGCGGTCGACGGCATCGACACGGCGACCGGCAACCACGGTCCGCGCCAGATGGCAACGCACCCGTCGCAGCGGTCTGCGCCAGCCGCTCCCCGGTCGATGCGAGCCGACGGCCGATGAGACTGCCGCGGTGGGCAGCCGGGGGACGGGCGAACCATCCGAGACCCCGACCCGAAGCTTGGCGTTCGCCCCGAATCCCCACCAGTATCAACAAGCGGCCGGATCGGGATGACTGGTTTGGCGTGCTGTCGATATGCGTGTTCGTCGCTGCGACGGCAGCACCACCGTCGCGCCATGACGCTGGAGATTCGCACGCCGGAGGTCGGTGATGCGACATGCCTGCGCTGGCGGGCTGATGCCTGACGACCACCTCGACGCGTTTCCCGTCGAACGGGCGTCGATGTGGCGAAGCAGCATGGAGAACCCGCCGAGGTCCCCGGCGATCCGGTTGGTGGCAGCCGTTGCCGGCGAGGTGATCGGCGTTGCTCTGGAGGCCGGCGGGCGATGGATGAGGACGCCGAGGCGGGCGTGTCGTCTGCCATCGGCGTCGACCCCCTCAACTGGGGTGCGGGAGTTGGCACTGCGTTGATCTCCCCTGCGGTCGAGCCACTGCGAGCGAGCGGTTTCGTCTCGGCTGTGCTGTTGGTGCATCCCGACAGCGAACGAGCGCGTCGCTTCTCCACAAGTGGTGGATGGGTCGACGATCAGATCGAAGGCCGACAGGAGGTGCTCGGAGTCGAGGTTCCCGAAGCGCGTCTGCCGCTCCGTCTCGACGCAGGAGGATCGCTCCATGTCCGTAGCCGAAACGGGTCTCCGGCGGCGACTTGGTCAGTCGTACGCTCTGGCGATGGACGAGTACCGCCCGAACATGCCAGCGGACCGAGTGCAGCGCCTACGACAGTGGCACGAGGAAGCTTCCCAAGAACTGCACGTACTCGGAGCCCACGACGTCGAGTACCTCGGGCTCCATCTTCACATTCCCGAGCGGGTCTTCCCGCCAACACCGACATCGGACCTCCTCGGCAGGGAGGTGCGCCGACGAGTCAAGCCGAACGATCGGGTCCTGGACATGGGATGCGGGGCCGGGGCGAACGCGATCCTGGCCGCACAGATCACCGACCAGGTCGTTGCCGTCGACGTCAATCCGCTCGCCGTCGAAGCCAGCATTGCGAACGCCGAGCGCAACGAAGTCCAAGGCTGCGTCACAGCGTTCCGCAGCGACCTCTTCGAGCAGGTCGAGGGCGACTTCGACGTGATCGTCTTCGACCCACCGTTTCGTTGGTTCCGGCCCCGCGATCTCCTCGAGCGCGCCGTCGCCGACGAGAACTATCGCACCCTTGGACGATTCGTGGACGAGGTCGCCGCCCGGCTCCGGCCGAGCGGTGAGGTGCTGGTCTTCTTCGGAAGCAGCGGAGACGTCATCCACCTCGATCGCCTCATCGAACGCGCAGGATTGGCGTCCGAGGTCATCGCCGAGCGGACGATCCACGTGCGAGGCGAAGACGCCACCTACTTCGTGCGTCGCCTCACCACTTGAGGCTCCTGATGCAAGCCTGGCCGCTCAGAGATACGCGTTCGCATCGTCCGAGCATTCACCCGCGATCGACGATTCCGATCGGTCGCCCCGTCGCCCGGACCCGAGCGATACTCCCAGGCCGCAAGGCTCGTCCTCGCGCCGCATCGCCCGCATTTCTCGTCGGATGGATGTCTCAGGGAGGCCACACCTCACGCGCTCGCCGAGCGGACCGGCGAGTGGCTTGGCCGACGGCAATCTGCGCTGTGCGGCTTGGGCCTATTGATACGCGCGGCGCTCGTCGTGGCGTTCGGAGCGCCGGTCCTCGTTCAGAGCAGCAACACGTGTACCGATATCGGGTGCCCTGGAACGGCACATCGGGGGACGGTAACTCGCATTCGTGTGATGGCTTGGGAGGCGCTCAGGAGGGCGCGAGGGAACTACCAGCTGGACTGCGGGACGGGACGACCGAGGGGGCTCGGTCGCGGGCTGCCGAGCCGCCTGACGTCGAACTTGGATTCGTCTCGAGACCTGGACGAATACAGCTCGGGTTATGGTTGCAGTCCTGTGACCTGGCACGACACCGCGTCAGCCGTGAGCGATCTAACCACGGCGGGAGCCCTGCTTGCGGGCGGCGCATGGGCCTACTTTCGTTTCGTACGGGGTCGGATCTTTGCACCGCGCGCCGAAATCGCTGTTGCTGCTGCTCCCGTACGTGAACCCCTGTCGGGACTTCGCGTGCAGATCGCCGTCAAGAACACGGGAGCGTCGCGCGTGGCACTCGACAAGGAGCTCCGCTTTGTAGAGACCTATGGCATCACCGCGGCCGACTGGCCGGTCGACACGAACGTCGACTGGGGAGAGCCGATGATCCTCACCCGGGTGCTCGGTTTCCACGACTGGGTCGAATCGTCCGAAACCGTCAGCGAGGACTTGCTGGTCCCTCTCCCGCCTGCTGATCGGTCCGGTGCACCGTTCGTGGCATTCTTGGTGCGTGCCCGCCTGAGCGCCGCAAAGACTCGCCGAGATCGCCCTCCAACGGGCTGGGCAGCTCAGGTCATCGTCTTGAGCGAGCAAGTTGAGGGGCCGGCGCCAGTCCATGCGCGGATCCCCGACTGACAAGTCGGCGCATGTCCGCTGCTGCTGCGACTAGGGTTTGACCAGTCGAAGTAGGGGGGTGAACCACGTGCCCGATTCTCCGCAGGAAGCCGAGCAGCCAAGAGACCAGCAACGGCAGCAGCAAGAAGGCCAGCAACAGCAGCAACAGCAGCAACAGCAGCAGCAACAGTTTGATCAGCAGCAACAACAACAGCGGCTGAACGATCAGGACGAACGCGATGCGGCCGCAAATTCGGAACGGCTGCGAAAGCGGCTAGAGCAGCGTTAGGGCAGTGCCCGAACGCCTACTCGCAGGCGCGACCAGGGTGTGGCCAAACGCCGGATTGAGGATGCGCATTCTCGTGCGGGTGACCGCTCGCGCAGGTGCCGTTCAGGGCGGCCCGCATGTGGTACACGGCAGAGTGATATGCGCTGGCCCGGGAACGGACCCAACGATCAGCGCAGCGCGGGGTCGAACAATGCAAACTCGGCGGCATCGGGAGCCTGGAAGGCGGTGTGCCACTCCTCGAGGTGGGCGCGGGTGATCGGTTCGCCATCCCACGGCGGCGCCGAGTTCCGAGCGTCGATGCGCCGCCACAGCTCGTCGAGCGGGACGTCGAGGTAGTGCAGTTCGACGCCGACCCCGAGGTCACGAGCCGCCGTCCGCAACTCGTCGCGCTCGACTCGTGCCCAGAGCCCGAAGTCGAGCACGACGCTGAGTCCCAGCCGCAGGATCTCCTGCGCCAAGCGCCAGAGCTCCTGTTCGATCCTCTCGCCGACGTCTCGGTCCCATGGGCTCGACCCGAGGGCACGTTGCCACTCGTCCTTGGTCAGACGGACGGCGCCGCGCTCAGCGGCGAGGTCTTTGGCGAGCGTCGTCTTGCCGGCCCCGGGCAACCCACAGGTGAGAATCAGCCGGGCCTCGTTCACAGGTGCCATTCCAGCTGTCCTGGGGCGGCTCGATGAGGTGATCGTTCTTGCCCCAGAATTGTGGCTCTGACGCGACGTCATCGACTCGCCCGAGGGGCAGCGCGGGCGTGGGGACCGGGCGCCACGTCGACGAGCGTGCCCGACGGCGTGGAGGTGACGAAAGCTCCCAACAGGGTCGCGATCGACTTCGGGTTGTTCTTGTTCACCACGGAATTGGAGAAGCGGCGACCGTCGGTGACGTGGTAGAGCAGCACGTCGTCGAGGAGATCGTTCTCGACCAGGAACGTGGCGAGGGCGAGGACGTCGCCACCGAACCCGAGCTCGGTTGCGGCCTTCTCGAAGGCTGCGTTTGTCGGAGCGAAGACCGTGAACTGGACGCCATCGCCGTCCAGGACAGCGTCGAGGCCTGCGGTATCGAGCGCGAACTTCAACGTGGAGAAGTCCTCGTTGGACTCCACAATGTCATAGATCGAGGCGTCACCGGGCGCCTTCGGTCCCTTGGCGATCGCCGGAGTGGCGACCAGGCCAACGGCCATCACGATCCCCAGCAGCAGTGCAGTCACAGCGCATATCCGTTCCCTTTCGTCTCGCCTACTCACAGTACTCGACGAGGCCGTCGCAGAACCCGCCGAGCCGACTCCTGACATGCGCAGGCAACCGGCCTGCCGGTCAGACCCCAGCGGGGCGGTCACGGTCGGAGGCGAGGTCACGCATACGTCCGCCGACGACACGCGGGCGCCGGGCGACGAGATGTTCGATGGCGGCGCGTCGGATCGTGCACAGCGCGAGAACCCGAAGCTGTACGACGCGATCGTCAAGGAGAACCCGTTCCGTCGATTCGCGCGACCTGACGAGATCGCCGATGTCGTCGCGAGCCCCCGGGCGAGCTTCGTCACCGGCGCCAATGTGATGGTCGACGGCGGCGCGACCAGAGGCCTCCAGATCTGACCCGTCGCCCACCGTCCGAACCTTCCCGAACGCCGGGTCTGGGCGCCGTCCGGGTCCTGGTTGACGTACTGGATCCACAGTCGGCCCATGGGGACCGAGAACGAGCTCTATCCAGTGACGGACGGGCAGCTCGCGGCGATGACGGAGCCGGGCCCGGAAGGCCCGATCGTGATGGTCAACGTGCTGAAGCTCCGGGAACTTGCCGCCTACGCAGACGGCTCGGACGGTCATGTGACCGGTCGCGAGGCATGTCAGCGAGGCGACGGTGCCACTGGGGCGCTCAGCCATCGACCCAGCCTCGCGCAGTCACGGACGAGACATTCGAAGCGATCCCAACTGAGACGCACAACGAAGCTGCTGCCCCAGGGTGGACCAACCCAAGATCACGCCGCCCAACCCGATCACAACAACACAACCCGCTCGCCTCGATCTCGCGCACATACCAGGCAGGACGATCGTCATGTCAAGGAGGTAGGCACCACCACGAACCGCGCGAACGCTCGGTGATCGACGGCGGGTCAGCCGGTGGTCGACGTGCGAGTCGTTTCGTACTACAATAATCCTGTGTGGAGATCCATCCGTCAGCTCGCCGCCACGGCATCGCCGACGACGACATGCTCCACGCGATCGACCACTCCGTGGTCGTCGACGACCTCGGCGAGGATCCCGACTGATGGCTCGTCATCGGACCCGATCAAGCCGCCAACCTCCTCGAGCTCGTCGTGCTCGTCACCGCCGAAGGCGACGAGCGGATCATTCACGCCATGCCCCTCCGGGCCGTCTACCGAAAGCTCCTCGAGCCATGACCAATCGAACCTACGGACACACCAAGTCGGGCCGCCCCGTCGACGACGTCCTCATCGAGCAGCTGGCGGACGAAGCCGAAGCCGGCTACGACGTCGACGAGATCGTCAGTCGCCGAGGCAAGCGCGGACGCCCGCGACTTGGCGCCGCACCCTCAACCGTTGAGTCCGTGCGTCTGGATCCGGACCTGAAAGCACGACTCGCACAGCGCGCCGAAGATGAGGGCGTCGCCGTCTCCGAAGTCATCCGAGAGGCACTTCGTCACCACCTCGAAGCGAGCTGACGGCCGCCGCAGATCCGGCCTGGGAAACGCATATCGACACGGCCCGTAACCGCCGGAGCCAGCGCGCAGACCGGCGCCCCGCGAATCGGGCATCGAACAGCATCGCATACGGCGCCCTGTTGCTCCTGGCGCCGGCCCGGCGTGCTCCGGAAGAGGACGACTCAGGTGACGTAGGGGATGACGTCGGCGCCCGTTGGCCCCACGACGACCGCTACCTCGTGACCGGCGTCCTCCAGAACGCGGGCGACGAGTTCGTCGATGTCGATGTCGGGCATCGGCAGGTCGTCCTCGCGCACCCACGTCTCGACGACCACTCCTGTCGCGGCCGCCAGCGCCTCGGCCAGTTCACCGTCGGGCGGAGCGATCAGGACGACGTGAGTCGCGGGTGGCGGCAGCGGCGCGGGCGGCGGCAGCGGCGCTGGTTCAGGGGCGAGTTGCTCGGCGATGGCCCGGTCCGAGCGGAACACGCCGAGGTGGTACCAGGCGACACCTGTGACGGTCGCGAGGAGTGCCAGCCCGACCCGGGCCGAGTCGAGTGTCTCGCCACCGAACGTGCCGTCGAGCAGATCGTCGATTCCGACGAACAGCACCACGATCAGGCTGATCAGCGCGGTGAGGCCGCCGACGCCGAACAGGACGACGAGATACAGCCGACGGGTCAGCGAACCGATCTCGGCGGACGGGTCGGCTTCGAGGTGCTCACGGATTCGCGACCAAAACGTCCACCACAACGGCAGGCCGATCACGCCGAGGATGATGGCCAGGATTACGCGATTCGCGACGGCGGACGGGTTCCCGCTGATCCGGGCGGCGATCGATTCGAACAGTGCGACGAGCGCGAGCGTGGCACCCACGACAGTCGCGACGAGACCGGAAGCGGCCATCAGATAGTCGTATGCCCTGAGCGGTTCGGACCGGTCGACGGAGCCCCCGGTTCGCAGGACGGTTCGGTGGTACTGCCAGGTGGCCGTCCCGGCCACCAGGAACCCGGCGGCCACCGGGACGGGCTCGAAGTGTTCACTGGGCAGGTCCATCGTCGGGTTGCCGAGGTACCAGACGGCGGTCCAGTAGGCGATCGTCGCGCCGGACGAGATGGAAGTGGCGAGGCCGCCCAGCGTGCCGATCAGCAACACGTACACGTGCCAGAGCGACGTCTGCTCGGCGCGCAGATAGCACCGCAGCCAATGCCAGGCCCACACGACCGCGCCGACCCCGGCTGCGATGAGCCATGTCGCGACTTCTGGCGACTCGTGGCCGGCCGGCAGACGCTCGACGACCGAGGCGTAGATCTCGTCGCCGGCGACGTAGGCCACACCACCGAGACCGATCATCATCGTGACCAGACCGGTCAAGCTCCCGACCGCCAGGTGCAGATCGCCAGGGAGGCCATAGGCGGGCCGCAGCCAGAACCAGTGCATCGCCCACACCGCCGCCCACACGATCACCGGTGCGATGCCTCGCCACTCGAAGTCGTCGACGCCGAACACTCCCGCGAGGAAATTGTGGACCGTCACGGTCGACACTATCAGTGACGAGGCGAGCGCGGTGTTGAGATAGGCAGCCCACGCCAAGGAGGTCCGCTCACCGTCATCGTCGCGCAGGCGACCGCGCGCGAACCGCAAGAGGAACGCGTACGCGGGTCCGGCCACGAGCATGAACGCGAGTCCGAGGGCGAGTGCCGTGCGCTCGTCATCCGACCAGCTGGAGGTCAGGAGCGTGCGGCCGATCATCGTGGCGCCGACCGCACCGAGAATCAGCGTCACGAGCAGCAGTCCGTACACGAAGAGGCGGCGGACCGACGTGGCGCGATCGACTTCGACCTCCTCACCTTCTCCACGGCGGTGCCCCAGCAATCGGACGATCGCCCACGCGATCACCCCGAAGAACGCCAGCTGCATCACGATGCCCAGGATCTCGGCCAGCACTTCCATGGCGCCTCCTCGGTCGAATGGCAAACGCCTCCAACTCAACGATCGCGCCGATTGCCGGGTAGGTCCATGTACGTTCGGCCCCTTCAACCCATCTCGTTGGCACCGCAAAGATCTTCTTTCCGATCGTCTGGTCCGGTACGCGTATCGAAGACGACAGCATGCAGGTCTTGGGGCGGTTCGACGGTGCCGGGCTCGGGTTCCACCCGACCGTCATCGAGTTCACGGACGACGCTCGGCGCTGTTGGGTCCGCTGGCCCGATGGACGAGTCGTGCGTCAGTTCGGTCCGTTTCGCGATCCCAACGGTTCTGGTTGGCGGCAGACCGATACCGAGGAGTCACCACTCCCACCACCGCCCACACGGCACTGGGGTTCCGGCGATACGCACGTGTCCGAAGCGTTCGATCGAGGATCCTCACTCGTACCCCGGGCACACCTCGGATTCCGCGTGATCGTGTCCATCGAAACCATCCTGACCATGACCGAACACTCCGACCAGCGACGATGCGTGCATGTCAACCAGCGATGATCACGTCGTTTCAGGCGGCCATGATGAGGGCATGTCGGAACGAGACGTCATGGAGCAGTGGGCGGCTGAACGATTCGAGTTGGTGCCCGGGTACCTCAACACTGCGACGGTCGGGCTGCCGACCCGTGCATCGCTCGAGGTGTTGCAGCGGCGCATCGCCGAATGGCAGACCGGCACGTTGTACGCCCCCTCCTTTGACGCCGACGTCGACCGGTGCCGCACCGCTTACGCCACGTTGGCCGACACCGATCCATCCCGTGTTGCGATCGCAAGCCAAGCCTCGGTGGTGGCCGGCCTCGTCGCCGGTTCGACGCCAGCAGGCAGCACCGTGTTGTGCGCTGAGGGCGACTTCACGTCGGTGTTGTTCCCGTTCCTCGCTGACCCCGATATCACTGTCCGTCTCGTACCGCTCGACACCCTGATCGATTCGATCACCGACGACGTCGACCTGGTCGCCGTGAGCTCCGCCCAATCGAGCAACGGCACCCTCCTCGACCTCACCGCTCTCGCCGATGCCGCTGGCCTCGCGGGCGCCCGCACGTTCCTCGACGCGACCCAGTCCGCGGCGTGGACCGAGTTCGATGCCGACCGGTTCGACGTCACCGTCTGCCACGGATACAAGTGGTTGTGCTCCCCTCGTGGGGCCGCGTTCATGACCGTCAGTACGGCGGGCGATGAGTGGCTCCACCCACGCAGTGCTGGTTGGTACGCGGGCGACCAGCCGTGGACATCGATCTACGGATCGCCGCTTCGGCTCGCATCCGACGCTCGCCGATTCGACGTCTCACCGCCATGGTTCTCGTTCGCCGCTGCCGCCCCGACGTTGGAGATGCTCGCCGAACTCGGCACAGCCACGATCGGTCGACACAGCGTCGGTCTCGCCAACGACTTTCGTGAGCGGGTCGGCCTCGAGCCGTCGAACTCTGCCATCGTCAGCATTTCCAGCGACGCCACCGATGCGCTCAGCGCCGCCGGGATCGCCCACGCTCCCCGCGACGGCCGTCTCCGCTTCTCGTTCTACATCTACAACACGATCGCCGACGTCAGTGCCGCGGCAACCATCGTCAACGCCGCACGGTAATCGGGTCGGCGCGGCACGTCGGGTGCGCGCCATGGCGGCCGCACGTACACGATGCAGCGGGACCGGAAGGCGCGCCAGGCTTCTGACGTTGCCCGGTCCGATAGGCATGGTGTCCATCACAGAGGGCGCCATCGAACGGGACCGTCGCCGCCGCGGGACACCTGCGTCAGCGGCAACCGGCGTTCACACCGCCGACCATCATCGACGCGATCATCCCCGATCGAGGCGGCCGGTGAAGGGCAAACGCCCAAGATCAGTGCACCCGAGGGCACGTGCGAACAGTCCGGGGCGACGGGCCCCACGGTCGGGTCTCGGAGACCCTGTCCGGTTGACGATCGTCAGCCGGACGGTCTGAGTACTCCTGCGTCGCCGCCACCGCGACGGACCGGCTCTGCGGCGGCGAGCACGGTTCCGTCGTCCAAGAACTCCAATCCGGTCGCGGCGCCGATTTCGGCGCTGCTGCTGAACACGTGGCCGAGCGCGCTCAGCTCGGCTTCGTACAGGTCTCGATAGGCCTGCTCGGCGCCGACCGTGGACGTGTTCCGTTGGGTGGCGCGAGGGGCGGCGATCGCTTCGGGCAGGCTCAATCCGCGATCGATCCGATTCGTGAGGATTTCGACGACGGTGGTGATGATCGTCGAACCTCCCGGTGACCCTACGGCCAGGAACGGCGCCCCGTCGTCGAGGACGATGGTGGGGCTCATCGAGCTGCGTGGCCGCTTCCCTGGAGCGGGAAGGTTCGGCCCGTCCCCCGTCGAGTTGAAATCGGTCAGCTCGTTGTTGAGCAGGAAGCCGCGTCCGGGCACCGTGATCGCGCTGCCACCGGTCGACTCGATCGTCAGCGTGTACGACACGACGTTGCCCCACCTGTCGGCGGTCACCAAGTGCGTCGTGGATGTGCCGCCCGCTGTGGCAGACGCCGCGGGGTCGGGCACACACAGCGGGCTTCCGTCTTCGTCGCATGGATCGCCGGGGGCGACCGGCTTGGCGGCCGCAGCGAGCGGATCGATGAGCGCCGCGCGTTCGTCGGCGAAGGCTTGCGACAGCAGACCCGTCGTGGGGACGTAGTTGTACTGCGGGCGATCATCACCGATGTACGCGTTGCGATCGGCGAAGGCGAGAGCGGTCGCTTCGAGCACGTGATGCTGGAAGGCCACGTCATCGACCACGTCGAGTGGGAAGTTCTGTCCGATGTTGAGACTCTCGCCCACGGTGATCCCACCGCTCGACGGCGGGCCCATGCCGAACACGTCGTAGCCGCGGTACTCGACCTGGGTCGGGTCGGGATGCAGCACTTCGTACTGCTCGATGTCGTCGACCACCAACAGGCCGGGACGCACCTCGAACGGAGGATCGTCGATCACGGGCGGGTCCTGCACGGTGGCTACGATCTCTTCGGCGAGCTCACCGCTGTAGAACCCGTCGAGCCCGTCGCGTTGGAGGAGGTGATACGTGCGCGCCAGATCCCGATTTCGGAACACCGACCCGACTTCGGGGACCTCTCCCTCCACGAGGAACGTGTCGGCGGTGGAGGTGATCGTCCGGAACCGCTCGAGGTTGCCGGCGGTCTGATCGGCGAACGTCTGGTCGACGACGAACCCGCGCTGGGCAACCACCCTGCCGGGCTGCAGTGCCTGCGCGATCGTGACGGTTCCGAAGCGGTCGAGGGCGTCGACCCACGTCGCGAACGTCCCAGGGACGCCCACGGCCAGTCCACTGGTGATGCGCTCGGGGAAGAACGGGATCGGCACACCGTCCTCGACGAACACGTCCGCATCGAACTCGGGGTCGCTCGGTGCTTCCTCGCGACCGTCGATCGTCACGACCTCGCCGGTCTCGGCCAGGTAGATGACCATGAACCCTCCGCCGCCGATTCCGGCCGAGTACGGCTCTGTCACGCCGAGTGTCGCCGCCGCTGCGACGGCGGCGTCGACGGCGTTGCCGCCACGTCGGAGCATCGCCAGACCGGCCTCGGTGGCGAGCGGATCGACCGTCGCAACCGCGCCTCCGGTACCCACCGCCACCGGGTCCTTCTCCGGTGGTTTCGGCGCCGCCGCCGCCGGCATCGCGGCGAGTCCGACGACGAATACGGAAACGATGGCCACCCGAAAACGTGCTCTCATGAGTGCCTCTCCTCGGCTCTGAAGTCACCTGAAACGTAGACCAGCCCTGCGGTCACATCAACTGCTCGACCGCGTCGATCGGACCGGCCGAGACTCCTGCCGTTGTGACCGGCCGCATCGTGCTGGATCGAGCGCTCGAAGCGGTGCGAGCAGGCGGCACGTTCGTGGTGCCGGTGAGTATCCGTGTCCAGATCGGCCCGACCGTTGTGAATCACGGGTCGATGTGCAGACCACCGGCGTAGAGGTCGAACACGCAGTCTGGGCCGCAGATGTCGAGGCCCACGCCAGAGCCGGCGCCGTGAAGATTCTCGTAGGCCCCGATGCCGCTGAGGACGTTCCACTGGAAGGTCGTGCCCTTCCTGAAATCGATCCGTGCCTGCAAGTTCACGAAGAACTCGCCCGAACCATCGTCGCACGTGAAGTGCTTGACTCCATGGAAATTGAAGCCAGTCGGGGAAAGCCCGGTCACCTTGGCGCTGGCGTTGACGACTGTGCCCGCATCGCACACGACACCGACGACGACTGCGGGACCGGTCGCCTCGAACGGGCTCGGACCCCCCAGGAGATCAGTTTCGACCGCGATGTCGACACCGCTCGGCGGCGTTGCACTGGCCGGCGCGGAGACCGCCACTGATGCCGCAACCAACAGCAGACCGAATGAGAGTTTTCGCATGATCAGTACTCCATTCCGTTGGGGGTCACTGTGTTTCCACAACTTCGACCGTACGCCCATCCCTGGTGCAAAGCGAGTGGCTTCGTCACGTTGAGACGTCGGCGAGACCGTCTCGACGGGAGTGCCGATCGGTGACCTCGAGTTGGTGTTGCCAAGCAGTGATCGATCGGACCGTCTGACCCGAGGTCACCGCTGCAGCCAGGCGATCGCGTGTCCTGCCGTGAGGTCGCGGAGCACCCCGGTCGAGAGATCGAGCAGCGAAGTGGTGCTCGATCGGGCCGAGCCGAACTCGACCGCCGCCACGGCAGCGTCGGGGTCGGCTCGCGCGAACACCGCGCCGTCGAGCGTGATCGTTTCGCCCGATTCGAGATCGAAGATCTGCAGCGGCTGGTCGTCTCCGAGGCCGATGACCACCAATTCATCGCTGAGGGCGCCACCGCTGACGATGCTGCGGTCGGGTGTCGACACGAGCTCGGTCAGACTCCCATCACGAACGTGCACGGCGACGACGCGACCGGCTTCGCGGTCAGAACCCGACACCGCGTCGTCGACGATGACGAGCCCAGGTCTCGACGCGACTGTGGTCGACAGGCCCAGGCCCTCGAGCTCGGGCAGCTCCGTGAGCGTCGCCGAAACCGGATCGACGTGGTACCAACTCGACAGCGCATCGGCGCCGTGCTCGATGAGCACTCCGGCGCTGGTGGGGTCGGCGAACATGCTTCCGAGACGATCACCGGGCAGCGCACCGATGTCGACCGTCGACTCTGCCGTGACGACCGACACGCGGCCACCCGACGCCTCGGCGACGACGAGCGAGTCATCGCCCCACACCGCACGTGGGGCGCGGTCAGACGTGTACCAGACACGTTGGCTCGTCGGTTCCGACGCCGGCGACACGAGCAACTCCGTGGTGTTCCGATCCGTCACGCTCGGCGAGTTCCGCGCGAGCAACTGCGCGCCGGAGTCGTCGTACGACCATCCCATCCCGGTCAGGCTGTCGAGCTCATCGACGCCGCCGGCCGCCACATCGACGATCACGGTGACCAACTCGTCGTTCTCGGTGGTGGTGACCACGAGCCGGTCGCCGGCAGACACCGCCGACAAGAAGCGTTCGAACGAACCGAGGTCGTGTCGTGTGAGGGTCCTCAGGTCGATCACCTCGAAGTGCTGATCGGTGCTCACGATCAAGAACCGGCCTTCGGCGTCGCGCCACTCGACCTCGGCACCGGTCAGGTAGGTCTCGAGTTGCAGCGTCTCGATGTCGAGCGTCACAACGCTGTCGCCGGTCTCCACCAATGCGAGCGTTGCGCCCGGCGCCTGATGGATCGCACGAATCGCCCACCGTCCGTCGAAGTCGGCGGGCGGCGACAACGTGCCCAGATCGCTGCCATCTTGTGCCACCACGACATATGAGACGTTGCTGGCTTCGTCCGGATCGAACCGCTGCACGACGAGGACGTGACGTGACGATGCCACGGTGGAAGGCGCGGTCACGACCGGAGCGGTCGTCGCGTGGGATGTCGTCGGCGAGGGTGCGATGGTCGACGTCGACGTGTCGGCTGAGCTGCAGGCCGACGCCAGCGTGACTGCACCAACCAGCGCAACCGTTCGCTTCGTCATCCGACGGATCGTACGTCGATGGTCGCGTGGGCTGTCGGACTGCCGGCTGTCGCCGCCCGATCGGGGCGGGGACCGGTCACCGACAGGCCCATCCGATCGCGTCGTCGAGATCGTCGAGAGCGCGTCCGCTTGGCGATCGTCATGGGGAAGCTCGGCGACGGCCGTCGTCAGAGCGAGGTGGTTGTCAGTCGGCCCTCTTCGACAGATCGTGGAGCAGATGGTTGACGACGGTGGTGAAGCGTTGCTGCGCGTCGCGGCCGGCCTTGGTGACCTCTTCGTGTGAGAGCGGATGCTCCGCGATGCCGGCCGCGAGGTTGGTCACCAAGGAGATCCCGATGACGTCGGCGCCGAGGTGACGCGCGGCGACCGCCTCGGGCACGGTCGACATGCCGACGAGGTCGGCGCCGAGTCGGCGGGCCATCTGCACCTCGGCGGGTGTCTCGTAGGCCGGACCGGTGAACCAGGCGTACACGCCCTCCTTGAGCGAGATTCCCGCCAGAGCGGCCGCAGCGTGGGCGCGGTCGCGCAACTCGCTGGGATACACCGTGCTCATGTCAGGGAACCGCGGGCCCAAGCGCTCGTCGTTGGGGCCGATCAGTGGGTTCTGTCCGGTCAGGTTGATGTGGTCGCGCAACAGGACGAGGTCGCCGGCTTCGAGTCCGTCGCCACAACCGCCGGCGGCGTTGGTCAAGATGACGGTTCCGCACCCGTTGACGACAGCGAGTCGAGTGCCGAACACGAGGTCGCTGAGGGGGCGGCCTTCGTAGTAGTGCACCCGCCCGGCGAGAATCAGCACACCGGTGTCGCCGAACACGGCCGAGACGAGCTTGCCGCCATGACCGGCAACGGTGGGGACCGGAAAGTGCGGGATCTCCGAGTACGGGATCGCCACCGCGCCAGGCAGGTTGTCTGCGTAGCCGCCGAGGCCCGAGCCGAGCGTGATCGCCACCCGATGGTGACGCCCTGCGAGCCCGCTCACGTGGTCGCTCGCCTCGTGCAGTTGTCTGTAGATCTCGGTCATGTCCAGATCCTCGCCGAACTCGTGTCGTCACACCACCTTGGACGCGACCCGCCCGCACGGCACCGCGCACCGACGCAGGTGGAACGTCCGATGAACGATCCTCGCACGGACGGCTGCCGCGGCTCGCGGCAGCGATCGACGGGCAGGAGGTTGAGGACGTCGGATCGGCGAGTTGATCAGATTCGCCTCGACGTCCGAGTGGGGGTCGTCTTCGTGCCGGGCGCGTCGTCAGGGCGCCAATTGCCCGACAGTGGCTGTCGCCGTTGCGCCGCCTGTGCCGTAGGGCGAGTGGACCACGACCGAAACGTCCCTCGCGGCTGGATTGGCGGGGATCGCGACGTCGATCTGTTCGAGGCCCGTCGACGAACGTCTGACGCCGACCGACCGCGGGAGGGCCCCATCGACGACGACCATGGTCTGGTCGGGTGTCGAGCTGAGAGCGCCGACGAACCTCGTCCCGCTGATCGTCACCGTACCGCCCGAGCCCGGCACCTGAGGTGGGCTCACGTGCTTGATCGAGGGGACGTCCGCCACGACGCGGATGCGCCGGGGCTGTGTGGACACGCGCCCCGCTGTCGTCAGAACTACGTCGTAGTGATCGGCACCGAGCTCGGCCGGCACGACGACCTTGATCAAGTTGTCTGCGTTCAGCAACTTCGGTTGACTGTCAGGCCCGCCCGGCGTGGAACTCGTCTGCACCGGTGGTGTGACCACCGTCGCGAGCAGGCCGCCGATCGTGACGTTCGGGAGCGCACGCGTGCCGGACGGCATGAAGTTCGACCCCTCGAGCGCGATCGTCTCGCCGACGACCGCGGTCGACGGTGAGATCGAGTTGAGAGTCGGTGCGTTCCGCTGCACTGATTTGCTCACGACGTACGTGGCCGCTGACGTGCCGGTGAGGGCGAGGATCATCGGCGGGATCTCAGGCAGCTGGTTCTGCGCGCCGAGCGCGACGACCACGTAGACCAGGGCGACGAGATTGAAGATGAGGTACTGGCTGTCCACGACGTCCGTGCTGCCCGAGTCGTTCTGCAGCGCCTGCCGGAGGTCAGCCGCCCCATGCGTGCCGACGGTCTTCTGGAGCGTGCCGTTCTTGACCTTGGCCGACACGATCCCCTTGGCCGCGACGAGCGAAGCGAACGGCCCACCGAGGAGGATCAGATAGTCGCTCCACACATCGGTCTGCTCCGTCCGGATGTCCCCGTTGTCGAGCTTGCCGATGACCTTGAACCCCTCGAACAGGTTCGTCCGCCCGTCGATGAAGGTCAGTCCGATGAAGCAGAAGAGGATCCATGCGATGAGCAAGGTCCACAGAGCGGCCTGGATCTTGGAGGTGCCCACGCGACCGTCGAAGCCGACCACCCACCCGAAGACTCTGTATTGACTGTTGGTCGCATACAGCAGCAACAACGAGAGCGTGAGTCCGAACGTGCCGATCGCCGCCGACCACCAGACGTTGTTGTGATCAGGAGCCCACAGTCCGAACATGGCAGAGATCCCGGCCAATCCGGCGCCCACCCCGATCAATACCCGCGAAGCCCTCTGCCACCAGTGGCTCGGTCTTGCGGCCAGCACCTTGACGGGGTTGCTCGCCAAGGCCGCACCGGTGGCCACACCGTTGCTTGCGGCGACCTCGAAGATGTACTCGAAGTCTGGCTGACCGGTGATCGTGGCCGTGGTGTCGCCGCTGCCGAGATTGCGCGTTTGCAGAACCGCAGCGTTGCTCGCCGCCTTCACGGTCAGCACATATGCAGTGGCTCCCGCCACGGCCCCCCAGGTCACCTTGAAGCCCTTTGGACCGGTGATCACGTGAAGCTTGCCGTCTGCTGTCGCGGCACCCTCTTCATCGACGGCCGCCGGGGACGGCGGAATGAGCGCGATCGGCGGCTCGGTCTTGGGCGACGGTTCGCTCTCGCCGTCGGCCGCGTCGACCGCGACGACCTGGAACTGATACACGACCCCGGGCCGGAGTCCGTCCCCGTCGACGGTCAGGGCCAGCGTGATCTCGGCATCGGACTGCGGAACTTGCACGTCATCGAACCCGTCGGGCCCTCGCACCAGATATCTCGCGGCGCTGGCGACCGGGCTCCACTTCAGCACGAGCTGGTCGACGGACGCGGTGATCGACACGTCCTTCGGTGCGCTGAGTGCGGTGGACTCGTCCGCCGGCGGCACTGTGGCGCTCGCGGTCGCTGCGTCGGACTTGAGCGGCGGCGCGTCGTCACTGACGGCGACGAGTTCGAAGCTGTAGTCCCCCGGACCGAGGGTGAGCGCCTTTGCGCCACCGGTGATGCCCGTCTCGGCTCGACCCGCGTCCGCGCCGGCGGTGATCGTGACCTCGTACGTCAGTCCTGCGACTTGGGTCCACGCCAGATCGACGCCGCCGCTTCGGGGAGTCGCGGTGAAGTCCTCAGGGTCGGGCGGTTGTGACATGATCGCCCCTCTCGTCATGTGTGGGGTGGGTCAACCCTAATCACTGGCGACCACTACGAGTGACGGTGAACCGCCCGTGTCCGACTGGAGGCACCTGCGCCGCCCTTGCACGTTGCGGTCCTCGAGGGACACAAGGGCAAGAACCTCGACCCGCTCGAGCAGTGGTTCGTCGCACCTCTCCGATCGATCGTGGGGAATGAGGCTTCCCGCCCGGTCTGTCCGATGAGCGACGACCACCTGAATCCGCCGATCCTCGACAGGAAGCCGCCACGAGCGTCACGGCGAACGGCGGTGTCAGTTCGATCCGCACGGCGGACTCCTCGGGTCGCGGAATGGGTGGTCCCCTGCCTTCCAGTGGGCCACAAAACACTCCCGCCTCAGCGCGCTCGGCATCGAGGGCTCGGCACCGCTGTGGGACGTTTGCCCGGTCGTCGACGACACACGTTGCGCCCACTGAGGGCATGTTCGCCCGGCCGTGGCACCGTGGGGGGATGCGCCTCGGACTCGGTCTCGTGATGCCTGCGCTGCTCGTCGCCGCTGCCTGTACGGACACATCTGATCGTGAGAGCGAGCGATCACCAGTGACGACTGCCGATGGCGGGGCCGACGAGCGCGTCGAAACGACTCCGGTGGCGAACGCTCCCCGTGTCGGAGAGCAGGCTCGCGACCGCATCGTCGTGGCGACTGGTGATGGGCGCCTCTATCACGTCGATCCCAGCGGTGCCGACCGGGTCGATCTGGTCGGCGAAGACGAGCCGGCCGCCTCCCAACCCGTCTGGAGTCCGGATGGTCGGCGACTCGGCTGGAGCCAGGGCGACGGTGCCGGTTTCGGCATCACCACGTCCAACATCGACGGCAGCGAGGTCCGCCGGGCGGCCACTCCGTTCAATGGGTACTACGGATCTTGGGACCCGACGTCGTCATTGATCGGGTTCCTCGGCAATGCGGCGCCCGGCACGGGGCTGGTGCTCGACGACGGGTCGGGAACGGCCATCTCGCGCACTGTCGACAGCGATACGTTCTACTACTTCTCGTGGAGTCCGGACGGTGCCCGATGGGCGGTCCACAGCGGCTCGGGCATGCGCATCGTCGGCCTCGACGGCGAGCGCGTGACGATCGACCTGGACCGTTCCGCGTTTCGGGCTCCGACATGGGCGCCCGACGGAACGATCTTCCTCGCGATCGCACGTGACGACCGAAGCACCATCGTGGGATACGACCCCGAGACCGGTGACGTGCAAGATCTGCTCGATGTCGGTGCGGTCACGAATTTCGTGCTCGATCCGACGGGCCGGTCGTTGGCCATCGAGTCGATCGACATCGGCGCACTACCGGACGGAGACTTCGAACAACGTGCGCTCAGAGCCCAACCGGCGCCGAGCGGCGAGGTGATCATCTACGACATCGCGACGGGAGCGACCGAGCAGGCATTCGATTCGGTCAGCGGAGGGTTCTGGTGGAGCCCCGACGGTACGCAACTCGCCATTCTGATCGGAGAAGTCGATGGCGCAGCGCTGTGGAACAGATGGCTCGTGTGGAGTGACGGCGAGTCGCTGCTCACCGAACGGTTCACGATCACACCGACGTTCGCCGGCGCATACGTTCCCTTCTTCGATCAGTACGCGCAGAGCGTCACGCCGTGGTCGCCGGACAGCGAGTCGTTCGTCTACGCCGGAACCGACGAGGCAGGCTCCTCGGGCGTCTTCGTGCAACGAGCCGAACCGGAGACACCGGCGGTACGCATCACCGATGACGGTGAGATTGCGTTCTGGTCGCCGACTTGAGCATCGACGCGGCGATCAAGTCGATCTGGTACTGGAACGACGACGGCGGGGACGGAGCATTCGCAGCCGGACAGGACGGTTGCGAGCCGACACGTGTCAGGCGTTTGCGGGGCCCAACGGTCTGGCGGAGGTCGGTCGGCTTCCAGTTCGTCGCGGGTAGGGTCAGGATCGTCACGGATGGGCGATGTGGAACTCGAGCAACTCACCAGGTGCGTCGACGTTCGGCACTGCTCCACCTGGGATGTTGATCGAGTTCGGCCCGACGAGTTGAGGAGGTTCGACGTGCGCAGATTCTGGCTCATGGACCCAGACGATCATGATCGTCCGATGGCGCTCGTGGAGACCGATGGGCGTCTCCACATCGTGGACGTGATTCGATTCGGTCCCTCGCACACCGGGCTCGACGACCAGCAGGTGGTCTGGGACCTCGTCATCGGCCGTGTCGCCCCCACGTTGACTCCGGCGCTCGACGCCTCGGCGATCGACGAGGTGGGTGTCGCCCCTCACCCCGATCTTCGACGAGGCGAACACGGCGACCCGCACGCCACCGACCGGATCGGGCGAGGCGACCGGCGTCGACGGGGCCGGGCAGTCGACGGTGACCACGGAGGAACGAACCGCACGCGCAGCCGCGGCGACCGATAGAGAACCGGGTCGGGAGCCGCTCCGAGACGTGCGTCGTCAGCGAGGAGTCACGGGCGCTCGGCGCATCTCGTGACGCGCTCCTCGATCAGACACGACGAGCGCACGAGGATCCGCTTCCGAACAGAACCGCCACGACAGCGGCTTCGGATCGCTCGCGTCGGGTGCCGCCACCGCCACATGGTCATGGACGAGCGGGGCGCTCTGCCTCGCGCCGCACTCCTGCGCCATCCGAGCGCAGCCACCTGGGATTTCCCGGTGCTCGGGATGCCTCGCATGTGGCGGTGGACGGAATATCCGGCCCGATGCCGTCGAACGACGCGGGTCCGACCGACCACTCGTACGGGCCGAACAGGATCTGCCCAGACGGTCGTCTCGTCAATGGGTTGGGGTGCCACCTCACGCGATCCGCAGAGTGCCTGTTCTCAGCAGTCGGTGGTGATGCCTGCCGCTTCGAGTGCGCCACATTCGAGTTCCCACCACCACTGACCGGCGCTGAGTCGGACGACAGCGGAGGTCGGTGAGGGTTCGCCGAGGCCGAGCAGGGTGAACACCTCGGCCCAGTCAGCGAGCTGTCGGGTCTGCCGGTACTCCTCGAGCGCAGCACGAGTCAATGGGCCCGTCACTCCGTCGACAACGAGGTTCGCGCCCGCAGCGTTGAGCGCCGTCTGGATGTCCACCACCGACGGCCAGTCGAGGTCGCCGTCGAGTTGTGGCGATCCGAGCCCGACATCGGGGACGTAGAAACCGTTCGGGACGAAGGTCGAGTCGTTCCATGCGAGGAACTCCGCAGCCGGGTACGCCTCGCTCAACTCGGTCACCGTCGACCCCAAACCGATTTCGCTGGTGGTCGCAAGGTGTGTCGGTGGAAGGGACCGAGGAGGTGCTGAGCCAGCTGGGATGCTGACCTTGCCGGGCCACCAGTCGCCAATCGAGACGGCCCATGCAGCCAGCACGGCGTCCGGTGTTGCCACACCCGAGTCGACGGAATCGGCGAAGCCGACATGCAGGCCTGCGTCCGGCCAGAACATCACAACACCCTCCGTGCAGCCCCACTGGATGCAGACGGCGATCTGATGCTGCGAGTCCTCTTCGATCTGCGGTGTTCCGAGCCACGTGGTGAGCCACGGTTCCACGACGTGACGAGCGGTCCCGAACGGATGCGGCCCGATTCCGCCCGGGGACAGCACCACTTGCTCAGATGATCGGGTTTCGACGGCGTCACTGATCGTCGTGCCGGGCGTTGAGGTGGTCGCACTCGAGGTCGCTACGGTCGGTCCGGGAGTCGAAGGGGTCGTCACCGGCACAGCGGTCGATGTAGCGGACGGCTCCAGGGTCGGAGTCGACGCCATCGACGTCAAGTCACTCGCCCCAGCCGTCGCACCCGTGGTTGCAGAAGTATCCGTTGGCGCCGTGGCTTCTTCAGAGCCGCACGCACCGACCAACAGAGCGACCGTGCCGAGAGCAACCACCCACGTCCTCATGCTCGCCTCCACATCCGACATTGCGCCTCGTGCCTCTCGTCAGCCAGGGTCGATCGGCCCCACCCACGTGCATCTTCGAGGAATGCGCACGGGCACGCAGAAGGACGACGACGTTCGGTCGGGGTGCGTCGGCCCGTCCGGCCACTGTTGACCTGGGGCCCGGCGTCGGTGGCATGGATGTCGGCCACCCCGAGCACGTCGAAACCAGCACGGGTCACCAGGCCGGCTGCCATCGGGTCGGCTTCGAGCGCGTTCTCACCGACGGGGTGGGCACGCTCGGTCAGGGGGACTCGAGGTCGTCGAACGCCACTCCGCGCCGACGAGTGCGGGCCGGAGCCGCTCGAACACCGACGAGGCGTCGGCGGCGACGTCCGACTCGACGCTCCGTCCGAGCATGACATCGCCGACGAAGACGAGTCGAGCCGATCCCGCGGTCACTGCGGGCGGGGTGGGGTCGGCCGAAGGTGTCATCTCCGCAGCCGCGGCGGCGAGGGCAATGCGTCCGGGCCGGCCGGCGCGGACGTCGGTGGAACGCCCTCAGCATGATCCGACGCTGCGCACCCGGCCACGAGCACCGCGATGGCGACGGTCTGCGATCGAGCGTCCATGCTTCCAGGGCGCGCCGGTCTCGCCTCCACACCACAGAGCCGAACGACGGGCCGAGCGCGTCCTCGCCGGGGCAGCGTCCCGGCCCCACGCAGCGGTGCGGAGGTGCCGGCAGGTCCACCGCTCAGACGCGGTAGCCGATCGACCGCAGCAATTCGAGACGAGCGACGACGTCGTCGTCGGACTCGACGCCGAGCGGAGTCTCACCGTCGACCACGCCGACAATGCCGCAGCCCCGTTCGGTCTGGGCGACCAGCACCTCGAGCGGATTGGCGGTGGCACAGATGATGCGGCAGACCTCGGGCACCCGTTTGAGTGCGTTCATCACGTTGACCGGATACCCGTCGCGCAGGTAGACGACGAAGCAGTGACCCGCAGCGATCGCCAGGGCCGCAGTGACGGCTGCATCCACCAACTCGGCGTCGTTGCCGGACCGGCGGACGAGCCGCGGCCCGGAGGCCTCGCAGAACGCAGCGCCGAACCGCAGCGATGGTGACGAGCCGGCGAGCGTCTCGTGGAGATCCGAGACCGTCTTGATGAAGTGGGACTGGCCGACGATCACGTTCGCATCGTCGGGGATCGTGATGGGGACAGCGTGGACTTCCATGCGTCCACCGTGCGCCCGCGGTCGCGGCCGCACCAGGGTCGCTCGGCCCTCCGTCAGCGCCTGTCGCGCACGCCGACGCCGCACATCGACGTGCCGTTCGACAGGCCGAACGAACGGAGGTGGGCCCACCACGAACTGCGATGGCGCACAGCATCGCGGAAGGGCACTGCTGCGAAGGATGACCAATGACCCGAACATCGATCGAAGATGTGCGGCGACGACGCCTCGCCGACGGTGGACGCTTGGGAGCGTGCACGTCGGCGACATCTCGGTGACATCTCGACGGGCAGGCCGAAGATCGTGATGACGGCCATCGTGCGACCGATGGTGGGACAGCCGGCGACCGCCGGTCAGCTCCGCCTCGGGTAGGCGAGCATCACGGCGATCACCGACAGCGACACCACAGCCACGGCCGAGGTGGACAACGACACGCGAGGGCCGACGCCGCTGAACACCTCGTCGGCTCATCAGCAGCGAGTACCGTCATCGCGGTGCCCGACGCAGACCACGGCGACATCCAGGAGCCCGAACGATGGGCGAGAACCCTGACGACGGTTGGTCGGATCGTCGTGGTCACGGCTGTCGTCGCAACTGTCGTTGCGCTCATCCTTGTTCAGCGGCTCTCGGTGACGTATCGGGACGGGCTCGCCGTCACCGAAGCGTCGGCCGTGCTGGTCATCGACTCGGTCGAGTCGATCCGCACGCTCGCCGACGACGTCGCCGAGCTGGCGGCGACAGTGGTCGAGGGCCTCGAGCTCGCTCAGTCCCTGGTCGCAAGCGCGGAGGCGACCCTGGCAGATCTCGGCACCGCCGCCGCGACGAACCTGTCACAGACCGCCACGGCAGCAGCCGACATCGCTGGCCGGCTGGCGGGGACCCTCGAAACGATCGAACGTTTCATTCCCGGTGAGAGCGACAGCATCGCCGAGGAGCTGCGTGCGTTCGCCGACGGACTCGAACCGGTGGCGGAACAACTGGAGACGATCGGCGAGGAGCTCACCACTGCTGCGACCGACGTCGCCGCCAGCCAGGTCACGCTCGCCGCGTTGGCAGTCCAGCTCGATGTGCTCGCAACCGACATCGGTGGACTCGGACCGAACTTCGACGCACTCGCTGCAACCGCCCAAGACCTCCGAGCGCGGGCCGACGCCGCAACGGACCGCATCGACTTCGACCTCTGGTTGGGCCGAATCCTGATCGTGGCGGTGGGCGCCGTGTTCGCGGCGATCGGCGTCATCGCCGACCGATTCGGCCGGGCGTGGGTTGCAGCCGCTCCCGGGTCGTTGCCTGCTCGATAGATCTGGCCACCCGTCTTGGCGACCGACTCGGCGTCGGGAATCCGGGCGCGCAGCTCGCAGACGACGGAGTGAACCGAGTGGCACGCCTGCGTTCGTGATCACGTCAGGCGGGCACGTGCCGATACCGGGCGCCGACGCGCTCGATCATCACGGTGTCGACCGGCACGACGACGGGCGGGCCGACTGGATCGACAGGGTCTTCCCCGTGGGCCGAACGCCACCCGTTGCGCCCCGCCCGCTTGGCGGCGAAGAGGGCGGTGTCGGCTGCGTGCAGGAGGGTTCGGATGTCGGATTGCCGATCACCGTGCTCGGAACTCGCCACGCCGATCGACACGGTCTGTTGATGCAAGGATCCGTCATTGACCTCGAGTGGCATCCTGCGGAAGGCCTCGACCAAGCGTTGCGCCACGACTTCTGCCGATCGGAGTTCGGTCGACGCCAGGACCACCACGAACTCGTCGCCACCGTACCGACCCACGGCGTCGTCGTCACGGATCGAGGATCCGAGCAACGCTGCGGCGCGGGCCAGGATCTCGTCGCCGAACTGGTGGCCCCACCGATCGTTCGTCGATTTGAAGTGGTCGAGATCGACGAACAGAATCGACATCGGATAGCCATGGTCGCGAGCGAACTGATGCTCGGTGGCGAGGAGTTCGTCGAGGTGCTGTCGATTGAACACTCCGGTGACGGGATCGATGCGGCGTTCGACATCCAGCTCGGCGGCACGGTTCGACATCGTCTCGAGTTCGCCGCGGAGTTTCGCGACGTCGGCTTGTCCCTGGAGCTGTCGTGCGATGATGACGTCGCTGGCCATCTCGGCCAGCACCTCGGGTTCCGGTACGTCGGCGTCGAGGAGTGGTGCCAGCTCGGGAATCGCGTCGGCGAAGCCTTCGACGGACTCGGCGAAACCGGGTGCCTCGATCCCGAGGGCCGACTTTGCGACGGCTTCCGCCCGGACGAGCGATTCGAACTCGTCTGCCACCGAGTCGGCGACGAGACCACCCAGCACGACGAGAGCCTTCAGATCGCCACCGTCGGGTCCGCCGCCCGGCGTCTCGTGGCTGCTGCGGACGGCCGCCACGATGTGATCGGGGATCCGCCATGCCGCGAGCAGTTCGGCACCGACCGCCGCATGATCGACGCCGAGGGTCGCGAGTTCGGCGGCGATGATCTCGTCGTGAGGGCAGGTGGGCGTGAGTGACTCGTATGTCGCCGGCTCCAGCCGATCGATCACCAGGACGCCGATCTCCTGGAGCAGTGCGGCGAGGAACGCTTCGCCGGGTCGCACCCTGCGGCAACGCTCGGCGAACACCTGCGCGGCAACCGCTGCGTGCACGCTGCGGGTCCATCGATGTTCGAACGACAACCCTCCGGTCTGATTCGCCGCCCGGGGGGACAGCAGCGACATGCTCAGAGCGGCCGTCAGGACAGCGTCGATCCCGAGCATCATCACCGCCTGAGAGACGTTCGTCGTTCGTCGGTTGCGTGCGTACAGCGGAGAGTTGGCCAATCGCAGCAGTCGCGCCGACATCGCAGGATCGGTGCGGAGCACGTCGACGACCGCTCCGACGTTCACATCGGGATCCTCCGCGATCTCGATCAAGCGGGCTGCGACGATCGGCGGGGAAGGAAGCGCACGCGCCGAATGGATCCGTTCTCGCAGATCTGGATCCATGTTGATCGCTGCGCCTGGGTTCGACATCACGTGATACTCCTCGCGGACATCTGACTGTCCGGAGGCGAGCGGCATGCGCAAGGTGGTGTCGATGTCGATCACCCTGGGGCCCACCGGCATGCCCACGCGCGGCCGGGTCACCGTGCTCCGGCGTGGACGTGCAGGCCGTACTGCTCGACCTCGGTTCCGTACTGGTGAGGGTCGAGATCGACGACCTCGAGGATCTCGCCCGTCGGGTCGGGCGGGAACCCGCGATCGTGGCCGACGTCCTCGTCGGCGACCACGGAACCGACGGCGATCATCCCTTCCATCGAGCCGAGCGGGGCGAGCTGACGCTGGCGGCTGCGCTCGACCTGGTCGAAGTCGAGGCCCGCCGTCGTGGCTTCTCATTCGGAGCGATTCGGCCGATGCTGTTCGATCCGCGGATCGAGGTCAATCACGACCTGGTCGCCGAGGTCCGCCGATTGCGGGCCACTGGTCGGCGTACCGGAGTGATCACCAACTCGGTGCGCGAGTGGATCGATCGGGTCGACGCCGCGCTCCCGTATGACGAACTGTTCGACGTGGTGATCGACTCGTGCCGGGTTGGGCTGAGAAAGCCCGACCCGCGCATCTTCCGACTGGCGCTCGACCGGCTCCAGGTCGCTCCGGAGCTCGTTCTCTTCGTCGACGACCGACCCGGGAACGTCGCCGCTGCGGCCGCCCTGGGAATGCAGACGGTTGCCGCCACCGAGTTCGATCAGATCGCCACGCAGGTTCGACGGGCGACCGGTGACTGATGCCACGATCGCACAGGACGTCCCGAAACGAGCCCTTCAGAGCAGATCCCGACCGGGGAGGGGCTCCTCGGGGCCGGGCGGCCGCGGGTGTGGCGCGCCGTCATCGTCACGGCGGCGCACCATCCACCAGCTGGCGACCACCAGCAGGAGCGAAAACGCGATGACGCCGACGATCGTGACTGTGCCGACGTCGGCGTCGTCGTCAGGTTCGGTTGGGGCGGTTTCGACGATCCCGGGTTCGGTCGTCTCGGGTTCGGTCGTCTCGGACACGGTCGTCGCCGGCGCAGTCTGATCAGGCTCGTCGATCGTTGCGACGACCGGTTCGGCCGCCTGCACCATCGGCATCGATGCCGGGGCGAGCAGCACGAGGGTTGCCACGACGAACGCGGCGAGACCGAGCCGACGGTACACGTCAGTCATCAGAGCGTTCCGCCCCGCCGCTCTCGATGGTGCGTTCGATCGGCGAGCGCTCGGCGCCGGCGTGTTCGGCTGCCCAGGCCCTGGCGTCGGCGTGGGCCTGGCGGGTGCTCTCACCGAGGAAGCTCGTGCTCCGGTAGACGTTGTCGGAGCCGATGATGTCGGTGGCACCGGTGACCCGTAGCTGACGGATCACGTTCCGGTTGCCGGTGACGATCATCAGCTTGCTGTCGACCTTGCGCAGCGACGTGGCGTAGTTCTTGACGACCTCGATCAGCGTCGCCCCGCGTCGTCGACGCCCCGTACCCGGAGGATGACCACCGAATTCGTCGACTCGGGGGTCACGTCGGGCATCTGCTCGAGCAGCGTCGACGCCGTCGCGAAGAAGAGCGCTCCGTACGGCTGGAGCACGATCACCTCATTGGCGGGCACCGTTTCGGGCGGATCGACCTCCTCGACCCGCCCGTCGTCGTGGAAGACGAGCCGACGGGTGACGAGCCGCGTCGACTGTCGCAGCACGAAGAGGATCACCGAGATGCCGACGCCGACGAGCACGGCGAACTGCAGCGGAATGACCAGGGTGAGCAGCAGCGTGATCGACATCACCGTCAGCGGCACGACGCCGGTCTTGGCCACCGAGAGGATCCGAGTCGGTCGGATCGTACCGACGCCGACCACCATCAAGAGTCCTGCCAACGACGGCATCGCCACCAACTCGATGACGCCACTGAACAGAAGGATGACGACCGCCATGATCCCAGCCGCGAAGAACGCGGCGGCACGGGTGCGTGCGCCGGCCGAGGCCATCAAGGAGCTCGCCGACATCGACCCCCCGACCGGCATGCCCTGGAACAGCCCGGCTGCGATGTTGCCGGCACCCTGCCCGACGAAGTCCTGCGACTCGTCCTGTTCCGAGCCGTCCTCGTTCGGGAAGCCCGCCGAGACACCCGCGCCCTGGACCAGGCCGACGAACGCGAGCGAGAGCGCCGGGATGACGAGCACCGGAATGTCACTCAGCACCGGAGCGGTGACGAACGGCAGCGACCGGGGCACGTCGGCGATGTCACGTACCAGGGCGATGTCGCGATCCAACAGGGCGAAGAGCCCGGCGACGGCGGAGCCGACGAACACGGCGACGACCAGCCCGAGCGGACCCAGCCTGGTCCGCTGCAGCCCCACGATCAGCGCCACGGTGACGGCCCCGACCGTCAACGTCGGCACGTCGACCTTCCAGAAGTTGAGCAGGAGGTCGAACGCTCGGCTGAGCCGGCCGCCCCCCTCGGCGTCGTAGCCCGTGAAGTCGTTGAGCTGCCCGAGCACGATGTTGATGCCGACCGCCGTGATGAAGCCGGTCATCACCGAGTTCGACACGAAGCGCAGGAACGAGCCGAGCCGGAGCAGGCCGGCCACGATCATCACGAGGCCGGTCAGGAGCGACAGCGTGTAGAGCGCTCGGGCCGGGTCCTCGCGCGAGCCGAGGTCGACGTCGGCCACGATGATCGCCATCGCTCCCGTGCCCTGGATCGCCATGAAGGCGGTGCTGGTGAACAGCGCGCCACCGGCCAGACCGAACAAGTAGCTGTAGAGCCCCGCGACCGGGTTCACGCCAGCGAGGAGGCCACTGGCCAACCCGTCGGGAACGCTTTCGACGCCCAGCACCAGGCCCGACATGGCATCGTCTTTGAGCGTCTTGCGGTTGATCAACGAGCGTGGGCGCAGGACGGGGAACTTCATGCCGCGCCCGACTCTAGGTTGCCGACACCCTCCGTGAACTGGTTGCGTGTCATCAGGTCATCCTCCAACACCTGCAGCCGTGTTCGCTGCGATCGTGCTGTCCCGGCGCATGGTCTCGTTGCACTCCCCGGCTCGTGCGCCGGACCCCGTGGGGCGCGCATGCCGCTCCGGTCGTCTCCTGATCGACCCAGAGGCAGAGGATGCGCGCGTCCCGACCGAACGCACTCCTGGTGTGTCGGCTGTCGCCGTCGCTGACGTCACAGCGTGGCAACGGATCCGAGCAGACGAGGAAGCGGTGGACTCGGGCACGGACGCGAACGGGGCGTGCCACCGCCCGGATTGGGAAGGCGACACGCCCATTCATCGATCCGCTGACGCCATTGAACTGTGCCATCGGATCACTTGGTGATCAGGCGGATCAGGCGAGCAGCTTGGCCTTCTGACGGTTGAACTCCTCGTCGGTGATCACGCCGCCGGCCTTCAGCTCGCCGAGCTTGGCGAGCTCGTCGGCGGTACCCGACGACGAGACGCTGCGCACGTAGTCGTCGAACTGGGACTGCTGTGCCTGTGCCTGGGCGATCTGCCGCTGCGCCATGCCGTCGCCGCGTGCGATCAGGTAGATGAGCACGCCGAGCAACGGCAAGATGAGGACGAGCGCCATCCAGCCGGCCTTGCCCCAGCCACTGAGATCATCGCTCCGGAAGATGTCGAAGATCACGTGGAAGAGCAGCATCAGCCATGCCACCCAGAGGAACAGCATCAGCATGGTCCAGAACAGACCGAGAATGGGATAGTCGTATGCGAGCACGCAAGTCTCCTTGGTAGTGGTGGCGCGCGCGAGCGCGCCGTGGAACGCGTCAGAGTATGTCAGATTCGACTCCTTGCGAGGCGAATCACCGTGGTGACACATGTCGCCCCCACGCCCGGTCGGCCGTGCAGGCCGGGGACGCCGACTATGGTGGCTCCGAATTCCCGCCGAACGTGCACGAAGTCGTCGCAACCAAGGAGCGTCATGGCCGATAACCATCCCCCAGCCGGCTGGTACCGGGATCCGACGTCGCCGAGCGACGGCCGGTACTGGGACGGCACGATGTGGACCAACTCCGTCAGCCGGGCCGGCCAGACGATCACCATCCCGATCGACACCGAACGAGCGGCGCTGCCACCGGTGCCGGGAAGTGAGATGCCGCCGGCGGTGCCGCCGGTGACGCCATCGCCGGCACCCGCAGTGACCGTGACCAGTACAGGGAGTTCCGGCCCATCGATCGCGGGGATCATCATGGCGGTGATCGCCGCGGTCCTGGTGATCGTGTTGATCCTCGTGCTCGCGAACAACAACGACTCGAACGACGATCAACCACCGGCGAACACCGACGTACCGGCGACCGAGGCGCCGTCCGAACCTGCGACCTCCGACGGTGGTTGACGACCCCACGCCGTGACCTCGTCCTCCACGCAGAGTGGGCCGACCGACCTTTGGCAGCGGCACGGTGACATCTGATCGGTGCATGTGGGCAGGACGGCGTTCGAACGCACGGGGGCTCACGGCCGGGGCGCCCGTCGGCCCGGAAGCGTCCATCCGCGTGCGTTAGGGTCCGGGACACGGGCAAGAGATCACGGAGGAATCGTCATGTCCCTGTTCACACGTCGCCGGATGCTCACAACCGTCGGAGGCGCCGCCGCGCTGACCCCGGTCGCCATGCGAGGTGGCCCTGCCGCCGCCGCGCCGGCGACGACAGGCTCGCTCATCACACTCCAGACCCCGATTCGGGTCTACGACTCGCGCACCGACACGACATTGCTCGGCGGCGACAAGATCTCGGCCGAGGAGTCGATCATCGTCACGGTGGGCATTCCTGGCGAGACACGAATCTTGTTATCGGTCTTCGTCAACGTGACGATCACCGAGACCGAGGGCGCCGGGTTCCTCACGGTGTTCCCGTCTGATCTGTCTGGCACGCAACCGATGCCTGAGACGTCGAACGTCAACTGGTCACAGGACGGCCAGACGCTGGCGAACCTCGCGCTCAGCGGTGTCGGCGGGGAGTCCGGTGTCGAGATCTTCTGTGGTGGGCTCGGTCGCACGCACCTGATCGTCGACGTCCAGGCCTACATCCCTTTCGAACTCGATCAAGCGACGTGATCTGACGTCCACATCACGCCACCGAGGGCCGACGTCAGCGTCGTCGAGTTGCTTGACGGTGAGCGGAAATCGCAGAGGTCGTCGAGGAATCGGTCGGGTTCGACGGTGACACGCTGCGCATTCGATTCACCGTGCGGCACGAGCGACACGAGGCTGGCCAGATCCGCAGCAGGCGGCGCCGCCAGCTCAAGGTTCGACCACGATCCAGCCTCGTCGCTGGAGCTCGGCCGCGAGCTGGGCATCGGGGATCGCCCGGAGCGCTTCTTCCGCCGGTGACATCTGCTCCTTCGCCTGCGGCTCATCGGGGATCTCGCCCCGATGCTGTGCTTCCTGGAGTTCGGCGATGAAGGCCTCGGCTTCGTCTCGGGTGAACTTGCCGGCCGCCTGACGCTGCGTGAAACCCATCGGCCCGCGGGCATCACGGAAATCGGTGTGCCCAGCGGAATTGAGCAGCTCCAACAACTCGTCGATCATGCGACCGGGGGCCGGCGGGCCTGCTGATTGTCCGAACGCCATCGCCTCAGTCTCCCCCATCGAGGCGTCGGTCGACGGTCATCACAACGCCACCGGCCCTCTGGCGCCGGACCGGATGGTCGGCGTCGACCACGAGCGAGCGCCCGGTTCCAGGCCCATCTGTGCGTATCCCTCGAGCAGCCATGTCGCCGGGTCGTCGCCGAACGCGGCGCCGACCAGGTCCACGTGGGCCCGCCGGAACACTGCGTCGTGACCGTGCGCCACACCGGCAAGCACGTGGGCGAACTCGTGCACGAGCGTGGCGGGCGTCATTTGCGGCGAGGCGAGGCGGATGATGGGTGCCGAGCCGGTGCGCTGGCGCGTCGATGAGGAGCCTGCGTCGGAACGGGCCGACAGCACCTGGATCGGGCCGTGGGGCCACCACGTGGCACGCACGATTCGTTCTGCCAACGGGATCAGCTCGTCGAAGCGGGTGAGCGTTTCGTAGGAGGTGCCCTCGAAGGCTGCGATCTCGGCCGCGTACACGGCCTCGCGACCGACGTCGGCGCTCATGCGCCACGGCCGATCGCACGGAGACCTCCGACCCTGCGGCGACCGAGGTCGGCTCGTGCCGCGGCGCGGCGGCCCGCTTCCCAGCCGGTCACGGTCGCCGGCTTCGGACGTCGGGCGGCACTGACCCGACCGAACCGCTGTCGGGCGAACTCGGCGACTCGACGGTCGCGTGCACGCAGCGCCGGCACAGCTGACGACGACGGATGCACGTGCCGCCGCGCCTCGTCGGCCGTCGTTTGCAGCATCATTCGGATCTCGTCACCGAAGCCGAAGAGGAACGAACGCCTCCACTGCTGTGTCGCGGCGCCGGTCGCCCGTCGCTCGGCGGCCATTCGGCCAGATGCCTGGGTGTGCAACGAGCGATAGAGCAACTCGGTCGTGTCGAGGTCGCTCCGGAAGCCGGCGACGAACGCCACGGTGCCCTGCTCTCGCACCTCGAACACGACGAGACAACCGTGTTCTTCGGCGATGACCTGGAGCAGACCCAGCCGCCCGCGGACGTACGCGCCGCGGCCGAGTTCGACCTCGAGCACCGACAGGTCGTCATCGGCCTCCGCACGCAGACGCTCCGGGTCGATGCGATGGGCGGCGATCAGCTCGGCTGCTTTACGCGAGAACGCATCGGCCTCGTTCGGGTTCGCGGACCCCTCGGCCATCGCCAGCAGCTTGCGAACCTTGGCCAGGAGACCGTCATCGAGTGCGTGGGGAGTCATGCAGAGACATCTTCGCAGAGGGCTGTCACAGGATTCGGGGACGGGACGACCTCGTGGGTCGTCGGCACGACATCCTGGGTCTTCGGTCGGCAAGATGTTCGGCGGCAACGGGAGTGCGGCATGGGCACCGGACTCGACTGAAGACGATTCCGTGGTGGTGGTGGTGGTCGTGGGCGCCGTCGCGGTCGCGGCATGTTCGGGTGGCGCCGATGACACGGCGACCTCGGCGACCCCGCCGACGCCGGGCATCACACAGACGACCAGCAAGGCGACCACGGCGGCGACCACGGAGACGACCGCGCCGGCAGCCACTGCGCCGACGACCACTCCGTCGACCGGTACGACCGAACCAGTGCCCGTGACAACGAACCCACCAACAGCGCCAGCGCCGATCATGCGTCGACAGTTGGTGGTCAATGGGCAGGAGGAGGTCGTGAACGACTGCACGACGGATCAGTGCGAGCCCGCCCACAGGCCGACATCGCGGCGTGCACCTTCCGCGACACCCTGGGATCGCCGTTCACCTTCGACGGGCAGACGATCTACGCGATCGTGCACAACGAGTACCGCGGCGAGACCCACTCGACCGCCCGACCTGGTCAGTGCCTGTCAGGGCGTCGGTTGCCGTGCCTCGACACCTCGTTCTCCATGCAGATCTCCATCGACGGCGGCGACACCTTCGACCACATCTTGCCGCCACCGAACCACCTCGTCGCCATGCTCCCCTACGAGTACATCGACGATTCGGGCCGTCGGGGATCAGCCAGCCGAGCAACATCGTCGAGGGATCGGACGGGTTCTACTACCTGTTCGGCAACATCAGCGATCAGCCCGACGAACAGCAGTGGGTCTGTGCCATGCGCACCGACGACCCCGCCGACCCCTCGTCGTGGCGGTACTGGAACGGCAGCGACTTCGCTGGCCAGTGGAAGAACCCGTACCTCGAGCCCGTCGACCCGACGATCGACAAGGGTGCCCCGGTCGCGTTCTCGCAGCTGTCGGGCAGCATCAACGAGGGCATCGTGTTCGACGAGGAACTCGGCCTGTACGTGATGGTCGGCGCCGCCGACTCGGCGGGCGCGGGCGGCGCGGACCGGGGTTTCCACTACTCGGTGTCTCCGGACCTCACGTGGTCGGCCCGGCGGCTCCTGATCGACCTGCCGATCAACCCGAGCATCGCCGACCCCGACAACGACACGAGCCACGCCTATCCGACCATCATCGAAAACGGACAGCGGCTCGCTGGACTTCTCGACGAGCGACGGCCAGATGTACCCGTATGTGTCGCGATGCAACTTCGGCGGCAACAGCCTGGATCGTGACCTGTTGCGCTTCCCGATCGAGGTACAGGACGTCATATTCGAGGCGCCCGATTGGACGTTCGACACCGCCGACGACCTCGAGGGCTGGATCGCGGAGTTCGACGTCGCCGACCTGGCCGTCACCGACGGGAACCTCTCGTGCCGTGCCACCGGCGACGATCCGATCTTCCTGTCGCCCGCGCTGGACATCCCGGCGCAGTTCTCGACCGTCCGCATCCGGACGCGGGTGTCGCCCGGCGACGACGATGCGGCCGCCGAGTTCTTCTTCGTGACCGACCAGGACGGCAACTACGACGGCAACAGGCTGGTCATCTTCGACGTGATCGACGATGGCAGCTACCACGACTACCTGCTCGACCTCACGACGGTCCCGGTGTGGGACGGGACGGGACGATGACGCGGCTGCCGTTCGACCCGGTCACGGTCGAGGGCCGTGCCGTCCACATCGACCGCGTCTGGTTCACCGATTCGTAGTCGGCCGACCTGGCGCCGCCCGATAACGTAGACCGAGTACGCGGATGTAGTTCAACGGCTAGAACCTCAGCCTTCCAAGCTGATGATGCGGGTTCGATTCCCGTCGTCCGCTCCAATCGATTCCACACGATCACCCCAGCTCACCGGCCATTTCCGGTGATATGTTGATCGGGAGTCCTCTCGCCGACGAATTGGTCGTGCCTACAGCGTGCCTAGAGATCTGGGCCAACGGAAGGCACCACCATGACCACCGTCCGCTCCTTCGGAACGATCCGCAAACTGCCGAGCGGTAGATACCAAGCCCGCTACTGGCACCTCGGCCAACAGGTCGCCGCCGACACCACGTTCGCCACCAAGACCGACGCCCGCGCGTTCCTCGCCGGCATCGAGACCGACCTGGCCCGTGGCACGTTCGTCGATCGCGACGCCGGCCGCATCACGTTCGGCGAGTACTCGAGCTGGTGGCTCGACCAGCGCCCGGTACGGCCGCGCACGCGTGAGACGTACGAGTCGCAGCTCAACCGGCTGCTGCCGACCTTCGCCAACCGTGAGCTGAGCTCCATCACGCCGGCCGAGGTGCGGACGTGGCACGGCCGCCTGTCGAAGGAAGGGCTGCACCGGAACACGGTGGCGAAGCTCTACCGGCTGCTGCGCTCGATCATGACGACCGCCGTCGACGACGGGCTACTCACGATCAACCCGGTCCGGATCAAGGGAGCGTCGGCCGAGCGGATCGTCGAGCGACCGCTGCTGACGTGGGACGACGTCGCCGCGCTGGCCGACGCGATCCACCCGCGCTTCGACGCGCTCGTCTGGACGGCGGCGGCATCGGGACTGCGCTTCGGTGAGCTGACCGGGCTCACGGTCGATCACGTCGACCTCGACCGCTGCGAGCTGCGCGTCAGCCGATCGCTGTCGGTGGAGCGCGGCCACTCCCCCACCCTCGGCCCGCCGAAGACCGAGAGCGCCCACCGGACGGTCGAGATCCCGGCGAGCACCGCCCGGCGGATCGCCGAGCACATCGAGGCATTCAACGTGCCGGACGAGCCCGCCACGCTCGTGTTCACGTCGCTGCGCGGCGGCCCACTACTCAACACGTACTTCGCGCCGCGCTGGCAGAAGGCGAGATCGAAGGTCGGTCTCGAACACGTCCGCTTTCACGACCTGCGCCATCTCGCCGGCACCGAGGCGGCGACGGCCGGCGCCTCGCTGCGGGAGGTGATGGCGAGGATGGGACACTCGTCGAGCGCCGCATCACTCCGCTACCTCAAGTCCGCCGAAGGCCGCGGCCGAGAGATCGCCGACGCCATCGAGCTCCGCATCGACGCGCACGACGCTTCACCCGATCGGCGCAGGTCACGGCTGCAGATCGTGCGCGACTCCGACGGCCGATCGGAGTCCGCATGAGTGAGCGCATCGAACAATCCGGTCGGCTCCGCGAGGAGTCGCCGCCCGACGACAGCGTCGTCGTGGTCCGGGGCGGTCGGGACACGATCGAGAAGCTCGAGGGCCACATCAACCGGACAGCACGAGGCTGGACGCTTGACGGAACCCCGCTCGAGGGCATCTCCGTGTTCTGCGCTCTCGACGACGCCGGCGGGGCCTCGCTCGACGGCGTGCTCAAAGCGATGCGGTCGTACCGCTTCGTCCACCTGGTGACTGCTGGCGAGCTACGGAACGCGGGGTACGGGCTCTTGGCGACCGGCCGCCGCCCGCACTTCACGCTCCACGACGCCACCACGGGTACGATTGATCTCCAGAACTTGCTCGCTGTGCTCGGCGAGCCCCAAGGGAACCCGCGCTTTGAACCGGGGAGAAGGTCATGAGCATCGATCTCGAAGCCGATCTGAACATGCAGGACCACACCGGCTACTGCTGGTCGTTCCTCGACGAGGCTCGCGATCCTGCGATCATTGAGCCGGGAGCGATCATCCTCGCCGGTGGAGGCGATGCAGACGGCGAAGCGGTTGCCGTTGCACGGGTCATGGAACTCGAAGAAGTCGGCACCGGAACGATCGTGCGATTCCAGATCCTCCCCGGCCACATCGAGGACTACGCCGTCCTCGTCAAACGGCACCAACTCACCGCGTAGAGACCCATCCGCTCGCCCCATCGACCTCCGAGTGGATCTCAACACCGAGGACGACACCGGCCTGCCGTGGGCCTTCGTCCGAGGCGCCCGGGACCCCGAGACGATCCGAGAGGCCGCCTGGCTGGTCCTCGGCTCCGGAATCGGTCTCGCCGTCGCCCAGGTCGCGAGGATCGAGGACGAGCTCGTGTGGGTGCGCCCGCTCCCCGGCTCGGTCGAGAGCTCCCGATGTCTGCTCGGCCGCGGTGCCCGGTTGCCCCGCCTGCCGGAGTCGTCGTGGGGCTCCCCGGCTCGTCCGGGGCGGCCCGCCTCGCCAGATCGGGTGTCGTGCGCGGCCGGCTCCGGCCCGTCGTGCGCGCGGGTGGTTGGCGGTGCTACACCTTTGCAGGTTTCCCTGAACGGAAACCTGACGGCGGCTCTGGGCAGACGCTCGCCCGGTCCAACTAGACCGTTGCGCTGACCCGCCTGAGGATCGAGATGTAGCTCTGCGACTCATCGCGGCTCGCAAAGGCCTCCTTGATGTGCTCCACCAGTCTGGGCACATCTGCCCTGACGGTGCTCGGCCACATGTTCGGGCTGTACGACTCCACTCGCAACATCTGGTCAACGTCGAAGATCGGATTGGTTCCGACCGCTTTGACTAGTGCGATTGGTAACTCGGACGCCATACGAACTCCGAGTTCGAACAACACGTTCGGGTTGTGCTCCGTGAGATCGCAGAGCACGAGGTCGGCCTCGTAGAGCTCGTTGACGATCGTTGCCTGAATCACGTCCGACCCCTGACGCTTTGCCGTTCGCGCTTCGAATCCGGCTGCCTCTATCGCCGGGGCGAAGATCGAGGCGAAGACCTCCGTGAAAAAACCGGTCGCGTACGCGTCGGTGCGTTCCACAAACGGCATGATGACGAAGCACACCGGTCTCGAGCCATTGGCATCCGAAGTAGCCGAGGGCTCGGCTGAAGGTGGTGAAGTGTTTCCGACAGCAGCGCGCCTCGCTTCCGGCGCCGGGTCTGTAGGCCTACGAGAAGACGCTTCCCATTCGTCCCCGATCCCGACGTAGCGGCAATTCTTCTTGAAGAAGTCGATGAACTCCTCGTGAACCCTAGGGTCCAGACCGAACTGGGTTTGAAGAGTGTTTCGAACGAACTCATCGGCCGGCAACGCGCTGCCGCCATAGTGTTCGACAACCGCTCGAAACTTGTCGACACTCTGGAACGCCTCCAGCTTTGCGTCCTCGACATCCTGCGGCGTGTTGGGAAACACTGCCTTTCGGCCAAGGGCCGTCAGGGAGATATTGTTTGCTTCGCGGGTTCCCTCCGTCAAGCCGAAGTCCCGAGCAGCCTGCGTGAGGTAGAAGAACGAGCTGCCTGTGCCCATTCCAAGGGCCTTTGCCACCTGGTCCGGGGGCCATGGCTTGCCGTTGTTTCCGGTCTTGATCGCGCTGGCGACCTTCATCGCGTCTTCGAGCGTGCGGCGCGGGTACGGCCTTTAACCGCCGGCGCCTTCGTTTTCGCCGGCGTAGGCTTTTCTTCGACCTCCTCGACGTCGACGGCTGCGTCATCGACTATGCGCTCCGCCTCTGAACTCTGTTGTGAACCCGTGCCGTCCGATTGTTTTACCATTCTCGCCTCAGCTCTGTGTGACCGTTCTGATACCAAGTACCCTACGGCGCGCCAAAGCAGTTGCCCAACGCGACAATCCATCGGACGGAGTCACGATTACACGTGAAATGCCTCGGTTCGGACCTACGGGCGAGCGGTTCACCGGCCTCGACCTCCTCGCGGTAAGCCGGCCGCTCAACGTAGGAGCGAGTCGCTCCCGCGACACGGTCATTGAACCGCCACCAACTCCGTGCCTACAGCGTGCCTAGAACAACGGGGAACAGCGGTCGCGGGGGTGTAGTGTCGGTCACGAACACGACCCATGAAACCCCAGGTCAACGGTCATTTCTGCAGGTCACAGCCAACTCATCGAATCAGCGTCGAGAGACCTTCCAAGCTGATGATGCGGGTTCGATTCCCGTCGTCCGCTCCACGCGAAAGTCCAGTTCAGCAATGATTTGCCGGCGGGGACTCGTGTAACGCCGGGCGCCGGAAACGGCCGTCGTGCCTACACGTGCCTTCGCCCCGCAGAGGTACTTCAGCGGTCTCGCTGGAGGTGACGGCGCCAACCAATGCGTTACGGCGGCGTCGCCGAAATCATAGGTCTTGACGACGTCGATGGCACCGGCCGCCGCAGCAGGAGCGGGACGTTCCTGGTCGACACCGCTGGGAGGAGTGAGCGTGGTGAGGCTCGCTACGTCGGTCGTCGTGACGGTGATGTGGACATCGTGGGGTCGCCTTGGGTGGTGATGGCGGGGCGCTGTCGGAACACCGCAGACCTGACCCGCGAGCTCGGTCAGGTGAGCGGTCGGCAGCCAGCTGTCGTCGATCACCGTCAGCTCCGTCAGCGGACGAGCACGATCGAGCAGGGGGCGAGGCGAGCGAGCTTCGTCGACGTCGAGCCCAACATGCCCTCGAATCGGCCGAGGCCATGTGTGCCGAGGAGCAGAAAATCGGCACTCGTGTCATTGATCCACTCGAGCACCGACTTGGCTGCGTTCTCGCCCTCGATGCCGACCACCTCGTACTCGACACCGCAATCCTCGAGCGCAGCGACGAGGTCGGCGGTACGCGACTTCACCTGGTTCGTGACGTAGCGATCCACGAATGCGTCATCGCCGACCCAGTGCGTCCGAGGAGTGTCCGATACCTGCTCAGATTGGTATTCGGGTCCCGTCGCCGGGGCGATGATGCCGCTGGCGTCCCGGCGCATCTCTTCGAGCAACGCCCGCGGCACCTCGATCACGCTCAGGACCGTGATTCGCCCGTCGTCGCCGGCGAGGCGCGAAGCGATTTCGGCCGTACGGCCCGGGTCGAGTTTGCCGTCAGTCGCGATGTGTACCTGCACGCTGTCAGAACCTAGTGCAGCCCGCCGTCCGCAGGGTGAACAACGGTCTGGTCGTCTCTGTCGCCGAACGAACCCACGATGAAGCGCCTGCAGTACCGAGCACTCGGGTTCGGGATCTCGACGTTCGGCTGGCGGACGGTCCTGCCACAGATCAAGCCGATCATGTTCGGCACCACGACGCGAAGACGACAACCGGCCCTCGTCGATGAGTGGTCCGCCAACTTCCAGCAACTCGACCGGCCGTCGATCGTTCAAGGCAGCAGGGCCATCACGGGACGGGACGACCTTCTGCAACAGCTCAGCGACATCACTGCACCGAGCTCGTCGTCGTCGGAGAGGAGGACAAACCGCTTCCTCCTTCACGCTCTCGCCTCATCTCGGAAGGGATCCCGAACGCAGACCTCGAAAGCATCGAAGACGCAGGCCACATCGGTCCGCTCGGGCAGCCCGAGCAATTCAACACCGCCCTCGTGGCCTTCCTGGATGATCTCTGACGGTTCCTCGCCCGAGAGTGGACCCCGAAGTCGCTCTCCTCCCACGCACAGCACCGTGCGGCGACAACGACAGTCACGGGCGGCCGCCACCGCGCCGACCGTGCCTGAAACGTGGCTCACAGAGAGGACAAGAGGAGGCAACGATGGCCACCAAGAGATCATTCGGCACGATCCGCAAACTGCCGAACGGCCGCTGGCACGTTCGCCATCGACGACACGGTCGGCAGCTCACCGGCGGGTAGACCTTCGCCTCGGATCTCACGGTCGGCTGATGCGCACCTGTCCGTCTCGACGCTGGGTCAGGATGAGATCTGCACGTGACCGGCCGGCGGCGATCAACTTCGCGTTGCGTTCATCGGATTCGTGCACCCACCGGGTCGATTCGTTCGGGGTCTTGCCGAACTGAACGTGGCGAGCGATCAAGCGCTCGATGCGGACCTCGTCGTCGTCGAGTTCGACGTACCACGTCTCGTCGAGAAGCTCTGACAAGCTCGCCCAAGGTGGTTCGGACTGCAGCAGGTAATTGCCCTCGACGATCACGATCCTCGTATCGATCGAGACGGGTATCGCGCCGGCGATCGGATCCTCGATCGTCCGGTCGTACCGGGGCGCGAACACGACCTGGTCCTGCTGGTTCCGTAGCCGGCGGAGGAGGGCCACGAAGCCCTCGCCGTCGAAGGTGTCCGGTGCGCCGCGACGCGCTGCGAGTGGTGTGTCACGGATCACCGATGACGCCAGGTGGAAACCGTCCATCGGCACGACGACCACGTCGCGTCCGAGCTCATCTGCGATCCGCTGCGCGATCGTCGACTTGCCGGCGCCGGGGGCCCCGCAGATCCCGAGCAGGAAGCGGCCATCTTCGGCGCGCTGCCGCAAACCATCGACCACTTCGGCGATGTCACACCATCGATTCACAGGAATCGCACAGCGGCGACCCGGCAACCAGATGCGAACGCAGAACGTGAACTCGTCGGCGTTCTCGAGTTGTCGCGCAGCGAACGAACGACTCTCGAGGAACCCACCCGCCTTGTCACCGCTATCCGGCGAACTCGGGTTCTGGTTCGGCGGCGCCGGTCATGATCGCCACCGCCTCGGACATCGTGTGCGTCTGAGGTGAGACCACGGCGACACGCCGTCCGAGGCGCATGATGTGGATTCGATCGGCGACCTCGAACACGTTGGGCATGTTGTGGCTGATCAGGATGATCGGCAGACCGCGCTCCCGGACACTCAAGATGAGGTCGAGCACGCGACGCGTCTCGCGCACGCCGAGTGCAGCGGTGGGCTCGTCCATGATCACCAGCTTCGTGGCGAACGCCGCCGATCGCGCGACCGCAACACCCTGGCGCTGGCCGCCCGACAGCGTTTCGACCGCCTGGTTGATGTCCTGGATGGTGAGCAAGCCGAGTTGGCTCATCTCCTCGCGCGAGCGTGTGTCCATCGCCTTGCGATCGAGGAGCCGGAACACCGAGCCCAGCACCCCGCTCCGCCGCACCTCGCGACCGAGGAAGAGATTGGAGCTGATGTCGAGGCCGGGCGCGACCGCAAGGTTCTGGTACACGGTTTCGATCCCTTGGTCACGGGCATCCTGGGGGCTGTGGAACGTCGTCGGCTCGCCGTCGAGGAACACCTCGCCGGCGTCGGGCTGGTAGGCGCCGCACAGCACCTTGATGAGCGATGACTTCCCGGCACCGTTGTCGCCGATGACCGCGAGGATCTCACCCGGGTAGAGCTCGAAGTCGGCGCCGGCAAGGGCGGTGACCTTGCCGAATCGCTTCTGCAGGCCCTTCGCAGCCAGGACCGGAGTTCCGGTACGTGTGATCGTTGCAGTACTCATTCGGCGACCCTCCGGATCCACTGGTCGAGTGCGACGGCGACGAGGACGAGAACGCCCACGGCGAACACCCGCCAGAGCGGATCGACCCCGAGCTGTGACAGACCCGAATCGAACGTGCCGACGATCAGCGCACCGAGCAACGTCCCGAAGATGCTGCCGCGGCCGCCGAACAGGCTCGTCCCGCCGATCACGACGGCGGTGATCGAGTCGAGGTTGGCATTCTCGAGCGGCTTCGGGCTCGAGGCACCGATGCGGCTGATCCACAACCAGCCGGCGATGCACAGATCACGCCGGCGAGCGTGTAGACGGCGATCAGTACGCGGTCGGTCGGGATGCCGACGAGGCGGGCCGTTTCGGGCTCGTCGCCGGTGGGCGCCGTCGCCGGCTCCCCAGCTGGGCCCGGACGACTGGGCCTGCACTCGAGGTGATCGACGATCGATGGCGCATCTTGTCGAGCCGCTCGGACAGCTCGGCCCACATCGTCAGCCGAGTGGGCGGAGCTGGAAATCGAACCCGGGTCGAGATTCCGGCCTCGGTCAGAGTCCGTGTGAAGGCTGGGACCGCCGATCCCCTGCGGTCCGCAGACCTGGTTACGTTCGGGGCGTGATCGTGACGCTGCTCTACTTCGACGACTGCCCGAATTGGGTGGTCGCCGACCAGCATCTGCGCACACTCGCAACGGAGTTCCCCGATCTCGTGATCGAGCGACGGATCGTCGACACGGTCGAAGTTGCCGAAGCGGTGGGCTTCCTCGGGTCGCCCAGCATCCTCGTCGATGGCGTCGACCCGTTCGCAGAGGCGGACTCTCCCGTCGGCCTTTCGTGCCGTATGTACCAGGGGCCCGATGGCCATGCGGGCTCGCCCACGCTTGACCAGCTTCGCTCGGTGCTTGCCGCTTGGTGATCGAACGACCCGCGCTCGACGCCGAGTGACGGATTCCGGCCCGCGCAATGGTGTCTGACCAGCGAATCGAGGCGGCTCTGCAGCTGACGATGCGGCTTCGATGCCCCGCTGCGCCGGGCCGCACCCTTCCCAGGTCATGCGTTGGGGATCGGAGCCTGCGTCAGCATGTTGACTGATTGTCACGTCGGGATCGTGTTGAACGAACCATCGAATTGGCCGACGTACTGCTTCGTTGCCGACCTCGACCGGCGCGACGACGGATGATTCAGCGCCGGCGCGGTGGGTGGGTTTCGTACATTCGGCCGATCACGACGAGCCCCGACACTGCGGTGAGCGCGGCGACGGCGTAGATCGCGGCCTCGATGGAGACGAGGTCGGCCAGTACGCCGGCGAGGAGGGCACCGACTGCGAACCCGGCGTCACGCCACAGGCGATAGATGCCGACGGCGCGTGCTCGCCAAGCGGGGTGGGCGACGTCGCCGATCGCAGCGAGCAGCGTGGGGTACACCATGGCGGTACCGGCGCCGAGCAGCGCGGCGCCGGCGGCCCAGGCCCAGAACCCGGAGGTGGCGGCGATGAGGGCGATGGCCGCAGCTTGGGTGAGCATGCCGCCGGCGATGAGCGGCTTGCGACCGATCCGGTCGGACAGTCCGCCGGTGACGAGTTGGCCGAGACCCCATACGGCGGGGTAGACGGCGGCGAGTACGCCGATGCGTCCGACCGAGAGCCCGGCGTCGGCGAAGAAGATGGGGAACAGTCCCCAGGCGAGGCCGTCGTTGAGGTTGTTGACGAGCCCGGCCTGCGAGGCCGACGACAGTGACTTCTCGCGGAATGAGGTGAGGGTGAAGACCTCACGCGTGGTGAGCCGATCGTGCAGGGCGTCGTCGGTGGTTTCATGGTGGGCGGCTTCATGGTGGGCGTGCGCCCGGGTCTCGCGGACGAACAGAGCAGAGACGCCGAGGCCGAGTCCGGCGTAGGCAAGGCCGAGGAAGAACGGCGCCGGACGCAGACCCCATTCCTGGGCGATGTAGCCGGTGGCGAGCGCGGTGATCGCGACCGCTCCGTAGCCGGCTGCCTCGTTCAGCCCCATCGCGAACCCGCGCTTGGCCGGACCGACGAGGTCGATCTTCATGATCACCGTGGTCGACCACGTGAGCCCCTGGTTCACACCGAGCAGCACGTTCGCGAACACCACCCAGCTCCAGGTGGGCGCCCACATCAACAGCAGAGGTATGGGGATGCCGATCAGCCAGCCGGCGATCAGGACCGGCTTGCGTCCGTAGCGGTCCGACAGGGTGCCTGCGAAGAAGTTCGTGGCCGCCTTGACGATGCCGAACGCGGCGATGAACGTGAGCGTTGCGGTGAACGCGGTCAGCCCGAACTCCTCGGTGGCAAGCAGCGGCAGGACGGTGCGTTCCTGGCCGATCATCCCGCCAACGAGCGCGTTGACACCGACGAGGAGCGCGAACTGGGCGAGGTTCTCGCGCAGCCCGAGTCGCAACGTTGAAGGGCTCGTTTCCGCCCGAGTACTCATTGCGCGCTCCCCTGGAGCCGGCCGGTCGCGACTGTCCCGGTATCGGGCCCACCGTCGACGACGGTGACCTCGGTCGGAGTGCGCGGAGGGTCGCCGATCCCCGACGCGACGTCACCCAGGTCGATCGCGAACGACGAGTGGCCGAGCCCGCTGTCGACGAACCGCCGGACCTCAGCCATGACCTCACTCCTCAAGTAGTTTCTTGAATATATCCGATGGACGCCGTACATTGTCAAGTGACTGTTTGAGGAGGTCGAAGATGGGTGAGCGGCAGGCCAAGGACGCGCTGTTCGCCGCGTTCGGAGAGATCGCCAAGGCGCTCGCAAACGGCCGCCGGGCGGAGCTGATCGACGTGCTCGTTCAAGGTGAGCGCCACGTCGACGAGCTCGCCGACGGAATCGGCCAGAGCATTGCCAACACATCGTTCCATCTCCGCGTGCTCGCCACGGCGGGTCTGGTGACGACCCGGCGCGAGAAGACCCGGATCTACTATCGCCTCGCCTCGGAGCGAGTTGCGGATCTGTGGGCTGCGTTGCGCGATGTCGCTGCGGCACATCATGAGCAGCTCGACGAACTCGCCAACGCCTACCTCGGCGATCGAACCCACCTCGAGCAGATCGACCGCGACGAGTTGACCGAACGGATCGCCGCGGGCGACGTCGTCGTCGTCGATGTGCGTCCATCGGCTGAGTATGCGGCCGGGCACATCGCCGGAGCGGTGTCGATCCCGATCGACGACCTCGCCGACGACATCACCGGACTCCCGGTCGAGATCGAGATCGTCGCCTACTGCCGAGGGCCGTACTGCGTGTTCGCCGACGACGCAGTGCGGCTCCTACGACGACGAGGCCGGGTCGCAAAGCGGCTTCAGGACGGCTTCCCCGAATGGCAACGCGCCCAACTCCCCATCGAAGTCGGAGTCGCATCGTGAAGGACACGTGACCCTGCAGCCGCCCGACTGCCGCGACGAGCGCGCCCGCAACCTCTGGGCCTCCCCGGCAACGTCACCCGCCGAGTGGAGACCGTCACCGGCAACCGCTCGGAATCGCTCCCGGCGAGCGCGCCGGCGCCGGTCGCCTCCACCGGCCTCACGCAGTGGAAACCACCGGTCGACAACGGCTCGTGTCGGTGACGCGCTACCGACGCGTCACAGCAGGTCGACGCACGTCTTCTTTGGTCACGCACACCCTCCAGGAAAGCCTGGACGCTTGCCTTCCGAGCTGTCCCGCTGCGTGTTCGACTTCCAGCCGAGGGCGCTGAACCGGTCACCGGCGGGGAGACATTCGGGTCGCGTGACTCCTCGGAGGCGTCGTCAGGGATAGCTTCTGTCGCCGATGGCGATGAGGTCGATCCAGCCCCCCATCGACGCCCAACCACTCCAACCATTGTTCGGGGCGGTCTGCCACTTGTGATACAGCGCTTTGTCGCTGCCTCGGACGAAGACCTCCAGCCTCCCATCCGCGTTCTTGCCGACTTCGAGCAGGTCGATCCAGCCCCCCATCGACGCCCAACCACTCCAACCATTGTTCGGAGCGGTCTGCCACTTGTGATACAGCGCACCGTTACTCCCCCCGCGAAGACCTCCAGCCTCCCATCCGCGTTCTGACCCACCGCGAGCAGATCGATCCAGCCCCCCATCGACGCCCAACCACTCCAACCATTGTTCGGAGCGGTCTGCCACTTGTGATACAGCGCACCGTTACTCCCCACGCGAAGACCTCCAGCCTCCCATCCGCGTTCTGACCCACCGCGAGCAGATCGATCCAGCCCCCCATCGACGCCCAACCACTCCAACCATTGTTCGGAGCGGTCTGCCACTTGTGATACAGCGCACCGTTACTCCCCCGCGCGAAGACCTCCAGCCTCCCATCCGCGTTCTGACCCACCGCGAGCAGATCGATCCAGCCCCCCATCGACGCCCAACCACTCCAACCATTGTTCGGAGCGGTCTGCCACTTGTGATACAGCGCACCGTTACTGCCCCGGACGAAGACCTCCAGCCTCCCATCCGCGTTCTGACCCACCGCGAGCAGATCGATCCAGCCCCCCATCGACGCCCAACCACTCCAGGCGCCATTGGGCGCGGTCTGCCACTTGTGATACACCGCCTTGTCACTGCCCCGGACGAAGACCTCCAGCCTCCCGTCCGCGTTCTTGCCGACTTCGAGCAGATCGATCCAGCCCCCGAGGGACGAGTAGCCACTCCAACCGTTGTTCGGGGCGGTCTGCATCTTCTCGTACAAGGCCTGGTTGGCGCCCCGGACGAACACATCGAGGCGCGATGCGCCGTGGTTGAGCACCTGCTGCACCGCAGCGCCCACGTTGAGGAACGTCCCGACCGGCTTGCCCGGCGTGGTGGTCACCGCCGTACCGGTCTGGTTCAGAATTGTCCGGATCTGTGCGTGCGTCAGCGTGCTGTCGATCTGAAGGAGCAACGCGGCCGCCGCTGCGACCTTCGGCGTGGCGCCGGAGGTTCCGCCGAACCCGTTCCGATATGCCGTATCGCTCGAGCTGCTGCAGGTCAGGTCGTGGGAGCCGTCACCCGGCGCAGCCACGACGACGTCGGCACCCCAGTTGCTGAAGCCGGCACGGGGGTTGCTGCTGGCGTCGTATGACGTCGCTCCGACCAGGATCGAGCCGGTCGGCGGAATCGGGTTGCCCGAGTCGTCCAGACTGGCGTCCCGGTCGCCGTTGCCGGCTGCCACGCACACCACCACGTCGCTGGCGATCGCAGTGCGGATGGCCGCATTGACCGAAGGAACCATCTCGTAGTTGCCGAATGATCCGGTCTGAACTTCGAGGATGATCACTTTGCGGGCGCCACCGCTGTTGGCCTGGCGCACGTGCTCGATCGCACGCGCCCAGCTGTTGCCGCCCAACGGGTTGCCCGGTCCACTGTCGGCTTGGATCGGCCAGAGCGACGTGTTGTAGGCGATGCCGGCCATGCCCTCGTCGTTCACAGCAGCCCCGGCGAGGCCCATCACTGCCGTTCCGTGACTCACCGATGCGCCCTGGTTCACGACCGAGCCGCCGTCGAAGGAGTTGTAGGCCTGGGAAATGTCCAGTCGAGGCGCGAGATCCTGATGGGTCACCCGGTAGCCCCAGTCGATGTCGGCGATCACGACGTTCGAGCCCGACGATTTCGACCAGGCCTTGTCGACGTTGCATCGAAAGACGTACCACTGGTTCTCGAGACCGGTCGACGGATTCATCACGACGGTGCCGGTCGTGCCCACGAGCGGCTCGGTGAGCGGAGTCGCCGGTGGGATGGCCTTCGGCACCCGGACGACACGTTCGACTTCATCCAACGCGCTCATCTCCGCGACGACCTCGTCCAAGTCCGTCGATGGGGGGAAGCGGAGCGTGAAGAAGTTGCCGAGATGCGGCACGGCGGTACCGCCCGAGGCGGCGGTCGCCTGGGCCTCGTCGGCTCGAGCGTCGTCCAGATCGAACGTCGACTCGCAGCTCTGCATCTGATGTCGTTGCAGCAGCGCATTCACGGAGTCGAGATCAACTGCCGCAGCCCTTGCTTCGAAGGTCGCGCTGTCGGCTGCCGGGGCGAGCTGTGGGCGAACGCCCTCTCTGAACTCGACTTCGACGACGCCCGGTTCGAATGCGTCGGCCCGGGTCGTCGCGCCACCGGCCGGCGGGAACCGTTCGCCGCCATCTTCCTCGTCGGGTCCCATGTCGGGAGCCGAGGGCATGCGGTCGGTGTCCCCCGGCTCCGGCATCGTCGCGGCCGGCGGCGCCGGCATCTCGCCATCAGCTCGGAGGGTTTGTGCAGCAGCACCCACCTGCACGCCGGTCGGTTCCGACATGTCGGGTCGTGGCATGTCGTCGGCGCTCTCGGTGTCGCTACCGGCCGGCATCTCGTCGGCCGTGTTCCCGGGGGCAGGGAAGGGTCGCGGCATCTCGTCGCTACCGGGTTCTTGGGGCTCGGTGCTCATTGCTGTCCACTCCAGACTCGTGCACGCAGATGTGTGGCTTCTCGACTCGGCTTGCGTCCTTTCGCCGAGGCTGCCATGGACGCATCCACGACCCGAGGGCTTGCATGCGCCTTCTATTGATGCTATACATCGCCTCTCTTGCCCCACCATTTAGCTGAAATCACTGGGGAGCGAGTTCGCATATCTCATCATCGCGCCACGATCGCAGTTACTCAAGGAGAAATCATCACAACATAGTTATTTCGATCTGCGCGGCGTCGGGCGGGACTCGAGGGTTCCGACGACGTCCGGCGTCGGCGAACGCTCCGAAGGCGGGCGCTGGCGCCCGGTGATCGCGTTGGCGGCGGGCCGTCGAGACGCACCCATCAGCATCCGATCATGCGCGCCACGAGCGCTCTATCGCGTGGAACAACACGCCGCCATCCGCTCCAATCCAACCGCATCCGAGGAATGGATACTGGTCGAGGGACATCGCAGCGGCGTCGCAGCGTCACTCTGGCACTCCTCGCCGCGTGAAGGAAGGAGAAGGCGGCCTCGGGCGACGGACTCGTGTTCCGACGGTCCTGGCGACGGCGACCGTGCTGCGATCATCGCGCGACCGAGTGTCGGTGGCCACGCCGCGTGCGCCGCGCCAGACGTACGTCTCCCATCGGAGACGCACGCTGTGCCGACTCAGCTCGACACGACGATGTTCACGCCGTCGCGGCGGGCATCGCCGCGACCCGTGAACCCTCCCTCGGCATCGAGACGAGCGGCGTGGACTCCTCCGAAGAAGAGGTTCGGTTCGGGCCACGCACGGTGATCGGCGAAGAGCCGGCACAACTCGTCGCGCACCTGCGGGTCGTAGAGGTCCTCGAAGTCGAGATGGCCCGACTCCACGTGTAGACGCGGCGCTGCGACTGCGTCATCGAGTTCGGCGCCGCTGAGGCACAGCTCGACGATGACCTGGGCGATCGCCGAGCGGATGCGATTCGAACCACCCGAACCGAGCGCGACCAGGGCGCCATCGGGCGACTCGATCATCGTCGGGCACATCATCGACGACAACCGGGTGTCGACCGGCCATCCGTTCGGCCCGTGCGGATTGACGTCCTCCTCGCCCAAGATGTTGTTGAGCATGAACCCGAAGCCGTCGACGAGCTCACCGTTGCCCTCACCGTTCGACACGCTGACCGCACACGCGGTACCCGATGCGTCGATCACCGACACATGGCTCGTACCACGTTGACGAACCGTCACGGCATCGAGATCGGCCAGGTCGGCGCCTGATCGCGCACGCGCCTGTGACGTCGCCGACAGAGCCCTCGCGACCGCAACCGGCCCGGCCCCGTGGAGGTGCCGGAGGGAATGCGAGATCAACGTCCCACTCGCGGCAGGGAGCGGATTCATGTGCACCGTGCACTCCCCGACCTGCACCGAGACGGGTCGACGTTCGACCACGGAATACGATTCGAAGTCGGCGGCGGTCAGATGGCCCTCGTCGGACTGGGCGGCGATGCAGGCCAACCCCACGTCGCTGCCGACGAAGCCGTCGGTGGCGAGGGTCTCGAGGCACTGCGCAAGCCCCGGATTCCGGAACAGGTCCCCGACTGCCAGCACCTCGCCTCCCGGAGCGAACAGGTCCGCCGCCGCCGGCGAGGCGATCAGAATCGGCCGCACCACCGTCGACAGATAGTGCTGGAACGGAGTGACACGAACCCCTGACCGGGCCGCGTCGATCGCGGAGGCGAAGAGGTCGGCCAGCGGCCAGGACGCACCTGCGGCGTGGAGTGCCTCGACGCCCGCAACGAATCCCGGTGTCGCCGACGCCGCCGGTCCCACCCGGAACGCTTGCGACGCTGGTCCGAAGTCCGCGTGGACCACTCGCACGCCGACGCCTTCCGGCTGACGCGACACGAGCGGAGTCTGCGCGAAGAAGTCGATCAGCGAGATCGCACCGGTTGCGCCGTCGCGGACCATCGCAAAACCGGTACCGCCGGGAGAGCAGAGCACCGGCTCGCACACACAGGCCATCGCGATCGACGCGATCGCAGCGTCCAGCGCGGTTCCACCGGCGCGCAACACGTTCGCGCCCGCCTCGGCCGTCAGCCGGTGGCCCGCCGCCACGACACCACGCGCCCCACCCCTTCCGAGATCCACCCGCTCAGTCTGTCGAGGTACTGCTGCCACGCCCAAGATGGTGAACGACCCGAAACGGACCGAACGCAGTCGACCTCCGGCAGCTCGTCGGGTCTCGCACCACCCGCTCCCGAATGCTCATCAGCCGTGGTCCGACGAACATCGGGCGGGCGACATCGGGTGGGCGACGTCCCGACGTCGGTGCCGGTGTGCGAACATCCCGAGCGGCTCAGCCGGCATCGGGGATCGAACCACCGCCCGTGCGAGGCGCTGATCGACCGACCTCCGCCGCAGAATCCGGGGCGCTCGTCGGAGAAGTGCCGATCGACACTGGCCGGCTGGGCGTCGGTCGTCGCACATACGAAACATGGTCATCACTCGGCGAGCCGCGACGATCGCGGTGACCGGGGTCCTCGTGGTCGCGGCCTGCGGTGCCACGGACGGCGCACCCCCGCCCGCCGCCCGAGCGCCGGCTGCCGAAGTGGCACCAGCGTCGACCACGATCGCCACCACGACCACCGTGATCATCGATCCCACGGCGACGACGGAGGCCACCGCCACGACCGGCACGTCCGGACCGACGAGCCTCCCCGGCGAAGCGTTCGACCCGGTCTTCACGCCGGCCGGAGCGGTGCTGGCGGCCGTCGGCGTTGCCTTCGACGAGACGCTGACGGTCCGCGCCCTCCCCGGGTTCGACCGACCGGAGATCGCCTCGTTCTCGCCGTTGGTCGACGGCCTCGTGTCCGAGGGGCGGGCGCAACGGGTCGACTCCGACGTGTGGCTGGAGGTGACCGCCCGGGAGGTCACCGGTTGGACGCCACTGCGCCGTCTCGTGTACCTCGGCGCAGCGCGCGATCAGACGCCTGCGATCGTCGCCGCCATCGGGGACGTACCGACGGCCCCCTCGATGCTCGAACTCGGGACGATCGTCACCGATGCTCTGGTCCCCAGCGACGCCTCGGCTCCCCCTGCCGAGATCGTGGTGGCGGTCGAACCCATCCCCGAAGCGACGTCCGAGATCGTGTACGACACCTTTCCCGGCGAGTTCTTCGGCAGCGACGACTCGATCGGCACCCGCTACGTGGTGACGGGGCGGCAGACCATCGGAGACCCACTCCCGGTCACCGGCTTCTCAGCCGGTCTCGTGTACGAGCTCGTGCGGGTCGACGCCATCACGTTCTGCACACGAGGTGTCACCCAGGACGGTCTCTGCATCTGATCGGTCCACCCGTCAGCGCCACCGAGGTAGCCTGACGAGGTGTTCGCCGGTCACATGGGCAACCCGAACCCGGGAACGCAGGGGTATCGGTGTCAGACGTGCGGCGAGCCGCGGCCGCCCTATCAGTTCTACTGTGATCAGCATGTCGAGGTGGGCGAGCTGAACGACCGACCACTGCTCATCGATCGGATCATGAGCCGGATGTTGGGTCGGTCACGCGACCGATCTGACGGTCGTTGAATCCCGGTCGCCGGGCGCACCCCACCAGCGGCGGCCACGTTCCGACGCTCGCACCGACATCAGCCATCTACCCTCGGCGTTGATCCCATGGACGTCGACCTCCGATCCCCCACGCCGCCCTGGCAGCCGCGATCGCTGTGGCGCTGGCTCTGGCAGCTCACCAAAGACGTCGTCGGCGAGTACTCACGAGACGGCGTCGGCGACCTGGCGGCATCGATCACGTTCTGGACCATCCTGTCGATCCCCGCCGCGGCACTGTCGCTCCTGAGCACACTCAGCTCGCTCGAAGTGATCGTCGGCCAATCACTCGCCGACGACCTCCGTGCCGACGTCGAGTCGTTCGTGAGCGACACGTTCACCGAGGACGCGGCCCTGAACAACACCATTCGCGAACTCTTCGACACACCGAGCCGTGGAGTCGCGACCGTCGCCACGCTGATTGCGCTCTTCACGCTGTCACGGGCGTTCGCCGGGCTGATTCGTGCACTCGACATCGCCTACGAGGTGAGCGAGGGCCGGCCGTGGTGGTACGTCCGCATCGTGGCGATCGGGTTGGGGGTCGGCACCATCGTGATCGTCGCCGCTGCGGCGACGGCGCTCGCCGTGCTCCCCTCGCTCCCCCTCTCGGAGTTCTCGCGCTGGCTGACCGCTCCGTTCGTGATCGTCGGGCTGATCCTGTGGTCCGCAACCCTCTTCCATCTCGGTCCGAATCACCAGACGCCCTGGCGCTACGACCTCCCGGGCGCAATCCTGACAACGGCCGGGTGGATCATCGCCACCCAGGGCTTCGCGCTCTACGTGCGGTACGCGCCTGCCGGCAACGACATCCAGACGAGTGTCGGCGCGATCCTGCTCGCGCTCACATTGATGTACCTGTTGAGCGTCGTACTGCTGCTCGGCGCCGAGCTCAACGACGTCATCTCCCGCCGTGCCGGTGTGGTCCACCAACCCCCGTCGGTCAACACGCGGGCCAGTAGGGCGTTCGAACGGTGGCGCGCCCGGCGCACCGGCCCGTGACCATCGGCCGACGGCCCGGTCGGAGGCCAACGGCTACCCTTCCGGCGTGGACCGCCGTGTAGCGCTGACGGTGATCGCGAGCATGTTCATCGCGGTGCTGCTCGTCGCGATCACCACCTCCGGCTCCGTGCCCTTGGCGGACCGGGCACCGTCGATGCCGTTCGACCTGCCCGAGATCGATCTCGCCGAACCCACACCCTCCACGCTCGCACCCGAACCCGAGGGTGGCCCGTTCGGTCGGTCATCGACGCGATCGACCGAACTGATCTCCTACCTCCAGAACCTGCTCGTGCTCGGCGTGATGGTGCTGATCGGCATCGGCGTCAAACGGGCGTGGCAACATCGGCCACAGCTCGTCTGGCGGCCCACACGACGGCGGAACGACTTCGTCAGGCTCGAAGAGGTCGCAGCCTCGATCACCGCCGAGGCAGAAGCCCAGCGTGCCGCCCTGGAACGCGGCGAGGCCCGAAATGCGATCGTGGCCTGCTGGTCGCGGCTCGAACACCTCGTCGCCGCCATCGGCTTCGAACGTGACGCAGCCGACACCGCTACCGAGTTCACCGCTCGTGTGCTCGCCAGCTATGCGGTCGACCCGATCGCGATCGACGACCTGTCGGCGCTCTACCGAGAGGCGCGGTTCTCCACCCACTCGATGGGCGAGCCGGAACGGGCCGCTGCGCTCGTCGCGCTCGACACCATCCATGCCGGTCTCCGGAAGACGTCTGGTTCGGTGGTGGAGGTGTGAGCTGGCGGGACCGACCGGTCGTGATCATCGTCGGAGCCACGATCGCGGTCGAACTGCTGATGCTCGCGACCGACATGGGGCCACACCTGCTCCTCGTCACGGCCGTGTGCCTCCTCGTCGGCGTCACCACGTGGATCGTCCTCGGCCTCGGGCACGCAGCGGTCAGGACGGAGACGGTGTCCACCCCGCACCCACCTCCGCCGTCCCGCCTCCCCGACCTCCGGATCACGCTCCTGCGACAGGGGCTGTCCTACGGGCGCCACGACAACCAGATCCCCGACCGCGTCTACTGGTCGCTGGTGACACTGATCGACGACGAACTCTCGGTCGGCCACGGCATCGATCGGCTGACCGACCCCGAAGCCGCCCATCAGGTCATCGGTGACGACCTGATGCGGTTCATCGAGGATCCCGACACGTCACGCGCGCTGAGCCTCGAAGCCCTGGCCCATATCGTCACGCAGATCGAGCAGATCCAACCGGAGGTGTCCACGTGACCGAACTCACGCCCGACGAGGTCTCTCGGCTCGCGGTCGCCGTACTCGACGAGGTCGAGGTCGCCGTCGTGGGGAAGCGCCCCACCCTCACCATCGTGCTCGCGGCGATCCTCGCCGGCGGTCACGTCCTGCTCGAGGACTTCCCGGGTCTCGGCAAGACGCTCGCCGCCCGATCGTTCGCGCAGACCCTCGGACTCCGCTTCGCGCGCGCCCAGTTCACACCCGACCTGCTCCCGGCCGACCTCACCGGATCCTTCGTGTTCGATCAACGCTCCGGCGACTTCTCGTTCCGGCGCGGCCCGTTGTTCACCGGTCTCCTGCTGGCCGACGAGATCAACCGCACCCCACCACGCACCCAGGCTGCATTGCTGGAAGCGATGCAGGAACATCAGATCACCGTCGAGGGGGAGACGTTCGTGCTCGAACCACCGTTCCACGTGCTCGCCACGGCCAACCCGATCGAGTACGAGGGCACCTACCCGCTGCCCGAAGCACAGCTCGACCGGTTCATGGTGCGGACCAGTTTCGGGTACCCGACCTCGGATGACGAATGGGACGTGCTGCGGCGTCGCATGCGGCGCCGACACGAGGAGCAGGATCTCCGCCAGATCACCGATGCCGCCCGCCTGATCTCCATGCAGCAGGCCGTCGAGCGAGTCACCGTCGACGAGAGCGTCGGCCGGTACTGCGTCGCGTTGACGACCGCGACGCGAACCCACCCCCACGTGTTGATGGGCGCCTCGCCGCGAGGGGCACTCGGACTGCTCCTGACGGCGCGTGCGTTCGCCGTCATCGCCGGTCGGGACTACGTGACCCCCGAGGACGTCAAGTCCATTGCGGATCCGGTTCTCGCGCATCGCATCACCGTCAAGCCCGAGATGTGGATGAGTCAGATCTCCGGCCACACCGTGGTCGACGACGTCGTCTCGTCGGTGCCGACACCCGCAGCGCTCGAGGTGCTCCGCGACCGCCCATGACGATCATCGACCCGCACGCTCCGGCCCACGGTCCCGTCACCACCTCGATCGGCGCGTGGCGACCCACCACGGCGCTCTTCCGCTCGGTCGTGGCAGCGACGCTGCTGGCCGTGGTCGCCGTGCTGTGGCGACGACCCGACCTGCTCGTGCTGGCCACGCCGATGGCCGTCGTCAGCGTGTGGTCGATCCTCGGCAGACCCACGGAACGACCGACGGTCCAGGAACAGACGGCGAACCCCGTGGTGCGCGAAGGAGACGCCACGAGCTGGCGAGCGACGGTCGGCGATCTCGAGAGCACCGACATCGTCTCGGCGTTCCTCGGCCCGACACCGTGGGTACAGCTCGATCCGACGGGTGGCGCCGTGACCTCCGCCGTGGTCGACGGCAGCGCCACGGTGTCGATCGCGCTGCGCTCGACCCACTGGGGTCGGCAACCGGTCCCACCCGTACTCGTCGACGCGCTGAGCACCTGGACGGCGTTTCGGTGCGCGATGAAGACACCGCCGCGCCAGCTGACCACCCTGCCCATGGCGCCCGTGTTCGACACCGCTGCCCCGATGCGGCCGACCCGAGGACTGGTCGGGTCCCACCGGTCCTCGCTCTCGGGTGAGGGCAGCGAATTCGCGGCCGTTCGCCCGTTCCGACCAGGGGACCGGATCCGCCGGATCAACTGGGCGCGGTCGCTGCGTGCACCCGAGTTGCAGGTCAATGCGACATGGGCCGACCACGACACCCACGTCGCACTCGTGATCGACGGCACCGACGACTACGGCATCAGCGAGGGCATCGACGGGCGAGCCTCGAGCATGGACACCGCTGTGCGGGCCGCCGGATCGATCGCCGAGCACTACGAGCGACGAGGCGACCGGGTGTCACTGCGGACGTTCGGCACCACAAGACGCCACCTGGTGGCCGCCGGTTCGGGGCAGAGCCATCTCCGGCGGCTGCTCGACACCCTCACCCAGATCAGGCCGGCCGGCGCCATGCGAGGCACGTACCGCGGGCTCGGCGACCGGCACTGGGCGCCAACCGGCGCCGAGATCACCGTCGTCCTGTCGCCGCTCGTCGCGCCCGAGGCACTCGATCGTGCGGTCTCGCTCGGTCGTCACGGATCGGGTGTGATCGTCGTCGACACGCTCCCCGCGGGCATCGACACCGACGACGACCCGTTCACCGCCCTGGCCTGGAGGATCCGCCTGCTCGAACGGCGACGCGAGGTTCGGCTCGTCCAAGCCGCCGGAATCCCCGTCGTCGAGTGGCTGGGCCCGGGCAGTCTCGATCAGTTCCTGCGCGATGTGGCGCGTCGCGCCTCGGCTCCCCGGATGAGCCTCCGATGATCGAGGAGTTCCTCCAACTCCGGCTCGACCAAGCCCTGGCGACCTGCCGTCAACGATGGGCCCTCGGTGGTGTCGCTGTCGCTTCGATCATCGTCGCATCGGGTCTCGCCACCGCCGGTGCGACCTCGGCACGAGGGCTGACGATCATGATCACGGTCTCGACGGTCGCCGCCGTGGTCGCCGTCAGCACATCCGGAACCCACGTCGGCGCCGTGGTCGTCGCGCTCGTCGTGCTGCAGTGGATCGCCTTCACCGATGACACCACGAGCCCACGTGTGGTCGGTGTCGCGTCGTGCCTGTTCGTGTTCCATGCACTCACCGCCCTGATGGCCGCGTCACCACACACCACCGAGATCGACGGGCGTGTGTTGCGCAGCTGGGCGCTGCGCACCACGGTCGTGGTCGCAGCGACGGTCGCCGTGTGGGGACTGGTCATCCTGTTCGACGGTCGGCAGACGACCGGCAGCGAAACGTTGACCGTCGCCGGGCTGGTCGTGATCGCTGCAGTCCTGCTGGCCGTCCGGCGAACCTACGGAACCTGGTGGAGCGCCTCGAGCTGACCGCTCGCCGGGATCGACGTCGGCGGCTCGTTCGCCGGATCTCGGATTCGTGCGGAGCGCTCGGCCGTTCGGGCACCGGCGCCTCGATCTGGGACACTGGCCGCATGATCGCACTCGAACGCCACGGCGACGTCCACGTGCTCGACCTCGGCGACGGCGACAACCGCTTCAACGCCGACACGGTCGAGCGGATCAACGTCGCCCTCGACGAGGTCGAGCGCGACGTCGGCTCGGCGGCACTGGTGACGAAGGCATCCGGCAAGATCTGGTCGAACGGTCTCGACCTCGACTACATGGCGACTCTCGACGACTTCGTGCCGTTCGTCGCGGACGTGCAGAAGATCATGGCCCGCCTCCTCGAGCTGCCGATGCCGACCGTCGCCGCGATTCAAGGACATGCGTTCGCAGGTGGCGCCATGCTCGCGTTCGCACACGACGTCCGAGTGATGCGAAGCGACCGCGGGTACCTGTGCCTGCCGGAGATCGATCTCGGCATGCCGTTCGGCCCCGGCTTCTCGGCATTGATCTCCGCCAAGCTGCCACAGCCCGCGCTCCACCGGATGACCGTGCTCGGCGAACGTCTCCCCGCCGACGTCGCACAGCAACTGGGCGTGGTCGATCACGTCACCACGCTCGACGACGTGGCGCCGCGGGCCGTTCAGATCGCCGAAGCGCTGGCCGGCAAGGCCGGGCCCGCCATCGCCACGATCCGCACCGACTACTACGGCGGTGCGATCGCTGCGCTGCGAGGCGGCTGATGCACGACCCGAACCGGGCGTCGTCCGCCCTCTGGCGACGCCGACCCTCGGCAGGGGCGCCGATCCAGAGAGCGCCTGCCACCTTCCGGCCGGTCTCGCGTTCCAGACAGCACCGCTGCGGGTAGCACGGTTGTTCACTGTCGGCGCACTCCTGATCGGCCTGCTCGCGGGATTCGTCGTCGGGCTGTCGAAGACCGGGCTGCCCGGCGCTGCGTTGATCGCCGTCCCGATGCTCGCAACGGTGTTCGACGGACGGATGATCGCCGGCGGCACGCTCCCGATCCTGCTCGTCGCCGACCTGTTCGCCGTCTCGTGGTACCGGCGACACGCCCGGTGGGACGTACTCCGCCCACTCGCGCCCTGGATCGGCCTCGGCTACGCGGTGGGCGTGACGTTCTTCGTCGCGGTCGGCACCGCGACCGACGTCATCGAAGCGACGATCGGCGTGATCATACTCGGCATCGTCGGGTTGCAGGTCGTGCGGATGCGTCGCCGTCGTCCACCGACCGGCACCGGGCGCACCATCGCCGCCTCGCACGGGACGATCGGCGGATTCACCACGTTCGTCGCCAACGCCGCCGGCCCGGTGATCAACACCTACCTCCTCCGGCTCGGCCTCCCGAAACACGAACTGGTGGGCACCTCGGCGTGGCTCTACCTCACCTTGAACATGTCGAAGATCCCGCTCTACGCAGCGCTGGGCGCGTGGACCGCCGGCGGGCCGTTCTTCACGGCCGAGTCACTGCTGTTCGATCTGGCCGTGATGCCGGGTGTGCTGGTCGGCGTCGTCGCCGGCCGCGTCCTCTTCCGGCACCTCCCGCAACAGCTGTTCACCGTGATCGTGCTGACGCTGTCGGCGGCCGGCGCGATCAAGCTACTGGTCTGACCAGCACCGCCCCCGCGCCGGTAGTCTCGTCGACCTGATGAGCGAGCGACCAGCGCGACGATTTCCCTCCGACTTCGTCTGGGGTGCCGCCACGGCGGCCTACCAGATCGAAGGTGCCGTGGCCGAGGACGGCCGCCTCCCTTCGGTCTGGGACGACTTCTCGCACACCGAGGGCAAGGTCGCCAACGGCGACAACGGCGACGTCGCGTGCGACCACTACCACCTGGTCGAGTCAGACGTGCAGCTCATGGCCGACCTCGGACTGCAGACGTACCGGTTCTCGATCTCGTGGCCGCGGGTGATCCCGGACGGACGAACCCGTGCCAATCAGGCGGGCTTGGCGTGGTACCACCGTCTCGTGGACCTCCTGCTCGAACACGACATCACGCCGTGCCCGACACTGTTCCACTGGGACCTACCGATCGGTCTGGAGGAGATCGGCGGCTTTCGCAATCGCGACACCGTCAGTTGGTACGCCGACTACGCGGCGCTGATGGCACAGGAGTTCGGCGATCGGGTCACGATGTGGTCGACGTTCAACGAACCCTGGTGCTACGCCTATCTCGGTCACGGCGCCGGCATCCACGCTCCCGGCCTCAAGGACGCCAGGGCCGCCGTGACCGTCGCACATCACCAACTGCTCGCCCACGGGCTCGCCCTGCAGGCGATGCGAGCCGAACGTGACGGCCTCGCGCTCGGCATCGTCATCAACCCGTCGAACATCGTGTCGGAGGGATCCCCCGACGCCGGCGAGGACGAGATCCGGCTGATCGACGGCATCCAGAACCGCTGGTGGTTCGATGCGACGCTCACCGGCGCCTACCCCACCGACGTCATGGATCGATACGGCCATCTGGCCGAGGCGGTCCAACCCGGAGACCTCGAGACGATCGCCCAGCCGCTCGACTGGATCGGCATCAACTACTACTTCGACATCCTCGTGAAGCAGGCGGCCGAGCGCGGCGAGCAGATGCCGCAGTTCCCCACCGTCGTCGGCACCGAACCGTCACCCACGCGGCCGATCCACACCGACATGGGATGGCCGATCACTCCCGGCGGTTTCACCGAACTGCTGGTCCGGTTGCATCACGACTATCCCGACCTCCCGCCGCTGTACATCACCGAGAACGGCGCGGCTTACGACGATCCGGTCGTCGACGGTCGATGCCGCGACGAGCGGCGGATCGACTATCTCGATCTCCACCTTCGTGCGCTGCTCGATGCGATCGAGGAGGGTGTCGACGTCCGCGGGTACTACCAGTGGTCGTTGCTCGACAACTTCGAGTGGGCGCTCGGGTTCGCGAAGCGGTTCGGCATCGTGCACGTCGATTTCGACACGCTCGAACGCACACCTCGCGACAGCGCGATCTGGTACCGGGACGTCATCGAGCACAACGGCCTACCAGCGCGTTCGGATTGACCGCGGCCGCATCGAGGTCGCCACTGCGTCGAACGTCCGGCCGGTCCGGAGTTGACTTCGGGGCGCCGACCGTGAAATGTGACGCCATGACGGCATCGCTCACGTTCGACGCTCCGGGCCCGGGACGGTGGACGCTCGATCGGTCGCACTTCCCGGGTGGCACCACCCCGATCACCGAATGGCTGATCACCGATTGTATGGGCACCGGCATGGAGAAGGTCTTCGCCGAGGTCGGCGTGCCCGCCAAACGCATCGACGCACGCTTCGTCAACGGATTCATGTACACGCGCCTCATCCCGCTGATCGGGGGCGACCGGCCGCCGGGGAAGCTGCCGCCAGCCCCGATCCTCAAGCTCGCCACACGGCTCCACCCGGCGTTCCGGGCCCGCACGAAGGCCGCCGACGCATCGCTCGCCAACCGGACGTTCGTCGACGTCGTGCGGGAATGGGACGAGACCATCCGGCCTCGTCTGGTCGAACGCAACCTCGAACTCCAGGCGGTCGAGGTGGCAGCGATCACCGACGACGAACTCGAAGGTCACATCGGCGAGCTGCTCGACCAACTGCACGAGAACCTGGAGCTGCACTTCGAACTCCATGGCCACGACCTCGGCCCGATCGCCCGATACGTGCACGCCGCGATCGGGTGGGGTCTCGACCCCACGATCGCGACGACGGCCCTCACAGGCGCCTCGCCGAGCACGGCCCGGCCGCTCGCCCGGCTCGCCGAGATCCGCCGGATCATCGAGGAATCGGGCATCGACGTCCGCACGCTCGACGACGCCCGTGCCGTCTCGCCGGAGACGGCAACGCTGATCGACGATCACCTCGCCGAGCACGGCGACGTCCTCGCCACCGGCTACGACATCACGGCGTTCACACTGGGCGAGCTACCAGGCGTCCTGCTCAGCAGCATCCGGACCGCGACACCGCCGACGAGCGACGACAGCGCGCAGGTGATCGACGAGCTGCGAGCGCAGGTCCCGATCGATGCCAGGGCCGACTTCGATGAGCGCCTCGCCGACGCACGCTGCGTCATGGACATGCGCGACGACAACGGCCCGCAGTCGGTCGAGTGGCCGACGGGTCTCCTGCGCCGGGCCTTGCTCGAGGCCGGGCGCCGGCTGTTGGCACGCGGTGCGGTGCTCGAAGCCGAGCACGCCCTCGAGCTCACCCCGAGCGAGGCCAGGTCAGCCCTGAGCGGTCGGCGACCGACCGCCGCCGAGATCGCCCGACGGTCGCAGGCGCGGATCGAACGCCAACTGCTCGACCCGCCGACCGTGCTCGGTCCGGAAGAGCCCGAACCTCCACTGGACGTCATGCCGAAGCCGCTCGCCGAGATGGTCGCCACCGTGAAGACCGCACTGGTCCATCTGGGAATGGACGGGGCCTCGACGACCGACCCGTTTCTCGGGGTCGGCATCGGCCGAGAGGCCTACACCGGTCGGGCCCGAACGGCGATCACGGCAGAGGAGGCGATCGAGAAGCTCGAACCCGGCGACGTGCTCGTCGTCCGGGCGACGTCGCCTGCGTTCAACGCCGTGCTCTCGATCGCCGGTGCCGTCGTGACCGCGAACGGCGGCGCGCTCTCCCATGCTGCGGTGCTGGCACGCGAGCTGGGGATCCCGGCCGTCGTCGGCGCCAGCGGCGCACCCGGCATCCCCGATGGAGCCACGGTCACGGTCGACCCGCTGGCAGGTCGTGTGACCGTCAACTGACGCCGAGCAGGTCGACGACGAAGACCAGCGTCTCGTTCGGAGCGATCACGCCGCCCGCACCCTGCGCCCCGTAGCCCAAGTGGGGCGGGATGTGCAACGTTCGCCGGCCGCCGACCTTCATGCCAGCGACACCCTGGTCCCACCCCTTGATGACCTGGCCGGCCCCGAGCCCGAATCGGAACGGCTCCATCCGGTCCCACGAGGCGTCGAACTGGCTGCCGGTCGACCACGACACACCCACGTAGTGAACGGTCACGTCCTGACCCGCTGCGGCTTCGTCGCCCTCGCCGATGACGTCGTCGTTGATGACGAGTTCGCTCGGCGGGGCGGTGGCGGGCACGGTCACGTCTGGCTTGCGCATCCGGTGCACCGTACCGGCCGATGCGCTCGGATCGGACCACCCCCTCCGACCGCGGTCCGGCAGCTTCGTGGCGCTTTCAGGTCGACCGTTCGATGGCCTCGGCGAGACCTTCGGGGTCGGCCACGCTCACCCAGAGCGCCGAGTGGTCCCGGAACCCGATCACCCGCGGAATCCTGTCGACGAACTCGATGCAGAGTCCGCGATCGTGATTGGTGCCGAACGTGAGCCCGTCGTCGGAGAAGCTGAGCCGCAGACCGACCGCCGTGTACCACCGGTGAGGACCGGTGACCTCCGTGTGTGACACGTTGTCGAGCGTGGTCTCCACTCGCTGGCGACCGAACGTGGCGACCAGCGAACCGTCGTCGCTCACCGTCACCCCGTCGCGGCTACTGACGCCGAGTGCCACGAACATGGGCTTCCAGCGCATGTCGAATCGGTACGGGAAGAACTGTTCACTCATACGTCGTCCTCGATGATCTTGCGGAGTTCAGGCCATGACGCTGCGAACCCGGCGTGGAGCGGCCGCCGCTCGACCTCATCGGGCGTGTCCCATGCGACCGCATCGGTCTCGAAGTTGATCGACGAGCCGAACTCGCCGGGAACCTCGACCACGAACGTCGTGTACGACCAGTCGATCGCCGGCGCGAACACCGTCTGGCCGACCACTCGGTATCCGTCCGGAATCGCGCCGACTTCCTCCGACGCCTCCCGCAGCGCACCCTCGAGCGGCATCTCGCCCTGGTCGAGGGCGCCACCGGCACACGACCAGGTACCACCCTCGTGGGCGAACGCCGACCGCTTCTGGAGCATCACCCGCGGGCCCTCGGGGAACCTCACGACGAAGACGACGCCGGCGGCGCCGTACACGCCCCATCGCACGTGCCCGTCCGAGCACAACATGAACCCGTCGCCGGTTCGGCGCACGGTCAGAGCTCCCACAGTTGACGGGCCGCCGTGATCGTCGGCATACCGATCTCTCCGGTCGACGCGGACTCGGGGCGGTACGGCTCGCCGAGCAGCGAGCTCAGGGTCGCCCCGACGCTGTACGTGAGCGACTGCAGGTCGTAGCCACCCTCGAGCACGACGAGCAGCCGTCGGGCCGGGACGAGCGCCTGAAGCCGGACGGCGAGATCGGCATAGTCCCCGGCCGTCAACCCCAGGCCGGCGAGCGGGTCGTTGCGATGTCCGTCGAAACCCGCGGAGACGATCAGCCAGTCGGGCGCGAACTGTTCGATCCTGGGCAGGACCACCTGATCGAACGCAGCCCGCAGCGTGTCGCCTGCGGTACCCGCCGGAAACGGCAGGTTCAGGTTGGCCCCGAAGCCGAGGCCGCGACCGGTTTCTCGCAGCAGACCCGTGCCGGGATACAGCGGTGACTCGTGGGTCGAGACATACAGCACGTTCGGGTCCTCGTAGAAGATGTCCTGGGTGCCGTTGCCATGGTGCACGTCCCAGTCGACGATGGCCACTCTCTCACCGCCGGCAGCGAGCTTGGCCGCGCCGACCGCCGCGTTGTTGAAGAGGCAGAACCCCATGGCCCGGTCCCGGATCGCGTGGTGTCCGGGAGGGCGCCCGGCGGCGAACGCCACATCACATTCGCCGGCCCGGAGCGCATCGATACCGCCGAGCACCGCGCCGGCACTGCGTCGGGCGGTCTCCCACGATCCGGGGGTGGCGACGGTGTCGGGGTCGAGATTGCCACCACCTGCGGCACAGAACTGCGCGACCGCCGCCACGTAGTCGGGGGCGTGGACGCGAGCGAGGTCGGCGACGTCGACCGACTCGGGCACGCGCCACTCCGTCGCGTCGTCGAGGCCGGCCTCGTGCACACCCGCGAGCGCAGCGTCGAGCCGGCCACGGTGCTCCGGGTGCCATGCGGGGGTCTCGTGCTCATCGTGCTCTGCAGCAGCGAAGACGATCAGTGGAGCCATCACGACACCAGCCTGGCACCTGAACGCGGCACAACCCACACGCGACGTCACGACGGCCCCGCGAACGCTACGGTCGGCACATGGGGCGACTCGACGACTTGGATCTGACGGTGAGGCTGAGCCGAGTCGAGTACGAGGATCGGCTCGCCGATGCGCAGCGCCGGCTGCTCTCGCTCCGGCTCGATCTGGGTGGCCATCTCGACAACCCGCAGATCGGGCCAGGGGTGCTGGTGGTGTTCGAAGGCTCCGATGCCGGCGGCAAGGGAGGATGCATCAGGCGGATCGTCGAGCCGCTCGATCCACGCCACTATCGGGTGTCCGCGTTCGCGAAGCCGACGTTCGACGAGAAGCGCAAACACTTCCTGTGGCGATTCTGGGCCGACGTGCCGGGCCTGGGTGGGTTCGCCCTGTTCGACCGCAGCTGGTACGGGCGAGTGCTCGTGGAGCGGGTCGAGGGCTACGCGACGCCCGATCAGTGGCAGCGGGCCTACGACGAGATCGTGCAGTTCGAACGCAACCTCGTGCTCGAGGGCCTCATCATCGTGAAGTTCTGGCTGCAGGTGAGCCCCGACGAGCAGCTTCGGAGATTCCAGAGCCGCCAGGACGATCCGTTGCGCCGCTGGAAACTGACCGACGAGGATTGGCGCAACCGCGACCAGCTCGACCAGTACACCGAGGCTGTCGAGGACATGTTCGCCAGGACCGACCACGACCTCGCACCGTGGCACATCGTGTCGAGCGAGCAGAAGAAGTGGGCCCGCGTGACGGTCATCGAGACGCTGATCGAGCGGATCGAGACCGGGCTCGAGTCATTTCACCACCCGGTCGCCGACGGCGCCGGGTGGGCCTGAGCACACGTCATCCCGACGAGGTCGCAGGACTGCTCGCAGGCGCCCATGCGAACGCGCTGAGCGTGCGGCCCTCATGGACGAGCCACGCCGCGTCACCGTCCACGACGAGATCGATCGCTTCCAGACCGATCGGTGCCAGATATTCGAGTTCGGCCGTCCCGATCCGATCTCGCCCGGCCAGCAACGACTCGAGGGCAGCCCACTGGGCCGCGTTGTTGACGTGATCGAACGGGTCGAGATCGGTCTCCCGGAATCTCCACCGATGCGTCGTCGCATCGGGCGGCGGACCAGGTAGGCCGAGCTTCGACGACACCGTTCTCCCACCGGCTGCTTCGCCGTAACGGTCGAAGAACTCGTCGCCCAGACGAGCCGGCCGGCCCGTCTCGACGTCGATCTGCACCCACAGGCTCACCGCCTCGACCGCGACGCCGCCACCGCCGCTGATCGACGTCCGCCGTTCCGCCCACGAGCGGCCCGCGCCCGTGCAGAAGGTGGTGAGCCGAAGCGTCTCGTTCAGCACGCACGGGCGGTCGACGCGGATCATCGTCCGGCGGACCAACCAGCCCATTGCGTTCGGGAGCTCGGCGTCGAGCGCATCGTCGCTGGCGACGTCCTGGAGGTAACGACCGATCGCATCGAGTCGGAGCTCGGCGGCGGCATCGACGTCGCCCAGGCGGACGGTCCGTTCGACCGTGAAACGACGGCCGGTGTCCGACGGCTGCAGGAGCTCGGTCGCCGGCCGCTCGTTCAACGCAGCCCCCCGTCGTACAGCATGACCACCGAATCCTCGCCGTCGGTGCGGACGGTCTCGAACCCGAGGTCGGCGTACAGCCGCATCGCCGGGTTGCGCCGGTCGACGCTGAGGCTGACTCGGGGCGCGGCAGCGAGCAACGACCGCAGCAGCGCCGTGCCGACGCCCCGATTGCGTCGAGCCGGCACGACGGCGATACCGAGTTCGGGCGTGTCGGCGTCGACGTAGCCGAAACCCTCGACGCGACGGAGCCAGGCGGCGCCGATCGCGACGCCATGGCGGTCATCGGCGATGCGGCCGACGTCGCCGGGGCGTGAGCCGAAACTCTCGTGGTGCCGCGCGATGGATGGTTCGCCGAGGATCGAGCGCGGGAACGGCGCGACACCGTCGGGGCGGAACAGAGCTTCGTACTGCATGTCGCTGATGAACGCCTGGTCGCCGGCGGTGGCCGGCCGGACGCGAATGCCATCGGGCAGCGAGTGCGCCCACACGCCGTAGAGGGGGTCGCCGGCGCCACCAGGGTTGCGGAGCTGTACGGTCGGCGGGCCGAACCCACCCGCGATGGCGAAGTACGTCGCGACGATCGAACAGCGCTGGCGGTCGTCGGCTGCGAGCCACGCCCGGATGGCTTTCGTGGGGAAGCAGCGGTTCGAGAACGTCACGACGAACACGCCGCCGGGTCGCAGTACGCGGGCGACCTCGTCGAACACCTCGATCGGGCGGATCAGGTAGTCGATCGAGACGCAGCACGTCACTGCGTCGAAGGTGGCGTCGTCGAAGGGCAGGACCGGATCGACGTTGAGGTCCTGCACCAGAGTGTCGGTCGCCAGTCTGTTGGCAGCCAACTCGTTGGCGTTCATCCCGAGTGCGACGAGCCGTTCGGGCACCTTCGCGAAGTGCGACACCCACGACGAGCACAGGTCGAGCACGTCGCCGGTGAGGCCCAATTCGGCGTACAGCTCTCCCACCGCCGCCGTGGCCCCCGGGTCGATGTGAGTCACCAACCGGTCGAACGAGTAGAACTCCGAGTCCGGCGTCTCGTCGGCACGATCGAAGAAGCCTTCGGGAAACTCGGTCACGGCGCGACCGTACTCCCGGATGGCGCACCGTACCCGGCGAGCGAGTTGACTGGCTACATGACGAACGGATTCAGCACCGTGCGCCTGGCCGATCGGCGGGCGATCGTGACCGGCGGCGCGAGCGGGATCGGCAAGGCGACCGCGATCGCGATGGCCGACCTCGGCGCACAGGTCGTCGTGACCGACATCGACGAAGCGGGCGGAGCGCAGGTGGCCGAACAGGTCGGCGGGTCGTTCGCGATGCTCGACGTCGGTGATCCCGCCGCGTGGGACCGGGTGATCGCCACCGCCGGTCCGTTCGACATCGCCTTCCTGAACGCCGGGATCTCGACCCGACAGGGCCTCCCACCGTCCGACGACCTGCCGATCACAACTCTCACCGACGAGGCATACCGACGGATCATGTCGATCAACGTCGATGGGGTGGTGTTCGGCACCCGCGCGGTGATGCCGGGCATGATCGAACGGGGATCCGGCGACATCGTCTGCACGGCGTCGGTGGCCGGGCTGGTGCCGGTCGGCATGGACCCGATCTACGGGCTCACGAAACACGCCGTGGTCGGTTTCGTCCGTTCGGTGGCGGCGACGCTCGACACGGACGATGCCCCCGACGTCTGCATCAGCGCGATCTGTCCCGGTTTCACCGACACGAACATCATCGGCGACGAAGCGAGGGCGATGATCGGTGAGCTGGGGCTCGAGATCATGCATCCCGAACGCATCGCCGACACCGTCGCCCGATCACTCGACGAACGCGTCCAAGGCGCGCAGTGGGTGATCTGGCCCGGCGTGGAGACCGGCCGGTACGACTGGAATCCCGCCGTCGGACTCCCCGCCGACCCCGCCTGACAGGTCGATCGCTGCTCGGCTCCGACATCCGTTCGAACCGGGATTCCGCGACGACCCGTACCAGTGCCACGCCCGCTGACGGACCAGCGCTCCGGCCTACCGTGCGCCGGGCGGACCGATCGTGCTCACGCTTCGACCGTCAGAAGGCGGGTCGCCACATGGCGTTCTCCGCCGGCATCCACTCCCGCCCGGTGTGTCACTCGGCGAGCCTCGAGCGACCGTGGCGATCACCCGCATGCTCCGCCGGTTCGACCGGATCACGATCCGTGGCGTCGAACGAATCCCGCCGGTCATCCGGTGGCGCCGGCGACGGGCAGGCTCACCGCCTCGACGCTCTCCCCATCCCGCGAATACACGAGCACCACGACGGTCTCACCGGCAGCCACGTCGACAGACATGTCGAGCACCGATGGCTGATCGCATTCGTCGGGCGAGAACCACGGATGCAGGGAGATCGACGCCGGGCCCGGCGTCACCTCGAGTTCGACCTGCTGCGTGCCACCCAGAATGTTGGGCGGGAAGCCGTCGGCCTCGATCCGCTGCGTGCGACAGACAGCGGAACCGTCCCCGACGAAGAAGGCATCGCCGCCGATCGACTCGGTCAGCGTTGCGGCGAACGCGGGGATGTTCGGTGCGGCGAGCACGATCAGGCCGGCTCCTTCGGCCGGTGGCGCCGGTGCCCGACCACCACGCTCGAACAGGCTGGGGGCGTTCACGCCTCCGATCTCGTCGCCGTTGGTGAACACGAGCGTGATCTGCTCGCCGTCGAGCGCGTTGAGCATGTCCGCGCGCTCCTCGCCGTCGGGTCCGGCGCCGGCGCCGACGACCACCAGGTTGTAGCCGGCCGGTGCCGAGAAGTACTCCGATGCCTCGCCGAAGGCGACGTCCTCGGCGAGCAGGATCGGGCCGTTCGTGAACGTGCGACGCCCCCAGACATCGATCGACGCCGTCCGGCCGGCCGGCCCCACCCAGAGGTTGACGACCCGATTCGCACCCTCGAACGTCGACGGGTCGGGCGGTGGGAGCTCCGATGGCGCGACCGAGGCCGAATCAAGGGTGGACTCGGTGGACGTCGCACTCGGTGAGCTCGGAGTCGACGCCCCTCCGGCCACCTGCTCCCGAGCGTTCTCCAGGACGGGCGGCGGGTCTGCGTCGCCATCGGACCCGCCGCATGCACCGACCGAGATCGCTAGGGCTGCTGCAAGAGCTGCACGAGCGAACTGGTGTCCCACCGGCTCCCCCCTCGATCGATGACCTGCTTGTAGAACTGGTCGATGAGCGCCGTGATCGGAAGTCGGGCACCGATCCGCTCGGCCTCGGCGAGGCAGATGCCGAGGTCCTTGCGCATCCACTCGACCGCGAACCCGTGCTCGAACTCGCCTGCCGCCATCGTGCGGGCCCGGTTGTCCATCTGCCAGCTCGCCGCGGCGCCCTTCCCGATCGTCTCCACGACCTCGTCGATGTCGAGCCCGGCACGCTGGGCGAACGCGACCCCTTCGGCCAGGCCCTGCACCAGTCCGGCGATGCAGATCTGATTGACCATCTTGGTGGTCTGACCCGCGCCTGCGTTCCCCAACCGGCGGCACTCCTTGGCGTACGCCATGATCACCTCACGCGCCGATTCGAACACCTCGGCAACGTCGGCGCCGCACATGACGGTCAGCTGCCCGTTCTCCGCTCCCGCCTGGCCGCCGCTGACCGGCGCATCGACGAAGCCGAGACCGCGCTCGGCACAGGCGGCCGCCAGTTCTCGGGCCACGTCCGCGGACGCGGTCGTGTGGTCGACGAGAACTGCGCCACGTTTCATGGCGCCGACAGCGCCGGCGGAGCCGAGGGCGACCGAGCGGACGTCGTCGTCGTTACCGACGCACATCATGACGAACTCGGCACCCTCCACGGCCTCCGCCGGGGTCGGCGACGCCCGATGACCGTGCACACCCACCCACGCCAGGGCTCTGGATGCGGTTCGGTTGTACACCATGACGTCATGTCCGGCTTGCGCCAGGTGGCCCGCCATGGGGCCACCCATGACGCCCAATCCGAGAAATGCGATCCGTGCCATGCTCCGAGTCTCGCAGGTCGCCCGGAACGTCTTGCGTATCGTCGCCGCGCCGGCGGGACGATCGGCAAGACTGTGCCGATGCCGGCCGAGACCGTTTCTCGCACCTGGACGATCGCGAGCTGGCTCGTCACGGCCGTCGACGCCGACGCGATCGGCAGATCGCTCGAACGAGTCGACGCCGACGCGATCGCGCTCCAATCGCTCCGCGAGCAAGACGCCGAACGCATCGCCGACCGCGTCGGTGTGGCGTGCGCGTGGGAGATGTCGTTCTACCCGAGGGGCCGTCTGGTCCCGGGCAGCGCGCTCGGGCTGGCGATCCTGAGCTGCCACACGATCGGCGACTCCGTGAGCTTCGTCACGAACAACCACTCCTCGACCTGGTCGAGGCAACGTCGGATCGCCCACTTCGGCGTCGTGAGACGTCCGGACCATTCCGGGTACACGATCGGGCATGCCGTCGGCTCACCGGACCCGGAATCGATGGGACGACCGCCGGCGCCGCTCGTGTGGTTCCGGCCGCAGCAGGTCGGCGTCGACGTCGCCAGCGCCGTCGATCTCCCCGAGCAGGCGACGCTCGTCGACGTGAGCACGTCGGCGCCACTCGACGCAGCAGCACCGCTGCTCATGGTCACGTTCGACATGCCCTGGGTCCTCGGCGATCTCCCGACGCCGTGAGGGCATGAACCGGCGCTACTTCTTGGCAGCCTTCTCGGCCTTCTCGGGTTTGAGGACGCCCTTGGCGAGCGCATCGTCGAGGTAATCCTCGGCAGCCTCCGACGAGACCTTCAGCGCCGGTGAGATTTCGGAGATGAGGTTGACCCGGGCACGCTCGTACATCGTGCGCTCCGCCGCCGACAACGATGCGTCGCGATTGCGGGCTGCCAGGTTCCGGACGACCTCGGCGACCTGGTAGACGTCGCCGCTCTTCAGCTTCTCCTGGTGGTTCTTGAACCGTCGGCTCCAGTTGGACGGCACGCGCGGATCGGGCTTCGCGAGCACGGCGACGAGATCTTCGAGTTCGTCGGCGCTGACCGGCGGACGGACGCCGACCTCTTCGGCCATGTCGACCGGCACTTTGAGCACCATCTCGCTGATGACCGTCTCGAGGATCAGGTACTCCTTCTTCTCGCCGAAGGCCTCCATCTTCTTGGTGCCCTTGACGACACATGCGCCGTGTTGGGGGTAGATGACGGTCTCGCCCTTCTTGAAGTTCACGCAGTGCCTTTCACGTCGAGATGTCAGCCGGCAGACCCGGAACAGCGGCTACCCAGACTACAGCGCCCCCGACAGGATTCGAACCTGCGACCTAGTCATTAGAAGGGACGTGCTCTATCCGGACTGAGCTACGGGGGCGACGCCAATCTAGCGGCCGCTCCGGATCCGCGACCGGGACAGATCCGGATCCGTGGCTCGGACAGATCGGTGGTACGTCGGCCGGCCGAACGTCATCACCCGGGGGGACCAGGGTGTCCGTGCCGTGGCGACGCGCATGTCGACCTCGTGCACGAGGACGCATGGCGCGGCTTCCTGTCATCGAGCACGCACCGTTCGATCTCGTCGCCCGTCGGGACGGTACCTTCCATCGCACCCAGGTGAAGACCCGGGCGACCTCACGCAACGTCCTCCCGGAGCATTTCCGATCCGGCTGGTCGGATCGACACGGCATTCGCTCGACGACGGTGGCGCGAGACGAGGTCGACGCAGCGGCGGTCCGCTCCCCCGAACCCGACCGCTGCCACCACGTCGATCCGTCCGACTTCGGCGCTTCGGTCTCGCTCCGCGTCGATCCCCCGAGAACGGACGACGTTCGAACGTGCTCGTGGCCGACGACGTCACCCGGCTCCCACCCACACGGCGACCGGAGCCCGAACCCGATCCACGTCAGAAGATGGTCTCGATCGAGCGGCCCGGGACACCGTCGGCGCCACCGGGCTCACCCGGTTGACCACCTTCGATCGTCATGTCCGCGACCGTGAGGTCGGCATCACCGGCGTCCCACCAGCCGACCGAGTCGCCGCCGGACGAACCCCGTCCGGGTGCCGCGGTGTTCTCCGGGTCGGGGCCGGGTCCGCCCTCGCCACCGAGCCGACCGCTGCCGTCGGCACCGGACCGCCCCGCAGGGCCCGGGTCACCGCCCGCGCCGCCCGCCCCTCCGACACCGCCGCGGATCTCGCTGTCGCTCACGTCGACGACCCCGACCTGATCGGTCAACAGCCCGACGGACCGTCCGCCGGCGCCACCTCCTCCGGCACCGCCGGAACCGCCGGCGCCGCCACCACCTGCGCCACCACCGGCACCCGCGGTGTCGATGAAGGTCGAGACGCCGAACGCTCCGGCGCCGCCCGGACCGCCGACTCCGCCGCCCGCCCCGTCGCCGCCCGCGCCGCCGGCGCCCGCCCGCCCCCCGACGAACGAGGAATCGCGAATCAGCACCGTCTCGGCGCCGACGAGCCATGCACCGACCGAGCCGTGGCCTCCCGTACCGCCCGCGCCGGCCGACCCACCGTCACCCCCGCCACCGCCACCGCCGGCACCACCGCCGTCGTGCACGACGAGACCGCCGCCACCACCTCCGCCACCACCACCATCACCTCGCGCGCCCGACGCACCGTCGATGCCGTCGGCGCCACGCGGCCCCGCCGACACGCCGGATCCACCGTCGCCACCGTCGCCACCGGGCCCACCACGGCCGCCGCGCCCCGGTTGGCCGTTCTCACCCGGCTCACCGCCGTCTCCCCCTGTGTCGAGCTCTCCGGGCTCGCCGGCCGCCATCCCGATCCCTCCGGCACCACCGGCACCGCCGTTGCCGCCGCCGACGCCCGCCTCCGGCGGGTTCGCCGGTGCCGGCTGGCCGGCGGCCGCCGACGCGGTGACATCGCCGGCGTCCGCGCCATCCCGGCCGTCTCCGGCGCGACCGGCCTCGACGGTCGAATCGACGATCACGATTCGATCGACCGACTGCGTCGCGAGGCCAACGCTCGGACCCGAATCCGCATCGCCCGCACGGATCGTGCATCCCGCTATCAGGAGATCCCCGACCCCCGTCGCGACCATGCCGTACGCGGTCTCCCCGTCCGTGCCGTCGGGACCCTGGATGATCAGCGCGGACACCGACGCACGCTCGGAGTCGAACACCAAGAGCGTCCCCCTCACCTCGGCCGGCCGTCCCACGTCACGAACCCAATCGTCGACGTAGCCGCCATACAGGCTCGTGCCCGTATCGAGAGCGCCGCCGTCGATCGAGTAACCGCTGTCGACCGACCGGAGATAGATGTCGGTCGCTGCTCCGCCTGTGAAGGCGATCGCCTTCGACAGCGTCTGGAAGGGTCGTTGGCGCGACCCGTCGTCGGCGTCACTGCCGGCGTTCCCGTCGACGAACACCGCACGATCGGCGTCCTCGAACACGTCGACCCGGATCTGGTCGGTGGCGACGTCACCCGCACGACCGGTGACGTCGAGCCGGAACCGAAGTGTCGACGGACGGTCGGGCGCGACGAAGACGGCGTCGTTGCCACGGAGCCGGCCTTCCCCGCCGGTCACATCGGGTCCGGCCAGCTGCCACCAGACCACCGATTGGTTCGGTTCGCTCATCTCGATCGCCGTCAACGTCACCTCCGCACCGGCGTCGACCGCCCGGTCCTCCCCGGCGTTGGCAGTGGCCGGCACGGGTGCGACCGTGGTGGTCGAGGTGACCGTCGTCGTGCTGGTGCTCGTCGTCGACGGACCCGTCGTCGTGCCGGCGGTGGGCGCGGTCGATGTCGTGGGGGGGATCACGACCGACGCCGGCGTCGGGATCGTCACGGAGTCCGAGCGCGAGCCCCCGGAGCCCGATCGTGCGACGACGGCGATCATCCCCGCGAGCAGCACCACGGCCGCGACGACGCCCAGTCCGATCAGGTACTTCGGTTGCATGTACGCCGGCGCGCCACCCGGTGGCATCGGCGAGGCGCCCGGTGGCGGCCCCGGCTCGGGCGGGACTCCGCCAGGAGGCCCGAAGGGTGTGGTCACCGGATCAAAGGTAGTGGCGCGGCTCGCGCTCCCCGTGGCACCCTGGGGTGTTTCAGGCGAGCGTCCGGCGCAGGAGATCGAGCGCCGAGATCACCGAGAACTGTCGCATCTGCTCGCGAAGGCCGGGAAGTCGCAGCGTCGAGGTCAGCTCGCCGTCAGGCCACACGAGGCCCACACAGAGGGTGCCGGCCGGCATGCCGTCCTGTTCCGCCGGCCCGGCGACGCCGGTGAGTGCCAGCCCGACGTCGGCGCCGAGCACGCGGCGGGCGCCGTGTGCCATCTCCAGCGCCGCAACCTCCGAGACGACCGGGCCGTCGCCCACACCGAGCACCGCGCGCTTGACCTCGGTCGAGTAGGACACGACCGACCCGCGGAACACCTCGCTCGAACCGGGAATCGCCGTGAGGCGGGCCCCGACGAGCCCACCGGTCACGGACTCGGCCGACCCGAGCGACCATCCCCGATCGCGGAGCAGATCGAGCACGACCGATTCCATCGAATCGCCGTCGACACCGAACACGATGTCGCCGATCTCGACGCGAACACGCGCCTCCCACTCGTCGAGCAACGACCGACAGCGCTCGAGATCCGCCGCTTTGGCCGTGAGACGCACCTTGAGCCCGTTCCATCCGCTCGCGAGGAACGCGAGCGTCGGGTTGCCGGCGGTCTCGAGCGCCGAGATCACGTCGTCGAGCCGTTCGTTGAGGCCGCTCTCGCTCTCGCCCCAGGTGAGCATGATGCGGCTGGCGATCACCGATGGGTCGCCGCTGCGACGCTTCAGCTCCGGCAGGATGCCGCGTTCGAACATGTCCTGCATCTCGTGCGGCACGCCCGGCACGGCGAAAACGACCTTCGCGGCGCCATCGATGTCGACCGGACACACGAGCCCGGGCGCAGTGCCGCGAGTCTGCGGGATGATCGTCGCACCGACCGGCACCATCGCCTGGCGGAGATTGTTGTCGGCCATTCGGCGGCCGCGGCTCTCGAACATCGCCCGGATGACATCGGCGACCGCGTCATCGACGACCAGGTCGACGCCCATCACTGCCGCGATCGCCTCGCGCGTGAGATCGTCGTGCGTCGGTCCGAGCCCACCGCACATGATCACGGCGTCGCTGTCGGCCAACATGCGCCGCAGCATCGCCGTGATCCGTCCGACGTTGTCTCCGACCTTGACCTGCACCAGCGAGTCGACACCGTTCGCGGCCAACTGCTCCCCCATCCAGGCCGAGTTGCTGTCGATGATCTGGCCCAGCAGGAGCTCGGTGCCGACGGCCAGGACGTCGCAGCGCATCGTCAGCGGGCGCCCGACCCGGCCAACGCCCGCTCGGTCACACGCGAGTACCACAAGTACTGGATGGCGCTGATCAGCGACAACGCGACGGCGGTCCAGAGCAACACCAGCCACCACCACTCGCCGTCGACGGCGAACCAAGGCCACAGCGCGAACCCGACGGCCAGCTGCTGGAACACCGTCTTCCACTTCGCCATCTGGCTGGCCGGGATGCTGACGCCCTTCGAGGCCACGAAGGTTCGGTAGACGCTGATGACGATCTCACGGCTGGCGATCAGCGCGACCGGAAGAATCGGGAAGACGTCGCGGCTCACGAGCGTGAACATCGCTCCGAGTACGAGCACCTTGTCGGCCAAGGGATCCAGGAACGCTCCCGACGCCGTCGTTCCGTGACGCCGGGCGAGGTAGCCGTCGATGCCGTCACTCACGCACAGTACGAACCAGAGTCCGAAGGCGAGCCACGAGCCCCGGTTGTGGTCGGGGATCACGAGGAACATGACGGGTGAGACGACCAGACGCCCCACCGTGATCGCGTTCGCCCACGTGGCGAGTGCGTTCGGGTCGACGGGCATCAGACGACATCCTCGTCGATGATCGACCCGCCTGCGGCAACCAGATCGGGACCGAGTGCGTCGACGATCCCGACGTCGGCGAACTCCCCGACGGCGAGGTCGGGGGCGACGTGGATCACACCGTCGATCTCCGGAGCCTCCCGCACGCTGCGGGCGACGCCGGGCTCGTCGACCAGCACGCGGATCGATCGCCCGATCATCTCGTCCCGACGGGTCGCCGTGATCTCGTCCTGGAGTGCTCGGAGTTCCGCCAACCGCTCGTGCACGAGGCCGGTGTCGACCGCACCGTCGAGGGTGACGGCATAGGTGCCGTCTTCGGGCGAATAGGCGAAGAACCCGCACCAGTCGAGTTGCGCTGCCTCGACGAACGCGAGGAGCCGGTCATGGTCGGCCTCGCTCTCCCCCGGGTATCCGACGATGAAGTTCGAGCGGAACGCGGCGTCGGGCTCGCGCCGCCGGATGTCGTCGATGCGACGCAGGAAGCGGTCACCGTCGCCCCATCGACGCATCCGACGCAGCAGTGGCTTGCTGACGTGCTGGAGGGAGAGGTCGAAATAGGGGACGCCGGTCGCGCAGACCGCATCGATCAGTGCGTCGGTCAGGTCGCTCGGGTACAGGTACAACAGCCGAACCCAGTCGGTGCGATCGGCGACGGCAGCGACGAGCGGCACGATCGAGCCGGCTCCGAGATCGTCGGGCCGGTCCTTGCCGTACGAGGCGAGGTCCTGGGCGACGAGCACGATCTCGCGAGCCTCGAGCTCATCGACCTCGGCGAGGATCTGGTCGATGTCGCGGCTGCGCTGCGGGCCACGGAAACTCGGGATCGCACAGAACCCGCAGGAGCGGTCGCAACCCTCGGCGATCTTGACGTAGGCCCATGGCGACGCCGACTTCGGTCGGGGCAGGTTCAGCAGATCGAGCTCGGGGATCGGCACCGACGTGACCGGGATGAGCTGCCGGTTCCTGGAACGGTCGTGCACCGGTACACCGAAGCCTGCGACCTGATCGACCTCGGGCAGTGCGTCGGCGAGTTCGTCGCCGTATCGCTCGGCCATGCAGCCGGTCACGACGAGCCGGGCGCCGTCGGCGCGTCGTTCGGCGAGGGCCAGGATCGTGTCGATCGATTCTCGGCGGGCGTCGTCGATGAACGCGCAGGTGTTCACCACCACGAGATCGGCTGCCGACGCGTCATCGGTCGCCTCCATGCCCTCGGCCAGCAGGGTGCCCGCGAGCTTGTCGGAGTCGACCTGGTTCTTCGGACACCCCAGGGTCTCGACGTAGAAGCGCTGCGACATGACCGCTCCAGGCTATCTGTGCGGCTGCGGCGACGAACTGCCATGCGAAGTGAGCATTTGCGCGGGCAACACGTCAGACTGTTGCGATGGCAACCGATGTGGAGTTCTGGGTCGACCCGATTTGACCTTGGTGCTGGGTGACGGCCCGTTGGGTCGTCGAAGAAGTCGCACCGGCGCGTGACCTGCGGGTCACGTGGCAACCGATCAGCCTGATGGTGAAGAACGAGGTCGCCCCGGATTCGGAGAGTTACGCCCCCGTGCACAAGACCCACCAGATGCTCCGCGTGATGGAGGCGGTCCGTGCAGGGCTCGGCGAAGACGCCGTGCACCAGTGGTACCTCCTCTGCGGCACGACCGTGCACCACGACGGCGACCGTGACGTGGCCGACTTCGCCGCGATGCTCGAGCACCTCGGCTTCGATCCCGAGCTCGCAGCGGCAGCCGACGACGAGAAGTGGGACGCCGAGATCAACGACCGCATGGACCAGGGCCTGGCCTTGGTCGGTGACGACGTCGGCACCCCGATCATCGCGTTCACGGCCGACGACGGCGTCAAGCGCGGCATCTTCGGACCGGTGATCACCCGGGTCCCCACAGGAGAGCAGGCGCTCAAGGTGTGGGATTCGATGCACCACTTCACGACCATGGACGGGTTCTGGGAGCTCAAGCGCACCCGCACCGAGCGCCCCGACTTCGGCGACCGCCCCGACATCTGACACTCACCGACCCCGCATCGACAGCAGGTAGGCGGGAACACTCGCCGCCGATGCGACCGTGCGCGCGGTGTTCCACCTGGTCCAACTCGCCACGTATCCGACCCATGCGCGCTCCGTCGTCGCAGCCGACACGTCGAGCCCGTCGAGCGCACGGTTGGGCGGCACGTTGCACGCCACCGTGATCACGAACGACAGGAGCGACAGCCCCGCACCGACGAGCAACCAGCGGAACGACCCATCTGCCCACCGCCCCCAGTCGGCGATGAGCACGGGAACCCCGACGGCCGCGGCGCCGATCGCCGATTCGGCCCAGCTCACGTCGTCTCAACGTCGACGACGCCTCTCGCCCCGAGGGGGTCCCTGATCAGCGACCACAGCGACATGCCGAGGCCGTACGTGTGGAGTCGCTGCGGGAGCTCGATGCGCAGGAAGCACCCGTCGGGGAGGTCGAGCTCGCCGTGACCGGTGATCGATCCCAGCTGGCCGTCCGCGACCAGGGCGGTGATGACCGGGTCGTCGACGTCGAGTACCTCTGCCCGGGCCTGGAACTGGACAGTTGACGGTGGACCGACCGGGAGCCGTCGGATCGCGATGCAGACCCCGACCCGACCGTTGGCCGCGATGTTGCGAGCCTTCCGGCTCGACCGCAGGGTGCTCACGAAGAGCTCGGAGCCGGCCGATTCGTAGAGCACTCCGACGACGTGTGGATGACCCGCCGGCGAGACCGAGGCGAGCGTCGCGAACGACCGCCTGCCGATCGCGGCGAGGACGTCGTTGGCCTCCGGTCGGTGCACCCGGCCGGGTGGCACGGTCTCGGAGGTGTCGGCCGTCGGGTGAACGGTGGTTTCTGCGGTGTTGTTCATGCGATCCAGCGTGACCGGATCGCTGTGGCGAGTCCATGACCAAACCCGCCGTTTTCATGCTCATTCGTCCAGCAGAGTGGACGAATGAGCATCGATCGACCAGGATCGTCACCATGAAGGCGCCCACGACCGTCCCCTCGATCGGCGAAGCACTGCGGTACGTCCAGATGTCGGGCATCTTCTACTGCCCCTCCGAACTGACCGAACCCTGGGGCCTCCAACTCCCACCGATGGACGACTGCGTCTGGTTCCACGCCATGATCGCCGGCACGTGCACGCTCGAAGTCGAGGGCGAGATCACCACACTGCGCGCCGGCGACCTGGTCGTGGTGCCGCACGGCACCGGTCACCGAGCGTGGGGTGAAACGGTGACCGAGACACCGATCGTCTTCGACCTCCCCCACGACGACGTGAACGAGCACTACGCAGTGCTCCGCCACGGCGGCGGTGGCGCAGAGACCCGCGTGGTCTGTGGGGGGATCCGCTTCGAGCACCCAGCCGCCCGGCAGCTCGTCGACTCGCTCCCCGGCATCATCCACATCGAATCATCCCGCTCGACTCGCGCCGACTGGATGCGTGCGACGCTCGATCTCATGGCCGAGGAGACGCAGCAGACGCGCCCGGGCGGCGAGGCCGTCATCAGCCGGTTGTGCGACATCGTCGTGATCCAGGCCATCCGCTCCTGGATCGAGCACGATCCGGCTGCGCAGACCGGCTGGCTCGGGGCGCTCCGCGACGAACAGATCGGTGCAGCGCTGGCGAGGATCCACGCCGACCCGGCCCACGACTGGTCGGTCGCCGCACTGGCCGACGAGGTGGCGATGTCGAGATCGGCATTCGCCGCCCGGTTCACCGAACTCGTCGACGAGCCCGTGATGAAGTACGTCACCCGATGGCGGATGCACGTCGCACTCGACTTGCTCCGCAACGGTCACACGGTCGCCGCCACGGCCGGCCAGGTCGGCTACGACTCAGAAGCGGCCTTCAGCCGCGCCTACAAGCGAGTGATGGGCGAGCCGCCGCGGGCGTCACGGTCGAACCATCGGGCCGCGTGACCAGGAGGAGTACGACGATCTCTCTGCGGTATCCGGGAGGCCGCGTCGTCGACCAGGCACGCTCGGACGCGCGCAACCCCGGTCGCACCCGGCACCGAGTCGGCGGCGGGCATCGCCGACCCGGTCCGCCACCGCAGCTACCTGACGTTGTCCGTGATCGAGCACGTCGTGGGCCGCGAGGCCTGAGTCGACCGTCGACCTGATGAGGCTCAGCGTGACGACGACGTCCACCCGAACTGCGGACTCGGGCGAATCTCCGTGTTCGGCGCGAACCTCACCATCGATGCGCTCAAGGGCCACCACTGGTACACCTGGCTCGTCGCACTCGCCTTCGGACTCCTGCTCGATGCGCTCATCGGCGGCCTGCAAGGGTTCATCGTCGCGTAGGTCGGGGTGCCGGCCTTCATCATCACGCTCGGCGGCTTCCCGGCCTGGCGCGGCATGATCTTCCGTACCGGTGGCAAGCAGGGCCAACCCTCGCCCCGCTCGACGAAACGTTCCGTGACCTTGGCGGCGCCCCCGACCGATCGCTCGGCGAGTGGAAGAGCTGGGTCGTGGCGCTGCTCGCGTGCGCGGGCATCCTGTTCAGCATCGCGTTGGCCCGCCAGCGCCGCCGTCGTCACGAACTCGCCGTTCGCTCGCTCGGTACCGACATCGCGTCCGCCGTGGTCGGCTGCGGCGCCGTGGTCCTCGGCCTCTGGCTGATCGCGATCGGGTACGCCACGCCCATCACCGGGGACCCGGTCGGCATCGCCTACCCGGTCCTGATCCTGATCGGTATCACCCTGCTGACGACCTACCTTGCCCGCCGACGGCGCTTCGGACGCTACGTCTACGCATACGGTGGCAATCCGGAGGCCGCCGAGCTGGGCGGTATCAACACGCGCAAGACCGTCACGGACACCGGCGACGTCATGGGCATGCTGTGCGCGGTCAGCGCCGCCATCCAGACCGCCCGACTCAACTCGGCCACGACGAACCCCGGTGTTCAGAACGAACTCGACGTGATCGCCACGGCAGTGATCGGCGGAAGGTCGTTCTCGGGCGGCATCGGCACGATCCCCGGCGCTGTGCTCGGAGCGGTCGTGATGCAGTCGCTCCACTCGGGCATGTCGCTGCTGAACATCGACTCCCCGTCTCAGGACATCGTGGTGGGGGTCGTGCCGGTCACCGCAGTCGCCAATCGACGCCCTGGCGCGGCAGCGTCGCCGATCCGCGATGCTCGGGGCGCTCGCTGTCGGCGCATTCATCGCGGCGGCCGTCATCCAGACCGGCCGACCGTGAGCGGAGGAGGAGACACTGCGATGCCCGATGCATCCGTCAACCCCGAGATCGATCGCAGCGGTGTGCCGCTCTGCGAGCTGAAGTACATCAGCGTTGCGTTCGGCGGCCTGCACGCCGTCGATGGGGTCTCGATCGATCCGTACCCGGGTGAGGTTGTCGCGCTGGTCGGGGGAACGGCGCCGGGAAGTCGACGCTGATGCACACCCTGTCCGGCGCCCACGCCGCCGACTCGGGCGAGATCCGCATCAACGGCCAACCCGTCACCGTCCACAACCCCCGCCATCACGGCGTCGAGGTGATCCATCAGAAGCTGGCGCTGGCCGACAACATCGACCCCGCCGGCAACCTGTTCCTGGGACGCGAGCTCCGGACCCGCACGGGTTCGCTCGACGACGAGGCGATGGCGTCAGCGACTCAGACCGTCTTGGAGCGACTGAACCCGAGGTTCAAGAACCTCACGACTCGAGTCCGCTCGCTGTCGGGCGGCCAGCGCCAGTCGGTGGCGATCGCCCGGGCCGTGCACTTCAACGCCAAGATCCTCATCATGGATGAGCCGACGGCCGCGCTCGGGCCGGCCGAGACCGAGCAGGTTCGCGACCTGATCGTGCAGCTCGAGGCCGAGGGCATCGGCATCTTCCTGATCAGCCATGACATCCACGACGTGTCCGATCTCGCCGATCGCATCACCGTGATGCTGCAGGGCGAGCTCGTCGGCACGGTTGACAAGCACGACGTCATCGAGGACGAGGTGCTCGGGATGATCATCATGGGCAAGCAGCCCGGCGAGGCTTCCAGCGAGGAGCCGGCCGACCTCCACGATCGAGATCCGGCCGGTCGGCGGGTCCGGCACCGCCGACCCCGGCGGATCGAGTCGTCACGAACCTCACTGCCCCGTTCGCCGGCGATGGTCGTTCACTGCGGCATTGATCGTCGGGAAGATCCTCTCGGGGCCGAGACGTTCGACGATTCCGGCCCGTGTGAGGAGGTCCAGCACCTTGCGGTTGGGTCGGGCGACGCTCACGACGAGGCCGTCGCGCTCCAACTCACCGATCAACTCGGCCAGGTGGTCGACCGCCGTCGTGTCGATCGAACCGATGCCCTCCATGTCGAGCACCACCTCGTTCTCGTCGCCCGGGTTGAGTTCGAGAGCATGGTGCACCCGCTCCTTGAAGTACTCACCGTTGGCGAAGAACAGCGGACCGTCGAATCGGTAGACGAGCAGGCCCGGCATCGGCAACGCACGTTCGTCGTCGATGGCGATCCAGCCGTCGAGCCCGGCGCCCGCCCCGAGGACCGCGTCGTGCGGACGAGCGGCACGGCCGAGCGTGAGCAGGATCGACAGGCCGACGGCGACGAGCACACCGGTCAGGAGATCGACGCCGATCACCGCGAGACACGTGACCGCCGCAAGGGCCGTCTCGGTGTAGCTCAGCGAGGCGAGACGACGGAACCCCTCGATGTCGACCACGGCCAGGGCCGCAGCCACGATCACGGCCGCGAGGCCGGCGCGCGGGATCTCCGCCAGCACTGAACCCCCGACGAGCAGGAACACGACCACGGCCGCGAAGGTCACCACGCTCGACAACTGCGAACGGCTGCCGATCGTCGCCGGCACGAACGATCGGGATGCGCTCGACGACATCGCGAATCCGCCCGTCACGGACCCCGCAGCGTTGATCGCGCCGAGCGCGAGCAGTTCCCGGTCCGCGTCGACCTCGTATCCCTGCTTGGAGGAGATCGACCTGGCCGTGAGGATGTTGTCGGTGTAGCCGATCAGGGCGACGCCCGCCGCGGCCGGGATCAACGACGTGATGTCGGACCAAGCGACCCCCGGGATGTCGAACGACGGCAGGGCCGCATCGATCTCGCCGACCACCGCCGCATCGAGATCGAACACCGCGACGACGGCCATCGAACCGGCGAGCGCGATCAGCGCGCCGGGAACCGTCGGCCGGAACCGCCGCAGGACGAGGATGACGGTCAACGTCGACAGACCGATGCCGATCGTCGTCGGATCGACCTCGTCGAGACGAGTGAGGAACTCGCCGATGCGGGCGAACGGATTGTCGGCGGTGATCGTCGCACCGGTGAAGGCGCTGATCTGACTCGTGAGCAGCGTGACGCCGACGCCGGTGATGTAGCCCACGAGCACCGGCTTCGAGAGCAGATCGGCCACGAAGCCGAGTCTGAGCAGCCCGGCGGCCAGGGCGAACACTCCGACCAGTCCGGCGATCGTGGCCATCAGCGCCGCATAGCGCGCCGGGTCTCCGTCTGCGAGCTCGACCGCCGCCGCTGCGGCGAGGATGGCGGTACCTGGCTCCGGGCCGATCCCGAGGTGCCGGCTCGTGCCGATCACCGCGTAGAGCGGCAGAGCGACGAGTGCGGCCCGGAAACCGGCTGACGGCGGAAGTCCGCCGAGCTCCGCGTACGCCATCGCCTGGGGCACCAGCATCGCCGCCACCGTCAGCCCGGCGAGCACGTCCGGACGGAGCCACGCCCGCTCGTACTGGCCTCGCAGTACGAGCTGGGGCAGCGAGGCGGCGCTCATGGCCGACGAGTCTGGCAGCGTCGCTGCGTGCGCCACGACCGGAGTGGCAAACTCGCGTGATGGCTGGTCCTCAGTTGGTCCAGACGGTCTGCTCGCCCGCAGGCAACGGGATCTCGAAGAGGTTCAGCATCATGGAGATGAGGCAGTAGTAGCCGACCAGGGCACTCAAATCGACCATGCCGGTTTCACCGAGCAACTCAGCGGCCTCGGCGAACGTGACATCGTCGACACGTCGGTCGCGCAGCAGTTGCGATGTGACCGCGTGAACGATGCGTTCGTCGTCACGGTCGAACACGGGCGGGCGACCCTCGCGCAGCGCGTCGATCGCCGCCTCGCCGACCCCGTGCTCCACTGCCATCCGCGCATGTGCCCAGAATTCGAACTCGGAGTGCCAGTGCGACCCGACCGTGCAGATCGCCACCTCGCTCAAGCGGCGATCGATCGAGGTCCGGAACCGCAGAAGCCCACCGAGCGACGACAAGCGGCGCCCGATCTTCGGGTGATGCACGAACGCATTGAACGGGCCGACGAGGCATCCGTTCTCGTCGAACAGACTCACACCTCCACCTCGGCTGTCGACGATTCCGTCCCACAGGTCGGCTTGTTCGTCGTCGAGTTCGGTTCGGGTCAGCGTGCGCAACCTGGTCATTCGGGCACGTTAGGACGACGGGCGACGACAGGTAGCGTCCGGACGGATGGACGTGACGCCGATCGACGCCGAGCGACAGCGCGGCCTGCGCCGCATGAAGGTCGTCGCGCTGGGTCTCCTGGTCGGTGCTGCGATCGTGTACGTGATCACGAAGCTCGACGGTGGTGGCGGTTGGGTCGGCTACGTGCGGGCGTTCTCCGAGGCGGCCATGGTCGGCGCGCTCGCCGATTGGTTCGCCGTGACGGCACTGTTCCGTCATCCCCTCGGTCTCCCCATCCCGCACACGGCGATCATTCCCAAGCGAAAGGACCAGATCGGCCGCAGCCTCGGCCAGTTCGTGGAGACCAACTTCCTCACCCAGGAGGTGCTCGGCGAGCGCCTCGCCCAGGCCCACATCGGTCAGCGTGTCGGCCAGTGGCTGGCCGAACCCGACAATGCCCAGCGGACGAGCGAGGCGCTCGGCGATGCGCTCAAGGGCACGCTCGAAGTCCTCGACGACAAAGAGGTCCAGCACGGCCTCGAAGGGGTCATCCGGCGACGGATCACGGACACTCCTGCCGCCCCGCTCGTCGGTCGGGCGATCGAGGTGACGGTCGATGGAGGCCATCACCAGCGGCTGCTCGACGCCGTGCTCGTCGGACTCGGGAACTTCCTCGACGACAACCACCACACCTTCCGGCGGCGACTCTACGAGGAATCGCCCTGGTGGGTGCCCGAATCGATCGACAATCGTGTGCTCGAGAAGATCTACGACGTCGTCGGCCGCTTCCTCACCGACATCAGGACGGATCCTCACCACGAGATGCGTGCCACGGTCGACATTCGCGTGTCGGTGCTGGCCGAGCAGCTGCAGCACGATCCGGCGATGCTGGCCAAGGGCGAGGAACTCAAGAACGAGTTGCTCGACCACCCCGAGTTCCGGGCCTGGATCGAGTCGCTCTGGCTCGGCGCGAAACGAGCCCTGATCGACGCTGCGAACGACCCGGAGTCCGAGTTGCGCAGGCGGGCGGCGGTGAGCCTCACGCACCTCGGCGAACGCATCAGCGCCGACCCGGAACTGCAGCGCAAGGTCGACCACTGGGTCGAGCGCGCCGTCGGCTACGTCGTCGAGCGGTATCGCAGCGAGGTCAGCGACCTGATCGAGAACACGGTCGAGCGGTGGGATGGAGCGTCGACGGCACGGAAGATGGAACTGCAGGTCGGCCGCGATCTCCAGTTCATCCGTATCAACGGCACGCTCGTCGGCGGTCTCGCCGGGATCGCGATCCACGCGATCGGCGAATTCCTGTGACGCACCTTCCGATCGTGTCACCCGGTCGACGTGCCTGCCGAATAGGATCGAGATCGCCGGTCCGGGCAGCTGCGTCGTTCGTCCGGCCCATCGACGTCATGCAATCTCACGATCCTTCCGATGAGCACCGTTCCTCACGTCGCCACCACCAGTCGCGTGCGCGACCGATCGTGCCCGCGGCATTCCTGGGAGCGGCCGCCGTCGGGGCCTTGATCATCGGGATCGACGTACTCTCGTCCGACCAATCGGGCGGCGCCGCGTCGCCACCGCCGGTCGCAGCCGCAGCACCGATCGCGCCACCTGTGACGGAGGCGGCACCGGCCGCGCCCGACGTCGACCTCGAGGGATGCACGCTCGACGTGCTCGGCGTGAAGGTCGGCGACACGGGCCCGTCGGTCGACTGCGCCCAGCGGGCGCTCGCGGTCACCGGGTACTACACCGGCCAGATCGACGGGGTCTTCAGCGACGAGCTGGAGGACGCGGCGACCAGATTCCAGATCGACAACGGGTTGTACGTCGACGGAATCGTCGGGAGCCGGACCGCCACCGCCTTGGGCATCTGGCCGGGCGAGGAGAACTTCATCGTCCGGACACCGGCCCCACCACCCGGCACCTACGACTCGACCGGCTACGAGTTGTCGCCGGTGGCATCGAAGGGCAGTGACGCACCACCGCTGCCCGACGGTGCCGATCAGCGCAGCGGCAAGCGCATCGTGTACGAGCGAGCGGGGCAGCGTGTCTGGGCGATCGACGAGAACGACAACGTCGTTCGCAGCTATCTGGTGTCGGGCAGCCAGTTCGCCAACGAGCGGCCGGGTGTGTTCTCGGTGTACAGCAAGTCCGAGGTGGCGAAGGGCTGGAACCTCCAGGCCGACCTGCCGTACATGGTCCGCTACCAGAAGACGGACCGGGGAAACATCGGATTCCACGAGATCCCGATCCACGTCGCCGACGGTACGACGTACCAGACCCACGACCAGCTCGGCGAGCGCCTGTCCGGGGGCTGCCAGCGCCAGCACCCCCTCGACGCGCTGTTCATGTGGAACTTCTCGGAGGTCGGCACCACGGTCATCGTGATCTGATGACCGTGAGCCGCCTCGGCCGCCGCTGACGCCGGGGCCGCACGATGATCGCTCAGATCTGGCCGTTCTGGTGGAGGAGTTCGAACTCCTCCACGGTCATCAGCACTTCGCGGGCCTTCGAACCCTCGGACGGACCCACGACGCCACGTTGCTCGAGCAGATCCATGATGCGGCCCGCGCGTGCGAAACCGACCTTGAGCTTGCGTTGCAGCATCGATGTCGAGCCGAGCTGACTGCGCACCACCAGCTCCATCGCCTGCCGCATCATCACAGCGTCCTCGTCGTCGCCGGCCGAGAACGCGTTGGCATCCGAGGTGACGTCGAGGCCCATCGTGCCGCCGACGCCTCCCGACGCCGCGCTGTCGAGCGACATCTGCTGCATCGGCCCGCCCGTGTTGCCGGGCGTCGGCTCGTCGCCCTCGACGTTCGAGGCGTAGGTGGGCTCGGGCGCCTGGTGACGCCAGTGCTTGACGATCCTGCGGACCTCGTCCTCACCGACGAACGAACCCTGGATGCGGTTCGGCACCGACGAGTTGCCGGGTAGGAGCAGCATGTCGCCCTTGCCGACGAGCTTCTCGGCGCCGGGCTGATCGAGGATCACGCGCGAGTCGGTCAGCGACGACACCGCGAACGCCATCCGGGCGGGCACGTTGGCCTTGATCACGCCGGTGATCACGTTCACCGACGGCCGTTGGGTGGCGATGATCAAGTGGATGCCGACCGCACGGGCCTTCTGAGCGATCCTGGTGATCGACTCCTCGACGTCGCGCGCGGCGACCATCATCAGGTCGTTCAGCTCGTCGACCACCACCACGATGAACGGCATGTGCTCGTACGGCGAGTCCTCCGGGGCGACACCGACCGGCGGCTCGATCTCGCCCCGCGCGAACGCCTGGTTGTATCCGGTGATGTCGCGATACCCGACCTCGCTGAGGATGTCGTAGCGACGTTCCATCTCCTTGACCGCCCACCCGAGCGCATTGGCGGCCTTCTTCGGATTGGTGACCGGCTGCGTGAGCAGGTGTGGAAGACGCTGGTACTGACCCATCTCGACCTGCTTGGGGTCGACGAGGATCAGGCGCACCTGGTCGGGCGTGGTGCGCATCAGCAGCGACGTGATGATGCAGTTGATGCCGCTCGACTTGCCCGCTCCCGTGGCACCGGCGATCAACAGGTGCGGGGTCGTCGAGATGTCGAGGAACACGGCCTTGCCCGCGATGTCCTTGCCCACGGCGACTTCCAGCGGGTGCGTCGCCTCGCCGGCCTCGACCGAAGCGAGGAGATCGCCGAGCGCCACCAACTGGCGTTGGTGGTTGGGCACTTCCACGCCGATCGCGGAGCGCCCGGGGATGGGCGCCAGGATGCGCACGTCGGTCGCCGCCATCGCGTACGCGATGTCTTTCTGGAGGCTGGTGATCTTGGCGACCTTCACACCCGGGCCGAGCTCGAGCTCGTAACGGGTCACCGTCGGGCCGACCGTCATGCCGATCAGTTCGGTCTCGACGCTGTGCTGGGCGAGCGATTCCTGCAGCGTCTGGCCGCGACGCTCGATCTCGGCCATGTTGACCGACTGCTGGCCGGCCTGCTTGAGATGGCTCAGCGGGGGCAGCACCCACTCGCCGACCTGCTCACCGTCGATCGGCAGTGCCGCCTGTCGACCCGCCGTCTTCGTGCGCCGCCTGGCCGGCGTCTTCTTGGGCGCGGCGAACAGCGCGCCGTCGTCAGCGGCCCCGTCGTACAGCGATGGCGACAGCGCCTCACCGACGACCGTCGCACCGTCCGCGGCCGCGTCGGCATCGGCGGTGGGCGCCTTCCGGCCGCGGCGCGGTTGGCCCTCCCGCTCGCTCGTGAGCGTCGACATGTCGGAGATCGCCTTCTTGGCGGCCCGACCGAGCGGGCGGGCCACGCTGCCGACGCCCCGGCCGGTGTTGCTCGCCATCGTTCGCAGGGAGGTACTGGTGATGAGGAGCACACCGCCGACGAACAGCGCGAACAACACCACCACCGCTCCGGCCGAAGCGACCAACGCCGTCGCCGGATCGGCGGCCGAGGCGCCGATCCATCCGCCGGCCTCACCGATGTCGTCGAGATCGGTCCAGGATCGAGGGTCGCGCACGATGTGAAGGAGTCCGAGCACGGCGACGCCGACGAGACCCCAGCCGATGACGAGGCGGGTCGGGCTCGACGACTGCCCCTTCTTGACCAAGGCGACGCCCGACGAGATCAGGACGAACGGCAGGATGAATCGGCCCAGTCCCACGAACCAGCTGACGAACGACTCGATGCCACGGCCGAGCGGCCCGGCGAGGTCGAAGTACGTCGCCAACCCGAGCAGCACACCGGCCACGATCAATGCGACACCGATGAACTCGTGCTCGCGGCCGTCGACGGCGTGCTTGAGCTCGGCCTGGGCCACGTCGCGACGGCGGGTGCCGGGCGGCGTGGCGTCACGTACGCCGCCTTTCGATCGCGACGAACCGCTGCGTTGGGATCCGGACCGCGCCGAACCGGAGCGCGCGGCGCCCTTGCGCGACGCTCCGGAGGTGCGCGATTTCTTGGATGAACCCCAGGTACTCATGAGCCACCCCACGGTACCAATGCTTCGGCTGCTGACCGGGGCATCCTGCTCGGCGGTCGAAGCGGACCTGCGCTCACCACGTAATCTCAGGGAATGATCAGCCCGGGGAACCAGTACGGCCAACAGGCACGTGTGGCCGCGGAGGGCCGTGCCGGCGGGCCTTCCATGACGCCGGGTCGAGGTCCGACCGATCGTCGAGATCGAATCATCGCCGTGCTCGCGATCGCAGCCGTGGCGGCGGCGGTGGCGCTGCTGGTCGTGCTCGGCTGATCCCGGCGGTGACCGACCGTCGTCCGCGCGTGCTCGATCAGGAGATCATCGACCCTGGGCACCTTGGATCTGGCCATCGGGTCCGAGCAGCACCCGCAGAACTCCCCCATTGTCGCTGGCGACGGTCGCGTCGTACAGCACCGTTCCGTCCGGACCACCCTGGATCGCGAAATCGACGATCACCGGATCGTCGAGCTCGTCGCGGAGTCCGTCGAAGATGCGGTCGGGATCGAGATCGATCCGGTCGGCCGTGAACGTCGCGCCGCTCGCCTCGCCGACCGCTTCCGGAGCGACGAAACCACCGTCGGCCGAATAGCTCCCCTGCTCCGCTGACGTCGCCTCGTCGACCGCCACGACGAACCCGACCCGCTCGAGGTCGGCGCTGATCTCGAAGTACTCCTGTGGTGAGCCGTAGTGCTCCTCGACCGCCGCCACAGCGTCGGGGATCAGGTCGACGACCGGACCGGTGGTCGTACCCGCCTCGCTGCCACAGGCGGCCAGCAGCGCGCAGGCACCGCCGAGAACGAGCCGCTTCACGTCTCCATCACGACGGGCACGATCATCGGCCGTCGCTTGGTGCGCTCGTTGACGAACTTGCCTGCCGCTCGGCGGACGTCGCGCTCGAGCGCCTCGACATCGCGCTCGCCGTTGCCGAGCGCCGCCTCGACGGCGTCGGAGACCCGCTCGCAGGCCTCGTCGAGGAGATCTTCCGCCTCGGGCGCGTACACCCACCCGCGCGTGATGATGTCGGGCCCGGTGAGCACCTTGCCGGTCTGCATGTCGACGGTGACGACGACGACCACGACGCCCTCCTCGCCGAGCACCCTTCGATCGCGGATCACGCCCTGCCCGACATCGCCGACGATGCCGTCGACGTACACGTAGCCCGACGGCACCCGGCCGACGTGCTCGAGCCCGTCGTCGGAGAGTTCGATGACGTCGCCGTCCTCGCACAGCACGACTCGTTGCCGTGGCACGCCCATCAGTTCGCCGAGACGGGCATTGGCGACCATGTGACGGAACTCGCCGTGGATCGGCACGAACCACTCGGGCCGCACGAGCGACAGGTACGTCTTGATCTCGTCGGCTTGGGCGTGCCCGGTCGCGTGTACGTCGACGACGCCCGAGTGCACGACCTCCGCACCGCGGCGCAGCAGCCCGTCGATCACCTTGTTGACCGCGCTCTCGTTGCCCGGGATGGCGTGGCTGGACAGGATCACGGTGTCGTGTTCACCGAGCTTCACGAAGCGGTTCTCACCGCGGGCGAGGAGTGAGAGGGCCGACATCGGTTCGCCCTGCGAGCCGGTGGAGATGACGCATACCTCGCCCGGCTCGTAGTCGTCGATGTCCTCGATGTCGATCAGCGACGACTCGGGGATGTCGATGACCTTCAGGTCCCGACCGAGCCGAACGTTCTTCTTCATGCTCAGCCCGAGTGTGGCCACTTTGCGGCCGTCGGCGATGGCGGCGTCGGCGATCTGTTGGATCCGATGCAGGTGGCTGGCGAAACTCGCCGTGACGATGCGGCGACCGCGGTGCTCGATGAACAGCGAGCGCAGCACCGACCCGACCGTCGTCTCGCTCGGGGAATAGCCCGGTTCCTCGGCGTTGGTCGAGTCGCCCATCAGGAGGCGGACGCCGGCGCCGGCCGTGAGCTGGCCGAGGCGGCCGAGGTCGGTGGTCCGGCGGTCGACCGGGGTGAGATCGAGCTTCCAGTCGCCCGAGTGCAACACGACCCCCTGCGCCGTGTGGACGCCGATCGCATGGGCGTGCGGGACCGAGTGTGTGACGGGGATGAACTCGATCGTGAACGGACCGATCGCGACCGACTCGTTGTCCGAGACCGGCCGCAGGTCACACCGCCCGAGCAGCCGGGCCTCCTCGATCCGGTTCCGAGCGAGACCGAGGGTCAACTCGGCGCCGTAGATCGGCAGCGGCTCGCTCCGGAGGTGTCCGATGCCGTCGTCGTCGCGCAGGAGGAACTGAATGCCACCGACGTGGTCCTCGTGCCCGTGCGTCGCCACGAGCGCCACGATCGAGTCCGCGTTGTCCCGCAGGTACGTGAAATCGGGGAGCACCAGGTCGATCCCGTGCATGTCGGCATCGGGGAACATCAGGCCGCAGTCGATCAGCACGATGGCACGGTCGTCGCCCGTTCCCTGCTCGATCGCCATACAGTTCCGGCCGATCTCGCCGAGACCACCGAGGAATACGATACGAACGGAATCAGCCACGAGCAGCCTCCAGGTTGGCCCACACTTCGCGGGCACGCGGTTCGACCCAATCGGGCGCTCGGCCCATCGGGAGACGACATTGTCCGACCGCCCAACCGTGCGTGCGGAGCATCGCCTTGGTGGGGATCGGGTTCGGTGCGAGATCACCGGTTTCGAATGCGAAGCTCTCGAGCATCCGCTGGTTGACCAGTCGCGCCCGTGTCAGGTCACCGGCGTCGAGCGCGTCGAACATCTCGACGTGGTCGGGCGCCGTCCAGTGTGTTGCCACGCCGATCGTGCCGACCGCTCCGATCGCCAGCAGCGGCAGGGTGAAGCCATCGTCGCCCGAGTAGACCTCGAAGTCGTCCGGTGTCGCCGCAACCAACCGGGCCGTCTCGGCAGGACTGCCCGCCGCGTCCTTGACGCCGACGATGTTCGGCACCTCGCGAGCGAGTCGCGTGAGCAGCTCGGTCGACACCTTTCGGCCCGTCCTGACCGGGATGTCGTAGATGATCTGCGGGAGGTCGCAGGCATCTGCAATCGCTCGGAAGTGGGCCTCGATGCCCTCCTGGGATGGACGGTTGTAGAACGGGCACAGCGACAACACGCCGTGCACCCCGGCTTTGGCAGCCTGCTTGGTGAGCTCGATCGAGTGCTCGGTGTTGTAACCGACCGTGCCGGCGACGACGGGCACGTCGACCGCTTCGACGACGGCGGCGAACATGCCGAGCTTCTCGTCGTCGGTCAGCGTCGGGGCCTCACCGGTCGTGCCGCACACCACGAGGCCGTCGTGGCCCTCCCTCACCAGGTGGCGTGCGAGCTGCTGCGCGACGTCGTAGTCGACGGCGCCGGCGGCGTCGAACGGCGTGATCATCGCCGACAGGAGTCGGCCGAAATGCGGCATCAGAGGAACTCCATGATCACGGACGGCGACACCGGTCCATCGTGCACGGTCGGACAGCACGTCGACAACGATCGAGTCGTTCCACTCGGCGCCGCGCTCCGGCACGCCTGATCCGCAGGCTTCCCAGTGCTCGACATCGACAGTCGACTCTACTCCGCCCGTCGGGTGTGACGGCATCTACAGTCGCCGCATGACGATGAGCGTCGACGATCTCAGCGCGGCGGCCGACGATGGGTCGATCGACACGGTCGTGCTGGCGTTCACCGATGTGTACGGCCGCCTGCTCGGCAAACGGTTCGATGCCCGCTTCTTCCTCGAATCGATCGACGACGGGACCCACGCCTGCGACTATCTGCTCACCGTCGACATGGAGATGGAGCCGACTCCCGGGTACGCCTTCGCCAGTTGGCAACAGGGGTACGGCGACGTCCACCTGGTGCCGGACCTGTCGACGCTGCGCCGGGCGGCATGGACCGAGCGCACCGCGATCGTGCTGTGCGACGTGATCGACGATGCCGCGGGGGTGGCCGTCGAGGTGGCACCGCGGTCGGTGCTCCGACGTCAGATCGAGCGGTTGGCCGAGCACGGACTCGTCGCCAAGGCCGCGTCCGAGCTCGAGTTCTTCCTGTTCGAGGACACGTACCGCTCGGCGCACGAGAAGGGATACGCCGAGCTCCGGCCGTCCGGCTGGTACATCGAGGACTACCACCTGCTCTCATCGGCCCGGGTCGAGCCGTTCGTCGGCGCCGCCCGACGTGCGCTCGCCGATTCGGGCATCGAGGTCGAGAACTCGAAGGGCGAGTGGGGACGCGGTCAACACGAGCTCAACATCCGGTACACCGACGTGCTCGGAATGGCGGATCGGCACACGCTGATGAAACACGCCATGAAGGAACTGGCGGACTCGATGGGCCTGAGCGTCACCTTCATGGCCAAGCCGACCACCGGCGGGGCCGGCAGCAGCAGCCACCTCCACCTGAGCCTGTGGGACACCGATGCGGGCGCCAACGCCTTCGAGTCGCCCGACGGCGAGATCTTCCGATGGTTCCTCGGCGGATGGATGGCGCACGTCGACGACTTCATGGTCTGCTACGCCCCGACGGTCAACTCCTACAAGCGGTACGTCGACGGTTCGTGGGCGCCCACCAGGATCGCCTGGTCGAACGACAACCGCACGGCCGGGTTCCGGGTCGTCGGCTCGGGGCCGGGCCGCCGCATCGAGAACCGCATCCCCGGAGCCGACTGCAACCCGTACCTCGCATACGCCGCCACCATCGCCAGCGGCATCGCCGGCATCGAACAGCAGATCGAGCCGCCCGTCCCGTTCGACGGCGACGTGTACCAGGCGAAACAGCTTCCACACGTGCCCGCCACGCTCGCCGACGCGACCGCTTCGTTCTCGTCGAGTGAGCCGGCCAGGAAGGCGTTCGGCACGGACGTCGTCGAGCACCTGAGCCACTTCCACCAGGTCGAGGTCGACGCATACCGCTCGGCCGTGACCGACTGGGAACGCATGCGCTACTTCGAGCGCATCTGACCGGGTCGTTCGATCGGATCGCCGGGGCGGTGGGCGTCCTTGTCCTAGTCTCCCGTCGGGTGTCGTCCGACGCCTGTCCCACCTACCTGGAGGTAGACCCATGAAACCATCTCTCCGCGCGGCCCTGATGACCGTCGGACTCGTCGCAGTAGCGACGGTCGCCGGCACGAACCTGCTGTCGAGCCCGACCGAGACGGCGGTGGCCCAAGCCGCAGAAGTGCGCCCTGGGACCCCGGGGTCGTTCGTGGCCATCTCGTCGTACCGAACCATGGACAATCGATTCGACGGCTATGCAGGCGAGTTCGGTGCGAAGATGGGTCGAACGGAGGACAACTTCCTCGGAGGCATCTCGATCCCCGTCTACGTCCAGTTCGAGCTCGAGCCGGGCGGCTCGAATCAGATCCAGTTTCCCGACGAGGCGGTTGCCGTCACGTACAACGTCACGGTCACCGGGACCGAGGGCGCGGGGTTCGTCCAGGTCGACGGCTTCGGCTCGGCCGATGGATCGACATCGACCGTGAACTGGTCCGAGGCGAACCAGACGATTGCCAACAGCGGCGTCGCCCTCCTCGGCTCCGCGTTCGACGACCCCGGAGCGGTCGGGGTCTACCTTGGCGGCACCACGGATGCCAAGGCTCACGTGATTCTCGACATCACCGGCTACTACATGCCGATCGCCACTCCCTGAGGCGGTTGACAGCCGGCATCGCCGACGTGCAAGGCTTCGCGGGTCGACCGTAGGCGCCGGCACCGCGTGATCGGTTGCACGCCAGCCCCGCCGGGAGGGGAACACATGCGACTCGAGGGCAAGGTGGCCGTCATCACGGGCACGGCAGGCGGTATCGGACGCGCGACCGCGCTCCGGTTCGCGGAGGAGGGTGCAGCGGTCGTCGGCGCAGACGTGTCTGCCGCAGCCAATCAGGCGACTGCACAGCTCGTCAGAGATGCGGGCGGCAAGATGATCGGCACCACGGTCGATGTCACCGAGCCCGACTCGGTCGCGGCACTGTTCGAGCTGGCCGAGGCCGAGTTCGGGCGCGTCGACGTGATCTTCAACAACGCCGGCGTGATGCTGCCCGGCGACGCCGATGCGATCACCACCAGCGATGACGTGATCGACCGCACCCTGGCGATCAACGTCAAAGGGGTGCTCCACGGCTGCCGGCACGGCATCCCGGCGCTCCGACGGGCGGGAGGGGGCTCGATCGTGAACACGGCGTCGTTCGTCGCGTCGGTCGGGTCGGCGACGTCACAGATCGCGTACACCGCTTCGAAGGGCGCGGTGCTGTCGTTGACGCGCGAGCTCGCCGTCATCCACGCCCGCGAAGGAATCCGGGTCAACGCCCTTTCACCGGGCCCGCTGGAGACCGAGATGCTGATGTCGATGCTCGACGACGACCACAAGCGCCAGCGACGCCTCGTGCACGTGCCGATGGGTCGCTTCGGTCAGGCCGGCGAGATCGCCAACGCAGTGCTGTTCCTCGCCAGTGACGAGTCGAGTTACATGACCGGCGGCAATCTGGTGATCGACGGTGGTCTCACCGCTGCCTACGTGACGCCCGAGTAGGTTGCCGTCCGTGAGCGAACTCCCCCCGCCCACGCCGCCGCTCGATGACCGGTTCGCCATCGTGCCGACGTATCAGCCGACGGGCGAGGTGCTGTTCCGCTTCCAACGGCTGGTCATCGCGATGGTGGTCGTCGCGCTCGTGCTCGCCGTGCTCCCGATCCCGTCGTTCGTGCACGTGATCGTGCTGCTGGTCGTCCCCGTCTTCGTGCTGATCTCGGCGATCGGCTATCACGATGCCAAGCGCGACATGTTCGTCCATCGCTACACCCGCACGTTGTGGGAGTTCCGCCACGACCAGGTGACGATGATCGAGTCCGGCGACCGAGCGACCGAACCCGTGGACGCCGGTCTCCGCCGAGCCTGGCTGCTCCTGGGGCTGTTCGTCTCCGTCTTCCTCATCGGGCTGGTGCTGGCCGGCCTGTCGGCCGGGATCAGCGAAGCGCTGTACGCCTGAGTGCGCCCCACTCGCCCCGTCGACCGCGGTCGCTCCGGTCGCGACTGCGACCGTGCGTCGGTCAGGCGGTCCGACCCCACATCAGGATTCGTTTGAACGCGTAGAAGTACGGCTCCACGCGACCGATGCGGTCGAGGAGCTCCTCGCGGTACGCATCGACGAACGGCTCGTGGAGGTGGTCGGGTAGACGGCGGAAGAAGCGGGTCAGCGACGACCCCTTCGTCCATTCGACCACGTCGGCCGACGAGTCCATCAGCTGCGGATAGACCTGGAGGCGCACGTGCGGTTCGACGAGACCGAGCTCGTGGAGCAACGTCGCGTACCGCTCGGGCGCCAGCACGTTCTCGGCGACCGGGTCCGGCGGTGGTTCGCCGTCGAACGCGGAGGCGAACGGCTCGAACCTTGCGACATGGGAGCTCGCGAGATGCGACGGGTGGTCGTGGTTGGCCGGTACCTGAACGGCGAGCTGCCCCTCGGGAGCGAGCGCGGCGACCCACCGCTCGAGCACCGCATGGTGATCGGGCACCCAGTGCAGCGCGGCGTTGGCGAGCACCAGGTCGTGATCGCCGTTCGACGTCCACCGCGAGATGTCCCCGTACTCGAAGTCGACCTCCACCCGTCCGTGCGACTCGGCGACCTCGAGCATGCTCGGCGAGTTGTCGATGCCCGTCATGTGGCCGATGCCCAGAAGCTCCGCCACCGACACCGTCAGTGCCCCGGTGCCGCAGCCCAGGTCGACGGCGCGGTCGAGCGCGCCACGGTGGATGAGGTCGACCAGGTCCCAGAACGGGCGCGCCCGTTGCGATTCGAAACGTGTGTACTGCTCCGGGTCCCAGTCCGCGTTCGTCACACCTGCATGTGACCCGTCTTCGTCGGCCTTGTCAAGGCGCACCTCGTGACATCCGCAGCCACGACGGCTGGTGAGCCGGGAGCCCCCGAGCCGTCGCTAGTCCCCGGCGACGGGGACCCCGGCCCCTTCGGCCGCGGCGTGGGCCTGGGCAACGGCGTCGGGAGCCTCGGCGTCGAGCTCGAATTTGATGTACTCCGAGCCGGTGTCCTCCCAGTCCTCGAACTGGATCACGTTCATCTCCTCGAACCGACGACGCAGCCACTGGTCGTTGCGATCGAGCAGACCGAGCTTCTTGCAGTTCGGCACGATCTTGCTGAACAGCATCATCTGGAACAGGTCGCGCGTCGGGTCCTTGAGTACGAGCGGCACCACGTCGCGCGGGTTGACGCCGTGCTTCTCCCAGACCTCCTGCGACAGGAAGCGGTCACGCATGCGGATCGCTGCCTCGAACGCGAACTCCTGGCGGTCCTTCATCTCGGCGTCGGTCATGCCGTCATAGACCTCCTTCAACGACAGCACACCGAACGCGACATGCCGCGCTTCGTCGCTCATCACGTAGCGGAGCATCTTCTTCAGGAGCGGCTCCTCGGTCATCTGGTGCATGAAACCGAACGCTGCGAGTGCGAGCCCTTCGACCATCACCTGCATGCCGAGGTACGTCATGTCCCAACGCGAGTCCTGGATGATGTCGTCGAGGAGCATCCGCAGGTGGGCGTTGACCTGGAACCCGCCGCCGAGCTTCTCGTCGATGTACCGATGGAACACCTCGACGTGTCGGGCCTCGTCGATGGTCTGTGTCGAGGCGTACAGCTTGGCGTCGTACCACGGCACCGTCTCGACGATCTTCGCGGTGCAGAGCAGCGCGCCCTGCTCACCGTGCAGGAACTGCGACAGCGTCCAGCGCCGCTGGTCGATGCCGAACTCCAGCCACTCCTTGTCGCCCCACTTCTCGACGACGGTGCCGTCGTAGTGGTCGGCGGTGAAGCCCGACTGCTCGGCGGCGCGGTCGGCGGTCACCACCTGTTCGAGGTCGACTTCGGTGTCCCAGTCGAGGTCGGTGGTGGCGTTCCACTGGCCGACCTTCGCCTTCTCGTACAGCTTGCGCAGCTGCGGCCGGGCCAGCGAGTAGTCCCAGGTGAAGATCGCGTCGGCGTTGTCCTTGACGACGTGCTCGACCTCGTCGACGTCGGTGTTGACCACCGACAGGATCGCTTCGACGTCGTTGATGTCGTCGCGACCGATGATCGCTTCGTTGCTGGAGTGGGTGACGCTCATGATGACTCCTCGATGGTGCGGTGGTGGTCGATGTGGACGGGCTGGCGGATGGAGGCGGACAGGACGGACAGACCTGGGCGCAGGAACGCCCGAGCCGATTCGACGTCGCCGAGATCGACGTGATCACTCGGTGCCAGGAAGTACGAGATCGTGATACGAACGAGCAGGTCGATCAGCGGTTCGGCGAACTCGGGATCGAGGAACGGCTTCAGGATCGGCCCGAGATAGTCGTTCGCGACCCGGATGATCTGCGGTACGCCGTCGACCGTGAGTTCGGAGAGCACCGCGCCCGGCTCGGACGCCAACATGATCGCGAGATGGCGATCATCCCGGAGTTCACGGGTCGCGGTGACGACCAGACGCACGACCAGGTCCTCGAGATCGTCGGTGTCGACGATCTCGGTGGTCAACGTGTCGAAGAACTCGGCACGCTCGCGGGCGTGCAGCGCGTCGAACAGCACGTCCTTGCCACCCGGGTACAGGCGGTACAACGTGGCGCGTGACACACCGCTGGCCCCGACGATGTCGTCGACGGTGACCTTCTCGATGCCCCAGCGCTCACAGCAGGACTTCGCGGCATCCAGAATCCGGGTCTCCGCGTCGGGCATACGCATCGGATGAGACGATAAGACAGAAACCGTCTCATCGTCAAGGCACCACGTGATGCATCGTCGGACCGAGCCCGGCGCGAACGTGGCGCACGCCCCCGACGAAATGGTCGTGCTGGGCCGGGACGCGGCGGGGCCGTGGCACTTCGCCCGGTCGACCGTTCGGCCTCGTCGACGACGACGGCGACGACCCCGGCCGTCTCAGCGCAGACCGACTGCGGCAGGCAGCCCTCGCCCGATCACTGGAGACGAATCGCGAGGTCGTGCTGCTCGGCGAGATCACCTCGGCCCCCGGATCCCGGGCTCGTCGGCGAGGTCCTCGACGTCGTGCGCGATCTCGAGCCGGAGGGCATGACGATGCTGCGCGCCAACCAGAAGAAGCGCTTCGTCCGTGAGATCGCCGACCAGGTGCGCTTCGTCCACGAAGGCCAGATCCCGCAGGCTCTCTCCGCCCACCGAGCCGTTCGGCACACGACCCGAGGAACCGACGCGGCGGCTCCTGCGGCGAGTCAGCGTGACCGGACGGAGATGACCGCGCCGGACGCTCATGGGTCGTTCAGGAGGGCGGGAGCTCGTACGTGGCGAACTCGTCGCGCAGGGTCTTCTTCGAGAACTTCCCGACGCTGGTCTTGGGCACCTCGCCGATGAAGACCACGTCGTCGGGGAGCTGCCACTTGGCCACCTTGCCCGCGAGGTAGTCGAGGACCTCCTCCTTGGTGACCTCGGCGCCCTCGGCCGGCACGACGCACGCCAGCGGGCGCTCCGACCACCGTGGATGCGGCACTCCGATCACCGCCGCCTCGGCGATCTTCGGGTGGGCCATGAGCTCGTTCTCGAGCTCGACCGACGAGATCCACTCCCCTCCCGACTTGATGAGATCCTTCGTGCGGTCGACCAGCCGGATGCGGCCGCGGGCATCGACCGCAGCGACGTCACCCGTGCGCAGCCAGCCGTCGGCGGTGAAGCTGTCGCCGGCGCGTTCGTCGTCGTAATACGTCGCCGCGATCCAGTTCCCGCGACACTGCAGCTCGCCACTGCTCTCGGCGTCCCACGGCACCGGCTCCTGCGATTCGGGATCGACGACGCGCATCTCCACCCCGAAGCTGATGCGCCCGACCATCGTGCGGAGCTCGGCCTGATCGTCGACGGGCAAGGTCGCCTCGTCGACATCGAGATGGCAGACGGCTGCGATCGGGCTCGTCTCGGTCATGCCCCACGCCTGGAGGATCGGCTTGCCCAGCTGCTCGCGATACGCCTCGGACAGCGCCTTGGGAACCGCGGAACCTCCGCACGGGATCGCTCGCAGGCTCGAGGTGTCACGACCTTCGAGAGCGGGCAGCACCTGCATCCAGATCGTCGGCACGCCGGCAGCCACCGTGACTCGTTCCTCGACGATGAGGCTTGCGAGCGCCGGGCCCGAGAGGTCGGGACCCGGCATGACGAGCGAGGCACCCGACGCGACGGCGGCATGTGCGAGACCCCAGGCGTTGGCGTGGAACATGGGTACGACGGGCATGATGACGTCGGCCTCACGTGCGCCGAGACTGTCGACGGTCATGGCGCCGAACGTGTGCAGGAACGTGCTGCGATGGCTGTAGAGCACGCCCTTCGGATTGCCGGTCGTGCCGCTCGTGTAGCACATGCTCGCGGCCCGGTGCTCGTCATCGACGAAGAAGTCCACCGGGTCGGCGTCGGCGAGCAGCTCTTCGTAGTGCAGGAGGTCGTGGCCGTGCAGGTCGTCGGGGATCGCACCGGTGCCATCGTCCATCATCACCAGGTGCTTCAGCCGCTCGAACGTGGGCAGCAACGGAGCGAGCAGCCCGAGCAGCGACCGGTCGACGAAGATCACCTCGTCGTCCGCGTGGTTGACGATGTAGGTGAGCTGGTCGGGGAACAGCCGGATGTTGAGGGTGTGCAGCACCCTGCCGGTGCACGGCGCCGCGAAGTACAACTCGAGATGCCGCGCGGTGTTCCAGGCGAACGTCGCGACCCGGCCGTCGGCCGAGACGCCCAACTGGTCGAGTACGCCTCCGAGGCGACGGGTCCGCTCGGCCCACGCCGCGTAGGTCGTCCGTTCGCGTCCCGAACCCGTGGCGGTGACGACGGCCTTGTGCCCGTGGTACCGCTCGGCGCGGTCGAACAGATGGGTGATCGTCAACGGCACGTCCTGCATCAGCCCTCGCATGGCGCCGAAGGTACCAAGGGCTGGCAGGTCGGACACGATCGCGACCGCCGCCACGGACGACCTCGCCTCTCGGATCGCCCACATGCCGGAGCGTTCGGCTCCGGGCCGGGAGTCGGCGAGGCCGAGACCGCTCGGTTCGCCGGGCAGACCGAGACCGCGCTGACGCGGCGATAGCGTCAACCGACATGACGGACGTGACCGACGACTCGTCGTTCGGTCCCGACCGACCGAGCTGGGCGCCACTCCCCCTGGCAGCGTTCGTCACGCTCCTCATCTGCACCAACATCGCCGGCGCCACGTGGGCGAAGTTGCTCGAATCGAGTCCGGAGGGGCTGCTCCTGCTCTCGTCGCGGAACCGCTACCTGGTGTTGGCCCTCGGCGCCGACGTGTCGTCGATCGGCTACTGGGCGATCGGCTTCGCTCGGATCGCTCTTGCGTTCGTGGTCTGCCACCTCATCGGCCGCGCCTACTCCGCCACCGCCCTGAAGTGGTTCGTGAAGTATCTGGGCGTCACCCCGGAGGCCCTGGAGCAGTTCAACAACGGCTTCGCGAAGGCCGAGTGGGTCGTCATCCCGTTCTTCGCCGGCAGCAACCTGGTCGCCGCGTTGAGCGGCGTGCATCGCACGCCGTGGCCACGGCTGGCTCTCCTGCTGAGCGTCGGCATCGTCGGTCGGCTCGTACTCATCTGGTCGCTCGCCCAGATCTTCGAGGAGGAGCTGGAAGGCTTCGTCGGCTGGCTGCAGAAGTACTCGTGGTGGATGGTCGGCATCTCGGTCGTGATCGTGCTGCTGGTCAACGTCCGCAACTTCCGCCAGGGTGCCGCCGGCTGATACAACTGCCGCATGGCTCAAGTCACACTTCGCGGCAACCCCTTCAGCACCAGCGGCGAACTTCCCGCTGTCGGTTCATCCGCTCCCGGATTCTCGCTCGTCGGCAGTGATCTCTCGGAGATCACCGCCGATTCGCTCGGCGGCAAGAAGGTGGTGCTCAACATCTTCCCGAGCATCGACACGCCGACGTGCGCTGCGAGCGTGCGGGCGTTCAACGAGCGCGCCGCAGGCCGCGACGACACCGTGGTGGTGTGCGTCTCGGAGGATCTCCCGTTCGCGGCGGGGCGGTTCTGCGGCGCCGAAGGAATCGAGAACGTGACCACGGGCTCGGCGTTCCGCGGCAACTTCGCCGACGACTACGGCGTGCGACTCGAAGACGGGCCGCTGGCCGGGCTGACGGCTCGCGCCGTCGTGGTGCTCGACGAAGCCGGCACGGTGCTGCACACGCAGCTCGTGGGCGAGATCGCCGACGAGCCCGACTACGACGCTGCCCTCGCTGCCCTCGGCTGACAACCGGTCGACCCGGTATCGGGCTCGTCCGCGGACGATCGGCGCGACCACGGGTCACGTCGTCGTCGACGTCGACGCAACGAGATAGCCCAGGAGACAGACGATCAGACCCATCACGACCCAACGATCGGTCGAATGCGACACTCCGTACCGGACGGTCTCGGTGACCATGAGACCGAGCTGCATGACGACGATCCATCCGATGGTCACCGTCGACATCTCGGTGTAGCCGATCGCCACGACGAACAGCACGAAGAGCATGATCGACGAGACCAATCCGGCGATGAGCACCCATGGACTCCGACGCAGCAGCCACTCCTTCGCCAGCACCGACTCGGTGACATCCAGCCCCGCCAACAACAGCGTCAGCCCGATCACGATCGCTGTCCCCCCGAACGTTCTCATGCACCACAGAGACGATCCGGCGCGGCCTGATACGCGCGCCGTCAGATTTCGAGGAAGTGCTCGAGGCCGACCGTGACGCCCGGATGGGTTCCGATCTTCCGGCACGCGAGCACGACGCCCGGCATGAAACTGCCGCGGTCGTAGCTGTCCTGCCGGATGGTGAGTGATTGGCCCTCCGCGCCGAAGATCACCTCCTGGTGGGCGACCAGGCCGTGCTGACGAACGGAGTGGACGTGCACGCCACCTGGACCGGTACCGCCGCGGGCGCCCGGAAGCACCTCGTGTTCGGTGGGATCTGGGCGCCACGCGACGTCGCCACGGGCTGCGGCCAGCCGCTCGGCCGTGTTCATGGCCGTGCCGGACGGTGCGTCGATCTTGCGGTCGTGGTGGTACTCGATGATCTCCGCCGTGTCGAAGAACGGTGCCGCGAACTCCGCGAGGCGAATCATCACCACTGCGGAGATCGCGAAGTTGGGGGCCAGCAGGCAGTGCGCGGCGCCATCGCCGAACGTCGACCTGATCGCGGTCAGGTCGGCGTCGGTGAATCCGGTGGTCCCCACGACCGCATGCATGCCGTGCATGGCGAGCCACGGCAACGTCACACGTGCGGCGTCGACGACCGTGAAGTCGACGACCACGTCACAGCGGACGTCTGCAAACGTACGGAGCTCACCACCGATCGCGACACCATTGCGCTCCTGACCCGCCGCCCGAGGATCGACGGCGGCGACCAGCTCGAGGTCGTCGGTGGATTCGATCGCTGCGCAGACAGCGGCACCCATGCGACCGCCGGCACCGTTGACTCCGACTCTGATGCGTTCGCTCACGATCACCGACGGTAGCCACGGCGGAGCCGCACCGGAAACCGGCGGGGGCGAACACGGCCGATCGCTAAGCTTCGCGAGGTGGGATCGCATTCGGTGCCAGCCGCCGGTCCGCACTCGTGGCGCCGACGTAGCGACGAGCTCGCGTCTCGTTCGGACCTGACCCCGGGCGAGCTCGACGAACTCGCCGACGCCTGGTTCTGGCTGGATGATCCGGTCCGGTCGATGGCCGTTCGTCGGGAGGCCTACCGACGACACGTCGACGCGGGCGACGTTCGCGGCGCGGCAGCCGCTGCGTGGCGACTGTTCGCCGACCATCATCTCGTCGGCGAGATCGCACCGGCGACGGGTTGGCTCGAACGATGCCGTCGACACGTCGAGGAGGGCGCCGGCCCGGTCGCGGCGGGCTGGCTGGCGATCGCCGAGGCAGACTGTGCGGCGACGGCCGGCGACCACGCCGGAGCACTCCGCCACGCCGTCGCCGCCGAGGAACTCGGTCGGCGATCGGGCGACCAGGACGTGACGGCAATGGCGCTCCAGGCCGCTGGGCGGGCGCGGATCGCACTCGGTGACCGAACCGACGGCCTGCGAAGTCTCGACGAGGCCATGGTTGCCGCCACGAATGGTGAGCTCCAGGCACTGTTCACCGGATGGGTGTTCTGCAACGTCGTGTCGACCTGTTACGCGATCGCGGACCTCCGGAGAGCGACCGAGTGGAGCGATGCAGCGTCGCGGTGGTGCGCCACCTTGCACGACGGCCTGATGTATCCCGGATTGTGCCGCGTCTACGCCGTCGAGCTCGCATACCTGCGAGGCGAGTGGGACGAAGCGTCGAACGATGCCCGCCGAGCCTGCGAGGAACTCACGGCCTACGATCCCCGCTACGCGGGCGCGGCGTTCGCGCTGGTGGGCGATTTCCACCGTGTTCGCGGCGAGCTCGACGAGGCCGAAGCAGCCTACGCACGCGCCCACGGGCTCGGATGCCTGCCGCAACCGGGCCTCGCGCTCACGCAACTCGCCCGCGGCAACACCGATGCGGCGATGGGCGCCCTGCGGTCGGCATGGGCCGAGGCTCCCGGTGCTCCGCTTCCGCGCGCCCAGCTGCTGACGGCGGTCGTGGACGTGGCGGTCACCGTCGGCGACGTCGACGGGCTCGAAGCTGCGGTCGCCGAGCTCGGGGCGATCTCGGCGGCGGCGGACAGCTCGCTCCTGTCGGCGGTGGCCGACGCCGCCCGCGGTGTACGGTCGCTGCACCTCGGTGATCCGCATGGAGCGGTCACCAGCTTGCGGGCGGCCGCCGCTGAGCTGGACCGGCTGGGCTTCCCCTATGAGGCGGCTCGGCGCCGCGTGCGACTGGCTGATGCGCTCATCGCAGCGGGCGATCCGATCGACGCCCGTCTCGAGCTGCACCAGGCGATCGCCCGGTTCGACCGTCTGGGCGCCGTGCTCGACCTCGAGGACGCTCGACGTCGGCTCGAGCCAGCGATCCGGGACGAGACGTGTCCGCTCAGCCCGCGTGAGCTCGACGTGCTCCGGCTCGTCGCCGCCGGGCGGACGAACACCGAGGTCGCGGACGAGCTGATCATCAGCCATCACACGGTGGCGCGACACATGACGAACGTGCGGACCAAACTCGGCGTCGGCTCCCGGGCCGCGGCGACGGCACTTGCCTACGAACACGGCTGGCTCAACAGGAACCGCGTCTGAGCCCTCGAGGCCCGACGCGGAAATTGGCTGATTCGGGCGATGCGCCGGCGCTGGATCGGTCCGTACGTTCGAACGATGAGCGAGACATTCCAGATCCCGATCGAAGCCGCGAGGGCGTACGAGGAACGATTCGTCCCTGCGATCTTCGCCGAATGGGCGCCGCGAGCCCTTGCTGCGGCGGATGTCGGGCCCACGACACGACTACTCGACGTTGCGTGCGGTACCGGCATCGTGGCCCGCACCGCACTCGATCTGGTCGGGGCCGGCGGTCACCTGGTCGGCGTCGATCTCAACGAGTCGATGCTGACCGTAGCTCGCAGCGTCGAGCCCGGCATCGACTGGCGACGGGGCGATGTGGGGGATCTTCCGTTCGACGATGAGTCGTTCGATGCCGTCGTCTGCCAGATGGCGATGATGTTCTTCCCCGACCGACCCGGGGCATTCATGGAGATGCGGCGCGTGCTCACACCGGGCGGGCGGCTCGGGGTCGTGGTCCCGGCGTCGCTCGACCTGCAGCCCGCGTACCGCGTCTTCGTCGATGTGGCGGTCGCCCATGCGGGCCACGAGGCGGAGGCACTGCTGGGCGCCTACTGGTCGTGTGGCGACCTCGACGCGCTCGCCTCCGAAGCCGCGGCGTCGGGGCTGGCGATCACCGATCGAGCAACGATCGAGGGAACGGCCCGATTCGACTCACCCGACGACTTCGTGGCCACCGAGATCGCAGGGTCGCCTCTCGCGGAGCGTATCGACGACGCCACTGCGGATCGGATCGCGACCGATGTTCGAACCGGGCTCGCCGATCACCAATCGGCTGACGGCTTCACGATTCCACTGGTCTGTCACGTGCTGACCGCCGCCCGCTGACGACCGGCGGTCGCCATCAGACGGGACCGACGGTCACGGTCACGGGTTCGGCGGATCCGTACACGCGACCGATGACCCGGTGCGCGTCGTCGAGGGTCACGTTCGACCAGCGCTCGATCTGCTCCTCCACGCTGCGGAGGTGTCCGAGCATCGTCAGCTGCCCCCCGAGCCGCGACATGCGTGCGCCCGAATCCTCGAGGCCCATCTCGTACGACCCGGCGAGGTACCCCTGCGCGATCTCGAGCTCGTCCGAAGTGATCCCGTTCGCGCTCAATCGCTCGAGCTCGGTACCGACGAGGCGCCTCACCTCGTCAGCGTGATCGGGAAGCGTGCCGGCGTAGATCGACCAGGCCCCGGTGTCCGCGTAGGCCGCCGAGGTCGAGAACACCGAGTAGGCGAGTCCACGACGCTCCCGGATCTCGTCGAAGAGCCGGCTCGACAGCCCTCCGCCCAGGACGTGGTTGGCGACGTCGAGCGCATCGCGGTCGACGTCGAGGTGTGCCAGCGAGCGACCACCGACGATCATGTGCACCTGTTCGGTGTCGTCATCGATCGCAACCAGCTCGCCCGGTTGCATCGCACCGGGGTCGGGTGGCCGGCGGTCGCATGGTGCGCTTCCCGACGGCAGCCGGTCGAACGCCTTGGTCACCTCGTCCACGACCTCGTCGGGATCGACGGCACCGGCGACCGCCACCACGGTGTTCTCGGTCACGTAGTGGGCGCGGTGGAATGAGCGGACGGCGTCGGCGGTCAGCCCGCACACCGAAGCCCGGTCGCCGGCTGTGTCCCAGCCGAGCGGGTGGTCGCCGAACACGGCCGATCCGAAGGCCCGGTGCACCACGTCCTCCGGGCTGTCGTCGTCCATCGCGAGCTCCTCGAGGATCACCTGGCGCTCGCTCTCGATGTCGTCGTCGCGCAGTGCAGGGGCCGTCACGATGTCACCGAGCAGGTCGATGCCTGTCGACGAGTGCCGCGCGGGCAGGCGGCAGTAGTAGGCGGTGTACTCCTTGGACGTGAATGCGTTGATGTCACCGCCGACCCGGTCGATCGCCTGTGACACATCGATCGCCGAGAGGGTCTCGGTGCCCTTGAACAGCAGGTGCTCGAGAAAGTGGCTGATGCCGGCCGACTCGGGTGACTCGTCGCGAGCACCGACGCCGACCCAGACGCCGATCGCGGCCGTTCGCGTCGAGATCATCGGCTCGACCACGATCGTGAGCCCCGACGGCAGCTGGACAACGTGCTCCGACATCAGACCCGCCAGTCAATCGGCGAAAAACGCCGACGCCCCCATCCGGCGGACCGGCTGGGGGCGTCGTCGAGCACGTCGTGATTCAGCGGTGACGGCGGCGGCCGCCACGCCCGCCTCGGTCGTCGGGGCGCTTCTCGCCCGCCGGTCCGAGGTCGCCGAGCTCGCCGGCGAGTTCGGCGTCGAAGGCGTCCTCGAACGAGACGGTCTCGACGTCGTCGGTCGATCCTCGTGCATCGGACGGGGCCGGCGAGCTGTCGCCGTTCCCCGATCCGCGCGGCTTCGAACCGGTCGACGTGGCCGGAGCGTCCGCGACGTCGCCGGCGGGAACCAGGCTCACCTTGCCCCGGTCGTCGATCTCCTCGACCTTGACCTCGATTTCCTGACCGAGCTCGAGCACGTCCTCGACCGAGTTGATCCGCTTGCCGCCGCCGAGCTTCGAGATGTGAACGAGGCCGTCACGACCCGGCAGGATGTTGACGAACGCACCGAACTTCGTGATGTTCACCACGCGGCCCGTGTAGGTCCGACCGATCTCGGCCTTGGGCGGATCGACGATCGCCAGGATCGCGTTCATGGCCTCCTCCATGCGCCAGGCCTCGACCGCTCCGATCGTGACGAAACCCTGCGCACCGTCGTCGTCGACGCTGATGTCGGCACCCGTCTCCTGCTGGATCGTGTTGATGACCTTGCCCTTCGGGCCGATCACTTCGCCGATCTTGTCCATCGGGATGGTCAGCGTCTTGATCTTCGGCGCCGACGCGGCGACCTCGTCACGCGGTGCCGGGATGGCGGCATTCATCACTTCGAGGATCTCGAGTCGGGCGACTTTCGCCTGCTCGAGTGCGGCCTTCAACACGTCGGCGGGGATGCCGTCGATCTTCGTGTCGAGCTGGAGGGCGGTGATCGCATCAGCGGTGCCGGCGACCTTGAAGTCCATGTCGCCGAATGCGTCCTCGGCGCCGAGGATGTCGGTCAGCGTGATGTAGTTCTCCCCGTCCTTGACGAGACCCATCGCAATACCGGCGACGGCGTCACGGATCGGCACACCGGCGTCCATCAGCGACAGGCTCGAGGCACAGACCGACGCCATCGAGGTCGAACCGTTCGACGACATGACCTCGGAAACGAGGCGCAACGTGTAGGCGAAGTCTTCCTGACTCGGCACGACCGGGAGTACGGCACGAGCGGCGAGCGCCCCGTGGCCGATCTCGCGACGCTTCGGTGAACCGACGCGGCCGGTTTCGCCGTTCGCCCACGGCGGCATGTTGTAGTGATGCAGGTATCGCTTCGTTTCGCTCGGCGACAACGAGTCGATCATCTGGTTCATGCGGGGCATTGCCATGGTGAGCACGTTCAACACCTGGGTCTCACCGCGCTGGAACAGTCCGGAACCGTGTGCCGTCGGCAACACGCCGACCTCGGCCGACACCGGACGGAGGTCCTTCGGGCCACGGCCGTCGAGACGGATGCCCTCGTCGATCACGCGCTGGCGGACCGAGTTCTTGGTCAGCGAACGGACTGCTTCCTTGACGGCCTTCTCCTGGCCTGCGAACTCGGCGTCGTCGCCACACAGCGCCTCGACCGCCTTGGCGGCTGCGGCGTCGGTGGCGGCGTTGCGCGCGTGCTTGTCGGCGATCGTGACCGCCTCGGCGATGTCGCCGGACACGACACCTTCGACCGCAGCGTAGACCTCGGGGCTGTAGTCGATGACCGCTTCGAACTGGAGTGGCTCGATCGGACCGTGGGTGGCGATCACGCTGGCGACGAGCTGACGCTGGAGGGCGATCGATTCCTTGATCCAGACCTTGCAGGCCTCGAGCCCGTCGGCCAGGACGGCCTCGTCGACCTTCGGCGCACCGTCCTCGTAGTAGTAGAAGCTCTGCTCGGTTCCGCCGGCTTCGACCATCATCACGGCCACGTCGCCGCCGTCGAGCTCACGCCCGGCAACGACGAGTTCGAACGTGCCGGCCTCGGTCTCTTCGTAGGTGGGGTGCGGGATCCACTCCCCCTCGGTCGAGTACGCCATGCGGATCGAACCGAGCGGACCGTCGAACGGGATACCCGAGATCATGAGCGCCGCAGACGCGGCGTTGATCGACAGCACGTCGTGGGGGTTGTGCTGGTCGGCGCCGATCACGGTCGTGACGATCTGTGTCTCGTTGCGAAAACCGTCGGCGAACGACGGGCGCAGGGGACGGTCGGTGAGACGGCACGTGAGGATCGCTTCCTCGGTGGGACGTCCTTCCCGACGGAAGAACGAGCCGGGGATCTTGCCGGCCGCATAGGCCCGCTCCTCGACATCGACCGTCAGCGGGAAGAAGTCCATGCCCGGACGCAGGTGCTTCGCGGCATTCGCCGTCGTGAGCACCTGGGTGCCCCCGAGCGACGCCACGACGGCGCCCTGGCTCTGCGGGGCGAATCGACCGGTCTCGAAGGTGAGCGTCTTGTCGGTTCCCGAAACAGGACCGGAGACGCGAATTGGGTCAGCCACGTATGGCTCCTTTCAGACGACGGCACACTGCCCTCGTCACTCGTGGAGCGACCCGGCCGGTTCCCAGTTGGCGACCCCGCCGACCTGCAGCCTCTCGATTCAGGCAGGACACGGGATGGGCAACCGGCAACCAACTCGATGCCGCTCGTTGTGCGGAACGCAGACCTTCCGCGTTCCGGCGACGAAGTGTACCGGCAGAACGCTCGTGACCGGCGGAGCCGTGCGCTGGCGGGTGCTCGGTCCCACCGATCGCTCACACGCGTCGGTCAGCGCAGCAGGTGCTGGCGCGTGCCGACCAGACGTGGGCTCGATCGGTGCGGTCCGACCGAGGTCGTTGCTCGCTCGGGGCTCGGGCCCGGCCCCAGCCCACTGATGAAGTCCGGATCCCATCCACGCGCCCAGTCGATGAAGTCGTGCAGGGGCACCGGTCGGCTGATGAGAAACCCTTGGATCTCCGCACATCCGATCCTGCGGAGGATGGGGATCGTCTCGGCGTCCTCGATGCCCTCGGCGACGGTGCTCAGACCGAGATCGCTCGCCAGGTTGATCGACGCGAGCACGATGGCAGCGGCGCTCTCGTCCGATTCCAGACGCGTGATGAAGCTCCGATCGATCTTCAGCTGATCCACCGGGAGCCGGTGGAGATGCTGGAGCGACGAGTAGCCGGTGCCGAAGTCGTCGATCGCGACGTCGACACCCAGCTCACGGAGCTGCATCAACATCGTGATGCTGGTGTCGAAGTCGACCACCATCGCGTTCTCGGTGATCTCGACCTGCAACCAGCGGGGCTCGATCCCGGCGGCATCGGCGATCCCGCGAAGATCTCTGACGAGCAACGGGTCGAGCAGGTCCCGCGGTGTCAGGTTGACCGCGATCGGGAGGTGGATGCCCGCGCTGCGCAAGTCCGCGATCGCTTCGGCCGATCGCCGCAGCAGGAGCCGGGTGAGCTTGCCGACGAGACCGGTCTGGACGACCAGCGGGATGAACTCGTTCGGAGGGATCGGGCCGTGTGCCGGATGGGTCCACCGCATCAGCGCTTCGGCACCGGTGATCCTGCCGTCGACCAGCGACACCTTCGGCTGGAAGTGCACGGTCAGTTCCTCGCGCTCCAGCGCACTGCTGATCGAGAGGTACAGATCGAGACGTCGGGGGGCGTCCGCGTCGAGCTCGGGGGTGTACCACACCACGCCCAGCTGGTTGCGCTTCGCCTCGTACATGGCGGTGTCGGCACGGCGGAGCAGCGTTGCGCTGTCGGGCCCCTGCTCGGGCCACCGCACCACCCCGAAGCTGGCGCCGACTTCGAACGTGATGCCGCCGAGCTCGAGCCGTGACGTCACCCGGCGGTGGATGTCGGCCACGCGCCGTTCCAAGCCGTCGGGCGCGTCATCGCTCGCACCGACCAGGAGGATCGCGAATTCGTCGCCGCCGAACCGTGCGACCAGATCGGTCGATCGGACCGCGGCCCGGAGCCGATCGGCGACCTCGATCAGCAACTGGTCTCCGGTCTCGTGTCCCAGCGAGTCGTTGATCTCCTTGAAGCGGTCCAGGTCGACCATGACCACGGTGCCCGTGCTGCCCTGCTTGGCGAGACTCGACGTGACGGCGATCTCGAAGCTGAGCCGGTTCGGCAGGCCCGTCAGGGCATCGTTGCGGGCCTGGATCTCGAGCTTCTCGACGAGCAGATCGTTGGAGAGCCGAGCACTCAGGGTGTTCGCCAACGAGGCGAAGAGACCCAACTCGTCGGCTGTGAACTCGCTGCGCATTCCCAGTCGATCGGTCACGAACAGGAACGCGATCCGGTCGACCTCTCGAAGCACGGGAGCGGCCAGCAGTCGGCTGGCATCGAGTGCGACCAGCAACTGCTGCGCGTCGGGTCGGGGGTCCTCGGCGTCGAGCTGGAGCACCGAATGGCCTTCCACCAGGTCGCCGAGCAGATCGGCGAGCGGACCGGGCTCGACATCCGCGAACGTGTCGTCGACGAGCATACGAAACGTCGAGCCATGACCATCGGAGGGGCCGACCACGATCAGCCCGGCCGACCTGGTGCGCAGGATCTGCACGAGTTCGACGAGACCGGTGTCCAGGGTGCGGCTACCACGTTCGTTGGACAGCGCACGCGTGAACCGGTGGAGCTGCTGGAGGTCGCGAAACCGCTGGGAGAGACTCCCGCTGCTGCGGAGCAACAACCCGACCGCGAGCAGTGGCACGAACGCGTAGATCGCCATGTAGGGACTCGAGATCGACACGGCGAGCGCAGTGACCCCGAACATGCCGGCCAGCACCGCAAGCACCTGCGATTGACCGACATCCGCGAACAGATGGGGCCGGAACTTCCGGTCGACCGCCATGATGACCAACGGAACGGCCAGCAGGCTCAGCAGTTCGGCCGCGACCACTGCGAAGAGCGGAACCGCCCATTCGATCACGTTCCCCGGCACGCGCTCACCGAGCAGCGTCCGAACGATGAGGGCGGACAGACCGACCTGGGCGACGAAGAGGCAGGCGTTCCAGAGGGCCTTCAGCGGTGAGGACTTCCTGATCCAGAGGAGGGCCGATACACCGCCGAGGATGTACGCGACCAACAGGAGCAACGGACTGGTGTACACGAGTCCGAACATCAGTGGGATGCACGCGAGTGACAGCGAGTGCGACTCCTTGCGGATCTCGACGTGCAGTGCAGCGGCTTCGGCGATGGCGAACCCGATCACGAGCGCGAAGAACGGCAGCGACCAGTTCCGGTTGGGAACCGACGCCACGGATGGTGTCAGCGTCAGCAGGACGCCGCCCGTGAGCGCGAGCGCCAGGGCGTAGAGGAGCACGCGCAGGGTCGGTCCCAGGTGGTCGGTCACGGCCCGTTGGCCCCGGCGCACGGCGCTGGTGCTCGCCATCATCCCACCACGACCCGGCCCGCGCTCCACGTTCGTCGGCCGCACCTGGATCCGACGAACACGGCACGCCGACGCCGGGCACCGGCTGTTGCCGGAGTGTCGGCGGTGATTCGCTTGGTCGTCATGGCAAACGCCTCATTCGGTCTCCGGCCACGATGCCGCGATGGCCCTCTGCTGTATCGCCAGCCGGAAGGGGTGAGTGGACCCTGGCTCCGTCAAGCTTCTCTCAAGATGCTCCGAGGTCTGCGACGTCACGCCGGCCCTGTCGATGGCGGAGTCACGACCAGCTCGAACCCGACCAGGTGCTCCCCGACCAGGTACTTCCCGACCAACTCGAACCCGACCAGGTGGACCCCGACCAGGTGGACCCCGACCAGGTGGACCCCGACCACGTCGAACCCGACCAGGTGCTCCCCGACCAGGTCGAACCCGACCATGTACTCCCCGACCAGGTGGACCCCGACCAGGTGGACCCCGACCACGTCGAACCCGACCAGGTGCTCCCCGACCAGTCATCGGCACCCGTCCATGCAGCCCCGGCCTCGCTCTCGGCCACCCAGGCTTCGGGATTCCAGGCGGCACCCGTCACCGTGAACTCGCCAACCAGGAGGTGATCGCCGATCACGACGTGATCGGTGCCTCGTGCTGCCTCGAGCGAACCGAGTCCGGTGGACCGAGGAGAGGTTTGGAACGCCGAAGGTGCCTCCGCCCGCATTGCGTCGGCGAGATCGACGACGCCGCTGCCCTTGATGATGTCGAACTGGAACGTGTCGTTCGCCGTCTCCGTGAGCAGGTACTTCACCTGATCGGGGGTCAGGCCCGGACGCTGTTGGAGGAGCAACGCAGCGGCACCCGAGACCACGGCTGCGGCCTGTGACGTTCCTGATCCGAGGAACAGCCGGTCGTCGCCGGACACGCGACCACCCGGGTGTTCGTTGTCGATTCGTGAGCCGGGATTGCGCAGGCTCATGATCGAGACCCCGGGTGCGAGCAGGTCAGGGTTGCGCCTGCCATCGCCCGACGGCGCCCACAGTGGATTGACCCAACCGAACCGATCGTCGTGCTGAGCCGCCGACACCGCGATCACCCGCGGGTTCGTGGCCGGGTTGGCCAGGCCGAACGAATCCATGCCCTCGTTGCCGGCGGAGACCACGACGACGATGCCGTGATTCCAGGCGTTTTCGACGGCCTTGGAGAGCGGGTCGAATACGGCCGATTGGGTGCTGTTCGTGTTGTACGACAGGTTGAGGACTCGGATGTTCAGCCCGTTCGTCGTCCGATTCTGCACCACCCAGTCGATGGCGGCGATGACCTGCGAGACGTCGACGGCACCAGTGTTGTCGGCCACCTTGACGCTCACGATGCGGGAGTCGGGAGCGACCCCGATGAACTCGCCCGGCTTGGGATCGTGCGGATCGGCGCCGGGGCTCCGGCCGGCGATCACGCCGGCCAGGTGGGTGCCGTGACCGAACGTGTCGAGCCCGGCAACAGCGTCGATATCGCCCTCGAACGACAGATCGGGGCCGACGAACACGTTGCTCGTCGAGAGTTCCGCGATCGGCGCCACGCCGGTGTCGATGACGGCGACATCGATGCCGTCGCCGGTGTACCCGGCGGCCCACATCTCGTCGGCACCGATCTGGCTGACGACCTCGGCCATCGACGTCGGCCGTCGCTGTTGCTCGAGGTACTGCTCGAAGTCGTCCCAGGCATCATCGAGCTGACCGCCGGACAGTCCTGCCGACCACGCTGGGCCGGTGAAGCCGTTCGCGTCGAACCATCCCGACGCCGGTTCCGCGACCGCCGGCATGGTCGTCGTGGTCGTCGTGGCGGTGCTCTCGGTCCCCTTGACCTTGGCCTTGCCCGGCTTGGAGTCGGCGACGGTGGTCGTGGTCGGAACGGAGTCCTGCTTGTTGGAGTTGCCCTTGCCGCCCTTCGCGGCGGCACTCACGCCAGGGGCCAGGGCCAGGACGAGTGCCCCGGCCGTGACGAGGGCCAGCCGGCGGCGTGACGTACGTGAGTGCTCGGTCATGACCAGCTCCCTGCCGACCACGTCGCCCCGGACCAGGTTGCTCCTGACCACGTGGCACCCGACCACACACCGCCGGACCAGGTCGCACCGGACCACGTGGCTCCGGACCAGGTCGCACCGTTCCAGGTGCCACCCGACCAGGTCGCACCGTTCCAGGTGCCACCCGACCAGGTGGCGCCCGACGGCGCCAACACGGCGTCCGAGCCCTTCGACGAGAGGGCCTTCGGGTAGTTCTGCACGGGCGCCTTCGCGGCCGACTCGACGTTCCTGGCGACATCCTTGGGGCTGATCTTCCCGTCGCCGTCGATGTAGTCCGGCGTCTCCTTGAAGTCGACGGCCACCTGCTCGAACAAGAACTTGACCTGATCGTTCGTGAGATCAGGGCTCGCGGAGAGCAGGGCGGCGACGTACCCGCTGACGACGGCGGTGGATTGCGAGCTCCCCGAGCCGAGGAAGTACTTCTCCTCGACGACCGCCGTCGGGTACTTCTGATCGAGTGTCGAGCCGGGGACCCGGAAGCTCATGATCGAACGTCCGGGGGCGACCACGTCGGGTTGCCGGTACGTGTTGCCGCCGGAACTCCAGGATGCCATCCGGTCCTGGCTGCCCGATGACTCGTACATCTCGTGGGCGCCGACGGCGATCACGTATGGCGACACGGCCGGGCTGTCGATCCCGCCGAATTCGTTGCCGCGGTTGCCGGTGGCGGCCACGACGACGATGCCGGCGTCCCAGGCCCGCTCGACCGCGGCCGAGAGCGGATCGCCCTGGTTCGTCTTCACGCCCGGCATCCCGAGCGACAGGTTGAGGACCCGAATGTTGAGGCCGTCGTCGTTGCGGTGCTCGACCACCCAGTCGATCGCCGCGATCACCTGCGTGATGTCGGTCTCCCCCGACGCGCCGGCGACCTTGACGCTCACCACCCGGCTCTTCGGGGCGACACCCGACACACCGGCATCTTCGCCATTGATGATGCCTGCGAGATGAGTGCCGTGTCCGTAGGTGTCGAGGTTCACGAGGCCGTCGACCGCACCCTCGTTCGACAGATCGGGCCCGTACACGACCTTGCCGGGCGCATCGAGGCCCTGCACGGGCGCCACGCCGGTGTCGACGAGCGCGACGTCGATCCCCTGTCCGTACGCTCCCTGGCCGGCGAAATCCGACATCGAGTTCTCGGTGACCAGCTTCAGGGGGACCGGCTGGCCCGGCTTGACCTCCATGGCGAACGTCACGGGTCCGGAGCCGGACGAGACCGCCGCGGGTGTCGGCTCGGACGTCGGCGTGGAGACGCCCGACGCTGCGAACGTGCCCGCGAGGGCGATGAGGGCGACGGCGCTGCTCAGGGCACGTTTCGTCCGACTTCCCGGCCGACTCGGGCGCACGCTCCGTGGGTTCGTCATGTGGTCGTCTCCTGCGTCGATCGGCGCTGTAACAGCATTATCTCTCAGCGGGTTTATCGCAGAGAGTGGTCGATCTGTTACTCAACGTATGATCAAGGCGACCGACGAGTCGGCACCACCTCGTACGCACGTCGGCGACGCCCGGGCACTGCCGCCGACGCCGGGCGCCGCGATGGTCCTCGGCAACCGCGATGTCTCCGGCTCCGGAACAACGTCCGCCGCCGGCGCTCGCGAGCAGAGGGAGCGACGAGCCCGGGTCACGGACATCGCCGCGTGACGTGCACCGACATTCGGCGTACGGCGTACCGGCATTTGCCGGCGGTCGATCGACCGCCCCGGACTGACGACCCCGGAACACTGACAACAAGCACGTGGGTCACGGCAAGGGAGTGCGGGTTGGCGCCCCACCCCGATGCGGATTCAATGCGCATCCGAGAGGTGAGGGGCAGCGATGAAGAAGATCTCGGCCGGGATGCTGGTGGGGGCTTCGATGGTGGGATCGCACGGCGCGATGACCACCTACGGTGCCGACGGCGCGGGCCGCATCGAGCAGATCAGCAGAGCCGACGCCGCACTCAGCCACACGTTCGTGATGTACCTCGACGCAGACCTCGACGGCCAACCCGATCAACCAGAACCAAACGTGTACTTCTTCGGCGACATGACCACCGGACAACTCCGCACGCCGCGCCGTCACCAGTGATCTGCGACGGCGTCGACCGCACGAGTCGCCGAGCGTGTTCGCCCGGGGTTCCGCCCTCCGGCGACGAATCGCGCGTCAGCGACGGAGACCGAGTTCGGCGATGAGGGTGCGGTACCGCTCGACGTCGATGTCGGCCAGGTAGTCGAGCATGCGGCGACGGCGGCCGACCATCATCAACAGCCCACGACGACTGTGATGGTCTTTCTTGTGCACCTTGAGGTGCTCGGTCAGATGCTGGATGCGGTCGGTGAGGAGCGCGATCTGCACCTCGGGCGACCCGGTGTCGTTCTCCGACGAGCCGTGTTTGGCCACGATGTCTGCTTTGGCCTGGAGCGCCATGGTGTTCTGCCTTCCGGATGGAGGTCGCGTCGACCCGAGCGGACCGATCGCATCACGCCGAAGTCGTGACCTCGACGGACCCGGCAAGGCTACGGGCGTCGCGGAGCAACTGACAACCACTACGCTCCCGCCGCGTGGACGTGGTGGCCGACCTCGGCATCAAGGTGCGCCAGGTGTCCAAGGACTTCGGCTCGATCGGTGCCCTGGCCACCATCGACCTCGACATCGCCCCGGGTTCGGTGGTCACCCTGCTCGGACCCAGCGGATGCGGGAAGACCACGCTGCTCCGGCTCGTCGCCGGTCTCGAACAACCCACCGGCGGCCGGATCACGATCGATGCTCGCGCGCCGGCCCACGCCCGCCGGGCGAAGCGCATCGGCTTCGTCCCGCAGGCTCCGGCGCTGCTCCCCTGGCGCACCGTCCACGCCAACGCCCGAGTCCTCCGCGATCTGCGGCCCCGCGCCAACCCGACGAACCTCCCCGATCCCGCCGCTCTGCTGGACCACGTCGGGCTGACCGACTTCGCCGACGCCTATCCGCACGAGCTGTCGGGCGGGATGCAACAGCGAGTCGCACTGGTTCGGGCGTTTGCGCTCGGCGCTCCGTACCTGTTGATGGACGAACCGTTCGCGGCCCTGGACGAGATCACGCGCGCCGACATGCGTCACCTCCTGGCCGAACTCCGCGAGCCGGTCAACACCACCGTGCTGTTCGTGACCCACTCGATCGCCGAGTCGGTCTTCCTGTCCGATCGTGTCGTGGTCCTGTCGCCACGGCCGGGTCGAATCGTCGGCACGGTCGACATCGACCTCGCCCATCCCCGGACCCCGGACACGGAAGACGATCCGGCGTTCTTCGAGTACGAGCGACTGCTGCGTCAGATGTTGCACACGGGGGTCGGGAGGTGAGCCGGCGGCTCCAGGATCGCGCCGCCCTCTGGAACACGCTGGGCGGCGTTGCGCTGATCGTGCTCTGGGAGGTCTTCGTCCGCGCCCGCGACGTCCGTCCGTTCGTACTGCTCCCACCATCGGAGATCATCACGACCTTCCTCGACACCCCCGGCTTCTACCTCGAGGCGACCGCGATCACGGCCTGGCACCTCGGGCTCGGCCTGGCGATCTCGCTGACGGTCTCGCTCGTCATCGGCGCCGTACTGGCGGCGATCCGCACCCTCGAACACGCCAGCCAGCCACTGCTCGTGCTCATTCTCGTGACTCCGTGGGTGGCCTACATCAACTCGGTCGTGCTGTTCGCAGGACGGGGGAACCCGTCGATCGTCTTCCTCGTCTCGTTCGTCACGGTGCCTGCGTTCGTCTACGCGATCGTGAGCGGGATGCGGAGCGCCGATCCGGCTGCGCGCGAACTGTTCGCATCCGTCGATGCCACTCGATGGGAAGTGCTGTGGCGCCTGCGGCTCCCGTCGGCGGTCCCGTCGATACTCACGGCGCTCCGGATCAACCTGGGCCTCGGGCTCGGAGCCGCGTACTTCGCCGAGGGCTCCTTCAACACCGTCGGCAACGGACTGGGGGAGATCGGGAAACGAGCCGCCGCCAACAACCAAGGTGCCCTGTTGTGGACGACGATCCTGTCGACCGCCGCGCTCGGCATCGCAGTCCAGGCGCTCGTGGTCGTGGTCGAACGGTGGCTGCTGCACTGGCACGCCTCCCAGCGAATCACCCTGCGTTGACATCTGCATTCGTGATGGCGTCGCGCCGGCGGGTCGGTATGGTGTGCTGACACGACGACTCCAGACGCCGAGCCGACCTCTAGCAACGGTTCACCTCTGTCGTGTGCTGGCTGACAACCGATCAACCCCACACGACTCCTGGAGGAATCCATGAAGCGATCGCTCGTGTTCGCCCTCGCTGCTCTCGCCCTGATCGCTGCTGCGTGCGGCGACGACGGATCCGACGTCGCCGACGCCGACCCGAGTGACACCGAGGCGTCGGTCGACGCGCCACCGGTCCCCGACGCAGCAGAGGGCGACGACTCCGGCGGACCGGACTCGATCGCCGTCGAAGCCGGCGAGCCCTTCCCCGACGCTCGTTGCGAGGCGAACCGTTCGGCGGGATCGATCAGCTATCTGACCGGCTTCGACTTCGCCGCCACGGCGTCGATCGTCGACGTGCTCGTCGCACGTGATCGCGGCTACTACGACGAACTGTGTCTGGACGTCGACATCGCCCCGTCGTTCTCGACCGCCAACTATCCGCTCGTTGCGGCGAACGAGGCCCAGTTCTCATCGTCGGGTTCGTTCAGCGAGCTGGCCACGTTCGCAGCGACGAACGAGGCCGACTTGGTCGCCCTCGCGGTCGAGGGCCACGTCGCGATCGACAGCCTGATGGTGAAACCCGAGATCGCGAGCCTCGAAGCGATCGCGGGGACGACGATCGGCGTCAAGGGCAAGCTGCCGCCGAGCATCGCGGCCATGCTCTCCGAGTTCGACCTCACCGAGGGCACCGACTTCGACACGCTGCTCCTCGAGGGCTTCGATCCTCTGGCGCACTGGGAGGTCGAGGGGATCTCGGCCGTGCCGGGCTGGAAGAGCAACGAGCCGGGCACCCTCGAACGAGCCGGTGTGCCGTTCACCCTCTACGACCCGGCCGATTTCGGAATTCCGGGATCGTTCGGCCTGATCTACACGAATCGCACCTTCCTCGACGACCACCCGACGGCCGCCGAGGACTTCATGCGGGCCACGATGCGTGGCCTCGCCGACGCCATCGACGATCCGGCCGCAGCAGCGGACGTCGCTGTCGAGCTCATCAACGGCAACGGCAACCCGAACTTCCTCTCACCGGAAGGAGAAGTCTTCCGGTGGCAGACCGACGCACAACTGGTCACGTCGACCACACCGGCCGGCAGTCGCCCCGGGGTACCGGATCCGGACGGTCTCGCCGCGGAGATTGCGGCCTACGACGCGGTCGGCGTGTACGGCGACCAAGGCGCACCGCCCGTCGAGAACCGATACGACGGGGAACTCGTTGCACGCCTCTACGCGGACGACGGCACGATCATCTGGCCCACCGGCTGATCTCCACGCCGTCCTCACGTTGGCGCTGCAAGGGGTCAGGTCGCGGTGACCTGGCGGGCGTGTTCGACGTCCTGCTTGAGTTGCTCGACCAGGGCATCGATGCCGTCGAACTTCCGCTCCGAACGGAGGAACCCGATGAACCGCACCCGTGCGGCTTCACCGTACAGATCGCTCTCGAAGTCGAGCAGGTGTGCTTCGAGCAACGAACTGTCGGCGTGCTCGTAGAACGTCGGACGGCGGCCCAGGTTGATCGCACAGGGGTGCCGCGAGCCGTCAGGCCGTTCGTAGACACCGGCATACACACCATCTGCGGGAAGGCAGACGCGGTTGGAGACCGCGACGTTCGCCGTCGGGAAACCGAGGAGGCGGCCTCGCTGATCTCCGTGCACCACCACACCGCGTGCCTCGAACGGGCGACCGAGCATCTCCGCGGCGAGCGACACGTTGCCACCGGCGAGGGCGCGCCGGATGGCGGTACTGCTCACGGGTTCGTCGACGCCGTCGGATCGGGAGACGAGCACCACGGGTTCGACCTCGAACCCGTAGACCTCACCGATCTCCCGCAGCAGAGCGACGTTGCCCTCACGGTTGCGCCCGAAGTGGAAGTCATCGCCCACCACGACCACTTCGGCGTTCAGGCACTTCACCAGCACACGCTCGATGAACGCCTGCGGCGACTCTTCCGCCTGGGCCTCGTCGAAGGGCAGGACAACGGCGGCATCGATGCCGGTCGCCTCGAGCAGCTCGAGGCGCTGGGCCTGATCGGTGAGCAGCTGTGGGGCCGACTCGGGCCGCACCACGGTGGCCGGATGCCGGTCGAACGTCACCACCGCCGAACGAGCGCCCAGCGCATCGGCGAGCGCGCAGACCTGGGCGATCACGGCCTGGTGCCCGTGGTGTAGACCGTCGTAGGCACCGATGGTGAGTACGGTCCGCTCACCAGGGAACGGCGACGTCGAAGCATCGGTGATCACCAGCACGGAGGGTGACGCTACCTTCCGATCGCGGTCGGCAGTACGACCGAGGGCTTCGCCTCGTCCGCCCGAAACGCTTCGTAGACCGCCACGACGACGCCGTGTTCGTCGAACAGCGCCCACGGTCCGTCGCCGTCGAATCGCGGCAACACACGACCATTGGCGACGAGCGCTGCGGTCGTGGCGTCGATGACCACCCGTTGCAGGCTCCGGACGGCCGTCTCGACGGGAAGGAGCTCGCATTCGTCGGGCGGAGCGGCATCGTCGAGCGTGTACTCGCCGACCGCGGTCCGTCGCAGGTGACGCAGGTGGGCGCCACCACCGAGGAGGTGGCCGAGATCGGCCGCCAGCGTTCGGACGTAGGTCCCGGCGCTGCATGTCACGTCGATGCGGAACACGCCGGGTTCCGGCCCGGCCTCGACGGTGAAGGAGGAGACGGTGACCGAGCGGGGCTGCCGTTCGACCTCTACGCCCTCGCGGGCCAGCTCGTGGAGTCGCCGACCGTCGACACGGATGGCCGACACCATCGGCGGGATCTGTTCGATGGCGCCCGTCAGGTGGTCGGCCACGACCCGGCGGGCGTCGGCGACCGTGACGGCACTCATGTCGTGTGTCGCCGTGACCTCGCCCGACGAATCGAGGGTCGACGTCTCGGTGCCCAACACGACCTCGCCGGTGTAACGCTTGTCGGTCCGTTCGATGAAGCGCAGCAGCTTCGTGGTCATCCCGACGGCGACGACGAGCACTCCGGTGGCGTCCGGGTCGAGCGTGCCGGCGTGGCCGACCTGACGCTCACGAAAGCGACGACGCAGCATGCCGACGACGTCGTGGCTGGTGACTCCGGCGGGCTTGTCGACGATGCAGAGGCCGTGCGTGGTGGCCGGTCTACGCCTCGCCACGGCGCTGACGGTCCTCGCGGAGGATGTCGTCGATCCGTTCCGCCGATCGGAGCGCGATATCGGGCCGGAAGTCGAGAATGGGCGTCTTCTTGGTACGGATCTGGCGGGCGATCGCCGACTGGAGGCGAGCCCGGTGCCGATCGAGCGCCTCGATGATGTCCGTGTCGCCGTCCTCGCCGGCGAGCGAATCGAAGAACACGTGTGCCCGGTTGAGCTCGTTGTCGACGTCGATCCCGGTCACCGTGACGAACTCCAGCCGGTCGTCGTCGATCCGGACGAGTTCCTCGGCCACGATCTCCCGCAGGGTCTCTCCCACACGAGCCGACCGCGGATAGCGGTGCCCGCCGCCCCTGCCACGATTGCGAGCCACTAGCGTCCTCCGACCCGGAGGACGACGCAAGCCATCAGGGTCGCGGTGTCACCGCAGTCGTCAGTGGGCGCAGGCGAGCCTGCACGCGCGGACGAAGCCGTCGAAGCGAAGCGGCGTCCGGTCACGATCATCAGGACAGCGTGCGCTCGATCTCGCGCTCGTCGTAGGTCTCGATGATGTCGCCCGGCTTGAGATCCTGGAAGTCGGACAGGCCGATTCCGCACTCGAACCCGGCCCGGACCTCCTGCGCATCGTCCTTGAAGCGCCTGAGGGAGGTGATCGAACCCTTCCAGATGATCGTGCCATCCCGCAGAAAGCGGACCTTCGAGCCGCGAGTGATGACACCGCTCTGCACGAGGCAACCGGCGATCGCTCCGATGCGCGGTACCCGGAAGATCTCCCGGACCTCGGCGTCGCCGGTGACGACCTCTTCGTACTCGGGTGCGAGCATGCCGACCATCGCCTGCTCGATGTCTTCGAGCAGCTTGTAGATGATCTCGTACGTGCGGATCTCGACGTGCTCGGCCTCGGCCGCCTCGCGGGCCTTGCGGTCGGGTCGGACGTTGAAGCCGATGATGGTCGAGTTCGTGGTGGCGGCCAGCGTGATGTCGTTCTCGCTGATGCCGCCGACGGCGCGGTGCACGAAGGTGAGGTCGACGTCGTCGCGCCCGAGCTTGCGGAGGCTCTCGGTCACGGCTTCGAGCGAACCCTGCACGTCGGCCTTGAGGATCAAGTTGAGCGTCACGGACTCGCCGCTCTGGATCTGATCGAAGATGTCCTCGAGCTTCACGCCGGACTTGACGCGAGCGTCGCCGCGCTGGTCGCGGACCCGACGATGGAACTCGCGGGCCTCACCGACCGTCCGAGCCGTCTTCTCGTCCGGGGCCGACCGGAACTCGTCACCCGCCTCGGGCACGGAGCCCAGACCGAGCACCTCGATCGGTGTCGACGGGCCGGCAACCTTGATCTGCTCGCCCTTGTCGTTGATCATGGCTCGCACGCGACCCCAGGCCGGGCCGGCCACGATCGGGTCGCCGACCTTGAGCTCGCCCTTGTCGACCAGAATCGTGGCGACGGGGCCACGGCCCTTGTCGAGGTTGGCTTCGAGCACGATGCCCTTGGCCCGCCCCGTCGGGTTCGCCTGCAGGTCCTCGAGTTCGGCGACCACGTTGAGTTGATCGAGGAGGTCGTCGACGCCGAGGTCCTGCAGTGCGGACATCTCGACGACGATCGTGTCGCCGCCCCACTGCTCGGGAACGAGCTCCTGTTCGGCGAGCTCGGTGAGCACGCGCTGCGGATCGGCGTTGTCCTTGTCGATCTTGTTGACCGCGACCACGATCGGCACGTCGGCGGCGCGGGCGTGGTTGATGGCCTCGATCGTCTGAGGCATCACGCCGTCGTCGGCGGCGACGACGAGCACGACGATGTCGGTCGCCTCTGCACCTCTCGCACGCATCTGCGTGAACGCAGCGTGACCGGGTGTGTCGATGAAGGTCAGCTTGTGACCGTCCTTCTCGACCTGGTAGGCGCCGATGTGCTGGGTGATGCCGCCGGCTTCGCCGTCGACCACGTTGGCATGGCGGATCCTGTCGAGCACGGTCGTCTTGCCGTGGTCGACGTGACCCATGACGGTGATCACGGGCGGGCGCGGCTCGAGCAACTCCTCGTCGTCATCATCGCTGTCGTCGAACATCGCCTGGAGTTCGATCTCCTGCTGCTGGCCCGGGTCGACGAGCAGCAGGTCGGCGCCGAGTTCGAGCGCGTACAGCTCCATGTGCTCATCGGAGAGGCCCATGGTGACCGTCAGCATCTCGCCGTGCTGGAGGAGGAACTTGATGACGTCACCAGCCGTGCGGTTCAGCTTCGGGCCGAACTCCTGGGCGGAGACACCGCGCTCGACGACGATCGTGCCCTCGGGCACGGGTGCGTCGGCCGCGGTGAAGCTCTGCTCCTGGGGCTGCAGCTCGTCGCGGTCGCGACGACGACGACGCTTGCTGCGCCGAGGCGGGCGACGCTGCCCGCTCGGACGACCGCCACCGGGGCGACCGGGACCACCGCCCGGACCACCACGACCCGGGAATCCGCCGGGACCGCCGCCGGGGCGCCCGGCGTAGCCGCCGGTTCGGCCGCCGGGACCACCGGTCGAGGGACGGCCTCCTGGGGGGCGTGCCGAGCCGGGTGGCGGGGGGATCGGCTTCCCGGTCGACGACACGGGACGCCCGGGAGGCGGCGGGATCGGCTTGCCGGACGGGGCCCGTGGCGGCGCAGGCGCCGTGGCCGGAGCCGCCGTGGCCTCGGCCGGGACGGGGCGGGACCGCGGCGCGTCGGGGCCCGGGCTCGAGATGACCCGCTCGTGGGCGGACTCGGGACCGGGACTCGAGATGACCCGCTCGTGGGCGGACTCGGGACCGGGACTCGAGATGACCCGCTCGTGGGCGGATTCGGGACCGGGACTCGAGATGATCCGCTCGTGGGCCGATTCGGGACCGGGGCTCGAGATCGGCTCCGGAGCCGGTTCCTCGGCGGGCACGACCGCCGCCGGTTCTTCGACGGGTTCGGTCACAGCGGGCGGTTCGGGGGCGACTTCGGCGACGGGCTCCGGTGTCGGCTCGACGTCGGGCTCCGGTGTCGGCTCGACGTCGGGCTCGGGAGCCGGTTCGGCCTCGGCCTTCTTCGCGGTCGTCTTCTTGGCGGTCGTCTTCTTGGCGGTCGTCTTCTTGGCCGCAGCCTTCTTGGCCGGCCGCTTCTTGGGTTCGGGCTTGGGCTCCTCGGGCTGCTCGTCGCGGGTCAGACCGTCGCGGACTGCCCGCCGGCGGACCATGTCCGCATACGCCTCGTTGAGCGACGACGAATGACTCTTGATCGGAACGCCGAGCACGCCGCACAGGTCGACGGCCTCGGCATTGGTCATGCCGAGCTCCTTGGCTAGTTCGTGTACTCGGATGTTCTTCGCCACGCTGTGGGCAACCTTTCGTCGTTCTTCAGTCTCGCAGGGGCGGGGTCAATCCCCACCCGATCGTTCACTCGGTCAGTTCGGCCAGTCGGGAGCAGAGCCGGTCGATCGCTTCTGGCTGCACCGACGTGCGCCACGCCCGGTCGAAGGCTCGCTTGCGTCGCGCCGGCTCGACACAGCCGGGCCCGCAGATCCAGGCGCCGCGGCCAGGAGCCCGACGGTCGACACCGATCGCTCCGGACGCGTCCAGGACACATCGAAGGAGTCGCGTCTGCGGGCGCCGCCGGCGACACCCGACACACGTTCGAATCGGAACATGAGCGTCACCCGTCAGTGTCATCCTCAGCCTTGTCGGCCGCATCCACAGCCGGCTCGGTGTCGTCCGTCGCATCGGCATCGTCCGTCGCAACGCCGGTGTCGCCGGATGCATCCGGGGCCGACTCCGCTCCCGCTTCCTCGACCGCTCCAGGGTGTTCGGCATCGGTGGCATCGGTTGCCTCGTCGGCATCGGTTGCCTCGTCGGCATCGGTGTCATCGGTTGCCTCGTCGGCATCGGTGTCATCGGTGGCCCCGTCGGCGCCTTCGTTCTGCGCGATCCAGTCGGCCTGGCTGATGACGCTGCCGTCGGCCGCATGCCACTCCATCTCGCCCGTCTCCGCGTGCGCCTTCCATTCGCCCTCCGCGTACTCGACGTGCTCGTCGAGGTAGCTGCCCGCGGGCACTCCCTCGGCGACCTGTGTCTCGGAGCGGATGTCGACGCGCACACCGGTGAGGCGGGCGGACAGGCGGGCGTTCTGGCCTTCACGGCCGATCGCCAGACTGAGCTGGTGGTCGGGGACGATCACGTCGGCCGCCGTGCCGTCCTCGGAGATGTTGACCTGGTTGACCTTGGCCGGCGACAGCGCCTTGGCGACCATGTCGGCCAGATCCTCGCTGAACGGCACGATGTCGATCTTCTCGCCACGCAGCTCGTTGACGACCATGCGCACGCGGGCACCGCGCGCGCCGACGCAAGCACCGACCGGATCGACGTTGTGATCGTTGGACCAGACGGCGATCTTCGTGCGGTGGCCTGGCTCGCGGGCGCAGGCCTTGATCTCGACGATGCCGTCGGCGATCTCGGGCACTTCGAGCTCGAACAACCGCTTGATGAGGCCGGGATGCGTGCGCGACACGACGATCTGGGGGCCCTTCGCGGTCTTGCGGACCTCGACGATGTAGGCCTTGGCTCGGTCACCCGGGTTCGGTCGCTCGTACGGCACCTGCTCCGCCTGCGGAAGAAGCGCCTCGACCCGACCGAGATCGAGCAGCGTGTAGCGGGTGTCGGTCTGCTGGATGATGCCGGTGACGATGTCACCCTCGCGATTCGCATACTCCTCGAACTTGCGGTCGCGCTCGACTTCGCGGATGCGCTGGCTCATGACCTGACGGAACGTCTGGGCGGCGATACGACCGAGGTCTTCCTTGTCCGGCGTGTCGTCGCGCTCGTTGACCCAGTTGCCGTCCTCGTCGAGGTCGTAGGCGGTGAAGGAGAAGTCCATCGTGGTCGGGTTGACCTCGACGACCACCTCGTCCGCGGCACCCGGGCGACGCTTGTAGGCACTCGCGAGCGCGTCGACGAGCACATGGAGGAGGTCGTCCTCGGACATGCCCTTCTCCTGGGCGAGGAGGCGGATGGCTTCGCTCATGTCGAGATTGCTCACGATGACCCTTTCGTCGATGACGTCTGCTCGGCCGGCTTCCGCTTGGCCGGCTGCTTCCTCTTGTTCTTGCCACTCCCCTTGCCACCCGGCTTGGGCTTCGGGCCCCAGACGAACACTGTCCGGGCCCGATCGATGTCGTCGATCGAGATCACCCGTTCGGTGAGTTCCCCGTCGTTCGACCGAATCGTCGCCGTCGTGTCGTCGGCCGCGACGAGCACGCCCTCGAGACGACGGTGCTCCGCGTCGGGGTTGGCGAGGCGGACATTGACGGTCTTGCCGACCTCGCGCTGGAAGTGGGCGGGCGTACGCAGCGTGCGCTCGACCCCCGGACTCGTGACTTCGAGCGTGTACCGGCCCGGCATCGGGTCGTGGTGATCCATCTCGCGTGAGATCAGACGAGTCGCGAGCGCGAGTTGGTCCATGTCGACGCCACCCTCGGAGCCCGGCGGTGTGTCGATCGTGACGCGCAACGTGCCACCGCGCTGTTCGAGGTCGTACAGATCGAGATCGAGGTCGGAGGCGATCGGCTCGACGAGCTCACGGACCCGTTGGATCACGGGACTCTCGGTCATGTCGATTCGCCTCCTTTCACAAAACAAGGCGTGAGCCGGAGCCCACGCCTTTCGGTCACCAAACCAATAGGGATGACCACTATAGCCGTGATCGGGCCGGGTCCGGCGGGCTCACCACGGCGACCGCAGGACTCGAGGCTGACGACACGACCGAGCCGGACCTGCCGAGCGAGGCCGCCGCGGCGCCGTCAGGGCCCGGCGCGGTGGTGGGAGATCTCCGTCGAATCCGACCGATCGAAGAACCGACGGCCGGCGGAGCGCCCCGAACCTGCGACGTCTGCGGCACAGCGCTCCGCGACGAGCGGTACCTTCGGCAGCGCGGGCCGGTCGACGTCCGCGACCACCGTCCCGTTGCCGTACCGGCGCGGGATCGAGCCGGGCGGCACGACGGGTCCGCCAGATGGTGCGTCCCGCGTGCACGTCGTCCGGCGAGGCGACGACGAAGCGATCGCCGAAGGTCTCGCCCGCGACGCGTGAACGGTTCAGGTCGTCGACGAACCGCCCGATGGTCGCCCGACATCCGGCCCGGCGAGGCGAGGAGTCGGCGACGGATCTGGGCGTTCGGGAGCGCGAACCGCTCCCGTCCGGATCGGCTCGGGGCACCACGTGCCCCGAACTCGCCGCCGCGCCGATGGGCCCTGGTCGAGTCAGGTGGGGATCGTTCGCTTGGTCTGTTGCTTGGCGCGTTTGGCGTCGCGCTTCTCCTTCAGCGTCTTGCCGGGCTTCTTGCCGGCGGGGCGTTGTGGGGACTTGTCGGGCATGATCGTTCCTCTGCTGTTGTCGACTACTTGGTGACGTCGTTGGTCGGGGCACGCCGGCGCTGGCGCAGCGCTTCGTCGGCGAGGGCCTCACATCGCCAACAGCGCGCCTCGGGGTCGAGCTGTTCGGGGTGGACCACGAGACGACGTGGATGAACCACCCTGGACGGCCCGCGAGCTGACGGGATCCGGATCGCGACGTCGTTGGAGCCGGGCGCGTCCTGGACCATCGTGACGCAGCCCTGGACGAGGGCCCAGCTGGCGTCGGTTTCGTCGTGGACGAGTACGTGCTGACCGACTCGAAGCGCGTTCCATTCGACTCGGATCATGTCGGTCCTTCGTGGTGTTCGACGTGCGTTGTCGCGGTTCGGCGTCGGGGCAGGAGCATGTCGAGGCAATTCGGGCAGGCCCACCAGTCGGTGAGCACGATCGGGTCGATGTCGGCGTCGACCGGGAAACGGTGTCGGCAGCGGCCGCATTGGCGGGTCGGGGGATCGTCCGAGACGCCGGGCGCCCTCGCTCTGTCGTCGATCGTGTCGGTGGGGTTCATGATGCCTCGATGCAGGGGGTTGGCTCGGCTCGATCAGATGTCATGTGGCGAGGGTGTAGACCGCAGCGAAGTGCAGGCCGGCGGCCGCAATGGTGAAGGCGTGCCACACCTCGTGGTACGAGAATTTGGAGGGTTGAAGCGTCGGCCATTTGCGCCCGAACCCGGCGGCACCGACCGTGTAGAGAACCCCGCCGGCGACCAGGAGGCCGACGGCGAGCGCACCGCCGCGATGCCACACGGCTGGGACGAGAACGAGCCCGGACCAGCCGAGCGCGATGTACATCGCCGCACCGAATCGGTTCGCTCGGTGGAAGCTGACCACCTTGAACGTCGCTCCGACGGCAGCCGCTGACCAGATGATGATCAGCATCGCGATCGCCGGGCCGGTACTGAGACTCGTGAGGGCGAGCGCCGTGCAGGTGCCGGCGATCGCGGCGAAGATCGTGGCGTGGTCGGCTCGTCGCCATGCGGCGCGGGCGCGGATGGTGTGGACCAGCCGGTGGTAGATCGTCGAGACGGCGAGCATCGAGCACAGACCGATGCCGTAGACGATGACCGCCGCGCGAGAGCGGGGGCTGTTCGACTCGATGGCGAGCGCGACGAGCAGCGGGATCGCCGACCAGAGGGCGATCAGATGGAGGCGACCGCGCCACGACGGCCGGGTGGGCGACCCGAGCGGCGCATCGAGTGCGGGTGGCTGGATGTCAGTTGACGGCATGGAAGTGATCCCGTTGGGTTTGGGCGGCGATGTGGCGGTGCACGAAGGCGAGCTTGTCGACGACGAGGCCGGCAGGTTCGAAGGGGTAGATGGCGGAAACCCCGAGGGTCTCGGCGATGGCGTTCACGGCGGAGTTGATCGGCCGCCACGCATCGAGGATGTCGTCGAACTCGAGCGAGCCGACAGCGCCCGCGGCCATCGCTGTGGTGGTGTCGCGCGCTGTGGTGGTGGTGGTGGTGTCGCGCGGGAGCAGATCGTGAGCGACCGCGGTGTCGACCGTGTCGATGATGTGGAGATAGTGGGCGAACGTCTCGGCCCAGTCCTCGAGTGGATGCGACGCCGCGTAGGGGGTCACGAATCGCGCTTCATCCCAGTCGCCGTCGGCCTGTGCGTAGTAGTGCTCGACTGCGTGGGCGTAGTCGATGCGTTCGTCACCGAAAAGGTGTCGAAACCCCACCAGTCCGTCGGTCTGGCCGACGAGTCGTCCCCAGTAGTGATGACCGATCTCGTGTCGGAGGTGTCCGATGACGGTCCGGAACGATTCGCCCAGTCGTCGACGCAGGTCCTCTCGGTGGTGGTCGTCGGTCTCGGCGAGGTCCAGCGTCACGACGCCGTCGAGATGGCCGGTGATGCCGCCCTCACCCGGGAGGTGGACCAGGTCGAAGGCCAAGCCGTCCGGTACCGAACTCGACCGGATCTCGATCGGCAGGGCGAGCTCGTCGAGCTGGTGGATGAGCCGCCGCTTGGCTGCTTCGGCCGTCGCCCACGCCTCGACGGCGTCGGGGCGTGCCTCGTCGGGGCGACCCCTCGTGAGTCGGCATGATCGACACCACGTGGTGTCCGACGCGGCCGGCAGCGCCCAGTTGCAGCCCCACGCCGAGTTGAGGCACCGCCAGACCGGCCCATCGTGGCCATCGATCCGGAACGACGCCGGATCAGCCGTGGGCTCGAGCACACGGATCGTCCGTTCGCCATCGACGTAGCCGAGCAGGGCGTCGCACGAGGGACAACGCTGCGCCGAGAACGTCACGACGTCGCCGCATCGGTCGCAGTGGAAGATTCGCATCCTGGGTCGATCCGTCAGGACGGCTCGTCAAGCCGCTCGCCGGTGGGTCACGCCGGCGCCGATGACGACGCCCGCCACGTCGTTCACCACGCGGCGCTGAACGGCGTGGATCCACGGGCGGCGGATGAGTGTCCGACGCAGCGGCGACCGACCTCGCACCGGCCGGAGTTCGGCGGCCGGCATACCGCTGCCGTCTCCGGAAGGTGGCTGGGTAGAAAGGAAGTGGACGGTCATGTTGACTCCTCGAACCGTGTGGCCCGGGTCGAGGCGTCGAGCCTGCACGGGGCGACAGCGCTACTGGCCGTCCTGCCCAAACGAGGCGACTCATCCCAAGTAGCCAAAGCATACAGCCGATCCGGCCGGACAGGATGGTCGCCGGCAACCGCGGCGAGCGTCGTTCACGACGGTACGGTTGCGGTCGTCGTCATCCCGACGGCGAGCACGATCAACGTGAACCGGGGGTTCCATGGATGCGCTCCGGATGACACGGTGTGACGCGGTGCGCTTCGTTCCCGATGCGCGTCGGGTGATCACGAAACCTTTCCTGCCCCGCGAGGAGCTCGATGCGGACGGGTCGTCGCGCCTGCGGATCGTGCTCGAACGGATCATGGCGATGTCGGAGCACGAGGTGACCGCCACGCTCGTCGCCGCTCGCGACGGGTTCGCCTTGCGGCATCGGGATCTCGACGCCGTGATCGACCGCAACTTCGCGATCGTCGCGACTCGACTCGACGACGTCGAACTGCTCGTGGCCCCGCTCTCGCTCGAGCGGCGACGCTTGATCGGCGCCTACTTCACGCACGAGTACTCGATCGAGGCGGCTGCGCTCGGAAATCCCTCGATCGTCGCAGCCCCCGATCAATCAGGGCTCGACTCCGGCGAAGTTCGGTTCATCATGAGCCTCCGTGCGATCGGCGAAGGGCACATCTCATCCATCGAGTTCCGATCGGGCGTCGTCACGGCGGACGCCGGGGTGCGGCTCGACCCGGTCAGCCCGTTCGCGGCGACCGGAGAGCGGACACCGCACGCGTACGACAAGAGATTCTTCACGACGAAGCTCGACGACCTGGCGATGTTGAACGAGATCGAGGAACGCATCCTCGGTCGGTTGGAGGACCGGTTCACGATGGTGGAACTCGAGGCCGCGATCGCAGCCCTCGACGACGAAGGCATCGAGCGGTCGATCTCAGGTGAGACGACCCACGTGCTGCACTGGTTGGCGTCGTCGAACTACCGCACGTCATTCCCGGCAACGATCGACGTCTCCGAGCGGGTCTTGTTCCCGAGCGGCCCGACCGAGAGCCAAGGTATGGAAGACGCTCGATTCGTCCGCTTCGTCGACGATGACGGTGCCGTCACCTACTACGCGACCTACACCGCGTTCGATGGTCATCAGATCCTGCCGCAATTGCTCGAGACGGCCGACTTCACCGAGTTCCGCGTCGCGACACTCAGCGGTCGTGCCGCCCACAACAAGGGCATGGCGATCTTCCCGCGCCGGATCGACGGCAACTTCGTGGCGCTGGGCCGCCACGACAGCGTGAACAACTTCATCATGACGTCGAGCGACATCCGGGTGTGGCGCGAGGCGACCGTGATCCAGGAGCCAGAGCGCCCCTGGGAGCTGATGCAGCTCGGCAACTGCGGATCACCACTCGAGACGGAGGCGGGCTGGCTCGTGATCACCCACGGCGTCGGGCCGTTCCGGCGCTACACGCTCGGCGCGCTCCTGCTCGACCTCGTCGATCCGAGCCAGGTGATCGGCCACCTGAAGGACCCGCTGCTCAGCCCGGACGACGACGAACGCGACGGCTATGTGCCCAACGTCGTGTACTCGTGCGGCGGCATGATCCACGGAGAGCATCTCGTGTTGCCGTACGGCTACGCGGACGTCGGGGCGCGCATCGCCACGATCCGCGTCGACGAGCTGCTCAGCCGGTTGACCAGCTCGGGCCGCTGACCGAAGCCTGCCCCTGACCCGTGCCCGCCGGTCGGGGAGCATGCTGCAGTGTGGAGATGAGTGACAGCGTCGACTCGGCCCCCTGATTGAGGTTGGGGCCCGTCGGGGTCAACCCGTCGTAGCCGCCGTTCGTCTCGGCGTCCCACATCACCGCGCCGACGTCGTTGTGGCCGGCGAACCAGGCGATCGCGAGATCGACTCCTCGGCGCCAGTCGTCGTCGCCCGTCACCGCATGGGCTCGCGCGCAGGCGTCTGCCAGCGCGGCGATCTCGATCGGCTGCTGATCGAACCGCTGTGCGACGTCCTTTCGGCTCGCACCACCGGTGGGTGTCGATGAGAGATGCCCATCGATGGTCTCTCGTTCGAGGAGCCAGCGCAGGAGCCTCAGCCCGTCGTCGACGACATCGGGCCGATCGAGCACCTGGCCCGCTGCGATGAGGGCTTCGGGCAACGCTGCGTTGGCGTACGACAAGCGAGGTTCGGGCCATGGCCAAATCGGCTCGGTCGACACTGGTCCGATCTTGGTGATCGTGTCGGCGAGCAGGTCGCGGGCGCGCTGGTGGCGGTCGTCGTGCTCCGCGACCTCGGCGGCGCCGAGTGCGGCGAACGCCATCGCCCGGCGGTGCGGCGAGCGTTGCTTGACGCCGTGGTTGAAATAGGACATGGCACTCGCACGCATCCAGTCCTCGGGGGCACGGTTCGCTGCGGTGCCGAACGCCCACACGCTGCGACCCCAGCAGTCCTCGACGCCATGGCGGCCCTGCCAGCGACCGGTCGCGGCGCGGCGATTGCGAGTGCGCCCCGTCGTGCTCTGCGACGCCGCCAAGAACCGGAATGCGGTCCGGCCGAGCTCGCGCACTGCCTGACTGCGATCGGGTTCACGGACGGCGACGATCAGGAGCCGAGCCACGTCGTCGGTGCAGTATCCGTGTTCACGTCGTGGTTCGGCGTGATCGGCATGTTCGAAGATCCCGATGCTGTCGCTCATCGACAGCACGTGGCCGAACGACGGCAACGTCACGACACCACCGATGATCGTGCCACCAGAAGACCATCGGCGAGCATCGCGTACCGGCGCGCCACCGCGGACCACGACAGGCCGGGCGCCAGACGGCGGGCCTCGGCCGCCATCGAGGCCGCCAGCCCAGGGTCGGTCAAGACCGACCGGATCGCGGCTGCGAGCGCGACCGGATCCCGTTGCGGCACGACGATGCCTGCGCCACTCGCCAGCAACTCGACGGCGTGCGGGAAGGCCGTGGAGACCACCGGTCGTCCCGCTGCCACTGCGTCCACCAAGACCCCGGACGTCACCTGATCGCGGGAGTCGTAGGGAAGCACGACCAGATCGGCGGACTGGATCAGGTCGGTCAACGAGACGAGATCCCGGTAGGCATCGTCGAAGATCACGTGAGTCGCCGAACCCGATCCGGCGGCCCGATCGACGAGCATCTCGCGATACTCCTCACCGTTTCGTTCCCGTACCTTGGGATGTGTCGCGCCGGCGATGACGTACTCCGGCCGGGGCTCCAGATCGCTCAGCTCGGAGACGGCATCGATCGCCCACTCGATGCCCTTGCCGGGGCCCAACAGACCCCAGGTCAACAGCCGAGGGCGGCCGTCGATCGGCGGTGATCGTCGACACCCGTTCGGTTCGGCAGACGGCGTCGCCGCACCGTGCGGTATCAGCGAGACCTTCGCACGATCGACGTCGAAGCCCGCGAACAGTCGCATCTGCGCCGTCTCCGTCATCACGATGACGGCGGCGGCCGCCGCGCACACCCGTTCGAGCACCACTCGCTGGTTCGTCGTCGGTTCACTCAAGACGGTGTGTGCCACGACCACGATCGGCGCATCGAGCGCGCCGATCAGCTCCACGATCGACTCTCCGTCGAGTCCGTCGTACAAGCCGTACTCGTGCTGGACGATCACGACGTCGTTGGCGTTCAACGCTTCGACCACAGCCGCACGATCCGACGGCGTGTGGTCGCCGAGCGATGCGACCACCAACACGTCCTCGACGTCGGGTGACGCGCCACACCGCACCACGTCGACCGAAGCGCCATCGGCGATCAGACCGGCTGCCAGCGCAGCGGAGAACGTCGCGATTCCACACGAGGTCGGCGGGAAGGTCGAGAGGATCCCGAAGGATCGAACATGGCCCTCGCCCGTGGAAACGAGCGGGGCCGAAACGGCGGTGTGCACGACGGAACTCCTTGTTCGGCTCGGTCGATGCGACAAGCCTGCGAAGGGCGACAGCATCGAGATGGCCGTCCAGCCCAAGCGGGCGCACGCGTCCAAGAGAGGTGACCTCACTGTACTGGCCAGCTTCCCGATCCGCGTCGGTACCCTGGGCCCCATTCCCGCTCGCCACCACGGCGCCGACCCCGGTCCACCACTCCGGGTCGCGGTGCTCGCTCCGATCGCCTGGCGAACCCCGCCGCGTCACTACGGGCCCTGGGAGCAGTTCGCATCGCTCCTGACCGAGGGCCTGGTCGCGGCCGGTCACGCCGTCACTCTGTTCGCCACGGCAGATTCCGTCACCGCCGCGCACCTCCACGGCACCGTCACGGGCGGCTGGTCCGACGACCCCACGATCGAACCGAAGGTCGCCGAATGCCTCCACATCGCCGCCGTCTTCGAGCGCGCCGACGAGTTCGACCTGATCCACAACGGATTCGACTTCCTCCCGCTCACCTACAGCGGCCTCGTCGACACGCCGGTGATCACGACGATCCACGGGTTCTCCTCGCCCCGCATCCTCTCGGTCTACGAGCGCTACGACGCCACCACGCACTACGTCGCGATCAGCGACGCCGACCGGCACCCGGATCTGCGCTACGCCGCCACCATCCACCACGGCATCGACACGGCTGCGTTCTCCGTACATCCGGCACCGGGGGATCACCTCGTGTTCTTCGGGCGCATCCACCCTGACAAGGGCACTGCGCACGCGATCGAGGTCGCCCGGCGAACCGGACGACGGCTCGACATCGCCGGCATCATCCAGGACGAGCAGTACTTCCGCGAGCAGGTCGAACCCCACATCGACGGCGAACACGTGAGGTACCTCGGCCCCGTGGGCGCGGCCGATCGAGCCACGGTGCTCGGAGGTGCGCACGCCCTGCTCCACCTGATCGACTTCGACGAGCCATTCGGATTCAGCGTCGTCGAAGCGATGGCGTGCGGTACCCCGGTCATCGCGAACGCCCGTGGTTCCATGGCCGAACTGATCGACCACGACACCACCGGCTACCTCGTCACCAACCTCGACGAGGCCGTCGAAGCGGTCGGTCGCGCAGGTGGCCTCGACCGGGACGCGATCCGCGCGGCCACCGTGATCCGCTTCGACGCCGCAACGATGATCGACGCGTACGTCGCCACATACCGATTGTTGCTCGCTCCGAGCCGCCGATCGAACTGAGCCGCGGGTCGCGACGCCGTCCCGTCGTCACGATGCCCGATCCGAACGAGTCCACCAGATCGACCCGTGGGACCATGGCCTCCGCACCGAGCCGTCGAACTCCGTGCCACGCTGTTCGTGTCACCACCGGAACACGGCGTTCGCCCGAACGGGCCCCGACGATGCGGAGCGGCCTCGGGTCGGCGACGACCCGCAGCGTCACACGCACCACCGCCGAACGACTCGTTGCCCGAAGAACAGCGCCCTGCGTGGGGGGTGGCGACGGGTATCGTCGCAGCGTGCTTCGCATGTCGACTCTCTTCCTCCGAACGCTCCGCGACGACCCGGCGGACGCCGAGGTGCCGTCGCACCGGTTGCTGGTCCGCGCCGGGTACATCCGCCGTGCCGCTCCCGGCGGCTTCACCTGGCTGCCGCTCGGCTGGATCGTCTACCGCAACGTGGAGCGGATCGTTCGTGAGGAGATGGACGCGGCCGGGTTCCAGGAGGTGCACTTCCCCGCACTCCTCCCGAAGGAACCGTACGAGGCGACCGGTCGCTACGAGGACTACGGCGACAACCTGTTCCGTCTGCAGGATCGCCATGGCAACGATTTCCTGCTGGCACCGACGCACGAGGAGATGTTCACGCTGGTCGTCAAGGACCTGCTCGGTTCGTACAAGGACCTGCCGCTGTCGATCTACCAGATCCAGACGAAGTATCGAGACGAGGCCCGGCCTCGTGCCGGTCTGCTGCGCGGCCGCGAGTTCGTCATGAAGGACTCCTACAGCTTCGATCTCGACGACCAGGCGTTCATGCGTTCGTACGAGGCACACCGCGACGCGTACATCAAGACGTTCGACCGCCTCGGGCTGCCGGTCGTGATCGTGTCGGCGATGTCGGGGGCGATGGGCGGTTCGGCATCGGAGGAGTTCCTCGCGCCGGCCGAGGTGGGCGAGGACGCGTACGTTCGTTGCACGTCGTGCGACTATGCCGCCAACGTGGAGGCGGTTCGGGTGCCCGTTCCGGACACGGTCCCGTTCGACGACGACCGCCCACCGACCGTGGTCGACACACCCGACACGCCCACCATCCAAACGCTCGTCGACCATCTCGACGCCCACCCGGAGTTCGCCCGCCCCGATGGGCGGTCGTGGACCGCCGCCGACACGATGAAGAACGTCATCGTCAAGCTGCGCCATCCCGATGGTTCCACCGAGCCCCTCGCGATCGGCGTGCCGGGTGACCGTGAGGTCGACCTCAAGCGACTGGGCGCGCAGGTCGAACCGGCCGAGGTCGAACCGTTCGACGAAGCCGACTTCGCCGAGAATGCGGCGCTGGTGAAGGGCTACATCGGGCCGGGAGTGCTCGGCGCCGGCAACTCGTCGGGCATCCGGTTCCTGGTCGACCCGCGGATCGTCGACGGCACACGCTGGGTCACCGGCGCCGACGCGCCCGGCCGGCACGTGATCGATCTGACCGCCGGCCGCGACTTCACACCGGACGGCGTGATCGAAGCGGCCGAGGTGCGCTCCGGAGACATCTGTCCGACGTGCGGGGGCGATCTGGAGATCGCCCGGGGAATCGAGATGGGCCACATCTTCCAGCTCGGGCGCAAGTACTCCGAGGCGCTCGGCCTCCAGGTGCAGGACGAGTCCGGGAAGCGCATCACACCCACGATGGGTTCCTACGGCATCGGCGTCTCGCGTGCGGTGGCCGCGCTCGCGGAGGCGAACCACGACGACATCGGTCTGATCTGGCCGCGCGAGGTGTCGCCCGCCGATGTCCACCTCGTGATCGCAGGCAAGGAGGGTGGCCCGCAACGGCCGGCCGCCGAGGAGCTCGCCGCGGCGATGGAAGCGTCCGGCCTGCGGGTGCTGTTCGACGACCGCGAGGGTGTCTCCCCCGGTGTGCGCTTCAAGGACGCCGAGTTGATCGGCGTCCCCACGATCGTCGTGGTCGGCCGCGGCATCGCCGACGGCCTCGTCGAGGTCAAGGATCGCCGCAGCGGCGAACGTCAGGACCTCCCCGTCGGCGACGTCGTCGCCCACCTGACGTCGCTGGTCTGATCGACCCTCCGCCGACCGGTTCCGACCAGGACCGTCCCGGCCGGCACACCGGAGGCGTCACGGATCGGCCGTCGGGGTGGGAACATTCTCCGATTTCACCGTGGTGACGGGTTCTCGTGTTGGTGGGTTCTCCGCGTTCGTGGGTTCTCGTGTCGGTGGGTTCTCTGCGTTCGTGGGTTCTCCGCGTTCGTGGGTTCTCCGTGTTGGTGGGTCTTCCGTCTCGGCGGTTCGGTCCGACGATCCCGTCACCGTCAGGCCACGGCGACGCAACCGCATTCGTGGACTCCGCTCCGACCGGGATGTGGGCCCCTCCGGTGGCGGCGTGCTCGCCTCGGGCGGTTGGCTAGGTCCCGATCCACACGTAGACGGTGCCGTCGCTGTCGAGGGCAACGATGTCGTCGCCGAGCACTCCCATGCCGAGGTAGTCGGAGATCGCTCGGTGGGTCTCCCACTGCGCTGCGTCCTCGGAGAACATCAACAGGTTGCGGTCGCGCTCCGTGGGTGTGCCCTCTTGGATGGCACTGACGAGGAACCCGTCGTCGATGACGGCGATGTCACCGATGCGGGTCGTTCGCTGCTGGAATGCCGGGTCATCGGAGATCCCGATCTCGTCCCAGTTCGTGCCGTTGTTGGTGGAGACCCAGGCCGTCGGGAAGGTGTCGCCGTAGCGGTCGATCAGGAGCCAGGTGTCGTCGCCGGCAGCGAAGGGTGCGACTCCCCAGGATTCCATTTCCAGGGCGAGGACCTCGGCCGGGGGAGGGTTCTCGGCGTCGATCTCGGTCCAGTGCAACCCGTCACCGGACGTGAACACCCTCGCAGGACCCTCGCAGGACCCTCGTCGGGCTCACCGCCCATTGCCATCCACCCCGAGTCATCGGACGCCACGGTGAGCGCTTCCTGACGCGGCAGGTCGGTGTCGACCCAGTTGCGGCCATCATCGGAGAACCACACCAGCGCCTTCACGTAGGGCACCCGTTCCGAGTCTTCGACGACGAGGTCGAAGTGGAGGACGAAGCCGCCAGGGCCGGCAACGACGTCGACGTCGAACACGAACCCCACCTCGTTGGCGGGGGAGGTCGATCTGTTCCCAACCGGAGCCGTCCGCAGCGAACGCAACCACCGGCCGATCGTCGGCGTCGACGACCGCAACGAAGCCCTGCGGACCAGCCGCCACCACGGGCTCCCCGCCAGATACCCCGGACAGGCCGACGCCCGGCTTCCACTCGTAGCCGACGGTCCCGTCGTCGGCCACCACCACCGACATGTCCCTGGCCGGCTCCCACTCGTAGCCGTCATCGGAGTAGAGCGCCAACACCGAATGATCGGGCGTCCTGCCCGGAGCCAGGCCCACGACCACCACCGTCTCATCGGCGGCAGCCAGCGACCCAGAGATCATCGGCAGACGCCTGGCTGCCACCCACCGGCTGCCGTACCGCTGCCCGGCGGCCTCCGTGCCAGTGATCACACGGGGCGTCGTTGCTGCCAGTTCGTCTTCCAGGTCGTCGATCCGCAACTCGGCGGCCGCCGGATCCTGCGATGCGTCCTCGGCGCGCTCTCGTTCCGACGCGGCCCAGATCCCGAAACCCGCTACGCCCACCACGAGCACCGCGGCCATAGCCGACCCGAACACAGCTCGACGGTTGCGCTGCCCCACGTGACCCACCGGCGAGGATCGTTCCTCGACATGCACCATCATCGGGGTCTCCTTTCCACCTCAACCCGTTCCTGCGTTGCAGGCCGGTCCGGCCCCGGAAGTCGGCCAAGAGCCATTCGCTCCCGCAACCCCATCGTCCCGACACGGCGCGTGGAGAGCGCTGGGAGATCCCATCCGCTCCCCCGGGTGATCATCCGCTCACCTCCACCCTCACCGTGAGCTACCAACCCCAACCTGCCACGAGGCCACAACCACGACACCCAGAGCTGCGCCACCATTGCCGACGGTGCCACCAGCCGTCCGTCGTGGCGCACTACGTTCGATCCGTGCGCGCGTCTGCCATCCTGCTCGTCGTTGCGTTCGCGGCTGTCGCAGGTTGTAGCGGGGGGCGCTCCGATCCTGCTGCCGGCCTCGGCGTGTCGCGATCGCCGGGCGCGGCGAACAGCACGGCGGTTCCTGCAGTGGTCGAATCGCCCGCGACCCCTGATGCGACCTCGACGACGATTGCGGTCGACACCGTCGGCTCGGCAGACGCGTCGACGACCACGACGAGTACCAGTACGACGGCGCCCACGACGGCGCCCACGACGACGACCACGACGACGACCACGACAGCGGCCCCGACGACGACCACGACAGCGGCGCCGACGACGGCGAGGTCGGTGGTCGCGGGGCCACTCGACCTCAGGGCGGCATCGCTGGTTCTGGGAACCTCCAACGGAGGTCGCCCGATCGTTGCCGAGCGGTACGGCACGATCGGCGGACGCCGCGTGCTCGTGATCGGTGTCATCCACGGCAACGAAGACGACGGCGTGGCGATCATCGAACAACTGCGTACCCGCTCCATTCCCGACGACGTCGAACTCTGGCTCGTCGAGTCGATGAATCCGGACGGGCAAGCGGCCCAGATCCGCCAGAACGCCAACGGCGTCGACCTCAACCGCAACTTCCCGCACAACTGGGGTCCCATCGGCGAACTCGGCGACAGCCAGTACGCCGGCACGGGCCCCGCCAGCGAACCGGAGACGCAGGCAATGGTCGACTTCATCGAGCAACTGCGACCCGACATCGCGATCTGGTACCACCAGGACGCCAACCTGGTGATACCCAGCACCGGTCGCGACGGTCGGATCCGTGCCCGTTACGCCGAACTGACCGGGCTTCCCATCGCCGACTGCTGCGGCGGCGGGGCGGTGTACACCGGCATCGCCGCGACGTGGGCACGAAACGAGCTGAAACGGGACAGCGATGCCGTGCCGTTCATCGTCGAACTCCCCGGTTCACTGACGACCGAGCAGGCAACGACCCACGCCGACGCAGTGCTGACGATCGCCGCCGAAGGCTGACGGTCCGCCCAGGCTCGCCGGGTCGCAGACGGAATCCGATGGTGGTGTCTCGTCGGGGAATCCCCCACCGAGACGATGAATCGGTCGGCGGGCGGGCCGATCAGAGGTGAGGACGTCCTCCGAGCGGCAGTACTCGGACGGGCGGCTTGTGTCGCGGGGCACCGGGGCGTCGCTGCGGTGGACCGCCGACCCCGTCACCGCGTGCCCATGTCGCATCGGCGCGGTGTGCTCGGGTGTTCCGGAGGCCGCAGCGCCGTGGTCATGCCATGAGGTGCAGGATCCAGTTGGCGTCTCCGGTGTGGATGAGCGCGTATCGAGCCTCGCTTCGTCGGCCCGACAGGTCGAACACGAGCTTCTCCGGCGAGGAGCGCACCACCGTGTACGTGCCCGTGTCCCAGATCGATTTCGCGATCGCTCCGTCCACACCGTCCACCGGCGTCGTGTCGACGACGTCGATGTGATCCAGATCATGGTCCTCGACCCGAATGGCGAGCCGGTTCTGCCTCGGGTCGATCGGTAGTCCCTTGGGGAGCGCCCACGACCAGAGCAGACCTCCACCCTCGAGCCGTAGGTCGAAATGGTGGGTGGTGGCGTAGTGCTCGTGCACCACGAACCGAGCGTCCGTGCCCGGCGCCGGCTCGACCGGCGAGAAGGAACTCACTCGATCACGCGGATCTCGTCGCCCGTTGCCACGGTTCCGGCCGTGACCACCATCGCATTCAGACCTCGGCGGCGCTGCTCTTTGGCCTGGTTGACCCAGCGGGCGGCGTCGTGCCCGAATCGCCGTGCGAACTTGGCGCAACCAGTGTGCGGTTTGGCTGCGACCTCGATGATCGCCGACCCGATCTCGAGGCGGGTACCCACCGGGAGGTTCTCGACCGACAGATCGAGATCGACGAAGAACTGATCGCCGGCGAGCGCCCAGCGAGACCGATTCGCGCCTGCGATCACATCGATGCAGCGGCTGTTCATGATGTTCAACTGGGCCTCCGGATGTGCCCGGTGGTCGTCGGTGTGGTCGTTGCCACGTTCCAGGTAGTTGTCACCCACCAGCCCTGCTCCCACGACCAGCTCGGCCCGATCGAGCAACTCCCGCTCGTCGACCGCGGGTCGTCGAACGATCAACTCGACCGTCCCCACGCGGCAGGGGCTGGCGCCCCGATCGGCCACGCCGGCGTCGATCTGGGCGGTGTCGAGATGCAGTGTCGTCGTCATGGCAGCCTCCTCACGGTCGCCGCAAGAGTCTCGCAGATGCGGCCGTGACCGTTCCCGCCAGTATCCCGATGCCGACGATGGCGGCGACGTGGAGGATCATCTCGCCGAGGCGCATCCGATGTCCGTTCCGGTGCAGGACCGCCTCGCTGCTCCGGTGGCTGAGGATCGACCCGGCCGAGCCGACCGACAACAACGAACCAGCCGAACCCAGGGACAGGATCGAGCCGGCGCTGCCGATGGAGAGGATCGAGCCGGCGCTGCCGATCGACGCGATCGAACCGGCCGATGCGATCGACATGATCGAACCGGCCGACGAGAACGAATCGATCGAACCGACACTGGCCGGGGAGCGCAGCGAGAACAGCGACACGCTGACAGTGTGTCAGCCGTGGTCGAGATACCGCCAGCCGGCGGAATCGTCCATGACGAGCCGCCGCCGCGGGCCCTGAACCATCGCATCGGCCAACCCGTACCCCGCATCGCCCTGCCAGAGACAGACCCTGGCTCCATCGGGTGCGTACGCGATCTCGGTCGCGAAGTGCATCGGATCGGCCGAGGCGAGCACCGCAGCGACATCGTCGTAGCGCACGAGCTGTTCGAGGGTCACGAACGTCGGCGGCGCGATCAACGCCTCGCCGTTCGCCTGCATCGCGAGCGCATTCGCCGGAGCGAGCCACCGGTGCTCGTTGATCTCGCCCGCGTCGAGGGTGACATGTTCGTCGGTGTGACCATCTCCGGCCTCGGCGACGAAGAACCAGGTGGAGAACCGGCGACGCGAGTCGTCCGGTGGCAGCCAGTGGCTCCAGTACACGAGAGACGCTTCATCCAGTCGCAGTCCGACTTCCTCCCGGGTCTCCCTGACGGCCGCACGCCGGGCGGCCGGGAGCGGGTCGGGCTCGGTGCCGACCGGTACGTCGTGGGCTTCGATCGTGCCGCCCGGGAACGCCCACATCCCGCCGAACGCCGTCTCGGCGCCACGATGGATCATCAGCACCTCGACCTCGTCAGGGCCGTCGCGCAGCAGCACGACGGTTGCAGCCGGTTCGGCAGGACGTTCCGGGTCGGGGTGGTCGATCACGTCGATGGGCAGGTCCACCGAACCAGCTTGGCAGGCGAGCTCGACGTCGACGTGGACGGCTCGCAGGAGCGTGCGACCCACGGGTGAGTGCCGACGACGCGTTGGCGAGGGTCGGCGAACTCGTCTTCGGAGACCGCGGCGTCGAGGTCCAGGTCCGCCGTTCAGCGGAGCTGGTCGAGTGCAGCGATCAGCTCGCTGACCGAGCGAAACGTCAGGCCGGCGATCGCACGGTGGGCATATCGGATGATGCCGTCGCCGTCGATGATGAAGGTGCTGCGCCGAGGGAACCCGATCGGGCCGAGCGTGCCGTAGGCCGCCGCGACCTCCTTGTCGGTGTCGGCCAGCAAGGGAAACTCGAAACCGTGTTTGGCGACGAACGCCTCCTTGCTCGCCATGTCCTGGGCTGAGATCCCGATGACCTGTGCGTCGAGGTCGGCGAACTGGTCGAGACCGTCGTTGTACGCATTCAATTGCTTCGTGCACACCGGCGAGTCGTCACCCGGATAGAACACGAGCACCACCGGCTTGCCGGCGTAATCGGAGAGCGACACCGTGGTGTCACCCGTACTCGGCAGGGTGAAATCGGGAGCCCGATCGCCGATACCGACACTCACGACGCAGCCGCCTCCATCACATCGTCACTGATGTCGAAGTTCGAGTACACGTCCTGCACGTCGTCGTTGTCCTCGATCGCGTCGAGGATCCGCAGCAGCTTCTTGGCGTCTTCGACGGTGTCGACGGGCACCAGATTGTCGCTCACCATCGGCATGTCGGCCGACATAACGGTGTAGCCGGCGCCCTCGAGAGCTTCTTTGACCTCGAACGTGTCGCTCGGGTCGCACGTCACCGTCCAGGCGTCGCCATCGCCCGACACGTCTTCCGCCCCGGCCTCGAGCGCGGCCATCATCAACTCGTCCTCGTCCACCGGACCCTCGACGAGGACGATCCCGCGGCGCGTGAACTGCCAGCCGACAGCACCGGGTTCGGCCATCGAACCACCCATCTTCGACAGGATGTTGCGGATGTCGGCGCTGGTGCGGTTCCGGTTGTCGGTCAGCACGTCGATGAGCAGCGCCACACCGCCCGGCGCGTAGCCCTCGTAGGTGATGTCCTCGTATGAGTCGCCACCGCTCTCGCCGGTGCCGCGCTTGATCGCCCGATCGATCGCATCGTTGGTCATCGACGCCGCCTTGGCCTTCTGCACGGCCGTGCGGAGCGTCGGGTTCATGTCGGGATCGCCTCCGCCCGCACGCGCCGACACCTCGATCTGGCGAGCCAGCTTGGCGAACAGCTTGCCGCGCTTCGCGTCAGCGGCACCCTTCTTGTGCTTGATGGTTGCCCACTTGGAATGGCCGGACATGTCAGATCTCCGTCTGCGATGTGGTGAAGCTGGAGAGGAACTGGGCGTGCAGCCGCGGGTCGTACGCCAGCTCCGGATGGAACGACGCCACGGTAATCGGTCCGTGTCGCAGTAGTACAGGAACACCGTCGTGTTCGGCCAGGATCTCGACGTCACGACCGACGCGGGTGACTTTGGGCGCCCGGATGAACACGCCGTGGAACGGCTCGGCGTCAGGGCCGAGACCGGGCACCGCCAGATCGGTCTCGAAGCTGTCGAACTGGCGGCCGTAGCCGTTGCGCTGCACCATGATGTCGATTGCGCCGAACGGTCGCTGGTCCGGGCGTCCGTCGACGATCTCGGACGCGAGCAGGATCATGCCGGCGCAGGTTCCGAAGGCCGGTAGGCCCTCGATCAGACGCGTGGCGAGCGGCTCGTACAGCTCGCTGGTCGTCAGCAGGCGCGACATCGTCGTCGACTCGCCGCCCGGCATCACGAGCACGTCGACACGTTCGAGTTCGGACGGGGTGCGGACCTGCAGCGTGTGGTGTCCGAGTTCTTCGAGAAGTGCCTGATGTGAGTGGAAGCCGCCCTGCAGCGCGAGCACACCGATCATGCGAGAGGACGACTCACCAACCGCGCTCGGCGTACCGCTGGTTGATCTCGTCCATACCGATGCCCGTCATCGGCGCGCCGAGGCCGCGGCTGACCTTGGCCAGGATCGAGGCGTCGTTGAAGTGGGTCGTGGCCTCGACGATCGCGGCAGCGCGACGCTCCGGCTCGTCGCTCTTGAAGATGCCGGAGCCCACGAAGACCGCCTCGGCCCCGAGCTGCATCGCGAGCGCAGCATCGGCCGGCGTCGCCAGCCCGCCGGCGCAGAAGAGCGGCACGGGCAGCTGGCCGGTCTCGGCGACCTCCTGCACCAGCGGCAGCGGCGCCTGGAGCTGCTTGGCCCAGTCGAACAGTTCGGCCGAGTCGGCCTGGCCGACCCGACGGATGTCGCCGAGGATGCTGCGGAGGTGACGCACGGCCTCGATCACGTTGCCGGTACCGGCCTCGCCCTTGGAGCGGATCATGCAGGCGCCCTCGGAGATGCGACGCAGCGCTTCACCCAGGTTCGTCGCGCCGCACACGAACGGCACGGTGAATGCGTACTTGTCGATGTGGTGGGCCTCGTCGGCCGGGGTGAGCACCTCGGACTCGTCGACGAAGTCGACGCCGAGCGCTTCGAGGATCTGCGCCTCGACGAAGTGCCCGATCCGCGCCTTGGCCATCACCGGGATCGATACGGCCTCCTGAATGCCCTGGATCATGTCGGGGTCGCTCATGCGCGCCACCCCGCCGTCACGACGGATGTCGGCAGGAACGCGCTCCAGCGCCATCACGGCGGTGGCACCTGCGTCTTCCGCGATCTTCGCCTGCTCCGAGGTGACGACGTCCATGATGACGCCACCCTTCAGCATCTCTGCGAGACCCCGCTTGACGGGGAACGAGCCAGTGACCGACACCTGTTCCGACATGTCTCCATCGTATCGACGGAAACAACGACCTCCCTGGTGGGACCGCCACCCGGCATCGGCTGGCGCAGGTCAGTCGAGCACGAACCCGTCGTACCCAGCGGCCGCTGATGCAGCGAGGCGAGCCAGGTAGGTGTCGGAGATCGGATGATTGAGGAGCTGGCGCCGCTTGCCCGGGACGTTCGCGGCCATGTACCAGGAGTCGGCGAGCGGGAACAGGGTCGCGTCCGCGACGTCGTCGAGGTGAGCGCTCCACTGCTCGCCGGCTTCGATCGTCGACTCCACGCGGGTCAGATCGTGGTCGCGGAGGTGTTCGAGGAGCCCGACGACCCAGTCGCCCTGGAGCTCGGCACAGGTCGGCCCGTTGCAGAAAGCAGTCGAGCTCTGCGGGCCGTACAGCATCACCAGGTTCGGAAAGCCTGCGATCGCGACGCCCAGGTGCGTGTCGACGCCATCGGCCCAGCGGTCACGCAGCTGCACGCCGGAGGTGTCACAGATGTCGATCTGGGTCAGGCCACCCGTGTTCGCGTCGAAACCCGTCGCCAGGGCGATCAGGTCGAACTCGCGGTGTGTTCCATCGGTGGTGCGGATGCCGGTCGTCGTGATGGTCTCGATCGGCGTCGCTCGGAGGTCGACCAGTTCGACGTGCGGCAGATTGAACACGTCGTAGTAGTCCTGTTCGAGCGACGGACGCTTGGTGCCGAACGGGTAGGGCGGCTCGGTGGGCGCGAGCAGCTCGGCAACGGCGGGATCGTCGATCCGCTCGCGGGTGCGATCACGCCAGAAGTCGTACGCCAAGCGGTTGGCGTCGAGATCGGTGAGGATGTCGTTGAACGTCCCGACCCAGAAGTGGAAGCCGCCGCGCTCCCATGCGGCCCGGAACACCCGTTCGCGTTCCTCGGCGCCGACCTCGAGGGCGGAGACGTCGAGGCGTCGTATCTCGGTGAGACTGCCCGGCGGCGTGTTCCGCTCCCTGAACAGCTCGGGATAGCCGCGCTTGGCGATGGCCTGCTCCCCCGGGTCGAGTCGTCGTTGCCGCATCGGGATCGCCGTCACGGGGGTCCGCTGGAACACCGTCACCCGGGCGGCCTGGTGGGCCGCTTCCTGCACCACCTGGACGCCGCTCGCACCCGTGCCGATCACGGCGACGCTTCGTTGCCGCATCATGGTCCCGCTCCCGGGCCAGGCGGCCGTGTGGTGCAGGTCGCCGACGAAGTCGTCGAGACCGGCGAGATCGGGCACGAACGGCTTCGACGCGAAGCCGGTGCACATGACGAGGAATCGTGTTCGGATGGTCCGGTCGGTGTCGGTGTCGACGGTCCAGGTCCGCGACCTCTCGTCGAACCGGGCGCCAGTCACGCGGGTGTTCACGTCGATGTGCGGGCTCAGATCGAGAACCCGGTCGACGTGTTCGAAGTACCGGCACAGCTCGTCACGTCCGGGAAACCGTTCGGTCCAGGTCCAGCCCTTCCACACCGCCTCGATCGAGTACTCGTAGTTCGGCACGTGCGAGTCGACGCGTGCACCCGGATAGCAGTTCGTCTGCCAGACACCGCCCAGCCCACTGGTCGCCTCGACCAGTCGCACCGAGAACCCGTGTTCCCGTAGCCGGTACAGCTGGTAGAGGCCGTTGAACCCGGCTCCGACGACCAGAGCGTCGAGGTCCGGTTCCATCAGATCGGGGCGTCGAGGTCGATGTCGACCATCAGTTCGTTCGCAAGGCTCTCCAGGGCGGCGCGTAACGCCTCGACGTCGGCGTCCGCCGGCACATCGAGATCGGCAATCACCTCGAACAACATGCCACTGGCCATCGGCGCCTCGCGCGTGCCGCTGGTGAACGCGTGGATGCTCACGCCGTGGTCGGCGAGCACACCGCTGATGTCGCTGACGATCCCCGGTCGATCCGAACCCAGGAGATCCATCGACCATCTGGTCGTGACGGCCGATGTGCCGCCCTCCCACGCTGCAGCGGCGCGCTGCACCGTCACGTCGAGCAGACCGTGGAGCGGCTCGAGCGCCAAGGTGAACTCGTCGACGCGCTCGTCGGGGATCGTCACGAGCACGATCCCGGCGAACTTGCCGGCGAGCTCGGCCATCTGGCTGCGATCCCAGTTCCCGCCGTGTTCGTTCACCGCTGTCGCCACAGCGCTCACGAGACCTGCACGGTCGTCGCCGATCAACGTCAGCACCAGCGGAGTCATGGGATCAGGGTACGTCACGAGCGGGCGCGCGATGACCCTGGGAGCACTGGCCGGCAGTGGGTCGGTCTGCGATACTGCGGCGATGGCCGCGGCCCCTTCTGATCCGATCGGCGTGGTCGAGCGGTGGCAGGCGCGTGCCTGGGGCGAGTGCGACCTGAGCGCCGTCGACGAGCTCGCGGCCGATCCGTTGCTGAGGCACGGCCCGTCGGGAACCCAGCGGCGCAGCCACGAGGAGTTGAAACGCGACCTGCGGAGCTACCAGCGGGTGCTCGGCAAGCCCGACATCGAGGTCCACGAGCGGGTGCTCGACGGAGACCGCGTCTGGAGTCGGGTGACGATGCGCGGTGTGCACACCGACACGGGCGAACCGCGAACGCTCCAGTGGTTGCAGATCCACCGGGTCGTCGACGGCAAGATCGTCGAGTTGTGGGCGCTCTACGCGACCGACGTGAAGTGGTGAGTCCCGAGCTCGAACGGTGGGTGCGACTCAGGCGAGCGACACTGCGTCGCCGAACCGCTCACGCGTCCGTCGACTGACGGTCAGGAAGATCACCATCGCCGCGATGACCGTGATGCCCATCACGGCGAGGGTCTCTCGCAGGCCGATCTGGTCGGCGAGCGCACCGAGCGGCAGCGCCGCCATCCCGAAACCGCTGAACGACAGCATCATCAGGCTCTGCACCCGACCGTGGAACTCGAGGTCGGAGAGTGCGAGGACCAACGAGTTGTTCATCGCCTGGAAACCGGCCGATGCCGCGCCGACCGCCGCGATCGCGAGGGCGGCCGTGCCGAACGACGGGGAGAACGACAGCACGATGAGCATGGCGCCGAACGAGAAGCCGGAGACGGCCTGGATCCGCCACGCCGCACGGCCGGTACCGCGGCTGGCGATGAACATCGAGACGATGACCGCTCCGACTGCCGACGCCGCAGCGAGCAGGCCGTAGCCGGACGAACCGACGTCGAGGATCTCGGTCGCGAATCGCGGCAGGAACGCGACGAACGGGAATCCGATCATCACGACGACGAACGACACGAGGACGAGGTTGGCGACGTGACGGTTCGTCCAGACGTACCTGAGGCTGTCGGCGAACTCGGTGCGAGCGGAGGTTCTGTGACCGTCGCCGCGGGGACGACCCGGCGGTAAGGAGAAGCAGCCGAAGAGCGCGGCCACGCTCAAGACCGCCGAGAAGTAGTAGACGCCGGCCGTTCCGATCCACGCGATCCCGATGAACACGCCGGCGATCGCCGGCCCGATGATGCGCGCCGAGTTCATGCTCATCTGACCGAGCACGATCGCGTTCGAGAGCAGTTCGCGTCCGACCACCTCACCGGTCAGCGCCATACGCGAGGGAACGAGGAACGAAAAGGCCGTGGCCTGCATCGCAGAGGTCGCGAGCAGCATCCAGTACTCGACGAAGTCGAACGAGACCGCGAGGGCGATCCACATCGCACTGATGGTGAGCAGTGCGTTCGTCAGGATCAGGATCATTCGCTTGGAGTAGCGGTCGGCAGCGACTCCGCCCATCGGCGTCGCAACGAGCATCGGCACACCGAAGGCCATGAACACTCCGCCCAGGCCGGCGTTCGAGCCACTCAGCTCGTTGGCGAGCCACCCGCGGGCGATGGCCTGGCCCTGCGTCGCGACGAAACCGAAGGCCCCGATGATGAAGAGGGTGCGATACGTGTGAATCCGCAGGGAGGCGTAGGTGTCGATCCGCTCCCGCCGCACCGGGGTGGGGCTCGGGGCGGACATCGAGCCAGTCTGGCCCGCCGCGCTCCGGATCGCTCGCGCTGGTGCGACGATGGATCGAGGAGGTGCGAGATGGAACAGCCGCACGGTCACCATCACGGTCGCGAGACCGGTCGTCAGCCCCGTCGTCCGCACGGTCACCGCGGCGGACATTCGACACTGTGGTTGCCGTCGCGGCATCGACGACCAGTCCACCGGATCGGGCGGCGACAGTTCCTGACCGACCTGGGTCGCAATATGTTCGCGATCGCCGTGCTGGGTGGATTCGTCGCAGCCTGCTCCGGAGACGACGACATCGCGATCGACGCCGAGCCCGACGTCGCTGAGGGCGGAACGGTCGAGGCGACCACGATCGCGACCACGACCATCGCGGCGTCGCCGACCGAGATCACCACGAACGATGCGCCCACGTCGGACCCGGCGCTGCGGTGGGCGCAGGCCCTCCTGGGGTCGGTCTCCGCGTACGTGTTGGTCAGAGGGAAGGAGGCCGTCGTCGTCGACACCGGCAACCCGGGGAGCGCCGATCAGATCGGCGTTGCACTCGGCACGCTCAATGCCACCTATGACGACGTTCGTCACATCGTGCTGACCCATTCGCATCCAGATCACGTCGGGTCCCTGCCGGCAGTGCTCGAGCGGTCGGTGTCGGCCGCTGTGTACGCGGGCGGAGCCGACATCCCCAACATCGACTCGCCGATCGAGGTGACCGCCGTCGGCGGTGGCGACGACGTCCTCGGCCTCGCCGTCATCGACACCCCGGGTCACACGCCCGGCTCGATCTCCGTCTACGACCCCGGCATCGGGCTCCTGCTGGCCGGTGACGCTCTCAACGGCAACGACGACGGGACGGGCCTGTCGGGTCCGAACGAGCGGTTCACCGCCGACCTGTCGACGGCGAACGCCTCGGTGCTCGAACTCGCGGAGCTCGTTCCGAACGCGATCGGCATGGGACACGGGCAACCGGTCGAGAGTGGGGCCGACTCGCTCCTGACCGCACTTGCCGCCGAGCTCTGATCGTGTCGATCGTCAGCGGTCGACGTTTCCGACGACGTCCGCGATGATGCGAGTTGCCGTGGGATGGACCGCCAACCCTTCGGCCCCCGGCGACGGTCGCGCCTCCCGCCGTGCTGCGTCAGTTCACCTGGCGATCGTGGCCTTCCCAGAACGGCTTGCGGAGCTCGACCTTGAGCACCTTGCCGGAAGGGTTTCGCGGCAGTGCCTCGACCCAGTCCACCGCACGCGGGATCTTGTAGCCGGCGAGCTGCGTTCGGGCGTACTCGACGACCGCCTCCTCCGTGAGATCCGGATCGGCCCTCACGATCAACGCCCTCACGCTCTCACCCCACTGATCGCTGGGCACCCCGATGACCGCGACGTCGGCGATGCCCTCGTGCTTCATCAACGCGTTCTCGACCTCGGCGGGATAGATGTTCTCCCCGCCCGACACGATCATGTCCTTGACACGGTCGTGGATGAACAGGTAGCCGTCACACACGTACCCTGCGTCACCGGTGCGGAACCAACCGTCGACGATCGAATCGCGAGTCGCGCCCGGGTCCTTCCAGTAGCCCTTCATCACCTGTGCGGAGCGGACCCACACCTCACCGACCTCGCCATCGGGGAGGTCGTCGCCGGTCTGGGCGTCGACGATCCGGAGCTCGACATCGCCCCACGGCTTGCCGGCGGCACGCAAGAGGTGTGCGCGATCGCCGCCCGGGTCGTGATCCTCCGGGTCGAGCTGCACCACTCCCCCGGTCGTCTCCGTGAGTCCGTACGCCTGCATGAAGTCGCATCCGAACAGCGCCAGCGATCCGACGAGCACCGCCTCGCTGATCGGCGAGGCTCCGTAGACGACCGACCGCATCGACGAGAAGTCCGCATCGCTCGCCCCGGGCACGCTCAGGACGAACTGCAGCACGGCGGGAACGAGCAGCGCGTGGGTGATGCCGAACTTCGGGATCAACTCGACGATCTCCATCGGGTTGACCTCCTTCGTCAGCACCGTGTGGGCGCCGTTGACCATGCCGGCGAGCGCCCAGCCGCTTCCGGCGATGTGGAACAGCGGCATCGCCACGAGGTTCACGGCCGTCGAATCGAATCTCCACGCCTCGCGACCGGTACTCATCGTGCACATGAAGTTGTCGTTGGTCAGCTCGACGCCCTTGGGCAGTCCGGTCGTGCCCGACGTATACAGCTGGTAGCACGTATCGGTGCCGCAGACCTCGACCTCGGGTTCCACCGCGTCGAACTGTGCGACCCAGTCGTCGTAACGCTGATGACCCGAGTCACCGGGGTCGCCCATCACCACGATCTTGCGGATCTTCGGCAACGTCATCTTCTCGAGATGCCCGAGGAAGTCGTCGCCGACGAACAGCATCTCGGCGTCGGCGTTGTCGATGATGTACTCCATCTCCGGTGGCGCGAGCCGCCAGTTGACCGCGACCGACACGGCGTTGATCTTGGCGCCGCCGAACAGTTGCATGAAGTACTGGGGGGTGTTCTTGTCGAGATAGGCGATGCGCCCCGCAGCGCCGACGCCGAGCTCGATCAGGCCCTGCGCGACCTGGCGCGCTTCGCGGTCGATCTCGCCGTAGGTCCAGGCGCGGTCGCCGGCCGTGAGGGCGAGCCGATCGGGGGTCTTCGCCGCCCAGTGTCGGCTGATGTCTGCAAGACATCCGATGTCGCCCGGCTGCGGACGGAGCTCGTCGACGTGGTCGCTCATCGTGACGCCCCGTGCGCGATCACGCCGCGGATGTTCTCGCCGTCGCGCATCGCCTGGTAGCCCACGTTGATGTCGTCGAGCGAATACGTGTTGGTGATCAGCTCATCGAGCTTCAACGTTCCGGCCCGATACATCGACAGCAGGTTCGGAATGTCGAATCTGGGGTTCAGTGAACCGAAGATCGTTCCCTTGATCTCCTTGTTCCAGAGCGTGAGCTCCGAGAGGTTGATGTCCGCCGAGGTCTGGGAGAGCGGAGCGACGGCCGTTGCGACGATCGTGCCACCCTTACCGGCCAGTTTCGTGCTGAGGTTCATCAGTTCGCCGTACAACACCCCCGGCGTCATGATCACCACTTCGGCCATCTGACCCATCGTCATCTCGGCCACGGCAGGGAGTGCGTCCTCCATGGACGCGAACGTCTGCGTCGCACCCATCTCCATCGCCTGCTCCCGTTTGAACTCGACCGGATCGACCGCGACCACGCGCTTGGCGCCTGCCATCGCAGCGCCCTGCACGGCGTTGATGCCGATGCCGCCGATCCCGACCACCACCACGGTGTCACCCACCCGCACGTTGCCGCGATTCGTCGCCGAACCCCACCCCGTCGCCACGCCACACGACACGAGGGACACCGCCGCCAGCGGGAGGTCGGCATCGACCTTGATCACTTGTGACTCCGCGACGCAGCTGTACTCGGAGAAGGTGCCGAGCTTTGCGATCAGCTTGAGGTCGGTGCCGCCGAGACGATGACGGCTGGTGCCGTCGGTGATCATGCCGGGCAGGAAGGTGCCTCCGCCTGCGTCGCACAGGTTCTGACGACCGGTCACGCAGTATCGACAGGTGCCACACGACGGAACGAACGAGGCAGAGACGTGATCGCCCACCGCGACCGAGGTGACGCCCGGGCCCACCTCGCTCACCACCCCGGCGCCCTCGTGGCCGCCGATCATCGGAAAGATCGACTCGATCCCCATCATCTCCATGGCCTGGGGCGGCGGGACGAAGTCGCCCGTGACCAGGTGTTCGTCGCTGTGACAGAGCCCGGCGTTGACCCATCGCACGAGTACCTCGCCAGCCTTCGGCGGGTCGACCTCGATCTCCTCGACGGCCCAATCCTGCCCCACCCCGTGAATGACGGCCGCTCTGCACTTCATGGTCTCGACCTCCATGGCCCCTCGAAGCCATCAGATCACACGACGCAGGCCACCCTCGATCCGGGCACCGCTGGGATTCGCCTAGGGTGAACGGCCGGACCGAAACCGAAGGGGACCCTCATGAGCACGGCACCACTGGAACGAGCGATCGAGATCGCCGGGAACGTCATCGCCAACGTCGACGAGAGTCAGTTGTCGTCACCGACGCCATGTGCGTCGTGGGACGTCGCAGCCCTCATCAACCACATGATCGGCGGGCAAGCCTTCTTCGCTGCCGCGGTCAACGGGGAGCCGCCGTCGGGCGAGGAGACCGACGCCGCTTCCGGTGACTTCCGGGCCGCGTTCGCGACGGCCGCCGCCGACTGCATCGCCGCGTTCCAGTCGCTCGACGACATGACTTCGGTGGTGAAGGCCCCGTTCGGGGAGATGCCGGCTCATGCATTCATGGGCTTGGCGATGACCGACACGTTCCAGCACGCATGGGACCTCGCCAAGGCGACGGGGCAGGACACCGACCTCGCACCCGACATGGCCGAGATGCTGCTCGCGGCCTCGAAACAGAACATCCAAGAGAACTTCCGCGGCCCCGAGGGGGCACCGTTCGGCGCCGAGCAGAGCGCAACGGACGACCAACCGGCCGCAGACCGGCTCGCCGCGTTCCTCGGTCGCACCGTGTGATGTACCAGAGGATCGTGGTGGGGACCGACGGATCGCCGCGCGCCCGTGTCGCGATCGATCATGCAGCCGCACTGGCCGCCATGACCGGGGCCTCACTCCACGTGGTCCAGGGATGCGGCAGCCCCGTCATCACGCCACCGATGTTCGGCGAGACCTCGGCGATCGACCCAGCCGAGTTGGTCAGCGCCGGTGAAGCCGAACTCCGGCCGATGTCCGACGAGTTGGCCGGACGCGGTCTCGACGTCTCGGTGCACGTGCGCACGATGACCGGCCAGGCGGCGCTCTGCGACGTCGCCAACGAGCTCGGCGCCGACCTGATCGTCGTCGGTAACCGAGGCATGACCGGCGCGAAGCGCCTGCTCGGCAGCGTGCCCAACTCGGTCGCCCGTCAGGCTCCGTGTTCGGTGCTGATCGTCGCGACGAGCGAGTGAGCGGCACGACGGGGCGTGTGGCCGGACCACGTCAAGAGTGTCTCTAGCTTCGTCAAGGCCCACCTCGTTCCCGACGATGACCGTGCAACCCACGATCCTGCGTGGGACTGACCGCGAGGGGCTTGACCGTGATCTTGAGCATCGGCCTGCGATACCGGACCGTCCGACCGGTCGAGTTCGTCTGTCCTCGTTGCGGGCTCGATCGCATGGGCGCCGAACTGACTCCGGGCCGGTGGGTCCGTGTGTTCGGAGTTCCGGTCCTGCCGCTCGGCGAGCACGAGCCGGTGATCGAGTGCGACGACTGCGGACAGCACTGCGATCCCGGTGTGCTCGACGTGCCCACGACCGGACAACTCGTCGGCATCCTCGAACAGGCGACCATTGCAGCGATCGTGACCGCGGTCCGGACGAGCGATTCGCGCCGGACCCCCTACGTCCTCGCCTCCGCCCGCCGGGCGCTGCTCGAGGTCGGGTACGAGCCGGGCCAGATCGATCTCGACGGAGCGATCGCGACCCTGTCGGAGGTCGAGACTCGCGACCGCATCCGCCGGCTCGGACACGAGCTGACCACCCACGGCAAGCAAGGATTCCTGCACCGCGTCGTAGCGGTCGCGATGACCGGCACCTCGCTCGAACCGACCGCTCGACAGGCCTTGGTCGGGATGGGCTGCGACCTCGGCATGGCGGCGCCGCACATCAACGGTGTGCTCGCCGTCGCCCACAGCCGCGTCGACGCCTGACCATCGTCGACGACCACGTTCGGTCGGGCGCCGACCAGTACGTTCGGAGTTCGTGGTCGAGCGCGACGGGACGCGGGAGCGACGGATCCGGACTCAGGCGCGACGCGTCGTGGTCGTCGCATTCGTCGCATTCCAGCTGGGGTTCGTCGTTCGGGCGTACCACGCCCAACACCGAGAGTTCGGGTACCAGATGTTTCCGGAGGCGAGCCGGTGGCGAGCCGACATCGTACGGGTCACCGACGACGGTCGCCGGGTGCCGGTCCGCGAACCCTGGTTCGGATACGAATGGTCGGAGCTCGTACGCGGACGTGGGCTGACGACACCGTGGGTCGAGCATGATGCGGATTCGGGCCTCGACCGGCAACTCACGTTCCTCGCGGAAGCGCTCGACTGGGTTGCGGCGAACACGCCGAACGATCGGGAGACCCGGTACCTCGAAGCAACCGTCGAATCGACGTACAACACGCGTCCACCCACCGTCAGGACCGTCCGGAGTCGCGAACGGGTCGCGCCGTGAGCCGGACGGTGACCGTGGTGCGGCAGTTCGACGCTGCCCTGGCCCGTCCGGTCAGCGTGCGGTCGCTCGCCGTGGTTCGTGTGCTGGTCGGAGCGGTGGGCGTGCTGCATCTCGCCCCGATCGCGACCGACGCAGTCCGAGGCGACACCTTCCACGGCCGGTTCCGCCACCCCTACGTGACCTGGTATCCCGAGCTGGACCCGAGGTCGTACACGCTCCTGCTCGTCGTCGGCGCACTGGCGGCGGTGGCGATGTCGGTCGGGCTCATGACACGGGCGGCGACCGTCGCGACGACGGTGGTCACCGGCTACCACCTCTTCCTCTCGACGACGCACGTTCACAACAACCGGGCCTACCTCTTCGCCGTCCTGGCGATCCTGGCCGTCAGCAGGTGCGGGAACGCGCTCTCACTCGACTCGTGGCGCGCCCGGCGCGCCGGTCAACCGCTCGAGCAGGAGGCACCTGCCTGGCCGATCTGGCTGCTGCGCTTCGAGTGCGCGACCGTCTACGGGGCCTCCGGGATCAGCAAGCTCGTCGACCCCGACTGGTTCGGCGGGACCGTCACCTGGGCACGAGTGACCTCACAGGAGGCGATCGTGCGGAGTTCGGTCCTTCCCGACGTCGTCGTCGATCTGCTCCTCGACCGGTCGTTCCACTCGTTCGCCGCGAAGTTCGTGGTGCTCACGGAGCTGTTCATCGCCGGTGGGCTCTGGTGGCGACGCACCCGACCGTGGGCGGTGGCGGCAGCTGTCGTGTTCCATGTCATGATCGAGCTCAGCGCCGAGGTGCAGGTGTTCTCGTACCTCGGTCTCGCGGTCCTCGTCATCTGGGCGCCGCCCTCGTTGCGAACCGGCAGGCCGTGTGTGTTCCATAATCGCCGGATGTCGAACACACCGACCTCGATCGGCGCACCGGCACCGTGACGGTCTTCGGTCGCCGGATCGTGTGGTTCATCGGTGCGGTCGTCGTGTGTGCGCTGTTGGCGTTCGGAATCGGGGCACCACCCGAACGCTGTCCCGACGTCACGCCGGGCGAGGCCCGGGCGTCCGCGGTCGCTGCGGCGAACTGGTTGATCGACAATCAGAACGCCGATGGCACGTGGCTCTACGAGTACGACCGCGCCGCCGACGAGGCCAGCGACGACTACAACATCGTGCGCCACGCAGGCGTGATGTCCTCGCTGTACCAAGCCGGAGCGAGAGACATCGACGGCGCCGTCGAGAGTGCCGACCGGGGGCTCGCGTGGGTGCTGGGCAACGTGGTCGAACGCGACGACTGGGCAGGCGTCACGACCGGATCGACGATCCAGACCGGTACGAACGCGCTGCTGCTGGCCGCGCTCGTCGAGCGCCGGGGCGTGACCGGTGAGCCGACCTACGACTTCTTCATGGAGCAACTCGCCGGCTTCCTGCAGCACCAGGTCGAGCCGACCGGCGCCCTGCTCGCGTACTACGACCTCGAGCCCGACCGGCCACGGCCTGACACCTACTCGATCTACTACACCGGTGAGGCCTATTGGGCGCTCGGTCGGCTCCACGGCATCGACCCGACCTCCGGCTGGGGGGACACCGCCGACCTGATGGGCAACTACATGGCAACCGTCCGCGACGACGAAGAAGACATCTGGCCACCGCTGGCCGACCATTGGTCGGGCTACGGGCTGGCCGAGACGGCGACCTTCCCCGACCGCCCCGCCGGTGAACCGCTGACCGACGAGGAACTCGAGTTCGTACGCCGCCAAGGCGGGCTCATCGGTCAACGCGTCAGGTCGATCAGCCAGCGATTCGGCCCGTGGGGCGAGGTGGTGCGCGGCACGTTCACGCCGCGCGGGGGCGGCTACGGCGTGTTCGGCGAAGGCCTCGCGGGGCTGTGGCGGGCTGCCCAGCTCGACGAACGGCTCGTCGACGAGCGGGCTCCCCTCGCCGAGCGGGCGGCATGCATCATCGGGCTCGCTGTCGAGGCTCAGGCCACCGCCCCGGAGGCTGCCACTTACCCGGAACCGTCGAACGTCGAGGGCGCCTGGTTCATCGACGACGTGACGAGGATGGACGACCAGCAACACGCGTTGAGCGCACTGCTGTTGACGATCCCCATCCTGGAGGCGGCGCCCTTCGACACCGGTCACCCGGCACCGGCCGCATGGCTGTGGATCCTCGTCGTGCTGGGCACGGTCAATCCGGTTCGTGCTGCGTTCAGCATGCCCCGCAACGGCACGATCGGTCGTCGCACGTCGCTGGCGTTGCTCGGCGGGACGATCGGGTCGGTGATCCTCTTCCTGGTCGCCGGCGGGAGCGACTGGGTGATCGATCAGCTCGACACGAGCGAACCCGCGATGCGCCTGGCCGCGGGCAGCCTGTGTCTCCTCTCGGCTGCGATCGACCTGGTGCGACGCCCGTCCACCGACGAACCCGCGCTGCCCGGACTGCGCGCTGCGATCATGCCGGTCGCCGTGCCGTTGTTCACACGACCGGCGATGCTGATCGCCGGTCTGAGTGTCGTCGCCGATCGGGGGCTGGCGACCTACGCGATCGGGCTCGGCGTGTCGGTCGCGGCACTGATCGCGCTGAGTGCCACGCCGGTCGGCGACGATCCGGAGCGACCGATGCTGGTGTGGATCGGTCGCGTGCTCTCGTTCGCGGCCGTGGCCGGCAGCGTGCTGCTGATCGCCGACGCCGTGTTCGACATCTGACCCACGTATCGTCGACTCCGATGAAGCAGCTCGCGGGGAAGGTCGTCGCCATCACCGGCGCCGGATCGGGAATCGGTCGGGCGCTCGCCGCCGAGCTCGCTCAACGCGAGACGCAGCTCGCGTTGAGCGACATCGACGCCGACGGTCTGGCCGAGACCGCCGACCTGTGCGAGTCGTCGATGGTCGACACGTGCGTCGTGGACGTCGCCGACCGGGAGGCGGTCGTCGCCTGGGCCGACGACCTCGCAGTGCGGCACGGCCGGGTCAACGTGATCATCAACAACGCGGGCGTCACCGTCGCCGCAACGGCCGAACAGCTGACGGTCGCCGACTTCCGGTGGCTGATGGGGATCAACTTCTGGGGCGTCGTGCACGGCACGCAGGCGTTCCTGCCGCACCTGAAGGCATCCGGCGACGGGCACGTCGTCAACATCTCGAGCGTGTTCGGCCTGGTCAGCATTCCGGCGCAGTCGGCGTACAACGCGGCCAAGTTCGCCGTCCGTGGTTTCTCCGACGCCCTGCGGATCGAGTTGGAGATCGAGCGGGCCGACGTCTCGGTGACCACGATCCATCCGGGCGGGATCCGTACCAACATCGCCCGCAACGCACGGCTCGATCCGAGCTTCGCCGATGTCGGCGGCGACGTGTCGAGCTTCGGCGACGAGTTCGACCGAATCGCTCGCACGCCTCCCGAGAAGGCCGCCCGGCAGATCATCCGGGCGATGGAGCGCAACCGCCGTCGGGCCCTGATCGGGGCGGACGCCAAGGTGTTCGACCTGGTTTCGCGGATGCCGGCCGGGCTCTACCAGCGGGTCCTGGTGGCAGACGGACGTCGGCGGCTGCGATGACGACCACGCTCAGGATCGTCGGTGCCATGATGGCCGTGCTGGCCCTCGGCGGGTGCAGCGGTTCCGACGACGACGCAGTCGACGAGACCGAGGTGACTCGCTCCGGATCGACCACGATCGCGGGTCCGACCACTCCCTCGACGAGCTCGACGGTGGTGACACCGACGTCCACGACGATCACGACATCGCCGCCCACGCCGCCCACGACATCGCCGCCCACGACGGCCCCGGCGTCGACCGCCATCGACGCCGAACCGGTGTCCGCGCCGACCATCCGGTCGGTCATCGACGGCGGCACGTTCCAGAATCTCGCTCACGCCGGCGGCGATCAGGCGGCACCGCACTCGACCCGGTTCGCATTCACCGAAGCGGTGCGGGCCGGGGCGACGGCGCTCGAGCTCGACGTGCAGCTCACGGCCGACGGGACGCTGATCGTCCAGCACGACGACACCGTCGACAAGACGACCGAGGCCACCGGTCCGGTCGACGAGCTGACGCTGGCCGAGATCCAGGCGCTCGACAACGCCTACTGGTTCTCACCGAACTGCTGGCCGTGTCAGGATCGCCCGGTCGAGGAGTACGTGTACCGCGGCGTGCGGACCGGCCAGGTTCCTCCGCCGACCGGCTACTCCGCCGACGACTTTCGGGTGCCGACCTTCGACGAGATCGCCACTGCGTTCCCCGAGATGCCACTCGACATCGAGATCAAAGGCGAGCTCCCGAAGGCTGCGGCCGTCGCCGAGCGACTCGCCGCCGAGCTGGACGAGCTGAACCGGAACGACAGCGTGGTGGTCGTGTCGTTCGACGACGCGGTCGTCGACGTGTTCCACGAGCTCGCACCCGACGTCGCCGTGAGCCCGGGACTCGGCCGTCTGACCGACTGGTTCCTCGGCTCGGCCGAACTCGCACCTCACTTCGAGGTGCTCCAGCTCCCGCCGTTCCAGGGCGAGATCCAGGTGATCGACGAAGACGTCGTCCAGCGCATCCACGACGAGGGCCGGATCGTGTGGGTGTGGCCCGACGATGCGTCGACGCAGGAGAACCCCGACTTCTACGCCCGTCTGGTCGACTACGGCGTCGACGGCATCCTGGCCGGACGTCCGGGCGACGTGTCGGCCGTGCTCGCCGACGACGGCGAGTAGGCGGCCGCTCTAGCCTTCGACGGTCTCCACGCGCAAGATGTTCGAGGCGAGTGCTTCGTTCGTCGAGCCGGCGACCACCGGCACGATCTGGCCGACGTCCAGGTAGCCGCGTTCGGCCAGCTCGGTGAGGATCCGCTGGATACGACCTGACTCGTCGCCGTCCGACTGCACCAGGATCGGTGTCGCTCCCCACACGAGATTGAGCTGTCGGCATGCCCGCTCATTGCCCGTCACGGCCAGCACCGCGGCGCGCGGCCGATAGCGGGTGATCGCCCTGGCGGTCGCGCCACTTCCCGTGATGCACACGACGGCCGGCGGCGCCAGTGCCCGGATCGCACGGCTCGCAGCTGCCGACACCGCGTTCGCGATCCGACCGTTGTCGTCCCTGGCCTCGGTCTGACCGATCTTCTCGACCGCCGCGGCCCACGACTCGGCATCGAACACGTCCTCGGCGTTGCGGAGGATCTCGTCCATCATCCTGACCACGTGAACCGGGGCGCGCCCGACGGCGGTCTCCCCCGAGAGCATCACCGCCGACGTGCCGTCGAACACTGCGTTGGCCACGTCGGACACCTCGGCCCGGGTCGGCTGCGGGTTCTCGATCATGGTCTCGAGCATCTGGGTTGCGGTGATCACCGGACGACCGATGCGAACGGTCGCCTCGATGATCTTCTTCTGCAGCGCGGGGAGCTGGGCGAGCGAGCACTCGAGACCCAGGTCGCCGCGGGCGACCATCAGTGCGTCGCTCACCTCGAGGATCGCCTCGAGGTCCTCGACCGCGGCGCGGGTCTCGATCTTGGCGACGACGACCGGCCCCACGGGCGGTGGCGGCAGCCCGAGCGACTCGATGTCGGCTGCGCTGCGAACGAACGAGATGGCGACCATGTCGACGTCGGCGGCCACGACAGCCGCCAACGCCTCGCGATCGAAGTCGGTCGGGGTGGTGATGCTGAGCCGGTCGGAGGGGATGTGCACGCCGGGGCGACCCCGCATCAGCCCACCGTGCAGTACCTGCGCGACGGCGAGCCGCTCGCCGACGTACGTGACCCGCATCGTCGCCTTGCCGTCACCGAGGTGGAGGATGTCGCCCTCCTGCACGTCGTCGACCAGCGCCTCGTGGCTGACGTGGATCACTGAGGCGGTGCTCGGTTCGGTGCCAGGGCGGAGCTCGACATCGCTCCCCCCTGCCAAGAGGACACCTTCGTCACCGAACGATCCGGCCCGGACCTTGGGACCGGGCAGGTCGATCAGGATCGCCGGGTCGGCGTCGATCGAACTGCCGACCGAACGGATCAGCGCCACGCGCGCCAGCACGGACTCGATGTCGTCGTGCGCCATGCTCAGCCGGAACACGTCGACGCCCGCTTCGATCAGGTGTGCGATCTGATCGCGTGAGTCGGAGGCAGGACCGATGGTGGCGACGATCTTGGTACGACGGGGTGTGGTCTGGGAGGCCATGGCGGATTCCTTGTCGGTCGTCGCCGGCGAGGGCGAGCGCATCGGGAGGTCGATCGCGTCTCAGAGGTTCGGACGCCTGTCCCATGCTACGGACGGTTGACCGGACTCGCGATGAGCCCGACGAGCGCCGACGACGAGCGGTGGGCTCAGCGACGGCCGAGCGGCAGGTAGAACCGTTCGTCGTACTCGGCGACCATCCGGCCTGCGGTGACCAGCGGGCCGAGATGGACCAGCATCGACGTGGTCATCGACCACCAGTCCGCCGGTTCGTCGAACGTGGGGAGGACCTCGTCCGCGAGGAGATCGTGGAGGGCCGTGGCTTCGGCCAGATCGCGATCGGCCGGATCGGTCAGTTCACTCGTCGGGATCGCCCACCCGATGCCGTCGACGAACCAGTCCGCCCACCACCCGTCGAGGATCGAGCAGTTGTGACCGCCGTTGAGCGCCGATTTCTCACCACTCGTACCACACGCCTCGCGCGGCCTGACCGGATTGTTGAGCCAGACATCGCACGCGCCGTACATGTCGTGCGCGATGTCGATGTCGTAGTCGGGAACGAGGGCGAACTGCCCCCGGGCCTCGCCCGACTCGGCGAACGCGGCGATCTCGGCGAGTACCGCCTTGCCAGCGGTATCGGCAGGATGGGCCTTACCGGCGAACACGAACTGCGCACCGGCATCGAGCGAACGCTCGAGCCCGTCGCGGTCCTGCAGCAACAGCGCGGCACGCTTGTAGGTCGCGAACCGGCGCGCGAAGCCGATGATGCACCGGTCGGGATCGAGCTTCACCCCGGTCTTGTCGGCGACGAGATCGACGAGGCGCGTCCGTCCGGCGCGACGAGCGGCCAGAAAGTCGGCCGCCGCGACGTCGGCGATGCGCGCCCATGCGGCTCGGTCGCCGTCGGCCCAGGAGCCACCGAGCCGGTCGTCGTAGAACGCCTGGAGTTCGGGGCTCACCCACGTGCGGGCATGGACGCCGTTGGTGATGCCCTCCACCGCCGCCGCGCGGGGCAAGCTGGCGAACAGTTCGCGACTCACGCCACTGTGCAGCTGGCTCACGCCGTTGGCGCGCCCACACAGCTCGAACGCGAGTGCAGCTGTGTTGAACGGTTCGGCCTCGTCATCGCTGGGCAGGCGAGCCCACTCGAAGAGGGCGTCGACGTCGACGCCCAGTCGCCCGGCCCACGCAGCGAGTTCGGGTTCGACCAGCTCACGCGCGAATCGGTCGATGCCGGCCGGGACCGGCGTGTGTGTGGTGAACAACGTCCGGCTGCGGACATCGGCGATCGCCTCGTCGAGCGTGCGACCGGAATCGACCTGCTCGCCGAGCAACTCGAGCAGCAGGAAGCACGCGTGACCCTCGTTGAGGTGGTACACGTCGGGCCTCAGGCCGAGTGCGCGGAGCGCACGAACGCCACCGACCCCGAGCACGATCTCCTGGTGCAGCCGGTGGGCTCGGTCGCCCGAGTAGAGGCGGTCGGTGATCCGCTGCGCCCACTGCGAGTTGATGTCGACGGCCGTGTCGAGCAGGACGAGGGGGGTGGCGCCGACCATTTGCATCCACACCCGGATCGCGACGTCCACACCGTCGATCGTGACGTGCACCGTCGATCCCGTGTCGGTCGCTCCGACCAGCTCGGGATCGACGGTGTCGTAGCGCTCGAGCTGATGGTTGCCCTCGATCTCCTGCCGGAAGAACCCTTCGCGGTAGAAGAGTCCGACACCGACGAGTGGCAGCGCCAGATCACTCGCGCTCTTGAGGTGGTCACCGGCGAGGATGCCGAGCCCGCCGGAGTACTGCGGGAGTTCGGCGGCGACGCCGAACTCGGGCGAGAAGTAGGCGACACCGGGTTGATCGACGGCCTCGACCACCGCTGACAGTGCGGCGTACAGCTCGTCGATGCGACCGCCATGCTCGACCGACCACTCGGCGAGCGCCGCCGGGTCGGCCCGGCGGAGTGCGATGACCGGGTGGAGGCCGGGCGCAGCCCCCGGCAGTGTGTCGAGCAACTCGCGCGTCGGCCGATGCCACGACCAACGGTGGTTCGCGGCGAGTTCGTACAGATGATCGGGCATGTGGGCCTTCCGGTCGAAAAGGGTGGTCGTCGGATCGTTCGGCGGATGGTTCGATGCCGGCGCCAGCAGCCCGACGATCGAAGCCCGAAACGATATCGCCGCCGGGCGACGACGACCTCGCCGACGACCGACGCGGTCGTCGACGGGAACCTCAGCAGTAGAGGTGCACGTTGGCGGCGATCCAATCGGCCATCGCCACCGTTTCGTCAAGATCCCGGTGCCGGACCACGATCAGCCCGTCGGAGATCACCGTCGCCCGCCAGTCACGGCGTGGTTGGCCGGGCTGCACGAGATCGACGTTCACCACGTGCTCCCCCATCCGGCCCATCATCTCGCCGACGCCGTCGACGCGCGTGATGATTCCCTCACCCTGTGCCCGCTTGAAGATCTCGGCCACGTTGTACCGCCGTTCGCTGGGCTGACTGAACGTTCCGTGGCACACCGCCTCGGCCCATCCCGCGTACAGATCCGTGTCGCAGACGTAGTTCATGACGTCGGTGAGTCGGCCACCGGGCGACCGGGCGCCGATCTCGCCGAACACGACCTCGCCGGACGCCATCCGGTACCACTCCATGTGCGTGAAACCGCTGTCGAACCCCATCGCATCGATCACCCGGCGACCGAGATCCACCCCGTCGGCGATGAACGGATCCGACAGGTCCCGATAGGCGATGACCTGGGGGCTGATCCACTCCACCTGTTTGCCGATCAAGGGGTTGGGGCGGTACTCGCAGACGTTCTGGAACACGATCCGACGGTTGGCGCACACCGTGTCGTAGGTGAACTCGTCACCGACGATGAACTCCTCGACGCTGACCTCCGGCACGTGATCGAGGCTCGCCAGTACCCGCTCGAGGTCGTGTTCGTCGTCGATTCGATGGGTGTCGGCAGATCCCGCGCCGGCGATCGGCTTGATGATGATCGGGAAACCGAGGCGCTCTGCTGCCGCACGGCACCCGTCCTTCGTGGTGGCACGAACCGATCGAGGTGTGCGGATCCCGGCAGCCTCGACCCGTTGCTTCATCACGCCCTTGTCGCGAAACGCCAACGCGTCGGCGACCGACATCCCCGGCACGCCGACGCGTTCGCGCAGTCGGGCTGCGAGCATGACGAGCGGCTCCCACAGCGTCTCGATGCGGTCGACGCGACGGCCCTGCAGCTGGTTCAGGATCGAGTCGAACGCGGCGTTCTCGTCGGACCACGATCCGACCTGCAGGTAGGTGGCCAGCGCTCGCTTCGTGCGCTCGGTGAGTCCGTCGACGTGCTGGTCGCCGACGCCGATCACGCGCGCACCGACTTCGGCCAACCCGCTGACGAACAGCGGCAGATCGGTCGGGTAGTCGGGTGACAGGAAGACGACGTCCATCAGTCGCACTCCACCCGGATCACCGACACGATCTCGCCCAATGCGGCGTCGACCTCGTCGCTGTCGTCGCCGCGCACGATCACGTACCCGTCACCCTCGTAGCTGTCGGAGCGGGCGCTACCCGCCGCCGGGAGTTTCGACTCGACGACCATCCGGTGCGTTCGTTCGCTCACCCGGTCGATGCCGGTGACCGATGTGATCGCCCGCCCCGAGCCCTGGGCCCGGAGATACGCCGCGCCGACCGCGTACCTCCGTTCGGGCGGGTCGAATTCTCCGTGGGTCACGAGCCGCGCCCAGGCGGCGTACATGTCGGTGTCATGGGCCCACGACATCAGTGTCGCGATCTGGGCGCCAGGTGGGCGGGCGCCCACCTCGGAGATCGCCACCGAGCCGTCGGGACGGAGGAACCACTCCAGATGCGAGAGCCCGGTCGACATGCCCAACGCCCGTACCGCATCGGCGCCGACCGAGCGGATCGCCGCGAACTCTTCGCCATCGATTCGTCGGGGCAGCACCACGCTCCACTGGATCCACGGGTTCTCGACCACCGTCAACGGAGTCGGGTCGTACCGGCCGATCGAGTGCCACACGAGCTCACCGCCGACCAGCACACTCTCGAACGAGAACTCGCGCCCCGTCAGGAACTCCTCCATCAGCACCGGGGCAGCTGCCGTCGGTGGTGCTGCATCGAGCCACCTGTCGACCGCTGTTCGGTCGTCGAGGCGGAACGTGCTGCGAGCTCCCATGCCGGCGAGGGGTTTCACCACCACCGGAGTCCGCCAGTCGGCGAACACCCGACGTGCCGCGTCGGCACTGTCCACCCTGGCGTTGCGGGCGCACGGGATGCCGGCCGCCTCGAAGACCGACTTCATGCGCGCCTTGTCCCGGAAGTTCTCGGCGGTCGGGGGGTCCATGCCCGGGATGCCCAGCCGTTCCCGCACTCGGGCGAGGGGCACCTGCAGCGGTTCGAGGATGCCGGTGAGCACCTCGACGCCGCCGAGTTGCGCACCGACCGATCCGACGCCGTGCGCGAGCTGGTCGGGGTCGAGGCAGTCGCCGATGCGCCAGTGACCAGCCAGCCGTTGGCGGATCGAGTCCGGGAATCGCTCGACCGGATCGCTGCTCACGACCGCGATGTCGGCATCGTCGATCGCCAGGAAGGCAGCGAGGAACCGGTTGGTCGCTTCCATCGCGTAGGGAGCCACGAACACCACCGTCACCACGTCGCCGACCGTAGCCCGGCCGGGCACCTGCGTCGTCCTGCGAGCATCTGGGAGCGCACCGTCGGAGGCGCTAGACAAGTGGGGTGAACATCATCTTGCTGGAGCCGAGCTTCCCGGACAACCAGAAGCAGTTCGCACGCGCCCTGTCAGAGGTCGGCGCCACCGTGATCGGGATCGGGGAACGACCGAAGGACTGGCTCGACGACGACGTGAAGGGGTGGCTCACCCACTACGAACACGTCGACTCGGTCACCAACGATCAGGCCGTCGAGCGGGCCGTGCACTGGATCCAGGGTCGGTTGTGGGTCGACCGGCTCGAGGCGACCGTCGAAGCGCACACGATGACGGCGGCACGTGTCCGCGAAGCGTGCTCGATTCCGGGCACGTCGGTCAGAACCGCGTTCCTCTGCCGGGACAAGCCGGCGATGAAGCAGGTGCTCCGCGAAGCCGGTGTCCCGTGCGCTCGTTCGACGGGCGCGACGTCGGCCGACGAGGTCCGCGCCTTCGCGTCGGAGGTCGGCTACCCACTCATCGTCAAACCACCGGACGGAGCCGGAGCGTCCGGCACCCACCGCGTCGACGACGACGCCGACCTCGAACGGGCGATCGCCGCTTCGGGAGTGGATCGCGGCGTGACGGTCGCCGTCGAGGAGTTCATGGACGGCCACGAGGGGTTCTACGACACGATCAGCGTCAACGGCCACGTGGTCCACGAGTTCGTCAGCCACTACTACCCCAACGTGCTCGAGGCGATGCGGACCCGCTGGATCTCACCGCAGTTCATCGCGACGAACCGCATCGACGGACTCGCCGACTACGACGGTGTCAAGGAGATGGGCCGCCGGGTGATCGGGGCGTTGGGCATCGGTACGTCGGCGACGCACATGGAGTGGTTCTCCGGTCCGAAGGGACTCGTGTTCTCCGAAATCGGATGCCGCCCGCCCGGCGTGCGGGCGTGGGACCTCTACGGCGTCGGCAACGACCTCGACATGTACCGCGAGTGGGCCCAGATCGTGGTGCACGGCGGCACCGACCGACAAGCGTCGAGGCGCTACGCCGCCGGCATCGTGGCACTCCGGCCCGAAGGGGACGGCACGATCTCGGGCTACACGGGCATCGACGAGATGCAGCGCCGCTTCGGCGACCTCGTGATCGACGCGCATCTGCCCGAGCCAGGCACACCGACCCAGGGTGTCGAGGCGGGATACATGGCCAACGCCTGGGTCCGGGCTCGGCACGAGGACTACGACCACCTCCGGTACGTGCTCGACGAGATCGGCCGATCCGTCACGGTGCACGTGCGATGACCGGCGACGTGTCCGCCTTGAGCGTTCGCCTCGCCGAGCGGGTCGAACCCGACCGTGCGCTGACGCCGACCGCGCTCGACCGCATGGTGTTCGAGCGCGGTTTCCCGATCACCGCGGAGGGTGTGACGACCTTCGCCTACCGAGGCGAAGTGGATGCCGTCCGTCTGATCCACTTCGGGATCGGACTTCCCGACGATCTGTCGTTCGAACGGCTGCCCGATTCGAACTGGTGGCTCCTCGCGCTCACGCTGCCGACGTCGACCCGCCTCGAATACCGCCTGCACATCACCGACAGCCTTCACAGCTACGACTGCGAGGATCCCCTCAACTCGTTCGAGGCCCGCAACCCCTTCGGGCAGAATTCGGTCTGTCGCTCGCACGGATACTCGGTACCGCCGTGGGCGTTGCACGATCCCGATGCCGAAGTTGGCCTTCAACGCTCGCTCACGATCCCGAGCGCGCATCTCGGCCGAGCGGTTCCCGTCCACCTGTATCTGCCGGCATCGTTCTCGATGGAGCCCGAACATCGGTACCCGCTGCTCGTGATGCACGACGGCACCGACTACTTGCACTACGCCGACGCCGCGACCGTGCTCGACAACCTGATCCACCGTGGTCTGACACCGGAGTTCGTCGTCGCGTTCTGCGATCCGTACGACCGGCTGCTCGAGTACGCCGACTACGAACACCACGCCAGGTTCGTGGTCGAAGAGCTCGTCCCGTACCTCGAGCGGCACCTCCCGCTGATCGGCGATCGGGACCACCGCTGTCTCGGCGGCGCCAGTTTCGGAGCGATCGCCACCCTGTCGACGGCGGTCCGCTTCCCCGATGCGTTCGGGAAGCTCCTGCTCCAGTCGGGGTCGTTCGACGGCGCCGCACCTCACGGTGCGAAACGGACCGAGGACCTCTGGCGACCGGTCAAACAGTTCGTCGCCCGCTACCTTGACGACCCCGTCCGGGTCGCCGACCGGGTCTTCATGAGCTGCGGGATCTTCGAGGCGCTGATCGACGACAACCGGGCCGTTCGCCCGGTGCTGGCCGGCACGGGCGCGCAGGTGCTGCTCGCCGAGATGCACGACGGCCACACCTGGAGGTGCTGGCGCGACACCCTGGGCCTCGGCCTGCCGTGGCTCTTCGCCGATGCGTTCCGCCCTCGAGATGTGCGACCATTCGAGCGGCCGGACGCCACCGGAACGGCGACGGAGAACGAGGGGGAATCTCATGGCTGACGTTCGACGCAGGATCGGCCTCTCCCTCGGCGCGGACGTGTGCTGGCCGATCTGTTACGAGCACATCCTCCGGCAACTCGACCTCACGGTCGACCTCGGCGGCGACTCGATCCGGTTCGACGTCGACCGTGTCCGGATCGAGCCCTTCTACCTGCGCCAACCCACGAGCTACGACGTCGTCATCGATCGGCTCACGCACTGGTACGGCACCAGTCGGGAGTGGATCAAGAAGGCGATCCTGCTCGACGGGCTGTACGTCTTCAACAACCCATGGTCGATCCAGTCCAACGAGAAGCACACGTCGTACTGCGCCATGATGCGGCTCGGGATGCCGATCCCGACCACGTGGATGGTGCCCCCGAAGGGCTACGACTCGCAGCCCGACCTCCAGGTGACGCTCGAGCGATATGCCGAGATGTTCGACCTCCGCGAGCTCGGCGAACGGGTGGGCTACCCGATGTACATCAAGCCGTACGACGGCGGCGGGTGGGCGGGGGTCAGCCGCATCGACGACGCCGAGGACCTCCAACGCCTCTACGACGAGAGCGGCACCTATCTGATGCACCTCCAGCAGGCCGTCGAGCCGCACGATCTGTTCCTCAGGTGCGTGGGGCTCGGGCCGCAGGTGCGGATCATCCGCTACGACCCTGGCGCACCCCTGCACGACCGCTACACCAGCGACGACGGCGCGATCCCCGACGACCAGCGTCAGCATCTGATCGACACGACGCTCACGATCAACGCGTTCTTCGGGTGGGACTTCAACAGCTGTGAAGCGCTCCGCCAGGACACGACGTGGTTCCCGATCGACTTCGCCAATCCGTGCCCCGACTCGCAGGTGACGTCGCTGCACTACCATTTCCCCTGGTTGATCGGCGCGAATCTGCGCTGGTCGTTGTTCTGCGCCGCAACGAAACGCCCCGTGCGACCGAACCTCGACTGGCAGCCGTTCTTCGACATCGCCGATACCGATGCGAGCTACCCAGAGAAGCTGGCGCAGTACGCAGCCCTCGCCCGGACCCGTCTCCAGGCCGACGAGTTCGACGAGTTCTGCGATACACAACTGTCGAACCTCGACGACGTGCTGCACGAGTTCTTCGGTACCGACGTCGCCCACGACGCAGTCAGGCAGAAGGTCGTTGCCATGTACCCCGAACACGAGGTCGACGAGTTCACGGAGATGTTCTGGCAGCGGATCCAGAACTGGAGGCACGACCAGTGACGAAGACCGTCGATCGCTGGCACTCACCCCATCTCGACCGCACGGTCGAGGTGGCCCGTTGGGGCGACGTCGGCGTTCCCGTTCTGGTGTTTCCGACCGCGGGCGGTGACGCTCAGGAGGTCGAACGTTTCCACCTGGTCGATGCGTGCGGCGCGTTGATCTCCGACGGCAGGATCAAGCTCTACTCGTGTGACAGCGTGAACGGACGGGCTCTGCTCGCGAAAGAGGGTGACAGCCTGCACCGGTCGTGGATGCTCCGTCGGTTCGTCGAGTTCATCGGCAGCGAGATCGTTCCCGCGATCCGAACCGACTGTCGCACCGACGACATCGAGATCATCACCGCGGGGTCGTCGATCGGTGCGTTCAATGCGCTCGCCGCCCTGTGTCGCTTCCCGTCGGTGTTTCGGCAGGCCATCTGCATGAGCGGCACCTATCGGCTGGAGCGCTTCATGGACGGTCCGGTCAACGAACACTTCGCGTGGGCGTCGCCGCTGCACGCCCTGGGTGCGCTCGACGACGACCACCTGAACACACTGCGGCACCGCTCGGTGATCCTGGCCTCCGGGGAAGGCGCCAACGAGGACATCGCCGAGTCGTGGCAGGTGGCGCACCTGCTCGGCGCGGCCGGCGTGCCGAACCGGGTCGACTCCTGGGGCACGCAGTGGGCCCATGACTGGCCGCTGTGGCGTGAGATGCTCCCGCACTACCTCGGCGAGGTGGTCTGATGGAGGCCGAACCGGAGAACACATCGGGAAGGAGCTAGATCGTGGGACTGCATACCGCACATGCCGTCGAGCAGCGCAAACGCGCCATGAACTGGATGCTCCGCGACCTGCACGCGCTGGAGCACATGCTGCAGGAGCGTGTCTTCGATGTCTCCCATCGGCACATCGGCGCCGAGCAGGAGTTGTTCCTGGTCGACCGAGCGTGGCAGGCGTCGCCGGTCGCCCTGCAACTGCTCGACGTCGTCGGCGACCCGCACTTCACGACCGAGATCGGCGCGTTCAACCTCGAGATCAATCTCGACCCGCAGCAGTTCCGGGGAACCTGCTTCAGCGACATGCAGGCGCAGCTCGACGAATTCGTCTCGATCTGCCGGGCGGCGGCCCGTTCGCTCGACCACGAGATCGTGCTGGCCGGCATCCTCCCGACGTTGCGTCTGAGCGACCTCCAGTTGTCCAACATGGTCCAGAACCCACGGTACCTCGCACTGAACGAGGCGCTGATGGATCTCCGGGGTGAACACGTCGACCTTCAGATCTCCGGGGTCGACGAGCTCCACGTTCGTCAGACCTCGGTGATGGCCGAGGCGTGCAATGCGAGCTTTCAAGTCCACCTGCAGGTGACCCCCGACGAGTTCGCCAACACCTACAACCTCGCCCAGCTGTTGGCGGGGCCGACACTCGCCTGCTGCACGAACTCACCGATCCTGTTCGGCAAGCACCTGTGGGCCGAGACTCGCATTCCGCTGTTCGAGCAGTCCGTCGACACTCGCCGTTCCGGGCAGCATCTCCGCCAGCGTGAAGGGAGGGTCACGTTCGGATCGCGCTGGGTGAACGACTCGGTGGCCGAACTGTTCAAGGAGGACATCACGCGGTTCCGGCCGCTGCTCGCCCCCGACGAACACGAGGATCCGTTCGACGTGCTGTCTCGCGGGGAGATCCCGTCGTTGGCCGCGGTACGCACGCACACGGGCACCGTCTGGAGGTGGAACCGGGCGTGCTACGGGGTGATGGACGGCGTCCCACACCTGCGCGTCGAGAATCGGGTGCTGCCCTCGGGCCCGTCCACCGTGGACGAGATCGCCAATGCCGCGCTCTGGCTCGGGCTCGTGACGGGTGCTGCCGAACTGTTCCCCGAGGTCAGCCGGATGGCCAGCTTCGACGTCGCCCGCGCGAACTTCTCGAACGCCGCCCGGGAGGGACTCGCCTCGACGATGGTCTGGACCGACAACGAGGAGTACGCCGCCCCGGCGCTCATGCTCGACGTACTCCTCCCGGTGGCCGAGGACGGCCTCCGTTCCGCGGGCGTCGACGACGACGACGTGTCGCGTTACCTGGGCGTGATCGAACGACGGGTCCGCTCGGGGTACACCGGGAATCGGTGGCAGGTGATGTCGATGCGCGGCATGAATCGGCAGGGCGAGCTCGGCCAACGGCTGAACAGCCTGACCGCCGGTATGGCGTCACGGCAGGTCGTCGGCAACCCTGTCTCGGAGTGGACGGCGGCGACGATGAAGGAAGGCGGCAGCTGGAAGCACAATTTCCGTTCGATCGAGCAGATCATGGTCACCGACCTCGTGACGGTCGCGCCGGACGATCCACTCGATCTCGCGGCCAACCTGATGGACTGGCACCGCATCCGTCAGGTGCTCGTGGAGAACGGCGACGACGGCATCGTCGGGATCGTCTCGTACCGCCGGCTGCTTCGGGTGATGGCCGCGAACGACGAGACGCAGCGGTGGACCGACCTGTGCATGGCCGACATCATGCAACCCGACCCCGTCTGCGTGCCGCCCGGCATGGCCCCGCTCCGAGCGCTCGAGATCATGAGGTCGTTCGGCATCGGTGCGCTGCCCGTGGTCGACGAGGGCATGCTGGTCGGCCTCGTGACCGAACACGACTTCATGAACATCGCCGGCGTACTCATGCTGCAACAACTCGACGACCGACAAGCTGACCCGCCGGGTTGACATCACACCAATCTATTTCACACTGAGTGGTCAGTCGAACGCATTCCGCAGGACCCGCGAGAACTTTGGCCACTCTCGGCGAGAATTTGACGTGCTCGGACGGTCTTCGCACCCCGCAAGGTGAGAAGGTGAGAGCAGCGATCGGATCGTGGTTCTGGACCGATCGTGCAGGGCCCCGCCAGACCCTGGTGACCAGCACATCGTGCACGGAGGGTCGCCGAGAGATGGCGTCTTCCGTGCTCACCGCCGAGGTCTCCTCGGCGGCCGGAGAGAAGGGCGACCCAATGACCGCCACGACGACCACCGGATTCGACCGGGAACCGACGTACCGCCAGATCATCCGTCCGTTCTGGTTCACCGGAGCACTCCTGATGATGCTCGACGGGCTCACCACCTGGATCGCGTTGACCCTCCACGCGGACGCCGGCGCCCGCGAGGGCAACCCGATCGCCGTGTGGGCGATCGATCACATCGGCGTCGCGGGCATGTGCACCGTCAAGGTGCTGATCGGCGTGGCCATGATGTGGCGGCTCGCCACAACGGCCGAGCGCGGCCACAAGTTCGCGTGGCTCAATCGAGGGCTCCTGCTGCGCGAGCGTCCGTCCTGGAAGGTGCGACGCAACGCGGCCTGGGCACTGGCGTTCAGTCTGTTCCTGATGGGCGTCGTCGTCGGCAACAACCTGCGGGCGATCATCAGCCTCTCCGCGCAGTAGGCCGTCCGCCACGACGGACGACGTCGGCATCCGCTCGACGCGGCGTGCCGCCCACCCAGGGGGACGATCGTCGATCCGGATACCGGTAGGATCGACCACCGGCCCGATGGTCGACGATCCCGACCGGCCGACCCTCCTGGAACGACATCGTGAGCACGTTCTCCTTTCGATACGACCGATGGTGTGGATGGCTATTCGGCCTGCTCGGGAGCGGTCGGCGGTTCAGCCGTGTCACGGTCCGCGCGAACGAGGTAGAGGTGCGACTCGGGATCGCATTCCGGAGCACGATCGACCGCACGTCGATCCGATCTGCGTCACGGTGGAGCGGCCGGGTGCTCGGTTGGGGTGCACACGGATGGCGTGGCAGGTGGCTCGTGAACGGTTCGTCCTCCGGCATCGTGGTCCTCGACATCGAGCCCCCGGCCGCGGCGCGGGTGCTCGGGTTCCCGGTCGCGGTCCGCGAGCTGGCGCTCAGCCTCGAGACTCCCGAGGCCTGCTGCTCGGCATTGGGACTGACACTCGACGATCCGGCGAACGTCGAGGACGTCGATGACCGATCCTGAACACCCCTCGATCCCATCGATGCCGCACGCTCGCTCGACGCCTCACCGCGCGTTCGTGCTCGGAGGCGGAGGTCGCTGGGGCGCGGTCGAGCTCGGCATGCTCACGGCATTGGTCGACGCGGGGATCGAGCCCGACCTCGTGCTCGGCACGTCGATCGGGGCATTCAACGGCGCCGTCTTCGCGTCGGATCCGACCGATGCGGGCATCGCCCACCTCGAACAGCTGTGGCGGAGGGTCGCCGAGCAGGACCTGCTGGCCAAGCGACCGCTCGATCGGGCGCGAACGCTGTATCGGACACGACTCGCGATCCAGGACCCTGCGCCGCTCCGGCGGTTGCTCGACGAGGCGCTCCCCGTCGACCGGATCGAGGCGCTGCAGGTGCCGTTCCAGTGTGTCGCTGCGTCGATCGAGCGCGCTGCCGAGACCTGGTTCGATCGAGGGCCGATCGTCGATGCCGTGATGGCCTCGGCCGCGGTCCCGGCGCTGTTCCCGCCGGTGGAGATCGACGGCGAGCTCTACTACGACGGGGGGCTGGTCAACTCGGTCCCGCTCGACCGGGCGATCGACCTGGGCGCCACGGAGATCTACGTGCTCCAGGTCGGCCGGCTCGAGCAGCCGCTCCGTCGCCCGAAACACATCTACGAGACGGCCTTGATCGCGTTCGAGATCGCACGCCGGCACCGCTTCGGGACCATCCGGAGCCGGACGATCGAGGGCGTCGACGTGCATGTCCTGCCCAGCGCCAACGATGTGCAGTTCGACGACCCCCGCCAGGCCAGGTGGACCGACCTGGGAGACACGTCGACCCTCATCGAAGGGGCGTACGAAGCGAGCGCGCGGTACCTGTCGAACCTCTCCGATCCGGCATGAAACGGCCACCGCCGTATCTCGTCCGTCGGCTGATCATCGCGCCGCTGTTCCTCATCGGCAGCATGGCCGCGCTGCTCACGGTCCCACTGTGGCTGGTCGTCGCCGCGTTCGCATCGCGATACGTGCCGGGCCGGTGGCGTCCGCTCCGCGTTTCGTGGTTCCTGTTCGTGTACGTGGCGATGGAAGCGCTCACGCTGATCGTCCTGTTCGCGCTCTGGATCCTGTCCGGGTTCGGCTGGAAGATCCGGACGCCACGCTTCGAGGACCTTCACTACCGACTTGCCGCATGGTGGCTGCGTCGCGTCATGGGCAGCGCCCGACGAACGTTCAATCTCGTGATCGAGTCGCAGGAAACCTCCACCGCCGCCACACCGGGCCGGCCGGCCCTGGTGTTCTCCCGCCACGCCGGGCCAGGTGACTCGTTCCTCCTGGTCGACGCGCTCCTCAACGCGTACGACCGGCGACCGCGCATCATCTTGAAGGACATGCTCCAAGTCGATCCGTGCGTCGACGTCGTGCTGAGCCGACTGCCGAACCGCTTCATCCCGAGCACCGGACCGGCGGGTCAGGTCGTGGTCGAGTCGATCACCGAGCTGGCGGCCGGGATGGACCCGGCGGGTGCCATCGTGCTGTTCCCGGAGGGTGGCAACTTCACGGAACGCCGGCGACGCCGGGCGATCGACCAGCTCGACGAGATCGGCCGACCCCGCCTGGCGGACCAGGCTCGCGAGATGGAGTACGTGTTGCCGCCCAAGCCCACCGGCGTGGAGACCGCGATCGCCGCTGCGCCGACCGCCGACGTCGTGTTCGTCGGCCACGTCGGTCTCGAGAAGCTGACGACGTTCCGAGACCTGTGGCGTGGCATCCCGATGGACTCTCACATCGTGACTCGGCTGTGGACCGTCCCCGCCGAAGCGGTGCCACCCGCCGCCGACCAGGAGGCCTGGCTGTACGACCACTGGCAGGTGATCGACGACTGGATCGGCGAGACGCTCGCCGACGAGTCGACAGGTTCGAGCTGACCGTCGCCGAGCGCGGGCACGTCACCATGGGTCCCCTGGGGAGTTCGCGATCGCGTGCCGTCGACCCGCCGGGTCACGCAACGGCAGCGGCGCCGCTCAACGCGCCCCTCTCGAGGTCACAGGCCCAGGATCTGGCGCTTCTTCGCCTCGAACTCGTCGTCGGTCAGCACGCCTGCGTCGCGCAAGGACGCGAGTTGTTCGAGCTCGGCCACGTACGCAGGCACCTCGGCGGCAGGAGCCGCCGGCGGGGGCGCCGCCGCCGGCGCAGGGGCGACTGCCGGCTCGGCGTGCTGCTGCGGCGGCGCTGCCGCCGTCATCCGCCGGTCCATTCGGCGGCTCGTTCGACGAGATGTGCGACGCGCCGTACGGCGCATCGATCGGCGTGCTGGAGGCATCACGAACTCCCTTCGTCGGCGGATACTCGATCGAGGATCTCGTCGCTCACGAGCGCGGCCAACGCCTGCTGGGCATCGGCCTGCTCGATGAAGCCGGACTCGACGAGCCGGCGCACCGTCTGCGCTGCGACCGCAGCCTCGACCTCGGCAGCGAGCTCGATGGCCGCCAGCGCTTCGACCGAGCGGACGGTCGCCTCGGCCTCGAGGGCTCCAGCGATCTCGATCGCAGCGATCGCCTCGGCAGTGGCTGTCAATTCGGCCCCGACCATGGCGAGGCCCTCGAGCGTCAGGTACCCCTGGAGCAGGAGCGAGCCCCCTGCTTCGTAGATCGCATCGCGGAGACCTGCGGCCCAGTGGTGCTCGATCAGCAGGAGTCCGGCGGCCGTGCCCGGCGCGAGGTCGCGGGCCATGCTGCGGATGTCGGACACACTCACCCCGATCGCAGATGCTTCGGTGATCTCGGACGGCGGCGCCTCGGGATCGTCACCCTCGAACGAGAAGCCCAGGAGCTCGCCGATGATGACGCCAAGCAGGTCGTCGCCGTCTTCCTCACCCAGGTCGCCCACCTCGAGCGCGACGAGATCACCGTTGTCCTCTTTGGCGACGAACAAGGCGTCGAGCACGCGTACCGCATTGACCGGGGCCAACTCCTCGAGCCGTTCCAGGATGTCACCCTGGAAATGGTCGAGCGTGTCGAACCGGAAAGCGAGGAGTTGAACGGGTCCGAGCATCCCCGAACTGTATCGCAAGATCGCACCGGCGGTCCGCAACGATCGACGGCGAATGGGCCGACTCGATCCTGCGCGTGCCTGGCGCCGGTTCGACGACGAACCGGGTGTCGACGACCGCGATCCGCGAGCTCAGTTCCGGATGATGGCGACCGGAATCGTCGAGCTCTCGAGGCACCGCTGACTGACGGAGCCGAGCAACAGGCCGGTGAAACCGCCGCGACCACGCGAACCCATCACGAGCAGCCCGGCACCCTCGGCCGCCTCGAGCAGATGGGACGCCACGTGTGCTTCCGCGTGCACCGGCCGGTACTCGATCCGGTCGACGGCTTCGGGAACCACCTGCTCGACCTGTTCACGGAGCAGGTCGAGCGCACGGTCCTCGTCGTTCTGGTCCGGATCGACGATCCGGGGGCCGCCCGACCAGGCGATCCTCTCCCACACCGAGATCACCCGGAGACGGACGTTGCGCTCGGTCGCCAGCGCCGCCGCCCACCGCAGCGCCCTCGGCGAAGAGTCCGATCCGTCGACGGCCACGGCGATGACGTCGCCGAGCGGCGGTGGCGCAGCCGGCACGGCGACGAAGGCGCACGGAGCGTGGTGGGCGCACTGGATCGCAACCGATCCGACGAACACACGGCCGACCGTCGAGTGGCGACGGGTGCCCACGACCAGCAGATCGGCATCCTTCGCCGCCGTGATGAGACCGCCGCTCGGCGAGGCCGACATCACCGTCTCGCTGGTGAGGTCGATCCCGGCGGCGTCGACCTGGGACAAGGTGCCGTCGAGGGCCGCTCGCGCGCCGGCCTCGATCTCCTCGTACGGGATGGTTGCCGCAACGCCGGCTCCGTAGCCGAGCCCGCCACCGACCGCGATCGGATAGGTCCAGGCGGCCACCGCTCGAACGTGGTCATCGGCGCCAGCGAGCCCGAGGGTCCAGCGGAGCGCGTCGGCTGCCTCGTCCGAACCGTCGATACCAACCACGAACGTTCCCATCACCCGACCGTATCCGACGCGCTCGACCGCCGCCTCGTGCAGTCCGGATTCGCGATACGGATCGCGATGGGACACGCCAGACCGGAAAGGGTAGCTTGCCCGGCGTTGCCCCGCTCAGGTGCACTCGGCGCCCTTCGGCCGGATGTCCCGTCGGTCGGCCGACCCGGAGCGACGCCGCCCGATCGAGCATGATGGCAAACCAGCATGCGCGACCACGGCCACGACCACTCGCACAACGCCGATCACGCACGCCACGAGCGCTCTGACCCTCCTGGTCCACCACGACCGCACAAGCAGGAGCAGGAGGATGCGTCGACCGAGATCACCGAGGTGGCGCACGGGATTCTGCGTAGTCAGTTGCCGATCGCCATGCCGGGTCTCGGCCATGTGAACTGCTGTCTGCTGGAGGACGAGCACGGCGCGGCGGTGGTCGATCCCGGTCTTCCGGGTGACGAGTCCGAGCGAGCGCTCGTCGACCGCCTCGGCCGGGCCGGCTATCTGGTGGCCGACGTGCACACGATCGTCGTCACCCATTCGCATCCCGACCACTACGGCAGTGCGATGCGGCTCCGGCACGAGACGGGCGCCGACGTCGTCACCCACGAGACCTTCCGCACGATCTGGGAGGCTGACGCCCTCGACGACGAGGATTCGACGACACTGGCGATCAACTCGCCCGACGACCAGGCGGCCGCACTCGAGCGCGACTTCTCACGACCGAGCCCGTGGGGCGGCACGTGTGCCCGTCCATCGCCGGAGTTCCTGGAGCGAATGCTCACAGCCGGCGAGCCGACCGGCGGGACGTTCGCGATCCCTGGGCCGACCATGCCACTCACCGATGGGCAAACGATCAAGCTCGCCCGGCGCGAATGGGTGGCGATGCACACACCGGGGCACACCTACGACCACCTGTGCCTCGACGACCCGGACCACGGCGTCGTGCTCACCGGTGATCACGTGTTGCCGTCGATCGCCGCACATCAGCGGCCTGACACCCCAGCCCGATCCGCTCGCCGCGTTCTTCGCATCGCTCGGGCGGATGGAAGAACTCGATGTCGTGTCGATCGCGCTACCGGCGCACGGCGATCCCTTCACGGGCCTCGCTGGGCGTGCGCGCCACATCATCGAGCACCACGAGGACCGCCTCGACACGGTGCGAGGCGCCTGGGACCACCTTGCCGACGGCACGGTGCCGGACTTCATGCGGGTCCTCTTCCAGAAACATCCATGGGGTGACATGGCCGAGAGCGAGACCTACGCCCACCTCGAACACCTTCGGGGGCTCGGCGAACTGATCCGCACTGACACCGACGGCGTCGCCCGCTGTACACCGACGCACTGACACCACCGCCGACGCCCGCTCGCTGTCGACGCCGGACACGAGGAGCGGGTACGAACGACGACCGCCCGATAGGTTCGCCGCCGTGCGCCGACGCCTCCCGCTGCTCCCACTCGTCCTGCTCCTGACGGCGTGCAGCGCCGGCGGCTCGGAATCGGCCGAGGGCCGTACGCCTGCGACGACGAGCCCGCCGACCTCCACGACCGGCGTCGCCCCGACCACCGCTGGATCGACCACCGCTGGATCGACCGCCGCGGCACCGGTCACGACGGCCGTGGGAACGACGGCGCAGTCGAGCGTGCCGGAAGCGACGGTGCTCGGCGACGAACTCGTCGGCCGGTGGGCCCACTTCGACGTGGTGGCCTACGAGGACGGCGATCTCAAGACGCTGATCATCAGCTACGGCTTCAACGACTTCTCGCACGTCGACGGTCGGATCGTCGATACCGCCGAATTCTGCTTCTCCGAACAGCGCACCGACCAGCCGATCGAGACGTCGCTCTCGGACGCGGCAACCCAGGCGATCAGGCCGCCGAGCACACCGGTCGAGGTCGACGTCGTCGACGGGACCCTGCGGGTTCGACGTGCGGCGACCCCGACCCCGGTGGGCATCCGGCTCGACGATCCCGCCAACGAGCCGCTCCCGACCGACCCCGACGATGGCCGCATCGTCGACGACGACGGTGACGGCAAACCGGGGATCACGGTGACCATCCGAGTCACCGACGACCTCGCGGGCGAGCTCTACATCGCCCGCCGCGAGATCTTCGCCTACGAAGCGCTCCTGGTCGACCCCGACACGCTGTCGGGCATCGTCACCGACGACTCCGAGCAGCTCGTCATCGGAGCGAGCGATCCGATCTTCGCGGGCTCCGACGCCAACTGGGTCCAGCATCCCGACCTCACGAAGAGTCCGATCATCCTGGAGCGGGTCCAGCCGGACTGGGACTGCGAGCGCCTCGCCGCCGAACGCGACGAGCTCTTCCCGCCGACGCCCGACATCGACTGGTGATCTCGCCGGTCGACAGCGGATGCGCCGCGCGATCGAACCCGTGCTCGCGCCGTCGCCTGCAGTGTTTCGACCGGCTCCGGTCCTGAACGTTCGTTCAAGGACGGATAGGTTCGGGCGATGACGCGTCCGAACATCGTCGTGGTGATGGCCGACCAGTTGGCGCCGCACTTCACGGCGACGTACGGCCATCCCGTCGTGTCGACGCCACACCTCGACGCTCTCGCCGAGCGAGGAGCGCGCTTCGACGCGTTCTACTGCCACTCCCCCCTGTGCGCGCCGGCCCGGTACACGATGCTCGCCGGCCGGTCGGTCAACTCCATCGGCGCCTGGGACAACGCCGCCGAATTCCCGGCGTCGATCCCGACGGTGGCCCACCATCTCCAGGCCGCCCGCTACCGGACGATTCTGACCGGGAAGATGCACTTCGTCGGTCCGGACCAGATGCACGGTTTCGAGGAACGGCTGACGACCGACATCTACCCCGCCGACTTCGCCTGGACCCCCGACTGGGACGCAGCCGACCAGCGGATCGACAAGTGGTATCACAACATGGATCCGCTCCGGGAGGCCGGCCCGGCGGTCACCACCCACCAGATCGACTACGACGAAGAGGTCGGCTTCACAGCTCGCCGCAAGCTCCACGATCTCGCCCGCGACGCCGACGAGCGCCCGTTCTTCCTCGTCGCCTCATTCATCCATCCCCACGACCCCTACGTGGCCCGACCGGAGTGGTGGAATCGTTACGACGACGACACGATCGACCTCCCCGACCCGGTCGATGTGAGCGTGTTGGACGCGCACAGCCGCCGCGTGCGCGCCGGCATCCAGGCCGACACGGTCGGATTCACCGACGACCAGACGCGGGCGGCCCGACGTGGCTACTACGCCAACACCAGCTACGTCGACGACTGGCTCGGTCGCCTCGTCGCCACCCTGGAGGAAACCGGGCTCGCCGATTCCACCGTGGTGATGTTCACGGCCGACCACGGCGACCATCTCGGCGACCGCGGCCTGTGGTACAAGATGACGTTCTTCGAACGCTCGGCCCGCGTCCCCCTCGTCATGGCAGGGCCGGGCGTGGCGAACCGCACGGTCGCGAATGCGGCGTCCCACCTCGACGTGCTGCCCACGGTCATGGACATCGCCACCGACGGCGGTGACTGGCACGACACGGCTCCCGACATCGAGGGCCGAAGCCTCTGGCCGCTGGCGTCGGGCGACGACGACGCGACGTCCGAGGCGGTCGGTGAGTACACGGCCGAGATGACCTCGGACCCGATCTACATGATTCGCCGCGGCCACCTGAAGTACGTCCACTGCGACACCGACCCACCCTTGCTCTACGACGTCGAGGCCGATCCCCTGGAGCGCACGAACCTGGCCGACGATCCGGAACACGCGGACGCCGCGGCGGGCTTCGCCGCACGAGTTCGACAGCGATGGGACAGCGAGGCGATCCGGGCGCGGGTGCTGCAGTCGCAACGAGCCCGGCACGCCATCCATCGGGCGACGGGCCACACCGCAGGCCTGCGGTCCTGGGACCACCTCCCGGCCAACGACGTCGCCAACCACTACGTACGCAATCACCGGGACGTCGTGGAAGCCGCTCTGCGCAGCCGACTCCGCGTCACCACCGACGAGCCATGACCGGCACCGAGCGAGATGCGCCTTCGCCGCGGACGGAACAGGCGACTACCGGGCACAGCACCCCACTCGGTCGAGTCGTGCCATCATCCCACCACGTGATCGACCAAGTCGGCGGGCCACGTCCGCGGACGTCGCCCACCTTGGCGTGTCTCAGCGGGAAGCTGATGGTCGGGACATGCCGAGCTCGACGGTAGTGGTCGCCTTCGACGCTCCGTACGGGTCGATGATTCCGTTGCGGAGCACATTGGTGATCACGGCCCGATGGATCGACGGGACGGCATGCTCGTGGGCATCTCGGTGGCGACAGGGCGAACGGCCACGAGCGGACGAGCCCGGCTGGCGCAAAGCCGGCCGGCGACGTCACGACGCGTCGCGCGCTGCGAGTACCGCGTTGACCGCCTCGTCGAGGTTGCCGTGCACATGGTCGGGTCCGAGACGTTCCAGCACTCGATCGGCATCGAGGACGGCGCGCACGCCGGGTTTGACCCGAGCCAGACGGACCGTCATGCGGCGCTCGGTTGCGATCCCGATCAACCGGTCGAGTTCACCGACACCCTGCGAATCGACGAAGTTGACACCGCCGAAATCGAGCACGACGTGTTCGATCGGCTCCCGCGCCGAGACGACGCGCTCACGCAACCGATCGCTCAACACCTCCGAGGTCACGAAGTACAAACCACCGTCGAAGCGCAGCACCAGCACACCCGGAAAGGTCTCACCGTCAGGGAAGTCGGTGAGCGATCGGAAGGCCGTGGTACCGGGCCGGCGTCCGAGTTCCGGTGTCGCCGGGCTGGCGTTGACGTAGACGAGCCATCCGAGCGACAGGATGATCCCGATCACCACACCAGCCAGCACGCCACCGGTCAGCACGCCGAGCAGGGCCATCACGGCGATCCAGAAGTCGACCCGGCTGACACGCCAGAGGCGACGCATCTCGGGGAGGTCGATCATCCCGAACACGACCGCGTCGATGATGATCGCCGCCAGCACGGGCGCCGGCAGGTCCGAGAACAACGGGGCGAACAACAGCAGCGTGAGGATCACGACGATGCCGGTGATCACCGACGCCATCTGTGTCCGCGCTCCGGCCGAATCGTTCAGCGAGCTCGCCGACAGGCTGGTCGAGACCGGCATCCCCTGGAACACTCCGGCTCCGATGTTCGACAACCCTTGCGCCACCGACTCCTGGTTCACGTCGATCCGGTACGAGTGACGCGACGCGAAGAGTCGGGCGTCACCGGCGGTCTGGGAAAACCCGATCAGCAGCAGTGCCAGGGCGGCGACCGAGATCGTCGCGAAATGGTCGGTGAACACGCCGATTCCGGGCAACTCGGGCGTCGGCAGGCCACGCGGTACGTCACCGACCGTCGACACGCCCCGATCCGCGAGATCAAGCAGCCTGGATGCCACCAGGCCACCGACGACCAGCACCAACGCGCCCGGAATCTTGGGCGCCAGGAACCGCAGCACGAGGATCGCGACCAGTCCGACCCCACCGACGACGAACGTCGTCGTGTCGAAGTCACCGAGCGAGTCGAACCATCGGGCGAACTTGCGCCAGGCGTTCTTCCCGGATGACTCCGTTCCGGTCAGCTTGGGTAACTCACCGATGACCACCTCGATCGCGGCACCGAACAGGAACCCGGTGATCACGGCCTTGGACAGGAACCGCGAGATCCACCCCATCTTGAACACGGACAGCAGCACGAACAGCGCACCGGCCATCAGCGTCACCGCGGCGACCAACTGGGGAGCTTCGTCGCGCGGGAGACCGGACGTGACCACCGCGCTCGCCGCGACCGCCGCCAGGGCGGAGCTCGGACCCGTCGAGACCTGACGGGATGTGCCGAACATCGCGTAGATGAGCGCACCGGCTGCGGCGGCGTAGAGCCCGTTCTGGATCGGAACGAGTGCGATCCCGGCATAACCCAGGGCCTTCGGAACGACCAGGGCCGAGACGGTCACCCCGGCGATCAGGTCATATCGAAGGCGCGCCCGGTCATATCCGGGCAACCACTGCGAGAACGGAACCAGTTCCGCCCACCGCGATGCGCGGTGCCGTTCGTGTTCCGTCGAGGCCGCCCCGGACACTTAGACGACCGCCGGCGCGAGCGGCGGCGAAGGGGTATCGGGTCCGTGCATGGACACATGCTGACACACGAGAGGCCGCCCGGTGGCCGGGACCGATCGGACCTCGTTCGACGTCATCGAGCCGGGTGGGCGACGCAGGACGTCGGTCGGCGCGTGATGTCGAGATCGCATCGCCGTGCTGGCAGCGCCGGGACCTGCTCGAGTGCGAACCGACGTCGAGACGTGCGACCGATATGGCGACCCCTCGTGCCGGCGACGACGTGCGCGACGTCGTACTCGACAGTGACGAGTTCGCGGATCGTCGCGCTCGCCTGACCATCCGCCGCCGAGCGGGGCGGAAAACCTACCGTGTGGATCGTGGTACGCCGAGATCGGTCATTCGTTGATTTCCGGCAACTGACGGTGGCGATGCTGCTCCCCGCTGCGTTCGTGATCGTCGTGCAGACGCAGTCATCCGACAGCGGGGCGACCGGCTCGGTCGTGGAAGCCGAAGCAGTCGCGAGCCCCGTCCGAGCGGCCACATCGATCACGGTCGCCGTGAGCGGAGAGATCTTGCCGCATCCGTCGATCGTCGAGCACGCGAGCCGGTTCGGTGCGGCGAGCGGTCGCAGCTACGACTTCGCTCCCATCTTCGCCGACCTTCGATCGCCCCTCGGGGACGCCGACCTCGCGATCTGCCACCTCGAGGTACCCGTGGCGCCTCCTGGCACGGCACTGAGTGGGTACCCGTCGTTCGGCATACCCGCAGAAATCGGTGACGGCATCCACGACACCGGTTGGGATCGTTGTTCCACCGCCTCCAACCACACCAATGACAAGGGTACTGCGGGCGTCCGAGCCACGCTCGACGCGCTCGACGGCGCGCGGGTCGGACACAGCGGGACAGCGCGAACCGCCGGTGAAGCCGCGACGGTGCCGATCGTCGACGTCGGCGACGTCCTGGTCGCACACCTCGCCTACACATGGGGGTTCAACGGTACGCCGCCCGCCGAGTCGTGGATGGCGAACGTGATCGATGCCGAACCGATCCGGGCGGACGCGGCACGGGCGCGGTCCGCGGGCGCCGCGGTCGTGATCGTCAGCCTGCACTGGGGCAACGAGTTCGATGCGGTGGGGAGCGCCGACCAGCGCAGTCTCGCCGACCGACTACTCGCGTCGCCCGACATCGACCTCATCGTCGGCCATGGCCCTCACGTGCTGCAACCGATCGAGACCTTCCACGGCAAGTACGCGTTGCTGAGTGTGGGGAACCTGGTGGCGAACCAGGGTCGCGAACACCCTTCCACCTACGACGGCGTCATCGCCCTCGTCACGTTCTCGCAGCAGGGCGACAGTAGGTACATCGCGGCAGCACCGGTGGTCCAACCGACATGGTACGACCGTGACGCAGGACGCGTTCGCCTCGTCAACCTCGCCCTGACCGACCCCGGGCTGGCCTCGCTGAGGTCCGACCTGACGGGGAGTCTCACGCGCACCAGAGCAGTCCTCGACCCATACGTCGCAGCGAGCTGAATCAACTGTCCGAAGGACTCGACACACGACCGCCGGCTCGACGCTCATGGTCACTCCTTGACGCCCCGGGGTTCTTCGCCGCGCGGACGAACGTTGCGGCGATGATGCGCGCGTCGTCGGTGTCGCTACGCGGTTCGTCGATGGAGACGGATCATCTGCGCTGTCGCACGATGAGGAGCGAGGGTCCGGCGAGCACCGTCGTGTGTGCGACCCGTACGATCGATGACGTCGGTGACGAGGATCCGGTGCCGGGCGACTGATCTGTCGGAGCAGTCGGAGCACCGGGGCGTCGGGTCCGAGGTCGCCCAGCCGGACGTGCAACCCAGCGACGACAGGGGTCAGGCGTCGTCGCGCCGGTCGTACTCGATCGAGATCGGAGCTGCACCTCGGTGCAGGAACGCAGTGAGGCCCGCACCGTGCTCGGCTTCCCCGTGCGGCGAGATGGGTGCGGGCCACCGCGTGGCCTCGTAGAGCGCGAAGCGATGGAGGTCGTAGCACGCGTTGACGAGATCACCGTAGATCCCGGCCGATCGCGTCATGCGCCGATAGGAGACGAGCGCGACCGCGACCGACAACGCGGGCAGCCACCAGACGAAGGGCGTCCAGACGATCGACAGCACCGACCAGGTCCATGTCTCCGCCCACTGGTCGAGGACCCGCCGGCTGCCGCTCACTTCGCTGCGCGCGTCCTCGGGCAGCACGAGCCACAGCCGAGGCCAACAGATGATCGCGTCGAGCCCGTAGCGTGTGCCGGGGCGCGCCTCGGCGGCCCGCAGCATGTTCCCCAGCTGGGTCGGCATCATGAGGTCGCGAACGGGCGGCGTGCGGCTCCTTCGATAGTCCAACTCGGACAGCTCGGTCTGCTCAGTTGCCGACAGCGTCGCCGTCTGTCGTTGCAGGATCAGCTCGCGCCAGCGAACCCCGTCGGCCTCGGACCGCCGCACCCACCGCTCGGTTCGAACACGCCGGACCGCTCCGAGCCAACTCGGCCAGTAGCCCTCCAGCGCACGGATGACCGCAGGAGCGGCGCTGCGGACGAGGACGCTCGAGGCGGCGAGGATCACGAGGGCGACGATCACGACGGCGCCCTGCTCAGCGGCGCTCAGATCGCGGACGTCATCCGCGAGCCCGTCGACGCCGTCGCTCCACGCCCCCTCACGGTGGCGGGCCCATCCCGCCACGCCCACGGCCCAGAACACAAAGGTGGGCGTGAGGACCGTCGCGAACCAGCTGTCGACGAGCTTGCCGCCGATTCCGGTCCAGAATCCAGGCAGCATCACGGTTCGGCGGCGTCGATCGGTACGAGCGCGATGCCGTGATTGGGGCAGTTCGGCACCGGCTCGGCGACGTCGGAGCGTGGCCAGAGGTAGTCGCGATGCGGACAGCTGTACAGCTCGACTCCGGGAGGGATGGGTGAGCGACCTGGCAGCGGCTCGAACCCGCGGTCGCCGAGCAGCGCTGACGCCGGCAGCAGCTCGTCGAGGCGCGCCCGAGTGGGCTCCCGCTCGGCGAGCAGCGCGATGATCTCGTCTTCGACGGCGTCGCCCTCACCGAGTCGCGTCCGGAGCGCCGACAGGCGGGCGCCCACCTCCTCGCGGTCGTCGGGACCGAGGAGCTGCGGTAGTTCTCGGCTGATCGCCTCGGCGACCTCGTCGATCTCCATGGTCAACCTCCTAGCAGGGCGAACCGACATGGGTGAAGGCGGCCCACTGATCGGGTCGCTGGTGGTCGAGCTCGTCCGGTGGCATTCGCACCAACGCCCGCCACACGTCGCGAGACGGAGTGCCGGCGGCCGCACCGGCTTCGCCGGGTGCACGGTCGGCGAACCACTCGGCCTTCTCGCGGCTCGTTGTGTCACGGAGCCAGCGCTGCGCCTGCTGCAACGCGCGACACGTGTCGCCATGGGCCACCCAATCGGCGCACAGCCGCGCGATCAGCATGCCGGCGGCCAGGCCGTCGACGGGCCACTGCGGCGCGACGACCGCCGAGAGGCCGACCTGGAGCAGAGCAGTCGGGAGGCCGACCACCTCGTCGGGCAGGACGTCGCCCGGTCGGCTCGCCTCGCACGCCGACAGGATCGCGAATCGCGGCCGGAACGAACCGAGTCGCTGCGTGGCGTACAGGTCGATGAGGTCGCCGACAGTGATGCGCTCGTCGTGGGCAAGCTCGAGCCCGCTCTCGAGCGGGAATTCCGGGATCGCGTCGCCGTGGCACGCGAAGTGGAGGATCTGATGGTGTGGGAGCGCCTCGAGGACCGCCGCTTTCGTGGCCTCCTCGTGGAGCAGCGACAGCGAGGTGGCGAAGCACTCCCCGATGAGCGCCGCCTCGACCTCGGCGCCGGGGACGACACCGGCCGAGCTCGGCTGCGGATCGGCGACCACGAGCGCGTCGTCGCGAAGGTCGAGCTGGTCGCTGTCCGTCGCCACGAGCGACCGAACGTTCGGCGCGTACGTGATCGCGAGCCGGTCGAGAACGTATCGACGGCCACTCGGTCGCGATGTGTCACGGGTCCAGGCGGCGTGGAACGGCAGGAGACCGAGCGGCCCGACCGGCACGAGCGTCGTCGCGGTCGCCGTGTCCAGCACGTCGAGTAGGGGCTCCATCGCGGCTCGCCACAGCCATGACGTCACCCCGTCGATGGTTCCGATCCAGTGCTCGGGGTGCGCAGCGCGAACCAGCTCGGCGGTGCGGAGCGCCTGGACTCGCTGGCCGACCTGCGACGGGGACAGGCCGTCGAGCGGCACGACGACCGGCTCGGCCCGCGGGAAGACGACGATCGCGACACCTCCGTCCAGCGCCGACGCCAAGTAGGCGATCGGCGCTCGTTCCGCCACCTGCTCGACCGCGTCGAACTCCGGCGCGGCGAGGAGGTCGCCGCAGCCGCGAACCGTCCGGATCTCGCCGATCAGGTGCTCGAGATCGTCGCGAGCGGCGCCGGCCGCAGCGGGCGTGCTCGCTCGGCGAAGCGCGCGCGAGGTAGTGCGATACCGTTCCGCCAAGTCGCCCCGCCCGGCGGCTTCGAGCCGTGTCAGGTCGGCGCGATCTCGCTCCAGGACCTCGGACAGCACGAAAGCGCGACCGCGCTCGATCGCCATCACGGCGTCGACACCTCGCCCGGCCCGGCAGAGAGCGAGCGCGGCACGTTGGGGCAAGCCGGTCGCACGCGCCAACCACGACTCCTTCTCGTCTCGGCCGAGCTGGCGGCGCGACAGGCGATCCGTGGCCTCCAGCGCATGACGGTACGCGCGACCGGCCTCCGCCCATCGACCATGTTCGCCGGCCCAGTCCCCCCAACTGAGCGCAGCGGTCAGCGACCATTCGAGGCCGGCCGCCAGCCCGTTCCGACATGCCGATTCGAAGGTGTTTCCGAGACGTTCGGCGAGCTGCGGACTCGGCTCGATCCGATGGGCATACCGGAGGGCGCTTCCGAGGTTGTACTGACGCGAGGCGAGCTCGGGAGCATCCGATGCCGTCAACTCGATCGCTCGCTCGTAATGATCGAGGGCGCGGTCGAGGTGGCGACGTTCCGCAGTCAGCTCGTAGAGGGACTGCGAGGAGTTGCCGGCATTGTTGTGGCGTGACGCGAGCTGGTAGTCCTGCGGCCCCGAACGTTCGACGGCCAGCTCCTGCACCTCGGCGGCTCGCACGAGGTCGTCGACGATGCCGGTCGCGGCGTAGTGGTCGAGGAGCGCGTTGCCGAGGTTGGTGAGCCGAGCGGGCATGTTCGGATCTCGGGCCGACGCTGCATCGAGCGCCCGATCGAGCAGCTCGATCCCAGCATCGAGATCGTCGAGCCGGCCGCTGACGTGCCAACGCCGTCGCAGCATCGAGCCGAGCTGTGATGAGCGGGCGTCGCCGTCGCCCAGGATCGGCGACGCGTCGAGGTTCGGTGCGAGGACGTCGATCGCCGCATCGAGGTCGGCGATCTCGCCGAGCGCGTCGTAGCGGGTGGCGAGGAGTTGGGCGAGGGTGTACTGGTACGCGTCGATGCGGGCGGCGCCGGTGCGTGTGGCTCGGTCGAACGCATCGCGGGCGAGATGGATGGAGCGTTCGAGGGCGTCGGGATCGCCGCGTGCCCGGAACACCGTGTCGAGCACGGAGGCTGCGCCCCGCTCAGCGAGCGCGAGGTCCCCACCGGTCCGCTCGGCCGTCTCCATCGCTGCCCGCATCGACGCGACCGCAGCGTCGAGCTCCTCGTCCGAGCCGGCCAGCTGGAAACGGATGAGATGTCCCATGCCGAGGTTGTGCAGCGCCCAAACCCGCTCCGGCCATGCGGCCGAGGCGAGCTCGAGCGCGTCGTGCCACTGTCCCATCGCCCGATCGAGGTCGCCGAGCGCGCCGGTACGAGTCGTCATCCACTGGGTGGCCGCGGCGGCGCGGTTGAGCAGGTCGAACCGGAACGTCGTTGGTGCATCGACGAATCGTGGGTCGTCGACGATCGAGTTCCAGGCGGCATCCGCTGCCTCAAGATCGGCGACGTCGCTACTCGCGAGGTAGTCCGCGAGACGCCGCTGGGCCCGCTCGAGCGAGCGCCGGTACCGGGCGGGGGCGTCGCGGACGGGGTGCCACCCGAGCAGCTCCTCGGGCGACGTAGACGGTTTCGTGTCGTTCGGTCGATCTCTTCGATGACGTCGCACCGTCTCCCCTCCCGTCCGCGCCGACTCGGGCGGTCCCGGTTTGGAGCAGCCCGCTCGTTGGACCGTCGTGAGCAATCGGTGCGCACCGTCACCGTACACGTCGGACGCTCGGGCCGAGTGCGGCGCCGGTGCCCTTCACCACGATGACCACCTCGCCCTGCTCACGAGCGTCGGATTCCCCGACGCGACCATCGAGTACGCCCACGACACGGTCCCCGGGCTCCACGGCGCGATCATCCGATCGACTCGAATCCAGTCAACTCACCGAGCCCGACGATGCGGGTTGTCCCTGAAGGACGAGTTCGATCATCACGAACCCACAGGGGCCATCGGGCGCTGCACTGCCGGCCTTCACCCTCCGGACCTCGCTACCAGAACCTCCGGCGCGACCGCGAATCATCCTGCTCGCCACCCGCCTGCGGGCCGATGATCGGGCGTTCGGGTTCCGCGGAGCAGCCACCTACCGAGGTCACCTGGGCGAAGCGCCCGATGGCGATCGACTGGGAGCTCCACCACCCGCTCTCCGGTGACCTCTTTCGTCGTGGCCGTTCCATGAGCCTGCCCCTGGCCGGAAGCCGTGGTGACTCCGAGTGAGCGCCCGGACCGCCCTCGACTCTCAGAACTCGCCGGCCCACACCGACGAAACAACGTCAGCGGGGAAGAGCCGCTCGCACGGCACGCCGTTCCCATCAGCGTCCATGTTCGCCGGCTCATCTTGAACGAACCAGTACGCCAACACCAGCGTGTAGGCGGCATGTTGGAACATCGGGTCTCGTTCCCAGCCCATGACGTTCTGGTCGTCGAAGAACTGCTCGCACGTGAGTCCGGGTTCGGCGGTGAACGGCTCGCTCCACTCCCCCGAGGACGCCTGGAAACTGCTGGTCGCGCCTGCTCCATCGAGCACGACGATGAGAATGTCCCCCGGCTCGCCGACCGGCTCCATGCGAACGAGACACAATGCGACGTCACCGCGACCGACCGGAGCGGTCGGGTCCAAGGGATCAGAGGCGAAATCGGACAGGAACGACCGCGTGCCTCCACATGGTCCGATCGTGTAGCTCGTGATGTGCTCGTTCTGCAGAGCTCGGTTCTCGTAACGGTCCAGGACGTCCTGAAGCGTCACCCCGGCAGGTGCAGCGGGCCGACTCACGAGGCTCGTGCCCCACACTTCGGCGACGACGGCAGGGTCGAAGAGCAGCTCGCACGGCAACCCGTCGCCGTCGACGTCCATGCGGCCGGGCGCACCTTCCAGGAACCAGTATGCGAGCGCCCACTGGTAGGCGAGCACGTCGTCGTTCCACGGAGCCGACCCACCCATGAACTCCATCGCTCGAACGAAGTCTCCGGTCGCCAGGTACTCGCGGCACAGCAGCCCGGGCCGGGCGTAGGGCAGGTCGGCGCCGCCCGTACCGATCCCCCACCAGGTGGTGGTACCGCGATCATCCAACGCGATCAGGTACCAGTTGCCGACATCGGCGGGCGGCTCGGTGCGCCCTCCGCAGTTGAACACCTGGCCGCGGGTGACCATGTGATCGCGCTCGACCTCGATCCACTCCCAGGCGGGCCGCTCTGGATGCTTCTCTCCGGTCAGCAGTGCGCAACCCAGCTCGTAACTGGTGAAGCTGCTCCCGGCCGAGAAGTCGGCCTCCAGAGGCTCGAGGATCTGACGGAGCGGAACCCCCGCTGACTGCGGCGGCGTCGTCTCGGCCGTTGATGACGGCATCGGCACCGGGCCGTCGAGTGCGGCCCACGTACCCGGGCCGACCACACCTGTTGCAGCCAACCCGTGCGCTTCCTGGAAGTCGCGAACGGCGGCCTCGGTGACCGGCCCGAAGTCGCCGTCGGCTTCGAGCGGGTGGCCGTGACGGGTCAACTGTTGTTGGAGCACCACCACCCACTGGCCCTCGTCGCCGAGGCGCAGCTCTGGTGACGCGACGTCGGTCACGGTGGATTCGGGAACGCTCTCCGGCGCGGTCGAGGTGACAGCTGGATCGGGGCTCGAGGTCGTCGAGTCACCGCAGCCCACCAACGCAACGACAAGCAGCCCGACCACCGGCCAGCGCACGACCACTCACCTCCACGCTCACCGTGCGCCGGTCGGCGCGGCCCCGCAAGAGGCCGACGTACCGAATCGCCGACCGTCGCCGAGCCGACGACGCCGAGGCCCACGGTACGCGGGCCCGGAAGAGGCTCAGGCCCCCCTGCCGGATTCGTGACCTCGGCCGGTTGCCGCGTGCCTGATCTGCCTGACCCTGATCTCGGAGGTGACCGATCACGCGTTGGTCAGTGACCGCCGCAGCGTCGGTGACGCTCGCGTCCACCATCGGTGTACGCGGCTGCGCCCAAGAGCAGGCCTCCGATGCGCCTGCCGTTCGCAGTCCGTGAGCAAACCGACACATCCAGCCCGCCCCGGAGTCGAATCATCGACATGGCGCTAATGGACATTATGTATGTTATGATAGTCGATATGTCCGACCAAGAATCCGTGATCGAGGGCGAACCCGTGATCGAGGGCAGGGGCTTGACCAAGCGCTTCGGCGACGTGCTCGCGGCGGAGGCTGTGACGTTCTCGGTTGGGCGGGGCGAAGTCGTCGGGCTGCTGGGCCCCAATGGCGCCGGCAAGACGACCGTGGTGAAGATGCTGACCACCCTGATCCCGATCGACGACGGCGCTGCAACCGTCGCCGGGTTCGACGTTTCGCGCGAACCGGAGTCGGTCCGGCAAGTGATCGGGCTGGCCGGTCAAGCCGCCGCTGTCGACGAGAAGCTGACCGCGTTGGAGAACCTCGAGCTGTTCTCGCGGTTGTACAAGCTGCCCCGCCAACGCCGCCGTGCGAGAATCGAGGAGCTCGTGGAGCGGTTCGACATGGGCTCGTTTGCCGAGCGGGCCGCCTCGACCTACTCGGGCGGGCAGCGCCGCCGGCTCGACATCGTCGCGGCGCTCGTCGCAGACCCGCTGGCACTGTTCCTCGACGAGCCGACGACCGGCCTCGACCCTCGCAGCCGGGCCGAGGTGTGGGACTCGATACGAGCCCTGGCCGCGAGCGGTACCGCCATCTTGTTGACCACCCAGTACCTCGACGAAGCCGACCAACTCGCCGACCACATCCTGGTCATCGACCGAGGACGCAGGGTCGCTGCCGGCACTCCCGACCGCCTCAAGACCGACGTGGGGCGAGATGTCCTCGAGATACACGTCCCCACCGGTGGCGACTTGGTCCGGGCGTGCGACCTCACGGCCACGGTGAAAGGAGCGTCGATCGACGCTGATCGCCACCAACTCGACCTTCCCATCACTGGCGGGGCCGCCCAGTCGCTGGACCTTCTCCGACGACTCGACGACAACGGGGTGACGATCGACGACTTCCAGCTCCGTCGACCAACCCTCGACGATGTCTTCCTCGCACTGACCGGCTCCCTCGCCGCACCCACCGAGGAGGCCCGACGATGACCACCGCAACACCATCCAACCCCACGGCCAGACCCGGCGAGCGGCTGCGCTGGGCCGCCCAGGACACCGCCACGATGTTGTGGCGCGACATGATTCGCACCGCCCGCCAACCCGAGATGCTCGTGTTCGCGGTCGTCATGGGCGTGTTCTTCCTCGTGCTGTTCAACTATGTCTTCGGCGGCGCAATCGGCGCAGGGGCCGGTGTGGACTACCTCCAGTTCCTCGTGCCCGGCGTCTTCGTCATCACCGCACTCCAAGGCGCGCAACAGACCAGCATGGGATTCGCCGCCGACCTCGCCGAAGGCGTCACCGACCGATTCCGTTCTCTCCCCATGAGCCAGGTCGCAGTCATCGCCGGTCGCACCATCGCCGATGCCGCCCGCAACCTCGTCGGGCTCATCCTGGTGGCGCTACTTGCCCTCGTCATGGGTTACCGATTCGACTCAGCAGCGGGCGCTGTCGCCGCCATCGTGCTCACCACCGGAATCGGGTTCGGTTTCTCCTGGCTCGGCGCGGCCATCGCTGCCAAGGTGCGCCAACCCGACATGGTCGGCATGCTGTCGATGTTCTGGCTGTTCCCGCTGATGTTGGCGAGCACCGCATTCACTCCTGCCGAGTCGATGCCGGGTTGGCTTCGGCCCTTCGCCACCTATCAACCCATCTCCGTGGCCGCTGACGCCGTCCGGGGTCTGTGCGAGGGCACACCCAACGGGGCCGATCTCACACTCGCGGTGGCCTGGACGGTCGGTCTCCTGACGGTCTTCGTACCGCTCTCGGTCCGCCTCTACCGACACAACAACTGATCGATGACCAGCGCCCAGGACCGCATCATCGAAGCCGCGCTCGACCTCATCACCCAGCGAGGTCTCAGTGCGGTCACCATGGTCGAGGTTGCCCGCACCGCAGGCGTCGCTCGAGCCACGCTCTACAACCACTACCCCGACGTGCCCAGCATCCTCGCCGACGCGGCCGGCCGCCACAACGACCAGGCCATCTCTGGACTGCACCAAACCCTCGCCATCGCCGGCTCCCCCACCGACACCATCGAACAGCTCATCCGCTACATCGCCGCCATCTCCATCCACGGCCACACCCTCGACACCCACCACGGACTCCCACCCGATCTCCGCCGCCAACTCTCCGCTTTCGACGACGAGCTCGAGACCCGGATCAGCAGTGCGCTCCGAGACGGCGCAGCAACCGGCGAGTTCCGCCCGAACCTCAACCCCGAAGTCACCACCAAGCTCGTCCGACACATGCTCAACGGAGTGTCCGAGCTCATCGCGGCCACCACCGGGGACGCGCCCCAGCTCGTCGACGACGCGACGCAGACCATCCTCGCCGCCCTCACCGGCCGGCCGAGCGCGCCGGCCCCGAGACGAGCAACGGACATCGGTTCGCAACTCGGTTAGCAGCGACACACTCCGGTCAGAAAGCCGCGCCCACCCAGGCAGACGGGACTACATGCCGGGACGTCGGAGTCTGATCATGATCATCGAGGCGATCCCGTCCGCTGGGTGAGGACGGGTGGGATCGTCGCGTTGGCGTGGTCAGGCGATCCGCGTGAACAGGTAGGCGAACGGTGACTTGGTGTACCCGATTCCTCTGCCGGCGTCGTGGAGGAGATCGATCGTGATGGGCTGCGGCTTCTTGGGAACGAGGTAACTGTCGAGGTTGCTGGAGGTGACCTTGTATTTGCCGTCGCGGGACGTGACGATGCCGGCGAGTTCGTAGCGGTGGTCGATCGATGCCATCGCAGCGTCGCCATGGCTCGCGTTGACGAGCAGCGTGCCCCCGATGCGCAGGTGATGGGAGCAGTGCTCGGAAACGAACCCTGCGTACAGCGACACGAGTAGGTCGAAGTGTTCGTGAGGGAGGTCGAGGTCGGTGGTGTAGTCGGCGTGGATGAAGGTGATGTCGGGACTGGCCGGGCCGTTGTGGTCGGCCACGATGTCGCGAACGCCATCGGTGTCGGCGAAGAACTTGGGTGTTCGCTGATCGATGTCGACATAGGTCACCGACTCGAACGTGAACGAGGGAGCGAGGTCGACGTAGCTTCCCGGGTACAGCACGGTTGTTGCGTCAACGGCTTCTCTGACGGCGGTGAAGAGGCGCCAGCGATCGCCCTCATGCTGGTTCTGCTTGGCCCACAGTTCGGCGGTCTCAGGGTTCATGAGGTTGCTCCGCTGTCGCGCCGGAAGGCGTCTCCTTCAGGCGTCTCCTTCCTGACGCCTCTTGTGCCGCCACGCGCCGAGAGCTCAGGAGAAGTCGGCGGCGTCGCCGGCAGTCGACGGTCGGTCCCGCAACAGCGTGATCGTGACAAAGTACATCCCCGGAACGGTTTCCCACGGCGCCCAGCGTTTTCGTGGCTCGTCTTGATGACCATGCGCCAACGGTAGCGAGCGGGCCCCGACGGACCCCGCCCGGGCTGGCGGTACCTCCGCCCATGTGCCACGCAGAGTCGGGGATCCGGCACCTTTGGAACGGGCGACCACGAGCGAACCTTGAACCAGCCGAACAGGCCCGAGGCGCGCACGCAGTGCGCCGGTGCGACATACCAGTTCCACCACACACCGCAGTTCGGATTGTTGTCGGTGTCGACGTGCAGCCCGCCCTGGAAGATCGCCGCCGAGGAGACGATCGAGGCACTGCTCGTCCACCTCGACGAGATGACGGGCTGACGGGTCGTTTCATCGCCAATCGACGTACCCGCGAGACGCACTCGTTCCTGCGACCGTGCTCCAGGGTGCGACAGATGGCGCCGTCGAACCGCTGGATCGTCGACGACCGACCTGTCGGCTACCAGTGGTGCGACTTCTGCTTCCCGCAGCTTGCTGACGGCTGAGCCGTCGTCCGTGGGCACCGAGCCTTGACGTGGTCTTGACCACTCTGTGTAACAGAAGTGCCGCGTTACGTCGTTATTACGGGTGGGAACAGGACGATAGCGGGAGCGGAACATGACCACGTGCGCACACAACTCCATCGACAGGGCTGCGGCCCGGTCAGCCCGGCGATGGCGCCGCCTCGCCGCGGGCGCGGTGGGAACCATCCTCGCCGCCGCCGTGGCCGCGGCACCTGGCGCGATCGGCGCCCCGGCGATGACCGCCTCGGTCGGGACTCTGTCACCCTCGATGGTCGAAATGCTCGCCGATGACGGCAGCGGTTCGACACCGATGTCGCTGAACGCGCTGCGCAAGGACGTGTTCCGCGGCTGGCACGGTCTCGATGCGGGGACCGGGGTGGACGTCGCGGTGATCGATACCGGGGTCGCTCCGGTCGACGGCCTCGACGGTGAGCACGTGCTGCACGGACCGGACCTGTCGTTCGAGGCCTCGACGCCGGAGGTCGCGTATCTCGACACCTACGGCCACGGCACCCACATGGCGGGCATCATCGCCGGCCGGCGCAGCGGTCACGAGGGCGTCGCCCCCGGGGCCCGGATCGTGTCGCTCAAGGTCGCCGGCCACGACGGCGTCACCACCGTGCCCCAGGTGGTCGCAGCGATCGACTGGGTGGTCGAGCACCACGACACCGACGGGTTGAACATCCGCGTGCTGAACCTGTCACTCGGCCAGGCCGACGTCACCACCCACCAAGGTGATGTGCTCTCGGCGGCCGTGGAGCGGGCCTGGGACGCGGGGATCTTCGTCGTCGTCGCCGCCGGCAACGACGGCGACGGCCGGCAGCATCTCGACTCCCCGGCGATCGATCCCTACGTGTTGGCCGTCGGAGCGGTCGACCCGTACTCCGACAGGGACCGTGACGAGCGTTCCGTGCCGAGTTGGTCCGGATACGGCGACGGCACCCGCAACCCCGACCTCGTCGCTCCTGGCCGTTCGATCCAGTCATACCGGGTGCCCGGCTCGACGATCGACGCTGCGATGCCTTCAGCGCGCGACGGTGACGGCCTGCTCCGCGGCAGCGGGACCAGCCAGGCCGCCGCGGTCACGTCGGGGTTCGCCGCGGCGGTCATCGCCGAGTACCCGTACCTGACCAACGATCAGGTGAAGGACACGATCACCTACCAGGCGATGGAGATGAAGGACTTCTCCAGCAGGAGCGCCGGCGACGGGCACCTCGACGGCCCCGACCCATTCGCCCACGGGGTTCGCACCAGCGCACGTCCCCAGAACCACACCCGGGCAGCCGGCGCCGGTACCGGCATCGTCGCCCCCACCGGCGCCACCTGGTCCGGCGGTGGCTGGTCCGGCGCGACCTGGTCCGGTGCCACCTGGTCCGGTGCCACCTGGAGCGGTGCCACCTGGTCCGGTGCCACCTGGTCCGGTGCCAGCTGGTCCGGTGCCACCTGGAGCGGTGCCACCTGGTCCGGTGCCACCTGGAGCGGGAGCGGGTGGTCGTGATGGCGACGACCCCGAACGATCGACCCGAACTCGACACCCGGATGGAGACCACGGCCGTGCAGACCATCGCCGCCACCGCCCACGACATCGCACTCGGGAGCAGCTGGTCGTGAGGACCCACAAGAGAATCACTCTCCGAAACCCGGCTGGACGACATCTCGCACGGCGACGCAGGCCCACCCCCGGAGTGGGCGCGAGTTCGAGGTCTCGTCGTTCGAGACCGCCGGCCGCGAACTCGTCGGCGGCTTCCGAGTGAAGCGGTTCGACGGAGAGCACCTGGCCGAGCTCGGCTACTGGGTTGATCGCGTCCTCGTCGGAGAACTCGTCGAAGCCGTCACGATCCAGTTCGACCGCCCCGAAGTCACCGTCACCCGCGCCCCCACTCCCCCGTCAAGCTCGACGACGTGGGCCTCCGCCCCAGTGGTACGGGACCTGTTGTGTCGGAGGGGGACGTGAACTCCGGAAAGCGGATCGTCCCCGGTTGTCCGCCGGTGTCCGTGGTTCACCGTTCACCTGTTCAGCGGCCTGGTCCCCGGTGGTCCCCACCCACCTTGCCCCCATCACACCGAGCTCAGCCAGCGGGCAGGTGACCACCCATCTCCTCCGAGGGGCTCGCTTCGAGCCGTGCGAGAACATCCCACAGCCCGAGACCACCGAGCAACCTGCGCACCTCGGCGCGCAGATCCGCGGCACGGGCGAGATCACCGCCCGACTGAACGACATCGGCGAGGTCGCTCATCGCGAGCGCACGGTCACGTTCCATCGATGCGTTCGCGAACACCTCCACGCTCCGGAGTAGGCACTCCTCGGCGTCCAGACGTGATCCACTCGGTCGATCGGCTCCGAGGACACCAGGGTCGACATCCACGCGGGAGGCGACGACTCCCATCGTTCGCCACGCGTGGCCCAGATGATCCGGGTTCTCGTCCTCGATGGCGAGGTCCATCGCAAGACGCGCCGCCCGGAACGCCCGAGCGACATCGCCGGTCGCCAGATGTGCTTGAGCCAGAAAGCGGTGCGTCTCCGACGAGTGCTCAGTGCCGCCAGACATCTCGAACGCCCGTACCGCGTCGTCGAGATGCGTCAGCGCCGCGTCGATGTCACCCAACTCGACGTAGGCACCGCCGAGGTTGCTGAGCACGAGTGCCTCCTGATCGCGATCTCCGATGCTGCGCACGATCACCTCACCGTCGGTGAACAACTCGATCGCCCTCGGGAGGTCGCCCTGGAGACGTGCGACCTCGCCGAGATTGATCAAGTTTGCGGCCTCACCGCGTCGATCCCCCCGCAACCGGTCGAGCGCCAGTGCCTCGGCGAGGTGTTCCGCCGCCGCTGCGTATCGGCCGAGCGAATTGGCTGCCGCACCCAGCAGGCTGTGCACGCCCCGCCGGATTCGCACGCTCGTCGCAGCGTCGACGAGCGCCAGCGCCTCGACGCCACGTTCGACCGACTCCTCGGCATGACCCAACCGCAGCAAGACCCACGACAGCTCGATCATCGAATCGATGATCTCGCCGCTGCTCACAGGCGCTGAGCTCACCAGCTCGTGCGCACGCCGTGCCTCGCCCAGCGCAACACGGTTCATCCCGAGGCGGACGTGAAGATGTGACTGGTGCATCAGCGCCAGCGCGCATCGGCCGGGATCACCGGTGCGCTCGGCCAGTTGCTCCATCGAGCGGGCGTTGAACAGCGCATCGTCGTATCGGGCAGCGATCGTCAGCGACTCGCAGTAGTCATCGAGGATGCCGAGCGTCGTCGCGTCGTCGAGCACGTCGGCCGCCAACGCGTTCTCACACGCGTGGATGGCTTCGTCGGTCGCGCCCCGACGTCGTGCCTGATGAGCTGCCTCGGCGAACCACCGAGCAGACGCAAGAGTCTCGCCGGCGGCCAGGAAGTGCCTGGCGACGGCGCTCGCCGGCGAACGTCCCTCGCCGCGGGCGGCCAGCCATTCCGCAACGTCTCGGTGGAGCACACGACGGTCTTGGAGGAGCACCGACTCGTAGGTCACCTCCTGCAAGATCGCGTGCTGGAAGTGGTACTCGGTCGTGCCGTTGAAACCCGACGTCTCTGCTCGCTCCACGAGGCCCTTCGACTCGAGCCGCGACACGGTCGTCGCCACGTCTGCCGGGACGGCTTCGATGCTGCACGCCGATCGCGGCAGGGCTGCGTCCCAGAACACCGCACCGACCACGGCCGCTCGCTGGAGGATCGCGCGCTCGGCGGACGGCAGCAGGTCGAGTCGTGCCTGGATCACCCCCGACACCGTCGGGGGGATCGATCGCCGGACCAGCAGCTCGGGATGCAGCGTCCATTCGTCATCGACGACGATCACGTCGTCGTCGATCATCATCCGGATCAGCTCTTCGATGAAGAAGGGGCTTCCGGCGGCCATGCGGACGATGTCGTCGCGAAGCGAATCGGGCACGGTCTCCAGGTGCTGCAGGAGTTCGTCGACGAGCAGCATCGCATCGGTGTCCGAGAGCGATCCCAGCACCACGGTCGATCGGTTCACCTCCGGGATCGCGTGCTGGACCGCCCGATCGGCGGCGGGACGGGTCGCGAACACGAGGAGCACGGGCGATCCCCTGAGCGAACGCTCCACCGTGGAGAGCAGCTCGAGCGATGCGCGATCGGCCCAGTGGATGTTCTCGATCAGCACCACGACCGGCATCTCGACAGCCGACCCGGCGAGCAGGCGACCGATCGCGAGTCCGGCCCGTTCGACGAGGTCGCGTGACTCGACCGATCCGTCGACGATGCCGATCCCCATCAGTTGCCCGACGACGGCGGCCTCGTGGGCGACGACGTCACCCGCGAGTTCGCGGAATCCGACCGTCAGCTTCGCCTGGGCGAGCTCGGTCGGGTCGTCTTCGGCGATCTCGAAACGACCGAGCAACAGATCCCGGATCAGCGAGAAGGGGTCCTCCCGGCGGCTGAGATCGGCTCGGCAGGTGAACAACCTGACATCGTCGGGACGGATCCGGAGCCAGTCCTCGAACTCGTAGATCAACCGGGACTTGCCGGATCCGGGTTCACCGACCAGGGTCACGACGGTCGGTGTCGACGTGGCGATCGTGGTGGAGAGTGCGCGCTGGAGTTGCTCGAACTCATCATCGCGGCCGATCATCGGAGGTTCGACGCCCTCGATGCCGCGCGGTCGGAGACGAAAGGCCCGGGGTCGGATCCCGTCGACGACGTAGGTGCGCAAGGCAGCCCGTTTCCCCTTGACGGTGAGTGGCGCCTGCGGACGGACCGTGAAGACGCCCCGAACGTGTCGGTACGTGTCGTGTCCCACGAGGACTGCTCCCAACGGGGACGCAGATTCCAGGCGGGCAGCGACGTTCACGGTGTCGCCCATCGCCGTGAACTCCTCCGTGCTGGCGATCTCTCCGAGCACGACGGGGCCCGTGTTGATGCCGATGCGCATCGTCAGACCCCTGCCGATGCCGGTCGCGCCGATCTCGCGCAGAGTGGACTGCATCTCCAGCGCAGCACGGATCGCTCGCTCGGGATCGTCCTCGCGAGCGTGGTCGGTACCCCAGAGCGCCATCACGGCGTCACCGATGTGCTTGTCGATTCGCCCGCCGTGGCGCTGGATGATGGCGTCGAGGTGTCGCCACAGCGAATCGAAGAGGTCGCTGAGCTCCTCGGGGTCCACCCGTTCGCCCAGGGTGGTCGAACCACTCACGTCCGCGAACAACACGGTGATGAGTTTCCGCTGCTTCGGTCTCGCGGGTGCGGCGAGCACCGCCTGTTGCCGCAGTGCAGCGATGGCGACGTCGATCACGTCGTCGGGCACCAATCCGCGCAGCTGTTCTTGGGCGGCGATCGCAGCATCGAGGCGCTCGATCTCACTCATGCTCGGTCACCCCGACACCATCGGCGCAGTGGGGGGTCTCCGCTGTCGACCCTCGATCAGCGCGTCTTCGACATTCCCCTGGTCCCAGGGTCTTCTTCTTCGTAGTCCGCCTCGTCGACCTCGGCACTCCCGCCGTTCGACTGATGAGCCTGCGTCGCTGAGTGCGCCGCGCGCTCCTCGTCCTCGACGGACTCATCACACCGCTTGCATCGATACATCTGTGGGCCTCCCTCTCCTGACCGCACCACCCGAGCGCCCCGAGCTGGTGAACCGATTCGGCTCACGGCCGCCCGGTCAGCAACAGTAGCGCACACCGTCGACCGTCGGACACAGACCACTGCGACCGGGTCGAACCGCGACCGGGCCGACTGCTGACGGAAGTGGCGTAGGGTCGGTCGAACCGACGAGGGGGATGGACTCATGGATGGTCGTAGGCGTGCGCTGGTCGTCGGCATCAATGCCTACGGAGGCGGCATCCCGCGCCTCGGAAGCGCCGTGCGAGATGCCGAGGCCGTGGCCGACCAACTCGAACAGGCCCACAAGTTCGAGGTGGAGTTGCTGCTCGATGCGGAAGCGACCACCGCGGCGATCATGGCGTCGGTGGCACGTGCGGCCGACGCAGGACTCACCCCGGACGACTCGTTCGTGATGTACTTCGCCGGTCACGGCACGACCGACCAGTCGGACGAGCCCGAAGGCTTCCTGCTCGGGTCCGACGCGCGGCGGACGAAGGACGGGGCCTGGTTGGGGATGGCCTCGTTGAAGACCGCCCTCGTCGAGGGTTTGAACTGTCGACACCTGATGCTCGTGCTGGATTGCTGCAACGCCGGCGCATTCCGATTCGCCCAGACGCGGGCGGTCGGCGGCACGAAGCGGCCACTGTACAAGAGCCAGTACGAGCGCTACCGGAACGGGGTCGCCTGGCACGTGTTGACGGCGGCGGCACATGACGAAACGGCCGACGACGCCGCTCCGTTGACCGACGATCGCGGGGAGAGTCATGCGCCAGGGGGTCACTCGCCATTCGCCCAGGCCCTGATCGACGGCTTGCTGGGCGCGGCAGATGCGTCACGCCGTGACATCGGGCCCGACGGCGTGCTCACCGCGACCGAGCTGCACCAGTACATCTATGACATGGTGGCGGTCAACGATCGCCAGACACCGGGCATCTACCCGCTGCGGCCCGACAACAAGGGCGAGTTCGTCTTCCACGCTCCAGGGGCAACGCTCGAGCTCGAGGACGACCCGCCATTCGATGCGAGCAACAACCCGTGGCTCGGCCCTCGGGCGTACACGACGGACGATCAGGAGCTCTTCTTCGGCCGCAAGGACGCGACCGCACAGCTTCGGGAGCGGATCGACACGTGTCGCTTCCTCGCTGTCGTGGGCCCATCGGGGTGCGGGAAGTCGAGCCTGGTACGAGCCGGGTTGCTGCCGTCCCTCGAGTCTCCGGCCTGGATCGCCGTGGAATCGGCCCGGCTCACCGCTGATCCGACCGCGCAGCTGGCCGACGCAGTAGGCACGTCTCGCGGCCGCGCACGCGGGCGAACGACGGCTGTTGGTGATCGACCAGTTCGAGGACCTCTTCCGATCGGCCGACGACGCCGCCCGGTCTCGGTTCCTCGACGAGCTGCGAGCGCTGGTCGGGGCCGCCGACGGCCCCACGGTCGTCATCGCCCTGCGCTCGGACTTCGAGCCTCGGGCGGCCTCCGCTCTCGGCGACCTCTGGACGGAGGGGGCACGCTACGCGGTGCCGAGCTTCACCGGTGAAGATCTCGAAGACGTGATCCTCGGTCCGGCGCAGGCCAAAGCCGTGTTCTTCGAGCCGGCGAAGATCGTCGACAGCCTGGAACGAGCAGTCGCGAACGCACCCGGAGCTGCGCCGCTGCTCTCGTTGACGTTGGCGAGCCTCTACCGCCGCGCCCATGACAGGCACGTCGCGAACGACCCGGCCGACAGAACGATCTCCCAGGAGGACGACGACGCCGAGGGCGGCGTCGTCGGCCTGGTGCACAGGCGTGCGAGCGAGTTGTACGAGTCCGCAGACCCGGAAGGCCGGGAGATGATCCGACGGATCTTTCTCCGACTCGTGGACCAGAAGCCGAACGGCAATGTGCCGCGAAACGTCGACCGGGAGGAGCTCCAGTTCGGCCCCGAACACGACCGGCTCGTCAACTCCATCCTCGACGACTTCACGGCGGCCCGCCTGCTGATCGTCGGCCACGCGGACGGTCGGGACTACGTCGAGCCCGCGCACGACGCACTCGTATCCACGTGGGACAAGCCGCGGGACTGGCTCGCGCAGAGCGGTCCTGTGGAGATCATTCGCGACGCGTCGAAGACCGCTCGCGAATGGAGTGTCGAGGACGAGAAGAGCACGAAATCGAAGCGTCTCTGGAATCAGGATCCGAGGTTGGAGGAACTCGCACGCCGCGGCCAGAACCAGGAGCTGACCGCGCTGGAACAGGAGTTCACGGAGGTCAGTTTCTCCCGGCAACGGCGCCTGGCGCGCATCCGCCGCGTCGCGATCATCTCGCTCATGATCCTGACCGTCGTCGCCGTCGGCGCCGGCATCTTCGCGTTGGTGAAGCGGTCCGAAGCGCTCGAGGAAGCCCGACGTGCGTCGTCGCGTGCCCTGGCCGCCGACGCGTTGAACAACGTCGAGACCGAGACGGACCTGGCGGCCCTGCTGGCGCTCGAGAGCGTCCGAGTCGCCAACACGACCGACGCCCGCGGCAGCCTCGCCGGAGTCCTCTCGCTACCGACCCGCTTCCTGCAACGCACCCAGGAGCATGACGCCGAGATTACTGCGATCGCGTTCAGCGAGAGCGGCCGCACCGCTGCCACCGCCGATGGCACCGGCGTGGTCCGTTTGTGGGACGTGAATGAGCAGCCGTTCCCGCCGCCGCAGGCGACACCCGTGGGCACCATCGAACCAGGGGGCGAGATCCGGGACCTGTTCGTGACCGACGATCCGGAGTTCCCGGTCCTCGCATTCGACACCGAGGGCTTCGGCCTGCTGCTCGACTTCTCGACCGGCGAAGACCTCCAGCTGGACCCGCCGGACGAATTCGTCGACGCAACGGTCAACCTCGACCTCACCGTCTTCGTCGGCATCACCGACGACGGTGTGCTGCGGGTCTACGACTTCGATGACGACCTCAACTTCAATCCGGGTCCGACGGTCGAGGTGAATCCGGACGGCGTGACCGATCTCGTCGTCAGCCCCGACGGCAGGTTCGTGGCCTGGGGTGACGGACCGGAACTCGCGCTCTGGTCGTGGCGCGACGGCGGAGAGCCGCAGATCGAGAACGTCGTCGTCGATGAGGTCGACGACGAGATCGTGCGCACGGAAGTCGTCGCAGTCTCGTTCAGTCCCGACGACGATCCGAGCCAGGCAGTGGTCGCCGTCGGCATGGACGATGGCACGGTCGTCCTCGTCGATCGGAACGACCCGTCGCTGTTCGAACGGGTCGACCCGGGGTCGGTCAATCAGCTGTTCGATCTCGCCTTCAAGCCCGACGCCATCGACTTCGGCGACGGCGAGGGCGACGTCACGTTCAGGTTGGCGTCGACGCACGGCAACGGCGACGTCATCCTGTACGAAGTGGTGCCGGACGGTGAATTGGCACCGTTCGGCTTCGTCATCGAGACCATGCGTGGCCACAACGACGAAACCAGGAAGGTGGCATTCGCGCCTGACGGTCGCATCGCGTCGGGCGACTTCCTGGGCGAGGTCATCTGGTGGCTCGACGTCCCCATCTCGTCGCTCGGCTTCTCGTTGCCGTTGCCCGCCGAACGGACGTCTCCTCTGTACGACGGCGCGTTCGTGACCGCGAACCAGATCGTTGCGGTGGACGCTGATTTCACGGCGTGGCTGATGGATCTCGAATCGTCCGACGTTCGGCCGATCGTCGACGACGTGCGGGTGACGTCCGTCGACGCAACCAACGAAGCCATCGCAGTCGGGTTGGCCGACGGCAGTGCAGCGATCCTCGACCAGGAAGGGAACCTCGTTCGGTCACTCGCCGCCGATCACCCATTGTTGGTCCACGTCGTCGCGCTGTCGAGTGACGGACGCCGGCTCGCCACCGTGTCGCCGTGGGTCGAGGACGGCCCCGATGGCCACCTCGCGATCTGGGACGCGACGACCGGCGCGTTGTCGAGCGAGCAGGACCTCCCCGAGGGATTCGAACCGTTCAGCGCACTCTTCGCCGACGACGGGTTCCTCTGGGTCGGGGGTCAGGATCGCGAGGATCTACCGACTGTGCTCAGGTTCGACGGTGCCTCGGGAACCGTCGACCAACGCGAGATCCGACACAGCTCGCGGGAGGGCAACGCCGTGACAGCGCTCGCGTTGAGCGACGACGGCCGGACACTTGCGACCGGTTCGTTGGACAAACGGATCTCGCTCTGGGACACGGAGACACTCGAAGCCCGGCCCGGTGGCGAGTTCACGGGCCATCGAGGCAACATCACGGGCATCGTGTTCTGGGACGGTGGCGAGACGCTGATCTCGTCCGACGACGCCGGCGACGTGTTGATGTGGGACGTTTCGGGTCGACGACAGTTCGGACGGCTCGGCGGACCGACGGACGACGTCAAATCCTTGGAGATCGATACCGAGACTGCCACGCTGCTCGCATCGAGTGAAGACGGCCTCGTCTGGACCTGGACGCTCGATCCCGACAAGTGGCGATCCCGGGCCTGCGAGCTCGCGGGCCGGAACATGACGCAGGCGGAATGGGATTCGTACGGCGACGGCACAACGAGGGTTCGCCATTGCGTCGACCTTCGCTCCGAAGAGGGCGACGCGCGCGACGCCGAGTACCACGACTCCCTGACCGACTGACCAGCCCGACACGACGCCGCAGGAGGCACACACATGAGCACATCAACAATGTCTGCGGCGGAGTCCACGGCGTGGACGCTTGCCCTCACGGAGGTCCTCGGGATTCATGGCGAGGACATCTGGGATCTTCACGTCGCGCCCGACATCAAGGAGAAGAAGCTCCGCAACGCGACGGCCTTCTACGCCATGCCCGACGACGAACGGGTGCTCGGGCTGCTGGACTCCACCGCGATGGGATCGGCCAAGACCGGGCTCGCCTTCGGAGTGCACGGCGTGTACTTCCGCAATTCCACCGGTTCGTCGGCGGGAACCCACGCCGCTCCGTATTCGAAACTGCCGGGGTGTGACTTCGACGCGGGTGACAAGAACGAGGTCGGGCTGCCAGAGGCAGCGTTCTGGATCGGAGCTTCGAGCGTCAAGGTCGCGGCGCTCTTCCGGAGCCTGGTCCACCTGCTGGGTGCGTGGCACGAACAGACGGACAACCTTCCGGATGCGCTACCGCCGGGCGAGGTCGAAGCCCACAGCGAGCGAGTCGTCGCCGACTGGCAACTCCGACGCGAGCGCGAGGTCATCCTCTCCGAGACCGAGCTCGAGGCTCGCGGGGCTCTGGCCGGTGCGTGGGCCCTGCGTCTCGCCGCTCACCTGGAGGCGCACCGTTCGACGCTCGGCGACGAGATGTGGGTGGCACCCGACATCCCCGTCAAGAAGCTGCGCACCGCGATCGGTCGCTACGACGTGCCCGACGACGAGGTGGCGATCGGCCTGTGTGCGTACACCGGCTCGGCCAAGGACGGCGTCCTCTACGGGCTGCGGGGGATCTATCTCCGCACGTGGGAGGCGTCCCCATCCGGTACCTACGCCGTACCGTATGCACAGCTCGCTGGGCTCGCCCTGGACGGAGATGGAAATGGGGATGGTGATGAGGCATCCGAAGTTCAGGTCGGGGACTTCTCGGTGCCGGCCGACGACGAGACGAAGGCGGCGATCGTCGAGGTGATCCGAAGCGTGGCCGACCTCGTGCGCTCGTGGCAGGGAGCACTCGATGAACACGTCACCGACTTCTCCGACGAACAGATCGACATCGAGCGATTCGAGAAGACTGCGGTCCGCCACGCGAAGGACGCCCAGACCAAGTTCGAGATGGCCACCGACGTCATCCAGGAGCTCGGTGGTTGAGTCGGTCAGCCGTCCGATCTCGCCCGCTTCTTCGCGAGCGCTCGGCCGAGCAGATCGAACCAGAACGGCGCACCGAGCGTGACCGCAGTGGCGACGAACAACCATCCGAATCCTCGGAGCACCCAGCCCCCGAACGACGTGTCGACGTCGTCCCACCCCACGGGGAAGGCCACCGAGTCACCCAGCTGTGCGCGGAAACAGTCGAGGTCGATCGCGGACGCCGTTTCATCGACCGTCGTATCGGTAGCCGGGGGATCCTGGCCGGCGGTCGGTTCCGACCCGCCGTCGCAGTTGATCGCGCTCACCTCGTCGGCCACCGCGACGAGCCCGTCGCGCACCGACTCGTCCTGATACAGCGTCGTGGCTGCGTGGACGGCATCGACGTTGAGACCGATGGCCATGACGAGGCCGGCGAGGAACAGGAACCAGCGCGTCTGCTTGCGATACCACGACGAGGCCGCCGCCATGTTGCGCTCGTACCAGTCCTCGATGCCATCCCGAATGTCGGTGGACTCGGAACCGACGTTCCGCGCCACCGCGAGCAGCTTGGAGCGAAGGTCGCCAGGCACCGCCTCGATCATCTTCACGACCTCGGCCGTCGTCGGGGTGCCCGAGAAGAGCGACGTGACTGCCGCCTGTGCCTCGAGTACCGCCGCGGTGAGTTCATCGGCTCCGATCGTGTCTCCGGCATCGGAGATCCGTTCGATCGCCGCGGCGAGATCGCTCGACCCGAGCGAATCGGCCGCCGCTCGCAGTTCATCGAGCGCCTCGCTGATGCCCGAGATCGCGACGTCCGCCGCCGTCTCATCGGGCACGGCCGCGCTGATCGCCTCGAGCGCCGATCGGGCTCGATCGATCGTGCCGTCCGGCCGTACGCACGCCAGCAGCGCATTCGTGAACTCTCGGGCGTCGATGCTGACCGGGCCGTAGAAACGCCGGCGGAGCACCGAGTCGGGAACCTCCCCTGAGGCGCCCATCGGCAGGTTCTCCATGTTCTTGCGGGCCTTGGCGCGCTGGGGCAGCTTCTTCGGTGGAGCCGGTGCCCGCGTGGTCTCGCCGACGACCGGATCGAACCGGAGACGGTCGGTCGGTCGCACGAGCCCGGTGATGAACGGCTGGGCGTAGAGATTGGCGACGATCGACTGGGTCGCACCATCCTCCGACGACGTGTTGCCGAGGAGCAGGTCGAGCGTGTCCCAGAGATGTTTCGACCGTCGGTGCAAGAACCCACCGACCGCCTCGACGACCGCCGACGCGATCAGCGAAGCCACGACGAACAACAACAGCATCCCGATCGTCACATCGAGAATCGCGCCATTCAGCACGACGCCTCCTCCGCTGTCCGAGTCACTTCGAGGTCAGCCCACGGACTGCAACTTCTTCCACGTATCACTCCCGGCCTCACCCGTTGCGTTCGACCATCCCCACGAGTGCTGCAGTTTGAGCACGGCCTTCTCCATACCGTCGCCGAAGTCGCCGTCATGATTGTCCTTGTTGTCGGCGATGATCCCGTGCGCGATCAGCGCCTCCTGCCAGGCGACGACGATCGGACCGGTCATCCCGCGTTTCGCCTCACCCGGAAACGCCGGCACCGAACTCCCGCTACCGGCCCCGCCTGGAATCGTCAGAACAGCGCCGATCAGGAGGACACGATCCGGTCCGTCGTTCGCATCGGCCAGTACCTGCCAGTTGACCTTCGGGTTGCCCATGGTCTTCTCAGCGATCGACCAAAAGGTATCGCCAGGTCGGACGACATAGGTGTCCCCATCGAAACTCTGCGCGCCTGACTCGATCACCTGTACGGCGCCAGAGCCACCGCGAGCGGCATCCACAGCAGCACGGAACTTGTTCATGTCCCACGACTTCGCACTGTTGACAGACCCGAACCGACTTGGCCCGGCTGGGTCGATCTTCCGTCGGGTCCATTCGGAGTGACCCAGCACGTGGCTGGTCTCGATGTCGTATTGATCCGCCAGCGCAGCCACGCCGGACACGTACGAGTCCTGCATCGAGCCGGACCAGGGTTCGCCGACGCCGTTGTTGGCGGCTTCGATACCGATCACTCGCGTGTTGGCCCTGTCGACTGGGAGCGGCCCCCAGGGCCCACCCGTGCCATTCGTGTTGGCCCCGCCTGCGGCGAGCACCCACCACTTGCCCCGTCGGTCGAGGAACAGGTTGGCGAGCGGCGCGACCAGGCGGCCCTTGCGATCTCTGGCGGTCTTGGCCAGGGTATTGGCCTCGTCCCCTGCGTCCCGACTCGGCCCTGACGTCGTGTGATGCACGATGATCGCGAGTGGGCCCTCGACCAATCCGCCGGTCTTGCGGGCCCGTCGTTCCCACCCGTCGCACTCCTCGACGGCGAGGCCCGCGTTGCGTAGGACGTCGGCCATCTCGAGCAGATAACGACCGCCACCGCCGCGGGTCGCCTCCAACTCCTCGTCGGTCGCGTCGTATGCGTCGCTGTCTTCGTAGTCGCCGAGACCTTCGACGGCGACGCGGTGTGCGGCTGCTTCGGGCGGATCAGAGTTCTGCGACATACCGCAGCATTCCACCCGCAAGATGGCCGGTCAACAGCCATGACCGAAACCCGTCGTCGCGAGCTCTGTCACCGCCGTCGGTGGACTCAGGCGAGGAACCTCAGCGGAGTGTCGTTCGACAACGTTCCGATGTGAATCGGGTGTTGGGTCTGGCCGGAATCCTGTTGGGTGCGGCTGTAGACGTGGTCGTACAAGTTTCGAAGGGTGACGACTCCACCACCCATTTTGTCGGCCACGCCGTTGAGCGCTTCGATGGCGCCCGAGTGGCATGACGTGTCAAAGATCAGCAGCACTCGCACGCCGTGAGCGCACGTGGAGCTCAACGAGTTGATCATCAAGGAGGCAGAGATACCCGTGCCCAAGATGTTGGCGAGCGACCCGTCATGCGGCACGAAGATGAAGTCGTTGAAGGCGATCACGGCGTGTGACGCCACGCACAGGATCAGGAGGTCGGCCCCGGTTGGGCATCACGCATCAAAGAGCTGAGGCTTCCCAGGATGTTCGCTCGAGTTGCATCGCGCTCCAGCAGAAGCCCGAAGTGACCGTCGGGCTGCTCGAAGGCTGCATGGAGTGCTTCGGCGTCGTCATTGCAGTACTCGAGATCGGGCATGACGTCGTCGACGTAGTCCTCGATGCCGACGAACAGACCCCGAATGGTTCCCGGCGCCGGCGATGGCGCTGCTCGCCGAGGACCGATGGCCATCACCACTCCGTATCGTTGCGTCGTCAGGTCGCCGAGGCGCTCGTCCGCAGGATCAGGCTGACTGCTGTCCACTGCTCGGCTGGCGGAGCCGGCTGACGCCTTCCACCGACCGCCCGGGTCGTACCACCACGGAACTCGCCGGTCTCCACGAGGTACTTCAAGTCGGCCTTCTCGTCCGTCGTTCCGATTGCGACGAACCGGTCGATGCACTGGTCGCCGACTGGGACCTCGTTGTACAAGGGCACTCCGGTCTCGCTGTCCAACCAGAAGTGCTGTTCGACGTTGCCGTCGATCTCCTGTTGCCCCAACAAGCCAACCTTGCCGCTCGCGTCCGAGTTGAACAGGTGCACCAACAGCTGCTCGCGCGACGTGTTGCGGATACGGATGCAGTAGTCCTGGCCCTCTCGCAACGCGTACGACCCGTCCGACTCTCGCGTCAGCTCCGGCAAGTTCGCGATCTCCGAGTCCGGGATCTTGCCGTCGCTCTGCTTCTCCTTCGGACAGTCGAGCAGGGTGATCTCCAGTGCGTTCGGAAGATCGCCGCACCGCTGCGCCATCCGGATCGGCCCGGCGTAGCGGAGGTAGTGCTCGACGACACGACGCGCCTCGCCGACGATCTCGTCGGGGCGGAATCGGGCGAGCACCGGATCTCCCGGTCGCGCACCGTGGACGTCGTCGGTGAGCACCCAGGTGCCGTCCTCCTGCCGTTCCAATCGAGCGGTCGCGCGTTCGTTCGTCGTCACCTCGAGGAGGTCGGACTCCCGCAGGGCGGCCACGATCGCGGGGTCGTCCGGCACCACCGCGCAGCGGAGGCGTTCCGCCTCGCCGGCTTGAACGAGGCGACCGCGGGCGCCGACCGGTAGGTCGAACGGTTCCCCCATGGCGACGGCCTTCGCACTGGCGGGTGACGCCTCCGTGACCTCGAGGAGCGAGCCGACTCGCGCCGCCTCGTCGTCTGCGGTTCCGAGCGTCGGGAACTTGAAGGGCTCGAGGCCGTACACCGCGATGCGTGCTCCCGTGGTGACACCGGCGATGGTTCCGGCGTTGATCAGGTACTCGTTCGCCTGCCCCTGCGTCCGCTCGATACCGAGTCCGACATCGCCGTCGTTCGGCAGGCCCGCCAGCCACTCTCGCGCGAGACCGCCCGAGATCCACGAGTGCTGCTCCGGCGTCTCCGGGTCGGTCTCGACCTTGGCGCGCACCTGGTTCCAGAACCTTCCCCATGTCGCTGTCGTCAGCTCATCGTCGGGGATCTCTGTGAGGGCTGCGATCAGCGATCGGGTGAGGAGGCCGCCGCGCTGCTCGCCCTCGGCCAACTTCTTCGGGGTCTCCTTGGCGAGCTCGTGGTTGAGGCATGCAGCCACGATCTGACAGTCCTCGACATGCGCCGAATCAGCGGAGTCGACCGCGGTCGGCGCCTGGCTCCGAACCGCCGCCGAGACGAGTTGCGCTCGGTCGTCGGAGATCGTGACCGGCCCCGGCACGCCCCCGTCCTCCGAGAGATCGATGAAGCGGGTGTTCCCCCCCGACGGTTCGAGGCTACGGGTGGCGCCACTCGAATGACAGCAGTCGAGCACGACCGTCACCGCTCGCGTGCGTTTCGTGATGTTCGCGAGCAGTTCGTTCAATTCGTGGTCGAACAACACGGTCGGACCGATCAGGCTGCCGTCGACAGGTACCAACGCTTCCCGGAAGCGTGAGAAGGTACCTCGGAACGCTGCCGTGCCGCCGTCGTCGACCTCCAGACGTGTGCCGTGACCGGCGTAGTAGATGAAGACACGATCGGTTGCGGCGACATCGTCGGAACCGAGTCGGGCCAGCGCCGCAACGATGTTCTCGAGCGTCGCCGCTCGTGCTTCGACCGTCATCGGCGACACGTAGTCGGAGTGAGGCGACACGAGCCGGGTGATCCGGTCCGCAGGGATCTTCGCCCGCTCGAGCAGCAGACGCTGGACGCTGTCGATGTCGTTGACGCATCCCTTGAGCGGCTTGTGCTCGTATGCGTCGATACCGATCAGCAACACGTGGTAGGCGCCTTGCTCCGTCGTCTCGTCCATCATCGAAATCAACTTTCTGACGGCAGCAGACCGCCTGTTGTGCTGGAACCGTGAACAACTACGTTCACTCGACGTCGTCGTCGTCGAACACGCACAGCAGGCTGTGCACCGGGTCGGCCAACGTGGCCGAGTCACCTACGCCCGCGACTCGGACCCGGTAATCGCCGCTCGCAAGTGGCGGCACCACTCCGTGGTGGAATCCGTCATCGTCGCCGGTGAGGAGGATCGGCGTGTCGTGGACGCTTCGGCCCGTCTCCAGATCCACGACATCGACGCCGAGCGTCAGCCCCGAACGCCCGGGGCCGGCCCGGAGGTCGAGCGGCTCCCCCGCGCTGAGCAGCTGAGGCAGATCGACGGGGATGCCCTTCGACTCGTCGTACTCCTCTTCGCCACGAAAGGCGGTGGTCGAACGCTCGGTCAAGATGCCGGTGAGCTGGGTCCGTACTGCGTCGTCATTCTGCAACGAGCCGTGCTTGTCCGACGAGTACATCGGTTGGTAGCCGCCGACGTCGTCGGCCTCGATCGGCGTCGCCGACACGCGCGGCACGGTGCCGTCGCCCTTCCGGTTCTCGCCGTCGAAGCCCTTCTCCTCGAGCAGCAGGCGCCCGTTGTCGAGACGAGCCGACTGCTTGGTGTCCTGGGCGAGCCCGACGATCGAGTGAATCGCGTAGGCGCCGAAGTCGTGTGTGGCCGCACCGTGATCGATCTCATGGTGGAACGCCAAGGCCGCAGCCGCGCGTGACGCGTCGAGACCCTCGATGCGATCACCCGTTTCGGAGGGACGCAGGTAGCCCTGACCGTCGCCGAGATCGATCGACGGGTACCTCGGCAGCAACTGGTACACGGACGTGAGCGAGTGCAGGAGCGTGGTGAGGTCGACCAGCTTGAGCGGGCCGACCTTCTTGACGAAGCCGTTGGCGAGGAAGTCGACCGCGTTCAGCGACCCTCGATATGGCGTGCCGAAGGTGATCAGTGCACGCGTGTCCTGCCATCCGTCGAGACACTCGAGGAAGTACCGCGAGACGATCCCGCCCATCGAGTGCCCGACGAGGACGAGCTTCGCATCGGGAGCCTCCTGACGACGTTCATGGAGCGCCCGGTCGGTCAGTTCCTTCAGTTGCCGAGCCGCCACCCGGTTGTCGCGTCGCCAGTCGTACGGGAACTCGAAGTAGTTGACGCCATCGGTGACGTCGAACGTCGAACGGATCATCGACGAGATGCCGCTGTACCCGTCGATCCCCCACAAGCCCGGAATGATGTGGATGTCGGGCATCAGGCGGGTCGCCTTGACGCCGTCGCCGAGATCGTCCTGCTCCCACGGATCGTCGCTGAGCGCGAGCTCGTTGAGGTTCCGGCCGAGCTTCCACAACGCGCGACCGATCGCCCCCGGCGACGGTGCCCACATCTCTTTGCCGTCCCGCTCGAGCACACTGCCGAGGATCCCCGGCAACAGCACGATCACGTCCTTCATCGGTTGTTTCGCCATGAGGCTGATCTCCACTTCTTCCTCGGTCGCCGCGACCCTACACCTCCGTCAAACGCGCAGAATCAGCGTCGTCATTCGCTCGGTTCGAGCCGACGCCGACGGCGCCGATTGACGAGTCGGGGCCAGTCCAACCAGCGCCGATCGGTGTTATCGGCGACCTCGGATTCGACCCATCGACCGTGCTACCGTCTGCTTCTGAGCGACGACCCGAATTCTCAAATTGGCGGCGATCGTCCTCGGCGTGTCGGCGGGCGCGCCGATGTTCCCCAGGATGCGGAAGTGTCGGCCACCCCGCGCCGCTACGTCATCGGCATCGGCGTCGGCGAGTACGACGATGCCGAGCTGAACCTGCCCGCAGTTGCCGGAGATGTCGCGAAGATCACGAACTGGTTCGTCGACGAGCACCATGAGGTGGCGTTGCCAGAACTCTCGATGTCTCCGACCAAGTCGGAGATCGAACGATCATTGAGCGATTGGCTGGCCGACCGCCACTCGGATGACGTCGTCGTGATCTACCTCGCCGCCCACGGGGCGCTCCAGGGTCGAAGAACGTATGTGCTGGGTCGAGACACGTCGATGGAGAAGCTCGCCGGGCGCGCACTCGAAGCCGGCGATCTGGGGGCGATCATCGGGCAGTCTCCGCCTCACAACGTCTTCGTCATCGCCGATGTCTGTGTCGCCGGGAAGGTGGCGCAGGCAATCCAACGGGCAGCGGAGGACGAGGCCGACGAGGGTCAGACACGAGACGAGCACACCAGTTGGGCCGCCGCCGTACTCTCCAGCACGTTCGGCCGAGAACCGGCCTACGACGGAGCGTTCGCCAACGCATTCGTGAAAGTCATCAGCGACGAGCAGCGGACCGGCACCACTTCCCGGTGGGTCTCCGTCGACGCGCTGATGAACGGCCTCAACGAAGAGTTGAAGAACCTGGGTCACGGTCAGGTGGCCGAACGGAAAGTGTGGGGAACGGGCGCAGCCGAGTTGATCCCCAACCGGCACTTCGGCACCAGGGAACTCGGCGGCCTGATATCGGACGAAGAACTGGCCGCCCATTTCGACCCGATGGCACGAGGCGTCGCACGGGGCGAGAAGGGGTCCTACTTCACCGGCCGCCACGACGAGCTGGCCCGGATCGCTGCCTGGCTGCACGACCACGACGGCGGCGGGCTCCTCGTCGTAACCGGGTCTCCAGGATCCGGAAAATCTGCGCTCGTGTCACGAGCGGTCGTGTTGAGCGACCCGGAGCTCCGCAAGAGGGTGCCCGATTTCGACGAACTCGACCCAATGACGCTGCCTCCCGAGGGAGCCGTCGACGCCGTGATCTGGTGCCACAACAAGCGGTATGACCAGATCGTCGCCGAACTGGCCGGCCGCCTCGAGATCACCACGCCGACCGGCGACGCCGACCAGGCGGTGGACGAACTCCTGACGGCGATCGCCGAGCGAGGCCCGACCACGGTGGTCGTCGACGCTCTCGACGAAGCGGTTGGCGCAGACGCACGTCGCGTCGCCGCCGACCTCATCGCACCGCTGTCCACCCTGGAACGTGTACGCGTGCTCGTCGCGACGCGACCTCGTCCCGTGACACGACTCTCCCGCGACGCCGGACTCGACGAGGACCTGCTGGCTGCTCTCGGGGCCGGACCAGCCGATCAAATCGTGCTCGATGAGGCAGTCAACCAAGCCCGCGACATGGCCGACTTCGCAGCCAGGCGACTGCAGGGAACCGGGACGGAGAGCACCCCGTACTCGGACGATGCCGATCTGGCCGCCCGGTTGGCGACGCGGATCGCGGCCGCCGCCGGCAGTTCGTTCCTCGTTGCCGCCGTCATCGCTCGTACGTTCGCTGCTCGCGAACTCGCGATCGATCCCACCGACTCGAGTCTCGAACTTCCAACTGAGGTGGGGGCCGCGCTGGCCGGGTACTTCCAACGATTCGAAAACCCAGATCACGTACGCGAACTGCTCGCACCGCTCGCGCTTGCTGAGGGAAATGGGCTGCCGTGGGGAGACCTGTGGGCACCGGTCGCCAGCGCGCTCGGCACCGGCGACACCAGCTACGGAGACGACGACGTGAGCATGGTGCTCGACCAGGCCAGCGACCTGATCGTCGAGACGATGGAGGACGGCGAGCCCGTCTACCGGTTGTTCCACGAGGCTCTCGCAGAATACCTCCGCGGGACCACACCGCTCTCCGGTGCGACAACATGACCACCGACACGTCATCCACCGAGGAAGACGTTTCGGCGGACGCGGCGATCGTCGACACGATCGTCGGGCTCGTCCCGATCGTCGATGGCGTTCGCAACTGGCGAGCAGCGTCACGCTATGCCCGCAAGCACGTCGCCACCCATGCCGCCCGCGTCCCCGGTCGCCTCGATCAACTCCTCGAGGACGTCTGGTACCCCGCAGCGGCCGACCCTGCGACACTGCTGGCTGCGCTGAAGGTCAGTCGCGACGGCCCGATGAGCCCGTTGAGCCAAGATGTGCGCGCCGTCTACCTCTCGGCGTCTCGGGATCTCATCGCGAGCGAGGACGCCGGCGAGCGACTCGCCAATCTCGAGATGGCGGCGCGGCGACGCGGATCGACGGAGTTCATCCGCGCCCTCGATGGGATCCCGATCGGCCACATGTGGCGAAACGTGTGGGCACACGTCGGCCGGAGCAATTCACACGTTCGGATTCCGTGCGACGTGCTGTCCTCGCTCGCCGTCGGGGAGCGCGCCGATGGCGTCCCCATGATCGTCGCAGGAGGTCTCGAAGGGACGGTGAACGTCTGGGACCTCGACACCGCCCAGACCGTTGGCGCGGCGCTGGACGTCCCCGAGGCGACGGCTGTCGCGATCGGCGGTGCAGGTGACGTCGAAACGGTCATCGTCACCGGGCACGAGGACGGCACCGTGCTCGTCTGGGACCTCGAGACCGGTCAGCAACTCGGCGAACCACTCGCAAACCACGAGCGCGTCGTGTCCACGCTGGCGATCGGCGAGCGGCATGACGCGACCGGCGTCGTCGTCACAGCCGACGAAGGCGGCACCGTCCGTGTCTGGGCGCTCGCGAACCGCCAACCGATCGGCAAGCCGCTTCAGCTTCGGACGGCAGGGCGCGTGGCCGTCGCCCTCGGAACACGAGCCGACGGAACCCACGTGATGGCCGCGGCCGGCACAGACGGTGCGATTCACCTCCGTGATCTCGAGACCGGCGGAGCCGTGGGCAGCAAACTCAAGGTGAAAGGGAAGACGCGGCTGTCAGCGTTGGCAATCCAGGAACAGGCCGACGGGACCCGGGTCATCGTCGCGAGCAGCACGAGAGGTACCGTCTGCACCTGGGATCTCGAGACCGGCCAACCCGTCGGCGAGCCAGTGCAGATCCCCGATCATCATGCCGCAGCGATCGGCCGAACGAAGACCGGCGCCCGGATGATCGTCACGTCCAGGGAGAACGTTGCCGGCACCGGGATGGCTGAAAATCGGGAACTTGCGAAGCTGCGCATGAGGGATCTCGAATCCGGTCAGCTGATCGGCGAACTCGAGGGACACGAGGCATGGCCACCCGAAGTCGCCATCGGGCGCCACAGCGACGGGTCATGGGCCATCGTCAGCGGAGGCGATGACAACTCGCTTCGAATCTGGGAAGCCGAGTCACCAATTGGTGACGCCGAGATCGAATCCCACGCGACGGACGCCCACTCCGCATCGAACATGGCGGTCGCGGTCCTGAGCGATGGAACCCATGTGATCGTCACGATCGACAGCATGCTGCTGCGAGTCAGCGCCCTCGACAGCGGTCGGTCGCTGCGGGAGTTCGTGACGATCGGCTCGATGAACGATGTGGCGGTTGGCGAGCGGCTCGACGGAACGGCCGTGATCGTCGCCGGCGGCTCGGATTGCAGGATCCACATCTGGGACCTCGAGACCGGACGAGTGCTGGGCGATCCACTCAAGGGGCACCGCCGGGGCTGGACGGCGGACGGCGAGGTCGTCGCCGTTGCGATCGGCGAACGGCTCGACGGCGCCCGCGTGATCGTCAGCGGCGGCACGGACAAGACCGTACGAGTCTGGAATCTGGACACCGGCGTGGCCCTTGGCAAACCGATGAAACACAAGGGTTCGGTGAACGCCATCGCGATCGGCGAACGGGTCGACGGCACCCGGGTGATCGTCAGCAGCAGCGACGATGACCCGGCTCTGTACGTCTGGAACCTCGACACGGGCAAACCGCTCCTCGACCCGCTCGTGGGCCAGGCGGCAGATATCGGGTCCGTGGCAGTCGGTGAGCGAACCGATGGCACCCGGGTGATCGTCAGTGGCAGCGCTGATGGACCTTCCCGTGTCTGGGATCTAGACACGGGCGAACCGCTCGGGAGCCCAATCGAGGTCACCGAGGTCCACCACATGGTCCTCGGTGAGGCCAGCGATGGTACTCCCGTGCTGGTCACGGCCGTCCTTGACGGCACGGTTCGCATGTGGGATCTCGACGACGGGTCTCATCTTGCGCGGTGCAACGTCGGATCAGAGATCTTATCGCTCGGCATCGGTGCCTCCGGGCGGCGAATCGTCGTGGGCGCTTCCGCGCTCATGGCGATCGACCTCTGGTGACGTCGCATGCCCAGAGCGCCTGAGATCTGACTCTGTGCCCTGCGGAGCGGCGCGACGCCGTCGGTCGCAACTCCCTTGACGGGTGGCCAGAATCGAAGAGCTATGTTGACTCCGACGCAGACCGAGAGGACGTCGATCATGGTGAAGCTTCCGTATCGATCCGAGAGCGACGTGAGCGTGCCGCAGGTGGTTCGTCCGCACGCCAACGGCAAGATACCCAGGGAGCTGTTCCATCCGTGCGGCATCCGGAACTTCACCATGGTCGAACCCGCCGCCCGAGCGTGTCGGGCGCTGGTCACCGCCGCGCTCGCCGACGGCGTTCGGCTCGATGCCTCCGGGACGTACCGGAGCTACGACGAGCAGGTCAAGATGTTCACCGCCCGGTACAGCACGAGTGCGATCGAGGGACGCCCGACGAAGACCTGGAACGGGGAGCGCTACTGGCTCAAGCCCGACGTCCCGGGGGCGGCGACGCCCGGTACCTCGAAACACGGGTTGGGGTTGGCGCCCGATCTCATGCAGCGCTCCGCGAACGGAAGGCAGCAGAAACTCGATTCGACCACCCTCTCCTGGCTCGCCGAGCACGGCCCGACGTTCGGGTTCTGGAACTCGGTCAAGTCGGAGAACTGGCACTGGCCGTACTTTCCGGGCGACGACATCCCGGACGCGGTCCTGCAGATGGAGCGGAGCGGCATGATCCGTGTCCAGCCGGACGTGCCCGCCGACCCGCGGCTTCGCGAAGCGTTCTATCGGGAACTGTCCTTCGAGGGTGTTCTGAGCCGGGGTTCGCGTGGACCGGGGGTCGAGGCCGTGCAATGGGCGCTGACGAAGGCCGGTTTCGCAACGGACATCGACGGCGACTTCGGGTCGGTGACGGACCGGACGGTGCGGAAATTCCAGTCCGCGAAGAACAGGACCGTCGACGGACGCGTCGACGAACCGACCTGGGCCGCGCTCGGCCTGCTGTCGGACCGCAAGCGCCCCAAGGAGAACGTACCGACGGGTCCCACCACGACCACCCCGTCGTCGACCAAGAGCACGAGCAGAAAGCAGGCAGCCGAACCACAACGCGGCGCGATCGCCGCCGCGTCAGCCGCATACGACGCCGGGTTCCGCGGCGACGACCTCGCGCAGATCACGATGATCGCCGGGCGTGAGTCCGGCTGGAAGTCGGACAGCGTCAACCCGCGCACCTCCGATCGCGGCATGTGGCAGATCAACTGGGACAACCTCCAACGCGAGCCGTACGCGGAGCTCCGTAACCGTCTCGGGATCGATGAGGACATGGACCTGCTCGACCTCGAGGTCAACGCCGCGGTCGCGTTCTGGATGCAGGAGGACGCGATCAAGTCCCGCAAGCCGTGGTTCCCGTGGCGAGCATCCGACACAGGATTCAAGAATCGTGGCCCCGGCTGGGATCCGGACGGTTCTCACACCTGGCGAACGGAGAAGTTCGCCGCCGAGGCGAAGGCTGCGGCGAAGGCGGTGCTCGACGCAGGTGGCCGGCCGGCGGATTCGCCATCCGCGCCCGAAACCGGACGCCCAACGACGACGGGCGGTTCGCGAGGGACCTACACGATCGTCGCTGCGGACTCCGACGGAATCAGCACCCTGGTCGGCCGCTGTCTGGGGATCGCCGATTCCCCTTGGGCGGTGCGACGCGCAGCTGCCGAAACGGTCGCGGAGCACAACGGTGCGGACATCAACACGGTCTGGCGGCCTGGCGACACGATTCGCTTCCCGCCCACGATCGAAGGGGTGCGCTCCTACGCCGTACAGCCGAGCGACGGGCTGATCGCGATCGCGAAGGGTCTGGGCCTCGGCGGGAGCGCATCCGCCCGGAAGCGTGTCGCCGCGATCAACGCGTGGCAGGGTCCGACACCGCATCCGGGCGACACCTGGTACGGGGGCGCCGCCTGATCCCACGCCGGGAGTCGACTCCCGGTGAAGCCCCTGTTGCTCGACGAGCAGAGACCGCTCGCGCTGTCGTCGAGCCGGCACCGGGGAGAGTCGAACCTTCGCGAAGCGGGCGCGCAGTGCGCTGGGTGACAATTGCGAGAAACGACCGGTCTCCGATTCTTCTCGCGGATGCGATGCGAGATCGACGCTGATCGACATCGGGTGGAACCCGTCGAGCCGTCCGGCCCAGAGGTGATACGTTCGGTTGAGCGGAGGTGGACGAGGTTCGTTGCCCACTCAGTCATCGGAAAGGACGGTTCCACGCATGACTTCTCGTCCGGCACGAGCCGTCGGCTCGGCACTCTCGCACCAGGTGCTGTCCACCGAGTGTTTCGACATCGCCGATTCAGCAGCGCTCTTCGTCGGTGTCCGCCTGTTCCGGGACGGTCAATACGCCGAAGTCCCGTCCGCTGTCGATGACGCTGTCGACCTTGCGCACACATTCGTGAACCTCGGACTCGTCACGCCCGACAAGACGCTGCTCTGTTTGCACGGCGAGGCGAGAAAACCGGAGTCCGCCGAACGTCTCGCCGAACTCAAAGACCTCGGCGCCAAGCAACGCAAAGCCGGTGTCACGGACATCTATGACGCCCTCGATCGGCAGCGAATCGAATGCGGCGAGCACGGGATCTTCCTGGTCGGTGTCGCGAGTCACGGCATGAGCCACCAGGGCAGAGATCTGGTTCTGGCAGCTGACACGGTTCCGTCACAGCTGCTCCGCACCTCGGTGGAGGTGACCGAGATCTTCAAGACCGTGGGGATGGCCAAGGCGCCACGGCGTCTCGTGCTGCTCGATGCGTGTCGCGAGCGTCTCGAGGCCGAAGGCCGAAGCGCGACCGGCGGCGAGTCGGGCTCGCCGATGTCCGACACGTTCGCCAAGGCGATCGCGAAGGCCAGCGGCCAGGTTGTGCTCTCGGGAACCGTGAGCGGTGGCTACAGCTACGACGACACCCACCGAGGCAATGGAGTGTTCTCAGCCGCCGTCATCGACGGACTCAGCGGCAAGGCGCCCGGCGACGAACGAAACCTCATCACGGTGGAGACGTTGGCGGCCTTCGTCGAGGATCAGGTACAGGACTGGCTCGCGAAGAACGCCAAGGATCTGCTGGGCATCGGCAAGAACTTCGATGGCATGTGCAAGGACATGCCGTTGGCCGCAGCGTTCCGACAAGCCGTCGCGGCCCCTCCGTCGACGACGGCGGAAGATCGGTATCGACAGGAAGTACGGGAGTACCTCGACAACAACGAGATCTCACCGATCGAGCGGAAATCGCTCGATGAGGATCGCGTCGAGCTCGGTCTCTCGGTCGACATCGCTGAGGCGATCGAGGCCGAGGAGATGAGCCGCGCGGCCAGCGAACTGGCCGCGCGACTCGACCGCTACGTCGAGACCGTCAAGGTCGCCATCGAGGAGTACGGCTATCCCGTCCCCGACTCGCGACGCCAGGAACTGAAGAAGCGACAAGCCAAACTGCGCCTCGAGGACGACGACGTGGCCGATGCCGAGGAGCGCGTCGCTTCCGCTCTTGGTCTCGCCGCGGCAGATTCGCCGCCGGCACCCGTCGTTCCATCGGAACTCGGCGACTCCGCCTTCGTCGTCGACGAGGACGCATCGCCCGAAGAACTCACCCATGACGATCCCGATGTGACGCTCGACGCGTTGCTCGACCGGGTCAAGGACGACGACGACGCTCGTCAGCAGTTCGTCGACCTCCTCGAACTGATGGGCCCCGACGACGTGCGCACGGCGATGTACCGCAAGCTGCTGACGTCCCGTCTCTTCGCCGAACCGGAAGATCCAGCGCTCGACGACCACTCGGCCCTGCTCGCGACGGCACCTGAACCCGTGAGCGCCGACGCTGGTTGGGCGGGCGCCGAGCAACAGGACGATCTGCTGTCGATGTTGATCGAAGCGCAGATCCTGGCACAGGAAACAAGCCCTCCGGGCGACGTGGACTTGGCGGAGTGCGGGATGGTGACGACGGTCGTCCCCGGCTCACCCGCCGAGCGCCTCGGGGTGATCGCTGGTGACATCCTCATCGCCGTCAACGGCATCCCGGCCGGCGATCTCGGCGGATCACTGCACCAGACGGGCCTCGCTCCGACGCAGCTCGAGTTCAGAACGGTGAGAAGAGGCCACCTGTCGGTCGAGACCACCGGAGTCGAACCTGGCTTCGAGTTCAGCCCGACGCCCGAGGCGATCATGGCCGACCGCATCGGCTTCGACGACGCCGGAAACTTCCGCCGCCTCTGGGACCTCGACGAGAAGTCGCGCCTCTGGACCCTGTGTCTGCGCAGCGCGGCCGCCACCGGGTCATCCAAGGTCGCGAAGCACATGGACAGCACGCCCGACGAGGTGCTCGAGATGTTCGATCGGGGTTGGCTGCCCAATGATGACCTGTGCCTCCTCTACCTCGGCGGCCTCCTGCTCGAGGCAGGAGAACCCAGAGGTGTCGAGCTGGTGTCGAAGTTCATCAACAAAGGCATGGACAGCTACACCCAGGACCACCACATCGTCGCTTCCTACTATCTGGCCATCGCCGACGCCGAGGCACCGACACCGGACGACGCCATCGCCGCACTCGAAGCGTTGCATCGACGATCGGGGTTCGATCGGATCGCTTCCACCCTGAGGCGACTCGGCGGCAACCCGTGCGAGACGACATCGCCTGGTCGCGTGGGCATGCGCTTTCCGATCCCATACGACCTCCAGGTGCTCGGCGAGCGCCGCACGATCTCACTCGTCGAGACGCTCGCCGGGATGCACCCTCACCAGCTGCATGTCGTGTGCATGATGGGCCCCTATCGGTCGAACGGGCCCTACCATGACGCACTCTTCGGCTACCAGAATCTGGCGCAGCACCTACCCGAGTTCGTCACGGGGCTCCACGTTCTGACATCGAAAGATGGTCGCCCGGACCGTTGGACCAGAGGCTGGTTGGGTCAGGAGCAGGCGGTGCGTGACGAGGGACTCCCGATCGATGTCCTCTTCGACGAGGACGACGAAGTCATCGAGGCCGTCGGATCGACCGGCGCCCCAGACTTTCTGATGCTCGACTGTGAAGGGATCATCCAGTTGGACGGCTCATTCGCAGAGGGCGTCTGGACGGCTCTGCAACGGCTCCTGCGCCAATCGGCCTGACCGGTCAGCCCGACCGGTCTTCATCGCTTCTTCGCGATCGCTCGTCGTTGCTTGAGATGCCAGCGTCTCGACGAGGACCTGGTCTCGCTCGTCCAACGGGTCTCGCTCGCCAAGAGGTCAGCGACCTCGCCCGGAACGAGCGTCGTTCGTGTCCGGATTCCGCGCGAGGTCGCGGCACGACCCAGCTGATGGCGTATGGTGCCGGCCGGGGACGCCGCGTCGTAGCGCATGGAATGAGGCGCCGCGTCGGCATCATGGACGGAGGACTGATGGCCGCCGACAAACTCTCGATCGAGATGCTTCCGGCCCAACAGGGCGACGCGTTGTGGGTGGAGTGGGGCAGCGCCGACGACCCCCACCGAATGTTGATCGATGGTGGGACCGCGGCGACCTTCCAGACGTTGCGCGACAGGTTCGAGGCACTCGATCCTTCCGATCGTCATGTCGATCTGATGGTGATCACCCACATCGACCTCGACCACATCGACGGGGCGATTCGACTGCTGCACGACGGGTCGCTCGATGTCTCCTACTCCGACATCTGGTTCAACGACTTCCGCCAGATCTCCGACGGATCGTCCACGCAGGGCGCTGTGCAGGGCGAGTTTCTCGGTGCGATCTTGGACGCACGGAAGCTGCCTTGGAATGCCGCCTTCGACGGCCGGGCGGTGGTCGTGCCGGACGCCGGCTCGCTGCCGAGCGTGCGCTTCAGAGGCGGTCTGCGGCTGGTCCTGCTGTCCCCGACTCCGGAGAAGCTGCGCAACCTCAAGTCCACATGGGAGAAGGTGGTCGAGGAAGCCGGGATGAAGCCCGGCGAACGTGTCGAAGCACCTGCCCGTCTCGAGGAGCGCATCGGACCGGTCGTTCGCGGGGGAAGCGCACGATGTTCGGCGGAGACTGCTCCGAGGCCAACGGGAGCAGTATTGCGTTCATCGCCGAGTATCGCGACGAGCGCTGGCTCTTCGGCGGCGATGCCCATGAGGATGCGCTCCTGGCCGGCCTACGGCGATACGCCCAGGAGACCAGCGAATCGCCAGTCCATCTCGACGGGTTCAAGGTCCCGCACCACGGCAGCGTTCGCAACATCTCCCCGGCACTGCTCGACGAGATCGACTGCCGAAGATTTCTCGTGTCCACGAACGGCGCCCACTTCGAACACCCCGATGAGGCCTGCATCGACCTCATCGTCATGACCGCCGACCGGCCGGAGCTGGTCTTCAACTATCGGACGGAGTTCACGGAGAAGTGGGCCGGGGTGTCGTCGGAGTCCGAGACGACCTATGCGGACGGGTCGGATGCCGGGGCAGCCGACAGCACCCAGCACCAGGATGCGGGCGGCGAGACTGACGCGACGAGCCCAGTGGGTTCGCCGAATCAGCCGGATGAGGCAGCTGCCCCACTCGAGCGGGCTGTCGGAACGGTCTCGGGGGGCTCAGCGGGTGCACAGGAGGCTGGGATGAACGATTCGTCGTCAGATACCGTCCGCGGAGATCGAGGACGACCCCGAGCCATGCCGCCACGTGTCCGCTTGGAGGTGGCGGTCTTCCACGGGAGCCTCGAGCGCGCTGATCATCCGGTGCTCGTCGGTCACTATGCGGCGACGCCTCTCTCGGGCGCGGAGGGGTTCGTCGATCGGCGTTTCCAGGGTCGGCTGTCGGACCGCTTCGCACGCGGCCGGTATCCGGCCGACATCGGGGACTCGCTTCTGATACGTGCAGCGCGTCGACGACATCCCCGGTCGGGAGTGATCGTCGTCGGCCTCGGCGAGTACGGCGAGCTCACGCCGCTGCGGTTGGTCGCGACCATTCGTCAGGCGCTCGTGAGCTACGCCTTCGACGAGGCGGATCAGCGAGACGCCAACGATCCGATCGAGTATCGATGCCGACGGTGCGACGAAGACGTCAAGATCGACGATCGAACGGAACACTCCGCGACCGAGGGTCATCGAGCCAAAGGTGGCAACCAGGTCGTCGACGAGAAGGACTACGAACTCGTTCCGTTCCTCAAACTCGGGATCAGCAGCGTGCTCCTCGGCGCCACCGGCGATCAGGGGCTCAGCATCTCGGCGTCGGTGCGTGCCGTCGTGACTGCGACCCGCGAGGCGAACATCGAACTCCGCGCCGGGAAGGAGGTTCGTGCCCAGTTCACGGAGTTGCAGCTCTGGGAGCGCAGCGCAGCCGAAGCCGAGCTCGCTTACCGTGCGGTGCACTCGCTCGGGAACGACATCCCGGCCGGAGCCGACGCCAGCGAGATGGGCGTCGTGGAAGCAGCGGAAGAGCTCGAGGTGGCTGAGGGCGCGCTCGAGAACGGTCTCCGCTCCGATGCCGACGACCAGGTGTGGTGGCGCGTACGCGTCAGCGAGGTGGGCGACACCGGCGAAGTCGAGGGGGTGGAACGCCCCGCGTACCTGCATCTCGAGTTCGCCGTCGGTGGCCGCCTGGCGCGAACCGGCAACGTCGTCCACCTCGTCGAGCGACGTCGGCTCGAACGACTGCTCCGAGAGATGGTGGCCGATCCGAAACCGGGACCAGCGACACACATCGCACTGTTCGAGCTGTTGTTCCCCAACCAACTCAAGTGGGACATGATGGCCGCGCAGGACATCCAGCTCGAGGTCGACGATGCGACCGCCGACATCCCGTGGGAGATGCTGGCCGCACGAAATCCCGAAGAGGGAACTCGCGGTCAGCTCGCGTTACGCGCACCGATGGTGCGCCAGCTCAAGCTGAAGAACATCCCGGCCGTGCGACGCGCGAGCGTGTCCAGGGCGCTCGTGATCGGAAACCCACCTGTCGGTCGACTCGGCCCGCCGCTCCCAGGCGCCTTTCGCGAGGCGGAGGGCGTGGTCGAGGTCTTGCGCGCCTCGCGCTACGAGGTCACCGGGAAGGTGTTCGACCCCAGCGTCCGGGCCGACGACCAGACGGCGACCGGGATCGAGCAAGCGCTGTTCGAGAACGACTACCGGATCATCCACGTGGCCGCCCACGGGCTGTTCCAGCCCGACGATCCGACGCGCACCGGTGTGGTCATCGGGCCCGACGACTTCATCACGGCGCAATTGTTCGCCCAACTCGACGTGACTCCGGACCTGGTGTTCCTCAACTGCTGTCACCTTGCGGCCGTTGCGATGGGCGTCGAGAGCGGTGCGATCGAGTTCACCCGCAGCAACCTCAACCGGCTCGGCGCCAGCCTCGCCCGTCAGCTCATCGACTCGGGTGTCCGAGCCGTTGTCGTAGCCGGCTGGGCAGTCGATGACGCCGCAGCCAAACAGTTCGCCTGCGTCTTCTATGAAACAATGCTGCGCGGAACGGCATTCGGTCGCGCGGTCCACGAGGCTCGGCGAGCCGCGTACGAGGCGTCGCCCGACCACAGCACCTGGGGCGCCTATCAGTGCTACGGAGATGGTGGATACCGACTACCGAACGATGGCGCCGACTCGTCGAGCGCACGCGAGTCGGTGCCGGTCACCAAGGCGGAGGCACTCAGATGGATCGAGGCGATCGTCAACCGCGTCGAGAGCGTCGGCCCCGATGTCGACCGTCGCCGGGAGATGGCCGAGATGGAGGCCATCGAGCAGACCGCAGAGAAATGGATCGACGGCGACGCCGGCCGACTCTGCGAGGCGCTCGGGCTCGGGTGGGCGGCACTCGGCGACTACGAGCGTGCGATCGAGCGACTGGACGGAGCCCTCCGGGCGAAAGACGGGGCCATGACCCTGAAGGGCCTCGAGCAGTACTCGAACTTCAAGGATCGACTCGCGGCGAAGCTGCTCCGCAATCCGAAGGTGAGCAAGGCCGACCGGGAGCGGGCCGAGACGCTCATGGCGGAGGCCTTGGCGTCGATCGAGTTGCTCGAGCAGCTCAGCCCCTCGGTCGAGCGCACTTCGTTGCGCGCCGGGCACTACAAGCGCCGGGCCGCTGCGACGCACGGCGATGAACGCGCAGCGTCCCTGCGGGAGGCCGCGACGGCGTATCGCGCGGCATACGACAAGAACCAGCAGCCCTATGGCCTCTGCAACTACGTACAGCTCGAGGAGATCCGCCGACGGGTGGACGACGACGAGTCAGCAGCGAGTGAGCTGTACGACAAGGTCGACGAAGTCCTCTTCAACCTCCGCAACACATCCGCAAGCAACTACTGGGACGCTGTGTCGCAGGCAGACGCGTTGCTGACCGTGGCCATCGTGCGGGACGAGGTGCCGGATCGGGCGGCGACACTGATCACGAACTACACGGAGGCGTTCGACGGCGGCTCGACAGCAGCGCAGCGCGCCTCGACGCTCGACCACCTGCAGGATCTTGCCGAACTGCACCCCGACGAGGTGCAGAAGAACGGGCTGTTGTCGATCCACGAGGCGTTGACCTCCGAGCATCCGTGATCGACGCGTCGAGCCGCAAGACGTCGTCACGGATCGCCGGGCTGCAGCGCGGCGCCGACGACGTTCGTCCGACGCCGTTGCCGTACCCCAGTCAGTCGCCAGCCGGCTCGTAGCGTGCTTCGAACTCGGCAGGCGTGACGACCATCACCTCCCCCGTGGACTGCCGGACGATCCAGTCGCCAGGCGTGGCAACCACTGACGACTCGTCGATGTCCGCGATGCGGGTGACCACGGTGGTAGGCGCGCTGGCCCGATACGCCCATATTGGGGACCGCTTCACCCAACGGCCGGGGCCGACGAGCTCGTGACCGGCCTCGAACTCCTCCTTCGCGGCCCCGTAGGAACCCTCACCATCGGCAATGACGTAGAACGACCCGCTGAGGGATTGTTCACCGAACGAGGTTCGCAGCACGGTGGTGTCTGCCACGGGCTCGACCAGGATCGCCGTCTTGGCGAAGTCGGGCCTCGGTCGGAACTCGGTGGCGAGATCGGGGTCGAATCTGTGTTCGGGTGGATCCGATGTCACGAGCAGAGCCTACGGACGCCCGCTCCCTCCATGCGGCGAACAGGAGGATGACGTCGTGTTCGCCGTCAACCGATCGCGGCGCACACATCATGGGCTGTCATGATCCGTTCGTCCGTCCGAACCATGACGGGTCGGAGTTGCACACCAGACCGGCTACACCGCCGGACTGACCGTTCCCTACCGCCGGGACGCCGAGCACCAGCCGCCCACCGGAGGCCGCGCCGAGCATGGTGGCGATCGCGATGGCCGCCCGCCACGGAATCGTCGCGCCTTGGGCGAACAAGCTCGAACACGTTGTTGCTCGCCAACAGGAGCACCGCGAGGGCGACACCCTCGTTCGCCCCGACGGCGAGGACGAGGATCAGCGCCGATCCGCCGGGCCCGACCGGCGACGACACGACAAACGAGCAGCACGCCCCACGAGCACGACGATGACGCGGATGGGATGCATGGCGACCTTCCGACGAGCGGTCCGTGTCAACCTGCCCGACCGCCGCGAACCCGTCTGCCCCGTTTCTGACCGACTGCCGCGCCATTCGATAATCGCTTGACAACCTTGCGGACCGGGTGGTCAAGTGGCTCCCGTGCGGCCTCACCGCCATGGGGTCGCCGATCGGAGGCGTGAGCATGAGCAAGCCCGACGGGCGGGGACCGTCGTGAGCAGCACCGTCCCGCCGGAGTTCGCGCGCTTCGTCGAAGCGGCACGCGCCGGCGACCGTCTGCCGGCTGCGCCCGACCGGCTCGCCGCCGGTCAGGTCACGGACGGTCTGGTCCTCGACACCAAGCAGGCGACAGAACTGATCCGGGTCGCGGCCAAGCGCGCCGCAGGGCTGTATCGCCCGACGAAGCGCACCGAGGTGGTGTGGGTCGACGGGGACAGCGAGCTCGCGGTCGGGATGGCGGGCGTGCGGGTCGACATCGACGACGGGATGATCACGGTGCACTTGCCCGTCCGCTGCGACCAGACGGGCGAGGCCGCCGTGCGCGTGCTGTTCGTGGTCGGCGCGCCCGACCGCCCTGCGGGGGTGTACGCCTCGACGTTCCGGACACCGATCGGCCCACCGCTCGTCGTCGACGCGTGGGGCGACGCTCTCGTCGCCTATGCGTGGCAGTGCGTGCTCGGCCTCGTGTCCGGACTCGCCGGTGCCGTCGGCAAGGACTCGCGCGGCAACGTGCTCGTGCCGGCGGAGTTCTACGCCACCAAGCACGGCCTCCGGATCGTGCCGATGGCGCGCCACCGGTTCTCCGGCTCGTCGGGCCTGCTCACGAAGGCGACCAAGCGATGACGCTGGCAGCCGACGACCTCGGCGTGCTCGGCAACCTGGGCACCGCGCTCGGGTTGTTCGACGCCGCCGGCACACCGAACGAGGACTGGTTCCAGGACCCGGAGGACTACCTCGGCTCGGTGCTCGCCGAAGACGCCCAGCGCGAGGCGCTCCTTGCGTTCGTCGACGAGGCGCTCGGCGGGGCCGAGCGGGACGTCGATCCCTACGGCGTCACGTGGCTGCCGATCGTCGAGGTCGGCGACAGCGGGCTGACCGTGTCGGCCACCGTGGCCGAGACGAGCGCCGGCATCGACGTCGGGCTCGGCCTCGTCGCCCGCACGACCGATCCGGTGTCGACGACCACCCTCTCGATGCCGCTGTTCCGCGCCCGCCGCGCCGACGGTCCGCCGGTGACCACTCCCCTCCTGCTCGGCACGGCGTCGGGCCGGATCCGCATCGCCACCGCGATCACCATCGACGCCGATCCACCGGTGCCCGGCGAGGCCCGCCTCGGCGCGGTCGGCATCGACGTCGACATCCCCACCTCCCCGAGCGACCCGGTCGACCCGGTGTTCGGCCTGAGCCTCACCGGTTTCCAGCTGCCGGGCGCGACCAGCCCGACCGACATCCGCGTGTCGGCCGACGGCGTCGACGAGCTCGACGACGCCGTGCTCGACCTCGTGTTGTCGCTGCTCCGATCGGCGGCCGAGACCGCCGCCGGCGGCTCGACCGTCGCCGCCGTCGGCGGTCTGCTCGGCCTGCTCCCCGGCGACGACGTCCCCGACTTCCCGATCACCGAGTTGCCCACGCAAGGGGTTCGTGCGCTCGCGGCATGGGTGCACGGGATCGTCACGACCGCCGACGCACGCGCCGACTGGATCGGCCACCTCGCCGACCTCGTCGGCGGCACGCCCATCGGCGATTCGATCGCGTTCGACCTCGGTGGCGCGGCCGACCTCGTGATCGGCGTGCGCGTCGACAATGGACCGAGCGGCAACACCCGACTCACCCCCACGCTGGCAGTGGAGCTCGGCTCCGACGACGCTCGCGTCGAGGCCGCCGCGGACCTGTTCCGTATCGACCTCGTCACCGGCGAGGCCGTCGCCTTCCCTCGGCTCGGTGTCTGGGCCGCCGTCGGACGCGCCGGCTCGCCGGTCCTCGACGTCACCGGCCCGCCGGCCGCGCACGCCGACGTCCTGCGGATCGGGTTCGGGCTCGACGCCGAGCGATGCATCACGTTCGTCCTCGCTGCCGACGGCGTCGTGCTCGGTTCGACCACGTACCCGACGCTCGACCTGACGTCGCCCGACGCCGTCATGGACGCCGTCGGCAACACGATCGAGGACATCGCGAACGAACTGCTCGGCCATCTCGGCGACGCGCTCGACGTGGCGCGGACGCTGCTCGGCCTCGACCCGCCGACCGGCGTCGCCGCCGTCAGCCTCACCGATCTGCTCACCGACCCGCTCGACGCAGTTCGCACGTACTGGCGCGAGCTCGTCACCGGGGCGGCCAGCTCCACCGCGGTTCCGGCAGTGCTGGCCGACCTGCGAGACGCACTCGCCGACGCCGGATCGGCGATCGCCTCGGTCAAAGGCACGGGCACGCGCACCGACCCCTGGCGGATCGAGCTGATCGGGCCGCTCGTGCTGGAGGCGTCGGTCGACGGCGACGAGTTGGCGCTCGGCGTCGCCGCCGTCACGCGCGTGGACACGCTCGGCGAGCGGTGCACCGTCGTCGAGACGCGCATGGCGGTGACGATCGCGACCATCGACCTGTCGGCTGGAACCGCCAGCCTGCTGCCGTGCGTCGAGGGCGTGCTGACGGCTCGCGAGCGCGGCGTCGACCCCCCGCGCGTGACCCTTGCCCTGCCCGGTGCCCGGGGCGGTGTCGCGGTGACCGCCGCCGGCGTGGGGCTGCGGCTGGGGTGGTCTCCCGACACCGGGTTGTCGGCGGGCATCGACGCGCCCGATCTCACCCTCGTCACCCCCGAGATCGTGCTGCCGGTCGTCATCCCGACGATCGGTGCCGACGGGTCGGTCGACCTCCTGCCCGAGGCGTGGGACGCCGTCGAAGCGCTCGTCGGCTACCTCGGCGACCTGCTGGGGAGCGCGCTCGGCGAGGTCGTCGCGACGCTCGGTTGGACGACCGAGACGCTGCAGGCCGGTGGCGAGACGCTCACTCGCGCCCGGTTGCGGCTCGCCGACCTGGTCGACGACCCGGCGGCTGCGATCGGGCCCTGGCTGGCCGACCTCGCGCTCACCGACCTCGCGCCGCGCGCCCTCGAACTGATCGCCGACCTGTTCGGTCACGTCGGCGACGTGCGGGGCGTGCTGACCGGGACGGGTCATCCCGACGACCCCTACCGGTTCGACCTCGCCGACGCGGTGCCGAACGTCGCCGTCTGGTTCCCGCCGGCCGGCCTGGAGCCACGCGTCGTCGCCACGCCCGGGGCGCTGCAACGGTGGCAGCCCGGCGACCCTGGTTTGCCGCCCACCGCGCTCGCCGCCGCGCTCGCCGCCGAGGCGGAGGTCGCCGGCGACGTCCGCGAGCTGATCGCCGGACGCGACGTCGCGGCCGGGCTGTCGGCGATCGTCGCCCGCTGGACCGGGGGCGACGGTCGCATCGCGCCGCCCACGACCACGCCGGACGGCGTCACCGTGGCACGCGACGGGGTGGCGGCCGGCCAGCTCCTCGCCGAGCTCGACCTCGAGCAGGTCACGGGGCGGATGCCGACCACGACCGTGTACGTCGCCCTCGGTGCCGGCGCCTGGCCCGACGCGCCGCCGGACCGCCGGGTCGACCTGAGCACGGCAGGCCTCAGCGCCGATATGTTCCCGGCACCCTCGGCGACGACCGGTGACTGGTTCGTCGCACTCGGCACGCGGACCGCCTGCGCCGGCAGTGGCACGGGCGGCGACGGCACCCAGCAGCAGGCCGAACGGCTGGCGCGCGTCCTCGACTCGCTGGCGACCGTCAGCAGCGACATCGCAGTCGTCGCGCTCGCCGGCGCCGGTCACGCCACCCGGCTGGCCGCCGAGGCCCAGACCGCAGTCGCCGACCTCATCACGCTCGGCACGCCACTCGCCCCGATCTCGCTCACGGCGCTGTCGACCCAACCGACGGCCGATGCGATCCGGATGCTCGACCGACTGCTCCCGTCCGCACCCGCCGGCACCGTCGACGACGAGGACCTCGCGCTCGGGCGGGCGCTCGTCGCAGCCATGACCGAGCTGACGTCGCTCGCCGATCCGTCGATCGACCTCCGACCGCCCACCGTCGACCCACCGGCCCCGCGCGCCGGGCTCCAGGTCGCAGCGGTCTTCGGCGTGGTCGACGCCGGCCAGGTCGGGCGGGCCGTGACTGCGATCGTCGCCGCCGGGCTGGCCGAGCGGACTCGACGGCGGGCTGCGACCCCACCGCCGGAGCCGACCGGCGCCGCCGCCGGGCTCCGACTCGTCGTCGCGCCGAGCACTGACGGGACGCTCGCGATCGAGGGCGACGCGCTGCTCACGCTGTTCGAGTACGACCGCACCGACGGCATCGACACTTCCCCGAACCTCCGCGTCCGCCTCGCGGTCGGCGACCGCGCCGGATGGCTCGTCGCCACGCCCGATCTCGAGCTCCGGCGGGTCACCGCCGACGTCGACGTCCCGCTCGACGGATCGAGCGCCGGGGCCGCCCGGGTCGTCCTCCACGACGCACGGGTGTTCGGGCAGACCTGGGAGCGGCTCACCGTAGGACTCGACGCCGACGGTGTCGAGATCCCCGTCCTCCCCGAGGCCCGCACGCTGCTGGCGGCCGCGATCCAGCGGGTCGCCGCCGATGTCGACGCCGTGCGATCGCGTGCGCTCGGCGAGCTCCTGACCGCGCTCGGTCTCGTCGCCGAGGCGGGCGGCGTCGTCGGCGATGCCGTCGACCAGCTCGTGCACGACGCCGGCGGGCTGGTGCGGCAACGGCTGGCGGCCCACGCCGCCGAGCTCGCGAGCGCGGTCGCCGACCTGCTCGGTCCGATGGCACCGGCGGTCGACCTCGAGGCCCGCACGATCACCGTCAGCGCCGGCGGCACCGATGCCGGCCGCTTCGGATGGCACGCCGACGTGACGTTCTCACCGACCGGCCTCGCCGGGCAGGTGCGCGTCGGTTGCGACGCGGCCATCGAACCGGTCGGCGGCCTCGGTGTTGTCGTCGACGCCGACACGAGCGCACCGTCCCCGCTCGACGCGACCCTGTTGTGGCACCGCGCCGGCGGCTCCACCGACGAGATCGAGCTGTGGCCGGCGCCCGACCCCGGCACGATCGCGCGCGCCGTTGCCGCGTCGGCGCCGAGCCTCGGCGGACAGGTCGCGCTCGAACTGCTCCGGCGCGCCGACGACGCCGCACGACCGATCGTCGACGCCGCACTCGACGCACTCGGCCTGCTCGACGGGACCGTCGGCTCGATCGAGGCCCGGGTCCGTCCGGTGGCCGGGCTGCTCGCCGATCCGGCGGGATGGCTCCGCAGCAGCGGATCGCTCGCCGCCGAACCCGGCCGGATCCAGGGCCTGTTCGACGCCCTCCGCCCACTGCTCGGGATCGGCGGCACACCCGGCACGCCGCTCACCCTGGCAACCGGGGTGACGCTCGCCGTCGGGCCCGCCGGCGCCGGAGCACGGCTCTCGCTGTCGGTCGACCCGACCGGGTGGGCCCCGCCGCCGGGCATCGACGGCCGGCTCGCCGGCGGACTCGCCGCCCACCTCGACCTCGGGCCGAGCGGGCCGCCGGCGGTGGCCCTCGGACTTCACGTCGGGCTGGCCGGCGCGGCAACCGGTCGGCAGGCCGTTCACGTCGTGCTCGGTGCCACCGGCACCAGCGTGATCCTGCGGCCGACGAGCGGCCCCGACATCGTCCTGCTGCCGTTCGCCGGTCTCGGATCGCTCGCCGCGGTCGCCGAGTCGGCGCTGCCGTTCCTCCTCGACCGACTGGCCGAGGTCCCCGGAGACGTCGGCGATCTCGTCGGCACCGTCGGCGACGCGCTGGCGCTCCGCACCGGCGCGCCGTCGACGTTCGACGGGGACCGGCTCCACGCGTGGGCGATCGATCCGGTCGGCTCCCTCATCGCCGCCGCGCCGTCCATCGTCGCCACCGGACTCACCTCGCTCTCGACGCTCGCCGACTCGATCCTGCCGGCCGCCGTCTCGGTCACGGCGACCGCCGACGACCTCACGGTCACCATCGGAACAGTCGACGCGAGGTGGACACCGCTGACCGGGCAGGTCGAGCTGCACAGCGCGGACGTGGCGGTACCGGGCGTCGACCAGGTCGCGTTCACCGTCGTGCTGACCCCGACCGGACTCGACGATGTGACGGTCACCGTCGGGCCGGCGTCGATCGACGTCGAGGGCGTCACGCTCCAGCCCTTCGTCACCGTGGCCGTCGGCGACGGCCCCGCCGGCGGGCGCCGGGTCGCCGTCGGCCTCTCGGTCGACGACACGAGCCACTTCGCGGCCCGCTGGCTGATCGACGCCGGCACCTTCGATCTCGTGGTGCTCGACGGCGACGTCAGCGTCGCGATCGGCAACAACGATCCGATGGCCGTCGCACTGCGGATCCTCGAGGTGATCGCCGATCTGGTCGCCGCCGTCGCGCTCGCGCAGCAGCCCGTGCAGGACCTGCTCGACACCGAGATCGGCGGGGGCGACGTCCGCGACCTGCTCGAAGGCGTCGCGCTCGCGATCGGCGACACGAACGAGCTGATCGACGGGTTGTTCGACCTCGACACGCTGCTCCAGCGCGCCCAGCGCCTGTTCGAGAACATCATCGGGCTCGGCATCTCGATCCCGGTCGACGGCTTCACGCTGTCGTTCGTCGAGATCGACGACGTGATCGGCGTCCAGGTCGGGTTGACGCAGCGGTTCCCACTTCTCGAAGGCGACGTCGCCCTCTACCTCGAGAACGACGACTCGTGGATCGACGGGAACCCGCCGGGCGACGGCGGCCTGTTCGTCGGCCTGCTGTCGACCGGTGGCGCCCTGGCGTTCTCGCCCAGCCTCGTCGTGAACGGGCTCGGGTTGCGGATCGGCTCGACGAACGGGCCGTTGCTCGACACCGTGCTCACGCTCGACTCCGTCGCCCTGCACGTGTACGCCGCGATCGACGGGTCGGGCCCGCGCAGCGGTGGGGTGCAGATCCAGCTCAGCAACCTCGCCGTCGCTGCCGACGGCGCACAGGGCGACAACACGATCGCCCAGGGGATCATGAGCGACACCGGCTCGTCGCCCCCGCAGCCGGCGTTCTCGCCGGCGCTGGCGATCCAGAAGCACGGCAACGACCCGGTCGGCGTCAGCCTGCGCGCCGGCGACGGCGACGGACCGTGGTGGATCGCGATTCAGAAGGGCTTCGGCCCGCTCTACCTCGAGCAGGTCGGCTTCGGCACCGAGATGGCGAGCGGCCGACTCGCCAGCATCTCGCTGCTGATGGACGGCTCGATCTCGATGTTCGGCCTCACGTGTGCCGTCGACGACCTGTCGATCACGTACTTCGTCAGCAACGGCGACTTCTTCAACGCCGCCAACTGGGCGGTCGACCTCGCCGGGCTGGCGGTGTCGGCCGACATGGCCGGGCTGTCGATCAGCGGCGGCCTGCTCAAGCAGACCAGCGACCAGGGCGTCGAGTACCTCGGGATGCTGCTCGCCCGGTTCGGCGTGTACGGCATCACGATCTTCGGCGGCTACGGCGAGGGTGAGGAGAACGGCCAGAAGTTCACCGCCTTCTTCGCGGTGGGTGCGGTGAACGGGCCGATCGGCGGCCCGCCGGCGTTCTTCCTCACCGGTATCGGCGGCGGGTTCGGCATCAACCGCCAGCTCGTCGTCCCGACCGACCTGTCGGACTTCGGCGACTACCCGCTGATCCAGGCGCTCGACATCGCCGCCTCGCCGTCGGACCCGATGGACCAGCTCCGCTCGCTCGGCGCGTACTTCCCGATGGAGCAGGGCACGTTCTGGTTCGCGGCCGGGCTGTCGTTCAACAGCTTTGCGCTGGTCGACGGCATCGCCGTCGTGGCGGTCGAGATCGGCGACGGCCTCGACATCAACCTGCTCGGCCTGGCCCGAATGGCGCTCCCCCGACCGCAGGTCGCGCTCGTGTCGATCGAGGTCGCACTGCTGGTGCGCTTCTCGAGCTCGGAGGGCGTCCTGTGGGTGCAGGGCCAGCTCACCGACAACTCGTGGCTGCTCTACCCAGAGATCAAGCTCACCGGTGGCTTCGCGTTCGTCATCTGGTTCAAGGGCGAGCACCGCGGCGAGTTCGTGCTCACGCTCGGCGGATACCACCCCGACTTCAAGCGCGACGGCTACCCGGTCGTCCCTCGTCTCGGGCTCTCGTGGCAGATCGGGAGCAACATCATCATCGAGGCCGGCAGCTACTTCGCGCTGACGTCCGAGGCGCTGATGGCCGGCGGCGACTTCTTCGCTTCCGCCTCGTTCGGGCCGGCGTGGGCCGAGGTCAAGTTCGGCGCTCACGGCATCGTCTACTTCGATCCGTTCCGCTACCAGGTGAACGTCTACGCCCGCATCGCGGCCGGCGTCACGATCGACACGTGGATCTTCGGCGAGATCACGATCTCGGTCAGCCTCGGCGCCCGGATCGACGTCACCGGGCCCGACTTCCACGGCAAGGCGACGTTCGAGGTCGGACCGGTCGACATCACCGTCGAGTTCGGCGGGAGCGATCGGTCGCAGATCAACTACCTCGCCGGCGCGGCGTTCGTCGACAAGTACCTCGACGCCGCCGAGAGCGGGGCCGGTGCGCTCGCCCACGCCGCGATGACCGCCTTCGGCGCGCTCCCCGCGAAGGGCGAGGACTCGACCCCCGACGGATCGGCGGCGCGGCCGTTCGTGGTCGTCGTCGAGTTCGGCCTGACGTTCACCAGTGCCGTCCCGACGGTCCAGGTCAAGCTCGCACGCGCTCCGGCACCCATCACGAACGTTCCGTATCCGCCGAGCAAGTCGCTCGGCGTGGCACCGATGGGTCCGCAGACGTTCGACCCGGTGCTCGAGCTGTCGTGGCTGCGCAATGGCGTCGTGGAGCCGTTCCCGTTCACCCCCACCGCCCGGCCGTTCGGGGCGTTCCCGTCCGGGGTCTGGGGACCGCCGCAGGACATGGACAACCGCAAGGTCCCGAAGGCGGAGATGATCGAGGCGCTCAGCGAGCTCGATCTCGTCGCCGTCGCGACCGAGTCGCCCGGCGGGCCGGAGATCCCCTACTACCAGGTCGAGATCGGGAAGCGGAAGCCACTGCCGTTCAGCCGTCGGCCCTCCGACGTGACTGCGCTGCGGAACGGTTCGGCGGCACTGGCCGGCCTGATCACCGCGCCGACGACGGTCACCGGCGCGTTCACGTCGGCCGGTACGTTCCTCTCACAGACCGCGACGCCGACGTCGCTCGCCTCGCTGCGCGGGGAACGCCAGGCCCCGCCGCGGCTGGGCACGCTCGGCGAGGGGCTCGACATCGACGCCATCACGGTCGCACCGGCGATCGGCGACCACCCGCCCGACAAGGTGTTCGACCACTTCGTCGACGCCCCGATCGCGATCGGTCTGCTGTCGGGCGCGTCGGTCGACCTGCGGACGGCGTCCCCGACCCGCACGACGGTGAAGGGGTCGGGTCGGTTGTGGCGCACCGCGCCACCGACGATGGCCGCCGTCGAGGCGTCGCGCAGCAGGTCGATCGCGACTCGGCTCGTGATCCGCGAGACCGAGGCGGTCTCGACCCGAGCGGCCCGCGGCCGCGGCCGGGCCGCCGGGACCGTGATCGGCGCCGTGACGGTGCCGCCGACGGCCGCCGCCCACGCGTCGACGGCGATCGTCGGTCGCGCCGGTGGCAGCGGGAACGACCAGCTCACGGCGTTCGCGACCGGCCTGATCGGCGGTCGGCGACCGCGTGCCGTCGCCGCCGACGGCCGGCCGCGTGCATCGGCCCCGGCGCCGGGCGCGACCCTGGAGCCCGGCCAGACCGTCGTGTTGCGGCTGCCCAACGCCGACCGCGACGCCGGCGACGGCGACCGGCCCGAGCTCGCGATCGGCGGCGCGCCGGCCCGCGTGATCGTCCTCGGCCATGGCGGTGGGGTGCTCCGCGACGTCGTCGTCGGCGAACGCGGCGACGGCGCGGCACGGGCGGATGCGATACCGATCGAACGCGGCGCCGAACGGATCGTGGCGCTCGGCCAAGGCGAGGCCCGCCGGGACGACGTCGGGCTCGACCGCGGCCTCGCCGGATGGCACGCCGGCATGCAGCTGCCGTACGTCGGCTGGACGACGGCGATCGGCCCCGGCTGCGTCGTCCGCTCTCTCGGCGAGCCGCTGACGCAGAACCGTGAGCGACTGGCCGCCGGCTGGATCGAGGGCGCCGAGCTGGCGCGGGGCCTCAGCACGGTGACGACGCGCTTCGCCGACCGAGTGACGACCATCGTGCTGATCGTCGACGATCCGGCGGCGTTCGGCGATCAGGTGAACGGTCGCCGGCTGCTGCTCGGGCTCGACGGCGCCACGCGGGCCACCGATGCTGCCGGCCGTGAGCAACCACCGGTCGTGTTGGCGATGGAGAACCGGAGCGTCCTCGCCTACGACGTGGTGCCCGAGCGCGGCCGCCCGGTCGTCGTGACGGTCAACAGCGAGCTCGGGTGGTCGCTGGTCGGCGTGATGGGTGCGGTCGGTCTCACCGCCGAGGGGGCCGTGGCGCTGATCTCGTCACGCGGGCTCGATGCCGCCGTCCAACCGTTCGCTCCCGGGCCGACCGGTGTGAGCAAGCTCGTCTGGCGGGGCGCGACCCGAACCCCCGACGAGCGTGCGCTGGCCCGCACGCTGGCGAGCGGTCGACCCGGCGAACGCCTTCGTGTCGCCCGAGCGGCCGCGGCCAAGAAGACCACCACCAAGAAGACCACCACCAAGAAGGCCGCCGCGAAGAAGACGACGGCGAAGAAGACGACGGCGAAGAAGACGACGGCCGAAGAACACCGGAACCAAGACGAGCACGGCCAAGAAGACCGCCACCGCGAAGACGACGGCGAAGCGAACGAGGAGGCGCCGCTGATGCCCGAGACCGGACACTTCGTCCTGCACTCGAACGTGATGCCGCCGCTGACGGCGGGGAAGTACCAGCTCAAGAGCGAGCACACCGGTACGCCGTTCGACGTCGCCGACGAGTTCACGCACGTCGACGTGTCGTCGCCGCGCTACACGATGCCACCAGAGCAGATCCTGTCGTCGTTCCCACCCGCCAACGCCGAGGGCGCCTTCGGTGACCGGCTGCCCCAGATCGTCCTCAAGCGCCGGACGCTCCCGTGGGAACGGAACCCGGCGGGCGAGACCGAGCCATCGGACACGCCCTGGCTGGCACTGGTCGTCGTCGCCGAAGGCGAGGCGGAGCTGTCCGAGACGGCGAGCGTCGACGAGTGCGTGACGCCGGGCACCGATCTGCTCGATCCCCAGGACCGGGACGTCGAGAAGGGTCTGTACCTCAGCGTGACCGAGACCGTCCTGAAGAAGATCTTCCCGTGTGAGGAGGATCTGCGCCACCTCACCCACGTCCGCGAGGTCGACATCAACGACACCGAGCTGGCGAACGGCGACGACGACGGATGGCTGGCGGTCGTGATGGCCAACCGGCTCCCGGTGTTCGACACCGCGACCGGCGCACCGGTGCGGTACATGGCGTGCCTCGTCAACGTCGAAGGCCAGCTCGACGCGCTGCCCGAACCGCAGCCGGCAGTCGACTTCTTCGAGTTCGCGGTGGTGCAGGACTGGTCGGTGCTCGCCAACGTGGCCGCCACGCCCGACCACGTCGTGATCGGCACCGAACTCATCAACGTCCAGCTGCCCGCAGTGCTCGGTGCCGCCGACGGCCCGCCGGCGGACGTGCCGGCCGCGCCACGGGCCGCCGCAGCCTCGGGAGCGGCGCTCAGCGTCGGCACCGCCCTCGACGGGTCGGCATCGGTCACGCGTCAGGTGTCGGTCGCCTCGCAATGGGCGAGCGCCACGGCCGACGTCACCGCCGCCGCCCTCGACCCGGACGCCAAGCACCGGGTCCGCGAACGGATGAAGGTCGGGTGGCAGTACCCGATCGAGCTCTTCGCACTCGAGCCCGTGTACCGCTTCCCCGTGCTCGCCCACTGGTCGTTCACCACCAACGAGGGAGCGACGTTCGAGACGCTGATGCAGGATCTCGACGTCAGCCTGCTCGGCTCGATCCCGGTGCCCGAGCCCGACGATCCACCGCCCGCCGGCCCACCGCCCGAGGTCGTCGAGACCGGCCACATCGGTCTCGACCATCGCACCCGTCGCGGTGACGCTACCCGGGCCTGGTATCGCGGCCCGCTCAGCCCGTTCCCGACCGAGCGCAACGAGCCCCAGGACGGATCGCTGCCGGTCGCCCACTCCGCCGACCAGCTCCGTCGCGTCGTCCCCGACGGACGCGAGGACCTGTCACACGCGGCGGCCTTCGAGATCGGCCGCCTGCTCGGCCTGTCGCAGCTCTCCGTCGTCTCGGCGCTGCTGCGGTTCCGCAACGAGCAGTTCGGCGCCGGGCGGGTCCGCGAGGTGCTCGACCTGGCGACCGACTTCGACCTGCCCGGGCTGCTCGGCACACCGGTCGACCTGGGACGGTTCGTCGCTCTCACGACGCTCGACGGCGTCGTCACCCACGCCGACGACACGATCGGACCCCGGCGGCCGATCGCCGACCCGGGACGCGAGATCCGGGTGCGGGGCGACCTCGACGCACTGGTCGCCGGCGGGTTGGGACTCGACGTCGACGCGATCCGCAAGACCGGCGAGCAGATCGGCGTCGCGGCGGCGCTCGCGCGGACACCGGCGCCGGTCGCCGACCGCAGCGGTCGGGTCGACGAGCGATCCGTCGCCGCGCTCCGAGACGCGCTCGACGTCGAGCTCCGCCGGGTGATCGACGTCGCGCTCCCGACCCGGCCACCCGTGCTCGGCGACACGCCGGGTACGGAGGGCCGACGCAGACGGGCGCCCGCAGCGCCGGCACGAGATGCGCTCGACGACCTGATCGACGCCAACGAGCGGCTCGCCGCCCAGGAGGAAGACGAATGATCCGCCAGTTCACGTCCACCGAGGTGATGCAGGCCAACGCCAATGCGATCCTGAACTACGCCGACCTGATCGTCGACCACGATCCCGACGACGGCGACCACGTCGTCCCCGGCGAACTGCGGCGGTTCCTCGCCCGGCTGCGGCTGCTGCACGGCGTCCCGTTCAGCTACCTGGTCCCCGATGCCGACCTGCTGCCAGCCGAGTCGATCCGGTTCTTCTACCTCGATCGGGCGTGGACCGACGCCCTCGTCCAGGGCGTCCTGAGCGTCGGCACGATCACGACTGCCGACCGCACGCAGCTCGAGGCGGTCTACCCCCACATCCGCGACGAGGTCGACGAGGCGGAGCGCACGATCCGGACCCCGACGGGCGAGGAGCGCCTCGCCGACGCCGGCGGCACGATCACCGGGTTCCTGCTGCGATCGCGAGCCGTGTCCGGCTGGCCGAACCTGCACGTGCGGGCGTATTCGAAGGACGTCATCGCCGACAACGCGCTCACGACCGAGGCCGAGTCGCACCCCGATCGCATGAAGGTCCTCCGGATGGAGCGCCTCGCACCGGCCGTGTTGCTCGTGCTGATCGACGGTGAGCCGGCCGTGGTCCACATCGAAGAGCCCCGCCAGGGCATCCAGTTCGGGGTCCGGCTCGACCCTGAGGATCCGCCGGCGCAGCGCCGGGCGAAGATCAAGGTGCGCGACAACAACACCGGTGACCCGGTCCCGCCCGAGGACGACTTCACCGATGCGAACAGCGTCGACGTCCCGTTCCGGCCGGGCGCGCCGGGCGTGATCAACGTCGGTGCACTCCGCACCCGCCTCGCCGGCAAGGCACCCAACGCCGGCACCGAGATCGACCCGAACGAGTTCGCGCTGCAGACGCTGCGATTCCCGTACCGGCAGGTGTTCGGTGATCCCGACGATGTCGACGACATCCAGTTCTTCGACGTCGACAAGTTCGCGGTGAAGATCCCGCTCCAGACGTGGACGACGACCGTCAGCGACCACCTGTCCGGGTTCCAGCCATGAGCGATCTCGGTGCCGACCAGATCCGAGAGGCGATCACCTCGAAGCGGTTCCTCGCCGCCGACCGCGCCAAGCTCGACGTCGCCGAGATCGCGACCTGGGACGAGTTCCTGCTGCGCGAGCACCGGTTGCTGGTTCCGATCGACGTCCAGGCGCTCTACGTCCCCGACGGCGGCGACGAGCCGATGGTCCGGCTGCCGATGCTCGTCGCCGGGCCGGACGGGAGCGGTGTCGAGGACCCCGATGACGGCATGCCCGACCCGTTCGACCCGGGCACTCCGCGGCCGAGCGGCGTCCACCTGCACTGGGCGATGCCCGACGCGATGCTGCGCGGTTCGGTGACCGAGCAGCCCGACGGCACGACGAACAAGCTGGCGATGCCCGTGCTCCCCGACCGCTGGGTCGTGCTGCGGATCGTGCTGCCGAACGGGGCGACCGATGTCGTCACGACCGGCTGGGTGCTCGAGGCCGACCGGGCCGCCGCGATCCCCCTCGCAACGTGGACGGAGGGTGCCGGTCTGCCGAACGGCGTGAAGCCGCTCGGCGAGACGATCGACGCGAAGGACCTCACCGGGACCGTCGGCGGGTCGGTCAGCTGGTCGGCGGTCTACGACGCGGTCCTCAACCGGTTCGCGTTCCACGACCCACTCGACGACCTCGTCGACGTGGCCCCTGACGGTGTGGACGAGGAGTGCGCCGCCTACGTCGTCGCCGGCTGGTGGCGCGACCCGGGCAGCGATCCGCTCGACTCGGCGCGCAGCGACGACAGCCTCCACGAGCTGCTCGACCGGCTCCGCTGGCGCCTGCTGTACGAGTGGGGCGACGAGCGCTGGGCCGCCAAGGAGGAGCAGGCCGAGGAGGACCTGCGGCGCGCCCTCGGGCTCACCAGCGAGGACCGGTGGTCGAGCAAGCGTCCGATCAGGTTCACGCCCGTCCCCGGCGCCGCCCCGCGCGCCTCTGCGCCACCGAGCGTGTTCATCCCCACCGACGACCTGTTCGTTCAGGAGTCGCCGATCGTCGCATCGTCGGTGTTCGCGACGAACGTGGCGTCGCACTACGTGTCCCCGCCCTGGCACCTGCGCTCGACGCTCCTCCACGGTGCGATCTACGGCGTACCGGTCGGTGGACCCGCCGACGCCGACCGACGGCCCGCATCGGCCGGCCTCGCCGTCGCGCTCGGGTTCCACGACGACGACGTGCTCGCCGCGTTCGCGTCGTCGCCCGACGCCGACCCGGCCCAGCGGCGCGGCGACGAACGGCTCCTCACCGCGTTCACCTCGCAGAAGGTGAACCGGCTCGGCAGCGCCGACGGGTTGGCCGAGCTCGAGGACCACGAGCACGCGGCCGGCTTCTCGTCGCTCTCCGCCGGCACCGCGGGCACCGACCGATACCTCCAGCGCGTCCAGACCGGCGGCGTCGGTGGGCTCAAGCTCGGCCGGACCCTCCGGGACGAGTTGCGCGTCGACGCACCGGTGTTCGGCGGTGGCCCCGGCGGGGCGCCGCGCCACGCCCGACCGGCGGCACCCGCCGACCCCGCCCCGGGCCGAAGCGGCGCGGCGCGGGCGGCCGTCGACCTGAGCGGGGAGCTGCTGTTCTCGACCACGGCCAAACCCGACTTGGTCCTCGCGACCGAGCTGATGATCCATGACGTCGCCCGGTCGCGGGTCGGCGACGTGCTGGCACCGACCGAAGCCCAGGTCGTCGCCCGCCCGGCGCCGCGCTGGATGTTCCCCGACGACCCGATGGTCGCGGTACGCGGCGCAGCCCGCAGCCTCCGCCACGGACAGGACGGCCGCGGCTCGGCGGACGGCAAGCTCACGTGTCGGTGGCCCACCCACCTGATCACCGAGATCAGCGGCGTGATCGCGCCCGACCGGTTCGTCCGGTCGCTCGGCAACGGTTCCGTACCCCGCGAACTGCTGACCCTGGCCCGCGAGGCCGTCATCCACGACCCGTATCACGACGCCTGGATCGCCCGCGCGGTCACGCCGCCCGGCGGCGACCGGATCGCGATCCTCGCCCGCCTGCAGGCCGAGTCCGTGCTGCGGTTCGGCGACCAGGGCATCTACGACGGCGCCACGATCGCATTCGACCTGCAGGTGCCGCGCACGCCGGCCGCCCGCCGCCGCCACGCCGCCGCAGCGCCGATGCGGATCGACGCCGGCGTCCGCCAGCAGCAGGTGCTCGTCGCCGACGAGCTCCGCAAGTTCTCGCTGTACCACGGCGTCGACCCCGACCTCGTCGGCGTGACCACGTGGTCCCAACCGTGGGTGCCGATGTGGCTCGAGTGGGAGGTCACGGTCGACGGCCTCGACCCGCCGACCATCCAGGCCTGGAACCTCGGCCAGGTCGAGCTCGAGCGACGCGCCGCCGTCGAGATCGTCGGCGACACCGCCGTCCTCCGCGGCCGGACACTGCTCACTACCGGCGTCGCCGCCACCCTGCACGACGCGATCAGCGACTGGCTCACCGCCGAGGACGAGCTCGACGCCGCCGGCGGCGGACTCGTCGACGAGGCCACCGAGGAGCGCTATCGCGTGCTCGACGCCGCCGTCCAGCACCTCGACCTCGTCGCCACCAGCCTCGACGGCATCCGCCACCAGTTGCTGGGCTTCCCGGTGAGCGACGGACTGCGGCGGCCGAGCGACGGCAACGGGGGCACGGTCGACCCGGCGCCGACGAGTGCACCGCATGCCGTCCTCGCCGGCGCCGTCAGCCTGACGCGGGCACGCCTGCTCGATACGTTCGGGCGCACACTCGAGGTGCCGATCGACGCCGTCCGCACGCCGGCCCGTGCCTCGCTGCCCGACCGGCCCGGCGCTCTGGAGGTCGCGCCACGGCTGCTGCGGCCGGCCCGCTGGAACCTGCGCCTGGTCGACTCGGCCACCGAGCCCGGGGCGGTCGGTGCCGAGGCCCGCGTCGACCAGATCGAGGCGGGCCTGCAGGTCAACCCGGTCGCCGGCTTCATCATGGCCGACCACCTCGACGAGAGCGCCGAGGTGTTCGCCGTCGACGGCTCGCCGCTCGGCGAGCTCCTCCACGAGCCCGTCAGCGGCGGCGTGATGTGGGAGATCGCCGCCGGGCGCGAGGGTCCGGCCGACGCAGGCCCCAACTACGGCCTCACCGATGCCCAACGGGTCCTCGGGCGGTTCGCCGCCGGGCTCGTCGCCGCCGACGCCGCGGCGCGACGCGGGCGCTCGATCGATCCCGACGGGCCGGCCGAGTCGGCGCTCACGAGCCTGCTCCGGGCGATCGACACGACGCTGTGGACCGTCGACACGTTCGCAGCGCTCGGCAGCGAGCACGTCGCCGGGCTGGTCGGCCGCCCGATCGCCGTCGTCCGCGCCCAGCTCGCGCTCGAGCTGCGCCCGCCCGACGGGATCGACCTGTCCGACCCCGATCGCGCAGCCGAGTGGGAAGCAGCCGAACGGCTCGCCGCCCGGTACGCGTTCCCGGTCCGGATCGGCGAGCTCACCCGCAGCGACGACGGGGTGCTCGGCTTCTTCGTCGACGACGACTACTCTCGCTTCCGCATCGTCGACAAGGTGATTGCCGGCACGGCCCGCGAGACCGGGCGCAGCCGCGGCCAGCTCGGTGTGTACACCCTGGCGAACGGGCTCCCGAACACGACGTCGATCGACCACCCGTACATCGCCGGGTCCGACGACGCCGACACGCTGCACCTCCACCTCGGCCAGACCGCGACGCTCACGATCCTGATGCACCCGGCCGGCCGGGCGACGCTCACGTCCGGCCTGCTCCCCCGCCGCGCGATCGGGCTCGCACGTGACTGGGTCGGACCGGGGCTGGCGGCGATCGCCCCGTCGCTTCGTACCGGCCCGGTGCTCGTCGAGACCGACCTCGACACCGACGGCAAGGTCCGCCTTCCGAAGGTGTCGGTGTTCGGGACCGATCAGAACTTCCTGTGGCGCGACACCCCGGCGACGTGGCGAACCGACGCGATCCTGGCGGCCACCCAGACCGCGCTGTTGCCCGACACCCCGGCCGAGTTCCGGGAGGGCTGGATCCGCGTCGCACCCGACTCGTCGTCGACGGACGGAGGAGACGCATGAGCAGGTACGCGTGGCCGCAGGGCCGTGGCAGCGCCGTCGATCACGACGATCCGGCGGCACGGGCCGGGTTCCTCGCCACCCGCCGAGCGGAGCTCGACCCGGATGGCGCGACCGCGGCCGGCCGGCACGTACCAGAGCCGCCGACCGCCGCCGGGCCCGGCCCGGGCGGCGCACCGTTCGCGCCGGCCTCGGGTCGGCAGCACCTCTGGCAGCCGCTCGGGCCGGCGACGGTCGTGCGCGGTCAGGCCTCCGGCAACCCCCGCATCGCCGGGCGGATCACCTCGCTCGCAGTGCACCCCGACGGCGAACGGATCTACGCCGGATCCGGCAACGGCGGGGTGTGGTACTCGTCCGACGGTGGCGCGAACTGGCGGTCGCTCGGCGGGTTCGCAGCGACCAACCGTCCCGAGATCACCCGCCCTGCACACCGGAACGCGTGTGGCGCGATCTTCGTCGACTTCGGGACGACCGAGGCCGGCGACGAGGTCTACGTCGGGACGGGTGAACCCGACGGTTTCCCCAACGGGCAACCCGGCGGATCCCTCGCCGGCGTCGGCGTGCTCGTCGCCACCGGTCCGGCGACGTCGGCGGCCGGTGATCCCTGGACACGCGAGGCGCCGAACCTGATCGGGGCCGGCGTCTACCGCTTCGCCGCCGAGCCGGGAGGTACCGGCCTCGTGGTCGCGACCACGGTGGGTCTGTTCGAGCGTCCCGACCCGGCCGATCCGGATGCCGACTGGGAACGCGTCGCCGGCGACCCGTTCGACGATCTGGCTGCGCAGTGCAGCGACGTGCTGTGGACCGCCGGTGCGGGCACCCGACCGGAGCGGCTGTGGGTCTGGGTCCGGACCGGCTCACGGGCCGGACTCTGGGCCCGCACCGGCACGGACACCGACTTCGAGCAGGTGGCGACGCCCGGCTTCCAGTCGAAGCGCACCGTCTTGGCGGCTACGACGCCGCCGAGCCGGATCTACGTGCTCAACGACCAGGGTGCATCGGCGCCGCCGAACCTGTACCAGGTCGACGCCGCCTCCGGCGCGGACCCGACGGTGACGTTCGTCCGCGGGGTACCAGCCGTGCTCGGCGATCAGGGGTTCTACGACATCGGGATGGCGGTCGACCCCACCGCGCCCGAGCGCGTCGTCGTCGTCGGGAAGACCCACGAGGAGGCCGCCCCCGACGGCAAACTCATCGAGGACGGCGCGGTGGTCGTCGGCGTCGTGGCCGACGACGGCGCGCCACCCCGGAGAACGTTCACCTCACCGCAGATGCTCGGTGTCGGGGTCCACGCCGACGTTCACGCCGTGGCGTTCTCGAACGGCGGCGCCCGCCTGTGGGTCGGGTGCGACGGCGGCGTCTACCGCTCGGACGACCCGACCGACCGCGCCGGCTTCCGCCCGTGCAACACCGGGCTGTCGGTCGCCGAGGCGAACTACGTCGCCGGTCACCCGACGTGCGAGGGCTTCGTCGTCACCGGGCTCCAGGACAACGCGGTGATCACGCGACGCTCGAGCACGGTCTGGGAGAGCGGGCGTGTCGGCGACGGCGGCGGCGTCGTGTTCGACCCGATCGACCCGACCCGCTTCCTCCGGCAACACTTCCGAGGGCTGTGGTCGGAATCGATCGGCCCGGAGGACGCCGAGCACCCGCTCGTCCGGGGCGGGGTCCGGGCCAGTGCCGAGCACCGCGCGTCGGCCTTCTACTCGGAGGCGGCCGGCATCGCACACCACCGGGCGACGGCGCCACCCGACGCTCCCGACGTCGGCCAGATCCTGATCGGGACGACCCGCGTCTGGTACACCGAGGACTTCGGCGACAACTGGGTCACCCTCCCGACCGGCAACGATCCGCTGCCGGGCAACCTGACCCGTGATCACTTCGGGGAACCGATCACGGTCTGCCGGTGGCAGAGCCCCGACGTCGCATGGATCCTCGGCGAGTCGTCCCTCCAGCGATACTCGCGCACGCCCGGTTCCGACGCCGGCGGCGGCCCGGGCACCTGGACGAGCGCGCCCGTGAACGTGCGGTCGCAGAAGCGCAAGAAGCAACCCGACCCGGACGAGAAGATGCAGCTCTCCGACGTGTGGACCGACGTCGCCGCCGACCTCGACCCGCCTCCGGCCGCCGGACAGCCGCCCGCCCAGCGCGGGACGCAGGGGGCGGTCTACCTCGGCACGATCGGCAATCCCGACGACGAGCAGGTCGACACGCTCTACTGGTTCGACGGCACCGACACCTGGCACGGCACCGGGCTGCGCAACGATCCCGACGGTGCGCCGGCGCCGGTGACGGCGATCGTCTGCGACCCCGACCACCCCGGCGAGGTGTGGGTCGGCACCACGATCGGCGTCTGGCGTGGCGTGCGCACGATCAACGGCGCCGACCCGCCGACGTGGGACTGGGAGGCCAGGGTCAACGGCCTGCCGGAGGCTGCCGTCGAGGACCTGGAGATCTTCAGCGACGGCGGCGTCCGCCTCCTCCGCGCCGCCATCGCGGCGCGCGGGCTCTGGGAGCTCCGCCTCGACACGAGCGACGTGACCGACCTCGTGTACGTCCGTGCCCACGACGACGACCTCCGACACCGCACCCGCGCCGTCGAGACCCAGCGCGATCTCACGACACCGAGGTCGTGGCACGGGAGCCCCGACGTGCGGCCTCGCATCGCGCCGGCCAACGTACCTCCGCCGTCCGACCTCCATTGGACGCGCGGCTACTTCGGACTCGACGACGGCACGGCCCTGCGTCGCTTCCAGGCCGCGTTGCGGTCGAGCGCCGGCGACCTGCGGGTGCGGGCAACGGGAGACTGGGACGACTACTTCGACGAGGTGCTGCGCGACCTCGGTGCGCCGATCGTCCCGCCGCCGTCGACACCGAACCTGGTCAGCATCGACAGCACGTTCTGGAACGCACACATGCAGGCACCCCACGACGTCGCCGAACCCTGGGACCCCGTGCCGCCGACCGGGACCCATGCCACGCCGACCGAGGAGGACCTGTACGAGCTGACGCCGAACCTCGGCGAGGGCGACCTGGCGCGGACCTCGTGCTCGCTCGGCCGGGTCGCCGCCAAGATCGATGTCGTCGTCCACCACCGCGGCCTCGACCCCGTCGACGGCCAGAACGTCCGGGTGACGCTCCTACGCTGGATCGACCCGCTCACCGGCGACCGCGCTCGCTGGAACGATCACACGACCTGGTTCACGGGGAACGTGCCCTGGACGGCGGCCGTCAACGAGGTGCTCAACTCGTCGACCGCCACCACCTCGGAGACGTTCGGCGACGGCTGGGCGTTCGTCGGGACGAACGCCGCGACACGGCGCCGCCAGCTCACGGGTCAGACCCTCGAACCGATGCGGTCCGGCGTCGCCACGTTCGACCTCGACCTGACGGGCATGCGGCAGAACGAGGTCGTGCTGCTCGTGGCGGTGATCCGGGCCGGCACCACTGCCGCTGATGACATCGCGCTCGCTCCGGCGCCGGTCGATGAGCTGGCGCTCACCAGCCCCTCTGTCGCCGTCCGCTCGCTCCGCGTGCGGACCTGACCCGATTCGATCCAGCACGGAAGGAGCCCCCGTGGCCCGTACCTCCAAGATCTGCTCACCCTGGCTCCCCGGCGTCGGCGACGACCGGCGGACCCGCTCGTCGAGCGATCAGGTCGCGACCAACGAGCGCGTCGACAACGTTCGGGTGATGCCGCTCGCCGGCGGCGTCCGATTGCCGGGCATGCCGGGCGGTCGCGTCCCGAGTGCGGCAGTCGAGCGCATGAAGCTGTGGGACAACGGCCGACGGCTCCGGGTCCGCTTCGCGGACGGCGACCCCGACGTTCAGACCAAGGTCGAGGCGATCGCGAAGGAGTGGGAGGCGATCGTGAACCTGCGGCTCGACTTCGTCACCTCCGGGCGGTCGGAGATCCGGGTCAGCTTCGCCGACCAAGGCTTCTCGTGGTCGACGGTCGGCACCGACGCGTTGACCGTGCCGACCAGGCAGGCGACGATGAACTACGGGTGGCTCGAACCGACGACGTCGACGCGCGAGTACCAGCGTGTGGTGCGCCACGAGTTCGGCCATGCGCTCGGGATGATCCACGAGCACCAGAACCCCGCCGCCGGTGGCCAGATCCCGTGGGACAAGCCCAAGGTGTACGCCCACTACGCCCAGCAGGGTTGGTCGAAGGCCGACGTCGACTTCAACATCTTCGACGTGTACGACGAGGACCTCACCAACCACACGGCGTTCGATCCGACGTCGATCATGCAGTACGCGGTGCCCAACTCGCTCACGGTCGGCAACTTCGCGATCGGCTGGAACACCTCGCTGTCGCCCTCGGACCTCGAGTTCATGCGCCGCCAGTACCCCCAGGGCGCGAGCGGCACCGTCGAGCTCGAGGTCGGCGGCGACCGCGTCCACGCCGACCTCTCGACCGCCGGCGAGGTCGACACGTACCGTTTCGACGTGCCGGACGCTGCAACGCACATCATGACCACGGACGGCCCCGGCGACACCGTGCTCACGCTGCACGGACCGGACGACCCCGGCGCCATCCTCACGTGGGACGACGACCGCGGACGCGGACTCAACGCCCGCATCGTGCGCAAGCTGCGGCCCGGCTCGTACTGGCTGTCGGTCCGCCACAAGGACCCGACCGCGACGGGCGTCTACTCCGTCGGCGTCAAGACCCGGAAGCGCAGCTGACCGTGACGAGGGCACCGCCGGGCACCCGATCAGGGCGGCGTCGATCCGGATCCCCCCGGGCGTCACGGTGCTGCTTCTGCAGTCCCCACGCTCGGAGCTTGCGGAAGATCCGCTTGCGGTTCAACGGCCAGCCAGCCCGGTGCAGCCGGGAGCACGGCTTGCGGTAGCCCGCAGCCGGGTGGCGGCGGGCCAGCCCGTGCAACGCGGTCTCCCGGTCGATGACCGCCGGCGACGGGCTCATCGTCTCCCAACCGTCCGGGCGTGGGGCGACACCTGGTGTGACTCGACGGTGCATCCGTCGCGTTCGGGTGGCACCTTGGGCTCGGTGCGCCGCCGGCGCAGCGAACCGAGCTGGTCGTCACCTCCGGCCAAGTCGTGGGTTCGCCCGACGCTCACGATTCGCCCAGCGCACTCGAAGCTTCTCCCGTCACGAAGACGGCGTCGCTGTTCATGACGGCTCCGATGTACCGGAGGGTCGTATCGAGGTTGCGTCCGATGTGACGCTCGCCGAGCTGTCCGATCTGCTGGAGGGTGCGATGGGCTGGATGGGCGGTCACCTCCACGCTTTCGAGGCCCAAAGCGTGATGTACGAGCGACCGAATCCCGAGGACGGGCTGTCGCGCCGCGCGAGGAACGAAGGCGCGCATCGCCTCGGCGAGGTGCTCACTGAGGTCGGCGCGAAGACGCGGTGGGACGATGACTTCGGCGGTGGCTGGCAACACGACGTGGTGGTCGAGGCGATAGAACCGCTCGGCTCTTCGGTGGAGTACCCACGCTGTGTCTCCGGACGCCGGGCGTCCCCACCGGAGGACTGCGGCGGGTTCGTGGGGCTTCCAGAAGCTGCTCGAGGCGATTGCCGACGCCGCCCATCCGCGTCACGAGGAGCTGACCGACTGGCTGCCGCGCGATCCGGACGAGTTCGATCCGGACGAGGCCACGGAGGACACGCGCACGCCACGGCCCGTCGCCGACGACTGGTGGTGAGCGCGGCTCACGTACCCAGCACGGTGGCGACGATCACCTCGACCTCACGATCGGGGACGTCATGTCCCTTGCGGAGTGGCCCGCACGGTGTGTCGGCGAGGTCGACCGAAAGCGCGACGAGTTCGTCGCCCTGGCCATGGGCGCGTGCAACATCGGCCATGAAGGCGAAGTCGGTCATGCTGCCCACCACGCTGCGGTTCATTGTCTTCGCGTACGACACCTCGCACATGGCGCCGACCTCCGGCACCACGAACTCGACCGGCACGGCGAGCCACTCCAACACCCGACCAAGCTGATCGGGGAACCGCCCGGAAAGCTTCGCTGCCGGCGACAGTGGAACGAACACCGGCAACAGTGTCCGCTCGTTCACGAACAGTGCGACCTGCGGCTTCCAGAACAGAACTGGGACGACCTCGCCATCACGTCGGGCCGGAACAGGGCCGACCCCACCGGTTCCACTCCACCACGTTGCTGCTGCGCGCGGGCGAACGGTGTGCGATGATCCGCGCGTGATCACGCGCCACTACTTCCGACGGGGAGGCAACCTCCGGCTCCGCGACGAACCGGCCCCGCAGGCCAGCATCGACCTGGAACGCGACGGGTTTGCGATGGTTCCGGGACTGGTTTCGCAGTCCGATGTCGCCGATCTCCGTCGCGAGATCACCGAACTGTTCGAGACCACCCGGCCCGAGGCCCGCATGGCCGGCAGCACCGAGAGTGACTACGCCGACTTCCGCTACGAGGCGCTCAACTCCTCCCCCGCCGCGCAGCGAACGGTCGCCCATCCCGGCATCCTCGAGATCATCGAGCCGCTCCTCGGCGAGGACTGCCACGTCGTCTCCAACACCGCCTGGTGGAACCAGCCTCAGCGGGAGAAGGCGCCGTTCGACATCGGCAACCCGTGGCACGTCGACGCCGGCCCGCACGTGCCCCGGGCGGAGGGCATCCCCTGGGACGACCGGATCCCCTACCCGATCTTCATGATCGGCTGCCACGTCCTCCTGCAGGACTGCCCGATCGGCTCGGGCCCGACCGGCTTCGTGCCCCGAAGTCACACGTCAGGGCTGCTCCCGCCCGAACCCGACGAGAACGGCGCGATCTTCTACGAGGGCCGTGGTCCGGTCGTCCCTCTCGGCGCGGCCGGTGACGTGGTGTTCTTCGTCTCCGACGTCTGGCATCGCCGAATGCCGACCGACCCCGACGACACCGGTCGCTTCTTTCTGCAGATGCAGTACGGCCGCCGCGACATCGCCCAGCGTCTCCGCACGACCAGCCGGATCAACCACCTGAGTGAGGCCGCCATCGGCCGCGCCACCACCGAGCGCGAACGAACCGTCGTCGGGCTCCACCCGGCCGGCTTCTTCGACGGGTGAGTCCCGTCCGATTCGCCGTCGTCGGGTCGGGTTGGCGGGCGAAGTACTTCTTCCGGATCGCTGCGGCGCAGCCTGACCGCTTCGAGTTACCCGGCGTTCTCGTGCGACGCGAGACGGAGGTGGATCGAGTTGCGTCCGAACACGGGCTCGCGGCCGTCACCGACCCCGAGCGGATCGACGAGCTCGACC
>CAVVAM010000014.1:0-712150 GCA_963746265.1 uncultured Acidimicrobiaceae bacterium
GCCATGGAAGCGCTCTACCAACTGAGCTATAGCCCCGAAGCGTCGGAAACGATACCGACTCGCCGGAGCGAAACACAACGATCAGTGTGCGTCAGTCGGTGCCGGTCGGCTCGATCGGCTCCGCCGAGGTGGACTCACCACCGTCGCCCACCCAATCGACCTTCGGCACGTCGGTGTACAAGCGCTCGATCTCGTAGAACTCACGGATCTCCGACAGGAACACGTGAACCACCACGTCGCCGTAGTCGATCAACACCCACTGGTTCTCCCGCGCCCCCTCGACCCGAATCGGGGAACGCTCTGACGCCTCTCGAACCCGAGCCTCGATCTCCTCGACCAGGGCGTCGACGAGGCGCCGGTTCGACCCCGACATCACCACGAAGTACTCGGTCACGTTGAGCACGTCGCCCACGTGGAGCACCAGGACGTCGGTCGCCTTCAGGGCGTCGCCGAACCGTGCCGCGCTGACGGCTAGGTCGCGAGCTTCCCGGTCGATCACGCGTGCACGCCTCGATCACTCGTCGCTGGCATCAGTCTCGGTCGCACCGTCGGCGTCGCTGTCGTCATCGCTGTCGTCATCGCTGTCGTCATCGCCCCCAGAGCCTGCCACGTCAGCCGCCATTTCACCACGGACTTCGTCGAGGAAGGTGCGCCCGAGGATGACCTCGATGTCGATCCCGTCGATCCGGACATCCGCCTCCACGATTTCGATCTCGCCGAACAGCGGCTCGTACACGGAGCGGACCGCGTCGATCACCTCGGCGTCGGCGACCTCCAACCGGGTCACCTCGGGCACCGGCGCGCCGGCCAAGTCGGCCACCGACACGATGTTCGCCTGTGCGAAGAACAGCCGGTCGATCGCTCGCTTCAACACATCGGTCCGATTGAGCCCGAGCGACTCCAGATCGGCGTCGGTGAACGAAGCGACGACTCGGAAGACCGGCGCATCGAGCGGTGCACCCAACCGACCGGGCGCCGTGGAACCGAACAGGATCGTCAGGTCCGCCCGATCGTGGGCGACGACCGCGTCGACCGGGCCGAGCACTCCCACATAACGGTCGACCAGTTGCTCGTCGACACGATCCGGGTCGATCGGCGTGTACTCCACCGCCCGGAAGTCGACGGGTGCTGCGAACAGCCGTTCGGCGAACTCCCCGAGGCTCTCCGGTACCGGGACGTCGACGTCGGAGGCGATCGGCGCGACCGATCCGACACCGGCGCCGACCCGATCGGCAACGGCCTGCCAGACCGCAGATCGAGCGCTCTCGAAGTACCAGTCCGCCACCGACGGATCGGTGGCGGTGATCGCACGCGCCGCCGACGGTGAGGCGAGCGTCGACTCTCCCGCCTCCCAGGCCTCCCCCGACGACGCATCGGCGAACGACACCGGGAAGAGTACGGGCAGATCACCGAGCGGTCCGATGATCTGCGCGAACCGTTGCTCGTCGAGTACCTCGACCACGTCGAAACTCAATCCGGTCAGTCGCTCGGCGGCGACCAGGAACTCCTCGGGACCGTCGACGTCGTACACCGCCGCCAACGGCGACAGCGTGTCGAACGTGCCCGACGCCGAGTCCGCCGTCGCCGCCAGATCGCCGATGCTCCCGCCGATGCCCGTCGGATCGAGCACCCACACGGCCACCGACGTCAGCCGGAGCTCGTCGTCGACCACACCGACCAGCGCGGTCGACGTGAACGGGAGTCGCTGTGTCGGCACCGTCTGCGCCTGACCTTGCGCCTGCTGACCGGCGGTCGACTCGCGCAGCGACTGGGCACCGGTGACCCCGAGCACGATCACGGCCGCAAAACCAACGGCCGCGGCGATCAGCGCGAACACGGTGCTCCGTGTCCGGCGTCGCTTGACTGCCGTCATGGCTGCTCCATGTAGAGGCCGCGGGCGCGGATCACCCCGAGAACGGGATCGGTCACGAGATAGTCGAGCGGGCGACCATCGACACACCTCGCCCGCAGGTCGGTGCTCGACACCTCGAGACGTGGCACCTCGACCCGGACCCAGTCGATCGCCGGGTCGAGCGACACGTGTTCGCCGGGTCGGTCGACGACGACCAACCGGGCCAGTTCGATCACTTCGTCGGCGCGCTCCCACGTACGGATGCCGGCCGCCGCATCGTCGCCGAGGATCACGAACCACTCCGCGTCGGGATACTCACCCGCCAACGTGTGCAGCGTGTCGGCCGTGTACGAGTCACCACCGGCGGCGATCTCATGAGCGCCGGCCACCAGGTGTGGCACATCGGCCACGGCGGCCTCGACCATCGCCAACCGGTCGGACGCGGGCGTGATCGCCCGCGTCCCGGCCTTCTGCCACGGCACGTTGGCCACCATCAAGATGACCCGGTCGAGGTCGATGGCGTGGCCGACGTTGATGGCCGTTACGAGGTGCCCCACGTGCGGCGGATCGAACGTCCCCCCGAAGACCCCGATACGCAGGGCTTTCGTGGATCCGTCGGGCACGACCGTGCAGTGTAGGCGGTCGTCGGCACGCTCGGTCGGACACCCGACTTCCCGGTACTTGACAGGTTTGTTACAGTGGAAAGCCGGTCAAAGTCCGGATCACTTCGAAACGGTTCCGAACCTGGCCGAAACGGGAACACATCGCCCGGAAAATGCGTTGTCAGATGCATCCACCGAGCCACAGCGGCCCGTAAATCTCACCACACCCCCACAAGCCCGAACGAGTGCCACCCGGCGCTGCCCTGCTCGGAACAAAACACCACCACGAACGGTTGTAACGAAACGACATGAACGACTCCATCGGTCTCTACCTCAACGATATCGGCAAGGTGCCGCTCCTCACCGCCGAAGACGAGCGCGAGCTCTCGCGCATCATCGAGGCCGGCCGCGAAGCCGCCGAACTTCTCGAGAACGGCAAGCGCAGCGCCGACCTCAAGGCCAAGGTCGCCGCGGCCGCCGACGCCAAGGACCGCTTCATCCGGGCCAACCTGCGCCTGGTGGTCTCGATCGCACGCCGCTACCCGCTGCCCCAGGGCATGGACCTGCTCGACCTCATCCAGGAGGGCAACCTCGGGCTCGAGCACGCCGTCGACAAATTCGACTGGCGTCGCGGCTTCAAGTTCTCGACCTACGCCACGTTCTGGATCCGTCAGGCAATCGGTCGTGCACTCGACCAGAAGGCCAGCCTGATCCGCATTCCCGGCGACCGCTCCGCCAGCCTCCGTGCTGCGTTGCGCCAGGCGTCGGGCGACGGCGAGACGCTCGACCAGCAGAACGCCGAACTGCACCGGCTCACCACTCCGGTCAGCCTCGACAAGACCGTCGGTGACGACGGCGACGCCACGCTGGGCGACCTGATGGCCAACGGCGACGGCACGCCCGAAGAGCACGTCATGACCCTCGTCGACAGCGACCTGCTCGACGAGCTGCTCGGCACCCTCGACGCCCGTGCTCGCTACGCCGTCGAGGCCCGCTTCGGTCTCCTCGACGGCGAGCGCAAGAGCTTCCGCGAGGTCGGCGAGAGCCTGGGCGTCACCGCCGAGGCCGCCCGCCGTCTCGTGAGCCGTGCGGTCGCTGGCCTGCGCGACGATGCCGAGCGCATCCTCGCCGTCTGATCGACCCGACTCGAACTGCCGAACACCGGCCGGAGCGATCCGGCCGGTGTTCGGCTTTTTCGCACCGGTAGGCTCGTCACATGGCGAAGGATTGGTCCCCGGACTCATGGCGTGACCGCCCGATCAAGCAGCAGCCGGCCTGGCCGGACATGGCAGACCTCGACCGGGCACTCAAGCAGATCTCCGCCTATCCCCCGCTCGTGTTCGCCGGCGAAGCCCGCTCGCTGCAGGCGTCGCTCGCCAAGGTGGCCGCCGGCAACGCGTTCCTGCTCCAGGCCGGCGACTGCGCCGAGAGCTTCGAGGACTTCTCGGCCGACAACATCCGCGAGAAGCTCCGTGTCATCCTGCAGATGGCCATCGTGCTGACCTACTCGATGGGCGTCCCGGTCGTCAAGGTCGGCCGCATGGCGGGTCAGTTCGCAAAACCCCGCTCGTCCGACTTCGAGCGGATCGGCGACGACGACATCCCGTCGTTCCGCGGCCACATCGTCAACGCCGAAGGACCCACGGCCGCCGCCCGGGTCCCGACGCCCGAACGGCTCGTCCAGGCGTACCACCAGTCGGCGTCGACGCTGAACCTCGTCCGGGCCTTCACCAAGGGCGGGTTCGCCGCCCTCGACCGGGTGCACGCCTGGAACCAGGAGTTCGTCGCCAGCAGCCCGGCCGGCCAACGGTACGAGCAGCTCGCCAGCGAGATCGACCGGGCGTTGCGCTTCATGCGCGCCACCGGCATGGACACCGAGTTGAACCCGACCCTCAGCCAGGTCGACGTGTACACCAGCCACGAGGCGCTACTGCTCTCGTACGAAGAGGCGTTGACCCGTCGCGACTCCACCACGGGCAACTGGTACGACTGTTCGGCACACATGCTCTGGATCGGTGAGCGCACCCGAGATCTCGACGGCGCCCACGTCGAGTTCCTCCGCGGGGTCGGCAACCCGATCGGCTGCAAGGTCGGGCCGACGATGACCGGTGACGAGGTCATCCAGATGTGCGAGCTGGTGAACCCGGCACGCATCCCCGGTCGGCTGACCCTCATCACCCGCATGGGCGCCAACCACATCGAAGAAGGTCTCCGACCATTGCTCAGCGCCGTCAAGGACAGCGGACATCCCGTCGTGTGGGCCTGCGACCCGATGCACGGCAACACGTACACCAGTGCGAACGGCCACAAGACCCGCGACCTCGAGTCGATCATCGGTGAGATCGAAGGGTTCGTGCGGGCCCACCGGGCCGAGGGCACCTGGCCCGGCGGCATCCACGTCGAGCTCACCGGCGAAGACGTCACCGAGTGCATCGGTGGGGCCGACAAGCTGATCGACGCCGATCTGGCGAACCGGTACGAGACCGTGTGCGACCCCCGCCTCAACGGTCGCCAGTCGCTGGAGTTGGCCTTCCGCACCGCTGAACTGATCCGCCACGCCCGGGGCTGAATGTCGGCGCTCGATCTCGTCGCCGACTGGCCCGTCGATCACGTCGCAGCTGCGAGCCTCACCGCGGCCGGCATCGCCCACGTCGGTGACCTCGACCGCGAGTTCCGCCTCGCCTCCCTGACCAAGCCGATGACCGTGTGGGCGATCATGGTCGCCGTCGAGGAAGGGGTCATCGATCTCGACGGGCCCCTCCGCCACGTGATCGCACCCGAGGGCGCCACGATGCGACATCTGCTGAGCCACGCCGCCGGGTTCGGCTTCGAAGGCGCCGAACCGATCTCGACGATCGAACGCACCCGGACGTACTCCAACTCGGGATTCGAACTGGCCGCCGAGGAGGTGGAGGGAGCGTCGGGGATGTCGTTCGGCGAGTACTTCGACGAAGCGCTGCTGCAGCCGCTCGGGATGGAGCGCACCGCCCTGCACGGCTCGCCGGCGCATCGGGTCCGCAGCACGCTCGCCGACATGATCAAGTTCGTGTCCGAGATGCGGCGGCCCCGGCTGCTCGCCCCGTCGACCGTTGCCGAGATGATTCGTCCGCAGTACCCCGACCTGGCCGGTATCGTTCCGGGGGTGGGCCGATTCGATCCGTGCCCCTGGGGATTGGGGGTCGAACTCCGCGGCGAGAAGTCGCCGCACTGGATGGGTCGCGCTGCGTCGCCATCCACGTTCGGCCACTTCGGTGGGGCAGGCACCATGATGTGGGTCGACCCGACCGCCGACCTCGGCGTCGTGGCGCTCACCGACCGCCCGTTCGACGACTGGAGCACCGAGGCACTTGCGCTCTGGCCCGAGTTCTCCGATGCCGTACTGGCCGAGGCACAGGGCAACGACTGATGTTCCAACCCGGCGACCGAGTCCGTTGGGTGTCACTCGGTGACGACGGCTTCCCGATCGTCCGTTACGGCTTCGTCGGCGGCAGCAACGGCGACCACACCCGAGTGGTGGTGATGCTCGACGGCGATCTCAAGGGCGACACCGTGGTCGACCTCGACCAACTCGAACCGGTGACGATCACCAACATCGAGCTGCACCTTCATGGCACCGACCTGCTCACCGACCCCTCGCTCCGGCAGGGACTGGTCAACCTGTGGACGGCCGAGGCCGACCAGGCCGGCCTCGAGGTGCGCAGCCTCGAATACCTCGGCCATGAGGGGTGGGGAACGTCACCGGATGGGTGCGCACTCGCCGAACTCCGGTCGGGCGGTCAGCCGTACATCCTCCGCGCCCTGACGCCCTCTGACGACACGGTGTGCGTCAAGGCAGATCTCCCGCACCCGGGCGAGACCTGAGTCAGTTCGCCGTCGCCGACACCGACGCGAGGTGACGGCCCCACTCGGTCGCCCGTTCGGCTTCAGCCGGGAGCAGGTGGTTCTCCTTGTCGACCAGGAAGCTCTCCGGTGCGTCCGCGAGCTCGAACCCGTGATGTGTCAATCGCTTGGCGATGCCCTTCGACGCCCGCCCGGTCAGCAGCGCCGACGCATCGACCCGGGTATCGAACGCGGCGGCGCGGCCGGCACCGCGAGGCAGGGCGTCGAACCACTCACGGAGTCCGGGACCTTCGGCGTCGGGCTCCAACTCCAGCTCGTCGTCGCCGGACGCCATCTGGCTCGCAGAGTGACGTGACGTCGGCCTCGACAACCCGTGTACGTGGGTCGGTCCACCCACCACGAGCAACTCGATGTCGTGCAGAATCGTTCCGATCGCCTCGCTGACCGACAGCACCTCGACGTCGAAGGAGCTTCTGAGCCCCTCCGCGATGTGCTCGGCGACCTGATGGGTGTTCCCGAACATCGACTCGTACACAACGACAGCGCGCATGGCGGACCTCCTCGATCACCCCCACCGTGCCGACGCCAGAAGTCGCCGACCAGTGCCATCCGTCACTCGCTTCGTCACTCGGTTCGTCGCTCGCACAGGCGCAATGGCCGCGTTGCCCGATGGGGCAACGAGCGGCCAGGCACCACGTCGCGAGCGGACGATCCGGCTCAACTCAAGCGTTCGACGATCATGGCCATGCCTTGCCCACCACCGACGCACATCGTCTCGATGCCGAACTGGTGGTCACCGGCCTGCAGGCCGTGGATCAGCGTCGTCATGATGCGCGCCCCCGTCATCCCGAACGGGTGACCGAGCGCGATCGACCCGCCGTTGACGTTGAGCTTCTCCCACGGGATGTCGAGGTGCTTGGCCGAGGGGATCACCTGGGCGGCGAACGCCTCGTTGATCTCGACGATGTCGATGTCGTCGATCGTCATGCCGGCGCGGCCGAGCGCCTGACGCACGGCCTCGATCGGGCCGAGGCCCATGATCTCGGGGTTGAGCCCGGTCACGCCCGACGCGACGACACGTGCCAGGGGCGTGATGCCGAGCTCCTTGGCCTTCGTGTCACTCATCACCATCACGGCCGCGGCACCGTCGTTGAGCGGGCAGGCGTTTCCCGCCGTCACCGAACCGTCGGGACGGAACACGGGCTTGAGGCCCGCAAGCCCCTCGACCGTCGTTCCCGGGCGCGGGCCGTCGTCTTTGGCCACGACCGTGCCATCGGGCAGCGTCACCGGTGTGATCTCGGCGTCCCAGAATCCGTTCTCCTGGTTGGCGACCGCGAGCTGCTGGCTGCGAGCGGCGAACTCGTCCATCTCCTGCCGGCTCACGTTCTCGTACTGCACCACGTTCTCGGCGGTCTGACCCATCGCGATGTAGAGATCGGGCAGCCCCTCCGGCGGCTCCCAGGTCGACGCACCGCCTTGGGCGCGCTCGGCAGTGCGCGCACCCGCCTCGGCGAAGATCTCGTTCGGAGCGGTGTCGGACGCGCCGTTGCCGTAGCGGCTGACGGCCTCGACCCCGGCTGCGATGAAGCAGTCGCCCTCCCCGGACTTGATCGCGTGCGCCGCCATCCGGATCGTCTGGAGGCTCGAGGAGCAGTACCGGTTGACGGTCACGCCCGGAACGTCGTCGAGACCTGCGAGCACGGCTGCGGCGCGGCCGATGTTGAAGCCCGCCTCCCCGGCGGGTTGGCCACATCCCATGATCAGGTCCTCGACGTCGCCCGGTCCGACCTGCGGCACCTTCTCCATCAACGCGGTGACGATCTGGGCCGACATGTCATCCGGCCGGAGATCGACGAGCGATCCCTTGACGGCCCGGCCGATCGGGCTCCGGGCGGTGGCGACGATCACAGCTTCTGTCATGCCGACATGTTAGTTACCGACCGGTAGGAACGGCGAAACGACCGGCCGGCACCGACAACCGTCCGCCGGACCGTTTCGGGAGCCGTGCGGCGACGGTGGCGGCGACCGCCAGGAGTGCGAGCGTGATCGGTGGAACCGGCCACGCGGGGCCCGGACGAGGCGCCGTGCCGATGCCGCCGTTCGGCGCGGGTGGCGGCGTGATGACCAGCCGCGACGGAGTGTCGACGGCGTCGTACGCGATCCAGCTGTCGTTGCTCGACCCGGTGAGGGTCGCGTACCTCAGCTCCATGCGACGTCCGGGACCGACCACATACGGATCCGGCCCGATCGTGAGATCGAACGCCACCGGCGCGAACACACCGTCCTCGCCGTCGAGCGTGAGTGTGTCGCGGACGATCCGGGTGCAGGACGTACGGGCCAGATCGCAGTCGAAGAATCCGGCCCGGACGCGGAACTGGCCGGGCGTCGGCGGCCCGATCGGAGCGATCCACAGGTCGAGCCGAACCGTGCCATCGATCGTCGTGAAGGACTCCGGAAATCGCCAGACCTGGACGCCGTCGGGATTCGACGTCATCAGCGTGGCGGGACTGCCGATGACCGTCAGGCCCGGGTCGGTGTTGCGATCGGTGTCGTAGTTGGGCAGTACGGCGTTCCGCGGTGACCGATCGGCGGCCAGGTCGAGCACCGGCTGCGACACCTGGTCGCCCGGCCCCGTCGAGGCGAGCACCAGGACCGACTGCGGCACCGTCGTCGTGGGGGTCGTCGTCGAGGTCGAGCTGGTCGTCGTGGGGGTCGTCGTCGAGGTCGAGCTGGTCGTCGAGGTCGAGGAGGTCGTCGAGGTCGAGGACGTCGTCGTGGAGATCGTCGTCGAGGTCGAGGACGTCGTCGTGGGGGTCGTCGTCGAGGTCGAGGACGTCGTGGTGGTGGGCGGCGTGGTGGACGTCGTCGTGGTGGTGGGCGTCGTGGTGGTGGGCGGCGTGGTGGACGTCGTGGTGGTGGCAGCGGTCGGCGTGAGTGTCGCCGTGGTGGTCGTGGTGGTGGTGGTGGTGGTGGCCGCCGGAGCCACGATCGTGGTGCTCGCGGCGGGCGTCGATGTGGTCGTCGGCGCGACGATGACGATCGGCCGCGTCGTCGTGGTCACGACACGGGGCGCGGCGGTCGGCGGCGGCGAGGTGACCACCGGCGCGAGCACGACCGGCGGAACCGTGGTGGTCGGTGGCTGCGTGGGGGTCGTGGTCGTGGTCGTGGTCGAGGTGGTGGTCGAGGTGGTGGTCGATGACGTGGTCGTCGACGACGTCGTGGTGGTGGTCGATGACGTGGCGACGGCGCCCCCCACGATCGGGGACACGATCGCAGCTGCGCCTGCACCGTCTCCGCCACCGTCCAGACCGTCGTCGCTCGACGCCTCCGACACGGTCGTGACCGCACGGGCGAAATCCTCCTGCACCGCATCCACGCGTTCGGCGGCGATCGCGAGCCCCGAGAGCACGAGCGACACGAGCGCCGCGGCGACCGAGCTGGCAGCGGGGCCCGCCTGGGCAATCGGTCGCGGGAACAGTCCCACCTGCGCCGCCCAGGCCATCGCACCCATCGCCCGCCAGAGTCGGCCGAGCGAGATGTTCATCATCGCCCGGACGACCTCGGGGTCGAACTGGGTTCCGGCGCAACGTTGCAGCTCGGCACGGGCATCCTTCGCCGACATCGGCGACTTGTACGAACGAGCTGACGTCATGACGTCGAACGCATCGGCAACCGACACGATCCGCGACGTGAGCGCGAGCTCGTTAGCGGATACGCCGGTCGGGTACCCCCCTCCCGACCAACGTTCGTGATGCTCGTACACGGCGTTGGCCGACGTGCCGAGCCACGGGGCGAGTGGGGCGACCATCTGCTTGCCCGCGGTGGTGTGCAGCTTGATCGTCTCGAACTCCTCCTTCGTCAACGCATCGGGTTTGTTGAGGATCTCGGAGGGCACGTGCAGCTTGCCGACGTCGTGCAGCAGCGCCGCCCAGCGCAGGTGATCGATCTCGGTGGCGTCGAGCTCCATCTCCTCGCCGATCATCACTGCGTACGCCCGCACCCGCTCGGAGTGGCCACGGGTCAAGCGGTCGTGTCGGGACAACACGGCCACCAGCTCGAGGAGCGACTCGGCGGCCTCCGTCGGGGTGTCGCCGAGGTCGATGTGATCGATCTCGGCGAGCTTCTTCTCCAGCTGGCGCGCCGACATGCCGCGCAGCGCCAGGCCGAATCTCGAGGGGGTCTCGTCGGGGAACACCAGCGTCAGCGAGAACAGCGCGGCCAGCGGGAGCAACCGCCGCATCGCCTTCTGGGCGACCATCATCACCAACGTGGCGACGGCGGCGATCGCGAGCCACCGCACGACGCGGATCCAGAACTCGTCGGCGGTGGCGACCCGCCGGGACAGCACGACCGCGACGATGAACGACAGCACGATCGGCACCACGAACACGAGGAGACGAATCGTGCGTGCCACCCACTTGCGCTCCGGCCAGCGCTTGGGAGTGCCGGGCGGTGGCGCGTGGGTCGGGCCGCGCTCACGCGCCGGGTGTCGACCCCTGCTCTGCTGCACGGCACTCCGTCCACTCACGTCGTCGCGTTCCTCGTTGCGTGTCGTACCTGGGCTGTCCTGACGCAGCTTACGTGATCTTGACACTGAAAGCACGCTCCGTGCGTTAGCTGCCACTCCTGGCGTCTGATTGGCCGACGATTGGACGGCGACGGTCACACGGGCGAGAATCATCCGGTTGCCGGTACAACCGAACGATCCGGGGGATCGGTCCGCTCCGACGACCTCGTTCCACGCACCGCCAGGGGGCCATCATGCAAACACCCGCACCGTTCGGCTACGAACGGGCCACGAGCGTCGACCACGCGATCGAGCTCCTGCGACAACTCGGGCCCGAAGCCCGTCTGGTCGCAGGCGGTCACAGCCTGCTGCCGATGATGAAGATCCGATTGGCGCAGCCCGAGCACCTCATCGACATCAACCCCTTGGCCGACGACCTCGGAACGATCTCGATCGACGGAGACGCGCTCGTGATCGGTGCGATGGTGCGCCACAACGACTTGCTCGATTCGTCGGTGGTCGGCGAACACTTCCCCGTCCTGCAGGACGCCGAGCGGGTCATCGCCGACCCGATCGTGCGCAACCGCGGAACGGTCGGTGGATCGCTCTGCCAGGCCGACCCCGCCGAGGACCTCTCGGCCGCACTCTCCGCGCTCCACGCAACGGCGACGATCCGCGGTGCCGACGGAGCGCGCACGGTGCCGGTGCGAGAGCTGCACACCGGCCCGTACGAGACGGTCGTCGGCGATGCCGAGATCCTCACCGAGATCCGCGTTCCGATCCGAAGCGGATGCGGCAGCGCCTACGAGAAGGTCGAGCGACGGGTCGGCGACTGGGCGATCGCGTCGGCCGCCGCCGTCGTGTGGATGGACGGCGACACGATCGCCGAAGCGGGCATCGGTCTGGCAGCCGTCGGCGCCGAACACTTCGTGTCGACCGGCGCCGAAGCCGCGTTGCGCGGCCAGGTGCCGAGCGATGACGTGATCGCCGCCGCCGCCGCCGCTGCTTCGGCCGATTGCCAGCCGACCACCGACCAGCGCGGCCCCGCCGAGTACAAACGCCATCTCGCAGGCGAACTCACGGCACGCGCCGTACGACGCGCTCTCGCCCGAGCGAACGGAGGCAACTGACATGTCCCACGACCACCACAACACCATCGACGTCACGGTGACGATCAACGGCGAGTCACGCACCGAGACGTGTGAGGCACGAACGCTGCTCGTGCACTTCATCCGCGAACAACTCGGCCAGACCGGCACCCACTGGGGGTGCGACACGTCGAACTGCGGCGTGTGCGTCGTCAGCGTGGACGGTCAGCCCGTGAAGAGCTGCACGATGCTCGCGGCGATGGCCGACGGCTCAGACATCGTCACGGTCGAGGGCCTCGAGGGCGAGGACGGTCTCCACCCGATCCAGGAGGGGTTCATGGAGTGCCACGGGCTCCAGTGCGGATTCTGCACCCCGGGCATGATGATCGCCGCGAAGTACCTGCTCGAACGGAACCCCCACCCGACCGAGCACGAGATCCGCGACGGCCTGTCCGGGCAGCTGTGCCGCTGCACCGGCTACCACAACATCGTCAAAGCGGTGCAGTACGCCGCCGAGCAACTCGACGCCCAGCCGGAAGGGGCCGCATCATGAGCACGACCGAGGTTCCCACCAGCGAAGCCGGCAACCCGATCGGGTTCGGCCGGATGCTCCGCAAGGAAGACGTCCGGTTCGTGCGCGGCAAGGGGCGCTACGTCGACGACGTGGTGCTGCCCGGCATGTTGCACGGCGCGATCCTCCGCAGTCCCTACGCCCACGCCAAGATCCTCTCGATCGACACGTCCGCCGCCGAGGCGCATCCGAAGGTGCATGCCGTCATCACCGGCGCCGTGCTCGAGACCCTGGGTCTGGCCTGGATGCCGACCATGTCGTACGACACCCAGGCGGTGCTCGCCACCGACAAGGTGCGATTCCATGGTCAGGAGGTCGCGTTCGTGATCGCCGACGACCGATACGCGGCACGAGACGCCCTCGAACTGATCGACGTCGACTACGAGGTGATCGACGCCGTGATGGACGCCAAGCGTGCGCTCGACGACGACGCGCCGGTCATCCGTGACGACAAGGAGGACCAGACGAACAACCACATCTTCGACTGGGAAGCCGGTGACGCAGCCGCGACCGATGCGGCCTTCGCCGGCGCGGACGTGATCGTCAAGCAGTCGATGCTCTACCCGCGCTCGCATCCGGCGCCGATGGAGACCTGCGGGACCGTGGCCGACATGAATCCCCTGTCGGGCAAGCTCACGCTGTACTCGAACACGCAGGCGCCACATGCGCATCGCACCGTGTACGCGATGGTGGCCGGGCTTCCCGAGCACCACATCCAGGTGATCGCGCCCGACATCGGTGGCGGCTTCGGCAACAAGGTGCCGATCTACCCCGGCTACGTGTGCTCGATCGTCGGCTCGATCGTCACCAAGCGTCCGGTCAAATGGGTCGAGGACCGCAGCGAGAACCTGATGTCGACCGGGTTCGCCCGCGACTACCACATGGACGGCGAGATCGCAGCGACGTCCGACGGCAAGATCCTCGGCCTCAAGGTCGACGTACTCGCCGACCACGGCGCCTTCAATGCAACGGCGCAACCGACCAAGTACCCAGCCGGTTTCTTCCACATCTTCACCGGCTCGTACGACTACGGCGCCGCACACTGCAAGGTCAGCGGCGTGTACACCAACAAGGCACCCGGGGGCGTGGCGTACGCTTGCTCGTTCCGGATCACCGAGGCGGTGTACCTGGTCGAACGGATCATCGACTGCCTCGCGGACGAGCTCGGCATGGATCCGGCCGAACTCCGGATGAAGAACCTGCTGCGCCCCGAGCAGTTCCCGTACACCACTCCGACCGGCTGGGAGTACGACTCCGGCGACTACCCCCGGGCGTTGCAGCTCGCGCTCGACATGGCCGGCTACGACGAGCTGCGCCGGGAGCAGGCGGAGAAGCGTGAACGCGGCGAGTTGATGGGCATCGGCATCTCGTTCTTCACCGAGGGCGTCGGCGCCGGACCACGCAAGGACATGGACATCCTGGGTCTCGGCATGGCGGACGGGTGCGAGCTGCGCATCCACCCCACCGGCAAGGCCCAGATCCGTCTCTCCGTGCAGTCGCAGGGCCAGGGCCACGAGACGACGTTCGCCCAGATCGTCTCCCACGAGCTCGGCATACCGCCCGAGGACGTGCAGGTGATCAACGGCGACACCGACAACACTCCGTTCGGGCTCGGCACGTACGGCTCACGCTCGACGCCTGTGTCCGGCGCGGCGGCCGCCGTGGTGGCGCAGCGGGTGCGCGAGAAGGCCAAGATCGTCGCCGCGGCGGCGCTCGAGGTGTCGGTCGACGATCTGGAGTGGGAGCTCGGCCGGTGGCACGTCAAAGGGGACCCCGACAACGGCAAGACGATCCAGGAGATCGCCCTGCTCGCCCACTCCAGCCTGGAGCTCCCGGAGGGTACGGAGGGGCACCTCGATGCGCAGGCGGTGTACAACCCGCCGAACCTGACGTACCCGTTCGGCGCCTACATCTGCGTCGTCGACGTCGACCCGGGCACGGGCCATGTGCAGGTTCGCCGGTTCATCGCCGTCGACGACTGCGGGCCCCGCATCAACCCGATGATCGTCGAGGGCCAGGTGCACGGCGGGCTCGTCGACGGGATCGGCATGGCGCTCATGGAGGTGATCGCGTTCGACAAGGACGGTACCAACCTCGGCGGCTCGTACATGGACTACCTGCTGCCGACGCCTCTGGAGGTCCCGTCGTTCGAGTTGGGCGAGACGGTGACCCCGTCGCCGCATCATCCGCTGGGTGTCAAGGGCGTGGGCGAGTCGGCGACGGTCGGGTCACCAGCAGCGGTCGTCAACGCGGTCGTCGACGCACTCAAGCCGTACGGCATCCGTCACGCCGACATGCCGCTCACCCCGGCCCAGGTGTGGATGACCATGCAGGGCAAGACCCTCCGTACCGATCTGGCCTTCGAGGACTGACCGTGCAGGCGCCCCCACCGCGCGAGCGATCATGGTCACCGACCCGCTGATCGCCCGCGCGAACGAGTTGCGGGCCGGGCGGACGCCGTACGTGCATGCTCGCGTCGTGCTGGCGGAGGCGCCGACGAGCGCCAAACCCGGCGCCGAGGCACTGATCCTGCCCGACGGCACCATCGAGGGGTTCGTCGGCGGCGACTGCGCCGAGTCGACCGTCCGCGCCCAGGGTCTGGCACTCCTCGACAGCGGTGAATCGCTGTTGCTGCGGATCACGCCGACGCCCGAGGTCGGCCAGCCAGGCAAGCTCGTCGTGCACAATCCCTGCCTGTCGGGCGGCACCCTCGAGATCTTTCTCGAGCCGGTGCTCGCCGCACCGGCGATCGCGATCGTCGGTGCGTCCCCCATCGCGTCCGCCCTGTCCGGGGTCGCCCGCCAACTCGGCTGGCACCCCGGAACGCCCGACGACATCGAGTCGATCGACGCCGAATCGTTCACCGGTGCGACCGCCGTCGTCATCGCATCGCACGGACGGAGCGAGGAAGACGCCCTCCGGGCTGCGCTCGCGGCCGACGTGCCCTACATCGGGCTCGTGGCGTCCACGAAGCGGGGCGCGGCCGTCATCGGATCGCTCGACCTGTGCAGCTCCCACACGTCGCGCATCCACTCCCCCGCCGGTCTCGACATCGGGGCCCGAAGCCCCGAGGAAGTCGCACTCTCGATCATGGCCGAGATCGTCTCGCTGCGACCCCAGCCGTCAGGACGGTCCCTTCCCGATGCCACGGCACCGTCCGGCACGGCGACCGATCCGGTCTGCGGCATGGCGGTCGCCACGGTCGAGGCATCCCTGCACCTCGATCACGAGACCGGCCGACGGTGGTTCTGCGGTTCCGGTTGCCTGCGCGCATTCGCCTCCGACCCCGACGCCTACCTCTCGGCGTGAACATCCTCGCCGAACGTCTTCCCGACGTCGCTTCGCTCGACCGCGCACTCAACGACGTCGGCTACCTCACCGATCAAGGGCTCGCCACCGCCCTGTTCTGTGCGGCGCGACTGCCCCAACCGGTACTTCTGGAGGGCGAGGCCGGCGTCGGCAAGACCGAGGCGGCGAAGGCACTCGCGACCGCACTCGACACCCCGCTGATCCGACTCCAGTGCTACGAGGGCATCGACGCGGGCGAAGCGCTCTACGAATGGAACTACACCCGCCAACTCCTGGCGATCCGCCTCGCGGAAGCACGTGGGGATCACCTGGCCGACGACGACATGTTCACCGACGCGTACCTGACCGAGCGGCCGGTGCTCGCCGCGCTACGCCATCCGGGCCCGCTCCCGGCCGTGCTGCTGGTCGACGAGATCGACCGGGCCGACGACGAGTTCGAGGCGTTCCTGCTCGAGGTGCTCGCCGAGCACTCGGTCACCATCCCGGAACTCGGCACACAGGTCGCCACGCACCCGCCGATCGCGATCCTGACGTCGAACCGGACCCGCGATCTCCACGACGCGCTCAAGCGGCGGTGTCTGTACCACTGGATCGACTATCCGACGACGGCTCGCGCGACCGAGATCATTCGAACCCGTGTACCCGAGGCGCACCAGTCGCTCGCCGAACACGTCGCCGCTGCGGTCGCACGGATCCGCACGCTCGACGTGCAGAAGGCACCGGGGATCGCGGAGGCGATCGGCTGGGTGGACGCGCTGCGCCTGCTCGGGTTCGAGGTGCTCACGGAAGAGGCGGCGGCGCTCACGATCGGATCCGTGCTGAAGTACCGCGAAGACGCTGCGATCGTGACCGATCGCTCGCTCGGCTGGCTCGTCGGCACCGATGCCTGATCACCCGCCGGACCTGGCTGGCGTCGCGGCCCGGTTCGCCTCGCACCTTCACGCCGTCGGCGTCGAGGTCGGACCCGATCGCGCGGCCCGGTTCGCGTCGACGCTCCACCTGGCCGCTCCCGCGAACAACGACGAGCTCTACTGGATCGGCCGCGTCACGCTCACCGGCAACCGCAACGAGATCGCGGCCTACGACCGCGTCTTCGCCGACGTGTTCCTCGGTCTGAGCGACGCGGCCGGCACGCGCGGCGATCCGAACCAGCCCACCCTCGACAACGTCGATCCGGTGCGGCGACGCCCTCCCGGCTCCGCGCCGGTATCGGAGCCCACCGGCGGCGAACCGCGTCCCGGCCTCCCGAGCGGCGACCCGTCGTCCGACACCGACGACACCGGACGGGAATCACCCGTCGGTGCGCCGGCCAGCCGGAACGAGCACCTGCGCAGCCGGGACTTCGCCGAGTGCACCGACGACGAGCTGCGCCGGCTCCGTCAGCTCGTCGCCGAGATGCAGCTCGCACCGCCCCTGCGGGCGAGCCGGCGACGACGCCGGCATCGAGCGGGCACCACGATCGACCGACGCGCATCGATGCGACGGGCGCGCCGAACGGGCGGTCACCCGGTGCAGCTCGTCATGCGACGTGCGACTCTCCGGCGGCGGCGTGTCGTCCTGCTCGCCGACGTGTCGGGATCGATGGAGTCGTACGCCCGCGCCTACCTGTACCTGCTGCACGGCGCAGCGCGTGCGCTCACGGCCGAGACGTTCGTGTTCTCCACCCGGCTGACGCGGCTCACCCACCGTCTGGCCACGAACGATCCCGACCTGGCGATGCGCACTGCGGTCGACGACGTCGTGGACTGGTCGGGCGGCACGCGGATCGGCGAAGCGATCAGGTCGTTCAACGACGGCTGGGGTCGCCGCGGTCTCGCGCGAGGCGCCGTCGTGGTGATCGTGAGCGATGGCTGGGAGAGTGAAGATCCTGCGCTGCTCGGCGAACAGATGGCGAGGCTGTCGCGCCTCGCCCACCGGATCATCTGGGTGAATCCGCGGGCCAAGAGCTCCCGATTCCAGCCGCTCACCGGTGGGATGGCGGCGGCGCTGCCGCACGTGGACGTCTTCACGAGCGGACACAGCCTGGAGGCGTTCGGGGATGTCATCGCCGCGATCGCCGATCGCTGACATCGCTCACCGCGCGCGAGGAGCGCGACGTCGAGCGCCTCCCGGGGCCACTCGACCTTCGTGCCGGTCAACTCGGCCTGGTGGGTCGTCGCAACGACGTGAGACGTGTCACCGGCCGTGCGGCGCCCCGATGAACAGATCGCAGCGGGACCGCGCCTGTCGCTCAGTCCTCGATGAAGAGGAGCGCCGGCACCTCGAGCAGCGACTTGATCCGCTGCACGAACCTCGCTGCGTCCCAACCATCGACCATCCGGTGATCGAAGCTCGACGACAGGTTGAGCATCTGGCGCGGCTGGAACGCACCGTCCCGCCAGACCGGGCGGACCTCCATCTTGTTCACGCCGACGATCGCCACCTCGGGCGGGTTCAGGATGGGGGTGGTCGCGACTCCGCCGAGGGCTCCGAGCGACGTGATCGTGATCGTCGAGCCCGAGAGTTCGTCACGCGTGGCACTGGCCTTCCGGGCGGCATCGGTCACGCGGGCGATCTCCGCGGCGAGATCGCGGAGGTGACGGCCTTCGGCGTGCCGAAGGACCGGCACCATCAAGCCGCTGTCGGTCTGGGTGGCGATGCCGACGTGCACCGCCTCGCCGATCGTCAGTGTCTCGGCGGCATGGTCGTAGTGGGCGTTGAGTTCGGGCTGCTCGCGACAGGCGACGACCACGGCGCGGACCAGGAACGGCAGCAGCGTGAGGCGCACGCCACCGTCGGCCCGGTTGAGCTCGGCGCGCAGCGCCTCGAGCTCGGTGACGTCGATCGCCTCGACGTAGGTGATGTGGGGAACGTCGGCCCAGGCCGCCGAGAGCCGTTCGGCGATCCTGCGCCGCACGCCTCGCACCGGTTCCACGCGACGATGATCGGACCGTTCGCCGACGGGTCGGCCGGCGCGGCCGACGAGGAGCCGGTCGAGGTCGCCGTGGACGACTCGTCCGTCGGGGCCGGTGCCCGCGACGGACGCCAGGTCGATCCGCAGGTCGGCCGCCCGCTTGCGGACCGCCGGAGCCGCGGTCGCCCGGCCGGAAGGCGTTCGCAGTTCCGGACGGTCCCGTGCGACGTCGTCGGGCACTTCCCCGTCGTTCGTCCCGCCGACGTCGGCCCCGTGGTCGTCGGCCAGTGCTGCGGGCGGTTCCGGCGAGACGTCGTCGGCGACCTCGATCCCGATGAGCGTGCTCCCGACGCTGAGCACGTCGCCCGGTTCGCCGTGCAGAGCGACGACCGTTCCCGCCATCGGTGGGGAGACCTCGACCGTCGCCTTGTCGGTCAGCACCTCCGCCAGCACCGTGTCGGGGGTGACCTCGTCGCCGACCGCGACCAGCCAACTCACGATCTCGGCCTCCGCGACCCCCTCCCCCACGTCGGGGAGCTTCATCTCGAACAGGCTCACGCCGTCACGACCTTCCGCATCGCCCTGCCGACCCGATCGGGACCGGGGAAGTACGACCACTCGTGCGCGTGCGGATAGGGAGTGTCCCACCCGCACACCCGGGAGACCGGCGCCTCGAGGTCGTAGAAGCACCGCTCCTGAACCGTGGCGCTGAGCTCTGCACCGAAACCCGAGGTCAAGGTGGCTTCGTGCACGACCAGGCACCGGCCGGTCTTCTCCACCGACGCGACGATCGTGTCGACGTCGAGCGGCACCAGGGTGCGCAGGTCGATGATCTCCACGTCGAGCGCCTGTTCCTCGGCAGCCGTCTGGGCGACGTGGACGAGCGTGCCGTACGTGAGCACCGTGAGCGCATCGCCCTCACGGTGGATCCGGGCCGTTCCGAGATCGATCGTGTAGTACTCCGCGGGCACCTCACCGAGGGGATGCTTGGACCACGGGACGATCGGCCGATCGTGGTGTCCGTCGAACGGCCCGTTGTACAGACGCTTCGGCTCGAGGAACACGACCGGGTCCTCGTCCTCGATCGACGCGATCAGCAAGCCCTTCGCGTCGTGCGGATTCGACACCACGACCGTCTTGAGCCCGGCGACGTGGGTGAACAGCGCCTCGGGGCTCTGGGAGTGGGTTTGGCCGCCGTAGATCCCGCCGCCCGTCGGCATCCGGACCACGAGCGGCGACGTGAAATCTCCGGCGGAACGGTGGCGCAGACGAGCGGCCTCGGAGACGATCTGGTCGTAGGCGGGATACATGTAGTCGGCGAACTGGATCTCGACACACGGGCGCAGCCCGTAGGCGGCCATGCCGATCGCAGCACCCACGATCCCGGATTCGCTGATCGGGGCGTCGAAGCACCGGTGGTCGCCGAACCGCTCCTGCAGACCCTGCGTGCAGCGGAAGACGCCACCGAAGTAGCCGACGTCCTCACCGAACACGACGACCCGGTCGTCTCGTTCCATCGCGACCACGTGGGCGTCGCGGATCGCCTCGATCATCGTCATCGCCGCCATGTCAGCCGCCTTCCGCCACCTGCGCCCGCTGCTCGAGCAGGTGGCGCGGGAGCTCGTGGTACACGTCGTCGAACATCGACCTCGGGTCACCGATCGCGCCCGTCTTGACCGAGCCGTGGGAGCTCGCCTCGGCGAACGCGTCGTCGACCTGCTGTGCGACCTCCTGCTCGAGCGCTCGATGCCGCTCGTCGTCCCACTCCCCGATCGCGACCAGGTGCTGCCGCAGCCGATCGATCGGGTCACCGAGCGGGAACCGCTCCGCCTCGTCGGCCGGGCGGTACACGGACGGATCGTCCGACGTCGAGTGCGCGCCGCGACGCAAGGTGATCCATTCGATGAGCGTCGGACCGAGGTTGGTGCGTGCCCGCTCGGCCGCCCACTCGGACGCCGCGTACGCCGCCAGGTAATCGTTGCCGTCGACGCGGATCGCCGGGATGCTGAACCCGTAGCCGCGATCGGCGAACGTCGCCGAGGCGCCACGGGCGAAGTCCTCGGGCGTGGAGATCGCCCAGTGGTTGTTGACGATGTTCAAGATGACCGGTGCCTGGTACGTGGACGCGAACACGAGCGCAGCGTGGAAGTCGGACTCCGCGGTCGAGCCCTCTCCGATCCAGGCGCAGGCGATCTCGGTGCCGCCGCTCAGCGCCGACGCCATCGCCCACCCCACCGCCTGGATGTACTGCGTCGCCAGGTTGCCCGAGATCGAGAAGAAGCCGTGGGACTTGGCCGAGTAGAGCACCGGGAGCTGGCGGCCCTTCAGCGGGTCGAACTCGTTCGAGAGCACCTGGTTCATCATGTCGACGATCGGATACCCGGCTGCGATGAGCAGTCCCTGTTGCCGATACGTCGGGAAGTGCATGTCGCCGGGCCGCAACGCGTGCTGCTGGGCACAGGCGATCGCCTCCTCGCCGAGCGCCTGCATGTAGAACGACGTCGTGCCCTGCCGATGCGCGCGCAGCATGCGCGCGTCGAACGAACGCACGAGGAGCATGTCGCGCAGCCCGGCGAGCTGCTCCGCCGCCGAGAGACCGGGCACCCACTCCCCGACCGCGTTGCCGTCGTCGTCGAGCACGCGAACGAGTTGCTTACGCATCAGCGCCACGCGCTCGACCTTCTCGTCGAGTGCCGGCTTGTGCATCTCACCCGCCGCGCTGATGAACCGCACCCGATCCGCCGATTGCTGCCCCCGCGCCGGCTCGGGGATCCTCAGTCGTAGCTCGCCGTCATCGCTGTCGCTCGCCATGGCGTCCAATATCGCGCATCCACGAGCCCGTCGCTGCAGAACCGGACGGCGGCCGTGTCAGCGGGCGTCGACGACGCGGAAACGTTCGGCGCTGCGACCCTCGGGCAGGCCGCCTTCGCGGGCGATCTGGCGATACCACTCGCGCACCCGCTCCTCGAGCGCATCCGGCTCGCGATGCTGGCTGATGTGACAGAGCAACGCCCGGATCTTGCGTTCGAGCTGGTCGGTGATGTCGACGGTGTCGGTCGCATCGGCGAGCATGATCCAGATCTCGTCGACCGACCACGGCTCGTACCCCGACGTCAACAGCTCGGGAAACGCGAACGGGTTGCGGGCGTCGGGGTAGACGGCAGCCCACGTGCCCTGACCGGTCGCGACGTGATCGGCGTGACTGCCGTACACGCTGTCCAGGTTGATGTGCGGCGACTGCGTGATCACCACCTGCGGCCTGACCTGGCGGATCACCCGGGACAACTCGTGGCGCAACGCCATGCCGAACTCGACTGCGCCGTCGCAGTGGCCGAGGAACACCAGCTCGGTCACACCGACTTCGGCCGCCGCCTTGGTCTGCTCTTCCCGACGGATCGCCGCCATCTGCGTCCGCGACACGGTCTGGTCGAATCCCCCCGCCTCACCGTCGGTCACCAGGCAGTAGGTCACCTCGACACCGGCGTCGGTCAGCACCGCGACGGTGCCGGCCGCCCCGAAGTCGACGTCGTCCGGGTGGGCGGTGACGACGAGCGCCCGCTCGATCTCCTCAGGTTTCAGCACGGCGATCAGGTTACGGGGCTCGTACGCTCGACGCATGTCCGACGCTCCGATGACCACGACTGCCGACGTTGACCCGCCCGAAGGACTGCCCGACATCTCGAGTTGGGACTTCTGGACCGGTGACCGCGACGAGCGGGCCGACGGGTTCCGGCTGATCCGAGACACACCCGGACTTCCGTTCTATCCCGAACGAACCTTCGAGGACTCGCCGCTGGCCCCCGGCCCGGGGTACTACGCCGTCACCCGCCACGACGACGTCTGGCACGCCAGCCGCAATCCGCAACTGTTCTGTTCGAGCCGCGGCGGGGTCAACATCGGCGATCTCAACCAGGAACTCAGCGAGTTCTTCGGATCGATGATCTCGATGGACGACCCCAAGCACTTCCGGCTCCGCTCGATCGTGTCGAAGGGGTTCACGCCCAAGCACATCTCGGCGGTCGAGGAGCAGGTCAAGCACGTCGCCGCCGACCTCGTCGACCGGATGATCGCCGAGCACCCCGATCGCACGGCCGACTTCGTCGAGGCCTTCGCGGGTCCCTTCCCGCTCGAGATCATCTGCTCGATGATGGGCATCCCGAAGAGCGACACGAAGCAGATCTTCGAGTGGACCAACGTGATCCTCGGCGTCGGTGATCCCGAGTTCGGTGGCACCTACGACGCGTTGGTCCAGGTCGCCCTGGAGATCTTCGCGTACGCCCAGGAGCTCGGTGAGAGCCGGCGGGCCACACCGACCGACGACATCACGTCGGCGCTCATGCATGCGGAACTCGACGGCGACCGGCTCAGCGCGCAGGAGTTCGGGTCGTTCTTCATCCTGCTCGTCGTCGCCGGCAACGAGACGACTCGCAACGCTATCAGCCACGGGCTCAGGGCGCTCACCGACAACCCCGACCAGCGTCAGCGCTGGTTCGACGACTTCGACGCCCACACCCGCACCGCCGTCGAGGAGATCGTGCGATGGGCGACACCGGTGATCTACTTCCGCCGGACCGTCACGGAGGACACCGAGCTCGGCGGGCAATCGCTCGGCGCGGGCGACAAGATCGCCATGTTCTACGAATCGGCGAACCGCGACGAGCGCGTCTACGAACGCCCGTACGACTTCGACGTGACCCGAGCGATCAATCCGCAGCAGGTCGGGTTCGGCGCGGGTGGGCCCCACTTCTGCCTCGGCGCCAACCTCGCACGGCGTGAGATCACCGTGGCATTCGACGAGATCCGGCGTCGCCTCCCCGACCTGCGGACGACTGCCGAGCCCGACTACCTCCAGAGCAACTTCATCAACGGCATCAAGCGGCTCCCCTGCGCCTGGTAGACAACGCGGGTGAGCGACGACGACGCGATCAGGTGGGCACGCGCGACCGGCGTCGCCGGTTGGCTGTTCCTGCTCGCCTACCTCGGCGTCGTCACCGGCATCGTCCGGCGTGCGGCTTCGCTGAACAGCGGCAGCTTCGAAGACGGGCTGTGGTGGCAGCGCGTCGAGATCATCTCGTTTGTTGCCCTTCCACAGAACGTCGTCGTTCTCGTGCCGGCGGTCGCGGCCGGCGTCGTCGGCACGGTGGTCGCCCGCTCGATCATCGACCAGTCCGTGATCCGCCTCCGCCAGCTCGTCCGGGTCGCGGCCGGGACGTGCTACGTCGTGATCGTTCTGGGTGCGCTCGGCATCATCGGGGTGTTCGTCAGGAACTCCGACGCCGTCGGCGATCTGGAGCCCCTGCTCGGCCGCATCGGCGGAATCCTCATGGCCGTGGGCATGATCAAGCTCTGTCTCGAGGCCGAACACACGAGTTGATCACGCGATGTCGGTGCGTTGCACGCGCCGATGGTTGCGCAGTTCGTCCTCGATCGCCTGCATCGCCGAGTGCCCGATGACGCCTCCGGTCACGATGAGCGCACCCTGCACGATCAACAGGAATGCGTAGACACCGAGCTGCGACGCGGCCTGCGAGAACAGCAGGTTCATGACGAAACCGACGACGTACGCGAGCATGAGGCACAACGTCCACCGGCTGAAGCCGAGGAGCTGTCGGCCGATCCGCCCCGAGAGCGCCACGAGCATCTGATTGACGAGCGTCATCGCGAGGTACCCGATCGTCAGCCCCACAGCGGCGAGCAGGTAGCCCGCCGGACCGCCGACCAGAAGGCCGGCCACGAGCAGCAGCGGCGTCGGCGCGAAGGCGGCGACGAACGTGCCGGGATTCGGCGAGTGCACGGTGACCCGACGGGCATTGATCGCCGTCAGTGCGGCCCAGATGCCGTGGGCGAGCACGGCGGCGACGTACGACAGGACGACCACGGCGCCGACCACGACGACCCGATCCACGTCGGCGTCGTCGACGGCGAGTTCGTCGCCTGCGAACACCGACTCGCCGGAATACCGGACGGCCAGTGCGGCGACCAGGATCCCCGAGCCGACGAGCAGGACTCCCCACAGGACATGACAGGCGGCCACGACCGAAGCGAGTTTCCTCGTTGCGATCAGGGGACGGGCCACGACCGGCGGTGCCAGGCGCTGGCGGGCGTCGAGGCCGACACGGAACCACTCGGGGTCCCGTCCGGCGTCGGGGTGGTGCAGCGCCTCGAGACGACCGAGCCGTTCGTACATCCCGTTGCCGGCCCGCTGTGCCAGCCATGCAAACACGAGGGCGTTGATCGCCAGCGCCGCAGCCGCGCCGAACGCGATGAGGGCCGTCAGCTCGACGTGGTCGCGCTGCTGGCCGATCGGCGACGGCCAGCTCGTGAGCCGCCACCAGACCAGTCCGAATGCGAGGACGTCGATCGGGAAGGCCGTGATCCACAAGATGGGTGGCCGCCGCGAAAGGCTACGGAAGACCCCCTGGAGGCGGCCGTACGGGATCGTCATCGTGAGCATCCAGCCGACTGCGGCGAGGCCGGGGAGCGGATCGATCTCGGCATCGACGTCGATCTGGAGGTAGGTCAGCGCCGAGAACACGACCCAGGCCACCGGGAACGCCCAGCTCCAGCCCATCGTGCGCGCCGACGCCGAACGCGCCCGCAGACGGCGAGCGTTGCCGGCCACGGTCACCGACCAGAACACCAGCCCCGCGAGCCCCACGACCGTGAGCACTCCGGCCGACGTCACGACGGGCCAGAACGCCTCCGAACGAACCTCGCCTCCGACGCCGGTCGACCGCCGAGCGGCCAGGCCGACGAGCAGGGCAGCCACCGCGAACAGCAACCGACCAACCAGCAGTGCAGTCGTCGCCGGGCCCATCGGTTCGATGTCGGGGAGCACGAACTCCTGCACCTCGTCGGGCGCCACCGTCTCGACGACCGGTGTCGGGGGCGGGGGAACGTTACGGGTCGGCAGATGCTCCCCGACGAGACGGTCCGACGGCGCCGAACCGGCCGGCTCGTCACGCGGCGGCACGTTCCGCGTCGCCGACTCATCCGCCGGCAACCGCGGCGACCCCGACAACTCGTCACGCGGCGTCACATTCCGCGTCGCCGACTCATCCGCCGGCAACCGCGGCGACCCCGACAACTCGTCACGCGGCGGCACGTTCCGCGTCGCCGACTCATCCGCCGGCAACCGCGGCGACCCCGACAACTCGTCACGCGGCGGCACGTTCCGCGTCGCCGACTCATCCGCCGGCAACCGCGGCGACCCCGACAACTCGTCACGCGGCGGCACGTTCCGCGTCGCCGACTCATCCGCCGGCAACCGCGGCGACCCCGACAACTCGTCACGCGGCGGCACGTTCCGCGTCGCCGACTCATCCGCCGGCAACCGCGGCAGGGTCGGCTCGTGAGGTGGTACGCCGTCGGGCACCGGCGGTGGAAGGTCCGAGTGAGGTCGGTCGGCCGAGTCACCCGGCATGCTCACCCTCCGAGCTCTCCGAGGTTGTAGTGGCGCCGGCACAGCAACTCGTAGCGCACGACATCGCCGAAGATCTTCTGCGCTCCGGGATCGGCGGTGTCACCCACCACGACGGTCTCGCCCTCGTAGACGACCACGTCGTTGACGACACGTGCGTTGTGCGTCGCATGCGCGCCGCACCAGCACCGGGCTTCGACCTGCAGCGGTACACGTTCGTCGGCGATCTCGAGCAGCCGCTTGGTCCCCTCGAAGAGTTGACCCCGGAAATCGGTGATCAACCCGAACGCGTAGACGTCGACCTCCATGTCGTCGACAACTCGTGCGAGCTGATCGCACTGCTCGACCGTGTAGAACTGCGCCTCGTCGCACACCAGATAGTGCAGCGGCCAGTGCTCGACGGCGAGCTTGTGGATGTCGAGCGACGGGTCGACCTGGATCGCCGGCGCGGCGACGCCGAGCCGGCTCGTCACCTGCATACCGTCGCGGTCGAGACGAGTGAGCAACAGCCCGTACAGGTGGCGGCTCGACAGGTTGTGGTGGATCTGCAACGCCAGCGTGCTCTTGCCGGAGCCCATCGTGCCGAAGCTGAAACGGAGAGTCGCCATGACGGGGCGACCCTAGTGGCCGTGTGATGGACCGTTCACGAAAGGCCGCGCCCGACCTCCGACAACGGCACCGCCAGCTCCGGCGACAGTCGGATCTCGTCTTCGATGTCCGATGCGCTGAGTGCGATCAGGACGGTGATCAGGGCGGCGATGAGGGACACCGTCACCGTGAAGAACGCCAACAGCTGCAGCGACGCCAGGGAGTCGACCGGCCTGAGCAACCCACCCACCCAGGCGATCCCGAGCATGCCCGGGACCGCCACCGTCCAGATCGTCAGCGTGACCGACGGGAGATCGAACCAGAATCGTGCCGGTTCGACCAGATACCCGGCCACGCCGGCGATGAGCGCGGCCGGGATCAGCAGCAGCGCCGAGGTACCGCCGCGGACGCCGCCGTCGAGCACGAACGCCAGCACACACAACAGTGACGAGAACACGAACATCGCGAGGTGCCGGCGCGGCTTGGCATGGTCCATGCCACACCGCCGGGCATAGGTCATCACGGCGTACGTCCAGAGCGGAATCAGCGCGATCGCGACCGAATAGGCGCCGACGAACGCGCGCCGCGCGAGATCGACGTCGAGCGCTGCCGTGCCGATGCTCCCATCGCTCGACGCACCGCTTGCGCCGAGCGATTCGCTCACCAGCCAGCCGCCGCCCGCCGTGACGCCGGCGAACGCTGCGACGAGCAGCAGCCGGGTCCACTCCAGCGCGTACAGACGGGGCGGCACCAGCCGTTCCTTCGGACGCTCGTCGATCTCCCGCTGGCGATGCTCCGCCAGCGCCGCCTCGACCTGCACCGTTCCCGCCTGACCGAGGAGCTGTTCGAGCGGGCTCTTGACGTCTTCGACGGTTTCCTCGAGTCCGAGCCTCCGCTTGAGCGCGGCGACCGGGTCGGCACCGGTGGTCGACTCGGCACCCGCGAGCCGCGCTCGCAGATCGGCGGATTTGTCGGCGCTCCGCTCGTCGGCGCCGGCGGTCCGGGCTGCGAGGCGCTCCAGCGGACTGGTCTTGACTTCGTCGCCGACCGGCCGTTCTCGATCGGCGTCGTCGTCGGCGGCGGCGGTGGACGTCTCGGACTCCGCGTCGGTCGTGTCGCCGTCGCCGGCGCTCCTGGCCGCAAGGCGCTCCAACGGGCTCGACCTGGCAGCGACGCCGGCCGACGACCGTTCGTCCGAGGGCGAGTCGGTGTCGTCCGCGGTCTCCTCGTCGGCGCCCGCCGTTCTCGCCGCGAGGCGCTCCAACGGACTGAGCCCCGAGCGGGATCGGATCGCAGGCTCGGCCACGCCGTCGACCGCATCGTGCTCGTCGGCGCTGCGATCGTCCGACGCGGGCTCGTGTTCAGCGCCGTCGACCGGTTCGGGTTCGACCGGGGCGCCCGCCCGTTCGGCGACGGCTCGAAGGATCGACAGTGGTTCGTCGTGGTGGCCGTCCGGGGCCTCCGACACCTCGACCGTCGTCTCGGTGTCCGCCGGGGCAACATCGGCTGCCGTGACGGCCGTCGGTGCGGCGGTCTCCGGCGCCGTGTCGACCGACGAGGCAGGTGCTGCGACCGTGTCCGGCGAGTCCTCCAGCGGCATCCCGGCGAGGTCGCCCACAACCGTCGAGAACTGCTCACGCAGTCTCCCGACGAGCTGATCGGACTGTTCCTCGCTCAGGCGACGGAACGCCACACTGTGCTTCTGCTTGACACTGTCGACGAGCTCGTCGACCGACGGCACCATCGCCGGAGCAACTGCTGCGACGGGTACGGCCGCATCGAGCTCACCGCCCTCCGCATCACCGGTGGTCGCAGCCGCGAGCTCGGCTGCACGTTCCTCCTCCACCCGCTGCTCGTCGGCTCGGCGCTGCACCAAGGCCCACCACACCTCGGGGTCGGTCGGGTCGACACCGCGGAGCCGGAGCATCCGGTGCTCGTATCGGGTGCGTTGCGAGGCAGCGCGATGCGCCTCGCCGCGATCTCCGGCACGGACGATCCCACGCCAGACGACGACGTTGGCGGCGAGCGCCACCGAGACCGCGGCGCCGATGCCGATCATGATCTCGACGTCGCCGCGCGTCATCACCTCCGAAGCGCTCGACCACACGGTGAGTCGCCACCACAGCAGCCCGAACGCCACGAGATCGAGCACGTAGCCACCGGCGAGCAGTGCGTCGAACCGGATGCGGATCAGTGTCGCGAGGATCCGCCGGACCAGAGCGTACGGACGCCACATGACCGCCGCGAAGATGCCGACGATGATCGACGGACGCACATCGACCACATCGGTCGGGGAGAGCCGGACCACCGTCAGAGCGAGCAGCACGAACGCGACGAGGGGCGACAGCCATGCCGTCACACATCTCAGCCGCGACGGCAGACGTCCGTCGAGCCGCTTGAGGTTGCGGGTCAGCTGGTCCGACCACGCCCAACCGGTGACCGCCAGCGCAATGACGATCGGAATCCCGACCCAGCCGATCGTCTCGACCAGCGAGGGGTCGACTGCCCCCGGTTCGGATCGGATGATCAGGGCACCCGTCGTGATGGCGACCGCCCACGCGAGCGTCATGAAGCGCACCAGCATCAGGAGTACGTGCGTGGCGCGCCCGGTGTCGAGGACCGGTTCCTCGTACGGGGCGAAGTCCAGGTCGAGCGATGCGATGTGTCCGCGGAGGTAACCCGACACGGGCAGGCTGGCCGGGGGCGGCGTCGCCGGGCCGAGCGCCGGCTCTGCGACCGCTGGTCCGGAGCTCTCACGATCGGCCAGCACCTCCCGGATCCGCTTGGCCGCCTCTGCTTGTGCAGCGTCGAGCCCCGGCGGTCTCGCCGGCGGCAGGCGCGGCTCGTTGTCGTTGCCGGGCACAGCGGGAGCGTCATCCGCCCGCCGCCTGAGACCCTCCACGCCGGACGGCGGCGGGGCCTCGTCGCGCTCGTCGGCCTGCACGAGCGCACGGAGCGTCTCGATCGTGTCGCTCTCGAAAGCCCGCTTGTCGTCGCGGTACCGCCGGACCCGAGCCGACCTCAGTGAGACCGCACGACCACTGCGCTCCGACTCGTGGACGGAATCGAAGGTCACCTCGACGACCTGCTCGGGACGGACGGTCACGAGGCCGCCCGACCGATCCTCGTCGTCGTCGACTGCCAGCTGCAGAAGCCGCTCCGTCTGCCACTTCAGCATCTCGTCGGTGATACCCAGCGCCGTCCGGCCGACCGTCTCGAACGCGCCCGTGGCCGTCCGAGCGGCGAGATGGACCCGTGACAGTTTGTCGGATCGTCGACCCGACCCCCATTCGGCGGCGACCACCACCAGGTCGAGTGTCTGGACCGGGGCCAGCAGGCGCCAGGTCCGCCGGCCCCGACCCGGCTCGTAGACCGAGCCGAGATCCTTGAGCACCACACCGGAGCGGCCGCGTGCCTGTGCCTCGTCGAGGAATCGCCGGACTTCGTCGGGGTCGGATGTCTCGATGGACGGCATCCGCAGTTCGGACGGCACCACGACGTCCAGAGCACTCCGGCGACGTGCCAGCGGCCGATCGAGCAACGCGTCACCGTCGAAGAGCAGATCGAAGAACCGCACCGATCGCCCGGCGCCCGCATCCGACGGATCCGGCATGTCCATCTCACCGAGCTCGCCGTCCAGCACGAGATCGTCGCCGGGCATCGCCTGAACCATCTCGACGACGGCGGGGAGCCGGTCGGTCACGTCGATCGAGGTCATCCCATCGTGCACGAACAACGAGACCGTGCGGCCGGCGCGGTGCGCCTGCAGACGCAGCCCACGCGGCGCCCATTCGACGCAGGTCGCATCGAACAGCGCCTCCTCGAGATCGTCGACCGGCACCGCCTGCATCGGTTGGATCGGTCGCCCGGCGCGCGGTTCGACCGATTCGAGCGCGGTCGTCCCCTCGAGGAAGGCGAGCGTTGCCGCCATCGCGAGCGAGCCGGTCACCGACGCGGCACGGCGCACGTCTCCGACCCGAACGCGCGCGGCGTTCGCGACGGCCGAGGACATGACGTACGCGGAGACCGGCGACTCGCCGTCGGGATCGAGCATCGATCGGATGAACGGCCGCTCCGACTCCGTCGCCCGCTGCAAGATGTCGACGACCGAGTGGGCGGCTGCTTCGACTGCCTGCGGACCCGAGGCGATCGACATCGCCTCGGCGACACGCCGGACGTCGTCGACCGTCAGCGAACTGTTCGGGGCGCCGGTGAACTCGTCGCTGAGTGTCGAGGTCCAGCCCGAGATGTCGTGCGCCGGACGGAGCGTGCCCACCGCGACGGCGACCACACCCTCCACGTCCTCGATCGGTGTGCGACGGAGCAGCTCGGACAGATCCGACACCTTCTCGGCGCGGCGATCGGCCTGAGCCACACGGTCGAGCACGTCGACGAGGTCTGCCAGGAGCACCGATCCATTCTGCACGGTGGCGGGCGGACTGACACGATCAAATGCCCGCGACGCCGGCCTGATCAGCCCGATCGATCGAGCAGTTCTCGTACGCGTTCGATCGTGTCGGCCTCCGACGCGACCTTGTCGTGTCGATATCTGCGGACCCGGGCGAAACGCAACGCCACCCCGCCCGGGTACCGCGTCGACCGTTGCACACCGTCGATCGCGACCTCGACGACCTGCTCGGGGCGCACGTGCACGACGTGCTCGCCGCGGCCGACCTCGTCGCCGATCCGCAGTGCGAGGAACCGTTCCGTCTGCCACCGAAGCAGATCGTCGGTCAGGCCCTTGAACGTCTTGCCGACCATGACGAACCCTCCGTCGCCGCCACGAGCGCCGAGGTGCAGGTTCGACAACCATCCCTGCCGGCGACCGTGACCCCACTCGACCGCGAGCACCACGAGGTCGAAGGTGTGGACCGGTTTCACCTTGCGCCACGCACCACCCCGCCGGCCGGCGTCGTAGGTCGAGGCGATCTCCTTGACCATCACACCCTCGTGACCGGCGGCGATCGACCGATCGAGGAACGCCTGTGCCTCCACCGGGTCGACCGTCACGATCGACGGCAATCGGTTCGACCCGGGCACGATCTCATCGAGCAACCCCCGGCGGGTCGCGAGCGGCTCGTCGACGACCGCAGTGCCGACATGGAGCACGTCGAAGAAGAAGGCCTGCAGACCACTCCCCCGCGAGCCGCCGGACGGATCGGGGCCGGCCCCGAAATCGCCCATCGTGTCCTGAAAGCGCCGAGGGCCACCGTCGTCATCGACACCGAGGACCTCACCGTCGAGCACCAGATCGCCACCGGGAAGGTCGCGCACCAGATCGACGACACCGCCGAGTCGGTCGGTCACGTCGTTCAGGTTGCGCGTGAAGAGACGAATCTCCGCACCCGCACGATGGGCTTGGATGCGCGCCCCGTCGAGCTTCCACTCGACCGCCGCCTCACCGGTCGCCGCGAGCGCCTCGGCGACATCGCCGGACGTCGAGGCCAGCATCGGTTGGACGGGCACGGCGGGAACGAGCTCGATCGCGGCCAGACCGGACGACCCGGCAGTCAGGGCGACCCGCGCGGCCACCGGCAGCGACCCCGCGAACATCGCCGCTCGGCGCACCTCGGCCACCTTCACCCCGGCTGCCTGGGCGACCGCTGCCGCCATCACGCCATCCAGCGCTCCCTGTCGCAGCTCCCCACCGAGGATCGACCGGATCAGCTGCTGCTCGGGTTCGGTCGCCCGCTCCAGGAGGCCGTGCAGTTCGTCCCGACGCCGCGCCACCGACCCGGTGCCCGCGATGCCGGCGAGACGGACGACGCAGCGGTCGACGTCGGAGATCGTGAGAGTCGGTTCGTCGGCGGGTGTCGGGCGGACGTCGCGGATCGTCGCCCACCCGACGCCGATCCGGCCCAGTGGCGTCGAGCCGACGCCGAACGCCACGACCGCCTCGATCTCGTCGAGTGCCGCCTCGCCGAGCAACCCGGCCAGCGCCGCCACCTTGGCCGACCGCTTGGCGGTGGAAGCCACCAGCCGGGAGGTTCGGGCGACCACGACGAACAACACGTCCCCAGTCTGCACGGCCGGTTCCCGCCAACGGTCATGAGAGACTCGTGGTCCATGTCCGCCGCCCCGACTGCCGAGACCGCCCGGGTCGCGTCGTGGCTGCGGGACCAGGGCGTGGCCGATGGTGGCGAGGTGGCCGTGGCGCTCCGACACGGCGTCGGGATCGGGTTGGCCACCACCGACGCAGCGCAGGGGTTCGGGGTGGAGGACCCGATCGCGATCGTCGACGCGATCGATCGGTCGATGGCCCCCCGCTGGGTCTGGTGGGATCGTTCCACCGCCGATCGTCTCGCCGTCCGCGGCGTGGAGATCGACCGGTCCTGGGACGTTCTGACCGTGCACCGGCTGCTCCACGGTGGATGGCGGACGTCGGTTCCCGAATGCTGGGCATGGCTGTGGGGACTGCCCTCCGACACCCTCCCGAGCATGGGACAACTCGACCTGCTCGCCGAACCCGCCGACGAGGGCGCAGATCCCGAGGATCCCGTCCGGCCCGACGGCCATCTCCGACCCGAGTGGATCAGTGGCGGATGGGGTGCGTCCACCTCCCGCCTCGCAACGTGGGCGGCACTGTCGCTGTCGATGGCCGGCCGGCAGCGTCGACTGCTGGCCGGCCGCCCGTTCCCGGACCGCTCGTCGATGACGGCGAGGACCGAATCGGCAGCCGAGTACCTGTGCGCGGAACTCGAGGTCCACGGCCTTCCGATCGACGTGGCGGAGGCGACCCGGATCATCGCCGAGGCGGTCGGTCCCCGGCCGGCCGACGACCGGGACGCCGAGGAGCTGCGGAGGGCACGCGACGACCAGGTGCTGCGGCATCTCGATCCGGGTCCACCGGTCGACTTGCGCAACCCCGCTGACGTCAAGGCGATGCTCCGCCGGATCGCCGTCGACGTCCCCGACACCCGTGCCTGGCGACTCGAACAGCATCGCGACGCACATCCCGTGGTGTCGGCGCTCCTGACGTGGCGGAAGGCCGAACGCATTGCCACCACATACGGATACCGCTGGCTGGACGAGCACGTTCGCGACGGTCGTCTGCTCGGCAGTTGGACGAGCAGCGACGGCGCGGCGGGCCGGATGACGGCGTCAGCCGGCTTGCACAACCTGCCCGCCGAGATGCGGCCCTCCGTCGCAGCCGAGCCAGGGCATGTCTTCGTGCGCGCCGACCTCGGCCAGATCGAACCACGGGTGCTGGCCGCCGTCTCGGGCGATGAGGCGCTCGTCGCCGCCACCGTCGACGACGACCTCTATCAACCGGTGGCCGATCGGCTCGGCGTGGATCGCAGCATCGCCAAGGTTGCCGTACTCGGCGCCATGTACGGCGCGACCACCGGCGAGTCGGCGCACGCCCTGCGCGGATTGGAGCACGCCTATCCGACCGCGATGGCGTATCTCGAGTCGGCCGCCACCGCCGGACGCGCCGGCGAACCGGTGCTGACCGTCGGCGGACGGCTCGTACGAATGTGGGTCGACGACTCGATCGAGGGCGACATCGAACGGGCCCGGCGCGTCGCCGCCGCACGCGGCCGCTTCGCCCGCAACGCTGCGATCCAGGGCGCAGCGGCCGAGTTCTTCAAGATGTGGGCGATCCTCGTGCGCAACCGTGGGCGCCGGTTCGGCGCCCGCGTCGTGTTGTGCCTGCACGACGAACTCCTCGTGCACGTACCCGACACCGAAGCCGACACTGCCGTCACCGTCGTCCACGACGCACTCGGCGAGGCCGCCTTCCGGTGGTCACCGCACCCCGAGGTGCGGTTCCTGGCCGATGCCACGGTGATCCGACGCTGGTCGGAAGCCAAGGATTGACCGGTGCGCGGCCCCGATCGAACTGACGAACCATCAAGCGTGGAATCCGATGGACCGATGACTATGGTGACCGGCAGGCAGCAACCAGCCCGGCGTGTCCGCCGGGTCGAGGGGGAATCATCATGACCGACACGATCGACCGGTCCGAGGACACCGAAGTCCTCGATCGACTCGTGGTTCGATTCGCCGGTGACTCCGGCGATGGCATGCAGCTCACCGGTGACCGATTCACATCGGTCAGCGCGTCGTTCGGCAACGACCTGTCGACCTTTCCCGACTTTCCCGCCGAGATCCGGGCGCCGCAGGGCACCGTCAACGGCGTCTCGGCGTTCCAGGTCCAGATCTCCGACCACGACATCACCACCCCCGGCGACGAGCCGAACGTGCTGGTCGCCATGAACCCCGCCGCCCTCAAGGCCGAACTGCACCGTCTCGAAGTCGGCGGCACGCTCATCGTGAACGAGGACTCGTTCGACGAGCGCAACCTCGAGAAGGCCGGCTTCGAGGCCAACCCGCTCGACGACGGCACGGTCGCGAACTATCGGGTCCTTCGGGTGCCGATGACGTCGATCACGAAGGAGGCCTGCGTCGAGCTCGGCGTGAAGCCTCGCGACGCCGATCGATCCAAGAACTTCTTCGCGCTCGGTCTCGTCTCGTGGATGTACACCCGCCCCGCCAAACCGACGATGGACTGGATCGCCGAGAAGTTCAAGACGAACGACCTCGTCGTCGCCGCCAACCAGGCTGCGTTCAAGGCCGGGTTCGCGTTCGGAGAGACCACCGAGGCGGTCGGCCATCGATACGAGGTCCGCCCCGCCCAGATGCCCCCGGGCGAGTACACCAGCATCAGCGGGAACACCGCGCTGGCCTGGGGCCTCGTCGCAGCAGGTCATCTGGCCAAGCTGCCCGTCACGCTCGGCTCCTACCCGATCACCCCGGCGAGCGACATCCTCCACGAACTCTCGAAGCACAAGCACTTCGGGGTACGCACGGTCCAGGCCGAGGACGAGATCGCGGCCGTCGGTGTCGCTCTGGGGGCCGCGTTCAGCGGTCACCTCGGGGTGACGACCACGAGCGGTCCCGGTGTGGCACTCAAGAGCGAGACGATCTCCCTCGCCGTCGCGATCGAGTTGCCGCTGCTGATCATCGACATCCAGCGCGGCGGCCCCTCGACCGGCCTGCCCACCAAGACCGAGGCGTCCGACCTCAACCTGGCGATGTACGGCCGCCACGGCGAGTCGCCGCTCCCCATCGTCGCCAGCCACAGTCCGGCCCAGTGCTTCTACGCCGCGATCGAAGCCGCCCGGATCGCGCTGAAGTACCGGACACCCGTGATCCTGCTGAGCGACGGCTACATCGCCAACGGCACCGAGCCGTGGCTCCTGCCCGACATCTCGACGCTGCCGGACATCTCGGTGCCCTTCGCCACCGAGTTCAACCACGAGAACGACGAGGGCAACCCCGAATTCTGGCCGTACATCCGTGACGAGAACTTGGCTCGTCCCTGGGCGATTCCCGGGACGCCCGGGCTCATGCACCGTGTCGGCGGCATCGAGAAGCTCGACGGATCCGGCAACATCAACTACGGGCCCGAGAACCACGCCCGGATGACCATGCTCCGTCAGGCCAAGGTCGACAAGATCGCCGACGACTACGACGAGCTCGAGATCCACGGCGACGCCGATGCCGACATCTGCCTCCTGGGCTGGGGTTCGACGTGGGCCGCGATCGACTCCGCGATGCAGCGACAGCGCCGCGCCGGGCACAAGATGGCCTGGATCCATCTCACGAACATCAACCCCCTCCCGCACGACCTCGGTGAGAAGCTGCGGCAGTTCCGGACCGTCATCGTCCCCGAGCTGAACAACGGGCAGCTGTGCCACATCATCCGCGGGAACTACCTCATCGATGCGATCTCGGTCGGCAAGATCGCCGGGCTGCCGTTCACCGCTCGCGAGATCGAAGCCGCCGCCGAAGCCGCCCGCGAGGCAGGAGCCACGTCATGAGCGACACCAACGTCACCCTCACCACCAAGAAGGACTGGGCGAGCGATCAGGAGGTTCGCTGGTGTCCCGGATGCGGCGATTACGGCATCCTCCAGGCGGTGCAGCAGTTGATGCCCGATCTCGGCGTCGACCCGCACAACACCGTGTTCGTCTCGGGCATCGGCTGCTCCAGCCGCTTCCCGTACTACATGAACACCTACGGCATGCATTCGATCCACGGCCGTGCACCGGCGATCGCCACCGGCGTCGCCGTCGCTCGACCCGACCTCGACGTCTGGGTCATCACCGGCGACGGCGACGGCCTGTCGATCGGCGGAAACCACCTCATCCATGCGCTTCGCCGCAACGTCAACCTCACGATCCTGCTGTTCAACAACCGGATCTACGGCCTCACGAAAGGCCAGTACTCGCCGACCTCCGAAGTCGGCAAGGTGACCAAGTCGACCCCGTTCGGCTCGATCGACCAGCCGTTCAACCCGCTGTCGGTCGCACTCGGGGCCGAAGCGACCTTCGTGGCCCGAACGCACGACCTCGACCGCAAGCACATGATGGAGACGTTCCGGGCTGCGCACGACCATCGGGGCGCCTCCTTCGTCGAGATCTATCAGAACTGCAACGTGTTCAACGACGGCCAGTTCAACGACATCACCAAGCGCAGCGTGCGCGACGAGATGATGATCGACCTCGTCCACGGCGAACCGATCCTGTTCGGCGCCGACCACCGACGCGGCGTCATGATGGCGAGCGACGGGCACCTCCGGCTCGTCGACGTCGCCGACGCCGGGATCGACCAGATCCTGATCCACGACGTCCACCACCCGTATCCCTCGTTGGCCTTCGCACTCGCACGGCTCAATCGGGACGATCACTCCCCCACGCCGTTCGGCGTCTTCCGGGAGGTCGAGCGGCCCGAGTTCGCGAGCTCGGTGAGCGCACAGCTGGCTGCGGCCTCGGAAGCCAAGGGTCCGGGTGATCTCAATGCGCTGCTGCGCTCGAACGGCACCTGGACCGTCGACGCCTGAGCGCTCGGCCCCGACCCACGGCTGCGTCGTTCGCCGGGTCGATCGTCACTCGGCCGGCAGGATGTTCACCTCGACGATCGGGTTGGCCTCGTCCCCGCTGAACAGACCCTCGGCCAACTCGACCCAGGTGATGCCCGGCGTCAGGAGGATCGGTGCCCCGGCCTCGTCGACGAGTTGGATCGGTTGCTCGGGATCGGTGCGGATCCACTTGCCCTCCTGCAGCTGACCGTCACTGAACACCCACAGCGGGGCTCCCTGTGTGATCGTCTGCGCTTCGGGACTGCGTGCGTCGATCGCGCTCGGCCGGTACCACGTGCCGAAGACGAGCACGTTCTCGGCACCGATCGGTCCGTGCAACTGATCGATGTGGGGGCGGCCCTGCTGGGACCGGAGGAATCGACCCTGCTCGGCGTCCCACGTCCACTCGACGCGGATCCCCCGCATCGGCAGCGCGACACCGGCGACCGGCTCACCGTCGAACTGCTGCTTGGGCCGGAGATACTCGAACTGCTGGGGTGGCGGGGAACCGGGGTGCCCCTCCGGCGTCTGCGCCCAGAGCGCCTCGGTGCTGTTGTACAAGTTGTGCGGCTGCGTCCCCGACCCGCGGTAGTACCCCTTGCCGCCCCGCACCGCGTTGAGATCGGTGAGCGACGAGTCGGCGATGAGCCGGGTCACGCCGGCGTTCCCCCCGCTCCAGGCGAAGAGCGGCTCGACGAACGACATCAGGAGATCGACGTCCTGCGACCGCCCGGATCGAATCGGACCGACGACGTCGGAGTCCTGGCTGTGGAACACGGCGGCGAACCGCGTGATGCTGCCCTCGACGATCTCCTCGAACACGATGTCGGCGACCGCGAGCCCGCTGTGGTTCCGCCGCGCGCCGGTCGCATTGTCGATCTTCACGGCGAGCGCCGGACGCCCGATCGGCTCGTCGCCGTCGCCCAGCACGGCACCGGTCAGCGGCTGGCGCGGAATTGGTGGCAACGTGGTGGTGGTGGTGGTGCTCGTGGACGTCGTGGTCGGCGCCACCGTCGTGGTGGCCCGCTCCGTGGTCGTGGTCGCCGGGAGCGTCGTGGAGGTCTCGGGAGGGGACGTCGTGGCGACGGCGTCATCATCGCCGCTGCACGCCGCCACGGCGACCAGGCAGGCGATCACCACCCAGGCAAGGCGGGTCGGCGGTCGGTGGGAACGGAGAGCGTTGGTGCGGGTCATCTCGATCGATCAGGGGTCGGAGGAACCGCCAGTCTGGCACCGCGCGCGGCACGAATTCGGTCATGCCGGCGCACTCGTCGCCATGCTCCCGGGTCGGTCACCGGGGAATCGGTACCACGCCGAGAATCCACCCCTCCTCGTCCTCGATCGGCGTCGGATCGTCGACCGGCGGGGTGAACCACGAGGCGAGCTCGCCAGACTGGTCCGCAGCGACGAGGCGGTGGGCCACGCCGTGCACCTGCGCTGCGTCTCGCACCCAGTGGATCGGCATCTCGACGTCGAACGCAGTGGGCCAGATCTCGGCGATCACGACCGTTGCGGATTCGACGTCGGGGGGCCGGAGCCCCGTCGTGAACGGCCAGACCTCGGCGCGAGATGTTCGACGCAGCCGTTCGAGGATCGGGATGAGGGTCAAGCTCTGACTGCCGACGGTCCCGGCGCCGAGCAGTTGCCACGGGCTCGCCGGACGTGCCCCCATCGACCTGAGGAGCACGTCGCAGGCGCGGAACTCGGCGACCGGGAACGAGGCCGGCTTGGTGACGGTGAGCCCGTCGAGGGCGTTCGCGGCGTGGCGACCCCAGAACGGCGCCGGTTCGTCACCGCCTCGACGGTTGAGCGCGGCGGCGACCTCGAATCGGTTGTTGCGGTTGCGATCGTCGTCGGCGATCTCGCGCTCGAGCATCTGCCACATCGCGAGCCACGGCGGAGCACCGTCCAGGTCGAACCATTCCGCGCTCCCGGACGGATAGCCGAGTGATACATCGACCGTGAGCAGTGTTCGCCGGGTCGGACCGCCGGCGACCAGTGACTCGATCTCCCGTGCCGCGGCGTGCCGGGTGGGCGGGTTCGAGAACGTGGTCGCGCCTCCCAGATCGACGTGGGCGATCCAGATCGAGTCCTTCCCGGTCGCGGGAGCGTTCCTGGCGCTCCAGTCGACGACGATGTGACGATCGAACAAGGTCACGCGAACGTGGTCACGCGACGACGCTGGCGACCATGCCGAAGTGCAGCATCGCCGCGACGACGGTGAATCCGTGCCACACCTCGTGGTAACCGAACGAGTTCGGCCACGGATCGGGGCGCTTGAGCAGGAGCACCGGGAACCCGACGGTGTACGCGACACCTCCGGCGACGACGAGGCCGAGCTGGAGGGGCGTGAGGTGGCTCGTGAGCGCCGGCGCCGCCACGACCGCGGCCCACCCCATGATCGGGTAGAGGGCGTATCCGAGCCACTGCAGGCGGCGGATGGGAGCGAGTTTGATCACCATGCCGAGCAGCCCGATCGCCGTGACGGTCACCAGCAGTGGCACCCCCCATCGGAGCGGGAGCGCAACGAGGCAGATCGGGACGTACGTGCCGGCGATGAGCAGGTAGATCATCGAGTGGTCGAGACGCTGCATGATCTCGCGGGCCCGATACGAGTTGGCCAGGCGGTGATAGGCGGCCGAGGTGCCGAACACGAGCAGCAACGTGGCGGCGTAGATCGCAGCAGCCGTCCGCCCGGCAGTGCCACCGGCGAAGACGACCAGGAGCAGCCCGGCCGGGATCGACGCGAAGAACACCCAACTGTGCAACACACCGCGCCACGAGGGCCGTTCCATCCGCAGGTAGTCCGCGTTCATCACGAGCAACGTATCGGCATTCGGAGGCGCATGTTGAGCGCTCCGGCGGCCGTCACACCGCCTCCGAGCGGGCCGCCTCACGACGCCAGTCCCACAGCTGTGTGAGGAACGTGGCGGCCACGAGCACCATCAGCGGCTCGTACGGCAGGCGGTAACGGTAATTGCCGTAGTACAGGAATCCGTACATGAACACTGCCGTCAGGAACGAGGCGGCGAACACGCGGCCCATGCGCGTTCGCCAGAACGGGCGGCCGAGGACGACGGCGCCGAGTAGGAACAGCGTGAGCAGCCCGTAGTACCCGGCGTCGGCGACGACGCCGATGCGCTCGACGTTGATCGGCGAGATCGGGGCGATCCCAGGGGCGGCGTTCACCCAATCGAGCGCATACGAATCACCGCGATTGAGGTGGACCAGCTTCAGCGGAATGAGCCTGAGTTCGTGGAACGGGTGGGTCATCATGTACTCGATCGCGTCCCGTCGGAGTGCGGCACCGGACTGCAGCTCACGCAGCGGCGGTTCTTGATCGAACTGCAGGTAGTACTCCTCGGGCGGGTACGTCTGACCACCGGTCGCACCCGCGTGGTGGCCCGACCACAGCGTGGCGCTGGCGTTCGTGGCGACGGGAACGAACGCGTCCATCACGATGGCGTTTCGGATCGTCCACGGCATCAGACAGACGATCGTGACGGCCGCAGCACTGGCGATCCGCTTGGCGAGCTCGATCCGTGGGAGATCGCGCCAGAACAGCACGATCGGGAGCAGACCCCAGGCGAGCGCCTCACCGCGAACGAGGCCCCCGATGCCGATGATTGCCCCGATGACCACGATCCATCGCCACGTCGGCGTGGCGTGGGCGAGCACCAGGAGGAAGAGCACGAACATGCCGGTGTAGAGCGTCTCCGTCACCAGTACGTCGGTCCAGAGGATGGGGCCGGGCAGCACGGCGAGCATCCCACCGCCGAGGATGGCCGTTCGTCGATCGACGACCCGCTCGACGAGGAGCATCAGGAGTACCACGGTGACCGCACCGACGATCGCGTTGAACATCTCGCCCCACAACGGTTCGATGCCGAACAGCCAGTAGATCCCGGCGAGGATCGTGGAGTACGCAGGCGGCCACTGCGCCGAGGGCCCGCCCTGCGGCGGGCGGAAGCCGAGGCCCTCGGTGATCGCGACCGCGTTCGCGTTGTACATCATCGCGTCGTTCAGCACGAACCCTTCGCGGTCGACCCACAACACCCACGCCAATCGGAGGACGAGCGCGGCGACGAAACAGGCGGCGTGTGGGAACCAGCGCCACGAGAACACCCGGTCGAGTGGGGCCGGCAGGCGAGCCGAAACGGACATCAGGCGCATTGTCGCAGGTCAGGCTGCGGTCCGAGCGGTCGCCACGAGCGCCAACACGTCGTCGCCGTACTGCTCCAGTTTGGCCGGCCCGACACCCTTGACCCGGGCCAGCGCCGCCAGGTCGTCGGGCAACGCCGAGGCGATCGCCACCAGCGTCTTGTCGTCGAACACGGTGAATGCCGGCTTGCCGTCGCGGGCGCGATCGCGGAAGGCTCGCAGCAAGTCGAACAACCGAGCGCTCGCTTCGTCGACGTCGCCGGATCGGGCCCCGAGCCGACCACGTTGCCGGCCGGCCGTCGCGACCTTGGTCCCGATCGGGAACCGCCGGACCGCGCCGCCCTGTACCGCCACCGCAGCTTCGGGTTCGAGTTCGGTGATCACCCAGTCGCGTCCCTGGTCGACGAGCACGAGACCCGGTACCGCCATCACCGTCGTGCGGTCGAGGAGCGGGTGGTCGGGAGCGTCGCGCTTCGAGCCGGCGACCGCGGCGCGACTTGGACGACGGGGGGAGGGTTCGGGCAGGTGTTCGGGAGGTTCGGTGGTGAATTCCGCCACGAACGGACTCGGTCGCTCGCCGCTGACGATCGTGACGTGGTCTCGACAGCGGGTGATGGCGACGTGGAGCAAGCGGCGTTCCTCCTCGACGTCATCGGCGAGTCGGTGCGGGTACTGATCGGCGTCGACGAGGTGGGCGATCACGATCGGCCATTCCTGGCCCTTCACGCGATGCACGGTGCTCAACACGACGCCCGCAGGGTCGCGGCGGGTCATCAACTGGTCGCCGAGCCAGCGCTCGAAGGTGTGCACGTCGGGATGCAGCCGGGCGAGCTGGCGGAGCGCCAGCAGATCGTCGCCCTGCGCCGACCGGTTCATGCCCTGGCGACCGCGGTCGAGCGTAGCGACCGCACCGCCCAGACCGATCTCGTCGATGAGGACGTCGACGACCTCCGATGTAGGGGCCTGCCGTCGCACATGGCCCGACAACCTGGCGAGATCGACCGCGAAGTCACCGACCTTCGTGGCATCCCGCTCGTTCGTGAGCCGGGCGGCGAGCCGCTCGAGACCCTCCAGGTCGCGCTGCTCTGCGGCCCAGTCACGGAGGCGTGGACTCAGGCCCCTGGACGGACGGCGCAGCGCCTCGCCGATGTCGCCGGCCGAGAAGCCGGAACCCCGGGCGAGCCGCAGCCAGGCCAGAGCCGCCCGCACCGCGGTCCGCTCGACGAACTCTGCGCCGACGCCACCCGAGATCGCTACGCCGGATGCGGTGAGCGCTACCTGAACGGGGACGAGCGTGGCGTTGACCCGGGTCAGGACGGCGACGTCGGCCGACTGGGTGCCGACCGCGATGGCGGCTCGAACGGCCTCGACCGAGGCCTCGACCGGGTCGTCGGAGGCCACCGCTCGCCACCCCTCGGGATCGGTGGACGACGCGCGGACGGTCTTGCCGACTCGCCGCCGGTTGTGACGCAGTAGCCTGTCGGCGACATCGACCACGCCGGCCGGGCATCGGTAGTTGATCTCGAGCGGGTGCGATTCGGCGCCCGGGAACCAGTGGTCGAAGTCGATCAACCAGGCCGGATCGGCCCCGTTGTAGCCGTAGATCGTCTGATCGTCGTCACCGACGCCGAACACCGCTCCACCGGGGGCCGCGAGCAGCCGGATCAGCAAGAGGTGAGCGGGCGTGAGATCCTGGAACTCGTCGACGAGCAGCGCCCGGCACGCCCGTTGCGCCACTCGCCGCGCCTCGGGCTGCCTCAGCAGGACCTCGATCGCACGGTAGATCTGATCGTCGAAGTCGACGGCGCCCTCGCGGCCGAGTGCCGCTCGGTACTCCGGCCACACCTCGGACAGGCCGTCGACGTCGCCGCCGTACCGCGCCTCGGCGTCGGGTGGTGCGACGAGCCCGAGTCGAACCAGACCGAGCGCGTCGATCCACGAAGCGAGCGGGTCGATGTTCAGCTTCCGCGGCGTCTGGACGAGTTCGCCCAGCAATCGCCGTACCTCGGGCTCGTCGATGGTCCGCCATCGCCGCTGCTGCGGCGCGAACGGCGGTGAGCCGTTGACGATGGCCAACGCGATCGCGTTCAGCGTGCGCACGTGGAGGCCCGGTAGGTCGGCCGTCCGCTCGCGCATCTCTTCCTGGGCGCGCTTGTTGAACGCCACGAGCGTCAGTGCCGTCGGCGGGAAGTTCCACCGAGCGAGCAGATGCCGTGCCCGTTCTGTCAGGACACGCGTCTTGCCGGAGCCGGCGGGTGCGATGATGCGCGCCACCCCGCCGTCGTGGGTCACCGCCTCGAGTTGGTCGGGCGCCAGGGGCGCATCCGTCGTGTTCGAGTGTGGAGCGTCGAACCGCCCGTGCTCGATCTGGACCGCATGCACGACCTCGACACCCTCGATCGCAGCGCCGAACCTGACCGGCCCGCCGTCGACCCACACCGTCCGCCCGTCCGGGGTGACGATGTCACCACCTATGTCACCACCTGCGTCACCACCTGCGTCACCGCCGCGGATCGTCGCGCCGTTCGCCGCGGCCCGGTCGACCACCGCCCATCGTCCGACACCGTCGGTTCGGGCGTCGATCGAGTTCGACCAGACCAGATGGTGCAGTTCGTCGGCGTCGAACGTGTGGCCGACACCCAGGGCGAATGGTTCGGCGTCGCTGGTGGCGGACGGGTGGGCATCGAGGTCGACGGCCAGCGAGAGCACGACTCCAGTGCGCTCGTGCGCGGCGCCGCGGAGCGTCTCGAGCGTCACCGCTGGTTCGTCGACGACCGAACGACCGATCTCGATGCGCTCGCAACCCGCCCAGGCCTGGGGCGCTGGTTGTCCCGCAGCGACGACGACGTTGCGCCCCAGGATCACCGGACCGCGCCGGACGGGGAGGTCGACCGTCGCTCGTTCGATGCCGACTCCGCGCCCGGTCGTCGCCGAACCCGGTGTGGGTCGCGGCACCGACGATCGTGCCGGTGCCGGTGCCGGTGCCGGTGCCGGTGCCGGTGACGCGGCGGTGTCCGGGTGCTCGGTCCAGCACCGTTTCACCTCGGCAGGGCGTTCGTGCTCGCCCCCGCAGTACACACATGCGATCACCTCGGCGACCCTAGCGATGGGCTGGAACAACCGGGTGACGTTCGGCGGACGATCCTCGGTGGACGATCCTCATCACCATCTTGACGGACTTGACGGACACCGGGCTCAAGCCAGGCGCCTCGAGTGCCGACTGAACACTCGAAGACGTATCGCGTTACGATCTCGTTACGGAATGCATCCACGCGCCGGGGAGTACCACCTGCCATGATCCGAACCGTCCTGCTCACAGCCGCCGTGCTGTCATCGGGCTTCGTCGCCGAGGCCCCGGTGGCGGTTGCCCTCGACGACACCCCGTGGACGCTGCCAGAAGCGCCACCACACTGTACGGCCGAGGAAGCCGAGTCGGGTGATGTGGGCCACTGCCTGCTCGCCTTCTACGACGATCCCGCCGAGACCGGTTGGGGCGAGCCGCCGGCGCCGGGCGTCGGTGAGGGCTGGGAGTGGTCCGGATCACGTTACAACGGCTCGCCGGCCCTCGAGTCGTGGGAGGCCGAACGCATCGCCGAGAACACCGAGACCGTCGCGACGTTGGGCCCGGGTCAGCTCCAGACCCACGTGGCGGCGCAGGCGCTCTTCGAGGGCTTCCTCCATGAGATCGCCGAGAAGGGCTACCGGGTGTACCACGCGAGCGGTTACTCGTTCCGGTGCACGAGCGGCAACGGAGGTTGGGACTGTCCGTCGGGCGACCCCGACGACCTCTCGAATCACGCGTGGGGCCTGGCGATCGACATGAACTCGAACACCAACCCGATCCGCCGCTACACCGGAGTGGACGATCAGACGGCGTGCGAGACGCCGATGGAGACCGACATGCCGCGCTGGATGATCCAGACTGCCGAGAAGTGGGGGCTGTACTGGGGCGGCTACGGCTGGAGCAACGGCTGCAGCGACACGTCGACCGAGCGCACCTCCGTGTACCGCGACCCACCTCACTTCGAGTTCCGCGGCACGGCCGATCACGCCGAAGCGATCGCTGCGTTCAACCTCGGCAACGACCCCAGCCTCACGTGCTTCGCGGTCATCGACGCCGCCGGGGACGAGACCGAGCGATGCAATCGCAGCGGGCGCCCGGAAGCCGACTGGCGCCTCCCGGTCGACACCGGAGCGCCCGAGGGCACAGTGGCCGTCATGATCAACCTGACGGCCACCGAGGCCAGCGGGCCGGGCTTCCTGACCCTCGAGGACTGCGATCCACGCAAGGGGGTCCGTACCACGTCGGCACTCACGTTCGCCGCAGGTGACTCGATGGCTGCCATGGCGGTGGTGCCGGTCGACGACGACGGACGCTTCTGCGTGTATCGCTCGACGGGCGTGCACAGCATCGTCGACGTGCTCGGCCACATCGGTGCCGACGGTGAGCCGATGTGGTTCGATCCGTCGATCCCGAACCGGTTGACCGACACCCGCACGGACGGTGCCTGCTCGCCGGTACAAGAGTGTCGGACCGGACCCGTGCCCGATGGCTCGGTCCACGCCGTTCCGACCGAGGACGAGCGTCCCCGCATCGCCAACGTGGCGGTCGTCGACGGCAGCGGGCCCGGCTACCTCCAGGCCGGCGCATGCGACGGCGTCGGGGAAGATTTCATCTTCTCGAACCTGAACTACCTCGACGACGCTGCCCGTTCGAACCTCGCACTCGTCGGCAGCGGCGAGATCGGCAGCTGCGTGTTCGCGCTCACCGAGGCCCACGTGATCGTCGACGAGCTCGGAGCGCTCGACCCGGTCGAGGGCTACGGGTGGGCGCTCGAACAACCGCGCCGCGCGCTCGACACCCGCGAGTGCGCCGACGCCTGGTGCGACGACCGACCCGACGCCCGCACCGTGATCGAGCTGAACCTCGACACCGAGGCCCCCGGCGCCGCGATCGCCATCACGGTCACCGAGCCCGCGGCACCCGGCTTCGTCACCGTGGGCCCGTGTGACGGATTCGACGGCGTCGAGGACGTCGAGACGTCCAACGTGAACCATCTCGCCGGCCAGACCGTCACCAACCTCGCGCTGGTCGATCTCGACGATGGCACCATCTGCGTCTACACGCTCGCATCGGCGCATGTGATCATCGATGTGCAAGCCGAGCTGACCGACGAGCAGGGCGCCGGTCTGGTGCCGTCGGAACCGACCCGGGTTCACGACAGCCGCGACAGCTGAAACGACGTCGGACCGGGTTCGTCGTCAGGCCGTGGCGACGTCGCCCACCCGCCGCTTGTTCGCCACGTAGTCGGCGAGTCGACGTTCGGCGTCGCCGCCGAAGAGGATCTCGGCCACTTCGCGCAGCCCGGGACCCTCGTGGATGTCGTCGTCGTGCACCACGAGGTCGATCTTCGACCGGCGGCGCATGAAGTCGTCCAAGGTGACGATCATCTCGTGCTCGGCCGCCGTGTGCAGTTCGGCGCGCAGGTAGTCGGCCGATCCCATGATGTCCTCGCCCATCGACGGGTCGGCCCGGATCGCTTCGAGCAGGTCGAACGCCCGACGGCCGTACCGTCGCCACAGACGGTCGCTGAGCGGCTCGGTGTCAGGCTTCGAGCGCAGATGGTCGAGCTTCATGAGTTTCGCCTGGCGGTAGAACTCGGCGCGGGTCGCCTCGGCCGGCTCGCCGAACCAGTTCTCGAGATCCTTCTCGAGCGGGATCCCGAGGTGCTCGATCTCGTCGGCGACTTCCTCACCGACGTTGAGGCAGTCGGTCAGCTTGCCACCGAAGATCGTGACGACGCCGAGCTCGTCGTCGCACTCGATCTCGTGCTTGCGGCTGAGCGACGTCCAGTCGGTATCGGTCTGGTCGCCGCCGTCGTGTCGCACGACCAGCGGCCGGACACCCGAGCGCTCGGCGATCACGTCGGCCACGGTGAGGGGCCGACCGAGGTCGAGCCGGGCGTTGATCTGGTCGAGCAAGAACGTCCGATCGTCGGCGTCGACGGCGGTGAACGGTGTGTCGACACGCGTGTCGGTCGTACCGATCACCGATCGGCGGCCCATCGGGATCACGTAGAACAGGCGCTGCGTGTCGTCGAAGAACGCCAGGACCCGATCGTGCTTCGACGTCGTCAGCCTCGGCACGACGAGATGGATGCCCTTCGAGTACACGATCCGGTGCTCTGTTCTGTTCCCCCAGCTCTCGTTCAGACCGTCGACGAAGGGCCCGGCGGCGTTCACGATCGTCCGCGCCGACGTGGTGAATTCGTCGCCCGAGTCGACATCGCGGAGCCGTGCGATCCATCGGTCGCCCTGCGGCGTGGAGATGCGCTCGGCCGACACCAGCTCGACGTAGTTCGCCACCGCTGCACCCGCCTCGATCGCCGACCGGACGAACGAGAACACGAACCGTGAGTCGTTGTCGATCAGGTAGGCGTCCTGGTACTGGATGCCGCCCCGCACGGCCCGGGTGTCGATCGCCGGTTCCTCGGCCTTGATCTGCTCGGCGTTGAACAACCTGGGCGGCTTGGTGCCGAACAAACCGATCATCCAGTAGCCGAGCGCGCCGAGCGCTGCGAACCACGGCCGATACGGTGCCGAACGGTCGAGTGCAGCCAGGAAGCCGATCTCCTTGATGTTGTCGGGGTACGCCTTCATCAGCCGGTTGCGCGACCGACACAGGTCGAACACGAGTGGCAGCTCGTAGTTCTCGAGGTACTTGAAGCCACCCCACACGAGGTTCGACGATTCCTGGCTGGTGAAGCTGCCGAAGTCACCCCGATCGATCAACGCGACCGACGCCCCGCGCCCGGCCAGTGCTGCCGCGGAGACGGCGCCGTTGATCCCGGCGCCGACGACGAGCACGTCGAAGAGCCCGTCACGCATCCGATTGAGGTTCGTCTGACGCAACGCCATGCGACCAGCGTCGCAGCGACGGACGCCGCTTCACAACAGCGAGTCGACGTTTTTCGTCCGGAGGGACGACCGGGGCTCATCCGCGAGGCCGATGCGGGGGGTCGTGCGCCCGGTTACCGTGTCGTCGTGAGATCCGTGTTCTCGTCACGGCTCAGCCGTTGGGCCTCCGACCACCCGTTCGAGAGCGACGTGCTGTTCGCCGCACTCGTCGGCGCCCTGACGATGCTCGGGTACGTCGTGGCCGACGTCGACGGATCGGAACGCGCGCCGGACGTGTTCGGAGGCTTGCTCATCGTCGGCCAGGCCGTGGCGTTCAGTTTCCGGCGCCGCGCGCCGATCTCGAGCCTGCTCGGCGTCGTCGCGTTCACGGTGGTCTTCTGGGTCGCCGACTACGCGTCGAACTTCGAGGCGTTCTCGCTCCTGTCGGTGTACGCCGCAACCGCACACGGCGGCGACGACCGTCGGCGCGTCTGGCGGATCGTCGGTTCGGTCGTGGCCGGGATGTCGGTCATCGCGGTCGTGGGCGTGCTCAGTCCCTCCGAAGATCTCCCCGCTGCCGCAGTGGTCGGCATCGCCGCGCTGCACATCACGGCCGCGATCGCCGGCGAGATCGTCCACGACCGTCGCCGGCGTGTGCTGGAGCTCGAACAGCGGGCAGCTCGAGCGGAGGCCGAACGAGGCCTCCTCGCTCGCCAGGCGGTCCTCGATGAGCGAGCCCGCATCGCCCGCGACCTCCACGACGTGGTTGCGCACGGGATGAGCGTGATGGTCGTGCAGGCGGGGGCCGCGGAACGGATCGTGACGAACGATCCCGACGCGGCGGCGCAGGCCCTCGGCCACATCCAGCGGGCCGGCCGCGAAGCACTGGCCGAGATGCGGCGCATGCTCGATGTGTTGCGCTCCGAGCCGTCCGGCGACCCGGAGCTGGCCCCTCAGCCGTCGATGGACGACCTCATCCACGTCGTGCAGCACTGCACCGACTCGGGCACCCCCACCGAGTTGATCGTCGACGGTGAGTTGTCGACCCGATCCCCCGGCCAGGAGATGGCCGCGTATCGCATCGTGCAGGAGGCGCTGACGAACGTGATCAAGCACGCCGGTCGCCCTGCTCGTGCCGTGGTACGGGTGCAGTACCGGCCGGAGCACATCCATGTCGAGGTGATCGACGACGGCGCCGGCACCACCGAACGCAAGCTGGCCACGAGTGGTGGCCACGGGCTCGTCGGCATGCGCGAACGAGTCGACCTCTACCAGGGCACGCTGCGCTTCGGACCCCGACCGGGTGGCGGATTTCGCGTCGCCGCCACGATCCCGTTCGATCGAGCGAGGGCCGGAGCGCCGTCGTGACGGTGCGTGTCGGCATCGCGGACGACCAGGAACTCGTGAGGACCGGTTTCGCGATGATCCTGGGGTCCGACGAGGAGATCGAGATCGTCGGCCAGGCCGACAACGGCCGCACCGCTGTCGAGCTGTGCCGTCGGTCGCGACCCGACGTCATGCTGATGGACATCCGCATGCCCGAGATGGACGGGATCGAAGCGACCCGGACCCTGCTGGCCGTCGACGACACGCCGACACGCGTTCTGATCCTGACGACGTTCGACCTCGACGAGTACGTGTACGACGCGATCCGCGCCGGTGCCAGCGGATTCCTCCTGAAGGACACGCCTGCCGACGACCTCATCCGTGCTGTCAAGGTCGTCGCCAACGGCGATGCACTGCTGTCGCCGTCGGTGACGCGCCGGCTCCTCGGGGAGTTCGCGGCCGAGTCGACCGCGTACACGAACTCGCCCGGCCTCGATCAGCTGACCCCTCGGGAGACGGAAGTGCTGGCGCTGATGGCCCGCGGCCGATCGAACCAGGAGATCGCTGCCGAGCTCTTCCTCGGCGAGACCACGGTGAAGACCCACGTCAGCCGGGTGCTCACCAAACTCGAGGTCCGCGACCGCGTGCAGGCCGTGATCGCCGCCTACGAGGCCGGCCTCGTCCGCCCGGGCCGCGACGGCTGATACGCGACGCGCCCCCTCACGTCGGCGCGCCCGTGGTGGCCGAGTCCGGGGTCGACGGCGCCGGTGCGGCGTAGGCGGCCCAGACATCGATGTCGTCGAGGGAACGGATCGGTGCGCCGTGAGCTCCACGGAGGTCGCCGATCGATGCCGCTGCGGCCGTCGGGGTCGCGACCACGGGGATCGGCACGGTCTCGTCGAGACCGACCGGCGCAGTGCCGCGCTCGGTGCCGATGTCAGCGCGCTCCGGTGCGCCATCCGTCGGTCCACGACCTCGTAGGACGAGCCCCAGCACCGACACGAAGACGCCCGAAAGCGCCAATCCGATCGCCCAGGGACGGCTGAGCCCGACCGATGCGTCGACCACCACCGACGTGGTGGCGTCGAACGACGGGAGCCAGCGTCGGGCGGCGGCGACGACGAGCAGCGGACCGAGCCACCACGATGCGCCGGTGCCGATCGCCCACCATCCGTAGCGTCGAACCACCAACCGCCGATCGCCGACGGCGAACGCGACGGCGAACAACGCCAGCGCCAGGGTGGCGAGTCGCCATGCCCATCGCTCGGCCGTCGGCCGCATCGCCGCGAGCGGCGACACGTCGGGAAGGGACAGCGCCGGCCCGATCTCGGCGATCCGGTCGGCGACGGCAGGATCGAGATCGGCGACGGCGCCCACCAGTTCGTCGACCGCAGCTCCCGATCGCGCTCCCCCGTCGCCGTCGACCGGGGCGTAGGCGTCGGCGATGCGATCCCTGATCGCGGGGTCGGCCAACACCACGTCGATCACCGATGCGACAGTCGACTCCTCGGTGGCCGAGTCGTCGACCCGGTCGAGCCGTTCCGTGAGTGGCGTGACGATCTCGTCGCGGGCCTCGTCGTCGGCGAGGACGGCCGAGACCACTCGCGCCGGCGTCTCGGGGTCGGCCCAGGTGTGCAGATAGACGATCGCCATCCACGCGAACGAGGCGCACACGATCGCGACGAAGCACACGACGGACGTGGCGGAACGACGGAGCGTCGCAAGCATCACCCCGAACAGTGCGGAGTGATCACGTTCGCGCCGTCACGTCGGACGACAGAACGGTGGTGTCGGCTGTGAATGCTCTCAGCTGCAGCCGCTGGTGCTGCCGCAGCTCGGGCAGGCGTGGCAGCTACCGGCGCGCACCATGTGGACGCCGCACTGCATGCACATCGGCGCATCGATCGGTGTGGCGCCGGTGATGCCACGGGCCGGGGTGTTGTCCTCGACCGTCGGCACCACGGCACCGCTCTCCAGGCCGGCGGCGAGCTCCGAGACCGACGGGACGCTCTTGGGATCGGGCTCGATCTCCGAACCCTGACTCGTCTCGATCACGGCCTCGTCGACACCGGGCAGCGTCGGCTGCGTGCGTTCGTCGATCGTGAAGATGCCGAGCTCGGCCCGCTCCTCATACGACATGTACTCGAGGGCGAGACGACGGAACAGGTAGTCCATGATCGATCCGGCGAACCGTACGTCGGGGTCATCGGTCATGCCGGCAGGCTCGAACTTCATGTTCACGAAGGCCTCGACGTAGGCCCGGATCGGAACGCCGTACTGCAGCCCGTAGCTGATCGACTTGGCGAACGCATCCATGATCCCGGCGAGCGTCGAACCCTGCTTGGAAACGGTCAGGAAGATCTCTCCGGGCTGACCGTCCGCGTATTCGCCGATCGTCGCGAAACCCTTGCAGTCGGCGACACGGAACTCGAACGTCTTGGCCGAGCGCGACCTCGGCAACTTCTGGCGGATCGGCCGGTGCACCACCTTCTCGACCACCTTCTCGACCACCTTCTCGACCACCTTCTCGACGATCTCGGTCGCGGCCGCCGCACCGGCGACGTCGTCATCATCGATGGACGCGTCGTCCTTCTTGGCCGTCGAGAGCGGCTGGCCGACCTTGCAGTTGTCGCGATAGATCGCGACCGCCTTGAGGCCGAGCTCCCAGCTGAGCTGGTGGAGCGCTTCGACGTCTTCGACCGTGGCCTCCTCGGGCATGTTCACCGTCTTGGAGATGGCTCCGGACAGGAACGGCTGCACCGCCCCCATCATCCGTACGTGGCCCTCGTAGTGGATCGTATTGTCGCCCATCGAGCAGGCGAACACCGGGACGTGCTCGGCGGCGAGGTGCGGTGCGCCGAGGATCGACTTCTCGGTGTCGATGTAGGCGATGATGTCGTCGACCTGCTGGGTGTCGTAGCCGAGACGGCGCAGCGCACGTGGGATCGTCTGGTTGACGATCGACATCGTGCCGCCGCCGACCAGCTTCTTCATCTTCACGAGGCCGAGGTCGGGCTCGATGCCCGTCGTATCGCAGTCCATCATCAGACCGATCGTTCCGGTCGGCGCCAACACGGACGCCTGACTGTTGCGAACACCGTGCTCGTGGCCGTAGCGCACTGCGTTCTCCCAGGCCCGCTGGCCGGCCGACAGCAGTTCGTCGGGCACGACGTCGTCGTTGTCGATCCGGTAGCTGGCATCGCGGTGCATGGTCAGCACGCGGAGCATGTGCTCCTCGTTGTCGGCGAAGCCCTCGAACGGGCCGAGGCGGGCCGCGGTCTTGGCGCTCGTGGCGTAGGCGTGACCGGTCATGAGCGAGGTCAGTGCGCCGGCCCAGGCCCGCCCCTCCGGCGAGTCGTAGGCATGACCCAGCGCCATGAGGAGCGCACCGAGGTTGGCGTAGCCGATGCCGAGCTGACGGAACTTGCGGCTCGTCTCGCCGATCTCCGGCGTCGGGTAGTCGGCGCGGCCGACCAGGATCTCCTGGGCCGTGAAGATCGTCTCGATCGTGTGCATGTAGGCGTCGACGTCGAAACTGTCGGCGCCGTTGTCGGCGTTCAGATCGAGGTACTTCAGCAGGTTGATCGACGCCAGGTTGCACGCCGAGTTGTCGAGGTGCATGTACTCCGAGCACGGGTTCGAACCGTTGATGCGGCCGGTGTTGTGGGCGGTGTGCCACGTGTTGATCGTGGTGTCGAACTGGAGGCCGGGGTCGGCGCACTCCCACGACGCCTGGGCGATCTGCCGCCAGAGATCACGGGCCCGGACGGACTTGACGACCTCTCCGGTGGTGACCGCCTTGAGACCCCAGTCGGCGTCGTCGACGACGGCCTGCATGAACTCGTCGGTGACACGCACCGAGTTGTTCGCGTTCTGGTACTGGATCGAATACGAGTCGGCGCCGTCGAGGTCCATGTCGAAGCCGGCGTCACGCAGCACGCGAGCCTTGCGTTCCTCTTTGACCTTGCACCAGATGAACTCTTCGACGTCGGGGTGCTCGATGTCGAGGATGACCATCTTCGCCGCACGCCGGGTCTTGCCGCCCGACTTGATCGTTCCGGCCGACGCGTCGGCGCCCCGCATGAAGCTGACCGGGCCCGAGGCGGTGCCGCCACCCTCGAGCAGTTCGACGCTCGAGCGGATCTTCGACAGGTTGACGCCCGCGCCCGAGCCACCCTTGAAGATCACGCCCTCTTCCCGATACCAGTTGAGGATCGAACTCATCTTGTCGTCGACCGACAGGATGAAGCAGGCGCTCGCCTGCTGCGGCACGTCCTTGACGCCGATGTTGAACCAGACCGGGCTGTTGAACGCCGCTCGCTGCGTGACGAGGATGTACTTGAGCTCGTCGCCGAACGCGAGCGCCTCGTCTTCGTCGGCGAAGTAGTCGCCTTCGCGACCCCAGCGGACAATCGTGTCGACGACGCGGTCGATCACCTGACGCAGCGAGTTCTCGCGCTCGGGCGTACCGAGCGTGCCACGGAAGTACTTCTGAGTGACGATGTTCGTGGCGTTCACCGACCACGTCGTCGGAAACTCGACGCCGAGTTGCTCGAAGGCGACCGAGCCGTCCTTCCAGTTGGTGATGCGAGCGTCACGGCGCTCCCAGACGACCTCGTCGTAGGGGTCGACCCCCGGGGAGGTGAAGAGCCGCCGGAGACCGATGCGATCGGAGGTGGAGGTTCGTTCGGGCGCCAGTGACATGTGTGTTTCCTTCCGATGTTCGATCAAACCATGTCGCCGACCGGCGACACAAGATGTAGTTGGGATGACCCCGCTCCCGGCGCACCGAGCACAACAGGTTGTGTGCGTAGTGCGAAGGGCTGCGTATTACACCACTGTAGTTACGGCGGTGTCAACGGTTGGCTCCCGTTGTCGCGAAACAATCCCCTGACCAGCAGCGACGCGGGCCACTCGGCATCCGGTTGAGTGGCGCGACACACAGGTTCAGAGCCAGCGCTCCAAGTGGTCCGTCACCGGCTCGCCCCCAACGCGGCCAACGCCCAGCTTCCTCCCACGTATTCGTCCGTGTGTCGCGCCACCTCCCGGCACGAGGGCCCAGCCTAGAGACGGGTCCTTGTGGAACGGAAGGGGACAACGGTGTGAATTGCGGACCAATCCTGTGAGTAGGTCTGTGGACAGCGGCCGGGTTTCCCACAACCTGCCAAGATCTGACCTCATGACGTCATCTCCCGAGCTCCGTCGCCTGCTCCCGAGCCCGACGGAGTCGATCACCGTCCGTGCGGCATACACGGCGACGCGGCGGCCACACCCGGATCGCCCCTGGATCGGGCTGTGCATGGTCACGAGCCTCGACGGTTCGATCGCCGTCGAGGGTGTATCGGGTCAGCTCGGCAACCCGAACGACCTCGATGTACTCCTGACGCTGCGGAGCATGGCCGACATGATCCTCGTCGGCGCCGGGACGGTCCGCCAGGAGGGGTACGGGCCACCGAAGAAACACGGCCAGCGGATCGGCGTCGTCAGCAACAGCGCCGATGTCGATCTCGACAGCGACCTTTTCGCGAGCGGTGCCGGATTCGTGATCACGAACGAGGCGGCCACGATCGACGAATCACGCGTCGATGTGCTCCGATCGGGTCGGGAACGAGTCGACATCGCCGGCGCCGTCCGACGACTCCACGAGATCGACCCCGGTGTCGCCTACGTACAAGCCGAAGGCGGCGCCGGGTTCAACGGCAGCCTGCTCGACGCCGACGTGATCGACGAACTCGACCTGTCGATCTCACCGAATCTCGTGGGTGGAGCCGGCCCACGGCTCACGTCCGGCGCCGACGAACGCCTCCGGCGCTTCGAGTTGGCCCATCTGCTCGCCGACACCGAGGGTTTCGTGTTCAGCCGTTGGACCCGAGTTTGCTGAGGATCTCGAGCTCACTCTGGAAATCGGACGCGGCGTCGAAGTTCTTGTACACCGACGCGAATCGCAGATACGCCACCTCGTCGAGTGTGCTCAACCGCTCGAGGACGGCCAGGCCGACCTGACTCGACGACACCTCGACCCCGCCGGCCAAGCGGATCTCGTCTTCGACATCGATCGCAAGCCGTGTGATCTGGTCGTCGTCGACGGAGCGCCCCTTGGCGGCGGAACGCACACCGTGCACGATCTTGTCACGATCGAAGGGTTCGTGGTCACCGCTCGACTTCACGACGACGAGCGGCACTTCTTCGACCCGCTCGAACGTCGTGAAGCGGTGCGAGCACGACAAGCACTGCCGGCGACGCCGGACCGACGCACCCTCGTGCGACAACCGGGAATCGACCACCTTGGTGTCGTCGGCGCGACAGACGGGACAGTGCACACCGACACGATACTGAGCGCACGGCAGGCCCCGGCACCTCGACCACCGCCGGTCAGGGCAGCACGATCTGCTGGCCGGCTTGGATCGACGCGCCGCCGTTGAGGTCGACGAGCTTGTCGACGAACCGGCCGACGGGCACGCCGCCCCGGTGCGCACGTGCGATCGACCACAGCGTGTCGCCGGGCTGCGCCGTGATCGTGGTCCGGACGTGTGCCGGCCGGCTCGCGGCGGCGGAGGCAGGTACGCCGCCCGAGCCGGCCAGCACGTCATGGGTGAACACGGCCCCGCAGGCCACCAGTGTGGCGAGGACCGTTCCCACGACCACCCGACGGCGACGATACGTCGCAGCCGACACGGCACGCCGCGCCGATGCGCGCCGCCCGGACGTCTGGTGCACGTCGTCGATCAAGATCATGGTTGCGCTCATGTCGAAGGACTCCCAACTGTTTCGACCAGGCCGAGATCGAACGAACTCATGTTCGTCGAACGTCTGTACGAAGAACAGTTGTACCCGAACAATCGTTCGGCGTCAACCCGTAGATCGAACATGTGTCCTCCGAACAGGTGTTTGACTCGCGGGGCGAACAGCCGTACGATGGAACCATGGCCGACAAGAAGATCAGTGCCCGACAACTCCAGATCCTGCAGTTCATCTCCACCCAGATGCGAGACCGCGGCTACCCCCCGTCGGTGCGCGAGATCGGCGAGGCGGTCGGTCTGACCTCACCGTCCACGGTGCACAGTCATCTCAACACCTTGACGCGGCTCGGCTACCTCCGGCGCGACCCCACCAAGCCACGGGCGATCGAGGTCCGCTGGGATCCGAACTCGGGCGTGGTGATGGAGCGGCGCCCGGTCCGCCACGTGCCGCTGGTCGGCGACGTCGCCGCGGGCAGCGACGTGCTCGCGCAGGAAAACGTCGAGGAGCTGTATCCGATGCCATCGGACTTCACCGGCGACGGCGACCTGTTCATGCTTCGGGTCCGTGGCGACTCGATGGTCGACGCGGGGATCCTCGACGGCGATTTCGTGATCGCAGCGCAACAGAACACGGCCAACAGCGGCGACGTCGTCGTGGCCGGAATCCCGGGAGACGAGGCGACCGTGAAGACCTATCGACCCGAGGGCAACGAGGTCGTTCTCGTCCCGTCCAACCCGGCGCTGGAGCCGATGCGCTTCCCGGCCGACGAGGTCACGATCTTCGGCCGTGTCGTCACGGTCATGCGCCGCCTCTGAGGCGGCCGTCAGGCACCCGGCGTCCGTCCGGGCAACTCGGGCAGAGCCGGTTCCCCACCCGGTGAATCGGGCGGTGGGGGCGCGTCGACCGCCTCACCCGTCGGCGGATCCCACCGCGCCGGCGACGGCGGTTGCTCGAGCACCGCCGTCGCCGGTTCGGATGGTTGGTGCGGATTGATCGGCACCTGGTCGACCCGAGGCGCCTTGGGTGGCCACGAGTCGTCAGCGGACGTCGAATCGACGATCATGCTGGGTCCCCAGCCCGGGCCCTGGGGCGGCACCGAGACGACCGCCCGCTTCGAACGTCGACCCGACAGCACCAGGAGGAGCAGTCCGAGCCCGACGCCGGCGACCGCCACGATCACGGCGGCACGGCGGAGATCGTCCACACCGTCGTCGGGGTCTCGCCCGAGGGCGGCGACGACGGTGAGGTCATCGCCCGTGACCGCCAACGAGTACTGACCGGGCTCGACGATCTCGACGCGTTGGACCGAGCGACCGTCGAATCCGTCGACGTCGTAGCTGACCGAGTCGTCGTCGGTCACGCCCTCGGGGGTCAGCTCACCGAAGAACTCGACCTCGAACGTCGCCGAGGGGTCGGCGACGGGTTGACAGCTGTCGTCGGCGACGTCGCCGGCCGCACCCACCTCTTCGTAGACGTAGAACGTGCCGGTCTCGGTGAAATCGAGCGTCGTCGTACAGCCGATCGGGGCCCGCGCGAAGCCCTCGACCGACTGCGCCGGACGCCGCTCTGCCACGACGTACAGCACGCCACCGCCGACGAGCCCGGCGAACAACAGGAACAGCCCCAGCGCCGCCGCGAGACCTCTGCCCTGTGATTTCACACTCATTCGTGGTCCTCGTTGCAGCTCATTCGTGTGGTCGAGGGCTCGACGTGCCGACGCCGAGGCGGGCGGCGACGAGATCGATCCGTGCATCTGGTTGTACCACGGCGACCCGCACGTACTCGGCACCAGCCTCGCCGTAGAACTCGCCCGGGCTCACCAAGGCCCCGCCCTCTCGGGCGAGCCGTTCGGTGAAGTCCCACGCATCACCCACGTGGAACCAGAGGTAGAAACCGCCTGCCGGGAGCGGGATCTCGATCTCCGCCCAACGGCTGAGCACGGTCGCCAACCGTTCGAGCCGGGCACGATATCGACCGCGCTGGACCTCGACGTGCTGATCGTCGTCGAGCGCCACCACTCCGGCCGCCTGCGCAGGACCGGGCACCATCATGCCGACGTGCTTGCGGACCTCCTGCAGGTAGCCGACGAGCGTCGGGTCACCGGCGTAGAACCCGACCCGGGCACCGGCCAGATTGGACCGCTTCGACAGGGAGTGCACTGCGACGACCCCGTCGGTGCCGTGTTCGAGGATCGTTCGCCCTCGGCCCGACCACGTGAACTCCACGTAGCACTCGTCGGAGAACACGGGCACGCGGTGGGCACGCCCCCACTCGGCCGCTGCGCCGAGATCGCCGACCACACCGTTCGGGTTGCCCGGGCTGTTGACCCAGAGCGCCAGCGCACGTGCCGCATCGGCCGGGTCGATCGACTCGAGCTCCACGCCGCCCGTCGGTGACATCGCGACGGGCACGGCGCGACACCCGGCCAACGTCGCGCCCATCTCATAGGTCGGATACGAGATGGCCGGGTACAGGATCGTGTCGAGATCGGGACGGCGGAGCCGCAACCACTGCGGCAGCGTGCCGACGAACTCCTTCGTGCCGATGCACGCGGCGATCTGCGTCGGTGCGACGTCGATGCCGAACCGCCGGCCCATCCATCGGTGGACGGCATCGCGCAGATCTTCGGTCCCGATGCTCGGCGGATAGCCCCGCTCGAGGCCCGACGCTCCGAGCATCTCGACGACGGCGCCGGGAGGTGGATCGAACGGCGTACCGATCGAGAAGTCGACGAGCCCGCCCTCGAAGTCGATCGCGAGCGGCTTGAAACGGTCGACCCGTTCGTACGGGTAGGGCGGTGGAACGAATCCGGTCGTGGTCATGTCGCCCCGGATGCTACCGATCGGCCGTCACGCCGACGGCATGACGAAGTCGGCCAGTCGCCCCGCCGATGCGTCGGACAGGCGGGCCCTGACCCGGAATCCGTCGTCGCCCTCGGTCGTGGAGACGACCTCCCCCTCGCGGTGCACCGATGCGAGCACGTCGCCACGGTCGTAGGGAATCAGCAGGTCGACGATCTCGGTGAGCGTCCGCAGTCGATCAGCGAGGGTCCGCAGGAACAACTCGATGCCCTCGCCGGTCGCGGCGCTGACGCCCACCGAACCCGTGTGCTCCTCGACCAACTCCTTGCCGTCGCCGGGCGCGAGATCGAGCTTGTTGAACACCAGCAGTTCCGGAACCTCCCCGGCGTCGATCTCGGAGAGGACCTCGCGCACGGCCGCGATCTGACCCTCCGGATCGGGCGCACTCGCGTCGACGACGTGCACGAGATAGTCGGCCAGCGCGGCCACCTCGAGCGTGCCCTTGAAGGCCTCGACCAGGCCGTGCGGCAGACTTCTGACGAACCCCACGGTGTCCGACAGCAGGACCGGTTCGCCACCGGGGAGCGCGAGACGGCGCGTGGTCGGATCCAGCGTGGCGAACAGCCGGTTCTCGGTGAGCACACCGGCATCGGTGAGCCGGTTCAGCAGGGTCGACTTGCCGGCGTTCGTGTAGCCGACGATCGCCACGCCGGCGAGACCGCTGCGGCGGCGCGACTTGCGCTGCAGATCGCGTGTGGCCGCCAGCGATGCGAGGTCGGATTCGAGCTTGGTGATGCGCCGCATGATTCGCCGACGATCGACCTCGGTCTTCGTCTCGCCGCCGCCGAATCGAGCACCGACGCCACCTCGTTGCTGCGACAGGTTGGCCGACTTGCCGCGCCGCAGCCGGGGCAGCCGGTATCGCAGGAGTGCGAGCTCGACCTGCGCCTTGCCTTCGAGGGTGTGCGCGTTCTGCCCGAAGATGTCGAGGATCACCGCGGTTCGGTCGATCGCAGTCCGGCCGAGCAACTTCTCCAGGTTGTACTGCTGTCCGGGCGACAGCTCGTTGTCGAACACGACCGTGTCGGCATCGACGGCGAGACAGATCTCCTTGAGTTCGTCGACCTTTCCCTTGCCGATGTACCAGGTGTGGTCCGGCGCATCCCGCCGCTGGACCAATCGTTCGACGACATCGGCACCTGCCGTGTCGACGAGGAGCTCGAGCTCGTCGAGGCTGGCATCGACCGACTCCTCGGTCGCTCCCGGCAACTGGACCCCGACGATCACGATCTTCTCGCGGACGGTGCGGTCGATGAGGGTGGCGCCGAGCGCCTCTTGGTATGGCGTGTTCACTCAGACCTCGATCTCGATGGTGCCGACGAACGTGGCGGGCCCGGTCAGGGTGACGCGCCCCGGTGACGGCGTGTCGAGTGTCACTGTGGCACTTCCACCGTCCATGTGCACCACGAGTTTCCCGTCGACCGGTGTGGCGAGCCCCCACGACGCAGCCGCCACGGCCGTGGCACAGGCACCGGTGCCGCAAGCTTCGGTGATCCCCGCCCCTCGCTCGTGGACTCGCATGCGCAGCTCGTCCTGGCGCGGGCCGGGTTCGACGATCTCGAGGTTGACGTGCGGCACCTTGCGACCCAGCACCGTCAGGTCGACGACCCCGACCTCGTCGACTCCGACGACGCTGTGCGGATTCCCGAGGCTCAGATGGGCCACCGGTCGATCGGGGTGGCACTGCAGTTCGGCCCACCCCTCGGGCTCGTCGATCGGATCGACGGAACCCATGTCGACGCTGGCCAGCAGCGTGTTCGGGTCGTCCGTCGCCAGGACCGAGACCTCCCGCTTGCCGGCGTCGGTGTACACCGACACCGGCGACAGGTCACCGTCGTGACGCATCGACAGCGCCTGCACGAAGCACCGGATGCCGTTGCCGCTCATCTCGGCACGACTGCCGTCCGCGTTGAACAGCATCATCGTGGCCCCGTGGGGCGTGGCGCGTCGGTCGTCGGGCGGCGGCGACTCGGCCACGAGCAACCCGTCCGCGCCGATACCCCGGCGTCGATCGCACAGCCGCCGGGCCAACGCCGGAAGCTCGCCGACCGGGACCGGCGGGTGGAAGGCCACGAGGAAGTCGTTGCCGAGTCCGTGGTGTTTGGTCAGGGTCAGTCTGGTCATGATTCGAGCTCAGCGAGCACGAGTGGGACCGCTTCGGCGACAGGATCGTGCTCGACCTCCACCCAGCGTACGCGCGGGTCGCGTCCGAACCATCGGAGCTGGCGAACGGCGAACTGGCGCGTTCGCACGATGGTCTGCTCGACCGCTTCATCGAGACCGAGCGTGCCGTCGAGATGAGCGAGCAGTTCCCGGTAGCCGAGGGCCTGCGCGGCCGTGCGCGAGATGCCACGATCGGCCAGGGCTCGCACCTCGTCGAGCAGCCCGTCGGCCATCATCCGGTGGACCCGTTCCGTGATCCGCTGCGCCAGCACGGCTCGATCCCAGCGAAGGCCGATCTGTCGCACCTCCGAGTCCGGATAGGCATCGAGCCCCGGCCCGAACGAGCTGAACGGCCGACCGCTCCCCTCGCACACCTCCAGCGCCCGGACGACCCGGCGCTCGTTGCCCGGTTCGACCTTGCCGGCCGCCACCGGATCGATCTCCGCCAACCGTGCGTGGAGCGCGGCCGGGCCGATCGCTGCGACCTCGGTCTGCAGCCGCGCCCGGATGCGCGGCCATTCGCCCGGGACGTCGAGATCGTCGATCACCGCCCGGTGATACAGGCCCGTGCCCCCGACGAGGAGCGCACGTCGACGTCGCTCGCCCACGTCGGCGAGCACCGCCCGGTACGATCGCTGGAAATCGGCAACGCTGAACTCGACGTCCGGTTCGACGAGATCGATCAGATGATGCAGGACGCGCCGTCGTTCCGCCGGCGTCGGCTTCGCGGTGCCGATGTCCATCCCGCGGTAGACCTGCATCGAATCGATCGAGATCAGCTCGACGTCCTCGATCGCTTCGGCGACCGCCATCGCCACCGACGACTTCCCGGAGGCAGTCGGCCCGACGACCGCGACGCGGGCGACGTTCATGCCGCCGAGCGTCGAACCATCACGTCGACCGCATCGGCAACGGCATCTCGTTCGACACCGACGAGCGAGCTCGCGAGGACGATCGCGGTCACAGGGCAGCCACGGGGATGCGCAGCTTGTGGGTGGGCTCGGCGAGCAGCTCGACGAACCGCCCCTCGAGGAAGTGCGGCGCACCCCGCGTGACCTCGACCGTGGCATAGCTGCCGGTGCGGATCGGGTGTGACGGCTGGAAATGCACGAGCTTGTTCTGCCGGGTGCGCCCGGAGACGACGTTCGGGTTGCGCTTCGAAGGTCCCTCGATCAAGACCTCTTCGAGACGGCCTTCCCGGGCCTGATTCTTCGCCAGCGCCGACCGCTCGATCACGACGCGCAGCCGCTGGAACCGCTCGCCTGCGACCGCCGGGTCGACGAAGTCGGCGTCCATCGCGGCCGCCTCGGTGCCCGGGCGCGGTGAGAAGACGAAGGTGTACGCGTCGTCGAACTCGGCTGCTGCGGCTACTTCGAGCGTGTGCTCGAAATCGTCGTCGGTCTCGCCCGGGAAACCGACGATGATGTCGGTCGACACCGCCAGATCCGAAATCGCTCGGCGGGCATCGGCGAGCCTCGCGAGGAAACGTTCGGCGGTGTAGCCCCGATGCATCAGCGCGAGCACGCGGTCGCTTCCGGACTGCAGCGGGTAGTGCAGGTGCTCGCACACGGCGTCGGTGTCGGCCATCGCCGAGAACGTCTCGGGTCGCATGTCCTTCGGGTGCGGACTCGTGTAGCGAACGCGACGGATGCCGTCGACGGCACCGACGTCGCGGAGCAGCTCGCCGAAGAGCGGTCGCAACTTGGCGCCGGCGTCGCCCGCCTGTCGCGCCGCCAACTGCAGATCACGCCCGTACGAGTTGACGTTCTGACCCAGCAGGGTCACCTCGGTGACGCCGTTCGCCGCGAGCTGGCGGACCTCGTCGACGATCTCCTCGTACCTCCGGCTGATCTCGACGCCGCGCACGGCGGGGACGATGCAGAACGCGCAGTTGTTGTCGCATCCGATCTGGATCGTCACCCACGCGTTGTAGCTGGTCTCGCGCCGCGCCGGCAGGGCCGACGGGAACGTCGCATGGTCGTCGATCACGGCTTCGTCGAGGATTTCGGTGATCGGCGCCGCCGCCCCGACCGCCTCTCGGAGCAGATCGGCGGCCCGGTGCACGTTGTGGGTTCCCATCACCACGTCGACGTGTTTCGCCTTGGCGGCCACCAGCTCACGGTCCTTCTGGGCGAGACAGCCCGACACCACGATCTGGCGGCCGTCGCGGGCCTCCTTCCACGGCTTGAGGTGGCCGAGGTTGCCGTACAGCTTGTTGTCGGCGTTCTCGCGGATGCAGCAGGTGTTGAGGACGACCACGTCGGCATCGGCCTCGGACGCAGCACGCACGAACCCGTCGGCCTCCAGCAGGCCGGCGATGCGCTCGGAGTCGTGCTCGTTCATCTGGCACCCATAGGTGCGCAGCACGTAGCTCCGTGGACCGTCCGACGTCATGCCGGCCACGCTACCGGTGAGGTCGGCACCAGCCGAACGACCCATCGTCCGGACGTTGCCACCGGAACAGATCCCGGCGCAACGGTGTTCACTGTTGCCGTGCAGCGAGTCCACGAGAACGCCGAGCAGTACGACTTGATCATCGTCGGGAGCGGATCGGGGAACTCGATCCCCGAGTACCTGTCGGGCTGGAGGATCGCCATCGTCGAACGGGGCACGTTCGGCGGAACGTGCCTGAACGTCGGCTGCATTCCGTCCAAGATGTTCGTGCTCCCGGCCGACAGAGCGGTCGATGCCCGTCACGGCCGCGAGTTGGGGATCGACACCCAGTTCAACGGTGCCGACTGGCCGGCGATCAGAGATCGCGTCTTCGGGCGCATCGACGCCATCGCGGCGGGTGGCCGGGAGTACCGGGCGAAAGGGCAGGAGTACGTGACCCTGATCGAGGGAACGGCCCGGTTCATCGACGACCGGGTGCTCGACGTGGAGGGTCGCGTCATCACGGCGCCGAACGTGCTCGTCGCCGCGGGTTCACGGCCGGTCGTCCCGCCGATCCCCGGACTGGTCGAGACGGGCTTCCACACGTCGGACTCCATCATGCGACTCGACGCACTCCCCGACCGGCTCGGCATCATCGGCGGCGGTTACATCGCCGTCGAGATGGGCCATGTCTTCTCCGGTCTCGGCTCGGACGTCACGGTGATCAACCGTTCCCCGACGCTACTGCGATCGCAGGACGACGAGGTGGCCGAACGGTTCACACAGGTGTTCGGCGAGCGGGTCGATCTCCGGCTCGGCCACCTGCCCACACAGGTCGAGCGACGTGGCGACTCGATCGTGATCCACAACGCCGGCGAGGAGATCGTGGTCGACGAACTCCTGGTCGCCACCGGCCGCGAACCCAACAGCGACCTCCTCGATGTCGAGGCCGGTGGGCTGCACTGCCACCATCACGGCACGGTCGTCGTCGACGAGTTCCTCCGCACGACGGTCGACGGCGTGTGGGCGATCGGCGACATCGCGAACGAGTACCAGCTCAAGCATGTCGCCAACCACGAGGCGACGGTGGCGTTCTGGAACATCGCTCATCCCGATGCCCCCAAGGCCGTGGACCACAAGGCCGTGCCGGCCGCAGTGTTCAGCAACCCTCAGGTCGCGTCCGTCGGCTTGACGCAGCGCGACGCCGATGCCGCCGACCGGAACTACGTGGTCGGTCGCCGCGACTACGCCGGCACCGCCTACGGGTGGGCACTCGGGGACGAGACCTCCTTCGCCAAGGTGCTCGTCGACGCCGAGACGTGCCTGATCATCGGCGCCCACATCATCGGGCCGCAGGCCGCCACGCTGATCCAACCGGTGATCCAGGCGATCCAGTTCGACCAGACCGCCGAGCAGGTGGCGCACGAGCCGTACTGGATCCATCCGGCGCTCACCGAGGTCGTGGAGAACGCACTGCTCGACGCGCTCGAACAGCTCTGACATCGTCGCCCGTGCCGCCATCGGCTGCGGGTGTTCCTACGGCGGCGGCGCTACCGTGCCGGGCGTGATCGCCATCCTGCTCGACACCACGCCGTACCGAATCATGTCACTGCTGCACATCCTGGCGGTGATCGTCGCGTTCGGTCCGCTGTTCCTGTACCCGGGTCTCCGGAAGGCCGACGAGACAGCGACCATCGCCACGATGCACATGAGGATGACGTTCCCGGCGCTGATCGCGCTGTGGGTGTTCGGCATGGGCCTGGCCGGGATGTCGGAGGACGCGTACGAGTTGTCGCAGCTGTGGCTGTCGCTCTCGATCGTCAACTGGGTCGTGCTCGTCGCCGTGAGCTGGTTCCTCATCCGTCCCGCGATCACCGACACGAGCCAATCGGCGGTTGCACGACTCGCGGCCGGCACGGGCATCACCCACCTCGGCCTCGTCGTCGGCCTCGTCCTGATGATCTGGAAGCCGGGCCTGTAGTGCCGACCATCGTCCGCGCCGCAGTCTGCCGCGAATTCGCGGCGCCGCTGAAGATCGAGGAGCTGCTGCTCGCCGATCCGGGCCCGGGCGAAGTGCGGGTTCGAGTCGACGCCGTTGCGATCTGTCACAGCGACGTCTCGTACGCCGACGGCGATTGGGGCGGCGAGCTCCCCGCAGTGTGGGGGCACGAAGCTGCCGGTCGAATCGTCGAGGTCGGCGCCGGCGTCGGATTCGACATCGGTCAGCGGGTCGTGGTCACCCTCATCCGCTCGTGCGGCGAGTGTCCGCGGTGCCAACGCGGCGCCGAGGTGGCATGCAGCGAGTCGTTCCGGCTCGATCGTGAGTCGCCGCTCACCGACGTCGACGGGCGCCCGATCGGCCACGGCATGCGTACCGGGGCGTTCGCGGAGGAGGTCGTGGTGCATGCATCGCAGATCGTCCCGATCGACGACGCGATCCCGGCCGCGTCTGCGTCGTTACTGGCCTGCGGTGTCATCACGGGTGTCGGCGCGGTGCTCAACACGGCCCAGGTCGCCCCGTCGTCGATCGTGGTCGTGCTCGGGTGCGGAGGCGTCGGATTGAACGTCGTCCAGGGCGGCGCCCTCGCGAAGGCTGCGATCATCGTGGCCTCGGATCCGCAGGTGGCCAAGCGCGACTTGGCCATTCATCTCGGCGCGACCCATGCGGTCGATCCGATGTCCGACGACATCACCGCAGCGGTCGATCGTCTGACCAACGGGAAGATGGCCGACTACGTGTTCGTCGCCACCGGGGCACCGGCCGCGCTCGCGAGTGCCGACCGGTTGGTCGGCACGATGGGTGCGATCGTGGTGGTCGGCATGCCGGCCACCGGTGTCGCCGGACAGTTCGATCCCGGGGCGCTCGCGGCGCGCAACCAGAGGATCCTCGGATCGAAGATGGGGACCTCCGTGATCGCTCGCGACATTCCCCGCCTGGTCGCCCGGTACCACGACGGCGGACTCGAACTCGACGGACTCGTCAGCCGGCGGTTCGCACTCGACGACATCAACGAGGCGATGGACGAGGTTCGCTCCGGCTCCGCCCTCCGCAACGTGATCGTGTTCGATCACGACGGGAGCTGAGCATGCGCATCGAGGGCGTCGAGACGTTCGTGGTCGGCAACCCCCCACCGTCGTTCGGCGGCCAGTACTTCGTGTTCGTGAAGCTCACCACCGACGACGGTGTCGTCGGCTACGGCGAGGCGTACGCCGCCACGTTCCGGGCAGACATCATCGCGGCGGCGATCGAGGACCTGGCTGACCAGATGCTCGTCGGTCAGGACCCTCACCACATCGAACGGTTCTGGCGGCGGGCGTACAGCCGAGGTTTCACGCAACGGCCCGACGTCACCTTGCAGGGCTGCATGAGCGCTCTCGAGATGGCGTGCTGGGACATCATCGGCAAGGCCGCCGGACGACCCGTCTACGAACTCCTCGGCGGCCGCGTCCACGAATCATTGCGGTCGTACACCTATCTGTACCCGCGGCCCGGTGATGCGGCGGACGTGTACGCAGATGCGGGCGCGGCCGCCGCCCGCGCCGTCGACGAGGTCGAGCGAGGCTTCACGGCCGTCAAGTTCGATCCGTCGGGTCCGTACACCGCGATGGGTGGGCACCAGCCCCGCCTGTCGGACGTCGAGCGCACCGTTGACTTCGTCCGGCTGATCCGGGCGGCGGTCGGAACACGGGCCGACCTGCTCGTCGGCACCCACGGTCAGTTCACCGCCGGCGGCGCGCTGCGGATCGCACGGGAGATCGCCCCCTACGATCCGCTCTGGTTCGAAGAGCCCGTGCCACCCGACGACATCGGTGCGATGGCTCAGGTCGCAGCCCAGAGCTCGGTGCCGATCGCCACCGGTGAACGCCTCACGACCAAGTACGAGTTCGCACGTGTGCTGGAGGCCCGGGCGGCCTCGATCATCCAGCTCAACCTCGGTCGCGCCGGTGGGTTGCTCGAGGGGAAGAAGATCGCCTCAATCGCCGAAGCGTTCGGCGCGCAGATCGCACCGCACTGCTACAACGGCCCGATCGGACTCGCCGCCAACGTGCAGCTCGCCACCTGCTCCCCCAACTTCTTGATCATCGAGTCGATCATGGACAATGGCGGTTTCCATGGCGAACTGCTCCGCCACCCGATCGAGTGGACCGACGGTCGGATCGTGCCGCCGACCGCACCCGGGCTCGGCGTGGAGCTCGACGAAGAGGTTGCCCGGTCGCACCCGTACCAGGGCGACCGGACCCACCTCACGATGTGGAGCGACCCGATCGATACCGCCGACGACGTCGTGCGTTGAGCATCCGCTGCCGCCCGAACAGGCCTCTCAGTCCAGGCTGATCGGCTCGTCGTCGGCGTCGCTGAACACATCGGCCTCGGCCTCGGCCTCGGCCTCGGCGGCCACCGCGTGGGGGTCGGGCTTGAGACCAGACGCGATCATCACCTTGTCGCTGATCTCCATCATCACCTCGGGATTCTCGGTGAGGAAGTTCTTCGAGTTCTCACGACCCTGGCCGAGCTGCTCGCCTTCGTAGGTGAACCAGGCGCCCGACTTCGTGACGACACCCAGGTCGACCGACATGTCGAGCAACGCACCCTCGCGGCTGATGCCCTTGCCGTACATGATGTCGAACTCGGCCTGCCGGAACGGCGGCGACACCTTGTTCTTGACGACCTTGACTCGGGTCCGGTTGCCCACGATCTCGGCACCGTCCTTCAGCGACTCGATGCGGCGGATGTCGAGGCGGACCGACGAGTAGAACTTCAGCGCCCGGCCGCCCGGAGTGGTCTCCGGCGAACCGAACATGACGCCGATCTTCTCGCGCAGCTGGTTGATGAAGATCGCGATCGTCTTCGTCTTGTTGAGGTTGCCGGTCAGCTTGCGGAGCGCCTGGCTCATCAGGCGGGCCTGGAGGCCGACGTGGCTGTCGCCCATGTCGCCTTCGATCTCGGCCCGTGGCGTCAAGGCCGCCACCGAGTCGATCACGACGACGTCGATCGCTCCCGAGCGCACCAGCATGTCGCAGATCTCGAGCGCCTGCTCACCGGTGTCGGGTTGCGAGATGAGGAGCTGGTCGATGTCGACCCCGATCGCCTTCGCATACACCGGATCCATGGCGTGCTCGGCATCGATGTAGGCGCACACGCCACCGTTGCGCTGCGCCTCGGCGACCACGTGCATGGCGAGCGTCGACTTACCCGACGACTCCGGACCGTAGATCTCGGTGACGCGACCACGGGGCAGGCCACCGACCCCGAGGGCGAGGTCGAGCGGCAGCGCGCCGGTCGAGATCGACTCGATCCCCATCGTCGTCTTGTCCCCCATCTTCATGATGGAGCCCTTGCCGAACTGCTTGTCGATCTGGGCGAGTGCCATGTCGAGTGACTTTTCGCGGTCGTTGTCCATGTGATTTCGTCTCCCTGTTTCCTGCTGCTTGGTCGTTCGGGGCGAGTGGCCCGATCCGTTGGTTCAACGTGAGGTGCACCATACGGAAGGGGTGTCACCATGTTGAACTGCGAATGACAACAATGTAGTTGTCGAACAACCGTTCGGCAAGCATCTCGGGGAACAACCGTTCGATTTCGAACGGTGGTCGCTCACAGCGTGGCGTCGCCCTCGCCGGCCAGTTCGCTCTCGGTCGGCGGACGCATCCACAGGTCGATCGCCTGCCACAGGGTGAACGACACCGGGTAGTACAGCGCCGGGCCGATCAGCCCGATCGCCGCCACCGCCACCGTGAGCGTCGTGATCGGCACGTCGGGCGCCGTGAGCGCCACCAGCAGGAGGATGCTGAGCAGGATCGTGCCGAACGTCAAGATGATGTTCGCAGTGATCGCACCGAGCTCGAACGCCGAGTCACCGCGTCGGTATCCGTGACCGCAGTTCCGGCAGGTCTCCTGGCGCTTGAACCAACCCAGGAAGTAGGCCCTGCGGTCGCCACACCAGGCACAACGTCGGAGCAGGCCACGCAGCAGCAGGCGTGGCCGAGATGGAAAATCGTCGATCGGCTGGGCCATACTCGCAACCTACCGGTCGGGTTTGCCAGACTCTCCGGCGATGGAGCGATCTCTCGCCGGTGTCCTCTTCCTCGTCGCGGCAGTGGCATTCAGCCTCGCCGCGGGCGGATGGTGGATGCAGCGCATCGCATTCACCCCCGACGAGACCCGTGACACGACGTTCGCCATCCTCGAAGAAGCCGACATCCGACTGGAGCTCAACACCGTGATCACGGGTGCCGTCGCCGGCACCGTGCAACAGCCAGCCGGAGACCTCGCCGAGATGCTGGAGACGGCAGTGCTGTCGACGCGACCGGGTGCCACGGTCATGATGCCGGTGATCCGTCAGGCCCACGACCGCATCATCGGATTGCGCGACGACGATCCGATCCAGATCACCGGGGACGAGCTCGTGCCGATCGTCCGCGACCAACGGGCGGCAGAGGTTGCCGTGGTCGCCCTGCCGATCCAGCCGATCGGCGTGCTGAAGACGACGAGGTCGATGCTCGGTTGGCTGATCCCGATCAGCGCCACGATCGGACTGATCGCGCTCGTCCTCGGCATCATCGCACGGCCCGAACGGCGTGACGTGCTGAGGGGCCTCGGAGAATTCGGCCTCGCCCTCGCCGCCTCGATGCTCGTGTTCGGCTACCTGATCCCGGTCCAGTTCCTCACCGCGATCGACAATCGCACGTGGACTCACGCGATCCCGCGCCTCGCGCTGCGCACCCTGCCGGTCGTGGTCGGCACGGCAGCGATCTGCGCGGTCGGCGGCGTCGTCCTCATTCTGGCGTCGCGAGCCGGCGGCAAGCGGCGGCAGTGGTCGACGCCGCTGTCGGTGGCGCGATACCGCGGCGGCGACAACCCCGGGTGGGGTTGAGCCCCGGCCGTTCAGGCGACGTCCATCACCCGCAGGCGGTACGACGCCAGCCCGAGCGCGACGACGGACGCGACCAACGGCACCACGACCGCCACCCCGAGCGACAGGTCACCCAGGTCGAGATCGACCTCGGTGACGGAGGTGAGGATCGAGCGGGTGTACCCACGGATCGCCAGCTTCGCGGCGAAGCTGCCGAACGCCGCGACGATGCCCTCCCAGATCAGGACATAACCCAGGCCCCAGACGATCGCGTTCTTGAGCAACAGACCGACCAGCACGAACAGCGCCGAGTACGCGAGGACGCCCACCGTTCCCGCCACGGCGGTCGCTCCGACCAGGCTCGCGCCGCCGTCGACGGCGACCGACGACGCGATCAACGGCACCAGTGTCAGCGGCAGGCTCACCGTGACGGCTGCGAGCCAGGCTCCCACCACGATCGGCCATCGATCCATCGGCCGCAACCACAGGTAGACGAGCGTGCCGTCCTCACGCATGTCGCCGAGCGCAGCCGAAGCGAACACGAGCGCCACGATCGGCACCAGCGTCGTGAATCCGAGATCGGCGATCAGCCGGACACCCGTCTCGACGGGGTCGGTGCGATCATCGGCGGCACCGACGGCCACCGCCACCGCCGTCACGACGGCTCCGACGAGGACGAGCGCAGCGATCCGGCCACGCGTGATCAGCTGGCGGAGCACGATGCCGTAGCTGAGGCGCATGGTCCGGCCGGGGGCGACGACGCGACTCATCGACGCTCCACGAGGTAGCGGAACACCGATTCCAGGTCGTCGTCGGTCGGCTCGACCTCACGCAGTCGCACGCCGCACTCGCGGGCCACGACGGCGATGTTGCGCCCGAAGAGATCGACGTCGCTCGTATCGATCGTGAGCGAGTCGACCGCGATCGAGATCCCACTGACGAGACCCCGGCCGACCAGGGCTGCAGCGAGCTCTCGCGGCGCGTCGGCCGCGACGCGGATCCGGTGTGGACGGTCGTCCATCAGGTTGCGCAGGTCGCGGTAGTCGCCGGTGGCCGCCAGCCGACCCTGTGCGATGACGAGGACACGCGAACCGAGCCGCGCGACCTCGTCGAGCACGTGGCTCGACACCAGCAGGCAGATGCCGTCGTCCCCGAGTTGGTGGAACAGACGGATCATCCGGTTGCGCTGTACCGGGTCGAGACCGGTCAGCGGCTCGTCGAGGATCAGCACATCCGGCTCGTGGACGAGTGCCGCCGCAAGCTTGACCCGCTGCCGCATGCCCTTCGAATACGCACCGACCGGCTTGGGTTCATGGGCATCGAGCTCGACCAGGTCGAGCACTCGCTGGGCGGCCGACGCGGCGTGCTCGACGCCCTGTGTCTCGGCGGTGACCTCGACGAACCGGCGCGCCGACAGACGATCGAAGAGGGCGTCCTGCTGCGGCGCCAGTCCGATCCGGCCGCGCACCGCCCGATCGTCGCGGGCGTCGGCGCCGAGCACCCTGACGGTCCCCCGGGTCGGCGCGGTGAGCCCGCACATCACCCGGAACAGGGTCGACTTCCCGGCGCCGTTCGGACCGAGCAACGCCGTCACACCGGGGCCGACGGAGAACGTGACATCGGACACCGCGACCACGTCGCCGTACGACTTGGTGACGTTCACGACGTCGACGATCGCTCCGGGAACGGCCGCCGCGACCTTCGGCGGCGAGAGCGGATCGCCCGCCGGGGTGGGTGGGGCCCAGTTCGTCATCAGACGGCCGCCAACTTCCGGTAGCGGAACACGAGCAGACCGGCGCCGAGTGCGGTCCATCCGCAACATCCGGCGGCGACCAGCCACGTGCTGACCGTGGTGTACTCGGCGGTTCGATCGCCGAAGAGCCGCGGCGCCATCTCGAGGGCGACACCGAGCGGATCGAGCACCCGCCAGGTCTCGGCCAGTTCGGCGACGTCGACGAGCACGTTGGTGACGATCGACGCGCCCAGCATCACGAACACCACGGCGATGCTGGCGAATGCCCGGCGGTTGGTGAGACTCGACACGCCCAGGCTCACCGCCGTGTACACGATGCAGATGATCAGACCGGCGAGCAGGAGCCGCCCCATGACCCCGAACCAGCCGAAGAAGCCTTCGGGGCCCTGACTCTGGAACGTGTACCCCAGCAGCCACAACACCGGCGGACCGAGCACGACCAGCGACATCGTGCCGAGCACGGCGATCACCTTCGACCCGACGTAGCTCGACCGCGACAGCGGCGTCGACAGATACAGCGCGAACATGCCGTCGCGCTGATCGCGCACGATCGCCTCCGGGGCGACCAGCGCGACGAACACGATCGTGGCGACGAACGCGAAGCCGAAGAACTCCCAGTACTCGGGCCGCAGTTCGTCGCCGAAATCGCCGAGCAGTACGGAAATCGCCAGGAAGGCGACCGCCGGCACGAATGCGATCACCAGCACGATGATCGGGAAGATCTTGTGGCGCGCCTTCCGGCCGAGCCCGAGGATGCTCCGCACGGTGTGCCACGCGACCGATCGCATCGCGCCGACGACGCCCGACCGCTCGCCGTCGAACCGTCGATAGCCCCGGTCGAGGATCCGGGCGTCGCTCATCGGCGAGCTCCTTCGAACAGGTCCTCGAGGCGCCGCCGACGACGGACGATGCGTCGCACACGCGCCTCGGCTGCGGCGACGGCGTCCCGAACGCGGTCCGCCACCTCGTCGGCATCCGTGCCGACCACCTCGAACCGGTACGACCCCGGATCCTGCCGGACGTCGAGACCGGCCTCGCCGAGCATCTCGACCACCTGGGCGAGCGCCTGCGGGCGGTCCTCGACATCGACCAGTTCGACCACGACACCCTCGTCGGTTCCCACGAGGTTCGAGAGCCGGCCCTGGGCCACGAGCCGCCCGGCGTCCAGGGCGACGACGTGGTCGCAGATGCGTTCGACCTCTTCGAGCAGGTGGGACGACAGCAGTACGTCGATGCGGTACTCGGCGCTGATCTGGCGGATGAGTGCCAACATCTCGTCGCGCTGCACGGGGTCGAGGCCGTCGGTCGGCTCGTCGAGCAGGATGAGCGACGGATCGGCGGCGATGGACTGGGCGAGCTTCACCCGCTGGCGCTGGCCCGTCGACATCGTGCCGAGCGGACGGAAGCGCTCCTCGCCGAGGCCCACGAGCCAAAGTGCGTCGCTGGCCCGGCCACGTGCCTCCTGGCGCGGCATGCCCCGGACCTCGGCCAGGTGCTTGACGAAGTCGGACGCCGGCATCTCGTCGGGGAACACGTTGCGTTCCGGCCCGTAGCCGACCAGCGCTCGGAGGTCCGAGCCACGGTGTGCCGGGTCGAGTCCGAGCACACTGACCGATCCGCTGGTGGGCGCTCGTAGGCCGAGCACGATGCTCATGAACGTCGTCTTGCCCGCCCCGTTGGCGCCGACGAGCCCGGTGATGCCTGGCTCGACCGATACGTCGAGCTCGTCGAGCGCACGATGCTGCCCGAATCGCATCGTCAGCCCCTGGGCGGAGATCACCGGCACGGATCCGATCATGCCAGTTGTCGAGCCGTACACCATCGGCCGAACGGGCGAACCGGCGTCATCCTCACGATGGATGCCGCCGGCGATGCGTGAGGTCGGTTCGTGATCAGCCGGTCAGCTCGTCGACGAAGTCGCGGAACACGTCGGCGTACATCATCGCTGCCGTCTCGTCGTGCATGACCGAGATCAACCACTGCTCGTCCAGGCCGGGCGGCAGCAGTATGCCGCGGTTGATGCCGTGGATCCACTGTGCGAACGCGAGGTCGAAGTCGGTCGCCTTGTAGTCGCGGTAGTTCCGCACCGGCGTCTCGGACCAGGTGATGCAACCCTTGGCGCCGAACTCGACGGTATGGGCCGGGATCCCCGACTCGTCGATGATCGCCTGACAGGCGGCGACGAGGCGCTGGTTGCGGGCGATCGTCTGCTCGACGATCGGGCGCGTGCAGGCCTCGGTCAGGGTCGCCTTCACGGCGGCCATCACGAGTGGGTTGCCGTTGTAGGTGCCGAGATGCAGCACGGTTCCACGGGTGATCAGATCCATGTACTCGGCCTTGCCGCCGAACGCTCCGACCGGGAACCCGCCACCGATGGATTTGGCGAGCGTCACGAGATCGGGCTCCACGCCGAGCTGCTTGGTGGCGCCTCCGTAGCCGGCGGTGATACCGGTCTTCACCTCGTCGAAGATCAGCAGCGTGCCGTACTTGTCGCAGATCTCACGCACCGCTTGGAGATAGCCCTCCTCGGGGAGGCAGATCCCGATGTTCTCCAGGACGGGCTCGACGATGAACGCCGCCACGTCCCCGGTGGCCAACGCGCGGTCCAGCGCTTCGGGGTTGTTGAAGGGGATGACGATGACGTCGTCGAGCGTGCCCTTGGTGAGACCGGCCGACTGCGGGACGGCGTTGGGCGAGTCGGCGGGTCCGGCGTCGTCGAGCGACGGCTTGTTCGAGACCATCACCTCGTCGTGGTGACCGTGGTACCCGCCCTCGACCTTGACCAACTTCTCCCGGCCGGTGGCACCCCGGGCGAGACGGATCGCGTCCATGGTCGCCTCGGTTCCCGAGTTCGTCGGTCGCCACATCGGGAGGCCGTAGCGCTCGGCGAGCAGCTCGCCGACATCGGCGTTGAGCTCGCACGGCGTCACGTACAGGGTGCCGTGCTCCAACTGCTTGCTGACGGCGGCGTGCACCGCCGGATTCATGTGGCCGGCGAACAACGCACCGAAGCCCATGTCGTAGTCGACGTACTCGTTGTCGTCGACGTCGATCATCTTCGATCCGGATGCGTGCTTGACCACGATCGGCCAGGGGTCGTAGGCCTGGAAGCTCGAGGGCACGCCGCCCGGCATGACCTTGCGGGCGCGCTCGGTCGCGACCTGCGACTGCTGCGTACGTTGCGAGTAGAGCGCCATCTCGCGCTCGGTGATCTGCTTCGCCTTGGCCACCAGGGTGTGGTGGCGATCGTCGTGGCTGGACACGGGTATCGGTGCTTTCTGTGAGGTCGGTCCGCCCAGGCTAGGTCACTCCGCACGCGCCACGGGCAGCTTGATAGGTAAGTGATCATTTACCTATTGTGGAACTCGTGGACCAGGTGTTCCGAGCGATCGACGACCGCGGGCGACGCACACTGCTCGACGCCCTCTTCGAGCGGGACGGCCAGACCTTGCTGCAGCTCTGCGCACTCCTCCCCGACATGAGCCGCCAGGGCGTGATGAACCACCTCCGGCTCCTCGAGTCGGCCGAGCTGGTCGTCACCCACAGGGCGGGACGCAAGAAGTACCACTACCTGAACCCCGTCCCGATCCAGCTGATCAGCGACCGCTGGATCAGCAAGTACGCGGCTCCACGGGTCGACGCGCTCGTCGCCCTCGGACGCCGCACCGAGCAAGGAAGCACCATGAACCGACCCGTACACATCTACCAGGCCTACATCAGGGCATCGGTCGACGCCGTCTGGCAGGCGATCGTCGACCCCGATCAGACCGTCCAGTACTTCTACGGCACGCGCGTACGATCCGACTGGCAGGTCGGCGGCCCGATGAGCTATCTGAACGCCGACGGTGGTCTCGTGAGCGAGGGCACCGTGCTGGCGATCGACCCGCCGAACCGCATCGAGTTCACGTTCACCGCGCTGTGGGACGAGGCGCTGACTGCCGAGGGGCCGTGTCGCGAGGTGTGGTCGATCGACGAGGTCAACGGCATGTCACGACTCACGATCGAGCTCTACGACGTCACGACCGAGAGCGCGACCTATCGCGACTTCGTGCAGGGTTTCCCGTACATCGTGTCGGGACTCAAGTCGCTGCTCGAGACCGGCACTGCGCTCCCGGCTCCGTACTGACCCGGTCGGCGCGGCATCGAGCAGCGGACTCGCGTGTTCCGAGAGGATCGGCCCGGCACGACCGGGACCGGCCGGCGGTGGAGATCGACCGCCCGCCGACGCGGCCACCGCGGTGTCACTTGCGACGGGCTCCCAGTTGCCAGACGCCGGTGACGCGGTCCGGATCGCCCCACACGCTCCGGTCGTCGAGCGGGTTGGTGTCGAGGGTGATCACGTCGGCGTCGAACCCCGCCCGCAGCTGACCGGTGTGCGGCGCCTGCGGTCCGAGCGTCTCGGGACCGTTCGCCGTCGCCGCCTCGATCGCCTCGAGATCGGTCATGCCGGCGTTGATCAAGTGCAGCACCTCGAGACTGCCGGTGCCGTACATCTGACCGGAGACGAAGATGTCGCAACCGGTTGCGATCTTCACGCCCTTCGCGACGGCGATCTTCATCGCCTGCTCGTGGACGCCACTGACCATCTGTCCCTTCTCGTGAACGTACCGCGGCAGGTCGTCCTGCCCGAGGAGCGCCTCGTTGACGTAGCGGGTCGGCACCAGCCAGGTGCCCTGTTCGACCATGAGGTCGGCCGCCTCCTCGTCGAGGAAACTGCCGTGCTCGACCGAGTGGACCTTCGCCCGGAGCGCCGCCATGATTCCCGCCTTCCCATGGCAGTGGGCCGCGACGATCCGCTCGGCACGGGCCGCCTCCCCCACGATCGCAGCCAGCTCTTCGTCGGAGAACTGCTGGTGCATCGGGTGGTCGATCTCCGACATCACGCCGCCCGACGCGCAGATCTTGATCAGCTTGGCGTTGGCACGCAGGTCGGTGCGCACCGCCTTGAGCACCTCCGGTACCCCGTCGCAGAGGATGCTGAAGCCCGTGTTACAGGTCAGCTCGTGGGCGAAGTCGAGCGGAAGCGAGTGCACGTCGCCGTGGCCGCCCGTGGTCGACAGGATGCGGCCGGCCCCGTAGATGTGCGGCCCGCGCATGCGCCCCTCGGCGACGACCGGAGCCAGACGGAGACCGATACCGCCGACATCGCGGACGCTCGTGATACCGCCGTCGAGCACCTTCCCGGCATCTTCCACGGCGCGTGCGGCTGCACCGACGAGGTCGACGGTGGCGAGCGCATCGAGGCTCGACAGCGACATGCCGACGAAATGGGTGTGGCAGTCCCACAGGCCGGGCATGACCACCGGGGCCTCGGTGCTCGAGTCGTCCGACGATGCGGCGGGCGCTCCGGCGGTCGGCCCGGCGTAGACGATCGAGCCGTGCTCCATCACGACGGTGCCCCGCTCGATCGGCTCCCCTCGACCGGGGATCAGGACGTCAGCAACGATGCGGGTTGACATAACCCCACGTTACGTCCGGGCCCGGATCGTCCTAGCCTCGGGCGCATGGCGCTCGACGACGAACTCATCAACAGGATCACCTGGAAGATCCCGAACGCACTGGCTCTGGTCGGGTCGCGGGCGGGCGACGAGTGGAACGGAATGACGACGAGCTGGATCACACAGCTGTCGATGGAGCCGGTGCTGATCGGGATCGGCGTCGACAACGATGCCGTCACCCACCGATTGATCACCGACGGCGGCTCGTTCACGGTCAACCTCTGGTCGGCCGACGACACGCGGGTGTTCGTCAAGTTCTCGAAACCGGCGACGTTCGAACCGGAGGGGATGACGCTCAACGACCGGTCGGTGCGCGCCGGCGTGACCGGCGCACCGGTGTTCGAGGAGGCGATCGCCTTCATGGACTGCGAGGTGCGCCACGCGCATGATCTCGGCACGCACACGCTGTTCATCGGCGAAGTGGTCGACGCCGGCGTGAGCGACGACGAAGTCCGGGCGGCGGCGATGAGCGACACCCGCATGAAGTACGGCGGTGTCAAGCGGCACTGACCGCTCGGTGGGGGGCCGGCATGGGTCCGAGCGGTCCGCCTCCTAGAGTCGGCCGGGATGGAAACAGCACCTGCTTCACGTCCCGCAACGCCCGGTGGGTCGATCCTCGGGAACCGGGTGACCCGCACCGAGGATCCCGGGCTGCTCACCGGGGCTCGCCGCTACATCGCCGACCTGGATCTCGATCGTCCCCTCCACGCGGTCTTCGTACGCTCCGACGTGGCCCACGGCACCATCCGCTCGATCGAGGTCGACGCTGCCCGATCGATGCCAGGCGTCGCCGCCGTGTGGACCGCAGCGGAGCTCGACGTGCCACCCCACCACGGCTTCGCCAAGATCGACGATGCGTTCGCCCGCCCACCGCTCGCAACCGACAGGGTGCGCTTCGTCGGCGAGGCCTATGCCGTCGTGTTCGCCGAGACACTGCACGAAGGTGTCGATGCCGCTCAAACGGTGTGGGCCGACATCGACCCGCTGCCGTGCGTCACCGATGCGGAGGCTGCCCTCGCCGAGGGCGCACCGTTGCTGTTCGACGGCCGCGACTCGAATCTCGCGCTGGGTGACAGCCGGGACACCGCACTCGACCTCGACGCGGTCTCCGACGTCGTCGTGCGCGGCCGCTACGTGAACCAACGAGTCGCCGTCGCCCCGATGGAGCCCCACGGCGTCGCCGCCGAACCGGCACCCGACGGCCGGATCACGGTCTGGACGTCGAACCAGTTCCCCCATCTCGTCCACGTCGGGATCGCCGCCGCGACCGGCATCCCGCGCGAGCGGCTCCACCTCGTCACCCCCCAGGTCGGCGGCGGGTTCGGCGGCAAGGCCGGCCTGCAACACGAGTACACCGTCGTGGTCGTCGCCGCGGAACGCCTCGGGCGGGCCGTGACCTGGATCCCGAGCCGGAGCGAAGACCTGATGGCGAAGGACCACAGCCGCTGCCAGGTCCAGTACGCCGAGCTCGGCTGCCGCCGGGACGGCACGTTCACCGGCCTGCGCGTCCGGCTCGTCGGCGACGGCGGCGCCTACCCGGGCATCGGCGCCGCCCTGCCGGGTGGTACCCGGAGGATGTCCCACGGCACCTACGATTTCCCGGCGATCGAATTCGATGTGGCGGTCGCCACCACGAACACCCCTCCGACGGGCGCCTACCGGGGCGCCGGCCGACCCGAGGCGACGGCATTGCTCGAACGGCTCGCCGACCAGGCAGCCCGTGAGCTCGACATCGACCCGATCGAGCTGCGCGAGCGGAACCTCCTCGCCGACGACCTGTTCCCGTTCACGACGCTCACCGGCAACTCGTACGACAGCGGGCGGTACCGACTCCCGCTCCGGACCGCGGCGGACGCGATCGGGTACGACGACCTCCGACGCGAGCAGGCGGAGCGCCGGCGGCGCGGGGACACGGTACAGATGGGCGTGGGTGTGGCGACCTACGTGGAGATCACCGGCGGCGGCGATACGTCCGAGTGGGGAAAGCTCGAGATCCACGACGACGGCTCGGCGACGATGTACTGCGGCACGCAGTCGCACGGCCAGGGCCATCAGACCGCCTACGCGATGCTCGTGAGCGACCAGACCGGCATCCCGGTCGATCACATCTCGCTGATCGACGGCGACACGGATCTCGTGCCGCAGGGCGGCGGCACCGGGGGGTCACGTTCACTCCAGCTCGGCGGCTCGGCGGTGCACGAGGCGACGGCGGCCGTCGTCGAACGTGCGAAGGAATTGGCGGCGCGTGTACTCGAGGCAGACGCTGCCGACATGGTGGTCGACACCGGGTCGGGCACCGTGGGCGTCGCCGGCGTGCCGGCCAGCGCGCTGACGTGGGCGGAGCTGGCAGCGCGGTCCGCCGAGCTCGACGGTGAGCCGCTCGCCGCCGACACCGTGTTCCAGGGCGAGGGCGCCTCGTTCCCGTTCGGCGCACACATCGCGGTGGCCGAGGTCGACACCGAGACGGGTGAGGCCCGGCTCGTCCGCCACGTCGCGGTCGACGACTGCGGCACGATCGTCAACCAACTCCTCGTCGAGGGTCAGCAGCACGGTGGCATCGCGTCGGGTGTCGGCCAGGCGCTGTACGAAGAGGTCCTGTACGACGGGGACGGCAACCCGATCACGTCGAACTTCGCCGACTATGCGCTGCCGTCGGCGGCCGAGATGCCGAGCTTCGAGGTGCACTCGACCGTCACGCCGTCACCCCGTAACCCGCTCGGCGCGAAGGGCATCGGCGAGGCAGCGACGATCGGCTCGACGCCGGCGATCCAGAACGCGGTGATCGACGCCGTCGCCCACCTCGGTGTCCGCCACATCGACATGCCGTGCACCGCAGAGCGCGTGTGGTCGGCGATCGAGGAGGCCCGACGGGGGGCACACGAGCCCTGGCGCGAGCCGCCGGCGATCTTCGCGACCCTGCCGAAGGGCCTCGAAGGCAACGCCGATGCCGCCGATGCCGCAGACGGGATCTGACGGGCGCGCTTCGACCACGAGCAGCGACGGTCGTCAGGCCAGGGTGAGCTGATCCTGCCGAGTCAGCAGGTCGGGGCGGGGCGGCCGGAACTCGTGGAGGTCGCCGTTCGGTTCGCAGCAGGAAGTGCCCGGCCCCGAGGGGCTCGAGACTCCAGTGCCGGTCGTGCAGGACGCGGTGGTGATACCAGCACACCAGCGCGAGATCGTGCGGCTCCGTCGCTCCACCCTCGGCCCAGTGAACGCCATGGTGGGCGTCGCACATCTCGCCGGGGACCTCGCGGCCGGGATATCGACAGCCTCCGTCGCGCTCGACCAACAGCCGCCACAGGGGCTCGCTGATCGTACGGGTCTGCCGGCCGCAGTCGACCACGGCCGAGCAGGCATGTGTGATGACCCGGTGCAGCCCGGCATCGCAGGCAAGACGGCGGGCCGCGTCGGGCGTGATCAGGTGATCGTCCCTGAGGCTGATCCCGTTGCGGGTCAGCAGCGTCTCGTACGGGATCGTGATGCTCGCCCTCGGAGGACGCTTCGTCGTGCCGGCCGGCTCTTCGAAGTGGCTCAATGCGAACCTCGCCATCGTCACGAGCGCAACGGCATCGCACCAACGAACGATCTCCGCATACCGGGCGGCACGACGATCACACGTCAGCTCGGCCAGTCGATCGGCCCGCTCCCCTGCGATCGACGTCATCACGACATCCTGAACGAGGGCTGTCACAGGTTTCCGCCGGGTTGTCAGACGCTCCCTTGCCGGGCCGCGATGTCGACGGGTCGTGCCCGACGGCGTGATTCGTCTTTCCACATGCGTCGGATGACCCGGTTTCGAGCGAGCGATACAACTGAGTGCCGGCACACTGGCGTGCGGAGGGTGACGAGTTCGGCCGCTCAGACTGCATGGATTCTGGGGCCCGTCGAGGCGCTGGCCAGTCGTGGCGGTAGATGCTCCGCGCTCGAACTGGTAGGTGGCGTTGTCGACATCAGCACTGACGTGGATCGCAGCACTCTGTCACCGACTGCGCGTTCGTCACTGAATGGACGGTCGACGACGGAACCGGTCGGTTCGAGGGCGCTACCGGGTCGAGGGTCGGGAACGCGATGACGCACCTTCCGCTGACCGAGACAGAGATCGCTGATACCGAGATCAACCTCAGTAGAGCGATCGCCTACGACGCTTCGAACCGGTCCAAGCGGCCGTAGGCGTGGCCGCAGCCAAGAGATTCACGTTCATGTCGATCGATGACGGGTACCAGGTTCGGGCGCCCGTTCGGTCGCGGACGGCGTGCTGATGCCGAGGTCAGCCGCACCGAGACGAAGATGCTCCTGCGTCTGGTCACGGAGTGAACGCCGAGCCCGATCGGTGAGACCGTGTCAGCCGGTCCCTTCGATCTTGGTGTTCGCGACGTAGACGTCGCAGTGGGCCTGCTTGATCACGTCGCCGGCGACCGACCCGAGCACGCGGCCGATCCCCTGAACGCGCTTGTTGCCGACCACGATCAGTCGGGCATCGAGCCGTTCTGCCGCCTCGCAGATCGCCGTGGCCGGATCGCCATCGCTGACCGCTGACGTGACGTTCTCGACGGGGAGCCGACGACCGAGTTCCGCGAGGAACTGCTGCGCATCCGACAGCCAATCCGAGTGGAACGTGTCCGACCCGACGTTCATCTGAACGCCCTTGGCGCGCTCGGCGCACATCACGAGGTGGACGTCGGCGCCGAGTTCGGCAGCGAATGCGGCGGCGCGTTCGGCGGCCCTTCGAGCGGTGTCCGATCGGTCGACCCCGACGACGATGCTCCCCATGTGTGAACCTCCTGCTCGATACCCGACGACCCCCGATCGTCGCCGCCAACCATAGACCGGGCGTGTTCGGTGACGTCAATGCGTCGTGGGCCTCACGAAGCTGCGATGGCATTCGCCGGGCTCAACGGTCGATCGTCGCGTCGACCCGTCCGCCACCTGTCGACACGAGGCTGACCCGTCTCCGGAATCCGGTGCGGCGACCTCCCCGCTCGTCACAACGAGCCGCTCATGCGTCCCAGCGCGGCCATGATCGCAGGCAGTGCAGCGTCCATGTCGCAAACGACACGCGTGTCGAGCTCGAGAGACTCGCCGAGAGCGAGTGCCGTGGTGTGACTCGAACGCGGCGCGAGCAGTTCGGCCCGAATCAGGAGTGCACGCCGCCGTGGCTGAGGAGTCCGCCGGGGAGGGCGAGAATCGCCCGCAGCGTGTCGAGGGCTCCGGCCACGGAGATGCCGACGATTCGGAATGGCAGCAGAAGCAGCCAGACGATCGGGTAGGCGATCGACGCGACCGGTGCGAGCGGCCAGGAGAGCACGGCGAGGATCAGCCAGAGGATGAAGGTCATTGGTCGGGTCGGTTTCTCGTGGTGATCGTGGGGTGGTTCGACGTCGGCCTGGTGCGGCGTTCCGGCCACCTCGGAGGGGCGGTGTTGGCGATCTGTGGGCTTCGGAGGCTCCGTTGACGTCCTCTCCACAACGTACGCCTCGTGACCGGATTCGCGGCCGGGCCCACCCCGAATCGACGTGGGGCAACCCCACCAGCCCCGACTCGTCACGTGCGACACGGCAGTGGACCAGCCCTTCGGCTCGCAGTGAGGGTCCCTCGACCAACCTGTCGGCAACGTCTCGATCACGTCGCGTCGCTCGAGGCGAGCGAGCATCGACTACCGACTGGTGGATCGGCGTTCGGCATGTCCGCCGAGCTCATCGGCCGGTTCAGTGGACGTCAATCGTCGAGGTCGTACGTGTCGAGCGGGTGGACCTTCGCTGCGGCTCGGAGCTGCCCGATCTCCTTCTGGACGTGGTCCTCGCGCAGCGGGTCACGCCGATACGTGTCGTAGGCGTGACGGAGCACGAACAGACCCCAGAAGACGGTTGGCAGGCTCGGCCACGGGAAGACCCACTCGTCGGTCATGCCGCCGACGATCCACAGGCCGATGTTGACGACGAGGTAGACGTACAGGTGGTTGCGGAAGTCGCGCTTGGCCTTGACGCGCTCGATGGCGACGGCACGCAACTCGTCGTCGGTTTAAGCGACGTCGATGTTGCACCTCGTGAGCAGTGTCTGGGCATCGTCCAGGTAGTCGTCGAAGAAGGTCATCGCCTCACCGAGCATCGACTCGAGGTCGAACCCCTCGGGCAGACTCGGATCGATGCCTTGCGCCTCGAGGAGATCTGCGATCTCACCGAAATCGAGGCCTTCCGCTCCGAGAACATCGCTGAACGCTCCGTCGGCTTCAGCGATCGCTGCTTCGATGTCGGGAAGCTCGCCGTCGGCGACCGCCCACACGGCGATCTGCAAACTCATGTCCCCGCCGGCCGGGTCGACCTCGTCGAGCAGTCCCTCGTCGCAGATGCACTGTGCGAAGGCGAGAAGGTTGTCGTCGGCGAGTTCGGCGACCTGGTACGAAGCGGCGGGGCCCGGGGCGGGTGCCGAGCTGTCGATGCACATCACGAACGGCGTCACCTCGATCGTGTCCCCCTCGCCCAGTGTCACGTCGAACGGGGTGACGTTCATCATGCGCTGCAACTCGTCGTCACCGTCGGGCGCGAACACCAACCCGCACGGCAGCACCACGTCGATGTCGTCGTCGGTCGTGTTCACGAGTGAAACGTGCAGCAGTTCGCCCGACACCCCGCCTTCGGGCACGTCGATGGTCAGATCGATCATGCCCGCGTCCGCAAGCCCCAGGACGTCGATGGCGCCCGAAGCGTCGTCCACGACGACTTCGGTCGTGGTCGTGACCTCCGGTTCAGGTGCCGAGGTTGTCACCGTCGGTGCCGTGGTGGTCGTCACGACGGTGCTCTCACGAGCACCGTCGTCGAGAGTGTCATCCGCCAGCGTTTCGGTCGTCGGGGTCTCTGTCGTCGCGGGTTCGGAGTCGCCCTCAGAGCCGCAACTCGCGGCCAGCAGTCCGACGGCCGCGATCACACCCAGGAGTTGGTACCTTCGCATGCTCGTGCTCCTCTCACCTCACGCGTCGAATTCGGTACGCATCGATTCATCCACTGTCAGCGTGCAGGAACCCGATTCACGGGCGCCAGAGGCAAAAGACGGCACCTGGGGCCGGTTCGAGGCGACACTCCACATCCAGGCGGTCCGCTGAGATCGCCGAGCTGCGCCACCTCCGAGAGCGAGCGCCGCAATCATTCGCCCGCTCACTGTCGAAGTCGGACGTCGCGCGAAACCCGGCCGTACGATCCTGGTTCCGCGTCACCGGTGACTCCCGATCCGGTCAGTACGGCACGCAACGGCGGTGACGCTCGGACAACAACTGAGGGATGCGGGCCGGTGGCGGCTTGCCGTCGCCGGAGTTCCACCGGTGGGTGCGCGGTACTTCCTCGGACCGCTCGTCGACCGACGGAGCCGCGCCGGTCAGTCGGTCAACTGCGCGGGACCTGCGCCCACGGGACATCCTTGTCGACCCTGGGCTCGCCGGGGAGCCCGAGCACCTGCTCGCCGAGGATGTTCCGCAGGATCTCACTCGTGCCACCCTCGATCGAGTTGGCGCGCACCCGCAGGAACGCGTAGTGCAGGCCCTTCGCGGCGCCGCTCGCGTCGAGCTCGTTCGGGCGACGGAACGTGTAGTCGTAGCCGACCTGGCCCTCCATGCCGAGGAGGTCGATGCAGAAGTTGTAGAGGCGTTTGTTGAACTCGGAGAACTCCAGCTTGGCGATCGACATCTCGGGACCGGGATTGCCCGCCTCGGCCGCCTCGGCGGCACGCATGTTGGTGAGCCGACCGACCTCGCCGCGCACCCACAACCGCATCAGCTCGTCCTTGCGGACCTCGGTGCGCTCGGATTCGTCGAGCGACCGCCACACGTCGACGGCGTCGTTCGCCGCGCCACCTCGGCGCGGCCCACCGCCGCCCGCCGAGCCACCACCGATCGCCGAGCGCTCGTTCATGAGCGTGGTCAGCGAGGCACGCCACCCCTCCCCCACCTCGCCGATGCGATGCGCGTCGGGCACGCGCACGTCGGTCAGGTAGACCTCGTTGAACTCGGCCTCTCCGGTGATCTGGCGGAGCGGCCGCACCTCGACACCGGGCGACCGCATGTCGAGCGCGAAGTACGTCATGCCCTTGTGCTTCGGCAGGTCGGGGTTGCTGCGCGTCACGAGCATGCCGAAGTCGGCGAGGTGCGCAAGCGTGTTCCACACCTTCTGCCCGTTGACGACCCACTCGTCACCGTCACGCACCGCCTTCGTCGCCAGACCGGCGAAGTCGGACCCGGCGCCCGGCTCGGAGAACAGCTGACACCACTTCTCCTCGCCCGTGAACATCGGGCGCAGGAACCGCTCCTTCACGCCGTCGCTACCGTGCGTGACGATCGTCGGGCCCGCGAGCGCCATGAAGAACGTCGTCGGGTCGGTTGCGGCTGCGCCGGCCTCTCGGCAGCGCTTGTCGATCACCTTGTTGAACTCGGGGCGGAGGCCGAGGCCCCCGAACCCGACCGGAAAGTGCACCCACGCCAACCCCGCGTCGTAGCGGGCGCCGCGGAACTCGACGTCCGACATAGCGGACGGGTCGTGCCCGGCCAGCAGTACCTCGATCGCCGCTTCGACCTGTTCGAGGGGAGTCTGCGTCATCGTCACCCGACGAGTCTCGCGAACTGAGGGGTGTCGAACGGCATCCGAGATGGCAGAATGTCGGACGCACGCTGGCCTTCGGGTCGGCGACATGGTGGCCGTAGCTCAGCTGGTGGTAGCGCCAGGTTGTGATCCTGGAGGTCGGGGGTTCAAGTCCCCTCGGTCACCCTTCGAAGCGGTCGGGCGGGGTGGGACGCACCCACCCCGCCCGACCGCCTGGGCGACGTGCCGATCGTCGGCTTCTTCCTGATTCGGTCAAGATTCTCGTCACGAACACCTCATCGGCGACCCGGCTCGGCCACAATGTCCGGATGCGCATCCGCACGCGTTCGCTGCTCGTCTCGACCGTCGTCCTCGGACTCGTCGCCAGCGCCTGCACCGGCGACGACGACGATGCCGCCACCACGACCACCGGGGCCGAGGAGGAAGACACCGAGACCGAGGCCACCGAGGGTTCGGACCTCGACGGCGACGGCCTGACGATCGGATTCATCCGGCCGCCGGCCGGACTGTTCGATCTCCTCGGCGCGGCGCAGGCCGGGGCCCTGGAGCTGGCTGCCGAGGACATCGCCGTGGGCGGCGGCGTACTCGGAGGGCCCCTCACCGTCGTGGAGGGTCAGCCCGAGCCCGCACGCGGCGCCGAGCTCGTCTTCGACGACCTGGTCGACGACGACATCCGGTTGATCGTCGGTCCGTCCAGTTCCGATGAGGCCCGTCTCATCATCCCCAAGATCGCAGGAGCCGACGCCGTCGTGTGCGGCGCCAGCACGACCGCTCCCGGCCTCCCCGAGCTCCCGGAGGCCGAGGGACGGTTCGTTCGCACGTCGTTCGACGACAACATCGTCGCCCTCCATGCGTTCGACCGGATCCGTGAGCGCACTGCGGCGATCCTCGATCGCCCACCGAAGGTCTCGCTGGTCGTCCGCGGTGACTCGTACGGAGACGGGATCTCCGGCACACTCGCCGGACTGCTCGGCCTGGTCGGCACGGAGGTGGCCGTCGAACGCTACGTCCCCGAAGACGTCCTCGCCGAGGGTCTCGGCGATCGTGTCGCCGCCCTCGGCGGTGACATCGTCATCATCGTCGGGCTCGAGGAGAGCCCACGCATCTCCCGGCTGATGCAGGAAGCCGGGGTCGACCCGACCACGATGATCGGCCTCGACGGGCTGGCGACCCCACGATTCGGCGCCAAGGCCGGGATCGAGGAACCGAACGTGCTCGACGGCCTCACCGCGATCGGCGCCACCGGCCCCATCGACTTCCTCACGCGCCTGGCGGAGATGGACGAGAGCCGGGAGGAAGTCCTGTACGGAGCGCAAGCCTTCGACTGTGCGATCTCGCTGGCCCTTGCCGTCGAGGCGGCCGGGACCACCGACGGCGGTGCCGTCTCGACGGCGCTGCGCGACGTCACCGGCGACGGCACGATCTGCACCACCTACGCCGATTGCGCGGAGCTGCTCCGTGCCGGTGAAGACATCGACTACGACGGCCCGAGCGGATCGGTCGACCTGACCGACGAAGGCGAACCCGGCGGCGGGCGTTTCATCACCGGCAAACTGAGCAATGGCACGTTCGACATCGTGTCCGACCTGCGCATCGCACTCGAGGAGATCCGCGATCGGGTGGCACCACGACTCGCCGGCTTCATCGGCGACATCCAGGTGGCGCTCACCCAGCTCGGGTACTACACCGGCCCGATCAACGGCGCCCAGAACGACGAATTCACCGCTGCAGTCGCTGCCTTCCAGACCGACGCCGGCCTCGAACCGACCGGCGAGCTCGACGCCGCGACGATCGCTGCGATCCAGGACGCGTTGGCCGAACAGGGCCTCCTGCTCGGGGCGAGCGTCGCCGAGGTCCAGCAGGTCCTCACCGACCTCGGCTACTACACGGGCCCCATCGACGGACGGTTCACCCAGGACCTGTCGGACGCGATCGCCGCATTCCAGACCGACCTCGGCCTCGAACCGACGGGCATCCTCGATGCGGCGACGCTCCGAGCGATCTTCGCCGCCGGAGTGAAATCCGGCCAGGAAGTGGTGCCCCCGGTGACCACGACACCGCCGGCGTCCACGACCACGACGACGGCGCCGGCATCCACGACCACCGTCCCCGCGGCCACCACCACGGTCGCGGCCACGACCACCACGGTCGCGGCCACGACCACGACGGCGGCCGTCACGGCGTCGATCTACGATGTGCTGGCTACGCAACCGACGTTCAGCGAGCTCGTGGCGCTGCTCGATCTTCCCGCCTACGCCGCCGTCAAAACGGTGCTCTCCGATCCGGCGCAGTCGATCACACTGCTGGCCCCCACCAATGACGCACTTCCGGACGACATCGGCAGCGGCGACGTGGCCGCCGTGACCAGGATCCTGCTGTATCACGGTCTGGCGGGCAGGTTCGACGCTGCCGCCCTGACCCCGGGCACGTACGACACGCTGCTCGACGACGCCGGCACGATCGCAACGGTCGCGGTGACGGCCAGCAGCGGCTCGATCTCGATCACGGACGCATCGGGCGCGACCGTCGCCGTCATCGCTCCGAACGATCTGATCGCCAGCAACGGCATCGTCCACGCCCTCGGCGGCGTGCTCACGCCGCCGGCAGCTCCGTAGGGGCCGGGGCTGCGACGACCGGTTGGGCGGCGGGGAACCGTCCCTCTACACTGACGGCCTACCGTCTCTAGCTCAATGGCAGAGCAGTGGACTCTTAATCCATTGGTTCTGGGTTCGAATCCCAGGGGACGGACTCGTCGAGCCCGGCTTTGCGCCGGGCTTCATGGTGTTCGTGACGTCACCGCCCCGCGCACTTCCCGAACCAGGGCGAACTCTCCAGCGACCACACTCCAACGACCACACGAGGGGGCGATCGGCGAATGAGCCGGGCGACCAGACCACCGAAGGCGCCGACCCCATCGGGCAACGCCGACCGGCTCCGGGACGGCGGGCGTTGACCCGTCGTACTTCCGCTGCGTCGGGCAGGTACGAGCTGCGCCGTCGGGCGGCGGAGCTCGGCGTGATCGTCCGCTACGAAGACGTCGACCGGGTCGAGCACGACGCCGACGACGACGTCCTCGAACGTGTCGTGGAGGTGCTCGAATCGGACCGAGCCGACTCGCGACGCTCGGTGGTGCCCGGCGTGCACGTCGTCGGCGCGCACGTTGGAGACAGCTCCGTCGCCGTCGGCGGCCCGATCGACGACATCACGCTCGTCGTGCAGGGCATCGAGTCCACGATCGACCCGGGCACGACTCGTTCCCGGGCCGTCCGCCTGCCCGACCTCCCCGTCGGGTGTCACACGCTCGTCGTGGAATCCGGTGCGCATGTCGAGGAGTGCACCATCGTCGTCCCACCGACGAAGATGCCCGGCCTTGCCCACGATCGTGCGTGGAGCAGCTTGTTCGTCCCCGCCTACGCACTCTGGGAGCGAGACGACACGCTGCCCTCATTCGACCACCTGGGCCGCGTCGCCCAGATCCTCTGCGAACGGGACATCGACATGTTGTCCACGTTGCCGCTGTACGCGACGTTCCTGGACGACCCGTTCGACCCGAGCCCGTACTCGCCGATCAGCCGCCTCCACTGGAACGAGGTCTACCTCGCCGACCGATCGCTGCCCACTGCGCCGGTTCCCGGACTGACGGATGTCGTCGACTGGCGAACCGTCGCCCAGCGACGCCGACGTCAGCTCGTCGCCGCCGCTCGCTCGGCCGACCCGGATACGCTCGCCCGCCTCGACCGGTTCATCGCCGACCATCCGGACGTCGGGGCATACGCCCGGTTCATGGCTGAGCGTGACGAGGTCGGCGGCGAGCTCGTCGAACGGTCGCACGCGCTCGCGCAGATGATGTGCGACGAACAGCTCGGGGCCATCGTGGCGACGCCGAGCGCAGGGTTGTCGCTCGATCTACCGATCGGCTCACATCCCGACGGCTACGAGACATGGGCGCATCCGACGCTGTTCGCCCCCGAGACGTCGGTCGGAGCGCCACCCGACACGTTCTTCGTGAACGGACAGAACTGGGGGTTTCCACCCCAGCTCCCGGGCCAGATGCGGAACACCGGATACGCACTGTGGCGCCAGATGATCGCCCGCACGGGGCGACATGCGGCCATGCTGCGCATCGATCACGTGATGGCGGTTCACCGGCTCTGGTGGATCCCGGACGGAAACTCCGCCGAACGCGGCGTGTACGTCCGCTACCCGCACGACGAACTCCTCGCCGTCATCGCCGCGAGCGCAGCCGTCGCGGACGTCGCCGTCGTCGGCGAGAACCTGGGCACGGTCCCGTCCGAGGTCGTCACCGCATTGGACGACGTGAAGATGCTCGGCATGTACGAAGAGCAGTTCACGACCGGCGACGACGAGCTCGCCACCATCCCCGAACGGAGTGTGGCCGGCGTCCGCACGCACGACATGGCGGCCTTCGCCGAACACGTGGCGACCAACGACCTCGGCCGGTACGCCGCCAATCTCACCGCGACACGTGCTGAGCCGGTCGACGATCTGCTCGACGCCGTCCTCGAACGACTCGCCGGCAGTGAGGCGCAGATGATCGTCGCCGATCTCGACGACCTCGTCGGCGAGCGGCGGCCACACAACCTGCCGGGTCGAGTGGTTCCCGGTATCTGGCAACGTCGACTCGAACAGCCGGCCTCCGAGGTCTTCGCCGACGAGACGGTTCGTCGGCGCCTCGAGATCGTGAGCAGGCGGCAGCCGTGACATCCGACCTCGACGGTGCGAGTGACCGACTCGGCGCCTCGCCGATCGAAGCATCGACCCGTTTCGAGATCTGGGCACCCGACGCGCACTCCGTCGAGATCATCATCGAGAGCGGCCACCGGGCCCCCGACCGCCGGGTCGCACTGACCCGCACGACTGCCCGCCCGGGCACGACCACGTGGGTCGGGAAGGCAGACGGTGTCGGTCACGGCGATCGCTACCGGGTGAGCCTCGACCGCAGAGTCGGCGTGCCGGACCCGGCATCGCGTTGGCAGCCGGACGGCGTGCACGGCCCGTCATGCGTCGTCGACACGGGTCGGTTCTCGTGGACCGACGACGGCTGGTCGGGCGTCGCCTTGTCGGACACGGTGCTCTACGAGCTCCACGTCGGCACGTTCACCCCCGACGGCACGTTCGACGCGGCCATCGGCCAGCTCGAGCGGCTGGCCCGCCTGGGTGTCACGATGATCGAGATCATGCCGGTCAACGCCTTCCCCGGCGAGCGCAACTGGGGGTACGACGGCGTCTTCCCGTTCGCGGTACAGCACTCGTACGGAGGGCCTGAAGGGCTCGCCCGATTCGTCGATGCAGCCCACGCTCACGGCATGGGCGTGATGCTCGATGTCGTCTACAACCACTTCGGCCCGGAGGGCAACGTGCTCGCCCGCTTCGGCCCGTACTTCACCGACGCGTACGACACCCCGTGGGGCAGCGCCGTGAACGTCGCCGGTGCCGGCAGCGATGGCGTCCGGCGATTCTTCATCGAGAACGCCACCTCCTGGATCGAGGACTACCGCCTGGACGGTCTGCGCGTCGACGCCGTCCACGCGATCGTCGACCCCACCGCACGTCCGATGATGGAGGAGCTGATCACCGAGGTCCACCGCGTCGGTGACCGGCTCGGACGCACCGTGCTCGTCACCCTCGAGAGCGCATCCAACGATCCGAGGATGGTGCGCGGCGTCGACCAGGGCGGTTGGGGCGCCGATGCGGTCTGGAACGACGACGTCCACCACGCGCTCAGGGTCGCCGTCACCGGCGACCGGCACGAGTACTACGCCGCGTATCGCGGCGTGGCCGACCTCGCCGAGGCGCTCGAACACCGCTGGGTGTATCGCGGCCAGTACTCACCAACCCTGCATCGACGGCACGGGGCTCCGGCCGACGACGTCGCGTTCGAGCGGATGATCGTCTTTGCGTCGAACCACGACCACGCGGGGAACACCCCCCTCGGCCTGCGCATGCTCCACGAGGGTGGGCCGACCGATCCGCGCCGCCGGCTCGAGGCGGCGTTCATCCTCCTGTCGCCGTTCACCCCACTCATCTTCATGGGCCGCGAGTACGGCGAGACGGCCCCGTTCCCGTACTTCGTCGATCACGGCGATCCAAGGCTGGTGGAAGCCGTTCGAGAGGGTCGTCGCAGCGAATTCGCGGAGGTCGACTGGCAAGGCGGCGTCGCCGACCCGGCCGACCCGGCGACGTTCGCATCGGCCGTCATCGATCCGTCGATCTCCGAGACCGGTCCGCACGCTCGCGTCCTCGCGATGTACACCGAACTGCTGCGCCTCCGGCGTGAGGTGACGGTACTGACGGACGGTGCCGCCGACCAGACCGTCGAGCTCGACGGACCGATGCTCACGGTCCGGCGGCACGGCGGTGGTCCGACGGTCGCGATCTCGACGACTGCGACCTACCACTTCGGCAGCGAGCCGATCGACGCCGGTACGCCACCGCCCGGCATGCTCGTGTTCGACTCCTCCGAGTGGGGCGTGGAGGAGCCGGGCAGTTCCGGCACCGTGCCGCCGTTCTCGGCGCAACTCTGGGTGAGCGAGGTCGTCACTTCCTCCTGAGGTCGCGTGAGCGGCTCACTCCGCGGCTGCGAGCACCGCTACACCGACGTCGCCGACCAACGAGCTGACGGGCAGGGAGGCGCCTTCGACGTCCGACCCGTCGACGAGGTTCCGCCACCGGCCCGCCGGAAGCGCCACCTCGGCGTCCGGCGAACGAGTTCGGTCCGATACCGGCCGGGCCACGACCACCGCCACGGCCGGTCGACCCTCGACGTCGGTGCGGGCGAAGGCCAGGATGCGTTCGGAGGACGGGCCGGAGGCGTCGAGCACGACGTACCCGGCCGCCGGCCCGAAGGCGTCAGGACGGCGACGACGCACGTCGAGCATGCGCCGGACGAGTCGCGTACGGGCCAGATCGGGCTCGCCCGGATCCAACGGCGCGTCCGGCCGGGTCGCCGAACGCTCCACGAGGCGCCTCCATCGACGCCAGTCGGGTGGTCGTCGGTTGTCGGGATCGACGAGTGAGAGCAGTTCGGCCGGTGCGCCCTGGAAGAGGTCGGGAACACCCGGACAGGTGAGCTGCAACGCCAACACCCCGAGCCCGATCCGGGCGCCTCGGCGCTCGATCCGTTCGATCAGGCCCGCCATCGGGGTCGAAGGGTCGGCAGTCTCGTCGATCAACGCCGAAGCGAGACGTCGCAGACCTGCTTCGTAGAACAGATCGGGATCGTGCCAGTCGGTGGCGAGCTCGGCTTCGCGAGTCGCCTTCACCAGGTACTCGTGCAGCCGATCGACGGTCAGCGGTGATGCCGTCGCCGCCGTCTGCCATGCGAGCAGCACATCGACAGGGTGCACACCCGTCGTGACGTCACGATGATGGCGAGACCACGACCCCATCGCCTCGACCCAGTCGTCGGCCATCGCCGCCAGGGCCAACGAGCGAGCCCGAACCGCCTCCGACCGTTTCGTGTCGTGAGTGGTCGCCGTCAGCATCGTGGTCGGCCATTCCGCCTGCACACGTCGCTGATGGGTATGGAAGTCGACGGCGTCGATGGTCCAGACGCCGGGGCGGCCACCGACCTCGCACAGCGACGACAACCGCTGATGGCGGTAGAACGCACGGTCCTCCGCGCCCTTCGCCATCACTGGTCCCGTCAGCTGCTGCCACCGCGTCCGGACGACCTCGTCGCGTCGGATCAGGCCTGCAACGGCACGGATCTCCTCGGCGAGGTCCGGGCGACGCGCGAGCGCCTCCTGCTCGATCGCGTCGAGCACCCGGGCCGAACGGTCGTCGTCGGGGAGATACGTGCGGTACCGGTCCAGCGCCAACGTCAGCACGACGATGCTCTCGCGGGCGGCCTCGGCGCCGATGTGGGCCTCGGATGTGACCGACCGCACCAGCCGCTGCAGGTCGGGCGCCAGCCCTCCGTCGAGCACCTCGACGCGAGCCGAGCGCTCGATCCGATCGAAGTCGGCCGAGTCCAGGCGACCGTCGGCCGCAACCACCTCCCGCCACTGTCCATCGATCGGGCCGAGCTCGGCCGGATCGAGCAGGACGTGTTCGACGAAGGTGACGTGCTCGTAGCCCGTCGTGCCGTCGACCGGCCACGTGCCGGGGAGGTACTCACCAGGACCGAGGATCTTCTCGACGAGCAGCCACCGGTCACCGATCGTCTCGCGCAGTCCGTCGAGGTACCCCTGCGGATCGGCGAGGCCATCGACGTGGTCGACGCGAACTCCGGCGAAAGCCGGATGGTCACACAGCCGGCGGGGCAGCGTATCGACCGACGCCGCCACCGAGTCGAGCTCGACCCGCACGGCCACGAGATCGTCGATCGTGAAGAAGCGCCGCACGTTGCGGGTCGGATCACGCCACCAGGTGAGTCGGTAGTGCTGCGATTCGATGGCATCGGCCACGGTGAGGTGCTCGGTACCTTCGGCCAACGGGAATCGCAGTGTTCCGACCCGCAACTCGGGGCCGAGGCGGCCGCTCGACAGCTCGATGCCGCCGGCGGCGAGCACCTGCTCGGTCGGTTCGGCGAGTTTCGGCACCACGACCTTGCCCCCGGTCGGTTCCCAGTCGACGTCGAACCAGTCGGCCGCCGGTGAGTCCGGACCATCGCGCAACATCGCCCACCACCGAGGGTTCAGTTCGGCGCGAGCGACCGACACGTGGTTGGGGACATGGTCGACGACCACGCCGAGCTCGAGTGCGGCGGCCCGATCGAGCAACCGTTCGAGCCCGGTCTCGCCGCCGAAGTCCGACCGGACGGCGCAGTGGTCGACCACGTCGTAGCCGTGCTGACTGCCCGGGATCGCCTCGGCGATCGGCGACAGGTAGACGTGGCTGATGCCGAGCTGGCGGACGGCGTCGAGCAGAACGGCGACGTCGTCGAACCCGAGCGTCGGCGTCAGCTGGAAGCGGTAGGAGGCGACCAGGGGGCGTGTCGTCGAACCGGGCATGGACGAGGCCTATCCGAGTGGCGCTCCGCGAACAAGTCGAGCGGTCGCATCGCTCGGTGCCACAGTGTCGGACATGACGTCGCATCCGCTCGTGCTCGCCGGTCAGTACGGCTCTCCGTACACACTCAAGATGCGCAGCGTGCTTCGATTTCGCCGGATTCCGTTCCGGTGGGTCCTCCGTGACTCGAAGTGGGACGACCTGCCCGATCCGCCGGTGCCGATCATCCCCGTGATCGCATTCCCCGACGACGAGGGCAGGCACGGCGAGTTGATGGTCGACTCGTCGCCGCAGATCATGCGCCTCGAGCGCGACCACGAGGGACGCAGTGTCGTGCCGACCGATCCGGCGCTGGCGTTCGTCGACGAGCTGATCGAGGACTTCGCCGACGAGTGGCTGACGAAGGCGATGTACCACTACCGATGGGCCTACGAGCCCGACATCGACAAGGCCGGCAAGCTGCTGCCGATCTCTCGGGACCTGCAGCTCGACGACGATCGGGCACGCCAGATGTACGAGCACATCACACGGCGTCAGATCGGCCGGCGGGCACTGGTCGGATCGACCGACCGGAACGCGCCGATCATCGAGGACTCGTACCGTCGCATCCTCGAGGCGCTCCAGGCGCAATTCTCGACTCGTGACTTCCTGCTGGGCGAGCGGCCCGGCCGTGGCGATTTCGCCCTGTACGGTCAGCTGTCGCAGCTCGTGCGCTGGGACCCCACATCCACCGCCGTGGCGGTCAACATCGCTCCGAAGGTGATCAACTGGGTCGAGCGTGTCGACGACCTGTCGTGGCTCGACGTCGATGACGGCGGCTGGGTGTCGATCGAAACACTCGACCCGGCAACCCGGGAGCTGCTCGGCGAGGCCGGCCGCACGTACGCCCCGTTCATGGTCGCGAACGCCGAGGCGCTGCGGTCCGGCGCCGACGAGGTTGTGTGCCACATCGACGGACGGGAATATCGGCAGGGTCCGTTCAAGTACCAGGCCAAGTGCCTGATGTGGCTTCGGGAGGGGTACGCCGCGCTCGACCATGGCGACCGTGAGCGGGTCGACACCGTGCTCGCTGGCACGGGCTGCGGGCAACTGTTCACGTCGCCGCAGTAGCAGGCGGGACCTTCTCGGTCGGCGTAGCCGGTTCCTGCGCGGACACCGACCTCGGGAGCCCTTGTCGACCCACCCCCCGAGCGCCCGGGCTCACCATGTCGGGCTCACCATGTCGGGCTCACAGTTGTCCGGTCGGTCATTGGCGGGACATCTCGGTTCGTTCGTTCACAGCGGCCTCGCTCTTCGTCTCGGTGGCTCGTCTGACCGGGAGCTGCACCGAGACATCGTGGAGCGTGCCGCTGAAGGCGAATGGTGACTCGTAGCGCTCGGACACGGCCGAGCCGTGGTCGAAGCCCACGCTGGAACCGACCGATGACACCATCCGCATGTAGAACGGGATGTCGCCACGGCCGGCCGGCTCGCCGTCGATCGACACCTCGGCCCAGCCGGTCGTGCGGCCCTCACGTTCGAGGTGCACGTGCAGTGTGCTGTCCCCCACCGGCACCTCGATCGTCGACTCGACGACCGTACGTTGATCGAACGACTTGTAGTCGACGACCAGTCGGTCGTCCTGGACGAACACCGACACCCCGGAGTTCTCGTTCCCGGTCGCCCAGATCACCCCCTCGTCGCCGGCCGCCCGCGTCACCCGGGCCGTCAGGTCGAACGAACGTCCGCCGACCGACGCCGAGGCCTGGGCCGGGATCTGCGACATCGGCGGGCGGTAGGTGTAGCGACGGTCGGGGCGATGCGGGGAATGCTCCTGCAGGTGCGGCGCGAACAACTCCACCAAACGGTCGTCGAGCGGCAAGACACCGTGTCGCTCGGCCTCACGCCACCACACCTCGATCAGTTCGGCCAACCGGTCGGGTTGCTCGCCCGCGAGATCCCGGCATTCCGACGGGTCAGCGGACAGGTCGTACAGCTCCCACGGCTCGGTGTCGAAGTCGTCGCCCTGCATGTGCTTGCAGACCGCCTTCCACCAGACACCTTGCTGTTCGGCGACGAGCGCCCGACTCCCCGCGTTCTCGAAATACTGGAGGGTGTTGGTCGCCGGCGCGTCGGCGTCGTTCAGGATCGCCGCGAACGAGTGGCCGGTCACCGGCATCTGCCGGACGCCCCGGTACGTGTCGGGTGGGGTGAGGTCGAGCAGTTCGTAGATGGTCGGCGCGATGTCGGACACACTCGTGAACTGGTGGCGCATGGTGCCAAGCTGCTCGTCGCCCAGCCCGGCCGGCCAATGCACGATCATCGGGACGTGCACGCCGCCCTCGTGAGTGTTCTGCTTGTACCACTTGAACGGTGAGTTCCCACACTGAGCCCACCCCCACGGGTAGTTGGTGTGGCTGTGCGGGCCGCCGATGTCGTCGATCCGCTCGATCGCCTCGTCGGGCGTCTCCAGGATCCCGTTGAAGAACTTCATCTCGTGCAGCACCCCGAACGGGCCTCCCTCCTGTGAGGCGCCGTTGTCGGCCATCACGATGAGGATCGTGTCGTCCAACTGGCCCATGTCGCGGAGTCCGTCCACGAGGCGGCCGATCTGGTCGTCGGTGTGGTCGAGGAACGCGGCGAACGCCTCCTGCAGGCGACACGCGAGACGCCGCTGGTTCTCCGGCAGGTCGTCCCACGCGTCGACACCGGGGTTGCGCGGCGCCAGCGCGGTGCCCTCTGGGATCACGCCGAGCTCCAACTGACGCTCGTACCAGCGCTGCCGGACGACGTCCCAGCCCTCGTCGTATCGACCACGGTGCTTGTCGAGGTACTCCCGCGGCGCCTGATGGGGAGCGTGGGTGGCACCGAACGGCAGGTACGCGAAGAAGGGCCGGTCGGGGCGTACGCCGTTGCTGTCGTTGATCATCTGCAGCAGTTGATCGACCAGGTCCTCACTGACGTGGTAACCGTCCTCGGGCTTCGCAGGCGGGTCGATGTGCGTGTTGTCGCGCACCAGTTCGGGGTGGAACTGGTCGGTCTCACCTTCGAGGAAGCCGTAGAACCGGTCGAACCCGCGACCGAGCGGCCACTGGTCGAACGGGCCGGCCGCCGACGTGTCCTGCGTGGGCGCCAAGTGCCATTTGCCGGCACAGAACGTCGCGTAGCCCACCTCGTGGAGGATCTCGGCGATCGTGGCGGCCCGGTTCGAGATGTGGCCGAGCTGATGCGGGAACCCGGTTCGCCAGTTCGACACGCCCCGCATGCCGACGGCGTGTTGCGAGCGACCGGTCAACAGCGCCGCCCGAGTGGGTGAGCACAGCGGCGTGACGTGGAAGTTGGTGAACTGCACACCGTCGGCCGCCAGTGCATCGATGTTGGCGGTGTCGATGTCGGAGCCGTAGCACCCGAACTGCGCGAACCCGGTGTCGTCCATGAGCACGATCACCACGTTGGGGGCATCGCTGCCGGGGTGTGGCGGCTCGGAGAAATACGGCTCGGAGTCGGCGAGAGTCCGGCCGATCCGGCCGGGGAAGGGCGAGGGCATGTCGGCCATCCGTGATGCCTTTCTGATGTGGCGAGTTCGGGTGCGCATCGTCGTCGGCGCAGCGACCTCGCAGGGTGCGGCCGTCCGGCCGCTGCCCCGACGATGGCAGGCCAAGCCGGTCGTGATCGAAGCGGGGCACCGGGCGGTTCCCCTCCCCGAGATCCCTCTCCCGACGCCGGATCGTCGCCATTGCGCAGCTCGTCGACGACGTCGACCACGATGTCGAGCGGTCAGACCGTGACGGTGGTCAGGTCGTCGCCGATGATCACGTCGCCGTCGAAGTGTTCGGCAGCCAGCGACCGCCACTGCGGGTACTGCTCGGGCGTCGGGGCGGGCACCATGTGCGTCAACGCGAGGCGCTTCACGCCGTTGCGGGCAGCGGTCTTCGCGGCATCGTCGACGCCCGAGTGGTAGTCGAGGATGTCCTGCATCATGGGATGCGGGATCTGACTGACCAGGTCGCGGCGGATCACGGTCTGCACGTAGACGTCGGCCTCCGCCACGAGGAGATCGAGCCCCTCGCACGGGACCGTGTCACCGGCGAGTGCCACCACCGAACCGTCGTGTTCGAGCCGATAGCCGAGTGTCGGCTTGACCGGTGCGTGCTCGGTCGCCCGGGTGGTGATGTCCACGTCGTCGATCCGCAGGGTCGCCCCCGGTTCGAGCTCGGTCACCTCGACCCGCGGCCCGTCGGTCAACACGTCGTGGTGCCGGATGCGGTAGCCGATGTCGGGTTCCAGAGCGTGCAACTGCCGCTCGACGAATTGTGCGATGCCGGGCGGACCGGAGATCCGCAGCGTCGCGTTGCCTTGGGTCATCACCCAGTGCGTGGTGATCACGTCGTTGAGAGCGCAGACGTGATCACTGTGCAGATGGGTGATCAGCACCTCGGCGAGGAACCCCGGCAGCGACCCCGCGCCCGCCATGCGCATCACGACACCCCGGCCGGCGTCGACGAGGATGTGCGTGTCGCCGGTCTTCACCAACGTGGAGGGTCCCGCACGATTCGCATCGGGCAGCGGGGAGCCGGTGCCGGTCAGCACGATGTCCATTCGAGTTCCTCCGATCGGGCAGTGGCGGTCACGTCCACGACCTCCATCGTGCCCGGCCCTCGTGATCGAGCACGTATCGAGCCCGGCGGCGACGCATCGAGCCGGCACCTCGCAGGTCAGCCCGGGTTGATGTGGCGACGGCCGCCGACCACGAGCGCCCATGCGACGATGCCCGCGGCGACCGTTGCCAACGTCGTCGCCACCACCCTGACCGGCGGCCGTTCGAGCAGGTAGAAGTCGCGGAGCGGCTCGATCAGCAGCACCAACGCGAACGCGGCGAGCATCGCTGCGAGCAACCCCAGGTCGAGACGGTCGATCGGCCGCATCAGCATCGTCAGAATCCAGAACCCGAACAACACGAGCGCCAGTGTCGACGCCGACCGCGATTCTTCGAGACTGGCGCCGCCGATGTCGGAACGAGCCAGCCAGTAGGCGACCAGTGTCACCGACCCGGTGACCAGACCGGCCGGCACGGCAAATCGGAGTACCCGTTCGAGATATCCCGGGCGACACGGGGCATCGGCGCTCCGGAAACTCAAGGCGAACGCAGGGACCCCGATCGTGAGTTCCGATACGAGGCTCATCTGACGCGGCAGGAACGGGAAGATCGAACCCGACAGCCCGATCGCGAGCGCGAACAACGCGGCGTACACGGTCTTGGTCAGGAACAGTGCCGACACCCGTTCCATGTTGTAGATCACCCGCCGCCCCTCGGCGACCACGTTCGGCATCCGGTCGAAGCGACCGTCGAGCAACACGAGTTGCGAGACGGCCTTCGTGGCCGGAGTCGCGGTGTCGACGGCCACCCCGATGTCGGCGCGCTTGAGCGCCGGAATGTCGTTGACCCCGTCACCCGTCATCGCGACCCGCTCGCCCGCCCGCTGCAGCGACTCGACGATCGCCCGTTTCTGCTCGGGCAGCACCCGCCCGAACACCACGTGCTCGGCCACGGTCGCGTCGAGGGCGTCGACGTCGTCGATGTCGACCGTCCTCATGTCGACGCATCGATCGGCTCCGGGCAGCCCGATGCGGTCGGCGACGGCCGACACGGTGGCCGGGTGGTCGCCCGAGATCACCTTGACGGTGACTTCCTGCTGCCGGAAATAGGCCATCGTCGATGCCGCGTCGTCTCGTACCTCTTCCGACAGTGTGACCAGAGCGCGAGGCACGAGCCGCTCCGGAAGCGTCTGGTCGGTCACGTCCCCGGCGCTCGTGGCAACGAGCACGACTCGTTGGGCGCGCAGCGTCGCAGCGTCGATCATCTCGTCGATCGGCGGACGCTCCGCCGGATCGACACGTTCGAGCAGGATCTCGGGTGCGCCGAGCACCCACGTCCGGTCCGGGCCGGACGGCGAGGCCGTGGTGCCGGACGCGATCCGGAGGGTCGCGGCGCTCCACTTCCGAGCCGACGAGAACGGAACCACGTGATCGGCCGCCCACGTCTCGGCGCCCTCGACCGAGTCCGCGATCACCCGCAGCGTACGATTGGGGTTCGGATCGACCGACGCGAGCGAGGCCAGCGCCCGCCGCACGGAGTGCTCGCCGTCCACGTCACCCGATCCTGCGAGCAGCCGGAGTGAGTCCACCTTCATCGAGCCGGTCGTCAACGTCCCGGTCTTGTCGACACAGAACGTGGTGATACGGGCAAGGCCCTCGACCGCGTGCAGCTCCTGGACGACGACGTGGTCCCCGGAGAGTCGGATCACGGCGACGGCGAGCGCCATGCTGACCAGGAGGATCAGGCCCTGGGGCACGAGTCCGATGACGCCGGCCACCGCCGCGATCAACCCGTCCGCCACCGAGTCGTTCGAACGCAGTTGGCTCCACAGCAACAACGCTCCGAGCGGGAGGAGGATCCATCCGACGATGCGAAGCACCTGGTCGACGCCGGTGCGGAGCTCCGACGTCGCCAGCTCGAACGCCTTGGCCTGCTCGACGAGCCGATGGATCCCGGCGTCCTCGCCGACCCGTCGTGCGATCGCCAGGGCACCCCCCGAGATGACGACGCTGCCGGACAACACTTCGTCACCGGGAAACTTCAGCACCGGATCGGACTCGCCGGTGAGCGCGGACTCGTCGACTTCCAGACCGTCCCCGGCCAACATCTCGGCGTCGACCGCGACCTGGTCGCCGGCGCGGAACTCGATCAGATCGTCGAGCACCACGTCATCGGGTGGCACCTCGATGGCGTGACCTTCGCGCCGAACCGTGACGACCGGAGACACCAGCAGCCGCACCCGATCGAGCGTCCGCTTGGCCCGGACCTCCTGCACGATACCGATCGACGTATTGGCGACCATCACGAGTGCGAACAGCGCGTCGGGCAACTCCCCCACCGCGAGCACGACCGCTGCGAGGATCGACAGGATCAGGTTGAACCGGGTCAGGACGTTCGCGCGCACGATCCCGGAATAGGTGCGCGACGTCTGATTCGGCTGCCGATTGACCTGCCCGACACGTCGCCGCTCGGCGACCTCGGCCGCCGACAGGCCCCGGAGCTCGCTCTCGGCGCTCGTCGTCGTCACTCAGCGGGTTCCGGGTCGGTCGGCTCGTCGACGGCGGGTACCACCACGACCGGGCACTGCGCATGCGTGAGTGCGTGATGCAGGGGTTGGGCGACGTGGTGACTCCCCCGCCCCCACGTGCGGTGTTGACCGATGACCAGGAGCGACGCTCGTTCGCTCTCGTCGACCAGTTGGGTCGCCGGGAGGCCGCGCAGGACTGCGGTCGCGATCTCGATGTCTGCCGGGGTCGCCGACTTCGCCAGGCGCGCGAACTCGTCGAGATCCTCACGGGTCCACTGGTCGCGCATCGCCGGATCGATGTAGGACGCCACGAAGGACAACCATCCGTCGATCTGGAACACCGGCCCCTCACCGGTCGCGCGCACGATCGCCAGCGATCGGCCGCTCTCGCCGGCCCGCCCGGCTGCCCAACACACGGCGGCGCCGGTCGCCGGCCCGTGGCCCGCCCCCACGATGATCGGTCCGCCGGGAACCCCCGGACCGAGCGAGTCCGGCACCACGACGAGCGGGCACGGAAGGTCGGCCATCAGATTCTTCAGCGTCGAACCGAGCCGCTTCGGCATCCCGAGCGCCGACATGTGCGTACCCACGACGATGGCGTCGGCGTCGCGCGCGAGCGCGTTCTGACGCAAGGCGTCGGCGGCAGGCTCGCCGACCGCTCTGACCGAGATCGCACCGACCTCGCCTTCCACCGCCGTTCGGGCGACGCGATCGAGCTCGTGCTCGAGCATGAACAGGTCGTCGATACGGTCGGGGTCCGAGATCTCGACCGGCAACTCGGGCTTGGGTCGGGTCGCCACGAGCGCATGCAGTTCTCCATCGGATCCGACGTTGTCCGCCGCCCAACGCAGCGCTCCGAGCGACGAAGGCGACCCATCGACGCCGACCACGAGGCTCCTCATGGATCAAGTATGTCCGAACGGTCTCGCCGACGGCAGAGCCGGTGGTCACACCGTGACGCGTACCGACTCCGTCACCCTCGGTGGTGTCGCACGCGGTGCTGGTCCCGCGCATCGCCGATCAATCGCACCATCTCGTCGCGAACCACGTTCAGCTCACGATCGAACTCCCCGGCGCCGGCGGTGGCGACGAGCCTCGGAAACCGTTCGATCCGAGCCTCCAGTGTGATGTGCTGGCTCAGCGTGCCCCGCTCCTTGATGTACAGGTCCAGCCGAACGGTGCCGGCGTCGAACGACCGCAAGCGCGCGTCGAGCTTGGACCAGTGGTGGAGCAGCGCCTCCTGTTCAGAACTCGAGAGATCGCCGTGCACCTGCAGACTCTCGGCAACGGTGGCATGGGCATCGGTCATCGACACTCCTCTTCGTCGTGGCCTCGGCAGGCCGTGGTCGAAACCGTCATCTGACGTCATCGAACCGTGTCCGCGCGTCCGTCACTAGAGCCGAACGTCCAAGATCCCGACTCCACCGGCCGACCGGGTGCACCGATCAGGACGAGCGGCCGAACCGGGCACGGACCCGAGTGGCCAGTCGGCGCCGGGCGCGTCGGAGCTTGGCTCGACGCCCTTCGAGCGAGTCGAGCTGTTGTTGATGGAGTGGCTCGAGTGGTCCGCCCGGTGCGACACCCGGGACGTCGTCGAACGACGGCCAACCGGTCTTGCGGTGCTCGGGCATCTCCCGCGTCGCCTTGTCGAAGATCGCGACGCTGTCGTAGACGTGCATGCCGTTCAACGTGTGCGTCCACGTGTTCGGCTCGAACCCGACCTCCCGCGAGTGGAACGCGTGCATGTCGTGCATCCGCTCGGCGATCCACGACATGAACGTGCCGTCGACGCAGCGGCCGCCCTGGTAGTCGGCCCAGTAGTTGCTGTGCAGGTCCTCGACGATGTAGATCGAGCCGTCCGGCAACGTGGGCCACAGCGTCTCGATGCTGACGATCTGATGCACGGGCAGGTGGCTGCCGTCGTCGAGCACGATGTCGAACGGCCCGTACTGCTCGGCGACACGCCGCAGGAACTCGGCGTCGCCCTGGTCACCGATCTCGATGTGGATCCCGTCGCCGGCGAGTTCGGCGACGCGCGGTGCGACGTCGACACCCACGATCGTCGAGCCGTCGGCGAAGTAGTCGCGCCACATCTGCAGTGAACCGCCGTGCGACACGCCGATCTCCAGCATCCTGACCCGCCGTCCGCGCCATCGCTCGAGGTGCGACTCGTAGATCGGGAAGTAGTGCAGCCACTTGTGGATCATGCGGCCGTCGTTGTGATCGAAGTAGCGGCGGAGATGTCCACGCGAGCCGGGCATGCGCACGCGCCGCAGCCTAGCGGTGCCCCGGCCGCGCCTCTCCGGCCTCGTCAGGCCGTCGTTACGCTCCGGGCATGAGCGCGACCTCACTGACCGATGGTGACGTGCACGTCACCATCCACGACGACCACGTGGCGGTCGCCGAGATCAGGCGGCCACCGAACAACTTCTTCGACCTCGATCTGATCGAGTCGCTCGCTGCCACGTTCGTCGAGCTCGACGACGACGCGCGGTGCCGCGCGATCGTGCTCTGTTCGCAGGGCAAGCACTTCTGCGCCGGCGCGGACTTCGCCGGGCGCGATGGCGGCGACGTTTCGACAGAGCCGGCGCGGCACCTCTACGACGCGGCGTACGACCTGTTCGCCACGAAGACGCCCGTCGTCGCCGCCATCCAGGGCGCCGCCGTGGGCGGAGGGCTCGGACTCGCGTGCATGCCCGACTTCCGCGTGGCTGCGCCGGAAGCCCGATTCAGCGCCAACTTCGCCCGGCTCGGCTTCCACCACGGATTCGGATTGACCGTGACGTTGCCCGCACTCGCAGGGGGTCAACGGGCGCTGGAGATGCTCTACACCGGGCGCCGCATCGACGGCCAGGAGGCGCTCGAGATCGGACTCGTCGATCGCCTCGTGCCGCTCGACGACGTTCGCGACGCAGCGCGCGACCTGGCGCGCGAGATCGCCGTGTCGGCACCGCTGGCGGTGCGATCGATCCGCGAGACGATGCGCGGCGACCTCGCCGACCGCATCCGGGTGGCGACCGATCGGGAGCTGGCCGAGCAGGACCGGCTCCGCCGGACGGCGGACTGGACCGAGGGCGTGCGGGCGATGGCCGAGCGCCGCCGACCCGAGTTCATCGGGGGTTGAGGCCGACCGGCGCGCCCGGCGGGTGGGGAACGTGACGGACAGATTGCGGGGCCCGCGGGCCCGACCACCGGCCCACGTCGCGGCGTCGGGGTCCTCCAACTCGAACTCCGGCACGATCTCGAGGAGCTCCTCGATCGCCACGTTCGTGTCCGCCGAGCGAGGTTCGAACCGAGACAGCGGTGGATGCCCGCGCCGAACACGATGTGACGGTTCCGCTCACGGTCGATGATGACCTCTTCCGGATGGTCGAAGACGGCCGGGTCGCGGTTGGCGGCCGGAAACGGGAGCACCACCCGCTCGCCTGCTTGGCCGCTCGGCGTCGTGTCCCGCGTGGCGACCCGCGCCATCGTGACGGGCGGGTACGCCCGCAGCAACTCCTCGACCGCAGTCGGGATCAGTTCGAGTTCGTCGACGAGCCGTCGACGTCCTCCGGGTGCGAGGCGAGACGCCACCGAGCCGAGCCGATCGAGCTCCAGCGGTGTCGATCCCGGCGATCTCGCCTGGTCACGCGAGTCAAGGGTGGTGCGTCACGGCTGGTCGGGGCGGAGCAGCCGGGCGGTCAGACCCAGGGCACGAGCGCCTTCGACGTTGTGGCGCTGATCGTCGACGAAGCACGTGCTCGTGTCGCGCGAGAGTTCGACGACCTGGGCGAACGCGCGTGGTGACGGTTTCGCGGCGGCGATCCGGTCGGAGACGAGTACACGTTCGAACCGGTCGGCCAGACCGAACCGCTCGAGACGGGGCAACAGCCAACCGCTGTGGTGATTCGACAGCAGCCACATCCGACGACTGGAGCCGACGATCGAGCCGTACAGCGGACCGGTCGCGAACCGTGACTCCAAGTCGTCGCGCAGCACCTGCGGATCGAGCTCCGGCGCCAGCTGCGCCCACATGTCCGGCTCACCGAGACGGCCCTGCCAGAACGACACACGCAGATCGCTGCGCCACCGACGGAGCAGTTCCTCACCGCCCTCACCCGTGCGCTCACCGACGTCGAACACGAAGTCGTGGAGCGGCCGGTTGAGCACCACGCCGTGGACATCGAGCACCATCACCTCGAACTCGGACATGAGCTCGCCGAAGGTCGCCGGGTCGACCTGGAGCGACGCGTCGGCGCCGGCGGCGACCGAACTCATCCGGGAACCGCCGTCTCGTCGGATCCGGCGCGCGCCGCGATCTCGTCGACGATGCTCTGCGTCAGCTCGGTCGCTTCGTGCAGGTCGACGGTCGGCACGCCCGCGGAATGCGCCTGCTCGATGAGATGCGCCTGGATCGCTCGCAGCGTCGGAAAGCGATCGAGGTAGCGATCACCACCCCGCAACGGCTCACTCGCCGACCGCGCACGCAGGTGGGCGGCGTGACAAGACTCGTCGATCATCACGAGCCGCTCGACCACGATCGGCTTCGCCGGATGGTCGGCGAGCTGACGGGTGATCGCACCAGGGGCGAGGTGGACACCCTCGATGATCATCGAGCGGTGTTCGATCGCCAGCCTCGACGCAACCGCCCCGGTCGCCTGCACGACCGCCGAGCACTGACGGTCGAAGCGGGCGAACTGCATCGGCCCGGGCCCGTCGATGACGTCGAACGTGGAACCGTGCAATTCCGGTAGCACGGTCTCGGGCACGACCACTCGGAGCACCTCCCGGATCGCATCGGTGGTGATCACCCGGGTCACGTCGAGTCGCACGGCGAGCCGTGTCGCCAGCGTGCTCTTGCCGGAACCGGGAGCACCGCCGAGCACGACGACGATCGGCCGCCCGGAACGCTTGGCGCGACGCCATGCCAACCACCGCTCCGACACGTCGCCACCCTCCGCCTCGTCCTGGAGCGTCACGAGCGCCAGATCGAGCAACTCGCAGGCGGCGACCTCGTGTCGGTCGTGGTGCAGCAGTCGGGCCTGGATGAGCGAGGCGAGCCGGTACGCCTCCTCGGTGTGAACACCCGTCGCCAGAAGGCTCGTGGCCATGATGCCCCTCGAGTACGGCAGACGGGAGCCACTGCGGTCGTGGACGATGATCCTCGGATCACCATCACGCAGATCGACGGGCATCGACATCCTCCTCGTTCCGAGACACCGACCCGGCGCTCGACATGCATTTTACAAAAGGGATGTTGAGATACCGCTTTTCGCTGGCAGCTTCTCCGGGTTCGATCCGATGCTTCGCCGGGCACGACCACGCCGTCCGGGTGCGAATAGCCTCGCTCCATGTCCTCCCCGACCGACGGAAACGTCGTGATGACCGACCTCGACGCCGCCGTGGTCGCGGCGCACGATCGCTACCGCTCGTTCCGACCCGCCAGCGCCACGGTGCACGAGCGCGCCCGTCGCGTGATGCCGGGCGGCAACACGAGGTCGGTGCTGGACTTCGAGCCGTTCCCATTCCGGATCGCATCGGCAGCCGGCGCAGAACTCGTCGATGTCGACGGCCACCGCTACGTCGACTTCTGCGGCAACTACACCGCGGGACTGCTCGGCCACTCCCCCGACGCGGTCCGTGTGGCGGTCATCGAGGCGCTCGACCGGGGTTGGGCGTTGGGCGCGATGCACGAAGCGGAGATCGAACTCGCCGAGATGATCTGCGAGCGGTTCGCCTCGATCGAGCAGGTGCGCTTCACCAATTCGGGCACCGAGGCCAACCTCATGGCGATCGGCACGGCGTTGCACCACACGGGGCGCACCGGCGTCGGCGTGTTCGATCAGGCGTACCACGGCGGCGTTCTGGGATTCGGTGCCGTCGGTGGTCCGCATCACCCCCTCAACGTTCCTCACGACTTCCGCGTCGCCCCGTTCGACGACGTCGATGCCCTCGACGCACTGTTCGGCGACCACGACCGCGCCCAGAGTCTGGGGTGCGTCCTGGTCGAGCCGGTCCAGGGATCGGGCGGGTGCCGACCGGCGAGTGTCGAGTTCCTTCGCGCACTCCGCGACCATTGCGATGACGCCGGTGTCGTGCTGATCTTCGACGAGGTGATGACGTCCCGACTCGCCCCGGGCGGTGCACAGGAGCGATTCGGCGTCAGCCCTGACATGACGACGCTCGGCAAGTACCTCGGAGGCGGGTTCAGCTTCGGAGCCTTCGGTGGACATCGCGACATCATGGGTGCATTCGATCGACAGGCCGGTGGCACGCTCACGCAGGCCGGCACGTTCAACAACAACGTGGCCTCGATGACGGCCGCCGTCACCACGCTCCGGCACGAGCTGCCACCCGAGCGCATCCTGGCCGTCAACGATCGCGGCGACCGGCTCCGGAACGGGCTGGGCGATCTGTTCGCGCGGTCCGGTCTCGACATCTGGGTCAGCGGGCTCGGGTCGATGTCGAACGTCCGCTCCCACGACGACCGGTTGCTCGACCTCCTCTTCCACCACCTCCTGGCCGACGGGCTCTACATCGCTCGCCGTGGGTTCATCGCCCTGTCGGTCGAGATCGGCGACGACGACTGCGACCGGCTCCTGACCTCGACGCAGCGATGGATCGACGCGGTTCGCGTCATGGTCTGAGACGCGAGGATCGTTCCGTCACCTCGTGCGCGACCCGACCGGACTGCCCCTGGCGCCGGAGGCGGTCGTGCACCAACATGGGGCCATGAGCTCCGGTGCCGACGAGACGACCGCCGACGAACTGTCGGAACGCGAGTGCTGGGCGCACTTGCGCGCCGAACCGTACGGTCGGTTGGCGGTGATCGGCCCGGACGGTCCCGTCATCTATCCGATCAACGCGGTCGTCGACCACGCCACCATCGTGTTCCGCACGACGGAGGGCTCGAAGGTGGATGCGATCCGATCCGACCCCCGAGTGGCGTTCGAGGTCGACGGATGGACTCCCGGCGACGGAACCGCCTGGAGCGTCGGGATCACGGGGGTCGCGAAGGAGATCGTCCGGATGTTGGAGGGAGCGTCGGCCGTCGAGCTCGAGGTCACACCGTGGCAGGCGGGTCCGAAGCCGATCTTCATCCGGGTGACCCCGAACTCGGTGTCAGGTCAGAGGTTCCGCCGGATCGATCGGCGCGACTCCGCCGACTGACGTCGAGCCTGAGGCTCGAGCGCGGCCGACGTCGTCCTCGGGCCGTCCGACCCTGTTCGGCGCGGTCGACGTGCGGTTGAATGAGACCATGAACGCTGGAGCCGACACGGTGCACCTGACCGAACGCGAGTGCTGGGCGCTGCTCGCGAGCCACACGGTCGCCCGACTTGCGGTCGACATCGGCGGTCAGCCGGACATCTTCCCGATCAACTACCTGGTCGACGGGGAGTCGATCGTCTTCCGCACCGGTGCAGGCACGAAGCTGGCGGGTGCCGTGCTCAGCCGCCACGTCGCCGTCGAGATCGACGGACTCGACGGCGACGACGACGCGGTCTGGAGCGTCGTGGTCAAGGGCGTGGCTCACGAGATCGAGGGCATGACCGAACGCTGGGCCGCCGACGATCTCCCGCTGTATCCGTGGATCGCCTCGGAGAAGCCGAACTTCGTCAGGATCGAGCCGCGGCTCACGACCGGGCGACGGTTCCACGTCGTGGAGGGTGCGACGGCGACCAGTACGAGTTCGGAGACCGGCATCGACGCCCACACGGGCGATCATCATCCCGGAGCACCGAAGATGCGGCCCGACTGAGCCGACGAGCACCCCGGCGAGCCCCGATAGTTTCGAATCCGATGCAGCCACCCACCGACCCCTCGGGCGTCCTCGACCACATCGGTCCGGGCACCCAGATCATCGTCCCGCTCGCGAACGGCGAGCCGACAGCGCTGCTCGATGCGATCGAGTCCTGCGCGGGCGACCTGGCGGGCGTTCGCGTGCACCAGATGCACGCCATCCACGATCGGCCGTACCTCCACGGAGACTTCGGCGGTCGACTGAAGCACATCTCGTACTTCCTGTCCCACGTGACCAGACCGCAGTTCGCGGCCGGCCACGTCGGACTCGTACCGGCGCACTTCTCCGAGGTCTACGGCATCATGCGGGCGCGGACCGACGATCCGCTGGTGCTCGCAGCGGCCTCACCTCCCGACCAGCACGGCTACTTCTCGCTCGGCGTCTCGGCCGACTACACCTCGAGCTTCATCGGGCGGGCACGCTTCTTCCTCGAGGTCACCGAGCACATGCCACGCACGTTCGGACGGAACCAGCTCCACGGCAGTCAGGTCGTCGGATGGTGCCGATCCGATCGACCGCTCGTGTCCGTTCCGCCGGCCGCGTCGAGCGACGTCGACCGCGCCATCGCCGGCTACGTCGCCGAGCGAGTGCCGAACGAGTCGACGATCCAGACCGGCATCGGGGCCATCCCGAACGCCATCATGTCGGCACTCGTCGATCACCGCGACCTCGGTGTGCACACCGAGCTGCTCTCCGACGGTGTCGTCGACCTCATGGAGCGGGGCGTCGTCAACGGCGTCCGCAAGGAGCTCAACCGAACCAAGACGGTCGGCACGTTCGCGCTCGGCACCGACCGGCTCCATCAATTCCTCACCGACAACCCGGCGATCGAGCTCTGGCCCGTGCGGTACGTGAACAGCCCGGCGATCATCGGGCGCGAGCGCAACTTCATCTCGATCAACGCCACGCTCTCGGTCGACTTCCTCGGGCAGTGTGCATCGGAGACGATCGACGGCAAGTACTACTCGTCCTCCGGCGGTCAGAACGACTTCGCCCGCGGCGCGATGAACTCGCCCGGCGGCCAGGGTTTCGTCGTACTGCACTCGACGACCAGCTCGGGTCAGAGCCGGATCGTGCCACAGCTCGCGCGCGGCGACGTCGTGACGACCCCCAAGAACACGGTCGACAAGGTCGTCACCGAGTACGGAGTGGCCGAACTGCGCGGTCGCTCGGTGCGAGAGCGGACACGGGCGCTGATCGCCGTGGCCCACCCCGATCACCGCAGCGAGCTCACCGAGCAGGCACACCGCATGCAGTACCTCTGACGGGGCTCACGGCCGCCCGAGCGGTGGACGGTGAGCGGATCGTCAGTAGGGCACACTCCATGCAAGGACCGCCCCGCCAGGCGCAACGGCTTCGAGCGTGCAACTCCCGCCGAGCGCCGACGCACGCGCCTGCAGGTTGATGAGCCCGTTGCCGCTCGTCGGCTGACCCTCGAGGTCCGGCGGACCGACGCCGTCGTCGCGAACCGCCATGATCACCCGGTCGCCTTCCACCGCGATCGTCACCTCGACCGCCGACGCCTTGGCATGACGGGCCACGTTGCCGAGCGCCTCTCGCAGCGAGGCCATCATCTCCGCGCAGGTCTCGGCGCTCATCACCGACTCCACCGGCCCGACCAGCCGGAGCGCCGGGGTGAAGCCGAGCACCCGACTTGCCTGGGCCACGACGTCGGCGAGATCCTGACCGAGGGCGCCGCGCTGACCGCTGTTGCCGAGGGTGAACACGATCGTCCTGACCTCGCCGATGATCCGGTCGATCTCGTCGATCACCGCTTCGAGCGCATCCCGAGTCGTGGCATCGGTTCCGGCCCCGATCGCCTGCACGGTCAGCCCGGTTCCGTAGAGCCGCTGCAGCACGACGTCGTGCAGGTCCCGCCCGATCCGTTCGCGCTCTTGCAGCAACGCCAGCTGCTGGTTGGCCGCCGCGAGCCGGCGCTGGCTCCGACGGCGCTCAGTCACGTCGCGAATCGCGGCCACGACGTAGAGACCGTCCTCGTCGAACGGGCTCAGTGCGACCTCGACCGGCACCTCCACGCCGTCGAGGCGGCGCAGCGACAGTTCGAGGCCCGAACCCATGGGACGTTGCGACGGCGTCTGCACGAAGGCCCTGCGCAGGCGCGCGTGCCGTTCCCGGACCGTACCGGGCACGAGGTCATCGACGTTGCGCCCCACGAGGCTCTCCTCGCAGGCCGCCATGTCCTCGATCGAGCGGTTCGCGTACACGATCAATCCGTCGGTCGACACCACGAGCACACCGTCGGGCGAGAACTCGACCGCGTGGAGCGCCCATCGGCTGGCGGAACTCGGGAAACTCGGCAGTGGCTGCGGCGGCACGATCCGAACGGTACCTCAGCGCAGCGCGGAACCCCGGGGGGACCAAGGTCCCTTGCGTCGACCATCCAGAGCTGCTCGACTCGACCTATGCCCGAGCCGATCACCGTGTTCTTGATGGACGACCACGAAGTCGTCCGGCGCGGTGTTCGTGCCCTGCTCGAGTCGACGGGCGAGATCGAGGTGGTCGGCGAGGCTGCCAACGCCACCGACGCCCTGGCCCGGATTCCCGCGGTGCGCCCGGATGTCGCGGTGCTCGACGTGCGGGTCCCCGACGGAAACGGCATCGAGGTCTGCCGCGACGTGCGGAGTGCACACGGCACACAATGCCTGATCCTGACGTCCTACAGCGACGACGAAGCACTGTTCGAAGCGATCATGGCGGGTGCATCGGGTTACGTGCTCAAGCAGGTGCGCGGGACCGAACTGATCTCGGCCGTCAAACGCGTCGCCGCCGGCGAGTCCCTGCTCGATCCGGCCATCACCGGCCGCGTGCTGCAACGACTTCGGGAGCCCGCTCCCGTCGATGATCGACTCAGCACACTCACGCCGCAGGAGCGGCGGATCCTGCACCTCATCGCCGACGGGATGACGAATCGTCAGATCGCCGGTGAGATGTTCCTGGCCGAGAAGACGATCAAGAACTACGTGTCGAACCTCCTGGCCAAGCTCGGGATGCAGCGTCGAACCGAGGCTGCCGTCTACGCCACGAAGCTCGAGCTGTCGGGGCAGACGATCGAACCCGAGGACTGACCGCCGGGCTGGTCGACTCGCCGGGACTGGCGGAGCTCATTGGATGATCGCGACCGGGGCGTGGCTGTGCGCTGCAACCTCCGCACTCGTCGAGCCGAGCACGAGCTCGGAGAAGCCACCGCGTCCGCGCCGCCCGACGACGACGAGGTCGGCCGACTGCGACGCATCGATCAGCGCCAGCCCGCCCGTTCCCCGCTCGCTCTCGGCTGTCACCGACACACCCGGCGGTGGCTCTCCGGCCGCCTCGAGGACGCGCTCCGCGATGCGGAGCGCCGCTGCATCCATCGACGTCAGATCGGTACTGGCCGGGTGGTACATGCCGACCGCGAGCGGTGGCAGGAACCAGGCGTGCACGGCGGTCACCTGCTCGACCTTCGGCAGTTGGTAGACCCAACGCAGCGCCCGAACCGACGGGCTGTCGGCCGGCGCGTCGAAGTCGTCGACGCCGACCACGACGCGGGTAGGTGATCCGATTCGCTCGCCTCGGACCACGACGACCGGCTGCCGCGAATGATGCACCACATAGTTCGCGGTGGAACCCAACATCAACGACAGGCGGCTGCTACCTCGGTGACCGACGACGATCAGATCGGCCTCCTCGCCCTCGGCGACGAGCGCCCGCCCGGCGTGTCCCCGGCGAGAAACGGGCACGAGCCGCGGATCGTCTTCACGCTCGACGAGCTCGTCGAGCGCTGCCGCCGACGCCTGCTCGATCTCCCCGACGTCGACGGCGATCACCATGTCGTAGCCGGTCACCATCGGAATCTCCCAAGCATGGACGACGACGATTCGATCGTCGGGGCCGGCGACGGCACGCGCCCACGTGAGTGCGTCGTCGGACTCCTTGCTCGCGTCGACACCCACCACGATCGTCCCACACCCGGCGACGTCACGCTCGTTCACGAGGCACTCCTCTCACCCAACGGATCCACCTGCGGGTCGTCCTGCCACCATCGTGCCGACGCCGTCGCCCGACTCGGGAGGGCCGAAAGACCGTTTCGTTCAGCCTCGTGACACGTCGATCTCGACGGTCGCGCCCGGGGCGACCGTGACGTCCGTGTCGCTCACGGCGACCACGACGTCGTCGATGTTGTCGACGTCGGCGCTGATCGACACGGCCGCATCCGTGGCCACGACCGTCATGCGTCGGCCCCGCCACCGGATCGGGAACGAGATCGACGACCATGCAGCGGGCATCTTCGGATCGACGACCAGCGCCGCGTCGCGAACGTCCAGTCCGCCGAAACCGTTGACCGCGAGCTGATACGTGCCGCCGCACGCAGCGGTGTGGATCCGGCCGATGAACGTACCGCCCTCCACCGCGTGGTTGCCGTTGAGGAGATCGACGCAGGCCGTGGCCCGGAAGTGCTCGAGTGCCCGTTCCGTCTCACCGATCCGGATCGCGACCATGCCGTTCACTCGTTGACGACGACGAGCGCGGCCGCGAGAGTGGGCGGTGCCGCCCCACGAGGATCGAACCGTGTCGACCGTCACCATCCAGCACCTCACCAAACGCTTCGGCAGCGACGTGGTCGTGCGAGGCATCGATCTCCACATCGACGACGGCGAGTTCCTCGTCATCGTCGGCCCGTCGGGATGCGGCAAGACGTCGGTCTTGCGCATGGTGGCGGGCCTCGATCCGATCACCAGCGGCTCGATCCTCATCGACGGCGTACCGGTCACCGAGGTTCCTTGCGCGGCGCTCACGCTGGGCATGATCTTCCAGGACCCCGCGCTCTACCCCCACATGACGGTGGCACAGAACATCGGATTCCCGCTCAAGATGTCGGGGCAGCACCGCCGCTCGATCCGACGGGACGTCATGGCCATCGCCGAGCTGCTGGCGCTGACGCCCCTCCTGGAGAGGCGGCCCAGGGAGCTGTCGGGCGGTCAGCGTCAACGCGTTGCGGTGGCGCGGGCCCTGATTCGGCGCCCCCAGCTGCTGCTCATGGACGAACCGATGTCGAACCTCGACGCCAAGTTGCGCACCGAGCTCCGCGCCACGATCGCCCGGCTCCGCCACGAACTGGGCGTCACGACCCTCTACGTGACCCACGACCAGGTCGAGGCGATGGCCCTCGGCGACCGCATCGCCGTCATGCGCTGCGGCGAGATCGTGCAGCTCGGTACGCCGGGCGACGTGTACCACGAGCCCGTCGACGCCTACGTCGCGACGTTCGTCGGGACACCGACCATGAACCTGTTCGCCGCCACCGTCACCGACGATGACGAACCCCGTCTCGACCTCGGACGTTCCCTGCTGCCCCTGGGCGGAGCCTGGCGCGACGTCCTCGCCGACCGGGTCGGCCGGACCGTCGTCGCCGGCATCCGCCCTCAGGCATTCCGGTTCACCGGCGACGGCGTCGTGGTCGATGTCGAACGGATGGACGTGCTCGCCGATCGGTTCGAGATCCGAGCCACGCTCGACGCCCGGCACGCGTTCGTCACAGGGGCCGAGATCGGAGTCGGGACGCGCCCGACTCCGCTCGTGATCGACCTCGCCGTCGACGACGACCTCGACTTCGAGTTGTGGCGCCCTTCGCACCTGGTCGTCGACCCCGATGACATCCACCTCTTCGACCCGGCGACCGGCAGCACACTCGGTCCGCCAACCTCCGTGCTCGGATCCGTCAGCTGACGTGCGCGACGACGTAGTGCACACCGACCCGATCGGCGAAGTCGCCGTGACCGGGGAGGTAGGGCCGTGCGTCGGTGACCTCGATCGGCGTCCAGGCCCCGGCCTCGGCCAGATCGTCGACCACTCGACGGCAGCGTCGCTCGATCCAGAGGTCTTCCCGCTGCGTCACGACGATGACACCACCGGTGCCGACGATCCGGACGAACTCACTCCAGCACCTCTCGACGTCCGGGACGTAGGTCATGACGCCGACGCAGACGAGCCCGTCGAACTCGTCGTCGTCAAAGGCGAGCCGACGCTGCAGGTCGGCGGTTTCGACCGTGTCGTACGTGCCGGTCTCGTCGGCGAGTCGAACGGATTCGGCCGACACGTCGACGCCGTGGAGACGCCGGCGGTAGCCGGCACGTCGCAGTGCGCGGCCGACGAGGCCCGTGCCGCAGCCGGCATCGAGGACGGCAGCGGGTTCACGGGCGTGCTCGAGGAGCGCACGCGCGGCGACGTCGGGTGCGTCGTACGACCATCCGGCGAGGTCGTCGTCGTACCGTGCAGCCCAGCCGTCGTAGTACCGCTCGATGTCGTCGACGTCGTCGGTCCCGCGAGCGAGCCAGTCGTCGTCGGCTCCGGCCCCACTACCCATCCGACTGTTGTAGCAGCCGGCAGGTCAGGTCTCGGCCGCGACCTCGGGTTTCGACCGCCCACCGCCGCTGCGACGACGGTAGGCCCACACACCCGCCGCGGCGAAGACGATGCCGCCGAACAGACCGAACCACGGCGCGTTGTCGACGGAGGGGACGAACTGCAGGAGCCACCCCTGGACCTCGATCGCCACGTCGATGATCGGATCGTCGGCGCTGCCGTTGCCGTTGAACAGCCGCACCTCGTACCAGCCGTAATACGCCACGTAGGCGCCGGCGATCAGCAGGAGCACACCCGCCACCTTGTTCATGATCGGGAGCAGCGAGCGGAACTTGGCGACGAGGCCGTCCTTGGCGAGCGCGACGGCGAGCGTCAGGATGCCGACCACGATGCCCATCCCGAGCCCGTACAGCACGAACACCATCACGCCGGACAGGTAGCTCTCGTTCCGGAAGGTGGTCGACGTGACCGCGAGGAACGGGCCGATCGTGCACGAGAGTGACGCCACGGCGTACGAGACGCCGAACAGGTACATCGACAGCAGGGTGCCGTCGGCGCCGCCCCGATTCAGTTTCGGGATGTTGATCACGAGCTGCCGGCCCATCAGCAGGTAGATGCCGAGCCCGATGAGGCCGAGCCCGATCACGATGGTGGCCCAGGGCAGGTACTCCTCGACGCCCTCGAGCACCTTCGTGATGACGGCTCCGAAGAGACCGAACACGGTCACGAAACCAGCGGTCAGAACGGCCGAGACCTTGAGCGCCTTGCCGACGGCGGCGGCCTTGTTGCCGCTCTCCTCGACGTCGTCGAGACCGACGAACGCCGAGAGATACGCCGGCAGCAGCGCGAACCCGCACGGATTCACGGTCGCTGCCATGCCGGCGGTCAGAGCGAGGGCGAAAGGTCCACTGAACACGATGTGAGAACACGCTAGGCCGCGACCCCCATTCCGCATGGTCAGCAGCTCGAAACATCTCGTGAACACGCCGGACTCCACCGTCGATCGGCTCCGCTCCGGAAGATCCGGAGCGGTCGCCGGGTTCCCGCTGCATGTCTCGACGTCTACTCCCCCTCGCCGTCGTCGCCATCCTGACCCTCGCTGCCTGCGGCGCTGCGGACGGGTCGGCCGCCGATCGCCCGTCGACCACGGCAGGCACCGGAGCCGATGCCGGTCCGGGCGATGTGAGCGGCTCCCCCGTGGAGCCGCGTGGTGGATCGGATGGCGAGCCGTTCCTACTCCCCGGCGTTCGCTCGTCACCGCGGAACGTCACGACCAGTGGGCTCGGGCTCCACCGGGATCGGAGCACGCCAGACGGTGTACCCGAGCCGCTCGTCGAGTTCGACGAGGTCCGCAGCGGAGGTCCGCCGCCGGACGGGATCCCGCCGGTCGACGAACCCAGGTTCCTCCGGGTCGAGGACGTCGACTTCCTGGCCGACAACGAACCCGTCCTCGCACTCGAGATCGAGGGCGACGCCCGCGCCTATCCCGTCCAGATCATGACGTGGCACGAGATCGTGAACGACACGGTCGGTGGCGTGCCCGTCACGGTGTCGTACTGCCCACTGTGCAACTCGGCGGTTGCCTACGATCGCCGGCTCGGTGACCAGGTGCTCGACTTCGGGACCTCGGGACTGCTGTACCACTCGGCGCTCGTCATGTACGACCGGCAGACCGAAACGCTCTGGAGCCACTTCACCGGCCAGGGCATCATCGGCGAGTTGACGGGTGAGGACCTCGAGGTGTTCCCGCTGGCCACGGTCTCGTGGGCGACGTTCCGCGAGGCGAACCCGGTCGGTGTCGTGCTGAGCCGAGACACCGGCTTCGATCGCGACTACGGACGCAACCCGTATCCCGGGTACGACGACGTCGACGGTGTGCCCTTCCTCTTCGAGGGCGAGGTCGACGGTCGGTACACCGCACTCACCCGCATCGTGGGGGTCGAGTCCGGTGAGGACGCGGTGGGCATCCCGTTGGGGGATCTCCGCCGTCAGGGTGTCATCACCGGTGAGGTCGGCGGCGAGCCGCTGGTGGCGCTCTGGGCGGCGGGTACGTCGTCGGCGCTGCAGAGCTCGACGATCTCCGAGGGCGTCGACGTCGGCGCCACGGGTGTGTTCGTGCCCGAAGTGAACGGGCAGGCGTTGACGTTGACCGCGAATGGCGACGGCACGTTCACCGACGCGCCCACCTCATCCACCTGGAACATCCTCGGTCAGGCGGTCGACGGCGAGCTCGCGGGTGAACGCCTCGACGCCTACGTGCACGTCGACACGTTCTGGTTCGCATGGTCGACGTTCCGAACCGACTCCCAGGTGCTCACCGGTTGAGTCCCACGCCGATCCGCGACGTGTTGCTGCCGAACTCGGATCGCGCCGCGCTGATCCAGGTGATCGTGGTGATCGCCGCCACGGCCGCGATCACCTTCCTCGTCCGGCGCGAGCGGTCGCTCGTGTTGCTCGGCGTCGGATGCGGGATGTGTGTCCTCGGGCTGATGGCCGTGCGAACGCTGCACTGACCACGTTGGCGGGCTGCGCGAGGTGTCGGCCCGATCACGTGCACCACGGCGCCTCAGCCGGCCATGGCCTCCACCGTGGCCGCCAGCACATCCGGGCTGGTCGCCAGGTTGATGCGGACGTGGCCGTGACCCTGCGGCCCGAACTGCGGGCCGGGGCTGAGCTCGACGCCACGGTGTCGGAACGCCTGGGCGGGGTCGTCCCCGAGACCGAGCCCACGGCAGTCGAGCCATCCGAGATACGTCGCCACCGGTCGTTCGTAGACCACACCGGGCAGATGCCGGTGCAGCAGGTCGGTGAGCGCCCGGCGGTTCTCGTCCACCACGTCGATCACGGCGTCGAGCCACGGCCCGCCCTCGGTCCAGGCCGCCACGGTGGCGCTGACGGCCATCAGGTTCGGCGCCCCCAGGTAGTGGCCGGGGAGCGCCCGCAACGCCTCGTCCATCCGTGCGCTTCCCGCGTGCATCACCGCCCAACGCAGACCGGCGAGGTTGAACGACTTCGATGCCGACGTCACGGTGACCGTACGCGCCGACACCTCGGGTCCGAGCGACTCGAACGGGATGTGGGCGTGGCCCGGCATCACCAGGTCGGAATGGATCTCGTCGGAGATCACGATCAGGTCGAACCGCTCGGCGATCTCGGCGATCCGCTCGAGCTCCGGCCGTTCGAACACGTGGCCGAGCGGGTTGTGCGGATGGCACAGGATCCAGAGCGTCGCGGGTTCGGTCGCCAGCCGTCGCTCGAGATCGTCGTAGTCGAACGCGTCGCCGTCGCGGACGACGGGGACGAGCCGGCGTTCCATCTCGCCGATCGTGTCGATGAACGGGTGGTACGACGGCATGTGGAGCACGACCCCGTCGCCCCGCACCGACAGATGATGGACCGAGCTGCGCACTCCCTGGATCACGTCGATCATGTCGTGCACCCGTTCGTCGGTCACCTCCCAACCGAATCGCTCGCTCATCCGCGGACCGAACAGCTCGGCGGCGGGCGAACGAGAGAACGGGCCGCCCCAGTTCGGGTAGCCGAACTCGTTGCCGTCGAGGATGGCCTGGAGGGAATCGACGATCGCCGGCGCGACCGGGAAGTCCATGTCGGCCACCCAAGCCGAGTAGCGGGCGTCACGGGCGCCCCACTTGGCGCCACGTTTGGCGCGGAGCTGCTCGATGTCGAGGCTGCGCAGTCCGAACTCGTCGTGCTTCGTCTCGTCGGTCATGGGATGATCACCAGCTTTCCCGCGGCGCGCCGTTCGGCCAGGTCACGGAGCGCATCGACGGTTCGATCGAGTGGATAGGCCGTGGGATCGACCGGGTGCAACCGGCCGACGGCGATCTGCCGCATGATGTCGTTCAGCATCGCCGAGTTCTCTGCGGGTCGCTGCGCCGCCCAGGCACCCCACTCGACGCCGGTCACGCGCCGGTTGCGCAGCAGCACCTGGTCGAGCGGGAGCGAAGGAATGCCCGCCACGAAGCCGATCACGAGGAACTCGCCGCCGTCACCCAGGCAGCGCAGCCAGGTCTCCGCCCGGTCACCACCGACCGGGTCGTACACGTAGTCGACGCCGGCCTTCCCCTCCGCGGCCACCGCCGAGCGGATCTCGGCCTTGATGTCGTCGACGCCTACGTCGAACGTCACGTCGGCTCCCCGATCGCGCGCCAGCTGCCGCTTCTCCTCGGTCGACGCGGCGGCGAAGACCCGCATGCCCATCGATGCCCCGACGTCGACGGCCGCCAGGCCGACGCCGCCGCCCGCGCCGATCACGAGCATCGAGTCACCCCGCTGAGCAGCCACCCGGCGCTGGAGCGCGAACGTCGCCGTCAGGTAACTCTGAACGAACGTGGCCGCATGGCCGTCACTGATCTCGTCCGGCACGAGCGTCACCGAGTGTGCCGGGACCACGACGTGCTCGGCGAACCCGCCGTCGCCCGAGGCGACGAGCACCCTGGCGCCGATCGCGAGGTGGGGAGCGTCGCGTGCCACGTCGTCGGCGATGTCGGTGATCCTGCCGACGAACTCGAAGCCGGGCACGAACGGCGTCGGCGTCCTCACCTGGTAGTGGCCGCCGATGATCAGGTTGTCCACGTAGTTCACGCCGGCGGCGAGAACCTGCAGCCGGACCGTGCCGGGGCGGATCTCGGGCAGCGGCACGTCGCGCAGCGCCAGGTCGTCGATCGGGCCGTACCGCTCGCACAGGATCGCCCGCATCACCGACCCTCGCAGCCGCCGGCGGTTCGCACCGTGGACGACGAGCACGGCACCAACGTCGACACCGACGTCGTCGGCCTTCGGTCCGTCATCATGCGTGCAACCTAGGGCATGACCATGGTGGGGAGGAGAGCCGGACCCAGGGCTGATCGGCCCGTCGGGCCACGTCGCCGCCGGCACGAACCCGCACCGAACACCGGGCCGTCTACCGTTGCACCGTGCCCGGACCCCTCGACACCGTCACCCTCACCGGGCGCCACGTGCGGCTCGAACCACTCTCGGTCGATCACGCCGATGCGATGACCACTGCCGCCGGGATCGATCGGAGCACGTTCGACCTGACGTGGGTGCCCGAGGGTTCCGACGCGATGCGCACCTACATCGAGGGCCTCCTCGACGACCACGCTGCGGCACGGGTACTGCCGTTCGCGCAACGGCGCCTCGACACGGGCGACGTCGTGGGATGCACCCGCTACCTCGATCCGCACTGGTGGCGAGGACGGCCGGAACCCGACGAGATCGAGATCGGCGGCACGTGGTTGGGGGCCGCTGCGCAACGGACGGCGGTCAACACCGAGGCCAAGTATCTCCTGCTTCGGCATGCATTCGAAGTGCTCGACGTGTGGCGCGTCGCGATCTGCACCGACGCACGAAACCGGCGGAGCCGTGATGCGATCGAGCGGATCGGCGGTTCGTTCGAAGGGGTGCTGCGGAACCACCGGTTGCGGGCCGACACCGACCGGCCCTCGCCGCGCCAGACCGCCGTCTACTCGATCATCGTCGGCGAGTGGCCCGACGTGAAGCGGGCGCTCGAGGCCCGCATCGACGCCCCATGAACGCCCTCGTCGTGGTCGCACATCCGTGCTCGGACAGCTTCTGTCACGCTGCCGCGCAACGGGCGATCGACGGGCTCCGCGCCGGCGGGCACGCCGTCGACACGATCGACCTGTACGCGGACGGCTTCACAACGGCGATGACGCGCGAGGAACGGATCGCCTACGAGACCGACGACGCGATCCTCGATCCGCAGGTCGGCGATCATGCGGAACGCCTCGCGCGGGCGGAGATCATCGTGTTCGTGTACCCGACGTGGTGGAGCGGGTTGCCGGCGATCCTGAAGGGGTGGCTCGAACGCGTCATGGTGCCGGGCGTCGCGTTCACGTTCGACGAGTCGACCGGCAAGGTGAAACCGGGCCTCCGTCATGTCCGGCGGCTGGTCGGGATCAGCACGTACGGGTCGCCAGGGCTGGCGGTGCGGTTGGTCAACGACAACGGTCGACGGATCCTGACCCGCGCACTGCGCATGTCGTGCGGGACGCGGGCGCGCACCACGTGGCTCCCGCTCTACGGGATGGACACCGCCACGCCCGCCGATCGGACCATCTTCCTCGCGCGCATCGAACAGCGGCTGGCCGGTCTCTGATGCGAGTGCTCGCCGTGTACTGCCACCCGCATCCCGGCTCGCTCGTCGCCGCCGCACGTGAGCGCGCGGTCGCCGGTCTGGAGGCCGGCGGGCATCAGGTGCGACTCACCGATCTGTACGCCGACGGGTTCGATCCGACCATGTCGGCGACCGAGCGGCGGACGCACAAGGAGCCGGGGGTCGCACCGGAGCTGGTGCGGTACGCCGACGACCTCGCATGGGCCGAGGCGCTGGTGCTGATCTACCCGACGTGGTGGAGCGGGCAGCCGGCGATGCTCAAAGGGTGGATCGATCGCGTCTGGGTCGCCGGTGTCGCGTGGGAGATGCGCGACGGCGACCGGACGCCGACGCCACGCCTGCGCAACATCCGCCGGATCGTCGTGGTGACCACCCACGGTTCCTCGAAGCTGATGAATGCGCTCGAGGGTGAGAGCGGGAAGCGCACCATCACCCGTTCGATCCGGGCGATGTGCTCACGTCGAACACGCACGACGTGGTGCGCGCTCTACGGCGTCGACACGAGCGACGAGGCGAGGCGGGCCGAGTTCCTCGACCGCGTCGAGCGGACTCTGGCGCGCCTCTGAACTCCACTGTTCGGCGGTGCGGTCCCGCGGCGACGATGCGACACTGTTGGGATGCCGAACCAGCACAGGAGGCACGTTGACAGCGGCCACGAGCACGACGATCGAGCTCACGACCGGCACAGAGGGCACGGTCACCACGGGCACGAGAACGATCAGGGGATCAACGGTGCACTGCGCTACCTCCGCTGGCTCCCGCGGATGTGGCGATCTGCGATCAACGACGCCGTCGTCGATCTGGTCGACCCGCAGCCCGGTGAACGGGTGGCCGACATCGGTGCCGGGATGGGTGCGGGTGCGGTGCGCGCTGCGAAGGCCGGCGCACGGGTGATCGCAGTGGAGCCCACCCCGTTCATGCGTCGAGTGCTGGCGGGGCGGCGCATCATGAGCCGCCACCGTGCCCACATCGAGGTGGTCGACGGCGCGGCCGAACGGATTCCGGGCGAGGACCACAGCATCGACGCAGTGTGGGCGGTCAACACCATGCACCATTGGGTCGACATCGAACGCGGCGTCGCCGAGCTCGCCCGGGTGCTGCGGCCCGGCGGCCGGCTGCTCCTCGTCGACGAGGTGTTCACCGACCCCTCCCATCCCGACTACGAGCGGTTCGGAGCCGAGCACGACGACGATCACCACGGCTTCACGATGGTGGAGGCCGACCAGATGGGTGGGCTCCTCCGGGCTGCCGGACTGGCTGATGTCGACGCATCGAATCGCCGCATCGCCGAACGCCCGGTCGTCAGTGTCTCGGCAACGGGTGCACCGCCGGCCGATCGCTGACCGGGCTCGGAGCGGAGACGCCACACGTCGGCCGGGGCCTCCGGTCGGAGCCGGTGCCGGTGCCGGTGCCGGTGCCGGGAGGTGATCTAGATTTCGACGGTGATCGATGCCTCGCACGTGAGAGCTGCCGCGAACGCGTGCGCGGACTTCCTCCGTACGGTGACCGACGCCGATTGGACCGTCGAGGTGCCGGAACTCGACATGACGGTGGCAGGAGTTGTCGGTCACGCCGCCGAAGGTTGCCTCTGGTATGCCATCGACCTGTCCGCGGCAGGCAAGGACCTCCAGCTCGTCGAACATCGGGTGAACACGGACGGGCCCAACGACGAGGTGATCGACACGCTGCAGACCTACGCTCACGTCACGGCCGCGGTCATCGACGCGAGCCCGGACACTGCACGAGGGTTCCACCCGATGGGAGCTGCCGATCCATCCGGGTTTGCCGCAATGGCCTGCGACGAGCTGTTGATCCACACCGACGACGCGGCGCGAGGCCTCGGGCTCGTCTTCCGTCCGCCCGACGATCTCGCCGGAGCGGTCCTGGAGCGGCTGTTTCCGTGGGTCACGCCCGGCAACGACGTCTGGGAGCACCTGAAGTGGGCGAACGGGCGGATCGCACTCGGTGCTCGAGAGCGGCTCACCGACTGGGCCTGGCACTGCGCACCCCTCGCCGAGTGGGACGGCACAGCGGCCACGAGGCCTGCACCGCGGCCGCAGACCTGACCGTTGCACGCTCCGAGACGGTCGCCGACCCGTCACCACCGCCGGGTCCGCGCTGCACATCTGCAACGCATCCACCGACCTCGGCCGTGGCCGCCGAGCCGTGACCGAGCCTGATCGGCAACGAGCTGCCACCACGGCGAAGGCGCCCGGGGTATCGAGCGTGTTGCCTGATCCGTTGCCACACCTGGCGAGGTGAACCACCAGGGTCATGCGCGCCGGCTCGTGCCGCCCCGCACGCAGGAACCGCGCTCCCCGTTGGGGTCGCTCACGCGGTCGATCCCGCTTCGAACGTCCGCCGAGTTGCCGATGACTCCTGCTGACGACGGTCGGACCGCTCAGAGCCAACCGCTGCGCTTGAAGAACCGGTACAGCAGTCCAACGGTGCAGCTCATGACGAGCAACACGAGTGGGTACCCGAACCGTGCCCCGAGTTCGGGCATCGAATCGAAGTTCATGCCGTAGATCCCGGCGAGCATCGTCGGAACAGCAGCCATCGCGACCCAGGCGCTGATCTTGCGCATGTCGTTGTTCTGCTGCACGGTGATCTGGGTGAGGCTCGCCGTCAGCGCCGCGTCGAGCAAGCCCGACAGCGAGTTCGCCCGCGTGACTGCCCGGTCGAGCTGATCAGCGGCTTCGTTGAGATCGGCGAGCAACTCCGCCGGGATCGTCTTACCGAGCGCGCGAGTCAGCCGATTGAGCGGATCCTGCAACGCGTCGAAGGCGACCAACGTTCGCCGAACCTCCCGCTTCAATCGATACAGGCGCTCGACGGGCTGGCGGTGGATGTCGGTGAACACGTCGAGCTCGGCTTCGATCACATCGTTCTCGAAGCCGTCGAGTGCCGGCCCATAGTCACTGATCACTTGCCCGATCACGGCGGTGAGCACGGCCATCGGACCGAGTCGAAGGCGATCGGGATCGCGCTCGAGCGCGGCGCGAACAGGTGCCAGCTGGCTCGCCTGCCCGTGCCGGATCGAGATGATCGAACGCGGCGCGACCAGCAAGGTCATCTCGCCGAGCGCGACGGTTTCTCGTTGGTCGTCGTAGCGGGCGGTTCGCAGCACGAGTTGAACCGACGTCCCGTCGACGCTCAGGACGGGTCGTTCGTGAGGCGTCAGGATCTCGCGGGGCGACACCTCGTCGAGCCGGAGCGCCGCGCAGGCATCACGCAACTCCTGCTCCTCGGGTATGCGCAAACCCAGCCAGACGAAATCGTGATCGAACGGAGGCGAATCGCTGCCGCCGTTCGGTTCCGGCAACAGCGCCGATTCCCATCGACACAGCGACGCGGGGTCGGCGTCGACCTCAACCCTCTTGCCGTCGACGTATGCGGCACAGTCGATGATCACCACACCAGTCTCACGCACTTGGGAGTGAGATCGGTGATCGGTGACCCCACGACGCACGGCCCGCACCCCCGGAGCCGTCCACCACATCTGTGCCCTCGCCACCGATACCCCCGTCCGACGCCCGATCCGACCATTGCCGATCGGGCGGCCGCACCAGTGTCCGAGACCGACCGTTCAGGGTGCACACGCTCGCTCCGGTCGACGCCGGCTGATCGGACACCCGTCGTCGACGCCACGGGTGACAGGTGCACGACGAGTCGTTCCTCCCACGGCGCGTACGTCGATGCAGCCGTCCGGCAATCGGTAGTGTTCGGCCGGATCGACGACGGACGAGGGAGTGCGATGGACGGTTGCCGGGTCGGAGTGGGGCGTGCCGAGATCGTGCCGCCGGCATCGGGCCCCGTGTGCGGTTGGGGAGTCGGCTATGGCGAGAAGCACGCGTCGCCACCCGCGGGTCGATGGCCCGAGTCGACGTCCGGCGACGATCCGCCGTCGCTCGAACACCAGGAACTCGTCGCCACCGCGATGGCACTCGAGGATGCCCGCGGCGAGCGCGTCGTGCTCGTGAACGCCGACGTCCACAGCGGCGGTGCTCACCTGTGGAAGCTGGCGGCCGCCGCGGCTGGGCTCGATCCCTCGCGGGCCGTGCTGTGCGGGACACACACCCACGCCGGTCTGGGACAGCGATACGGGAGCTTCATGTACCGGCGTCTGAGCACTGCCACGCCGTTCTTCAGCGTGCGCACGAGCACATCGGCGATCCAGTCGGCAGTCACCCTCGCGGTGCGCCGCGCCGTCGCCGATCTGGCGCCCGGAGGCATCGCCGTGCAGCGCGCCACGGTCCTCGGTGCCGGCAGCAATCGCGCAGCCGCAGCATGGTCCCACTACGACGACGACGAGGTCGTGCGGTTCTTCGCCACGGGTCCCGGCGCCGCCCTCACCGACGAGCCCCATCGGGCGGACCGGATGAGAGATCCGCGCGTGACGGCAGTGACCGCGGTCGACGACGACGGATCCGTCGTCGGTGTTCTCGCCTGGTACGCCGTGCACGGGAACTCGCTCGGCCCGACGTGGCGGCGGTTCGGTTCCGATCTGTGGGGCCCGGCCCGCGCGCGGGCCGAACGCGCGCTCGGCGGCGCCGTCGTCGGTTTCGGCTGCGGTGCCGCGGGCGACATCTCACCCCGACCGATGCGCGTGGACGGCCGTCCCCGGGACGGTGAGCCCGGCGATTCCCGGCCCGACCTCGCCGTCGATATCGGTGAACGGCTCGGAGCTGCGGTGGCGTCGGTCGCCGAGGATGCGCGGCCGTCCGGGTTCGTCTTGGGTACGGCCCACGAACAGTGGAATCCCACCAACGACGGCCTGCCTCCACCGATGCTCGGGCTGGCACAGGCGGGCGGCGGCGTCGACGGAACGACCCCGAACTGGGAGAAGGTGGAGTCCGGTGTCCACGCCCCGCTGTACCGTCGTCGGCACGGCTGGGCGATCCCGATGAGCCACGGCCAGGGTCCGAAGATCTCCCTCGCCGCGCTGATCCTGCCCGTGCGGCTGCGACTCGGGCTCCTGTTCCGTGTCGTATCGCCCCGACGGTTGCCGCTCCACGTGATCCGGGTCGGTGACCACACGTTCGCGACGGTCCCGGGAGAGCCCACGACGATGACCGGGTGGCGCATCGAACAACACGTGCGCCGCGCCGCCGGCACGCCGTCAGCCTCGATCATCGGGTACGCCGGCGACTATGCGGGCTACTGGGTCACACCCGAGGAGTATCTGGAACAGCGGTACGAGGCTGCTGCCACGCTCTTCGGCCGGGACTCGTCCGCTCACCTCGTCGACCGGCTCGAGCAGCTCGCCCGGTCCCTGCGAACCGTGGGGACCGCGCTCTGAACATCGTTGCGCAGGGACGGTTGTGCCGCGGTCAGGCTCCTGCGGGCGATGTCGCAGTCCGCGTGGCGATCGCGACTGCGATCTCGGCGGCGACCCTCGCGTTGTTCTCCGCGAGCGCCAGGTTGGCGGGAACGCTGCGGCCATCGGTGGCTTCGCCGATCCGGCCGAGCACGAACGGCGTGATCGCGGCGCCGGTGATCCCGGCCGCCGCGCAGTCGCCGAGGGCGTGGCGCAGCACTGCGTCGAGTTCGTCCGGGTCGAGCTCGTCCGCTTCGGGGATCGGTACACCCACGAGGACACCGGAACGCTTCCGAGTTCCGTTCGCCAGCACTGCGGCAACCTCACCGGCCTCCTCCACGCGGTGCGGCACGGGCAGCCCGGACGAGCGGATGTAGAACGCGGGGAAGTCGTCGTGGCGCCAACCCAGCACCGGCACGCCGACGGTCTCGAGATATTCGAGCGTGCGAGGCAGATCGAGGAACGCCTTCGCTCCGGCACACACGGTCACCACCGCATGGTGGGCCAACGCGTCGAGGTCTCCGCTCACGTCACCCGTCGTCTCGGCGCCGCGGTGCACGCCGCCGATCCCGCCGGTCGCGAACACCCGAACGCCGGCCGCCGCTGCCAACGCCACCGACGCCGACACCGTCGTGGCGCCGAACTCCCAGTGCTGCGCCAGCGCCACCGGCAGATCACGCTCGGCAGCTTTGCGTGCCGGCCCGAGGATGCGCTCGTGCTCCCCGTCGGACAGGCCCACGCGGGCGACGCCATCGAGTACGGCGGTGACCGCCGGCACTGCTCCGCCGGCACGAAGCACCGTCAGGCAACGATCGAGCGCCTCGGCGTTCGCCGGCGTCGGCAGGCCGAGGTTCGAGAAGATCGTCGACTCCAGCGCCACGACCGGGCGGCCGGCTCCGACGGCCTGCGCGACCTCGTCGGAGAGACTCGGGGTGATCACCCCGCCATTCTGCCAGCGCTCACTCCCGAACGAACCGCGTGACGCATTCGACGTGGTGCGTGTGCGGGAACAGATCGAGGATCTCGGTGCCGTCGTGCCGGTAGCCGTGACGACCGAGCAGATCGGTGTCGCGCGCCATGGCGACCGGGTCACAGCTGACGAGCACGAGCACCGCCGGGCCGGCAGCCATCATCGCGGCCGTCCCGGGACGACCCAGACCCGACCGGGCGGGGTCCGCGATCGCCACGTCGAGCACGAGCCCGGCCTCCGGGCGCCACCGGCTCATCTCACATCGCTCGACCCGGGCGCTTCGTCCGCGAAGGTTGACCCGGCAGTCCTCGACGGCGGTCCGCGAGGTCTCGACCGTGATCACCTTCGCCGACGCGGGTGCGCAGGCGACAGCGAACAACCCGATCCCGGCATAGGCATCGAGCACCGTCGTCGAATCCGACAACTCCGGGGCGGCTCGGCCGACGGCGTCGACGAGGAGTTCGGCCGCGCGAGGGCCGCTCTGGAAGAACGAACCCGCCGACACCCGGAACTCGTGACCGGCCACGTGCTCGGTGAGGAAGGCGTTCGCGCCGGCGTGGACCGAGCGCGGCAGACCCCGCACCTCGCCCCGTCGGCGATCCCAGCGCGCGGTGATCTGCCCGGTCGCATCGGAGACACGCAGCGAGACTTCGAGATCCGGCGTCAGGAGGAGCTGGTCGATCACCGGGAGCAACGACGGATGGGCGACGAGGCAGCCGGTCGCGTCCACGGTGTCGTTGGAACGATCGAGCCGAAACGCCGCGCGTCCGTCCGGCGCGCCGATCACACGGATCGTCGTGCGATACCCCTCGGGCGGCACCGCACGGCCCACGGTGAGCGTCGGTGCCTCAAGACGACCGGTGCGACGAAGTGCGTCACGCACGATGTCAGCCTTGGCGGCCAACTGCGCCGGGACGGAGAGATGCTGCCAGTCGCAACCCCCACACCCGTCCCGCCGTCGAGGGCACGGCGGCTCCACACGATCGGGCGATGGCGTGTGCACCGCGGACACGAGTCCACGCGACCACTCACCCTTGTGCTCGGTGATCCGCACCGACACGTCATCGCCCGGCACACCGCCGCGGACGAACACCACTCGACCGTCGTGATCGTGCCCCAGGGCCTCACCGCCGGCGACGAACCGTTCCGGTGCGATCCGCAGTGTCGAGAGCTCGTCGGCGGCCACGGCAGGAGGCTACCGATCGGTGATCGCCCTCCAGCAGGCCGCCGCCACGGTCGTCGCCAGCTCGTCGTCGAGGTGGACCCCGTTCGCGACCGCTCGCGCCGCGGGCGCCAGGCCGAGGTCGTAGAGCACGAGCGGTGGCACATCGATGAGGAGTTCGGCGATGTCGGCGCGTTCGGCCTCGGCCACCATCGGATCGTCGGCGACTGCCGTGGCCCGTTCGTGCCCCTCCGGTCCGTACGGCCCCGAGTCGAACTGCACCACGAAGCGAGCATCGTCGGGATGGTCGACGAAGTAGTCGTGGACGGCGCGCCACAACTGCAGGAACCGCTCCGACGCAGGCAACGACGGATCGACTGCCGCGATGGCCGCCCGACCGAGCTCCGCCTTGACCTCGAGGTAGGCGGCGACGATGAGCTCGTCCTTCGACGGGTAATGCACGTAGGCCGTCCCGACGGCGACCCCTGCCTGATCGGCGATCGCGGCCATCGAGGCGCCGTGGAATCCACAGCGGGCGACCACCGTGCGGACCGCCTCCCGTATCGCAGCCGCGCGGTCGGTCATGCCCGCTCGATGATCAACGGGACTCCGGTCTCACGCTCGCTGATCGTCCAGAGGTTGTCGATCGCCGAGTCGAGGCCGATCCTGCGCACCACGGGCCGGCGCACCGCTGCGCCGTTGGTTGCGAAGCGTGGAGCGTAGAATTCTCCACCCGATGCCTGCGGGTCGGTCGCAGCTCGCAACTGTGGTCGCGCCCCGTCGGCCGCCGACATCCCGATCTTCTCGGCGAGCATGTGGAAGAACCGTTGTGACCGGCCACCGTCGGTCTCGGTCACGCTGACCGCCTGCAGGTCGGTGTTCGACAGGCCAGGGTGGGCGATCAGGCTGGAGGCGTTCACGCCGGCCCGCTCGAACTCGCGCTGGAGACCGAGACCGAAGTGGTAGTTCGCGAGCTTCGACTGACCGTAGGCCCTCCACGGCGAGTAGCTGCCGTGGAGGTGGGGGTTGTCGGGGTCGACGGCGCGGCCAGTGTGATGGGCGGTGCTCGTGACGGTGACCACGCGTGCCGCGTCGGCCCGGACGATCGCGGGCATGAGGTGGGCGGTGAACGCCCAGTGGCCGAGGTGGTTGGTACCGAGCTGCATCTCGAATCCGTCGGCCGTCTGACGCTCGGGGATGCCCATCACCCCGGCATTGTTGACGAGGATGTCGACCCGGTCGTGACGGGAGAGGATCTGATCGGCCGCCGCACGGACCGAGGCGAGGTCACCAAGATCGAGTTCGACGAGCTCCAGATCGGCATCGGGATGATCGGCCAGGATCGATGTACGGGCCGCGACGGCCTTCGTCTGGTTGCGCGCCGCCATCACGACGGCGGCACCTGCTCCGGCGAGCGCACGCGCGGTTTCGAGACCCAGGCCGCCGTTGGCGCCGGTGACCACTGCCACTCGATCGGAGAGGTCGGGGATGTCGTTCGTTGTCCAGCTCATGGCTGAATGAACATTCATTCAAGACGGATCATTCCCGATCGATCGGGTTCGTGCGCGAAAGTGGAACCATGGAACCGACCGAGTGGTACTGGGACCTCGAGCAAGGCATCGCGGTGCCCGCGGCCGAACGCGGGCCCGGCGACCACATGTTGGGGCCGTACCCCACGAAGGGCGAGGCCGAGAACTGGAAGGCGACATCGGAGGCCCGCAACGACCAGTGGGACGACGACGACGAGGAGTGGGAGAACTGGGGCGAGGCCTCCGACGAGGACGATTGACGACGAGGACGGTTGACGGGGTGGTCGGAGCGATGCAGTCGTACGACCCTGACGCCGGTCGCGCGAGCGTGCGGGCCGCCGTCTAGGTTCGCTGGTCGTGGCTCGTCCGATCCAGATCGCCCCGTCCGTCCTCCCAGCCGACTTCGCCCGCCTCGGCGAGGAGGTCGCTGCCCTCGAGGCGGCCGGTGTCGACCTCATCCAGTGGGACGTCATGGACGGGCAGTTCGTGCCCAACCTGACGTTCGGCCCCGACGTCATCGGGTCGGCGCGACCGCACTGCACGGTGCCGTTCGAGGCACACCTGATGGTCTACACGCCCGACGTGATGGCTCGGCAGTACGTCGACGCCGGTTGCTCGCGGCTGATCGTGCACGCGGAGGCATGTACGCATCTGCATCGCACGATCGAGAACATCAACTCGATGGGGGCCCGCGGCGCGGTGGCGCTCAATCCGGCGACACCAGCCTCCGCGATCGAGCACGTCCTCGACCTGGTCGACCTCGTGCTCGTGATGACGGTCAACCCGGGTTTCGGCGGGCAGGCGTACATCCGCACGATGGAGCCGAAGATCGCCGAGATCCGATCGATGATCGACGCCGCCGGCCTGTCCGACGAGATCGATCTGGAGGTCGACGGAGGTATCGGCCCGACGACGATCCAGGGCGCCGCATCGGCGGGCGCCAACGTCCTGATCGCGGGCAGCGCGCTCTATCGCGACCCCGAGGGCCTCGAGCACGCCGTGAACGAACTGCGAACCCTCGCCGAAGCAGCGGCCGCCGACTGACCCCGGCGTCAGTCACGGTCGATCGCGCCGACGACAGACGCCGCGAACTGCAGCGCCGCGGATTCCTGCGAGCTGTGACGTTCGGCGGTTGCGGACGTCCGGCGTGGGATCGACACTGGAGGTACTCCGAACGATCGCCGAGGCTGGCCGTGACATCAACCGAGGGTCCCGACCAGAACGTTCCCGGATGGCGCGCAGTTTCGGCAGGGCGCGCCGAGATGCCCGCCGGGTCGGCAGGGCCGACGGCCGGAGATCTACGAACGAACGTACGCTCAGGAATGGCATTCTGACGTGTGCTTCTCGGCTGAAGCGGATCTGGTGGCCGGCCTCGTCGTCATCGGTTTGGGAGTCGACGCAACGCGACACACCTCCCAGCGCAGCGAACTGCCCGTCGCAGCGCTGCCGCTGCTGCTCGGAGCTCATCAGCTCGTCGAAGCTCTGGTGTGGCTGGGGCTCGAGAGCAGAGTTCCGGAGGTGGCCTACCGGTCGGCGACGTGGGCCTACCTGTTGATCGCGTGCGTCGTGCTTCCGGTCTACGTCCCGGTCGCACTGTTCATGTTCGACCCGGCACCCCGACGCCGGTGGTTGCTCGGATTCCTCGCCGTCGGTGGTGCCGTTTCGCTCTTGCTGCTCCGCGACGTCGTGAGCGGACCGGTGGTCGCTCGGATCGAGGGACGCCACATCGAGTACGGGATCGGCGTGTGGCAGCTGGGCATCGTCGTGGGTCTGTACGTGATGGCGACCTGCGGCCCCCTGCTGGTTGCCCGGGCCCGACAGGTCCGGTGGTTCGGAGCCGCCAACGTCGTGGTCGCCGGGTTCCTGGCCTGGCTCGACAACAGTGCGTTCGTGTCGCTCTGGTGTGTCTGGGCAGCCATCGGCAGCATTTCGATCGCTGTGCACCTTCGAGGTTCACGCCCGAATGGAGTCGGTGACTCGGGGCCTCACGGTCGATGGCTCGAGGCGAGCTCGCCACGATTCGTCATGTCGGCCCGCAAGCGGTCGAAGTGAGCCTCGACCAGAAGTCGGGCCATCGGCCGTGCATCTCGCCATCGTCGCTCTGCACCGGGAGGATCCGCGGCCCGGATGATGTGACCTGGGGCCCTGTCCGTGGCACCGGTGGGGTCACACCATGGTTGCTGTGCGTCGACCTCGCGTGAGCAGTTCTGCAGCCAAGTCGTCCGAAGCGGATCCGTGGACGCTCGCGTTCGAAGTGACGAGGGCGAATCGACGGGCCGTGGAGAGTCTGACGGCGCTGAGCGACGGTCGTTTCGGGACTCGCGGGCTGATCTCGCGCCATGTCGACCGTGCTCGACCCAGCATGGTCGCGGCAGGGATCTTCGACAGCGATGCCGTGCCGGCGCTCCTCCCGGGAGCCCGGTGGACCGCGTTCACCCTCCACAACGGTGCGGCGTTCAGCACCGAAGCCCGACTCGACCTTCGCCGCGGTGTCTTGACAACTCGGAACGTCGGTGGCGGCGGCACCGTGCACATCTGCGAGTTCGCTTCGATCACCCGACCGGGAGTGCACGTGATTCGAGCCGACGGCCCGGTGGACGTCGTCACGCGTGGGCCGGCATTGCACCGGCCGAGGGTCCCACCGGCCGTGAAGGTCGGCGAAACGCAGGGGCCACCACACGCCGTCACGGTCGAGAGTGCGCGTGGCGTGATCGCCACGGCAGCAGAGCAGACCGTCACCGACATCGACGAGATGCGTACGGTCACTCGTCTCGCCGCATCGGTGGCAGTTCCACGGACCGGGGCAGACGAACGCACGAGAGCCGAGGTCGAAGACGCCGGCCACCGTCTGCTGGCCGAGGTCGTACCGATCGGCTTCGAGGCGCTGCTCGCCGAACACGAATCCTCGTGGAGACGCGTGTGGGACGACATCGCGATCGACATCCCCGACGACAGCGACCTGCAGCTGGCGCTTCGGTTGGCTCAGTTCCATCTCATCGCGTCGTCGGACTGCGGGCCCGAATCAGCGATCGGCGCGCGCGGGATGACCGGGCCCGCCTACCGCGGTCACGTCTTCTGGGACGCCGACGTCTTCGTGGTTCCCGCCCTGGCTGCGATGTCTCCCGTGCGGGCTCGGGCTGCGCTTCGATATCGATGGAATCGTCTCGATGCTGCCCGGACGCGGGCCGCATCGGAAGGACGGCAGGGCGCGCGCTTTCCCTGGGAGTCCGCGGACAGCGGCGAGGAGGTCACACCCACGGAGGGCCGGGATCTGCACGGCAACACCGTGCCGATCCGGACCGGTCAGATGGAAGAACACATCGTCGCCGACGTCGCCTGGGCGGCGGTGAACTACGTGGATTGGACCGGGGATGAGACATTCATGGTCGACATCGGTGCCGACCTGCTCCTCGAGACCGCCCGGTATTGGGAGTCGAGGGTGGAGGTGAGTGCCGACGGCAGCGGTCACATCCGTCACGTCATCGGACCTGACGAGTACCACGAGGATGTCGATGACAACGCGTTCACGAATGCGATGGCGCGCTGGAACCTGACGACGGCAGCCGACGTGTGTGAGCGACTCGACCGTGGAGCGCCCTCGGAGTGGAGCGCGTGGCGCACGACCGGTGACTCACTGGTCGACGGATTCGATCCGGATCGCGGTGTGCACGAACAGTTCGCCGGCTACTTCGACCTGGAACCGGTGCCCGCAGCGAGTCTCGGCGAACCACCCGTGCCCGCCGATGCGTTGCTCGGACGCCAACGGATCGCACAGGTCCAGATCATCAAGCAGAGCGATGTCGCGATGCTGCACCATCTGATTCCCGACGCGCAGCAACACGGTTCGCTCGCCGCGGACCTCGACTACTACCTGCCCCGAACAGCGCACGGGAGCTCGCTGTCTCCTGCGATCACCGCGTCGTTGTCGGCTCGAGTCGGGGACCTGCCCGAGGCGATCCGCTGGTTCGAGATGGCGGCGCGCTTCGATCTCGACAACCTCAGCGGGACGACGGCCGGAGGTGTGCACCTGGCCACCATGGGCGGGCTGTGGCAGGCGTTCACCCAGGGATTCCTCGGTGTCCGCCCGACCGCTGACGGACTGCTCGTGGATCCCAGGGTCCCAGCGCAGTGGGGCACCGTGACACACCGGTTCTTCTACCGATCCGTACCGGTGCGCCTCGACGCCTCCACCGACATGTTCGCGCTGACGTGCCCGACCGCGATCGAGATCATCAGCCCGACGGGGGAGCGCCACCACGGCCGACGGCTGGCTGCCGCCTGGAGCGATCGAGGATGGAGCGTTCGATGACCCGGATCATTGCCTGCGTGGACCACTCACCGTGCGACGCAGCAGTGCTGCGCACCGCCGAGACGCTCGCAACACTGATGCGCGCAACCGTCGATGCCGTGAGCGTCAACCGCCCCGGGAACGCCCGACCGCCCCACACACCGGCGCCCTCCCGGGAGCTCGTCGGCGACCCCACAGACGTGCTGCTCGAGGAGCTCCGATCCGACGATGTCGTGCTGGGGGTCATCGGCTCACGATCAGTGCACGCCAAACGGGGTTTCGCGGGGCACGTGGCCAGGGCGCTGCTGGCTTCCGCGCCCGTGCCGCTCGCAATCGTCGCCCCCGGGGGCGAGGCGATACCCGCCGACGCTCCGCGGATACTGGTACCGCTCGACGGAACCGAGTCGACGACCGAAGCCGTGGCACCGCTTGCACGAGAGCTCGCGTCTGCGGGCGCAGCCGTCGTGTTCCTGCACGTGTTCGACAGCGACTCCCTCCCACCATTCGTCAACTCGGCCGCCGATTTCGAGATCCTGGCCGAGGAATTCATCGATCGGCACGTACCGGGCGGGTCCGCGTCGTGCGAGCTCCGCCTCGGAGAGCCCGGTCATCACATCGGCGACGTCGCCGATGCCGAGAACGCCGACGCCATCGTGCTTGCCTGGCGACAAGACCTCTCACCGGGACGAGCCGAGGTGATTCGACATCTCGTTCGGATGACTCGGCGGCCGTTGATCGTCGTCCCGATCCCGAACACGGGCACGGATCCGCGCGAGTCGAATGACTGAGTGGACACCCGGCGTCTACGTTCGTCGGGCCGGCGCATCGATGTCCAGGGTGATGTGGTCGCCGAGGCCGGCGACGGTCACGTCTCCGTCGGTGACGGCGATGTCGAGGCGGTCGTCGCCGAGCGGCACATTGCTCAGCCGAAGCCGGGTGGTGCCGGGCGGCAGGCGAGGTCTGACCCGGAGCGTCCCGGCCAGCATGTCGGGATCGAGCCCGAGCATGGCTCGTACCAGCAGCAGCGGCGCTGCCGCGGCCCAGGCCTGCGGAGAACACGACGCCGGATAGGGCACGGGCGACGTCAGGTCGTCCCGGTCGAACCCGGCGAAGAGCTCGGGCAGTCGGCCGTCGCTCCATCCGGATGCCGCGAGCAGGCCGTTGGAGATGAGATGTGCCTCGCGATCCAATCCGTAGCGGGCGAGGCCGGCAACTGCGAGCGCTGTGTCGTGTGGCCACACCGATCCGCAGTGGTACGACAGCGGGTTGTAGCCGGCTGCGTCGGACGACAGGGTGCGCACGCCCCAACCGGTGAACATCGACGGACCCGCGAGCTGGTCGGCGACGCGTTGCGCCCGGTCGTCGCGCACGATTCCCGTCCAGAGGAGATGACCGATGTTCGACGTCAGCGAGCGGATGGTCTGCTTGTCACCGTCGAGACCGATGGCGTACCAGCCGAGGTCATCGAGCCAGAACCGTTCGTCGAACAGGATCTTGAGTCGTTCCGCGCGGGCCTCCCATGCGCTCACGACCGACTCGGGTTCGCCGACGGCGCGGGCAAGGTCGGCTCGGCCGCGCAAGGCGGCATAGACGTACCCCTGCACCTCGCACAGGGCGATCGGCCCAGTGGCCACCGACCCGTCCGCGTGGCGGATGCCGTCCCACGAGTCCTTCCAACCCTGGTTCTCCAATCCGCTCGGGTCGCTCCGCAAGTACTCGACGAAACCGTCGCCGTCCCGATCACCGAAGTCGACGATCCACTCGAGGGCCCGATCGACGGCCGGCAGCAACTCGGCGACCTTCGGGTTGAACCCGGTCCATCGGGCGAGTTCGGCCACGAGCATGACGAACAACGGCGTTGCGTCCACCGTGCCGAAGTAGGTGTTCGAACCGCCGAGCAATCGTGCACTCGAGTTGTCGAATCTGACCTCGTGCAGGATCCGACCCGGCTGCTCCTCCGTCGCGGCGTCGACCTGCTTCCCTTGGGCCGCTGCCAGTTCCTGCAGTACACCGAACGCCAACTGCTGGTCGAGCGGCAAGGCCATCCAACTGGCAAGCAGCGAGTCCCGCCCGAACAGCGTCATGAACCACGGCGCTCCCGCGGCGACGACGACCCGATCGGGATGGACGGGGTCGAAGATACGGAGCGCTCCGAGGTCCTCGGACGCGCGTTGTACGGCCTGCAACAGGTCGGCGTTGTTGGACTCGACTGCGGTCACGTTGGCCCGCCAGTCCCTGAGGCGGCTGACCGGTATGGCCTCGTGCACGGGTTGGTCACATCCGTAGCTCGGTTCGATCGGTGTCCCGTCGACGGCCACTCCGACGAGGAGGCAATTGGTCCAGCTCCCACCCGGCGCAAGCGTGAACTCCCAGGTCAGCGTGGCGCCCTGGACGGTGTCGGGGTGGGTCGAGCAACTGACCAGCGTCGCGTCCACGGTGCTCCCGACCGGAGCGACGATGTGCAGCCCGTTGGCGAGTCGCTCCGAGTCCGAACGATCCGTCACGGACCGACCGCTCTTCACATCGAAGAGACTGCCGAAGTCCGAAGCCACCGCGAGCCGGACGACGATCTTCGTCGTTTCGCGGCCGTAGTAGCGGACGTCGAGATCCTCGCGCATGCCGCGACCCACATGTCGCCGCTGCACCACGGTGATGGGCACGTCCGCCAGATTCGAGTCGGGAACACGCCCGACGAACGTCGACGAGAACGGACCGTTGGGAGTGACCGACAGAGGTTGAACACCCACGTCGTTCACCGTGAGCTGCCAGCGCGACAACACCCGCGTGTCGTACATGAAGAGTCCCTGCGCTCCCGACCCGCGGATGTCACCGCTGCGGTCACAGACCATGAAGGTCGTGCCATCCACCAGCGTCACGGCGTCGCTGCCTCCGATCGACGCAGCGCTCTCGCCGTCGAAGGTCCATGGAGAATCGGTCACGCTCGTCCTTCCGCTGCACCGCACCCGACAGCTACGACGCTACGCCCTGGGTCGACGAATTTCTGAGGCCGAACGGCTCTACTGTCGCTCGTCCCCGCTGGCAACGCTGGAACCATGAACCTCGGGATCGACACCACAGGCGCCACCATGTCGCCCCTCGATCGGTTCGGCTCCATCCAGGCCTGCCCCGGATGCGGGCACCACGAGTTCCTCATCGGTGAAGACGGCGAAGCCGTCGTGTTCGTCTGTCAGGGGTGCCGGAAGGGCTGGCGCTCCGAGCTCGGCTACGTGTGGCCGGTCGACCGATCGTGCACGTCATCTGACTGGGTCGTCGGCGATCGTTCCGCCGTGGATGTCGGCGCGACGGGTGGGCCGGCGTCACGCCTCTCCATCACCGAGGACCAGTAGCCGCTCGCCGGTCGGCGTCGGCTCACGTCACCACGGATTCCATGATGCCCTCCGATCATCCTCACCAACTCGACGTGACATCCACCGGGCCGTTGCGCATCGGCGTCATCGCGCCCCCCTGGGTTCCGGTGCCTCCTCCCGCCTACGGCGGTACCGAACTGGTGATCGACGGGCTCTGCACCGGTCTGGCCGCTGCCGGCCACGAAGTCACGCTGTTCACCACCGCCGACTCGACCTGCCCGGTTCCGAAGCGATGGTTGTTCGAGCACAGCGATCCGGACCGAATCGGCAACGCCGTGATCGAACTCCGCCATGCGGCCGCGGCCTACGACGAACTCGTGGGCCTCGACGTCATTCACGACCACACCCTGGCCGGCCTCTTCATCAGTGAGCACTACCTCTATCAACCGGTGGTGACCACGATTCACGGACCCTTCGATGAGGATCTGGCCGACCTGTACCACCGCGTGGACCGTCGCATCCCGATCGTCGCGATCTCCTACGACCAGGCATCCCGCGCACCCGAGCGACTCTCGATCGCAGATGTCATCCACCACGGCATCGACACCGCCAACTACCCGTTCGGGGCGGTCGCAGAGGGCGCCCACCTGCTGTTTCTGGGCCGAATGTCACCGGCCAAAGGCGTCGAAACGGCCATCACCGCGGCACGCCGCAGCGCCCTACCGCTCAAGATCGCGGCCAAGATGCGTGAGCCACTCGAGTTCCGTTACTTCGAGTCGTGCATCGAACCGCTCCTCGACGAGGACGTCGAGTACGTCGGCGAGGTCGGATTCGACGACAAGGTGAGGCTCTTGTCCACGGCACGAGCTCTGATCAACCCGATCGAGTGGCCCGAGCCGTTCGGGCTCGTGATGATCGAGGCCCTCGCTTGCGGAACCCCCGTCGTCGGCTACGGCAGCGGTGCGGCACCGGAGATCGTCGATCACGGCGTGACGGGGTTCTTGACGTCGGACGTGGATGGGTTGGTCGACGGGCTGCAGTCGATCGACTCGATCGACCGACGGCGTTGCCGCGAGGTCGTCGAGCGCCGGTTCTCCATCGAGCGGATGGCCGACCAGTACGTCGATGTGTACCGTCTCGCGATCGACCACGGATCCACCGACGAGGGGCTGCCGACGTGGACGATGATGGCCGGTTGAGCGGCCCGGAGTGGGAAGCGCTCGAGAAGATCGAGAGCGAACTGTGTCGCGACGCTCCGGAGCTGGCCGAGGCGTTCGATGTCCACACGACGCCCCCTCCATTCGTCCGGCTCCGCCGCTGTTCGGACCGTCGGTGGGGGTGGGCCGCGACGCTGGTGGGACTGGCGACGATCGTCGTGGGCATACTGTTCGTCGCCGTCGTCGTCGCGTTCACCGGGTTCGTCCTCGTCACGTTCGGCCTCGAACTGGTGCTTCGCGACGTCAGCATCGTCGGTTTCCTCGGGAACGTGCTGCCCGCTGAGCGGAGGTCATCGGCGGACGGCTCGTGAAACTCGGTCGCCAAGATGCAGCGCGGTGTCGCCCGTCACCCAGAACGAGGCTGCACGGTCGAGCCGAATGGGCGGGCGCAGGTGTCGAGCACGCGCATCGAGCGACACCGGGACTCCTGGGCGCGCTCGTCGGATTCGGTGGGTTCGTCGGATGTGGCGGTGGCGAAGACCGCCTGGCGACGTTGCGCATCGATCCGATGGCCGTGTAGGCGCTCGCGTCCACGGTCGACACCCAGGCGACGGAGTTCGCCGGCGGGACATCCGGAGTGTCGTCGCCGTCGATGATCGGCCCCACGTTCACCGTCTCTGACGGAGGCACGGCGGACGCGATCGCCGAGATCGCCGAGATCGCCGATGCCGCCATCGAGGCGGGCTTGGACGTTGCACGATCGAGAGCCCAACGGGTTCGGCGGCATGACGGAGATCGACGGCATCGACGCGGTCGACACGGTTCGGGTCCTGCCTGATCGTCGGGGACGAGGACCATCGTGCCGTCGCCATCGGCGTGCAGCGACGTCAGAGGTTCGCAGCGTCCCGCATCGCCGGAGAGCCTGGATCAACCGACACCACCGATCCGGCCCGACGGCAGCGGACACCCACCTGTCAGGGACGCAGCGGGAGCCCCACAACAGTGGAACACCCCCCGATCATGATGGTCGCATGGATGAGCGGGGCGTGCTCGAAGGCATGGAGGCGTGGCGGCGACTGTCGATCTCCGACGTCTCGGCCGCCGACGGCGCGACCCGCGACGAGCCCCCGGCGCGGGCGCCGAGTGGCGAGCACCACGGCGCGATGCGCACACGCCCGGACAGCACCCAACTCGCTGATGACGATGACCAGCCCCATCCGGCGAGTGCGCAGAACGCAACGGAACCGTGTCCGCAGCATTCACTGCGTACCATCGGAGACATGGGTGTCACCTGCACGGCCGTGTTCGCCGACGGGGCACTCCCGGCACTGGCCGAGGCGGTTCGACTGGCGAAGGGCGCAGACCCGCTCGCGTCGTTGACGATCATCGTCCCGACGAATGCGGTCGGTGTGACCGCTCGTCGATGGCTCGGGGCGAACGGCGGTGTCGCCGCGATCGAATTGGTGACACCCACCCGTTTGGCGGAACGTATCGCGGGCGCCGAGCTCGCAACGGCAGGTCGACTGCCGGTGTCGACCCCGCTGATCGACCTGACGGTGCGTGAGGTGTTGCGAGCCGCACCCGGCGACTACGAATCGGTCGCCGCACATCCCTCGACCGTCACCAGCCTGCGCGACCTGCACCGTGAGCTCCGGCTGGAAGGGCCGGCGGCCGGCCCCCTGCTGCGAGGATCGTCTCGGCGCGCCCGTGAGGCGGCACGAGTCTCCTCGATGGTTGCCGAACGGTTGGCGAACGACTGGTTCGACGAAGCCGACCTCCTCACCTTGGCGATCGAGCGCATCCGCGCCGGCGGTGTCGCCCTCTCCGATCGGGTGATCGCCTTCCTCCCCCGACCCGACGGGGGCCTCGCCGCCGGACTGTTCGCAGCGATCGGCGAACGAGCAGAGCTCCACGTCCTCGTGGAATGGAGCGGCGTCGATGGTGTCGACGCCGAGACAGCCGGCTTCGCCTCAGCCATCGGCAGCTCGATCACGCCGCCCGCCGGCGTCGCTCCCGCTCCCCCGGCCGACACCGCCATCGTCTCGACGACCGACGCCGACGAAGAGGTCCGGCACGCCGTTCGACGGCTCGTCGACGCCGCACGGGCCGGTACGCCGTTTGCCAGGATGGCGCTGGTCTGGCCGACCGATCGACCGTACGCCCGCCTCGTCGAGCACCACCTCGATGTCGCCGGGATCCCGTGGAACGGGCGGCCGGGCACGCTCGTCACCGAGCGCCTGGTCCCGCGCTTCCTCCTCGATCTCCTCCAGCTCGACCGCCGTGGGCTGCGCCGCAACGACCTGTTCGACCTGCTCGCCGACATCCCGATCCACACCGCCGACGGCAGTCGGGTGTCGGTCGCCCGGTGGGAACGCCTCGCTCGGGCAGCCGGCATCAGCCGCGACGAGCACTGGACTCCGCGACTCGCACGATTCGCAACGTCGCTCCGGGCACAGGAGCCACCTCGCGAACGAGACGCCGTCGACGTCGACCGACTCATCTCCTTCGTCGACGACCTGCGCCGTGATCTGGGCCACCCGCAACGCACCCGGACCTGGCAGGCATGGGCCGAATGGTGCGACAAGCAGGTGCTGCACCGCCTCGGCCGCTCGGTGCTCGACCAACTCGACGAGGCCGAACGCCTCGCGTCCGACCATGCGAGTCGGGTGCTCGACCGGCTCCGGCACCTCGATGCGGTCAGCCGCCCGGTCACACGCGGTGAGTTCCGCGCCGCGTTCGCCGCGGAGTTCGACGGCGCTCCCGGTCGTCTCGGCCGCCTCGGCGACGGCGTCGCCGTCGGCTCGCTGGCCGGTGCGGTCGGCCTCGACACCGACCTGACGATCGTGCTGGGTGCCGCCGACGGCATCCTGCCGCCCGCTCCGCCCACCGATCCGCTGATCTCCGACGCCGACCGGCGCGCGGCCGGCCTGCCGACCTCCGACGTGCGAGCGCACCGCATCCACCGGAGCTTCATCGGGCACCTGATCACGTCGGCCGACGCGATCGTCAGCGTGCCACGGGGCGACCTGCGGGCCACGACCGACCGGCTCGAGTCGCGATGGATCCCCGAACACCTGCCCGACGCAGATCGCGTGATCGTCAACAGCCATCACGCCGGCCTGCTGGCGTGCGAGTTCCCGGCCGCGCCCCACGAACACCGACTGCGTCACCGGGCCGCGATCGGCTCGCAGGGTGGCGCCGCCCTCGCCGAGGCGTGCGGGGACGACGCTGCCGCACAGCGAGCCCTGCGCCTGCGCGCTGCCCGACGCGCCGACCGGCTCACCGAGTACGACGGCGACCTGAGCGAAGTGTCGATCGAACACTTCTCCGAACCGGTGTCCGCGTCGCGGATCGAGCAGTGGCCGTCGTGCCCGCACGGCTACTTCATGCGGTACCTGCTCGGCGTCCGGCCGCTCGACGACCCTGCCGACGAGCTGGGCCTGTCACCGATGGAACGCGGCAACGTCATCCACGAGACCCTCGACCGCTTCCACCGCAGGGTCATCGACGGTGAGGTCCCCCAACCCGGGGGCGACGGCTGGTCGCATGCTGCGACGACGGTGCTGCTCGAGACGTTCGAGACGACCGCCGACGAGTTCGAGCGCTCGGGGCGCACCGGGCGTGCGGCGAACTGGTTCCTGCAACGACGTGCGGTTCGAACCGAGCTCCTCGACTGGTTCGTCGCCGACGGCCTGCGAGCCGCAGAGCGCGGCGCGCGGGTCATCCACTCCGAACTCCGTTTCGGCTACGACGACGGCAGCGTGACCCTCCCCCTCGCCGACGGCCGCCGACTCGCGGTCGCCGGCTACGCCGATCGGGTGGATCGCACCGCCGGCGGCGAGCTCGTGATCATGGATCACAAGACAGGCAAGCCCGACGCCTTCAAGAAGATCGACCGAGCGGAACCGACCGAGGGAGGGCGCAAGTTCCAGCTCCCGATCTACGCCGCTGCCGCGCTCGCGGTGGCCGGCGAACAGGCGGGCCAGACGTCGACCCCGGTGCGCGCCGAGTACGACTTCTTCGGACGAGGTGCGTACGAGCGGTTCGGCTACACCTTCGATGCGTCGGTGTGGGCCAAGGTCACCGAGGACCTGCAACGGGTGGTCGACGGCATCGAGTCGGGCCTCTACCCCGCCGTGACCGATCCGCCCCAGTACCGGCACTCCGTCGGGTGCTGGTACTGCCAACCCGACGGGCTCGGGGTCGATGAGCGGTTCGCCGAATGGACACGCAAACAGACCGATCCCCGGTTGGCGCCCTGGTTCGCCGTTGCAGGGAGCGAGTCCTGATGAGCGGCGTGCAGCACCCTCCCGATCAGGGCGCCCGTGATCGCATCGCGACGGAGCTCGACGTCAACCTCTTCGTCGAGGCAGGTGCAGGCGCCGGCAAGACCTCGAGTCTCGTCGGCCGCATCGTGGCACTCGTCGAGTCGGGGGTCGAGATCGGCGCGATCGCTGCGATCACGTTCACCGAGAAGGCTGCGGCCGAGCTTCGCCACCGTCTTCGCGGTGCGCTCACGGATGCCGGTCGGTTCGAGGCGCTCGCGGCACTCGACCACGCGCCGATCGGCACGCTCCATGCGTTCGCGCGCCGTCTCCTCAACGACTCTCCGGTGCCTGCCGGGCTCCCTCCCGGCTTCACGGTGCTCGACGAGCTCGAGAGCCACCTCGCGTTCGAGGAACGGTGGGAGGCGCTGCTCGATCGGCTCCTCGACGAACCGAATCCGCCCGGTGGAGTGATCGACGGCGGCAGCGAGCTCGTCGAGCTGTGCGAACTCGACAACTTCCGTGTCCAGGTCGGCGGTCGCCGCGTCGCAACGTCGTTCCACGACAACTGGGACCTCGTCGAGTCGCGCGTGCTCCGTGACGCTCCCGGTGAGTGGCGACTCGACGTCGAACCGTTCCTCCGACGGGTGCTCGCCGTGTGCGAGACCCCGGTGCCCGATGACGACAAGCAGGCCGAGCGCCTGGCCGTGCTCCGCGCTCACGCCGAGGCGGCGCTCGACGAGGATCGTCTGGGCGGACGGATCGCACGGCTGACCCTGCTGGAAGACCGGTGCCGGAAGGTGCGCAACTGTGGGGCCCAGGCGAAGTGGAAGCGGGCCGGGCTCGACCCGGCTGGGCTCTCGGTGCTCCGTGACGCGCAGGTCGAACTGGCCGACGAGGCACTCGCCCTGCTCGACCAGGTGCGCCGGCGACGCGTCGAGGTGCTCGGCGCCGTGTTCGGGCGATGGGTGCTCGCATCGGCGACCGAGCGTGGCGCACAGGGCACCCTGGAGTTCCACGACCTGCTGGTCCTGGCCCGGCGACTGGTCGCCACACAACCCTGGGTCCGCCGCGCCCTGCATCACCGATATCAGCGGATCCTCCTCGACGAGTTCCAGGACACCGATCCGATCCAGCTCGAGATCGCGGTCCGGCTCGCCGCCGCCCCCGACGACCCGGCGCAGGACGGCGACTGGCGAGAGCTGCGGCCGCTGCCGGGGCGGCTGTTCATCGTCGGTGATCCGAAGCAGTCGATCTACCGCTTCCGGCGCGCTGACATCGCGCAGTACATGCGGGCGGCCGAGCTGGTCGATGCCACGGTCGCCACCCTCTCGGCGAACTTCCGGTCGTCGCGCCCCGTGCTCGATTGGGTGAACCACGTGTTTTCCGACGTGATCACCCGGCAGCCGGACACCCAACCCGCTTACCAGGCCCTGCAGCCGAGCCGACGGCACTTCCCCGATCACGGGTCGGTCACCGTGTTCGGTGTCGGCGAGCACGACGATCTCGGCAGTCGGAAGGCCGAAGAGATCAGGTGGCGTGAGGCCGCCGACGCGGCAGACGCCGTCGCAACGGCCCTGGTGGACGGATGGTTGGTCACCGATGACGCCGAACTTCGCCCGTGCCGGCCCGGTGACATCACCGTGCTCCTCCCGGCGCGCACGTCGCTGCCGGCACTCGAAGCCGCACTGCGCGAGCGCGAGCTCCCGTACCGTGCCGAGAACAGCTCGGTCGTGTACGCAACGCACGAGATCCGCCACCTCATGTTGGCGCTCCGCGCTGCTGCGGATCCGACCGACGAACTGGCCATCGTCGCCGCGCTCCGCTCTCCCCTGTACGGGTGCAGCGACGTCGAGCTCTACGAGTGGCGACGGGCAGGTGGCCGGTGGTCGATCTGGTGGGAACCGCGCGACGACGATCCGGTCGAGCTGCTCGATCATCCGGTCGGGGCGGCGCTGCGACACCTGGGAAGCATCGCCCGGCGAGCGAGTCGTATCGGCCCCGCAGATCTGCTCGATGCGCTGGTCGACGAACGTCGAACCCTCGACGTCGCACTCGACCATCCCGATGCACGCGACGTGTGGCGTCGCATCCGATACGTGATCGACCAGGCACGGGCGTGGAGCGATGCCGGCGGGCACGGCCTGCGGCGCTACCTCGCCTGGGTGCACCTGCTCGCCAGCGAGAGTCGCAATGCCGACACGATCCTGCCCGAGCACGACGACGACGCAGTGCGCATCATGACGATCCACGCCGCCAAGGGGCTCGAGTTCCCGATCACCGTCGTCTCGGGCATGACGACCAAACCGCGGGGCACGCAGTCGAACGCGGTCGTCTGGCATCGCGACACGTGGACGATCTCCAACACGAAGAGCCCCGATCCGATCTTCGAGGACTTCATCCCGCTCGACGAGCAGATGGGCGACGCAGAGCGACGTCGCCTCCTCTATGTGGCATGTACCCGTGCGGTCGATCACCTGGTCGTGTCGCTCCACCGCTACCCCGACAGTTCACCCACGCCGTTGGCCGAGAGCGGCGCGCTCCTGTTCCACGCCGGTGGAGCCGAGGCGGCGGGCGCCCGTGAGCTGGTGCCGACGACGGGCGTGTTCGAGACCTCGGGTGTCGCGGTTCCGGAGTTGGCATGGTCCCATCAGGTCGAGTGGGATCGGGAGCGTCGCCGTGCCTTCACGAGCGCACGGCGACGGCCGAGCGTGAGCGCCACCCATCTCGCCGGCGAGGCCGACACGGATCCCGGCCTCGACAAGGGCGCCGTCGACCTCGACTTGCCGCCGTGGCAGCGAGGCCGCTACGGCACCGCGGTCGGTCGAGCCGTCCACGCGGTGCTCCAGTACGCGGACTTCGCAACGGGCGCGAACGTCGACGCCGAATCGGCTGCGCAGTGTGCGGCGGAGGGCATCGTCGGCATGAACGACACCGTGGCGTCGCTGGCTCGATCGGCGCTCTCGTCGCCCGTCGTCCGGCGGGCGAACGGAGCATCGCACCACCGGGAACTCTTCGTGGCGGCCCCAGTCGGCGGACGCACGGTCGAGGGATACATCGACCTGTTCATCGACACCGACGAGGGCGGCATCATCGTCGACTACAAGACCGATCAGTGGCCCGACGACGATGCGCGGGCGGAACGCATCGGACGCTACCGGCGCCAACTCGCGGCCTATGGGGTGGTCCTCGAACGCATTCTCGGGCGCCCCGTCGCAGGAGCGATGCTGGTTCGCTGCCGACCCGACGGCCCGGCCGAAGAGATCGTGATCGACGACTGGGCTGCGGCCCTCGCACGAGGCGCGCAGCCTGGCGGCCGTCAGCTGAATCGCCGGCGGCCCGAGTCGGCGATGCTGTGATAGAGACCCGACACGCTCAACCGGAACGTGGCCAGCAGGAAGATGGCGCCGAAGGCGAGGACGAGTGGCAACAACACGGCTCCGAAGATCCGCACCCGTGCGTCGAGGAACGGCTTGATGACGCTCGCGTCGACGGGTGTGCCGTCCGGGTGAAGGGTTCGCATCGGGTCTTCGTAGACCGGACAGTCCACGTCGGTCTCCGAGACGCCGATCACCTCGTCACCACCGAAGTTCTCGATCGGCTCCGAGACCCGTGAGACGAGCAGCCCGAGATCGGGGTCGACGACCGCCGCCACCAGGTACGACTCACCGTCTTGGAGGTACTGCGCGTCGAGGCCGTACCGAACGTCGATGCGGTCGCCGAGGGCGAACGGGTCGCTCCGGCCGCTGCGGACCCGTTCGATCTCGAATCGGATCGTCCGATAGTCACGATCGTCGACCTCACCGACGAACACGACGTGCGGCAGACGTGGTGCGGTGCACCCGGTCGGTACCGGTATCAACGGCAACGTCGGCGGCGGACCCTCGGTGGTCTGACCGCCGGTCACGTCGCCTTGGGGGTCCTCCGGGACCGAGTCGGGCGGCGGCTCCTCCTGTGCGGCTGCGCCGTCGGGCGTCATCGAGACGGCGAGGGTCGCGACCAGGAGCGCCACCGAAGCTGTCACGATTCGCCGCACGCCGCCGAGGGTATCGCTCGGTCGGCGTGCGTGAACGGCAACCCGGGAGGGATACTGATGTGGTGGGATACAGTCCGTACCGGAAGTTCAAGGCCCGTACGGGCGACTACGTGATGGTGGTCGCCGCCGGTTTGGCCGGCGTCGCGCTCGTCGCCTGGGCGCTGTTGTCCTGATCAGAACGCGCCTTCGAGATGTTGGAGCCGGACGCCGTCGATGGCGATCACGTCGAACCGGATCCGTTCGTAGTCAGCGGCGCTCGAGCGGAGCCAGCTGGCGGCGAGGAGGCGGATCTGCTCCTGCTTGCGGGCGTCGACCGCGGCAGCCGCTCCCCCGAACGCGCCACGTCGTCGGGCCTTCACCTCGCAGAACACGATGACGTCATCGACGGTGGCGACGATGTCGAGCTCACCACGGAGGTGCCGCTCCGGCGACCGCCAATTCCGGTCGAGCACGTCGTAGCCGACACGGCGGAGCAGCAGGCAGGCTCGATCTTCGCCCCACTGCCCACGAGCACGCTTCGACTGGTCACCCATGGGCGCGTACCTCCGAGATCGTGAGATGTCGGGGTCGAGCGACCCGAGGCGGAGTCAGGGACTCAGAATTCGCGCTTCTCGCGCACCTTCGCGGCCTTACCGATGCGGTCGCGGAGGTAATACAGCTTGGCGCGGCGCACATCGCCACGCTTGGTGACCTCGATTTTCTGCACCGTGGGGGCGTGCACCGGGAACGTGCGCTCGACACCGACGCCGTAGCTGAGCTTGCGGACGGTGTAGGTCTCCTGGAGACCACTTCCCTGACGGCGGATGACGTTGCCCTGGAAGACCTGGACACGCTCCTTGCCACCCTCGACCACCCGCACGTGCACCTTCAACTCGTCGCCGGGGGCGAAGTCGGGGATGTCGTCGCGGAGGGAATCGTTGTCGATGAGGTCGGTCGTCTTCATGGCGTCTCTCTCAGGAAGGGCCCCTCAACGTGTCGAGGGTCAGTCCCTCGGGGGCGGATCAAGGATACGGGACGGGTGGGAACTCTTCCAACAGTGCGCGCTCATCATCTGTGATGCCGCCGCGCGCCTCGATCAGGTCGGGTCGGGCCGCGAGGGTGCGATGCAGCGCCTGGGCGCGACGCCACCGGTCGACGCGGCCGTGATCGCCGCTGCGAAGCACGTCGGGCACGTCCCATCCCCGAAAGGTCGCCGGGCGGGTGTAGTGCGGCTCCTCGAGCAGGCCGGATCGGCCGAAGCTCTCACGCTTCGGGCTGTCGGCGTTGCCCATCGCCCCGGGAAGCAGCCGGGTGACGGCCTCGATGATCAACAGGGCCGCGACCTCACCACCGTTCAGCACGACGTCGCCGACGCTCATCTCGCCATCGACGAGATGCTGGCGAACTCGATGATCGACGCCCTCGTAGCGGCCGCAGAGCAGGCTGAAGCCGTCACCGGCGGCCAGTTCGGCCGCGATGGCCTGGTCGAAGCGATGGCCACCAGGGCTGAGGAGGAAGAGCGGTCGCGGCGGGTCGGCCGCTTCGACCGCATCGAAGAGTGGTTCCGGCTTCATCAGCATGCCCGCTCCCCCACCGAACGGCGCATCGTCGACCGTTCCGTGGACGTCGGTGGTCTGATCCCGTGGGTCGTGCAGTCGGAGGTCGAGCACGTGGTTCTGCCGTGCCTTGCCCAGCAGACTGTCGGAGCAGAAGCCCTCGATCAGCCCGGGGAACAGCGTGAAGACGTCGATGCGCACGGGCCAGGTCAGTCGTTCAGGTCGAACAAACCGTCGGGAGGATCGATCGTCACCAGCGGAACGCCGCCGGAGACGTCGACCGACAGCACGAAGTTGACCGGTACGAGGGCGCCCGAGTCGAGTTCGAGGAGGTCGGCTGCAGGGTTGGCGATCACCGCGGTGCACCGGCCGCGATCGATGCCGTTCTCCTCGATCACCGTCGCCCCGATCAGGTGGTGCACCCACAGGGCGTCGGGATCATCGATCGGTTCGGCGAACACGGTGGTACCCGCCAGCGCCTCGGCGGTGCTGCGATCGTCGACCCCGTCCAGATGGACCCGCCACTTCCCACTCGCGTGGGCGGACGCCGACACCGTCATCCACCGATCACGTACCCACAGCTTCGACCCGATGGCCGCTCGTTCCATCCGATCGGTGGAGAGCACGAGGAACACGTCCCCCTTGATCCCATGAGCCCGACCGATGTGCCCGACCTCCAGGAGCCCCTCTGGTTGCGCCATGGAAGAGCACGGTACCGGCCGATCAACGTCGTCGGCGATGGGTGCCAGCTGCCGCCGCCCGGCGACCGGCACCCGGACAGGCGTCTCACGGTCGCCGGTTCGATTCGTCGACGGCCACTCCACCACGCGGCTGGGACCGACCGGATGACGACTCCACCATCCGGTTCCGACCGCCCCGACGACGAACCGACCGGGGAGTGGTCGTTCCCACGTCAGCGCCCATCCGGTTCCGCGCATCACGTCCGAGTCGGCGACGATGCGGCCGGGCAGCGAGCACCGCAACGCCGACGCTCGTCGATCGACGGTCGCGATCATCGATTCGAGCGCTGATCGAGGGGCGTCGTCGCACGGCACGGCACTCCGATGACGTGCAACGCGACGAGACGGTCTCGCATGCTGCGCCGACGGCGCCCACCGGAAGGTCGACCCGCTGCGGCGGTCAGCGGCGCCCTCACCACGCGTTGCGAAACCCGACAGGTCCGTCGGGCACGAAGACGACCCGGAGCGATCGGGCGATCGCGCCCGAGCAGGAGTCAGTCGAGGAATTCGATGTCGAGCTCGACGCCATCTCGTGCGGCGGCGGCTCGGGTGACGGTGCGAATGCTGGCCGCGGTGCGGCCGCGGCGCCCGATGACCCGACCGAGGTCGCCGTCGCCGACGCGGACGTCGAGACGATGCTTGCCCTCGTCGGTGATCTCGTCGACCGTGACGGAATCAGGGTCGTCGACGATCGACTTGACGATGTGCTCCAAGACGGCGACCGCAGTCGGTGCCGACACCGTCTCGCTCACTTCTCGGCCTTGAACTGGTCCATCGCGCCGGACACGGTGAGCAGCTTGGCGACCCGCTCGGTCGGCTGGGCGCCTTCTCTCAACCACTTGACGGCCTTGTCGTTGTCGACGGTGAGCGCCGACGGATCCTGCCGAGGGTCGTAGTGACCGAGGATCTCGATGAAGCGGCCGTCACGCGGCGAGCGCGCGTCGGCGGCCACGATGCGGTACTGCGGCTGCTTCTTCTTGCCGATTCGGGTGAGGCGCAGCTTGACTGCCATGTGTTCAGACTCCTGGATGCAACTTGAGAACCCCGAAAGGTTAACGGGCCGGACGTCGAATCCGGACGTCCGGCACCACAGCCGTAGCCTGCGGGGATGGATATGTTCGGGTTCGACCCCCCAGCGCTCGACGACGCCGAGATCGCCCGAATCGCCCACGACCGTTACGGAGTGGTCGGAACGAGACGCCGGCTGCGTGGCGAGCGCTCACACAACACGTTGATCACGACCGCCGCCGGCGAGCAGTTCGTGCTCAAGATCGCCAGCGCTCAGGACCCGTGGGACACCGTCGAGTTCCACGCAGCGGCGCTGGTCCACCTGGAACGAACGACTCCGGAGCTCCCGGTTGCACGTATGGTGCCGGCCCACGATGGCGAGCTCGTGCCCGTGCTCGAACGTGGCGACGACCGACATGCCGTGCGGATGGTGACGTTCCTGCCCGGCGTCACGTTCGACGACGACACGCCCATCTCCCGTCGTGGGCTGTTCCAGGTCGGCGCACTCGTCGGAGCGGTGTCGGCGGCGCTGGCCGACTTCGATCACCCGGCCGCAGATCGGCCCATGCCGTGGGACATCGCCAACGGGCTGATCCTCGACACCGACCTCTGGGACGGGCTCCGCGCCGACGCACGCGGTGTGTTGGCGCCCGCCCGCGACCGGCTCGAACAGGCACTCGTGACGATGCGACGACTCCCTCGCCAGGTGATCCACAACGACGCCCACGCCGGCAATCTGCTGCGGTCGAACCGGGGGTCCGACCTCGTCTCCGGTGTGATCGACTTCGGCGACCTCGTCCGCACCGCTGCCGCCGCCGACCTCGGTGTCTCGGGCGCGAACCTGATCCCGAATCAGCAGGATCCGCCAGCCGCACTCGCCACACTGGTACGCGGCTTTCACCAGAGCCGCCCCGTCGAAGACGACGAGCGTGCTGCGGTTCCGGACCTCGTCCTGGCCCGACTGGCACTCAGCATGTTGCTCACCGACTACCAGATCAGCCGAGCACCTCACATCGCCGACACGGTCGAGGCAGAGCGACCACGGTTGATGGCGAACCTCGAACGCTGGTTGGTACTCGATCCGACGCAGATCGCCGACAGCCTCGAGGAGGCAACTGCATGACCGACGAGGTACTCCGTGAGCGGCGCCGGCACGTGCTCGCGCCCAGCTACCAGCTGTTCTACGACGACCCGGTCCACTTGGTGCGGGGCGAGGGTGTCTGGGTGTACGACGAGACGGGCCGTCGGTACCTCGACTGCTACAACAACGTGCCGTCGGTCGGCCATGCCCACCCTCGGGTGATCGCAGCGTTGGCCGAACAGGCGGGCCGCATCAACACCCACACCCGCTATCTACACCACAAGGTGATCGAACTCGCCGAACGGCTCGGTTCGTTGCTGCCGGACGATCTCGGTGTCTGCTACTTCGTCTGCACCGGCACGGAGGCGAACGACCTGGCGATGCAGATCGCCCGGACTGTCTCGGGGCATCACGGGGCGATCGTCACCGAGAGCTCGTACCACGGCAACTCGGAGCTGGTACGACTGCTCTCGACCGACACGTATCCGGCGCTCGAGCGACCCGAGTGGCTCGGTGTCGTGGAGCCGCCGAACACGTATCGAGGGCCGTTCGGCACCGGGCCCGACGCTGGCGCCCGCTACGCCGCCCTGATCGACGAGGCCGCGGGACGTCTGGAGGTCGCCGGCCACGGCGTCGCGGCGATGCTCGTCGACACGAGTTGGGACTCGAACGGGGTCCTGGTCGCGCCCTCCGACTACGTCACGCAGGCTGCGAGCGTCGTGCGACGCCATGGCGGGCTCGTGATCGCCGACGAGGTCCAGGCGGGTTACTGCCGCCTCGGGCGAAGCTTCTGGGGCCACGTGGGCTACGACCTGGTGCCGGACATCGTGACCGTCGGCAAGCCGATGGGGGCGGGGCACCCGGTCGCCGCAGTCGTCACGACGCCAGAGATCGCGACCGAGTTCGCAACGCGTCGCAACTACTTCAACACGTTCGGAGGTAACCCCGTCTCCGCCGCGGTCGCGCTCACCGTGCTCGATGTCATCGACGACGAACACCTCCTCGACAACTCGGCCGGTACCGGAGCGACGCTCGGCCATCGCCTGCGCACGCTCGCCGACCGTCGCGAGATCGTGGGCAACGTGCAGGGAAGCGGCTTGTTCTGGGGGCTCGACCTGGTACGGGACCGAGCGAGCCGGGAGCCGATCGCGTACGCCGACGCCAAACGACTCGTCACCGAGCTGCGTCGGCGAGGCATCTTGGCCGGCGTGACCGGTCGATACGACAACGTGCTGAAGATCCGACCCCCGCTCGTGTTCGGCAGCGAGCACGTCGAGACCCTGGTCCAAGAGCTCGACGACATACTCGCCGATTTCGAACTGCGCGGTGGCACCGATGTGAAGGCGCCCGGCGCGGAGTGGTGACGGCGGCGACGCCGACGCCGACGCGCCCGGGATGAAGCCGCATGATCGCTCTGGTTCCGCGGTCGACATCTCGACGACCGCAAACGACCCCGGCAGTCACCGGCGTCCGGCGGTCAGGAACCGATCAGCCAATGGTCACCGGCCGGATGGCCGAGTTCACCTAGCGCTTCACACCGGGGAGATCGGGCCCGCCCCGGCCACCCATGAGGGCTTCGAGTTCGCTCATGTCGGGCATCCCGCCGCCCATGCCGGGCAGGCCGGGCATCGCGCCCCGCTTCTTGCCCTTCTTGCCACCGGCCATGCCCATCTTCTTCATCATCTTCTGCATGTCGTTGAACTGCTTGACGAGACGGCTGACCTCGCCCGACTCGGTGCCCGACCCCTTGGCGATGCGGGCCCGGCGGCTGCCGTTGATCAGCTGCGGTCGCGCCCGTTCCTCGGGCGTCATCGAGCGGATGATCGCCTCGATCGGCTTGAGATCGTCGTCGTCGATCTTGGCGTTCTTGAGCTCCTTGGGCATGCCCGGCATCATGCCGAGGATGCCCGAGAGCGGGCCCATCTTCTTGATCGCCTGCATCTGCTCGAGGAAGTCGTCGAGGGTGAACTGGCCCTCCATCATCCGGGCGGCGGCCTGCTCGGCCTGATCGGCTTCGAAGGCCTGCTCGGCCTGCTCGATCAGGGTCAGCATGTCACCCATGCCCAGGATCCGGCCCGCCATGCGGTCGGGGTGGAACTGCTCGAACGCGTCGAGCTTCTCACCGGTCGATGCAAACGCGATCGGGCGACCGATGACCTCCTTGACCGACAGCGCCGCGCCGCCGCGGGCATCGCCGTCCAGCTTCGAGAGGATCACGCCGTCGATCTGCAGCGTCTCGTGGAACACTTCGGCGGTCTGCACGGCGTCCTGGCCCGTCATCGCGTCGATGACGAGGAACGTGTAGTCGGGCGAGACGGCGCCGGAGATCAGGCGGACCTGCTCCATCATCTCCTTGTCGATCGACAGCCGACCGGCCGTGTCGACGATCACCACGTCGCGGCCGAGGCGTTTGGCCTCCTCCACGCCTTCGAACGCCGTGAGCACCGGATCCTGCGGGTCGGAGAAGACCGGTACGTCGACTTGGCCACCGAGCGTGCGGAGCTGCTCGACCGCTGCCGGGCGCTGGAGGTCGGCGCCGACGAGAAGCGGCTGGCGGCCCTGCGACTTGAACCACCGCGCCAGCTTGCCGGTCGCGGTGGTCTTGCCGGAGCCCTGCAGGCCCGCCATGAGGATCACCGTCGGCGGCTTCGACGCGTACTTGATCGTCAGCGTCTCGCCGCCGAGGATGCGCGTCAGCTCGTCGCTGACCGCCTTGACGACCTGCTGGCCGGGATCGAGCGCCTGCGAGCGGGTCGCGCCGATCGCATGCTCGCGGATGCGGTTGCAGACCGAACGTACGACGGTGACGTTCACGTCGGCTTCGAGGAGCGCCGACCGGATCTCCTTCATGACCTCGTCGACGTCACTCTCGGTGAGTCGACCCTTGCTGCGGAGGCGCTTGACGATCCCGTCGAGTCGGTTGGAAAGGTTGTCGAACATCAGGCCGACCAGGCTACCCGCCGCTCCGCCGGGCGCTCGTGGAGTCCGTCAGCACACCCAGTCGTACGTGAGCTCCTCCCGGACGAGCCAGGCGGTCAGATCACCGCTGTCGGACACGAAGTACGCGACGCCGTCCGACCAGACCACGAGGGTGCCGATGTCGTCACCCGGGCCGGGTTCGACGACACGGGCCGCAAAGCCGCGCGGCGCGATCGACTCCGGAGGTGTCTCGCCGCGCCGCGTGCGGCCCGGTCGTAGATCTCCGGGTACTCGTACTCCTGCACCGGGTACCAGACGACACCGTCGTCGTCGAGCTGCTCGTTACCGCAGGCCGGGTAGTACCGCACACCGGCCTGCACCTCCACGATCGTCGCTTCGGGGCCGAGTGCGCCGGTCTCGGTGTCCGCCTCGACACGAGCGTCGACGACGATGTCCACATCGCCCCGGCGCTCGACCGCCACGTACACGCGCCCCGGTTGCAGATCTTGGTCGACGGGCAGGAACTCCCCGTCGCGCCAGGCAATCCTGACCGGGCCGAAACCGAGCTCGGCGACCCGCTCCTCGAACTCGGCGACCGACAGCCCGAGCAGCGCGGCGACCGGGGCCGACGTCCCGGCGTCGAAGGGCCCCGCCGATTCGGTGACGGGCACGATCGTGACTTCGGCGCAGATGTTCTCGGCCGAATTGCCGGTACAGATCCGGTACGCACCGGGGAGCGCCGTATCCGGGACGACGAGCGTGTCCGGCCCGGGCCCGTCGAACCCGACGTCCTCCCAGTCGTACTCGCCGTCGCCGTACGCCCGCCAGGACGGGGCCGAGCCGTACCCCTCGGTCGTGGCGGTCATGAGGTGCGTCGCGTCCCACATCGCCCCGTTCGAGTCCGTCCCGGTGGAGCGCTCGAGGACGTACGCCAGACCGCGCTCGCGGCCACCGGGGTACGTGACGGCGACCTCGTGGCCGGGCTCGGCGACCGACGGCGTGACCACCATGAGGTCAGACCGCAGCTCGGCCGACGGATCGTGGGGTCCGTTCGAACCGACCGTGCCACTGGCGTCGGTGGTCGAGGGGCCCGACATGGACGGTACGGAGCCCGGCGGGGCGACCGACACGTCGGAGTGCGGCGGAACCGCACCGCCGGCCGGCTCCGTGGCGCCGCACGCCGCCAGAACGAGCCCGGCGATGGTGACGGTGACGAACGGAGCACGCACGGTCTCAGCCGATCGACACGATCGCGACGACCCGCGGGCCTTCGATCTCGACGTTCACGCGGGTCTCGGAGTAGTCGGCCGTGACGGCCAGTGCCTCACCGTCCTGCACCACGATGCGGGTCGTGAATCCGAGTGCCTGCGCCTCGGCGGTGAACTCTTCGATCGAGAGACCGACGAACTCGTCGAGCACGGACGTCGCAACCTCCGGGTCGGCACCCGGATCGACGTCGATGGCATCGGGGGCGTCAGGATCGACCTCGACGAAGGCGTCGATCACGACGTCGACGCCGTCCCGGTTCGCGATCGCGACGTCGACTCGACCGGGCCGGAGATCGTCTTCCACCGGCAGGTACTCGCCGTTCTGCCAGGCGATGCGCACGGGTCCGTACCCGACCTCGGTGATCGCGATCTCGAACTCGGCGAGCGGCAGCCCGACGTACTCGGCGACCAGGGCCGCGCCGGCAGCGTAGACCAGACCTCCAACGGCGTCGAGGGGTGTCTCGGGGGTCGGCAGTGGCTCCGCGCCGTCGCCGATCCCGCCGTCGGGCTCGACCGGAATCGGCCCGTCGATCACCACCGGGTCGGTCCGGATGAGGTACTCATCGCTCACGGCGGGCACGACGTGCCAGCCGCCGTCGGTGTCGACGAACCGGTACGCCGGCAGCAACCAGGCCGAACCGTCGCTGTCCCAGGCCCACCACAGGTCGGCCCGCACATCGACGAGCTCGACCACGACGGGCTCGCCGCCCGGCAGCGGTTCGACGGGCATCGGCTCCTCGGACGACTCGATCGGTTCGATCGGTTCGGCGGGTTCCGCGACGACTGCGTCGTCCTCGATGGGGACCGTCTCTGCCTCACCGACCGTCGGGAGCGCAGGTTCGGCGATGGCGATGCCGCCGCCGGCGAAGCCCCCGTAGAAGCCGTCGGACAGGCGGGCGATCGCCGTCTCGAGGTCGACCAGCGGGTACGGGCCGACACGTTCGGGCGTCGCCAGCGGCCCGCCGGCGTACTGCAGCGCGCCGTCGCCCCCGAAACCGAAGTTCCAGGATCGCACCGGCGCTCGTGGATCGGTGTCGTCCGACACCTCGACACTGGTGAACCACTCGTCGCCGAAGGACTCGAACGACACACCCGCCACGTCGACACCCAGCGTCGCGAGCAGCTCGCGGGTACGCTGCTCGGCCTCGTCGACCGGTGGGACACCCGCCGGCGGCTGCGGCTCCGGGCAGTCGCTCGTCTCGTTGCCCTCGGCATCGACCGAGACGGCACACGACTCGAATGCCTCGGCCCACGGAGCGCTGTAGTTCCACCCCTGCGGGCCGTCGCTCGCGACCCAGATGTTCGGACCGGAACCGTCGTCGGGGCCGACACGCCAGTTCACGCCGAATCCCTCGTCGACCGCAACCGGCTCACCCTCCACGGCGAACACCGCCGCGATCCGTGCGACCTCGTCGGCGGTGACGGCAGACCCGCCCGCCTGCCCGATGAACACGTAACCCGTGTCGTCGGCGGGCAGGGCCGGCAGCGCGTCACCCACGAGGTACTCGACGTTCCAGGGGGCGATCATCATGTCGCTCACCGCGACCTCGGCATCGGCGGTGGCCCCCGCGACCGTGCCGGTCTGGGAGGCACCGCCGCTCACGACCTCGATCGGCGTCGGGGCCCGTGCCACGGCCCCGTCCGACCCGGAGGTGACCGGCGGCTGCTCGTTCGAGCCGGCGGTGTCGGTGACTCCGTCGTCGCTGCCACAGGCAGCGAGCGCCAGGATTGCGGCCACTGCGACCGCACGTCGGGACGTGAATCGATGCGTCATGAAGAGTTGGACGCTCCGAGCGCCGTGTCGGTTCCCGATCGAACGAGGAATCGAACGACGTCGGTCAGTTCCCGTCGAACAGTGCCGCCACGAACTCGTCGGGATCGAAGGGGATCAAGTCGCCGACCTGTTCGCCGAGCCCGACGAGCTTGACGGGCAGACCCATCTCCGTCTCGATCGCGAAGACGATGCCACCCTTCGCCGATCCGTCGAGCTTCGTGAGCACGACGCCCGTCACATCGGTCGCCTCACTGAACTCCCGCGCCTGCGCCAAGCCGTTCTGACCGGTCGTGGCGTCGATGACGAGCAACGTCTCGGTGACCGTGCCGGCACCTTTCTCGGCGACCCGACGCACCTTCTTCAGTTCCTCCATCAGGTTGGTCTTCGTGTGCAATCGACCCGCGGTGTCGGCGAGCACCAGGTCGAGCTGTCTGGACGCCGCCCGCTCGACCCCGTCGAAGATCACCGACGACGGATCGCCACCCTCGGCCCCCCGGACGAACTCGGCGCCCGACCGCTCGGCCCACGTGCCGAGCTGCTCGGCCGCGGCGGCCCGGAACGTGTCGCCAGCTGCGAGCAGGACGGATCGACCAACGTCGATCTGCTGGCGCGCGACCTTGCCGATCGTCGTGGTCTTGCCCACGCCGTTCACCCCGACGAACATCCACACGTTCGGCGAGCCCGGTTCGAGCTCGTCGAAGCGCAATGCGCGATCCGAGCCCTCGAGGCGGGCCACCATGTCCACCTGCAACGCATCGAGAAGCGCCGAGGGTTCATCGATCTCACCGCTCTTCACCCGGTCCTTGAGATCGTCGAGCAGCGATTCCGTCACGCCCAGGCCGACGTCGGCACGCAACAGCGCCTCTTCCAGGTCGTCCCACGTCTCGTCGCTGATCGCCGAACGCCCGAGGACACCGGCGAACGCGCCGGTGAACGCCGCCCGGGCCTTCGCCAGGCGGTCGCGCAGCGACGGCGGTTCGACGACCTCGGGCACGATCTCGACCTCGACCGGCGCGGCCGCCTCGGTCGGTCGTTCGACGACCAGGGTGTCGGCGTCACCGGCGGTCGGCGTCGGGTGGGGCGCCGGACGGACGGGCGGCTCGGCGCGCTGCGTCTGCCGCCGATTCACGAGGACGACGCCGATACCGAACGCCATGACGGCGACGGCCAGGATCAGGAATATCCAGTACCACTCCATGGGCGTCGAACGCTATCGGCCCGGACGGACGTCGGTCGACGGACGAACGCCGAGCCCGGCGGGTTCAATCGATCTCGATCGCCGCGCCGACGAAGTGGCCCTGCACGACGTCGACGCCGAGTTCCCGCGCACGCGCGAACGCATCGTCGTCGGTGACGAACGGAACCGCCACCCCATGTCCCGGGCGGACCGTATCGTGGCCTGCTCGACGGTGGCGCGGAGGTCGTACGGGTCGACGTCACACCCGTCGACGAAGACGTCGCCGAGGCGACAGCTGATCGGCTCGCTCTCGCCCAGCGGGATCACCGTCTGCAGTGCCCGCTGCACCGGTTCGAGCGTCCGCTTGGTGTCCTGCCGGCTCCGGATCCCGACGTACTCCAAGAGGCGATCCGCAGCGTGCACGCTCAGCCGGTCATTGATCCTCCGGAAGCCGTCGACGTCGACGCAGATCAGCGCGAACCCGTCGTGTGACCGGCGGCTGACGAGCACCGTGTGCTCGACTTCGGCGGCGATCCCCTTCTGGCTCAGCACGCCCGTGACACGGTCGAGCGCCTGCGTCTCCACGTCACTCCGGCGCTCGGCGGTCTGAACGAGCAGCGCCGGCGATCCCGGTGTCGAGATCTTCGTCAACTGCGTGCGGTGCCATCGGACCTCGCCACCGGCGATCACGACCCGGTGATCGACGGCGGCCGGCCGGCCCCGGAGTGCTCGGACCGCGAACCGGTTCACCAGGTCGCGATCGTCCGGATGGAGGTGATCGAGTGGCGACCCACCGTTCATCTCCGCCTCGATGACACCGTCGAGGCGGGCCAGGGACCGGTTCACTCGCATCCAGGTTCCGTCGGGACCGATCAGACCCATCCCGATCGGCGATGTCGCGAAGACCTGTCCGACCTGTTCGGTCAGCACCTCCGCCGACGTCTCCGTCGCCACGTCGAGTGACGTCGTTGATCTGCCTGCGTGACCTGACCCGAAGCGCGGCGAACCACGATGGTGTCGGTCGTGTTGGCGATCACCGCATCGGAGATGGCTTGCAGCTCCGCGGCCGCCGTCAGTCTGCACTGTGCCGACACAACCGTCATCTGGATCCTCGCCCTCGAGGGCCGGAGCGCCCCTCAGACCGGTTTCGGTCGGACCGGGCACACGCTTGAGAGATCGCGCCCGACAACGATGGAATTCCTCGACGGGAGGGCCCGTCGGACAGCCGCTACTCGCGTCCGACGGCGAGGCTCGCCTTCTCGGTGACGACCTTCGACGATCCACCCGGCTGCATCGACACGCCGAGCAGGGAATCCCCCGCTTCCATCGTTCGTTTCTGGTGGGAGACGATCAGCAACTGGGCGTCCTTGCGGAACTCTGCGATCAAGCCGAGGAAGCGGTGCAGGTTGACGTCGTCGAGCGCTGCCTCGACCTCGTCCATGACATAGAACGGGGAGGGCCGGCTCCGGAACACCGCGAACAGGAAGGCGAGCGCCGTCAGGCTGCGCTCGCCGCCGGAGAGCAGCGACAGCTTCTTGACGTTCTTGCCGCTCGGCTTCGCCTCGATCTCGATGCCGGTGTCGAGCAGGTCGTCTGGTGCCGTCAACTTCAGGCTCCCGACGCCGCCCGGGAACAGGGTGCCGAACAACGACGTGAAGTTCATGCTGACGTCGGCGAACGCGCCGGCGAAGACGTTCTGGATCTCCTGGTCGACGGCTTTGATGACGCGGCTGAGGTCACGCCGTGTCGAGCGAACGTCCTCGAGCTGTTCCTCGAGGAACGAGTGCCGTTGCTGGAGCTCGTTGAACTCCTCCAACGCCAGCGGGTTGATCGGACCGAGCAGTCTCAGCTCGCGGTCCAGCTCACGCACACGACCAGCGGCAGTCGCACCCTCGGGCAGCTCGGGCTGCTCGGCCCGTTCGGCGACGTCGGGCTCGATGTCGAGGTCGCGCCGGAGCGTCTCGATCGCCGTTTCGAGGCGGAGCTTCGCCTCGGCCTCGTCGATCTCGGCGCGGTGCGACTTCTGTCGCGTCTCGTCGAGGGTGTGCTCGGCTTCGCTCCGCGATCGACGGGCCGTTTCCAGCGCCGCGGTCAGGCCGCGCACCTCGTCACTCTGACGGCGTCGCTGCTCGACGAGATCATCGTGTTCGACCTCGATCACCTCACGGTGTCGCTGGACGAGATCCGACAGTCGATCGATCGCGGTCAGCGATCGCTGGATCTGCCCACGCCGATCGGCGGCCTGGGCCCGAGCCTGGCCGTCGACCGCGAGCCGTCGCTCGTTCTCGGCGATACGTGACTCCAGGAACTGCTGACGCTCGTGCAGACCGGCGTTGCGGACCTCGAGTTCACGTCGACGTCCGGCCAGCGCGGCCGCGCGGGCCTCGAGCTCGGCCCGTGCCTCGCCACGGGCCCTCGCGGCGTCGGCCTCGGCCTGCTCGTCGGCGTCGAGCGACGGAAGCACGGCTTCGAGTTCGGCGACCCGCACCCGCTGCTGCTCGATGTGAGCGGAGAGCTCCGCCACCGATCGATCGAGCCCCTCGAGCTCGGCCTGGAACTCACGCCGTTGCCCCAGAGCCCTCGACAGACCCTCCGACGCGGCGGTGAACCGGGCATCGTTCTGATCGAGCTGCCTCGTGAGGTTGCGTTCTTCCTCTCGGGCCCGCTCCAGCTCGGCGTGCGACGACGACAGCGCCGCTCCGGCGGCTGCGAGCCGTTCGGTCCCGGCCTCGGCCTGCTGGGTCGCCTCGGTGAGCGCGGACGCGGTCGCACCGCCCGATGCGGCACCGATCCGCCAACCCGTCGATGCGAATCGATCGCCGTTCCCGGTCACGACGACGGCGTCCGGGTGCGCCAGCGCGGCATCGACGGCGGCGTCGAGCCCGTCGACCCGAACGGCTCGACCGACGAGGGCACCGAGCAGTCCGGACAGATCCGCTCGCACCGATCGGACGTGGTGCAGGACGGGCTCCCCGGTCGCCGGCGGTGTGGCCGCCGCGGACGCGACCCCGGCGGCGAGCACGGCGCCCGACGTATCGGACTCGTCGAGCGCCTTGAGGGCTCGCTGCGCCGATGCCGATCCGTCGACGACCACGGCGGTCAGTGCCTCGCCGAGCGCAGCCTCGACCGCCTCCTGCCAGCCGTCATCGATGTCGACGAGATCGAGCAGGGTGCCGAGCACGCCGTCGACGTCGGCCAGGCGCTCGGCGCCGGCTCGCTGCCGGGCAGCATCGAGCGCGAGTTGGAGTGCCTCGACCCGAGCCGCGCTCCGCGAGGCCTGCTCCGACGCCTCGTGCCGTTCCGCGGTGCAACGTTCGAACGTCGCCTCCGCCGCCATGCGCGCTTGTTCGGCCGCTTCGATGCGACCGACGAGCGGGGTCTCGATCGACTCGGCTTCGGCACAGTCCGCCCGAAGCCGCTCGGACTCGGCACCGAGTTGCTCGAGCTTGGCCCGCAACTCGTCACCACGGGTGGCGGCCCGCTGGAGATCGCTCTCGTTGCGTTGCAGACCGGTCCGGACCGATCGCAGCTCGCCTCGGACCTCCGCGGCGGCACTGGCCGCTTTCGCTCCGCCGTCGTCGGCGACGAGCGCCTCGGTGACGCGCGCACGCTCGAGCCGGAAGGCCGCCTCGTCGGCGGCCAGCGCTTCGCCGTCGGGAGCCACCTGCTCGAGCGCAGCGAGCACCTCGTCCAGTTCGGCGCGGAACCGGGCTCCGTCGGCTTCGAGGTTGGCGACCACGCCGGCGTCGATGAGCTGTCCGTGATCCCGCTCGAGCGAGCGCTTGCGCTCGGCCAGGATCCCGGCCAGCCCACGAGCGCGTTCGCGCAGCTGTTCGACCTGCATGAGACGATCGCCGAGATCGCTCGCGCCCCGGGCCGACAGGTCGGACTCGAGCGACATGATCTCGGTGTCCAGCGTGGCGAGCCGGGCCTTCAACTCACCGTCGATCCTGACGGCCTCGACCCGGTCGACGGCGATCGCCTCCAGCTTGCGGCGGAGTGAGGTGATCTCGCGACCGGCGACGAACACCTTGAGCGCGTGCAACTCGACGACGAGTTCCTCGTGACGGCGCGCCGCCTCGGCCTGTCGTTCGAGCGGTCGGAGCTGTCGCCGAACTTCGCGCAGGAGGTCCTGCAGCCGCAGCAGATTGGCTTCGGTGGCGTCGAGGCGCCGCTCGGCCTTCTCCTTGCGCTTGCGGTACTTCAGGACGCCGGCGGCTTCTTCGATGATGCCGCGTCGGTCCTCGGGGCGGGCGTTGAGCACCGCGTCGATCTGTCCCTGGCTGACGATCACGTGCTGCTGGCGGCCGACGCCGGCGTCGGAGAGCAGCTCCTGGATGTCGAGCAGACGGCACGGCACGCCGTTGATGGCGTACTCGCTGTCGCCGTTGCGGAACAGGATGCGGGTGATCGTGACCTCGTTGAACTCGACCGGCAGCAGCCCCGCCGAGTTGTCGAGCGTGAGGCTGACCTCGGCACGGCCGAGCGCCGGGCGCTTCTCGGTTCCGGCGAAGATGACGTCGTCCATCTTCTGCGACCGGACCGATTTCGGTGCCTGTGCGCCGAGCACCCAGGCGATCGCGTCGACGACGTTCGACTTGCCCGATCCGTTCGGGCCGACGACCACCGTCACCCCCTGCTCGAGGGCCATGACGGTGGAGTCGGCGAAGGACTTGAAGCCCTTGAGGGTGAGGCTCTTCAGGAACACGGTGGCCCAGAAACTACTCCGCGCGATCAACGTCCCCCACCATCTGCACATTTCCCAGGGGGAATCGTGGTCCACCCCACCGGAGCAGCCGTGGCGCGGTCGCCAACGCCGCTCAGGTCAACGTTGGCATCGCGGACAGAAGTGGGTCGATCGCTGTGCCGACACCGTGTGACGGATCCACCCCACGTTGCACGTACGACATCGCTCGCCGGCACGACCGTAGACGGCGTGGACGTCCTGATACGAGCCGCCGGCCCCGAGCAGGTCGACGTACTGCGCGTCGCCGAGCGTCGAACCCCCGGCAGCGATCGCTCCAGCCAGGATCTCGTGGATCGCGCCGTGCAGGCGCCGCTCCGACACCGTCGACAACTCGTCCGACATCCGGTCCGGCCGCAACCGGGCGGCGTGCAGGATCTCGTCGGCGTAGATGTTGCCGATCCCGGCGATCGCGTGCTGATCGAGCAGCAGGGGTTTCAGGAGCCGGTGCCGCGACCGCAACACCGATCGGAGTTGGCGTAGCGACAGACCCTCGCTGATCGGATCGGGACCGAGCCGGGCGAGTTCGGGGACCTCCACCTCGACGTTCGTCGGGTCGAACACGACGACCTCGCCGAAGGTCCGGGGGTCGACGAACCACAACTCGTTGCCGTCGTCCAGGTGCATCACGACGTGGGTGTGGAGCGGACGGGGGGATCGCCCCGACGCGATCAACACCTGACCGCTCATGCGGAGGTGGATCATGACCTCGTCGCCCGAGTCGAGCGGCAGGAGCAGGTACTTGCCCCGCCGATTCGCTCCCGTGATGGTCGTGTCGGTCAACCCGTCGATCACGGCCCGGCGTGAGGTTCGACGCACCGTACGTTCACGGCCGACCTCGACCCGGTCGACATGCCGGCCGACCGCCGACCGCTGCAGACCTCGACGAACCGTTTCGACCTCGGGGAGCTCGGGCACGGCTCGACTCAGCCGACCGTGTCGTCGGCCGACACCAACGTCGCGAACGCCACGCTCGCTGCAGCCTGTTCGGCCGCCTTCTTCGACGGGCCCTCACCCTCGCCGAGCAACTCGGCGCCGACGACGACGCTCGCGAAGAACCGCTTGTCGTGATCGGGCCCCGTCGAGCGGATCCGGTAATCGGGACCGGGACGACCTGCCTGCGCGAGACGTTCCTGGAGCGCCGACTTGTAGTCGAGCGTTTCGAGCGTGTCGACGGCAGCGTCGAGCTTCGGAATGAACAGGCGCCGCACCAGCTCGAAGGCGGGGCCCGAGCCACCGTCGAGGTAGACGGCGCCCAGCACCGCCTCCATCGCATCGGACAGGATCGACACCTTCCTGCGCCCGCCCGCTGCGTCTTCGCCGCGACCGAGCAGGAGGTGTGGGCCGAGATCGAGTCCCTCCGCGACCTCGGCGAGGGCGCGTGCGTTGACCACGCTCTTGCGAAGGTCGGTCAACGCCCCTTCGGCCAAGTCGGCGTAACGCTCGTACACGAGGTCGGCGATGATCCAGCCCAGGACCGCGTCGCCCAGGAACTCCAGTCGCTCGTTGCTGTGTGCTTCGCCCGACTCGGCGACCCAGGATCGGTGACAGAGCGCACGCCGCAAGAGGTCGGGTCGGGCGAACTCGTACCCCAGCCGCTGCTCGAGCGCGGCGAGTGTCACCTACTCAGCTGCCCGTGCGCTCGTGCACGTAATCGACGGCATCGCGGACCGTCTTGAGGTCTTCGAGGTCTTCGTCCTCGATCCGGAACCCGACGGTGCGGTCGCTGAGCTCCTCCTCCAACGACTCGACCAGCTCGATCAGCGCGAGGGAGTCGGCCTCGAGGTCGTCGGCGAACGACTGCCCTTCGGTGATGGTCGACGGATCGATCTCGAGGATGTCGGCCAGGCGGTCGCGGACGATCTCGAAGATCTCGTCGCGCTCGATCGGGCCCTGGTTCACATGTGTTTCTGCAGGCACGGCCGAGATTGTACCGCTCCGCCGTTTGCCTGCCGTGGGAGTGCTGCGTGAGACTGGGCTCGTGCGCGACGAACCCATCTCCACCGTCATGACCTCAGCGATCGTCTCGATCGACCGCGACCAGCCTCTGTCCGAGGCCTACAACGCCTTGCGGGGGGCGTCGTACCACCACATCCCGGTGCTGGACGCCGGGCAGCCGGTCGGCATGCTGTCGTCGACCGACATCTTGCGGCTCGTCTACGACATCGATGGATCCAGCGACAAGATGCTCAAGTCGATGCTCGATCACCAGTTCACCATCGACGATGCGATGAGCAGCGATCTCACCAGCCTGCCCGAGACGGCGACGGTGCGCGATGCGGCGGCCGCGCTGGCCGACGGCCAACGGCACTCGGTGCTCGTGCTCGGTGACGACGAGTCACTCGTCGGCATCGTCACGACCACCGATCTGGTGCGCTACCTCCGCGACCTCTGAGCGACGGAGCCGAGCCGCTTGCTCGACGTTCGCCGGTATCCCGTCGGGGACCACGACGCGGCCCGACCGGCGATCGGTTCGTGGATCCGTTCGGTCCGCGAGTTCGTGCGCGAAGGTGTCGGTCATGGCCATCGGGACGCAGCGGCGAGTCGCGTGGGCGGTCCGCATCGCACTCGTCGTCGCGGTCGCGTTCAGCGTCGCTTTTCCGGACCTCCCGCAGTTCGAGGGCAAGGGCATGGCGTTCCGAGCCCCCTTCTACCTCCTGCCGATGGCGATCGTCCCGCTGATCTGGCGGTTACGCGGCCGCCCGCCGCCGTACCCGCACCTCGTCGACGCGCTGGTGATCGCGCCGTTCCTGATCGACACGTTGGGCAACGCCTTGAACTTCTACGAGTCGTTCGATGCGACCGACGACGTCCTGCACTTCGTGAACTGGGTGCTCCTCGCAGCGGGGATCACGCTCGCCCTGCGACGGACACGGCTCGAGCCACTGGCGACGTGGACGATGGCGTACGGCCTCGGCGCACTGGCGATCATCTGGTGGGAGGCCGCCGAGTGGCTCGTCCAGGAACTCGGAACAGCCGGACTCGGTCTGACCTACGGCGACACGATCGGCGATCTCCTCCTGTCGAGCACGGGCGGCGCCGTCGGCGCGGCCCTCGCGCTCTGGTTCGACCGGGGCGCCGCCTCCGGCGCGGTGACGGCGTGATGAACCCTCGTGCGGTCGTGTTCGACCTCCTGCGCACGCTGCTCGACACCGAGCAGCTCTGCCTGTCCGGTTTCGACACGATCGAACAGCTCACCGCTGCGCTCGACCTCGCCGTCAGTCCACGGGCGGGTGGATCGCCGCGGTGATCTCACCGACGACGTCCGCCTCGACCATCTCACGGGCGACCTCGATGGCGTTGACGATCGCCCGTTGGCTCGACGAACCGTGCGAGATGATGCACACCCCGTCGACACCGAGCAGGATCGCTCCCCCGTACGTCTCCGGATCGAGCATCTCGTAGAGAGGTAGCAACGCCGGCATCAAGGCGTCGGCGTGCTGCCGGTAGGCCGGGTCCGAGTCGAACGCCGCCAGCAGGGCGTTCACGATCACCTTCAGCCCGCCTTCGAGGGTCTTGAGCACGACGTTGCCGGTGAAGCCGTCGGCGACGATGACGTCGGCCGCGTCCGACATCACGTCGCGGCCCTCGACGTTGCCGATGAACCGGATCGCCGAAGCCTCGGCCGCCTCGACGAGCAAAGGATACGTCTCCTTGCGAAGTGTGTCGCCCTTGCCCGGTTCCTCGCCGATCGACAGCAGCCCGACCTTCGGCGAGTCGAGACCGAACCGGTGACGGGAGAAGATCGAACCCATCTGCGCGAACTGCACGAGCAGCTCCGGCTGGACCTCGGCGTTCGCTCCGGCGTCGAGCAGCACGGTCGGTCGGCTGTCGGGTACGGGGATGATCGTGGCGATCGCCGGGCGCTTGACCCCGGCGATCCGTCCCATCCGGAGCAGGGCGGAGGCCATCGTGGCACCGGTGTTCCCGGCCGAGATCATCGCCGAGGCTTCGCCGTCGCGGACCGCCTCGGCGGCGCGCACGAGCGTCGAGTCCTTCTTGCGGCGCACGGCCCTCCCGCCGTCTTCGTCCATCTCGATGACCTCGGAGGCCTCGATGAGCGGCAGATCGCCGATGTCGACCCGGTCACCCAGGTCGGGCGGACCGACCAGCACGACGGGAGTCCCGGCGGCAGCGGCCGTTCGGGCTCCGGCGACGATGGCGTCAGGGGCGTGATCTCCACCCATTGCGTCGATCGCAATGGGCAACATGTGGGCGGTGTACTCCGGCTCAGCCGACGTCGACGACGACGCGACCCTTGTACGTGCCACAGCTCGGACACACGACGTGCGGCAGCTTGGCGTTGCCGCAGCGGGGGCACAGGCTCCGGGCCGGAGCGTCGAGCTTCCAGGCTGACGCTCGGGTGCTCCGGCTCTTCGACTTCGACTTCTTCTTCTTGGGAACAGCCACGATGGGACTCCAGCTATCGGCAGATCGAACGGGTCCGTGCGTCGCACGAACGGCTGCGCCACACTATCGGCCGATCGACCGAGAACGAACGTCGGCGCCGCGACACCCAATCTCCCCGAGACCTGTCACGGTTCGATCCGGTCCAGACACGCCTGGACCACCACTCCCGTTCCACGTCCGAGCCGACTTCGAGCGACGAGCCGCACCGAGAGAGAACTCAGCCGGACTCGTCAGGGAGGCGGAGGTCGTCGAGCGCAGCCCAGCGGTCGTCCCGCACGGACGTGTCGCACTCGCACGGCGCATCGTTGCGATCGGCGCCGCACACCGGACAGATACCGGCGCAATCGTCGCGGCACAGCGGGCCGTCGGGCAGTTCGATCAGCACGTACTCGCGGACGGCGGGCGCGAGATCGATCTGATCACCCTCGATCGCGAAGGCGTCCTCGTCGACCATCTCGTCCTGGTAGATCTCCTCGACGTCCACCATCGCCGTTCCGGAGACGTCGGTCAGGCATCGCCGACACGCCACCGACCACGGGATCGAGATGCTGCCCGCGACGACCACGCCGTCGATGTTCGACACGGCTTCGAGTTCGACCGTGACCGGGCCGGTGATCCGGTCGTCGTCGACGCCCAGCTCGATCGCGTCGAGCGACGTCTGGATCGATCGGGTCGACCCCGGGACGCGCAGGAGCTCGCGAGCGTTGACACGGAGCTGGTGCAGTGGGTTCGAGGCCATCGCAGCGGGTCAGCGATCCTGGTCGAAGAACCCCTTGGTGGGGTCGTCCTGCTCCTCGAGTTCCTCCATCGACAGCGCCTCGGCGGCGTTGCCGATCGACAGCTTCTGGCGGCCCGCGCCGACCGTCTTCGAGAGCTTGTCGAGCAGGATCTCGAAGCTTGCGAGGCGTTGATCGAGGAAATCCTCGGTCTCCAACTTCAACCGGCGTGCGTCGGACTCGGCCGTGTCGACCACTTGGCGGGCGCGGGTCTCGGCAGCTCGAACGACCTCGGTGCGCTGGACCATGCGCTCGGCCTGCACCCGCGCCGCCTCGAGCATCTCGTTGGCTTCACGTCGGGTCTTGTTCACGAACTCCTGGCGCTCCTTGAGCATCCAGCGGGCCTGCCGCAACTCGTCGGGCATGCTCGCGAGCGCCCGGTCGAGCAGTTCGACGACCTCGTCGCGATCGATTCGCGGCGACGACGACAAGGGCATGGTGGGAGCATTGGCGACGATGTCGATCGCCCGGCGGAGCCACGTCTCGGCGTCACCGACGTAACCCGTGCCCTGCTCGGGATCGGGGTACTCGTCGTCGATCTCTTCGTAGCCGTCGGGCTCGTCGTAGTGGTCGTCGTATCGGTCGTCGTACGTCATGTTGATGTCAGTACCTCGCTCATTCGGAGGGATCGGCGAATCTATCGGCGAGCGCGGCCGCAACGGGGGCGGCGACGAGATGGTCGATCGCTTCGCCCTGAGCGGCGATCTCACGGATGAAGCGGCTCGAGACGAATGCGTACCGGGCCTGGCACGGCAGGAACACGGTTCGGATCCCGGTGACCGAGTGGTTCATGTGCGCCATCTGCTGTTCGATGTCGTAGTCGTTCGGCGTCCGCAGGCCCTTCACGATGAAGTCTGCGCCGATGTCGGACGCGGCCTGGACGGCGAGGCCGCCGAACGCCTTCACCGACACCGTCGGTCGATCGGCGAGACTGGCCTCCGCGAGGACGACCCGTTCGTCGGGCGTGAACAGGCCCGATGGCTTGTCGAAGTTGACGAGTACGCCGACGACGACGTCGCCGAACAACTCCACCGCCTGGTCGACGATGTCGACGTGGCCGAGGTGGAGCGGGTCGAAACTGCCGGGAATCAGCACCGTTGCCATGGGTGAGGCCACGCTACTTGCGTTGGTCAACTTCGGTGATGATGCCTGGGTCGCGTTCGAAGAACGTGACCCAGGTGCGGCCGTATCGCTTCGACCGCAGGATCGACCAGCCGTCGACGTCCCCCAGCGGGCGACCCGTCTCGGCGACCACGAACGGGGCGCCGACCGCCCCCAACAGGTCATCCCACGAGTCGAAACCGTAGGGAGGATCCGCCAGCACCAGGTCGCCGTCGAGCCCGCGGACCAGCACCAACGCGTCGCCGGAGACGACGCGCGACCGGTCGTCGAGTCCGAGTGCTTCGAGGTTGTGGCGCAGCGTGCGCAGCGCCGCCCGATCACGCTCGACGAAGGTGCAGTGGGCGGCGCCCCGTGACAGTGCTTCGATCCCGAGGGCACCGCTGCCCGCGTACAGATCGACGATCAGTGCGTCACGGACCAGATCGAGGCTGCCGAGAGCGTTGAACGTCGCCTCGCGGACCTTGTCCGTGGTCGGTCGGGTATCGGTTCCCGGCGGGGCCTCGATCCGACGACCACGCAGCTCCCCGGCGACGACACGCATGCGGGCAGGCTACGTGACGCCGGAGCACCGGCATACTGATGCCATGCTGGAGCCCTCACCGCGGATCACCTGCATCGACTGCGGCGGAAGGTGCTTCCTGCTCACGCCTCCTCGCGAAGACGGTGTCTGGATCGCCGGCGACCTGATCGCCTACCGCTGCGAGGACTGCCTGGACCGATGGGATCTCGTTCTCGACGAGGACGACGAGGCGGCCCGCGGCGACGTGCCCGACACGTGAGCCGGCGGTCGGTCGGCGCTAGCGGGACTCTTCGCGGATCCGCTTCTTGGTCGCCGCCCAGCTGCAGATCGGGCACGCCGTCAGGTCGTGCCGCAGCGCCGGACAGTACTCACGTCCGAAGAAGATGATCTGGAGATGACGATCATTCCAGGTCTCACGCGGGAACACGGCCTTGAGATCTCGTTCCGTCCGCTCGACCGTGGTTCCGTTGGACAGACCCCACCGGGCGGCCAGGCGGTGGATGTGGGTGTCGACCGGGAACGCCGGCACGCCGAACGCCTGCGACATCACGACGCTCGCCGTCTTGTGACCGACCCCGGCCAACGATTCGAGGAAGTCCCACTCGGGGAGGACGTCCCCCCCGGCGTCGACGATCTGATTCGCAGCCGTCCACAGATTCTTGGCCTTGGTGGGTGCCAGCCCGACCTCGCGGATCAACTCGAGGATCTGGTCAGGGTCCAGGGCGGCCATCTTGTCGGGCGTTCCGGCCACGGCGAACAGTGCCGGCGTGACCTGATTGACCTTCTTGTCGGTGGTCTGTGCCGACAGCGCAACAGCCACGAGCAACGTGTACGGGTCGGTGTGGTCGAGCGGGATCGGCACCTCCGGATACAGCTCGTCGAGGATCTCACCGATCCGCGCCGCCTTCTCGACTCGTCGCACCGGGCGGACGCTACCGGACCGGGCGCCTGGGTCGCTCAGAGGAGGTCGACGAGCCAGGCCACCACGTCGTCGTGACCGTGCGAGCGTGCCTCTTCGAGTGCGGTCGTCCCGGTGGGCATGGTCGAGGTGACATCGGCGCCCCGTTCACGCAACGACGCGGCGATCCCGAGGTGTCCGGCACGACACGCGAACTGGAACGCACGATCCAGCACGGTCTGCACCGGAGGGAACGTCGACCAGTGTGGCAGGGCCCCGACGTCCGTTCGCAGCACGCCCTGCGCGTCGAAGAACGTGTCGACGAGTGACGCCATACCGAGTGCGGCCGCGCCGGGCAGGTAGTTCGCCGCCCCGCCGGCGAGCAGGCGCCGTGCGGCGTCGTACTGCTCGAAGATGATCGCCTCCTCGAACGGCGTACATCCGCCGAACACGCCCCCGAGCATGTCGACGGTCGCGCCGGTCGCGAGCAGGGCGTCGATCGCTTCGACGTCGTTCGAGCTCGCCGCCCAGTGCAACGGCGTCTCCGCCACCAGGCCGTCGTCGCTCGGTGGCATGGCACGGTCGGGGTCGGCGCCGGCATCGACGAGCCGGGCGATCGTCTCGGCGACTCTCGGCCGATGACCGGGCCAGTCGGTCGCATGGTGCAGCATCGAGCGAGGGTTGCCGGGCAGGGTGGCGGTCGCCAGCGTCGGATCCTCGGCGAGCAGCTCGTCGATGCGGTCGAGATCGCCGACGACGATCGCCCGTGTCAGATCCCCTGCTGCAGCCGGTCCGCCCACGAACCGAAGGTAGCCCGGGAACCGGCCCCTGCTCACGTGATGTCCCGACCGGGGCGGCCGACCGGGCACGGACCCGATTCGGCCGCTCTGACAGACTGGTCATCGGGAGGTCCGTCATGTCGTTGATCCGTACTCGTTGGGCAGCGCTCGGCGCCGCGGTCGCCATCACCCTCGGAGCCGGTGGCGTCGGGCTGGTGAGCGCGACCGTTTCGTCGGGTGTGCGCACGGTCTTCGTGCCGATCGAACCCTGCCGCATCATGGACACGCGACCGCCGTTCCAGGTCGGCCCGCGCGGCACACCGATCGGGGCTCAGCAGACGCACACGGTGTCGGTCTGGGGTGACCGCGGTGACTGCTCGATCCCGAACGACGCAGCGGGTCTCGCCCTGAACGTGACGGCGGTGGATGCGACGCTCCCGACGTTCCTCACGATCTGGGGTGACGGCACCCGGCCGACCGCGTCGAGTCTCAACCCGACTCCCGGCCAGCCCCCGACACCGAACGCGGTCACGACCGACGTCACCGATTCCGTCGGCCAGTTCAAGATCTTCAACCTCCAGGGGAGCGTGCACGTGCTCGCCGACGTCGTCGGGTACTACGCCGACCACGATCACGACGACCGGTACTACAGCCGCGACGAGATCGACCAGCGGTCGCCGCGGGTCAACACGATCACGGTCGGCAGTGCGGCGTTCACGCCGATCGACACGGGGTCGACGGTCATCAAGTCGACGGGGACCGGAGGCGCCTACGTCTTCGACGGCCCTGGAAGCGTCGATCGCCTGGTGGCGCCGCTCGTCCTGCCCGACGGTGTCAACGTGACCACGATCACGGTCCACCACCTCGACAGCACGCCCCAGCGCAACCTCACGTTCAGCTTGCGGTGCGAGCGGCTCGACGCCCCCGGGGCGATCACGACGAAGGCCGACGCGACATCGAGCGGGGCCTCGACCGCCTGGCGGACATCGCTCATGGCGAGCCTGCCAGAGGTGATCGACACCGACGGCTGTGCGTACTTCCTGGAGGTGGCGGGCGACTGGAACGCGCTCGCCGAACCCGAACGGATGCGAATCGGCGCCTTCGAGATCACGTACCAGACACCGGGTTGACCCGAATGCGGTCGACGGCGGCCGCGCCCGGGTGGGACCACCGTCGACCCGATCGTCGGATCGAACACCGATCCTCGCCGGCTGACGCCGCAAGGGCCCCGTCGTGCGGAAGCTTCACGACCTCTCGGGTCGCCCCCCGGCTCAGCTCTTGGCGAGGAAATCCTCGTCCTCGTCGGTGAAGAGCAGATCGAGCTCGTCGCGCAAGACCGGGTGGGCCGAGAGGTCGGGGTCACGGTCGACGATCTCGAACGCGGCCTCGCGGGCCAGTGAGACCAGTTCGCGATCGCGACGCAGCGAAGCGAGCTTCAGATCGCTCCTCCCCTTCTGAGCCGTCGACATCAGGGTGCCCTCGCCACGCAGGTCGAGGTCGACCTCGGCCAGCTCGAAGCCGTCGGTGGAGGCGACCAGTGCCTCGACCCGTGGATTTCCGGCGTCGTGTTCCTGGGTCACGAGCCAACACGTCGAGGCATGCTCGCCGCGTCCGACCCGACCACGGAGCTGATGCAGCTGTGCGATGCCGAAGCGGTCGGCGTCGAGGATCACCATCATCGTCGCGTTCGGCACGTCGACGCCGACCTCGATCACGGTGGTGGCGACCAGCACCTCGAGCTGTCCCGAGCGGAACAGGTCCATCGTCATCTGCTTGTCGGCCGGGGTGAGCCGCCCGTGCAGCAGTCCGATGCGGAGACCCTGCAGCTCGCCGTGGAGCAGGCGCTGGTACGTCTCCTCGGCCGAGGCGACCTCGAGCTTCTCGCTCTCGTCGATCAACGGGCACACGACGTAGGCCTGCCGACCTTCGTCCACCTCGTGTCGGACGTCGTTCCACACCTCCGTCTCGAGCAGCGGGCCGTTCGCCCACTTCGTGACGATCGGAGTCCGCCCGGGCGGCAGCTCGTCGAGCACGCTGACGTCGAGATCGCCGTAGACCGTCATCGCCGCCGTCCTCGGGATCGGGGTGGCCGTCATCACGAGGACGTCGGGAACGTGACCCGACGACTTGTCCCGCAACGCCGCCCGCTGCTCGACCCCGAACCGGTGCTGCTCGTCCACGACGACCGCGCCGAGGCTCGCGAACTCCACGCCTTCCTGGATCAGTGCGTGCGTGCCGATCGCGATGTCGATCGATCCGTCGGCGAGCCCGGCGAGGACGTCCTTGCGCTCGTTGCCGGTCACCCGGTTCGTCAGCAACTCGACGCGGAGCGGACGGTCACCGAACAGGTTGCCCGGATCCGGCACGGTCAGATCCCCGAGCAGGTCCCGGACACCGGTGGCGTGCTGCTCGGCGAGCACCTCCGTCGGCGCCATGAGCGCTCCCTGATGGCCGCCCTGGACGGCAGCGAGCAGCATGGAGATCGCCACGACCGTCTTGCCGGCGCCGACGTCGCCCTGCAGCAGCCGATGCATCGGGTTCGGGGACGCGAGATCGGACTCGATCTCGCCGATCGTCCGCAACTGTGCCGCGGTCAGGGGATATGGGAGCGCCTCGTGGAACCGCCGGACGAGTTCGCCACCGGTCTCGTGGACGAACCCTCGCGACGACCGCTCGAGCTCGCGTTTGCGAATGACCAGCGAGAGTTGCACCCGGAGCAACTCGTCGAAGGCGAGTCGACGTCGTGCCTGCTCCTTTTCACGGATCGACTCCGGCCCGTGGATCGACCAGAGCGCCGGTCCACGGTCGATGAGCGACAGCCGTCGCAGCATCTCGCCCGGCACCGGGTCGGCGATACCGCGTTCCCGTGAGCGACGGAGTGCTTCCTCGATCCAGGCCGCCAGCTCCCACGTGTTGAGCTGCGCCTTCTCGCTCTGCGGATAGATCGGCACGATCTTGCCGGTGCGATCGCCGATCAGATCGACGATCGGGTTGGCCATCTGGAGGCCACCTCGATAGGTGTCGGCCTTGCCGAACAGCGCGACCTGCAGACCCTCCTTGAGCTGGCGCTCTCGCCATGGCTGGTTGAAGAACACCACGTCCAGCCGTCCGGAACCGTCGCCGACATTGACGTTGACCATCGTCCGCCGGTTGCGCGTCGTCCGCCTCGTCACCGACCGGACCGTGACCAGCACCAGCGCTTCCTCGCCGGGGACCAGATCCGCGATCCGGGCCTCGTTCGTACGGTCGACCCAGCGGCGCGGGTAGGTGGTGACGAGGTCGAGCACGGTGAAGATGTCGAACGCGGCCAATGACGCCCGCTTCTTGTCGCCCACGCCCTTCAACTGGCCGACGTCGATGGCCGCCCAGTCGCGCAGCGTGATCGGCGGGCGGGAGGTCAGCGTGCTACTCGACACCGAACAGGTACGGATAGAGCGGCTGCCCACCGGCGTGGACCTCGAGCTGGACATCGGCATGCTCGTCGGCGAGCCAGCCCTCCAGCTCGGCCGTGACCGTACGGTCGGCGTCGACGCCGGTGATCACGGTGAGGAGCTCGCCGTCGCCGGACAGCAGATGTTCGAGCAGCTTCCGGGCGGCGGCCTCGACCGAGGATTCGACGACGACGATGCCGTCGCCCTTGGCGATGCCCATCCAGTCGCCGGTCGAGATCGGCCCGGCGTCGGTCTGCGCGTCGCGCACCGCCCGCGTGATCTCACCGGTGGCCACCGACTCGGCGGACTCCACCATCTCGACCGCGTTGTCGGCCGCAGACGCCTCGGGGTCGTAGACCACGAGCGCAGCCAGCGCCTCGGGCATGGTCCGAGTCGGCACCACCACGACATGCTTCGTGGTGAGGGCGTCGAGCTGCTCGGCGACGGGGATGATGTTCTTGTTGTTGGGGAGGACGATCACCTCGTCTGCGTTCACGTGCTCGACCGTGTCGAGCAGCTCCGCGGTCGACGGGTTGAGCGTCTGTCCACCCGTGACGATGCCCTGGACACCCAGGTTGGCGAACAACTCGGCGAGGCCGTCGCCACTGCAGACGGCCACGACGGCGGTGGTGACGCGAGGCAGTCCGGCACCGGCTCGGGTCGGCACGTGCTGGCCGGCCATCGCGGCCTCGCGATGGGCGTGTTCCTCGGCGACTTCTTCGAACAGGTCGGTGACTCGGATCTGTTTCGGACGTCCGTCGAGCTCGATCGCGACCTCGATCGCCGCCCCGATGTCGTTGGTGTGGACATGGCAGTTCCAGATCCCGTCCCCGCCCACGACGACGATCGAGTCCCCGATCGTGCCCCACCCCTGCTTGAAGTCCTCGATCCGATCATCGACGAGGTCGAGGAAGTACATGACCTCGTATCGCTGCTCGCTGACATCCAGCTCACCGTCGACACCAGACGAGCGGTGTGCCACCGCTTCGAACTGCTCCTCGGACAACCCGTGTGCGTAGTCGTCGTCGGCATCGGGCTCCGGCAGCGGCCGACCGTCGATCACGTGGAGGGCCGAGTCGAGGAACAGGAGGTATCCGGCGCCGCCGGCGTCGACGACGCCGGCGTCCTTGAGCACCGGCAGGAGCTCGGGCGTGTTGTCGAGCGCTCGCTTCCCGGCGTCACGTGCCGCCCGCAGCGTGTCGACGAGCGTCGCGTCGCCGATGGAGGCGGCCTTGGCTGCCTCGGCGCTCTCACGCACCACGGTCAAGATGGTGCCCTCGATCGGCTTGAGGACTGCCTGGTAGGCCCCGGTCGACGCAGCGGCCAACGCATCGGCGAACCGCTGCCCGGTCCCCTCGGTGTGTTCCTTCAGGGTCGAGGCGAGCCCACGCAGGATCTGGCTGAGGATGACCCCGCTGTTGCCGCGCGCGCCCATGAGCGACCCGTGACTGATGGCGTCGCACGTGGCGTCGAGGTCGCCGGCCTCGGCCGCTTCCATTTCGGCCACGACGGCATCGAGCGTACGCGCCATGTTGGTTCCGGTGTCGCCGTCTGGCACCGGGTACACGTTGAGCCGGTTCAGGCCGCCGGCATGGTCACGCACGGTGTCCCGGAATGTCGTGATGACGTCGCGAAGCGCGTGGACATCGAGCCGTTCGAGCGTGGACACCTGCTCATCGTAACGGTGCCACCGACACGACGGTCGTTCCGGTGACGCCGACGGCCGCATCGATCGTTTCCCCGACGCAGCCTGCTCCGAGCGCTACGGTGACGTCATCGGAGCGATCCGATGACGGTCAGCGGCGACGGGCGTCCGGCCCCGACGATCCGACGTCGCGGCACCGTACGACGACCGCCAGTGAAAGGAACTCTCGGATGACGCGACGGAACGCGACGTGGCTGGTGGTGATCGTCGCGGTCGGCGTCATCGTGGGCGTGACCGCCGGACTCGTGTGGGGACTCGTGGCGGGCGCAGCAGCCCTCGCGGTGAGCGAGGTCGTCGAACGACTGGCGCGTCGACAGCGGCGCGCGGAACGGAACGCCGTCGCAGCCGAGCCGTCCGATCGCCCGCGGTGAGCACCTGACCGACACGCCCGGAGCGCGCCGGTGCTCGACCTCATTGTCGAGAGGGCCCCTAGGGTGAGCCGTTCCCGATCCAGCGGGACCGCGAACAGAACGAGAGCACGATGAGCGCGAACGATGCCGACGCCGCCCCGCAGGCGGGAGCCGAGAGCAACTCCGACCCGTACGGCAGTCGAGATGACCACGCAACGGTGTCGTTCGCCGACCTCGATCTGCGCGCCGAACTGCTCGCCGCGCTCGACGAACTCGGGTACGAGGAGCCCACGCCGATCCAGGCCGCTGCCATCCCTCCGATGCTCGCGGGCGCCGATCTCCTCGGTCAGGCGGCGACCGGAACCGGGAAGACGGCCGCGTTCGCACTCCCGATCCTCGATCGCCTGGAGATCGGACGAGGTCGCCGTACCGCGCCCTCGGCGTTGGTCCTGGTGCCGACCCGCGAGCTCGCGATGCAGGTCAGCGAGGCCATCTTCAAGTATGGCCGACACCTCGGCGTGAAGGTCGTGCCGATCTACGGTGGGCAACCGATCTACCGGCAACTGCAGCAACTCGACCGTGGCGTCGATGTCGTCGTCGCGACTCCGGGCCGCGCAGTCGACCACGTGGGCCGTGGATCGCTCCCGCTCGACGACGTCGCGATCGTCGTGCTCGACGAAGCCGACGAGATGCTCGACATGGGATTCGCGGACGACTTGGAGACCATCCTCCAGTCGACACCCGCGGAGCGCCAGACGGTGCTGTTCTCGGCCACGCTCCCGTCACGCATCAACGCCATCGCGAAGCGCTATCGAGCGCGACCCGGTTCGGATCAGGATCGGCGGCGCCGAACGATCGGACGACAAGGTGCTGGTCCGGCAGCGGGCCTACGTGGTGCAGCGCGCCCACAAGGCGGCGGCGCTCGGCCGGATCCTCGACGTCGAGTCACCCGACGCGACGATCGTGTTCTGCCGAACCCGCGGCGAGGTCGACCAGCTGACGGTCACGATGAACGGGCGCGGCTACCGCGCCGAAGCCCTCCACGGCGGCATGGACCAGATGCAGCGCGATCGGGTGATGGGGCGGCTTCGTGACGGCACCGCCGAGTTGCTCATCGCCACCGACGTCGCCGCACGGGGCCTCGACATCGACAGCCTCACCCACGTCGTCAACTACGACGTCCCGTCCGCCCCGGAGAGCTACGTGCACCGCATCGGTCGCGTCGGCCGCGCCGGCCGTCAAGGCGTGGCGATCACCCTCGCCGAACCGCGCGAACAGCGCCTCCTCGGCAACATCGAACGTCTGACCAAACAGCAGATCAGCATCGAGAGCGTGCCGACGGTGGCGGACCTTCGGGCGCAACGGGTCGCATCCACGATCGAAGCGATCCGCGACACACTCACCGGCGACGATCTCGACGATCTCGACGAGATCGTCGACGCGCTGAGCGTCGATCACGACGTGCGCCGGATCGCTCTCGCGGCGATCAAGCTGGCCCACGAGAGTGCGGCGGACGACGACGACCTCGAGATACCCGATGCCCGCCGGTTCGACCGCCGGGACGCGAAACGCGACAAGGGTCGTCATCGAGATCGAGCCGAGCAGGGTCACCGGGGAGCAGCGGGCTCGCTCGATGATCGGGGCCGCGACAACGCCGAGCCGACCGGCTACGTGTACGTCGCCATGGGTCGGTCGGCCGGGATGCGGCCCGGCGATCTGGTCGGCGCGTTCGCCAACGAGACCGGGCTCGAGGGTCGCCAGATCGGCCCGATCCGCATCGCCGACCACTACAGCGTGGTCGGTGTGCCCGAACGCGAGGCCGAGCGGGTGATCGGCGTCATGAACGGAGCGACGATCCGGGGCAAAGCGACCAAGGTCCGTCGGTTCACCGAGTGACGACCGCCGGTGACGGCGGTTGGTGTCGAGCGATTCGCTGTTAGCCTTCCCTGGCTGTGTGGACGGCCGACGTCCACGATCGTCGTTCAGGAGTACTCAGATGGCATCGGTTTGTGAAGTGTGTGGCAAGGGCCCATCGTGGGGCATGTCGGTGTCGCACTCGCACCGGCGCACCAAGCGTCGTTGGAACCCGAACATCCAGCGGGTTCGCGCCCAGGTCGAGGGAGCCACGAAGCGCGTGAACGTCTGCACCAGCTGCATCAAGGCCGGCAAGATCGTCAAGGCCGGCTGATGCAGGGAGTGGTCAAGGCGTACGACCCGGGCTCAGGCCTCGGGGTCGTCATGTGTGACACCGATCTCGCCGACTACGACCTCGCTGCGGACGCACTCGAGGGCTCGCTGTTCCGGATGCTCCGGCAGGGACAGCGTGTCGTGTTCGATCTCGATGACAGCGGTCGGGCGACGCACCTGCGCCTCGGCTCCGAGATCGACATGGGAACACCCGGCTCGAACTGACCCGATCGGCACACCCCGCCACCCGCCCGGTCGGTCCGGGCGCCGTTGCCGGAGTCTGCAAACGCTTTCAGCGTTCATTGAGCGATGAACCATCTGTATTTCAGATGTTCACATCTGCACAAACTCGTGAGCGCCCACCCTGTTGGAGGTGTTGCCGCCGCCCCCGTCTTTGCCAGACTGACGTGAGGTTCCTGACGAGAGGTGCATGACATGGCCGCAACGACGACGAACGAACGACTTCGGCGGTGGGTGGCCGACTGGGCCGACGTGCTCCAACCCGACGACGTCTACTGGTGCGATGGCAGCGCCGAGGAGTACGACCATTTGGCGGACGAGCTGGTCGCCTCGGGCACGTTCACGAAACTCGACGAGGCGAAGCGCCCGAACAGCTACTGGGCCCATTCCGACCCCGGCGACGTCGCCCGCGTCGAGGGCCGCACGTTCATCTGCGCCGCCACCGAGGAGGAGGCCGGTCCGAACAACAACTGGCGCGATCCGTCCGCGATGCGCGCCGAGATGACCGATCTCTACACGGGCGCCATGGTCGGCCGCACGATGTACGTGGTGCCGTTCTCGATGGGTCCGCTCGGCTCGCCCATCGCTCACATCGGCGTCCAGCTCACCGACTCGGCCTACGTGGCAACGAACATGCGGATCATGACCCGCATGGGTCAGGGTGCTCTCGACGCGCTCGGGGACGGCGAGTGGGTCCGCTGTCTGCACTCGGTCGGCGCGCCGCTCGCCGAAGGCGAGCAGGACGTCCCGTGGCCGTGCGATGCCGAGAACAAGTACATCGTGCACTTCCCCGACGATCGCGAGATCTGGTCGTACGGCTCGGGCTACGGCGGCAACGCCCTGCTCGGCAAGAAGTGTTTCGCGCTGCGGATCGCATCGGTCATGGCGCGCGACGACGGCTGGCTGGCAGAACACATGCTGATCCTCAAGCTCACGAACCCCGAGGGCGAGTCGAAGTACATCGCCGGCGCCTTCCCGTCAGCCTGCGGCAAGACCAACCTTGCGATGCTGATTCCGACGATCCCCGGCTGGACCGCCGAGACGATCGGTGACGACATCTGCTGGATGAAGTTCGGTGACGACGGCCGCCTCTATGCGATCAACCCCGAAGCCGGCTTCTTCGGTGTCGCGCCCGGCACGAGCCACGCGACGAACCACAACGCCATGGAGACGCTCGATGCGAACTGCATCTTCACCAACACGGCGCTCACCGACGACGGTGACGTCTGGTGGGAGGAGATGACCACGACTCCGCCGGCGCACGCCACCGACTGGCGGGGCAATCCCTGGACACCCGGCGTCGAAACCCCGGCTGCCCACCCGAACGCACGGTTCACGGCGCCCGCGTCGCAGTGCCCGTCGATCGCGAACGAGTGGGAGGATCCCAAGGGTGTCCCGATCTCGGCCATCCTGTTCGGCGGTCGCCGCCGCACGACCGTGCCGTTGGTCACCGAGGCGTTCGACTGGGAACACGGCGTCTTCCTCGGCTCGATCATGGCGTCGGAGAAGACCGCGGCGGCCGAAGGCACCAAGGGCGAACTCCGCTTCGACCCGATGGCGATGCTGCCCTTCTGCGGGTACAACTACGCCGACTACTTCGCACACTGGCTCGCCATGGGGAAGGCGACCGACCCCAACAACCTGCCCAAGATCTTCTTCGTGAACTGGTTCCGCCGGGACGAGAACGGGCGCTTCCTGTGGCCCGGATTCGGCGAGAACAGTCGTGTGCTCAAGTGGGTGTTCGAGCGAGTCGATGGCGATGCCGCAGTGGTCGACACTCCCATCGGTCGTCTCCCGACCGACCGTGGGCTCGACACCGACGGGCTCGACATCGACCAGGCCGATCTCGAGACCCTGCTGTCGGTCGACACCGAAGGCTGGAGGTCCGCGATCCCGCAGATCCGCGAGCACTACGGGACCTTCGGCGACAAACTCCCCGCCCAGCTGCAGATGGCCGTCGACACCCTCGAGGCCCGACTCGCCTGACCGTCGTCACCTCACGAGACCGGACCGGCGCGGCCCATCCGTTGTGCCCTCACGGCAACGTAGGTGACCACCACCAGGCCGACCAGCACCGCGAGGAGCCTGGCACCCGTACCGTGCAGCACCGTTTGCATCAACGAGATCGTGGCGATCAGGAACGACAACAACCCGATCGCGACCAAGAGCCACGACCGGGTGTGCAGCGCGAACGCCACGATCATCGCCGCCGACAACACGGCGACGATGGCCGAGAAACGCTCGCTCTCTTCGGCGAACAGGAATGAGCCGATCATGATCCCGCACGCACCGACGACCAAGGCCGTCAGGCGGGGACGCACGTGGCCGCGTGCGGCGAGCACCCCGAACGCAGCGGACACGACCCACGCCGACGGCGCCGCCGCCCATGCCGACAACCCGATCAGTTCGTCGACACCGCCGGCCGCCGCCAGTAGCCCAGCACCCGCCGTGAGGAGCTGGAGGGGACGATCCATGTTCCGCCACAGCCCGAGACCGATGACGAAGAGTGCGAGGCCGATCGTGACCGGGTACCACGCCCCGTCGTGTGGGTCGAGCTCATTCACGATCACCGCCACACCCATGGCGACACCGCCGGTTCCCACCACCCACAGGAACCACCCGAGCCGTTGGGTCCCAGCTTCGGCGAGATGGACGAGCCACGTGCCGACGACGAACCCAACCGCCGCGATCGCGACAGCGATCACGAACTGCCCGAGGGCCCCCAGGTCTTCCCAGTTCGGCCCGATGATCGCAGCGCCCCCGGCGAACGCGATCACGCTTCCCAGATACGTGGCGACCTCGGCGACGACGGTCAGGCGGGCGGGCGCGACCGGCTGATCGAGGTGCTCGAAACGTCGGATCGTCTCTGCCTGGTCCGGGGCGATCAACCCGGCGGCGACCCAATCGTGAATTCGGCCGTCCAACCATGTTCCGTCCTCGCGGTGCAGTGTGTCCGACGCCACGACGCCCCTCGTGGAACGGTTCTACTTCCATGCTCCGACTCTCCGGAGGGCGTCGTCAGAGTCGAAGGTCCCCGGATTCCGACAGATCAGCCGAGGTAGAGATTCCGGAGGCCGAGACCCATGACGAACAGGCTGCCGAAACCGTAGAGCAGGAGTTCCTTGCCCTTGAGGAACGGGCTCCCCCGGTAGCTGTACAAGATGCCGACGGCGACGATCGCGGAGAAGCCGTACAGCGCGTGCATGTCGTCCAGTTCGACGCCTTCTTCGTTGGCGAGGAGTGCCCCGACGATCGCCTGCGGGAAGACGGTCAGCTGGGCGACGATCACGAACACCCACAACACCCTGCCGCGCAGCACGTCGAACTGGAACGCGCCGAGACACCACAGACCGGCGAGCCCGTTCATGGCGATCAGCACCCACGCGTTGATCTCGTGCGCGTCGAGCAGGATGCTCATCGTGTCGCGGCTACTCGCCGCAGCCGTAGCCGCCGAACACCACCGTCACCACGTCCTCGGCCTCGATGCCGGTGAGCAGCCCGTAGAAGTTGTCGCTCACGTAGAAGTTCGGCGGGATGTTGATGTCCTGCTCGCCGGGGTTCACCGCCGCTTCCGGGAACTCCGCGAGCAGGTCGACGACGCGGCTGCCGAGCGTGATTCCCCCCGGCGTGCGCAGGCCGACCGGCTCATCCCCCAACTCGCCGACCCGACCGTACTCGTACCCCATGAAGTGACGACGGCCATCGGTCACGTCGGACAGGTCGCTGAAGAGCAGTGAGAGCACACCCCAATCGACGCGGCGCGCCACGGTGCCGTCGCACACTGCGAACGCCAACGGATCGACCCAACCGGTGTCGCCGGTGTTGCCGCCGAGGATCGACGTCACGTACTCGATCACGCCCTCGGGAGCGGCGCCGAACCTGGCCGATCCGATGCCGTCACCGCGCAACTGCAGTTCCTGGATCGCGACCGGCTCCGTCGTGGTCGTGGTCGGAGGCACCGTCGTCGAGGTCGTCGTCGTCGCCGGCTCGGCGGGCTGTGTCGTCTCGGGCGTCTCGGGAGCATCGGTCTCGGGCGGAGTGGTCGGTGGCGGCAACGTGGTCATCGGCGTCGTCGTGTCGACCGAGCCGATCGACTCGACGGTGGCGACGGTCTCGATCGGACCCTCCCCATCGTCGTCACCACCGGCACATGCAGCGACAACGAGGGATGCAGCGACGATCGCAGCCGCCGAGCGCAAGGGCATGGCTGACATTGTGGTGGACGCTGACACGATTTGCGCGCATACGCCGCTCACCCGCCCCCGGACCGCTCAGTCGAACAACCATCCCAGGCGAGGGCCGGAGTCGTCGGCCCGTCGATCGTGCTCGATGAACCATTCGCGACCGAAGGCCTGGGCGAACATGTCAGGTGGCATCTGCAGGAAGAAGCTCTGATCGCTGACCTGACTGCGGTGAGCGGCGATCGCTGCTCGCTTCTGCTCCACGAACGCGGACACGTCGACGCCGAGGGTCAGCTCCGATTCCGGCGTGCCCATCGGATTGCCGTCGTCCATCGGCGCATCGGGATCGAACACCTCGCCGTCGTCGTCCGACGGACCGAAGTCGTCGACACCCATCTCCTTGGCCATCTGGATGCCGCGACGCATCTCGTCCCGGTTCATCGTCGCTTCGAGGACACGCAGCGAGGGGAGTTCGGCGGCGACGAGCTCGGCCGCTCGCTTGCCGACACGGTGGACCTTGATGTGATCCGGGTGGCCGTAGCCTCCGTGCCAGTCGTAGATCGTGAGCACATCGACGCGTTCCTCGGCCAGGATGTCCGCGAGGCGGCCGGCCGCCTCGTCGAGGTCGGCCTGCCAGAACGAGCCGGTGTGACCGTTCGCATCCCAGCCCGTCATGCCCGAGTCGGTGTAGTCGAGGAACAGCACGCAGTCGATCCCCAGTGCAGCGGCCGACGCCGCGGTCTCCGTTCGACGGCGGTCGGCCAGCGACTCCTCCGGCTCGAGGTCGTCGGGGACCTCGCCGTGAGCACCGTCGGTCGCGACGACCAGGATCACGCGATGCCCCTCGGCGTGGGCGCGAGCCATCGACCCACCCGTCGAGATCGCCTCGTCGTCGGGATGCGCGTGGAAGCAGGCGAGCGTTGCCATTCAGGCCTGCTTGACGGCGCCCGACGCAACGAGTTCGCCGACCCGATCTCCGGCGATGCCCCACTCTCGCAGGACCTCGACGGTGTGTTGACCGTCGTGCGCCGGCGGACGGTCGATCGTCGCTTCCGTGCGACTGAAGCGGGGTGCGGGAGCCGGTTGCGTCATCCCATCGACCTCGACGAACGTGCCCCGCTCGACGTTGTGAGGATGCCGTGCGGCTTCCTCCATGCGCAGCACGGGAGCGAAGCACACGTCGGTGTGTTCCATGATCGCACACCACTCGTCGCGAGTCTTCGTGACGAACAGCTCGCCGAGGCGGCGTTTGAGGTCCGGCCATCGGTTGCGATCCATCTGCTGGGCGAAGTCGGCGTCGTCCGCCAGGCCGGTGAGACGAATCAGCTCCGCGTAGAACTGCGGTTCGATCGAACCGATCGAGACGTATTCGCCGTCGGCGCACTCGTAGACGTCGTAGAAGTGGGCGCCGGTGTCCAGCAGGTTGACGCCCCGCTGCGACTGGTCGTGGAATCCGGTCTGGGTCATCGTCCAGAACATGGTCATCAAGGTCGCGGTCCCATCGACCATCGCCGTGTCGACCACCTGCCCCTCGCCGCTGCGGACGGCTTCGAGCAGCGCACACACGACACCGAAGGCGAGGAACATGCCACCCCCGCCGAAGTCGCCGACCATGTTCATCGGTGGCGTCGGCGGCTGCCCGGCGCGCCCGAAGTGCGCCAGGGCGCCCGCCAGCGCGATGTAGTTGATGTCGTGGCCGGCGGCGTGCGCGTACGGCCCGTCCTGACCCCATCCGGTCATCCGGCCGAAGACCAGCCTCGGGTTGCGGTCCAGGCACACGTCGGGACCGACGCCGAGTCGCTCCATCACCCCGGGACGAAAGCCTTCGATGAGCGCGTCGGCCCGCTCGACGAGGTCGAGCAACGTCGCGACACCGTCCGGGTGCTTCAGGTCGATCGCGATGTTTCGGCGATTGCGCCGCAAGATGTCCGGGTGCGGTGTGTCGGGCGCGGAGCCACGCACCATGCCGGCTCGTTCGACCCGGACGACCTCGGCCCCCATGTCGGCGAGCAGCATCGCGGCGAACGGGCCGGGGCCGATCCCGGCGATCTCGATGATTCGGTACCCGGTGAGCGGACCGCTCACGACGCGACCTCGACCGCGGAGCCGGCGTGCACGGTGTCGCCATGGGCGACGATGGCGCCGGTGATCAGCGGCCAGAGCGGACCGGGGAGATCATGACCCATGTCGGCCAGCTCGAGGAGGTGGGCGCCGGGCACCAGCTCGGCCGTTCGACGCCCGCCCGACGGCGAGATCAGCGTGTCGTCGAGACCGTGGATCACGAGCATCGGCACCGTCACACGTCTCAACTGCTCGGATCGGTCACCGCTTGCATAGATCGCCGCCAGCTGACGGATCGCGCCTTCCGGATAGAACGAGCGGTCGTACGAGCGGGCCGCCATCTGAGCGGTGAGCTCTGCGTCGAAGTACCGCTTCGATGCCCACACCTTGAAGTCGGCCGAGCGGGCGATCACACCGTCGCGCGTCGGCGGTGGCAGGGTGAGTAGCACCTGGATCGCCTCGGGGGTCGGCGCGCCGTAGGCCTGGTCGCCGATCGTCGACATGATCGACGTCACGCTGAGCAACCGGTCGGGGTGCTCGATCGCCATCGTCTGGACGATCATCCCACCCAACGACGCACCGACGACGTGTGCCTGCTCGATGCCCAGATGATCGAGCACCCCGATCGCGTCGGCCGCCATGTCGGAGAGCGTGTACGGCACGGCATCGCCGGACGGAGGCGGAAGCTCCAGTCCTGCGAGGACGGCCCCGAGGACCGATGTCAGATCGACGAGCTGACCGTCGAGCTTGGTCGACAGACCGCAGTCGCGATTGTCGAAGCGGATCACGTACCGCCCCTGTTCGGCGATCTGGCGACAGAACCGCTCGTCCCAGGCGATCATCTGCGCCGTGAACCCCATCACGAGCAGGAGGGCGGGCTCGTCCGGCGAACCGAACGTGTCGTACTCCAGCTCGATGCCGGAGGGCAGTGGTGCTCTACTCATCGCACGAGTGTGACACGGTGCAACCGCCGAACGACAACGGGCCGATCAGCCGCCGAGGACGCGCCGCTTCTGCACCTCGAACTCCTCTCGGGTGATCGTCCCACGTTCGAGCAGGCCTTCCAGCTTCTCGAGCTGGGTCGGCACATCGGTGACGGTGGCGGTCGGCAGCTGGAACCGACGCGACTCGTTGACCTCCATCTGGGCGTGGATGAGGTTCTGCACGCGACCCGGCCGTCGGATGTCGGAGAACCGCTGCTGGCCGGCTTCGCCGCCCGACTCGATCAGCAGGTCGCCCGCACCGAGCAGCCGCTCGAACAGGCTCTGACTGAACAGCACGTTGTTGACCCGCTCGAGCGGGATCTCGATGCCGCTCTTGGCGACCACGCCGCTGCGGAAGATGATCCGATCGCTGGTGATGACGAAGTTCGTGTTCGCCCACTTGGCGTAGCGAGCGGCGAGCCAGAACGCACTGAAGACGATGAGGCCGATCGCCAGGTAGGACACGGCCTCTTCGTCGTCACCGTCGAGATAGACCCGGGCGACGATGCCGAAAACGATCGAGGCCACCAACAGCACGGCCGGTTTGGAGAAATACCACCAGTGGGGATGCAGGTCCAAGGCCACCGTCTCGTAATCATTCAGCAGCTTCTTCGGATACGGCATACGATCAACAGTACCGTTGCGGCGTGGACCCGAACGCCGTGCTGGCAGACCTCGACGTCGATCAGCGGCGGGCCGTGACCACCGACTCACAGCTCGTCGCCGTGATCGCCGGAGCGGGATCGGGCAAGACTCGCGTCCTCACGCGGCGTGTCGCCTACCGGGTCGCCACCGGCACGGCCGACGCCGCCCACACGGTGGTACTGACGTTCACCCGGGAGGCGGCCGGCGAGCTGCGGCGACGACTCCCCCGCCTCGGTCTCGGCGAACGCGTGACGGCCGGAACGTTCCACTCGATCGCACAACAGCTGCTCCGTCAGCGTTGGATCGACCTCGACGAGCAGCCACGCACGATCGTGACCGATCGCAGGCGGATCGTCCGTGACGTGATGGGGCCGAGCGATCTCGACGAGGTGGTCGACGAGCTCGACTGGGCATCCGCGAGGGGCGTCGATGCCGACGGATACGACGCCGCCGTCCGCCGGGGCGAACGCCGAACGAACGTGCGCGTCGACCGAGTCGTCGCAGCCATGACCGCCTACCGACGAGAGAAGCGGAAGCGAGGTGTGATCGACCTCGACGACCTGCTGTCGCTCGCGATCGAGGCGATGGACAGCGACGCCGAGTTCGCGGCGGCGACGCGATGGCGCTACCGACACGTGCTGGTCGACGAGGCTCAGGATCTCAATCCACTGCAGCATCGGCTCGTCGACTCACTCCGCAGCGGCGTCGACGACCTGTTCCTCGTCGGCGACCCGGCGCAGGCGATCTACGGCTTCAACGGCTCCGACCCGACGATCCTCCGGGACGTGTCGGACCGCTTTCCGGGGATCGAGGTCGTGCGACTCCCGGTCAACCACCGCTGCACGCCTCAGATCGTCCAGATCGGGGCACGCGCGCTCCGGGCGGTCGAGCACGACGACGAGATCGAGTCGGCTCGGCCCGACGGTGAACTGGTCGCCGTCGTCCGGCACGACGACGAAGCGGCCGAAGCCAGGTGGGTCGCCTCGGTGATCGCCCGACTCGACCCGACACTCGCCCGCACGAGCCGGGTCGCCGTCCTGGCCCGCACGCATGCCGCTCTCGCTCCGGTGCGAGAGGCGTTGACCGACCGCGGCATCCCGATTCGCCGCGTCATCGACGGTCCCGGCTCACCGCTCGCACCGCTCCTCGCGTCGGCGGCTCGATTCAAGGACAGCAACCTGCTCCGTCGATGGGCTCACGATCTCCGCGAGCAAGCCGAGTCCGTCGACGACCCCGCCGTCGAAGTGGGCGCGGCCGTGCTCGCGTTCCTCCGGGACCAACCCACCGGAGACGGCATGGCGTTCCGGACCTGGGTGACCGCGAACGACCCCTTCGGTCGCCAGCAACCCGGCGTCGAACTCCAGACGTTCCACGCGGCCAAGGGTCGCGAGTGGCACACCGTCCACGTCGTCGGTTGCGAGACCAGTCTCGTGCCGCACCGCGTCGGCCACGACGAAGGCGGCCAAGATCCGAGGAGGCCCGCCTGCTCTACGTGGCACTCACTCGCGCCACCGACGAGCTGACGGTGAACTGGGCCGAGCGCCGCAACGGATACGAGCGCAGGTTGACGCCGTTCCTCGACGGCTTCGCCAGCGAGGCCCCACCGCTGCTGCCACCGCCCGAGACGCTGGCCGGCATGACGCGTTCGAATCGCGCCGTCACACTGGAACGACTGCAGGAGTGGCGCGCCGCCACGGCACGCGTAGCGGGCATCCTGCCGGATGCGGTGTGCACCGATCGTGCGCTGGGTCTGATCGCCGATCACCGACCGGCATCGGCCGAGGAGCTCGATCAGCTGACCGGTCTCGGCGCGATCACGTCACGCCGCCTCTTCGATCGCCTCCGGTCGGCGCTGCACGACGTTCCCGTCAGTCGGTGAGGTCGACCAGGACCGGAGCGTGATCGCTGGGGCTCTTCCCCTTGCGGGCATTCCGGTCGATCGAACTCCACTCGCAACGTTCGGCGACGCCTTCCGAACCGAGCACCAGGTCGATGCGCAATCCTCGGCCCTGGTGGAAGTCGCCGGCGCGGTAGTCCCACCAGGAGTACACGCCGTCGGCGTCGGGGTGGTGGCGTCGGAACAGATCGGTCAGACCCCACGCTTCGAGGGCTGCGAGTCGGTCGCGCTCGGGTTGGCTGACGTGCGTGGCGTTCTCGAACTTGGACATGTCGAACACATCACGGTCCTCGGGAGCGATGTTGAAGTCGCCGGTCACGATGACGTCGCCCGACGGGTCGGCGTCGCGACCGAGATGGTCGAGGAGGCGGTCGAGCCAGCTCAGCTTGTACGTGTAGTGATCATCGTCGAGCGACCGGCCGTTGGGGACGTAGCAGCACGAGATCCGGACGTCACCACACGTGGCGGTGATGATGCGCGCATCGGGGTCGGGGTCGATCCCGTCCGCGAAATTCGTGACCACGTCGCCCAGGCCGATCTTCGAGATGATCGCGACACCGTTCCACTGTCCCTGCCCGTAATGGGCTGTCTCGTAGCCGAGCGCTTCGAACGACAGGGCCGGGAAGGCGTCGTCTGCCAACTTGGTCTCCTGCAGGCACAGCACATCGGGCTGCACTTCGTCGACCCAATCCAGCACCCGCTCGAGCCGGGCTCGCAGGGAGTTGACGTTCCAGGTGACGACCCGCATCAAGACGTGGCCTTCATGGCCGGCGTCCTCTTCGCCGCCGGCCTCTTCGCCGCCGTCTTCTTCGCCGGCACCTTCTTCGCCGCCGTCTTCTTCGCCGCCGTCTTCGCCGGCACCTTCTTCGCGGTCGTCTTCTTCGCCGCCGTCTTCTTCGCCGGCACCTTCTTCGCGGCCGTCTTCTTCGCCGGCACCTTCTTCGCCGTCGTCTTCTTCGCCGGCACCTTCTTCGCCGTCGTCTTCTTCGCCGGCACCTTCTTCGCGGTCGTCTTCTTCGCGGCCGTCTTCTTCGCGGCCGTCTTCTTCGCCGCCGTCTTCTTCGCCGGCGCCTTCTTCGCCGCGGGGGCCGGCTCGGCTGCCGGACGCTGCTCGGTAGTGGTTGACGAGCCCGTCGCCATGTGCGGCAGCGCGGCGTCGATGCTGCGGCGGTCGGGTGTGAATCCGACGATCACGACGGTGACGGCCTCGTCGATCTTCAACATCGAGCGAGCACTGCGGGGTGCGGGATCGTCCATGAGCCGCAATGGGATGTAGATCAGCACGTCACCGATGCGGGCGTAGGCGCCGTGTGATGCATAGCTCTCGACCTGCGCGGTGCAGCTCGTTCCGACCGGGTGTCGCTCGACGAACTCGAGAAACGGCATGAGTTCGTTGACGTGGTCCTTGCCGGCCGAACCGGACCCCGATCTCGACGCGGACGTCGACCCGGATTCGTTCGGTGTCGCCGCGTTCTCGGTGGCCGCTGCCCGGCGGCCCCGACCCCGACCTCGGCCCCGACCGGGTTGCTTCGTCTCCGGTTGCTCCGTGCCCGACGGCTCCGAAACCGACTCGTCCGAGATCGACGCGGAGGCCGAGTCGCCAGCAGCACGCTTCGCCCGGACCCGCTGGTTCGCCTTCTGCTTGGCTTCGGTCTTGTCGGACTGCTTTGCGTCCTTGACCGACTGACGACTCTTCGGCCCACGAACCGGCGTTCGGGCGACGAACACCCAGCCGACGTGGGGTACCGGCTTGCCGCCGATCAGGCGCCCCTCGTCGAACAGCCAGTCGTACTCGCCGTGGAACTCCTGGAACGAGTCGTTCGACAGCACGCCCGCCCCTGCCTTGTTCGCAATCGAGAGCACGAAGGCATCGCCTCGGCCGATCGCACCGGCCGGCGGGGTCACGAGCTCGTTGTTGGCGACCGCCTCGTCGAACGCGTCGACCTCCTTCTTGGCGATCCGGTGGCCGAACGTGGCATCCACCACCACGGTGATCGCGGCATCCGGGCGCTCGTCCATGAACGCGAGCACCGCCTCGTTCAGTTGTTCCAGGCTCGGCTGGGATCGGCCCTCGGTGGCGATGTTCGATCCGTCGACCACGAAGAGGTTGGGTTGGCTGGCTCTCGGCATGTGCTGTGTTTTCTCGATTCCGAGCCGCATGACGGCGGCTCCTCGACACATCGTAGGGTGCGGGGCCATGACCACCACGGAGTCCCCCAGATCGATCCGAGCCGTCTTCTGGGACTTCGGTGGCGTGATCCTGTCGAGCCCATTCGACGCGTTCAACGACTACGAGCGCGCACGAGGCCTGCCGATCGACTTCATCCGCTCGGTCAACGCCACGAATCCGGACACGAACGCGTGGGCCCTCATCGAGCGCCAGGAGATCGATGCCGACACGTTCGACCGACTGTTCGCGGACGAGTCGGCGGCCCTCGGTCACCGCATCCCGGGCAGCGAGGTGTTGACGATGCTGAGCGGAACCGTTCGACCGGAGATGGTGCTGGCGATGACACGCGTCCTCGACGCGGGCTACGTCACGGCCTGCCTCACGAACAACGTCCGCGATCCCGATCCCCGCGGCGCTCGCCCCGAGGTCGACGCTGTGATGCGGCGCTTCGATCACGTCGTCGAGTCGAGCAAGATCGGATGCCGCAAGCCGGAACGCCGCTTCTACGAACTGGCGTGCGAGCTGGCCGGTGTGTCACCCGACGAGTGTGTGTTCCTCGACGACCTGGGGATCAATCTCAAGCCGGCGCGCGCGATGGGTATGACCACCATCAAGGTGGTCGATCCGGGTCAGGCGATCGACGACCTCGAAGCGGTACTCGGCCTGCGGCTGAGTTGACGTCGCTCCCAGTGACCGGGCGACGGCGATCGGGATGCCCGGTGGCGGGCCACTGCGGCGCACCCATCGACGCGTCCACCGCCGGGCTCGGTCCGCTCCTGCGCACGGTGACTGTCGTCGCTTGCGAGCCCGCTTCGGCGAGCCGGGTTCACGACTCTCTCCGATCGCACGCAGGTCGCGAACCGGGAACACGCCCACGACGTGGTCCAGCCGGTCTCGCGACGACTCTGGGCCCCGGAGGGCGCGATGTCCGGCGCGGCTGAGCCTCCGGGACCGAAGACATCGGCGTCCTCGACGACTCGCACGCCCGAGCCGTTCGAGGGGTCGCGAACGAAGTTCGGTGTCAGAGACCGGTGAAGGTGCGGTCCATGAGCGATTCGAGCTCCTGGTCGTGCACTGCTTTGGACCCGGTCGCCGGGCTGCCCGATTCGTACCGGGCGATGTGGCGCAGGTCGTAGCCGAGGTCCTTGACCCTCCAGGTGTGATGCTCGATGAAGTTCCAGGCGCCCATGTTCTCGGGCTCCTCCTGCAACCAGCGCAGCTCCTGGGCGTTCGGATACCGCTCCTGCACGATGCGGAGCATCTCCGTCGTCGGCAGCGGATACAGCTGCTCGATGCGAACGATCGCGACGGGGGCCTGCCGCTCGTCTCGGGCCGCCATCGCGTCCCAGGCCACTTTGCCCGAGCAGAACACGACGCGCCGGACACCGGACGGATCATGGACGGACGGATCGTCGAGCACCTCTTCGAACGACCCGGTGGTCAGTTCGTCGAGGCGCGAGCGGGTCTGCTTCATCCGCAGGCCCTGCTTCGGGGTGAACAGCACCAACGGTGTGTGACGCTCACTGTGCACCTGACGACGCAACAGATGGAAGTACTGCGCGGCCGTCGTCGCGTTGCAGACCTGCATGTTGTCCTCCGCCGCCAACGTCAGGAACCGCTCGATGCGAGCCGACGAGTGCTCGGGACCCTGCCCCTCGTATCCGTGTGGGAGCAGGAGCACCAACCCGTTGCGCTGGTCCCATTTGTCCTCGGCTGCGACGAGGTACTGGTCGATGATGATCTGGGCTCCATTGATGAAGTCGCCGAACTGCGCTTCCCACATCACGAGCGCCTCCGGGTTCGCATGTGCGTACCCGTACTCGTAGCCGAGCGCGGCGTACTCGCTCAGCAGTGAGTCGTACACCCAGAAGTTGGCGGCAGCACCCTCCAGGTCGCTGAGTGGGATCCACGGCACGCCGGTGTCGAAGTCGACCATGGCCGCGTGCCGCTGACTGAAGGTGCCGCGACGGGAATCCTCACCGGCGAGGCGCACCGGATGTCCTTCGAGGATGAGTGATCCGATCGCCAACGCCTCGGCCGTCGCCCAGTCGACGTCCCGCTCGGACTCGAATTGCGCGCGACGCTGTTCGAACTGCCTGGCGAGCTTCGGGTGGGGCGTGAACCCGTCCGGGTACGCGGTGAGCTGTTCGAAGATCCGCTCGAGCGTGCCCCGGCTCACGCCGGTCGGGATGTGCGGCAGCACGCCCAGCGGTTTCGGCGGCGGCGGCACCCGGTGGACCTCGGAGACCTTCGAGCGCGTCTCTTCCAGCGCGATCTGGAGCTTGCTCTGGAAGTCGCTCAACGCCTGCTCGGCCTCGTCGACGGTGATGTCGCCCCGCTTGACGAGCGTCTCGACGTAGAGCTTGCGAACGCTGCGACGCTCGGAGATCGCCTTGTACATGAGCGGCTGCGTGTAGCTCGGGTCGTCGCCCTCGTTGTGCCCGTGCCGGCGGTAGCACACCATGTCGATGACGACGTCCTTGTGGAACCTCTGGCGGTACTCCCAGGCCAGCGCCGCCACTCGCACGCAGGCCTCGGGGTCGTCACCGTTCACGTGGAAGATCGGCGCCTGCACGGTCTTGGCGACATCGGAGCAGTACAGCGACGACCGGCTCATCTCCGGCGCGGTCGTGAAGCCGATCTGATTGTTGATGATCAGATGGATCGTGCCCCCGACCCGGTAGCCGGCGATGTCGCTCATCGCCAGGCATTCGGCCACGATGCCCTGCCCGGCGAACGCCGCGTCGCCGTGGATGAGCAGCGGCAGCACCGAGAAGGCCCCGGCCGGTTCGATCTGGTCCTGCCGCGCGCGGACGATGCCCATCACGATCGGGTCGACCGTCTCGAGGTGGCTGGGGTTGGCCGCCAACTCGACGGGGATGTCGGCACCGGACGGACTCTCGTACTTGCCCGTCGATCCGAGGTGGTACTTCACGTCGCCCGAACCCTGCACGGTGTTCGGATCGACGTGCCCCTCGAACTCGGAGAAGATCGCCTCGTAACTCTTCCCCATGATGTTGGACAGCACGTTGAGACGGCCCCGGTGTGCCATGCCGACCACGGCACCGTCCAAGCCCTCGTCGGCGGCACCCGACAGGATCTCGTCCAGGATCGGGATGGCCGACTCGGCACCTTCGATCCCGAACCGCTTCGTGCCGACGTACTTGGTCGCCAGGAACTTCTCGAACGCCTCGGCGGCGTTGACACGCTCGAGGATCCGGTCCTTCTTCTCTTTGGTGAAGTCGGCCTTCTTCACCTCGACGTGCTCTTGGATCCACTTCTGCTCTTCGGTGTTCTGGATGTGCATGTACTCGACGCCGATGGTGCGGCAGTACGCGTCGCGCAGCACACCGAGCAGGTCGCCGAGGGTCAACTTGGTGGTGCCACCGACGCCGTCGGTCAGGAACTCCCGGTCGAGATCCCAGATCGTCAGCCCGTACGTGGCCGGATCGAGCTCGATCGGCATGACGGGCTGCTTCCAGTGCAGCGGATCGAGGTCGGCGATCAGGTGGCCTCTGACCCGATGCACACGGATCAGCTTGGCGACCGCCATCTGCTTCGCGAGCATCGCCTCTTCACGGTCGAGCGGGTTGATGTCGGGTCGCCACTTGACCGCCTCGTACGGCATGTCCAAGTCGGTGAAGATGTCTTCGTAGAAACCGTGCTCGCCGAGCAGCAGCTCGTGCATCCGCTTGAGGAACAACCCCGACTCGGCGCCCTGGATGATGCGATGGTCGTACGTCGACGTGACGGTCACGACCTTCGACACGCCCATCGCAGAGAGGTTGCGGCGATCGGCACCCTCGAACTCGGCGGGGTAGTCGATGCTGCCGACGCCGACGATCACGCCCTGACCGGGCATCAGACGCGGGACCGACTGGACCGTACCGATCGTGCCCGGGTTGGTGAGCGTGATGTTCGCCCCGGCATAGTCGTCGATCGTGAGCTTGTTGTGCTTGACCTTGCGGATGATCTCCTCGTACGCAGCGAGGAACCCGTTGAAGTCGAGTTGATCGGCTCGCTTGAGGACCGGGACGATCAGGCTGCGCGTGCCGTCGCCGTTGTCGACGTCGACGGCGAGGCCCATGTTGACGTGCTCGTTCCGGATGAGGCGCGGCTTGCCGTCGGCGCCGGCGACGAAACCGTTCTTCATGTTCGGCACGGTCTCGGCGATCGCCCGGACGATGGCGTAACCGATCAGGTGGGTGAAGCTCACCTTGCCCAGACCCGAGCGAGCGCGGTACCCGTTGATGACCTTTCGGTTGACCTCGAGCAGCTTCGCCGGAATGTTGCGGAAGCTCGTGGCGGTGGGCACGTCGAGGCTCGCCGACATGTTTCTGACGATGGCGGCGCCGACGCCCTTGATCAGCTCGCCCGGCTGCTCGTCGTCCGGCTTCGGCGCCGGTCGGGCCGGGGTCGCCGGCGCGGCCGCGGGCGATGGTGCCACGGCGGCTGCGGGCGCAGGCGCCGGAGCCGACGGAGCGGGCTCACCCGCCGGAACCGGCGGTGTGCGGGTCGGTGCCGCCAACGAGGCGGCCGGCGCCTCGACGTCGAGGTGAGCCGGCGCGCTGACGGACCGGTAGTCCTCGAAGAACTCCTGCCAGGACTCACCCACGGATGCAGGGTCGGCTCGGTATTGCTCGTACATCTCCTCGACGAGCCAGGAGTTGGCCCCGAATCCCGAGCCGGCAGAATCTGATGCAACCATCGCGCCCGATGGTACCCCTCTGCTCCGTCGTCTGCCCGAAACCGGCTGGTCACCCTGCTGATCTGGCAGCATGGTCGAATGCAGGACCGCGACGACGACGCGGCCGAGCGCCGACTCCCGGGTCCTCCGGACGGCGCCCGTCCGGTCGACCCCACGACGGCTCCCGCATCGTCACGGGCCGGTTCATCGCAACCGACGTTGCCGCGATCCGACAGCACGGAGGTTCATCCGACGCCCGAGCCGGTGCCGCCCGCACGGGACGCTCCCACGTGGTACCGCACCGACCGGGAACGTGGCCGCAGCCTGCAACGTCTCGCCAACCCGTGGTATCGGCGCCTCGCACGCGGTCTCGTCGGTATGGCCTTCCTGGCTGCCGCCGGGGTCGGGGTCTACTTCGCCGCCCGGCTCGTTCAGGACTTCCTCGATCGCGACCAACTCCCCGCCGAGGGAGCCGAGGTGCCGACGATCCGCTCCACGACGATCGAGATCCGCTCGACGACACCGGCGCCGGTGCTCGACGGCACGCTCACGCTCGACGCGGTCACCGGATCGTTCGAGTTCGTCGGGCGTGGCACGGGCCCTCAAACCGGCATGCAGGTCGCCAGCCCGGATGGCACAGCGACCTACGTCCGCCGCGACAACGGTGCCTGGCAGGTTGCTCCGGCGGGTGACCAACTCGCCGCCGACGTCGTGCGCGCGGTCGGATACCTTCGTGACGACGACAGCGCCGACGACATCCTCACGCCGACGCTTCGCCGCGGCTATGCCGAGTTGACCGATCGCGTCGAGGTCGGCGAGGGCGAGGACGAACTCGTTCGCTACGAGATGCGGCTCGACACGGCTTCGTTCGCGGAGAACTCCCCGCTCGAGTTCGCAGAGTTCGCAAACACGGCGATCCCCGGCGTGGCATCGATTCGCGGGCTGGTCGTCACGATCACCCTCGACGACGACGACGTGCTGGTTCAGGTCGACGACGACAACACCAACTGGGCATGGCAACGGCTCTCGTACTCCGATCAGGCGTTCGTCGCGATCGACCCGTCGATCGGGTAATCGAACCTTTGCGCAGCGGACGACGGTCAGATCCGTTCGAGTTCGCCCTCGGCGAACAGTGGCGTGATCCCGAAGCGTTCGGCGTCAGCGTCCATCTCGTCGTCCGATGGAATCCCGAGGTCGCCCTCCGCCGCCGCGATCGCCAGCGTCAGGAGCCGAGCGTCGCTGCTGGTGTTGAGGAACAGGTCGTCGTTGCCGAGCACGTGTCGTACCGCCCGTGCGATCGCATCCGGGTCGGTGAGCGGCTGGTACCAGCTGAACTCGCGCATGCCCTGATCGGGCCACCGACCCAGCGAGATCGCCTTGATCGTCTGCGCGGCGACGCCGCGCTCACGGCACAGCGAGCGGAGGGCTTCGACGTCGGACCGGTAGGCCTCGTTGCGGAGCAACGAGTGGTTGTAGGGGAAGAGCACGCTGTCGAAATCGAACGCTTCGAGGCTGCGCAGGTGCATGCCAGGGATCCGGAGACCATGCCCGGTGACGCCGATGAACCGCGTGAGCCCCTCGTCGCGGGCGGCCACCAGCGCAGCGAGGGCTCCGTCGGCGGCGAACGCCGTTTCCCACTCGTCGGGCTCGACCAGATTGTGGAGCTGGATCAGATCGACACGATCGACGCCCATCCGCTCGAGTGAGCGCTCCAGCTCGGCTCGCGCGGCGACCCCGGTGCGCTCACCCGTCTTGGTCGCGAGGAAGAATCGTTGGCGGTGCCGCCGGAGGAACGGTGCCAGGCGCAGCTCGGAATCGCCGTAGGACGCGGCGGTGTCGATGTGATTGATCCCGGCGGCGTCGATGATCGCAAGAGTGGCATCGGCCCGTTCCTGGCTCATTCCACCGAGCGCAGCAGCACCGAAGATGATGCGTGTCGAGTCGTGACCGGTGCGGCCGAACGGGGAACGTGGGAGCACCCCGGAAACGTATCAGCCCGGCCTGGCCGACCCGAATCGACGCCGGCGATGTCCGCACACCGGAAGCCACTTCGCGAGTATCGGAGTTTCTTGACACGTTCTTTACACTTCGCTAGACTTGCAGCGTGACCTCCGGCACACCCCGAGACGGGCGCCCCGACACATCGCCGGCCGCGCCGGTCGACGGCGCCAGGAGCCGGCCGGTGCCGAGAGCCGAGGAAGGCACCACCCCGACGACGGCCCAGCTGATCCGTCGCGCCGACGCGACGATCGCCCGACCCGTGTACGCCGGGCTCGGCGTCGCGCTCCACCACTTCACCGAAGTGCTGGACGGCAAGATGGACGTCCTCGACCTACATCGGGCCACGACCGTGCTCACCAAGCAGGTCTGCGACGTCATCGGCGATGACGATGCGCTCGCCACGATCGAGCAGCTCGTCACCGACCCACAGCGTGTCGCCATGCCGAACGGTCGGCGAGTGGCGGAACTGTGTGGAGAGACGTGGAACGAGGTGCGCGACGTCGCAGCCCGTCGGTCGGCGGCGTCCTGCGACGGTGCGCGGGAGTTCGGTCACGACGCGATTCTCAATCTCGCCGTCGTGCGCGGCGTCGGCGCCACCGAACCGTGGTGGGGAACCCCGATGTGGCGCGAGCGCGTCGAACGCGTCCCGGCCGACGCGATCTCGACCGACGATCGGGAGGAGCTGCTCGAACGTCCCGAATTCGCCGACGACGAGCTCCTGTCGATGGTGCTCGGACTGCCGGCAGCGATCGGTCGGGTCCCGCATTCGTTGGTCGCGGCCGCTCTCCGTCGGGAACCACACGCCGCCGAACGGGTGACGCCCGCTGCGACCAGCGCCGTGTTGACGAGGTAGGCACCCGACGGCGCGATCGCGCTCTCCGACGCCGCCAACGCCGAAAACGACTCGCCCCGGAACGCGAGTCCGAGGAACACGGCGACATCGAGAATCACGTAGGTCGTCGGCGATGCACGCATGCGGCCATAGCTGCCGGCATTCGAGGTCGTGGTCGTGTCGGTCCGGGCGACGCTCATGACGATGCGCACGCTACGTCGGAGCTGGCGGTCGGGCTGGAGGGTTTCGGCCGTGGTATCCGTCGGCCAAGATGAGCCCATGACCAGCGCCGAACCCGTCGCCCGCCCCGGATTTCGGACCCGCGCCGTCCACGCCGGTGGCCGCCCGGACCCTGCAACAGGCGCCAGGGCGGTGCCGATCTACCAGACGTCGTCCTACGTGTTCGGTGACAGCGACGAAGCCGCCGACCTGTTCGCGCTCCAGACGTACGGTCACATCTACAGCCGCATCTCGAACCCGACGGTCGCGGCATTCGAGGAGCGGATCGCATCGCTCGAGGGAGGCATCGGAGCCATCGGCACCTCGAGTGGCCAGTCAGCCGAGTTCCTGACGCTGGCGGCGTTGGCCGGGCAGGGCGACCACATCGTCGCGAGCGCCCAACTGTACGGCGGCACTCGCACGCTCATGGAGATCACCCTGGCCCGCTTCGGCGTCGAGACGACGTTCTTGGCGGTGCCCGAGGCGGAGGAGATCGCAGCGTCCGTCAGGCCGTCGACGAAGGCGATCTATGTCGAGACGATCGCCAACCCCAGCGGCATGATCCCCGACCTGGTGGGCCTCGCCGACGTCGCCCATGCCCACGATCTCCCACTCGTGGTCGACTCCACGATGGCCACGCCCTACCTGTGCCGGCCCATGGAACACGGTGCCGACATCGTGCTGCACTCGGTGACCAAGTTCATCGGGGGTCACGGCACGTCGCTCGGCGGCGCGATCGTCGAATCGGGCCGCTTCCCGTGGGACAGCGGCCGGTTCCCCCTCATGACCGAGCCGATGCCGGCCTACGGCGGGCTGACGTGGTGGGGGAACTTCGGTGAGTACGGCTTCTTGACCAGGGTTCGTTCCGAGCAGCTACGAGACGTCGGGGCGACGATGACGCCGTTCAACGCGTTCCTCTTCCTGATGGGGCTGGAGACATTGGCGCTCCGGATGCGACAGCACGCCGTGAACGCTCGGTTGGTCGCGCAGTTCCTCCACGATCATCCGCTCGTCGACTGGGTCAAATACAGCGGTCTCCCCGACTCGCCCTGGTTCGAACGATCCCAGCGATACCTGCCGGAGGGGCCCGGCGCCGTGTTCGCATTCGGCGTGCACGGAGGGCGCCGCAACGGTGCCAGGTTCATCGAGTCGCTCCGGCTCGCTTCTCACCTCGCGAACATCGGTGACGCCCGCACGCTCGTGATCCATCCGGCGTCGACGACACATCAGCAGCTCTCCGACGAGGGGCTGACCGCCGGTGGGGTCTCACCGGACCTCGTGCGGATCTCCGTCGGCCTCGAAGACGCCGACGACATCTGTGCCGACCTCGACCAGGCCCTCGTCGCCAGTCAGCGTGGCTCGTGATGGCACTCCTCGAACGGGCGTCCGAGCGACTCGAACTGATGCAGGCCACGAGAACGGTCGCGATCGTCGGCATGTCGGCGAATTCGTCGCGAGCCAGCCACTTCGTCGCCACCTATCTGGCGGGCAAGACCGATTGGCGGGTGTACTACGTGAACCCTCGCGAGAACGAGGTACTGGGTCAGCGGGTGTACCCGGCGCTCGGCGATCTCCCGGAAACCCCCAACCTGGTCGACGTGTTCCGCCGCACCGACGAGCTGCCGGGCGTGGTCGACGCTGCGATCGCCGTCGACGCCCGCGCCGTCTGGTTCCAGCTGGGCCTCGAACACGCCCGCGCCGCTGACACCGCGGTCCGGGCCGGGCTCGACGTCGTCCAGAACCGCTGTCTCAAGATCGAGCACGCCAGGTTCGCCGGCGGCCTCCACACCGCCGGCTTCGACACCGGTGTGATCGACAGCCGCCGCCATCGATTGATCTGACGGGGTGGAGCGACTCGAGCGGCGGCGCCGAGCGCAGTGCGCAGCGTGTGACCGGGTCTGCCAAGCTGAGCCGATGGCCCGGCATCCACACCGGCGGTACGAGGTGCTCGACTCGTTCGAACGCTTCTCACAGGTCGACGACGTCTTCTCGCGGTCGCGCTGGGATCCCGTCGTGCGGTCGGAGGCCGCAGACCGCTTCTACGCGACCTATCGGAGGCCGCTGACCGAGTGGCGCGCCGCTCCGGGCTTCACGCAGCACGACTACGCGCTGCGCAACGCCGCGTGGCACGTCACCGACGTCTTCGCGGAGATGCGCGAAGACCACGACCGACGCGACGGATTCCTCGATCCGCTGTCGATGCTGCGCGACGGTGCCGTCGAACAGATCACGTTCGATTCACCCGAGGCCGCGTCGGCGGACGTCAAACACGTCGCGAAGGTCATCGGCGCCGACCTGGTGGGCATCGCACCGTACGACGAGCGCTGGGTGTACACCGATCGCTTCTCGGTCCGAAGCGGTGGCAGCAAGCCCAACGACCTGCCCGCAGATCTGTCACACGTGATCGTGATCGGGCAGTCGATGGATCACGACCTGACCCGCACCGCGCCGTCCGCCCTCGCGGGCACCGCCACCGGCCTCGGCTACTCGCTCGACTCGGTGGTGCTGCTGACGATCGCACAGTACATCCGCAACCTGGGCTACCTCGCGATCCCGTCGATGAACGACACCGCGCTCGCCATCCCGTACGCCCTCGAGGCAGGGCTCGGCGAGTACGGACGGCACGGGCTGCTGATCACGCCCGAATTCGGGCCGCGTCTCCGACTCGGCAAGATCTTCACCGACATGCCGCTCCAGCGTGATCAGCCGACATCGTTCGGCGTCGAGAGGTTCTGTGACGGCTGTCGGCGCTGCACCGATGCCTGCCCCGCCAAGGCGATCCCCGGCGGCCGCCCCTCGAACGAACGCCACAACCGATCCAATCTCGTCGGTGTCCGAAAGTGGTCGGTCGACGGCGAGCGGTGCTTCAAGTACTGGGCCAAGGTCAACACCGACTGCTCGGTCTGCATCCGGGTCTGCCCGTACAACCGCGACGACTCGAAACGCTCGAGCCGATGGTGGTCGAAGCTGGCGTCGCTCTCGCCGAAACTGGCGCTGTACCTGGCGGACCGACAGGACCACGGCAAGCGGCTCCTCCCGAAACACTGGTGGCCGGACACCCCGCCGCTCGATCGGGACCGGACCCCCTGACGGTGTCGTCGTCCGCTCAGATCCGCTCCAGCGGTCGCGAGGTACGGGCCCGCTCAGTCGACTGTTCGGCGACGGACGACGTGAGAGCCCGAACTCGTCGCCCCGACGTGCCGGCGCCGCGTGCGCCGATGCGGACGACGATCCGGACGACGCTCACTCGAACGGATACGCCGAGGTCACGACGTTGCCGTTCATCAGGCACTCGACCATGATCCCTGTCTGCTTGCCTCGACCTCGGATCAGCTGACCCACTTGCTCGTTGTGATGCACGTTGGCGACGTAGGTCGCTTCGTCTCGGATCGACTGCATCGTCATACTCGCTGGGAAGAACGTCGTGCGGCCGTTGTTTCCCGCCTTGTTCACGCCGGCGATCCGAGCACTGTCACCTGCGTAGGTTCCCTTGCTGGTGGCGATGTTCGCCCGGTTCTGGTACGAGTAGCCGACGTCACCGTCGGCATGTGCGGACTCACTGTGCCAGCCGGCTCCGGCCTGGTCGCCGAGCACGTGGGCGTTGAAGTGCGCGTCGAGGGTCCGTCCGTTGTTCGGCGTTCCCTTGACCAACTTCGTCACGTGTCCGCTCAGCCGCTTGCGCAGGAACTTGACGTCGTCTCGTTGCCAGTACTGGTTCTCGGCCTGGAATGCGTCCGTCACCCGAGCGAGATACGCGGTGTCGGCCTCGTTCGGGTTCCGCGGGTGAGCATCGATAAACGCATTGATGTCGATGTCGCCGTAGTACCGCCTCCGGATCAGGGGCGTTGCGCCGGTCCGCGCAGGACTCACGGAAGGCACAGGTGCGGAGTGGCATCGGATGATCGACCTGGCCGCCCGGTTACCGAACCGGCGTTGAAGGTCCGCAGCTCCCGCTTGCGTGACCATGTGGCTGCCCGGCGGCAGGGCTGCCTGCGCCGCTGGTGCGAGCGAGCCGCGGCGCGCGCCACTCCGCGGAGGTGTCGGGCTCCGCCCGACCGACCAGACCCCGTCTCCTGCTCCGTCGCACGACACCCTCTTTCCACGTGACGTCACCCGAGACCGGTTCGAGGTCGCTTCGAACGTCGTCACCTAGTCTGGCAGACTCGGTGTTCGGGATCGTGACCGGTGAGACCCGAGGCGACGTACCGGCCGCCGCCGCCCGGCACGCTTCCGACGTGCACCGAGAGGATCGTGCCGCCCGAGGTGGTCGACGCCACCAAGATGTGCATCGTCGAGGTCGGACACATGCGACCGACCGCCGTCGGGCCTGACCTCGTGTGGCCGCAGATCGAGCCGTACGGCGCTGCGACGCCGGGCGGGAGGCTTCCCACGTCGGTGTCGGATCTGCGAAAGTGGCGCCGTGACGGTCATCACCGACGACGAGATCGACTGCTTCCGGCGGGACGGCGCGACCGTGCTTCGCCGGGTCCTGTCAGCGGAGTGGATCGACGGGCTACGAAACGGGGTCGAGTTCAACCGGACCCACCCGAGCGCCTGGTCGCACTGGTACACGAAACCCGACGAGTCGGTCGGTTTCTGGACCGACTACGTCACGTGGCGCGACGTGCCCGAATACCGGCGCATCGTGTTCGACAGCGGGCTCGCCGACGTCGCCGCTCGGCTCATGCAGTCGGAGACGGCCCGGTTCTTCCACGAGCACGTACTGGTCAAGGAGCCGGGCGCCTCCGAGCGCACACCCTGGCACCACGACCAACCGTACTACTCGGTCGACGGCGACCAGAACGTCAGCATGTGGATCGCCCTCGACCCGGTGCCGCATGACCGGGCCATGCGCTTCCTGGTCGGATCGCACCGGTGGAACCGGTGGTTCATCCCCCGCAAGTTCATCGATCACACGCCCTACGCCGACGAGTGCGGTCGCTATGAACTACTGCCCGACATCGGCGCCCTGATCGCCGACGACCCCGAGACGCACCGGGTCGTCTCGTTCGACACCGAGCCCGGCGACGTGATCGTGTTCCACTACCGGACGCTGCACGACGCTCCGGGCAATCCCTCGGCCACCGACCGCCGGCGAGCCGTCAGTCTGCGCTGGGTCGGTGATGACGCCGTCTGGGCCGAGCGTCCATGGCAGGTGTCGCCGCCGTTCGAGCCCGAGGGTCTGCGGGTCGGCGAACCGCTCGACGATGCCCGTTTTCCGGTGGTCAGCGTCTGACGAGAGCGCCAGGGTTCGGCGCGGGACGCCTGGACCCGGTTCGGCGCGAGCAGGAAGGCGTGGTCGATCCGAATGGCCGGGATTCGTGATGCGACTCAGCCAGCCGCCTGGCGGGAGATCCAATCGATGATGTGATCGGTGACCTCGCCGCGATTGGTTTCGTTGAGGATCTCGTGGCGGGCACCCGGGTAGATCGTCACGGTCACGTCGGCGAGACCGGCGTCGCGGTAGCGCTGTCCGAGCAGTTCGACGAGTTCCCCGCCACCGGCGAGCGGGTCGTCGCTGCCCGATGCGATGAGGATCGGCAAGTCGCTCCTGATGCCGGCAAGGACCGTTGGATCGGCAAGGCGACCTGCCTGCGCGAACAGCGACGGGATCGTCTCGTCCGGCACATCGAACCCACACCACGGATCGGCCACGTACGTATCGACCTCGGCCTCATCGCGAGAGAGCCACTCGTACCCGGTGCGGTGCTCGAAGCCGGCGTTGAACGCCTCGAGCCCTGCTGGGCCTTCGGACTGGGCGAGGCCGGCGGCGAGCACGTCGAGGGCGGTCGATCCCGACAGCACCACCCCGGCATACTGATCCGAGCGGTCGACCACGATCGACTGCGACGCGAACGAACCCATCGAGTGACCGAACAAGAACAGTGGCAGTCCGCGATGGTCGATGGCGATCGCCGCGCCGTACTCGACGACATCGGCGATCAGACCATCGAATCCGGGGGCACCGAAGTCGCCCAGGTGGTCGCAACCCGTGCGGCCATGCCCGCGATGATCTGTGGCGAAGGTGAGGAACCCCGCCCGATTGAGGGCCGTGGCGAACCGGTCGTAGCGGGCGGCATGCTCAGCGAGGCCGTGGGCGATCTGGACCGCGCCGCGTGGCTCACCGCCGACATCGGTCCAGGCGTACGTCGCGATGTCCATTCCGTCGACGGACGAGACGAACGAGGATCGCTGAGCGCTCATGCGTCGATCATCACACAACGACGCCTGGTTCGCCACGGATGGGAGCCCGCCGCAGCGACCGGGTGGCATCGAGGCGCCGGTACTGTCGATCGATCGACCTCGGGCGACGAGTTGCGGAACCGACGTGGAGCGGTACGACCGTCGCCGGTGGTCGTACCCGTCGACCGGCACGCGCCACACCTGCTCGATGTCGTCAGTTCGAACGGGCATCGGCCGACTTCGAGCCTCCGACGACCACGACCTTCGAGCAACCCCGGCACCTCACGGTCGACGAACTGGCTCGAGGAACCCGAACGGATCCCCAGTTCGCGAGCATGCCCGAGGGACTCGCGCGGCGTGCTCGTCGACGAGCTCACAGCGGCGCTCCGACGAGCCGCCCTTGCGGGGATCGATGGGCGCCATCCGGTTCGGGAGACCACGGCGGTCCGACGCTGACCCCTCCGGCGTCACCCGATACGGTCGGGCGAGTGAGCAAGCCCGTGCTGCCCGATGGGCTCGTCGCCGTCGTCAAACGCGACTGCGAGACCTGCCAGACCGTCGTTCCGGCGTTGCGTGAACTCGACGCCGTCGCCGATCTGACGGTGTACACACAGGACGATCCGGCGTTTCCCGGCGACCCGAAGGCCACCTACGACGAGGACCTCGCCGTGAGCTGGCATCACGACATCGAGACCGTGCCGACGCTCATCAGGGTCGACGACGGTGTCGAGACAGGGCGTGTCTTCGGCTGGCTCCGGTCCGAGTGGCGCGATTTCACCGGTATCCACGATCTGGGCGAAGGGCTGCCCGTCATGCGGCCCGGGTGCGGTTCCAAGAGCGTCGACCCCGACTTGGTGGACGAGCTGGCGGTCCGGCACGGCGGCAGCGTCCTGCGCTCGCGGCGGATCGAGGTGGCTGCCGCCGAGGACGACGTCGAGATGATGTTCACGAGGGGCTGGTCGGACGGTCTCCCCGTGGTGCCACCGACCGAGGAACGGGTCATCAGGATGCTGACCGGCACCAGCCGTGCGCCCGACGAGATCGTGGCGACGGTGCCGCCGGACCTGGTGGACGTCTCGGTGGAGAAGGTCGCGATCGCAGCCGTGATGGCCGGCTGTCTGCCCGAGTACCTGCCGTGGGTGCTGACTGCCGTCGAGGCCGTCTGCACCGACGAGTTCAACATGCACGGGCTGCTGGCCACCACGATGCCCGTCGGCCCGGTCGTCGTCTGCAGCGGTCCGGGCACCCGCAAGATCGGTATGAACTCCGGCATCAATGCGATGGGGCAGGGCAACCGTGCGAATTCGACCATCGGCCGAGCCCTCCAGCTCGTCGTGCGCAACGTCGGTGGGGGTCGTCCCGGCGAGGTCGACCGCGCCGCCCACGGCAACCCCGGCAAATTGAGCTTCTGCTTCGCGGAGGCCGATCACGAATCGCCCTACGGCACGCTCGCCGGTCAGTTCGGCATCGACGGCGACGTCGACGCCGTCACGGTGTTCGCCGGCGAGGGCCCGCGCGGCATCGTCGATCAGCTGTCGCGCACCCCCGAGAGTCTGGCGAACTCACTCGCCCATCAACTCCAGGCGATCCACCACCACAAGCTGGTGCGAGCCTTCGACGCGATCCTCGTCATGGGTCCCGAGCACGCCCGGGTCTTCGCCGATGCAGGCTGGGATCGAGACCGCATCATCTTCGAGCTGCACATGAGACTCACCACACCCATCGACGCACTCGTGCGCGGGGCCGGCGACATCGACGAGGGCATTCCCGAGTCGTCGGCAGGGGCCTTCCTCGCACCCGAGACCGGCGAGGGCTCCGTCGCGCTGCCGAAGTTCGGGCCCGACGGCCTCATGCTCGCCTACGCCGGTGGCGGCGCCGGCCTGTTCTCGATGATCATCCCCGGCTGGGTCAATGGAGAGACCGGGTCGAAGCCCGTCACGCGACCGGTGCAATACTGAAGCACGGAGGTGTCACCCATGAGTACCCGCACGATCCTCGACCCCACGGGTGAGCAGTCCGTCGCCGAACGGGCCCGGCTCGCTCGACCGGGCTCCCTCCACGGATTGACCGTGGGGCTGCTCGACATCTCCAAGCCGCGTGGCGACGTGTTCCTCGATCGGATCGAGGAACGGCTCACCGGGATCGGCGCGAGCGTCAGGCGCTACAGGAAGCCGACGTTCGCGAAGCCGGCACCGGTCGACCTCCGCCACGAGATCACGACCGAATGCCAGGTGGTGATCGAAGCACTTGCCGATTGAGGCAGCTGCACGTCGTGCAGTGTGCACGACATCAGCGATCTGGAGATCCGCGGCGTACCCGGCGTGTTCGTGGCGTCCAGCGAGTTCGTCACCGCCGCCGAGGCACAGTCGAGGTCTCTCGGTTACTCGGCGATGGCGCGAGTGTTCACGCCCCACCCGATCCAGGACCGCACCGACGACGAGATGGTCGCGTACGCGGACGCGGCGTTCGACGAGATCGTGAGCCAGATCACCGCCGGCTGAGGACCGACGATCGATCGCCGCTTCACCGGCGACGAACTCACGCCGGCGGCCGGGCGCCACCGAACCGACGCATCACGGGGACGAGCCAGTCGAGCGACTTCGACGGTCCGTCGTCATCACGGATCGCCGCCCGGGTCGTGCGCATCCCGAAACGGTGTCAACCCGGTAGTCGAACCGTCGACCGGCTCGCCTGACACAATCCCTCGGACCTGAGGTCGTCGAGGAGACGTTCGGCGACCGCTTCGTCCCGCCGCATGATCGCGGCGACGTCGGCCCGCTGCACCGGACCGTCTGCGAGCGCCTTCATGAGCCGGCCACGGGCTTGTCGATCGCTGCCTTCGAACCGGCCCTGCTTGCCACTCACCCCACTGGAACCGACGGCCGGATCCGGGCCGGCACTCCCCCGCCACACACACATCTCGGCGACCGGGCATTCCTCACAACCCGGGCTCGATGGTCGGCACAACATGGCGCCGAGATCCATCAGACACTGGTTCCAGGCCCACGAGTCGCCGAGCGGCAGTGCATCGTCGGCTATCGCCTGCACCCGAGTCGGAGTCAGTCGCTCGCCCACCACCCGCGCGTACACGCGGGCGATGTTGGTGTCGACCACGGCGACGTCCAGTTCGAACGCGAACGCCATCACGGCCCTCGCGGTGTACGGACCGATGCCCGGCAGTGCGAGCAGTCCTGCGAGGTCGCGCGGGAACCCACCCGCCTTCGAGACGAGGCCGGCAGTCGCATGCAGATTGCGGGCGCGCCTCGGGTAGCCGAGCCCCTGCCACTCACGCAGTACATCACCGAGTGGCGCAGCGGCACACACATCCGGACTCGGGAAGCGCTCGAGGAACGCCGCCCACTTCGGGACGACCCGGTTGACCTGCGTCTGATGGAGCATGATCTCGCTCACGAGCACCGCCCACGGGTCCCGGGTCCGCCGCCACGGCAGCTCCCGCAGGCGAGGCAGACCCCACGCCAGTACGGCACCGGTGAGGTCGTTCACCTGCGTCGGTTGCGGCGCCAGCGCTTGAACCGTTCTTGCTGACGCTGGATCGGTGTGGCCGGAGCCCGCCGGATCAGTTCACCGGTGTCATCGCGGGTCGGGAACCGCAGCTGGAAGTCGATCTTCGACTCGCCACGGCGGGTCTCCTCCTCGGCGAGATCGCGCAAACGGATGAGCCGGTCCCGGCGCTCGATCGACCACGGCCCCACCCGTAGCGACAGGTAGAGCACACCACCGAGCAGGATCGGGAAGAAGAACTGGGCGAAACGGTAGGAGGCGACGCCGAGTGTGGCCCGTCGCGCTCCGGCGCCGAAACCAGTGAGCATGGCGACGTAACCGGCGTCGACGTAGCCCAGACCGCCCGGCGTGATGGGGATCGCCGCCATGACGTTGGCGATGCCGAACGCGATGATCAGCGCATCGACGTCCATCGTGACGTTGAACGCCCGCAGGAACACCCACAGCGAGGCCGCGTCGAACAGCCAGTTGAGCGCCGCCCAGAACGCGACCCGACCGAGGAGGCGCTTGTCGGAGATCAACTGGTCGAGGCGCTCGGCGACCCGCTGCAGCACGGCGGCCGCCTTGTCGTCGTCGAGGCGGACCTTGCGTGCGAGCCAGCGAATGACCCGTTCGGAACGTCCCTGCCCCTCCATCAGCCCGAACACGAGCGCGCCGGCCAACCCCATCACGATGACACCGGCGAGCGCCGCCGAGCCGTAGATCGCGTTGACGCCTCGGATCGGGATCGACACGATCAGCGCCACCCACAGGATCAGGTTGAGCACCACCGCAGAGCCCAGACCGACGGTGGCGAGCGCGAATCCGGCGTCGGGACCCGAGACACCCGAGAGCGTCATGAGGCGGTACCCCAGCGCCGAGCTGGCGGCGCTGCCGCCCGGCACGATGCTCGACAGGGCGCGAGTGCTCATCTGGATCCGGAAGAGCCGCCAGAGCGACAACGACTCGCCGGCGGCGCCGAGCGCTGCACTCATGAGCGGCGCATAGCACCACAGCGCGACCAGTTCGAGACCGAGTCCGACGACGAGGAGCGCAGGCTGCACCCGTCCGAGCTCCGACCAGGCATTGGTGAACCTCGGGATCATCGGGATCACGAAGTAGTAGATGACGGCGGCGAACGCGATCAGCTTGATGGTGAATCGGAACGTCCGTGGCTGGTGTATTCGGTCCTTACGATCGGTGACCGGTAGTTCGCCGGTCGACACCACACGATCACGGAGGGGTTCGGTGCCCGGGGCGGTGGAGGATTCGGTCATCGGCAGGCGCTCGCACAGCAGCGACGTTCCCCAGCCTACGCGCTGACCGGAACGGCAGCGATCAGGGCGTCGAGATGCACGACGAGGTGTCGACGGTCCGCGGCGTCGGTCGTGCCCGGGTAGGCGACCGTGAGCTCACGATCGGGCACGACGACGAACTGGCCTTCGTACCCGTGTGCGGCCATCGGTCCGGGATACTGCGGCCACGTCCACCGCAGGCGCCCGTCGTCGAATCCGTGTGCGAGATCGTCGGTGGGGTCGTGCGCCACGAACGTCCGCCGGTGCTCGGCCCATCCTCGGGGCAGGGTCCGCTGCCAGCCGGTGCCCGGCTCGTCGGCGATCTCTCCCCGCAACGGCGAGCCGGCATGCGACAGGACGGGAGGCGGCCGGTCCATCACGCGACCGACGGTCGGCGACCCTCGATTCGGCCGGTCAGCCGAGCGCGATGAGTGCCACGCCGACCAGCGCGGCGACGACGCCGGCGATCTGGCGAGCGGTGAGTCGTTGGTGGAGGAAGATCCACGCCAACCCGACGGCGACCGCTGGATACATCGAGCCGGCGACGATGACGGGGGCGATCGGGCCTCGCTGACCGCCGTACACCGTGGCCGCGACGCCGCTCGCGCCGAACACTCCGGCGAGCACACTCCAGCGGACCGACACGAGATCGGCGAACGGGCGTCGTCCCGTGGCGACACCGAACACGACAGCGACCCCGAACGCAGCGAGTCGCTGCGAGGCGACCGGCCACGTGCCCGACTCTTCCGACGTCGCGATGGCGATCAGGAACATGGCCGCGAACGCCACGCCGGCCAACGCTCCCAGCACGACACCGGTCCGCACGGCCTCGGCCCCGTCGGCCCGACGCGGGTTCCACGAGGTCAGCAGCAACGCGGACACCCCGACCGCCACGCCCACCCAACCCAACCAACCCGGCGAGTCGCCGAGAGACGCTTCGTACAGCACGGGGAGCACCGTCGACACCACCGCTGCGACGGGCGCTGCGACACCGATGCTCGACCTGGCGTACCCCAACCACAACGTGGTCAGTGCGACCGCTGCGGCGATTCCCGACAGCGCCCCGAGCCACAGATCACGAGCGGCCGGTGTGCCGAGCAACGGCGAGTAGATCGCCACGGCGACCGCGCCGCCGATGAAGGCTGCGGTCGTGGTCTGGAGCGCCGTCGTACGCCCTGCGGCACGAGCACCGAGGAAGTCGGACGACCCGATGAGGATCGCCGCCAGCACACCGAACAGAACGGGCATCGAAGGTGGTCGGCTACTGCTCGGTGCGGGCGGGGTACGTCGGGTTGGCGACGGCGAGCTTGTCCTTGACGCTGGCCCACACCAACTCGCGGACCTCGTCGATGCGGTTGTCGAGCGCTCCCGATCTGATCGCTGCGGCGAGTTCGGCGTCATCGGTCACACCGAGCCGTGCGAGCCGCGCCCGATGCGCCTGCTCGTGGCCCGGGCCGAGCGCCAACTCGCGCTCGACGATCGCCAGCATGTTCGCGGCGACGCGGGCGTGGAACGCGTTCGGCGGCGCATCGCTCGTGATCCACTCACGCACCGCCTGCACCAATTCGGCCGCCGTCGGACGATCGTGCGGGGCGCTCACCAGCGACCCTCCAGGGCGAGGAACAGATCGTGCTCGTTCTCGCAGACTCGTCGCCCGATCGCCGCGAGTTCGTGGCTGCGCGTCGACCCGCTCAGGTGGCGTTGCGCCTGCGTGATGCACATCACCCCCCAGCGGAGGATGCCGAACACCTCCCACCAACGAAGGTCGTCCGCGGTGTAGGCGGTACCGGCCTCGGAGTTGTAGGCGGCGAGTAGCTGCTCCCGCGTTCCGACCCCGGCCGCGGGCAACGGCGACCCGAACCGCCAGGCCGGGACACACGCCCATCCGAGGTCCTGGAGTGGGTTTCCGAGGTGGGCGAGCTCCCAATCGATCACCGCAGCCAGACCCTCCTCGTCGACGATCACGTTGCCGAGGCGGAAGTCGCCGTGGACGATGCAGGTCCGGTCGTCATCCGGACGGTGCCGCTCCAGCCAACGCAGCGCCAGCTCGAACGTCGGGTGCGGCTCGCCGTGCTGGTCGAGTTGGTCGCGGTAGAGCCCGAGCACGTCGAACCGCTCGAGCCCGTGCACCGTCGCCACGTCGACGCAGTGCAGGCGGGCCATCGCCCGAGCCATCTGGCCGGCGAGTCGCTCACGGGCCACGGCGTAGTCATCGTCGCGGAGGAGCCGCCGGGCGATCGTCTCACCTGCGACGAACCCGGTGATCAGTGTGACGACGCCGTCAGGAGCCTCGACGCATGCCAGCACCCGAGGCGCGGGAACGTTGCCGACCTCCGCAGCCCGCAGCACGGCGGCCTCGACGAGCATGTCGCGTTCGGACTCGGGCTGCTGCCGCTGTGCGATCACGAGATTGCCGTCGACCGAGGCCCTCCACGTCTGACGAGAAGCGCCTCCGGTGAGTCGAACGACGCTGGTCACCTCGGACGCCGACAGCGCATCGACCAGCGTCTGTTCGACGAGCCGGAGGTCGGTCGGGGTCACCCCGTCAGACTCGCGGGTCAGCAGCCGGCGGCACGCACCGAGGGGTACGGGTTCACCGGGACGCCGCCGCCCGGGCGGATCTCGAAGTGCAGGTGTGGCGTACCGGTCGCGTTGCCGGTGTCGCCGACGTAGCCGATGACCTGACCCTGCTCGACCCGACCCGGCAGGCCCTCGTAGCCGACGAGGTGGGCGTAGTAGTACCGGTTGCCGTTGTCGCCCTGGAGCGAGACCGTGATCCCACCGAGGCGATTGCTCCGGTGGGCGACCGTGCCCGACACGATTGCCTGGAGCGGGGTGCCGGTGGGAGCGAGCATGTCGACACCTTGATGACGGCGACCACCGCTGCGCGGGGCGCCCCAGGTGTCGCCGTATGCGGAGCCGCCCACGACCGGGCAGATCATCGCGTCGATGTATCCGTCGCCGGCCGCGCGCGGGTTGGTGCCCACACCGCCGCCCCCCGTGCGACCGCCTGCCTCTCCCCCGCTCGCACCGACCCGGCCAGAGGTCGTACCGTCCGACGACGCTGCCGACACCACGGCGCCCGAACCCACACTCACCGCCGCGACACGGGCTGCCTCGGCCTGCCGACGCTGGAGTTCAGCGAGCTGCCGGGCCGTCTCGCGCTCTTGTGCTGCGAGAGCGATCGCGACCGCTTCGATCTCGAGCCGCTGGGACTCGATCTCACGGAGCCGGACGACTTCGGCTTCGGCCTCGGCCTGCAGTTGCTGGAGCTCGTCCTGCTGGCGGAGGACCGCCCGCTCGGACTCCTCGAGTTCGAGTTTCTTCTCGTCGAGAGCGTCTCGAGCGGCGTCGTAGTCGTCCAACGTCGTGGCTCCCGACTCGGCCACCACCGTCGCGAGCACGTCACCGTGCAACTGCTCGGTCGGCCCGCGCAGGTCGGTCAGGATCGGGATCCCCGACGCGCCGCTCGAGACGAACCGATTGACCGCGACGAACTCGACGGCGAGCCGGAGTTCCTCGACGGTTTCTGCCAGATCCTCCAACTCGAGCACGAGGCGCTCCTGCTCCAGTTCGAGCAGTTGGAGGCGTGATTCGGCGGCGAAGAAGTCCTCGGCGGCCTGATTCGCACGGTCGCGAGCCGCGGCGATCTCACGGGCGGCGCGTTGGGCCGCCTCCTCGTCGGTCTGCGCCCCCACCGGCGCGGCGGCACCGACGATCAACGCGACGCTCACGGCGAGCGTCAGGAGTCGGCGAAATGGCGGTTTCATCGCGGTGCGCAGCGTATCCCTCGGATATCGGCGCCGAGGATCATCCTCGGCGTCTCTGGGCGGAGCTAGACAGCACGTATGTCCATCGGTCAGCCGGCGCTCGAACTGGAGTCGATCGTATTCCAACGCGACGGCCGCCGCATCCTCGACGAGATCACCATGAGCGTCCACGGCGACCAGCGATGGCTGGTCCTCGGCGCGAACGGGAGCGGCAAGACATCGCTCCTGCGCATCGCCGCGATGTACGAGCACCCGTCGTCGGGCACGGTCCGCGTGCTCGGCGAGGCGCTCGGACACACCGACGTGCGCCGACTGCGGCGACGCGTCGGGTACGCGTCAGCGGCACTCGCAGGTCAGTTCCGCCCGGCGCTCACGGCGAGCGACGTGGTGGTGACCGCCAAGTACGCCGCACTCGAGCCGTGGTGGCATCGGTACACCGACGACGACCGAGACCAAGCACGTGCGTGTCTCGATCGGATGGGCGTCGGCCGACTCGCCGACCGCTCGCTCGGCACGCTCTCGTCGGGCGAGCAGCAGCGCGTCCTCCTGGCACGCACGCTGATGAACGATCCCGAGGTCGTGCTGCTCGACGAGCCGTCGGCCCGACTCGACCTCGGCGGCCGGGAGCAGCTCGTCGCGGCGTTGGCCGACCTGGCAGCGCAGCAGGACGGTCCGCCGTTCGTTCTGGTCACCCACCACGTCGACGAGGTTCCCGACGGCGTCAACCATGCACTGCTCCTTCGCGATGGCCGGGCCGTTGCTCAGGGGCCGATCGACGAGGCGTTGACCGCGTCGACGCTGAGCGACTGCTTCGGTATGGATCTCGCGCTCGAGCGGCGGCCCGATGGGCGACTCAGCGCATGGGCGCGGCGTTGACGAGCGCCGCCAGCCCGTCACGACCGTTGCGGATCTCTCCGTCGAGCACCCGGTCGAGCAGTCCGCCTGTCCAGAGCGATCCGTCGTAGGCGAGGTGCATCGTCACGAGCGTCGACGACCCGGCTGCCGGCTCGAGCTCGACGCGCAACACCCAGCGCGCGTGTTGACGGCCGTCCACCTCGGCCCGCTCGAACTCCACCAGTCGATACGGCTCGTTCACGGTCCGCTGCATGCGGAGCCGCTTCGACCGAGCGAACGGACCGACCTGCGCCCTGATCTCGACCGACCAGGCCGGGGGCTCGGGCGGAGTCTGCCGCGTTGCGCTGTGCACGAGACGGAGCCACGACGGGTATTCGTCCAGCGCGGCCACGTGCGGAAAGACCCGGCCAGGCGGAGCGGTCACGAGCACCGACTCCGACGTTCGCAGACCCATCTGCTCAGGAGCTTCGGCGTTCGCTGCCGCGGAACGCCCGCGACAGCAGCGGACTGGAGACCTTGAGCAGACCGTCGAGATCGTCGTCGTGGTCGAAGGTCGGTTCCCAGGGTGTGGGCTCGCCGTCGAGGTCGGGACGCTCGGTCTCCCCGGTGCCGTCGATCACCAGCTGGACGACCGGTTCGGTCGTCGCAGCCCGCCGCGTCCGCGACGAACGGGGCGCCGGAGCCTCGTCGGTGTCGAAGCGCCCAGGCATGAACAGGCGCGGTGTCTCCTCACGACGATCGTCGAGCGTCCAGCCGCGTGGCACGCTCATCGCGTCGGCGTGTCGGCGGCACAGCACGCGCTGGTCGTCGCTCGGCCCCGCCGAGATCGGCGCGACCCAGAAGAGGAGGTCTTCCGGGACCATGCCGTACTGCGCCGCCCCGACGTCGGAACATCCGGGGTGTTCGCACAGCTTGGACACGACACGAATCTACTCGGATCGCCGGGTCGCACGGGGTTCCGTCGCGGCGAGGCGACGACGTGGCCCGATTGCCCTTGTGCGAGTGGGTCGCACACATGGCCGACCCCGACCAGGGTGGCAAGGCGCCGGCGACGGTCGCCAAGAACGTACAAGTTCTCAACAGACTGATGTGCGCCGTCCTCGAAGACAGGCTGATCTCCGCCTACCCGGTCGAACGTCTGCCGCTGCCCCGCATCGAACGAGAGGAGATGCGGTTCCTCGCGGCTGGCGAGGTGTCGAAGCTGGCGGACGCGATCGATCCCCGTATCGAGGCTTCGCGATCCCAACCGTCACGAAGTCGGCCGACGCGGCATGAACAGGTCGTCGAGCCGGGCCCTGCTCGCCCCCAGGTCACCCCATGCCCCGTCAAACGAGAGCGTCACTGCCGCGCCGGTAGGAAGCTTCGCAGACAACTGTGCGCATCTGTCGGGATCGCCGGCGCCAACGAGAAACACGGCCAGATCCTGCACCGCTGGGTTATGGCCGATGACCATCGCACCACCGATGTCGCCGCCGACGAGTTGCAGCCGACCCAGAAGAGTCTCGGCACTCGCGTCGTAGACCGCTCGTTCTATCTCGACCCACGCATGTTGCGGTAGAGCCGCTCGGATCCCCTCAAGAGTGTCCACGGTCCGCCGCGAACTCGAGCAGAGGACGAACTCGGGTGGATGGGCGGCCCGTGCGAGGTGGTCTCGCAGCCGTGGTAGGGCCTTGACGCCGCGTCGCGCGAGCGGTCGGTCGTGATCGGCGAGCGACACATCGTTCCACTCGGACTTCACGTGGCGCACGAGCATGAGATGACGGCGCATCCCCACAGCGTCGCGCACGCTCCGACCCGCGGTCGATGACGGTAGCGGCGACGGGTATTCGCAACATGTGTCGGTGCGAACGATCAGGACTCAGCCGACGAGCACGAACGCACCGCCCTGCACCCGGAACACGTCGAAGCTCGGGTCGGCGGCGCAGTCGCCGAACGGATCGCACGTGATCGTGCCACTTGCGCCGTCGAATCCGGCCGTCGTCGCCATCTCGTCGCGCACGCTCTGCAATCCGACACGCACCACCGGACCGACGATCTCACCGCTGCGTTCGATCGCATCCAGCAAGACGTTCGCCGCGTCGTAGGCGTAGGCATCGAATCCCTCCGGCGCGACTCCGAATCGGGCCTGGTAGGCGGCGGCGAACGAGTCGTAAGCCGTACCCGACGGCGGGGTTGGAGCCGTGGCGTAGAGGCCCTCTGCGTCCGGTCCGGCCTCCGCGAAGAAGTCGGATCCGAGGTAGTCACGGCTCGATGCGATCGCTGTGGAGCTGAGCGCTGGCGTGGATCGGATCTCGATGACGAGGTCGGCCGACTGCTCGAAGGCGACGAAGACGACGATGTCGGGCACACCGCCTGCCACGACTGCGGCGATCGCTGCCGCCGGATCGGGTGCGTCGAAGACGGCGGTCGTAATCGTTCCTCCACCGGCTTCGAACACGTCCGCAAACGCCTCGACGACCGGCCGGTCGACCGCCAGCTCGGGCGGCAGATCGCGGGCGACCACCGCTGCAGTGGTCGCCCCCACTTCATCGAGTGCGTACTCGGCCAGCCGCTGGCCCTGCCCGACTTCGTTGTAAGACACGCGGAAGTAGCCGTCCTCGCGGAAGGCGGGGTCGGTCAGGGAGGGTAGCGAGTTCGATGGTGACACCATGGTCAACCCGCCACCTGAGATCAGCGGTCCGGCGGTGCTTGCACTCGCCGAGCACGTCGTCCCGACGACACCGGCGACCGTCGGGCCGCCAAGAATGCTCGTCGCGGCGTTCGTCCCGCCAGGTGGGCTGCACTCGGCATCGGCCGTCGTGACGCTGACGGTGTGACCGAGCAGGTCGACTCGCTGCTCGGCGGCGAGTTCGACGCCGCGCAACTCACCGGTACCAACCCCGGACAGCGGTCCGGTGAGCGCGAGTGCCGCGGCGATCGCCACCGGCTCGCCGGCACCAAAGTCGACGCATCCGATCGGGTCGACACACGAACGGTCGACGGTCGTCGCGATGCCACCGTTGATGATGGCCCGCCGGATCTCGCGAAGGTCCCTGCGCAGCCGGCCGGGCACAACCCTGTTGAGCTTGTGCCACGGTGCGAGATCGACGCCATAGCTCTTCAGGTTCTCCACCGCCACTCCGGGTGCCCAGCGGTCCTTCACGATGTCCCTGATCTGGTGGAACACGGCGACGTCGTACTCCTTGGTGACACTCGTGAGGATCACGCGGCTCGGGTCGCCACCCATCTGGCGGTACAGATCGCTGTCGACGCCGATGATCTTGACGTTCTCGCCGGCTGCCCGCCGCTCCTGCGTGGCCTGCAGCGCACCCAGTTCCAGCGTGCCGGCCACGGGAAGCACCGTGTCCACCCCAGCAGCGAAGAGCGTCTCGGCGGCCTCATAGCCGAGCGCCGGGTCGGTGAAGCTGCCGGCGAACAGGCCGGTTTCGGTGTCCGGATCCCAGCCGACGACCTGGACATCGCTTCCGGTTTGATCGTTGTAGTAGTCGACACCGAGCGCGTAGCCGTCCATGAACAACGTGACGGGCGGGACCTGGATGCCGCCGAACACGCCGACTTCGCCGGTCGTCGTCAAGACTGCCGCCGCATACCCGGCCATGAACGATGGCTCGTCGGCCGCGAAGTGGACACCCCGGGCGTTCGTCGGCTGACCGTCGAAGATGTAGTCGAGAGCGGAGAAGCGCTGGTCGGGATACGCACCGACGAACGGCTCCATCGCGAATCCCGCGGCGAAGTCCCCGATGATCAGATCGCAGTCGCTCGACTGGACGAATCCGTCGATCACCGCCGGGAGTTCACTGTTGTCGGCCGGCGTGGCGATCGCGGTCTCGACGCGGAAGACGTGCTTGGCCCATTCGAGCCCCCGGCGCATCTCGTCGGCTTTGCTCAGCCCGTCCGGGATGTCAACCGGCTGGATCAGACAGATCTTGTCGCGATCCGGCCGGGCCCGATGTGTGGCAGCTCCCGCCGAGGCCGACGCCGACGTCACACCGCCGATGAGCGCACCAACCACCAGGACGCTCGAAAGCGACTTGAACACTCTCACGGGAAGACCTCCTGAGCTCGTTTCCCCCTCGTTGGAGTCGTAACCCCGACGCTCGATTCTGAACAGAGGACAAGGTCACCGAGCTCGTATCGCCGCATTCGCGACAACTCGGAACGCTTCTCGATCAGCGGGTCTGTCGGGTGGATCTGCGGTTCTGTTCGCGCCCGAGCATGCAGCGATCTGTGCGCAATGGTGCGGCTCACGGAGGCAGAGTGGCCGGTGGGAGCGACGAGACGATCCGTCATGTCAGGCTCGGTGGCCGGTTCGAGCCGGCACCACTGCGACGATGCCCGCCAGCAGGGCTGCGGCCGACCCGAGCACGTCGCCGACGATGGCGGGCGATCACCTCTATTCCTCTCGTGCAGCCGCGCAACCACCAGGATCGACAGGAGCGCGCGATGGGCAGGATGGTCGGGGCGAGCGCGCCGAACAGCTGACGATCCGATACGAACTCAGCGAGCAAGCATGCACGCTGAGTGGGGTCGGGTGAGGTTCGATGATGATGGCATCAGAACGACCAGTCCCACACGCCGGCGGACAGGTAGATGATCGGCGTGTCGTCCGGCACGTCGACGCCGAGCGCGTCGAGCGTGAATGAGCCGAGCCCGTCCTCGTCGATGCCGTTCGACGCTTGGAACTCGACGAGCGCTGCTTCGCTGAGCGGTCCGAAGGTGCCGTCAACGGCCAGCGTCGCACCGTGCTCGTTGAGAGCGCGCTGCACCTCGGCGACCGGGTCCCACGCAATCCGTCCGCGCATCCCGCTCGGTGTCTGGAACGTGGAGCGGGTGTACTCATCGATGTCCCATTCGCTGAAGGTGACGTTTGGCTCCGCGGCGCGCAGCTCGCCTGCGGTGGCGCCCAAACCGATTCCTTCCGCAGTGGTGAGCCGCAGCTCGAGCGGAATCGTTGGAGCCTCGCCATGCCCGGGAGCGAACCAGGGCGACGCCTCGGTGACGATGTACCAGCCGGCCAGCTGCGGTGCGTCGTCGCAGTCGGCGACCGTGCCGGTGGCGTCGTAGCCGTTGAGGTCGGTGAAACCGACGGTGAAGCCGGCGTCGGCCCAGTAGGAGAAGCGCCGCTCGGCACACGACATGAGCGGCCAGCCGCCCTGGCCGGGCTCGACAACCGCAACGTCGGGGTCGCCGAGTTGTTCGACAAGCCACGCCTGGACCTCGTCAGCTCCCGCGCCGAACCTGAACGGCCCGACGCCGTCCCGTCCGAGGATCGCCAGCTCATCGATGTCGGCCGGACCCGACGGGACACCCGGGGGCACTCCGTCAGCAACCTCGGGGGCCGCTCCGACCCAGAGCGCGGGACCGCGGTTCGTCGTACCCCACGAGGTAGCCGGGCCGCGCACGCCCCACCCGATGTCCAGCCGGTTCGGGGTGGCGCGGCCGTCCTCCACCACCACGAGGTCTGTGGTGCAGCTCCGGTCGGGGAGCAATCCGACCCAGGCAGCCGACTCCATCGCTCCGGTCATCGGCATCCGGCGCAGCTGCTGCCAGGCGCTGACCGCACGTTCGGTGGCGGGACCGTAGCGCCCGTCGACGACGAGTCCGGCGCCACTGAGCCGGTTGAGCTGGAGCTGCAACCGCTCCACCCACGCGCCCTCGTCGCCGGGGCCGAGTACGGGGCCGATGTCGTGCGCGCACGTCGCCCCGGCCGCGATCACGACCCGATTCCCATCTGTGTCGACCGTCCGGCCGCCGCTCACCTCGACCCGCCACCGTTCGACCCAGCTCGAGGTGTCCACCAGCACCGCCTCGCCGTGGGCCGTGAGGTTGGCATTCGATGGGTCGTGGTACCGCTCGACGTACGCGAGCGCGTTCCCGGTAGGAGCGAGATCGGCCACGACGTCACAGCCCGCGCACCACGGCGACGTCCGATAGCCAGCATCGACCTGTCTGCCATCCGGATCGAGGAACTCGACTGCCGCCCACGATTCGGGATCGCCCTCATAGGGATGCACGGCGAGCGAGGCGAGATCCCTTCCCAGCCGCGCGGTGTAGGCGGTCGACTCGGTGATCCCCGGCTGCCACAACGCCCGGTGGACAACGCGCTCCGCACCACCGTCGATCGGGCGCACGACGAGCTCGACGCGCCACGAGAACTCACCACAGAGTTCGACCTCGGCGCAGTAGTCGAAGCCGACAGCGATCGGCTCGTCGCCACCGACCAACCGTCCGAACGCCACCGCCGGCTCACCGTCGACCAGACCCGCATCGAGCAGCCAGAGCCGCGAGCCGTTCGACGGGACGGCAACGTCGATCGCGCCGCCCGGACTGCGCTGGCGGCGGATCGGCTCGGGTTCGCCGCTCGGCCATATCGTCACCCACCTGTGCGTATCGTCGTCCCATACCCACTCGGGCTCGGTCGGATCCAAGTACTGCAGCAGGACCCCACCGGCTAGATCGGGCACGGCAGCGGCGACGGGTCGGTCGGTGACCAACCAGTCGACGCCATCACCCTGCCAGAGGGCAAGCCCCTCCGGTGCGGGCACAAGCAGGGTGAGCTCGCCGGCTACCGGGCCCGGCTCGATCACGGGCGCCGTCGTCGTGGGGGCAGGTCTTGCGGTCGAGCCCGCCGTGGCGGGCGGCGGGTCGGTCGTCGTGACAGGTGGCGACGAATCGGGTGTCGTCACCATCGGGACCGGCATGGTCGTGGTCGGAGCCGGCGAGCCGGTGCTGTCATCACCACCCGCGCACGCTGCCACAACCAGAGAGAACACGACCAGAGCACGACCGCGGGCGCTCATCGCACACCTCCTGCACTCATATCGTCGCGCTGCGAAAAGGGGCGGTGGTAGAGGCGATCAGCAGGGTCAGGTAGGCAACGTCCACGGTCGCCATGGCCCAGACGCCGCACCGCTCGAAAGGAAGTGGGAAGAGCCAGCGGATCGGGACGACCCGCGCATGCCGGGCTGGCTGTCGGGATTCCCACACCGCCCTCGACCGGCATTGAGATCGCGAGCTGACCAGCCGAACGCTCACAGAACATCCGCCCACTGATCCGGTCCCCGTGAACGGTTCGCGTCGCACTCCGACTCGACTGCAGTGCCACGAAATCCGAAGAACCCGAAATCTCGCGATGGCTCGACGAACGTGAGGCCCGGCAAGCGCCTGTCAGGTGAGGATCGCGGTCGTGAGCGTGACGACGAGAGGCCTGGTGACGACGCCGCCGAAGTCGATCCGAATGAGGGATTCGATGTCGTCGAGCAGGCCCGCTCGATCGTTCTCGTCCATCATCTGCGTCCCGGAGTACGAGAGCATGAGCTTGCGGTAGTCGGCGGCGCTGTACCTCTGGTTCCAGTCGTACTGGCGGACAGCGACGCCGTCGAACCGACGATCGGCGTGAAGCGCGCCACGGATCGGTGGATCGACCGCGTTGCGTGTCGGCGCCGGCGGCCCCGAGTGGGACTCCGAATATCGCTCGTAGATCGGTTGTGCGGCGGCGAAGAAGCCCAGATCGTCGGGCGAGTCAACCTGGATCAGATCGACGATCGCCACGACTCCGCCCGGTCGCAGGATCGCGGCTGGTCGGTCGGTCTGCGCACCGCGGGAGATCCAGTGGTAGGCGGTCGCCGAAAACACTGCGTGAGCACTGGCCGGTTCGATGTCGAGCACCTCGAAGTCGGCGACGCTGACGCGGAGGCGTTCGGATACGTAGTTCGCGCGTAGCTTCGCGGCCATCGCCGACCCGATCTCGATGGCGTGAATCCACGCCCCTCGTGCAAGGAGGTCCTTGGTCGCCTGGCCTGTTCCGGGACCGACCTCGACGATCCCGGGTTGCGCTGGAAGCAAGTCGAACAGCGTGTCGAACAAGTCTGGGGGATACGACGGTCTCGCCTGGTCGTACGACTCGGCGGCCTCGTTGAAAGAGAGTCTCCTGTCATCTGGCCGACTCACGGCGACAGTCTGCCTCACGGCGACAGTCTGCAAGGCGGCAGGTTCCCTGATCGAGGTACCGCCTCTGCCCACCCGATACTGACGCGCATGTTCACGATTCCGCGGGCGAACCCCGCCCTGCAGCACAGCCCGGATGCGGTGCCACGGAATGTCGGTCAGGATGGAGGGGTGTCGAGTCGTGCTGTGGTGATCTCGGGTTGGGCGACCGTGGGTACGGGCTTCGTGCTGATGGCCGTGCACTACTTCGCCGGAGCGGACGGCGATCCCGAAGGTTGGTACTCGGCGGCAGGATCCGCAGCGCCGTTCGTCGGCGCAGGCGCCCTCGCGCTGGTCGGCGATCGCTTTCGGGGCCACTGTTGTGCGTTGCTGGGGGTGTTGCGTTGGCGGTCATGTGCGTGGTCTCGATCGTCATGGTTCCGCTGATCGTCCCGGCGGGGTTCATGATCGCAGCGATCCGAAACGCATCGATGCGCGGAGACGCTGTCGTCGTGTCAGCGGTTCTTGCCGTCGGCCTGGTCACCGCATTCGGGATCCTCGTGTTTCACCAGGATCCAGTCACGTGGTCGACACCGGACGGCGGTGGATCCAGCAGCAGCATCGCGACCAGCACCGAGGCGTCGATCAGCCTGATGGTGGTCACCGTCGTCGTTCTCAGCGCCATCACGTGGTCCAACCAACGTCACCCGACCGCCCGATGACCTCCGCCCAGACTCCCGAGCCAAATGCACGATCCCGTGCCGCAGTGCGGCCCAAGCAGCGTGCCAGGAAATCGCGGATCTGCTGCTCCCGAACCCATGTGCGAACGTGACCGTTCTGGCCGCGGCTCTCGGCGGAGAGCGTCGACTGTTGCCGCCGTACGTGGCATCGGGGCGCAAACCTCGTCGCTCCCGCAAGCGGGTGTGCGCGATCCTCGCGTCCCGGCAGCCAGCACGATGTCGCCCTGAGGGTCGCAGGTGCGCCCGGGTGGACCAACAGACGAACGCGACCGAGCCACATCTGAGTGTCACCATCCCCCGCAGTCGGGGAGATACTCCGCGGACCTGACGCGGACCTGGGAACGAGCACGAGGCGCCTGTCGGCGCCTCGCAACTCTTCCAACAGTGATTTCGTGGTGGGCGATATTGGACTCGAACCAACGACCCCTGCCGTGTGAAGGCAGTGCTCTAGCCATCTGAGCTAATCGCCCTTGCGGTGTCCGGAGGCTAGCAGCGCGCCGGCGGAATCGCTCGGTCAACCCGAGCGCGCCGACCCGGTCACGGGCTCGCCGCCGAACGGGACGGCGACGCACAGGAACCGGCCGTCGAACGACTCCCACAGTGCAGGCGTCGGGGCGATCGGCAGCAACCCGAACGCGTCCGACTGCACCACGTCGGCAGCCCGACAGAGCCGCTCCACGGTCGCGAACAACTCGTCCTCGGGCGGGTACGGTTCGTCCCCGTCGTTAAGCGAGCCGGCGAACACCACTTCGGCGAGGTGGGGCGTGTCGCAGTCGACCGTGTCGACGCTGTCGAGTGTGCCATCGGGGGCGGCGTCGTCAGGTAGGTCGAAGCAGTCGCCGACATCGAGCTCGACGATCGGCGTGCCGTCGCCAGAACCGGAGAACACGGCGATCGCCGCGATGCCGAGCCCGAAGACGGCGAAGGCGACGGCGAGCACGCCGACCATCCAGCCGCGCATCAGTCGATCTCGATGCAGACCTTGCCGAGCCCAAGCCGGTCGCGGAACGTACCCAGTCCGGTCGGGCACGTCGCGTCGGTCGGAATGACGAGTTCGACCACGACGTCGCCGGCGCCGGTGCAGGCGACCTCGCGGACGTCGAGGTTCGACTCGATGGCGACGCACGAACCGGCCCGGAGGATGCCGTCGGGTGGTTCGGACGAGGGCGAGTCGTTGAACGCGGCCCCGAACAGGATCACTGCCGAACCGACCACGGCCATGACCGCCATCATCTTCCACGGCACCCGCGCCGGCCCGGCCGGCATCAGTCGGGACGGCGGGACCGGCGTCGGGAACTCGACCGGGTCGCTCACGGCTCCGTCCTCGGGCGGACGGCGACCCTGTCCGGCCGCGCTCGAACGTGGACGGATCGATCGGTCGTATTCGAGCCGGCGGGCGGGATCGCTCAGCACCCGGTAGGCCTCGTTGACCTCCGACATCGCATCGACGCCGCTGCCGGTGGCCGCTGCTCGGTCGGGGTGATGGAGTCGCGCCCGCTCGCGGTAGGCGGCGCGGATCCGCTCGGCCGGCGCAGTCGGCTCGACGCCGAGGATCTCGTAGTGCGTGGCGATGTGACCAGCGTAGGGTCCATACGGACGCTCAGCACGTCCGTCGGGAAGCAAGCCGGAACAAGCCGTGGCCGGAGGTCAGCGCCGATCGGCGCGACCTCCGGCCACGTGCGTCGCACGGGTTCCCGCGGACAGACGGGACCACAACCGCTGCCCACACCGTGGTCGCTACAGATCACACTAGGCATCCCCCCGACAAGAATCGGACGAAGTCTGTCAAAACTTCGTCAGTAGCCCGCGCGCACGTCGACGAGCCCGAGCAGCTCCTGTCCGACGGCGAATCTCGAGACGTTCTGGCGGATCCGTTGAGCGAGGAGCGGCTCGCCCATCGCGGGCGTCGTCCCCGTGTGCGGCGTGATGACACAGTTGTCGAGGCCCCACAGCGGGTGGCCGTCGGGGAGCGGTTCCGGGTCGGTGACGTCGAGGCCGGCGCCACCGATCGCACCGTGCCGCAGCACCTCGACGAGATCCTCGGTGACGATGTGCTGCCCACGAGCGACGTTGACGATCCAGGCGTGCGGCTCCATCAGGCCCAGCTCGTCGGCGCCGATCAGACCGACCGTGTCGGGCGTCAACGCCAGGGCGAGCACGACGAGGCCGGCGCCGGGCAGGGTATCCGCCAGCCGATCGGGGCCGACGACGTCGTCGACGCCCTCCATGTGCTGCACCGTCGGACGGACGACCGTGATGTGACAGTCGAACGGTTGCAGCAGCCGCACGAGCGACTCCGCGATCCCACCGCCTCCGACGATCGTGACCCTGCCGCCGAGCAGGTTGCGACCGCGCTGGTCGGACCAGCTCGTCGCCGCCGAATACCTGTGGACACAACGGAGCCCGGCGAGGCCGAGCGCCAGAGCGATCTCTGCCACCGGTTCGGCGTAGGCCCCCTTCCCGCACGTCCAGACATGGTCGTGGTCGAGCGCGTGGGCGAAGTTCTCGACACCGGCCCAGGGCAGTTGGATCCATGTGGCGTTCGGTGCCGCGTCGATGGCCGCGACGAGGCCGTCGGGATCGGCGACGTCGGCCCAGACGATTGCCTCCGCCTCGGCGAGCGGCACGATCTCGCCTCCGCCGTCGTTGACCGCATCGACCAGCAGCCGGGGAGCCAGATCAGGTCCGACGGCGATACGTGGCGTTCGCGAACCCGGCACGTCAGCTCTCGAGATTCACCATCACGTGCTTGACGCGCGTGTAGTCCTCGAGCGAGTACGACGAGAGGTCCTTGCCGTACCCCGACTTCTTGAAGCCCCCATGGGGCATCTCGGAGACGAACGGGATGTGGGTGTTGACCCACACACATCCGAAGTCGAGTGCTTTCGCCATCCGCATGGCTCGGCCGACATCGCGGGTCCAGACACTGGACGCCAGCCCGTAGTCGACCGCGTTGGCCCACTCGACGGCGTGCTCCTCGGTGTCGAACTCCTGCACGGTGATGACAGGCCCGAAGATCTCCTTGGAACTCATCTCGTCGCCCTGTCGCAAGCCGGACACGACCGTCGGCTCGAAGAAGTAGCCGGCGCCGCCGATCCGGTTGCCGCCCGTCGTGATCGTGGCGTGGTCGGGTGCCCGCTCGATGAAGCCGCTCACGTGTGCGAGCTGGTTGGCATTGTTGACCGGGCCGAACAGCACGTCGGTCGCGTCGGGTCCACCGACGCCCGTTCCCGTCGCCTGTTCGGTCAGTGCGGCGACGAAGTCGCCAGCGATCTTGGAGCTCACGAGCACGCGGGTGGCCGCGGTGCAATCCTGACCGGCGTTGAAGTAGCCGGCGACGGCGATGTTCTCCGCGGCGTTCGCGATGTCGGCGTCGTCGAACACCACGACGGGGGCCTTGCCGCCGAGCTCGAGGTGGACCCTCTTGAGTGACTTCGACGCTGCCTCGGCGACCTGCATGCCGGCCCGGACCGAGCCCGTGATCGACACCATCGCCGGGATCGAGTGATCGACCATCTTGCGGCCGGTGTCGCGGTCGCCGTTGATCACGTTCAACACGCCGGGCGGGAGGAACTCCGACGCGATCTCCGCCAGCAGCCCGGTCGTGGCCGGGGTCGTGTCACTCGGCTTGAGCACGACGGTGTTGCCGGCCGCGAGGGCGGGAGCGAACTTCCAGACCGCCATCATCATCGGGTAGTTCCACGGCGCCACCTGGGCGCACACACCGACCGGCTCACGCCGGACGAACGAGGTCATGCCGGCCATGTACTCCCCCGCCGACTTGCCCTCGAGGTGGCGAGCCGCCCCGGCGAAGAACCGGACGTTGTCGACCGCCGGGCCCATCTCCTCGTCGCGGTGCACCGCGTACGGCTTTCCGGTGTTCTCGCACTCGAGATGCATGATCTCGTCGCCGCGGGCCTCCATGGCGTCCGCCAACTTGAGGAGCGCGAGCGAGCGCTCCGCCGGTGTCGCATTCCTCCACGACTCGAACGCCGTGGCCGCCGCCGACATCGCAGCGTCCACGTCGGCGTCACCCGACAGGGCCGACGTCGCGTATGCCTCACCGGTGGTCGGGTCGACGATGTCGGTCGTCGCGCCGTCGGCCGCGTCGACCCATTCCCCGTTGACGAAGTTCCTGAACGATTTCATGGAGCAGAGTGTGGCAGATCGCACGACCGCCCGCCGCCGCGGCGCTCACGCGACGACCAGTCATCGGGCACGTCCTGATCACTGGTTCGTCCCGATCCGTCGCCAACGGCGTCCAGATCGACGAAGCCGGCTGATCCGAGCTCCACGGGTCGACCTCGACGGTTCAGTCGGCGACGACACGCAGGAGCATCTTCGTCTCCGTTCGGCTGACACCGGCCTCGGCGCGCAGCCAGCGCACGAAGGTGTCGAGTCCGTCGGCTCCCCGACACTCGACGATCACGGAGTAGTCGGCCGTACCGGTCACGTACGCAGCGAACGCGACCTCGTCGCGCTTCGAGAGGCGCTCCTCGAACTCGTCGACCAGCACGTTCGAGCCGAGGCTGACGTCGATCACCGCTCGCACGGTTCGGCCGAGCGCTGCCGGGTCGACGCGCACGCTGTAGCCGTCGATGATCCCGTCGCGCTCCATGCGCCGAACGCGGTCGGCAGCCGAGGTGGGAGACAGGTGCACGGCTTCGCCGAGTTCTCGCCAGCTGATTCGTGCGTCTCGATCGAGTTCACGCAGGATTCGAAGGTCGATCTCGTCCAGCATGCTCGAAACCGGTGTCATCGGCGCATCCTGCCACGCATGTCCCTCACACACGGTGTCGTTGTCGTGCGACACTGGCGAGATGGACTCACCCGTCATCACCACCGTCGGCGTCCCTCGGGAGATCAAGACGGCCGAACACCGCATCGCGATGACCCCCGACGGCGTCCGTGAGCTCGAACGACGCGGCATCGACGTGTTCGTCGAAACCGGAGCCGGCGGCGGGGCCTCGATCTCCGACGACGATTACGTGGCGGCGGGCGCCGACATCGTGCCGACGGCCGCCGACGCGTGGGCACAGCAGATGGTGGTCAAGGTCAAGGAGCCCAAGGAGGAGGAGTTCCGGTACCTCCGGCCCGACCTCACCCTGTTCACGTACCTGCACCTCGCCGCCTACCCCGGCGTCGCCCGGGCACTGATCGACACCGGCACCACGGCGATCGCCTACGAGACGGTGGAGACCGCTGACGGCGCGCTCCCCCTGCTCGCACCGATGAGCGAGGTCGCGGGTCGATTGGCGCCACAGATGGGTGCCCACTGCCTCGAGCGCCACAACGGGGGCCGGGGTGTGCTCATGGGTGGTGCACCCGGCGTGCGACCCGCCAAGGTGGTCGTGCTCGGAGCCGGCAACGTCGGCTGGAACGCGGCGTGGATCGCGGCAGGCATGGAGGCCGAGGTCGTGCTGATCGACAAGAACCTCGACCGGCTGCGGTACGTCGACCAGATCCATCGCGGGCGAATCTCGACGCTGGCGTCGAACCATGGCGCGATCGAGCGGTCGGTCCTGGAAGCCGATCTGGTGATCGGCGCCGTCCTCGTGGCAGGCGGTCGGGCTCCCGTCGTCGTCGACGAGGAGATGGTCAAGGCGATGAAGCCCCGTTCGGTCATCGTCGACGTCGCCGTCGATCAGGGCGGGTGCGTCGAAACCGTTCGGGAGACCACGCACGAGCACCCGACCTACGAGTTGCACGGCGTGGTGCACTACGCAGTGGGCAACATGCCCGGCGCCGTGCCACACACCTCCACCTATGCGCTCACCAACGCCACGCTGCCCTACATCGCCGAGGTCGCCTGGCACGGCGCCGGAGGCGCTGCCCGGCGAGATCCGGCGCTGGCACTCGGGCTCAACACCCACGCCGGACATGTCACCAACGGCCCGGTCGCCGAGTTCCTCGGGGTCGACAAGATCGATCCTCTCGACGCGCTCGCGTGAGCTGAGCGCTAGCTTCTGGACATCATGCGAACCACCCTGGAGGCACTCCTCGAACTCGACCGACCGCTGTTGGCCGACGGAGCCACCGGGACCAACTTCATGGGCATGGGCCTGGGGCCGGGCGAACCACCAGAACTCTGGAACGTCGACGCACCCGACAAGGTGCGTTCGCTCCATCAGCAATTCATCGATGCCGGCGCCGACATCATCTTGACCAACACCTTCGGGTGCAATCGATACCGCCTCGAACTCCACGCCGCGCAGGACCGCACGTTCGAGATCGCGCGGCGTGCCGCCGAGATCGCCGGCGAGGTGGCACGCGACGCCGATCGCCCGGTCGTCGTCGCCGGTTCGATCGGGCCAACGGGATCGCTGATCGAACCGTTGGGCACGATGACCGAAGCCGAGGCACAAGCTGCGTTCGCTGAGGAGATCGAGGGGCTGAAGGCCGGAGGCGTCGACGTCGCCTGGATCGAGACCAAGTCAGCCGCACAGGAGATGCGGGCTGCAGCGCGCGCTGCGATCGAGGCCGGGATGCCGTACACGGTGACGGCATCGTTCGACACGGCCGGTCGGACGATGATGGGTCTTCGCCCACCCGAGTTGGTCGACGTGTTCACGGAACTCCCGGTGGCTCCCCTCGCGATCGGCGCGAACTGCGGCGTCGGGGCGTCCGACCTGCTGCTCGCGATCCAGCAGATGCGTCGCGATGATCTCGTCATCATCGCCAAGAGCAACTGCGGCATCCCCCAGTTCCGCGGCGCCGAGATCGAGTACAGCGGCGACCCCCGACTCATGGGCGAGTACAGCACGCTCGCCATCGACTCGGGGGCACGGATCGTCGGAGGGTGTTGCGGCACGTCGCCGGCCCACCTCGCCGAGATGCGTCGCAAGATCGACCTCCACGAGCGTGGTGAGGCACCGGCGCTCGATCGCATCGTCGCCGCGGTCGGCCCGCTGACCAATTCGGTCGCTACCGACACCTCGGAGGATCCGCAGCCGGCTCGGCGTCGAAGGCGCCGCGGCTGACCGCTGCCCACACGCCGGTCCCCTGACCTCCGACCGTCGAACCCGACGCCGGGCGGATCTACTGTCTCCACATGGCCACCCTCGCAACCGAACTCGACATCCCGGCTCTCGAGTGGCTGGACGACCCGGAACTGTCCACCGAGGAGCGCCGCGCCGCCAGTGCTGCAGCAGCCGAGGACACCTGGATCGGGCGCAACAGCTTCGGCTATTCGATCCTCCGCTACGACGACGTGGTCGCGATGCTCCGAGACAAGCGTTGGCACAGTGCGGCCGGAAAGATCATCGAGATGTCGGGGGTCGACGACCCGGAGTGGCTGGAACGGTCCCGACGCCGACCGTCCATCCTCGCCGCCGAGGGTGACGAGCACACCCGGCTCCGACGTGTCGCGGGCACCGCCTTCTCCCCGCGCCATGCCGACGCACTCCGACCGTTCATGCGTGAGGTGGTCAATGCGCTCATCGACGAGTTCGCCGCGTCAGGCCGCGCCGACATCGCGACCGAGTTCTGCGAGCCGTACCCGATTCCGATCATCTGCGAGCTGTTCGGAGCGCCGAAGGAGGACCTCCAGCTGTTCTCCGATTGGGCCACCGACATCTTCCGGATCTTCAACGGGAACCTCGCCGAGGACAAAGAGACGATCATCCGGGCCCAGGACGAACTCGACGCCTACATCGGCGACCTGATCGAACGGCGCCGCGACACACCCTCCGACGACCTCATCTCGGCGATGATCGAGGCGGAGTCCGACGGTGATCGTCTCTCGCACAGTGAATTGGTGATGATGTGTGAGGCCGTGCTCATGGCCGGCACCGACACCACCCGCAACCAGCTCGGTTGCTCGATGTCGCTGTTCGCTGCCCACCCCGACCAATGGAAGCTGCTCGGCGAGCAACCGGAGCTCGCACCGCGTGCCGTCGAGGAGACCATGCGCTACTTCGGGACCGTTCGTGGCACCGCGCGCTTCGCCAGCGAGGACATCGAATACCGCGACGTCGTGTTCCCCAGGGGTTCGTTCATCGGTCTGTCGCTCGCGCAAGCGAACCGCGATCCGTCCGTCTTCGACACACCCGCCGTCTTCGACATCACCCGTGAGCCACCGGCTCGGCCGCAACTGACCTTCGGTTCGGGCATCCACTACTGCCTGGGCGCCGCACTCGCACGAGCCGAGCAGCAGGAAGCCCTCACGATCATCGCGAAGCGACTCCCCGATCTCGAACTCGACGGCGAGATCGTCTGGAAGCCATCGACCGTCGGCATCTTCGGACCGGAGCATCTGCCGGTCCGATTCACGCCGAGCGACTGATTCCGTCAGTCGTCGCGATCAGGTCGACGACGCTGGCGTTTCGTCTCGCCACGCCGCTTCTTCGACTCGACACGCCGGCGTTGCGAGCCCTTCGTCGGCCTGGTCGGGCGCCTCGTCCGCTGGACGTGCAGGGCCGACTGCAGGCGCGCCACCAACCGCTCCTCGGCCAGGGCACGGTTGCGCAGCTGGCTCCGCTCGTCGTCGACCACGACCCGGATCTCCTCGCCGAGCCGTTCCGTCACCCGGGCTCGCTGCGCCGGGCTGAACGCCGACGACGACACGAGGTCGAGGCGGAGTTCCACCCGGGTGGCCGCCTTGTTCGCATGCTGCCCACCCGGCCCGCCGGACGCGGTGAACGACAGCTCGAGCTCGTGCCGCGGGATCCGCACCGAGTTCGTGACCACCAGGTCGTCGGACATGGACCCAGGATGCCACGGGCACGCCGTGACGGATGTCCGACCCAGACCCGGACAGACGGCACTGGTGCCCACCCCGTGACGGACGGAGGATCGTGGCATGAGGCGGATCGCTCTCGCCTTCGTGCTCGCCGTCCTGGTCGGGTCGTCGCTCGTCACCGGCGCCGCCGCCGCGGGAACCGGTGGAACCTCCGATGGACCCGACGCTCCGGTCGATCACGTCGAGCTCGTGGTCTTCCACGGTGACGGATGCCCCCATTGCGCCCGCATGCTCGCATTCCTCGACGAGCTCGTGGGGCGCATCGACGGTCTGGTGGTGACCGAGTACGAGGTCTGGTACGAACCGGTGAACCAGCGGGTCTTCATCGAGACGCTCGCCGCGCTCGGGGAGGAGCCACGCTCCGTACCGACGGTGGTGGTGGGCGGGAACGTGTACGTCGGCTACTCGGACTCGATGGCGCGTCGGATCGAGAGCGCCGTGACCAGCCTGCTCGCCGGCGTGCGACCCGAGTCGTCCTCGGACGTCGACGTACCGTTCGTGGGGAGCGTCGACGTCGGTTCACGCTCGATGGTGGGCGCGACCGTGTTGATCGCGTTCGTCGACGGGTTCAACCCGTGCTCGCTGTGGGTGCTGTCGATGCTGATGGCGCTCGTCGTCCACAGTGGTTCGCGCACGCGTGTCGTCTCGGTCGGCGCCCTGTTCCTGGCGGTGACGTCGATGCTCTACGGGCTGTACATGCTCGGCGCCTACTCGACGTTGAGCGTCGTCGGTCGATCCGACTGGATCCGAGCGATGGTGGCGACGGTCGCTGGTGTGTTCGGTGTCCTGCACCTCAAGGAGCACTGGACGACCCGAGGGCCGTCGGTGACGATCGCAGGGAGCGCGAAACCGAGTCTCTTCCGCCGGATGCGCCGGCTGGCCGATCCCAACCGCTCGTTGCCGGCCACCCTCGGGGGCACGGTGGTCCTCGCCACGGGGGTGTCGCTGCTGGAGACACCGTGCTCGGCCGGACTGCCGCTGCTGTGGACGGACCTGCTCGCGGACCGGGGTGTACCTGCAGCCGGGGCCGCACTGCTGTTCGCGCTCTACCTCGGAGTGTTCCTACTCGACGAGCTCGCCGTCTTCGCCGTCGTGGTCGTGACCATGCGGGCGACGAAGATGCAGGAGCATCACGGCCGACTCCTGCAGCTCGCCGGCGGCGTCCTGATGCTGACGCTCGCGGTGACGATGGTGGCGTTCCCACACCTCATGGAGTCGCTCGTCGGGATGACCTCGGTGTTCGGTGCCGCCGCCGCCGTGTGCGCTGCCATCATCCTGGCCGAGCGCCTCTGGGATCGTCGGCACGCACCGGAGCCGCCCCGTTCGAGCGGCCCTGCTCGCCACGCATCGTGACGATCGAACCGTGACGGTCAAGTCGTCGGTCGTCGGCTCGGGGTGCCACGCTGACGGCATGGGAGATCTCAAACTCGGCGTGTCCACCGGCTACTGGTCGTCGGGTCCGCCGTCCGGCGCGCTCGAAGCGATCCAGGAGGCCGACCGGCTCGGCTTCGACTCGTGCTGGACGGCGGAGGCCTACGGCAGCGACTCCCTGACGCCGCTCGCCTGGTGGGGGGCGCACACGAAGCGCATCAAACTCGGCACGTCGATCGTGCAGATGTCGGCACGCACGCCGGCCGCCACCGCGATGTCCGCGATCACGATCGACCACCTGTCGGGCGGTCGGTTCATCCTCGGACTCGGTGCGTCGGGTCCGCAGGTCGTCGAAGGGTGGTACGGCGTGCCCTATCCGCGCCCGCTCGAACGCACCCGCGAGTACATCGCGATCGTGCGCGACATCATTCGTCGCGACGGCCCGGTCGAATTCCACGGCAAGCACTACGACCTGCCCTACACCGGGGACGACGGCGCCGGGCTCGGCAAGCCGCTCAAGTCGACCGTGCACCCGCTCCGCAACGAGATCCCGATCTACCTCGCCGCCGAGGGGCCGAGGAACGTGTCGCTCTCGGCGGAGATCGCCGACGGCTGGCTCCCGCTGTTCTTCTCACCGAAGGAAGACGCCTGGTACCGGGAACGGCTGCAGATCGGCTTCGACGCCAGCGGTGAGGACGGCAAGGCCGATCGATTCGAGGTCGCCTCGATGCTGACGATCATCCCGGGTGACGACGCCGAGACGTGCGCCGATCTGATGAGGCCCATGGTGGCGCTCTATGCCGGCGGCATGGGTGCCAAGGGCGCCAACTTCCACTTCGACGTGTTCGCGCGGATGGGCTGGGAGGGTGTTGCCACCAAGATCCAGGAGCTGTACCTCGAGGGCAAGAAGCAGGAGGCGGCCGCCTTGATCCCACTCGAGATGGTGGAGGACGTCGCCCTCGTCGGACCGCCCGACAAGATCCGCGATGACCTGGCGAGATGGAAGGAGACCTGCCTCACGACGGTGCTGCTGAACGGACGAGCCGATCAGTTGGAGATGCTCGCCGATCTCGTCAACGGTTGAACGACGCGTCAGCGCGCCCCGCGACGTCGACCGGGTCGTGCCTCCGATCGTGGCGTCGACGGCGATCAGGCCACGTTCGACGAGCTCGCTCAGGTCGGAGACATCTCGCAGCACGACCAGGTCGTGCCAGCCTCCTTCGTGCGGGAGCAGCTCGACCTCGCCGCGGTCACGTCACCGCCGCCGTCGGGGGCACTCACCCGCGGTCTTGCCATGTGCAGATGCATGCCTCGTTGCCCTCTGCGTCGGCGAGGATCCAGAACGCCTTCGCACGTCCATCGCTGACGAGCGTGCCACCCGCCGCGAGTGCGGCGGCGACGCGTTGGTCGGCCACGTCGTGCGGTACCGAGATATCGAGATGGAACCGGTTGCGTTGTGTGCGCGGTTCGTCCATCTGCTGGAACCAGATCGACCACCCCTGCCGTCGGGGGTCGGCGAGCGAGCCGTCGTCGGCGACGCGGTAGTCGAGCACCGCCGCCCAGAACGGCCGAATCCGTTCCTCGTCCATCGTGTCGATGGCGAGTTCGGTGACCTGGATCGTCGAGCTGTCTGCCGCCGCCCCCGCCTCGGCAGCGAGGCGGGAGACCTCGCGGGCGAGGTCGACGTCGAGCATCGTCAGACCACCCGTCGCGTGCGTCGTGATCGACACGATGACCGTCCCCGGGTATCGCACGTCGATGTCGGGGTGGTGGACGAGTCGCTCGGCTGCCTCGGTGACGGCCATGACCAGCTCGGCGGCGGCCGGGTACGAACCGGCGGCGAACGTGCCGTGGATCGCACCGAGCGCGACCCGCCAGTCGTCGAGGCCCTCCAACGCGGCGAACTCGTCGGGGGTGACGGCGGTGTAGTCCATCCCTCCAGTTGATCAGTCGCAGCAACTGTCGCGCCACCCGCACCCCGAGCACTTGAAGTGGGCGTGCTCCGGGAAGAGGGACCCCCCACACAGCGGGCATTCTGGAAAGGTTCCGAGCACCGAACGACAGCTGCCGGCGGTGTCGTCGGTGGTCGTGGTTCTGGGTGCCGTCGTAGCATTCGTCCGGTGTGACATGGACCACCAGGATCGCGCGAACCACTCACCTCCTGCGCGGACCCCGCCGATATCTTGACCGGCGGGTCAAGCCGCTCCCGACCCATCGCGCGACACCGATGACGACGACACCGACGACCGAGACACCACTCCCTCACTCGCACACGCCGGGGACCGCTCGCGCTGCGCTCGCGTACCCGAAGTTCCGGATCCTCTTCTCCGGCATGGCGCTGTCGAGCGTCGGCACGTGGATGCAGAACTTCACGCTGCCGGCGTACGTCGACGGTCGCACCGGTTCGGCCTCGCTCGTCGGTCTGCTCATCTTCGTCCAGCTCGGGCCGCTGCTGATCCTCTCGATCCCGTCGGGCATCCTCGCCGACCGGTTCGACCGGACCCGCCTCGTCATCGGCATGCAGTCGGTGATGATGGTGATGAGCGTCGTGCTCGCCCTGCTGGTCGCCGGCGACGCGGCCCTCTGGACCATCTTCGCGGCACAGCTGGCGATCGGCATCGCCAACACGATCAATGCTCCGGCGTTCAGTGCCAGCATCCCGATGCTCGTCGATCGACGCGATCTGTCGGGCGCGATCAGCCTCAACTCGGCGATGATCAACGGCACCCGAATCGCCGGCCCCGCCCTGGCTGCGCTGCTCGCAGCGCTCGGCATGTCGCTCTCGCAGCTGTTCCTCGTCAACGCTGCGACCTATCTGTTCCTGATCGTGCCACTGGCGATGAAGGTGCGGTTGCCGATGCCCACCGGCTCGCTCCCCGATCGAGGCTGGCGGAAGCTGGGCGCCGGGTTCCGCATCGTGCGCCGACGAGCCGTCCTGTTGCGCACGATCTCGACGATGTTCCTGTTCTCACTGCTCTGCCTTCCGTACGTCGGGCTGTTCCCGTCGGTCGCACGGCTGAACTTCCGACTCGACCCCGAGGGCGGCGAGTACAAACTGCTCTACATCGTGTGGGGGCTCGGCGCCTTCTTCGGCGCACTCGCGGTCGGCACCTTGCTCGCTCGGCGCGACACACGGCGCCTGATCCCACTCGGCATGCTCACGTTCGCCGGCGCGCTCGGCACATTCGCCCTACTCGACTCGTGGGTGGTCGCGCTCCCGGTCGCCGGCGCGCTCGGTTTCACCTACTTCATGTCGGCCACCGCGCTCGCCAGCGTGATGCAGAGCAACCTCGCCGACGCCGAACGAGGGTCCACCATGCCGTTGTGGTTCATGGCCTTCGGTGGCACGGTGCCGATCGGCAACCTGGTGTTCGGGCCGGTGATGGACGCCGTGGGCGCTCGCTGGGTCCTCGGCTTCGGTGCGGTGTGCGCCGTCGGGCTCGCCTGGTGGGGCGATCTCAAGCGCCTCGACGAAGACGACTTCCTCGCAGTCGACGACGGCGGCGAGCCGTTCCGCCCCGTGAACGCCAACCGGCTCTTCTGATCAAGAGTCGAGCAGCTGGGCCACCCAGCGTTCGAGGCCCGCGGATCGACTCGCCTTCACGAGCACGGCGACGCCCTCGCCGAGCGTGCCGAGCGCAGCCACCGGGTCGTCGTACGGGCGAACGCCGTAGAGGTCGGTGCCGGTCGCGATGACCTCGATGCCGCGTTCGATCGCCTCGGCCAGCATGCTCGCGTGCGCCGAGGCCGGGTCGTCGAGCTCCGCCATCTCACCGAGGATCGCGATCCGCCGATCGGCGGCGACACCGACGAGGGCGTCGAACGCGGCTCGCATCGAGTCGGGATTGGCGTTGTAGGCGTCGTTGATGACGACCGCGCCCGACAGCGAGCGACCGATCTCCATCCTCATCCCCGACACGCGTGCGTTGGCGAGCGCTTCGAGTGCGGGCTCGATCGAACCCGCCACGACCCCGGCGACGGCGATCGCGGCCGCAGCGTTGGACGCCATGTGTGCCCCACTGACGGCGAGCTGAACGGAGCCACCACCCCACGGTGAAGCGACGCGGAACCGGGGCCGCGCCAAGTCATCGAGCTCGATGTCCGAGACCTGCACATCGCCTCCCGTTCCGTAGGTCACCACGGTCGCGACCGTGTGCGCCGCCATGTGCGCCACCCGCTCGTCGTCGACGTTGAGGATCGCCGTCCCCGAAGCCGGCAGCGACTCGACGAGCTCCCGCTTGGCGACGGCGACGCCCTCGATCCCACCGACCCGTTCGGTGTGCGACGCGGCCACCGCAGTCACGACGCCGATCGTCGGCATCGCCACCTCACAGAGCCGGCCGATCTCGCCGAACCCCCGCATGCCCATCTCGACGACGAGCACCTGCACGTCGTCGGGTGCGCCGAGCATCGTCACCGGCAGACCCTGCTCGTTGTTGAAGCTGCGCTCGTTGGCGGTGACCCGGTGGGTCGCGCCGAGTGCGGCGGCGATCAAGTCCTTCGTGCTGGTCTTCCCGACACTGCCCGTCACCCCGACGACCGGGATGTCGAGGCGACGACGAGCCCACGCGGCGAGCGCCATCAACGCTGCGGACGTGTCGTCGACCCGAATGGCCGTCCCCTCGTCCGGCGGCTCCTCGCTGGTGAGATAGGCCGACGCTCCCGCGCGGACGGCGGTATCGATGAAATCGTGACCGTCACGTTCGGCGACGATCGGGACGAACAGGTCTCCGGGTCGTGTCGTGCGGGAGTCGAACGAGGCGCCGCGCACCTCGACATCGGGGCCCGACAACCGGCCACCCGTCGCCTCGGCCACCTGGGATGCCAGCAACCTCATGTCGAGGAACGGTACCGTCGCGACGTGAGCAGTGAGCGCATCAACCTCGTGGTGCTGTTCGGAGGTCAGTCCGCCGAGCACGACGTCAGCCGCACGACGGCCACCCACGTGCTCGCTGCCGCCGATCCGACGAAGTACAGGGTGACACCGATCGGCATCTCCACCGAGGGTGAATGGGCGCTCGCGACCGAAGCCGTCGCAGCGCTCGATCGGGGTCCTGACGCGCTGCCACCCCAACTGGATCCGAGCGGAGATCGTTTGTCACCGACGACCATGCTGAGCGATGCGGTCGGCAGCCCGGAGCGCACCGTCGTGCTGCCACTCCTCCACGGACCGATGGGCGAGGACGGCACCGTGCAAGGCCTGCTCGAGCTCGCCAACGTCGCCTATGTCGGTTCCGGCGTCCTCGGATCCGCCGTCGCGATGGACAAGGCGATGGCCAAGTCCGTGTTGACGGCCGCCGGTATCGCCCAGGCTCGGTACCGGGCGTTCCCCGAGCATCGGATCACGCCGGGCCTGTTCGGTGAGCTGGCGACCGACCTCGGGCTGCCGTGTTTCGTCAAGCCCGCCAACATGGGCTCGTCCGTCGGCGTCAGCAAGGCACACTCCATCGAGGAGCTGCGCGCGGCGATCGACTACGCCCTCACCTACGACGAGTGGCTGGTGGTCGAGGAGGCGATCGACGGCCGTGAGATCGAGATCGCCGTGATCGGCAACGAGGAACCGTTCGTGTCGCTGCCGGGCGAGATCGTGCCGGGCGACGAGTTCTACAGCTACGACGACAAGTACGTGAACGGTGCCAGCACCGGCATCATCCCGGCGCCGCTCACTCCGGAGCAGACGACCGACATCCAGTCCAAGGCGCTCGACGTCTATCAGGCCCTGCGCTGCGATGGTCTGGCCCGCTGCGACTTCTTCCTCGAGGAAGGCGGAGCGGCCCGCGGCTTCCTCTGCAACGAGGTCAACACCATGCCTGGTTTCACCCCGATCTCGATGTTCCCCAAGATGCTGATCGCGAGCGGAATGTCGTACGGTGACATCATCGACCGCCTCGTCGAGTTGGCGCTCGAACGACACCAGCGCCGACGCCGCAACACCAAGCACTGAGCGGTGCCTACGATCGCCGTATGACCGGACGACGACGTATCAGCCAGGGCAGCACCTTCGAAGAACAGGTCGGCTACTCGCGGGCGGTCGTCGACGGGCGCTGGGTGTTCGTCGCCGGCACGACCGGATTCGACTACACGACGATGACGATCGCCGACGACTTCGTCGAGCAGGTCGACCAGGCACTCGCCAACATCGCCGACGCCCTGCACCGCGCCGATTCGACGGCGGACGACGTGGTGCGGGTCACCTATCTCGTGCCCGATGCCGCTGACTTCGAGTCGGCCTGGCCATCACTGCGCCGATTCTTCGGAGCGGCGCGTCCCGCAGCGACGATGATGGTCGTCGGTCTGCAGGACCCACGCATGAAGATCGAGATCGAGGTCACCGCCCTCAAGCAGGAGGACACATGAACGCAACGGCCGAGAGCACGGGCGGCGCACCTGGCACCGACACCCTGAACGACGTCGGCGTGTTGAAGCGTCGCGAGATCGAGGCCCGCATCGTGGCCCCGATCCTCGAGCGTCTCGCCCGCGAGTACGGCACAGGCGTGTACGAGGTGGCCCGCGAGGTCATCGGCGACATCGCACGCGAGCAGGGCACAGCACTGGCCGCGCATGTCGGCGCCGACTCACTACCCGCATTCGCGGGCGGTCTCGGCGCCTGGTCGGCCGACGGCGCACTCGAGACCCGAGTGGTCGAGCTGAGCGACGACTCGTTCGCCTTCGACGTCACCCGGTGCCGATACGCCGAGATGTACCGAACACTCGGCCTGGAGGAACTCGGGGCGACCCTGTCGTGCAACCGCGACGGGGCGCTCATCGAAGGATTCAATCCGAACGTCGAGTTCACGCGTACGCAGACCATCATGGGCGGCGCCGACCGCTGCGATTTCAGGTTCCGTCTACGGGAGACAACGGTCGAGATCACTCCGTGAGCGACGCCAAGGCACCGAGGGCGAGCGTCAGGCAGAGCGGCCCGTAGTAGCGACGGTCGAGCCGGACGAACCTCGCGGCCGGCGTCCAGGGCACCAGCAACCCGGTTCGACCGGTCAGACCGGTGCCGCCGCGGAGACCGAGTGTGAACGCGACGCCGAGCACACCGACGCGTCGAACCGATTCGGGGATCGGCGCCAGGTCGGCGACCAGCACGGCCGCCGTCGCGATCAGACCGGCGACCGCGGCGCATTCGGCGGGGCCGGGCACGTCGTCGGTTCCGGCGATCGTGTCGGCGAGCGAGGCCCGGTCGCGGAGCGGGAACGACGATCCGGCGCCCCACGCTGCGTGTAGGCCGGCGAGGATGGCCAGGCCTGCCGCAGTGGACGTCGCTGCGAACGATCCCGTCACGGGACAGAACTCGTCCGACAGATGGCCGATGCAACGGTCGGGGCGAAGACGCTCGCAGCGGCGTACATCGGTTCGCGGGAACGAAGCGTTCTGCCGAGGACGAACCCGCCCCGGACGGTGGCGACGAAGACCACGGCGAGGTCGCGTGCCTCCGCGTCGCGGATGCCGGCGGCGACGAGATGCGCCGAGGCAGCGGCGATCCAGCTCTCGAGCGCGGCGGCGGCCAGGGTTCGGAGGCGCTGGTTGCTGCTGGCGATCTCACGCGCCACCGTTCCGATCGGACAGGGGTCGAGGTAGTCGCGCTCGGCCAGGACGTCGGCGGCACCATGGAAGAAGTCCTCGAATGCGGCAGCCGGATCAGCCGCATCGTGAGCGATCGCCTCGAAGAGCTGGCGGTAGACCGTCGCTGTCGTCTCGATGACGGTCGCGGTCAGGTCGTCCTTGCCGCCCGGGAAGAGGTGATAGATCGAACCCGTCGTGGCGCCCGACGCCGCCGAGATCTGGCTGAGCGACGTGCCGTGACACCCGTGGACGCGGAAGAGTTCGTTCGTGGCCGTCACGATGCGGGCGCGTGTCTCGGACATCGCTGCGAGTTGAGAACGATCGCTCTGGACGCGGGCCGACCCACGCGTACTGGAACGCTCGATCTCGAATCCTGAGAGGACACCGACCGACCGTGCCGCGGCCGCTCGGACTACGGCGCGAGCGCGGCTCGTAGGAACCAGCGGAGCTCGTCCCGGAGTTGACGGAGGCCCGGAACGGTCGGGCGCCAACCGACGGCGCGGAGCGCCTCCGGCTCGGTGGCGATCCCCGTGACCGTGGCATACGCGAGCGCGGCGATCAGCCTCGGGTCGCCGCGTCGGAGCCGACCCTTGTCCATCTCCAGCACCATGTATTCGAGGCATCGATCGACGAGCGGCTGCACGTGTCGGCGCAGCCGCTCGGCCTGGGCAGCCGGCAGCCGGCTCACCTCGCGAACGAGGCCGAGCAGCGCGGGGCGACGGACCGCCGGGCGGAAGACGGCCCGGACGACGGCGTCGATCCGCTCGAGCGGATCATCGTCGGCCGAACGCACCGCCGCGTCGATCACCACGACCAGTTCCGCCGCCACCGACTCGAGCACCGAATCGACCAGCACGTCCTTCGAGGGGAACCAGTACAGCACCGTCTGCTTTCGGACCCCGACGGCGCGGGCGATCTCGTCGAGCGACACCGCCTCGACGCCGCGCACGCCGAACTGATCGATCGCCGCGTCGAGGATGCGCTGCCGGGTCGGGATCTCAGCCATGGGACGTCACCATTGAACATCTCTCTACCATTTGGTAGACATACCCATTGTGATCGCAGAGTCCCTCGCTGGCAAGCGCGTGGCCATCACGGGCTCGACCGGGTTCGTCGGAACCGCTCTCGTCGAGCGCCTGCTGCGCTGCGTTCCCGACTGCGAGCTGGTCCTCCTCGTCCGCGACGGCCGCCGGACGCCGGCACCCAAGCGTGTCGAGAAGGAGCTCCTGAAGAACGACGCGTTCGACCGACTCCGCGAACTCCACGGTCGGCCAGACGCACCGGAGACGTTCGCCGAGATGACGGCGCGCCGCATCCGCACGGTGGCGGGGGACGTCAGCCGCGACGGGCTCGGACTCAGTGACGAACACCGCGCGATCTGGGCGACCGCCGACGTGATCATCCATTCAGCGGCGACGGTCTCGTTCGACTCACCGCTCGACCGCGCCGTCGAGATCAACCTGCTCGGCCCGACCCGCATCGCACGGCTCTGCCACGAACTCGACGTGCATCCGCACCTGGTTGCGGTCAGTACCTGCTACGTCGCTGGCAACCGGCGCGGCAACGCGCCGGAGCAGCTGGTCAGCGAGGGCCCGTTCGACATCGGACTGAGCTGGCAGGGCGAAGTCGATGCGGCGCGGCGACTCAAGGGCGACACCGAGGCACTCAGCCGACAGCCGGAGCAGCTCGCCCGCTTCCGCAAGGAGGCACGAGGCGAGCTCGGCGCGGCGGGAGCACCCGCCCTGGCGGCCAAGACCGAACAGCTCCGGGAGCGATGGGTCAAAGACGAGCTCGTCCGTGCCGGAATCGCACGGGCCGGCAGCCTCGGCTGGCCCGATGCCTACGCGTACACGAAAGCGCTCGGCGAGCAGGCACTGACGGACTCGAAAGGCGACGTCCCCGTCTCGATCGTCCGACCGTCCATCATCGAGTCTGCGTGGGCAGAACCGAAACCCGGATGGATTCGCGGGTTCCGCATGGCCGAGCCGGTGATCATCTCCTACGCCCGCGGCCTCCTCAAGGAGTTCCCGGGGGTGCCGGAAGGCACCGTCGACGTGATCCCGGTCGACATCGTGGTCGCAGCGATCATCGGCGTCGCCGCGGCCGGCCCCGAGCGGGCCCCTGCGATCACCCAGGTCGCATCGGGCGGCGTGAACCCGCTCAAGTACCGGGCGATGATCAACTACATCAGCGGTTGGTTCACCGAGCACCCGCTGTACGACCCCGAGGGTCAGCCGATCCTGGTGCCCGAGTGGAACTTCCCCGGGCGCGGCAAGGTCGAGCGCCAACTCAACCGTGCGATGGCAGTGCTCACCCGCACCGAGCAGGTGCTCAACTCGCTCCCGCTGCGCGGCCGCCAAGCCGAGTTCACCGCGGCGCTCGACGACAAGCGGACCGAGATCGAGACCGCGAAGCAGTACGTCGAGCTCTACGGCCTCTACACCGAGTGTGAAGCGATCTACCAGGTCGACCACCTGCTCGCACTGTGGGACACCCTCGGCGACGACGACCGTGCCACGTTCAACTTCGACCCGCGAGTCGTCGACTGGCAGCACTACGTCACCCAGATTCACCTGCCGTCGATCGTGCAGCACGCCCGCGTCAAGTCGACGCCGGGCAAGTCACGAAGCACCGATCGGCCGACGCGACTGCGGCGGCAGGTGCTCGACCCCAGGCGGCAGGTGGTGGCGTTCGACCTCGAGAACACGCTGATCGCGTCCAACGTCGTCGAGAGCTACTCGTTCCTGGCCACCCGCCGGCTCAACGGCCCCGAGCGCGCTCGCTACGTCATGCGCACGCTGGGCGAGGCCCCCGGTCTGTTGCGGATGGACCGGCGCGACCGCACCGACTTCCTCCGCCACTTCTACCGCCGATACGCGGATGCTCCCGTCGAGCAGATCGAAGCCGACGCCCGAGCGATGACACATCAGCTGATCCTGACGAAGAGCTTCCCCGAGGGGCTCCGCCGGGTGCGCGAGCATCGCGAGCTCGGCCACCGCACCGTGTTGATCACCGGTGCCCTCGACTTCGCCGTCGAGAACCTCCGTCCGCTGTTCGACGAGATCTTCGCGGCCGAGATGAGCGTGCGCCCCGATGGCACGTACTCGGGCGAGATGAGCACCGTACCGCCCACCGGCGAGGCCCGTGCCCAGTTGCTGGCCGACTACTGCGACGCCGAGGGGTTCGACCTCGCCGAGTGCGTCGCGTACGCGGACTCGTCGTCGGATCTGCCCCTGTTCGAGGCCGTCGGCTTTCCCGTCGCCGTCAATCCCGAGACCCGCCTGGCCAACATCGCCCGCAAACGCGGCTGGCTGGTCGAGAACTGGTCGAAGGCCAAGGGCGCACCGAAACCACTCCTTCCGATCGGTGACATGCTCGCCGAACACGAGCGGCGCCGGGTGTTCCGGTGAGGCGACGTTGAGAGCACTGCAGATCCGACGCTCGGCCGGCCGGTTCGGGATGGCGCGTGTGGCGTCGGCGGTCGCGCCGGCCACCGCGGCGCGTATCGGGCCGCTCGAACTCCGCACGATCGACGACCCAGCGTGCCCCGGCGAGGGCTGGCACCGTGTGAACACGCGCCTCGCCGGGATCTGCGGCTCCGACCTGTCGCTCGTCGAAGGTCACGCATCGATGTACTTCGAGGACTACGTGAGCTTTCCGTTCGTGCCCGGCCACGAGGTCGTCGGCCAGCTCGACGACGGACGGCGGGTGGTCCTCGAACCGGTGATCGGACACGAGGCGCGCGGCCACCGGCCGCCGTTCGACGGTGCAGCTCCCGGAGACGGGGACGACTACGCGCACCTCGCCACCAGCTCGGTCGACGGGATGATCGAGCCCGGCATACAGACCGGATTCTGCTGCTCGACCGGCGGCGGCTGGGCACCGTGGTTCTGGGCGCACGGATCCCAAGTCCATCCGATCCCCGACGACATGCCCGACGAACGCGCCGTCCTGGTCGAGCCGCTCGCCGGCGGCATCCATGCGGCGCTGCTCGCCTGGCCGGCGGTGACGACGGTCGAGCGCCCGATCATCGCCGTCCTCGGAGCCGGCACGATGGGCCTCGCCGCCATCGCCGGTCTCAGGCGCTATCTCCCCGGCGTTCGAATCGTGGTGGGTGCCCGCTACCCGCATCAGATGGCGCTCGCCACGGCGATCGGTGCCGACGTCGTGGTCCAGGCCGCCCGGCTCGACCGAGCGGTGCGCCGCGAGGCCGGCTGCCACATGATCGGCGACACGCTGTCGTCGGGTGCCCACGTGACGATCGACGCGGTCGGCACCAGCGCATCGATCACCGACTGCCTCCGGATCACCCGACCCCGCGGCCGCGTCGTGCTGATGGGGATGCCGGCCGACGTGCGGCTCGACCTGACGGGGCTCTGGCACCGCGAGACGGAACTCAAGGGTGCCTACACCTACGGCACGGAGACGATGCCGGACGGCACCACAGCCCGCACGTTCGACCTCGCGATCGAGACCGCGGACCATTACGGGGCGGAGCGCCTGCTCTCGGCCACCTACCCCCTCGACGACCACGTCGACGCCATCGCCCACGCGGCTGCGGCCGGCCGACGCGGCGCTGTGAAGATCGCCTTCGACATGAGGAGCAACGCCTGATGCCCCGCCCCGGATTCGTGCTCGACGTCGATCGCTCGACGCCACCCATCTTGTTCTGGCGAGGTGAGAACTTCAGCCTCGAACGACTGCCGGCCGACCGCAGCCGCGTCATCTATCCGGCCGAGCCGCTCCCGGGGCTCGAGGACGTGGACGGCGCGATCCTGAACGCGTTGCTCGATCCCATGGACATGGATCCGCTGCCGGCCCTGCTCGAGCCCGACATGAAGCTGACGATCTGCTTCGACGACGCCAGCCTGACGCTGCCGAAGATGCGGCGGCCCGACAACCGCCAGCGGATCATCGAGGCCGTGCTCGATCTCGCTGCCGCGGCCGGCGTCGACGACATCCATCTCATCGCCGCCCTCGGTCTCCATCGCCGGATGCACGACTACGAACTCCGGCACGTGCTCGGCGACCGCATCTTCGACGCATTTCATCCACGTGGGATGCTCTACCAGCACGATGCCGAGGACCACGACAACCTGACGGTGATCGGTGAGACCGATCAGGGTGAAGTGGTCGAGATCAACAAGCGGGTCGCCGATTCCGACCTCGTCGTGTACGCCAACGTGAACCAGGTGGCGATGGACGGCGGGTGGAAGTCGATCACGACCGGCGTTGCGTCCTACCGTTGCCTCAGCTTCCACCACAACGCCCACACGCTGCAGAACACCCGCAGCCTGATGGACCGCCATCACAGCGAGCTCCACAAGAGCGTCTGGCGGATGGGCAAGGTTCTGCAGGACCACGGTCCGAAGATCTTCACGGTCGAGACCACCATCAACAACGACGCGTTCCCGGCTCCGTTCGACTTCCTCAAGAAGCGGGAGTGGGAGTGGTCACCCAAGGACCGGGCCCTCTTTCTCGGCACCCAGAAGTCGTTGAACCGCACACCGAACCGGCTCGCCCGCAAGATCTTTCACAGCATCGAGGCGCCGTACGCGACCACGAGCGTGCAAGCCGGCTTCACCCCCACGGTGCACGAGCACACGATCGAGCACGTGCACCGTCAGCACCTGGTGCCCGTCAAAGGACAGACCGACATCCTCACGCTCGGCGTGCCGTTCATCAGCCCGTACAACCCCGAGGGCATCATGAATCCGATCCTCGTGATGTGCATGGGGCTCGGCTACATGTTCAACATGTACCGCGGCAAGCCGCTCGTGCGCGAGGGCGGGGTCGTGATCATGACGCACCCGACCTATCGCGAGTTCAACCCGGTGCACCACCCGAGCTACATCGACTTCTTCGACGAGGTGCTCGCCGACACCACCGACCCCGTCGTGATGGGCCAGAAGTGGGAACAGAAGTACGCCGAAGACGAGTGGTACCGGCACCTCTATCGCACCGGTAACGCCTATCACGGAGTGCATCCCTTCTACGCCTGGTACTGGGGTGCACACGGCCAGCAGTGGGCGGGACGGGTGATCATCGTCGGCGGTGATCCGCCGACGGTGCGCCGACTCGGCTTCACCCCCGCCAGCACGATGGACGACGCGTTCGAGATCGCGAGCGACGTCGTCGGTCGCTCCCCCACCATCTCCCATCTCCACCTGCCCAGCGTGCTCGTGGCCGACGTGGTGTGAACGATGTCGGCCACTGATCGCTATCTCCGCTCGGGCCAACGGGTCGTCGGCAAGGTCGAACGCGCCGTCCAGCGTGCCGCCCGGCCGCTGCGATCGTACGGGTTCCCGTATCGCCCGCCGAACGTTCCCGGGGGCGTCGAGGTGCCCCGGGAACCATCGAGACTGGGCGCCGCATACGACACCGAGTGGGCACGTACGCCGATCGCCCGAGCGGCACGAGGCGTGATCACGGAGGGCCCTCTCCGACTGCTCGTCGCCGGCTTCGCGAACTCGGAGGTGACCGGCCTCGACCGGCTCAGCGACCTGACCCGACTCGACGAGCCGCCGCCCGTCATCTTCGCGCCCAACCACCACAGCCACATCGACACAGCGCTGATGATCCGGTCGATCCCACTCTGTTGGCGACGCGAGCTCGTCGTCGCAGCCGCAGCCGACTACTTCTTCGACCAGCGGTGGAAGGCGGCCCTGTCGGCGCTCTCACTCAACGCCATCCCGATCGACCGGGAGGTGACCACCCGCAAGGCGAGCGACATGTTCCGCGACCTGGTCGCCGACGGGCACAGCCTGCTGATCTACCCCGAGGGTGGTCGCTCGCCCGACGGCTGGGGCCAGGAGTTCAAGGGTGGGGCCGCCTACCTGTCGTCACGCACGGGTGCACCGGTGGTCCCGGTCTTCATCGACGGTACCGGAGCGATCTACGGCAAGGGCATGAAGCGGCCCCAGCCCGGACGGACGAAGGTGATCTTCGGAGCGCCACTGCGGCCCGCCGCCGATGAGAACACCCGTCGTTTCAACGCCCGCATCGAGGCGGCCGTGACCCGGTTGGGCGACGAGGCGATCACCGATTACTGGACCGCGACCCGGCGCGCCGCCACGGGCACCAACCCGAAGCTGACCGGACCCGAGTACAACGGCTGGCGTCGGCAGTGGGAGTTGAGCGAGCACCGAAAGCTGGGTGCCGCCGGACTCAGGCGCCGTCAGAAGCGCCGCTGGCCGGATCTGGGCTAGCGGCCCGGGTCCGGCCGAAGACCCCGACCGAAGGTCGGTCAGCAGTTGCCGTTCGGCGGGATGGTCAGCGTGGCACCGATGAGGAACGTGTCCATGACACCGCCGGGGTTGGCGGCGCGGAGTTCGTCGACGGTGATGTCGTACTGGTTCGCGACCTTGCTCGGATTCTCACCCTGCACGATCGTGTGCGTGCAGCCCTCGCCACTCGGGGCGTCCGCGGACTCGTCTCCGCTCGAGTCGCCCGAGTCGCCAGCGTCGCCCGAACTGGGTGCTTCAGCCGGCCCCGTCCCCGGGATCAGGGCGCCGGGCGGGATCTTGACGGGGTCGCCGACCACGAGGAAGTGGTCGAGACCGTCGGACCAGCTGTTGTAGTTCACGAGCTGTTCCATCGTGATGTCGTGCTGCGACGCGATCTTCGAGATCGAATCACCGGCGCGGATCGTGTAGGTCTGCTCGACCGGCGAACGGCTCCCGGCGCCGAGGTCGTCAATGGCGATCGTGGTGGTCGTGGTGGTCGTGGCCGGCGGGAGCTCGACGAAGCTCGTGGGCTGGATGCGAGCCAGCGTGGCCTGTGCGCCGGTCGCCGTCGTCCCGCCACAGCCGGCAGCCAACAGCAACGGACCGACGCCGAAGGCAGCGACGATGACGGCGCGCGGCGTGATCTGCATGTTCCCCAGCGTAGGCCGAAACCGAGGCGCATCGGCAGCACCCCGTCGCAGGTCGCACGAGCGGATGTTCGGCCGTGGTGATGGACGCGAAGCACGCAGGTGGTCACATGAGGGGTCGTTCGGTCGGCGCGATGGGCGCCGGCAGCTTCGTGTCACCCATGAGGTAGCGGTCGGCCCCGGCGGCCGCCGACCTTCCCTCGGCGATCGCCCAGACGATCAGGCTCTGACCACGGCCCATGTCGCCGGCCACGAAGACACCCGGAACGTTGCTCATGTAGCTGTCGTCACGCCGGACATTTCCACGTTCGTCGAGATCGACGCCGAGCTGATCGAGCCACGAACCCTGCTCGGGTCCGAGGAACCCCATCGCGAGGAAGACGTAGTCGGCCGGTACCTCCCGATCGGTTCCCTCGACCTTCTGGAACCTGCCGTCGACCATTTCGACCTCGTGGATCGACAGGGCCCGCACGTTGCCCGCGCCGTCGTCGAGGAACTCGGCGGTGTTGACCGAGTACAGTCGCTCGCCGCCCTCGTCGTGCGCTGAGGTCACCTTGTAGACGAAGGCGAATTGCGGCCACGGATTGGCGGGCGCACGTTCCTCGGGGGGTCGCGGCATGATCTCGAGCTGCGTGACCGACGCGGCACCCTGTCGATGCGCCGTGCCCAGACAGTCCGCGCCCGTGTCCCCGCCGCCGATGATCACGACATGTCTGCCCTGCACGTCGATCGGCGACCGGTCGATGTCACCGAGCTGTACACGGTTCGCCAACGGGAGGTACTCCATCGCCTGGTGGATGTTGTTCAGTTCACGTCCGGCCACGGGCAGATCGCGCCACGCCGTGGCGCCGCAGGCCAGCACGATCGCGTCGTAGGAGGCGTACAGCACGTTGATGTCGACGTTCTCGCCGACGACCGCGTTCGTCCGGAACTCCGTGCCCTCGGCCGCCATCTGCTCGAGGCGTCGGTCGATGTGCCGCTTCTCCATCTTGAACTCTGGGATCCCGTAGCGGAGCAGTCCGCCGATGCGATCGGCCCGTTCGAGCACGACCACCTCGTGGCCGGCTCGGGTCAGTTGCTGGGCAGCAGCGAGCCCCGCCGGACCCGAGCCGATCACGGCGACCCGTTTGCCGGTCTTGACCGACGGCACCTGCGGGGTCACCCAGCCCGCTTCGAACGCCTGGTCGATGATCTCGACCTCGACCTGCTTGATCGCGACCGGCGGCTGGTTGATGCCCAGCACGCACGCCGACTCACACGGCGCGGGACACAGCCGCCCGGTGAACTCGGGGAAATTGTTGGTGGCGTGCAGGCGATCGATCGCGTCCCGCCAGTGGTCACGGTAGACGAGATCGTTCCAGTCGGGGATCAGGTTGCCGAGCGGGCAGCCGTTGTTGCAGAACGGGATGCCACAGTCCATGCACCGCCCAGCCTGCTCACGGAGCTTGTCCTCCGGGAAGTCCTCGTACACCTCCTTCCAGTCCTTGATGCGAACCGGTACGGGCCGGTACCGGGGAACCTCCCGTCCCCACTTCAAGAATCCTGTCGTGTCACCCATCACGCAGCTCCTTCGCTCGTGGCACGGTCGGAGTCCGACCGCAGCCGCTGCCTGCCGTCGTCGTCCAGGCCTCCGCCCACCTGTGTCACGGGTCGGCGCCACCGACCGTCACCCACGGGCCGACTCCATGACTCGTTGCACGGTCTCGTCGTCGCCCAAGCCTTCTGCCTCGGCCTCGGCCATGACCGTCAGCACCCGCTTGTAGTCGGTCGGCATGACCTTGCGGAACATGCTGACCTCCATCGCCCACGAGGTGAGCATCCGCTCGGCCACCGCCGACCCGGTGTGGGCGGCATGCCGCGTCAGGGCCTCGTGCAGGAACGCCCGATCGGAGTCCTCGAGCTGTTCGATCTCGACCATCTCGTAGTTGACCTTGCGGTCGAAGTCACCCGCGCGGTCGTACACGTACGCGATGCCGCCCGACATGCCGGCGCCGAAGTTGCGACCCGTGGGACCGAGCACGACGACCCGGCCGCCCGTCATGTACTCGCATCCGTGGTCGCCCACACCCTCGACGACCGCCGTGGCCCCTGAGTTGCGCACGCAGAACCGTTCCCCGACGACGCCACGCAGATAGATCTCGCCGCTCGTGGCGCCGTATCCGATCACGTTGCCGGCGATCACCTCGTGTTCTGCGACGAAGGGCGCCGTCGCCGGCGGCCGGACGATCAGCTTCCCACCGGACAGGCCCTTGCCGAGGTAGTCGTTGGTGTCACCCTCGAGGCGCATCGTGATGCCGGTCGGGAGGAATGCGCCGAAGCTCTGACCGGCCGAGCCGGTGAACGAGACCTGGATGGTGCCGTCGGGGAGACCGGCGCCCTTCCACCGCTTCGTGACCTCGTGGCCGAGCAGCGTACCGACCGTGCGGTTCACGTTCCGGATCGGCAGTTCGATCTCGACCGGGGTGCGGTCCTGAATCGCGGGTTGTGCCCGGCGGATGAGTTCTTGGTCGAGAGCATGGTCGAGACCGTGGTCTTGGCCGACCGTCTGATGGAACGCCGACCCGTACGGGTTGTCGACGATCTGGAGGATCGGTGCGATGTCGAGACCTTTCGCCTTCCAGTGGTCGACGGCCGGCTGCACGTCGAGCGCCTCGACGTGGCCGATCATCTCGGCCATGGTGCGGAACCCGAGTTGGGCCATGTACTCCCGGATCTCCTCGCCGATGAACTCGAAGAAGTTCACGACGAACTCTGGCTGGCCCGTGAAGCGCTTGCGCAACTCCGGGTTCTGGGTGGCGACACCGACCGGGCACGTGTCGAGATGACAGACCCGCATCATCACGCACCCCGACACCACCAAGGGTGCGGTGGCGAAGCCGAACTCCTCGGCGCCGAGCAACGCGGCGACCACGACGTCACGCCCGGTCTTGAGCTGCCCGTCGGCCTGCACGACGATGCGGTCTCGAAGCCCGTTGAGGATCAGCGTCTGCTGCGTCTCGGCCAGACCCAGCTCCCAGGGACCTCCCGCGTGCTTGAGCGACGTGAGCGGCGATGCGCCGGTGCCACCGTCGTGGCCCGAGATGAGCACCACGTCGGCCTTGGCCTTGGAGACGCCGGCCGCGACGGTGCCGACACCCATCTCGGCCACCAGCTTGACGTGGATCCGCGCCTGGGGGTTGGCGTTCTTGAGGTCGTGGATCAGCTGCTTGAGATCCTCGATCGAGTAGATGTCGTGATGCGGTGGCGGGCTGATCAGTCCGACACCCGGCGTCGAGTGACGGGTCTTCGCGATCCACGGATACACCTTGTGGCCGGGCAGCTGACCGCCCTCCCCCGGCTTGGCACCCTGCGCCATCTTGATCTGGATGTCGTCGGAGTTCGTGAGGTACTCACTCGTCACGCCGAAGCGTCCGGACGCGACCTGCTTGATCGACGAGCGGCGCATCGGGTCGTAGAGACGGTCGGGGTCCTCGCCGCCTTCGCCGGTGTTCGACTTGGCGCCGATCTGGTTCATGGCAATCGCCAGCGTCTCGTGCGCTTCGGCCGAGATCGAGCCGTACGACATCGCACCCGTCGAGAAGCGTTTGACGATCTCGCTCACCGGTTCCACCTCGTCGATCGGGATCGGCGCTCGGTTTGCGTCGAACTTGAACAACCCCCGGAGGGTTGCGAGGTTCGTCGCCTGATCATCGACGCGAGACGTGTACTCCTTGAAGATGTCGTACCGCTTCGACCGTGTCGCATGCTGCAGCTTGAAGACGGTCTCGGGGTTGAAGAGGTGGTACTCCCCCTCTCGCCGCCACTGGTATTCACCACCGAGTTCGAGCTTGCGGTGGGCGCGTTCCTCTGGCCGGCGGGGGTTGGCGACCGAGTGGCGCATCTGGATCGCTCGGGCGATCTCGTCGAGGCCGATGCCGCCGAGGCGGCTGACCGTGCCGGTGAAGTACTTGTCGACGAGTTCGTCGCCGAGACCGATCGCCTCGAAGATCTGGGCACCCGTGTACGACGCAACCGTCGACACGCCCATCTTCGACATCACCTTCAACACGCCCTTGCCACACGCCTTGATGTAGTTCTTGATCGCGACGGGTGGGTCGATGCCGGCCAGACCGTGCAGCCCCTCGGAGATGAGGTCCTCGATCGACTCGAACGCCAGGTACGGGTTGATCGCGCCGGCGCCGTAGCCGATCAGGAGCGCCATGTGGTGCACCTCGCGGGCGTCGCCGCACTCGACGACCAGCCCGACCTGGGTGCGCTGCTTGGTGCGTACGAGGTGATGGTGAACCGCCGACGTGAGCAGCAGCGATGGGATCGGGGCCTCGACAGAATCCGCATTGCGGTCGCTCAGCACGATCACGCGGGCGCCGCGCTGGATCGCCGACGAGACCTCTTCGAAGATCGCATCGAGCGACGTGCGCAACGATTCGCCTCCACCGGCGACGCGGTACAGACCCTTCACGACATGCGCTGCGAGTCCGGGGAACTGCCCGTCGTCGTTGGCGTGGATGATCTTCGCCAACTCGTCGTTGTCGATGATCGGGAACGGGAGGGCGAGTTGACGACAGCTCTCCCGGCTCGGATCCAGCAGGTTCGCCTCGGGTCCGATCGTCGACGACACCGCGGTCACGACCTCCTCTCGGATGGCGTCGAGCGGCGGGTTCGTGACCTGCGCGAACAGCTGCGTGAAGTAGTCGAACAGCAATCGTGGTCGCTTCGACAACACGGCGATCGGGGTGTCGGTGCCCATCGAGCCGAGCGGCTCCTTGCCGCTCAGGGCAGTCGGAGCGATGATGAGTTTCAACTCCTCGTGGGTGTACCCGAACATCTGCTGACGACGCAGCACGCTGTCGTGACTGAACACGACGTGCTCCCGGGCCGGCAGATCGGCGAGGTCGACCATGCCGTCTGCCAACCACTGCGCGTACGGGTGCTCGGCGGCGAGTTGCTTCTTGATCTCCTCGTCGTCGATGATCCGGCCTTCGCGGGTGTCGATCAGGAACATCTTGCCCGGCTGCAGCCGGCCCTTGTTCACGACCTTGGCCGGGTCGATGTCGATCACGCCGACCTCGGATGCCATGACCACGAGGTCGTCGTCCGTCACCCAATAGCGGCTCGGACGCAGCCCGTTTCGATCGAGCACGGCCCCGATCACCTCACCGTCGGTGAACGTGACGCTGGCGGGACCGTCCCAAGGCTCCATCACGCTCGCGTGGAACCGGTAGAAGGCGCGCCGGTCGGCGTCCATCTCGTGGTTGTTCTCCCAGGCCTCCGGGATCATCATCAGGACCGCGTGGTGCAGCGGACGACCGCCCAGATGGAGCAGCTCGAGCGCCTCGTCGAACCGTGCGGTGTCGGACGCTCCCGGGGTGCAGATCGGGAACGCGTGCTCGAGGCCGGGGAGCTCGTCGCTGGCCGCCATCGCCTCGCGGGCGCGCATCCAGTTCTGGTTGCCCTGCACCGTGTTGATCTCACCGTTGTGCGCGACGAACCGGTACGGGTGAGCCAGCGGCCACGACGGGAACGTGTTCGTCGAGAACCGCGAGTGCACGAGCAGCAGCGCGCTCTCGATGCGCGGATCGGTGAGGTCTCCGAAGAACTGCCCCAGCTGGGGCGTGGTGAGCATGCCCTTGTAGACCATCGTCCGAGCCGACAGAGTGGCGAAATACACCTCCTCGTCGCCGCTGCGGTGCTCGTGCTCGACTCGCTTGCGGGCGACATACGTTCGCCTGTCGAGCGCCACGCCGGTCTCGCCACCCGGTGACGACACGAAGAGTTGCCGGAAGCTCGGCATCGCGGCACGCGCCGTCGTGCCAAGGCAATCGGGATCGACCGGTGGCTCGCGCCAGCCGTGGACGGTCAGGCCCTCTTCGGCCATGGTCGCCTCGATGCGGGCCATCACCTTCTCACGGACCGCCTGATCGGTGGGCAGGAAGGCGAGACCGGTGGCGTAGGCGCCCTCGACCGGGAGGTCGAAATCCACCGCGGCGCGCAGCAGGCGGTCGGGCACCTGGATCAGGATCCCGGCGCCGTCACCGGTGTCGGGTTCGGCCCCGGTCGCACCTCGGTGCTCGAGGTTCGTGAGCGCGAGCAGCCCGGTGCGCACGAGTTCGTTCGACCGTTCACCCTTCATGTGGGCGACGAACGAGACGCCGCAGGCGTCGTGTTCGAAACGCGGGTCGTAGAGGCCCGTGGGGCCGGAGATCATCGACATCGTCACTCCACGTCAGTCGGGGGTTGGCTTGATGGGAGTCGGGACGACGTTGGCCCGAAGGCGTCATGTTACGTGGTCGCGGCTCGGAATCGAAATACGATGAAGGTGACCTGAGTCGCTCCGACACGTGTCCGGGCATCAGCGCAGGCAGTCGAAGGAGGCTGTGATGGACGACACCACGCCGGGTGGGGTCGATCGGCCCGAACACGGCAGTGCCGGCGATGCCGAGACCAAGCCCGGGCAGGGGTGGACGCCCGGCGCACCACCATCCCGACCCGACCCTGCGGTCGGCCGCACGCTGGTGGTGTTCGTGGCGATCGCAATCGTCATCCTCGTCGCGGGTCTCGTCGTCTGGGTGGCGAGCGGTGGAGCCGACGACGACGTCCCGTCCGCGACGGTCGGACCATCGGTGACCGTGAGGACGTCGGTCGCTGTGACGACGACTCCGTCGCCCACCACTGCGAGCACGATCGCGGACACCGCTGCGCCCACGACGACCGGGTCGACCGCGACCACGACGACACGACCGACACCCACGACGGCACCGCCGACGTTCTCGCTGCCGGATCCCGGCGCCGAGACATGGACGGTGAGGTCCGATCTCCTCCCCGAGACGACACTCGACCTCGCAACGACATCCGGCGACATCCGTGTCTACGACGGCGTCGTCGACCAGTTGCGGTGTGTCGGCGTGGTCGGACCCGGTGACGCCGTGACGACGTGGTGCGGCCCGCGCGACCTGGCGACGGCCTTCGTCGCCGATCGCGGGCTCGAGCCGCTCGTCATCGAGCTCGGTGCCGAGATCGGAAACGTCACCATCGAGCCGCGAACCGCCGGCTGGACACTCGGGAGCAACGGCTGCTCGGATCCGATGACGACGATCCTCGCTGGCGTCGACCCTGGAGCGTTGCCCATCACCGACGTGATCTGCCGTGGTGACGAGGCGTTCCTGGGTATCGGCACGGCACTGTTCGGCCCCGGTATCGCTCCCGACGGTGGCGGGATCCTGGCGGCCACCGGTGACGAGGGCTGGGCCGTGCTCGACTTCGGCACGTCGATCGACTGCGCGAACCAGCCCGACGGCGTCGACCGCTGCGCGCTGTTCGGCGTCGAGGTCGAGCTGTTCGAGGCGCTGCTGCCCCTGCCACCGACCGAGGTGCTCGGCGACACCGCCGTCGACGTCGTGGGAGTGACCGACCGGAGCGCCGACGTCGAGGAATGGATCGGCGACGTCACCGATCCTGGCGAGATCGAGACGATCGTCGTCGATCAGCTCGTCGATCCGGACGCGGAGTTGCCGGCGAGTACCCGCCGAGCGGACAGGCTGCAGTTCGGTCGGTTGCAGCTGCTGGTCGTGGAGATCCCGCAGCCCGACGACTCGATCGCCACGGAGACGTGGGCGTTCTGGATCGGTGCGCTCGAGGAGACCTCGGGCGTGACGGCGTTCTCCTGGTCGACCTGCGCCCGTGGCGTGACCGGAGACGGGCGCTGCGTCTGAGATCCCGCCCCGGTCAGTCGACGAAATCGGGGGCGCGCTGCTCCATGTTCGACATGATCGCCTCGATCTGATTCTTCGTGCCGATCTGCTCGGCGATCAGACGCCGTTCGAGCTCGAACTGCTCGGCTGCGTCTCTTGTGAACAGGTTGTTGAACGCGGCCTTCGATCCGCGCACGGCGCCCGGGCTGCGGCCGGCGATCTCGCGGGCGAGCGCCATCGCATCGTCGTAGGGCTGCTCGCTCAGCCGGGTGCAGAGCCCGAGCTGGTACGCCTCGCGACCGTCGACCATCCGTGCGGTGTAGGTGAGTTCACGAGCCACGTCGCTGCGCACGAGCCGGCTCAGCATGAACGTACCCGTCATGTCGGGCACGAGCCCCCAGTGCACTTCGCGTACCGACCACGTCGTGTCGGGATGTGCGATCCGGATGTCGGCGCCCATTGCGATCTGGAACCCACCGCCCAGGGCGTGGCCATGGACCGCAGCGATCACCGGCACGGGCAGCTCCTGCCACACCCAACAGATCTGCTGACCTCGATGGGTGATGCGACCCGCCGGGATGTCGCCCGGGTTCCCCTCGGTCTCCCGCTCGCCGTCACCGGCCATCCCCGAGAACATCGAGAAGTCGAGACCGGCGCAGAACGACTCCCCTTCGCCGGACAGCACGACCACCCGGAGGCCCGGCGTGTCCTTCAGTGCCTCGCCCGCAGCCTCGATGGCAGCGAACTGGGCTCCGTCGAGCGCGTTGCGCTTGTCGGGGCGGTTGAAGCGGACGTCGGCGATGCCGTCGACGATGGAGACGGTGACGCGGTCTGACATTCGACCAGTGTCGCAGGTCGGCGTTTCCGGGCCCGCAGCGTGTACGTCGCCGGCAGACGCTCCGGCCCCTCTGCGAGCTGGTACTCCCCACCACCCACGTCGACCATTGCGTCGGCGAGGCGGTTCCACGGCACCGACATGTGTTCGTCGAACAGCGTGATCTCCATCCCCGCCGACCAGAGTGCGTTGAAGATCTCGGCGAGGCCGTGGTTGAAGTGAACGATGTCGGGCGCCGCCAGAGGCACCTCCTGATCGACGTAGGTGTCGGCCTCCGAGAAGGCGACGCCGTCCGTCTCGAAGTACGGGAACGCGAGCACCGGCACCCCGTCCGGACGGGGGTCCCCGAGTGCCCACAGCACGGAATGGCCTTCGCGCATGCACAGCTCGCCGCCCGGGCGGAGGAGATCGGCCACCGTCGTGGCCCACCGCTCGACACTCGGGAGCCAGCAGAGCGCCCCGATGCCGGTGTACACGAGATCGAACCGGCTCCGGCCGAGCACGTCGGCGGCGTCGTCGACGTCGGCTTCGACGTACTCGACGTGCGGCCCACCGGCCGCGGCCACGCAGCGCGCCTCGACGAGCGCGCTGCCGCTGAAGTCGAGTCCGGTCACGTTCGCTCCGAGCCGAGCCAGCGACAGCGAGTCGTTCCCCATGTGGCACTGCAGATGGACCACGTCGAGGCCGGCGACATCGCCGAGCCGCTCACGGTCGAACTCCACCGTCTCGCTGATCAGGTCCGGTTTCGGCGATGTACCGAGCGAGTCGATATCCGGCGCTGGCGGCGTGGACCGGAACCCGCGACTCCCAGTTCGCATGGTTGACGGATCGCGGATCCGGATCGGGGGGCTCGGCGAGGTCGGCCATGGTCCCCAATGGTCACACAGCGACACATCCGAGGCCGCGACCGGAATTTCCCTCCCATACGGCTCGCGGGATCCGATGCGTCAGTGGGAGTGCACATGGAATCCAACGACCTGAAATCGCTGCCGCTCTTCGAAGGCCTCACGGACGAAGCAGCCACCGCCTGCTCCCGGAAGTTCCAGGAGACGGAGATGCTCGCGGCAACCGTCCTCGCCCAGGAGGGCGAGTTCGCCGACAAGTTCTTCGTCGAGCTCGAGGGCGAGCTGGAGGTCCAGCGGGACGTCGAGCACGTCGCCACGCTCGGAGCGGGAGATTCCTTCGGCGAGATGGGCGTGATCGAACACGGCCGTCGCAATGCGAGGGTCGTCGCTCGCACACGCTGTCGGTTGGCGTGGATGCTGGGCTGGGACTTCGAGCAGACGACGAAGGATCACCCCGATGTCGCTGCTCGGGTGCACGCAGCGCTCGAAGCACGTTCGGAGTCGTCCGCCGACGGCTGATCATTCCGGACCGTTCACGACCAGCGTCCCCCGAGCGCCGAGTGCCACAATCGGGCCATGCGCCTCAACCTGTCCGCTGACGAAGTCCTCGCCACCACCCGATCCGTTCGCAAGCGACTGGATTTCGACCGTCCCGTCGAGAAGGAGATCATCATGGAGTGCCTGCACCTGGCGCTTCAGGCGCCGACCGGCTCCAACAGCCAGGGCTGGCAATGGGTGTTCGTCGAGGACCAGGCCAAGAAGGACCGGCTCGCGCAGATCTACCGCGACAACTTCGAGCTGTATCGGAACATGCCGCGCGCGCAGTACGACGAGGGCGACACGAGGGCCGACCGGATGGACGCGGTCGTCGACTCGGCCACCTACCTCTCGGACAACTTCGAGAAGTCGCCGATCATGATGATCCCGTGCATCAAGGGTCGGGCCGACGGCGGTGCAGGGGGTTCGGCGACCGGCGCCGGCATGTGGGGCTCGATCCTGCCGGCAGTGTGGAGCATGATGCTCGCGCTGCGCGAGCGTGGGATCGGGTCGGCGTGGACCACCATCCACCTGATCGGCGATGGCGAGCGCGAGGCGGCGGAATTGCTCGGCATCCCGTACGACACCCATACGCAGGCGGGCCTGTTCCCGATCGCGTACACCAAGGGAACCGACTTCAAGCCGGCCAAGCGACTGCCGGCCGAGGAGGTCTCCCACTGGGATCATTGGTGAGCGCGTCGCCCGACGACGCCGCGCAATCCGGGTTCGCGTACCGATTCGACTGGGGGGTCGAGGGTCTCGACTCGCTCGCAGGACACTGTGACGTCGTCGTCGTGGTCGACATCCTGCGCTTCACCACGGCAGTGAGCGTGGCAGTCGACGCGGGTGCCACGGTCGTCCCGTTCCGCTGGCAGGACGCACGTGCCGCAACGTACGCGGCCGGACTGCGGGCGGTCCTCGCCGGCCGGCGCGGAGACGGCGGGCCGTCACTGTCACCGACCGACCTCGTCGACCTCCGTCCGGGAACCCGCATCGTGCTGCCGTCCCCGAACGGGTCGACGATCGCCGTCGCCGCGGCGGAGCGCGGCGTCCCGTTCGTGCTCGCCGGGTCGCTCCGAAACGCGTCGGCGACAGCACGGCGAGCACGGGCGCTGTCGCACGACGGCGCGATCGGCGTGATCGCCGCCGGCGAGCGTTGGGGCTCCGCGACGGGCCCGCTGCGTCCGGCGCTCGAGGATCAGCTCGGCGCCGGAGCCGTGCTGGCGGCGCTCGATCCGTCGGCCGCCGTCGCCCATCCTCGGTGTTCACCGGAGGCAGCAGCGGCACGATCGGCCTTCATCGACGCCAAGTCGTCGTTGATGTCGACGCTGCTCTCGTGCGCGTCAGGTCGCGAGCTGGTGGCGCGAGGGTGGGTGGACGATGTCGAGGCCAGTGCGCTGCTCGACGTGTCCGGTCATGCCGCCCAGCTGGTCGACGATGCGTTCGTCGCCGTGTGACGGCGATCGGCGACGTCAGGTCGACTCGGACGGGCTCGCGCCGAGTGCCCCGGGCGCGACGTCCCACGGCCAGTCGCGACCGGTCACCCGTGCGATCAACCGGTCGATCGGCTCCGCGGGTGCGAACAGGAAGCCCTGCAGCTCGTCGATACCCATCTGGCGGAGCGCCAGCGCCTCCTCGACGCTCTCGACACCCTCGGCGACGGTCCGCAGGTCGTACGCATGCGCCACGCCGATGACCGCTGCGAGCACGGCCTGACCCGACGAGGTGCCGACCTGGCTCACGAGATCTCGGTCGATCTTCAGCACATCGGCGGGCACCTGGTGCAGCATGGCCAACGACGAGTACCCCGTGCCGAAGTCGTCCACCGCCAGCTCGACTCCGAAGCTCCGCATGCGGTGCAGCCGCTCGAGCGTGGCCTCGGTGTCGTCGATCATGTGCTGCTCGGTCATCTCGAAGCAGAGCGATGGTGCCGTGCCGCGTTCCCTGCGGAGCCGGTCGAGCTCGACGAAGAGATGATCGGAGCGGACCTGCACCGGCGACACATTGACCGACACGCCGCACGAACTGCCGCGCACCGCCGTGAGCGCATCTCGGGCGTCCAGCGCCTGGCGGACCATGAGCGACCCGAGTTCGTCGATCAGACCGAGCTCCTCGGCCAGCGGAACGAACTCGTTGGGTGCCACCCATGTGCCGGGGTCGATCTCCCACCGGGCCAGCGCCTCCATGCCGGTGAAGCTCCAGTCCGAGGCTCGGACGACCGGTTGGAACCACGCCCAGACGTTGCCGTAGCGAATGCCGTCGCCGAGCCGCTGTTCGAGCTGCATGCGACGACGTACCAGCTCGCGGTCGGACGTCTGGAATCGCCTCCATCGGCCACGTCCGGCGCGCTTCGCCTCGTACATCGCCGTATCGGCGTCGCGGAGCACCTCCGTCGGGGTGCGCTGGTCGTCGACGACGACGGCCCCGATGCTCGCGCTGAGATGCCAGTTGCGACCGCCGATCAACATCGGTCGGGCGAATGCATCGAGGCACCGTTGGGCGAACGCATCGCACTCGGTGCGCGACGAGCTGGCGATCGCCACGAACTCGTCACCGCCGAAGCGACCCACGAGGCCGTCGGCGCCGACGGCGGCGGTCAATCGGTCGGCGGCTTCCCGGATCAGGAGGTCTCCGGCGTCGTGGCCCAGCGCGTCGTTGACGACCTTGAGGCGATCGAGGTCGATGAAGCAGACCGCACGGCCGAAGTCGCCGCGATCGAGGAGTTCGGCGAGGGCTGCGGACACGACACGCCGGTTCGGCGTGCCGGTGAGGGGATCGATCTCGGCGTCGTGGATCAGACGCTGCTGGGTTCGAGTGTGGTCGACCGCGATCGCGAGCAACCGTCCGGCGAGCCGGAGGACGGTCCAGTCCTCGTCGCGGGGATGGAGCGCAGCGGGGCCGTACAGTTCGATGCATCCCTGCACGGGGGTACCCCGGTCGAGGCGGATCGGCACCGACCACACGCAGCCCGTGTCGGTGGGCACGATTCGCCTGAGCCCCGACCACTGGGGGTCGTCGAGGTCAACGGCGACGATGATCTCTTCGTCGCTGAGGGCAGTCGGCCAGGCACCGTCGGGTTCGAACAGCGCGGCGGCGACGCCGTCGACCGTTGCCGGATCGACCGACGTCGACGTCGAGGCGACGAGCTGCCCGTCGTCGACAACGAAGGCGGCCGATCGGAAACCCGGAAGTGCCAACTCGACGAAGGACAGGATCTCACGGATGGCAAGGTCGAGCGAGCCCCCGAGTGTGATCTGACGGATGATCTCCGCCTGCCGGTCGAGCAACTGTGCCGACCGGCGTCGATCCTGCGGGTCGGCGAGGTGCAGCAGCACGGCCCCGAGACGTTCGTCGTCGAGACGATTGTCGGCGACCACGTCGACGACGAGGCTGTCGGTGCCGTTGCTGATCCGGAATTCCAGCGCCTGGTGGTATCCGCGTCGCTCGCCGACGCCGCCGAACGACTCGACGGCCTGTGCGACGTCGGCCTCGTGGACGAAGTCGAGGAACGATCGATCGAGCATCTCGTCGATCCGGTAACCGAGCATGCCGTCGAACTCGTCGCTGACGAACAGGATCGTGCCCATCGAGTCGATCGCCACGATCCCCGAATAGCCGGGCAGGCGATACGGCTCGATCAGATCCGCGGTCAGGCGCGCCTCGGTCGAGAAGGTCACCACGCGTTATCGGCTGGTGCCGCCCGAAGCTTGAGGAGTTCTTGAAGGATTTCTTCGCTCGGGCGCATCAGTCGACCAATCGGAGCCCGGACGGCGTGATCGACGGCTCGTCGTGAGGCAGGTCAACGACGAACTCGGTGCGGTGGGCAGGAAAGAAGTGTTCGCTCACGAGCACCGGTTTACCCGACAGGTCGGTGGTGATGCGTTGGCATTTCAGGAGGGGCGCCCCCACGGGCACGGCCAACAGCTCGGCGAGCTCCGGTTCTGCCGAATCCGCTCCGATCGTCTGCGTGGCGCCGCGGAGCTCGACGTCGAGCAGCTCGTAGAACGGCGTGCGTTCGACGTCGTCCATGGAGAGCTTCTGACCGATTTCGGCCGGACACCAGACCGTGACCACCGCGAACGGCTCACCGTCGGCGAGGTTGACGCGTTTGACCCGGAGCACCTTCGTCGAGCCGAGCAGCTTCTTCACGTGCGGCGGCGGCGATTCGAACGAGAACTCGATCACCCGGCGGGTGGCGTGGCGACCGCTCGTCAGGAGTTGCGACTCGATCGTGCCCAAACGCTCGAGGCTCTGGCGCACCGGCTCGGTCGAGACGAACCATCCGAAACCCTGGCGAGCCGCGATCAAACCGTCGTCGCGGACCAGTTCGAGTGCCCGCCGGATCGTGACCCGACTCGCGGAGAACTCGGCCGACAGCTCCGACTCGCTCGGGAGGAGCGATCCGGGCGCGGCAGTGCGGACACGCCGACGCAGCTCGTCGGCGATCTCCTGGTAGCGGACGCTCCTCACGTGCCGTCCCGATGCCCGTGGCGAGCGTTCACGACGCGGCCTCGATCAGTTCGATCCGGTTCCCGAACGGGTCGTCGACGTGGCATCGAACGAGCCCGGGGATCTCGTCGTTCCAGCGCACGTCGAGACCGGCGACGTCGACGAACGCAGGGAGACCCTCCACCAGGAGGGCCGGGTGCGCTTTGCGGGCCGGGACGAAGTCGCGTTCCACCCCGACGTGGATCTCGACGGGACCGGCACGGAACCACGCACCACCACGAGCGGCAAGGAGTGGCGGCTTGGGCATCTCGGTCATGCCGAGGACGCCCGCGTAGAACGCTCGCGCCCGTGGCTCCCCGCCCGCCGGGATCGCGAGCTGGACGTGGTCGATCCCGCGCCACACCTGCTCGTGGGTGGGTGTCGTGGGACGGTCGGATGGCTTTGCTGCGCCCATGCACTTGTATTATAGTTGTCTACATGACCGTGACTGCAGACACCCCGATCGCACTCGTCGAGGCCGTGTACGCGAGCCTGTCAGACCACGTGCATCTCGGGCGCGAACGACTGGGTCGACCCCTGACGCTGGCCGAGAAGATCCTCGTCAACCATCTCGCCGACCCGGCCAACCAGGAGATGGAACGCGGCGTCAGCTACGCCGACTTCCACCCGGATCGGGTTGCGATGCAGGACGCCACGGCGCAGATGGCCCTGCTGCAGTTCATGACGGCCGGCCTGCCCGAGGTCGCCGTGCCCTCCACCGTGCACTGCGATCACCTGATCCAGGCCAAGGTCGGCGCGCAGATCGACCTCGGCGTGGCGGTCGATACCAACAAGGAGGTGTACGACTTCCTGCGGAGCGTGTCGGCCAAGTACTCGATCGGCTTCTGGGGGCCGGGCTCGGGCATCATCCATCAGGTGGTGCTCGAGAATTACGCCTTCCCCGGCGGGATGATGATCGGCACCGACAGTCACACGCCCAACGCCGGTGGACTCGGCATGGTGGCGATCGGGGTCGGAGGTGCCGATGCGGTCGACGTGATGACCGGCTTCCCGTGGAACGTCCGGTGGCCGAAGGTCATCGGAGTCAAGCTCACCGGCACGCTGAGCGACTGGTCGAGCCCGAAGGACGTCATTCTCGAAGTGGCCCGCCGGCTGACGGTCAAGGGCGGGACGGGTGCGATCGTCGAGTACCACGGCCCCGGGGCCGACACGATCTCGGCGACGGGCAAGGCCACGATCTGCAACATGGGCGCCGAGATCGGCGCCACGACCTCGGTGTTCGGATACGACCAGAACATGGCGATGTACCTCAAGGCGACCGGCCGCGAGGCGATCGCCGATGCCGCCGACCAGGTCGCCGCCGACCTGCGTGCCGACGAAGGAGCGCTCTACGACCAACTGATCGAGATCGATCTCGACACGCTGAAGCCGTTGCTCAACGGTCCCCACACACCCGATCTCGCACATCGGACCGGCGCCGACGGCGTCGGCAAGGCAGCTCGTGAGAACGATTGGCCGCTCGTCCCGTCGGCCACGCTGATCGGCTCCTGCACCAACTCGTCGTACGAAGACATCACGCGAGCAGCATCGATCGCCCGCCAGGCCGCCGCAGCCGGCCTCACGGCCCAGGTCCCGCTGTTGATCACACCCGGCTCGGAGCAGACCCGCGCCACGATCGAACGCGATGGCCTCCTGGCCGACCTCGAGGCGGTCGGCGCCACCGTGCTCGCCAATGCGTGCGGTCCCTGCATCGGCCAGTGGAGCCGGCCCGAGGCGATCACCGGGCACACGAACACGATCGTCACCTCCTTCAACCGCAACTTCCCGAAGCGCAACGACGGCTCGGCCAAGACGCTGGCATTCGTCACGTCGCCCGACACCGTGATGGCGATAGCGCTCAGCGGTCGGCTCGACTTCGATCCCACGACCGACACGATCACCGCCCCGGACGGCACGGAGGTGACCCTCGACGCGCCGGTCGGTCAGGTACTCCCCGACGCAGGCTACGACCCGGGCGCGGACACGTTCACCGCACCGCCCGCCGATGGCAGCGCGGTCGAGGTCGCGGTCAGCCCCGACAGCGATCGACTGCAGTTGCTCGAACCGTTCCCGGCGTGGAACGGCGAGGACTACCGCGAACTGCCGGTGCTGGTGAAAGCGCAGGGCAAGTTCACCACCGATCACATCTCGATGGCCGGTCCGTGGCTCAAGTACCGCGGCCATCTCGAGAACATCTCGGGCAACCTGTACCTGGGCGCGGTCAACGCCTACGACGGGTACGAGGTCGGTTTCGGCAAGAACCAGCTGACCGGCGAGACCCACACGTTCCCGGAGATCGCGAAGGCCTATCACGAGGCCGGGCAGCCGTGGGTCGTGATCGGCGACGAGAACATGGGCGAGGGATCCAGCCGAGAACACGCCGCGATGGAACCACGTTTCCGGCTGGGCCTCGTCGCCATCGCGCGGAGCTTCGCCCGCATCCACGAGACGAACCTGAAGAAGCAGGGCATGCTGCCGATGACGTTCGCCGACCCGTCCACCTACGATCTGATCGGCGAAGACGACCGCATCAACGTCTTGGGCCTGCCTCCGGTACCCGGCGAGCCGATCCACTGCCAGATCGTCAAGCCCGACGGCACCACGATCGACTTCCTCGGGATGCACACGTTCAGCCCCGAACAGGTGGAATGGTTCCGGGCGGGTTCGGCGCTCAACGTCGTGCGGCGGATGCTTGCGAACGATTGAACTACCGGTCGAACGGGTGATGCCGGCGAACGCGTCCGGCGCTCACCGCAGCCTGGTCTCGACCGGTTCGTACTGCGGCTCGTTGGCGAGGTCTTCGAGCCGGCGGATGCCGTCGTCGGCCTGGAATCGCATCGAGGTCCACGACCAACTGCGGTCGCCGATCCATGAGGACAACATACGCCAGAGCGCGATCCCGGCGACGACGAGCAGACCTGCTGTGGCCGCGTCGATCCACCAGTGGTTCGCCGTCGCGATGATCGACAGCGTCATCAGGATCGGGTGGATCACGATCAGCCAGCGCCAGCGTGAGCGGAGTACGCTGACGACGGCAATGGCCACGATCACGGCCCACGCGAAGTGCAGCGACGGCATGGCCGCGATCTGATTGGCGGCGCCCTCGAGCGGGTTCTCGGGGTAGATCTCGGGGCCCCACCTGGCCATCGTGTCGACGAACCCATCCATCATGCGGGGTGGCGCCAGTGGGAACAGCAGGTGGATGATCAGTCCGGTGAAGGTCGAGAACGCCATCAGGTTGCGGAACGACGCGTATCGATCCGAGTGGCGCAGGTACAGCCACAGCAGCAGCCCGATCGCCGCTGGGAAGTGGAACCAGATGTAGTAGTGGTTCAGCAGCTTGATGAGCGTGGGGTGATCCAGCAGGAACCCTTGCAGGTCGTCTTCGAAGGGGAGACCGAGCCAGCTCTCGAATCGAATGATGTCACGGGCGTTGGCGAACGCCGCACGGAGGTCGGTCTTGTTCAGCGTCCGGATCGTCCGGTAGATGATCAGCAAGCCGGCGACGATGCCGATCTCGACGAGCATCTGGGCGCCGTAGCGGCTCCGCCACCAGGACGCGACCGCCCGTGCTTCGCCACGCTCCCCGGTACTCACAGCCATACCCATCACAAGACCTTCGACCTATCACATTACTCTCGTAACAACATCGACATACAGCAGATTTGTTCCGATTGTTCCGAAATCCGGTGTCAGGAGTCACAATGCCCCCAAAAACCAGTGACAACGATGTGATTCGAATGCCGCCGCCGCCGTCGGACCCGGCTCGAACGGCTGGCGAGCGAGAGATGTTGCTGTCCTATCTCAACTTCTATCGCACGGTCCTGGTCCGGAAATGCGCCGATCTCGATGCCGACTCGCTCCGGGTCACGGCCGCCAGTTCGACGCTGACGCTCGGTCGCCTGCTCCGTCACATGGCATGGGTGGAGGACTTCTGGTTCGGTGAGGTGCTCCACGGACGCAACACGATCGCCGAGTGGGCCGGAGCGGACTGCGACGCACATCCCGACTGGGAGATGGACACCGCCGCCGACTTCTCCCCCGCCGAGCTGGGCCGACAGTTCGATGACGCAGTCGGCCGCAGCCGGGCGGCGATCACGGACGTCGATCTCGACGACGTCGCGGTCGAGCAGGGTCACCACGGCCCGACGAGCCTCCGATGGATCCTCGTCCACATGATCGAAGAATACGCCCGGCACTGCGGCCATGCCGATCTGATCCGCGAAGCCATCGACGGCCGAGTCGGCGACTGACGGCTGCGGGCACCGCTGCGGGTCGGCCCAGCACCGGGCCATCGGAATTCGATGGAACGAACCGTGCTCTTCGGCGTGTGCCGGGTGTCACGATGACCGAGCGAGCGGTCGACGATCGAGATGCGGAGCGGTCGTCCCACCATCGGGAGTCCGGCTGCGGCGCGGCCGACGACCCCATGGTGCGGGCTCGGAAACCTCGGTCGACGGTCGTCGACGCCGACCACGTCACCGGGTGATGACCCCGAACCCTCGTCGGGCCCCCGGTCGAGCGGCGCGGTGACCATCGGTGGCTCGGTGCTGTACCGGGCCACCGATGAACGGGTCCTCGAGTCGTTCCCGACCTGATCGGCCGCTCGCCCCGACTTCAGTCGGTGCCGGGGCGGCGATCGGTCTCCGTGCCGGGATCGCCGCGGTAACCCGGCGGGTACGTCGCTGCGAGCTCCTCCGGGGTCGGGTCGCGCCGCACGTGTGCCTCGGGCGGCAGCAACTCCGAGATCGCCTTCATGATCCGCTTCGTGTCCTTGTCGACGCTCTTGCCCTTGAGTTCGACGGGATCACCGACCGTGGCCAGCACCGTCGGGGCGTCGGTGACGTTGAACAACTTGGGCACCCGCGACGAACGGGGCCACACGATCTCGGTCCCCCACAACCCGACCGGGATCACCGTCGCTCCCGTCATGTGGGCCAACCGGGCCGCACCCCAGCGACCTTTCAGTTTCGGTTCGAAGAACGCCGGACCACGCGGGATCGTGCCCTCGGGCATGATCGCCACCATCTCGCCGGCCGCGAGCGCATCGGCGGCCGCCTGCAGCGGGGCGTCGGAGCCGGTGCCCCGATCGACCCGGATCCCGCCCATCGCCGTGGCGAGGGGCCCGACGACGGGAACGTCGAACACCTCCTTCTTGCCGAGTGACCGCACCGTTCGACCGGTCTTCGCGACCACCATCGAGATGACCATGGGGTCGAAGTACGAGCGATGGTTGGCGACGAGGATGACCGGACCCTCGGCGGGGATCTTGTCGGTGTTCCGGATCCGGATGTCGGCGTACGGCACCATCGACGGACGTGAGAACGCCAGGGCCAGCTTCTGCAGCTCGATTCCGACGAGCGGGACCTTCTTCACGCCGGGTGCGACGTCCAGGTTGATCGTCGGCCACCGTCGGGCCGCGGCCATGACGACCATCCGGGGGTCGGGGTTGACGACGACCGGGTGACCCACCGCCGACAGTAGCGGGGTGTCGTAGACGCTGTCCGAGTAGGCGTAGCTGGCGGCGAGGTCGACGCCGTGCTCGCCGGCCCACTCGCGCACGGCCGCCAGCTTGCCGGTCGACCAGACGAACGGCCCGGCGAGGTCGCCGGTGTAGGTGTCGTCGTCCGACTCGACGCCGTACCGCGTCGCCACGACGCCGTCGAGTCCGAGCCGGTCGGCGAACGGCTTGACGAGGTCGTACGGCGTGGTCGTGGCCAACACGATCGGCCGTCCCTCGTCGCGGTGCATGGCGAACACCGATTCGGCGAACGGCTGCACCATGTCGACCAGTCTGTCCGCGACGGTGTCGGCGGCTTCCCGGACCGACGCACGGGACCGGCCCTTGGCGAAATGCACGGCCTGGCGGGCGAGCGCCATCGACGGCAACGTCTCGCCCACGGTGTTGAAGAGCTGATAGAGCATCTTCTCGCCGGGGATGCTCCGGCTCACCAGACCGGCGGCTCGCATGGCGTCGGAGAAGACTTCTCCACTGGCACCCCGCAGCAACGTGCGGTCGAGGTCGAAGAAGGCAGCTCCGGCTGATGTCGCCGGGGCCCCGCCGTCCGCTCCGTCCTCGTCTGGGGGTGAGCTGTCCGGTCGATTGGCCACGGCTGCAGACTACGGCACGGCCCCGAACCGCCAAACACGGGCCGAAAAACGGGAGACGCCCCGATGGGGGATCGGGGCGTCTCAACCTGGGAGCTCCTTCGGTGGGGGACCGATTCGGTGGAGCTTCCTCGAAGCGGAACATGGGGGGTGTTCTCGCGTCGTTCTGGTTGTGAAAGTATGCACGTGCAATTCCGCATCTGACAAGTAGAACTCAGCGATATCCCGTATCTGTTTTCCTGATATGCTCTCGACATGGACGTCCGGCAGCTGGCCGCCATCGTCGCCGTCGCCGATCACGGCACGTTCTCGGCTGCAGCACGAGCCCTGTACACCGTGCAGTCGAACGTATCGGGGCACGTCGCCAAACTGGAGCGTGAGCTGGGCGTCACCCTCGTCGATCGTGCGCACGGCGGCCTCACCGACGAAGGCGTTCGGGTCGTCGAGCGGGCTCGCCGGGTGCTCCACGAGATCGACGACATCTCCGCCGACATCGCATCACTGGACGCCGACGTGTCGGGCGATGCCCGCATCGGCGTGATCGGCACCACGGCCCGCTGGCTGATGCCCCGGCTCCTGGGCGCCGTCGCCGAGCGGCACCCCCGGGTCCACCCGATCGTCAGCGAAGGCAGCACGACCACGATCGTTCCCGGGGTGCTGGCCGGCCAGCTGAACGCGGCGATCATCCACCTCCCGATCGACGATCCCGAACTGATCGTGGAGCCGTTGTTCGCCGAAGATCTCATCCTGCTCGTCCACGGTTCCCACGAGCTCGCCGCTCGCGACACGATGTCGTTGCGGGAACTCGAGGACGTCCCCCTCCTGTTGCCTCCGAAGGGCGCCGCCCTGCGCCGAGTGCTCGACCGGGCAGCGGGCAGCGTCGATGTCTCGCTCCGCGCACAGGCGGAGATCGACGGGGTCCGACTGCTCGCGTCGCTCGCCTTCGACGGCTACGGCGCAGCGATCGTGCCCGCCACGGCCGCACCGAAACAGATCGACGGCGCCTTCAAGCGGGTGATGGTGCCGGAACTCCCACGGCGAGTGGTCGCCTGGGTGCGGCGACGACGCCCCGGTCCGAGCGCGGCCACCAGCGCGGTCGCGTCGATCCTGAGTGAAGTCGTGCGCACCCACGCCGACGAGCAGCCGGGGGTACACCTCACCACCGACACGTTCCCACTCCACCGCAGCGTCTGAGCCGGGCGCAGACCGTCTAAGGTCCGCCCCGATGTCGCTCGACGAAGTGAACCTGGCAACCGGGCTCCCCGGCCCCGTCTCGGCGCGCGTCCGTACGCTCGCCGGGCGCCGGGTGTCGTGGCTCGAGTTCGACCCGGTCGAACCGGCAGCGCCGCTCAGCCAGGCGATGACCCACACGTGGGAGACCGCGGCCGGCACCGCGCTCGAGGAGCGCATCCCGTTCGTGATGGTGATCAACTCGGCGGGCGCCCACATCGGCGAGGGCATCGCTGCGCTCCACGGCTGGGGACGGGTCGCTCGGGCACTCACTCGATGCTCGGGCAACGTGCCCACCTTTGCGATCGTCGACGGGCCGGCCGTGTCGGGTCCGGCGCTACTGCTCGGTCTCGTGGACTTCACCATCATGACGACGACCGCCTACGCGTTCGTGAACGGTCCGGTGATGGTCCGACAGATCACCGGTATCGACATCTCGAAAGACGAACTCGGCAGCGCCGAGGCGATGGAGAAGCACGGCGGCCTCTCGATCGCCGTCGTCGGCGACCGGGCGGCCGGCACGGAGATGATCGAGCACCTGCTGGAGTACGTCCCCGATCACGCCGACCAAGCGCCGCCCCACCGGCCCACCACCGACCCGCTCGACCGTGCCTGCCCGGAAGCCGGCGAGCTGATCCCCGAGTCATCCACCGGAAGCTACGACGTGCGCCAGGTCGCCGAGGCGATCGTCGACGAGGACTCCCTGTTCGAAGTGCGCGGACGGTGGGCAGGGAACGTCGTCACGGCGTTCGCCACGGTCGGTGGGCAGCCCGTCGGCATCGTCGCCAACCAACCCATGAACCTCGCCGGAACGCTCGACATCCCGGCGTCCCAGAAGGCGGCACGATTCGTCGCGTTCTGCGACGCCTTCAACCTGCCCATCATCACGCTCGTCGACACCCCCGGCTTCTACCCCGGCAAGGACCTCGAGTGGCGGGGCATGATCCGTCACGGCGCACAGCTCGTCTACGCGTACGGTCGCGCCACCGTGCCCCGCATCTGCGTGATCCTCCGCAAGAGCTATGGCGGCGCGTTCATCGTGATGGATTCCAAGACGATGGGCAACGACGTCTGCCTCGCCTGGCCGTGGGCCGAGCTCGCGGTCATGGGCGCCGGACAGGCGGCAGCGATCCTGCAGCGCCGGGCGACGGACGAGGAGCGGGCCGCGTTCGAGGCCGACTACGCCGAACGCCTCCTCAACCCGTACGTCGCCGCCGAGCGCGGCTACGTCGACGCAGTGATCGATCCGGCCGACACGCGCCGCGAGATCGCCGCGTCGCTGACCATGCTGGCCGACAAACGCGAGGTCCTCCCCCGTCGAAAACACGGCAACACGCCGCTCTGACCGATGCTGCGCAGGGGTTCGAGCGGCCGTTCGAACCTCGCGAGCTGCAGTGCTCTGCGGCTCCTCACCTGCTCGACCGGCACACGACGTACGGCCTTCCCCCAGAGCCGGCACCGCGTCACCGCAGATCGACCTCGTGGATCGGGATCGGCGTTGATCGGTTCAACCCTCGAGCGCTCTCGTTGGAGGTCGGGCACCGCCGAACGGTACATTGGCTCGCTGGGGTGCTAGCCCCGTTCCATCCGAGCGTGACACGAAGGAAGCACCGTGCCCGACACCATCACCATCACCGACGACCGAACCGGCAAGACGGTCACTGTCCCGATCGAGGGCGGGGTGTTTCCCTCCAGTGCGTTGCGTGAGCTCGATCCGTCGCTGTTCATGTACGACCCTGCGTACATGTCGACGGCAGCGTGCAAGTCGGAGATCACGTACCTCGATGGGGCGAACGGCGTGCTGCGGTATCGCGGCTATCCGATCGAGCAGCTCGCCGAGCGGTCGACGTACCTGGAGGTCGCCTACCTCCTGATCCACGGCGAGCTACCGACCAGCGAGCAACTGGCGACCTGGACCCACGAGATCACGACCCATACGTTCATCCACGAGAACATGCGCAAGCGCTTCGTCGATGGCTTCCACTACGACGCCCACCCGATGGGGATGTTCGTGTCGTCGTTGGCGGCACTGGGCACGTTCTACAACGGTGCGAAGGACATCCACGACCCCGACAGCCGCCATCGTCAGATCGTTCGGCTGATCGCCAAGTCACCGACACTCGCAGCGATGGCGTACCGATTCTCGGTCGGGCTGCCGTTCAACTATCCCGACAACAACCTGTCGTACCCCGCCAACTTCCTGAGCATGATGTGGAAGATCGGTCCCGACTACGAAGTCGATCCCCGGCTCGAGCGGGCGATGGACGTGCTGTTCATCCTGCACGCCGACCACGAACAGAACTGTGGTACCACGGCCATGCGCGTCGTCGGTTCGAGCCAGACCGATCCGTACACCTCGGCCGCCGCAGCGGCCAGCGCGCTGTACGGTCCGCTCCACGGCGGTGCCAACGAGGCGGTGGTGCGCATGCTCACCGACATCGGCACGAAGGACAATGTGCCGGCCTTCATCGAATCGGTGAAGAACGGCGAGGGTCGACTGATGGGCTTCGGCCACCGCGTGTACAAGAACTACGACCCGCGTGCGACCATCATCAAGCAGGCCGCCTACGACGTCTTCGACGTCACCGGCAAGAACCCGCTCCTCGACATCGCGCTGGCGCTCGAGGAGGTGGCCCTCGAAGATCCGTACTTCATCGATCGGAAGCTGTACCCGAACGTCGACTTCTACTCGGGCCTGATCTACCAGGCGCTGGGGTTCCCGGTCGACATGTTCACGGTGCTGTTCGCGATTCCGCGCACGTCGGGATGGTTGGCGCACTGGCAGGAGCTCCTCAACGATCCCGAGCAGAGGATCTCCCGACCTCGGCAGTGGTATGCCGGTGTCGACGAGCGCGAATACGTCGCCATCGACGCCCGCTGAGATCGACCGAGCCGCGGCAGCGGCCTCAGAGGCAACGATCGATGAGGCGACGTGCTGCGTCCTTCGTGGCGACCAGCGCCGAGAGCGGCACCGGCGGCACCCCCACCGCGACCACCGGCTCACTCGTCACCGACGGCACCGGCGGCACCCCCACCGCGACCACCGGCTCACTCGTCACCGACGGCACCGGCGGCACCCCCACCGCGACCACCGTCTCACTCGTCACCGACGGCACCGGCGGCACCCCCACCGCGACCACCGGCTCACTCGTCACCGACGGCACCGGCGGCACCCCCACCGCGACCACCGGCTCACTCGTCACCGACGGCACCGGCGGCACCCCCACCGCCACCACCGGCTCACTCGTCGGGCCGGAGGGTTCGGTGGTCGTCGGCGCGGCGGATTCGGTCATCACTGGCGCCTCGGCGAGTTCGTCGCCGTGCACCGGCGACCACGGCCCGACCGTCCCTGCGGCCACGCCGACCAGGACCGCCACCCGCCGGACCGCTCCTCGCTGTCGCATGTCGCCAGCGTAGGAACCGACCGACGTCGGTGTCAGCGGATTCTCGAGGATCCCCCGCCAATTCCGTCAAGACTTCCTGAGCGATCGCACGGCGGGCCACTCCGGTGGGCGATTCGGCCACCCGGAGTGGCACCGTCGTACGACGGCGGTCATCCGATCCGGATGTTGTCCCAGTGCCAGGTGTAGCCGACCGGGTTGTTGTCCTTGTCGGGCGTGTAGTTGTGGTCCTTGAACACGACCTCGAACCGCTCGGGGAACGAGCCCTTGATCGTCCAGCTCCGGCCGGCGGCCGGGTAGTCGACCGTGATCGTGCCGTTGAGGTTGTCGGTCATCGTGAACGTGCGCCGGATCGCCTTGGAGGCGCAGGCCTCGGGGTCGGAGGTGAAGTACCCACACGGGTTGTCGCCCGGCTGGCGCTCGACCCGGTCCCCGACGAGCTGGAACTCGGCCCACGGACCGATACCGAACATCGCCGTGCCCGGAGTGTACGCGGAGAGGCCGCACGGATCGACGGCGATCGACGGGTGGCACACGGTCTTGGTGGACCCGGCCGGGATCACGGCGACCTCCCACCACTGTCGATTGCCCAGGTCGGTCATGTTGACGTCCCACGAGACGACGTTCGACTCGGAGCGGGTGAAGATCTGATTCGGGGAGAACCATGCGAGTGAGTAGCCGCTCGTGTCGCCGACGCTGGTCATCAGGTGGTCACGGCACATGTAGAACGACTCGTCGGGCTGGTCACGGTGAATGGTCCGCGACGACGTCGGAGCTCCACAGGACAGATCGTGATCACCGGGCCAGGAGTTCACGCGAACGACGTCGTTGTCGCGGTGGTACACACCTTTCGAGAACCGCTCGAGTCCCGAGTTGCCGGCGAAGTCCTCGAAGAACGCTCCACCCTGAGGGGGCGGGGGCGTCGTGGTCGGCGGCGCCGTGGTCGCTGGCGCCGTGGTGGCCGGCGCAGTGGTCGCGGGAGCCGTGGTTGCGGGCGCCGTCGTGGCCGGCAACGTGGTCTCGGCCGCCGTGGTCGGGGGCGGGACCGTGACGACGGCAGGCAGCGTCGAGTTCGTGCCGCTGTCGCCGTCGGGCTGCGCCGGCGGGAACCACTCCTGCTCCCACGTCCGATCGGCGAGTGTGTCGGAGAACCGGTCGATGTAGCCGATGGCCGCATCCGTGTACCAACGCCCCGAGAACCACACGCCGAGGCAGCCGGTCGCGTCACCGGCGGCGTAGTTGCCGCGGCCCTCGACGTCGTTGAGCCAACCGAACCCGCCTTCGTAGCAGGTGCGCCAGATGGCATACGTGTAGTCGAGGTTGTACGCCGTGGAGTCGATCGCGTTGCCGTTGTCGAACGCAGACTGGTGATAGAGCCACCGGACCTGTCCGAGGCCGATCGACTCGGGGCACTCGCCGCTGTGGGTGCGGTCGCCGTTGTACTGCGGCGGGTAGTTCCCGATCGGGTAGCGCGGGATGCAGGCTCCCGGATCCGTCGTGAAGTCCCCCATGGCCTCCTGCTTCCAGAACGACTCGTTCACGATCTGGGCGCGGACCATGTCCTCGTCGATGCCCCACTTGCAGGCGGTCCACTGGATGATCTCGTCGGTCGTGCCGGTGAAGTTGCCGGTCACCCTCGGATAGGTCGTGTTCGCCCCGGTCCCGGGCGTCGCGTTGGCGGCGGCGTTCTCGGGTCGGTTCTCGGTCGTCGATCGGACCTGCTGTGCACACGCCGCATCCGACGGCAGCGCGGCGCCGACCGGCAGCAGCTCGAACCGACCGTTGCCACCCGGCACGGTCGGGGGCGTCGTCGGATCCGGGGGTGTGGTGGTCTCGGGCGGCGTCGGCGGTGTCGTGGTGATCGGCGGCAGCGTGGTGGTCGTGATGTCCGAGCACGCGGTCGCCGGATCCTGGCCGTACGGCACGTACAGCCGATTCCGTTTGCCATCGCGAGCTGCGTAGCCCCACTTGCACGAGGAGGCCGGCGTGCAGTCCGAGAGGTCCTGCCCCTGCGGCGCCACCGTGCGGTACATCCGGGTCCCCCGGTTGTTGTACTCATCCCAGCAGCCGGTGTCGCTCGATGCACCCCACGACACCGCGGCGGTGAGGATGACGGGCGTCATGATGGCCAACGAGAGCCCGATTCCCAGTGATCGCTTCATGTCGTTTCCTTTGTGATCGTCTCGAAGCGCCCGCATGGAGAACGCTGTGATTCTTGCCCTCTATCGCCGCTCGATCCGCGCACCTTGAAGGGAGTTGACTCACAAATGACACATATGGCGAACGCTTGAACCTCGGTCGATCGATGCGGAATCGCGCCCGGATCGCGGCCTACGATCAAGGGCGATGGACTTCAATTGGACCGATGACCAGGTTGTTCTCCGCGAGCAGGCCCGAGAGGTCGCGGCGTCGGCGGTCCAACGGTACGGCCGACACAACGACTCGTGGATCAACGGCTTCTCCAAGGAGTTCGCGATCGAGATGGCCGAGCTGGGCTGGATCGGTCTGACCTGGCCGACGGAATTCGGTGGCGGAGGACGGCCGCCGATCGACCGGCTGATCATCGGTGAGGAACTGATCGCCGCGGGTGCTCCGATCGCGGCGATGTGGTTCGCCGACCGGCAGATGGGCCCGTCGTTGATCTCGTACGGGCGACCGGATCAGCAGGAGGAGTTCCTCCCCGGCATGTTGTCGGGCGAGACCACGTGGTGCATCGGCATGTCGGAACCGAACGCCGGCAGCGACCTCGCGAGCCTGAAGACACAGGCCGTCCGCGACGGCGACGAGTACGTGATCAACGGCCAGAAGATCTGGACCAGCTTCGGGCTCGTCGCTGACTACTGCTACGTGATCTGCCGGACCAGCAGTGACGGCCCCCCACACCAGGGGATCAGCGAGATCATCGTCCCGATGGACACCCCTGGCATCGAGGCCCGGCCGATCAAGGACATGACCACCAACCAGCACTTCTCGGAAGTGTTCTTCACCGACGCACGGGTGCCCGTCACGAACCTCGTGGGCATCGAGGGCAACGCCTTCAAGCAGACGATGACCCAACTCGAACACGAACGCGGCGGGATCGACCGGCTCGTGAGCAATCAGGCGTTGTTCCAGCTCGCGCTCGAGCGCGCCGACACCACCGATCCGCGGATCCGCCAGGAGATCGCCGTGCTGGAGACCGGGTACCGACTCGGCCGCATCCTCGTCACCCGAGAGGTGCTCAAACAGGCCCCGAGGGGATTCTCGGCGGCGACCAAGTGCTTCTGCACCGAACACGAGTGGCGTGTCGCCGAGTTCGTCGCCCGCGTCTTCGGCGCCGAGGCGACCGTGTGGAACGACGTGGTCCACGGGCTGCTCTACGCACCGGGCTACACCATCATGGGCGGCACGTCGAACATCATGCGCAACATCCTGGGCGAGCGCGTGCTGGGTCTTCCCCGCGAACCGCGCTGAGCCTCACGCCCCGACGGTGATGCACGCCACGGAAGCGCAGGCCACGAGCATGCCGGTCAACTGCCATCTCGTCGCCCGTCCGCGGTCGAGCACGGTGACGAGTGCCACCGTGCTCGCCGGATAGAGCGCGACCAGCACGGCGACCGACGACAGCGGGCCCCGACGCGTCGCCAGCAGGTACAACCCGTTCGCCGCCCCGGCCATGAGCCCGATCGCAAGTCCGGGCAGCAACACTCACCGACCCAGGGCCAGACCGGGATCGGCGTGGCGACGCGACCACGCGAGCGCGGACACGAGCAAGGGGGTGGCTCCGATCCGGGCCGTGAGCAACGGCCACAGTCCGCTGTCACCAGTACGTGAGAACGCCACGAACAGCATCCCGATCGCCGCACCGACCGCGGTCGCGGCGGCCATGGTCGCGAACGAGACCAGCGCGTGCCCGACGCCGACCGCCCCGTCCCACATCCTCGCGACCATCCCGTCGAGCGTTCCGCCGACGAGCAGGACCGCCCGCAGCGACAACACGATGCCGCCGCCCGCCAGCGCTCCCGGACGTTCTCCCAGCCCGAGCCCGACGAGCACCGGCACGGCTGCGGCGACGACGCCGGTGACCGGTGCGACCACCGTCATGTCTCCCTTGGACAGGGACAGATAGAGACCCAGTACTCCGACGCTGCCGGCGACACCGCCGGCGATACCTCCCCACCGCGCGCCCGGACGGAGCGGTGGCCTCGATCACCGGCACCACCGCAAGCGTGACGCACAGGAGCGCGAGCTCCGCGGTCAGTGTGACGACGATCGGGCGCCACCGTCTGCTGGCCCGACCGCCGACGTAGTCCGACACGCCGTAGACGAAGCCCGAGACGAGCGCGAGCAGGATCGCCGCCTCGCAGGTGTACCAGCCCGATCGACCGGCCGGCCCGATCGAACGTCACGCAGTCGTCACGAACCGGGGGAACCGTCGCGTCGACCTGCGACGTCAGACCTCCATGAAGCGCAGCAACGTGAACAAGACAGTGGCCATCCTGGCGACCCTGGGAGTGATCCTGGCCGGCTGCGGCGGGGATGACGACGACGGCGGCGAGCTCGGATCGGAGGACACCGAGGAGGGGATCTTCGACGACTCCGATCCGTCGGATGGCGGTCGCACCGGTCGCCCCTCGGACGCCGAGGACGAGACCACCGGCGACGGTGACTCGTCCGACGTCGAGGGTGGGCTGGTCGACGAGGGCGTCGACGTGTCGGAGGAGGTGGACGATGCGGCGGACGATGCGGCGGACGACGTCATGGTGGCGCCCGCTGCCGAGTCCATCGGCGGGTCGGCCGATGCGGAGGGCGGTCTGTTCGGCGGCGACGAGCCGCGGCCCGACGGGAATCGTCAGCGGGGCAACACGTTCGAGGACTACGGCTTTCGCGACTTCGTCACCACGTCCGTCGACCCGCTGTCGACGTTCGCGCTCGACGTCGACACCGGTTCCTACTCGGTCGCTCGGCGCTGGCTCGACGAGGGCACGTTGCCGCCGCGTGAGTCGGTCCGCCCCGAGGAGTACGTCAACGCCTTCGCATACGACTACGACGCTCCTCGCGATGGCCTGGAGCTGACCGTCGACGGCGGGCCGTCACCGTTCGGCGACGACCGCCACCTCGTCAGGATCGGCGTGCAGGGCGAATTCGTCGACGAGCGCGGTCCGGCTGCGTTGACGTTCGTCATCGACACGTCCGGGTCGATGGACCGCGACGACCGGCTCGGCCTCGTGAAGGAGTCCCTGACGATCCTCGTCGACCAACTCGACGAGGACGACACCGTCGCGATCGTCACGTACGACGACAGCTCGGGTGTGGTGCTCAGGCCGACCGCGGTCGCCGAACGCGACGAGATCCTGGAAGCGATCGATCGCCTTCGACCGGGCGGTTCGACCAATCTCGAAGCGGGCCTTCGCCAGGGGTACGCGCTCGCTTCCGACGCCTTCCGGCGCGACGGTCTCAACCGGGTCGTGCTCGCGTCCGACGGCGTGGCCAACGTCGGAACGACGGATCCGGATCGGCTCGCTCGCATGATCCGCGACGACGCCGACCGGGGTATCGATCTCGTCACGGTCGGCTTCGGAATGGGCAATTTCAACGACGTGACGATGGAGCAGCTCGCCGATCAGGGCGACGGCTTCTACGCCTACGTCGACACCGAGGACGAGGCCGAGCGGTTGTTCGAGGACGAACTCACGTCGACCCTGCTGACGATCGCCAAGGACGCGAAGATCCAGGTGGCGTTCGACGCCGAGGTCGTCGGCTCGTACCGCCTGATCGGATTCGAGAATCGCGGGGTTCTCGACCGCGACTTCCGCGACGACGACGTCGACGCTGGCGAACTCGGCGCCGGGCATCAGGTGACCGCCCTCTACGAGGTGGAGTTGCGTCGAGACGTGTCGCTCGACGACCGCGGCGACATCGGCGAGGTGTTCCTGCGCTGGGAGGACCCCGACAGCGGCGAAGTGATCGAGATCGACGAGGACATCGACCTCCGCGACATCGAGGAGGAGTGGCGTGAGACCCCGCTCGACTTCCAGCTTGCGACCGTGGCCGCCGTGTTCGCCGAGATCCTCCGAGAGAATCCGCACGCCGGACTCGGGTACGACGCACTGCCCGACCTGCTCGAGGAGACCGAGCGACTCGCCGACGACATGCACGACCGCCGGGTCGACGGCCTCGTCCACCTGATCGAGCAAGCCGACCACCTCGTCTGATCGGCGCGAGCGATCAGGGGGTCACCTCCTCTGATCGCTCGCGCCGTCCGCGGCCGAGGGGTTGAGGACGGCCGGGAGCGGGTACCGCCCTGTGCATGACAGATCCGACCACCCGAACAGACGCGCTCGTGATGTTCGGGGTCACGGGCGACCTGGGCCACAAGAAGCTCTTTCCGGCGATCTACGAGCTCGCAGCTGCCGGCCTGCTCGACGGTCCGGTGATCGGTGTCGGGCGCAGCGAGTACACCGACGAGGACCTTCGCGACATGTTCGACGACGCGATCGGCGATCATCGACCGGCCGGAGGCGGCGAGGTCGACCTCTCGATCGCCGCCAACATCGATCTGTCCTACGTCCGGGGCGACTCGACCGAACGTGCGGTCTACGCGGAGCTGGCCCAGCGGCTCGGTGGCTGCGAGCGGCCGCTCGTGTACGCCGCGCTCCCACCGGACATCTTCGCCGCGGTCGCGGAGGGCATCGCCATCAGCGCGCTGCCGGCCGGTACCCGACTGGTCGTCGAGAAGCCGTTCGGGGACGGCGCCGAGTCCGCACGCGAGCTGCACCGCAGGATCACCGATTCGATACCGGACGAGCAGCTGTTCGTCGTCGACCACTTCCTCGCCAAGGCGGCGATCGAGAACATCTTGACCGTCCGCAGCGTCAACCCGTTGGTGGACAACTCCCTCTGCGCCGAACGGGTCGACGCCATCGACATCACCATGTACGAGACGGGCGGTGTCGACGGTCGTGGATCGTTCTACGAAGGCGTGGGAGCGATCAAGGACGTCGTACAGAACCACCTGATGGAGATGCTGGCCATGGTCACGATGGAGCCGCCGGTCGACGGTTCCGACGGCGCCTTCTCCGACGCTCGGGTGGCCCTGCTTCGCTCGGTCCGGCCGATTCCCGCCGGAGACGTCGTACTCGGCCAGTACCGGGGCTATCGAGAGCTCGACGACGTCGCCGACGACTCGACCGTCGAGACCTACGCCTCGATCGTCCTGGCGATCGACAACGATCGATGGCGCGGCGTCCCGATCACCATCCGAACCGGGAAGCGACTCGGCGAGGAGCGCACCGACGTCGTGTTCCACCTCACCAACACGACCCGGGCAGCGACCTCGCACGGCAACCGCATCCGTTTCACGGTCAAGCCGGATGCCTCCGCGTCGTTCGACATCGACGTGATCGATCCCACCACGCACGACACGAGGCCGACGACGATCTACGCGTGCGGGCCCGACGACCACGGGCCCCTCGGCGACTATGCCGTGATGTTCGACAACGCCATGGACGGCGACCCCCGCCACTTCGCGCAGATCGACGGGATCCTGGCCGCCTGGAGGATCGTCGAGCCGATCCTCTCCGCGAAACACCGGCTCTACGAGTACGAGCCCGGCTCGTCCGGGCCCGATGCGACACCGCTCGATCCATGAGTCTCGATCTGGAGCAGTACGGCGTCGTCGGTGACCTCCGCACGCTCGGTGTCGTCGCCGACACGGGATCGGTCGACTGGTTCTGCTGGCCCCGGTTCGATTCGCCGTCGGTGTTCGGACGCCTGCTCGACGACGACGGCGGTCACTGGACGATCGAACCGACAGCGACAGTGACCGCTCGGAAGCAGGTCTACCTGTCGGCCACCAACATCCTGGTCACGCGCCTGCACACCGAGTCGGGCGTCGTGGAGATCGAGGACCTGATGGCGGTGGACACCGACGAGCGAGCGCTGGTGCGGCGTGTTCACTGTGTCCGCGGCCACGTCGACATGCGCAGCACCGCCGTCTTCCGACCCGACTACGGACGCCTGGACGCCGTGATCGAGACCTCGGGCGAGGGTCACAGGATTCACATCGGTGACGACGAAGCGCTCGTACTGACGGCCTCGGTCGGCCTGCAGCGCGACGGCGACGCAACCGTCGCGGCCTCGTTCTCGCTGGCCGAACGCGAGACGGCGTGGTTCGCACTCGGGCCGCTTTCGAACATCGCCACCGACGACGCGATCGACGAGACCGTAGACGCGGCACGGCGCTTCTGGCAGGCCTGGTCGGCGAGGAGCACGTATCGAGGTCGCTGGCGCGAGGCGGTCGAGCGGTCCGCGCTTGCGCTCAAGCTGCTGACGTGCGCGGACAGCGGTGGACTGATCGCCGCTGGTACGACGAGCCTGCCGGAGATCGTCGGCGGCGAACGCAACTGGGACTACCGCTACGTGTGGATCCGCGACGCGGCGTTCACCCTCTACGCCCTGCTCGAACTCGGGTACGGCGACGAGGCCGACGCCTTCACCTCGTGGTTGACCGACCGGATGGAGACATGCGCCGACCGATGCGGCGACGCCGAGAACCCGCCGCTGTCGCCCCTGTACGACCTCGATGGCCACGACGAGATCACCGAGACCACCCTCGATCACTGGAACGGCTACGCCGACAGTCGTCCGGTTCGAATCGGCAACGGCGCGAGCGGCCAGATGCAGCTCGACATCTACGGCGAACTCATCGACTCCGTGTACATCGCGGACAAGCAGGGCACTGGCATCAGCCTCACGACGTGGGAGCACGTCCGAACGATCGTCGACTGGGTCATCGAGCACTGGCAGACGCCCGACGACGGCATGTGGGAGGCTCGCAGCGGTCCCCGGAGGTACACGTCGTCGCTGCTGATGTGCTGGGTGGCCGTCGAGCGAGCGATCCGCATGGCGCGGCGCCGCGGCCGGCCGGCCGACCTAACAGCATGGAATCGGGCTCGTGACGAGATGCACGGCACGCTCGTCGAGCGCGGCTTCAATCGTGAGCTCGGCGCGTTCACCCAGACCCTGGACGGATCGACACTGGACGCGTCGATCCTGCTGGCTCCGCTGGTGAAGTTCGTCGCACCCGACGATCCGATGTGGCTCAGCACGCTCGATGCGATCGGCGACACGCTCGCTCGGGGTCCGCTCGTCGATCGATACGACCACGATGCGACCGACGACGGCCTCGAGGGCAACGAGGGATCGTTCACGATCTGCTCGTTCTGGTACATCGAGGCCCTCAGCCGTGCCGGGCGGGTCGACGAAGCACGCATGCACTTCGACCGGCTCCTGACGTACGCGACGCCGACCGGTCTCTTCAGCGAGGAGATCGGACCTCACGGACGCCTGCTCGGCAACTTTCCGCAGGCCTTCACGCACCTGGCGCTGATCAGCGCCGCCGTCAGCCTCGACGAGGCCCTGTCCGCGAAGGAGAACTCCCAGTGACCTACATCGCCGTTGCAGCGTTCGCGCCGATCCTGGCCGCCGAGACCGAGGACTGGATCCGGGCCGGCGCCATCATCGTCGGCGGTGCCATCGGCGCCTTTGCAGTCGCGTGGGTCGTCAAGCACCTCATGCGCGGCCAGAGCCAGATGATCGCCTCGCTCCTGGCACGCGTGCTCGGCGGTGTCGTCCTGGTGGTCGGTGTCGTCTACGGGTTGAACTCGGTCGGTGTGGCGATCGGCCCTCTCCTGGGGGCGCTGGGCGTCGCCGGCTTCGCGGTCGCATTCGCGCTGAAGGACATCCTCGCCAACATCCTCGCCGGCGTCCTGATCCAGATCCGGCGTCCGTTCGAGATCGGTCACCTCGTGAAACTCGGCGAGGGCGAGTATCTCGGCCGGGTCGATGACGTGACGTTGAGAACGGTCGTGATGACGTCCGTCGGCGGCGAACAGGTCATCATCCCGTGCTCGCAGGTGATCGACGGGTCGATCGAGAACTGGTCGGCCAACCGCTACCGGCGCGCCGACGTGATCGTCGGCGTCGACTACGACGCGGACGTCGACCACGCCGTCGACATCCTCCGCTCGGCGATGGCGGATGTCGACGGCGCACTGACCGATCGCGAGAACAAGGTGGTCATCGACGGCTTTGGCGGTAGCAGCGTCGACATCCGCCTGCTCGTGTGGCACGACCTCGACGAGGTTCACTTCCTGGACTTCCGGCATCGTGTCGCACGGGCCGCCAAGTACGCGCTCGACGAGGCGGACATCGGCATCCCGTTCCCGATCCGAACGCTCGACGTGCCGGCCGGGTCGCCGCTCGCCCAGATCGCGGCCGCTGCCGACTGACTCCACCGACTGACGTCAGTCGGGCCGGACGACGACGGGCTCGTGCCCGGGCCGCATCGACGGCTCGACAGAGGTGCCGACTGCGATGCGGTCGAGATGTGATCGGAGGGAACGAACGGTCGCTCCCGATGCGAGCTGAACGGTGTAGCACCAACTCGACCCGCGGAACTCGGCGGCCACGATCTCCGCGGATCCGTCGCCGCCGCAGCTGAACGTCAGGTCGTCGGGTCGGATCATGGCGAGTGCGTCACCGGCCTCGATCGGCGCCACGCCGTCGATGTCCGACGCAGCGTCATTCCATGACAGGAAGCTCGCCTCGCCCATGAACGCGGCAACGAACCGGTTCGTGGGCAGGTGGAAGACCGTCTCCGGAGTGTCGAGCTGGACGATCCGACCGGCGCGCATCACGGCGACTCGGTCGCCGACCGCCATGGCATCGGATTGGTCGTGCGTCACGAGGATCGCAGGCGTGCGGGTGGAACGCAGGATCGTTGCGACGTCATCGCGGACACGCGACCGGAGGTTGGGATCGAGGCTCGCGAACGGCTCGTCGAGCAACAGCAATGCCGGTCGCGGGGCGAGCGCACGGGCCAGCGCGACGCGCTGCCGCTCACCACCCGACAACTCGTGTGGGTACCGCTCGCCGTACTCGGCCAGGCCGACGAGCTCGAGCATCACCCGAACGCGTTCGCCCCGATCTTCGTGCCGGACGCCGAACGCGATGTTCTTGGCCACGGTCAGGTGGGGGAAGAGCGCATGCTCCTGGAACACGAGTCCGACCCGGCGGACCTCCGGTGGCGTCGACCGCCGGCCGTCGTCGACGACTCGGCCGCCGAGCTCGATCGAGCCCGTCTCGGTCGGCTGCAGGCCGGCGATCATGCGCAAGAGGGTCGACTTCCCGCATCCGCTCGGACCGACGAGCGCCAACAACTCGTGATCGCCGAGTTCGAGCGAGACACCGTCGACCGCGGCGGATCCGTCGAACCGCTTGGACACGCCGTCGACGCGGAGCGCGGTCATCGATCGCTCCGGTCGAGTCGGCGCGAGAGCAGGAAGACGGGGACGAGCGCGACCACGATGATCGACAACGCCGGCAGAGCCGCCTGCTCGTAACGGGACTCCGACGCCAGGTTGTAGACCCACACCGGCAAGGTGTCGAAGCCGAACGGGCGGAGCAACAGCACGATCGGGAGCTCCTTGAGGGCATCGACGCCGACGAGTACCGCTGCCGAGAACAACGACGCCTTCGCCAACGGCACGTGCACGCGACGAGCGGTCTCCATCGGGCCGGCACCGAGCGTGCGCGCCGACGCCGTCATCTCCTCCGGGACCTGCCCGACACCGGATTCGACCGCACTGAGGCCCGGTGCCAAGAACCGGACGGTATAGGCGTAGACCAAGACGAGCAACGACCCGGTCGCGACGAACCCGGGCAGGCCGAGACCGATCGCGCCGAGCCCGCGATCCAGTGCGACCGCTGCGAGCAACACCCCGATACCGACGACGGGACCCGGCACGGCGTAGCCGACCGCGATCGCGCGGCTCGCGAGCCGTGTCACCCTGCGGCCGCCGAACCGGCGCGCGTTCGCCACGACGAGGGCCACCACGGTGCAGATCACGACGGTGAATCCCACGAGCTGGAGGCTGTGCCACAGGTAGCCGGGGTACTCACCCAGCAATGGCGTGCCGCGGTCGCTGGACTGCTCCCGGATCGCCCACACGGCGAGCTGGATCACCGGACCGACGAACGCGGCGAGCACGATGGCCGCACACGTGCCGGTCGCAACGACGGCTCGCCAGCCGGAGAGCCGGCGGCGCTCGAGGCCCGCACCCGCGCCGCCGGACTGTCCGAATCGCGCGCGCCCGCGAGCGATCCGTTCGAGCCCGATCGCGAGCAGCGCGAAGGCGAGCACCACCGTGGCGAGCTCGCTGGCCGCGTCGCGGTCGTACGTGCCCCGCCAGATCCGGAACACGCCGACGGACACGGTGTCGACCCCGAAGTACTGCACCGTGGCGAAGTCGGTCAGCGTCTCCATCATCACGACCGCTCCCCCGGCGGCGATCGCCGGACGGACGAGCGGGAGCACGACGCGCCGGGCGGCCTCGGACGGAGTCGCCCCCAGGGTGCGTGCGGCGTGGTAGGCCCCGGCCGCCTGGTCGCGCAGCGCAGCGCGTGACAGCAGGTACACGTACGGGTAGAGCACCAGCGTGAAGGCGACGATGGCGCCTCCGACCGACTCGACGTCGGGGAACCAGGCGTCGAGGCCGAACCACGACCGCCAGGTGTCCTGGATCGGACCGGTCCGACCGAATGTGGACAGCGTGAGGAAGCCGAGGATGTAGCTCGGCATCGCGAAGGGCAGGATCAGCATCCACCCGAACGTCTTCGATCCCGCGAAGTCGTAGGCGCTGACGAGCCAGGCGAGCCCGGCGCCGAGCACGATGGTGCCGACCGCCACACCGGCGAGGAGGAGCGCCGTGTTGGCCAGCTCACCCGGGAGGCGGGTGCGCCATTGCTGCGACCAGACCTCGGGGGTGGGACGCAGGACGCTGCTGGCGAGCATCGCGACGGGGATCACGACCGCCAGCGCGGCGATCACCGACGAGATCGACCATCCGGACGTTGTCGACCATCTCCACGAGGTGCTGCTCACACCGGATCAGCCGTACCCGGCTTCGTCCATCAGCCGGACGGCATCGGCGTTGAGCGCACCGAACGTTGCGGCCTCGAGCGTGTCGCGCTTGAACTCGGTGCCGAACTCGGCCGCGATCAGTGGCTCTGCCGGGATGGCTGGATTGGCCGGGTACTCGTGGTTCGCCGAGACGAGCACGTCCTGGCCGTCGGTGGCGAGCCATTCGAGGAACTGCTGGGCGAGTTCGGGATGATCGGAGTACGTCGTGACGCCACCGCCCGACACGTTGACGTGTACGCCGCGACCGTCCTGATCGGCCCACACGAGTCCGACCGGGAAGTCGGGGTTCTCCTCCAGCATCCGGCCGAGGTAGTAGTGGTTGGTGATTCCGACGTCACACAGGCCATCGGCGATCGACTCCAGGATCAGGACGTCATTGCCGAGGATCTCCGCATTGTCGGACCATCCGCGGACGATACGCAGCGTCTCCTCCTCACCGTGGTGGGCGATCAGCGAGGCGACGAGCGACTGCTGATAGACGTTCGACGAGTTGCGCAGGCAGAGTCGGCCCTCCCAGTCGGGCTCGGCCAGTTCCTCGTACGTGGTCGGCACCTCCGACTCGTCGAGCCGATCGCGGTTGTACACGATCGTGCGGGCGCGGATCGTGAGCCCGTACCAGTACTGGTCCGGATCGCTGAGTTCGCGTGGTATCGCCGACCGGAGGATGTCGGAGTCCAACGGCTGGAACAGGCCCTCGGCCGTAGCGGCGGCCAGGTTGCCGGCATCCACGGTGATGTACGCATCGGCATCGGTGTCCGCACCCTCGGCGGCGATCCGCTCGCGCAGCTCGCCGTCGTTGCCCGTGAGGAACTCGACCTCGATGCCCGTCTGCTCGGTGAACTGCTCGAAGGCGGTCTCGATACCGTAGTGACGACCGCTGTACACCTGCAGGGTGTCACCGTCGGAGCCGGAGCATGCGCCGACGACCAGCGCAAGACCGGCGACGACGACGAGCAGGCGACGGCGATGGCGAACGTTCACGCAAATCCTCTGGTGGGGGCGGTGGTCGGTGTGGTCGTGGAGACGGCGTGCTGGCAGGCGTGATCCCGGCGGTCCCAGGAACGGCGACCCTGACGCCATCTGTTCGGCAAGCCTAACAATCGCTCGGCGACGAACCACACGCCGACCCCGGCGGCGATCGTGAACACGTAGGCGACCTCGCGGACGAAGACACCGCGGAAGATCGGCCAGATCGAGAAGTGCGAGACGTAGATCCACATGCTCGCGGCGGCCAGCACCCCGACCGGGGCGATCGACCAGCGCGGGACCGGGATCTGGCGCACCCACACGAGCACCAGCAAGAGGCCGGCGATCCGCCACTCGCGGGCCGCGATCTGGAAGAAGCCGGGGATCACGGCGAGGCAGACGACGGTCGTCACGATCCGCTGCTGCCAGGTGGACGATCGCTGGATCAACCAGCCGAGCACGAAGAACCAGGCCACCCCGTGCGTGCGGAACCGCAGGTTGTACCAGTCGTCCATCTGGGCCCACTCCATGCGCAGCACGAGGGCCACCGCCAACACGACCAGCGGCAGCAGGTACCGGAACCGGCGTTCGGCGCGATGCACGAACGGGATCGCCGAGAGCGCGGTGGCGACGAGCACGAGGTGCACGAAGACCTCGATGAACCAGAAGTGCCAGTGGTCATCGGCGTGCGACGCGGGCCCCACGTAGTTGTTGACGAGCAGCAGCGTGCCCGGGCTGTACGAACCGAACACCACCATGCCGACGGCCACCCAGATCATCGTCGGGAGGGCGACCCGCGCCGCCGTCCGAACTCCGGCCCTGACACGCTCGACCGTGTCGTCCAGCGGCGCCATGAATCGGGCGAGGTTGAAGCCGGCGACGGCCACCAGCACATGAGCACCGCCGGGCAGGTGCCACACCCGCATGTGGGTCGAGACCACGAGGCAGATCCCGAGTGCCCGGAGGAACACGGTCGTGTCGAGTCGTGCGAGACGATGACGCGGGGCACCGGCCCCGGCGAGCGTCGACACGGGCAGCAGGTGCCAGTCCCGGGGCAGACGACCGAGTTCGCGTTCGAGTCGGATCGAGCACTCCACGTAGCCGAGTGAGTCGCCCCCGAGGGACACGAACGTGTCGTCGGGTCGGATGTCGCGCCGGCCGAGCACTGACGCGAACACGGCAGCCGGGTCGCAGGCAGGCGCCTCTGCGGCGTCGTCGCCCGTCTCGACCTCACGGTCGCGAGCTGCGATCTCCGCTGCCAACATCCGGGCACCGTCGATCTTGCCCGACCGTGTCCGAGGGATCGGCCGGTCGTGGGCGTGGAGGAACTGCGACGGCAACCCGGTCACGGCCGACATCAACGTCGTCACCGCGTCGGGATCGGCGTTCGGAGCGAACGCGACGATGCGCTCGTCGTCACCGGCGACGGCGACCTCGCCGGTGAATGCCGCCGCATTCACGGCGGTTTCGACCTCGTCGAGGTCGATCCGCAGACCGAACGGCTTGACGATTCGTGATCGCCTCCCGACGATCTCGTAGACCTCGTCGTCGGCGTGGAACCTCGCCAGGTCGCCGGTTCGCAACTCGTCGAGCGTGTGACCCAGCGCGAGGTCGTCGCGGCAGGTGGCGTAGCCCATCATGACGTTCGGGCCGCGGTACACGATCTCACCGATGTCGTCCGCCAGCCCCTCGACCGGCCGGAGGTCGATCGAACCGCCGGGGACGGCTCGTCCGACCGAACCGGGGCGGCGATCGACCAGCTCCGGTGGCAGGTACGCGATCCGCGCCGTCGCCTCGGTCTGGCCGTACATGACGACGAAGTCGGCTCCCCAGGACCGTGCTCGCGTCGCCCACGCCTCCACCGACGACGGAGCGAGTCGCCCACCTGCCTGGGTGAGGAGTCGCAGCGCGGGTGCCCTGAGGTGTTCCGGGTCGCATCGGTCGAGCAGGTCGTAGGTGTGCGGGACACCGGCGATGTTGGTGACGCCGTGATCCCGCACTGCGGCCCTGAAGCAGGGATCGACCACCGACACCTCGGTCAGCACGACGGCGGCGCCCACGGCGAGGTGCGAGTGCAGCACCGACAGCCCGTAGCAGTAGTGCAGTGGCAGCGACGTGATCCCACGGTCGGTTTCGGTCAGGCCGAGCGATGCACCGATCGCCTCGGCGTTGCTCACGAGGTTTCGATGCGACAGACGCACGAGTCTGGGGCTCCCCGTCGACCCCGATGTGCTCACCAGGAGTGCGAGGTCGGGATGCAGCTCGGGCGCCGGAACGCCGGTCGCTTCGACCGAGCGGGCCTCACCACGGGCATCGACGACCGCACCGACCGGCCAGGCGGACGCCAGCCGTTCGGCGTGGTCACCCGCGAGCAGCGGGACGTGGTCGTCCACGAGCAGCGCCAGGTACGTCACCACGAACTCGATCGAGCGATCGCCGGACAGAGCGACCAACGATCGTGGACCGAGACCGAGCTCGTCTACCCGGCAGCGCACCCGTTCACGGAGTTCACCGTACGTGACCTGCTCGTCGGCCCCGATCAGCGCGATGCGACCCTCATCGACTCGGGGATGCAGCAGTGCTCCCGTCAGCGTCGTCGCCACCGTCGCCGGAGCCGGAATCGCAACCACGGCCAGATGTTAGGCATGCTTAACTCAGATTCCCAATCATGCCGAACACCGAGCCCGAAGCCGTGCCCGACGCCGTGCCGAACACCATGCTCGACGCCGTGCCGAAGAGTCGGTGCGAACCGAATCCGTCAGGATGGACCGCGGCTGGCTCCGATGTCACTGAAGACACCGGCCATCACCTCGAGCCCCGAACGACACGTCGACACCAAGACGTGCTCGTCGGGCGCGTGTTGCGAGCACGACGGGTACGAGTGCGGGATCCAGATCGTCGGCAGCCCGAGCACATCGGTGAACACGTGATTCGGCACCGAGCCGCCGATCGAGGGCAGCACCGCCGGTTCGGCACCCATGGTGGCCGCCATCGAGTCGCGGACGAACGATGCCCACGGATGGTCCGGTTCGGTACGGCGGGCCGGGAAGGCGCCGGCATTGCCGGCCGGCGGCGGCTCGACCCGCACGAGCTCGAAACCCCTCGCGCCGAGGTGCCGGCGCAGCGCCGGCGCGACCACTGCGGGATCGGTGCCGGCGACCATGCGGAGTTGGCAGTGCGCGACCGCTCGGGGTGGGATCGCGTTGACGACCTTGGCCGGATTGCCCGTCACGAACGCGAGCACATTGAACGTGTTGGCCGCGAAGACGCGTTGAGGCGGCGTCAGACCGGGCTGACCCCACCAGCGGTCGATCGTCGGCCCGTCGGGGCCGCCGTCGATCTCGATGTCGTCGAGACACTCGCGTACTGACGAGGACATCGGCACGGCCAGCAATTCGTCGACCAGCAACTCGCCGGTCGGCCCGACGATCGACGCGAGCGCGTTGGCCAGGATCACGCCCGGGTCGGCGATCAGGCCGCCCCAGTTGCCCGAATGGTGCGCGCCGTCGCGGAGGTCGACCACCAGGTCGACGTTGACCGCGCCTCGGCAGCCGAGTGACATCGTCGGCCGGTCGGGCCGCACCCGTGGCCCGTCGGAGGCGATCAGGACGTCGGCGGCGAAGGCGTCGGCGTGGGCGGCCACGAGCGCCTCGAGCCCTGCAGATCCGGCCTCTTCGCCCATTTCGATCAGGTACTTCGCATTGAAGCCGAGCGCGCCCCCGTTCGCCTCTGTGACGGCTCCGAGCGCCAGCATGTTGATCGTGTGCTGGGCCTTGTTGTCGGCGGTTCCTCTCCCGTAGAGGCGGTCACCATCACGGGCGAGTCGCCACGGTCCGTCACCGCGAGTCCATTTCTCGTCCTGGCCGACGATCACGTCGCCGTGCCCGTAGCTGAGCACCGTCGGGAGGTCGTCGCCTTCGTGTCGTGTGGCGAGCAGGGCCGGAGGCGCCCCGTCCACCGGGTTCTGGAAGACGGTGGTCGCGAACCCCATCGCATCGAACGACGGAACGAGCTCGTCGTCGATGTACCGCCGCAGCTCGGGAAGCGAACCCGGCAGCAGCTGACTCTCGGTCCGGTGGGCGACCCGTCGAGCGAGGATCTGCTCGAACCGGCCTGACTCGACCTCGTCCCGCGCCAGCCCGATCGCGTGCTCGCGAGCAGGGTTCACGCCGGTCCCGCCCCGGCCACCACCGGGCGCCTGCCGCCGTCGATCGTCACACGCTCACCCTCGCACACCTCCGGCCAGAAGTCCCATACGGCGGAGTGCTGGCAGGCCAGTTCGTCCCCGAGTGTGAGGGTGCCAGGTTCCCAGCGCACGCGGCAGTGGAGAGCCGGACCGGTGGCGATGTGCTCGAAGAGGAGTCCGAGCAGTCGGTCGCTCTCGAGCTCCCCGAATTGATCGATCCTGGTCGTGAATGCCCGGTTGACGTACAGCAGCGGTGCGACCGTCGCGTGGTGCTCGATCACCACCGGGTACGAGCTGGCCGGATACTCGACCGCCGGCTCCCGTTCGTAGCCGTACCCGGGCGATGTAGCGCCGCTGATCGGGTACGGCCACCGACTCGGGGAGCATCGTGCGGATCGGCGCCGACAGGGCCTCGAACGCACGGTGCACGTCGGCGAAGAGCGTGTCGCTGCCCTGCCGGGGCGTCCGCGTGAGCAGCAGCGACGATCCGAGCGGCGGCGCCCCGTTGCACGACGGGCCGGTGTGCCGGAGACCCGGACCGGACGAACGCCTACGTCTTCAGCAACGACGGACCGCACGGCAACTGGACCGCCAGGCGCGTGAACCGCCGATGCGGCCACGACCTCGTCGGTCGGTTCTGAGCGCCCGACACAGAGGGCTTCGGAGCTTCGCCGGCGAATCAGGGGACCTATGACTCTGCCGCCGGGGCACTCGTGCAGGTCATGCTCGTCGAGACAGCAGGACGTATGAGGAGCAACCGCATGACAACGAGATGGGTCTACCGCTTCGACCAGGTCGGCGAAGCCCAGGACGCACTGGACGGCGACTGGGACAGGGTGAGAGGCCTGTTGGGAGGCAAGGGGGCGAATCTCGGCGACATGACCCGCCTCGGCGTGCCCGTGCCACCGGGCTTCACCGTCACCGCGGCGGCGTGCAACGCCTACTCGCGCAGCGGTGGGAATCTGCCGGACGGCGTCTGGGACCAGGTCGTCGACGCGATGCACCAGATCGAGTCCCAGACCGGCAAGAAGTTCGGTGACCCGTCGAACCCCCTGCTGGTGGCCTGCCGCTCCGGCGCCAAGTTCTCGATGCCCGGGATGATGGACACGGTGCTGGACATCGGGCTGAACGATGACGTGGTCGAGGGGATGATCCGCGCGACCGGCAACGAGCACTTCGTGCTCGACTCCTATCGCCGGCTCATCCAGATGTTCGGCTCGGTGGTGTTGGGGGTCGCCGACGAGCACTTCGAGACCGTCCTCACGGCGACCCGCGACCGGGCCGGCGTGACCGAGGACTCCGCCCTCGGCGTCGACGAGCTGCGGACGGTGATCGACGGGTTCAAGGCCGTGGTGCGTCGTCGCAGCGCGGTGCCGTTCCCGATGGATCCGCAGGACCAGCTGCGGGCGTCGATCCGTGCCGTGTTCGAGAGTTGGGAGGGCAAGCGGGCACGGGACTACCGGCGAGCCGCCGGCATCGCCGACGATCTCGGCACCGCCGTGAACATCGTGGCGATGGTGTTCGGCAACTACGGCGACGACTCCGCGACCGGGGTGGCGATGTCGCGCAACGCTACGACGGGTGAACCCGGCCTCGAAGGGGACTTCCTGGTGAACGCGCAGGGCGAGGACGTCGTCGCCGGGATCCGCCAGACCCGACGGATCGCCGAACTGGCCGACGTGATGCCCGAGATCAGCGCCGAGTTCACCGACATCGCACACCGCCTCGAGACACACTACCGCGACATGCAGGACATGGAGTTCACCGTCGAGCGCGGCAAGCTCTGGCTCCTGCAGACGCGCGACGGCAAGCGCACCGCGACCGCCGCGGTGCGGATCGCCCACGACCTCGTCGCCGACGGCATCATCACCCGTGAGGAGGCCGTTGCTCGCATCACTCCGGAACACATCGAATCATTGCTGCATCCGCAATTCGACAAGGCTGCCAAGGCCGCCGCCAGGCACATCGCGAGTGGTCTGAACGTCTCGCCGGGCGCTGCGGTCGGGCAGATCGTCTTCGATCCGGATCTCGCCGTGCAGTGGGCCGAGGAGGGACGCGACGTCATCCTCGTCCGCTCCGAGACCAAGCCGGACGACGTCCACGGGATGCTCGCAGCCGTGGGCATCCTCACGTCCAGCGGTGGGAGGACGAGCCACGCCGCACTGGTGGCCCGACAGTTCGGGCGACCGGCCGTCGTCGGCGCGTCCGAACTGGATATCAACCTCGGAGCGCGTCTCGTCGCCGTCGGTGACCGTCAACTCGTCGAAGGGGACTGGGTTTCGCTCGACGGCACGACCGGCGAGGTGTTCGCCGGCCAAGTCGACACGATGGCACCCGATCTCGACGATCCTGCGCTGTCCGCACTGCTGGGTTGGGCCGACGACATCCGCACGCTCGGAGTTCGGGCGAACGCCGACGAAGGGGGCGACGCCGAGCGCGCCCGGCGACTGGGCGCCGAAGGCATCGGACTGTGCCGGACCGAGCACATGTTCTTCGGCGTCGAGCGGCTGCCGGTCGTCCAGCGCATGATCACGGCGCCGACCGAGTCGCAGCGCAACGCCGCCGTCGCCGAACTGCTCCCGTTCCAGCGTCACGACTTCGCCGAACTGTTCCGCGCGATGGACGGTCAGCCGGTCGTGATCCGGCTGCTCGACCCGCCGCTGCACGAGTTCCTGCCCGATCGCGACGAGCTGCAGCACGAGATCGCCGACCTCCGGATCCGCCTCCGCTCGGCACCTGATCTCCAGACGATGGAGGGCCTGCTCGAACAGCTCGATGCGGCACGGATGACACTGGCGCAGGTCGACAGCCGACGCGAGGCGAACCCGATGCTCGGTCTGCGTGGTGTACGGCTCGGCATGCAGTATCCCGAGATCACACGGATCCAGACCCGGGCGATCTTCGAGGCCGCCGTCGAAGTGGCGGCCGAGGGCGTCGTCGCCATACCCGAGGTGATGATCCCACTCGTGTGCGATCCGGCCGAATTGATCAGCCAGCGTGCCGTGATCGAAGCCGAGGCCGCGGCCGTCCTGGCGGAGCGTGACATGGAGATGCCCGTCGTGATCGGCACCATGATCGAGGTGCCTCGCGCGGCACTGGTCGCCGACGACATCGCCGCCCACGCCGACTTCTTCTCGTTCGGCACGAACGACCTCACGCAGACGACGTTCGGCATGAGTCGCGACGACGCCGAGACCAGTTTCCTCGGCGACTATCTGGCCGATGGCGTTCTTGCGACGAACCCGTTCGCGACGCTCGACGCCAAAGGCGTCGGCCGTCTGATCGAGACCGCCCTGACCCACGGTCGAGGGCGGAAGCCAGGTCTCGTCGCCGGTGTCTGCGGCGAACACGGCGGCGACCCCGCGTCGATCGCCCTGTGCAACGAGTACGGGCTGACCTACGTCAGCTGCTCACCGTTCCGGGTCCCCGTCGCCCGCCTGGCAGCGGCCCACGCCGCGCTCGCATCGCGCTCCACCGACAACTGACCGATCCGGGTCGCCCGCGGTTCGAAGGATCCGACCCGGGCGACACCGACGGTACGACCACTCAACTCGGAGCGGTGACCACGGCGAAGTGCCGGAGGAACGCGTCGAACTGCCGCCGTTTGTCGAAGTCGGTGCGCATCAGCTGCGCACCGGCGGCTCCCATGCGCCGGCGAGCGTCGTCGTCGCCGCCGAGCCGTCCGATCGCGTTGGCCAACCCGGTCACGTCACCGGGATCGACCAGGAGCCCGGTGACGCCGTCGATGACGGCTTCGGGCGTCCCGGCGAGTCGGCTCGACACGACGGGAACCCCCATCGCGAGGGCCTCGAGCAGCACGTTCGGCAGCCCCTCCTTGTGGGTGCTCGGGAGCACCAGGACGTCGATGACCTCGAACACGTGGGCGGGCTCGGTGGTGAACGGGAAGAAGGTGACGTGCCGTTCGAGGCCGAGCTGGGCCACCCGCCGGCGGAGCAGTGTCTCGTCGGGCCCGTCGCCGACGAACACGAGATGGATGTCAGGCAGCGTCGCGCTGGCCCGGGCGACTGCTTCGAGCAGCAGGGTCTGGCCCTTGCGCTCCTCGAACGAGCCGACGCAACCGAGCACGGGGAAGGCGCCGTCGCCCAGCGGATAGCGACGACGTGCCTCGACGGCCCGGCCGGCATCGGGGGTGAACGTCTCGACATCGGTGCCCTGATAGATCAGGCTGACGCGGTCGTCGGGGATCCCGTAGGTATCGATCAGGTACCGCCGGGTGAAGTCGGTGATGCAGATGACGTGGGACCGGATGTCGTAGGGGGGCGCGTAGAAGTCCGCGAGATACTCGGGCACGATCGTGCCGGTCTTCGGTTCGAGCACGGTGTCGAGCCCGGCGCCGGCGATGCACATCGCTGCGAACACCGCACAGTGGAACCCGTCGCGCGGCGGATGCACCGTGCAGACGGCGACGTCGGCGGGCGCCAACGCGCCGGCCCAGATGTCCTGGTGGTGGGAATCTCGTGCCGTCACGTCGTCGAAGTCGTACGTGACCACTCGGGCGTCGGTCGCGGCGGCATCGGCCGCGTTGAACCCGCCGGCCGCAGTGAGCACGGTCACGTCGTGGCCGGCTGCGAGGAACGCGCGGACCGCCTCCGACACCCAGATCTGGGTGCCGCCGTGGAGGTGCGTGTCTTCGATGAAGCAGATGTGCATCAGTGGCCCCGAACGGTCGACTCGAGGCGCACGAGCACGCTCTCGATGGTTTCCTGGAGTGCCTCGAGCGAATACCGGTTCAGTACCGCCTCGCGGTTGTGCGCGATGCGGTCTGCCTGGCTTCCCGGTTCGAGAAGCATCTCCGTGACTCGATCCAGCAGATCGCCGTCGATCTCGTCCGGCGCCACCTCCTCCGGGTAGAGCTCGAAGTCGACACGATCGTGGTCGGCGAGGTGCTCACCGACCACCTCGCCGAACACCGCGTGCGGCTCGTACCGGCTGCAGATGATCGGAACCCCCGCCGCCGACGCCTCGACGATCGGGAGACCGCGCCCTTCGGTCTGGCTCGGGAACACCACGAGGTCGGCGAGTTGGTAGATGTCGACGATGTCGATGTCGTCGGACAAGGTGGGGTGGCTCTGCCACCCTGCCGACAAGGCGAGGAACAGCCTGCCACCGATGTCGTCGGGCAGCCCGGTGACCACTTCGCGGTACGAATCGATGACCGTTTCGAGGCAGCCGCGGTGTTCGATCGGGACCGGACCGGTGATCAGGAGCGTGAGGCTGAGCGACGGGCGGCGCTCGAACGCCTCACGGAACGGCGGGTGACGGAGCAGGGCACCGATCAGTTCCCAGTCCTTCCAGATCCGCTTGCGCTCGACGATGCGGGTGGGCTGCAGCAGCACGAGCGTGTCGGCGGCGGTCAGGTCGAGCGATCGTCCGGCGCCGTGACCGCACAGGACCGGCCGCTGATCGGTCATCCACTCGCCGATCTCGCCGACGAAGTGCTCGACGGGCGTCGCCGAGTTGACCGGATCACCACCGAGGATGCGGCTCATGGCCGACCGGCATCTGGCCGTGATGTCTGGGTTGCGTTCGCGGAAGAACGCCGGGTCGAGCCCGGTCCCGATCGTGAAGACCCGATCCGGGGGGAAGTGGAATCGGTCGATCAGCCGACGGCTCTGGAGGGAGTTGATGTTGACCTGCGCCCAGCGGCGCCCGTTCCACGGGTAGATCCGCTGGAAGAACGCGAAGAACTCCTCGTTGTCGTGGTTCCGGAAGAAGTGGTCGCGCGGCCCCGGCTGCTCCCCCGGGTTGCGCTTGCAGCCAGCCTTCCCACCCTCCCAATAGAAGTCGTGGTTGTTGTTGATCACCACGGCCCCGGTCGTCTCGGACGCGAGCACCAGGGCCAGGCCGAACGCGACGTTGCCAGGATTCGAGTTGGTGTTCACGGTGAACAGCAGCCGAATGCCGTGTGACTCGATGTAGTCCACGAGGCGCCCCGCCAGCGAGAGCGCCTGGTTCCACATCTCGACGGCCAGTTCGCTCGACTGCCTGCTGTCCGGCGGCAGGTCCTCGTAGAACAGCCGATGGAACCAGGTGCCGCCATCCCACTTGTCCCATCCGTCTGCGCCGTCGAGCACGAATCGATGCCAGCTCGGATCGAGCACGGCGTCGGCCTTGTCGCCGAACTTCCCCGCGATGCAGTGGATCGGGATGCCCGGTTCGATGCGCTCGAAGCAGCGCGCGTACTTGGCGACCTCCATCGACACGCCGTCGATGTCGAAGGCGAACGTGACGAACGCAACGCCGCCCGCAACGCTGTCCCGGCCGTCGTCCCACGGTGCTCGTTGATGGCGGGCGAGCTCGTCGAGCACCGTGCTGATGTTCTGGCCGTGGGCGACGTCGTGTTCACTCAACTGGTCGAACTGCATGTCAGGCCTTCCGTTCGAGCCGGCTCGCCGCGGCCAGCAGCGAGCGGAACTCGTCATCGATACGGGATGTGAGCTGATCGAGCTCGGGCAGCACATCGCGGTCGGACGTCACGCCGAAATAGAGGTGGTCGTCGTAGGACACGACCGCCATGGTCAGACCCTCCCCGTCGATGACCTCGACGTACGGATAGGTACGCAGCACCCGTGCGCCCTGGAGGTACAGCGGAACCGGCGGACCCGGGACGTTGGTGATCACCAGGTTCATCGGGATCGAGCGACTGACGAACCTCGTGAGGACTCCGGCCAGGGTGGGCACCGCATCGGCGAGCTCCACGATCCGCTGTGCGCCGTCCATCAGACCTGCGTCCGCCTTGAGTTCGCTGGTCTCGGCGTGCAACCGCTCGAGCCGGACGATCGGATCGGTCTCGCCGATCGGAAGGTCGACGACGATCAGTGAGATCCGATTCCCGAGCGTCTCACCGTGCTCCTGCTCGGTCCGTTTGGAGACCGGCACCATTGCCTTGACCACGCGATCGGTCACTCCGTGACCGTGCTCGATCAGGAACTCCCGGATCGCGCCGGTGCAGGCGGCGAGCACGACGTCGTTCACGGTCGCATCGACGTGGTCGCGAATGCGGTTCACGATGTCGAACGGGACATCGGCGTGGTCCCAGCGCCGGTGGGGCGACACCGCCTGGTTCCACGGAGCCTTGGGGGGTCGACTCGAGAAGCTCAGGACGGTCCGGACGACATCGTTGGTCGCCCCGATCGCCGCCCGCGGGTCGCGGGCAGCTCCGATCGCCGCCCGACCGAGCCGGAACGGGCTCGTCAGCTGCTGGCGCACACCATCGGTCCACAGTTCGCTCCCCGTCGGCGCCGGTCGCGGTGTCCAGCGCGGCGGGTCGGGGTCGGGTGGAGGAGACGGCTCGAGATCGACGAGCGCGAGCGCGAGGTCGACGTTGGCGATGCCGTCGCCGAGGGCGTGATGCGTCTTGATCACGAGCCCGACGTCGCCCGACTCGAGTCCGTCGACGAACCACATCTCCCACAGGGGGCGCCGACGATCGAGCGGGAGCGACTGGAGCCGTCCCATCAGCGTCGACAGCTGCCGGTCGTCACCCGGTCGGGCGACCGCGGTGATGCGCACGTGGTAGTCGAGATCGAACCGATCGTCGTCGACCCAGACCGGCCGGCCCTGGCCGAGGGGCACCTCCTTGAGGCGCTGGCGGAGGCGAGGCACACGATGGAGGCGACCGTCGACGTGGCTCAGAAGTCGCTCCGCATCGATCCGGTCGCGCTGGTCGCGGAGCGGGGCGCCCTCGAGGATCGACAGCGAACCGACGTGTTGCGGCTCGTGATCGGTCTCGATCCGGAGAAAGGACGCGTCGGTCGCCGTCAACGCGTCCGACCATCGCCTCCCCATGGAGGCAGCGTAATCGGCGATGACCGGGGACGACCAGGGTCCGAAGTCCGACGAAACTGCGGCGAACGTCCGTGCGTCGCGGAATGTGGCGAGATCGACGTCTCGATCGGATGATGACGTCTCGATGGGACGTGGTGACATCGCGTCGGCCCGATCCACCGGCACGGCCGTCCGCGAACGCACGTGAACCTGCGGCGAGGCTGTGGTGAACGTCACGTGGACCCTTCACCGGAATCACGTCGCCGGGTCAGCACGTCTCGCTACAGTTTCGAGGATCGAGGTCGATGGAGACGTATGAGAGTCGGGATCGTGATCGGACGCATCGGGGGCGTCGACGGCGTCGCCCTCGAGACGGAGAAGTGGGCGACCGTCCTGGGTCGTCGCGGGCACGAGGTGCACATCCTCACCGGTGAGCTCGAGGCCGACGTGCCCGGCTGCACGGTTCTGCCGGAGCTGGCGTTCTCGCACCCGGCCACGCTGCGGGAGCAGGACGACGCCTTCTTCGTGCAGGATGCCGACGAGACCGAACTCGTCGCACGTCTGCGTCGGGACGCCGACCGCATCGGACACGACGTACTGGCCTGGCTGACCAGTCGACGCATCGAGGTCCTGATCACGCAGAATTCCACGACGCTGCCGTGTCATCTCACGATGGGGATGGCCCTCAAGCGGGTGATCGAGCTCACGGGCATTCCGACCATCGCCCACGATCACGACTTCCACTGGGAACGCGGCGACCGGTATGCGACGCGGTACGCGGGTGTGCGCGACATCATCGACGAGTGCTTCCCACCCGACCTGCCGAACATGACGCACGTGGTCATCAACTCGTACTGCCGTGACTCGCTCGAGCAGCGGCACGGGATCGACGCCCGTGTCGTCCCGAACGTCATGGACTTCGACGGCGACTTCGGCCGGCCCGATGGGTTCAACCGGCGGCTGCCCGACGAGCTGGGTTTCGGGCCCGATGACATCGTGCTGTTCCAGATGACCCGGATCGTGCGCCGCAAGGGCATCGAGACCGCGATCGAACTCGTCGAACGGCTCGACGACCCGCGCGTCAAGCTCGTCGTGACCGGCCACGCCACCGATGACTACAACGGGGAATACCTGAACGAACTGCACCGGCGCGTCGCTGCGCTCCCCCGCCCGGATCAGGTCCGCTTCGAGGCGAATCGGTTCGGCAACGTTCGAGTGTCAGCGAACGGTCGACCGGGCAAGTTCTCGCTGTCCGACGGCTACGCCTCCGCTCACGCCTGCACCTACTTCAGCCGTTACGAGGGGTTCGGCAACGCGTTCGTGGAAGCACTCGCCGCACGCGTCCCGATCTTCGTGAACAACTACGAGCCGGTGTACTGGCCCGACATCGGGTCCAAGGGCTTCAAGACCGTCCAGATCGAGAACAACGAGCTCACCGACCGCGCCGTCGAGGACATTCGAACCGTGCTCACCGACGCCGACCATCGTGCCGAGATCGCCGAGTTCAACCACGAGATGGGCCGGCAGCACTTCTCGTTCGACGTGCTCGGTCGGCAACTCGACGAGCTGCTCGCCGCCTGACGTCACTTCGGTCACGCGGGCCTCACGACGCCGCTCGTGCGGTGCGCCGACGGCTGGCGGGACCTAAGCCTCTGGCACCGCGGTGTGGAATTTCCTATCGTGGACAGGCGTATGTATGAGACCTCACACCACGCTGGATCACTGCGATGACGATGGTCACGGGCCACGTCGGGGGAGCTGGACTCGACACCGACACGCTGCTGATGATGCTCGACGCGCTCGGGGACTTCGTCGGCCACGAACTGACGCCGCAGCGACAACTCGACCTGGACCGCGACGACGTCTGCCCCGAAGACATCGTCCGCGCGATGAGCGATCCGAACCAGCTCGGCGTGCAACTGGTGTTCGTGCCCGAGGTCTACGGCGGGATGGACGGAGGTGCGTTCGACTCGTACCGGATCTGCGAGGTGATGGCCCGTCACGACATCGGGCTCGCAACTGCCGTCTTCGCGACGTTCCTCGGCAGTGACCCGATTCTCGTCGGCGCCACCGACGAGCAGCGTCAGCGCTGGCTACGTGCGATCGCCGAGGACGGCGTCGTCTTCGCCTACGGTGCGACCGAGCCCGACGCCGGCAGCGACCTCGGCGCAATGAAGACGACCGCCGCCCGCATCGAGGACGATGACGGCGTCGTCACCGGATACCGCATCAATGGGCGCAAGCAGTGGATCTCGAACGGCTCCATCGCCGACATGATCACCGTGCTCGCGATGGCGCCCGACGGCCCCTCGTGGTTCGTGGTCCCGAACGACACGCCCGGCTTCGCCGCGGCGAGCCCCGAGGACAAACACGGCATCCGTCTCTCCAACACTGCCGCGTTGTTCCTCGACGACGTCGAGGTGCCGGCCGATCACCTGATCGGTGGGGTCGAGGGCAAGGGTCTCGTGCAGGCGCAGCAAGTCTTCGGCTACACCCGGATCATGGTCGCCGCTTTCGGACTGGGAGGCGGCTGGGAGGCGCTCGACCGGGCGATCGAGTACTCGCTAGAGCGCAAGCAGGGCGGCGCACCGCTCGCCGAGAAGCAGGGCTTCACCCACAAGCTGATCGTGCCGCATGCGGTCCGACTCGAAGCCGCTCGAAGCTACATCGAGGAGTCGGCCGACAAGATCGACCGCGGGCTGGGCGAGAACGGGGCGATGAACACCGAGGGGGCCATCGCCAAGCTGATGGCGACCGAGGCCGGAAACGCCGCTGCCGACGCCGCGATCCAGGCCCACGGCGGCTACGGCTACACCCGCGAGTACGTGGTGGAGAAGATCAAGCGCGACGTACGCATCACCACGATCTACGAGGGCACGTCGGAGATCATGGAGATGACCATCGCTCGCGACCGGTGGCAGCACCACCTCAAGACCGGTGGCGCGTACTACCGCGACCGGTCCGCCGAACTCATGGCGTTGCACGCCCGCCATCCCGATGTCGGAGCCGACCATGCCGCCCTCGCGGCCGAATCACTGGCGGTCCTGCTCGAGGCATGTCGCGTCGCTCGCCTGACCCGGAACCAGCACGTGCTGTTCCGACTCGGTGAGCTCATCACACTGGCCGAGTGCGCCGAGTCGTTCGCCCGACGTGCGGCCGACGCGCTGGCCGGCCACCGCCATGAGAAGAGCCTCGACCGTTTCGATGGTGCCGCCCTCGCCACGATGTCCCGGGTGTTCGCCCGCGAGACGGTCCACCGGGTCGGTGAAGAAGGCACACGCTGGGTCATGGGCTCGGTCACGGCCGACGCCGCCGATGTCACCCCATTGCTGACGACGCTTCGTCACGAGGCCATCCGCAACGCCCAGTCCGGACTGCTCGCCGACATGGATCGTGTCGCCGACGTGCTCTACGGACGCTCCGGTTGAGCCTCCCCGTCGACGTCATCTCACAGGAGCCGATCACGATGTCTGATTCCTTCGCCGTCCCCAGTTCCCCCATCGCAGTCGTGGGCCTCGGGGCGATCATGCCCGATGCCGTCGACGCCGAGGCGTTCTGGGCGAACATCACCGGTGGTCGCTACTCGATCAGCGACGTCCCGCCCGAGCGCTGGGATCCAGCGCTGTTCTACTCGCCCGATCACGCCGAACCCGACAAGACCTACTCGACGATCGGGGGCTGGGTCCGCGACTATCCGTGGGATCCGATCCGCTGGAGGCTGCCCGTTCCGCCGAAGGTCGCGGACCAGATGGACGACGGCCAGCGCTGGGCGATCAGCGCGGCTCGATCGGCGCTGCTCGACGCCGGCTGGCCGGACTGGAACATCGACCCGGACAACGTTGCCGTCGTCATCGGCAATGCGATCGGTGGAGAGAAGCACTACGAGTCGAACTTGCGCATCGAGCTCCCGGGAGTCCTGCAGGATCTCGAGAGTACCGAGTCGTTCGCCGCACTGAGCCCGGATCAGCGTGCGCACATCATCTCCGAGATGCGCGATCACTTCCTCGCCCACTTCGGCGAGATCAATGAAGACACCATGCCCGGCGAGCTCGCGAACGTGATGGCCGGGCGGATCGCGAACCTGTTCAACTTCCGGGGACCGAACTTCACGACCGATGCCGCGTGCGCGTCCGGGCTCGCCGCCATGAGCGTCGCCGTCGAAGGACTCGTCGACCACCGCTTCGACGCGGCGATCACCGGGGGCATCGACCACAACATGGGCGTCGCCGCGTTCGTCAAGTTCTGCAAGATCGGTGCACTCTCCGCGACCGGGACCCGGCCGTTCGACGCCGGCGCCGACGGGTTCGTCATGGGTGAGGGTGCCGCGCTGTTCGTGCTCAAGCGGCTCGAAGACGCGGAACGCGACGGCGACCGGATCTACTCGGTCATCCTCGGGATCGGGGGGTCCAGTGACGGCAAGGGGAAGGGGATCACTGCCCCGAACCCGATCGGTCAGCGCTTGGCGGTCACCCGAGCCTGGGACGTGGCGGGCGAGGACCCGGCGACGGTCAGCGCGATCGAGGCCCACGGAACGTCGACCCGCGTCGGGGACGCGACCGAACTCGAGAGCTTGACGGCCGTTTTCGGAGCCGCCGGGGCGCCGGCACGAAGCGTGGCACTCGGTTCGGTCAAGTCGAACATCGGCCACCTCAAGGCGGCGGCCGGCGCAGCTGGCATGTTCAAGATGGTGCGCAGTCTGCATGACACGGTGCTCACGCCGAGTCTGCACTTCGACGTGCCGAACCCGAACGTCGACTGGGACACGTCACCGTTCGCCGTGAACACCGAGTTGCGACCCTGGCCGGTGCCCCCTTCGGGCGTCCGGCGGGCCGGCGTGAGCGCGTTCGGCTTCGGCGGCACGAACTTCCACGTCGTCCTCGAGGAGCACGTGCCGGGCCGTCATCGCCCGCCCGCTCGCGTCTTCGCCGGGGCGTCGGTCGAGCGACCCGTCACCGAGATGGCGGGCAGAGCGGCTACCACGTCCTCGCTGGACGGCGTGGACGATCCGACGAAGCCGCCACCGCGTGGCGCGCTCGTGCTCGGTGCACGCGACGACGCCGACCTGCTCGCACAGGTCGAGGCGGCCCTCGCCGATGCCCGGGCTGGTCGCGCCCCGGTTCCGGCGCGCCCCGACCCGGCCGTCGGCCGGGCTGCGGTGCGGATCGCGGTCGACTACGCGGACGCCGCCGACCTGGCGGCCAAGCTGGAGAAGGCCGTCAAGGCGCTGACCGCCGACAACCCTGCGATCTTCCGGATGCTCCGTCAGCAGGGCGTGTTCGTCGGACGGGGACCTGCGCCGAAGGTGGCGTTCCTGTACACCGGTCAGGGTTCGCAGTACGTCAACATGCTCGAGAGCCTGCGTGCAACCGAACCCATCGTCGCCGACACGTTCCGCCAGGCCGACGAGGTGATGACGCCACTGCTCGGTCGGCCTCTGTCGTCGTACATCTTCGTGGACGGCGACGACCCCGACGCCGTCGCACAACTCGAGAAGGAACTGCTCCAGACCGAGGTCACCCAGCCTGCGGTGCTCGCCACCGACTCGAGCCTCGGGCGTCTGCTCGCCGCCTACGGCATGCGACCCGACATGGTGATGGGACACAGTCTCGGGGAGTACGGCGCTTTGATCGCATCCGGCTCGCTCACGTTCGAGGCGGCGCTCGAGGCAGTGAGTGCTCGAGGCCGGGAGATGGCGGCGCTCTCGATCGAGGACAATGGCGCGATGGCGGCGGTGTTCGGTCCTCTCACCGAGATCGAGCGGATCGTCGACGAGACCGATGGCTACGTGGTCATCGCCAACATCAACTCGAACAACCAGGCGGTCGTCGGCGGCGCCACCGACGCCGTCGCGACGGCGATCGACGCGTTCACGGCGGCCGGGATGCAGGCGATCCGGATCCCGGTGAGCCATGCGTTCCACACCTCGATCGTGGCGCCCGCGTCGGTACCGCTCGTCGCGACGTTGCGACGCCTCGACGTACAGCCGCCCCGGATCCCGCTGGTCGCCAATGTCACCGGCGACTTCTACCCTGCCGATGCAAGCCCCGAGACGATGCTCGAATCTCTCGGCAAGCAGGTGGCGTCGCCCGTGCAGTTCGTGCGCGGGCTGCACACGCTGTACGACGCCGGGGCGCGCGTGTTCGTCGAGGTGGGTCCCAAGCGAGCGCTGCACGGCTTCGTCGAGGACGTGCTCGGCGACCACGACGACGTGCTCGCACTCTTCACCAACCATCCCAAGCTGGGCGACGCCGCGTCGATCAACCAGGCGCTCTGCGGGCTCTGGGCCGCAGGAGTCGGGTTCGATGCACCCGCACCGGTCGAACGACCGGTCACCGCGTCCACGGCCACGGCCGTGACACCGGCAGCCGCCACTCCGTCATCGGCGGCGTCGGGCAGCGCCGCACCCTCGGAGCCGGACGACCGCATCATGCAGCTCGGTCGGCTCTTCGCCGGCGTGATCGAGGAAGGTCTCAAGATCTACGGCGACGCGCCGGCCTCGATCGCACCGACCGCCTCGGAGCCGGCCGCGACCCCCGAACCGGGCGCCCAGGGCCGGATCGACGCCGAGCCGGTGGTGATCACCGGAGCCGCACTCGGTCTGCCCGGGGTCGAGCAGGTCTTCGACGACGCCAACATCGGCCGCATCCTCGCCGGGCAACAGTTCATCCACATGCTGCCCGAGGCCGCTCGGGCGCGGATGGCCGACATGCACATCACCCGGCTCGTCAAGAGCGAGTCCGGCGGTGCGAGCTTCGAGACGATCGACGATCCGACCGAGGTGATCAAGCTCGCCGGACAGCGAGCCCCGCTCGACGTGGTCGGGCAATTCGCGGTCGAGTCGGCGCGGGACGAGGCACTGGACAACACGACCCGGCTCGCCATCGGAGCCGGCTTCGACGCGCTACGTGACGCCGGCATCCCCCTCGTGATGCGCTACAAGACCACCACCCTGGGGACACAGCTCCCGGATCGGTGGGGACTCCCCGATGCGCTTCGCGACGACACCGGGGTGATCTTCGCCAGCGCCTTCCCCGGGTACGACCGATTCGCCGAGGACATCGAGGCCTACACGGCAGACCGCGCCCGGCGCGAACACCTGCTCGCGCTCGAAGGCGTCCGCGCCCGGATCAACGGCGGTGAGCCTGCTGCGGCCGAGATCGATCGGCTGATCGACGGGCTGCGCTCCGAGATCGAGGCCCGTCCGTACCACTTCGACCGCCGGTTCCTGTTCCGGGTGCTCTCGATGGGACACTCCCAGTTCGCCGAGATGATCGGCGCCCGGGGCCCGAACACACAGGTCAACGCCGCCTGCGCGTCGACCACCCAGGCATTGTCGCTGGCCGAGGACTGGATCCGCGCCGGTCGCTGCCGACGTGTCATCGTCGTGTCGGCCGACGACGCCACCGGCGACTCCCTGCAGCCGTGGATCACGAGCGGCTTCCTGGCGAGTGGCGCCGCGGCGACGGACGAACACGTCGAGGATGCGGCGACGCCGTTCGATCGACGTCGACACGGCATGATCGTGGGCATGGGCGCAGCCGCCCTCGTGGTCGAGTCGGCAGCAGCGGCCCGCGAGCGGGGCCTGCAGCCGATTTGTGAAGTGCTCGCGGCCGTCACGGCGAACTCGGCGTTCCACGGCACCCGTCTCGACGTCGAACACATCGGCGCCGTGATGGAGGCAGTCGTACGCCAGGCGGAGGCACGCGGAGTCGACCGCACCGCGATCGCCCAGGGGGCCATGTTCGTCTCGCACGAGACGTACACGCCGGCCCGGGGTGGCTCGGCGTCAGCTGAGATCAATGCGCTCCGTCAGGTGTTCGGAGCCGGTGCCGACCGTGTGGTGATCACGAACACCAAGGGCTTCACCGGACACGCCATGGGCGCGGGCATCGAGGACGTCGTCGCCGTCAAGGCGCTCGAGACCGGCATCGTCCCGCCGGTGCCGAACTACCGCGAGCCCGATCCGGACCTCGGCACACTGAACCTGTCACAGGGCGGTGTGCACGATGTCCGGTACGCGCTGCGACTCGCCGCCGGCTTCGGCTCGCAGGTCGCCATGGCGCTCCTGCGATGGACGCCCGTTCCCGACGGCGCACACCGCGGTCCCGACGCGCTCGGCCATCAGTACCGCATCACCGACTCGGGCGCCTGGCAGCGATGGCTGGACGGCCTGGCCGGGCACGAGGGCGCTCGACTCGAGGTCGACCATCGCCGGCTGCGCATCGTCGACGTCGGCGCGCCCACCACGTCGGTGCACGCATCGGTCATCCCGATCCCGTACGACGGACAATTCGCCGACACCGGTGTGACACAGGTCGAGCCCGCCGTCGCGCCCACACCTCCCCCGCCGGCTCCTGCGCCGAGCCCGGCTCCTGCACCGAGCCCGGCCGCTGCACCGGTGCAGCCGGCTCCGGTTGCCGCGACCGTCGATGACGTGCTCGCGGCCGTGACCGCCGTCGTGTCGGAGATGACCGGCTACCCCGCCGACCTGTTGGAACCCGACCTCGACCTCGAAGCCGACCTCGGCGTCGACACCGTCAAACAAGCCGAGGTCTTCGCCGCCGTCCGCGACCGCTACAACGTCGAACGCGACGACACCCTCCAACTCCGCGACTTCCCCACCCTCCACCACGTCGCCAACTGGGTCCGCGACCGCGCCGGCCTCGGCGCCGCACCCACCACCGCACCCACCACCGCACCCGCCACCCCCGCAGCACCGGCAGCCACCGCACCGCCAGCCGCAACCGACGACGTGCTGGCCGCGGTCACCCAGGTCGTCGCCGAGATGACCGGCTACCCCGCCGACCTGTTGGAACCCGACCTCGACCTCGAAGCCGACCTCGGCGTCGACACCGTCAAACAAGCCGAGGTCTTCGCCGCCGTCCGCGACCGCTACAACGTCGAACGCGACGACACCCTCCAACTCCGCGACTTCCCCACCCTCCACCACGTCGCCAACTGGGTCCGCGACCGCGCCGGCCTCGGCGCCGCACCCACCACCGCACCCACCACCGCACCCGCCACCCCCGCAGCACCGGCAGCCACCGCACCGCCAGCCGCAACCGACGACGTGCTGGCCGCGGTCACCCAGGTCGTCGCCGAGATGACCGGCTACCCCGCCGACCTGTTGGAACCCGACCTCGACCTCGAAGCCGACCTCGGCGTCGACACCGTCAAACAAGCCGAGGTCTTCGCCGCCGTCCGCGACCGCTACAACGTCGAACGCGACGACACCCTCCAACTCCGCGACTTCCCCACCCTCCACCACGTCGCCAACTGGGTCCGCGACCGCGCCGGCCTCGGCGCCGCACCCACCACCGCACCCACCACCGCACCCACCACCGCACCCGCCACCCCCGCAGCACCGGCAGCCACCGCACCGCCAGCCGCAACCGACGACGTGCTGGCCGCGGTCACCCAGGTCGTCGCCGAGATGACCGGCTACCCCGCCGACCTGTTGGAACCCGACCTCGACCTCGAAGCCGACCTCGGCGTCGACACCGTCAAACAAGCCGAGGTCTTCGCCGCCGTCCGCGACCGCTACAACGTCGAACGCGACGACACCCTCCAACTCCGCGACTTCCCCACCCTCCACCACGTCGCCAACTGGGTCCGCGACCGCGCCGGCCTCGGCGCCGCACCACCGCACCACCACCGCACCCACCACCGCACCCACCACCGCACCCGCCACCCCCGCAGCACCGGCAGCCACCGCACCGCCAGCCGCAACCGACGACGTGCTGGCCGCGGTCACCCAGGTCGTCGCCGAGATGACCGGCTACCCCGCCGACCTGTTGGAACCCGACCTCGACCTCGAAGCCGACCTCGGCGTCGACACCGTCAAACAAGCCGAGGTCTTCGCCGCCGTCCGCGACCGCTACAACGTCGAACGCGACGACACCCTCCAACTCCGCGACTTCCCCACCCTCCACCACGTCGCCAACTGGGTCCGCGACCGCGCCGGCCTCGGCGCCGCACCCACCACCGCACCCACCACCCCCGCGCCCGCAACCCCCGAGGTCCCGGTCGTGGTCCACGGCGATCTCGATGCCGTCGACGCGCTTCCCCGTCGAGTCCCGGTGCCCTCGCTCCGACCCGATCTCGCGACCTGCCTGCCGACCGGCGTCGAGTTGGATGGCGCCCGGGTGGTCGTCATGCTCGACGAGGGCGGCGTGGGCGAGGCACTCGTCAGGCAACTCACCAAGGCCGGAGCCACCGCGCTGGCGCTCTCACCCGGAACGGGTACCGACGAGCTGTTGGCCGAAGTGACCGCCTGGAACGACGAAGCGCCGATCACGGGCGTCTACTGGCTGCCCGGTCTGGACAGCGACGGTGACCTCGGCGACTACGACCTCGATCGCTGGCGCGAGGCGTTGCGTCGTCGGGTGAAGGCCCTGTACACGACGATGCGGCACCTGTACGAGGCAAGCCCGTTCCTCGTGTCGGCGACCCGGCTCGGCGGCTACCACGGGTACGACGACTCCGGCGCCACCAACCCGCTCGGCGGTCCGGTCGTGGGGTTCACCAAGTCGTACAAGAAGGAACGACCCGACGCGCTCGTGAAGGCGGTCGACGTCCCCGAGAGCCGCAAGACGAAGGCGATCGCCGAACAGCTGATCGAGGAGACGCTGTACGACCCTGGCTGCGTCGAGATCGGACGCGTCGGCGACCGGCGGTTCGGAGTCGCGTTCGTCGAGTCCCCGTTCCCACCACGCAACGTGCCGACGACCGACGGTGTCGAACTCGGCTCCGATTCCGTCTTCGTGGTCACCGGTGCTGCCGGCAGCATCGTGTCGGCCATCACCGCAGACCTCGCTGCGGCCTCGGGCGGTACGTTCCATCTGCTCGATCTCACGCCCACTCCCGACCGCGACGATCCTGATCTCGAAGCGTTCCGCAACGATCGGAACGGCCTCAAGGTCACGATCGCCGACCGGATGAAGGCCGCCGGAGACCATCCGACGCCAGTGGCCATCGAACGCGAACTCGGTCGTTTCGAGCGGCTCGATGCCGCACGCACCGCGATTCAGGCGGTCGAGGCCGCAGGCGGCACCGTTCACTACCACTCGGTCGACCTCACCGATGCGGGCGCCGTCACCGACGCGATGTCGGACGTACGGGAGCGGAGCGGTCACATCGACGTTCTCCTGCATGCGGCCGGGCTCGAGATCAGCCGCAACCTTCCCGACAAGGAGCCACGCGAATACGACCTCGTCTTCGACGTGAAGAGCGACGGTTGGTTCAACGTCTTCCACGCCGCCCAGGACATGCCGATCGGCGCCGCCGTCGTGTTCTCGTCGGTGGCCGGGCGGTTCGGCAATCAGGGCCAGACCGATTACTCGGCAGCCAACGACCTGCTCTGCAAGGCGATGAGCAACCTCCGACGCTCGCGACCCCGTACCCGCGGGCTTGCGCTCGACTGGACTGCGTGGGGCGGCATCGGCATGGCGACCCGGGGCTCGATCCCGAAGATCATGGAGATGGCCGGCGTGCAGATGCTGCCACCCGAGGCCGGCGTGGCGTGGATCCGCCGGGAACTGACCGCCGGTACCACGGACGGTGAGGTGATCGTCGCCGGTGCCCTCGGAATGATGGCGGGTGAGTACGACGACCGGGGCGGCGTCGACGCCGACCGACTCGTCGGCCACGACGATGCCCACGGGCCGATGATCGGCGACGCCACGATGAGCGTGCACCACGGCGTCGTCGTCCGGACGACGCTCGATCCGACCCGACAGCCGTTCCTGAACGACCATCGGATCGACGACATTCCGGTCCTGCCCGGGGTGATGGGCATGGAGGCGTTCGCCGAGACCGCGCAGCTGGTCGCACCGGACCATCACGTCGTGGCCGTCGAGGACGTCGCCTTCGCGGCGCCGCTCAAGTTCTACCGTGACGAGCCGCGCACGCTGACGATCCACGCGGTGGTGCGCCCCGACGGCGACGATCTCGTCGCCCACTGCGGGCTCTCGGCCGAACGGCTCCTGCCCGGTAGCGACACACCGCAGCGCACGGTCCACTTCACCGGGCGGGTCCGGCTGAGCTCGTCGCCGCCGGAGGCCGAACGGATCGAGCCGACGCCCGAAGCGAGCGGACCGACGTTGGGCGCCGACCGCGTCTACTCGTTCTACTTCCACGGGCCCGCCTACCAGGTCGTCCGCTCGGCGTGGGCCGGCGAGGGCGTCGCCGTCGCCGAGCTGGTCGACCCGCTACCCGCCAACCACGAACCCGATGACCTGCCGCTCACGATCGCACCACGGTTGATCGAGCTCTGCTTCCAGACGGCCGGACTCTGGCAAGCGGGACGAGAGGACCGCCTCGCGCTCCCGATGCGTGTGGGCAGCGCCCGGGTCGCGGGCGATTCGGCGCCTGCGACCGGCCCACTGCACGCCCGCGCGACCGAGATCGAACCCGGCGTGTTCGACTGCGTCGTGACCGACGCCGAGGGCTCCGTCGTCGTGCGACTCGACCGCTACCGAACCGTGCCGCTGCCTGCGCCGATCCCCGACGACGTCGCCGACGATCTCCGGGCGACGTTCGGCTCATGACGGAGCGATGAGCGATCAGGGGGTGGCCGACATGGGGAACGAGGCGACGAACGGACCGCCGACCATTCAACGCCTCGGCGTGCTCGACCGGGGCGAATCGGCCGTGCGGGTCCTGCACGCGGTGGGCGGCCTGAACTCGGCCGGTGATGCGCCACCGATCACGACGGTGCTCTTCCACCGCGCCCCACCGGACCCGACGCCGTGGGACAGTCGCGAGGCCGACGAGGTCCGCCAACTCGCTGCCGACACCTCCAACGAGGAACTCGTGAGGAGCCTGCAACAAGCGCACATCGACACAGTCTGGCTCGGAGACTGGACCCCGGGCGATCGAGCGGGCCTCGTCGAATCGTGCCAGACGGCCGGAATCGTGGTCGTCGGGCCCGACGCGACCACGATCCGCCGACTCGTGGATCCCAGCGAGCTGCGCGAGCTCCCCGGCGGCGACGCAACCCTCGACCCCGATCGTGTCGCCCGGCGCGTCGAGGTCGACGTCCTCGCCGACGACCACGGCACAGCGTGGTCACTCGACACACGCGCGAGCATCCGTCGCGACGGTGAATCGCTGATCGCCGAGGCACCGTGCACCACGATCGGCGACGGGATCTGTGCTCGACTCTGCGACGCAGCCCTCGATCTGATTCGCGAAGTCGGGTACCAGGGTGCGGCAACCGTGGCCTACCTGTCGGACGGCACCGATTTCGTGCTGACCGACGTCGACTGCGTCGCCTCGCCCGTCCACGCGACCACGGAGGAGCGCACCGGCGCGAGCATCATCGGCTGGCGGCTCAGAATCGAACGCGGCGAGGCGCTCCCGCCGGAGCCTCCCCCCGACGACGGTGTCGCCGTCGAAGCACGCCTGATCGCCCAGGACCCCGACGCCGACTTCGCCGTCACGCCGGGTCGGCTCGAGCTGCTGTCGTTCCCCGTCGGAACCGGCGTACGCATCGACGCCAACCGCCGCGTGGGCGACATGGTCGAACGCGACGATCCGCTCATCGCGGTGTTCACTGCGTGGGGGCCCGACCGCAGCGTGGCGCTCGAACGTGTGCGTCGCGCGCTCGCCCGCAGTGCCGTGGTGGTCGACGGCGGGACCACGAATCGGACGTTCCTCCTGCAATTGCTCGGCGATCACACCTACGCGAGCGGCACGGCCGACGACGCCTGGCTCGAGCAGCTGATCCGCAACCGGCGCCGACCCGAACCTCAACCCGTCGCACTGCTCGCAGCAGCGGCCGCTGCCTACGAAGACGACCGAATCCACGCCCAGCAGGCCTTCTACGGCTCGGCCGAACGCGGGCGGCCCCAGCACCCCGCCCAGGTCGGCGACGGCATCGAGCTCAGCTACGACGGAACGACGTACCGACTCGACGTGAACCGCGTCGGCCCGCGGCGATACTCCATCCGCCACGGAGCGAACGTGGCCGACATCACCGTCGATGAGCTCGACGACTTCGAGCGACGCATCACGTGTTCCGGGCGACGCCACCGCCTCGTGATCGCACCGACCGACACCGGCTTCCGAGTCGAGCTCGGAGCCGACACCCACACGATCGAACGCGAGGACGGGGTCGCGGTGCGCGCCGGTTGGCCCGCTCTCGTGGTGAGCGCCCTCGTGGCACCCGGCGACACGGTCGCCGCCGGCGACCCGATCGCCGTGCTCGAATCGATGAAGATGGAGACGACCGTCACGGCACCGGTCGCCGGCGAGGTCGTTGCGGTTTCGATCATGCCGAACGCGCAGATCGAACGGGGCGATCCCCTGGTCCGTCTCCGCGCCCACGTCGGCGATGCCGTCGACCGCCGCGACGGGGCGACCGGCGTCGATCTGTCGGGCCTCGAGTCCCGGGTCGATCCCACCCGCAAGCCCTGCGATCAGGTCTACATTCCGCTCGGCGACTATCTGCTCGGCTACGACCTGTCACCCCCGGCGCTGCGCAAGCTCCTCACCAAGCAGCGACGCCTCGCCGAGATCGCAGCCGCCGACGATCCGGCCCTGCTCGAATGCGAGGACGGCCTGCTCGACATCTACGGCGAACTCGGCGCCCTCTATCGGCCACAGACAGAGGCCGAGCTCGACGAGTCGGCGCCGACCGAGCACACCCAGGAGTTTCTCCTGTCGTTCCTGCAGTGGCTCGATCCCGACCTCGCCGGGCTCCCGGAGGGGTACCGCGAACGACTCGAACGGGCACTCGCGCGATACGGCGTCGATGGCCTCGAGCGGACGCCGGCGCTGGAGTCCGCGCTCATGTGGCTGTTCCGTTCGTTCGCACGGCTCACCGAGCTGAGCCCGGTGGTGATCGCCATTCTCGAGCGGCGGCTCACCCACCGCCGGGAGCTCGCCGGCCGGGCCGACGTCGCCATGCGAGCCCGGCTCGACCGCCTCGCGGCGGCCACGCAGGGTCGCCAGCAGAGCATCGCCGATCTGGCCCGCGACCTCAAGTTCCACTACTTCGACGAGCCTCCGATGGAGGCTGCCGAAGCAGCGCTCATCGAGGAGATGGCCGGTCACATCGCGCACCTCGCAGCCGATCCGGAGGCCGACGATCGGGCAGAGCGAATCGACCGGTTGGTGTGGTGCCCGGTTCCCCTGCGAGCACTCGTGCTCGAGTCGTGGGAACCCGAGGACACGGATGCCTCGAACGCACGGCGACGCGTGCTGCTCGAGGTGCACGTCCGTCGCTACTACCGGATCTGCGATTTCGGCGAGATCTCCTTCCACGAGGGCAATGGCGCCCCGTTCGCGACGACGACCTACCGTCATGACGACACCGACGTCCTGATCGTCGTCGGCTACCTCGCGCTCGAGTCGGTACCGGAGTGGTCCCAGACCGTGGAGCCGCAGCTGAGTTCGCTCGCACCTGATGCCGACGTGGTGGTCGACATCGTGACGTGGCGCTCCGGCGAGGGCGGCGACATCACCGAGACGGCCGCCGAGGTGACCGAACTCGCGCAGCGCTGCAGCTTCGGGCGGCCGCTCCGACGGCTCGACGTGTCGGTGAGCCCACGCGTCGGTTCGACGGAGTCACGGTCACGATCCCAGCACGTCACACTCATGGGGCAGCCGGACGGATCGCTCGTCGAGGACCCGCTGTACCGGAACCTGCATCCGATGCTGGCGGAGCGTCTCGAGCTGTGGCGCCTGTCGAACTTCGATCTCGTCCGCCGTCCGTCGCCGGAGGACGTCTACGTGTTCGACGGGGTCGCGAAGACGAACCCCCGCGATCATCGGCTCTTCGCAGTCGGCGAGGTGCGCGACCTGATGTCGGCGCCCGATCCGGTGACCGGTGAACTCACGTATCCGCGTCTGGAGAGGATCGGGCTGCTCGCCTTCGCATCCATGCGCTCCGAGTTGGCGCGCTACGCACCTCGCGATCGCCCGGTCGCGAACCGGCTCGTGCTCGACATCCGAGCGCCGTGGACATTGTCGGTGGACGAGACCGAGCGGCTCGCCCACCGGTTCGCGCCGATGGCCGGTCGCGTCGGTCTCGAGAAGGTCGTGCTCAAGGTTCGTCTCCGAGACGACGAAGCGCCGAACGGAACCCACAATGCCGTCCTCCACATCGAGCAGGCCGGCCACCGCACCCTGGTTCGCGAGGACCGGTCGGGCAACGAACCCGTCCGACCACTCAGCACGTACCAGCAGAAGATCCTGACCGCCGCCCGATTCGGCTCGCCGTACCCCCACGAAATCATCCGCCTGTTCACCGAACGACCCCGCAGCGGGGAAAAGCCCCCCGACTCGTTCCAGGAACTCGAACTCGACGCCGACGATCGCCTCGTGCCCGTGCACCGCGAACCCGGCACCAATTCCGCTCACCTCGTGGTCGGTATCATGACGAACCACACCGCCGTCGTCCCCGAAGGCATCCGCCGTGTGTGCATCTTGTCCGATCCCACGCAAGGGTTGGGCAATCTCGCCGAACCCGAGTGCAGGCGGGTGAACGCCGCCCTCTCCCACGCCCTCGAACACGGGCTGCCCGTCGAGTGGTTCGCGGTGTCGAGCGGCGCACTCATCGCCATGGACTCGGGTACCGAGAACATGGACTGGATCGCGCTGACGTTGCGGCGACTGATCGAGTTCACGCAGGCCGGCGGCGAGGTCAACATCGTCGTGACCGGCATCAACGTGGGCGGCCAGCCGTACTGGAACGCCGAGGCCACCATGCTCACTCACACCAAAGGGATCCTGGTGATGACCCCGGCCTCCGCCATGGTCCTGACCGGCAAGCAGGCCCTCGACTTCTCGGGCGCAGTGAGCGCCGACGACAACTTCGGGATCGGGGGCTACCACCGTGTGATGGGTCCCAACGGGCAGGCGCAGTACTGGGCGCCGTCGTTCCCCGAAGCGTGTGCGCTGCTGCTGCGTCACTACGACCTCACCTACGTCGTACCCGGCGAGCGCTTTCCCCGACGACGGCCGACCTCCGACCCGAGCGATCGCGACGTGCGATCCAGCGCGCACGCCGAGTTGGCGGCCTCACCGTTCCGGACGGTCGGCGATGTCTTCTCGGCGGAGCTGAACCCTGAACGCAAGCAGCCTTTCGACATGCGCTCGGTGATGCGAGCCGTCTCCGACTCCGATGTCGAACCGCTCGAACGCTGGAAGGATCTCCGCGACGGCGACACCTCGATCGTCTGGGACACGACCATCGGTGGCGTGCCGGTCTGCCTACTGGGACTCGAGTCCCACACCGTGGGGCGCAAGGGTTTCGTGCCGGCCGATGGTCCCCCGGCATGGACGTCGGGGACCCTCTTCCCGCACTCGTCGCGCAAGACCGCCAGGGCGATCAATGCCGCCAGCGGCAACCGCCCGCTCGTCGTTCTCGCCAACCTCTCGGGCTTCGACGGATCACCGGAGTCGATGCGGCGGCGCCAGCTGGAATTCGGCGCCGAGATCGGGCGAGCCGTCACCAACTTCGACGGACCGATCGTGTTCGTGGTCGTCTCCCGATACCACGGTGGTGCGTTCGTGGTGTTCTCCAAGGCGCTCAACGCGTCGATGGAGATCGCCGCCGTCGAAGGCTCGTACGCATCGGTCATCGGAGGTGCACCCGCCGCGGCAACGGTGTTCGCACGCGACGTGAAGAAGCGCACCGAGGCCGACCATCGTGTGCGCGACGCGCGCGACGCACTGGCGGGCGCCGACGGTGCCGAGGCGACACGACTCCGCAACGCGCTCGTCGCGATCACCGAGGCGGTCCGCTCGGAGAAGCTGGGCGAGGTCGCAGCCGAGTTCGACGCCATCCACACGATCGACCGTGCGCTCCGTGTCGGCTCGGTCGACCGCATCATCGCGGCCGCGGAGATCCGTCCGTACGTCATCGACGCGCTCGAGCGCGGCATGGCGCGTCAGGGCTGAGCCGGGCCCCGATTCAGCAGACGGGCGAACGGACCCACGTGTGCTGCGGTGTCGCGGTGTCGAGATCGCTGGTGGTCGGGAGGAGGTGTGGCGGGTCAGCAGGCTCCGCGAGCGCGATCGTCAGGAGGAACACGCCGCAACGACGCCACCAGCCGGGCATCGGGCCGTCCCGGCCCATCACCGTCATCTCCGACCACCCATCGACGACCCGGTCACCGCTGAGGTCGACGTCGACGGTCCGCGTGTCGACTCGGAGCCCGACCTGCTGCACCTTCAGTGCCGCTTCCTTGGCCGACCAGATCAGGTTCGCTGCTTCGTCGCGACGCTCCGTGGGCAGGCCGGCGACGTAGGTTCGTTCTGCCGCTGTGAAGTAGTCCGCGACGAACCCCGCGGTACGCGGTTCGACCACCTCCAGATCCACGCCCACGGTGCCCGATGCCATCGTTCCGGGTGGGCCGACCAGGCAGACGGCCCACCCGGAGCGATCGCTCATCGACACGTCGACGTCGGCCCGCTCGCCGTCGACTTGCACGTACGGCGCACCACTCGGACGATGGCGGATCTCGATCCGCGCCAGCGCGCCGGGGGTGCGGTCGAATTCGAGCACCGTGGCGATTGCCTGCTTGGTCGTCCACCGCCGCGTGATGTATTCGTCTCGGCGCTTGGTGAAGCGGATCGATCCGAGATGCTCGACCTCGTGTGGCGACAACCAGTCGGTCGACGACGGCACGTCGTGTTGCCCGTGGGCCAGCCACCTCATGGGATCAGTGTGCCATCAGCGGGGGGCCGCGCAGCCGGAGCCGGCGTCAGGTCGACCGGAGGCCGATCGGCTGTCGGTCGAAGTGACGACTCGTGTAGCTCGCCAGGTTGCCGATGTAGTTGGCCCGTTCGAACCCCGCCGGGTCGGCCGCGGCTTCGTTGCGCACGGCCCCGCGCATCTGCTCGATCGACTCGTACTCGTGCTCGGTCATCCAGTCGCGCAACTGTGCTTCGATCGTTGCGAGGTGCGACGGACCGTTCCGCAGGAGCGACGAGGTCGTCATCGCGACGTCGGCGCCCACGAGCACGAGCTTGGCGACGTCGTACCCGGTGTGAACACCCGTCGTGCACCCGATCGACATCGACAGGTACTCGCGGATGATGCCCGTCCACCGCAGCGGGAGTCGCAACTCCTCGGGTGTGCTGAGTGACAGACGCGATTGCACGCCGAGGGTCTCCAGATCCAGGTCGGGCTGGTAGAACCGGTTGAAGAGCACCACGCCGGCCGCGCCCGCTTCCTGGATCCCGACGAGGAACGCCGCGAGCGCGGAGTAGAACGGCGAGATCTTGACGGCGAGGGGGATGTTCAACTCACCGGCAAGTACAGCGATCAGCTCGAGCTGCTCGGATTCGAGTTCGGTCGCCGACACCACCGGATCGGCCGCCACCGTGTACAGATTGATCTCGACGGCGTCGGCCCCGGCGTCCTCCAGGAGGCCGCCGTATCGCAACCATCCCCCGATGCTGGCCCCGTTCAGGCTTGCGATCACGGGAACGTCGACCGCGGCCTTCGCGGTCTCGACGAGTTCCAGGTACCGGTCGACACCGGAGTTGTACTCGTCGATGTCGGGAAAGAAGGTGGTCGCCTCGCCGAAGCTGTCTGCGTTGATCGACATCAGCCGGTCGACCTCGTTGGCCTCGTGCTCGATCTGCTCCTCGAACAGCGACGGCAGCACGATCGCGCCGGCACCGTGCCGTTCGAGCTCGGCAATCGTGTCGACCTCGCCGGTCAGCGGGCTCGGCGATGCGATGATCGGCGACTTGAGCGGGATGCCCAGGTAGGTGCAGTGGAGATCGGTCATTCGGAATCAGCTCCCTCGCTCGCAGTCTCCGACCGTGGAGCCAGCTCGACCTCCACGAGTTCGTCGTGATGCCCCATGCTCGGCACACGGCGTTCGACATCGGCAAGCTGCTCGTAGTAACGCCACCGCTCGTCGATGGCGTCCTGGGCCAGGTCGAGCAGCATCTCGGACCGTTCGGGATCCGAACGGGCGAGCATGGCGTATCGGGCCTCCTGCAGTGCGAACTCCCGCAGCGGGATGGTCGGCGCCGCCGAGTCCAGTTGGAACGGGTGCTCGTGGTCGTCGCTGGTGGGCCGGTACCGGTACAGCGGCCAGTAGCCGGCCTTCACGGCCTGCTTCTGCTGGGCCATCGAGGTCGTCATGTCGATGCCGTGCGCGATGCACGTCGAGTAGGCGATCACGAGTGACGGACCCTCCCACGCATCGGCTTCCATCAGCGCCTTGACCGTCTGGATCTCGCTGCCGCCGAGGGCGATCTGTGCCACGTAGACGTCGCCGTACCGTCGGGCGACGGCGCCGAGATCCTTCTTGCCGGTGTTCTTGCCTGCGGTGGCGAACTTGGCGATCGCGCCGAGCGGGGTGGCCTTCGAGGCCTGGCCGCCGGTGTTGGAGTAGACCTCGGTGTCGAGCACGAGCAGGTTGACGTTGCGTCCGCTCGACAGGACCTGATCGACGCCACCGAACCCGATGTCGTACGCCCAACCGTCGCCACCGACGATCCAGGTGCTCGTCGCCGCCAACTCGTCGGCGATCGCTGCAAGACGGCGGGCGCGCGGGTCCTCGACACCGTCGAGCTGCGCGAGCAACGCGGCGATCCTGCCGTGCTGCTCGTCGACACCGCTCTCGGTCGCGTGCGTCTGTGCGAGCAGCTGCTGCGCCAGTTCGGCACCGATCACGTCCGACAGCTCACCGACGAGGCGCCGCGCCTCTGCCTGGTGGTGCTCGATGCCGAGCCGCATGCCGAGTCCGAACTCGGCGTTGTCCTCGAACAACGAGTTCGACCAGGCGGGCCCGCGACCGTCGGCGTTCTTCGACCACGGCGTCGTCGGCAGGTTGCCACCGTAGATCGACGAGCAACCCGTTGCGTTGGCGATGACGAGCCGGTCCCCGAACAGCTGGGTCAGCAGCTTGAGGTACGGCGTCTCCCCACAGCCCGAGCACGCCCCCGAGAACTCGAACAGCGGCTCGAGCAGCTGCGAGTTCTTGACGGTGTCGTGCCTGACCGAGGCGCGGTCGAGCTCGGGAATCTCGAGGAAGAAGTCCCAGCGGGGTCGCTCGATGTCGCGATGCTCGTCGGCGGGCCGCATGTTGATCGCCTTTCGCCGGATCTCCGTCTTGTCCTTGGCCGGGCAGACGTCGACGCAGATCCCGCATCCGGTGCAGTCGTCGGGGGCGACCTGCACGGTCAGCTGGTGGTCGACCAGCTCACGCGAACGGAACGACTTGCTCAGAAACCCGTCGGGCGCGCCCTCGAGGGCTTCGGCGGGGAAGGCCTTCATCCTGATCGTGGCGTGCGGGCAGACGATGGCGCACTTGCCGCAGTCGATGCAGAGATCGGGTTCCCAGACGGGGAGCTCCGCCGCGAGCTTCCGCTTCTCGAGCCGTGTCGTTCCGGTCGGGAACGTGCCGTCGACCGGCAGGGCCGACACCGGGAGCAGGTCTCCCTGGCCGGCGATCAACTTGGTGGTGACCCGATCGACGAAGTCGGCCTCGGCGTGCTCGGCGCTCGCCACGAACACATCGGCCGCCACCTCGTCGGGATTACCGACCTCGGCGGGCACCTCGACCTCCACCAGCTCGGCGAGGGCGCGTGTCACCGCCTGCTGGTTGCGTTCGACGATCGAGCGTCCGCGGCGACCGTAGGTGTCGCTGATCGATTGGTTGATGGCATCGATCGCATCATCGATCGGCACCATGTCGGTCAGAGCGAAGTAGCACGGTTGCATGACCGTGTTGATCCGGCCTGGCATCTTGAGGTCCGAGGCGATCCGTGCCGCGTCGACGGTGAAGAGCCGGAGGCCCTTGTCGACGATCGCCCGCCTCGTCGGCTCGGGCAGATGTGCCCACAGTTCGGCCGCCGGGTACGGCGCGTTGAGGAGCAGGGTGCCACCCGGGCGAGCAGCGGCGGTGACGTCGAAGCGGTCGAGGAGCCCGAACTGGTGGCAGGCGACCACATCGGCCTGGTCGACGAGGTAGGTCGAGCGGATCGGACCGCGTCCGAACCGCAGGTGTGACACCGTCATCGAGCCGGACTTCTTCGAGTCGTAGACGAAATAGCCCTGGGCGAAGAGATCGGTGTGCGATCCGATGATCTTGACCGTCGCCTTGTTGGCGCCGACCGTGCCGTCACTTCCCAGCGCATAGAACACTGCCGACCGATCGCCGGTTTCGACGCGGAACGACTCATCGACCGTGAGGCTGGAACCGCTCACGTCGTCGTTGATGCCGACCGTGAATCGGCGCTTCGGCGTGTCGGACGCGAGTTCGGCGAACACCGCAGCGACCATCGCCGGCGTGAACTCCTTCGAACCGAGCCCGTACCGGCCGCCGATCACCCGGACGCGGTCGCGTTCCGAATCGGCGAGCGTCGTCACGACGTCCTGGAACAGCGGTTCCCCCACCGATCCCGGTTCCTTGGTTCGATCGAGCACGGCGATGCTCCGAACCGACTCGGGCAGCGCCGCGAGCAGGGCATCTGTCGGGAACGGGCGGAAGAGCCGCACCGTCGCCACACCGACCCGCTCGCCGTCGGCGGTGAGCTGCTCCACTGTCTCGCGGCAGGCGCCGGCGCCCGAGCCCATGATGACGACGACGCGCTCGGCGTCGTCGGCCCCGTCGTAATCGACGAGGCGGTATCGACGACCGGTCGCCACGGCGAGTTCGTCGAACACGTCGTCGACGGCGCCGGGCACCGCGTCGTGGAACGGCGTCGCAGCCTCTCGGGCCTGGAAGAACACGTCGGGGTTCTGCGCAGTGCCGCGCACCACGGGCGCGGTCGGCCTCAGCCGACGGAGCTTGTGGGCCATGACGTCGTCGTCGCGTACGAGCCCGGCGAGCACGTCGTCGTCGATGAGCTCGATCCGGTTGATCTCGTGCGACGTGCGGAAGCCGTCGAAGAAGTGCAGGAAGGGGACCCGCGACCGCAACGATGCGGCGTGGGAGACCGCTGCGAAGTCGTGGGCCTCCTGCACGGAACTCGCGCAGAGCATCGCGAACCCGGTCGTTCGCGCGGCCATCACGTCGCTGTGATCCCCGAAGATCGACAGCGCATGCGTCGCCACCGCTCGCGCCGCGACGTGAATCACCGTGGGCGTGAGCTCACCGGCGATCTTGAACATGTTCGGCAGCATCAGGAGCAGCCCCTGCGACGCGGTGAACGTGGTGGCCAGGGCGCCGGTCTGGACCGCACCGTGGAGCACTCCGGCCGCCCCGGCCTCCGACTGCATCTCCATGACCTCCGGAATGCTCCCCCAGCGGTTCGGACGATCGGCCGACGCCCAGGCGTCGGCCAGCTCACCCATCGGCGATGCCGGGGTGATCGGGTAGATCGCCACAACCTCCGACAGCGCATAGGCGATGCGCGCAGCGGCCTCGTTTCCGTCCAGACAGGCAGTGGGCATCTCTTCATCATGGTCGCATTCCGCAACCGTCGGCGACGGCCGAAAGTCCCGATCTCGGGCCGCGCGGACCTTGTGCCCTGTTCCCGTGGCACCGCATCGCCCAGGGTGGGGAGCGAGCCGTGAGGAGGAGGAATCAGATGACCACACCGAACGAGGAAACATCGCTGCCCGCCGAACCGGGTGCGCTGTGTCTGTCGCCCGTGACGGCGAGTCAGTTCGGTTACCACGTCCGCATGTCTGCCGTGTTCGCAGTCGCAGGCGAGACGGCGGAAAGCGCGTCGGAGGCGGTGCTGGCGTGGGCGATCCTGGTCTCACAGTGGCCCGACGCCCAGGCGAGCACCGCCCAGACGGGTGCCGAGCTGATCGACCAACGCGTGGCGAGGCTCTCGGACAGAGCGCGGACGGCCGCCGTCACCCGGGCCCGCGGCCTGGCGCTCGACATCGAAGCGCACTTCGTCACCGTCGGCCGGCAGGACGAGGCGTCACTCTACGCCGACGTCGCCGACCAGCTGACGGATGCGGTCGAGGCGCTCGTACCGCACCGCTGAGCCCACCGCAGCGGAGTCACCCCTCAGCCGAACCTACGGCGACGATACCGGTCGCGCCTGAGCGAGATAGCCCGAGCCCGAGCGGCTCCAGCTGCTCTCGCCGCTGTCCCGGGCCACCAGCGACTCACCCAGGTGACGGGCACGGTTTCCCCCTACTGCTCGTGGCCTCGGCGACGTCGGTGGTGGGCGCGACCATGATGTTCGACCGCCACGATCTCTGCCTCGCGCGCCGTTCGCTCGTTCGATTGCCCCGCGGCCGCACGCTCGCCCGTCGCGTCGATCGTCTCGGCGCCCCGGCGTCGGCGCAGGTCGACGTACTCGTCGTGCGCCCGTCGGACGCGGGTGAGCAGGTCGCCGAGTGCGTCTTCGTCGACGTCGACGAGCCGGATCGGCTCGCAACTCGCCAACGACTCCTCTTCCTTGGTGCCGAACAGTGAGATCTCAGATGCTTTCATGCGTGGCTCCCGACGGGCGCGCAACGTGACGGCGCGTCGACGCCCTGTCGATCGCCTCACCGACCGCACCACCCGAATGCTTGAATCAACGTCGTCGACCATGGAAGGCTGAGCCGGTGCCGGCCATCGATCTGGAGCAAGCTCGTCGTCGTCTTCTCGCCGAACGAGAGCGCTTCGACCGCCAACTCGGCAGGATCGACCGCGAGCTCCACGCCGACGAGCCGATCGACACGTCGACCGGAGACGCCGGACAGAACTCGGCGCGGGTCGAGATCGGGATGGAGATCGAGGCCGATGTCAAGTCATCACTGGCCGAGATCGCCGCCGCCCTCCAACGGATCGAGGACGGCACCTACGGCTTCGACGAGGAGACCGGTGAGCCGATCGATCCGGAACGTCTCGAAGCGCTGCCGACCGCTCGCCGCAACATTCGCTGACCGCTCTCGGACGTCACGTCCTACCCGATCCGGCCTGTCGATCTAGGTTGCAGCTGTGGACCGATCCCCGCTCGATGTCGTCCTGATCGGGGGGACGGGGTTTCTCGGTCGAGGTCTGAGAGCTCGCCTGGTCGCGGATGGTCACCGAGTGAGCGTGATCGGTCGCGGCGAATCCGTCATGCACGAAGGTTGGGAGCACGTGCACTGGGATGCCAAGACACTCGGCGAGTGGACGAGCGCCCTCGACGGGGCCGACGTGGTCGTGCATCTTGCCGGCAAGCGTGTCGACTGCCGCCCCACGGCGGCGAACATCGACGAGCTGATCTCGTCGCGCGAGGGAACAGTACGACTTGTCCGCGACGCCCTACCCCAGCTCGACGATCCGCCGGGTGCGTGGGTTCAGCTGTCGTCGCTCGCGATCTTCGGTGACAGCGGGGATGCGATCATCGACGAGTCCACGCCGGTTCCTGCGACCGGGCCTCGCCAACAAGTCGAAGTCTGTCGACGTTGGGAAGCGGCGTATCACGAGGCGACCGAAGGGCTCATGCGGGCGGTGTTGCTGCGGCCGGCGATCGGGATCGGTGGCGATGACGATCCCGCAACCCGTCAACTCGCTCGTCTCGCCCGTCTCGGTCTCGGAGGGCCGGTCGGTTCAGGTCGTCAGTGGGTGTCGTGGATCGGTGCTGAGGATTTCTTCGACCTCCTCCACCTCGCGGTGACCGACTCGTCGATGAGCGGCCTCTACCACCTGACCGCGCCCTCCCCTGTTGCGAACTGCGAACTCATGGCCGCCTATCGCCACGCAGTCGGTCGCCGTTTCGGAATCCCGTCACCCGGCATCATCACCGAGATCGGCGCATGGCTCCTCGGCTCTGATCCCGCGTTGGCCCTCACCGGCCGTCGCTGCATCCCCGGTCGACTTCTCGACGAGGGCTACGAGTTCAAGGTCACCAGCATCGACGAGGCGGTCCGACTCGCCGTCGACAGCTCGCAGGATCGAAACGGTTCGCGCTGATCGGGATGCTCGCCGCCACCTCGGGCGCGTGGCTCGACACGCGCGCCCGGTGGACTTGCGCATGGTTCTGTCGTATGGTCCGCCGGGTCAGGCGAGTGCTTCTGGACGTACTTGCGGAAAGGCTGCGATGACTGCAAGTAGTCCCATGCGGGGGCGCCTGGTGCGCGCCGCGATCACCCTCGCGTTGGCGACATCACTCACGACGACACCGGTCGTCGCACAAGACGGTGTGGTGACCGACGAGTCGGTCGCAGGATCGGTCGACTACCTCGCCGAACCGCCCCAGAGCTCGGCCGCCGACGGGCCCGGGCCGGCGACCGCCCTCCTGGCCGCCGCAGATCCTGCGATTGCCAGCGACCTACCTCGGTACCGCACCTACCGCGACACCGACTACGTGTCGTCGGGAGTCGGTGGGCTACGTGGCAACGGCAGTGGCATCCTCACCGTCAGCGGCGTGCTGGGTGGCAACGTCGAGACCGCCCTGCTGATCTGGCAGGGACCCACGAACTCCCTCGACTCCCGGGCCGGGGCATCGATCACCTTCGACGGCGTCGCGGTCGAAGGCACCAACATCGGGTTCTCCAACGACAACTGCTGGGGCTTCGACAACAGCCAGGCATATCGCGCCGATGTCACCGATCTCGTCGGTGGCGACGGCAGCTACCCCATCGCCGGTCTCGTGAACACCGCGACCGGCGCCGACGCCAATGGCGCGAGCCTCTTCGTCTTCTTCGACGACGGCGACGACACCAACGACCGGCACGTCACGATCTACAACGGCAACGACTCGAACATCGACAATCCGTACGACGCCAGCGGCTGGAATGCCACGCTCGACGGGTTCCTCTACGAAACCGGCGGTGCAGCCCTCGAGCTCCACGTCGCCGACGGCCAGACGTTCCTCGACGATGCGGTCACGGTGAACCAGGTGACGATCGCACCTCCCGGGTCCGTGTTCCAGGGGAACACCGTTCCCGGCATCGACGGCCCCGGCGGCAACGGCAAGCTGTGGGACATCCGCAGCTTCGGACTCGTCGATGTCCTCCAGTTCGGAGACGAACAACTTCGGCTGACGTCGGGTGTCAGCGGCGACTGCCTCTCGCTGGTCGCGGCGGCAGTGATCACCGAAGCGACCCCCGGGATCCCGATGTACAACACCCGGCCCCTCGACGAACAGTTCGGAATCGAGGACACGTTCGGCTTCTCCGACGATCCGGTCAACACCGCTGTGGGCAACTTCGTCGCCGTCGAAGCGGACCTGACGTTCACCGACACTCTCCACGGCCTCGACTGGGTGCGCACCTACAACGCACGTGACGACCTCAGCGGTCCACTCGGCCGAGGCTGGACCTTCGCGCACGACGCTCGGCTCGTCGCGATCGATGGGTCGTCGGTGACGCTCCGGCTGGCCGACGGACGGCGAGTGCGCTTCTTCGACACTGGCGTCGGCACGTACACGCGGCCCGACGAGTTCGACGGTGAGTTCCGGCAGACGGGCACCGGGTACTCGGTCGATTGGTACAACGGCGACCGCTGGGATTTCAACGCCGACGGTCTCCTCGTCGCGATGGCATCGTGGGACGGCCAGTCGGTCACCCTCACCCACGGGCCGGACGGACCGACGACCATTGCGTCGAACACCGGCGTCGGCCTCACCGTCATGTACACCGCCGGCCGGCTCAGCGGGCTCTCCGCGACCGATGGTCGCAGCATCGCGTACGGGTACGACGCAAACGGCAACCTCTCCACGGTCACCAAGCCCGACGGACAGGTCAACAGCTACAGGTACGACGCCGAGAACCGTCTCGTCGAGGCGTACGACGCAGCCGGCGTCCTCGTCGTCCGCAACACCTACGATGAACAGGACCGGGTGGTCGGTCAGGAACTGGCCGGGGGCAGCGAGGCGACGCTCACCTACGACGACGCCACCGGCGTGACGATCGTCGACAACGTGACGGCGGGTGAGACGATGCAGTTCGGCCACGATCCCCGGGGACGCCTGACCGAGATCGTCGACCCCGATGGCAATGCCGTGACACTCGAACGTCAGGGCGACGGCGAACTGGCGCGAGCCGTGACCCGGATCGGCGAGGAGGTGCTGCGATCCTACGACGAGCGCGGCAAGCTCCTCGTCGACCACTCGGACGAGCGCGGCACCCGCACCATCGAGTACGACACGCTCTCCCGAGTCCGCACCTACACCGAGCCGTGGGGCGCTCGAACCACGTTCGAGTACGAAGGCGCCGAGCGAATCCCGTCGCGGGTCATCGACGGACTCGGCAATGTGTCGACCTTCGACGTCGTCGACGGACTGATCCGGTCGACGACCGACGCCGACGGTGTCACCACCACCCGCGAGTACGACGCGCAGCGCCGGCTCGTCGCCTCGTCCGACGGCGCCGGCAACCGGACCACCTACGAGACCGATCCCGCAGGACGGGTCACCGCCGTCGTGACTCCGCTCGGCAACCGCACCACCGTCACCTACGACGACGCCGGCCGGGTCCTGGCGACGACCGAACCCACCGGTGACACCACCAGCAACGTCTGGGGAGCCGCAGGTCGGCTCGGCCGGGTCATCGATCCCAGCGGGGCCGAGACGTCGTACGAGTACGACAGCTCCGGCCGACTCGAAGCGGTGACCGACCCACGCGGTGCTCGGGTCGAGTATGCCTACGATCAGCTCGACCAACTCCGGTCGATCTCCCGGCCGAGCGGCGCGACGACCACCAACGACTGGTCCGTGCTCGGACGCCTCGGTGCCGTCACCGATGCGCTCGGCAACACGACATCGTTCTCGTACGATGCCGCCGGGAACCGGGTCGGCACCACGGACGCGCTCGGCGCCACGTCGTCGTCCACGGTCGACGGCGCAGGACGGGTGATCAGTTCGACCGACGCACTGGGACGGACCATCGAGAACAGCTACGACGAGTTCGGCCGCCTCGTGACCTCCACCGATGCGGTCGGCAGCGTGACCTACGGCTACGACTCGCTCGGGCGCCGGTCGACGGTCACCGAGCCGACGGGTGGCGTCACCACCACGACCCACACGTCAGGTGGCCGCATCGCGACGGTGACGGATCCGGTCGGCTCGACCACGCGCTACACGTACGACGCGGCCGGGCGCCTGGAGACGGTCGTCGCTCCGTCCGGGAGCGTGTCGAGCTACACCTACGATGCCGACGGCAACGTCATCGCCACGACCCGACCGACCGGTGACGCCACGACGCGCGCCTTCGACGCGGCAGGCCGCGTCATCACATCGACGAACCCGGCTGGCGTGACCTCTGCGGTGACGTACGGCCCGGACGGCGGGATCGCCACATCTCGGCTCGCCGGCGACGGGATCGTGACCTACGAGCGCGACGACCGTGACCTGCTCGGCGTGGTCGACGCCCTCGGCAACGCCACGGAGCTCGGCTACGACGACCGGGGCAATCTCGTCTCGGTGACCGACGCGCTCGGGCGCACGTCGACGGCCGCATTCGACCTCACCGACCGTCGATCCGCGGTCACCGACGCTCTCGGCAACGTGTCGGAGATCGAACGGGACGCCCTCGGGCGCGTCGTCGTGCGGCGTGACGCCAGTGGACGGACGGTGACCGACACGCTCGACGCCGTCGGACAGGTCGTGATCCGAACGTACGGCGACGGTTCGACGGTGTCGTTCGACTACGACGCGGCCGGTCGCCGCATTGCGATGCACGACCCCACCGGGACCACCACGTACGAGTGGGACGCCTCCAGCCGCCTCCGGTCGGTCGCCGGGCCCGCCGGAGACGTCGTTGCGTACGCCTACGACGCCGCCGGCCGGGTCGTCAGCATCGCCTACCCGTCGGGTGCATCGGTCACCCACACCTACGACATCGACGGCCGGCTCGTGCGAGCCGACCATTCGACCGCCGGTGCCACCGAATACACCTACGACGCGGACGGCCGACTCCTCGACGAACGACTCGCCGACGGCACCAGCCGGAGCTACACCTACGCCGACGGCCGGCTCGCGACGATGACCCAGAACGGCGCCACGACCACGCTGGTCTACGACGACGCCGGTCGAGTGGCATCGACGGTTGGCGACGACGCCCGCCAATTCGGCTACGACGCCGCCGGACAACTCATCTCGGCCGACGGACCCGGCGGGCCCAGCAACTACTCGTACGACGCCGTCGGCAACGCGGCCTCGAGGGACGGGGTGGGTTGGTCGTTCGACGACGCGAACGGCCTGGAGTCCTCCACCGATGGCACGACGTACGAACACGACGACGCCGGCCGCCTGATACGCGAACACGGCATTGACGGCACGCGCGAGTTCAGGTACGACGCCGCCGGCCGGCTCGTGCAGGAGGTGATCTCCACCGGCGGGGAGGTGGCGACCGACGTCTGCGCCGATCTGACGCCGACGATCACCGGCACGCCGGGCCCCGACGTCCTCGTCGGAACATCGCGCCCCGATGTGATTCTCGGGCTCGGAGGCGACGACGTGATCGACGGCGGCAACGGCAACGACATCATCTGCGGCGGCCCGGGCAACGACACCGTGAACGGCGGAAACGGCCTCGATGTCGTCGACGGCGGAGACGACGACGACATCCTGTACGGAGACAACGGCAAGGACGAGATCATCGGCGCAGCAGGCAACGACTCGCTCTTCGGAGGCGACGGTGCCGACGTGCTCGTTGGCTCGGCCGGGACGGACGCCCTGTACGGGGGGACAGGGCCCGACGAACTCGACGGCGGTAGCGGCATCGACACCCTCGACGGCGGCAACGGTCCCGACACGTGCGAGGACGAACCCACGGCCGTCGACTGCGAGCAGTTCGTCCAAGGTGAAGCTGCCGATGCGCGAATCGCAGCGACGACGGTCATCGATCGGACCTTCGACGGTGAGGGACTGCTCACGCTGGTCGAGATCACCCGGCCCGACGCCACCGTCGACGTCTACGAGCTGGTGTGGGACCGGGTCCGGCCCCTGCCCGAGGTCCTGTCGATCACCGAGAACGGGGAACGGATCGACCTCGTGCACGGCGCAGCCGGAGTCCTTGCCGTCTCGTCGACCGCTGCGACACCGATGCAGTACTCAGTGCTCGGCGACGTCCTCGACCAGGCCGGGGTGCCCGGGGTCGGGATTCATTTCGACCCGTGGGGCCGCACGATCGGTGAGACCGAGATCACCGTCGGCCTCGGGTACCGCGGCGAGCTGCACGTCGGCGACCTGATCCACCTGCGGAACCGCGAACTCGACCCGGCGACCGGCCGCTTCCTGACACGGGACCCGCTGTCGGGAGTCGCTGGGACCACGACGGTCACCAACCAGTACTCCTACGCTCTGAACGACCCGATCAACCACGCCGACCCGAGCGGCCTGCGAGCCACCGACGAGGCGCTGCGAGCACCGGTGTCCTATGGCACGGCCACGCCCGAGGTGGTGACGCTGCACTTCACGCCCGACCCCGACCGCGGCAGCGTGCGCGTCGGGTTGTACATACCGACCGAGACCGCCGGTCTCCCCGGCATCGACGCAGCACGGAGCCACGGCGACGACCGTGGACCCTCGCCCTACGCGCACCTGACGCGCTATCGAGCCGTGGCGACGATCGACTACGAGGCAGGTCGAGCCGAGTTCCGGATCAACCCGTCGTGCGGAACGGGCGGCCCGCCGGATGACTGCCACAACCCGCTCCCGATCATCGATGACTTCGGATCGGTCGGGCGGTGGTGGCAGCGGGTGCCGCTGTTCGTCGACGACTCGAACCGGGTGAAGCTCGACAGCCGCACCGATGGGTCCTTCTACATCCGCTGGGCGATCCTCAACTCCGACAAGCGCCTCATCGCCCCGGCGATCGACGGCAATGTCACCCTGTTCCCGGTCGGGCAGCGCAGCCTGTGTGTCGAGTACCACCGTGACAGCTACCCGGCGCTCGAGATCTACCAGTATCGCTACGGCCGTCCACCCCACGACCTCTTCCTGCAGGAGGCGGCGTGGGGAGCCGACCGTGGGCTGCTGCCGCTGCCGTTCACCGACACGCACGGCTCGACGTGCGCGGGCGACGACGAGCTCGCTCCGGGACCCTTCGGTGGTGCGGGCGACATGGAACTGGCTCCCGGGCCGAGCGGCGATCCCTTCCCCACAGGACCAGTGGTCTGAGCGGCAACGAGGCGATCGACACGCACCGCGACATCCGGCGCGTGGCGACGATCGAGCTGATACTCGTCGCTCCGCTCGTCGTCCTGGGCATCGTGCTGACCCTGTCGCTGTTCGGCGCGATCTTCGGTCTCCCGTTGCTGGCATTCGTCGTGCCGGTCGCGCTGGTCAGTACGCGCATCCGAAACACGCCCGGCGATCTCGGGAGGCGAGACCACTTCCGCTGGGCATCACTGGCGCTTGCCGGCGTCATGACCGTCGTACTCGGTTTGGGTGTCGCGGTCGGCGCCGGCGACGTCGACCGCGTCGTCGAGTACGCCCTGCTGAGCCTCGCACTCGCATGGACCACCGGCGCGTGGTGGGTGTGGCGGGCGTCGCATCGCTGGAAGCAGTGACAGGGTGACACAGCGCCACCGATGCTGGCGCCCTTCGCCGGGTCGAGATCGTGTCCCACCGGGAGGGTCCCAGCGGGTGGCATGACCTTTGCCCCTATCGGGGCCGGGCCCGCCATTCGTAGGTTGGGACCATCGAAGGCGCAGCACGCGGGGGACGTGAGCGAGCAGGGAGTAGCCAAACCGAGCAGGGAGTAGCCAATGAACCGAATCATCCGCGCCGCACTTGCGGCGACGATCGCGGCAGCGGGCGCCATCGGCACCCACGGCGCCACACCGATATTCGCCGACCAGAACTGCCTCGGATGGGAGCGTGCGTTGCGCGCCGGCGGCGATGGCCGCAGTCGACCCGCCGTCGACCGCCTGGACGGAGAACGACCCTACGGTCAGGTTCTTCGCGACTGGGTCGCCGACAACTGCATGCGCCTGAACTACGTCCAGGTCGTCGGCACGCACAACAGCTACCACGTCCAGCCACGCGACCCGCTCCTCCAGTTCATCGGGAGCCTCAGCCCCGAGCAGGCGGCCGCGATCGAGTACACACATCGTCCGCTCGGTGAACAGCTCGACGTGTTGGATGTCCGCCAATTCGAGCTCGACGTCTACGTCGACCCGGTGCCCGGTCTGTTCGCGTTCCCGCTGGGGCAGCTCGTCTTCCCGCTCAACCCGCCGATACCTGATCCGATCAGGCCGGAGCTGCTCACGTCCGGGTTGAAGGTGCTCCATGTCCCCGACGTCGACTTCGAGGCGACCTGCCTCACCTTCGTCTCCTGCCTGCAGCGGCTCGAGGACTGGTCGGATGCGAACCCGGGTCACCTCCCGATCATGGTCCTGGTCGAGGCCAAGAACGAAGCGGCGCCCGTCCCGCCCGGACTCCTCCCACCCGACCTCCCGCCCCCGGTCACGCCCGTGCCCTTCGGGGCAGACGAGCTCGATCACATCGACGCCGAGATCCGGTCCGTGTTCTCCGAGGATCAACTGATCACGCCCGACGACGTCCGCGCCGACCGGACCACCCTCGAAACGGCGGTGCTGACCGACGGTTGGCCGACCCTCAACGAAACGCGCGGGCAGTTCCTGTTCACACTGGACAACGAGGACTCCACACGGGACACGTACATCGCGGGACATCCATCGCTCGACGGACGCGTGCTGTTCACGAGCTCCCCGCCGGGCACGCCGGAAGCAGCGTTCGTGAAGATCAACGATCCGATCACGAACGGCGCCGAGATCTCGTCGCTCGTGGCAGCGGGCTACATCGTGCGCACCCGAGCCGACGCCGACACGATCGAGGCCCGATTCGGCCTCACAGCCCGTCGCGACGCTGCGCTGGCCAGCGGTGCCCAGTTCGTGAGCACCGATTACCCGGAACCGGACGTCGACATCGGCACCGGGTACTTCGTCGATCTCCCCGGCGAGAACGTCGCCCGCTGCAACCCGGTCCTTGCACCGCCGGGCTGCGACGCGTCGATGTTCGAACACTGAACGGTTCGAGCGGGGCCATCGGTCGTCACCGACCCGAGCCGCGAGCGCAGCTCACCAGCGCACATGACACGCAGCTCCGAGGCCGGTTCGACACCGCTGGATCGATCGAGGCGACATGTGCCGGCCACACCCGGCCCCCCGGTGCGAGGTCTGATGGCGCTTGAGGGCGCTCCCGATGTGTGCAGCCCTCGTCCGACGGGCGTCAGGACCGAGGTGAGACGCGAATCATGTGGCGTCCGCGATCGACGTGGCCGGGCCCGTCGGCGGGCAAACGGGCGATAACCGGATCATCCCGTTGTTATCAGCCGTCATCTCTTGACAGACCGTGACGTGGGTCCTAGACACCGACTCGCAGAGTACCTCTCCGAGAGGAGTGCTGCATCCAGCACGTTGTCGGAGCCTGCGACGCGCCGTCAACGCAACGGGATCATCGGGGGTTCGGTCATGGGTATACGTGGGATCACGAGCAGCGCCGCGCGCGTTCGAACGGCCAGGACTCGAGCGGTTGCTTTGACGAGCGCCGTCTCGATGATCGTCGCCGGGATCGGCCAGGCGCCCCCCGTGGTGGCTGCGGTCGAACCGATCCCACCCGTGATCATCACCGAGGCCGTGGCTGCCTCGCCGGCTGCACCGAACGCGCTCGCCGTCTTCGACGTGTCCGTCCGCAACGACGGCGAACTGGCAGCCGGGACACCGCTGACGCTGGCGTTGACAGCACCGAGCGGTGTCGGGATCGAGAGCATCGTCAGCAGCGATCCGGACGTCACCTGGGAGTGCGCATCGGGCCTACCGGCCGCGACCTGTGAGTTGCACGACGCGACCACCGGCACGCCGATCGCACTCGAGGACCTCGATGCGGCCGACGCCCGCGTCACGGTCGAGCTGGCCGGCACCGTGGTGGTCGGAGCCGGCCTCGCCATCGGCATCGCAGCCGATGTCCCCGCGGTCGGCGGTGTGGAACCCGACCTGTCGCTCGCGTCGACGACCGTGACCCTGTTGCCGCCGCCCGCACGACAGGAGCTCGCCATCCTGGTCGACGACGACCTGCCCGCCGAGGTCGTGCGAGCCACGACCTCGACGTCGACAACGACCATCCGCAACCTCGGCCCGGCCCGGCTCGGCGGCGCGCGGTCACCGGTCGTGGTGACCGCGCCGGTGCCCCCAGGGGCGACCAACGCTTCGACGAGCAGCTCGGGGTGGTCCTGTCGAACCCGTCGGGGTCAGCTCGAGTGCACGTGGAACGGTGCCGAGATCGCGGTCGGCGGTTCGGTGCCCTCCCTGACCGTCACGTACACGGCGCCGAGCGAGGTCACTCCCGTCGACGGGCTCCTCGTATGGACCCGCGAGGTCTCGGCGACACCCGCGGGTCGGGGACGGCCGACGGTGGTGTCGAGCGAGCAGACCATCTCCGTCGGACTACCGGGCCAACCCGACGTGTCGTTGGCCGCATCGCTGGCGTCCCCCGCCGTGTTCGAAGCGCCGGCATCGGTCGAGGTGGACCTCACCGTGACGGGCCGCAATCTCCTCGATCCGATGAACACCGTGTTCGTCGTCGCCGATGTCCCCACCGGCTTCACGTACTCGTCGGTCGATTCGACGGACCCGTGGGTGTGTGGCCAGGACGGCGCACTGGTCCAGTGCACGCGACCGGCCGACTTCGGCGGCGAGTCATCGAGCGTCTTGACGCTCGGGTTGGAGGTTGCCGCTGACGCTGCGGTCGGGCCCGGTCAGCTGGGGCTGTACGCGGCCGTCCCGGGCGAGCCTGACGATCTCCAGGTCGACAACGGCGCCCAGATCGACGTGCAGGTCGTCGAGCGTCCCACCGCTGCCACGAGGTTCCGCCTCTTCTCGTATCCGGACGGTGGGCCTGCCGAACCGACCGACGGCTCCCCGTACGGGCTGCTGGCCGGCGTTGCGACGTCGATCGGCCTCGACGCCGTCAACAACGGCAATTCCCCGATTCCCGTGGGCACCGAGTTCACGCTCGGGCTCGAACTCCCGGTCGGATCGACCGTCACCACCACCACCGATGCCGGGACGCCGGACTGGGCGTGCACCACCCAGTCGATCGGTGACACGCCGGTGGTCGAGTGCACGCTGACCACCACCGAGGCGATCGCACTCGATGCCGAGCTCCCCCGGCTGAAGGCAGACGTGACGGCGACGTCCGGTGCGGTCGCAGGGCCGACGACGATCGCCGCCACCCTCACCGGCGCAGAGGCGGGCGCGGCCCAACCGGCGCTCGCCTCGTCGATCGACATCGACGCCCTGGTGATCCAGCCGGAGGACGCCGCCCCCGAGAGCCTCACGGTCACGACCACGGTCGGCGTGACGCCTCGCATCGACGGTCGATCCGGCAGCTTCAGCATCGCCGTGGCCAACGACACCGAGGAGTGGGCGCCGGGTGTCAGCGTCGGCGTCGCGCTTCCTCAGGGACTGCAGGTGGTGCACCCCGTCCCGGATGGCTGCCTCACCGGGCTGGTGGCGAACTGGCTCGAGTTCGACCTCGTGTGTTTCAGATTGCTGCCCATTCCACCCGGCGGATCGAAGGCTCCGATCGACATTTCCGTCCGCGCCGTCGATGGGGCCGTCAACCCGTCCACCGTCGACGTGTCGGTCACGCCGATCTCGTTGCCGATCGACACCGTGTCGGCGCCGTTCGACCTGACCGTGCTGCCCGGGCTCGACGCGGTCGCCACCGCGACCCCGTCGTCGGTCGTCGGACAGCCGTTCGGGCTTCCCCAGCAGGCCGTGCTGCTCGACGGTCGATCGAGCGTGACACTCGGTGCCGATGTGACATGGCGTCAGGTGCCCGTCGGCGGTGAGCCGATCGTCACCTTCGACGGTGTCGATCCGGGAGTGGCCACCGTCAATGCGCCGACCGCGTCGTTCACGGCTCCGATCGTCGCGGAACCGACGATCCTGCACTTCGAGTTCAGCGTGAGCGATGGCGTGACCACCTCGGTCGCCACCGTCGCCGTCGACGTCGCGCCGATCCCGATCGTGCCGCCCGGCGGCGAGACCGGCTGGGAGACCGTCTCGTCGGCGCCACCGGCAGGCCCGACCGGGTTCCGGGCCGTCGCCCCCGCGGCGTTGGCGCCCGGGGAGCCAGGTTGGGTGTGGGCGACGGACCCGAGCGTGTCGCCGAACGACCTCGGCGACGGTTCGACCACGCCGGTTCGCGGCTCGCGGGCCAGATTGCTCGACAACGGCGTGTTCGTCTGGAACGGCGCTCCCGATCCAGCGCCGACCGACGTGATCGTCAGCCACCAGTTCTTCGAGTGCGATCCGGGCGACCCCACCGCGTGCACCTCGTTCAGCCCGCTCTCGACCAGCGTCCCCGATGCGGCGATCCCCGACGACAACGGCGCCGACGCGGTGCTCCGCATGACCGTCAACGGCCTCGTCAACGGCGTGCCGATCGAGACGGTCCAGGACTTCGCGCTCGGGACGATCGGGATCAACTACGGCACGCCAGCGGTGCTCGTGCCGCCGTCGACCAGCGGAGCGGCCGCGGTCGGCCAGGAACTCACCGCCGAACCCGGCGAGTGGACGCTCGAGTTCGACAAGGCCTACGAGTGGTTGCGGTGTGCGGCACCAGCCACGCTCCCGACCGACGACGCGTCGTCGTGCACCGCGATCGCCGGTGCCGATCAGCCGACCTACTCCGTCGGCATCGCCGACATCGGGACCTACCTCCGGGCGAGGGTCACCGCCTTCGGCCTGGAAGGTGCCCAAGAGGTCGCACTGAGCTCGAGTACGGCGGTCGTACCCGACAATGGCGCCGGCTGGGCGTGGTCGGTCGCGCCAGCGGTGCGCCTGAACGACCTGAACGATCCGGCGTACCCGGGTCCGATCGAGCCGTCGCGCATGACGTTGCTCGACAACGGCACGTTCGCGTGGACGGGAACGTCGCTCCCGCCGAGCGTGGTCGTCGCCAGTCATCAGTGGCTCACGTGTGACGATCCCGCAGATCCGGCGACGTGCTTCCCGCTCGGCGTCGAGACGAGCGTCGTGCCCGACGCCGTGATCCCACTGGCGGACGGTGGCTACGCCGTGCTCCGCATGATCGTGCGCGGCAACGCCGACGGTGCGCTGGTCGAGACCATCCAGGACTTCCCGCTCGGTCCGATCGACAACGCGAATCGACTGTCACTGACGCCGGTCGCGTTGGTCGCGCCGTCGATCAGCGGCACAGAGGAGATCGGCCAGGTGCTCACGGCCGACCCTGGTCAGTGGACGCTCGAGTTCGACCAGAATTACGAGTGGCTGCGGTGCACGCAACCGGCAGCGCTGCCCACCGAGGATGCGTCGTCGTGCAGCCCGATCGCGGGCGGGTTCGACCCGACCTACACCGTCTCACGCGACGACGTCGACTTCTATCTTCGCGTCCGGGTCAACGTGTCAGGCGGCGAGAGCGGCGTCGGTGAGGCGCTGAGCGCGAGCACCGCCGCGATCCCCGACGACGGCTTCGGAAATCCGCTCGAGGTCACCACCGATCTGCCGGGCGGCATCGCGAGCATCCCGAACTCCGGCCAGTTGACGATCACCGGCGCCGTGACCGGCGGGCAACCGCCGATCGCGCTCCAATGGACGCAGACCGGAGGAACATCGGTGCTCCCGGGCCCGATCGACGGTGCCGAGCTCACGTTCACGGCACCAGCGACCGGCACCGGCGATCTCGAGTTCACCCTGACGGCCACCGACCAGGCACCGAACTCGGCGACTGCGGTGGTCACGGTCACCTACGGCGCGGTCGCCGTTCCCGGCGTGCTGTGTGAGGTGCTCAACGGCGCCGAGGCGGCCACGGGGCCGGTGAGCATCGAGCTCAACGACAGCCCCAAGATCGAGTTGACCTTCGACGACGTCACGATCAACTCCGCCGGCGGCTGCTCCGACTCGACCACGTTGACCATGACCGGCGCCAGCCTCAATCTGTTCGATTGGATGCTCGTCGAGAACCTGCAGGTCGACATCGACGTCGACGGCGTCGAGGTCACCGGCGGGATGCTGACCTTCCCCGGCGACGACACGTTGTCGGGCATGAACTTCCGGGTGATCACCGATGGATTGAGCATCCCGTTCAACCTCGATGGCGCCGATCTGCAGATCGCCGGCTCGGTCATCGCCGACAGCCTGCCGTTCCTGGGGCTTCCGAGCGGCTGGGACGCCGGAGCGAAGGTCTCGCTGACGTCGGCCGGCGGCGTTCAGACGATCGGCTTCGAGGCGATCGCGTGGGACACCGACGACGGCGCTGCGACGACATCGCCCGACGCACTGCCCGTGCCGCCGAGCGGTGCTGCGACGCTCGCGCTGACCGGATCGGCATCGACCGACCGGACGTTCTCGTTCGGGGTCTCGGCCACGGACCTGGTTCGCTTCGGCGAGTCGGGTCTCGACTTCACCGGGTCCGTCGCGCGGGCCACCAGCGGCGGACCGACGGTGATCACGGCGTCAGCGTCGTTGTCGTCGCCGGTGACGCTGACGCCGGGCCTCACCCTCGACGAGGCCGCGCTCGGCTGGGACGGCCAGCGGTTCACCGGGAGCGGTGCGCTGGGCATCAGCACCAACGGAGGAACGCTCGCCCTCACCGCCGCATTCGACTTCGCCGACCCGAAGGACTTCTCGGCGAGCCTCACGCTCGAGACCGGATCGGGAACGCCCTCGTGGACACCTGTGAACGGGCTCACCATCACCCAACCGCAGGTGATCGCTTCGATCACACGGCTGGGCGCGTCGACCACGATCGATCTGACGGTCTCCGCCGCACGGGTCGACATCGGCGCCGACGTCGCGCTCATCGATCCGACGTTCGAGCTCGGCGCGGCCTGCAACCCGAGGTGTCAACCGCCGGCGTTCTCGCTCTCGGGTGACGTGGAGGTCGACGTCGGCAACGGGCCCCCGGCCGCCGCGGCGTTCGCCGGCTCGCTCGATCTGGCGACCGGCGCCTTCGAGATCGACGCCTCGATCGCCAACCTCACGCCGTTCGACGGGCTGACGCTCAACTCGCTCGATCTCAGCATCTCCGGCGGAGCCGGCCAGCCGTTGTCGATCGTGCTCACCGCTGACGCGACGGTGCTGGGTGTTCAGTCCACCGTCACGATCAGCTTCGACGATCAAGGCTTCTTCGTCGCCGTCACACTCGGCAACTGGAACCCGGGCTCGGGCTCGCCGACGTTCAACGGTGCGCAGGTCGTGTACTCGAGCTACGCCACGTCGGTCGACGTCGGCGGTCAATCGGTCCTCGTACCGGCGAGGACCGTCTTGGTGACCGGCACCACGTCGGCACCGCAGTGGTTCACCGATCTGATCGGCTACAACATCGGTCAGTTGACGGTCGTCGGCTCGATCGACCTCTCCAACGCCGACTTCCGGGTCGAGATCACGTTCGATCTGCCGCCGACCGAGTTGTTCTCGGTCGGTGGTGTCACCCTCGACATCGACGACGTCGCCTTCCTCGTCGAACGCATCGGTGGCAGCATCACGACCGGATTGAGTTCGAACGGCACCCTGACCGTGCCGAACTCGAGCGGCAGCGGCTCCAGTGAGCTCCCGATCAGATTCGCCGCGGCGTTCAGTTCGACGGCGGTGCTGACCGGCTCGATCACGCTGCTCGGCGACTGGAACGACGCGTTCGGCGTCACCGACCTGACGGTGCGGGACCTGACGGTGCAGGTCTCGATCAGCCTGTCCAGCGCAGGTGGCAGCTTCGGATTCGCGGGCACGGTCATCCTTCCGCCGAGTTGGGGGAACGAGATCGGCGTCGTGTCCGGCACGCCGATCAAGCTCGTCGCCTCGGTCGGCACCGCCGACCCGTGCTTCGGCATCGAGGTCGGCGACCCGGGTTCGACGACGACGGTGCTCGACGTCGCAAGTGCCGGTGCGCTGACCGCCAAGTACCTGAGCATCGTGATCGCCCCGAGGGGCTGCCGAGTCGGTCTCGAGCAGCTGCCACCGGGACTGTCGCTGTACTTCGACGGCGCCGTCCTCGGTGTCGACGTGCTCGTGAAGGCATCGGTGACCCCGACCCCGTTCACGCTCAGCGCCGACATCACGATCGGCACGGTCCAGATCTCCGGATTCAACCTCGATGGTGCACACATCAAGATCGATGTGACGCCCATCAAACGGGCGGTCGAGTTCGAGGCGAGCGCCAGCATCTTCGGTGTCACGGCCGACGTGGCCGGTGCGTTCAGCAAGACGGTGACCGGCACGCGGGCGAGCTTCTCGGGCGTGGTCACGACGCCCGACCTGGGCGGATTCGAGCTCGAAGAGCTCGCGGTCAGCTTCGACTTCGTGCAGGCAGGTCCGATTCGTACCTTGAGTGCCGCCGCATCGGCATCGGTCAGGGTGCTCGGCGCGCCACAGTTCGTGTCGTTCTCGTTCGTCTTCCAGAACGGCAGGATCGTCGAGGCCAGCGGGAACGCGAACATCAACATCCCGTTGGACAAGCTGACGATCACCGGGAGCGGGAGTTTCCGCTTCGTCGCCGGCCAGTTCCCCGAGATCTCGATCACGGGTCAGGTGGACGCGGACGGGCGGAGCCTGACATCGATGAGCGGCACCCTGACCGGCGGCGGTCTGACGCTGTCTGCGACACTCGGCACCGCGTCCGGATTCTCGAGTGCGCCAAAGCTGTCGGGCACGGTCGCCTGGAGATCGGACGGGACCTCGACGATCACCATCGTCGATCAGAACGGAGTGACGCGAACCGCAGCTCCAGGTGACTTCCGGTTCGACGCTCGCAACGTCGGGCTGGAGGTCTCCGGGTTCGGGTTGAACGTGGACGTCACGATCGGCAAGGTCGGCTCGACCTTCTGGGCAACGTTCGATTCGAGCATCGACCTCGGTGCGGCGGGCGGGATCGCGGTGGGCGGCTCGTTCGCCTCCAACGGCGACTTCTCGCTGACCGGCTCGGCCGCGCTCTCGCTCGGCGGCTTCACCCTGCCGTCCGGGACGATCTCGGTCTCGAAGGCCGGCCAGACGCTGTCGGTCAGCGGCGACATCACGTACTCGGTGCCGAAGCTGACCAGCGTGCGATTCCGCGGCAGCTTCGTCCGGAGCCCGCAGGTGGGTCTCCTCTACGACCTCAGCGGCAGCGCCGTCGTCCGGCCGGGCGGCTACGACTTCGGCAACGGCACCTTCCACCTGTATCGACGATCGAACGGCACGACCGGGCTGAACGCCGACGTCACCGTCAACATCCCGGGCTTCGCGTCCGGGGCAGCCAGCGTGGCGATCACGCCGACACAGCTGTCGTTCAGCGTGAACCTGCGCATGCAGGACGAGATCGGAGCAGTTCTCGGTTACCCGACGGCGTCGCTCTCGTACCAGAACGGGCCCCAGCGAGTCCCCACCGGGTTCGCGTTCAATCCGTTCCGGGTCACGTACGCGACGGTCAATGTCGACGTCCTGGCGTTCTCGGTGACGGCCAGCAGGGTGCTCAAGATCCCGGGCAGTGTCGCGGTCACGGGCATCGTCAGCGGCAGCAACTTCTACAGCTTCACGGTCACGGCGGCTGCCGGTCCGTACTCGAAGTCGAAGAAGGTCGGAGTCTGCAAGGCGACGGTCTCGGCCAGTGGCAACTTCGACGGCACCATCACCGGCACGGCGAACTCGTTGAGCATCAAGATCGATGCCGACCTCAGTGGCTCGGCGAAGTGCGGAACACTGAAGGCCAGCATCAAGACGGAGGTGACCTTCCGGTACACCTTCTCGGCACAATTCAGCATCAAGGTCAGGATCGTCCTGAACTTCGGCAGTGGCGTCAAGTGGAAGCCGACCGTCCTCGACGTGTAGCGCCGGTCGGGCGGCAGCGGGCCTCCAGCACGAACCAGTCCCGTCACCGCTCTCGCGTCGGCCTCCGCCACGTCAGCGATCGCCGATCTCGGGCAGTCACGAGACCGAAACGTATCGACCGGGCCTTCCCCTGCCCGAACACGATGGGATGGCGACAACTCCCGGACCCGTCGGTGCGGGCTCAGTGGCCGATGTCGTGGTGACCGGGGGTGATGAGACCGCTTTCGTAGGCGAACACGACGGCTTGGGCGCGGTCTCGAAGGCCGAGCTTGGTGAGGATGTTGGAGACGTGGCTCTTGACGGTGGCGGCGCCGATGTAGAGCGTCTCGGAGATTTCGGCGTTGTTGGCGCCGATGGCGAGTTGGGTGAGCACCTCGCGTTCGCGGTCGGTGAGGGTGCTGAGTCGTCGACTCGTGGCGGTGTCGGTGGCAAGGGTCCGGGCGAAGCGTCCGATGAGGCGACGGGTGATGGTGGGGTCGAGGAGCGCGCCGCCGTCGGCGACCGTGCGCACTGCGGGGGCGAGGTCCTCGGGTGGGATGTCTTTGAGGACGAAGCCGCTCGCGCCGGCTTCGAGGGCCCGGTAGACGTATTCGTCGGGATCGAAGGTCGTCAAGATGATGACCTTGACGGGCCAGTCGGCTTCCCCGAGGATGGCGGCGGTGGCGGCAAGGCCGTCCATCTCCGGCATGCGAATGTCCATCAAGACGACGTCGGGCCGGTGTTGACGGATGGCATCGATGGCTTCGAGCCCGTTGCCCGCTTCGGCGACGACCTCGATGTCGGGCTGGTGGCCGAGGACCATGGCAAAGCCGCGACGCACGAGGGCCTGGTCGTCGACGACGGCGACGCGGATGGTCATGGCAGCTCCCGTTCGAAGGGGATGTGGGCGTTCACACGGAAACCGTCGGGTGGTTGGGGCTCGGCGGAGAAGGTGCCCCCGAGGAGGGTGGCGCGTTCGTGCATGCCGGCGATGCCGTATCCGGATGCGGGGAATTCGGGCCTTGCCGAGGGGGTGCCGGTGGTGGTGTTCGTGATGTCGATGACGAGTCCGAGATCGTCGGGGCCGATGGTGATGTGGACGGTGGGATCGGGTCCGGCGTGTTTGATGATGTTGGTGACCGATTCCTGGACGATGCGGTAGGCGGAGAGGTCGACGGCGGCAGAGAGCCCCGCGGGAGGGGGCGACAAGGCGAGCGAGACGTGGGCGCCGGTTCGGGTCAGCTCGTCGGCGAGGGCGGGGATGCCGGCGAGACCGGGCTGGGGACCGAGGTCGTCGCGGTCGGGGAGGTCGGGACGCAAGACGCCGAGGAGGTGGCGGAGCTCGCCGAGGGCTTGGCGGCCGGCGCGTTCGACGTCGCCCATCGCATCGACCGCGGCGTCGAGGTCGTCGCGGGCGATGGTCTTGGCAGCGCCGGCTTGGACGGTCATCATCGAGACCTGGTGGGCGACGACGTCGTGGAGCTCGCGGGCGATTCGGGATCGTTCGTCCGCAACGGCCTGGCGGGCTCGGGCGTGTTGATCGGCCTCGAGCCGTTCGGCGCGTTCTCGGAGAAGCGTCAGGTAGTCGCCGCGGTTCCGGATACGCCGGCCGAGGTACCAGGCCAGCCCGGTGAGGACGACGGCCGGTGCGATGTCGATCCGCTGGTTGGTGTCGATGATGGTGTCGAGGATCCCCACCGCGATCGCGGCGGCGACGGTGGCGAGGCTGTGGCGGTGGTCGGCGGTGTACCGACCAACGGCATACACGGCGACGATGAGGGCGAGGTCCTGGCCGTCGCCGTAGCCGGCGACGGCCCACCCGATCATGATCGCCATCACGACGGACGCCACGGCGATGGGTCGCCGGCGCCTCCACAGCAGGGCGGCTGCTGCTGCGGCCAGCATGACGAACGCACCGAACGGCCGATCGCCGATCGCATCGATCGTGAAGTCCTCGCCGTCGGCGAGTGCGCTGGCCGTCACGGCCACCAACGACCCCGCGAAGACCAGCGCGGCGAGCACGCTGTCGGTGGTGCGGGGCCAGCGTGTGAAGGGCCCGCGAGCGGGACGGGGTTCGCCCGGATCGAACCACCACCACGACGGCGCACGTCGCCGGCTGGTTGCCGGCGACGTGACGTCGTGCTGGTGGCTGATGGTGTGCATGGCTACTGATCACGGTAATCCGGATCCGGGAGGCGGGAACCCCGCTGGGGAGGGATCGGGCTCTCCGCCGTGCGGCGGAGGCGCCGACCGCCTCGAACCTGGCCGGTCGCACTGACCGTCGGGTCAGTCGACGTCTCGGCGTTGGACAGCGACCAAGCCGGCGGCGGCAGGAACGAATGCCCACACCGCGGTCGCGGCCACGGCTGCGGCGTAGCCGACCTCGTTGCCGACGCCGGAGACGACGTTGGCGAGGACGCTGGGCATCCACGATGCGGTACCGCTGGCGAGCTGCACGACCAGTGGCGGCGCGATGAGCAGGGTCAGGACGACGCCGGTGACCGCTCCGCCGACGTTGCGCACGAGCGTCCCGATCCCGGCGCCGAGGACCGCACCGGCAGCTCCCGCGAACGCCGAAGCGGCGAGCAGCTGGGCCACGTGGCCGGTCGAGACGAGGAAGCCGTAGTCGGTGGCCGGCAGGGACAGGGCGACGGCCGCCGCGAGGAGTGCGGCGCCGACGAGACCGAGGACCCCACCGCCGAGACCGATCGCGCCGAACTGGGCGAGCACCGCTCGATGTCTGCGAGGTTCGGCGAGGAAGGTGGGAACGACGGTGTGGTGTCCGTACTCGCGGGCGGCGGCGATGGCGCCGAACAGCCCGGCGATCGCCAGTGCGTTGGCGGCGAACGCCATGAGGGACTGTTGATCGGCTTCGGTGGCGATGAACGCCTTGCTGCCGTCGAAGTCGGTCCCTGCGACCACGGCGAACGCATTGAGCCCGGCGAGTGCGACGAGCACGGCGAGGAACGCCCAGGGCATCTTGGTCGAGGTGAGCTTGCGGAGCTCGGATCGGGTGAGTCGGATCATGTTCATGACTGTGCGACCTCCTGGTCGGCGGATGGAGTGGTGGTCCAGCTGAGGAAGAGCTCTTCGAGCGACCCTGCCCGGGGTGACAGTTCGTGGACGGCGATACCGGCGGTGAAGGCCCGGTCGCCGATTTCGTCGATCGGCATGTCCCGGACGATGAGGCTGTCGGGACCGTGCAACTCGGTCGTTGCGCCGAACCGTTCGAGCTCGACGGCGAATCGAGCCGGGTCGACAGTACGTACCAGCGATGCGGCCTGCTGGAGCTCGGCCAGAGCTCCCTCGGTGACGAGCCGGCCTCGGTTGATCACGACGACGTCGTCGGCGAGGTGTTCGACTTCGTCGAGGAGATGGCTCGACACGAACACCGTGCCGCCGGCAGCGGCCTGGGCCCGGAGCCGGTCGCGAAGCGTCCGGATGCCTTCCGGGTCGAGGCCATTGCCGGGTTCGTCGAGGATCAAGACCGGTGGTTCACCGAGGAGCGCACCGGCGAGTCCGAGTCGTTGCCGCATCCCGAGCGAGTAGGCGCCTACGTGGCGGCGACCGGCGTCGGCCAGACCCACTTCTTCGAGGACCTCGTCGACGCGGCGATGGGGGATGCCGGTGGCGTCGGCCAGAACTCGGAGATGGTTGCGGCCGCTTCGGCCGGGATGGAAGGCGTCGGACTCGATCATGGCGCCGACCGTCTGGGCCGGATCTCCGAGGTCCCGATAGCGCTGTCCACCGATCGTTGCCCGCCCGCGGTCAGCGCTGGCGAGATCGAGCATCATCTTCATCGTCGTGGACTTGCCGGAGCCGTTGGGGCCGAGGAATCCGGTGACCCTGCCCGGCGCGACGGCGAAGCTGAGGTCGTCGACGACGGTGTGGTCGCCGTATCGCTTCGTGAGGTGTTCGATGATGACCGGGTGGTCGGTTGGCGGTGTCATGAGTGTGTCTCCTTGTCGTGCGGCGAGTCCGCCGCGGTGATGCTGTCGGTGAAGGCTCGAAGGCCGGGTCGGGTGGCGATCCACGTGGTGGCGCCCAGGACGAGGCTGCCCGAGAACAGGAAGAGGCCGTCGAGGTCCCACCGAGCGATCGTGCCGGCAGCGGCTTGGGAGATCGACACCAGCCCGAGACTGGAGAACGTGACCAGGCTCATGGTGCGCCCGAGCATGTCCTCGGGAGTGCGGGCCTGGACCCAGGTGAACAAGCTGATGGCCAGATAGCCGTTGCCGACTCCGAGAGCGGCGAGCAGTCCGGTATCGAGCCACATGTGGGTGGCCAGGCCGAGCGACGCGATCGTCGCCCCGAAGGCGGCGAACACGCCGACGACGATCACACGCATCGTGGCGCTCGACGGCTGCGGAGCGGCACCCGCCACGAGGTAGCCGGCGAGGTTCCCGATGGCGAACGCCCCCATCAGCACTCCGAACGCCATCGCACCCTGAGGGAGGCGCTGGTGCGCAACGAGTGGGATTCCTACGAGCAGCGGCCCGACCACGAACAGGTTGATCGCGAACAGGACCGAGAACACGAAGCGCAGCGCCTGGTCGGTCCAGACGTTGCGGATGCCCTCGCGGATCGACGACCACAGCGCAAATGCCTCCGCCGAGTCGGCCGGCCGGCGACGACCCATGCGGATGAGCGAGAACGCCGTGGCGGAGATCGCGAAGCTGGTCGCGTCGATGGCAAAGGCCAACCCGACACCGGTCATCGACGTCGAGAAGCTGGCGATCACTGCTCCTGCGAGCGTTGGTCCCACGAACGCCGAGAGCTGGGTCGCCCCCATGATCACGGCGTTCCCGGCCTGGAGGTCATCGAGGGGCACGAGCGTCGGCACGATGCTGTTCTCGGCAGGAACGGCGAGTCCCGCGATCAACCCGAACGCGAGCGCGAACCCGAACAGCATCCACATCTGCACCGCACCGGTCAGGACGACGACGGCCATCGCCGCGGTCAACAGGCCGCGGGCGATGTCGGCGACCACCATCACGCGCCGTGGCGCGAATCGATCGGTCACGGCACCTCCGACGAGCATGAACGCAGCCCGAGGGAGGCCCTCGAGGGCGAGGACGATTCCGAGTGCGAGCGGGTCGTTGCTCAACTGCAGGGCGAGCCACGGCGTGGCGATCAGTGCGAACTGGTCACCCAGCAACGACGTCGACGCCCCCGCCACCAGCAGACGAAAGTCGCGCATCGTCATCACTCGTCGCATCGATCCGGGCGAGGTGTCGGCTGGCCCGGCTGTGGTTCGATCTGCGGTCTTGCTCGTCATCAGCTCGGTCTTTCCCTCCGTACCTCCCACGTAAGTGGAGTCGAAGGATTCAGGCACCCCGCTGGAGGCGGATCGTCGACTCCGTCTCGCGGTGGATACCGAATCGCCGACTGGCCCCTCCGATCAGTCGATCGGAAGCTCACGGATGCGGACGTTGCTCTCGGTCATGGCCACGACTGCGCCGGCCCGGTCGGACGCCGTTGTCGTCGACGGCTTTCCCCTCGGTGTGTACGGGGCGGGCATGGCCTCCGGCTTGGTCGCAGCTGGCGCCTACACGGAGTTCTACGTGGACGGGACCGGTCGAGTGCGGGGATCGGTCGGCAACTCCAGTGAAAACCTGCGTCTGCACGACTCCGGGTTCGCCTGAGTGATCAACGGCGATCAGATCGACGTGACGGCGACGACGGGCAACTGCGAGGCCGGATCGACCGGCACGTACCGCTGGTCGGCAGAAGCGTCGGCGCTGCGTCTGACCGATCCGGTTGACCTTCCAACACCCACACGACGACGTCGAACGCCAACGCGAACAACAAGATGTAGATGATCGAGCTGCGCAACTGCCGGCCGACCCGAATCCACCACGGCAACGGTGGCACTTCGGGGAGCGCGTTCGGGCCGACCTCGGCCAGTCGCGCCGTCGCCCCGATCGTGGACAGACCCACCGCCGCAGGGTGGTCGAATTGGTGAGACAACACGGTGATGCGATCCGTGAACCGGACGGCTGGCGATTCGCGTCCGTCGGGCACACCCCCACCTGCGAAGGGTCGAGCTGATCGTACGAAGAGCCGGTGGCGGTTCGACAGAGCATTCCGTCCCTATCGGGCCGGGTCGCGGTAGCACTACGTTGCAGTTGAGGTGGTCGATCGTGAGCAGGCAGCCCGCCGACTCCGACCACGTTCAAGCGCCTCGCCGGCGCTCGTCAACGGGTATGAGTCATGCGACGCTTCACCAACATCTTGTTCAGCCCACTCGGGGATCGGGACAACCCGGCAGCGATCCGCCGTGTCACCGCGCTTGCGAGGCGCAACGGCGCCCAGCTCACCCTGCTCGGAGCCGTGCCCGAACCGACACGCCTCCATCGGCTCCTTCACCGCGCCGAAGTCGACGCCGCGATCGAAAGCATGAACCGACATGACATGACGGAACGGCTCGAACGCTGGCGCGACGCGACCAACGGCGTCGAGACCAGGATCGACGTGCAAGTCGGCAACGCCGCACTCGCAATTCTCGGCCACGTCTTCGCCGAAGGGCACGACCTGGTCGTCGTCACCAGCGATGAAGACCGCGACGACCACGCGACGATCAAGCGTTTGCTCCGGAAGTGCCCGTGCCCCGTTTGGGTGATCAGACCGACCCGCGCACGGATCCAGCGATTGCTCGTGGCCGTCGACCCCGAACCCGAGGAGGCAGCCCTCAACCACACACTGCTCGAGCTCGGCGCCGCCATGGTCGACGCCGACGGTGGCGAATTGCACCTGCTGCACGCGTGGGAGCTGTACGGCGAGGCCACGATGCGGAGTTCGTCGTTCGCGGCAATACCGACAGACCGACTCGATGCACTTCTGGAGTCCGAGCGAGACGACCGCGCACGTACCGTGAACGACCTGGTGGCGACATCGAACGTCGCCGCCGCGCCGTGGCAGATCCACGTGCTCAAAGGACCGCCCGGACGAATCGTTCCCCACTTCGTCCAAGCGCACCGGATCAACCTGCTCGTGATGGGCACGGTGGCACGCAGCGGGCTCCCTGGGCTCATCATGGGGAACACCGCCGAACAAGTGCTCGATGCCGTGCACTGCTCGGTCATCGCAGTCAAACCATCCGGCTTCGTGTCCCCACTCGCTCCCCTGCACTGACCTGACCGACGCGCGTACGCCTCGTCAGCCCGGCGAGTCCCGAGGTACGCGACGCCCAACGTCGAGCCTCCCGTTACTTCCACGCAGAGTCACGAACTCAAACCTCAGCAACGTGTGCGGTATCGGCCCATTCGTGACGGCAGATCATCCCGCCGTCGATGCGAGGGCGGTGACCGTCGGTGGTTGCGTTACGAGCGGCCGCTGCAGCGCCCATGATGCAAGCGCCGCGCCCACCCCGGTGGGTGGTGGAGCAATTCGACCCGCGGATCGCGACCGACCGTCACTGACTTCGCCGTGGAGATCCGCAAGCGGAGGACGCACATCCCTGCGGCCACTGACCAGTAGCGAGCGTCATCCGCCCTCCTTCCTCCTCGCCTTGAAGAGGCAACTATCCGCCGGCGCGGAGCTGTCGGGATGTGGACGCCGTGTCGACGCTCGGGGTGGTACACGCCCCTGTCCATTCTTCTCGCGAAACACCTGGACCACACATCGGTCCTCCTCATGGGGTGCAGGTCAGCGTGCTCGCATTGCGTTCCGGCCCTGGATGTGATTCGGTAGGAGCAAGCAGCCGAGCAGCGACCGTGAGCCAGCGGGGGTTGGCTGTTGAGCAACACTATGGGGGCCGTCATGGCGACCGATCCGACGACCGGCGACTGGCTGGTACAACGAGCGAACCGGAGGACGGGCTTACCGTCGAGATGGCGGGCATCATCGGCGCCGAATACAGCCGTCTTGGTGGGAGCGATCGCGCTGCTCGCCGGCGCTCACGGGATGGCGGCCTGGTCGGGCGATCCAGGTGGGCGCACGCCGACGTTCGTGACGCTGGGCGTTGTGACGGCCTCGCTGGTGGCGCTGAGTTGGTCGGCGTGGCGGTTGGTGGAGTCGAACGTGTCGCCGTGGCGTCCCGTGTTCCGGTGTCGCCGCGTGACCCTGAATTCCGGAGTGCTCGCTGTCGTTGCCGGATTGCTGATCGCCTCGCTGGTCATTCGGGATCCGTTCCAGAGCTTCTTCATGAGCGGGCGGATCACTGCCAACGAGCTGGTCGACGTGGCGTGTGTCCTTGGAGCGGTCGTCAGCTTGACCCTCGCCAGTGCGGGGGCGCTGGATGCCTGGGATGCCTTCGTGGACGAACGGCACTGGGGTAGATCGTTGGGAATCGGCTGATCATCGGCTTCGAACCCTGCCATCCCGCAGGCGACCGGCCTGGTGGCCGCCCGAAACGCCGAATGGGCCCCTCCGAGGAGGAGCCCATTCGGCGTCTTCGGGTCGGTCGAGGACGACCGACCCGATCTCGGTGCGTCAGACGCCCGCCTTTTCTGGCACGTCCTGCAGCAGCTCTTCGGGGATCGCTGCGGGGGCGGCGACGCCGTAGCGGCGCTTGCTCTCCCACAGGAAGGCGGCGCCCATGACCACGCAGACCACGCCGAGTCCGGCGAGCAGTCCGGCGATGCCGAGTGCCAGCATCAGGGCGCTGTGCGTCGTGGCGCCGACGCCGAGCTCGGCGACGAGTGCGTGAGCGGTGCCGCTCCAGGCACCTTCACGGGCCGGGCCGTCGAGCAGGTCGGTCCGGGCGAAGCCGGTCCAGTAGCGACCGTCGACCGGGACCTCGTACACGCCGGGCTCGAGCACTTGGCCCTGATAGGACTCGACGACGCCGTTGTAGGTGCCGTCAGGCTCGAGCGCGCCCGACTCCTGCGCAGCGGCGATGTCGTCAGCGGTGAGGGTGACCATCTGGACGCCCTCCAACGTGTGGTGGACGATCGTGGCCATCTGGTACATGTATTCGCTCGAGTTGTTGACGACCGGGTCGTTGGGATCGAGTCCGCCCCTGCCCATCACGACCGGGAAGGCCCAGTCGTCTTCGAGCAGGCTCATGATCGCTTCGGCGCCCTCGGTGGTGCCGCGGTCGATGAGCTGGCCGTCCTCGTTGTAGCTGAGTTCGACGTCCTGGGCGGCGCTGAACGCTTCGAGCGATCCGTAGCCGTCCTGGGTCTTGCTGTAGGCGACGCCGGCGCCTACGAAGTATCCGATTCCGACGATGATCAAGAAGACTCCGAGTAGTCCGAGTGGCTTCTTCAGCATGCTTGTCATTGCTTCCCCTTCTGTCAGGGCCCGGGGGGCGCTGGTGGTGGTGACCGTGATCTGTTTTCACGAAATTCTGTGTCTCAGTATCGGCGCTTGAGATCACAACCATGACGGGACCTTGGACTCTAATCTCGCGAGTCGGCCCGTTGAGCAGGGCCTTCTGTATCGAAGCCTCTTCTCGTCTCGCTGTGGCGCACAACTGGGCCGCTCAACCGCGTGTGACCGCGCCGGATGACTTCGTCGGTCATCAACTGTTGGATGAGTCGGTCACCTACGGCAGTCTTCACAACAGCACGATGTGGATGGTGAGAGGGATGAGTGCCGATCTCCGTGTGGGACACGACGACGTGCTCTGGTTCCGCGTGGTAGCAGACCCCAGCGGCTCCCCCGACGTTGATGAGTCCGAGTACGCATCGCTCGGCTTCGCCATGGCTGACGCCATGCTCAAAGGCACGAACTGGGTCGACCAGCGCCGGCCGACGCCTCACGCGAGAGGTAGTGCGATCGCCGCTTGCCCGCTGGGTCCGCTCAGGGTGCGACGCAAGTGCTCGCTGATCGGTCGATACCGGCCGCACGAGAAGCTCGATGACCCGCTCGTAGTACCGGCCGCCCGTGTCGGTGCACGAGCCGCAGTGTCGTCGCGTCAAGCCGACACGCAGCGGACGACCAGGCATTCATCGACGCGCTGGCCGACGACGAGTGAACCGGGGCGAAATTCGGACCGCTTCGGCGGGCAGGGGGTACGTCGGCAAGCCCCGACCCGTCGTCATTGTCCAAGACGACCGCTTCGACGCCACCGCCACGGTGAACGTCTGCGCGTTCACGACCGACCCCACCGACGCACCGCTGATCCGACTGCTCATCGAGGCCGACGAAGTGACCGGCATCCGAGACTCCAGTCGGCTGATGATCGACAAGATCACCACCATCCCGCGATCCAAGCTCGGCGAACGGATCGGCCAACTGAGCGACGACGACATGATCAAACTGTCGCGCTCACTCGTCGTGTTCCTCGGACTCGCAGGAACCTGACGAACCCGCACACTTCACGCACCCGGAATCACGGACTCTGTCGTCCAGTCCGCGCCGCACGGCGGCCCGATTGCGGCAGCGCATATTCCCGTTCGCTGGCGATCGAGTGCACCGGCAGTCCAGCGGCGTGGACATCGTTCGAGTCCGACGTTTCCGGGCGGTGCGGCAATGATCTCGTTCTCCTGCGAAACGGCTTCTACTCGCGTCGACCTGAGGTGTGATGATTCCGGGCATGAGTTTCCGGGAGCAGGGGATCGAACCAGCGGAAGGGTTGACGAAGGACGGGTACATCGTTCGGCCACTCGTGCCGTCGGACGTGGTGCTCGACCACGAAGCCGTGATGTCGAGTCGCGAGTTCCTGTACCACTGGGAGCAGGAGCCTCCGTATCCGCCCGAGGGCTTCTCGGTCGCCGACAATCTCGAGGATCTCGAGCAGATGGACGGCGAACACCGCAACGGGACCCGATACACGTACACCGTCATGAACGCCGACGAGACCCAGGTCCTTGGTTGCATCTACCTCCTGCCCAACGACGACCGCATGTACCGGACCGCCGAGGTGACGTCGCACGACGGCACCGACCTGTCGACCGTCGACGCCACGGTCGCGTTCTGGGTTCGCGTCTCGACGTGGGAAGGCGGGTTCGAGCGGGCCTTGCTCGAGACGGTTCTCGATTGGCTGCACGATGACTGGTCGCTCGAGCGACCGGTGATCATGACCAACGAGAAGCTCGATCACCAGATCGCGACGATCGAGTCGCTGGGCCTGACCCGGCGCTTCGACTACGATCGAGACAAGGACATGTACACGTCCCACGCTTACGCGTGATGCCGAGGTCGGCGAGGTCGGCCGACCGGAGTTGTCCTACGTTCTGGTCCAGTCCGAGCCAGGATCGCGTCTGACGATGTGTTCGAAGGGGTGCCGTCCTCGTTGCTCCACGCCTCTCCGAACCTGCCCTCCAGGACATACCCGCAGCGCCCGAGAACTGTCGATCACTCGATCGACGAGTTGATCGGCGAGCCAGGCCGTCTCGTCGAAGGCGAGCGGTTGCATCAGGTCGGACCTGACCGTCGGCGTCGCGCAGAAGCAGAGCATGTCGAGGATCGTCGACCGGGGCCGCAACTGGCGGCCGATCGACGGCCACACGATGAAGACCGGGTCGCCGAGTGGCTCGTCGACCACAAGATCTCGGTGGGCGACAAGCTCGCCGGCCCGCTGGTCGAGCCCGATGGTCGTCTACTTCCCGACGGCACCGATCGAGCGCTCGACGCTTGCTCAGAGTCCAGCCTCCGAACCGGCGATCGGCACGTCGAGGATGCGCGACGCGACCACGTTTGCGGCGTCGCGGGCGATCGACGGGGTGACGTGGGAGGAGAGGTCGAGTGCGATGCCGACGGTGGCGTGGCCGACCTGTTCGGACACCTCCTTGGGGAGATACCCGCCTTGAGCGCGAGCGTCGCGTGGGAGTGGCGAAGGTCATGGAGGCGGATCTCGGGAAGATCGGCCCGCGCCGCGTCGCGGCGGAACAACTTCGAGAACGACTCCGGGTCGAAGCGGCCGCCGAGCTCGTCCGTGAACACGTACTTGCAGTCGGTGTCCCATGCCGGGCCGGCGGCCAGCCGTTCCTCGTTCTGGCGGGCACGGTGGGATCGGAGCGCGTCGACCGTCGCCTGGTCGAGGTAGACCTGACGCCGGCTCTTCAGGGTCTTCGGAGGACCCGACACCCGATGGCCCTTTGCCGTTGTCATCCACGTGTTCGCAACCGACAGCGAGCCGTCGTCGAAGTCGACGTCGAACCACCGCAGCCCGAGCACCTCGCCTCGACGCATGCCCGTGGTCATCAACAGCACGAACGCCGCGTAGCGACGATGGTCGCGAGCGACGTTGCGGAACGTGCGCAGCTCGTCGGACGACCACGTCCGATACTCGGTCCGGTCGTCCGACGGCGCCCGCGCCGACGCCGCCGCGTCTCGCCCGACGCCGCCGCGTTGCGCCCGACGCCGCCGCGTTGCGCCCGAAGAGGCCGGGTCGTTCGGCGTCGGACAGCGCCTTGCGCAACACGGTGTGAGTGTTGCGGACCGTCTTCGGCAACAGGCCCTTGCCCAACCGCCCACCCTCGGCGAGCAGGTAGGCGTAGAACCGCTCGAGCTCGAGGGGTTCGAGCGCCTGCAGCCTCGATTGGCCGGGCCGCCGCTTGACCCGGTCGATCGCGATCGCGTAGCTGTGCCACGTGGTGGCGCGCAGCCGACATCTTCAAGGTCGCTCTGGTCCGTATCGACGAGTTGCTCGAATCGGACGGCCACGACGCGGAACTGGTGCTCCAGGTGCACGACGAGGTCATCGTCGAGGTGCCGGTCGCCGAGCGCGACGAGGTCGGCGAGAAGATCGTGCAGATCATGCGTGACGCCGCCGAACTCGACGTCCCGCTGGAGGTCAACGTCAGCTGGGGCGACACCTGGGCCGCGGCCAAAGGCTGACGACCTGCCGCCGTCCGGCCGGCGTCACCCCACGTCAGGACCAGGTGGAGCCCGACCAGGTGGAGCCGGACCAGGTGGAGCCCGACCAGGTGGAGCCCGACCAGGTGGAGCCCGACCAGGTGGAGCCCGACCAGGTGGAGCCCGACCAGGTGGAGCCCGACCAGGTGGAGCCCGACCAGGTGGAGCCGGACCAGGAGGACTGTCCGTCCAGGAGCTGGAACGCCTCGGCGCCACTCCAGGTGGTGCCGGCCTCGCTGGCCTCGACCCATGCGATCGGGTCCCACACGGCACCGGTCACGGTGACCTCGCCGACCAGTTGGTGACCGTCGACGATCACATGATCGGTCCCGCGGGAGCCCTCGAGGGTTCCGAGCCCTCGGGCCGGGTTGAAGATGACCGTGGCACCACGTGGCGAGTTGCGGCGGGACGACTCGGCGACGTCGAGCACGCCCGCGCCTTCGAACTTCGCGGGGGCCGACGTGTCGTACGCACCGGAACCGAGGATGTCCTTCACCTGCCACGGCGTGAGCTCGGGCCGCTGATCGAGCAGGAGTGCCACCGCACCGGTGACGACGGCTGCTGCTTGCGATGTTCCCGAGCCGAGGAAGAGCCGCTCGTCGTCGACGAGCCGGCCCCCGGGGTGATCGATGTCGATCCGTGAAACGGGTACCCGGAGGCTGGCCACGGAGACGCCGGGCGCCACCAGGTCGGGGTTGCGCACGTCACCACCGCTCGGGGCCCAACCTGGCATCGACCACGTTCCGTCGGCATCGTAGTGCGCGGCCGAGACGGCGATGACGTGGGGGTTCGTGGCGGGGTTGGCCAGGTGCTTGAGGCCGCGCCCTTCGTTTCCGGCCGAGACGATCACGGTGATGCCGTGGAACATGGCGTTCTCGATCGCTTTCGACAGCGGATCGTCGACGTACGACTGGGTGCCGGTCGTGTTGTACGACAGGTTGATCGCTCGGATGTTCAAGCCGTCCGACTGCCGGTGCTGGACGACCCAGTCGATCGCGGCGATCACCTGCGACACGTCGGTCGCGCCGGTGTTGTCGCCCACCTTGACGCTGATCAGCCGTGCATCGGGGGCGATCCCGATGACGTCGCCGTCGCGGGGCGCACGGGGGTCGGCGCCGGGCGTGCGGCCGACGATGATGCCGGCCATGTGCGTGCCGTGGCCGTACGTGTCGAGTCCCGACACCTCAGCGACGCCACCTTCGAACGACAGGTCGGGTCCCACCACGATGTTGCTCTCGCTGAGCTCGGCGACGGGCGCGACCCCGGTGTCGATCATGGCGATGTCGACGCCCTTGCCGGTGTAACCCTCGGCCCAGAGCTCGTCGGCGCCGATCTGGTGCGCGATGTCGAGCAGCTGCGTCGGTTGGCGCGTCGGCTCGGAGTCGGACGAGGGTGAGGAACCCGTCACATCACCCCTCGGGGTGCTGCCGGCTGACCTGGTCGACGGACCATTCGCCCCCGCCTGTCCGGGCGGGCCGGCGGCAGAGACCGTCAGCACGGGAGTCAGGGCGAGGATCGCAGCCGAGACGGCGACTGCGGCAATCCGGCGGCGGTTGGTGCGCGTGATGCTCATGACCACATCTCGCCGCTCCAGCTGGTTCCGGACCAGGTGGCACCCGACCAGGTGGCTCCGCTCCAGGTGGCACCCGACCAGGTGGCACCCGACCAGGTGGCTCCGCTCCAGGTGGCACCCGACCAGGTCGCTCCGGACCAGACGCCGCCGGACCAGGTCGCCCCGGACCAGGTGGCTCCGGACCAGGTGGCGCCCGACCACGTGCCGCCGGACCAGGTGGCCCCGTTCCAGGTGCCTCCCGACCAGGTCGCTCCCGCGGGCGTGCTGACCGTCTGGTTGGAGTTGGTGCCGAGTGCCGGCGTGAATTGTTGTGTCGGTGCGCTCAGGGCGACCTTCGGCGCACGGATCGCGTCTTTCGGGCTGATCTTGCCGTACCCGTCGACGGTGCTCGCCACGTCCTTGAAGTCGATCGACTTCTGCTGGAACACGTACTTGACCTGGTCGTTCGTGAACTCGGGGTAGCGGGACAGCATCGCGGCGACGAAGCCGCTCATGACCGCCGCTGCCTGTGAGCTGCCGGATCCGAGGAAGTACTTGCCGTCGACGCGGGCCGAGGGGTACATCTGGTCGAGCTTGGAGCCGGGTACCCGGAAGCTCATGATCGACCGGCCGGGGGCGAGGAAGTCGGGCTGGCGGTACTGGTTGCCGACCGAGCTCCACGGGGCGATGAAGTCCTGAGCGCCCGACGAGTCGTACATCTCGTGGGCGCCGACCGCGATCACGTACGGCGAGACGGCCGGGCTGTCGATCCCACCGGCCGCGGTGCCGCGATTGCCTGCGGCTGCGACCACGACGATGCCGGCGTTCCAGGCCCGCTCGACGGCAGCCGAGAGCGGGTCACCCTGGCTGGTCGTGACGCCGGGCATCCCGAGTGACAGGTTCAGGACGCGGATGTTGAGGCCGTGGTCGTTCTTGTGTTCGACCACCCAGTCGATCCCGGCGATCACCTGGGCGATGTCGGTCTGGCCGGTCGCGCCGGCGACTTTGACGCTGACGATGCGGCTGTCCGGGGCGATGCCACCGACCATGTCGCCGTCGTCACCGTTGATGATTCCCGCGAGGTGGGTGCCGTGGCCGTAGGTGTCGAGGTTGCGGAGGTTCGCCTGGCCGCCCTCGTTGGAGAGGTCCGGCCCGTAGACGATCTTGCCGGGCTGGTTCAGGCCGTACACCGGCGTGACGCCCGAATCGATCAGGGCGACGTCGATGCCCTGCCCGGTGGCGCCCTTGCCGGCGTACTCGCCATTCGACTTCTCGGTGACCATCTTCATGATCACCGGCTCGCCCGGCCGGACGGCCATCGCCAACGAGATCGGTCCGGGTTCGGCCGCTGGCTGAGCAGCCGTCGGTGCCGGCGTCGCGACCGGCGCCGACATCACCCCGGCGACCGCAAGAGCCACCGCGAGCGGGATCAACCAGCGGTGCCGCCGGGGCTGACGGTCGGAGATGATGGGCCCCCGTCTCATGACCAGCTCGCACCGGACCAGCTCGCACCGGACCAGCTCGCACCGGACCAGCTCGCACCGGACCAGCTCGCACCGGACCAGCTCGCACCGGACCAGCTCGCACCGGACCAGCTCGCACCGGACCACGTCGCACCGGACCACGTCGCACCGGACCACGTCGCACCGGACCACGTCGCACCGGACCACGTCGCTCCGGACCAGGTACCGCCGATCCAGGTGTTGTCACCGTTCTTGTAGATCTGGTTGGTCCAGGCCGTTCCCGTCTTCGAGGCGGCGGCCCACGCTGCAGCGTCCCAGCTGCCGCCGAAGGCGGTCATCTCACCACTGAGGTAGTCGCCGCTGGTGCCGACCTTGTGGCTGCCGCGAGCGGCGTCGAGCGACCCGAGGCCGGTCGAGGGCGTGTGGGTCTGGACCGCGATCGAGCCCGGGGTGGGTGCCGAGAGGGCGGCGGTGACGTTGATCATCCCGTGGCCCTGCACCGCAATCTTGTGGCCGAGATCCGTTGCGGTCGAGGTGAGCAGGTACTTGACCTGGTCGGGCGTGAGCGCGGGGCGCTGCTCCAAGAGAAGTGCGACCGCACCCGCGACGACGGCGGCCGCCTGGCTGGTGCCGGAGCCCCGCAGGTACAGATTGCCGTTCTTGTCCTGACAGGTCGCCTGCGGGTACTGGCCGGCCAGGTACGAGCCGGTGACGCCGGCGCTCAACACGGAGGTTCCGGGGGCGACGATGTCCAGGTCGCGGACCCCGTCGCCGGACGACGACCACGACGGAATCTTCCAACCGTTGTTGCCGACTTGGGTCGCGCCGACGGCGATGACGAACGGGTTGATCGCCGGGTTGCCCAGCGTCTGCACGCCACGGCCGTCGTTGCCACCGGCGACGACGACCACGATGCCGGCCTTCCAGGCGTTCTCCACGGCGTGCGACAGCGGGTCGATCAGGTAGCTCTGGGTGGCATCGGTGTCGAACGCCAGGTTGATCACCCGGATGTTGTTGCCGTTGATGTTCCGATTGGCGACGACCCAGTCGATCGCGGCGATGACCTGGGACGCGTCGACGGTGCCGTCGCCGGCGCCGACCTTGACGTTGACGAGGTGGGCGCCTTGGGCGATGCCGGCACCGGTTTCGGAACTGCCGCCGGCGATGATCGCCGCCATGTTCGTGCCGTGGCCGTGCAGGTCGCGGTACCGGAGGTTGGCGTCGAGCGCGTCGAACGAGAGGTCCGGTCCGTCCACGACCTTGCTCTTGCCGGTCAGCCCTGCGGTTTGATTGATGCCGGTGTCGATGACCGCGACGCCGACGCCGCCGCCGGACAGGCCGTACGTGTTCAGCGCGGTGTCGGCGCCCACCGCGATGCGGGTCTTGTCGAGGTTCTGGGTGATCCCGTCATTGGCCATCGTCCGACATGACTGGATGGTTGTCGAACCGCCGCCGCTCGGCTTCCCGGCGAAGGCGAAGCCGGCCGACGCCGCCATCGTCGCGGTCGTCGCCAGTGCAGCCAGCGCAACGACGCGACGGCGTCGGATCTGGGCGTTCGTGATGATGTGCGCCCGCCTCATGACCAGCTGCTCCCGAAGTGCGATGGGTCGTTGGAGTAGCGATGGCGTCGGTCTCGTCGCCGTGGGTTTCTCATGTCGGTTTCCGCCTCGTGGTTCGATGTCCGCGCCGAGTGCTGACGCCGTTATCTAGAACGACCACGATGACGGATTCGTTACCCGATCGGGCTCAAGAGTCGCTCACCGGTTCGGCAAGCGGATGTCAACGACGCTGTGGTCGGAGGCTGCGTCCGAGCCGGAAACCCCGGTGCCGCAAGGAGCAACCCGCACGACCGTTGACCGCTGAGAGTGGCAAACTTGTCTCAATTGGTGGTGAAGAGCGCAAACTCGTCTCCCAGCGCCACCGCATGATCGGAAGCGGTGGGCGTTCGCGACGATCGGGAGGGCGGGCGATCGGGGAGCGCTGCAAAACCGGCAGAGCGGCGCGCGACTCGTCCTCAGCGGTTGGAGCGTTCCGACTGGCGCTTTCGCCTGGCCGGGGGAGCGGCAAGCGATGAATGCCGGCATCCGGGTCTCGCTGCCGCCCGGGCAACCCTTGCCGATCGGAACATTGACCTGCCGTTGCTGGACTCAAGCAGGTAGCGCAGGGCCTCAAGTGATTCGTCAGAGCCGCACGCGCAGTCCGGCACGTCGATCAGCCGGGGTAGGCCAGCTTCGAACGCCATGAGCGAAGTGTCTGCCCGGTGGCGGCCATGGTGAGCTGCCCGCTGGATGGCACAATAGGTTCTGCCCAGTGGCGGTCAATCGTCGAGCCCGACGACGCTGGGGTCTCGACTCGTTCGGTCGATGATCTCGTCGCAGCGTTGGGCATCGATTCAGGCATCTCGAAGTCCGAGGTGTCCGGATCTGCGGCGGCCTCGACGAGGTCGTCGGGGCCTTCGCACCCGACCACTCGACCATGTCGAGCCTCTGCGCCACATCGCCGGCGAAGTCGGTCGGGTCGAGCGGTCGACCGGATAGCACGAAATGAGGCTTCATCGCCGATGGCCGACCGTCCAGATCGACGATGATCCCGCGCCAGCGGGTCGTCTGGCCTGGCGCGACACGTCACGGATGACGACCCGGGCTGCTACCCACCCGCCTGTGCGGGTTCCATCAGGTCATCGGCGTGAGCCGTGCAGAGCGAGTCGGCACTCACCACCTCAGAGATGGCACATGCTCGATTGGTCTCTTCGTTCGCAAGCACGAGATCCGAGACGTGCTGCTCCGGGCCACGGCCCCCTTTCTGTCGAAGAGTGGGCGCGTCAGTTCTCTCGGGCCCGTCGTCATCGCCAGTTGCACATCGGCGGGTGGTCGGCCGCGACGTTCGAGCAGATCCGGTGCAGATGTACAGAACGCGAAGAAACCTGGTGCGATCGCGTCACAGATTCGCGATTTCAGAGGCATGTGTTGTTGTGGCAAGCGAAGCGCCCGGTGGAACCGGTGGGATCGGCATGGTGGGCCGCGTGACGATCACCGTCGTTGAGGCGGCCGAGATGCTCGGGATCTCGCGAACCTCGGCGTACCTCTGTGCAAGGAGACGTGAGATTCCGACCGTGCGGCTCGGGCGGCGAGTGCTCGTGCCCGTCGCTCGTTTCATGGCGATGCTCGAAGGGGATCCGCGGCGCAAGATGACAACGGACCCGGAGGACGAGCCGTGGGCTGGAACGCTCGGAACGCCGACTTACAGCTCGTTCGCCGACTGCTCGACGATCACCTGCAGTTGCTCGAAATCGTCGCGGGCGTCGGACCACGCTTCGCCGGTGTGCACGATCTGCTTTGCTTCACCAAGGCTCACGTGGGGCACGGCGCGCGTGACCTTGATCGATTCGACCGGCGAGAACCCGTCAGAGCGGAGCTGAGCGAGGACGGCGTCCCAGTCGCGGCGGTCGACATCGCCCGCCTGTGTGCTTTGCGCCTGACTCACGGTTCCTCCTTTCGCAACCGGATCGTGAGATCGCGTCTACGACCCGGACTGGCGCCGGTCAGGCGCGTTCCCGTGACACGGAGTTCTGCGAAGCCCTCGTCGACGATCTCGGCCACCGCCAGCCGGGCCCAGCCGACGAGTTCGCCCGGAGAACCGCTGGATCTCGTCGGATGACCACGTCTTCTGCTCGGCCCGCGGCGCCGAGACCGCCTTCGCTGCCGCTGCCGGGTTGCGGGTCACCAGACCGAGCCGCTCGGCGTCGGCCAGAGCCCGCCTGAGGACGATGTGGCAGTTGCGCACGGTCTTAGCCTTGATCCACCGATGGTTGCCTGGTGAGGTAGGTCGCGTATCCAGCGTGAAGGTCTCCTGAGCTGGGACGATGTTGGTTCCTACGCCACATCGGCCTGCAGCTCAAGGAGACACTTCCAGTGACGCGAGTATCGCACAGCATCGACCGGATCGACGCGACCTTTGATGACCCGAACCTGGTCGCCAACGCCGGCTTGTTGGCGTTCGCAACGCTGTCCCAGCGGCTCGGTCTGGAGGCGTTGATCGACTCGATGGTGCGCCTGGTTGGTCGGGTTGGCGGCGCCCGCCCGGGCCGCAAGGTGTTGACCCTCGTGCACGCGATCATCGCCGGGGCATCGCACATCGATCACGTCGATGTGCTGCGCGCCGGTTCGACCGACAAGGTCGTGGGGCATCGGGTAATGGCACCGTCGACGATCGGGACGTTCTTGCGGTCGTTCACGTTCGGTCACGTCCGCCAACTCGAAGCCGTCATCGGCCGAGCCGTTGAGCGGGCCTGGGCACTCGGCGCCGGACCCGGCGACCGGCCGCTGGTGATCGACATCGACTCGACGATCTGCGAGGTCGCCGGCAAGCTCAAGGGTGGGGCCAGCTACGGCTACACCAAGGTCCTCGGCTATCACCCGATCCTGGCCACACGGGCTGACACCGGTGAGGTGCTGCACGCTCGGATGCGCAAAGGAGCTGCGAACACCCAACGCGGAGCACGCCGGTTCATCGATGAACTCGTCGCCCGGGTCCGCCGCGCCGGAGCGACTGGGGAGTTGACGATGCGGTTCGATGCCGGCTTCTGGTCCAACGACACCATCGCCGTGTTGAACCGGCACAACGTGCGCTACACGATGGCCGTTCGCGCTGGCCACCGCAGCATCGCCGCCGCGATCGCCAGCATCGACGGTGACGGATGGGTGGACATCGACTACACACCCGGCGGCCACGCCCAGGTGGCCGAATGCGCTTACACCACCGGCAGCGGGAAACACCGGGTGACCCGACGACTCATCGTGCGGCGCACCCGCCTGATCGAGACCACGCAACAGCGGCTGTTCCCCGACTGGCGGCACCACGCGTTCCTCACCGATCTCGACGGTGACGCCGTCGACATCGACCGGTTCCACCGCCAGCACGCCGTGGTCGAACTCGCCATCCGCGACCTCAAAGAGGGCGCCGGGCTCGAACACGTCCCCTCCGGCAACTTCCACGCCAACTCTGCCTGGCTGCAAACCGCAGTGCTCGCCCACAACCTGATCCGCTGGACCGCAACCCTCGGCAAGGTGCGCGTCGACGGCGAACTCACCGTTGCCCGCACCATGCGCACCCGCCTCGCTGCGATGCCGGGCAGGTTCGTCAACCGCGCCGGACGCGCCATCTTGCGACTCCCGACCCGATGGCCATGGGCCGACACGTTCACAACTGCGCTCGACACGCTGCGGCTGCTGCGACCTGCGCCGACCTGACGATCACACCGGTGTCAGCCCGTGTGGCGAGGATCGGGTGATAGCCGAGGACCTTGGTGTAGCCGTAGCTGGCCCCACCCTTGAGCTTGCCGGCGACCTCGCAGATCGTCGAGTCGATGTCGATCACCAGCGGCCGGTCGCCGGGTCCGGCGCCGAGTGCCCAGGCCCGCTCAACGGCTCGGCCGATGACGGCTTCGAGTTGGCGGACGTGACCGAACGTGAACGACCGCAAGAACGTCCCGATCGTCGACGGTGCCATTACCCGATGCCCCACGACCTTGTCGGTCGAACCGGCGCGCAGCACATCGACGTGATCGATGTGCGATGCCCCGGCGATGATCGCGTGCACGAGGGTCAACACCTTGCGGCCCGGGCGGGCGCCGCCAACCCGACCAACCAGGCGCACCATCGAGTCGATCAACGCCTCCAGACCGAGCCGCTGGGACAGCGTTGCGAACGCCAACAAGCCGGCGTTGGCGACCAGGTTCGGGTCATCAAAGGTCGCGTCGATCCGGTCGATGCTGTGCGATACTCGCGTCACTGGAAGTGTCTCCTTGAGCTGCAGGCCGATGTGGCGTAGGAACCAACATCGTCCCAGCTCAGGAGACCTTTTCACGCGGATGGACGCGGACCTACCTCACCAGGCAACCATCGGTGGATCAAGGATGAGTGCCCGGGACGGGATTTGAACCCGTACTCACCTCTCGGTGAAGGGGGGTTTAAGGGCAGGCGATACCGTCCAACCAGTCCCGCTGATGCGCGAACGTCCAGCTCACAGCGTCGCGGCGATCCAACGAGTCCCGTCAGTGCTGCCGATTCTGAACCCCTCTGGAGATTCTTGTGCAGCAATCGTGCAGGCCGAGGCCCTTGTATCAACCAGCGATCCGCCGGCGCAGCTCGGCGGCGTCGGAGACGAGCCGATCCGCCAGTGCCGTCGCGTCGAGCGAAGCGACCTCGTTCCGCTGAGTGACGATCTGGGTCAGCAGTTCGCGAACCAGGTGCGACACCGTCACACCCCGTTCGGCTGCCATCGCCTCGAGTCCCTTCGCGAGATCGTCGCCGAGCCGAACCGAGAGATGGCGATCCTGCACCACGGCATCGCGCTCGTACCCGAGGTCTTCACCGGTCTGGTCTTCCAGCCATTGGATGCCCTTCGGCTTCGCCATCACGTACCTCCGTTGTCTCGCTCGATCGCCTCCGAGATCGTTGCGGCGATCTCGACGAGGTGAGCCCGATTCGGGTCGAGCCGCTCCGTGTTCGAGACCAGCGCTCGGAGAGCGACGAAGATCCGTTCGAGATCGGCCCGGCTGAGAGCGACTCCGTCCTGGGGGAGCCACTCCAACCCGTCAGCCACGTGTTCCAACGTAACACGTTCGATGAAGGTTGGCGAGCGGCGCGATGCACACGTCTACCCCAGTGCGACTCGATTCGCCGTGGCACGAGGACTTTCGACTACCTCGTTCGGTCGCTGCCGTGGGCCGCAGAGGTGCCGACGGTCATTGGTCCGGTGGCCTCGGCGCGATCTCGGGATGCCGAGGTCAGCGTGGCGACGAACTGATCGACGCTGCGTGGGCTCGCTGGTTGCCCTGCGGGTGATCAACGCAGCCGCCCGACAGCGGTTCTGCCGGCGCCGATGCGCCGCTGTGGCACGCTCGTGGCATGCAGGTCGCTCCGACCCGGCGTCTCCGCCTGATCGTTCCCCACGGCGACGGCACGCGCCTGCTGGCCGATGGTGTTGATCTTCCCGCCGTCGAGATCGAACTCGCCGACGGCGAGCCGACGGTGGCGGGGGCGGGGCGGTGGCTCCGTGAGGCAGGCCTCACGCCGTGGCCCGTCGATTGTGTGATCGACCAGATCGACGCTGACGACCTGGGCGACCGGCTGCGCGAGGCAATGGTCGTGGTCAACCCCCCAACCGCTGGTTGGGCCGTGCCGGCCGGATGGCGCTGGATCGGGTGGGCCGATGTCGAGCCGAGCGTCGCCGACGGCATTGCCGCGGTCGTCGACGAGCGCGTGTCCGAGTTCGTCGGCGTGCGGCCGGTGCCGGAAGACCGGGCCGACTGGGCCCGGTCCGGCTGGATCGACGCAGTGCGCGAGTGGGTCGAGCGCGTCCTCGCCGACAACTGCTGGGCACCAATATTGTCGATCACGCCCGTGCGGCTGTGGGGCATCTCGGCGGTGGTGCGCGTCGACACCATGAACAAACGTTGCTACTTCAAGGCGGTCGCACCGCTCTTCGCGGCCGAGCCGGCGATCACGGCCGAGCTCGAGCGGCGGTCGGGCGGGGCCACCCCGTCGGTGATCGCAGTCGATCACGAGCGCGGTTGGATGCTCACCGACGACCTCGGCCACACCGAGATCTCCACCGAGGCGGACACGCGCCGGGCCATCGATCTGCTCGTCTCGCTGCAGCGGCGCCTGGTCGATCGTCGTGCCGAACTCGAGCGGGCCGGATGCCGGCATCGCCCGCTCGGTGTGCTCGCCGACGCCGTCGCAGTGGCGGTCGACTCGCCGGTCACGAAGGCCGTCGTCGCCGCCGACGCTGCAACGAGGGCCCGCATCGTTGACGGGGTTGCCGACGCGGTGGCCACCGTCGAGACCTGGCGACTCTCCGAGACCTTCGCCCATGGCGACTTCCATCCGGGCAACGTCGCCGCTGCCGACCGCGGTCTGGTGATTTTCGACTGGTCCGACGCCTGCTTCACCTCGCCGCTCGTCGACGCACTTACCTGGGTGTGGTGGTACACCGACGATCCCGTGCGCACCGAGTACGTCTGGTCGTGCTTCGAGTCGGCGTGGCGCCGCGAGCTCGGTCTCGACGCGGCGGCGTTCGATCGCCGGGCCGCCCAGGTGGTCGCCGCAGCGTTCCACCTGACGAGCTATGTCGAGATCTGCGAGGCCATCGAACCAGCGAGCCGCGCCGACCACGTCGAGGGGCTGACGCACTTCGTCGGGATCCTCGAGCGCACGTGTGCATGACGAGGCGTTGGTCAGGGACGTCAGGCTCAGTTCTTCTCCAGGACACCGACGTGATCAAGGCTTCGACAAGGCCATCCTGCAGCCCTATCTGGGACGCATATCGACACCTGCCGATCATGCGCTGACCCCGCCCTGGAACCGGCATGTTGCTCGGTTCGGGGTTGTGGACGTCGGTCACACTCGATGATCACGGCGCAGGGCCTTCTCGCGAGGATCGTGGGACGCGAGCGCATCGCGATGACCCGTCACAAGTTGTGAGGACCCGGCAAGCACGTCTGAGTCGAGGAGGCGCCGAGCCGCGATCGAGCGGACCGTCGACTGCACCCTCCGTTGTCTGCCGTCGGACGTACACGGTCACGGAGGTCGCCGTCATCCTCGGCATCGGGCGCTCCACGGCGTACTCGTTGGCGCAGCGCGGCGAGATCAGAGGTCTCCGAGTCGGCGGGCGAATCGTCGTCCCGGTCCATGAGGTCGAGCGGCTGCTCGCGGGCGACAACGCTGCGTGACGTGTCAGCGTTGCCGCTTCTGTCGGCGCCAATGTGTGGCGCGGCGGCGCCTCACGATCCGACTCCCCGATCGATCGGGTCGCCGAGAATTCGCGACGCGACGACGTTGGCGGCGTCCCTGGCGATCGCCGGTGTGACGTGTGAGTAGAGGTCGAGAGTGATGCCGACCGTTGCGTGGCCGAGTTGCTCGGACACGACCTTCGGGTGCACGCCGGCCTTCAGCGCCAACGTGGCGTAGGAGTGACGCAGATCGTGGAGACGGATCTCCAGGAGTCCGGCCGCCGCGGTGTGGCGGCGGAACAGCTTCGAGAACGTCTCCGGGTCGAACCGACCACCGAGCTCGTCGGTGAAAACGTACTTGCAGGCGGTGTCCCACGCCGGTCCGGCAGCCAGTCGCTCCTCGTTCTGGCGGGCACGATGCGCACGCAGCGCGTCGACCGTGGCCGGGTCCAGGAACACTTGGCGGCGACTCTTCACCGTCTTCGGCGGGCCGTCGACTCGCACGCCCCCGGCCGTCGTCGTCCAGGTGTTCTTCACCGACAACGAGCCGCCGTCGAGGTCGAGGTCGAACCACCGCAAGCCGAGCACCTCACCCCTCCGCATACCCGTCGTGATCAGCAGGACGTACGCCGCGAACAAGCGGTCGTCCTGCACGGCGTCGAGAAACGTACGCAGTTCGTCGGACGACCAGGTCCGGTACTCGGTCCTGTCGTCGGAGGGCGCTCGTGCCGACGCCGCTGCGTTGCGGCCGACGAGACCCAGCCGCTCGGCGTCGGACAATGCCTTGCGGAGCACGGTGTGGGTGTTGCGGACCGTCTTCGGCGACAGGCCCTTGCCGAACCGTCCGCCCTCGGCGAGCAGGTAGGCGTAGAACCGCTCCAGCTCCAGCGGCTCGAGTGCCTGCAGCTTGGCCTGGCCGAGCCGCGCCTTGATGCGCTCGATCGCGACCGCGTAGCTGTGCCACGTCGTCGCGCGGAGCCGGTCCTCCTGGAGCGCGTGCCACTCGTCGAGGTAGTCGCCGAGCGTTCGTGTCGAACGCCTCGCCAGCGTGCCGTTGTCGACCGACTGCGTCAGCTCGCGCAGCGCCGCCTCGGCGTCGCGCTTCGTCGTGAAGCCCTGCCTCGACACCTGTCGGCGTTTGCCGGTCGCGGGATCGGGACCGAGGTCGATCCGGTACCCCCAACCACCGTCGAGCCTGCGGACCGAACCCCTCGCCATGGGCCGACACGAGCAATTTTCTGTGCAGGATCTGTGCAGGAATCGGCTATCGGCGGGCCGTGCGCAGCCAGGCAGAACTACGAAACACCAGCTAGATCGTGCCCGGGGAGGGTCTCGAACCCTCACTCACCTTGCGGTGAAGGGGGGTTTCAGTTCAGCGCAAAGGGTCCGTCCGATGCGGTCTCGTCCGGAGGTGTCGATTCCGTACGGCGCCGTCGTCCGGATCGTCCGGGCAGCTCCGACGTGTGCCACGAAGTCCGGGCAATCCCGTGATCATTTCGTGACCACCGGAACAGCGCTCGGGCAAGCCACGTCAGCTGTCACCTCGACGCGCGCCAGTCCCTCCCGTGTCGATGTTCACGAAGTCGCCGTCGTCGGACGCCACGAGATCGATCGCATCGTGCGGTCGTCGGAGCTCGATCGTGTCGGCGACATCGTGCTGCGCCCAGTGTTCCTTGCCGCTCCGCGGCACGACATCAACTCCCGCTGGTGACGCCGCGCCATCCCCGAAGTCCGGATGCTGGCCCACGACCGAGGACAGCCCCTCGAGGGCGTCACTTCTCCGTCTCGGCCTCGCGGTCGTGGGCGATCCCGACGGCCCACGGCGGCAGGTACTTGTCCTGTTCGGACTCATGCTCGATCCGGTCCCACTCGATGCGGTCGGACCCCTCCATGTCGAACGGGAAGCCGGACGGGGGTGGGAACTCGGGCATCCCGGCGATCGGCACCTCGTAGGCGCTCCCCCCGATCGTCACGCCGTCGACGACCTGTCGTACCTCGAAGTGATGTCGGCTGCCGTCAGGCAACCCGCCCTCGTAGCCGACGCGAACGAAGGCCGCCACAGCGTCGTTGGCGCCGATGATGACGTCGCGAACGACGACGTCAGACCCCGGTTCGACCTCGTGCACGTCGTCGCTCGCGGTCCTGACTTCGTATGGCAGCGTGCAGTCGCAGGCAAGCGGTCCACGGTCGAATTGCTCGAGGAGCCGGTTCAACCAGCCGCAGAGCAGGTTCTGCACGAGGCAGAGGATCGACCGCAGACGCCATGGCAGGCGCGACCAGCCGCCGCGCCGAACGACCTCGTCCGGACGAGCCGGGCGCGTGCGCGCGACACCGAAGATCGACTCCTCAAGCGGCCGGCGAGTCTCCAGCGGGGTGAGCTGCAGCTTCACGGAAACTTCGGGTGGCAGGTGACCGACGTCGAAGCACAGATCCGCGACGCGTGGCTCGGGGCCCGGGTTGTGGAACTCGACGTACTCGACCATCGCGGATGCGCCCGTTCCTGTTGCCTGACCGGCACCGCCGCTGCTCCCGCCGAGCGTCGCCCCGACGTGCAGGTTTTTCTGGGCGATCTGGCGGTTGGTTCGGACGATGGCGTCGACGTTGGTGCCGTTCTCGCTGATCAGGCACGATCCACCGTGGACGAACACGACGACGCAGTAGTGCCCAGGGTCGCCCGTGCTCAGCGTCGGCGTCGTGAACTTCCACGAGGCCACCTGTGGGTGAAGAGCGTCGAGGTCACCGACGGTCACGGGCTTGCCCAGTGACCGCCAGGGGCTGTCCTCGGGCAGGTTGGGGACGATCCCGCCGGTGCTCGTGAACTGGGTCCAGAAGTCGAACGCGTCGGCGTGCTTGGCGCTCTTGGCCAGCGACGGCACACCGGCCGATGCGTTGCAGTAGATCGCCCACACATTGACGTTGTGGGTCGCGCCGCGACTGCGGTTGTGGACCTGGGCGTGCGCCCACGCAGGTGCACCCGGCCGGACGCTGCGGCTGTGGTCTCGGATCTGGTCGAACAGCACGTGATCGAACGGCGGTGAGCCACCTTCCGGATCGGTCTGGAAGTGCGCAGGCCGTCCGTCGGCGGCTGGCTCCTGCACGTCGACCTTGATGTCGGCGCTCAGGAAGTGCCAGACCCACCGCTTCGGGTCGAAGGGGTTGACGAGCCCATCCTCGGACGTCTCCAACAGACCCTGGTCGAGCAGATGGTCACGCATGTAGACATACGTGTCCGGCACGTCGATCCCGACCGCCGGATCGTGTTCCCAGATCCCCCGCGTGGGAATGCCGGCTCGGAGCGTGACATGGTGCTCCTTCTCGTCCAAGCTGGTGAATCCCGTCCAGAGGTCGTAGACCCACCCGCCGGGCATGCCCTCGCTGATGTCGATCCACTGCCACTGTCCGACCGCGTGGACCAGCTGGTAGACCGATCCGCCGTGGCAGGCGAACAGGATGTCGTCCCGTTTCGGGTGCGCGACGAGCTTGCCGTAGACGAGGCGGTGCGCGACCGCCGGGTTGTCGATGCAGGCCTGGGGCACCCAGTCGGCCTCGACGAGCTTGAACAGCGGCGTCGGGATCGGGGCGCCGCTCGGACCCGTCGCAACGACGGGTTCCCGCAACAGCAGGTAGACATCGTGTCCCGGCGTGATCGCGATGGCGTGCACGTTGGCGTTCGGCGGCTTGTGCCCGGCCGCCTCCATCCAGTCGGTGGCGCCGGTCGCGGTGGTGGCCGTCGTCGTGAACCACACCTTGTCGAAGCGTTCCCGCTCCGGTCCCGTGGCGCAGACCACGACATCCGGGTTGCTCGGATCTGGCATCACGATCATCCAGACCTGCCGATGCCCGCGGTAAGCGATCGGCGTGAAGTCGCTGCTGATGGGGGTGGCGATGGCCTGATCGTCGACGCGTGCGACGAAGCTCCGGTTCACAAGTACCTTCGAACCGCTGGCGTGGTTCTTGGTGAACACGGCGGTGAAGTCCGTGGGGGTCATCGCCGTGACGGTGACGTACTCCGAGGCCGTCCCCTCGCCGACCGTGAGGACGGTTCCCGTGCGGATCTCGCTCATGCTCGCGGGCACCACGGTCTGTTCTACGGCATCGGCTGCGACGTCGGCCGTCAGCGTCGTGTCGGGCGAGAAGACGTACATGCCCGTAATGCAGCGATCGGATGCGTCGATCTCGTAGTTGCTCGTGGTCTTCACGAATGGTCCGGACGAGCTGCCCAACGTGACCTCCCGGCGCGTGGGCCGGAAGTCTCCGGTGTCGTTCCACATGCGCATGTAGAACGGGCTGCCCAGGTTGCCCCACACCACGACGCCGTCGGTTCCGGGTGCGATTGCGATCGCACCGCCGTCCGCGTCGGCGAGGCCCCGCCAACCGAGGGTCTTGACCCCGCCGTTGACGCCGGTGTCCTGGCACCCGATGTAGCTGAGTGCACTCATCTTCGAATGGCTGGTGTACTGGTTGAGGGCGCTGCACTGCTTGCCGTGATCGAGGTTCTGGTGCAGGCCGGTGTCGGCGACCACGCTGCCTTCGTTGTGGTCGGTGATGAGCGTCGCGAAGTCGAACTTCGGGTCGCAGTAGGCGGTGCTCTTGCTGATGCCGCCGTCCGAGCCGAGGTAGACCTCGGGGATCGTGCCCGGTCCGCCGTCGACGAAGGCGAACGAGTGCTGATCGGCGTGGAAGCCGTTCCCACGATGCGCGGCGTAGTCCCACGGCTCCATGTCCCAGGTGACGCCGCCGTCGATCGACCGGAAGACTTCGATTCGCCCGAAGAACAAGATGTCGTCCTTCCCGTTCCCGGGTGAGTTCGGGGCGATCGCGAGCACGTAGTTGTACCAACCCTGGGCCGGGTCGGGCTGGTTGACCTTCACCGTCGCGCCCGCGGCGTGGTCCTTGCCGAACACGGCCGTGAAGGTGGTGGACGTCACGCTCGTGACGCCGACGTTCTCGGCCTGGGCGCCGTCGCCGACGGTCAGCACGATGCCCTGACCGATCCCCGTCATGCTCACGGGTGTGCAGGCCTGTTCCTTGTCGTGCTTCGTGACACCGGCCTGCAGCGTGGTCGTGGGCGGTTGGACCTTCGTCCAGGCCGTCGTCGGCGACGACGTCGTGTAGAGACCTTCGGTGACGTACGGTCGGTCGTTCTTGGGCCCCTTTGGCTTGGCGATCCACGCGTAGACCCGATTGGGGTCGGCCCGGCAGACGGCGACCAGGATGTGGTGGAAGTTGTCCTCCTGGTTGACGCCGTCTCCGGGGACGAACGCCGGAAGCCCGATCGCTTGATCGTTGAGGTTCGTCCAGGTCGCGGTCGGGTCGGTCGTGTAGTGCAGGCCTTTCGACTTGACGCCTGCGTAGAAGTGGGCCGTGCCGGTGGACGGCGTGTGCGCTGTGAGCGAGTAGGCATCGCCGGTCACGCGTGCGTCCCAGGTGTCACCGGAGTCGTCCGAGAAGTACACGCCGCTCTCGGTGGCGACGAGCAGGCGTGTCTGTTGGAGGTCGGACGCGTGACGCGCATCGACGACCAGCTCGTGGAGCCGGCCCGTCACCGGCTTCTTGTGCCCCCAGCTCTCGCCGCCGTCAGGTGAGATGTACAGGCCGGCGTCCTCGAAGGTGCCCAGGTACAGCGTGTCGGGGTGCATCGGGTTGACGGCGATCCAGATCGGATCGACCCTGGGGTCGGTCTGGCGCAGCAGCGTGTCGGAGATGCATGTCCACGACGAGCCACCGTCGGATGAGCGGAACACGGCGGCACCGCCGTTGCTCGGACGATCGACCACGTAGATGATCGACGGGTTCGTCGGGTCGATTGCGATGCAGTTGGCGAGTCCCTGGCGGCCGAGCTCGTTGCCGCGCGAGAGTCGTCGGTAGCCGGGATTGCGGGGGGCGAAGACGAAATCGGGACCGACCGGATACCACGTCATGACCAGACGCTCCGTCGTTCGTGCTCGGCTGTGAAGTGGATCGTCGGCACCGCGACGAGTTCGCCGTCGAACGCCAGCGCCGGGGCGTCGTGGAGCGTCCGCTGCAGCGGCCGCGCCCACCCGAGCGACAGGCCGAACCGCCGGTCGAAGTCGGCGAACGCGTCGTCGGTACCAGCGACGAAGCAGCGCCATCCTTCGAGCGACAGCGCCTGGTGTTCCTGCAGCTCCGCCGGTGCCGTCAGACGGTTGAGCTCGGCCAGCTCCTCGTCGCCCGAGTAGCAGAACCACCCTGCGATCCGCCCGAGCGTGTCGCGGGCGTCGACGCGGTAGACCGGCGAGACGCAGGGAATCCGGAGCTCACGTCCCGGTTCGAGCGCGGCGGCATCACGGAGCCCGTTCATCGCGAGGATCTCCTGTGGTGCGGTCGAACTCATCGCCGCGACCCGTTCGAGCGTGTCGGTCTCGCCCCAGACGTAGTCGCACTGATCCATCTCCAGCTGCCACAACCGGAAGACCTGCCGCACGGGCTGGCCCGGGAGAGGTCGGAATCGCCACGTCCTCGGCGCCCGGCCTTCTGAACGGACGACCAGCAGCTTGCGATCCGAGCACGGCAGCCCGATGACGTCGACGACGCCCTTGCCATCCGTGTGCCAGGTCGCCTCGGGCGTGAACCGTCCGGCGTCGTGATCCCAGTCGAACAGGGTGACCTGAGCCTCGGGGATCGCCGCGCCGGACTCACCCTCCACGGCCCGAACCCACAGGTCGTAGCCGCGCCCGTCGGGCTCGGGCTGCCATTCGGGGTGGCGCTTGGTCAGCCGCACGCCGCCCGTGTGGCGGCCGTCGGCGTACTGCCTCGTCTCGAGCACGAAGGGGTGATCCCTATCGATGGAGGTCTCCTTCACGTGCGCCACTGCGGCGGCCTTCTCGCAGGCTCCGACGCGCATGCGTGGGATCACGAGCGTCCGCGAGCCCCACCATTCGACCGTGGTCTCCTCCGGCCCGATCACGACACGCTCGGCGCCTTCGATCCAGGTGAGCTTCTCGATCTCCGCCTCGCCGTTGATCTCGACCGGCGGCTCGAAGAACCGGGGTCCGTACGCGCGCGACGTCGGGTAGTTCTCCTGGACGCCGCCGACGGCGTTGGCGAACGCCATGTCGGCATACGTGATGCACAGGGTCGGCAGCGTCAGCACGAGCCGGTCCTCGGACTCCTGCCGTACGGCCTCGATGCGCACCGTGTCGTCGTGTTCCGAGCCCGAGATGTAGAAGGCCTGGCGCCCTTCCCACCGGATCGTCGTAGCCATCGCCTTCTCCTTCAGTGAATGTGCAGGTTTCGCAGGGCGACGTTGTTCGTGCCCTTGATGTTCCGGGTCCAGGGGTCGCTGCCGGCTGCCGCCGAGTCGTCGTAGAGCAGCGGGTCGTCGGCATGGGAGGCGTCGTTGAGCTCGATCAGGAGGCAGTAGTGGTCGCCCCACTCCGCTCCGCCGGCGGGCAGCTCTGCCTCCTCCGGACGCCATCGCTGGGTGAACGTGTGATCGGTCGCGCTGAGGGCCGGGATCGAGATCGTGTCCTCGATTGCCGTGTCGGCGTTGTCCTGGCAGGCCACCCAGTCGTCCGGCGCCAACCACGGACGCGTGTACTTGATCCGGACCCGGGTGTTGACGGCGGGCGCGTCGCCCAGGTTGTGAACGCGGACCGAGACGGTGTACTCGTCGCCCCAGCTGAGCGCGTTGGTCTCCGTGCCGGTCGCGTCGAGGATTCGCACCTCCGGCGCCTCGCAGAAGCAGCCACCGATGTACGGCTCGACGCCGTAGTCGTCGTCGGCGGTCCGCACCCAGACATCGACGTCCCGCAGGGGGAGGCTGTGGTTGAAGGGCGTGAGCATACGGAGCCGCCCGAACCCGTATTGGTTGCGCTCGGTCTGATCGAAGCTGGCAGCGGCGGGATCGAGGTCGAGGTTCGTGCGGTCGGTCGACTGCAACAGCAGGCCCTTGATCTGGTCCTGCGCCAGGCTCGGCTCGTTCTCCAGCAGCAGTGCGATCGAGCCGCTCACCATCGGGGCTGCCTGGCTGGTTCCGCCCATGCCGACGTAGGCGGTGTCGCTAGACCCGCTCGCCGAGTTGACCGCAGTGCCGATCGCAGTGACTTCCGGCTTGACCCTGCCGTCCAAGGTCGGGCCGCAACCCGAGAACGCGTTGATCAGCTCAGGGTTCGAGCCCACCGGGTTCCGGCATGCCCCAACCGTGAGCACACGCTTGCAGCAGGCGGTGTCCGACAGCGTGAGCTGGTCGACCGACCAGCCGTCGAGGTCGGAGTCTTCACCGGACCAGGCCCAGTACGTCACGTTCGAAGTGCCCAGGTTCTTCATGGTGATCGTCCAGTCGTCACCGACCACCGCGTCATCGGTGACGACCTGGATGTTGCGCAGGTCTGCGCGGATCTCCCGGTCCCTCAGCACCCACAGGTCCTTGCCGTTGACCTTGCCGGTGTAGTCACCGCCCCTCGCCACCCAGCCCGTGTCCTGGGCACCGTTCGCGACGCGGACCTCGAGCTCAGGGCCCGAGTACCAGATGTCGAGGTGGATCACCCCCGCGTCGTTCGGGTCGAGATCCCAGGCCGGCTCTGTTTGGCCGGCCGCGATCGTTCGCGTTCGGAATCCCCGGTCGTCGTTGTCGTTGCCGGCGGTCCGCACGATGGCCCAGCCAGGCTCCGTGTCGATGAGGTCGTCCTGGGCTCGGTCGTAGTCGCTGAGGCCGTCGTGCGGCCCGATGAAGCCGCCGAAGCTCATGTTGACCACCGCCGCCTGATTGCGCCGCCTGGCGATCTCGAACACGAAGTTGATGGCATCGATGACATGGGCCTCGTCGAGATCGGTTACGACGAACACGATGTCGGCCTCCGGTGCCGCGCCCACGTTTGGGCCCTGGGCCCAGGTGGCGTCCATGCCGTTGCCGGCGGCGATCCCGGTGACATGCGAACCGTGGCCGCCGTGTTCGGTCGGATCGTCGGCGATCTGATTCGCGCCGGAGCCGAACGTCGTCGCCAGCCCGATCGCGGTGTCGATGTCGGCTGCGGTGTACAGGATGCCGTAGTTCATGCCGTCAAACGGGCTCGTGCCCGCGGCGTACATCGGGGCGAAGTGGCCCTCCGGACTGTCGCCGGTCGCACCGGCCATTTCGTCCTGCACCCAATGGAAGACCACGCGGGTGTTGCGCGTGACGGGGTCGCGGAACGTGTGGTGGCGCACGTTGAGGCCGCTGTCGATCACGCCGATGATGACGCCGTCGCCCTCGGTGCCGAGGGTGTGGATCTGATCGACCTCGGCCTGCGGCACTGCGACGTCGAGGTCGTACTCGAATCGACGCGGGGTGTTGATCCGGCGTGTGGCCGGGAGCACGGCCAGGGCGGCGAGCTGGTGACGCGTCGCCGAGACGGTGAAGACGTCGTGGACGTGGGAGTGGACCTCGATGCCGAGCGATCGCAGGTCGTCGACGTTGCCGCCGAAGTTCACAATCGCCCGCACGGAGATCAGCAACGGCTCGATCTGGCGAACGACGACGGAACCAAGGATCGGGTGTGACTTCATCTTCATCGTGTCGATGGACGCGCCCGCCGGGTCGCTGCCGCGGTCGACGGACGGGCCGTCGGCCGATTGGCCTGCTTCGAAGCGCCCCAGCTCCGCGAGGATCGCTGCGTCGGACATCAGCAGCAGCTGACGGACCCCTGCTCCGCATCGTGCCCTCGCAGCGTCGTCGAGTGCGAGGAGCGGCAAGTCGACCTCGATCTCGACGGGGAAGTCGGTCGTCTCGACGTTCCACAACACCGAGTCCTCGGTGGTGTGGACGAGCCGGCGCTCGTGAACGACCTTGAAGAACAGATCCGGCCGTCGATCTGCGAACAGCTCGGCGAAGTAGGAGCGGTCGAAATCGATCTCGAAGTCGCCTCGGTCGTCGGTCATCGCGGTGCCCACGAGGTCATCGAACACGAGGTCCTCGTCCCACGCCTCGACGCGCAGCCCGGCGAGCCCGAGGCCGGTGGAGGCGTCGGAGATCCGACCCCGGATGTGGTAGGCGGTCGTGTCGTCGCTCATGCTCGGCTCCTCGCCCATCGGCTGCGGTGTCGGAACCGCAGCCGTATGTCGATGTGCCGCCGGGCCCGAACTGGGTCGCCCGGCGGCTCCTGGTTCTGGGTCGCACGTCGGTTGGATCGCTCGGACGTGCGGGGGATGCTCGGTACTCAGCGTCGCCGTGTGTGCCGGGGATCGTCCGACTGGATCGTCCCCCGACGGCGGTCGCCGACCCCAGTGCCGAACGGCAGGTCAGCGCGGCCCACAGGGCGTTCCGCGGACATGCACACCGGATGAGTTCCAAGCGGTCACCGGATCTCACGATGAGACGGTGTTGGCCTGCCCCACGATGCGGTGAGGTTCACTCGTTCCTCTACGGTCTCCCACGGAGTTGGAGGCGACGCCGGCGTCGTTGGCACGTGGGTGTCGGTGTGACGTGGTCGACGGTGTGGCGTCTGGTCGTGCGTCACGGCAGCACCCGCGTCGACACGCCGGATCGAGGTCGTCCTGGTCGCCCGGCTGGGGTTCGACGAGACCGTGGTGTGACCGGCGAAGCTACGTCGGCGGCGCCGCTTCATCAGCTCCGTGGTCGACGTACGACCGGCCAGATCGTCGACACCTTCGATGGCCGCAACTTCGCTGACCTGGAACGATGGCTCACCGAACAGCCCGCCGAGTGGGTGACCGGTATCTCGGTCGTGTCGGTCGATCCGCATGAGGGCTACCGCACCGCGTTCGTGAACTCCGACCTGTTCGCCAATGTCACGGTGGTCGTGGACAGGTTCCACAACGTGCGTCTCGCCAATGCCGCACCGACCAGCAGCTCATCGATGCATGAGATCGTGCCAGACGGGACCAAACGTCGCCCTTCTGCCGGAAGCCCGGGCTCGAGGTCTTCGACAGTCGGGCCACGGCGACCTTTGGCACTTGCGACTTGACTGAACGCTGGCGCACGCTACGCGCGGAAGTGGGCTATGGCCGTGATCGATGTGACATTCAACGGAGCCGTCGGCGATGGCTTCCCCGAGGAATGCCGGCGCGAACGGGGATGCGGCGCACCGACGGTGTCGGGATGAACGTGTGTTCTTGGCAGGGCGCCAACGACGGCTCGGCGCAGCACGTCGAGCGTCGAGAGCTCCCGCTACCAGGTGGCTGGGATCCGCCGTTCGGGTTGGCGCTCTCCGGAGGTGGTTACCGCGCATCGCTCTACGCGCTCGGTGGGCTTCTCTACCTGGTGGATGCCCACGTCAATCGACGCGTGTCCGTGATCAGCTCCGTGTCCGGCAGCTCGATCTCGAGCGTCTACGTCGCCACGCATTGTGACTACGCGGAGGTCGAAGCCGATCAGTTTGAGCCGATCGCTCGTGATCTGGCCACGACCATCACGTCTCACGGCCTGGTGCACTCGACCTGGCTGTCTCGCGCCTTCGTCTACGTATTGCTCCTGGGTTCCCTCGCGGTCGCCGCCACCGTGCTCGCCGGGGTGCCGTTCGATCTGGCGTGGCCGCTGGACCTCGTGCTGCTCGGAGTCGTGGGTGTCGTCGCAGCGCTTCGTGGAACGGTCCTGGAGCACGCCATCGGAGCGGCGTTCTGTCACGCCGGTGCCCGTCAGGCGACACTGAGCGATCGCGCACGTCAGTGTGATCACGTCGTCTGCTCGACCGATCTCATGTCGGCGCGGCCATACTTCTTCGTGGCCTCCAACGCCCGTGCGTACGTCGTCAGCGACCCAGGACTGGGGCCGTACAACTGGATGGACCACGACGACGTCCTCGCCAGGACTGCGGTACGTGCGTCTGCGGCGTACCCGGGTGGATTGCCCCCGCGTGCCCTGACGTGGCAGGGCGACCGCGTGCTCCTCTGTGACGGCGGCGTCTCGAACAACCTGGGGACTCAATGGTGGGAGACGATGGGGCCGACGCGGGCGTCGTTGAACACTGCGCCGGATCGGCTCCTCCCGCAAGATGTCGCCGTGCTCAACGCCACCACGCCGATCGGTTGGGCCAGACGGTGGCCGTTCCGCATTCCATGGATCGCCGAAGTTGCGTCGGTCCAGCGATGCCTGGCCATCTTGTATCGGAACACCGTTCGACCGCGACTCTGGAACCTCGCAGAACAGTCCCGGCGACATCGCGAGGATCCAGTTCGCGTCGCTGGGCAGCAAGTCGCCGTCTCGATCAGTGACCCGATCGGCCACTTCGCGCGGTACGTGCTGTCGAACTCGGCAGCGCAAGAGGAAAGTCCTGAACGCCATCGCGAGGGCGCGACGAGCTCGAGTGCCGCAACGCGAGCCGAAACGTGGTGCACGGCCATCGACGGCCCCTGGGACGAGGACGGAGTGACCCCCTACTACCTCCTCGGTCTCCACAGCGTGGCCGCGGCGGTTCCGACGACGCTCTCACGACTCGACACAGAGACGGCGATCGACCTCATGCATCTCGGCTACTTGCACACCATGGAGATTGGCCACGTAGCGTTCGGGATGCCGATATTGCCGCTCCCGAAGCGACACCAGTTCCTGAGATTCGTCAACTCGTCGTCGACATCGACCGAGCACTGGCCGGGCAGCGGCTACGTGATCGAGTCCGTCGGCACCCAATAGGTAGACGCGAATCGGGCGGTAGCCGATCTCCCGGGACTCGACAGGTCGGAACGCGCGGCGACGCGCTACGCCGCATTGCGTTGGCGACTCGTCACAGTCGGCGCGCTAGCGGGTCGGCCGAACCCACCGTGACCCCGCCGCCACGCAGACGTCGATCTCGCTCGCGTCGAGCGGGACGTCAGCACTCAACGAGTAGGCATCCGCATCGACCAGCGCAAGCCCTGCCCGTCTGGCCGCATCGGTCCACAGTGTGGCCTGCTCCTCCATTGGGATCTCGGGCGGGTCGACGCGGCTGACCGCACCGCACAGCGCCGACGGAGTAGACGATCCACGCCGCCGTGCGCCGCACGAACGGAACCTCGGTTCTACCCGATCGAGCAGCTCCACGACCCGGCCGGCCGGCGTTCCCCAGAGGGTGCGGTGAGCAACACAACCGCACCGGCCAGCACCGTCGCAAGGCCATCAGAGACGTTGCCCACGACCGGCAGGGTCCTCTGTCAGAATCTCACTCACATATCAGTGCTCCGAGCGGTTCGTCGGACACCACTTGGCCGCCATCGAGGCCGGCGGTGCAGCCGCGAATCGTCGGTCCCACGGCAGGACTGCTCCCAATTTCGTCGTCATCGCCGACGAAACGGCCTCCCACGCACGTGTCTGCGCGATCGTTCAGGATTGCGTGATCATTTCGTGATCACCGACCTTCTCCCGAGGGGCAAGGTCCTGATCGATCGATCCGCCGGCGTCACGGATGGACCCTCGCCGAACGGGCCCGACCAGAGAATTGTAACGGCAGGGCGCCATCCGGGCTTGTCGTAGGTCGTCAACTCAGAAGTGCCCGGGGCGGGATTCGAACCCGCACGTACGTTCGTACAGGGGGGTTTAGATTGGGTTCTGGGTTTGTCGGGTTCGGTCTCGTGAGCTGGTGTGGGGTGCTGGATGGCGCAGCGATCGAAGTCGGGGCGTGTTGAAGCGGGTTTCGTGCTGGGCGGGTTGTCAGCGCTGGTCGTGTGCTGCGGCGCGCCTGACCGCGGTGTGATCGTCAGGTCGGCGCAGGTCGCAGCAGCCGCAGCGTGTCGAGCGCAGTTGTGAACGTGTCGGCCCATGGCCATCGGGTCGGGAGTCGCAAGATGGCGCGTCCGGCGCGGTTGACGAACCTGCCCGGCATCGCAGCGAGGCGGGTGCGCATGGTGCGGGCAACGGTGAGTTCGCCGTCGACGCGCACCTTGCCGAGGGTTGCGGTCCAGCGGATCAGGTTGTGGGCGAGCACTGCGGTTTGCAGCCAGGCAGAGTTGGCGTGGAAGTTGCCGGAGGGGACGTGTTCGAGCCCGGCGCCCTCTTTGAGGTCGCGGATGGCGAGTTCGACCACGGCGTGCTGGCGGTGGAACCGGTCGATGTCGACGGCGTCACCGTCGAGATCGGTGAGGAACGCGTGGTGCCGCCAGTCGGGGAACAGCCGCTGTTGCGTGGTCTCGATCAGGCGGGTGCGCCGCACGATGAGTCGTCGGGTCACCCGGTGTTTCCCGCTGCCGGTGGTGTAAGCGCATTCGGCCACCTGGGCGTGGCCGCCGGGTGTGTAGTCGATGTCCACCCATCCGTCACCGTCGATGCTGGCGATCGCGGCGGCGATGCTGCGGTGGCCAGCGCGAACGGCCATCGTGTAGCGCACGTTGTGCCGGTTCAACACGGCGATGGTGTCGTTGGACCAGAAGCCGGCATCGAACCGCATCGTCAACTCCCCAGTCGCTCCGGCGCGGCGGACCCGGGCGACGAGTTCATCGATGAACCGGCGTGCTCCGCGTTGGGTGTTCGCAGCTCCTTTGCGCATCCGAGCGTGCAGCACCTCACCGGTGTCAGCCCGTGTGGCCAGGATCGGGTGATAGCCGAGGACCTTGGTGTAGCCGTAGCTGGCCCCACCCTTGAGCTTGCCGGCGACCTCGCAGATCGTCGAGTCGATGTCGATCACCAGCGGCCGGTCGCCGGGTCCGGCGCCGAGTGCCCAGGCCCGCTCAACGGCTCGGCCGATGACGGCTTCGAGTTGGCGGACGTGACCGAACGTGAACGACCGCAAGAACGTCCCGATCGTCGACGGTGCCATTACCCGATGCCCCACGACCTTGTCGGTCGAACCGGCGCGCAGCACATCGACGTGATCGATGTGCGATGCCCCGGCGATGATCGCGTGCACGAGGGTCAACACCTTGCGGCCCGGGCGGGCGCCGCCAACCCGACCAACCAGGCGCACCATCGAGTCGATCAACGCCTCCAGACCGAGCCGCTGGGACAGCGTTGCGAACGCCAACAAGCCGGCGTTGGCGACCAGGTTCGGGTCATCAAAGGTCGCGTCGATCCGGTCGATGCTGTGCGATACTCGCGTCACTGGAAGTGTCTCCTTGAGCTGGGATGATTGTGATGTTCAACGTCACAACACCAACCAGCTCGGGAGGCACTTTCTGTGTGGCCAGTATCGCGAACCATCGACCGCTACGACACGGTCTTCGATATAAAATATCATGAGGCTGATCTCCAACGCCGGGCTGATCGTCACCGCGACGCTGATGATGCGCCTAGGTGTGGAGCAGCTCACGACACGCTGTGCGCACCGGACCGCAAGATCTGCACCCTGATGATCTCGACTCGACGATCTGCGAAGTGCATGGTCACGCCAAGCACGCGCACGCGACCGCCATCGGACAGCTGCTCGCAGTCGCGCCGAACCGCCGAGACTTTCTCGAGGATGCGCAAAGGCTCGGCCGGATCATCGCGCGGCGTGGTCCGCTTCATCGACGAGGTTGCCGCAATCGTCCGCCGAGCCGGCGCCACGGGGCCGGTCACGGTGCGCGCCGATTCAGGGTTCTGGTCCTGGAAACTGATCGACCGCTTGAACCGGCATCGAATCGCCTGGTCGATCACCGTCACCAGCCACGCCAAGATCAAAGCCACGATCGCCCAGATTCCCGACGACGCCTGGCAACAGATCGATTACACCGCGGGCGGGGTCGCCCAGGTCGCCGAGTGCGTCTACACCGTTGGTCGGCGCGGCTCATCGAAGTTCCGCACCGTCCGGTTGGTGGTGCGTCGCACCCGCTTCACCGAGCCAGCCCAGCTCCGGCTGTTTCCCGAGTGGCGCCACCACGCGTTCATCACCAACCGCTGTGACCTCAGCGCTGTCGAAGCCGACGCCTTCCACCGCCACCACGCCGTCGTCGAACTCGCGATCCGCGACCTCAAAGCCGGCGGCGCCGAACACATACCTTCCGGGCACTACCCAGCGAATGCCGCCTGGTTCGCCTGCGCCGTGATCGCCCACAACCTCACCCGCTGGGCCTGCCAGCTCGCCGATCAGCCGACCGTCACCAGCGTCACGTTCCGGAACCGCATCACCGCCACCTCGAACCCGCACGTACTTTCGTACAGGGGGGTTTAAGCCCCCCGTGTCTGCCAATTCCACCACCCGGGCGCGATCGGCACGCTACTGGCCGGCCGACGGCAGTGGCTCCGCCACCGACATCGACGGCGACGAGATCGGGCACCCGTGAGGCCTCCTGGTTCGCCTGGAGCCAACTCCACCCCGAGACACTGCTCCGGCCCAACGACGCTGGCTGACCCCGGACGCCTCATCGGTCGGCAGTCGGCGCCGCCTCCCGGAACCAAGCCACGGTCGCGGCGATCGAATCGGACATGGGGGTCGGCGTGATGCCGAGCTCCTGTTCGGCCTTGGAGCTGTCGACGAGGAACGGCTGCGTGAACTCGTAGAGCATCTCGTCGAGCTCGCGCACCGTCGGGTTGAGCACACCGATGGCCCGCAGCAACCAACGCGGTGTCGCACTGATCTTGATCGGTGAACCGATCTCGTCGGCGATCGTGTCGATGACCCCACGAGTCGACATCGCCGGCGCGTTCGGGACGTGGTACACCTCGCCCAGCACGTTGCCACGGGTTCCGAGCGCAGCCAGAGTTCTGCCGGCGTCCACCGTGTAGGTGTAACTGTGGGGCTGATCCGGATCGCCGATCACTCGTGCCGGCTTGCTCTGCAAAGCGGCACCGATGACCATGTCTCCCAACGGCGACTGCAGCCCGGATCGCGGGCCGAAGTAGTCGGAGGCACGGGCCGTCGCCACCGAGAGTCGACCCGCTTCGTGGAGCGAACGAAGTTGCTCGGCCATCGCACGACGAACCCGCCCTTTGCGAGTGTGCGCCGCCGTCGCCGTTGTCTCCGACATCGGCGCGCCGTGGGTGTCGCCGTACATGTACAGGTTCTCGAACGAGACCAGACGGGCATCAGCAGATCGAGCGGCTCTGATCACCGCCTCCTGCAATTTCGGGAACGCCTCGGCCCACTGGTGATACGCCGGGTTGAGGCACTGGTACACCACTGCGGCTCCGCTTGCCGCCGCCGTCGCGACGTCCGGATCGGAGGCATCGCCGGCCACCACCTCGACCTCGGGTGCGACATCGGCCCGCCCGGACCGATTCACCACTCGGACGTCATGGCCGTGGGCCAACAACTCGTCGACCGTGGCCAGCCCGATCGGCCCCGTACCGAACACCACGTGCAGATCACTCACCTCGGAACCTCCGGTGTCGACGCCCTCACCGCACGGTACGCCACTCGCGCATCGGTGTCACGGCGACACCCCATTCGGCGAACCATCGGATCAGCCCGCCCGAGGGCTCATCACGCCACACGCGCGATCGGATCGCGACGGCGATCGTCGAACCGATCGGCACCGCACTGCGCCCACAGCTCGCCGCGCAGTCGATCGGACTCGGGCGCCGTCAGATCGTTCGCGGCGATGACGCCTTCGATCATGTCGGCCAACACGGCAACCCACGGCCGACCCCGGAGCCGCACCGACACGATCGCCCCGTCGTCACGGCGCCGGATCGAGCGGTCGACACCGACCAGCCGCGGCGGACACCGGAAACTCGGACCCACCAAGCCGCGTCGACGCGCTTCGTGAGTCAGCGTGCGTGCTGCCGACGCGAAGTCGACCGTGGAGGCCGAGGCGGGCGAGGTGGACATGCCACCATCGTGCACGAAGGGTGCGACACGGTGGTGGCCGACGCCATTCCGCGATCGACCTCCGCCGCGACACCGGATCGGTAGTGTCGGCCACGATGTCCTCCACCGAGCATGCGGCCGGCCAACTCAGCCCGCTCCAGCAGAAGACGCTCGACCTCCTCCGCCGCGCACCGGATCCGATCGTGTTCGACACGGCCTTCGTCGCATCGCTCCGCAACGACATCAACGAGGCCTTCGACGAATTCGGCGTCCGGCTCGGAGACGAATCGATCTTCATGAGCAAACACCGCGTCGCCAGCGTGCTCGGATGTGAGGTCCAGCACCTCCTGACCGACGACTTCTCGTGGTCGCCGGCCCTCGCGGGTGGGCAGGTCGCGCACCGCGCCGTGCAGTTGATGGTCAACTGGCGCGGCGACCCCGTGCCGTCCGACGTCGTCGACGAGGCGATCGCCCGGCTCGCCGACGACGACTCCAGCCTCGGCGACTGGATCGAGGCGATGAGCGAGGCCGATCTGGCCGATCTGCGCGGCTTCGCCGTCGACAAGCTCATCAAGTTCCAGGAGTGCTTCCCGCCGCTCGACCGGCGAGCGGCTCCCACCGTCGAGTCGAGCGTGCGCTGGCCGGTCGAGGGGCCGATCGTGCTGGCGGGCAAGGTCGACCTCACACTCGGCCGACCCGCCGGGGCGGAGAGCCGAAAGGTGATCATCGACCTGAAGACCGGCTGGGTGGCCCCCAAGCATCGTGACGACCTCAGGTTCTATGCGCTCGTCGAGACCTTGCGCACCCAGATCCCGCCGCGCAAGCTCGCCTCGTTCTACCTCGACGCCGGGGAGCCGGTCGTCGAAGACGTGACCGAGCGAACGCTGCTCACCGCGAGCCGCCGCATGCTCGACGCCGTCAACGCCGAGATCGAGCTCACGGTCGAGGGTCGGACCCCGGTCAAGCAACCGGGCACGTCCTGTCGCTGGTGCCCGATCAGCGACGACTGCGACGAGGGTCAGGTGTACCTGCGCGGCACCGTCGAACGCGACTGACCGGGGTCAGCGGCCGTCGACCACCGACATCGCCGCCACCGCCGTTCCGAGCCCGGCGGCCGAACGGATCGTTGCGATGCGGCGGCCCGGCTGCACCGCCGGCTTGGGTGACCTCAGGAGGTCGCCGGCCATGGCGACCAGTGCATCGAGGTCGTGCACGCCGACCACCAACCCCCACAGGCCGGCGCGCTCCACGCGAGTGTTCTCGACCACCTCGACGATGCATCCTCGCACGCCGCCCTGATCGTCGAATCGATGGAAGGCCTGTCGCACCGAGTCGGTCTCACGGATCCGACGCTGCGCGAGCCCCAACACCGACTCGATCGCCGCCGACGTTCGATCGAGCGAGTCGGTCATCACGACGATGTGGTCGAGCTCGAACGCTCCGTTGGGATGCTCGATCCCGCAGACCTCCTGACCCGGCGCGAGCGGAACCCCGTCGACGTCGTCGGGAAGGTCCATCACGCCGGCGACCACCAACCCGGCCACGTCGGCGTCGAAGACGAGAGCACCGTTCGCGAGCGGAACTCGACCGTGATCGTCGAGTGCGAACCCCAGCGATGTCCAGGGGTCGGCCGCTCCTCGAACCGACACGGCCGCGAGACGAACGCCCGTCATGACATGCCGAGTTGCCACGACAGGAACGCCAGCACGTCGGCCTGTTCGTCGGCGCGTTTACCCACCGGCTTGCCGACACCGTGACCGGCCCGACCCTCCTGGTGCAACAGGATGGGGCGCTGCTCCTGACCGACGGCAGCGCACTGGAGCTGGGCGGCCATCTTGCGAGCGTGCAGGGGATCGACGCGGCTGTCGCCCTCGGCCGTGGTCAGGAGTACGGCGGGGTACTCGACGCCCTCGCGAACCTGGTGGTAGGGCGAGTACGCCATCAGCCAGCCGAACTCCTCGGCGATGTCGGGGTCACCGTACTCGTCGGTCCACAGACGGGCGATCAGGAAGCGCGGGAACCGGATCATGTCGAGCAGCGGCACGGCGCACCACACGGCCCGGCACAGGTCGGGTCGCTGCGTCAACGCCACCCCCACCAGCAAGCCGCCGTTCGACCCGCCAGCGATCGCCAGGCGTTCACGGGACGTCCGCCCGGTCTCGATCAGCCAGTCGGCCGCTGCGTGGAAGTCGTCGAACACGTTCTGCTTGTTCGCTCGTCGGCCGGCGCGGTGCCACACGTCGCCGTGCTCGAACCCACCGCGGAGACCGGCGATCGCGTACAGCCCGCCTGCTTCGCACCACGCAGCGACAGACGCCGACCAGATCGGTGACTCCGTGACGGCGAATCCGCCGTACCCGGTCAGGATCGTCGGCGTCACCGTGGACGGTTCGACATCGGCCCGGTGGATCAGGAACAGACCGACCGCGGTTCCGTCGGCCGACGGGTACTCGACGTGGGAGACCACGAGGTCGGGCACGTCGTGCACGGGATCGTCGGGATGGATCCGCTCGACGGCATCGGCGCCGACGCGCCAGACAGCGGCGGGCTGGCCAAAACCGGTGATCACCGCATACGTCCGGTTGCCACGCCGGTCACTGGTGAGTTGCACCACCGAGCTGATCCCCACACCGTCGATGACGATCCGCTCCGATCCGTCTGCGTCCCAACGCTCGATCCCGTCGAGCCCGCCGGTCGAAGTCACCACGACGAAGCCGTCGGACTCCGCACGGACCGCGCTCACGACGACATCACGTTCGGCCACCAACTCGGTCCAGGTCGCCGGTGCGGTCTCGTCACCCGCCAGGTCGACACGCACGATACGCCCACGGGGCGCACCGAACGTGGTCATGCCGACGAGCGTCGAGTCGTCGGCGAACGAGAACGACGACATCGCGTCGACGTCGGTGATGACCCCCTGCCACGTACCGGATCGACGATCGAGCAGTTGCACATCGGTGCGCCCCCAACCGACGCTCGCCTGCACCAGCAGCCACCGTCCGTCGGGCGAGATCGACACGTTCGGCCAGGTCTCGGGGGTCGGATGTTGGGCCCATACCACCGGATCGTCGGCACCGTCGTCTCCCAGCGTGTGGTGATGCACGGTGCGGTGATACTGATCGCCCTCCGGGTAGCGGGTGTAGAAGAAGCCCGATCCATCCGGTTCCCAGGCCACGCTGCTCGCCCGGCAGTTCGGGATGCACTCGTCGAGCAGCAACCCGTCGCCGGTGCTCACGATCCGGAGTTCGGAGTTCTCGGTGCCGCCCTCGCTCACCCCGAACGCCACGAGCGCGCCGTCGTCGGAGGTCGCGAACCAGTCGATCGCCGCGGCGGAGTCGTCGACCCCGGCCGCCGGGTCGGCGAGCGTGAGCGCCGATCCGTGCCGATCCTCGGTCGATCGACCGACCAGGCTCGCCTGCTGTACACCACGTCCTCGCTCCAGCAGCACCATCAGTGCGCCGCGGATCTCCACGGCCTGCACGACCGGCAGGCTCATCAGGGAAGTCAGCCGGTGGTGCCACTCCACTCTGCTCGGCAATGCATCGAGCACGTCACGGGTTCGCCGATTCTGTCGGTCGACCCAGGCCCGCACCTCGGGTGCGTCGCCGGGTTCGAGCCACCGGTAGGGGTCCGGGACCTCGATCCCGTGATACACGTCGACATCGCCGCCCCGAGGTGTTGCGGCCCGCGGGACTCGGCCATTCATGTCCGAACCATAGTCACGGCCGGCAGCTCACCCGCAGGACCGCACCACCCCGAGCCGAGATCGCTCCCGAACCACGTCCGCCCGGACAGCACGAAGCCGCCGGACGGAACCGACGGCTTCGGAGAGAATCTGACGGGCCGGTGGTCAGCCACGGCCCATGTTGGGCCGCTTCCCGTGGTTCGCCTTGCTGCGGCGCAGCTTGGCCTTCTTGCGACTGGTCTTCTTCGACATAAGTCCGTCAGCTTACGCCGGCGGAGTCGAGGCACCAACCGAGCGGTCGGGCCCGGCGGCGTCAGCGTTCAGGAGACTCGCCGCCTCAGCGAGCCGACGCCCACTCGACCAGCGCGTCTACCGACCACGTGTTCACGATCTGCTCGATGGGGACACCTCGCTCGGCGGCACGGTTGCAGCCGAACGGCTGCCATTCGAGTTGACCGGTTGCATGCGCGTCGGAATCGATCGAGAACCAGCAGCCGTACTCGACGGCGAGGTCGATCAGTTCACGTGGCGGATCGAGCCGCTCCGGGCGGCAGTTCAGCTCGACCGCGGTGTCGAACCGAGCGCACGCGGCGAACACGTAGTCGGCGTCGAACGTCGACTCCGGTCGCTTTCCGATCTTGCGACCGGTCGGGTGGCCGAGGATGTCGACGTGCGGGTTGGCGATCGCGATCACCATGCGCTCGGTCATCTGCTTCGCCTCCATTCGCAGCTTGGAGTGCACGCTCGCCACGACCACGTCGAGCTTCGCCAGCATGGCGTCGGAGAGATCGAGTGACCCGTCTTCGAGGATGTCGACCTCCATACCCGTCAGGATCCTGAAATCGTGACCGGCGGCGGCGATCTCACCTTGGATCCGCTCGATCTCGACGAGCTGTTCGGCCAAGCGCTCCTCGTTCAAACCGTGTGCCACCGTGAGGCGGGCAGAATGATCGGTCACCACCATGTACTCGTGACCGAGGTCGATCGCCGTCGCTGCCATCGCCTCGATCAGTGCGCCGCCGTCGCTCCACGTCGAGTGCAGATGGCAATCGCCGCGCAGCGCCGCTCGGTAGAGCGCTCCTGCTTCCGTCATCGCCACCCGTGATTCGGCCTCGACCTTCGTCAGGTACGACGGCACGACCCCGGCCAATGCCTGGGTGATGACGCCGGCGGTGGCGTCACCGATGCCATCGAGCTCGGTCAGGCGCTGATCCCGCGCCCGTTCGGCGAGCTCGATCGGATCGATGGTGCGTACGACGTCGAGCGCACCCAGGAACGCCCGGGTCTTGTAGGGCGATGCGAGCGCCCGATCGAGGCAGTGGATGACCCGCAGCAGGGCGGTCTCCGGTGACATGGGAGCACTCGTCGACACGCGGCCACCGTACCCGGATCGACGTGACGGCCGACACGTCCCGACCGCGGAATACCCACACCGGTGACTGCGTTTCATCATGCGTACGCACGACAAGGAGACACCGTGGCAACCAGCTCACTGAACATGGAAAACTTCGAATCGACGGTGACCGCAGACGGCATCACCCTGGTCGATTTCTGGGCCGAGTGGTGCGGGCCGTGTCGCCAGTTCGGACCGGTCTTCGAGCAAGCCTCGATGGAGAACCCGGACGCAGTGTTCGCCAAGGTCGACACCGAAGCCGAACAGGAGCTCGCCGGATCGCTCGGCATCATGTCGATCCCGACACTCATGATCTTCCGCGACGGCATCCAGCTGTTCAGTCAGCCAGGTGCGCTCCCGAAGTCGGCGCTCGACGACCTGCTCCGGCAGGTCCGTGAGCTCGACATGGACGAGATCCGCAGCGAACTGGCCGACGCCACGGCGTCTGCCGACTGACCGGTCTCGCCCGGCGACGCACCCTCCCCCTTCCTCCCCCATCAGCGTCGCCGGGCAGAAGTTCACCCGATCGTTCCCCCGTCGATCGGTCCCGAAGGGCGGGTGGCTCAGGCCACCCGCGCTTCGGTCGTCAAGGTCCCGGCAAACCGCACTGGGTCCGGTCGAAATGCGCGTAGGCTGGCTGCTTTCTGGCGGACACATCGAAGGAAACAACGTGAGTACGAACACATCACCTCAGCGGATCGCGGTCATCGGCACCGGCTATGTCGGGCTGACGACCGGAGCGTCCCTGGCGCACTTCGGCTTCCACGTCGCCTGCTGCGACATCGACGAACGCAAGGTCACGATGCTGCAGCGGGGCATCATCCCGATCGTCGAGGACGGCCTCGCCGAGATGGTCGCCGAGGGGCAGGAGTCCGGCCGGCTCACGTTCCACCTCGGATCGATCGATTCGGTGTCGGAGGCTGACGTCGTCTTCCTCTGCGTCCCGACCCCTCAGGACGATGACGGTTCGGCGGACCTCACCTATGTGAAGCTCGCTGCCACCGAGATCGGACCCCACCTGCGACCCCGCGCGGTCGTCGTCAACAAGTCGACGGTGCCCGTCGGATCGTTCCATGTCGTCGGCGAGGCGCTCGGCCGCTCCGACGTCGACGTGGTGTCGAATCCCGAGTTCCTCCGAGAGGGCTCGGCCGTCCACGACTGTCTCCATCCCGACCGCGTCGTGATCGGTGCCGAGAATCCCTCCGCGGCGGCGAAGGTGGCGGCGCTCTACGAGTCGCTCGACACCCAGATCATCCTCACCGATCCGGCATCGTCGGAAACGATCAAGTACGCGGCGAACGGCTTTCTGGCGATGAAGATCTCGTTCATCAACAGTGTGGCCGCGATGTGCGAGCAGGTCGGTGCCGACGTCGCCGCCGTGGTCGCCGGCATCGGTAGCGACCGCCGTATCGGCCCACAGTTCCTCAACCCCGGCCCCGGATGGGGCGGTAGCTGCTTTCCGAAGGACTCGCGGGCGCTGGTGAGCATCGCTCGCGAACGCGGCTACGACTTCTCGTTGATGCGCGGCGTGATCGACATCAACGAGCAGCAGTACGAACGCATGGTCTCCAAGATCACCCGGTCGACGGGCCGTTTCGCCCACGATCGCCTCGACGGCGTGGTGATCGCGGCCTTGGGATTGACGTTCAAAGCGGGCACCGACGACCTACGCGAGTCCCCCAGCCTGCGGATCCTGCGTGATCTGGAGCGGCGCGGCGCCACGATCCAGGCGTACGACCCGACCACCACCGGGGAACTCGACGAGATCCAGCGAGCTCGGCTCGCGGGCTTCGACGTCCGCTCGAGCGTGCTCGACGCCGTGAGCAACGCCGACGTGGTGGCGGTCCTCACGGAATGGCCCGAGTTCAGCGAGGTCGATCTCTCCAAGATGGTCGAGGTCATGCGGGGCAACCACGTCGTCGACTGCCGCAACCTGCTCGAGCCCGGGGACGTCAAGGCGGCAGGGCTCACCTACGACGGGGTGGGCCGATCATGAGCGACCGGCGCATCCTGGTTGCCGGCGGCGCAGGGTTCCTCGGATCCCACCTCTGCGATCGCCTCGTCGAACGTGGCGACCGCGTCGTCTGCGTGGACGACCTCTCGACCGGGCGGGCCGAGAACGTCGCCCATCTCACCGGACACGACCGCTTCGAGTTCGTCGAGTTCGACGTGGTGCAGGACGGCCTCGACGACGCCGTCGCCGGCAGCGTGACCGACGTGATGCAGTTGGCCAGCCCGGCCGCACCACCCGAGTACCTTCGGCGACCGCTCGCCACCCTCGCCGTGAACAGCACCGGCACCCTGCACCTGCTCGAGATCGCCGAGCGGCATGCTGCACGCTTCTTCCTGGCATCGACCAGCGAGGTCTACGGCGACCCCCTCGTACATCCCCAGGTCGAGGGCTACTGGGGCAACGTCAACCCGATCGGCGAGCGCTCCGTCTACGACGAGGGCAAGCGCTTCTCGGAGGCGCTCACGATGGCCTACCACCGTGCGAACGGCCTCGATGTTCGCATCGTGCGGATCTTCAACACCTACGGTCCGCGGATGCAGGCCAACGACGGCCGCGTCGTGACCAACTTCGTGTCCCAGGCCCTCACCGGTGAACCTCTGACGATCTACGGCGATGGCAGCCAGACACGCAGTTTCTGCTACGTCGACGACGAGGTCGCCGGGTTCCTGAAGCTGCTCGACGGGCCGCACATCGGGCCGATCAACATCGGCAACCCGAACGAGTTCACCATGATCGAGCTCGCCGAACTCGTGCTCGAGCTCACCGGCAGCGATTCGCGAATCGAACACCGTGAGCTGCCGTCGGACGATCCGAAGCTCCGCCAACCCGACATCACACAGGCTCGCGAGCTGCTCGGTTGGTCGCCGAAGATCGAGTTGCGCGAGGGCCTCGGCCGGACGATCGACTGGTTCCGGTCGTCGGTCTTCGCCGCCGGCTGAGCGCACGCCCCGGCCCCGGTAGCCTGCGACCCTCATGGAACGCTTCGGATTGGTCGGGCTCCCCAATGCGGGCAAGTCGTCGTTGTACAACGCGCTGACGGGTGGTGGAGCGCTGGCCGCGCCGTACCCGTTCGCAACCAAGGACCCGAACATCGGCGTGGCCAGGGTGCCCGACGACCGGGTCGACCGCCTGGCCGAGATGTCGGCATCGAAGAACGTCGTGCATGCGCAGGTCGAGGTGGTCGACATCGGTGGCCTCGTCGAAGGAGCGTCGAAGGGCGAGGGCCTCGGCAACAAGTTCCTCGCCAACATCCGCGAAGTCGATGCGATCGTGTTCGTCTTGCGGGCGTTCGAGAACGACGACATCGTCGGGTCCCCCGACCCGCTCGAACACCTCCGCGTCGTCGAGCTCGAGCTCGCACTGGCCGACCTCGAAACGGTGGAGAAGCGGCTGGTGCAGGCCACACGCCAGGCCAAGCTCGACAAGACGCTCGGTGACGAGATCGATGCGCTGCAGCAGGCCGACGCGGCACTGAGCGCCGGTCGGCCTCTGTACCGCGCCGGGCTGAGCGACGAGGTCAAGACATCGCTGGCACCGTACTTCTTGCTGACGAATCGTCGCGTCCTCGCCGTCGTCAACGTCGGGGAGGACGAGCTGGACGACATTCCCGCCGCCGAGGCGCAGGTCACCGGCGAGTTCAACGATGCCGGGGACAACGTCGAGGTGATCGGGATGTGTGTGCAGCTCGAGGCCGAAGCCGCAGCGATCGCCGACCCCGTCGAGCGGGCCGAGATGCTCGAGGGGTTCGGGCTCGGCGAAGGCGCCCTGTTCCGCATGGTTCGCTCGGCTTACCACCTGCTCGGCATGCGCACGTATTTCACCACGGGCGAGAAGGAGACCCGGGCCTGGACGTTCTACGAGGGGTCGACGGCACCGGTCTGCGCCGGACGGATCCACACCGACTTCCAGCGGGGCTTCATCCGCGCCGAGGTCATCCAGTGGGACGATCTGCTCGAACTCGGCTCGTGGGGCAAGGCTCGTGAGGCCGGCAAGCTACGCGTCGAGGGGAAGGACTACATCGCCCAGGACGGCGACGTCATGGAGTTCCGCTTCAACGTGTGAGGCCGGGGCGACGCCCCGTGGAGCCAGGCCGATCGGCTGGCCGGCGTCTCCTCCGGTCGATCCGTGTGCGCCGACCGGACAGCGACCGGGTCCGTCCGACGCACTCGTGCGGCGACGAAGGTCCGCTTCGACGTCTGACGCAGCCGGCGAGAACAGGTCGCCGCTGCGTCAGACGTTCGAACGTGAGATCAGCGGTAGCGTCAGGCGGCGCCGCGGCCGGTCAACACCACACCGACGGTCTTGGCGCAGATCCGCAAGTCGTGTCCGAGCGACCAGTTGTCGACGTAGAACAGGTCGAGGCGGCGGTATTGCTCGAAGCTCGTGTCCGACCGTCCCGACACCTGCCACATCCCGGTGAGGCCGGGGAGGACCCGCAGGCGATCACGCAGCCCACCATCCCACTGGGCGACCTCGTCGGGCAGCGCCGGCCGGGGCCCGACCATGCTCATGGTGCCGTGCAGGACCGCGACCAGTTGGGGCAGCTCGTCGATCGAGAGCTTGCGGAGCAGACGGCCGGAGCGGGTGATGCGCGGATCGTTCGTCATCTTGAACAGCGGGCCGTCGACCTCGCTCTGATCGAGCAGGTCGGCCTTGAGTTCGTCGGCGTTGACGACCATGGTCCGCAGCTTGGTCAACGTGAACGTCCGCCCACCTCGGCCGACGCGCTCCTGACGGAAGAGGACGGGACCACCGTCCTCCAACTTGATCGCGATCGCCGCGACGAGCAGCAGCGGGGAGGACAGCAGCAGGATCGTGGAGGCGACGACCACGTCGAAGATCCGCTTGGCGATGGCTCGCCACCCGCCGCGAATGACCGGCTCGACGTAGATCATCGTCGTGCCGTCCAGCGCCTGGGGGCGGATACGGGTGATGTCGATGTCGCGCAGGCTCGACGAGAGCACGACGTGATACCCGTCGTCGGTCAACTCGCGGGTGAGTCGATTGACGTGGTCCTGACCGACCGAGCCGAGCGAGACCACGACGCCACAGACATCCTGCTCGGCGAGGATCGTGTGCAGATCGTCGATCGAGCCGAGCACGCTGACACCGCCACGGTCGCCGAGCTCGTCGTCACCGATGAACCCGGCGACGTCGTACCCGAGGCCGGGGTTGCGCTGGTAGGTGTGCATCAGACTGATCGCGTGCGGGTCGGTGCCGACGATCAGGATCCGGCGTCGCAGGCGACCCTGCGTGCGAAGTCGATCGAACTGCCGGCGAGCGAGTTGGCGCTCGGTCAAGACGGCGCCCGCCACGGAAGCGGCCACGAGGAACACCCACAGACGGGAAAGGTCCTTGAACTGGATGCCGAACGCGATCAGCACGATCACGCCCACACCGACCACGACCGCACGCAACACGTTCTTGGCCTCTTCGACGGGGCGTGCGTTCGCCCGTGACAGGTACAGCCGATTGAACAACGCACCGGCGATGAAACCCGGGAGGCTGGCCACGACCAGCAGGGCGTGTCCGGCCAGGATCCAGCTCGGTACCGGCCGAATGAGGCGCTGGATCCCGAACGCCAGCGCGATGCCCACCAGCAGCGCGACGGCGTCGGCCAGCACCAGCCGGTTCCGTGCCGTCGACGGCAGGACCGGCACCGGCATCGGAGACGCCACGGCATCTGCCCACGTCTCGACGACACTCGTCTTGTCCCCATGCAAAGGAACTGTGAACTGGTCCTTGAGAACCTCGGTTTCCATCCGCCCGTTCATGTATTCTTCCGCTCTTCCCGCTCTTGAACCCTGGGGGTTCCTCGTGCTCCGCCACTTTGCGTGTTCTTCACTTGTATCACCGTCGCCGCCGAGAGTTCCAGTGATTTCCGCATCCGGGCCAAAAAACCGCTGTGACATCGGTCTGCGAGCACGTTGAGTGGCCGCCCGGGCACCATGCATCACACGTTTGACGTCGATCTGACATAACGGGTGTTCGCCTGGACGGCGACGAGCGACTCGCTAAAGTGCCGACGTGCCGGACTCGACCGACCCATCGCCATCGCCGCCCACCATCGCCTGCGACGTCGTCCTCGAGCAGACGCTCGGCCACGTCACCCACGGCCAGAACCTCCGGCGGCTCCTTGCCGACGTCGAGGGCTTCCAGCCGCGGTTCGTGCCGATCGCCTACGACAACGACGCGTGGACTCGGTTCATCCCGGGCTTCGGGAACTGGACCGTGCGGGCGGGCGTGCGGACCCGGCTGGCACTGCGCGGTGGCCCCCACCGCGACGCGATCTTCGTCCACACCCAGGTCCCGGCCGTCCTGCTCGGGCGCACGGACGTTCCGACCGTGGTCTCGCTCGATGCGACACCGAAGCAGTACGACGAGTTGGGAGCTCACTACGCACACGACGTCGGCCCCGACTGGCTCGAGGGCCTCAAGACGTCGCTCAACCGGCGGTGCTTCGAGCGGGCCGCCCACCTCGTGACCTGGGCCCACTGGACCAAGCAGAGCCTGTCCGACGACTACGGCATCGACGGGTCCCGGGTCACCGTGATCCCGCCAGGGGTCGACGTCGAACGCTGGATCCGACCCGCCGACGCCCCCGCCCGTGGCGACGACGGCGTCGTGCGCATCCTGTTCGTCGGTGGCGATCTGGCACGAAAGGGCGGGTTCGATCTCCTGGCCGCGTCGGCGACGCTGCGGGAACGATACGGAGACCGTGTCGAGTTGCACCTCGTGACGCCCGCCGACGTCGCCGACGCGCCCGGCGTCACCGTGCACGGCGGCATGACCCCCAACAGTCCCGAACTGATCGCGCTCTATCACCGGTGCGACGTCTTCTGCCTCCCGACGCTCGGCGACTGCCTCCCGATGGTGCTCCCCGAAGCCGGAGCCGCCGGGCTGGCCCTGGTGAGCACCGATGTCGGAGCGATCGGTGAGATCGTCCGCGACGACGAAACCGGATTGCTCGTTCCCGTCGGGGACGTCGCTGCGCTCACCACGGCGCTCGACCGACTGATCGTCGACGACGACCTGCGCACCCGGCTCGCGGGCACTGCGTCGGAGCTGGTGCGAACCGAACACAGCGCCGCCACCAATGCCCGCCGAATCGTCGGCGTGATCGCACAGGCGGTCGCCGACGCAAATCGCCGCACCAACTGACGGACGCGACCTGACGCGCCGGATGACTTGCCGGGCGGAGCCACTAGCGTGACCGCCGTGCGAGTGCGGGCTGCAACCATGCGTCGGATCGCGGGCGACGTCATCGCGGTCGCACGCGCCCGCTGGTATCTCCGCAGGGCCCGGTCGATCGGAGCTCGTGTCCGGCTGTGGGGGCGACCGGCGGTGGCGGCGCGGGGCAGCGTGTACGTCGGCGAGCGAACACAGTTGGTCTCGACACTCGCGCCGCTCGAGCTCGTGGCCGAGCACGGCGCAGAGTTGCGGATCGGCAGCCGCAGTCTCGTGAACTTCGGAACGTCGATCATCGCCCACGAGCGGGTCACGATCGGCGATCGCTGCCTGATCGGCACCCAGTGCATGATCACCGACACCGGGTTCCATGGTGTCGAGCCCGATCGCCGCTTCGATCCGCCGCCACCGGAGCCGGTCACGATCGGCGACAACGTCTGGCTGGCCGCCCGTGTGATCGTTCTGCCCGGCGTCACGATCGGCGACGACTCGGTCATCGGCATCGGGAGCGTCGTCACCTCCGACATCCCCGCTCGAACGCTCGCCGTCGGATCGCCCGCCCGGGTGGTGAGAGAACTGTGAGCTCGCTGCCCACCGACCCCGAGCACGGTGTGGGCGCAGCGGATGGCAACGCCGGCCCGAACGACGACCCGGCGATCCCCGGCGCGAACATCGAACCGATGAGCGATGCGATCGAGCACACGCTCGACGACGCTGTCGACGACGCAGGTGATTCGGAGCTGGTCGAGCGGAGCTCGGTCCGCCGCAACATGGCGCAGATGGCCAGCTCGCAGGTGGTCACCTGGCTCCTCGCGACGCTCACGGCGGTGATCGTCCCCCGCTACCTCGGGCCCGAGATCCTCGGTCGGCTCCAGCTCGCCGGTTCTCTGTGGGGGATCGCCGCCGTCTTCACGGCGCTCGGCACCACCACCTACCTCCAGATGGCGATCTCGCGGAACCAGCGCCAGGGCCTGTCACTGATCGCCCCGGCGTTGGTGGCCTGCACGACCGCCTGGGTGTTCGCCTCCGCAGTGCTCGCGATCTACGTGTACCTGGCGGAGAACGACGAGACGTTCGTGACGATCATGATCATGAGTGGGATCACGGCGCTGTTCCTGCTGTGGTCCGACGTGTTCAGCGCCGTGTTCACCGGCCTCGAGCGCATGTCCGTCCTCGCCGTGCTCGCTGCCGCCGGCAAGCTCGCCAGCCTCCTCGCCACGATCACGGTGCTCGCACTGGGGTTCGGCGTGGTCGGCGTGGTCGGCGTCAGCATCGCGACATCGAGCGTCGGCCTGGTCCTCCTGTACACCAGGTTCCGCCGATTCACGCGGCTGGATGTCAGTCGCTGGAGGAGCGGCATCCGACCACTGATCGTCACCAGCGCTCCGTTCATGATCGTGACCCTCGCGTTGATGGTCTACCGGCAGATCGACGTGATCGTGATCTCCCGGGTGGCGGGGAGCCGTGACGTCGGCTGGTACGCAGCGGCCGACCTGCTCGCCGGATCGCTGCTGTTCCCGACGACGGTGATCATGTCGACCCTGTTCCCCACGTTCAGTCGGCTGCACACCAGTGACCCCGAGCGGCTGCGTTACATGGTGCGCCGGACGTTCTCGTTGCTCCTCCTCCTCGCCGTGCCGATCGGGCTCGGCGCCGCCATCGTGGGCCCGACGTTCGCGCCGCTGTTGTTCGGCGACGACTTCGACGGCACCGGGACGGCCCTCGTGATCTTCGGTCCCGTCACGATCCTGTCGTTCGGCACCACGCTGCTCGCCTACCTCGCACTCGCCACCGACCGGAGCCGATTCCTCGCCAGCATGCTGATCGCGTCTGCCGTGCTGACGGTGCTCCTCGACATCGTCCTCGTACCGTGGGCGGCCGACCGGTACGACAACGGGGCGATCGGCGGTGCCCTGGCGTACGTCGTCACCGAGATCATGCAGTTCGTGATCGGGCTGGCGGTGCTGGCTCCGTACCTCGTGACGCGGTCATGGGCCTGGCGAACGCTGCGCGTGCTGGCCGCGGGCGGCATCATGGTGGCTGCCACCTTCCCCCTGCGCGACGAACTCTTCCTCATCCCGGCGGCTGTGGGCGCCGTGGTGTACCCGCTCGCCGTGCTTCTGCTCCGCGCCATCGACGACGATCAGCGCAACATGATCGGCGAGGCACTCGCACGGGTCGGCCTGAACACGAGATGGGCGCCGTGAGTCCGACATCCGCAGGAACCGCCCGGAGACTCCGGTGAGCGAACCGTCCGCTCCCCGCCTGAGCGTGGTGGTGCCGACCTACAACCGGCGAGACCGGCTCGAGCGGGTGCTGCGATCGCTCGCTGCCCAGGACATCGACGAGGCGTTCGAGGTCATCGTCGCCTCCGACGGGAGCACCGACGGCACCGACGAGTACCTCGGCGGCGACGCGACGCCGCTGCCGGTGACAGCACTCTCACAACCCAATCGGGGGCCGGCGGCGGCGCGCAACCTCGGCGTCGGACGCGCCCGCGGCGACCTCGTGGTCTTCATCGACGACGACGTCGTCGCCGATGCCGGCCTCCTCAGGGCTCACCGCGACGCCCACCAGCGTCTCGGCGATCGATGGGTGGTGATCGGACCCATGCTCAACCCGCCCGACCACACGATGTCGCCATGGGTCGCCTGGGAACAGGAGATGCTCGCCAAGCAGTACCGGGCGATGGGTCGGGGCGACTACACCGCGACCGCGAGGCAGTTCTACACCGGCAACGCGTCACTGCGACGTGAACACCTCCGCGAAGTCGGGGGCTTCGACCCCTCGTTCCGTCGCGCCGAGGACGTCGAGCTCGCCTTCCGACTCGACGACGTGGGCCTCCGGTTCCACTACGAGCGAGACGCCGTCGGGCTCCACTACGCCGAGCGTTCGTACGAGGCATGGCGACGAACGGCCTATGACTACGGACGCAACGACGTCATCTTCGCCCGGGATCTCGGCCGGTCCTGGTTGTTCGAGTTCATCCGCAGCAGCTACCAGTGGCGCCATCCGGCCATTCGCCGACTGATCATGTACGGCGTGAGCTCGGAGCAGGCACGCGCCCGCACCGTCGGGTTGTCCGAGCGTCTGCTCGGGGACCGATCGGCGGCCGCCGACGGGCGCCGGCAACGGTATGCCCTGACCGCGATCTACGGGATCGAGTACCACCGCGGCGTCGCCGACGAACTGGGAACGGTCGCTGCGCTGCGAGCGCTGCTCCGCGATGGGGCGGCGCCGCCAGCGCTCGGCTCGACGACGTCCTGATCGCGATTCCCGACCTCCGGCCCTATACGCAAACTCCACCTCAGAGGAATGTAGAATTCGTGTGAAGTGCCGGCGACGAGCGGGGGCAGAAATGTTGCAGCTGTCGGGCCTTCGTGCCGAAGAAGACCCGGGTGAATGATGGTCGAGCACGGCGCACACGGAACCAGGCTGTCGATGTCGGCGGTGCAGCGAGGGATGTGGTTGCGGGACCAACTCGCCGCCAACTCGATCGTCAACCGTGTCGGTGTCGCATTTCGCATCTCCGGCGCACTCGACGCCGCCCGATTCGACCGCAGCGTTCGAGATGTCGTCGCCCGACACGAACTGCTGCGGTCCAGCGTTCGAGACATCGATGGCGTCCCCACGTTCGCCGTGAGTGCGGTGACGGCGGTCGGCGCCGAGTTGCTCGATGCCCCCTCGTGGACGGAGTCCGCCGTCGACGACTTCGTCCGGAACTGGATCGCCGCACCGTACGACCTGGGCTCGGGCCCGCTGTGTCGGTTCGCGGTACTGCGGCGCAGCGAGCGCGATCACGTCGTGCTCGTCGGGGCCCACCACCTCGTCGCCGACCTGTGGTCCTTGGCGGTCGCGCTGACCGAGATCGAGCACCGCTACGAGGAGCTGACCGACGGCGTTCCGCGTCCGGCGCGACACAGCCGGATGTCGTGGGCCGACCATGTCGCTCACGAGGCAGCCCGGACCGACGGCCACGATGTCGAGCGACACCTGAGGTACTGGCGCCGGCAACTGGCGCGGGCCTCGACCGCCGTTGCGATCGCCGGGGCCGTCGGATCAGGAGCCGCTGATCCCCACCGTGGGGCCATCGAGGCACGCACTGCCGGTCGTGGGCAGACCACGAGGATGCACACGGTCGCACGCTCACTGGGTGCACGCCCGTTCGACGTCGTCCTCGCCGCGTTCGAGACGGCCCTGCACCGAACGTTCTCCGTCGATGACCTCGCCGTCGTCACGACACGCGCGGCCCGCACGACCGGCAACGCCCGGCTCGTCGGAGCGATCGCCGAACCGGTGCTCCTGAACCATCGCCTCGAGCGCGACGACACGTTCGCCGACCTGGTGAGACGAGTGCGTGCCACCGTTGACGAGGCGTTCGACCACGCAGTGGTGCCGCTCCAGCGCGCCATCGAGCTGATCAGACCCGACGACCCGCCCCGACCCGAGATCGGGTTCATCTGGCAGAAGACCAAACGGTCCGGCGACGGCCGGGCCTCGTTGGCCGCTGCGCTGTCGCGGCCGGGCGTTCGCACGACCTACGCCGGCATGCAGATCGAGAGCATGGCGGTCGACCACCGACCCGCGGCGCTGCCGCTGACCCTCCTCGCCGCCGAGATCGACGGCCGGCTGGAGTTGGTGATCGAGTACGCATGCGACCGATTCGACGCCGATTCGGTTCGACGTCTGCTCGACCGCATCGAGATCGTGCTCGACGCCATGCTCGCCGATCCCGACCAGCGTGTCGGGACCGCACCCGTTCTCACCGGCGAGGAACTGGACGATCTGCGACGCGAGTGGGCAGAGGCGACGGTGGCGACGGTGCCCGACGGTTCCCTGATCGATCTCGTCCTGGATCGCCTCGACCGCGATCCGACGCGTCCTGCGCTCCGCTGCTGCAGCGTTCGGCTCGACCGCGGTCAAGTGTCGCACCGTGTGACCCTGCTCGCACACCGACTCGCCGAAGCGGGTGTCGAGCACGGCGATCGGGTCGGCATCGTGCTCGACCGGTCGGTGGACGCCGTGATCGCGGTCTTGGCGGTGCTGCGATGCGGCGCAGCGTTCGTGCCGATCGACCCTCGTCATCCGGCGTCTCGGATGTCGTTCCTGCTGTCGGACGCCGGATGCGCCACAGCGATCGCCAACCGGTCGATCTCCAGCGCGCTGAGCGGCCTCGACGATCCGGTCGGCCTCGTCGTGATCGTCGTCGACCCCGATGCGGCCGACGACTCGTCGGCGACGCAGGCCGGCGGTGCGCCTGGATTCGGCGGGCGACCGATCGAACCGACCGACCTGGCCTACATCATGTACACGTCGGGTTCGACGGGTCGACCGAAGGGCGTGGAGGTGGAACACCGCAACGTCATCTCGTGCGCCACGGCCATGGCCGAGCTCCACGGTGTGGACCAGCACACGGTCATCGCGTCACAGGCGAGCCTGTCGTTCGACACGTCGATCACCGACGTCTTCATGGGCCTGCTCACCGGCGCCGAGATCGTCATCGCGCCGACCGCGGCGGCGACCGACGGCGCAGCACTCGGCGAGTTGCTCACCGAGACCGGTGCCACGTTCCTGGACGCGACACCCACGACCTGGCGGATGCTGATCGAGAGCGGTTGGGCCGGAGCACCCGATTTCGTCGCGGTCAGCGGTGGCGAAACGCTGTCTCCCGATCTGGCCGGCGAGCTGCTCGATCGAGCCGGCACCGTCTGGAACACGTACGGGCCGACCGAGACGACCGTCACGACGCTCGCCCACCGAATCCGGAACCGCGACGGCGCGGTGGTGCCGTTGGGGGCGCCGATCCCCGGCACCCGGGTCTACGTCCTCGACCAACACCGACAACCCGTCCCCGACGGCACCATCGGCGAGCTCTACATCGCCGGCAACGGCGTCACCCGCGGCTACCACCACCACCCCGACCTCACCCACCACCACTACCTCGACGACCCCTTCCACCCCCACCAACGCATGTACCGAACCGGCGACCTCGCCCACCGCGGCACCCACCCCACCACCCACCAACCCACCTACTACTTCCACGGCCGCACCGACCACCAGATCAAACTCCGCGGCCAACGCATCGAACTCGGCGAAATCGAAGCCGCCATCACCCACCACCCCGACATCACCAACACCGCCGTCACCACCCACGACATCACCCCCGACGACACCCGCCTCGTCGCCTACATCACCACCACCCCCAACACCACACCCCCCACCACCCACCAACTCCGCACCTGGTGCCGACACACCCTCCCCGACCACATGATCCCCACCATCGTGGTCCCCCTCGAACACCTCCCACTCACCGCCTCCAACAAGATCGACCGCAACCAACTCCCCACCCCCACACCCGACACCACCACCACCACACCCCACGAACCACCCCACCCCGGACTCGAAACCGACATCGCCACCATCTGGTCCACCGTCCTCAACACCACCAACATCGGACGCCACGACAACTTCTTCCACCTCGGCGGCCACTCACTCCTCGCCACGAAGATCGCGTCGCGCATCCGCACGCAAGTGGGGTGCGACGTGAGTGTGCGGACGGTGTTCGAGTCGCCGACCATCGCCCGACTCGCAGTGGTCGTGCGCGAGAAGATCCGCGGTGTTCCTCCCCTGCCGCCGGTCGAGGTCCACCTCGATGCCTCCCACCATCCATTGACGTTCTCGCAGGAACGGATGTGGTTCCTCAATCAGGTCGACCCCGACGGCCTCGCATACCACATCACGTTCGCCGCCAGGCTCCGCGGCGCGCTCGACATCGATGCGCTCCGGTCGGCCGTGCGCACCGTCGGAGAACGCCACGACAGTCTCCGCACGGTGTTCGGCATCCATGACGGCGCACCGATGCAGCAGATCGTGGAGGACGCGACGTTCGACCTCGAGATCCGCGACCACACCCAGGTCGACCCCACCCAGCGTTGGGACCACGTCCGCGAGCAGATCACTGCCGAGGCCCGCGAGCCCTTCCGACTCGACACGTTCCCGCTCGTCCGATTCGTCGTGTTCAGGCTGGCCGACGACGACCACGGTGTGCTGATCACGATGCACCACATCATCTCCGACGAGTGGTCGTTCGGCCTCATGACCCACGAGATCGTCGCGTGCTACCGGGCCGCCGTGGCAGGCGTGCCGGCCGACCTGCCGCCTCCGGGCGTGCGTGCCGTCGACTACGCCCGCTGGCACCGACACCTCATCGACGGGCACGTCCTCGATCATCAGCTCGCCTACTGGCGCCGGCAACTCGGTGGGCTCCAGGTCACCGAACTACCGACCGATCGACCGCGGCCGGCCGTGCTCACGGCGGAAGGCGCGATGGTCACGTCGGACTTCCCACCCGACCTTCGACCACTCCTCGAGCAGTTCTGCCGAGACCAGCAGGTCTCGACGTACATGGTGCTGCTCGCGGCGTACCAGCTGCTCCTCGGTCGGCTGTCATCCACCGAGGACGTCGCCGTGGGCACGGCGATCGCGAACCGCAATTGGCTGGAGAGCGAGAGCCTCGTGGCCTCTCTCGTCAACACCCTCGTCCTGAGGACCGACACCTCGGGACAGCCCACGTTCCTCGAACTCGTGCGTCGAGTCGAGCGAACGACCCTCGACGCGTTCGCCAACCAGGACCTGCCGTTCGCCCGGCTGGTGACCGACCTCCATCAGACCGGCAACAGCGAACGTCCGGCCCTGTACCGGGCATTCTTCAACGTGCTCAACGGCCCGTTCGGGATGCCGGATCTCGGCGGCATCGAGATGGAGTACGTCATGGTCGATCGCGGCGCCACGCAGCTCGATCTGTCGTTGGCGATCAGCACGGTGGCCGACATCGCAGTGGTCGAGTACGACACCGATCTGTTCGACCGGTCGACGATCGAGACGTTCATCGACCGGTTCTGGAACGTGGTGCGGTCCGGACTGATCGAACCCGAGCAGATCGCCGACCGGATCCCGTTGGTGCTGGCCGACGAGATCGACGCCCTGCGTGCGGAGTGGGCGGCGACAGCGGCACCGGCGGACGATCCCTGGCAGGCTCCGGTCCACCGGATCATCGCCGATCGGGCCGAACGTGCCCCCGAGCGCGTCGCCGTGCGGTGTGACGATGCGCAACTCACGTTCGGCGAGTTGCGGGATCGGATCGAGGTCGTCGCCGACGGTCTCCGTGCATCCGGGGTGATGCCGGGTGATCGTGTCGGGTTGTTCGCGGCCCGCTCGCTCGACGCCGTGCCAGCGGTGCTGGGCACGCTGCGCGCCGGCGCCGCGTTCGTACCGCTCGATCCCTGCCATCCGGCCGACCGTGTCAACCACACGCTACGCGACGCAGAATGCGTACTCGTGCTGGCCGACCGCGATCGCCCCGATGCGATCGACGACCTCCCATGGCTCGACCTGCGCACCATCGACGACACGACCGACATCGGCTCGCAGACACCACGACCGGTGGACGACATCGCCCTCGACGACCTCGCGTACGTCATGTACACGTCGGGATCGACCGGCCGGCCGAAGGGGGTCGGCGTCACCCACGCCAACCTGCTGCACTTCCTCCGCGGCGCCCGGGATCGCCTCGCCCTGGCGACCGACGACGTGATGATCGCCATGACGACCCTCACCTTCGACCCGGCGCTGATGGAGATTCTCCTCCCGCTCGCGGTGGGAGCCCGCGTCGAGGTCGCACCGTCTCGGATCACCGGCGACGGCGCCGCCCTGCGTCGGCTCATCGAATCCAGTGGCACCACGATCGCCCAGGCCACCCCGACCGCCTGGCGGATGCTGATCGAGAGCGGATGGACCGGGCACGCCGGTATGACGATCGTGTGCGGTGGCGAGATCATGACGCCGGAGCTGGCCGGCGAGCTGCTCGATCGAGCCGGCACCGTCTGGAACGTCTACGGGCCGACCGAGACGACCGTCTGGTCGACCTTCGAAGCGGTCACGGCCGACTCGTCGACCAGCGCGGTGGTGCCGTTGGGGGCGCCGATCCCCGGCACCCGGGTCTACGTCCTCGACCAACACCGACAACCCGTCCCCGACGGCACCATCGGCGAGCTCTACATCGCCGGCAACGGCGTCACCCGCGGCTACCACCACCACCCCGACCTCACCCACCACCACTACCTCGACGACCCCTTCCACCCCCACCAACGCATGTACCGAACCGGCGACCTCGCCCACCGCGGCACCCACCCCACCACCCACCAACCCACCTACTACTTCCACGGCCGCACCGACCACCAGATCAAACTCCGCGGCCAACGCATCGAACTCGGCGAAATCGAAGCCGCCATCACCCACCACCCCGACATCACCAACACCGCCGTCACCACCCACGACATCACCCCCGACGACACCCGCCTCGTCGCCTACATCACCACCACCCCCAACACCACACCCCCCACCACCCACCAACTCCGCACCTGGTGCCGACACACCCTCCCCGACCACATGATCCCCACCATCGTGGTCCCCCTCGAACACCTCCCACTCACCGCCTCCAACAAGATCGACCGCAACCAACTCCCCACCCCCACACCCGACACCACCACCACCACACCCCACGAACCACCCCACCCCGGACTCGAAACCGACATCGCCACCATCTGGTCCACCGTCCTCAACACCACCAACATCGGACGCCACGACAACTTCTTCCACCTCGGCGGCCACTCACTCCTCGCCGTCCGTGTGTTCGCCGAGATCGAACGGCGTCTCGGACGCCGGGTGCGGTTGTCGGCGCTCTTCCAGGCACCCACGGTGGCCGAGTTGGCGGCGCTCGTCTCCTCCGAAGCCGGCGAACAGCACTGGACGTCGCTCGTGCCGGTGCAGCCGCACGGCGAGTCGGCACCGCTGTTCTACGTGGCACCGTTCCTCATCACGGCCCTCAGCTTCGCCAACCTCGGCCGGGCACTCGGCCACGATCAGCCGTTGTACGTGCTGCAGCCGCAGGGCCTCGAGACCGACGATCCGGTCCACGACACGATCGAGGCGATGGCCGCGCACTACGTCGACGAGATCCGCGAGGTGCAGCCGTCGGGGCCCTACACGATCGGTGGACACTGCTCCGGCAGCCTGGTCGCGCTCGAGATGGCACGACTGCTCGAGGCCGACGGCGAGGCGGTGACCCGTCTGATCGTCGTCGACGCGGAACCTCCGAACGTCGAACGGCCCTACCAGGCGTGGACGTCGTACCTCGCCGGTCGGTTCCACCACTATCGCACCGAGCGACGACTGGTCCATGCGCTGCGATGGAAGATCCGTGTCGCCGCCGAACTCACTGCCGGCCGCTGGTTCGGCAGCGCCGATCGGCGCCGCATCGCCCGCATGCGGGCGGTGCATGCGGGTGCACACGGCTCCTACCGGGCATCGGGCACGATCGACGCGGACATCCTGCTCGTGCGGAGCGCGGAGTGGGCGGGCGACCCGGCCAACGACTGGCACCTCCACTGGCGGGATCTCAGCACCGGCGCCTTGACGCTCGAGTCCGTACCGGGTACCCATGCGGGGCTGGTCGAGCTCGACAACGCGGCCGACCTGGCAGCTTCGATCTCTCGGACCACGAGGCTCGACAGCGATCCCCACACGATCCGGACGGCGCTGGCGGCCGCCGGCGCCTGATCGGTCCAGCGATCCGTCAGCGTCAGTCGGCGATGTCGAATGCGTCGACGTCGTGGCCGGTTCCGGCGACGAGCCCGCTCGACACACCATCGAACGACAACGACCAGACACCGGCCGAATACAGCCCGACGCTCACGTCGGGGAGCGCTCCGAGGCCCGGTACCGTGGTGTCGGTGCTGTTGAACGAGGCGTAGAACGTCGTCGGGTCGACGATACGAAGGGCGTCGATGTCGGCCGATCCGGGGAGCCCGGCGGCCGACGCATCCCAGAATCGTGTGAACGCGACGCCGTCCCAGCTGTAGATGTCGGCGTCGTCGCCGCTGCCGACGCCGGGGACCGTGGAGTTGCCGACGGTCGAGAAGTACATCAGGCTTCCGTCGACGGAGACTGCGTCGACATCGTGGCCATTCGACGTCAACCCGAGCGCAGTGCCGTCGAAGTACAGCGACCAGCTCGTGCCGTCGAAGAACACGACGTCCTCGTCCTGGACCGTGCCGATACCGGGGACGGCGACGTCGCCGGTGAACGACAGGTAGAAGCTCGTCGCGTCGACCCGGTCGTACGCGTCGACGTCGGCACCGCCCGGCAGACCGGCACTACCGGCGCCGGCCGCATCGAACACGCGGGCGAAGGCGGCCCCGTCCCAGCTGTAGATGTCGGCGTCGTCGGGGCCGCCGACGCCGGGAACCGAGGTGTTGCCGACGGTCGACAGGTACACCGTCGGCGACGACTGCGGAGCGGCCGTGGTGGTGAACGTGGTCGCGGCCGGTGCCATCGTGTTGCCGGCGGCATCGGTCGCACCGGACACGTCGACGGTGTACACCACACCGTTCGCGAGCGGGCCCGACGGCGTGAACGTCGCCGTGTTCGTCCCCACGTCATACGACGTCGTCCCGGCCACCGCAGCACCACCCGCCGCCGTCACCGCGATCACCACACTCGTGTCGACCACCGGCTCACTGAACGTCACCGCCACCGACGACCCCACCGCCACAGCGACCGCACCATCACCCGGCACCACCGCCGACACCACCGGCTCCGTCACATCCGGCGGAGAAGGCAGACCGGTGAAGATGACGTCGACGTAGTAGTTGGACGAGTTGAAACTACTCGTCGGGAACCCACCACCGCCGTAGACGTACAACCCGTTGCCACCCGACGGCGCCGACGCCAACGCGGTCAGCGGTCCGTTGACGACCTCCGTCGCAAAACCACCCGAACCCAGCGAGTACCCGCCGTTCGGGGCGTGGTACGACGCAACGTACGTGGTGCCCGCCGTCACCGGGACCGGACTCGCGAACGTCGCCTCCTGCCACCCGGTCGCCGACTCATTCGTGAACGTCACCGTACCGAGCAGCGTGCCCGTCGACGTCCACAGATTCCCCACGTGGGTCCCCGTGTTCCCGGCACCCTTGTAGAAACGGATCCCATCGATCGTGCCGTCCACACTGGCCTGGAACTTCACACCCAACTCGACCGCACCGTCCGGCGAACTCTCCACCGGCGGCACCACCGAACCGAAGATGTTGCACGGACACACACCGGCCGCGACCGTCGTGAACGTCGTGACGGCCGGTGCCATCGTGTTGCCGGCGGCATCGGTCGCACCGGACACGTCGACGGTGTACACCACACCGTTCGCGAGCGGGCCCGACGGCGTGAACGTCGCCGTGTTCGTCCCCACGTCATACGACGTCGTCCCGGCCACCGCAGCACCACCCGCCGCCGTCACCGCGATCACCACACTCGTGTCGACCACCGGCTCACTGAACGTCACCGCCACCGACGACCCCACCGCCACAGCAACCGCACCATCACCCGGCACCACCGCCGACACCACCGGCTCCGTCACATCGGTGGCGGCCGTGGTGGTGAACGTGGTCGCGGCCGGTGCCATCGTGTTGCCGGCGGCATCGGTCGCACCGGACACGTCGACGGTGTACACCACACCGTTCGCGAGCGGGCCCGACGGCGTGAACGTCGCCGTGTTCGTGCCGGCCGAGTAACTCGTCGTGCCGGCCACCGCAGCACCACCCGCCGCCGTCACCGCGATCACCACACTCGTGTCGACCACCGGCTCACTGAACGTCACCGCCACCGACGACCCCACCGCCACATCGACCGCACCATCACCCGGCACCACCGCCGACACCACCGGCTCCGTCACATCCGGCGGCGGCGGAACATCGGTGAAGATGACGTCGACGTAGTAGTTGGACGAGTTGAAACTACTCGTCGGGAACCCACCACCGCCGTAGACGTACAACCCGTTGCCACCCGACGGCGCCGACGCCAACGCGGTCAGCGGTCCGTTGACGACCTCCGTCGCAAAACCACCCGAACCCAGCGAGTACCCGCCGTTCGGGGCATGGTACGACGCAACGTACGTGGTGCCCGCCGTCACCGGGACCGGACTCGCGAACGTCGCCTCCTGCCACCCGGTCGCCGACTCATTCGTGAACGTCACCGTACCGAGCAGCGTGCCCGTCGACGTCCACAGATTCCCCACGTGGGTCCCCGTGTTCCCGGCACCCTTGTAGAAACGGATCCCATCGATCGTGCCGTCCACACTGGCCTGGAACTTCACACCCAACTCGACCGCACCGTCCGGCGAACTCTCCACCGGCGGCACCACCGAACCGAAGATGTTGCACGGACACACACCGGCCGCGACCGTCGTGAACGTCGTGACGGCCGGTGCCATCGTGTTGCCGGCGGCATCGGTCGCACCGGACACGTCGACGGTGTACACCACACCGTTCGCGAGCGGGCCCGACGGCGTGAACGTCGCCGTGTTCGTGCCGGCCGAGTAACTCGTCGTCCCGGCCACCGCAGCACCACCCGCCGCCGTCACCGCGATCACCACACTCGTGTCGACCACCGGCTCACTGAACGTCACCGCCACCGACGACCCCACCGCCACAGCAACCGCACCATCACCCGGCACCACCGCCGACACCACCGGCTCCGTCACATCGACGACACCTGTCGCGAACGCCACCGACACCGGACCCATGACGTTCCCGGACGGATCTGTCGCACCGCTGATGTCGATCGTGTAGGTCGTACTCGGCGCCAGCGCAGTCGACGGCGTGAACGTCGCCGTGTTCGTGCCGGCCGAGTAACTCGTCGTGCCGGCCACCGCAGCACCACCCGACGGCGTCACCACGATCACCACACTCGTGTCGACCACCGGCTCACTGAACGTCACCGCCACCGACGACCCCACCGCGACATCGACCGCACCATCACCCGGCACCACCGCCGACACCACCGGCGGGGTCACGTCGACGACACCCGTCGTGAACGTGCCAGCGACCGGAGCCATCGTGTTCCCGGCAGCATCGGTCGCCCCGCTGATGTCGACCGTGAAGGTCGTGTTGCTCGCCAGCGGGACGGTCGGCGTGAACGTCGCCGTGTTCGTGGCGGCCGAGTAACTCGTCGTGCCGGCCACTGCGGCGCCGCCCGACGGCGTCACCACGATCTGCACACTGGTGCCGACGACCGGCTCGCTGAACGTCACCGCGACCGGATCGGTCACCGCGACACCGGTCGCACCATTGGACGGAGAGATCGCCGCAACCGTCGGCGCGGTCGTGTCGACGGTCGGCTCCTCGTAGGAAGCGACGTAGCTGCCGGCAAGTGCGTCGAATCGTGCGTACTGGATCCCCTTGATCGTCATCGTCTGGAACGAGACCGACGAGCCACTGCGCTGCATCGCCGTGAGACTCGTACCGGCGGGACCGGCGATCGGCAGCATCGCCGTGAGGTTGTTCGCTCCCGTTCCGACGTTGATGTCGAACGACAGCGCGTTGCTCGCCCACGCCAGGTTCGCGAACGACGAGGCATTGCGACCGTCGATGAACTCGAGGGCAGCGCGCGCGGTCACGACCGGCACACCCCGAGTCTGAGCGGCGGCGAGGGTGGCGCTGTCTTCCTGCTTCACGGTCGAGTCGGTGTGATGGTTCGTGACGAAGTAGCCGTAGTACCCCTCGACTCCCAGAGCCCGATCGAGCAGGGCGTTCACGGTGAACGGGTACGACTGACCCGACTCGTCGGTCATCTGGGTGGCGCCCTGGTACACGTCGACCATGGTGCCGTCGGTGTGCGAGAAGCGCTGTGGCATGCCGGAGCCGGTCATGAATCCGGGTCGATCGTTCACCCAGTTCGGCGGCCAGTAGTAGTAGTTGGCGTCGAACCGGATGCCGTTCTCGGATTCGACGACGAACTGGCTCTCCCAGTCGCTCCAGACCAAGCAGTGGAACCGGTTGCTCACGGGCGCCGAGACACTCGGGTAGGCGTTCGCGAACGAGGCCACCTCGCTCGTGTAGGTCGACCGGAGATCGTTGGTCGAGGTGAAGTTGCGGCATCCGTTCTGGACGTGGGGTGCGATTTCGAAGCCCTGCGCTTCGTAGCCGGCCGCCGCACTATTGCTCAGTGTCCCCGGATAGACGTACGACGTGATGCGGGGGCATTCCCAGTCGGCGACCGAGCATCCAGGGGGCGAAGCGGCGAGATAGGCGTCGAAGCGCCCGGCCGTCCCACCGTTCGCGTGATCGTCACCAGTGGCGATCACGACCGCCCGGTGATCATCGGGGAAGTACCAGAAACGAGGGAGCGGGAAGGCATCACGGTTCACGTGCTGGACGATGTTCGCGAGCAGGCGCTGTTGCTCGTCGGCCTGCGGGATCGCGATCTTGTCCAGGTTGACCCAGTCGGCCTGCGAACCACCGAAGTACATGTCACTGGTGCGGACGATCCCGTCACCGAGGCCACCGTCGCGCTCCTGGCCCGCCCAGGCCGGGTTTCCCTGACGCGTGAGGACGACCGAACGTGCGAGGTCGTAGGTGAACGCTGCTGCCTGACCCCCGTTCGGGCCCACGTTGCGAATGGTCACCGCCGGGCTCCCGGTCGACGTCGTCGCATCGCTGTAGAGCGTGGCGACGGCGGTCGCACCCGTGAGGGTGTACCGGTCGGCCGTGCCGTGGAACTGCATCGTGTCGGACACGATGCCCGTTCCGGGCGCGAGTGCGGTGTCGACGGCCAGATACGCGTCGGACAGCGTGCCGGCCACCGGTGTCAGGCCGAGCAAGCCGGCCAACTGCGGGTCGGGCCGGGATGCGACGAGGTTTCCGCCGGCACCGACCCATGACGTCAGCATCGACACCTGGCTCGCGGTGAGTGACACCGGACCGAGGAGGATCGTGGTGAACGTCGCTGCCTTGGCCGCGTCGAGGCCCGAGACATCGAACGTCTCGAACTCGTTGAGCCCCTCGCTGCGGAGGATCTCGGCGAAGTAGCCCGAGAAGGCATCGGTGCCGGCGGTCACCACGCCGATCGGACCGCCGGGACCTTCGGTCGGCAGCGGGGGAGGCGGTCCACCGGTCGTGAAGGTCCAGTTCGTCGGCGTCATCGGGTTACCGACGTTGTCGACCGCGCCGGCAACCGCGACGGTGTATCCCGTCGAGTCGTTCAGCCGCCCACTGGGTGTGAACGTGATCGTCCGGGAACCGGCGTCGTAGCTACTCGATCCCGACACGGTCGAACCGCCCACCTCGTCGAGCGTGACCGTCGCGCCGCTCACGGGCTCGTCGAACGTCGCCGACACCGACGTGTTCGCCGACACCCCCGTGGCACCGGCCGAGGGCACCCGGGCGCTCACCCCGGGCGGCGACGTGTCGACCGCCGACGTGTCGTACACCACGTCGACCCAGTAGTTCTCCGACTGATACGTGTTCTGCGGGAACGTCCCGGCCGTGCCCGTGTAGACGTAACGACCGTTGCCGCCCGCCGCGGCCGTCGAGAGTGCAGTCAACGGACCGTTGTTGACACCGCCGGACGTGAAATAGCTCGAACTCGCCGAGTACCGCCCGTTCGGTGCGAAGTACGACGCGACGTATGTCGTTCCGGGATCGACGGGAATCGGATTCGAGAAATCGGCCTGCTGCCAGCCGGACGCCGTCTCGTTCGTGAACGTGACGCTCCCCAGCAGGGTTCCTGTCGACGTCCACAGATGCCCCAGATGCGTGCCCGTGTTCGAGGTGGCCTTGTGGAATCGGATCCCCGTGATGTATCCCGGCAGGGCCACATCGAACACCACTCCGACCTCGATCGAGTTCGTGTCGGACAGTTCCGTGCGGTCCGGCTGTGCCGACGCATCCCAGATCGAGCACGGGCAACCGGCGGGTCCGGCCGTGGTGAAGGTCCAGTTGGTGGCCGACATGGTGTTGCCGGACGCATCGGTCGCCCCACTCACCGTCACGGAGTAACCCGTCGTCTCGCCCAACGCGGCGCTGGGTGTGAACGTGATCGTCCGCGAACCGGCGTCGTAGCTGCTCGAACCCGCAACAGCCGGGCCGCCCGACTCGCTGACCGCAATCGTGGTTCCCGTCACCGGCTCGTTGAACGTGGCCGACACCGTGGCACCCACCGACACGGCGACCGCGTCAGCGGCCGGCACCTGCGACACGATCGACGGGGGCGTCGTGTCGGTCACATTCGCATCGAACACCACGTCGACCCAGTAGTTCTCCGATTGGTACGTGTTGCCCGGGAACGTTCCCGCGGAACTGGTGTACACGTAGCGGCCGTTGCCGTTCGCCGCGCCATTCGCCAATGCCGTCAACGGACCGTTGGTGACACCGCCCGACGTGAAGTAGCTCGAACTCGCCGAGTACTGACCGTTCGGAGCAAAGTACGACGCCACGTACGTCGTGCCCACGTCCACCGGAATCGGATTCGCGAAGTTGGCCTGCTGCCACCCCGACCCCGACTCGTTCGTGAACGTGACGCTCCCCAACAACGACCCCGTCGACGTCCAGAGGCTGCCGACGTGCGTCCCCGTGTTCGAGGTCGCCTTGTGGAACCTGATCCCGGTGATGTACCCGGCCTCGGCGACGTCGAACACCACGCCGACTTCGACCGAGTTCGTGTCGCTCAGCTCCGTCCGGTCCGGCTGCGCCGACGCATCCCAGATGGAGCAGGGACAGGACGCCACGCCCCCGACGGTGACGGTGACCCCGGCCGACGGGGCCTCGAGGTTGGCGCTGTCGTCGGTCGCCCGGGACAGAATCGTCAGCGATCCGGCGGTTCCGCTGTTGAAGGTGTACGTCCAGTTGGTGCGGCCCTCGGCGCGACCCCACGTGGCACCACCGTCGACGGAGACCTCGACACCGCCGACCTGGCCGCCTCCGGCGTCGACGGCCGTGCCGGTCACGGTGAGGTTGGAGTTGGCGGGGACGGTGCCGGCGTCGGCCGGGCTCGTGATCGCAGACGTCGGGGCGACCGCATCGGTGGAGGCCGTGGCCGGGACGAGGCCGGGCTGCAGCGTCGCCGGCTGGACCCCCATGTCGGCGAAGAGGTTGACGGTCGCCTGCTGTGCAGCGACGTCGGAGGTGTTCGACGGGCCACGATCGTGCTGGCTGTCGAGCCCCCAGGCCCACTGAACCGTGCCGGCGCCGAACACGAGCGCACCACTCGGGGCGCGGTACATGGTCATGGCGTGCGTCGCGGAACCCGGGCCGAAGACGGACCCCTCGTCGAGCAGGATGTCCTGGTTGGAGGCGAACGTCTCGGACACCCGGAACAAGCCTGCCGGCCGGAAACCGTTGTCGAGGTCTTCGTCCCACTCGTACCCGATGATGTCGGAGCCGACCGTCGTGGTCTGGCTCCCGCTCAGTGCTTCGACGCGGGTGTTCCGCCAGAAACGCATGTCACCGTCCTCGGCCCCGACGACCATGTCGACAGCGCAGCAGTTGACACGGAAGATCGTGCCGGTGAGCCCGTTCTCCGGACGACCGCCGTCGGCGGGCGGGCTGAATCGCAGATCGCGCCAGGTGCCGGTCCAGGTCGGATGCGCAGGGTCGGTGATCGCGCCGTCCGCGGTCTCCTTGTAGGAAACGAGCGTGCGGTAGGGCGTCGACGAGCCGTCGATGCTGGGCTCCCAGCGGGTCTTCCAGTACACCTCGTTGCCGCTCATGAACGCGAGATTCACGCCGGCGTCGCGGGCGGCCTCGACGTTGGCACGTTGCGACCCCGACCAGTACTCGTCATGGCCGACCGACAAGAAGATGCTGTGCTCGAGCAGTTCGGCGCCGAGGCGATCCGAGTCGATGCCGGTCGTGTAGCTCACGTCATAGCCATTGGCCTCGAGGTAGCGCACCATCGGGTACTCGGCGTTGAACACCCAGTCTTCGGGAGCGTTGTTGCGGGTGGTGAAGGGGCGGTTGTAGCTGACCTTGTAGGCCCGCCCGGCCGGCTGACCGGTGTAGAGGCTGTTGCCGCCGAAGTCGTTGTACGCCTGCCAGGTGGTGTCGGCGGTCTGGAACAGCACGTCGGAGTTGCCGTCGTCGTCGCGCACGATGAACACGATGTGGCTCGAGCCCGAGGGCCCGTCGGTGCGCACCAGCTTGGCGAAGTAGATGCCCGACACCGCATCGGCGGGTACGTTCCACGACGCACTCTCCGACCAGTTGCCACAATCGACCAAACCGGTCGACGGGTCGTTGAGACAGTTCGGCTGGTTGGTGACGAGGGCCGGCGTGATCGAATCGACGAGGCGGGCGCCGTCGCCGCCGTAGTAGCCCATCCGATAGATGTCGAGCCGGAAGGCCGACGCCGTGGTGTCGACCTTGAAGCCGACCGTGTCGCCCTGGGCGACGCTGATGTCGGTGGCGAAGCCCTGGAGGTCGAAGCTGCCGGCGCCGCTGATGTCCCATTCGGACGGGGGGTTGCCGGGCTTCGAGTTCTCGCAGGCGATCTCGTTGGCGATCGGCTCGTCGCACGGAGCCGCCACGACGGTGCCGCTGTCGGCGATCGTCACCAGTGCGACGCTCGCGATCATCGCCAGGATCAGCGACATGCTCGCTGACGTCTTCGTCCGTTGTCCGCTCGTTCCGATGTGCACTGTTTCCGCCCTTGGTCGCATCCCCGCCGGTCCGCCGACGTCCGTTTTCACGGTACACGTCCGGCATCACCCGGTGCACGGGAATTTGACAGTCGTGGTGGTGAATTTGGTCCATCGACCACTCATTGTGGTCGCCGTGACGCCATGCATAGCCAAACCGGCGTCGAGTTGAGGACCTGGTGCTGATCCACGCGCATCCGAGCACTCCGTCGTCACGTTCCGACGCTTGCCCGCTCGAGACGACTCGGAACGAGACGACTCGGAACGAGACGACGGACGACCGTGTGCCGGGCCCCGTCGCACGGACCGCGCCGGACGATGCGCCCGCGACCCCGACACCTCGGCGACCCCTGGTCCGCCGTAGCGGTTCGCGCGACGACATCGCGCGACGACATCGGACGACGAGATCGGACGACGAGATCGGACGACGAGATCGGACGACGAGATCGGATCCGGTCGCGTCCACCGCCGCACCGCGCCGATCGCTGCGCAGGAGACCGGCGATGGCCTGCCCGACCGGTACGAGTCGAGTCGGCCGAGACCTCGACATCTGGTTGAGGGTGAGGGATCGTCGGATCGATCGAGGCCACGAGGCCGACCAGGGCGGGAGGTCTGTTCGCGTTTGGTGTAGACAGTGCACGTGCCGACCGACGAACCACCAGGCCTCCGACCAGCCCGCCTCGCCACGCTGATCCGACGTTCGGTCGACGCGATGGCCCTCGACCTCACGGGAGCCACGGTGTTGACCGAGGCGGCGACGGGCGCGTACGTGGTGACGCCGATCATCGCCGCCGCCGCAGGCGCCGAGCGGGTCATCGCCGTCACCCGATCGACGCGGTTCGGTTCGGTCGACGACGTTGCCGCGGCCACCACCCATCTCGCCGACCTGCTCGGCGTGTCCGACCGGATCGACATCACCGACCAGCGCCCGACCGAGGAGTTCCTGCGGGCAGCCGACATCGTGACGAACAGCGGCCACGTCCGCCCGATCGACGCAACGATGGCGGGCTGGATGCGACCCGACGCCGTCGTCCCGCTCATGTTCGAATCGTGGGAGATCGACCTCGGCCGCGACGACGTCGACCTCGATGCGCTCCGTGTGGCGGGCATCCGTTTCGCCGGCACCAACGAGCGCCACCCCGCGATCGACGTGTTCTCGTACCTCGGGCCGATGGCCGTCAAGCTGCTCGCCGATGCAGCCATCTCCACCTACGGGGCGCGGCTGCTCCTGCTCTGCGACAACCCGTTCATGCCGTATCTGCGCGACGGGCTCGACCGATCGGGTGCCGACGTGACGGTCAGCGACCGCTTCGACGCCGCACTGGTGCACGACCGGCTCGATGCCGTCGTCGTGGCGCTGCAGCCGGGGGACGACCCGGTCCTCGCGACGTCGGAGATCCGGGCGATCGCCGAGCGTGCTCCCGGCACGGTGATCGCACAGTTCTGGGGCGACGTCCCACGCGACTGGTGCGAGGAGGCCGACGTGCCGTGTGCCCCTGCCGTCGATCCCGGGCCCGGCCACATGGGGGTGCTCCCCTCGGCGGTCGGCCCCGAACCGATCGTGCGCCTCCAGGCCGGAGGACTCAAGGTCGGCGAACTGCTCCACCGCGGTGAGGCCACCTGGTCCGACGACGATCGGAGGTTCGTCGATGAGTGCTGAACGGGCGCGGGTGCTCCTGATCGGGCGCGGCCCCACCTCGCGCAGCGCCCTGGACGGCCTCGTCACCCGGTTCGACGTGTGCGCGATCGTTCGCGACGGTCGCGACGACACGACCGTGCGCGCCGCCGAACTCGGCGTGCCGGTCGTCGACGACGTCTCGGTGGCGGGCGTTCGGCGGACGGTCGACGAGCTCGCACCGGACGCTGTCGTCGTCTCGTCGTACGACCGGATCCTCGACGCGGAGCTCGTGGGCCGTTGCCCCTTCGTCAACGTGCACTACGCGCCGCTGCCGCGCGGACGAGGACGGGCGACGGTCAACTGGGCGATCATCAACGGCGACGAGACCGCGGCGATCTCGATCCATCACCTCGTCGCCGGGCTCGACGCCGGCGGCATCCTGTTCCAGGACACCGTGCGCCTGACGCACACGTCGACGATCGCGACCGCCTACGACGAGCTGAACGAACTGCAACGCCTGCACATCGCCGATGCCACCGTCCGTGCGATCGCCGGCGACCCCGGCACTGCGCAGGACGACGACGACGCCACGTACTACTGCACGCGGGTTCCCGATGACGGCGAGATCGACTGGAACGCGAACACCGCAACGATCGACCGGCTCGTGCGAGCCCTACAACCGCCGTTCCCGTTCGCGTTCACCTGGCTCGGCCTCGAACGGATCCACGTGGTCGCCGCTCGACCCGTGAGCGACGCACCGATCTACGAGGGGCGGATCCCCGGACGGGTCGTGCGGGTCGATCGCGCCGGAGGCGACGTCGACGTGCTGACCGGCGACGGCGTCATGCGCCTGCAGTCCATCCACCTCGGCGACGACGTCGTGGTCCCCGCAGCGTCGAAGGTGACCTCGGTCCGGATGACGCTCGGACTCCGCATCACCGACCTGGTCGACCTGGTGAACCGATACGCCGAGGGCGATCGGTAGCCTGCCGCCATGCCTCGGTCGGCGGAGAACCGAACACGGCGGGTGCTCGTCGCCATCAACAACCTCGAACTCGGGGGCACCCAACTCAACGCGATCGACTTCGCACGGTCCTGTCGCGACCGTGGGGTGGAGTCGGTGCTCGTCGGCTTCGAGGAGACCCTCCCGCCCGGTCCGTCGGTGCTCGACGTCGCACGACGTGAGGGTTTCGAGATCGAACTCGTGCGACACAGCACGAACATCATCGCGTCGAGCCAGCGGCTGGTCGAGATCGCACGGCGCGAGAACGTCGAGTTGATCCACTCCTACGGTGGCCACTGGACCCGGCTGGCCTACTGGGGCCCGAACCGATTCGGCCGGATCCCCATGGTCTCGATGGTGTACGAGATGATCGTCCCGACCGTGGTTCCCAAGTACGCACCGCTGATCATCGGCACGCGATACCTGCTCGAGGAGTACCAGGACACGTGGCCGAGCCCCGTGTATCTCGTGAGCCCGCCGGTCGACACCGAACGAGACTCCCCTGCGATCGAAGGTGACGGCTTCGTCGGGGACCTCGACCTCGACCCGGATGCACCGCGGGTGGTCATCGTGTGTCGCCTCGCCGAGTACATGAAGGCGCTGACGATCGAGCAGGCGATCGAGTCGCTGCGCGCGCTCGATCGTCAGCGCCCCCAACTCGTGGTCGTCGGCGCGGGCGATGCCGAGGAACGGCTCCGTGCCAGGGGTGACGCCATGAACGCCGAGCTCGGGCGGCGGGCCGTGGTCTTCGCCGGTGCCCTCGACGACCCGCGGCCGGCCTACAGCGCCGCCGATGTCGTGATCGGCATGGGCGGGTCGGCGGCCCGGGCCCTGGCGTTCGCCAAGCCCCTGGTCGTGTCGGGCGAGGCCGGTTGGTATCGGACCTTCACCCCCGACACAGCCGACGCTCACTTCCGGAACAGCTTCTGGAGTGACGAGCGAATGACCGATCCCGTTGCGGAGCTCGCAGCGAATCTCGCCGATCTGCTCGACGACGGATCACGCCGCGACGAGCTCGGGCGATTCGGACGTGAGTTCGCACAGCGGAACTTCGGCTTGGACGCGATGACCGATCGGCTGATCGACATCTACGACGAGACCGTCGCCCAGCAGGATCACCACCGTCGCCGACGGTGGGTCAAGGGTCTGGCGAACGAGGCAGCACCCGCCGTCCGGCGCGTCGTCCGCACGGTGAGCCGACGCGACGACCAGTCGGGATGGTGAGCTCGCCGACGCGGGCTGAGCCGATGTCGTCCACGCCTCGCATCCTCCTGGTGCACGACACGCACGCGTTCGGTGGGCTGGAGATCGCGCTCCTCCGTCTGATCGACGGACTCCGCGACTCGTTCGACTTCTCGGTCCTCGTGCAGGCCGGCTCGTCACCGGAGACGACCAGCCCGGCTCGGCTGGTCGCCGAGCTGGAAGAGCGGGGCGTCCCGGTCCTGCCCTACGACCCGTCGCCTCCTGGCCGATGGTCGGCAGTCACCACGATCACCGGGCTCCGGTCGTTGATCCGATCGGGCGGGTTCGACCTGGTCAACATCCACTCATCGCGGGTGTCCGGGGGACGTCAGGCCCAGCTGGCCGGCGCGCTCGCCCGGGTCCCGGTCGTCCGCACCGAGCACAACTCGCCCTCGGCGTTCTCCGGGCCCGACTTCGGCGGGCGGGCGCGGCGGCTGCTCGACCGAACCGTGACGCGCATCACCACGGTGTCGGCCGGCGACCGCGACGAACAGGTCGACCTGGTCGGGCGACCTGCGTCGAAGGTGGTCGTGATTGCGAACGGGGTCGACACCGAGCACTTCCGGCCCGACCCCTCGCTCCCCGACCCAGCTCACGGAATCGGCATCGCCCCGGACGAACTGGTCGTGGGGGCGATGGGGCGCCTCCACCCCCAGAAGGGTTTCGATGTGCTCATCCGAGCGCACGCCCGCGCCGTCGGAACCGTCGCCCACCACCTGGTGATCCTCGGCGACGGTGACGAGGCCACGCGCCTTCGCGCCCAGATCGCAGCGTCGGACGTCGTCGAGTCGATCCATCTCCTCGAACCGGTGCTCGATCCTCGCCCGTGGATGATGCGATTCGACGTCGCCTGCATGCCGTCCCGGCACGAGGGACTCTCGCTGCTGTTCCTCGAATACCTCGCGATGGAGCGAGCCCTCCTGACGTCTGATCACCCGAGCTTCACGGAGGTGGGTTCGATCGGGACGACGCACCGCTCCGTGCCGGTCGGCGATCCTGCGGCACTGTCCGATGCGCTCGTCGAACTCCTCGAGCACCGTGACGAACGGGAGCGGCTCGGCCGCGAGGCACGCCGACACGTCGCGGCGAACCATGCTCTGACCGCCACCGTCGACGGCTACGCGGCGCTCTACCGCGAGCTGATCACGTAGTGATCGACTGGGCGAGCGCCGAGACCGTGCGTTCGACGTCGGCCTGCGTCATGCCGGGGAACAGCGGCAACACGATGTGGCGGTCCTGCGACGCCTCCGAGTGCGGCAGGTCGTACGAGCCGGCATACGGCCGCTCGCGGTGCGCACACATGATCCCGCGCCGCGTCGAGATGCCGGCATCGAGCATCGCCTGCATGACCCCACGTTGATCACAGCCGTCGGGCAGGCGCACGACGTAGCTCTGAAAGTTCGAACGGGCCCACTCGGGCTCGAGCGGCGGGGTGATCCGATCGACCGGAACCAGCGCCTCGTCGTACCACGCGGCGATCCGGCGCCGCTCGGCGACGATGTCGGGAAGCCGGCGCAGCTGCTCGCGGCCGACGGCAGCCTGGATGTCGGTCATCCGGTAGTTGAAGCCGAGCACCGAGTGCTCCTCGAAGATGACGCGGTCGGAGCCGTGACGCTCGCGGTCGTTGACGCTCATGCCGTGCTGGCGGAGCAGCCGGAACGTGGCGTCGAGATCGGGGTCCGACGTGGTCAGCATGCCCCCGTCGCCCGTGCTGATGACCTTGCGCGGGTGGAACGAGAAGCAGGCGATCGTGCCATGCGGGCGACCGATGCGCTCCCACCGACCGTTCCAGAGGATCTCGCTCCCGATCGCGCAGGCCGCGTCCTCGACGACGGGGAGGCCGTGTCGCTCGGCGGCGGCCAGGATGCCCACCATGTCGCACGGCATCCCGACCTGGTGCACGGCGAGGATCGCCTTGGCGGCAGGCGTGACGGCGGCGTCGACGAGCGCCGGGTCGAGGTTGTGGGTTGCCGGATCGACGTCGACGAACACGGGCTCGGCGCCCGTGTACCGAACGGAATTCGCGGTGGCGATGTAGGAGTGGCTGACGGTGATGACCTCGTCGCCGGCACCGACGCCGAGCGCGAGCAGTGCCAGGTGGAGCGCCGTCGTGCAGTTCGACACGGCACACGCGTGCTGCGCTCCCGTGATGTCGGCGAACTCCTGCTCGAACGCGGCCACCTCGGGACCCTGCGTGATCCACCCCGACAGGATCACCCGCTGAGCGGCGTCGGCTTCGGGTTGCCCCATGACGGGCTTTGCGATCGGCAGCATCGGGAGCGTTGCGGTCATGACGACATGGCCTCCGGTCGGTCGGTGCGCACCGACGCCCACCAGTCGACGAGATCGCGCAGGCCCTCGTCGAGCGACACCTTGGCCTCGAACCCGAGCACGTCGCGGGCTCGGGAGATGTCGGCCAGCCGGCGTGGCACCGGGTTGACCGAGCGCTCCGGGCCGTACTCGGGGGCGAGGTCGGAACCCATGGCGACACACAGGCCGGCCGCCAACTCGTTGAGGCTGGTCTCGGTGCCGCTCGCCACGTTGAACACGTCGTCGGTGACGTCGGCCTGGGCCGCCAAGACGTTCGCACGGGCGATGTCGGTGGCGTACACGAAGTCCATCGTCTGGGTGCCGTCACCGAAGATGATCGGCGACTCTCCGGCGATGATGCGCTCCATCCACCGGATGAGCACCTCGGTGTACTTGCCGTACACATCCATACGCGGCCCGTACACGTTGAAGTACCGCAGTGCCACGTAGTCGAGCCCGAACATGTCGTTGTACGAACGCAGCAGGCCCTCGTTGAACGTCTTGATCGCGCCGTAGAGCGTTCGGTTGGCGTACGGATGGTGCCGCTCGGTGGTCGGGAATTCCTCGGCCATGCCGTACACCGACGCCGACGACGACGCGACGACCTTCTTGGCGCCGATCCGGTGGGCGGCATCGACCACGTTGAACGTGCCGTTGCCGAGCACCTCCATCGCCAGCCGAGGGTCCTCGGCGCAGTGCGTGATGCGAATCGCCGCCAGATGGAACACGAGATCGGAACCGTCGATCGCCGATGCCAGCGCATCGACGTCGCGGATGTCGCCCTCCACCACCTCGACCTTGCCGTTGGCGGTCGCGGCGGCGAGGTTGTCGAGGCGACCACGGGTGAGATCGTCGAACACGACGACGTCACCGTAGGTGCCGTCGGCCTGCCCCTCGACCAGCAGATCGACGATGTGCGACCCGATCAGACCGGCACCGCCGGTGACGAAGACCTTCTCGTACGACGCCATCAATCGGCACCTTTCGTCTCGGCCCACTCGGTGAGCGCGGCAACGACCACGTCCTGCTGGTCGTCGGTCATTTCCGGGAACATCGGCAGCGACATCACTTCGTCCGATGCCGTTTCGGTCAGCGGGAAATCGCCACGCTGATGGCCGAGCTCGGCGAACGCCTTCTGCAGGTGCACCGGGATCGGGTAGTGGATGCCGCTCGCGATCTCGCGTTCGGCCAGGAACGCCTGGAGTTCCTCCCGCTTGGTCGTGCGAATGGCATAGACGTGGTACACGTGCCGCAGGTCGGCCGGGGTAGCCGGTGTTCGGTACCCGAGGGGGCGGAGCGACTCGTCGTAGCGGGCCGCCAACCGGCGTCGGCTCTCGGTCCAGGCCTCGATGTGGGCCATCTTCACCCGCAGCACGGCGCCCTGCACGCCCTCCATGCGGTAGTTGAAGCCCTTGAGGTCGTGGTGGTAGCGCTGCTCGGAGCCCCAGTCACGGAGCATCGACACCGTGTGTGCGATGTCGGCGTCGTTGGTGACGACGGCACCGCCCTCGCCGTAGGCGCCGAGGTTCTTGCCGGGGTAGAAGCTGAAGCATCCGATCCGGGCGATGCCACCGACCCGCCGACCGCCGTACTCGGCTCCGTGCGACTGGGCGGCATCCTCGATGACCGTGAGACCGTGCCGACCGGCGATCTCGATGATGGGATCGAGGTCGGCGGGCAGACCGTGGAGGTGCACCGGCACGATCGCCCGGGTCGCCGGCGTGATCGCGGCCTCGATCCGGGTCGGGTCGATGTTGAGCGTCTCGGGATCGATGTCGACGAACACGGGCGTGGCGCCGGCGTAGTCGATCGCCGACACCGTGGCGATGAACGTCATCGGCGTGGTGATGACCTCGTCGCCGGGGCCGAGGCCGGCCGCCAGCATCGCCAGGTGGAGCGCACTCGTCCCCGAGTTGACCGCGACGGCGTGTTCGACGTTCACGTAGTCGGCGAACAGCCGCTCGAACTCGGCGACGTCCGGCCCCAGCACGAAGCTGGCGTTGTCGAACACGTTCAGGACCGCGGCGTCGACGTCGTGCTTGATCGTCTGATACTGCGCTTTGAGATCGACGAACGGGATCATGCCGCGCCCGCCGATCCACTCGTCTCCGTCGTTGCTGCCAACACGTGGGTCTCCTCCCGCCGCCGGATGTCCACGCGGGTCGTCGCCCGCCTGGTGCATGCTATTGCTCGAGTCGCGCTCCCCGACCCGGTTTGACCAGACATTGATGGCTCCGGACCAGGAACGGCGCAACGTGGTCCGCCCAACGCGCAGCGCGCGGGCGCGTTCAGATCTCGACCGGGGCGCCCTGCCGCGCCAACGACGTGGTCGCCGCCTCGAGGATCCGGACGATCCGGAGACCGGCGGCACCGTCGGACTGCGGCGTCGATCCGGTGTTGATGCACTCGACGAAGTGTTCCGCTTCGACCCGGAGTGCCTCGGTCACGTCGAGGCGCGGCGCCCACATGTCGCCCGTCCGGTACCCCACACGCGGCTCGAAACCCAACTGATCGGGGTCACCGAGCACGATGCCCTTGTCGTAGACCTTCACCTTCTCGCTCGCCTCGATGTCGTCGAACACGACCATCCGGTCGGAGCCGCAGATGAGCGTCTGGCGGACCTTGACCGGCGCCAGCCAGTTGACATGGAAGTGGGCGATCGTCGAGCCCTCGAAGAAGCAGGTCAGATACGCCATGTTCACCGGCTGGCCCTCGACGTGGGCGATGCCGGTCGCCGCCACCTGGGTCGGCGTCTGCCCGAGCAGGAAGTCCATGATCGACAGGTCGTGCACGGCAAGGTCCCAGAGCACGCTCACGTCGTGCTGGAACAGGCCGAGGTTCACGCGGACCGAGTCGTAGTAGTAGAGCTCGCCGAGCTGCCCGCCGCTGACGAGCTCGTGGATCTTACGGACCGCACTCGTGTAGATGAAGGTGTGATCGACCATGAGCGTCAGCCCGCGCGCGGCCGCCTCGGCCACGAGGGTCTCACCCTCGGCGACCGTCGAGGTCATCGGTTTCTCGACCATGACGTGCTTGCCGGCGGTGAGCGCCTGCATCGAGAGCTCGAAGTGCGTCGACACCGGCGTCGCGATGACGACCGCGTCGACGTCGGGGTTGGCCAGCATGTCGGCGGGGTCGGCGTACGTCTGGACCGTGGGGTACAGCTTCTCCACGGTTTCCCGGCGTTCCGGACGCTGATCGACGACCGCGACGACACGGGCGCCGTCGACGAGGGAGAAGTTCCTCACCAGGTTCGGCCCCCAGTACCCGTAGCCGATGACGGCGATTCCGATCATGTTCGTCTCCTGTCGTGCTGCGTTGATGTCGCTGGCTCAGGAAGCTTCATCGTCACGTGCAGCCCGAATCTCCAGTTCGGTCTGACGAATCGCGGCATCCTGGTCGTCGCACCGCTCGCCGGCGGCGCTGACCCAGCCGACCACACGGGCCGGGTTGCCCAACACGAGCGCGTGTTCGGGCACCGACTTCGTGACCACCGAGCCGGACCCGACCATCGACCAACGGCCGATGGTGACGCCCGTGACGACCACCGTGTTGGCGCCCAGGGCGGCGCCGGTCTCGACGCGGGTTCGGCCGAGCAGCCAATCATCGGCGCTCTTGAGGGTACCGTCGGGGTTGATCGCCCGTGGGATCTTGTCGTTGGTGAACACGACGTGGGGCCCGATGAAGGCCCCGTCCTCGACATCGACACCCTCGTAGAGCGATGCGTTGTTCTGCACCTTCACGTTGTCTCCCACGGTGACGTCGACGTCGACGAAGCTGTTGCGGCCGAACACGCAGTTCCGCCCGACCGTGGCCCCCGATCGGATCTGCACGTTGGACCAGACCTTCGTGCCGGGACCGACGACGGCGCCGTCCTCGACGGAGGCCGACGGATCGATGAAGGGTTCGGACTCAGGTCGCTGTACCGCCATGGAGCAACTACCGTAGCGCCGGTGGCGGAACCTCCCGAAGATTCCTCGGCCGACGCTCCCGGCCCACGGCGCCCGACCGTCGTGTTCGCGATGGAGCAGCACCTGGGGCATCGCACGTACTACGAGAACCTGCGGGCCCACATCGGCGACGACCGCTGTGACGCCGTCTGGGTGCCGGTCGACTACACGATCGACCCCCGTCTCGACCGCCTCCCGATCCCGCAGTCGGTCAAGACCGCCTGGTCGGCCAGACGAGAGGTTCGCACCGGCGTCGCCTCGACCGACGCCGACGTGCACGTGTTCAACACCCAGGTTCCGGCCGTGCTCGGGGGGCGAGCCGCACGATCGAAGCCGTACATCGCGATCACCGACGTCACGCCCAAGCAGTACGACCGGATGGCGGAGGGCTACGACCACCGGCCCGACCGGCCGGGACCGGTCGGCTGGGTCAAGGACCGGCTGAACCGCAAGATGTTCAACGACGCCACGTGGTGTGTCGGGTGGAGCCAGTGGGCCTGCGACTCGATGGTCGCCGACTACGGCGTCGACCGTTCGAAGACCCGGGCGATCCCGCCGGGCGTCGACACCAGTGTCTGGCAGCCCGGCCCCGAACGCGACGACGATGCGTTCAGGATCCTGTTCGTCGGCGGCGACTTCCGCCGCAAGGGCGGCGAACAACTGCTCGCGGCGTTCACGTCGCTCCCGACGAACGCCGAGCTGACACTGGTGACCAAGTCCGACGTCCCGCGCACCGATCGCGTGCGCGTGATCAGCGATCTCGTGCCGAACGATTCCCGCCTCGTCGATCTGTACCGGACGAGTGACGTGTTCGCACTTCCCACACTGGCCGAGACGTTCGGGATCGCGGCAGCCGAGGCCGCCGCGTCCGGGCTCCCGGTCGTGGCCACCGACGTCGGCGGACTCCCCGACATCGTGGAGGACGGGGTCAGCGGCTACACCGTGCCGCCCGGCGATGCCGACGCGCTGGCGGCTGCGCTGGATCGGCTGACCGACTCGGCCGAACGCCGCCGGCTGGGCGAGGCCGCACGTCGGCACGCGGTCGAGCGGCTCGACGCGGCGACCAACGCCCACCGGTTGATGGACCTCGTCGACGCGGCGGCCCGACCGGGTACTGCGCCGGGGCGATGACCGCAGTTCGCCGCGCCGCCGGTGGTGTCGTCGGCGGCGCGGCCGCGATCGGTTCGATCGTCGTCGCGGCACCCTCCGTGTATCTCGGCCTCCTGACGATCGCAGGATGGCGGCGTCCGGCGCCGGCGCACCCGAGTGTTCACCCCACCACCCGCTTCGTGGTCCTGGTGCCGGCACACGACGAGGCGTCGGGGATCGGAGCGACCCTGGAATCGCTGCTCGCCGTCGACTATCCGGACGAGCTCTACGACGTACACGTGGTCGCCGACAACTGCACGGACACCACGGCCGACGTCGTCCGTCGTCATGGCGTGCGAGCCCACGAGCGCGACGATCTCGACCACCCGGGCAAGGGCGCCGCGCTCAACTGGCTCCACGACCGGCTCGTCGCCGAGGCCGACCCGTTCGACGCCGTCGCGATCGTCGACGCCGACACCTCCGTCGATGCACAGTTCCTCCGGGCGATGGACCGTGCCCTCGCCGAGGGCGCCGACGCGGCCCAGGGCTTCTATTCCGTCCGCGATCCCGAGGCGTCGACGTCGACGTCGTTCCGGTACGCCGCGCTCGCGTGCCGGCACCACCTCCGTGCGCTCGGACGGTACCGGATCGGCGCGTCGTGCGGTCTGTACGGGAACGGGATGGTATTCCGACGGGCAGTGCTCGAGGGACGCCGTTGGTCCGGCCACCTCGTCGAGGACGCCGAGTTCCAGAACGAACTGCTCCTCGACGGACTGCTCGTCCGGTACGTCCCGGACGCCGTCGTCCGCGCGGAGATGCCGACCACGACAGCGGCCGCCACCACCCAGAACGAGCGATGGGAGCGCGGTCGCCTCCAACTCGCGGGGCGGTTCGTACCCGTTCATCTCCGGCGTACCATCGGCGGTCCGAATCGTGTCGCCCACGCCGATGCGGTGGCCGATCACCTCGTTCCTCCGCTGTCGGCGCTCGTCGGTCTCCAGGTCGTCGCCACGGTGGCCTCGGCGCTGATCGGGCGGCGCGGTGGGGCCCGGCGGGCACTCCTGACGGGCACCGCAGCGATCGGCGTGGTGATCGCCCACACCCTGATCGGGCTGCAGTCGGTCGGCGCCTCGCGACGTCACTACACCGCCCTCCTCCGGGCCCCCGAGATGATCATCTGGAAGATCGGGGTGATGGCGAAGGCTGCGACGCCGAACGCCGACGTGGCCTGGACTCGCACACGACGCAACGACGAGGAGGAACCGTGACGCGACCGCCACTGCTCCTGTACGGCATCCCGATCGAGAACGTCACGCTCGACGAGACCGTCGACCTGATCGGCCGACTCGTGACACGCGGTCGCGCCACCGCTTCGACGCACCAGGTGGCGACCGTCAACGTCGACTTCCTGGCCAACGCGGTCGACGACGAGATGATCGCGACGATCCTGCGACACGCCGACCTGTGTCTCGCTGACGGCATGCCACTCGTCTGGGCCGGCTCACGACTGGGCATGCCGGTCGTCGAACGCGTCGCGGGAGCGGATCTGGTGCCACGGTTGTTCGACCAGTCGCAGACGACCGGCTGGCACGTCCACGTGTTCGGTTCGAGTCCGGACGTCGCCGCCCGCTCCGAGATCTTGGTCGGTGAGCGCTACCCGGATGCCGTCGTCACGTTCGATCCCGGGCCGATGGTGGATCGCGACGGAAGCGTCGGCGACGAGGCGCTCGACCGCCTGGCCGCCGAAGACGCCGACATCGTCTGCGTCGCCCTCGGCAACCCCAAGCAGGAGCACTTCATCCGACGCCATCGAGATCGGATCGGGGCTCCGGTCATGATCGGTGTCGGCGGCTCGCTCGACATGATGGTCGGCGAACGGAGGCGGGCCCCCGAGTGGGTGCAGCGGGTCGGCCTCGAATGGGTCGTGCGAGCCGCCCAGGAGCCCAAGCGGCTCGGGGTCCGCTACGCCCGGGACATCCAGACGATGGGCCCGTGGCTGTTCCGTCAATGGCGGGCCAGTCGGGCGCGCCGTTCGTTGCCGGGACTGCACATCGAGCACGGGTCCGACGCCGTGGCGGTAGGACTCGGCGGGACACCCCAGGCAACGCTCGACGACTGGACGGCGGCCGCGGCACGGCTCGCCGGCGGCGGGACGACCCTCCGTATCGACCCGACCGCTGCGATCCGGCTCAACGACCGGGCGGTGGCATGGGTCGTCGGTCTGGTGCGCGAGGCGAGGCGAGCCGACGTACCGGTGGTGTGGGCGGCGGCGCCCGACCGGCTCGTCCCCACGTTCACCGAGCTCGGCGTCACGTCGTCCACGCTCGCCTGCGACGAGGAGTGGCGCCCCGAACACGCAGAATGACGTCCTGGCGCGATCTTGAACGATAAGCCGAAGCCACAAGTTCGGTGTGACGACTACGATGGCGACATGGCGACGGAGGCGGCAAGCGACCACGAACGACAGGGGTCATCGGCACCGGCGTTCTGGTGGCGACTGACCGACAACGCCTTCCGGCGGCTCGTCTGGCTCCTCCTGCCGATCGTGGTGTTCGCCGGGTTGGGGGTGTGGCAGGCGAACCAGACGCTCGAGCTGTACCGGTCGAGCGGCTTGCTGAGCGCGGCGAACAACCCGCTGGTGCCGGAGCAGCAGATCGGCGGGGTGGCCCAGGCGGCGTTCTGGGAGACACCCGCCGATGCATCGAGCCGGACCATCAACGAACAGCTGCGCACCGACTCGTTCGTCGAGACCGTCGCCGAACGTAGCGGTCTCGACGGGGCCATCAACCAGGGATTGCTCGACCTGACGGTCGTGCGGGACGCGGTCTGGTCGTCGAGCAGTGGCTCGTCACTGGTCAACGTGAACGCAGTCTGGGGCGATCCGCAGACCGCCCACGGTCTCGTCGACGGCACCATCGCCGCCTACCTCGAGTTCATCGCGGAATCTGTCGCCAGCCAGTCGTCGCAAGCCGTGGTGTTCTACCAGGACCAGCTGACGGAGTTCGAGGCCGAGGTCGAGGCCGCACAGGCCGAGCTCGAGCAGTTCGTGACCGAAGTCGAGGCCACCGAGCGCGCGGCCGGCAACGAGCAGCGATCGATCCTCGTCGATCTCCAGATCACGAGCCTCACGAACGCACTCGAAGCCGCCGAATCGAAGGTGCTGAGCACACAGGACCAGATCGCCGCGGCAGAGCTGCAGGTGACGCAGTCGCGCAGCGAGGCGGGCAGCAGCCTCACGGTGATCGACGCTCCGGAAGTCCCGACGGCACCGCAGTCGACGCTCATGAAGCGAGCCAGCATGGTGATCTCGTTCACACTGCTCGGCGTCGTGATCATGCTCGGAGCGCTCGTGATCGGCACCGTGCTCGACCAGTCCGTGGCATCGGCCGCCGACCTACGCGGGATCGAGGGCGTGGAGTTCGTCGCCACCGTACCCGTACTGCGATTCGCGTCGACGCAGGCCGCCGACCGCGGAGGCCGGAGGAGTCGCCGGGGTCGACAACGCTCCCGTGAATCCGAACCCGTCGTCGATCGTGAAACGGTGAGCGTCTGAGCATGGCGACGAAGTCCCGGTCGACCGGCCGGTCCCAGCGGCGAACTCGCAGAGGCGACGACGAGTCGCGCCCACCGGCCACGTCGTCGTCCGCCGTCCCCGATGTCGTCACCCAGCATCGGGCCCAGACCGGCATGCTCTCCTACGACGAGATCCCGCAGGAACTCGGCGAGGCCATCCGCACCATCATCAACCGATACGAGCTGCGACACGACGAGAAGCTGCCCTCGACGATCGCGGTCACGTCGGCGCTCCACGGCGAGGGAGTCACCACCACGTCCCAGGCGTTGTCCACGCTGATCGCGCAGGAGACCGGCCAGTACGTGTGCTGGGTCAACTGCAGCTGGCTCGCGTCCGACCAGCCGGTCGATCACGACAGCAGTCGTCCCGGTCTCATCGAGATCCTCGCCGACCGCGCCAAGATCCTGTCGGCGTTCCAGTCGGCCCCCGATCTCCCCCAGCTGATGAGCCTCAACCCGGGCCCGGTCCCCGAGTCCAAGCGCAACATGATCGTCCGCTCGCCGGAGTTCGACCAATTGTTGGACGTCCTGACATCGGAGTTCGATCACGTGGTCTTCGACATACCACCCGTGTTGAACAACGCCAACGGACTCGCCCTCGTGCGACGTTCGGACGCCTCGTTGTTCGTCGTTCGCCACCGCACGACCAGCATTCGCCAGTTCCGCCGGGCACTCGACGCGACGCAGCCGACCCCCAATCTCGGCGTCGTGCTCAACAAGTTCAAGACCAGCATTCCGCGCCGCCTGCGCACGATGCTCGGTGACTGATCGGCGGATCGCTGCACGATGAAGGTGCTCGTCGCGTTCCTCTTCATCTCGTTCTTCATCGGCGGGACCAACGCCGGCGCGTGGGTCCGTGACCGGCCGAAGCTGCTGATGGGCTTCGCGATACTCACCGCGGCGAGCTACTGGAGCCTCGGGGTGGTGCTCGGATGACCAGCCTGATCACCACTGCGCCGCGCCACTCCGACGATCAGGAGCGTCACGATCGGCTCGTCTGGTGGCTCGTCTTCGCGTTGATGAGCGCAGGCGGCCTGATGATCGCCGGGTTCGCCCGACGCCGGTTCGGCGAACCGTTCTTGGGCCTCAGCCTCGCCATCCTCCTCGTGATGGTGCTGAGCTGGACCTATCGGCCCCGCGCCACCCTCTACCTCACGATCTTCCTCACGATGGTCAGCGACATCGTCACCGTCGGATGGTTCCCGTTCGCGAAGAACCTGTCCAGTCGGGAATCGATCTCGTTCGTGGCCGATGCCCTGACGATCAGCCCCCTCGACATCTCACTCACCGTGGGCTTCGTCCTGACCGCCGCGTCCCAGTACGCCCGCACGGGACGGCTCGTGCCACCGTCGCCGCTGACCCGGCCGTTGCTCGTGTTCACCGCGTTCGTGGTCATCGGGTTCGGCCGCGGTCTCTTCCTCAGTGGTCGCGGCGACACACGTGTCGCCGTGCTCGAGGCCCGACCGCTGTTCTACATCCTGCTGACCTTCGCGATCGCCATGAACGTCTTCACCGAGCGGCGACACCTCCGGTACGCGATGTGGTGGGCGCTGGCGGGTGTCGTCGTGCAGGTGCTGCTGTCCATCGAGTACGTCAACCGGCTCGAACCGGCTGAGCGGGAGGCACTGGAGAGCCTGAACGAGCACGGTTCGACCCTCGGCCACAACCTCATCATCGTCACGGCGTTCGGGGTGCTCGCCCTCGGGGTCAAGGCGCTGGTGCCGCGGTTGTTGCTGCTCGCCGCCCTCGTCCCCACGGTCTACGTCGTGTTCATCTCCCAACGCCGTTCGGGCATCGCCGCGCTGGCGATCGCGTTCGCGATGATCCTCGTGGTGCTGTTCTGGCGCCGCCGAGCCCAGTTCTGGGTACTGACGCCGATCCTCGTGATCGTCGGGGTCGGCTATCTCGGCGCGTTCTGGAACAACGAGTCCAGCGCCGGTTTCCCGGCCCAGGCGATCAAGTCGATCATCGCGCCGGGTTCGGCGACGGAGGAGGACCGGAGCTCCGACCTGTACCGGGTGATCGAGGGGTACGACATCAACTTCACGATCCGCACGAATCCGCTGCTCGGCGTCGGGTTCGGCAAGCCGTTCTACCGACCGGTTCCGCTCCCCGACATCAGCTTCTTCGAGCTCAACGCCTTCCTCCCCCACAATGCGCTGCTGTGGATCTGGCTGAAGATGGGGTTCGGCGGGTTCGCTGCGATGTTCTACTTCCTCGCCAAGGTCATCGTGCTCGGGTCCCGCCGCTTGCGAGAACTCCCCCGGACGATCGACCTGGTGGTCGCACAATCGGCGCTGCTGTTCGTCGTCATGTACACCGCCTTCACCTACGTCGACATCTCGTGGGATGCCCGCAACACCGTGCTGCTCGCACTGGCGGCCCGGATCTGCGCCGATCCGGTGATCCGACCCCGATCCGCCCCCGACCGATCCGAGGACGGAGCGGAGTCTCAGGTGTCGCCGACGCCGGCGACTCCGGCCACGATCGACGCCACGGCGTCGCCGTAGCGGTCGATGTCGGCGTTCGCGACCACCCACTGACGCGCGTTGCGACCCAGGCGGACGGTCTCGTCCCGGTCGGAGAGCAGGCCTTCGATGGCGGAGCGGAGCGCGACCGGATCGCCCGGTTCGACATAGACGCCGGTCTCCCCGTCGATCAACGTGTCGACCTGACCGGCCGTGCGCGAGCACACGACCGTGCGCTCCATCGCCATGGCTTCGAGGATGGTGGTGATACCCGCCTGGAAGTCGACCTCGAACAGGGGCATCACCACGAACGACGACGCCGCGTACAGTTCCCGCAACTCGAACAGATCGAGCCGGCGGATCGTGACGTTGTCGGGAACGGTCCGACCGGCCGACGAGTCGGACCGCTTCGACCACGGGCTCGCGGCCGCGATGACCACATCGACATCGAGGCCGGCGACGGCAGCCATCAGTGTCGGGTAGTCACGCCGTTCGAGCCCGGCGGACGAGATCGTCGGTCGCCGGAGACCGGTCGGCTCGCCCGGCGCCACCGACCCGGCTGCGGACGGCGAGAAGAACTCGGTGTCGACCATGAACGTCGACACCACGACACGTTCGCTCGGTACCCCCAGGTCGGTGCGAACGAACTCGGCCTGACGCTCGCAGTACACGATGTATCGATCGATCAGACCGGCGAGACGACCCCACTGGATGAGCCGCGCCTTCTTCGGCACCGACAGGATGTGCACGATCATCACGTGCTCGGGGCGGCCCCGTCCGCGTGCGCGCATGAGCGCCGCGAGCGGGATGCCGACCTGCTCGCCGTCGGTGAGGAGCACGTCGTAGTCGTGACGCCGGCGGTACGCGTACCAGGCGAGCAGCGGGCCGACACCGGCGACACGGTGGATGATCCGGCCGAGCCGACCGGTCGCAGCGAGCGCCGCGGGCACGTCGACGACATCGGCGAGCAAGCGGTCGGCGAGTACCGCGTAGTCGGCGCGTGGTCGTCGGCCGGCGGCGACCAGCGCGTCGAGGTCGTCGGGCACCGAGCCCGACACCGTGAGCAGGACCCTGGGCCGGGCGCGGTCAGCCATCGCTGGCCACCTCCAAGACGTTCATGGACCATGCGGCCAGTTCGAGCTCGGCCATCCCGGCGTCGGTGACGGCCACCGGACGATCGGCCTCCTCGACGAGGTCGTCGGCCGACAGGTCGTCGGCCCGCACGGTCGTCAGCGTGCCGGTGCTGCCGACCACCCCCAGATCGAGATCGATCGTCAGGACGCCGGCACCGAGGTTGAGCATGACGATCGCCAGCGAACCGTCGTCACGCCGAGTCGGGTAGAGACGGAGACCCTGCGCCGCGTCGGACTGCTCGTGGTCGAGCAGGGTGTCGCCGGCCATGCCCCACAGCCGCATGGCGTGGTACTGCGGGAAGACCGATCCGTCACGCAGGTCGATCATGCCATAGTCGGTGCCACCTTCAGCGGTGCCGTTCGCGAGGTTCCACTGGTTCGCGATCGAGACGCCGTTCACCGCCATCTGCCCGATCGTCTCGGCGATGTAGAGCGCGTTGGTGGCCCGAGTCATCGTCCGGTCGATGTCGCCGGATGCGAACGACACCAGGTTGTACTCCGTGATCGCGATCGGGACCTCGGCCTGCAGAGACCCACTCAGACTCTCGATCAGGCCGGGCCACACCTCGGCCGGTCGCCCGAGGGCCTCGTCCGCATCCGGCGATTGATCGAAGCCGTAGTGGTGCACCACGTAGAAGTCGAGGTTCCCGGCCGCGCCGTCGATCACCTCGTTGCCCCAGTTCGACCAGCTCGACGGTTCGCCCACGCCCACCGCGCCGACGCTGATCGTCGGATCGACCTTCGTCATCGCAGCTCGCGTCGTCAGGTATCCGTCGTGCGCAGCGTCACCGTCGACGTAGGCGGCACCGTCGCACGTCCAGACCTCTTCCCAACCGAACGACGCACACTCCTCACCGCCGGCGTCCGGGCGGCCGCCGTACACCTCGTTGCCGACCTCCCACAGTTCGATGCGTACGGGTTCGGGGTGCCCGCCATCGGCGCGGAGTCGGGCCCAGGTGCCAACCGTGGCCCAGTCGGCCCCGTTGCGGTCGACACCGATCGGCCGCTCGTCGTCGACCGAGCCGTTGAAGAACGCGACCGCGGCCGCGGCGCTCTCGGCGGTGTCGTTGATCGACACGGTCCACATCCCCTCCAGTCCGGTGTCGTCGAGGAAGTCGACGAAGTCGCTCGGGCGCGCCGCCCAGGTCCAGAAGCAGCCCTCACTCCCGTTTTCGCACGCCAGCCAGTCGTAGCTGTTGCTCCAACTGCCGCCCGGCATTCGCACGACCGTGATGCCCGAGTCGAGGGCCGTGTCGCGGAAGGCCTGATCGCCGAGCGTCTCCGGCCCGAGCCAGGCAGGCAGGTTCGTGCCGAACAGGCGCCGATCGATGCGCCGCGCCGTGTCGGGGGCGACCACGGCGGAGATCGCGCCGGACTCCTGAGGCGCAGTGGTGGGCGGCGAGGATTCGGTTGCGCTCGCCCCGGCGGCGGTGGGGTCGGCCGACGTGGTCGACTCCACGATGTCGTCGGAGGAGCCGCCACCCGATGTCGACGTCGCCGTGCTCTCGGCCCGGCCCTGTGGCAACGAATCGCTGCTGCATCCGACCAGCAGGGCCGCCGACACGACGAGACCGGCCGCGATCCGCAGCTTCTGCTCCACCGGTGCCGCCACGCTGCGACGATACCTCCTCACCCGCACGATGGGATCGACGGCCACGGCCACGGTGTGGGGCCGGGTCACTCAAGTCGGATACGGTTCGCGTCGAAATACCGCTGTGCCACACCATCCCGCCGTGAACTCTGTAACGTAACCGTCATGATCTCGTCACATCAGCCCGTTCGCCGGCCCGGCGACCGCCCATCGTCCCGACCGACGATCGTCGGCGCACTCCTGACGCTCGGCCTGCTGGTCACTGTCGGGCTGTACGGCGGTTCGACCGGCTCGGTGCTCGAAGCAGCCGTCGCCGGCGGCTCGACGACCGAGGTTCGCGTGCGCGGCGAGGCCGGCGTACCGAATGACGCGGATGCGGCCGTGCTCAACATCACCGCCGCCAACCCCACCGCACCCGGCCACATCACCGCCTACCCCTGCGGCGAATCACGACCCACCGCCTCCACCCTCAACTACCAGCCCGGCATCTCCGCCATCGCCAACAGCACCATCGTCGAGATCGGCAACAACGGCAGCGTCTGCCTCTACGCCGAATCCGCCGTCGACATCATCGTCGACATCAACGGCTGGTTCCCCGCCAACAGCGACCTCACCCCCCGCAACCCCAGCCGCCTCCTCGACACCCGCAACAGCGGCACCCCGTCCAGCCGCACCACCACCCAGGTCCAAGTCGCCGACCGCGCCGGCGTCCCCGGCAACGCGGATGCGGCCGTGCTCAACATCACCGCCGCCAACCCCACCGCACCCGGCCACATCACCGCCTACCCCTGCGGCGAATCACGACCCACCGCCTCCACCCTCAACTACCAGCCCGGCATCTCCGCCATCGCCAACAGCACCATCGTCGAGATCGGCAACAACGGCAGCGTCTGCCTCTACGCCGAATCCGCCGTCGACATCATCGTCGACATCAACGGCTGGTTCCCCGCCAACAGCGACCTCACCCCCCGCAACCCCAGCCGCCTCCTCGACACCCGCAACAGCGGCACCCCGTCCAGCCGCACCACCACCCAGGTCCAAGTCGCCGACCGCGCCGGCGTCCCCGGCAACGCGGATGCGGCCGTGCTCAACATCACCGCCGCCAACCCCACCGCACCCGGCCACATCACCGCCTACCCCTGCGGCGAATCACGACCCACCGCCTCCACCCTCAACTACCAGCCCGGCATCTCCGCCATCGCCAACAGCACCATCGTCGAGATCGGCAACAACGGCAGCGTCTGCCTCTACGCCGAATCCGCCGTCGACATCATCGTCGACATCAACGGCTGGTTCCCCGCCAACAGCGACCTCACCCCCCGCAACCCCAGCCGCCTCCTCGACACCCGCACCGGTGGTGGTGGTGGTGGTGGCGGCGGCACGACACCTCCCGTCAACACGAGCGGCGCCGAGTTCGTGGCCACGTTCGACAACAACACCGGCCTCGGTGCGTTCGACACGTTCGTGTTCCACCGTGAGGGCGGATCGGGCGAGTGGATCGGCGACCACGACCGCTCCTGCGGCCCACCCGATCCGGGTCGAAGCATCGTGGTGCCGAACAAGCGGGCCGGCGTCTCCGCCGTCACCGAGGAGATCTACCTGTGCAAAGACCACCTGATGACCTCGATGGAGTCGGTGTCGAGCTACTCGATCGTGGGGTTCGCCCCCGACCGGGTGTTCAACCGATCGGAGTCGAACGTGGTCTCGTGGGACGTCAACGTGACCGACCTCGGCGACCGCCAGTGGTGGGAGGTCCTCGTGATCCCCGCCGGCACCTCCCACGTCGTGTGCCACCCCCACATCCTCGATCCCTGCGGCGCCGAACTCGTCGACGAGTACGCCCCGGGCACGGCGATGTTCGGGATCGGCCCCTACGCCGAGTTCCAGGTCGTCGGTGACCAGGTCAACCGCTACGGCGGCGACAAGCCGTGCGGTTCGTTCAGTCCCGACCCCGAGGGCTGCGCGTCGAAGTCGATCCGACGCCGGTTCACGATGACCGACAACCGCAATGGCACCATCACCATCACCTATCCGGAGGCCGGACGCAGTTGGACCGAACGCGGTTCGTTCCCGGAACGGTTCGAGGTCGTCTTCAAGGACCACAACTACACGCCGCAGAAGGACAACAACCCGCCAGGTTTCACCTGGCACTGGGACAACATCGTCGTCCGCTGACCGGCACTGGAATCCACGACGAGGGCCCGTCCGACCGGATGGGCCCTCGTCGCGCTCCGTGGCCGGTTGATGATCGACGTCACTTTGCGTCGAAACTGAGGCAAGATAGGTAGATGGGTCACGAGGTCGTGGGCAGCCGCCGGTACTCCCGGTCGACGAGACTCCTCGTGGCGTTCCTGGCTCCGGCTCTCACCGCCTGCATTCCCGGCGACGCGGCCGACAGCGACGACGGCATGGCGCCGATCGTGGCCGAGGCCCGTGCTCTGCCGGCCTCCACGTCGACGACCACGCCACCGCCCCCCACGACCGTGGCCCCCGACCCGGTCCCTACGACCACCGTGGCAGCCGGTGCCACACCGGGTCCCGACACGACGGGTGCCGAGTTCGTGGCCATGTTCGACAACGACACCGGTCTCGAGGAATTCGACACGTTCGTGTTCCATCGAGACGGTGGCTCGGGCGAGTGGATCGGCGACCACGACCGCTCGTGCGGTCCACCCGACCCGGGCCGCGAGATCGTCATGCCCCAGTTGCCGCCCGGGGTGTCCGAACCCACCGAGGAGATCTACCTGTGCCGTGATCACCTGATGACCTCGATGGAGTCGGTGTCGGCCTACTCGATCGTCGGGTTCGCCCCCGATCAGGTCTTCGAGCGCTCGGAGTCGAGCGTGGTCTCGTGGGACGTCAACGTGACCGACCTCGGGGACCGCCAGTGGTGGGAGGTCCTCGTGATCCCCGCCGGCACCTCCCACGTGGTGTGCCACCCCCACATCATCGATCCCTGCGGCGCAGACCTCGTCGACGAGTACGCTCCGGGCACGGCGATGTTCGGGATCGGCCCGTTCGCCGAATTCCAGTTGGTCGGCGATCAGGTCGAGCGCCAGCCCGGTGACAAACCGTGCGGCGCGTACCCGACCGATCCCGAAGGATGCGCGTCCAAGGCGATCCGGCGCCGGTTCACGATGACCGACAACCGCGACGGAACGATCACCGTCGACTATCCGGAGGCCGATCGGACCTGGACCGTCGACGGTTCGTTCCCGGAACGGTTCGAGGTCGTGTTCAAGGACCACAACTACACGCCGCAGAAGGACAACGACCCGCCGGGCTTCACCTGGCACTGGGACAACGTCATCGTCCGCTGACGTCGACGCCCGCGGCGCCGCCGAGATGAGCTCGGACCCGCAATCGTGGCACACTGCGGGTCGTGCCGTGGTTGGTCACAGACGATGCCCGAGTCCTCGCGTCGGTCGAGGTCGCCGACGCCCGATCGGCGCGCCGCCGGGGCCTGATCGGCCGCGACGGTCTCGAGGGAGCGATCGTGCTCCGGCCGTGCCGATGGGTGCACACGATCGGGATGCGCTTCCCCATCGACGTGGCGTTCGTCAGCGACGACGGTGTCGTGGTCAAGACGATGCAGATGCACCGGCGACGGGTCGGGGTCCCCGTCTGGAGGGCGAGCGTGGTCATCGAAGCCGAAGCCGGAGCGTTCGCGAGATGGGGTCTCCGGGTCGGGGACGTGGTCGAGATCAGGGAGTCATGACGGGCGGCACGCTCTGGCTCGTGGCCACCCCGATCGGCAACCTGGGCGACCTCTCACCGCGAGCGGTCGAGGTCCTCGGCTCGGCGGCGCTCGTGTGCTGTGAGGACACCCGGCGCACCGGCAAGCTCCTCCGGCACGCCGGTATCCGGGCCGAACGGCTGGCGGTCACCAATGCCCACACCGAGTTCGAGCGCACGGACGAGGTGCTCGGCGTGCTCGGCGACGGCCGAGACGTCGCTGTCGTCTCCGATGCCGGCACCCCTGGGTTGTCCGACCCGGGGGCCCTGTTGGTCGCAGCCGCCATCGAGGCCGGGTACGCCGTCGCAGCCGTACCCGGACCGGTCGCGGCGATCGCCGCCCTGACGATCAGCGGGCTGCCGACCGACCGGTTCGTGTTCGAGGGCTTCCTGCCCCGTCGGGGACGCGAACGTCACGATCGACTGTCTGCGATCGCCACCGAGCCGCGAACCATCGTCCTGTACGAGGCGCCGCACCGGATCGTACGCACGATCGCCGACCTGTCGGAGGCGTGCGGGGGCGATCGTCCCGTCGTCGTGTGCCGCGAGCTGACCAAGCTCTACGAGACGGTCGTTCGTGGTCCGGTCGGATCGATCGACCTCGGCGACCCACGCGGCGAGTACGTGATCGTGCTGGGCGGCGCGCCGCCCGACCGCGTCGTGTTCGACGACGACAGGATCGTCGATGCCCTCCGTGCGGAACTCTCGACGGGAGCGTCGACGCGTGACGCCGTCGCAACGGTCGCCGATCGACTCGGCGTGCCGAAGAAGGCGGTCTATGCACTCGCCATCGCTGATCGGTGACGGATCGCTACCCTCCGTGAGATGACCGGATACGTATCGGCCACCGGGCCGAGCGCTGCGTTCTTCGACCTCGACCGCACCCTCATCGCCGGCTCGTCAGCGTTCGCGCTCGCCAAGGCGGCCCGAACGATGAAGATGATGCCCACCCACGAACTGCTCCGCGACGCGATCACGGCGGCGACGTTCAAGCTTCGTGGCGATCACGACACGGGAGCCAGCGACGCCGCCCGCGACCGCGTTCTCGGCTTCGTGAAGGGGCAGCGACAGGACGACCTCCTGGCGCTCAACGAACAGGTGCTGCCGGTCCTGCTCGGCAAGATCCGACCCGAGGCCAGACGGTTGGTCGACATCCACCGGTATGCCGGTCGTTCGACCTACATCGTGTCGGCGGCGCCTCAGGAGATCGTCGAGCCCTTGGCCGTGTCGCTCGGCATGACCGGCGGCATCGGAACCGTCGGCGAGGTCGTCGAAGGTGTGTACACCGGCCGGCTCGAAGGGCCGTTCTGCTACGGAGAGGGCAAGGTCACCGCAATCGCCGATCTCGCTCGCTGGGACGGCCTCGATCTGTCGCAGTGCTACGCGTACAGCGACTCGGCGAGCGATCTCCCGATGCTCGGCGCCGTCGGGCATCCGGTCGCCGTCAACCCCGACAGCAAGCTCGAACGGCACGCCCGCCGACACGGCTGGCCGGTGGTGATCTTCAGCCAGCGCACCAAGACGGTCATACGACGCACGGCGGCCGGGATGGCGTCGGCCGGCCTGGCCGCCGGCACGTTCGCCGCCGGCCTCGAGATCGGAACCCGTCGCGCCCGTCGCCGCTGGATGCGCTGACGCACCGACCGCGTCGCCCGGCGACGTCGGGCTCAGGCGCCCCTCACATCACCCATGAGGCCCTGCGCCGAAACCGAACGCACGAGCGATCGAGGATGCCGCAGGAGCGACCAGCCCATCGCGAGCCCGGGCAACGGATCGGAGCGGTCGGAGGCCGATCCGACGTGCGGCTCACGCTGGTGAGCGAGGACCTGGCGCATCAGGGCGATCCGATCCGACCCGGTGGCGACCTCGACGGCGGCGCCGACCCAGACCGGCACACCCTGGTGCCAGTACGTGGGCACAGCCCGGCGAGGCACCGCCGGCGCCAGCTCGATTCCGGTCAGCGACTCGTACCACAGGGCCGGCAGGTCGTTCCCGAGACAGATGTCGAGCGCGATCTGACCGTACGCCCGCGGATTGAGGTCGATGCCCCAGTACTCCCCGCTCGGACGATGCACCACGACCTCGAACTCGAAGATCCCTCGACCGAGCAGCTCACGCACCGCGTGCAGAGCGTGCTCGGTGAACGCCTCCGGTTCGGTCGGCTCGAACACGGTACCCACGCCGAGACGGCCGGGCCAGCGACCCAGCTTGCGGCTGTGGCCGGCGGCGAGCACGTTCCCGTCTGGGTCGAGCACCCCGGTCACGCTCACCACCTCGTGGTCCTCGGAGTCGAGCAGCTTCTGGACGAGGGGCGTGGCGAGAGCCGAGTTGTGGCGGAGGACGTCGTCCTGGCCGTCGTCGAGTTCGTAGGGCACGAACAGCTCACCGAGCTCGTCGTCATCGTGGGCGATCGTTCCCCGTTCGAGGCCGATCCCGGCGTGCGACCTCGGCTTCAAGACGACCGGATACCCCACCGACCGGGCGAACTCGATCGCCTCACCGATGTCGTCGGTACCGGTCGCGGGCGGGACCGGGAATCCGGCCGCCGCCATGTCCGCCTGGAAGACGTCCTTGAACAAGCAGGACCGAACTGCGGCCGGTGTCGGGTAGCCGGCCGGTGCGCCACCGGTGCGTTCGAACGCCTCCATGACGTTGAACGCCATGAAGTCGGACGTCAGTGCGATCAGGTCGAACCGGTCGGCGGCCATCTCGTCGATCAACCAACCGACGAACTCGTCGGTGTGGTGCACCGGCGGGCACCACCGCCGCGAGCGGACGTGCCGCGAGAGCTTGGCCGTGGCGAACCTCTTCGGTGAGTACGCCACGATCGGCACGCCCCGATGTCCGAGCGATCGGGCGAAGGCGATACTCGGTGGAAGTTCGGCGTCGAACACCGCCACACGCGGCAGTGCGGTCACCGCCCCCGCCTCTCCGCCTCACGGTCGAGCGCCGTCAGATCGTCGAACGACTCGGCGACGCGGGCGGGCACGGCGACGTCGCGGTCGATCACGACGATCGGCGGCCGAGGGAACGAGAACGACGTCGAGAACGGCACGAAGTACGCCCCGGCGTCCATCACGACGACCACGTCACCGACGGAGGCGTCCGGGAGCTTCCAGTGGTAGTAGAGGACGTCGGCCGGCGTGCAGATGGGCCCGACGAGCCGATACGACCGGGTGACCGGCTGATCCGGTTTCGTCACGCTGAAGAGTTGGTGGTACTCGTGCGGCAGTGGGTCGGCGATGTTGCGGCCACCGTCGAGCACGAGGTGATGCGGCTCGACGTCGTCCTTGACGTCGAGCACGCGCGACAGCAGCATCTGCGAGCCGCCGGTGAGGGCTCGGCCCGGCTCCTGCACGACGACCGGCACCGTGCAGCCACGATCGCCGAAGTGTCGAGCGGCCATGGTCGCCGCCATCCGCGACGCGTCAGCGACCGAGATCGCCGTGGTGGGGTCGGGCGGGATGAGGTCGGTGCCGAGCGCACGGTTCAGCCGGTACTCCCGATCCCCGATGCCTGCCGAGGTCGGACAGGCGAGGCTGCCGCCGACGTCGAGGATCGTCGGTGACCATCCGGTGCGGTCCGCGACCTGCCCGCAGAAGTCGAGCACGGTCGACAGGTGCCCGTGCCATTCGCCCTCACCGCGGATCGTGCCGCCACGATGTACGTGGAGACCGACGAGTTCGACGAGATCGTGCTGCACCGCCTCGGTGATCGCCTCGTCGATCTGCTCCGATCCGGCGTCGATGCCGAACTGACCACCCCACATGCCGGGGAACGACACGCGGACCCCGAGTCGCACCGTCGTCGCGCAGCGTTCCGCGATCTCGATGATCCGGCGCATCTCGGAGAGCGAGTTCGCGTTGACGAGGTGCACACCGCGACGGATGGCCAGTTCGACCGACTCGGGAGACTTCGCCGGCCCGTTGTAGATGATTCGATCGGCGGGCACACCGAGTTCGAACGCCAGCCAGAGCTCGTAGGCCGAGATGACCTCCGCACCGATGCCGGCGGCATGCAGCCGCCGAAGCACGGCCGGCACCGGGTTCGTCTTGTACGAGTAGAAGATGTCGGCACCCTCGCCACGGCGGAACGGCTCGAGCGCCGCCGACGCTGCCTGATCGAGCCGGTCGGCGTCGACCACATGGAGCGGGGAGCCGAACCGCTCGACGAGTTCCTGCAGATCGATCGAGCCGTGCCACAGCCGTGCGTTGGGGCCGACACGAAGACCCCACAGCTCGAGGGGGAGGTCGGCGCGCGTGGCACGACGCTTCACCACCGCAGGTCCGACGTACTGCTTGATGCCGTGTTTGACGGCTTCGCGAACCTTGCCCAGCACGAGCTCCGCCCTTCGTGGTTGCCGAGTGACGACCGGCGCCCTGCCCGGAGCGCCCGCCAAGAAGCGTTCAGGCTAGCGGGGGGGCAACGACCGCGACGGAGAAATACGCTGCACGAAGTCGATGATCTTCGTGGGTAGCGTCCGTGTCGTGAGCACGTTCTACGTCACCACACCGATCTACTACGTGAACGCGGAGCCCCATCTCGGCCACGCCTACACCACGATCATCGGCGACGCACTCACGCGCTGGCATCGGCTGCTCGGCGACGACGTCAAGTACCTCACCGGCACCGACGAACACGGTCTGAAGATCCAGGAGGCCGCCGAGGCGGTCGGCCAGACACCGCAGGCGTTCACCGACGAGATCGCCCCCAAGTTCGCGCATGCCTGGGAGCGACTCGACATCGCCAACGACGATTTCATCCGAACGACCGAACCGCGTCACCGCTCCGCGGTGATCGAGTTGCTCCAGCGTTGCTACGACGCCGGTGACATCGAACTCGACACCTACAGCGGCAAGTACTGCGTCGGTTGCGAGCTGTACTACACCGACGACGAGTTGATCGAGGTCGACGGCGTCGCCGGATGCTGCCCGATCCACCTGCGGCCCGTCGGTGCGCTCGACGAGGAGAACTACTTCTTCCGGCTGAGCCGCTTCGAGGATCGATTGCTCGACTGGTACGCGTCTCATCCGGGCGCGATGAAGCCCGAGAACCGGGCCAACGAGGCGATCGGGCTCATCAAGGGCGGCCTGCGTGACTTCTCGATCAGCCGGACCAGCCTGGAATGGGGCATCCCCCTGCCGTGGGACCCGAAGCACGTCACCTACGTCTGGTTCGACGCCCTGACGAACTATCTCGCAGCAGTGGGGTTCGGCGACGAGGATCAGGACTACACCCGGTGGTGGCCCGCCGACTACCACCTGATCGGCAAGGACATCGTCCGCCAGCACTGTGTGTACTGGCCGGCGATGCTCATGTCGGCCGGGGTCGAGTTGCCCAAGGGCTGGGGCATCGGCGGATGGCTGCTCGTCGACGGGGAGAAGATGGCCAAATCCGGCGGCAACGTCGTCAACCCGCTCGATCTGATCGACACGGTCGGCGTCGACGGGTTCCGCTACTACGTCCTCGCCGAGACGCCGTTCGGCAGCGACGGCGACTTCAGCTACGAGGGTCTCATCGCCAAGTACAACAGCGATCTGGCCAACAACCTCGGCAACTTGGCCTCCCGGATCGCGACGGTCGTCGCCAAGAAGTGTGGCGGGGTCGGACCGCCACCGCGGCCCGACAGCCCGCTCGCCGAAGCTGCCGCCGCCGCGTTCGACGGTGCCGCCCGCGGGTGGGACGACGTCGCGCCGTCGAAGGCCCTCGACGCGACCTGGTCGCTCGTGCGGGCGACGAACGCCCATCTCGAAGCGAACGAGCCGTGGAAGACCGAACCAGGCGTTGCGGTCGACGCCGTGTTGGGCGATGCACTCGAGGCGCTTCGCATCGTCTCGATCCTCGCCTTCCCCGCCGTCCCGCGGACGGCGCAGGCGATCTGGGAACGCATCGGATTCACGTCCGACATCGCCGAGCAGCGGCTGCCCGCTGCCGCCGGCTGGGGCGGCTACCCGGGTGGGTTGACGGTGACCAAGGGCGATCCGCTGTTCCCGCGTCTCACCGCATGAGACTGTTCGACAGCCACTGCCACGTCCACGACGACCGCATGCCCGGCGGCACCGACGAAGCCGTCGCCGTCGCTCGAGAGGCCGGGGTCGCCACGATGATCACCGTCGGATGCGACCGCGACACATCGCGAGCCGCGATCGCGGCGGCCGAACGCCATGACGACGTATGGGCCACGGTCGGAGTGCACCCGCACGAGGCCGTCCGCGGCGTCGACTCCGTCGTCGACCTCATCGATCATCCGCGAGTGGTCGCCATCGGTGAGGCCGGCTTCGACTTCTACTACGAGCATTCACCGCGTGCGGCGCAGGCCGAGGCGTTCGCCGCGCAGATCCACCTCGCCCACGAGCACGGTCTGCCGTTGGTGATCCACACGCGCGACGCCTGGGCGGATACGTTCGAGGTGCTCGATGCCGAAGGCGTTCCCGAGCGCACCGTGTTCCACTGCTTCACCGGGGGCCAGACGGAAGCTCGGGCGTGCCTCGAACGGGGAGCGTTCGTGAGCTTCTCGGGAATCGTGACGTTCAAGTCGGCGACCGACGTCCAGGCGGCGGCCCGGCTGGTCCCCGCCGATCGACTGCTCGTCGAGACCGACGCACCGTACCTGGCACCGGTGCCTCATCGGGGCAGGCCCAACCAGCCGGCCTGGGTTGCCTGCACCGCACAATTCATCGCGGACCTCCGCGACATCCCTGCCGCAGAGCTCGCCGAGACGACGTTCGAGAACGGTCTCGCGGCCTTCCCCACGATCGGTTCCCGCCACAACGGCCAGTAGCCTGGGCGCTGCCACTGGAACCGAAGATGCACGAAGACTTCGCACAACGACGACGAGTCGCCCTAGCGGTCGCCATCACGGTGATCCTGGTACCGGCGGCCTTTCTGTTGAGCCGCGACGATGGCGAGGCGACCGAGCCTGTTGGCACGCTCGTCGGCGAGGTCGTCATCTCGGGCCAACCCGCCGAGCCGGAGGCGTCTGCGGTACGAACTGCGCCGGCGGCGACCGATCCGATGGGCACCACACCGCCGGAGTTCATCGAAGGCACGGTTCCCGAGCAGGCCGACGATCCGGCCACGATCGCCATCCCGAGGGCGAGGCGAGCGCTGCGGGGTACCGCCACGTTCAGCCGCGACATCTCCGACAGTGCGGCCTGCCAGATCCGCGATCTCGTGTCGATCCCGTTCAACAGCTCGGTCACGGTGACCAACCTCGACAACAGTCGGAGTGTGCAGTGCATCGCATCGGTCGGCGGCGCCGCCCCGAACGATGATGTGATCATGAACGCCGACGCCTTCTTGCAGATCGGCGACCTGACCGATGCCCCGCTGTCGGTCGAGATCTCCTGGTGACCCACTCGCGCACCAGGATCCACGAACTGCTCGGCGACGGCGGTTTGGCACCCCGACGGGACCTCGGACAGAACTTCGTCGCCGATCCGAACACCGTGCGCCGGATCGCCGCGATCGCGTCGATCGGGCCGGGAGATCACGTGATCGAGATCGGTGCCGGGCTCGGCTCGCTCACACTCGCCCTCGCCGAGACGGGCGCGTCGGTCACGGCGATCGAGGTCGATCGCGGCCTGGTACTGGCGCTGCGTACGGTCGTCGCGGACCTCGACAACGTCCGGGTGATCGAGGCCGATGCGACGGCGCTCGACTGGCGTACCGTCCTCGAACCACACGACCGCTGGACACTGGTCGCCAATCTGCCGTACAACGTGGCCACGCCGCTCGTGTGCGACCTGCTCGACCGGGTACCGGCGATCGGCTCGATGTTGGTCATGGTGCAGCGCGAGGTCGCCGAACGCCTCGCAGCCGCGCCCGGATCGAAGCAGTACGGCGCCGTCAGTGTGAAAGTGGCGTACTGGGCGCGGGCCCGTGTCGCCGCAACCGTACCGGCGTCGGTGTTCGTACCCAGGCCCAACGTCGAGTCCGCACTCGTCCGCATCGACCGCCGACCGTCTCCTCCCGACGTGGACCCGGACGTGCTCTTCCCGCTCGTCCGTCAGGCGTTCGGTCAGCGGCGAAAGATGATGCGCAAATCCCTGCGCGGTACCGTCGGCACCGCGCAGTTCGTGTCCGCCGGGGTCTCACCCGAGGCGCGTCCGGAACAACTGGGTCTCGACGACTGGTGCCGGCTGGCCGAGGCGAGCTCGTGACGGTCGTACACGCACCGGCCAAGCTCACGCTCTCGCTGCGGATCACCGGTGTGCGTGCGGACGGGTTCCACCTCATCGACGCCGAGATGGTGACCCTGTCGTTCGGCGACGTGTTGAGATTCTCCGATGGTCCAACGTCCCTGTCCGCGCACGGCCCGTACGCGGACGGCGTACCGCTCGACGGTTCGAATCTCGTCGCGGCGGCGCTGGACGCGGTCGAACGAACCGCGGTGGTCGACATCGACAAACGGATTCCCCACGGGGGAGGACTCGGTGGGGGCTCCGCCGACGCCGCGGCCGTGCTGCGCTGGGCCGGGTGGTCGCCCACGCACGAGACGCTCGAACGAGCGGCGCGGCTCGGCGCCGACGTCTCGTTCTGCCTCGTCGGCGGCCGGGCCCGTGTGCGCGGAATCGGCGAGATCGTCGAACCGCTCCCCTACCTCCGACGCACCGTGACACTCGTCATCCCACCGCTCCGGGTGAGCACGCCTGCTGCCTACGCGACGTGGGATCGACTCGGCGGGCCTTCGGCGCCCGGCCCGAACGACCTCGAGCCGGCGGCGATCGCGGTCGAGCCGATGCTGGCCCGGTGGCGCGACCGCATCGCAGACGCGTGCGGACGGTCACCCGTGCTGGCCGGCAGCGGCGCAACGTGGTTCGTGCACGGCGAACACAGCAACGCCCTCGCTGCGTTGGGCAACGAGGGCGCTCAGATCATCGTCGCGGAGACGACCCGATCACCGGGCGGCCGCGACGGCCGGACGTGTTGAGTTACTTGCGACGCTGATGGCGCGTGCGGCGAAGCATCTTCTTGTGCTTCTTCTTCCGCATGCGCTTGCGGCGCTTCTTGACGAGCGATCCCATACGGGTCACTACGCTACCGGGCAACCAGCCGACTCTGACGTGCCAATCGGTGTCGGCGACGGCGAACGGTGGCGCTACCGTGAGAGTGCACGACCGGGGCCTCCCGGCGGGCCGGCCGTCCGGGGTCGTTCAATGGTAGGACAGCGGTTTTTGGTGCCGTCGATGGGGGTTCGAATCCTCTCCCCGGAACGATGAGAGATCGCCGCGTCGTCACCCCCGGTGGTTCGTCCACGCTCCGCCCCACGGCGTCCGCCCGATGAGCGTCTCGGCGATCGTCCTGGCTGCGGGCGCCGGCACCCGGATGCGCTCCGACCGGCCCAAGCCCCTCCATCGGATCTGTGGCCGGCCCATGGTGTTGCACGTGATCCACGCGCTCGAGCGACTCCGACCCGAGAACACGGCCGTCGTCGTCGGGCATGGTGCCGAGCAGGTCACCAAACGGGTGCAGGACGCGTCCCCGGCTTGGGCCAACGTCGTGTTCGCCGAGCAATTCGAGCAGAACGGGACCGGCGACGCCGCCAACACGGGTATGGCTGCGCTCGGCGGCGACGACTACGACGATGACGCAACGGTCGTGATCCTGCCGGGCGACGCGCCGCTGCTCGAGGCCGACACGCTCGACGAGCTCGTCGCCACCCACGTCGCCAACTCGAACGCCGCGACGCTCCTGACCAGCGTGATGGTCGACCCGACGGGATACGGCAGGGTCCTCCGAGCGTCCGACGGCCGGGTGCTGCGGATCGTCGAGCAGCGCGACGCGTCGCCGAACAGCTCGACGTGACCGAGGTGTGTACGAGCATCTACGCGTTCCGACGTGACCTGCTCGGTCCGGCCCTCCGCAACCTCAACACCGACAACTCCCAGGGCGAGTTCTATCTCACCGACGTCGTCGCCGGATTGGCCGGCATGGGTCACCGGATCGGTGCCGTGCAGGCTCCGCCCGCCGAGACCCAGGGCGTCAACGACCGTTGGCAGCTCGCACTCGCGGAGCGCGAGCTGCGCAATCGCACCAACCGTCGGTGGCTCCTCAACGGCGTGACGATGCTCGACCCGCGCCAGACGTTCATCGACGTCACCGTCACGCTCGGACGTGACATCACGATCTACCCCGGCACGATGCTCCACGGCGACACCCGGATCGGTGACGGCACCGACCTCGGGCCCGACACCCAGCTCGACAACTGCTCGGTGGGTAGCGGAGCGGCCGTCAGCCACACCGTCGGCAACGATGCCTCGATCGGCGACGGAGCGACCGTCGGCCCCTACGCATATCTGGCGCCGGGCGCCGCCGTCGCTGCGGGTGCCGTGACGGGAGCGTTCTACACTGCACCTGTCGGCGACTGACCCTCGACCGGCCACGCCCTGGGGAGGGGCGACACCATGGAAAAGGTCACGACCAAGAAGCTTGCGCTCTACTCGGGTCGCACCCACCCGGGACTGGCCCACGAGGTGGCCCAACACTTGGCGCAGCCCGTCGGCGACGCCAACATCGTGCAGTTCGCGAACGGCGAGATCCGTCCGCGCTTCGCCGAGAGCGTACGCGGCTCCGACGTGTTCATCATGCAGAGCCACTACGGGATCGACGGCCACTCGGTCAACGACTCGCTCATGGAGCAGCTCACGATGATCGACGCGGCGTATCGTGCGTCCGCGAAGCGGATCACAGCGGTCTGCCCCTTCTACGGCTATGCCCGCCAGGACCGCAAGGCCGAAGGGCGTGAGCCCATCACGGCCCGCCTCGTGGCCGACATGTTCAAGGCCGCCGGCGCCAAGCGGATGATCTCCATCGATCTCCACTCCGGCCAGATCCAGGGCTTCTTCGAAGGGCCGGTCGATCATCTGACCGCCGCCCCCGTGCTCGAGGACTACATCCGCCGGCAGGCGCCCGACGCGCCGGTGATCGTGTCGCCCGACTCCGGGCGCATCAAGGTCGCCGAGCGCATGGCCCAGCATCTCCACGACTGCGAGGCCGACATCGCGTTCATCTACAAGCGCCGCCCGAAGGGTCAGGCCAACGTGGTGGAGGCCAAGGAGGTCATCGGCGACGTCAACGGCCGCCTGTGCATCCTCACCGACGACATGATCGACACCGGCGGCACGATCGTGTCGGCGGCCGAGATCCTGCTCGAGCGCGGGGCCACCGAGGTCTGGGCGATGGCAACACACGGCGTGCTCTCCGGCCCGGCGGTCGACCGGCTCAAGAACGCCCCACTCGAACGTCTGATCCTCACCAACACGTTGCCACTGCCGCCGGAGAAGCAGCTCCCGCAGATCGAGGTGCTGTCGGTTGCCGAGATCATCGCCGAGGCATTGAGCGCCGTGTTCGACGACACCAGCGTCAGCGAGATCTTCGGCGGCGAGAACCTGGCCTGAGCTCTGAGGCCCGCCTCTCCGCTTGGCTGCACGCTGTCGCGCCTGATCGTCGAGCCAGGCGGCGACCACCTCGCCCGTGTCCTGGCCCGCCCGTCGTCCGTACCGATCACGGAAGCGTGGGTGGTCGGCGACGGCGCGTTCGTCGCAGTCGGCGACCGGCTCGGCGACGGGGGAGGTCGATCGGCCTCAGCCCGTCGTTGATTCGGTACTTGCGCCACATCTCGTGCGCATCGGGGAGCAGTTCGCCGTGCGGTGGCACCGTCGACGAGCCCACGCCCCGCCGCATCGTGGAACGGGCCCCCACGCACGGTCGGCGGCCATGGTCGGTTGCCCCCGCGATCGGCGCCAACTACGCTCTCGCAGCGTGAGTTCGGAAGGCGCGTGATGGGGGCGAGGCGTTGGAGACCGGCGCCCGAACCCTTGGACGCGAACCCAACGACTCGACCGCTGACGGGGCGATTCTCGGCGGGTGGGTCGACGATCGACACGCTGCAACACACCGCTGGGAACCACGCGACGCGTGCCGCCATCCGAGGGATGACCATCGCCCGCCGACCCGCGGGCGCCGGCAACGGCGTCGCCAGAAGAAGTGGCGGCGACGAGCCGTCGACGGCGAGGAGCACCGGGTCGTCGACCCGCCAGTCGCCACCCGTGGTTCGACACGCGTCCGTCGGCAACCAGCCGTACATCCAAGCGGATTTCGACGATTATCTGCCGCAGCTGCGCACCGAAGCCCAACGCGATGTCGACGCCAGTAGGGCCGGGCTGGCTCAGACCACGGCTCAGAAGGAACAGCTGGTGGCGACGAGAAAGGCCACGAAAGGGCGGATGACGACGGAGGAGGCGGACGCGTCGGGCGTCATCAACTCCATCACGGCCAACCTGAGGAGGTGGGAAAAAGCAGGAGGGGGCGACCACGTCCTCGGCCGCTTGGAGGAGCTGAAGCAAGGAGCGCGCCCCGTCTACGACCAGGCAACGCAGGCGCTCACGACGACCGGCAAGGGCAAGATGTACCTCGGTCGCCTCGACGACACCCGCCCCGTCAAGGAGGCCAAGAAACAAGCCGGCAAGGGCGCCGACGCACGGGTGCTCGATTCGGACGTCTGGAGCCTGGGGATCAACGACGCATTCATGGGCGGCGGGATCGATCTCAAAGCCAGATTCAAGTTCAAGACGGATCTGACGTCCGAGGCCAAGACGTTGATCATGCGCGGGCTGAGCGGCCAGCAGTTCCTCCTGGCCCTGCAGGCCGACCCGAACACAACCATCGACAGAAATCTCTTCGATCCCAACAGCAAGTACCAGCTGACCGTCACGGCCCGAGAGATCGCGCAACTGCTGGACAAGGGGTACGTATTCGGAAGTGCTCCAGCGGCCAACAGCAAGAAGCCCGACTCGTTCCAAGCTTTTCCCGACGCCAAGTCGAAGGCCGACTACATCGCAGACAAGAAGGCCGAGAGACGCTGAGCAGGACCTCGGTCGACCGACATCAGCCGCCCGATCCCGTCCCCAGGCCACGTCCCGGTGTGGGTCACCGAACCCCCCGGTAGCATGGTTTGCTGCTCGTACCACTGCTCCTTGAGGCTGATCAACCATGTCTGAGACCCTTCTGACCGCAACTGCCGGCCGCGCCACCGGCAGCGCCAACGCTCGCCGCGAGCGATCCACCGACTCGATCCCCGCCGTGGTCTACGGCCGGGGCATGGACCCGATCAGCATCTCGGTCGAGCGTCGCGAGCTGCGTGCCGCCCTGTCGGGTAGCGCCGGCATGAACACCATCCTCGATCTCACGGTCGACGGCACCGTCTACCCGGCGATCGTCAAGGAGCTCCAGCGTGATCCGGTTCGCCGCACGGTGCAGCACATCGACTTCATCCAGATCGACCTGAGTAGTGAGATCACCGTCTCGGTGCCGGTGCGCCTCGAGGGCGAGGCCAAGGCCGTGAAAGACGAGAACGGCCTCGTCGACCTGGCCCGCAACGAGATCGAGGTCTCGACCACGCCGCGCAACATCCCCGACGAGATCGTGATCGACGTCACCGACATGACGATGGATACGACGATCACCATCGGCGACATCCCACTGCCCGCCGGGGTGGCCGCCGTCGGCGACGAGGACTGGACCGTCGTGACCGTGCTGACGATGCGCACCCCGGTTCTGGACGAGGAAGATGCCGCCGCCGAAGCCGAAGCTGCCGAGGGCGAGGCGGGCGAGGGTGACGCCGCGGACGGTGGCGCTCCCGCCGATGCCGGCGACGCCGCCGAATGACCCGGCGCGACGTTCGCTGACGCATGGGCCTGTTCGATCGGCGACCCGGCAAGGGTGCTCCCTTCGACTGGCTCGTCGTGGGCCTCGGCAACCCGGGCCCGAAGTACGAACGCACCCGCCACAACGTCGGCGAGGAATGCATCCGGGTGCTCGCCGAGCGCCACGCCGCGCCCCTCAAGGCCGGTCGGGACAACTCCCTGATCGGCGAAGCTCGGTTCCCCGCCGACGGTGAGACCGTCCGAGCCGCGCTCGCCTTCCCGCTGACCTACATGAACGAGTCGGGGCGGGCCGTGTCAGCGCTCGTCCGGCGTTACCGGATCGAGTCGCCCGAGCAGATCATCGTCGTGCACGACGAACTCGACCTCGAGCCGGGGGTCGTGAAGCTCAAGAACGGCGGTGGGCTCGCCGGGCACAACGGGCTTCGTAGCATCGCCCAGCATCTCAAGACACAAGACTTCCGCCGCGTTCGAATCGGCGTCGGCAAACCGCCGAGCAAGGAGCGCGGCGCCGGGCACGTACTCAGCAAGATCCCCAAACGCGAGCGGGAGGTTCTCGACATGTCGGTGGCGGTCGCCGCCGACGCCATCGAACTGATCATCGCCGAGGGCATCGAAGCAGCGATGCACGACATCCATGGCCGGTGATCTGACGGCGCTGCCGCCGCGCCTTCGCGACGAGCCCGGCTTGACGCGAGCCCTCTCCGACCCGAACGCTCGCCTGGCGATCGTCGAGGTCGCGCGGCCCATCTCGATCGCGGCGCTGTCGCACCTCTCCGACCACCGACCGCTCGTGGTCGCCTGCCCGACCGGTGCGATGGCCGGCCAGATGTACGACGACCTGTGCCAGTTCGTGGGTCCTGACGACGTCGCCCACTTCCCCGCCTGGGAGACCCTGCCGTTCGAGCGCGTGAGCCCGGCGGTCGAGACGATGGGGACCAGACTGGAGGTGCTGTGGCGGCTCCGCAGCAGCGACCGACGGCCGAAGATCATCGTCGCCGGAGTCCGCGCCCTGCTGCAGAAGCTCGGGCCGGGCGCCACCGAAGTGGAGCCGATCGAAGCACGACCGAACGCGATCATCGACCCCGAACGACTCGGTGCCCAGCTGGTCGAGTTCGGCTACCGGCGCGAAGAGCTCGTCGAGCACCGCGGCGAGTTCGCCCGCCGGGGCGCGATCGTCGACGTCTATCCGTCGACTTCCGATGCACCGATCCGCATCGACCTGTGGGGCGACGAGGTCGACCGGCTCACGACGTTCGGCGTCAACGACCAGCGCTCGATCGCCGACCTCGACGAGGCGCTGATCTTCCCCGCCCGCGAGCTGATGCCGACCGAGGACGTTCGCGACCGGGCTGCCGACCTGGTCGGTGCCGAGCCGTGGGGCCGCGAGCAGTGGGAGCGGCTGGCGGAAGGCACGCACTTCGAGGGAATGGAGTCGTGGGTGCCGTGGCTGGTCGACGAGCACGTGCTCATCACCGACGTCCTCCCCGACGACGCCAAGACCATTCTGATCGAACCGCGCCGCATGCGCGACCGTGCGGCCGACCTGCTCGCCGAGGAGGACGACCTGGCCAAGGCCCTCGCCTCGACGTGGGCGCGAGATCCCGACAAGGAGTTCCCGCGCCTCCACGCCGACCCCGACCACCTGCTCGCCGGCACCGCCGCCGGCTTCTGGACGATCGACTCCACCCCCGAGTCACCCGACACCCCGCTCGTGGAGGCGTCCGGCTGGGGCCCGATCGGCGGCGACGGCTCCGGTTTCGCCGACCGTCTGGGCCGCCTCCTCGCCGAAGGTTTCGCGATCACCGTGGCGGCAGACGGCGCGGGCTCGGCCGCCCGTCTCCGTCAGATCCTCCTCGACCAGGGCCTCGAGTTCTCGATCGCCCACGCGGCGACGGACGTTGGCAAGCCGGGTGGGTACATCGCCGTCGCTCCCCTTCATCGCGGGTGCACGCTGCCCAACGCCAAGATCTCCACGATCGCCGAATCCGACCTCACCGGCCGGCGCCGGGCCCACCGCAAGGCTCGCACGCGCAAGCGCGAGGGAACCACGACGTTCGAGGACCTCAAGGCCGGCAACTACGTCGTGCACCATCAGCACGGCGTCGGCAAGTACGAGGGCATGGTCAAGCGCACCATCGGCGGCGTCGAGCGCGACTACCTGCTGGTCGCGTACAAGGGCGGCGACAAGCTCTACGTCCCGTCCGACCAGATCGACACACTCCGGCAGTACGTGGGCGGCGAAGCGCCGACCCTGCACCGCCTCGGCGGGAGCGACTTCGCGAAGGCCAAGGGCAAGGTCCGGTCTGCGGTCCGCGAGATCGCCCAGGAGCTCGTGGTCCTGTATCAGAAGCGGGTCACCGCCGAGGGCCATGCGTTCGGGCAGGACACGCCGTGGCAGCACGAGATGGAGGACGCCTTTCCCTACGTGGAGACGCCCGATCAGCGCACGGCGATCGACGAGCTGAAGACCGACATGGAACGGCCCTATCCGATGGACCGCCTGATCTGCGGCGACGTCGGATTCGGCAAGACCGAAATCGCGATCCGAGCTGCGTTCAAGGCGATCCAGGACGGCAAGCAGGTCGCCGTGCTCGCCCCCACGACGCTCCTCGCCAGCCAGCACGGCAACACCTTCGCCGACCGCTTCGCCGGCTACCCCATCCGGGTCGAGGTGCTGTCACGGTTCTTGACCGCCGCCCAGGCCAAGCGGGTGCTGAACGAGCTGAAGACGGGCGAGGTGGACTGCGTGATCGGCACCCATCGCCTGCTCGCGGCCGACGTCAGGTTCAAGGACCTGGGACTGCTCATCGTCGACGAGGAGCAGCGATTCGGCGTCCAGCACAAGGAGCAGATCAAGAAGTTCAAGACGAACGTCGACGTGCTCACACTGTCGGCGACCCCGATCCCCCGCACGCTGGAGATGAGCCTCGTCGGCATCCGTGACCTGTCGCTGTTGCAGACACCCCCCGCCGAACGGCAACCGATCCTCACCTACGTCGGCGAGTACGACGAACGCGTGGCGATCGAGGCGATCCGCCGCGAGCTACTCCGGGAAGGCCAGGTGTTCTGGGTCCACAATCGGGTCCAGTCGATCGACACCGCCGCCGCCCGCCTCCGCCAGCTCGTCCCGGAGGCACGGATCGCCGTCGCGCACGGCCGCATGGACGAAGGCACGCTCGAACAGGTCGTCGTCGACTTCTGGGAGGGTCGGTACGACGTGCTCGTCTGCACGACGATCATCGAGTCCGGGATCGACATGCCGACGGTCAACACCCTCGTGGTCGAGCGCTCCGACCTGCTCGGCCTCGGCCAGATGCACCAGCTCCGCGGGCGCGTCGGCCGCAGCGGCTCGCGTGCCTACGCCTACCTCTTCCACCCCCAGGACAAGATCCTGACCGAGGAGGCCTACGAACGGCTCAAGACGATCGGCGAGGCGACCGAGCTGGGCTCGGGCTTCAAGATCGCCATGCGCGACCTGGAGATCCGCGGTGCCGGCAACTTGCTCGGACAGGCACAATCGGGACACATCGCAGCGGTCGGCTACGACCTGTACTGCCAGATGGTGACCGAGGCGGTCGCCGAGATGAAGGGCGAGCAGGTCACACCGCCGTCGGAGATCAAGCTCGACGTTCCGTCGGACGCGTTCCTGCCGATCGACTACGTCACGAAGGAGGAGCTCCGGCTCGAGGCGTATCGCCGCCTCGCCGGGGTGACCACCCGTGCCGAGGTGGACGACATCCGGGTCGAATGGGAGGACCGGTACGGCCCGCTGCCCGAACCGGCCGAGGCGCTGCTGATGGTCGGACGCATGCGCGCCGAGTGCCATCGGCTCGGCATCACCGACCTCCAGATCACCACCGATCAGGCGCGCCTGGCGCCGATCGACCTGAAGCTGTCGGCCGCCACCCGCTTGAAACGCCTCGCGAAGGGGGCGATCCACAAAGAGGACCTCCGCCAGCTGGTGGTGCCGATCCCGCGCGGCCAGGACCCGGCCACGTTCCTCGTCGGCTTCCTCCGGGAGCTGGTTCCCGCGCCGGTGCCCGCCGACGCATGAGCCGGGTAGGTTGGGCGCCGTGCATCGACAGGTTCTCATCGTCGCCACCGCCGGACTCGCCGCCCTCGCGCTGTCGGGGTGCGCGACCTTCGACGACCAGACCGCTGCTGCCCGCGTGGGCGACGTCGCACTCTCGTACGACGACGTCGTCGAGATCCTCGCCGACACACCGGACGGTACCGACGACGCGGCGTCCGTGCGCGGCGTGACCAGCCTGTTCGTCGCCAATGAACTGGTCAAGGCCGACCTCGAAGCGCTCGGCGTCGAGGTCGCCGAGACCGACACGGCCGACACCGCCGACCTGGCGATCGGTGACGCCCTACGTTCCGAGTTCACGGTCGCAGTGGAAACCTGGCAGGGCCTGCCGGTCGATTCGCTCATCGATGCGACGGTCGAAGACTTCTACACCAGCGGGGCCTCGGGCATCGTGTGCACCTCGCACATCCTCACCGACACCGAGGCGGAAGCCGATGCCGTCGTCGCCGAGCTCGAAGCCGGCCGATCCTTCGCCGAGATCGCCGCCGAGGTGTCGACCGATCCGGGGTCGGGCGCGAATGGCGGTCGCCTCGGGTGCCAGACCGTCGAGGAGTTCGAGACGACGTTCGTGCCCGAGTTCGTCGAGGGCGCACGTCCGCTCGAGATCGACGAGGTGAGCGATCCCGTCGAATCCTCGTTCGGCTTCCACGTCATCACGAAGGCGACCTTCGACGAACTCGGCGCACAGGATGTGCTCCAACTCCGTGTGCGGCAGTTCGATGAGCGCTACGACATCTACATCGACCCGGGCATCGGCACCTGGAGCGCCACCGGCGACATCATCCCGCTCGGCTGACCCGTGTCGCAACGTCCCCGGATCGTCGTCGCCGGACTCGGTCCTGGAGGCGACCGGCACGTGACCGCCGAGACGCTCGTCGCGATCGATCGGATCCCGCACCGGTACCTCCGAACCGCCCGGCATCCGTCGGCGCACCTCGTGCCCGGTTCGGTGACCTTCGACGATCTGTACGAGGGAGCCGACCTGTTCGAGAACGTCTACACCGAGATCGTCGAACATGTGGTGGCTGCGGCCGGCGAGCACGGCGAGGTGCTGTACGTGGTGCCGGGTTCACCGCTCGTCCTCGAACGTTCGGTGCGAGCGCTGCTGAACGACGAGCGGGTCGAGGTCGACGTGTTGCCGGCGATGTCGTTCCTCGACCTCGCCTGGGCGCGGCTCCGCATCGACCCGATCGAGGCCGGGGTGCGGCTCGTCGACGGACACGAGTTCGCCACGGCAGCGGCCGGTCAGACCGGTCCGCTGCTCGTCGCCCACACCCACGCCAACTGGGTGCTGTCCGACATCAAGCTCGCGATCGACGACCCCGTGGGCATCGTCGACGACACACCGGTCACGCTGCTCGTCGCGCTCGGCACGGCCGACGAGGTGCTCGTCGAGACCACGTGGGCCGACATGGATCGGGCGATCGAGGCCGACCACCTGACGTCGCTGTACGTGCCCGCCCTCGGGGTGCCGGTCGGCGCCGGGTACGTGCGGTTCCACGAACTCGCGCGAACCCTGAGAGAGCAGTGCCCCTGGGACATCGAACAGACCCACCGGAGTCTCGTTCCCCATCTCATCGAGGAGTCCTACGAGGTCGTCGACGCGATCCAGGCGTTCGACCCCGCCGACCCCGCCACCGACGAACACCTCATCGAGGAACTCGGCGACCTGCTCTATCAGATCGAATTCCATGCGACGATCGCCGAGCAGGAAGGCCGGTTCACGATCGCCGACGTCACGTCCGGGATCCACGACAAGCTCGTCCGTCGCCACCCGCACGTGTTCGGCGACGAGCTCGGTATCACCGTGGACGTCGACAACTCCGATCAGGTGCTGGCGAACTGGGACGAGATCAAACGGGCCGAGAAGGGTCGCACCTCGATCTTCGACGGCATACCGACGGCGCTGCCGTCGTTGGCGTATGCCCACAAGCTCCAGAAGAAGGCGGCGAAGGTCGGCTTCGACTGGCCCGACGTCGATGGTGCCCTCCCCAAGATCGCCGAGGAATCCGCCGAATTGGTCGTGGCCGCCGCCACCGGCGATGCCGCAGCGACCGCCGACGAACTCGGCGACCTGCTCTTCGCCGTCGTCAACGTCGCCCGCCACCTCGGGGTCGATCCCGAGTCGGCGCTCCGGCAGGCGAGCCAGAAGTTCCGGAGGCGGTTCGAGCTGGTCGAACGGTTGGCTCGCGAACGCTCCATCGATCTCGACAGTGCCGGCCTGGCGACACTCGATGGGCTCTGGGACGAAGCCAAGTCGGACGGTGACGGGGCGTCACCGCGACGTGGCGCCTGATCAGGACACCGGGCCGCGTGCGGCCTGGGCCAACAGCGACTCACCGAACCGGTTTCGCAGCTGAAACCGGCTCTCCGTACCTTCCTCGATCGATCGTGCGGCCTCGTTGGCCGAGAGCGCTCCGAGCACCTGGATCAGCCCGCCGATGATCAGATACGAACCGAGCCGGGCCCAGTCGTCGGCCGGGCTCGACTGATCGATGTTGGACAGGCCACCGAGAAACTGAAGCTGCGCCAGGTACACGACCGCGACGACGTACGTCACGCGGAGGGGCCGACTGCGGGCGTCGGCTGCCTGTGCGATCCGGAGCAGCGCCAGGAGTGGGATCGCGAGGAACACCACCTGCAGGACGAAACCCGAGGCCCGCCCCACCCAGTCGTCGGCTTCGGCCACGATCTCACGCCCGATCAACCAGGCGCCGAGCACACCGATCGGCAGGCTGATCGCGGCCACGATCGGATTCCGCCGGATGCCGGTCGCACGCCTCACGTTGAACGCCGCGACTGCGATCCACAAGGTCGCCACGGGAAGGACGGCGAAGGCGAGCCAGCGCTCGACGATCCGCAAGGTGTCGAACAGATCCCAGGTCCGCTGGAGCTGCGTGGTCAGGACGCCCGATGCCCGATCCTGCTGCCACAACAGGAGAATGAGCACGGCGCCGCCGACGGTGAGCAGACACAGGGCCGACAGCATGCAGGCCGTCGCCATTCGGAGCTTGGCGCCGGCGGCGATCGGCTCCTCGGCGGGAGCGAGCTCGCCGCTGCTGGTCCGCCGGTCGCGGAGTCGGGCGAGCAGGCTGCGTTGGGGAACCTCGACCTCCGGTGTCTCGGTGCCCGGTGCCGGTCTGATCGTCGTCTTCGTGATCGTGGCCCGCGCCTGTTCGACACGAGCCGTCGAGCCGGTGCGCGGTTCGAGGTCAGGCGTCATCACGGAGTCGGCTCCCACACCACCCCATCGTCGTGCTGCTCGGTGATCTTGAGGGGTTTCTGACGGGCGCCTCTCACCATCCGAAGAACGTCGGTCCGATCGAACGGAACCGCTGCCACACTGGCGTGCATGCGTGTGCAGGTGGCCCACCCGGCCGACCACCAAGCGATCGTCGATCTGCCCTATCGGGAGCAGCTCGAAGACTGGGGCATGACGAACGTCCACCACGTGCTCGGGCTCCATCGCCACGTCGTCAAGCTGATCGAGTTCGACGACATCTCCTACGTGGTCAAGGAGTTGCCCGACAGCCTGGCCCTCCGCGAATACCGGTTGCTGCGCGAACTCGACGAGGACGGCCTGCCCACCGTGGAGGCCGTCGCCGCAGTCACCGATCGGCCGTCGGGCGAGGGCCTGATCATCACCCGCCACCTCGACTACTCACTGCCGTACCGGTCGCTCCTCATGGGCCGCGGGCTCAGGATCCCCTATCTCGGTGAGCGGCTGCTCGATGCGCTCGTCGTCTTGTTGGTGCGGATCCATCTCGCCGGGTTCTTCTGGGGCGACTGCTCGCTGTCGAACACGCTGTTCCGACGCGACGCCGGTGCGCTGCAGGCCTACATCATCGACATGGAGACCGCCGAACGCCACACAGAGCTGACGGAAGGGCAGCGCGGCTTCGACCTCGACATCGCCACGCAGAACGTGGCCGGCGGTCTGCTCGACCTCCAAGCCGCCGGCCGACTCGCGCCGGACATCGACCCGATCGAGGTGGCGTTGGCCATCGAGGAGCGGTACCGGGCGCTCTGGGATGAACTGCTCGCCACGGCGACCGCACCGATCGGCGATGCACACCCGATGCAGCGGCGACTCGAACGACTCCACGAACTCGGCTTCGACGTCGACGAGATGGAGGTCACCACGAACGACGACGACGTCACGGTGAGCTTCATCCCCAAGGTGGTCGAGCACGGCTACAACGCCGAACAGCTCGCCAGCCTCACGGGGCTGACCGCCGGCGAGAATCAGGCCCGCAGGATGCTCCAGGACATCAAGAGCTACGGCGCGTGGCTACAGCGCAGCTCCGATCGGCCGATCCCGCTGAACGTGGCTGCGGTGCGCTGGATGGACCGCGTCTTCGAACCGGTGATGGCCGCCATTCCCGAGGAGATGTTCGAGCGTTTGCAGCCCGCCGAGATCTTCCATCAGCTGCTCGAGCACCGTTGGTACGAATCGGAGCGCAGCGGTGAGGAACTGCCCCTGCTCGATGTGCTCGACGACTACCTCGAGGTGCTGGCGGACGCGCCGCCCGAGAAGCGGCGCCTCGACGACCTCGGGATCGCCGAACCGGCGCGTGAGCCGCTCGCGACCGACGAGCCCGAGATCGCCGAACCGACGCATGGGCTGCTCGCGACCGACGACGAGGGGGATACGGTGTCGGACCATGAGTGAGATCCTCCACATCGTCGGCCGAGAGATCCTGGACTCGCGCGGCAATCCCACGGTAGAGGTCGAGGTGATCCTCGCGTCCGGCGCGAGAGGGACCGCGGCAGTTCCCAGCGGCGCCTCGACCGGGGAACACGAGGCGGTCGAGTTGCGCGACGGCGGCGAGCGGTACGCCGGCAAGGGAGTGCTCACCGCGGTCGGGTTCGTGAACGACGAGATCGCCGGCGTGCTCGACGGATTCGACGCCCTCGACCAGCGCGGCATCGACCGCGAACTGCTCGACCTGGACGGCACCGAGAACAAGAGTCGGATCGGAGCCAACGCGATCCTCGGCACCAGCCTCGCTGTGGCCAAGGCCGCTGCCGACCATCTCGAGCTGCCGCTGTACCGATACGTCGGAGGTACGAACGCCCACGTTCTGCCGGTGCCGATGATGAACGTGCTCAACGGGGGCGTGCACGCCGACAACTCCGTCGACTTCCAGGAATTCATGATCATGCCGGTCGGTGCCCCCTCGTTCCGGGAGGCGCTGCGTTGGGGCACGCAGACCTACCACGTCCTCAAGGGTGTGCTCCACGACAAGGGCCTCGCGACGGCGGTCGGCGACGAAGGCGGTTTCGCACCCGACCTCGACTCGAACGAAGACGCGATCAAGCTCCTGGTGGAGGCGATCGGTGCCGCCGGGTTCACACCGGGCGACGACATCGCCATCGCACTCGATCCGGCGGTCAGCGAGATCTACCGTGACGGGGCCTACCACCTCGACGGCGAGGGCAAGGTGCTCTCGGCCGGCGAGATGGCCGAGTACTGGAAACGAATCGTCGACAGCTATCCGATCGTGTCGATCGAGGACGGCATGGACGAGAACGATTGGGTCGGTTGGGCCGCACTCACGGCTGCCATCGGCGATCGCTGCCAGATCGTCGGTGACGACCTGTTCGTCACCAACAGCCGGCTCCTCCAGCGCGGCATCGACGAATCGGTCGGCAACTCGATCCTCGTCAAGGTGAATCAGATCGGCTCGCTCACCGAGACGCTCGACACCGTCGGCCTCGCGACCCGGCACGGGTACACCTCGGTGATGTCGCACCGCTCAGGCGAGACCGAGGACGCCACGATCGCCGATCTCGCCGTCGCCACGAACTGCGGCCAGATCAAGACCGGGGCACCGGCCCGCTCCGACCGGGTCGCCAAGTACAACCAGCTCCTGCGCATCGAAGCCGACCTCGGTGAGGCCGCCGAGTTCCGGGGCCGTGCTGCCCTCGCGCCACGCTGACGCCACCGTCCGCGCACTGGCACCAACGGCGTCGTCCCACCTGCCACACTGTTCAACGTGAGCGGGAAAGGCACGTCGACGATTGAGCGACCGGAGGGTCGCAGCGCCGCCGATCGCGGTCGGACGCGGCTCGGCGACGTCACCCGACCGATCCACGTCGACCGCCGGCTCACCACACAGCGTCGGACCACGGTGTTCCTGGCGCTCGTCGCGATCGCGATCGCCGGGGCGTTGGCCGCCGCCCTGTTCGTGCTCCCCGTGCAGACGTACTTCGGACAGAACGAACGAATCGAGCAGCGCGCCGACCAACTCGCCCAGCTCGAGCAGGTCAACGACGACCTTCGGGCCGAGGTCGACCGCCTCAGGACCGAAGACGGGATCAGGGAAGCCGCCCGCGAAGAGCTCGGGATGGTCGAGGAGGGCGAGCGACGCCAGTCGATCCTCGAACTGCCCGACGTACCCACCGATCTCCCGGTCGGTTGGCCGTACTCGATCGTCTCCGGCATCGCCGAACTCCGTCGGAACCCTCCGCCCGAACCGTCTGCACCCTGAGCCGCGGCGATGGACCGACCACGCGACGGCGAGTGGCGGAACCGCGGCGAATCGACCGTCTACTCCAGCGAGTGGGTGAGCGTGACCCTCGCCGACGTGGTCATGCCCGACGGCACACAGGTCGACCATCACGTGGTCCGGATGCCTCGGCCCGCAGCCGGCACGATCATGGTCGCGGATGCCCACGTCCTGTTGCTGCATCGGCATCGCTTCATCACCGGCACGTGGGGATGGGAGATCCCCGCCGGCGGTGTCGACCCCGGCGAGACCCCGGCCGAGGCCGCCGTCCGGGAGGCCCGCGAGGAATCCGGTTGGGAGCCGGCCACCGTTCGGCAGCTGTGTGTGTTCCATCCCGCCAACGGGCTCCTCGACCAGGCGTTCCACATCTTCGCGTCCGACGACGCCTCCCACCTGGGGGACCCCACCGACCGCAACGAAGCGGCGGAGATCGCGTGGGTCCCGGTCGACGAGATCCGCACGCTGCTGCGAGTCGGTGAGATCACCGACGGGCTGACATTCGGCGCTCTGACCTACGCGCTCGCCGTGGACGGTCTCGGCTGATCCGGAACCGGGACGACTGCCCGCACGGCCACTACGGTATCCGGCGTGACATCGACGATCGGCCGGCTGCGATTGGCTCTGGCGACGGTCGTCACGATCTTCGTGATCGGCACGATCGGGTTCATGGCGTTCGGGCTCAGTTTCATCGACGCGATGTACATGACCATCACGACGATCACGACGGTGGGCTACCGCGAGCTCAGTGGACCCGACCTGACCAATGCCGAGAAGGTGTTCACGATGGTCGTCATCGTGACGGGCGTGAGCACCGTGCTGTATACGTTCACCCTCACCGTGCAGGTCGTCGTCGAGGGACAACTCCGCGAGTTCGTCGGGAGGCGCAGAATGGACAGGAAGATTGCCGAGATGCGCGATCACGTGGTCGTGTGTGGATGGGGTCGCGTCGGCCGAGCCGCCGCCCGGGATCTCGTGCGGGCCGGAGCGGACGTGGTCGTGATCGACAGCAACACCCGGCGGGTCCACGACATCGACCTGCCGACGATCGTGGGTGACGCCACGCTCGACGAGACGCTCCGTGCTGCGGGCATCGAGCACGCGCGCGCGCTGGTGGCGGCACTCGAGGGTGACGCCGAGAACCTGTTCGTCACGCTGTCGAGCAGGGAGATGAACCCCGACCTGTTCATCGTCGCCCGTGCTCGGCAGGACGACAGCGTCGAGAAGCTCAGCCGGGCCGGCGCCGATCGGGTGGTCAACCCCCAGGAGCTCGGTGCCGCCAGGATGGCGTCGTTCGTCGTGCAACCGAACGTCGCCGAGTTCGTCGACGTCGTCATGCACGAACGTTCGATGGACTTCCGGATGCGCGAAGTCGAGATCGCACCCGGCTCGAGCACCGCCGGGCTCACCCTCCGCGAGGCCAACTTCCGCCAGCGGGCGGGAGTACTGGTGCTCGCGCTGCGCGGTGACGACGGCGTGTTCGCCACCAATCCCGACCCCGACACGGTGTTGCACCCCCACCACGTGATCGTCGCGGTCGGAACCGCCGAGGCGTTGCAGGAGTTGGTCAGGGTGTGCCGATGACGGAACCCCGCACGCACGTGCTGCTCGACCTCGACGGCACGCTCTCCGACTCGGAACCGGGCATCCTGCGTTCGTTGCAGTGGGCCTGTGAGCAGGAAGGTTTCCCGATTCCCACGGAGGCCGAGGTGCGGTCGGTGATCGGCCCGCCGTTCGAGATCGGCCTGCCGTCGATCGGGATCCCCGACGATGCCCTCGAGCGGGTGGTCGACCGATACCGCGAGCGCTACAAGACGATCGGGGCCTACGAGAACACACTGTACGACGGGATCATCGACATGCTCGACGAGTTGGCCGACCTCGGTCTGTCCCTGTCGATCGCGACGGCCAAGCCCGAACAGACGGCGCATCCGATCCTCGACTACTTCGACATCAGCGACCGCTTCGACGTCCGCGCTGGTGCCTCGCTGACCTCCGACCGTCGCACCAAGGCGCAGGTCATCGCGCATGCCCTGCGGGAACTGGAGATCCAGGCCGACCCGGATCTGGGTGATCACGTGATCATGATCGGGGACCGCGATCACGACGTCCACGGAGCGATGCACCACGGCATCGCCTGCATCGGGGTCACGTGGGGCTATGGCTCGATCGAGGAGCTCCTCAGGGCGGGCGCGGTCGCACTCGCCGAGTCGCCGGGCGAAGTTGCGGACCTTGTCCAGCAGCCGTACCGTTTGCATCACTCATGAGCACCCCGCCGCTCGAGACCGGGCACACCGACCAGTACACGTTGTGTGATCCGCCGCCGTTGGCAGCCCCACGGTCGAACGCCGATCGGTTCATGCGGCGCCTCCTGCGGCTTCCGGTCGATGGTCCGCAGGCCACGGCCGCCGACGCCCAGAAGGCGTTCCAGACCTCGATCCTGGTGGCGACCTTCCGATGCCTCCTCATGTACGTCGTGTTCCCGTTCGTCCTCCCGGCGATCGGGGTCGCGAGCGGCGTCGGCCCCTGGATCGGTCTGCCGATCAGCGTGATCGCGATCGTCGCGATCGTGATGAGCATCCGTCGGTTCTGGCGGGCCGACCACTCCAAGCGCTGGCATTACACCGTGCTCGGCACGACCGTGATCGGGTTCCTGGTGTTCCTGGTGGTCAAGGATCTCGCGGAACTGATCGGCTGACCCGCCACTCCGGCACCGGCCGACGACGTGGACGTCGTACAGTCCGATCGATGCGTTCGCTGATCCTGGCCGTCGAGAGCAGCGAGATCGAGGTCACCGAGACCCTCGTCGTCGGAGTGATGCTCGTGGCGGCGCTGGTCGGCATCGCGGTCAGCCGACTGCGACTGCCGTACACGGTCGCGTTGGTGCTGGTCGGATTCATCCTCAGCTTGTTCGGTGTGTTCCAGACCGTCAGCCTCACCAACGAGCTGATCCTGCTGGTCTTCCTCCCACCGTTGCTGTTCGAGGGGGCGATCAACATGGACCTGGACGATCTGGTGCTGCGATGGCACCAGGTCGGCGTGCTGGCGATCCTCGGTACTGCGGTCTCAGCGGGTGTGCTCGCCGCCGGTCTGACGTGGGTGCCCGGCATGCCGTTCGAACTGGCGGTCGTGCTGGCGGTGATGTTGGCGCCCACCGACCCAGTCAGCGTGCTGGCGATCTTCAAGGAGCACGGCGTCGGAACCGGGTTGCGCACGCTGATGGAGGGCGAATCGATCTTCAACGACGCGCTCGCGATCGTCCTGTACCTCATCGCGGTCGACGTCGCGTTCGGAACGGAGGCGGTCACGTTCCAGGACGGCCTCGTCGAGTTCGGGACCGAGGTCGTCGTCGGTACGTCGGTCGGACTGCTGGTCGGGTTCGTGGCGCACCGCCTCATGAGCACGCTCGACGACCACCTGGTGGAGATCACACTGTCACTGGTCACCGCCTACGGGGCCTACCTCGTCGCCGACCGCCTGCGCGGCTCGGGAGTCATCGCCGTCGTCGTGGCCGGCCTGCTGATCGGCAACTACGGCACCCGACTCGCGATGTCGGCCTCGTCGAGGGTGGCTCTGATCGACTTCTGGGAAGTGCTCGCCTTCATGGCCAACTCGGCGCTGTTCCTGCTGATGGGGCTGGCATTCGACATCGGCGACCTCCGCGGCCGCACACTCGTCGCGGCACTCTCGGCGATCGTTGCGATGGTGCTCGGGCGGGCCGTGGTCGCGTACGGGTTGCTCCTGCCGTTCCGCAACTCGAAGGCTGCTCCCGTGCCGTCGTCGTGGCAGACAGCGGTGTTCTGGGGAGGTCTGCGCGGCTCGATCCCGATCGCGCTCGTGCTCGGCCTCGAGGATCCGACGTTCGCCGGCGTCAACGCGGTGTCGGTCGTCTTCGCCGTCGTGATGTTCTCACTGATCGTGCAGGGGCTCACCTACAAGCCGATCCTCGATCGGCTCGGGCTGACGTCCGCGTCCGACGAGATCACCCAGTACGAGCAACTGCTCGCGGAGACGGTCGCGATGCGATCAGCACGACGCGAACTGGAGTCGATGCGGATCACGGGCGAGATCGTGCCGTCGCTGTTCGACGATCTGCACCGCGACATCGACCAACGCAACGTGGCGGCCGAGCGTGAGCTCGCCGAACTGACCGCAGATGCCGAATCGGTTCGACGGCGGCAGGTCGCCCGCGTCGCCAGGAGGTTGGCCTCCGCGCAGAAGCAGGCGCTGTCCGAAGCGGCACGATCCGGCCGGATCGGCGAACACGTCGCGCGAACGAAGGCCAAGGAGATCGAGGTGGCGTACGAAGCCGGCAAGATCACCCGCGGCTTGGATGGCGCACTCGACCCGGTCTTGTACCCGGACGAGACGGACCCGACCTGACCGTCAGTCGTCGAACGCCAGGAAGCTGACGCCGTCGGCACGTACGCTGGACGAACCACCCGAGCCCGACGAGGCCGCCTTCCAGAACGCCCGATAGCTCGGGTACTCGATGTCGGGTGTGACCCAGCCGCTGGCGACGAGCTCGTCGTGCAGTGCCGGCAGGTTTCGCCACGGCACACCCATGTCCACGTGATGAGCGAGGTGCCAACCCGTGTGGTACGGCACCATCCAGTAGCGTGCGATCAGCGACTGACGGATCACGTGGGTGGTCTCGCGGCGGTCGCCCGATCGGATCATGCCGCCGTGTTCGGCGATCGCTCGGAGCCGATTCGAGACCCGCCACAGGGTGGACCACGAGAGGATCCAGACCACATACGCAAGCGGGCGCATGAATGCGATCGACGCACCGATCAGCACCAGATGCAGCGCCGCGATCTGCAGCGCCTCGGTCCGGCGCTTGCGGATCGCCCCGAACAGCACCTTGAAGTTCTTGTAGGCGCTGATCCCGATCGCGTCCCTGGTCAGCTTCCGACGCCAGGAATCCCTCGGGATCGGATACCCGGCGTACAGGGATGCGTCGGGCTCGGCCGGACCCATCTCGTCTCGGTGGTGGGCGAAGTGTGCCCGCCGGTATGCCAGCATCGCCTGGTACGAGGAGTAGGCGAGGAAGCGGCCGATCCAGTCATTGGCCCGCCGGTTGGAGAACAACAGACGGTGGGCAGCCTCGTGGCCGAGGATGTTGAGGCACACGTGCCCACGGATCATCAGCACGAACGCGACCACATACGACCACCAGGTGTTGATCACCGCAGCTGCGATCACCACGCCGTAGGACTGCAGCAGCGTCGAGAGCACCGCCACTGCGTTGCGCGCGTTGGGGATGCGCCGCAGGTCGTCCCGCAACGGTCGGGTGGGCTTGCCGGTCTCGTTCAGCCGGTCGGTCGGCAAGACGTCGGGGAGCAGTTCCGCCGGCGGCACCATGTTCACTCGGTGCGCTCGGGCGTTTCCTGTCGTCGTCATCGCCATGACGAGATGTTACATTCGTTGATCACTGTGAGCAAGCTTCGTGATACGCCGGTCGAGGGGCTGCGGCCCTTCAGCGCTCGGTCCCTCGCCCTGTCCGTCATGCTCGGCAGTCATCCCCCGGAAATGCCTGCACGAGCACTCGTCGATCTCGCCGAGCTGTTCGGCATCGCTGGTGGCACGATGCGTACGGCGCTCTCGCGCTCGGTGGCGAACGGCGAGATCGCCGTCCACGACGGTCACTACCGCCTGACCGAACGCCTCCTCGACCGCCAGCGCGCTCAGGACACCGGCCGGAGGCCTCCGCCCGAACCCTGGGACGGGCGGTGGCACACCGTGGTCGCGGCCACCGACCAACGCGAGCTCGTCGACCGGCGACGCTTCCGGTCGTCGATGGACAACCACCGGTTCGGGGAACTGCGACCCGACATCTGGATGCGCCCCGCGAACCTGCCGATGCCGGTCGCCGCGCACGACTGGATCGCCACCACCGCACCCGTCGAAGGCATCGGCAACGACGAGTTGGTCGAACGACTCTGGGACCGGTCTGCGATCACGACGGCAGCCGGCGACCTGCTCGGCGAGATGCATCGCTGCCGCAGCGGCTACGACTGGGACGACGTCGCATCGATCCCGGAACTGTTCGTGGTCTCGGCGCGCATCGTTCGATTCCTCCGCAGCGACCCCCTGTTGCCCACCGAATTGACCCCTGCCGACTGGCCGATCGCCGAGGTACGCAGCCGGTACGACCGCTTCGAACTCGACCACCAGCGACTGCTCCAGCAGTTCTTGCGATCGAGCTGACCGGCCACCGCGCCGGCTCGGACCGCGCGCCGACGCCGTCGGCCCGCGGTCGGACCCCGGATGCAGCACGCCCCCGCCCGACCGGGTACTGTCGACGTTCTCAACCGTCCACGTCTCAGACCGAGGGGAGTCACAGTGGAGATCAGCGTCACCGTCAACGGGGTCACGCACACCGGCGACGTCGAGCCACGTACGTTGCTCGTGCAGTACATCCGCGAACACGTCGGGTTGACCGGCACCAACATCGGATGCGACACCTCGTCGTGCGGTGCGTGCAGCATCCACATGAACGGTGAGGCCGTGAAGAGCTGCACGATCCTCGCCGTCCAGGCCGACGGTCAGGAACTCACGACGATCGAGGGGATGGCGGCTGCGGACGGCACGCTGCATCCGATGCAGCAGGCGTTCCAGGACAACCACGGCCTCCAGTGCGGCTACTGCACCCCGGGCATGGTGATGGCGGCGACGAGCCTCCTGCAGGAGAATCCCGACCCCACCGAGCAAGAGGTGCGGATCGGGCTCGAGGGCAACCTCTGCCGCTGCACCGGCTACCACAACATCGTCCAGTCCGTGCTCGCCGCTGCCGGAGGTGCCAAATGATCCCCGCCGCATTCGACTACGTCCGGGCCGGATCGGCCGATGAAGCGATCAGCCTGATCTCCGAGCACGGCGACGAGGCCAAGTTCCTCGCCGGCGGGCACAGTCTCCTGCCCCTCATGAAGCTGCGCCTCGCCCAGCCGACGGTCCTCGTCGACATCGGCCGCGTCTCCGACCTCTCCTACGTCAACGACGCCGGCGATCATGTCGCGATCGGGGCGCTCACCCGCCACATGGACGTCGAGAACAGCGACATCCTCCGCGAGCACGTTCCGCTGCTCGCTCACGCGGCCGGCCACGTCGGCGACCCGCAGGTGCGTCACCGCGGCACGATCGGCGGGTCCATCGCCCATGCCGATCCCGCCTCCGACCTGCCGGCGACGACGCTCGCCCTCGGTGCGACGTACGTGGTCCAGGGTGCGAACGGCACCCGCGAGATCGCGGCCGCCGACTTCTATCAGGGCTTCCTCACCTCTGCGCTCGAGCCCGACGAGATGCTGACGGAGATCCGCGTCCCGAAGATGAACGGCGCCGGCTGGAGCTTCCAGAAATTCAACCGCCGCGCCCAGGACTGGGCCATCGTCGGAGTGGCCGCCTGGAGCGGCGACGCCGGATCCGGAGTGGGACTCGTCAACATGGCCTCGGTACCCGTGCTCGCCACGGGTGTCTCGAACGCCCTCGCCGGCGGCGCCTCGATCGAGGAAGCAGCCGAGCACGCCAACGACGGGACCGACCCCCAGAGCGACATCAACGCCAGCGTCGAGTACCGCCAGCACCTCGCCAAGGTGCTGGTCAAGCGGGCACTCACCGAAGCCTCCGGCTGAACCACCGTCCCGCCAGGGCGGGAGAACGGGTCGTCAGGTCCGACCGCGGGTCGGTGCCTGTGCCCGTTGTGACGGGTCGGCCGCTCGCGGGAGAGCATCCCCAGCGCGTCCGGAGTGCGCAGCAGCGTCGACAACGACGACCTGCATCGACGATCGTGGGAGCAGACCGACACGAACCCGCCGGAGTCGGCGCTGTGTCGTGGCCACGAGGCCCGGCCCGCCGATGGCGACCACACCCGCCTCCGGGAGCTTTCCATCCCGCCCCAGGTCGGCGGGTCCGTCGACCGCAACGTGGCCGGCGAACTCGGCTTCGTGGAGCGGGCCCCATCGGCGGACGGTGCGGAGTCGGAGCTGGCCGGCGAGCACGCCGAGCGAACGTCCGTCGAGCTCCGAGAACGGTCCGACGTCGGCGAACAGCCCGGCCAGGCGGATTCGCGCTCGGCGCTCGAGCCGGAACGCGATCCTGTCGATCGGCGACCATCTCCGGAGGTGCGGGACGGCGGCGAACACCGACGGCCCGAATGACAGCATGACCAGCGTCAGCGCAGCCGCCCATCCGATCGGGCCGTGTGAGAACAACCTGCCGAGCACCCCGCCGAACAGCTCGAACCAGAACCACACCGCCGTGACGAGGAGCCCGGCCGACACCACGGTGTTCACGACGGCGTAGGCGACGAGCGGACCGTCGCCGGGCCGCCGGTCGATGCCGAGCCGGTCGACGGCGTCCTTGGACTCGGTGGCCAGATTGGGCTCCCGGATCACGTCGGCGAAGATGAGCGCTCCGTCGAGACCGGCGAAGGGCAGCAGGTTGGATGCGATCGTGAACGCCGTCAGCAGTACGAAGCGGTGGAGGATCGACGTGAGGTCGCCGGTCGGTGCGAGCCAGAGCACGAGCGCGACGAGCGACGTGAACAACCACTCGGCCCACGGCCCGGCGGCTGCCTGGACGATCCGCTGGCGGCGAGGCAACAGGAGGGCCTCGACGGATTCGACGTAGAACGCAGGGCTGCCGAGGTGGAGGCGGAACCCGACCGACGCGACGCGGCGGCCATGACGTGCGATCACGAGACCGTGGGCGAGTTCGTGGATGGCGACGGCGACGAGGGACAGCACGATGTAGATCGGGATCTGCCACGGTTCGGGGCGGAGCTCGAGCGTCCGCCCTGAGCGGATCACCGCGACGAAGGCGACGATTCCGGCGGCGCCGAGGGCGAGCTGGAACACGATCCAGCGCCGGTGCCAGGCGCGGCGGAACCAGCGCTCGTGGAGCAGCTCGATGTGCCGGTGCGCGCCGGTCCAGTGGATGTCAAACTGACGCAGGAATCGAACGAGCCTCCCGCTCGTCGGCGGTTTGACCGGCGGCGCTGTCGCGGCGAGGAAGCCGCGGGCGCCGAGCACCTCGACCAGCTCACGGTCCGGGTCGCCGGCGGTCGCGAGTTGCTCGAGCTCGTCGTCGTCGAGCAGCAGCGCAGTGCCGTCGCGCCGGTTGACGGCGACGGTGCTGGACCGCTTGCCACGCCGGGGTTCGGTCTGGATCTCCACCCAGTCACCGAGGATGGTGTCCGTGGTCATGGTTGCCTCCTTCTGCGGCGACGGGCTCGGGGCGGAGCGTGCACCCCACCCCGAGCCCTTCAGTTGTGCCTCAGGGCCTGCCGCGACCCAACGTGCGGCGAGCGGGAGCACTCCGGCCGAGGGTGCGCCGCGACGGACCACGCCGTGCGAGGGTGCGCCGCGACGGGCGGTACCGGCCGAGCGTGCGCCGCGACGGACCACGCAGTCCGAGCGTGCGCCGCGACGGGCGGTGCCGGCCGAGGGTGCGCCGCGACGGGCCACGGCGGCCAAGCGTCCGACGCGACGGCGAACGCCGGCCGAGGGTGCGCCGCGACGGCGACCGACGCGACGGCTCGACACCGACGCCGTCGACGGCGATGCCGGCGCCTCGACGTCGTCGGGGTGGATGGGAACGATGTCCATGATGGATCTCCTCACTGCGGAGCGACCGGGTGCCGACCCGCAGATCGATCTTCGACCGTTCCGCGTTCGATGACCGTGCGGCGTGCGTCGCTCCGTGTGTAACGGCGCGCACTCACCGCCGGGAGCATGCCGATCAGCCAGGTGCCGACAGCCAGGGAGGTCGCGGCGTGGACGCGATGTGGAGATGGTGCACGAGCTCGGCGAGGCGTGCTCGCTCGTCGTCGGTGGTCGCGCTCACCCCGCTGGAGATCAGCCCGTCGAGCGCCAGTGCGACCTCGTAGTCGAACGCCTCGTCCTCTGCGAGCACGAGGCCGCGCCGAAACCGATCATGCGCTCGCTCGGGGTCGCCGAGCTGGAGGGCGGCCCAGCCGCGCAAACGGACGAGGGTGGACGGGAGTACGGCGACCGGGCCGGCCTCGTCCAGGTCCCGCTCGACCTGGGCGGCAAGCCACTCCGCCTCGTCGGCGCGCCCCGCCCAGACGAGGTGCTCGACACGGCGCACGTCGGTGTCGATCACCATGTGCCGCGCGTCCAGATCGACGAACGCAGCGCGCGCCTCGTCCAGGAGGAGTCCGGCGACATCGAGATCGCCCCGTCGGAGCGCGATCCGTGCCCGACCGCTGGTCGTGGTCGCGACGCCGAGCGGGTAGTGGGCAGCACGCAAGGCCCGCTCGACGTCGTCGAGAATCGTCGCCGCCTCGTCCAGCCGGCCCTGATCGGTGAGGATCTCGGCCTGATTGTTGCGCGCCGCCTCGGCGCCGATCGTGTCGCCGACCAGCCGGTAGTAGTGGGCACTCCGCCCGTAGTGTTCGATGGCCTCCCGCCAGTTGGCCTCGTTGTACTGGGACACCCCGAGGTTGAGGTGCAGGTTCGCGAGCCCCAACGGGTCGTCCAATCCCTCCAGCAGCTCCAGTGCACGGTCGCCGTGTCGTGCCCGTTCATTCTTCTGCCCGAGCTCGCTGTACGCCATCTCGAGCTGGAGGTGAGCCTGGGCGAGCGCCGCGGTCGCTCCGGCGCGTTCGGCACCATCGACCGCCGCGCCCGCGAGCTCGATCGCTTCGCCGAAGCGTCCCTGGAAGAACCGGACGACACCCGCCACGAGGCGGAGCTCGGCCGCGAGCTCATCGTGTTCGTGGCCATCGAGCAGCTTCAACCCCTTGGTCGACCAGGTCAGTGAAGCGCGATATCGGCCGGCCCGTTCGTCGACACGTGCGTGTTTGCGGCAGAGCCGCGCCTGGTCGATCGGATCATCCGCGCGTACCCGTCGCGCCCGACCGTAGGCGGCATGTGCGTCGACCGGGCGCCCGACCAACTCGAGAGCGTCACCCAGCATCTCGGCGATGCGCGCTTGTTCGGACGGCTCGACGCCGAGCGCAGCGCCCATGGCGACGGCGCGCTCCAGATGCACGGCGGCCTCGTGCGTCGCGCCCTGATTCAGGGCGTCAGCAGCTGCAGCACGTGCCCACAGCCAGGTCGCCGGGGCGTCGCGGGCTTGGTAGGCGTGTTCGGCGATCATCGCGGCGCGGCCGGCGGCGCCGGGCCGGTCGGCCAGGATCGACGCAAGTCGGCCGTGCAGCTCGCGACGACGTTTGACCGAGAGCGCTTCGTAGGCGGCTCGGCGATAGAGGTCGTGGCGGAACTCGACCCCGAGATCGGTCACGGTGAGGAAGTCGCGCATCAGCGCCAGTGCCTCGTCGCCCGCGCCGTACTCGTCGAGGACCAGGTCGACGATCGAACGGTCGGCCTCCATGCCGGCGACGGACAGTTCCCGAAGTATCAACCTCGAGTCGAGGTCGAGGCCGTCGATCCGGCTGGCGATGATCGCCTCGACACGGTCGGGAAGCGTCCCGGCGTCGGCACGAGCAGCGGCGAGCGCCAACTCACCCGCGAACAGCGGGTTGCCGGCCGATGCAGCCACGATGTCGGCGAGTTGTCGACGCGAGATCGGCGCGTCCCCGATCGCATCCAGGGCTGCCTCGCGAATGGCGCGTTCGTCGAGCGACCGGAGGGCGAGCGACTCGAAGCCATCGAGCGCCTCACCGTCGGGGCGACGCGTCACGAGCACCAGCCACGGGCGCTCGACGCTGGTGAGTCCGGTCACGATCTGCCGCGAGGCCTCGTCGAACCACTGGACGTCCTCGGCGATCCAGATCGTCGGATCGGTTCGCACCGCAGCGAGCAACTCGCTGACGACTTCGCGGGTGCGTGCGCTTCGGAACTGCTTCGAGACCGCGTCGGCGGCGCTGGTGGGGGGCACACGAACCTGGGCAACCACCGCGACCAGCGGTGCGAGCGGCAGGAGCTGCGGTGCGGACTCGGCGACTCGTTCCAGGAGCACCCGTCCGGCGGGGTCGGGCGGCATGTCGAGGGGCACACCCAGGACCGCCCGCACGACCGGGGAAATCGCCGCGTACGGGGTGGTCTGCCGGTCCCGCCGACCGTCGGCCCGGTAGACGGGAGTGGGTGCCGTCAGCTCGATCTCCTCGACCAGTCGGCTCTTGCCCAGCCCTGCTTCCGCAACGATCTCGATCGCTGCACCACGGTTGTCGAGTCGCTCGATCCGTCGCCCGATCGTGCGGAACTCGTTGTCGCGGCCGAACAGTCGACTCCGACGGCCTCGGCCGATCGCCACCGTCCTCCTCCCGCCGACCACGGCAACTTCGACCGGATCGGCGAAACCCTTCAGCAGCGCGGCCGGGGCGTCGACCGTCTCGAACGATCCGCGTACGAGGTCGGAGACGTCGGAGGTCAGCACGATCGATCCCGTCACCGCCGATCCGGCGAGGCGTGCCGCCAGGTTGACGACCGGCCCCATGACGTTGTAGGTCCGTCGCTCGTCATGCCCGACATCGCCGACGAATGCCCGACCGCGGGCGACTCCGACCCTGACCTCATGCCGCTCCGCGATCTCGCAGACGGCTTCGACCAGGCGTTCGGTGTCGTGCTCGCGGCGGATCGGCGCCCCCGCCGTGAGCAGGAGCCGAATGCGGTCGTGCTCGGAATCCGATTCCAGCCAGCAGACGTCGTGACGCCGGCACGCGGCGACGACGGCTGCCGAGATGTCGTCGAGCCGGTCGGCGAGCGCGGCGGTGCCGGATGCGTGCCCGAGCTGGCGGATGCCGTCGATGACGACGAAAGCGACCGTGATCGTCCGATGCTCAGCCGGGCTCCGGCCGCGTTCGGTGACCGCCACGATGTCGGGATCGAGGAACTGTCGAGCCCGCTCATCACCTCCCGATCGGCGGGCGCCGGCGCCACGTACCTGTGGAAGAACGGGAACATGGAGACGCCGACCCCCCGCCCGGGGAACGCTCCGCGACCAGCTCTGCGGCAAGGCCGCGGCGAGCCGCCCACCGATCCGGACCTGCCCCGGTCTGGCATCCGAATCGAGAGCGAACGCCGCATCGACGACGGCTCCGGTCATGACCAGATCGCGCCGATCCTGCGTGCTGGCGCCGAGGACGAGTGCGGTGACGTCACCGGTCTCCGCTCCGACCGTCAAGCGTGGCCGGATCCGGCCCACCGGGGTGCGGAACGTGTCGAGTTGGCGGACCGTCCGCTGCATCGCCGCTGCTGCGCGAGCGGCGCGGACGGGATGATCGTCTCCGTCGAACGATGTCAGGAAGCCGTCGCCCGCGAACTTGATGACGTCTCCGCCGGCGCGCAGTGCGTGCTCGAGGCACGGCTCGAAGATCGCATTGATGATCTCCTTCACCGCCTCGGAGCCCTCGGCACCCAAGGCGGCAAGGCGTTCGGAGAGCCGTGTGAAGCCCGACACGTCGGCGAAGATCACGGTGGCGTCCCGCTCGGACCAGCGTCGCTCGTCGGCGGGCCAGGTCGCGGCGAGATCGGAGACATACGCCCGCACACCACCGCCCCGCATCCGCCGAGTTTCGCGCACGGCAACCGCCACGATCTTCAACGTACGGTCAAGGCCGAGAGCCAGCGACCACGCTGTGTCGCCAGCCCGACACCTCATGTGTGTTCATGACGACAGTCTGATGGCTCTTCGTTGACAGCGAATAACGCCGCTCTTACCATGCCCGTGTTACCAGGAGGCGGTGGGAATGAGCAGCTCAGAGCGGGGCACGATCGGCCCGAGGACGTGCGGGACAACCCGCACGTCACGTGTGCTCGCCATGGTGGTGTCGGTGCTCGCCACGTCGGCGACCGCGTTCGTCGTCGATCCGACACCGGCGATCGCGGCCGTCGGCGACTGCACGATCAGCTGGGTCGGTGGTGACGGAGCGTGGTCGGATTCGGCGAACTGGTCCGAGACCGGCACCGGCGCTGAGCGGGTGCCGACATCGGCTGACGACGTGTGCATCGACGACGGCGACATCAACACCTCCCTCGTCGTGACGGTGCCGTCGAGCATCAGCGTCACGTCGATCCTCAACGCGGAGACGATCGAGATCGGCGCCAATCGCACGGTGACGATCGGTCAGGACGGCTCGGTCGCGAACGCCGGGACATGGCGGATGCTGTCGGGGTCAGAGGTCCGAGGCGTCTCGTCGGTGCCCGACGAGCGGTTCGTGAACACCGGCACCATCGAAGTCACCGCCGACACCGGCAACGCCTTCATGAGCACCTACGTCGTCGTCGACGGACCCGGCACCATCCAAGTCGTGACCGGCGACTTCTTCGTCGACATCGGCACCGTCGCCGCAGGATGGGTGCCCGACGTCGCCGCCGACGCCTCCCTCAATGCCACCTTCACCCAACCCATCGCCGGCGTGTTCGACATGACCGGCGACGGCACCGTCGGCTGGAACGGCACCGTCACCGCCGGCGGCCCCGTCGAACTCTCCTTCGAACCCGGCGAATGGGTCACCGCCGTCTCCCAATGGAACTCGACCACCACGAACACGATCACCAACACCGGCCACCTCCCCATCACCACCACCAACACCACCATCGGCACCGGCTTCACCAACACCGGCACCCTCGAAGTCGGCGCCAACCGCACGGTGACGATCGGTCAGGACGGCTCGGTCGCGAACGCCGGGACATGGCGGATGCTGTCGGGGTCAGAGGTCCGAGGCGTCTCGTCGGTGCCCGACGAGCGGTTCGTGAACACCGGCACCATCGAAGTCACCGCCGACACCGGCAACGCCTTCATGAGCACCTACGTCGTCGTCGACGGACCCGGCACCATCCAAGTCGTGACCGGCGACTTCTTCGTCGACATCGGCACCGTCGCCGCAGGATGGGTGCCCGACGTCGCCGCCGACGCCTCCCTCAATGCCACCTTCACCCAACCCATCGCCGGCGTGTTCGACATGACCGGCGACGGCACCGTCGGCTGGAACGGCACCGTCACCGCCGGCGGCCCCGTCGAACTCTCCTTCGAACCCGGCGAATGGGTCACCGCCGTCTCCCAATGGAACTCGACCACCACGAACACGATCACCAACACCGGCCACCTCCCCATCACCACCACCAACACCACCATCGGCACCGGCTTCACCAACACCGGCACCCTCGAAGTCGGCGCCAACCGCACGGTGACGATCGGTCAGGACGGCTCGGTCGCGAACGCCGGGACATGGCGGATGCTGTCGGGGTCAGAGGTCCGAGGCGTCTCGTCGGTGCCCGACGAGCGGTTCGTGAACACCGGCACCATCGAAGTCACCGCCGACACCGGCAACGCCTTCATGAGCACCTACGTCGTCGTCGACGGACCCGGCACCATCCAAGTCGTGACCGGCGACTTCTTCGTCGACATCGGCACCGTCGCCGCAGGATGGGTGCCCGACGTCGCCGCCGACGCCTCCCTCAACGCCACCTTCACCCAACCCATCGCCGGCGTGTTCGACATGACCGGCGACGGCACCGTCGGCTGGAACGGCACCGTCACCGCCGGCGGCCCCGTCGAACTCTCCTTCGAACCCGGCGAATGGGTCACCGCCGTCTCCCAATGGAACTCGACCACCACGAACACGATCACCAACACCGGCCACCTCCCCATCACCACCACCAACACCACCATCGGCACCGGCTTCACCAACACCGGCACCCTCGAAGTCGGCGCCAACCGCACGGTGACGATCGGTCAGGACGGCTCGGTCGCGAACGCCGGGACATGGCGGATGCTGTCGGGGTCAGAGGTCCGAGGCGTCTCGTCGGTGCCCGACGAGCGGTTCGTGAACACCGGCACCATCGAAGTCACCGCCGACACCGGCAACGCCTTCATGAGCACCTACGTCGTCGTCGACGGACCCGGCACCATCCAAGTCGTGACCGGCGACTTCTTCGTCGACATCGGCACCGTCGCCGCAGGATGGGTGCCCGACGTCGCCGCCGACGCCTCCCTCAACGCCACCTTCACCCAACCCATCGCCGGCGTGTTCGACATGACCGGCGACGGCACCGTCGGCTGGAACGGCACCGTCACCGCCGGCGGCCCCGTCGAACTCTCCTTCGAACCCGGCGAATGGGTCACCGCCGTCTCCCAATGGAACTCGACCACCACGAACACGATCACCAACACCGGCCACCTCCCCATCACCACCACCAACACCACCATCGGCACCGGCTTCACCAACACCGGCACGCTGCGGACGGAGTCCAGGATCCTGAGCGTGAAAGCCGGTGAGACCGCCGTCAACAGCGGCACCATCTCGCTCGCCGATGGCGGCGGGCTGCGCGGAGCTCCCGGTTCGGGAGCGGTCGAGGCCATGCAGAACGACGGCGTGATCACGACGACGGACGACGCCGTCGACACCAACATCTCATACCTCGACATCGCCGGATCGGGAACGGTACGTGCGTCCTCCGGACGGCTGTTCCACGAGCCGTCTTCGCGCGATTCGGGTACTGGTTACAGCGAACTTGCGGCGGGCAACTGGGAGGTCACGGCGATCCTCGACCTCTCCTTCATCGTGCGGACGAACCGCGCCGACATCGCCGTGACCGATGGAGGCTCGCTCCAGTCGGACCTGACGCAGAACGAGGGCTCGTTGACCGTGACCGACGGGGCGACCGTGTCCCTGCCCCGAGCATTCACCAACAGCGGGACCCTGACGCTCGGGCCGCAGGCGACCCTGACGATCGACTCGGGCTTCACGAACACCTCGGCCGGAACGGTCTCGTACGAGATCGCGGACTCGTCGTCGGCCGACGGCACGGGCGAGCTCGAGGTGGCCGGGACCGCGACCCTCGACGGCGAGCTCGTCGTCAGTGTCGACCCGGGCTACACGCCCACCGCCGCCGACGCCTACCCGCTGATGCGGTACCGCACTCGCGCTGGCACGTTCACCACGGAGACCGGAACGGGCGGCGTGCTCACCACCACGTACACGCCCGACCAACTGGTGCTCGGCAGCGGGGGCCTGCCGCCGATCGCCGATGCGGGCGGTCCGTACTCGTTCGGCGAAGGTGATCCCGACACACCGCTCGACTCGTCGGGCTCAGTGGACGGGAGCGAGGCCATCACCTCGTGGAGCTGGACACCGATCGCCGGCCTGTCCGATCCCACGAGCGCAGCGCCGGTCTTCGATCCGGTCGACGACCTCGACGTCACCACCGTCGGGCTGACGGTGTGCAGCGCGGTCGGCTGCGACGCCGATTCGACGACGATCGAGGTGTTCAACGAGACGCCCGTCGTCACCGCGGTGGCGCCGACGGCGACCGTCGTGGTCAACGAGCCACTCGACCTGGACCCGATCGCCACATACACCGATGCGGGCATCGCCGACACGCACGACTACCGGATCTTCTGGAGCGACGGCACCGGCGACGACCCGACCTGGACCCCGGTCTCGGCAGGGAGCATCTCGGCGTCGCACACGTTCACCACCACCGGCGACTACTACGCGACGATCTACGTCCGAGACGACGATGGATGGCAGGGCTTCGCGTTCGTCGACATCACCGTCACGAGCCCGAACGTGGCGCCGGTCCTCAACCCTGACACCGCGACGACCGACGAGAACACGCCCGTGAACATCGACGTGCTGGCCAACGACGACGACCCGGACGGGCCCGACTTCCGGGTCACCGCGATCGGCTTCGTCGACCGGGGCGATGCCGTGCTCGAACCCGACGGCACGATCACGTTCACCCCCGACGACCGCTGGAACGGCGTCACGACATTCGACTACTTCGCAGCCGACGGCATCAACCCCGAGCAATCGGCCACCGTCACGGTCACTGTCAACGGACCCAACGACCCACCGTCCGTGACGATCTTCGACCGCACCCTCGTCGAGGGCACCTCGGGCGGGATCGCCCGATCGGTGGCCGATCCCGACTCCGAGACCCTGAGCTACAGCTGGGAACCGGCCGCGGCGTTCGACGACCCGACGTCGACGTCGCCGCTGTTCGATGCGATCGACGACGCGACCAGCTTGGTCACGCTGACCGTGTGCGACGACCAGGGTGCATGCGGGTCCGACACCGCGACCGTGACCGTCGTCAACGTCGCTCCCGACGTCACCGCCTCCGTACCGAACGAGGTCTTCGTCGGCGACACCGTCACCGTCACGGCCACCTACGACGACCCCGGCCTCGCCGACACCCACACCTACGAGGTCGACTGGGGTGACGGAACGTCGACGCCCGGCCCGGCCACCGCAGGGGCACTGACGGAGACGCACGTCTACGCCACCGTTGCGACAGCTGCGGTCACCGTGTGCGTCACCGACGATGACGGCGGGACCGGCTGTGACGGTGCCCCGATCTCCGTGCGGCGTGGCCCGAACAACGACCCGGTGGCCGCCGACGACGCCGGTCTCGCCCGCAGTGGTCGGTCCCAGCCGATCGACGTCCTCGACAACGACACCGATGCCGACGGCGACACGCTCACGATCACCGCGTTCACCCAACCGGATGGCTCCACGGGCGGGATCGTGAGTTGCGAGCTCGATGTCGCCGACGCCCTGTGCACGTTCACAGCGCCACTTCAGTTCACCGGTGACGCCACCTTCACGTACACGGTCGCCGACGGCTTCGGAGGCACCGACGACGCAACCGTGACCGTGACCGTCAGCGAGAACCTGCCGGTCACCCTCATCGACGGCTCCGTGACCCCCTCGGCCACCACCGTCGCGCCCGGGGCGAGCGAGGTCCCGATCGTCAACGTGCCGACCGAGCGCATCAAGGAGTTCGGCTTCGACGTCTCGAACGCCCCGAACATGCGCCGTGCCCCGAACATGCGCCGTGCCCCGAACATGCGCCGTGCGCCGAACATGCGGCGGGCGCCACTCACCGACATCGCTCCCAACATGCGGCGCGCTCCGAACATGCGGCGTGCCCCGCTGTCCGACCTCTCGGTCGACGTCCCGGGCGGCTGGCCGGCGCTGCTCGCCGGCACGATCTACGAGAACACGCCGATCCAGTCACTCACGATCGGTCAGGTACTCGACCTGCTCGCCGGCGTGCCCGCTCCCCTGCCGTCCGGTCATCCGCTGCTCGATCTGGTCTGGACCGATCTGACCCTCGACGGTTCACCGCTCGACGCCATCAGCCCGGCGGCGCTCCAGCTCGGCGCGACGGCGGTGATCGACCTGGTCGACGTCGACGGCACACCGTGGTGCGACCAACTCACCGACCTGACCGGTGCCACCTGTGCCGGCTTCGGCATCGGCGCCGACACGACGCTGCTCGAGCTCGATCTCGATCTCGCCGTCGCCGCCGTCCTCAACGACCAGCCGACCCTTCGCCGACCCCCGATCTTCGCCAACGGCGCCGCGCTCGCAGCCGGGTCGGCGCCCCTGCTCGACGCCGGCATGAACGAGCTCGGGTTGTTGGTGACGCGCGTCGGTGACGTGCCTGCATCGGCCGGCATCACCGCGGTGCCAGCCGTCGCCGACATCGCCATCGACGACCTCGAACCCGCACGCCGCCCGCTCGTGGTCGACTGCACCGCCGGATTCGATTGTGCGGGAGCGACACTCGGCGACGCGTACGCGGCAGGCGCGGTCGTGACGACCGCCCGCCTCGCCGACATCGCCCCCGCCTTCGGATCGCTGACGGTCGGCGACATCGTCAGCGGACTTCCCTCCGACATCGAGGTCAACGACGTCATCACCGGCTACCTCGAGAAGGCCGACTTCCCCTGGGAGGACCTCGACCTGATCACCTCGGGCATCCAGGACTTCGCGAGCGTGGGCGCGACGGTCGGCATGGCGGTCGCGTTCGAGGCGACCACTCCGGACGGCACCGGGCGCGCCGCCCGGGTACGGGCGAACCTGCCCGCCGGCTGGCGCTACGTGCCGGGCAGCGCCGCCCTGACCCCGGTCGGCACCATCGGCGATCCGACCGTTGCGGTTTCCGAGACCGGCACCGTGCTGACCTGGAACGGCATCGCCGTTGCATCCGGGGAACCGTACGAACTCGCGTTCACGGCTCGACCCGGGCTCCGACTCGGCGTCGGCACGGTGATCGTGGATGTCTCGACCGACGACGGCATCGCGTCCCTCACTCCGGTGGCCATGACCGTTGCCGAGCCGGCCGACGCCGGCGATTCCCCAGGGACAGCGCAGGCCGTCGTGGGCGACACGCTCTACCTCGGCTACATCCCGGCGGGCGACGACGTCGACCTGTACTCGTTCGCACCATCGAGCGGCACCGAAGTCGGTGTGCGCCTCAGCCATCTCGCCGGTGACGGCGACCTCGTGCTGTACGGACCGCCGACCGACGCAGCGGGCTCGGGGCCGAGCCCGCTGCCGACCCGTCCCGACGGCCCCGACTCGACGCCGATCATCGACGGCGACGGCACCGACCTCGACGACGGTGTTCCCCTGCTGCCCGGTGAGTCGGTTGCCGCGGTCTCGGCGTCGCCCGGCGACGCCGACGAGGCCGCGCAGGCCCGAGGAGTCGATCTGGTTCAGGTCAGCGCGTACGAGGGGCTGCGTTCGTCGCTGCCCTACATCGTGCGGGTCAGGGAGGCGGTCGTCGATCCGGTCGCCGCCTGCGCGGCATACACCGGCACCGGCGGCGGTGCCGGCACACTCCCCGATCTGTCGTCGCTCCCGGCCGATGTCCGCACCCTGATCCTCGTCAACCAGGAACGGCTGGGAGATGCGTTCGGGACCGCAGCTGCCGGTTACGTCACCGCACGTCTCGCCGATCTGGCTTCCGCCACCGGGGTCGACGGCGTCGTACTACCCGTCGAGGGTGATCCGGCCGTGGCGGGCGCCTACGACACGTGGAACGCAAATCCGTGCGACACCGATGCCGCGAACGGCGTCGTCAGCGCGATCGTCTCGTTGATCGCATCCGCCCATGGCGTCCGGCCGTCGATCGAGAACGTGGTGCTCGTCGGCGCCGACGACATCATCCCGATGGCCCGGCTCGCCGACACGACCCGTACCGGCAACGAGAAGACGTACGCCGACCTCTTCCCGGACGGCGACGTCTACGGCGCTTCGCTCTCCGGCGAGCACATGTTCTCCGATGACCCGTACGGAGACCTCGATCCGATCCCGTGGCTCAACCGCCGACTGTACGTGCCCGACCTCGCCGTCGGTCGACTGATCGAGACGCCCTCCGACATCATCGGACAGGTCGACGAGTACATCGCGAACGACGGTCGACTCGGCGCGTCCAACGCGTTCGTGTCCGGCTACGACTTCATGACCGACGGCGCCCGGTCGGTGGGCGACGCGCTCACGGGCTCGCTGACGAAGGCAACAGGGGGCACCGCCCCGACAGTCACCGAGCTGATCAACGAGACGTGGACGAGCGCCGACCTGCTGAGCACGCTCACCGCGTCCGATCCGGATGCGGCCGCGGTGTTCGGGCACTTCGACCACCTCGGAGGTCTCGCCGCGCTCGGTGCCGACGACGCGACCGACACCTTCACGGCCGCCGATCTGGCCGCCGCGCTCCCGGGCGGTGCGCGTCTGGTCTTCTCGATGGGCTGTCACAGCGGGCTCAACATCAGCGACACACGGACCGACGGCGAGCTGTCCGACGACGTCGCCGCTGCGCTCGCCGCGCGAGGTGCCGTGTACCTGGCCACCTCCGGCTTCGGCTACGGCGACGAGGTCAGCGTCGGGCTCCACGAACGGTTGCTGACCCTGTTCTCCTCACATCTCGACGGAACGATGACGATCGGTGCTGCGTCCGTGCGGGCCAAGCAACGTTACTTCGGTTCACAGGGTCTGTACGGCGCCTACGACGAGAAGGCGCTGGCGACCACCGTCCTCTACGGCCTGCCGATGTGGCGGGTCGGGTTGGATCAGACGCCCGAACCTCCGCCGGCCGAACAGCAGCCGACACCCGTGTCGGGCACGTTGCTCTCGTCGGCACCGTTCGACTTCAGCCCGCAGTTCATCGAGCGGAGCGGCGCCACCGGCAACTGGTTCGAGGTCGTCGACGAGGGCGCGACGACGTTCCTGCCGCAGGTCACGCCAGGCCGACCGCTCCAGCCACGGTTCGACGCCGACGTCACCGCGAGCGACGATGCGTCGGGTGAGCTGCTACCGGCTCATGGCGCGCTCGTCACCGCGCTCGACGTGTTCAGCACCACACCGGGCTTCGACGTCGCGATCTCCGAGGCGGTCCTCGACTCGGCCGCAGGGGGTGTCGAGGACACGACCAACCTGGCGTTCCCGAGCCGGTTCGCGAGCGTCACGACGTTCTCCGATCCGAGCGGCCCCACGAACGCCGACGGGCTGAACCAACGCCAGCAGGTGGTGATCGTCCCCGGTCGGTTCGTCAGCGACAGTGGAGCGGCGACGGCAGACATCGGCACCCAGACCCTGTTCGGTGGCGTGGCTGGTGAGATCCTCTACTCGAACAGCTCGGACTACACCCCGCCGTTCGTACCGATCGCTGCGGGGGTCGTGTCGCCCGGCGACTCGACGGCGCGGTTCGCCGTCGAGGCCGACGATCCGTCGGGCATCGTCCGGGTGGTCGTGCTGTACGAGGCCGGCGCCGGCTGGCAATCGGTCGACCTGACGTTCGGTGACGGCCGCTGGCAGGGCACGGGGCCGACCGGCGGCGGGGCGACCTCGGTGCGCTTCATCGCCCAGGTCGTCGACGGTGCCGGCAACGTCGCCGTCAACGGCAGCAAGGGCTACACGAACATCGGCGACGACGGCGCGCTCCCACCGCCGCCGATCGACTCCGATCTCGCGGTCACGGTGACGCCCGAGACCCCTGTCTCGGGTTGGGTCACCGAGTCGCCCGTCGTCGAGGCGACGTCGTCGGCAGCGGTGCTCGAGGTGAGCGTCGACGGCGGCCCGTGGCAGCCGTATGTCGGTCCCGTCACGGTGAGCGGGGACGGCCCGCACACGGTGGCTTTCCGCGACTCGCTCGGCGGCGCCGATGCGGTCACGTTCGACCTGGACGGCACCGCGCCGACGATCGTCGCGTCCACCGTTCCCGGTGCCGGGCCCACCGGCTGGTGGACGTTGCCGGTCACGGTGTCGTTCACCTGCGACGACGTGCTCTCCGGCGTGGTCGCCTGCCCCGACCCGGTCGTCGTCGACGTCGACGGTGCCGATCAGTTGGTGTCGGGCGAAGTGTTCGACGTCGCCGGCAACTCGGCGTCGGCGGGCGTCGAGATCGACCTCGACCAGACGGTTCCGGTCGTCTCGTCGCTGGCTGTCGATCCGGCGGCGGTACCGATCGGCGGCACGGTGCTCGTGTCGGCCGATGCGACCGATGCGACCTCGGGTGTGACCGCGGCCGAGGCCTTCGTCGGCGATGACCCGGGCGTCGGCTCCGGGGTCGCGATCAGCGTGACCGGTGCAGTGGTGTCGGGTTCGCTGACCGCTCCGGCGATGCCCGGTGTCTACCCGGTCGGGTTGCGGGTGCAGGACGCCGCCGGGCTGTGGAGCACGACGCGGGTCGGGTCACTGAGTGTGGAGGACGAGCCCGACCCGTCCGACCTCACGGTCACGGTCGAACCCGCGGAGCCGGCTTCGGGCTGGTACACGGCTTCGCCGGTCGTCACCGCGACCTCGTCGGCCGCCCTGCTCGAGGTCAGCGTGGACGGCGGTTCGTGGGAGGAGTACACCGCACCCGTGACGACGACGGGCGACGGCCCGCACACCGTCGCGTTCCGCGACTCCGACGGCGGCGCCGACCTGGTGGCCTTCGACGTCGACGGCACACAACCCACCATCACCGCCACCGTCGAACCGGCCGCCGACCCGTCGGGTTGGTGGACCACGGCGGTGACCGTGACGTTCACCTGTGACGACACCACCTCCGGCATCACCACCTGCCCCGACCCCGTCGCCGTCGACACCGACGGCGCCGACCAAACCATCACCGGCGAAGCCACCGACACCGCCGGCAACACCGCATCGGCAAGCGTCACGATCGACCTCGACACCACCGCACCCACCATCACCGGGCTCACCGTCGAACCGAATCCGACACTCGTCGACAGCACGGTGCTCGTGTCGGCCGACGTCACCGACACGACATCCGGGGTCACTGCCGCCGAGGTCTTCATCGGCGACGACCCCGGACTCGGCGCTGCCACCCCGCTCACCACGGACACCGGCGTCGCGTCGGCCGATCTCACCGCACCGTCGACCGCTGGCGACTACACGGTCGGCGTGCGTGCCCGCGACACCGCTGGGAACTGGAGCATCACCGAGGCCACCATCCTCACCGTCACCGACCCCGTCAGCGACCTCACGGTCACGGTCGAACCCGCGGAGCCGGCTTCGGGCTGGTACACGGCTTCGCCGGTCGTCACCGCGACCTCGTCGGCCGCCCTGCTCGAGGTCAGCGTGGACGGCGGTTCGTGGGAGGAGTACACCGCACCCGTGACGACGACGGGCGACGGCCCGCACACCGTCGCGTTCCGCGACTCCGACGGCGGCGCCGACCTGGTGGCCTTCGACGTCGACGGCACACAACCCACCATCACCGCCACCGTCGAACCGGCCGCCGACCCGTCGGGTTGGTGGACCACGGCGGTGACCGTGACGTTCACCTGTGACGACACCACCTCCGGCATCACCACCTGCCCCGACCCCGTCGCCGTCGACACCGACGGCGCCGACCAAACCATCACCGGCGAAGCCATCGACACCGCCGGCAACACCGCATCGGCAAGCGTCACGATCGACCTCGACACCACCGCACCCACCATCACCGCCACCGTCGAACCGGCCGCCGACCCGTCGGGTTGGTGGACCACGGCGGTGACCGTGACGTTCACCTGTGACGACACCACCTCCGGCATCACCACCTGCCCCGACCCCGTCGCCGTCGACACCGACGGCGCCGACCAAACCATCACCGGCGAAGCCACCGACACCGCCGGCAACACCGCATCGGCAAGCGTCACGATCGACCTCGACACCACCGCACCCACCATCACCGGGCTCACCGTCGAACCGACCAGGGTCACCGTCGGCACCGACGTGGCGGTCACGGCCGACGGCAACGACCTCACCTCGGGGGTCGTCGCCGCCGAGGTCTTCGTCGGCGACGACCCCGGCATCGGCGCCGCAACCCCCGTGACGGTCGATCCGGTGACCGGCGCAATCTCCGGTGATCTCGCAGCACCGTCGACCGCTGGCGACTACACGATCGGGCTGCGAGTACGCGACGCCGCCGGGTGGTGGAGCACGACGGCCACCACCACGCTGACCGTCACCGACGACAGCACCGGCGCCGATCCCGAGATCGTGTTCACCACCAACCCGTTCCGACTGCTCCCCACTCCGCTCGACGGGGCCACCGTGAGCCGCAGCGTCTACGTGTTCCTCGACCCGGACGGACTCGAGAGCATCGAATCGGTGACGTTCGAGCTCGACCCGGCGCGCGGGCGGACGATCACCAGAGTCGACAGGCGAGCCCCGTACGACCTGTTCTCGAGCCGCTGGTGGGACATCCCGATCCCGCTCGTGGTCACCAGGCGGTTCGTCGGGAAGAACGAGCTCACGGTCACCATCCGACTCAGCGACGGCTCGGTCATCACGGCCGACGCGACGTTCGTGGGCGAGAGATCGAGACCGTGGCGTTGGTCGTGACTGCGGAGTCAGGCGTTCAGTCGATCGACGTCGGGGATCTCGATCCTGCCGCGGCGCAGTCGAGCACTCCCGTCGCTCACCAACGTCTGGAGTGCCCGGTTGGCGGTGGGGCGCGTGGTGCCCGCGAGTGAGGCGAGCTCCTCCTGGGTGATCGGGATCACCGCAGCGCCGTCGATCCTGAAGCCGGCCGCGAGCCGCCGCAACTGCTTGAGCACCCGTTCGTCGGCCGACATCGTGTGCGCATCCATCACCTGCTCGGAGAGTCGACGGACCTGTGCGGCGAGCAGGCTGACCATCACGTTCGACACGCCCGGGTACCGGAGCTGGAGGTCGAGGAACGCATCACGGTGCAGCATCAGCGTCTCGACGGCACCGATCGCCACCACCGAGGCGGTGCGACGCGAATCGTGCGACAGGATGCTCTGCTCGCCGAACGAGTCGCCCGGCTCCATGATGTCGAGCGTGATCGTGTCACCACGCCGACTCACGATCCGCACCGCGACGTGCCCCTTGTCGAGCAGATGGAAGCTGTCGCCCGGGTCGCCCTGGTGGAACAGGCTGTCACCGTTGCGGTACCGCCGCCGCACCGCGGTTTGCAGCACGGCGCGCCGCTGGTCATCGTCGAGCGGTTCGAGGATCTCCCAGCGCATCCCTCCAGTATCGCGAAGCGACGACGAGTCCGAAGCGATCGGGCTGTGTGCGCGGCGCCACACAACGGGGGTCGGCGCGCGGACGGTACGTGCCCGGCGATTTCGAGACGATGGTGTCAACAGCAACGACCGCATGCCGGTCACGAGACATGGAGAGTTCCGATGAACGACAACCAGCACCACACCGAAGACACCGACACCCCCGACTCCGAAGCCCACGGCTTCCGGGCTCACATCGGGCAGGCTGGCGAAGACGAGACGATCACCGACACCGAAGGTCACGCATACAAGTCCGGACGCCTCGACCCAGCCGCCGACGACGACACCATCACCGACACCGAAGCCCACATGCCGTTCCGCCGTCATGTCGACCCAGCCGGCGAACACGACACCATCACCGACACCGAAGCCCACATGCCCCGAGCACGCTTCGTCGACGAGGCGGGCGACGACGACACCATCACCGACACCGAAGCCCACGGCCGGCTCAAGGGCGTCGAACAAACCGACGAAGGCGACACGGTCACCGATGCCGAGGGGCATCGATTCAAGCGGGGATGATCCGGTTGCCGATCGCGGGCGGCACGTCGGGTCTGCACACCGGCGGGAGACCCACCGACCTGGCGGTCCCGATGGGGCGGACAACGGCGTCCGCCCCATCGGCGCGCCACCAGAGGAGCCCTGATGTCCGGCGGTGACTCCCACGGCGCGATCGCGTCCTTCCGGTCGGTCTGGAAGTACCCCCGCTGGCGGTGGCTGCTCGGTAGCAACCTCGTCTCTCTCGCCGGCGACTTCCTCTACTGGGTGGCGCTCGTCGTCCACCTCTCGGGCGGCGACGACGGACCGACCTGGATCGCTGCGGCGCTGCTCGCTCGCTTCCTGCCCTACGTCGTACTCGGCCCGATCGGCGGCGCGGTCGCCGATCGCTTCGACCGACGCCGCACCCTCGTCGCACTCGACCTCGTCCGGGCCGCGGTCTTCGTCGCCATGGCGGCCGTTGTGGCCACCGACGGGCCGCGCGTCGGCATCATCGCCCTGCTCGTCGTCGGCGCGATCGCCGGAAGCTTCTACAACCCGGCGATGATCGCCGGCACGCCCGTCGTCGTGCCGGAGAACGACATCGCCGCCGCGAACGCCGCCGACGAGGGTCTCGCCCAGCTCGCCTGGTTCGTGGGTCCGGCGCTCGGCGCCGTGCTCGTCACCGTGTTCGACCCGGCCGTCGTCCTGGTGATCGATGCGGCGACGTTCGTCGTGTCCGCAACGATGGTGGCGCGCGCCGGGCCCCTCGGGGGTGGCAGGGCCGCCACGTCATCGGCCGACCCCGGAACGACAGCGGACGATGTCGATGATCGCCCCGGTGTCCTGGGCGATGTTCGTGACGGCGTGCGCACGCTCGTTCATGATCGAGGTCTGGTCGCTCTGACCACGCTCACCGTCGCCGTGCTGTTCGCATTCGGCGCCGAACAGGTCCTGTACGTCTTCGTCGCCACCGATCGGCTCGGCCTCGGCCCGGAAGGAATCGGCTATCTCATGGCCGCGATGGGCATCGGCGGGGTCGCCGCCGCGCCGCTCGCGGTCCGTGTCGGCAACTCGGCGCGACTCGGCTGGTGGCTCGCCCTCGCGTCGATCGCGGCTTGCGCACCGCTCGTCCTGATCAGCTTCGTCTCGAACCGACCGCTCGGCTACGCGCTCGCCTCGCTCGAAGGTGCCGGTGCGATCGTGTTCGAGGTCGGGGCGCTCACGCTGCTCCAGCGCGCCGTCGCCGAGTCGATGCTGGGTCGTGTGTACGCGGTGCAGGATTCGCTCGGCGCCCTGGGCCAGACGGTCGGCTCGATCGCCGCCCCGGCACTCGTCGTCACGATCGGACTCGAGTCGGCGCTGCGGACGACCGGCATCGCCGCGATCGGGATCATCGCGGTCTCGGCGCCGGGGCTCGTCGCGCTGGCGCGGGCGGTCGACGGTCGGCGTCGATCCCTCGCATCGACCGTCGAGCAGCTGACAGCGACCGCCGAACTCGGGCCGTTCGACGCTCCCGAACTCGAACGGCTCGCACGCGCCGCGACGCCGTCGTCGGCGGCAGCGGGCACGACGATCCTCGCCGAGGGCGAGCCTGCCGACGACCTGTACGTGGTGCGGGCCGGAACGCTCACGGTCTCACTGACCGACCCAGATGGTGAGCAGCCACCCGATCTCGGCCCCGGCGACGTGTTCGGCGAGATCGGCCTGCTGCGCGGCGGCGTGCGCACCGCCACGGTGGTCGCCCGCGACGACGTCGAGATGCTCCGGATCGACGGGGCGGTCTTCGTCGACGTCGCGACGCCCCATGCCGCGGCGAGTACCCCACTCCTCGGTGGCATGCGCACACGGCTCTCGCGTTCCCGAAGCCACGCCCGACGCCCGGAAACGGAGCCGGCGTGATCATCGTGATCGTCGCGACCGGCCTGCGAGTTGTGTCAGGGCGGACACACATCGTTCGTGGCGGCGACAACGGACGTCACGCCCCTTGCGGCGCACGATGGTGACCAGCAAGATGAACCGGGGATGCACCCGGCCAGACGAGGAGCAGATCCATGAACCAACCGACTGATCAGAACGAGAACCAGGACACCGAGGCCCACGTCTACATCCCCAAGGACGAGCGGGCGGGCAGCGGGACCGATGCCGAGGGTCACATGCCCCGACTCCGCTTCGTCGACGAGACAGGCGAGAACGACACCAACGGCGACACCGAAGGCCACAAGCGGAACGGGAGCCGCCTCGACGACGCCGACGAGGGCGACATGATCACCGACACCGAAGGCCACAAGCACCGGTTCAAGGGGATCGACGACGCCGACGAGGGCGACATGATCACCGACACCGAAGGCCACCGACGGATGGCGAGTCGCCTGGACGGAGCCGACGAGGGAGACATAGTGACCGATGCCGAGGGTCACATGCCCCGAGTCCGCTTCGTCGACGACGCAGGCGAGAACGACACCAACGGCGACACCGAAGGCCACAAGCGGAACCGGAGCCGCCTCGACGACGCCGACGAAGGCGACATGATCGCCGATGCCGACGCCGAGGGCCACGGTCTCCGAGCAGCCGGCGACCCCGTCAACGAGCCGTCGGCCGTCCGGGGTCGCGACGGGCAGGGCCGCCGATGACCGATCGGGCTCACCGGGCCGACCCTCACCTCGCGGTCCCGAGTCGACTCGGGCAGCTGTGTGAACTGGCCCGTTGGAGCCACGGCGCAGCCGCCGTTTCGGTCGCCGTCATCACCGACGACGGTCTCGAGTACATCGCCTCGTCCGGAGCCGGCGCCGATGAGATCGTCGGCACCCGGCTCCGTGCGGGCGAGGGCCTCGCCGGTTTCGTCGCCGCAACGGGGCAGTCGCTCGCTGTGCGCGACGCCGTCAGCGACCCGCGGTTCGCCCGCACGGTCGCCGAAGGCACCGGATACGTCCCGGACGCGATCCAGATCACCCCGATCGTCGACGCCGACGGTGACGTCGCCGGTGTCATGTCGATGCTGGACCGTGGCCACCACGACGACGCACCAGCGGATCCACCGATCGCGCTCGCCGGCTTCGCCGACCTGGTCGCGTCCCTCCTCCCCCGCCGGCTGCCGGCGCAGGAGGCGACCGCCGAGTTGACGCGCCGCCTCGACGGTCTCGGCGACGACGACCGAGCCGCCGTGGTCGCGGCCATGTCCTCCGTTCTCGACGCGATCCAGCGCTGATCGCTTCACGTCGATGGCCGACGAGCACTCCCCAGATCTCGACCTGCCCGCCTGGTCGGAGGCGTTCCACGGCGACGGGCCTGGTGCAGCACCCGGCCTCGGTCTCGACCACCCGATCACCCGCGAGTGGGCCTACGGCGACGGCACCGGAAGCGGCGTCCGGGTCGCCGTGGTCGACTGCGGCGTCGACGGAACGCATCCCCTCGTCGGTGGCGTCGCCGAGTACGTGGACGTCGTCCGTGACTCGGACGCCAACGAGGGTATCCGGTTCGACCTCGGCGACCACGACGACCTCTACGGCCACGGAACCGCCTGCGCTGCGATCATCCGATCACTCGCACCCGACGTCGAACTGGTCAGCGTGCGCGTGCTCGGCGCCGACCTCAAGGGCTCGGCGTTCAATTTCGCCCACGGCCTCGACTGGTGTCTGGAGCACGGCGTCCGGATCGCCAACCTGAGCATGTCGACGTCGAACGAGAAGTACGCGGAGACGTTCCACGAGATCGTCGACGACGCCACCTTCGCACGCATGCTGATGGTCTCGGCCATGAACAACGAGCGCAAACGAACCATCCCGAGTGAATACGCCGGTGTGTTCTCCGTTGCATGCGCCCCCGGCACCGATCGAGAGCAGGTGTGGTACAACCCCAACGCTCCGGCGGAGTGGGCCGCCGCCGGCATCGACGTCGAGATCGCCTGGAACGGCCACGGCTCGATCACGGCCACCGGCAACAGCTTTGCAGCACCGGTGATCGCCGGACACCTCACCCGCATCCTCGGCGCCCACCCCGACCTCACCGTGTGGCAAGCCCGCACCGTCCTCGCTGCCATCGCCACCAACGCCACCCGAGGGTGAGGTCTTCGGCGATCGGACGTTGACGACCGCCTCAGTGGCCGCCGCGAACGATGGGGACGGGTGGTCGTACCACGGGGTCGCGGGCGACGGACTGACCGCATCGGGCCGACGTCCGTGGGGCGCCGAGGCCGTCGCGATGGTCGACAGCGCCTGCCGCTGCGCCGGGGCCGGTCCGGACGGTGCGGCGCACCGGCTGCGAGCCCGATGCCGACGCTCGTGCGCACCCGGTCCACCGACGACGACGGAGCGGTCGTGCTGAGCGTGCGGGCTGTGTCCGCAGCGGCCTCCGGTGCTCGGACCAGGCCGGGAGCCTCGGGGGCCGAGCTACGACATGATCTCCACTGCGACCGACGCGCACGACATCAGCACCGAGGCGGAACCGATCGCGTGTCCGACCCGCAGCCCGACGGGCTGCGAGCGGTCCCGAGCGAACGACCACGCGTCCCGCATCCTCAACTCGGGGCCCCGGTCTCCGACCAGGCCGGCACCCAGATCCAGCACATCGTTCGATTCATGGTGGTCCCTCCCGACCGGGCCGTCCCTGCGACGCGTGCTCGACTTGGGAACCATGAGACCCGATCTCCATCATCGGTGCCGTCGACGGCAACACTCAGCGAACATGGCAGGGCGCAGCGGTCGCGCAAGGGACCGGCCACCGAACAAGCGGCCGGTCCCCGTGCTGCTGATCGTCGTGCTGATCGTCGTCCGACGGTCAGGCAACCGAGTCGGTGATCTCGGCCAGGAGGAGGATCAACGTCTGGACGGGATCCCGGACCGGAATGGTGATCGTCGTGTGGGTGTAGGAGCAGTGCGACCAGAACTGGCCGAATCCCTCGTACCTGGCGTGGTGGTAGTCCCGCTGATTGAGTCCGGTGCAGAAGAACGTCGTGTGGGGGTCGGCCGCGGCGTCCCACGCGCGGTCCTGATCGAAGTCGAACCAGACCTGGTCGAGGCGGCCGTCGCGGTTGAAGTCACGGGCTGCGACGTCCCACACTCCGTTGTGATCGATGTCCAGGTAGACCCACCAGTCGAGCCGCCAACCGCTCGAGTCCCAGTACACGTACATGTCGTTGGGCCGTCCGTCCCGATCGAGGTCGTCGGTGTACCAGTACCACCCAGCGCTCGGAGCGGCCTCGACGGCAGAATGTGCGATCAGCCCCAGCGTCGTCGCCCAGACGGCGACCGCCACGACGCTTGCGATTCGTCGGATGAGGTGCTTCATGTGATGTTTCCTTTCGTAGCGGACCGATGCCGTTCATCGGCCCACTTCCATCGTCCGTGACGCTGAGCGATGGGTCGTTGTCCCACCGCACGGAACCGGCGTGTCGCTGCGCACACACCATCACGAGCAACTTCATGGTCGGCACACGACACGGCGGGGACGGCACGTATCACCTCACGCACCGGCGGTTCGACGCCCAGGCCTGGATGGGCCTCGGCGTCGACCGCCGAGACCGGATAGGTTCGCTCTGTGACCCCCGGCGATGTCAGTTCTGCGCTCACGCAACACGGATACCTTCCCGACGACGGTCTCGCGACCGCCGTCTTCCTGGCGCTCGAGCTCCGGCGCCCACTCTTGTTGGAAGGTGAGGCCGGCGTGGGCAAGACCGAGTTGGCCAAGGTGCTGTCGGCCTGGACCGGCGGCGAGCTCATCCGCCTGCAGTGCTACGAGGGCATCGACGCCGCGCAAGCCGTCTACGACTGGGACTACGCACGCCAGCTCCTGCATCTGCGGGCGGCGGAGGCCACGGGCGAGACGGCCGGACGGTCATCCGACAGCATCGAGGCCGACCTCTACCAGGAACGCTTCCTGATCAAGCGGGCGCTGCTGCGGGCGATCGGTCACGGCGACGGGCCACCACCCGTCCTGCTGATCGACGAGGTCGACCGGGCTGATGATGAGTTCGAGGCCTTTCTGCTCGAGGTGCTGTCCGACTTCCAGATCACCGTGCCCGAACTGGGCGTGTACCGAGCCGCCACCCCACCGCTCGTCATCCTGACGTCGAATCGCACCCGTGACGTGCACGACGCGCTCAAGCGTCGCTGCCTGTACCACTGGGTCGAGCATCCGGGCTTCGACCGCGAGGTCGCCATCGTTCGCCTGCGGGTGCCCGGATGCACCGAAGGCCTGGCACGCCAGGTGGCCGCTGCCGTCGAGGCGATGCGCGACCTCAACCTCTACAAGCCGCCGGGAGTCGCGGAGACGATCGACTGGGCCACGGCGCTCGGCAAGCTGGGCGTGTCGACGCTCGACGAACACTCCGTGGCAACCACCCTCGGAACGGTCCTCAAGTACCGGGAAGACCACCACCGCGTCGAGCAGCACGGTCTGGCAGCCATCGTGCAACAGGCCGCCGAGCGCGGGCGGTGACCACCACACGCGATGCCGGAGAGATCGCCGTTGCGTTCAGCCGGGTGCTGCGAGGCGCCGGTCTCGCGGTGCCGACCAGTTCGACGATCGCGTTCGCCGAGGCCCTGTCGTGCACCGGACTCGACGACCGCGACCAGACGTTCTGGGCCGGGCGCGCGACGCTCGTCCGCCGCCCCGAGGACCACGAACTGTTCGACCGCGCGTTCGCGGTGTTCTGGGAACACGTCCAGGCCGGCGATCTCGAACTCATCGAGGACGACCCGATCGAGCTCACGCTCGCGATCGACGACGACAGTCTCGACGGAGACGACGGTCCCGACGATGCCGAGGGGTCCGACAACCCCGTGATCGAGCTGCGGTTCAGCTCGACGGAAGTCCTCAGGCAGAAGGACTTCTCCGACTACTCCGCCGACGAGTTGGTCGAAGCACATCAGCTCATGAGCCGTCTCCGTCTCGTCGGATCGCCACGACGATCACTCCGGCTGACGAACAGCGCCACCCGAACGAACCGACCCGACCTCCGACGAACGGTCAGGGCGGCGATGCGCGCCGGCGGCGAGCCGGTTCGACGGCACCACCTCACGCCGAGCACACGGCATCGTCGCTTGGTGCTCCTGCTGGACGTGAGCGGTTCGATGGAGCCGTACGCCCGGGCGCTGATCCGGTTCGTGCACGCGGCGGTGGCCGGGCGACAGAAGGTCGAGGCGTTCGCACTCGGCACCCGACTGACGCGGCTGACCCGCGAGCTGTCCTCCCGCGATCCCGACGAGGCACTCCGGCAGGCCGCCGAGCGTGTGGCCGACTTCGGCGGAGGCACCCGCCTGGGCGACGGTCTCGGTGTGTTCAACGACGAGTGGGGCCAGCGGGGCATGGCACGAGGGGCGATCGTGGTCATCCTGTCCGACGGCTGGGATCGCGGCGATCCCGATGTGCTCGCCGAGCAGATGCAGCGCCTGCGTCGGGTGACCCACAAGGTGATCTGGGTGAATCCGCTCAAGGTCACGCCGGGGTACGCGCCGCTCGCTCGCGGCATGGCGGCGGCACTCCCCTTCGTCGATGCGTTCGTCGAGGGGCACTCGCTCGACGCGATCGAACGACTCGCCGAGGAGATCGGTCAGCCGTGACGTCCTGACGTCCGCGACTCGGGCGCACGTGGCTCGAGCCGATGATCCACCCGACGACTCGGGCAGACTGGACCCATGAGGGATCTGTTGGACGACATTGACCGATGGCAGCACGATGGCAAGCGAGTCGCGATCGCACGAGTCGTCGACATCGAGGGATCCGGCCCGAGGGACCCGGGCGCGGCGATGGCGGTCAACGAGGTCGGTGAGGTCGTCGGCAGCGTCAGCGGTGGCTGTGTCGAAGGTGCAGTCGTCAGCGAGGCACTCTCGATCCTCCAGGGCGAGCGGGACGCAGGCGTCATCACGTTCGGCTACAGCGATGACGAGGCGTTCGCGGTCGGCCTGACGTGCGGCGGCACGATCCGCCTGTTCGTCGAAGAGCTCGACTGGTGAGCGCCGGCATCTACTCCGAACTCGCCGCGGCGCTCCGCACTGAATCCCCGGTCGCACTCGTCGCCGTGATCGAGGGCCCCGGCGTCGGCGGCAAGCTGCTGGTTCGACCCGATCAGGACCCGATCGGGTCGCTCGGCAACGCCGAACTCGACCGCGTTGCCCACCGTGACGCCCTGGCCGAGCTCGAGGCCGGCCGATCGGGGATACGCCACTACGGGCCGGCCGGCGAGACCACGCCGGAGGACCTCGTCGACACCCCGGTCGTGCGCGTCTTCGTCGAGAGCTGGGCACCGCCACCCCAGATGTGGATCTTCGGCGCCGTCGACTTCACCGCTGCGCTCGCCAAGGTGGCCAAGGTGCTCGGCTACCGCGTGACCGTGTGCGATGCCCGTGAGATCTTCGCCACGCGCCGCCGGTTCCCGATGGCGGACGAGGTTCGCGTCACATGGCCGACCCCGATGTTCGACGAACGCGGCGACGAGCTCGGCGCACGCGACGCCGTGTGCATCCTCACGCACGACCCCAAGTTCGACGTGCCGGCCGTGCAGGGGGCCCTGGCGACCGGCGTCGGTTACATCGGGGTGATGGGGAGCCGGAAGACCCACGACAAGCGCATCGAGCGGCTCGGCGAGGCGGGTGTCACCGATGAGGCCGATCTCGATCGCCTGATGTCGCCGGTGGGGCTCGATATCGGTGCCCGCACGCCCGAGGAGACGGCCGTGTCGATCTGCGCCGAGATCATTGCCCGGCGAACCGGCCGGGCAACGCCCTCACTCCGTGACGGTGAGGGCCCGATCCATCAGTGATCCATCCTCGACGGCGGCGATCTCGGTGACCCCGAGCGCACTCGCGGCGTCACCGAAACGGAGCGACTTGGTCGGCAGTGAGCGAACCTCGACGTGGTTGCCGCTGTTCGGGGAGTGGACCATCATTTCGGCGCCGAGGTAGATCGACACGTGCCCGGGGTAGTAGACGAGGTCGCCCGCTTCGGCGTCCTCACGGTCGACCTGGTCGGCATCGTTGATCTGATCGCGGCTGATGCGCGGCAGGTCGACGCCGGCCTCGCCGAACGCCCAGATCGTCAGACCCGAGCAGTCGAACCCGACACCGGGCTCCGACTTCATCGACCGGTACGGCACGCCCAGCTGACTGACCGCGTTGAGCAGTGCGTGCTGCTTGGCGATGGCGACCTGCGCCCATTCGTCGCGCAGCGTTCCGCTGGACAGCTCGATGTCCTGCTCGGTCAGCGATGCGACCTGATCGCGTTGCTGCACGAACCACACGTAGTCCGCCGGGTTCTGCGTCTGTCGCCACCGTTCGAGCGCCGACACGGCACGTTCGGCGGCGTCGGCGATGACCGTCGACGTCGTGGCGGGTGCGGCTCCGGCATCGTCGCCGCCGACCGCGCCGCCGGCGACCGCGAGGCCGCCGATCACGGCGAGGGAGGTGCCGACCCGGCGGGCGCGCCGCCAGATCGATGAGGTGTGAAGGTGGTCTGGAGTCATTCTCGGCTCTCTTCCGGCGCGGTCAGCCCAACACTGTCTGCGGCGAAGTGTCGAAGATACCGTCATCCGACCGTAACAAAACGTCGTTCTCGCAACTTCCTCGTCACAATCGACACGAAAACCGCCGACAAGCAGGGCCGATCCGTGACTCAAGATTTCGTCTCGTTGCTGCATACTGCTAGCGATGGACGACCTGACCGACACCACGTTGGCCGTGATCCTCGCGGCCGGCGGCGGCTCCCGGTTTGCCGGACCGACCCACAAGCTCCTCGCCCGGGTGGGCGACGAGACCGTCGCCGGCGCCGCCGTTCGACACGCTCTCGACGCGCGGATCGGACCGGTGCTCGTCGTGACCGGCGCGGTCGACCTCGCGGATGTCGTGGCTGCAACCGTCGGCGACACCGATCCGCGGCTGACCATCGCGCGCAACCCGGCGTGGGCCGACGGGCAGGCGACCTCACTGCACGTCGCGGTCGCCGAAGCGCGACGCCTCGGCGTCGGAGCGATCGTGGTGGGCCTCGCCGATCAGCCGTTCATCGAACCTCGGGCCTGGCGTCGGGTCGCGGCATCCGCAGCTCCGATCGCGATCGCCACCTACGACGCCGAGCGGCGCAACCCGGTCCGCCTGCATCGTTCGGTCTGGTCGCTGCTGCCGACGACCGGCGACGAGGGGGCGCGATCGCTCGCTCGCCTGCGCCCCGAACTCGTCGAGGAGGTACCCTGCTCGGGGTCGGCCGTCGACATCGACACCCTGGAGGACCTTGCGTCATGGCAGAACAGATCGTCAACGAATTCACCGTGAATCGACCCATCGAGGAGGCGTGGCCCATCATCTGTGATGTCGAGCGGATCGCCCCCTGCCTCCCGGGTGCCCAACTGGAGGAGATCGAAGGCGACGTCTATCGGGGACGCGTGAAGGTCAAGCTCGGCGCGGTCACGACGCAGTTCAAGGGTGAGGCCAAGTTCGTCGATCGCGACGACGAGGCCCACACTGCCAAACTGCACGGCAAGGGGCGTGACACCGGCGGTCGCGGCAACGCCGAAGCCGACATCCACGCTGTGGCCGAGGCGCTGTCGCCCACGAGCACCAAGTGCACGGTGACGGCCGACCTGCACATCACCGGCAAGGTCGCCCAATTCGGTCGCGGCATCATGGGCGACGTCAGCAAGAAGCTGATGGACCAGTTCGCCACCAACCTGAACACGATGCTCGACGAGCAGAGCACGGAATCGGTCGAGGAATCGGAAGCCGCCACCGACGAGTCTGCAGCGACCGCCCCTCCCGCTGAGTTCGCCGCGACGGAGCCGGCGGCCGACACCCCCGCCACCCCGGGCGTCCGCAAGATCAACGGGCCGGCCGCCGAGCCGATCGACATGGCCGACATGGCCGGGCCGGCGCTGCTGAAGCGGGCCGTTCCCGTGATCGCGATCATCCTCGTGCTGCTGTTCCTGCTTCGCCGCAAGCGGTGACCTCGAGCGACCGCGACCACGAACGGATCCGCGAGCTGCTCGGCCGAACGCCGCTGGGCGCGTTCGAGGTGGTCGTCCGCGACGACGCCGGTGATCCGGTGGTGTTGCTCAACGAACCATTGCTGAACGACGGCACACCCATGCCGACCCGCTACTGGCTCGTCGGAACAGCGGAATCCCGGAGGATCGGGCAACTCGAATCGACCGGGGGTGTCGCCGCCGCCGAGGCGGCCGTCGACCCGGACGAGCTCGCCGATGCACATCGGCGATACGCACACGAACGGGACGCAGCGATTCCGGCCGACCACGCAGGACCTCGACCGGCCGGTGGAGTCGGTGGGACACGCGTCGGCGTCAAGTGCCTGCACGCGCATTGGGCGTGGCACCTCGCAGGCGGCGACGACCCTGTCGGGCGATGGATCGAGACGCAACTGGCAATCGACGCCGGGCAGTCGTCGGATGCGTGCAACGTCGAGGTTCGCGCCGATGCGACGGTCGTGCGTCATGGCAGCTACGTGCACGAGATCCCGTGGGGCCACCTCAGTCTGACCGAGCGCTGGCTTCGCGACGGGGACCCGCCGCGCCCTGACGCGCTCACCAATGCGCTCGGTACGGTCGCCGACCACCTCGACGACCTCGTGCGCCTCGACCCCGAGGTGGTCGACGTCAGGACCTGGAACTTCACAGGACCGACGGTCAACTCGTTGGCATCGTTGGAAGCCGGCTATCGCGTGACGGCGGGCCCGGTCGACTACCCGCGCACCGTCGGCGAGGAGGTCTTCCGCCTCGTGGCGACCGAGGCCGGACGCGATCGCGCCGACAACCCCGGGCTACCGTCGGACCACGTGGAGTGCATCGTCGCCACCAGCTGCATCGTGCAGGCCTGCATGCGTCACCTCCACCTCGAGACCGTGACCCTTCTGGTCGCGGACGACGGGTGAGGTGTCGTGCGACACCCCGCCTCGATGCTCCGGCGCCAGCCTCAACCGCGGTTGTACGGCCGCCGCGTCATGCTCCGGCCACTCGCAGCCCACGACTTCGCCGCCTGGCGGGAGGTCAGGCTTCGCAACGAGGCCTGGCTCGTTCCCTGGGAGCCCCTCAAATCACCCACCCTCCCCGACCCGACCCGCGAACGCCCCGCCTTCGAGGCCCGATGCGCAGCACGAGATCGCGAGCGCGCCGCTGACAGCGCCTACCCGTTCGGGATCTTCGTCGACCAGCAGTTCGCGGGTGAGATCAACCTGAACAACATCACGCGAGGTGCCCTCCAGGGCGCCACGATCGGTTACTGGATCGACCAGGCGCGGGCCGGTAACGCCTACACGTCCGAAGCGGTCGTGGTGGTTGCCGCCTACGCGTTCGAACAGCTGCAGCTACATCGGCTCGAGATCTGCATCGTGCCGCGCAACACCAACAGCCGCCGAGTGGTCGACAAGCTCGCGTTCCGCAGTGAAGGCGTCGCCGAGCGATACCTCGAGATCAACGGCACCTGGGAGGACCACGTGCGGTATGCGATCACCGCCGACGAATGGGCCGCGCGCACGGACGAACTCCGCACGGCATGGATCACCGGGTGAGGGTCGGACGGGCCGCTCGGCCCTGATCGTCGTCGAAGGCCGGGCTAGAGGTCACCGGCGAGGCGGAAGGCCTCGGCCTTCTCTTGGCGCATCTTGGTGCGCCGCTTCCACATCTTCGTCTTCCAGTGGCGACGATTGCGCTTCGCCTTCGCGACCTTGGTCTTGGCGACCTCCGAGTCGTGATGGTGAATCGGCTTCCATGCCGCACCGGGCTCGTGGAGATCCTCGGCGTCGAGGCCCCCACTCACCTCCTGCGCGACCTGGTTGAGCTCCACATGGATCCGATGCCGTTCGCTGTGGGCGTGGGCACGCAGTTCCTGCTTCGGCGGCAACGGCACTTCTGCAGTGCGGTGTCGCTGGCTCATTGGCTACCTCCTAGTGGTGGTTGTGTAGCTCTCCCCTTGGGCAACAGTAGCGCACGGCTCGTGCCCGGTGGACAGGGTCTTCGGTAACAGTTCTGCGCGAATTCGCGGCACCGACCGGGCTCCGTAGGATCACGACGTCAACGCTCACGCTGTGCGTTCGGCCGGTTCAAGATCCTTGACGCTCATTTCTGACGACTGGAGATCTTGGCCTTGAGCGCGGCGATCCGCTCCTCGAACCACGGCTGCTTGACGGTCCAGAGCTGCGGCTCGAACTCGCGAGCGACCGCCGCCGGATGGTCGGCGATGTCGGCCATGTCCCGGATGGTCTGCTTCGTCATGATCGCCAGCTCCCTCGGAGCGGACGCTGCGCCACGGGCGAACTCGTGGGCGGCGTCGAGCAGCTCGTCGTCGGGCACCGCCCGGTACGCGAGCCCCACACGTTCGGCCTCACGGCCATCGAGCACCTGGCTGAACACCACGGCCGCCATCGCGTTCTGCTGACCGACGATTCGCCGTTGCATCCACGTGTGACCGCCGCCGGGGTGGAGCCCGATCTGGAGGAAACGCGTGTCGAAGCGCGCCCGGTACGCCGCGATCCGCACGTCGCACCCCAGTGCCAGGTTCATCCCGGCGCCCACTGCGGGTCCGTTGACCGCGGCGAGCGTCGGCAGCGGGCTGCGGGCGATCCGCAGGAACCCCTCGTACACCTTGCCGAGGCTCTCGCGGGTCGCCTCTTGCAGGTTGCCCAGGTTGGCACCCGCACAGAACGCCGAACCGGCACCGGTCACCACGATCGCACCGACCTCCTCGTCCGCTTCGAACGCGTCGACGGCCGCGACGATCTCGTCCACCATCGGCGACGTCATCGTGTTGCGTTCGTCGGGGTTGTTGAGGGTCAACAGGGCGACGCCATTGCGGATTTCGGTGAGCACCAGTGCCATACGGGCAGTCTGGCAAACCTTGGGACCTTCGTCCCGATCGGCCCCGATCGAGGGGGCGTTTGCTCGCGGGACTCGTACCGCGCGGTAGCCTGGCGCTGTTCACGTGAACACCACTTTGTCCCATGAAGGGGGAGACATGATCAAGCGCAAGCGCCTGCTCGCAGCAAGTCTCGTCGCCACGCTGGTCCTCGCGGCCTGCGGCGGCGATGACGATACGACGGAGAGCACCGAGGCGACCGCCGAGGCGACCGCTGAGGAGACGGCCGAGGCAACCGCCGAGGAGACGGCCGAGGCAACCGCCGAGGAGACGGCCGAGGCAACCGCCGAGGAGACGGCCGAGGCAACCGCCGAGGAGACGGCCGAGGCAACCGCCGAGGCAACCGCCGAGGAGACGGCCGAGGTCGTCACTGCCGCCGAACAGTACGCGGCGATCTGCGAGGCCAACGCCGGCGTCGAGGTGCCCGCCGATTTCAAGGTCGCGCTCGTGACCGACATCGGCAAGATCGACGACCGCACGTTCAACCAGTTCGCCTACGAGGGCATGGAAGCGGCCTCGGACTGCTTCGGGTTCGAGACGACGTTCATCGAGACGGTCTCCGACGCCGACTACGCGCAGAACATCGCGACGGCGCTGGAGTTCGAACCGTCGGTCGTCGTGACCGTGGGCTTCCTGATGGCCGACACCACACTCGAGGCGGCCAACGCCAACCCCGACGTCGACTGGATCGGCATCGACCAGTTCCACGACGAGTTCCCGGAGAACTACATCGGCGTGCTGTTCCGCGAGGACGAGGGCGGCTTCCTGGCCGGTGCGATGGCCGGACTGCTCAGCGAGACCGGCGTGGTCGGCGTCGTCGGCGGCCGCGAGGACGTGCCGCCGGTCGTCCGCTTCGTCAATGCCTACGAGCAGGGCGCGAAGTACGTCAACCCCGACGCCCAGGTACTGAGCATCTACAACGAGTCCTTCACCGATCCGGCGAAGGGTGCATCCGACGCCAACCAGTTCATCGGTGAGGGCGCCGACGTGATCTTCGGCGCCGGTGGCAAGACCGGCTCGGGCGGCATCCAGGCCGCAGCCGAGCAGGGCAAGTGGGCGATCGGCGTCGACCAGGACGAGTACTTCACGACGTTCAACAGCGGTGCGGCACCAGGTGCCGAATGGCTGGCGACGTCGGCGGTCAAGCGCGTCGACCTCGGCGTGCTGAACAACATCATCGGTTCGCTCGACGGTTCTTGGGCCGGTGGCATCTACACGCTGTCGGCGGAGAACGAGGGGATCACCTTCGCCCCGCCGCACGACGCTCCCGTCCCGGCCGACGTGCTCGCCCAGGTCGAGGAGATCCGCGTGGGGCTCGCCGCGGGCAACATCGAGACCGGCGTCGACCCGGTCACGGGTCTGCCACTCTGACCCACCCCGGCATCTGACGGTCGAACGTCGCCGCGGGGACCGACCAGGTCCCCGCGGCGATCGATCTGCCAGACTCGGTGGGCGACAACGAACCAGGGGGTGGCTCGATGAACGAGACCGGCGGCGTGCCGGACCAGAACGATGACGCGCTCGGCGACGGCGACGATCGTCGCGGCGTGCCGGTTCTGGAGGTGCGGGGGCTCACCAAGACGTTCCCGGGGGTGATCGCCAACGAGGACGTCAGCCTGACGCTGAACCCGGGCGAGATCCATTGCCTGCTCGGCGAGAACGGTGCCGGCAAGAGCACGCTCGTCAACACCATGTTCGGGCTGTACCAGCCCGACGCCGGAGAGATCCTGCTGCGTGGTGAGCCTGTCCAGATGACGGGCTCCCGGGACGCGATCGCACGCGGCATCGGGATGGTGCACCAGCACTTCCAGCTGATCCCGGTGTTCACCGTCGCCGAGAACGTGATGCTCGGCGACGAGGTGACCCGGGGCGGCGGCCTCCTCGACACCACCCTGGTGTCGGAGCGCATCGACGAGCTCGCCAGTGCCTACGGCCTGGCGGTCGACCCCTCCGCGATGGTGGGCGACTTGTCGGTCGGCGAACAGCAGCGCGTCGAGCTGATCAAGGCGCTGTTCCGCGAGGCCGACATCCTGATCCTCGACGAGCCGACCGCGGTGCTCACCCCAGGCGAGGTCGACGAGTTCTTCGCCGTCGTGCAGACGCTCGTCGACCAGGGCAAGTCGATCATCTTCATCACGCACAAGCTCCGGGAGGTGCTCGCGGTCGCCGACCGCGTGACCGTGCTTCGGGGCGGCAAGGTCGTCGGCTCCGCCGACCCGAAGGAATCGACCGAGCAGAGCCTCGCCAACCTCATGGTCGGTCGCGACGTGGTGTTCGAGGTCGAGAAGACCCCGGCCCAACCTCAGGGTGCCGTGCTGCAGGTCCGGGAGCTCAGCGTCGACGACGACCGGGGGATCCAGATGGTCGACCACGTCTCACTCGACGTCCGCGCCGGGGAGATCTTCGGGATCGCCGGTGTCCAGGGCAACGGCCAGCGCGAGCTGGTCGAGGCGATCACCGGCATGCGACCGCAGTCCGGCGGCCACGTGACCGTCGACGGAACCGACGCCACCGACATGACGCCACGCCAGGTGACCGAACTCGGCGTCGGCCACGTTCCCGAGGACCGGACGAAGCACGGCCTCGTCGGTCCGTTCTCGATCGCCGACAACCTCGTGCTCAACCGCTACCACCGCGCCCCGTTCTCGCGCCGGCGGCTGCGCAACGACGCGGCGATCTTCGCCGAGGCCGAGCGTCTCGTCGAGGAGTTCGACATCAGGACCCCCGGCGTCGACGTCCCGATCGACAACCTCTCCGGCGGCAACAAGCAGAAGGTGATCGTCGCCCGCGAGCTCTCCCACGCGGTCAAGGTCCTGATCGCCGCCCAGCCGACCCGCGGCCTCGACGTCGGCTCGATCGAGTTCATCCACCGCCAGATCATCGATCTGCGCGATCAGGGCGCCGGCGTCCTTCTCGTGTCCGCCGAGCTCGACGAGATCCTCTCGCTCTCCGACCGCATCGGCGTCCTCTACCGCGGTCGCCTCGTCGGCGTGTACGACCGTGACGACGTGACCCGCGAACGGCTCGGGTTCCTGATGGCCACCGGTCAGGCGCCCGAGCTGGAGGGGGCGGCGTCGTGAACGAGCAGATGGACAAGGTCAACGGAGGGATCGACGGCTTCCTCGCCAAGGCCCGCGCCGCGTTCAATCTCCAACCGGTCCTCGTCACCGTCTACGCCATCATCCTCGCCGTCGTCGTCGGCGGCATCCTGATCGCGCTCACGGGCGGCAACCCGTTCGAGGCGTACTGGGCGCTGCTGCGCGGCATGTACGGCAGCCCGGACCGGATCGCCGCCTCGATCAGCCGGTCCACGCCGTACATCGCGTCGGCGCTGGCCTTGGCGTTCGCATTTCGGGCCGGACTGTTCAACATCGGCGCCGAGGGTCAGCTCCTGATGGGCGGCCTGATGGCTGCGTGGGTCGCCACCTTTGCCTGGGTCGCCGACGTCCCGGCCATCCTGGCGATCCCGATCGTGTTGATCGCCGGCGCGCTCGGCGGGTTCGTGTGGGGCGGGATCCCCGGTGTGCTGCGGGCCAAGACCGGCGCGCACGAGGTGATCAGCACGATCATGCTCAACAACATCGCGATCCTGTTGACGCGCTGGCTCGTCAACTCCCAGGACCCGGTGATCCTCCGCGACACCACGACGTCGGTGCCCAAGACCGAGCCGGTGGCCGAGAGCGCCCGCCTGCCCGAGTTCTGGGACAGTGTGCCGCGGCTCCACGCCGGCTACCTCGTCGCCATCGCGATGTGCGTGTTCGTCTGGTTCGTCTTCCGACGCATGACGTTCGGGTTCGAGATCACCACCGTCGGCACGAACCCCGGCGCCGCGCTGTACGCCGGCATGAACGTCAACCGGGTGATCATCCTGGCGATGGCGATCTCCGGAGCGCTCGCCGGCCTCGGCGCCGCCGGCGAGGTCTCCGGCACCCACTACTTCTTCCAGCCCGGCATCTTCGCCTTCATCGGGTTCGACGGGATCGCGATCGCGTTGCTCGCCAGAGCCAAACCGTTTCCGATCATCCTCGCAGCGCTGCTCTGGGGCTCGATGCTGTCCGGCGCCGGCCTGATGCAGCAGGAGGCCGGCGTGTCGATCGACGTCGTCCGGATCGTGCAGGCCCTCGTGCTGCTGTTCATCGCTGCCGACGCGATCGTCCGGTTCGTGTTCCGAATGCCGACGACCGAAGCGGCGACGTTCCGACAACAGGCCGTCGCCGGCGGAGAGGGGGCGGTATGACCGCAGCGACCTACCCGGTGGGCGAACCCGAGTCGCCCGCCGCCACCCGGCGACTGGAGGTCGCCTTCGGCCGCACCCAGATCACATCGATCATCTTCGGCGTCCTCGGCATCGTGCTGATCGCGTTCGTCGCACCCAATCTGTCGTCCGAGACGAAGGCGTTCGCGTTCGAACCACCACCTGATCCAGCGACGTTCGAGTTCAACCCACAGGTGCTGGTGACGGTCATCAGCATCATCTACATCGTCCTCGCACCGCTGTCGTTCCTCACATGGGTCGACGAACGCTGGTCGTGGATCGGCGCCACCGGTCGCGGCATCTCGGCCGCGTTGTTCATCCCGCTCGTGCTCGGCATCAGCCTCGCCCTCTCCAGCGCGTCGAGCACCAACGTGATGAACCTGATGTCGGAGTCGCTGGTGCTGTGCACCCCGATCGCACTGGGTGCGATGACCGGCCTCTGGAGCGAGCGATCCGGCATCATCAACATCGGCATCGAGGGCATGATGCTCACCTCCGCCGGCGTGGGGTTCAGCGCGTACGCCGTGCTCGGCGACGCGACCTCGACGTGGGCCCTGTGGTTCGCGCTCGTCATCGCCGTCGTCACCGGCGGTCTGCTCGGCGCACTCCACGCGTGGCTCACGGTCACGTTCCAGATCAACCAGATCATCTCCGGTGTCGTGATCAACCTGTTCGCGCTGGGGTTCACCGGGTTCCTGCGGTCGGAGGTGATCATCCCGACCGGTGTCACCACGGGGCAGCCGCTGCCCAACTTCGGGATCCCGCTGCTCAGCGACATCCCGATCGTCGGCGACCAGTTGTTCGAGGGGCAGCCGATCTTCTTCATGATGTTCCTCATCGTCGCGGGGACCTGGTTGGTGATGTTCAAGACGAAGTGGGGCCTGCGCGTGCGATCGAGCGGCGAGAACCCGCACGCCGCCGAGACGCTCGGCATCAACGTGATCAAGATCCGTTACCAGTCGGTGATCCTCGGCGGCTTGATCGCCGGCTTGGCCGGGGCCTGGTTCTCGATGGAGTCCCAGGGTGGCTTCGAGGACAACATGACCAACGCCGCCGGGTTCATCGCTCTCGCGGCGATGATCTTCGGCAAGTGGCGTCCATGGGGGGCCTTCGCCGGTGCCGTCCTCTTCGGCTTCTCCCGGGCACTCGGTTCGCGGCTGCAGATCCTCAAGGTCGAAGTCGGCGGCTTCTCGATCCCCAGCGAGTTCTGGCAGATGCTGCCCTTCGTCGTCACGCTGATCGTCGTCGCCGGCGCCGTGGGTCGGGCGATTCCGCCCGCAGCCGAAGGTGTGCCCTACGAGCCCTCGAAGTAGGGCTGCGACCGAACCGTCCGCTGTCCACCGCGGCCGTGGAGGGCTCGTCGGGCCGGGGTGCCCCGCAGGGCGTCGCGCGCCCGCGGTGGCGCCTGCACGCGTGGGATCCGACACATCCGGCCCTAGGGTTGCGGACTTCGGACGTCAGTGACCAACGGGTGGCTGCCCGTCATGACCACCAAGCCCCCGAAAGCAACGATGTCCTCCCCCCTTGTTCCTCCCGTCGCGCGCGCTCGCGGCCGCGCCCCGACTGGTGTCTTCACCCGCGAACAATGGTTCGCCCGCCCCCGAACCGATCTCCTCGCAGGTCTCGTCGTCGCGCTCGCGCTCATCCCCGAGGCGATCTCGTTCTCGATCATCGCCGGTGTCGACCCCAAGGTCGGACTCTCTGCGTCCTTCTCGATCGCGATCATCATCGCCTTCTCGGGCGGGCGCCCCGGGATGATCTCGGCGGCCACCGGCGCGATGGCGCTCGTGCTGGTCCCGCTCGTCGAGGAGCACGGCATCGAGTACCTGTTCGCGGCGACGATCCTCGCCGGAATCCTCCAGGTCGGGCTCGGGTATCTCGGCGTCGGTGAGCTCATGCGGTTCGTGCCCCGCACGGTCATGGTCGGTTTCGTGAATGCGCTCGCGATCCTCATCTTCCTGGCTCAGGTCCCACACATCTTCCTCACCGATGGCGCCGCGCGCAGCGACCGCCTACTCGCCAACGTCGTTGCGATCCTGATCGGGCTCGTGATCATCTACGGGTTGCCGCGGCTGACCCGCGCCGTGCCGTCCCCGTTGGTGGCGATCGTCGCGATCACCGCTGCGGCGATGATCTGGAACGTCGATCTCCCGAACGTGGGCGACATGGGTGCGCTGCCCGATGCGCTGCCGTTCGTGGCGCTGCCCGACCTACCGTTCGCCCTCGGCACCCTGGCGATCATCTTCCCGGTCGCGTTCACGTTGGCGGTCGTCGGTCTACTCGAGTCGCTGCTGACGGCCCAGCTGCTCGACGACCTGACGGACACGGACTCCGACAAGAACACCGAGGCGCGCGGCCAGGGCGTCGCCAACGTCGCGACCGGCTTCCTCGGTGGCATGGCCGGATGCGCCATGATCGGCCAGTCGATGATCAACTATCGCTCGGGAGGTCGGACCCGCCTGTCGACGCTCGCGTCGGGCGTGTTCCTGCTGGTGCTGATCCTCGCCCTCGGCGACCTGGTCGCCCGGATCCCGATGGCTGCGCTCGTGGCCGTGATGATCATGGTGGCAATCGGCACGTTCGACTGGCGCAGCATCAGCCCGTCGGCGATCAGATCCCACCCCCTCGCCGAGACGGGCATCATGGCGGCCACGGTTGCGATCGTGGTGTTCACCCACAACCTCGCCTACGGGGTGGGCGCGGGCGTCGTGCTGTCGGCAGTGTTCTTCGCTCGTCACGTCTCGGAGCTGGTCAAGGTCACCAGCGTCGTAGATCCCGACAACATCGAGCGGTTGTACGCAGTGACCGGTGAGCTGTTCTTCGCTTCCACCCACGACATCGTGCACGCCTTCGACTACGACGCGGTGGACGTCGGCCGGGTCGAGATCGATCTCACCGATGCCCGCATCTGGGACACCTCGGCGGTCGCCGCGCTCGACATCGTTGTCGAGAAGTTCGAGCAGCGCGGTATCCGTGCCGAACTGGTCGGCATGAACGAGCACGCCGAACGGCTCCATGCGAAGACCACCGGACAGGTCACCGCCGGGCACTGACGTTCGACGGTGTCGTGGCCTCCTCGGAACCGGACGACAACGGTCAGCGAGTCAACTCGCTGACCGCCCGCACCTCGATACCCCCACGTGGCCGCTGGGTGAGCGTCACCGTCACCCGGGTCGGTCGTGCGGTCGACATGATCTCGTTGGCGATCTCTGCAGCCAGCGCTTCGGCGAACACCGAACGGTCGCGGTAGCCCCACAGGTAGAGCTTGAGGCTCTTCGACTCGACGCACCACTCATCGGGTGCGTACTCGATCACCACGGAGGACAGGTCGGGCTGCTGAGTCACCGGGCACATCGACGCCAGTTCGTCGTTGGTGAAGGTCACCAGCGTCACGTCGGCGGGCGCACGGAAGACCTCCACGTGCTCGATCGCGTGGCGCACCGTGCTCCCCAACACCGTCAATCGGGCGGTACCCGACACATCGGCCGACTGGTCTTCAGGCATTCGGCCAGGCTAACGGCCGACGCCGGGGACGATGCCGACGCTGGTGACCCTGGCGACTCGAGCAGCGGTCGACCGCAACTCGATCCGGCATTCCGGCTACCTGCGACCGCGTCGGCTCGATACGGTGTCGGGATGATGAACGAGCTGATCCAGCGAGCTCCCAAGGTCCTGCTGCACGATCACCTCGACGGCGGGCTGCGACCGGCGACGGTCGTGGAACTGGCCAGCGAGTTCGGCTACGACCAGCTCCCCACGACCGACGTCGACGAGCTCGCCACGTGGTTCCATCGTGGGGCCGAGCGCAACGACCTGGTGCTCTACCTCGAACCGTTCGTGCACACGGTGGGGGTGATGCAACATCGTGATGCGATCGAGCGTGTCGCGTTCGAATGCGCTCAGGACCTCGCCGCGGACGACGTCGTCTACGCCGAGGTCCGGTTCGCCCCCGAACAGCACATGGAGGCGGGGCTCAACCTGTCGGAGGTGCTCGACGCCGTGCTGGTCGGCTTCGAACGGGGTGCGACGGGTACCGATCTCACGATCCACACGATCTGCTCCGCCATGCGCACGGCTGCGCACAGCCTCGAGATCGCCAAGCTGGCGATCGATCACCGCGACCGTGGTGTCGTCGGGTTCGACATCGCCGGTGCCGAGGAGGGGTACCCGCCCACACGGCACCTCGACGCGTTCCAGTACGTGATGCGGGAGAACTTCCATTCGACCGTCCACGCCGGCGAAGCCTTCGGGCTCCCCTCGATCTGGGAGGCACTCCAGTACTGCGGCGCCGCCCGGCTCGGCCATGGCGTACGGATCGTCGACGACATCACGGGTGAGCCGGGCGATGAACACCTCGGCCGACTCGCGGCCTACGTGCGGGACAGCCGGATCTGCCTCGAGTTGTGCCCGACCTCCAACGTCAACACCGGCGTGTGCGCATCCATCTCCGAGCACCCGATCGGCCTGCTCCGACGGCTCCGTTTCCGGGTCACGGTCAACACCGACAACCGGTTGATGAGCAACACCTCGATGACCGGAGAGATGGTCAAACTGCACGATGCCTTCGGGTGGGACCTGGCGGACTTCGAGTGGTTGACGATCAACGCCATGAAGTCGGCGTTCGCGCCGTTTCCCGAACGACTCAAGATCATCAACGGGCTCATCAAGCCGCGCTACGCACTCCTCAACGCCGAACTCTCCATGGGAGCGATCTGATGCCCGTCACCGTCACCTTGGTCGAACACCCGCTCGTCGCCGATTCGCTGGCTCGCATCCGCGATCGGGACACGCCGAATCCGCTGTTCCGCACGAACCTCGAGCGGATCGGTACCCTCCTGCTCGCCGAGGCGACCAAGTCGCTGCCCACGGTCGAGGGCACCATCGAGACGCCGTTGACCACGGCGCCGGTGCGCCGGCTGGCGGTCCAGCCGGTCATCGTCCCCGTGCTGCGAGCCGGGCTCGGTTTCGTCCATGCCGCCCAGGAACTGATGCCGATCGCCGACGTGGGCTTCATCGGCATCTCCCGCGACGAAGACACCTTCGAACCGAAGCCGTACGTCAACAAGCTCCCGGAGTCCCTCGCCGGGCGCCCGGTGATCGTGATCGATCCGATGCTCGCCACCGGCGGCTCGCTGGTCCGCACGATCGAGCTCCTGGTCGAACGCCACGCGCCGGGCCCGATCACGGTGGTCTGCGCACTGGCCGCTCCCGAAGGCCTGCAGCGGTTGCGCGACGAGGGCCTCGATCTCCACGTGTTCACTGCCGCGATCGACGACCACCTCAACGACAACGCCTACATCGTGCCCGGCCTCGGCGATGCCGGAGACCGTCAGTTCGGCAGCGGTGTCTGACCACGCGGTCGCCGACACCGGCGACCGCGGTTGGCCGTCGATCGCCACGTCGGTCGCGCTCGCGCTGACGTTGGGCGCGATGGCTGCGGCGATGTTCGCGTCGCACCGCGCCGGCCACTGGTGGGGAGACGACTGGGCGCTCTACATCCGACAGGCGCAGGGTCTTGTCGACGGCGACCCCGGACGGGTCATCGACGAGAATCTGTTCACCGTCGAGTCGTCGCGAGGCGCCGCGTTCAGCCCACCGCTGTACCCGTGGGGCTTTCCGATCATCCTGGCGCCGTTCGTCGCTGTCGTGGGCGCCGACGTCGACCGCCTGGCCATCGTGCCGGTGCTGTCCGCGATGGTGTTCGCGTGGTGCTGGTTCCAACTCGCCACACGCCGACTGGGCGCGGTGCCTGCGCTCGTCGGCGTCGTCGCCGTCACGATGACACCGCTCCTGCTCGGGTGGACCGAGCTGATCCAGTCGGAGTGGCCGTTCCTCGCGATCACGGGCGTCGTACTGGTCGGGATCGATCATCTCGCAGCGAGGAACGTCTTCGTCGACCTCCGAGCTCCACTGTGGCCGCTCGCGTTGATCGGCGTCGGCGCTGCAGCCGCGTTCTCCGTGCGACGCGAGGGCCTCGCGACGGTCGGGGCCATCGCGGCTGCCCAACTCGCAGCGCTCGCCGCCGCCCGATGGCGACCGCGCTCGGACGAGCCGTACCAGCCACTCCCCATCCGTCTCCTCCTACCGCACACGACTGCGCTGCTGACGGTCGGGATCGGCCAAGCCCTGCTGCCGAGCACACTCGTGCCTCGCTACACCGGCACGAGCGTCGCCAACGTCTGGAAGTTCCGCCGTGACCACGTCGAGCACCTCGCCGAGGTGTCGGGACTGAAACGTTCGTGGCAGGACGCCCCCGAGGTGCTCGGCAGTCCGACACTGGGGTGGATCGCGGTCGTCGGCTACATCACGGCCGCTGCTGCAGGCATCCTGCTGGCGGCGTTCGTCTACCGCCGGCGCGACCTGCATCTCGTCGCCTACGCCGTCGGCGCCCTGCTGATCGGGGGCAGTTTCCGGTCGCCGATCAACCGGTACGTGTGCTCGATCGCTCCGATCCTCCTCCTGCTCGGCGCCGCGGCGATCGCCACAGCCGCACGACTCGTCCCGTGGCGTCACGCCCCGATGATCGCGGTCACCGTAGTGCTCGGTGCGTTGGCGTTCGGGAACCTGGTGCAGGCCAAGACGCGGATCGACACCGCACGAGTCGTCGCCGACACCGGGGCCATCGAGTGGGGACCGACCCATCCCGCGGCGATCGAGATGTTCGACGCTGTCGTCGCCCTCAGCGACACCGGCGACGTGATCGCTGCGCCGAAGGCGCGCGCCATGACGCTCGAGACCGAACGGCGCGCGGTGCAGGTCGACGACTACCGGCCGATCCCCGAGTCGCTCCGGCTGCGCCTGATCGTGGTCGACCGCACCAGCGACCTCGCCGCCGAACTCGCCGGCGAGAGCGACAGGTACCGTGAGGTGTGGGACAACGAACGATTCGTGATCTACGAGCCAGTGGTCACGAGCCGGTGAACGACGCGGTCAGGTCGAGGGACATGCACGTGCTGTACGGGTTCACGGTGTAGTCGTCGAACGGCTCGCAGACTTCGAAGCCGAACGAGCGGTAGAGCGCTCGTGCGGGTTCGAACTCGGGCTGGGTGCCGGTTTCGAGTCCGAGCCACGCAACGCCCCGCCGGGCGGCGAGGTCGATCACGTCGTCGACCAGCCGACGCCCGACGCCCTGGCCCCGCGCGCCCGATGCCGTGTGCATCGACTTGATCTCCGCACGCCCTCGACCGAGGTCCTTGAGCGCACCGACGCCGAGCAGTTCGCCGCTGCGGCGGGCGGCGAGGAACGTGATCGCCGGCCCCGTCAACCCCGTGAGGTCGAGTGCGTGGACGTGGCCGGGCGGTGAGATGCGCCGCATGAGGGACAGGTGCGCCTCCAGCAGCTCGACGACGTCGGGCACCCGTGGATCCTCGACGGCGATGACGAGTGGCGTCATCGCCGGCTCACACCAGCAGATCCGCCAGCGCCGCGACGAACGGCGCCGGGTCCTCGTCCACGGCTTCGCCGTAGAGCTTGACCTTCGGTTCGGTGCCGCTCGGACGGATCTGGACGCGTACGCCACCGACGAGCTCGAAGCGGAGCAGGTTGGCTTCGGGATACTCCTCGGTCGACAGCACGTCGCGCCCGCCGATCGTCCCGGGCGGATCGGCTCGGAGCGCCGCCACCTTCGCGGCAGCGTCATCGGGGCTCATCCGCACCGAGGCGTCGGCGAGCACGTGACGGCCGAAGCGGGCGGCGATGTCGTCGATCCACTCCTGCATCGTGCGTCCCTCGGCTGCGGCCACCCCGGCCATCTCGGCGAAGAGAACGGCAGCGGAGATGCCGTCCTTGTCGAGCGGCTGCTTGGCGACCAGGTAGCCGAGCGCCTGTTCGTAGCCCATCACGAAATCGAGCTCGGGGCGATCGAGCACTTCACGTGCGATCCACTTGAAGCCGGTGAACGTCTCGACCGCGTGAACGCCGTGCGCGGCGGCGATCTTGCCGAGCAGGGCCGACGACACCAGGGTGGTCACCACGAGTCGGTCGTCTCCGTCGCCCTGCCCGAGCAGGTAGTCGGCGAACAACCAGCCGATCTCGTCACCGCCGAGCCGGCGCCACGAGCCGTCGGGCTGCGGGATGGCGGCTGCCAAACGGTCGGCGTCGGGGTCGTTCGCGATCGCCAGGTCGGCGCCCGCCGCCCGTGCGCCCTCGATCAACAGATCCATCGCCCCCGGTTCCTCGGGGTTCGGGAACGAGACGGTGGGGAACGTCCCGTCGGGGTCGAACTGCGCCGCGACCGGGATCGGGGCCGGTAGGCCGGCCGACTCGAAGGCCCGGAGGACCGTTGCGCCGCCCACGCCGTGCATCGCGGTGTAGACGACCTTCGGCCCCGGTACGTCGCGACGTCGGCGGACGGACGGGATCGCGGCGAGGTACCGGTCGAACACCTCGTCGCCCACCGACACGATCAGTTCGTGCTCAGGATCCGCCAGGGTCACATCCGTCGGGTCCACCTCGTCGATGCGAGCCGCGATCCGGGCGTCGTGTGGGGGCACGATCTGCGCACCGTCGGCCAGGTACACCTTGTAGCCGTTGTCGGCCGGAGGGTTGTGTGACGCCGTCACGACGACACCCGCAGCAGCGTCGAAGTCGGTGATCGACCACGCGAGCACCGGCGTGGGCACGTACTGGTCGAACAGCATCGCCTTGATGCCGTGCGCCGCCATGACGCGTGCTGTGTCGGATGCGAACACGTCGCTCTTGCGTCGGGCATCGAAGCCGATCACGACGCCGCGCTCGGCACCGCGCGGATCGGTGGCGAGGATGTAACGGGCGAGGCCGGCCGCTGCCTGCCGGACCACGAGCCGGTTCATCCGGAGCGGCCCGGCGCCGACGGCCGCACGCAGACCGGCGGTTCCGAACTGCAGCCGCCCGTCGAAGCGAGCCGCCAGTTCGTCCTGGTCACCATCGAGCAGCGCCTGCAGTTCGTCGCGGATATCGGCGTCGGGTTCGGCCGCCAGCCAGCGCTGGGCCGCGTTCTTCGGATCGTCGTGGGTCACTCGACCAGCGTACGCAGCTCGACGAGCGGCCGGGGACCCATGTGGGAGATCACCTCGGACGCAGCGATCGAGCCGAGCCGTCCGCACTCGGCCAACGCACGCCCCGTCGCCAGGCCGTACATGAAACCGGCCGCGTACAGGTCACCGGCACCGGTCGTGTCGACCACCCGGCGCACGGGCTGGGCGGGCACGCGGACCACGTCGTCGGCCGTCACGATGACCGAACCCTCGGCTCCGGTCGTGATCGCAGCCAGCTGGCAGTGCTCCCGCAGCTCGAAGATCGCCTGATCGAACGTCTCGGTCTCGTACAGCGAGATCAGCTCGGCTTCGTTCCCGAACAGCAAGTCGACCTCGTCGGAGACGAGTGCACGGAAGTCGTCGCGGTGACGGTCGACGCAGAACGAATCGGACAGGGTGAGCGACACCAGGCTGCCGGCGTCGTGGGCGACGCGTGCCGCATGACGGAACGCGGCCTTGGCCGCGTCCCGGTCGAAGAGGTAGCCCTCCATGTAGAGCACCCTGCCGGCGGCGATCGCCCGATCGTCGACGTCGTCGACGCGCAGCAGGCTGGATGCTCCGAGGAACGTGTTCATCGTCCGTTCGGCGTCGGGCGTGACGACGATGATGCAACGGCCCGTCGGCACCTCGTTGCGATCGTCTCCGGGTCGGAACTGGACGCCGACGGCGAGGAGGTCGTGCCCGAACACCTGCCCGAGATCGTCGTCGGTCACCTTCCCGATGTAGGCCGCCGATCCGCCGAAGCTGGCGATGCCGCACATCGTGTTGGCCGCCGAGCCACCGCTCATCTCGACCGCCGAACCGAGCGCTTCGTAGAGTTGGACGGCACGATCGGTGTCGACGAGGTCCATCGCACCCTTCACGAGTCCGTGCTCGTCCACGAACGAGTCGGGTGCGTGAGCGATGACGTCGACGAGCGCGTTGCCGATCCCGACGACGTCGTAGTGCGCGTCGTTCCGACCGAGCATTCCGTCGAGGTTCACAGGCGGGCACGATATCGCAGGCCGTCTCCGGCGCATGCTCGTCGCATGTTCGGCGTCATCGGGCGGCCCGCGACCCGACCCGCCGCCGCCCTCTGCCCGATACCATCCGAGTGGTGACTGCGACCATCACCGACGCCCTCGATCCGTATCGGCTGCCCCGCCATACTGCGCCGATTCGGTACGATCTCGTCCTCGAGCCGGATCTGGTCGCGGGCACGTTCGTCGGCTCGGTCCACATCGAGCTCGACACGAGCGAGCCGGCTGATCGGCTGGTGCTGAACGCGATCGAACTCGAGATCGACGGGTGCAGGTTCGATGGCCGGCCGGCTCGTTTCGTGCTCGAACCGGACACCGAACGTCTCGTCGTCGTACCCGACGATGGCGTGGAGACCGGACGCCACGAGCTGGACCTCGAGTTCCGCGGCGTCCTCAACGACAAGCTGCGTGGGTTCTATCGCAGCACGTATCGTGACACCGACGGGGTCGAGCACGTGATCGCGACGACCCAGATGCAGTCGACCGACTGCCGGCGGGCGTTCCCCTGCTGGGACGAACCCGACTTCAAAGCGGTGTTCGCCGTGAAGCTCGTCGTCGAGCCCGAGATGATGGCCGTGTCGAACGGTTCGATCGCGTCGGAGATCGAGGCCGACGGCAAGCGCATCGTCAGATTCGCCGACACCATGGTGATGAGCTCGTACCTCGTGGCCTTCGTCGTCGGACCGTTGGAGGCGACCGAGTGGTACGACGCCGACGGCATCCCCGTACGGATCGTGCACGTGCCGGGAAAAGCCGACCTGACCGGGTTCGGGATCGACGTGGCCACGTTCTGCCTCCGGTGGTTCCAGACGTACTACGACGTGCCCTATCCCAGCGACAAGGTCGACCTGGTCGCCCTCCCCGACTTCGCGGCCGGCGCCATGGAGAACCTCGGGTGCATCACGTTCCGAGAGAACCTGCTGCTCGTCCACCCGACGTCGGCGACACAGAACGAGCGCCAGCTCGTCGCCGACGTCATCGCCCACGAGTTGGCCCACATGTGGTTCGGCGATCTCGTCACGATGGGATGGTGGAACGGGATCTGGTTGAACGAGGCGTTCGCCACGTTCATGGAGATCGCGGCGTGCGACGCGTTCCGACCCGAGTGGGAACGATGGACGTCGTTCGGGCTCGAACGCAGCGTCGCGTTCGAGACCGACTCGCTCGCAGCCACGAGACCCGTCGAGTACGAGGTCCGCTCCCCTGCCGACTGTGAGGGCATGTTCGACGTCCTCACGTACCAGAAGGGCGGCGCCCTGCTCCGCATGCTCGAGCAGTACCTCGGCGCCGAGCGCTTCCGCGACGGCGTCAGCCACTATCTTCGCAGCCACGCGTACGGCAACACCGAGACCGGTGACCTGTGGGACGCGATCGAGCACACGTCCGGCGAGCCGGTCAGGCGAATCATGGATTCGTGGATCTGGCAACCCGGCTACCCCCTCGTGGAGGCGCGGGCCGATGGCGACGAGCTCGTGCTCACACAGCGACGGTTCGCCTTCGACCCCGAGGACGCCTCGACGTCGAGATGGGCGATCCCGATCGCGGTGCGCCAGGGTGGAACGACGTCGACGGTGCTGCTCGACGGCGACGAGATCCGCCGTCCGCTCGGTGAAGGCCCGGCCGTCGTGAACGCCGGCGGTCACGGATTCTTCCGGGTGTCCTACTCCGACGAACTGCGGGCCCGGCTGACTGCCTCGACCGTCGAGGACATGACCACGTTGGAGCGGTACAACCTCGTCGACGACGCGTGGAGCGCCGTCACCGCGCAGACGCTCGACGCGTCCGAGTACCTCGAACTGGTCGAACGTTTCGGGGCCGAGCGCGAATACGGCGTGTGGCAGGCGATCGCGATCGGCCTGCGCGGACTCCGGCGCCTGGTCATCGGCGACGATGCGGCCCTCGAGGCGTTCGAACAGCGGGTCACCACGCTCTGCAAACCGGTGTTGGCGGATCTCGGCGAGCCGACCCCCGACGAGCCCGATCTCACCGCGAAGCTGCGCGGTCTGTTGCTCGCGGTGGTGGCGGTCACCGGTGGCGATGCCGACGCCCGTGCCGATGCGCGCCGGTACTACGGCACGTGGGCGACCGATTCGGACGCGGTCGATGCCGAACTCGCCGCCGCCGCGACCGCGGTCGTGGCCGCGACCGGTGACGACGACGACTACGACCGCATGCTCGACCAGTACCGCCACGGAGCCACGCCGCAGGTGCAGCTCCGCCACCTGTACCTGCTCGCCGAGTTCGAGGGTGAACGACTCATGACGCGCACGCTGGAACTCGCGATGAGCGACGAGGTCAAGTCCCAGAACGCGCCGTTCCTCCTCCGGGCCGCGATCGGAAACCTGCACCACGGTCGAGACGCCTGGGAGTTCGTGCGGCGCAACTGGGCTCAGGTCAACGACATGTTCCCGCGGAACACGATCTCCCGAATCGTCGAGACGGTCAGGACTCTCGACCGACCCGCCGACGTCGTGCAGGCGCAGGCCTTCTTCGCCGAGCACCCGATCGAACAGGCGGCCAAGACGCTGCAACAGATCCTCGAGCGGCAGCGCGTCAACGCCGACGTTCGGAGCCGCAACGAGGAGGCACTCCGGGATTCGCTGCGCCCATGAGCTCGGACACCCCCGATCTCGACGTGCTTCGGCAGATCGAGCGGCGGGTGCTGTGGCTGGCGACACGCATCATCGATCACGCCAATCGACGCGCCGAGACCCCCAGGGCCGACAGCGTGAAGGTCGGCGGTCACCAGGCCTCCAGCGCGTCGATGGCGTCGATCATGACGGCGCTGTGGTTCGGGCACATCGGCGGCGAGGACAAGGTGGCGGTCAAGCCACACGCCTCGCCCGTGTACCACGCCATCAAGTACCTCACCGGTGAGCTCGATCGTTCGTATCTCACGACGCTGCGTCAGCGAGGTGGTCTCCAGGCCTACCCGTCGCGTACGAAGGATCCCGACGTGTCCGACTTCTCGACCGGGTCGGTGGGTCTCGGAGCCGTGGCTCCCCTGTTCTCGGCGCTGACCCGTCGGTACACCGATTCGCACTTCGGAGAGCAGCCTCCGGCGCGGTTCATCGCCCTGGTCGGCGACGCGGAACTCGACGAGGGCAACGTCTGGGAGGCGATCGCCGACCCGGCCACGCAGGAGCTGGGCAGCTTCACGATGGTGGTCGACCTCAACCGACAGAGCCTCGATCGTGTGATTCCCGACATCGCCGCCGTGCGGCTGAAACGATTCTTCGCCGACGCCGGCTGGCACGTCGCCGAGGCGAAGTACGGCGGGCGGCTGACGAAGGCCTTCGCCGAGCCGGGCGGCCACGCACTCGAGGCGCACATCGACTCGATGCCGAACGAGGCCTACCAGGAGCTGTTCACGCTGTCGGGCCCCGACGTGCGCGACAAGTTCCTCAACGGCGCCGACCCCGCGGTGTCCGAGCTGGTGGGCGATCTCGACGACGCGGCGCTCCAGCACCTGGTGACCGATCTCGGCGGCCACGACCTCGGTCTGCTCATCGACACGTTCCGATCCTGCGATGCGGTCGCCGATCGGCCCTCGGTCGTGTTCGCCTACACGATCAAAGGGTTCGGCCTGCCCATGGCGGGTGATCCGATGAACCATGCCGCCCTGCTCCCGCCGGAGCAGATCGACGCGTTCCGTGCCGAGCTCGGGTTGGACGAGGCGACGGAATGGGATCGATTCGATCCGGATTCCGCCGCCGGCCGTTGGTGCCGCGAGGTCGGCGGCGACATCAACAACGCACCGCCGACGCCGCGACCGGTGCTCCCGGTGCCGCGATCGGCCCGCTCGGTGACCACGACCGGTTCGGTGTCGACGCAGGAGGCGTTCGGACGGGTCCTCGCCAGCCTGGCCGACGTCGACGGCGTCGGCGATCGGCTCGTCACGACGGCGCCCGACGTCTCGATCTCGACCAATCTCGGTGGCTTCATCAACAAGCGAGGCGTCTACTCGCACACCGAACGTGACGACCACGGCGGGGCGGACCGACTCCTGAAGTGGGCGCCGGGGCCCGCCGGGCAGCACATCGAGTTGGGCATCAGCGAGATGAACCTGTTCATGCTCCTCGGCCAGCTCGGCCTCGGTCACGAGCACCACGACCGCCATCTGTTGCCGGTGGGCACCGTGTACGACCCGTTCGTGCTGCGAGGTCTCGACGCCCTGATCTACGGCCTCTACAACGACGCCAGGTTCGTCGTGGCCGGCACCCCGGCCGGTGTGACACTGGCACCGGAGGGCGGCGCCCACCAGTCGACGATCACGGCGTCGGTCGGTGCCGAGCTTCCCAACCTGACCTACTTCGAGCCGGCGTTCGCGACCGAGGTCGACTGGGTGCTCTGCGACGCACTCGACCAGCTGTCGCAGCCGGGCGGCACCAGCAGCTACCTCCGCCTGTCGACCCGGCCGATCGACCAGACGCCGTTCGCCGCCGCCATCGATCGGCTCGGCGAGGATCGGCTCCGTTCGCAGGTGCTGGCGGGCGGGTACCGACTGCTCGACGTCCCACCCGACGGCCGACCCGGCGTCACACTGGTCACGACCGGTGCGTTGGCGCCCGAGGCACTCGCCGCAGCCACCGTGCTCGACGACGAAGGCGTGACCGCGTCGGTGATCCATCTGACGAGCCCCGACCGCGTCTACCGCAGTTGGCGAGCCGGTTTCGCCCAGGCCACGGCGTCGGCGCGCGTGGTTCGTGCACCGAGCCAGCTGCACCGGGTGGTGCCGTCCGACGAGCGACGGCGGCCCGTGGTGAGCGTGCACGACGCCGCCAGCCACAGCCTCGCCTGGATCGGCTCCGCGCTCGGCACACGGCAGTACACGCTCGGCGTCGACCGCTTCGGCGAGTCGGGCACCATCGCCGACCTCTACGAGATCGTGGGCATCGACGCCGGCAGCATCGTCAACGCGGCGTTGATCGCCGTGAGCGAGGTCGACCTCCACGACGCGGACTGATCCGACCCACGGGACCTTGGGCCCTGGAACGACGCATCCGGCTGCATGCTCTGAGGGGAGGACCCCCAGGTGTCGGCCCACCTCGATGCATCCGAGCGCGACACCGGTCAGACGGAGATCGGGCAGGCGCAGCGACGCGCCCGAGCCGGCCGCATCGGCGTCACCGAGTTGCTCGGCGCCCGCGCCTGCGCCTTCGTCGGCGGCGGGCTGGCCGGGATGAGCGCCCGCGTGCGATGGTCCTGACTGCTGCGCTGCGGGATGGCCGAGCCGTGGATCGGTGCTCGGGGTGATCCCGAATGATCGTCGTCGTGGTGGGCGCCGCCTTGCTCGCCGTTGGCGTACTGGTTGCCCGGTGGCCCCGTCGGCGTGGAGCCGCGGGGCGATGGCCGGTGGTCGTCGCAGCCGTGCTGATCGGCATCGGCGCAGGCGGCGTGGGCACGTACACGTGGGCGCTGACCGCGACCGACTCGTCCCAGTTCGCCCGGGCCCTCGTGTGGGGGTCAATCCGCGTACGGGGACCAGGATCGGTTTCCGTCGCGGGAGGTTCGTGCCGGCGACGACGTCGTCGTGTTCGCCCCGGTGGCCGTGTCACCGGTCGCCGACCACGTCGGCGACGAGGGCGTTCCGCTCGCCGAGATACTGGAGGGCTCCGACACGACGGCGTTCATCGTGCTGCACGGCGACCGTCTGCTCTACGAGGGGTACTCCAACGGCTCCGACCGAACGGACGTGCAGACGTCGTTCTCGGTCGCCAAGTCGTTCGTCGCGACGCTCGTCGGCATCGCCGTCGACGAGGGATTCCTCGACAGCCTCGACGATCGGGTGGTCGACCACGTGCCGGAGTTGGTCGAGCATGACCCCCGGTTCCGCGAGATCACGATTCGACACTTGATCACGATGTCGTCGGGTCTGTCGTTCGACGAGGGTTCGTCACCATGGGACGATCCGGCCGACACCTATCACGGCACCGATCTCCGCACGGCGGTGGTGACCGAGCCCGATGTGATCGAAGCGCCCGGCGCCGTGTTCGACTACAACGACCGGGACGTGATCCTGCTCGGCCTCGTGTTGGAACGCGCGACCGGCACGTCCGTCAGCGAGTACCTGGAGAGCCGCCTCTGGCAACCGATGGGCGCCGAATCCGACGGCTCGTGGAGTCTGGACTCGGACGAGCACGGGTTCGAGAAGAGCTTCGTCGGCGTCAACGGCCGGGCGATCGATTTCGCCAAGCTCGGATGGATCTACCTCAACGAGGGCCGCAACGGCGACCGCCAGATCGTCTCTGCCGATTTCGTCGACGAGGCGACTCGCCTCGATACCACCACCGACCCGGCCCCCGGCTACCAGTACCTCTGGTGGATCGACGGGGCGGACGACTCCTTCTTCGCGAACGGCGATCACGGTCAGTTCATCTACGTCGATCCCGCTGCCGAGCTCGTGATCGTCCGACACGGCAGCGGCCCCGGCGACGTCGCCTGGATCGAGTTCTTCGGTGAGCTCTCCGACTGGCTGGAACCACACCTCGCCGGTGGGTGACGCCACGGCTCCGCGCAACCCGACTTTCGATGGATGGCGCTCGGTCGGCGACGTCCGTACGGTCGTCGGCATGGGAGACACCGCCATCATCGTGACGAGCACCGCCCGGCCCGGACGTCGAGACGAGATCAGAGCGATCTACGACGAGATGATGGTTCCGCGGGCCGAGGCGAACGACACCCAGGAGGTCGTGGTGTGGTGCGACGACCTGCACGACGCTGACACCTTCTACCTGTTCGAGATCTACCGGGACGCTGCATCGATGGGCGCCAACGCACAGGCGCCCTGGTTCGCCGACTACCTCGCCAGGGTCGGCCCCCTGATGGCTGGCGAGCCGAAGGTGCGTCTGGCCACGCCGCGCTGGTCGAAGGGCCTGGCGACGGTCTAGGAGCCGGCGAGCCCGCCGTACCAGGCCGCGACGACCTGCGTGCGTGACGCGAGACCGGTCTTCTTGAGAATCGAATGCATGTGATCCTTGACCGTGAACAGTGACAAGAACAGCGTCGTCGCGATCTGCTGGTTCGACATGCCGGCCGCGGCAAGGGTGACGACCTCGCGTTCACGTGGCGACAGTGCCGCGAGCCGGTCATCGGGGCGGGGTTCGACGAATACCACGGTCTCCCTGGGCGTGCGTTCGATGCCGACGTCGACGCCGCACCCCTGGAGCGCGGCCAGCTCCCGCGCCGGGAGCTCGTGCGGGCGGTCGCGCACGGCGTCGAGCACGTCGGCGATTCGGCGCTGCACGACGGGTTCCGGCACGAGCAAAACCTACCATCGGTGGCCGGGTGCGATCCCGGCCGGTGATCGCTGAGACGACGACGGGAGCAGCGTGAGCGAGAGCACCAGAACACTGATCGAGGGCTACTACGCCGCGATGCGACGCGGCCCCGGGGGCGAGGCCGACCTGATGGCGTTGTTCGCCGACGACATCATCTACGTCGAACCGTTCACATCGCCGGACGAGCCAGCTGTCGGCATCGAAGCGGTCCGGGCGCGGCTCCGGACCGGTTGGGAGACGCCGCTCCCCGACCTCGAGCTCGAGGTGCTGGCGATCGAGATCCGGGGCGACATCGCGACCACCCGGTGGGAGTGTCGCTCTCCGGCGCTGCCCGGTCCGGCCAGAGGCACCGACACGTACACCTTCGCCGACGGCAAGATCACGAGACTGGTGGTCGAGTTGGACAGCCGAACGTCCTGACGAGCTCGCCATCGACCGCCCGCCATCGGCGCATCCGATCCGGCGCTACCCGATATCTGCACTACCTCTGACCTGGCATGTTGCTCCGCTGATCGAACACGTGTACGATCTTGTCATGTCGACGGTGGGTGCCGCAGTCGTGAACCCCGAGGTGGAGGTCGCGGAGATCTCCGGGTTCCTGAACGTGCAGCACGCCCGCCTCGTCCGAGTCGTGGAGCGGGTACTCGATGACGGCGATTGGCTCGGCCAGGGCATCCACACACCGGCCCAGTGGTTGGCCCTTCGAGCCGGCATCTCGCCGGCTCGTGCGCAACTCATCATCCGCATCGCCGAGCGCCGGGGCTCGTTCCCCAGAGTCGTCGAGGCGTTCGAAGCCGGAGAGCTCACGATCGATCAGGTCGCCGAGGTCGTCAAGGCACCAGCGTGGGCCGACGAGCGAGTACTCGACTTCGCCAAGATCGCGACCGTCACGCAGCTCCGCCGTGCGATGCGGTCCGAGTTCTTCGACGGCGATCCCGACGATCCCGATCCTGCTCCCGCCCTCGCGGAACCGACCGATCGGCTGACGTTCGGTCCGATCGGCGAATCACGCTGGCGGATCATCGGGCAGCTCGATCTCGATATGGGCCGCCGCATCGAAGCGGCGCTGACCGAAGCGAAGGACTCACTGTTCGAACGAGGCGACGTCGGCGCCAACTGGGCCGATGCGCTCGTCGAGATGGCCGAAACTTCCCTCGACGCTGTCGACTCCGCCGGTCGCCGCGACCGCTACCGCACGTGGCTGCACGTCGACGTGTCGAACGGTGCGACCACGACGACCGACGGCTGGCGCATCCCGATGACGGTTCGCGACCGTCTGCTCTGCGACGGGGTGGTCCAGCCGGTGTGGGAGCGCGACGGCGTGCCGTTCTCGGTGGGGCGATCGCAACGCATCGTTCCCGAGCGCACCCGGCGCATCATCGAGCGGCGCGACCGGGGCTGCCGCGTCCCTGGCTGCACTGCCGACCGGTTCGTGGAGGTCCACCACATCGTGCACTGGCTGAACGGTGGCGCGACCGATTCGTGGAACCTCGTTTCACTCTGCCCGAGACACCACCGGCTACACCATCGGGACGAACTCGGCATCGCCGGCAATGCCGACGACGAGGGCGGCATCGTCTTCACCGACCGGATGGGCAGAGCCATCGGCCCCGACGGCCAACCGGTGGTGCCTCAACAGCCACCTGATCCCCCGACCAGACCGTACGAACCCCCGATCGGCGGACGAATGGACTACCGCTGGGTCGGAGGTAGCTGGATCCATCCGAACGAACTGCAGCGGAGACGCGCAGCCGCACGAGCGCGAGGTCGGCCACACCTGCCAACGGAGTGATCACGAAGTGGGGGTTCGGTTTGCCGGACCGATGGCACCGATCTCAACGGCGTGGCGACTGACCGGGTGATCCACTCTGCCGCCCGATCGTTGACCAGTACGGTCCGCCGATGGACTACTTCGAGGACATTCGGCCTGGCGACATCGTGACGGGGTCGACCTTCAAGATCGAGCGGGACGAGATGGTCGACTTCGCCCGTCGGTGGGATCCTCAGCCCTTTCACCTCGACGACGGCAGTGCCGCCACAATCTTCGGCGAGGGAGGGTCACCGCCCCCGGTGTGTTCATCATGGCGATCCGGACCCACCTGCTGCATGATTCGCCGGACACCGCCGTCATCGCCGCGCCCGGCTATCACGAGCTGCGCTTCCACGCTCCGGTGCGGGCTGGCGACACTCTCCAGCTCCGTCAGGAATGGCTCGAGAAGCGGGCCTCGGCCTCGAAGCCCGACCGTGGCGTCGCGAAGTCACGCATCTCGTTGGTGAACCAGGACGGCGTCGAGGTGATGAGCCACATCGACACGATCCTCATTCGTCGCCGGGACCACGACTGACCACTCGCCCACGACCGCCCGCCGGCTCGGACCGACCGGAGTCGGAGGACCGAATCGTGCGAGCCCGCACCGGCCACTGGAGACTCAGCCACGACTCGGACCGTTCCGACGCGTTCGCCGAGCTCGATCTCGTCGACCGAGTCTGACTCGGTGGCGCTCGCGACCGTGCGTGTCAGCGTGCGGTGCCCGGCGGGAACGACATCGGCAGCACCCGCGGCCCGCGCACCTGCCCGCCCGCCCACTTCATCGGCTCCCGATCACTCACGTGGAACTCGGGGATGCGCTCCAGCCACACCCGAATGGCGACGGTCATCTCGAGCCGGGCAAGGTTCGAGCCGGCGCACCGATGGATGCCCGAACCGAACGCGATGTGGCGGTTCCGCGCGCGGTCGATGATGAACTCGTCGGGGTTCTCGAACTGTTCGGGGTCGTGGCATGCCGCCGGGAAGTTCATCAGTACCTTGTCGCCCCGGTTGATGTGGACGCCGTTGTAGTCGATGTCGGTCTCCGCGATCCGGGCCATCGTCACTGGTGCGTAATAGCGCAGGAACTCTTCGATCGCGATCGGCAGGATCCCCGGCTCGTCGAGCAGCCGCTGACGGTCGTCGGGATGAGTACCGAGGTGCCAGAGCGCCGAGCCGATCGAGCTCCACGTGGTGTCGATGCCGGCGACGATCAACAGGTTGGTGATGCCAACGACCACCTCGGGAGTGATCTGCGCCTCGGGCATGTCGAGTTCCATGAACAGCAACTCGGTGAGCAGGTCGTCCTGGGGATCCTCCTGGCGCTTGGCGACCTCCGCGCCGATGAACGTCAGCATCTCGTCGCGCGCCTGGAGTCGCTTCTCGGGGTGATGGAGACCATCACCGAGCACGTGGTTGACCCACTCGACGAACTGGTCGGCCATCTCCGGGTCGACACCGATGATGTGCGCGATCACGCGTGGCGGAATCTGCTGGGAGTACTGGACCGCGGCGTCGCATTCACCGGTCTCGACGAACGAGTCGATGAGCGCATGACACAAGGCTTCGGTGTGCTCCTCGTACTGGGCGACCGCACGCGGTGCGAACGCGGGCAGCAACATGCGTCGCGTCCACGTGTGGATCGGCGGGTCGGCGGTGATCGGCGCAGCGGCGATCATCTGCTCGTAACGCGACATCTCTGGGGCGTTCGGAGCCGGCGGCATGACGAGCACCTGTCGCGAACTCAGTTCCGGAATCATCTTCGCCAGGGCACGGAGGTCGTCGAACCGGGTCGGGTTCCACGACCCGCCGAGCCGCTCCGTGTGTGCGACCGGACACTTGTCTCGCATCTCCGCCCAGATGGGGACCGGGTCCGTGATGTACGCCTCGTTGCGGATGTCGTAGTCGGTCGTCCAGTCGGTGACCGGTCCACCCGGCGCCCAGATCTCTTCGCTCGTCGCCAACTTCATCTTGGCGTGCATGTCGTCGGTCGTACCCATGACCACTCCCCTTCGGCAACGGAGCCCACTCGGGCATCGGCTGGTCAACCGACCACTGTAGGAGACCAGGTCGACCAGCCGCCGATCGAAGCCAGCAGGAACCGTCGGCCCGCATCGCCCGCCACCTGCGCGAAGCGCGGTGTGGAGATGTTCAGACCCCATGGCGAGGGCCTCTCCAGGGCACGCCTCAAACGGCGATCCACCAGGTGCAGAGCGCGGATACAAGGTACCGAGTTCTCAGAGTGTCCGACGCAGGAGTAGGAGCAACGATCCGGTCGCCGAAGCGGCCCAGGCGAGGGCGATCGGCACAGAGATCGGCAAAGGGCCCGTTGCGGGCAACTGACCCGTTGGCAACGGCGGCAGTGTGGTGTCGGGCGTGGTGGTGTCGGGTGTGCCGGAAGCGCAGTCGACGGTCTCGGCGAACCAGACCTGGCGCAACACCGTGAAGGGGTCGCCGGGATCACCGACAACGATCAATCCACCGGTCTCGCCCTCGCCGCGCGGAAACGTCCAGGTCTGCGGAGGAATCGGGCCCTCGGAGAAGTTTGCCCAGAACGTGACATCGGGATCATCGGCCTCGATCACCACGGTCATGCCGTCGTCGACGCACGACGCTGACACGGCGAAGCCGGACGGTGGCTCGATCTGCGCAGGGGCACTCACGACCACGGTCTCGATGGCCTCACCGCCCAGCAGGAACGCTTCGGGGTTGGCAGCCGTGGCATACGACCAAGTTGCGGCGACCTGCGCGGTCACCGGGTACTCGGAACCAACACGGTCCTGAGCAACGAGCTGGAATGGCAGCGAGTACTCGCCAGGAACGGTGATGTCTTCGACCACACACACGAACGCTCTCAGGGACGACGAGTCATCCATGACCGGCGGCTCGTCTGCCGCGACGGTGACGCCAGCTCGGGGAGTGCACCCGGTCAGACCGGTACCGAATGGTTCCTCGATCGGATGAACCAAGTTGTGGTTCGGGTCGTTCCGTACCTCGACCGCGACCTGGACGGTGGAGAAGTCCGCAGGAGCGAGAGCCGGGACGCTGAAGCTGGCCGACCCGTCGACAGGCGCTGCCGGAATCAACTCGGTCGACGCGAGGGAGATCGACGGAACGACCCGAGGTGGCGCAGAACTCTGTGCGCGCACCGGTGCACCCCCCATCCCGACGAGCCACAGCACGGCGGCGGCAAGCGCAACACGCGACGACACGGGCCCATGCCGACTCACTGGCCCCTCCTCTCTGAAGCCCTCGTCCGCATCTCGAATACTGGTGCTGCGACGCCGGCTGCGCCAGAGCCGAACGACACAACGCCAGATTCAGACTCCGCTGTGCTTCAACGACGATCCCGATATCGGCCTGTGTCGGAGGGCCTCTCGAACCCCGACGACCTCCGCCGGGCGGTTTCGTGGAGCTCCAGAGATGGCCTTCGGGGTCGACCGCGAGGACCCGACACCAACCACGACACGCCGACGAGCGGCCGAATCGACGGGATCATTTGCGCCAACTCGACTCGTTTGATGGGATGGGCCTCCCAGCCAGGAGGCGCCCGTGACCGACATTCCGATCCACCAGGCTCCGGCCGAGCCGTACGCGCTCTCCGACCGGTACACCCGAGAGGACGGCACGGTGTTCCTCACGGGAATCCAGGCGCTGGCCCGCATCCCGATCGAGCAGCTGCGCCGTGACCGAGCGAACGGCCTGAACACGGCCGCCTTCCTCTCCGGCTACCCGGGTTCGCCATTGGGCGGTTTCGACCTCGAAGTCGCCCGGGCCTGCCGCGTCGTGCCCGATCTCCCGATCGTGCACCAGCCGGCCGTCAACGAGGAGCTCGGCGCCACGTCGGTCATGGGATCCCAGCTCGCCCAGGGGCGACCCGATGCCACACGAGACGGCGTGGTGGGGTTCTGGTACGGCAAGGCACCGGGCCTCGACCGCGCTGGTGATGCTCTTCGACATGGCGTCTTCGCCGGTTCCAGTTCGAACGGCGGCGCCGTGGTGCTCGTCGGCGACGACCCTGCCTGCAAGTCGTCGACGATGCCGTCGTCGTCCGACGCATCCCTCGTCGACCTGCACATGCCGATCCTGTACCCCGGCACGATGTCCGAGTGCATCGAGCTCGGTCTGCACGCCGTGGCGATGTCGCGCGCCTCGGGGCTCTGGTCGTCGATGAAGATCGTGACGCCGGTCGCCGACGGGTCGGGCACGGTCACGCTGCCGGTGCTCGACACCGATCCGGTGATGCCGACCGTCGAGATCGACGGGAAGCAGTGGGTCAGCCATCCGAGCGCGCAGTTCCTCGGTCAGCGCATGCTCGATGTGGAGCGCGAGTTCCGTGAGATCCGGCTGCCCCTCGCCCACCGCTACGGAGTCGAGAACCGCCTGAACCGGATCAGCGTCGACCCGGCCGACGCCTGGATCGGCCTCGTCGCCACCGGCTTCACGTACTACGAGTTGCTCGACGCCCTCCGCCGCCTCGGTCTCGACGGCGACGATGCGCTGGCCGCGGCGGGTATTCGCATCCTGCAGCTGCGGATGCCCGTGCCGTTCGATGCCGAGCTCGTGCGACACTTCGCGCGAGGGCTCGACGAGATCGTCGTCGTCGAGGAGAAGAACCCGACGCTCGAGTGGCTGATCAAGGACGCGCTGTACGGGCGGGGCCATCAGCCGCAAGTGATCGGGAAGACGCACGAGGACGGCGAGGTGCTGATGCGGTCGTGGGGCCGGCTCGACGCCGACGCGATGATGCCCGGGCTCCGACGTCGGCTCGAAGCGCGCCTGGCCGACCGGTTGGCCCCGGAGCCTGCGTCGGCGGGCCCCCGAGGCCTGATCCCGCTCACCGTCAACCGAACACCGTTCTTCTGCTCCGGCTGCCCGCACAACTGGGGCACGAAGGTCCCCGACGGCGCACTCGTCGGCGCAGGCACCGGCTGCCACGGGATGTCGCTGCTGATGGACGCCGACCGCGTCGGCGAGACCATCGGCATCACGGCGATGGGCAACGAGGGCGCCCAGTGGATCGGTATGGCACCGTTCGTCGAGACCGATCACATCTTCCAGAACTACGGCGACGGCACGTTCTTCCACTCGGCCCAGCTCGCACTCCAGTACTGCATCGGTGCGGGGATGAACATCACCTTCAAGATCCTCTACAACGGCACCATCGCGATGACGGGAGGTCAGGACTCGACGTCACCGATCGCCGTACCCGAACTGGTCACGATCCTGCTCGCACACGGCGTCACCAAGGTGGCGATCACGGCCGAGGAACCCGAACGGTACGACGACATCGAGCTGCCGGGCGACGTGCACGTCCACGATCGCGACGAGATCATCGCGGTGCAGGAGGACCTGGCCACGATCCCCGGCGTCACGGTGCTCATCCACGACCAGTTCTGCGCTGCGGAACTCCGACGCGCGCGCAAGCGCGGCAGACTCATGATGCCGACCAAGCGGGTCGTGATCAACCACCGGATCTGCGAAGGGTGCGGCGACTGCGGCGATGTCAGCAACTGCCTGTCGGTCCAGCCGATCGACACCCCGCTCGGCCGTAAGACGGCGATCGACCAGGCCTCGTGCAACTTCGACTTCAGCTGCCTGCATGGCGACTGCCCGGCGTTCATGACGGTCGAGATCGAGCCGGCGTCCGCGACCGGGGCCACCGACACCGGGACCGAAGCGGTCACGAGGAGTGAAGGCGTCGTGCCGGACCCGGTGATCGACGGCAACCCGGAGCACGTGCGGCTCCGCCTCGCCGGGATCGGGGGCACCGGAGTGGTGACCGTCGCGCAGATCCTCTCGACTGCCGCCATGTTCGACGGCTGGAACGTGCGCGGCCTCGATCAGACGGGGCTCAGCCAGAAGGCCGGACCGGTGATCAGCGACGTCGTGCTGTCCCGGCACGGGCACGGCTCGTCCAACCTCGTCGGCCGGGGCGATGCCGACCTCATCCTGGGCTTCGATGCGCTGGTGGCATCGAGCGACGCCTCGATCGCATCCGCCGACCCGGGGCGCACGGCCGTCGTGGCATCGACAGCCCACACGCCGACCGGACGCATGATCTCGCATCCCGACGTGCCGTACCCCGATGGCCAGATCGAGGCTCGATTCGCGGTCGCCACCCGGGCGGGCCACTTCGTCGACTCGGCGCGCCTCTCGGCGACGCTCACGGGCAGCGAGGCGCAGGCCAATGTCTTCCTCCTCGGCGTCGCCGTCCAGGCCGGTCTCGTGCCCGTCTCGATCGGGGCGATCGAGGGCGCGATCGAGCTGAACGGCGTTGCCGTCGAGGCGAACCTGGCGGCATTCGACTGGGGTCGGCGGTGGGTCCATGACCCCGAATCCGTGGAGACGATCGCCGAGGCCCGCGACACGAGTCTCGGGCCACCGACCATCACCGTTCCCGATCTGCCCGACGCACTCGAACGGCGCATGTCGGCGATCACCGGACCGGGCGCACTCCGCGACGTCCTCGGGATGCTCGCTGCCGACCTCGTCGCCTACCAGAACGAGGCCTACGCCATGCGTTTCGTCGAGGCTGTGGCGATCGCGTTCGATCACGAGCGACAGGTCGATGCCACGTCGACCGAGTTGACCGAGACCGTCGCCCGCAGCCTCCACAAGCTGATGGCCTACAAGGACGAGTACGAGGTGGCCCGCCTCCTGCTGCTCCCCGAGGGCGAAGACGCCGCGCTCGCGGTCGGGGGCCCCGACGCGAAAGTGAGCTGGCACCTCCATCCCCCGATGCTGAAGGCGCTCGGCATGGACTCGAAGATGGCGCTGGGAAGCTGGTCGAAGCCGGCGTTCGCCGCGCTGCAGCGTGGCAAGCGGTTGCGCGGCACCCGCCTCGACCCGTTCGGACGGACCGAGATGCGCCGCACGGAGGCGTTGCTCCCCGAAGAATTCCTCACGACGATGGCGACCGTCTACCGATCGCTCACCGCCGAGCGTCTCGCCCCCGCGGTCGAGATCGCCGGGCTCCCCGACATGATCCGAGGATACGAGAACCTGAAGATCCGTCGCATCGCCGAGTACCGCGAGCGCACCGCCGCCGTGCTGGCGAGCTACGAGCGCAGCTGACGAGCGGGTACGGCGACCGCAGCGACGAGGGCGAGCGTTCGGTCGAGGATCTGGGCTGCGATCGCTGCGTCGTGGTCGGGCAGACTCGGATCCGCGACCAGATGGGCGTCGGTGTCGTACGCGAAGAGCTCGGCCTGCGCAACGGCGCCGGCCAACGCGGTTGCGTCGTCGAAGTCACCGAGCCGGTCCCGTTCCGCGGTGTGGATCTGGAGTGCGACGCCGTCGGGCCAGTGGTCACCGAACGTCCCCAAGGGAATCGCGGCATGGCAGAGCACCGCTCCGATCGCCCGGGAGTGCGTCTGGGCCAGATTCTGAGCCGGCAGCACCCCGAGTGAGAACCCCACGACGGCGAACGGGCCCTCGACGGACGCGGCGGCCGCCACACCACGGTCGATGACCGTGTCGAACCCGATCGACTGGGCGTGTGCGACTCCGTCGTCGATCGAGTCGAACGTCTCGCCCTCGTAGAGATCGGGGACCATCACACGGTGCCCCGCCACCACGAGCCGGTCGGCGAACGCCCGCACGCCGGCGGTGAGCCCCTGCGCGTGATGGAAGACGATGACGTCAGTCATCGGGCCTCCACTGCCGCCACGTTGTCAACCACCGGGGTCGACCACGGGGCGGGGAACGAGGTCGAACAGGACGATCACCACGGCCAGTCTGCCACGGCTGAGGCGTCGAGTGCGCCGACCCGGTCAGGCTGCCGGCAGACCGAACTTCGGATAGTCGTTCTCGACCATCGTGACGTAGGTCCACACGCGGTAGTAGTAGTTGCTGACCCGCACGAGGAAGGAGCGCATGCCCTGGGGCCATGCGCCGGTGAACAGCACCGCGAACCAGCCGATCAACGCCACCACCGCAGCGCCGATGAAGTAGACCATCAACACGATGTAGTGAGGAATCGCCTTCAGCACGTTGAGCGCTGCCGAACGCGACACCGACTCGGGTACTGCCGGGAGGGCCAACGTCACGGGCGGATAGGCGTTGTTGTCGGCCGTGTCGGTGGCGAAGTCGAAGGGAGGATACGTCTCGGAGTAGCCGAACAGGAATCCGCCGGCGCGGGCGTTGTACCGCTCGTACATCGCCATCACGCCGTACATGCCGGGGTGCAGCTTCCCCGTGAAGATCAGCATCAGCCAGTAGACGAAGAACACCACCCGCGCCAGGATCTGGAGCGCGTACAGGATGATGCCGTGCGGGATGTAGAGCACCCAGTTCACGAGCGGTCGCCATCGCGCCAGCTCGTACGGGGAATCGACGACGAGGTAGGGCCGATCGCTGCCGATGGCCACCTGATTCATGACGGACCTCCTGCGGAGCCGAAACGCTCCGCTCCCAAGCATCTCGAACGAGTGTCCCGTGCACCAGGGCCCAAGGTCATGGACCGCTGGTCAGCAGGTCGGGTTGCTGCGAACGTCCACGTCCATCGGACGACGGGGAAGTGGAGCTGAGGGGAATCGAACCCCTGACCTCGTCATTGCGAACGACGCGCTCTGCCAACTGAGCTACAGCCCCGTAGTGCGGAGGCAGTGTACCTGCCCGTCGTCGGCGTCAGCGACCGTAGCGGGCGTCGTGTCGGGCGTCGCCGTGCATCCAGTCGTTCGGCCACGAGCCGGTCTCACGTTGGCGGGCCTGAGCGAGCAGATACATGTAGCCACACAGACCGAGAAAGGCGGCGGCGAACAGATACAGCATCGCCGTCTCCTTGGTCGTCGCCGCCAGGAAGAGGGTGCTGCCCGACGCCAGGACGAGCATGAACAACACGTTCGACCGACGACGACGGGTCTGGTCGTTCGTCAACGTGTCCTGACGCGCGACGTGCGTCTGACGATGCTGTTGCGGACGCGACGGCTGTTGCGGACGCGACGTCCCACCGGTCGGATCGCCGTGCGTGCGGCGGCGCGGTGCGGCCTCGCGGGGCGCCGTCGCGGTGCTGCCGCGGCCGCCGTGCGTGCGGGAACCGGAACGGCGCAGCTGCGCCGAACCCATACCGGGCCGACCGGCGGCAGCGGGGCGGTGGAGCGGCGACTGTGCGAGCGGCCGGGCCATGCCGCCGCGCATCGAGCCGGCGGCGCGATTGGGAACCGTGCTCTGGAGCCGGTTGAGCTGGCGTCGGAAGTCGGTGACCGAGGAGTTCGGTCGATTCTCGATCCGGGAACGGAGCAGCGGTGGGATCAAGACGGCGGCCCAGGCGGCTGCCACGACCAGCAGGACGAGTTCGCCCATGTGTTACACGTTCCTTTGTATCGGCGGGTGGATCACGAGTGCTGACGCTCGGGCAGGCCTCGGCCGGCGAGAACATCGTTTCATTACGATTCTACGACAGTTGTAACACATGCGGCAACGTCCGGTGTGCAATCGGTCGCTCGCCTCGACCGGCGACGGTTTGTCCGGGCCATGCGTGATCGTCTCCGATCGTTCACCCCGACTCACTCTTCGACCCGACGGTAGGTCCCGGAACGACCCCCGGTCTTCTCCCACAGCGCGAGCTCGCCGATCGTCATGCCACGATCGGCCGACTTGCACATGTCATAGATCGTGAGCGCCGCGGTCGAGCAGGCATGCAGCGCCTCCATCTCGACACCGGTGCGATCGATGGTGTCGACGAACGCCTCCACGGCCACGTGGTCGTCGCCGATGTCGAAGCTGACCGACACTGCGCCGACCAGCAAGGGATGGCACAGCGGGATGAGGTCGGACGTGCGCTTGGCGGCCTGGATGCCGGCGACCCTGGCGACGGCCAGCACGTCGCCCTTCTTGACCTCGCGGTTCGCGATGGCCGCCGTGGTCTCCGGCTTCATGAACACCTTGCAGCGCGCGACCGCGCGACGGTGCGTCGGTTCCTTCGGGGTGACGTCGACCATACGGGCGTGACCCATCGGGTCGAGATGGGTGAATTCGATGTCGCTCATGCGCCGACCACCGTACTCGGTGCCGTCACCGCCGGATCGGCCCCGTGTCAACCACTTCGAACCAGTCGCCGCTGATCGACGTCAGCTGCGCGAGGTCGTCGTCGTCCCACGACGGACTCGGTGCCCCCTGGAAGAACCAGTTCGAACCGTTGTCGGCCACGATCAGGCCGTACCGCTGCATCGCCTCGGCGATCACCCGCGACTGTCCGGACAGCGAGCTCACGACGAATGACGACTTCAGTCGCAGCCGAAGCCCCATCGGCGGCAACGTCGGATCGGAACGGCTCGACGCAGCGTGCGTCGCCGGCAGGATGTAGCCGTTCTGCGTCCGGGCGAAGGTGACGCGGATGGCGTGGTCGATCGACCCGCGAGCGACCTCGTCGTGTCTGACGAGGCCCGGCAGGATCGGCAGCCCGGCCGCGTCGGCGCTGGTCCAACCGAGGGGTCGCAGTGCGTTCGAGCGGAGATCGAAGCGGGCGCCGCTGTCGGCCCGCCAGCCGCCCTCGGAGGGGAACGCGCGGTAGAGCTCGAACAACTCGCAGGTGCCGGAGCGGACCACGATCACATGCCGGTCACCCGACGCCCCGCTCCCTCCCTCGACGGGCGCATCGAGCGGGATCGGGAACGGACCCGGATCGCTCTCGTCGCCGTATGCACGGTAATCGATCGGGAGCGCGGGCTGGTCGGGCCCGACGACCAGGTACGGGATGCCGTAGCGCGGGTTCTCACCGAAGTCCGGATGGAGTCGGGTGCCGCCGATCGACTGGATCGTGGCGATGATCGCGTCGGAATCAGCGCGCAGCGGCGCTGTGTCGACGCGTCGGTTCCAGGCGTTGTCGGCCGGGAAGACGTCGCATCCGCCGATCGACGGGCCCGTGCGGCGCACCCGCACCGCACGTTCGGACACGGTCGCCGGCTCGTCGATCGAAGTGAGCGCGGCAGCGACCACCCCGGCCGACAGCAGGCAGGATGCCACGCCCAGCGCGAGCGCGCTGCGGCGCATGGTTCAGCCGCCGATCTGGCTCATGGTGCGGTTCGGCCGCACGAAGTTCACCTGGTTGATCTGATGACCGGCCCATTTGGTACCCACCGCGACCTCGATCCTGGCGGCGATCTGGTCGTCCGTCTCGCCGTTGCGCAGCGCCGCCCGCAGGTCGAACTCGTCGGTCGCGAACAGGCACGTGCGGAACTGTCCGTCGGCGGTCAACCGGACGCGATCACAATCCCCGCAGAACGGCTTCGTGACGGTCGGGATCACACCGACCCGGCCGGCGCCGTCGAGGTACCGCCACATGTTGGCGGGCGCCGCGCCACGTGCGGGCAGCTGCTCGATCGGGAACGCAGCATGGATCGTCGCCACGATCTCGTCCTGACCGACGACCTTGCCGCGCTGCCAGTCGTCGCTGGCATCGAGCGGCATGAACTCGATGAACCGGACCTCGACGCCCTCGTCGCGGCCGAAGCGGGCGAGGTCGATGAGCTCATCGTCGTTGGTTCCACGCTCGATCACCGCGTTGATCTTGACAGGAGAGAACCCGGCGCTCTTCGCCGCCTCGATGCCGAGCAGCACGTTGTCGAGTTCGTCACGGCGGGTCATGCGAGCGAACTTCTCGCGGTCGAGCGTGTCGAGGCTGATGTTGATCCGGTTCAGACCCGCCTCGCGCAGATCGTGGGCGATGTTGCGCAACGTCGCGGCGTTGGTGGTCATTGCGACATCGACACCGAGCCGCGCGAGCTTCGCCACCAAGGTGGTGATGTGGGCGCGGATCGTGGGTTCGCCACCCGTCAGCCGGATCCCGTCGAACCCGTAGCGCTCGACGCAGATTCGTGCCAGTCTCTCGATCTCCTCGAACGTCAGGATCTCCGAACGAGGCATCCAGTGCATGCCTTCTTCGGGCATGCAGTAGGTGCAGCGGAAGTTGCAGCGATCGGTGACCGAGATGCGCAGGTCGCGCACGACGCGTCCGAACGGGTCAACCAGCTCACGCCCCGTGTTCGTCATCGCATCAGCCTACGTCTCACCCCTGCAACATGACGATCGCGACCTCCGCTCCGGCGGGTAGGCCGTCGCCGTCGGGCACGACCGCGATCGCGTTCGCCATCGCCGTCGCGGCGAGCTGATGGCTGCCCTGGGCCCTGGCCGATCGCACGTGACAGCGGCCGTCGTCCTCGAAGTCGGCCAGGACGCGCAGCAGGTGCACCTTGCCGTCGGGTCGCCGGGTCAGATCGTCATCGGCGATCGCGACGAGGCTCGGCCGAGCGAGCCGGCGGTGACCCATCATCCGGCGCAGCGACGGCCGGGCGAGCATCTCGAAGCTCACGATCGAGCTCACCGGGTTGCCCGGCAGCCCGAAGATCGGCGTGCCGTCGAGGGTGCCGAACGCGAACGGTTTCGCCGGCTTGATGGCGATCTGCATCCACGTCATGTCGGCAATCCGGCCGAGCACCGCCTTGACCACGTCGTAGTCGCCCATGCTCACACCGCCACTGCTGACGATCGCATCGCAGTCGGCGGCGGCCTGTCGCAGCACGACCTCGAGCGCGTCCTCGTCGTCGCGCACGGTTCCCATGTCGACCACCTCGCAGCCGGCGTCGCGCAGCAAGCCCGACAGCATCTTGCGGTTGCTCTCGCGGATCTCGCCGGGGGCGAGCTCGCGACCGTCCTCGACCAACTCGTCGCCCGTCGACAGCACGGCCACCCTGGCCGCAGGGTGCGCCGACACCGTCGCCGCGTTGATGCTCGCGAGCACCCCGACGATCGCCGGGGTCACCAGCGTGCCCGCGGGAAACAGCAGGTCGCCAGGTTGCACGTCGTCGCCGGCGCTCCGCACCGCCGTTCCCGGCTCGACGCCGGCGTTGATCCGCACCCGATCGTCGGCGAGGCGGTCGGTCTCTTCGACCATCACCACCGCGTCGGCACCGGCCGGGATCGGTGCACCCGTCATGATCCGGATCGCCTCGCCCCGCTGCAGCACGTGGTCACTCGCCGATCCGGCCGCCACCTCGCCGACGACCGGTAGCTCGATCGGGGCCGCCGCGGTGTCGGCGGCGTGCACGGCGTAGCCGTCGACCGCGGTGTTGTCGAACGGCGGCACCCGCTCGGTCGCCACGACGTCGGCGGCGAGCACGAGACCTTCGGCGTCGACGAACGACACGTCGCGGGGCGGCAGCGGTGCGCAGGCACCGATCACGAACGACTGGGCATCCTCGAGTGGCGTCACGGTCGGCACGGTACCGGTCGGCGGCGCCTCCCGGCAGACTGGCAACATGACCAGCGACGTCACCGGCCATCGGGCGCTCCCGGCCGACGGCTTCATCGCGAACTGGTCCGCAGGTGACGGCTCCGGTGAACACGCGGAGCGTCTCACGCTCCGGTGGGACAACGAAGCCTGGACCGCGACCGGCGTGGTCGAACCGGAACGCATCGAGTACGTGCTGCGGATCACGGCCCAGTGGCAGGTCAGTCAGTTCCTGCTGTTCCGCGATCTGGAGGAGGCCGACCTGTGGCTGGGAACCGACGGCAACGGTCGCTGGGGTGAGGTCAACGGCGCCCACCGCCCCGACCTCGACGGCGGCACCGACATCGCGCTCGCCTGCACACCGTTCACCCACACGGTGCCGATCCGGCGGCTCCCGCTCGAGATCGGTCACGCCGCCGATCTCTCGGTGCTCCACGTCGACGTCGAGACGCTGGGCGTCGTCACCGCCCCGGTGCGGTACGAGCGGATCGCCGACCGCAGCTGGCGCACCACCCACGACGGCGGCACCGTCGACTTCGACGTCGACGAGTACGGCATCCCCCTCGACGTCGCCGAACGCTTCCGGCGGCTGTCGTAGCGGAGACGCGACCGCCTACAGCGTGTCGAGGTGGGCGCGCACGGGACCCGACATCTCGGGGTGCTTCAACGCGAACGCGATCGCAGCTTCGAGGAAGCCGACCGGGTTACCCGTGTCGTAGCGATCGGTGCGCGACAGCACGCCCGAGAACGGCGAACGAGCCGCTTGTGCTCGCAGCGCGTCGGTGAGCTGCAATTCGCCGCCACTGCCCGGCGTCAGGTTCTCGATCTCGTCGAACACGTCGGGGGTCAGCACGTAGCGCCCGATCAGGATGTAATCGCTGGGCGCCTCGTCGACCGGTGGCTTCTCGACGAGATCGGCGACCGGGATCACCCCGTCGGCATCGATCGGGCCCGAGGGCGCCAGCACGCCGTACGCGCTCACCTGGTCGTGCGGCACCTGCTTGACACCGACGACGCTGCCGCCGGTGCTCGAGCACACCCCGTTCATCTGGGCCAGCAGCGACGAATCACCCATGAGTTCGTCGGGCAGCAGCACGGCGAACGGCTCGTCACCGACCGCCTCGCGGGCACAGCCGACGGCATGTCCGAGGCCGCGTGGATCGTCCTGGTAGGTGATCGTGACCCGCCAGTCACGGCCGATGCTGGCGAGTCGTTCGGCAACATCGTCCTTGCCCTTCTCCTTGAGAGCATCGATGAGATGCTGGTCGGGCGCGAAGTAGTGCTCGATCGCCGGCTTGCTCCGGCTGCTCACGGCCACGATGTGGTCGATCCCGGCCCCCAGCGCCTCGTCGATGATGATCTGGATCGCGGGGGTGTCGCCGATCGGCATCAGCTCCTTGGGGACGGCCTTCGTGGCCGGCAGGAAACGGGTGCCCATTCCTGCGGCTGGGATCACGGCGCTACGAACCTGCATGCGGCGACGTTACCGGCGTTCCGGGCCCGGCCGAGGGACGGTGGGAATGGATGACCCGTTGGAGGTGATCCGGGGCATCCGGGCCGATATCTTGATCCACTGCCATGCCGACGTACGTGTACAAGTTCATCGACACCGACGAGACGATCGAGGTCCAGCAGTCGTTCACCGACGACACCCTGACCGAGTACGTCCATCCGCAGACCGGAGCGACGATGCCCGTCAAGAAGGTGTTCCTGCCGGTCGGTGTCACGTTCAAGGGGGACGGCTTCTACAAGACCGACAGCCGTTCGTCCTCCAAGAAGTCCGCGAGCAAGAGCGGCGAAGGCGATTCCCACTCGGACTCGGCGGGGTCGACCACCTCCACCACGTCGTCGAGCTCCGACGCAGGAAGCACCGCCTCCGGTACCTCGTCGCCGTCACCGTCGTCGTCCTCACCGTCGTCGTCCTCACCGTCGAGCGACTGAGCAGCAGCGACGATGCTGATCCCGCTCAGCGATCGGGCATCCGAGCTGGGAGCGGAGATCGGGATCGTCGGGGGGTCCGGCTTCTACGAGCTGCTGACCGGCGGCACCGACGTCGAGGTCCAGACTCCCTTCGGTGGCCCGGCATCGCCGATCACCGTCGGTGAACTGGCCGGGCGACGGGTCGCCTTCCTCCCCCGTCACGGGCGGGGCCACGAGTACGCCGCGCACCGCGTGCCGTACCGGGCCAACATCTGGGCGTTGGCATCGTTGGGCGTGCGGTCGCTGATCGCACCGTGCTCGTGCGGCTCGCTGCAGCCCGACGTCCATCCCGGCGACTTCGTGATCGTCGATCAACTCGTCGACCGCACCACGGGCCGGCCGGACACGTTCCACGACATCGGCGCGCCCGACGGTACGCCGGGGAACGAGGGTTCGGTCCATCATCAGTCGTTCGCCGAACCGTACGACGCCGAGCTCCGTGCGGCTCTCGTCCGTGCGGCAGGCACGGCCGGTCAGACGGTGCACGACGGGGGCACGATGGTGATCATCAACGGTCCACGTTTCTCGACCCGGGCGGAGAGCGCCTGGTTCCGAACGATGGGTTGGACCGTGGTCAACATGACCGGCTATCCCGAAGCGGTTCTCGCCGCCGAGGCCGGCCTGCCCTACGCCACCGTGGCCCTCGTCACCGACTACGACGCCGGCGTCGACGGCCACGAGCCGGTCACGATGAACGCCGTGATGCGCACGATGAGCTCGAACATCGAGCATCTCCGCAGCGTCCTCGAGGTGGCGATTCCGGCGATAGTCTGACGAGGCCGACTTCCCCTCCACCTGTCACCGATCAGGGAGGGTCGATGTCCCCCATTGCTTCCAGTGCCGTCACCGTCCGACGTGTGCTCGTCAAACGACCGTGGATCTACTGGTCGGTCGCCGTGATCGCCGCCCTCGGGGCGTCGGCGTCGTTGCTGGGTCGGTCCGACGGGATCGACGCCGCCCGCGCATCGTGGGGCGAGACGCGAGCCGTGTGGGTCGCCACGGTCGATCACGCAGCCGGTGATCCGCTCACGGTCGTCCATCGAGACGTCCCGAAGGCGATGGTCGCCGACTCCGCCGTCACCGACGTCGTGAATCGCTGGGCCCGTCAGCAGATCGCGGCCGGCGAGATCGTCCACGACGTCGACGTGGTGTCCGCGACCGAACCACAGGCGATGATCCCCGCGGGCTGGCTCGCCGTGCCGATCCGCGAATCGCCCGCATCGGGAGCTCGGCTCGGGGATCGTGTGCACGTGGTCAGCGACGGCTTCGTCATCAGCGCCGACGGACTCGTCGTGGGCGTCCACGACGACGCCACACTCGTCGCCGTCCCGAGCGACGAGGCCCCGTCGATCCCGGCGGCGGCGGACGCCGGTGGCCTGACGCTGCTCCTCGTGCCCTGATCGGATCAGCGCCAGCCGGCGCCGGCGACCACGAGTACCAGCACGCCGAGCCCGATCCGGTAGATCACGAACGGGGTGAAGGTGTAGGTCCGCACGATGTGCAGCGTTCCCCAGATCGCCAGCCAACCGGCCAGGAAGCTCGTGAGCACGCCGACGATCATCGGGGTGAGGAGACCATCGGGTACGCCGTCGACGAACAGGCCTCCGACCTTGAACACGACCGCGCCGGCGATCACGGGCAAGCTCATCAGGAAGCTCACCCGAACCGAGCTGTCGCGGTCGAAACCGATCATGCGCGCGGCGGTCATGGTGATGCCCGACCGAGACGTACCGGGATTGAGTGCCAAGGCCTGGGCGGCGCCGATGGTCAACGCATCGCGGGTATCGAGGTCGGTGATGGTGCGTCGGCCCGTCGAGCGGTCGGCCCACCACAGCAGCACGCCGAACAGGATCAGCGAGACCCCGATGATCGTGGGTGTGCCCAGCCGATCGTCGATCGCGTCCTCGAACAGTGCGCCCACCAACGCCGCCGGGATCGTGGCGACCACGAGCAACCACGCGATCCGGCCGTCCGGATCGATCGGCCGTTCCCGATTCCAGATCAAGCGGACGCCTTCGCGCACGTACCGCACGAGATCGTGGCGGAAGTACAACACGACCGCCACGAACGTGCCGAAGTGCAGGGCGACGTCGAAGGCCTTGTCGATGTCGGCCGGCTGCTCCTCCCAACCCAGGAACCATCGGGTGAGCACCAGGTGACCACTCGAAGAGATCGGGAGGAACTCCGAGAGCCCCTGGACGAGACCCAGGACGATCGCCTGCAAGATCGACATCGCCGAGGGACGGTATCGCCGTAGCATCCCGAAGGTGGCGATCCGACGGAGGCGTCCTCACCGCCTGTTCGTGACCGGCGGCACCGGTTTCCTCGGACGGCACCTCGTCAGCGGCCCGGCGACCGAAGGGTTGGAGGTCATCGCACCCGGGTCGACCGCGCTGGACCTGCGAGTTCGGGACGCCGTGATGACCGCCGTGCGCGAGTGGAAACCCTCCGCGATCATCCACACCGCCTATCGGCGGGGCGACCGCCCCTCGATCGTCGACGCGTCGCAGCACGTCGCGGAAGCCGCCGCTGCCGTCGGCGCCCGGCTCGTCCACGTCTCGAGCGACGCCCTGTTCGCCGGCCGGACCGAGGTGTACACAGAGATCGACCCGCCGTCACCGGTTCACGACTACGGTCGCGACAAGGCCGACGCCGAACAGGTCGTGGCGACGGCCGACCCGTCGGCCGTGATCGTGCGCACCTCGCTGATCTACGGCACCGACCACCTCTCGGATCACGAACAGGCGGTTCGCGACGCCCTGTTCGGCGACTCGGTCATGAAGTTCTTCACCGACGAGGTCCGCAGCCCGGTGCTGGCCGGCGATCTGGCGGCAGCGCTCGTCGACCTGACCCGCACGCGCGAGATCACCGGCGTGCTGCACCTCGGCGGCCCCGACGCTCTGAGCCGAGCCGAGCTCGCTCGCATGGTGGCCGAGCGCCACGGGTGGGACGTCCGCGGGCTGCGGTTCTCGACGATCGCCGAGTCAGGTCTGAGCCGCCCGTCCCGGGTCGTGCTCGATTCGGGGCTCGCCCGGTCGTACGGTCTCGGCGTGCGGGGGCCGGCCGACTGGAGGTGACCCGTCGCGGATGAACGGCAGCGTCACTCGCCGCTCATCGTGACATCGGAGATCACGAGGCTCACACCGGCGGCTCGCATCGGGAGCCATTCGAGGTCGGCGCCGACTTCGATGATGTCGAGCAACATGCGCTGAAGCGTCGAAGCGATCGTGAACTCCCGCACCGGCTCGGCGACGGCCCCGTCGCGGATCATCAGGCCGGCGGCGCCCGTGGAGAAGTCCCCGCTGATGGGGTTGACCCCCGAATGGATCCCGGTCACGCTCTGGACGAGCACGCCGTGGTCGATGTCGGCGATGATCTCCGCCTGCGAGCGAGAGCCCGGCTCCAACGACAGCGCGAGGGCGCCGACGCCGGGCGTACCGGAGAATCCGCCGCGCGTCGCATTGCCCGTCGACAGCGTGCCGGCACGACGCGCCGAGTACGAGTTGTGCGTGAACATGCTCAACACGCCACCGTCGATCAGCGCGTTGCGGCGCGCGGCGAGGCCTTCGCCGTCGACGTCGACGGCGGTGTAGGCCAGCGGATTGGTGGGGTCATCGATCAGGTGCACGAACGACGGAGCGACCTCGTCGCCGAGTCGGTCCTTGAAGAGGCTGCGCCCCTTCACGACCGCCTCGCCGTTGAGCGTCGACGAGATGATCCCGAGGAACTGGGCGGTGACGAGCGGATCCAGCACCACCGTGGTGCGTGCCGATTCCGGCTTCGTCGCGCCCAGCAGGCGGGTCGCCCGATCGGCGCCTTCGCGGGCGGCCCGTTCGAGATCGAGCACGCCCGGCGTCCGGCCGACGCTGAAGCCGAATCCGGTCTGTGTCTCGTCGCCGTCGTCGGCGAGGGTGGAGATCGTGACGTAGCAGCCGTTCTCGCGGCCCCACTGCCGGATGCCGGTGGTGGTGGCGACTGCGGCCTCGCCGTAGGCGTCGGAGTAGTTCGCGTCGTCGATTCGCACACGTGGATCGGCCGCGACCGTGAGGCGCTCGAGCTCCTTCGCCAGTTCGATCTTCCGGTCGGTGGGGTAGTCGGCGAGCTCGTCGCTCCAGAGCGGTTGGTCGGTCACCGGTACACCGTCGGGCTCGGCGAGCCCCGCCCACTCGTCGACGGTGCCGAACTGCACGTTGTCGCGGGCATCGGCCAGAACTTCGTCGATGGCGGCGGCGTCGAGCGTGCCGGCGTAGGCGAAGCCGGTCCGGCCCTCGCGCAGCACGCGGATCCCGACCCCCTCGGCCTGGGCATCGACGAAGTGCTCGACCTCGCCCTGGTAGACGCGGACCTCGGTCTCGCCACCACGGGAGACGAACGCTTCGAGCTGCTCACCCGGCTGCGCCCGATCGACGATGCGATCGACGATGGCGAGGAGGTCGCCGCTCACGCCGCGGTCCCGCCGATCGTCAGCGACTTCACGCGCAGCGTCGGCTGGCCGTCGCCGACAGGAACGCCCTGACCGTCCTTGCCGCACGTGCCTGGGTTGCCCATCGCGAAGTCGTTCGCCAGCATGTCGATGTCCCGCAACACCTGCGGGCCGTTCCCGATCAGGTTGCCCTCGCGCAGCGGCTCGGTGATCTCACCGCGCTCGATGAGGTAGGCCTCGTTCATGCCGAACACGAAGTCGCCCGTGGCGGTGTTGACGCTGCCACCACCCAGGTGGCTCACGTAGACCCCGTGCTCCGTGGAGGCCACGATGTCGTCGGCGTCGTCGGGGCCATCGAGCACGAAGGTGTTGGTCATCCGCACCATGGGCAGGTGCATGTAGCTCTGGCGGCGACCGTTGCCCGACGGCCCACGGCCCGCCTTGCGCGACCTGATGTGGTCCCACATGTAGTCGGTCAGCACGCCGTCGTCGATCAGCACGTTGCGCTGTGTCGCATGCCCCTCGTCGTCGACCGCGAGCGTGCCCCACTCCCCCGCGAGCGTGCCGTCGTCGACCAATGTGACGAGGGGCGAGGCAACCAGCTCACCCGTCTTGCCGGCGTAGACCGACGCCCCCTTCTGGATGTGGTCGGCTTCGAGGCCGTGCCCGCACGCCTCGTGGAACAGCACCCCTCCGGTGCCGTTCTTGATCACCACCGGCATCGCACCGGACGGCGCAGGGCGGGCGTTGAGCTTGACGATCGCCTGCCGAGCCGCATCGCGGGCGAGCGCTTCGACGTCGACGTACAGATCGTTGGCAGGGTCGAACACCTCCCACCCGATCGTGTGTCCCATCGACTGGAACCCGGTCTGCATGCCGGCGTCGCCGTCGGCGACCACGCTGATGCGGGCGAGGACCCGCACGATGTCGTCGGTGACGTACACGCCCTCGCTGTTGGCGATCAGCACCCGCTTGCGACTGTCGCCGTATCCAGCCGAGACCTGCACCACTTCCCCGCCGGCGCTGCGGGCGGCCTCGTCGATCCGCTGCAGCATCTCGACCTTGGTCACCTTCGGCACCGACTCGGGAGCGACCTCGACGGTGTTGACGGTACGAGCCGCACCCGGTCGCAGACTCACCGTCCGGGTGAGCGCGTCGCCCCGGCTCGCCGCGGCGGCGGCCGCACGCGCCGCTTCTGCCAGGCCGGACTCGCTCAGGTCGCTCGAATGGGCGAAACCGGTCGTCTCACCGTTGATCACACGGATGCCCGCGCCCCGGTCGCGGCCCGAGGTGACCTGCTCGATGCGGCCGTCGTCGAGCGACACCGAGGTGTTGCGTTTGTCCTCCGCATAGACCTCCGCGAAGTCGGCCCCGGTGCGAAGCGCCACGGACAGCGTGCGTTCGATGACATCCTGATCGATCACGAAAATCAGCCTAGGGGGGCGTGATGCGAACGTCACAGGACCGTCACGCGACCTGGTCGTCGCTCCGCGGCCAAGGGCCGTTAACGTGACGATCCGTGAACACTGCGGTCGGACTCAGAGGCGAGGCGAGACTGGTCGTCGGCGACGACGACACCGCTGTCGCGCTCGGCTCGGGGGATGTCAACGTGCTGGGCACGCCCCGCCTCGTCGCACTCTTCGAGCAGGCGACGGTCGATGCCCTCCGCGGCGTGCTCGACGACGGGCAGTCGTCGGTGGGCATGCGCGTGCAGATCGATCACCTGCAGCCCACCCCGGTCGGCGCCGAGGTCGTGGTCGAGGCGACGCTCGACAAGATCGAGGGGCGACGCCTCAAGTTCACCGTGACGGCTTCCGATTCGGGCGGTCTCGTCGCCGCCGGCAAGGTCACTCGGGTCACGATCGACGTCGACAAGTTCATGTCGAAGTGCTGCCGGACCGGCTGACGCTCGCCGCACTCGCAGCGGCTGCGCTGCTGACCGCGTGCTCCGGTGCCGACGGCACCGACGGCGGAGCGATCCGGGAGAACGTGATCGAACCCGGTATCACCGCGATCGACGAGTCGTCCGGGCTGGCCTGCGGATCGGAGGCATCGAGCTTCAGGACGGCGCTCGAGGCCTACGAACTCGTCGAGGGCGAGCCAGCGGCCGACGAGCAGGCTCTGATCGACGCTGGTCTGCTCCGGGCCGAGTCAGAACTCTGGGACGTCATCGACGGTCGACTCGTCGCGCAGAGTGATGCATGTGGCGACGTTCCCGCCACGGTGCCTGCGGCCGAGATCGTGACCGAGACGGATGCCGGTGGCGCGCCGTCCGTCGACGACGTCCTGGCCACGTTCACGCCGGATGACGTCGCGTCGCTCGGCGGCGCCGAATGCGCCCGCCAGTTGGCCATCGTCATCGCCGGGGCGTCCCGGTACGCCGAACGCGAAGGCGTCGATCCGTCGACCTTCGCCGAGGCCGAGGGTGACTTCGAGGAGCCGGTCACCATGTGGCGCCTGGTCGACGAGACGCTGCGACCGGCACCCGAGTCGGGCTGCACCGACTTCGTCGCCGCCGAAGGCGAGTAGTAGCGAGCCCGCCGCGCCGTCGAGTCGGCCGACGATGCTCAAGGCCTGCGTCCTGCGCGACGATGGTCTCCGTATGAGGAACAGGCGATCGCGGATCGCGCAGGGGGCCGCGCTGGCACTCGTCGCCGCCGCCGTCGGCGTCCATGGGCACCCGGATCTCGATCAGGTCGCTCGGGCAGCGCCGATCGAGTCGGGCGCGCCGTCGGCGTTCGAGCCGGTCGGCCCGGTTCGGCTCGCCGACACCCGGGAGGCGGCGTGCACCTGTCGCCGGATCGACGCTCGTACCGTTCGAGTCGAGGTCGCGGGCGCCGAAGGCGTGCCGGCGCAGGTCAGCGCGGCAGCGATCACCGTCACGATCACCGAACCCGCCCGCGCCGGATTCGCCACGGTGTTCCCGAGCGGCGCGAACCGTCCGCTCGCCTCGACGGTCAACTTCCTCGCCGGAGGGACCGCCGCGAACTCGACGATCATCGGCGTCGGCGCCGATGGCTCCGTCGACGTCTACACGAGCTCGGTGAGCGAGGTGATCGTCGACGTGACCGGGGTGTTCGTCGAAGCGACCGAAGCGACGAGCGGTCGATTCGTCGCGCTGACACCCCGTCGCGTACTCGACGGACGTGAGACCGGAGCGGTCGTCGGCCTGATGGCGCCCGGGTCGTCGGCGACGATCCCGATGCCGGATTCGGTGCCGGCCGATGCGACCGCTGTCGCCGTCAACGTCACCAGCGTCGGCGCCCGGCGACCCGGGTTTCTCGCCGGGTTCGCGGCGGGCGGCGACCATCCGGAGACGTCGTTCCTCAACCCCGACGGCAGCGGCGAGCCCGTCGCGGCGGCCGTGATCCTGCCGGTCTCCGCATCGGGAATCACCATCACCAACATGTCGGGCGGACGACTCGTGATCGATCTGACCGGGTACTTCACCGGGCCGTCGGCACCCTCGTCCGACGACGGGTTGTTCGTCGCAGCGACGCCGACCCGGTTGCTCGACACCCGGCTGCTCGACACCCGGCTGTGGACAGCGGGTTCGATCGAGATCCCGTTGCCGTTCCCGGACGCATCGGCGCTGGCCACCAACATCACGATGGTGGCGACCGACGGGCCGGGCTTCATCACGGCCCACGAGGCCGGAATCCGTCGGGGCGTCGTTTCGGCCGTCAACGCCGTTCGTCGCGACCACACGATCCCGAACGCCGCGATCACACCGGTGTCGACACGCGGCGTCGCCATGTACGCCTCGGTGAGCACCGATCTGGTCGTCGACTTGAACGGCTACTTCACGGGCACACCGGCGCCGGCCACGCTTCCCGTGCCGGCCAACGTGCCGGTGCCCCGACGCGTGCTGATGGTCGGCGACTCGACGCTGGCGATCGTCCGCAACATGTCACAGACGCAGGAGCTGTTCGTCGGGTTCGATCCGGTGCTCGACGCGCAGGGCTGTCGTCGCCTGGTGTGGCCGTCCTGCTTCAGCAACACGGATCTCCGAACACCCAACACGGTCGAAGAGGCGATCCTCGGCACCCCGGGCGTCGTCGACGTCGTCGTCGTGATGGCCGGATACAACGACTGGAACGACCCGTTCGGGATGTTCGTCGACACGATCATGAGCGCCGCACGTTCGAAGGGTGCCCGGCAGGTCGTCTGGCTGACCTACAGCGAAGGGCGACGGCCGGGATCGGGTTCGGCAGCGATCGCCGCCTACGCCCAGAACACCCGTGACCTCCAGGCAGCAGCGCCGAGGCACCCGGATCTCGTGGTCGCGGACTGGCGCACGTACAACACCCGAACGATGGGCTGGATGGCCCCGGACGGGGTGCACCTGAGCCCACGTGGCGGATTCGGGCTGGCCGACTACATCTCGCGCTGGATCGCGCACCTCGATCGACGCCCGTGCACCGCGCCCCTCGTGCCCGGCGCCGCCGTGCTGGACCCGTGCCCCGACCCCAACTCGGCGAGCCGCGTTCCGGACATCGCTGCGCTCTACGGCGTCTGAATCGCCGGCGGCTCACGACGTCGTTCGGCGGCGATCGGGCCCCGAGTATCCGACACCCGCCCTCCACCGGTAGCGTGCCCGGGGAGATGTTCCTCGAACGTGTGAACGAGCCCGCCGATCTCCGCGCGATGTCGTACGAGGAACTCGACGCGCTGTGCGGCGAGATACGCGACTTCGTCGTCGAGGCCGTCTCCAAGAACAGCGGTCATCTGGGGTCCAATCTCGGGGCGGTCGAGCTCTCGATCGCACTGCACCGAGTGTTCGACTCGCCGACCGACGCGATCCTGTGGGACACCGGTCACCAGGCGTACGTCCACAAGATCGTCACCGGACGCCGAGCGCAGTTCGACACCCTGCGTCAGGCCGGCGGCCTCTCCGGCTACCCGAGCCGCGAAGAGAGCCCCCACGACCACATCGAGAACAGTCACGCATCGACCGTGCTCAGCTATGCGTACGGCATGGCGGTCGCCCGCGACGCCGGGGTCGACCACCACCGGCACATCGTGGCCGTCATCGGCGACGGCGCGATGACCGGCGGGCTCGCATACGAGGCGATCAACAATCTCGGCCACAGCAAGCGCCGCGTGATCATCGTGCTCAACGACAACGGCCGCAGCTACGCGCCCACCGTGTCGAATCTCTCGGCGAACAGCCAGGGTGCCGACGGACGCGAGAGCCATCCCAGCTTCCCATCCAAACTCACCGACAAGCTCTCCCACGCGCTGACCGACATCCGGCTGAACCCGGTGTACGTGCGTCGTCAGCGGCGGCTCGAGGAGTTCCTCGCCAACCTGCCGGCGATCGGCCCGCAGGCCGAGAAGGCGATGGAGGGGTTCAAAGCCGGCGTCCGCGAGTTCCTGCAACCACCCGCCTTCTTCGAGTCCCTCGGCGTGCGATATGTCGGCCCGTTCAACGGGCACGACATCGAGGAGATGGAAGCCGCCTTCCGGAACGCCGAAGAGCTCTCGGAAGAGGGCCCGATCGTGGTCCACGTCCTGACCCAGAAGGGACGGGGCTACTCGCCGGCCGAGGACGACGACGAGAAGCACCTCCACGACGCACCGGTGTTCGACCCGCTGACCGGCCCGCCCAAGGCAGTCCCGACGGGATACACGCAGGCGTTCGCCGAAGGTGTGATCAAGGTCGCCGAGCGGGATCCTCGAATCGTGGCGATCACCGCGGCGATGCCGGGTCCGACCGGGCTGATCCCCTTCCAGGAGCACTTCCCCGATCGGGTGTTCGATGTGGGCATCGCCGAGCAGCACGCCGTGGCCGGCGCCGCCGGGATGGCGATGGCCGGCCTGCGTCCGGTCGTGGCCGTCTACTCGACGTTCCTGTCGCGGGCCTGGGACCAGGTCGTCTACGACGTGGCGATGCACCGGTTGCCGGTCATCTTCTGTCTCGACCGAGCCGGGATCACGGGGCCCGACGGAGCCAGCCACCACGGTGTGTACGACATGGCGATGCTGTCGAAGGTGCCGGGCATGCGGGTGCTGGCACCATCGAGTGCGCAAGAGCTGCACCAGATGCTCGACGATGCTGCGACGCTGGCCGATTCCGGCCCGGTCGCCATCCGTTATCCCCGCGGCTCGGCTCGCCAGGTCGACGAGGCCGAGGTCGGTCGCGGGCTCGACGCCCGCATCGCCCGCCGGGGCGGCGACATCTGCATCCTCGCGGTGGGACGCATGGTCGAGCACGCGCTGCGTGCCGCCGACGAACTTGCGGCCGACGGGATCGAGGCCACGGTGTGGGATGTGCGGTCGTGCGCGCAGCTCGACCCCGCGATGATCGCCGACGCCGCCGCTCACAGGGCCGTGATCACGGTCGAGGACGGCATCCGCGACGGCGGGGTCGGGATGGCGATGTTCGACGAGATCGGCGACATCGCGCCCGCGCTTCCCGTGAAGGTGCTCGGTGTACCGACCCGGTTCGTGCCCCACGGCGAACCCAAGCAGATCATGGCCCGGCTCGGACTCGACGGTCGGGGCATCGCTGGAACCGCCCGAACGCTGCTGTCCACGCCTGAATGACCGGCCAACTCGCGGATGAGTTGGACTTCGCGCTCCGGCTGGCCGACGTAGCCGACGGCTTCACGCTGCCGAGGTTCCAGCACGCCGACTTCACGCTCGGCTGGAAGGACGACCGCTCCGAGGTGACCGAGGCCGACCGCGGGGCCGAGTCGCTGCTCGCCGACCTGGTGCTCGCAGATCGGCCGACGCACGGGTTCCTCGGTGAGGAGCACGGCCTCCAGGGCGACGGCGAGAGCCCCTGGCGCTGGATCGTCGACCCGATCGACGGGACATCCGGCTTCGTACGTGGCATCCCCGTGTGGGCCACCCTCATCGCGCTGATCCATGCCGACGACGGTGTGGTGGTCGCCGTCGTGTCCGCGCCGGCGCTGCGGCGACGCTGGTGGGCGGCTCGGGGGATGGGTGCGTTCGCTGACGGCGAGCGGTGCCGGGTGTCCGACGTCGCCGACATCGCCGACGCCCAGGTGAGCGTGACGTTCAACCGTGGCTGGGAGGAACTCGGGCTGACCGGCGTGCTGGTCTCGATCGCGCAGGAGGCGCGACGGGCCAGGGGTTTCGGCGACTTCTGGCAGCACTGCCTCGTCGCAGAGGGTGCCCTCGACCTGGCGATCGATGCGGTGGGTGTCGCACCTCACGACCTGGCAGCCGTGCGTCTCCTCGTCGAGGAGGCGGGCGGCTCGTTCACCGACCGGCTCGGTCACCACACCCACGAACAGCAGTCCGCGATCAGCAGCAACGGCGTGCTGCACGACCGGGTCATCGAGCGCCTCCGGTCGGAGACCCCGCGGGCGAACCCGACGTGACCGAGCGCCTCCGGACGACGACCGCTCAGGAGAGCACGAACAGGAACTCGTTGCCACCCGGGTCGGCCATCACCTGGATGGTGCCGCCCTCGTCGTCGTCGACCTGGCCCCCGATCTTGCGAGCCCCGAGCTGCTCGGCCTCGTCGGTCGCGGTGGGCAGATCGTCGACTTCGACGTCGATGTGGATCCGGCTCTTCCCCGACCCGACCTCGGGGACGCGCTGGAACGCGATGTAGAACCCGTCGTCGTCGCCGTCGAGGCCGACCCAGTCGGAACTCTCGACGTCGACCTCCCCACCGATCAGCGCTTGCCAGAAACGCGCGAGCGCCTCAGGATTGGCGCAGTCAACGACGATCGCTTGCAGGGAGCCGATGGGCATGGCGGTACCGTACGCCGGATGGCGACGCCATTCCAGATCACCGTCGATTGCGCCGACGCCGACGTGATGAGCGAGTTCTGGTCGACCGCGTTGGGCTACGTCCCCGAGCCGCCGCCGGCCGGTGCCGAATCGTGGGAGGAGTTCCTGCGCGACCGCGACATCCCGATCCCGCCGGCCGGGTCGATCGGTGCGATCGTCGACCCCGATGGAGTCGGGCCGCGGATGTTGTTCCTACGCGTTCCCGAGCCGAAAACGGTGAAGAACCGGCTCCACCTCGACATCCGCGCGGGCCGGGACGACGACGCCCGGCAGGCGAAGATCGACGAGCTCGTCGCCGCCGGAGCGCGCACCGTGCGACGTGTCGACGAGGCGGGCACGTGGTGGATGGTGATGACCGATCCGGAAGGCAACGAGTTCTGTGTCACCTGATCGCGCAGCGCGGCCGGCGACGGCAGCCGTTCGGGCCGGTCGCGGCGGCTCGGGCGCGTCGCTCGCACCAGCGCTGTGGGCGTCGAGCGTGTGGGAGTCGACGTCCCTCGACGACGCACACCGGCGGGCCACCGCCACCCGTGCCGACGAGTTCTACGGCCGGTACGGCAACCCGACGGTACGATCGTTCGAGCAGGCGATCGCGGAACTGGAGGGCGCCGAGGACGCGCTCGCATTCGGCAGCGGCATGGGTGCGGTCGCATCGACGATCCTCGCGCTGTGCTCGTCAGGCGACCACATCGTCGCCGCCACCCAGCTGTACGCCGGAACGCTCGCGTTCCTCCAGGGCCCGTGTGCCCGGTTCGGGATCGAGGTCAGCTTCGTGGACGGCACGCGGCCCGGCGCCTTCGCGGGTGCGGTGCGACCCGGCGGCACCACGATCGTGATCGCGGAGTCGCCGTCGAACCCGCGGCTCGAGCTGTGCGACCTCGACGAGATCGGTGCGATCCGCGGTCCCTTCACCCTGGTCGACTCGACGTTCGCAACACCGATCGGGCAGCAACCGCTGTCGCACGGCGTCGACCTGGTCCTGCACTCGGCGACCAAAGGCATCGCCGGGCACAACGACGCGACCCTCGGCGTGATCGCCGGCGAACGCGAACTCGTCGATGCCATCTGGTCGTATGCGGTCCTGCACGGCGCCATGGCATCGCCGTTCGACTCGCTGAATGCCCTTCGTGGCATTCGCACGTTGGCCGTACGGACCGAGCACCAGTCGGCGTCGGCGCAACGACTGGCCGAATGGCTCACGACGCACCATGCGGTCGCCGCCGTGCACTATCCCGGCCTCGACACGCATCCCCAGCACGAGTTGGCGGCACGCCAGATGCGCCAGCCGGGCACGGTGCTGGCGTTCGAGTTGAGCAGAGGCCGGAGCGCGGCCGGCGACCTTCTCGACCGGCTCGAGCTGGTTCGTTGCGCCACATCGCTGGGTGGCCCCGAGACGCTGATCTGTCACCCGATGACCACGACACACGCCAGCCTCACCCCGGGCGAACAGGTCGCGGCCGGCGTCAGCGATGGCCTCCTTCGGGTCAGCGTGGGGCTGGAGGACATCGACGACGTGATCGCCGATTTCGAGCACGCCCTCGGCTGACCGACGCTCGGGCGGCGATCGCTCGACGATGGCGGCATCGGGTGGGAACGAGGGACGCCGAACCGTGTGAAGCCGGCATTCGAGGCTCGAACCCGCGATCCGCCATGTCGCCGGTCAGCTGTAGAAGGGGTTCTCGCCGGTCGAGTGGTCGGTGAGATCCTTGACCCGCTGCACGGCGGGAATCTGCTCGCTGAGCATCGTCTGGACGCCGTCGAGCATCGTCATCTTGCTCATCGAACACCCGTGGCATCCGCCACCCATGGTCATGTACGCCGTGCCTTCGCCGTCGTGTCCGACATACGTGACGAATCCACCGTGCGCTGCGAGCGCCGGATTGACCTCGCCGGCGACGAGTGCCTCGATCTCTGCCGACAGCTCGTCGTCGTTGGTCAGTCCTTCCACGTCGGGCGCCTGCGGCCGATTCGGGTTGCGGATCACGAGCCCCTGGGACTCGGTGAAGTCGAGCGTGGCTTCACGCAGGAGTTCGACGTCGGAGTCGGGAACGACGACCTTGATCGAACGACCGTCGGCCCCTTCGTGGGTGCGGACCTCATCGGCGAACGCAGCCTTCAGGTACTCGTCGAAGCTCAGGTCATAGCGGAAGTCCTCGCCGGGCCCGGACGCGATCGCCAGCCGGAGACCGAGTTGGTCGGCGTCGGTCTCCTCGGCTCGCATCTCGAGCAGCTTGGTGATCGCCGCGTCGGTGACGGTGATGATCGGACGACTCGCCGAGCCGCCGTCGTCGCTGCCGGACGCAAGTGCTTCGAGCGGACTCATGGTTCGGAGGCTACCGTCGCGCACGATGAACGCCGATTCCCACCTGCAGCACCTGTCCGCCGATTCCGAGCGGTTCGCGACGATGCTGGAGACGGCATCGACCGACGAGCCGATCGCGGCCTGCCCGGGTTGGGACCTGCTCCGTCTGGCCGAACACCTCGGGCAGATCCATCGGTGGGCGGCCTTCTGCGTATCGAACGATCGGCCGCCGACCGACGACGAGTCGGCGGCGCTGGAATCGTTCGAACCCGACCGTGCCGCCGACTGGTTGCGCGAGGGCGCCGTCCGCCTCGTCGAGGTGCTCGACTCGATCGACCCCGCCGCTCCCCCGTGGCATCCGTTCCCCGTCGAACGAACGGCCGCGGTGTGGCCGCGCCGTCAGGCGCACGAGACCGCGGTCCACCGTTGGGACGCAGAACGGGCGGTCGGCGTCGCGGCGATGATCGACCCTGCGTTGGCGAGCGACGGAATCGACGAGTACTTCGAGCTGGCCGTGCCCCGGCTCGTCGAGCGTCGACGTATCGAGTTGCCGACGGGCAGCCTCCACGTGCACTGCACCGACATCGACGGCGAATGGCTGGTGTGGGCCGACGAGACGGGCTACCGGATGATCCGCGAGCACCAGAAGGGTGACGCCGCGCTTCGTGGGCCGGCCGAGCCGATCCTGCTCGAACTGTGGGGTCGCGAGTCCGGGCGGGCCGACGAGCTGAGCGCGGTCGGTGACGAGCACGTACTCGCCCAGTGGTTGTCGGTCGCGGGAATGTAGGCGACGCAGGCCGCACGGCGGCGAAGGTCCGGCTCCGAAGCACACAACCCCGGTACATTCCGACGTGTGAACATCTGGGACGAGTCGCCGCCACCGGACCCGACCGACGGGTCGGGTGCGACATCGCCCGACGCCGGTCACGAGCGAGCCGCGGCCGGCGGCGGATCAGACGGCGGCAACGAGCCACCATCCGAACCTCCGGCCCCCTCCGACGAGCCGGAACGCCGATGGTGGTCGCAGCGCATCGCCGGGATCCCGGCATGGCTGCTACTGGCACTCGGCATCGCCGTGTGGATCGCCGTGATCACGGCACTCGTCCTCCCCGGCTCCGACGACGGGCCGGACACGGCTCTGGTCGTCGCGCCCTCGATCGACAGCACGGCGGCGGACGACACCGCCGCCCCCACCCTGCCCACCACGACGACCTCGCCGGCCACGACGCTGCCCACCATCTCGAACGCTCCGACGACCACGATCGCCGCACCCACCACGACCACCACGACCACCACGGCTCCGACGTCGACGACCAGCCCTCCCACCACGACCAGCCCTCCCACCACGACCAGCCCTCCCACCACGACCAGCCCTCCCACCACGACCGCCACTCCGACCACGACCGTCGCCACCACCACGACGACGACCACGACTCCGACCACGACGACGACCACGACGCCAGTGACGGGACCAGCCGTTCTCGAACCGAACACCGTCGTGGGCGACCGCGGCCAGTCGATCACCGTCACCCCGTATCGGGGTCCGTGCAGCTCGGGACCGGACTGCCTCGTCGTCGGCTTCACGATCGACGGGTGGGCGACCCACCCCATGGGCTGGACCTGTGAGTTCTCCAGCGGTGCCCGCTACGCGTTCGTGTTCACGAGCGGCGGGGCCGACCCCGCATGCTCGACCGTCGACGAGCCCGACTCGATCGTGATCGAGATCGAGGGACTGCGCACCGAGCCGATCACCGTCGGCTGAGCGAGCTCAACGCGCTCGTGTGCTGCCGGCACCACCGTCGACGACGATCCGCTGCCCGGTGAGGTACCCGGCAGCATCGCTACACAGGAAGGTGACCACATCGGCGACGTCGGAGGGCTGACACACCCGGCCGAAGGGAAAGCCGGCGTCGAGCTCGCGGAGATCGTCCATGTCGCGTCTGGAGTAGATCGCACGGGCCAACCGGACTCCCATGTCGGTCTCGACCAGCCCCGGCGCCACGATGTTGACGTGGATGCCGTTCGCGACTTCCTCGTTGGCGAGCGTGTAGGCCAGTGACTCGAGGGAGGCCTTCGCCATGCTGTACGGCGCGCCGTTCGCTCCGTGGCTCCGGGCTGCGACCGACGAGATCACGACGATGTCGCCGCGGTCGGCCCGACGCATACCCGGCAACACGAGACGACAGGCGTGATGGGCGCCGAGCGCGTGTGTGCGAAACACCCGAACCACCTCATCGGGGTCGGTGTCGGCCACCGAATGGCCACGGGAAGCGATGCCGGCATTGCACACGAGCAGATCGACCGGACCGAGTTCGGCGTCGATCGCACCGACCATCGTCGCCATGGCATCGGCGTCGTCGACCGACGCGGCGAACGCCCTGGCGACTCCGCCGGCCTCCTCGATCGCCCACACCGTGTCCGCAGCCGCTTGGGCATCGCGGCGGTAGTTGACCGCAACGGCCGCGCCGGCGGCGGAGAGCTGCTCGCTGATCGCTCGCCCGATACCGCGACCACCTCCCGTCACGAGCGCGATCCGTCCGGAGAGATGCTTCGGGCCAGCCGCCATGTGCCAACCTTGTCACGTGACCGACGGCAGCAAGAAGGCGATCATCGCCGCGTTCTTCGCCAACCTCGGCATCGCCATCGCCAAGTTCATCGGCTTCCTGATCACCCGGTCGGCCGGCATGCTCGCCGAGTCGGTGCACTCCTTCGCCGACACCGGGAACCAGGGACTGCTCTTCCTCGGCGGGGCGCGCGCCCAGAAGGAAGCCACGCCGGAGCACCCGTTCGGCTACGGGCGCGAGCGCTACTTCTGGTCCTTCGCCGTGGCGTTGGTGCTGTTCTCGATGGGTGGGCTGTTCGCGCTCTACGAGGGGATCCAGAAGTTCCGCGACCCTCACGAGATCGAGCAGGTCTGGGTCGCGGTCGGCATCCTGGTCCTCGGGTTGCTGCTGGAGGGGAACTCGCTCCGGATCGCCGTCAACGAAGCCAATCACGCCCGCGGCAACGCCGGCTGGTGGGCCTTCATCCGCAACTCGAAGCAGCCCGAGCTGCCCGTCGTGCTGCTCGAGGACACGGGCGCCGAGATCGGGCTCCTGTTGGCGCTCGGAGGAGTGATCCTCGCCCACCAAACGGGCGATGCACGCTGGGACGCACTCGGGTCGATGCTCATCGGCCTGCTGTTGATCCTCATCGCGATCGTGTTGATCATCGAGATGAAGGGCCTCCTGATCGGCGAGTCGGCAGGCACGGCCGACCGGGACGCGATCGTCGCCGCGCTCGAGGGCTCGAACCACGTCGACCATCTCATCCACCTGCGCACACAGCACATCGGCCCCGACGAGATCCTGGTTGCCGCGAAACTCGAGTACGACTCGAACCTCACGTTCGACGAGGTCAGTGTGGCGATCGACGTGACCGAGGCCAACGTGCGCGCGGCCGTTCCGGCCGCTCGCATGATCTACATCGAGCCCGACCTCAAGCGCGAGGCAAGCGAACCGTCCCCCACCGTTGTCCCCGACCGGCACTGACGATGGCACGGTGATCGGAGCCCCGTGACCCAGAACGTCGACCTCGTGGTTCGCGGCGACGTCGTCATGACGATGTCCGATGACCGACTCGCGACCGGCGACGTCGTCGACGGCGCCGTGGTCATCGACGGCGACCGGATCATCGCCGTCACGACGGCCGACGACGCCGCACGCCGATTCGACGCAGCGTCCGAACTCGGCGGACCGGGTTCGGTGGTCGTCCCCGGCCTCGTCAACGCCCACCAGCACCTCACGGGCGACCGGTTGATCCGCTCGACGATCCCCGACGATCTCGGCCTCGACCTGGCACTCGAGCGATGGGCCCTCCCCTCCCACGCCGCGCACACCGGCGACATGGACGAGTTGTCGGCGACGCTGTCGCTGCTCGAAGCCGTCACGAACGGCATCACGTTCACGGTCGAAGCGGGGACCGTCGCGCACCCCGAGCGGGTCCTCGCCGCGTTCGATGCCGTCGGCGTCGGAGGAACGCTCGGCTCGTGGGGCTGGGACGTCGACGGTGGCGTCCACGCCGGTTCCGTCGACGAGGTCATCGATCGCCAGCGGGCGTCGGTCGAGCTGGCCGCCGGGCACGACCGCGTGCACGGATGGGTCACCCTGGTGGGCCACGATCTGATGACCGACGACCTGGTCGCACGGGCCAGCGATCTCGCCCGATCGCTCGGCACCGGCATGACGTTCCACATGTCGCCGAGCGTCGCCGATTCCCGTTCGTATCGGCGGCGGACCGGCAAGCGGCCGCTCGTGCACCTCGCGTCACTCGGTGCGCTCGGCGATCACGTCCTCGTGGCCCACGCCGTGCACATCGACGATGCGGAGGTCGACGTGATCCTCGACCACGACGTCGCCGTGGCCTCGTGCCCCTGGGCCTACCTTCGGCTGGGGCAGGGGGTGACCGGTTCGTTCCACCACCCGCGGCTCCTCCGCCACGGTGGTCGCGTCGCGCTCGGCTGCGACAGCGAGAACGCCGGTGATGCCGTCGACATCCTGCTGACGGCCCGACTCTTCGCCGGCCTCACGAAGGACACGATCGGTGACCCGTCGGCGATCTCGGCGAGGCGGGCCCTTCGACTCGCCACCATCGAAGGCGCCAGGGCATTGGGCCTCCACCACGAGATCGGCTCGCTCGAGCCCGGCAAGCGGGCCGACCTGGTGGTCGTCGACACCACCACGCCGGCCTGGACGCCGCACGCCGACGAACCGACGATCGCTCTGGTCTGGGCGAGCGATGGCCGAGCCGTCAGCGATGTCGTCGCGGCCGGCCGCGTCGTCGTGCGCGATGGCACGTGCGTGACCGTCGATCATCGATCGCTCGCAGCCGAAGCGCAACAAATGCACCGGGCGCTGGTATCCAAGTGTGGTGCGCATCCTCGTGACCAATGACGACGGCATCCTCGCCCCCGGCATCCTGCCACTCGCCCAGGCGATGACCGAGCACGGGGACGTCACCGTGGTGGCACCCGACACCGAGTACTCGGGTGCCGGCGCGGCGATCGGGGCGATCTGGGAGCGGGTCCCCCACGTGACTCGGCATCGACTCGACGGGATCGACTCGGCGTGGGCCGTGAACGGCCCGCCGGCGCTGGCCGTCATGTACGCACGGTTCGGTGCCTTCGGCGAGCCGTTCGACCTCGTCGTGTCCGGGATCAACCCGGGCGCCAACGTCGGTCGTTCGGTGTACCACTCCGGAACCGTTGGCGCATGCCTGTCGGGACGCAACGGCGGCTGGTCGGGCGTCGCCGTGAGCCAGGCCGCGCCGGGGTGGGGCGTGGAAGGTCAGGCGTGGGAGGAGACACTGGAGCTCCAGAAGTGGCACACGGCCGCTTCGGTGGCGAGCGCGTTCGTCGGTGGTCTCGTCGCGGACCCACCAACCGACGTGGTCATCGCCAACATCAACGTGCCCAACCTCGAGCTCGGCGACCTCCGCGGGTGGTCGGTCACCGAGGTGGGTCAGCTGCCGCCCCGGGCGATGTCGAAGGCCGCATTGGTCGCCCGACCGGATGAGCCCGACGAGTTCGACGTCGACGTGACCTGGGGCGAACCGATCGACCTCCCCGATCACACCGACGGTGGCGCCATCGAGCGAGGTCGCGTCTCGGTGTCGTACCTGACGCGCCTGGCAGCGGAGGCGCGCACCGACACGGGCACTGCGGAAGCAGCGCTCGACCGACTGATCCGCTGACCTCTCCATGCTCGACGCCATCTCTGGCCGTGGCGTCATCCGATCCTCATGGTGAAGCCCATCTCGATCGCCACGCGAAACCTGCTCGTCCCCGAGCCGGCCGAGCGGCCGCTCCCGGGTTCGCTCACGGACTCGCAACGTGAGGCTCAACCGGGTTCGGCGAACATCTCGACCGGCTCGATCTCGTCCGCAGGCTCGAACCCGAGCACGTGTCCGTAGAACCAGAGTTCGGCTTCGATCGCACGTACGAGATTCTCGGCGCGACGGAATCCGTGTCCTTCACCCTCGAACTCGATGTAGCCGACCGGTAACCCGTTGGCCTGCATCGCCTCGACGATCTTCTCCGAGTGCGCCGGCGGGACCACGGTGTCGACCGCACCCTGCAACACGAGCAGCGGTGACGAGATCTCATCGACGTGGTTGATCGGTGAGCGCTCGGCGTACACGTCGGCGCCCCCCGGCCAGGGAGCGACGAGCGAGACGGAGTACCGGGACTCGAACTTGTGGTCGTCGGACATGAGCGCCACCAGGTCGGCGACGCCGAACAGGTTGGTGCCGGCCGCGAACACGTCGTGGCGGGCGAGTGCCAGCAGGGTGGTCGTCCCCCCGGCACTCCCACCGCGGATGAGCAGGCGCTCACCGTCGACGTCGCCCCGTTCGGCGAGGAACGTCGCAGCGGCGACCGCGTCGTCGACGTCGACTCGACACCAGTTGCCGCGCAGGAGGTTGCGATAGGCGCGCCCGTACCCCGTGCTGCCGCGGTAGTCGACGTCGACGACCGCGAACCCACGACTCGTCCAGTAGCGGTGACCGAGCCGGGCGACGTACTCGCGCACCGCCGACGCCGTCGGTCCGCCGTGGATGAACACGACCAGCGGTGGTCGTTCACCGGCCGGCAATTCGATGTCGGGGTGCGCCGGCGCGTAGAAGAGCCCGTGCGCGGTCGCACCGTCGGTGGTCGGAAACGAGACGAACTCGGGCGTCGGCAAGAATCCGTCGGCGAGGCCGAGGTCCCGAGCCGGACGGAGCACCTCGACCACATCACCGTGCAGCCGCACGACCGCACCCTCACGTCGGAACGATGCCCCGACGAACAGCAGCGACTCGCCCTGGCGACGGAGCGAGCTGATCGACGTGTACGGCAGATCGGGTGCAGATGCCAGCCGGTCGCCGGTCGGGGCGGCGACCACGTGGTCGCCCTCGACGTACCGCGACCCCCCGAAGACCCAATGTGGTTCGACGACGTCGTACCCGGCCCCGGCGCGATGTGACAGCCGACCGGTCTCGATGTCGACGTCGTAGATGTTCCACCAGTCGGTCCGATCGGTGACGACCATGAGACCGCCGTCCGCCCGCCACTCCGGCTGTTGCAGCGCCTCGTCGCCGTCGCCGGCGAGGCGGCGGTGATTCGACGCGAGCCAGTCGTCGAGATCGGCGATCCAGAGCTCGGTCGAGTCCCAGGGCATGTTCGGGTGCGACCACTGGATCCAGACGACCTGCCGGCCGTCGGGCGACACCCGCGGAGAGGCGTAGAAGTCGGCACCGTCGGCGATCGGCCGGATGGTCATCGACCCGTCGGTGGCGATCGCGACGATGCTGTTGACCGCCTCCGGCGCGTCGCCGGCATGGAGCTCGTGGACGCAGACGAACCAGCGACCGTTCGGCGTCACTCGGCCGTCCGCGTACCGCATCGCCCGAGGCTCGTCGGGCTCGGGAGTCAGCAGGACCGGTTCACCACCGGCTTCGATCCGGCGCAGGCGCTGATCCTCGAACTCGACGTAGTACGCGGCGCCCCGGTCGACCCACCATGCTCCCCCTCCGTACTCGTGAACCGAGGTGCGAACGTTGGCGGTGGTCGGCGTGACCTCGGTGGTCACGCCGTCACACCATCGCACGAGGGCCGTACGGCCCTGCTCCTGAGGTCGTTGTTCGGACCACCACACGTCGTCACCGTCCGGCACGACATCGGCGACGGTGACGGCACCTCCGACCGACGATTCGGCGGTCACGGGCGACGGCCAGGTGCCGGCGGGGCGTTGCTGCATGGTCGCCATCCTGTCACGGTCACGCGGCGACCGCGATCCGGTCAGCGGAGCGGCCACTTGGCCTTGTCGGGGAGCCCCGACCGGGCCGTGATCGCCTCACCGGCCATCTGGCAGCGGTCGTAGAACGAACTCTCGTCGATGGTCGTCATGCGGCCGCCCTCGACGACCTTCACACCGTCGACGAACACGGTGTGCACGCCACGACCGTCGGCGGACCACACGAGTTGGTTCGCGACGTTGAGCAGCGGACGCCACTCGGGCCGGTCGGTGTCGTGCAGCACGACATCGGCGCGCTTGCCGATCTCGATCGAGCCGATCGAGTCGTCCATCCGCATGGTTCTGGCACCACCGAGCGTTGCCATCTCGTAGGCCATCTCCGCCGGGAACATCTGCGGATCCTGCCGACCGTCCTTGAACAAGCCGGCCACGAGGTAGGTCGCCCGCATCAGGTCGGAGTAGTTCGAGGCGTTGTTGCCGTCGGTGCCGATGCTCACGTTGATGCCCATCTGCACCATCTCGGGCATCTTGCCGACCCGGGTGACGCCGTAGCTGACCTTCAGTGCGGTGGTCGGGCAGTGCGCGACCGACACCCCGGCCTCGGCCATCACGGCCAGCTCCTGGTCGTCGACCTGGACGCAGTGCGTCATCGCCACGTCGTCTCGCAAGATCCCGAGCTCGGCCAGATGGATCATCGGACGATGGCCGAACTCGGCGACGAAGCCTTCCGGGTCGAGCTTCGCCGGCGACATGTGGAAGCTCATCCCGGTGCCGTGCTCGTCGGCCAGCTCGCGGGCCGCCTTCCACAGCGGGTCGGATGCGGTCGTGTGCCCGACGAGGATCGACCAGGCGCCGAGCCGACCGTCCGCGACCGATGCGTGGTCGGTGAGCTGCTGCTGCAGCATCGCGATGGCTGCATCGGTGTCCTGTTTGTAGACGTCCGGCTCGGGTGGGAGATCCCAGATCCAGTTGCCGACGCGACCACGGATGCCGACCTCGACGAGCCCGTCGATGACCTCGTCGAGGAACCGGATCGTCCCTGCCTCGAGGAAGGTCGTCGTTCCCGATTTCAGCATCTCGACCGCGGCCAGTTGAGCGGACAACCGTTCCTCCTCGGCCGTGTACACGGCGTACAGCGGGCACAGCCACATGAACACGTTCTCCTCGAACGGGGTGTCGTCGGGCACGTAGCCACGGGTCAGTGGTTCACCCGTGATGTGGATGTGCGTGTTCACCATGCCAGGTGTGACGACGAACCGGTCGCTGCCGACCGTCTCGCTCGCGAGGTACGTCGTCTCGAGGTCGGTCTGCTTGCCGACGTCGACGATCTCGTTGCCGCGGATCGCGACCGCGCCGTGGCGGATGACGTCACGGGTCGGGTTCATCGTGACGACGTGGCTGCCGACGATGAGGGTGTCGATCTCGATCATGATCGCACTCCGTTCATGCTGGTGGTGTTCGTGCTGATGGTGTTCGTGCTGATGGTGTTCGTGCTGATGGTGTTCGTGCTGATGGTCGAACGCTCGCCTCGTCGCGGCTTGCACGCGACGAAGCTCTGCTGGAATCCGATCGGTTCGACGAGGCGGAGGTCGACGAATCCGGCGGCGCGAATCCAGTCGGAGAACTCCTGGTGCGTGAAGCAGAAGCCTCGCTCGGTGCTCGCCATCATGGTGGTTCCCATGATCACGGCGTGCGGGTTGAACTTGCGCTCGATGTCGACGAAGTAGTCGGCGAGGATCATCCGCCCCTCGGGTTGGAGCGCGGCGAAGGCTCGCTCGATCAGGTGCCGTGCGCCGGCGGCGCCCTCGGTGCGGCAGACGTGGCCGAGCACGACGATGTCGTAGCGGTCAGGTTCGATGTCGACCGTGTGGAAATCCCCCGGACGGAACTCGCAGCGTTCGATGACACCGTGCTGCGCAGCCTTGGCGGCGGCCACGTCGACGACTCCCGGGAGATCGTTGATCACGGCCGAACCGTCCGGGCAGCCGAGCAACATCGCGATCGCCCAGGGAGCGCCACCCGCGCCGAGATCGAGGATCCTCGGTGCCCGCAGCGCGGAGTAGCGGATCTTGAGGTCGGCCCGAGTGGCGCACCGGAACATCGTGGTGAACGTGCCCTCGACGAGTGGCACGTAGAACGACGCCGGGTCGTCGTCGATCGGTGTCGCGGGTCGCCCGTTGCGCACGGTGTCGGCGAGACGTGTCCAGTTCTCGTGGGGCCCGGGTGCCACGGGGATCAGGGCAGCCATGCTCGCCGGCCCGTCCGACACGAGGTAGCGCTTCGCGGCATCGTTGAGTTCGTAGATGTCGTTGAACTGATCGAGCAGGTCGAGCGCGACGACGCCGTCGAGGAGCGATCGAACGTGGTCGACGGGGGCGCCGAGCGCGTCGGCGACGGCGTCGACCGGCGACGGTCCGAGACGCTGCAAGGTGTCGAACACCTCGAGCTCCAGCGCCGCGAGCAGGATGTGGTAGCGGCCGAGCCCTTCGATCGCAGCCCAGACGGGCGCCGCGGGCGGAGGCTTGTAGTCGGTCCACGGTCGACCCGTGTGCGCCATCGTGTGGGTCTTCTTCAACTCCGGATACGGGGCGTCGCGAGGCTCGAACACGGTCAGCTCACGGCGTCAGCAGGATCTTGCCGAAGAAGTCGTTGGAGATCATCTTGTTCTGCGCTTCGGCGGCTTCCTGCAGCGGGAAGACGGAGTCGATGACCACGTCGTAGTGGCCGGCGCAGAAGTTCTCCCACACGGGCCCGAACTCGTCGGGTCGATACGGGTCCGAGCCGAGAATCGAGATGCCCGAGTGGAACAGGTAGCCCAGCGAGGGGATCGTTGCCTCGTCACCCGAGGCGTTCCCGCAGTTGACGAGGCGGCCGTGGATGCCGATCGCGAACAGCGACGGGCCGAACAGGGCGGTGCCGACGTGATCGAGCACCATGTCGACCCCGTCGCCGTCGGTGATCTCGCGGGCCCAGCCGGTTACGTCACCGATGCGGTTGTTGAGCACGTGGTCGGCGCCCAGCGTCAGCGCCCGCTCGCACTTGGCGTCGGTTCCGGCGGTGGCGAGCACGGTGGCGCCGGCATGTTTGGCCAGCTGGATCGCGGCGGTCGACAGGCCCGCGCCGGCGGCGTGGATCATGACGGTCTCGCCGGCTTCGAGGCCGCCCACGTCGAACAGCGCGTGCGCGGCGGTCACGTAGCAGGTCGCGAACGGCGCGGCCTGTTCGAGCGAGATGTCGTCGGGAACCCGGTACACGTGGGACGCGGGGACGAGACACTTCTCCGCGTAGCCACCGTCGACGGTCGCGCCGATGATGCCCAGCTCGCCGAACAGGTCGCCCCTGCCGCCCAGCTTCGAGCGGTCATCGACCCCCGACAGCGACGGATCGACGACGACGCGGTCGCCCGGGGCCACCGACGTGACCTCGTCGCCGATCGCCGACACGATCCCGGCCACGTCCATGCCGGCGATGTGAGGGAGCCGGAAGCCCGGCATGTTGAACCACCCGTGGCGCTGCACGACATCGAGCCGATTGAGTGCGGTGGCGGTGACGTCGATCACGACGTCGACCGGTCCCGGCTCGGGGTCCGGCACGTCGACGTAGCGCAAGACCTCGGGTCCCCCGACCTCGCTGTACAGCATCGCCTTCATGCAGCCCCCTTGCTCTTGCCCCCGTGCGCGGACGACCCCTATGGTAAGACCATCAGTCCATCGCACACGATTCGTCGGCCGGGACCTCGCTGAAGGTGTCGCACCACCCGCTCGACGACTGCTGGTACGCCGTCGCGACCGGCGATTCGATCGCGAACGAACCGGTGCCGATCGAGATCCGTGGCACGGCGTACGCCATCTGGCGAGCGGCCGATCAGCACCTGATCGCGGTGAGGGATCGCTGCAGCCATCGCGAAGCACCGCTCTCGCTCGGCACGGTCGAGAACGGTTGCGTGCGCTGCCCCTACCACGGCTGGACGTTCGGGGGGTCCGGCCGGTGCGTCGACATCCCGTCGTCGGGCGCGGGCGCCACCATCCCGCCCGCTGCGCACCTCGACCCACTCCCGGTGGCCGAACGGTACGGCCTCGTCTGGTTCTGTCCGGGTGAGCCGACGGCACCCGTCCCGCACCTGGGCGTCGACGACGACGAGAGCTTCACGCGCCTGAACACCGGGATGCAGACCTGGAACTGCTCGGCCACCCGCATGATCGACAACATGCTCGACGTGGCCCACTTCCCGTTCACCCATGCAGGGACGTTCGGCCGCGAGCAGGAGCAGGTCGTGCCGCACTTCAGCCTGACGCAACTCGACGACACCTTCCACGGCTACGAGTACTCCGTCGTCGTCGACAACGAGGGAGCGGCGAAGTCGATGTCCGGCGACGACGACGACGTGATCAGCATCGAGATGTCGACCGGTTTCACGCTCCCGTTCTCGGTCCGGAGCACGATGTCGTACGACAACGGCATCGAGCAGACGCTGTTCATGACGGCCGCCCCGATCGACGAGGCGCGCAGCTACTTCACGTTCGTGCTCTGGCGCAACGACGACGTCTCGACGTCCGGTCGGGCGATCGTCGACTTCGAACTCGAGGTGGCTCGCGAGGATCGAGCGATGCTCGAGACGTTGTCCGGCGAGCTGTCACTCGAACACGGCGTGCTCGTCGACGTGCAATCGGACAAGGCGTCCCTCGAATGGCGACGCCGGTTCCGGGCGATGATCAGCGGCGACGGCTGATCAGGCGCCACCGGCCGCGGCCTCGTAGCGTTCGATCAGCCAGGTGTTGAAGTGGGCGAGCACGCCCTCCTGCCACGAGTAGCGCCCGCGCGGAGCGAACCGCGACTGCATCCCGAGCTGCGTCGCCACGTTCGTCGGCATGTCCTGGCGATTGAAGTTGGAGACGCCGGCGATCGCCTCCTCCAGTGTCTCGCCGAATTCGGGCAGCTCGACCGTCGACGCGGGGAAGAGGTAGGCCATGCTCAACGCGTGCGACATCGGCCCGGTCGGGTCGACGTTGAACCAGAAGGCCGAGTCGGCCGTGAAGCCCATCAGCAACGACGGCGGCACGAACGCGAACACGACCCGCTGTCGCTCCTCCATCGTGATGCCGGGCAACGGCGGAAAGAGCGCCCGGAACGTCGGGTTGAACCCACCGTCGGGTTCGATGGTCTCACTGAACCCGAACATCGCAGCGTCGCCGGGCACGTAGTCGGCGTACCAGGCCCCCGACGACGGCGCGAAGTCATGAATGCCGCGATGGAGCCTGCTCTGGTGGTACATCTCCATGAAGTTCTCGGTCATGATCTTCCAGTTGAACGGGACATCCGGGATCGTGACGGGATCCACCGTGACGAGCGAGGCCACGTCGTAGTTCGCCAACACGGCATCGAGCTTGGCGAGCCGTGGCGAGAGCGGAGCAGCGTCGGCATCGAAGGTGGTGAAGACGAAACCCTGCCAGATCTCGACCGGAAGACTCGGCAGTTGCACGTCGGCCATGTCGAAACCGGTCGTCCGGCTCATCTCCGGCGCGCCGATCAACTGCCCGTCGAGGTCGTAGACCCAGAAGTGGTACGGGCACCGGAACGTTCGAGTCGAACCCGATCGAAGCTCGGGTGGATCGAGCATGTCCCCATCGGTTCGATCGACCGACGCGGTGATGCACATCGCGCGGTGCCGGCAGACTGCGGACATGATCCGGATGACGCCGTCGTTCGACCGAACGACGATCAGCGGCTCGTTCGCCCGCGTGACCGAGAGGTAGTCACCCACCTCGGGAATCTGTTCCTGGCGGCCGACGCACAGCCACTCACCGCCGAACACGGCGTCGATCTCGAACCGATGGAAGTCGGGGTCGGAGTACACCGCCGGCGGGAGGCCGACCGCATCTTCGAAGGTGCCGCGTGAGCGGCGGAGCTCCTGCATCGGGATGTCAAGTGGTATGACCATCAGACCAAACGCTAGCATCCGGGCCGACAACCGTTCACAGGGGGCACCATGACATATCCGAACATCCTCGTCTTCGTCGACTTCCCGTCCGACGACGTGAACGCCGCACGGGCGTTCTACGCCGAGGTCTTCAACTGGGAGGTCGAGGACCGGATCGCCGACACGTTCGCTCGCATCGTCCCGGGTCAGAACCAGAAGCTCGACGACGGTACGCAGGGGCCGAGCGGGAACCTGCACATGGGCATCTCCAACGCTGCCGACATGCGCCCGCGCCCGCCGAGCGCGCCCATCGAGCCAACCCACCTCAACCCGGGTGGCCGCGCCGTGCGTGCCTGGATCCTGGTGAGCGAGGACGACTCGTTCGAGCGAATCCTCGACACCGCCGTGCGGCTCGGGGGTACGGAGTTGTGGCGCAACCACTTCTGGACCGAGTTCGGGGGAGCCAACGCCTCGTTCATGGATCCGTGGGGGAACCAGCTCATGCTGTGGCAGCACCTCCCCGACGCCGAGACCGACGACGAGACGCACCAGGTCGTCGGCGAGTTCACCGTCCCGGAGGGCTGGACCGTCGAGTAGCTAACGCCGCCGTCGCTCGGTCACGAGCCCGGGAGGCGACCACCCGACGTCGTCCGGATTGATCGTGACCCCGGGTGCCACGACGCCGTCGATCGCGTCGAGGATGTCGGCGTCCAGCCGGAGGTCGGACGCGACCAGGAGGTCGTCGAGCTGCTGTTCGGTTCGCGGCCCGATGAGTGCGGCCGTCACCCCGGGGTGCTCCACAGCGAAGGCGAGCGCGAGGTGGGTGAGCGACATGCCCGCCTCGTCCGCGATGCCCCGGAGACGCTCGACCGCTGCGAACTTCGCCTCGTTCCCGCCGTCGAAGTGGTCGGGGTTGGTGTCGCCGCGGCTACCCGGCGGCGCGGGCTCGGTGCGGCGATACTTGCCGGTCAGCCAGCCGCCCGACAGCGGGCTCCAGACCAGTGTTCCCATCCCGTGGCGTTGCGCCGTCGGGAGTACGTCGCGTTCGATCCCGCGGCACAGGATCGAGTACGGCGGTTGCTCGGTGTGCGGGCCGATCGCACCGATGCGCGCGGCCCCCCAGTGCGCCTCGACGAGGTCTTCGGCCGGGAACGTCGACGTTCCCCACGCCCGGATCTTCCCGGCCCGGACGAGGTCGGTGAGCGCACCGACCGTCTCGTCGATGGCGACGGCCGGATCGGGCCGGTGCACCTGATACAGGTCGATGTGATCGACACCCAGCCGGCGCAGACTGTCGTCGATGGCCGTCATGATCCATCGCCGACTGTTTCCGCGTCGGTTGGGGTCGGGATCGTCGCCCAGTGGGTAATGGAATTTCGTGCACAGGACGACCTCGTCGCGTCGACCGCTGATCGCCGACCCGACGATCTCCTCGTTCTCGCCATCGGCGTACATGTCGGCGGTGTCGACCAGGTTGACGCCCGCGTCGAGCGCACCGTTGATGATGCGATCGCACGCAGCTCGGTCGGTGTTTCCCCACGCGCCCAGCACCATGGTGCCCAGGCCGAACCGCCCGACCATGATCCCCGAACGACCCAGACTGCGGTACTCCATGTGCTACTTCAATCCTCTGACGAAGGGCCGCGCCAGGGCGGCCGGTGGACGGACACGGTGGGCGAAGATCGCCATGCCGAGCAAGGTCACGAGGAACGGGAGCGACTGCAGCAGCTCGCTGTTGACCTCGTACCCGAGCCCCTGGACCGACAGACGGAACGACAACGCTCCGGCGAACACGACGCAGCCGGCGACCGTACCGCGCAGGGTCCAGCCGCCGAAGATCACGGCGGCGATCGCGATGAACCCGCGCCCACCGACCACGGAGTCCTCGAACAGCCCGACCTGCCCGAAGATCAGGAACCATCCGCCCAGACCCGACGTGATGCCGGCGACGTAGATGCTCTGGCGACGCCGCTTGTTGACGTCGATCCCCGAGACGTCGGCGGACTGTGGGTTCTCGCCGACCGAGCGGAGCTCCAGTCCCCAGCGCGTGCGATACAGGAGCCAGCCCGTGACCGGGACGAGTAGATAGAGGACGTAGAACGGCCACCGCTGACCGAAGAGGGCCTGTCCGATGAGCGGGATGTCACCGAGCACCGGGATCTGCCAGCGCCCCGCCAACTTGGTGACCGGTTCCAACTCGTTGTCGAGGAACCCGGCGAGGCCGAACACCAAGATGTTGAGCGTGAGCCCGACGACGAACTGATCGGCGCTCAGTCGATGGCTCATCTCCGCCTGCACCGCTGCCACCGCGACTCCACCCAGCACACCGGCGAACCCCGCGGCGATCGTCGACCCGGTGAGGTCATAGCCGATGGCGCTGGTGAACGCTCCGCCGAGCAGCATGCCCTCGACCGAGATGTTGAGCGTGCCGGCGCGCTCGGCCACCAGTTCTCCGGACGCCGCGAACGCGAGGAAGGCGGCGAACAGCGCGCCGTTGATGTAGGTCGAGTCGCTCGTGAAGATGTCGACGAAAGCTTCGAGGAGTCCGGACATCGGCTACACCCGATCCGTTGCGGCGGCTCGGGCTCGCCGACGATCACGCAGGAACATCACGGCGGGCGGGATCAGGAGTGCGAGCACCAGGAATCCCTGGATCACGTCCGTGATCCGACCTTCGACCCCGGTCGAACCCACGAAGCTCGACCCCGTTCGCAGACCGGCGAAGACGACGGCGACGGGAATCGCGACGAGCGCCTTCTCGCGCGCGACCAGCGCGATCAGCAGGCCGCTCCAACCGATGTTGGTCGCGAATCCGGGGACGAGTTGGTAGTTGCCGAAGGCGAAGCCTCCACCGGCCAGCATGACGGCGCCGGCGAGTCCGGCGAACGCCCCACTGAGCATCAGCGCCGTCGCGCCGTAGCGAGTCCGAGCGACACCCGACCGCTGGGCGACCCGCGGGTTGCGCCCCAGCATTCGCAGCCGAAACCCCCAGATCGTCCTGGCGAGCACCAGGCTGACCACGATGGCGGACACGACGGAGAGACCGACCGCGAACGGGATCTCGTTGCCGAATATCTCAGGGCGGGGGAGCCGATGGTCGTCGGCGAGCTGGCGGCTGACCTGGTTGCGGTTGCCACGGTCGGCGAGCGGAGCGAGCAGGAGCCACGACTGGCTGAGTCCGTAGGCGACGAGTTGCCCGCCGACGGTGACGAGCAGCAACGTCGACAGCACTTCGGGCACATTCCGCCAGAACTTGAGGAGTGCGGCGATTCCGGCCCACAGCGCGCCTCCGAATGCTCCGAACACGAGGATGAGCCCGATGTTGAGCGGACCGGGGCCGCCGATGAGGAACCCGAAGTAGGTGGCGACAGCGGCACCGACGAACAGCTGTCCCTCTTGGCCGATGTTGATCAGGCCCGCCTTCGCCGACACGATCGTGCCGACAGCGACGAGCAGCATCGGCGCAGCGGTCCCCAGCGTCTCTCCCCATCGTCCCGGGTTGCGGAGACTGCCATCGAGCAGTGCGTTGACCACGGAGCGCCAGTCGCCACCGGTCGCCTCGACGAGGAACGCGGACAGCACGAGTGCCGCCAGCACACTCAGCACGTACAGCATCAACCACTCGCCGACCCGGGCCCCCTGGCGCTGCGCAGCCGTCGCGGTCATGGGGCGACGCCGCCCATCATGAGGCCGAGCGCCTGGAGGTCGACGTCCGAGCGATCCATCTTCCCCACGATCCGACCGGCGTGCATCACGACGATGCGGTGCGACAGATCGAGGATCTCTTCGAGTTCGCTCGAGATCAACAAGACGGCGACACCCGCGTCGGCTGCGGCCCTGAGCCGCTCACCCATGTACTCGATCGCACCGACGTCGAGACCACGCGTGGGCTGTGCAGCGACGAGCACCTTGGGATGCTGGCCGAGCTCACGAGCGAGCACGACACGCTGTTGGTTGCCGCCGGACAGCGACCACATCGGCGCGTCCGGGCCGCTGCAGTGGATGCCGAACTGATCGATCATCCGGCGTGCCAGTTCGTGGAGTGCACGTTGGTCGACGACACCGCGCCGCGCGACCCTCGACTGATCGACCAGGACGAGATTCTCGGCCAACGACATGTCCAGCACGATCCCGCTGTCGTGACGGTCTTCGGGGATCACACCGATACCGGCCCTCGCCATGGCGCCCGAACGACCGTCGGGGATCCGGACGCCGTCGATCTCCACGGCTCCCGAGTCGAGCGTGAGCAGACTCGAGAGCAGGTCACCCAGCTCGCGCTGCCCGTTGCCCTCGACGCCGGCGACGCCGACGATCTCCCCGGCGCGGAGTTCGAGAGAGAGGTCGTCGAGCATCGGCACCCCGCCGGGCCCCCGACGCGACGCATCGACGATCTTCAACACCGGCGCGGCGTCGGCGATCGAGTCGCCGTCGGCGCCGCGCCGGTCGCCGTCCTCGTCGACCACCAGGACACCGAGGGCCGCACTCTCGGAGCGGAGCGAGACCTCTCGTCCGACCATGCCCCGCGCGAGGGTCGGGGCGTCGGCGTCGCTCGCCGACAACCGATCGACGACCCTGCCCTGACGCATGATCGAGATGTCGTCCGCGGCGTGCAGCACTTCGTCCAGCTTGTGGCTGACGAGGACGACGGCACGACCCTCGGCGGCGACCACCTGCCGCAACGACGCGAAGAGCTGTACCGACTCCTCCGGCGTGAGCACCGACGTCGGCTCGTCGAAGATGACGATGCTCGGATCGCGCCGGAGGCACTTGATGATCTCCACGCGCTGGCGCAGGCCGGCGGTGAGGTCACCCACCCGAGCGTCGGGCTCGACCATGAGGCCGTAGTGGTCGGCGATCTCGCCGATCCGGTTGCGGATCGCCGTGGGATCCAACCGGCCGGCCTCTCCGAGCGCGACGTTCTCCCAGACCGTCAGCGCGTCGACGAGGCTGAAGTGCTGGTGGACCATTCCGATCCCCAGCGACGCCGCAGCCAACGGACTATGGATCTGCCGCGGTACACCATCGACGCGAATCGAGCCCTCGTCGGGGAGGACGAGCCCGATCAGCACCTTCATCAGCGTCGACTTCCCGGCCCCGTTCTCGCCGAGGATCCCGTGGATCCGACCGCGTCGGAGCACGAGGTCGACGCCGTCGCAGGCGGTGACGTTGCCGTAGCGTTTCGTGATGTTGCGCAGCTCGACCGTCGGTGCGGACCCCGGCTCGGGGTCCGCACCGGATCGATCGGTGGGGCCTGTGTCCATCAGCCGCCGTATGCGGCGCCGGAGATCGCTCCCAGATCGTTGTACAACGTCTCGTCGAAGGCGGCGAGCATGCCGAAGGCCTCGTCGACCGCCGCCTGGGCCTCGGCCGACGGGTCGCACAGCAGGGCACCGTTGAGGCCGGGTTCGGTCGGGAACTGATAGGTCGAGCCCTCGGTCAGTTCCCCCTGGATGATCAAGCGCAGCGCCTGCGATGCGTACACGCCGCCGTCGAACACCACGCTTCCGGTCCACGGGATGTCGCGATCGCACGCGTCGGCGGGACCGGCGGCGAACACCGCCATGCCCTCGTCGGTCGCGAGTTGGCCGACCGGATCGAGCGCACCACCCAGATAGGCGTAGGCGAGGGTTGCGCCGTTCGCCTGGGCGTTGGTGAGCGCGGCAGTGGCATTCGCCGAGTTGTCGAAGTCGAACTCGAAGTCGCCGGTGCCGACGTACTCCATCGTGAAGCTCGGATCGACGGACTGGAGCCCGTAGACCGTCGCGTCGTACGCCTCGACCTCGAAATTGATGTCGCAGCAACCGAGGAACACGGCGTTGGTGCTGCCCTGCTCCTGCATGGTCGCCCCCATCGCGACGCCGGCCGTGTAGTGGATCGCCGCGCCCCAGTCGGTGGCTTGGGCCAGACCGGGCAGTTCCTGGAATCCGGCCCCGCAGTTGCAGTACCAGAAGATCTCGGGGAACTGCTCGGTCAGATCGGGCAGCGGTTCGGCGATCTCGCTGGCGCCCACCATCAAGATGTCGACTCCCTGCTGAGCGAGATCGGACAACGACTGGGCCGCCTCGGCCGGTCCGATGTTGTCGCTGACGATCGGTGGTGCGAAGCCGTTCTCCGTCGAGTACTCCTCGGCGAAGTTCACCAGCGACTGGTAGTAGCCGTTGTCATCGCGGGGGCCGGCTGCTGCCACGCCGATCGTGACGGTCCCGTCGCCATTGGCATCGAACGTCGCCACGATCGCATCGGTCTCCGGTTCCTCCGCAGACGTTTCCTCCGACTCCTCGGACATCTCCTCGGACGACTCCTCGGACATCTCCTCCGACGACTCCGCAGTCGCTTCGGCCGACTCCTCGGACATCTCCTCCGACGATTCCGCCGTCGCTTCGGCCGACGGCTCCGACGATTCCTCGGTCGTGGACTCCGCTGCCGGTTCGTCGTCGTCACCGCAGGCTGCGAGGACGAGCGCCGCCGAGACGAACAACGCACTCAGTTGCTTGGATCTTCTGGACATGGTTCAACTTCCCCCTGTGGTCGCTGATGTGTGAACGTTGACGCTCAGGTGAGCGGCACCGGATCGCCGCTCAGCCGCGACGAAGACTGATCTCGTGCGCCGGGCCAAGCGGCGCGGTAGCGCTGGACGAGCCAGCGGTTGAACTGGACGTGACTCTCCTCTTGCCACGAGTACCGGCCCCGAGGCGCGAATCGCGAGTTGAGGCCGTTCTGCACTTTCGTGGTGGCGTCCTGATCTTGGCGGACGAAGACCTGCACTCCGGCGTCGGAGAGCGCGACCTTCTCCTCGAAGAGCGGATCGTCGAGCGAGCTCGGGTGGAAGATGTAGCCGATCTCCACGTCGATCGTCTGCGCACCGGTGGGCCGGACGAGGAAGAAGAAGCACTGATCGGGCGCCGTCCCGAAGCACAGGGTCGGTGGGATCAGCGCGAACGTGGACCGGGTGCGCTCCTCGTCGGTGAGTTCGGGGAACACGTTCATGATCACACGGTGAGTGGCATTGAAGCCGCCGTCGATGTGTGTGTAGCCGGACGTCCGGAAGATCACGTTGGAGTCCTCTGTCCACGGCTCGGGGAACGCCGACAGGTTCGACGGACAGAAGTCCTGCACGTACTGGTGCAACCGGTTGGCGTGATACCCGTCGTTGAAGTTCTCGAACATCACCTTCCAGTTCCACGGCATGTTCTCGAGCGTGAACGTGCCGGGACAGACGGCGTGCTCGAGATCGTAGTTGGCCAGATATGGGGTGTACCGCTCGAGCGTCGGTGCGAGCGGTGCGGCACCGGGGTCGAAGTTGACGAAGACGAACCCGAGCCACTCCTCGACCCGGAGCTGCGGCAGGCCCCAGTCGGCCTTGTCGAAGCCATCGGTGCGTTCCATCGCCGGGGCGCCGAGGAGCCGTCCGTCGAGGGCGTAGTTCCAGTGGTGGTACGGGCACTTGAACGTCGTGCCGTTGCCCTCGCCTTCGCAGACCTGCATCGCCCGGTGTTGGCACACCGCGGACAGACACCGGACCTGCTGATCCTTGTCACGGACGACGATCAGCGGTTCACCCATGATCGTGACGGTGAACCAGTCCCCCGCGTTCGGAATGCGCTCGGCACGGCCGACACACAGCCACTCCTCGGTGAAGATCGCCTCCTTCTCGAACGCCAGGATCTCTTCGGACGTGTACAGCACGGGTGGCAACGTCGACGCCGACGACACCGACCCGATGGAGTCGGCGAGCGACGCGACCAGCGAATCGGAGAGTGCGGTCATGTGATTGCTTCCTCCTGCAACATGAACTTCCTGATCTTGCCAACGCTCGTCATCGGGAGTTCGTTCGAGACGGTGAACGCTGTGGGAACTCCTGACTCGACCGGTCCTTCGATGCTCCGGGCACGAAGCTCACGAAGTTGCGATCGCGACGCGCCGGCATCGACCCGGCAACGGGCAACGATCACGGCGTCCGGCCACCGCATCCGGTCAGCCCCCTCCTCCGTCGGCGGCGCCGTAGCCACCGCCGCCCGGGAGTTCGAGCCGGACGACATCGCCGGGCTGCAGCGTGAGCCGCGCCTGGGTCTCGACCGGTGCACCGTTGACCCGGAAGCTGCCGGCGGCCCCCGGCTCGCCGCCGAACACCCCCTGGGGTGGCTCGGCGAGGCGGCTCGTCACCGCATTGAGCTGCCACGGTCGAGGCGTGTCGACCGAGAACTCGACGACCTGACCGAGGCCGCCGCGTTGTCGCCCGGCGCCGCCCGACGCACGCCGCAGCGACTTCTCGTGGAACCGGATCGGCGCCGACGCCTCGACGACCTCGATCGGCACGGCGGAGACTCCCGTGGGGTACGAGCACGCGTCCAATCCGGGCTTCGACGAACGCGCACCGACCCCGCCGGCGTACGTGAACATCGCCGTGATGAACGGCGAGCCGTCCTCGTGGTTGCCGTTGACCTGCATCGTCCAGACGGCACCCGAACCCTCGGCCATCGAATCCTCCGGACGTATCTGCGCGAGCGCCTTGAGGAGCGCGTTCGGCAGGAACATCCCGACCACGTGGCGAGCCGTACCCGGCTGCGGGAGCACCGCGTTGACGATGGAACCCTCGGGGGCGACGACGTGGATCGGCCCGAGGCTGCCGTGGTTGTTCGGGATCTCGGGGTTCAACACCGACCTCACCGTGAACGTGGTGTAGGCGTGGGTGTAGTTCTTGACCACGTTGATGCCCCACGGGCTCGCCGGTGACGTTCCCCCGTAGTCGACCGTGATCTCTCCGGCCGCGGGATCCACGTGCACGGCGCAGACGATGTCGATGCGCTCACCGCCGGCGAGGTCCAGCACCGCCGACGCCGCGTAGGTGCCTTCGGGCAGCTCGCGGATGCTTGCCCGCGTCGCAGCTTCGGACCGATCGATGATCTCGTCGGCGAGCCCTTCGATGTCGGTGAGACCGTAGGTGTCGCACAGTGCCGCCAGGCGCTGTGCACCGACCTCGCCAGACGCGAGCTGGGCGTGGAGGTCGCCGGCCATGTGGTCGGGCTGTCGGACGTTGGACAGGATGAACTTCCAGACGTCCTCGTTCCGCTCACCACCCTTCATCAGCTTGCAGATCGGGATCCAGAGACCCTCCTCGAAGCAGTCGCGACCGCCGGCACCGATGCCGTACCCGCCGACGTCGGTGTGATGGATCGTCGAACCGAAGAACGCGATCACCTTGCCGCCGCGCCACGCCGGCACCAGCACCGTCACGTCGAGAAGCTGACCCGCCGTCTTGTACGGATCGTTGGTGATCAGGACGTCGCCCGGTTCGATCGTGTCGACCGGATACTCGTCGAGCATGTTGGCTGCGCCGATCGCCAGCGAGTTGATGTGTCCGGGCGTGCCGGTGACGGCCTGCGCGACCATCCGGCCGCGACGGTCGAACACCGCGTTCGCGAGGTCGCCGGCTTCGCGGACGATCGGTGAGAAGGCGGCCCGCTGAAGGGCTCGCGCCTGCTCGTTGACGGTCGCGATCAGCGACTGCCAGAGGATCTCGAGTTCGACGGCGTCGAACGAGCGTGACGGCGACGCCTCGGTCACGGTCATGAGGGCTCCCCTCCGCGCCGGCCACGATGCCGGGAGGCGATCAGGCTGCCGTCGGCCGCGACCTCGACCGACCATCCGGGGCGGATCACCGAGGTGGTCTCCCGTTCCTCGACCACCGCCGGCCCGTCGAATGCGGCTCCAGCGCCGAGGTCGGACCGTCGAAACACCGGGGCCGTCACCGCGTCCGCCCCACGATCGAACACCATCGGGCGTTCACCGATCGGCTCCGGTGGGCCGGTCGCTGCGGCGAGGTCGGTGGCCGGCTCCACGACGTTCGTGACCGCGAACGCCGAGAGGCGCCACGTGACGGCCTGTACCGGGACGTCGGGGATCGTCAACCCGTAGATACGTCGGTACTCCGCCTCGAACGCGTCCGACACCTCGGCCGGAGTGGCCGGCCAGGACTCCCCGTCGCCGACCCAGATCGTGATCTCGTTGCCCTGGCCGGCATATCGCGCATCGATGCCGTACCGGAAGGTGACCTCGGCGTCGGGTACGCCTGCCGCGGACAGCACCCGGCGACCCTCGGCCCTCAGATCGTCGAGGAGCGCGTCGCGTTCGGCCTCGTCGATGTCGTCGATCATGCGCGGGAGCGATCGCGCCAGGTCGATCCGGACCGGCGAGACGAGCGTCCCGAACGCCGACAGCACACTCGCGTTGACCGGGAAGATGACGTGATCGGACTCGAGCAGGTCGGCCACGCCACAGGCGTGCACCGGCCCGGCGCCTCCGAAGGCGATCACGGTGACACCGCGCAGGTCGATGCCCATCTCGACGCTGTGCATGCGGGCCGCCGCCGCCATGTTCTGGTTCACGATCTCGTGGATGCCGGCTGCGGTGTCGATCACCGACAGGTCGAGCTGCGATGCGACACCGGCGACGGCCTCGTCGGCGAGGTGCCGATCGAGCCGCATGTCGCCGCCGAGGAACGCATCCGGGTCGAGGAGACCCAGGACGACGTCGGCGTCCGTGACGGCCGCCTCGGTGCCGCCCCGCCCGTAGCTGGCCGGGCCCGGCTCGGCACCCGCCGACTCCGGCCCCACCTTGAGCAACCCGAACTGATCGACGCGGGCGAGGCTGCCGCCGCCGGCGCCGATCTCGACGAGGTCGACCGACGGCACCGACACCGGGAACCCCGATCCCTTCTTGAATCGGTAGGCGCGGGCGACCTCGAACGTGTTCGTGAGCTCGGGTTCACCACCGTCGATCAGGCACGCCTTGGCCGTCGTGCCGCCCATGTCGAAACAGAGCAGACGATCCTCTCCGAGCCGGCGGGCGAACCAGCTCCCCGCCAACGCACCGGCCGCAGGGCCCGATTCGACCAGACGGATCGGAGCCACCGCGGCGTCGTCGGCCGACACGACCCCGCCGTTGGAGAGCATCATCAGCACGGACCCTCCGAACCCCTCGGCCGAGAGCCACTTCTGGAGCTCGTCGAGATACGGACCGATCACCGGCATCGTGGCCGCATTGCACGCCGTGGTGATCATGCGCGGGTACTCGCGGATCTGCGGTGAGATCTCCGACGAGATGCAGACGGGAACACCGAGTTCGGCGCGGAGGTGATCGGCGACGATCCGTTCGTTCGACTGGTTGACGTAACTGTTCAGCAGACAGACGGCGACCGAATCGACGTTCGCGGCACCGAGCGCCCCGGTGACATCGGCCAGCGTCTCGGCCGTGGGCTCGGCGAGCACGTCGCCCGCGGCCGACACCCGCTCGTCGAGTTCGAACGTTCGGTCGCGCGGAATGGGCGGCGCGGGGAACTCGATCTGCAGGTCGTACATGTCGTAGCGGTGTTCGTCCCGGATCAGCAGCGTGTCACCGAACCCCTTGGTGGTCACGAGCCCGCTCCGGCCGATCTTGCCCTCGATGAGGGCGTTGGTGATCAGTGTCGTCGCGTGCACGATCGGTGCGGTGATCTCGTGCGGTGCGACACCGGCCTTCGACAGGAGCTGGGCGACGCCGGTGCGGACACCGTCGAGGGGGGCGGCCGGGGTGGTCAGCGTCTTGTCGACCACGATACGACCGGAGACGGCGTCGAGCAGGACGACGTCGGTGAACGTGCCACCGATGTCGACGGCCAGGCGCCAATCGGTGTCGGCCATCAGCCGCCCCTCAGGTCGTCACGGGGTGGCGAGAAGACATCGAGGATCCAGCACTCGTCGAGCTCGTCGTCGCCGACGAACACGCTGTCGCCATGCCAGACCGATGTGGGAGCGAGATAGGCCTCGTGCTCACCGAGGACGACCCGGCCGTCGGGATCGTCGTCGCCGATCCGGAAGTCGAGCGCGCCGCGGACGATGATGCCGAGCTGCTCGTGCTCGTCGTGCTTGTGGAGGTACGAGCCGGTCGCGCCGCCCTTGATCCGCCAGAAGCAGAGCTGGAGCTGGTCTCCGGTGATCACCCGCCGGCGGAAGCCCTCACGCTCGGTGTCGCGGAACTCGTCCTCGTCGAAGAAGTAGCAGTACTCGGCGCCGAGGTTCACGGCTCGCCCTCACGCCCGGCGTCGGCGAACACGCTGCTCGACCCGCCGTACCGGACACGATCACCGTCCAGGTCCAGCGGTTCGACGATGGCGTCGTGCTCCTTGCTGCCCCAGTGCTCCGGCAGGTTGAGCCACATCACCTCGAACTCGAGACCGTCGGGATCCTTGCAGTACAGGCTCTTGTTGACGTGGTGATCGGAGGCGCCGATCAGCGCTCCGGCCTCACTCAACCGATCCCGCATGTCGGCGAGCTCGTCGAGGGTCGCGACCTCCCAGGCGAGGTGGTACATCCCGACGGTGCGGCGGCCGGCCTCCGAGTCGCCGGCCTGCTCGCCGACCGTGAAGAACGCGATGTCGTGATGGTTGGCCGAACCCGGCGCACGCATGAACACGAACGGTCCGGGGCCGTTGATGATCGTCTCGAACCCGAGCACGTCCTCATAGAACCGGCGGTGGCGTTGGGCATCGCGGACGTACAGCACGGCGTGGTTGAGCTGTCGAATCGTCATCCCCACTCCCCTTCGATGCACCGGTGGTCCGAACGTGATGGACTGATGGTCAGACCACGTGCTCCGACCATAACTCGATGTGTCGAGCGGGTCAATCCGCTCACTCGCCGACCACCATCGCAGCGAACCGTCGGCGCCATTCCACCGAACAGCGGTCGGCCTGCACGCTCACGAGATCGGTCCGTCCCAGTGGCATCGTGCCCCCGACTCGTTCGAGCATGCGTTGATCCTCGGCGCCGATCGCACGATCGAAGGCGATGATCTCCTCCGCGTCGGTGCTGTGATCGTCGTTGCGCCACACGACGAACGTGAACAACGACGATTCGTCGTCGACGGGCGTCGAGCACAGCAGCAAGATGTGCTGCAGCCCCGACTCGTACTCGATGGTGCTCCGGACCGTGAGCGGGAGGTGGAAGCCGGTGGTCATGCGGCGATGCACGATCGCCTCGTCGGTACCGGTGGTCGCCTCGGCGAGATCGGGATTCCTGGCATCCACCTCGTACGCGTACCCGTACCAACCGTCGTCGAGCTCGCCGAGGTCGATGTGCGGCACGAGAGGGCTCTGACCAGCACCGAACGTTCCGACGTGCACCCACGGGAAGTGACTGATGTCGCAGAAGTTGTCGACCATTCGCGGCGTCGACACCGACCAGTGCTGCATCCCGCTGTTGATCCGGCGGAACGCCGGGTCGTCGTCGTGGGAGATCGTCGGCATCTCGCCGGCCGGTTCACCGACGCACACCCAGACCAGGCCGTACCGCTCGCGGACCGCGACGACGCCGAGATGAGCGGCCGGCGGGATCGTCGCCTGCCCACCCGACGACGGCACGCCGACGCATCGACCGCCGTCGCCGAAGGACCATCCGTGGTACGGACACGTCAGCACCCCGGAGGCGACCACGCCGGCCGACAACGGTGCCTGGCGGTGCGGGCACCGGTCGGGCGCGACGACGATGTCGGTGGTGTCGGTGGTGTCGGTGGTGTCGGTGATGTCGGTGGCATCGCCGGTCGCCGACTCCCACGTGGCCGAGACCGATCGCCAGGCGACGAACCGCGCTCCGAGCAACGTGAAACCGTAGGGAGCGTCGACGACGTCGGTCGACTCGGCGACCGGGTGCCACGCCGACCGCATCGCTTCACTGTGGACGAACGCTGTCATCGGTCTCCCCTCGTACGAACGACGTGCGCTTGGTCAGACCATCCGACCATACTCACCCCACCGAACGTCCGGCGAGGCCGGACGGTGCACCGTCCGGAGCGATCGTCGCGAAGGCGCTCGTCGAGCAGCCGTCAGCGCAGGTCGTCCACCATCGAGTGCTCGATGCTGTCGATGTGCCTCGTCGCCATCTCGGCCGTCGAGTCGGCATCACCCGACGCGAACGCAGCTGCGATCCGCCGGTGGTCGTCGATCGCGTTGGCCACGATCCGCGTGACCTCCGGACGGTTCTGCTCGTCGCTGAGCAGTGCGTCGAAGTCGTGCGACCTGAAGAGTTGATCGAGCACCTTGCCGTACAGCTCGATCAGCAGCCGGTTGCCGCAGTGCGACGCGATCGTCGTGTGGAACTCGCGATCGAGGCGCCGGAAGTCGTCGATGCCGAGATCGGCGTCGAAACGCACCATGAGCGCCGCAACGGCGGCTCGACCGTCATCGTCCGCACGTTCGGCCGCCAACGCGAAGATCGGGCCCTCGAGCACACGACGCGTCTCGAACAGCTCGGAGACGAACGACTTGCGCTCGTCGCCCTGAGCGACCGAGACGTCGGGCAGGTGTTCGGCGACGCAGGTACGGTTGCCGCGACGCTCGATCACTCCCAGCGACAAGAGTCCCTGGATCGCCTCTCGGACCGAGGTCCGTGCGACCTGGAACTGGTCGCTCAACTCGCGTTCGGACGGGATCCGGGCGCCCGGAGCGAGCTCACCGGTCGTGATCCGCTGGAGCAGCTGCTCGCGGATCTGGGTGCTGACGGTGCGTCGGGACACCGGATCGAACATCACCTGATCGGTCAGTGGAGGCTCCTCACGTCGAGGCGGGCGCTGAAGAAGTGTGCGCTCACCGTTGGGCCGATGGTCGGACCAAGAGACCAAACCCTAGCGCACGGTGACGGATCCCTGGGGAACAACGGCGTGACCGAGAGCCATCGCTGGTCAGACCATCGGACCGGAAGCTAGAGTCGCTCGGGCGGCCACGTAGCAGACACCACCCACACGACCACCCACACGACCACCCACACGACCACGCTCACGATCAGATGATCACGGGGGACACCACATGCAGGAATCGACCTACGACATCCATCCCGGTGAGGCTCGGTGGACCCACGTCGCACTCCGGGTCGACGACATCGACGCGACGATCGCCTTCTACACGTCGATGACGCCGCTCGAACTGATCGACAGGCGTCAGGACGACCAGGGCTTCGGTGCGTGGCTCGGCATGCCGGGCGCGACCAACAACCCGTTCATCCTCGTCGTCGCCCAATTCCTCGAGGGCTCCGATCCGTTCGCGGATGCACCCAAGGAGGTCCTGGCACCGTTCGCGCACCTCGGCATCGAGCTCCCGACCAAGCACGCCGTCGACGACATCGCAGCGCGCGCCGCGGCCGCCGACTGTCTCGCGATGCCGGCGACGATGATGCCCCCGCCGATCGGCTACATCTGCATGGTGAGCGATCCCGACGGGAACATGATCGAGTTCTCCTGGGATCAAGGCGTCTACGCGACGCTGCGCGACCGGTTCGGCGATCCCCCGGTCACGACCGGTCGGTGATCGGCCGGATCCCGAACGCGTCGACGGCGATCAGTTCGTCGGCGACGACGTGGACCTCGCCGCTCGCGACCTCGTACGCCACGAGCTTGCCACCTCGATTGTGGAACACGAACGCTCCGTCGGGGGACCAGACCGCCTCGTCGATGCTCTGAGCGGGACCGATCTCGGATATGTCGCCGTCGGTCAGATCGATCACCCCGATCGTCGGCTGACCCGATGAGCGATCGCTCGGGTTGACCACTCGGACCAGTGCCAGCCCTCCGTCGGGAGACACGGTCTCACCACCGATGATCGCGATCGACGGCAGGTTCGAGTCGTCGAGCGGACGGTCGACCGCGAGCCGGCGGCGGACACCCGACACCCGGTCGATCACCACGACCGCACACGCGAGTCGGGGGTCGCACTCCTCGGCGAGGGCGACGTCGCGCCCGATCGCGATGAGCTCGCCCGTCGTGATCTGGCTCACTCCGCCGGCCGCGACACGGTACGACCCTCCCGGGGCATCGACCACGAACCCACCCTGCGGATCGAACCTGCTGGGTGGGCCGGGCAGTGCGAGCTCCTCGGCGTCACCCGACGAGATGGGCACCCGTTCGATCGTGCCCGCGTCGCCGTCGGCGAGCTCCGTCGTCATCACCCACAGCCCGGTGCCGTCCGATGTTCCCGCCACCTGCCACGTCGCACCGTAGGAACTCTCGGTCACCTCGCCGTCGTCCGCGACCACGATCGTCGGAAGCTCGGGATCGGACGGTGGCAGCATCACCCAGTCCTCGCCGACGACCAGACGGACCCGACCGAACGGTTGACGGCGAACGGTCTGCGTCACGAGGCGACCCGTCGCGAGGTCGAGCCGCCGGAGCAGCTGACCGTTGCCGTACGTGACGACCTCGACCGGTTGCCCGGCGACCGGGGCTGCGACGTCGACCTGCTCGATCAGGGGACCGTCGTCGACGGCGACCTCGTCGGAACGACCGCCGGCCACCATCGGACCGGGCACCGAGGACGGTCCCGGCGGCGGAGCGTCCGTCGTTCCGCCCGTCGGATCGGCGGCGGGTTCGATCCGCTCGACCGCCGACCGGGCCACGGTCGTCGCGGTCGCGACGGCCGCCGGTCCCGACGGTGCGTCGTTTGCGGTTCGACCCAGTGTCCAGCCGAGTGCCATGGCGACGACGGCGACCGCCGAAGCGATGACGGCGACCCGACGGTCGTCGCGGTCATGCGGCGTTCGGGACGTCCCGGACACCGCGGCATCGCCGGGCCGCGCGAACGGTGAGCCCACAGCATCGCCGGACATCAACTCGACCTCGACGCGATCCCGCTCGTCCGACACTCCCACCGCGATCAGTCTCGACCATCGCAGGCGCTCACCGCGAGTCGGCCCCCGACGTCGCGCGGATCGTGAACGCGCGCAGTGCACCCAACCCCTCCGAGAACAGCACCGACTCACCCGTCGTCCGATCGAGCCAGTGCAACCGACCCCGCTCGAGCCAGAAGAGACGCTGATCATCGCTCCACCGCACGGTCGGCGTGTCGATCGATTCGCCGAGCGGGCGGAAGTCGCCGTCCAGGAGGTCGAGCACGCCGAACGACTGCGTGCCGTTGCCGGTCGGATTCCAGCTCAGGATCAACACCGCGTCCTCCGACCCGTTCCAGGGGTCCTCGAGGGCCCACCACGCGGGAACGTCGAACGTCGACAGATCCGCTGCCTCCTGATCGACGCTCAGCGCCCGTCGCTCGCCGGTGGCCCGCTCGACCACGAAGTGGCCACAGTCGAGCTGCTCGTCGCATTCGTGAACCAACATGCGCTCGCGGCCGAGGGCGACGACGCGCCCGACGGTCAGCCGGGTCGCCGACCCCGGCGCCAACACGTACGATCCACCCGGAGCGTCGACCACCACTCCCCCGAGCGGGTCGACCATGCGCGGGAGGAAGCCATCGAGCTCGATCTCGACCCCGGTCGGATCACCGTCGATCGCGATCTCGACGAGCCGATCCGGGAAGCCTCTGGCCGTCGGACCCTCGGCGCGCCAGAACTCGTCGCCCGTACCGGTCGCGAGCAGCGGCCAGGCACTCCCCGCGTCGATCAACGAGCGCGAGCCGTCGTCGAACAGCACGGTCGAACCGCCGCCGCCCTCGTAGCTCGGGGCCAGAATCCAGCCGTCGCCCGCCAACACCGTCGATGGAGCGAACTGCGGGAACTGCGCCCCATCGACATCGGTGGTCACGGTCGAGCCGGTCTCGACGTCGATACGAACGAGTTCACCCCGATTCGAGAGCGCGACGACCTCGATGCCGGTCGACGAGACGGCGGGATCGATCTCGATGCGACCGAGGACCGGCGCCGACGGATCGATGTCGACCGCGTCGGTCGTCGAGGGCCCGGTGCGCGATGCGGCCGTCGACGATGTGATCGGAGGTTCGGCCGCCGGAAGTGTGTCGTCGTCGCCGATCGGTGTCGACGTCGTCACGGCGGCCACGCTCGTCGCGCTCGACACGGCGTCGCCGTCGGCACCGCCTGGGCCGGAGTCACCCGTTCGTCCGACGATGATGCCGACGATCAGTGCCGCGAGCGCGATCACCGATCCACCGAGCACGAAACGACGTCGTTGCGCGTCGGGCAGCACCGGTGAGCCGACCCCCCGGACGGGATCCGATTCGGCCCCGTCAACGACCGGCGCGAGGCTCGCATCGGCGCGGTCCGAGCGCCGAATCCTGGGCTCGTGGCTGGTCAGCTCGATCTCGATCCGCTGCGGCTCGGGGCGATGGTCCACCGCGTGCCATCAGACCACATCGAGGCGACCGGCGCTCGTCGCGATCCGACTACCGTGCGACCCATGGACGCCCGCGCCACCGTCGAGCGATATCTCGCCGCCCTCTCCGCCGCCGACGCACACGGCGTGGCGGCGCTGGTGACCGAGGACTTCGTGAACGAGCACACGAGCGAGATCGGCTCCGGACTGCGAGGTCGGGCCGCCTACGCGGAGCGTCTGCCGGACTTCCTGGCGCAGTTCGCAGCCCTGCACTACGAGATCGTCGACGTCATCGCCGAGGGAGACCGCGTGGCCGTGCGGTACCGGATGACGGCGAACTTCCAGGGCCATCCGATCGACATACCGGGCGTCATGCTGTTCCGAGTCGTCGCCGACCTCGTGGCCGAACGAACCGACGTGTGGGACAGCCTCACCTTCCTGCGACAGACGGGAGCCGTCGAAGAGCGGTAGGATCCGAAGTGATCGTACGGGGAGCTCGCGACGGCGGGCTGAGAGGGTGGACTGGCCACCGACCCGAGAACCTGATCCGGGTAATGCCGGCGGAGGGAACGGATGAACGACATCGTGATCGTGGTCACCGGGGATGCGCCGCTCGACGAGCGCGCCCTGGAGGCGATCCCACCGGGGGCGATCGTGATCGCCGCCGACGGCGCACTCGACCACGCACTCGCGGCCGGCCTGCGACCTGCGGCCCTCATCGGCGACCTCGATTCCGTCTCCGACGACGGGCTGACGTGGGCGGAGTCCCACTCGACGATCGAGCGGTACCCGCCCGACAAGGAGCACACCGACACCGAACTCGCGCTCGCGGCGGCCGCCGACCTGAACCCCGCTCGGCTGATCTTGATCGCGGGCGGTGGTGACCGCCTCGACCACACGATCGCGGCCATCGGCGCGCTGGGCCACCCGTCGATGACGAGCATCCCCGTCATCGAGGGGTGGTGGGGCCCGCAACGGTTCGCCGTCGTGCACGGCCCCGGACGCGCCCGGCTCGACGTACCGGCCGGCACGACGATCTCCCTGCTCGCGCTCCACGGGGGCTGCGGCGGCGTCTCGATCGACGGTGTGCGTTGGCCGCTCCTCGCGGCCGACCTCCCGCCCGCGGTCGGGCTGGGCGTCAGCAATGAGGTCACCGACGGCGCGATCGAGGTCACGTTGACCTCCGGCGTGCTGACCGTGTTCGTCAACTGCCACCTCGAACCCCACCCCGTTCCCGAATCGGAGGACTCGTGAAACGCTCGCCGGCGTTCGTCGCCGCTGCCATCCTGACCGTCGCCGCGTGTGGCGGTGATGAACCGAACTCGCTCACCCTGCTCGCCTACGACTCGTTCCCCGACGGCGACGGCGACCCCGTGGTCGTCGCACTCGAGGAGTTCACTTCCGAGACGGGCATCGACGTCGAGATCATCAAGTCGACCGACACGGGCACGATGGTGTCGAGCGCGGCGTTGACGGCCGGCAATCCCGAGGCCGACGTCATGTGGGGGATCGACAGCACGTTCCTGTCGCGGGCGATCGACGCCGAGATCTTCGAACCGTACGAGGCGAACGGCCTCGATTCGATCCCCCCCGACCTCATGGCCCTCGTGCCCGGGTTCGACGCCACTCCGGTCGACTTCGGTGACGTCTGCGTCAACTACGACATCGCCGCCCTCGCCGACGACGGGCTCGCACCCCCGACGTCGCTCGGTGACCTGACGCGGCCCGAGTACGCCGGGAAACTCGTCGTGCAGAACCCGGCGCTCTCGTCACCGGGCCTGGCATTTCTGCTCGCCACGATCGCGACGTTCGGCGAAGCCGGGTGGGAGCAGTACTGGCGGGATCTGCGCGCCAACGACGTCTTGGTCGCCAACGGATGGACCGAGGCCTACTACGGCGACTTCACACGTGCGGGTGGCGATCGACCGCTCGTCGTGAGCTACGGCTCGAGCCCGCCGTTCGAGGTCCTGTTCGCCGAGGAGCCGATGTCGGAGGCGGCCAGCGGTGTCGTCGAGTCGTCGTGTTACCGGCAGGTCGAGTTCGCGGGCATCCTGCGCGGCACCGAGTCGTCGGAGAACGCCGGGAAGCTGATCGACTTCCTGATCAGCGAGCGGTTCCAGCGCGAGGTCGGGCTCAGCTTGTTCGTGTTCCCCGTGAACTCGAACGTCGAACTCGAACCAGAGTTCGTCCAGTTCGCGACGATTCCCGAGGACCCGATCACGATCGACCCGACGCTGGTCGACGCCAACCGCACCGAGTGGATCGAACGCTGGAACGCCGCCGTCCTTCGCTGAACCGACTCCCGCGCTGGTTTCTCGCCGGTGTCGCCATCCCGCCGGCGACGTTCCTGGCGCTGTTCTACCTGTGGCCGTTCACGACGCTGATCGCACGCGGTCTGCACGGCGACTCGATCGAAGCAACGCTGGGCCGGGCGGACACGTGGCGCGTGTTGTGGTTCACCACATGGCAGGCCGTCGCCAGCACTGCACTGACCATCGTCATCGGCCTCGCTCCCGCCTGGGCGGTCGCTCGGTTCGACTTCCGCGGCCGGCGACTGCTGACGAGCACGCTGACGGCCGTGTTCGTGCTCCCGACGGTGGTCGTGGGCGCCGCGTTCGTGGCGATCCTGCCCGACTCGCTGGACCGCAGCGTGTGGGCGATTCTCGGCGCCCACGTCGCGTTCAACCTCGCCGTCGTCGTCCGCGCCGTCGGTGCGTCGTGGGAGCGGATCCCCGCCGACCTCGATGCCGCAGCCGCGACGCTCGGAGCCGGACCGGTACGGACGTTCCGCACGGTGACGCTGCCGCTGCTCCGGTCGTCGATCGCTGCGGCAGCGGCGATCGTGTTCATGTTCACGTTCACGTCGTTCGGGGTGATCCGGGTGTTGGGTACGGCCGACCGGACGACCCTGGAGGTGGAGGTGTGGCGTCGCGCGACGCAGCTCGGTGACCTCGGTGGCGCGGCCACGTTGGCCATCATCCAGCTCGGTGTGCTCGGGCTACTGGTGGCCTGGACGTCGAGGCAGCAGCGGCACCACACCCACCGCTTCGTGATCGCTCGGGGTGCCGACCGACGACGACCGGCCGGTCGAGAGCGGGCCGCCGTCGCCATGGCGGTCGCGGTGACGGCCGTCATCGTCGCCGCTCCGCTCGTTGCGCTGGTCGAGCGGTCGTTGCGGTTCGAGGGCGGCTACTCGTTCACTGCCTGGCGATCGCTCGGGAACCAGGAGATCAGGCCCGGCCTGCGGCTCGGTGTCGACCCACTCGGAGCGTTGGAACGGTCCGCGGTCACTGCGTTGTGGGCGACCTTGGTCGCCGTGATCATCGGCGCGGCCGCCGTTGCCGCGATCAGCGCGCTCGGCCGTGCCGGCTCCGTGCTCGACGTCGGCCTGATGCTGCCGCTCGGCACCTCGGCGGTGACGATCGGCTTCGGCATGCTGATCACCTTTGACACGCCGCCGGTCGACTGGCGGGCGGCGTGGTGGCTCGTGCCGGTCGGGCACGCACTGGTCGCGGTGCCGTTCGTGGTCCGCACGGCGCTGGTCGCGATCCGAACGATCCCTGCCGATCAGGCGGCCGCCGCTGCGACCCTCGGTGCGTCGCCGATTCGTGCCTGGGCACACACCTCGCTCCCGGCGCTCCGTCGACCGCTCGCGGCCGGCGCGGGGCTGGCCGCCGCGATCTCGCTCGGCGAGTTCGGCGCGACCAGCTTCCTCAGTCGCTCGGGCGGCGAGACCCTCCCGATCGCGATCGAGCGGCTGCTCGGGCGCACCGGTCGGCTCTTCCAGGCCCAGGCGTTCGCACTGTCGAGCATCCTGGCGGCGGCCACGATCGCGATCGTGATGGTGGTCGATCGGGGAGGCGAACGTGCTCGAGGTTCGTGAGATCTCCGTGTCGTTCGGCGCCACCCCGGTGCTCGAGGGAATCTCACTCGACGTCGCCGCCGCCGAGATCGTCGCCCTCCTCGGTCCGTCCGGCAGCGGCAAGAGCACGCTGCTGCGCGTGATCGCCGGGCTGCTCCGGCCGGACCGCGGGCGGATCGTGATCGCCGGCGAGGACGTCACCAATGTGCCGACCCACCGACGTTCCGTCGGCATGGTCTTCCAGGACGAGCAGCTGTTCCCGCACCTCGACGTCGGCGGCAACGTCGAGTTCGGCATGAAGATGGCCGGCATGAAGCCGCCGAGACGACGACAGCGGGCGGGCGAGCTGCTCGAACTCGTCGGGCTCGGCGGGTTCGCAAGCCGATCGATCGACCGCTTGTCCGGGGGCGAGGCGAAACGGGTCGCGCTCGTGCGCTCGCTCGCACCTGCGCCCGAGGTGCTGTTGCTCGATGAGCCGCTCTCCGGTCTCGACCGCGATCTCCAGTCACTGGTCGGAGCCGAGATCGCGACAGCGCTCCGGGCGACATCGACGACCGCGATGTGGGTGACCCACGACACGGCCGAGGCGAGGCGCATCGCCGATCGGACCTGCCACCTCGGCGACCTCTGACCGGCGGATGGGTATCGTCGGGCCCGTGATCGAGGTCGTGATGCTCAGTGCGACCGGAACCCACCCGCTCCGACGTGCACTTCTGCGCAACGACACACCCGACGACCGTGTCGACTTCGACGGCGACGAGCTGCCGACCACGTTCCACCTCGGCGGGACGCTCGACGGCGAGCTGGTGACGATCTCGAGCTGGATGCAGCGGCGCTATCCCGATCTCCCCGGCCATCCGGGCCATCAACTCCGGGGTATGGCGACGCTTCCGGCGGCGCGTGGCTCGGGAGTGAGCGTCCTCGTCCTCCACGAGGGCCTCCGACGTTGCGCCGCCGCCGGGTCCACCGTCGTGTGGGCGCGGGCACGCGTGACCGCACTGGCCTTCTACGAGCGACACGGCTTCGACACCCGCGGTGACGAGTACATCGACCTGACGACCGGGCTTCCACACCGCGACATCACCCGTTTCGTCTGATGGCGGACGCCGCTTTCCGGTTCGAGGTCGAGGATCCCTCCACTCCCTGACGTGGAGCACCGAACAGCAGCAGGACCGAACGCCGAATCGTCCCACGCCCCCGATCTGCGTCGTCGCGCCGACGAGCTCGGCGAGCTCGCACGATCGATCGAGCGATCGTGCGTGATGACCCTGGTCGAGCCCGAATCGAGCGCGGCATCCGATGATCGTTCTCGAGCGGCGGATCGTGGGCGACTCTGCGAGGCGATGTTGCAGCGCAACCTGCACCAGCTGCACAGAGCGGCAGACGACCTCCGGATCACTGCGATGCGATTTCGGGAACGAGCCGACGAGCTCGAAACTGCCGTGCGGGCGGCATCATGAGAACCGGCCGGGCAGCGGAGGCCGGCGTCGGGGGTTCGGCGCAGCCGTGCGAACGGGTCGAGGACGCGATCGCAGATCTGTGCCGACTGCGCAGCACCGATCCGGCAGCTCGATCGGCCCTCCGGGCGATCAGACTCACCCGACTCACCTTGGAGTGCTTCTGGGCGACGGGCACAGCCCGGGAACCGACCGGCGACGACGCTGATCGCTGATCGGCCCGGAGGAGGGCCCGTGCCGGCAGATCAGAAGAGCCCGGCTTCGCCGAGTCCGTCGATCTGGGCGCGGCCCATCAACCAGGCCAGACGAAGCGACGGCTCGGCCGCCAGCGCGGCCTCGGGGAGCGGCGTCATGCCCATCGGTTGACGGGCGGTCCAGAGCATGCCCATCAGACGGAGATCGCGACGGACGTACTCACCGGGCATGTCGGCGAATTCGTAGCCGAGGCCCAGGTCGGCTCGATGCACCTCGACCTCGCGCTGGCGCAGCAGGGGCACCTGACGCTTTCGACGTTCGCCCGAGAGCATCGACACGGTGCCGGACCAGTCGTCGCAGGTCGTGACCGCTCCCACGACGGCCTCGCTGCGGGAGACGATGTCGTCGACCAACTCGTCCCACGGGCGGGTCGACCCCGACTCGATGTCCGCGTTCCGGCCGGCCGGCCCGTGCGGATACTGGGGGTCGCCGCCGAGCACCGACAGCACCCCGTCGCCGTTTCGGGCGATGTGCGTCATCACATGCCCGATCGACCATCCGGGCAGCCGCGACGGTGCCGTCGGGTCGGGTTCCCCGACCTGCCCGACGAACGTGATCAGGGCCCGTTCCGAGGCGACGCAGGCGGCGATCTCCCGCTCCAGCTCGGCCGCGTCGATGGTCTCGTCGCTGTGGTGCTGCACGTTGCGTGACACTAATCCCGACATGGCAGGCTGGGCCGATGCAATCAACGATGCAGCTGGGGATGGTCGGGCTCGGCCGAATGGGCGCGAACATGGTGCGGCGGCTGATGGTCGACGGCCACGAATGCGTCGTCCACGACGTCGACGCGTCCGCCATCGACGAACTCGCCGCCGAGGGCGCCGCGCCTGCGCACACCCTGCAGGAACTGGTCGACTCGCTCGCGCCGCCGCGACATGTCTGGCTGATGATCCCGGCGGCATTCGTCGGCGCGACGGTCGAGCGGCTGGCACCACTGCTCGACCGCGGTGACACCATCATCGATGGCGGCAACTCGTGGTATCGCGACGACGTGGATCGGAGCGGGCCACTGCTCGACGACCACGGCATCCACTACCTCGACGTCGGAACCAGCGGCGGCGTGCACGGCCTCGAACGCGGCTACTGCCTGATGATCGGCGGCGATCGGGTCGCGGTCGACGAGCTCGAACCGATCTTCACGTCACTGGCTCCGGGCGTCGACGCTGCCGAGCGCACGCCGGGGCGCGTGGGAGACCCGTCTCCCGAGGAACGCGGCTGGTTCCACTGTGGCCCCTCGGGTGCCGGCCACTTCGTCAAGATGGTGCACAACGGCATCGAGTACGGGTTGATGGCTGCGTACGCGGAAGGCGTCAACGTGCTGGCCGAGGCGAACATCGGCGCCGAGGATCACGCAGCCGACGCCGAGACGGCCCCGCTCGACGATGCGAAGTACTACCGGTACGACATCGATCTGGGCGCGGTCACCGAGCTGTGGCGCCGTGGATCCGTCGTCACGAGCTGGCTGCTCGACCTCACCGCCGAAGCGTTCCTGACCGACCCCGGACTCGACGAGTACTCGGGCCACGTGAGCGACTCGGGAGAGGGACGCTGGACCATCCACGCGGCGATCGACGAGGGAGTCCCGGCGCCCGTGTTGTCGGCCGCGCTCTACCAGCGGTTCAGCTCACGCGGCCGCTCCAACACGGCGGACCGGGTGCTGTCGGCGATGCGGGCAGGTTTCGGCGGCCATGGCGAGCGCACGGAGTCGAGCCGATGATCGACACGACCCAACCGCGTGCCGACGCCCTCGTGCTGTTCGGCGCGACCGGCGACCTCGCGAAGCGCAAGCTGTACCCGGCGCTGTACCGCCTCGAGCAAGAAGGTGTGCTCGAGATCCCGGTGATCGGCGTCGCTCGCAGTGACTGGACGGACGAGTCGTTCCGCCGGCACGCCCGCGAAGCGGTCATCGCGGCCGACTCGCACGCGGATGCCGCCACACTCGATCCACTGTGCCGCCGCCTCGACCTCATCCAGGGCGACTACTCGGACCCGGCCACGTGGGAGATGCTCCGCTCGACGCTCGATCGGCACGACTCGTGCAACGCCGTGTACTACATGGCGATCCCCCCGACGATGTTCCCCGAGGTCGCGAGGAGCCTCGCTTCGGTCGGCCTCAACGAACGAGGCCGGATCGTCGTGGAGAAGCCCTTCGGACGCGACCTCACGAGCGCGCAGGAACTCAACGAGACGCTCGCTGCCGTGTTCCCCGAAGCGCGGATCTTCCGCATCGACCACTACCTCGGCAAGGAGAGCGTCGAGGACCTGCTCGTGTTCCGCTTCTCCAACACCCTGCTCGAGCCGGTGTGGAACCGGCGCTACGTGCGCAGCGTCCAGATCACGATGTCGGAGACGATCGGCGTCGAGGGCCGGGGCTCGTTCTACGACGGCGTCGGTGCGATCCGCGACGTCCTGCAGAACCATCTGCTGCAGGTGGTCGCACTGCTGGCGATGGAGCCGCCGGTCGGCCCCGACTCGCAGTTCCTCCAGGACGAGAAGGCCAAGGTCATGGCGGCGATGCGGCCGATCGACCCGACCGAGCTCGTGCGCGGCCAGTACGTCGGCTATCGCGACGAGCCCGGCGTGGAAGAGGGCTCGTCGGTCGAGACCTTCGCGGCGGCGAAGCTCGAGATCGACTCGTGGAGATGGGCCGGCGTGCCCTGGTACGTGCGCGTCGGCAAGGGCCTCACCTCGGCGGCGACCGAGGCCGTGATCGAGTTCCACACCCCGCCGCGCCTGCTCTTCGACGAAGCGGGCGGTCCGCTGCCGGGACGCAACCTGGTGCGATTCCGGCTCGGCAAACAGGACGGGGTGACGTTCGCGCTCCAGGCCAAGACGCCGGGCCCGCACCTCGACAGCCAGGAGGTCGACATCTCGGTCGACTTCGCGGCTGCACTCGGGGCCAGATCCGAGGCCTACGAGCGATTGCTGGGCGACGCCATCGCCGGATCACCGCGCCGGTTCGCTCGCCAGGACGTGGTCGAACAGACCTGGCGGATCATCCAACCGGCGCTCGACGAACCCGGCCCCGTCCATCCCTACTTCCGCGGGTCGTGGGGGCCGAGTGAGGCCGACCGTCTGCTCGACGAAGGCGACCACTGGTACGAGCCGAGCAGCTGACCCTTCGTGCCCGGGGCTCCCGCCGGACGGAGCGCTCGCCACCGGTGACGGCGGGATGGAAGGATGGAGAGATGGAGCACATCGAGGCCGAGTTGCAGCCGCCGAATCTTGCAGAGTGGGATCGACCGGCGGGTGACGAGAACTACCACGAGGACGGCCGCCTCAGAAAGAAGTACTACGAGAAGGAGCTCGGGCGCCTCCAGGAGGAGCTGGTCCAGCTGCAGCACTGGGTGCAGCAGCAAGGACTCCGGGTCCTCGTGATCTTCGAAGGGCGGGGTTCGGCGGGCAAGGGTGGCGTGATCAAACGCATCAGCGAACGCACCAGCCCACGGATCGTCCGAACCGAGGCGCTCCCCAAGCCGACCGAACGCGAGAGCACGCAGTGGTACTTCCAGCGCTACGTCCCACTCCTGCCGTCCGGCGGCGAGATCGTGCTGTTCGACCGGAGTTGGTACAACCGCTCCAACGTCGAGTGGGTCATGGGGTTCTGCAACGAGAAGCAGCACGCCGAGTTCCTGCGCACGTGTCCGGAGTTCGAGCGCATGCTCGTGCGTTCCGGGATCATCTTGCTCAAGTACTGGTTCTCGATCAGCTACGAGGAACAAGAACGACGATTCAACGCTCGCAACGAAGAGCCGCTCAAGCGTTGGAAGCTCTCGGAAATGGATCTCGAGGAGCATCGGCAGTACGTCCGCTATTCGATGGCCAAGGACACCACGTTTCAGTACACCGACATCAAACAGGCACCCTGGTACGTCGTCCCGTCCGACTGCAAACGGCGTGCTCGCCTCAACTGCATCGGCCACCTGCTGAAGATGATCCCGTACGAGAAGTCCGCGCCCGACCCGGTCGACATCCCCGCACGCGAAGAAGTGCACTACATCCGGCCGCCCTTGGCGGACCAGACCTTCGTCGACCAGGTCTACTGACCGGGCCGACCACCGGCCAGGCTTCGAGCTCCCCACCCTGCGGCCGGCGGAGTGCGGGCTCGAACGGTCTCGTTTCTCGGGCCAGAGTTCCCGATTGACGAGACATCATGTGGATAGCCGTCACGCTCGCCGCTGCGACCTTCCAGATCCTGCGCACCTCGCGCCAGCACCAGCTGCGGTCGATGCTCTCGACGAACGCCGCCGGCTTCGTTCGCTACGCCTACGGGGCCCCGCTCGCCCTCGGGCTCAGCACGCTGCTGTTCGTCGCGCTCGGGCGCGACGTCCCGGACGTGCCCGCCCGGTTCTGGCCGACGATCGCACTCGCCGGCATCGCCCAGATCGTGGCCACGCTCGCCCTGCTGGCGGCATTCAAGCAGCGCGATTTCGCCGTGGGCACCGTGTACTCCAAGTCCGAGGTGCTCATCGTGGCCGCACTCGGGCTCGTCGGCATCGGAGCGGGATTGGAGCCGCTCGGCTGGTTCGGTGCGATGTTGGTCACCGTCGGCGTCGCCTCGCTCGCATCCCGCGGCTCGCTGAGCACGTTGCTCAGCCGCACCGGCGACTCGGCTGCCCTGCTGGGCGTCGTGGCCGGCACCGGGTTCGCCGTCGCCGCGGTCGGAATCGGTGCGGCGTCGCGCTCGCTCACCGGCGCGCCCTCGTTCGACCGTGCGGTCCTCACGCTGACCGCGCTGCTCCTCATCCAGACCACGATCAATCTCGCGTGGTTCCTCGCCGCCGACCGAGCCGAGATCTCACGCACGATCAGGGCATGGCGACCCGCCCTGTGGGTGGGGGTGTTCAGCCTGCTCGGTTCGATCGGCTGGGCGTGGGCGTTCACCCTCGAGAGTGCCGCCAAGGTCAGGACACTCGGCCAAGTCGAGTTGATCATGGCGTTTGTGATCGCGCACGTGACGCTGCGCGAGCGGCACACGAGCGCCGACTACCTGGCCAGCGCCACCGTGCTGGCGGGCGTTGCGATCGTCACCGTACTCGGCTGAGCATCAGATGATCAGCGCCCGCACACCCAGCGCCGCGAGCAGGAAGAACACGAACACCGCGATGCCGGCAGCGGGACCATACTTCTGGTACAGCCACACCGTCACCGACCAGCGGGGCTCGTAGTTCGGGTCGTGTTGCTTGCGGAGCCATCCGCTGATCGCCATGCACGGGCATCCCAGCAAGGCGACCTGCACCACGATCACGATCGTGAGCACCGTCACGAACACGGGACCGTTCCAGGCCGTCGCACCCATCACCACCAGGCCGATCACCAACGGCATGTGCACGATGTCGACGAAGTTCGCCATGTACGTGTAGCGCTCGGTATTCTTCGGCCGTTGCCGGGTCCGGTCCGGTGCCGTGGCGCCCACGAGGTTCAGGCTACGGCCAACCTTCGAGTTCGAAGTGCATCCGATTCCGCGGATCGCTCCGTAGAGGAGCTGAGCAACCGGCTCGACACGAAAGGAACCATCATGAAGCGAGTACTCGCAGGAATCGCAGCGGTCGCCGCCGTTGCAATGAGCGGCGGCACGGCCGGCGCACAGGACGCAGCCACCGTCACCCTCCTCCACGGCATCCCCGGCGCGACCGTCGACGTCGCCGTCGACGGCGACGTGCTGCTGCCCGGCTTCGAGCCGGGCGCGACCCAGGATCTCACACCGTTCGCTGGCACGACCTTGATGAACGTCGAGGTGCGGGCCGCCGGCACGGAGGACATCGTGATCGGGCCGATCCCCGAACTCGCCGTTCCCGGATCCGGCAACTGGACCGTGATCGCGCACCTCGACGCCGACGGCGTGCCGACGGTCACACCGTTCGAGAACAACACCGCCCCGACCGTCGACGGTGAGGGCCGGCTGACCGTTCGCCACACCGCTGCTGCTCCGGCCGTCGACCTGGTCGTCGGCGACGCCCGGCCGATCGAGGGTGCCGAGAACGGCGCCAGCGCCGAGCTCTCGCTGCCGGCCGGCGAGATCGCCGGTGCCCAGCTCGCACCGGCCGGAGGCGATCCGATCGTCGACGTACCGACCGTCGAACTGGCTGCGGGCTCCAACCTGATCGTCTACGCCGTCGGTTCGCTCGCCGACGACACGTTCACGTTCTACACCCAGGAGATCGAGGTCGGAGCAGAGGCCGCCGGCGGTACCGACGACGCTGCGGCAGGTGACGGAACGCCGGCCCCCACGGCCGTGAACACCGGCTCGCCGATCGGCGATTCGGTCAACCTGTCGCTGCTCGCAGCCGCGGCCGGCATGCTGGTCCTGGCCGGTGGTGCGCTGACGCTCCGCACGGTCAAGAACCGCTGACCACACACCCACGACGAGGAATTCAGTCCACATGACCGACGCCCGACCCGACCACCGACCGGTGGCAGGTCGGGCGTCGCTCGTCGTCGGCATCGTGGCCGCAGTCGCCGCGATCGGCCTCGCGACCGCTGCGTTCTGGCCGGCGGCGACGAGCGAGGACGCCGTGCTCGATGTCACGACGGTCACCGCCGCAGCCGTCCCCGACACCATTCCGCCGGAACCCGACGTGCCGGCTCGGGAGGCGGACGATCGGCAGGGCCGCGACGGCACCCCCGGCGACGACGGCGATGACGACGACGTCGGCCCGCCAGATCCGGCAACGGCTCCGCCTCCGACCACCGAGATCGAGCGCTCACCGCTCGCCGACCTGCTCGGTGTTCCCGGCTCGGCGATCCCGCCCGCCGTCGAGCCCCGCGTCCGACCTGCGTCGGTCACCATCGACGACATCGAGCTCTCGAGCCCCGTCCGTGCCGTGGGCCTCGAGGACAGCGGCGAGCTCGAGGTTCCCGACGAGACCGAGATCGGCTGGTACCGCTACGGCTCCAGCCCAGGTCGCGCCGGTGCGACCGTGCTCGCCGCACACGTCACCTGGAACGGCACGATCGGGCCCTTCTTCGAGCTCGGTGGGCTCGAGCCCGGCGCCCGAGTCGATCTGGCGCTCGACGACGGCACGCTCCGAACCTACGAAGTCGTCGAGCGCACCATGTACGACAAGGACTCGCTGCCCCGCGAGCGCATCTGGCGGACGACGGGTGACGAGATGCTCGTGCTGATCACCTGCGGCGGGTCGTTCAATCCCGACATCAACCGCTACCGACAGAACATCGTCGTCTACGCCGTGCCGGTCGGTGTCGACCGAGCCGGCGAGCGAGCTACGAGCTGATCGATTCCCGCCGCGGGATCACCACGATGGTCCCGTCCGGCTCGCGGTGCACGCTCACCCGAACGCCATAGAACTCGGCGAGCGTCTCGGCCCTGAGTACCGCCTCCGGTTCACCGGAGGCCACGACCGACCCTTCGTGCAACAGTGTCAGGCGGTCGCTGTACAACCCCGCGAGCGTCAGGTCGTGCATCGCCGAGATCACCGTCAGACCGTGGTCACGGCGGAGCCGGGCGACGAGTTCGAGCGCCTGCTGCTGGTGCCCGATGTCGAGCGCACTCGTGGGTTCGTCGAGCAGCAGGATCGGTGCCTCGGTCGCCAGCGCGCGGGCGATCACCAGACGCTGACGCTCACCTCCGCTGAGATGTGCGAGACGGCGATCGGCGAAGGCGCTCAACTCGAGCCGATCGAGCACGTCGGCGACCAGCGCCCGATCGTGTCGGTTCTCGTTCCCGAAGTAGCCGACGTACGGCGCCCGACCCAGGAGCGCGTACTCGAACCCCGTCATGTCGGCAGGCATCAGCGGATCCTGCGGGACGTAGGCCACGAGCGCGGCGCGCCGGGCCCTGGTCCGCAACGACATCGACGCACCGTCGACGATGACGTCGCCGGACGACGGGACCACGCCGGCGACCGCCTTGAGCAACGACGACTTGCCCGCCCCGTTCGGACCGATCAAGCCGAGCCACTCCCCGGAGCGGACGGTGTCGGAGAACCCGCGCACGACCTCGCGCTTGCCGTAGTGCACGCTGAGCCCGTCGAACTCGATCGAGCTCACCGGGTGACCTCCCGCGTGCGCAGCAGGATGATGAAGAACGGTGCGCCCACGAACGCCGTGACGACGCCGATCGGAAGTTCCGCGGGAGCCATGAGCGTCCGACCGGGGATGTCGGCGAGGATGAGGAACACGGCGCCGAACGCGATCGTGAGCGGGATGAGCCGCCGATAGCTGGCGCCCGCGATCAGCCGGACGATGTGCGGCACGACCAGGCCAACGAACCCGATCAGACCGCTGACGGCCACGACCGCGGCCGTACCCAGCGTGGCGGCGACGACCACCACCAGGCGAACCCTGGTCACCGGCAAGCCGAGCGTGACCGCTTCGTCGTCTCCGACACGGAGCAGGTCGAGGTGGCGGCGATGGAGCAGGAGCACGAGGCAGCTCAGACCGACGTACGGGAGGACCAGGCGCACGTCGGTCCAGGACGCCGTCGACAGCCGTCCGAGGATCCAGTTGTAGACCTCACGGACGACCTCCGAGTTGCGCTGCAACACGAACGTCTGGATCGCCGTGAGCAGCGACACCATCGCGACGCCGGCCAGCACGAGCGTGGCGGTGCCGCGCAGACCTCCGAAGGAGGCACCGACGACGTACGTGAGCGCCACGGCGCCGAGTGCGAACACGAACGCGACCGCCGGGACCGGGTCGACCAGCCAGCTGTCACCGACATCGCCCCAGATCGCGATCATGAGCGTGGCGCCGAGACCCGCTCCGGCCGCGGCGCCGAGCAGGTACGGGTCGACGAGCGGATTGCGGAACACGCCCTGGTAGCTGGCTCCACCCACCGACAGCATGGCGCCGACCAGGCCCGCCAGTACGACCCGCGGCATGCGGATGTCCCAGATGATCGACCATTCGCGCTCGGTGACGCCGCTGTCGATCGCGATCAGCGGCAGGTGATCGATCAGCGCAAGCGGTACCCGCCACCATGCCGGACCCGCCGGACCGATCATGGCGCCGAGCAGCACGGCCAGGACGACCGCGACCCCCGCGCCGGGATACCAACCGACCGACCCGCGGGGCTTGGCGCGCCGCTCGACGTTCACGTTCGGGTCAGCCGACCTCGGTCGGCGCGGCTGCGTTGATCACGGCCTTGGCGGCGAGGCGGAGATAGTCGACGATGCGCGGCCCCCAGCGCGATGCGATGTCGTCGTCCATCTCGATCACGCCGTTGCCCGCAACCGCATCGAGAGCGCTCCAGCCGGGTCGGTTGGCGACGGAGTCCGCCGTCTCGCCGCAACACTTGGTGTCGGCGAGGAAGATCAGTTCGGGATTCTGCTCGATGATGTACTCCGCGTTGAGCTGCGGGAACGGGTTGCCGTCACCGACCGCGTCGGCGATGTTCACGAGGCCGAGCTCTGCGTACACCGCGCCGATGAACGTGCCACTGGTCGCCGAGTACAAGGTCGGGTCGAGCTCGTGGTAGTACGTCAGTGGCGGGTCCTGCTCGGGCACCTCACCCCTGACGTTCGCGACCTCGGTCCGCATCGATGCGACGAGCTCGGCCGCCTCTGCGATGTGGCCGGTGGCCGCGCCCAACTGCTCGATCTGGGTGTACACGTCGTCGAAGTCGGCAGCCGCCGGGCCCTCCCAGTGGGGGATCTCCAGCGTGTCGAGTTGCTCCAGGAGATCCGGGCTGGTGCCGTCGGTGACCACGAGATCCGGCTCGAGCCCGGCGATCGCCTCGACGTTCGGCTCCAGGCCGGAAAGGCCCGACATCTTGTCGGCCGCCTCGGCCGGGTAGTTCGACAGGTCGTCGACGGCGAGCACCTGTTCACCGGCGCCGATCGCGTAGAGCATCTCGGTGGCGGTCGGCGACAACGAGATGATCGCCTGAGGGACGTCATCACCCGGCGCGGTGTCGTCGGAGGGTGCGACAGTCGTCGTTGCGGCCGCCTCGCCCGTGGTCGGCTCACCCGTGTCGTCGGTGGTCTGCTCGTCGGCGTCGTCGATCGCCACGTCGGACGTCTCCTCCGACGTCGCGTCGTCGGTCGCTCCTGCCGTCTCGTCGGACGATTCGTCGGAGGCCTCGACGGCCGTCGTGTCGACCTGATCGTCACCGTCGTCGCTGCACGCTGCGAACACGAGGGCACAGCCGACGGCGATGCCGGCCAATCGCTTGATCTTCATGGATGCTGCCTCCGCTTCGGGAGGACAAGTGGGCCAGAGGCCGGTGAACCAGCCTGCGAACCGCCCTTGCCTCGAGGGTCTGGTCGTCGCGCACGGAACGGTCGACCGGGCTCGTCCGACCGTGTGGCCGACGGGGTCGTCGACCGGGCTGGAACCACCGTTGCGGGACAGCGCCGGGATCTCACCGGACTTCGCTCGAACCGTGCGAGTAACACAGTACACGGTGGAGCGCGTCCGTGGAGATCGCAATAGGCTCGCCGCCCTGATGACTGACGACACCGCCCCGACGACCGACGCCCCAGAAGACGACCCGCGGCCGGACGGCCTCCGATCGGCACCATCGCTGGTGCTCGTGAACACGGGCAACGGGCGAGGCAAGAGTTCGTCGGCGTTCGGCGTCATGCTCCGAGCGCTGGCGGTCGATTGGCCCATCGCCGTGGTGCAGTTCGTCAAGAGTGGCGACTGGAAGGTCGGCGAGGAGAAGATGGGCCGGCAGCTCGGCGTCGACTGGTACGCGTTCGGTCAGGGTTTCACCTGGGACTCCGACGACCTCGACAACGACAAGGCCCATGCCAACGAGGGGTGGTCGGCGGCGAAGGCGCTGATCACGGCCGGCGAGCACCGGCTGGTGATCCTCGACGAACTGACCTACCTGTGCAGCTGGGGCTGGATCGACCAGTCCGACGTGATCGACACCGTCGTCAATCGACCCGACCACGTGAACGTGGTCATCACCGGGCGCGACGCGCCGGCCGGGCTGATCGAGATCGCGGACACGGTCACCGAGATGAACGAGGTCAAACACGCCTACCGGCAGGGGATCCGCGCCAAGCGCGGCATCGACTACTGACACGCCGGATCGACCCGGCCCCACTCGTCGCTGTCGTGGGCCCGAGATTGCACGTACCATGAGAACATGAGCGCTGGCACTGATGTGGTCGACCGTTTCTACGCACTCCTGGGGTCCGGTGACGTCGACGGGTTGGTCGGCCTCTACGCCGGTGATGGGGAAGTCATCCGATACGACGGCGTCGCGGACACGCCCGACCAGATCGCCGAGTACTTCCGCGACCACCTCGGTCACCATCCCGGTTTCACCCTTCGGTCGATCGACCAGCTTCGCGAGGCCGACGACGTCTTGATGTGGGACGCGCTCGTCGACACCGACCATGGCGTGCTCCAGACGGTCCACGTCGTCGTGTTCGACGGCGACGGTGCGATTCACCGCCACATCCCCGGAATCCGCGGCTACTGGGGCCAATGATCCACGACGCGCACGTGGTCCTCGGTTCGGAGCGATTCGACGACGACCTCGGCGTGCTCACCGGCGACCACGGCTTCCGGGTCGACGCGATCTTCCCGGCCGACGCTCCGTCGACGGCGATCCTGTCCGGCCACGGTCTCCGGCTCCGCCTGGAACGATCCGAACACCGGGCACCGATCCGGATCCATCTGCTCTCGGACGAACGCACCGGTTCGACCGAGCTGCCCGGCGGCTCGGTCATCGAGTACCGGCCGTTCACGACGACGTACCACCTGCCCGACAGCGAGCCGTCGCTGACGATCGTCAGCGACGACGGTCGCTCAGGCGTCGGACGAGCCGGCATGCGGTACCGCGACCTGATCCCCGACCGGTGGGGCGGCCGCTTCATCGTCTCGCACATCACGATCCCCGACGGCGGGCCCGTCCCCGACTACGTGCACTTCCACAAGGTCCGGTTCCAGATGATCTTTGTCAAGTCAGGTTGGGTGCGACTGGTCTACGAGGACCAGGGACCGCCGTTCGTGATGCACGCCGGGGACTGTGTGCTCCAACCGCCCGAGATCCGACACCGCGTGCTCGAGAGCTCACCCGGCCTCGAGGTGATCGAGGTCGGCTGCCCGGCCGAGCACGAGACGATCGCGGACTGGTCACTCGCCCTGCCGACCGCATCGCTCGATCCGGATCGTGACTTCGGTGGCCAGCGGTTCGTTCGTCACATCGCTGCCCAGTCGCCCCATGAACCCTGGAGGCTCGCTGGGTGGGAGTGCCGCGACACCGGCATCGGAGCGGCCACTGCCGGGCTCGCAGGCGCTCGGGTCGCCCGGCCGTGTGCTCCTGCGGTCGACGCAGGCCCGTCGCCGATCGCGCACGCCACGGAGTTCTGCCACCTGGTCGTGCTGGCCGGATCGGTCACGTTCCTCGCAGATGAACGGGAGCCGGTCGTGCTCGGCGAGTCCGACAGTGTGGCGATCCCGGGCGGCCTCCACTACCGGTTCGCTGCACCGACGCCCGAGTGCGAAGTGCTCGACGTCACCCTGCCCGCGGCGTTCGACCTGCTCGGCGTCTGAACGTCTCACCCGGCCAACCAGTCGAGCACCAGCGCCGCGGTCCAGGTGAAGTCGTCGGCGCCGAGGCCGTCCCCACTGAGCGGATCGAAGTACTCCCGGAAGCCCCGTCGACCGACGAGATCGAGCGTCGGCGCGCGGAGTCGGCCGTCGAGCGGGCCGTCCAGCAGCCAGTTGAGGTTGACCCAGGTCGGGCCCCGCCAGTACGCGACCCGATCGAACCTCGGATCGCCCGGTGCCGTCGTGGGCAGCGGGAAGGGCACATCGAAGTCACGATCGAGCTCGGCTCGAAGTCGCTCGGTGATCGACGCCGGGAGCTCGACCAGCAGGGGCAGGTATGCCGACAGCACGTTCGGCCCGAACCGGTGGCCGGACCGGGCGTCGACCACCACGAAGCGCCCGAGCGCCTCGTCCCAGAGATGCTCGACGAGCGCGTGTCGGCGCCGGTCCCGGCGGTCGCGTGCCGAGCAGGCGATCTCGGGTTCGTCGAGGTCGTCGGCGAGGAGCGCCAGCTCGCCGTCGGCCCAGGCCGCCAACGCCGAGAAGCCCGGGTCGTACACAGCGAATCCCCCGAAGCCGAAGCCGCTGTCCGCGATCTGTGCGACGAGCGACGCGTACCTTGCGTAGTCGTCGTCGGTGGGGCGTTGCGATGGGTCGGCGACGTGGTGCGTATCGACCCGTTCGTACGGGGGCGCGCCGGTGGGATCGACCGATCGCATGGCGGCATCCCACGCCGGGCTGTTGTCCATTCCGCTCTCCCACGGATGAGCGACGGCGACGAGCCCCCACCCGAGCGGATCACGGGCGTCGACGAACCACGCATGCGACCGCTCGATCGGAGCGAGGAGCGCCCGAAGGCGCGTCCGATCACCGCCCCGACCGAACACCCGGCGCGCCGCAGCTGCCCACACCGGCGGCTGGCTGATGCTCGATCGGTCGTCGGTGCCCCAGAACGACGGTCCCGGGAAGTACTCGCCCCGGGGATCGTGGAAACGGATGTGCGGCACCCGACCATCGGGCCATGCGCCGTCGAGCAGGGTCTCGAGCTCGACGAGCGCCCGGTCCACATCGATCGCACACCAGCCGATCGCGGCGAAGGCGGAGTCCCAGGCCCATTGGTGCGGATACACATGCCGGGCCGGCACCGTGTACCGGCCACGGTCGTTCGCCCGGAGGACCGCCACAGCGCGCTCCGCGAGATCCACGCGACGAGCATCGCAGGTCGGACCGCAGCCGCCAGTAGCCTGCGACCCCGTGCCGATTCCCACCCCCGTCACTCAGATCGCCCGTGGCTTCGCGATGGGTGCGGCCGACATCGTTCCCGGCGTGTCGGGCGGCACCGTGGCACTGGTGCTCGGGATCTACGAACGACTGGTTCGCAACATCCACACCGGCGCCCAGGCGTTGCGGGCGCTGGTCACCGGTGACACAACGGGGTTCCGGACGATGCTGGGCCGGGTCGAGTGGGTGTGGTTGGTGTCGTTGCTGACGGGCGTGCTGCTCGCCGTCGGTGCACTGTCGTCGGTCCTCGAAACTCTCCTGCACGACCATCCGGTCCGGATGGCAGCGTTGTTCTTCGGCCTCGTGGTGGGGTCGTTGACGATCGCATGGCGCATGATCCGCTCCGTGGGGACCCGAGAGCTCGCCACGATCGCCGGCGTTGCCGTCGTGCTGTTCCTCGTGCTCGGCCTGAAGAGCGACACCGAGGTCGCCGAGGGCACGGCCGAGATCGTCACCGAACCGTGGTGGTTGTTCTTCCTGTCGGGTGCGTTGGCGATCTGCGCCATGATCCTGCCGGGGATCTCCGGGTCGTTCATCCTGGTGTTGATCGGGATGTACACCGAGGTGCTCGGCGCCGTCAACGACCGCGACGTGGTGGCCCTCGGCTCACTGGCCGCGGGCTGTGTCGTCGGTCTCGCCCTGTTCTCCTCACTCCTGACCTGGGCGCTGGACCACCATCACGATCTCGTGATCGCAGCCATGGTCGGGCTCATGCTCGGGTCACTGCGGGTGCTCTGGCCGTGGCCGGGTGGGACCAACACCACCGACCTCGCAGTGCCGAGCGGCGACGTCACCGTGCCGATCCTGCTCGCGCTCGCCGGCGCCGCCGTGGTCATCGCCGTCGAGATGGTGGCCGTGCGCACGAACCACGACCCCGTCCAGATCGCCGACGACGTACCCGCCTGACGGCGCGGGCGACGTCTGCGGACGATCATCGAGCTGGGCCGCGGCGGAGCAGGCGACCTCGCAGTGTGTCGAACGCGACGGGGCGGTGACGACCGTGGCTGGACGTCCCGAGAGCTCCACGCCGACTTCCTCGCGACCACCGGTGTCACTGCCAGGTCCCGTCGAGCAGCTCGGTGAATCCGGCAGCCGACGCCCCGCCCCTGTCCCACGGCGACCACACGACCGCTCCGGTCAGCTGCCGAGCAGAGCGGCTGCGCGGCGGGTCACGAACGTCGACACGTCCGGGCCGAGCGTCGGTGATGCCGTGGCGTTGAGCCGGTAGGCGGGACCGTAGAGGGCGGCGACCGCCACCAGCGAGCCATCGGCGGATCGGATCGGCGCGGCCAAGCCGTTCACGTCAAGATCCAGTTCCTGGTCGGTCCAGGCGAACCCGTCGGCGCCGATGCGACGGAGGCGATCGCGGACCGCCTCGGGCTCGGTGATCGAGCGCTCCGTCGCGGCAGCGAGGGGTACCGACAGATACTCGTCGAGCCGCTCCTGCGGCCACTCTGCCATCGCCACCAAGCCGGGCGCCACCACGTGGAAGTCGAACCGTTCGCCCACCGGGTCCGCAACCTGAACAGCCGCCTCGATGCGAGCGCTGTCGAGGTACACGAACGAGTGGCCGTCGTCGACACCGAGCGCTGCGTTCTCGCCGAACTCGCGCACGAGGTCGGTGGTCAACGGACGCAGACGCTCCCGCAGCAGTGACGCCGAGCGCTCGACGCTGGCGGTCAAGGCGGCAAGACCCGCACCGGGCACCGCTGCGCCGTCGGCGGTCCGTTCGATCATGCCGAGGTCGCCGAGTATGCCGAGCATGCGACCGGTCGTCGATCTCGACAGGCCGCTTCGCCGCGCCAGATCGCGCACCCCCACCGGCTCGCCCACGGCCACGACGAGCTGCAGCAGACCGAACGCCCGGTGAACGGGTCCGACGGGCCTTGACGAGCCGGCGACATCGCTCATACAGTGCCAGTGTACGCCCAATAGGACGTCCTAACCAGTAGGACATCATGGTGGTTTCAGATCGGGGTCGACGATGCCGAACACGACGACGAGCACGCCGAGGACGCCCGACTTCATCGACCACCCGTGGGAGCCGCTCGCCTCGGCCGAGGTCCACGACGGATTCGTGGCGCTGACGTGGCCGGACGGCACGACGTTCGAGGCGTACTCGCTCTGGCTGGCCGAGAACGCAGACGGCTACGGGCTGGAGCCGACCGTACGAGAGTCCACCCTCGAACCCACCGATCTGCCGGATGCCGCCGCACTCGTGTCGGCATCGGTCGACCACGATGGTGCGCTCCTGATCGACTGGAACAACCGTTCGGGCGTCAGGGTCCACCCGGGTTGGTTGCGTCACGTGGCCGATCGACGACACCTGCCCGCCAGCGCGCTGCCGATCGCTGCACCGTGGACGGCGGCCGACTTCGACGAGCCGCCGACGATCGAGGGCTCGTCGATCCTCGGCGACGATGCGGTGATGGAGCAGTGGTTGGCCGGTCTCGTGCAGCACGGCATCTGCCGGCTCGAGCACACGCCGACCGACCTCGACTTCGTGGGTCGGCTGGTGGGGAGTGTCGGCCCGATTCGCGACACCAACTTCGGAGCCGTCTGGAGCGTTCGGGCCGACTTCGACCCGAACTCCACCGCCAACACCGGGCTCGACCTGGGGCAGCACACCGATCTGCCCACTCGCGAGGTTCCCCCGGGCTTCCAGTTCCTGCACTGCATCGAGAACACCGTCACCGGGGGCTGGTCGAGGATGAGTGACGGCTGGGCGGTGGTCGATGCGATTCGAACGGAACACCCCGACGAGTACGAGGCGTTGACGACCCTCGACTGGGTGTTCATGAACCGGGCCCCTGACGCCGAGCACCGCTGGATCGGACCGATCATCGACCACGGTGCACCGAACCAGCCGCTCACGCTCCGCGCCTTCTATCCCGTCCGCAGCGCGCCCCACATGGCGGCCGATGACATTCCCCGCGCGTACGAATCGCTCCGGGTCTTCGCCGCGGTCGCTCGCGATCCGCGCTTCCAGATCCGCTATCCGTTCCGGCCGGGGGACCTCGTCGGGTTCGACAACCGGAGAATCCTCCACGGTCGCGACGCGTTCGAGGGACGCGGCGCCCGCCACCTGCGGGGCTGTTACACCGACCACGACGACCTGTACTCCAAGTTGCGCGTCCTGCGCCGCCCGAGCCACCCATCCAGCGAGGCACACTCATGAGTTCCGTGTTCATCACCTGCGCCGTCACCGGCAGCGGCGACACCGTCGGCAAGAGCGACAAGGTGCCGTTCACCCCCGAGCAGATCGCGAACGACTGCATCGCAGCGGCCAGAGCCGGTGCGGCGGTCACCCACGTCCACGTGCGCGACCCGATCAGCGGGGCGCCGGCCCGACAGCCCGACCTCTATGCCGAGGTGGTCGAGCGAGTGCGTGCCTCCGACGTCGACGTCGTGATCAACCTGACCGCCGGAATGGGTGGCGACCTCACACTGGGTTCGGTCGAGCAACCGCTCCCGCTCGACGAAGCCGGCACCGATCTGGCGGGAGCGACCGAACGACTCGAGCACGTTCGGCGGCTCCTGCCCGAGATCTGCACGCTCGACTGCGGCTCGATGAACTTCGGCGAAGGCGACTACGTGATGACCAACACCACGTCGACACTCAGGGAGATGGCCCGTCAGATCCAGGACCTCGGCGTGCGCCCCGAGATCGAGGTCTTCGACACCGGCCACCTCTGGCAGGCGAAGTCACTCGTCGACGATGGCCTGATCGACGACCCCGTGATGGTCCAGTTGTGCATGGGCGTGCCGTGGGGCGCGCCGCCCGACATCAACACGTTCATGGCGTTGGTCAACAACATCCCGGACGACTGGACGTTCAGCGCCTTCGGCATCGGGCGCAAGCAGCTCGAATACGTCGCACTCGCCACGATCGCGGGTGGCAACGTGCGGGTCGGTCTGGAGGACAACCTCTACCTCGGTCGCGGCCAACTGGCCAGCAATGCCGATCTCGTCACGCGTGCGGTCGAGATCATCGAGCGAATCGGACACACGGTCATGGGTCCCGATGAGGTGCGCGCCGAGCTGAAGCTGACGAAGCGTGGGTGATCCGGCGCTGCGACATGTGGCCGCGATCGGTTGCGGAGTGATCGGCGCGGGGTGGGTCGCCCGCTTCCGGCTGAACGGCGTCGACGTCACCGCGTTCGACCCGTCGCCCGATGCCCGACGGATCATCGACGCCGTGCACGACAACGCGCTGCTGGCCTGGCGTGAGCTCGACCTCGAACCACGGCGCGACTCGATCGGATCGCTGAGGATGTGCGACACGATCCCCGACGCGGTCGCGGACGCGCAGTTCGTTGTCGAGAGCGTGCCCGAGCGGCTCGACGCCAAGCATGCGACCCTCGCCGCGATCGATGCCGTCGCATCACCCGAGGCACTGATCGCGTCGTCGACGTCGGGGTTCCGACCCACGGTGCTCGCCGAACCGCTCGGACGCCCCGAGCGGCTGATCGTCGGACACCCGTTCAACCCCGTCTATCTTCTCCCGCTGGTCGAGGTCGTCGCCGGCGAGCGTACCGACGAATCGACCGTCGAACGGGCGGTCGATTGGTACCGCACCCTCGGCATGCACCCGCTCCGCGTCCGAGCCGAGATCGACGCCCACATCGCCGACCGGCTGATGGAGGCAGTGTGGCGCGAAGCACTGTGGCTGATCGACGACGGCATCGCCACCACCGAGGAGATCGACGACGCCATCCGCTACGGCTTCGGCCTGCGATGGGCCCAGATGGGAGTGTTCGAGACCTACCGGATCGCCGGGGGCGAGGGCGGCATGCGGCACTTCATCAGCCAATTCGGGGAATGCCTCTCGTGGCCGTGGACGAAGCTGATGGATGTCCCCGAACTCGACGACGCCCTGATCGACACGATCGCCGCCCAGTCCGACGCCCAGTCGGGCGGGCGCGACGTCCGCGAGCTCGAACGTCTCCGTGACCGTAACGTCGCCGGCATGCTCCTCGCGCTCGAACGAAACGAGTGGGGCGCCGGCGCGACCGTCGCTGCGATGCGAGCGCGGCGTGAGTGAGACTGATCAGCGGTAGAGGTCGCCGCTCAGATACTTGAGCCCGGAATCGGGCTGCAGCGTCACGACCGTGTGACCAGGGCCCAGTGCACGAGCCAGGCGAGCGGCCGCCAAGATGCTGGCCCCACCACTGGGACCCGTCCAGACGCCCTCGGTCCTCGCGAGTTCGCGGGCGGACTCGAAGGCGTCGGCCGTGCTGACGTCGTCGAGCCGGTCGTAGCTGTCCGGTGTGATGAGGGGCGGAACGAAGCCGACGCCGCCGACACCGACGTACACCGCGAGGCCGTGGATCTCGCCATCGATCTGTCGGACCAGTTCGCGACCGATGTCGAGGTAGCCGTCGAGCGTGTCGAGGTTGTCGAACTGATCGGTCGGGACGCACCCTCGGCCGCCACGATCTCGGCCGCCCGCTCCTGCATTGCCGGGACCAGCCCCGGATGGATGCCGTCGTCGCTGTGGATGATCTCCAGATCGGCTCCGAACACGCGCATCGTCTGGAGCTTCTCGTCGGCGGACACGTCGGAGGTGACGATGCGCAGCGGGTATCCCTCGAGACTGCACACGAAGGCGAGCGAACTGCCGGTCGAACCCCTGTGTACTCCACGACCGTCTGACCGGGCTGCAACTCACCGCGCCGCTCGGCCCCCTCGATCATGGCCAACGCCATTCGATCCTTGTACGAACCCGTCGGATTGGCGGCTTCCAGCTCGACCCACACGTCGGCGTCACCCGGCCCCGGGAACCTGGACAGCCTGACGACCGGAGTGTTGCGGATCCCGGCCAGGGCCCCCGAACGATCACTCATACGGCAATGTACGCGGCGAGTCCGACGTCGATCAGACCCGCGACATCGGCCCGCGCCCGTCAGGCGGCAACCCCGAACGTCCTTCCCGAGCCCGGCCGTCAGCGAGCGCGATACGGTCCGGCACGCTGGCGCCGTTGGCCGGTCGGTACGCCGCGTGGTTCGACCAGCAGGAGCGTCGCGACATGCGGGAGGCGATGCCCGACGCGCCGACGATGTTCCGAGGCCGACGCACCGACCGACTCGCCGGTCTGACGAGGCACCGGCCAGGCTGGGCGGATGACGTCGCCCCTCGGATCACGCACCGCCCACCGCACCTGCCCGCTGTGCGAGGCGGGCTGTGGGCTGGAGGTCAGCCTCGAACTCACCCCGGCCGGTGAACGCGTCAAGCGCATCCGGGGTGACCGCGATGACGTCTTCTCACACGGATACCTGTGTCCGAAGGGCACCACGTTGGGCGCCCTCCACGAGGACCCCGACTGGCTGCGCCGACCCGTCGTGAAGAGGGACGGCGAGTTCGTCGAGATCGACTGGGACGAGGCGTTCGCGACGATCGCAGCCGGCTTGTTGCCGATCCTCGACGAGCACGGTCGTGACTCGAGCGCGATCTACCTCGGCAACCCGGGCGCGCACAGCCTCGCCCCGCTGCTGTACAACCGAACGCTGATCAAGGCGCTCGGCACCCGCAACCGGTTCTCGGCATCGACCGTCGACCAGCGCCCCAAGGAGATGTCCGCCGGAATGATGTTCGGATCGGTCACGGTGCCCGTTCCCGACCTCGACCGGACCGACCTCGTGGTGCTGCTCGGCGCGAACCCGTACGCCTCGAACGGTTCGTTGTGTACGGCACCCGACTTCCCCGGTCGGCTGGAACGGATCCAGGAACGGGGCGGTCGGGTCGTGGTCGTCGATCCACGCCGGAGTGAGACGGCCGAACACGCCGACGAGCACATCGCGATCCGCCCCGGCACCGACGCTCACCTGCTCGCGGCGATCGCCCACACGCTGTTGGCCGAGCGCCTGGCGACGCCGGGCCGCCTGCGCGAGCACACGAACGGACTCGACGACCTCGAACCCGCACTCGCCGAGTTCGACGCCGACCGGGTCGCCGCGAGCTGCGGCATCGACGCGGCCAGGATCCGGCAACTCGCCCGGGACCTTGCGGCGGCTCCGACCGCTGCGGTCTACGGGCGGATCGGCACCTGCACGCAGGAGTTCGGCACCCTGGCGAGCTGGTTCGTCGACGTCGTCAACCTCCTCACCGGCAACCTCGACCGCGTCGGTGGGGCGATGTTCGCGACCGGTGCCGCCGGACAACCGTCGACGAAGGGCCGGCCGGGTTCGGGCCGGGGCATGCGCTTCGGACGAGCCCACAGCCGCGTCACCGGTCGGCCCGAAGCCCTCGGTGAGTTCCCCGTGTCGGCGTTCGCCGAGGAGATCGAGACGCCGGGCCACGGTCGGGTCCGAGCCGTCGTCACGGTCGGCGGGAACCCGGTCTCGTCGAACCCGAATGCCGAACGACTCGACGCCGCCCTCGCCTCGCTCGAGTTCATGGTGGCAATCGATCCCTACATCAACGAGACCACCCGCCACGCCGACGTGATCCTCCCGCCGCCATCGCCGCTCCAGAAGTCGCACTACGACCTCGCCCTGCTGAACTTCGCGGTGAGGAACACCGCCAACTACTCCCCGGCGGTGCTGCCCCTCGACGAGGGGCAACCCAGTGAGGGCGAGATCATGCTGCGACTCGCCGGACTCCTGTCGGGCGGCGGCTCGCACCCCGACACCGCCGCGATCGACGAGCAGATCGCACGGTCCGTCGCCGGTGCGGCCGTTCGCGACGAGTACGGGCCCGTGCACGACCGCGACGTCGACGAACTACTCGATCTCGTCGGTGATCGAACCGGTCCTGAGCGAATCCTCGACATCATGTTGCGCACCGGGCCCTACGGCGACGGCTTCGGTGCCGACCCCGACGGGCTCACCCTCGCGAGGCTCGAGGAGGAACCTCACGGCATCGACCTCGGGCCGCTCCAGCCGGACCGCATCCCCGATCTGTTGCGCACCCCGTCAGGTCGCATCGAAGCGTTCCCCGACGCCATGCAGACCGATCTCGGCCGCCTCACCGCCTCACTCGACCGCGACTGGTCGGCCTCGATGGTGCTCGTCGGCCGCCGGCACGTCCGCTCGAACAACTCGTGGATGCACAACATCCGAACCCTGACAAAAGGCCGCAACCGGTGCACGATGCAGATCCACCCCGACGACGCCCACCGATTCGGCCTCTCGGACGGTGCACCGGCCACCGTGACCTCGCGAGTCGGTGAGGTCGCGGTCGACGTCGAGATCACCGACGGCATCCGGCCGGGTGTCGTCAGCATCCCCCACGGGTTCGGTCAGAACCGCCCGGGTGTGCGGCTGCGCGTCGCCCAGGAGTATCGAGGTGTGAACACGAACGTGCTGACCGACGACGAGTTCTTCGACCCGGTCAGCGGCAACATCGCGCTCAACGGCGTGCCCGTCACCGTCGCCCCGGTGCGTTGACGCCACGTGCGCCGGTCAGGCCACCGCCGACATCGGCGCCGGTCAGGCGAAGAGTCCGGCGATCCGACGGATTCCCTCGACGAGGTCGTCATCGCCGAGCGCGAAGCTGAACCGAGCGTAGCCGGGGGCGCCGAACGCCTCACCCGGCACGAACGCGACCTTCGCCTGCTCGAGCACGAGGTCGGCCAGCTCCAGCGTGCTCGATGCCGACTGTCCGCCGACCTCGCGACCGAGCAGCCCCGACACGTTCGGGAAGCAGTAGAACGCACCCTGGGGTTCGAGGCAGGCGACGCCGTCGATGTCGTTGAGCATGCGGTGCATCGTCGCACCTCGGCGGGCGAACGCGTCTCGCATCATCTCGACATCGTCGAGCGGACCCGACACCGCCGCGATCGCCGCTCTCTGCGCCACGTTGCAGACGTTGGAGGTGGCATGGCTCTGGAAGTTCGACGAGGCCTTGATCACGTCGTTCGGGCCGATCATCCAGCCGACACGCCAGCCGGTCATCGCGTACGTCTTGGCGACACCGTTGACGACGAGACACTGCTCGGCCAAGTCGGGCACGAGCGTGGGCATCGATGCGAACTCGTGGCTGCCGTAGACGAGGTGCTCGTAGATCTCGTCGGTGATCACCCAGATGCCGTGCTCGACGGCCCACTCCCCGATCGCTCGCACCTCGGCCGGCGAGTACACCGCTCCCGACGGGTTGTCGGGGCTGACGAACAGCAGCACCTTGGTACGCTCGGTGCGAGCCCCGTCGAGCTGACCGATCGTGACCTTGAAGTCCGTCTCGTCGGCGGTGTCCACCACGATCGGGACTCCTCCGGCGAGCGTGATGGCCTCCGGATAGGTGGTCCAGTACGGGGCGGGAACGATGACTTCGTCACCGGGATCGCAGAGCGCTGCGAACGCCGTGTACACCGCGTGCTTACCTCCATTCGTCACGAGCACCTGACTCGCATCGACCTGATATCCCGAATCGCGAAGCGTCTTCGCGGCGATCGCCTCCTTCAGTTCGGGCAGACCTCCCGCCGGCGAATACCGGTGGTTCTTCGGGTCACGGCAGGCCTCGACGGCCGCGTCGACGATGTGGGCCGGCGTGGGGAAGTCGGGCTCGCCGGCTCCGAACCCGATGACGTTCTCACCTGAGGCCTTGAGAGCCTTCGCTTTGGAGTCGACGGCGAGCGTGGCGGACGGGGCGATGGCGGCGAGTCGTTCGGAGGTGCGCTTCACGGGGTCACATCGTGTCAGATCCCTCGACGCTTTCCGCGCCCGTAGACGAACTGTCCGCCCCGGCCCGCAGCGAGTGCGGGTCGGGGCGGACGGTCGGGGGCGCCGTCGAGCGGCGGGCCGAGGCTGCGTCAGTCGATGCGCTCGATCGTGATACGGGCCACCGGACCCTCCCAGCCGTGCACCGAAGGGTCGAGGTCGGCGCCGCCCTGCACGCCCGGGTGCGGGACGATGACGCCACCTTCGGGATCCCGCACGAACGCATTGCCGCCGACCGGGCCCGGGATGTGGGAGGCGCTCTCGTTGTTCGCCTCCGTCCCGGCGTCATAGGCACCGACCTCGTACACATTCGTGCCGTTGCGGAGCCTGACGGCGTCGAGACCGGTGAAGGCGTCGTTCGTGTTCACGAGCATGCTGACGAGACTGACGCGGTCACCGCGACGGGCGTCGAACTCGAACTCGATCGTTCCGCCGGGGCCCGCCGGAGCGGCACCGCCGACGAACGCCTGCCGGACGCCGTGGACCTGCGAGTACGTCTCGGCGAAGACCCCACCATTGGCGTCCTCGGCGATCGCGGCGACGGCGTTGGTCGCAGGTGCGCCGGTGCTCCAGACGTCGGTCCAGCGGCTGTGGACCGCCACACCGGCGGGCGAGAGCGGCTGGAATCCGCTCGAGATGTTCTCGATGGTGACGCGGTAGGTGGCTGTGCGGCCTCCGAAGTCGGCGTCGGCGACAGTCGGCGCTGCGGCCAGACCTCCGGCGACGGCGACGGCGGCGATCATTCGGCGGATCTTCATGTTGGTGCTCCTTGTTGACGATGTTCGGGGACCTCCACAACTCAACGCGGTCGCCGCGAAACGAACAAGGCGACCGAGCGAAACAGATCGGGCCAACCACGAAACGAAACGTGAACGCCATCGGGTCGGAACCGCGACCGACCGCTGCCATGCTGGCCGGTGTGGATGCCACTGCAATTCGTCTCGCCGATTCCATCCTGCCGTCGGACGGCCGATTCGGCTGCGGTCCGTCGAAGGTGCGGCGCGAGCAGATCGATGCGATCGTCGCCGCCGCGACGACGACGATGGGCACGTCGCACCGCAAGCCACAGGTGAAGGACCTCGTCGGCTCGATCCGGTCGGGTCTGACCGAGCTCTTCGGGTTGCCCGACGGATGGGAGATCGTGCTCGGCAACGGTGGCACGACGGTCTTCTGGGACGCGGCGTCGTTCGGTCTGATCGAGCGGCGGAGCCAGCATCTGGTCTTCGGCGAGTTCTCGTCGAAGTTCGCGGACGCGTGCGCGGCGGCGCCTCACCTCGACGCGCCTTGTGTGGTGAGCAGCGAACCGGGCGATCATCCCGAACCGGTCGCCCAGGAGGGCCACGACCTGTACGCGCTGACCCACAACGAGACGTCGACCGGCGTAGCGATGCACCTGCGGCGTCCCGACGGAGCGGACGAGGGCGCGCTCGTCGCGGTCGACGCGACGAGCGGTGCCGGTGGGCTCCGCTGGGACATCAGCGAGGTCGACGTCTACTACTTCGCACCGCAGAAGTGCTTCGCCGCCGACGGCGGACTGTGGCTGGCGGCCTGCTCGCCGGCGGCGGTCGAGCGGATCGAGCGGATCGCCGCCTCCGCTCGCTGGCGGCCGGCCTCACTCGACCTCGGGATCGCGCTCACCAACAGCCGTTCGAACCAGACGTACAACACACCCGCCATCGCCACACTCTTGATGCTCGACGCGCAGTTGAGCTGGATGCTCGACAACGGCGGACTCGAGTGGTGCGCGAGCCGGAGCGACGAGTCGGCTCGGATCATGTACCGCTGGGCCGAGTCACGGGACTGGGCGAAGCCGTTCGTCACCGACGCCGCCAAACGGTCCTCGGTGGTCGCGACGATCGACCTCGACGACTCGATCGACGCGACGGCGGTGAGTTCGGTCCTGCGGGCCAACGGCGTGTTCGACACCGACAGCTATCGCAAACTCGGCCGCAACCAGCTGCGGGTGGGGATGTTCCCGGCGATCGAACCGTCTGACGTGGAGGCGCTCACGGTCTGCATCGACGAAGTGGTCGGTGTCATGGCCGACCTCCCGGCCTGACACACTCGTTCGTGATGCACGTCGCCGACGTCCTGCAACTCGAGATCGAAGATCTCGGGCCGCTTCGATCTCCTGTCATGCTGGTCGCCCTCACCGGGCTGTTCGACATCAGCGGGGCAGCCACGACCGCCCTCGACCGGTTCGCGCCGGCCGACACCGCGATCACGATCGGCGCGATCGACCCCGATCCGTTCTACGACTTCACACAGGAGCGGCCGCAGGTCGAGTTCGACGAGGGCGAGCTCAGGGTCATCCGGTGGCCGGAGAACGAGTTCGACGTGGTCCGAGGTCTGGGCGATCGCGATCTCGTCGTACTGGTCGGCGTCGAGCCGCACCTGGCGTGGCCCACCTACTCGGCGTGCATCGTCCACGTGGCGCAGCGTCTCGGCTGTGAAGCGGTCGTGACGGTCGGTTCCGCGGCCGAGGCCATTCCGCACACCCGCACGCCGCAGGTCACGGGCAGCACGACCGACGCCGATCTTGCGCGTCGCCTCGGGATCGGTCAGCCGTCGTACCAGGGAGTCACCGGTGTCGTCGGCGTGATCCAGACCGACCTGGCCGCAGCCGACATCCCGTCGGTGTCTCTCCGGGTCGGCATCCCGCACTACCTCATGAACGCCGAGCACCCGCAGGCGGTCGCAGCGCTCCAGACGCACCTGGCCCACGTCCTCAACGTCGACCCGCCGGAGCCCGACGGCGAATTCGCCGACGAGGTCAGGAAGTGGCGCAGCCTTCACGACGAGGTCGCCGATGGCGACGTGCAACTCCAGATGTACGTGAAGATGCTCGAGCACGACTTCGATCAGCGGGCCGAAGCTGCGATCCCGTCGGCCGACGACCTCGGCGCGCAGTTCGAGGACTTCCTGCGCGAGCAGCGCGGCGACGACGACTGACGCCGCTCACTTCGAGCCGAAGGCCGAACCCGTGCGAAGCACCGGTCAGATGGCCGCGAAGCCTTGATCGAGGTCGGCGAGGATGTCGTCGATCGACTCCAGGCCGACACTGAGACGGATCTGCGAGGGGGTGACGCCGGACGCAGCCTGCTCGTCGGGTGCGAGCTGGCTGTGCGTCGTGGTGGCCGGCTGGATCACGAGGCTCCGGGCGTCGCCGATGTTGGCGACGTGGCTGTGGAGTGTGAGCGCCTCGACGAACCTCTTGCCGGCATCGACGCCATCTGCGATCTCGAACGCGATGATGGAGCCGTAGCCCTTGCCGTCGCCGTACACCCGCGTCCGTTCGTGCCACGGGCTCGACTCCAGCCCGGCGTACGACACCGACTCGACCTGGTCGTGCGCCTGGAGGTACTCACCGACCCGCTGCGCGTTCTCCCAATGGCGGTCCATCCGCAGGCTGAGGGTCTCGAGACCCTGCAGGAACATGAACGCGTTGAACGGGGAGATCGCCATGCCCAGGTCGCGCAGGAGTTGCACACGCGCCTTGAGGATGAACGACCCGTGGCCGAGCGCCGGCCAGTAGGCCAACCCGTGGTAGCTCGGGTCGGGCTCGGTGAAGTTCGGAAACCGGCCCGACGCGCCGTAGTCGAACGTGCCGCCATCGACGATGGCACCGCCGATCGAGGTGCCGTGGCCGCCGATGAACTTGGTGAGCGAGTGCACCACGACGTCGGCACCCCATGCGAGCGGCTGAACGAGGTACGGGGTCGGCACGGTGTTGTCGACGATGAAGGGGATGCCATGGTCGTGTGCGACGCCAGCGATGTTCTCGATGTCGAGGAAGTTGTTCCGCGGGTTGGCGAGCACCTCGCCATAGAACGCTTTCGTGTTGTCACGAACGGCAGAGCGCCATGCGTCGAGGTCGTCGGGGTCGTCGATGAACGACACCTCGATCCCCATCTTCGGCATGGTGTAGTGCAGCAGGTTGTAGGTGCCGCCGTACAGCGACGACGACGCCACGAGGTGGTCTCCCGACTCGGCGAGCGTGAGGATCGCGAGCGTCGATGCCGCCTGGCCCGACGCCACCGCCAGCGCACCGGGGATTCCGATGGCGGTCGTGCACCCGCCCTCGAGTGCGTTCAAGCGGGCCTCGAGTGCGCCCTGGGTGGGATTCATGATCCGCGTGTAGATGTTGCCGACCTCGGCCAGACCGAAGAGGTTTGCGGCGTGCTCGGTGTCGCGAAACTCGAACGACGTCGTCTGGTAGATGGGCACGGCACGAGCGCCGGTCGTCGGGTCGGGTTCACCGCCGACGTGGATCTGCTTGGTCTCGAAACCCCAGTTGTCACTCATGGGCCCCGACCCTACCTCGAAACCCGACTCCACAAGTCAAGTTTCAAGCCGGTGGGTGACGGACGGCACGGACCGACGAAACCGTCGGAGGCCGATGAACGATGCGTCAGATCAGGCCGAGTTCACGAACGGCATCGGCTTCGGTCACCAGCTCTGCGGCGGTGACGTCGATCCTGTCGCGGCTGAACTCGTCGATGTCGAGTCCCTGCACGATCTCGTACCGGCCATCACGGCACACACACGGGAAGCTGGAGATGATGCCCTCGGGCACGCCGTAGCTGCCATCGGACGGGACGCCCATCGACACCCAGTCGCCGTCTGCGGTGCCGAGCGCCCACGACCGGATGTGATCGACCGCGGCGTTCGCGGCCGAGGCCGCCGACGACGCTCCGCGCGCCTTGATGATCGCTCCGCCGCGTGTGGCCACGGTGGGGATGTACTCGTTGACGTACCAGTCGTGATCGCCGACCGCCTCGTACGCGGACGCTCCGTTCACCTCGCAGTGGAACAGGTCGGGGTACTGGGTGTTCGAGTGGTTGCCCCAGATCGTCATCTTGCGGATGTCGTTCACGCTGACGTCGAGCTTGGTCGCGAGTTGACTCATCGCACGGTTGTGATCGAGCCGGGTCATCGCCGTGAATCGAGCGGGGTCGAGATCCACTGCGTTGTTCATGGCGATGAGGGCGTTGGTGTTCGCAGGGTTGCCGACCACGAGCACCTTGACGTCGCGCCTGGCCGAACGCGACAGCGCCTCGCCCTGCGGCTTGAAGATGCCCCCGTTCGCGGCGAGCAGGTCGGAACGATCCATGCCGTCCTTGCGCGGCATCGCGCCCACGAGGAGCGCGATATCCGCGTCGCCGAACGCCACATCGGCCACGTCGGTGCACACGACCTCGGTCAGCAACGGGAACGCAGAGTCGTCGAGCTCCATCCTCACGCCCTCGAGCGCCCCCATCGCCGGCGTGATCTCCAGGAGCTGGAGTGCGATCGGCGTGTCGGGGCCGAGCATCGAACCCGAAGCGATACGGAACAGAAGCGAATACCCGATCTGACCGGCCGCGCCGGTGACCGCTACACGAACTGGAGATGTCATGTCGTCAAGCGTACGCGCCGCAGGTCGACCCACCCAAGTGACACGCTGGGCCGCAGAACGCGATCAACGCCCGGTGACGTCACCGATCACATCGGCGTAGAACCGCTGACCGTCACTCGACAGATGGATGCCGTCGGCCGAGAAGCAGTTGCCGGTACATCCCTGCGACAGACCCTGCCAGTCGATGAGGATGATGTTGTCGCCGGGTCGGTCGCGCGCTTGCAGCAGGGCGTTGTTGGACGCCGTCCACGGGCGGTTCGCCCGAATGTTCAGCATGATCACGTTCGGCACGCTGCTGAGCGGCGCCAGGAACGCATCGAGTGTTTCCTTGGTGAACGGCCCGTTCGTGCCGAGATGGATGATGACCGGATCGCCGAACAATTCGGCTTCGGCCAGCTGCTCCATCACCGGCACGACGTCGATCATCTGCCGACTCACCTCGGCATTGACGGTGTAGCCGCGGTCGCTGAGGACGCCGGCGGCTCCGAGCATGACCGAGTCGCCGATGGCCAGGTAGTCGACGGGTTCGAGCGGGAGCGTGGTGGTGGTCGTCGTGGTGGTCGTGGTGGTCGTCGTCGAATCCGCGGCGGGAACGCTGTCGGTCGGCCCGGGTACGGTCGTGGCCGACGGCGTCGGCACCGCGGGCGAGGCGCCCTCGTCACCGCCAGTGCCGAGGAGCTCGTCGAGCGACGTGACGTTCTCGGCTCCTTCGCCGAGCGCCTGGGCGATCTCGTTCTCCTCGACCTCGGCGAGCCCGAGCCTGAGCACGCCGAACGCCAGCAACAACAGCGTCACGACGACCGTGGCCGCAGCGATCTGGCGCGGCACCGGGTCGCGGCGAACTCGCAGGCTTTCCCACCACGCAGCAACCTGCCGACGGCGGATCGGCATCTCGATGTAGCGGTACGACAGTTCGGTGACGATCATCGTCAGGATCAACGCGATCACGAACTGCCGGAACGAGAGCACGTTGCCGGCGACCTCACGCATGATCTGGTAGATCGGCCACGAGTACAAGTAGAGGCCGTACGATCGGGTTCCGACCCACAGGAACACCGGGTTGCCGAGTGCCCTCCTGGTCAGCGTCCGGCTGTGGGTGACGGCAGCGATCACCATCAGCGTGGCGAGCGCCGTCCACAGGAAGCCGCCGCGGAACAGCCACGGATCGGCGCCCGCGGGCGTGACGAAGTGGATCGACCAGACGAACAAACCCAAGAACGCCAGTCCGGCCAGGGCGACCAGATCGAGCAGTCGGCCGGCGTTCCGAAGCGGGCCGCGCATGATGGCCATCGGTCGCCAGACCATGGCGAAGGCGGCACCGAGGAGCAGACCGCTCGAGCGCGTGACGGTCGACAGGTAGAGCGTGTCGGCCTTCGAGATGCATCGATCGCCGATGGTCCAGTACGCCCCTGGGTTGACCGAGCAGTCGCCGATCCGGCCGGGGTGGTACACCAGCGCTGTCAGCACGGTGACCGAGAGTGCGGCGACCACCAGCCACCGTGCGGTGAGGGCCAGGTTGCGCGTACCGTTCCGCCGCAGCAGGAACAGCATCACGACGGGCCAGAGCAGATAGAACTGCTCCTCCACCGCGAGGCTCCAGAGATGGCGCAGCGGTGCGAAGTCGCCCGAGGCGCTGTACCCCTGTCCAACCCAGATCTGGTACCAGTTGGACACGTAGAACAGGGCCGCGATCACGTCGCCGCGGAGCTTGCCGAGCTCCTCGGCCCGGAACATCCAGGTGTACGTGATCAGCAGGAACAGCATCAGGAACAGCGCAGGCAGGAGCCGCCTGGCTCGTCGCATCCAGAACGCGCCGATCTTCACGGTGCCCGTGCGTTCACGTTCGGCCATCAGCAGCAGGGTGATCAGGTAGCCGCTGATCACGAAGAACACCTCGACGCCGAGGAACCCGCCCGGCAGCCACGTCGGGTTCGCGTGGTAGACGAGCACGGCGGCCACGGCGAGCGCGCGCATGCCGTCGAGCCCGGGCAGGTACGGGACCTTGCTCAGGTTCGGTGCTGCGCGTCTGGGGCGCGCCGGTGCCACGGTGGCATCTGCCATTCCCCCCAGTATCGCCTCGTCGACACGCGATTCGGCGGTCATCTCTGCGCGCGGGGCCTAGCGTCGAGGTGATGACCGATCCCGTTCTCGATGCCGCAGCCGCAACCGGAGAGCCGTTCGAGGTCGTGGCGTGCGACCCGGCGCTCGCCGACACCGCCGCGTTCTGTGAGACCTACGGATACGGCCTCGACCAGTCGGCGAACGCGATCGTGGTCGTCGGCAAGGGTGATCCGCGTCTGTACGTGTGCTGCCTCGTGCTCGCAACGACGCGCCTCGATGTCAACGGGGTGGTGCGCCGACGGTTGGGTCGAAAGAAGGCCTCGTTCGCATCGGCCGACGAGACAGCGGAGATCACGGGCATGCAGATCGGCGGGGTGACGCCCTACGGCCTGCCCGACGACCTGCCGTTGTGGATCGACAGACGGATCATGCACGTCCCACACGTGATCGTGGGCGGCGGATCGAGGGAGCGCAAGCTCCTCGTGCCGCCCACATCGCTGGCCGCCCTCCCCGGCGCCGTCATCGTCGAGGATCTCGCCAAACCACTCGAGCCGTGAGCCGGCCTCGATCCGGATCCTCGCCTCGCACGGCGCGGCGAACCCGAGTCGTCGGACACCGGTCGGTGATTCGCAGCGCTGCGAGCGTCGGATCCGGCCGGAATCGGTTCAGTGGCGGAAATGGCGTTGGTGGGTGAACACCATCACCATGCCGTGTTCGTTCGCGGCACCGATCACCTCGTCGTCACGAACGCTGCCGCCGGGTTGGATCACCGCGACGATCCCGGCGGCGGCCGCGGCGTCGAGTCCGTCGCGGAACGGGAAGAACGCGTCGCTGGCACAGACGCCGCCGACGGCTCGGCCGGCACTCCGCTCGGCGGCGATCCGGGCCGAGTCGAGTCGGTTCTGCTGGCCTGCGCCGATGCCGAACGCCTGGCGATCCTTGGCGTACACGATCGCGTTGCTGGTGACCGCGGCACACACCTGCCACGCGAACTCGAGGTCGTCCCACATCTCGGCAGTCGGCTGCATCTCGGTGGGGACGGTCCACGCGGTCCGGTCGACGGAAACGACATCGGGTTGCTGCACGATGAAGCCACCGTCGAGCGGCTTCAGATCGAAGCGCCATTCGCCCGGAGTGTCGGCCGTGACCACCCGCATGTTCTTCTTGGCGAGCAGCTGCTCGAGCGCCGCTTCCTCGTATCCGGGGGCGACGACGACCTCGGTGAACACGGTCGAGAGTGCCTCCGCCATCGGGGCCGTGACCGGTCGATTCACCGCGACGATGCCGCCGAAGGCGCTCACCGGGTCGCAGGCGTTGGCCTTGACATAGGCGTCGGCGACGTCGGCACCGATCGCCACGCCGCACGGGTTGGCGTGCTTGACGACGACGCACGCGGGCTCGTCGAACCGATGGACCAGGCGCCACGCCGCCTCGGTGTCGTACAGGTTCAGGTAGCTCAGCGCCTTGCCGCCGTGCTGCGTCATGGTGTCCCACCAACTGGTGGCGCCGGCGAAGCGGTAGCGGGCGCCGCGTTGGTGAGGGTTCTCGCCGTAGCGGAGCACGTCGGCGCGTTCGAGCGCCAGGTGCATCGTGGGGGGCACTGGATCGGGTTCGGGCTCCGAGGCGTCGAACCAGCTGACGATCGCGGCGTCGTAGGCGGCCGTGTGCGCGAACGCATCGCGAGCGAGTCGGCGGCGGGTGACATGGGTGATCGCGCCGTGCTCTCTGATCTCTGCCAGCACGACGGCGTAGTCGCTCGGATCGACGACCACCGCGACGTGTTGGTGATTCTTCGCGGATGCCCGAACCATCGCAGGCCCACCGATATCGATCATCTCGACGGGTGCTCCGGATCCGTGTTCGAAGTCGCCATCACCGCCGAACGGGTAGAGGTTGGCGACGACGAGCGAGATCGGCGTGATGCCGTACTCGTCCATATCGGCGCGGTGCTGGGGGTTCTCCGGATCGGCGAGGAGGCCGCCGTGGATCTTCGGATGCAGCGTGACGACCCGATGATCGAGAATGGCCGGCACTCCGGTGAGTGCGGCCACGTCGGTGACCGGTACGCCTTCGGCAGCCACGGCTCGAGCGGTACCACCGCTCGACACGAGGTCCCACCCCAGTTCATGGAGCGACGCCGCGAGGTCGGCGATCCCGGTCTTGTCGTACACGGAGAGCAGCGCGGTCGGCACGCCCAACGACCGTAGTCAGACGACCGGGGGCTTCTCTCACGACCGAACGAAATGTCAGCGTGACGAGATGTCAGCGTGCCGCTGCCGACGCCGGCTGCCGGAGCGGCACGGTCACGTGGCTCGGCAGGCTCAGAGGCCGGCGACGATCTCGGCCATCAACTCGCCGGCTTCGGTCGGGTTGAGCCCCACCTGCACGCCGGCTGTTCCGAGTGCGTCCATCTTTCCCTGCGCGGTGCCCTTGCCGCCCGACACGATGGCTCCCGCGTGGCCCATCTTCTTGCCCGCCGGTGCGGTCACACCTGCGATGTACGCCGACATCGGCTTCGACACGTCGGTCATGATGAAGTCGGCCGCCTCCTCCTCGGCCGAACCACCGATCTCACCGATCATCATGATCGCATGCGTCTCCGGATCGGACTCGAACTCGCGGAGGCAGTCGATGAAGTTGGTGCCCGGCACCGGGTCGCCACCGATGCCCACACAGGTGGACACACCGATGCCCTTCTGCTTGAGTTCGTACAGCGCCTGATAGGTCAGCGTTCCGGAACGGCTCACGATGCCGACGTTCGGACGGTCGGCCGATGGGACTTCTGCGATCTCACCCGCGGTGATGCCGATGTTGCACTTCCCCGGACTGATGATGCCCGGGCAGTTCGGACCGAGCAGCCGGGTGTCGGGGAAGTCGCGGACGAGGCGGTTGTAGACCTTCGCTTCGTCCTGTGCCGGGATGCCCTCGGTGATGCACACGACGAACCCGATGCCGGCTTCGGCGGCTTCGAGTATCGCCCCCGGCGCGAACTTCGGCGGCACCGCCACGAACGATGCGTTGGCGCCGGTCGCGCCGATCGCCTCGGCGACCGAGTCGAAGACCGGGATGCCGTCGACGTCCTGACCGCCCTTGCCCGGCGTGACCCCGCCGACGACCTGGGTGCCGTAGTCGCGGTTGCGGAGGCCGTGGTACTTGCCCTGACCGCCGGTCAGGCCCTGGACGATGACCTTGGTGTTCTCGTTGACGAAGATTGCCATGTCGTTGGTTCCCTCTCGACTCGATCGGTCAGCTCGCCAGCGCGACGGCGGCTCGGGCGGCGTCGAGCATGGTCGGCTCGGAGCGCAGCTGGGACTCGGGGATGCCGGCGTCGGCGAGGATCCGGCGACCCTCCTCGGCGTTGGTGCCATCGAGACGGATGACGATCGGCGCGTTCAGTTCGACCCGTCCGAGCGCCTCGACGATGCCCTTGGCCACCTCCTCACCGCGGGTGATGCCTCCGAAGATGTTGATGAAGATCGACTTGACCGTCTCGTCGAAGTTGATCACCTCGAGCGCGCCCGCCATGACGTCGGCGTTCGCACCGCCGCCGATGTCGAGGAAGTTCGACGCCGCGCCACCGACCTGGTTGACGACGTCGAGGGTCGACATGGCCAGACCAGCACCGTTCGCGATGATCCCGACACTGCCGTCCAGGCCGATGTACTGCAGGTCCTTCTCGGCCGCCATCTGCTCTCGTTCGTCCATCTCGGTGAGACCCTTGAAGTCCTCCCACTCGGGATGACGGAACTCGGCGCTGTCGTCGAGCGTGACCTTGGCGTCGAGTGCGTGCACTTCGCCGGTGGGCTTCAGGATCAGCGGATTGATCTCGGCGAGGTCGCAGTCACCCTCGTCGTAGCACCGATACAGCTTCACGAGGATGTCGGTCGCTCCGTCGATCGCCCGCTCCGGCAGGTTGGCGTCGATGCATGCCTGACGGGCGACGTCGGCCGTCAGCCCGTCCAGCGGGTTGATGTGCAGCCGGACGATCGCGTCGGGGTTCTCCTCGGCGACGGTCTCGATCTCGACGCCGCCCTCCGCCGACAGCATCATCAGGTGCTGCTTGGCGGAGCGGTCGAGCGTGAAGCTGACGTAGTACTCCTCGTCGATGTCGGAGGCCGCTTCGACCCAGAGCCGCTTGACGACGTGGCCCCTGATGTCCATGCCCAAGATGTTGCCGGCGTGCTGGCGGACCTCGGCTTCGTTGTCGGCGAGCTTGATGCCGCCCGCCTTGCCGCGACCACCCACCTGAACCTGTGCCTTCACCACCACCGGGTAGCCGGCGTCGTCGGCTGCGGCGACGGCCTCGTCGACCGTGTCGGCCGGGCCGCCCGGACTCACCGGAATGTCGTAGCGGGCGAAGTACTGCTTGCCCTGGTATTCGAACAGATCCACTGGAGATGCCTTCCTGGGAGGTGGTGGGGTCGGTCTAGTCGGTTCGCTCGTCGAGTGCAGACTCGAGCCAGCTGCTGATCGCCTTCAGTGACGCGCCGGGCTGGAAGATCTCGGCGATGCCCTGCTCCTTGAGGACCCGGACGTCGGCGTCGGGGATCACCCCACCACCGAACACGAGCACGTCGTCGAGATCACGCCGGTCGAGCTCTTCGACGACCCGCGGGAACAGGGTGAGGTGCGCACCCGACAGCAGCGACAGCCCGATCGCGTCGGCGTCCTCCTGCAGCACGGTCTCGGCGATCTGCTCCGGGGTCTGGTGCAACCCGGTGTAGATGACCTCGAAACCGTGGTCCCTGAGTGCACGGGTGATCGTCTTCGCGCCGCGGTCGTGCCCGTCCAGGCCCGGCTTGGCGACGACGACTCGATACTGGCGCTTCACGACAGGTCGACACTACGCGGTTGTCCGCGGGGCGAACCAACCGACCGGCCGCTCTCGACCGCACCGGCGGCAGACTGGCCGGGTGCGATGGCCCGAGTTCCGATCCCCGTTCGCCCGAGCCGTGATGCCGGTGTTGGGCGGAGCGCTGGTCTTCGCCGCGATCGGTGGCTTCACGTGGGCGATCGCGGCGTACATCTCCGATGAAGGCGCCGGCACCTCCGACCGGCTCGCTCCCAGCACCTTCACGATCGGCCAGGTCGAATCACTGGCCGAGACGGTCGAGGAGGACGGCCCCCTGCTGTTCCCCGAACTCGGCACGGCGATCGGCACACGGTCGATCGTCGTCGACCACGAGGGCGCCGTGGCAGCGGACGGGTGGAGGGTGTACTGGGCCTACCCGGCCGACCGCGACCCGACCTGCGTCGTCGAGCAGGTCGTGGGCACGTCAGGGTTCGTCGACTGCGATGGTCGGACGATCGACGTCACCGAGCTCTCCCCACCCGACGAGGGTGTCTTTCCGACCGTGCAGGACCGGACCACTCTGATCATCGACCTGCGCGGCACCACTTCGCCGACCGAACCCTGACGACCGACGGTCGGGCCCCGAGCGATTCCAGGTCGTCCCGGGTCACGACGACATGGGCCTGGAGCCGGGTGAGCCGCAGCACCGCCCCGACGTCGACGATGAATCGAGTCGTGGATTCAGGCTGGTTCGACGACGCCGAGCAGACGCTCCACGAACAGATCGGTGTGTTCGTCGAGGTAGTTGCGCTTGATCTCGAGACCGCCGACGACGTCGGCACCCGTCTGCCCGACGGCGGTCGAGAGTTTGTCGATGCTCTTGCCGGCGTTCAGTGCGAACGTGAGGAAGCACGCTGCCTTCTTGCCACGCATCGTCGGCAGGTTGGCGATGTTGCCGAGCGCGAAGGGGGCCTGACCGACCACGAACAGGCCGTGCGTCCAGGTGCCGACGAGCACGATGTCGGCTCGTTGGATCGAGGCGAGGTCGGGTGCGCCGACCTTCGACATGCCGGTGATCGTCCACCGCTCCTGCCGCAACTTGTCGCCGATCATCTCAGCGGCGCTCCATGTGTTCCCGGTGAGGCTCTCGACGAGCAGTGCTGCCTTCATCACTCCCGATTCAAGCACGTCGGGGCCCGTTCGAGAAGCACGTGGCCGTCGGAACATATCCTGATATCTTCATAGGTATGCAGATATTGTCCACTCCGCTTCGGGCGGACGAGGGCGCAGCGCTGTTCCGGTTGCTCGGCGACCCCACCCGCCTCCGCATCCTCGAAGCCCTCGCATCGACCGACGAGCTGTGTGTGCACGAGATCGCCGACCGCGTCGACGCGAACGAGACCAAGGTCTCCCAGGCGCTCCGCCTGCTGCGTACCGCTCGGGTCGTGAAGAACCGCCGGGACGGTCGCCACATCCACTACCGACTCGACGACGACCACGTGCGCGCGCTCCTCGAGACGGCGGCCGCACACCTCGCCCACGGAGACGATGCCGAATGAGTCACGACCACAGCCACGGACCGAACGTCGCTCGCGCCGGCGAACGCCACCGACGACCGCTGCTCATCGCCTTCGGGCTGATCGGCGGCTACTTCGTCGTCGAGGCCGTCGCCGGGTTCGCCGCAGGCTCGCTGGCGCTGCTGTCGGACGCCGGCCACATGCTCACCGACGTGGTCGGACTCGGTATGGCACTCGCTGCGATCCAGCTGGCGAGCCGTTTCGGCCGGGGGGACTCGGGCTCGTCACACACGTTCGGGCTGTATCGACTCGAGATCCTGGCGGCGTTCGTGAACGCCCTCCTGCTGTTCGCCGTTGCGATCTGGGTGGTCATCGAGGCAGCTCGACGACTTCGCAGCGAGCCCGACGTGCTCGGCGTGCCGATGCTGATCGTCGCAGTGCTCGGCCTGCTCGTGAACCTGGTGGCGTTCGTGCTCCTTCGCGCCGGCGCGAAGGAGTCGGTGAACGTCGAGGGGGCGTACCTCGAAGTCCTCGCCGACGCGATCGGGTCGGTCGGCGTGATCGTGGCCGCGATCCTGGTGGAGCTGTTCGGGTGGACGTGGGCCGACCCGGTCGTGGCGGCGCTGATCGGTGTCTGGATCCTGCCGCGCACGTGGCAGCTGGGCCGACGCGCCGTGCGCATCCTCGTCCAGGCCGCGCCCGACCGCATCGATCTCGAGCGCCTCGAACGGGATCTGCGCTCGATCGACCACGTCATCGACGTCCACGACATCCACGTCTGGACGCTGACGTCCGACATGGAGGCGGCGTCGGCGCACCTCGTCGTGCCCGCTGGTGCCGACCACCACGGCGTTCTCGATCAGGCCCGCGACCTGCTGGCGACCCGGTACCAGATCGGTCACGGCACGTTCCAGGTCGAGCCCGACAGCCACGAGGGCTGCCACGAACTCACGTGGTAGGCGGGTGACCGGCACCACATCGACAGTCACCGCAGGGTGAACTAGGTTCTTTCCATGGGAAAGATCGTGGTGGCCGGCGGGGGGATCTGTGGAATGGCGGCGGCGATGATGCTCGCCGACGACGGTCACGACGTCACGGTCATCGAACGCGACCCGGAGCCGCCACCCCCCGACCCCGAGGGGGCGTTCGGCGACTGGGACCGTCGCAGCGTCGCCCAGTTCGGGCTCGCGCACTGGCTCCACGCCCGCGGCACATCGATCCTCAGGGCGCAACTGCCAGAGGTGTACCGCCGGCTCGACGAGAACGGCGGCTACCACTTCAACCTGGTCAAGTACCTGCTGGCGATGATGCCCGACGCCGAGATCACCCCCGACGACGACCGCTTCGATCTCGTCACCGGGCGCCGCAGCACGATCGAGTGGGCGATGGCGAGTGCTGCACAGGATCATCCCGGGGTGGCGGTGCGGCGAGGCGAGGCGATCAGTGGTCTGCTCGCAGAGACCGCCGGGAGCGCACCGCCACACGTCACCGGAGTCCACCTGCAGAGCGGCCAAGCGATCACCTCCGATCTGGTGGTCGACGCGACCGGGCGCCGCTCCCCCACCGTCGATTGGCTCGCTGCGATCGGCGCCACCCCGCCCACCGAACACTCCGAGGACAGCGGGTTCGCGTACTACGGTCGCTACTTCCGAAGCAGCGACGGCTCGATGCCTGCCATCATGGGTCCGCTCCTCGCGCCCTACGACAGCTTCTCGATCCTCACCCTCCCGGCCGACAACGACACGTGGGCCGTCACGTTGTACGGGCTGTCCGACGACAGGCCACTGCGCAGCTTCCGTGATCCCGAGGTCTACGACCGGGTGATCCGGGCGTGCCCGGCGCATGCGCACTGGCTCGACGGCGAGCCGATCACCGAGCTGAAGTCGATGGCCGGCGTCGTCGATCGGCACCGGGAGTTCGTCGTCGACGGTGAGCCGGTCGCCACGGGCATCCTCACCGTGGCCGATGCGGCATCGTGCACGAACCCCTCGCTCGGCCGGGGCATCTCGCTCGGGCTGATGCACGTCGAGGTCATGCGGGCCTGCGTGGCCGAGCACTTCGACGACCCGAACGCCCTGGCGCTCGCGTTCCACGAGCGGTCCGAGCGTGAGATCACGCCGTGGCACGATGCCACCGTGGCGATCGATCGGCGGCGCGTGAACGACATGCGCATCTACCGCGACGGCGGCACGCCGACCGCCACCGACGACGAGAAGATCGGCGATGTCATGCAGGCAGCCGTGATGCTCGATCCGGTGATCACCCGAGCGTTCGGTGAGATCTTCAGCTGCATCTCGACCTCCGAGGAGGTCATCGCGAGACCCCGCTTCCTGCAGCGGGTGATCGACTGCGCCGACAGGGTGTCGACCGATCCGCTCCCCGGGCCCGGCCGTGAGCAGTTGCTGGAGCTCGTGTCATGACCGTCGCGCTCGTCCACGGGGTGCCGGAGAGTGCGGCGATCTGGGATGCGATGCTCGCCGAGCTGGGCCGTGACGACGTCGTCACGCTGTCACCGCCGGGTTTCGGCGCACCGGTTCCCGCCAGCTTCGAACCGACGTCCGACGGGTACCGAGATTGGTTGGTGACCGAGCTCGAGCAACTCGACGGCCCGGTCGACCTCGTCGGACACGACTGGGGCGCCGGTCACGCGCTCCGAGCCACCACGGCCCGGCCCGATCTGGTTCGCAGACTGGTCACCGACATCGCCGGGACGGCAGACATCCGATACGAGTGGCACGACATGGCCCAGGTCTGGCAGACACCGGGCGACGGCGAAGCATTCGTCGAGGCCGTCGCTGCCATGCCCGTCGACGATCGTGTGCCGATGCTGGTCGACGCCGGCATGACCGAGGCCGGTGCGCGGGCGTGCGCGGAGGCGAACGGCCACACGATGGGCGCGTGCATCCTGTCGCTGTACCGGTCGGCCGTGCAGCCGGGCATGGCAATGTGGGGCGACCAGTTCGCAGCACTGCAGGAACGCCCGACCACCCTGGTGGTGATCGCCCACGAGGACCACTACACCGGTGGACCCGACATGGCCCGCGATGTCGCCCAGAAGTGGGGAGCGAGCGTGGCCGAGTTCGACGGGCTCGGCCACTGGTGGATGATGCAGGACCCGGCCCGCTCGGCAGCGATGCTGAACGAGTTCCTCAACGACTGACCCGGAGCCCGTTACAGCTTCTTCAACGGTGCCCACGCGAGGGCCAGGTGCTTCTGGCCGACGCCGGGGAAGTTGATCACGGCCTCGGCCTTCTCGCCCACCCCGGAGATGTCGATGATCACGCCCTCACCGAACGCCGGGTGTGCGACGTCGTCGCCGACCTTGAGACCGATCTCCTGCGAGTTCGTTGGTTGCGGAGCGTTCGCGGCGCGAAGTGCGGCTTCCACGACGCGCTCGCGGTGGGCATCGCTGGCCTCGCCGCCGGTCGAGCGGTCACCGCCGCGCTCGTCACGACGTCGATACGGCGGCGGGTCGTACGTCCGCTCGTCGCGGTGCCGGTAGCTCTGGCGGCCGTAGGACGAACGACCGCTCGTATTGCCCTTCGACTCGATCAGCTCGGCGGGGATCTCGTCGAGGAATCGAGAGGGCGGGTTGTACTGGGTGTTGCCGTAGAGCATGCGGCTCCAGGCGTGCGACACGAACAGCCGGCGCATGGCCCGAGTGATCCCGACGTACGCGAGGCGGCGCTCCTCTTCCATCTCCGTCGGCTCGGTCAGCGCACGGTTGTGGGGGAAGATCCCCTCCTCGACGCCGGCGAGGAACACGACGGGGAACTCCAGACCCTTGGCCGAATGCAGCGTCATGAGCACGACCTGGTCGTCGTCGTCGAGATCGTCGGTGTCGGCGACGAGTGCAACCTGCTCGAGGAACTCGTCGAGCACGGTGAACTCGCGAGCCGAGCCCACCAGCTCACCGAGGTTCTCGATGCGGCCGTGGGCCTCCACCGAGTCCTCGGCCTCGAGCTCACCGAGGTAGCCGGAATCGTCGATCGCCGCCTGGAGCAGATCACCCGGACCGACGTCGCCCTGCCCGACCATCGAATTGATGCGGTCGAGCAGCTCGACGAACGATGCGATGCCGCGTCGCGCCGGACCGCTCACGCCCGCGTCCTCGGCATGGCGGAGCGCCTCGGCGAACGGGACGCCCGTCTCGCGCGCGTAGCCGTCGAGCCGGGCGATGCTCGCATCGCCGATGCCTCGTTTGGGCACGTTGATGACCCGCTTCACGCTCACCTCGTCGAGCGGGTTGATGACGGCCCGGAGATAGGCCATCGCGTCCTTGATCTCACGACGATCGTAGAAACGAGTGCCACCGACCACCTTGTACGGCACGCCCATCCGCATGAATGCCTCTTCGATCACCCGAGCCTGAGCATTGGTGCGGTACAGCACGGCCATCTCGCGCCAGTTGATCGCATCGTCGCGGTGGAGCTGCTGGGCCGTTCCGGCCACCCACATCGCCTCGTCACCCTCGTCCTCGGCGTGGTAGCGGGTGATCCGCTCACCGCCGCCGGTGTCGGTCCAGAGCGACTTGGGCTTGCGCTCGAGGTTGTGCTCGATCACGGCGTTGGCGGCGTCGAGGATCGTCTGGGTCGAGCGGTAGTTCTGGTCGAGCACGATCGTGGTCACGTCGTCGAACGCATCCTCGAACTGCAGGATGTTCCGGAAGTCGGCGCCGCGGAACTTGTACACGGACTGATCCGTGTCGCCCACCACGCAGACGTTCTGGTGGCCTCCGGCGAGCATCAGGACGATCTCGTTCTGGGCCTGGTTCGTGTCCTGGTACTCGTCGACGAGGATGTGCTCGAACCGCTCTCGGTAGTGATCGAGCACGTCGGGGTGCTCGCGGAACAGCCGGACCACGTTGAGCAGCAGGTCGTCGAAGTCCATCGCACCGGCCTTGCGCAGCCGATCCTGGTACTCGGCGTAGACGTCGGCCTGCTTGCGGGCGAAGATGTTGTCGGCCTCGGCAGCGGCACGCTCGGGGTCGATCAGCTCGTTCTTCCACAGGGAGATCTGGGCGTGCACACCCCGCGGCGGGAAACGTTTGCTGTCGAGACCGAGGTCACGGATGACGTAGCCGGTGAGCCGGGTCGCATCGGCCTGGTCGTAGATCGAGAACGTGCGCGGGTACCCGATCGCCTCACCGTCGCGGCGGAGGATACGAACACATGCCGAGTGGAACGTCGAGACCCACATCGACCGTACGACCGGCCCGACCAGTGCGCCCACACGCTCGCGCATCTCGGCGGCCGCCTTGTTGGTGAACGTGATCGCCAGGATGCTCGTGGGCCGTACGCCACGGTCGATGAGATGGGCGATGCGGTGCGTCAGCACCCGCGTCTTGCCCGACCCCGCGCCCGCCACCACGAGCAGGGGGCCCTCGGCGTGCACGACCGCGTCGAGCTGATCCGGATTGAGGCCCTCGGTGAACGGGTTCGGGCCGAGCTCGCCGACGGTATCGACGTCGACGTCGGCCGGCCGTTCCAGATCACTCGTGGTGTCGACGGCGGACTCGGCCGGATGTGGAATCCACTCGTCCGCGAACGGCTGGTCGACCGACTGGTCCGTGAACAGGTCTGGCTGGTCCGGCATCGTCCGACCATCCTACGGACGGGGTGCCGCGCCGGACGGGAGGACCGCTGGGCCCCACATGTGTCCAACCGAGAAACGTCCCGGGAACGAACACCCAACAGTGCTCTGCATCCACTGCTCGACGACGACCGCCCGCGTAGGTTGCCGAGCATGTCGATCGACGAACATCCTCCGGCGGAGAGCGCCAGCACGGTGTCCGAACCCGTGGCCCGGCTGAAGCATCCGCGGGCGATCCGGTGGCTGCACTGGATCAACCTCCCGCTGCTCGCGGTCATGATCTGGAGCGGGCTTCGGATCTACTGGGCCGAAGACGTCTATGCGTTCGGCATCGGCAGCTGGCAATGGTTCGTCTTCTTCCCCGAGATCGTCTACGAGCAGCTCGATCTCGACCGTCACCTCGCACGAGGGATGGCGTTCCACTTCTCGTTCGGCTGGCTGTTCGTGATCAACGGCGTCGCCTACACCGCCTACCTCCTGTCGAGCGGCGAGTGGCGCCACATCGTGCCCGATCGGAAGTCGGTCCCCGAGGCGAAGGACGTCGTGCTCCATGATCTCCACCTCAGGTCCGAGGCGCCGGCGCAGGGTCGGTACAACGCGGCACAGCGGATCTCCTACACGATCGTGCTCGCGATGGCGGCGATCGTCGTGGTCAGCGGATTCGCGATCTACAAGCCGACCCAGCTCCATCCGCTCCCGTGGTTGTTCGGCGGGTACCAGGGCGCCCGGCTCATCCACTTCTCGATGACGATCGGCATCCTGCTGTTCTTCGTCGTCCACATCGTCCAGGTCGCGCGCGCCGGGTGGGGCAACTTCCGCGGCATGGTCACCGGCTACGAGATCGAGCACCCCGATGCGTCACGGGTCGACATCGCGACACACGAGGAGGTGTCGCCGTGACTGACCCGATGCACGACCACGGCGGGTCGGACGCAGCCGAAGCCGCCGAGGCGACACCGGCTGCCGAGGTCGGCGCCACGATCGATGCGACGGCCGATCGGGCCGCCATGCTGCGAGCGCAGGCACGCAGCGGTGAGGCGATTCCCCTCTCGGAGTTCCGCACGAAGAGCCGACGCGCCTTCCTGACGGGCGCTGCGGGCATCGTCGGCGCCGGCGTGCTCTGGAACTACGTTCAGACCAAGTCCGACCCGGTCGACGGCATCCCCGGAGTGCTCCGCGACACACTCGAGACCAACGAGGCGATCTGGTCGAACTTCCAGGGTCGCTCGGCGCCCGAACACGACATCAGCGACGCCTCGCCCATCCAGGTCAACGGGCGGATCGGGATCCGTGAGGAGGTCGACCTGGAGAGCTACACCGTCCGCGTGGAGGGACCGGATGGTGAGCTGCTCGACGAGTTGCCGATCGGACACTTCGAGGGTCTCCCGCAACGCGACATGGTCATCGAACACAAATGCATCGAGGGCTGGTCGAACATCACCCACTGGCGAGGCGCCCGCTTCCGTGACTTCCACGAGCGGTATGCCAACCGGATCGGCGATGCCGGCTACGTCGCGCTCGAGACCCCGGACGGCGAGTACTACGTGGGCTGGGACCTCGACGCGATCCTGCATCCCCAGACCGTGCTCGCCCTGGAGCAGAACGGTGAGCCACTCGACGATCGGCACGGGGCACCGCTCCGGCTCGCCACGCCGAACAAGTACGGGATCAAGTGCCTCAAGCGGATCGGCGTGATCCGGTACAGCAACGACCGCACCCCCGACTACTGGGCCGAACGCAGCTACGACTGGTACGCGGGTCTCTGAGTCGGGCGAACGGTCGGACTCGAGGCGTCGGCGGACCCAGGTGGCGCGTACGCTCGCAGCGTGCACGTCGCGGTTCCGTTCCCCACCGAGCAACCTCCGGGCTACTCGTGGCTCGACGACGAGCCGATCTTCGACCCCCACCGGCACCTGCAACTCGCGGCCCCGACCGGCACGACGAGCTTGCTGGAGTTCGGGTACGACCACGAGACGATCGCTCCGACCGCGACACCGGTTGCGGTGTCGGAGCCGTTTCGGGTGCTGTCCGACGAGGGCGCAGCGGTCCTGCTCGACAGCTGTCGACGGCTGCGGTCGTTCGCCAGGCGCGCCGGCGACCGCATCGAGAACACGGTGCGGGGTGGCTGCTACCGATCCCGGTTCCTGCGCGACCTGTGTCTCGACCCCCAGGTGACCGCGATGATGTCGTCGATCTACGGCACCGACGTCGCGCCACACACCATGCCGCTCCATCTCGGGCACCTCAACTACGAACCGACGAACGTGCGCGAGGCCGTCGACAAGTGGCACCACGACACGATCCCGCTCGATTTCGTGATGATGGTGACCGATCCGGCCACGTTGCCCGGCGGCCAGTTCGAGTACTTCGTCGGCACCAAGTCGGAGGCCGCCGAGTTGGCCGCGCGTGGCGAGCGCCCGCCGCCGGACCGGGTCGTGGCACCGCGCTTCCCCGGGCCCGGCCACGCGATCGCCCTCCACGGCGACATGGTCGTGCACCGCGGCGCCCCGCTCACCGAGCAGGCCGAACGGATCACCATGGTCAATGCGTACGTCGCGCTCGACCGGACCAAGGCGGATCAGTCGAGATCACGCGACCTGATCGGGGTCGACGACGAAGCCCACCTCTACACGGAATGGGCCCGCCACGTCGCCTGGCGGGCCGAAGGGCGGCTCGCATCCCTCGTCGAGTCGGTCGAGTTCGGCTTGAGTCGCGAGGCCGCGATCGAGACGTTGACGTCGGCGATCGCCGATGTCACGAGGGCGATCGACGACATGCAGGCAGGTCGGCGCGACGCCGAACACTACGAACGCTGATCGCTCACCGGGCGGCGATCGCGGCGACGTCATCCATCTGCTCCCGTGCCAGGTCGATCTCGTCGCCCGGGAACACGGTGATGCTTGCGACACCCGCTGCCTCGAGCGCGGTGACGTGGGCGTGGGCGTCGTCGATGGTGCCGATCGCTCCGATCTCGGTCCAGTAGTCGGCCGGCATGTCGAGCAGTGCCTCGGCTCCGTCGTCGGCGACCCGACCCGCCATCTCGTCGAAGAACGGCAGCACTCGAAACGCCGGCCGTCCCTCGGCGATCATTCCGGCGACGAGTGGGGCGACGAAGCCGTACGCCGCGCGGCGATCCGCGTGCACCGCCATCATCGTGAACGTGACCACACGGAAGCCTTCGGGCCGACCTGCCCGGTCGAGCGCCCAATCGACGTAGGTCGGCCCCGCACCTTCGGCCAGGACCACCCCATCCGCGACACGACCTGCGAGGGCGAGTGACTTCGCCTGCTGGACTCCGGCCAGGATCGCCGGCACGTGGGCCGGCGGTTGATCGAGTCGCACGCGGTCGAACGCGACCTCGCGCCCGTCGAACGTGACCTCCTGACCTGCGAGCAGCCGCTTGACCACGGTGACCGTCTCGTCGAGTGTCGTCAGCGGTGACTGCGTCCGTGCGCCCATCTGCCCCATCCACTCCTGCACGCCGTGACCGATGCCGGGGTGGAACCGGCCGGGCGCCAGGTTGCACAGCGTGGCGATCTCCATCGCCGTGATCGCCGGGTTGCGGGCCACCGCCGGCAAGATGCCGATCCCGACCTCGAGCCGGTCGGTCACGGTCAGCGCGGTCGCCGCCAGGCTGATGCCAGCGGTGAAGAAGCAGTCCTCGATGACCCACAACTCGTCGACGCCGATGCTCTCGAGCCGGCGGGCGTAGTCGCGAATCGCAGCGGCGGGGAACGCCCGGTCGAAACACATCCCGATCTGTGCGCGCTGCATCGTGTCAACGTAGTGCGAAGCCGCTCCGGCGGCGTCGGGAGGGGGGTCGACACCGACCCGGGTCGAACGACAGGGGCGACCGATCGTTCAGTCCGGCAGCTGTTCGGCCAGTTCCAGCCAGCGATCCTCGAGCGTGGCGAGTTCGGCCTGCGCCTCGGCGAGTTCGCCGCCGAGGAGGGCCATCGCCTGATGGTCCTCGGCCGACGCCAGGTCTCCGTGCAGGCGGTCGACGCGTCGCTGCGCCTTGGCGATGGCCTGCTCGGTGTCGCGAATCCGGCGTCCGAGGGTGTACGGGCTCACCGACCCACCGGTGGTGCGCCGCGAACGGGACGATCGCACCCCACTCTCGGATGGTGCCGTCGCCGACGGCGGCGTCGGCGACGGCGGCGAGAGCCGGCTCGCGAGCCAACCCTGCACACCGCCTGGTACACGGCGCAGTTCGCCGCCCTCGTCGATGGCGAGCACGTGGTCGACGGTGCGATCGAGGAAGATCCGGTCGTGGCTGGCGACCACGAGCGCTCCCGGCCACTCGTCGAGGAAGCCTTCCAACGCACGCAGCGTGTCGAGATCGAGGTCGTTGGTGGGCTCGTCGAGCACCAGCAGGTTGGGCTTGGCCGCGAGCACCATGACGAGCTGCAGCCGGCGGCGCTCGCCGCCCGACAGCATGTGGACCGGGGCGAACTGGGCGGTCGCGTCGAACCAGAACCGTTCGAGCAGCACACGATCTTCCCAGTCGGGCTCCCGGAGCGGACCGGCGACGAGCTTGCGCACGATCGCGTCCGGGTCGAGCGTCGAGGTCTGCTGGTCCGCATAGCCCGACACGACCGTCGAGCCTCGTTTCACGGAGCCGGCTGCCGGCTCGCGTCGTCCGGCGATGATGTCGAGCAACGTGGACTTCCCCGACCCGTTCGGGCCGACGATGCCGAGCCGGGCGCCGGGCTCGACCAGCAGGTCGACGTCCCGGAACACGGTGTGATCTCCGTACGCCTGAGCGACGCCGATCAGCTCGACGACCTGGTTGCCGAGACGGGTCGAGCCCATGTCGAGCAGCAGGTCGTTGCCGCGTATCCCCTGGCCCTCGGGACCACCGGCGACGATCTCGCGCGCCGCACGGAGTCGTGCCTTCGGCTTGGTCGAGCGGGCCTGGGCACCGCGCTGGAGCCACTCGAGCTCGCGACGCGCGAGGATGCGCCGGCTCGCCTCCGCGCCGGCCGCCTGCTCGTGGCGGGCCGTTCGACCGGCCAGGTAGGTGGCGTAGGCGCTCGCGCCCGCCTCGGCGCGATGGACGTGGCCGGTCCCGCGTTCGAGCTCGACGATCCGACCGCTCCCGCGCGCCGTGGTCAGTCGGTCCATGAGGTGACGATCGTGTGTGATCATCACGAGTGCCGCGTTGGTGGCGGCCAGGCGCTGTTCGAGCCACTCGATGGCTTCGAGATCGAGGTGGTTCGTGGGTTCGTCGAGCAGGATCATGTCGAACTCGCCCACCAGCGCACGCGCCAGCGCCACCCGCTTGGCCTGCCCACCCGAGAGCTGATCGGTGGGGCGTGACAGCAACGGCTGGACGCCGAGCGATGTCGCCACGGCAGCGACCTCCCACGAGTCGCCGAGGTATTCCGCCACGGTGCCGGGCGGGAGTTCAGGGTCTTGGTCCAAGAGCGCGATGCGCACGCTGCGGCCGAACCGGACGTCACCTTCGTCCGGCGTCTGCGCACCGGCGAGGATGCGCATCAGCGTCGACTTGCCGGAACCATTGACCCCCACGATGGCGAGGCGGTCGCCGGTCGAGATCGTCAGCGACAGATCGTGGAACAGCACCTTGTCGGGTTGGGCGATGCCCACCTTCGCGAGGTCGACGCAGATCACCGCGCCACCATACGGTCGGATCGAGACGGTCACGTCGACGCCGCCGCGGACTGACGTCGGGAGCCGCCAGCCGACGAGACGCGGCAGTGCGCCCCGGGGAGGGGCGCACTGCTGGGGGTGGTCGGGTCGCCGGGTGGGTGCCGGGTGGTCGACGGGTGGTCGACGGGTGGTCGCCGGGTCGTCACCCGTCGGTGTCGCGGGTGCGGTTGACGCCCTCCTCGATCCGTTCGGTGATTCGCTCGAGCCGCTCCGCGGCCCGCTCCTCGTCGAGTCCGTGGGCGACTGCGAGGTCGACATGGCTCTCCGCATCGGCGATCAGGGCGTCGACGACGGTCTGGACATCGATTCCGTTCGCTTCGGCGATGTCGGCGATCGAGTTGCCGGCCTCCAGTTCGGCCCGCAGCGTCTCGCGGTCGATGCCGAGAAGGTCGGCCACGACGGCGTTGTTGCGTCCGTGACCGTCGAGGCCACGCCGGCCACGGTGATCGCGCTCCGGCCGATTCTCGACCAGGTGTTCGGTGACGGCATCGGCCTGGGCGGCGTCGATGGTGCCGTCGTCGACCAGTGGTTGCAGCGTCTCGCGGAGCCGTTCGCCCGGCTCCGGCCGTTCGTCAGGCGCGTCTCCGAGGACCGCGGACGTGTCCTCCTGGAGTGCGACGACCTCGTCGACGGCGCCGTCGGTCGCGGCACTCGTCCAGGCCGGCGTCATGGCGACGAGGCCGATCGCGCCACCGGCGAGCATGCCCGCAGCGACGCCGAGGGTCGCCGTGCGCCTCCGGCCGCGCCGTGTCCCGACCGCCTCCGTCGTGGAAGTCGGCGAGTTGGACTCGGGAAGGGTGTTGTTCATCATGTGTCCTTTCGATTCGGGGTCGTCTGACGCTGATGAGCGTGACACCGGTGGTTGTGAAGCACGCCGGAGACAGTTGTGAGCGAGGTAAGAACCGAACGGACGGTTCGATCAGCCCGATGTCGTCGGAGCCCCGAGCCGGAATCCCACCACGGCTCCGCCACCGGGTCGGTTCGAGGCGAATGCGTCTCCGCCGTGCCGTCGGGCCACCTCGCTCACGATCGACAGCCCGAGACCCGAACCCGGCATCGTGCGGGCCTCGTCCGAGCGATGGAAGCGGTCGAAGACCTTCGGGAGATCGCCGTCGGCGATGCCGATGCCGCGGTCCGCAACGGTCACTTCGCCGGCGGCCACGGTCACCTCGATCGGCACGTCGCTCGTGTCGAATTTGGTCGCATTGTCCAACAGGCAGGACACGGCGCGCTGCACACCGGACCGCTGCGCCGTGACCGGGCTGGGCGCGGCCGTCAGGATGAACGGCCGGTTCGCCCGACGCTCGAATCGGTCGACGAGGTCGCCCACCACGTCGGCCAGGTCGAACGACGAGGAGGGTTCGTCGGCGGCACCTCCCGCCGCCACCGCCACGACCTCCTCGACGAGCGTGGTCAACTCCGTCGTCTCCGTATGGAGGTCGGCCAGGATCGCCTCCCGGTCGGCCTCCGGCATGTCGGGGTACCGCCGCAACGCATCGAGGTTGGTCCGCAGGCTCGTGAGCGGAGTGCGCAGTTCGTGGCCGGCGTCCTCGACCAGTCGGCGCTGCTCGTCCTTCGAGCGGGCCAGCGCCGCCAGCATGCGATCGAACGCACTGCCGAGCCGACCGACTTCGTCCTCGCCGGCTGCACCGACTTCGATGTCGAGACGCCCGGTCGACTCCACGAGTTCGGCCGCCGACGTGAGCCGTCGCAGCGACGCGGTGACCCGGCCCGCGATCCACAAGCCCAGCACGACGGCGAGCGCCGTGACAAGTGCGGCGATCAGCGCGGTGCGGGTGCGCAGGCTCGCGAGCACACGACTCGTCTCTTCCAGCGAACGCCCCAGCTGGACGGCGCCGCGCGGGAACCCGATCGTCCGGACACGGTACGAACCATCGTCGATCGTGACGGTCGAGAACCGATCGCCTCGCCGGCCGATCAGCTCGAGATCGGCGTCCGTGACGGGGAGCGGCTGTGGGAACGTCGTGTCGCGGATGGTGCCCTGCGGTCCGATGAGCTGGGCGTCGAGGCCCGACAGCGGACCTCGATCCGGCAACCGCTCACGGTTGATCGATCGGATGTCGGCCGACACCAGGGACCGGTCGATCTCGTCGAGGAGACGGTCGCGGGTCGACCGGTAGCTGAGCGACCCGAACGCGACGGCCGTGACGGCGGCGACCGCCGCCAGCGCGAACGCGATCCTCCAACGCAGACTCATGTGCCGTCCGAGCGTGCGACGTACCCCACGCCACGCACGGTGTGGATCAGCCGTGGTGCGCCGTCGATCTCGGTCTTGCGGCGCAGGTACCCGATGTAGACCGCGAGGTTCTTCGAGTCCGGCCCGAAGTCGTAGTGCCAGATGCGCTCGTAGATCGTCGAGTGCTCGAGCACGACACCCGCGTTGCGAACGAGCAGCTCGAGCAGGTCGAACTCGGTCTTGCTCAGTTCGATCGAGGTGGCGCGTCGGGTGGCGCGTCGACCGGCGAGATCCAGGCGGAGATCGCCGAGCGTGATCGTGGTGTCGTCGTCCACCTCCGCCGCCGCCAGGCCGCTTCGCCGCACGAGCGCTCGGAGGCGGGCGAACAACTCGTCGAGATCGAACGGCTTGGGGACGTAGTCGTCGGCGCCGGCGTCCAACCCGGCGACACGGTCGCTGCTGTCGGTTCGTGCCGTCAACATCAGGATCGGGACGTGGTTGCCCTCGGAGCGCAGCACCCGGCACGCGGTGACGCCGTCGATCACCGGCATCGAGACGTCGAGCACAACGACATCGGCGTCGTGCTCGCGCAAGTGTTCGAGCGCCTCGGCGCCGTTCGTCACGGCTGCGACCTCGTGGCCCTCGAGCGTGAACGCCCGCACCAGCGATTCCCGAACCGCACGATCGTCCTCCGCCAACAGCACCTGCACGACACGAGTACACCAGAAAGAGGTGAGAGATCGGTGAGAATGTCGCGATGCGTGCCGGGTTCCTCGTCATGGCCGGCGGTGCCGCCGGCGCTTCGGTGCGATGGAGCGTCGGCGAACTTCTGCCGCTCGAACCCGGGCAGTTCCCCTGGGCGACGTTCGCGGTCAACGTCGTCGGTTGCCTCCTGATCGGGCTCACCGCACGTCGCTTCGCCCGCGGCACCGACGCCTGGCTCGTACTGGCCGTCGGCGGCCTCGGAGGGTTGACCACGTTCTCGGCGTTCGCCGTCGAGACCCGACTCCTCGTCGCAGCCGATCGACCGATGACCGCGCTCGTCTACGTCGCGGCCACGATGATCGTCGGTCTCGGCGCCACCGAGCTGACGCAAGCGGGCGGATCCTCGACATGATCGGAGCACTGTTCGTGGCCGGTGCCGCCGCCGGCGCTCTCGTCCGCCATCTCGTCAACCAGTCGGGCCTCGGCTGGATCAGCACGCTGGCCGTCAACGTCGTCGGGGCGTTCGCGCTGGGCGTGCTCGTCGCGGTGGATCCGCGACCCGGCGTCGTCACCGTGGTCGGCGCCGGGCTGCTCGGTAGCGTCACGACGTTCTCCTCGTTCGCCCTCGAGGCTGCGTACGGACCACCGAAACGCCGGGCCCTGGTGATCGGATCCACACTGTTGTTCGGTTTGACCGCCGGAGCGGCGGGCTACGCGATCGGCTGATCGTCCGCTCACGCCGGTTCTGCGGTACCGGGCCACCGCACGGTCGCCACCCGGTCCGCGAACGGCGGAGGATGTGCATCGAGCCAGGCCGCGATCTCGGCGTCGCGCTCGGCGGGGAGGCAGAGTCGTCGCCGCGTCGTCGCCACGAACACCGCCGGATCGGCTGCGGCCGTCGACAACGGGCTCCGGCGACCGACGGCGACCTCCGGGTCGAGCCCGAGCTCGCGGACCACCGTCACGAAGTCCTCGGCGGTCGGGCCGTCGGGTCGGGCCAGTCCCCAGAAGTGTTCCCACGCAGGCGCCCACGCCGACATGGGGTGGGCGGTCGGCAGTTCGACGACCGCAGCGAGACGGGCATGATCGGTGAGCGCCAGGAGGAACGGCACGAGGTCGCCCACGTTGTAGACGACGTGATGGCAGACCACGACATCGGCCACCGGGGCATGAGGGGCCACCTCGGGCCACGCCCCATGAACGGTGCGTCGGGCGACCCCGGCCGCGGAGGCAGCTGCGACGAACTGGTCGAGCATCACGCCGCTGCTGTCGACGCCGATCAACTCGGACGCGGGCGGGACCAGCGGCAGCGACGAGCGACCTCCCCCGCATCCGACGTCGAGCACCGTGCCACCCACGGGGGGCAACACCTCACGCGCCCAGCGGTTGGACGTGGCGCCACGATCGAGCGTGTCGTCGACCGCGAAGCGCCTCGGGTCGTGGAACCATGGCGACTCCGGAGCCTGAACGAGGATCTCGTCAGGGAGCGCCCACCCCGCCAGGAGGTCAGCCCATCGTTGCGCTGCCGGTAGGAGCGGTTCGTCCTGCTCGTCGTTCACGCGATGTCGAGCACTCGAATCGGGAGCTCCCGCGGCCCTCGGATCTGACCGACGCTCCATCGGGTGTCGCCGGCCGGCTCGAATCTCGGGAACCGGGCGATGAAGCGTTCGATCGCGATCCGGAGTTCGAGACGCGCCAGATTGGAGCCGAGGCACCGGTGGATTCCCAGCCCGAACGCGGCGTGCCGGTTCGCCTCACGGTCGACCACGAACTCGTCGGCCCGATCGAACATCGCGGGATCACGATTGGCGGCCGGGAACGGCAGGAGCACCCACTCGTGCTCCTTCATCGGACATCCGTGGAAGTCGTGGTCCTGTGCGACGAGCCTGGCCATCGTGACGGGTGCGTAGGCGCGCAGGAACTCCTCCACCGCGAAGAGCATGAGTTCGGGTTCGTCGACGAGCCGCTGCAGGTCGTCGGGATGGTGGGCGAGATGCCACAGTGACGACCCGATCGCGCTCCAGGTGGTGTCGATGCCGGCGATGAGGAGCAGCACCATCGACCCCCGCACGTGTTCGTGACTCAGCGCGTGCCCGTCGATCTCGGCGTTCAGCAGGTACGTGGTGAGGTCGTCACGCGGATCCTGACGGTGCTCTTCGATCTGGCGGTCGAGGTACTCGTCGAGGTGGAGGTCGCTCTGTTCGCGGACCTCGACCGGGACGTTCACCAGCTCGAGGAACTCGTGGACGCAGCGCCGGAAGTAGTCGTCGTCCTCGGGCGGGAAACCGAGCATTCGTGAGATCACGCTCACCGGGATGTGCTGCGCGTACTGGACCGCAGCGTCGACGACCGCCTCGCCCGGCACGAGGGCGCCCATGTCGTCGAGCAGTTGATCGCACAATGCGCGGACGTCGGATTCCCAGGGCTCGATCGCCTTGGGCGAGAACGGAGGCAGCAGGAGCCGTCGGGCGTGCTGATGGAACGGCGGATCACTGGTGATCGGCGGGGCGGGACCGACCGGCGCCTCGGCGATCGGGCGGCCGGTGTTGACGACGACGCCACGGCTGGTGAAGTGGACGGTGTCATACGCGACCTCCTTCACCAGCTCATGAGTGAGCGGCGCCCACATGCCCCCGTAGCGATCACTGTGCGCGACGGGACAGCCCCCTGCTCGCAGTTCGTCCCAGATCTCATGGGCCCGCGCGTTGTACTCGGGTTCCGCGTGATCGAGGTCGGTCGCCCAATCGGTGACCGGGCCGTACGCGCTGGTCACCCCTCGTCGGGGATGCTGATCGCGTACTCCGGGCAGTTCGCGGCCGCCAGCCGTGCCTTCTCCTCGAGCTCGGGCGCGACCGATCCGTCGCCGATGACGACGGCGGTGCCGTAGTCGTCGACATCGAACAGCTCCGGCGCCAACGCGTAACAGCGGTTGTGGCCCTGGCAGAGATCTGTGTTCACCTCGACTCGCATGGCCCGAGCGTAGAGGCTGTCGCACCGCCGCGTGGCACTGGCCCGCCGGGGACGGATCGGACGCCACGGGGACGTCCTCGGACACCACACGGGCCCCGCCGGCGTCGGCCGGGCGGCACGTCGACAGGCCGGGTTCACGGACGGGTCGCCGGCGAGCACGACCCGGGATGACTCGATTGCACACGCAACGAGTGCGCTGCGTCACCGCAGCGCCGACATGTTCACGCTGAGCGTTCGACCAACCCGGATTTGCGAGAACAACCACGGATCGCGACGTTATGGTCGCAGTCCTCGCACGTCCGTCGCGTAGTTTTGAAGATGTTCACGCACCTCCCGCCCGACCGAAGGCACCCGATCCGACATGCAACAGCACCACGACGAGACCAGCAGGGCGTTGCTCGAAGCGGCTCACCGTCTGCTCGCAGAACAGGGTTCCGAGGCACTGACGGTCCGCCGCATCGCGACCGAGGCCGGGATGAGCACGATGAACGTCTACTCCCGCTTCGGCGGCAAGGATGGCGTGGTCGACGAACTGTATCGCGACGGTTTCGACCGACTGTTCGCAGCGATCAATTCGGTGCCGGCCACCGACGACTTCCCGACCGACCTCATGGCGATGGCCCACGCGTACCGACAGTTCGCACTCGACCATCCGACCTACTACAAGGTCATGTTCCGCTCGGCGATCCACGACTTCACCCCGTCGGACGAAGCCACCGAGGTCGCTCTGGCCGGGCTCGAGGTGTTCGTCCAGCGAATCCGAGCCGGGCAGGAACGCGGTGTGGTCCGGTCCGACGACAGTTACCCGGCCACCGAGATCGCAGCGTGGCTCTGGGCCAGCTGCCACGGTCTCGTCAGCCTGGAGTTGTTCGCCGTCGCCGACGAGCGCGTCACCTGGGAGTCGGTCTTCGAGAACGGCATGCGAACGGCGATCGCCGGCTTGCTCCCCTCGACGACACATCAGCGCTGACGGCTCCATCGCAAGCGGTCCGAGCCGCAGTAGCGTGCAGCCCTCATGCCAGCTGCGCTGCTCGCCAACATCGTCACCGATGCCTCCGACTGGCTCGCGGACTTCTCGTCCAACTGGTACTTCCTGGCCATCATCTTCGCCGTCGCATATCTCGACTCCGTCGTGCCGATCGTGCCGAGCGAGACGATGGTGATCATCGGTGGTGTCGCTGCCGGCCGCGGCGACCAACTCCTGGTCGCCGTGATCGCGGCGGGCGCCCTCGGAGCGTTTCTCGGCGACACCACGGCCTATCTGATCGGCAACCGCATGAGCGGTTTCATCGAGCGGCGGGCCGTCGATCGTCCCAGGTTGCGCCAGCGTCTCGACTGGGCCAGCGACCAGATCCACACCCGCGGCGGCCTGTTGCTGATCACCGCCCGCTTCATTCCCGGTGGTCGCACGGCCCTGACCGTCACCTCGGGCATCACCAACCAACCCCGACGATGGTTCATGGGCTGGGTCGCCGTCGCGGTCGTCATCTGGGCGTCGTACGCGGCGCTGCTCGGCTACATCGGAGGTCAGGCCTTCCAGGACAACCACACGCTGGCGTTCCTTCTCGCCTTCGGTGCCGCCCTGGGCGTGACGGCCGTCATCGAGATCGTCCGTCACCTCCGGACTCGCAACTGACCACACCCGGCGCGCCAGACTGCGGCATGCACGTTCGCGACGCCGTGGCCGCCCGCCGCTCGATCCGCCAGTTCACCGACGAGGCGGTCCCCGACGACATCCTTCGCGACCTGCTCGAGCGGTCGGCTCGCGCCCCCAGCGGCGGCAACCTCCAGCCCTGGCGCATCTATGTCGTCAATGGAGATGCGATGACGCGCTTCCGGTCGTTCATCGCCGATCGGCCGGCCACAGGCGGCGAGTACGACATCTACCCGCCGAGCCTGTGGGAGCCCTACCGCACCAACCGATTCGCGAACGGTGAGCAGCTGTACGCGACGCTCGGCATCGGACGCGACGACCGGGCGGGGCGGCTCCGCCAGTTCGCCGAGAACCAGAAGTTCTTCGGTGCACCGGCTGCGCTCTTCTGCTTCATCGATCGAGGCCTGGGCCCGCCACAGTGGAGCGATCTGGGCATGTTCCTCCAGACCTTCATGCTGCTCGCCCAGGAGGCTGGGATCGACACCTGCGCACAGGAGTTCTGGTCGGGACACCACGCGGCCGTTCGCGAGTTCGTCGGTGCCCTCGATGTCGAGTTGCTGTTCTGCGGGATGGCGATCGGCCACGGCGACCCGGACGCGCCCATCAACACGATGGTCAGCGATCGAATGCCCCTCGACCGGTGGGCCACGTTCGTCCCCTGACGTCGACGTGCGGCGCGCGAACGAGTTCGGCGACGGCGCGCTCCGTCTCGAAGTTCCTTCAGTGACCGATGATCATCAGGAAGCGTCCCGAACCGATCGCCTCCACCGACCTGGGGAGCCGGCGTCGCAGGCCGCGATCGGACGTGACGATCCGCAGGTCTCGATTCGGTCCGTCCGCTTCCATGTCGACGAGTTCGACGATGTGATCGTCTGCCGCGTTGCGGCCCCGTCGGGGAGCTTCCACGATCTCGAGGTTCCCGCCGGCCACGTCGAGAGTCGCCTGCGACACCGGTGCATCGAACACGATGGTGACGTCGTCGCCATGGGTCCGGCACCATTCCGCCACCCGCTGGGCGAAGCGGTTCGCTGCGCCGTCGCGGTCGTTCCACCATCCGTCGGGACGCGACCCGAAGACGTTGTTCCCGTCGATGATCCAGCGCACGTTCAGAGCAGAGCGACGGGGACGTCGACGACGCGAGCCCGCAGCCATTCGCCGAGGCTCTTGGCCTGTCCGTCGATGCGGGTCGACGCGGCGACCCCCTCGTCCAACAGGCCGTGCACGACGAAGTTGAGCGCCCGGAGGTTGGGGAGATCATGGCGATCGACCCGCAGTGGGGCCGACTCGGGGAGCAACGCCCGGAACCGCTCCACCGTGAGGAACCCGCTCAGCCAGACGAACGACTCGTCGGAACGGGTGAAGACGCCGACGTTCGCGTTGCCGCCCTTGTCGCCCGATCTGGTGCCGACGACGCGACCGAGCGGCACGCGCTCGGCCGCGACGTCGAGGTGTTCGACCGGATGCGATCCGAGCGCCACCGTCTCGTCGGAGTCCCCGACCGCGGGCGCCACCGACTCGACCTGCGTGGTCGTACCGCCGACGTGCACGTATTGCGGGACGAGTTCGGACGGCACACGGGCAGGGCGGTAGACGCCGTACGGCGATGCGGGTGACGGGCCCCCGGAGAGGCCGTACAGCCCGGGGATGCTCGCCAGCGCGGTCTCGACGAAGGCGTTCGAGAAGGCCCGGCCGACCTTGCGCTCGTCGGGATCCTTCACGGTGAGCCGCCACTGGGCCGTGGCCGCCTCGTTCGAGTTCGGGTCGGCGTGGTCGGTGCGGATCACGCGGGTGTCGACCGAGACGAAATCGGACGGCCCGAAGGGGCATGCCCGCCAGAACGTCGCCTCGACCACTTCGGCTTTCGCTTCGATGTCGAGACCGGTGAGCGCCACCGCGACCGTGTTCCGGTAACCGCCGAGCTCGTTCATGGCGATCTTCAGCGTCGGGGGCGGCGGCTCGCCCATGGTGCCGGTGATCCGGACGCGGTCGGGACCGGTCTCCTCGAGCCGGATCGTGTCGAAGCGGGCCGTCACGTCCGGGCCGAGGTATCGCGGCCCACCGATCTCGTAGAGCAACTGCGACGTGACGGTGCCGATCGACACCTGGCCGCCGGTTCCGTCGTGCTTGCCGATCACCGTCGAACCGTCGGCGGCGACCTCGGCCCAGGGGAAGCCGAGCCGCTCCATTCCGGGCACCTCGGTGAAGAACGAGTAGTTGCCGCCGGTCGCCTGCGCGCTGCACTCGATGACGTGGCCGGCCACGACTGCGCCGGCCAGCTCGTTCCAGTCGTCGCGGGCCCATCCGTGGTGCCACGCAGCGGGCCCGCACGTGACCGCGGCGTCGGTGACGCGACCGGTGATCACGATGTCGGCACCGCGCTCCAATGCCTCGACGATGCCCCAGCAGCCGAAGTAGGCGTTGGCCGTGAGGTACCGGGACAGGTCGCCGAGATCACCGTCGGTGTGGAACGGCTGCAACGTGCCCGCGGCAGCCAACTCCTCGATGCGCGGGAGCACGTCGTCGCCGTCGACGTAGGCAACCGTCGGGGCGAGACCGAGCCGGTCTGCGACCTCGCTGACCGCCTCGGCACAGCCCGCCGGATCGAGCCCGCCCGCGTTGGAGACCACCTTGATGTTGCGATCGAGGCAGGTTCCCATCACCTGCTCCATCTGGGTCACGAACGTCGACGCAAAGCCCCCGCCCGGCCGTTTTGCGCGGATCCGGCTCAGGATCAGCATGGTCAGTTCCGCCAGCCAGTCTCCCGACAACACGTCGATCGGGCCGCCCTCGACCATCTCGCTCGCGCCTGACAGCCGGTCGCCGAAGAAGCCCGAGCAGTTGGCGATCCGGATCGGCTCGCTCACGTCATTCCTCCGCCGATTCCAGGACCACGAGGAGATCTCCGGCATCCACGCGTTCACCGACGGCATACCGCACGTCCGCGACCACGTGCCGACCGTGAGCGGTGATCTTGTGCTCCATCTTCATCGCCTCGACCACCAACAGCAGTTGGCCATCGACGACCGTGTCGCCGGGGGCGACGTGCACGGCGATCACCGTGCCCGGCAGCGGACAGATCGGGCCGCTGCCCTCGGCGTCGGCGTCGTGATCGACGAACCTCGGTGGGCGGACCCATTCCAGGCTGCCGGCCGCGCCGAACGTACGCATCGAATCCCCGTCGACGTCGACGTCGACGACGTGGCGGTGACCGTCGAGTTCGACGACTTGCCGGTGGGGTGAACGCGACAGGAGGCGGACCGACGCGACCCGACGCGTGTCGTCGGGCAGGCTGCCGTCGGGTCGCGGCTCGGGCCACGCTCCGATCGAGACCTCGGCGGTGGAACCGTGCATGACGTATTCGACGTGGTGCTCCTCGCCGTCGAGGAGCCACGTGCGGCGCTGTCCTCGGGTGCGGAGGTTCCGCCAACCCGAGGGGGCGAACCCGGTGACGGGGGCCGACGTTCGCTCCCGCTGCTCGTCGGCGAACACCCCGCCGAGCAGCAGGGCCAGTCGGTCGTCGCCGGCCGGACCCGGGTCGGTCAGCACCTCGGGATGATCGTCGAGATAGGAGGTGTAGGTCCGCCGATGCAGATAGTCGCGCTCGGCCATGGTGGCGGCCAGCATCGCTGCGTTGGTTCGGACCCCGACGATCCTGGAGGTACGCATCGCCCGCCCGAGCTGCGCGGCGGCGACACCCCGGTCGGTGTGGTGCGTGATCACCTTGGCGAGCAACGAGTCGTAGTCGGGCGAGATCGTGCTCCCGGCTCGGAATCCGGTGTCGACCCGGACGTCTCCGGCGATCTCGAACTCACGCAACGTGCCGGTCGACGGCACCCAACCGGCGGTTGGGTCCTCCGCGACGAGCCGAACCTCGATCGCATGCCCGTCGAATGCGATGTCGTCCTGCGTGAACGGCAGCGGATGCCCGCTGACAACCCCGATCTGCAACTCGACCAAGTCGATCCCGGTGATCGCCTCGGTGACGGGGTGCTCGACCTGCAACCTCGTGTTGACCTCCAGGAAGGTGATCGTCGGATCGCGCTCATCCGAACCGCCGACCATGAACTCGACGGTGCCGGCGCCGACATAGCCGACGTGACGCGCCAACGCGAGCGCACCTTCGTGGAGTCGAGCGCGCACGTCGTCGGAGATGCCGGGCGATGGTGCCTCCTCGATCACCTTCTGGTTGCGACGCTGGATCGAGCACTCACGATCGCCCAGATGGATGATGTTCCCGTGCAGATCGCCGATGACCTGGACCTCGACGTGCCGTCCGCGGGCGATGAAGGGTTCGATGAACACCGTGCCGTCGCCGAACGCACTGGCGGCCTCGCGCGAGGCCGACTCGACGGCTCCCGCCAGGTCTGCGACCTCGTGCACGACCCGCATGCCACGTCCGCCACCACCGGCAGCGGCCTTGACGAGGACCGGCATCTCGAGACCGTCGGGGATCGAGCCCGGGGCGACCTCGACGATCTCGGTGGTCGGCACACCGGCCTCGATGGCGGCACGCTTTGCCGCCACCTTGTCACCGAGGAGCCGGATCTGGTCGGGCGTGGGCCCGACCCATCGCAGCCCGGCGTCGATCACTGCCTGCGCGAACTCGGCGTTCTCGGCCAGGAACCCGTAGCCCGGGTGGACCATCGTCGAGTCGGTCTCGAGTGCGGCCCTGATGATCGTGTCGCCACGCAGGTACGACTCGGTCGGGGTCGATCCACCGAGTGCAACGGCGACGTCGACCGTATCGACGTGCAGCGCGGTGCGGTCGGGCTCGGAGTACACCCCGACGGTCGAGATCCCCAGACGGTGCGCGGTTCGGGCGATTCGGCAAGCGATCTCCCCCCGGTTCGCAATGAGCATCCTCATCGCGGCGCACCTCCCACGGCCGGCATCAGTGCCTCCACACGCCGTACTCGCGTGCGCCGCGGACCGTGTTGCCGTGGGCGGCCGACAGCGCGAGACCGAGGACCGTCCGGGAATCGTTCGGGTGGATGATCCCGTCGTCCCAGACACGGCCGGTCGCGTAGAGGGCGGAGGACTCGCTTTCGATCTGGGCTTCGAGCGCCAGCTTCTTGGCGTTCAGATCGTCTTCGTCGACTTCGCTCCCACGGCCGGCGGCGGCGTTGCGGGCGACGATGTCCATGACGCCCGCCAGTTGGCGCCCGCCCATGACGGCGATCTTGTGGTTCGGCCAGGAGAAGATGAGGCGCGGGTCGTAGGCCTTGCCGGCCATTCCGTAATTGCCGGCGCCGTACGAGGCACCGACCATCAGGCAGAAGTGCGGCACCTCGCTGTTCGAGACCGCGTTGATCAACTTGGCGCCGTTGCGGATGATGCCACCCTGTTCGGCCTTGGAGCCGACCATGAACCCGGTGATGTTGTGGAGGAACACCAGCGGCGTGTCGGTCCGGTTGCACAGCTGGATGAACTGGGCCCCTTTCTTCGCTTCTTCCGAGAAGAGAATCCCGTTGTTGCCGAGCAGGCCGACGGGGAAGCCGTGGATCGAGCCCCATCCGCAGACGAGCTTGTCGCCGTAGAGCGGTTTGAACTCCTCGAATCGCGAGCCGTCGAGCACGCGGGCGTAGATCTCGCGGATGTCGAACGGGATGCGCACGTCGGCCGACGCGCAGCCGATCAGCTCGTTCGAGTCGTGGACGGGATCGTCGGCCGATTCGGACGGACCGGGCCCGAGCTTCCGCCAGCGCAGGTGCCGAACGATGTCGCGCACCATCCGCAGCGCGTCCATCTCGTCGGCCGCGAGGTAGTCGCTCAGACCGGACGTGCGGCTGTGCATCTCGGCACCGCCGAGTGTCTCTTCGTCGACCACTTCGTCGATCGCCATCTTCACGAGCGGCGGCCCTCCGAGGTACGCGGTGCCGCGCTCCTTGACGAAGATCGTGTAGTCGCTCATGCCCGGGACGTAGGCGCCACCGGCGGTGTTCGGGCCGAAGATCGCCGTGATCGTCGGGATCCCGAGCTTGGAGAGCTGGGTCTGGTCGCGGAACCCCTCGCCGCCGCGGATGAAGATGTCGGCCTGGTGGGGCAGATCGGCGCCCGCCGATTCGTTGAGGTTGATCCACGGCAAGCGGTTGCGCCGGATGATGTCGCGGAACCGTTCACCCTTGTCGACCGACCGCGGGTTCATCGACCCGCCCCGATACGTCATGTCGGACGCGGTGATCGCACACTCGACACCTTCGACCACGCCGATCGAATTGACCGAGCCGGCGCCGATCGGGAACTCACTCCCCCACCCGGCCAGCGCGCTCAGTTCGAGGACCGGAGTGTCGGGGTCGACGAGCTGTTCGATCCGCTCCCGGGGGAGCATCTTCCCACGCTTGCGGTGACGGTCGACGTACCGCTGCCCACCGATCGACGGCACCGACTCCATGAGTTGCTCGACCTCGGCCCACAGAGCCTCCATCGCCGCGAGATTCTCGCGATAGTCGTCGCTGCGCGTGTCGAGACGCGACCTCAGGACCTTCCCCACCGACGAGACCGTACGCGCGGTACCGAACCACGTCAACTGGTACCGCGCGCAGCTGGGAGCAACCCGTGTCGACCCCGGAGCTCCGCGGCCGACACGGACACGTCGCGCGGGAACACCGGGTCGTGAGGGTCGCTGCGATCGGTGGTACCGTTCCAGGCCAAACGGTACCGTCGGAGGAGCAGCATGGACGTCAGCGAAGTACTGGACGATCTCGTCGCAGAGCAGGAAACGCTGGACCGGGTCGTGGCTGCGCTCGACGACGAGCAGTTCGGGCTCGCCACCCCGAGCGAACGCTGGGACGTGGCCGATCAGTTGGGCCATCTCACCTTCTTCGACACGACCGCAGCGGTCGCCATCAACGACCCGGCGGCCTTCGCCGACCACAAGGCCGAGTTGATGTCGTCGTTCGCCGACGACCTCACGGTCGACGAGGTCACGCTCGGCCCGTTTCGGCAGCTGTCACCATCCGACCAACTCATCGCCTGGCGGCGCGGCCGTCTCGGTCTGGAATCCGCCGCTCGCACCCTGGCGAACGACACCCGCATCGAGTGGTACGGCCCGTCGATGGGATCGAAGTCGTTCCTGACGGCCCGCCTGATGGAGGTGTGGGCGCACGGCCAGGACGTGTGCGACGCCATCGGTGCGGAACGGCCTGCGAGCGACCGAATCCGGCACATCGCGCAACTCGGCGTCATCACGCGCGGCTGGAGCTACCTCGTGCGCGGCGAGCAGCCGCCGGCCGAGGCGGTGCGGGTGGTCCTCGTCTCGCCGTCCGGCGCCGAGTGGACGTGGGGCGACGACAACGCGGTCGCGACCATCACCGGGCCGGCCGAGGACTTCTGCCTCGTCGTGACGCAGCGTCGCCACGTCGACGACACCGACCTGGTCGTCACCGGTGACGCCGCTCGCGACTGGATGACCAGAGCGCAGGCGTTCGCCGGTGGGCCGACCACCGGCCCGGATCCGAAGGGAACCAGCTGATGGATTTCGACCTGCCCGCCGAGGACGACCCGCGCCGCCTCGTCGTTCGCGAGTGGCTTGCCGATCATCCGAACCCGACGAACGAGACGCTCCATCGCGGTGGGTACATCGTCCCGCACTGGCCGAAACCGTACGGGCTGGAGGCGGATCCGATGCATCAGCTCATCATCGACGACGAGCTCGAGCGTGCCGGTGTCAGCAAGACGGCGGTCGCGACCAATGCGATCGGGGTCGGCTGGGCAGCACCGACCATCTTGCTCGCGGGCAGCGAGTGGCAACGGGAGCGGTTCCTCGATCCGATCTTCACCGGCGAGGAGATCTGGTGCCAGCTGTTCAGCGAACCGGACTCCGGCTCGGATCTGGCGAGTCTCGGCACGCAGGCGGTCCGCGACGGCGACGAGTACGTCATCAACGGGTCGAAGATCTGGTCGTCGGGCGCCCACCACTCACAGTTCGGGATCCTGATCGCCCGAACCAATCCCGACGTCCCGAAGCACAAGGGCATCTCGTACTTCATCGTGCCGATGGACCTCCCGGGGATCACCTTGAGCCCGATCGTCGACATGACGACCGCCCACTCGTTCAACCAGACCTTCTTCGACGACGTCCGGCTACCAGCGGAGTATCTCGTCGGTGAGGAGGGTGAGGGGTGGAAGCTGGCCAAGGTCACCCTCGCCAACGAGCGCGTCTCGCTGTCGTCGGCCGGGTCGATGTGGGGAACGGGTCCGTCGGCGGACGATCTGCTCGAGCTGGTCCGCGCTGCCGGCGGGTCGGCCGATCCGATCGATCGGCAGCGCTTCGCCGGGTTGCACATCGAGTCCGAGGTCCTCCGGCTCGGACGGCTGCGCACGTTGAGTGCCCGCCTGCAGGGCAAGACACCGGGCGTCGAGGCGTCGATCCAGAAGGTCATGGGTGACGAGCACGGACAGCACGTGATGGAGCTCGCCAAGCACGTCGCAGGACCGCACGGGATGATCGCCGGCTCCGGACCGGCCGGACCGCTCCCGCCGGGGTCTCGGACCGGCGCCACCGAGATCAACTTCCCGAGGGGCGAGGGCGACTACCCCGACGTCGACCCCGTCTGGCACTACGGCTACCTGTTCTCACCGGCGCTGACCGTCGGCGGCGGCACCTTCGCCGTGCAGCGCAACATCATCGCCGAACAGGTACTCGGGCTGCCACGCGACATCAACGTCGAGCAGGGTCTCACCTGGACGGAGTCACGCCGCCGAACGATCTGAGATCGGCCGGAGGTCAGCCGCCCTTCTTCTTGCCACCCTTGCTCTCGGCACCATTTCCGCGCTGACCCGACCGCTCCGCCCTGGCTTCTCCACGCTCGGCCTTGGCCTGCTCGCGGGCCGCTTCACGCTCCGCCCTGGCCGACTCACGATCTACCTTGGCCGCTTCACGCTCCACCTCGCGCTCGACCTTGGCCTGCTCACGGGTCGCTTCACGCTCCGCCCTGGCCGATTCGCGCTCTGCGTCGCGCTCCCCGCGCTCCGCCGCCTTCAGCTCCATCCAGGCGGCCTTCGCCTCGTCACGTGCCTGCTTCCACTCGGCCTTGCCGGCCTCGTGCAACTCCTTGAGTTCGAGCTTGAGCGTCCGACACTCGTCGGACATCTCCTCGTCCGCGTCCTCGACGGCTGCGTCCCCGGTTGGAAAGTCGTCGGTCGATTCGTCGTCGGAATCACCGTCGCCGCACATCTCGACCCAGGCGTCCTTCGCATCGTGCCACTCGGCCCGCTTCTCATCTCGAAGGTCGTGCCAGGCATCGCGACCCTCGGTCTTGACGATCTTCCAGTCGGACTCTTCCTCGGACGACTCCTCCTCGCTCGACTCCTCCTCGCTCGACTCCTCCTCGCCCGACTCCTCCTCGCCCGACTCCTCCTCGCCCGACTCCTCCTCGCCCGACTCCTCCTCGGACGACTCCTCCTCGCCCGACTCCTCCTCGGACGACTCCTCCTCGCTCGACTCCTCCTCGCCCGACTCCTCCTCGGACGACTCCTCCTCGCCGACTCCTCCTCGCTCGACTCCTCCTCGGACGAGTCGGGGCTCGAGAGCACGGGGACATCGGCGCCCGAGGCGGCGGCGGCAGCGCCGACGCTCATCGTCGCAACAGTGACGCCCACCAGCGTCTTGCCGGTGATCGTCCTCAGCAGGGTCGCAAGCGTGGGAATCAAGGGGGTCTCCTTCGACAGCGTCGCGATGACGCGCTCGGTGGTCCGCGCGCTCAACCTACGCCCGTCGAATGCCCATGTCACCCCGCGTGACCTCAAGGTGTGTGCAAGGTCTCGTCAAGCGACCACCCGCGAGCGACGGAGGATCAATAGCTGCGGGGCAGACCGAGCACGCTCTGAGCGATGAAGTTGAGCGTCATCTCCTGGCTCACCGGGGCCAACCGCTGCAGACGGGCCTCCCTCCAGTAGCGCTCGACCTGGTACTCGGTGGCATACCCCAGACCGCCGTGGGTCTGGATCGCCTGGTCGGCCGCGAACCAGCAGGCCTCTGCAGCCAGGTACTTCGCCGAGTTCGCCTCCTCGCCGCACGGCAGGCCCTGGTCGTATCGCCACGCGGCCTGCAACATCGACAGGTACGCCGCCCGCAACTGCACGTGTGCGAGCGCGAGCGGGTGCGCGATCGCCTGATTGGCCCCGATCGGCCGGTCGAACACCACACGTTCCTTGGCGTAGCCGACCGCACGCGACAATGCGACCTCGCCGAGCCCGCACGACATCGCCGCGAGCAGCACCCGTTCTGGATTGAGGCCGTGCAGGATGTGCTGGAAGCCGCGACCTCGCTCGCCGACCAACCGCCATCCTTCGACGGGGAGTTCGTCGTAGGCCACCTCGCATGACGCGACCGCGTTCCGGCCGAGCTTCGGGATCGGCGCGATGTCGACGTGGTCCGGGTCGAGATCGACCAGGAAGAGACTCAGCCCACCGAACCGGTCACGATCCGTCGCCTCCTCCGTCCGTGCCAGCAGGAGGCACACCTCGGACTCGAGCGCCTTCGAGGTCCAGATCTTGCGGCCCGTCACGACGAAACCGCCCATTCCGTCGTCGACCGCGCGGGTCGAGATCCGGCTGGTGTCGGTCCCGGCATCGGGTTCGGTCACGCCGAACGCCACATGCAGGTCGCCGACGGCCGCGCGCGGGAGGAACTCCTCCTTGAGCCGGTCGTTGCCGAACCTGACGACGGGGTTGAGGCCGAACATCGTCAAGTGAACCGATGTCGAGCCGTTCATGCCCGCGCCGGATGCCGCCACCCGGTTCAGCACGATCGCCGCCTCGGCGATGCCACGCCCGCCACCCCCGAACTCCTCGGGGAGGGCGATGCCGATCCATCCACCTTCCGCCATCGCCGCGTAGAACTCCCAGGGAAACCGATGCGCGGAGTCGCAGGAACTCCAGTATGCGTCGTCGAACTGGGCGCACACACGATCGACGGTGTCGATGATCGCCCGGTGGTCGTCGTCGATCTCGAAGTTCATCGCTATCTCCCTGCGGACGCCGTGGCCGGCACGATGCCACGGGTCTCTGCGACGTCATCATCGCGAATCCGCGCCGACACGAAGATGCCGGGGATCATGATCAATCCGACCGCCAGGAACGCGTGCTGATGGGCGGCGAGCCGGTCGATCGCAGGCGACGAATCGTCCAGGCCGCCGAGACCGGCCGTCAGCACGGTCGCTGCGAGGGCGGTGCCGATCGCATACGACACCTGACGCTGCGTTCCGAACAGCGACGTCGCCCGGCCGGTGTCGGCCAGTGATGTGGTGGCGTACACGGCGGTCTGGATCGAGACGAACACCAGGCCCATCGAGAGGCCCCGGGCGAACGACATCCCTGCGATCAGCGTCAGGGGCGACTCCAGCGTCAGGAGCGCGAACGCACACGTGATCACCGACGCAATCGCCGTGCCGACCACCATCAGGCGGCGCGGCCCGATCACGTGGTATGCGCGCTTGCCGACGAGGTTCGAGACCACGAACACGCCGAACGCCTGGGGCGCTTGCACGATCCCGCTCTGGAACGCCGAGAAGCCGCGCAGCGACTGGAGGTAGATCGGCAGGAGGAAGATCTGGCCGAAGAACCCGGCGTAGATCAGGGCGGCTGAGATGTTGACGTTTCGGAACAGGTGGTCACGGAAGAGCCGCAGCATCAGGGCCGGTTGTGGCACGCGCAGTTCGACGGCGATCGCAGCGGCGAGCGTCACGACACCGAGCAGCCCCAACCCCACCACAGTGCGCGAGAGCCAACCCTCCTCGGGCCCGACCGACATCGTGTAGAGGAGCAGGGCCACTGCTCCACCGCTCAACACCAGCCCGGCCAGATCGAGCGGCCCCGGATCTTGCTGGACCTCCTCGCGCAGCGCCCGACCCGAGAGCACGAGACCGAGCATGCCGATCGGAATGTTGATCAGGAAGATCCATCGCCACGATGCCTGGTCGACCAGGATGCCACCGAGCACCGGCCCGGTGGCCGGTGCGATCACGGCGACGCTCAGCACGGCCGTCGCCGCCGTCGCGCGCTGGCTCATCGGGAACGCGCGATAGAGCATCGCCCCGCCGACCGGCGCCATCAGGCCACCGCCGAAGCCCTGCAGAACACGGAGCACGATGAGCTGGTCGAGCGTCTGCGCCGCACCGCAGAACCCGGAGATCACCGTGAACAACGCCAGCGACACGACGAAGACGCGCTTCGTACCGAACCGGTCACCGAGCCACCCGGCAGCCGGGATCACGGTGGCGACGGCCAGCAGATAGCCGACGGCGATCCACTCGACCTCGTTCGACCGGACGCCGAACTCCTTGGCCATGGTCGGGAGCGCAACGTTGACCATCGTGCCGTCGATCACGGTCATGAAGATCGCGAACACGTAGATCACGAGCACCTGCCGCTCGTACGGCAACCGGGACATCCACGAGATCATCGGGCCTCCCATGTACGGGCGGGTGACATGCGCCGACGGTAGCGACCGTGGAACAGGCGGCCCGATTCGGCGGGTTGCCACCCGGTCACTACGGTGACGCGTCCAGGAGGTCACCACCCATGCAACCGCACTCCGTCGCTCGTTGGGGCGACCTGTCCGATCGGCAGCCGTCCGGTGCGCTCGTCGGCAACGTCGATCTCGTCATCGTCCGCTACGGCGACGAGATCTCGGTCCTGCACGGTCGGTGCCAACATCGCGGCGCACTGCTGGCCGACGGCAGCATCCGAGGCGACGACATCGTGTGCGGCGTGCACGGTTGGGACTACCGGTTCCGCACCGGCATCAGCGCGTACGACAACGACGAACGGATCGAGAAATTCGCGGCCTGGGTCGACGACGACGAGGTGTTCGTCGATCGGGACGAGATCGAGGCGTGGGAACGCTCGAACCCACAGCCATGGGATCGTGGCGCCTACCAGGGCGCCTACCAGGACCCGCACGGCACCTCCGACGAACCGTTCGTCGCCCAGATCCGAGAGCTCGCCACGAACGGGCTGTCGAACGTCGGTCACCACGGCACCGTCACCTCGATGGGCGTTCCCCGTGACGACCTACCGTCCTGGGACTCGATCCAAGTCGTCACGGCCCAACTGGCCCGCCGGCCGTTGCTCGACGACACCGACGTCGGCACCGCCGTGACGATCGGTCCTGCAGCGGCGAAGCCGCTGCAGCTCGCCATCCCCGTGTTCGTGTCGGACATGAGCTTCGGCGCACTGTCGCAGGAGGCGAAGACCGCGCTCGCCCGGGGCGCCGAGCGTGCGGGCACCGGCATCTGCTCCGGGGAGGGAGGCATGCTCCCCGAGGAGCAGGCGGAGAACTCGCGGTACTTCTACGAACTGGCATCCGGTCGTTTCGGCTGGTCGATCGCGAAGGTGCGCGACGTCCAGGCGTTCCACTTCAAGTTCGGGCAGGGCGCCAAGACCGGTACGGGTGGCCATCTGCCGGGCAACAAGGTCGTCGGTCGGATCGCCGAGGTACGGGGCCTCGCGGAAGGAACGCCCGCCGTGTCGCCGGCCACGTTCCCCGATCTCACGACCACCGACGACTATCGGGCGCTCGCCCGAGAGGTTCGCGATGCGTCGGGCGGCATCCCCATCGGAGCCAAGCTGTCGGCGCAGCACATCGAAGCCGACATCGACGCGGCCCTCGAGATCGGTGTCGACTACATCATCCTCGACGGGCGCGGCGGCGGTACCGGTGCGGCCCCGAAGATCTTCCGCGACCACATCTCGGTGCCGACGATCCCGGCCCTGGCGCGTGCCCGACGGCACCTCGACGCCTGTGACGCCAAGGTCACGCTGGTGATCACCGGCGGCCTGCGGAGCCACACCGACTTCGTCAAGGCACTCGCTCTGGGTGCCGACGCGATCGCGGTGTCGAACGCCGCCATGCAGGCGATCGGTTGCCTGGGCATGCGCGCCTGCAACACCGACAATTGCCCCGTCGGCATCGCCACCCAGCGGCCGGGCCTGCGCCAGCGGCTCGTGGTCGAGGATGCGGCGCAGCGCCTGACCCGGTTCTTCAGGGCCAGCGTCGAGCTGATGCAGGTGCTCGCACGCGCGTGCGGCCACACCCACCTGAGCGACCTGTCGCTCGACGACCTCACCACATTCGACCGCGAGATGCACCATCTCGCCGGCATCCCCTACGGAGGCATCACCGCATGACCGACACGACCTGGCACAAGATCCTCGATCCCGACCAACTGGACGAGGGACGTGTCACCACGGTCTCCGTCGGCGTCAGGACGTTCGCCGTGACCAGACACCAGGGCGAGTACGGCTGCCTCGACAATGCCTGCCCGCACCAGGGCGGCCCGCTCGGCGAGGGATCGATCGAGAACGGATGGCTCCGCTGCCCCTGGCACGGCTACGACTACGCGCCTACCACGGGCATGCCACCGGAGGGATTCAGCGACGCTCCGGCCTGTTTCGAGACCGAGGTCCGAGACGACGGCGTGTACGTCGCGCTTCCTCCCGAACCGGAGCCCTCGCGAACCGTCTCCGACGTCGTCGTCGAGACGCTCACCAACTGGGGGCTCACCCACGTGTTCGGCATGGTCGGGCACTCCAACCTCGGCTTCGCCGATGCGATGCGCAAGGCCGAGGAGCGAGGCGATCTGACCTATGTGGGTATCCGTCACGAGGGTGCGGCAGCCTTCGCGGCCTCTGCCTTCGGAAAGCTCACCGGCCGGGTTGCCGCCTGTTTCGGCATCGCCGGACCGGGCTCGACCAACCTGCTGACCGGCCTCTACGACGCGAAGGAGGACCGGGCGCCGGTGCTCGCCCTCAGTGGTCAGGTGCCATCGAAGGTGCGGGGACGAGGTGCGTTCCAGGACACCGACCTCGAGGCCGCGTTCGCCGACGTCGCCGAGTTCAGCGAGTCGATGCAGGCCGACTCGGATCACGCCGAACTCGCCACGCTGGCCATGAAGACGGCGATCGTCGGCCGCAACGTCGCTCACCTGGTGTTCCCCGACGAAGTGCAACACATGCCGGTCGACGACGACGCGCCGGCGGGCTCCCCGGACGGGCGCACCGGTTCCCGTGCGATCTCGCCCGATCCCGCCGATCTCGCGCGGGCCTGCCGGATGATCGCCGCCGCGAAGCGACCGATGATCGTCGTCGGCCACGGCGCCCGTAGGCAGATGACCGACGTGATCGCACTCGCCGATCGCCTCGGCGCCCCCGTTGCCACGACGTTCAAGGCGAAGGGCCTGATCGCCGACGACCATCCGCTCGGCTGCGGCGTCCTGGGGCGATCGGGCACGCCGGTCGCCAGCTGGTTCATGAACGAGAGCGACCTGCTGATCGTGTTCGGTGCCAGCTTCTCGAACCACACCGGTGTGGCCGACTACAAGCCGACGATCCAGATCGACGACGACCCGATGTCGCTCGGGCGGTTCCACCCGGTCGACGTTCCCCTCCAGGGCAACGTGGCCGTGACCGCACGCCTGCTCGCCGACGAGCTACCGGCCGACGTGTCGGCGATCGACGTCCGGGTCGAGGTGCTGGAACGGCGGGCGATCTGGTCGGCGGAGAAGTCGCGCCGGCAGGCCGACGACGCCGGGCACGGCATCGGGGCCGCGGCCGTGATGGCCAGCCTGTCGACACACATCGATCGCGACGCCGTGATCGCGGTCGACGTCGGCAACAACACGTATTCGTTCGGCCGCTACTTCGAGTCATCCGGCGACCAGGACGTGCTGATGTCGGGATATCTCGGATCGATCGGCTTCTCACTGCCGGCTGCGATGGGTGCGTGGGCAGCGGTCGGAGACAGCCGTCAAGTGGTCAGTGTCAGCGGTGACGGCGGCTTCGGACAGTACGCGATGGAGCTCACCACGGCCGTGAAGTACGGCATGAACATCACCCATGTACTGATGAACAACGGCGAGCTCGGCAAGATCTCGAAAGAGCAGCGGGCCGCGCACTGGGACGTCTGGCAGACCTCACTGCACAACCCTGACTTCGCCGCGTTCGCGGAGCTCTGCGGCGTCAAGGGCTTCCGGGTCACCGCGCTCGCCCAACTCGACGATGCCATCCGTTCGGCACTCGCTCATCCAGGGCCCGCACTGGTCGAGGTGATCACCGACGCGCTGCTCGTGTGAACGCGCCGGGCGGCGACCTACATCGAGTCGGAATAAATCGCGCTAAACGGAGTTGAACGATGGGAGACACGAAAGGTCCCCCAATGAATCGTCTACCGCCATCGCTCAAGCTCAAGGTTCCCTTCCTGGTCGCAGGGTTCCTGTCGTTCCTCTTCTCGGTCTGGCTCTACTTCGTCCAGGACGAGCAGATGGCCGGCATCTTCGTCGGCCTCTGGGTCCCCTCGATCCACTCACTCGGCACGCTGCTCGTGAGCCCGACCGAAGCGACCTCCGAGACGAGCGCCCCACGCGAGGAGGTGACGACGTCATGAACACCCTGCTCTTCAGCGTCGGAATCGCCGTGTTCCTGATCACCGTCTACGGCAGTGTGATGGCCGGCGGCATGGCGCTGCAGCAACATCAGCGCAACGAGCTGGCGGACGACCTCGAGATCATCGTCAACGACGACGGGTTCGATGTGTTCACCTCGGCCGACTCGAACCGCACCGACCATTCCCGCGACGCGGCGTCGTAGCCACCCCGGCCCGTCGCCACCATCGCTTCGGTGGACGAGATCTGAGACACTGTCGACGTGAGTTCTCGCGCCGATGTCGCGCTCGAGCGGCTTCGTGACATCTGCCTCGGGCTCCCGGAAGTCAGCGAACGTGTGAGTCACGGAGCACCGACGTTCTTCATCCGGGACAAGAACGTGCTCTGCAGTTTTCACCCTGACGGCATCCACGGCGAGCACGGGATGTCGTTGTGGGCGCCGGCCCCGCCGGGTGTCCAAGAACAACTGGTCGACGACGAACCCGAACGGTTCTACCGACCACCCTATGTCGGTGGGCGAGGATGGCTCGGGCTCAGGATCGATCGTGACGTCGACTGGGACGAGATCGACGGCATCATCCGTGACGCCTATCGCCACGTCGCGCCCAAGACACTGGCCCGGCAACTCGACACGACGTGAACCGAACCGACCGGTTGTACGCGCTCGTGGAGGAGCTGGAAGGCGCTGCGCCGAGCTACCGGTCGACGACCTGGCTCGCCGAACGCTTCGAGGTCAGCGGCCGCACGATCTAACGGGACCTCGTGGCACCGCAGCAGTCGGGCGTACCGATCCACGCCACGCCGGGTCGACGCGGTCGACACCAAGCACACGCTGCCGCCGCTCAACCTCACGGCGGCCGAGGTCGCTGCGGTCGCTACGGCCCTCGCCGTCGACTCGTCGACCCCGTTCACCCACGCCGGACGGAGTGCGCTCCAGAAGATCCTGGCCGTGCTCCACGAGGTCGACGCCGACGGAACCCGTGAGCTGGTGTCGCGGATTCGGTTGTTCGACAGGCGTCCGGGCCGGGTCCGACCACCCGCGGTCGTCGAGCACGCGATCGTCCAGCGACGTGTGCTCGAGATCGACGAGCAGGTCGCGGACCCCACCGGGCCGAGACGGAGCTTCGGTTCGGTCCGGGTCGAGGTCACGTGCGACCACGTCACGCTCCGGTTGCGGCCGTCGGAGGGCTGAGGCTTGCTACGTTCCGGTTCGTGACCGACCGGGCCATCGACGCGACGTCGCCGGACGGCAAACGGATCGCTCTCGGTGCCGCGATCGCGGCGGCGGTCGGAACCGTCGTGCTCGGCGCCATCGGGATCGGTCGATCGTTCGGCTACGACGAAGCGATCACGTATCACTTCTTCGTGAACGGTGGCTCGGTTCGGCGGGCCCTGACGACCCAGCTGGTGTTCAACAACCACCCGACCTTCTCGGCCACTCAGGCGATCGCATGGCGACTGGGGCTCGTCGGTGAGAGCGCCCAGCGGCTCGGGCCGGTGCTGTGCGCGGCGGCCACGGTCGGTCTGATCGTCTGGTACACCGCTCGCCGCTGCGGCGTCACCGCCGGATTCGCGGCCGGAGCCGTGCTGGCGCTCAACCCCGTCTATCTCGACCAGGTCCGGCAACTCCGGGGATACTCGTTGGCCACGCTGAGCGTGGTCGTCGCCGGCATCGCACTCCAGCAGTCGTGGGTCGATCACCGGCGACGCTGGCTCGTGCTGCAAGCGGTGGCCATGGTCGTCGCCGTCACCACCCACGCCTATTCGGCGCTCGCGCTGCTGATGTTCGCAGCGGCGACGTTGGGCCTCGGGCGCCTCCGCTCGGCACATCTCGTCACGTGGGTGAGCGCTGCCTTCGTGGCGTTCCTGATGCAACTCCCGCTCCTCGACGAGACCCGGGCCAATCTCGGTGGACGCGGCTCGCTGTTCCGTGACGACTTCCCGATCCAGCTCGGCCGGGCCATGGTCGGCTACGAGTGGCCCGCCGTGCTGCTCGTCGGTGCGCTCGCGACGGCAGGTGTGATCTGCCTCGGCCGGCGATCCCCGCGGCACCTGCTCGCGCTCGTGCTCAGCGGCGGGTTCTTCGTGTCGTTCGTCGTCGTCATGTGGGCGGTCGTGCAGCCCCGCGACCTGTACTTCCGGTTCTTCGTGTCGGTGATCCCGATCGTCGCGCACCTCGCCGGGCGCGGTGTGGCGCTACTCCCCCGCCACGCCGGATCGGCCGCCACCGTCGCCATCGCCGTCACGCTCGCCGGCGGCGTCGGCGACATCGTCGAGCGTCGGCCGACGATCCGCGACGGCGCGGCCGTCGTCGACCGTGCCCGTGCGAATGGCTACCAGGTGTGCGGCCGGAGCGCCGAGCCGTTCCTGGTGTACACGGCGCCGTTCCCGCTGATCACCGGCATCGACGACTTCGGCGACTGCGAGGTCTTCGTCAGCGTGCTCAGCGTCGACTCCGCGCAGCGGGCGGCCGCCGACGCACGATTCGACGCCCACCGGACCCTGGGCGGATCGGTCAACGTCTGGGCCGACTCCGACATCATCGACGACGTGGTCGATCAGACCACCTCCTAGGCCCGACGACCACTTCGGCCGACGTCGATCGCCCCATTAGGTTGGATCGGGAACCAGGGAGGAACGAACGAGGGAGGAACACGATGCACCACGGTGGACGGTTGGCAGCGAAGGTGTTGAAGGCGGCCGGTGTCGAGTGCGTGTTCACCCTGTCGGGCGGACACGTGATGGGCATCTACGACGGATGCATCGACGAGGGGATCCGCGTCGTCGACGTCCGACACGAACAGGCCGCCACGCACGCCGCCGACGCCTGGGCGCGCCTCAACCCCGGTCGCGTCGGGGTGGCGATCCTCACGGCAGGTCCGGGCGTCACTGACGGCGTCACCGGTGTGGCGAACGCGTGGCGGGCGAACTCCCCGATCCTCGTGATCGGCGGCCAGGGCCCGTTCGACAACCTCCGGCGAGGATCACTGCAGGAGATGGACCACGTCTCGCTGATGCGCCCAATCACGAAGTGGGCCGACTCGTGCTACTCGACCGCCCGGATCGGTGAGTACATCGAGACGGCGATCCGTACCGCACTCTCGGGGGTGCCGGGGCCGTCCTTCCTCGAGATCCCGATGGACGTGTTGCACGCACCCGTCGACCTCTCCGCCGTGACGATCCCGACATTCCGCGACCGACGCGTCGCATCGTCGGCCCCAGCTGCCCTCGTCGAGGAAGCCGCGACGATCATCGGGACCGCGGAGCGACCGATGGTGATGGCCGGTACCGCACTCAAGTGGTCGGAGGGTGGGCCGGCGCTCCGACGCTTCGCCGAATCGACGAAGATCCCGGTGTTCACGAACGGTATGGGTCGCGGTCAGTTGCCCATGAGTCATCCACAGTTCTTCAATCGCAGTCGCCGGGACGCACTCGCGCGCGCCGACGTGGTGATCCTGGCGGGCACACCGCTCGACTTCCGCATGAAGTACGGCGGTTCGATCCCCGCCGACGCGCAGATCGTGCAGCTCGACCTCGACGAGAGCCTGATCGGTCAGAACCGGGCGGCCGACGTGGGGTTGGTCGGCAATCTCGGCTCCAACCTCGACGCACTCACCGACGCGCTCGGTGACACGGTCGACGTCGCCGGTCACGCCGCCGAGCTTCGGGTGATCGAGGACGAGGCCGAGCAAGCACTCCGGGCGCAACTCGATTCCGACGAGGTACCGATCGATCCCCAGCGGCTCTGCCGCGAGATCGCCGACTTCGTCGCAACCGACGATCGGATGATCGTGATCGGTGACGGCGGTGACATCGTCGCGCAGGCGTCCAAGATCCTGAAGGTCCCCGAGCACGGCACCTGGATGGATCCCGGCCCGTTGGGAACGCTCGGGGTGGGGATGCCGTTCGCGCTCGCCGCCCAACTGTCGAACCCGGATGACCGCGTGCTGATCATCTACGGCGACGGCTCGTTCGGACTGAACGGGTTCGAGTACGACACAGCGGCTCGGTTCGGCCTCCCCATCGTCGGGATCGTCGGCAACGATGGCGCATGGGGCCAGATGATGCGACCGCAGGCGATGATCTACGGCGCCGATCGACTGGTCGCCACCGAACTCGCCGCCACCCGCTACGACCTGGTCGTCGAGGCGCTCGGCGGCCATGGTGAACACGTCACCGAGCCCGACGAGATCCGGCCGGCGATCGAGCGAGCATTCGCGTCCGGGAAGCCGGCGCTCGTCAACGTGGAGATGCGCAAGGACGTCGACGGCATGAAGGGATCCACCTACGTCTGAACCTCACCGGTGCGGCGATCGGCACGTAGGGTCCGGACATCATGCAGACGACTCCCGCGGCGACCGAACCGGTTCGCAACCCGTGGCCGGCGGTGATCGTCACGACGCTCGTCTTCTTCCTCGTCGTCATCGACGTGTCCGCGGTCAACGTGGCGTTCCCGTCGATCCGCGACGACTTCGACGTGCCCGAATCGACGCTCGGGTGGATCATCTCCGGTTACAACATCGCGGTCGCCTCGTTGCTCCTCGTGGCCGGCCGCTATGCCGACAGCCTCGGCCGCAAACGACTCTTCATCCCGGGTGTCGCCGTCTTCGCGGTGGGCTCGATGCTCAGTGCGCTCGCTCCGAGCGCCGGATTCCTGATCGCGGCGAGGATCGTCCAGGGCATCGGTGGCGCGATCATCGCACCGACGGCGATCGCGGTGGTCTTGCCCGACTTCCCGCCGAACAAGCGATCGACAGTGATCGGCCTCACGGGGGCCACCGGCGCACTCGGTGCCGTCGTCGGTCCGGCACTCGGCGCCTTCCTCACCGACGTCTGGTCGTGGCGTGGCATCTTCTGGATCAACGTACCGATCTCCGTGGTCGTGCTCGCTCTGGCCCCGAGGCTCCTCCGGGAGTCGAAGAATCCGGACGCCACCGGGAACATCGATCTCGTCGGCGTGCCGATCGGAACCATCGGCGTCGGCCTCGTGATGTTCGCGATCGTGCAGGCGGAGTCGTGGGGCCCGGCCGACCCGCGCGTCGTCGCCGCGTTCGTGGTGGGCCTGTCGATGATCCCGGTGTTGATCCGCCGGTCGAGACGCCAGCCCGAACCGCTGCTGGAGCTCAACCTCTTCCGACTCCGCTCGTTCTCGAGCACGAACGCCGGCTTGGCGCTCTACTCGATGGCGTTCACGTCGGGCTTCCTCGTCAACTCGCTGCTGCTCCAGGAGATGTGGGGCGAATCGCTGCGCACCACCGGGCTGGCTCTCGTCCCCGCTCCGCTGCTGGCAGCATTCATCTCACCCGTGGCCGGCCGCGTCGCCGACCGGGTCGGCCACCGTTGGATCCTCGCGATGGGGAGCGCATCCTGTGGGGTCGGCTATCTGACGTACCTGCTGGTCCTCGACGAGACCCCCGCGACCTGGTCGGTCTACGTCCCGGTGTCCTTGTTCGTCGGCTTCGGCGTCGGCGCCACGATCGCCACGTGGTCGAGCGCCGGTCTGGCCGACGTGAGCCCCGCCCAGTTCGGCACGGCCAACGCGACGGTTCGAACCACCCAGCAAGTGTTCTACGCGCTCGGGATCTCGGTGATCGTGGCGCTGCTCGCCGATGTGTCGAGCAGCCCCGACATCGCCCGGTTCCGCTGGGCCTGGATGTTCGTCGGCACGTGCTACCTCGGTGCTGCCGTCGTCGTAGCCGCGACGTTCCCAGCGGGCTCGAGCGACGAGCGTGCTGCGATCGGCTGACCCGATGGGAATCCGACGATCGCCCGCTCGCGACCGGACGTCGCCGTACGCGAGACTGGTGGGAATGCGGTCGGGCGGGAGCGTGAGGTGAAGGGCGTCGCAGACGTCTACCCGCTGACGCCGGCCCAGCTCGGCATCCTCTACGACTCGCTGCGCGACCCGGACCCGGAGCTCTACTTCGAACAGGTCCGGTTCGACCTCGTCGGCGACGTCGAGCCCTCGACACTCCGGCAGGCCTGGAACGACACCATCGACCGGCACCCGGCACTGCGCACGGTGTGGTTGTGGGAGGGACTCGACGATCCCGTCCAGGTCGTCCGCGAACGCGTCGACCTGCCTTGGACCGACATCGACATGACGTCGGTCGACGATCAGCGCAAGGCGCTCGGCCAACTCGCACGACGGGACCGTTCCCAGGGCTTCGATCTCCGCCGACCGCCGGTGAGCCGAGTCACCGTGGCGCGGCTCGCCGACGACCGCCATCACGTGATCTGGAGCTTCCACCACATCATGCTCGACGGGTGGTCCACGGCACGGGTGCTCGACGAGATCCTCGATCGGTGTGCGGGACGAGAGGTCGCCGCGGCGCCACCGTTCCGCGATCACGTCGCCTGGGTCACCGCTCAGGACCACACGATCGCCGACGCGCACTGGCATCGACTGCTCGACGGTTTCGACCAACCGACACGAGTGGTGGGCGGTCGTCGGCAGAACGACGAACCCTTCGATCGGGCACGCGCGACGATCACCTTGGACGAGGACGCGACGCAGGCCGTGACCGCGGCCGCTCGGGCCGACCGAGTGACCGTCAACACGGTCGTGCAGGCCGCATGGGCAGTGACCCTGAGCTGCCTCAGCGGCAACGACGACGTCGTGTTCGGCGTCACCGGGTCGGGCCGGCCCGCCGAGCTCGCCGGCGTGGAGTCGATCGTCGGGATGTTCCTGTCGACACTGCCGATGCGCGTGCGCATCGGCTCGGATCGGACCGTGCGTGACCTGTGGCGGGACGTCCAGGAACAGCAGTTGGATCTGACCCAGTTCCAGTACAGTTCGCTCGCCGAGATCGCACGCCGGTCCGCAGTGCCGCCGGGTGTTCCGCTGTTCGAGACCGCCCTGGTGTTCGAGAACTTCCCGAGGCCGGAGAACGCCGGTCGCGAGTTCGTCGTGGAACACCATGAGGTCTTCGAGCAGACCCGATTCCCACTCACCGTCATGGTCGGCGCGGGGGAACGGCTCGACGCACTCGCACTCTACGATCGGTCGCAGTTCGACGACGGTGCGGTCGAGGCACTCCTCGAGGCATTCGTCGGCGTGCTCGACACGATGGTGGCCGATCCCACGCTGCCTGCGACCTCGGTCTCGACGATGACCGAGGCGGACCGGCGACGATTGCTCGTCGAGGTCAACTCGACCGACCGACCGGTCCTCGACTCGACCGTGCACGACGAGATCGCCGCCCACGCCCGGCAGCGTCCCGACTCCATCGCGCTGATCGAGGGCGACCGGTCGATGTCGTACGGCGAGCTCGACCGGGCTGCTCGCGCGTTCGCCCGCCGGCTCCTCGCCCACGGTATCGAGCCGGGCACTGCGACCCTGATCGCCGCCGACCGCTCGATCGACGCGGTGGTCGCCATGCTCGCGACCATCCGGACCGGTTCGCCGTACGTCCCGGTCGACCCCGGAACACCCGTCACACGCCTCCGATCCGTCATCGAGGATGCCGGTCCGTCCCTGGCCGTCACGTCCTCGCGGCACGCCGACGCCCTGGGCGAACTCGGCGTGCCGATCCTGCAGCTGCCGGACGGAACGACGACCGACGACACGGAGCCACTCGACGAACCCGACGAGCGGTCCGCCGCCGGGTCGGCGGCAGACACCATGTTCGTCGTCTTCACGTCGGGCTCGACGGGGCGACCGAAGGGCGTCCCCGGCAGCCACCGAGCCGTGCTCAACCGGTGCGCCTGGGAAGCCAGGGTCGCCCCGTACGAGCCCGACGAGACCACCGCTCAGAAGACCACGTTCGACTTCGTCGACCACGTCGCCGAGCTCTGGGCGCCACTCGTGGCCGGCCGGCCGCTCGTGATCATCCCCGACGACGTGGTCCGCCGACCGACCGACCTCGTCGCCACCCTGTCACGACACCGCGTACGGCGCATCGTGATGGTGCCGTCGCTGCTCGGGGTGCTGCTGGAGGCGTTCCCCGACGTGGGCGACCGGTTGCCCGAACTCCGGCGATGGACGCTCAGCGGCGAGCGGCTGGAGCCGGCGCTGGTCGAACGGTTCCGTTCACGGATCCCGAACGCGACGCTGCTCAACGTCTACGGCATGTCGGAGGTGATGGCCGACGCCACCGCATTCGAGGTCGACGCACCCGACCCGACCGAATCGACCGCACGAGAGCCGGTGCCCATCGGTCGACCGATCGACAACCAGCGCGTGTACGTCATCGACCGGGCAGGGCGGGCGGCACCCATCGGCGTACCGGGCGAGATCCACATCAGCGGCGTCGGCCTCATGGCGGGGTACTGGCGGCGTGACGACCTCACCGCCGAACGGATCGAACCGAACCCGTTCGGCGATGGTGACCACGCTCGCTGGTACGCCACCGGCGACATCGGGCGGTGGTCGGCGGGTGGGCAACTGGAGTACCTGGGTCGGGTCGACCGGCAGGTCAAGGTGCGTGGCGTACGGGTCGAGCTCGGCGACGTGGAGGCGGCGATCCGCAGGCTGCCGGGTGTGATCGACGTCGTGGTCGTCGACGTGTCGGGCGCCGGCGCGCCGGTGCTGCTCCGGGCGTATCTCGTGACCGACGAGGGAACCGACGTCGCCGACGCTCGCCGGCGGCTGGTCGACCTCGTCCCCTCCGCACTGGTTCCCGGCCAGTTCGTACGCGTCGACGAGATCCCACTGCTTCCGTCGGGCAAGGTCGACCGGGCCGCGCTGGTGGATCGAACAGTCGACGTGGGCGGTGATCGGCCGTCGGCCGACCACGACACCACCGGCGCCGCCGACGACGACCTCGGGACCATGATCGAGATCTGGCGTGACGTGATCGAGACCGAACGCATCGGTCCCGACGACGACTTCTTCGACGCCGGAGGGCACTCGATCGCCGGGATGCGGCTCTTGGCGAGGATCAAGCGCACGTTCGACGTCAACCTCGAGCTCTCCGTCCTGTACGACGCCGCGACGCCCCGTACGCTCACCGACGAGGTACGTCGGGCATCGCCGGCGACACAGCAGTCCCGCGGTGGCGTGCGCCATCTCGTGCCCATCACGACGGGTGCCGACCCCGATCGGACGCTCTACTGCGTGCACGGGGCCGGGGGGAACGTGCTCAACCTCCGGGATCTGGCGCAGGCGCTGGCGCCGGACTGGGGGCTCGTCGGCATCCAGGCGAGCGGCGTCGACGGGGTGTCGGCGCTGCACGGATCGATCGACGAGATGTGCGAGGCCTACCTCTCGGCGCTCGAGTCCGATCGACCTGACGGACCGCTCTTCCTGGCCGGCTTCTCGGGCGGAGGCATCATCGCCTACGAGATGGCCGCCCGCCTGCGTGATCGGGGACGGAACGTCGGTGCCGTGGTCCTGCTCGACACGTTCCATCCGTCGGTGCGCGGACGTCGACGGACGGTCGCCGAGCACGCCCGCGCGCTGATCCGTCAGGGTCCCGGATACCTCGTCGAGCGCCATCGAGTCCGCCGGCAGCGCCACCTCTACGCCAACGCGGAGGAGATCGTCGATGCTCACACCCAGCCGGACGAACCGGTCCCCCATGAGTTGCGCGACGCGATGCTCGTGAACAACACCCGCTCCATCATCGACGGCTGGACACCTCGTCGCTACGACGGTCCGGTGCGGATGTTCGCCGCCGCCGACGTGCTCGACGTGTTCGCACATGCCGGACTCGACCGGGGCTGGGCGGCGTGGACGTCCGACCTGCGGTGCGAACTCGTTCCCGGTGGGCACCAGGACCTCATCGTCGACCCGCACGCGAGCTCGCTGGCCGAGGTGCTGCGTCCGGTGCTCGAGCGCTCCCTGGGTGAACAGATCGCGCGATGAGGGCCCTTCCCGACCCCCGGCGACACGTCTATCGCCACCGACCCGTCGTGCCCGTCGAGCTGCACCTCATCGAGCGGCACGTACGCCCGGGGATGCAGGTGCTCGACATCGGGACGGCTGCCACCGGGCGATCGGCGATCATGCTCCGACAAGCCGGGGCCGTCGTGCACTCGATCGAGATCAACCCGACCGCGATCGCCGAGTTCGCGGCGACCGACGAGCGACACGACATCCGGCTCACGGTCGCCGACATGGTCGCGCTACCGTTCGCCGACGCCTCGTTCGACGTGGTGTTGATCGGTCTGCACGGATCGGACTACCTGCTGGACCCGACGGCGCGCGTGCGGGCCTTCGCCGAGACGGCACGGACGCTGCGACCCGGCGGGGTCCTCATCTTCAACGCGTTCAATCCTGCGGGGCTGGCGCTCTCACCGAGCGGGCTGACCTCCCCCGCGTTCCTCAAGGTCCGAGCGCGGTACGTGCTCACCGGTCGTTTCGCACGTCGCACGATGATCGACGTGAACGGCCTCGAACTGCATCAGGCGTCGCCACGGCGGATCGCCCGCGAGGTCGAACGGGCCACCGGGCTTCGACTTGCGACCGTCACGAACCAGAGCGGGAGCTCCACGTCACCGCTGCTCGTCGGGATGCTGGCGTCGGCGCCGTACTACGTCTTCGTCGACGATCAGTCGAACTGATCGAGCAGCGCCCCGAGCTGCGCCGAATCGGCCTCGCTCTGGTCGAGCAAGTCGAAGGTCGGGCCGGTCCGCTTCGAGGGGGCAAGAGCGTCGACCAGCTTCACGACGGTGGTGACGAGATCATCAGCGAGTTCGGAAGCGGCGCTCGAATCGAGGTGTCCGGGCAGATGATCGATCGTGATCGACAGCTGATCGTGGCGCACCACGGCGAGCACACCGAGCAGGTGGCCGCGACGGTTCTCCCGAGCGTTCGATCCGCGGAGCTCGCCGATCTCCGTGAACGGCCCGACGGCGCGCACCGTCCGGTCGAGCTGACCCAGGTAGTTGAACGCGACCACCGGCAGCTCGCCGCCGAGCGATCCGACGTCGTCGCCGAGGTAGCGGTCGACTCCGAATCCGAGGCCGCGATGTGGAATCGAACGCAATCGTTCCGTGACGGTGGCGACCGCGGCGACCGGGTCGGTTGCCGGGTCGATGCAGATGTCGATCGGGAACTGGGTCGTGAACCAGCCGACCGTCCGGCTGACATCGATGGAATCACCCAGATCCTCCCGACCGTGCCCCTCCAAGACGGTGCTCAGATGGGCATGCCCCAGTCGAGCCGGAACGGTCAGCGCGACGGCCGCCAGCAACACGTCTTCGACCGACGGTGCTGACTCTCCCGCGCCGGCCAGCCGGAGGAGGTTCCGGGTCTTGTCCCGGTCGATCCGGCGAACCACCGCCGAGGCCGCACCCTCACGATTCTCCGACGATCGCCACAGCGCCAGTTCGGCGTCGGACGCCGTGGTCTCGATGTCCCAGAACGCACGTGTGGATGCGAATCGATCGCTCGCCGCCCACGACGACAGTGTGGCCGCCCACTGCTGAAACGGTGCCGAACGGGGCGGCGACACCGGTGATCGACCGGCCGCGCGGGCCCCATAGGCCAGCGCCCAGTCCTCGACGATCGCCGACCACGAGACGCCATCGACGACGAGATGGTGCATCGTCACGACGACTCGCTCGAGCCGACCCGAACGACGGCACGCGAGCATGCCGACCAGTCGACCCTCGGCGAGATCGAGCGCTCCCTCGACGGCCGTGACCGCCGAGTCGATCTCGAGGTCGGTCGCTGCGGCCAGATCGATCTCATGCACGACGATCGGCGGAGGCTGGTCGACGAGCTCCTGACGAGGCGGTCGATGGTCGAGGTGGAACCGGGCCCGCAGCTGCTCATGATGCCTTCGGACGTCGTCGAGCGCCGCCACCAGGGCGTCGAGATCGGTGGCCGGGTCGACGGCGAGATCGAGCGTCTGGTTCCAGTGGTCCGGTCGTTCGTGATCCTGTTCGAAGAACCAGTGCTGAATCGGCGTCAACTCGACGTCGCCGGTCACCGTCTCGCGTTCAGGGGGTGCCTCGAACCCGGCCACGGCGGCAGCGAGCTCGCGAGCCGTCTGGTGCTCGAACACCTGGCGGGGCCGCAGCTCGATTCCACGGCGCCGGGCGCGAGCCACGATTTGCAGGCTGATGATCGAATCGCCGCCGAGATCGAAGAAGTTGTCGTCGAGCGAGACATGCGTCAGACCCAGCACCTCCGCCCAGATGCCTGCCAGCACGTCGGCACGGTCGTCCAGCGGCGCACTCGCATCGCTCTCGGGGAGGGTGTCCCCGACGTTCGCCGTGCCGAGGGTGCCGTCGGGCTCGGGCAGCGCCTGCCGGTCGACCTTGCCGTTGGGACCCAGCGGCAAGGCGTCGAGCACGACGAAACGGGACGGCACCAGCTGCTCCGGCAACTGGTCCGACAACTGCTCACGCAGGTCGTCGGGCGGTGGGTCGGTGGCGGGCACGTACCACGCCGTCAACTGGTCTCGACCACCGACGTCGGCGAGGCCCACCACGGCGTCGCTCACTCCGTCGCAGGAGCGAAGGGCGGCTTCGACCTCCCCCGGTTCGACACGCACACCACGAACCTTGACCTGCTCGTCGACTCGGCCGACGAACACCAGCCGACCGGCATCGTCGGTGCGAACCCGGTCCCCGGTGCGATACCACCGACCCGGTGGTACCCCGACCACTGCATCGAGCTCGACGAAGCGCTCGGACGTGAGATCAAGACGACCGTGGTAGCCGGCGGCGATACCCGCACCACCGATGAGGAGTTCGCCCGATGATCCATCGGTCACGGGATTCCCGGCCTCGTCGACGACGACGTGGGAGACGCCCGGAATCGGCGACCCGATCGGGACGGGATCAGCGGTGAGCGTGTCGTCGACGAGGTACACGTGACTCCAGACGGTGCCCTCTGACGGCCCGTACTCGTTGGCCAGCAGCGTGTCGGGGCAGGTCGTCCGGTGCAGCGAGACGACGTCGAACGGGCACGCCTCGCCGGCGACGATCGCCGTGCGCAGTGAGCGCAGCTGCCCGTGGTCGGCCTCGGCCAGCACCAACCGATAGAACGACGGCAGCGCGAGGAGATGGGTGACACGTCGGCGTTCGACGAGCGAGGCGATCTCCAGGATGTCCTCGTGGTGTCCGTCCGGAGGCAGCACCAGTGTGCCCCCGGTGGTGAGTGTCCAGAACAGCCCCACCATCGAGCTGTCGAACGAGAACGACGACAGCAACAGGAATCGTTCGACGTCACCGGGATACACCATCGACCGAGCCGTCGTCGACGCCACGATGTTGCGATGCCGAACCATCACGCCCTTCGGCCGACCGGTGGAGCCACTCGTGTAGATCAGGTACGCGAGATCGTCCGGACCGACCGACGCCTCGGGGGCAGTCGGCGGCCACCGATCGAGATCGATCGCATCGAATGCGACGATCTGAGGTCGATCGCCGGCGACATCACCGAGATCGAACCCGTCGGCAGGTGCGAGCACCACCGCGAGACCGGCGTCGTCCACGATGTGAGCAATGCGTTCGGGGGGATATCCGGGGTCGATGGCCACGTATGCCGCTCCGGCCCTCAGCACCGCGAGGATCGCCACGACCGTGTCCGCCGATCGATGGCCCAGTACGCCGACGACGTCGCCGGGGCCGACGTCACGCGAACGCAGTTCATGGGCCAACCGGCTGGACCGGGCGTGGAGGTCGCCGTAGGTCAGGGTGTCGTCCCCGAAACGAACGGCAGGATGGGAGGGGTCGCGACGGACCTGTTCATCGATCAGAGCGTGGAGCGTCCGGTCGTCGGGAGTGGCGGTCGGGCCGGCGACGACCGGGACGGGCAGCTCCGGGCCGGCCAGGGCGACACGTGATCTCGGTCGCTCGATGGCCGCACGGATGGCTCGCTCGAACTCATCGAGCAGTTCGGCGGCTCGATCTTGGTCGAGCACCGCCGATCGGTACTCGACGCTGAGCTCGACACGATCGCCGTGCAACTGCACGAAGAACGTCGCGTCGGCGACGGGCGAACCGGTCGGGAGCACCTCGTGGTCGACGGCCAACGAGCCCAGTCGGCACGGAGCCCAGCCCTCGAACGCGAGGAGCACATTGGCCGCGAGCGGTGTCAAACCAGCCCGACGGCGTGCGGCTGCGATCGTCGCCAGCGGGACGGCGCGTGCCGCGAGTGCCGTCGCGACTGCGGCACTGGCCGCATCGGCGACGTCGGTGTGCGTGGACCCTTGTGCGACCTCGACGCCGACCGGCACCGTGTTGAGGAACAGGCCGACGACATCGTCGACCGCAGGATGCTCGCGCGTCGACACGGTGAGTCCGATGCCGACACGGTCGCCCGCGCAGTGCGGACGGAGCGTGATCGCGAGCGCTGCGAGGGTCGTCGCGAACGGCGTGGCACCCGGACCGGCACGAAGGTCGGCCGCCGTGAACGACGCCGTCCGCTGTAGGTACCCTCCACTCCGCTCGTCCACGGGAGTCGAATCGGCGTTGCCGGGGTTGGCAGCGGCGCCATCGGTGAACCTGACCTCGTCCGCGAACGCCTCGACCATCCACGCCGAGACGTCGACGTCGTCGATTCGCTCCTGCTGCCACACTGCGTGGTCGGCATAGTCGATCGTCAGCGGATCGTCGACGACCCCGGAGTAGGCCCGGTCGATCTGGTCCCACAAGAGGTCGAAGCCGGCGGCATCGATCGCCACGTGGTGGACGACGACGAGGACAGCGCTCGAACCGTCGATCAGCGGCTGGACGACGCACCTGCCGATCGGGCCCTCCTCGAGATCGAAGGGCTGGAGATGGAACCGTCGCATCGTGGCCGCCAGATCGCCGGGATCGACCGGTCGCGATCGGATGACGACGTCGATCCCGTCGTCCGCGGAGAGCCGCCGGCGTGGCTCGCTGAACGTCCAGTGCAGCGTTGGTTGGCGCTCGACGACCACACGAAGGGCTTCGACGAACCGCGCCAGGTCGATCGCGCCGTGCACCCGAAACAGATGACCGACGTTGAACCTCGGGTCGCCGGGGTCGTCGAAGTACTCGAACAGCATCGCCTGCTCGAACGGACTCACCGGAGGCGGCGAGCCGGCGGACCGGCGCGAGATCTCCCCAGCGGATGCCACACGATCACCGGCGTCACCGGCGGCATCGATGGCATCGGCCAACGCACGTGGTGTCGTGTTGACGAAGACCGACTCCTCGCGCACCGTGAAACCGAGGGCTTCGCTGACGACGACGGCCAGCGTCAGGGCGGCGAGCGAGTCACCTCCGAGATCGAAGAAGTCGTCGGTGACCCCGACGGGCTCGATCTGCAGCACACGTTCGTAGGCCTCGATGATCGACGCCTCGAGCTCGGTCTCCGAGGAGACCTCGAGTGACGGCCCGGACCGGTGCACGCGGGTGGGCCCCGGCAGTGCCGCGACATCGAGCTTTCCGTTCGACGTCATCGGGATCCGATCGAGGGCCACGAAGCCGGCCGGGACGGCGAACGCGGGCAGTCGGTCCGAGAGAAACGATCGGAGCTCGGCCGGGTGGGGCTCGACCGCATCCTCGGCGAGCTCGTACCAGGCGGTCAGCACGTGACGGGGCGCCGGTGCGTAGCCGACCTCGGCGAGCATGTCGTTGACCGCCGGCAGGTCGAGGTCGTCGTCGAGCTCGTCGATGGCTTCCTGGCGCGTCTTGTGCCCGAGCCGGACATCCCACGCATAGGGGATCGCGTAGTTGTGGTACCCCTGTTCGGTCAGGTGGGTGTGGATGCCTGCGGCATTGATGAGGCAGTTGGTCGACCGGCCCGTGTCGGCGGGGCGAACCCACGGTGCGCTCCGATCGAGGAACGACAGCATCTCTGCCAGTTCGACGTCGACGAACCGGTAGAAGTCGACATACGAGATCCGGTCGAACACGTCGTCGGACTCGAAGACAGAGGTGTCGAGCAGACGGTTCGGTCCGTCATCGATCCGGTGGTACGAGCGGCGGGCCTCGATGACCGCTCGGTCGATCGCATCCGCATCGAACCGGTCGGCGCCGAACTGCTGCGGCACGAGTCGAGTCTCGAACAGCTGGCCGCGCGACAGCCCCGTGACGATCACCGGGATTCCGAGCTCGGCGGCGCGAGTCGTGGCGAGCGTGTACAGCGTCTTGTAGCAGCCATGACACACGTTGGAGTGGCGCTCGAGTGAATCACGGAAGATCTCGTTCATGACGTCGCTCGTCACGAACTCGTGATCCACACCGAGGTCGGCGACCGATCGCCGGACGTTGTCCTTGGCGCCCTCGGAGATGAAGCCGTTGTCGAGCGTCATCGTGCGAACCTCGAAGCCCATCTCGACGAGCTGGTAGAGCGCGTACGTCGAGTCCTTGCCGCCACTGAGGAGGTGCAGGCAGTCGTACTTCCCGGTCCGCGCCGCTCGTGCTTCGTCCCTGACCGCCCGGAGATCGTCGGGGGTCCGGAAGTACGCGGCGGCCTGGTCTTTGATGCGGTCGTACGAGTGACAGGTGCCGCAAACGCCGGCGTCGTCGAACTCGACGCCCGGCACGTTCGACGGCAGACCACAGGTGACGCAGTGCTGTGAGGGCGGGACCGGCCGGGGTGACCAGAGTCTGACGGCGGCCCGCTCGATCGCCGGATGGGCGCAGAGCGCGTGTTCCACCTCGACCGGTTCGAGGCGGATGCCGCCGGTCTTGATCTGCTCGTCGATCCGGCCGTGGTACACGAGCGTCGACTCATCGGCGAGGCGGACGAGGTCACCCGACCGGTACCAGCGGGTGCCGTCGATCACCACGAACGGATCATCGCCAGCCGCGTCGTCGAGGTACCCGTGGGTGACCCCCGGATGGCCGATCAACAGCTCGCCGAGTGCACCGATCGGCACGTCGTGTGTCGCAGGATCGACGACGCGCAGCGACACACCCGGCGCAGGGCGACCGATCGGCACGTCGGGTGCCTCTGCGAGTTCATCGGCAACGGCTTCGTGGATCATGCACCCCACGACGGCTTCGGTCGGTCCGTACTCGTTGAAGATGCGCACGTTCGGGAGCGCTCGCCACAACCGCCGGGCCAAGCGGCCGTGAAACGCCTCGCCGCCCACCACGAGCGTCCGCAGGTCGAACGACGGGTCGAGCCGGAGCAGTACCTCGAGGTGCGATGGCGTCGCCTTGCACCACGTCAGATCGGTGCGGCGTGCGATCTCGGCGAGGCCGCCGGTTCCGTCGGCCCCGATGATCACGAGCCGGCCGCCGGCCACGAGGGGGACGAACAGGCTGGTCACGGTGAGATCGAACGTGAGCGTCGTGAAGAGTGGCGCGACCGGCACGACGTCGGGCTCGACGTAGGCGTCGAGCGCGAACTGCACGTACCGGGCGAGGCCGGCGTGGGAGATGGGCACGCCCTTCGGCTCGCCGGTCGAGCCGGAGGTGAACAGCAGGTACGCCTCACGGTCACCGGCGACGTCAGCGATCTCCACGGGCGCGCCGCCTGGATCGGCGGCGATCGGCGGCATCTCGTCGAGCACGATCACGCACTGGGCCCGTTCCGCCAGACGCCGCCGCCGTTCTCGCGGTTGCGCCGGGTCGAGCGGTACGTAGGAACCGCCGGCGACGAGCGTGGCGAAGATGGCGACGACCGCATCGAGGCTGCGCTCGAGCTCGATACCGACTCGATTCGCTCCGGCCTCGCCGGTGACACCCCGCTCGCGTAGCCACGAAGCGAGCGCCGTGACCCGACCCCACAGTTCACGCCCGGTCAGCGCTTCGCCGCCGTGTTGCACGACCGTGTGCTCGGCGCCGTCGAGGGCGGAGGCCAGGAGCGTCACGATCGACGGTGGGGTCGGGCCGGGATCGGGTCCCTGGCCCCAACGTCGCACGAGCTCGAGCTCGTCGGGCAGACACATCGTGGCATCCGCGATCTTCCGGTCGGGGTCGGAGACCAATGACGCGAGCAGCAGCGCGATGTGGCCCGGGGCTCGGCGACGGTGCTCGTGGTCGGTCGCGGCGTCGTTGAGATCGACGAACAGATCGAGTTCGCCACCGTACGTGGTGGCCTGCAGCCGGAACAGATGATTCGGATCGGAAGCGCCCGGGTGGACCGATTCGGTGGTCGCCGGTACCTCACCGAACGACCCGGGACCGGCGCGCACGATGACGTTGACGATCGCTTCGCAGTCGGGGGTGGGCGGTGCCGTGCCCGGTCGCGCATGGCGCAGTGTGGCGAGGACCGCTCGGCCGACCCGGCGATGCAGGCTGCGATACGTGTCGCCGACTTCGACGGTCACGTCGACGGGGAAGACCTCCATCATCGGCCCGATCAGACGACGGGACTCAGCGGTCGTCCGATTGTGCACCGGGAGGCCGATCGCCATGCGGGGCGAGCCGGTGAGACGATGCAGGTACAGTGCGGCCACGGTCACGAGGAGCGTCGTCCAGGCGAGGTCGTCCGACATCGCACCGAGATCGCCGGCGAGACGTCCGAGCAGCTGCTCACGGAACCCATCCGGGATCTCGATCGACCGTCGATGGCTGACGGGGGTTGGTCGCAGCACCGGTCGGTAGAGCTGGCCGACACGCGGCAACACGGGTCGACCGGTCCAGTGCGCCTCGGCGACTTGCGCCCGCTGGTTCGAGGTCTGCGACCGCCACCATGCGTAGTACTCGCTCGGCTCGATCGTCTCACCTGCGTATGCCGCTGCGGTCGCCTCGAAGACGACCGTCGACGACGTCGCATCCGTCATCGCATGGTGGAGCGCGAGGTACCACGATGCCGTGCCATCCTCGTGGCGGAGGACCACGCTGTCGTAGCCGCCTCGGCTGAGGTCGATCGGGGTCGCGGCGCGGCGTGCGGCCCAGCTGGAAACGTCGCCGAGCGGCAGGTCGATGATGTCGGATCTGGGAGCGTCCGCGGTGATTTCGATCCGTGGTGCACCGTCGACGTCGATCACACGCGATCTGAGGACGTCGCTCGCGGCGACCACGCTCGCCAGGGCGTCGGCCAGCCGGTCGGCGTCGATCGGCCCGTGGAGATGGCTGACGCGCACCATGTTCTGGAGCGGCTGTGTCGGATGCCGACGTTGTGAAGCGATGAGACTCCGCTGCATCGGCGTCGGAGCGAGCCCACCGCGGAGGCGCACCGGGACGGAGCTGTCGTGGTTCGGGCCCTGATGCGGGTCGGCCGCGGTCGAGACGTCCGAGCGACGGTTCACGAGCCCGTGACACGTCCGGCGAATGCGACCATCAGATCGACCGTCTGGAAGTTCGACCTCACGATGTCGATCGGGTCGATCTCGACACCGATCGTGTCCTCCATCCACGCGACCACGTCGACGATGCCGAGCGAATCCACCAAGCCGGTGGCGATCAGATCGGTGTCGGCGCGAACCGGAACGGAGGGGTCCAACGAGATCTCACCGTTGATCAGATCGAGCAGACCGTCGCGCAGATCGGGGGGTACGGTCGTCATGTCACGCCACCTCGTGGTCGAGTAGGGAGGACCGGACGGCCGAGCGATCGATCTTGCCGCTCACGGTCGAGGGAAACGACGGCCAGACGTCGACGGTCTGAGGAACCGCGACACGTGGCAGGTGCTGGCCACACCAGCGGAGCACCGCGTCGAGCTCGAACTCGTCGTCGCTGCTCGCCACGACGGCAGCAACGATGCCCGACGAGTCGCCCGAAGGGCCGATCGTCGACGCGACCGCGTAGGCGACGCCGGGAGCGTCGGCCAAGACCGACTCGACGGCCTCGAGTTCGAGCCGAACGCCGCGCACCTTCACCTGATGATCGCGGCGCCCTCGGAACCACAGGGAACCTGTCGCGTCCCGCTCGACCACATCACCGGTGACGTACCAGGCAGGGCCGTCCGACCGCGGCACGAGGCGTTCGGCGGTGAGGTCGGGACGCCGCCAGTACTCGCGCATCACGCTCGTCGACGACAGATGCAGCTCTCCGGTGCCCGGGCCCTCGATGACGTGGCCATCGGCGTCGATCAGGCGGATCTCCGTCGTCATCCACGGCCGGCCGATCGAGATGTGGTCCTCGTGTACGGGCGGTGCGTCGATCACGTGGGACGTGACGGCGTTGGTCTCGGCGGGCCCGTACACGTTGCAGATCTCGGCGTGGGGAACGGCCCGCATCAGCTCGCGAAGGGCACCGGGCGGATACGGCTCTCCCCCGTACAGGATGAGCCGAAGGCTGCCGAGGTCGAACTTGTCGAGCGCACCACGCTCGGTGAGTTGCCGCAGGAGGTACGGAACGGCGTGCCACACACTCACCCGCTCGCGCGCACACAACTCGGTGAACTCGGGCAGGAACAGCCGCAACAAGGCATCGCCGACCGCTACCACTCGTGCGCCGACCAACGGTGCGACGTAGAGCTCCAGGGTGGACTGGTCGAAATGAAGCGGGCACATCCCCGCGATGCGGTCGTCATGGCGGATGCCGTGCATCGTCGCGGCAGCCCGTGCGTACTCCAACGCGCTGCGGTGCGTGTGGACGATCCCCTTCGGCCGGCCCGTACTACCCGAGGTGTAGATGAAGTAGGCCGGATCGTCCGGATCGACCAGCGGGAGCTCGACCGGTGACGGGTCTGCGACCGCCGTGTCCCATCGGACGATGCGGTCATCGTCGGTCGTCCCGCTCGCGATCACCACCCGCAGGTCGTGCAGTGCCGACCACGGATCGAACTTGTCGACCGTTGCGGCATCGCCGAGGACAGCGACCGCACCCGCATCGGTGACCAGCTCGGCCACCAGCGCCGGAGGCGCAGCCGCGTCGACCGGGACGACGACGGCACCGGCCCTGAGTACGGCGTGCACGGCCTCGTACGACTCGCTCCCCTTCGGACGAGCGATCGCCACCCGATCACCGGGACCTATCCCGGCCTCGATCAGGTGCGCCGCGAGACTCCTGGTTCGACGCTCGAGGTCGGCCCAGGTCAGACGTTCGATGTCGCCGATCAGGGCAATTTCGTTCGGCCATCGTTCGGCGGCTTCCGGGACGAGTGCAGCCAGGTTCGAGGGCGCACGATCCGCGACGCCGTCCGCCGCCGCGCCCACCGTGTCCGCCTGCCGATCCACGACACAACACTAGTGAGGCATCGTCGCGTTCTTCCCATCACCCACGTGACGCCTCCTTCGGGGTCGCCGCACGTCGAGATGTCGCGGCGGGGGCTCGAGATCGGGCCGCCGACGGTCCGAAATCCGCTGCGAGTCGCCGTGGACGGAGCGCTGATCTCGAACCACATGACGTACTCTCGTGCCATGCGAATGCCGCGCAGCGTTCACGCCAACGGTTCGACTTCAGCTCGGTGCGGGCTGACGTCGACGACACGTGACCCTCTCAGTTCAGAACCTGCCCACTCCGCCGGGACGGTACCGTCGCCGACGACAGATGGCGGATCGAGCCCGTGGAGCTCGGCGTGAGCTCTCTCGATCAGCTGCTCGCCGAGGTCGCGGCCGCGATGTCGGATCTCGGGCACCCGGTCAAGCGCCGTACCGCAGAATGGGCGGCCGAGCACATCGGTCGTGGGAACCTCGTGACGGCCGACCAGTCATCGACGTTCGCGAGGGATGACTGGCAGGCCTGCGCCGACCACGGTGTGCTCGGCTCGTTGGTGCCGACGGAACTCGGCGGTCGCGGCGAGTCGCTCACCACCACACTGCTGATGCTCGAGGGCCTCGGGTACGGCTGCCGTGACAACGGTCTGACCTTCGCCATCGCCAGCCAGATCCTCAGCACCCAGATGGTCCTGACCCGCTTCGGCACGGTCGAGCAGCAGCAGCAGTGGCTCCCGGGACTGATCGACGGCTCGCTGATCGGCGCCTTCGCCATGACCGAGGTCGAATCCGGCTCCGATGCCTTCTCGCTGACGGCGACAGCGGAACCGCTGGCGAACGGCGGATATCGGCTCGATGGTCACAAGGCGTACATCACCTTTGGTCCGGTGTGCGACGTGTGCGTGGTGTTCGCCTCGACGAGTCCCGGGACACGCAACTGGGGCGTCTCGGCGTTCCTCGTCCCGATGGATCTCCCTGGGGTCCACCGAGGCGACATTCGGCCGAAGCTCGGGATGCGCACCACTCCGTTCGGCGATCTCGAGTTCCGCGGTGTGGAGCTCCCGCCCGACTCGCTCGTCGGGCGAGAGGAGTCGGGTGCCAGCATCTTCGGCTCGATCATCGACGTGGAGCGGAGCTTCATCTTCGCCCCGCAGGTGGGCGCGATGGAGCGACAGCTCGACGACACCGTTGCCTACGCCCGCGAGCGGGTTCAAGGCGGTCGACCGATCGCGCAGTATCAGGCCGTCGCACACCGCATCGCGGCGATGAAGGAGCGCCATGAACGCGCTCGCCTGTTCCTCTATCGGGCCGCCTTGGCCGAGGTCCGCGGCGACCGACTCACGATGGCAGCGTCACTGGCCAAGATCGTCGCATGCGACGCGGCCATCGAGTCATCGCTCGATGCTGCGGTGATCAACGGCGCCCGCGGGTACCTCACGGAGTTCGAGGGCGAGCGGCAACTGCGCGATGCGATCGGCGGGCTCGTCTACTCGGGGTCGACCGACGTGCTCCGCAACATCGTGGCTCGACTGCTCGGCGCTCGTTGAGCCGCTCAGCCCGAGAGCACCGCCGGCTCCTCTTCGAAGAGGTCGTCCTCCATGAGCTCGTCCGTCGCGTCGGAGTCACCCTCGCCGACCGGGAGCAGGCGTCCTGACCGACGTTCCACCTCGTAGTAGAGCGCTGCGATCGACGTCACACCGAGCATGACCCACAGGGCACGGGGCCATTCGAGCGTCGCGTCGACCAGTCGGTTGATGCCGACGTCGACCTCGAAGACGCGTTCGACGATCCAGACCGAGCTGAGCACCGCGAGCAGGACCGAGAGGCCGTAGAAGAGCGGCAGGTAGATACGGGTTCGCCGCAGGATGTAGAGCAGCGGGAACGTGACGGCGATGACGATCAGCTGTGCGATCTCGATGCCGACGTTGCGTCCGAGCAATGAGACGAGCTGGGTGGTGCGACTGATGTCGAGCTCCTCGACGAGGCCGGCGAAGCCCATGCCGTGGAAGAGCCCGAAGACGAACGCGATCAACCACTCACGATGTCCGAGGACGGGTCGCAGATTGTGGAGCGCAGCGAGCGCGATCGACAGCGCGATCACCGATTCGGTGAGCTTCGAGGGCGGCAACGGCAGGTAGTCCAGCCCGGCGAGCGTGAACGTGATCGAGTGGGCGATCGTGAACATCGTCGCGACGAGCACGATGCGCAGCAGCGAGTACGCGAAGCTGGGCGACGGCTTCCAGGCCATCGAGACGAGGATCAGGACCGCCGGGAGCAGGAGAGCGAGGATGAAGAAGATGTGGTCGGGACCGGTGCGGATGTGGTCGACGCCGAGGTCGATGCTCGCCCGGAAGTTCTTCCACTGACTGGAGTCCCCGAGGTCGATCGTCCCCGAGGGCGACGACAACGTGTGGACGAGGAGCTCGTTGGTCTCCTCCTCGAACACGCCGCGCCTCCAGTCGTTGGAGACGAGCGTGATGTTGTTCCGGTCGTCGATCTCCGCGAGGAACGGGGTGAACGTCACCTCCATCACCTGCGGAACCTCGGGCCCGGGCAGTTCGGTCGTGAACGGCAGGATCACGTACCCCAGACCGTTCTCGTCGACGGGTCCCTCGAACAGCAGGTCGAACCCGTCGAACTCCATCGGCCACGCCACGCCCTGCGCCCCGATGGCGGAGTTGTCGGCCGCGTACCGCTGCAGCTGGTCGAGGTTCGCCTCGATCTCGGCCCGCACCTCCTCGTCCGTCCCGACGATCTCCAGCCCGAAGACATCACGAAGGTCGGGGTAGGGCATCTCCACCCGCCCGTTCAGCGCCGCGTCGCCGACGTCGAGGTACAGGTACGACTCGTCGTTGCGGTGGGCGTCGGCGGTACTGACGTCCCCGATCACGATGAGTGCGGTCAGGGCGAGAAGAAGGGTGGCGCGCACAGTTTTCATGGGAAGGTGTGGTGAATGGATCGCTCAGATTCCGATGGGAGGAGAATACGGGTCGTACGGATCGCTGCCGATGCTTTCGAGGATGATATCGGTACCGAGGTCGTAGCGCATCGCCAGATCGTGCGCGAGACGGAGGGCTGCGTCGTCCTCGACCGCCCAGCCGGTCGAGTCGAAGACCGTGATCCTGCTGGCCGCGCGCGCGGACGTGGGCGACCGCATCAACTCCCAGAGGTCCGGCCCGATCGACTCCTCGGGAATCTGCTGACATTCTCCCTCGGCTCGGCACTGTTCTCGGATGTCCGGCACGACGAGCGCCTGGCGGAGGAGCGTCAGCGGGAGTTCCACCTTGCCGGGGAAATCCGCCCCCACGGCGTTGACGTGCAACCACGGTCGGGGCGTGGCCTCGCCGATCACCGGCCCCGCGCCGATGTCCACCGACGTGCAGGTGCACAGCACGTCCACTTCGGAACAGATCGCGGCGGCGCGTTCGCTGCCGACCAGCTCCACGTCGGCGCCGATGAACGAGACCCGATCCGGAAAGGTGGCCGCGACCTCCTCGTCGATGTCGAGTGCGACGACCCGTTCGATCGGGCGCACACGAGAGATCGCGTGGACCTGCGTGACCGACTGTGCCCCCAGTCCGACCACGCCGAGGATCACGGGACCCGATCGGGCCAGCAGGTCCGTCGCGATCGCCGAAGCGGCCCCCGTGCGAACCGAGGTCAGGAGTGTCGCATCGCCGAGCGCCACGAGATGACCCGACGTGGTGTCCCACATCGCCGACGTCGCGATCACGCTCGGCAGTCTCCTCTGGACCGGGTTCGTCGGGTGATATCCCACCATCTTCACCACGACCGGGCCCGCGACCTCATGGGTCGGCATCCACTCGATCAGCCCGAGGTCGGGCTTGTCGTAGCGGAAGCCGTCGCGTGCACGAACCTGGACGCCCGACGGGTCGAAGCGATCGAATCGTTCTCGTAGCGCATCGATCATCAGGTCCATGAACCGGTCCCGCCCGACGAGCGCGACCATCCTGGCCATGTCGGATGCTCCGATGACTCGCGTGGACAACGGTTCACGTAGTCCGGTGCGCGTGGGATGGATGCCCGCCCTGTCCATCGCCGAAAACCTAGAGCACCGAGGCACCGACCGTCACTTCGCGGTGCAGGTCTGCTCGTGTGCCTCGGTTCACGGAGCTGCACACATCCGACGGACGGCACCGCCGTCGTCGGCGTGCAGTCACGCGCTTCGAACGGTCACGTCGACGCCAGCCAGCTCGGCACGTTGTCCGGCGCGAATCGTCGATACCGAGCGCGAAGGCGCTGATTGTTCTGATTCTCCGGGTCGTCGAAGCCGAGAAATCGCAGGGCGTTCGTACCGAGGAACGCATTCGTCAGCTCGTCACCGAACTCGGCGCGGTAGGACTCCTCGTACCGATCGAGGAACTCGTCGTGGTCCTGTTGGCTCGCGAGCATGTACCAGTCGGAGCCGAACATGAGCCGCCCGGCCATCGCCGCGGTGGGCGGCGCCGAGTACATCGTCGCCAACATCGTGAAGTAGTCGGTTCGGATGTCGTCGTCGTGGATCTTGTGGTTCCCGACATCCGCGTAGGCGTGCGGATGACGGGCGGTCAGCGCCGCAGCCTTCCAGGGCCAGCCGTCGGGCGGTTCGGAGGTGCGGGCACCACCGAAATGGCCCATGTTGACGCGCAACTCGGGGAATGCATCGAACGCGAGCGACCAGTAGTCGGGCGACGCGAAGTCCTTGAACGACTCGTGCGCGTGGTTCGAGGTGTTGCAGTGAGCGGTGATCGGCACGTCGGCCGCGACGCACCAGGCGTACAGCTCACCGAGGATCCCGTCGAGCTCGGCTCCGTCGGGCACAGCCGGATGGTCCACGTTGCCGAAGGGGCGGAATCCCATCGGCGGGTAGAGCTTCACGCCGACCATGCCGTAGTCCTCGATCGCCGACCTGACGACGGCGAGCGGCAGCTCGATGTCGTCGGTTCGCCGCGCTCTGAGCTCCCGTCTGGGATCGAAGCCGACGAAGCCGTGGACCTGCCCGCGCACGCCTCCCGGCAACCGGTCCATCATGCTGAGGCGGCTGATCTTCTCGTGGAGCTCGAGTTGTTCTCGGATGGTCGTCTTGGCCGTGTCCTCGAGGCCCATGCCGAGATCGACCGTCAGCGGCGTGTACAGATCGATGCGGTTGTCGAAGTTCGACAGCAACGCAACGGTCAGATCCAACCGCTGTTTCCCGAACAGCTTCGCCCATCGAACCGCTCGCCTGGCGGCCGAGACCCAGTCGAAGAGCCCCTCGGGCGTCTCGCCGGCGACGGCCGGATCGGGAACCGGGACGCCCCCGACGTCGTAACCGACCTGGCGGAGCAGTTCGGGCGACGACTGCATGAGGTCGGCGACGGCGAGGTCGACCTCGGCCTCGAGCTGCTCGGTCGTGAGTGGTGGCCGGACCGCCTCGGGCCCGCCGGTCGGCGCCAGGAGTTCGTCGAGCCGCCGCTTCTCCTCGCGGTAACCCGGCGCCGCGCCCTGGATGATGTGGTCGACGAGGCGGGCGACGTTGTCGGTCAGCGCGTGGTCGTGGAACGCCACCTTCTGCACGAAGCCACGCACCGGCAGGTCGTCGGCGTTGAACGTGTGGCAGTGGATGTCGACGATCGGTGTCGTCACGGTGCCTCTCCTTCGCCGGCCGCCTTCAGAACCGTCTCGACCTCGATGTCGTCGTCGATGTCCAGGTCCACCTCACGGTAGTCGTGCCCCGGCGCCCGCAGGCCGAGTCGATAGCGGCCGGGCGCGGGAGCCACGACGGTGAAACTCCCGTCGTCGCCGGTGACCGCGGCGACGTCGGGGACGTCGGCCGGTGCTGCGACGAATGCTACGACGGCACCCTCGAGCACCTTGCCGGCGGCATCTCGGACGACCCCTCGAATGAGCACGTTCGTTCCCGGCGCTAGAGCGCGTGGTCCGTCTTCCAGGCCTTCAAGTTGTCGAACACGGCGCGGTTGATGCGGGTGCCCGAGTTGACGACCGCTCCACCGTACGCGTGGACGGCGATGCCGTAGCGTGACCCGCCCTTGATCCGGTACACCGCGGACCCGGACTGTCCACCCGCCGTGTCGATGTCGTAGAACACCTTGCGGGGCCCGACCGAGTCGACCCGTCGAGCCCCGTACCACTGCGTGCCGCTCGGCTTGTCACCGGGGTAGCCCGAGATGTTCGCCGTCACGTTCTCGAGTTCGTTGTCGCTGTAGACCCCGAATCCGAACCAGCCCGTCCGGTTGCCCAGCGGCGTGTCGAGGATGATCGCGCCGTAGTCGTACTCGGGGTTGGCCTGTTCGGTCCAGCCTCGAACCGAGTAGAACGTACCGCTCACGGCTTCGCCGTACGGTTTGGAGGCGCCGTCCCGGCCGGGGATCACCCGGATCTGGTTCACCCAGCCGTCGCGCCCGGGCACCCCGCTGCCGTTGATGAACACCACGTGGCCGGCGGTGATCAGCACGTTCGGGCTGATGAACCAACCGGTGCCGATCCAGTTGGAGTTGTCGGCCGCCTTGATCAGGAGCGAGCAATGGGCCCGCCACGGATAGTTGCCGGTTCGAGGCGACGTGATCTGGACCCGGTCGTCCATACCGTGCACGGTCTCCGGCCCGAAGCCGAACGATGCGTTCCCGATGTCGAAGCGGTACTCGTCGAGCGTCGGGTCGGCCGACTCCGCTCCGCCCGCGCTCTCGGGCAGGAAGCCCCCGCCGCCGCTGGACAGGGTCGGGGGCTCGTAGCCGTCGACGTCCTCGATCGCCTCACCGCCGGGCTCGATGGCCCCGCCCGCTGTCTCGGTGTCGACCGAATCGTCAGGTGCCGGACCGGTCTCGGGATCGAGCTCGTCGCCGCTGTCGACCGCTGCGCCGTTGCTCACCGACTCGTCCAGTAGGTCTGCCATGTGCTTCTCCCTTGCTCAACTCGCGAATGATCACTCGGACGCGAACGTAGAGCTTCCGGGCCGGCCCGTGCCGCGATTTTCCGCTCCCTCGACGTCGACGCCGCCGACCTCGATCACCTCGACCGCGACCTTGAGCGTCGTGCCGCGACCGGGGATCTCGACATAGCCGGGCAGCAGCGCATCCGGGGCGAGTTCGTCCGCCGGTTTCTTCTCGGTGACGTACACCGCCAGTGCGTGGTCACGTTCGGATGCCGGACGGTCGTCGCGGCCCGTCGGACTCGTGCCCACGCCCACGACGTTCGGGTACCCGGCCAACTCGTCGGCGTGCAGCTCCGCGGCGCGCAGGGCCTGCCGTCGGGACGTCACGAGCCCGGCTCCAGCACGAGGTCGATGTCGAGCGCCTCGAGCACATGGTCGATACGGTTGAAGATGCTGGCCGTCATCGATCCGGCGAAATGCAGCCCCACCGCACGGCCCGTCGAACTCAGGACCAGTGACCCCGAGTCACCAGGTGCCGTGAATCGCGTACACATCACCTGGTCGCGGAATCCGGCCCGCGCCCGTCGATGCTTGCTTCGCCGCAACGGAAAGTGCAGACGGAAATGCACGTCCTGGATGATCGCGGTCGTCAGGTCGGAGGTCCGGCCGACCTTGTGCACGTGCATGCCACGTCGGACGTTCTTCGTGATGCCTCTCGGCGCGTGGCCCAGAAGCCGGATCGCCTGCTGACTCGTGCGCTGTCCGACGAGCTCCGCGATCGCAGCGTCGACGAGGTTCGGGAAGCCCACGTCGGTGAACTCGAACCGCTCGAAGCGCGCGAGCTTCGCCACACGGTCCGTCGGGGCGCCGCCGTCGGGGCGGGCCGGCTGGAGGATCTCCTCACCCAGTTCCGAGAGTCCGTCGCGCGCCAGCACGTGGGCGTTGCTGAGCAGCGCCAGCGCGTCGTCGTTGCGTCGCCGCACGAGGGCGCCGAGAGTGCCGACCGTGTCGTCGCGCGCGTTCCCGACTCCCACTCCCGCGGCCAGCGGATTCGAGGTGCCCGTGAACAGCTCGGCGCCGAGCCGACCGATCTCGATCACGTCGGTGGTGACCGGTTCCGCACCGCGACCGTGCACCTCCTTGGGAACGGGCCGATCGATCTTCCTGTCGGGCCGCTTCTGCTCGACGTAGACGCGCAGGGCGAGTTCGCCGGTCTCGACGCCGTCGGTGACCTTCTGGCCGATCCCCAACGCCTGCACCCCCGACTCGCAGACCCACGGTCGGTTGTCGTGTTCGATCTCGGCCATCTTCTCGGTGCCTGCGGTGTGTCCTGCAGTCACGCTCTCGAGCGTGAACTCGAGTTCGTGTGGCGTTTTCGTCATGTCGTTCAGCCTCTCCCGAGCGGCCACCTTCGCTCCCCCAGGCATCGACAGCCGCCAGCATCCCGATCATAACTCTGTCGGCGTCCCGCCGAGTCCGCCGAGCTCGCAGAACGACGGGATTCGATCTCGGCCCTCTGGTTACCTGCGCGTAAGCTCGTCGACGGCAACACCGGCGACGCGCACGAGGGGGCGAAGCATCGTTCGAGGATCCTGCGCACCGAACCGTCGTGACCGAGCCCGGTTGACTGGCGCCGTGTGGTGACCGACATGACGAACCGTCGTTCGACGGTGAGCAGCCGCGTCGCGACGTGGGTGCCTGGCATCGCAGTGGTTCGGGACTACGACCGGTCGTGGCTCCGAAACGATGTCGTCGCCGCATTGGTTCTCACGGTGCTGCTGGTCCCGCAGGGTATGGCGTACGCCGAGCTGTCCGGGCTGCCCGCTGTGACCGGTCTCTACACGACGGTGACCGCTCTCGTCGGCTACGCCGTGTTCGGGCCCTCACGAATTCTCGTGCTCGGACCCGATTCATCGCTGGCGCCGGTGATCGCAGCGATCATCGCACCGTTGGTGATCGGCGACTCGCCCGCTGAGGCGGTCGCCCTGGCGGGGGCGCTCGCAGTCATGGCCGGTCTGCTCGAGATCGGCGTCGGCTGGTTGAGGCTCGGAACGGTCACCGATCTCCTGTCGATGCCCGTGCGCGTCGGGTACCTCAACGGCATTGCGCTCCTGGTGCTCGTGAGTCAGCTCCCCAAGCTGTTCGGATTCTCGACCGACTCGGACGATTTCGTCGGCGACGTCGTCGAGTTCGTCACTGCCGTCGTCGACGGCCAAACCGTCGGAGCGTCGGTCGTCCTGGGAGGCGCGGCGATCGTCGCGATGATCGCTGGGCGTCGGCTGGCACCTCGCATTCCCTGGGTGTTGGTCGCGGTGGTCGGGTCGATGGTGGTGGTCAGTCTGCTCGACCTCGCCGACGACGGTGTGTCGGTGGTCGGTGTCCTCCCTGCGGGATTTCCGAGCCCGACGCTCCCACGGGTGTCGTGGGACGACCTCGGAGCACTCGCCGCCGGCGCGTTGGCCATCTCCGTCGTGTCCGTCGCCGACACGGCGGCGTTGTCGCGCAGCTTCTCGGCCAAGCGAGGCGACCGGGTCGACCAGAACCGCGAGGCGATCGGCTTGGGCGCCGCCAACGTCGCCGCCGGGCTGTTCCAGGGCTTTCCGATGAGCGCCAGCTCCTCTCGCACCGTCGTCGCAGATGCGATCGGCTCGAAGACGCAGCTCACCGGCGTGTTGTCAGCCGGTGCGATCATCGTGTTGTTGGTGAGCGCCAACGGCATCCTTGCTGACCTCCCGTCGTCGGTCTTGGCGGCGATCGTCGTCGTTGCATCGTTCGGCTTGTTCGACCTACGAGTGGTGTGGTGGCTGCTGCGCGTGCGTCGGACCGACTTCGCGGCGTCGGTCGTCGCCACCCTGGGCGTCGTCCTGATCGGCGTGCTGGAGGGCCTGCTGATCGCGATCGCCGTCTCCCTCGCGGTTTTCGTCTGGAAGCGGTGGCGACCTCACACGGCCGAGCTCGGCAGACTCACCGGACGATCCGGCTATCACGACGTCGGCAGGCATCCCGACGTGTGGTTGATCCCGGGGTTGCTCATCTTCCGATTCGAGTCGCCACTCTTCTTCGCGAACGCCCCGTACTTCGAGGAGAAACTGCTGGAAGCCATCGAACACAAACCGAGTCCCGTCCGACGAGTCGTCATCGCTGCCGAACCGATGACCGACATCGACAGCAGCGGCGCCGAGATACTCGACCTGCTGCTCGACGAACTCGACATCCGAGACATCGACTTCGCATTCGCCGGGCTCAGCGGACCGGTCAAGGATCGGCTCCGCCGATACGGCCTCTACGACAGGATCGGGGACGCCTTCTTCCATTCTTCCCTGGAGTCTGCCGCCGCCGCCGCAGTGATGGCGTTCGGAAACCAGCCCGACGACCCGTGGCAGGACGAGGAGGGTTTCGATGCCGAATGATGCTGCGGGTGACGAGGACCGCATGGTGACGGGTCGGATCAGTGGGAGACGAACAGCACGACCAATGGTTCGGGAACGGTTCGCGCCAAGATGTCGTACAGAGACGGTCCGGGAGGAGAGATGCGCGAACGCGAAATCAAGATCGTCCTGACGGATTCGTTCGAGCTGCCCGAACTCGCCGACGCGATCGAAGGTGCCTCCCTGGATGACATCGAGGAGCGCGATGTCTTCGACGTCTACTACGACACCGAAGACAGACGCCTCGCGCGGTGGGGCTGCACGCTCCGCCACCGAGCCGATGAGGGCTGGACGGTCAAGATCCCGAAAGCGACGAGGGGCGTCGTGATGGATCGTGAAGAGGTTCTCGTCCGCGGCGCGGCCGGCGAGCCTCCGACACGGGCACGGAATCTGGTGTCGTCCTTCACCAGGGGCGCCGAGGTTGTCGAGGTCGCACGCCTGAGCACCCGACGTCGGCAACGCGCTTGGCGAGCCGGCGATGACGTGCTCGCGATCATCACCGACGACGAAGTCCGCGGACGAACAGCAGACGACGCGGAGGAGGTCACGTTCCGCGAACTCGAGATCGAGCTGGCTCCGGACGCCGACGACGCCATTCTGATCGAGGTGTTGAATCACCTTCCGGCCCAGATTCGGTCGGAACCACCACTCCCCAAACTCGTTCGAGTTCTCGGTCCAGATGCGATGCGAGACCCGGACGTCGTCGTGACTCCGTTGCCGAACGCACCGACCGCGCGCGACGTGATCCGATTCGCGCTGTCGTTCTCGGCAGCGTCGCTCCTTCAACAGCTGCCGGCCGCCCGCCTCGGCGTCGACCCTGAAGGTGTCCACCAGGCCCGTGTCGCGGCTCGACGACTGCGGTCCGACCTCAAGACCTTCGAACCGCTGCTCGAGCCCGAGTGGGGCGTCCGACTACGTTCCGAGCTCCGGTGGCTGATCGATCAGCTCGGTGCGGTGCGTGACTGCGACGTCCTCGAGCAGATCCTCCGCGGCGTCGCGGTCGACCAACCCAGGATCGACGGGGATGCGGTCGCCCGGGTACTTCACCAACTGGCACTCGAGCGCCGCCGCCATCGCGCTCGCCTCCTCAAGAGCCTGAGTGATGCGCGGATGATCAGACTCCTCGATGATGTCGTTGCCGCTTCGTCCTCGCCCGCCACGCTGCCTCGAGCCGAGGGCCTTGCCCGCAAGGTCATGCCCAGGCTCGTTCGACGACCGTGGAAACGGCTCGATCGCACCGTGAATCGGCTCGGTTCGCATCCTTCGCCCGAGGAGTTGCACGCGCTCCGGATCATCGCGAAGCGACTTCGCTACGCGGCTGAAGCGGTTGCACCCGCCGTCGGCAAGCCAGCACGCAAGTTCGCGAGGGACGCAGCCACCATCCAGGACGCGCTCGGCGAGTTGAACGATGCCGTCGTCGCCGGGGTGTACCTGACCAGCATCGCCGATCGGCTCGACGGCCCTGCGGCTTTCGCAGGAGGCCAGATGGCCGAGCTCCTCATCCACGACGCCCGAGCTCGTGATCGTCAATGGCGGTCGGCGCACCGCGCCATGTCTCGAAGAACCGGTTGGTTCTCGTGACGGAGCAACGGGCCGACGACTGCGGGTGGCCGAACTCGCCGATCGAGTCGGGCACACCGGCGACTCCGGGTTGACGTACGGATGCTCCACCGCGGCGACGTGCGATGGGCCAGGATGTCGGCATGACAGCAACCGGGGCACACGACGTTCGCACGCTCGATCCCACGTACGCGACCGCACGCAGCCGGTTCCTGGACGCCGCCCGGCGCGCCAATGCCGCCGTCTCGTCGTTCCCGCATCCGGTGCAGGGCTTCGCCGGCGAGGACCTTGCGATCGACGTCGCCCAGCTCGGCGACGACACGGCCCGTGCCGTGGTGCTGATCGTGTCGGGCACGCACGGTGTCGAGGGCTTCGCCGGGTCGGCGCTCCAGTCGTGGTGGCTCGGCGAACGTGCCGCCGGTTCCGCACGCACCGACACGCGGATCGTCATGATCCACGGATTCAACCCGGTCGGATTCTCGTGGGTGCGACGCGTCAACGAGGACAACGTCGACCTCAACCGGAACTTCGTCGACTGGAGCGATCCACCCCGCAACGAGGCCTACTCGGATGTGGCCGATCTCCTCGTACCGTCGACCTGGAGCGAGGAGTCCCAGGCGGCGACGACCGCGGCCCTGCTCGAAGTCGCCGGTGAGGTCGGACTCGACCGCTTCCAGCAGATCGTCAGTGGCGGTCAGTACGACCATCCGACCGGACTGTTCTTCGGCGGTAGGGCCGCGGTGTGGTCGAACCGTTGGCTGTCGGAACACCTCGCCCGCCTGGTCGCACCGGCGACCCGGCTCGGGGTGATCGACCTCCACACCGGCCTCGGAGAATGGGGCCACGGCGAGCTGATCTCCCACGTATCGGTCGGGGATCCCGGCTACGAACGGGCCACGTCGTGGTGGGGTGACGTGCGCTCGATGCTCGACGGCGAGAGCGTCTCGGCGTCGTTGACCGGCGACTGGCTCGGTGCGATCGAGGCGCTTCTGCCCGACGTCGAGGTCACCGCCGCCGCACTCGAGTTCGGAACGGTCGACGTGTTCTCCGTGCTCCAGGCCCTCCGAGCCGACGCCTGGCTGCACGCCCACGGAGACCCGGGCGGCGACGGGGCCGCTCCGATCCGCGCGCAGGTCCGCGCCGTCTTCGCCGACGACGACCCGTCCTGGCTCGGAAGACTCGTCGAACGATTCGACGAGGTCGCAGAGGCCGCCCTCACGGCGCTGAGCGCCTGAGCCTCCGACACCCGGCGTTCGTCACGGACAGGCGACGTGGCTGTTGCCTCCGGCCGAGCCCGAGTTCAGGCTGCCGTCCGCGATCTCGACGATGCCCACGGCATCGTCACCGTCGTCGCCGAAGACGCCACCCCCTCGAGAGATCACCATGTCCGCGATCGATGCGCGGTGCCGATCGTCGAGCGGAACGCGCGGACGACCCCGGGCCGCGCTGACGGTGCTGATGGGCGGTCGTGGCACAGGCATCGGCCGCCGACACGACCTGACACGGCGAGTCACGCGATGTCGAGGATCACCTTGGTCGCTTCGCCGCTGCGCAGCGCCTCGAACGCCCGCTCGTAGTCGTCGAGGCCGAAGTGGTGGCTGATGATCGGGTCGATCCGCAGGCCCGAGTCCAACATGGCGACGGCCTTGTACCACGTGTCGAACATCTCGCGGCCGTAGATCCCCTTGATCGTCAAGCCCTTCAGGATCGCCTGGTTCACGTCGATCTCGACGAGATGGTCGAACAGCCCGAGCAGGGCCACCTTGGCACCGTGGTTGGCGAGCTCGAGGACGTCGGTGAGGGCGTGCGGGCTGCCCGACATCTCGAGCGCGACGTCGAATCCCTCGGTCATGTCGAGGTCGTCCATCACTGTTCGCACCGACGCCACTCCGGCGAGCACCGCACGCGTCGCACCCATCTGCTGCGCCGTCGCGAGTCGGGCCTCCTCGACATCGGTGATCACGATGTGACGTGCACCGGCATGTCGGCACACCGCACACGCCATCTGTCCGATCGGGCCCGCTCCCGTGATCAACACGTCTTCGCCGACGAGGTCGAACGACAGCGCCGTGTGGACCGCATTGCCGAGGGGGTCGAGGATGGCGGCGATCTCGTCGGGAACCGAGTCGGGAACGGGGTAGGCGTTGCGCGCCGGGATCACGACGTACTCAGCGAAGCCGCCGTCGCGCTGGATGCCGACGCCGACCGTCGACCGGCAGAGATGCCCGTGGCCGGCACGGCAGTTGCGGCAGTGCCCGCAGACGATGTGGCCCTCCCCGGAGACGCGTGCGCCCGGCGAAATGTCCTCGACCTGTGCGCCGACTGCTTCGACGACGCCCACGAACTCATGGCCGACCACGACGGGCGGGTGCAGGTTCTCCTGCGCCCACTCGTTCCAGTCGTAGATGTGCAGGTCGGTGCCACAGATCGCAGCATGCGTCACCTTGATCAGTACATCGGCAGGGCCGGGCTCGGGCTCGGGCACGTCATCGAGCACGAGTCCGCGCTCGGAGCCTGCCTTGACGAGAGCCTTCATCAGGCCGCTCCGATGATGCCGAGTTCGACTCCGACCTCGGTGAACGCGGTGATCGCACGGTCGAGGTCGTCGTTGGAGTGCGCCGCGTTCATCTGCGTCCGGATGCGAGCCGTGCCGTGCGGTACGACGGGGTACGAGAACGCGGTGACGTAGATCCCACGGTCGAGCAGGCGCGCCGCCATCTCGCCCGCCAGCGTGGCGTCACCGATCATCACCGGGATGATCGGGTGGCCTTCTCCGGACAGCGTGAACCCGGCGGAGGTCATCGCCGTGCGGAAGCGAACGGCGTTGTCGACGAGCCGCGAGCGGAGCGCATCGCCGTGCGCGACCAGGCGCAGGGCCTGGCGCGCTCCACCGAGCAGCGCCGGGGCGAGCGCGTTCGAGAAGAGATAGGGCCGCGCTCGCTGGCGCAACAGGTCGACGATGTTCTGGCGGGCGGCCACGAAGCCGCCCATCCCGCCGCCGACCGCCTTGCCGAGTGTGCTCGTGACGATGTCGACGCGATCGGACACCCCATGCAGCGCGGGCGTTCCCCGTCCGTCCGGTCCGATGAATCCCGTTGCATGGCAGTCGTCGACCATGACCAGGGCCTCATGTCGATCCGCCAGTTCGCAGATGCCTGCGATGTCGGCGATGTAGCCGTCCATCGAGAACACGCCGTCGGTGACGATGAGGATGTGGCGGGAGCCGTCGGCTCGGGCTTGCCCCAACTGCGTTTCGAGATCGACGAGGTCGCGTGACGCGAAGCGGTAACGCTTCGCTTTGCACAGCCGCACCCCGTCGATGATCGACGCATGGTTGAGCGAATCGGAGATGATGGCGTCCTCGGTGTCGAGCAGCGGCTCGAACACACCGCCGTTGGCGTCGAAGCAGGCGGCGAACGTGATCGCGTCGTCGGTCCCGATGAACTGAGCGATCTCGTGTTCGAGCGTGCGATGGAGGTCGAGCGTGCCGCAGATGAAGCGCACCGACGCCATGCCGTATCCGTACGTCTGCATCGCATCGTTGGCAGCCGCGACGAGCGATGGATCGTCGGCGAGGCCGAGGTAGTTGTTGGCGCACAGGTTCAGCACCTCCGCACCGCCGGCGACAGTGATGGTGCCGCCCTGGGGTGTCACGATCGGTCGCTCCGCCTTCCACAACCCATCGTCACGGATACCGTCGAGCGTGGCATCGACCTGCTCGTAGAATTCGGCGCGGGTCATGGCGTTCTCGGAGCGCTGCGTGCAGACATGGTGCCGATGTTGTCAGAGATTCCGGGCGTTGCACTCACACGTCCGGCTCGTTTGCCCGTCACCCGGCCAACCGCGACATCCGGACCGGTCCGTCGGAGCAGCCGCGCTGCCCGACAACAACAGGTCTCATGCTTCTGGTCGCCGGGATCCCGAGCACCCGGCTTGCACCGCACTGTGGCGTGGCTCGCGCGAGCTCGGTCGTGCTACCGGGCGCCGTTGTCGGGTGCCCCTGAACCGTCCTTGGTGGACGGTGCGGCCGTCTGGACGATCGGCCGCCGACTCTCGTGGGACTGTGCCAGCCCGATCAGCAGAAGCCGTACACACCCGGGCAGACCAGTGCGCCGCGAGTACCGGGCAGCCGGTCATCCCCGTGACGTCGCTGCCGCACGCTGACCTCACTGCGGATTCCACAGCGCACTGTGGTCCCCAGCCCAACCGAGGACCTGTCCGGCGTCGTTGATGGAGATCACTTGGGATGCGGATGGGAGCTGGCTGAACCGGCTCGTGGTGAGGTCCCAGACTCCGTAGAACCCCGACACGGACGATCGGCCGACGATCTGTCCGGCGTCGTTGATGTCCGCAGCGGACATCAGGCAATCGAGCAGGCGGGGTGGGGCGTCGACGTCGTCCCACACGGCGACGTGCATGTCGGTCGGGTCGTTTGCGACCCGACCGAGGATCTGACCTCGATCGTTGATGGCGGTTGCGGAGGCACTGTTCCATCCGGTGTGGTCGAGGAAGTGAACGGCGAACGGGCTGGAACGGTCCCACAGGAACGCTTCGTGTTCGTCGTCGCTGCGAATGCCTCCGATGACGTGGCCTCGGTTGTTGATGTCGGTCAAGCCCGGGAGCGGACCTACCCCGGCGATGAGCTCGACGCGCCCGGTTGCGGAGTCCCAGACCACGAATGCGAGTGCCGGCCCGCCAGGGCCGGCGTACACGAAGACGATGACCTCGCCCCGGTCGTTCGTCGTCTTCGCTTCGGCGTCCCACGATGACAACCGAGGTCTCCGTCGGGCGGCGCGCGGCGTACACCTCAGTCCCAGCGGAAGAACCACAGTGCCGGGCCGCCCGCGGCCACGGCGTAGGCCCCGAGCACGGCGAGATCCGTTGCGCTCCAGCCGAACCCGAACCAGGGATCCTGCACGGCGGTCACGAGGTGGGCGAGCGGCAGGATGCCGCCGAAGTCGCGGAGACCTGCAGGCAGCACGGCGCGCGGTGGGGCGGTGCCTGAGATGAGCCACATCGCGAAGAACAGCATGAGTCCGATGCCCTGGGCTGAGCGACTGCTCCGGATCACCGCCGCGAGCAGCAGCCCGATCGCTCCGAAGGCCGCTGTTCCGAACAGGAGTGCGACCACGACCCCGATCACGTCCTGCGGCACCATCGCGTCGTAGGAGAGCCACGCCACGAAACCCATCAGCACCGCGCCGGCGACGAAGGTCAGCAGCGCGAGGGAGAGTTGGGCGCTGACGAGGATCCAAGCCGAGACCGACGAAGCACGAAAGCGCCGCAGGATGCCCCGCTCGCGGTATCCGACGAGGTTGATCGGAAGCGTCATCAGACCGAGCGCAGCGATGATCACGGCGACCGACGCCGCCGTGTAGTAGTTGGCCGGTGTCACGCCGCGCCAGACGAGCATGCCGTTCTCGACGTCCTGGGCGTCGGCTTGGTCGTTCCCGAAGACGGCCGAGAGCAGCGCCATCATCATGAGCGGGAAGGCGAGCACGAAGACGATCGAGAAGGGCTCCCTGCGGAACAGCCGGAACTCGGCGCGTGTCATCGCGAGGTAGCCACGCATCGCGGTCAGTCTCGGATCTTCCGTCCGGTGAGGGCCAAGAACGCGTCTTCGACCGTGGGGCGGTCGACTCGCAGGTCGAGCGGGACGATCCCGTGAGCGACGAGCTCGGACGCGACGAGCGCCAACACCGGGCCCCTGCCGCGGATCTCGACTGCGTCCCCATGGCGACTCAACGACTCGACGACAGCGAGCCGCTCGACCCAACCCAGGTCCGGCTCAGGCGTTGTGAAGCGCACGACGGACGACAGCCCCAGCCCGTCGATCAACCCCTGCGGCGTGTCGAGCGCGACGACCTTGCCCTCGTCGACGACGGCGACGCGATCACAGAGGTGCTCTGCCTCGTCCATGAAGTGCGTCACGAGCACGACGGTCGTGCCACCTTGCCGGATCTCTCGGATCAGATCCCATGTCGCTCGTCGCGCCTGAGGGTCCAGCCCTTGCGTGAGCTCGTCGAGGAAGACCAACTCGGGGGAGTTCACGAACGCGAGCGCGATGAACAGCCGCTGTCGCTGCCCGCCCGACAAGCTGTCGAAGGCCTGATCTCGCTGGTCCTGCAACCGCCATCGAGTGAGGAGCTCATCGCTGTCGACGGGGCGGCGAGCGAACGCTGCGAAGAGATCCAAGGACTCAGCGACCCTCAGCCGGCCGGGAAGTGCAGAATCCTGCAGCTGTGACCCGATGCGCTGCCGGAGCTCCGCGCCCTGCGTGGTGGGGTCGAGCCCGAGCACGCGAATCGTCCCACCGTCCGTGCTGCGCAAGCCCTGCACGCACTCGACGGTCGTCGTCTTGCCGGCGCCGTTCGGCCCGAGGATGCCGAAGATCTCGCCGCGCTCCACACTGAACGAGAGGTCGTCGACAGCATGCGTCGTGCCGTAGGCCTTGCGCAGGTGATCCACCGTGATCATCGCTGTCAACGGCGGACCTCCAGATCGTCGACACTGGCGACGGACAACGGCATGATCACCCGAGGCCGACAACATGGTTCTACCACCTCGGGCAGCGCGCCGTCGCAGTGCGCGATGACCACTCGGGCGGCTGGCTGGGCAACGGTGCAGGTCGGCCGTCACAGCCGCTCGGTCGCAGAGGTCGGCCGCCGATCTCGGCTGCGACTGGCACACGGTGACAGAGGCCGTCGTGCTCTCTGGGACACCGCGGAGCTACCGCCCGAACCGGTTCGGCACCGTCACCGCCGTCGGGCTCGATGAGAGGCTGTTCGCCCGCGAGGGCGCACTCCGCCGGCGACGCGAGTCGATCCAGATCGTCGTTGCGCGCCGTGCTCAGCTCCTCGATGTCGTGTCCGGTCGTGATTCGACCTGGCGGTCAGGGCGGCTTCCTACTCGGCCTGGATGAGATCGGACAGCACCGGATAGACCTGGCTCACGTCACCGGTCGGTTGGGCGGGATCGATCAGATCGTGTCGGAGCCCGGCGGTGTCCAACACGATGATCTCGACGTCGCCGTCCGCATCCGACCAGCGCTCGACGAGTTGGGTGACCTCGCCGTTGTCGACCTGATCGTCGTCGGGATTCAACACCACGACCAGGTCGCCGGCGGCGGCGGGCCGGGACGTGAGTTCGTTCTCGGTGGCGCGTGCGAGCAGGAACATCGCCGCCAGTGCGCCGCTGGACTCGCCGGCGTACGCGTGGTCGAGCTCGGTACCCGACGACGGCAGCGACACGTTCGGCAGGCGATTGAACAGATTGGATGAACGAGGTGGTGAGGACGTGCGGGACGCCGGGGGTCGAGATCGCCGACGCGATGGCGAGGTCGACGTCGTCGCAGAACTGTGCCGTCCACATCGCGAGGACACCGCCCATCGACAGCCCCAACACCTCGACCCGGTCCGCGAGCCCGGTTGCGGTGTCCACCGAGTCGTCAGCGAAGTCGCGCAGGTCGTGCGCATCGAGCGGGCCCACCTTGCCGACTCCGCCGATGGTGCCGCCGTCGTTGCCGAGCCCGTGATGCGGTGCACGCATGATGATCACGTTCGAACCCGCCGCGTACGGTTCCTCGGCGAGGTCGACGAACTGTCGGGGGCAGTTGCTCAAGCCGTGGTATCGGCGACCTTTGTCCGGCGTCTTGTGGAGTAGGGTCTGTCGTCGTGTCAGCCCGTTGAGAAGAAGGTGAGTGTGCTATGTCGATCGGGGTTCGAATGAATGAGGTCGTCTGCAATCTGGAGACCACCTCGGGCCGGCGCAGTCGTGTACAGGAACGGCGTCGCGAGTGGGGGTCCGACGAGATTGCCCTGTTCGCTGCAATCCACGACGCCGAGGGTGGCGACTTGCTGTCGGTCTATCGGTTCGGCCGAGAGGAGGTGGACAGTGGCAACAGCTTCAATCTGAATCAGTCGATGCTCGCTCCCAGCGATTCCAGCGACTCGATCCTGATCTCGATCGTTGGCTACGAGATTGATGGTCCGCGAGGTTTTCAGCGTCTGTACAACGACAAGTACGAGGAGTGGTTGGGCGTCGTGGGCGAGTCTGATTTTGGGCTCTCGCTGGAACCGGGTCCTCGGGAAACCGCGAACGGCATCTTCTTTGCGCCGTTTCATTTCACGCTCTGGAAGCGACTGCTGGAGGACGATCTCATCATCCTGGACCGGTTCGAGGTCGAGAGCAGTGTGTTCGGTGGGGCAGGGCTGCCGGCTCGCGAGTCCTACGCACCGAGCGATTCGGTTGCTGGTCTGACGGTTGTTGCCGAGTACGAGCGTGACGGGGACGAGGTTGTGACTCGACGGACGTATAGCGCTCGGTCAGAATCGAGCAGCTATACCCTGGTGCTGAGCTTCCGTCGCTGACCCGAGGAGTTCGGGGCGGGGTCAGTGGGCGAGGTGGTCGATTGCGGCTGATGCGACGATCCAGCGAGCGCTGGGTTCGGCATTCTCAGAGGAATCCATGCCGCGAGGGAGGCGGCGTGGTCGGCGCGTGGTGACCGGCGGTCGGGATGCCGACGTCTGCGCTGGTGAGTGCCGCGACGAGTACTTCCATCGCGTAGGAGTGACAACGTCGCGGAGCTCGGGGCTGCGGTTGCCGCGGTTCAGCACCTCGATCGCAGAGTCGATCGTCAGCGCAGCGACGTGGACGTCCCCCATCGCAGCGCGGCCAGTTCGGAACGCCGGGCTCCGCCGATCGCAGCCAGCCGCAGCGCCAGCCCGGCCGCCGGATCGAGGTCATCGGCAGCTGCGATCACGGCCCGTACGTCGTCGGCCGTCATCGCGTCCCGCTTCTTGCTCCGCGTCGTTCGTAGCGTGCGAGCGCGGCGCCGGTGAAGACACGCCCCTCCCACACCCCTGAGCTCTTCTCCCGGATCGCCGCCACGCGGCGATCACCGGTAGGGATGAAGTCAGGATGAGACCCTTCGCTGCCGAGCAGGGTGACATGAGCCCGGCTACGGAATCACTCGATACGCAGGCCTGATATCGCCCGGGAGATCACCAGCTGTTGGATCTGCTCGGTGCCTTCGAAGATGTCGTGGTTCACCCTCCCCAGATTTCTGGGTGCTGGTGAGTGTCGCTGAGTCCCGCTGACCAGGGGTTTCGCGACTGGCGTGTCCGCTGGGTGTTGCCCAGTCCGCCCAGTTCTAGGGATGACTAGGGC
>CAVVAM010000015.1:0-618249 GCA_963746265.1 uncultured Acidimicrobiaceae bacterium
ATCACTCGATACGCAGGCCTGATATCGCCCGGCTGATCACCAGCTGCTGGATCTGCTCGGTGCCTTCGAAGATGTCGTGGATCTTCGCATCGCGGTGCCAGCGCTCTACCGGGTAGTCGCGGGTGTAGCCCACACCACCGAGGATCTGGATCGCCCGCTCGGTTGCCCAGGTGGCGACGCGGCCAGCCTTCATCTTGGCCATCGAGCCTTCGGCGTTCTTGAACTGGCGCTGCTTGCCGAGCCAGGCCGCACGCCAGATCATGCCGCGGGTGGCTTCGATCTCGGTCGCCATGTCGGCGAGCATGAAGGCGATCGACTGGTTCATGATGATCTTGCGGCCGAACGCCTCACGCTCCTTGGCGTACTCGAGCGAGTACTCGTAGGCGGCGCGGGCGATGCCGAGCGCCTGAGCGCCGACCGACGGCCTCGTGGCCTCGAAGGTCTGCATGGCGGCCTGGGCGTTACCCGGCTTGCCCTCGCGTACTCGTGCGAGACGCTCGTCGAGCTTGTCCTTGCCGCCCAACAGGCAACTGCCGGGCACGCGCACGTCGTCGAGCACGACCTCTGCGGTGTGACTGGCCCGGATCCCGTGCTTCTTGTACTTCATGCCCATGCTGAGACCCGGTGTGCCGGCTGGAACGATGAAGCTGGCGTGCCCCTTCGATCTGAACTCGGGCTCGACCACAGCGACGACGACGTGGACGTCGGCGATCCCACCATTGGTGATCCAGGCCTTGGTGCCGTTGAGCACCCATTCGTCCTTGGACTCGTCGTACTTGGCGCTGGTGCGATACCCGCCGACGTCGGAGCCTGCATCGGCTTCGCTGGCGCAGAACGCACCGAGCTTCAGGTCAGCGGCATCGCCATAACACTGCGGCACCCACTCCATCACCTGCTCGGGCGTGCCCGATGCGGCGATACCGGCTGCTGCCAGGGCGGTGCCCATGATCGCCATACCGAGCCCGGCGTCGCCCCAGAACAACTCTTCGATGGCGACCGGCAAGGTGAGCCCACTCGGGTCGTTCATCATGCCCTCGGCCATGAACTCCCACCCGTACAGGCCGATCTCGGCAGCCTGCTGAACGACCGGGTACGGGAACTCCTCACGCTCGTCCCACTCGTGGGCATTCGGGCGCATCACGTCTTCGGCGAAACCATGCACCCACTTCTGGAGCTGGAGCTGGTCTTCATTGAGTGCCATCGAGAAATCAGCCATGTGCACAAGTTACTCGCTGGTAACCGTTCTGTCTACTCGCCGGTAACTTCGTCATCGAATCGTCGTCCCCGACGACCGGGAGGCACTCAGCGGCGGACGGTCGTACCGTCCTTGGAGGTCTCGACGGTCCAGCCCTCGGCCTGGAGTGCGGCACGGATCGCGTCGGCCGATGCGTAGTCGCCGCCGGCCCGGGCATCGTCGAGCGCGACCGCTCGGGCGGTGACAACGGCGGGCACGTCGTCCGCGCCACCGAGTTCGAGACCGAGCGCAGATGCCATCTCGTTCACCGCCGCGATCGCTGCAGCGGCACCGGCGCGATCACCGGCGTCGATCGCCGTGTTCGCCGTCCGCACGGTGTCGAAGAGCAGTGCGGTTGCGGCCGGCGTGTCGAGATCGTCGTCCATCGCAGCACGGAAGCGATCGAGTACATCCGGATCGGGGTCACCCACCCCGACCGACGCCGACCGCGCGCTGAAGGCATCGAGTCCGGCCAACGTCCGCTGCGATGCATCGAGACTGTCGAGGCTGACTCGAACCGGGCTCCGGTAGTGCGTCTGGAGGAGCAGCATGCGATACGCCCGCTCGTCGTAGCGATCGAGAAGATCGAGCATGTTCAACACGTTGCCGAGGCTCTTCGACATCTTCTCACCCTCGGCGTCGACCAGGAACGCGTGGTGCATCCAATGGTTGGCGAAGGTCCTCCCGAGCGCGACGGCTTGAGCTCGTTCGTTCTCGTGGTGCGGGAAGCGGAGGTCTTGACCGCCGCAGTGCAGATCGAATCCCTCACCGAGGATGTCGAGACTCATCACCACGCACTCGCTGTGCCAACCTGGCCGTCCGTCACCCCAGGCCGACGGCCACGACGGCTCCCCCGGCTTGGAGAACTTCCAGAGCACGAAGTCGGCCGGATGCCGCTTCTGACCGGCACCGAGCACCGCCCGATCGCCCCCGCCGGCGAGCATGTCATCGAGCGATTGGTGCGCCAGCAACCCGTAGTCCGGCACGGCCTCGACCGACAGGTACACGCCGTCGTCGGTGACATAGGCGTGACCTCCGTCGACGAGCTCGCCGATCATCTCGACCATCTCGTCGACGTACTCGGTGGCGTGCGGGGTGTCGTCGGGTCGCAACACGCCCATGCGCGACTGGGCGTCGAACCAGACCCGCTCGCACTTCTGCGTGATGTCCTGCCAGGGCCGGTTCTCGGCGTTCGCTCGGTTGATGATCTGGTCGTCGATGTCCGTGATGTTCGAGACGAACCGCACGTCGAGCCCGCTCCATCGGAGGTATCGCACGAGCACGTCGTACACGATGTTCTGCCGACCGTGTCCCAGGTGCGGCGGCGCGTACACCGTCGGCCCGCACAGGTAGATGCTGACCTTCCCGGGCTCGCGGAGGGCGAGCTCACGTACCTCACGGGTCGCGGTGTCGTACAGGTGCAGCACGGTCGAACATCCTACGAGTCGACCGGAGCCCGATTGCGGCCGCTTTCCGGCGCTGCTCAGTCGTCGAGAACCGCGGGACCGCCCGAACGACGGAAGTGGTCGTTCTCGGGCGTCTCCACCGCGACGAGGTTCGGATGCCACGGCCCACCTGCGGCACCTTGCTTGAGTGCCGACATCGTGGCGTCACGGGTGTGGGCGAAGATCACTTCCTCCGCTTCGGCCCGCGCGTCGACCCACACCGACACGATCAGGCAGTGGTCGCCGTCAGGGTCGTCCATCTGGAGGTCGAGTACTGCAGCGGCGACACCGGCGTGGGCCGCCCCGAACGTCAGGTCGGCATGACGCTGATCGCTCACGCCGACCGCCGGGACCAGCAGGGTGACCGGCACGACGGGCAGGTTCGGCTTGGCCGTGACCACGAACGGTGAATGCCCGAGCGACGGCGACGCGACGGCGGTCGCCCAGGCGATTCCGACGGTTCCATCGCGTTCGCCGAGCACCGTCGTCACGCGGACGGAGTCGACACCGCGCCCGGCCGACCCGTGCCCGATCTGCGTCGCCACCACTACGTCATCTCGTGTCGGCTCCACTGCCTCCCCTTTCCTGGCGCCCGCACCGACTCTACGCTGGGTCGATGCCGATCCACCTGCGCGCCGAACCCGGCGACTACGCCCCGAACGTTCTCTGTCCCGGCGACCCTCGCCGCGCCGCGTACATCGCCGAGACGTTCTTCGAGCCCGGCTACCGAACCGTGAACGAGGAGCGCGGCATGCTCGGATTCACCGGGACGTTCGCAGGAGCACCCATCAGCGTGCAGACCACCGGCATGGGATGCCCGTCGGCGGGCATCGTGTTCGAGGAGCTGTCGATGCTGGGCGTCGAGCGCCTGATCCGGGTCGGCACGTGCGGCGGTCTGCGAGACGGCATGAAGATGGGCGACATGGTGATCGGGATCTCGGCCACCGCCGAGGACGCGACCGCACTGCGGTACGTGCAGATGGACTCGTATGCGCCGACTGCGACGTTCGAGCTGGCCGAGACGGCGGCCCGCCTGAGTCGCGAGCAGGGTGCGATGATCCACGTGGGAGCGATCCTGTCGAGTGCCGTCTTCTACGACCCCGACCCGGGCACGTTCGCCCGCTGGAAGCGGACCGGGCACATCGGCGTCGAGATGGAGGCATCGATGATGTACGCGGTCGCAGCGGTCAAGGGCATGGAGGCCCTGGCGATGATGACCGTCTCGGACATCCTCGAGGAATCGGGCGACACGACCCGGATCAGCGACGAGGAACTGAAGCGGGGCGTCGACGACATGATGCGTCTCGCCTGCCGAGTCGCCGTCAGCTAGGAGCGGTGTCGTCAGCTGTCGCCGCCACTGGCTTCCGCGACGGACTGCTTGCCGGCGCTGATCCACGGCATCATCGACCGCAACTGTGCGCCCACCGTCTCGATCGGGTGTGCCTTGCCCTCGTCCTGCATGCGGTGGTAGTTCGCACGCCCCGACTCGCTCTCGGCAATCCATTCGTCCGCGAACTGCCCCGACTGGATCTCGCCGAGGATCTTCTTCATCTCGGCTTTCGTGTCCTCGGTGATGACGCGTGGTCCGCGGGTCAGATCGCCGTACTCGGCCGTGTCGGAGATCGAGTACCGCATCCCGGCGATGCCCTCTTCGTACATCAGGTCGACGATCAGCTTGACCTCGTGGAGGCACTCGAAGTAGGCCATCTCCGGCGCGTAGCCGGCCTCGGTGAGCGTCTCGAACCCGTACTGCACCAGCTTCGTCAACCCACCGCACAACACGACCTGCTCACCGAACAGGTCCGTCTCGGTCTCCTCGGGGAAGGTCGTCTCGATCACGCCCGCACGTGCGCCGCCGATCGCATCGGCGTACGACATCGCCAACGCCTTCGCGTCGCCCGTCGCATCCTGGTCGACGGCGATCAGCGCCGGCACCCCGCCACCCTCGGTGTACGTTCGACGTACGAGGTGACCCGGACCCTTCGGAGCGATCATGATGCAATCGACGCCCTCGGGCGCCGTGATCCGGCCGAAGCGCACGTTGAACCCATGGGCGAACGCGATGGCATCACCCGGCTTCAGGTGACCGGCGATGTGCTCGTCGAAGATCTTCTTCTGCTCGGTGTCGGGAGCGAGGATCATGATCACGTCGGCCCACTCGGCGGCATCGTCGATCGTCTTCACCGTCAGCCCGGCGTTCTCCGCCTTGACCTTCGACGAGGAGCCCTCCCGCAGACCGACGCAGACGTCGACGCCCGACTCCTTGAGGTTGAGCGTGTGGGCGTGGCCCTGCGAGCCGTAGCCGATGATCGCGACCTTGCGGCCGCGGATGATGGACGGATCGGCGTCAGCTTCGTAGTAGACGTTGGCGGCCATGGCAGCCCAACCTTTCGGGGTAGTGGAATTGCGGGTGAGGTGTGTCGGAGACCGGTCAGTTCGCGAGGCGCAGGCGCGCCTTGCGATCGAGTTTCGGGAGCGCCACGCGACCGGTGCGCTGCAGCTCCGTGATGTTGTAGCTCCCGAGGAGCTCCTCGAAATCATCCAGCTTGTCGGGGTGCCCGTCCAAACTGAGGGTCATCGCGTCGGCACCCACGGCGAGGATCTTGCCTTCGAAGATGTTCGACAACTCGAGGAGCTGTCCACGCTGATCGGGTTGCACACGCACGGTGGCGAGCAGCAGCTCGCGCTCCACCGAGTGCCGCGGGTCGAGTTCGCTGATCTTGACGACGTCGATCAGCTTGAACAGCTGCTTCACGATCTGTTCGAGGGGAGCCGACTCGACGTCGACGACGATCGTGATGCGGCTCTTGCCGGGCTCCTCGGCCGGGGCGACCGCGAGCGAGAAGATGTTGTAACCCCGACGAGCGAACAGGCTCGCGACGCGGGCCAACACGCCCGGCCGGTTCTGGACGAGCACCGAGAGGATGTGATGTGTGACGTCGGAGCGGGCGTCGGCGGTGCTCACTTCAACAGCTCCCGGTTCGATTGTTGCGTCGGGTGCACGAGCAGGTCGTCGTTCGACTGGCCGGCGGGCACCATCGGGAACACGTTCTCCTCCGCATCGGTGCGGAAGTCGATCACGACGCACCGATCGTTGATCGAGTTCGCCTTCTCGATCGCGGGAGCGACCTCCTCGGGCGACTCGACTCGGATACCGACGCACCCCATCGACTCGGCCCACATCACGAAGTCGGGACACTGGGCCGAATGCAGGTCGGTCTCGCTGTAGCGCTCCCCGTAGAACATCGTCTGCCACTGTCTCACCATGCCGAGCCAGCTGTTGTTGAGGATCGCGACCTTGATCGGGATGTTCTCGACGGTCGCCGTGACGAGTTCCTGCGCGGTCATCTGGAAGCAGCCGTCGCCATCGACGGCCCACACGGTGCGGTCCGGCTGACCGACCTTGGCCCCGATCGCCGCCGGGATCGAGAACCCCATCGTGCCGAGACCACCGGAGTTCACCCAGGTGTACGGCTCCTCGAACCGCCAGTAGAGCGACGACCACATCTGGTGCTGGCCGACACCGGACGTCAGTATCGTTCCGTCGGGGGCTGCGTCACGCAATTGCTCCAGGCAGTACTGCGGCTTCAGGGCAGCGCCGGGCTCTGATTGCTCGTAGACCGTCGGGAACGTCTCCTGCCAGCCCGAGATCCGGCTCTTCCACGGTGTGAGGTCGGGCTGTTCGACACCGCGTTCCTGCAGTGCCCGGATCTCGCGGCCGATCGCCCGGGTCACCTGCAGGCAGTCGCCGACGATCGGAACGTCGGGTTTGCGCACCTTGCCCTGCTCCGCCGGGTCGATGTCGACGTGGATCACCTTGGCGTCGGGGGCGAACGAATCGACCCTGCCGGTGATCCGGTCGTCGAACCGGGCACCGAGGGCGATCAACAGGTCGCTCTTCTGCATCGCCGTCGTGGTCGCGGCGTTGCCGTGCATTCCCGGCATCCCGAGATTGAGCGGATGGCTGTCGGGGAACACGCCCCGCGCCATCAACGTGGTGACAACGTGGATCCCGGTGAGGTCGACGAGCTCCTGCAACGCATCCGCGGCGCGGGCCTTCAACATGCCGCCGCCGACGTACAGCACCGGCCGCTCGGCCGACATGATCAGCTTCGCGGCCTCCTTGATCATGCGCGGATGACCCTTGGTGTTCGGGCGATAGCCCGGGAGCGAGGCGATCACCTCGTCGTCGGTCGGCCAGTGCCACGTCATCTCGTTCTGCAACACGTCCTTCGGCAAATCGACGAGGGTCGGACCCGGGCGCCCGGTCGTGGCGATGTGGAAGGCCTGGCGGATCGCCATCGGGATGTCATCGGCCGTCATCACCAGTTCGTTGTGCTTGGTGCACGATCGCGTGATGCCGACGGTGTCGCACTCCTGGAAGGCGTCGCTGCCGATCGCCGCCGTGCCGACCTGCCCGGTGATGACGACCATCGGGATCGAGTCCATGTAGGCGTCCATGAGCGGCGTGACCATGTTGGTCGCAGCCGGGCCCGAGGTCACCATGGCCACCCCTGGGCGGCCGGTGACGTGGGCGTAGCCCTCGGCCATGTGGCCGGCGCCCTGCTCGTGGCGCACCAGCACGTGGCGGATCGACGACTCGAGCAGCGGATCGTAGGCAGGAAGGATGCAGCCGCCGGGCAGACCGAACATCACCTCGACCTGCTCCAACTCGAGCGCCTTGATGAGGGCTTGGGCTCCGGTCATCGTCTGCATGTCTGTCATGGCGGTTCTCCTGGCAAGGACGTCGGGTGCGGTGGCGTCGGTCGGGTCGTGGGGGACGGTTGGTTGGTCTGGTCGAATGCGAATCGTCGTGAGGCGAGCACGGCGGTGGGTGGGTTCGAGTCTGGCGAGCGGTCCGGAAAAACGAAACGACCTCCCGTGATCGGGAGGTCGTGGCGCACGCGGCGAGTGGAGCCGGTGCGCTAGTCGATGAGTACTACGAGGGCGCGGAAGCAGTGGCGCATCGCTGCCGATTCTGCCAGATCGGTGTGTTCGATGCAACCGCCCGCCGGGACCGGGTCGAGTGACCGTCGACGATCCCATGGCGCCGGTGGGGTCGACGAGCCCGTCCCGGGCAATGGCTGACGAGCCTGTCCCAGGCAATAGCTTCGGGCTCATGCGCGTGGGCGAGATCTGGCGGTTCCCGGTCAAATCGGTCGGCGGTGAACGTCTCGAGCGTGCCGCCGTGGACGAGCGCGGGATCGAGTTCGATCGGGCCTGGGGCATCTTCGACCCGTCCTCCGGCCTGGTGCTGACGGCGCGCCGCGAACCCTCGCTGCTGTTGCTGTCGGCCACCGTCGTCGACGGACGGCCGAGTATCCGAACCGAAGCGGGCGACGACGTGTCATCGGACGATGCGTTGTCCGAGTGGATCGGACGATGCGTCGAGGTCCGGTCGGCCGCTGACGGGCCGGCCACGTTCGAGAATCCGATGGACATCGAGAACGAGACCGACTGGGTGCAATGGCAGAGCGCTGGCATCACGTTCCACGACGGGCGGTCGACCATCTCGTTCGTGTCCGACGTCACGCTCGGCGAGTGGGACGCACGGCGCTTCCGCACCAATCTGATCCTGCGCGGCGGTGGCGAAGAGGAGCTCACCGGGTCCGTCACGGTCGGATCGTCGACCCTGTCGGTTCGCAAGCCGATCGACCGGTGCGTGATGGTGACGCGGGCCCAGCCCGGGATCGAGCGCGACCTGAGCGTGCTCACGACCATCATCCGAGAGCGGAACAACCAGCTCGGCATGGGCGCAACGGTCTCCTCGTCGGGCGCGATCAGCGTCGGAGACGAAGTGGTGCCCGTCTGACCTCAGAGCAGTTCGGCGCGCTCCCAGGGGTCGCCGAGGGCGTGCTCGGCGAGGAACGCGAGCACCGTCTCGTACCAGACACGAGCGCTTCCGGTGTGAGCACCCTGTGTTGTCGTGGGGGAAGTCCGAGAACCGCGACGGGACGCCCTTCCTGCGCAGGTCGTACCAGACGCGCAACCCCTCGCCGATCGGCACGCGCCCTGTCGCCGTGGATCGAGCATCGGCGTCGACCTGCAGATCGCTGTACGCCCCGTCGTCGGCGAGGACGTACACGGCCTCGCCGATCGCGTCGAAGTGCAGAGCGCCGGACCAGCGATCGAACCCGGCGGTGACGTCGGGGACGTCCTCGATGGCGAGATCGATCACCACCATCGATCACCACCATCGATCACCACCATCGATCACCACCATCGATCACCACCAAGGTCCGGTCCGGTCCGGCCGGCCGCCTCTCGCGCCGATCCTGCTCGGCCCACGGTCAGACCGACCGGATCCGAGCGGCGAGCTCCTCGACCGCTGGATCGGCGACCGAGCCCGAGCGCCCTGCGAGCACGAGCGTCCGATCGAACAGGACCGGGCCGCGGACCAGCACGTCACCGCCCTCGGACGCGGCCGGCAGCACCGTCCATCCGAGCCCGAGGCCGACCATCTCTCGCAGGACGTCCGGCTGATGGCTGTCGGCCACCACCCGGAGTGGAGCCGCCAGTTCCCGCAGTTGTTCGATGATCTGGTGGCGCGTGTGGGAGCCCTCCGGGAACAGCACCCACGGCCCCCAGGTCCTCGGGTCACCGACCTCGGTGCCGACGGGTGCATACACGACGATGGGTTCATCACGAAGTGGGACCAGATCGACCCCGACGGGCGGAGCCGGCGGATCGACGCAGACCACGAGGTCGAGACCACCAGCTCGGAGATCGTCGAGCAGCGCGGCAGAGGGCGCGACCGACAACGTGAGCTCTACCTCGGGCCGGTCCGCCAGAAACGCGCGCAGCACATCGGGATAGTGATCGACGGCGGCCACATCGATCATGCCGACGCGGACCCGGCCACTCTGCGCCGATCTCACGCGGGCGGACCACGTGGCGAGGTCGCCGGTCAGCGCCACGACCTGGCGGGCGTGGTCGAGCACCGGCCGAGCGGAGGCGCGCAGTCGTCTCCGACGGCCGTCGGGCTCGAACAGTTCCACCCCGACCCGTCGTTCGAGCTCGGCCAGCCCCTGTGACAACGCGGAGGCGCTCACGCCGACGCGATCCGCTGCCGTGGCCCACGTCGGCGCCTCGGCGACCGCGACGAGGTACTCGAGCTGACGGATGGAGATGTCGGGCAACGAGACAGCAGCCCGACGGCCGGCACGTGGAGATGGTGGCACCCCGTACACAATAGTTCAGTCTTTCTTCACAGTATCTCAATTAAATGATGATTCCCTTAATATTTAGTGTCATGACTGCACGACAAATCCTTCCCGCCACCGGCAAGCTCGGTGTGCTCACGCCCGGCATGGGTGCCGTGGCGTCCACGTTCATCGCCGGTGTCATCGCCGCCCGCAACGGCACGGTCCCCCCGATCGGCTCGATCAGCCAGATGGCCAACATCCGCCTCGGTACCAAGGACGAGAACCGCAACCCCAAGATCAAGGAGTTCGTGCCCCTCGCCGAGCTCGACGACATCGTGTTCGGCGGCTGGGACCCGATCTCGCCGAACGCCATGGAGGCCGCCAAGACCGCCGGGGTGCTCGAGGGCCGCGACCTCGACGCCATCTCGAACGAGATGGAAGGCATCGTGCCGATGGAGGCCGTGTTCGACCAGCGATGGGTGAGCCGGTTGGACGGCATCCGGGTGAAGGACATCCCGAACAAGTGGGACCAGGCGATGGCACTGATCGACGACATCGCCAACTTCAAGGAGGAGAACGGCTGCGACCGCCTCGTCATGGTGTGGTGCGGGTCGACCGAGGCCTACCAGGAGCCGAGCGACGTGCACACTTCCGTGGCCGCGTTCGAACAAGGCCTCAAGGACGACGACGACAACATCTCCCCCAGCCAGATCTACTGCTACGCCGCGCTCCAGTCCGACGTGCCCTACGCCAACGGGGCTCCGAATCTGACCACTGACCTGGACTGCATGGTCGAACTGTCGAAGACCCGGGGTGTGCCGATCGCCGGCAAGGACTTCAAGACCGGCCAGACGCTGATGAAGACGATGCTCGCCCCGGGCTTCAAGGCCCGCATGCTCGGCATGCGTGGCTGGTACTCGACCAACATCCTCGGTAACCGCGACGGCGAGGTGCTCGACGACCCCGAGAACTTCAAGACGAAGGAGATGTCGAAGCTCGGCGTTCTCGGCGGGATCCTCCAGCCGGAGGTGTACCCCGACCTGTACGGCAACATCGACCACGTCGTGCGGATCAACTACTACCCGCCCCGCGGCGACAACAAGGAAGGCTGGGACGCGATCGACATCTTCGGCTGGCTCGGCTACGAGATGCAGATCAAGGTCGACTTCCTGTGCCGCGATTCGATCCTCGCTGCGCCGATCGTGCTCGACCTCGCGCTGTTCATGGACCTGGCGCACCGCGCCGGCGAGAGCGGCGTGCAGGAGTGGCTCAGCTTCTATCTCAAGGCCCCGCAGGCGGCCGGCGACACACCGGCCGAGCAGGATCTGTTCATCCAGCAGACCAAGCTGAAAAACACCTTGCGTGAGTGGATGGGCGAACAACCCGTCACCCACTCCGAAGCCGGCTGACCGTCGCCCGCCCCACCCGCACCCCGTCGCGAGTGCGGGACCGGGACGGACGCTCCACGTCACATCGAATTGCCTGGCAAGTTTGGAATTGCGCTGTAGTAACGTGAACTACCCTCCGATGAACTTGACATGGACGTGACAATGACGCAACCACCAGACGACCGCGCCCCGACCTGCGCCTTCGTTGGCGATCAGTCCCTGGTCGTCCGCTGCGTCGACATCGCCCGCGAGGCCGGCCTCCACGTTGCGGCCGTCGCGTCGCACAATCCGGACGTCCTCGAGGCCGTTGCTGCCGATGGCACCGAGCTGATCGAGCTCGGATCCCCCTCGGACCTCGCACCGGCGCTCGCTTCCCAGCGGTTCGACGTGCTGTTCAGCGTCGCGTACCTCCACATCGTCCCCGACGAGGTACTGGGGCGGGCGGACATCGCCATCAACTTCCACGACGGGCCCCTCCCCGACTACGCGGGCCTCAACGTCACCTCGTGGGCGCTCGCCAACGACGAGCCGACCCATGGAGTGACGTGGCACCTGATGACGAGCGACGTCGATCGTGGCGACGTGATCACGGCGGTCACGTTCCCGATCGAACCAGGCGACACCGCGCTGTCGCTCAATGCCCGCTGCTTCGAGGCCGGCGCTCAATCGTTCGGCGATGTGGCGAGGGCGATCGTCGCCGACGAGCTCCCGAGCGAGCCGCAGGCCGATCGCCCGGGGCGCATGTACCGGCGCCGCGAACGTCCCGTCGTCGTGGTCGACCCACAGCGTCCCGCCGTGGAGATCGCCCGTGCCGTCCGCGCCGTCCAGGTCGGTGACCGTGTCGTCAACACCGTGGGCGCCGCCCACCTGGTGATCGACGGCGAAGCGCTGGTCGTCGCGGACGCCGACTCCGTGGAGGGAGCCGGACGCGACGTCGGTTCCGTCGTGACCGAAGCCTCCGGCGGGCTCCGGGTAGCGACCGTCGACGGCGATCTGGTGCTGCGCGACGTTCGCCGGCCGGACGGGAGCACAGCGCACCCGACCGGGACACAGATCTCGCCGTCGTCCCACCTCGCCCGTTCGCTGGCCGAGCACGACCCCGAGCTCAGTGATCACGAGGCCTGGTGGCGTCGCCGGCTCCGCGACGCCGTCGACAGCCCGTCCCTCGACGAACTCGATGCCGCACTCCCGGCTGCGTCGGCGACGGTCGACGTCACGGCCGAGCCCGCCGCGGTCGCTGCGGCGCTCGCGATCGTGCTGGCCGCCCGCGCCGAGGGTGACTCGGTCTCGATCTCGGTCTCCGATCCCACGACCGAGCACCTGATCGACACGCTCGCGCCGCTCCTCTCGGCCCCCGAACTCCACGTCCAGGTCGACCCCGACCGTGCCGCGTCGACCCACGTCGCCGATGTCGACGAACGGCTCCGGCTGGCCCTCGAGCACGGCCCGTTCCTGTCCGATCTGATCGATCGCGACCCCGAGTTGCGGACGCAGCGGGTTCCGCCCGTCGCCCATCTCCGCATCGGCGGCGATGCCACCGGCCTGACCGACGGACCCGCCGCGATCGTCGTGGGCGTCGACGGTGACCGGATCGAGGTCCGCGGTCACGGAACCGACGAAGCGATCGAACGTCTCGCCGGCCGGATCGCCGACGTGATCACCACGCTCCAGGGCGACCCGGATCGCGCGATCGGTGACATCGATCTCCTGAGCGAACACGACCGAACGGTGCTCAGCGGCGTCAACGACACCGCCGTCGACGTGACCGTCGACACGATCGACGCCCAGTTCCGGCGCCGGGTCGAGGCAGCGGGGGACCGACCTGCGGTCTCCTGCGCCGGCACGACCGTGTCCTACGAACGACTCGCCGAACGGGTGGGGGAACTCTCCGGCCGGCTGCGCGACGCCGGGGTTCGACGGGGCGACGTGGTCGGCATCGCACTCGAACGCAGCGTCGACTTGGTGACATCGGTGCTCGCCGTGCTGAGCACGGGTGCCGCCTACCTCCCGCTCGACCCCGACTATCCCGCCGACCGGCTCCAGTTCATGGTCGAGGATTCGTCGACCTCGGTGGTCATCGGCCGAACCGACGTGGTCGGTCGGTTGGGCCGCGGCCTCGTGGTGATCGATCCGGCCGAGCGCGCCGGCGGTGCCGGGCAGGCCACGACTCCGGACGACCACTCGGCCGACGAGCTGGCCTACGTGATCTACACGTCGGGTTCGACCGGTACTCCGAAAGGTGTGCAGCTCGAACACCGTCAGGTCGCCAACTTCTTCGCAGGGATGGACACCGTCATCGGGGACGACGACCCCGGTGTCTGGCTCGCCGTCACGAGCCTGTCGTTCGACATCTCGGTGCTCGAACTGCTCTGGACCCTCACCCGCGGCTTCCACGTCGTGGTGAAGCAGGACAGCGGCTTCCGGCCGGTGCGATCGTTCGGCGGGTCGGCACCGACGATGAGCTTGTTCCACTTCGCGGCGGGCGATGCCCAGGCCGGCGACGGCTACCGGATCCTGCTCGAGAGCTCACGCTGGGGTGACGAGCACGGCTTCGAGGCCGTCTGGACTCCCGAGCGCCACTTCCACGATTTCGGGGCGCCGTACCCGAACCCCAGCGTCGTCGCGGCGGCCGTGGCGGCCGTGACCGAACGAATCGAGATCCGCGCCGGCAGCGTCGTGCTCCCGCTGCACTCACCCGTGCGTGTCGCCGAGGAGTGGAGCGTCGTCGACAACCTCTCGCACGGGCGCGTCGGCATCTCCTTCGCCGCAGGATGGCAGCCGAACGACTTCGTGCTGAACCCCGCCGGGTACGCCAACGCCCGTGAAGAGTTGGCCGACCGGATCGAAGCCGTCCGGAGCCTGTGGCGCGGCGAGACCGTCGAACTTCCGGGACCCGACGGCGAGCTCGTGCCCGTGCGCACGCTGCCTCGCCCCGTTCAGCCCGAGCTGCCCGTCTGGCTCACCTCGGCCGGCTCACCGGCCTCGTTCGAGCGCGCCGGCACCCTCGGCGTCAACCTGTTGACGCACCTGCTCGGCCAATCGATCGAGCAGCTGACGGAGAACATCGAGCGATACCGAACGGCGTACCGCGCCGCCGGCCACGAGGGCGACGGCAAGGTGACACTCATGCTCCACACGTTCCTCGACGCGGACGGCGACGCCGCCCGGGAGACGGCTCGGGAGCCGCTCACCCAGTACCTCGGCACCGCTGTCGGGCTGATCAAGAACATGGCGTCCGCGTTCCCGACGTTCGCCGGGGCCGGCAAGGACGCCGACGAGGCGTTCCGCTCCCTCACCGACACCGACATCCGTCAGCTGCTCGAGATGGCAGCCGACCGATACCTGTCGACCAGCGGACTCTTCGGCACGGTCGAAGACGGGCTCGACATGGTCGAGGCCGCCGCCCGCGCCGGCGTCGACGAGGTCGCCTGCCTCATCGACTTCGGGATCGACGCCGAGCTCGTGCTGCCGTCACTCGAGCTGTTGGGTGAAGTCCACGACCGCATCGAACACGACGACGGCGAGATCGAGACGGTCGCCTCCCTGATCGATCGATACGGCGTCACCCATCTCCAATGCACGCCGTCGCTGGCGTCGATGCTGATGGCGGACCCCACCGAACGGGCCGCACTCGGCCGACTCGACCACATGATGGTCGGTGGCGAGGCGTTGCCGACGGAACTCGCCCGGGAACTCACCCGTGAGGTGGCCGGCCGAGTCACCAACATGTACGGACCGACCGAGACGACGATCTGGTCGCTCACACACGATCTCGTCGGCGAGATCGACGGCACGATCCCGATCGGAACACCCATCGCGAACACGACGATCCACGTGCTCGACCGTCATCGCCGGGCGCTGCCGGTCGGCGTGTTCGGCGAGCTGTACCTGGGTGGCGACGGCGTCGCTCGGGGGTATCTCGATCGACCCGAGCTCAATGCGGAACGCTTCGTCGAGCTCGACGGAGCCGGGCGGGTGTACGCCACCGGCGACATCGCCCGGGTCCGCGACGACGGAGTGGTCGAGTTCGCCGGCCGCAGCGATGGCCAGGTCAAGATCCGCGGCCATCGGATCGAGCTCGGCGAGATCGAAGCCGTGCTCGACCAGCACGAGTCGGTCGCACGATCGGTCGTGGTCGCCCGCGGCCCGGGCGAGCCGACCCTCGTCGCGTTCGTCGTGCCCGCACCCGACCAGCGGCCCGACCTCGATCTGCTCCGCAAGCAGGTCGCGGGGAGCCTGCCGGCGGCCATGGTGCCGACGCACTTCGACACGATCGACACGCTGCCGCTGACACCGAACGGCAAGGTCGATCGCAAGCGCCTGCCCGAGATCGGCCAGTCGTCGACGGGCGACGACGCGGGTGCCGGTGAAGTGACCGAAGGCACCGAGGCGGTCGTCGCCGCAGAGTGGACGCGGCAGCTCGGCCGCGACGTCGGCCGAACCGACAACTTCTTCGACATCGGCGGGCACTCGCTGTTGGCCGTGAACGTGTTCCGGAGTCTGGCTGACGCGACCGGTGCGCCGATCTCGTTGACCGACGTCTTCCGGTTCCCGACCGTGCAGCAGTTCGCCGCTCATCTCGATCGACTGCTCGCCGACGCGGGCTCGGAACCGGCGGAGCGAGGGCCCGACTCGGGCAGCGATCGCGGCGCCAAACGTCGTCGGGCACTCGCTCGGCGTGGCGGAGAGGGTTCAGCATGAGTGACGACAGGGACTACGCGGAGACCGACATCGCGGTCGTCGGGATCGCCGGCCGGTTCCCCGGTGCCGACGATGTCGACGCACTGTGGCAGCGGGTCGTCGCCGGCGACGACTGCCTCACGGACGTGTCGATCGACGAGGCGCGTGCCGGCGGCGCCACCGACGCCGACCTGCGCGATCCGAACTACGTACGGCGCAGCGGCATGCTCGCCGACGTGGCCGGCTTCGACCACGAGTTCTTCGGGATCGGCAGCCGTGACGCCGACGTCATGGACCCACAGCACCGACACTTCCTCGAGTGCGCCTGGGCCGCGCTCGAGATGTCGACCAACCTGCCCGAGACGTTCGACGGCGCGATCGGGGTGTTCGGCGGGTGCGGCATGAACACCTACCTGGTCAACAACCTCCTGACGGCACCCGGCGTGCTCGACAACATGGGATGGTTCCTGCTGCGGCACACGGGCAACGACAAGGACTTCCTGGTCAACAACGTCGCCTACCGCCTCGATCTGCGCGGGCCGGCCGTCAACGTCCAGACCGCATGCTCGACGTCGCTCGTCGCAGTGCATCTGGCGGTCCAGAGCCTGCTGTCGTTCGAGTGCGACCTCGCGCTCGCCGGTGGCGCCACGATCGAGGTGCCCCACGGCGTCGGCTACACCTACCACGAAGGCGAGATCCTCTCCCCCGACGGCCATTGCCGGGCGTTCGACGAAGCCTCCGGCGGCACCGTCCTCACGAGCGGCGTCGGCATGGTCGCCATGCGGCGCCTCGAGGACGCGATCGAAGCCGGCGACCCCGTGCTCGCGATCGTGAAGGCCAGCGCGATCAACAACGACGGCGCGCGCAAGGTCGGGTTCCTCGCACCCAGCGTCGACGGTCACGCCGACGTCGTGCGCGAGGCGCTGACCGTTGCCGATCTCCGCGCCGACGACATCCAGCTGGTCGAGGCACACGGGACCGGCACGGCGGTGGGCGATCCGATCGAGGTCGCCGCGCTCACCGAGGCGTTCCGATCGTCGAGCGATGCGACGGGATTCTGCCGTCTCACGTCGACCAAGCCGAACATCGGCCACCTCGACACCGCAGCGGGCGCCGCAAGTCTGATCAAGGTCGTGCAGGCGCTCCGTCACCGGACGCTGCCGCCGATGGCCAACCACACGGCACCGAGCCCGCTGGTCGACTGGGAACGCTCGCCGTTCGTGGTCTCCGATTCGGCAGTGGAGTGGCCGGCGGATCGGCCGCGTCGCGCCGGCATCAGTTCGCTCGGCGTGGGCGGCACGAACGCGCACGTACTGGTCGAGGAGGCGCCGGAACCGACACCGACGCCGCCGTCGATGCCCGAGCAGACGCTCGCGCTGTCGGCGATGAGCAAGGGGTCCGTCGAGGGTGCCGCCGTGCGCCTCGCCGATCACCTCGAACGGAATCCCGAGCTCGAGCTCGCCGACGTCGCGCACACGTTGATCACCGGCCGCCGCGCGATGCCGCAGCGGCGCGTCGTCACGGCGACCTCGCGTGATGAGGCGATCGCACTGCTGCGCAAGCCCGACCGTCACCGCTCGTTCGCCGCCCAGCGCCCCGACGACGGGGCTCGGCTCGGCTTCATGTTCCCCGGTGGTGGCTCCCAGTACCGCGGCATGGGCGCCGGACTCGACGAGCGGTTCTCCACATTCCACGAGATCCGCGACCGGGGCGCCACGATCGTCCGCGATCTCGGCGGGCCCGATCTCGCGCCTGGCTTCCAGCTCGGTGACGACGACGAGCGGCTGCGCCTCCCGACCGTGTCGCTGCCGTCGGTCTTCGTCACGTCGGTGGCACTCGCACGACAGTGGATGGAGTTCGGCGCCCAACCCGACGTGCTCCTCGGGCACAGCCTCGGCGAATACGTCGCAGCTCACCTTGCCGGCGTCATCGGTCTCGAAGACGCATTGTCGCTCGTGGTCAAGCGGTCACAGCTGATGGAGCAGGTGGGTGGACCCGACACGGCCATGCTGGTCGTGCCGCTCGACGAAGAGCGGGTCGTGTCGATGCTGCCCGACTCGCTGTCGTTGGCCACGATCAACGCCGCCGACGAGTGCGTCGTCGCCGGTCAGGTCGACGACGTCGATGCGTTCGCCGACGAGTTGCGTGCGATCGAAGCCTCGCCGATCAAGATCCCTCTGGCCGCAGCCGCACACAGCTACCTGCTCGACCCCGTTCTCGACGAGTTCCGGAGCGCCGTTCGGACGGTCTCGCTGTCGGCCCCGCAGATCCCGTATCCGTCCAATCTCACGGGCACGTGGATCACCGAGGACCAGGCCACCGACCCGGACTACTGGGTCGACCACTTGCGCGGCACCGTTCGGTTCCTCGATGGCGTCCGCACCGTGTGCGCCGACCGGCCCACGGTGCTGAGCGAGCTCGGCCCCGGCCACTCGCTCTCCTCGGCCGCTCGACGGACCGACAGTGGGCCCGTCGGCGTCGCTCCGGCGCTCCGGCACCCCGATCACGACATCGACGACACCGGGTTCTCGCTTCAGGCCTACGCCCGTCAGTGGGCGCTGGGTGCCGACATCGACCTGCGTCCACTCACCGGACGCGACCGACGTCGTGTCGTGCTGCCGACCTACGCGTTCGACCACGTGCACCACTGGATCGAACCCGGCGAGCGCCGCCTGGCGGCGTCGGCGACCGACGCCGCCACCACCGGTCCCGATCCGGTCGGGCTCGACCGCCTCGACGACCTCGACGACTTCACCTGGCTCGTCGAGTGGGACCAGGTCGACCCGGCCGCAGCGGTCGGGTCGTTCGAGAGCTGGACCGTGCACGCCGCCGCCACCGACGCCCTGGCCGAGCGACTCGTCGGTGAGCTGGCCGAACGTGGTCTCGTGGTCACCCGTGTCGACCACGGCTCGGAGCCGCAGCCGGCGGAGGTGTCGACGTGTCTCGTGACCCTCGCTCCCCCGCCCGAACCCGGTCGCCGCACGGCGTCCGAGTGGTTCGGTGACGTCGCTGCCATCGCTCGCTCGCTCGGTGACGCACCCGTGACGACGCGGATCGTCGCGGTGACCCGCCGGGCGTTCGCGGTCGAGGGTGCCGCCCAACATCCCGCCGACGCGATGATCAGTGGTCTCGTACGAGTGGCACACCGCGAATACGAGGCACTCGACGGTCGCGTGATCGACATCGACGATCACATCGACGTCGGACGGCTCGCCGACGAGATCACGGTCGAGGGCCCGGAGATCGCCGGCCTTCGTGACGGCGTGCTCCTGCAGCCGGTCGAACGACCGGCTGTCGTCGAAGCCTTCGGATCGACCGACTCGGCGATCCGTGACGGTGGAACGTACCTGATCACCGGTGCCTTCGGCGGCGTCGGGTTCACCATCGCCGAACACCTGGCCCGCGATCGCGGCGCCAACCTCGCATTGCTCGGCCGAGATCCCGTTCCCGATGGCGCCGAGCGGGCACGTTGGGTGCTGACCCACGGCCGCGACGACCCGACGAGTCGCCGGCTCCGGCGACTCGCGCAACTCGAGTCGTACGGCACGAAGATCGAGGTCGTCGTCGGGGACACGACCGATGCCGCTTCGCTGGCGACCGCCGTGGACGAGGCCCGGAATCGCCTGGGCGACCTCGACGGCGCGGTGCACGCCGCCGGCGTCATGAACGACCAGCTGCTGGCGCTGGCCACCGACGACGATTTCGAGCGGGTCATCGCCCCGAAGCTGACGGGCGCTCTGGCACTCGCCGACCAGCTCGAACGTGTCGGTGCCGACCTGCTGGTGCTCATCGGTTCGACGAGTGCGATCGTCGCGCCTGCCGGCCAGGCCGCGTACGTCGGCGTGAACACCGCGCTCGACCAGATGGCGGGCCGGAACGGCAACCTCCGGATCCTCACGATCGACTTCGGCCTCTGGGCGATCGAGGGCATGGCCACCGACGCCGCTCGGTACGCCCGCCTCGGGGTTGACGACCGCTCGTCGTTCGAACACCCCGTGTTCGACACGATCGCCACCGGCCGGGACGGTTCGACCGTGCTCGCCGGCCGCCTCGACCCCCGGCATCACTGGGTGGTCGACGAACACCGCACCGACGAGGGAACCCCGGTCCTGCCGGGTACCGGTCATCTGGAGCTGATGTTCACTGCGGCGTTGGCGGCGGGTGTCGTCAGCCCGTCCCTGCGCGACGTGACGCTGCTCGAGCCGATCGTGGTGCCCGACGGCACGAGTGTTCCTGTCCGGGTCACCGTCTCGCCCGCCCCCGAGCGGCGGATCACGGTCGAGCAGGACGACGGGTTCGATTGGCGGATCTGTTCCGAGGCGGGGGTCGAGCAGTCGGAGCCGACGGGACGCGCCGTCGAGGCGGCCATGCCACTCGACGTCGCCGACCCACTCGCCGTCCAGCGCGGTCGACTTCATCTCGGTGCCCATTGGGGTGCGGTGACGGGCGCACGTCGAGGCGACGAGGCGGCCGAGGTCTCGATCGAACTCGACGACGCCGCAGGCGACGCGGCCGCGTGGTCGATCCACCCGGCGATCACCGATCTGGCGACCACGGCTGCCGTGGTGCTCGCACCCGAGCGAACCGACGAAGCACTGTGGGTACCGGTCCGGTACGAGCGGGTCGCGGCCAGGTCGCCGCTTCCCACGAGCGTCCGTGCCACCGCGGTACGACGACCGGTCGACGACGACCGGCTCGTCGCCGACCTCGACATCCGCGACCTCGACGGCAACCTCGTCGCCGAGATCACCGGGATCGAACTCCGACCGCTGGGCGGGGATTCGTTCGGGTCGCAGGAGCCCGAGCACGAGCACGTGACGACTCGACACCGCTCACTCGCCGACCTCGCCCTCGAGCACGGCCTGAGCGCGACCGAGGGCGTCGAACTGTTCGAACGCATCGTCTCGAGCCCACACGACCGGGTGATCGCCAGCAGTCTCCGCCTCGACGACGTGCGGCGCCTCGCCGATGACGCCGTCGGCGGGCACGATGCGGCTGCGGCCGGCGCACCGACCGAAACCCTGGCGGGCGCCTCCGTCGAGACGGTCGTCACCCAGATCTGGCGCGACCTCCTGGGCCTCGACGAGGTCGGCGCCGACGAGGACTTCTTCGATCTGGGTGGCCACTCACTGATCGCCATCCGCCTCATGAGCCGGCTGAACCGCGACCTCGGCGTCCGGCTCGAGCTCGCCGACCTCCTCGGTGCACCGACGATCGAGTCGCTCGCGGGTCGACTCCGCGAGGTCGACCCCGACGTCGACGGCCGCCTCTCGACCGACGACGACGCCGGAGGCGAAGGCAGATCCGCCACATCGCAGCCCGGCGCCATGGCCGGCGCGGCCGGGTCCCAGCAGTCGGACGTTCGCCATCTCGTGACGATCAGCCCCTCGGGTGACGGCCGTCCGCTGTACGTCGTCCACGGCGCCGGCGGCAACGTCCTCTTCCTCTGGAGCCTCGCGAGGGCGATGTCCGGGCAGCGACCGATCTTCGGGTTCCAGGCCCACGGCATCGACGGTGTGAACCTCCCGGACCCGTCGATCGAGGCGATGGCCGAGCGATACGTGACCGAGCTGCGGGCACATGCGCCCGGCCCGTACCTCCTCGGCGGCTTCTCCGGAGGCGGCCTCGTCACGCTCGAAATGGCGCGCCAGCTCCACGAGCTCGGCGACGAGGTCGAGCTGGCGGTGCTGTTCGACAGTGCGCCCACCGGCAAGATGACACCGGGCACGTCCGAGCGCGCCCGCAACGTCTTCGGCCACCTCCGGAACGGCTCGGTCGGACCGACGCTCCCGTACATCAAACGTGGCGTCAAGCGCCGGCTCAGCCGATTCGTCCCCGAGAAACCCGAGCGAGCCGCCGAGCACGCCACGCAGGAGCGGGCGCTCGGCTACGCCGACACCGACGTGCACGGCTACGTGAACCTCTTCTACTACTTCTCGGCCGCGGCCGACCGGTACGAGGTGGCCAGCTATCCCGTCGACGTACTGCTGGTGAAGGCCGACCACGTCTGGCCGAGCCAGCCGTGGGACTACCACTGGAAATCGCACATCGAGGGCGACTTGACCGTCGTGACGACGCCGGGCGATCATCACTCGATGTTCTTCCCCGAGAACGCGCCACGTCTCGCAGCGGTGATCTCGCCGATTCTCGACCGACACGACGGGAAGTGAACCGACACCACCGGTTCCGTACCGCTCTGGTCGCCGGGCCACTGCTGATCGCCGTGGCCGCATGCGGCGGCGGTGACGACGACGCCACCGACGCCGAGGAGGTGCGCGCCGAACGATGTGTCGTCCGTCTGCACGGCAAGGGTGCCGAGGGAGCACCCTCCACCGACGACGGCGGGGGCATCGCCGTGCTGTCCCCCGACGGCAACGGAACGGGCTGGGGCGGACGGCAGTGGGAGTACGACACCGATTTCGGGGTCGCGGCGGCCACCGACATCATCACCGCAACCGTCGACCAGGCGGCGTGCGAACGCATCGTCGTCCACGGGTTCTCCAACGGGGCATCGATGGCCGCCGCCTTGTACTGCACCGGCGAGCAGCTCGACGGCCGACTGGTCGGCGTGATCGTCGACGACCCGGTCACCGATGCGGCCACCGAGGGATGCACACCATCGGACCTACCGGTGACGATCTACTGGACGGGAGCACTCGACGAGACCGCGCCACCGGGAACCCGGTGCGACTCGCTCGACTGGACCTGCGAAGGTGGGATCGTCCGTGGGATCGATGCCTATGCCGCCGACATCGGCGTCGAGGCGACGCCGAGCCCCTACGACGAGCACCGATGGTACCTCGACAGCCCGCTGCCACTCATGTGGCTGGGATGACCACGATCGCCACGACCCGGCCGGCCGCTCGACCCAGATCGCCGCGAACGAGCAACGCATCTCGGAGATCGGCGCGGTAGCGATCGCCCTCGACGATCACGTTGACGTCGTGGTGTTCGAGCAACTCGCCGCCGAGCACGCTCCACGCCTTGTATGCGGCTTCCTTCGCCACGAATGCCGTGACGGGATCGGGAACGACGTCGTCCGTGCGCACGACGAGCTCCGCGACTCGCGCCTCGAGATCCTGGACCGGTTCGACGTCGATGCCGATCGAGCGCACTGTGCTCGACGGGGCGAGCGCGGCGATCGCGAGTTCGCGATCGTGGGCCAGGCTGCCGACCACGCCGCTCGGCAGCAAGGGCGCTCCGCTCGGTGCCCGGAGGATCTCGACGTCGTCGTCGAGGAGCGTGCGCAGGAGGAGGCGACCGGTCGCGAACTCGGCCCGGCGCCGTGGTACGGCTCGCGCGACGAGTGCGGCTTCCGGGGCCGTCAACGCCGAGATGTCGCGCGCGTCGATGTGTCGCCAGGCGATGCGTACCCCGTCGCCCGCGAGCGCGGCGAGCATCGCGTCGAGCTCGTCGCGAGCCGAACCCTCCGGTCGCGTCACGAACGAGCACCGAGTGGACGCGGCGACGGTGAACCGTCGGGTGAAGTCGAACGATCTGCCGGCACCCACATCGTGACCAGGCCGGCGACGAGCAGCAAGGTCATCTCGATCACCGTCCCGACCCGGACACCGGCGATCTCACGGCGGTGCAGCAAGGCATCGATCTGGTGGAGCGAGACGACACGGATCGCCGCATAGGCCGCGAGGGTGACGACCATCAGGCCCATCGGCAGGTAGCGCCGGCGCCGCTCCGGGGTGCGCCAGCAGGCGACCGTCACGGTGATGAACCATGCCGCTCCGAGTGCCACGACGACCGCAGCCTGCAACGGACGGCGGGTCTCGTACCAGCCGCTGTCGACCGCGCGCCCGCGCCCCAGGTCGCTGAGCAGCGACCCGATGTCGCCGGCACGACCGATCGCCATCACTGCGAGGAACCCCGCAGTCAGGTACCAGAACGGCGGCCAGACGCCGTCGACCTCACTGGCCCGCGACCGTTCACGTCGTCGGGCGATCAGCGAGAGGATGACGAGGATCACGTACCCAATGACGCGGAGCCAGTGCGAATTCACGTCAGCCCGCCACCGCCTCCGGTGATCCGACGTCCGCGATCGCTCCCACCTGCCACCGACCCGACGCTAGCCCGATTGCCCGATTTGATCTGCGCCGCGCCGCGGCCGTTCGACGCTCAGCCGATCCGCCCGGCCACCCCGGCGTCGGTGACCACCAGGTGGAGGCGCACGTCGTGGGCCTCCACCGGCAGCGACGGCACGAGCTGTGGTTGGAAGCCGACGCCGATCCACGCGCAGTCGGACCGCGTCCGAGGCAAGAATCGGTCGTACCAACCACCACCCTGGCCGAGTCGATCGCCGGTCGCCGTGAACGCCGTCCCCGGCACGATCACGACGTCGACGACCTGCGGGTCGGGCGGCGGATCGTCCTCGGGGAGCACCAGGGTCTTGCCCGCCGAACGGCACCATCCGACGAACGGCGCAGTGACCGGTTCGCCCGGCACCGAGTCGAACACCATCACGACGGTGGCGTCACGTACCTCCGGCAGGGCCCGAACGTGTCCCCACAACCGTTCCGACCGCTCCGCGCGATCGGGCAGCGCCTTGCGCATCGAACGCATCTCGCGGCGCAGGGTCGCCTTGGCCGAGGTCGCGTCGATCACGCGCGCAATCTAGTGTCGACGCTGATGAGCGAGACAGACGCCACGAGACCACCTGCAATCGACGCCACGGACTTCCGGAACGTGCTCGGCCACTTCCCGACCGGTGTGACCATCGTGTCGGGGAAGCACGACGACGAGCCGGTGGGGTTCACGATCGGATCGTTCACCTCGGTGTCACTCGACCCACCGATGGTCGGCTTCCTGCCGCAGACGAACAGCACCACGTGGGAGGCGATGTCGAGAGGCGGCGCGTTCTGCGTCAACGTGCTGTCGCGCGATCAGGCCGACCTGTGCTGGAAGTTCGCGAAGAGTGACAACGAAGCCGAACGGTACGTCGACGTCGACTGGCACGCGGCGCCCACGGGGTCGCCGATCATCGACCGGGCGGTCGCGTGGATCGATTGCGAGATCGAGCAGGTCTACGAGATGGGCGATCACTACTTCGTGCTCGGTCGTGTCGTCGCGTTGGAAGCCGACGCCGACCACGACGGCAACGGGCCCTTCCCCCTACTGTTCTTCAAGGGCACGCTCGGCGGTTTCGAGTCTGAGGGCTGATCGGCCCGTGCAGTCCGGCTCCCAGGAGTGGCTGGATCAGGTCGTCGAGGAGGTCGTCGATCCGGACACCCCGATCGTCGATCCGCACCACCACCTCTGGCCCGTAAGCGCACGCATGGCATATGGCACCGAAGATCTCGCCGCCGACACCGGGTCGGGTCACAACATCGTTGCGACGGTGTTCGTCGAATGCCGCGCCGCCTATCGCGCAGACGGACCCGACCACCTCCGGCCGGTCGGTGAGACCGAGTTCGTCGCGGCGAGTGCCGATCGACTCGTGGCCGAACATCCCGGGGCACCGCCCATCGCCGGCATCGTCGCGCACGCCGATCTGACGCTGCCCGCCGACGAGTTGGCAGAGGTGCTCGACGCCCACGAAACCGCCGCGGGCGGACGATTCGTCGGCGTTCGCGATGCACTCAGCCGTGCGCTCGAACCCGAGCTGCTGGCGATACCAGGCCGGTACCCCGAGGGCAAGTTCGCCGACGAATCGTTTCGCGCCGGCGTCGCCGAGCTCGGACGTCGGGGGCTGGCGTACGACACGTGGCACTACCACCATCAAAACGCCGAGATGCTGCAGCTCGCCCGCGCTGTACCCGGGACCATCATGGTGCTCGATCACTTCGGCACGCCACTCGGCGTCGGGATGTACGCCGGAAGGCGCGACGAGATCTTCCCGGAGTGGGCTGCCGGCATCAGCGCACTCGCCGCGTGCGACAACGTGGTCGCCAAGCTGGGGGGCCTGGCGATGCCCGACAACGGTTTCGGTTGGCACGAGCGCGATCGGCCGCCATCGTCCGACGAGTTCGTCGAGGCCCAGGCCCGCTACTACCACCACACGATCGAGGCATTCGGTCCCGAACGCTGCATGTTCGAGAGCAACTTCCCGGTCGACCGGTTCTCGCTGTCGTACCCGGTGCTCTGGAACGGCCTCAAGAAGATCGCCGCGAGCTACTCCCCGACCGAGCGGATGGCGATGTTCGAGGGCACGGCTCGCCGGGTGTACGGCTGGTGACGGCCGCAGCTCACCTGGACGAGTCGCTCGCGGTCGACGCGTGGATCGCATCGGGCCGGGTCGAACCACCGAACGGATCGACGCGGCGCTGTGAGGGAGCGACACTTCCTCGACGGAGCAGCCGCCGCCGACGACGTCAACCGGAGCCACCTGCGTGCGCAGCTCCGTCCTCGACGAGTTGGCCGAGATCAGCGCGACCCGCGCCACCGATACCGCGCGCCGGCGGTGCGTCCGACGGATGGCAAGACAGTCGGAACGAATCGGATCGGGCATCGGGTGGGTCGAACCGATGACCCGAGGACCACGGAACGGTCGAACGGCCGTCGCAAGTCATGCCGGGTTCCGCCAGACTGGCAGCGTGGGTCAGGAGAATCGGCTTCCGGTCGCCATCGGTCTCGATGTGTTCTTCGTCGTGCTGTTCTCGGCGCTCGGTCGCCGAACCCACGACGAGGGCGGGGCGTTCGTGGACGTCATCGAGACGGCCGCACCCTTCCTGATCGGGCTCGCGATCGCATGGGTGCTCCTCCGCGTCTGGCGACGACCGACGGCCGTGCCGATCGGCCTGGCGGTCTGGCCGATCACGCTGCTGGTGGGCATGATCGTCCGCCGCACCGTGTTCGACCGTGGCACGGCGACGGCGTTCGTGGTCGTGGCCACGCTGTTCATCGGCGCCTGCCTGGTGGGCTGGCGCCTGGCACTGAGCGCGTGGGAGCGTCGGCAGACCGTGGGAACGAGATCGGTGAGGATGTGAGATGAGTGACGACGTCAAGCACGGCTGGCAGTTGTTGGGCGAGCAGATGACGGCGCTCGGTGCGCTGGTGCAGGAACGGTTGACGGCTCCAGAGCCATCCCCGGCCGACGCCCCGTCGGACGGCGCGACCGATCAGATCAAGGCTGCCCTCGACCACGTCGTGGCCGCGACGCGCGAGCTCGGCGAACGCATCGGCGACGTCGCCCGCGACGAAGACGTCCGCACGACGGCAAGACAGACGATGACGTCGCTCGACGACGCGATCACCGCCACCGTCGACCTGATCGTCAGCGAGGTCGAGCGGTTCGTGACACCGTCACCGAGCGACGAGGAAGCTCCACCCGACTCCCCGCCCGCGCCGTCGTCCGACTGAGCCGAATCGGCGAAGACCACACCTCCGTGCTCGATCGAGCGCGTCACGGACGGTCGACAGAATGCACTGTCCGTGTGCTCACGGTTCCGAACGCCGGTCGCGGCGCAAAGCGACGTGGTGACTCGTGCCTGCTGCGCACCTGCCGCCCGACGAGGCTGATCGCCTCGCAGCGCTGAGGCGATTGGGCATCCTCGACACGCCCGACGAGGAGCGTTTCGACCGGCTCGTCCGTCTGGCTGCCGCGTCACTCGGCACCCCGATCGCCCTCGTGAGCCTGGTCGACCGGCAACGGCAGTGGTTCAAAGCCCGGGTCGGGCTCGATGCCACCGAGACGCCGCGCGAGATGGCGTTCTGCGCCCATGCGATCCTCGATCCGACCGAGACGCTCGTCGTCGGCGACGCCACGCACGACCCTCGATTCGCCGACAATCCTCTCGTCACCGGCGATCCCGAGATCCGCTTCTACGCCGGACGGGTCGTGAGCGACCCGGACGGGCACCCGTTGGGCACCCTGTGCGTGATCGACGGCGAACCCCACGAGTTCGGCGATCAGGACGACCAGATCCTCACGGACCTCGCCCACCTCGTCGAACAGGAGCTCGCCCACGCCGAGCGCGACCATCTCGTGAGCACGATCGAACGCAGCGAGCGCAGCAAGGCGACGTTGCTCGACGCTCTCGCCGAAGGCCTGGTGGTTCAGGATGCGGACGGGGGAATCGTCGAGTGGAACCATGCTGCGACCCAACTCCTCGGCCTGTCGGACGACGAGCTCGCCGGACGCACCTCGTTCGACCCTCGATGGCGCTCCGTCCACGTCGACGGCAGTCCGTGGCCCGGCGACACCCATCCGGCGATGGAAAGTCTCCGGACCGGCGAACCCGTCAGCGATCGAACGATGGGGGTCCATCGCCCCGACTCGTCGCTCGTGTGGCTGAACGTCAACTCACGGCCGATCCGCGATCACGACGGCAACGTCACGAGCGTGCTCACGCTGTTCGCCGATGTGGCGTCCAGTTTCGACAACGAGCGAGCCTCGGCGACGTTGGCACTTCGATTGCGTCAGGCGATCGAGTCGTCGGGCATCGGTACGGCGATCCTCGACAGATCCGGCTCGGCGATGTTCGTGAACGACGCCTTCACCGAGATCCTCGGTGTCGTGCACGCCGACGTGTTGGGGCGGCCACCGTCGGTGTGGATCCATCCGGATGACCCCGAGTTCGGTCGGAAGCATCTCGACGAGCTCACGTGGGGCGAATCGGCGCGGATGACGACAGAGATCCGGATCCTCGATCGCGACGGGGACCGTCGCTGGGCTCGCGCCCACCTGACCCGTCTCGCCGACGACGCCACCAACGATCGATACGTGCTCCAGCTCGAGGACGTGACCGAGCGCCGCCGGCTGAGCGAGGCACTTCGCGACAGCGAGGAGCTGGCAACGGCCTCGCTCGACGCGCTCGAGCAGGGCGTCGTGCTGGCCGACGAGACCGGTGCGATCCACCGACTCAACCCGGCCGCCGAACAGATCCTCGGACACACGGCCGAGGAGCTGACCGACGCATTCCGCTCTGGCCAGTGGGAGACCTACGACGAGCGCGGCCAGGTCCTGCCCCCCGAGCTCCGGCCGATCCGGCGGGTGATCGACACGCGCGAGGCGGTGCAGGGTGAGATCGTCGGCTGGCGTCACAGTGCGGGCCACCTGGTCCTGTTGCGCCTGTCGTGCATCCCGATCCCCGACGGCGCGCAGGTGCCCGCACGCTTCGTGGTCGCGTTCGCCGACGTGACCGATCAGCACCGGACGGAACGGCTGGTCGATGCCACGTTCGCGATGGCGCCGGTCGGACTGGCGCTCGTCGACGAAGACCGATCGGTCGTCCGCTGGAACCCCACGTTCGCATCGCACGCTGGCGGCCACGATGACGATCCGACGGGCCACGCGCTCGATGCGCTCATCGACCTCGGGAGCGGGGACGACCGCCGCGACGAACAATTCGGCGACGAGCTCCACATCGAACGCGCCGATGGCACGGAGACCTGGGTCGAGACGCGCTCCGCCCGCATCGACGACTTCGAGCGATCGATGCGTATCGTCGCCACCTTCGATGTGACGGCCCGCAAGCAGCTCGAACTCGATCTGCAGCGATTCAGCCATCTCTTCCGACACGCCAACGACATCATCACGGTGGTGGACGAGACCGGCGGGACGCTCTACGCCAGCCCGTCGAACGAGCGGATCCTCGGCTATCCGGACGGCTGGCGGACTCCCGGCGGCACCCTGGCCCTCATCCACCCCGACGACCTACCGACCGCTGCGAGCGCGTTCGACGCACTGGTGCGTGACGCGGAGGGGAGCCACCAGCCGGTCACCATGCGCGTCCGCACGTACACCGGCGGATGGAAGTACATCGAGACGATCGGCATCAACCTGCTGGACGAGCCATCGGTGCGCGGGATCGTCCTGACGTCGCGAGATGTCACGGAGCGGCAGCTGCTCAGTGACGAGCTCGCCCATCGCGCCACCCACGACACGCTGACGGATCTCCCCAACCGCGCTGCGGCCGAGGACCGCTTGGGTGCGGTCCTGGCACGCGCCAGCCGAGACCGCAGCGTGGCAGGGGTCTGCTACCTGGATCTCGACGGATTCAAGGTCGTCAACGACACCCTCGGTCATGGCGCCGGGGACGGCATCCTGGTCGACGTGTCCCGCCGCCTCACCGCTTCGGTACGCGACACCGATCTCCCGGCCCGTTTCGGCGGCGACGAGTTCGTCGTCGTGCTCGAGCACGTCGGCGGGCCCGATCGGGCGCTCGAGGTGGCGAATCGCCTGCACCAGCGTCTGACGACGCCACCGATCCGGGCTCGCGACGTCACGGTCGGCGCCAGCATCGGCGTCGCCGTCAGCCAGCCGGACGATTCCACTGACAGCTTGCTGTCGCGCGCCGACGAGGCACTGTACCGGGCCAAGTCCGGCCCGTCGAAGGTCGTCCTGCACGAGGGTCTCGACCTGCCGGTCATCTCCTGACCGGGGTGATCGGGCCCCGGCGGGCATCGTCCGACTGCAGGACGAGGGATCTCCGCAGGGCGACCTGACTGGCACTCTCCAGAGGCTCTCCACATCGTCTACAAGACCGGAGCGACCGGGATCCGCATGATGGAGACCGTGCTCACCAGGGGCACGAACCACCACAACCAAAGGAATCCACCCATGACCTCCACCGCACCCGTCATCGAGCGCAACGGCGTCCCGACCGACAAGCTGTTCGCGACCATCGCAAAGCTCAAGGAGAACGGCGAACTCGCCGCGTTCCGCTTCGGCGCTCGCAACGAATGGATCGAGGGCACCGCCAGCCGGTCGACGATCTACGAGTGGTACGGCGCCGGCGCCGAGCACGTCCATGTCGACGAGTTCAACTTCGACGCCGACCACCCGACGCTCGGTCACGGGCACGGGCCCACGCCGCAGGAGTACGTGTTGCACGCGTTGGCCGCCTGCATCACCGCCGGCGTCGCCACCGGTGCGGCAGCACGGAAGATCGACCTGACGAGCGTGTCGTCGACGGTGAAAGGTGAGATCGACGTGCGCGGCGTGCTCGGCATCGACGCCGACATCCGACGTGGGTTCTCCTCGGTCTCGATCGACTTCGACGTGCAGGGCGATGCCGAGCGCTCGGTACTCGACGGCCTGCTGGCCGGGGCGACCGACTACTCCGCGGTGTACGAGATGCTGACCGCGCCGACGCCGGTCACCGTCACGAGCGTCAACAGCTCACGGACCGCCGCACCCGGCTGGTGAGCCGGGTGCGGCGGCCTGCGGTCATGATGCACGGGTGACCTCGGGCGACGAGCGAATTGCGGAACTCGAACGCAACGTCCGGCTGATTCCGTTCCACCAGGCGCTCACCGGTGCCGGCTCGGCACGCGCCGTCGCACCGATCAGCGAGCGGATCGGCGTCGTCGTCACGTTGATCGGCCTCGCAGCGCTGTCGAGCCTGATCGTGACGGGCATGGCCTTGTCCACGAGCGCGATCGTGATCGGTCTCGTCGCGTTCCGGAGCGCGCAGGAGGCAGCTGCGCCGGTACTGATCAGTGCCGAGGTGGCGCCGCGCGTCGCACGACAGCACCGTGCGACGCTACTCAGCCTGAACTCCCTCGCCGGGCGGCTCGGCTACGGCCTGATCCTGCTCTTCGCGGCCGGTGCCGCGAACGACGACGTCCGTGGTGTGTTGCAGTGGTTCAGTATCGGATCCTGGGCGCTCGTCGCGACACTGATCGGCAGCGCCTGGTTCGCGGTGCGCGAACGGCCGGCCACCGTGTCCCGGTAGGACGAACGGACATCGCTCGGCTCGGGCGATGGATGGATGTGTCGGTGACCGAGACGAAGCGGGCGGCATCCTGCGGCACGACACGTCCCGCCCGAAGCTTCGGGCGCAGAACCCGGCCGATACGCGACCGACTCGACACGATCGTCGACTCGCTCCGGTTCCGCGGGCGACGACCGTCAGGTGACGTTGGTGACAGCGCCCTGTTCCGCGCCTTGTGCCAGGCGTGCGTACTTCGCGAGGACTCCCGTGGTGTAGCGCGGCGTGGGCGGGCCGACCCAGTCGGCACGACGCCGCTCCATCTCCTCGTCGTCGATCAGGAGATCGAGCGACAGCGTCGGGACATCGATCTTGATCTGGTCACCGTCCCGGACGAACGCGATCGGACCGGCGTCGACCGCCTCGGGAGCGACATGGCCGATGCAGAAGCCCCACGTGCCGCCCGAGAACCGGCCGTCGGTGATCAGCGCGACGTCGGATCCTCGGCCCGCGCCCTTCAACGCTCCGGTGATCGCCAACATCTCCCGCATGCCCGGTCCACCCTTGGGGCCCTCGTACCGGATCACGATCACGTCGCCCGGTTCGATCTCACCGCCCATCACCGCGGCCATCGCACCGTCCTCACCTTCGAACACACGGGCGGTACCGAGGAACGACCGCTGCTCCTTGGAGAGACCCGCCACCTTCACCACCGAACCGTTCGGGGCCAGCGAGCCGGTGAGGATGTTGAGACCGCCCTCGGCGTTGATCGGGTTCGAGATCGGGTACACGACGGTGCCGTCGGGTGCCGGAGGGTCGATGTCGGCCAGGTTCTCGGCCATCGTCTGTCCGGTGACGGTCACCTCGTCGCCGTGGAGGAGCCCCTCCTCCAGGAGGTGCTTGAGGACGACGGGCACACCACCGATCCGATCCAGGTCGGTCATGTGGAACTTGCCGCCCGGCTTCATGTCGGCGATGTGGGGCACCCGGGCGGCCACCTTGTTGAAGTCGTCGAGGTCGAGTTCGACACCGGCCTCGTTGGCGATCGCGAGGAGGTGCAGCACCGCATTGGTCGAGCCGCCGAGTGCGTTGGCGAGCGCCATGGCGTTCTCGAACGCCCCCTTGGTCAGGATGTCGTGCGGGCGCAACCCCGTCCGCAGCATGCCGACGACGGCCTCGCCGGCGCGCCGGGCGTCGTCCTCCCGACGACGATCGACGGCGGGCGGTGACGCCGACCCGGGCAGTGACAGCCCGAGCGCCTCGCCGATGGAACTCATCGTGTTGGCGGTGAACATGCCGCCGCAGGCGCCCTCGCCGGGACAGGCGTTCTTCTCGATCGCGTGCAGTTCCTGCTCGGTGATCGCGCCGGCGGCACACGCACCGATCGCCTCGAACACCGATGTGATGTCGAGCGCCGAACCGTTGAGGTAGCCCGGCAGGGTCGAGCCGTTGTACACGAACACGCCCGGCAGGTCGAGACGGGCGATCGCCATCATCATGCCGGGCATCGACTTGTCGCACCCACCGGTCGCGACCACACCGTCCAGCCGCTCGCCGTGCATCACGCACTCGACCGAGTCGGCGATGATCTCTCGACTGACCAACGAAGCACGCATGCCCTCGTGGCCCATCGAGATGCCGTCCGACACAGTGATCGTACCGAACTCGAGCGCGACGCCGCCGGCGCGCCGGACGCCCTCCTTGGCGGCGGCGGTCAGCCGCCGGATCGACACGTTGCACGGCGTGATCTCGTTCCACGACGACGCAATCCCGACCTGTGGCTTGTCCCAGTCTTCGTCGGTCATCCCGACGGCGCGCAACATCGCCCGCGATGCCGCCTTCTGGATGCCATCCGTCACATCACGGGAACGCGGCTTGACATCGACGGGGGTTTCGGAGCTGCTCGTCATGGCGCCGACAGTAGTTCGCACGGCCGAACCGTCGCCTGGTGCGGCGACCACCACGGACCGCACCCGCCGCCGGGCGAGGAGTCGTCGGGTCGCTGCGACCCGATACCGTGACGCCATGTCGATGTGCCGGGCGGCACAACCTTGAGTGCTGGTCTGATCGCGATCTTCGTCGTGCTCCTGCTCGCCGCCGGGGTCGTCTACCTCGTGCACGTGTACCGCGAGCGGCATCGAGCACGAATGCGTGCCGTCGCCTCGGCGGCCGGACTCGAGGTCGACGTGTCGACGAAGCAGCCACCGCCACTCGACTTCGATCTGTTCGACGCGGGCGGCAGCAAGCGGGTGTCGGCGCAGATGTGGCGGGCCGGCGAGCCCGACAGCGTGTTCCAGTACCGGTACACGGTCAAGTCGGGTGAGAACTCGACGACCTACGAATTCACCGCGGCACTGATCGAGGTGCCGTTCACCGCACCACACCTGACGATCTCGACCGAGAACTGGTGGTCGAGGATGAAACGGGTGGTCGGGCTGCGGGACATCGAGGTCGAGTCGCCCCACTTCAACGATCGCTACCACGTCAGGTGTGACGACGAACGGTTCGCGATCGCCCTCCTCGACCCACCCATGATCGCGTGGATGCTGTCGCCGCAGAGCGGCGACGGCGTGGTGACGTTCGAGTTCGGTGGTCGCTGGATGCTGTGCCACTGCGACCAACTCGCGCTGGAGGCACTTCCCGGGATGCTGGCCTGGGCACGATCCGTCCGCAGCGAACTCCCGACCGTTCTGACCGACCTGTACGGGGCCTGACGTGCAGAACGTCGTGGCCGTGCTGGTGGTGCTGGTCGCGCTGGTTCCGGGCGCATGGTGGGTGTCGCACACCCGGCTCGTCGCCGCCCGCAACGACGTCGAGAACAGTTGGGCCGACGTCGACAGCGAGCTGCAGCGCCGACATGCACTGATCCCGCAACTCGTCGAATCGGTGCGTGCCGCGGCGGTGCACGAGCTCGACCTGCTCACCGAGCTCGCCGACCGGAACCGCGACGCCACCTGCACACCACTCACCGCCCGGGCCGCCAACGACCTGGAGCCGCCGCTGGTCGACGCCACCCGGCGGGTGATCGCCCTGCGGGAGCGCTATCCGAAGCTCAACAGCGAGCACAACTTCCTGGAACTCCAGCGGCAGCTGGCCACGACGGAGGATCGAATCGCCGCCGCACGCCGGTTCTACAACACGCGGGTCGAACACCTCAATCGACGCGTCGAGGCGTTCCCGTCAGCGGTCGTGGCGCGCCGGCACGGTTTCGACCGCGCCGAGTTCTTCGACCTGTGAGGGTTCCGACCCCTGCCCGTCGGACCACTCGCTCGACGAATCGACGACGGTCCGCCAGAGTGTCAGGAGCCCCAGACCGGCGATCACGGCACCGCCCAGGAACCCGGCCCGTTTGGTGAACAGCTCGCCCAACGCTCCGAGCACCACGCCACCGACCACCGAACCGAGCTCGAAGAACATGGTGAACGTGCTGAGCGCGCTGGCACGCTCGTCGTCGGCGACGCGGTTGACCACGTTGGCCATGAGCGACGGGTAGAGGAACGCCATGCCGAGTCCGACGACGGCGGCACCGACCCACAGTGCCCACGGCTCGGCGACGACGGCGATGAGGGTGAGCCCGACCGCCAGCGAGCTGAGCGCGATCGTGACCATGCGCAACTCGCCCAGGCGCTCGGGGAGTCGGGCACCGAACAGTCGCAGCATCAAGCTGACGGCGCTGTAGAGGAGGAACAGCCCGGCCGAGCCCGCCAATCCGACGGTGCGGGCGTACTCGGGCAGGAATGCAGCGAACACCGAGAACGCTGCGATGCCCGACGCCAGCACCATGCCGGGCCAGAGCGCGGCCCGATGGAACAGCGGAGGCTTGTCGCCGCTCGACGCCGGCGCGCTCGAGCGGTCGACCCGTTTCGGAACGCCGAGCACCGTCACCGCCGCCAACGCGGAGAAACCGGCGGCAACCAGGAACGTGAGCGCGTACCGGTCGTCGCGGAGCACCCATTCGCCGATCGTCGGGCCCAGCCCCATGCCGCCGTAGACCGCCACCGAGAAGTAACTGGCCGCCTCGGCCCGCCGGTTCGGCGGCGCGAGATCGGCGATCAACGTGGCGGCACCGACGAACAGGGCGGCCTCGCCGAGCCCCATGAAACCTCGGAGCACGAGCACGTGCCAGAGCTCCGTGCTCAGCCCGAGCAACGCTCCCGCGGCGGCGGCAACGAGTGCACCCGCCATCATCAGCGCACGGCGGCCGAAGCGCTCGATCAACCGCCCGAGGAACGGTCGGGCCACGACGGCAGCTGCCGCGAACGATGCCACGGCGAGGCCCACGCCGAACTCGCCGGAGCCCAGCTCGTCCTCGATGAATCGAGGGATCGTCACGAGCATGATCCCGATGTAGAAGAAGAAGACGAACGCGGTGATGGTCACCGACACGAAGGGGCGCGTGATCAGGCGCCCCGACGGGTCAGGCGCCGCCGGTCGTTCGTTCGTGAGCATTCCGTCCATCGTCGTGGTTGCAACAACCGATGCCACGGTCGGATTCCGAAATCGACCGCGGTCGTGTGTCACACCGCCGGATCGAAGCGGGCGACGTCGACGGAGACGTCGAGCTCCTGCGCGGTGGCCGGACCGATCATCACGCCACGCACCGGTGTGACGTCGGCGTAGTCCCGACCCCACGCCACGGTGACGTGATCGTTGACCGGCAGATGGCCGTTCGTCGGGTCGAAATCGACCCATCCCGCGTTCGGTGTCCAGACCGAGCACCACGCATGCGACGCGTCCGCGCCGACCAGTTTCGGCTCGCCGGGCGGCGGCGCGGTCTCGATGTAGCCGCTGACATACCGCGCCGCGAGGCCCAGCGACCGGAGGCAACCGATGGCGAGGTGGGCAAAATCCTGACACACGCCTCGCCGTTCGCCGAGCACGTCCTCGAGCGGGGTGGAGACGTCGGAGAAGCCCGAGTCGAACTCGAACCCGGTGAAGATCGCCTGGCAGAGCGCTGCCGTCGCTTCGACGATCGGGCGGCCGGGCGCGAAGGCGTCACCGGCGATCGGTTGCAGCTCGGCGCGGAGTTTCCCGGCGTCGACGAACGTCGATGTCGCCCGGTACATCCCGACATCGACAGCCTGGTGTCCGCCGAGTTGCTCGACGACCCGAGTGACCTCTTCCCATGGAGTGGTGTCGACCGGCAGCGGACGGTCGAGGACCTCGACGACGCTCATCGCCTCGACGGTCATCTCCTCGTGCGGGACGTGGAGGCCGAATTGGTTGACCAGGTTGCCGAACGCGTCGATGTACGAGTCCCACTCCGAAGCCGTCGGCACGAGCCGCACGTCGGCATCGATGACGGTCTGCCACTCGGTCGGTCGGGGGACCAGGCAGGCGACGGTGTAGCCGTCGGTCATCGACGCCCCGTAGCGGTAGCTCGTGCGATGCGTCACCCGGTAGGTCGTCACCAGCTACTCCCGGTCGGGCGCATCACGATCGGGTTGACCGGCGTCGAGAACCATTCGCTCACGACGCTCGCACCGGCGTCCACGATGATCCCGCGAAGCGTCGGGATCAGCTCCGGGATCGGGAGTGCGAGCGCAGCTCTCGCGTCGGAGATCACCTCCGGGCTGATCGACACCTCCCCGTTTCCGGCGTGCACAGCGAGCGTCGCGATCGACGCCGCGAGCGATCTCGGGTTGGCCTCGTCGTGGATCACGAGATCGAGCGCAGCGTCGATCTCGACGTCACTGCGATACCGGCGCCGGTACGCGACGAGGCTCTCACAGGCGGCGAGCAGCACTTCGAGTGCCGCCGAGTCCACGTCATCGTCGAGCTCCGTGCCGATGGGAGGCGGTTCGAAGATGCTCTCGACCAAGTCGAGCACCACGAGGCATCGTTCGAGACGACGCCCGGTGTCGCCGATACGCCACGCGGGTCCTCGGACGGTGCTCTCGCGCCAGAGTCCGGCAAGCGCCGCGAAATCTGCCAACACGGCGTCGAGGTCGTCGACCACCGTCAGGTGGGCCTGCAGCGACGAACGCAGCTCGGCCAGATGGGAGAGCACCCGGCCGGTCGTGACCGACAGGAACTCTCGAACCGTGGTGGCCTCGGTGAGCAACGATCCGATCTCTCCGGCGACCGCATCGCCGAGCGATGACAGCTCGGCCTGCAGGACCGACAGGTCGGAGTCGAACGACCAGTGGCCGTCCCTCCGAACACCACTCACGACGCGGATCATGCGCGACGTCCAAGCACCCCCGTGCATGCTGAGCAGACCAGCGTCCTGTTCGAGCCGAGCACCGACGACACGCATCGTGCGTGCCATCGCCTCGGCGCGCTCGGCGGCCCGATTGGTCCAGTACAGGGCATCGGCCGCACGGGTCGGCACCGAACGTCCCAGGTTGACCTGAGGCAGTCGCGCGCCGACGACGGGTGCGACCGTCTGGCCGAGCACCCACACGTCCTTGGCCAGGCACGCCGTGGGCTGGCGAGGGTCGTCACCGGGAGCGAGCACACGGCCGGTGCCGCCGGGCATGACCGACACGCTCTCGCCGTCGTTCACCGCGAAGAGCCGGATCACGACGCTCGCCTCGCTCGCACCGGCGAGCGAACCCGGCGCGAGCGGTGCCGTCGCCAGCGGATGGTACGGCTGGGGTAGGAGGGCCAGCGCCTGCTCCATCGGCCGGAGACGTGAACACGCGTCCGACAGGAACGGTGCGACCTCGGGCGCCTCCGCAACACCCGATCCGTGCGCGTTGGCCAGCACGACCCCACCAGACCGGACCGCCTGCAGCAGCCCCGGCACGCCGATCGAGCCGCGGGCGGCCACCTCGAGCGGGTCGACCATCGGGTCGTCGACTCGGCGGTAGATGACGTCGACGGCTTCCAGCCCGTCCAACGTCCGCAGCCAGGTCCGGCGTTGCCGCACGACGAGGTCGGCTCCCTCGACGAGGTTCAGCCCGAGCTGTACCGCCAGATACGAGTGATCGACGTACGACGGATGGTCGAGACCACCGGAGAACACCACGGTGCGAGGGCTCTCGACCGGTGAAGCGGCGGCGAGAGCACGCCGGATCGACACCGGATAGCGAGCCATCGACGCGACATCGGCCCCCGTCATGACCTCCGGCACGACCCGCGACATCACCGAGCGGTCGAGCAGGGCGTAACCCACGCCCGCCGGAACGTCGGTGATGTCCTGCACCACGTACCACGCGCCGTCGGCACCGAGCGCCACATCGACGGCGTAGGTCACCAGCCAACGACGCGGACGGGAACCGACCGCGTTGATCCGGAACCGGTCGGTCGACCCGAGCGCGACGGTCGGGACGATCCGTTCGTGCATGAGGATCTGCTCGCCGTAGACGTCGGCGATGACGGCCTCGAGGCCTTCCATGCGCTCGGCGACAGCCAGCGACAGCCACCGGAACGTCGCCGCGTCGATCACGACCGGAATCGGGTCGAGACGCCACGGCCGACTCGTGACCGTCGCGAGCCGCCCGTCGGCGCGGATCGGCAGGTCGTGCACGAGATGCCCGGCGCCATCGGCCATCAGCAGGCGGTCGGCCCGCGCCTGACGGCCGTCGAGCGCGCCGGGATCGAGCAACCGGTCCCGCAGATCCCCACGGGGGTGCAGCGGTTGGTCTCCCGCCCGGGTCGATGTCAACGACATATTCGGCACCATGCTGCCAGGAACACGGTCAGCTCCACGTCACGACGTCACATGACGACGTCGACGTACCGACGGCAGATCGTGTCGCCGAGATGCGCAATGGCACGCTGGACGACTTCCATCGACCGGTCGAGTTCGGCGCCGCCCCCGTGGCCCGGCTGGGCGGCGGCCAGTGCGGCTTCGGCCTGGGTCAGTGATTCGAGCACCTCGGACGAAGTCGGCAGCTCCCCGGCGACCCGCCTGATCTCGTCGAAGCATCCCTGCACCGATCGGGGGAAGGCACCGTATTCCAACAGGAACCGTACGACGGTCATCCCGTCGATCGGACCTCGCGTCGCACGCTGGTACATCTGCAGCGCCGACACCGAGCGCAGGACACTCATCCATCGGACCTCGTCGTGTACGAGGTCGTACTGCTCCGCGGATTCGAGCGTGAGGATGCCGGCCGCCGCGACCCCCAGGACGCGGGTGGTCATGTCGGCCCGTTCGATGAGGCGTCCGAGCCTGATGATCTGATACGGATCCGAACGAGTCATCGTCGACTCGAGAATGCCGTCGAGTCGCCTGCTGATCTCGACGACGCGCACCAGGAAGCGGTCGCGCAATTGCCGGTCGACGGCGCCGCTCGCGGTGGCGTCGACGTACTGCGAGAGCTGGTTGATCGCCTGCCACGCCTCTCGCGGCAACACCTCACGCGTCGTTCGGAAGTTCTCGCGGGCCGCGGAGACACTCGTCGCGATGCTGCTGCTCGCCGATCGATCAGCGAGCAGGTGGCGCAGCACGGTGAACTCCCCCGCCGGGTCGGTCGGAGGCACGTCGATCACGACAGACGAACCGGCGATCACCGCCAGCGGCTCCCATCGCAAGAGTTCATCGCTCGGGTAGTCGACGACGAGGTCGTTGTACGCGCGCACGATGCGCGCCGTGTCCTCGGCTCGTTCCACGTAGCGCGCCCCCCAGTAGAGGCGTCCGGCAGTTCGGGCCAGGAGCACCGTCACGTGTCGGACCCTTGGCTCTGGTGCTGCGTTTGGTGTTGCTGCTGCTCGTCTCCCGGTTGCGCGCCGGCGAACGATTCGTAGCGGCCGTCGACGATCCAGGTGTCCTTGCTGCCGCCTCCCTGCGACGAGTTCACGATCAGCGAACCCTTCCTCAACGCCACTCGGGTGAGACCGCCAGGGGTCACGTAGCTGCGATCGCTCGTCAACACGAAGGGTCGGAGATCGACGTGGCGAGCCTCGATCCCGTCGTCGACGAGTGTCGGCACGGTCGACAGCGACAGGATCGGCTGTGCCACCCAGTTGCGGGGGTCGGCTTCGATCGCCGTGATCGCGTCGTCGAGCTCGGCTCTGGATGCGCTGTTGCCGATCAGAATGCCGTAGCCGCCGCTCTCGTTGGCGGGTTTGACGACGAGATCGCCGATGTGGTCGATCACGTGCCGACGTTCGTCGTCGTACATCGTGCGATACGTCGGCACGTTCGGGATCGTCGGCTCCTCGCCCAGGTAGTACCGGACGATGTCAGGCATCCATGCGTACACGACCTTGTCGTCGGCAACGCCCGCACCGGGCGCGTTGGCCAGACCGACCTTGCCCGACTTCCAGGCCCGGATCAGACCGGGGACACCGAGCATCGAGTCGGATCGGAACACCTCGGGATCGAGGAACAGGTCGTCGATGCGGCGGTAGATGACGTGAACCCGTTCGAGCCCGTTGATGGTCTTCATGTAGACGCAGTCGTCGTCGCCGACGACCAGATCGGCACCCTCGACGAGCTGGGCACCCATTCGTTCGGCGAGGAACGAGTGCTCGAAGTAGGCCGAGTTGTAGATGCCCGGCGTGAGGACCGCGATCTGCGGTTCCGCGACGCCGTCCGGCGAGATCGACGCGAGCAGCCGGTTCAGTTCGTCGGTGTACCCGTCGACCGGACGGATGCGCTGACGCTCGAACAGCTCGGCGAACGCGCGCTTCGTGACCCCCCGGTTCTCGATCACGTAGCTGACCCCCGACGGAACACGAAGGTTGTCCTCGAGCACGTACATCTGGCCGTCGTCGTCACGGACGAGGTCGGTGCCCGAGATGTGCGCCCACACGCCGTGCTTGGGCCGCACGCCTCGCAGCTGAGGTCGGAAGTTGACGGACGCGCCGAGCAGTTCGGCAGGGAACACGCCGTCGGCGATGATCCGCTGGTCGTTGTAGAGATCGTCGATGAACATGTTGAGCGCCCGGAGACGCTGGGCGAGCCCGGCGCTGATCGCGTCCCATTCACCACCGTCGATCACCCGCGGGATGATGTCGAACGGCCATGCCCGGTCGATGTTCTGCCCGTCGGAGTAGACGGTGAACGTGATGCCCATCGTCAAGATGTCGATCTCGGCGCGGCGCTGCCGCTCGCTGAGCTCGTCGTACCCGATCGAATCGATGAGGCGCATCAGTGCGGCACCCAACTCGCGCGGGGTGCCGTCGTCGGTCAGCAGCTCATCCATCTCGGTCGACCATAGAGCATGGGTTCACCGGGTCGAAACACGGTACGAGCCACCGATCGGCACGCCGTCGGACACGGCGCCACCGGGCTCGCCCGATGCCGGGGCCATCACCACCCACCGGACACGGGAGTCGCCGAGGCCGTCACGGAACGGCACTGTCAGGTGGTGGCCGCATCGTTCAACGTCGCGAACGAGCTCCTGTCGACGACGGACCGGCGAGAGTTCTCGGTGGCGCTGTCGTCGCTGTTCGACCTCGGCAAGCTCGGGTTCCAACGATTCGTCGAGGCCGGAGCATGGACGAGATCGCGCTCGACGGTCAGCGGTCCGTGCTGTCGCTCGGTGAGGTCCGGCTGTGCGATGCACGGCGCCGCCAACTCATGCAGGAAGTCACTGCGCTCGTGCAGCGGTTCGGGTCGGACGTCGACCCGGACGGCACGCTCGTCACGCTGTTCGTCGCTGCCTACGAAGAACAGCCGTAGTCGGCTACTGCCCCGTCGGCTTGGGCTCCTTGGGCAGGCCGAGCACCCGCTCACCGACGATGTTGCGCTGGATCTGACTGGTGCCACCCCAGATCGTCTCGGACCGGGAGAAGAAGAACGAGGACATCATCGGGCTCACCGGGTAGCCGTCACGGCGCTGGTCGCGCCCGGAGCCCGGCCACGACCCCGACGCGGGTCCGGTGTCGATGCACATCGACGCCGGGCCCCAGATGTCGAGTGCCAGCTCCATGGCCGTCTGGTGCATCTCCGACCAGAACATCTTGTTCGTGGCCCCGAGCACGACGGTGCCCATGCCCTTCTTGCCGGTCACCGCCGAGGTGAGGTTGCGCAGTCCGTTGATCCGGAGGATCTGGATCCTCGTGTAGTACTCCATGAGCCGCTGGCGAATGACGGCGTCCTCGATCCGGCCGTTCGCCTCGGCGGCCTCGCGCATGAGGCGGAACTCCTCCTCGAAACGTCGGTAGCCCGTGGTGGCCGACTGACCGCGCTCGAACGCAAGCGTGGAGTTGGCGACCTTCCAGCCGTTGTTGACGCCGCCCACGACGGCGTCTTTCGGACACCGGGCGTTGTCGAAGAAGACCTCGGTGAACTCCGCGGTGCCGTCGGGCTGCGTGATGCCCCGAACCTCGACGCCCGGCTGCTTCATCGGCACGAGCATGTAGCTGATGCCTGCGTGCTTCTTGGCGTCGGGGTCGGTGCGGGTGAGGAGGAAGCAGTAGTCGGCGTTGTGACCCTGGGTCGTCCACACCTTCTGCCCGTTGATGACCCACTCGTCGCCGTCGAGCACCGCCGACGTCTTCAGGCTGGCCAGGTCGGAACCCGAGTTCGGCTCGGAGAAGCCCTGGCACCAGCTGGTCTGCCCCTTCAGGATGCCCGGCAGGAACTCCCGCTTCTGTTCCTCGGTGCCCCACTGCAGCAGCGTCGGGCCGACGAGCGTGTCGCCGAAGAAGTCGCCGCGCATCGGTGCCTTGGCGCGAGCGAACTCCTCGGCCAGGGCAACACCCTGCATCGTGGTCAGACCCTTGCCGCCGTACTCCTCCGGCCACGTCGCGCAGATCCAGCCGCCCTCGAACAGCTGCTGCGGCCAGGTGCGGTTGAACTCCGTCCGCTCGTCGTCGGACATCTCGAAGTCGTCGTCGAACCAGCCGTCGGGCAGGTGCTCCTCGAGCCACGCCCGGATCTCGACCCGGAACTCCTCGGCCTCGTGCGGGTACGTCAGGTCCATGACACCATTCTGCCAAACGACTTGACCCGTGGGTCAAGTCGTGCTGGTCACGTCACCCTGGAACTCCGAAGTCGTCGACGCCGGCGGTCGATACGGCGACGAATCGTCCGGTACGACGGTGGTGCACCGCGCTGCAACGGGCGCCCGTCGAGCAGCACCTCATCGGTTCGGCCGACAGCGAGCTGTGTTGCACGGTCGGTCGTGTCGACCGAGACGAAGCTCACGTCGTCGCCGAGCTCGTCGGATGCTCGGCGAGCTCGCTCGTGCACCAGATTGGCAGCCGGACACCATCCGCTGCAGAAGGCGCGGACGTCGACGACGCCCGGTTCTGCTTCCGGCAGCGACCGAGGCTCGATCCAACGCGGCGGGCGCGCCTCATCGGTCAAAGGCTTCCACACGAGCTCACGAACGCCGACACGATCGGCAGTCCGGTAGCCGTGCTTCTTGAACCACGACGCCTTCATCCAGACCGGGACGTGCAATCCCCAGGCGGCGAGGCCGGCGGCACCCAGTGCTCGAACGTCCTCCTCGGCGGCAGCCAACAGCTTCGAACCGATGCCGACGCCCTGGACGTCACCGACACCCTTCCTGTACCCGTGGACCCAGATGCACAGGATCATGTAGAGATCGTCGCCCTGTGCCGGCGACAGCTCGACCGGCACGTACTGAATCATCCCGAGCGCACGATCATCGGCGTCGACCGCCAGCTTGACCCGGAGTCCCCGGTGCCGGTGCTGTTCGAACCATCTCGCCTTCAGGTCGCGAGCCTCCGACATCTCCGACGACCAGTCCTCGAGACACGCGAAGTACGTCTCGATGTGTCGTTCGGGAAGGTCGACGATGCTGACGTCGGATCCATCGGCCGACGGCCGACGGCGGCCCATCCTCATACACCGATGCTGACAGCCGCATCTTCACGTCCCCAGTGCCGAACAGCACCTCCGCGGCCGACTCCGCCCCCGACAGCGATTCAGCCGTCGCTCGCCGGCACCCAGGACGACGGCGCCACCGATGCCAGCGCACCTTCATGCGGCACGTCGTCGGGTGTGCCGAGCCGCTCGTAGGGGTGCGGCAGCTTCTTGAGCTCGGGCAGCACCTCGCGGGCGAACAGGTGGAGGTTCCGCTCGGCCTCGCCGTCGGGCATGCCCGCGTACGAACACACCGCCATGTAGGCACCGGCATACGTGTTGTCCTGGATGTTCACGATCCGGTCGTACACCTGTGACGGCGTGCCCCACACCTGCAGCCCGAGGAAGAACTCGGTCATCGCCTCGTAGCCGCCCGGTGCCGTCAACCGGTCGTACATCTGGCCGTGGAACTCGTATCCCGGTGTTCTGGAGAGGTGGTCCTGGTCGAACTCGTAATGCTTGACGATCGAATCCCAGTAGCCGCCGATGTACTGCCGCGCCATGGTCTCCGCACGGTCGGCCGACTCGTCGACGAACGTCCAGCCGGCGCAGTACGGCGGTGGTGCCACCTCGCCGGTGGCCGCGAGGAAGGTCGACCGGTAGGCGGCCAACTCCTTGCGGACCGTCTTCCACGGCTTCTGCGGCACGATCAGGATGCCGACGCCCATCTTCGCCATGATCTCGGCCGACTCGGGCGAGATCGCCGCCGCGTAGGTGCGACCCCGGAACGACGCCGGGGGCGCCGGCCGCAGATCGACTCGCGGCTGGCGGATGTGCTCGCCGTCGTACTCGACCCAGCCCCGGTCGAGACCGGTCAGGATCATGTCGGCGGCCTCGGCGAACCGGGCGCGCGCCTCGGGCATCTCGACCTGGAAGCCGTCGAACTCGACCCGGCCGGTACCGCGCCCGATGCCCAGCACGACCCGGCCGCCCGACATGACGTCGAGCATCGAGATCTGCTCGGCGACGCGCAGCGGGTCGTGCCAGGGCAGCACGCACACCATCGAGCCGAGCTGGATCCGCTCGGTGCACCCGGCCATGTAGGTGAGGAACTGCATCACGTCGGGGCACATCGTGTAGTCGGTGAAGTGGTGCTCGACGCTCCAGATCGAGTCGAAGCCGAGCGGTTCGGCCTGACGGGCGAGGCGCAGGTCGGCGGCGTAGACCTCGTGGTCGGGCCGCTCACGACCGGGATTCTGGAAGATGACGGAGAGCCCCACGTGCATGTGCCAACCCTAGAGCGACGACGCCCATGAGGTCGGGCCGTGGTGGCCCGACCGTTCACACACCGTTTACACCGCTTGAACTCTGCGGTGACGTTGGGGCTGCAATCTGGTCCCCGTGACACGGTTCGCTCCTGGGCCTCCACCGCTGATCCCCTCGGCAGAGCAGCCTCACCCCCTCGAGCGCCTGACAGCTCAGGAGCGGGCCGTGTTCGATGTGCTGGCGGCGAACGCCGGCCGCGTGATGAGTCGGCAGGAACTGGCCCGCCGGGCCGGGCTCGCAGAACTCAGCGACCGCCGCTGCGACTCGCTCATCGTCGGCATCCGCCGCCGCGTCGGCGCCGACCGGGTTCGAACCGTCCGCCGACGCGGGTGGATGCTCGTCGCCTGACTGCGCCGCACCGACGTGACGACGAGCCAGGGCGGGATCGCTCTGAGTCTCATCGGCTCGCCGACGAACGGTTCGCTCGCTGACGACGCGGTCTCGCTGGTGAACGGAGTTTCCGACCGATGGTGCCGCGCGAGTGCCTGGTCACCGCCTCCACCCGCCACACGAACCGGTCACACAGCGGAAACATCGACAAGACAGTTCGGAAATCACAGCGTTCTACGGTGCCCGCAGCCCGGCTGGCAACGAGGCCCTCGCCGGGCGCACACCCCTACCACATTCAACCAACCCCTTTGAGGAGGACCTCGTGCGCAAACGTGCGCTTCGAATCATCTCCGGCCTGGGCGGCGTCGCAGCCATCATCGCGATCGTTCCCGAGTCGGTCTACGCCCAAGACGGCCCCACCACCCAGGACTACCTGAACAACATCTGGGTGTTCATCGCGGGCGTCCTGGTGTTCTTCATGCAGGCGGGCTTCGCGCTCGTCGAGGCCGGCCTGACCCGGGCCAAGAACGTGGTGAACATCTTCGCCAAGAACATGGCCGACGCGATCATCGGCATCACCGCCTGGTTCGCGACGGGCTACGCCATCGCCTTCGGCGGTGGGGGCAAGTGGTTGGGCGATTCCGCCTTCTTCCTGGCCGATCAGGATCTGTCCGCGATCCCGTCAGGTGAACTCAGCATCGCCACGACGTTCTTCTTCCAGGCGGTCTTCGCGGCGACGGCGGTCACGATCGCCTCAGGTGCCATGGCCGAGCGGACGAAGTTCAGCGCCTACCTGATCTTCAGCGCCGTGATGTGCGCCCTCATCTATCCCGTGGTCGTGCACTGGACCTGGGGCGGCGGTTTCATCGCTCAGGACATCAACTTCGGCGACGCCCTCTCGTACTCCGATTTCGCCGGCTCCGGCATCGTGCACATGACCGGCGGCATCGCCGCCTTCATGGGCGCCCTGTTCCTCGGGCCTCGCATCGGCAAGTACGACGCCAACGGCAAACCCCGTGCCATCCCCGGCCACAACATCCCCTTCGCGATCGTCGGTGTCTTCATCCTGTGGGTGGGCTGGTTCGGCTTCAACCCTGGTTCCGAGTTGCTCGCCGACGAGTTCGTGAGCACGGTTGCCGTCAACACGATGCTCGCAGCGGTCGCCGGCGGGCTGTTCTGCACCGTCACGATCTGGCTGGTGTCGGGCAAACCCGACCTTGCGATGATCGGCAACGGCGTCCTCGCCGGCCTGGTGGCGATCACTGCGCCGTGTGGCGCAGTCGACGCCTGGGCGGCGTTCGTCATCGGCGGTGTCGGAGGCGTCCTCGTGGTGTTCTCGGTGTTCTTCTTCGACAAGATGAAGATCGACGACCCCGTCGGAGCGATCTCCGTCCACGGCGTCTGCGGCGCCTGGGGCGTTCTGTCGATCGGGCTGTTCGCCAAGTACGACGATGCGTTCCTCCTGCGCGAGAACGCCGGCCTGTTCTACGGCGACAACGGCTCGCAGTTGCTCACGCAGTTCGTGATGATCCTCGTCATCGCAGCCTGGGTGGGCATCACCACCGGCGCACTGTTCTTCGCGATCAAGTCGACGATCGGTCTGCGGGTCTCCGCCGAAGAGGAGATCGAAGGCCTCGACGTGCTCGAGCACGGCCTCCAGGGCTACGCGCCGGACATGAGCCACGCATGAGCAGCGGCAACCCCACGACAGCAATCGAAAGCGAGACATCATGAAACTCATCACTGCAGTCGTCAAGCCGTTCAAGCTCGACGACGTGAAAGACGCCCTGAAAGCCGCCGGAATCAGCGGCATGACCGTCACCGAGGTCCGTGGCTTCGGTCGCCAGGGAGGACATACCGAGACCTACCGGGGCGCGGAGTACCAGATCGACTTCGTGCCCAAGGTGGCGATCGACCTGGTCGTCGACGACGGCCACGTCGACGCCGTGGTCGACGCGATCAGGCAAGCGGCCGCGACCGGCAAGATCGGCGACGGCAAGGTCTGGGTGACCAACGCCGAACGACTGGTCAGGATCCGCACCGGCGAGGAAGGTGCAGACGCGGTGTAGGCGGGACGCCGCACACCCCCTCGCTCGTGCGGGGTAGGGGCGAACCCGGGCCACATCGATGTGGCCCGGGTTCTTCCGTTTTCACGGTCGGCGCATCCACCGATCGCCGGGTGGTCAGATGCGACCGGTCCCCCGGTGACGTCGCAGCATGGGCTGGCAGGTGTCGGGGTCGGCCTCGCGATCGACGATCTCGAAGCCCTGCGCACCGCTCGGGCCGGGTGAACCCGGCCGAGCTTCAGCGGTTGGCGTCGGGCTGCAGGTGGGCGCGCCGGACCTTGCGGTTCGCGGCGCTCTGACCCGTCTTCTTGGCGGTCGGGCCACTCGACCGCCGCCCGGTGGGACCACGATCGTCTCGCGACCGATCGCCCTCAATGCGCCCGCTGCGAGCGCGGGAGTCGTCGTCGCGGCGAGTGCCGTTCTGGCGGGGGCCTCGTCGACCGCCACCGTGCTTGCGCTGCGACCGACCGGATCGCTGACCGGGTCGGTTGCGCTCCTGCGGCTCACGCTGCGGGGGTCCGGCCGGGGCGAGTTCGCGGTCGCCGGCGAGCGCACCTTCCGGCAGCATCTCGGCGTCGGGCGTGGTGAACGGCTCGTCGAGCCCGATCGTGCGCTGCATCTTGCGCAGCTCGTTCTTCTGGCCGGGCTGCACCAGCGACACGACGAGGCCCTCTGCTCCGGCTCGCGCCGTGCGCCCCGAACGGTGGACGTACGCCTTGTGGTCCTCGGGCGGGTCGTAGTGGATGACCGAGGCGACGCCGTCGACGTGGATGCCGCGGGCGGCGACGTCGGTGGCCACGAGCGCGTGGACGCGGCCCTTGATGAAGTCGTCGAGCGCCCGGTTGCGCTGGCTCTGACTCCGGCCGCCGTGGATCGGCGCCGCTTTCAGGTCGAGCTTGCCGAGCTGCTTGGCGAGACGATCGGCGCCGTGGCGGGTCCGACAGAAGATGATCGCCGGCCACGCGACCTTGACGACCTCGGCGACGACCGGGTTCCGCTCGAGCCGTTCGACGGTCCAGAACTTGTGCACGGCGGCCTTGATGTCGGGGGTGGCCTCACCCACCTCGTGACGGACGGGATCGGACTGGTACTGCGCGGTGAGCTTGGCGACGTCGCCGTCGAGCGTCGCCGAGAACAGCACGGTCTGACGGCCGTTCGGGGTCTGGTCGAGCAGGCGACGAACCGCCGGCATGAACCCCATGTCGGCCATGCGGTCGGCCTCGTCGAGCACGACGAAGCGCACGTCACGCAGATCGACGTCACGGCGCTGGATCAGGTCTTCGAGACGGCCGGGGCAGGCGACGAGTATGTCGGTGCCGCGCTTGAGCGCCGTCAGCTGGGCGCCGTAGCCGACACCGCCGTAGACGGGATCGACCCGAACACGGCCGGCGAACGAGCGCAGCTCGGTGGTGATCTGCTCGGCGAGTTCCCGGGTGGGCGCGAGCACGAGGCCGACGGGGCGGCGAGGCGCGGACCTGCCGAGAGTGGCCGCGTTGGCGACCATGGGCACGCCGAAGGCCAGGGTCTTGCCCGAGCCGGTCGGTGCACGACCGCAGACATCGCGGCCGGCGAGACCGTCGGCGATGGTGGCGGCTTGGATCTCGAAGGGTTCGGTGATCCCGCGGCGCGCGAGTGCTTCGATGATGAAATCGGGGGCGCCCAGGTGGGCGAAGGTGGCAGGAGTGGTCACGGACATGATGTCGCTTTCCGGCCCGCGGCGATCGCGGACTCGTGTCAGGGGTTCGGGGGGTTCGATGGTTCACGATGACAGCGAGAACCAGACCCGTCTGCGAACCCGACGGCGGCCAGATCGGACGCCGAAGCGAACACCAACGTAACCGAACATCCGCGCGATTCCTCGCGTGCCACGCCGGCCGCCCCTGGCTCGGCGGTCAGAGTGCGGCGTACAGGTCGACCGGGTTGCCGTCGGGATCGAGTACCGTCGCATACCGCTGGCCCCAGGACGCGTCGAAGGGTTCGGTGCGGCTCGTGTGCCCCGCAGCGACCACCCCCGCGTGCGTCGCATCGACCTCGACCGGCGAGTCACAGCGGAATGCGAGACCGATGCGACGGCCTCCGCTGGGCGGCTCCCACTCGCTGAACGATTCGATCATGGCGACCGAGTCGAACATCAGGCGCACGCCGCCGTCCAAGGTGACCTCGACGTGATCATCGCCGTCGGCGTCGGCGGGGATCTCCAGTCCGACGAGTCGGTAGAACGCCAACGCCGCAACCATGTCGTCGACGACGATTCCGAACGCATCGAGTCTCGGCACGTCTCCGACGGTACCTGAACGGCGCACCCCACGAATGCCGTCGCCGAATCACACGGTTCACACCATCCGTTCACATTCCGGAAACACAGGACCCGTAGGTTCGCCGCCCGTATGGACTCCGGAGACACCGCATGGCTGATGACCTCGGCCGCCCTCGTCCTGTTCATGACCCCCGGCCTGGCCTTCTTCTACGGCGGCATGGTCCGCTCGAAGAACGTGCTCGGCATGCTGATGCAGAACGTGTTCGCGATGGGGATCATCAGCGTCATCTGGGCCGTGATCGGCTTTTCGCTCGCGTTCGGTGGTGACGCTCCGCTGATCGGCAACCTCGACTACGCCTTCATGCGCGACATCGCGACGACCGAGGGCATGGCGTTCTTCGCCTTCCAGATGATGTTCGCCGTGATCACCCCTGCGCTGATCACGGGTGCCACAGCCGATCGACTCAAGTTCAGCAGCTACGCGATCTTCATCGCGATCTGGTCGATCGTCGTGTACTCCCCCGTCGCGCACTGGGTGTGGGACGCCGGTGGCTGGATCTTCGACATGGGCGCCCAAGACTTCGCCGGTGGCGCCGCCATCCACATCAACGCCGGAATCGCCGCACTCGTCATCGTTGCCGTGATCGGGCAGCGGCGCGGGCACGGCACCGAGCCGATGCCGCCGCACAATCTGCCGTTCACCGTGCTCGGGACCGGCATCCTGTGGTTCGGCTGGTTCGGGTTCAACGCCGGTTCGGCGCTCGCCGCCGACGGCGTCGCCGCGCAGGCTCTCGTCAACACCCATCTCGCGGCTGCTGCGGGCATGCTCGGCTGGCTCGTGATCGAGAAGTTCAAAGCCGGCCACGCGACCATCCTGGGCGCGTGTTCGGGGGCCGTCGCCGGTCTCGTCGCCATCACGCCGTGCGCCGGGTTCGTCGGCGAGATGTCACCGATCTGGATCGGCCTGATCGCCGGTGCCGGCTGCTACCTCGCCCTGCAGGTCAAGGAATTGCTGCGCCTCGACGACAGCCTCGACGTGATCGCCGTCCACCTGGTCGGCGGGCTCATCGGCACCATCTTGCTCGGGTTCTTCGGCGACTCGTCGGTCAGCGGCGCCGACGGCCTGTTCTTCGGCGGTGGCGGCGAGCTGCTGAAGGACCAGGTCCTCGCCGCACTCGGCGTGCTCGTGTTCTCCGGTGTGCTGTCGTACGTCATCGCCCTGGGGCTCGACAGGACCATCGGGCTGCGGGTCGAGCCGGACGACGAGCTGGTCGGTCTCGATCAGAGCCAACACGCCGAGTCCGCCTATCAGCCATGATGGAGGCGACAACGTCGTCACCGCACACCTGAGGAGTCACGCACATGAAGCTGGTCACCGCCGTCATCAAGCCGTTCAAGCTCGACGAGGTCAAAGATGCGCTCAAGGCCGCCGGTGTGGGGGGTATGACCGTCGGCGAGGTGCGCGGCTTCGGCCGACAGGGCGGCCACACCGAGACCTACCGGGGCGCCGAGTACCAGATCGACTTCGTCCCCAAGGTCGTACTCGAGGCCGTCGTCGACGACGCTCAAGCCGATCTCGTGGTCGACACGATCACCAAGGCGGCCGCCACGGGCAAGATCGGCGACGGCAAGATCTGGGTGACGAGCGTCGACCGCATCGTCCGGATCCGCACCGGTGAGGAGGGCGGCGAGGCGATCTGATCTCGCGATGTCGGCGTCGCTGCTTCACCGCGACGATCGGCGGGTATGCATGACGTATGCCTGATTTCAGCGACATCGTCGACACCGCCATCGAGGTTCCCGTCGTCCCGAGCTTCACGAAGATCGGCTACGTGCTCCGGTCCCGTCTCGACGACTGGGACGACCTCGATTCCTACGACCTCCACGGTCGCACGTACGTGGTCACCGGTTCCACCTCGGGCCTCGGCAGGTTCGCCGCCCGGCAACTGGCGTCCCGCGGCGCCCACGTCGTCGTCAACGGGCGTGGTCACGACAAGACGGCGCAGATCCGCGACGAGATCATGGCGGCCACCGGATCGACCGAGGTCTCGATCGCGGTCGCCGACATGGGCGAGCTCGACCAGGTCCGGGCGATGGCGAACGACCTGACCTCCCGCCTCGAGCGCATCGACGGATTGCTGCACAACGCCGGTGCCCTCTCGAACGAGCGGCACGAGAACTCCGCCGGCATCGAGGCGACGATCGCGAGTCAGGTGGTGGGCCCGTTCCTCCTCACCAGCCTGCTCCTCGACTTGCTGCGAGCGGCACGTCCGGGGAGGGTCATCACGATGTCGTCAGGCGGCATGTACACCGCCGGACTGACCGTCAAGCACCTGCAGATGGGCGAGAGCACGTACGGCGGCAGCGAGCAGTACGCGCGTGCCAAGCGAGCGCAGGTCACGCTCAACGCGATGTGGGCGGAGCGTGTCCCGTCGAACGAGGTCGTGTTCCAGGCGCTGCACCCCGGGTGGGCCGACACGCCAGGTGTCGAGGCGTCGCTGCCGACGTTCCGCAAGATCGTCGGACCGCTGCTGCGCAGCAGCGAACAGGGCGCCGACACCATGGTGTGGTTGGCTGCCGACGACGGCGAGCCGGTGGCGAGCACAGGCGAGTTCTGGCTCGATCGCCGTACCCGCCCGATCCACAAGATCGGCAAGACCCGCAGCACCGATACGCCGGAGCGCCGAGCCGAGTTGTGGGACTGGTGCGTCGAGCAGTCGGGCGCCGACGTCGACCGGTGGTGACGGCCCGACCCCAAGAGAAAAACGTGAAGTTGCGCCCGCAACTGCATCCGCTCGGGCGGACCGCTTCGTAAGAGGGGACAGATACCCACCCCCCATCTCATTGGAGCAAAACAACATGAAGTCACGAACCCCCCGCCTCGCTGCGATCGCCGCCGTCGCCGCACTGGGCCTCGCCGCCTGCGGAGACGACGGCAACGACACCGACTCGACCTCAGCCCCCGCCGCGACCGAAGCGTCCGGCGAAGCGACCGGCGAAGCGACCGGCGCCGAGGTCGGCAACATCGTCGAGGTCGCTGCCGGCGCCGGCGATTTCACCACGCTCGTCGCTGCGGTCGAGGCCGCCGGCTTGGTCGACACGCTGTCGGGTCCCGGCCCGTTCACCGTGTTCGCCCCGACCGACGAAGCCTTCGCTGCCGCACTCGACGCACTCGGACTCACACCCGAGGAACTCCTGGCCGACACCGACACGCTGACATCCATCCTGACCTACCACGTGCTCGACAGCGAAGTCGACGCCGCAACGGCGATCAGCCTCGACGGTCAGACCGCGGCGACGGTCAACGGAGCCGAGATCTCGATCAACGTCGTCGACGGCAACGTGCTGATCAACGACGCCACGGTCGTCATTCCCGACATCGAGGCCAGCAACGGCATCATCCACGCGATCGACACGGTGCTCCTGCCGCCGCACGACGGCGACGACATGTCGGAAGACATGAGCGAAGAGATGTCCGAGGAGAGTGCTGAAGACGCCGCAGGCACCATCGTCGACGTCGCCGTCGACGCCGGCATCTTCACGACGCTCGTCGCTGCGGTCGATGCCGCCGGCCTGGTCGACACCCTGTCGAGCGCAGGTCCCTTCACGGTGTTCGCGCCGACCGACGAAGCGTTCGTGGCGGCGCTGGACGACCTCGGCCTCACACCCGAGGAACTCCTGGCCGACACCGACACGCTGACGTCCATCCTGACCTACCACGTGCTCGACGGCGAAGTCGACGCCGCAACGGCGATCAGCCTCGACGGTCAGTCCGCCGAGACGCTCAACGGCGCCGAGATCGAGATCAGCGTCGTCGACGGCAACGTGATGATCAACGACGCCACGGTCGTCACGCCCGACGTGATGGCCGACAACGGCATCATCCACATCATCGACGCGGTGCTCCTGCCGCCGTCCAGCTGAACCCCGTGGGCGAGCACCGGCCCCCCGGTGCTCGCCCACCGTTCGTCATGCACGCCTTGACCCTCACACGACCAGCCGACCTGCACCGTCATCGGCACCGCCGATACGATCGAAGCGTGTCGGGAACCGTGCCGGAGACCTACCCGTTCGATCTTGCCTTCTCCCGAGGCGAGGTCGACCTCCGCGACGTCTACGACGCTCACAGCTCCCTCGTCTACTCACTCTGTCGACGTGCGCTCGGGACGGAAGCGGCCAAGGACGCCACGCAGGAGGTCTTCGTCAGCGCCTGGCGCAAACGTCATCAGTTCGATCCGACGAAGGGCGCACTCGGCGGCTGGCTCGTGGGAATCACGAAGCGTCGAATCATCGATCAGCTGCGATCGGAGGGGCGCCACGCCGATCGGCGAGCCGACGAGGTGGAAGACGACCGCTCCCCGTCCAAGGAGCCGTCCACCGACCGAGTGGTCGACCGGATGTTCGCAGCGCAGTTGCTGTCGCGGCTTCCGGATCGAACCCGCGAGGTCATCGAACTCGTCTACGTGCACGACCTCACCCATCAAGAAGTCGCCGAACGCACCGGCCTGCCGATCGGCACGGTCAAGAGCGACGTTCGACGAGGCATCAAGAAGATCAGAGACGAGATGCGAGACCAACTGAACGACGAAACGGAGGTGTCCCATGTCTGACGCCCCACTGTTCGGCCCGGGCGACCAGGTCGACGACATCGAAGCACTCCTGAACGAACTCGACGAGAGCGACTTCGAGATCATCGCACCCCCCGCTGACGTGTGGGCGGGCATCGAGATGGCGGTACGTGATGACTCCGGGGCCGACGTCGTGCCCATCACCGCTCGCCGGTCACGGTTCAACACGACCTTTCTGGCCGCTGTGGCCGCCGTTGCCCTGATCGCCGTCGGCGCCGTCGTGGTGTCGTCGATCGGCGGCGGCGACGAGGTGTTGGCGACGGCCGAACTCGCCTACGACCCGGACGCCTTCGATCCGCTCGGCGCCGAGGCGTCAGCCACGGCCCAACTCGTCGAAGCGGACGACGGCTTCGAGATCCGTCTCGACGACGCGGCGCTCCCCGACCCGAACCTGGACGACCTCGAACTCTGGCTGATCGCCGTCGCGCCAGACGGATCGCTCGACGTGCAGCCCGTGGCACTCGTCGACCCGACCTCGCCCGGTTCCTATCGGGTGCCCGACGAACTCGACCCCGACGTCTACTCGATCGTCGACATCAGCGTCGAGCCTCGCGACGGCGACGAGACCCACTCGGGTCGTTCGATCCTGCGCGGCACCCTCGCCGACGTCTGAGTCACCGGACGCCATCGCCTACGGTTCAAGGCATGACGGCGACCGACACCGCTCCCCCCGCCCGGCCGGAACGTTGGACGGCTCAATGGAAAGAGCTGTACGCGGAGGTGATCACGAACAGCCTGTGCACCGGCTGTGCCGGATGTGTCGTCACCTGCCCCCACGACGTGATCGGCTACGAGCACGAGGAGGGCAAGTACATCCCGTTCCATCTCGAGGAGGAACTCGGCCTGGACAACTGCATCCACGGCGAGAAGGGATGCACCACGTGCACCCGGGCGTGCCCGAGGTTCCGGGCCTGGGAACCCTCGGCCGACATGCACCTGTTCGGTCGGGTCCGCGACCCCGACGAGATGGCCGGCATCTGGCGCCAGCTGTACCTCACCCGTGCCAGCGACGAAATGGTGCACAAGATGGGCCAGGACGGCGGTCTCGTGTCGGCGATGCTGATCTGGCTGCGCGAACACGACTACATCGACGGTGCGCTCGTGTCGGGCGTCGAGGACGATGACGCCTGGAAGGCCAAACCGGTCGTGGTCGAATCGAAAGACGAGATCCTCGCCACCGCCGGCAGTCGCTACACGTACTGCGCCAACCCGTTGGCGCTGCCCGAGGCGAAGGAGCGCGGGATGGAGCGGCTGGCCCTCGTCGGTATGGGCTGTCAGACCTCGTCGCCGCCGATCATGTGGGACCGCAAGGCCGGCAAGGTGTCGAAGCCGTTCCTGTTCAACATCGGCCTGCTGTGTTCGAAGACGTTCGACGACGCCATCTTCACCGAGCTGTTCGAGGCCAAGTACGGCCTCAAGAAGCAGGACATGGTGAAGATGAACATCAAGGGCGTGTTCCAGATCTGGATGAAGGACGGCTCGTACCACGAGATCAACCTCAAGGAATGTCACGCCTGGACTCGTGAGGGCTGCAAGAGCTGCCCCGACTTCGCGGCCGAGCACTCCGACGTCGCCACCGGCGGGATCGGCGAGGACAACGACTGGACACTCACGATCGTGCGCACCGAACTGGGCGAGGAGGTGATCGAGCGGATGATCGCAGACGGTTCGATCATCGCCAAGCCCGCCCAGACCGACGAGACGGCGATGCGCCTCCTGCGCCTGCTGTCGATCGTGAGCCGCCGGCGCTGGCCCAAGGACGCCGATCCCGCGCCGGCGATCGGCGTGCCGCCGCCCAAGAAGAAGACCGCGGCACCGGCGGCCGCCGAACAACCGAAGGACGAGCCGGCCGGCGACGCCTCGACCGCAGACCGATCGCCGACCGGCTGATCAGGTTGCCACGACGGCCGTCACTCCCACCAGCACCACACCGAGGCCCGCCAACTGGGTTCGACTCACGCTGTCGCCGAACACCAGGCTGCCGACCGCCACCGTGACCGCCGGGAACATCGAGGCGGTCACCACGGCCGGCGTCGCGTCGGCCTGTACCCCGAGCAGATAGAACATCGTCGAGAGTGCTGCGGCGGTTCCCGCGGCGACGCCGAGCATGCGGACGCCGATCACCGGCACACGGCCCTGGGAGCGGAACACGACCAGGGCCATGAGCCCCATCGCCGCCGCCCGTTGGGCAAATGCCGGCCACGCCCCGCTCGCCTCCGACGCGTCGATCACGACGGACAGACCGAACCCGTACCCGAGACCCGACGCCAGAGCCCACCGCACCCCGACGCCGACGTTGGCCATCGGCTCGCCGCCCGCGGTGACCAGGACGAGGCCTGCGACGGCGAGCACTGCGCCCGACACCGCCCACGTCGACGACGAAGCACCCCGGCCGACCGCGTATCCGAACGGGATGACGGCGCTCAGGGTCGCGACCACCGGAGCCACGACGGCCGACGACGAACGTGCGAGGCCGCCGAGGTAGCACGCCAGGCCGAACGCGAGCCCGATACCGGAGATCGCCCCGATGGCGACGTCCCACCATCCGAACCGGCTCGCGATCACGAACACCATGGCGAACGACACGACCGTGGCCACCGCCTGGATCATCATCGCGGCCACGTTGGCGCCGCGCCGATTCACGATGTGACGGCTGAACAGATCGGCGGCCCCGATCGACAGGGCGGCGAGTGCGCCGAAGAGCGCGCCCATCAGGCGAGCGGCTCGGGTGGCGGCGACATCGCCGCAGCGTATTACCGGCGGCCGAGCGGATCGGTCGCGTCGGCGGCCGGGATCAGTTGCAGGACGCGAGCGCGTTCTGGAAGTCGCCCATGATCTGCAGTGCGAGTTCGTTGCCCTCGGCAGCCTTCGCTGCGACGTCGTCGAAGTCGGAGAAGCCCGTCGCCTGCTCGTCGGTGAGGCTGAAGTCGGCGATCTCCTGGCGCATACAGTCCTTCACGGGCTCGTCGACGCTCAGCGTCTCGACCATTTCGGTCGCCAACTCGCGTGCGGGCGGTGCCGATGCACCGCATGCACTGAGCACCGCGATCGAGGCAGTGGCCAGGACGATGATCGAACGACGAGACGTCACAGCAGCCCGAGGCTATCGGCGAAGCCGACGGACTGGCAGAATCTCGGCCGTGATCGAGATCGACTGGTTTCTGCCGACCGGTGGCGACTCGCGCGACGTCCTGCCGGAGGGTCCGGCCGCTCATCGACGCCCACCGGATCACACCTACCTGGCCCAGGTCGCGATCGCCTGCGAACGACAGGGCTTCGACGCCGTGCTCACGCCGTGCGGCACCGGTTGCGAAGACGCATGGATCGCAACTGCCGCACTGCTACCGCTGACGCAACACCTCAAGTTTCTGGTGGCGTTCCGTCCGACGTTGCTCACACCGACGCTCGCTGCACAGATGGCGTCGAGCTACCAGCGCATGTCCGACGGTCGACTCCTCGTCAACATCGTCACGGGCGCCGAGCCCCAGGAGCTCGCACGGTTCGGCGTGTACGACGACAAGTCGACCCGATACGAACGGGCCGGCGAGTTCATCGAGATCATGCGGGGCGCCTGGAGGGACGAACCGATCGACGTCGAGGGTCGCCACTACCGGGTCGAAGGTGCCACCACGCGCGAGCCACCGGACCCGGTCCCGCCGATCTACTTCGGCGGCGCCTCGCTGGATGCGCTCCGGGTCGCAGCTCGCCACGTCGATGTGTACCTGACGTGGGGTGAGCCCCCGGACGACGCGGCGACCCGCATCGGTGCAGTGCGTGATCTGGCGGCCGCTGCGGGACGATCACTCCGGTACGGCATCCGGTTCCACGTGATCGCACGGCCGACGAGCGAAGCCGCCTGGGCACACGCCGAAGCACTGTTGGAGGGAGTATCCGACGACGCACGCAGAGCCGCTGCCGCCGACTTCGCGACGACGCGATCGGAGGGCCAGCGACGGCAGGCGGACCTGGCTGCTCGGGCGGCCGCGCAGCACCGGCGGATGGAGATCTACCCCAACGTCTGGGCGGGTATCGGCCTCGTGCGCGGCGGTGTCGGCACCGCGCTGGTCGGTTCGTATCGAGAAGTGGCGGATCGGATCGTGGAGTACCACGATCTCGGGTTCGACGCGTTCATCCTGTCCGGGTATCCGCACCTCGAGGAGGCGTACTGGTTCGGCGAGGGCGTGATGCCACTGCTACGAGCATCCGGTCACCTGCCCGAACTCGCCGTCGGCGACGTCCCGGTGTTCTCGTTCCGATGACCCTGAACGCGGGCGTTCGATGACCGTTCGGATCGGGCTCCTCCGGATGATGGAGTTGGCGGACGCGGGGCGGAGCGTGCACGGGCCCTACACGACGTTGTTCGAGATGATGTTCGGCGGTCAGACGGTGGACCTGCTCGACGTGCCGGTCCACGAAGGTGCGACGCCGGTCTCGCTCGACGAGTGCGACGTCTGGATCGTGACCGGCAGCCCGGCTTCGGTCTACGACGACCTCGAGTGGATCCGCACGGCGGAGGAGCTCGTCTGCGACGCGATGCGCACCGAGACACCGCTGGTCGGCATCTGCTTCGGTCATCAACTCGTCGCCCAGGCCTTGGGCGGCCGGGTCGAGAAGGTGGGGGTCGAGTGGGGCCTCGGCGCCCAGTCGTACGAGACGATCGAGCGCCTCGGATGGTTCCCGCAGGGTGACGTGACGATGACCGTGCTCGCATCGCACCAGGATCAGGTCACGGTCGCGCCCTCCGACGCCACCGTCTGGAGCACGGCGGAGTACTGCCCGATCGCGGGGATGACCATCGGAACGCGTCTGTGGACCATGCAGGGACATCCAGAGTTCACGCCGGAACTGGTACGAGCCCTGTACGACAGTCGTCGCGAGCGGCTCGGCGACCAGGCGGTCGACCGGGCACGGTCGACACTCGACTCACCGCTGTCGAACGCAGAAGTCGCGCAGGCGATCGTGCGATTCGCCGGAGCCGACTGAACGGGCGTCGCTCCGCCGCTGGTTCGGTCGCGGCGGCTCAGTAGCGTGCTTGATCGACGTCCGTCGACCCTTCCCGACTTCAGACAGGAGCGCCTCCAACATGCGCGAAGCAGTGTTCGTTTCCTACGCCCGGACCGGCCTGGCCAAGGCCGGCCGCGGCGGCTTCAACATGACGCCGGCCATGTCGATGGCGGCCCACGCCATCAGGAGTGCCGTCGAGAAGTCGGGTGTCGAGCCCGAGGCGGTCGAAGACGTGGCCCTCGGCAACGGCGCACACGGCGCCGGCAACCTGGGCCGACTGGCGGCGCTGCTCGCCGGCCTCCCGGTCACCACCGCAGGCAACACGATCCAGCGGCACTGCTCGTCGGGTCTCAACTCGATCGCCGTCGCCGCCAACCAGATCAAGGTCGACGGCGTCGACGTGGCCGTGGCCGGTGGAGTCGAGTCGATCTCCATCCCGAGCCCCGGCATGGGTGGACAGGCCAACATGGATCCGGCGCTGACCGAGATGTACCCGGCGATCTACATGGCCATGATCGAGACCGCGGACGTCGTCGCCGAGCGGTACGACGTGTCGCGGGAGTACCAGGACGAGTACTCGTACGAGTCGCAGATGCGCATGGCCCGCGCCCAGGAGCAGGAGCTGTTCGTCGACGAGATCGTGCCGATGCAGACGACGATGAAGCTCGTCGACAAGGAGACCAAGGAAGAGACGATCGTCGACTACACGGTCGATCGCGACGAGTGCAACCGCCCTACCACGACCCTCGAAGGCCTGGCGAAGTTGCAGCCGGTGCGCGGCGAGGGCAACTACATCACGGCGGGCAATGCCAGCCAGCTCTCCGACGGCGCGGCCGCGGTCGTGATGATGTCCGACGAGGAGGCGTCGCGTCGTGACATCGAGCCGATGGGAGCGTTCAAGGGCTGGGCGGTCGCCGGTTGCCAACCCGACGAGATGGGCATCGGGCCGATCTATGCCGTGCCGAAGCTGCTGGCCCGTCACGGGCTCTCGGTCGACGACATCGACATCTGGGAGCTCAACGAAGCGTTCGCGAGCCAGTGTCTGTACAGCCGTGACCAGCTCGGGATCGACCCCGAGAAATACAACGTCAACGGCGGTTCGATCGCGATCGGCCACCCCTTCGGCATGACCGGAACCCGGTGCGCCGGCCACCTCCTCCAGGAGGGCAAGCGTCGCGGCGCGAAGTGGGGCGTCGTCACGATGTGCATCGGCGGCGGCCAAGGCGCAGCCGGCCTCATCGAGATCTACTGACGAACGGCGCGAACGATCCGGGGGACGGCGCAGCCCATACTTCGCTCGCGCCATCCGCCGGCCACGGCGGGCGTACGCTGTCGGCATGCAGCCCAGGCCACGAGCTCTCCGGCGGGGTCTCGTGTGCTTGTCGATCGGGCTCGTCGCCGCGGCGTGCCAAGCCGACGGCGACGACGCCGGCGGGACACCGATCGAGGAGCCGACGAACGTGAACGAATCGAACAGCGAACCGACGACGCCGGCGCCCGACCCCACGTCTGCCGACGACACCGTCGACCCGACACCCACCGACGTTCCGACGACCGACCCGTCCACGACCCTGGTGCTGGCCACCCCGCCACCGGTGAAGACATCGCCGCCGGCACAGACCGCGCCGCCCGGCGAACCCGCCACCGAGACCGTCTACGAGGTCGGGATGGTCGACCGCGGGCTCACTCCGTTCGTCGCGATCGCGACGGACGACCTCGCACGTCGTCTCGATGTCGAGGCCGAGGCGATCGAGGTGCTCACGGCGGTGCTGGTCGCCTGGCCCGACGCATCGCTCGGCTGCCCCGAACCGGATCGCGCGGTACGCGACGGTCGTCACCGACGGCTCGGTCATCGAGCTCGGCGTCGACGGCCTGGTGTACCGCTACCACAGCGGCGGTGAGCGCACGCCCTTCCCGTGCGATCTCCCCCTCGACCCCGTGCCCGAGCCCTTCGCCACCCCGTAGTCCGCACGGCGGCGCGTCCGCTCGATCGCGGATTCGGGTCGTCAGCCCGCACGGAGCGGAGTCCGGTGGCACGTGCGAGCAGGTCGTCGAGACCCACATGGGTCGGAGGCTCGTGTGCTGACGCCGGTAGTCGAGACGTCGGAACTGGGTCACGATTGGCATGGACGATGGACCCTCGGCAATCGACTCGAACCGCACAGAGCTCCATTGCGCCGTCGTACTCGTGAGCCATGGCCAAGCACCCCGGCGGACGTGCCGTCGGCCTGATCGCCCGTGCGCACCGTGGCACAGCGCCAGGGCGGAGCGGCCTCGCAGCCACGTGGGAGCATCGTCCGAACCATCACCGATGGAGTCGCCCACCAGCGATTCGATTTGACATTCAATGTCATACGTTACAGGATCGCGGAGATGATCCCCACGACAAACCCGTCCGTCGTTCGGCGGCCCATCCGCAGGTCCGTGCTGAGCGCTGCCACCGATCTGGGCCGCTCGGTCCTGGTTCTTCTGGTTGCTGCGGCAGCCATCGTCGTGACGAGCCCGGCGCCGTCGGTTGAGGCCGCTTCGACTCCGACGTTCCGCGCACTCGATACGCGATCGGGAGCGCAGCCCGGCTACGGGACAACGACGTGCGTCCGCGTGGCCGGCCTCAACAGCATCCCCAGCTCTGCACATGCAGTCACCGTCAACATCGCAGCGGTGCAACCGCGGGCGCAGGGCTACATCACCGCGTACCCGAGCGGAACCTCGAGGCCGTCGACATCGACTGTGAACTACCAGGCAGGCAGGAACATCAGCAACAACGCCATCGTTCAGGTCGGCAGCTTGAGCAAGATCTGCTTGTACGCCTCGGCCCAAACACACCTTCTGGTGGATGTCACCGGCTACTTCACGACCGGCGACTTTCGATCGGTAGCGGCGCGGCGAGCGCGGGATACCCGAACCGGCGCAAAGCCCCGACCCGGATCAACCGTCTGCGCCCAGGTCACGGGGAATGGTGTGCCGCCTGATGCGAAGGCGGTCTTCGTCAATGTGACGAGTGTCCGCCCGGAGGCCAACGGCAACCTGACTGCGTTTCCGAACGGGGTCAGCCGACCTGGCATTCCGACCGTCAAGTACCGTGCGAATGAGACGATCGCCAACGGTGCGGTCGTCGAGGTGGGCAGCTTGGGTCGAGTGTGCGTGCACACGACGAAGTATTCCCACGTCCTGATCGATGTCACCGGGTACTTCCCCTCGTCGTCGCAATACATCGGCCTGACCGGCAGTCGCCTGCTCGACACACGGAACAGCACATGGTTGACCAGCGGCTCGACAAGGTGTGTGCGCGTCGTCGGTCGGGGTGGTGTAGCGGACAACGCAACGTCGGTGTTCGTCAATCTGACAGCGGTCTCACCGAGTTCGAACGGGTTCCTCACCGTGGATCCGGCTGGTGCACCTCGTTCCGCGACGTCTTCGATGAACTATCGCACCGGCGAGACTCGGTCGAACGGTGGATGGGTTCGAATCGGGCGGGACGGTGACATCTGCGTCTACTCATCCAAGTCGACACACGTCACCATCGACGTGGTCGGATATCTCGAAGGCGACACTCCGTACTCGGCGAACTGCAAAGGGATCGGCCGACAGACCTACCTCATCAGAACATCGCCGCCGGGTGTGCCCCCGAGTTTCATCGTGTACTGCCTTCGCCCGAACTCGGTCTTCAGTTGTCCCGCGGGGCAGATGCCGGTCATGACACCCGCAAGACTGGGCTACGGATCTATCGTGCAGAACGGCGTGACTCAGTACGCGTCCTACCAGGTCTGGGCACCCGGGGACTGTGGAACCTCCCTCCCGGACTACACGTGGGGCCCCATCGGCGACCAGATCACCTCGGCCTGCCGCAACAAGCCATTCCAGTTCGCAGTTCTGATCGTGGGAACTCGCGGTGTGTACGGCGGCGTGGCAGCCTTCGTCATCGGAGGCACCTGTCTGATCTACGCGTAGCACTCACCGATCGGCCCTGGCACCACCAGACCTCCGCTCCGTCGACTTCCGCAGGTCACGGCCGACACGAGGGAACGTCCCACCTGCCGTCGGGAGGCTCGGGCCTACTCGACTCTCGATGAGGCGTCGCCGTTGATCGACCGTCTCCAACTTCCTCCCCGTCGGCGTGGTCCGTATGCTCACCGCAAGGGGAGCCCGCGATGGAGGTGCAGCATGACGACCCGCGAAGAAGCAGCGGTGCTGTCCCGGCAGCGATGTCTCGCTGCCGGGCTCGAGATTCTGACCGAGAGCCTCGCAAGCCCGATCTCACTGATACGGGCGCAGGACGTGGTGAAGAGAACCGACTACACCGCAGGCGCGTTCTACCATCACTGGCCGACGCAACAGGCATTTCGCGACGACTTGCGCCGGGAGGTCGGGGGTCTGTGGCAGCTCGACGAGCGAACCAGACAACTCCACGATGCTCTCGGCTCGGACCTCGAGCGACCAGAAGACGCCATTCGCCGCACGTTCCTGACCGAGGTTTCCGAGCTTGCGGTCGATCCGGGCTGGTGGTTGGAGGTGGCGATGTTGGCCGGCGGGGACGCCCACGACATCGAGCAATCGCGTCTCCGAATGTCCGAGTGGATCAAGAAGCTCGAGAGCCTCTACGGAGATCTCATGGAGCACTTCAGTCTCACCTTCCGGGACGGATTCGATCTCGAGTGGCTGACTCGCTCGATCATGGCGATCGTGGACGGCTACTCGCTCCAGCTCCGCGCTGGGCTGCCCCTTCGTACGAATCACCAGACGGCTCGAGACATCGAGTGGTCGGCGCCCGACCTCGCCCTGGCCGGCGTCGTCACCACGTCGGTCAGACGAGGACCGGATTCCGAATCCCGCCGTGACATCAAGAGCGAGTGGACCGCCTTGTGGTCGGGCCCGCTCTAGACAACCTGCCCGAACTCGACGCGCAGGAGCCGACCGGTGACATTCGGATCATGCTGGCCCGACGCCCGATGCGAGTGGCGATGCGATCCAGGCGCGGGTTCGCCGACACGCCACACGACGTTGGTCGACCGTTGCCGAGCCGACACGCGTCGGGCATGACAGCAGCCCAGCTCAAGAGGCGGTCGAGCCGAGTTCGGTGGCACGGGCGAACACGTCGTCGAGCATGTCGTCCGTGAGGCGCTTGGTGAACGTGTTCTGCTGGCTCGGGTGGAACGAGCACAGCAGCGTCGGGCCGCCGGGGATCGGCACCTCGACGCCGTGGCCGAACTTCGGACGTGGCCGGACGCCGAAGTGCCGACACGCCGCGACGTAGCCGAAGGCGCCGAGGCACACGACCACGGTGGCACGTTCGAGCAGCACCATCTCCCGGCGGAGGAACGGCGCGCAGGCGTCACGTTCGTCGGGAAGCGGCTGGTTGGCCGGCGGCGCACACTTCACCGCCGCCGTCACCCAGGCATCGGTCAGCCGCAGCCCGTCGTCCGCCGACACGGATGTCGGCTGATTCGCCAGACCGGCGTGGTGCATCGCCCGGAACAGCCAGTCCCCACTGCGGTCGCCGGTGAACACCCGCCCGGTGCGATTCGCACCGTGCGCGGCGGGTGCGAGACCGAGCACGACGATCCGGGCATCGGGGTCGCCGAACCCCGGGATCGGCTTTCCCCAGTAGGTCTCGTCCCGGTAGGCAGCTCGCTTCTCGACCGCCACCCGTTCGCACCACTCGCGTAGGCGCGGGCACTTCGTGCACGCGATCACCTCCCGCTCGAGTCGGGCGAGTTCAGCATGCCGATGCGAGGCCATCGCCAGTAGGTTGGCAGGCATCATGGTGACCAAGAGCACCCGGGCCACGAAGACCGCGTCGGCGAGCGCTCGGAAGAAGCGGACCGACAGCAAGCCGACCACGATCCTGATGGTTCGTCACGGGCAGACCCCCACCACCGGCAAGCTGCTCCCCGGTCGGGCCCCCGGCCTCCACCTCGCCGACGAGGGGGTGAAGCAGGCCGAGCGGGCCGGTGAGCGGATCGCCGAACTGAAGCAGGTCGACGCCGTGTACTGCTCCCCCCTGGAACGGGCTCGCGAGACGGCAGCGCCGATCGGGAAGGCCGTCGGCCTCCGACCGAAGGTCGATCGAGGACTGCTCGAGTGCGACTTCGGTGACTGGACCGGAGCCGAGCTGAGCAAGCTGATGAAGCTGCCCGAGTGGCGCACGGTGCAGAAGGCACCGTCCACGTTCCGGTTCCCGAACGGTGAGAGCTTCACCGAGATGCAGGTGCGGATGGTCACCGCGCTCGATCGGCTCCGCTCCGAGCATCCCGGCGGGACGATCGTGTGCGTCAGCCACGCGGACACGATCAAGGCGGCGATGGCACACGCGCTCGGCACGCACCTCGATCTGTTCCAGCGGATCGTGATCTCGACATGCTCGATCAGCGGCATCGCCTGGACCACCGACGGGCCGATCGCACTGACCGTGAACTCGACGGGCGGGTCGCTGCGCGACCTCACCCCGTCGTGACCGCCGTGGGTGTGGTGTCGGTGTGAGCGTGTTCTACGAGTTCGAGGAGGTCGACGCGTTCACGACCGGTGCCGTCGGGAAACCGGGCGACCGGACGTTCTTCCTGCAGGCCAGGCAGGGCCGACAGCGAGTCGCCGTCAAGTGCGAGAAGCAGCAGGTGGCCGCGATCGTGCAGTACCTGCGGCGCGTGCTCAGCGACCTCCCCCCTCCCGAGGACAAACCGATGGCCGGCGCACTGGAACTCGCTACGCCGGTCGAGGAGGTCTTCGTGCTCGGTCCGATCGGGCTCGGCTACGACCGCAGTTCCGACAAGATGATCGTGCAGCTCGAGGAGGTCGGCGCCTATGACGACGACGGCGAGCCGCTCGAGGGCCGGGACGGCCACATCCGTGTCTACGTCACGCGGGCGCAGGCGGCCGCGTTCTGTGAGCACGCCGAGAAGGTCGTCGCCGCCGGCCGACCCGACTGCCAGTGGTGCGGCCTTCCCATCGACCCCGATGGTCACCCATGTCCGCGGATGAACTGAGGCGGCCCGCCACCCAGCGGTTGGCGTCGGCGGCGATCCCGGATCCGCTGGCGTTCCTCATGAACGCCGAGGCGGAGGTCGAGGGCCGGATGCCGTGGAGCTCGAACGCGACGTTCCTGGTGTCGCTGCGATGCGATGGCGCCGAGGGTCCGGTCGAGCAGCGTGCCGTGTACAAGCCCGTGCGCGGGGAGCGTCCGCTGTGGGATTTCGAGCCCGGGCTGCACCGTCGGGAACGTGCAGCGTTCCTGCTCAGCGAAACGCTCGGCGTCGGAGTGGTGCCACCCACCGTGATCCGTGACGGTCCGCTCGGCGAAGGGTCGTTCCAGTGGTTCGTCGACGCCGATCACAGCGAGCACTACTTCACGATCTACGAGCAGTTCGAGCACCTGCACGACCAGTGCCGCGACATTGCGGTGCTCGACATCCTCGCCAACAACACCGACCGAAAATCGGGTCACTGCCTGCTCGCCACCGACCGGGTGTGGGCGATCGACAACGGCCTCTGCTTCAGTTCGCCGTACAAGCTGCGCACGGTCATCTGGGAGTTCGCCGGCGAGTCGATCGACGACGACGTCCTCGACCGGGTGGCGCCGATGCTCGAGCGGATTCCGGTCGACATCGCGGCGCTGCTCGACGACGACGAGATCGCCGCGATGCAGCGTCGAGCGACGATGCTCGTGACCGAGCGCCGCCTCCCCGACGACGAGTCCGGCCATCGCTACCCCTGGCCGCTGATCTGAGTGCTCGGCACGGGTTCGGGCCCCGGCACGAACCGCCGACCTGCGGTGCTCGCGGTGCTCCTCGTCCGACCGGCCGGCGTCGATGCGGAATTACTCCGCCGTCGCGATCGAGCCGAGCTGACGCCAGATCGCGAGCAGCGTCAGCAACGACCCGACGAATCCGAACCAGAACGGACCGGTGACCCCCCATCGCGAGGCGATCGCACCGCCGGCCAGCGCGCCGACCACCAGCGTGCTGAAGACTCCGACCCCATTGACGCTGCTGACCCGCCCCTGGAACTCTTCCGGCACGACCCGCTGACGGATCGTCACCGACGTCGTCCCCCACGCGGCCTCGTGCGCACCGAACACGAAGAACACTGCGAACGCGATGGCCGGTGACGAGTTGACCGCGAACGTCAGGTGCATGCCGACCTCGATCGCCAGGCCGATCCGCATGATGTTGACCATGCCGAGGCGGTCTTCGATCCGCCCGTAGGTGAGCGCCACGACGACACCACCGGCTGCCCCGCAACTCGTGAGGAGCCCGAACCCGACGGCGCCGAGTCCGAGGCGCTCCACGGCGTACAGCACGAGCACGGCCCAGGCAGCGCCGAAGGTGACGTTGAACGCGAAGATGGTGATCGTCAACGTCCGGATCGCCGGATGCCCCCACACCCATCGCAGGCCGGCCGTGATCTCGTCGCGCGCCGAGGCCCGTGTCTCGGGCAGAGGTGCACGGTCGATGACGATGCTGCGGACGACGAGCCCGGCGAACGCCACGCACACGGCCTGCAGCACGAACGGCACGGCGGCACCGACTGCGAACAGCAGTGCCCCGAGCGCCGGCCCGCCGAGCCGGTTGATGGTGATCCGCCCGAAGATCAAGCGGCTGTTGGCGACGCCGAGTTCTTCCCGGCGGACCAACATCGGCAGCAAGGTCTGCCCGGTGGTGTCGACGAACACCTCGGCCGACCCCAGCGCCGTCACTGCGATCAGAATGGCCCCGACCGTGACCGCGTCGGCCACGATCATGATGGCCAACAGCGAGAGCACCGCGGCACGAACGGCATTCGCCACCACGATGATCATGCGACGGTCGTAGCGATCGGCGATGACGCCGGCGTGCAGACCGAACACCAGCCACGGCAGTCGCTGCAGCATCGTGGCGAGTGCGATGAGGAACGGATCGCGCGTCTGCGAGACGACGAGCAAGGGTCCGGCAGCGAGCGCGACGCCGTCACCGAGGTCGCCGGCCCACGCAGACGCCATCAGTCGCCGGAACCCACTGCCGAATCGGGGTGGCGCAAGCAGGTCGACGACCCGGGACATGGTCGAGCAACGCTAGTGCCGGCACATCACCTGCGCGGCCGCGGAAATCCGCTGCCACACTGAGGCCGGTGCCCGACCGGACCGACGATCAGGAACTCGACGACCTGATCCTGGTCGTCGATCTCGATGGCCTCGTTCGCATGGTCGATGAGCGGTGTTCCTCGGCCGACTGGGCCGGCCTGCTCCGCTTGCGCGACCGGTGCGCCGCCGCCACCGTCGAGACCGGCCGCCAGCTCTGGGCGGCGGCGACGCTCGCGGAGTATCGCCTCGCCCTGCTCGCGCCCGATTCCTGGGCAGCCACCGTCCTCGATGGTGAATCGGGGCGCTTCACCATCGGGCCGCTCTCCGAAGTCGTCGCGGTCAACCACACCTGGGCCGGGCTCGCGCCACATCTCGACGTCGTGCCGATCGCGACGTTCATCGCCCACGAACGTGCGATTCGCGGAGAGACGATCCCCCGGACGGACCTCGCGGAGCTGCCACCCGTGCTCGACATCCCGGCCGCCCTCCAACCATGGGAACCCGCCTACCCGACATCGGTCTACTCGAACGCCGGCGCCGAGCATCCGGAGCCCGAACCGACCGGCGATCTCGTCGCGGCGACACCACCGACCGGGGCGGACGTCGTCGAGGACGACTCGACCGAGCTCGCCGTGCGGCAGCTGCTCGACACCTGGACGACGGCCTCCACCGGTCGGGTGGAGACCGTGTGCGTGACGGGCGACCACCTCGCCGCGCTGGGGGCGCTCGGCGTGCGATCGGTCCGGGTCGCGGAGATCACGGCAGCCGAGGCGATCGCCCGGCTGGCCTGGGCCGGTGCATCCGGCGGAGCCCGTGGCCGCCGGAGGGGCATGGCGATCGGCCGCTTCTCGGCGTGGTGGCTGCTCGGCGCGGTCGGCGATCTCCATGACGACTGGCCACCGACGCCCGCCGAGGTCGAGGAGCTGCTGGCGAGTCTGCGGTGGTATCGATGGGACGCCCACGAACCCCCGGGAGGTTGGCGACTCCAGCTGGCGATCGAGGACGAGCAGGAAGGCCTGGCCTGGGCGATCAACGCCACCGACCACGACTGACCGTCGTCCGACTCCGGCCGTTCGTCGCCCACACGGCCGCGAACCGATCGAGCACCCACGACGTACAGAACCGATAACCCGCACTCCCGAGCACCGCGAGGAACCATGAACACACCAGATCCGACCCAACGCGACAACGATGCCGACAGCGCCGACGATGGCGGCGGCTTCCCCAGATGGTTGAAATGGGGGCTACTGGGAGCGCTGGCGATCCTCGTCGTCGGGTACGGCATGATCTTCCTCTACGCACGCGTGCTCAACGACAGCCCGGACGAGCTCGACGAGAGCGATCTCGACGCTGCGCTCGCCGGCACCACCGTCGCGTCGACCGATCCGGGCCCGACGAGCGTGGAGACGACCTCACCGCCGGAATCCAGCACCGAGTCGACCACCAGCACGGCGCCTGCGACGACCGAAGCGGCGGCAGGGACGACGGCGCCGGCAGCGGCACCTGCTCCCGACGGCGGCGCGTGGAACATCACCCAGCCATCCGAGCTCGGCTATCGCGTCACCGAAGTGCTCTTCGGCGTCGAAACCGCAGGCGTCGGACGCACCGACCAGATCACCGGGACCCTCATGATCGAGGGCACCCAGGTCACCGCAGCGGAGTTCGTCGTCGACGTGGCCTCGATCGAGAGCGACGACAGCCGTCGCGACAACCAATTCCGGGGGCGCATCATGTCGACCGACGAGTTCCCGACGGCGACCTTCGTGCTGACCGAACCGATCGAGCTGGGAACCGAGGCCGTCGAGGGCGCAGCGGTCGAGACGACCGCCACCGGCGAGCTGACACTGCGGGGCGTCACGAACCCGGTCACCTTCGATGTCACCGCCGAGCTCGCGAACGGCAGGATCGGCGTGCTCGGCAACATTCCCGTCGTGTTCGCCGACTACGGGATCTCGAACCCGTCGGTGCCAGGCATCACCACCGAGGACAACGGTCTGCTCGAGTTCGTGCTGGTCTTCGAGCCGTCGTGAGCCGAGGGGGGTCAGACCGGCTGGCTCTGCTGCCACGCGTCGGCGAGAGCCGCGTAGCGACCGCCTTGCGCAATCAGTTCGGCGTGCGTGCCCAACTCCACCAGCTCACCGTGATCGACCACGGCGACACGATCGGCACGCTGCACGGTCGACAGTCGGTGCGCGACGACGACCGTGGTGCGGCCGCGCATGAGCCGGTCGAGGGCGTGCTCGACGAGTGCCTCGGTGCCGGGATCGAGACTGGACGTCGCCTCGTCGAGCACCAGGACTGCCGGATCGACCAGTGCTGCCCGAGCGAGCGACACCAACTGACGCTCACCGGCCGACAGCCTCGAACCGCGTTCACGAACCTCGGTGTCGAGACCGTCGGGGAGCGCCTCGAACCGCTCCAGCGCGTCGATCGCCACGAGCGCCTCACGGAGCTCGTCCCCGGTCGCGTCAGGGCGGGCGAGACGGAGGTTGTCGGCGACGGTCCCGTCGAAGAGGAAGCCCTCCTGCGGGACCACCACCACACGATCACGGAGTGACGACAGCGTGGCGTTGCGGAGGTCGACTCCACCGAACCGCACCGAGCCCTGATCCGGGTCGTAGAGGCGGGCCATCAACTTCGCGAGGGTCGATTTGCCGGCACCGGTCGGACCGACGAGTGCGAGCCGCTCACCCGCCTCGACCGACAGGGTGACGTCACACAGCACCGCCGTCGTGGTCCCTGGATAGGCGAACGTCGCCCCATCGACGTCGAGGGTGCCGTCGCGAGGCAGGTCGGCCGCATCGGGCGTCTCGTCGACCTCCGGCTGGGTGTCGAGGATCTGGAACATCTTGTTGAGCGACGCCGTCGCAGACTGCACCGTGTTGTAGAGCTGTGAGAGCTGCTGCACCGGCTCGAACAGGCTCGACAGGAGCAGCACGACGCCGACCACCGTGCCCACCGTGACCTGACCGTTCTTCGCCAGCCAACCGCCCGCACCGATCGCGATGGCCGTGGCCAGGACGCCGCAGAACTCGACCACGCCGAAGTACCACGTCGAGACCTTCACGCTGTGGAGGTGGGCGTCGTACAGGTGACGGTTGATGATGCGGAATCGTCGGTTCTGCTCGGGCTCACGGGCGTAGGCCTGGATGACCCGCACGCCGGCGATGTTCTCCTGGAGCGCCGAGAGATTCTCGCCGACACGTTCGCGAACCGACAGATAGGCCTCGTTCGAGCGGCGCTGGAAGCGGATCGACGCGATGACGATGAACGGCATCACCAGCAGTGCCAGCAGTGTGAGCTGCCACGACATGAGCAGCAGGACGACCAGCGCGAAGGTGATCAGGATCGCCGCCGACACGAACTGCAGGAGACCCCACTGCACCAGCTCCGACATCGACTCGATGTCGGCGGTCATCCGCGACACGAGCACCCCGGCCTGATTGCGATCGAAGAACGCCAGCGATTGCCGCTCGATGTGGCCGAACAGCCGCAATCGCAGCGATCGGAGGAAGCCTTCACCGGCCCGGTTGACGTACAGGTACTGCTGCCGGCCGCCCAGATAGGCGATCACGGCGACCACGACGTAGAGCCCGATCGCGAAGTTGAGTGCCCCGGCATCGTCGGCGCGGATGCCGGCGTCGATGCCGTAGCGCACCAGCAGCGGCCCGAGCAGCGTGGTACTGGTCGACATCGCGATGAAGCCGAGGGCAGCGAGCGCGAGGCGACGCTGCGGCTTGGCGAGCCGGGCTGCGCGGCGGAAGACCTGCTTGGTCTCTTCGCGATCGAGCTTGTCGTCCTCGCTGACCGCATGCGCGGCCCACATGTCAGGCCCCACTCCCGGCCGCAGTCGGCGCGCCGACCGAGCCTGCAGCAGCGAGGACCGATCGATAACGGTCATCGGACGCCAGCAGCTGGTCGTGCGTTCCGTCGGCGAGCACGCGGCCGTCGCCCACGAGCACGACACGGTCCGCCATCGCGATCGTGCCGGGGCGATGCGCGATCACGATGGTCGTGCGGCCGTCCATCACCGTGCGCATCGCAGCGCGGATCTCGTGCTCCTTCGTGGGGTCGACCGCACTCGTGGCGTCGTCGAGGATCAGCACGCTCGGATCGCTCACGACGGCACGGGCGATCGCGATCCGCTGGCGCTGGCCGCCGGACAACGAGAATCCGCGTTCACCGAGCACCGTGCCGTAGCCGTCGGGGAGGTCGTCGATGAAGTCAGCCGCTCCGGCCAGTTCGGCGGCCCGGCGGATCTCGTCGTCGTCGGCCTCGGGATTCGCGAACGCGATGTTGGCGGCCACGGTGTCGTGGAACAGCAGCGTGTCCTCGAACACGAGTCCGACCGAGCGCCGAACCCCGTGGACCGACCGATCGCGGAGGTCGACGCCGTCGAGCGTGATCGAGCCCTGCTGTGGATCGTAGAAGCGTACGAGCAGGCGTGCGATCGTCGATTTGCCGGCCCCGGTCGCGCCCACCAACGCGACCGACGTCCCGGGCTCGATCTCGAGATCGAGGCCGTCGAGCACCGGCTCGTCGACGTCGTACCCGAAGGTCACTCCGTGCAAGCCGACCGCACCGGCGCCGACGCCCGCCGACACGGGGTCACCGCCCTCACCGTCGGCGACGAGTGGCGTCGTGCCGAGCACGTCGCCGATCCGTTCGAGCGCGGCCGCGGCTCGTTGACCGAACGCGACGGTCATGCCGATCGTCCGGAGCGGCCACACGAGCAGCTGGACGTAGAAGTTGAACGTGACGAGCTCGCCGATGGTCAGCACGCCGTCGAGCACCCGGTGGCCGCCGACGGCGAGCACGGCGATGATGCCGGCGGCGGGCAGGAGCTCCATGAACGGCAGGTACGTCGCCCGCACGCGGGCTGCGACCAACGATTCGCGTCGGATGTCGTCGGCCTCCACTTCCAGCTTGTCGAACTGGACCTGCTCGGCGCCGAACCCCTTGACGACCCGGATCCCGGCAACGGTCTCCTCGACCACGCTGGCGAGCTGCGCCTGTTCCTGTTGGACCGCCCGCACGGCCGGATGGATGCGACCCGAGAAGCGCCGGGCGGCGAGGTTCAGGAACGGCAGCGGCGCCAGTGCGCAGATGGCGAGCACCGGATCGATGACGAACAGGACGACACCGACCACGCTGATCAACGCGACGTTCGACAGTGTCAGCGGGATCATCACGACGAACGCCTGGATCTGGTTCAGATCGCTCGACGCCCGGCTCATGAGCTGTCCGGTCTGGGCGCGGTCGTGGTACCCGATGTGGAGTCCGAGGATGTGCTCCAGCAACTGCTCGCGGAGCCGCCGTTCGGTGAGCCTGCTCTGGCTGAACGCCACGTAACGACGCAGGGCCGTGAACGTGCCGGTGACGAGCCCGGCGCAGGCGATGAGCAACGCCCATCCCCACGCGCTTCCGGGCCCCTCGATCGCACGATCGATGGCTCGTCCGGTGAGGAGTGGCACCGCCACTTTGCCGGCCGTCCAGAGGAGGCCGACGCCGACGCCCAGTGACAGACCTTTCCACTGGCGGCGGATCAGCGCGAGCAGAGGTCGCCATTTCGCCCGCCGTCGTTGATCGTCCTGGTCACCGTCGCTCACGTCGTGGTCGAGGGTACCCCGGTCCGCTGACGAGCGCGGACGGGAAATCAGCCGCCGAGCAGCTCTCGGACGCGTTCTTTGGGGCGACCGATGATCGCCGTGTCGACGGTCACCACCACCGGGCGTTGCATGATCATCTTGTTGGCGAGGATGGTCTCCACGATCTGATCGACCGACTGCACGTCGTCATCGGTGAGCTCGAGCTTCTTGAAGAGGCTGTCACGCCGAACGAGGTCGGTGGGTGGGTCCTCGAGCTTGGCGATGATCTCGCGAAGCGTGGCGTCGTCGGGCGGATCCTTGCGGTAGACGACCGTTTCGTAGTCGACACCCAACTCCTCGGCAATGCGCACGGCATTGGTGGACGAGTTTCAATTCGGGTTGTGGTAGATGGTGACGTCGGCCATGACGCCAACGTAGCGGCCCGCCGACGACACCACGAATGCATGTGACACCCCGGGCGTACCGTCGAAGCCAGCCGACTTCCCCTCGCTGACGACGCCACCACGTGGCAGGAACAGACCGGGGATGACATGCGACCCACTCCGATCCACCGCCGGCTCCCACGAGCCGGCCTCGACCCGATCGGCGAACCGGCGGCTGCGCTGTCGACGATCTCGCTGGCGATCCACCGGCCACTTCGCCACGAAACGATCGTGCTCCTCCTCGACGAAGCCCACCGTGGTCGCACGATCGTCACCGTGTCCGGCACCGTCGATCCCGACTCGACGATCGAGATCGTCGAGTTCCTGACGCAGGGGGTCGAGTGCGAACGGCTCGGTGCGCTCGTGATCGCGTCGGTGCGGCCGGGCGACGGCGGGGAGCTCGACGCCGACATCGATCGCTGGTTGGAGATGAGCGAGATCGCCGCGCTGACCGGCGTCGAGTTGCTCGAGTGGTTCGTGATTGGCCGGACGGTCAGTTGTCCGCGCGATCTGCTGGGCGAGCCACCGCGCTGGTGACGCCGCTCGCCGCGCCGACCGCGGCCGCTCGACGCTGGGCCGGACTCAGCCGGAGACCGGCCGCTTTCAGACGTCGCAGCAGCTCGCGACTCTCGACCACGGTGGCACCCGCCGCCACGAGCGAATCGCGATACTCCTCGGGCACGTCGTAGTGGTCTCCCTGGAAGCCACGCCGCGGGATACCGAGGGCGTCCGCGAACGCGTGCAGCTCGTCGAGCGACTCGTCGCTCACGAGATGGCACCAGCGTCGTCCGCGATGCCACCATCGCGCTTCGTCCATCAAGATCGTCACGGCATCGAGACTGGCACACTGGGCGGATGACCGACGGCCACCTCGAGCTCCGGATCGCCTGGGAACGGCACCTCGGCGACAGCTCACCGTCGAGGCGCTGGTTCGAGTCCGTGCTCAGCCGCTACCGGGAGCCGCAACGGCACTATCACGACGACCGTCATCTCCGCTGGGTGGTTCGCCACACACAGGAGCTCGCCAAGGGACAGGCCGTCGCCGATGTCGACGCGATCGTGGCCGCAGCGTTCTTCCACGACGCGATCTACGATCCGACCGCGAGCGACAACGAGGCCGCCAGCGGTCACCTCGCCACACGAGCCCTGACCGAGCTCGGATGGCGCGCCGACCGCGCCGAGGCGGTCGCGGCCATGATCGTCGCCACCGTTCACCACGACCTCGACGGGGCAACCGTCGACGACGCCGTGCTCTTCGCCGCCGACCTGGCCGTACTCGCGGCCCAACCGGCCGGGTACTCCGACTACGTGCGCAGCGTCCGACGCGAGTATCGCCACGTCGGTGAAGCGGACTGGGTGACCGGCCGATCGGCGGTGCTCCGGTCGTTGCTCGCTCGCGAGTGGATCTTCGCCCCGTTCCTGGAGCTCGACGTGTGGGAGCAGCGGGCGAGGGGAAACATCACCGCGGAGCTGGAGACACTCGGCCGCTGATGTCGGCGGACATGACTCGTGGCCGACGGTCAGTCGCGCCGGATGACCCGGATCGGACGCCGGGTGCGCACACGAAGGGGGACCGCACGAGGCGCCCGGAATGCCGTCAGTCCAGCCGCGGCGATCGTCGTCGCCAGACCGGTGAGCAGCGCGTACATGGGCTGATTCTACGCACGATCCGCGCCCGTGGCCATCGCGGAGTTCGTCAAGGCGTCCGTCGTCGACCACCAACGGCTGTGCCGGTATCTGCAGTCCCGCTCAGGCAGGAGGGTGAGGGTCGATCTGTCTCGTTCGGCGCCGGGCAAGAACGAGCAGCAGCGCTCCAGCCGTCACGAGCGCAACTGCTGTTGCGGCTGGGGTCCGGGTCGAGCCTGTTTCGGGAAGGATCACGTCAGATGCCACAGCGGGAGTCGACGTCGTCGCGATCGGCACCGTCGCTGCGGTGGTCGTCGTCGGGGTCGTGGTCGTCGGGGTCGTGGTCGTCGTCGGGGCGGGTTCGACCGGCTGGTCCGACCGTCCGGACAGCATGAGGCCGCTGGGCACTGTCGCCATCCCGTAGTTCGAGTCGACCTCCACGTACGAACCCTCGGCCTCCACGGTGTGTGTGACCTCCCAACGCAGCGATTCGCGCATCGAGACGATGTCATCGCCGTCTCCGAGATCGACCGGTACGCCGAGCGGTTGCCACGGGCCGGGTAGCACCTGGGAGGACCCCAACCGGTAGCGCCCGACACCCACCACGAGATCGACGTCGATCAGGTTCGTGAAGGTGATCGTCCACTGCACGATCTCGCCGACGGCGGGCGGGTCGGGTTCGCTCTCGAACCCGACGAGGATCGGATGCCGGAGCGCGCCTCCGGTCGGACTTCCGGAGAAGTGGCCGAAGTACATCCACACATCGTCCTCGACCGTGGATGCGTCGGTCGCCGTCGCGGACACCTCGAAGAACGTGCTGAAGGCCGGTGCCGTTGCGTCATACGTCCACTGCTCCCCCGCATCGAGCACGTCGTCGCCGTTGCCTCGGGGATCGATCGGCCCGGTGACGGCTCCGTCGAGCCGTACGTAGAGGCCGCCGTCGTGATGGGCGTCGACGACGACGTCGGTGAACGGCTCGGTCCCCGTGTTCGTGACGACGACCGAGAACGTGACGTCTTCGAGCCAGAACGTCGGTGTCGACAGGGCCGTCGCATCGATCTCGATCGATGCCGCTGCGTGCGCCGTGTGGCCACCGAGGACGGGTGAGCCGGCCACCAGCAGGCATCCGCCGAGGAGGAGCAGGCGACCTGCCATCCGGGAGCGAGCACCACCACCGGACGTGCCGGCCCCGATGCTCCTCACTTCGCTCACACCTGCCACGCTCCGTTGGGTTCTTCTGACCACCATCGTCGACCGCCGCCGCCCGACCAGAGCCGAACGGCACCTCGTCCCGGGGTGCAACCCCAGGAATCGAGCGCCAATCGTCGCGCTCGTAAGCTGAGCGTCATGCCTGACCCGACGCTCACCGGCGAGACGACCGAACTGTTGCGAGCGATGATTCGCAACGAGTGCGTCAACGACGGCACACCGGAGTCCGGCGAGGAAACCCGGAACGCAGACCTCCTCGAGGCCTTCCTGGAAGGCGCCGGGCTCGACGTGGAACGGTACGAGCCGCTGCCGGGGCGGGGTTCGATCGTCGCCCGTATCGAGGGGTCCGATCCGGACGCTCCGTCGCTGTGCCTGATGGGCCACACCGACGTGGTTCCGGTCAGCCCCGACGGCTGGCACCACGACCCGTTCGGTGGCGAGGTGATCCGGACCGACGACGGCCAGGACGAGGTCTGGGGCCGGGGTGCGATCGACATGCTCAACCTGACGTCCTCGATGGCCGTGGCGTTCCGGCATCTGGCCCGCACCGGCTTCCGGCCGAGGGGCGACCTCATCTACTTCGGGGTGGCCGACGAGGAAGCCGGCGGCGTGTGGGGCGCCGAGTGGATGTTCGACCACCATCCCGACGTGATCGACGCCGACTTCGTGCTCACCGAGCTCGGTGGCTGGTCGTCGGTCGACGACCACGGACAGCGCCACGTGACCGTCAACGTCGGCGAGAAGGGTCTCGCCTGGCGGCGCCTGCGGATCACCGGCACACCGGGGCACGGATCGGCACCGTTCGGCGCCGACAACGCGGTCATCAAGGCGGCCGAGATCGTGCGGCGCCTGTCCGAATACCGCACCGCTCCGAACTTGACCGACACCTGGCTCGCCCAACTCGAGGCGATGAACCTCCCGGAGCAGCTCAAGACGGCGATGCGCAACCCCGAGACGGCGTTCGACACGATCGGTACCCTCCCGACCCCGGTCGCCCGAGCGTGCCACGCGCTCACCCACACGACGATCTCACCGAACGTCGCGTTCGGTGGCCAGAAGACGAACACGATCCCCGACACGGTCGACATCGACGTCGACATCCGCACCGTCCCCGGCACGACGCGTGCCGATGTCGACGCGATGCTCGCCGATGCGCTGGGTGATCTCGCGCCACACGTGGAGATGACGGTGCTCCAGGAAGGACACCCCACGCAGTCCCCGATCGGGAATCCGCTGTGGGACGCGGTCGCGACCCACACCCAGATCGCCTACCCGGGGGCGAAGCTGGTTCCGGGAATCGTGGTCGGCGGCACCGACGCCCGCTTCTACCGAGACCGGGGTCGAGTGGCCTACGGCGCCGGTCTGTTCTCCGCCGACTTCGACAGCTCGGCGTTCGGCAGCCGCTTCCACGGCCACAACGAACGGATCGACGTCGAGAGCCTCGGCCTGGCCACCGACTTCTGGATCGGCATCGCCACCGACCTGCTCACGGGCTGACACCCACGCCCGACTCCGTCGAACGCGAGATCAGCGGGTCCACCACCCCGATGGTCGGATCCCGCGAGCCACGCGGTCGCGAACGGGACGCACCGCGTCGACGCGCCGGCGAATCGATCGCCGGATCGACGCACCCGGGTCGTCGTTCCGAGCCAGGCGGACCATGCGATAGCCGACATCGCTCAGCCCGAGCCCGACACGCTCGAGCGCGACGAGCGGGGACGAGCGCGGAGCCGACCGGGACGGAACGACTGGCGGCCGGGGTGTCATCTTGCGGGGGGCGATACGCACGACGTGACCGTCGCGCAGCGGGACTGCGGCGGGCCGGAGATCGGATCGGCGCCGGAGGCGGCGGGTGATTGCCTCCTGCAACGGCGCAGGATCCGACCAGGTCGCGTACATCTTGTCGGTGGTCGCGGCGATCGGGTGCAGATCGTCGTTCGCCACCGCCTCCCAGACCGCAGCGGCGGTACCGAGCGTGTGTTCGGTGCGGTAGTCGTCGAACGCGACCACCCCACCCGGTCCGAGCAGGCGTCGCACGGCGCCGATGTCGCGCCGGACATCGTCGTAGAGGTGGGACGCGTCGATGTGCACGAATCGGCAGGATCCGGCCTCGACGTGGTCCTCGATCGTGTCCGACCGGCCCCGGACGATGACCGGGAGCTCGCGGTGGAACGCTAGGTAGTTGCGCTCGAACGTGTCTTGCGAGAGCGACGAGTACGCAACGCGAATGATGTCGGGTACACCGGCGGCCACCTTCACGTCCTCGAACAAGTCGCAGACCGTGAGCGATTCACCGTCCCGAAGAAACTTCGCCATGTGAATCGCGCTCTTGCCCTCGTAGACACCGAGCTCGGCCAGATCGCCGCGGATTCCGGCCGCCGACTGGGCCTCGAGGATCCACTCGAACACGAGTTGGTCGACACTGCGGAACCAGCCCGGCACGTCGTCGAGTGAGGTCGGCGGTGCGGCAGCGGCGTCGGGCATCGCCGTTCGACGCTATCCGCCGTCGCCGCCGTCGCCGCCGTTTGGTGGAGGATCGCAGCAGGCGCGACTCCGATCATCCCCACGGTGGCGGCTTCCCGCCGAACGGGCTGGCGGAGGCTGCCACGACCAGCCACTGGGAGCGGGCCGTCGGCATCCGTGACTCAACTCCGCAACGCGGCTCTCGCCGCATCGAGCTGAACGACGAGGATCCCTTCGTCCGTCGGGTCGATGTCGTTGAGGCGGGCGTGGAGCATCGCCAGTCGAGCGAGGGCCGCATACACCTCGTCGAACTCACGACGTCGCGAGCGCGGGAGAGCGCGGCGTGCGGCGCGCAGCTCACCCCAGCCGAGGAACATCGCCGATTCGGTCGCCGACAGGCCGTACTGCCGGGCGAGGAACGGCTGCATCGCGACGAATCGCCGCTGCTCCCTACGGCGCATCACGACGAGCGTGACCGCCACACACGTGAACAGCGCCACGAACAGGAGCATCGCGATCAGGACGACGCCGATCGCGACATCCTCATCAACGTCGTCCGTGATCTCACCGAATGCCAGCGACCCGTTCCAGAGCGCGTGGGTTGCGACGGCGAGGCCGCAGCCCCACCACGCCGATGTGAGGATCGGCCTCCCGTCGCGCACGGCACGCCCGACCGCGAAACCGGTCCAGAACGTGAAGAGGGGGTGGGCGAAGGGCGTCAGGATCGCCCGGACGACGAACACGACGAGCAGATCCCCCTCGATCGACGCGAGCGAGAAGTAGGTCATGTCCTCGACGACGGCGAAGCCGATGGCGACCCAGCCGGCGTACACGATCCCGTCGGTGACGCCGTCGATCTCACGCCGGCGCACGGCCCAGACGATTCCAGCTCCCTTCGACGCCTCCTCGATCACCGGCGCCGAGATCACCATCGACGCGAGGTCGCTCACCAGGAACGCGACCAGCACGTTCACGACGATCGACACCAGCACCGCCACGCAGGCGCCCCACAGCATCGCGTGGACGCGCGAGGCTGTCGGCTCGGGCTCGACCCGATCCAGCCACGACAGCACCGGCAGCACGATCACGAGAGGCACGAGCCCGGCGAGGACCGACACGGGCTGCGTGACGGCGATCGCGCCCACGAGGAGCACCACGAGCGGTGCGCAGACCACGACGGGCACGCTCAACCACCGTGGGAGTCGGGGCTTGCGTCGCGCCGGGGTGCCGTCGGCGACGAACGTCGTCCAGTGGTGACCGTTCCACCATCGCCATCCGCCGGGCGATGTCGGGTCGGCATACCATCCGGCCGGCGCGTCGCGGCCGGTCGGCGCGGCGAGCGACTCGTTCACCACCCGACGAACGCCCGCATGTGAAACCGCATCTGATCCCGTCCGTAGACGAAGTCCACGCCGACCGGGCAAGCACGACGAGCGGCGCAGCCGTCGTCCAGACAGGTCGGCTCTCGACCGGAACGAACGTGGTCGGCGCACGCCAGGTTGTCGTATCCGTCGTCGGTGAAGGCCTCGACCGGGCAGGTCGTCAGGCACGGCTGTTCGGCGCACGTCAGGCACGGCGACGCCCGGCCGCCCACTGCGGGGAGCCCGCGGACATCCTCACCGAAGAGGAAGGCACCGCGGTAGGCGTGCCAGAGTCCGAACGTGGGGTGCACGAGCAGTCCGATCGGTGACGACCACACGTCGTCGGCACGTTGCGCCCACCGCTGGAACGGCTGGAAGGGCTCGTCGCTCGGGTGCACATAGGTCGCACCGAAGCGCTCGGCGATCGGTCGGAGCACCTTGCGTGTCCAACGATCGAGTGGGTGGGGGCCCGGCACCTCCTCACGGCGGAAGACGGGCCACACCGCACCGCCCGCGTTGCCGATCACGATCACCGTGCGACACGGCCGACCATCGTCGAGTGCCGGCACCGGGGGCAGCTCGGGATCGCCGTGGTCGACGGTGAAGCCACCACGGGCGATCATCCCGGTCGGCTCGACGGCCGCCGACACCGTCGGATAGTCCACGGACATCATCGGCAGGCTAGGCGGTGGTCGACGACCGCCATCGGAGCGGGCCACGGTACCGAACCGTCTCGACCCGGTCCGCCCATCAGCGCAACCGCACCCGAGCAGGCAACCATGCCCCGCGTTCCTGGCACACTGGAGTGATGACGGATCTGGAGACGATGCCGGCCGAGGTGATCCCCGACGCCGACGAAGACGTCGAGACGGAAGAACCCGCAGTCGCGCACATCGTGAGAGTCGGCCCGGGCGAGTCGGCCGCGGCAAAAGTGCTCGAGGCACGCATCAACGGCACACCGGTCGAGGCTCTGTGCGGCCACGTGTGGGTGCCGGCCCGCGACCCGAAGCAGCTTCCCGTGTGTCAGGCCTGCAAGGAGACGTACGACATGTACAAGATCTTCAACGACGGCCTGCGCGACTCGCCGTCAGACTGAACGCAGTGGCGGAGCCCAACCTGCGGTGAGCTCCGGGCGGAACCCGGAATCGACAACTCGGGAACGACGACGTCGAGATCGGCCCCGCTCGTCTGGAGCCGCGTGCACGTCATCCCGATGCGAACCGGTCACGAAGTTCAGCGCGATCGAATCCACCTCGTGCGGACGCCTCGGTTCGTGCCGCGGCGCTGGCAGCGTGGCCGGACGACTTCTCCGCGACGAGCCACCGGCGACACCGATCGGCAACGGAGTCTGGATCAAGAACCCCTCAAGACCGAGCCGGCATCGACCGATGAGATCGATGTGACCGCCGAGATCACGCGCTCCATGCAGCAACTGCTCGACCATCTGGTCGAGCAGGTACCCGGTGTCGTCGGCGCGCTCGTGAGCAGCGCCGACGGTTTCACGCTGTCGTCGAAGGTTCCGGCCTATTCGGCGTTCGAGCCAGCTGGTCTCGGGGCGATGGCAGCGGCGGCTCTGGCCCTGTCGAACCGGCTCGTCGCGACGGTCGGGGAGTCGACCGCCTCGGTTGCCCACCACCGGTCGAGCGACGGACAGGTGCTGATCCTCCCCGTCGCCCATGTCGCGGTCCTGACGATCATGGCGACGCCGGGAGCCGACGCCGAGCAGCTCACCCTGGTCGGTCGCGAGTTGACCGTCGGTCTGCAGCGGCTGTTTCGCGGCGCCGCCTCCGTCTGATGCGCAGGGAACACGGTCACCGGAAATCTCGGCTGACCGTCCCGGCGGGGACGGGGAGTGGAGCGAGATGTTCGGCCACGATGTTGATCACACCCTCGGATCGCTCGAGACGTCCACGGATCACCATTGCCCGGGCGGCACGCGCCACCGAACGGAACCGCGCCCAGCACCCTTTCGACACGACGATGTTGATGAGTCCGGTCTCGTCCTCGAGGTTCAGGAACGTCACTCCCTGCGCCGTCATCGGCCGCTGACGGTGGGTGACGACCCCGGCCACGACCACCCGGGTCGACGGCTCGCAGCACCATAGACCAGCCGATGTGACGACACCGAGCTTCGAGAGCTCGTCGCGAAGGAACCTGGTCGGGTGACCGTCCGGCGACACCCCGGTCGCCCACAGGTCGGCGATCGACTCCTCCATCGGCGTCATACCCGGCAGAGTGGGTGGTTGCTCGCCCGTCACGATGCCGGGTAGCCGCCCGGGACGCGATTGGGACACCGCACCGGCAGCCCACAATGCTTCGCGGCGTTCGAGCCCGAAGCACTCGCCGAACAGATCGGCCGTGGCCATCGCCTCCAGATGCGCGAGCGTCAGGTCGGGGACGCGCCGCACCAGGTCTTCCGGCGTCGCGTAGGGGCCGTGTTCGACCCGCTCGGCTTCGATCTGCTGTGCCAGCTCGCTGCCGACGCCGCGCACCGAGTCGATGCCCAGTCGCACCGATGCTCCCCCGTCTTCCAGGGTCGCCCCGGCGAGCGAGGCGTTCAGGTCAGGGGTGCGCACGGTCACCCCGTGGCGACGGGCGTCCTGGACGAGGGTGTGCGGCGACCAGAACCCCATCGGCTGGGCGTTGATCAACGCGGCACAAAACGCGGCGGGCTCGTGGAACTTGATCCACGACGATGCGTAGACGAGGTAGGCGAACGAGACCGAGTGTGATTCGGGAAAGCCGTAGTTCGAGAACGCCTTCATCTTGTGGAAGATCTCGTCGGCGACCTCACCCGTGATCCCGCGTTCGGCCATACCGGCGAACAGCCGCTCCTTCAGCTTCTCCATCCGCGCTGCGGACCGCTTCGAGCCCATCGCCTGGCGGAGCTCGTCGGACTCCGACGGGGTGAACCCGGCGACGTCGATCGCCATCTGCATCAGCTGTTCCTGGAACAGCGGGACGCCGAGCGTCTTGCCGAGCGCGTTCTCCAGCAGCGGGTGCAGGTAGGTGACCGGTTCCTGGCCGTTGCGGCGCCGGATGTACGGATGCACCGACCCGCCCTGGATCGGGCCGGGCCGGATCAGTGCGACCTCGACGACCAGGTCGTAGAAGCGGCGCGGTTTGAGGCGCGGCAGCGTGGCCATCTGTGCTCGCGACTCGATCTGGAACACGCCGACGGTGTCAGCCCGGCACAACATGGCGTACACGTCGTCCTCCTGCGGGATGGTGGCGAGGTCGACGTGATAGCCCCGATGTTCGGCGATCAGGTCGACGGCGTAGTGGAGCGCGGACAGCATGCCGAGCCCGAGCAGGTCGAACTTCACCAACCCGGCGTTGGCACAGTCGTCCTTGTCCCACTGCAGCACGCTGCGCTGGTCCATCCGACCCCACTCGACCGGGCAGACCTCGATCACCGGCCGGTCGCAGATGACCATGCCACCGGAGTGGATGCCGAGGTGACGCGGGGCGTCCTCGATCTGGCGGGCGAGGTCGAGCACCGGCCCGGGGATCGTGCAGTCGGGTTGGGCGGCGGTGGCCTCGACCCCGCCCCATCCGTCGATCTGCTTGGCGTACGCATCCTGCTGGCCGGTGGTGTGACCGAGCGCCTTGGCCATGTCACGGATCGACGACCGCGCCCGGTACGTGATCACGTTCGCGACCTGGGCGGTGTGGTGGCGCCCGTATCGCTCGTACACGTACTGGATCACCTCTTCGCGCCGGTCGCTCTCGATGTCGATGTCGATGTCCGGCGGGCCGTCACGTTCGGTGGAGAGGAATCGCTCGAACAGCAGCCCGAGTGACACGGCATCGGCCTTGGTGATGCCGAGCGCATAGCACGCCGCGGAGTTCGCCGCGCTCCCCCTCCCCTGACAGAAGATGTCGTTGCGGCGGCAGAACTCGACCAGGTCCCACACCACCAGGAAGTAGCCGGGAAAGCCGAGGTGCTCGATGATGTCGAGCTCGCGATCGATCGTCGACCACGCTCGCGCCCGCACCGACAGGTCCTCGTGCGGTTCGGGCCGGTCACCGTACCTCCGCCGGCCGCCCTCCTCCACGAGCTGACGGAGATACTCCATCTCGGTCAGCTGCCGACCGTCGATCTCGGGGCACGGGAACGGCGGCAGGTTCGGTGCGACGAGCGACAGGTCGAACGCAGCGGCTCGTCCGATCTCCCCGGCCAACTCGACCACGCCCGGGTACCGAGCGAACCGCCGGAGCTGTTCGGCACCGGCCCGGAGGTGCGCTCCGGCGGAGCCGGGCAGCCAGGCGTCGATCTCGTCCAGGGAACAACGGGCTCGCACCGCAGCGATCGCCGTGGCGAGCTTGCGTTGAGCGGGTGTGGCGTAGTGCACGTTGTTCGTGGCGATGCACTCGACGCCGGTTCGGTGGGCGATCTCGACCAATGCGTCGTTGCGGACCGAGTCGATCGGGTCGCCGTGGTCCCACAACTCGACCAGCACCCGGTCGCGCCCGAACGCGCTCACCAATCGTTCGAGCTCTCGGCGCGCTGCCGACGGGCCGTCGCTCATCAACACCGACGGGACCGCACCCTTGCGGCACCCGGTGAGCACCCACGACACGCCACTCACCTGGTCGGCGACGTCGGCGAACGTGAACTGCGGGGCGCCCTTCTCCCCTGCCAGGTGTCCGAGGCTCAATGCCCTGGCCAGTCGTGCGTACCCGGTCGGGCCGTCCGCGAGCACGAGCAGGTGCCGACCGTGCGGGTCGGGTGCGTGGGCGTCGGGCAGCTCACCGGTGTCGACCCGGAAGAGGGTGTCGCTCTCGGCGCGGGCGACGTGCTGTTCGTCACCGAGCCCAGGGGTGAGGGTGATCTCGGTACCGAACACCGTCGGGAGGCCGACCGCGCGGGCAGCCTCGGCGAAGCGGACCACGCCGTAGAACCCGTTGTGGTCGGTGAGGGCGAGCGCCTCCAGCCCGAGCCGGGCGGCCTCGGTGGCCAGTTCCTCGGGGTGCGACGCACCGTCGAGGAACGAGTAGTTCGAATGGCAGTGCAACTCGGCGTACGGCACCGTGCCGGGCACACGGGTCAGTGGCGCCTCGAACGCCTGCCGCTTGCGCCCCCACGCCGGGCTGTCGCCACCCGAGTTCCACGACAAGCTGCCCGGGGCGCGCCCATCACGTCCCCGACGCCCGGACAGCGTCGCTTCGAGCTCCGTCCAGCTCCACGACGGATTGTTGAAACCCATTCCCGCGAGTATCGAACATGTGTTCGTAGAAGGCAAATCGAACGAGCCGTCGAACGCCGATCCGGCTGCAGCTGTCCTGCGCGATCCGCAAGGGTGGCCGCTTCCGGATCATTCGACCGGCACGGCTCGACGGCTCAACCGGGGCCACCCCGGCTCGCCGGGCCACCGCTCCCGCCCCCTACCGTGCGGTCATGAGCCAGAACCTCCGCAACGTCACCGCGGCCCTGTACGGATTCGACGCGGTCGGGCAACGCGTGCAGCCCGACCAGTGGTCGAACGACTCACCGTGTGCCGGTTGGTGTGCCCGCGACGTGCTGGCCCATCAGATGAGCGTGCTCGCCGCAGTGACGGAGATCGCACGGACGGGCAGGATGGTCGCTCCGAACGATGCCGAGCTCGGCGACGACCCCGTCGCCGAATGGAACCAGGTGCGCGAGGACGTCCTGGCCGCGCTCGACCGACAGGGCGCTCCAGCAGGAGGGCGAGTTCTTCTTCGACACACCGACCGTCGATGCGCTGATCGGCTTCGTCGCATGGGATCCACTCGGCCACTCGTGGGATCTCGCTCAGGCCACCGGCCAGGAGGCGCATGCCGATCCGGCCGTTGCGCAACACGCCGTCGACACGATCAGCCGATGCCGACACGCTCCGCAGGTACGGCGCGATGGGCGATCCGGTCGACGTCGGCCCCGACGCCGACCCGATGACCCGGTTCCTCGGCCTCACCGGTCGCGACCCGAACCGTTGAACGTGCGGCTCGACCCGCCGGGTGGGTCAGGACGGATCTCCGCCGGCGTTCACGTGCAGCCACCATGCCTCGAATCGTTCGAGCTGGGCACGGGCGAATGCCGCCTGGCTCGGGCTCAAGGCGTCGTCGCCGTGCACCGAGTGTTCGAACTCGTGATGGCCCGTCAGCACGGCGAGGTGCTTGTAGTACAGGACCAGGTCCGGGCCCTCGTCGAACATCGACAGTGGCAGCAGCGCCCGCTCGAGCTCGACGGCCGCCCGGTGGGCGGTGGCGTCACCGACTGCCGCGAGACGGGACAGCCGGTACAACTCGAGCACCGGAGCAGGCAGCACGTTGCCGATGCCGGTGATCGCGCCGGTCGCACCGCAGTTCACCACTCCGTGCACGACCTGCGTGTCGACCCCGACGAGCAACGACAGCTCGTCGTCACCCGAGGTGATGTGCTCGGCGGCGTACGACAGCGCGTCACCACCGGCGAACTCCTTGAACCCGACGAGGTTCGGGAACGACGACCGCAGCTCGAAGAACAGCGTCGCGTCGGTCGTGAACCCGTAATACGGGGAGTTGTAGATCACCGAGGGGAGGCCGTCACCGGCTTCGAGCACGGCGCGGAAGTGCGCTCGTTGGGCAGATGCCGAGCTCCCACGCGACATGACCCTCGGGATCACCATGAGACCCGCCGCACCGACCGATCTCGCGTGGCGGGCGTGTCCGACCGCCGACATCGGGCTGACCGCCCCCGTGCCGACGATCACCTGCAGGCCTGCGTCGACCAATGCGGCGACACCGTGCTGACGTTGCCCGTCGGACAGCAGCGGCCAGTCCCCCATCGAGCCGCAGTACACCACGGCGCCCATCCCGGCGGCGCGCAACCGAAGCGCCGACGCGACGAGCGCGTCGACATCCGGAGTTCCGTCGCTACGGCAAGGCGTCATCAACGCCGGCATGACACCATCGAAGACGTGACTGGTCATCGTCGAAGCCTTGCAGATCGCTCATGCCGAGTTCGACCGTCGACCGGAGCACGATGAACGACGCGCAGACCGACTCGCACATCGATCCGGTGCCGCCCGACGCAGTGATCGTCGTCGGCGGGGGCGTCGTCGGTCTTGCCACGGCCGCCGAACTCGTGCGACGCGGACATGCGGTAGTCGTGGTCGACCAGGGCGAGATCGGAGCCGGGTGCGGCATCGGCTCCGCGGGTCACGTCGTTCCGAGCCACGTGATCCCACTCGCAGCACCCGGCATGCTGAGCACCCTGCGCCGGGAGCTCGGCCGTCGCGACCGCGCTCTGAGCGTCGCCTGGACGCTGTCACCGGGCTTCTGGTCCTGGGCGTTGAACTTCCTGAGGCACTGCACGGCGGAGTCGGCCGACTCCGCCGTGCCGGCACTCGACGCGCTCGGGCGCCTGAGCGCCGAGCTCACTCGGGAACTCGGAACCACCGCGGAGATCGAGTACGTCGCCGACGGGCTCCTCGACGTCTATGGCTCGTCGAAAGCGTTCGATCACGCGGTCGCCCACGCCGACGAGCTCCGGAGCCACGGCGTGCGGGTCCGCACCCTCGACGCCGCCGAGACCCGCCGGCTCGAACCTGCGATCAACGACACCGTCGTGGGTGCGGTCCACTTCCCCGACGACGCGAGCGTGCGGCCCGCGTCGCTGCTGCACGCGCTTCACGAACAGGTCCGACGCGCTGGCGTCCAGCTGGTTCCCCTGACCGAGGTCATGGGGCTCCATCGCGACGGCGACCGCGTGACCGCCGTGTCGACCACCCGCGGCACGCTCCCGGCGCGCCACGTCGTCCTCGCAACCGGTGCCTGGTCGGGCCGGTTCGCCGATGAGCTCGACGAGCGCCTGCCGGTCGTGGGAGCACGAGGCCTGAGCCTGACCGTCGACCGGCCCGCGACTGGACCCGGTCGGGCGATGCTCCTCGGCGAACGACACGTCGCGGTGGCCCCGTACCGCGACGAACTGCGACTGAGCGGCTGGTTCGAGCTGGGCCAGTGGTCACTGATCCCGAACCCGCGCCGGATCGACCGACTCGAGTCGCTCGCGAGGAGCCGCCTGGACCTCGACGCCACGCTGTCGAATCGCCGTCCGTGGGCCGGCCTCCGCCCGATGACACCCGACGGTGTGCCGATCATCGGACCGTCACGACGCTGGCGCAACGTCACGATCGCCACCGGCCACGCCATGACCGGTCTCGGCATGGGCCTCGGCACCGGTCGCCTCGTCGCCCAGTCGATCGACGGTGACCCGACCGACATCGACATCAGCCGTTTCTCGACCGAGAGGTTCGCATGACCGATCCGTTCACACGCATCGACTTCATCGACTCCCACACGGGTGGCGAGCCGACCCGCGTGCTGCGAGCGGGCTTCCCGGAGCTCGTCGGCGACACGGTGGCGGCCAAGCGCGCCGACCTGTCGGCACGATTCCATGCGGCTTGCGACGACCTCGTCGGCGAACCGCGCGGGTCCGAGCCGATGGTGGGCGCCCTGCTCGTCGAGCCGACCGACGCCACGAGCATCGCCGGCGTCATCTTCTTCGACCGGTCCGGCCCGATCGGTATGTGCGGTCACGGCATGATCGGCCTGGTCGCCACGCTGCAGCACCTCGGGCGCGTCGCCAGCGGAACGCATCGGATCGAGACGGCGGTGGGGGTCGTGACGTCCGAGGTCGACGAGACGGGCGCCGTCACCATCGCCAATGTCGTGAGCCGGCGACTGGCGGCCGGGGTCGAGCTCGACGTCCCCGGAATCGGGCCGGTGACCGGCGACATCGCGTGGGGCGGCAACACCTTCTTCTTGGTGACGTCACCGCCGATCTCGCTGGATGTCGACCGCGCGGAGCTGCTCCGTGTGGCAGGACACGTGCAGTCCGCTGCGCACCAGGCCGGGTTCACCGACGTCGACCACGTCGAGCTGTTCGGCGAACCGACCGTTTCGGCGGCCGACTCACGAAGCTTCGTCCGGTGCCCGTCGGGCACCTACGACCGCTCGCCGTGCGGCACCGGCACGAGCGCCAAAGTCGCCTGCCTCGCCGCCGACGGCAGACTCGCCGAGGGTGCGGACTGGGTGCAGGAATCGATCACCGGGTCGACGTTCACGGCGACCTACGAGTGGATCGACCGCGCCACCGGCGAGATCGCGCCGAAGATCACCGGTCGCGCGTCGGTGCTGTCCGAGGGCACCCTCCTCGTCGACTCGCCCTGGCTCGGCAGCGACCGGCGCTGACGGGCCAGGACGCAAGCATCAGTCCCGGCGGGTCGGGGTCGGCGGGCGGACCCGCTGGCCGACACCCGACCCGATCCACGCTGCGCCCGCAACCAGGAGTGGAACGACCACGACGAGTGCGGCGGTGACGTGCCACGGGAACCGGAGCGGCTCGGTCGAGATCGCGTTTCTCGCGTCGAGCAGCGAATCGAGCATCCAGGCGGGCACGAATCCGGTCGGGATCCCGAGCACGATCCCACCCAGCGCCAACACCGCCGCCCGAGCGGACGCCTGGCGCCGCAGCGACGCCGGCGTCGCCCCGACCGCGGCGAGCACGTTGCGCTCGTCGCGCCCCTCCGCCGAAGCGAGTGACAGGCCGATCGCCACCACGAGGAGCGTCAGCAGCAGGACCCCACCGAGGATGACGGCCCGGGCGATCCAGATGTCGGAATCGTCGATCATCCGGTATCCGGGCTCGTCGTAGGAGACCGACCAGCTCGCGTCCGCAGTCGGACCATCGACGGCGTCGGTGCGGGGTGGGTCGCCGGGCTCGACGAACGCATCGATCGGTTGACCGGCCAGTTGTTGCCGGAGCGCCGCCAGGTCGTTGCGCTGGTCGGCCGTCAGCGCATCCGGTGACCGCACGAGGGCGCCCCGCTCGACGACGTCGAACCCGAGTTCTCGGGCGTATGCCTCCGTCACGAGTGCGCCGACGAAACCGGCGTACTCGTACCGGTACGCCGTGGTCGCCGTCGACGGGATGAAATCGATCGGCCCGGCCGGTCCGGCGTACTGAGAGCTGCCGTAGCCGTACTCACCGACGTTGGCGACTTCCCAGCGGGAAAGCGGGCGCACCGACCCCGTCTTCTCCAGTGTCGCGACATCGCCGGGCGCGAGGCCGAGCACGTCGAGCAACCCGGAGTCGGCGATTCTCGGCCCGGTCGGGTCCGGCCAGATGCCGTCACCGATCTGTGTGTCGTACGGGGCGGGGTCGATCGTCGCCTGACGGATCGGGAGGAACGTCGCCTCCGGCACGATGTCGAGCACCTGCCGGCGGAGGTCGTCGGGCAGCGGGGCCGCAGGCAGGGCGGGCACGTCGATCACCTCCTCCGTCGCTTCGGACGGGTACGTGGCCTCCGGGTAGAAGAACGCATCGAACACCACGGTGTCCGCCGGCAGCGTCGGACCCCAGTTCGCCGCACGCTCGCGGATCGCAGATTCGATGATCGCTCCAGCGGCGACCGAGCCTCCGACGGCCACGGCGATGGCTGCGACGACGGCCGACGATCGCGTTCGCGAACGCGCCAGGCTGCGAAGTGCCAGGCGCCACGACAGCGACGTGTGCCGGCCGAGGCCGCCGACCCGTTCGATCACCAGCGGTGTGGCGCAGCACATGCCGAACACGGAGCCCACCACACCGACGATGGTCAAGAGCGCCCAGACGTCGTCGGATCGGCCGGACGACGAGCCGTTGATGCCCAGGGATGCGATCGCGATCAGGCCGAGCCCGCCACCGAGAAGCGCAACACCCGTCGGCACGAGCCACCTCGGCAGCGGGCCGGGCGGTCGCCGGCCGGCGAGAGCCGACATGACCGGGATCCGTGACGCCGACCGGGCGGGCACCGCGGCGGCAATCGTGCCGGCCAAGGTGGCTGTCAGCGCGATCACGGTGAAGTCGACGATGTCGAACCGGAACGGTGCGACGTCGTGCTGCAGGAACCGTTGCTCCACGAGCGACCGCAGGAACGGCAGCGCGGCGATACCTGCCGCGATGCCGACGACTGCTCCGACCACACCGGTCCAGGTTCCCTGCAGCGCGAGCGTCCGCCGGATGACCCCGGGCGTCGCACCGTTCGCGGAGAGCTGACCGATCGTGACGAGTTGCCGGCGAGCGCTCGTCGCGAAGGCTGCCGCCACGATGATGCCGACGGAGACCAGTGCCAACGCGCCCGCGACCCAGCCCCACGCCATGCCTCGCGCGATGTCCGTCGGCCCACCGAACGGGTCGGTGAGTCGGGTGACCCCACCGAGCTCGCCGGCGAGCTGCTCGACCGACGAGAGAGACGTGCCGTCGGGCACGTGGTACAGCGCGACCGTCTGCTCAGAGCCGTCGGCGATGCGACCACGGTCGAAACCCGGGATCACGATCGCATCCGTGTAGTAGGAGTCGCGCATGCGACCGATGCCGCTGAGCGTCCACGTGCCGGAGGGTCGCTCGAACGCGATCTCGTCGCCGATCGACACGCCGAGCGAGTCGGCGAGATCGGGTGGGAGCATGATCTCACCCACCCGAGGGATCCGACCGTCCACGACCTCGATCGGTGAGCCGGTCGCCGGGTCGGCGAGGTCGATGTCCGTCACGGTGCCGTAGATGAATCCGGTCCCGTCGCCGCCGTCGACCGCGGTGTTGACCCACAGATAGTCGGTGACCTCGGTGCCTGGCGGCAACGCAGCGGGTCGTTGCTCGTCGGAGAACGCGACCCTGCTGCGATCGACTGCGATGTCGGCATCGCCGTAGCGCCGCGCGAACTGCGCAGACCAGTCACCGCTCTCGCTCCTCGCCACGACGCTGCCGATGGTCATCGCCATGACGGGTACGGCGATGAGCAGTGATGCCAATGCGGTGCGACCGGGGCGCCGACGCGTCTCACGGCGAGCCAGTCGCATGGCCAGTCGCCACGAGGAGGAGGCGGCGACGATCGGAACCGATCGAGGGGGGTCGGCGGCTGCTGCGACCGCCGGAGGTTCGTCGAGCATGGTCATCGCGTCACGCCCGTCACGATCGGAGCGGTCTCGTCGACGATCTTGCCGTCTCGGAGGAAGACCACACGGTCGGCCCAGGAGGCGAACCGTGGCTCGTGGGTGACCATCACCACGGCGACGCCCGTTCGTGCGAGGGCTGCGAGCACTTCGACGACCTGGTCGGACGTGAGCGTGTCGAGCGCACCGGTCGGTTCGTCGGCGAAGACGACCTGCCGATCGCCGACCACGGCACGCGCGATCGCGATCCGCTGCTGCTGCCCACCGGAGAAGCTGTCGGGATATCGGTCGACCTGGTCGACGACGCCGACCCGATCGAGCGCATCGGCAGCGAACGCCTTCGCCGCCCGTGCCGACATCCCGTCGAGCTCGAGCGGCAACATGACGTTCTCGAGCGCTGTCAGCGACGGCACGAGGTTGAGCGTCTGGAACACGTAGCCGAGCCGACGGCGACGGATCTCGGCGAGCCGGGGTCCACTCACTGACGAGAGGTCGTCTCCGGCGAACAAGACCTGGCCGGCCGTGGGCACGTCGAGCCCGCCTCCCAGGTGGAGCAGGGTCGACTTGCCACAGCCCGACGGACCCATGACGGCGACGAACTCCCCGGGTGCGATCGAGACGGTGATGCCGTTGACGGCTCGTACCTCGGTCGCTCCGGAGCCGAATGACTTGACGACATCGCGGAATTCGACGATGGGCGCCACTGATGACGGGGTGTTCACGACTGGTCCTTTCCGGACGTGACGAGGGCGCCGACGGGCGCCGACGGGTTCTGATGCAAACGGGATTCACAGAGATCGAGCCAGCGCAGATCTGCTTCGGCTCGGACGACGAGTGCATCCGTCACCAGCCGGGCGGCCAGTGTCTCGGTGTCGATCACGTCGATGGACGGCTGCCGGCGGTGGAGCTGCAGCAGCTCGAACAGTGCGGTGCGCTGACGGGTGATCACGGCGAGCGCATGGTCGCGACTCGTCTCGATCGCCATCAGCACCTTGAGCATGAGCTCATCGCGAGGCGGGGGATCGGCGGCGGGGATCGCCTCCCACCACGCGCCGAGTTCCTCGCGACCGGCTGCGGTGAGCGTGTACGACTTCTGGTCGTCGTCGGACACGTCGACCTCGACGAAACCGTCTCGCTCCAGGCGGTCGAGCGTCGTGTAGACCTGACCGACGTTGAGCGTCCACACGCCACCGGTGACGGCCTCGAACTCCGTCTTGAGCTGGTAGCCGTACCGGGGCCCGGGTTGGAGAAGGGAGAGCAAGCCTTCGCGCACTGCCATAGTTACTGAGTATGCATACTCGGTAACTATGCGTCAATCGATTTTCGAGAATCCTCTCGCCTGGAATCCTCTCGCCTGGAATCCTCTCGCCTGGAATCCTCTCGCCTGGAATCCTCTCGCCTGGAATCCTCTCGCGAGGTGTGCCAGGAGAGCGGACAAGCGTTCGTCACCGGCTCGTTCGACCGCGGCGCGCCAGTCGAACCAGGCGATCTCCTGACTCTCACCCGCAGCCGGGGCAGGGTCGGCGTCGCCGCCGTCGACGAGATACCGCAAATCGAGATGGGTGTGCCCGCGCCCGCCCGGGTGCACGTCGACGTGCACGAGCGGAGGCACGCCGTCGCCGCCAACCGCTTCGAACCCGACATCGAGCCCGGTCTCCTCGCCGGCCTCGCGCAACGCAGCCGTCCACGGCGTCTCGCCGGTGTCGAGATGACCGCCGGGCTGCAGCCAGAGGCCGAGCCGCTTGTGCCGGAGCAGCACCACACCGCGCCGACCGACCACGATCGCGGAGCCGGTCACGTGGATCGGGTCCGCCTCCTGGTCGAACGGATCGTCGAGCGCATCGAAGTGGCCGAGGAACTCGACGATGCGCGCCCGCTCTGCGTCGTCCATCGGCAGCCGTTCCGCGACCGTTCGCCGCACGTACTCCCGCATCGTCGACGCCACCCGACCACCGTAGCCACAGGAAAATCGGACAAAGCCCTTGAGTCGACCGAGCCGCCAACCGATACGTGAACAACAGCCGATCTCCGACCGACTGACACGACTCACATGGAACCAAACGCACAGTTCTCCCCCCGAGTGTTGCTCGCCATCGACGACCTTCGTCTGCGGCGCACCAACGAAGCCGGCCTGCGTTCTGCCGGCTTCGCCGTGAGCGCACCGAGCGATGCCGATGCGGTGGAGATCCTTGCGGAGTCGTTCTCACCCGACGTGCTGGTGGTCGACACCGAGATGCACGACAAGGACAGCCGGCCGCTCTACCAGCAACTCCGGAGCGCGACCGACAGCTATCTGCTGTGCATCGAGTCCGCCGGCCGCGATCGCGCCCGCGTCGAGATCCTCCGATCCGGCGCCGACGACGCCGTGTCGATGCCGGTCTCGCCCGACGAGATCGCGGCCCGCTGCCACGCAATGCTCCGTCGCCCACGCGAGATGCGGTCCGACTGGGATCCGATCCAGCAGACCGTGATCACTCTCGGCCCGCTGACGATCGACACCGGCCGGCACGAGATCCGCTTCGTCGACACCGAGGTGTCGGCGACCCGCATCGAATTCTCACTGCTCGAGCACCTCTGCCGCCGCCCGACCGAGGTCGCGTCCCGCGACGCACTGCTGGAATCGGTGTGGGGACCGAACTGGGTCGGCGACACCCACGTCGTCGACGTGCACCTGTCCAACCTTCGTCGCAAGCTGGACCAGGTCGCCAACGAAATGCGGATCATCCACACGGTCCGTGGTGTGGGGTTCCGGATCAGCAACGAACTGCTCGATGCAGCCGAAGAACTCGCCTCGATCGGCGCCGCCTCGTCGACACTCCCCGACGTGGTCGAGGTCACGGCCGACGTCTGATCGCGGACACCGATCAGCCGATCAGACGGCCCGGCTCGCGACCACGCATCGTTGTTCACGAGTACGTCGCCAGGATCGACCAGCGTTGCTGCTCGATCCCCACGAGGTGGGCGACCCCCTGATCGGTGACCACCTGGAATCGTGCCAACCGCCGCGCCCGATCCGCCGACCACCACCGCTGCTCGACCGGCCATGGCCCGGCCCACCCCACCAGACGATGCCGCGCCGAGGGCAGCCCCAACACGGCAGGTGGCGCACTCACCTCACCCCGCCCGTTGACCCTGACGACCTGACCCGACTCGTCGAGCACCTCGACCGGGATCGGCGGATCGGGAACGATCGATGGCGACGGCACCGGAAGACCACCGGGCCAGGGACCGTCACCGCGATCCAGCCGGGCACCCGGGTCGTCGAGATCGACCGAGGTCGCCGGCACCCACCGGTATCGCTCGGTCGGGAGCCGTCCGCCGACCCACATCGGCACCTGCACCGCCTCGTCACCGGCGATGCCGCACAACCTGACGATCGCTCGTGCCGCATCGTGATCAGCCTGCGACCGACCGCCCCACAGACCGATCTGTGTGCCGTCATCGCTGCGGAGCTCGTCGGGGACGAGCCGGACGAGCGCGATCCCACCGCTCAGACCGTCCGGCTGGTTGATCCATCCCTCGAGTTGCCAGCGCACTCGCTCGACCACGGCATGCGCCGACAACCCCTGGTCGCGGTACCAGGCCCGCTCACTGCGTTCGCCGTACTCGGTCTCGACGATCACGACGAGCCGGACGCAGACCCGACCCTCGGCTGCCAGCTGGGCGACGAGCGAGTCTGCGAGCCGCTTGGCGACGAAGACCACCGTCTCGAGCTGCTCGACCGGCTCGAGGAAGGTCTCCTCGAGCCACCACTCCGGTGGCGGATCGGCTGCCCGGGCCACACGCGTGTCGGCACCACCGGCGAGACGGTGGGCGTGGAGCCCCTCGGCGCCGAAGCGGGCGAGCACGTCACCGGCGTCCAGACGGGCGAGATGGCCGAACGTCGGCAGGCCGAGCCGAACCAGCAGATCGACCAGCTCCGGAGTCACCTCTCCCAACTCGCGCAACCAGGCGACCGGGAACGTCTCGACGAACTCGGTCGATCCGCCGGGTGGGATCACCAGCACACCGGATGATGTACGCGCCGCACGACGGGCGGCGATCGATGCAGCTGCCCGTCCGTCGGCCACCCCGACCCCCGGACAGGCGCCGGTCGCCTGCTGCACGATCTCGACCATCCGCTCCGCCATCGCCTGGTCGCCACCGAAGTAACGCGAGGGCCCACGCGCCGCCAGGCAGATCCACCCGGGCACGACGACCTCCAGTCGGGGCGCCATCCCCGCGATCGTGCGAACGATCGGCTCGAATGCACGGGCGTCGCGATCGGGATCGTGGTCGAGTGCCAGCAGCTCCGGGCAGGCACCCTGTGCCGAGCGCCTCCGCTCCCCCTGCTGCACCCCGGCGGCCATGGCCGCCGGCGACCGGGCGATCACACGGTTGGCGTGGAACACCGCCGCCGGTTGCCCGGGCGCGACCCGCGCGGCCACGATCGGCCAGTCCGGGCACCACACGGTGACCAACCGGGGGACGTCATCGACGACCATCGCCGATCATCAGCCCGCGCGTCCGAGCACCTCGAACGGTCGATCGGCACGAGCTTCGTCGCCGGACGACACCGAGGGTTTTCCGTGGTCGCCGTGGTCGTGTTCGGCCGACCGTTCCACGACCGCGACACCACCAGCGGGACCGGGCAGCCAGAGTTCTCGCTCTGTCGGGCGCGGAACTCGCCGACCACCGACGCGCACCACGGCACGGCGACCCATCAGCGAGCCGTACCCTGGGCCGAGCCCCGCCCACTCGACCGACACCGTGGTGAACTCGACATCGCACGACAGACCGGGCGACGTCGGGCCCACGGCGAACAGCACCGCCCCGCGTGCCTGCATCCGCTGCTTGACCTTCCTGACGACTCGCTCGGCACCTGCCGGTGGGCGGGTGAGGATCAGGTCGAACCCGTCGGCTGCGGCACCCACACGTTCTGCCCACGCGGACGGCCCCCCGTCCGTTTCGATCGAGACGAGGCGCGACAGGGGGACACCGAACTCGGCGACCGCCTCGACCCCGAGCATCGGAACCCCGACAGCTGCCAACCAGGAGCCGGTCGCCGTCGCACGCGCCGCCAACGCCAGCGCCAACGACATCGCCGCCGGACCGGTGCACCCCACCACCCGTCCACGCACCAGACCGGCGTCGGGCAACATCGCCGACACGGCTTCGTCGACCGGGAAGCACCGTTCACGAGTGGGGACGACGGCTGCGAGGGTCACCCTGTCAGCGTATCGAACAAACGTTCGATACGCCAGGAGAGATCAGCCCTGCTTGGCCTTCCAGCGCTCGCGGGCCGCCCGGCCGCGTTCGAGCAGGTGAGCCGGGACCAGCTTGGCCGCCGCAGACACTGCTCCATCCACCTCGTCACCACCGGACTCCACCGCAGCGGGTTCCTCGACCGGCATGTCATCGAACTCCGGCGGTTCGACCCCCGGCTTCCAGTACCGATACATCTCGCGCACGATGTCGGCCAGGCCATCGGAGTCATACCCCTTCTCGATGTCGACCGTCACCATGTTGCCGAACACGTGCACACCGGCGACCTTGCCGGTCGCGAACAGCTGGCGCGCCAAGGATGCCGAGGGCTCGGGGCCGTAGGCGTCGAGCACGGACGAGAAGTGCTCGTGGCCCATCCCCGTCAGCGAACGATTGAGCTCGAAGCGAACCCAACCCGGCGAACTACTCGGCTTTTCGACGACTCCGACGAGCTGACCCATAGTCCGAACACGCTACCCCCTGCCATCGGTGCGAGTGATAACGCGCTCGGAGCGCGATATCGCTCACACCATGCTCGTAGTGTTCCGACGTGGTCTTCGGGCGCGTTCTCGGTGTGGTGCGTAACCCCGCGCAGCTCGTCCTCGCGGCCTTCGTCTCGTTGATCGCACTCGGCACCCTGCTGCTCAGTCTCCCCGTCGCGTTCGACGCCGGAGCCCCGCATCCCGGTTGGCACCACGCACTGTTCTGGGCCACGTCGGCGACGACCGTGACCGGGCTCGGCACGGTCGACATCTCCACGTTGTCGCTCTTCGGCGAACTCGTCCTGCTCGCGCTGATCCAGATCGGCGGCTTCGGCATCATGACGATCGGGTCGGTGCTCGCCCTCGTCGCGTCACGTCGAGTGGGTCTGCGTCAGCGGATGCTCGCACAGGCCGAGATCGGTGCGATCGACATCGGGGAGCTCCGCTCGCTGATCGCCGCGATCGCCAAGATCACGATCGCCGTCGAGTTGTCGATCGCCGTGATCCTGTTCCTGCATCTGGCGACCGCCGACGACATCGATGTCGGGAGCGCTGCATACAGCTCGATCTTCCACGGCATCTCGGCGTTCAACAATGCCGGCATCTCGCTGTACTCGGACAGCCTCACCCGGTTCGCCGACGATCCGCTCGTCGTGTTCCCGATCACCGCTGCGTTCGTGATCGGCGGCCTCGGATTCCCGATCCTCGTCGAACTCCGACGGCGGGTCCGTCCTCGTCAATGGAGCTTGCACACCCGCATCACGCTCACTGCGACCACCGTCCTGCTCGTCATCGGGCCACTGGTCGTACTGATCGCCGAATGGACGAATCCCGGCACGCTCGGCCCGATGGGCGTGTGGGACAAGGTCCAAGCGGCCTGGTTCCAGGGCGTCACTCCGCGGACCGCCGGTTTCAACACGATCGAGATCGGCTCCCAGCGCGAACCCACGCTCAACCTCATGACCGCGCTCATGTTCATCGGGGCCGGACCAGCCTCGACCAGCGGCGGGATCAAGGTCACCACGTTCGCCGTGCTCGGCTACGCCATGTGGTCGGAGATCGGTGGGCACCGGGACGTCAACGTGTTCCGGCGACGACTGCCGGACACCGTGGTCCGGCAGGCGATGACCGTGGCACTCCTCGCAGTGGGCGTCGTGTTCACCACCGCCGTCACACTGACGGCGATCTCCCCGTTCCACCTGACAGACACGATGTTCGAAGCGGCCTCCGCGTTCGGCACGGTGGGTCTGTCGACCGGCATCACGGGTGCCCTGCCACGGAGCGGACAGCTCGTGCTGATCGTCGTCATGTTGATCGGCCGGCTCGGGCCGATCACGTTCATCGCCGCGCTTGCGCTGCGACAGCACAGACGCGTCTACCGTTTCGCCGAAGAGCGACCGATCATCGGCTGACCGGTCGCCCCAGCCACCAGGAGCCACGATGTCCGAGAAGATCCTCCAGACGATGCTGCGGAGCATCTCGCCCGATCGCATCGAGCACGAGGGCGAGGTCGCCGTCATCGGGCTCGGCCGCTTCGGATCGTCGGTCGCGCACACGTTGATCGACATGGGCTACGAGGTCCTCGGGATCGACACCAACGAGCAGATCGTCCAGGATCACGCGGGTGCGCTCACGCACGTGGTGCAGGCCGACACGACCAATCCGAAGGCGCTCAAGCAGGTGGGTGCGGCCGATGTCGTGACCGCCGTGGTGTGCATCGGCACCGGGGTCGAGGCGAGCGTGCTCACCGTGACTGCGCTCGTCGATCTCGGGGTCAAGAACATCTGGGCGAAAGCGATCACGGGTGCGCATGGCCGGATCCTGCAGCGCGTGGGCGCCCACCACGTCGTCTACCCGGAGGCCGAGATGGGCAAGCGGGTCGCCCACCTGATCACGGGCGACGTGCTCGAGTACGTCGCCCTCGACGACGACTTCGTGATCGTCGAGATGATCTCACCGCCCGAGCTGTCCGGTGTGCTGCTCGGGGAGTCCGGCCTGCGGGCCGAGTACAAGGTGACCGTCGTGTGCGTGAAGAAGGCCGGCCACCAGTTCACCTATGCCGACCGGGACACCGTGCTGAGCGCCAGCGATCTGATCGTGGTCGCCGGCCACCGCGAAGATGTCAACCGGTTCGCGGACCCCGACCGCTGACGAACGGATCACGCGCCTTCGAGCGCAACGGCGAGCACGGCCGGAAATTCGTCCGGTGTGCACGCCATCACGGTGGCGCCGAGTTCGCTGAGATCGGCCGCGGCTCGGCGATCGTGAACGGGAGCCCCTTCATCGCTGAGCGCGAGCAGGCACAGCACCGTCACACCGGATCGGACGAGCTGCGCCACACGGGCGCGCATGAGATCGGCGTTGCCGCCCTCGAACAGGTCGCTGATCAGCACGAGCACGGTGTCGGTGGGTCGGGTGATGACCTGCCGGCAGTAGCCGAGCGCCTCGGCGATGTCGGTGCCGCCACCCAGCTGCACGCCGAAGAGCACGTCGACCGGGTCGTGCAACGCGGGCGTCAGGTCGGTGATGGCGGTGTCGAACGCGATCAGCCGCGTCTGCAGCGACGGGAGTTGCGCGAGCACGGCGCCGAACAGCGAGGCGTAGACCACGCTGTCGGCCATCGATCCCGACTGGTCGACGGCGATCACGACCTCCTTGGCGAGGCTCCGCTGACGGCGACCGAACCCGATCAGCCGCTCCGGGATCACCGTGCCGTACCTCGGCTGGAAATGACGCAGATTGGCATGGATGGTTCGGAGCCAATCGATGTCGCCGGGCCGCGGTCGGCGAGAACGACGGGCGCGGGCGAGTGCGCCGCGAACCCCGACCCGCGTGCGATCGGTGAGCCGGTCCTCGAGATCGGCGAGGACCCGAGCGATGACCTGCCTCGCTGTCGCCCTCGTCTCGTCGGGGAGCAGATGGTTCAGCTCGACGAGCAGGGCGACGAGGTGGACGTCGGGTTCGACGGACTCGAGCAACTCGGGTTCGAGGAGGAGCTGGCGCAGATCGAGCCGCTCGATCGCGTCCCGCTGCATCACCTGAACCACCGGCTTCGGGAAGTAGGTGCGGATGTCACCCAGCCAGCGCGCCACCCGCGGCGCGCTCCGCCCCAGGCCGCCCGACCTCCCCGACCCGCGACCGGCCGATCGGTGCTGCTCGTTGTCGTAGACCGCAGCCATCGCTGCGTCGATGCGCACGTCGTCCCCGGCGAGGTCGCCGCCGGTGCCGTCGGCGTCTCCCCCGCCGAGCACCAGTCGCCAACGCCGCAGCCGCTCCGGCTCGGACACGCGCGCCACGTCACTCATGGCGCCTCCGTCACGGGAAGGCCGAGGAGCCGACGAACCGTGACCAGCGCAGCGGCCGCTCGAGCGTCGTCGTGGCCGGGCGCGAACCCGGTGAGGACCTCGCGCTCCTCGCCGGCCACCAGTCGGCCGAGCTGCCGGCGTTCGGCCGACTCGAACGCGCCGAACGTCCGACGGAGGAGCGGAACGGTCTCATCGAAGGCGTCGGGCGTGAGCGACGAGAGCCAACGGTCGACGACCGACCGCAGATCGGCGTCGTGCACGAGCACCGTGCCGCTCCCGGCGAGGAACCCCTCGACGAATGCAGCGCCGGTCGCAGGCGGTGTGCCGGCCGACAGTGCCCGACCGAGCCGCAGCTCGACCCGGCGAGCCGTCCAGCGTCCCGTGTCGTGCAGGATGCGGGTCGCACGGCCGTGCACGCGCCCGTGGCCGCCACCTTCGCTGAGCTGCTCGAGCACGCGAGGGAACGCCCACTCCCTCGCGTCGTGGTCGACCAGTGCGAGCGCATGCTGCATCCCGCTCAAGCGTTCGACCATCAGTGCGGCGGCGTCGTCGTCGAGCGACGCACAGGCCGGAACCACACCGGCGAGCACCCGCACGACCAACCCGTCGAAGACCGACGCGACCGCCGCTGCGTCGGTCGAACGGACATCGCCGTAGCGCTGCGCCTGGGCGAGCGGACCCAGCGCGGCCATGAGCTGGGTGGTGTCGGGGTCGTTGGCCGCACGCGTCGCCAGGACGTGCACGATCGGGTCGACCGCGTCGGGGAGAGCGGCCAGGAGTGCCCGATCGAGCGCGGCGGCGATCTCGACCAGGCTCGCCGACGCCGACGCCCTGTCGACCAGCCGAGCCGTCGCGGCCCGTTCTACGGTGGTACCGAACGCGGCGAACTCGATCACCCGCACCGACCACTCCGGCCGCCAGGCCAATCGCCATGTCTCACGAAACGTGCCGCTGCTGCCGCGCCCGTCTTCGAGCGTGCCCCACGGCACGCCGATCGCCGCCAGTTGGTGCAGCAGGTGTGACCGGCGCCGTCCGTTCGGCGTGCGCAGATCGAGCTCGATGGTGCGGTCGTCGGCATCGGGCTTGAGGCGAGTGGCCCGCTGTCGCCTGGCCAGGTCTCGGGCGAGCGGGACCTGCGGCGCGCCGTCCGGGACCGAGCCGATCGTCTGGCCGATGACGAGCTGCCGCGTGACGAGCGAGAGACCGCCCATCACCGAGTCGGCCGCATCGAGTACCTCGGCCAGGCCGGGGCGCGGCCGCCCCCGCAACGTTGCGAGCGTGTCGGCCATCCGGGTCGCTGCGATCAGGTGGTCGGGCGACGCCGACATGTCGGCACCTCGCAGCACCCGGGCGGCGTCGACGAAGAAGCGGGCGACCCCGTCGGGACCCGGGTGACGAAACACGTGGTCGTACCAGCCAGGACTGGCGACGCCGGCGCCGTAGCCCCTGGTGGCTGCGAGTCGTTCGTGCGTCCACGGCACCCAGCTGATCGCCACCTTCACCTTCGGCAAGTTGCGCAGCGTCGCAGCATCGGTGGACGCGGTCGGGACGCCGGCGTCGCGCAGGTCGAGTGCGGGCACGTGCCAGGCACCGCACACGACGACGATCTCGCCGTGGCCGGCCCGGACCGCGGCGCGGATCCGCTTGCGCATGTGAGCTTCGCGTCGGAGCTCCGACGGCGATGGCGTCGTCCCCGTCCGCACCGCCGCCATGGCCTCGGCGACGGCGTCGAACGCAGGGCGGCCCTCGCCACGGTGCTCGATCACGTCGTCCCACCACCGTTCGGCGTCGGGCTCACCCGCGGCGGCCGACAGCGCACCCAGCGGGTCGATCGGCGCCTCGTCCCGGATCAGCGCGCCGTCGTCGACCGGACCGGCGAGGGTGTTGGCGAGTGGCAGATCGATCGCCTCGACCGGGACCTCGTGCTCGTTCGCCCATCGGATCGCCTGCCACTCGGGGCTGAACACGGCCAGTGGCGCGAACACGGCTCGTCGCGGATCGTCGAGGACATGGCCGAGCAGCGCCACCGGCGGCTCGAGGCCCGGATCACCGACCCACGGGAACGCCGACGTGGTCTCGGCAGGCGATTCGACCAGCACGATCGACGGCTGCAACTCGTCGAGTGCCCGCACGACCGAACGCGCCGACCCCGGCCCGTGATGCCGGATCCCGAGGAGGCGCACGGCCATACGTTTCGTGTGCTCCGTCAGTCCAGCGCGCGACAGGCGTCGTAGAAGTCGCCCCAGCCGTCGCGACCTGCGACCACGGCTTCGAGGTACTCGCGCCAGGCGACCCCGTCGTGGACCGGATCGCGCACGACGGCACCGACCACACCGGCCGCCACGTCGTCGGCCGAGAGCGAACCATCGCCGAAGTGGGCCGCGAGCGACAACCCGTTCGTGACCACGGAGATCGCCTCCGCCGTCGACAGCGTGCCGCTGGGAATCTTCAGGCTGGTGCCACCGTCGACCGTCACCCCGTCGCGCAGCTCGCGGAACACGGTCACCACGCGTCGGATCTCCTCGGCGGCCGGTGTGATCGCAGGCAGCGCGAGTGCGGCGCCCAGCTCGTTGACCCGTTGCGACACGATCGCGATCTCTTCGTCGGCCGTCTCGGGCAGCGGGAGGACGACCGTGTTGAACCGACGCCGCAACGCCGACGACAGATCGTTGACGCCGCGATCGCGATCGTTCGCGGTGGCGATCACGTTGAAGCCCCGCGTGGCCGCGACCTCGGAGTTGAGCTCGGGCACCGGCATCGACTTCTCGGACAGCGCCGTGACCAGTGCATCCTGCACGTCGGAGGGCATACGCGTGAGCTCTTCGACGCGGGCGATGGCGCCGAGTTGCATCGCCCGGTAGATCGGGCTCGGTACGAGCGCGTTCTCTGACGGACCCTCGGCCAGCAGCCGCGCGTAGTTCCATCCGTATCGCAGCGTTTCTTCGGTGGTGCCCGCCGTGCCCTGGACCAGCAAGGTCGAGTTCCCGCTGATCGCTGCGGCGAGATGTTCGCTCACCCATGTCTTGGCGGTGCCCGGCACGCCGAGCAGAAGCAGCGCCCGATCGGTGGCGAGGGTGGCGACGGCGATCTCGACCAACCGGCGACGGCCGACGTACTTCGGTGTGATCACGGTGCCGTCGGGCAGTTCACCGCCGACCAGATAGGTGACGACCGCCCAGGGCGACAGCTGCCAGTTCGGTGGCCGCTCGCGGTCGTCGACGGCGCCGAGCGCCACCAACTCCCCGGCGTACTGCACCTCGGCGTGGGGACGGAGGATCTCGTCGGTCGCTGCCATCGATCCCGACGTTACCGACCGGGTGTCGCAGCGCCGGCTCACGGCGCCCCGTGCGACACTACGTCCGTGCCTCAGCCCGAGCCGTCGTTCGTCGACACCGCCGAGCAGTTCGGCCTCTCGTTGCCCGAGGCATGGCTCGACTCGCCGTGGGGCGACCGGGTCGTCAAGGTCGGCAAGAAGATCTTCCTGTTCGTGAGCGGGCCGGAATCGGAGCGACCCGTCATCACGGTCAAGGTGCCCGACTCGCGAGATCATGCACTGTCCTACCCGGAGGCGTTTCCGACCCGCTACGGCCTCGGCAAGCACGGGTGGGTGACCATCTTCGTCGACACCGTCCCCGAGGAGGAGCGCGAGGTGCTCCTCGACTTCGTCGAGGAGAGCTATCGGGCCGTCGCCACCAACACCCTGGTGAAACGGCTCGACGCCGAGATCGCCGAACGGCACACGCGCGACGAGCCTGCATGAGCTCCGCTCCCACGGCATGAGCGAAGCTGCGCTCGCCGTCGTCACGAGCGATCTCGGCGGCGCACGCCACCCGCACACCACATGGGCTGCACACGGCATGGGCTTCGAGCCGGCGAACGATCTCGCAGTGTTCGTGCGAGCTGTCGAGCGACCTCCCCCACGCCGCCGCGAAACCCCGACGATCCCGCCGCAGCCGGCGGCGTACCGTCGCCGTATGCATCTCGCCGACCGCCACGACCTGCCCCCTGGATACCACCCACGGCGCTACCGTGGCCGCGTCGATCACCCGGCAATGACCCGCGTCCTGGCCGCATACCGTGAGCACATCGGCGACGAGGAACTCCCGACGGTCGAGGAATTCGACGCCGGGTACGCCCACCTCGTCGACTGCGACCCCGAACTCGACATCGCGGTCATCGAAGCGGACCACGAGGTCGTCGCCTACGGACGGACGAGCCGCTCCGGGGGCGACGACAGCCCGCTCGATCTGGTCGTGTTCACGCCCATCCTGCCCGAGCATCTCGACCACGAGCGGTTCGATCGAATGCTCGCCGCCCAGGAGGCACACATGCTGCCGTGGGCCGACTCGTTCGACGGCGAGAGCCGCTACCAGGCGTTCGCCGGACATCCCGGACCCGGTCAGGAGCCGACCGGCGAGGCCGCCTGGCTCGAAGCGAGCGGCTACGAAGCCGTCGAGTGGGCGGCGTCGCTCGTGCGCGCCGATCTCGACGACATCCCGGATCTCCCGCTGCCGCACGGGGTGGACGTGCGACCGGTGACGCATGACCAGATGCGGCCGATCTGGGAGGCGCACCTGGAGGCGTTCCGAGGCGAGTGGGACTTCCGGGAGCCGACACCCGAGATGGTCGATGCCGAGCTCGCCGAGCCGTACGTCGACCGCACCCTCTGGAAGGTCGCCTGGGCCGGCGACCAGATCGTGGGCCAGGTCAAGAGCTTCGTCAACCCCGAGGAGAACGCGGCTCGCGGCTACCTGCGCGGTTACACGGAGCACATCTCCACCCACCACGACTGGCGCAATCAGGGCATCGCCGGTGCACTCCTCGCGATGAGCCTGCGCGAGCTGCGCAATCGGGGCATGACCGAGGCTGCGCTCGGCGTCGACACGAACAACCAGGGCGGCGCGTTCCAGCTCTACACCAGGCTCGGCTTCGAGATGCAGGCCTACCAGGCGATCTACGGCAAGGCGGTCCGTTGAGCCTCAGAACGGCACACCGAGCTCGGTCAACATCCGGTGGCGCAGCCTGGCGAGGTCGGCGAGCGCCATCGCGAGGCCGACGTGCGTGCGATCGAGCGCGTCGGCCGCGTCGAGCAGCACGGCAGGGCGGCAGCGTGCGAGCAGGTTGACGAGCACGGCCCGGTGTGCCGGGCCGTACACGCCCGCGTCGAACCCCGCCAGGAGCCGGCCGACGAACGTGTGCGCGTCGGCGGTGAGCAACTCGGCCAGCTCGGGTGGCACGGGCAGCTCCGGCAGCATGGTGACCGCGTCGACCGGGACCGTGCCACGGGCCGCCGATGCCAGAACGGGCACGTGGTCGGCGAGCCATTCGGCCAACGGTCCGGCGGCGATGGCCACGCGGGCACGCCGGACGGCGTCGGCGCGGTGACGGAACAGCAGATCGGCGAGCACATCGGGGGGCACGCGACAGCCCTGCTCGATCACGGTCAACACCCATTCGTCCTCGAGCACCGACCACTCGGCGACCACCGTTCGCCACGTGGCGACGGCGACGGCGCTGCACCACGGTCGCGGGTCGACCACGGGGGGCTGCAATCGGTCGGCCGGGGGACCGGCCACGAAGGCGGCCCGCCGCGCTGCGGCGACGGCGGCAACCGTCGCGAGCATCCTCGACGCGTCGTCGGGACGGACCGCGTCGGCGATGACGTCGGCGATCGCCCCGGCGAGTGGCTCCGGAGGTGGGCGCCGGTCGGTTCCGAGCAGAGCGGCGGTCACGAGCTCGCGCCAGTAGCCGTCGAGATCGGAGGCGACATCGACGTGGCTCATGCGGCCCCCACGAACGCGGGGTCGGCCCGTGGTCCGACGTCGAGCGTCCGATCGGTGAGGTGGACGGTGAGTGGTTGCACCCCGTGCGGAGTCCATTCGATCGTCACGTCGACGAGCGAACCCGCCGAGGCGGCGACCAGTGTGGCCAACCCACGGGTGTCGCCGAGCAGGGACAGCGAGCCGGTGTCGTCGGTCAGCACCCATCGCCCGTCGACCATCGACGGCATCGCTGCGACCGTCGCCGGATACCGCTCGAGCCAGGGTTCGTTCGCGACCGCCGAGCCGATCGAATCGCAGGCTCCGGCGATCGTCACCACCGGTGGTGTGGAGAGGGGCAGCGGATCGGCGTACCGGTGCCCGGCGAGCGCACGGAGCGAACCTCCCGGGTACCGATGCAGGTCGGCATGGACGACGGTGCCGACGGTGAACGAATCGTCGAGGCTCTGCTGATAGGCGGCAAACGACAGCAACATCGCCCACTGCCCCGTCCTCGTGCCCCGCAGCCACACCCGCCGGACCTCGATCCGGTCCTCGCGCACGTCGCTCCGGCCGGCCACGAACCACTCATCGGTCTCGGGCACTCCGGCGCGCACGTCGGCCTGGCGAACCTGCCACCCCGACGCCGTGGCGACGGCGTCGGCGAGCGGGCCCGGCAGGTCCGGCAGTCGTCGTCCTGCCTGGGCGATCAGGTGGAGGAAACCGAGCTCGGCCAGCACGTCAGCGTGCCAGTCGGGCCCGGCGCCGACGAGCCCGGCGAGGCGACGAACACGGTTCGCCAATGCTCCTGCCCGAGCGTCGACGAGGCGGGCTGCGAGTTCGTCCCACGTGCCGTATCCGGCGAGCGCCGGGTCGGAGAGACCGGTCCGCATCCGGTCTTCGAGCCACCGGTCGAGTTGTGTGAGCCCCTCGACCATCCTGGCGATCCGCTCGTCACGCGACCGGTCGAGCTCCCCCCGGTCCGACGGCGCGTCGCTACCGGTCTCGGCCACGTCGTCGGTGCCCGGCCCCGGTACACGCTCGTCGTCGCTGCCGCTCCCGCGTTCCCGGTCGGTGCCGGCACGCCGATCGCGGGCGTCGATCCAGGACTCGACCGGCTCGGGGCGTACCCCCTCGCCGACCTCGCCGCGCGCCCACAGCAAGAGGAGGGCCAGGGCGTGCTTGCACGGCAGCTTCCGGCTCGGGCACGTGCATCGCCACGCCACCTCGACGTGGTCGACCGACGTGTCGTACGGCTCGGCGCCCGAACCTCGGCATCGCCCCCACAGCGCCCGGCCGTCGGCCCCGATCGCCGACCATCTCGACGCAACCGCGAGCGGGTCGGCGGCAGCCAACGACCGGGCCGACGACGCCACGGCAGCCACCTGCTCGACGGTCCAACGGTGCGGCTGCTCCACGAGGCGAACGCTACCGACGGGGTGTCGTCGGCGGGTCACGACGTCGATCCAGCCGGTACCGTGATGTCATGTCCGACAAAAAGGTGTCCGTCTCGCGTGTGATCAAAGCGTCGCCGGAGGTGATCTTCGACGTGTTGGCCGACCCGGCACGTCACGTCGAGATCGACGGATCCGGCATGGTGCAGGACCTCCGCGGGGAATCAGAACGGCTCGCGCTCGGTTCCAAGTTCGGCATGGACATGAAGATGGGGATCCTTCCCTACCGCATCTCGAACACGGTCAAGGAGTTCGAGGAGAACCGCCTCATCGCGTGGGCCCACTTCGGCGGGCACCGTTGGCGGTACGAGCTCGAGCCGATCGAGGTCGACGGCGAGGCGGCGACGCAGGTGACCGAGAGCTTCGACTGGTCGACGTGCCCACCAGGGGTCGGCAAGGGCATCGAGCTGGCCGGCTATCCCAAGAAGCATCCGGCGAACATGGAGGCCACCCTGGAACGCCTCGCCACCGTCGTTGAAACCTGACCGAGAAGCCCGACGTCGCCGAGAGCTGACGGCCCGACCCACGAGGATCTCCCCCATGAACACCGACGCCGTCCACTTCTACTGGCGCCCCGGCTGCGGCTTCTGCGCCATGCTGCGCCGAGGCCTCGCCAAGGCCGGTATCGAGACGGTCGATCACAACATCTGGGACGATCCGAACGACGCCGCCGTCGTGCGTCACTACGCCAACGGCAACGAGACGGTGCCGACCGTGGTCGTCGGCGACGTCGGCATGGTGAACCCGTCCGCGAGGCAGGTCGGCGAGCACCTCGCGCACCACGCCCCGCATCTCCTGCCGGAGGGATACGAGGAACCGAGGCCGGGCCTCGTCAGCCGTCTGCTCGGCGGATGATCGCCGCATGAACGACGGAGCACCCGTCGAGGTGCTCCACGGCGGGGTCGCCAACGCCGGCGCTGTGCTCCGCATCGGCAACGAGGTCGAGCGACCGTCGAACCGACACTCGACCACGATCCACCGCTTCCTCCACCACATTCGCAGGAACGGCTTCGCAGGGGCGTCGGAGCCGCTGTCGATCGACGGTGAGCGGGAACGTCTGGTGTTCGAGCCCGGCGACGTTCCGGTGCCTCCCTATCCGGCGTGGGCGCAGAGCGACACAGCGCTCGCGTCGACCGCCCGGTTGCTCCGTGGCCTGCACGACGCATCCGCGGGCTTCGAGACCGCCGACGGCTCGTGGAGTGAGGAACTGGCCGACGAGCGACCCGGCGAGCATCCGGTGATCTGCCACAACGACGTCTGTCTCGAGAACGTCGTCTTCCGTCACGGCGAAGCAGTCGCCCTGCTCGACTTCGACTACGCCGCATCCGGTCGGAGGGTCTTCGACGTGGCCGCGTTCGCGCGGATGTGCGTGCCGATCGACGACGAGGTGAACGCGCCGAAGCTCGGTTGGGTGCCCGCCGACCGCCCCGCGAGGCTCCGATCGATCGCCGAGACGTACGGACTCGACGGGGCCGGACGTTCCGAGTTGCTGATCTGCCTCGACGAGTCGATCGCACGCGGGGGCGAGTTCGTCCGTCGCCACGTGGAGGCCGGCGAACCAGGTTTCGTCGAGATGTGGAACGCGATGGGTGGGATGGAGCGATTCGACCGCCGCCGTCGCTGGTGGGCGCAGGCCCGCCCGACGTTCGTCGTAGCCCTGCGCTGAGTTCAGGCGAGCCGGGTTCGTACTTCGCCGAGCAGCTCGATGCTCCGGATGGCGGTCGCCTGGTCGACGGCGATCGTGCGAGCGACGATGTCGTCGACCACGATCGACTCGAACGATGCCACCCGTTCGGCGACGTGTTCGACCCCACCGGCGATGATCTGCTCGTCCATGCCCCGGTAGCCGCGTTCGATCACATCACGTGCGCGTCGAACGGTCGCCTCGTGATCGTCACCGACCAGGACGTCGCGCCGCAGCGCGATCCGTGGTGTCCTGCCGTGCCGGGCACACGCCTCCCGATACGAGTCCGCGGTCCGGCGGAGTTCGTCGCCATCGATCCCGGGCGACGCGTACCACGCGTCACCCGACCTGGCGGCGCGATCGATCGCAACCGGTGCACTGCCGGCTCCGACCCACCACTCGACGGGCACGGGCGGGCGCGGGCTGATCGACGCTCCCGAGATGCCCAACTCGGGCACGTCGACGATCTCGCCGGCCAACAACCGGCCGATGACGTCGATCGCCCGATCGGTGACTCGACCTCTGGTCGCCATCGAGGCACCCATCGCCGCGAACTGGTCGCTGCCGCCGCCGATGCCCGTCTGCACGATGAAGGGCGCCTCGCTCATCGCGGCGAGCGTGCCGATCTGCTCGGCGGCGAGCACCGGGTGCCAGAGCGGGAGCAGCAACAACAGCCCGATGGGGCGATCGGCCGGCCAATCGGCCATGATCCGGCCGATCGCGGGGACGTTCTGCACGTAGGCGCGGGCGGCGCCGGTCGCATGATGGTCGCCCAGGCTCAAGTGGTCGAGACCCGCGAGCCCCGCGATGCGACCCCGCTCGATCACCGTCCGGACGGCGTCCGCGCCGTCCAGATCCGGGAAGCCGCTCGTGATGCTGATACCGACACGCATCGGCACATCCTTCCAGCTCGGTGATCGAGGCGCGGTCGCGCCGCTGCGGGCCCGCCGACTCGGAGAGGCGGCGAGGCACCACACCGCTCCGTCGCCGCTGCCGTCGCACGACTCGGGAGGTACGGGTTGCCGCCCGGCATCACGAACTCCCCGCCGTCTCGGACGGGCCCGGAGCGGCTGCGGTGTCGTGCAGCCACGACTCCACCAGTGCGACCAAGTCGGCACCGGACCTGAACGGCGTGCGGCTCGATCCCGGGAACTCGACGACGCCCGCGAGCCCATCGGCCGCGTGGTGCACCCGGACGATGAAGGCGATCACGGCCAGACCCGTCCCCGGAGCTGAGCGAGCGGCGTTGCGGATTCGTCCCGGGCGATCATGCGAACGATCTTGACGACCTCGCTGAAGGTTGCCTGAAGGCGCGCTGGACCGCCCCGTCGCGCTCGCCCCCGCAAGGCCGTGGGGTGCGATCACGCGCGTACGCTGGTGTTGCGCACCGGGCCGCGGCGCCGTCGGAGGGAGGAGATGCGCGTGTTCGCATCACATCGAACATGATCGCTCGCGACCGAGTCGAGTCGCCGTTGAGGGCACCGGACGCGCCACGCCTGATCTCGCTGATCGCAGGTGCGGGCGCCGGCAAGTCGACCCTGATCTCTGCGGTGGCCGAGCGCCAGCACTGGGTCGTCCACGCCGTGTCGTCAGCCGACCGTTCCGTCTCGGTGTTCGCCCGGAACGTCGTTCGCCGCCTGCGCCTCCTGGTACCCGGGTTGTCGGCCGAGCTGTGGATGGCGATCGACGGCGCCTCGGGTGCGGCCGCCGGCTCCGATGGCGTCGCCGAATCACTGGCGGCGGCCGTCGCACTCGACCTCGACGCCGCATTGAACCGCGACCTCGTGCTCGTGCTCGACGACCTGCACGAGGTCGACGGGAGCGGGCCGTCGGAGCGTTTCGTCGCCGATCTGTGCCGCCATGCCCCGGCTCGCCTCCGCATCGTGTTGGCATCGCGGACACCCCTCCCGTTCCCGACGGCGCGGCTGCGCCTCACCAACGAACACCTCGAGATGGGTGCCGACGACCTGGCGTTCACGGTCGACGAGATCACCGAACTGCTGGGCCCGTCGCAGCCGGACGGAGCGGCGGCTGCGGTCGAGATCCGCGAGCTGACGGGCGGGTGGCCGGCGGCAGTGGCGCTGGCCACCCGAGCGATTCGCCGCTCCGGTGTGGCCGGACTGCGACGCGGTCTGGTCGACGAGGGTCTCGCCGACTACCTCGCCGACGACGTGCTCCGGTCGGAACCCGACGACTCGGTGGCGCTCCTCGAAGCCGGATCGCACCTGCCGTGGTTGAGTCAACGACTCGTCGACGATCTCCTCCCCGAGCTGTCGAACGCAGCGTCACGGCAACTGAGTGGCGTCAGCGCGAGCGCCTTCGTCAATCGGATCGCCGACGACCCGGAAGCGGTCACGATCGCTCCCGTGCTCCGCGAGTACCTGCGGTCGAGATCAGCGGCCCACGCCGGCATCCTCGTCCCTGCTGCCGAGTGGTACCGCCAGAGCGGCGACTGGACGTCGGCGGTGTCGTGCCTCCTCGACAGCGGCGAGCCGGCCCGCGTCCGTACGTTCGTCGCCCGGCACGGTGAACAGATGGTCGCGAACGGCCTCATCCGCGAACTCGCACGACTCCTCGACGCGATCCGTGACGAGCCGTTCGATTCCGACCTCACGCTGCTCGACGCTCACGTCTGTGAACTCATGGGCGACCTGGAGTCGGCCGAGCGGCTCTACCGCACGATCGGTGACGGTGACGGCCCCTTGCCGGCCCGGATCGCCCTCCGGCTCGGCTACCTGCAATACGTGCGCGGCGAGGTGTCGGAGGCCCTCACCACGTTCGCGCGGGCGATCGAGGACGACGCCCGACCGGAGACGGTCGCCGCCCTGCGCAGCTGGGAGGCGAGTGCGCACTACATGCGCGGCGACAGTGATGCGGCGAGGTCGGTCGCGGAGACCGCCCGTAGGTTGGCGGAGGAAGCCGACGACGCACGGTCGTCGGCCACAGTGCACACCGTGCTCGCGATGATCGCCGCCCTCGACGGTGACCGGTCGACGAACGACGTCCACTATCTCCGGGCGCTCGAGTACGCCGACCGCGCCGGTGACGTGATGCAGACGATCCGAATCCGATCGAACCGCAGCTCCCACTTCCTCGAGGAGGGCGATCTCGATGCAGCGCTGGCGGAACTCGACATCGCCCTGCGACTCGCGGACATGAGCGGATACGACGTCTGGCGTGCGATGGCGCTGACCAACCGAGGAGAGTGCCTGCTCCTGCAGGGTTCGCTGGACGAGTCTGCCCGCGAACTGGTGCAAGCCGAAGCGACGTTCCGACGGATCGGGTCCGCCCATGAGAAGTACACTCAGCCTGGATCCACCGATCTGATGGGGTGAGCGTCGATGGCGCGTCCACCAAAAAGGCCTCCTGAACTGGGATGATTGTGATGTTCAACGTCACAACACCAACCAGCTCGGGAGGCACTTTCTGTGTGGCCAGTATCGCGCACCATCGACCGCTACGACACGGTCTTCGATCATGACGGGCTGATCTCCAACGCCGGGCTGATCGTCACCGCGACGCTGATGATGCGCCTAGGTGTGGAGCAGCTCACGACACGCTGGGTGCGCACCGGAGCACCGAACGCCGGCCGCAAGATCTGCACCCTGATCGCCGCGATGCTGGCCGGTGCGACCCACATCGATCACGTCGACGTGGTCCGTGCCGGCGCGACTCAGGCGGTGTTGCCGTTCCGAGTGATGGCACCATCGACGATCGGGACGTTCCTGCGGACCTTCACGTTCGGGTTCGTCCGCCAACTCGACGCCGTCGCCTCCCGTCTGCTGGCGCGGGCGTGGGAACTCGGCGCCGGCCCCGGCAAAGCGCCGTTGGTGATCGATCTCGACTCGACGATCTGCGAAGTGCATGGTCACGCCAAGCACGGCGCCGCGTACGGCTACACCCGCCAACTCGGCTACCACCCGCTGCTCGCAGTGCGCGCCGACACCGCCGAGATCGTGTTCTCGAGGATGCGCAAAGGCTCGGCCGGATCATCGCGCGGTGTGGTCCGCTTCGTCGACGAGGTTGCCGCAATCGTCCGCCGAGCCGGCGCCACGGGGCCGGTCACGGTGCGCGCCGATTCAGGGTTCTGGTCCTGGAAACTGATCGACCGCTTGAACCGGCATCGAATCGCCTGGTCGATCACCGTCACCAGCCACGCCAAGATCAAAGCCACGATCGCCCAGATTCCCGACGACGCCTGGCAACAGATCGATTACACCGCGGGCGGGGTCGCCCAGGTCGCCGAGTGCGTCTACACCGTTGGTCGGCGCGGCTCATCGAAGTTCCGCACCGTCCGGTTGGTGGTGCGTCGCACCCGCTTCACCGAGCCAGCCCAGCTCCGGCTGTTTCCCGAGTGGCGCCACCACACGTTCATCACCAACCGCTGTGACCTCAGCGCTGTCGAAGCCGACGCCTTCCACCGCCACCACGCCGTCGTCGAACTCGCGATCCGCGACCTCAAAGCCGGCGGCGCCGAACACATACCTTCCGGGCACTACCCAGCGAATGCCGCCTGGTTCGCCTGCGCCGTGATCGCCCACAACCTCACCCGCTGGGCCTGCCAGCTCGCCGATCAGCCGACCGTCACCAGCGTCACGTTCCGGAACCGCATCACCGCCACCCCCGCCGTCGCCGTCAACCGCTCCGGCCGCCACACCCTCCGCATGCCGCGTCGATGGCCCTGGGCCGACACCTTCACCAGCCTGCTGACCGCCATCAGGGCTCTGCCCGGTCCCGCCGGATAGAACCCGGCCCGCGGACCAGCGCACCGCAGCACCCCACCCAGCGCCGACAACACCACCGAACACGACACGCTCACCCCACACGCCCCGACACACCTCCCCAGACACGCCCACGCCGAACCGAGCACCACCAGCACCAGACCGACCCCCACTCAGCCAATCGGTGGATTCAGGCTCAGATGGTGCTCGGTGACGTGCACGCGACGCGTGGTGACCGCGTGCTCGCCCGGGTGGCCTACGAACGAGCGATCGAGCTCGCGGAGGCGCAGGCCGACGCCCAGGCACTCGTCCACGTGTGCGCGTCGCTGTCGGCACTGGTTGCCGACGTCGACGCGGAACTGGTGGCGAGATTGACCGAACGGGTCGACGGACTCGCGTCGCCCGCCGGGCAGAGTCGGATCTGGCTGGCCCACGCTCGCGTCGGTCTCGCACGAGGTGACCGGGCGGCTGCCTTCGATGCCGCGCGCGACGCGGCCGCCGAAGCCCGGCGCCGGAACGTCAGGGCGGTCGCTGCCGAAGCGCTCGAGGTGCAGGCCGCGGCCGCGCCCGATGATTCGACGGCGATGCGTGCACTCGAGGAGAGCCGGGAGATATGGCGGACGATCGGGTCGCCGATCGGAACGGCGCGCGTCGACGTGGCACGCGCCGAGCTGCTGGAGGGCGCGTCCGCAGCCGCGTTGGCATCGACGGCCGCCGAGCGCCTCGATCGGCTCGGTGCCAAGGGTCTCGCCATCCAGGCGCGTCGCGCGTTCGATCGCGCGACCGAGCAGTCGAACGTCGACGTCGTGATCCGAACCCTCGGCGGGCTCGGCGTGTACGTGTCCGATGAGCCGGTACCCCTGTCCGCCTGGCAGTCGCGTGTGGCCCGGGAACTCGTCGGCGTGCTGGTCGCCTCGCGCGGTCGACCCCTCAACCGAGAACAACTGGTCGAGCAGTTCTGGCCGGACGACGAATCCTCGAAAGCAGCCAATCGCCTGTCGGTTGCCCTGTCGACCATTCGTGGTGTGCTCGACCCCGAACGTGCTCACCCGACCGATCACTATGTTCGCGCCGACCGCACATCGGTGGCGTTGTCCGACGATCATCTCTCGATCGACGTCATCGACTTCCTCGACCAGGCCGCCGAGGGCACCCGGCTGGTGGCGAGTGGCCGGCGTGAGCACGGGCTGGCCCTACTGCGATCGGCCGAACGGCTGTACGTCGGCGAGTTCTTCCCGGAGGAACCGTATGCCGACTGGGCGTTCACGCTGCGCGAAGAGGCGCGCGCCGCCTACCTCACGATCGCGGGCATGCTCGCCGAAGAGGATTCGGCGACGGGTGACCACGAGTCCGCGGCACGGCGTTACCTTCGGATGCTCGAGCGCGACGAGTTCGAGGAGCGCGCTCATCTCGGCGTCGTGTCGGCGATGTCGGCGCTCCAGCGCCACGGGACGGCTCGCCGTCTGTACGCGACGTACGCGACCCGGATGGCCGAGATCGGTATCGAGCCGGCGACCTTTCCGGCCTGAGCTACCGGCCGCGGCACGCTCGACACGTGCCGTAGATGTCGACGGCATGGTGCGACGGCGTGAACCCAGACGCTTCGGCGACCTCGTGGAACGTACGGTCCATCGCCACTTCCACGTGGTCGGGCAGGGTGACGTCGACCACCGCACCGCAGTCTTCGCAGATCAGGTGGTGGTGGTGCTCGGTGAGGTGCTCGGCGAGTTCGAAGTGGGCGTGATCCCCGACATGTACGAGTCGCCGGACGACGCCGGCGTCGACCATCACCGACAGGCTCCGGTAGGCCGAGCTCTGTGCGAGGGTGGCATCCACCTCGAGCAGCTCCGGCAGTGTGATCGGCGACCCGGCGGCCGCGAGAGCGTCGACCACCGCGCGACGGTTGGTCGTGTACTGCTGATCGTGGTCCGACAGCCGCGCCGCCACCGCACGGTGCAGGTCGGGGTCGGTGTTCATCGAAGCCGGCTCGGCGGCGGGTCTTGGTGCACGTCGTCGTGGTGCTCGTGTTCGTGCCGATGGACGCCGTGGTGCGGCACGAGTTCGGGAGCGTGTGGTTCGCCGTGATCGTGGCCGTGGTCGTCCACGACGATCGTCGTGCCGTCCTCGCGGATGAGGCGTCCCCCGAACGCCTCGGCGAGCAGTGTCGGCACGAGCACGTCCTCGGGTGAGCCGGCGGCGAGCACGCAGCCGGCCATGAGCATCACGATGTCAGCCCGCCGCGCCTCGACCAGGTGATGGGTCGAGAACACGACCACGCCACCCCGTGCGGCGTGCTCACCGATCACCTCGAGGATGCGCAGCTGGCTCGGGAGGTCGAGCCCGGTGACCGGTTCGTCGAGGAGCAGGAGATCGGGCTGCGAGGCGAGCGCCTGGGCGACGAGCACTCGTTGCTGCTGACCACCGGACAACTCGCCGAACGGTCGGCGTCGCAGATGGGTCACTTCGAGCAACTCGGCAACGCGTTCGATGCTCTCCCGGTCGTCCCGACGGAACGGGCCGAGCAGCCCGCGATTCGGATAACGGCCCATCCGCAGGACCTCGTCGACGGACAGCGGCATCCATCGGTGGTGGTCTCGGTGTTGTGTGACCATGGCGATCGAACCGCCGACGGAGATCCGACCGTCTTCGGGTGGCACCAGACCCGCCAGCAGCGACAGCAGGGTGGTCTTGCCGCTGCCGTTCGATCCCACCAGTGCAACCGAGGTGCCGCGCCGGATCTCGAACGACGTCGGTGCGAGCGCGACGGTCGATCCGTAGTGCACGCACACGTCGGTCGCGGCGACGAGAGGATCGGTCGTCGTTGGCATGAGAGTGATTCTCACTCTAACATCATGAGAATGATTCTCACGGTTCGCAACGGAGTGGTGTTCGCCGTCGGCGCCGTCGCGATCGCGGCGTGTGGGAACGGGTCCGGCCCGACCGGCGACAGCGAGTCGGCATCCACGATCGTCGCCACCACGAGCATCTGGGCCGACATCACGTCGTCCACCCTGTGCGGACTCGACGTGCCGGCCGTGATCCCGAACGGCGCCGACCCGCACACGTTCGAACCATCGTTGCGCGATCGTGAGCTCCTCGAGAACGCGGAGATCGTCGTCGCCAATGGTGGTGGCCTCGAGGACTCCCTGACCGATCTTCTGTCGACCGTCGAGTCGACGGGCACCGCCGCGGTCGAGATGGTGCCGCTCGTCGACACGATCGAATCCGACGACCACGACGACGACCACGACGAAGACAGCGACGGCGACGCCGATCACGACGGTCGGGATGACCACCGAGTCGATCCGCACATCTGGCAGGACCCGCGACGCGTGAGCAGCGCCCTCGACGCCATCGCGGCAGCCGACCCGATCGGTGGGCGCGACCCAGGGTGCCTGACCGCGTACCGGTCCGAGCTCGAAGCACTCGATGCCGAGATCGAGGCGATGCTCGATGTGATCCCGCCGGCCGACCGCCTCATGGTCACCAGCCACGACTCGCTCGCCTACTTCGCCGACCGGTACGACCTCGAGATCATCGGCACCGTCATCCCGTCGACGAACACGCTCGCCCAGACCAACGCGGCCGACCTGGACGCGCTCGCCGTGCTCATCGAGCAGCGCGGCGTCCGTGCCATCTTCACCGAGCAGCTCGAGTCGACCGCCGACGCCGATGCCCTCGCCGAACGGCTCGACGTGGCCGTGGTCCCGCTGGTGACCGATGCGCTCACCGACGACCCCGCGACCGACACCTACGTGGAGATGATGCGGTTCAACGCCACACAGGTCGCCGCGGCGTTGACACCGTGAGCCGCCGATGACGTGGCTCACCGACCCGATCGACTGGTGGATCACACCGTTCGCCGACAACCCGTTCATGCGCGACGCTCTGTGGGCCGCGCTGCTCACGGTGATCTGCACCAGCGTGATCGGCACCTGGGTCGTACTGCGTGGACTGAGCTTCCTCGGCGACGCGCTCGCTCACGGCGTGCTGCCGGGCATCGCGATCGCGTTCGTCACGGGCGGCAACACCACGTTGGGCGCATTGCTGGCAGCACTGGCGATGGTCGCCGGAGTCCAGCTCATCCGCACCGCCTCGCCGCTCCCCGACGATGCGTCGATCGGAGTGCTGTTCGTCGGCTTCCTGGCCCTCGCCGTCGTCGTCATGTCGGCGCAGACGGGCCGTGGCGCCGGTGACCTCACCCGGTTCCTGTTCGGCTCGATCACTGCGGTCGACGCGACCGATCTGAGGACGCTGTCGATCGTCGCGGCCGTCACGGTCGCCGGCGTCGTCGTGCTGCATCGGGCGCTGCTGATCAGCACGTTCGACGTGACGCAAGCCCGGCTCATCGGCTTCCGACCACAACTCACGCACTTCGTGCTGCTCCTGCTGCTCGCCCTCTCGATCGTGGCGTCGTTCGAGACGGTGGGCAGTCTGCTCGTGTTCGCGTTCCTGATCGCCCCGCCGGCGACGGCATCGATGCTCGTCGGCCGGGTGCCGCTGATCATGGGCCTCGCCGTGGCGATCGGCGGCGCCTCGGCCGTGATCGGCCTCCTGGTCAGCTACCACCACGCCACGGCGACCGGCGCCACCATGGCCTTGGTCACCGTGATCGTGTTCGTGCTCGGTCTCGCGGCGCAGAGCGCCAATCGGCTGCTCCGTCGATGACGCGACCGCGACACGCATCCGCCCACGACGGCGCCGCCGATCCCCGAGCGATGACCGTCGATCGGGCAAGGATGCCGATCATCGAGACATCGTCGAACGATCGACACGCCGGTACCCGGGGCTCCGCCGACGGCACGGCTTCGACGAGGAGTCGACGATCCGTGAGCCCGACGGACCTGACGACGACAGCGTTACCGCTCGGTCTCGTAGGATGGCGATCGGACCACTTCGAACATCGCCGCGGGGTTGTGTCGGCCGTGGCCGAGGGCGACCGCCCGCGCCGCATACTGCTGCGCACACGTGATGAATCGGAGGTCGAGCCCGGCCTCGTCGGACACCGCTGCGATGTGCCCGAGCGCCCCCACGGTCGTGTCGACGGTGCTCTGGTCGGTCGTGTAGTCACCACTGGCGGCCATGTCGAGCGTTCGCTCCATCACCGAGGCGAGTGTCGGCATCGGCCCCGCCACGATCTCGTTCAATGCCGCGAGAGGGACATCGAACGAGCTGCAGATGCCCGCGCCGTTGATGACCCCGAGCAGAAAGCCGTAGTAGATCGACAGGATGCCGTTGTCGATCGCCGATGCGATCACCACGTCGTCGCCGACGTGTGCAGCCGTTCCACCGAAGTCCGACACGATCCCGGCGACGGGCTCGTAGATCGCCGACGGCCCCGAGTGGAGCACGACGGCGGACGGCGTCGCGATGTCTCGTGGAAAGGCCATGATCACACCGTCGACGTAGCCGATGCCGTTGCCCCGCGCCCACTCCGCTGTGTCCCGTGCTTCGAACGGGGTGCCCGACGAGAGTTGCACGATCGTCTTCCCTGCGAGCGCAGCCGCAACGGCGGGATCCCGGAGGGCAGCGTTCGCGGCGGCGTAATCGTGCACGCACACGACGATCACGTCGCTGATCGCGACCGCGTCGAGCACCGAAGCGGCCGCGTCGACCCCGTCGTCGCCGAAGGCGGCGCACCTCTCCGGGCTCCGGTTCCACACGGTGAGTGGCCGACCAGCCTGCTGGAGAGCACGCGCCAGAGCGCTGCCCATCATGCCGAGACCGAGTACCGCCACACGCTCCAACGACCCGCCTCCTGCTCGCCCGGACGGCCGGTATGACAGGGTTCCCGATCGACCGTGGTAGCCGATCGGCGACCGTCCACTGCCATGGCGTCCGCAGCGGTGACCGGTGCGGCCGACACCGCACTCGTGGGAGCCGAGGAATCTTTCGTCGAGCGCCAGCGTTACGATCGACCCATGGCTGACCCGCGACTCGACGGCACCCAGATCGCCGATTCGGTGATCGATCTGTTCGGGGGCACGCCGATCGTGCGCATGAAGCGCATGATGGAAGTCGAACAACTGCCGGCGGTGCTCGCGATGAAGATGGAGACCACCAATCCCGGCGGCTCGTCGAAGGACCGACCCGCACTCGAGATGATCCGGGCGGCCGAGGAGAGTGGAGAACTGCAGCCGGGTGGCACGATCGTCGAGCCCACGAGCGGCAACACCGGTGTCGGCCTGGCGATCGTCGCGGCGCAGCGAGGCTACGACTGCGTGTTCGTGATGACCGACAAGGTGGCCCCGGAGAAGATCTCGCTCCTCAAGGCCTACGGCGCCGAGGTCGTCGTGTGCCCGGTGGCGGTCGCCCCCGACGACCCGCAGAGCTACTACAGCGTCGCCGAACGGCTCACGCAGGAGCGCGACGCCTTTCGACCGAACCAGTACGCCAACCCGAACAACCCGCTCTCGCACTACAAGACGACGGGTCCAGAGATCTGGGAGCAGACCGCCGGCCGGATCACCCACTTCGTCGCCGGCGCCGGCACCTGCGGCTCGATCACCGGTACCGCCCGGTACCTCAAGGAGCAGAACCCCGGCGTCAAGATCATCGCCGCCGACCCCGAGGGCTCGGTGTTCTCGGGCGGCTCGGGACGGCCGTACCTCGTCGAAGGTGTCGGCGAAGACTTCTTCCCGGCGGCGTGGCAGCCAGAACTCTACGACGAGACGATCGCCGTCTCCGATGCCGACAGCTTCCACATGGCCCGACGCGTCAGCGAGATCGAGGGCATCCTCATCGGGGGGTCCGGTGGCATGGCCGTCGCGGCCGCGATCCAGGTCGCGAAGCGGGGCACACCCGACGACATCGTCGTGGTGTTCAACCCCGACTCGGGTCGCGGCTACCTGTCACGGGTGTTCGACGACGCGTGGATGGCGAACTTCGGCTTCACGAACGAGTGCCGACAGTGTGTCGGCGCCGTGCTGGAGGCCCGGAACCCGTCGCTCGACAGCCTGCTCTACGTCAATCCCGACGAAACCGTGCGATCGGCCATCGAACGCATGCGCGCACACGGCGTCAGCCAGCTTCCGGTGTGCAAGAACACCCCGCCGTTCGCTGCCGCCGAGGTGTCGGGATCGGTCGACGAACTCGAGTTGATGGAGGTCATCGCCGGCGACTCGGGTGTGATGGACGTCCCGGTCGAGGACGTGATGGGCCCCCATCTGCCGACCATCGGCGTCGGCCAGGAGCTCGAGCGGGCCCTCGAGATGCTGCACACGGCGCCGGCGCTGCTGGTGCTCTCCGACGGGCGACCGCTCAGCGTGCTCACCCGAACCGACATCCTGTCGTACTTCGACGCCCGCGCCGACTACTGATCCGCCACCGATCTGCTACGACAGACGAGTACGACGAGAGGGAGCCATGGGAGAAGAAGAGCAACAACTCGGATGGGCGTTCGAGACGCTCGCGATCCATGCCGGCCAGGAGCCCGACGAGGTCACCGGAGCGGTCGTGACGCCGATCTCGCTGTCGACGACGTTCGCCCAGAGCGAGGTCGGCGTGCACCAGGGATACGAGTACTCACGTTCGGGGAATCCCACCCGCACCGCGGTCGAGACGCAGATCGCCGCGCTGGAGGCGGCTCGGCACGGCCTGTCGTTCGCGAGTGGCCTCGCCGCGGAGGACAACGTCATGCGCCTGCTGTCGCAGGGCCAACGGGTGCTGCTCGGCAACGACGCGTACGGCGGCACCTTCCGCCTCATCAACAACGTCTGGTCGCCACTCGGGTTCCCGTGGACCGCGGTCGATCTCAGCGATCTGGACGCGGTCGTGGCGAACTGGCCCGATGACACCGGCCTCGTCTGGCTCGAGACCCCGACCAACCCGCTGCTGACGTGCTTTGACATCGAGGCCATCGCGTCGATCGCCCACGAACGCGGGGCGCTCGTCGTCGTCGACAACACGTTCGCCACGCCGTACCTGCAGCAGCCGATCCTGCTCGGCGCCGACATCGTGCTCCATTCCGCGACGAAGTACCTCGGTGGCCACAGCGACGTCGTCGGCGGGTTCCTCGCAGTGGACGACGACGGAATCGCCGACCGGCTGAGGTACACGCAGAACGCGGCCGGCGCCGTGCCGTCGCCGTTCGACTGCTACCTGGTGCTGCGCGGCGCCAAGACGCTCGGCGTGCGCATGGATCGCCACTGCGAGAACGCACGGGCGATCGTCGACCTCCTGACCGGGCACGAGGCCGTCGAACGTGTGCTGTATCCGCAACTCCCCGACCATCCCGGCCACGCCGCGGCGGCGAAGCAGATGCGCGACTACGGGGGCATGGTCAGCTTCCTGGCGGTGGGTGGCGAGGACGCGGCGCGGCGGATCGCCGCCGGCACCGAGCTGTTCACACTCGCCGAGTCGCTCGGCGCCGTCGAGAGCCTGATCGAGCACCCGGGCGCCATGACACACGCGTCGGCGGCCGGCTCGCCACTCGAGGTGCCGGACAACCTGGTGCGCCTGAGTGTCGGCATCGAACACGCCAGCGACCTCGTCGCCGACCTCGCCCAAGCCCTCGAACTGGCCTGATCAGCGCGTCGGACACGACACAGTGTCCGACGCGGCAGGAGCACCCCGGCGCTGCGCCGGGGTGCTCCTGGGGTTCGGTCGAGGGTTCAGCAGGTGGGATCGCCGTAGAGGTGGAACATGCAGTAACTGCTGGTCACGCCCGTCGCGGCTCGCAACGAGTCGAACATGTTGGCGTAGATCGGCTTGGTGATCAGGCCGCTCAGACCCGACCCGTAGCTGGGATAGTTACAGCCGACCCACCAGGCACCCCACGCCTGGACCATGGCATACCCCATGATCGGCTGATTCTGACCCCAGCACGTCATTTCGACACGGCTTCCAATGGCGACCGTCAGATCGTCCCAGTTGCCGTCGAACTCGGAGCCCGTATTGCCCCACACCAGCGTCGTATTGTTGCTCTTCCATTGCATGATGGTGTCCCACGTGCGATTGGCGTTCGTGTCGAACCGGATCTGGGTCCATCGACCGGTCGACGGGTCGATGTCGCCCTGGAGGTTCCAGACCCCGTCCTGGTCGGGGTCCGAGTAGACCGTGGTGTACCGCCCGTAGGTGTCGACCCAAGCGGCGGTCTCGTTCCAGCGGTCTCCGGTGAGGTCGAGCCAGCGCCATCCGGCGGTGGCTGCCGACGCCGGGGCGCTGAAGCCGACGGACGCCGCGGCGACGAGCGTGGCGAGCGCTACGGCGAGTCCGGCCACCCGGCGGGAAGCTCGTGGTCGACGGGACCGCCGGTCCACGGCGGATGCGGGGTGGGCGACGACCGTCGTGTCGTCCTGGTGGCGGGTGGTGATGGTCGTGGTGTTCATCGCGAACTCCTTCGGGTCGGAGCGCCGATGCGGGATGCAGCGACGCCCCTGCATCGTGCGCGAACCCGGCACCTCCGTCCGTGCCTGCCGACACACAACGGATGTGCGCGTCGATTCGACAGGTGGCCCGTGTGGGTACGGGCTGCAGCGGCGCGCCCGCCATCCGCCGCTCGACGTACCCGTCAGGTGTGCCACGGTGGGTACGGTGAGTGGTATCGACGAGACAACGACACTCACCCCCAAGCGGCCACTCGTCATCGCCGCCAATCGCCTACCGGTCACCCAGAACCCCGACGGGGAGTGGGAGACCAGTCCCGGAGGTCTCGTCCGCGCGCTCCTGCCGATCGTCCAGGAGAGTCACGGTGCCTGGGTCGGCTGGACCGGCCAGGCTGACAGCTCGGCCGACGTGATCCGCACCGACGGAGTGGAGATGCACCCGGTGCCGATCAGCGCCGACGAGATGAACCGCTACTACGAAGGGTTCTCCAACGACACCCTCTGGCCCCTGTACCACGACGCGATCAAGGAGTCGAATTTCGACAGCGACGACTGGGATGCCTACGTCACGGTCAACGAGCGGTTCGCTGCCCGGATGGCCGACGTCGCGCCCCCTGATGCGATCGTGTGGATTCACGACTACCACCTCCAACTCGCGCCGGCAATGCTGCGGAGCCGGCGCTCGGACGTCCGAATCGGATGGTTCAACCACATCCCGTTCCCACCACTCGAGCTGTTCCAGCGGCTGCCTTGGCGTACCGACATCATCACCGGACTGCTCGGTGCGGACGTGCTCGGGTTCCAGCGCGAGCGCGGCGCCCGCAACTTCATCGCCGCAGCCCATCAGCTCGTCGGCGCAACCGAGGTCGATGACGACCTGGTCAACTTCGACGGTCGCAACGTGCTGGTGAGCAACTTCCCGATCTCGATCGACGTCGACGACTTCGAGTTGCTCGCGAGCGGCCGCTCGACACGCAAGCGAACCGCCCAGATCCGCGCTCGGCTCGGTGATCCCGAGGTGATCCTGCTCGGCGTCGACCGGCTCGACTACACCAAGGGCATCGGTGCGCGCCTGCGAGCCTTCGGGCGGCTGCTCGACGCCGGCCGGCTCGACCCGGAACACCACGTCCTCGTGCAGATCGCCACCCCCACCCGTCAGGGTGTCGAGCTCTACCAGGAAGAGCGACGCGAGATCGAACAGATCGTCGGCGAGATCAACGGCGTGCACTCGCGACTCGGCTTCCCGGTCATCCACTACCTGCACCAGATGCTGCCGCTCACCGAGCTCATCCCGCTGTATCGGGCCGGCGACGTCATGCTGGTGACGCCGTTCCGTGACGGCATGAACCTCGTCGCGAAGGAGTACGTCGCGGCCCACGTCGACGGCGACGGTGTGCTCGTGCTCTCCGAGTTCACGGGGGCAGCCGACGAGCTGAGAGAGGCGCTGCTCGTCAACCCACACGACGAACACGCGTTCGAAGACGTGATCGTCCGAGCCGTCGAGATGCACCGACACGAACGGCGCCCCCGGATGGAGGCGATGCGCCAGGCGGTCGCGTCGGCCAACGTCGGCGACTGGGCCCGGTCCTTCATGGAGGTCCTCGATCCGTGAGTGGTCCGGTCGACATCTCGCCGCACGACCTCGCCGAGCTGGTCCGCCCACTTCTCGACACGGCGCTCGTGGCGTTCGACGTCGACGGCGTGCTCGCCCCGCTCGTCGACCACGCCGACGATTCCGAGCTGCTCCCCGGCGTTCACGACGGTTTGACCACCCTCGCAGTTCGGGCCACCGTGGCCATCGTCTCCGGTCGGTCGTTGGAGAGCCTGGAGCGAGTGTTCGGGTTTTCCGGTGAGCTCCACGTGATCGGCAGCCACGGCCTCGAGGTTCGCGGCGGCGACCGGCCGGCGCTGGACGACGACGAGCAGTACACGTTCGACCAGCTCGAGATCATCGGAACGCGTGGTGTCGATGCGGCCGGCGACGGCGCGTGGTTGGAGTACAAGCCTGCCAGCGTCGTGCTCCACACCCGCGAGGCCGACCAGCGGCTCGCATCGCCCGCGGTCGACGCCGTCACGAACCTCGCCCGGATGATCGACGGTGCCCAGGTGAAGCCCGGCAGCGACGTCGTCGAACTCCTCGCCCGCACCGCCAGCAAGGGTGAGGCACTGCTCCATCTCGCAGCCCGGCTCGAGCGATCCCCGGTCGTCTACCTCGGTGACGACATCACCGACGAAGACGCGTTCCACACGATGAGCGACGCCGACGTCTCGGTCAGAGTCGGCCCTGGCGAGTCGGCGGCTGCGCACCGTCTCGCAGGTCCGGCCGAGGTCGCCGAGTTCCTCTCGCTGCTCGCGCACCCCGACTGACCGTCCGAGCAGATCGCCGGCTGCGCAGGTGTCGCGGTACGGTCGACCCATCGACGACCCACGGCACGGACCAGCCTTCCCGGTGTCGGCGCCGTGACCGCCGTCGACACCGACCGGCCACGCCGGATCTTCACGGGATGGAAGATCGTCGCGGCCGGCGGGCTGATCTGGGCCCTGCAGTCGATGATCTGGGTCCAGGGGTACGGCAATCTCGCCGTCGAGCTGCGCAACCGGTTCGGCTGGTCGAAGACGTTCTTCTCGCTGGCTTTCGCTGCGACGCGCACGGAGGGCGCCCTGATCGGCCCGGCACAGGGTGGCGCGCTCACCCGGTTCGGGACCCGCCGGGTCATGCGGGTCGGCGCAGCGGTCGTCGCCGTCGGCTTCGTGACGGTCAGCCAGGTCGACACACGAACCGAGTTCATCGTCACGATGATGTTCACGACACTGGGAATCTCGGCAACCGGCTTCCTGACCCTGACGGCGGTGACCGTGTCCTGGTTCGAGCGCAAACGCGCCCGTGCGCTGTCGCTCCAGACGATGGGCTTTGCCATCGGCGGGTTCGCGAGCCCGATCATCGTCGTCGGGTACGCGTGGTTCGGATGGCGTTGGACCGTCGCCGTCTCCGGGCTCGCCATCGCGAGTGTCGCATGGTTCGTGGCGCCGCTGGCCGGTCGACTGCCGTCCGACACCGGCGAGGTGATCGACGGGTCCGAGCCGACCGAGAACGCATTGCGGGCCGAAGGTGTACAGGAACGTCACTTCACGGCGCACGAGGCCATGCGGACGCGGGCGTTCTGGATGATCTCAATGGGGCACGCATCGGCACTCCTGGTCGTCTCGGCCTCCATGGCCCACCTCACCCTCTACCTCACGGAGGACCGTGGATACCGGGCATCGACCGCTGCGGTCGTCGCCGGCATCGTGCCGGTCTTCCAGTTCGTCGGCACCGGTCTCGGCGGGTACCTCGGCGACCGGATCAACAAGCGGCTGATCGCCGGCACCGCGATGTGCGTCCACGCTGCCGCACTCCTGTTGCTCACGTGGGTCGACACCTCGCTCGCCGTCGCAGCGTTCGTCGTGATGCACGGCCTCGCGTGGGGTGCCCGTGGGCCGTTGATGAACGCGATCCGGGCCGACTACTTCGGTTCGACGTCGTTCGGGGCGATCATGGGGTGGTCGTCGATGATCGTGATGATCGGTTCGATCGGCGGCCCGATCGTGGCGGGTGTACTCGCCGACGCCACCGGCGACTACCGCCTCGGCTTCACCATCCTTGCGATCGGCGCGGCCTGCGGCACGATCTTCTGGGTCGAGGCCAAGCCCCCGCCGTCGTGACATCGGGGGTCGAACCCGTCCGTAGCCCTCAGCGGCCGCCCAGGGCATCGACCACGGGCGCGAAGCCGTCGGGGTGTCACACCACGTAGTGGCTGATGCCCAGGGTCTCGCGCTGGTCGTTGCCGTGACCGACCGAGCACCGCTTCGGTCATGTGGACGTCGATCCACCGCAGCGACCACGGCCGACCGTCGGCGTCGGTCTTCACCGACATCTCCTCGAGCGAGCCGACGGCAGCCGCCGCAGCCCTCGATCGAGCACACGCCGCCTCGAACAACGCGAGCAGTTCTTCCGGTGAGTCGTCCGCGGCGGAGGTCCACTCCCAGTCGGCGATCTCCGCCGGATCGACCGACGCCCAGGGTTCAGGGAGGTCGTTGCCGGCGAGATCGCTGTGGAACCAGTCGTCCTCCACGACGGCGAGATGTTTGAGCAGACCTCCGAGCGTCGACGTCGACGGCGGGAGCCGCGTGGCGAGCCGCCCTGCGTCGAGGCCGGCTGCCTTGCGAACGGCCAGCGCCCGATACGCGTCGAGATATCCCTCCAACATCGTTCGCTCGTCGGCGTCGCTGGCCGGCCACGCGACCTCTGGTGCATCGATCGTCATGACCGCACCGTGGGCTTCCGACGCCCGGCTCGGCAGAGGATGTCGTCGAGCGCCCCCATTAGAACAGCGTCGGCTGTTCGGCCCGGTACACGCGGGGGCAGGCCGTCCAGGGAACGTAGTTGTCCATGAACACCCACGTGCGCCGGTGGATCGCCGACGGCCCGTATCCCTGCAGGGCCGACTTGTGCACAGGGCACGGATAGCCCTTGTTCGTGTCGAACGACCAGTGCGGGTAACTCTCTGCGAGCTCGCGCATCTCGCGATCGCGTACGACCTTGGCGAGGATGCTGGCCGCGGCGACGCTCAGGCAGTACCGGTCGGCCTTCACGCGCATCTCGACCTTGGCGACCGTCGGGGACACGAAGTTCCACTTGCCGTCGCTGACCGCCACATCCGGCACGATCGTGAGGCCTTCGACGGCACGGCGGCACGCCAGGCGCTGTGCGTCGGCCATGCCCAACTCGTCGCATTCCTCCTGGCTGGCGGAGCCGACGGCCCACGCCTCGCACCAGTCGGCGATGCGGTCGAACAGCCGCTCGCGCTCGCGCTCGGTGAGGAGCTTCGAATCGCGGACCCCGAGCACTCGCTTCTCGCGAGGCAGGATCGCGGCTCCGACCACCAGGGGCCCGGCCCAGGCGCCGCGACCGACCTCGTCGATGCCGACGACGATCTCGTGACCCCGCGCCCACATCTCCCGTTCGATCTTGCGGGTTGGTGCCCGGCCAGGTGCCATCGGAACCCGACGTTACCCCTGCGAGCCGAGGTGAACGACGACATCGCCGCTGCCGGTGCGGACCACGCGCATCGGGTGCCCGACTGCAGCCACGTCACACAGATCGGATCCGGCTCGACGAGAGGATCCGCATGACGACTCGCTCGTGTGAATCGACGGTCGAGGTGACACAGTGGCGACGTGCACGAAAACGATGACGTGATCCTCCTCGACGGCGGCATGGGCCAGGAGCTGTTGAAGGTGGCCGACGGGCCTCCGACGCCGCTGTGGTCGGCACAGGTCATGATCGACCAGCCGGACCTGGTCCGCGACCTGCACCGCCGCTTCATCGACGCCGGTGCCGACGTGATCATCGTCAACGCCTACTCGGCGACCCGGTGCCGGCTCGGCCCGGCCGGGTTCGAGGATGACTACGAACGCCTGCAAACACTCGCGTGCGAGTTGGCCGTCGAAGCACTCGGCCACGACGACGCCGTACAGATCGCCGGTTGCCTCTCGCCGTACGGCTGGTCGTACCGACCCGACATCAGCCTGCCGTTCGACGAGCTGTCCGCGCGATTCGCGGAGACTGCGACACTCCAGGCCCCGTACGTCGACCTGATCATCTGCGAGACGATGGGCTCGATCCACGAGGCGATGGCCGCCGTCACCGGAGCGGGCGTCGCCGGCAAGCCGGTGTGGGTGAGTTGGTCGCTGCGCGACGACGAGTCGGCGCGCCTGCGCAGCGGTGAACCGCTGACCGACGCCGTGGCAGCACTCCGCGAACTGCGTCCCGACGCGATGCTCGTCAACTGCTCGGTCCCGGAGGCCCTGTCGGCGGCGCTCCCGACCCTCGAGGCCGGGCAGGTTCCCTACGGCGCCTACGCCAACGGTTTCACCCACATCGCGGACGACTTCGCACCCGGCACGACCACGACGGTGCTGGGCCGTCGCCACGACCTGGAACCGGCGCGGTATGCCGACATCGCGCTGGGATGGGTCGAGCTGGGCGCGACGATCATCGGTGGCTGCTGCGAGATCGGGCCGGAGCACATCGCCGAGTTGGCGCGGCGGCTCGGACGGGCCGGGCCCCGGCTCGAGGTCAGCTGAACGAACCCGGCTCGGCGTCGGCTCGCGGTGCGGCGTCTCGTTGCGGCTCACCGTGCGGTCGCAGTTCGGTGTCGATGACGGGCGCCGGCCACAATGCCTCGCCGGTCGCCTCGCCCGAGCGCCACTCGGGCGCAGCAACAGGAGCGGTCAACTGCACGGTCTCGCCGGTCTGCTCCCACAGGATCGCCGGGCGGTCACCGTGCCACCGGATCGCATACGAGACCGACGAACGCGGGCCGGTCGGCACGCCGTACGCATCCACCGACTGACCGAGCCACGCAGGCGGCATGCCGGCCGGAAACAGTGCGCCTCCGTGGGCGAGTCGCGATTCCAGCCACGCGATCGATCGCACACCGCTCGGTGGTTCGAGAGGCGGCTCGGACGCGGCACGTCGCCGCATGATGCGCTCGAGGTCGCGCAGAGCGCGACGTTCGTCCGCAAGCGCGAGGACGCGGGCCGCCGCGGACAGAGCCGCATCGGCGTCCCAGCCCACGACCGGACCGAGTTCCTCGACGGCGTCGACCAGCTCGGGCATCCAGTGATCGGGCGGCTCCCTCATCCGAACGAGTTCGCCGAGCGCCAGCGCGAAACCGGCGGGGTCGTCGTGCGCATGCGGGACCTCGCCGAGCGCGATCTCACAACGCTCGGCCGTGACCGCGTCGGCCAGCGTGGCGCCGAGCTCCCCGTCGGGCAGCACGAAGCGGCTCGCCCGTTCGGTGAGCGACAGCCATCCACGCACCACCTGCATCATCGACGGCACGCCCCCCGGGATCGCGCCGTGTCCTCGGTCGCCATGAGCGATCGCCACTCGTGTCGTCGCTCGATGCCCGAGCGGTGTGACGAACGCCGTGTCGGGCAGTTCGATCCCTTCGATCGGGACGTCGACGATCGGTCGGTCGGTCAGCACGTCACGGCGACCGAACGCGATCGCGACGGGCATCGTCGACTCGTTCTCGAGTTCGACGACGGTCAGCCCACCGGCGTCGCCGACGCTGAACACTCGCTGGACGACATCGCCGCTCGGGACACGCACCCGCGTCTCGGCGACGGCCGTTCCCCCGACACGCTGCTGCCGGACCGATTGCTCGTCCGCGGGAACGTGCCAGCGATCATCGGCCGCCACGAACCAGTCGAGTGGCGGCGTGCCGTCCCACGGTTCGATCGCACCGTACGGGGAGATGGAGGCGCGCCACGGCCGCCCGGTGACTCCCGTGGTGATCATGCGATCCGTCGCGTGGCGCCGTCGGGCCGTCTGGGGGTCGCGATCGGGCACGCGGCCGAACCCGGTCGTCGCTCGGGGCGCACCACGTCGGTCACCTAGTCCAGCTCGCTCTTGCTCGTGCGGGACATCAGCGCCGACAGTGCCTCGCGGGCGCTGCGGCCCTCGTGGCACACCGCGACGACCTGTTCGGTGATCGGCATCTCGACACGGTACCGATGAGCGAGGTCGAGCACGCTCGGCGAGCTCTTGACCCCCTCGGCCACCATGCTCATCGACGCGAGGATGTCGTCGATCGATCGCCCCTGACCCAAGGCGAGGCCCACCGAGTTGTTCCTGCTCTGCTTCGACGAGCAGGTCGCGATCAGGTCACCCATGCCGGCCAAGCCGGCGAAGGTCATCGGATCGCCACCCATCGCCTCACCGAGGCGCGACATCTCGGCCAGCCCGCGGGTGATCAGGGTCGCACGAGTGTTGTCACCGAATTCCATGCCTTCCGCCATGCCGGCCGCGATCGCGATCACGTTCTTGACGACGCCGGCCACTTCGCAACCGACCACATCCGGGTTCGTGTAGATGCGCAGGTTGGGGCGGGTGAGGATCCGCTGCAGTTCCAGTGCGATCGTCTCGTCGGGGATCGCCACCACACTGGCGGCCGGCTGGCCGGCCATGATCTCCTTGGCGAGGTTCGGTCCGGTCATCACCCCGACCGGTCGACCGGGCATCTCTGCGGCGGCCACCTCGGTCATCCGCATCAGCGTCGCCCGCTCGATGCCCTTCGTCAGGCTCACGATCGGCACCCACGGCCGCAGGTACGGGGCGGCGGCGGTGGCGACCTCGCGGAACCCGTGCGACGGGGCCGCCATGATCACCACGTCGGCGGTCCCCACCGCCTCCTCCATCGATGCGGTGGCCCGGAGACGGTCGGGCAACGTGAACGACGGCAGGTAATCGGGGTTGACCCTTGCCGAGTTGATCTGGTCGACGAGCTCGGCCCGCCGTGCCCACAGCATCGTGGGCGTGTTGACGCTGGCGAGGGCGGCGACCGTCGTACCCCACGAGCCGGCTCCGATCACGGCCACCCGGATCTCCGACGATCTTGTCATGACATGGCAGCGTAGGCGCTCGGTCGCTCGTGGACCGCCCGAGGGCGGACACCCCGACCGATTCGTGCGCCTCCGCGAACGGTCGGCACACGGCCTAGCCTCGGCCCGGTGGAGACGGCCGCTCTCGTTCCGATCAAGGCCTTCCACGCGGCCAAGGCCCGGCTCGCGCCCGCGCTGTCCGAACCCGACCGCGAACGTCTGGCCCGTTGGATGGCATCTCGGGTGATCGAAGCGCTCCGGCCGACTCCGACATTCGTCGCCTGTGACGACGAGGCGGTGGCCGAGTGGGCCGATGAGCTCGGTGCTGGCGTGCTGTGGGGCCCTGGTCTCGGACTGAACGGCGCGATCGACGTGGGCGTGGAGACACTCGCCGGCAAGGGCGCGGAACACGTCGTGATCGCGCACGGCGACCTCCCGCGACCCGACCCGTTGAATTCGGTGGTCGTCCCCGGCACCATCGTGCTCGTGCCCGATCGGCGACGCGACGGCACCAACGTGCTCGGACGGCCGACCGGGGTCCCGATGGCAGCCGATTACGGTGCTGCGAGTTTCTCACGACACCTGGACGCGGCACTGGCCAGCGGCGCTCCGGTGCAGGTTCGTCTGGACCCGCTGCTGTCGATCGACATCGACACGATCGACGATTGTCGGCACCCGGTCGCGGCGTCGGTGCTTCGGCCGTTCCTGGGCGAGGCGATGCCACGATGAGTGCCAACGAGCCCGGGCAACCGGCGAACGTCGCGACGGAGCCGTCGATCGACCTGCCCACACCGAGGGTGGTCCTGGCGATCGGGGCGCACCCCGACGACGTGGAGTTCGGCTGTGGAGCGACGCTGGCGAAGTGGGCCGACGGCGGCTGCACCATTCATCACCTGATCTGCACCGATGGTTCGAAGGGCACGTGGGACCCTCATGCCGACAAGGTGGCCCTGGCACACCGGCGCCAGGACGAACAGCGAGAGGCAGCCCGCCGACTCGCCCGGTCGCGAGCGGGCGAATGCCGGTTCCTCGAGTACGTCGACGGCGAACTCGACAGTGACCTCGAGGCGCGAGGTCGTGTGGCACGGGTCATCCGCGAGCTTCGTCCCGACGTGGTCCTCGGTCACGACCCGTGGAAGCGATATCGACTGCATCCCGACCATCGCCACGCCGGTCTGCTGACCTGCGACGGCATCGTGGCGGCCCGCGATCCCCACTTCTACCCGGAGCACGACATCGAGCACCATCGCCCCCACACGCTGCTGCTGTTCGAGGCGGACGAGCCTGATCACGTCGAAGACGTGAGCGACTGGGTGCACGTCAAGATCGAAGCGCTCGAGGCACACGAGAGCCAGTTCGAGTCGACGATGCACGCGCTCGACGACGACCAACTCGACGCCTTCCGACAGCGGATCACCGATCGACTGCGTGGGCTCGGCGCTCCCTACGGCATCGCGGAGGCCGAAGTGTTCAAGCGGATCAGCGACCTCTGAGCACGTCGCCATCGCGGCGGGACGCGGTGAGGGGCGAGCCGGATGGCTCGCCCCTCGACCGGTCGTCCGTGGGAGGTCAGCGCTTCTTCGCCGGGGCCTTCTTCGCGGGCGCCTTCTTGGCCGGCACCTTCTTGGCCGGCACCTTCTTGGCCGGCACCTTCTTGGCCGGCACCTTCTTCGCGGGCGCCTTCTTCGCGGGCGCCTTCTTGGCCGGCACCTTCTTCGCTGGCACCTTCTTCGCGGGCGCCTTCTTCGCCGGGGCCTTCTTGGCCGGCGCCTTCTTGGCCGGCGCCTTCTTCGCTGGCGCCTTCTTCGCCGGGGCCTTCTTGGCCGGCGCCTTCTTCGCCGGCGCCTTCTTGGCCGGCGCCTTCTTCGCCGGGGCCTTCTTCGCGGGCGCCTTCTTCGCCGGCGCCTTCTTCGCCGGGGCCTTCTTCGCCGGGGCCTTCTTGGCGGGCGCCTTCTTGGCCGGGACCTTCTTTGCGGGCGCCTTGGCCCTCTCCGCTGCCATCAGTCGCTCACCGGCCCGGATTCAGGGCCGACTTGAGCGTCGAGCTCGCCGAGAACTTCATGGCGGTCGAGGCCTTGATCTCAACCGGCTCACCCGTTTGCGGGTTGCGGCCGGTTCGAGCCGAACGCTCGGTGGTGCTGAACGAGCCGAAATTCGGCCACGCGACCTTGCCGCCCTTCTTCGCCTCGGAGACGACCGTGTCGAAGAACGCCGTCACGGTGCGCTCGGCGTCGGCCTTCGACACGCCGGCGGATTCGGCTACGGCTTCGATCAGTTCTGCCTTGGTCATGAGAGATTCCTTTGTTTCGCAGAGGTGGACGAGTCACGCGATCGTGTCTCGGTGCCCGTCGGGCTGCCTTCATCAAAGGCGGCAAACTACATTCATGCAACTACCAATGTAGTTGCATATGCATATGACGATCGGCCGAGCCCTTGTAGATCAACGGTCTGAGAGGTCGTCGACGACACTCGACGTCGCCAACACACTCCGAATCAGGTCCGCGACGATCGCGGATTCCCCCTCGGCGTACTTCTGCCGAGGCCAGAAGAAGCCACGCAGGCCGTCCCCCTGACGCCGGGGTACGACGTGCGCATGGAGGTGCGCCACGCTCTGGCTGACGATGTTGTTCATCGCCACGAACGTGCCGGGACGCTCGAGCGCACGCGGAAGCGCGCCTGCAACGAGTTGCACCCGCTCGAAGTACGGGCCGACCCGCGCCGCCGGAAGGTCGGTCAGCTGCACGACGTGGCGCGTGGGAACCACCAGCGTGTGGCCGGGAAACAGGGGTGAACGGTCGAGGAAGGCCACGGCCTCCTCGTCGGCCCACACGACGTCGGCGGTGACCCGACCCCCGACGATGTCGCAGAACACGCAATCGGGGTCGGCCGGGTCGGTCGCGTCGTCCATGCCGGGCACGATAGGGCCGACCCCGAGCTGTTGTCCCAGCAAGCAGCGACCATCCCCCATCGACCGGACGAGGTCGGTTACAACTGCCATCGTTGACGACGAATCAACGATCCGTGACCACCCGAACCACACTCGAGGGGCCTGTGACCGACCTCCAGACGAACGCCGGCGAGACCACACCCGCATCGGACCCACGACCAGGAGGTGACACCCCGACGATCGAAGGAACCCGGGCGCGGATCGTGGTCGACACGTCCGTCCTCATCGCCGATCCGCACTGTTTCGACTCGTTCGGGGCGGCTGCGCTCATCATCCCGCTGACCGTCGTCGAGGAGCTCGACTCACTCAAGACACGACCCGACGACGTCGGGAGGGCGGCCCGCACGGCGCTCCGGGCGATCGAGGATCTCCGGATCGAGAACGGCGGATCACTCGCCGAGCCCGTTCCGGTCGGCGAGGGCACGCTGCAGATCGAGATCAACGGCATCCAGAAGCACCTGTTGATCGAGCACGGGCTCGATGTGGGGGTTCCCGACAACCGCATCATCGGCGCGGCGCTCGGCCAGGCGGCCCAGAGCCCCACGATCATGCTGTCGAACGACGCCGCGTTGCGCATCAAGGCGGCCCATCTCGGCGTTGCCGCCGCCGCCCATGAGCCCACCCGCCGCGGTCGGTCGGATCGTCCGGTCGGCTGGTCGGTGATCGACGTCGGGTTCGAGATCGTCGACTGCCTCTACGCCGCCGGCGGTGTCGACATCGGTGCGGTCGCGGCCGCGACGAACCTCAACGAGAACGAATTCGCCGTGCTCCGGTCGGGCTCGCAGTCGGCACTGACCCGGCGCGTCGGCGACGAGCTCGTGCTCCTGTCACACGCGGTGCCCGAGCCGTGGGGTCTCCGACCCCGCAACAAAGAGCAGCGATTCGCGCTCGAACTGCTGCTCGACCCCGAGATCGCGGTCGTGACGCTCGACGGACGTGCCGGCACCGGCAAGACGATCCTCGCGATCGCGGCGGCGCTCGAACAGGTCGTCGAGCAGCCGCGGTACGAACGCGTCGCCGTCTACCGCCCGCTGGTACCGGTCGGCCGGGCCGACGTCGGGTTCCTGCCCGGCGGGCTCGAGGAGAAGCTCGACCCCTGGATGTCCGCGATCCACGACGCGATCGTGGCGCTCACCGACCGGAACAGCAGCCATGACGCCCGCCGCCTCATCGAGGAGCTCACGGCTCGCGGCCAACTCTCCCTCGAATCGGTGACATTCCTACGCGGTCGATCGTTGCAGCGCCAGATCGTCGTGATCGACGAGGCGCAGAACCTCGAACCGACGACGCTGCGAACGATCCTGACGCGCATCGGTGACGGCACGAAGGTGGTCTTCACGGGCGACACCAGCCAGATCGACGCCCCCTACCTCGGCGAGTCGAACAACGCGCTCGCAGTCCTCACGAATGCGTTCGGCGGGCAGCGGTGCTTCGGGCACGTCACGTTGACGGCCTGTGAGCGCAGCGACGTGGCGAGTCTCGCCGCCGAGTTGCTCTGATCGACGGTCCGAACCGGCTGCGGCCCGATGTCGTCGTCCGCCGACGACGACGCTCGAACAGTGCGACAGCCGCCGTCTAGGTTGCAGGGTGTGGACACCGCAGAGAGCTCCGAGCCGGTGACCCCTCCCGCTCGGCGAGGCCCCGTCGACGCTCTGCCGCGATTCGCCGTCGTCGACATCGAGACGTCGGGGCTGTCCACACGATGGCACCGCATCCTCCAGGTCGCGGTCGTCACGGTCGACCACGGCGAGGTCGTCGACGAGTGGTCGTCGCTGATCGGACTGCGGTGGCCGCTCCAACGAGTGGGCCCACGCGGCGTTCACGGCATCACCCGCAAACGCCTCCGCGGTGCGCCGCGACAGTCCGAGGTGCTGACCGACCTCGCGGCCCGCCTCGACGGCGCCGTCTTCACGGCCCACAACGTGCGATTCGACTGGCCGTTCATCGAACGGGCTGCCCGTCGGTCGGGCGTCACCATGTCACCCAGCCGGCGACTCTGCACCCTCCGGCTGTCACGGTCACTCGATCCCGAACGGCAACTGTCGCACCGATTGAGCGACCTCTGCGAGCGGTACGGCATCTCGAACGACCGACCCCACGATGCACTCTTCGACGCACGGGCCACCGCGGCGGCGCTGCCGCGCCTGCTGGCCGAGCACCGGGTGTCCTGCGCCGACGACCTCGACGCGCTCTACGAACGACGGTAGCGAGCGAGCACCCGCTCGGTGGCTCGCCGCGCGATCGCCTGCCACTCCGACGGCTCCACGACCTCCGCATCGGCGCCGAGCCGCACCAGCGTTCGCGTGAACCAGGGCTCGCTCACGATGGCGAGCGTCGCAGTCACCCAGCCGTCGTCGTCCGGTCCTTCGACGCGGTCGACCGGATATCGCTCGATGACCCATCGCGCTCGACGGCCCAGTCGCACCGTCACGCGGGGGATCGAACCGTCGTCGAACCACGAACCCGGCACCGGGAGTGGCTCGTCCGAGGGCACCGGCGTCGCTCCCGTCGGCTCGATGGACTCGATCCGGTCGATTCGAAAGATCCGGATCTCTCCCGACCGATCGTCGTCGGCCGTCACGTACCACTCGCCGCGATCGGTGAAGACCTGGCGAGCGAGTATCAGCCGGTCGGTCACCTCGTCCCGAGACGCACTCCAGTACCGGATCCGTACCTGTTCACCCCGTTCGGCGGCCTCGGCCAGCGTCGTCGCCGCCTCGGGGCGGTCGAGGTCGATGCGCACGCCGGAGGTGTCGTCGTCGCCGAGCGCATCGGCGAGCTTCTGCAGGCCACGACCGAGTGGACCATCGGCATCGGCCCCCGGCAGCTCCATCGCAGCGCGGCCCGCCGCGAGCAGCTCCCACGCCTCGACCGCATTGAGGCGCAGCGGGCGCGTGAACAGGCGCGGCACGCCGACCCAGATCATTCCCTCGTCGATGAACACGTCGATCAGTTCGTCGACGAATGGTGGCAGACCGCACATCGCGACGAGCTCGAGGTCCTTCACGACCTCGGCCTCGGTGAGATCGAACCGCCGTGCCGTCTCGGCGACCGACATCTCGCCCTGCTCCATCAGCCAGGGCAGCATCACCAGGAGCCGACGCACCCGCTCCTCGGCGCCCCGCGGACCTCGACGAGCGGCACTCATGCGAGCGCCTCCTCGAGGAACGCGATCACGTCTGCTCGAACCGATTCGGGTTCGAGCACCTCGGCGTGCTCGAGGTGGCCGAGCAGCCAGGAACGGAACGCCGGTCCGTTGGCACACGGCACCATGACCTCGATCGCACCGTCGTCGAGTCGGCGCACGACTCGTTCCTCGCCGAGATCCCTGGCTGCGGTGGCAGCCCGTGAGGCGTCGATGCGAACCCGAGCATCCGGCATGTTGGCGTCCGCGCCGATCATCTTCGGATCGTCGGGAAAGGCCTCACGCGGATCGAAGTCGCCTGGACGCTCGAACGGTACGCGGTCGCGGTCGATCACGACCCGGCCGGCGATGCGGTCGATACGGTAGGTACGTCGCTCACCGCGACCGTGATCGAAGCCGATCAGGTACCAATAGCCGTTCCTGAGCAACAGGCCCCACGGATCGACGACACGATCCACGTCGTTGTAGCCGAACTCGACGACACGACGGTCGGCGACCGCCTCGCGCAGCGTGGGCAGTTCGGCGACATCGGGCACGACCGCCGTCACCGTCGAACGCTGGTCGATCATCCCACCACCGAGCTTCCACAGTGCATCCTGCCCAGACGACGAGCCGGGGCGGGTCGCAGCCATCGCGACCTGCAGGGCGCGCATCTCGTCGTCGTCGAGGTCGAGCCCGTCCAACTCGTATCGTTCGCGGTCGATCCAGTACCGGGTCTGACCGGCGTCGGCGCCACCGACGATCTCCTGCTCGATCGGAACCCCGATCTCCCGGAGCGCCGCCTTGTCACGCTCGAACGCAGCGCGGCGCGCCGTCTGGGACTCGGGGTACTGACCGCTGAGCTCGCCTGCGATCTGCACGAGGCTGAGCGGCTCGGGGGTCTCGAGCAGCAGCGCCAGCAGGTTCGTCAGGCGTTCGACGCGGTCGGCCATGCGTCAACGGTGATAGTCGTAGAAGCCTCGGCCGGCCTTTCGACCGAGCAGACCGGCATCGACCATCCGCGACAGCAGCGGAGGCGGAGCATAGAGCGGCTCCTTGAACTCTTCGTAGAGGCTCTCGGCCACGGCGAGCGTGGTGTCGAGTCCGATCAGGTCGGTGAGATGCAGTGGCCCCATCGGGTGGCTGCATCCCTCGACCATCCCGGTGTCGATGTCGTCGGCGGACGCGAATCCGGACTCCATCATGCGGATCGCCGACAACAGATACGGGATCAGGAGGGCGTTCACGACGAAGCCGGCGCGGTCCTGGCTCTTGATGACACGCTTGTGGAGCACCTCGGTCGCGAAGGCCTCGCTCCGATCGGTCGTCTCGCCGCTCGTCATCAGACTGGTCACGAGCTCGACCAGCTTCAACACCGGCACGGGGTTGAAGAAGTGGATGCCGATGACCTGCTCGGGACGCTCCGTGGCCGTGCCGAGCTTCATGATCGGGATCGAGCTGGTGTTGCTCGCCAGGATCGCAGCGTCGGCGGTGACGACCCGGTCGAGTTGCCTGAAGATGTCGACCTTCATCGCCTCGTCCTCGACCACGGCCTCGACGACCAGCTGACAGTCGGCGAGGTCGCCGAGATCGGTCGTGAAGTCGAGTCGCGCGACCGCCTCGTCACGCTCTTGCTCGGTCATCTTGCCGGCGCCGAGCCCCCGGTCGAGCGACGTGATCAACCGCGCACGGCCGGCTTCGGCCGCCAACTCGTCGATCTCCCGGATCGTCACGGCGAGGCCGGCGCGCGCCGAGACCTCGGCGATACCCGACCCCATGAGGCCGCAGCCCACCACGCCGATTCGTTCGATTGCCGGTGCCGTGTCGCTCATAGGAGCACGATTCTGCCACCGCGGCTGCGGTGTGAGCGATCCTGCGGTCGGAGCACGTGATCGCTCACACCGCCCCTCGGCGCTCGCGGTACCAGTCGATGGCCGCATTGGTGCTGGTGTCGTGGGCCGCAGGGTTCGTGTCGCCCATCAGCTCGGGTGTGATCTGGTTGGCCAGTTCCTTGCCGAGCTCCACCCCCCACTGATCGAAGCTGTTGATCCCCCAGATCGTGCCCTGCACGAACACGATGTGCTCGTAGAGCGCGATCAGCTGACCGAGCACCGACGGGGTGAGCCGGTCGGCGAGGATCAGCGTGCTCGGGCGATCACCGGGGAAATGGCGGTACGGCTCGGCGGCGTTCGCCCGCCCGAACGCCAACGCCTCGGCTTGCGCGAACAGGTTGGCCATCAGCAGATCGTGATGATGCTGATACGGATGATTCGGTCGGGCGAACCCGATGAAGTCGACCGGCACCACCCGGGTGCCCTGGTGGAGCAACTGGTAGAAGGCGTGCTGACCGTTCGTGCCGGGTTCGCCCCACACGATCGGGCCGGTGTCGCCGTCGACGCGTTCCCCGTCGAGCCGGACGCGCTTGCCGTTCGACTCCATGTCGAGCTGTTGGAGGTAGGCGGGGAACCGGGCGAGTTCCTGCGCGTAGGGCAGCACCGCCTTCGTGGCACGACCGAGCGCATTGCCGTTGAGCACCCCGATCATGGCCAACAGCACGGGAGCGTTCACCGCCAGTGGTGCCGAGCGGAAGTGCTCGTCGATCGCCCGGAACCCGCCCAGGAACTCGCTGAATGCCTCGGGGCCGATCAGGAGCATGACCGACAGGCCGATCGCGGAGTCGACCGAGTAGCGGCCACCGACCCAGTCCCAGAACCCGAACATGTTGGCGGTGTCGATGCCGAACTCGGCGACCCGTTCGGCGTTGGTCGACACGGCGACGAAGTGGTCCGCCACCGCCGCTTCACCGAGAGCGTCGACCAACCAGTCGCGTGCCGTGCGGGCATTGGTCAAGGTCTCGATGGTTCCGAACGTCTTCGACGCCACGATGAACAGCGTCGACTCGGGTTCGATTCGCTGGAGCGTGGCATGGACATCGGCGCCGTCGACGTTCGAGACGAAATGGGCGCGAAGTCGGGGGTGACCGAACGAGGCGAGCGCCTCGGCGACCATCGCGGGGCCGAGATCGCTGCCGCCGATCCCGATGTTGACGATGTCGGTGATGTGGTCGTCGGCTCGAACCCGATCGGCGAACGCCGCCATCGCGTCGAGCACCGCATGCACGTCGGGCACCACGTCCTCGCCGTCGGCTTCGACCGTGGTCCCGGCAGGCGCACGCAGCGCCGTGTGCAGCACCGCCCGGTCCTCGGTGACGTTGATGTGCTCGCCGGCCAACATCGCATCCCGGCGATCCGCCACACCGGCCGACTCCGCCCAAGCCACGAGCGCCGCCAGCAGGTCGTCGTCGAGTGGTTGCTTCGAGTAGTCGATCCGGAGATCGCCCGCTTCGAGCACGTAGCGTTCGGCTCGACCCGGGTCGGTCTCGAACAACTCGGCGAGGGTCCGGTCGACGGCGGCTGCGGACACGGCGGAGGGAACGTGGGTCACCGTCCCGACGCTAGTTCTTCGGCCGGAATCCCGGCGGAGCGGCTGCGTCGTCCACGAAGACCCACGTCGACTGCGAGCGAACCGCGGTGACGGGCAACGTTCGGTCGCGGAGCAACCACCGCTCGACCACGTTCTGCTTGCTCGCTCCGACCGTCAGGACCACTCGTGATCGGGCGCCGTTGACCACCCGCCGGGTGAGCGTCATCCGGGGCAGACCGTGGAAGTCGTCGATCAACTCGACCGCACGTTCGGATCTGATCGGGGTGTCGTCACCGGGCGGCCACGACGCGGTGTGGCCGTCGTCACCGATGCCGAGGTGCACCACGTCGAGCCGCTCCGGGAGCATCGCCCCGTAGTGCCGCGCCGCCCGCCGGAGATCGTTCGCGGTGACCGGCATCAGCCGCACCCGCGACGGCACGGCCGCGAGTTGGAGGGCATTGCGAGCCTCGTCCCCATCGGGAGCGACCCGCTCGTCGACCTGCCACACCGTGGTCGTCGCCCAGGGGACGTCCTGGTCGAGGAGGGCCGTGATCATCGGCGGAGCCGTACTTCCTCCGCTGAGCGCCAAGAACGCCTCCCCACGACGTCGATGGGCATCACGGAGCCTGGCCGCGATCCAGACGGCGGCTCGTTCGGCGGCGTCGGGTCCGACACGGATGTCCATCCCGTCAGTGTGGCAGCGCTCCTCGCCGCGGATGTGGCTGCCGTAGCGTGACGGCGTGGATCGTGACCAGCGTCGAGGCCTCCGGGCCGCGATCGCCGCCTACACCCTGTGGGGGCTGCTGACGCTCTACTGGAAGCAGCTGGCCGGTCTCGACGCCGTCGAACTGATCGGCTGGAGGGTGTCGACCGCCGGCCTCGTGATGGCGCTGGTCGTCACGACACTCGGTCGGTGGTCGACCGTGATCGAGGCGCTCCGGAGCCGTGCGATCCTCGGCCGGATCGCACTGGCATCCATGCTGCTCACGATCAACTGGACCACCTACGTGTGGGCCGTCGTGAACGATCGAGTGATCGAAACCGCACTGGGCTATTTCCTGGCCCCACTCGGCACGATGGCGCTCGGCGTGATCGTGCTCGGCGAGCAGCTGACCCCGCTCAAGCGCCTGTCGGTCGGGTGTGCGCTGCTCGCCGTCGTGGTCCTCACCGTCTCGTACGGCCGCATGCCCTGGGTGGCGCTGGTGCTTGCAACGACGTGGTCCTGGTACGGGCTCACGAAGCGGCGCGTACCTCTGGATCCGATCGAGAGCCTCACGAGCGAGCTCATGGTGCTCTTGGTGCCGGCGGTGGCGCTCGTCGGACTCGGCTGGTTGCGCACGAACGGGATCCCGGCCGAAGCCGAAGGCGTCGACTGGCTCCTGCTGCTGGGCACTGGAGCGATCACCGCCCTCCCTCTGCTGCTGTTCGCCTTCGCCGCCCAACGAGTTCCGTTCACGCTGCTCGGTCCCACCAACTACCTGGTGCCGCTGATCAACTTCCTGCTCGGCTGGCTCGTGTTCGACGAACCGCTCCCACCGAGCCGACTGATCGGTTTCGGCCTCGTGTGGATCGCCCTGGTGCTGGTGACGATCGACACGGTTCGTGGTCGGGCGACGAGCGAGCGGCGAGTCGTACCCGTCCGCTGACGCAATCCCGGTCGACACGACGACCGTGTGCCAGAGCGGCCCAGCGGCACCAGCCCGCGAGGGGACACCGGCGGAGTCGATCGATCGCGGCGCTCGTCGTGGCCGCCGTGGCGACGTCGGCTCGTATCGGGAGTACTTCGTCGGCCAGCTGGGTCGGGAACGCTCGGTCGACTCCGACCGTCTCGGCACCGAACTCGGGGACGCGACGACGCTGCAGGAGGTCACCGACCAGGCGCTCGACGCCGCACCCACCTGCGAACTGAACCGACGACGGCTCACCGGGCGGTGACCAACGTGCCGTCGAAGAAGCGTTCGAGTGCATCGACCGCCGCCGTGTAACGACTCGGGTCGCCGGCGACGTTCGTCATCCGCGCCAGACCGGTGAGGACCGCACCCAACAGATCGGCCAGCGCCGCCTGGTCGACGTCGGGCTGCAGCTCACCGGCGGCCGCTGCACGGGCGACGAGACCGTTGAAGAATCGTTGGTGCCGGCCGCGCTGGGGTGTCAGGAGCGCCAGCAGGTCGGGATGCCGCTGGGTCTCCTGCGCCACGGCGACGATGAACCCGGCAATCGACGGGTCGGCGACCTGCAACTCGTTCGCTCGGCGCAGCACGGCACTGAACCTCGCCAGCAGATGCGACTCGGCTTCGGCCGCGAGCTCGAACTCGGAGTAGACACGATCGATCGTGTCGCAGTAGACGGCTGCGTACAGCGCCGCCTTGGAGTCGACGTAGTGATAGATCGCCGTCGGGGTGATCCCGACGTCGGCTGCGATGAGCTTGTTGGTGGTCGCCCGGTAGCCGTCGCGAGCGAACCGCTCGCGTGCCGCACGCAGGATCTGCCGTCGCGTCTCGTCGGAGTTCCCCGCAGGTGGTCGGCCGATCCGGCCGCTGCTCCCCATGGGGCGAAGGTAGCGGCCATTCGACGACCGATCCGCTACCGAGCGATGCCGGACGACCGTGGTTCGCTGGCAGAATGCAGGCATGAACGCGGACGCCGACCTGTCGCTCGACCAGATCGTGGAGCTCGAACGGATGGAGACCGAGGCGGCCGCTGCGTCCGACGCTGCCCGCAGCGACTCCGATCAGGTCGTGCTGCCGTGGTGGCAACACCCGATGAACATCGTGACGCTGGTGGTCACCGCCGCGATCCTGGCCGGGATGATCGGTTGGATGGTCGGCGACAGCGATGCCAGCACCCAGCACAACGACATCGACACCGGCTTCCTGCAGGACATGCGCGTGCACCACGAGCAGGCCGTCCTGATGGGCACGATCTATCGCAACCTCCCCGACACCGACCCAGGCCTGCGAACCGTCGCCCGCCAGATCGTGGTCGGTCAGAGCATCGAGGTGGGCCGGATGATCCAGCTCCTGCGATCGTTCGGGGAACTCGAAGCCAACGAGACCGGCACGGCGATGGTCTGGATGGGCATGGTGGCCGGCGTCGACAGCATGCCCGGCATGGCCACCGACGAGGATCTCGACCGGCTCGGCCGGCTCGATGGACGCGAGGCCGACGAGCTGTTCGTCGAGCTGATGTCGGCCCACCACGTCGGAGGCATCGAGATGGCCCAGTTCGCCGCCGCCAACGGGGAGAACGCCGAGGTGATCACGATGGCCGGAGGGATGGCGTCCGCCCAGGCCGCCGAGATCGGCGAGATGGAGCGACTGCTCGATCGAGCAGCCTGAACCCGACCTGAGAGCGATCATCGGGTCGTTCGGAGGCTCCGTACACTCGACGACGATGCCGTCGATCGACCATCCGCGGCGCCGACTGCGGCGCTGGGCCGTGATGACCCTCGTCGCGGGCGTGATCGCGTCGGCCTGCGGCGTCGACCCCGGAGTCGTCAGTCTCTCGGCCCAGCCGACGGACACGACCGAGCTCCCGGCACCCGACGTCACCGTGCCGCCGACCGACAGTCTCCCCGACGACACCGTCGTCGAGACGCCGCCGACCACGGAACCGGCGCCGGTGTCGACCCTCCCCGAGGTCATCGAACCGGTGCTCAACGTCGAGATCCAGATCGCCGACGTGGTGGACGTCGACCCGGGCAAGCCGGCGCGCGACTACGACCCCTTCGTGGCCGTGGCGTTGACCGACATCGAGGAGTGGTGGTCGCGGATCTTCCCGGAGCTGTACGCCACGGACTTCGCGCCACTCGAAGGAGGCATCTTCGCCGGGTACCCGGAACGACAGTCCGACCTTCCCGGCTGCGGCCAACCGACGACCGACTACGAGGATCTGGCCCTCTTCGTCGCGTTCTACTGCGAGTTCGGCGACTTCATGGTGTACGACGATGCCAATGAGGACGTGCTGGCGCCCCTGGCGGCCGAGTTCGGCCCGGCCGTGGTGGGCATCGTGCTCGCCCACGAGTACGGCCACGCGGTCCAGTCGCGCATCGGCGCGCTCGACCGCCGGCTCGCCACGATCATCACCGAACAGCAGGCGGACTGTTTCGCCGGCGCCTGGACCGGGCAGGCCTATCGCGGCGAGTCGGAACTGCTGCGCCTCGGCGACGCCGACGTGCGTGCGGGACTGATCGCGATGTTGAGCGTCCGCGACCCGGTCGGCACGAATCAGTTCGTGCCGGGCGGCCATGGGGCGGCATTCGACCGGGTCGGCGCGTTCCAGGTCGGCTTCGTCGACGGTCCGGCCCGCTGCGCCGAGCTGCTCGACGACCCCCTGACGCTGGTACCGAACGAGTTCATCTTCCAGAGCGACTTCGCCCGGGGCGGCGACGCCTCGTACGACTGCTCCGACGATCCGAGCCCGGACTGCCGGCCCGCCCCCGAGTTCCTGGCCGAGGATCTCGACCACTTCTGGGACACGGAACTCGGCGGGTTCGACCCGGTGACGCCGGTGCCCGTCACGAGGCTCGACGAGCTCACCTGTGCCCAGCCGATGGTCATCGCCGATGTCGTCGTGACCTGCGCGGACGATCGGACCGTGCGCTTCCACGAGCCGACCGTTCGCGAGCTGTACGCCGAGTTCGGCGACTTCACGATCGGCTACTACTACGGCGTGGCCTGGGCTGAGTTCGCGCAGGAGGCGCTCGGAAGCGACCTCGAAGGCGAGCAGCGAGCGCTGCTCAACGACTGCTACGCGGGTGCCTGGGTCCGCGACATCACACCCGACGCACAGGGCAACACACCCCGGCAGGGAGACCGCGACAACGACGGCACCCTCGACGGGATCAGTAGCTCCCCCGGCGATCTCGACGAGGCGATCCGGATGGCGATTCTCGAAGGCGACGACGGCGCGAACATCGACGAGGTCGGTTCGGCGTTCGAGAAGATCGCTGCGATCCGCGTCGGCGCACTGGGCGGACTGACCGCCTGCGAAGCCCGGTTCGGCTGACGGCAGGGTCGACCGCGTCAGCGGATCGACGTTCGGTGAGTTCCTCGCCGAGCGACCGGTCAACCGCTCGGCACGACCGACCACCCCTTCGCGCCTGGGGCTTCGATGTGTCGGGATCGTCCGTGCACGAGAGCGCCCGGCCCAGATCGGAGACCTCTGCGTGGCACAGCTGGACCCGTCGACTCGTGCGTTCTCGAACGAGCGATGATCCCGGAGCGGACGACATCATGGGCCCGACGTTCCAGGTCCACGATGTCGGCACCGGTCGACCCGCCGGCATGCTGGGTGCAGCCGGGCGCGCCGACAGCTGTGCGCGGATCGAACGGACGAACCCCTCGGCGGGTGCCGTCCCACCCGGATGCTCCCGTTCGCGCCTCGCTGCGACGATTCAGCGCTCTGTCGGACCCGGGTCGACGAACCCGGCGCCCGCGACCGGTCGTAGACGACCAACGGCCGACGTCAGTCGGCGTTCCCGTCGTCGGCGGCAGGGCTCGTGGTGGTCGTGGCGGGCACCGTCGTCGTGGTCGTCGTCGTCGTGGGAGCGACCGTCGTGGTCGTCGCCGGTGGCGGTGCCGGCTCCGTGGTGACCGCAGCGGGCGCCACCGTGGTCGTGGTCGTCGTCGTGGTGGTGGTCGTGGTCGTCGTGGCGTTCGGGTCGGCGTAGTCCCACCGCATCTTCGTCGCCTCTTCCGACTGGTTCTCGGGCTCGGTCACCCCGTCCCAGATGAGCACGCGGTCACCGAGTTCGAGGATGTCCTGCATCGAGCTGCCCAGATACTGCGAGACGCGGATGCAGCCGTGCGACGCCGGGGTCAACGGCACGTTGTCGGCACCGTGGATGGCGATGCCCTGATTGATGTAGATCGGGTTCATCATGCCGCCGAGCGGGCCGAGGCGCTGCCCTTCGACCTTGCGGTACGCCTTGAACACTCCGGGCGGCGTGTACGAGCGACCGCAGATCGCCTTCTCCTCGGGTTCCTCGAGTGGCTCACCGTTCCGATCGGTGTCGACCGTGATCGTTTCGCAGTACTCGTCGGCAGTCTCGTACCAGGGTGTGAAACCGGTGGCCCCGGGCGCCAACTCGCCAGTCGAGATGTGTGCCACGAGCGCCGGCTCATCGCCGTGGAACACCACCATCGTCTGTTCGGGAAGGTAGACCTCGGTGTGGTCGGCAAGACCGCCCGTCGGGCGACGGGGTGCGACCTTGATCGGATCCTGCATGCGGTCCCACAGCTCCGGCGTGACCACGCCGGTCGCCTCGGAGAAGGGCACCCCCATGATGAGCTTCTCGAAGGCCCACACGGCCTGGGTCGTCAGATTGCCGAACTGACCGTCGATCGGGCCCGGGTCGAACGCCAATTGGGCGAGACGTTCTTGGAGCCGTCGGACCTCCTCGCCCCAGGCGCCCTTCGACAACGGTTGGCTGAGCGGCACCTTGTCGACGGTCTCCGACGACTCCTCCACGGCGGAGTAGCTCTCCGACGGCACCGTTCCCTGCTCGGGAGCGGCGGTGGACTGGGCGAAGGTCACGACGGAGTCGTCGACCGGTGCGGATGAGGTCGGCTCGCCCCCTGCTCCGCTGATGACACCCGCCGCCACCACGGCCGCGACGAGACCGCCGGCGGCACCGACGGGCAACCAGCGCGCAGGGCTGTTGGGGGAGGCTTTCTGGGCGTTCACGAGTCAGCTGTCCAGGGGTGCGTGGATGAAGAACAGGCTACCAATCCGAAACTCCACCCAGCCGTCAGATCTTCCGGATTGTGCCGAAACAGCGGAGTTTTCGACCCCGAGCGACGAGGTCCGACCGACGACGACGGTCAACCCTGCCGATCGACCACCCGGATACTGCCCAGATCGGTTCGCAGCGACCACATCTCGCGGAGGATGGTGCCGATCACGCCCGGTGAGCTCAAGGTCGACTCACCGCGGGTGCGCGGGAAGTAGTCGACCCCCATCTGCATGATCTCGTAGCCCAGTCGGGTCGACCGGATGATCAATTCGGCGTCGATGAACGACCCCTCGCTCTGCAGCTCGACATGATCGAAGATGCGCGTGCGGATCAACTTGAACGCGAAGTTGATGTCGCGCACCTTGACCCCGAACAGGGCTTTGATGAGCGCGTTGTAGACCCAGGTGTACAGCGATCGCAGCGAACCCTCACCCGTACGGTCGAAGCGGTAGGCGCTGATGATGTCGACCTGGTATTCGCGCAGGAGACGAACCGCCCGCGGGAGCTCGGCCATGTCGAAGGGCAGGTCGGCGTCGGTGTAGAGGACCAGGTCGCCGGTCGCCGCAGCGAACCCGGTCTTCATCGATCCGCCGAGCTTGCGGTTGCGATCGTGGTGGATCACGCGCACGTGCGGGTCGGCAGCTGCGAGCCGATCGGCGATCTCACCGGTTCGGTCGGTCGACTTGTCGTCGATGACGATCAGTTCGTAGTCGCGTATGTCGCCGGCCGCGATCAGGTCTTCGCAGGCTCGCCGCCCGAACGTCAGTGCTCGCTCGATGTAGTCCTCCTCGTTCCACATCGGATAGAACACCGACAGCTTCTCGAAAACCTCGTGCGGCGCGTCCATCCCCGGCGAGGGTAGCCGGGCTCCAGGGGTCGGCGGCTGCGCCGTTCCGACAGCGATTGCTCCTAGAGTCGGGCCCGTGCCCGACCCTGCTGAGCTGCCCGGCCCGGGCGCCGACGTCACGTCGGCCCCGCCGGCACCGGCAGATCCACGCGTGCGACCTCACCCCCGCCCGCCGCGAGCGGGTGAACTGTCGGTCGGTTGGCGTGCCGTCACCGCTGCGACCTGGATCGGCGTGATCGTCGGGCTCGCAGCGGTGTGGAACGCCAGCGTGCAGCTCGGTCTGTCCACGTGGTGGCTCGGGGCCCGCGCCGAGCCGCAGCCTCGCTACGTCCAGTTCAGTACGTTCGTCGCCCCGGCGCTCATGCTGCTCGCGACGATCAACCAGATGCGGTGGCTCCCGTGGTTCGGGCTCCTCGCGGCCGCCGTCGTGGGCGCGTTCGGCGTCGCCGACCTGGGCCGGGTGACGTCGCTGGCCGCGGTGGAGATCGCGATCGCGATCGCGGCCGCGGCGGTGTCGATCGCCTCGTTGACCGGCACGTATCGACGCCCTCCGGACGAGCCTTCGGCTGCTGCCGAAGCCGTCGTCAGCTGACAGCAGGCGACCCGTCGCCCGATAGGTTCGGTCGCCATGTCGAAGGTGCTCATGTCACTGCCGGTCGGTGACCGGGTCGGGATCGCATTCTCCGGTGGGCTCGACACGTCCGCTGCCGTGGCGTGGATGCGCGAGCGCGGCGCCATACCGTACGCCTACACGGCCGATCTCGGCCAGTATGACGAGCCCGACCTGTCGGGTGTGCCGGGGCGGGCCAAGCAGTACGGTGCCGAGGAAGCCCGACTCGTCGACTGTAGGGAGCAACTCGTCCGCGAGGGTCTGATGGCGCTCCAGTGCGGAGCGTTCCACATCCGGACGGCCGGCAAGACGTACTTCAACACGACACCACTCGGCCGCGCGGTGACGGGCACGCTCCTGGTTCGGGCGATGAAGGAGGACGGCGTCGACGTGTGGGGTGACGGCTCCACCTACAAGGGCAACGACATCGAGCGGTTCTACCGATACGGGCTGATGGTCAACCCCGACCTCAAGATCTACAAGCCGTGGCTCGACCCGGCTTTCGTCGACGAGCTCGGCGGTCGTACCGGGATGAGCGAGTTCCTGCAGTCCCGCGACCTGCCCTACCGCGACTCGGTCGAGAAGGCGTACTCCACCGACGCCAACATCTGGGGCGCCACCCACGAGGCCAAGGCGCTCGAAGAGCTCTCGACCGGCATGGAGATCGTGACGCCGATCATGGGTGTGGCCCACTGGGATCCGACCGTCGAGATCGACGCCCAGGACGTGACCGTCCGCTTCGAGGAGGGTTGGCCGGTCGCGATCGACGGGCGCACGTTCGACTCGCAGGTCGATCTCGTCATGGCGGCGAACGAGATCGGTGGTCGCCACGGCCTCGGCATGAGCGATCAGATCGAGAACCGCATCATCGAGGCGAAGTCGCGTGGCATCTACGAAGGACCGGCGCTCGCCCTGCTGCACATCGCGTATGAGCGGCTCGTCACGGCGATCCACAACGAGAACACGATCGAGAACTACCACACGATGGGTCGGCGCCTCGGCCGGCTCCTGTACGAGGGCCGGTGGTTCGATCCGCAGTCGCTGATGCTGCGTGAGCCGCTGCTGCGCTGGGTCGGCTCCGCGATCACGGGCGAGGTCTCCCTGCGGTTGCGACGCGGCGACGACTACTCGATCCTCGACACCACCGGCGAGAACTTCACCTACGAGCCCGACCGGCTCTCGATGGAACGGGTCGAGGACCAGGCGTTCGGGCCACTCGACCGGATCGGCCAGCTCACGATGCGCAACCTCGACATCACCGACAGCCGGGGCAAACTCGACGTGTACCGCAAGGTCGGCACGCTCGGCGAGGGCGGCATGCTCGAACTCGATCCGACGAACACCGACACCTGACACTCGCCGCTCGACGACCGGCCCGCACCGGAGTCCCCGACAGCTGGCACGCACGTCTACTCTCGGGCGTCATGAGAGCAGTGGTGTGCAAGGCGTTCGGTCCTCCGGAAGATCTCGTCGTCGACGACGTCGACGAACCGGTACCGCAACCGGGCCAGCTCCTCATCGACGTGAAGGCGGCGCCGGTCACGTTCCCCGACACGTTGATGCTCGAGGACAAGTACCAGTTCAAGACGGGCCTGCCCTACATCCCGGGCACCGAGGGTGCCGGCACGGTCGCCGCCGTCGGCGACGGTGTCGACGGCTGGTCGGTCGGTGACCGCGTGGTCGGCGGTCTCGGTACGACGGGGGCGTTCGCCGAGCGCATGGTGATTCCGGCGATGAGCGCGAGGCGCCTCCCCGACGGCGTCGCGTTCGAGGCGGCCACGGGCCTCAACTACGCCTACGGGACGACGCTGTACGGATTGAAGTACCGGGCCGACCTCCAGGCGGGCGAGACGATGCTCGTCACCGGGGCCGGCGGTGCGGTCGGGCTGTCGGCGGTCGAGATCGGCAAGCTGATGGGTGCTCGGGTCATCGCCTCCGCATCGAGTGACGAGAAGCTCGACCTGTGTCGCGAGCGTGGCGCCGACGAGACGATCAACTATTCGAGTGAGAACCTGAAGGATCGTGCCAAGGAGCTCACGGGCGGCCAGGGCGTGAACGTGGTGTACGACTGCGTCGGCGGCGACAAGGCCGAGCAGGCACTCCGCGCGATCGCATGGGAGGGCCGCTTCCTCGTGATCGGGTTCACGGCGGGCATCCCGTCGATCCCACTCAACCTGGCGCTGCTGAAGAGCTGCCAGATCGTCGGAGTGTTCTACGGGGCGATGACCGCGAGGGAGCCGGAACGGAGCGCAGCCATCAGCAACCAGCTCATCGAGTGGGTGGCCGACGGCAAGCTGGCGCCCCACGTCTCGGGTCGCTTCCCCCTCGAGCGCGCCGGCGAGGCCCTGCGAGCCCTCATCGACCGGAAGGCCGCCGGCAAACTGGTCGTCACCCCGTAGCCGTGTGACTCGCCGGTCGCCGGCGACGGAATCAGCGGCGGCTGGTCAACTGGGCGACGCCCATGACGCCGATCTGCGCGGCGCGGGCTTCGAGCACGTCGCTGGGCATGCGGGCACCGGTCGAGTCGGCGAGACGGGTCATCATCTCGAAGTTGGCGGCGACCGCGGCCGCATCGATCATGAACGCCTCGTCGGTGGTCGCCACCACCGCGTTGCGTGCTGCCGCCAGTTCGTCGTCGTCGCGTTCACCGCAGGCAGTGGCGAACCGGAGGAGCTCGTCGCCGTGCTCGATGCCGGTCCCGACGGCGCCGTTCGCCACCGCTGCCAGATCGGCGGGCTCACCGCTGTCGTTGCTGCTCCAACTGAGCATGCTGCTGTGTGCGGTCGTTCAATAGAAGCACTCTCGAAGCTGGGCGACCCGGGCTGCGACGAGCTCGGTCTGCGGCCGCGTCAGCCCTCCCGGACGACGTGACCAGTCCGCGTGGATCATTTCCTCTGCAGGGATGTACTGGGCACTCGCCATCCGCCAGGTGTTGGTCATCTCGCCCGGGACCGCTGTGTACGCCTGGAGGACCGCCGGCGTGCGATCGGCGGGTGCCGCGACCGGCACCCAGTTGAGTTCGGCTTCGGCCAGTTCGTGCGGTCGTTCGCCGGTGGGTTCTCCGTCGACCGGCGTGGGGAACGACGGAACCTCGAGACCGATGTTGCGCCTGAAGTGTGCGACCGCCGCGACCGACGACACGATCGCACACAGCTCGACGTAGGGCAGCTCACCCAACTCGCCGGCGAACCAGCGGTAGACGTCCTCGGTCATCGTGCCGGCGTGCCGAGCGATCCGGTAGGCAGCGTCGTGGGCCGCATCCGGCGCTCGACGGACGTCCTTGAGCCGATCACCGGTCGACACGCCGACCCACGGCGGGAGGGGGTCGTCATCGGCGATCGCGACGAGCACGGTCTCGGCCAGCTCGATTCGCTGCGCTCCGGTCCACCAGGAGCCCGGACGGGCGATGTGCTCCCAGGCCAGTTCGTGCGCGTCGACGAGGTCGTCGCGCAGCTTCACAACAATCTCCGCAGAATGCCTTCGACCAGGTCCACCCGACCCGGCATGGTCTCGACGATGACGTGTTCGTGATCGGCGTGCGCCCCACCCCCGACTGCGCCCAGACCGTCGAGCGTCGGGATGCCGAGCGCTGCCGTGAAGTTGCCGTCGCTTCCACCTCCGACGGCGACCCCGCCGACACCCGGCATCGCTGCTTCGGCGAGCGGGAGGAGCGTCGCCGACGCCGACTCCGGCATCGGCGGACGGCCGATCGATCCGGTGACCGTGATCGTCGCACCCGCGTCGACGGGGGTGAGCCCCGCCATGAGCGCCTCGACACGGTGCTTCTCCTCGGCGTCCGGTACACGGCAGTCCACCCTGATGCGTGTCTCGGCAGGCACCACGTTGTCGGCCGTTCCCGCCTGCGCGACGGTCGGCGTCACCGTCGTGCCGGTCGTGGCGTCGCCGAACTCGGCGATTCGCAGCACCTGGTGCGACGCCTCGATCAGGGAGTTGATGCCTGCCTCGGGTTCGAGGCCGGCGTGGGACGCCCGTCCGTGCACGACCACCTCGAAGACACCGGTGCCCTTGCGCGCCGTCTTGACCGCGCCACCGTCGGCACTCGGTTCGAGCACGAGCACATTGCCACAGGCCAGAGCCCGTTCCTCCAACAGGGCGCGCGACGAGCCGGAGCCCACCTCCTCGTCGGCCGTGAACAGCATCTCGACCCCGCTGGCGTCGTCGAGCGCGGCAACGGCGTGCATCGCCTGGACGATGCCGGCCTTCATGTCGAACACGCCGGGGCCGGTGGCGCGTCCGTCGACCACGGCGAAGGGGCGCTGCGCGACCGTGCCCATCGGAAACACCGTGTCGTGGTGACCGAGGATCAGCACCCGCGGTTCGCCGCCACCGGACCAGTGGACGTGTGGCCCGTCGGGACCGTCGACGATCGTGGGTCGGCGACCCGTGCGCTCCTCCAGCAGACTCGCCAACACCGCGGCCGACTTCGACAGTGCCGCGACATCGAGCGATGGGGACTCGACATCGACCAGGAGTCGGAGATCGGACAGGAGCGAATCGAGATCGGCCACGGCCTCACCGTACAAGCCGATGGGAGGGTCACGCCGACGTGGCGAGCGTCGCCGAGATGGCGTGCGTCGTGCCACCGCTCGGCGACGAGAAGGAGAACCTGATCGCCGCGCTCGAACGACATCGTGACGCGATGCTCTGGAAGCTCGACCGACGGCACGACCGGCGATCACGGCCGCGCCTGAACGCACCCGATCGCAGGGAGGGCCGCTCACCTGCCACCATGCGCACATGACGCACGCCGCCGTCGCCGCACTCGTCGCAGCGGTACTCGTCACCGCTGCGTGCTCCGGTGGTGAGGATGCGGCGAGTGCGACACCCACACCGCCGCCGACCCGCCCGACCTCCGCGCCGTCCACGACCCCGCCGGCGCCGCCCGTCTCACCCGAGTTCCGGGTCGAGCCCGGCACGGAACAGGTTACGGTGACCGGTGCCGTCCCCGGACGCCCGTTCGATCTGCTCGACGGTGACGGCGCAGTCGTCGCGGCGACGGCCGCGGACGACTTCGGAGCGATCGTGTTCCGGGACCTCCCAGGCGGTGCCACATTCCGGGTCGCGGCAGACGGCGTCAGCAGCGACCCGGTCACCACGTTCGTTCGCAGCGACCACCCGGCGCCTGCGTTCTACGCCGAGCAGCGACTTCCCACGGGCGGACTCGGCTACCTCACCACCCGGGACGGCACGACACTGTCGGCTGCGGTCTGGCTCCCCGGCGACCCGGCGGGCGGCCCGTATCCCACGGTCGTCGAGTACTCGGGCTACGACCCCAGCGACCCCGACGCGGCCGGGTTCGCCGACCTGTTCACCGCGCTGGGGTACGCATACGTCGGCGTCAACATGCGCGGCACCGGCTGCAGCGGCGGCTCGTTCGACTACTTCGAGTACGCCCAGAGCCTCGACGGCTACGACGCGATCGAGACGGTCGCCGCCCAGCCCTGGGTACTCGGCAACCGGGTCGGCATGGTCGGTATCTCGTACCCGGGCATCAGCCAGCTCTTCGTCGCTCAGACCCGACCGCCGAGCCTGGCGGCGATCACGCCCTTGAGCGTGATCGCCGACACGGCACTGTCGACGCTGTACCCCGGCGGCATTCTCAACACGGGGTTCGCCGTTCCGTGGGCAGCCGATCGTGTCGAGCAAGCCCGGCCGGAGGGCCGCCCGTGGGTCTCCGACCGCATCACCGCCGGCGACGGCACGTGTGCCGACAACCAGCAGCTGCGTCTTCAGAGTCCCGACCTCTTCGGGCTGATCGACGCGAACGAGTTCTGGACCGACGACGTGGCCGCAGAGCTGGCCCCTCGTCTGTTCGTCGATCAGATCACCGTGCCGACGTTGCTGGCGGGAACGTGGCACGACGAGCAGACGGGCGGCCACTTTCCGACGATGCTCGACCAATTCACCGGGACGGACCACTTCTACGCCTCGCTCACGAACGGCCTCCACATCGACGCGCTCGGTCCGGCAGTGCTGCCGCGCCTGATCGAGTTCCTCGACCTGTACGTGGCCGAACGCACGCCATCGCTGGCGGTCGCGCGCCTGGTCGCGCCGATCGCGGGCACCGGGCTGTTCGGAACCAGCGACGTCGCACTGCCCACCGACGACCGCTTCTCCGGGCTCACGCACGCCGAAGCGCTCGCAGCGTTCGAGTCCGAACCGCCGATCCGGGTGCTGTTCGAGCAGGGCGCGGCCGACGGCTTCGGACCGCGCACGCCGATCGCTCGGTTCGAGGCCGAGTTCGACGCCTGGCCCGTCCCCGAGGCGGAGGCGATCGCGTGGTATCTCACCGACGACGGAACGCTGGCCGATGCGCCGGAGGTTGCAGCCGGCGAGTCGTCGTACCTCGCGCTCCCCGACGCGACCCCGCCGACCTGGTTCGACGAGTCGTCCGGCAGCATCTGGTCGGTCGACGCCACGTACGACTGGCAGGAGGGCGGCGCCGGGACGTTTGCCGCCTGGGCGACGGTCCCGCTCTCCGACGAGAGGGTGATCGTGGGGTCCGGCTCGGTCGACCTCTGGATGGCCTCGGACTTCCTGACCGGTCCTGCCGGCGACACCGACGTGGAGGTCACGATCTCGGAGATCCGCCCCGACGGCCAGGAGCTCTACGTGCAGAGCGGATGGCTGCGAGCGTCCCGCCGAGCGCTCGACGAGTCGGCGTCCACCGAGCTCCGCCCGGTCCACACCCATCGCGAACGCGATGCCGAACCGCTGCCCGGCGCGGGGTTCGAGCTGGTCCGTGTCGAGCTGTTCCCGTTCGCACATGCCTTCCGGGCCGGCAGCCGGATTCGGCTGGTGGTCGATGCGCCGGGTGGGCAACGACCACTCTGGGAGTTCGACACGATCAGCGGTGGCGAAGAGGTCACGATCGCCCATGGCGGCGACTTCCGGTCGCGCGTCGTGCTCCCCGTCGTCGACAACGTCGACGCACCCGACGGATACCCGGCCTGTGACGCCCTGCGCGGTCAGCCCTGCCGGGAATACGCCGGTGGGTAGTCCGCACGAGCGATCAGGGACGCGTGCCCTGTGACGGCTCGCACGATGAGGAGGGCGGTGGTGGCAGACACATCTGGTTCGCGGGCAGCGTTTGTGGTCGACTGGCTCGGATGGACCATCGCGCCGAGCTGGCCGACTTCCTCCGAGCGCGCCGCGACGCGGTGAGCCCCGAGCAAGTCGGGCTGCCGCGCGGCAGCGGGCGCCGTCGTACACCCGGGCTGCGCCGTGAGGAGGTGGCCATGCTCGCCGGTGTCTCGATCACCTGGTACACGTGGCTCGAGCAGGGTCGGCGCATCAACGCTTCGCCCGACGTGCTCAGCGCGATCGGGCGGGCGCTCCGCCTCGATGACGCCGGCATCGAGCACCTGCTCGAGCTGGCGCAGCCGATCTCGGCGCCGGTCGACGCACCGCAGGAGGCACCGAGCGCACTGGTGCGTCTGATCGAGTCGATGGAGCCCGCGCCTGCGGCCGTACTGGGACCGCGCTGGGAGTTCCTCGCCTGGAACCAGGCACAGGTTCGCCTCTACCCGAGGATCGTCGAGCTCCGAGGCGTCGAACGCAACCTGCTCTGGGTGCTGTTCGCCGACCCGTCGATCCGTGAGCTCATCGTCGACTGGGACATCCATGCCCGCCAGGCGCTCGCCGAGTTCCGGTCCGGCGCCGCAGCACTCCGAGGCGATCAGCAGTTCGCCGAACTCGTCGGGAGGCTCTCGGCCGACTCGGCCGAGTTCGCGGCCTGGTGGCCCGAACACGACGTCGCGCAGTTCGAGACCCGCATCCGACGGTTCCGCCACCCGGGCGCCGGTCTCCTGACGTTCGAGTATCAGCAGCTGGCGCCGGTCGAGTGGCCGGGGCTCCGCGTCGCCTGCCAACTCCCCGTGCCCGGCGATGACAGCGCCGAACGGCTCGCCGTGCGCCACTACCTCGTCTGAACGGCCAAGCGACGTCACCCTGGCCTGTGGCAGCCGGCCCTCCGTGGCGTCGCCGTGCCAGGGGCCGCGGGTCCGTCGGTCGACACGACCACGACAGAGCGCTTCGACGCCGCCAATCGCGGTTCGCTTGCCGGCGTGCTGTCGCTGGGAGTGTGCCACCAGGGCTGAATGGCCCACGACACGGGCTTCGTCAGACATCGGTCCACTGCCGAACACCTCTCGATGCGACGGAGCCCGCGCCCATCTCTGCGACTCCTCGGCAAGCCACGCAGCGGATTCAGCCGGAGCACGGCATCGTTCACGGAAATGGGTCCGAACAGCACTGGCCGCCCCACTGGTCGACCGACAGCGTCGGAACCGCTGCGCAACCGCGCAGTGTGAGTTCACCTACACAGGGGGTCAGCAATGCGAACGTTCTTCAAGATGCTCTCGGCTTCGGCCTTGATGTTCACGGTTGTCGCCACCGGACCGGTGGAGGCCAAGGCTCCGGAACGAGGTGACCAGGTCATGGTCCTCAACCAGGATCCGGCGACCGGCGGGTTCGGACTGTTCGGCTGTTCGGAGATCTCCTGGTTCGGCACCATCGAGCTTGCCGGCACGACCTACGGGATGGCCCTCTACCCACTCCCTGGACGAACCACCGGGCAGGGCAGGATCCTTCACTACGAGGAGGCCTGGAAGGTCTGGACCGGACCGTTCACGATCACCGACGGGTCGCTCGTCGACTGCGAGCCTGGTGACGTGGTCCTGTCCGGTGTCGACACCGGAAGCGCAAGCTTCCGGACTGGGAAGTTCAGGTCGAACGGCACGGTCGACGACGCCTCCGAACCATTCGCCGACTGGGTGGGACGCAAGGTCCATCAGGACGGCCTCATCGGCCCGATCGAATACCAGGACCTGCCGGTCTTCGGCTTCTACGGCGACCTCCGGCTCAACTGAACCGGGCGTCACGAAACGGTCGCGCTCAGGCGTACTCTCGACACCCTTGCCTGAGGGAGGCGGCTGTCCCCGGCGCACGATCGCGGGCTGGCCGGTCGCCCGATGTCGCATGATTCGTGGGCGTCGTTGGGGCCCGTAGTGTCCCTGCGAGCGGGCTTGATGGTGAGGAGCTCGTGATGCGTTGGAAGCCGGTTGTCGTGCAGTTGCGTGCGCCCGTCGTCACGCTGGAACCGTCGGAGATCGAGCAGACGAGCGGATCGACTGCCGTCCTGTGCTGGATCGGGGTTCCGAAGGGCGACTGTCCAGCCGGCTCCTCGCACTGCGGCTACGAAGCCGTGTGTTCCCAGACTCGGGGATAGAGATCCGTGCCGGGGCGATCGCCCGGCCTGAGGCCGTACTCGGCCATGATCGCGCTGTGATCGGGATCCATCCCGCAGTCACGGAAGACGACTCGCGCGTCGTCGCCGAGCCATTTCGAGGTGAACACCCGCAGGTCGACGCCCGTGTCCAGCTTGCCCGAGCCGCCGTGCATCGTGCGGCCGTTGAACACCACACAATCGCCGGGCTCCATCGCCCAACTGATCACGCCGAACGCATCGGGATCAGCGTCGATGTCCGGCACCTCCTGCTCTGACACGGCGGAGAAGTCGACCTGGTCGACTCCGGCGCGATGATCGGGGTTGAGGACCCCGAAGTTGAACTGCTTCCAGGCCGGCGTGCCGACGTGCGATCCGGGCACGAACGCCAACGCACTCTTCGCCGCCACGGGCACCAGGGGCATCCAGATCGTGCAGCTGTCGTACCCCTCGATCGACCAGTACGGCTCGTCCTGATGCCACGGCGTCGAGAACTGGGTGCCCGGTGAACGAACGAACACGGCGTCGAAGAAGAAGTTGACCTCCGAAGCGCCCATGACCCGGCCGGCGATCTCGGCAGCGGGTGACTCGAACACGAATTGCTGATACTGCTCGACACCCATCCACGCTTGGCTGTCCCAGAACATGGTCAGCCCACCCGCATCTCGATCCCACACGCGAGCTCGGGCGGTCGGCGCCGCCAACTGCGTGTCGAGACCTTCGTCCAACATATCGATCCACTCGTCGTCAAACATGCAGCGCAGCAGCACGACGCCCTCGCGGTGATAGGTCGCCACCTCCTCGTCAGTGATCTGCCGTCGCAACCCGGACGTCCTTGTCACGGTGAGGAACTATACTCAACTCGGCGGCCGCGGCGACTCGAGATCGCTCGTCCCGAGACCCGAACCCCTGCCCGCGAAGTGGCCTCGCAGGCCGACGCGCGACCCTGGGAACCTCGTCGCTTCCCGCTCGCCCGAAACCTCGAGTCAACGGCACTCCGACGCAGCAGCGAACACACCGCAGCCGCCCGGAAACGTGCGCCCACCGCCGCCGTTGAGTCCACGCGTGGTCCGGCAACGAGATCGCCGGGCGGGCGGCCGGACCCGCACAGAAGTTGCGCTCGGTAATCCGGCCCGTCACCGAGGACGACCAGCACAGATCGGCCCGTGTATCGGGCAGCGGTTCTTTCGCCAACGAACACGGCACTGTGACCCATGTCGACCGGGGTGTCACTTGCGAGCGCCCGCCGGGTGGTTGCATCGCACCCCCGCCGGCACGCGAACCCGACTCGTGATCGGCACCAACCTCCCGTATGAGGCCCGGACCAGGCCGATCGACAAGGGCCCTGGCCAGCGGCCGACGTCGATCTCGACCTGGGCTGCGGAGCGACTCGGATCACGAGTCGGCGAAGATGGGTCATTGCGACGCGGAGTAACTCGGTCGAGGCGATCGCCGGTTGCGCGGAGCGCTCGACGTCGGGTTGGCTAGCGGCGGTGATCAGCGTCGTGGAACAGTTCGGGCGGCTGGGGCGTCTCAGTGGGTGTGGAGCCAAGTGCGTGATGCAGCGGTCGAGATGAGCGGTAACGATCGCGGCGAGGCGGTCGCGGAGCTCTATCGCACGAATCGCCAGCGAATGGTCCGGTTGGCGTACGTCCTGACGAGGAATTCCGGGGTCGCTGACGATCTCGTCCAAGACGCGTTCGTTGCTCTGCACCGGAACTGGGACCGTGTCGAGCGACCTGAGCCGTATCTGCGCAGAGCGGTCGTCAATGCCTGCCACTCCCATCATCGGCACCTGCGTGTCGTGAGAGAGGCTCCTGGGATTCGGGAGGAGATGGTCGAGACGCCGTCACCGTTCGATCATGAATTGCAGGAGGCACTCGAGCGGCTCCTGTTCGATCAGCGCGCGGTGCTGGCCCTGCGGTACTTCGAGGACCTGGACGACATCGAGATCGCCGCAGTCCTTGGCGTCCGCCGCTCGACGGTGCGAACACGCGCCCATCGAGCGCTCACGCAACTCAGAAAGGAGATCACCCGATGAGCACCGACCTGGAACAGCGGCTACGAGATCACTACTCGATGCTCGCCGACGAACTGGAACTGCCACCTTCACGGGTCGACAACGTCCTGGCACGATCGGCAGCGCCGACAGTCGATGAACCAGAAGTGCGGGTTGGAACTCCGACGCCGCGTCGGCCCGCATCGATGTGGCTCGTCGCGGCCGCCACTCTGATCGTGGTTGTCGGTGGCCTCGGCGCCCTCGCGAGCCGCTCCGGCAACGACCCACTCGCGAACGTGGAACTCGACGGCCCGCCGACGTTGTTGTCGAGCATCGAATCGTTCGAGGCTGACGATTGGGTGGTCGCCACCCGACTGCCGTACGGAGTGGTGTACATGTACGCGTTGGATCACTTCCCGAACGACTCCGCCCGATCGGTGTTCTATGGAAACGAGCGCGAACGTGGCACAACCGAGCGGCTACGCATCACCGCCAACTCCGGGGAGCAGGTCGAAGGTGAACCCATCGTCATCGCAGGGACCAACTGGCAGCTCGACGATCCGGTCTCCGGCGGCTGGACGGCCATGCGACGCCTCGGCACCACGACCGTCGTGGTCGGCGACTCGGGCCCGTTCGATGACGAGGATCGCAGTGTTCTTGCCGGCCTCGCAGTTGTGAAACCCGACCGGATGCCATCGCGGCCATTGGGCGACGAGTCGGCGGCGATCGCGGTTGCCAGCGCCGGGCCCGGCGCCGAGTTCCTGGTCCAGGAATCCGGAGGCTACTGGTCGACGTCGATCGGCGGAAGCGGCGACTGCTGCAGCAGGATCGATACCGCAGCCGAGGGCATCACCGTGGAGGGCGGTTCCAATGTCGTGGCCGAGGGTGAGTCGACGAGTCGTGTCACCATTGGTGGCACGGTGGTGGACGCCGCCGAACTCGTTCAGGTCGAGTTCGACAATGGCACGGTCGCCGAGACGACCCCGACCGATCTCAGCGGTCAGTTCGACCGCAAATTCTGGGTGATCGCCACAGACCTGCCCACTGGAGATCACACGCCAGCCGAGGTCCGCTCTTACGACGCCACCGGTCAGCTCCTCGCGACCGTCGCGGCGTCATGATCCAACTCCCTGGTCGCGGCCGGCCACCAAACGATGCCGACGGCGCACCCGGATCCCCGCACGGGCAAACGCCCCAACGACCGAACTTCAACGGCGCGTCCGGCGAACATCGGACTCTGGGAGAGCGGAACGTACACCAAATGGACCGAGCACCGCTCTGCCTGCATCGTGGCGGTCCACGAAGCCGCCTCGTCGACGAGATCGCACTACATCAGCACCCGACAAGAGGTGCACAGAATCACGCGCGACCCGACCTTACGGTGTGCGATATCGGCCCTGACCGAGCGTCCAACAATCCTGCGGCCAAGGGTGCTTTGCGCATCCTCACTTGCGGCGGGTGATGAATGCGGCCGCTCCGAGACGCCTCGAGCCGGACCGTGCCGAGTCGACGGGCCGCGATCTCCTCGAGCGAGCTCATCAGGACCGTCGCAGCGCCTCCACCCTGAACGGCCGGATCAACGTAGACCCGCTTCACCTCGTCATGGTCGAGCGCGCCGAAGCCGACGACCTCGTCATCCGACTCGACGACCGGCGTGGTCCAGCGTTCGAGGTCGTGTCCCAGGCGGTCTGGGACATTGCTCGTGCGCACGTGCGCCCGCGCCGCGTCGTTGGTCCGTCCATCGCTCCGATCGCGTCGTTGATGATGTCGCAGCACCTCGCGGCATCAGACGGCTCGTACGGCCCCACGTGCACGGTCACGCCCCTGAACCTCCGCTTCAACGGAACGTCACGCAAGACGGGCGGCGAGCCCCCGAACGCCTGTGACGCGATCACGTACGGTGGCCGCCTTCGCCGTTGTCGAACCGCCCTCGGTACCGGGTAAGCCTCGCTCCCAGGCGTGACGGCCACTCGCAGCGACCTCCTCGCACGACGAGATCCAGTTCTCCAGGCCGCCAACGAGCACCTGCAGTCGCTGGCCGACTGATCCGCGAACAGCAGGCGGGACCAGACCGCGCGGCCCGGCACTGTCCAACGGCACCGCGTCGAACCGGCGAATCGGATCCGGCACACGGGCGCGCTACCCCGAGGATCAACGTGGACCGAGATGGGCATCGATCCGCACTTCACCGCGTCGTTCAACGTCTCCCCGCGCCAACTCGCAGAGGACGACTTCGTGTCCGCGGTGCTGGCGACCGCCCGCGCGTGGTCGATCCCGCCGAGACGACTCGTCGTCGAAGTCACCGAATCCGCCGCCCTCGAGCACACCGGACTGGCGAGCGCCCGGCTCGAACGACTTCGCCGGGCGGGCTTTCGGATCTCGATCGACGACTTCGGCTCCGGCTACTCGAACCTCGGGCAGCTGCTCCGCGTCCCGTTCGACGTCATCGCGATCGACCGGTCGTTGCGAGTGACGTTGTCCGCCGTGCGACAACAAGTCGGCGGCGATCCGACCGGCCCGTGCGCCATCATGGAAGCCATCGTCTCGATCGCCGGGATCCTCGACGCCCCCGTCGTCTGTGAAGGCGTCGAGACCGAGCAACGACACGCCTCCCTGCAAGCCTCCGGCGTCCGCTACATCCAGGGCTACCTCACCGGCCGACCTGTCCCCGCCGACACCCTCACTCCACAACTCACCGCAGCCGGAACGCGCCACCCGAGCCCAACCCCACGGCGCGGAGCCCCGACGATCACCCCGACACCGCCCACGACGCTCGCAGCACCTGGCTTCCGGCGCGATCTCGAACCATCCGCCCTCAACGCGCCCGCCACGGCGGCCGGTCGATGGCTCCCAGGTCCCCGACCACCGGCCGTCGAGCGGTTCGAGCCGCTCCGATAACGTGGTGTCGATGTCTCGCTTGCGGCTGCATTTCGAGCGGCTGGTGGACCCGGCCGACATCCGGATCGACGGCGACCGGCCGTGGGACGTTCGCGTGCACGACGATCGGTTGTTCCAACGAGTGCTGGCCCATGGCACCCTCGGGCTCGGCGAGGCCTACATGGACGGCTGGTGGGACTGCGACGCGATCGACCAGATGGTCGACCGGGCGCACCGATCACGGATCGCCGAACGCCTCGCTTCGCCGACGTCGGCGCTGCGCATCGCCGAAGCCAAGCTCCGCAACCTGCAGAAGGGTGATCGCGCGTACGAGGTCGGTCGCCGGCACTACGACATCGGCAACGACCTCTACCGGTTCATGCTCGGACCGACGATGATGTACAGCTGCGCCTACTGGCGATGCGCGAACGAGCTCGACGCCGCTCAGGAGGCCAAGCTCGAGCTCGTGCGCCGCAAGCTCATGCTCGAACCCGGCATGCGAGTGCTCGACATCGGCTGCGGCTGGGGCGGTGCGGCCACGTACCTCGCCGAGCGTTCGGGCGTCGAGGTGGTCGGGATCACCGTCTCCCACGAACAGGCACAGCTCGCCCGCGAGACGGCGGCCGGTCTGCCCATCGAGATCAGGGTGCAGGACTACCGCGAGGTGACCGAACGGTTCGATCGGGTGTACTCGATCGGCATGTTCGAGCACGTCGGTGCCAAGAACTACGGCAGCTACATGCAGGCGGTCCGACGGTGCCTGGCCGACGCGTCCGGCGTCACCCTCCTCCACACGATCGGCGGCAACCGGCCGAGCAGTCGCACCGACCCGTGGATGGATCGCTACATCTTCCCGAATTCGATGTTGCCGACCGCGCAGCAGATCACCGGCGCGGCGCAAGGAACGCTGACGCTGGAGGACTGGCACAACTTCGGACCGGATTACGACCGGACGCTCATGGCCTGGCACGCGAACGTCTCCGCTCACTGGGACGACCTGCCCGACACGTACGACGAGCGGTTCCGGCGCATGTGGGACTACTACCTGCTCGTCTCGGCCGGTGGCTTCCGTTCCCGCTACCTCCAGCTCTGGCAGGTCGTGTTCAGCCGCGACGGACTGCCGTCGAGCTACGCACCGTCGGGCATCCGCTGACCCCGGCACGCCGTTTCGAAACACGATCGCAACGCCGGCGTCGACCACGCGGAACGCAAGGATCGCATGATGGGTGGATGCTCGACCCCGACGTCATCATCGCGGCCGCCGACCATCCCTCGCTCGATACCGGCATCGCCGACCTGCTCGCCGACCTGCGAGCCGAGCCCCGCTATTTCGGTCCGTCGGCTCGCTGCAATCCGAAACCCACGATCTCGCTCATCGACGGCTTGGAACAACCGGATGGGCTCCGGCTCGCGGCCGTCGGCCGCGACCGCGTCGTCGGCATCATCCGTGTCGACGCCAGCGGTGACGTGCTCATCGCTGTTGCGCGAGGGCGCCGCAACCGCGGCATCGGCACCGCGCTGTTGCGTGCGGCGGTCGATCAGGCCGAGAACGACTGGCGTCGGCTCGTCATCCGGACGAGTCACCGCAGCGAGGCGGCCAAGCGAGCAGCCGCCCACGTCGGCGCAGTCGCCGTCGACGTCGGACGGGGCCGCGTCGACCTCATCCTGCCCATCGGCGCCGCGGCCTGAGGCACCCACCGGCCGAGATCATCCGGACGCCACGCCCACGGCACGGCGTCACCGCGTGATGAACGAGCACCGAGGCGACCTCGGCCCGACGCGAAACGATCCGCAGCGAGCGGTGCACTCGAGGTACGCCCACGCCGGACCGAACGGCCCGATCGCTGCCGGCCACCGGTGCAGATCGACGGCGGAAACGACGCGCTACGCCGGGGACGACTCACCCGTCACGGCGACCACTCCGCTGGGAGCTCGCTCCTCCACGGCGGGTCGGCGCCGCGGCGAGTCACCACCACGCCGGCGACGAGGTTCGCGGCCCGCACCGCCCGCACGAGCTGATCGATGTCGTCGACATCGGCGCGGCCGAGCCCTGTCGCGACCCACCACGCCATGAGACCGGCGCCGAACGAGTCGCCGGCACCGATCGTGTCGACCACGTCGACCGGCTCGACGTCGACGATGCGAGAGTCGTCGGCCGTGAGCACGTGCACCGCATCGCCGCCCCGCGTGACGAGCACTGCCGACGGGCCGACCTCGAGCAGACTGTGCGCAGCCTCCAGGGGATCGACACCGGGCCGCAGGTAGTCGAGGTCCTCGTCGCTGGCCTTCAGGATCTGGACGTGGGGGACGATACGGTCGACACGGGCGACGTACGCGTCGCGGTCGAGCACGATCTTCGGTCGGCAGTTGACGTCGACCATGACGAGGCGGTGACCGCTCGCGACGATGGCGGCCTCCGCCGTGGTCGCCATCGGTTCGAGCACCAGACCGAGGCCACCGGAGAACAGGATGCCGTCCCTGAGGGCGTCGTCGCCGAGCCGGTCGAGCGCCGGGGCCGATGTGCCCTCGATGTAGAAGCGGTACGTCGCGGCACCCGACTCGTCCAACTCGGCAGCCGCCAAGGTCGTCGGCAGATCGACCCGGGTCGCCTCCGAGAGATCGACGCCGTCGGCCACGAGCTGGTCGGCCAACATCGAACCGAACCGGTCGACCGAGAGCGCGCCGACGAATCGAACGGTGGCTCCGAGCCGACCACACGCCCGCGCCGTGTTGAACGGGGCGCCGCCCAGCTTCGCATCCACCGCGCCGTCCGGCGTGATCACGAGATCCACCAGAGCTTCCCCGATCACCGAGATCATGGCCGTATCCTGCCATCTTCGTCCACCGTGGCGCGCAGCTGCGCGAGAACGAGCGCGACGACGTCACTCCACACCGGGTCGCCGTGCATCACTGGTGCTGTGCTCTCAGGTGACCGAGAATGAGCAGATGAGCAGGTGCGACATCGAACCCGATGCCCGATCGGGCGCCGAGGTCACCCCCGACGACATCGAGCGGGCCGCGGAGGTCCTCGGACCACTGGTGCGTCACACCCCGACCATCGAGGTACCGGGCGGCGAGATCGGCGTCGATGCGACGCTGATGCTCAAACTGGAGTATCTCCAGTACACCGGGTCGTTCAAAGCTCGCGGCGCGGCGCACTTCGTCGCCACGCAACCCATCGCGCCGAGCGGCATCGTCGCCGCATCCGGCGGCAATCACGGTGCCGCGGTCGCTTGGGCCGCGCACCGGTTCGGCCACGAGGCCCACATCTTCGTGCCGACCACGGCGACACCCGCCAAGGTCGCCAAGCTCCGCCAGTTCGGAGCGATCGTGCACGAGGTCGGCGACGTCTACGGCGACGCACTCGCGGCCAGCCGCGAGTATCTCCAGACGAATGACGCGACCTCGATCCATGCGTACGACGACCCGGTCGTGATGGCGGGCGCGGGCACCAGCGCCCGCGAACTCGATCGGGATGCACCCGGCCTCGACGCCGTCCTGCTGGCCTGCGGCGGCGGTGGCCTGAGCGGCGGAAACGCCGCCTGGTACGGCAGCCACACCGAGACGGTCGCCGTCGAAACCCACGGCACTGCGAGTTACGCGACCGCCACGTCGCACGGAAAGCCCGTCGACGTCGAGATCTCGGGCGTCGCGGCCGACGCCCTGGGCGCGACCCGCACCGGCGCGACTCCGTTTCGGGCGCTCCACGCCGTCGACGCCACCAGCGTGCTGGTCGGCGACGACGACGTGATCGCGGCACGTCTCCATCTGTGGAACTGGTTGCGGATCGTCGTCGAGCCTGCCGCTGCGACCCCGCTGGCGGCGTTGATGACAGGAGCATGGACGCCACGATCGTCGGGCGACCGGATCGGCATCGTCCTCTGCGGCGCCAACACCAATCTCGATCTGACCCCGCAGCTGACCACGGCGACCCCGTGACCGGTACGGCGAGATGAGGCAGACTGACCACGTGACCGACACAGCGAAGTCCCCCGAGACAGCCGACGTCGACGCCTACCAGCTCGCCGATCGCTACCGGGCAGAACACGGTCGGGTCTTCCTGTCGGGTGTCCAGGCGATCGCGCGGCTGCCGATCGATCAGATCCGGATCGACCGCCGCCACGGCCTGAACACCGCAGCCTTCGTGAGCGGATACCAGGGATCACCGGTCGGGATGTTCGGCGAGGAGGTCGAGCGGGCGAACCGCACGCTGCCCGACCTGCCCGTCGTCAACCGGCCAGGCGTGAACGAGGAACTCGCCGCCACCGCCGTCATGGGGAGCCAACTCGCGGTGACACTCGCCGACTGCAGGTACGACGGCATCCTGGGCGTGTGGTATGGCAAGGGACCCGGCATCGACCGCGCCGGTGATGCGATCCGCCACGCCGTGTTCGCCGGCACGGCCCCGCGCGGCGGCGTCGTCGCCGTCGTCGGTGACGATCCGAGCGCCAAGTCGTCGACCCTGCCGTCATCGAGCGACGCCACGATGGTCGACCTCCACATGCCGCTGCTGTTCCCCGGCGACCCGCAGGAGGCGCTCGATCTGGCGCGGCATGCCGTGGCGCTGTCTCGCGCCTGCGGTATCTGGTCCGGCCTCAAGCTCGTCACGCCGGTCGCCGACGGCACCGGCACCATCGACGTGCACCCCGACCGGGTGCAGCCCGTCATCCCGACGCTCGACGTCGACGGCCGACGCTTCGAGCCGCGCCCGAACGGCCTCCTCATCACGCCGCACACACTCGACATGGAACGCGAGTTCTCCGAGGTGCGAACCGAGCTCGCCCGCGAGTACGGCGCACTGAACCAACTCAACCGGGTCACCGTCCGCACCGGCGACGACTGGATCGGCATCGCTGCGTGCGGCCACACCTACCACGAGCTGCGCGAGGCGCTCCAGGTGCTCGGATTCGCGACCGACGACGATCTTCGATCAGCCGGTATCCGCCTGTGGCAGCTCCAGATGCCGATCCCACTCGACCGCCACGACGTCCGCTCGTTCGCCGATGGTCTCAGCGAGGTCCTCGTGATCGAGGAGAAGAACCCGACCCTCGAGATGCTCGTGCGCGACGCGCTCTACGACGTCGCCGACCGACCCCGGGTGTGGGGCAAGCGCGACGAGGACCGGCTCGTGCTGGTGCCGTACGACTCGCTGCTCGATGCCGAGCGGATCCTGCCGGCGCTCCGCCACCACCTCGGCCGGCGACTCGGCGACCGGCTCGCCCCACCCCAGGTCAAGCCCGATCGGAACCTCATCCCGCTCTCGGTGAACCGTGCGCCGTTCTTCTGCTCGGGCTGCCCGCACAACACCAGCACCCGCGTCGAGCCGGGCACGCTGGTCGGCGGCGGTATCGGCTGCCACGCGATGGTGGCGTTCATGGAACCCGAACGCACCGGCGAGATCGTCGGGTTGACCTGCATGGGCAACGAGGGCGCCCAGTGGATCGGCATGGCACCGTTCGTCGAGCGCAACCACCTCGTCCAGAACCTGGGCGACGGCACGTTCTTCCATTCCGGTTCCGTCGCGATCCGTGCTGCGATCGCCGCCGACGTCGACATCACCTACAAGCTGCTGCTCAACGGCACGGTGGCGATGACCGGTGGGCAGGATGCACAGGGTGCCGTCGATGTCGACAAGATCGCCACGATGCTCCTCGCCGAAGGGGTGAAGCAGGTCATCATCACGAGTGACGACCCCGACCGGATCAAGGGTCTCGACGTGCCCGACGGCGTGAAGGTCTGGGATCGCTCCCGCCTCGACGAGGCCCAGAACCTGCTGGCCTCGGTGAAGGGCACGACGGTGCTCATCCACGACCAGGCGTGCGCGGCGGAGAAACGACGGGCCCGCAGCCGCGGCAATCTCGCCAAGCCGGGCTTCCGCGTCGTCATCAACGAACGGATCTGCGAGGGCTGCGGCGATTGCGGAGAGACGTCGAACTGCCTGTCCGTGCAGCCGATCGACACGCCGTACGGCCGCAAGACGGCGATCCACCAGACGAGCTGCAACTTCGACTTCTCATGCATGCAGGGCGACTGCCCGGCGTTCGCCACGGTCACGGTCGACCCTGTTGCGACGGGGATGATTCGATCGACCCCGGCGACGCCCTCGCTCGTCGATCTGCCGGCGCCGGTGCCCGTGGTCGACCCCGACACGTTCACCGTACGACTGTCGGGGATCGGCGGGACCGGCGTCGTGACCGTCAGCCAGATCATCGGCACGGCGGCCATGCTCGACGACCTGCACGTCCGGGGCCTCGATCAGACCGGGCTGTCGCAGAAGGCGGGGCCGGTCACGAGCGATGTGCGCATCACACGCGGTGCTCCCGCCGCATCCAACCATGCCAACGAAGCCGGGGTCGACTGTTTCCTCGTCTTCGACATGCTCGCCGGCGCGAGCGACAGCCATCGCGAGGGCGCCCGTGTCGGCAGGACCGTGGTCGTCGGCTCGGTCGACGTCGTGCCCACCGGGCAGATGGTCGCGAAGCCCGGATCCTCGAAGTATCCCGAACAGTCTGCGCTGCGCCAACGACTCGACGATGTCTCTCGGGCCGACCTGAATCGGTACCTGGACGCAGCCGCGATCACGCGGGGCCTCTTCGGCGCCACGACCACGGCGAACATCTTGGTGATGGGCGCGGCGGTCCAGGCCGGAGCGCTCCCGATCGACCCGACGGCGATCGAGCGGGCGATCCAGCTCAACGGCGTGGCGGTCGATCAGAACGTCGCGGCGTTCCGGTTCGGCCGGCAGTGGGCGATCCAGCCGACGCTCGTCGAAGCGGCCGCCGGCGTCACAGCGCCACCGGTCGAGTCGCTCGATCAACTCGTGGGGCGGCTCAGCGAGGACCTCGTCGACTACCAGGACGGGGCCTACGCCCGACGTTTCTCCGATCGCGTCGAACGAGCCCGTCGAGCCGAGCAGGCGATCGCGGCCGGCTCGAGTGCGTTCACCGAGGCGGTGGCCCGCCACCTCCACAAACTGATGGCCTACAAGGACGAGTACGAGGTCGCCCGGCTCGCGCTGCTCGACGAGTCGCAGCGGCGGTATCGAGCAGTTGGGGGACCCGACACGAAGGTGACCTACCACCTGCACCCGCCGGCGCTCCGCTCGATGGGCGTGGGCCGCAAGATCCAGTTCGAACGCACCGCCACACCCTCGTTCACCGCACTGCGGGCGATGAGGAAGGTGCGGGGAACGCTCGCCGACCCGTTCCGGTGGGCCGAGGTCCGCAAGGTCGAACGAGCGATGATCCCCGAGTTCGAGTCGGCCGTCGACATGCTGATCGCGCACCTCTCGGCCGCCAATCTCGACGAGGCGACGGCGATCGCATCGCTCCCGGACCAGGTTCGCGGCTACGAGGACCTGAAACTCCATCGCGCCGCCACCTATCGCACCCAGCTCGCACAGCGGCTCGCACGTTTCACTTCGCGCTGACGGACGCCAGACTGGCCGCCCATGTCGATCTGGACCGTCGTCTTCTTCGTTGTGGGCATCGCCGCCTTGGTCATCGGCGCCGAGGCGTTGGTTCGCGGCGCCGCCCGGCTGGCTGCTCGGACCGGACTGACCCCGGTGGTGATCGGCCTGACGGTCGTCGCGTTCGGCACGAGTGCCCCCGAACTCGCGGTGAGCGCCGGGGCATCCTGGCGGGGCGAGACCGACCTGGCGATCGGCAACGTCGTCGGTTCGAACATCGCCAACGTTCTGCTCGTGCTCGGGATCGCGGCCATCGTCGGCGGCGGGTTGGTCGTTGCACAGCGCATCGTCCGCATCGACGTGCCGATCATGCTGGCGCTGTCGGTGTTGGTGCTCGTGCTCGGACTCGACAACTCGCTCGGGCGTTGGGAGGGCGTGCTGTTCGTGGCGCTGCTGGTGGGATACGTCGCCTGGACGGTCGTCAGCTCGAAGCGCTCGACACAGCCGTTGGTCGCCACCGAGTACGACGAGGCGCTGACCGCGGAGAAGCTCCGGCAGAGCTCGGCGCTCGCAGACATCGGCTTCGTCCTCCTCGGCTTGGTGTTGCTCGTGGCCGGCTCGCAGTCGCTCGTCGAGGCAGCGACCGACATCGCCCGCGCACTCGACGTCAGCGAACTGGTCATCGGCCTGACCGTGGTGGCAGTGGGGACATCGCTGCCGGAGGTCGCCACGTCGGTGCTCGCCGCTGCTCGTGGCCAACGCGATCTCGCTGTCGGCAACGCGATCGGCTCGAACTTGTTCAACATCCTCGCCGTGCTGGGGCTGACTGCTGCACTGTCACCGAACGCGCTCGAGGTGCCGGACGGCGCGCTCTCGCTCGACATTCCGGTGATGATCGCCGTGGCGATCGCCTGCCTGCCCATGTTCGCCAACGGCTACGCGTTGCTCCGCTGGGAGGGCGCGATGTTCCTCGGGTTCTATGCGGCCTACCTCACGTGGTTGGTGATCGAGGCCGCCGACCACCCGATCAAGGACGAGTATGCGATCGCCGTCGTCGGGTTCGTCCTGCCGTTGAGCGTCGTCACGCTCGTCGTGATCGCCGTACGCGGTCGACGAGATTCCGCGTCACTCGCGGGCTGACGACGGCGAACGGGCTGGTGGAGCGAGGAGCGCAGCGCCCGCGATCCCGGCGTTGTTGGCCATCTCGGCGATCGCGATCTCGCAGCCAGGGTTCAGACGGTGCACCCACTTGTCGGGCTTCTTGCTCGCCCCGCCTCCGATGATGATGAGCTCGGGCGAGAACAGCATCACGACGTGCTGCAGGTAGCGGTCCACGCGATCGCCCCACTCCTCCCAGGACAGCCCGTCCCGATCACGGGCACTCGCCGCCGCACGCTTCTCCACGTCGGGCCCGTCGAGTTCGAGATGGCCGAGTTCGGTGTTCGGCACGAGCACGCCGTCGACGAACAGCCCGGACCCGATGCCGGTGCCGAACGTGAGGCAGATCACCACGCCGCTCCGACCCCTCCCGCTCCCCCACGTCATCTCGGCCACGCCGGCGGCGTCGGCGTCGTTGACGACGGCGACGGGTCGGCCGACGGCTTCTGCGAAGAGTTCGTCGGCGTTCACCCCGAGCCACGACGCGTCGATGTTGGCGGCGCTCCGGACGACACCCTTGGTCACGACCGACGGCATGCACACGCCGACCGGTCCGTCCCACTCGTGATGTGCGACCAGCTTCGTGACGACGTCGGACAGCGCCCCGGGCGTGGCCGGCTGCGGTGTGTCGATGCGGTATCGATCGGCTGCCAGTGTCCCGTCGGAGAGGTCGACGGGCGCTGCTTTCATGCCGCTCCCACCGATGTCGATACCGAAGCTGCGAGTTCGTGTCGTCACGGCACGCCACCGTACCGATCGGACGGACCCGCGACCAGCACGCCGAGCTACCGGATCAGGCGCGGGCTCGGGTCTTCCGAAGCACGGGATCGGCAGCAGCGAGGGTGCGATCGGCGGCGCGCATCGTCCAGCCGGCAGCACCGGGTGTCTGCGAGTCGACCAGGTTGCCCATCACCTGCAGGGTGATGTCGGCGACCTGCTGCGTGCCGACGGCGAATCGGAGCCCGGTCCGCATCAGCCAGGGGTGGCCGATGAGGAACGCGAACCTGCGACCCGTCCGGAGAAACCCGTCGAAACGTTCGCCGATCAATTCGTCGTACCGCTCGGGAGCGGTCGCTGGATCCTCGAGGAAGAGGTCGGCGGCGAGCATGCCCGACTCGAGCCCGTAGTCGATGCCCTCGCCGTTCATCGGGTTGACGAGTCCGGCGGCATCACCGATGGCGACCCAGCCGGGGCCGTGGCGCTTGACCGCGCTCATCGGGAGACGCCATGCCCGGGGCCGTTCGAGGTTCGGGCCGATCTCCCACGAGTCGGCGACGAGGCCCCGATAGCTGTCGAGCAGATGATTGAGGTTGAGCCCTTTGAACCCCTTCATCGTCGAGAGCGCACCGACGCCGATGTTGACGGTGCCGTCACCGCACGGGAACATCCACCCGTAGCCGGGCACCCACGTGCCGCGAGGATTACGGATCGTCAGACACGCCTCGAGGTGCTCATCGTCGTGTCGCGGGCTCTCCACGTACGCTCGGATCGCCAACCCGAAGGGCTCGGCGACGTCGCGCTCGGCGCCGAGCGCCCGTGCGACCGATCCCGGTGCGCCGGTCGCTGCGACGACGAGGTCGGCCTCGATCGTGCCGTGCGGCGTGGCGATGCCCGTGGCGCGCCCCGAGCGATCGTCGAGGATCGGCTCACCCGACACCTCGAAGCGCACGTCGGCTCCGGCGTCGACCGCGGCATCGATCAGCGCGGCGTCGAGTCGACGACGTGGCCAGACGGCTCCGTGATTCGGGAAGCGCCCGGTGTCGGGCCAGGGCAGCTCACGGACCTGCTTGCCGGCGATCATGCGCAGTCCGGCGATGCGGTGGGCATCGTCGAGGGAGATGTCGAGTTCCTGGAGCGCTGCGACCGCCCGGGGCGTGAGCCCGTCACCGCAGACCTTGTCGCGACCGTGGGCTCCTTTCTCGACGACCACGACCCGAGCCCCGGCCCTGGCGGCCCGGATGGCGGTGGCGGCTCCGGCGGGACCACCACCGATCACTGCGATGTCGAAACGTTCCACATCCTCGATTCAATCGGGAGAATCAGTCGGCCGGTGCATCACCCCTGTTCGGCGATCCGTTGATGATGGTGGATCACCTCGGCCACGATGAAGCGCAGGAACTGCTCGGAGAACACCGGGTCGAGGCCCGACTCCTCGGCCAATGCTCGCAAGCGGGCGACCTGCTGGGCCTCGCGGTCGAGATCGGCGGCGGGCAGGCCGACCGTCGCCTTGTACCGGCCGACCTCCTGGGTGATCTTGAACCGCTCGGCGAGTAGGTGCACGAGCGCGGCATCGATGTTGTCGATGCTCGATCGATACTTCGCCAACTGCTCATCGGTCATGGTCTTCGAGACGCTACCGGATCACCGGTGAGCGGCGCGGAGCGCTACGTTCGCCGCATGTCCTCGCTGCCGGTCCTGTTCGTCGACCATCCGTTTCCCGAGCCGTACCGAGATCTGGTCGACGACCGGGCGACGATCGTCGGATCGGGCACCGATGACGGCCTCGACCTCGCCGACGCCGTCATCGCCGGTGCGGTGCGCCAGTGGGACGCCGCCGAGTTTGCGCACGCCCCGAACCTGACCGTGATCTCGCGCGTCGGAGTCGGCTACGACAACGTCGACGTGGCCGACGCCCACGCCGCTGGGGTGATCGTCTGCAACGCACCCCTCGCGCCGATGGTCTCGACGGCGGAGCACACGATGGCGCTCATCCTCGCCGTGACGAAACACCTCCCACACCAGATGGCGAGATCGTCCGCCGGGCTCAAGGGCGAGCCGCTGGGGCGGGCCCTCGAGCTCGACGGTCGAGTGCTGGGCCTCGTCGGTATCGGCCGGATCGCGAGCCGCGTGGCGGTTGCGGCCCAGGCGCTCGGCATGCGGGTGATCGCGACCGATCCGGGCGTCGCCGACTCGCCCGTGGATGGCGTCGACCTGGTCGGCCTGCACGAACTGCTGGCGATGTCCGACGTCGTCTCACTCCACGCGCCCGCCCTACCCTCGACGATCGGCATGATCGATGCCGATGCACTCGACCGCATGCAGCCCGGGTCGTACCTCGTGAACTGCGCACGCGGCCCGCTCGTCGACCACGATGCTCTGCTCGCGGCGCTCGACGCCGGTCACCTGCAGGGTGCCGGCCTCGACGTGACCGACCCCGAGCCGCTGCCCCACGGCCATCCGCTGCTCGACCGACATGACGTGATCGTGACGCCGCACATCGCGTCGGCAACGGTGGCCGGCCGTCGCCGGCTCTACGAGCACGCGATCGACAACGCGCTGGCTGTACTGGCCGGACGCCCGGCATCCATCGTCGAACCGCGGACCTGACAGACTCGCATCATGACGCTGCGCGAGAAATGGTCGGCCGGGAACGAGACGCTGGGCTTCTGGCTCACCATCCCCGGATTCGTCGGCGCCGAGATCGCGGCTCGGCAGCCCGTCGACTACGTGTGCATCGACACGCAACACGGCGTGATCGACTACCTCACCTCGGCCGCGATGATCCAGGCGATCGAGCTGGCCGGTGGGACGCCGATCGTTCGGGTGCCGTGGAACGAGCCGGGCATCATCGGCAAGACCCTCGACGCCGGTGCGCACGGTGTGATCGTGCCGATGGTGAACACTCGCGAGCAGGCCGAAGCGGTGGTCGCGGCTTGCCGGTACGTGCCGAACGGCTCACGTAGCTGGGGGCCGGTCATGGCCGGCCAGCGCCACCCCGAGCAGCGGGCCTGGGCCGACGCCACGATCGCGGTGATCCCCATGATCGAGACCCGGGAGGCGATCTCGAACCTCGACGAGATCCTCGACGTGCCGGGTGTCGACGCGATCTACGTCGGGCCCGCCGATCTGTCGATCAGTCTCGGTCTCGAACCGTTCGGAAATGCCGACGAGTCACCGCTCGACGAGGCGCTCGCGACGATCGTCGATGCGTGCCGTCGACATGGAGTCACCCCCGGCATCCACTGCACCGGAGCCCTCACGCAACGTCGACGCGATCAAGGATTCCGCATGATCACCGTCACGAGTGATGCGTTGGCGCTGCGCGCCGGCTACTCGAGTGAGCTCGCAGCCACCCGTGGGGCGGTCGACGCCGGTGCGGCGGGCGATCTCTACTGAACGACCGTCGACATGATCGTCAGCCGGGTGACCTGCCCACCGCCACGCGGTCCCGGCCGCTGAGATCGGGCCGGATCTCGCTCTCGACGTAGCCGGCGGCCTGGAGCAGCGTGACCACGGCATCGCCCTGATCGGATCCGATCTCGAGCGCCAGCCAGCCGCCCGGTCGCAGGTGGTCGAGGGCACCCGTGATCAGCACCCGGACGTCTCGCAGCCCGTCAACACCGGCGAACAGCGCACCGGACGGCTCCCACTCGGCCACCGATGCGGCCAAGTCGTCGGAACCGACCGCGACGTACGGCGGGTTGCTGACGATCACATCGAACGATTCGTCCGCAGGGAGGGCATCGAACCACGTGCCGTGGCCGATCCGGACGTTGGCGGCCGGTGCACCGATTCCGGCCAGGTTGGCGCGAGCGACGGCGAGTGCATCGTCACTGACGTCGGTGATCCAGACGGTCGTGCCGACGAGGGGCAATTCGGTGGCCATCGACAGACCGATCGCTCCGGAGCCCGTACCGAGGTCGGCCACCACCCGCCGATCTGCGACGCGACGGGCGAGGTCGATGGCGACCCCGGCCACCACCTCGGTCTCGGGACGCGGGATGAGCACACGCCGGTCGATCGCGAGATCGAGGTGGCGGAACGACCACCGCCCCAACACGTACTGAAGTGGCTCACCCGTTCGATATCTGGCGATCATCCGGTCGAGGTGGGCGACCATCCTCACGGTGACGGGTTCGTCGAGGGACTCGTCGAACTCGGTGCCGTCCAGGGCGGTGGCCACTTCACACAACCATCGGGCCTCGTGAGGCGCGCCGATGGCTTCGACGGTCTGACGCAGCAGGTCGCGGACCGACAGTGGTGATTCCCCGTCGGCGGCGACCCCGCCGGGACGTGTCGCCTCCACCTCAGGCCCCCATGTCGGCGAGTTGCCGGGCACGCTCGTCGAGCAACAGCGGTTCGACGACGAGATCGAGGTCGCCTGCGAGCACGTCGTTCAGACGGTAGATCGTGAAGACGATCCGATGATCGGTCACACGGTTCTCCTTGAAGTTGTAGGTCCGGATCTTCTCGCTCCGCCCGCCACCGCCGACCTGTGATCGGCGCTCGGCCGACAGCTCCTCGTCACGTTCGCGCTCGGCGAGTTCGTAGAGCCGTGCCCGCAGTACCTGCATCGCCCGCGACCTGTTCTGGAGCTGGCTGCGCTCGTCCTGCATCGTGACGACGACACCCGAGGGAACGTGGGTGATCCGGACCGCCGAATCGGTGGTGTTCACGTGCTGTCCGCCGGCACCCGAGGATCGGTACACGTCGATGTCGAGATCCCTTTCGTCGATCGTGATGTCGACGTCGTCGACCTCCGGCAGTACTGCGACGGTTGCCGAGGACGTGTGGATGCGGCCCTGGCTCTCGGTGACGGGCACCCGCTGCACGCGATGCGGTCCGCCTTCGAACTTGAGGTGCTGCCAGGCATCGGCACCCCGAACGACGAACGTCACCTGGTTCACCCCACCGAGGTCGCTGGGGGTCAGCGAGAGCGTCTCGACCTTCCATTTCCGGACCGCCGCGTACGCCAGGTACATCTCGTGCAGATCCCGTGCGAACAGATTGGCCTCTTCGCCACCCTCTGCGCCGCGGATCTCGATGATGACCGCGCGACCCTCGTGCGGATCGCGCGGCACGAGCAGCTCGCGGAGCCGTTCCTCGAGCTCGACGAGGTCGCGTTCGGCGGCCACCACTTCGTCGGCGGCCATCGCACGCCCGTCGGGGTCGGGGGCGTCGAGCAGCTCTCGCGCCGCGCCGAGATCGCCGATCCGGGCCATGTGTGCGCGGTGGGCCTCGACCAACGGAGCCAACTCCTTGTACCGCTGTGCAACGACCCGCAGACGATCGGGGTCGACCGTGGTCTCGGGGTCGGCCAGGCGCGCTTCGAGTTCGCGGAACTCGTCGGCGACGGCGGCCAGACGGGCGGAGAGACCAGGATCGAGCACGGCCCTGCGAGGCTACCCGGTCGATCGATCATCGCGATCCTGAGTTGTAAACACTCAGGTTTTCTATATACTGACAAGTGTCTTCATCAGACACGTTCTCGTCAACAAAGCCCCACCAGGGGCACATCCCCATCAGGAGGAACACAACATGCTGGTTCGTCACCGCACCGTCACCCCATTCGACCGCTCATTCGACCGCGCGTTCGAACAGCTCACCAACTCGTTCTACGACACCCGGCGTTCCGGGAGCCCCGTGGTCGACGGTGCCTGGGACGACGATGAGTACGTGCTCACCGTCGACCTGCCGGGCGTTCCGGCCGATGCCGTCAGCGTCGAGATCGCCGGCAGCACGCTCACGCTGGGCGCCACCACCGACTCGTTCGAGTGGAAGCGGTCGCTCAAGCTCGCCGGCCGCCTGGACGCCGGCAAGATCCACGCCCGCCACGTCGACGGCCGGCTGACGGTTCGGGTCGGCACGATCGACGAGCCGCAGGCTCGGAAGATCTCGATCGACACCTCGGCGCCCGAACTCGCCATCGACGCCACGTCGAGCGACTCGGCCGAAGATCAGTCGACCGACACGAACGACACCGAGTGACGCAATCGGTCGGCGATTTCGCCGACCAGCCCGATTCGGTCTCGTGACGGCAAGGCCACCACGAGTCTCTCCCCACCGACGCCCGGTTCGCCCAGTGCGAGTCGGGCGTCGGCCGCGTACGGGATCAGATCCAGATCGACCCCGGACGAACACACGACCACGACTTGTTCGCCGCTCCGGTCGATGCCCACGGCGACGCACGGCACCGGGTCCTTCAGATTTCGCCGGGGAACCGGTGGCGGCACCGGAGCGACCACCGTCGCACCCACGAGATCCGGCTGCTGCTCCAGCCGCCACCGGATGAGTCGTTCGGCACCCAATGCCTTGAGTGGGTGGGGTGGTGCGGCCGGTGCTCGAAGTTCGCGCACGGCGTCGACGACCCTGGCGAGCGACTCCACGGTGGGGACGTCGCCGTGCAGCATCTGGAACGCCTCCCGGTCGTGTTGGCCGACACCGACCTCGAGCCGGGTCGCGCCGGTCGCGACGTCGTCGACGACGCGGCACACCTCGAGACCACGCACCTCACCGGTCAGCACGCCGTGCTCGACGATGGGATCGGCGCCGCCCGCGACGATCAACGGGCGCAGCGCCTCGTGCTGATCCGGAGCCATCGCCGACGGTACGAGCAGGGCCGGCTCAGCGGGAACGAGCGATCGCCCGTCGGCCCGCCAGACCGAGATCGGCAGATCGAACTCGGCGGCCCGCCGCGCCAGCGTCCCGACGCCCTCCTCGGCCACGATGTGCAGGCGCGACGCGTGGGAGCGGATCGCCCAGGCGAGTGCCGCGCCCAACCGCTCGGCCGGGCGGCGGTCGAGGTACACCCAGGCGTCGTCACCGGCGAGCAGCGCGGCGCCCGGTGCGAACTCCGCCGGCTCGGGAACCGAACGGCCGAGGTGATCGCCCGCGAGGGCGCGTAGCTTGATGCCGATCAGGCGGCTGCGGCGTGCGTCGTCGTTCTCTGTGCCGGTCACCGGATCGACGGTATCCGGCGCACTGGACGAACTAGTCGACGAAGTAGCCGAGCACGTCGGCAATGACCTGGCACTCCGACAGCTCGTTCGCGATCGTCAACGCCCCGCCCTCACCGAGCCGACAGATGACGAGGTTCGCGATCGTCTGCCCCGGCATCAGGTTCAGGTTCGACGTGCCGGGGTTCGACTCGCCGGCCGGCCAGACCGAGACGAACGACGGTCGTGCAACCTCGGTCGCGGTCACGTTCATCACGACCGCTGTCGCGGTCGGCGGTACGGCACCCGAGCCGCCGAGCACCAATTCGATCTGCCTGTTCGGCCCGACGGGCAGTTGCTCGGACCCGACGCCGATCCGTGTGTCGAGCACACGTCGTGGCGGAGACGCCCGAAGCTGGTCTCCGTTCGACGAGAAGTAGCCGAAGACGTCGGCCAGCACGTGGCGATTGCCGCCGGCGCCGTTGATCGTGATCTTGCCTCCCTTGCCGAGCTTGCAGATCGCGAGGTTCGGCACGGTGTCGTTGGCGTAGAAGTTGACGTTCGAGGTGTCGGGCATCTTCACGCCGGTCGGAGAGATGGTCACGTGACCGGGCGCCTCGGGCTCGGTCACGGTCAGGTTCATGACGACCGCCGTCGCACCCGAGCTCGGCACGCCCGACCTGCCCGAGACCTGGATGTCGAGCGGCTCGAAGTGTCCGAGCTTCCCGCGGCGCGTGCCGTGTCCCGAGCGGGTGTCGAACAGCCGTGACGGGTCGACGGGCACGAACCGATCACCAACACCTTCGGCGAAGTAGCCGAACACGTCGACGATGCAGTGTGTCTCGCCGTGCGAGTTGAACACGTCGATGTACCCGTCCGCGCCGATGCCCATCACGACGAGGTTGGGCACGGGACGACCCGGCCCTCCGTTGATGTTCGAGGTGGTCGGCCGCGCCGTCGACCCGGGGTAGACCGTGAAGAACATGTTCTCGCTGGCTTCGACCGCGGTGACGTTGGCGACGACTGCCGTTGCGTTGTTCGCGACCCCGGCGACGCCGCGCACCTTCACACGAATACGCTCCTCGCGACGCATCTTGCGGTTCGGGACACCCCCGGACCCGACACGGGTGTCGCAGACCCGCTTCGGTGTCAACGCCGTGAACTCCGAGGGGCTGGTCACGGTCGCCGGACCGGGTGCCACACCGCCGCCGGGCAGGATCCCCGGCCCGCGGCTGAACAGTCGCAGGTTCTCGTAGTTGCCGCCGAGCACGGTGCTCGATCCCCCGCCGAGCCAGCCGTCGATGATCGACGCATAGTAGGAGCGGAAGTCGACGTGGTGCCCCATGCGCTCCCAGCGACGCAGGCCGGCCATCGACGGTCGGCGGCCGTACCTGCCACCCTTCACGTTCTGGCCGAACACGAAGTGCGGGGCCGACGAGCCGTGGTCGGTGCCCGCACCGTCGTTGTCCCACGGGGTCCGTCCGAACTCGGAGAACGTCATGACCGTCACGCGGCTCTTCCACGCCGGGTCGAGCACCTCGAAAAAGCGCTTCACGGCAGCATTGAGCTCTTGCATCCGGACGGGATGCTGCTGGGGCTGGCCGGCGTGACTGTCGAAATCTCCGTAGCCGGCGGTCATCACGCGGAAGCCGAGATTGGCGTTGATCAGACGCGCGGCGACGTCGAGGCGGGCCACGATCTTCGTATCGGACAGCTGATCCGCCGCCGGGACGACGGGCGCCAGCTGCTGGGCGAGATCGAGTTGGTCGACCATCGCTTCGGACACGGCCGCGAACCAGGGCCCCTGGCTGCCCGATTTCATCGACCGGATGGCCTGGTACCCGCGGAGGCTCCGGTCCGAGTTGTCGGCGCCGTACCCCGGGGTGCTCGGCGGCACGACGGTGCCACGGGAGGCAGCGCCCACCAGGTGGAGGGGTACGGACGAGCCCACCTCGGCGGCGGCATAGAGATCCTTCGATCCGCCCAGGTACCCGTCGAGCCAGCGGCCGAGCCAACCGCTCGTCGGAATGGCATGCGGCCGACCGGCCATCCAGTAGGCCATCGAGTTGAAGTGTGAGAAGTCGGGATTCGGGTAGCCGATGCCGTCGACGACGGCGAGTTGACCATCGTCCCAGAACCTCTTCAGCTCGGTGAGCGCCGGGTTGAGGCCGACGTTGCCGTCGAGGGGGAGCGTCTGGTCGCCCGGTATCGCAAGATCGCCGTGCATCGTGTAGTAGTTGCCATCGTTGAACGGCACCACCGTGTTGAGCCCGTCGTTCCCACCGAACATCCCGATCACGACGAGGATGCCGTCGGTCGGCCCGACCGGGCCGGCGGCCCACGCCGGAGGCCCGAACGTGCCGAGGAGTTCGTCGACGATCGGCGACACACCGCCGGCCGCGACGCCGGCTCCGGCACCCATGCCGACGAGCTGGAGGAAGCGGCGGCGGTCGAGGGCGTGGTCGTCGGCCTCGATACCGGTCAGATTGGCGAGCGCACCGCGCGTCGAGATGTCTGCTTCGAGCATGCCGGGCCTCCTCAGGCGACCTGGAGCTCGGGGGCGAACATGACCAGGTGGAACAGGTCGCTGCGTTCCCACCGCTCGGAGTTGGTGGCGAATGCGGCCAGGGCGTCGTAGGAGCCCGACGTGAGCCTCACGTCGGTGAGTCGAAGCACCTCGTCGAGCACCTTGAGAGGTTGGTCGCGCCAGGTTTCGGTGACATCCGTTCGCGAGATCGTTCCGTTCTTCAGGTGGATGAGACCGTCGCCGTTCCAGTATCCCTGCATCGAGCGCCACACCACGCTGCGTGCGGTCTCGGTTCGCTTGGCCATCGCACTGGCGTTGACCCAGTAGGCGTTGTGCTTCCATCCGCTGACGTTGGGTGGGTACAGCGGTCGCTGCCCCATCCCCTCCATCAACCACAGCGGAGTCGCTTCCGCCGATCGACGGCCGGTCGCGACGAGGAGAGCGACCATGAACTCGACGGGCGAGCGTACGAGGCCCCGCTTGACCTCGGTCGTGTAGAACTCGGGCCGGGTCAGCAGTGTGCGCAGCCACGGAGTGATGTCGAAGTCGTTGGCGAGTGCCGAGTCGCGAAGAGCCGCCAGCACGGCGGCCGACGGATTGGTGCCGGCGAACTCGATCCACAGTTTCTTCGAGATGAACTCGGCGGCGACCTCACGGCTCGGTCGGCCACGGTTGGCCACGATGCCGGCACCATTGGGGATGACGCCGGTGCCGAGCATCACGTCGATGGTCTCGGCGCCGTGGAGCTTCGGGTCGCCGCCGTTGTTGACGCTACGACGGAGGAACGACTTGGTGCTCCCGTCGTGCCAGTCGGCGCGCCACTCGTAGGCGTCGGTCTGCCAGTTGTCGGTGTGACCCGTCCACGCCGCAGTTGCGGCCTCGACATCGGCCTCGGTGTAGTTGCCGACACCGAGGAGGAACAGCTCCATGAGCTCGCGTGCGAAATTCTGGTTCGGCGAGGTCTTCCGGTTCCGGTTGTTGTCGAGGTACCGCAGCATCGCAACCTGGGTCGACATCGTCTTGGCGAGGGTGCGCAGGTTGCCCATCGCATCGTTGCGGAACAGGTCGATCTGCTCCTGCATCAGATCGGCCGACCCGACCTTGCCGAGTTCCGAACAGAAGTGCCCGTGCCAGAAGAAACCCATCTTCTCCCGGATCGGCTTGGGTGCGTCGTGCGCCATCCGGTCGAGCCAGTGGTGGGTGAGCTGCACGCCGCGCTGCCAATTCTCTGGATCGTTCAGATTGGCCGAGCCGGCACCACCGGTCACTGCCAGGATGTTGTCGACGGCAGCCTCGATCGTGAGGTCCTTCAGCGCTGTGACGCGGGCCGGGCGGGCGACGTACTCGGTGCGGCGGAGCAGATGCTCGATGTCGGATTGCGCTGCCATGACGACTCCGGTGGTGGTGAGACGAGGGTGGATCGTCGGCCGCCCGACCGAACTTGAGTGACGAGCCGCCAGTTTGACACAGAACTGACACGCACGGGGTCGACCGCGGAACGTTCTCCGAGGCCCCGGCGGACGCGAAGACGCGAAAACTGCGAGACCGCCCCCGGGATCCCCGGGGGCGGTCTCGTCATCGTGCTGCGGCTGAGGCCGCGGCCGTCACTTCTTCTTGCTGCGATCGCCGTAACGCTTGTTGAACCGCTCGACGCGGCCACCGGAGTCGACCAGCTTCTGCTTGCCGGTGAAGAACGGATGGCACTCGTTGCAGAGCTCGACGAGCTGTTCGCCGGGCTTCGTGGACTTGGTGGTGAACGTGTTCCCGCACGAGCACTTCACGGTGACGTCGGCGTATGCGGGGTGGATGTCGGTCTTCATGGAACGCTCCCTGGGAAATCGGACTTTGCATGTTACCGGAAGAAACCCGGTTGTATTCCCGCCACCGTCGGCGCGCAGGGCGCAGCCGGTCACATGCCGGGTTGCTTGGCGATCTCGGTGAGGAACTCCTCGTTGGTGCGGAACGTCTTGAGTCGGTCGACGAGCAACTCGAGGCCGGGCGCCGCATTGCCGTCGGCCGCGAGCCCGCTGAGCACTCGGCGCAGCTTCCACACCATCTGGAGTTGCTTGCGGTCGAACAGGAGCTCCTCGTGACGCGTGCTCGACGCATCGACGTCGATGGCCGGGTAGATGCGCCGCTCGGCGAGCTTGCGGTCGAGCCGCAGCTCCATGTTGCCGGTGCCCTTGAACTCCTCGAAGACGGCTTCGTCCATCCGGCTGTTCGTCTCGACGAGCGCCGTTGCGAGGATCGTGAGCGAGCCGCCCTCCTCGACGTTGCGGGCCGCACCGAAGAATCGCTTCGGCGGGTACAGCGCTCCGGCATCGATACCGCCCGAGAGGATGCGGCCGCTGGCGGGTGCGGCGAGGTTGTACGCCCGGCTCAGGCGGGTGATGCCGTCCAGCACGACGACGACGTCCTCCCCGTACTCGACCATTCGCTTGGCCTTCTCGATCGCCATCTCCGCGATCTGCGTGTGCTGGTCGCTCGGCTTGTCGAAGGTGGAGGCGATGACCTCGCCCTTGGCCATCCGCTTCATGTCGGTGACCTCCTCGGGCCGCTCGTCGATGAGCAGCACGATCACGTTGCACTCGGGGTTGTTCTTCTCGACCGACGCGACGAACGTCTTCATGACCGAGGTCTTGCCGGCCTTCGGCGGTGACACGATGAGGCCGCGCTGACCCTTGCCGATCGGGCTGACGAGGTCGATGATACGCGCCGTCATGTTCGTGGGATCCGACGGATCCTCGAGCCGAAGTTGCGAGTCGGGGAAAAGCGCCGTCAGGTCCTCGAAGCGGGGCCGCTTCTTGGCCTCCTCGGGTGGCCGACCGTTGACCGAGTGGATCTCGAGCATCGCCGGGTTCTTCTCGTTCCGGCCGGCCGGGCGCGACAGGCCGACCACACGGTCGCCCTTGCGGAGGCCGTACTGCCGGCTCAGCTTCACGGGGATGTACGAGTCGCTCTTGCTGGCCAGGTAGTTGTTGACCCGCAGGAACCCGTAGCCCTCGTCGCGGAGGTCGAGATAGCCGTCGACGATGACCGGCTCCGTGCTCTGCGGTTCGATGGTGTCGTCGCTCTCGAGCAGATCGCGGTCCTCGCCCTGAGGACCGTCCTGGCCGCCGCGCCCCTTGCGCCGACGCCGACGGCGCTTGTTCCGGGACTCTCCGTCACCGTCACCCTGGCGGTTCTGGTTGTTGCGGTTCTGGTTGTTGCGGTTCTGGTTGTTGCGGTTCTGGCCACCCTGGCGATCGCCCTGGTCCTGCTTGGCCTCGGCCTGGTCCTGCTTGGCCTCGGCCTGGTCCTGCTTGGCCTCGGCCTGGTCCTGCTTGGCCTCTCCGGAGGCGTGCTTGGCCTCTCCGGAGGCCCGGGCGCCCGACTGACGATCGCCACCTGTCTCCCGCTCCGAACTCGTGGCTCGCGTCCCGGAGCCGTCGCCAGTATGTTCCCGCGTTGCGTCCGTGGCGGCAGGGGCGTCGTCCACACCGTCGCCGTTGTCGGCGGCGTGTTCCCATGCTGCCTTGGGCTCGTCGCGGTTGGGAGGCGCCGACGCGGACGCTGTCTGATCGGCGGTCGGGACCTCCGCACGATCGGCCGAGGGCTTCGTCGCGACCGAAGGCTTCGGAGCCGACACAGCCTCACTGCCGCCCCCGGTGGTCGCGAGGATCTGCCCGATGATGTCGGCCTTCTTGTTGCGTGTGTTGGTCTTGACGCCGAGTGCCTCGGCGATCTGGATGAGTTGCGTCTTGTCCTTCGATTCGAGGACGGATTGTTCGAGCGCCTGTGCGGTCACGATGACCTACTTCCCGTGATGTTGGGGGTCCGGAGCGGGGTCGGCTCCCACGACGACCGATTCGTCGTGGAACGCCACACTTCCGACGTGGAAACGCACGCCTTCGGTCAGCCGATGGCAGATCGACGGATCCCTCCGAGACTCCGGTCGTTCAAAGAACGAGCCGAACGTCGTTCGGAGTTGGTGTCGGGTCGAAACACGTGCGACCCGGGAAACCCCAGGTGCCACCACTGTATCCACCCGACCCGGTCAGCGCAACGCAATCCGAACACCTGTGCGCTCCGTCATCGTTGCCTCTCGCCGGCGGCGAGGTACGTCCGATGCACCCGGTGTGGCGGACGCCACCGGGTCCCACCCGCTCAGGCGACGACACGGGCGACCGACCGGACGAACGCCTGCACGGCGTCGAGGTCGTTCGCGAGCGTCTGTGTACGTTCGGGCCGATCGAACAGATCGCTCAGGTGCTCTGGCAGGCGAGGGTGGACGCCGGTGGCACGCTCGACGGCTTCGGGGAACTTCGCCGGGTGCGCCGTGGAGAGCGTGACGATCGGACGCTCGCCGCCGAAACGACGAGCGGCGGCGGTACCGGTGGCAGTGTGGGGGTCGATCAGCAGGCCGGTGTCGGCGTACACCCGTGCGACCTCGGCGAGCGTTTCGCGGTCGTCGAACCTGGCAGCGCGGAACGAGCCGTCGATGAACGTCGCCCGCTGGTCGGGTTCGACGCTGAGTCGACCGGATGTCCGGAATCGTTTGAGCTGCTCAGCGGTGATGCCCCCGTCGCGCCCGTTCATCTCGAACAGCAGTCGCTCGAAGTTGGACGACACCTGGATGTCCATGCTCGGACTGAGCGTCGGAACCACCGGGCGGGCCGACATGTCGCCGTCGTTGACGAAGCGGGTGAGGATGTCGTTCTCGTTGGACGCGATGATGAAGTCGGAGATCGGTGCGCCCATCTCACGGGCGATCCATCCCGACAGTACGTTGCCGAAGTTGCCCGTCGGCACGCAGAACGTCGGCTCACCGGCGAGCGCGTGCGACGCGGTGACGTAGTACACGATCTGGGCCATGACGCGCGCCCAGTTGATCGAGTTCACGGCCGACAGCCGCAGCTCGTCGCGGAACACCGTGTCGCCGAACATCGCCTTGACCAGGTCCTGGCAGTCGTCGAAGTTCCCGTCGATCGCGAGGGTGTGCACGTTCGGGCTGTCGACCGTCGTCATCTGGCGCCGCTGGACGTCGCTCGTCCGACCTGCCGGATAGAGGATCACGATGTCGACGTGATCACACCCGATCACCCCGTCGATGGCCGCCGAGCCGGTGTCGCCGCTCGTGGCACCCACGATCGTGATCCGCTGTCCCCGCTGGTCGAGCACATGGTCGAACATGCGTCCCACCAGCTGAAGCGCGACGTCCTTGAACGCGAGCGTCGGCCCGTGGAACAGCTCGAGCAACCAGAGTTGGGAGTCGATCTGCACCAGCGGGGTCACCGCCGGATGGCGGAAGCCGGCGTAGGCTTCATGACACAGCGACCGAAGCGTCTGATCGTCGAGATCGTCCGCGACGAACGGCCGCATCACCGTCGCCGCGATGTCGGCGTACGTGGTGAGGCCGGTCAGCTCGGGCAACCGGGGCCACTCGGTGGGCACGTACAACCCGCCGTCGTCGGCCAGTCCGGCCAGCAGGACGTCGGCGAACCCGAGATCGGGCGTGTCCCCGCGGGTCGACACGTACCGCACGTCAGGAACCGATCACCCGGATGAACCCGCCGATGCGATGCACGACATCCAGGTCGCGCAGGTGGCGGACGGTGGCCTGGACGTCAGCCTCGCGAGCGGAGTGCGTGATGAAGACCAGCCGTGCGTCGGGGCCGATGCCCTCCTGCTCGGCGGCGCGAATGCTGACCCCGTGGTTGGCGAACGCGCCCGTGACCGCATGCAACACCCCCGGCTCGTCGGCGACGTCGAGGCTCAGGAGGTACTCGGCACTCGTCTCGTCGATGGCCCGGATCTTGGCCTTGGCGAAGGTCCCGAGGCTGCCGTGCGTACCCTTGTCGAGGTTGACGGCGGCGTCGATGATGTCGCCGAGCACCGCGCTCGCCGTGGGTGCCCCACCGGCACCCCGCCCATAGAACATCAGCTGGCCGACGGCATCACCCTCCACGAACACGGCGTTGAAGCTCTCGCGCACGCTGGCCAGCGGATGGGTCACCGGCACCATCGCCGGATGCACCCGTACGGCGATCTCGCCCGTCACCGCGTCGCGCTCTGCGATTCCGAGCAGCTTGACGACGTAGCCGAGCCGCTTGGCGACAGCGATGTCGGCAGCGGTGATGCCGCTGATCCCCTCGTGGTACACATCCCCGGCGACCACTCGGGCGCCGAATGCGATCGTGGCGATGATCGCGGCTTTGGCACCGGCGTCGTACCCCTCGACATCGGCCGTCGGATCACGCTCGGCGAATCCGAGCTCTTGCGCCTCGGCGAGTGCCTCGCCGTACTCCGCGCCCTCCTCGCTCATCTTCGTGAGGATGAAGTTCGTGGTTCCGTTGAGGATGCCGAGCACGCGGCTCACGGGCTCACCGCGCAGGCTCTCGCGCAGCGGCCGGATGAGCGGGATGCCACCGGCGACCGCAGCTTCGAACAGCAGGTCGACGCCGTGCTCGTCGGCGAGCGCGAACAGCTCGGCGCCGACGTTCGCGAGCAGTTCCTTGTTGCCGGTCACCACGGGTTTGCCGGCCTCGATCGCGGCGGCGATCAATTCGCGTGCCGGTTCGATCCCGCCGATCACCTCGACGACGACGTCGATGTCGGGATCGGTGACCACGTCGTGCGCGTCGCGGGTGAGCATGCCGTCCGCGAGCGTCATCCCCCGGTCCTTCGACATGTTGCGGACCGCCACCCGAGTGATCTCCAGGCGAAGGCCAGTCCGCCCTTCGATGGTGGTCGCCTGCTGTTCGACGAGCGGCACGAGTGCGCCACCGACGTTGCCGCAACCGAGCAGACCGATGCGGATGGTGCGCGAGTTGGGGAGAGACGTCTCGGGGTCGTTGGCCACGTGGGCAGGTTAGTGGCAGAGCCACGAGACGCTCCGGAGAACGCTCCCGAGCCGTAGGCGGAGGTCAGTGTTCGTCGACGACTTCCCCGTCGCCCGAGCGGGCGGCGGTCCGGCGGACGTCGTAGTACTCGTCGACAGCGGCGACGACGGCGTCGAACCGATCACGTTCGAGCACGGCGCCCTCACGGCGCGTCCGGTCGCTGTCGATGTCGAGCATGCGCCAAATGCGGGCGTAGCTCGTGCGACGCTTCGGGTCCCAGTCACCGGTGCCGATCGAGACCTGCGCCTCGCGACTGTTCTGCTTCGACGTCAGCGGTACGCCGACCAGACTGGGCCCCCGACGCCCGATGACCACGACGGGGCGATCCTTGCCCTGCTCGGGGTCCTCCTCGAACGGGACCCACGTCCACACGACCTCTCCGGGGTCGGGGTCACCGTCCAGGCGCGGCGAGTACTCGACCCGGACGATCCCCTCGGGCGGGAGCTTCCTGCTCGGGCGCCGCTCCACCGGCACGCGGCGGCGGTCGACCGTGGTCCGGGCCTTCTCGGTCACCCGTTTCCCCGCCGTGGTCGCGGTCGAGCGGCCCTTCCGGAGCATGTCTTTCAACGCGTCGGCAAGGCCGCCACTGCCCGACGAGGGTCGCGGTTGATCGGGCACTCGGTGCGTCACCGGTTCGTCGGACTGGTGGTCGGGCTCCGGCACCCGGCGGTCGCCATCTGGTTCCAGCCGGCGACCACCCCTGCCCTGCCGCTTGAGCTTGTCGAAGTAGCCACCGATGTCGCGCGCCATCGGGCGATGGTACGGCACGGGTTCGGCCACCCGCTTCAACCTTCCGGCCGCCATCGTGCTTGGCTGGATGGATGGCGAAACCGAGGCTGTCGACGATCAAGCTCGTTCACCGAGCCGATGACCCCGTCGCGACGATGATGCTGAACCGGCCCGAACGGTTGAACGCACTGTCGCGCGACACGCTGCGTGAGATCACGCTGGCGTGCCGGTGGCTCGACGAGACGCCGTCGATCAAGGCGGTGGTAGTTCGTGGTGCCGGACGGGCGTTCTCGGCCGGGTTCGATCTCGACGACTTCAGTTCGCCGGCGATGGACGCGTCCCCACGCGACAACGCCGACCTCGGTCGCATCGCGGCCGAGGCGCTCACGGACTGCCGCCCGCTGACCGTGGCCGCACTGCACGGTCATGTCGTCGGCGGCGGATTGGTGTTGGCCGCCGCGTGCGACATCCGGTTGGCCGCCGAAGACGTGCGGTTCTCGATCCCCGAGGTCGACCTCGGCATTCCACTGGCGTGGGGCGGGATACCCCGCCTGGTGCGTGAGCTCGGCCCGGCGATCACGAAGGAGCTCGTGCTGACCTGCCGCCCCTTCGACGCCGAGGAGGCGAAGGCGTTGCGATTTCTCAATCGAGTCGTGCCGGCCGATCAGCTCGTCGGGGAGGCCGAGGCGATGGCAGCCGAGCTGGCGTCGAAGCCGACGTTCTCGCTCCGCGCGACCAAGACCCAGGTGAACGCGGTGATGGAAGACATCGCCGGCACCAGACGGAACGCCAACGACGCCGACACCCTGGCCACCGCCCTCGCCGACCGGGAGTCGAGGGAGTTCGGTCGCCGGTACCTGAAGTCCAAGCGCCGTTGACGACACGACGGCCCGTCGGCGACACCACCGGGCAGGCGCGCCGAGTGCGGTCACGACGTACGTCGTGGAGGGGCGCGGCTCGATGCAACCGAGACTGCTCGAGGGATCCGCAAGGGCGGTATCGGTCAACCGGCCACCACTGGTTCGGATCGCACTCATCGACATGCGCTCGTGGTTCCTCGATGCGCTGACCGAGGTCGAGGGCACCCGCCGTCATCGCCGACCGAGCGCGAACGCTGCTCTGGCGCCACCAGCTCGAGCATCGGGAGCAGGTGCAGTGGCGACCCGCATCACGTGTGACCGGTGCGAGGTCGGCGACGGCAGGGCGCACACCGATCGCGAAGTCGGGCAGCGTCGACGTCGTCGAGCCGCAGCGAGCCCGAGACTGCTGAGACGACGATGGAGACGACGACCGGGTTGATGGAGCGCAGCGCGAGCTCCGCGGCCGTCGCCGGTGCGTCGATCGACCGGCCCACCACTGGTCGCCCCCGGTGAGGACGTCTGGCGCGGAGCTTCAGCCGACGTCGGTGGCCAACAGGTCGTCGAAGGTTTCCCTGCGTACGACCAATCTGGCGTCGCCCGCGTCGACGAACACGACCGGCGGTCTGGTGATGCGGTTGTAGTTCGAACCCATCGACTGGCCGTAGGCGCCGGTGACGGGCGTCGCCAGCAGGTCACCCACGGCAGCGTCGGCGGGCAGCTTGGCGTCGAACAGAAGCACGTCGCCGCTCTCGCAATGCTTGCCGACGAGTCGGCCGAGCAGGTCACGCTCGGCGAACGGGGCCCGCGCCAGTAACGACTCGTAGCCCGAGCCGTACAGCACGGGGCGCGGATTGTCGCTCATCCCGCCGTCGACCGCGAAGTACGTGCGCACACCGGGTATGTGCTTGATCGTGCCGAGCGTGTACACCGTGATCGCGGCAGCAGCCACGATCGAACGGCCCGGCTCGACGCTGACCCGGGCCGTCACGCCGAGTGCGTCGCACGCATCCCGGAGCACATGCCCCCACTGGGTGATTGACGGCGCCTCCTCACTCTCCACGTAGGCAACGCCCAGCCCGCCGCCGAGCACGAGTTCGGGCAGTTCGAGCGGCGCCGCGAAGTTCGCCATCACCTCGGCCGCCTTGCCGAAACTCGACGCCGCGAACACGTTGGAGCCGATGTGGCAGTGCAGGCCGACCAGGTTCACGCTCGACGACGAACGGGTCCGCTCGACGGCCCGCATCGCGTCACCGTTGGCGAGGTTGAAGCCGAACTTCGAGTCGTCCTGGCCCGTGGCGATGAACTCGTGCGTGTGGGCGTGCACGCCCGGCGTGATCCGCAGCAGCACGTCGGGCACCGGGCCGATTCCCTCGGCGTGTAGTGCGTCGAGACGATCGAGCTCGTCGAACGAGTCGACGACGATCCGGCGGACGCCTTCGGTGACGGCCAGGCGCAGCTCGGAGCCGCTCTTGTTGTTTCCGTGCATGATGCAAGCATCCGCCGGCACCCCGGCCGAGAGCACCGTGGTCAACTCGCCACCGGTCGCCACGTCGAGGTGCATCCGCTCCTCGAACGCCAGTCGTGCCATCGCCCGACAGAGGAACGCCTTCGTCGCGTAGATCGCTCGCTGCGGACCGAACGCCTCGACGGCTTCTCGGCAGCGGGTCCGGATGTGGGCTTCGTCGTAGACGAACAGCGGCGTGCCGAATTCGACCGCGAGATCGCGAACCGAGCAGCCGCCGATGGTCAGCCAGCCGTCGTCTGCGACTGCGGCCGTGTCGGGCAGAAGGCGTGCCGGCAACGAACTCACGCCGTCACGGTATCCGACCGCCGCCGGAGCACATCCGGCCGGGATCCGATCACATCGAGGTGGGGGCGGCGATGCCCAACAGGCCGAGACCGTGCTCGAGCGTGCGCGCCGTCACGTCGCACAGTGCCAGCCGGCTGGTGCGCATCGGCTCGTCCGCCTTCATGACCGGGCAGTGCTCGTAGAAGCTCGTGAAGTCCTGTGCCAGGTCGAACAGATACGTGCACAGCTTGTGCGGCGAGTACGACGCCATCGTGTCCTCCAGCGCCGTCGGGTACGCCAGCAGACGCTTGGCCAGCTCCCGCTCCTGAGGTGCGTCGAGCATGATCACGCAGCCGCGCACGTCGACCCGGTCGACGTCCGCGCGACGGAAGATCGAACAGATTCGCGCGTGCGCGTACTGCAGGTACGGAGCCGTGTTGCCCTCGAAAGCGAGCATCCGGTCCCAGTCGAACACGTAGTCCTTGACGCGATCGGTGGACAGATCGGCGTACTTGAGCGCGCCGATCCCGATCATCCGGGCGATCTCGGCACGCGCCTCGGGGTCGAGGTCCGGACTCTTCTCGGCCACCGCGGCCTCGGCTCGCTCGAATGCCTCGTCGAGCAGTTCGATCAGCTTCACGGCGTCGCCGCTGCGGCTCCGCAACATCTTGCGGTCGTCGCCGAGCACGCTGCCGAACGACACGTGCACCGCCTCGGCGGGCGACTCCAGCCAACCTGCCATCTTCGAGACCTCGAACACCATATGGAGGTGTTGCGCCTGTGGCGCACCGACGACGTAGAGCAGCAGGTCGGCACCGAGGTGCTCGGTGCGGTCGAGCACACACGCCAGATCGCTCGTGGCGTACATGAACGCACCGGCGCTCGATCGGACGATCAGCGGGAGCGGTTCGTTGTCGCGGTTCGTGAAGCCGGGCACGAACACGACCTTGGCGCCGTCGCTCTCGGTGAGGAGACCGGCAGTGTCGAGCCGGTCGTACACCTCGGGCATCAACGCCTCGTACTTGCTCTCACCCGCCAGGTCGTCGTCGGTGAGCAGCACACCGAGCTTGTCGTAGACGATCTTGAAGTAGTCGTTCGACATGTCGACGAGTCGTCGCCAGATCGCCATCGACTCCGGTTCGTGGGCCTGGAGCTCCACGACGCGGGCGCGGGACCGTTCCCGGAACTCCTCCGACTCGGCGAACTTGGCGTTCGCCGCCTTGTAGAAGCCGTCGAGGTCACCCTGACGCAACCCCTCGGCGGCCACGTCTTCGCCAATGTCGAGCAAGTGCTCGATCAGCATCCCGAACGGCCGACCCCAGTCGCCGATGTGGTTCTCACGGATCACGGTGTGACCCTGGAACTCGAGCATCCGGACCAGCGCGTCGCCGATGACGGTCGTGCGAAGGTGACCGGCGTGCATCTCCTTGGCCACGTTCGGCGCCGAGTAGTCGACGACGGTGGTGCGAACGGGGCTCGCTTCGTGCACACCCAACCGTTCGTCGGTCGCGACCACGTCGAGCTGCTGCGACAGGAAACCGTCGTCGAACGTCAGGTTGATGAAACCCGGACCGGCAATCTCGACACCGCTGCACACGCCGCCGAGCACACCCGAGTCGACCACGCGCTGGGCGATCTCGCGCGGGTTCGTGCCGATCTGCTTGGCCAGCGGCAGCGCTCCGTTGACCTGAGCATCGGCGCGTTCGGACGGCCGCACGACCGGGTCGACGTCGTGGGTGTCGGGGCGGCCGGCGATCTCCGCGAACACGGGTGCCAGCAAGTCGGAGACGATCGAGATCGGGTCGGCCACGTTGCCATTGTGGCGTGCCGCTCCGAATTGACCACATCGACCGAGTCCGTATCGTGGGCACGTGCAGTGGACCGATGTCATCGCCGAACTGTCGGGGCTCGCCCACCTCGCAACGGTGGGGCCCGACGGCCGCCCGCACGTCAGCGTGGTCGCGCCGGGCATCGACGGCGAAACGATCTGGATCGGGACCCGATGGTCGTCGCGCAAGGCCCGAAACCTCGCGGCGACACCACTCGCTGCGCTCGTGTGGCAGCCGCAGGCCGAGATCTACGTCGACGCAGACGTCGAACTCGTGGACGAGATCGCGACCAAGCAACGGCTGTGGGACGGCGCCGTGTTCCCGTACGACCCGACCGCGTTCTTCGGATCGGTCGACGACCCGGACTACCTGCTCCTTCGGCTCTCGCCGACCTCGGCGTCGATCATGGAGATGACGGTCGACGGTCCATTGCAGCGCCGTTGGCAGGCGCCGTCGACCGGGTGACGCCGAGCGTCGCCGGTGCGTCACCACGGGGCAGCCGCTAGATTCGCCATGCCGCGGTCTCACCGTGGCCCCCGCCCTCGTAGCTCAGGGGATAGAGCATTGGCCTCCGAAGCCATGTGCCCAGGTTCGAATCCTGGCGAGGGCGCTACCTGCTCAGGATGGCTGAGCAGGTCATTTCCTGGCCGTGAACAGGCGCTAGCTACCGCAGTCAATTGTGCGCAGTTGTGCGTGGTTGTGCGCAGTTCTACTTTCGTAGTGGGCCAATGGTGGGCCACCTCCACGACAAATCTCAGATCTGCCCGCGCATTGTGGAGCGCTCGCTCAAGAATCTTGGCCGTTGACACACCCGCCACCGCCCTGATGGACTCTCAGGAGCCTATTCCAGGCTTCAGTGCAGCTGAGCGTTGCGACGACCGAAGCGTCCTCGACCCGGAGGCAGTGCCACAGGCGTCCATCGCCTTGCGACGACTCTGCACCAGGCCAGCGGCCCCGGTGGGCACGGCGTCCGTGACCGGGACATGACCAGCGTTGAAGATCGCGAGACGTGCGAAGATCACACTGGTGGCTGACACCAAACTCGTGAAGTCGGCAGGCGAGCACTGGGTGTCCGGGGTCCTGTCGAGGCTGGGCTGGGCCGCTGCTCTCACGAGAGATGGCATTGCTCGGACCGATGTGCTGGCAGCGAACTCTGCGACCGGCCAGATGATTGAGGTGCAGGTCAAGGCCGCCAGCTTCGGGAACCGCGTGTCGTTCATGCTCGGCGAGAGGGGCTGTGATCCGTCTCGCAGCGATCACGAGTGGTACGTACTGGTTGCGCTCGCCCGTGAAGCCTGGGCACAGCCGCGAGCCTTCGTCGTACCTCGGGATCACGTCGCAGCTGCTACCTGGATACGACACATGGAATGGCGGACCAATCCGACGGTGCCGCCTGGGAAGAGGAACACCGGTATCAAAGGCGCTCGGATCGACGACTGGGTCTTTGCCCGGCACGAGCAGCGATGGGATCTTCTCAACGCATCGTCCACCGATGCCCCCGTCATGCTGCCGCCTCGGTTCAGAGACTGGGCAAGGGGTGATCGAGTTGGGCTCAGGGATGATCACCCCTGGAACCACGACCTACCCGAATGGGAGATGTCCGAGGCCAGCTCATCGTGGCCCGAGTGGGCCGTCATCAACAGATGACGAAGCGCCCGCGCCAAGATCTGGTTGACTCGCAGAGTCTCGTCGATCAACGTGCGAAGGTTGGAGGCGGCGGGGCTCGCTTCAATCCACGGACGTCCCCGAAGGACGGTGAGATCGCGAGGGCACTCAGCCGGCGATCAGGGGCACCCTTGTGAGCGTCCGCACGTAGGCGATAGGGGACGCGATGCAGATCGGTTGATCTGTGCGCCTCGGCGGCTTGCGATGTGCGCCCAGAGCGGGCAATCTGCTCGGGTGACGGAGCGTGACGAAGATGGCCACAAGCGGCGGCTGCTCCTCTCCATCGTGGACGCGATTGGCCGCTTCGAACGCGGTGAGTCGCAGATCGACGAACTACAGGGATCCTTCTCGATAGTGGCCGATGAACTCGATAGCACGTCACACGACCTGATCGTCCTGCTGCGTGAACTCGATGCTGACCTTGAGCATATTCAACATGCGATGGTGCGCGCTGATCAGAGACCCGCAGTTGCGCCCCTCGTCGATCAGGTGTTGCACATCCCGGACGTCGCCGCCGTCGCAGGAGCCGACTGACGGCTTGTGATGGGTTGAGCGCCATGTCTGCCGCTCGGTGTGGGCCACTCCTGCGCGAGGATCGTTTCGTGAGAGCAGACGAATGGGTCGACGAGAACGGCGCGACGGGACAGATTTCGATCTCATGCGCCCTCGACGTCCTTCGTGGGATGCCGTCAGGAATGCGTGTCCTCGGTGCTGACGGCTTCACCGCGGCCAATCGCCCTGCTCTGGACTTCATAGCCGACTTCACGCGATCGTCGATCACTGCCTCGGAGTCGGTCGCTGAGGCGATCGCAGTTCTCTCGACTTGGCCCGACAGTCTTCTGGTGGAACTCGTCGTGTCCGACGGCTAGCGCAGATCTGCCGCTCGGCGCTACCGGGCTCGCCCGGGTGGGGAGCGCATAACGACGGCTGCGGAACCGGCGTTTGGGGACGTTTGCCGTACGAACTGGGGACGATCTGCAGTTTGAACTGGGGACGATCTGCAGTTTGAACTGGGGACGATCTGCAGTTTGAACTGGGGACGATCTGCAGTTTGAACTGGGGACGATCTGCAGTTTGAACTGGGGACGGTATGGCGGACCGTCGCGCAGGGCGTAGGGTCAGCCGATGGGACTGATTAGTGAGCTCGACTTCGAGGTGAAGGACGCGAACGCGATCCAGCGCGTCGCTCAGAAAGTTCCCGCCAGTAGACCCGGTGCTTGGTTCTTCCAGCGCACCATGTACCCGATCGACAAAGGGCTATTCCACCTGACGAATGGCCGATTGACGGTGCCGGGATTGATGGCCGGGCTCCCGGTCATCATGCTGACGACGACCGGCGCCAAGACGGGCAAGGACCGGACGATGCCCGTGTTGGGAATTCCGATGGATGACGACCTGGCGGTCATCGGCTCGAACTACGGCCAGAGGTCCACGCCAGGGTGGGTGTACAACCTGCGCGCCAAGCCCGAGGCCGAGGTCGCGCACGGCACCGAGTTGGTCGAGGTGACCGCTCGCCCCGGGACCGAAGCCGAGACCGAGCGGGCGTTCGAGGCCGGCGCTGCGTTCTACGGCGGCTTTCCGGCGTACCGCGAGCGAGCTTCACACCGCGAGATCGAGGTATTCGTCCTCGAACCCCGACAGACGTAGGTGGGTCGGACGCGTCACGGTGGGCTCGGGACCGCCACGAAGACTTGCCGCCTCTGAACCCCAGGACACCTTGCGCGTTCTTTGCACGACGGGACCGCGGCTGAGGATCCGCAAGCCGCACAGAACCGGCAAACCCCGCGCACTGCGCCACCGCTCACAAGGCGCGTCACGAACCCGGCGGTAGGGGACACCCCTCGACGCTCAGCCGAGCGAGCATTATGGGACGGTCAGCCGCTCGCATACGTGCCTGATTGAGTCGAGGGTGCGTTGCGGCGGTTGTCGTAGCGTCGGTGGTGCCGGTCGGCTGGCTCTCTATGTGCCTGCCGCCTGCGGGTTGGCTTTCTAACGAACTGTCAGCCGGTCGGTGCCATTGCCGTGGTGTGGCTCGAAAGAGGCGCGAACAGTTCGGCTCGAATCAGGAGTGCCCACCTCGGTTCCACCCCGCCGAGAGAAAGGCACTGTTCCATGTCCACCATCACGATCGGGATCGACCCCCACAAGGCGTCCCACACCGCGGTTGCAGTCGACGAGTTCGAGACAGTCGTCGACGAGATCCGCATCCGTTCCTGTTCAACTCAAGCCGTCCTGCTCCGAGAGTGGGCTGACGGATTCCGCGACACCCGGGTCTGGGCGGTCGAGTCCGCTCAGGGGCTCGGCTACCTGCTTTCCCAGCAGTTGATCTCGGCGGGCGAGACGGTGATCGATGTGCCGGCGGTGCGCGCCTCTCGAGTGCGCACGTTGAGCACCGGTCGTTCGCAGAAGAACGATCCCAACGATGCCCGCTCGGTCGCGATAGCGGCGCTTCGAGCGAATGATTTGGCCGAAGTGTTGCCCGACGACCACACCCGCATCCTGCGCCTGCTGGCAAAACGTCATCGCGACATCGGCCGGACGAAGAACCGTGAGTGCTGCCGGTTGCACTCGTTGTTGTTGGAGATGTTCCCCGGCGGCGCCGACTTCAAGATGTCATCGATGAGCAGGGTCAACGCGCTCTTGGACACGTTCACACCGGTCGACTCGATGGGTCGCCAGCGTCTCGAGATCGCCCAGGACTTCACCGATGGGATCGACGAGCTGACGGGCCGGTTGAAGACCTCGAAGCGGCGCATCGCCGCCGCGGTCAAAGCGTCGGGAACGTCGCTCACCGAGATCTGCGGGCTGGGGCCAATCACGGCGGCGATCATCATCGGCAACACCGGCAACATCGACCGCTTCGCGACCAAGGCGCGCTTCGCCAGCTACAACGGGACCGCTCCCGATCGACGCCTCGTCGGGACCCAAGGTGCGACACCGATTGAACCCGCGCGGCAACCGGCAATTGAACTGGGCAATCCACGTCGTCGCGATCAGCCAGCTCCGTCACGACACCATCGGCCGAGCGTTCTACGACCGCAAGATCGAAGAAGGCAAGACCCCCAAAGAAGCCATCCGAGCCCTGAAGCGACGACTCTCCGATGTCATCTACCGGCACCTCGCCAACGACGCCCGACGACTCCGCGGCTGACGTTCAAAGTGGGCCCGGGAGGACACTCAGGAACGACTCTGTCTCCAGCGTGACCGGCTCTGCATCCTGAACAGCCGGCTCTTCGGACAAGTCACAGCCCGGACCCGAACATCGACACTACGACCAGCCCCGGCCACCCGGCAAGGGCCCGCTCCAACGCGCCCACAACACCGGCGAAGACCCCCTTGACAACCAAAGAGGCTTCGTTCCCGGACGGGTCGTCTGGGCGACGACGACTGTTGATATGCGCTGTTCTGTATGGGCGGCCCGCCGCGGAGACGTCTGGCTGACATCCCAGCAGTACCACGGCTGGCCTGCTGGACTCGTGGACATGCTGTTGCGGACGAGAGGAGTCGTCTCAGTGATTTCGCTCTATCTGTACGGGTTGATCGGCCTGTCCCTGCTGGTCGTCATCTCGCCGCTGATCATCGTTGCGGCGGGCCACCCCGGGGACTCAGTCGTTGCTGACGGCGCCGGTGCAGAAGTCGTGGACGAGGGTCGAGAATGAATCGGTCTCGAACAGCATGAGCTCAGCGAAGGACGCGACCAGAGATCATCGTGGGCTCGATCCGGACCCAGATCGGCCGCCACTCCGCCCGGGCCCAAGGGATCAGCCCGAGATCGTCGAGCCGGGCCTCTTCGGCCCGGTGCGTGACTTCGTGAGCCACACCTTGCACCACCACGCTCCAGCCTGTTCGCGTGTCGGCATCCCAGTGGTCGACTTCGAAGCAGACGTGTTGCTGCTCGGCGGCAGCGGCGAGCTTGTGGCCCTCGAGGCGAGCGGTGTCGCCGACCCCGCGAGCATCTACACGACCTTCGTCGACCCGTCGTATCGCGACAGGATCCGGCTCGACAGCGTCACCTGCGTCGTCGACGCCGACCAGGTGCTGAACGACGAGGACCCCGACCTGGTCAAGTTGAAGCTCCAGCAGATCGGATTCGCCGACCTGGTGATCCTCAACAAAGTCGACCTCCCGGGCGTCGAGGGCTCCGCCACGGTGAAGCGGTGGATCGACGGCAACTTCGCCCGCCTCGCCGTGGGACGTCGCCGATCTCGAACAGGGGCGTGGGTGCGAAGCTGCGGTCAGCCGATCGGCAGTGCCCCACCTGAGACTGGTGGGTGCGGCAGACGTGTGGTGGTCGTCATTGTCGGGTGGCGTCACCGTGCCGAAGGCGTACGACCTCGCCGGGAGTGAGGGGCGACCGCCGCGGTGGTAGCTCTGCCGGTCGAGCTGTCGATCTGGCGCTGCGTCCTTGTTGCGCAACGTTCGCTGCGATGTCTGTGGTGGCACACGGTCATCGTCCGCCAACATCGGGTCGTTCGGATCTGAGTGGGCTGTCGGGGTTCGAGGACGCGGGCGGGGGCCCAACCATGCGGATGGTCCTCTACGCCATCGGCTGGATGGACCACTGTGATCATGAATCGTATGTGCGCGTGCGAGGTGCTGGTTGGTCTGCCCGACGTGACGCTGCAAGGGAGCGATCGTGCGCTCTGGGCTCTGGTCCTCCCCGGCCGGTCTGTGCGACGGACCGCTTGTGGTCTCGTTTGAGGCACTCCTCGTGAGCGTTTCGCCACGCTCGGGAAGAACTCGGTAAGGCGACGGATCGAATTCTCCGCATTTTTCCGCCATCTCTGGCGTGTTCCTCGCCCTGTGATTATCATCATTGCATGAATCCGATACCTACTTTGGAATACACCTATCAGGACGTAGACGTATTGGCATCAAGGTCCGATTCGATTGCTCCGCCGGTGGAGCACCTTGACGAAGTGGACGCGTCTGTCGTCGTCCTTCCGAGCGGGAAATCGCTCGATCTGCGTCGGTCGAGATGGGACGGGGTCCTCAGCGCCGAGGAGTTTGCCTACTGCCGCGCCAACGGCATCGCACTCGGATACGACACCGCGCAGATCGGATGGGTGCTGCTCGACTCGGACCCCGACGAAGCGCTCGTCGCTCGGGCGAGCGGCGACGACGACCGGCCGCGACAGCACGTCATGCGCTCCCCGGCCGGCATCACGTTCCGTCGGTGGAGCGATCACGACGTCTCGGCACATCGGGCCATACTTGACGACCGAGCGATGTGGGAGTACCTGCCCGAGTCGTATCCTGAGCCGTTCACCGACGACACGTCGCGCGATCTCATCGCGCTCGCCAACGCCGAGATCGGCCACGACGTCGTCGCCGTCGAGGTCGACGGCGAGCTCGTCGGCCAGTGTCTCGTCCGGTTCGACCCGCTGTCGGCACGGCCGTACACCGCCGAGGTGGCCTACTGGCTCGGTCGGGAGCACTGGAATCGGGGTCTGATGTCACGCGTCCTGCCGGCATTCGTCGATCGCTGCTTCGACATCCAGCCGGTCGACGAGCTCTACGCATGGATTCGACCAGCCAACGTTGCCTCGGCGCGTGTCGCAGAGCGTTCGGGATTCCAGAGAGAGAGTATTCCGAACGAAGCGGAATTCGCCGCGTCGCAGCGTCGCACGGGATTTTCCCGCTGGACGATCCGCCGGACCCACTGATCCCCGCCGGATCGAACACGCAAGGACTCGGCGTCAATCGGCTGGCAGGACACAGCCGCCACGGTCGCTCCAACTGCTGAAGGGACGAGTTGATCCGATCGGCATCAGAGCCGGCGAGACCCTCACGCCAACCGGACTGCCGTAAGTCGAGACGTCCAGCCGTTGAAATCAATGACGTCGGTCCTCCGACGTGAACCCCGCGTCGTCAGGCAAGATCCAACGCTGCTGCCTCAACCGCGGCGGCAACCGGCAAGCGAACTCGGCACTTGGAGCTCTACCGGATCGTTCTCGCTCGCAGGGCCAGCGTTCCAGGTACCACGACCTACGTTGCCAAGCGCAGCGCCAACGGCAAGACGCGGTGAGATCGCCCGCATCTTGAAGCGCTACGTCGCCCGCGAGGTCTAACCGCACCAGCCAACCAGCGTGACCTGACCCGCCACCTCGACAGGTCGCGAACTGGCTCGTCCGAACCGGCTCGCACCTTCGAGGTCGTGCATCAATTGGTCTGCCACCCGACCCAGCGGGCGAACCCCTGCGGTGATCCTGGCTTCCTACGAGCCTGGCTCCGGAACCCCGAGTGTCTCTTCCCTGTCCTGCCGAGAATCACCCCTGCTACAGCTACATCGACGCGCCCCGAAACCCCACCCAGCCCACAGGACCCCAGGCCACGAAACGTGCCCGACGAAGCCCTGAACATCCCCGCGAGCTTCACTGAAGATCGTTTTTGCGAGACCGTCGAGCGGACGATCGAGACATCGCTCGATCTGGAGCTGTGAAGGGGGCCGAGATCATCCGTGCCCAACTCGCGCACGAATGATGCCGCTCGGCGATCGTCGTTCCTGAGCGCGTTGCTGCGAGTTGCTGGACGAATCCTGTTTGCGAATCGAGCCAATGCGGGTCGGCCCTCAACGACGTACCCGGTCGAACAACGGTCGGCGTCGTGCATGGGGAAACACCTCGGAGAAGCGGGCTTCGGCGAGGTCCGTCCCGACCAGGACCAGCTCCCCTTCGGCCGGCAGAGGAACATGGGCGTCGGGGTTCCCCTGGATCGAACCGGAGGCTTCGATCGCCACGACGTTGCACTGCGTGCGACGGTAGACGTGCGCGTCGGCCAGCGTCGTCCCCGCGAGCTCGCGCGGGATCGGCGTGCGGAACACGTTGAGACCGTGGGCGACGAGCAAGGTCTCGTCGCCTCGGAAGTGGTTCCAGATCACCGCCGACCCGGTGCCCGCATACGACAGCACGGCGTCGGCTCCGGCCCGATACAGCGTCGACACGTTGCGGTCGAGCCGCGACCGGGACACGATTCGAGCGTCCGGACGCAGCCCGCGGCAGTAACGGGTCAGGTACACATTGACGTTGTCGTCGTGCGTGGTGATCAGCACGGCGCCGGCATCGCTGATCCCGGCCTCCTCGAGCACCGATCGGTCGGCAGCGTCGCCGAGCACGTACCGCACGCCCTCGCGACGTCGCTCAGGCAGCTTTTCGACGATCGCGAAGTCGATGCTCTCGGCGGCGAACGTGTGCCCGACCGCCCGACCGACGCGCCCGCCGCCGATGATCAGAGCGTTCTTCGCAGTCGGCGAGTCGGTCGCATACGCACCGTCGAACGCTGCAAGCTGGTCGGTGGTACCGGCGAGCAGCAGCATCGACGAGTCGCGGAGGCGAGTGTCGGCCGTGGCGATCGCGAACGCTCCCCGATCCCACACCCCGATGAGCCCGACCCCGAACCGCTCCCGCAAACGGGTCTCGGCAAGCGTGCGGTCGACGAGATCGGTGCCGATCGCGCCCGCCTCGGCGATCTGGAGTCCGGCAAAACTGCCGATCACATGACTCTGCCCACCCAGTCCGAGCGTGCGGGCCGCCATCGCCGCGCCGAGGACCTCACCGAGCTGGACGACGTGATCGGTGCCGGCGATCTCCAAGATGTCGACCGACGCCGGCGAGTTGGCGCTGGCCACGATCTCGACGTGCGGCGCGATCTCCCTGACGGTGAATGCGATGTTGGTGTTGGTCTGGTCGTCCTGGGTGGCCACCACCATCGCCGCCTGCCCGACACGGGCGTTGTGGTAGGTGAGCGGATCATCGAGCGCACCGACCATCACGGCGCGACCCTCGTCGTGCAGGCGACCCGCCAGTTCCACGTCGTCGACGATGATGACGTAGGGCACCTCGGCTTGGTCGGCCTTCTCGATCAGATCCTCTTCGACCGGCCCGAGCGCGGTGAGGATCACGTGGCCGGAGGTCGACGGCGCGAGAGCCCGGGGCGCACGCCGACGCTCACGCTCGTTCATCCACGGGATGAACACGAACTGGATGAACACGAACGGGAGCATCACCAGCAGGAACGTCGACCCTGCGAGCAGGACGACGACCGAGAAGATGCGACCGGCGTCCGACTCGAAGGTGATGTCGCCGAACCCGAGCGTCGTCATCGTCGTCAACGTCCAGTAGACGCTGGTCGGCCACGAGTAGGAACGGCCCTCTCGATTCATCAACTCGTGGAACACCGAGCTGAACACGGCGACCATGACCACGAACACGACGGTCAGCGTGACCATCGTCTTCAATCGCCGCCGCCGCTCGGCGCGCCGAGCGACGTGTTGCGCCCGGTCGTGGCGCCCCGCTTCGCTCGGCATGTCGCCCGTTCGGAGCCGCTGCGTCACCTGGGCCATCGTCGCGCCGAGCGACTTCAGCATGGCGGAGCACAGGCCGGTCTCACCGGAGTGATGTTGGCACAGCCAACCCGGCCGTGGGGATGCGGGTGCCCCGAGGGCGTGACCCTGTCGACCGGCGCCGGTCGTGAGCTCAGCATCCCAGGGCGCGCCAGAGCACGGACTGCCAAGTTCGGCGCCTGACATCGCACGGCGGCGGGGCTCACCTGATATGCCGGCGAGAACGACTCTCGACAGCCACGCCCGGGCCCGGAGACGTGTTGTTGGGTGGGGACACGGTCGTGGTGGTCGGTTTGGTGGACGTGATCGACATGGCAGTCGAAGCTTCCAGGCTGCGCCCGTTCGTGGCGCGCGTGTGGCCAGGCTCTGCGACCTTGCTCGTGGAGCTTGGCGCGATCCTGGTCGGCTTGGCGGTTCGCGGAGGGCGTCGATGCCGAGCTTGGACCGTTGGCCGCGGCGTACGTGTTACTGCTGGCCGTGGGCGGCCCCTTTTGGCCCGTACCGAGGATCCGATCGCGCGTCGTTGCACTGCGAGCTGAGCGCTCGAGTTAGGCGGCCGCCGCGACCAGCGACGCTGCCCGACTCACGGTTGGGTGCATGGATCTGGGGGCTGGATCGGCGACACGAAGCCCGGGGGCTTGACCGCGATCACCGAGCAGTTGACGTCATCGAGGATCGTCTCGGCGGTGTTGCCCATTACGAGTCCCCGAACGCCCGTGCGGGCGACGGTGCCCATCACGAGCACATTGATCCAGCGCAGCTTGGCGAGGCGAGGAACGACCTCGGTTGCGGGGCCCTTGAGGAGATGGATCCGCCACGGCGCCTCGGCGACCTTGGAATGGGACAGGAGTTCATCGAGCGCGCGTTGCCGTGCATCGTGCTCGACTCGAACTATCTCGTCGATCTGGGCCGACGAGGCGTGAGCGAACGCTGGCGAACGCATCGCCGACTCGCCGTACAGCTCCCAGGCATGCACGACGTGGAGCTCACCGCCGTTGATTTCGACCATCGATGCGGCAAGCTCGATGATGAGACGGTTGAGATCTTCCTCTTCGGGGTCGGGGTTCACTGCCACCAACACCCGCTGGGTGCGGGCGCGTGTCGGTCGGAGCACCCAGACTGGGCACGGGCACTTGCGAAGCAGCCGTCGGATCGTTGCACGATCCTCGCTCTCGTCGTCGGAGGTGACGACGACGAGATCGTGGCCCTCGACGAGCACCCGTTCGATGATCGACAACGCCGGGTTGCCGATATCGACGACTGTGTCGACCGACGAGCATCCGACGCGATGCCCCCACTTCGAGAGTTGCCGTTCCAGTTGCGCACGCTGGCGCTGCTGGAACTCCTCTTCGACGCCGGCCCCGGGCAACAACCGGCGCACTCCCCTCGGCGCCGGAACGACTCCGAACATGCTCTCAGCCACCTTGCTGCCAGTAGCACTCGGCGACGAGACCTATCGCACGGATGCCATACGGGGCGGGCTCTCGTTCAGTGGTGCCGACGGGCTGCAACTCGTCGAGTTGCGTCCCGGACTGGTGGTGTTGGATGACATCTCGGCTGACGGCGATGTTCGGGGACGCGTGTCGGTGTTCGCAGCAGACCCGACCGTGGTCGAGGGCGTGGTGAGTGCTGCGGTCGAAGACGGCTACCTTCAGGCCACTGGGGCACTGTTCACTGGTTCTGGAGAGGCGTTGAGCCGCCAAGATCTGACAGTGACGGGTGATGGTCTTGCCGATCTCGCGTGCGTGAGTCAAAGCGCTTGCATCCCGCTCGGCGACGATGAAGAACTTTTTGACCCGTCGGTGTGGGCGCGATCCGAGAACTTCCTCGTCGAGGCAAGCCCCGGCGCCCCGGCGATCTTCGTGCTTGTCCAGACGAAGGGCTTCGGCGACCCTCTGCTCAGTCAGTCGTTCGAGATCATCGACTCGCTCCGCCTGGGCTGATCGACCAGCACCCGCTGATGCGAGCCCGCAGGCGGGGCGACTGTCACTTCGAGCGTCCGCATGGCGATCGATATTTGAGACAGCGAATGCCACCGTGGCGGATGCGAGCAGAAGTTCCGAGGTGGGCAGCCCTGAGAGGTCGGAGGAGGCGCAGATATCAGCGCCGACTCTGCGAGAGACCGCCTGGCTATCGAGTGGTTGCCGGCGTGCCGCCAGACCCAGAACCGCTGCCCCTCGGTGGTGCCCGCGGGTACGGTCCGATCATGCAATCGTCTTACGACCCTGCCGAGTACGGCGATCGGATCGCCCACCTGTATGACGAGCTCTACCCCGGATCCGATTCCGCTGAAATGGCGGCCGAGACGCTCGCCGGGCTGGCCGGAGGTGGAACGGTTCTGGAGCTTGGGATCGGGACCGGGCGCATCGCGCTTCCTCTTGTGCGGCGAGGCGTGTCGGTGTGCGGTGTGGACAGCTCGCAGGCGATGGTCGACGTACTGCGGACCAAGAAGGGCGGTGAGGCGATCCCGGTCTCGATCGGTGACTTCGGCTCGGCTGATCTCGGTGGTCCTTACTCCCTGGTGTTCGTGGCGTTCAACACGTTCTTCGGTCTGGCCAGCCAAGAGGACCAGGTTCGGGGCTTCGCCCATGTCGCCAGCTCGCTGGCCGACGGCGGCAGGTTCGTGATGGAGGCGTTCGTGCCCGATCTCGCCCGGTTCGATCGTGGCCAGCGCACGTCGGCAGCGCAAGTTCAGTCCGACTCAGTTGCCTTCGAAGTCAGCGAGCACGACGTGATGACCCAGACCGTTCGCAGCGCCCACGTCATCGTGACCGAGGTCGGCAACCAGATCTTCCCGGTGACGATCCGCTACGCGTGGCCGAGCGAGCTCGACCTGATGGCACGGCTCTCGGGATTCGAACTTGACGAACGGTGGTCGTCGTGGAAGTGCGAACCGTTCAGTTCTGCGTCGACCGGTCACGTCTCGGTGTGGCGCAAGACCGGATAACCGTCGTCAAACGCGCGGCCGATCTCGACGACGAATTCCTCAGGGTGCCGCTGTTCGCGCCGCATGATCGGCTATCTCGTGGCGTCGGTGCGCTGGCCGTGGGGCTTGACCGGTTTGCCCATGACGCATTCGTCGACCGGCTCACCGTCCACACGAAATGCCCCGCGTTTAACCCCCTCGAGCATGAACCCACAGCGCTCGTACAGAGTGCGTGCCCCGTGATTGTGAGCCATGACGGTGAGTTCGAGTCGACTGATTTCGTTCTCAACGGCCCAGACCTCCAGGTGATGCAGCATGCCAGTCCCGATTGATCGCCGCCGATAGCCGCCCAGCACTGCCATGGTGAAATCCGCACGATGCCGTGTTCGCCTGACGGTCCCTCGGAGGCCCACCAAGAATCCGACGAGTCGGTCGTCGCAAGTCGCCACGATGCGGACTTGACTTGCGTGGTCGACCGACTCCAGGCGGCCTCTCAACTCCTCGACCTCGACCGATCGCTCGCCTGGCTCCCACAACAAGAAAGTTGTCTCTCGATCGAGTTCATCGAGCAAGTCCACGTAGCCAGCGGCATCGCCCGACCGCATCGGTCGAATCTCAACCGAACTCGAAGAAGTCGTACCTCGGGCCGAGGTCGGTGGCCGTAACGTCATGTCGGCGTCAGTCTGACCCAGAACATCGTGGCCTGTCGATGCCCCCGCACGCTGCACAAATGAGGCGGCACAATCCAGCAGTCGCTCGCGGCCGCCACCCCACATCGCTGGTTGGGAGCCATCTCAGTTGGCGTTCCCCATGAGAGACGCCAGGTTCGGGGGCGATATCGAGCTGTCACCTACCGAAGCCTCTTTGTGTCAAGGGGCAATGTCGGGCGTGGTTCGGGCCGCGCGGGTCGGGGCCCTTGCCGATGGCCAGGGGTCGGTCGTAGGGTCGGTTGTCGGGTCCGGGTGTGACTTGTCCGAAGAGCCGGCTGTCAGGATGCGAGCCGGTCACGCCGGAGTCAGAGTCGTTCCTGGGTGTCCGCCCGGGCCCACCAGGTCAGGTCACCGTTGCTGTTCGCGGCGGCGGGCGTCGATGACGAGGTGTCGGTAGACGACGTCGGAGAGCCGGCGCTTCAACGCTCGCAGCGCTTCTTTGGTCGTCTTGCCCTCGGCGACCTTGCGGTCGTAGAACCGGCGGCCTGCGGTGTCGTAGCGGAGCTGGGTGACGGCGATGGTGTGGATCGCCCAGTTCAGCTGCCGGTTGCCGCGCGGGTTGAGCCGATGCCGGGCCTTGGGGCCCGACGATGCCTCGATCAGCGCGGTGGCGTTGTAGCTGGCGTAGTGACCACAGGTCGGGAACCGGGTGATGTCGCCGGTCTGGGCGATGATCATCGCGGCGATGATCGGACCGACTCCGTGGATCTCGGTCAAGCTCGTGCCCGACGCCGCGACCGCGGCGGCGACGCGTCGCTTCGAGGCCCGCATCGCCGCATCGAGTCGTTCGATCTCATCGACCAGCTCGGAGGCGATCAGGACACGGTGATGGGCGACCTGGTCGGTGATCTGGAACTGTTCGAGCAGGTCACGGGCCTTGGCGACGGTGATCTCGTTGCGGATCCCGCCGGGGATGAACTCGAGCAACAAGGCGTGGAGTCGGGTGCAGTGCTTGTTGCGGAGCCGGGCGATGTCACGGTGCCGTTTCACCAACAGCCGGATCACCCGGGTGTGGTCATCGGCGCGCACCTGCAACAACCGCTCCGATCGCAGCGCCGCCACGGCGACCGAACGAGCGTCGTTGGGGTCGTTCTTCTGCGCCTTGCCCGAGCCCAGGATCCGGACCCGTGACGCCAACACCGGCGGCACGTCGAACACCGTCTCACCAGCAGCGACCAGCTGCTGTGCCAACAGATAGCCGAGCCCGTTCGCAGCCTCTACCGCCCACCGGCGATCATCGAAGTTGTCGGCCCACCGCCGCAGCCGCTCAGCCTGCACGGCCGATGCTCGCACGGTGAGCTCACCGAGCACGACTTCGTGGTCATCGACCGCGACAGCGGTGTGGGTTGCTTTGTGGGGATCGATTCCGATCATGATCATCAGAGTTGCCTCCTCCTCGAAGGGTTGGGACTGAGGCAGGCACTCCTGATTCGGGTCGTTGTGTTACTCGCCTCTTTCGAGCCATCGCCCCAGCGGGACGCCGGCCGGCAAGCAGTTCGTTAGAAAGCCAACCCCCAGGCGGCAGGCACTATGCGGAGCCCCACCGACCGGCATCCCGACGCTACGAACACACCGCAGCGCACCACCAGTCTCAATCAGGCACATGGGTGATGGTCGATCACAAGGCTGCACTGAGTGTTGTGCGCGCACGTGTTGGGATCCGATTCGTGGGAACGCGCTTGCAGCTGCACGCTCGATCCGCGTTGTCTGATCGTCGTGAGCGTCGACTTGGCGGACCGCCGTAGGTACGGCGGTGGCCGAGTATCTTCGCTGTGTGACCGGGCGCTGGAACTGGGCGATCTTCGACGACTTCATGGCGACGGACGCGTCTGGCTTCACCGAGGCAGAGGTCCCCGAGATCGGGTCAACGCACCCGGAGTCGCAGCACTGGGTCTCCAACTACTTTCTGAACTCGGTGTTTCGCGCTCAGTACGGGTCGCCGACCCGCGAGCTCGTCGCTGCACTCCTGCGGCGCGTCACCATCGCATTCGAGGAGTACGAACTGGCCAAGGCGAGGACCGACGAGTTCGTTCAGCGACGACTGGAAGGTCAACAGCCGATGCGGGTCTATCTCTCTGCGCTGCACCACTGGGAGCAGTGCTTGGCGGCCGCTTGGCAAGCCGTTGCCGTGTGGATGAAGCTGACTGGCAAGCAGGCATTCGAACCCGACACGAACTCCCCGTCAGCCGAGGAGCGACTGAACCACCTCTACAACTGGTCGAAGCACACCCACAGCAAGATTGTCACCCCTGACCAGATGCCGGAATCCGGCCCGCTGGCAGTGTGGCTCACCAACGACGGCCTGCGGAGCGTGGAGCACCTTCTGACCTGGTCAGAGCTCGCCGAGGTGCTCGACGAACTCGCGAAGGCGGCCGACCTACTGCAGGACCCCACGGCACTTTCGGAAACGAAGTAGGTCATGGCGACGCCTTCTGCCCAGCTTCGCCTCTCAGCTCAGACCCGTCCCCAAACGCCGGCAACTGGCGATCGGCAACAAGGCACAGGCGACGCCAGCCATGGTGGGGTTGGGTGGACTTTCCACGAACTGAGGAGGACACCATGCCCACACTGCTCACCACCGGAACCGCGATCTGCACCGATGAACCGCCGTGGTCGCCCGACGACGCTCAACTGGCAGCCGCTGCGTTCCTGGCTCGGTACAACGGCCGCACGCTCGAGGCCTATCGCCACGATCTTCGGTACTACTTCCAGTGGGCCGCCGATCAAGGTCTCGATGTGCTCGCCGCGGCTCGCGCTCACATCGAGATCTACCGCTCCACGATGGAACAACGAGGTCTCGCCGCGTCGACGATCGATCGGCGACTGTCGACGGTGTGCGGCTACTACCGCTTCGCCCACATCGACGGCCGCATTCCCTTCAACCCTGCCCAGTACGTGCGCCGACCCAAGGTCCAGCCAACCGAGCAACACGCAATGGACCGCGGTGAGCTCGGACGCTTCCTGTTCACTGCCGAACACTACGACCGAGCCCACGCCGCGCTGGCCGTGCTGCTCGGCCTCAACGGGCTCCGGGTGTCGGAGGCATGTGCGACCAACATCGAGAACCTCGCCTTCGAGAGGGGCCATCGAACACTTCGGATCCTCGGCAAGGGCAACAAGCCGGCCGTGATTCCGCTGGTCCCGCGCACTGCCCGCACGATTGACCTCGCCGTCGGCGAACGTCACGAAGGCCCGATCCTGCTGCGGCGAGACTGTCAACGACTCGATCGCCGAACCGCGCATCGCTGGGTGCGATCGATCGGCAAGCGAGCCGGACTGGGCCGCGTGCATCCCCACATGCTGCGCGCTGCGTTCATCATGGCCGCCCTCGACGCCGGGGTCCCACTGCGCGATGTTCAGCTCGCCGCTCGCCACGCCGACCCGCGCACGACCACGATCTACGACCGGCGTCGACAGAACTTCGACCGCCACGCCGCATACGTCGTCGTCGCCTTCGTCGCCAGTGGCTGACCGGGCCATGACCTCACGGCACTTCGGAGGCAGGCGCTGTGCCTGAACCGGATTGCTCAGTAGGGATCGACGACTGGCTCATCTGCGTCGCTCGCACCGATACGGGCTGCCGCAGAGTTCTTGAGGCGCCCGACCGGCGCATGGCCGGCCGCAGCTGCGAGTCCGAACGCAGGCATGTTGCCGTACACAGCTTCGTACTCCCCCGCTCGCACTTTGAAAGTCTCGTGCCAGATCCCGACATCGCCCGAGTCACGAACCACTTTGTTGAACTGTCGCCACGGCTCCAAGTGCGGTAAGTCGGAATCGCGCGCGAAGTGGTCGAGGTCCTCGAAACTCCGCCAGTACTGGACCAGGATCGTCGTCCGCCCGATCCACTGCTGGTACCCGAGGCAGCCGAGCTCCGGGTGTTCGTCGATCACCCGCAACATCCTGGGCATCGCCGTTGCCACCGGCCACCACTTCCGGACCTTCCACGGTTTGTTGAAGCGCATCCCGATCAGGAACACGACGAAGTCACCCTCGACCTCGGCGGTGAACCGTCCTCCGTGTACACCCATGGGTCATCAACCTTCTCTCTTGCCGTCAGAAGTTCCACGGACGAATGCATCTTTCCGCACTCGCCCCGCTCGCGTCGAAAGCCGGCAACGGTCACCGATAGCTGGGCGTCCCAGAACGTCGGGAGCGGGCGAGGCACCGGGGGCGCTTCGCTGACGAGTTGACAACGTGGGTTGTCAGTTCCGGCCGTTACGGACCTGAAACGACAACCGTGGTTGTCGACTCGGGAAAGACGTCCGGCCGACCTGTCCCGTATCGCCGCCGGATCGCAGGCGCCACGCCCTCGTCGATTGCGGTGAGCGACAGGACTGCGACTACGGATTCAAGTGCTGGTCGCTGGTTCGTCCGGAGGCTCGTCTCTGGGGATCCATCCTCCGAGGCGCGGATCGTCCGTCCAAGGAGAAGGCAGAGGAGCCAGCACGAAACCTTGGAGGTTGGGTGCGTACGCGAGGACTTCTGCCTCGAGCCGGTCCAGTTCGGAGTGCAGATCTGCACACGAGACTCCGAGCCCCAGACGAGGCCCTGAGACCGAACTCCACTCCAGCGATCCGAAAGGGTTCTGTTTCGGGTGGCGTGCAGCGATACTCGCCCCGCTCCGCTCGAGCGGACCAGGGTTCCGATGGTCAGCGAACGCCGGCCGTTGTTCGTCCCAGTGCTCATGGACGTGCCGAAGGTCGGTGAGGTCCGTCGCCATCTCGTCCGGGAGTTCACCGAAGCGACCGTTCGCGTTGCGGACTGCGACGATGAGGTTCCGCGCAGCGACGAGGGCCAGATGACGTTCGATCTCCGCCGACCAGGCGTCGACCGCATCAGGGTTGCGGCCGGCGAGCAGAGCGGCATTGAACCGAGCAACACACACCTCCCAGCGGCGAACTTGCCGACGTGAAGCCTGAACCCACAGCATCACCTGCCGGGCCCGCATCCCGGCGTCCTCCTCCTCCTCGACATGATCGATGTCGCTCGCGTCGAGGACGCGCTCGACGTCCTGACGGGCCAAACGTTGAGCCGTCGAAAAGTCGCTGGCCTCCACCTCGACGATCAAGGACGCTTCCGATCGACCGGACACGTAGCCCACGGACGCCAGGTTCGACAGCTCGGCGAACAGTAGCCGGTCCTCATCGCCACGAAGATCTCTCGTCAGCCACACCGCCATCGTCCACGACCTCATGTCCACCAGCATCTCGCGTCGCAACTCCGTGCGGCACGTCATCGCGTCGGCCACTGTCCCCGAACGCCGGGTCAACGTCAGACGGCGAGACTGCCGCGCGAGGATGGTCTACGTGGACGGCCCGCTGCAGGTCACGCTCGATACGAACATGCTCGACGCCCACGGGTTCGAGCGGCTGCGCGACGCGATCCCCGATTCGTTCGGCCCCGTTGACTTTCGCACCGTAACCGTCAATGTCCGCGAGCGAGGCAGTTCGTTCGACGTCGAGACCTTCCTCCAATCTGGAGTGTGGGGTGAGTCGACGTGGGGCGAGTCGGTGTGGTCGGGTCCGATGGCGGAACCGCTTGTCGTCGGCGAGTCCCGCGTCGGCGAGGGTGCCCTCGTCAGCGACGAATCTGCGGACATCTTTGAGGAGGCCCTGCAAGTCGTCTCCAACGGCAGCTTCCCCAAGAGGACCATGCGAGAGGGCATGAGTGCTGGCCACCGCAGACAGCTCCGTGACGCGATGACCTTCCTGTCGCACGTTCGGGAACGGCGCCACGTCCTCGTCTCAGCCGATGCCGACCTGACGGGACCGAGAACACGAGAACGTTTGCAGGAGCTCGGATCCTCGTGGCTACTCACTCCTGATGAGTTCGAGGAGCGAGCCAGAGCGGGCGAGCTCGGCGAGCTGCGCACACCGCCTCACTAGGTCAGAGCTGATTGTTCGAATGTTGGCGTAGCCGACCCGGATCTGCTTCGCGTCGAGACTGCCCCTGAACGTCGGATCAGAATACGACGGGCTCGACGAGCCCGCAGCGGTCCGCGCTGGCGAGATGTTGTGCCCCATGGATCATGAGGGCGACACTTCCCGATCGGGGTACCCGTCGGTCGGCCCTTGGCGCTGGACTCACTCGTGTCTTGTCGGGGTTGCCGCGACCTGACTTCTGTTCGACGGGCTGTCAGCTGGCGAGGAGCGACGGCGCCACGCTCCCACGGCCAGCGCCAGCCCTGCGACGACGACGTAGGCGGTGGTGAACTGCACGAGGATGAACGCAGTCTGGCCCGCCCCACCAGCATCCGTGATGGCGGGCTCCCAGCCGGTCGGCGTGGCGAAGTCGACCGGCAGCGGACCAACAGCCCAATACCAGCCCGTCGACCACCAGTCGCGTGATGCCGTGACGTCGCTTTCGAGGCTCAACCCCAGAACGGCTGGCATCATCGCCCAGAGATACAGGCCCATGATGAATGCGAAGTACGGCCCCGTGTGGGAAGAGAAGGCATAAACCACGGCGACCCCGAGGAGGAGGAAGCTGATGATGCCGACGAGAGCGGCAACCGGGCCCTTGAGACCCTCACCGCCGACGTCGATGACCTCCGCCGCCTGGAGGTTCATCAGGAGAATGGCGATCGCCCCGAGGAATGCACTTCCCCAACCCGGCGACTCGTCGCGCTGGTCGTTCTCATCGCTCATGCTGGCCACCCCCGTCCAACGATGTGATCAACTTGCGAACCGGCGCCCACTGACCCGTGGGGATCTCGACGAGCCGACTCGTCGGCTGCGGCGCCATGGGACAATCCGAACACACGGCCACCCGTCTCGATAGGTACGAACGGCATCTGTGCGCACGGAAGGCGCCCCCTTGTCGCCCATACCAGGAGGCGTGTGAGGGTGCCCCTGAACGCCTAATACACGTGTGATCCTGACGGCATCCACAAGGGATTCGGCGGCTGCTGGGAGCGTTGTGGGATGAACCAGTTCCCGTGTCTGATCCGTTCTTCGACCCCGGGTGGGGAGGCCCGATTCGTCCTCTGTGATCCGTTGGTCGATTCGTATCTGGCGTTCGTCGCGGGACGGTGCCGTCCGAACACGCTGCGAGCGGTCGCTCATGATTTGAAGACGTTCTTCTCGGTCGTCGACAAGGTGCCGGTCGAGGTCGTCGCGGCGGACGTGTTCGACTTCGTCGCCGACCAGCGCGGTGACCGGACGGTGGTGCGGATCGGTGATGGAGAGTCCGGTTTGTCGGCGCGCACGATCGCCCGACGGTTGTCGTCGATCTCGGGGTTCTACGCGTATCTGGTTGCGCGTGGCGACACAGCAGTCTCTTCGAACCCGGTCCCGCGTGGGTTGTCGACGCGTCGACGTGGTGGGCATCGACGCCAGGTGCCGCTGGTGCGGGTCCCGCGCACCCTCCCCAAGATTCTTTCGCCAGGTGAGGTGACTGCACTGTTGGCGGCGCTGCGCACCCATCGGGATCGGGCGATGGTCCACGCCATGGTGTTGGGCGGGTTGCGGCGTTGCGAGGTTCTCGGTCTGCGTCTGGGCGATGTCCAGGTGCCGGAACGGTCGTTGTTCATTGCCGAGGGCAAGGGCGGTCATCAGCGGGTAATCCCGATCTCGAACACGTTCTTCGCCGCGGTCGGCGACTACCTCGGTCACGAACGACCCCGCGACGCCGACACCGACCGGGTGTTCGTCACGTTGAAGGGCCCAACGCGTGGCCGGCCGCTCACCGCCGATGGGATCGACACGATCCTGCGAGGCGCCCGCGACCGAGCCGGGCTCTCGAAAGCAACATGTCACCAGCTGCGCCATACCTGTTTGACCCGGCTTCGTGAGGCCGGCATGGAACTCGAAGCAGTCCAGGCCCAAGCCGGCCACGCATCGATCGAGTCGACGCGCATCTACCTCCACCTCACCAACGACTGGCTCGCCGACGAGTATCGACGAGCGGCCGAACGCATCGACGCCGACGCCGCAGCCGAGCTGCGCTCCATGCAGGCGATCAACCAATGAGCGTCGTCGCTGTCACCGACAATGTTGAGCCGTGGATCCCGCGTCCAGGGTCGGACCGCGAGTGGCCCGAACTGTCGATGCAGGCTCCGCTTCTGGTCGTCACGATGCGCCGCTACCTGCTGCAACTCACCACGTTCCTCGCTCCGCGCAGCGTCGACGTCGCCGATGGCACGCTGCGCCAGTTCGCCCGCTGGCTCGTCACGAACACCGACGCCAAAGTGGTCAGCGACATCACCCGGGTTCATGTCGAGGACTACAAGGTGTGGCTCGCTGCCCAACCCGGCACCAAGACGCCGACGCTCGCGAAGAACACCCAGCGCCAACGGTTGCGCATGATCCGGATCTTCTTCGAGCGACTCATCGAATGGGACTGGCCCGACGCGCACGGCCGGAACCCGATCCTGCACGGCGACATCCCACCTCGCCCCGAACCAATCCCGAAGTTCCTCACCGACCAACAAGCCGCCGCATTCATGGCCGCTGCCAAACAACACCCGCTACCGCGCTACCGACTCGTCGCCCAAGTCCTCGCCCGCACCGGGCTACGCGCCACCGAACTCTGCGAACTCACCGCTGATGCGGTGACCCGGATCGGCAACGACGGCTACTGGCTCCGCGTCCCGGTCGGCAAGCTCCGCAACGACCGCATGATCCCCCTCCTCGACGACCTCGTCGGACTGTTCGCCGAATGGACCGCCACCAACAACGAACACATCCGAACCTCAGGCCGTCTCCTCGCCGACGGCCACGCACCCATCGACCGGCGAACCGTCCACCGCATCGTCGCTCGCATCGGAGCCATCGCCGGCATCGACGACATGCACCCCCACCGGCTCCGCCACACCCTCGCCACCCAAGCCATCAACCGAGGCATGCGCCTCGAAGCAATCGCCGCGCTGCTCGGGCACCGCTCACTCGAGATGACCCTCGTCTACGCCAAGATCACCGACCGCGTCGTCGCCGACGAATACGCCGCGGTCTGCAAACAGATCGACGCGCTCTACGCGACCGCCGCCACACCCGGCGCCCTGCCCGCCGAGATCGAAACCCAAGCCATGGCCCGGCTCCGCCACGAAAGCCCACGCCCGCATGCTCGGCAACGGCATGTGCACACGACCCGTCGAGCTCGACTGCCGGATGGAAACCATCTGCGAAACCTGCGCCTACTTCGACACCGGACCCGAGTTCGTCCCCGTCCTCCTTCGCCAACGAGACCACGCCCGCACCCATCAACAACCCGACCGCGCCGCCCTCTACGACACCCTCATCGAACGAGCCGGGACATGCCCTTGACAGCGATCACACGTATAACGCCGGCTTGAGGACGTCTCGGAAGGGGATCCCCATTCGAGACGCCGACCTGCGGTGATCCGCCATCGATCCCGAAGTCCTCGATGGCGGCTCGGCCTTGGCCCGTGGTCGTGGCGCACTGCGTTCTCCACGAATCAGGGCTCCGTTCTCGCCGCAGATCGCGTGGAAGCGCAGTAGGCCGTGGTCGTTCGTCTTGATCCGTTCGCCTCTGACCGCGAGCCCAGACCGGCGGTTCAGTTGAGGGTGGAGGTGTTGAGTGTGCTGATCACGATGCTGAGTTCACTCGGTGACGAGGCCATCGAGTCGGCCGTCCGAGACGAGCTGCGCTCGGAGGGCGTCGACGTGTATGTGCACGACCTGACACACGAGCGCTTCGCTCCCTGCCAGGGATGTTTTGAGTGCTGGATCGCCCATCCGGGCACGTGCAAAGCGAGCGACGGCGCCAACGACGTGATGCGCGATGTCATCGCCTCCGACGCCGTGTTGTGGCTGGTAGCGCCGCGCTTCGGCGCGTGGGATCCTGTGTCGAAGGCGGCGCTCGACAAGATCATCGGGCTCATCTCGCCGTTCTTCACGAAGGTCGCTGGCGAGACGCACCACAAGCGTCGCTACGAGCGCTATCCGAGATGGGCGGTCCTGGCCGTGTCGGGGCCCGGGCAGACCGACGGTGAGCGCGATGTGTTCCGGACCCTGGTCGAGCGCAACGTGCTCAACATGCAGGTGCACTCGCCGTTCGTGGCGTTCGCTGATGCAGCCGATCCGGTCCGGTTTCGGACGATGGCCAATGCGGCGCTCGCGCACCTCACGGCCGACCATCCAGACGACCACTGGACGATGGTCGAACCCTTGCCGCCCGTGGAGAGCGCCGTGGGGCCGGATGTCGGCAACCGCCGAGCGGTCCTGTGGGTCGGCAGTGCCAAGCCGCATCGAACCAGCACGTCCGAAGCACTGGGCACGGCGCTGACCCGGCGGCTCGAATCCCGAGGCTGGGAATGTCGTACCGTGCGCGCTCCGAAGGTCACCAAGCTCGGCAGGGACGGCTCGCCCGAACTCGTCGGGGTGACACGCTCCGCATCGCTGCTCATCGTGGCCAGCCCGGTCTACGTGGACTGTCTCCCAGCGCTGGTCCTGAAAGGCCTGGGAGACCTGGTTGACGCCACGGTCATTGGAGCCGGACCTGCGCTGCTCCCCATCATCCAGTGCGGCTTTCCGGAGGCTACCCACACCCGACTGGCTGTGGAGGTGCTCGCACACGCCGCGTCAAGTGCGGGCTGGGCGTGGGCTGGGCACTTGGCGCTCGGCGCCGGCGGTTTCATCGACGGCGCCGACATCGATGCCAGCCGTCGCTTCCACAAGCTCCAGCAGGCTTTCGACCAGGTCGCCGACGCGCTCGATGCCGGCGATCCGGTACCGGCCGAGCTGACGTCTGCGTTGTCGGCGCCGCTCCTGAACCCGACCGTCTACCGCTGGGCGGGCGATGTCGGCTGGCTCGCCCAAGCGATGCGACACGGCGCCCTCACCGAACTGTGGCAGCGTCCCTTCACGTCACCTGCAGGTTCCTCCTGACACGGCCTGTGAAATCGCAGGTGACGATAGGTCGCCGCCGCGTGGCGCAACCAGTCGCGACGAGGTGTGCAAGGGGGCGTGCAGCGTGCCGATGCAACATGTGCGGGTCTGCTGCACCCGCGAACTTGGTCGCAGTCGCAGAGTCTCACGAACCGATATTCGCAGGCACTGGAACCGGAGATTGCGCTCGGCAACCTTCGGCGGCTGGACTCCCTCTGGACCCAATGCACCCGCTCACAGGCCCGTGTCGCGAGTTGGTTTCTCGGTGGACGACGGTGGCGGGCAACTGCCCAAGTGGGTGCACAAGGGAGAGGTCAATGGGTGACGGCGATCTCGACGGTGATGTCGTTGCGTGCTCTGACCGATCTGACGAGTCGTTCGTCCTGGCCGACCTCGCATCCGGACCAGACCACCGAGTCCACGACCTCGCCAAGGACGACGGCATCGGGGGCGACGACCGAACGCTGCCCGGCAACGGTCAGATTGGCGAACAGGTAATCGGCGAGGGTCCCGCAGTCGACATGCCACCCGGCGAAAGGCACCAGTTCGAGTAGTCCAGCCTGCTGTGCGGGAAGCCACGCAGCGCGATACAGATCCGAGAATCCCTGGGCCAGTTCGTGCACGGTGCCATTCGGCATCAGCGACACGCCGGCGAAGCGCCAGATTCCTTCGAAGTCCGGGCGTCGAGCGTCCGGCGTCACGAGGAGGCGGATGGTCGAGCGATTCCATCCGGATACGAACGGCCCGATGTCTCCGATCAGCAGCGCGTCACCGTTGAAGACGAGCAGATCGTCGTCGCCCACCCACGACGCCACGTTTGCGACGCCGCCCGCCGTACCGAGCAACTCATGCTCGATCGACAGATCGACGCCACTCGGACGCCATTGCTCGAACTGGTCTCGACCCTGATGAACGTTGACAACAGTGCGGCTGGTCTGACCGAATGCATGACGCAGCGCCATGTCGATCATGGGGCTGTTCCCGACGGGGCACAGCGGCTTGGGCAGCAAGTCGGTCAATGGAGCGAGCCGAGTCCCGCGACCGGCGGCCAACAGCATGGCGGACAGGTTCAGGTGCGGTTCAGGGTGGTCAACCCCATCGGTGGTCGTCACGGTACCGGACCTCTCGTGTACGTCGACATGCACCACCGAACGTACTCCGCACACAGGATTCGACCTTGGAAGAACTCGGTTCGGCTACGCGGTGACGATCGTCCGGATGCGGATGGCGGATCCAGGTGATCGTCAACCGGACAGCGACCGCGCCGATCGAGTGAGCCGCTCGACCGTCGCCCTTCTCAGTGGTCGTGGCGGTGGTGCAGGTCCGGCACGTGCGTGTGGGCGTGCACCAGTGGGGGGTGCTCATGCACGTGGGTGTGGCGGCCGGTGAAACCGTTCTCGTGGGCGTGGTCGTGATGGTCGTCGTCGTGGGTGTGTTCGTGCTCATGGACGGTGTCGTGATGGTGATGGGTGTGGTCGTGTGCGGATCGCAACGACACCGCGACACCGGTGCCCGCAATCACGCCTGCAACCACCTGGATCGTCGTGGCGTCGTCACCGAGCAGCGTCCACGCAACCACAGCGCCGATAAACGGAGCAGTCGCGAAGATGACCTGTCCTCTCGCTGCTCCAAGGTCGCGTGCACCCTTCACCCACAACGTGATCGACAACCCGTAGCCCCCCGCACCGATCGCGAGCGCAGCAACGATGTCCGACAACGTGGTATTCGAACCCCATCCTGCCACCAGCAAGCCGATCGCCAGGTTTGCACCACCAGCGATGACGCCCTTGAGCATCACGACATGCTCGGGTGCGAGTTGCTCGATCCGGGCGGTCACACCGTTGTCGAACCCCCACGCCACACACGCCGCGATCACCAGCAGCGCACCGACATCGAGACTCGCGCCCGGCTGCCACGTCAACATCGTCCCAGCGGCGGTGATGAGGGCTGCAGCCGACCACATCCGTGCACCGAGATGCTCACGGAATACCACGGCGGCCAGCACAACCGTTGCTGCGAGTTCCGCGTTGAGGAGGATCGACGCTGTCGCTGGATCAGTTCGTGCGAGACCCGTAACGAGCAACACGGGGCCGACCGCTCCACCCACAACGACGGCTGCAGCCGCTGGCCGCCACTCCGCTCTCAGGGCATGGGCGGTGGGTGGTCGCCTGAACGTGACGGGAGCGGCAGCGACGCCGGCACCGACATACAACAAGCCAGCCAGGGTGAAGGCAGGCAATGACCCAGCCAACTCCGATGCCAGCGGCGCAGACGCTCCGAACAACACCGCCGCCAACAGGCACCGGAGGACGCCGACGCGATTCATGACAGCCAGTCTGGTCGCCCATCGTCCTGGACGGTGGAATCGGCTCAAGTGGGGATCGCGACATTGTGCCCCAGCACCGTCTCACATGACGGTCGCCGACCGAACGGGTCCACGGGGCAAGCAAGCCCTGCCCCCTGTCGGCGACCGGCCTTACCGAGGACCCACCCCGGAAATGGTGCGAAGCAGACGCTCTCGACGGGTGTACCCGACAGTCTTGTGGTCGGGACAGGCTTCTCGCCCAACTCGCGCGGTGTTGCCGCTCGACGTGTTCCGCGGTCCACTGTGAGTCCCATGAGGCTCGCAACATGGAGTACGGCTGCCCGAACTGCCGCAAAGACGCATCTCGCAGATCTACATCTCGACATCACTGTGCTCCCAGAACGGCGACAGGTGGCGGCGTCAACGTCGACGGGCTCGTGCCGTTTCACCTGCGGGCCGTTTGGGCGTATCTCTCGGAGAACCCGGAGATACACCCGCCATTGGCTCGGTCACGGTGGGCAACGAGGTTCCATGGCGGCAACGTTCCGATCACGCCCCGCTCGTCGTCGACGCCACCCCGAGCTAGCCGACTGCCTCGAGCTCGACCCACGTCGCCAGGCGACTTCGAGAGCGATTGACTATCCGATTGAGGATCCCCACGTGAGACGTCAGATCGAGCGTCAGCCGCGGAGCCAATATCGGTCGGCCGAACTGGACGATCTACTTCCAGCCGCCGGCAGGCCGAGCGAGGACTACCGCTGATCTTCGGCCCTTTGTCTTCTGACGAGGTCCTCCGTCGGGTATCGCTTCCCAGCTCGCCCGCCCGGGTGATTCGCCGCCGGGTCGTGTATGCGAGGCTGAGCCCCTGACCGAACGTGGCATGGGGGTGCAGCATGAGTCAAGCGATCAACGATGTGCTCGATGGGGCGGTCGACCGGGGCGCGGTTCCCAATGTGGTGGCCGTCGCGGCCGACCGCTCCGGGGTGATCTACCGGGGTGCGGCCGGGGCGATCGCACCCGGCGACGACCGAACGGTTGACGCGAATACCGAGTACCGCATCATGTCGATGACGAAGATGATCGTGACGGCGGCAGCGCTCCAACAGCGCGACGCCGGCCGACTCGACTTCGATGCCCCGGTCGCCGAGTACTACCCACCGTTCTCCGACGCGCGGGTGCTCACCGGGTTCGACGGCGACGAGCCGATGTATCGAGCACCGGCGAGCCCCGCCACGGTCCGACACCTGGTCACCCACACGTCCGGCCTCGGGTACTGGTTCTGGAACGAGGATCTCGCGCGCTGGGAGGTGACCACCGGCAACCCGGGCGTGCTCGCTGGGACCGCCGACTTCCTCGAGGCACCGATGACCTTCGACCCTGGGGCCGACTATCAGTACGGCATCAACACCGACCTGCTCGGGCGCTGCGTCGCCGCTGCCGCAGGCTCCGAGCTCGACGAGGTGCTGGCGGCCGACATCTTCGAACCGCTCGGGATGAGCGACACGACGTACCACCTCAGCGACGAGCAGCGGGGCCGCCTGACGCCCGTGCACGCGAAGGACGAGACCGGATCGTGGATCGCGACCGACGTCGACTACGCACAGCGGCCAGAGCTGATCCCGGGTGGGCATGGCCTGTATTCGACCGCCAACGACTACCTGAAATTCCAGCGTGCGCTGCTCGGCGGCGGTGAGCTCGGCGGCGCCCGAATCCTGTCGCGTGACACCGTCGACGAGGCGTTCAGCAACCAGATCGGTGAGATCGACTTCCCGGCCGCCATCCCGACAGTCGATCCGGCGTCGTCGGCCGACTTCGACGCCGGACCGGGACACAAGTGGGGTTGGGGTCTGCTGCTCAACAGCGACGACATCCCCGGCCGTCGACGGGCCGGCAGCGGAGCGTGGGCGGGACTGTGCAACACCCACTTCTGGGTCGATCGTGCGACGGGGGTCACCGGCGCCATCTACGCCCAGACCCTGCCGTTCGTCGCGCCCGAGGTGTACCAGGTGTACCTCGACTTCGAGACGGCGTTGTACTCAGCGCTCTGAGTGGCGGGCGGTGATGTCGAGCCTGAGTGCGCGATGGTCGGCCGCTGGTGCGGGCGATCGAACTCGATCACCCACTCACCAGCGCGTGACAACGCGACGGTCAGGCCGCGCCCGTAGCTGCCGGATCCCTCCCACGACCCAGCTGCGATCGCCGGCTGTCGTGTGGGTGTCGGCCCACTCGATGGCTTCGTCGTAGCCGTCGTTGTTCGCCGCGGACTTCGCGGTCGCGATGACGCCGGTCGCGTCGGCGTCCAAGATGGCGACGGTGATCCAGTCGCGGTCGGGGTCGATGCCGATGACGTGATCGACAGGTTCTGCAAGCATGGTTGATGTGCCTCCTGGTAAGTACTGAATGGTCAGTGCCGGCCTGGGAGAGAACTGCTACGACCGACTGTGATGAGTCACACCGAACACGGTGGGCAGGCTTCTGATCAGGACAGCAACAGCGGGCCAGGCCGGCACCGGCAACACGGCGGACAGATCGGTTAGCCTGGATCCACCGACCGTGATCTGGTGAGGGGCTGGTTGCGGTGGACGAGCAAGGTTTGGGGTCGGGTTGTCGGTTCGACCGGCTCGTGGGCGTGACTGTGCCAGGCCTCGTGCGATCGCTGATTGGTGGCGCTCGATGTGTTCTGCGGCGGGCCGGACCGCGGGTGCCCGAGTCAGATCGGGACGGCTGGCAGTCCGCGTAGCGTGACGAGCAGGTTCGTGAACGTGGCTGCCCATGGCCATCGTGTCGGTAGGCGAAGCGTGACTCGACCGGCGCGGTTGACGAGTCGGCCGGGCAGTGCGAGGAGGCGGGTGCGGATCGTGCGAGCGACGATCAGCCGGTCGGTGTCATGGCCGCCGAGATGGGCGGTCCAGCGGACCATGTTGTGTGCGAGGATCGCAATCTGGAACCAGGCAGAGTTCGCAGAGAACCTGCCGGACGGCAGGTGCTCGAGCCCGGCGCCGGCCTTCAGGTCTTTGATCGCGAGTTCCACGACGGCGTGTTCGCGGTGAAACCGGTCGATGTCGATGACGTTTCCGTCGAGGTCGGTCAAGAACGCGTGGTGTCGCCAATCAGGCCACAGCTTCTGCTGCGACTTGTCGGTGAGGCGGGTCCGGCGAACGATCATCCGGCGGGTCACACGTTTGGTTCCTTGGCCGGACGTGTAAGCGCACTCGGCGACTTGGGCTTCGCCGTCGCAGGTGTAATCGATGCTCTGCCAGGCATCGTCGTCGATGCCCGCGATCGCTGTCTGCACCGCCGCGACACTGGTCCGCACGCCCATCGTGTAGCGCACATCCAGTCGATTCAGATTGACGATCGTGTCGTTGTTCCAGAATCCCGAATCGAACCGGACCGTCAACTCGCGATGCTTGTCGTCGCGTCGAGCCCGAGCAACCAACTCGTTGACGAACCGTTTCGTGCCGCGCTGGGTGTTGGCCGAACCCTTCCGGAGTCGACCGTGCAAGATCTCACCGGTGCCAGCAATCGTCGCGAGCAGCGGGTGATATCCGAGACAGTGCGTGTAGCCGTAGCCGGCGCCCTGCTTGGACTTGCCGGCCACTTCACAGATCGTCGAGTCGACATCGATCACCAACCCACCCGGCGCCGTGGACGCCGCCCACGCGCGTTGGCGGACGACGTCGTTGACCGCTTCGAGTTGGCGGACGTGACCGAACGTGAAGGCTCGCAAGAACGTGCCGAGCGTCGACGGTGCCATCACCCGATGCGACACCACCTTGGCGGTCGCGCCGGCGCGCAACATGTCTGCATGATCGATGTGCGAGCCGCCGGCCAGCATCGTGTTCAACAACGTCAACACCTTGCGGCCCGGTGACGCTCCACCCACCAGGCCGTCGAGACGCACCGTCGCATCGACCAACGCCTCGACATCGAGTCGCTCGGTCAGCGTCGCGGGCAACAACAACCCGGCGTTGGCGACCAGATTGTCGTCGTCGAAGGTGACATGGACGCGGTCCAAGGTCTGCGATACTCGGGTCACTGGAAGTGTCTCCTGGCTGGTTGAACGATGTGGCGTAAGCAACCAACATCGTCCCAGCTCAGGAGACCTTTCACGCGGATACGCGACCTACCTCACCCGCCCAGACATCGCACCGACCACCAGGGCCAGGCAAGCGACTATCTGGGTCACGCGGCGCCACCGACACCAACAATGGCCGACCTCACTCGACCGGCCCGCTGATACTCACAGTTGTTACTCACAGCAATTATCGGGTGCCACGAGTTGGGCCGCAGTGCAGCGCGCTGCGACCGCGGTCGGGCGTGATTAGGCGTGCCGAAGTGCGGCACAGCCTTCAGGGCGTTCACGGACATTGCTCACGGCGCTGGCGGACGCCACGTGCCGTCGTGACGTTCGGGGTGTCTGTGAGACTCCAAGGCATGTTCGGCGCGAACACCCGGGGTTGACGAGGGGCTGAGAACCCGATCCTCCCCCGGTGCGCTTCTACTGGGAACCGGCGTTGCGTTGCGAACGTCGAACGCTTGATGCGGTATCTCGGTCTGGCCGTCGTGACGGTTGTCCTCGCCGCGGCGTGCGGTGAACCCGGCACTTCGAACCCTGCGGCGACGGCTGTGTTGTCACCGACGACGGTCTCGATCACCGTTCCTGCCACCAACCAAGATGCGCAGTCATCACCGACAGTTCCTGCACGATGCCCAGAGTTCCCTGGTAACGAACCTGCCGAACTCGGTATTCGTGTAGCGGTCGGCCCCCTTCATCTCATCGACAACACGCCGACCACCTATGTCGGTCCCGATGTGCGGGGTCTCGGCTACACGATCCGAGACACGACCGGCGTGGCCCGGACGCTCGATATCGGGATCGCCCTGTTGTACGTCACCACGGTTGACGGTGAGATCATCAGCGGGCCGATGGGCGTCGAGGCCATCGGTGTCGCTGTCCAGGTGCCAGCCAATGGGGAGGTCGTTGCACCCTTCGTGTGGAGCCCTATCGACTGTCGGACCCACCAGGCGATCGAGCCAGGCACATACCGGGCCATCCTGGACCTCGGCCTCGTCGGCCTGATTCCTGTCGAAGAACTCGTCATCACGTCCTGAACCGTTCGACCGTGCGGGCAGGGTTTGGTTGACCTTGCTTGCGGGACGCAGTCCTGCAAAGGATGGATGCCCTGCCCAAGAAGTTCCCGCCGGATAGTCGCGGCCGAAACTGTGGGCGATCGCGGCCGGGAACGCTCCGGGCCGCTCGGCATCACCGACAGTCACCACGGGAGACGACGTCGTGGTGATTATGCGTGCGAATTCACACAGTCCGCCGGTGGGCGTGCCGGTGCCGTGGTAGCGGCGTTGGGGGTTGATGGTGAGGGTGCGGATGATTTCTCCGGTGGCGGCGTGGATGACGCGGATCGCGTAGCTGTGGATGAGCGGGATGATGCGGGTTCCGTCGAGGGTTCGTCCGAGGCCGATGTGGTGCATGTGGCCGTCGACGCGCAGCGCGACGTTGCCGGAGTGGATGCGGTCATGCCGGACGCGGAACTGAGACCGGGGGCTTTGCTGCCATACCGCTGGAGCCGTTCTAGGGGTTGGCGGGGTCCCAGATCTGCACCGTGTAATCGGCGCTGGCCGAAGCGATGTTGCCATTGGCGAGCTGGATCATCGACAACACCATGTTCGTGTGGCCGGTGTAGGTGGCGATGGTGACCTCGGGGTTGGCGGGGTCCCAGATCTGCACCGCGCAATCGGCGCTGGCGGAGGCGATGTTGCCGTTGGCGAGTCCCACCGCCCAGAGCACGGTGTCGTTGTGGCCGGTGTAGGTGGCGATGGTGACCTCGGGGTTGGCGGGGTCCCAGATCTGCACGCCATCTGTGCTGGCGGAGGCAATGTTGCCGTTGCCGAGTTCCAGCGCCCCCCATTTCACCCAGTTCACAAACTCAGAGTCGTTGTAGCCGGTGTGGGTGGCGATGGTGACCTCGGGATTGGCGGGGTCCCAGATCTTCACCGTGTCATCGAGGCTGGTGGAGGCGATGTTGCCGTTGGCGAGCTGCATCACCGAACCCACGGGGTCAGTGTGGCCGGTGTAGGTGGCGATGGTGACCTCGGGATTGGCGGGGTCCCAGATCTGCACGCCATCTGCGCTGGCGGAGGCGATGTTGCCGTTGGCGAGCTGTATCACCGAACTCACGGGGTCAGTGTGGCCGGTGTAGGTGCCGATGGTGACCTCGGGATTGGCGGGGTCCCAGATCTGCACGCCATCTGCGCTGGCGGAGGCGATGTTGCCGTTGGCGAGCTGTATCACCGAACTCACAGGGTCAGCGCCGCTCACGGGGTCAGTGTGGCCGGTGTAGGTGGCGATGGTGACCTCGGGATTGGCGGGGTCCCAGATCTTCACCACTGCATCGTCGCCGGCGGAGGCGATGTTGCCGTTGGCGAGTTCCACCACCGTCCGCACCCAGTCGGTGTCGTAGAAGGTGGCGGTGGTCGGCCCGGCTTCGCCGAGGACGGAGATCCAATCGCCGGGACCAGCGACGGTCGGGTCGACGCGGATCGTGTCGACTGGGGTCTGCGACACACCCGTGTCGGTGTCTCGTCCGACGATGTAGGCCAGGCCGACGACCACGACCGCGAGGCCGGCTGCGACGCCGAGCAGCGTTGCACCGAGTCGGCGCCGGATTGGCATCTCGCGACTCGACGTGAGCGCCAGTTCGTCGGGATCGTGCGGGGTACTCGGGGACTTCGACGCGCTCGGCGCGAGGATTTCGTTGAGCCGGTCGGTGGACGCGAACTGCTCGGCGCGTTCGTGGAGCATTGCGGTGAGTTGGTCTTCGAGGTCGTTCACGTCAGTTCCTTTCGCATCGTGGCGAGCGCCCGCGAGATCCATGGGCCGACTGATCCGGGCGCGCAGTCGAGACTTGCGGCGATCTCGGTTTCGGTCATGCCGGCGTAGAAGCGCAACACGACCGCTGCTTGTTGGTTGAAGGGGAGCTTCGAGAGGACGTCCCAGAGCACGTCGTGTTCGGGTTGAGCGGAATCGGCGCCCATCCGACGGATGGCATTGCGTTTGCGGGTATCTCGGCGTCCGATGTCGCGGCAGCGATTCAACACCGATCGGTTCAGATACGGGCCTGGCTCGGCGATGTCGCCCCATCGGCGGTAGAGCGCAACGAACGCATCGTGAACGGCGTCGTTCGCGACTGACTCAGAACCGAGCAGCAACGCTGCACGACGGACTTGACCATCGAGCTCGCGGCGGTAGAACTCAGCGAAATCACGAGCCGCGAAATCGTCAAAAGAATGCTCCACTGGCACGATCCTTGCTGGCCCCATCACCCCTATCCACGATGCTGAGCGTCGAATCCATACACCCAGGCTTTCGCCCGACAGCCAACCGCACCCAAGAACCTCAGTTCGGCGTTGGGCCGACCAACAAACTGCCAGCGAAGTCGACCGAGAGCCGCCCGAGAATATCCCTTCCGGAACAGGACAACCGCACCACACTGCCGGCGAAGTCGGTCAGGTCGCGGCGACTAGAGGGCACCGAATCATCACCGGTCGTATCCCGAAGGAGGTGAACGCATGAGGATCGTCAACCGGACCGGTGGGTCGTCGAGGTTGACCGTGATGTTCGCCAGGGATCCCGTCGGCGCCTTCTTGTGTCGTCGATTCTGATCAGCACTCCTCGACGACGATGCTGTTGGAGAACGTGTCGGTTCCTTCCGGGAACAGGAATTCCACGTTGAGCTCGTAGGTGCCTGCCTCGAGCGTTCCGTACACCGCGACGCCATCGGAGAACCAGGACGCACGGTCGCCCACGAAGTCGGCCCAGAACCCGGTTGGGTCGACGATCGGCTTCACAGGAGTTCGTGTTGCCGCAAATCCCTCACCGTTGAGGTACCACCGCGAATCGGGGAACTCTCCGAGGGAGTCCCTGGTGTCGAAGATCACGGCCCACATGCCGAACGTATCAGTGTCACAGAACGGGCCGGATGGCGAGCCGGGTAGGGGGCTGAGGCGTACGGCCCCGACGACACCGCGGCAACCGAGAACAACGCGACGACGGCCGCGAACGCGGACTTCCTCATGACTGCTCCTCTCGTCAGTGACCCGTCAGGGTTGAGACCCCACAGTTCGGGACCGCGAAACCCCCGTCCCATCAAGAATCCTTCGTACTGCTTCTTCCGACGTGCCCAGGTTCGGACTCGAATCGATAGAGGCAGATGACCCGAGACAGATCAGAAGAAAAGATGACGAGTTCATCGACAAGGTGGTCGATCACCAGGTCGAAGGCGATGAGGACTCCGTCGAGGATCACGGTGAGAGGCACAAGCCATCAAGGGGTGCTCGATCGATGGGCGCCTGACCTGTCGGGGCCTTCGAGCACAGCCTCGTCGTCGAGGTCGACGCCGGCCGGGACTTCCACGAGCTGGTCTTCCCGCAGCCAGACGTATTCGGCGTGTCCGCAGCCCACACCAAGTAGCCAAGGTGCCGCCTGCGACCAGCTACCCCGGCGACCGAGAGAGCACCGGGCCCACCACTACCGGGTCTACGCAATGAGGTGTGTTCGGCGGCGCTTCGAATCTGAGTGTGAGGTGAGAGGTGCGCAAGGGTCGTTGGGGGCGGGCACGGGCTCCACGGGTCTTGGAGGAGTTGAAAGGGACCGTGCTTCGCGCCGCCGACCCGCCCGGGCCACCCGAGCGGGACCGGCACATCGGACCGTCATGACCTGGGCGACATCGAGCGCCGACGCAACCTGTTATTGGATCTGCTGATCGACAGCAGCTGAGACCCGCCCAGGCCGAGCACCATCGGGCACCTCAGAGCCGGGCGACCGTGCTCACGATCAGCGCGAACGCACCCGAATCGTGCCGGCTCCGAGCGATTTGCGAGCTACTTGATGAGGTCCGCGGTGGACTGATCGGGCCATGGCCTCCACAGCCACGGGCCCAGGGTCCTGGCGAGGGCGCTGCACACCAAACGGGTCAGCGCAGACCAGCCGTGACGGACCCCGATCGATCGAGACACGCCTGCAGGTCGGGGAGCGCGCCGGCGGGAAGGTCCGCCCATCGCCTCGCTGCGATCCCCGGGTACACGATCCGGGTCGACGAGCGCTGACACAGCAGGATCGGTGCTGCGACGACACCGAACGAGCCGTCGGACCGTTCGGTGAAGCGGGCCGATGCCATCAGCCCGTCGAGCGCCCGCAGGTCGCTGTACTTTCCGCGCCCCGGGACGCCCATCCCCGACACGAGGTTGCCGAGGCTCCAGAACACGGGAGTCCCCTCGACCGTCTCCACCGGCTGAACGACATGCGGGCCGTGGACGACCACGAGGTCGACGTCGGCGTCCCGGGTGATCGCGCCGATCAGCGCCCGGTCGTCGGCGTCGGGCGTCGAGCGCATCTCGACGAAAACGTGGATGCTGACGACCACGACCTCGGCGCCGGCGCCGCGTGCCGTGGCGACATCTCGGACGACGGCACCTGCGTCGTCGAGGCGTTGCAGCCGCCACCGATCCCGCGGCCACGGCGTGTTCGAGTTTCGGGTGTACGAGAGATGCGAGACCGCCACGCCCTCGACGTCGAACACCTGCGGAACGGCCTCGGCCGGCGAGCGTGCGGTACCGGCATGCGTGACTCCGGCAGCGTCGAGGGCATCGAGCGTCGCGTCGATGCCGGCGAGGCCCTGGTCGTTCGAATGGTTCGACGCCGTGCTGCACCGATCGAATCCGGCACGCCGGAGATCCGCAGCCGTCTCGTACGGCCCCGAGAACAGCGTCCGGCCGTTCGTGGCCCGACCGACGAAGCCGACCGGAGCACCGGCCCGACCGATCGGCGTCTCCATGTGGCAGATCGCCAGGTTCGCCGATCGCACGATCGGCGCGATCGGCTGGAGCAATGGAAGGTGGTCGTACCGCGCTGCGGTTCCGGATGCCGCAGCCGCAGCGGCATCGGTGACCCGCCGCTCGGGCAACCAGTCACCGGCCGCGACGATCGAGAACGTGCGTGGATGGCGCACCAGACGGTCGGCCGGCGCGTCGACGGCCGCCCCGCCGATCGAAGTGGCACCCGCAACGGCGCCGGCCAGGCAAGCCGCAACGACGATCACACCGCTGATCGACCGGTTCGCGCCCACGCAGGCATGGTAGGACGCCGTCACGATCGCGGTTCGTCGACGCGGCCGGCACCCACCCGGTTACCGTCGAACGCATGGTGGACGTCGGCGAGTACCTCGAGTGGATCGGCTTCGCGGACGCGCCGACCGTGGATCGCTCCACGTTGGCTCATCTGCAACGGCTGCACATGACCGCCGTTCCCTTCGAGAACCTGTCGATCACCCAGGGTTTGCACCTGTCGACCGACGCCGAGTCCTCCGTCCGCAAGATCGTCCACCAAGGTCGAGGCGGATGGTGTTTCGAGCTGAACGGGGCCTTCGCGTGGCTGCTCGAGCAGATCGGCTTCCGAGTGACGCTGCTCGGAGCTGCCGTGCTCCTGGACGGCCCGAAACAGGTGATCGAACACCTGACACTGGAAGTGGCAGTCGACCAGCCGTACCTGGTCGACGTCGGCTTCGGCGACTCGTTCATCCAACCGCTCGCCCTGAACACCACCGGACCGCAAGACGGCGGCAACGGCACCTACGAACTGATCGGCAGCCCGCAGGGGACCACGCTGACCCGGCACGTCGATGGGCTGCCGAAGCCCGAGTACCGCTTCAAGCGCGTGGCCCACCGGCTCGACGACTTCACGGCCGTGTCGGACTCGATGCAGGTCGACCCGGACAGGCGCTGGCGATCCACGCCGTTCGCGACGCGGCTGCTCGACGGAGGCCCCGACCGCGTGACGCTGCGCCGCGACCGGCTCGAGGTCGTGCGCGACGGCAAGGTCGACGAGCGCGCCCTCGACGGGGACCAGTGGGAGCAGGAACTCGCCGACTGGTTCGGTTACCCGTACATCACCTGATCAGCCTCCGACTCGTCGGTCCCGAATCGGATTGTGAAAGATCGTGCCAACGCGTCGGACCAGGAGGGCCCATGACCGACACCGCCGCATCCAACCGGATCCCGTTCGTCGACTACCTCGTGCTCGACGACGGTGACCCACACCTCGTCGCGCAGGAGTGCACGTCGTGCGGCGCCCGCTTCTTCGACCGCCGAAACGCCTGCGCCGGCTGCTTCGGCCACGAGTTTCGCACCGTGCCCATCAGCACCGACGGCGAAGTCAGGTCGTTCACGATCGTGACCTTCGCCGCACCCGGCGTCGACGTGCCGTTCGTGGCCGCGGTGATCGACTGCGACGGCACGAGCGTGCGCGGCAACATCATCAACTGCCCACCCGACCCCGATCACGTGTCGCTCGGTATGCGGGTCCGTCTCGCCACCACGTCGATGGGCACGGATCATCACGGTGTCGAGGCGATCAACTACGGATTCGAACCGTGCTGACGGGTTCGCTCCGCATCCGACCCCGCAGTGGGCGGTGGCCCGTGTCCCACACGGAGCCGCGCTCACTCGGACTCGTCGCCGGCGCTTCCCTCGCCGGCCCCACCTCGCCACGCCCCGACGGCCTCGGAGGCGGGACACGACCAAGGAGTTCGGCATGAGTGCCAGTGACGACATCTGGATCCTCGGGATCCACATGACCAAATTCGGCAAGCACTACGACCAGGACGTCGTCGACCTCGGCGCCGAGGCGATCACCGGCGCACTCGGCGACGCCGGTGTGACGATGGCCGACATCGGCGTGCTCGCCGCCGGGAACCTGATGGGTCGCGGCGGCATCGCCCAGCAACTCCAGAAGCAGGTCGGCCAGACCGGCATTCCGGCTTACAACGTGTCGAACGCGTGTGCCACCGGCGCCACCGCGCTTCGCACGGCGATCATGGCGGTCAAGGCCGGCGAGGTCGACATGGGGCTGGCGGTCGGCGTCGAGAAGCTGGCCGGCGTCGGCCTGCTCGGCGGTGGCGGCGTGGCCAAGAGCGACGGCGACGAGTGGGAACCGCAGGGGCGCTACGGCGCGGTCGGGCCGCTCGACGGACGGATCGGCACCGAGGCGATGCCCGGCGTGTTCGCCCAGGTCGGCATGGAGTACGGCCACAAGTACGGCGGCACGAGCTTCGAGCTGTTCGCCAAGATCAGCGAGAAGAACCACTCCCACTCCACGCTCAACCCACTGGCCGCGTACTCGAAGGCGATGTCGTTGGAGCAGATCATGGGTGACGTGATGATCGCCTATCCGAACACCCGCCCGATGTGCTCGGCCAACTGCGACGGAGCGGCGGCGGCCGTGGTCATCAGCGGCGAGAAGCTGACAACGTTGTCGTTGGAGCAGCAGCGACGGGCCGTCAAGGTCTCCGCGTCGGTCCTCACATCCGATCCGTGGCAGGAGGCCTGCCAGGTGCTGCCCGACGTCAACACGCTGACCCGCAACGCCGCCAACCAGGCCTACGAGCAGGCGGGCGTCGGCCCGGAGGATCTCGACCTGGTCGAGTTGCACGACTGCTTCGCCACCGCGGAGCTCGTGCACTACGACAACCTGATGTTGTGTGAGCAGGGCGGCGCCGTGGACTTCTTCGAGTCCGGAGCGCCGTGGCGAGACGGCAGATTGCCGGTCAACGTGTCGGGTGGACTCCAGTCGAAGGGTCATCCGATCTCGGCGACCGGCATCGCCAACATCTGGGAGGTCGCCCAGCACGTCCGAGGCGAGGGCGGCCCACGTCAGATCGAAGGCGCCAGGGTCGGGCTCGCCCACGTGATCGGACTCGGCTCCGCCTGCGGCATACACATCCTCGAGAAGTCCGGCCTGGCCGCGGCCTGATGGTGCGCCGCAAGCTGGCCGACCTCCTCGCCGAGGCCAAAGGCAGCATCGAGGAGTTGTCGGTCGAGCAGCTCCAGCAGGAGATCGAGCAGGGCGACGTGACGGTGGTCGACATCCGCGACGTGCGTGAACGTTGGGACAAGGGCACGATCCCCGGTGCCAGATCGATGCCGCGCGGCATGCTCGAATTCTGGTTCGACCCCGAGTCCCCGTACTTCCGCGACGGTGTGAGTTTCGACGGTCGGTATGTGCTGTACTGCGCCGGCGGGCAACGTTCGGCCCTCGCTGCGAAGGTGCTCCAGGACATCGGCTACGAGCGAGTCGCCCATCTGGAGGTCGGGTTCAACGGTTGGGCGGCGGCCGGCGGTGACGTCGAGGCCGTGACGCCGCCCGCCAAGTACTTCCCCGCCCCGACCACCGGCGCCAACGACGGCTGATCCGGCCGACCTGACGGCGAACGGACACTTCACCGGTCTGATACGGAACTGACGAAGCGGGCGACGACCTCGCCCACGAGCTCGGGCTCATCGAGATGCGGTGAATGCCCGGCACCATCGAGCACGAGCCGTTCGAACGGCCCACCCACACCGGACTCGATCCGATCGACCTGCTCGACGGTGCCGTACTGATCGGCGAGGCCTTGCACGACGAGCACCGGTGCGGTAACGCCGGGCAGACGGTCCTCGATGTTCCAGGAGCGGAACGCATCGGAGGCCCAGATGTCGTTCCATCCCCGGAACGTCGCCACCGGATCGTCGTGGTAGCGGAGCATCTTCCGGGCCATGTCGGTCGCCTCGAACGCCCGCCGAGCGGTCGCCACACCCGCGACCGACTCGGGCTCGACGAACACGTGCGGCGCGAGACCGACGACTCCGGCCACGGCGTGACCGGCGCCGGCGAACAGCAGGGCGATCGACGCACCGTCGCTGTGACCGATGAGTACCGGGCGCTCGATCGCGAGTGCGGAGAGCAACTCGGGCAGCACGATGTCGGCCTCGTGGTGCATGTAGTCGACCGGACGCGGCATCACCGCCGGCGCGCTGCGACCGTGCCCGTGACGGCTGTAGACCACGATCGGCGGACCGTTGGTGCGGTCCCCGATCTCGTCCGTGAACCCTCGCCACAGGTCGATCGAACCCAGTCCCTCGTGCAGGAACACCAGAGTCGGAGTGCTGTCGTCGCCGCGCGTGACGTCGATCTCGAGTCGACCACCGGTCACCTCGACGAACGACCGCTCACCCACGGCGAGCATGTTCGCGCGTCCGTGTGACGGGCCGTTCATCGCGGCCTACGGTGGAGAGATGAGCGCGAACCTGCGGGGTTTCACGAAGGCCGCCTACACCCTCGATGCCGTGGTACGGCGAGTGCCGCCCGACACCTGGCCGCGGCAGTCCCCGTGCGAAGCGTGGACCGCCGGCGAGGTGCTCGGCCACGTCGTCTGGGGGCTCCGGAACACGGCGGCCCTGGCGACCGGTTCTCCGACCCCGCCCCAGCAGGCCGAAGCGGAGATCGTCGCGGACGACCCGGTGGCGGCCTGGACGGCGGCGCTCACCGAGGTCCTCGACGCACTCGACCGGCCGGGTGTCGTGCGCCGGGTCGTCGACGGCCCGTTCGGCACGATGAGCATCGACGACTTCCTGGGCTTCTACCCGAGCGATCTCCTCGCTCACGCGTGGGACATCGCCCGCACGGCCGGCATCGATGCCCATCTGCCGCCGGACCTCTGCGAACGATTCGCGTGCACGCTGGCGGGTCTGGGCGACGTGCTTCGCCGCCCCGGGCTGATGGCCGCTGCGGTCGGGGTGCCCGCCGGCGCCGATGCTGCGACCCGCTTCGTCGCCCAGACCGGCCGCACACCGTGAGCTGCAACGCCCCTGCGACGGCGTGACACGATGACGCCGATGCCCGACCTGATCGAGCGGTTCAAGGCGGGCGACCCCGACGCGGTTCGCATGATCTATCGCGAGCACGCCGGCGCCGTGCACACCGTCGCCCGTTCGATCGTGCACGATCGTGAGCTCGCCGCCGACGTCGTCCAGCAGACCTTCGTCAAGGCGTGGCGGGCCGCCAGGAGCTTCGAGGGCAACCGGCAGCTCGCGCCGTGGCTGTACGCGATCGCCCGTCACACGGCGATCGACATGTTGCGTGCCGAGACGAAGCCCACCCGCGGCGGGCATGCCCCGGAGACCGACGTCGGGGTCCAACCGGAGACCTTCGAGCGGACCTGGGAGCGTTTCGAGGTGCGGCGGGCGATCGATGCGCTCCCGGAGCTCGAACGTGAGGTCGTGTGCCTCTCGCACATGGAGGGCCACACGCACGAAGCGATCGCCGACCGCCTCGGCATCCCGATCGGCACCGTGAAGTCGCGCTCGGGACGAGCTCACCGACGACTCGCTGCAGCACTGGTGCACCTCGACGCGAACCAACCCCCCGCCGATGACGTAGGGATGGGCGAGGACACGACATGACCGACCCAGTGGATTCGTTCGCGGATCCGAGCGACGCCGAACTCGCTGCCATCGCGGCACTGCTGACCCGCGCCGAGCCGTGGGGTGATCCGCCGCGCGAGCTCGAGGACAGCGTCGTGGCTGCGATCGTCGCCGAGGCCGGCCGCGAACCGGCGTCGTCCGCCGTCTCGCTCGCCGATCGCCGGTCACGGCGGGCCTGGCCGGTGAGTCGCCTGATCGGTGCCGCAGCGGCACTGACGGTCATCGTCGCGGGCGTGGCCGTCGTCGCCCGAGGTGGGGGCGACGACGGCGCCGCGTTCGCGCTCGAGGGCACCGAGGCCGCCCCCGGGGCGTCGGCCACGGTGACCGTGTCGGCGACTCCTGCCGGCCTCAAGATCCTGCTCGATGTCGACGGTCTTCCCGGGGCACCCGACGGCTACATGTACGAGGCGTGGGTCGGCGACGGCACGCTCGGCGTGAGCGCCGGAACGTTCCACCTGCGCGGTGGGAGCGGTTCGATCGAACTGTGGGCCGGGGTCACCGAGCCCACGTTCCGGCAGCTGTGGGTCACACTCGAGCCGATCGACGACGACCCGTCGTCGTCGAGAGACGCTCGCCTCCAGGGAGAGTTCTCGCTCCCGGACGGCTGATTCACGCCGATCGTCCGACGCCCCGGCCGCTCGGCGAACCGGGGTCCGGGGTTCGGGGCGTCGACCACGTCGGCCGTGGACTCCGCCACGTATGATCGTCGCGGAGGGTGAGGAATGGCAGCGCAACGATCTGACTTGGAGTACCAGGTACGAGATATCGTCGCGCGCGTCCTCGTCGGAGTGCTCGACGATCCGCCGTCGAGCGGCGACACACCGGAACCGTCACACGCCCATCACGATGGCGGCGCCGATCGCATCGCGATCGGGTCCGACCACGGTGGGTTCGAGCTCAAGCAAGCGCTCTCGGCTCAGCTCATCGACGCCGGCTGGGCCGTCGAAGACGTCGGCACCCACAGCACCGCGGCGTGTGACTATCCCGAGTTCGCCCACGCGGTCGCGCGGCGGGTCGGCACCGGCAAATGCAGCGCAGGCATCGTGATCGACGGCGCCGGCATCGGCTCCGCGATGGTCGCCAACAAGATCCCGCGCGTGCGCGCGGCAGCCTGCTACGACCTGTCGACCGCCCGCAACAGCCGCGAGCACAACCGCGCCAACGTGCTCACGCTCGGCGCCGGCCTGACGGGTCCCGCCCTGGCCTGGCAGATCGTGCAGGAATGGCTCGCTACCCCGTGGGGTGGAGACCGTCACCTGCGGCGCGTCGCCCTCATCAGCGAGATCGAGGACCAATACATCAGGACCGACGCATGACCGACCAACCCCTCGACCGCGAGCTCCTCATCGACCTCATCACGAGGGAGGTCCTGGCCACCATCGCCGGCCAGCTCGACCGCTGCGACACCGCAGAGGGTGTCCGCCACGTCGTCGTGAACGGGGCGGATCGCGTGGCATTCCACGGCGATGCCTCGCAGGTGCCCGTCGACCTGGCGAAGTACATCGACCACACGGCGCTCAAGCCCGAGACCAACGCCGACGACATCGATCAGCTCTGCCGCGAGGCTGCCCAGTACCACTTCGCATCCGTGTGCGTGAACCCCGCCTGGGTCAAGCGGTCGGCGTCCAACCTCCGCGGCACGGCGGTCAAGGTGTGCACGGTCATCGGGTTCCCGCTCGGTGCGAACACGGCCGAGATCAAGGCGATGGAGGCGCGCCGAGCCATCCGCGACGGTGCTCGCGAGGTCGACATGGTCCTCAACGTCGGCGCCCTCAAGTCGGGCGATCACGACACGGTGCTCGTCGATATCGAGAAAGTCGTCGACTCCGCCCATGAGGCCGGAGTGATCGTCAAGGTGATCCTCGAGACGTCACTGCTCACCGACGAGGAGAAGGTGATCGCGTCGTCGCTCGCCAAGCAGGCCAAGGCCGACTTCGTCAAGACATCGACCGGCTTCGGCGGCGGTGGCGCCACCGTGTACGACGTCGCTCTGATGCGCGAGACGGTCGGCCCAGACATGGGCGTCAAGGCCTCCGGCGGGGTGCGCACGAAGTCCGACGTCGAAGACATGATCGCAGCCGGCGCGACTCGCATCGGCGCGTCGGCCGGCGTCCAGATCGTCAGCGGAGACCAAGGAGGCAGTGGTGGCAACAGGTATTGAGATCCGGTCGTTCGCGTTCCTGGACAGCCTGCAGCCGCAGTACGCGGCGTTCCTCGGCACGGTTGCGCAAGGCTTCCTGCCGCTCGCGGGCGATTCGTCGTTGTACGTCGAGGTGTCGCCAGGAATCGAGATCAACCGCTTGACCGACCTGGCGCTCAAGGCCACCACGGTCAAGCCGGGTATGCAGATCATCGAGCGCTACTTCGGCCTGCTCGAGATCCACTCACCCGATCAGGCCGAGACCCGAGCGGCCGGCGAGGCGATCCTCGACGCACTCGGGCTCACCGAGTCCGACCGCATCAAGCCGAAGATCCTCTCGAGCCAGATCATCCGACGCATCGACGATCATCACGCCCAGCTCGTCAATCGGATGCGTCACGGGCACATGATCGTGCCCGGCGAAACGCTCTACGTGCTCGAGTGCGAGCCAGCGGGTTACGCGCCACTCGCCGCAAACGAGGCCGAGAAGGCCGCCGACATCAACGTGCTCGAGGTGCGCGCCGCCGGCGCGATGGGCCGCGTGTTCCTGGGCGGGGAAGAACGCGACATCGACGTCGGCTGGCGAGCAGCCGTCGCGGCACTCGAAGCGCTCGACGGGCGCGAATAGTCCAATCAGAGATCGACAACCAGACACATGGAGATGAAGGGAGCCAGCAATGGCTGAAGCACTCGGCATGATCGAATGCAGGAGTTTCGCAGCGATGGTTGAAGCCGCCGATGCGATGGTGAAGGCGGCCAAAGTCGACTTGGTCTCGTACGAGTCGACGGGTGGCGGCTACGTGACCGCCGTCGTTCGTGGCGACGTCGCCGCGGTCAAGGCTGCGGTCGACTCCGGCGTCCGGGGCGCCGAGAAGGTCGGAGAGGTCATCGCGAGCCACGTGATCGCCCGTCCGCACGTCAACATCGACGTCGTACTTCCCCTCGGTCGGTCCGACGAGGCTGCTGCCGAGTCGAGCTGAGCTCGTGCGAACCGATCGCGCGAACATCGAGGGGGTGACGGCACCGTGCTACTCGGACGCGTGACCGGCACGGTCGTCGCCAGCCAGAAGGAGCCGCTCATGGACGGTCTCACCCTGCTCGTCGTCCGCCAACTCGGCGTCGACAACACCGAGTCGGGTGCATACGTCGTGGCGGTCGACGCCGTGGGTGCGGGTGTCGGCGAGGTCGTGATGTACGCGTCGGGCAGTTCCGCGCGCCAGACCGGCGTCACCCAGAACCGGCCCTGCGACGCCGTCATCATGGCCATCGTCGATACGTGGGACATCGACGGCGAGACGGTGTACACGAAGTGAGCGGCCGGTGCTGAACGACCACGAGATCGAGTCGATCATCGCACGCGTCCGTGGTCGTGTCGCCGCCGCTCAGGGAACGAGCAGTGAGGGCAAGGCCCTACGCGCCGCCGACGAACTCGGTGACGTCGACGACCTGCTCGGCGACGGTATCCACACCTCGATCGACGCTGCGGTCAAGGCCGCGCAGAGCGCGTTCGAGGCGTATCGCGACCTCGGGCTCGAATCGCGCAGGGTGATCGTCGAGGCGATGCGAGCGGCGATGCTCCGGGAAGGCGAACGGCTCGCCTACATGGCCCACGCCGAAACCGGACTCGGTCGGGCCGATGACAAGGTCCGGAAGAACCTGATGGTCACCACCAAGACCCCGGGGCCCGAAGACCTCGAGCCGCAGGCCGTCACCGGCGACGGTGGGATGATGGTCACCGAGTACGCGCCCTACGGCGTGATCGGGTCGATCTCCCCGACCACGAACCCCACGTCGACGATCATCAACAACAGCATCGCGATGATCGCCGCCGGCAACGCCGTCACGTTCAACGTCCACCCTGGCGCCCGGCTGGTCTCGGTCGAGAACATCAAACTGCTCAACCAGGCGATCGTCGGCGCCGGCGGGCCACCGAACCTGATCACCGCCGTTGCGAAGCCGACACTCGCTTCGGCTCGCGAGCTGATGCTGCATCCTGATGTGCGGATACTGCTGGTCACCGGCGGGCCGGCGGTCGTCGCCGAAGCACTCCGCACTCCGAAGAAGGCGATCACGGCCGGTCCGGGCAACCCGCCGGCGGTCGTCGATCAGACCGCCGACGTCGAACAGGCCGCTCGCGACATCGTTCGTGGCGCGTCGTTCGACAACAACATCGTGTGCGTCGACGAAAAGACCACCATCGTGGTCGACACCGTCGCCGATGCGTTGGTGCGTGGGATGGTGAGCGCGGGGGCGTACCGGCTGAAGGAGCATGAGCTCCGTCGGCTCGAACGGGTGATCTTCAACGAGATGGGGGCGCCCAACAAGCCGGGCGCGATCAACCCTGCATGGATCGGCAAGAACGCCACCGACCTGCTCGGCGAGATCGGCGTCAGCGTCGACGGCGATGTTCGGCTCCTGGTGGCCGAGGTGCCGTCGGAGCACAGCCTGGTGTGGACCGAACAGATGATGCCGGTCATGCCTGTCGTTCGGGTCAAGGACGTCGACGCCGCCATCGACCTCGCAGTGCGGAGCGAACACGGCTTCCGGCACACCGCGTCGGTCCACTCCACCAACGTCGACACCATCACCGCCATGGCGCGCGCCATGAACTGTTCGATCTTGGTGGCGAACGGGCCGAACTTCGCCGGGCTCGGCGAAGGGGGCGAGGGCTTCACGTCCTTCTCGATCGCCAGCCCGACCGGTGAAGGCCTCACCCGGCCACGAACGTTCTCACGTGTCCGGCGCGTGACCGTCGTCGGAGCGCTGCGCATTGTCTGACGCCGCTGGTCACTTCGACCCCGCGATCGGACTGCTCGAGTTCGACTCGATCGTGGCCGGTATCGTCGCCGGCGACGCGATGGCGAAGTCGTCACCTGTCGCGTCCATCTATGCCGGCACCATCCATCCTGGGCGGTATCTGGTCCTGGTCGGCGGCGACACCGCGGCAGTCGAAATCGCGCTCGACAGCGGAGGTGCCGACACGGTCGTCGATTCCCTCTTTCTCGCCGACGTCCATCCTGCGGTCATCGCCGCGATCACGACGACCGATCCTGCCGCTCCGGTGGACGGCGACGCGGTGGGCATCGTGGAGACGGCCACCGTGGCCACGGCCATCGTCGCAGCCGACGCCGGCGTGAAGTCCGCAGACGTGTCCTTGCTCGCCCTCCGTCTCGGCGACGAACTGGGCGGCAAGGCCTACTGTCTGTTCGCCGGCACCGTGGCCGACGTCGAGGCAGCAATCGAAGCGGCGAACCTGAGCATCGAACACCGTGAGGCGCCGATCGGCACTCGAGTGATCTCGCAGCTCCATCCCGACATGCGCCAGAACCTGACCAGCGAGTTGCGGTTCAACAAGCGGCTGCGAACCGGAGCGTCCTGATGCACCTCGGACGTGTCATCGGCAGGGTCGTCGCGACGACGAGGAGCGCCGGCCTTGACGGCATCAAGTTCCTGATCGTCCAACCCCTCGACAAGCACCAACACGACGATGGCTCACCCGTCGTCGCCGCCGACGCCGTGGCGATGGCGGGTACCGGAGAGCTGGTGTACTACGTCGCGTCGCGAGAAGCGGCCGAGGCACTGCCCGAACGGTTCGTCCCCGTCGACCACGCGATCGTGGGCCTGGTCGACCATGTCACGCTCAGCGAGGATCCAGCGTGAAACTCGCCCGGGTCGCCGGCACCGTGGTCTCACCGATCAGCCACTCCTTCTTCGAAGGCCAACGTCTGCTGCTGTGTGATCTCGTCGATCCCGACGGCTCGGCGAACGGCTACCTCATCGCGGTCGATGTCGTCGACGCTGGTGTCGGAGAGCGTGTCCTGATCTGCGACGAGGGCACCTCCGCCCGACAGATCTTCGGGATCACGACCGGCCCGATCCGCTCCGTGATCGTTGGCATCGTCGACGACGTCACCTGACCGCAGGTCTCTCGGACACGACGAACAGCGCTCCGGTGGACGATCCGGCACGCGATCGACCAGACTTGATGTAACCGTTTACATGGCGGCGCGACCTCATGACCCAGAGCGACATCACTCCGACCCCACGACGGGAACGCGCCACGATCGAAGACGTCGCCGCCGCTGCAGGTGTCTCGGTGGCCACGGTCAGTCGAGCACTACGCGGTCTACCGAACGTGGCCGACTCGACTCGGGCCCGCGTGGAGCGGGCGGCCGCAGAACTGGAGTATCGAGCGGACCCGGCCGCATCGCGCCTCGCCGCCGGCCGGTCTCGCTCGGTCGCCGTCGTCGTCCAACTCCTCAACGGCTGGTATTCGTCGAACGTCGTCGCCGGTGTCGAGGCGGTGTGCGCCGAGGCCGGCTACGACACGATCGTGATCGGCGTCGGTCCCGGCTCGAGCGATCGAGACGTCTTCACCGGCTCGAGCGCGATCCATCGGCGTGTCGACGCCATCATCTTCGTCGACGTCCGGGTGTCGTCGGCCGCGTTGCAGAAGCTGTCCGACCAGTCACTCGTGGTGGTGTCGGTCGGACACGAGCTCCCCCACATCCCGTCGGTGGGCATCGACGACGTCGCCGTGGGCCGCATCGCGACGCGCCACTTGATCGAGCTGGGACATCGGCGGATCGGGCTGATCAACGGGCCCGACGAGCGACCGTTCGTCGTGCCCTCGCGCCGGCAGACCGGCTTCGAGGAGGCGATGCGGGCGGCAGGCCTGGAACCCGATCCGGCCCTCTACGCGCCCGGCAACTTCACGCTCCAGGACGGCGCGGACGCTCTCCTCACGCTGATGGAGCACGACGACCCACCGACGGCGATCTTCGCGTTCGCCGACGAGATGGCGTTCGGTGTGATGCTGGCCGCCGAGGAACGCGGCATCCGGATTCCCGACGACCTGTCGCTGGTCGGCGTCGACGATCACGACGTCGCTGCCGTCGTCGGTCTCACCACCGTGCACCAGGACGTCGCCGAGCACGGAGCCCGCGCCGCCCGGCTCGTGCTCGATCAACTGGTCGAACACACCGATCCGGTGGCGACCGAGCTGGCCCCGGTGCGACTCATCGTGCGCCGCTCCACGGCTCCCCCGGGATGCCACGTGAGTACGGTGTCGCCATGACGTCTCTCGTTCGCGCCGCCTCCCGCCGACTCGGTTCCGTGGGTGATGTCGGTCCGATCTCGTACGGACAGTGGCGGTACACGACCGGCGACCTGGCCACCGCCCAGCAACTGATCGAGACCGCGCTCGATGCCGGCATGAACCTGATCGACACGGCCGACGTCTACGGCCTGGACTGGGGCGGCACCGGGTTCGGCGAGGTCGAGGCACTGCTCGGTCGGGTGCTCGCCCGAGCTCCCGGCCTGCGCGATCGGCTGGTCCTGGCCACGAAGGGCGGCATCCGTCCGCCGGTTCCCTACGACAGCTCCGACGAATGGCTGCGCACGGCGTGCGACGATTCGCTCCGGCGCCTCCGGGTCGACGTGATCGACCTGTACCAGATCCACCGTCCCGACCTGTACGCCCACCCCGCCGATGTGGCTGCCACGCTGGCCGGCCTCCGCGAGCAGGGCAAGATCCGCGAAGTCGGGGTGTCGAATCACACCGTGGCCCAGACCGCTGCACTCCAGGCCCACCTGCCGTTCCCGCTCGTGTCGACGCAACCCGAATTCTCGGCGCTGGCGCTCGATCCGCTTCGCGACGGCACCTTCGATCACTGCATGGCGACGGGCATCGTGCCGCTCGCGTGGAGCCCGCTGGCGGGCGGCCGACTCGCCACCGGCGCCGACATCCCGCCAGAACTGGCGTCGCTGCTCGACCAACTCGCCGAACGCGAGGATGTCGAGCGGTCCCACATCGCGATCGCGTTCGTCCTCGCGCACCCGGCGGGCCCGGTAGCGATCATCGGCACCCAGGATCCGGCCCGCATCACGGCGTCGACCAAGGCGCTCGGCGTCACCCTCGACCGTGCCGACGTGTACGCGATCGTGCAAGCGTCCGAGGGCGTGCCGCTGCCCTGATCAGCGCCGACCGGCCGGCGCTCAGCATCCGACCCGGGAGGCCGGTAGCGTCACGCGACGTGAATCAGGTGAAGTCCCGTCTCCAGGCTCTCGGCCTCCTCGACCGTGCGTTCGCGAACGCGAGCGACGACGATCTGCAGACGGCGATCGACGCGTTGAACGACGAACATCGTGAGGCACTCGTCGAACTGCTCGGCGTCGACGCCGATCCCGATGCGGTGCGCACGGCGATCGCCAAGGGTCGTCTCGACGGAACAATGGAGAGCACGGCACTGGTGCTGACCGACGCCTGCCTGGCCGACTGCATCGAGCAGCTCGGAGATCACGCCGACCACCCGACGACCGGGGAGTTGCGCGAGGTGCTACCGGGTCTGTGCGAATCGCACGGCAAGGCGATCACTCAGCTCATGCTGGCGTCGACGGTGGCCGGTGAGGCGCCGGCGTCGGCGATCATCCGGGACCTGCTGAAGAACGACGACGACATGAAGCTCCCGAAGGCCGAGCCCAAACCGATCAGCCCGATCGTGCAAGGGCCCGAGGTCGACCCGGAGGAACGGGCCGCCGTCAAGGCCAAGCGCAAGGAGTTGAAGCAGCGCAAGCAGGAAGAGGCTCGCCAACGCCGCGAGCAATCGCAGGCGGCGAAGCGCCGCTGACCACCGTGCTCGCCGGACGGATCGACGATCTGAGGCGGGCACTGACGGCAGCAGCCGATCCCCGCAGGGCCCCGGCAATGGCGACCTACATGAGGGACCGGTTCGTGTTTCTCGGTGTGCCGGCTCCCGCTCGGAGGTCGGCTCAGCGACCATTCGTGTCCGCTGCGAAGAGAGCGACGTCGGGCGGTCTCCTGGATGGTGCCGACGCCTGCTGGTCGCAGCCCGAGCGAGAATTCCAGTACGTGGGCACCGATCTGCTCGTTCGCTGGTCCCATGCGATCGAGTCGACCGATCTGCCACGGGTGGAGACGCTCATCCGTACGAAGTCGTGGTGGGACACGGCCGATGCGCTGGCGTCGAACGTCGTCGGGCCACTGGTGTCGGCTGATCGGTCGCTCGCCGACGTGATGGATCGTTGGATCGACGACGACCTGTGGGTGGCGAGGGCCGCCATCCTCCATCAGTTGAAGTACGGCGAGCGAACCGACACCGACCGGCTCTTCGGCTACATCGACCGAAGGTGCGACGACACGGACTTCTTCCTGCGCAAGGCCGCGGGATGGGCGCTCCGCGAGTACGCGAACACCGACGCCGATGCGGTCCGTCGCTTCGTCGCCGATCGTGGCGACCGGCTGAGCGGCCTCACCAGGCGTGAGGCGTTGAAGCGGATCGGCTCCTGACCGGACGGCGAACGTCAGCCGGCGGCGGCGCGGACCTTGAACTCGTGGTCGAGCAACCACGCCTTGGCATCGAGACCTCCGGCGAAGCCGGTGAGGTGTCCGTTGCTGGCCACGACGCGGTGGCAGGGCACCACGATCGGGATCGGGTTCTTGCCGTTCGCCGCGCCCACGGCGCGCGCCTTGTTCTTGTCGCCGAGCATGGCGGCCTGCTCGCCGTAGCTGATGGTCTCGCCGAACGGGATCTTCACGAGCGCGTCCCACGCCCGATGCTGGAACGCCGTCCCTGCGGCATCCACTGGAATGTCGAACTCGAGCCGCGCTCCGTCGAAGTACTCGCCGAGTTGCTCGACCGCGACGGCGAGTGCCGGGTGGTCGGCGGCGCCGACGTCGACGATCTCCCTGTCGCCGACCAACTGCTCGTGTGCGGTCTCACCATCCCAATCGATGGCGACGACGGCGTCGTCGTCGTTCGCAACGATCGTCAGGGTGCCGATCGGCGACGGCATCGTGGTGCGGAAGTACGTGGTGTTCGTCATGGTTCGTTCCTTCGTCGTGGATCGGCTCGGCACGAGCGCGTCGATCAGAGTGTGTTCCAGAGGTGGTGCATGGCGTACGTGCGCCACGGGCGCCACCGTTCGGCGGCTCCGTCGTCGAGGTCGAGCGCGGTCAAGGCGCGCTTCACACCGAGGTCGGTCTCGAGCAACACATCGGGATCGCCGAGGCCGCGCAGCGCCACGTATCGCGCCGTCCACGGGCCGATCCCCTTCACCGCGAGCAATCGGTCGACGGCGTCGGCCCGGTCGATGCCCGCATCGAGGGTGAGCACGCCGTCGCTGACGAGATGCCCGACCCGCCGGAGGGTCTCGGCGCGCGAGCGCGGCATCGGCAGGGCAGCCGGGTCCGCGACTGCGAGGCACTCCATCGACGGGAACACGCGGGTGAGCACGGGGTGCTCGACCGTGAGCTCGTCGCTCATCGTTGCGGCGATGCGACCCGTGACCGTGCGTGCACCGGCCACCGAGACCTGCTGTCCGACGATCGCCCGCACGAGGGTCTCGTTCGGGTCGACCGAGCCGGCGGAACGCAGCCCGGGTGTTCCGGCGACGAGTGACGCCAGTGCAGGATCGGCCGCCAGCGCCTCGTCGATCGCGACCGGGTCGGCGTCGAGATCGAGCAACCGTCGCACTCTCCCGACCGCCGGGGCCAGATCACGCCAGTCCGCGAGGCGGAACGACGCCGACACGTAGCCGTCGGCGAGCCGCACGGCCACCGTCCCGTGGCCGTGTGGCAACGAGAGCGCCCGCTCGTAGGACTCGCCGTCCCACGCCTCGACCCCTGGCACCGCCCGGTGGCCGAGGAACTCGAGGAGCTGGCGGCCGGCGAACGGGCCCCGGACCGGGAGACGCACGGCCACGGTGCCCGACGCGGCCGTCGTCACACCCGCACGAGTCCGCGCTCGAAGTTCACTCGGCGCGCCTGCGAACACCTCGCGAACCGTGTCGTTGAATTGGCGGATGCTCCCGAACCCGGCAGCGAACGCGATGTCGGTCATCGACAGGTCGGTCGTCTCGATCAGGATGCGGGCGGTCTGGGCACGCTGCGATCTTGCGAGCGCCAGTGGGCCGGCCCCGAGCTGGTCGGTGAGCAACCGGTTGAGGTGACGAGTGCTGTACCCGAGCCGCCGGGAGAGGCCGTCGACACCCTCACGATCGATCACGCCGTCGGCGATCAATCGCATCGCACGAGCCACCAGGTCACCGCGCAGGTCCCACTCGGGTGACCCGGGTGCGGCGTCGGGGCGGCACCGCTTGCAGGCGCGGAAGCCACGCTGCTGTGCGGCCGCAGCGGACGGATAGAAGTCGACGTTCGACTTCTTCGGCGTCATCGCCGGGCAGCTCGGCCGGCAGTAGATCCCGGTCGTGCGCACGGCGATGAAGAACCATCCGTCGAACCGCTCGTCGCGGCTCTGCGCAACCCGATAGCAGCGGTCTGCGTCCAGATGGATGGCGTCGTTCACGAGCACCATCTTGGCAGCACGACCGGGCGCGAGCGAGCGGAAATCGGACACGGCCGTGTCCGTCCGATTTCCGCTGGACGGGGATGTCGTGGGGTGCAGAGGCGAACCGCTCCCTCGATCTGGAGCCGGCACCGCCAGCGCTCGCGACTCATCGTCGGCGGTCGTCCGTGACGGCCTTCACGCCGGACGCGAGCTTCCGGTGATGACGGCCAGGTGGTACGTCAGCTGTCAGCCCGCGGGCAGGCAACACGTCGCCAGGAACATCGTGTACGACCGGCCGTCGCGCACGACGTGGTGGCAGGTCCGGAACTCGACGTCGGCGAAGCCGGCTGCGGTCAGTTCGGCTGCGAGCTCCGACCGTTCGAATCCGTGGTGGACGTCGGCGTCCGGACCGTGGAACGAGCCATCCTCTGCGTCCAGATCGACGACGCAGAGATGGCCGCGTGGGTCGAGCAGTTGGGCGAAGCCGGAGAGCACGGCGCCGACCTCGCCGACATGGTGCAGCGTCATCACCGTGACGATCAGATCGAAACGCTCGTCGGGAGCAGGAGCGGTCGCGAGATCGAGATCCCAGACCCGGGCACCCTCCCCGATCGCGCCGGCAGCGATCTTGGCGAGCATGACGTCACGCATTCCCGGCGACGTGTCGACCATCGTGACGGGCCCGACAGCACGCTGCAACGCCTGTGTGACGAGTCCGGTGCCGGCGCCGTACTCGAGGAGCCGCTGCGTGCCGTCCAACGGAATCGCGCCGGAGATCGCCTCGGCCACCGTCCTGGCTCGCTCCGATTTCGCAGGATCGTCGTCCCACGTGGCGGCCTGCTCGTCGAAGTCGGTCACGCCCACGATTCAACCACGTGATCCAGCAGGGGCCCGACATCGCATCGGCGCAGCGGATCCCGACGGTGTGTCCAACGCGCTGCGCTGGCCGCGCTCGCCGGACCCAGAGGTCGAGGACTTGGTCGAAGACCTCGAGCCTGAGCTCGGTCGGCGGGGTGTGATGCCCTCCCTCGAAGGTGGTCAGCTGCACGTGCCGGCATCGGCCAAGGCCGCTTCGGACTCGGCCGAGCTCTCCATGGGGATCGCAGTATCGGCGGTTCCGTGGATCAGGCGAACCGTGAGCTCCGGGTGGGCTCCGATCGCGCTGGCCAGGAACTGCTGCAGCTCGAGGTCCCGCTCTTGCTGGTAGGCGCGCCCGTACAGTCCGTCGTAGACCGGCACGTGCAGGTCGTATGCGCCCTGCGAGATCCACCAGGGCGTCCACGTGTGTCGAGCCGTCAGGCACCATCCATTCGACCCGGCCCGGCGACCCACCATTCGCTGCGACGAACTCGTCCCAGCGCTCCCCGAGGCCTGTCAGGTGATGATCGTCGCACGCCCGTGCGATTGCCTCGGCCGCCACACGACGGGGTATCGAGCGGCCGACGACCCGAGGTCCAGAGATGGACGCTCGTCGACGTCGAGTCCGGAAAACGCACAGCGCCACCGACCGGGTCGGGTCGGTGGCGCTCCTCGGACTACGACGATCAGCCGGGTCGGACGTTCTGGGCTTCGTCGCCCTTGCGGCCTTGACCGATGTCGAACTCGACCTTCTGGCCCTCGTCGAGAGACTTGTAGCCATCGCCCGCGATGTTGGAGTGGTGGACGAACACGTCCTCCCCGCCTTCGCGTGAGATGAAGCCGAAGCCCTTCTCGCTGTTGAAGAATTTCACAGTGCCTTGCATTGGTTCGCTTTCGATTCGAACACGCCATCGTGACGTGCTCACACCGAACCCTACGGTGGTGTTGGCAGCGATCCTCCCCAGATCGGCGACACGCGGCGGACGGCGCGCCCACCGCCGGCGTTCGCGCGGGCCGCGAACGAACAGCACGCATCCCGACCGAGCACCGACGCGGTGGCCCGAACGCAGGTTCGGCGACCATCCCGTTCCTGCGGCAACGTCTACTTCCGTCCGAAGCCGAAAAGTTGTTGGGCAACCTTGCGCATCTGGATCTCCTCGGCACCTTCGGTGATCCGGTACCGCCGATGGTGTCGATAGATGTGTTCGAACGGCATGTGACGGGAGTAGCCCATGCCACCGCACGTCTGCATCGCCCGGTCGGCGGCGTCGCACGCCAGCCGGTTGGCTCGGTAGTTGCACATCGCAACCTGGTGCGTGACCTCCATGTGGTGCTGCTGATCGAGCCGCCAGGCCGTCTCGCGGATCAACTGTCGCAACATGGCGGCCTCGGTGTGCAGTTCCACCAGCGGGAACTGGATGCCCTGGTTGATCGAGAGCTTCTTGCCCCACGTGACCCGCTCGTTGGCGTACGCGACGGCCTCGTCGATGCAGTGTTGGGCGGCCCCGAGCGACGAGGCTGCCTGGCGAATCCGGTTCTCGTGCACGAAGTGCTGCGCGAGCTCGAGTCCGTGGTCGACGCGACCGAAGATCGCGTCGTCGCCGACCCGTACATCGGTCAGGCGCACCTCACCGTGGTCGCTCGGCATGTTGAACGTCCACCAGTAGTGCTCCACCACGAATCCGGGGTCGGACGTCGGCACCAGGAACGCCGTGATGCCGAGCGGGCTGCCGTCGTCGCCCGACGTCCGAGCGAAGATGATGTCGTGCGTGGCGTGGTGCACGCCGGTGTTCCATCGCTTCATCCCGTTGATGATCCACTCATCGCCGTCGTTGACGGCGGTCGTCTCGAGATACGTGGCATCGCTGCCGTGGTTCGGCTCGGTCAACCCGAACGCGAGCCGGCGTGAGCCGTCGAGGAAGCCCGGCATCCACTCGACGATCTGCTCGGGCGTGCCGAAATCACGCATCATCAGCACGGTCGGGAAGTTGCCGACGATCGAGCTCTCGTTCTGCAGGTCGTTGTGCAGACCCAAGCCCTGGTGAGCCAGATGCTCACGGATGATCGCCATCTCCAGGTTCGACGCTGCTCGGCCACCGAACTCCTCGGGCAGGGCGAGTCGCAGCCATCCAGCGGCATCAGCACGGAGGCGCATCTCACGGAGCAGGTCCTCCCACTCCTCGCGGGGCACACCGTCGTTGTCGAAGTCGGTACGCGCCCACTCACGGCGATGGTCGAAGAAGCGCATGTTGTCGTCGGCATGCTGCAACGGGAGGATCTCGGCCTCGATGAAGGCGTCGAGTTCCTCCAGCGTCGACTGGATCTCGGGCGGGATGGAGAAGTCCATGTCGGGGAACCGTACGTGGTATCCATTCCGCCATGTCGAGCGGGCGTTCGAGTATGACCAGCTGTTCCGCGCGTGCCGCGCTCGCCGGAAACCCGTCCGACGGATACGGGGGAGCGGTGCTCGCCGTGCCGGTGCCCGATCTCGGTGCGGTTGCGTCGATCGAGGAGGCGGACACGTTCACCGTCCGGGCGGCCGATGATTCGCTCCGCCGGCTGCTGACCGCGACCGCCGCGGAGTTCGAGCAACGGGTCGGCCGTATCGACGGCGGCGTTCTCTCGGCGATCACGACCGTGCCGCGCTCGGTCGGGCTGGCCGGCTCGAGCGCACTCGTCATCTCCGCGCTGCGTGCGCTCGCAGCGACGAACGCACACCAGTGGGAACCGATCGCGCTCGCCGAGGCCGCGCTGGCCGTGGAACGTGAGCGGCTCGGGATCGAGGCCGGGTTGCAGGACCGGCTCGTGCAGGCCGTGGGAGCGCTCGCTGCGATGGAGTTCGACCCGGTGAGCGTTCGGGTGGTGACGTCGCCGATCGAGTTGCCGTTGTTCGTGGCCTGGGACGCGACGGCCGCCGAGTCGAGTGACACCCTGCATCGCTCCCTCCGCCGTCGGTTCGACGCCGGCGACGAGCACGTACGGACCAGCCTGATCGGGCTCGCCGATCAGGCCCGCGCCGGTGCATCAGCGATCGAGCGCGGTGATCTGCCGGGTCTGGCGGCGGCGATCAACCGAACCTTCGAGATCCGTGCACTGATGGTCGACATCGACCCGACCACGCGTCGCCTCGCCGACATCGGCCGACGCTCCGGAGCTGCGGTGAACACCGCCGGGTCGGGCGGTTCGGTCGTGGGGCTGGTGCCGACCGTCGAGCACTTGGCCGCAGCCGGCCAGGCCTACACCGACGCCGGCGTCGACTTTCTCGAGATCCGCTGACGCGCTCGGCTCAGCCCTTGCGCTGCTCGAGGATCTGCGACACCAGCTTGCCGTCGGCCTGACCGCGGCTGGCCTTCATGATGTGCCCCACCAGGGCACCCATCGCCTTGCCCTCGCCGGCGCAGAACTTCGCCCAGGCGTCGGGCTGGGCGGCGATCGCCGCGTCGACCATCGATTCGAGCTCGGACGTGTCCAACGCCTCGAAGCCCTTCTCGGCGGCGATCGAGGCCGAGTCGCCCCCACCGTGCTCGATCATCTCGGCGACGACCGCCTTCGCCTGCGTCGCCGTCAACGCGCCGGCGACCTCCATCGAGGTCAGCCCGGCCAGGTCGGCGGCGGGCACGGTCGGCTCGGCGCCGGCATCGGCGAAGGCCTCCTTGAGATGCACGACGGCCCTGCCGATGTCGCCGCCGGCAGCCTGCACCGCGAAGGCGTACTCGTCCTGGCCACGCTCGACGAGGATGCCGACCGCCTCGCTGTCGACGGGAAGCCCGGCCGCGACAGCGAGACGTTCGCGCCGCGCCGCCGGCAGCATGGGCAGGTCGGCCCGGACCGACTCGATCCATGCCGCCGATGGAACGAGCGGCACCAAATCGGGTTCGAGGAAGTACCGGTAGTCGTCGGCGTCCTCCTTGTCCCGCAGCGTGTGCGTTCGGCCGTCGCCTTCGTCCCAGTGGCGGGTCTGCTGGCGGACCGACTCGCCGCTCTCGAGCAGGATGATCTGTCGACGTGCTTCGTAATCGATCGCACGGCCGACCGAGCGCACCGAGTTGACGTTCTTGATCTCACAACGGGTTCCGAACTCGTCGCCGGGACGGCGGACGCTGACGTTTGCGTCGACCCGCATCGAGCCCTCCTCCATCTTGGCGTCGGAAGCGCCGATCGCGAGCAGGATCGCTCGCAGCTCGTTGACATACGCCTTCGCCTGCTCCGGCGACCGGATGTCGGGCCGGCTGACGATCTCGACCAACGGGACACCGGCCCGGTTGAGGTCGATCAGCGAGTGGTCGGCGCCGTGCACACGGCCTGCTCCCCCACCGACGTGGGTCGACTTGCCGGCGTCCTGCTCGAGGTGGGCACGTTCGATGCCGACACGGCTGCCGTCGGGCAGGTCGAGGTGGCCGTCGACATTGATCGGGTCCTCGTACTGGCTGATCTGGTACGACGTCGGCATGTCGGGATAGAAGTAGTTCTTGCGGGCGAACGTGCACGGCTGCACGGCGCAGTTGAGCGCCAGGCCGATCCGCATGGCCAGCTCGACCGCGCGCCGGTTGAGCACCGGTAACGCCCCGGGCAGGCCGAGCGTGACCGGGTCGATGTTGGTGTTCGGCTCGTCGCCGAATCGGTTCGGCGACGCCGAGAACAGCTTCGTCTTCGTCGCCAGCTCGACGTGTACTTCGAGTCCGACGACCATCTCCCACCCATCGTGGGTCCAGATCTCGGTCACGACGACGCCTCGGCGACTCGTTCGAGTTCGGCGGCCACCTGGAGCATCACGGGCTCACCCAGCGCCGGCGCGAGCACCTGCACACCGACGGGCAGGTCGTCGGCGCCGGTTCCGAACGGCACGTTCATCCCGGGATCACCGGTGAGATTCGCCGGGATCGTGTAGGTGTCGCACAAGTACATGGCGTACGGATCGGCGGTCTTCGAACCGAACGGGAAGGCGACACTCGGCGACGAGGGCGTCAGCAGCACGTCGGCCCGCTCGTACGCTCGGGCGAAGTCCTGCGCCATCAACCGGCGGATCCTGAGCGCCTTGCCGTAGTACGCGTCGTAGTACCCGGCCGACAGGGCGTAGGTGCCGAGCAGCACGCGCCGCTTGACCTCGTCGCCGAAGCCGGCGGCACGGGTGGCCATGTACATCGCGTCGGTGGTCGGCGCGTCGACGCGCAACCCGTAGCGCACGCCGTCGTATCGGGCGAGGTTCGACGAGGCCTCGGCAGGAGCGATCAGGTAGTAGGCCGTCAGCCCGTACCCGAACGCCGGCACCTCGACGTCGACGATCGTCGCGCCCGCCGCGCGCAGCGCGTCGAACGCCTCCTCGAGCCGGGCGGCGACGTCGGGATCGGCGCCTTGGGGCAGATCGGTGATCCGGCCCACCCGCAGCCCGGCAACGCCGGACTCGAGCAGCGCCGAGTAGTCGGGAACCGGCTCGGGGATCGACGTCGAGTCGTGCGGATCATGACCACACACGACCTGGAGCGCCACGGCGGCATCGCCGACCGTGTGTGTGAACGGCCCGATCTGGTCGAGGCTGCTGGCGAAGGCGACCAACCCGTAACGACTGACGCGTCCGTACGTCGGTTTGACCCCTACCACGCCGCACAGGGCGGCCGGCTGTCGGATCGAGCCACCGGTGTCGGAGCCGAACGACAACGCCGCGAACCCCGCGGCAACCGCCGCCGCAGACCCACCTGACGATCCGCCGGGCACCCGGGTCGGGTCGAGCGGGTTGCGAGTCGGACCGAACGCCGAGTTCTCGGTGGACGAGCCCATCGCGAACTCGTCGAGGTTCGTCTTGCCGACCACGACCGCACCGGCGCGCCGCAACGTCTCGACGATGGTGGCGTCGTACGGCGGGATCCAGCCCTCGAGCATCTTCGACGAGCACGTCGTGGCCACCCCGCGAGTGCACATGTTGTCCTTCAATGCGACCGGGACACCGGCCAGGGGGCCGGGATCGTCGCCCGCCGCGACCCGTGCGTCGACCGCGACGGCCTGCTCGCGGGCGCTGTCGGCCGTCACGAGGTTGAACGCATGGATCTCACCGTCGCGTTCGGTGATGCGCGCGAGGTGCCGTTCGACGACGGCGACCGCGGACGTCGACCCGTCGCGCACGCCGGCGGCGATGTCGCTCGCCGACTCGAACCCGGTCATCTCACGCGTCCCCACCGGTCGGTGGCACGCGAAAGCGGCCATCCTCGGCCTGTGGCGCGGCAGCGAGCACGTCGTCCCGGTCGAGTCCGGGTTCGACCGCATCGTCCCGCATCACGTTCATGAGCGGATACGGCTGCGTCATCGGCGTCACCGAGTCGAGATCCAGCGCGTCGATGTCCGCGAAGTGCGCCAGCATGTCGTCCAGCTGTGCGGTCGCACGCTCGATCTCGTCGGGGGTCAGATCGAGGCGCGCAAGATGCGCCACCTTCTTCACATCATCGCGGGTGATACGTCGGGACACGGAGGCCGAGGCTAATCCCGGGCTCGCCGATGCCCCACATGGCTTTGGACGAGCTGCGGCACCGAGCACAGGACCTGACAACCTGGGTCACCGAGCAGAGGAGTTCCGCCATGGCCGCCTACCTGATCGCCCGCATCGACGTCACCGACCCTGATCGGTACGAGGAATACAAGGTGCTGGCCGCGGACGCCGTCGCCAAACACGCCGGTTCGTATCTCGTTCGCGGCGGACCGCACGAGACGCTCGAGGGAGAGACCGAGCACCGGCGAATCGTCGTCCTACGGTTCGCCGACGTGGCGACGGCCCGGGCGTTCTACGAATCACCCGAGTACGCGGCTGCCAGGGCGGCGCGAGCAGGCGCCGCGACGGGTCAGTTCGTGGTCGTCGATGGAATCTGAGCGATCGGGGTGTCAGCCCTTCATCGTAGACGATCAACATTGATTCGATCAACATTGACGGATGGATGCAGCGGCATCACGATGGAGCGATGACCACGTACGTCGGAGCATCCGAGGCGGCACGAACGCTCGGCGTCACGAAGCCCACGCTCTACGCGTACGTCAGCCGGGGGCTGGTCTCCCGAGAGGTCGCCATCGACGGCCGGACGTCGCTCTACGACCGCGACGAGATCGAGGCGCTCGCCAGACGCTCCCGCCGGAGAGAGCCGACCGAACGACCGTCGATCGACGTGCAGATCGCCACCGGCATCACCCACCTCCACGACGACTCACCGACCTACCGGGGGCACCGGGTCGTCGACCTGATCGGGACCCATCGGTTCGAGGAGGTGGCAGACCTGTTGCTCGAAGGTGTGCTCGACGGTGACCGGCGACGCTGGCGGATCGACCGCGCCGCGCTCGAACGTGCGAAGCGAATCGTGACGACCGCCGAACGGTGCGATCCGATCACGGCGCTCACCATGACGGCGTTGTCGCTCGATGGCCGCTCCCCCGACGACGTGGCCGGCGTCGCACGCGATCTGATCGTGCTGGCACCGAGCATTCTGGGAGGTCCGTTGCGCGGGGACATCGCCGACCGTCTCGCACGGCTCTGGGTCCCGCGGCCGGCCGACGAACTCGTCGCCGCGATCTCGTGCGCGCTCGTCTTGCTCGCCGATCACGAGCTCGCCACGAGCACGCTGGCCGTCAGGGTGGCCGCCTCGGTCCGCACCGCACCTGGCAGGGCGATCGCGACGGGACTGAACGTCGTGGCCGGCCCCCTCCACGGCGCAGCGAGTCACGCCGCCGGCACGCTCTTCGACGAGGCTGCGGCGAATGGTGTCGGCGCCGCCGTGCGAGACCGGCTTCGCACCGGTGGGCGACTGCCCGGGTTCGGTCACACCGTCTACCGCACCGGCGACCCACGCTTCGGCCCACTCCTGGCAGCGGTCCACTCGATTCCGGCGCCGCGGGCGCGACACGACGTGGTCGACGCGGTGATCGCCGAAGCCGGTCGTTCGATCGGGCACCTCCCCAACATCGATCTCGCGCTCGGCGCGCTGTACCACGTCGGCGGCCTCCCTCGCGACGCTCCGATCTTCGCGATCGCCCGCATCGCCGGATGGGCGGCTCACTATGCCGAGGAGCTGCGTGAGCGACCGGTGCGCTTCCGTGGGTTGTCGTCGTCGCGGTGACGACGCTCAGTCGGTCGGTTCGTCGACCACCGACGTGGGGTCGGCGAACTCGTCGTCGACCGGGTCGTCGACCGAGTCGCCGTCTCCGTCGAGTACGGCGGGGTCATCGCGGGAGGAACCATCCGGCGCGTCGTCGCCGAAGGTATCGGTCTCGTCGTCCGAGTCGACGGCCTCCGGCCATTTCCGACCCCGCGTCGCGATCAGGTAGAGCCCGCCGCCCACGATCGCCGCGAGCGACACCCACTGATTCCAGCGCAGGCCGGCGACGTCGGCGAGCTGAACTGCGTCGATGCGCAGACCCTCGATCCAGAAGCGCCCGAGTCCGTACCCGATGAGGTACACGGCGAACAGACGGCCCGGGCCGAGTCGGAGCCGGCGATCGATCCAGAGGAGCACGGCGACGAGACCGAGGTTCCACAGCGACTCGTACAGGAACGTCGGGTGGAACGTCGTGTCGGACGCATACCCCGCCGGCGTATGGGCGTCGTCGATCTCGAGCCCCCATGGCAGGTCGGTGGGCCGACCGAACAGTTCCTGGTTGAACCAGTTGCCCCACCGGCCGATCGCTTGCGCGAGCGGGATCGCAGGTGCCGCGCACGTGAGCAGTTCGGCGGGTCGGATGCCTCGTTGCCTGCCCCGCCAGATGCCCACGAAGACACCGGCCAGGAGCCCGCCAGGGATGCCCAGGCCGCCCTCCCAGATCTTCGGGATCGCACCCAGGTTGTCGGAGAAGCGATCCCAGTCGGTGGCGACGTGGTACAGGCGAGCACCGACGATGCCGGCCGCGACGGCCCAGATACCGATCGTGCTCGCGTCCTCGGTGGTGCCGATGCCCTTGGCCTCGAGCTGTCGACCGAGCATCCAGATCGCAGCGAGGACGCCCAGCGCGATCATGAGTCCGTATGCGTTCAGCGACAGCGGCCCGATCGAGATCGAGTTGGTCGACGGACTCGGGATCGATGCGAGCCCGGCGGCGATGATCACGCTGCGACCTTTCCCGCGAACGACACCGATTCCGCCACGACATGATCACGGTCGTGGTCGAGGGTCGCGACGTGGTAGCTGCGCTCCAGCCAGGTGTGTTCCACGGGCCCACCGTAGGTGGCCGCGAGGTGTTCGCTGTCGGCGGGGTCGACCACATGGTCCTGGCGCGAGGTGAACAGCCGCAGCGGCATCGTCAGCTCGCCGAAGCGACCGCTGATGGGGGCGATGCCCTCGTCGACGAGCGACTTCAACGCGAGCAGCGGCGTGCCGTCGTAGGCGATGTCGGACGACTCGGGGTCGGCGATGTCCGACCCCTCACCGGGCACGACGAGCAACCCGTCGTCGATGAACTCGTCGATCATCGCCATCGTCGCGGCGTCGCGCGTCTGCGTGGCGGGGTTGATGCAAACCAGACCGTCGATCTCGGAGCGTCGCAGGGCGACGGCCAACGCCAACGTGGCGCCCATGCTCTGACCGACCACGATCGTGCGGTCGACGCGCGCCGTCATGTCGTCGATCACTCGCTCGGATTCGCCGAACCAGTCGGTCCACCCGGTTCGCTGCATGTCGTCGATCGTCGTGCCGTGGCCGGGAAGGCGTGGAAGCTCGACGTCGAAGCCCGCGGTCACCATGGCGTCGGCAACCCCTCGCATCGACGACGGATTCCCGGTGAACCCGTGGAGCAGGACGACACCGGTGCGTGCACCGCATCGATGTGACAACGGGTCGCAGCCGGGCATCACGGGTTGGCTCGACATCATCGCACGGTTCTACCAGCGGATCGGCTTGACCCGCCGGTCAAGACGAGCTGAACTACGTCGGTGACCGTCAACGCCCCAGCAGCACACGACCGTCGCCTCACCGACCAGGGTCGCGAACGCAAGCAGCAGCTCGTCGACGCCGCGATCGCACTGTTCGCCGAGCGCGGGTACTCGGCCACGCGCATCCTCGACATCTGTGACCGGGCCGGTGTCGCCAAGGGGCTGTTCTACTGGTACTTCCCGACGAAACTGGACCTCTTCGCCGAGCTCGTCCGCTCGATGCGGCACCAGTTGCGCCGGGCCCAAGCCGAGGCGATGACGCCCGATGCCGATGCCCTGACCCGGATCCACGAGGGTGCCACGGCGAGCGTGCGCTTCATGGCGCAGCACGCCACGTACTTCTCGTTGGTCGAAGTCGAGCGGGCCGACCCGGCGATCGCCGATGCGCTGCGCGCCGGAAGCGAGGTCTATCTCGACGACGTCACCGCACTGATCCGTGAGGCACAGTCGACGGGTCAGGTCATCGATGCCGATCCGCACCTGCTGGCGCTCGGCGTGGTGGGCACCGTGTCGTCGTTCAGCAACGCGTGGCGCAGCGGTCGTATCGATCAACCGGCCGACGAGCTCGCCCGTTTCGTCGCGGACTGGGTGATACGGGCACTCGGCTGAGGCCGCGTCGGGTCAGTTGAGCTTCTCGCCGAGCTCGGGATCGCGTGCTGTGAGCACCGAGATGAACGCGTCGACCACGTCCGGGTCGAACTGGCCGTCGCGTCCGGACACCACGAAGCGGGCCGCCTCCTCGGGCACCCACGCCCGCTTGTACGGACGCTTACTGCACAGTGCATCGTACACGTCGGCGATGCTCACGATGCGGCCCGAGAGCGCGATCGAGGACTGACCGATGCCGAGGGGGTATCCGCTGCCGTCCCACCATTCGTGATGTGACTGTGCGATCTCGGCGGCCATCTGGAACATCGGCGCCGAGTTCCCGGCCAAGATCCGATGGCCCATGCTCGTGTGCGACTTCATCATCTCGTACTCTTCGACCGTGAGCGGCCCGGTCTTGCGGAGCACCGAGTCGGGCACGGCGACTTTGCCGATGTCGTGCAAGCGGGCGGCGAGCCGGAGTTGCTCACACCACTCGGGGGACTTCCCGAGCGCGTGGGCGATCTCGGCAGCGATGTCACCGACACGATCGGTGTGGGCACCCGTCTCGGAGTCACGGAACTCCGTGAGGATCGCGAGCTGCTCGAACGCCTCGAGGTGATGCGAGGGGGTGTCGGTGGCGTCGTCGCCGACGCCCATCTCGGCCAGCTGACCGTCGAGGTCCTGATGACGGAGACGGAAGATCTCGGCCTGCTGACGAGCGTTCGCCGTCTCGTGAGCGACCTGCAGCGTGCGGAGACGAAGGTCGGCGGCGTGCGTGAACATCTGGCGATGTTGCCGGTCGTGCGTCTCACGCCGTTCGAGTGCCTCCTCGAACCGTCCGCTGCGTTTGAACGCGGTCGCCAGGAGGTCGTTGACCTCGAGTTCGTACTCCTTCGAATCGGTGCGCTCCGACATGTCGAGCGCCGCTTGCAGCACGCTGATCGCCTCGTCGAGCGCACCCCGGCGGAGGGCCACGCGGCCCTCCGCGACCATCACGCCCAGTTGGGCCGAGTACGACGGTTCGGCACCGTCATCGGACATCTGCGCCAGCACTCGCCGGGCTTCGGTGAAGCACTCGGCCGCCTTCTGCTGATCGGCGAGCCCCATGTACGCCTCGGCGAGGTCGGCAAGGAGGTTGGTCACGATCGACGGGTTGTGGTCACGTGCGATCTCGACGGCGCGTCGGCCCAGCGACACCGCCGGCAGATACTCCGAGCGCGACGAACGGATGCGGGCGATGTTGCCCAGGATGAGCGCCACCATGTCCGGCCGACCATAGGGCTCGGCCGCAGCGAGCGCTTGTTCGTAGGTGATGATCGCCCGATCGTTGTCGCCCATCGAGTGGTACACGGCGGCGACCGTGTTCAAGATGTTGCCGGCATCGACGCCGTGGCCGGTCGCCTGATACACGTCGAGCGCACGCAGACAGTGTTCGAGCGCCTCGGAGAAGTTCGAGGCCTGATAGTGCACGATGCCGAGCAGATGGACGGCCCACGCCTCGACGAGCTGGGCGCCACACTGCTCGGCGACTTCGCTGGCCTCCATCGCGAGACCGAACGCGTCCTCGGGATCATCACCGAAGTGGGCGAGGCTCGCCAGCCGGTAGAGCGACTCGGCCTCCCCGACGCGATCGGCGTTCGCGCGGGCGACCACGCGGGCCTGGAGCGCGTGTCGACGCGCCGCGATCGGGTTGTGCTTCTGGTCCGCAGCGGCGCGCTCCAGCAGTTCTCGAACTGCCGGAGTGGCACGCGGCTCGGACTCCGCGACGGCATTCGACTCCACGAAGGATCCATCGGCACGGGGCGCGGCCCACTTGAAGGGTTCTTGACGACGCAGAAAGCGCTTGCACCGCCGTCGTCCAGCGACGGCAGCACCGAGAACGCCACCCTGCTTCGTATCATCGGCGCATGGGAACGGAGACCGTGCGTGCGCGTCGACAGATCGACCGTTCGGCGGTTGCGGCGCTGTTTCCCGTCGGCGCACTGATCCCGTTCTGGTTGTTGGCGCTCGCCGTCGTGTGGTTGCCGCTCCGACTGCTCGTCGACATCCCGTTCTGGGTGTTGCCCGTCGGGTGGTTGATCGCCGGTGTCGCGCTCTTCGTCCCCAGCGTGCAGGCGCTGGTACTGAGCCCCGTGTTCGGCGCTCGCAGGCCGACCCCCGAAGAACTGGCGATCATCACGCCGATCTGGCGCGAGCTGGCGGTGGCCGCCAACCTGCCGCAGTACCGGTACACCATCCGCGTCATCGACTCCGACGAGTTGAACGCGTTCGCGTGCGGTGGCAACCTGCTCATCGTCACCTCGTTCGCCCTCGACGAACTGACCTCACGGCAACTCTCGGGCGTGCTCGCCCACGAGCTGAGCCATCACCTCGGCCTCCACACGGCCGCCCTCACGATCGGGCACTGGTTGTCGCTGCCCGTGCTGGCGCTCGCCCGCGTCGGGTTCTACCTCCAGAACGTCGCACGCGCCGCGACCGACTCATTCGCGTCGCACTCCGCCGCACTGACCGCCGTCGGGCGCGTCGTCGCCGCCGTGCTGAACGGTGTGGCGTGGGTGTTCCTCGCCGCGCTGCACGCCTCCGACGCGCTGTCGAACGTCGTGGCGCACGGCTCCGAGTTCGAAGCCGACCGGCGTGCGGTCCGGATGGGATACGGCCGTGCGCTCGCCGATGCGCTCCGCACGGTCATCCGTCTCGGAGGCGGTGTCCGGGCTGTGGGCTGGCGCGCCCGGTTGGGCACGTCGCACCCCCCCGCCCGCACTCGCGTCGCTCGTATCGAGGCGATGCTGCGTCATCCCACGCACTGACCTCACCGTCCCCGCTCCCCGCTCGTCGCTCCACGTGGGGAGACCCGATCGTGATCGTCAGGCGCCGATCTCGGCGACCTCGGCGTCGAGCAGCCTCACGAGGTCATCGGGCGCGAGCCCGACGTCGAGGCCCCGCTTCCCGCCGCTGACGAAGATCTCGTCGTGCAGGTACGCCGTCTCGTCGAGCACGGTGGGCAGGCGACGACGCTGGCCGAACGGGCTGATCCCGCCGCGCACGTAGCCGGTCGCCCGCTCGGCGACCGCCGGGTCGGCCATCTCGACCCGCTTCGATCCCAACACCGCACCCACGGCCTTCAGCGAGAGCTTCGTGCTCACGGGGACGATGGCGACGGCGAGTGCGCCGTCGATCGACACGAGCAACGTCTTGAAGACCTGGTCGGCATCCAGCCCGAGCCGCTCTGCGGCGACGAGCCCGACGTCGTGCAACGTAGCGCCCGGCTCGAATTCACGAATGCTGAACTCGACGCCGGCGGCCTCGAGTTCCTTGATGGCCGGGGTCACGTCGCGAGTATGCCCGCGACGGGTCACGACCCGTAAGGTCGAATCGTGCGCATCACCGACGAATCGGCGACCGACCCGAGCCGGTACCAGTTCCGTCACCGGCTCAGGGTCCGGTTCGCGGAGACCGACGCGATGGGCATCGTGCATCACAGCCGGTACCTCCCGATGATGGAGGAAGCACGGGTCGCCTACCTTCGCCACATCGGACATCCGTATCAGGAGATCCGCGACGAGGGGATCGAGATGAACGTGCTCGAGGTTTGGGTGCGGTACCGCATGCCGCTCCTGTTCGACGACGAGGTCGATGTCCACGTATCGCTCACCGAGGTCGAGCGAGCGTCGTTCCAGATGGGATACCTGCTGACCGTGAGCGACGAGATCCGGGCGAGCGGGGTCACCGCCCACGGTTGCGTGACGCCGGCCGGGCGGCCGACGCGCCTGCCCGCCTGGATGCACCAACTCCCGTTACCACCGGCCGCGGGTCCGCCGGTCGAACGGACTTCGTCGACTCGCTGACCCTCGTCACGGGCGGCGGACGACCACGCAGTCGTCGTGTCGCGTCAGCACCAGGCCGAACGGTGCGATCTCGGCTTCGATCTCGTCGACGCCGACACAACGCCACCGCGACCGAACCGTCGAGGTCGCCACCCGCTCGTCGCCTTGGACGACGCGGTACTCCATCGTCCAGTCCATCTCGTGGTCACCCACGGGTTCACCGCGCAACCAACCCTCGTAGACGTACCGACCGACCGCCAGCTCGCGGTATCTCGTCATCGGGATCGTGGTCGGCTGCTCGGGCGGCAGGATCTCGACGACCGCAGGCGCGCCCGGCGCGAGGTGGTCGGCGACGTAGCGCCAGAGACGAGCCCGTTCCTCGTCCGTGAGGTGCCCGAGGACGGCGGAGACGACCACCGCCGCCGCCTGCGCGGGTGGTGATGCCGTCGCCCATGGTCGAGGATCGACCGTGGTGGTTCGTCGCAGGTCGTCGTCGAGCTGGAGTCGTGTGTGGAGGGCCGTCCGCATCGCCCGCGACGGCTCGATCGCGTGAACGTGGGCGCCGGGAACCGCAGCCCGCAGATGGGCCAGGCCGATCCCGGTCCCGGCACCCACGTCGACGATCGGGCCGTCGCCCGGATCGACGCTCGCGAGCAGCTCTCCCAACAGCTTCCCGAAGCCCTCCCAGTGCGCGGTGGCGAGGAGGTCGTAGAACTCCGCGGTCGCGACCGCGTACGGATCTTCCGACCTGGCGGCGTCGAGGACCGGCTCGTCGCGGGCGGCTGCGACCCGCACGCTCAGGAGCTCGACCCACCGGACGTCCTTCTGACCCGGACGCCGGTCGAGCGACCGGACCAGGGGATCCGCTCGTGCTGCCAGTGTGGTCAGTGCCGCCACGACGGCCTCGGTCGACGGAAACGAGTGCAGGCGTTCGGTCCGGGTCTTGAGCTCGCCCACCGTCTGCTCACCGCGGAAGAGCAGCACCGCGACCAGCGCGGTGTCGGCGGGCTCGAGATCGAGTGACTCCGGCACGACATGGCGGTACTTCGTCGCCCGGTTCGACGTGCTGTGGACGGTTCGAGTCAGCCCACGTTCCCGGAGCGAGCCGAGGGCCCGTTCGATGTCGTGATCCGTGAGGTTCATGACCGGGTCGCGGCTCGTCGACTGATTGCAGGCGGCGCGCAGCGCGTTGACGGTCAACGGGTAGGCGTCGGGGGTCGTCGCCTCCTTCTCGATCAGGCACCCGAGTACGCGGGCCTCGTCGGCGGTCAGTGGGGGTTCGAGCATGCCCGATTATGGATCGGGCGGGCGGCGCGACCGGGGACGCCGACTTCCACCGGGCGGGTTACCGGTCGGTACAGTCGCGTCGTGCGTTCCCCCAAGGACTTCTTCCAGCCACTCGCCGTCGGCGCGCCCCAGCCGCGCCGGGAGATCCCGTTCCGGCCGAGCCGAATGATCCACTTCTTCCCGGCATCGAACGAGAAGATGCGCAGCAAGGTGCCCGGCATGGTCGGAGCCGTCGACGTACTGCTCGCCAACCTCGAAGACGGCGTACCCGCATCGGACAAGGAGGCCGGCCGGGCGGGCCTGGTGGACGTCGCTCGGAACGTCGACTTCGCGGACACGCAGTTCTGGACACGCGTCAACAGTCTCGACTCGCCGTGGGGTCTCGACGACCTCACCACTGCCGTACTCGAGGCCGGCAACGCACTCGACGTGGTCATGATCCCGAAGGTGGAGGGCCCGGAGGACATCCACTACGTCGACCGGCTGCTCGCCCAGCTCGAGGCGAAGGCCGGGCTGACCGAGCCGTTGATGGTGCACGCGATCCTGGAGACCGCCCGCGGCGTCGCGAACGTCGAGGAGATCTGCCTCGCCTCGCCGCGCATGCAGGGCCTGTCGCTCGGCCCCGCCGACCTCGCCGCCAACCGCCGGATGAAGACGACACGCGTGGGCGGCGGCCACCCCGACTACGTGGTGCGCGACGATCCCGACCCCGACGATGCCGACGCGCCGCGCGCCACGCATCAGCAGGACCTGTGGCACTACACGATCGCCCGGATGGTCGACGCCTGCGTCACCGCCGGCATCCTGCCGTTCTACGGACCGTTCGGCGACATCGCCGACGGCGCCGCCTGCGAGGACCAGTTCCGCAACGCCTACCTGCTCGGTTGCGTCGGCGCCTGGTCGCTCCATCCCAGCCAGATCGACATCGCCAAACGGGTGTTCTCGCCGCGACCCGAGGAGGTCGCCCACGCCCAGCGGGTCATCGAGGCGATGGGCGACGGCACGGGTGCGATCATGCTCGACGGCAAGATGGAGGACGACGCCTCGTGCAAGCAGTGCATCGTCGTCGTCGAACTCGCGAAGCAACTCGCCGCCGGCGACCCGGAACTCGCCGAGGCGTACGGGTTCTGAGATGAGTCATCACTGCGCTCCCCGGCCACGCCGACCCCGACTGACCGCGCGCTCGTCGGCGCTCCCCCACGCGCCCGTCCATCGGGGGCTGACGTGAGTGCTCTGCGCCCGCGTCGATCGGTGCTGTACATGCCGTCGTCGAACGAGCGTGCACTCGAGAAGGCGAAGTCGATCCCCTGCGATGCCCTGATCTTCGACCTCGAGGACGCTGTTGCACCCGATGCCAAGGACCAGGCACGGACGAATGCGGTTGCCGCCGCTCGGTCGGGCGAGTACGGCCACCGTGAGATCACGATCCGGTGCAACGGGCTGGACACCCCGTGGGGTCCCGACGATGTGGCTGCCGCCGCATCGTCAGGCGCCGCCGCGGTCGTCATCCCGAAGGTCGACTCGCACGACTACCTGGACGAGGTCGACCGACAGCTCGATGCCGCGGGCGCGCCGGCAGACCTCCGGATCTGGGCGATGATCGAGACCCCGACGGCGCTGCTCGACATCCGCTCGATCGCGCACCACCATCGCGTCGACGTGCTCGTGATGGGCACGAACGACCTGATCAAGGAACTCCGAACCGGAGCCCTCCCGGATCGATCACCGCTCGTCCCCCACCTGGCGACCGCGCTGCTGGGCGCTCGAGAGGCCGACAAGGTGATCCTCGACGGTGTGTACAACGACGTTCGGGATCCCGACGGCTTCCTCGCCGAAGCCCGGCAGGGCAAGGCGCTCGGGTTCGACGGCAAGACCCTCGTCCACCCGAGCCAGGTCGAACCCGCCAACGACGTGTGGGCGCCCGGTTCCGACGAGATCGAGTTCTCGCGGCGCGTGATCGAGGCCTTCGAGGCCGCCGAAGCGGAGGGCCGCGGCGTGATCACCGTCGACGGCCGCATGATCGAGAACCTCCACGTCGACAACGCCCGGCGGGTGCTCGCCGTCGCCGACGCGATCGCAGCCCTCGGCTGACGCCCCAGGGGCAGGGGAAGCCGCGCCGGGATCTGTTCGGGGTACGACGATGTCGCTCGGGAGCCGTGGCCCGAACGCGACACCGGACGAGGCGGGCATCACGTTGAACGTCGAATCGGCCGTGCCGGGACGAAGCGGGCCGGCACCGCCCCTCGATCGCTCGACGTCGAGATCGCCGCCGGCGTGACCACGGCCAAGGACCTGATCGAGGCAGTCGTCCGGTCCGAGGTCGCCGGCTGGCAGCACGCGCCGAGCAACGCCCACTCGTTCGCGTGCCGACCGAGCGTGAACTGGCCGGCGGGCTCGAACGAGGAGCCGTGCGATCCGGTGGGGCCGGACGACGACCCGAAGTCGACCGAGATCATGTCGAAGCTGCCGGCGCTCGCCGACGGCGAACAGATCGAGGATCCGTCGATTCTCGGCCGGCTCCGCCGTACCTTTCCGTTCACCATCACAGCCGGCGGACGTCGGGGTCGAGGCCGGTGTTGCCGTATGCGATGCCTGACATCCGCTGGAGATGCGGCAGGTCGTGGTCGGTCAGCCTCGGGGTGGCCGCCATCAGCCCGCCGTCCGCGGTGACCGCCTCGCCCGTCACGAACCGCGCAGCATCACTCGCCAACCACACCGCGACGTCGGCGATCATCTCCGGCTGACCGCGCTCGGGCCAGGGCTGGATCTCCTCCCGCCAGCGGTCGGTCGACTCCGGTCGGCCACGATGCAGCAGCTCGGTGTAGATCGCGCCGGGGCACACAGCGTTGACCCGGATCCGATGCGCTGCCAACTCGACGGCCGTCGTCCGGGTCAGGCTGATGACGGCGGCCTTCGTGGCCGAGTACGCCTGTGGCCCGCCGCCCCCGCTCAGCCCCGCGACCGACGCCGTGTTCACGATCGCTCCACCGCGGCCGTGCTCGATCATGACGCGCGCCGCGTGCTTCGTGCCCAGGAACACCGAGCGGACGTTGACGGCGAAGGTGGTGTCCCAGTCGTCGGCCGACTGCTCGACGATCGGACCGAACGCCCCACCGATGCCGGCGTTGTTGAACATCATGTCGACACCGCCGAATCGACTGGTCGCCACGCGAACGAGACGTTCGAGATCGGCTTCGTCCGCGACGTCGACGCGCTCGAACCGCACACGATCGGGAGCGGCGAGGGCCTCGACGGCCTGCTCGCCGCGATCACCGTTCAGGTCGCCGATCACGACGGCTCCGCCGGACGAGACCACGGACCGGGCGATCTCCAACCCGATCCCACCGCCGCCACCGGTCACGACTGCGACACGTTGCATCGACAGGACAGTACGTCTCCATCTACGGTGGACTCGTGCCCGACGCCAGAACCGATCCGATCGAGATCAGCGATGCCGAGCTGACAGCGCTCGCACTTGCGGCCGACCCCGACCAACCGGTCGCCGACGACGCGCTGCCGTTCGTCGCCTCCGACGGCCACGGGACCGGCCTCCTGCCCGAGTGGTACATGCCCGCACCGAGCCTGCGGCGTTCGACACCGCGCACGATCGTCCTCGCATCCGTGGCGATCGCGCTGTTCGTGATCAACGTCGGCGGTGTGTGCGTCACCTATGGCATCCCCGACCCGGTCTGGAAGTAGCACCGATCGAGTTCCGGCCGACTATGCCTGGAGCTCCGACACTGTTACGTTGCGCGTCATGTCACCCCGTGTCCTGATCACCTGGGCCTGCCTCGCGACCGCAGTCGTCGCGATCGCCTCCGAGGCCCCCGCGGCAGCCGCCGATGTCGCCTCCCAGTCGTGCGCGCCCGTGCCGGCAGGGCCTGCCATCCAAGCCGATGCGCTCGCGAGCTTCGAGCCGATCGCACCACGGCGTCTCGTCGACACCCGCATCGGCACCGGCGGCCTCGGCGAACCGGTGGGGACCGGTTGCACGATGCGGCTCGACATGAACGCGGCGTCCGTGCCGGCCGACGCCGGGGCGGTCGCGCTGTCGGTCACGGCGCTGGGCTCGCGGCCCGGGTTCCTGACCGTGTTCCCGTGTTCCACGGGACAGCCCGACACCTCCAACGTCAACACCCGCGCCGGCGGTTTTCCCACGCCGAACCTCGTGATCGCGATACCGGACGCCAGCCGCGCAGTGTGCATCTTCAGCTTGTTCTCGGCCGAGATCATCATCGATCTCACCGGCTGGTGGACCGAGGACGGCGACCAGCGCATGACGACGATCGCACCCGTCCGTGCCGACGACTCGCGAAACGATCCGGGCCGACCGCTCGTTCCGGCCAACACCACCCGCACGATCCCGCTCGGCTCGATCATCCCCTCCGACGCGACGACCGTCATCGCCAACCTCACGGTGACCGAGCCGCAGGCCGATGGCTTCCTGACGGCGTTCCCGTGCGACGAGCCGTTCCCGCTGGCATCGAACCTGAACTTCCGAGCGGGTGAGTCGCGAGCCGTCGCGATCGTCGTCGGCGTCGACGCCTCGGCACGGCTGTGCGTCCAGTCGAGCACCGCCGCGCACATCGTGCTCGACGTCAGCGGCTACTACTCGCCGGCACCCCAGTTCGGCCCCACGCCGGGACTCCAGCCGATTCCCGGTCGTCGTGTGGCCGACTCCCGATCGGGTCAGGGCGGATGGTCGGGCAAGTTCGCCGCCGGCTCGACGCGCAAGCTGACGCCCACGTCGGGCTTGCCCAATCACTCGCAGACGACCGCCGCCGTGCTCAACGTGGTGGTCACCGAGGCCGAGGCCGATGGGTTCATCACCATCTATCCGTGCGACAAGGCGCGACCGACAGTGTCGGCGGTGAACTACGCACCCGGCGGCGAGTCGACCAACATGGTCGTCGTCGATCTGTCGGGCGCCGGCGAGATCTGCGTGTACGCGCTCACCCGCACACACGTCGTCGTCGATCTCTTCGGCGTGCTCACCGCCGACGACGACGTCCTGGTCGAACAGCTCACCTTCGGCGCCCACACGTGGCCGGAATACACGGTGAGCGGCACCGACTACATCGTCGAGTGCACGGGTTCGTCGACCAACATCGGACTCGGGCTGCTGCGATCGGCGACCGCACGAGTGAACGGCGTGCCCGTCGCCTCCGGCAGGATCAACGTCGCCACGCGCGCCGACGACCGAATCCGCGTCCAACTCCGCCGCGGTTCGGTCGTGCAAGACCTTTCGTTCCGATGCGTACCGGCCGACTTCCCCCGCATGCAGATCGACCGGTCAGGCCCCACCGAACCGGGCTGGTACGTGACCTCGGTCCGCACTCCCGGAGCGGGCACCGGATACCTCACGATCCTCGATGCACGCGGCGTGCCCGTCTGGTACAAGCGCGTCGACGGTGATCTCATCGATGTTCAACGACGAGCCGACGGGCGCCTGGTGTTCGTCCAGGCCCTCGGCCCCCGCTACGGTGTCGACCCCGACCGCGGCTACCTGGCGACGACGCTGTTCGGCACGGTGACCGAGGAGTTGACGACAGTTCCCGATCCGTCCCAACCCGGCGTGGTGTTCCCGACCGATCACCACGAGTACGTTGCGTTGTCCGGCGGCGGGCGGGCGCTCCTCAGCTACCCGCTGCTCGCGAATCAGGATCTGACCATCCTCGGGAGCACGTTCCTCGCCAACGACGTGATCGCCGACGGCGTGATCCAGGAGATCGCCGCGAACGACAGCCTCACGTGGTCGTGGCGCACCAGCGACGCATTCGGGTACGACGTCACGTACCCGGTCCGGTGGGGCCCGCTCCCCGGGAACCCCGGCAACGAGGTCGACATCTACCACCTCAACTCGCTCCAACGGGTCGCCGACGGGTCGGGTGACTATGTCGTCTCGGCCCGGCACATGGACAACGTCTTCCGCGTCGACCGCGCCACCGGGAACGTCGACTGGGTGCTCGGGCAAGTGCCGAGTGACTCGCCGCAAGCGACGAAAGACGCCCGGCTGACGATCGTGGGCGACGCCCGCGGTGGCCCGCGCCGCCCGCACGACGCCCGCCTCAACGGCAACGTCCTCACGCTGTACGACAACCGCACCGACACGGGCGAGCCGGCGCGAGCGGTCGCCTACCGGATCGACCAGGGTGCCGGCACGGCCACACTGCTGTGGCAGATCGAGGACGAAGTCGGCCGGTCGAGCCCCGGCCTCGGGTCGAACCGGATCACGGCCGACAACACGATCCTCGTGTCGTGGGGTGGCGGCATCCAGCCGGTCTTCGGCGAGTACACGCTGCGAGGCGAGCCGCTGCTCGAGATCACGCAGGTCGCCGGGGGCAACGCCTACCGCATCGTCAAAGCGCCCATGTCGGCGTTCTCGCTCGGCCAACTCCGGTCGTCGGCCGGGGGGCGTATCACCGTGCCCTGAGATCAGCGCACGCGTTCGAGCGTTCGCAACGAACCCGTGACCGATGTCAGGACGAACCGACCGCTGTCGATCGCCGGCAGATAGATCTCCTCGTACGGAGGTCGGCCGCCGTCGGCCGGGTCGGGGAACACGTCATGGATCGCGAGCGTGCCGCCGATCGCAACGTGCGGCGTCCACCCCTCGTAGTCGGCCCGCGCCGGCTCGACTCCGTGCCCGCCGTCGATGAACAGGAACGCCAGCGAGGTCGACCAGTGACGCGCCACGACCGGCGAGCGACCCACGACGCCGACGACGCGGTCCTCCAGATCGGCATCACCGATGACCCGTCGGAAGAACGGCAGCGTGTCCATCCGGCCGGTTCGGACGTCGACGACGTCGGCGTCGTGGTGTTCCCAACCCGACTGGTTCTCCTCCGAACCACGATGGTGATCGACCGCGAAGAGCGTCGTGTCGGCGCGGCGTGCGGCGTCGCCGAGCCAGATCGTCGACCGGCCACAGTACGAACCGACCTCGACCCACGGGGCGCCCGGCACCGCGACACCAGCGGCCAGTGCGGCCTCGAACAACGCGTCACCTTCGTCGGGAGGCATGAAGCCCTTGGTGGCGAGCGCCAGGTCTCGGAGCGTCGGGTCCAGCGGCACACCGAGCAGGCTACGCCGGGCCGCGCGATGACGGACCGGCGTTGCGGTGATGTGGCGGGAACCGTTCCGGCATCGACGACGTCCAAGCACCATGCGTGTCGCAACCGTCCTCCTCGCCTCGTTCGCGCTGACCGCGTCTGCCTGTTCACCGAACGGACAGTCGGCGGGACCTGGATCGAGCGATGACGGCCGACCGACGGCCGACTCGACCTCGCCTCCGGGTGATGCCACCGCCGATCCGACGACCGGGACGATCTCCGTCCGAGACGGTGGCGGTGGCGGTGGCGGTGGCGGCAGGTTCCCGCGGCTGCTGACGCCGTTCGACGACTGCGGCGCGTTCCTCGATCACGTGCGCGCCGAGGCCCGCGAGCGGGTCGGCCCGTATGGCCTCCAGAACGATCCGTGGGCGTACTGGATCGACGACGGCGTGCTGATCGAAGGTGACCTGACCGTGGAGATGACCGCCGAAATGGGCGACGAAGCGGCCTCGAACGCCGTCGCCACCGTGCCGGCGGGAGGCCGTTTCGGGAGCAGCGGCGACGAAGACGGAGGCGGGACCGGCAGCGACTTCACGGGCACCAACGTGCAGGAGCTCGGCGTCGACGAACCCGACATCGTCAAGACCGACGGCGATCGAATCGTCGCCATCAGCGACGAGCAGCTCAGCTACATCGACATCAGCGGCGATCCGATGCTGACCGACTCACTTCAGATCCCGGAGGGCACTGGCCACGAGCTGTTCATCCGGGGCGATCGAGCCCTGCTGTTCACGAACGGCGGCCAGTGGGGGTATCCGACGCCCGTCGACGTACCGCTGATCGACAGCGACGACGCCGAAGCCGAGTTCGCCGAGCCGGAGGAGACACTGATCGGCGTCGCGCCCCAGCAGTTCGGTCCGGCAGCCCTGATCCTCGAGGTAGACCTGTCCAACCCGTCCGATCTCCGGCTCGTGTCGTCGTTGCGGATCGAGGGGCGGTACCTGAGCGCCCGGGCGATCGACGAGCGGGTGCGACTCGCGATCTCCAGCGGGCCCGACCAGATGCCGTGGCTCTTCCCGCAGAACCAGAACGGCGAGGACCGAGCGACCGACGCGAACCGTGAGATCATCGACCGGTCGACCACCGACGACTGGATCCCGTCGTACGAACTGACGGTGAACGGCAACACGTCGTCCGGACCGTTGCTCAGCTGCGACCGGACACACCGGCCCGTCGAATTCTCCGGCTTCGACATGATCTCGATCGTCGACCTCGACCTCTCCACCGGTCTGGGCGACGGCTTCGAGACGGCGGACGCCGTCGGCGTCATGGCCGGCGGGGAGACCGTCTACTCGTCGTCCGATCGCTTCTACGTCGCCACCACCAAATGGGCCGGCCAGGACCTCACTCGTGACGAGGCGGAAGTGCGTGAGTGGGACGAGGCGTTCGAGACCGACATCCACGCGTTCGCGATCTCACCCGGCGAACCGACCCGCTACGTCGCTTCCGGCACGATCGAGGGCAGTCTGCTCAACCAGTTCTCGCTCGACGAACACGACGGTTACCTCCGGGCGATCGCGACCGACGGCTCGCCGTGGGGTCGGGACGGGACCAGCCAGACCCACCTCGTCATCTTCGAGGAGCAGGGTGACCGGCTCACGCCGATCGGCGAGGTCGGTGGGTTGGGCAAGGGTGAGCAACTCTTCTCGGCTCGGCTGATGGGCGACGTCGGCTTCGCCGTCACGTTCCGCCAGATCGACCCGTTCTATGTGCTCGACCTCAGTGATCCGACGAATCCCCGCATGACCGGCGAGCTGAAGATCCCCGGTGTGTCGACCTACCTCCATCCCGTCGACGACGACCTCGTGCTCGGCATCGGCCAGGGGGCAACCGAGGAGGGCACGACCACGGGTCTCAAGTTGAGCCTGTTCGATGTGAGTGACCCAGCTGCACCCAGCGAGATCGACGTCTGGACCCTCGAGGGCGCCACCTCTCCCGTCGAGTGGGATCACCGGGCGTTCCAGATGTGGGGCACCACGGCGATCGTCCCGGTGCAGACGTGGGACCAGGACTTCAACGGAGCCGTGCTGTTCGAGATCGGCGACGTCATCGCCGAGATCGGCCGTATCAGCCAGGTCGCGGACGAAACGGTGCCGTCGTCCGACTGCCGGACGCTCACCGTCGACGATGTGCCGGAGGACTCCGAACTGTGGTGGATGGTGAGCGAAGGCGTCGGCCACGTGCAGCTCTGCGACGACACCGACCGGGGCGGCTTCGGCACATGGTCGTGTGAGATCCTCCCGCTCGACCGGATCCAGGACTGGTTCGGCGAACCCTCGGTCGCCGACGACGCGATCACCTGGCCCGACGCGGACGAGACCGACCGGATCGAACTGTGCTGGCCCGACGACGGCCACCAGGACGCGATCCAGCGGAGTCTCGTCGTCGACGGCACACTCTGGACGACGACCCGGTCGGCGATCCAGGCGAACGAGCTCGACGGCCTCGAGGTGCTCGCCCGACTCCCGCTGCGCTGATCGGCCGGTGTGGCGGTCGCCCGGTCGTCACCGGGGACGGAACGGCCCCCACGACTCGACCACGGTCAACGGCGCAGCGGACATCGGCCGTCGGCGTGGCAGCATGACGACATGTCCGACGCGCTTCGCGACCTCATCGAACTGCTCGACCTCGAACCGATCGAGGTCAACATCTTCCGCGGCGTCCAGCCCGACGAGGACCGCCAGCGGGTGTTCGGTGGGCAGGTCGCCGGTCAGGCACTCGTCGCTGCAGCCCGCACCGTCGACGAACCCAACCGTCACGTCCATTCGCTCCACGCGTACTTCCTGCGGCCGGGCGATCCGCGCGTGCCGATCCTCTACGAGGTCGATCGCCTCCGCGACGGTCGCAGCTTCACCACCCGCCGGGTCGTCGCGATCCAGCACGGCCGCCCGATCTTCAACTTGCAGGCCAGCTTCCACGACCCCGAACCCGGCCTCGACTTCCAGCTCGAGGCCCCGAGCGATGTCCCACCGCCCGAGTCGCTGCCCGACTACCGCACCCGACTCGAACCTCACCGCGACCGGGTCGGCAGCTGGATCGATCGGCCGCGCCCGATCGACACCCGCTACGTGCCACCCGATCCGGCTTTCGAGCCCGGGGTCCGGGCGGACGGTCAGCTCGTGTGGATGCGGGCCGACGGCGCCTTGCCCGACGACCCCGTGCTCCACGCGTGCATCGTGACATACGCGAGCGACATGACGTTGCTCGACACCGCACTTCGTCCGTCGGGCAAGTCGTCGATGACCGACGATCTGATGATGGCCAGCCTCGACCACGCCATGTGGTTCCATCGGCCGTTCCGCGCCGACGAGTGGTTGCTGTACCAGCAGACCGCTCTGTCGAGCTCCTCGGCGCGCGGCCTGGCCGGCGGTTCGCTGTTCACCGCCGACGGGGCGCTTGCGGTCAACGTCGTCCAGGAAGGCCTCATCCGGGTCCTGTGATGACGACGCGAACCCCCCTCGTGGTCGTGCTCGGCACGGCCCTGCTCGTCACCGCCTGCTCGTCGAACAACTCGGCCGGAGACACCGACGGTCCGCAATCGGTGACGATCCTGACGACGACCACTGTGGTGGTCGACGACATCTCGCCGGCCGCCTCCGCGAGTGCGTCGGCCACGCAGGCGCCGACATCGTCGGCCGGATCGGTGACCGATCGAACGGCCGCGACCGATGCGAGCCAGTTGACCGTGCCGCCGACCTCGACGACCGCGTCCACCACGACGGTTGCCCCGGCGACCGTGGGCGACCCGGTGGTCGCGAGCGAACCGGTCGCCGACTTCGACCGGCCGATCGACCTCGCCGTGCGGCCCGACGACGACCGGTTGTACGTCGTGGAACAGTCCGGTCGAGTCGTCCGCTACGACGGGACCGAGAACGTGACGATGCTCGACGTCGCCGGACGGATCAGTTCGGGGAACGAGCAGGGACTACTCGGTCTCGCCTTCTCACCCGACGGCACCCTGGCCTACGTGAACTTCACCGACCGGTCCGGCGACACGATCATCGCCGAATTCGCCGTGAACGCCGATGGCGTCTTCGACCCGGCTTCCGAACGTACGGTGCTCGAGGTCGAGCAGCCCTTCTCGAACCACAACGCCGGAGATCTGACGTTCGGCCCCGACGGGAAGCTCTACATCCCGCTCGGTGACGGGGGTTCCGGCGGTGATCCGCAACGCAACGGGAGCAACCCGGCCACGACGCTCGGATCCCTGTTGCGAATCGACCCGACAGCGGCGGACGGCGCGGCGTACACGATCCCGGGGGACAACCCCTTCGCCGGTGGGGGTGCGGGAGCACCCGAGGTGTGGGCATGGGGTCTGAGGAACCCGTGGAAGATCGCGTTCGACCCGGTCACTGACGACCTCTGGATTCCGGACGTCGGTCAGAACGCGTTCGAGGAGATCAACGTCGTGAGCCCGATCGACGGATTCACGGCGGGGCGGGGCATCGACTTCGGTTGGAGCGCGTACGAAGGCACCGAACGTTTCAACGGCGACGTCGCCGACACCGGAGAGATGACACCCCCCGTGCTCACGTACGGTCACGCCGACGGGTGCTCGATCTCGGGCGGCGTTCCGTATCGAGGGACCGCCATTGCCGAGTTGGAACCGGCGTTCGTGTACAGCGATTTCTGCAACGGCACGATCTGGGCGCTCGACCTCCGAGGCGGGCGCAACCTCACCCTGCTCGGCGGCTTCGACAACGTCGCCGCCATCCGGGTCGGACCCGATCGCGAGCTGTACGTCCTCGAACGAGGTGGCACGATCCACCGGTTGGTCTCCGGCTGACCGACGGCAACCGCTCAGTCGGGTTCGCCGAGGAGGAGTCGTTCCAGCGCCGGCAGGGCAGCCTCGATGGCGTCGATCTCGGCTGCGTCTAGGCGTGCGATCTGCGCGGCGAGCCAGGTTCGGCCCGCGGCGCGAACTTCGTCGGCATAGGCGGCGCCGGCTGTCGTGACCGTGACCTGCACGCACCTTCGGTCGGAAGGGTCGGCGGTGCGCTCGACGAGACCGGCACGTTCGAGCGCATCGACGATCTTGCTCGACGTCGACGCGCGTACGTGCTCGAGGTCGGCGATCCGACCGTTGGTCAGCGGCTGATGGTCGATGATCGTGCCGAGCAGCGCGAGTTGCGAAGGGCTGACATCACCACGTGCCTGGAACCTGATCCGCCGGGCGATGCGAATCATCGCGACGCGCAACCGGTCGACGGTCTCGACCGAATGGGCGAGACCCGGCACGTCGTCGGTCGGCTGATCGGGAGCGACGAACGATGCCACGGGCTTCAGACTAGGCAGCCGCCTCCACACGCACGAGTCGAACGATCGTGCGGCTGTGGGCACTGGGGCCCGACACTCGGGGCAAGGCCCAAGCGCTCACTTCGCCTGACGGCTCGGGACGCGAGTGACCTTGCTGACGAGGCGGTGGGCCGTGGCCCGACGCTCGTAGTCGCGGCGGCGAGAATCGGCGAGATCGGTGTACGGATACGGAAGCATGTGGGGGTCCTTTCGACAACAACTAATTCTTTAGTGTAGGAAACTGTTTCAACAACTACACGTTTGAGAGCTGTGATCTCCGGCACACCGGAAGTGGCGCGTCGAGACCCGACCGTTACCCGTCGAGCGGGCGGGCGAAACGTCGATCAGCTGACGCGCTCGACGACGATGTCGCGTCGTTCCACGTCGACCGAGACCAGGCGGACGCGAACGTCGTCGCCCGGATCGACTCGCCGGGCAGCGAGTCGAACGAGGACGGCCGGGTCGGCGATCTGCACCTCGACACCCCAGTCGCCCTCATCGATGACGACGGCATCGAAGATCTCGCCCTGGCGGCCGACCAGGCATACCGCTTCGGCCAGGTCGAGCGCTTGCCGCTCCGCCCGGTTCGCGCGTTGGTCGGCCCGCGCCATCGCAGCCGGCAACATGACGAACGCCTCGGTCACCTCGTCGGGCACCGGACGGGCGTTGGCCACCGACCACGCCGCCTCGATGACGTAGCGGTCCTGCAAACGGCGCAGCGGCGCCGTGGCCTGCGCGTACCGTGCAGCGACGGCGGAGTGCCACGGTCGTTCATCGGCGTCGAACGGTGCGTACGACGCGCCGCCTGCTGCCCTCCGGACTGCGATCAGGAACGCCGACGTCCGTGGGTCGTCCCGGGGCAGCGAGCGCTCGAACGCGTCGAGAGCCATCTCGGCGGGCCAGTCCAGACCGAAGGCGCGGGCGGCAAGGCGGAGGCGCCGATCTCCATGCTCGTCGACGTCGGGCATCACGCGGAACAGCCCGGTGCCCGCTGCGTACAGCAGGTCGGCCACGGCCAGATTCGTCGCCAGCGACAGGGCCGCATTCTGTTCCTCCGTCGCCAGGCGCGGACGGAACGTCAGCTCGAACGAGCCGTCGTCACGACGTTCGATCGCCTGGTCGGGAAACTCCACACGTGGGGCACCGCGCTCGATCTCGGCCCGCTCGATCCGGCGATGCAGTTCGTCGAAGCCGGCCGGCAGATCGGACGGATCGACGGCGTCGTAGGCAAGCTTCGCCCGATTCCGGATGATCGCGCGCTCGACCCCGTCGAGCTGCGTCACCCCGTCCTCGGCGACGCGAACGGTGAAGACGACCGCCGGCCGGTCGACGTCGGGGAGCAGGCTGGCGGCACCTTCGGAGAGCACCTCGGGATACAGGGTCGATCGCTCATCAGGCAGGTACACGGTGACACCACGCTCGAACGCCTCGACATCGAGCGGATCACCCGGACGGACGAACCAGCCGACGTCCGCGATCGCGTAGTGCAAGATGACGTCGTCGCCCGCGACCTCGATGTCGAACGCCTGGTCGAGATCGGTCGACGACTCGGGGTCGAGCGTCACGAACCGCCGGTCGGTGCGATCGACATGGTGCGACCCGATCGGCCGGGCCACCGCCTGATCGGCGGCCGCCAACACCTCGGCCGGAAACTCCGTCGGGATCTCCAAATCGGCACGGATCTCGTCCAACCCGGCCGACATCGCCGCCATCACCTCGCCGTTCGACCACTCCACGCGGACACCATAGGGCTCGTTCCGACTCTGCGACAGCTCGATCGAGGTTCGACGGGTGAACGGACACGCGATCGAACCGGACCGACCACCGATCAGCATCTCACCAGCCGCCGGACCACGGTTCCGAGACGGGATCGGCACGTACGGGTGTAGGCACTCCCGATCCGAGCTGGCTTCGGTCGACGAACGGTGCGGGCAACGCAGCAATCTGGCGATCTGGCCCGCCTCAGCGGCGAGCACCCATGAACATGCCCTTGAGCGCGTCGTAGTGCTCGATCACGTGACCCGCACCCAGGACGACGGCTTCGAGCGGCACGTTCGACATCCGCACCGGCACCTCGGTCTCGCGCTCGATGCGTTCGGCGAGCCCACGCAGCAGGCCACCACCACCGACCAGGTACATCCCGCGGACCAGGAAGTCCTGCGACAATTCGGGCGGCGCCTTGGAGAGGCACCGGATCACGGACGACACGATCGACGACACGACGTCCTCGATCGCGTAGCGGACCTCTTCGGGTGTCAGGATCACCGTCTTGGGCAGACCGCTCATCAGGTCGCGGCCACGCACCTCGGCCTGCGATTCCTGCGGTGTCGGGTCGGCCGAACCGATCGCCATCTTGATCTCTTCCGCCGTTCGCTCCCCGACGGCGATGCCGTGCTCGCGGCGGATGTAGTTCTGGATGGCCGCGTCGATGTCGAACGAGCCCACGCGCACGGCCTCGAGCGCAACGATCCCGCCCAGGCTGATCACGGCGGTCTCACTCGTGCCTCCACCGATGTCGATCACCATGTTGCCGACCGGCTCGTCGATCGGCAGGTCGGCACCGATCGCGGCCGCCATCGGCTGCTCGATCAGGTTCGCATCGGCGGCCCCGGCCCGCCGCGCCGCGTCGGTCACCGCACGCCGCTCGACCTCGGTGATCGCCGACGGGACGCAGATGACGACCTTCGGCCGGGTGAAACGTGACACACCGACCCGCTGCAGCAGCAACCGGATCATGCGCTCGGTGATCTCGAAGTCGGTGATCGCACCGCCGCGCAGCGGTCGCACGGCGACGATGTAGCCGGGCGTTCGGCCGATCATCTGCCATGCCTCGCGGCCCGTCGCCAACACCTCTCCGGTCTGACGGTTGAGGGCGATCACCGAGGGCTCGTTCAACACGATCCCCCGACCCTTCATGTAGACGAGCGTGTTCGCGGTGCCCAGATCGATCGCGAGGTCACGTGCCACGCGCACCATCCTCGTCGTCGTCGACCTCGTCGTCGACCTCGTCGACCTCGTCGTCGGACGTGGTCCGGCCGGCGGCGCTCTGCACCTGGTCGACGACGGGTCGGCGTGCTTCGGGCGACAGCGCGTCGATCTGGCGACGGAACGAGTCGACCCCGTCGTTGGACCTCCGCGATCGGGCCACGGCCAGCACGACCAAGACGACCGCCACGGCCGCGATCAGGACGACGATCGTCGTGGAGGTCACTCGGAACGTCCCGGAGGGGAAACCGACCGAACCTCTGTCGCGTCGACCAGGTCCGCGGCGTTCGTGCCCCAGTCGGAACCGGCGCTCCAGACCTCGCGCTTCCAGACCGGGACCGACACCTTGAGGGCGTCGATCGCGAACCTGGCGGCAGCGAAGGCTTCGGGCCGGTGTGGGGCCGACACCGCAGCCACGACCGAGCTCTCGCCGAGACCCAGGCGTCCGACACGATGGACGAGTGCGATCCGACCGACATCGGGCCAGCGGGCGCGCGTCTCGGCGACGATCTCGTCGAGCTTGGGGACGACCATCTCGTCGTACGCCTCGTACTCGAGATGGCTCACACCATCACGGCCCTCGGCGTGGTCGCGCACCGTTCCACTGAACAGCACCACGGCGCCGCAGTCGGGCCGGACACACCACTCGTACAACTCGCCGATCGGCAACCGGGCCTCGGTGAGACCGAGCCACTCGTCGCCGGTGTCGGGTGCTTGCACATCGGCATCGTAGCCGTGCACCGATGGCGCGCGACGTCCGCACCCGTTGCGTCTTCACTACGATCTCGTCCCTGTGGAGAGTGGACCCCTCCCCCCTCATGAACGAACGTGGCGGCATCCTTCCGAGGTCGCGGCCGCCGAACGCGCCGTGCTGCGCGCCGAGCCGACGGGCCGAAGCGCGCGAGCACTGGCGATCACCACCGGAACGATGGGGTTGCTCGCCGTCGGCCTGTTGATGATGACGATCACGCCCAAGCGAGCCGAGTCCCCGGTCGCGATCAGCGCCAGCACGACCCCGGCCCCCATCACGCTGGGCGTGCGAGCTCCCGCGGCGCTGCCGCCTGGAGCGAACGAGCGAGTCGGGCTGCGAGGCGAGACCACGAGCGTGCTCGCGACACCGATCGGTGACGGTCGCTTCGCCCTGATCACGCGAGCCAGCCTCGTCGACACCCGCCGAACGGTCATCGACGTGCGGCTCCCATCGGGCCGCCTGTCGGCCGGATCGATCGTCACTGCATCCGACGAAACCGTGATCGTCGCACTGGCCACCGTCGAACCGGGCCGTGCGATCGCCCGTCATCGCCCGGAGTCCGCCGAGATCGTGACCGTGATGGCCACACCGCCGATCACCGTCGCCTACGACGACGTCGGAACGTTGGCGGTCGAGGAGGGTACCCCGGTCGTCGATGACGACGGCCACCTGGTGGGCCTCTGCAGCCGATCGGGCAGCGATCGGCTCGGGCTGATCGAGGTCAACCCCGAGCTCGACGACGCCACCAGCGTCGTCCCGTGACCACGGCCGCCACGGCGACGATCACCGCACCACCGATCAGGGCACCGAGCGACAGCTCCTGACGGCGCTTCGGTGTGACCATCGTCCACCACTTGGCTTCCGTCCCCTCGACGTAGGCCTGCTCGTTGGTGACGGTCGGCGCCCACCCTGCCGCGCGCAGCTTGTCGTTCGCCACCACCCACGAAGCCCTCGTGTACGAGCGGAGACCGGGCGGGATCGGGCCCCGCTGGAACCGCCAGCGCAACGCGCCGACCACGTCGGCCACACGCGCCGGGAGGGGGAGTCGGAAGCGTTGGCCCGTGAGCGCACGCACGCGCTCGCCGGGGATGCTGCCGTCGGGCGCGACGTTGAACACGTCGTCGAGTTCGTCGGTGACGGCGAGCGCCACTGCCGAGGCGATGTCGTCGTGATGGACGAACTGGGCGTCGGGGTCGGCCTCGCCGAACGGCTGGCCGTAGCCGGCGGTCAACGCACGTGCGAGCGACGAGGTGCCGTCGGCCGAGATCGGCACCGCCGGCCGGAGCATCGTGACGGTCCGATCCGGCGCAGCGACCCGCCACGCGTCCACCGTCTCCTCCGCCGCGGCGAGCTGGCGGGCATACACGAAACTCGGATCGGGCCGGAGCACTGCGGCCTCGGTCAACGGGACCGGGTTGTTGGCGAGCGCTCCGTACACCATGGCCGAGCTCAACACGACCAGGTGGGTGGCGCCCAGAGTCGCTGCGTCGGCGAGCAACTCGGTGGCGCCGGAGGTGACGCTGGCACCTCGTTGGCCCAGCACGTCGTGATCGGCCATTCCGACGTCGACGATCGTGTCGAACGTCGCCATGTCAGGTGTTGCCGGGGCGTCACCTGAGGCGACGACGACCTCGAGATCGTCGATCGCCGACAGCTCGTCGGCGACCCGCCAACCCAGGTGCCCGCGAACGCCTCGCACGTAGACCCGCCGTTGCGGGGCGTCGACTGTCGCTGGGGCCACGCTGCGACGCTACTCAGGACTCGTCGGATTGGTCGCCTCGCTGCTCGGCGTTCCGCGCCCGGTGCACCCTCGTCCGTCGCTCGGCGCCCTCGGCCCAGCTTCCGAGCCCGCGGGGCAAACCAGGTCCCGAGCCGTAGCATCGATGACATGGCCGATGGCCCTGACAACCTGCCGAGCGACGATCGCGACGACGAACGCCCGGATGACCCGATGAGCAATCCGTTCGCTGCGTTTCCGATGTTCGGCGACCTCGCGAGGGCGCTCGAGGGCCAGGGCCCGCTCAACTGGGACGCTGCCCGCCAGTTCGCCATGCTCGGCGCCACGCAGGGTGAGTCCGAACACAACGTCGACCCCACGGTTCGCATCGCGTTCACCGAGCTCGCTCGGATCGCTGCGATGCACGTCAACGACGTGATCGGCACCGACACCACGTTTCCGGAACCCCGCGTCGTGACCCGCAGCCAGTGGGCCGCGGAGACCCTCGACGCGTATCGGCCCCTCTTCACCGACATGGCCACCTCGTTGGGGCAGCAGAACGTGGGCGACACCCCTGATGACACGGCCGACCCGATGATGCAGATGATGGCCGGACTGAGCCGGATGATGGCGCCCGCCATGATGGGCATGTCGGTCGGTTCGATGGTGGGCACGCTGTCGCAGCGCGTCTTCGGGCTCTTCGACCTGCCCATCCACCGCGAGCGTCACGAGGTCGTGCTCGTCAGCCGGACGATCGACGACTTCGCCGCCGAATGGGAGATCCCGGTGGACGAGATGCGCCTCTGGGTGCTCGCCCACGAGCTCTCCGGCTACCGCGTGCTCGCGATCCCACACCTCCGTCGCGAACTCACCGAACTCGTACGGGCACACGTCAGCGGCTTCCAGCCCGACCCATCGGCGATCGCGGACAAGCTCGGTGGGGTCGATGCGCTCGGAGGCGGCGACGACCCCATGCAGGCCCTCCAGCAGGCGTTCTCGGATCCGGAGATCCTGCTCGGCGCCGTCGAGTCGCCGGCGCAGCGCGAACTGCAGCCGCGCCTCGACGCCGCGGTCGCGGCCGTGGTCGGGTACACCGACTGGGTCGTCGACGCGGTCGCCGTGCGGGTCATCGGTGGCGAGGCCCTCCGGATCGCCGAAGCGGTGCGACGCCAACGCTCGAGCAGCACACCGGACGACCTCTTCGTCGAGCGGTTGCTCGGCATCCGGGTCGGCGAGGACCAGGTGACGCGCGGCAAGGCGTTCATCCAGGGCGTCGTCGACCGGGTCGGAGAGACCGGGCTCACGCGCATCCTCGATCTCCCCGACTCGATGCCCACCCCGAGCGAACTCGAAGCACCGGGGCTCTGGATCGCCCGCGTCAGCGGCGAGTGACCGGGCTCGGCGCCGGCGCCTTGATGCCGGCCACGTAGTTCACCACCGCCGCGGCGCAGACGGCGCCGACCAGGAGGTATCCGACGCTGCCGGGGATCTCGAGCAGCACCGGCAGCACCGCTGCGATCACCCACGCCAGCTGGAAACGTGTCTCGAATCGGGCGAAAGCCTGCCCTCGGTTGGTCTCGGGTCCGTCACGTTGCACGATGCTCTCGAACGAGAGCCGGCAGATGGCGGCCGAGAACCCGACGATCGCGGCCAGCGCGATGCCGGCCCTGGCGCCGCCCCACATGGCGCCCGCCAGACCTGCGGCGGCCGGCAGCCCCAACGCGAGCGTGATCATTCGCTCTTCGTGGATCCGTCTTCGCAACCGGGGTGCGATCGCGTTTCCGATCATGGTGCCCACCGACGACAGGCTCACGGCCACTCCGAGGAGCAGCTTCTCGTCGGTCTCACCCCGGAACAGGAACGCCAGGTGGAACAGCATGAAGCCGGCAGTGCCGCGTAGGATCAGCATGGCGACCCACGCCAGCTGGAGGCTCGTCGTCGTCGCCTCGACACTGGCGGCCGACGGCTCGTCGGGCCGGATCACGAGCTCCCGCGGGAGCCGGATCGACTCGAACAGTGCCAGCCCGAACAGCGCTGCGCCGTAGAGGAGCGTGGCAGACGTCCCCACGCCGAACTGGAGCGCGACCGCAGGCACCACGGCTGCGGCACCCGCGACGCCGGCGATCAGACCGAGCTTCGAGTTCGCCTCGACGAGCTCGGTCTCGCTGCGCACCACGGCGGGTACGAGGGCCGACTTCGACACCAGGTACGTCTTCTGCAACACGAGCGCCACGAAAACGAGCGGGAACAGTGCGATGTCGTCCACGAACTGGATCATCAACAGTTGGAGGGCGATGCGGGCAGCCGCCACGACCTGCACGATCAGGCGGCGGCCGCCCCGCACCCGGTCGATCAGTGGCCCGATCATCGGCGCCACCAGGAGAAACGGCATGAAGCTCACCAGCAGGAACCCCAGAACCTTCGAGCGCGCTCCGTTCGGGTCGACGTCGAAGAAGAACGAGTCGGCGAGCGCCACCACCATGGCGGCCTCGCCACCCATCATGGCCGCGTGCGTGAACGCCAGGCGTTGGAACCTCGACCCCACGTGAACGCTCACTCGCCGATCGTACGCCGCCAGTGTCGTGCACCTGGCGGAGGCCGTCAGCGAGCGGCGTCGAACGTGGCCCGGTCGTACTTGTAACCGACCCCACGAATCGTGAGGATTCGTTTCGGCGCGCCCGGCTCGGACTCGACCTTCGACCGCAGGCGCTTGATGTGGACGTCGAGCGTCTTCGTATCGCCCACGTAGTCGGAGCCCCAGACACGATCGATCAACATCTCACGGGTGAGGACGCGCCCGGCGTTCGACAGGAGGAGTCGGAGCACCTCGAACTCCTTGAGTGGCAGTGTGACGTCGACGCCGTCGACGGTGACCCGGTGCTCGTCCGGGTCGAGCGTGACGTCACCGACGCGGATCTTCGCGTTGGTGGGTAGCTGTGTCTCGACGATCGGGTCCTGCATCGATCGCCGGAGCAACGCCCGGATCCGGGCGATCAACTCACGGATCCGATACGGCTTGGCGACGTAGTCGTCAGCTCCGACCTCGAGACCGACGACCGTGTCGATCTCGCTCGCCCTGGCAGTGACCATGATGATCGGTACGGCACTGACGGCACGGATCTGACGGCAGACGTCGATGCCGGATACGCGGGGCAGCATCACGTCGAGCACGACGAGGTCGGGCGTGACCTGTTCGAACCGCTCCATCGCCTCCACACCGTCGGTTGCGACGTACACGTCGAATCCCTCCCGGGCGAGGCTGATCCGGAGCGCCTCGACGAAGCTCTCCTCGTCCTCGACGACGAGAATGGTCTGCTGGCTCATGTGATCCCTTCTCGTTCCGGTGATGTTTCGACGGGAGGGCCCGCGGCTCGAGGAGCGGCGACGAGCGGCAGCCGCAGCACGAAGGTGGCGCCCTGACCCTCGACCGACTCGACGGAGACGGAACCGCCGTGGCTGTTGACGACGTGGCGCACGATCGAGAGACCGAGACCGGTTCCTCCGGTGTTTCGACTCCGGGCCCGGTCGACGCGATAGAAGCGCTCGAAGACCCGGTCGAGGTCACGGCGCGGGATTCCGACGCCCTCGTCGGCGACGACGATCTCCCCCCACCCGTCCACCCGGCGGACATCGACGCGGACGACAGCGCCCGGCTCGCTGTACTTCACCGCGTTCTCGACCACGTTGCCCACGGCCGACACCAGCCGAGCCCGATCGCCGTTCACCACGTGTCGATCGTCGCCCGGACCGTCCGCCCCGGACGGTCCGGATCTCCTGATCTCGATATCGGAGCGGGCTGCGAGCTCGGCGACTCGGCCGATCGCATCGTTCACGATGTCGGAGAGCGGGACCGTGCGGACGTCTCGCTCGACACCGGCCTCGATCTCGGAGAGCTCGAGCAGATGTTCGACGATCCGGGAGGCCCTGTCGGCCTCACGCTGCATCCGACCGACGACGCGCTCGATGACGTCCACGTCATCCGTGCCCACGAGTGTGTCGGCCAGCACCATCAGGGCGCCGATCGGCGTCCGCAACTCGTGCGAGACGTTGGCGACGAAGTCGGTGCGGGCCTGAGCGGCACGATGCCGGTCGGTGATGTCCTCGACGAACGCGACCGCGCGCCGACCGGGCATCGGCTGGGTCGCGACGACCAGGACGCGCTTCGGCGGTCCGAACAGCTCGATCGTCTCACCGCTCGGCTCCCCGGACCGCGCCGTCTCGAGATGTCTGGCGATCACCTCGTCGAGGAGCACACCGACGTGCGTCCCGCCCAACGCGGTCGCCGCGGGATTTCGATACTCGATCGAACCCGTTGGCGAAGCCACCACCACGCCCATCGGATGCCGTTCGAGCACGTCGGCGTGCATCGAGTCCGGGACCGGGGCCGGAGGAACTGTCGGCACGTCGGTACGGGACATCGTGATCCGACCTGCGGCGAGTCCGGCGATGAAGATGACGATGGCTCCACCCGCGACGAGGAGCACGTCCATGGTCAACCGACGCCTTGATCTCCCGGGTCGGCCGCGGCCGCGATGCGCGCCTCGTGCCGGCGCGCCGAGTCGTGTTCCGGCAACCATCCGGTCGTGATGTACAGCACGCGCTGGCTGATGTTGACCGCGTGATCACCGAGCCGTTCGTAGAACCGTGCCACCATCGCCACCTGCACAGCGACCTGCAGGTCGATCGTTTCCGCGGCGTGACTGAGGAAGATCTGCTGGATCAGCTGGCGATGCAGATCGTCGAGATACTCGTCCATGTCGGAGATCGCGGCAGCCGCCACCTCGTCGGAGGCGATGTAGGCCTCGATCACGCTCTTGTACTCGTGGTGGGCTTGGTCGCTCATCGCCTGGATGATGCCGCGGAGCTTCGGGTCGAGGGAGTGGCCGTAGACGCGCCGGGCTGCTTTGCAGATGTTGCTGCAGAGGTCGGCCGATCGCTCGATCTCCGGTGCGAGCTTGAGGGCGGCAGCGAGGTTGCGGAGGTCGCCCGCCATGGGTTGCTGCAACGCCAGCAGCCTGAGCGCACGCTCTTCGATGTCGATGGCCCGAGTGTCGATCTCGTCGTCGGCCCGCAGCACGTACTCCGCACCCTCCAGATCCTGCTCGAGCAGGATGGCGGTCACACGGGGGATCAACTCGATGACGGTCGCTCCGAGACGGGCGATCTCGTCACGCACCCCGTCGAGCTCGGCGTGGAATTCCGGTCGCAGGTCGTTCATCAGCCGAACCGCCCGGTGACGTACTGCTCGGTCCGTTCATCGTCGGGATTGGAGAAGATCTTGGTGGTCGGGTTGTACTCGACGAGTCGCCCGGTGCGGCGATCGCCTTCGGGATTCACCTCGGTCACGAAGAACGCCGTGCGGTCGCTCACCCGAGCGGCCTGCTGCATGTTGTGGGTGACGATGATGATCGTGTACTCGTTGGTCAGTTCCTTCATGAGCTCCTCGATGCGTGAGGTCGCGATCGGGTCGAGTGCCGAGCACGGCTCGTCCATGAGGATCACGTCGGGCTTCACGGCCACGCACCGGGCGATGCACAAGCGTTGCTGCTGACCGCCCGACAGGCCGAGCGCCGACGACTTCAGCCGATCCTTGACCTCGTCCCACAGCGCTGCCGACTTCAGGGACTGCTCGACGATGTCGTCGAGCTCGGACTTCTTCTTGATGCCTCCGAGTTTGGGACCGAAGGCGAGGTTGTCGTAGATCGACTTGGGGAACGGGTTCGGCTTCTGGAAGACCATGCCGATCCGTCGGCGGACCTCGACGGGGTCGACGTTCGGACCGTACAGATCGACGCCGTGGTAGAGGACGGTTCCTTCGACACGGGCCGACTCGATGAGGTCGTTCATGCGATCGAAGCAGCGGAGCACCGTCGACTTGCCGCACCCCGACGGCCCGATGAAGGCCGTGATCTCGTGCTTGCGGATGTCGAGGTTGACGCCCTGCACGGCGCGAAAGTCGCCGTAGTACACCTCGAGATCACCGGTCTGGAAGACCAGCTCCGAGTCCTCATCGGTCTCGACCCGAGCGCTGCTCGCAACGTCGAGATGTATGTCTGGCTCGCTCACGGTGATCGCTTCCTGCTCGTCGATTCGTTCCATCATGTCACCACTTCTTCTCGTATCTGTTCCGCAGCCAGATGGCGACTGCGTTCATCAGCAGCACGGCGACCAGCAACACCAGTGACGCCGCCGCCGTCAACGAGCGGAAATCCTCGCCAGGCTGACGGGCGTAGGAGAAGATCGCCACCGGCAGCGCCGTGAACGGTCCCTGAAGCTGCTCCCACAGACTCTGGTCTCCGGTGCGCAACAGCCCGGTCGCGGCGCCCACCAGCAGCACCGGGGCGGCTTCGCCGGCGGCTCGTGCCAACGAGAGCACGGTGCCGGTGAGGATGCCCGGGGCCGCCGACGGCAGCACGTGACTGCGCACGGTCTCCCATTCGGTGGCACCGACGCCGAACGCCCCCTCGCGAATGCTGCGTGGCACCGCGCGGAGGGCCTCCGACGTGGTGATCACGACGATCGGGAGCACGAGCGCCGAGATCGCCAGGCCACCTGCGAACACGTTGCGGCCGCCGTTCCAGCCGGACAGCACCTTGACGAAGATCGCGAGGCCGAGGAGCCCGTACACGATCGATGGCACCCCGGCGAGGTTGCGGACGTTGACCCGTGTGATCCGGGCGAACCAGGACCCGCGGGCGTACTCCTCGAGGTAGACGGCGCAGGCGATGCCCAGCGGGAACGCCACGACGACCACGACCAGGCACAGGATCACGGTTCCGCGGATCGCCTGACCGATCCCCGCCTCGGCGGCGTTCTGCGAGTTCAGGTTCGTGGTCAGGAAATCGCCGGGACGGTCGGTCCAGACCGACCAGCTGCGGTTGAGCAGGTCGACGATCAAGGCCAGGAGCACCAGGAGCGACAGCGCCAACATGGCGATCAGCACGAACTCGACCAACTTGGCGCGGAGGTCGAGGCCCTGCTTGGTCAGCCCGGACGTGATGTTGCGAGCGGTCGACGCCCCGACATCGGCTGGTGTGGTGAGGCCCATCAGTACACCTCCCGGACCTTGTTGACGAGCCAGTCGCTGAGCACGTTCAGCAGCAAGGTGAGGAAGAACAGCAGGAGGCCGACGAAGTAGAGGCTCTGGAAGGCGAGGTTGTCGCCGGCGACCTGGTCGCTCCCGAACCCGAGGGCCGCCATCGCCGCAGTCATCGTCTGACCGGGTTCGAGCGGGGTCAGTCGGAACAGCCCGCCGCCGACCGCTCCGGCCGCGATGGCGACGACCATCGTCTCACCGATCGCTCGCGAGATGCCGAGGATCAACGCGGCGACGATGCCGGAGATCGCGGCCGGGAACACCACCCGGAACGTGGTCTGGAGCCGCTCGGCACCGAGGCCGTACGAGGCCTCGCGCAGCGACAGCGGCACGGCCCGCAAGGCATCCTCGGTCACCGACGCGATGATCGGAACCGTCAGGATGCCCACGCCGATGCCTGCTGCGGCGAGGGTGAACGCCTTGTTCGCACCGCTGAACAACCGCACCACGATCTCGGGGTTGATGAAGGCGATGGCGAAGTAGCCGAGCACGACGCTCGGGATGCCGGCCAGGACCTCGATCGCGGGCTTGACCACTTTTCGAACCCGCGGACGCGCGTACTCGGCGAGATAGATCGCGGCGCCGAGCCCGAGCGGTACCGCTACCAGCATGGCGATGCCGGTGACGATCAGCGTGCCGACCACCAGGGTGCCGATGTCATAGAGACCGCGACGCGGGAACCAGCCGATCTCCGTCAATGCTCCGAGGCCCTGGTCGGATCGGGCGAGCTGGCGGATGAACTCCTCGGCGTCGTAGACCAGAGTGATGATGATCAGCACCGTCACGAGCAGCGTCGTGAACGCGCTGGTCCGGAAGAACCATCTCGCCGCGAGATCACGGCGACGCCGGGCAGGGCTCGTCGTCAGATCGATGGTGTTGTCGGAGCGTAGGACGGTTGCCGTCATCGAGGGACTCGTTCCGTTTGGGGGGAGGTCAGCTCTGGCGGGTACCGGTCTCGCGATTGTCCCACACGCTCTGGGTCTCGGCGATTCCCTCGGCGCTCAACGGCACGTAGGGGACCTGGCCCTCGCCCGTGCCGACGAGGGTCGTGATGCCCTCGTTCACGTAGTAGTCGACGAACGGCTCCAGGGCAGGGTTCTCCGCGAGCTTCGTCGTGTTGACGTAGATGTACAGGTTGCGGGCGATCGGGAACTCGTTGCTAGCGATCGACTCCGGTGTCGGCTCGACGCAGCCGCCGCCGCCGTCGATGTGGATCGGCTTGACTGCGTCGAGGTTCTCCTCGACGAACGCGAAGCCCACCCAGCCCAGCGACGTCACGTTGGAGGCGATGCCCTCGATGATGACGTTGTCGTTCGGGCTGGCGGTGTAGTCGGGACGCACGTTGGCGCCGTCGACGCCGAGCTCGTCTCCGACCGACGCGATCACGATCTCGACGAAGCTGTCGAACGTACCCGACTCCTCACCCGGGGCGGTGACGGTCAGGTCCGCGTCGGGATACGGCGTGTTGACGACGCCCAGGTCGGTCACCGTTGCAGCGATCTCATCTGCCGCAGCCGTCGCGTCCGCCCAATTGTCGATGCCGATCGCATCCGGGCCGAGCAGTGCGTAGAGGTCGACGAACGAGAGGCATTCGATCGCATCGTTCTCGACCGAGGTGATCACGGACAGACCGTCGACCGCCACGATGAGCTCGATGAACTCGATCCCGTTCGCCGCACAGTTGTCGACCTCTTCGGCCTTGATCGCGCGAGAGGCGTCGGAGATGTCGGTCTCGCCGTTGCAGAACTTGGCGAAGCCGTCGCCGGTGCCCGGTCCCTCGACGGTCACCGCAACACTCGGAGCCAGGTCGGCGAACGCGTTGCCGACGGCGATCGAGATGGGCTCCACCGTGGAGGAGCCCGACACGAAGATGCTGCCGGACAGATCCGCCAGGTCACCCGCAGGCGCGGCCTCTTCGGTCATCTCCTCGGTGGCTTCGGCGGTCGACTCCGCTCCGGAATCGTCGTCGTCGCCACCGCAGGCAGCGAGGACGAGGGATGCCGCCATCGCGCCGGCGATCACGCGCTTCGAAGGAAACTCCACGTTGGCACTCCAATCGGGACGTTCACGAGTGCGAGGTCTCCTGACATCGCAGCGCACACGCTACGACAGCAAGGTGAACGGCCGCCGGCCCCCTGGGTGAACGGTGTCTGAACAAACCTCGCCGACCGGACCCCGCCGACCGGGCCGTGTTCAGGTGATGTTCACGTCGTCAGCCGTCGGTGTTCGACGTTCGCAGCGGAGTTCGGGATCAGGTGAACATCCGGTTGCAGCGGTCAGCGGCGGCTCTGGTGCTGACGCTCGACGGCCCAGCGGTACATGCGCTCTTGCGCATCGGGCTCGTACACATCGAGCGGCCCACACCGATGCCACGTGTCGTCGGGCTGCAGCTCCCAGCGCACGATGTCGTCGGCCAGGTCGAACTCGAGGACCTGGTCGAGCCACTCGCGGTGTTTCGGATGATCGATCGGCACGAGGACCTCGACACGACGATCGAGGTTGCGGGGCATGAGGTCGGCCGACCCGATCAGGTAGATCGGCTCGTCGTCGTCGCCGCCGTGTCCGAACCGGTAGATCCGGCTGTGCTCCAGGTAGCGGCCGAGGATGCTCCGGATCCGGATGTTCTCGGACAGTCCGGGGACGCCGGCACGCATCGTGCAGATCCCCCGTACGACGCCGTCGATCCGCACGCCGGCGTCGCTCGCTGCGTACAGCGCATCGACGATCGCGACGTCGGCGATCGAGTTGCACTTGAGTGTGATGTGCCCCTCGATCCCGAACGTCGCCTCGTGTTCGATCAACGCGATCAGCTGCCGTTTGAGGTCTCGCGGGGCGACGAGCAGCGTCCGGTAGTGCTCGCTGCGGCTGTAGCCGGTGAGATGGTTGAACAACTGCGTGGCATCGGCGCCGATCTCGTTGTCACAAGTGAGGAAGCCGAGATCTTCGTAGAGGCGCGCGGTCTTCGAGTTGTAGTTGCCGGTTCCGATGTGGCAGTAGCGCCGGAGCTGGTCACCGTCGTCGCGCACGACCAGGATCACCTTCGAGTGCGTCTTGAGCCCGACCATGCCGTAGACCACGTGCACGCCGGCACGCTCGAGGTGCTTGGCCCACTGGACGTTGTTGGCCTCGTCGAAGCGCGCTTTGAGCTCGACCAGCACCGCGACCTGCTTGCCGCGCTCGGCGGCGCTGATCAGGCTCTGGATGACCGGGCTGTCGCCGCCGGCGCGGTACAGCGTCATCTTGATCGACTGCACCCGCGGGTCCGCGGCCGCCTGCTCGAGGAACACCTCCACGCTGCTGGCGAAGCTCTCGTACGGGTGGTGCATCAGTACCGCCCGGTCCCGCATGACCGAGAAGATCGGGCGGTCGGTCCCCTCCGCCAGGAAGAGGCGGCCCGGCGTGACGGGGGGCCACGCCCGATCCTTCAGTTCGGGCCGGTCGATCCCGTGGAGTTGCCACAGACAACTCAGGTCGAGCATCGCCCGGTGACGCGACACGTTGCGCGGATCGAGTTCGAGCTCCCGAATCAGGAGTTCGAGCAGCTCATCGCCGATCTTCTCGTCGACCTCGAGCCGGATCGCCTTGTTGAAGCGCCGCTTGCGCAGCTCGAGCTCGACGGCTTCGAGCAGGTCGTCGGCCTCGCCCTCCTCGAGGGTGAGGTCGGCGTTGCGGGTGACCCGGAACGCCGCCCACTCCTCGACCACCATGCCCGTGAACAGCGTGTGGAGGTGGGCTCCGATGACCTCCTCGGCGGGGACGAAGCGTCCGTCGCCGAGCGGAATCAGCCGGGGGAACACGTCGGGCACCTTCAGCCGCACGAAGCGACGCTCTGCGGTGACGGGGTCGGCGACGTGGGCGGCGAGGCTGAGCGCGAGGTTCGAGATGTACGGGAACGGATGCCCGGGATCGACGGCGAGTGGCGTCAGCACCGGGAAGATCCGCTCTTCGTAGAACTGGCGCATCGCCTTGCGGTCGTCGTCGCCGAGCCGATCCCACGACACGATCTCGATCCCCTCGGCGGCCAGCGCCGGAACCAACTCGTCGAGGAAGATGTCTTCTTGCCGTTCCAGCAACGGCGCCACCTTCGACGTGACCTCGACGAGTGTCTCGAGGGGGGTGCGACCGTCCCACGTTCGATCGTCGAGACCGGCTGCCACCTGATCGTGGAGCGCTGCGACACGAACCTGGAAGAACTCGTCGAGGTTGGTCGACACGATCGCGCAGAACTTCGCCCGCTCGATCAAGGCGATGCCCGGTTCCGCGGCCAGTTGCAGCACCCGGCCGTTGAAGTCGAGCCAGCTCAGCTCGCGGTTGAGGACACGATGCATCGGCGCGGGCAACTCGTCGGCCGAGATCGAGGCGACGTCGGTCATCGGCGCGTCCAGATCACGCCTCGACGTCTTCGGGGAGTCCGAGCTCCCACTCGAGCGAGATGAGCTCGCGTTCCGCATCGCGGTTGATCCGCTCCTTGTTGCGCCGGAACTGCGGATCGTCGCGCGGCAGCAGCACGAGCCGGGCGAGCGCCCGCGCCCGGAATTCGTCGAGGACCTGGCGCTCACCCCAGTCGCCGTAGACCTCCCAGTGGGGGGAGACCGGACCGAGGTAGGCAATGCGGGCGTGCGCTCGCGGTGCGGCTTCTTCGACGACGTCGGACATCTCCGGGAGTCTACCGCGCCCGGTCGACGACGGAACAGTGTCGAACGGCGCTGCGCCGCGGGTTGGCGCTCGACGGTGGCGCCCCTCCCGGAGGTCGATCGACATCGGGATCAGATCATGACGAAACCATGACCACGATCCCGTCGGGGCTCGGAGATGATGGACAAATCATTACAGTTCCGTTACAGTGACGCGTCAAGCGGGAACCAAAGCAGTCGACGGAACGTCAAGAATGGTAATCCACACGACGATCGGCGCCGAAACACGGTCGGGGCAACCCGCACGGCGGGCCATCGTCACACCCCCCAGGAGGCAAGCAGATGAACACGAGCCCACTCCCCGATCCGGACTCGGCGACCGCATGGATGGCTGATGGCTCCTGTCGGATGTACCCGCCCGCGACGTTCTTCCCGAGCGATGGCGTCGGCGTGGACAAGGCGCGCAAGATCTGCGCCGGTTGTCCCGTCATCGACACGTGCCTGGAACATGCGCTCGAACACCGCATCGAACACGGGGTCTGGGGAGGATGCAGCGAGCGCGAGCGCCGGCGCATCCTGAAACGCCGGCGCCTCGCCGCCGAGGCCCACAGCAACTGACACCGGCTCGTCCGCCGATGCCGAAGGGCCGGGCGGCCGTGTGCGGCATCGCATGGGAGCGGGCATGGCAGCGGACCGGAGCCACCGAAGCGAACCGGGGCACCGGGCCCGGACGCGCAAAACGGCCGAACGCACGCGGCGCTCGGCCGTCGTGAGGGGTCACCTCGGGTGACCCGGCGCGATCAGTTCTGGCTGTCGGTCGTGCGATTGTCGGTGGCGGTGTTGTCTTCGAGTCCTTCGGACAGGCCGTCCTTGAACTCCTTCTGCGCCTTGCCGAGGTTCTTCGCGAGCTTCGGAAGCTGCGACCCGCCGAAGACGAGCAGCACGATGACGAGAACGATGATCCATTCGGAACCACTTGGCATGAGTGCAGCCTAACCGTCAGGCGCCGATGATGCTGCGCGCCGCCTGTGCCCGCTGGCGCCGGATACGGCGGCGCTCGCGCTCGGACAGGCCACCCCAGATACCGAACTTCTCACCGTTCTGGAGTGCGAACTCCAGACACTGACCTCGGACCACGCAGCCCCGGCAGACTTCTTTGGCCTCGCGGGTCGATGCGCCCCGTTCGGGGAAGAACAGGTCGGGGTCGACTCCCAGACAGTTGGCATCATCCTGCCAGTTGTCGTCGAGCTCGCGTGGATGCAGCACCTCGTCGGGAATCGCCCCGGGCGTCGTGCTGTTGGTCGTGTTGGTCATGGTGTTGGGACCCCCCTGCCATGGTGCCCGCGGGCTCGTGAGTGACGAACGAGTTCGGTCGGCCACTGCGATCGAACGCAGCGGTGTAGTTACAATCATGTGATTCTCGCATACCATACCGCCTCTTGGCAAGGGTGCATTTCGCGACCGGCTGACCAGGGGCGTCGCGTGCTTGACGGAACCTTGAGATTCGCCAGCCGGGGATGCCACGCAGCGTGCGCAGATGCGCGCGGTCAACCGGCGCGGCGGCGCGTCATGCGACGGCGGTGCTCCAAGAAGTCGACCAGGACGTAGTCCCCGAGGGCTTCGTTGGTGGTGTAGAACGCCCGACCACCGTTGAGCTCGGTCATCTTCTCGATGAAAGCCTGGAGCGCCGAGGTGGCGTCGAGTACGAAGGTGTTGATCCTGATCTGATCTCGAGTGCACCGCACGACCTCACGCAGCGTGGCTTCGACCGTCTCGCGCACCGGGGGATAGTTGAAATAGACGTCACCCTGCGGGGTGATGTGAGCGGTCGGCTCACCATCGGTGATCATGATGATCTGCTTGCTGCCGGTCTGCTTGGCGAGCAGCTGCCGCGCCAGCGTGAAGCCGTGGTGCATGTTCGTGCCGTACACGAAGTCCCACGAGACCTCCGGCAGCTGATCCGCCGTGATGATCCGGGCCGTCTCGCTGAAGCCGACGAGACCGAGGTAGTCGCGCGGGAACTGCGAGGAGATCAGATGGTGGAGCGCCATCGCCACCTTCTTCGCCGGCAGGAAGTTGTCACGCATCGGCATCGACATCGACAGGTCGAGCATCAGCACGGTCGACGAGCGCGTCAGGTGCTCGGTCCGCTCGATCTCGAAGTCGTCCGGTTCCAGTTGGACGGGCGTTCCCTGCCCGCTGCGGCGCAATGCGTTGCGGATCGTGCGATGCAGGTCGAGCTGGAACGGATCACCGAACTCGTACGCCTTGGTCTGGTACGTCCGCTCGTGGCCCTGCCCGAGCTGATGGATCTGGTGCTGACCGACGTGCTCCTTCTGCAGGCTCGTGAACAGGTCGCGCAGGGCGTTCGACCCGATGGCTCGCAGACCTCGCGGCGTCAGCTCGAGTCGGCCCTCCTTGTTCTCGATGAGACCCGAGTCCTCGAGCATCTTGGTGAGCTGACTCAGGCGTTCGAGCGAGGCAGCTGCGTCGTCACCGAGCAGATCGCGAACACGATCCATGTCGGCCTCGGCGAGCGCACCAGGACTCGTCGCGTTCTGGAGGAGGTGCTCGAGCTGGTCGAGGTCACCCAGATCCTGCATCGCCTGCATGGCCTGCGACATCCCCATCGGATCCTGTCCGTCGAAGTCGTACGACTGACCCCAGTTCATCTGCGGGAACATCTGCTGCAGGTTCGAGCCCAGCTGCTGCATTTGCCACTGAAGGTCCATGTCCTCCATCAGCTGGTCGGACAACTGTTGGAGCTGTGCCCGCTGCTCCGGCGTCATCGAGTTGAGCATCGCCTGCATCGCCGCCATTCGGCGAGCCATCTGTTCGAGGAGCTCCTCGACGCTCTCGGGGTTCTCGGGAAAGAAGTCGCCGTACTCTTCCATGAACTGCTCGAAGCCGGGATCCTCCCCCGCCTGCTGCTTCTCGAGCATCTCGTTGAGCGCCGCCATCATGTCCTTCATGCGCTGCATGTCGCCGGGCGTCATGTTCTGCATGCCGTCCGACATCTGATCGACCATCTGCTGCATGAGTTGCTCGCGCAGCTTGTCGAGCATCTGCTCGAAGCGACGTTGCGCCTCGGCGGACTCGAAGTCGTAGGAGCTGAGCTCACGAACCTTGCCGGCGAGGTCATCGGGCATCAGGTCGAGGCGCATGTTGCGTTCGGTCGCAGTGTTCCGGGCCGCATCGGCGCGCCGCTGGTCACCACTGGTCTCGGCGTCGCGCAACGCATTGTCGATCGCGTGCCGCTCCTCGTCGATGATGTCATCCAGCTCGTCGGAGATCTCGTCGTACACACCGCCGAGGTCGGACCGCTCCAACCGGTTCTGGCGCTCCTCGCGCAGCCGCTCGAGCATCTGGCGGAGCCCGTCGAGGCGGTTGCCGTCGGCGTCGCGCATTCCCTCCTGCATCATTCGGCGCAACGCGGCGTTGACGTCGCCGTGGTACAGCAGCTCGTCGGTGAGCTGGTCGAAGAGGAGATCGGCGTCGAGATCGAAGCCGCGCTGGGTTCCGTCCCACCGCGAGTACGAGAACCGGGGGGCCATTCCCTCACCGTACCCTTCGAGCGCGGCGCCCACCGATCGGGACTGTTCCTGTTATCGGCGGGGCGCCTCCCGCCATCTGAAAAGCAGATTGCGACACCCATGAGGACTCCTCGAACAGATGAGCGGGCATAGCCTGGCATCATGCGTGTCCCCCGCACGTTCGCGTTTCTCGACCTGTCCGGCTTCACGAATTACACGGCTGCGTTCGGCGACGACGCCGCCGGCCGGATCCTCGGGACGTTCCGCCTCCTCGTCCGTGAGGTCGCCTCCGAACGGGGCGTTCGGATCGCGAAGTGGCTCGGTGACGGTTGCATGGTCGTCGGGGTCGAGCAGCTCGCAGTGATCGAGTTCGTGACCGACCTCGAACGTCGAGCCGCCGCGGTGTGTGCGCCCCTGCAACTCCGAGCGGGAGTGGCGACGGGCCGAGCGTTGCTGTTCGAAGGAGACGACTACATCGGGTCGGCCGTCAACTTGGCGGCTCGGCTCTGCGACCACGCTCGCGACGTCGACGTGCTCATGCCCACGATGCACCTCGGACGCCTCCCCGAGGGCGTCACCGCTGAGCCTTACGGCGAGATCGAGCTCCGCGGCTTTCCGGGCAAGGTCGACGTCGTCCGACTGACGGGCACACCACCGGCGGTCGCGATGAGCGACGTGCACGATCTCTGGACCCGCGACATCGTCTGACGTCGCCGACGCCGACAGCACCCACCGACCCACGCCGACCGACACCGGACCCACGACATCGTCCGACGCGAGACCCGATGGTGGGCGAGTCGGTCGGATTCAGTCGAACGTGCCGCAGACGACGTACACGGTGACGGTGTCGCCGAAGGCCAGATCGGGTGTGGCCGTGGTCCAGCCGGTCGGCTCGCCGTTGATCGGGTTCGGGAACGACGGGAAGGCGGTGGTCACACCGCCCGACACCAAGATGGCCGAGCCACCGGTGGCGAAGTCGTCGACTCCAACGCACGTGGCAACGGGTGGTGAGTAGCCGCTGCACCCCCCACCGAGGGTGCAGGGGCGGTCATCGCTGGCGACGTAGCTGTTCGGCAGCAACGCGTCGATGTACGCCTTGTCGTAGAAGTTCGTGTCGACTTCGGTCTTGGTGTACACGTCGGCCTTGTCGGCCTTGAGCGCGTCGGCGGCGTCGACCTGCGGTTTCGTGTACACGTCGGATCGGTCGGCTTTGGCCGAGTCGAGCGCACTCGCCACCGTGTCGACCTCGGTCTTCGTGTACACGTCGGCCGAGTTCGCTTTCGCGCCGAGCTTCGAGTCGACCTGGAACTTCGTGTAGTAGCGATCGTCGTGGGTGTGGTCGGAGAAGTATCCCGAGATGTCGATCACGACGTCGACGGTCCCGAACCGATTGAGCAGCGTGATCGCGCCACCCGACGACAGGGCGACGCTGATCGTGTTCGGGGTCGGTGGCTGACCGGCCAGGTAGTTGAGGCTCGAGGTGCCCGGATTCGCCTTGTCGGCCGGCCAGATCGACAGGAACGAGGCCGCGGTCGGGCCGACAGCGATCACGTTCGCGGTGATCGCCGTGGCCGATGACGGGATCGAACACTCGCCGTTGGTGCCGTGTACGGCCACGTCGACCTCGGTGTTCTCACCGAGTGGCGTGGAGCGGGGGCCGACGTTGAACTCGGGACGGGTGTCCATCAGCCGGCACGGTGTGATCGCCGTGAACGCAGGAGCCGGGCCCGACGTACCGGCCGAGACCACACCGATGCCGCTCGAGGCAACCGCCACCGCCAGGCTGCCGACCATCCACTTGGCTGTTCGATCGATGTATCTCATGTCGTGACCCCCTCGTCGTCCGGCTCGAGACCGTACCGCCAAGGCCGCCGCGACGGACGCGACGGACGCCGCGCCACCGACTCCGACGGCGATGAGCACCGGCCGACACGCGTGGGAGACTCGCTGCATGCATCCCGCCCGTCTGTTCGTCCTCTGCGGTCTGCCCGGTTCGGGCACGACGACGCGGGCGACCGAACTCGAGGAACGATTCGGGGCGGTACGGATGAGCGCGATCGACCGGATGAGTGCACTCGCCCACGACGTCCGGGATCAGGGCGTCCGCACGCAGATCGAGGCGATCCAGCGACAACTGCTGCTACCCGTCCTGCGGGCCGGCACCGATGTGGTCATCGAGTGGGGGACGTGGACCCGGGTCGAGCGCACCGAGCTCCGCGCCGTCGCGCGCGACGCCGGCGCGCTGGCGCACCTCGAGTTCCTGGACGCATCGATCGATCAGCTGTGGGATCGTGTCCGGCGCCGGGCCCATGAGCAGGTGATGGACTCAGGGACCATCACCCGCGCCGACATCGAGGAGTGGTCGAGGCTGATCGAGCGGCCCCGGGCCGACGAGTTGGGCTCCTACGACCCGATGCCGCCGGTGCGTGCCGGCGAGCGGCCGGGTTCGCCGGCCTACCCGTACGGCAGCTGGTGTCCCTGAGTACGCGTCAGGGTCGTCCGGCACCCGTCAGAGACGTCCTCGATACGTGGCGCTCGTACCGGAATCATCCTTGTTGAGGCGCTTCGACAGGTGGAGGCCCTCGAGCACGAACTCGACCGCCGCCGCGATCGCCGCCGGTGATGGGTCACCTTCGGTGAGCGCACCGACCGGCTCGCGCAGCGCCGGCACCTGCTCGACGAGCGCGGCCAGGTCGTCGCTGGTCATGTCCTCTCCCGTGTGGACGACGAGGCCCTCTTCGAACGCATCGACGATCGGCGTCGTGTGGGACGGGTCGACCCGCTCCTTGAACACGGTCAGCACCGCACCCTTGACCAGCGAGTCGAAGATCACACCCTCGCGCCCGTCCTCGAGCGCCTCGATCTCGATCTTGCCGATCGAACTCGCCGCCAGGGCATCGAGATCGTCGACGCGGGCGACGATCGCATGCTCCCCGGCACGCAGCCCGCGCCGGAGCGCGTTCGCCGCGAGTGCCTCGTAATTCGACACGCTCAGACGAACGCTGACGCCGCTGCGCTGGTTGACGTGGTTGCTCACCCTCGCCAGCTGGCTGAAGTTGGCGACGACCTCGCCCAGGTAGTCCGGCACCGACACCCCGACCGTCTCACCGATCGACAGAGGTCGCGCCTCGCTGGCCATGATCGCGTACTCCAGCTCGGCGTTGAGCGGATAGTGCGTGCGGATCTGGGAGCCGAAACGGTCCTTCAGCGGGGTGATGATCCGTCCGCGGTTCGTGTAGTCCTCGGGGTTGGCGGAGGCGAACAGGATCACGTCGAGCGGGAGGCGGACCTTGTAGCCACGGATCTGGACGTCGCGCTCTTCGAGGATGTTGAGCAGGCCGACCTGGATCCGCTCGGCGAGATCGGGGAGCTCGTTGATGGCGAACACGCCACGGTTGGTTCGCGGCACCATGCCGTAGTGCAGCGTGAGCTCGTCGGACAGATAGCGGCCCTCGGCGACCTTGATCGGATCGACCTCGCCGATCAGGTCGGCGATCGACGTGTCAGGGGTCGCGAGCTTCTCGCCGTACCGGGTGTCACGATGCACCCAGTGAATCGGCGTGTCGTCGCCCATCTCCTCGATCAGATCGCGTGCGTACTTGGACACGGGAGCGTACGGATCGTCGTTGATCTCGCTCCCGGCCACGCTCGGCATCCACTCGTCGAGCAGCCCGGTGACCGAGCGGATCATCCGGGTCTTGGCCTGACCCCGCTCACCCAGAAAGATCACGTCGTGACCGGCGAGGAGCGCATTCTCCAACTGCGGCATGACCGTGTCCTCGTACCCGACGACGCCGTCGAACAACGCCTCCCCGCGACTGATCTTCGCGACGGCATTGGCCCGGATTTCGTCCTTGACCGGCCGGGAGACCCAACCAGCGGCTCGAAGTTCTCCCAAGGTCTCCGCGCGATCCGTCATCTTGCCGAACCTACTCCTCCGGTCGCCGCGTTGTCCGTTCGGCCCGAGTCGTCAGAGCAGCCACGTGAGCAGCCAGAGCGCGATCATTCCGGCGGCGAGGGTGACGAGCAGGTTCTTGCTCCGCCAGGCGACGAGACCGGCCACGACGAGGGCGACCGCCTCGGCGACGTCGAGGCCAGGGCCGTCGTCGCCGCCGACCGCCAGGTTCACCGCGAGCGCGGCGAGCACCGCCGGGCCGACGCTGCGGAGTGCCAGCGAAACCGACGGTGCGATCGTGCGATTCGCCATCGCCACGATCACGACGGCCCGCATCGAATAGGTCATGAGTCCGACGATCGCAACGATCAGGATGGCCGAGGACGCGCTCATTCGGCAGCCGCCAGACGCAATTCGGCGTAGGTGCCCGCGACGACGCCCGCGATGGCGCCGACGAGGATGCCCAAGCGGTCCTGCAGCCCGGCCGTGGCGAGACCCACGAGGCCACCGACGACGGCTGCGACCGCCTGCGGCACCTTGTTGATCCCGATCAGCACCAGGCCGAGGAACATGACGGCGGGCGCGAACCCGAGCTGCCACGACTCCGGCACGATGGGCCCGACGACCATGCCGAGCGCCGTCGCCCACTGCCAGTTGACGAAGAAGAACACGCCCACGGTCAGGTAGTACCGGCGGAACTCCTCGGGGGATCGATCGGACTGGAGGAGCGCCAGGGCGAAGACCTGGTCGATCAACATGAACGGACCGAGCCAACGCATCCACGGGGGCTGTTTCTGGAACGCCGGTGCGAGTGCGGCGCTGTACATCACGTGACGGGTGTTGATGACCAGGCCTGCCACGATGACCGCCCACACACCGGCAGTCCCGGCCAGGGTGACGACCGCGAGTTGGGCGGCACCGGCGAAGACGAAGATCGACGTCGCCCATCCGATGGCCACAGGCATCTCGCTTTCGGTGATGGCCAGGCCCAGCACGAACCCGAACGGGATCGCAGGCAGGAACAGCGGGATCGCGTCTGCGAGACCTCGTCGATCGATCCGCGTCGCGAGACCCGCTCCTGGCATCCGGCCGAGGGTAGCGACGCGGCGTGGTCGGTACGCTCCCGTGGTGGATCTGAACGGGGTGTGGCGGGCAACACCCGCCGACGACGACCGGCGTCGCGATGGCATCGGGCTCGAGACCGATGACTCGGCATGGCCCGAGATCGTCGTGCCGGGGCACTGGCGTTCGGACCCGGCATTCGCCCACTTCGACGGACCGTTGCTGTATCGACGCCGATTCGAACTCGACGAGCTCCCCCACGATCGCCGTCGGTGGCTGACGCTCGACGGTGTCTTCTACCAGTCCGACGTCTGGCTGGACGGCGCCTACCTCGGTGACGCAGAGGGCTACTTCACGCCACACTCGTTCGACGTGACGGCGTTGAGCCGTATCGGCGACGAACACGTCGTCGCGGTCGAGGTGGTGTGCTCGCCGCAGCACAGCCATCGGGGGAAGCGCAACATCACGGGCATCTTCCAGCACTGGGACGGCATCGATCGCGACTGGAACCCGGGCGGGATCTGGCGTTCGGTCCACCTCTACGACACCGGCCCAGCACGCATCGACCGCCTCCGGGTGCTGTGCCGCGACGCCGACGATGCTCGCGCCCACGTGCTGCTCCGAGCGGCCGTCGACTGCGATCAGGGCCGAACGGTCGTGATCCGCACGTTCGTCGACGGCGACGTCGCGAGTGAATCCGAGCGACGCCTGGCCCACGGTCAGAACGACGTCAGTTGGGGTATCGACATCGCCAATCCGGCCCTGTGGTGGCCGCGCACGCTCGGCGATCAGCCGCTGACGACGATCGACGTCGAGATCGAGATCGACGGAGTCGTCAGCGACTCCCGCATCCGCCGCACCGGCCTCCGCGAGGTCGCCTGGAACGACTGGTGCTGCTCGGTGAACGGTGAACGGCTGTTTCTCAAGGGAGCGAATCTGCTCCCGACCCGGGCCGGCCTGGCCGATGCGACGCCGGCTGAGATGCGACACGATGTCGAACTCGCCGTCGAGGCCGGCCTCGACGCATTGCGGGTTCACGGCCACATCGCACCCCGACCCGTGTACGACGCCGCGGACGAGCTCGGCATGCTGCTCCTCCAGGACTTCCCGCTGCAGTGGGGGTATGCCCGATCGGTGCGAAGCCAGGCGATCGCGCAGGCGAGGGCCGCGGTCGATCAGCTCGGTCACCATCCGTCGATCATTCAGTGGAACGCGCACAACGATCCGGCGGCGGTGGCGATCGGCATCGAGGGCGATACGACCGCATCGCGCCTGCGCTACCTGGCTGCCCACCAGCTGCCCACGTGGAATCGGACGGTGCTCGACCGGTGGGTGAAGCGTTCGTTCGAGCACGCCGATCCGACGCGTCTGTGCGTGCCGAACTCCGGCGTGCTCCCCCACCTCCCACGGCTCGACGGGACCGACAGCCACTTCTACTTCGGGTGGTATCACGGTGACGTTCGCGACGTCGAGCGACTCGCGGCGACAGTTCCCCGTGTGGTCAGGTTCATGTCCGAGTTCGGAGCGCAGGCCGTTCCGGACACCGCCGATTTCATCGATGCCGACGCCTGGCCGGACCTGGACTGGGAGATGCTCGCGACCCGTCACGGGCTCCAGAAATGGGTGTTCGACGAACGGGTCCCGCCGGCGGAGTTCGCCACGTTCGACGCATGGCGGCGGGCGACGCAGGAGTATCAGGCCGAACTGCTGCGCCATCACATCGAGTTGCTCCGGCGACTCAAGTACCGGCCGGCCGGTGGCTTCTGCATGTTCGCCCTCAACGATCCGGCGCCCGTCGTGTCGTGGAGCGTGCTCGACCACGAACGCGTACCGAAGCTGGGCTGGGAGGCGCTGAAGCGGGCGTGTGCACCGGTGATCATCGCTGCCGACCGGCCGCCCGAGGTCGTGGCGCCTGGTGAGAAGTTGTCACTCGACGTGCATGTCGTGAACGATCTGCGAGAGGGCGTCGACGGCGCGGTGGTCGACATCACGGCGAGCTGGTCGGGGGGATCGCGGCGGTGGCGCTTCGGCGGCGATGTCGGACCCGACGAGTGTGCTCGGGTCGGCACGGTCACGTTGGAGGTCCCCGACACACTCGGAGCACTGAACGTCGACTTGATCCTGACCGCCGGCGATCTCATCCAGACCAACCACTACCGGACCGTCATCACCGTCCCGCCGGGCTGACGGCCACGACTCGCCCACACGCCCCGGACGGAACGTTCGGCGTCGGTGTTCGGCACACCACGAGCCCGCGACGGTCCTCGACGTAGCATCGGACGCTGTGTCGTCGATCCAGGTCTCGGGGCTCGGGTGGAAGCTCCCGAGCGGTCAGGAGCTGTTTCGCAACGTCTCGTTCTCGGTCGGCAACGGCGACCGAGTTGCGCTGGTGGGGGCGAATGGAGTCGGCAAGTCGTCACTGCTGCGCATCTTGATCGGCGAGCAGCCCGCCACCTCGGGCACGTTCTCGATCGACGGGCGGCTCGGCGTGATGCGCCAGCTCGTCGGGATGAACGACGACGGAGCTCCCCGCGACGTCCGCGAGCTGCTGCTCTCGCTCTCCCCCGACCGGATCATCGACGCCGCCGACCGGCTCTCCGCGGCAACGGCGCATCTCGATGCCGACCCGATGCGGTACGCCACTGCGCTCGGCGAGTGGGGCGACGTCGGCGGCTACGACATCGAGGTGCAGTGGGACGAGGCGTGCGGGCGCGCACTCGGTGCCGACCTCGCCGACGTCGCCGACCGGGCACTGCGAACGCTCAGCGGCGGCGAGCAGAAGCGGCTGGCGCTCGAGTTCCTGCTCCGCGGCGAAGCCGACATCCTCGTCCTCGACGAACCCGACAACTTCCTCGACGTCCCGGCCAAGCGGTGGCTGGAGCGCCAGCTCGACACGACGAAGAAGACCGTCGTGTTCGTGAGTCACGATCGTGAGCTCCTGGCGGCGAGTGCCAGCAGAATCGTCACGATCGAGGCGACCGGGGCATGGACCCACGGTGGCGGGTTCGGCACCTACGCCGAAGCCAAGGCGGCCCACGCCGCCAAGCGAGCCCACGACACCGCTCTGTTCGACGACGAGCGCAAACGCCTCGAGGACTATGTCTTGCTGATGCGGCAGCGGGCCTCGATCAGCGAGACCTTCGCGCCCAAGCTCAAGGCCGCCGAGTCGAAGCTCCGCCAGTTCCTCGAGAAGAACGAGCGGCCCGACACGCTGCGCGAGCAGAAGATCGACGTGCAACTGCGCGGCGCGCGCACCGGCAAGCGCGCCGTGATCGCCGAACAGCTCGAGGTCGCCGGTTTGACCGAGCCGTTCGACCTCGAGCTCTGGTACGGCGAGCGAGTGGCGGTGCTCGGCGGCAACGGCGTCGGCAAGAGCCACTTCCTCCGATTGCTCGCGAATGACGACACGGTCGAGTCCGCCGGCACCTGGCGGCTCGGAGCGAACGTCGTTCCGGGACTGTTCCACCAGACCCACGAGCATCCCGAATGGATCGGCCGGACCCTGGTCGAGATCCTGCACGATCACGACGTCGTTCTGGCACCGGCGATGGGCATGCTGCGGCGCTACGAGATCCAGGGGTGCGCTCACCAGCCGTTCGAGACCCTGAGCGGTGGGCAGCAGGCCCGCTTCCAGATCCTGCTGCTCGAGATCAGCGGGGCGACGCTGCTGCTCCTCGACGAGCCGACCGACAACCTCGATCTGGTGTCGGCCGAGGCCCTCGAGGTGGGCCTGGCACAGTTCGACGGCACCGTCGTCGCTGTCACCCACGACCGGTGGTTCCTGCGCGGCTTCGACCGCTTCGTCGTGTTCGGCGACGACTGCACCGTGACCGATCACCCGGATTGTCCGACGGCGTGGAGCTCGTCGGGCTGATCGGGTGACGTCACGCGTCGATGCGGTCGAAGAACTCGGCCAGTCCGACCGGATCGAACCGTGCGGTGAGCGTGCCGTCGGCATCGTGGCCGAGGTCGAGCGCCGGGCAGAAGTACTCGTCGGTCCCGACCCAGAAGTGTGGCGAACCAGCGACCCCTCGCCGGCGCCCCTCGTCGTAATCGGCCCGGACGCGCGCCGTGTCGTCCGGGCGTGGCAGGGCGACGTGATGACGTTCGGCGATGTCCGCCAGGACGCGTCGATCGCTCACGTCGAGCCCGTGTTCGAACAACGCCGAGCGCAGGTCGAGGCTGACCGCCAGGCCAGTCGCACAGCTGGCCTCGTACGCCGCCGCGGCGAGCTCGAGCGCCGGCACGGTGGTGACGGGCCACCGCGTCGCATCGAACCCGCTGAAGTCGTCCACGCCGAGCTGATCCCGAAGCGCCGACGACTTGGCGTCGACAGCATCCGCGTCGAGACCGGTGCCGTTCACCCACTCCAGCGGCCACGCCCGCACGTACACTCCTGGCGGGTCGTCGAGGGCGTCGACGTGCTCGACGACCCGCTTGAGTCCGACGTGCGTGAACGGACAGGTGATGTCGGCGAACACCTCGACCACCCGCGGTGGGTCCGCATCACCACGCATCCCGCGAGACCGATCGTCCTGCTCGTCCACGTGCCTCAGCTGCGGCTGAGTGCCTTGCGGTTCTTGAACTTCGACTTGAGGTAGTCGGCGTTCATGACGGCGATCACGTCGATCGAGATCTCCTTCGGGCACGCCGCCTCACACTCGCCGTGGTTGGTGCACGAGCCGAAATGGGCGTCCATGGTCTCGACCATCGCCTCGGTCCGCTTGTAACGCTCCGCCTGACCCTGCGGCAGCAGGTTGAGATGGGCGAGCTTGGCACCGGTGAACAGGTTGGCGGCGCCGTTCGGGCAGGCCGCTACGCACGCCCCACATCCGATGCAGGCAGCCGCGTCCATCGACGCGTCAGCGACCGGCTTCGGGATCGGGATGAGGTTGGCGTCGGGTGCCCCACCGGTCGGCGCGGTGATGAAGCCGCCGGCTTCGACGATGCGGTCGAACCGCCCACGGTCGACCATCAGGTCCTTGATGATCGGGAACGCTTGTGCCCGCCACGGCTCGATCGTGATGACGGCGCCACTCTTGAACGTCCGCATGTGGAGCTGGCACGTCGCCGTGCCCTTCTGTGGCCCGTGCGCCTGACCGTCGATCATCAGCGAACACGTGCCGCAGATGCCCTCACGGCAGTCGTGGTCGAAGACGATCGCCTCCTGGCCCGACTCGATGAGCTGCTCGTTCAAGATGTCGAGCATCTCGAGGAACGACGCTTCGTCGCTGATCTCCTCGATGACGTGGTGCTCGAATCGGCCCGGTTGCTCCGGCCCCGCCTGTCGCCAGATCTTCAGGGTGATGTACGTCAGCTTGTCGCTCATGACTCGTCGCTCCTCCGGTGTCCCGTGTGCGTCTCGATCTTCACTTGTAGCTCCGGGTCTGGAACTGGACGACTTCGTATTCGAGTGGTTCGCGGTGCTCGATCGGATCGGCCGGGTCCCCGCTCCACTCCCAGGCCGTCACGTGGGCGAAGTTCTCGTCGTCGCGCAAGGCCTCGCCCTCGTCGGTCTGGTGCTCGGACCGGAAATGGCCCCCGCAGCTCTCCTCACGCACGAGCGCGTCCTTGCACATCAGCAGGCCGAGCTCGAAGAAGTCGTCGATGCGGGCGACCTTCTCGAGCGTCTGGTTGATGCTCGAGCCGTCGCCGGTGACCTTGACGTCGGATTTGAACTCCTCGTGCAGGGCCGGGATCTCCGACAGCGCCTTCTCGAGACCGGTCCGGTTGCGATCCATGCCGCAGTAGTCCCAGATGATCCTGCCGAGCTCGCGGTGGAAGTGGTCGGGGCTGCGGGTGCCACCGATCTCGAGGTAGCTCTTGAACCGGTCCGCGGCCTCGGCCTCGGCCACGCCGAACGCCTCGTGCGTCTCATCGGGAATCGGCTTGTTGAGCCACTCCGACAGATACGGGGCGATCGTGTACGGCAGCACGAAGTAGCCGTCGGACAGACCCTGCATCAGTGCCGAGGCGCCGAGCCGGTTGGCGCCGTGGTCGGAGAAGTTCGCCTCGCCGGCGCAGAACAGGCCGGGAACGGTGGTCTGCAGTTCGTAGTCGACCCAGAGTCCGCCCATCGTGTAGTGGCTGGCCGGATAGATGCGCATCGGCGTCTCGTACGGGTTCTCGCCCGTGATCCGCTCGTACATGTCGAACAGATTCCCGTAACGCTCGCCGATGACCTCTGCGCCGAGCCGGCCGATGGCGTCCGCGAAGTCGAGGTAGACCCCGTTCTTGAGCGGGCCGACGCCCTGACCGGCGTCGACCGCACGCTTGGCGGCACGCGACGACACGTCGCGTGGCGCAAGGTTCCCGAAGCTCGGGTAGATGCGCTCGAGGTAGTAGTCGCGATCGTCTTCGGGGATCTGGTCGGGCGAGCGGGTCTCGTCGGGATTCTCGGGGACCCAGATCCGGCCGTCGTTGCGGAGCGACTCGGACATCAACGTCAGCTTCGACTGGAAGTCGTCTGCCTGCGGGATGCAGGTCGGGTGGATCTGCGTGTAGCAGGGGTTGGCGAACGCGGCGCCGCGGCGGTGCGCCCGCCAGGCGGCGGTGACGTTGCAGGCCATGGCATTCGTCGAGAGGTAGAAGACGTTGCCGTATCCGCCGGTGGCGAGGATCACGGCGTTCGCGGCATGGGACCGGAACTCGCCGGTCAGCAGGTCACGGGTGACGATGCCGGCGCAGCGGCCGTCGATGTTGACGATGTCGACCATCTCGACGCGGTTCCACAGCTTGACGTTGCCCAGGCCGACCTGGCGGGCCATCTGCTGGTATGCGCCGATCAGGAGCTGCTGCCCGGTCTGACCGCGGGCGTAGAAGGTTCGGCTCACCTGGGCACCACCGAACGACCGGTTCGACAGCAGTCCACCGTATTCGCGGGCGAAGGGCACCCCCTGGGCGACCATCTGATCGATGATGTTCACCGACACCTCGGCGAGGCGGTACGTGTTGGCCTCGCGCCCGCGGAAGTCACCGCCCTTGAGCGTGTCGTAGAACAGGCGATGGATGCTGTCGCCGTCGCCCTGGTAGTTCTTCGCGGCGTTGATGCCACCCTGCGCCGCGATCGAGTGGGCGCGACGTGGTGAGTCGTGGAACGTGAACGCTTCCACGTTGTAGCCGAGCTCGCCGAGCGTGGCGGCCGCCGACGCACCCGCCAGGCCGGTGCCGACGACGATGATCTTGAACTTGCGCTTGTTGGCCGGGTTCACCAGCTTCTGGTTGGCGATGTAGTTGGTCCACTTGTCGGCGAGCGGACCCTCGGGGATCTTCGAGTCGAGCGTGATGGTCATTCGGATGCCTCCTCGAGGTCGTGGACACTCGTGACGGTGTCGTCGAAGTCGATCACGCCGGCGAGGGTCATGATCGGGAACGACACGTTGCCGACGACGATCAACGTGGCGACGCCGGCGGCGAGCCCCTTGCGCCACTGGTTGAAGCGGGGATTGTTCCAACCCAGCGACTGGAACAGGCTCCACGTGCCGTGGAACAGGTGGATGCCGAGCGCGATGTTGGCCACGATGTAGATGATCGCGACCGGCCACTGGCTGAGACTTGCGTCGACGTTGCGGTAGACCTCGCCCCGTACGAAGTCCGGGTTGAACCAGCCCCAGGTGAAATCGGCCAGGTGGTAGAAGAGGTAGAGCAGCACGATGATGCCGGTCCAGCGCATCGAACGGCTCGCGAAGCTCGCGACCTGATAGTCGCGCTCGGACTGGTACTTGACGGGCCGCGCCTTGCGGTTGAGCACCGTCAGCGAGTACGCGGCGTGCACGTGCAGGAGTAGCGCACCGATCAGCACGAATCGCAGGATCCACAGGAAATAGGTGCGAGGCAGGATCGGAACGAGTAGCTCGCGGAGGAACTCGCCGTAGATGTCGACGTCGTATACCTCTCGACCATTCTCGGTGACGGTCCCCAGGTACAGCTTGAGGTTGCCGATCATGTGCGAGATCACGAAACCGATCCCGATGATGCCGGTGATCGCCATCACGTATTTCTTGCCGACGGCGGTGGAGTAGAAGTCGAGCAGGAACGGCTTGCGCTTGCCGGTCGGCTCGACAGCAGTGCCCGAGACCGGGCCCCGGCTGCGCGAGATGGTCTGTGACATGCGTTGGACGCTACCTTGCGACCGGTGATGGTCCCGAAACGGCCGCTCGTCCCATCTCCACGAACGCGACCCCATCGTTGACTCCGATTGCCCCGCCCGCACGCCAGGTTGGAGAGAGGGGGTCGCACCGACCATCATTGGACGACTTTGTATTGACGCCTCAGGAGGCACGTACCAGTGGAAGCAATTCCCTATCTCGCCGCGCTCTCAGCCCTCGCCGGGCTCGGACTCGCCGGCTACTACTACACGTTGGTGAAGAAGGCCTCGCCCGGCGACGACCGGATGGTCTTCCTGATGACCGAGATCCAGAAGGGCGCCAAGGCGTTTCTGAAGAAGGAATACCAGTGGGTCTCGGTCTTCGTGGTGGCCATGATGGTGCTGCTCGCGGTCGTCATCACCCCGCTGGCAGCGGTCAGCTATGTGCTCGGGGCGATCCTGTCGGCGACTGCAGGTTACGTCGGCATGACGGTCGCCACGATGGCCAACGCACGAACGACCGAAGCCGCCAAGCATGGTCCTGCGAAGGCGTTGCCGGTCGCCTTCCGTGGCGGTGCCGTGATGGGCTTCACCGTCGCCGGACTGGCCCTGCTCGGTTTGATGTTCACCTACCTGCTGTTCGTCGAGTGGCTGGAGGTCGACAAGGCGTTCGAGATCGTCACCGCGTTCGGGCTCGGTGCTTCGTCGATCGCCCTGTTCTCGCGTGTCGGCGGCGGCATCTACACCAAGGCCGCCGACGTCGGCGCCGACCTCGTCGGCAAGGTCGAGGCAGGTATCCCCGAAGACGATCCCCGCAACCCGGCCACGATCGCCGACAACGTGGGCGACAACGTCGGCGACGTCGCCGGCATGGGCGCCGACCTGTTCGAGTCGTACACCGGCTCGATCATCGCGCCGATCTCGCTGACGGCATTCGCCGCCGGCATCGTCGCCTCCGAGGCGGGCGACGCAGCCGTCCTGCCCCTGCTCGTGTTCCCGATGGCGATCGCCTTCGCCGGCATGATCGCGTCGATCATCGGCTCGTTCCTGGTTCGTGGTGGCGAGTCGACCGACTCGAAGCACCTCAGCCGGGCGCTGCACATGGGCACCAACGTGGCGATGGGAATCACCGTCGTGGCCACCGTCGGCATCGCGTACTGGCTGTTCGACGACCCGATGTTCGACAAGCCGTGGGGCCTGGCCGTTTCGGTCATCGGTGGCCTGATCGCCGGCTGGGGACTCGGCAAGTGCGCCGAGTTCTACACCTCCGATCACTATGCGCCGGTCAGGAAGATCGCCAGGCAGTCCGAGACTGGCCCGGCAACCACCATCCTCGCCGGGATCAGCGGTGGCATGCAGTCGGTCGCCGCCTCGGTCGTGCTGATCGTGGCCGGTGTCGGCGTCGCATACTGGGGCGGCGAGCAGACTCTCGGATCCGACGGCGGTGTGTTCGGCGCGAGTGGAGGCATCTACGGCATCGCCGTCGCAGCGATCGGCATGCTGGCCACGCTCGGTGCGGTCGTGTCGGTCGACGCCTACGGCCCGATCGCCGACAACGCAGGCGGCATTGCCGAGATGGCCGAGCTCGATCCGTCGGTTCGCGAGGTCACCGACGCACTCGACTCGCTCGGCAACACCACGGCAGCCATCGCCAAGGGTTTCGCCGTGGGATCGGCTGCACTCACCGCGCTGGCCCTGTTCAAGAGCTTCGAGTTCGCGATCGCCGAGGCCGATCCGACCGCCGCTCTGAACCTGAACATCGGCGAGGTCGACGTCTTCATCGGCCTGTTCATCGGTGCGATGCTGCCGTTCATCTTCGCCGCCTTGACCATCGACGCGGTTGGTCGCGCCGCTCAGCAGATGATCGAGGAAGTTCGTCGGCAGTTCAGGGAGATCCCGGGCCTGCGCGAAGGCAAAGAGGGCGTCGTGCCCGATTCCGCACGGTGCGTCGCGATCTCGACCGAGGCCTCGTTGCGGGAGATGATCCTGCCGGGCTCTCTGGCAGTCGTCGTCCCGCTCGTCGTCGGGTTCATCAGCGTCGACGCCCTGGGCGGGTTGCTCGCCGGTGCGCTCGTGACCGGCTTCGCGCTGGCGATCTTCATGGCCAACTCCGGCGGCGCCTGGGACAATGCGAAGAAGTACATCGAGGCCGGTGCCCATGGCGGCAAGGGCGGCGACCCGCACAAGGCCGCCGTCGTCGGAGACACCGTCGGTGACCCGTTCAAGGACACCAGTGGTCCGGCGATGAACATCCTGCTCAAGGTGATGACGATCGTCAGCCTCGTGTTCGCGAGCGCCTTCGTCTGAGCACGGCCTGACCTCGCACGCGACGGGTCCCGGGTCGAACGCCCGGGGCTCGTTCGCGTCACATCGAGTCATCCGACGAGCCGATGACGCTGTGTGACGGATGGCTCCTTGTGCCGAGGTGCGGAGTCATCTACGGTCGTCAACAGCTGGCCAAGGGCGGCCAGTGACCTCCGGCGGAATCAGGGGGACCACGAACCTGAGGGGTTCAGAATGTCAACACCGTTCACGCACGCGCTCGTCCACCGGAGCCGCAGTCGGAAACGAGCGATCGGTGTCGCCACGGCGATGCTCGTTTCGGTTCTCGCCATCCCGAGCAGTCCGGTCTCGGCGAACTACGGCCCCGAGAAGCTCGTGGTCCGCGAAGGCGAGTCGATCCAAGCGGCGATCGACGCCGCCGAACCCGGAACCAAGATCGTCGTACGCGGCGACCACACGGAGAACATCTGGATCAACAAGAGCGGGATCGAGTTGGTCGGCCGCGCTGCGACGCTCACACCGCCCGGGCCGGGCGATCGTGCGCTCAACCCGTGTTCCGGAGGCGACGAGAACGGCCCGATCGCCGATCTCGCAACGACCATCTGCGTGCATCCGCTGCCGTTCGACGGCTTCCCGCCGCCACCCGAGGCCTACTTGGACGGCGTGACGATCAGGGGCTTCCACCTGCCGGATGCGGTGTTCGACGCGATCGGCGTGTACTTCACGAACAACGTCCACATCGAGCGGAACACCGCGCTGAACCCCGGGTGCGACGGGATCTTCGTGCTCTTCGCGACCCACTACGAGATCACACGCAACATCGCCAACGGCAGCCAATTCTGTTCGGGAATCGATGTCCCCGCGTCGTCGCACGGCACGATCAGCCGGAACACGACGGTCGACAACGATCAGAACGGCATCGTGGTGAACGACAACTCTCACGTGACGATCCACCGCAACACGGCGAGCGGGAGCTGCTTCGGCATCAACGTCGGCAACCCACCCGACTTCCTCGATCTGCCGTCGGAAGACGTCACCGTCACACGCAACACCACCTCTGCCAACAACAGCGTGTGCCTGCCGTTCGGGCCCGACTTCCCGGTCGGCGTCACGGGCATCCTCGCAGTGGGCATCGCCGGCATCACGATCGAGCGGAACACCGCCAACGACAACGTGTCGGAGGAGTTCTCGATCAGCGCCGGCGGCATCTTCGTCGGTGACTTCCCGGGTGAGACCCCGGACGATCCGCCGAACCTCAGCTCCGACGTGAACGTCAGCCACAACACAGCGAAGGGCAACAGCTCGGCCGCAGGGCCGGTGGACGTGGCCGTCACGACGCTGGGCGGCCCGATCGACGTCCATCGGAACCGCTGCGACGTCGCCATCTCGGCCGCAGGGCCGGAGCCGACCTGGTGCCGTCCCTGATCCGAGCTGACTGAACGCTCGACCAACGAGGGTCGGGAGGCTCGCCTCCCGACCCTCGGGTCGCGCATCGGCCGATTCTCCGACCCACTCGACCCGCGGCCGAACAGGGCGAGGAACTCCCCCTACAGTCCGGGTGTGCATCCCTCCCGACTCGGCCGCGAGCTACCCGTGCTCCCCGGCCGACTCCAGCGCCTCGCCGATGAGCTGGCCGACGAGGGACTGCCGGCGCTCGACGGGGCACCCGACGCCGTGGGCGCACTCGTCGAACTGGCCTACGCGCTGCGACCGCAACTCCACGAGGGGCGGGTGCCGACCTACGGCGTCCTGATTCCCCCGGCGCCGCTCGTGTTCGCCGACGATCGCTGGGTCGGAACCGGCTCGGTGGGCCTGATCGCGGTCACCGACCTCGACATGCAGTTCGCCCGGCGCTTCGCCGACGGTGTGACGAGCTTCGCGGTCCGCTCGTCCGATGCGATCACCCACCTCGCCTGTTTCGGACGGAACATGGCCGACGAATACGACCTCGTCGGACTCCAGGCCTCGCTCGGTGGGTTGATCATCCAGCGCCATCCGGGCGGACAGGTCCGGGTGTTCGGGCCCGCCGGAGTGGTCCGGTGGAACGGCATCGCCTGGCACCACGATGCACCGATCGAGGCATGGGTCGCACGCCTCGGCACCGTCGCCGCCGAGATCCCGATCGAAGGGGTCCGACCGCTGCTCCGGTTCGCGATCCACGAGCTCGGCGGCCGCAGGATCGGAGCCACACTGATCTGGCGACCGACGGATCATCCCACGCCGGACCGTCGGCTCGAGCACCTCGTGCACAACGCACCGAGGTTGCGACTCGACAACGTCGGCGAGGAGGCCGCGATCGCCCAGGCACTGTCGCAGACGGATGGCGCGGCGATCTTCGACGGCGACGCGTCGCTCGTCGCGGTCGGCATCCGTCTCGCCCCGTCCACGGCTGCCGATCAGGCCGTCGCCGCGATGAGCGGCATGCGGCACACATCTGCGCTGCGGTACTCGTTCGACGACCCACACTCGGTCGTGATCGTGGTGTCGGAGGACGGCCCGGTCACACTGATGCACGGCGGGCGCGCCATCACCACGGTCGACCCCAGCGACGAACGCATCGGGTGATCAGGACCACCCAGCGGCCGCGCCCGTCGATCCGTCGACCACTTCGGGTCGACGCCGGTGCGCGTGCGCCCGAGCCTCGACATGTTCGCTCAGTCGTCGGCGACGAAGTCGATGAGCCGCTCGACGGCGCCGACCAGCTCGGGTTCGAGATCGGCGTACGACATCACCCGATTGCGGAGTCTCGGCCAGAAATCGTCGAGCGGCACGCCGAGCGCTCGGCACATTCCCTGCTTCCACGGTTGACCTTTCGACACGAGTGGCCATGCGGCGAGCCCCACGACCTTCGGCCGGATGCCGGCCCACACGTCCACGAACGGGTGACCGGTGATCAGCACCTCCGGATGATCGACGCTCGCCGCGATACGGGACTCCTTGGAGCCCTCGACGAGATGGTCCAGGAGCACGCCGAGCCGTCGGCGACCGCCCGGTCCGAACGCGCGCACCGCTGCGGCGAGATCGTCGGCGCCGTGCAGCGGCTCGACCACGATGCCGAGCTCACGGAGATCGTCACCCCAGACGTGCTCGAGCAGCTCGGCATCGTGCTTGCCCTCGACCCAGATCCGACTGGCCTTCGCGACCCGGGCAGCCCGGCCACGATCACCTGCGATCGATCCGGACGCCGTCACCTGCTGCGTCGCGGTGGGCCGCGCCGCCGGACGCACCAGCGTGACGGGCCGCCCATCGAGCAGGAACCCGCCGGGCTTCCACGTGAAATGGCGAAGATGCTGTTTGCGGTCGCGCAAGGTCACGGCCTCGTGATTCCACCGCACCACATCGCCGCAGAAGCCGCTCGTCCGGTCCTCGACCACGAGGCCCGGAGCGACTTCGACGTGCGGGTACGTCGTCGGCTTCCTCGACGCCGCGAACGCCTCGAGGATGTCCTGGTCGTACTTCACGGGCCACACCTCATCAGTGCTCGAGTGTGGCACGGGAACCGCAACCGATCGCGGCACGTCGAAGTGCCATGGGGAGCATCACCACACGAACCGACACCCGAACACCCGGATGGGCCGACGCACGCGCTCGCCGCCGGCGACGACGGTGCACGGCCACCGCGTTCGCGCTGGCGGGCACGCTGCTGCTGGCCGCCTGCGCGGGCGACGACGACACTGCCGGAAGCGCCGAATCATCCGACAGGCTGCTGTCCGACGCCCCGGCGTCCGCCGCGGGCGACGTCCGCGACAGGGCCGACACGGCCGAGACCACTGCGGAAGCGGCCAGCGAACCCGGCGCCTCGGCGGGCCAGGCGGATGCCCGCACCGACTTCGACATCGGTGTCATCGGCCGCGACGTGATCATCGAGATGCGGGTCGTCCTCGGCAGCGACGACATCCAGCGCACGGTCGCGTCGATCATGGCGAGCGCCTCGACGCTCGGCGGCGGCGTCGCGACGTCGGACGTGAACTACGGCGAGCCGGGTGAGTTCGGCAGCGACGGATTCGCCGTGCTGGTCGTCAAGGTTCCCCCCGAGTCGGTCGACCGCTTCCTCGACAGCCTCGACGACACCGCGGACGTCCAGTCGATCAACCAGAGCGCGCAGGACGTGACCGAGCAACTCGTGAACCTCGATGTCCGCATCCGCAACGCGCGCCAGAGCGTCGACAACGTCCGCGAGTTCATGGAGCGAACCGAGAACCTCGACGAGCTGGTTCGCCTCGAAGCCGAACTGACCCGGCGACAGACCGACCTGGAGCAACTCGAGGCACAGCAGCGGAACCTCGCCGACCGCGTCGCCTTGTCGACCGTGACGATCGAGGTGCTCCCGAGCACCTCGATCGCCGAATCGGCCGTCGGCGACGACGAGACGATCGGCGATGCGTTCCGTTCCGGATGGGACACCTTCACCGCCGTGGTGTTCGGTCTCGGCTTCGTGATCGCGACGATGCTGCCATTCATCATCTCCGGTCTGATCCTGGCAGTCGTCGCCTGGCTGGTCGTCCGACGTCGAGTTGCCGCACGATCCGCTTCGACCGACCGGATCGGCATGTCTGCGACCGAAGCCGAACGTGTCGGCGACGGCGTCGTCCGCGAGGCCGAGTCGCGACGTGAACCGGAACCCACGGTCTGACGGCTGCGACGCCGACCTCCTCAGTTCGGGCCGCGACGTGACCGCCACCCGTCCGAGGTCAGCACCCAATCGGTGACCGTGCCGTCGGGGAACGCGAACGGTGCCCGCAGTCCGGTGTGGGCCACGACCGGTTCGAGTGGCACGGGACCGAGTCGGTCACCCGCCGTCCATCGTCTCCAGCGATGAGCCGGCGTCTCGACGAACTCGATGTTCGGACGATCGAGCAACTCGATCTCGCCGTGGGCCACACCGACCTGTTCGTAGCCGTGTTCGAACCCGGTGGCCCCGCCGATCGCGTACCACTCGACGTCGGACGCCATCGGCGTCGGCACGCCGTAGCCACGATCGAGTGCTTCGTCGACGTCGTCGAGCGCCGCCGCATGCGCCTCGTTGCCGATCGACCACTGCCGCATCGGCGACACACAATGGTGCTCCGCCCACATCTCGGGCGCCTTCACGACGAACGGATCGGAACGGACCCGGACCTCCCACTCGCCCAGGTGCAGCAGCGGTCGACCGTGCTCGACGACCGCCGACCAGTACCACGCGACCCGGCCGAGCAAGCGGTGCCCCGACACGAACCCGATGGTGCCGTCCGCTGTCCATGCGGCGAAGACCCACTCGTCGATGATCGCACCGTCGTGGGGCATCTCGTCGGCGGGCGACCATGACCTGCTCGCTGCCATCATCAGGCAGACTATGGGCTTGATGAGCGACGACAGCACGGTTCGATACCTCAGTCTTGCTTGGATTCGCGAGCTCACCCGCGAGGTGGCCGACGACGAGACGCTCGGCGAACTCGCCCGCGACCACACCATCGGTGTCACGCAAGTGGTGACCGACGGCCCGGAGGGCGACGTGACCTACCACCTTCAGGTTCGTGATGGCGAGGCGTCGTTCGGCGCCGGGCCCGCGGACCCGGAGGACGTCAAGATGGAGCAGGACTGGGACACCGCGGTGGGCATCGCCACCGGTACGACCAACGCCCAGGAGGCCTTCATCGGCGGCCGGATCCGCCTGTTCGGCGACCAGCAGGCGCTGATGGACGCACAGCCGTTGTTCGGAGCCCTCGACCACGTGTTCGGCACGGTCCGTGAGCGGACGCGCTACGAATAGACGATGCCCGAGTTGCCCGAGGTCCACGCACACGCCGAACGGCTCGCCGACGAGTTCGCCGGTCGTGTGCTCGTCGCGTTCCGGCCCCTCAAGTTCACCGCCCTCCGGACGGCAGTGCCGGCACCCGAGGACGCCTACGGTGAGCCGCTGCTCGGCGTCGGCCGCCGCGGCAAGTACGTCGTGCTCGAATTCGAGTCGCTGCAGTTCGCGATCCATCTGATGCAGGGTGGTCGACTCCTCGTCGACGAGAAGCAGTCGGCCAAACCGCGGGGCGGACAGGCTCGATTCGTGTTCGACGACGGCCCGGCGCTGCTGCTCACCGAGGCCGGGACCGAACGCCGCGCCGGTGTCTGGTGCCTGCCGCCGGGCGCCACCGATCCGCCACCCCTCGACGTGCTCGGTCCCGATGCCGACACCGTCACGCCGGAACAGATGGTCGAGCTGTTCGCCGAGAAGAACCAGCGGATCCACGGGTTCCTCCGAGACCAACGTTCGATCGCCGGGCTCGGACGCCGACTCGCCAACGAGGTCTGTCATCGGGCGAAGATCAGCCCGTTCGCCATGACCGGCAAACTCGGCCTCGAGGGCGCCGCCACGGTCGTCGACGCGATCCGGGAGACCGTCGACGAAGGATTGGCGTACGAGCGAACGCGAACCGACATGAGCTCGTCGAAGGACCGACCCAGTGACGTCCACAACCGAACCGGCGAGGCGTGCCCGGAGTGCGGGGACGAGATTCGCGCGGTCGAGTACTCGGGCTACACGGTGAACTACTGCGCCACGTGTCAGACCGGTTGCAGGATCCTCGCCGACAACACCACCAGCAAGTTCCTCAAGTAGCGCGCCGTCTCGTCACGAATCGCCGTCGAAGACCCTGCCGTGTGCCAGCGCGAACGGCGATCGTCCCGGCTGGAGCAGCCGTCGTTCGAGCAGCAGCGCGCCACCGGCGAGCGCGGCGAGGACCACCAACGACAGGGGGTCTTCACCGATGTTCTGGATCGTCAGGACGACGAACGAGGCGACGGCGAGCACGGCGCCTGCGACGCACACGACGCGCCTCGCGCCGATGTCGCGGCCGGCTTTCGCCGCCGTGAGGTTCACGAACGCGAAGACGACCAGGAAGATCGAACTCGAGAGGCTCGAGATGCTCGCGAGCGGCAGACCCACGGCGATCGCGGCGCCGGCGACCGCAGTGAGGTGCAACCCGACGGGCTGCTCCCAGTACCGGTTGCGGAACGTCGCAGGCAGTTCTCCCTCGGTCGCGATCGTGAAGCTGAGGCGTGCCGCGCCGTACAGCGTGGCGTTGATCGCCGAGAACGTCGCCAGCACGGCCGAGATGCCCACGAGGAAGAACCCGGCCCGTCCGAGCGATGACGCTGCCGCCTCTGCGAGCGCGAAGTCGGCAGCGGCCGAGATCTCGTCGGCCGTCAACGATCCGACCACGACGGCGGAGATCGCCACGTACAGCACGATGACGATGCCGACCGACAGCCCGAACGCCAGCGGCAGGTTGCGTCGAGGGCGGACGACGTCGGCCGACGAGTTGGCGATCAGCTCGAACCCCTCGTACGCGACGAAGACCAGCATCCCCGCGGCGATGATCGACATGGGCGACGTCCACGTGTCGCGTGACAGCCGCGCAGGCTGCGCCGACGGCACGCCGGCCCCGACCACCAGCAGCAGGATCACGAGCTTGATAGCGACCACGATGCCCTCGGCCCGAGCGATCAGGCGGGCCTTCGCGAGGTTGATGATCCAGGGGATCAGCACACCCACGAGCGCCAGCGACTTGAACGCGACCGTGCTCGCCTCCAGATCGCCCGGCAGCAGGGTCGCGCCGTAGTGTCCGAACGCGGCCGCGTACAGCGCCGTCGTCGCGATGTACCCGGCCCACAGCAGGATGTTGATGCTGCCGGTGATCGCGTCGACGCCGAACACCTCGTCGACGAACTTCACCGTGCCACCCTCGCTCGGATACCGAACGGACAACTTCGAGTACGAGTACGCGGTCAGCGCAGCGACCACACCCGCGATCGTGAACGCGACCGGCGTCGCTCCGCCGGCCCGCTCTGCGGCGACACCGAGGACGGCGAAGATACCGCCGCCGACCATGCCCCCGATGCCGATCGCGATCGCGCCGGCGAGCGAGACCTCGTCCGATTCGCACTCCGATCCCCCCTCGTGCGGCTCGGCCGACGACGTTGAGGACATGCCGTGCGACGGTAGTGGTCGAGCCGACACCGGCACGATCGACGGTCGCGCTCCCATGGACGCGTCGCCGGGTACCGAGCGACGAGCGAGCGCTGCGCCCCGAGCTCGAGCCGGTGCGGAAGACGGCAGCACCGCCGGCTTCGGATGGAGTTCCGGCAGTCGGGCCACCTCGTGTTCGGGAGCGCCTCGCCGACGACACGATCGACGCCCCCGACGACGACGTCGAGCCGTTCTGGGCGAAGATCGGCAGATCCCCGAGGGCGCGGCGATGTCGCCCCTCCCCGTCGAACCACACCCGGGACGATCGGCGCGTCGGTGAGCGGTCGGATCGCTGAACGGACCAGCCCGCAAGCAGACGGCGCCAGTAGCCTGAGCGGCCGAATGAGTGCCATCCAACCTCTTCCCGAGCTGGCCAAGGCCTACTCCCCCGCTGATGCCGAACCCGCCGTGGAGGCGGCCTGGGCGGCCTCCGACGTGTTCCACGCCGAGCCCGTCGACGACGACCGCGCCACCTACTCGATCGTCATCCCACCGCCGAACGTCACGGCCGCGCTCCACCTCGGTCATGCGCTCAACAACACGCTCCAGGACGTCCTCATCCGGTATCACCGGATGAAGGGCGTCGAGACGCTGTGGATGCCGGGCACCGATCACGCCGGCATCGCCACCCAGACCGTCGTCGAGAAGCGGCTGCTCGCCGATGGCATCAAGCGCCTCGAGATGGGTCGCGAGGCGTTCGTCGAGACGACGCAGAGCTGGAAGGACGAGTACGAACAGGTCATCATCGACCAACTCGTGGCCATGGGAGCGTCGTGCGACTTCGATCGCACACGATTCACGATGGACGAGATGTGCGTCACGGCGGTGCGCCATGCGTTCTACACGTTCTTCCGGGACGGCCTGATCTACCGGGGCAAACGTCTCGTCAACTGGGATCCGGCGACGCGCACCGCACTGTCGGACGACGAGGTCGAGAACGAAGAGGTCGCCGGCCACATGTGGTACCTCGACTACCCGTTGGCCGACGGCTCCGGACACGTCACGGTCGCGACGACCCGACCGGAGACGATGCTCGGTGACACCGCGGTTGCCGTGAACCCGAACGATCCACGCGCCGAGGTGTTGCTGGGACGGGCGGTGGTGCTGCCCATCGTGGGTCGCGAGATCCCGATCGTGCTCGACGACTACGTCGTGATGTCCGACCCGGAGAGCCCCGACACGAAAGCCCAGTACGCGTCCGGGTTCCTCAAGGTCACCCCGGCCCACGACCCGAACGACTGGGAGATCGGCCTGCGCCACGGCCTCCCGGTCATCAACGTGATGGGCCCCGACGCGTCCATTTCCGACCAGTACGGCTGGGACGACGTGTCCGAGGAGGCACGTCCGTTCGTCGGTCTGTCGCGCGAAGCCGCACGAGCCGCGATCGTCCAGTGGTTCGACGACCACGGACTACTGGAGCAGGTGCGCGACTACTCGCACTCGGTGGGCCACTCCTACCGCAGCCACGTGCCCATCGAACCGTGGCTGAGCGATCAGTGGTACGTCGCCGTCACCGACGACCGGCTCCGCGGATCGGCGCTCCGCGCGCTGTCACCCGACCAGTCCGACGACTTGCCGGCCGGCACACCGCCACGAACCGACGCACCCGGCGACGGAGGTTTGCACATCTACCCGGGCCGTTACGCCCGCACGTACCGGCAGTGGCACGAAGGCATCCGGGACTGGTGCATCAGCCGCCAACTCTGGTGGGGCCATCAGATTCCGGTCTGGATACGGACCGTCGACGTCGGCGAAGCACCGGACGCGGTTCGCACGGCCGACGTCGACACGGCCATCCGCGTGGAGTCGGCGTGGTCGGCGGCCGGCGCGGCGCACCTGATTCGCCGCACCACGGAGACCGAGGCCGAGGAAGCCGTGTGTGTGCCACCGCAAGCGACGCTCCGCCGACTCGATCGCGACGACGACTCGATGGATGAAGCCGAGCTGATCGCCGCGCTCGAAGCCGGCGGGTTCACACGCGACCCCGATGTGCTCGACACCTGGTTCTCGTCGGGTCTGTGGCCGATGTCGACCATGGGGTGGCCGTGGCCGGAGGACCATCCCGAGACGGTCGGCCTGCTCGAGTCGTTCAACCCGACCTCGGTGCTGACGACCGCCCGAGAGATCATCACGCTGTGGGTCAGCCGAATGGTGATGTTCAACCGCTACTTCCTCGACGACCAGCTCCCGTTCACCGATGTGTTCATCCACGCGATGATCCAGGACGGGCACGGTCAGAAGATGTCGAAGAGCCTCGGCAACGGCGTCGACCCGCGTGACATCATCCACGGCCACGGCGCCGATGCGATGCGGTTCACCCTGGTCCAGATGACGACCGACACGCAGGACGTGCGGATGCCGGTCGATCTCGTCTGCCCGTACACCGGCGAGGCGTTCACGCCGGAGATGATCACGACGTCGGCCGGACACGTCGTCGCAGCCCCCCTGCAGTCGTCACCGGCCGACCCGTCCAGGAAGATGGTGAGCGCCTACGGCGTCGCCGCCGGACTCGTGCAACCGACCGACGAACTGCCGCTCGCTCGCAACACCTCGTCGAAGTTCGACCTCGGCCGAAACTTCGCGAACAAGCTGTGGAACGCGACCCGCTTCGCATTGAAACGCGTCGACGCGTCGCATCGGGCCGAGGTGCCCGTCGACGTCGGCGGACGGCCCTTCGCCGACCGGTGGATCCTGGCTCGGCTGACGCGAACCGTCGCTCGTCTCGAGCAGGCGCTCGCCGACTACCAGTTCAACGCGTTCGCCGACACGCTCTACGACTTCGTCTGGCACGACGTCTGCGACCGCTACCTCGAGATGATCAAGCCCACGGTCGACGACGATCACGACCAACAGATCGTGCTGGTCGCCGTGCTCGACGCCGTACTCCGGATCATGCACCCGGTGTGTCCGTTCGTCACCGAGACGCTGTGGCCGCACGTCCGTGCGGCGCGCGGCGGCGACGTCACCGGACTGCGGCTGCCGCCGTCAGAGCTCCTCGCCGGGGCGGCATGGCCGCAGATCGACGACGTCCTCGACGATCCCGGCGCCATCGAGACGTGGCGCCGCGCCGATCAGTTGATCGGCTCGATCCGTGCGGTCCGCGGTGCCCAGACCGTGGCGCCTCGCCGACGGATCACCGTGCACGCGCCAGCCGAGACGATGGCGCTCATCGACAGCGTCGACGGTGCGGTGCAGGTGCTCGGCGGCGTCGGCGAGTTGCACGAACTCGGCAGCACGCGCCCCACCGAGCGAGCCCGATCACGTTCGAAGGGTCGGAGATCCTGCTGAGTGGGCTCGTGGACGACATCGACCTCGATCAGGAGCGCGATCGGCTGCGCAAGATCATCGACGGCAAGACGAAGCAGATCGCCGGGTTCCGGGGACGGTTGTCGAACGAGGGCTTCTTGGCCAACGCCAAGCCCGAGATCGTGGCCGACACCCGGGCGATGTTGACGGCCGCGGAGGCCGATCTGGCCGCCGCCGAAATCGCCCTCTCCAACCTCGATTGAGGTGGCCCGGCAGCTTCGTCGCACTCGAGCCGGGCGGCCGATCGGCCGAGAACATCACGTGAAGTGCTTCACGTTTCATTCGACGGCTTGCGATCGCGCCTGTAGCCTCGTCCCGATGCGATCGAAGTTGGGCCGAATCGTGACGCTCTCCGTGGCTGGGGCGACGCTCGTCGTCGCCGGCGCCGCCACCGTCGACGCGGGAACCGGTCCGACGACCACGACGGCACCTCCACCCACCAGTGAACCCGCGACGACCACGAGCACGTCGTCGACCACCACCACCACGACCACCACCACGACGGAGCCGGCGCCGCTGGTGATCGAGCTGCCGCCGCCACCGGTGCGGGTGACGCCGTCGCGCGGCACCGCTGCCCAGGTGACCGACACCCTGCCTCCGCCGCCGACGACGACCACCCTGCCGCCGGAATGGGTCCTCCCGGCGAACTCCGGTTCGGGACGGCGCGTGGTCTACTCGAAGTCACGCATGCGGGTGTGGACCGTCGAAGCCGACGGCACCGTGTCGAAGACGCACCGTGTGTCGGGCCGACGCACCTGGAACCAGCCGTCGCCGGGCACCTACAGCGTGTTCTCGCGTTCGCGCCACACCTGCAACATCAACAACCCGCACATCTGCTGGCGGTTCATGGTCCGGTTCACGAAGGGGCCGGGCGGCGACAACATCGGGTTCCACGAGATACCGGTCAACAACCGTACTGGCCAGCGTCTCCAGTCGCTCAGCCAGCTCGGACAGGCACTGTCGGGCGGGTGCGTTCGCCAGGCACCCAACGACGCCGTGTACATGTGGAACTGGGCTCCGGTCGGTACTCCGGTCGTCGTGCTCGGCTGACCCATTCGATCCGCCGATCGACTGATCGACTGCACCGTTCGCGCCCGGCCTCCGACGGTACGCTGACGGGTTCATGGCCACTCGGAAGACACGCCGTACCTGGCCGCAGCGTCTCACGTTCGTCGCCGTCGTGGTCGCTGCACTGGCATGCTTCGCGACAGCGGCGGGGTTGGGCGCCGGTCAATGGGTGCTGTCACAACGACAACTCGTCGACATCGATCCCGTCGACCCGTCGTCGCTCGAAGCCGCGGGCGACGCCCCGACGGTCGTGATGCCCGGTGACACCACCACGTTGCCGGCCGGGACCGAGCCCGGTGCGACCACCACGACGATCGCCCTCGCCGAGCCCGAGGCCGCCAACTTCCTGGTGGTCGGCGCGGACAACGGCGGTTGCGACGGCCAGCCGCTGACCGGGGATCGGGACGATCTCGGCGAACGCAGCGACACCATCATGATCTGGCGTGCGAACCCCGAAACCAATCAGCTCGCCGTGCTCTCGCTTCCCCGCGATCTGTACGTCGACATCGGCGGCCGACGCGATCGAATCAACACGGCGTACCGACGAAACGACCCATCTCGCCTGATCGAGACGATCGCCCGGAACTTCGGTGTCCCGGTCGACCACTACGTCCAGGTCGACTTCTGCGCGTTCCGAGAACTGGTCGACGCCGTCGGAGGCGTCGAGGTGCCGTTCGCCTCCCCCGCTCGCGATCGCAAGAGCGGCCTCGTGGTCACGGACACGGGCTGCGTCACGCTCCAGGGCGACGAGGCGTTGGCGTACGTCCGATCACGCAGCTACGAGTTCGAAGATCCCCCCGGGAGCGGGAACTGGTCGAAGGACGGTACGTCCGACTTCGGCCGCATCGCCCGCCAGCAGGACTTCCTCCGGCGGGTCGTCGCCAAGGTGATCAACGACGGCCTCTACTCACCCAGTGTCGCCTCGGCCCTCATCACCACCAACCAGAAGTACCTGGTGACCGACACCGGCCTCACCGTGAATCGGATGCTGGAGTTCGCGAACACGCTCCGCCGCCTCGACCCCGGCGAGATCACGACGTACCGGATCGAGTCGTCGAGCGAGACCCTGTCCAACGGCGACAAGGTCGAGCGACCGCGGATCAGCGGCAGCAACATGACCGCCATCCTGTCGGTGTTCAAGGGCGAGGCGATGCTCGGCGAGGCTCCCGATCAGGTCTTCGAGACCACCACCTCGGTAGCCGACCAGGCGACGCCCACGACACGTCCCGATGGCCCGGTGCGGAGCAGTACGACGCTTCCGGTGATCGTGGCCGAAGAGAACACGGTCGGGATCGTTCCCGATCGAGACTCGATCTGCGACTGACACGGCTCGTCGGGACGCCATCACTCAGCGTTCGAGGACTCGAGCGATCGCCGCGACGATCGAGGACGGCCCGTCGACCGTGGTCCAACGGGCTCCGACCGCCTCGGCCAGCTCCGCGGCCTCGTCGCTGTCACCCTCGGGAGCGATCACGACGAGTTCGTCGAGCGTTCTCGCAGCTCCGATCACGTCGCCGGGCTCGGTCGAACGGCAGTCGGAGAGCAGGATCGCCACCTGCCTCGGCGCCGACGATGCTCGCAGTTGGGCATTGGCAGCGAGCAACGCACCGGCCACGTCGGTGGTTCCGTGCCCACGCAGTGCCAGGGTTCGGTCGATCACGTCGTCGACCGAGCGGACCTCCCACATCGCCTTGGGAGCAACGACCTCGCGGGCGAACGAGAGCACGGCGTACTCCCCCTCGGCCCGAGCGGCCACCGCCGCCGCCGACAGCGCCGCCGTCGCCAGCGGTGCGCCGTACATCGAACCGCTCCGGTCGACCACGAGACACCACGCCGTCGCCGGCTTCGCCCACGCCCTGACGACGAGGTCGTCGGCATCGATGGCACGGCGTTCGGCGTTCGCCTGCACCAACGCGTCCAGGCTCCCGTCGAGGTCGAGGTCGCCTCGGTCCGGGCGGTACGGCATCGACACGACCTTGCCGATCCCGGTTGCGTCCGCCGGCTCCTGCCGGGCCAGATCGAGGAACAGGCGCGCGGCCAGCGAGCGTGCCAGCTCGCGTAGCCCGGCGTCGGTCGCACGGGTCATCTCGGCGAGGAGCGCGAGCGCCTGGTCGGCATCCTCGTCGAGCGCCTCGGCCAGCGCCGACTCGTCGAGCTCGCCGAGGTCGGGTGAGATCTCGTCGAAGATCGGATTGGCCGACAGTTCGCGGCGCGAAGCCGAGCTGCGGCGAGCCTCGTCGATGATCTCGTCGGCGTCGTCGCCCGACGCGACCGGCGGCGGGTTCAGCCCGCCGGTTTCGCCCCGCTCGGGGCCGGCGCTTTTCCCGCGTCGTCGAGTTCGTTCGGTGGCGAGTCGAACACCTGCTGCCAGAGTTCGGTGATGATCGCCTCGGGTTGCCGCTGGCAACCTTCACGAACCCGGATCCGTCCCGAGAGCGCGACGAGCGCAGCATCCAGCGACACCCCGGCGTCATGTGCCGGCAGCGAGCGCACCTCACCGAGCGATCGGGCCACCGCACACATGTCGATCGACCCGCGCACCGACGACCCGATCCTGACATCCGGGTGTTCACGGGTGAGCCGCACCAGCTCCACCGTCTTCTCCACCCAGGCAGCGTCGACGTCGGGTTGGTGGCGGCGGGTGATCGCGGTCTCGTCGGCAGCATCCTGATATCCCACCGCCAGTCGGCAGACGCGGTCGTAGATCGCGGATGAGATGCGCGCGGTCCCGATCGCATCGAAGGGATTCATCGCCGCGACCAGACGGAAGCCGGGTTCGGCTCCGAGCGTGCCGAGTCGCGGCACGGTGATCTCGTGCTCGCTCATCACCGAGACCAGCACGTTCAAGGTCTCCTCCGGCACGCGGTTCAGTTCTTCGACGTACAGCAACGAACCGGACCGGAGCGCCGCCACCAGCGGGCCGTCCACGAACACGTCGGCGTCGTAGCCGTCGACGAGCACACGGGCGGGGTCGAAGTGCCCCACGAGCCGGGCCGGCGTGAGTTCGGCATTGCCCTCGACGAACTCGAAGCCGATGCCGAGTTCGCGCGCGATCGCTCGGAGCAGCGTCGACTTCCCGGTGCCGGGCGGGCCTTCCAGGAGCATGTGCCGGTCCGCCGCGAGCGCGGCCACGACCAGGTCGATCTCTCGTCGCCGCCCGACGACCTGGGCCGTCAGGTGGTCGACGAGTTCGTGGTGATTCACCCGGGTCGGCCGTCAGTCGAAGAGGATGACGCCGCGGATGTTCTCACCGTTGCGCATCGCTTCGTAGCCCTCGTTGATCTCGTCCAATGTGTACGTCTTGGTCACGAGGTCGTCGAGGTTGAGTTGACCCTGCAGGTACAGCTCGAACAGTTGCGGGATGTCCTTGCGGATGTTGGCCGATCCGAACAGCGAGCCGCGGAGCTGCTTCTCCATCATCGTCATGAAGATCGCCGGCACCTCGATGCTGGTCTCGGCAGTGCCGTGGAGGTTGGTGACGACGATCTTGGACCGCTTGCCGCCGAGGTGGAACGCCTCCCCGAGCGATTTGCCGTCACCGGTTCCCATCGTCATGATCACCTGGTCGTAGCCGCGCTCCCACGTGACCTCGGGGATCGCGGCCTGCGCTTCCTCGATCGACGCGAAGGTGTGCGTCGCGCCGAACTCCATCGCCTTCTCACGCTTGAACTCGACGGGGTCGATGGCCGCGATCACGCGGGCACCGGCCATCTTGGCCCCCTGGATCGCGTTGGACCCGATGCCGCCACACCCGACGACGGCCACATAGTCGCCCGGGCCGACCTCGCCGGTATAGACCGCCGAGCCCCAGCCGGTCACGACGCCACAGCCGAGCAGGCAGGCCTTGTCGAGCGGCCAGTCCTTGTCGATCTTGATGCAGCTCGCCTCGTTGACGACCGTGTGCTCGGAGAACGTGCCCAGCAGACACATCAGACCGAGGTCGTGGCCGTCGAGCGTGTGATGACGGTAGGTCCCGTCGAGCGCCTGCGTGCCGGCCGCGAACGTCGCCAGCAGATCACACAGGTTGGAGTGGCCGTCGGCACACGACGGGCAGCGGCCGCAGGCCGGGATGAAACCGAAGATGACGTGATCGCCCGGTTCGAGCCAATCGACGCCGTCGCCGACCTCTTGCACGATGCCGGCGCCCTCGTGGCCGCCGATCATCATCGGCGGAGGGACGAGGCCGGCGATGTGGCCGTCGTAGGCATGTTCATCGGAGTGGCACATGCCCGAGGCCGCCAACTTGACCAGCACCTCGCCGTGTTGTGGTGGGTCGAGCTCGATCTCCTCGACGCTCCACGGTTGGTTGTACTCACGCAGGACGGCGGCTCGGGTTCTCATGGTGACCTCCAGGGATCAGGGGTGGCGGACGGGTGACACACGTTGCGTTCCGGACTGTAGCCAGCATCCTGGGTTCGTGCCGAAGCCAGCCGAACTGATCGGTTCGCTTCGTTCCGTGACCTCTGGGAGACGGCGTGTGCCCTCCGACGACGGACTCGTGCCCGTGGCGATGGCCGCCGGGACGGCGGTGCTCCGATCGGTCGAGCGTTCCGGCGACGCTCGCGACACCGCCGGTCACGAAGAACATTCGCAGCAGCAGCGGCGAGGCCACCCACCATGACCGTTCGGCGGCTCAGGCGAGCCTCGGACACGTCCCCGAACGGACGATTCGTGGACGGAGCGCCGACGCCGTCGTCAACGGGCATGGGGACCTTCCGTTCGCGCGGTCGCTGTGACGTCCGACAGCGAGGAAGCTCAAATGGCCGACACCTTGCGCCGGGATGACGACCGAATGGTGTCGACGTGAGACTCCGGAGGACCGAGGTCGGCCGACCGCCGGGCGACACGCGGGCACATGGGAAGCTGTCCGAATGCAGCGCCGCTTCCGACAACTCGACGTCTTCGCGACCGGTCCGTACTCCGGCAATCCGCTGGCCGTCGTGGTCGACGGCGACGGTCTGTCGACCGAGGAGATGCAGCGCTTCGCGAACTGGACCAATCTCTCCGAAACGACGTTCGTCCTCCCGCCGTCGGACCCGAGCGCCGACTATCGCGTCCGGATCTTCACGACCACCTGGGAGCTGCCGTTCGCAGGTCATCCGACCCTCGGGACGTGCGCCGCGTGGCTGGACGCGGGAGGCGCGCCCGCCGGCGACGGTGCGATCGTGCAGGAATGTGGCATCGGGCTCGTCACGATCCGTCCAACGGGGGAGCAGTTGGGCTTCGCCGCGCCCGATCTCATCCGGTCGGGGCCGGTCGACGACGCGCTCCGTCGCCGCGTGGAGGCGACCCTGCGCTCCGAGGTGGTCGACATCGCCTGGGCCGACAACGGGCCCGGCTGGATCGTCGCCGAGCTGTCGAGTGCCGACGACGTGCTCGCCCTTCGCCCCGATTTCGGCGGCACGCTCGACCTCAAACTGGGCGTCGTCGGGCGCCTCGACGCCGACGTTGACGCGAACGTCGAGGTCCGTGCGTTCTTCCCCGGACCGTCGTCGATGGAGGAAGATCCGGTCACCGGCAGCCTGAATGCCTCGATCGCCCAGTGGTTGATGAGCCGAGATCCGTCGCTCACCTCCTACGTGGCCCGGCAGGGCACCGCGCTCGGGCGTCGCGGCCGAGTCGTCATCGATCGTGATCCCGACGGCACCATCTGGGTCGGCGGCCGGGTCGCGATCTGCGTGACCGGCACGGTCGAGATCTAGCGGGGCTCGACCGTGACCTGGATGTACTGCTCGGGTGTCACGTAGGCGTCGACGTAGCCCTGCACCGTGGCGGCGGTGACGTTCCCGAGCTCCGCTCGCTCGAACAGGTAGTCGTCGAGCTCGCGCTGCGGATGGATCTCGTCGTCGATCAGCTCCTGCACGAACGAACCGTTGTCGACGAAGTTCAAGGCCTCCTCGACGCGCGCGAAGGCGTTGAAGAACTCCTGCTCGGACGGCCCGTTCTCGCCGATGTCGTCCAGTTCGGCGACGACGAGTTCCGCAATCGACGTGACACGCTCGGGTGACCCGGTGACGAACACGAAGGTCTCGATCACGGGACCGGGATCGGTCGTGACGATCGACACCGCTGACGGCGAGTAGCTCTCGCCGAGCTCCTCTCGGATCACGTCGGTCAGCCGAGCCCGGATCAGTTCGGTCGCGACATCGGCAGTCACGCGCACGCGGGCGTCGATGTCGGCGATCGGGCTCGTGAACAACATCGTGACCGACGCGGTGTCGCCCGTGCCGGCCGCCACTTCGCTGCGGATCACCCCGGGCGGCGGAGGGTTCCCGGCGTCGACCCATTGCTCGGTGACTCCCGACCCGGGCAGCGTGCCGAGGTAGGAGTCGGTGAGCGCCTGCGCCGCATCCATGTCGAAGTCGCCGGAGAACACGAACACCCAGTCGGAGACGTCGCCGTATCGATCACGCCAGACCCGCTCGACACCGTCGAGGTCCAGCGTGGCGAACTCGTCCGGCTCCGGCAGCGAGGCGTACCGGAGCTCACCCGGATACCTGGCGTCGAGCAGCGCGTCCTGGCCGGCGGCGGCGGCATCGGATGACGGGTCGGCGACGACGGGGCCGACCCGGTTGCGGACCTGGCCGAGCGCCACCGCGTCGGCACGTGGTCGGGTCATGTACAAGTGGAGTTGCTGGAGGAGGACCTCGAGATCGGCGGTGGCCGCCGAACCGGCGAAGTGGTCGACGTACGGATCGATCCAGGCGTCGAGCTCGGCGTCGGCGCCCGCGGTGATCTGCGCCAGCTCGGCCTGGTTGAAGTCGGCGAGGCCGCTCGCGGTGACGACGTCGGCCGCGTACAGCGCGTCGACCACGTCGGCGTCCGCGACCAACGACGAACCACCGGGGCTGGCACCTTGGTAGAACACCTGGGCCTCCACGATCTTGTTCGTGTTCAAGATCACGGTCGCCCCGTTCGGATACACCAACTTCACCGGATCGAACAACGCGTCTCCCTGCGGCACGACCGACTCGATCGACAACGGGGCCTGCGCTTCCGGGCGCGCCATCAGGGCATCGGGGAGCCGACGTTGCTCCCCCCGTGGCTCGACGTCACGGGTCGACGTCGCCGCGATCGTGTCGAGCACCTCCGCCTCGGTCGGGATCCGATCGGCGACGACCTCGGGGGTCGAGATGATCACGTGGGGTGCAGTGTTCGTCCACCTTGCCGCGAACCGCACCGCCATGGCCTCGGGTGTGACGGCGTCGAGGATCGACGTGGCGATCGTGTACTCGTCGACGATCGACGGGTACGCGGATCGGCCGAGGAAGGACTCGACGAGCGTGCCGGCGTAGTCGCTGTCCTGATTGCTCTCCCGGCCTTCGAAGCGGGTGTCGTAGAACGAACGAATCGTCTCGCGGGCGAGGTCGGTCTCGCCGGCGGTGAAGCCGAACCGAAACGTCCGCTCGTACTCGTCGAGCAGGCTGACCAGCGTGTCGTCGACGCGCCCGGCATCGGTGAAGGCGTAGAGCGCCGGAGCGTCGAGCGTGTCGACCAGATCGTTGCCCCCACTCGTGATGTCGTCGAACGGTGCGACCCCGGCCGCCAGATCCTGCCGGAGTCGGCGGACGAGCACGTCGTAGATCATCGCGTCGATGATCTCGGCCCGAACTGCGAGGGTCCCGACTCCGTCCATCGCGGGCAGAGGGAGCGTGATCTCGACGTCGACGGTCTGCTGATCGGGATCGACGTGCAGTCCGACGTCGGGCTCGAGGTCGACGTCGAAGCTGGTGTCCGGTCGCGACCGACTGGTCTCGTCGGGGGTGACCGCCGGACCGAACAGACGCTCGATGTCGGCGACGATCTCGTCGACCGCGATGTCGCCGACGACGACGATCGCAGCGTTGTCGGGCCGGTACCACGTGTCGTAGTACCCGGTGAGCGCTCGGCGAGGCATCGCCTCGATCGAGGCCTCGGTTCCGATCGGTGACCGGCCGGCGTACGGAGTACCGGGTAGATACAACTCCTGGGCGACCTCGAACTGGCGACCACGTGTGCTCTGCGTGCGAACTCGCCACTCGTCGAGGACCACGCCGCGTTCGGCGACGACCTGTGCGTCGTCGAAGGTGGCGTGGGACAGCCACTGCTCGAGCACGTTCAGGCCGGTCTCGACCGACTCGTCGGCGTTGGGCACGGTCAGCGTGTACACCGTCTCGTCGAACGTGGTGTAGGCGTTGACATCGGCGCCGAACGCGGCGCCGAAGCTGCGCAGGGTGTCGATCAACTCGTTCTCGGGGAACTTCTCGGTGCCGTTGAAGAGCATGTGCTCGACGAAGTGGGCGACGCCCGTCTCGTCGCCGAGCTCGTCGACCGAGCCGGCCCTGACCGCCAGCCGGAGATCGGCTTTGCCACCGGGATTGTCGTTGCGTCGCACGTAATAGACGAGGCCGTTCGCGAGCATGCCGGTGCGAACCGCGCCATCGTTCGGGATCGGTTCGTCGGAGCTGTCGAGGAGGCCGGGCAGCGAGGGTCCGGCCGGCCATGCCGTCGCCGGGTCGACGTTCGGCTCGGCGGTGACGCCGCCTTCGGTCGTCGGCTCCGAGGTCTCCGGAGCAGCGTCGCCGTCGACCACGGTGTCGGGCTCGAGCAGCGATGCTGCATCGTCGCCGGTCCATGAGCACGACGCCGACAGCAGCCCGAACACGATGAGCCATCCGCCACGCCGTCGCATCCTTCGACTCTAGAGCCGGCCGCTTCGACGCCGACCCGCGGCTCCGTGACGATCGTGCGGAGCTCGACTCAGCTCCGGTACCACGGCGTCGAATCGAGTGCGTCGGACGCAGCGGTCGCGGCCGGATCATCCGGACCCGACCCGAGATCGGATTCGACGAACCGCATCATCGATCGCAGCGCGTCCACGGCCTCGCCGCTGTCGAGCCGTCGGCGGATCAGTTCGTCGCCGATCCCGATCAACGTGCGGACGAGCACGAACTGCACCGTCGGCTGGCCGATGGCCAGATGGCGGATCTGGTTGAACGCGGCGACGACCATGTCGTCGTACGTCGCGACCGATGCCCGCCGCAACGGGCAGCCGTCGAGCATCATCTCGTGCGGAGGCATCTCGTGCTCCAGGACCACCAGCACGGCCTCGCCCAGCTGCTCGATCACCTCGGTCGCCGTGTTCGGATCGTTGACGCCGGGCGACAGCGCCTTGGCAGCGACGTCCTCGATCATCATGAATCCGAACGCGACATCCTGCTGCAACGACCGTTGATCGCCCGTGGCGAACGCCCCGCGAAGAGCTGTCATCCGATCGTCCAGATCCTGCGCTGCGGGCGACGGCCAGATGGTCAGCAAGGGCGCACCTTCGTACACGTAGTCGCCCACCGATCGGTCGAGCCGGATCGCAGTACCCTCGGGAACGGCGTCGCGTATGGCCTCCAGACTGATCTGCTGGATCCATCCACGTCCGGTCGCCGCCAACACCGCACCAGGCTCCGGCCGATCGGCAGCGAAGCCCGGGTTGTCACCGGCACGTGCGGCATCGGGGGTGGGAACGATTGACCGGCCGGACTGCTCGCCGCGCTTGCTCGCGTCGGCCGTCGGTTGCCGCTCCGGGAACGTCTTTCGGATGAGATCGACGAGTTCCGACACCAGTCTGCGAGTGACCGACGACGAGCGCAGGGACTGCGACGTGTGGCTGATCGAGGCGAGCAGCGCCAGAACCGCGACGATCGCGAACACGACCGCGAGGAACACCGACAGCCCGGGAACGTACGCCTCGCCCCCCTCTTCGACCGATTCGAGCGGGCCTCGAACCTCGCTGAGCACGAGCAGGCTGTACGTGAACGTGGCCAGCAGGATGCCGATCATGTGCTGCTGGAATCGGTCGCGCAGAAATGATCGCAACACGCGTGACGTGTAGACGCTGTTCGACAGCTGGATCGCGACGAGCGTCAGCGAGAACACCACAGAGGCCGCCGTGATCGTGCCGGCGCTGATCGCGCTGAGGATCGACCGGGCGCTGTCGACGGTGGTCTCGGTGAAGCGCGGGAGGTCGTCACTCCCCGCCCGTACGTCGATCCACGTGACCAACTGCGTCAGTGCGATCGCGAACCCCACCCAGATGACGGGGACCGTGAACAGACTGGTTCGCGCCCGCTCGAGGATCGAGCGCACCAGCACCAATGGGCGGCCCCCGTCGCGCCATGCCTGGCTCATCGCGCTTCGCGGCTCCATCGGGACGCCGGGTTGGTCGGGTCCACCGCGGAACGCCGACCGAGGTGGCGCGGACGGCGGGCGTCAGTGATTCGTAGCGGGTGTGTCACTCGAGCGAGCCCGTCGGAGCAGTGCCAGCAGGATCAGGACTGCGGCGACGGCACCGATCGTCAACAGCCGGCGACGTCGTCGGGCGGCATCGCGGGGGTCGTCGAGACCGGGCACGATGTGGGCCGCACTGCTCACGGCGCTCGCAGCGGCGTCGGCCAGTTGGAGCATGTCGTGGACGGCTCCGCCGAGGTCGGGGCTCGGGATGTCGGGCACGTTCACGTGCACCACCACCTCAGACAGTGCCCCGGCCGAAGGCGAAGATCGGCGGGGCCACGGCAGCGAGAACGACGAGCATCGTGAACCACATGGTCGGTTGCTACCCGCCGCCCGGCGCCGTGAAACATCGTGCCGGCGATCATCCGCAGGGCGTTCCGCGCAGCCCGGCCCGATCGCTGCCCGGCACGGGGTGGTGTGACCCACGTCGCCGTCGGGTACGACTCGACCATGAACACCACGACGATCGAACACGCTCCCCACACCACCGTTCCCGGTCTCTCCGGCGACCAGTCCGTGTCGCTCATCACGATCCTCCAAGAGCGGCTCGCCGCGCTCCTCGACCTGCAACTGACGTTGAAGCACATCCACTGGAACGTCGTGGGCATCAACTTCATCTCGATCCACGAGTTCCTCGATCCGCAGGTGGCCGCCGTACGCGAGATGTCCGATGCCGTCGCCGAGCGCATCGCGACCCTCGGCGGCGAGCCCATGGGCACGCCCGGTGCGATCGTGAAGTTCCGCAGCTGGGGCGACTACGGGCTGAATCGTGAACCGACCGTGCGCCACCTGGCCGCGCTCGATGACGTCTACACCGGCGTGATCACCGATCACCGTCGGGCCCTCGAACAGCTCCACGATCTCGATCCCGTCACGGAGGACCTGTTCATCGGCCACCTCGCGGACCTCGAGCAGTACCAGTGGTTCGTACGCGCCCATCTCCAGGACGCGACCGGCGACGTCACGTTCCGCGACAGCGAGAGCTGAGAGCGCCCGCCCTTCCAGTTCGAAGCAAGTTCAACGGAGCCCGGCCGACGGCCGGGCTCCCAACGTTTTCGTGCTGCGCGTCAGGCGATCACGGAGGGGTGCGCCCCGTCGGTCACGAAGGTGAGCTCCTGCACGGCTCGGGTCATGGCGACGTACAGGAGGCGAGCACCTCGAGCACTCCCATCCAGGATCTCGTGCGGGTTCACCACCACCACACCGTCGAACTCGAGGCCCTTCACGGCCTCCGGACCGAACAGCGGGACATCGTCGTGGCCGAGTTCGTGGACGTGGTCGACGGCCCGCAGTCCGTCGGCCGCGAGCGCGTCGGCCACGACCTCGTGCCGGTCGACGGGCGCGACGACGCCCGTCAATTTGTGTCGGTGCTTCACCTCGGCCACGACCCGCGCGACCCGGGCGCCCAGGTCATGATCGGCGACATCGTGCCAGGTGAGCGTTCCGCCGGTCGCGCGGACCGATCGGCTCGCCACCGCTTCGACCGCCGTCAGCGGGAGCAGGCGGTTCGCCCGCTCGAGAATCGGCTCCGGCACCCGGTAGCCGATCGTCAGATCGGCGACAGTGCCCTGAGCACCGAGGTAGGCGAACACGTCGGCCCACCGCTCCTGCCCGGCGGGCGTGGTGGACTGCGCCACATCGCCGACGAGCGTGCACGACCCCGTCGGCGTCCGGCGGCCGATGACCCGCAGCGCAACGGCCGAGTGGTCCTGCGCCTCGTCGACGACCACGTGCGCATAGGAGAACGGAGTGCCGTTGAGCAGTGTGTTCGCCTCGTCGACGAGGAACTGATCGGCCGCCGTCCACCGGCGCGCCGTTCCGCGAAGACCGGGCAGGAATCGGTCGACCAGCACCATCGGCTTCTGAGTCGGCCACGCCTTGTTGATGGCGGTCTTCAACGGTCCTGCCTCCGACCAGCGGTCGTCGCCACCGCACCGGCGGCGGAGCTCCTGTCGGGCGAGCACCCGCAGCCGCTCCCTGCGCTCGTTGATCGGAACCTTGCCGCTCTTCGCGGTGTGGATCCAGTCCGCGAGCTGATCGGCGGCGAATGTGTGCGTCCGGGCGCCGACCGGGACACGGATGTCATGGGCCGGGGCTCGGATCGCATCGAGCGCGAGCGCCTCCAGCTCGACCAGTCGATCGGCTGAACCCTTCCAACGGGCCTCGTCGGGGTCGTCCGAGCCGGTCAGCTCCACACGCGGAACGCAGAGCTCGAGCGCTGTGCACTGCCGGACGCTCCGCTCGCCCAACGAGGGCAGGACGTTCGCGATGTAGTCGAGGAAGGCCCGGTTCGGTCCGACGACGAGCACTCCGTCACGAGCCAGCCGGATTCGGTGCTCGAACAAGAGGTACGCGGCGCGGTGCAGGGCCACCGCCGTCTTGCCCGTGCCGGGACCGCCCTGCACGATCAAGGCCTGGTCGATGTCGGAACGGATCACGAGGTCCTGCTCGGCCTGGATCGTCGCCACGATCTCACGCATCTCACCCGATCGGGCGGCGCCGATCTCGGCGAGCACCGGATCGGGGATGCCGGCGACGACATCGGCGGCATCGGGGTCGTCGAGGTGCTCGTCGAGATAGGCGGAGATCTCACCGTCGTCGAGCGTGAATCGGCGACGGAACACCACGCCGAGCGGATCGACCGCCGTGGCACGGTAGAAGGGCGCGGAGATCGGCGCGCGCCAGTCGACGACAACGGGATCGTGATTCGCGTCCTCGACGTGTCGACGGCCGATGTACCACTCCTCGGTGCCAGAGCCGTCCGGTGACGGCTGGTCGATCCGACCGAAGAACTCACCCGCGCCCGGTGACCGCAGTGTGTCGAGCGCCTCCCACACCGTCATCTCGACGTACTCCGACGTGATCTCGTCGGCGGCCGAGTGCGGGTCGACCCGCTCGAGTCGTTCGATCATCCGGTCGCGACAGGCTCGGGCGAACGTCAGCCGATCACGCTCGGCGGCGAGGTCCGGGAACGCGTCATCGGGCGCGTCGGGAGCAGGGTCGGTCGCCATGGGGCCCGTGATCGTACCGAACGGTCCGTGCCGAACGGATCCGGTTTCGCCACGCGAAGCGCGATCCGCCAACATGCGGACGACCCGAAAGGAACTTCCATGGACATCCAGCACCTGTTCTCGGTTCGCAACAAGGTGGCGCTCGTGACCGGCGGCTCGCGGGGCATCGGCGAGATGATCGCGGCCGGCTTCCTCGCCAACGGCGCCAAGGTCTACATCAGCTCGCGCAAGGCCGATGCGTGTCGAGCCACGGCCGATCGACTGATGGAGGAGCACGGCGGCGAGTGCATTCCGATCCCCGCCGACCTGTCGGGCCTGGCCGGGGCCGAAACCCTCGCGACGGAGCTGGGCGAGCGGGAGTCTCGACTCGACATCCTCGTCAACAACGCGGGACAGGCGTGGGGCGCCTCGCTCGAGGAATTCCCCGAAAAGGGCTGGGATCGCGTCCTCGACGTGAACGTGAAGGGCCCGTTCTTCGTCATCCAGCAACTGCTCCCGTTGCTCGAGGCCGCCGGCACGGCGGATGATCCCGCACGCATCATCAACATCGGTTCGATCGACGGCCTCCGGCCGCCGCGCCTCCAGACCTACTCGTACGGCCCGTCGAAGGCCGCGATCCATGCGATGACGCGTCAGTTGGCGGCCGAGCTCGCTCCCCGCCACGTGATCGTGAACGCGATCGCTCCCGGCCCCTTCCCGACGTGGATGCTGTCGACCGGCGTCGGCGGTGGCGGGGACGTCGAGAACACCGACTGGGACGAACTCGGACGGGGGAACCCGCGCGGCCGCGTCGGGACGCCCGAAGACATCGCCGGTCTCGCGATCTTCCTGTCGAGCCGGGCCGGTGCGTTCACCGTCGGCGAGATCATCACCTGCGACGGCGGTTTGGTCATCAGCTGACAGTGGGCGCATCGTCGCCACTCGGGTCTGCGGTCACAGGTGCGGGAGCCGAACGGCGCGTTGCCGTGCGGGTCGCGGACGCATCTCGCTCCACGCGATCGGTACCGACGACACGGAATTCCCGAGTTCATCGCCGCCACCGGCGTCGACGACCCGGAGCGGCGCTCGAGGATCGAGGCCCCGGTCCCGGCGTCCCGGCACCATGGACGAGCTCAACGCGTTGACGGCCGTGTTGCTCACGGCACGACCCGATGCCAGACCGGTCGGTTCCTCAGCTTCGGCGGAGGGTGGAGCACCTGACGGCGACGGGCACACTGTCGGCCATGTCGTTGCCGCCCCCCGTGGCACACCCACTCCGGATCAGAGATCTCACGAAGTGGTTCGGTGACACCCTGGCGCTCAATCAGCTCACCCTCGACGTGCCCGCCGGCAGCTGCTTCGGTCTGGTCGGCCCGAACGGGAGCGGCAAGTCGACGACGCTGCGGTCGGTGATCGGACTCGTCCGGTTCGACGCAGGAACGATCGAGGTCTGCGGTCACGACCTCGTCGAGGATCTGCAACTCGCTCGTTCGACGATGGGTGTGGTCCTCGACCCGCTCCAGCTCTTCGAACGGCTCACCGCTCACGAATTCCTGCTGACGATCGGCGAACTGAGAGGGCTCGATCGGGAGATCGCCCTGACACGCAGCGCCGAGCTGCTCGCCACACTCCAACTCACCGACGATGCCCACCGTCAGATCGCCGGGTACAGCCACGGCATGCGCAAGAAGACCTCGCTCGCGGCCGCCCTGCTGCACCGGCCCCGCCTCCTCCTCCTGGACGAGCCCTTCGAGGGTGTCGACCCGGTGTCGGCTCGGACGATGCGGTCGATGCTCGACCGGTTCCGCGCCGGTGGCGGCACGGTCGTGTTCTCGAGCCACGTCATGGATCTCGTCGAGCGGCTCTGCGACCACATCGGCGTGATCGACCGCGGCCGTGTCGTGGCCGTCGGACGCACCGACGACCTCCGCAACGGACGGCGCCTCGAGGACGTGTTCATCGACGTGGTCGGAGCGAGCGAGGTCGACGACCATTCGCTGGCCTGGCTGGGCTGATGGCGGCGACCGTCGCGACGTTCGTCCGGTTGCGCTGGCGACTCCTTCGCGGTTCGATCCGTCATGGAGGTGCCGAGCAGGTCGGCGCGATCATCTCGACGATCGCGTCGGCCGTCATCGGCCTGGGCGCCGGAACTGCCGTCGTGGTCGCAGGGCGCACCACCGACCGACCGTCGGACCTGGCCGTGATCTTCTGCTCCCTGGTGCTGCTCGCCGTGGTCGGGTTCGGCGTCGTGGCCGGCATCTCGCAACCCGTCGACCCACGGGTCATCGCCGCCGAGCCGCTGGGTGATCGCAACCGCACGATCGGTCTGCTCGCGGCCGCAGCGTTCGGGCCGCCGGGACTGGCCGGCATCGCGCTCGGCATCGGCCTCGCCGTCGGGATGACACGACAAGCGACCGACGCCCCTGCGGTGATCGTCGCGACGATCTCGTGGCTGCTGTCGTTGCTGTTGGTCGCGCGGACAGCGACGAACCTGCTGGCGATGATGACGAGCCGGTTCCCGAGAGCCGGACAACTGGTCGTCGGCCTCTCCGGTCTGGCGTTCTACGGACTGTTCCAGTTCGTACCGGCGTTGCTCGGACGTCTGGACGACGCCGGACGCACCCGATTGGCCGACGGCCTCGCATGGACGCCGCCCGGACAGATCGGCCGTGCGATCGCCGGCGAAGGGACGACCTGGCTCCACGTGCTCGCCGGGACGATCTGGCTCCCCGTGCTCGCGATCGCGTTCGGATGGTCGGCGCGCGAGCTGTCGCTGTCGGTGCGCCGCGCCGGCGGGCTCGACACGACCGACGCCGAGGCCGGCATCATCGGACGCTGGGCGCATCGCGCCTGCGGCGACGGCCCCGAAGGCGCGATCGCCTGGCGCAGCATCCTCACGCGGTTCCGCAACCCGCGAAGCGCGCTGGAGACGTTCACGGGTGCCGGCGTCGGGATGGCGGCGGTCCTCGTACCCGTCCTGATCCGCGACGGTGCCGGGAGCGGTGCCGTCCTCGTCGGCGGTGCGGTCCAGCTCGCCGTGCTCTTCATGTCGGGCAACAGCTTCGGTACCGACGGCCCGGCGATCACTCACGAGCTCCTGTCGGGTGTCGGACCACGTGCGCTCGTGCGGGGCAAGGCGCGCAGCATCGCCATCGTTGCTACGCCGCTCGCGATCCTCGGGCCGGTCGCCGCGGCGGCGATCACGGGTGAGTGGCGATACCTCGTCGCCGGGTTCGGAGTCGGCATCGGTGGGCTGCTGGCGGGCACCGGCGCGGCGGTGGTGCAGTCGGCGATGGTCCCGATCGCGATTCCCGAGACCGACAATCCGTTCGCCGGCGGCGAATCGGGCAAGGGAATCATGGCTGCCCTCCTGCTCGGAGCTGTGCTGGTCGGGCTGGCGATCCTCACGGTGCCGATCGCACTCGCGCTGTTCTGGGCGACCGACAGCGGCCGCGTGGGTCTGGTCACCGTGTTCGGAGCGGTGACCGTGCTCGCCGGTTGGGGCGTCATGCGCCTCGGGATCGATCTGGCGACGCGCCGGGTGGCGGGTCGGGAACCGGAGTTCGTCGCCGCCGTGACGCCGGCTCGGTGAGCGGCGGCTACGCTGTCAGCGGTGGCGTATGTGATTGCGGGAGTGGTGGTGGCGGCGGCGCTCGTCGTCGCAGTGGTGATGCTCTGGCGCCGACGCGAGTCCGGCGCGGCGGAGTCGGCCGGCACCGTGACGCCAACGGCGCCGCCCCGTGTCTCCGACGAACCGATGACCGGCCTCGAGGCTGCGCTCGCGCGGGTGACCGATCGTGACGGCCGTCCGATCGGCGAACATCTCGACGCCGAGGCCGAGCTGGTCGACCAGCTCCGGGTTCCCGACGACACGGGGCCCCTCCTGCGCCGGGCTCTCGACCGCGTCGAACACGTCGATGAGCCCGACCGCACCGCCGACGGCGAAGCCAGCGGCACGCCCGACGCGAACTGAGTGTCGATCGCCGGTTCCGGAGCATGCCGGCCGCACGGGTACCCTGGGCACATGGATCACGACGCCAACCAGCCGACGAACACCGCCGACGACGCCGCCGACCTTGCGGTCGTCACGGCCGATCCCGACGAGAGCGCCGTCGACGAGTTGTTGATCGAGGAGATCTCGATCGACGGCATGTGCGGCGTGTACTGAGACGAAGGATCGTGACGACGCCGACCGGCAGCACCGGAGAGCGCAACGCAACGGGCGGGGGGCACGAACGCTCGCGACCGGAGCCGAGCGACCACGTCTCCGCTCCGAACTCGGACGCGATGTCCGGACGGGCGCTCGAGCTGCACCCTGGCGTCGCGCTGCGGCCGGAGCCCTTCGGGGCGCTGGCCTACCACTACGACACTCGCCGCTTGGTGTTCCTGAAGCACCCGGACGTCGTGCGCGTCGTCTGCGAACTCGGCAACCACCCGACCGTCGCCGACACGTTCGACGCCTGTGACATCGCGGTCGGCCGGCGGCCGACGTTCGAGCGAGCGCTGGCCGGCCTGATCGACTCGGAGATGCTCCATGACCGCACTCGTTGAGCAGCTCAAAGCCGGGCTCGATGCGCCCATCTGTCTGACGTGGGAACTGACCTACGCCTGCAATCTCGAGTGCGTGCACTGCCTCAGCTCGTCGGGGCGTCGCGATCCGCGTGAGCTGTCGACCGAGGAGGCCAAGGCGGTACTCGACGAGCTCCACGACCTCCAGGTCTTCTACATCAACATCGGCGGCGGCGAACCGATGATCCGTCGCGATTTCTTCGACCTGATCGAGTACTCGATCGGCCGGGGCATCGGCGTGAAGTTCTCGACCAACGGCGCCTTCATCGACGCCGGCAAGGCGCGACGGCTGGCGGCGATGGACTACCTCGACGTCCAGATCAGCCTCGACGGCACCGATCCGGCGACCAACGACGCCGTGCGCGGCGACGGTTCGTACGCCACGGCGGTCCGGGCCATGGACCACCTCCGGGACGCCGACTTCGGCCCGTTCAAGATCTCCGTCGTCGTCACGCGCCACAACGTCGACCAGCTCGACGAGTTCAAGGCACTCGCCGACTCCTACGGTGCCCAGCTCCGCATCACCCGGCTCCGACCGTCCGGCCGGGGCGTCGACACCTGGCACGACCTGCATCCGACGAACGCCCAGCAACGCCAGATCTACGAGTGGCTGCTCGAACACGGCGACCGGGTCCTCTCGGGCGACTCGTTCTTCCACCTCAACGCCCTCGGCGAGCAGAACCTGCCTGGCCTCAACCTGTGCGGCGCCGGGCGGGTGGTGTGTCTCATCGATCCCGTCGGCGACGTGTATGCCTGCCCCTTCGTGATCCACGACGAGTTCAAGGCCGGCAACGTCCGCGACACCGGTGGCTTCTCGCAGGTCTGGAAGGGCAGCGACCTGTTCCGCGACCTACGCGAACCCCAGTCGGCCGGCGCCTGCGCCTCGTGCGGGTCGTACGATGCCTGTCAAGGCGGCTGTCTGGCGGCGAAGTTCTTCACGGGGATCCCGCTCGACGGTCCCGACCCCGAGTGCGTTGGCGGCCACGGCGAACTCGCCGTGGCGGGTGTCGCGACCGGTTCGGCACCTCGACCGACGATGGACCACTCGAAGCGGGCCCTGCCCACCCCCGTGACGCTCGGCAGGAAGTGACATCTGGACGTGTGGTGGCTGCTGGTTCCCGTGGCGTACCTCATCGGAACGTTCCCCAGCGCCACCCTGATCGCACGCGCCAACGGGATCGACATCCGTGAGGTCGGCTCGGGGAATCCCGGGGCCTCGAACGTGGCCCGGGTGCTCGGCTGGCGACGCGGCATCTGGGTGTTCGTGATCGACGCGGCCAAGGGTGCGCTCTCGGCCGGAGCCGGGTTGTTGGTCGGCGGACGGCCCGCCGGCTACGTGCTCGGCGCCGCTGCGGTGATCGGCCATGTCTTCCCGCTGTGGAGTCGACTCCGCGGCGGCAAGGGCGTCGCCACCGGCGCCGGTGTCTTCGCCGTACTGTCACCGATCGTGTTCGGCGTGTTGGGCGTGGTCTGGTTCGTCGTCTACCGACTCGGCAAGAAGGCATCATTGGCGTCGATCACGATCGTCACCCTGGCCCCCGTCGGGGTGGCTCTGGTTCGCCAAGAGCTCTGGGAGGTCCTGGCGACGATCGGGCTCAGCGCCCTGGTTGTCGCACGGCATCTCGGAAACATCAAACGGCTCGTGACCCGACGCGAACACGCGATCACCTGAGGGCGGCGGGACCTCCGCGAGCGACCAACTGCAGCGACGACTCCGGTCAGAACAGATCGCGGATCAGGGGTGTCAGATCGAGCGACTCGAGCGCCGGCAGCTGCACGTCGACAGCGTCGTGCAGCAGGTGCTGCCAGAATTCGTAGCGGAAGAAGTGCCGGCCCTCTCGCACGACGTAGTTGAGGAGGAAGAATCGGTACGCCTCGCCGAGGAACCGCACCTCGCCCTCGGTCAACGGGAACACGGCGTGGTACGCCCGCAGGAACCGACGGAAGCGCGGCTCGAGCAGCGTGTGCGATCCATAGGTGAACACCGAACGGTCCCCCGTGCGCGAGGAGACCCGCGACAGAAAGTAGAAGTCGAGGAGGCGCGATTCGATCCGGAACCAGTCGTAGTCCCAGCGCGAGAACAGCTCGAACGAATCGGGGTCGTCGGGATCGGTCCGGACCGAGAAGTTGCCGAGGTTCCAGTCGACCAGCACGGGGATCTTCGGCCAGTAGTCGTAGCCCGACTCGTGGATCGCGAGGAGGAGACGGTGGGTGTGACGACGAACGAGGTCGAGTCGGCTGCGATCGAGACCGAAGTGGTCGCGGGCGTTGCGTGATCCAAGCATCTCGAACAGGTTGACGGCATCGCTCTTGGCCGTCTTCGACGGGGGTGGGATCATGCGTGACACGCTGGAGCAAGCCCGGTGGAACCGGCCGATCTCGATGCCGAGCCGACTGACCTGCCCCGCCGTCAGGATCTTCGGGAGCCGGTCCCGAACCTCGACCTCCTCGTAGAACACGACCCACATCTCGCCGTCGTAGTAGAGGTACGGGCGCCCGTCGACCACGAGCGCGTTCGCCATGAAGCCGTCGAACGGTCCTCCGTGTAGGAGCTCGTTCGTCCGGTGCAACCGGTCATGATCCTCCGCGAAGAGGAAGAACGAACCGAAGTTCGACGACTTCGCGATGACCGACGTGCCATCGTCCAGCGCCAGGCGATAGACCCGGTTCGTCGACACCATGGCGCTCAGCTCCTGCATCGACGTGATCGATCGGCCGTCACCGAAGTCCGACCACGCGTCGTCGATCACTGCACGATGACGGGCGTCGTCGGCATCCACGGCGAGAGCCTCGCACACCCGGTAGCCCTCCGCCGTCGCTAACGTCGGCGGGAGATGGAACTCGGCCCGATGACCTGGATCGACATCGACGCCCCGATCGTCGTCGTGCCCGTGGGTTCCTGCGAACAGCACGGTCCGCACCTGCCCCTCCGCACCGACACGACCATTGCGACGGCGCTCGCTCGCGACCTGGCCGAACGGCGTGGCGACTGCGTCGTGGCACCGGCGATCGCGATCTCGGCGAGCGGTGAGCATGCCGGGTTCGCGGGCACGCTGTCGATCGGCACCGAGGTCATGGCGGGCGTCGTGATCGAGATCGCTCGGTCGGCCGACTGGGCCGACGGCGTCGTGTTCGTCAATGGTCACGGCGGCAACGTCACGGCGATGGAGCGCGCCGGTGACGTCTTCGAGCGCGAACGACGAGACGTGCTGATCTGGTGGCCACGACTGGCGCACGCCGATCCTCATGCGGGATCCACCGAGACATCGCTGATGCTGGCGCTCGCGCCGGACGACGTCCGGTGGGAACGCGCCGCCGCCGGGCCGGTCCCGGCCATGGCCGATCTCGTCCGCCACGGCGTCCGGCCACTCAGCAGCAACGGCGTGCTCGGTGATCCCACCACGGCAACCGCCGGACACGGCGCGGAGCTGTTCCGCCGGCTGGCCGATCAGCTCGCCGCGGCGGTCGCCGATTGGGCGGCATGATCGATGGTCGACCGGCGGTACCGACTCGACACCGACGCCCAGCGACACGGTCATGTCATCATCGGTGGCTCACCGCTCAAGCTGTTCCGACTCACCGACGGCGGCGTGCGGGTCGTCGACCGGATCGTGGCCGGTGAGCGGGTGGCCGACTCCGCTCTCGTGACCGCGCTGCTCGATGCCGGCGCCATGCATCCGCTCCCGTCACCCACCCGGTTCACGCGGACGGACGTCACGATCGTGGTGCCCGCTCTCGGCGCACCACGGAACGTGCCGCCCGGCGCACTGGTGGTCGACGACGGATCCGTGCCGCCGATCGACGGCGCCGCTGTCCGACTCCACACGAACCGCGGCCCGGGCGCTGCCCGCAATGCCGGACTGGCAGTCGTCACCACACCGCTCGTTGCCTTCGTCGACGCCGACGTCAGCGCCCCCGACGGTTGGCTCGGAGCCCTGCTGGCGCATTTCGACGACGATCGGGTGGCGCTCGTCGCGCCACGGGTCACGTCTGCGCCCGACGGGACGAGGCTCGCCGGCTACGAAGCCGACCACAGCCCACTCGATCTCGGCGATGAGCCGGCGCGGGTACGCGCCGGCACTCGGGTCAGCTACGTGCCGGCCGCCGCGATCGTGTGTCGCACCGACGCCGTGCGAGTGATCGGCGGCTTCGACGAAGGCCTCCGGTTCGGTGAAGACGTCGATCTCGTGTGGCGGCTCGATGACGCGGGTTGGTGGGTCCGGTACGAGCCGGCTGCCGTCGTCGCCCACGCGTCGCGCACGACCTGGGCCGGCTGGTTCCGGCAGCGGATCGGGTACGGATCGTCTGCGGCCCCACTCGCCCTCCGTCATCGCGGTGCCCTCGCCCCGATCCGCATGAGCGGCTGGAGCCTCGCGACATGGATCGTCGCGCTGGGCCTCCATCCGCTCGCCGGCATCACGATCGGAGCGGGCTCGGCGGCGGCGCTCGTTCGCAAGCTCGACGCGGTACCTCCGTCGGTCGCGTTCCGACTCGCGTGGCGCGGCAACCTGCACGCCGGCGAGCAGATCGCCTCGGCGGTCCGCAGGGTCTGGTGGCCGCTGTTGGCGATCGCGGCGACGCGGTCGAGGTTCGCGCGGCGCGCCCTCGTCGCTGCCGCCCTGGCCCGTCGCAACCCGATCGGTCTGGTCGACGACGTCGCCTACTCGATCGGTGTGTGGCGCGGCATCGTCACGGAACGGAGCCTGGCACCCCTCGTGCCGGACATCAGTTCGTGGCCGGCGCACGACTCGACACCGCGGCCTCGAGACGATCGCTGAGGTCAGCGCGATCGTCGCGTGCGACGGGAACCGGCGGGCGACGCACCTCCGGCGGCCCGCCCCGGACACCGATTCGAGCGTCGCCGCGACGGGGCATCGAGGCCGACGGGGTGACCGTGCGAGTGCAGCGACCGGGCTGAACCCCACGCCGATCGCCTGCGCGGCGAGCTCGGAAGGTCCCGGCACCGACCGCAGCCACCCCGTCACGAGAGATCATCGACCGCGCCGCCTGCGACGACCCGGGAAGGAGAACGGATGACGCTCGGCGAGCAGCATATTCGGATGAACCTGATCGTCTTCATCACGTATGCAGCCGCCCGAAGGAAACCACGGTCAGCCGGTACCGTGCGTCGGCGTGACGATCCGTCTGACCGTCGACCGCGACCGCTGGTGGAACCACGCCACCGATGTCGCTGCGAGCGTCGAGGGACTCGTTCCCGTCGTCAAGGGGAACGGCTACGGGTTCGGCCGGACCACCCTCGCGATCGCCGCCAGCCGGCTGAGCCCGATCATCGCGGTGGGCACGGTCTACGAACTCGACGGACTGCCGAACGAGGTGACCGCGGTCGTGCTGACTCCGACGCTGCAAGCGCCGGCGACGACCGATCCGGTGCTCACGGTGGGCAATCGCCGCCACATCGCGGCGCTCTCCGGATGGGGCGGACGCGTGATCGTGAAGCTCGAATCGCCGATGCACCGCTACGGCGGAACGATCGATCTCGTCTCCGAAGCGCAGCGCGCCGGCCTGCGAACCGTCGGGGTCGCACTCCACCTGCCGCTGGTGGGCTCTGACCAGGAGCGCCTGGGATACGTGGCCGAACAACTCCCCCAGATCGACCCGACGCTCGACGTCTGGCTGAGCCACCTGTCGCCCGGGGCGTACGAACTCCTGCCCGACTCCCACCGGTACAAGCTCCGAATCGGCACCTACCTGTGGCACGGCGACCGGGAGGCGATCCGGCTCGAGGCGAACGTGCTCGACACACGTCCGGCCGAGGCGGGGAGCACCGCCGGCTACCGCCTGCGACGGGTGTCGCGGGCCGGCACGATCGTGATGATCGGCGCCGGGAGCGCAGCCGGGATCGCTCCGCTCCCCGATGGCGGGAGCCCGTTCCACTTCGCCCAGCAACGCCTCGAGCTGATCGAGCCGCCACACATGCACACGTCGATGGTGCTGGTGCCCCTCGGCGACCCGTGCCCGATCATCGGTGACTGGGTCGACGTACAGCGCCCGCTCACGATGACGACCGCCGACGAGATCCGATGGACCTGAGCGCACGTCGGCCCGGGCCCGACGTGGTCCGGGCCGTGGCGATGTTCGGCGTCGTCGTCATGAACTACCACGGCTACCTGCTCATTCGCGGAGGAGTGCGGGGCGAAGGTGCGCTCGACGAGGTGTTCGACCCGTGGACCGGACCGCTGTCGACTCGGTTCGCCGCCACGTTCGTCCTGGTCGCCGGTGTCGGTGTGACACTGATGACGCGCTCCTCGATCGGCGAGCGTGGTCGTACCACCGAGATGCGGTGGCGGCTCGTTCGTCGCGGGCTGGTGCTCTACGCCGGCGGGCAGTTGTTCGACTTCATCTGGCCCGGCACGATCCTGCCCTACTACGGCGTGATGTTCGTCCTGGCTGCCGCCATGTTCACGCTCCGCAGCCGGTGGCTCGTCGTGATCGGTGTGGCCGCCGCACTCGCGGGGTGGCTCATACGATGGTGGGTCTACGAACAGTTCGTCGACGGCACATCGACGGAGTGGCTCACCGACCCGCCCTCACGGTCACCGCGCGGCCTGGTGTTCGACGTGTTCGTGAACGGCACCCACCCGCTGCTGCCGTGGTTGGCGTTCTTCTGTGCCGGCATCGTGCTCGGTCGGCTGCTCGCGCTCACCTGGTGGCGGCCGGCCGCCATCGGTGCCGGGTTCGCGCTGTACTCGGCAGCGACCCTCGTCGCCACGCTCGGCACGACCGAGCGCGGCCGAGTTGTTCTCAGTGACGACCCGTTCGATCGCGGCATCGTCTACGTGGCGAGCGCACTCGGCACGGCGCTGCTCGCATACTCGAGCATTTCCTGGGTCGCCGATCGGTACGAGTCGGCCACCCTGATCGACACACTCCGCCGGGCGGGCCAGTTGTCACTGACGATCTATCTCGGACATGCACTGCTCTTCAACCTCGCGGTCGACTGGCTCGACGTGATCGAGCCGGGCGGGCTGGCGACGGCGCTCGCGGCCGCATCCGCCTACTGGGTGGTCGCCGTGGCGCTGGCCGGCGAGTATCAGCGCCGGCACGGGCGTGGCCCCGCCGAACAGCTCTACCGCCACCTCACGGCATAGCGACGCGAGACTCCGGTCGGCGCCCGCTCAGAGCACTTCGCTGAACGTCGTGCACGACTGGGGGTCACCGGTCTGGTAGCCCCGCCGGAACCACTCGACCCGCTGCGCCGACGAACCGTGTGTCCATGATTCGGGGTCGATTCGTCCCGACGTCTTCTGCTGGATCGTGTCGTCGCCGACCGCAGCGGCCGCGCCGAGCGCCTCCTCGACCTCGTCCGGGGTGTCGAACAGGTCCCGATCGCCGGCATCGCGCGCCCATGCTCCGGCGAAGCAGTCGGCCTGGAGTTCGAGGGCTACCGAATACTGGTTGGCTCGTTGTGGGTCTTCCTGCTGCGCTCGACGTACCTGCTCGTTGATCCCCAGCACGTTCTGCACATGGTGGCCGTACTCGTGAGCAACGATGTACTGCGCGGCGAGATCGCCGGTGGCGCCGAACTGGTTCTGCAGCTCGGTCAGGAAGTCGAGATCGAAGTACACGAGGCTGTCGAGGGGGCAGTAGAACGGGCCGGTCTGCGACGACGCCTGGCCGCACCCGGTGTTGGTGAAGCCGGAGAAGAAGACCGTCTGGGTGTCGATGTAGTCGACACCGAACGACTGCGGCAACTGATCGATCCAGTACACCGACACGTCGTCGGTCGCTCCGCAGAGGATCTGCTCGAGCTCCGAGTCACACGCCGCTTCGCCGCCCGTCGTCCGAGCTGCCTCGTCCGGGACCCCGGGTGCGACCGACGGCCCGCCGAGGGCGCCCCCGACTCCCCCGCCACCGAGGACCTTCGGCAGGATGAAGACCGCGGCGAACACGAGGAGCATCACAAGCCCGCCCCCGCCCTTGAGGAGGCCGCCCATGCCACCGGGCAGTCCGCCACCACCGGGCAGTCCGCCGCCACCGCGGCCCCCTCCGAGCCCGCCGTTCAGCAGGTCTCCGAGCCCACCGGAGGCGCCACCGCTTCCCCCCTGACCGCGCCGATCCTGAATACGGGTCGAACTCCGTGAACGGATCTTCGTCATGTGACCGAGTCTTGCGGATACGCGCCTGCGGTCTCGATCTTCTGGACAGGGGCCACCGGCCGACGGGGTTGGCTCGCACGACGCAGTCCGCGGAGGCCGAGGGCCCCCGCACCGATCAGCGGCCCCCGATCGCCGAGTCGCACGGGGGTGATGCGGGCCGCGGCACCTTGGCCGACTCGCGCCACCGCGTCGATCTCCTCCTGCGCTGCGTTGAAGAACGTGGCCGCGAAGCCGAGCGCGACGCCGCCCCCGACCACGACCAGGTCGAGGTCCATCGCCGTACAGACCATCCCGGCCGCACGTCCGACGAGGCGACCCGTTCGACGCATGATGTCGTAGGTCGGCTCGGTGGGCGACCGTCCGGTGATCGCCTCGATCGCCAGACCGGAGGCCTCGGCCTCGAGGCACCCGCGGGCTCCGCAGCCACAGCGTCGACCGCCGGGCTCGACGATCACGTGCCCGATGTGGCCCGCGTTTCCGGTCGCCCCGTCCAACAACTCGCCATCGATCACGAGTCCGCCACCCACACCGGTCGACACCGTCATCGCACAGAAGCTCGACACCCCCTGCGCCGCACCCAACCAGCCCTCCGACAACGCCAGCGCCTTGGCGTCCAGATCGCCGTAGACCGGGAGATCGGTCAGGTCCGCGAGGTGGGAACGGAGCGGAAATCGTCGCCATGACGAGATGTTGAGCGGTGACACGGTCTCGCAGTTGCGTTCGATCGGCCCGGCGCAGCCGATGCCGATCGCCCTGACCCTGACATCGTGCTGCGCCGACGCCCGATCGAGTTGCTCGGCGACGATCGACGCCAGGGCCGCGAAGTGGGACTGCGGGCCGACGTCGGGTTCGACCTCGACGCGGCTGCGGTCGAGGAGCACGCCCCGGGCCGTCATCAACCCGGTGGCGAACTTCGTCCCCCCGATGTCGACGGCGAGGATCACGTCGCGCTGTGGCCCCGCCGTCGTGCTCATCGGTGCCGACGCTACCCGTCTGGGTCGGCGCTGGCGGGATCGCTGCGATCGGGTGCACCGCGCCCTCGATCAACTCCGAGAGCAGCAGGGGGTTAGCGTGTGATCTCGGCTTCAGGCGATCGCCGCGGAAGCCGAAACAACACATGGTGCATTCGATGTCACGCTTCGTTGCGATCTGCTCACTCGTCGTCGGCGCGCTCGTGCTGCCGGGTGTCACCGCGTCCGCACAGGAATCGACGACGACCACCCTGCCCGCCCCGACCACGACGACGACCCTGCCCACCCCGACCACGACGACGACCCTCCCCGCCCCGACCACGACCGCACGACCGACGACGACCCTGCCCACCCCGACCACGACCGCACGACCGACGACAACGGTGCCGACCGCCCCGCAGACGACCACGAAACCGACCAGATCGCCCACGACACCACCAGCTTCGCCGTCGACCACTCCCCGCTGCACGCCGGCCACGACGACGACCACCACGACCACTTTGCCCGGCGCCACCACGACCACGACCACGACCCTGGCGGGGCCGACCACCACGACCACGACGACGGTGCCGCCACCGCCCTGTCCGACGACCACGCCCGCGCCATCGGTCGCCCCGGCTCCCTCGCCGGCGCCGGCACCACCCCAGCCGGCGAGCCCGCCCGCCGGGCTCGGTGTCGACATCCCCGAAGACCTCGGTTACATCCTCCTCACCATCCGAACGCTCGAGTCGGGAGGTCGGTACGACGCACCCCCGAACAAGGGTCGGGCCTCGGGCGCGTACCAGTTCATCGCCAGCACCTGGAACAACTACCGGGGCTACCCTCATGCCTACCTCGCCCCGAAGGAGATCCAGGACGAACGGGCGCTCGCCGACGTGCGGTCGATCCTGTGGACCTGGAAGGGCGACGTCTCGATGGTGCCGGTCATCTGGTACTACCCGAAGGCTGCCAAGCAGACCGAACTGATGGACGAGGTGCCGCTGCCCCAGTTCGGCAATCGCCTGACGGTTCGCGAGTACCAGCGCCGCTGGCTCGAAGTGCTGGCGTTCATCACGGGCGACCCAACCGGGTTCAGCTTGGCACTCGCCCCGCCGGGACTGCAGTACCTCTCCGGCCTCCCACCCGAGTTCGAGCGCAGCACGGCCGAACTCGAAGACATCGCCTTCCCGGTGCTCGGCAGCGCCGTGGTCGCTCCACCGCAGACCTGCGGGCACGACGCGTGCGAGCCCGGTTCGGCGGCGGTCATCTACGGCCAGAAGCTGCAACCGGTGCTCGCGGCCGCGGACGGCGTGGTCACTGCCGTCGAGTACGGCGACCCGATCTCGGGCGCGGTCACACTGACGCTGACCGATGTCGCCGGCCGAACGTTCCACTACGCGGGCTTCAACGACGATCATCCGGGCACGGTCGACGGCGACGCCGACCCGTCGCTGCGGTTCACGGCGCTCGGCAACGTCGGAGCCACGGTTCGCGCCGGCCAGATCCTCGGCTTCATGGGTGACACCGACCCGATGCCGTACGACGAGAACCGCGGCGCACCGACGTCCGCCGTCTGGCCGCACATCCGGCTCACCATCCGCGACCACACCGGGCTCCGCCTGGACACCGATTCACTCGTGGTCTCCGCGCAGCGGGCGCAGGCGTGTCACGTCGGCATCGGGCCGTGGTCGGTGCCGGTCGACGAACGGCTGGAGGAAAACGAGGCGGGACGTGACGACGTCGAGGTCGACGCGATCCTCAACGGCGGCTGGACGCTCGAGTCCGACGGCACCGTGACGGCCTTCGGACGATCGGCACTGATCCTCGCACCGGAAGGCTGTGAGTGGGCCCCGAACGACGCGTTCGGTCCCGGGGCCTCCGGGAACCGGCCGCCCGAGGGCTGGGACGACGACTTCATGGTGCCGACACAGCACCTGGTGACCGGGATGTTGAGGGCGAACGCGGTCATGCCCGTCGGGCTGGTTCGATCAGGTTGATCTCGTCGAGCACCTCGTCGAGCGCGTTCGCGGCCGTGATCCCTGTGAACCGCTGCCGCGTCTCCGGCGTGCCGCAGCTCGGCGCCGGTGCGAGCACGGTCCACGGCCGCGGCTGACCGAACCGATCGACGTCGAGGATCTCGCTCGTGCGGCACGCTCGCGGCTCTTCCGCGACCGCTGACGATCGGACCGGCGACGTCAGTCGGGTGCTCCACCGGGCGAGAACAGCGACGGCATCCCACCGGTGTGGATGAACACGACGTCGCCACCACCCGACCAGCGGCCGGCCTCGGCGTTCCCGATCAAGCCGGCCAGGCCCTTGCCGCTGTACACGCGATCGAGCACCCAGCCGCCGTGGCGAGCCGCCCACCTGATCGCTGCGTCGCCGGCCCGCGTCGGCACGCCGTAGTCGTCGCCCATCCAACCAGGATCGATCCGGACGTCGTTGCGGTCGACGATCGACCGGTCCCCCCCGATCAACTCGACCGTGTCGGCGGTGAGCTCGGTGATGTCGGGCAAGCCCATGTTGACGCCCTTCGCGACACCGATCGCCAGCACCTCGGGGACGTCGCGACCGCGCGCCCGCAGCAGTGCCTGCCCCGCGAGCAGGCCGGCGTGGGTGCCGCCGCTCGACGTCGTGTGCACGATCGCCGCCGGCTCGACGCCCTGCGCCTCGCACTGCTCCAGGATCTCGAGGAACGCGATCGCGTACCCGACCGCCCCGACTGCCGTCGAACCACCGATCGGGATCGCGTACGGCGCCGCCCCGGTCGACCGCAACTCGTCGGTGAGCGCCTCACGGGCGATCTCGAGTTCGCCCCAGTGACTCCCCTGCGCCCCGGTGAAGTGCGACTGGGCACCGAAGAGTGCCGACAGGAGCTGGTTGCCGCTCGCAACGGATGGCCGATCGCCGGACAACACGAGATGTACGTCCATCCCCAGGATCGAGCCGGCGGCAGCCGTCATGCGGCAGTGGTTGGACTGGGCCGCGCCGACCGTCACGAGCGACCGTGCACCCTTGGCCACGGCTTCACCGCACAGGAACTCGAGCTTGCGGGCCTTGTTGCCGCCCATGCCGAGACCGGTCAGGTCGTCGCGCTTCACCCACAGTCGCGACCCGCCCGGCAACGTCGGCCCACGCTCGAGCGCCGTCGGGAGCGTCGCCAGACGCGCCCTTGGAAGATGACCGAACACCGTTGGCATGATAGGCACATCAGGTGTGACGACGGATTGGAACCCGCTGCTGCGCACCGAGTTCGACGAGCCCTACTGGACGTCGCTGCAGCAATTCGTCGCCGGCGAGCGGGCGCAGGCCCCGGTCTACCCTCCTCACGATCAGGTGTTCGCGGCCCTGCACCTCACTCCGTATGCCGACACCCGGGTGATGATCCTCGGTCAGGACCCGTACCACGGTCCCGGCCAGGCACACGGGCTGGCGTTCTCCGTGCGTCCGGGCGTCCGGATCCCGCCGTCGCTCGCCAACATCCATCGTGAGCTCGAGGACGATGTCGGTGTCCCGCCACCGGATCACGGCAACCTCGAATCGTGGGCCCGAGGAGGTGTGCTCCTGCTGAACACGACACTGACGGTCCGCGGGGGCCAGGCGGCATCCCACCAGGGCAAGGGGTGGGAACGGTTCACGGATCGAGTGATCGGCGTCGTCGATGCGAAACGCGAACACGTGGTGTTCATCCTCTGGGGCGGCCACGCCCGCAAGAAGAAGTCGCTGATCGACCAAACCCGCCACACGGTCCTGGAGTCGCCCCATCCGTCCCCGCTGTCGGCGCACAACGGATTCTTCGGCAGCCGGCCGTTCAGCTGCGCGAACGACGCGCTGGTGGCCCACGGACAGCAACCGATCGATTGGAGTCTCTGATGCCCTGGAGCGACCATCCGAAGGTCGTGGCGATGCGACGCAGGAGCGGCGTCGTCGACGTCGCCGTCGAAACGCTCGACGGCATGCGCCGGCACCAGACCGGCCGCAACGCCGCGTTCCTCACCTACTACGGGTTCCTGACGTTGTTCCCGCTGTTCCTCGCCGCGAGCACGATCGTCGGCTTCGTGCTCGAGAACCGGCCCGAGCTTCGTGACGATCTGGTCGGATCGGCGGTCGAGTCCGTCCCGTTCATCGGTGACGAGATCGCGAGCGGCACGATCACGGGGAGCTGGTGGGCATTGTTCATCGGTCTGGGCGCGGCGCTGTGGGGCTCGATGAAGGCGTTCATCGGCCTCCAGCTCGCGTACGACGACACCTGGGAGATCCCGGTCGACGAGCGTGCCGCGTTCGTGACGAAGCGATTGCGGGCACTGATCGGGCTGGCGGTCATCGGCGGCGCCCAGGTCGGGACGGTGGCGCTCGCCTCGGTCGTCGACCAGGCCGGCCTCCCGCGCTTCGGACAGACCCTGATCATCCTCGGTGGGCTCGTGATCAACGTCGTCGTGACGCTTGCGATGTACCGGTTCCTGACGTCGTTCGAGACGACGTGGCGGATGGTGTTCGTCGGCGCCGTGTTCTGCGGCGCGCTCTACACCGCACTGCAGTTCGCCGGTACGGCGCTCACACGCCGGCTCCTGCAGAGTGCCGAGACGTACGGCAACTTCGCCGGCGTGCTGGCCCTGCTCAGCTGGCTCAGCCTGCACGCGATCATCAACCTGTTCGGGGCCGAGATCAACGCAGGGATCCATCGGCTGCACCTTCGCGATCGGGCGACGGACTCGCCGATGCTCGCCGAGCAGCCGCTCGCCGACGTGTGAGCGACGGCCGTCATCGGAGCTCGGTGACGATCACCGACGAGTGCTCGAGGGTGCGGTGCACCGGGCACTTGTCGGCGATCCGGAGCAGACCGGCCCGCTGGGCGTCGTCGAGCTCTCCGTCGAGCACGAGCACCCGGGTGAACCGGTCGATCCGCCCGCCCGTCGCCGACACCCCGTCGACACCGGCCGCATCGCTCACGTGGAGCTGGTCGTGGGACACCTCGACCGACACCCGATCGAGTGGCAGCTGCTTGCGCTCTGCGTACATCCGCAACGTCATCGACGTGCAGGCGCCCAACGCGGCGCCGAGCAGGTCGTAGGGCCCCGGTCCGGCATCGAACCCGCCGATCGACACCGGCTCGTCGGCCAGGAACCGGTGCCGCCCCGTGACGACATGGTTGAGGAACGCACCCTGTGTCGTCTCGGCCACGACCACCTGCGCCGACGCCGGCGGCGCCTTCGTCGCGCCGCTCTGATCGGCGAGGTATCGGTGGGCCCACGTGCCGATCATCGACGCCGCGTACTCGGCGTCGACCACCCGGGTGAGCAGGTGATCGGCCGTATCCAGCGAGACGAAGCTCTTCGGGTGCTTGGCCGCCCCGTAGATGGCGGCCGCGTGTTCGACCCCGACGGTGTTGTCCACGGGCGAGTGCATGATGAGCAGCGCACCGTTGAACTCGGCGGCCGCCGCGGTCACGACGCCGTTGCGCAGATCGTCGACGAGTTGCCGACGGATGGTGAAACGGCGACCGTGCAGATCGACGCACGCCTCGCCGTGTTCGGCGATCTCGTCGAGAGCCCCGTCGAACAGCTGCGCGACGTGCCCGGCGTCGGAGGGAGCCCCGATCGTCGCGACCGCGGCGACCTCGGGAACCTTCGTCGCGGCGACGAGCACGGCGGCACCGCCGAGCGAGTGCCCGACGAGGAGTTGCGGTCCGGCGTGGTGCTCGCGGAGCCAGCCCGCCGCGGCGACGAGATCGGCGACGTTCGACGAGAAGTTCGTGTTGGCGAACTCGCCCTCGCTCGCACCCAGCCCCGTGAAGTCGAACCGGAGCAAGCCGTACCCGAGGTCGGTGAGCCCGGCCGCGATCCTGGATGCCGCCTCGATGTCCTTGCTGCACGTGAAGCAGTGGGCGAACACGGCGAACGCCCGAGGCGGACCGGCGGGGAGATCGAGACGGGCCGACAGCGACGCGTTCTGGCTGCCGGGGAACGTGATGCGTTCGAATCGTGCAGGCACGCTGCGGAACGTACCAGTCGTGCGACCGGATCGACCGTGTGATCGGGGGTCTGCCGCTGCGATACTCGGCGTCGTGGCGCTGCACAACTCTTCCCCACCGCCGATCGTCCGGACGGTCCGGGAACAGCTGATCCGACCCCTCACCGACTTCCTCCACAAGGAGGCCAGCGCCGGCATCCTGCTCGTCGTCGCTGCGGCCGCCGCGCTGATCTGGGCGAACTCGCCCTGGCAGGACGGCTACTTCGACCTGTTCGCCACCGAGGCGTTCGTCGGCGTCGGCGACTTCGAGATCGCGCTCAACCTCAAGGAGTGGATCAATGATGCCGCGATGGTCCTGTTCTTCTTCGTCGTCGGGTTGGAGATCAAACGTGAACTGACCCAGGGCGAATTGCGGGATCCTCGTCAGGCGGCCCTTCCGATCATCGCCGCGATCGGTGGCATGATCGTGCCCGCGACGATCTTCGCCAGCTTGAACGCGGGCGGCGACGGCCAGGCCGGCTGGGGCATCCCCATGGCGACCGACATCGCGATCGTGATGGGTGTCGTCGCCCTGCTCGGATCGCGTGCTCCTTCCTGGCTCAAGCTCTTCCTGCTCGCGCTGGCCATCGTCGACGACATCGGTGCGATCCTGGTGATCGCCGTCTTCTACTCCCAGGGCGTGTCGTACCAGTGGCTCGCCCTTGCGATCGGCGCCGTCGCGGTGGCAGCGCTCGCACGTAACACGGTGCAGTCGATCGGCTTCTACATCGTGTTGGGCGTGACCTGCTGGTTGGGTCTCCAGCAGGCCAACATCCATCCGACGCTGGCGGGGGTCGCGTTCGGCATGATGGCGCCGGTCACACCGTTCCGGAGCAGCGGCATGGTCGACGCCGATGAGCTCGCCGAGAACCCGAACGTGATGAACGCGCTCCTGGTCGCCGAGCAGGCTCGGGACAGCGTGTCGGTGGTCGAATGGCTCGAGCACAAGTTGCATCCGCTGTCGGCGTTCCTCGTGGTGCCGGTCTTCGCGCTCGCGAATGCCGGGATCCGGGTGCCTGCCGATCAGCTCGGCGACGCCTTCACGAGCCCTGTCACGTGGGGGGTCATCCTCGGGCTCGTCGTCGGCAAGACGGTGGGGATCTCGGTGTTCACGTTGCTCGCCGTGGCGCTGCGTGTGGGGGCGCTCCCGACCGGGGTCACACCTCGTTACGTGCTCGGCGCGGGTGCGCTCGGCGGGATCGGCTTCACCGTGTCGCTGTTCGTGACCGAGCTGGCCTTCGGCGAGGAAGAGGTCGGCACCGCCGCTCGCCTGGGCGTGTTGGTGGCATCGTTGACGGCAGCGGTCATCGGCACCCTGATCATGGTCCCGGGTAGGGTCGAAGACGACCACTCGATGGACGACAACGTGCCCGAGCCGGTCACCGTCGCCTGATCCACGCACTTCCCGGTAGCGGTGCGCGTCGACTAGAACTTGCGCATACGGCGAGTTCGGCGTGGGCTGAGCTCGCCGTCGCCGACTCATGTTGCTCGCTGCCTCCGAATCTGCCATCGGCCCCACGCTCGCGGTCATCGTGGGCATCGGGATGCTCGCCCAGTGGCTGGCCTGGCGGTCGCAGATCCCGTCGATCATCCTGCTGCTGGTCGCCGGACTGCTGCTGGGTCCGGTCTTCGGAGTCATCGACCCGGACGCGTTCCTCGGCGGCACGTTGTTTCCGGTCGTGTCGCTCTCCGTCGCGCTGATCCTCTTCGAAGGAGGGCTCGACCTCCCACCGCGCGAGCTCAGATCGACCGGCACGGTCGTCCGTCGACTGATCACGGTCGGCGCGGTCATCACGTTCTTCGTCGGAATCTGGGGCGCCGAGCAGCTGTTCGACATCAGCCGTGGGGCGGCGGCCGTGCTGGCCGCGGTGCTCGTGGTGACCGGTCCGACGGTGGTCGGCCCACTGCTGCGCTTCGTCCGCCCGAACGGACGCACCGGGCCGATGTTGCGCGCCGAGGGCATCCTGATCGACCCGATCGGGGCGACGGCGTCGCTCGTCGCGTTCGAAGCGGCGCTCACCGAAGACACGGGCGAGGCCCTCAGCACCATCCTGGGCGTGATCGGCCTGACACTGGTCGCCGGTATCGGCATCGGCTTCCTCGTCGCCTATGTGCTGGATCAGGCGATGCGTCGTTTCCTGATCCCCGACCACCTCGGCAATCCGATCACGCTCGCGTTCGTGATCGTGGCCTTCGTCGTCAGCAACGAGGTGCAGGAGGAGGCCGGGCTCCTGACGGTGACCGTGATGGGCATCTGGTTGGCACGCCGCGACTCGGCCGCCGTGCGAAGTCTGCTCGACTTCAACGAGAGTCTGCGAACGCTGCTGATCTCGGCCCTGTTCATCCTGCTGGCGGCACGGATCGAGACCGACCAGCTGCGAGACGTCGCCCTCCCATCGATCGCATTCCTGGCGCTGCTGGTGTTGGTCGCCCGCCCACTGTCGGTGATCGTCTCGACGGTTCGCACGTCGCTGTCGTGGCGTGAACGCGTGTTCCTCATGGCGATGGCACCACGCGGCATCGTCGCCGCGGCCGTGTCGGCGATCTTCGCGCTCCGGCTCGAGGAGGAGGGGGTACGCGGCGCCGAGCTGATCGTGCCGATCGTGTTCCTGGTGATCATCGGCACGATCGTGGTCTACGGCTTCCTCGCCGGCCCGATCGCCCGGGCACTGGGCTTGGCCGAGGCCCGCGCCAACGGGGTGCTGATCGTCGGCGCGCACGCGGTGGCACGGGGATTGGCGTCGGCACTGCGCGACCTCGACGTCACGACGATGCTGGTCGACACCGACCCCTACAACGTGACGCGATCGGTGGCACTCGGTCTGCCGGCACGCCGGCTCAGCGTGTTGACCGAGGAGGCGGCCCACGAGCTCGATCTCCGGGGTATCGGTCGAATCATCGCGATGACGTCGAACGACGAGGTGAACGCGCTCGCGGCGACCCGATTCTCACGCCAGTTCGGTCGTCGCGAGACCTTCCAGCTGGCACCCAACGAGGAGCGCCGGAACGGAGCCCTCCCCGAGGAGCTGCTCGGGCGCATCGTCGGCATCGACGGGCTCGACTACGCGACCATCGACGAGCGCGCCCGTCAGGGCTGGCGGGTGCGTTCGGCGCCGGCGACCCCGTCGATCGACGCGATGGCCGAGGGTGGCCTGTACATCCCGATGGCGAGGGTGTTCGAGGGACAACTCAGCTTCATCTGTCGCAACGACCCGGTTCCCACGCAGGGCACGGTGATCGGTCTGGCCGCTCCATCCGTCCAGAAGGAGCTCGACGGCGAGAACATCGTCGAGCGGTGACTCGGCCGCGTGCTCCGATGACGACGCACCTGTTCGTCTACGGGACCCTCCGTCCCGGGGATGTCCGATGGTGGCTGCTCGAGCGCTTCGTCGACGACGAGGGGGTCGACGACACGGCCGGCGGTGCCGTCTTCGACACGGGGCTCGACTACCCCGCAGCCGTGTTCGGCTCGGACGGGACGATCGTCGGCCGCACCTACGCACTTCGCCCGGAACTCCTGGCCGAGGCGCTCGCCGTCCTCGACCACGAGGAGAGCAGCGTCGAGGGGCGGTACCGACGAATCCGAGTCGTGACCGGACGGGGCGAGGAGGCGTGGGCGTACGCCTACGGCGGCGGGCTCGAGCTGTCGCCGATTCCGTCGGGAGACTGGTTCGACCGGCCCGAACGCGGACCGGCGCCCTGAGCGACCGAGCCGACGCGACAGCGGGTCGGACGGACCGCTCAGAAGTACTCGGTGGCGATCGTGTGGGTGGCGCGCACGTGAGCCTCGATCTCGGCCTCCGACAGTGTCGGACCCAACTCCACCGTGATGCCGACACCGGTCTCGGGGATCACGGTCCGCGACCACTGCGAGGCCGTGCCGGTGTACGTCCCTCCCGTGATCTCGACGATCGGGAGACCGGCCACCTGGGCGTACCGGGTCCGGATCTCGCCGGATCGTCCCGACCCCGGTGCGATCCGGTACAGGTCCTGGTGGTACCAGAGCATCACCTGGGGCCTGACGGAGTCGCCGAGCGCCACCAATGACTGCGTCTCGGGTTCGCTCGCCGGTGCCGTCCCGCCGTACTGCCAGAAGCCGGGTTCGCCGAGCACATCCCAATTCGCCGGGAAGTTCCGATTGAGGTCGACACCGTTTGCGTTCTGGCGGTCCGAGATGGCGGCGCCGTCGGGGTTCATCGAACGCACCAGCCACAGTTCGACACCGTCGGGCACCGGCTCGACCGCGAGCCGGTCGATGATCGCCGTCCCCGCCGACTCGTTGCCGTGGATCACGCCGACCGCGAGGACCCGCGTGCCCCCGGGAGTGCCGCGCCGGATGACGGAGATCGGTCGACCCTGCACCGACCGGCCGATCTCGACCTCGACATCGAGCGGCAAGCCGAAGGCATCGATCGGCGCGATCGGCGGCAGGGTCGGCGCGGGTGGCGGCACCGTGGACGTCGTGATGGTCGTGGACGTCGGCGCACTCGCGGACGTCGTCGCGATCGTGGTCGTCGTCGCGATCGTGGTCGTCGTCGCGATCGTGCTCGTCGTCGGCGCGATCGTGCGCGTCGAACTCGTGCTGGCAGCGGTCGTCGGCGGCAGCGTCGTGGTGCTCGGCGGTGACGTCGGCGTCGTCGCCGCACTCGACGCGCTCGGTGTCGGCACAGCACCGGCCGAGGCTGCGCCGTCGGAGCCCGAACACGCCGTCGACAGTGCCGGGACGGCAAGCAGCAGCGCGGCGATCCGGTGATTCACCCACCACCTCGTCGGGCGTGGGCGTCGAGCAGGTCGGCGACCGCAAGTGTGAGTCGGCGTGCGGTCGGGATGTGGAGGTACTCGTTCGGGCCGTGCGCATTGGCGTCGGGGCCGAGAACGCCGGTGATCACGAACTGAGCATCGGGAAACCGTTCGCCGAGCATGCCCATGAACGGAATCGAACCGCCCTCGCCGAACAGCCGGGCGGGCCGTCCGAACGCGTGCTTGGACGCGACATCGAGCGCTGACTCCAGCCACGGTGCGAGCGCCGGTGCGTTCCAGCCGGGACCGGACTCGACATCGGTCACCGTCACTCGGGCGCCGTAGGGCGGATCGGCCGCGAGCACGGCGGCCATCTCGGCCGCGGCCGCTGCGGCGTCGGCGGTCGGGGGAACCCGCAGCGACAGCTTCAGCGACGTGCGGGGACGCAAGACGTTGCCGGCGCGGCCGGTCGGCGGCAGACCGTCGGCGCCCACGACGCTGAGTGCCGCCCGCCAGGTCCTGGCCAGCAGTTGCTCGGCGGGATCGGCGGTGGTCGGTCGAGCACCGTCGACGAACGGGTAGCGGTCGGCGATCGGTCCGATCTCGGCGCCGGTCTCGGCCGCTTGCGCCATCCGGTCGGCGGGGACGTCGACGGCGACGGCATCGAGCGTGACCTCGCCGGTCTGCTCGTCCTCGATACGCGAGAGCAGGGCGCGGGCGATCCGGAACGTCGACGGCACCATCCCGGACACGTCGCCCGAATGCAGCCCCTCGTCGACGATGTCGACGTGCAGCGTTGCCGTTGCCATGCCCCGCAGCGACGTCGTGACCCACATGCGTTCGTAGTCGATGCAGCCGGAGTCCAGGCAGATCACGAGCGATGGGGAACCGATCCGCGCGGTCAGCGCCTCGACGTGGGCGGGCAGATCCGGCGACCCCGACTCCTCGCTGGCCTCGATCAGGACGACGAGTCGGGCGTGCGAGCCGCCGCCGGCATGGACCGCCTCGATCGCCGCCAGACTGGCGAACGCGGCGTATCCGTCGTCCGCGCCGCCGCGCCCGTACAACCGATCGCCGTCGAGCACCGGGGTCCACGGGCCGAGCCCCTCGCGCCACCCCTCCATCTCCGGCTGTTTGTCCAGATGGCCGTAGAGCAGCACGGTGTCGTCGACGGCACCGCCCCCGTTCGGCGGCACCTCGACCACGATGACCGGTGATCGACCCGGCAGCTCGTGCACCTCGACCGACAGCCCCGGGATCGGACGGGCCGCACACCACTCTCGGATCAACTCGACCGCGGCATCCATGTGACCGTGGTCGCGCCACTCGGGATCGAACGCCTCGCTGACGTTCGGAATCGCGATGTACTCGTGCAGTACGGGCACGATCTGATCCCAGCGGGCATCGACGAGTTCGGCAGCGGCGGGAGCGAGCGACATGGTCGCCCACCGTACGGCCCTGCGCACCCCGTCGCCGGTCATCGTGCGCACCTGCGATGCTGGACGGATGCGGCCGTTCGCGGCGCTCCTCCTCGTCGTCGCGACCGCCTGCGCCGGTGGCACGTCGACGGCGACCGATCGCCAGACCGACCGACCCGGAGCGGAGTCGCCGGCCGGCAGTGGACCATCGCAGATCTCCACCAGCTCGGTCGCGGCCCCCTCGACATTCGTCGCGTCGTCGTCGACCACGACCGGAACGCCCACGACACGGCCCACACCGCCGATCACCGTGACGGCGCCCACGACGACCCGGGGCGGATCGTGGCCGTCGACGGAATGATCGACCCGGTCGTCGGCCACCATGCCCACGTCATCCAACCGATCGAGGAGATCGACGACACCTGGGTCCTCTTCGGCCTGGGCAACCTCTTGTCGAACCTCACCGACCTCGCGTCGTTGGCCCGACGCCAGTCAGGACGGAGCGGTCGTCATCGTCGAGGTCACCGTCGACGACCGTGGCGGCGGGGCGGTCTCGCGACCGACCGCTGTCGCCACGTGGGTCGACAAGGAGGCCGGCTCGATCGTCCGCGTCGTCGATCACGAGTTGCGGCGATCCCGACATCGGCGCCGGCCAGCGCTGACTGCTCCAGGAGCCACGGGCACGAACCGAACGTGTCCTGGCCCGGTTCCTGGCTGCAGACGCGGTATCGTGGCGTTGCCGGATGGTGACCGGAACGCGCCCGGGTCGGTTGACCTGTAGCGGTTTCATGCCACCCTGACGGTGCGGACCCAGGTTCGCGACATCCGTGAACACAACCTTCACGAACCGACAACGGGTGGAACCGTCCACCTACCTCAAGGGGAGAATCAATGACTTCACGCCGAATCAAGGTGCTGGCTCCACTGCTGGCATTCTCGATCGTCGCAGCCGCGTGTGGCGGCGACGACGACGACGCAACACCTGCCGAGTCGACCGCCGACGCCGGTGGTGACGAGTCGACCGCCGACGCCGGTGGTGACGAGTCGACCGCCGATGCCGGCGGCGACACGATGGACTTCGGCGGTGCCGAAGTCACGATCACGGGTTCCGAGCGCGACGACCCGTCGGTTGCTGCGATCAACGACACGTTGAACGAGCACTTCGCTCCGATGAATCTGACGGTCACCTTCGCCGGTGACGCCGACTGGGAAGCCAACATCAACACCCAGGTGCAGGGCGGCAACCCGCCCAACATCTCGTTCTTCCCGCAGCCCGGCAAGCTCGCCGACTTCGCCCGCCAGGAGTTCCTGAAGCCGGTGACCCAGGACGTGGTGGACACTGTCAACGAGTATTGGGCGCCTGACTTCGCGGCATTCGGCGAGGTCGACGGCACCCAGTTCGGCGTGCCGGCCAAGTCCGACCTCAAGGGCATCGTCTTCTACAAGCCGGCCCTCTTCGAAGCCGACGGGTACGAGGTTCCCACGACGTTCGACGAGTTCACCGCACTGGTCGACACGATGGCTGCCGCTGACGGCCCGAAGCCGCTGTGTGTCGGCATCGAGTCGGGTACCGCAACCGGCTGGATGTTCACCGACTGGACCGAGGACATGATGCTGCGCCTGTGGGGTGGCGAGGTCTACGACGGCTGGATCAGCAACGAGGTCAAGTTCGACGACGAACGAGTGATCGAGGCGATGCAGACCGTCAAGGACCTCTGGACCGAAGAGAACGTGTTCGCCCCCGGCGGCACGATCTCGGCGACGAACTTCGGCACCCCGGTCGCCGAGGCACACCTCGCCGACGACTGCTACATGGTGCGTCACTCGAACTTCTTCGCCGGCCTCTACCCGGCGGGAACGAGCTTCGCCGATCCCGAGAACCCCGACGCCATCGACGTCTTCTACTTCCCCGACATCAACGGTGACGGCCCGGTGTTGACCGCCGGCACGATCGCCGGTGCGTTCGACGAAGACCCCGCCACCATGGCCGTCATGGAGTACCTGGCCACGCCGGAGTACGCCCAGATCCGTCAGCAGAAGCAGACCGCCGAGCTCGACGGCAGCATCTCTGGCTACCTGTCGGGCGCCAAGGGCCAGGACACCAGCGTCTACCAGCCGCTCGAGCAGCGGTTCCTGGAGATCCTTCAGACGGCCGATTTCGTGCGGTTCGACGGTGGCGACCTGATGCCGGCCGATGTCGGTTCCGGATCGTTCTGGTCCGAGGGCACGTCGCTGGTCAATGGCGACATCACCGCCGCGGAAGCGGGAGCGAACATCCAGGCCACCTGGCCGCAGGGCTGACGAATCGAACCGACCCGGTCCGCCGGGTCGGTTCACACCGATCGGGGCACCGACACTAAGGTGTCGGTGCCCCGTTGAAATTCGGGGGCACGAGCCAAGGGGGGCACTTGGAAACGATGCAGTCGGGGGACGTCGATCCCCGTGATCCGATGGAAGGCGATCACGTCGCAGCGGCCACGGCCACAGGCACGCCCACACCGTCGTGGTGGGCAAAACAGTCGTGGGCCAACCGTGTCGTGCTCGTGGTGGGGGCGGTCGGCACGATCGTGCTCGCGGTTCTGTCCGACAAGGTGCGCAGCACCATCATCACCGTCGTCATCGCCGTCGGTGCCTGTGCCGGCATCTGGATCGGCGCCAACATCCTGTTCGACCAGGTGCAGACCCGCTGGCAACGCTTCCAGACGATCGCCTTCGCAATCCTCGGAGCCCTCGTCGGCATCCTGCTGCACGGCAACCGATTGACGGTCGGCTCCGACAGCGGGTTCTGGTCGTGGGTGCTCGGTCCCATCGTCGGGGGGGTGGTGTTCGGCGCGCTCGGATTCGTGCTCGCCGCGAACGACGATCCCCGGCAACGGCTGATGGCGGCAGTGGGATGCTTCGCCGTGGTCGGTGTCGGTATCGGGTTGCTGCTCCGCGAAGAGGTCCAACCGGGTGTCGACTGGGTGGCGACGATCGTGTACACGGCGGTGTTCGCAGCCATCGGCGCAGGACTGGCCGTGCTCGCCAAGCGTGAACCTCGAGCTGGTCTGCTCCTCGGTGGGGCGGTCGGCTGGCTGTTGGGATACTGGGGCGGCGCCGACGTCGGCGACGGCAACGTGGGCACCGCGATCCTCGGCGCTCTCGTCCCGGCCGTGCTGATCGGCGTCCATGTCGGCGGCTCGCACAACCCCGACTACAACGAGCGCCTCGACCTCGACCGCTCGTCTCGGGCCTGGATCTTCCTCGGCCCCGGGCTGCTGTTCATCGCCGTCATGCTCGTGGTCCCGACGATTCGCACCGCCTACCTGTCACTGCTCGACCGCGACTCCGAGGACTTCGTGGGTGTCGACAACTACGTCGACACGTTCACCGACAAGGCGAGCTGGGACGCGTCGGAGTGGACGAACATGTTCACCAGCTATCCCTTCCTGATCGGCCTGACCGTCCTGGTCATCGCCGGGGCGATCGGGTTCCGGCAGAAGCAGCTCACGGGCCGCGCCGTCGAGCTCGGCAACCCGACCGTGCTGCCGCTCGTCGCCGGGTTCATGTTCGTGTGCTTCGGCGCCTTCACCGCCATGCGCGGGACGATCATCAACAACCTCTGGTGGGTCGTGACCGTGACGTTCTGCTCCACCGCACTCGGGCTCGCCATCGCCGTGCTCGCCGACGGCCGCGGCGGCGAGAAGATCGCCAAGTCGATCATCTTCATGCCGATGGCGCTGTCGCTCGTGGGTGCGTCGATCATCTGGCGATTCGTCTACCAGACCCGGGACATCTCCAAGGAGCAGACCGGGGTCGCCAACGCGCTGTGGATCGGTCTCGGCAAACTCAGCACCGGCTCCGGCATTCCCACGCTGATCGGCGCCATCGTGCTCGGCGTACTGGTCGCCGTCATCGCCACGTTCCTGGCCCGGTCGCTCGTGCGCCAGGCCTACGGGCGAGCGGCCGTGCCGGCCGTCCTCCTGATCTTCGCCGGGTGGGTCTTCCTCCGGTACACGCAGATCGTCGGCGGTGGCGTCGGTGGATTCAGGGTCAACGACGACGGCGAGACCGTGGGGCAGACGATCGTGTTCGTGCAGGAGAGCCCGTACAACAACTTCTGGCTGATGGTGATCCTGATCTGGATCCAGGTCGGCTTCTCGATGGTCATCCTGTCAGCGGCCATCAAGGCGGTGCCGACCGAGCTGATCGAGGCCGCCAAGATCGACGGTGCCACCGACAGCCAGGTGTTCTGGCGGGTCACACTCCCCCAGATCGGCACCACGATCGGCGTCGTCGTCACCACGCTCATCGTGTTGGTGATGAAGGTGTTCGACATCGTGAAGGTCGTGACCAACGGCCAGTTCGACACACAGGTCCTGGCCAACGACATGTTCCAGCAGGCGTTCAACATCTTGAACATCGGCCGGGGCGCGGCGTTGGCGATGCTGATCTTCATCTCGGTCCTGCCGGTCATGATCTTCAACATTCGTCGCATGCAGAAGGAGGTCTGAGATGAGCCAGGTCACGTCAGCCGCACCGTCCGGCATCGCATCCGATGCCCCGGAGGCCAGCTCGGGCCAGACCGGACGCTGGTACGGCTTCATCCGCAGCCTCCCGACCGGCGTCGTCTGGTTCCTCGTCATCTTGTGGAGCATTCCGAGCCTCGGGTTGTTCGTCAACTCGTGGCGAAGCCGTGACGCCCAGCTCGCAACGGGCTGGTGGACGACCCGACCCGACGAGCTGACCCTCGACAACTACGACCAGATCTTCGGTGCCCGCAACAGCATCTGGGACTCGCTGGCGAACTCGTTCGCGATCGCACTACCCGCCACGATCATCCCGATCGCCTTCGCAGCGTTCGCCGCGTACGGGTTCGCCTGGGTGGACTTCAAGGGTCGCAAGGGGCTGTTCATCGCCACCGTGTCGCTGCTCGCGATCCCGCTGCAGGTGGCGCTGATCCCGTTGCTCCAGCTGTACGTCGGCGGAGCGAAGTTGACGCTGCCGTTGCTCGACAAGACGGTGACGCTGATCCCCGACTTCGATCTGGCGGGGAACACCACGGCGGTCTGGTTGACGCACACCGGGTTCGCGATGCCGTTCGCGATCTTCCTGCTGCACAACTACATCAGCTCGTTGCCGAAGGACCTGTTCGAGGCGGCTCGCATCGACGGTGCGAACCACTTCACGATCTTCTGGCGGCTGGTGCTGCCGTTGTCGGTGCCGGTGCTCGCGGCGTTCGCGATCTTCCAGTTCCTCTGGACCTGGAACGACTACCTGGTGGCCAACACCATGGTCGGCTCCAACCCCGACTCGCACCCGACGACGATCCTGATCGCCAACCTGGCGGGTGACTTCGGCCGCAACGAGCACATCCTCCCGGCGGCGGCGTTCGTCCAGGCATTCATCCCACTCGTGGTGTTCTTCGCACTCCAGCGCTACTTCGTCCGCGGCATGCTCGCCGGCTCCGTGAAGGGATAACTGCTCGGCCTCACTCGCTCGGCTCCGCCTCGCTCGGTTCGCTCCGAACCCGCGTGGTGCGTGACGATCGAGTGAGGACCGGGGCGACCTCGCGAGCCCCTGCAGCGGACACGGCTGCGTTCGACTCAAGATTGCGCTTCACGTCACCTCGTCGGGCCGAACGGGTACGCCCGAGCGATGTCTGCATGGGCGAGTCGGTTCTCGCCTTGGCTAGGTTCGGGGCGTGACGGATCTGCCTGCTGCGTTCGACAATCGAGTCTCGGCTCATCTGGGGGTGCCGATCCCGATCGTGCAGGCACCGATGGGCTGGATCGCCCGCAGCCAGCTCGCATCGGCGGTGTCGGCGGCCGGCGCGTGTGGGATCATCGAGACGTCGTCCGGAGAGCTCGACGCGGTCAAAGGCGAGATCGCCAAGATGCGCGACCTCACCGACCGCCCGTTCGGTGTCAACATCGCCCAGGCGTTCGTCCGCGACCCGGCGATCGCGGAGTTCGTGATCGACCAGGGTGTGCAGTTCGTCACGACGTCCGCCGGATCACCGACGAAGTACACCTCGATCCTCAAAGACGCCGGGCTCACCGTCTACCACGTCGTCCCGACGCTGGCGGCGGCGCTCAAGGCGGTCGACGCAGGCGTCGACGGCCTCGTCGTCGAAGGCGGCGAGGGCGGCGGCTTCAAGAGCCCGACACCCGTGTCGACCATGGTGCTGCTCCCGCTCGTCCGGTCCCGTGTCGACGTACCCATCATCGCCGCCGGCGGCATCACCGATGGCGCAACGATGGCCGCCGCGTTCGCGCTCGGCGCGGAGGGCGTGCAGATGGGCACGCGGATGGTGTCAGCCGCCGAGTCACCGGTGCATCACAACTGGAAGCAGGCGATCGTCGACGCAGCCGAGACCGACACGCTGTTCCTCAACCAGCGCCACTCACCCGCACTTCGTGCGCTTCGCACCGACAGGACCGAGGCGTTGCTGATCGCCGAGCACAACGTGATGGGCGAGTTCGGCAACGCCAAGGAGCTCTACTTCGGCGGCGACATGAACGCTGCGATCGCCCTCAGCGGTCAGGTCGCCGGCCGGATCGACGCCGTGCGGCCCGTTGCCGACGTGATCGCCGACACCGTGCGGGAGTTCGGCGAGGTCGTTCACCGTCTCACACGATCAGCTCGCTGATCCTGCGGCCGTCAGGTGTCGGAGGTCGCGCCGGTAGTCGTCGAGGTCGAGCGGCACGAACCCGGTGGTCAGCAGCTCGCGACGGGTGTCGGCGAGACTGTCGTCGTCGATGACCTCGCCCAATGCCCGGCGAAGTCGGGCGATCGCATCGTCGCCGAGTGACGCGGGGACGATCACGGGGAGTGACGGTACGAGCGGCCCGCTCCCGATGACGTGGAGCCCGGCGAACGAGTCGGGGTCATGGCGTCGGACGTGGGCGAGGGTCACCGAGTCGATCGACGCGATCGAGGCCCGGTCGGCCCGCAGCATCGCGAGGCTGGCAAGGTGCGACCCGGTCTCGACGGCTGGGCCGCAGGATTCCCCCATCCAGGCCAACAGGCTGATCCATCCGGACAGGCTGTCCGCGGAGTTGTAGGCGACGGTCGATCCGGCGACGTCGGCCGGATCGGTCACGCGGTCCGAGGGCCCGCGATTCGACACGATCACGGATCGGTAGCGGTGCCCCTCGGCCCCGGCCACGTCGTGCTCGAATGCTCCGACCACCCGAACGGTGGCCGCGAGGCGGGTGACGAGTGGCCACCCGCACGCCTGCTTGACGACGAATGCGTCCTCGGTCCACGACGTGTGCACGTCGTCCGGCCAGGTCAGCGTCGGCGGAAGATCGGGAACCCGCGCGACGACCCCGCCCCACATGCGCTCGTACGCCGGCCGGATCGCGTCGAACGCGTACATCGCGAACGAGGCGTGTTGATCGCTCACGCCCGAGCGGTGTGCGGCTCGCGGTCGAGCGGATCGACCACGTCGCTCAGCGGCCGGACGAGATACCGCCGGAAGATCTCGCCGTACCCTCGGTAGAGCCCGGCGCCATCGGCGGCCAGCCGGTCGGCGTCGCTCGCGGCGTGTGCCGCCGGGATCCGGTACCACGCCAAGCCGGGGTTGCGGTGGTGGGTCACGTGCAGATTGTTGTTCAGGAACAGCACGGCCCAGAAACCACGTCCGAGCACCACCGCAGTGCGCGACCCCTCGGGCACGGCGCGATGTTCCGCATACGAACGGACGAGCGTCAACGACGTGCCGAGGTATCCGACGCCGAGCACCCACTGCCAGAGCGGCAGACCCGTCGCACTCACGACGACGAGCACGCCGAGGTCGGCGAGCACGAACCGCACGATCGCCCACCGGCGGCGCCCATCCACCCATGACTGCCTCAGGTCGCGAACGACCGACGCGGCCGCGAACCACGGCCCGATGATCAGGCGGCCGGCCAACGTCGTGTTGGCGATTCGGGCGGCACGGGTGACCGCGTTCGCCGCGGCCCAGGCCGAACGACAGAGGTAGGAGCTCTCCGGGTCGCTCAGCGGGTCGGTCAGCTCGTCGGTCGCGTGATGCCGCAGGTGGTCCTCGCGGTAGTGCCAGAACGGTTCGGTGAGACTCAAGGGCACCGCGGCGACGACCGTGTTCACCCAACGCCACGGCGTCGGGTGACCGTGGACCACCTCGTGACGCAACGACCCGTACCACGCGCCGAGCACACCGAGCAGGACCACGGTCAACGGCGCGCCGAGGCGCTGATGCGTGGCAAGGACCACGATCGTCCCTGCGGCGATCGTGGCGGCGACCCCGACGGTCGGCCACTCGACGTGCGACGCGGTACGCGACGACCCGAGTTCATCCGCCGTCCGCATCACACGTCCAACATCGCACATCGCGAGAACACTGTCATCGGGAACTTGCGCACAATTCGCACCTCATGCGCAGCACTCACTCGCTTGTGATGTCTATATACAACATATGTTGCGTGTATGCTCCACTCCATGCTCGACCGATCAGCGGTGATGACGACATTCCATGAGCGATTGGGCGATGTGGTCGACCGCAGCGGCCGATCGAAGAGCGCCTTCGCCGAGCAGGCAGGCGTCGACCGTTCGACGCTCTCTCAGCTGCTCACGCCCGACAACCGGCGCCTCCCCCGACTCGAGACGTTGGTGGCGATCGCGGTCGAGAACAACGTGTCGATCGACTGGTTGGTCGGACTCTCCAACGCAGGCCCGATGCAGGCCGAGATGATGCAGGAGCACACCGCGTTCGAACCGTTCGGTCGGGCCGACAACGACGAGCGCTTGATGGAATGGTTCGCCGAGTCGATCGGCTACAAGGTCCGCTACGTTCCGTCGACGATCCCCGATCTCCTGAAGTCGGACGCGGTGATCACCTACGAGCTGGCCCAATTCGTCGCGGCTCGGCCATCGCAACGGATCGAGACGGCGGCCGCCCGCCTGGCCTGGACACGCGGACCGGAGACCGAGATGGAGTGCTGCTCATCGATCCAGGGGCTGCGCGGCTTCGCACGTGGCGAGGGCATCTGGGCGAACCTGGACCCCGAGGTCCGGCTCGAGCAACTCGATCACATCGAGCGACTCACGAGCGAGTTGTATCCCACGCTGCGGTGGTTCCTGTTCGACGGGCTCGAGCGATACGCCTCGCCCGTCACGATCTTCGGACCACTGCGGGCGTCGCTGTACCTCGGCCAGCTGTACCTCGTACTGACGGCATCGAGCCACGTCCAGCGCCTCTGTCAGCACTTCGACGACCTGATCCGAGGTGCGGTGATCCAGCCACCAGACGTCCCACAGTTCGTCCGTGACCTGCGCAACGAGCTCGCCGCGCGATGAGCGTCGACGGGCAGGAGCTGGTCGGCTATGCCGCGTCGGTGCTCGTGGTCACCTCGTTGGCGATGACGTCGGTCGTCCGATTGCGCACGATCTCGCTGGCCGGGTCGGCCACGTTCGTCGTCTACGGCCTGCTCATCGGATCGATCCCGATCGTGATCACCAACGCGTCGATCGCATGCCTCAACATCTGGTTCCTGACCCGCGAGTTGGGCGGGCGGCGCGACCTCGGGGTGGTCGTGGTCCCCACCGATTCACCGTTCCTGGCGGATTTCCTCGCGCATCACGCCGACGACATCGCGACGTTCCAGCCCGAGTACGTGGCCGCTGATCGACCCGACTTCGCTCTGGTCCTCACCCGCGACGGTCTCCCTGCCGGCGTGCTGCTCGGTGACCGCACCGGCGACCGGCTCGACGTCACGCTCGACTATGTGCTGCGCAGCTATCGGGACTCCCGACTCGGACGGTGGCTGTACGGCCAGGGCGCCGGGGTGTTCCGCTCGGCCGGCGTCGACGTCGTCACGAGCCTCGGCGGCAACGAGGCCCACCGCAGTTACCTCGGTCGCGTCGGGTTCGACTACGACGCCGAGACGGCCCGCTTCGTCAAACACGTCTGAGCCCCGAGTGCCCGAGCGATCCCGCCGACCCACGATCGCTCGCACCCGGTCAGGGCTCGGTAGCTTGCGGCGATGCTGGAGATCGACGAAGTGGACGCCTGCGCTGCCTGGGTCGAACTCGGTGACGACCGCCCACTCGCCGCATTCCAGTCGCTCGACCTGCGCGCCGTGGACGGATTCGAATCCGGCTCGTTCCGAGGTTGTCTGTTCCTCGGCTGCGACCTCACACCGGCGCAGGCCGGCTACCTGACGACGACCGGCGCAACGGTCATCCGCGACGACGGCCAACGCCCGTATCCCGCCCATCGCGCCGACCTCTACACACCCGAGGAGATCTTCGCCGGCTTCGACCCGGCGGCCGGCCGAGGTTACGAGAACACGTACGACGCAGGCGTGTACCACCACTGGGTCGAGACCGGTAGGCAGTACCCGACGATGATCGACGAGACCCTCGCCCGACGTCTGCACGACCACTCGATCACCGACGCACTCCACGACGCCATCGAGGGCACACGGCCCGTCGCCATCATGGGAGGCCACGGCCTCGAACGAAGGAGTCCGACCTACGCATCGATCGCACGCATCGCCCGCTCGCTCACACGGTCGGGTCGGCTGATGCTGTCCGGCGGTGGTCCCGGAGCGATGGAGGCCACCCACCTCGGCGCCTGGTTCGCGAACCAGCCCGACGACGAGGCACTCGATTCGGCGATCGAGATACTCGCACCGCGGCCGATCGGAGCACCGGCCGGCACGGAGTACGCCGACCCCGACTGGCTCGATCGCGCCATGGCCGTTCGACGGCGATGGCCGCTGCCCGAAGATCCGGATCGCTACGAGTCGATCGGCATCCCGACGTGGATGTACGGCCACGAACCGCCGAACGCGTTCGCCACCGGGATCGCCAAGTACTTCGCCAACAGCGTCCGCGAGGAAGGCCTGCTCGCGATCGCGACCCACGGCATCGTCTTCGCGCCCGGTAGTGCCGGCACGATCCAGGAGATCTTCCAGGACGCCGCGCAGAACCACTATTCGTCATTCGGTCCGCCGTCGCCGATGGTCCTCCTGGGCCGCGACCACTGGACGACGAACCACCCGGTCTGGGCCGTCCTCGAATCGCTCTCGAACGGACGGGACTACTCGGACCTGATCACGATCACCGACGACGAAGCGGAGGTCGTCGACGTCGTGACCGGCTACCGGCGACCGGGGTGACCACGTTCGGCGACCTGATCATCCCCGGGCGTCGTCGGCGCGGGCGAGTCGACCGTGTTCGTCGACGGGCAGGCCGCTGAGCAGCGCCACCGAGACGCCAGCGCTGACCAGGCACGCGAGGATCGCCCAGCGGTAGGTGCCCGTGCGATCGATCAGCCAGCCCGCGGCGGGTGGGCCGATCAACCCGCCGAGACCCGGCGCCGTGTACAGCAGCCCCAGGATCGACCCGAGCCCGGCGATGCCCATCCGGTCGGAGATGAGGATCGGGCTCAAAGCGACGAACCCTCCGTAGCCGACACCCAACACGAGCACGAACAGCACCAGCAAGGCGTACGACGAACCGGCGACCAACCAGATGAGGAAGCTGATGCCGTGGATGACGAAGCACGCTCGGTAGAGCCGGAACGAGCCGAATCGCAGCACGAGCGAGCCGAAGCCGATTCGTGACAGCACGCTCGCACCTCCGAGCACGCCGACGAGCACGGCGGCCTGGACGGCATCGATCCCCTGCTCCTTGGCGTACTGACCGACGAACACGAACGGGACGAACAGGGCCAATCCGAGCGCCAGGGCCGACAGGTGCACCCGCCGGAACACCCGGCTCCGCATGGCGTCGCCGAATCGGGACGGCTGCGGCGAGCCGTCGCCGGGCGGCCGGTCGACGAGTGGCACGCACGCCAACAGCACCAGTGCACCTCCGATCGCGAAGACCACGTAGGTGTCACGCCAGCCGTAGCGGTCGATCATCGCGGCCGACAACGGCGACATCACCATGGTGCCGACACCGATCCCGGCGACGGCGAGTCCGACCGCAAGCGCTCGCTGCCGCACGAACCAGCCGCCGACCGTGGCGACCATCGGCACGTACCCGCACGCCGCCGCGATGCCGACGCCGGCGCCATAGGTGACGTATCCCACGCCGAGGGAATCGACACGGCTCGTGAGCATGAGGCCGGCGAACATCGCGACGGCACCGGTCACCAGCACGACACGTGGCCCGAACCGGTCGGACATCCGCCCCGTGACGATGCTCAGCCAGAAGAACGAGAACGTCGTGATGCCGAAGATGACCGCGGTCGCTCCCGCGGCCGCGTCGAACTCCTCGCTCATCGACTCGAAGAAGGCGCCGAAGCTGTAGGCGGTTCCCAGGGTGACGGCCGACGAGAAGAACGCTGCCACCACTGTCAGCCAGGCACGCCGAGAGTCCACCGCCGGACCATAGACACCACCGCGCCGCAGGTCGCTGTCGGATCAGTCGAGGTTCGACCCGGTGATCGCGCGGAACGCCTGACGGATCCGCTTCGCACTGATCGGACCGTCAACACCCAACGGCTGCGCGAACGTGCTCATGCGGAGTTCCTCGAGCATCCAGACGAGCGCTCGGAGGTCGTGCTGGCGACCTGGTGCGCCGTCGAGAGCGCCGGCGACGGACCGCTCGATCGGTCGCACCTCGGCCATGCGACGCTGATCACGGGCGATGTCCCCACCGAGATGATCGAGGCGGTACTCGATCCCTCGCACGTAGCGATGCACGTCGGGGAGGCGATCGGTACCCGACCGTCGGATGAACCCGGGCGCCACGAGGCGGCGCGCGTGGGCCTCCGCGTCGGCGACAGTCGGGCGGAGCGCGTCGGCCGGAAGCGCCACGGTGCGTCGTCGGACCCGATTCGCGGCGTCGACGATGTCGGCCGCCACCGCGAGCGCATCGGCCGCGAGCTGCTGAGTGTCCTGACGGACGGCCTGCTCGATACGGGCGAAGGCGCCGTCGTCCCACGGCAGCTCGTACCTCGACATGACGGCGTCGACCGCGGCTTCGATCGCATCTGCGGCGAGGTCGGACAGCGCGATGGAACCGGCAGCCACCGCCAACGTCGCACGCTGATCGAGGGTGCGTTCGATCTTGGGCACGGTCGGGGCAGCCGCCATGAGCAGCAAGCGGCGCACGCCACCGCGCATCGCCCGCTGCTGGAGTGCCTCGTTGTCGACCACGCGGAGTGCGACGCTGTCGCCCCGGTCGAGCAGCGTCGGGTAGGCACGAACCACGTGGCCGTCGTCGGCTCGCTGCTCGACCACGCGGTCGAGCGTGCCGATGTCCCAGGTCACGATGTCGCGTCGCTCTTCGATCGGTGTCGCCGCGGCGAGCGCCGTGCGTGCGGAGCCCGCCTGCCGCTCTCGGATCGCAGCGAGATCGTCGCCCGCGTCGACCACGGCGCCGTCCGCGTCGATCACCACGAAGTGCATCCACAGGTGGCTCGGGAGACGCTCGACGTCGAAATCGTCGCCGGATACTTCGACACCGGTGGCTTCACGGATGGCAACGGCAACGGCGTCGACGAGCCGCCCCGACGGCTCGCCGAGTCGTGCGAACACGGCCGCTGCGGTCTCGTTCATCGGAATCAGCTCACGGCGGACGTCTTTGGGGAGCGATCGGACCAGCAGGCCGACGAGTTCCTCCCGGTAGCCCGGCACGAGCCAGTCGAGGCCCCGGTCGTCCAGCTGGTTGAGCGCGGTCAGCGGCACGTTGAGCGTCGCACCGTCGAGTGGTGTGTCGGGTTCGAACCGATAGGTCAGCCGGTACTCCACGTCGCCGATCGTCCACGTGTCGGGGTAGTCGTCGAGCCGGATTCCCCGGCGGTTCCGCAGCACGACCGGTCCGAGTTCGAGCAGGTGAGGTTGGTCGCGTGCGGCCGACTTCCACCAGCGATCGAAGTCGCGACCAGAGGTGACGTCGGCTCCCACGCGCTCGTCGTAGAACTCGTACAGCGCCTCGTCGTCGAGCAGATCGATTCGCCGCACGCGCGCCTCGAGCAAGGCCACCCGCTCGACGAAACGGGCGTTGGTGCGGACGAACTCGTGGCGGGTGTCCCAGTCGCCCGCGACGAGGGCGTGGCGGATGAACATCTCGCGTGCGAGCACCCGATCCACGCGACCGACGCCGATCGTGCGGGCCGCGACGATCGGCAGCCCGAAGAGGGTGACGGTCTCGGCGACGACCGCTCGCCCGGCTGGGGCGTCCCACCACGGGTCGCTGTACGAGCGCTTGACGAGGTGTGCGGCGATCGACTCGGCCCACTCGGGCTGGATCGTCGCCACCCGCCGCGCCCACAGCCGGTTCGTCTCCACCAGCTCAGCCGCCATGACCCACTTCGGCCCGCGCTTGGCGAGCACCGAGCCAGGGGCGATCACGAACCGTGCGTCGCGCGCACCGCGATACTCCCGTCCGTCACCGTCGCGCGTCCCGATGTGCGACAGCAGACCGGCCAACACCGCCTGGTGCACCCGGTCGGGATGTGCCTCCTCGACGGTCGGCCGGATCTTCAGCTGGCCGGCGACCTGGCGGAGCTGGCTGTAGAGGTCGCGCCACTCGCGCACGCGCAGGTAGTTGAGGTACTCGTCGCGGCACATTCGCCGGAACCGGTTGCCGGAGAGCTCTCGTTGCCGTTCGCGCAGATGGTCCCAGAGCGCCACGATCGACATCAGATCCGATCCCTCCACGTCGAACCGGTGGTGGAGCTCGGCGGCCCGATCGGGGTCGTCCTTGGGCCGCTCGCGGACGTCCTGGATCGACAGCGCCGACGCGATCACCAGCACCTCCCGCACGCATCCGTGCCGATCGGCCTCGATCACCATTCGCCCGAGGCGGGGGTCGACGGGCAGTCGCGACAGCTGTCGGCCGATGTTCGTGAGCTTTCTGGGCGCACCGAGACGCCCCTCGCGCAACGCACCGAGTTCGTCGAGCAGGAGGTAGCCGTCACGGATCGCCTGCCGGTCCGGCGGCTCGACGAACGGGAAGCGACCGACATCACCGAGCCCGATCGCCGTCATCTGCAGGATCACCGACGCGAGGTTCGTCCGCAGGATCTCGGGCTCGGTGAACTCGTCACGGTTGTCGAAGTCCTCCTCGGCGTAGAGCCGGATGCAGATGCCCGCAGCGACGCGTCCGCACCGCCCGGCGCGCTGGTTGGCCGAGGCCTGCGAGACCGGCTCGATCGGGAGACGCTGCACCTTGAGCCGGCGGCTGTACCGCGAGATGCGTGCCGTCCCGGCGTCGACGACGTAGCGCACGCCGGGCACCGTGATCGAGGTCTCGGCGACGTTCGTCGAGAGCACGACGCGGCGACCACGGTGTGGCTGGAAGATCCGATGCTGCTCGGCCGACGACAGCCGGGCGTACAGCGGGAGCACCTCGGTGTCGCGGAGCTCCTCACGACGAAGCGCGTCGGCCACGTCGTGGATCTCCCGTTCGCCGCTCAGGAACACGAGCACGTCACCGGGGCCCTCGTGCTCGAGCTCGCCGACTGCGTCGATGACCGCCCGAACCTGGTCCCGTCGATCACCAGGATCGGAGTCGTTGTCGGGGCCGTAGGGCCGGTAGCGGACCTCGACCGGGAACGTTCGTCCCTCGACGACGAACACGGGCGCCGGGACGCCGTCGATCGCGAAGTGATCGGCGAACCGATCGGTGTCGATCGTCGCCGAGGTCACGATGACCTTGAGATCGGGCCGCTTCGGCAACAGCTGCCTGAGGTAGCCGAGGATGAAGTCGATGTTCAGGCTGCGCTCGTGCGCCTCGTCGATGATGAGCGTGTCGTACCGACGCAGCATCCGGTCGCGCTGCAGCTCGTTGAGAAGGATGCCGTCGGTCATGACCCGCAGGAGCGTCCCAGCGCCGACACGATCGTTGAAGCGGACGGTGTAGCCCACGGCCTCGCCGATCGTGGTCCCGATCTCGTCGGCGACGCGCTCGGCGACCGTCCGGGCGGCGACACGTCGGGGCTGGGTGTGGCCGATGATGCCGTCGACGCCGCGCCCGGCGAGCAGGCACAGCTTCGGGAGCTGGGTGCTCTTGCCCGAACCCGTCTCCCCGGCGACGATCAGGACCTGATGCTCACGGATCGCGGCGATCAACTCGTCGGCACGGTCTGCGATCGGCAGCGTGTCCGGAACCGAGAGCGAGACGGATGCGACCGTCCGGTCGAGCATCGCCCGGCGCGCGACGCTGCCATCCTGATCGCTCCCGGGCTCCGAGGGCTGCGAGGGGGGTGGTGGCGACGACGTCATCTCGGCTCATCAGGCTCGCAGCTCCGACCGGCCGTTCCCACCGGTTTTCGAGGCGATGTCGAACCGGTGACAGCCGACGGCACACTGGCATGGTGCGTGCTGCGATCCGTCCGGAGCTCCGGGCCGCAGCCCCGGCCGAGTTCCGGCGGCTGTCGGCCGACGAACAGGAGCGCTTCCTCGTGCACGGCGAACGGCTGGTCACGAACACGCGGTGGGAGGGAGCGCGGCGACGTGGTCGTCACCGAGGCGATGGTCCATGCGATCGCCGCCCACGCCGCCCTGCTCGTGGCCGGATTCGAGCCGACCACCCACCCATACCTCAACGTCCGCTCGGTGATCGTCCACGGACGGACGATCGTCACACGCGGTGACCGGCCGGGACCGGCACGCGGGGTCGTCAGCTCCGGCCCGCAGTTCCTCGCGGGTCAGTCCGGTCACGGCCGCGGCCCGGTGCTGCTCGACTGGCAGACTGCGGCCCGGCAGATCGCCGACCCGGATCGGGGCGTGAACGTCATCTACCACGAGTTCGCTCACAAACTCGACCAACTCGACGGAGCCGCCGATGGCATGCCGCCGCTCCCGACCCGCGACGACGAGTCGGCATGGATCCAGACCCTCGGCACCAATTACCGGCGGCTCCGGCGCCGCGGCAGCGACGGCCTCGTCCGCGGCTACGGCGCGACCAATCCGGCCGAATACTTCGCCGTGACGACCGAACTGTTCTTCACCCGGCCGCTCGCACTCCGCGAGCGGCATCCGCGGGTGTACCGGCGACTTGCAGACTTCTACCGCCAGGACCCGGCACGCCGCCGCTGACGCGACCCGTCTACGCTGCGGACTGCTGAAAGGGGACAGCATGGCGTACGAGACCGACGAGCAGGATCTACGACCCGTGACCGACTGGGTCAACGACTGGGACTGGCTCGACGACCGGTGGGGCGCGAACGCGATCGACATCTGGAACGAGGTGCGCGAGCAGTGCCCGGTCGTGACGACCGAGCGGTACGGCCGAGCACACATGCCCGTGACGATGGAAGCGGTGGCACAGATCGCGAACGACACCGAGCACTTCTCCTCGGTGCTCGTCAGCGTCGGCCATCCCGACCGACCGCGCCAGCCGGCGCCACCGATCACGTCGGATCCACCCGACCACCACGGCCACCGCCGCCTGCTGCTGCCCTCCTTCAGCCCCAAGAAGATCGCCACGATGGAACAGGAGATGCGCGAGTTCTGCCGCGGTCTGATCGCGGAACTCGACGGTGCGACGCACGCCGACGCATCCGAGCAGTACGCACAGCACATCCCGGTGCACGGCATCTGTCAGCTCCTCGGCGTCCCGGAGGCCGACGCCGACATGTTCCGGGACTGGATCTTCCGCAACTTCCAGCTCGCACCCAGGGATCCGAAGGTGCGACAGCAGGTCTTCGAAGAGATGAGCGCGTACAACGACCGGCTGCTCGACCTCCGTTCCGACGACCCGAAGGACGACCTCATGACGCTCATCGCACACGCGGAGATCGACGGCGAACCCGTCGACCGAGAGCTGCAACGCGGCTACGTCTCGTTGATGATCATCGCCGGCATCGACACCACGTGGAGCGCGATCGGCTCGGGCATCTGGCACTTCGGACAGCACGCCGACGACCGTGCCGCGCTCGTCGCCGTCGACGACGACGACCTGCTGTGGAACACCGCCACCGAGGAGGTGCTCCGCTACTACGCACCGGTCACGATGGGCCGACTCACGACCTCGGACACCGAGGTTGCGGGCTGCCCGATGCGCGCCGGCGAGCAGACGCTCGTGACCTTTCCCGCCGCCAACCACGACCCGGAGGCGTTCGAGAATGCACACGAGTTCCAGATCGACCGCGCCAAGAACCGGCACATCGCGTTCGGACTCGGCATCCACCGCTGCCTCGGCTCGAACCTGGCCCGGCTCGAGCTCGTCGTGGCGTTACAGGAATGGCTGCGGGCGTTCCCCGACTACGTGCTCGACCCCGAGCGCGAGACCAAGTGGGCCAACGGCCAGGTGCGCGGCCCGCGCTTCCTCCCCGTGCTCCTTCACCGCTGACGATCGGATCATCATGCGCGCCGCCCTGCTCGAACACGCTCCCGGGGATCTCGTCATCGACGAGGTGACCCTCACCGAACCCGGGCCCGACGAGGTGCTGGTCCAGACCGCCGCCTGCGGGCTGTGCCACAGCGATCTCCACATCATCGAAGGCAAGCTGCCGACGAAGTTCCCCGCGCTGCTCGGGCACGAGGCCGCCGGCGTGGTGCAGGCGGTCGGCGAGAACGTCGACGAGTTCGCACCCGGCGATCACGTGGTCGGATGCCTCTCCGTGTTCTGCGGATCGTGCCGTGAATGCGCGTTCGGCAACACGTTCCTGTGCGAGAACCGCCGAGCGCTGTCGGTGCGAGCCGACGGAACGTCGCGGGTGTGGCGCGGCGACGAATCGGTCGCGCAGATGTCGGGGTTGGGCGGGTTCGCCGAGGAGATGCTCGTCCACCGCAACGGCATCGTGAAGGTGCCCGACGAACTGCCGCTCCATCTGGGGGCGCTGCTCGGGTGTGCCGTCATCACGGGCGTCGGCGCCGTGTTCAACTCGGCGAGGGTGCGCGCCGGCTCGACGGTCGCCGTGATCGGTGCCGGGGGCATCGGCCTGAACATCGTGCAAGGCGCCCACCTCGCCGGAGCGGAACAGATCATCGCGGTCGACCTCAACCCCGAGAAGCTCGCGCTCGCCCGCACGTTCGGTGCGACCGACGTCGTCGACGGTTCGGACGGCGAGGCCGTCAACGCCGTCGTCGAGATGACGGGTGGCGGCGTCGACAGTGCCTTCGAGGCGATCGGGCTCCCGGCGACGGCACAGCAGGCGTTCCGGATGGTCCGACCCGGCCGAACGGCCTATCTGGTCGGCCTCCCGGCACTCGGTGCCGACGTCGCACTGCCGGGCGCACCCATGGTGCTGCAGGCCCGCGGGCTGCAAGGCGTGTTCATGGGTTCGAACAACTTCAAGCGCGACATCCCGATGCTGGCCAACCTCTACCTCCAGGGCCGGCTGAAGCTCGACGAGCTCGTCGCCGCTCGGATCACCCTCGACGAGGTCAACGACGGGTATGCCGCGATGCAGAGGGGCACCGAAGCGCGCAGCGTGATCGTGTTCTAGGCCGACCCGGGACGGGGCTGGTGCTGGGGCCCGTTCGTGGTGGCCGTCCACAGCCACCATCGTTCGGACGCACTCCGTCGATGCGCGCCGACGGGTGAAGCAGGGAGTCATGTCGCGGAGACGAGGCAACGACGACCGACATCGTCACCGGGTCGCGCGCCCATTCCGCCGAGATGTCGATGCGCGACGGTGACCGTACCCGTCGCGGTTCGAGCGGAGTCTGGGATCTGCCGTCGATGAGGGTCCGGAACGTATCGTTCCCCGTTCCGGTTCGATCGTCAGTCGCCCGTGAACTCGGGGCGTCGCTTCTCGGCGAACGCGGCGATGCCCTCCTGGCCGTCGTGTCGACCCATCGACTCGGCGATCACGACCCCCTCGAACTCTCCAGCCGCCGGGAGTGAGCTCTCGTACCCGTGATACACGACCCGCTTGGCGTGACCGGTCGCCCACGCCGGCCCGTCGGCGAGTTGTTGGGCGAGTTCGGTGGCCGCCGCGTCGACGTCGTCGTCGGGCACGACCCGGTTGACCAGACCCCAGGCTTCGGCTTCTGCCGCATCGAGCACCCGGTTCGTCAGCGTCAGGTCGAGCATGCGCCGCAGGCCGATGTGGCGGGCCACGAAGTAGGAGGACGTCCCGTCGGGCGTGACGCCGGCGCGGGTGTAGGCCATCGTGTACTTGGCCGACTCACCCGACACGACGAGATCGAACGCGCTCATCAGCGACAGACCGGCACCGCCGGCGGCGCCACGCACACCGGCGACGAACGGCTTGGGGATCGAGTTCATCTTGTAGATCGCGCCGTGGTAATCGACGAGCATGTCGGAAGCGAGCGAGGCGACCTGCTCACCGGCCTCGTGGAAGAGTTTCAGGTCGCCGCCGGCGCAGAAGACCTTGCCCTCGGCGGTCACGGCCGCCGATCGGACGTCGTCGTCGAACTCGATCGCGACCATCACGGCGCGGAGATCGGCGGAGAACGCCGGGTTCACGGCATTGGCGCCCTCGGGGCGGGTGAATCGCACGTGCGCCACGTGATCGCGCACGTCGTACGTCATCGTCGAGAGGTCCATGACGCGAGACTAGGCAGCCGATGGTCGGCGGATCCGAGCGCACGTGCTATGCTTGCGAGCACAACGAACAGGAGAACTCATGACGCCGATCGATTTCCCCGTGCCGTGGCAGGGACTCAACCACCTCGCCCTGATCACCAATGACATGGATGCGACGGTTCGGTTCTGGCACGGCGTGATGGGTGCGCCACTCGTCGCCACGATCGGCACCGACACGTTCCGACACTACTTCTTCTCGTTCGGACCGTCGCATTCGGTGGCCTTCTTCGAGTACACCGGCCACGAGACGAAGATGATCTCCAAGCCGGCCGGGGTGTTCGACGAACGGGCCGGCCAGTTCGATCATCTGTCGCTCGACCTCCCCGACGAGGCCGCACTCCTGAGGCTCCGTGAGCGTCTCGAATCGGCGGGCACCGAGGTCACCGAGGTGGTCGACCACGGGCTGATGCGTTCGATCTACTTCACCGACCCCAACGGCATCGCCCTCGAGGCGTCGTGGTGGGCGGACGACCCGACGGCGGCAGCGCCCGATTACGCCGACGACCGGTACTTCCGCGACCCCAACCCGGTGCCGGCGCTGGCCGAGCTGCGCGACGGGGGGCTGCGATCATTGCCGTCGACGCGCCTCGTCGACGAAGCCGTCGCAGTCTGATCGGCGCGTTCGGGTCTCGGGGCGCCGGGCCCCTGCTCGCTCGGTCTAGCGGCCGGCCAATCGGCGAATGCCGTCGAGGAAGAACGCCGTCAGCGCGGCAACCGGGTCGGCGTCGCCGACGAGGTCGTCGTACACGAGCACGGCTCCGAACGGTGCGTTCCAGAACGACTTGTCGCCCGGCCGATCCTCCGTCCACGGGCCGACGTACGCATACGGCTGTGCCTGGAACCCGTCGCCGGGTGATCCACCGAGGTTGGCGCGCCGGTCGGCCGTCGCTGCTGCGTCGAGGGCCACGTCGAAGTGCTCGGGCCACAGCTGGATCATGGTCGGTGAGGCATCCGCGGGCAGCTGCTCGATCACGCGGTCGAGGGCCGTGGCGACGACGCCGTACCACGATGCGAGCACCGTCGCCGCCGCCGTGTCGGCCGACAGCACCTCGGCCGCATCGCCGAGCGGAGGCGTGTCATGGCCGACGTCCAGGTCGGCGTCCAGGTCGACCTTCGCCAGCGCGGCGAGCTCCGTGAGGCTCGCACCGTCGATCGACATCGCCGCGCTGGTCGCGCCATCGGCGCCGCCCGTCTCGCGAACGATCAGCGCTCCAGACACACGGACCCGCACCACGTCGTCACCGAACTCCGGCGTGCCGAAGCCCCCGACCACAGCCCGCAATCCGAACCGACCGGTGGCCTGCGAGCGGGCGCGGGCGACGATGTGCACAGCGACCCGCTGGAGCGCATCCCGTGTGGCGGCGAACGATTCGGGCAACGGTGCGAGTGGCGTCATGTCCACACGAACCCTGCGAACCGATCCGTTGTTTCCCGCGCCTGCCGCCCCCGTGATCATTCCGACGTGGGTCCGGTGAAGTTGGCGGCCCGCTTCTCCCGGTGTGACGCCAGCCCCTCGGCGACGTCGGGGCCGCCGAACCCGTAGAACTCGAGAGCCAGCGACGCGTCGAACGCCGGGCCCGCCGATCGGTACCAGTGGTTCAGGGAGTGCTTCGTCCAGCGGACAGCCGAGGGCGAGACCGACATCAGCTTGTCGGCGACGACGAGCGCCTCGTCGTGCACACGATCGTCGTCGACGCAGAGCGACACGAGCCCGATCCGCTCCGCCTCCTCGCCCGTGAGCGTGTCGCAGGTGAGGAGGTAGTACTTCGCCTTCGCCATGCCCACCAGCAGCGGCCAGCACACAGCCGCATGATCACCGGCCGCGACACCGAGGCGGGTGTGGCCGTCGATGATGCGGGCGTTCCGACCGACGATCGACACGTCGGCGAGCAACCCGGCCACCAGCCCGGCGCCGACGGCCGGGCCGTGGATCGCCGACACGATCGGTTTCGAGCAGTTGATGACGTTCCAGACGAGATCGCGCGCCTCGCGCATCACCCGGGTGCGGGTCGCGTAGTCGTGGATCATGCCGTCGATCAGCTCGAAGCTGCCGCCCGCCGAGAACCCCTTTCCGGCGCCCTGCAGGATCGCCACCTGGACGTCGGGGTCGCGGTCGACCGCGACCCACACCTCGGCGATCTCCCGGTGCGCGTCCGGCCCCACCGAGTTCAGCCCCGGCCCGTCGAACGTGATGCGCAGCACCCCGTCGCGGGGTCGGTCAGAGCTGAAACTCGGGAACTCGGCTGCGTAGTCGATACTCACGGTGCTGCTCCTTCGGTGATGACGTGGTCGATGATGCGGGCGAGTTCGAGCGGTGCGTCACCCTGCACGCTGTGCCCGGCGTCCACCTCGACCACCCTCGCGTCGGGTCGGCGGTGAACGAGCTCGGCGACGTCGGCGTCGTCGACGACCGATTGTTCGCGCATGCCGCGTACGAGGGTGAGCGGAGCCGTCGACGCCGCGAGGTCGTCCCACAGCGACGAGATGTCCGGGCGCTCGTCCGAGTCGTCGGTGTCGCCCATGGCGGTGTAGTCGTCGCGGCGGTGCCGCCAGACCCAGCTCCCGTCGTCGCGCTGGAGCGCGTTGTGCAAGATGCCGCGCCTCAGCGAGCTCTCGGACCTGGTCGGGTTGAACTCGATCGTGCGCGCCAGCAGGTCGTCGAAGCTCGGGAACGTGGCCGGCCCACGGACGAAGTCGTGGATGGCTTTCGCCTTGTCGCCCGTGACGCCCGGCGTGATGTCGACCAGAACGAGCCGTCGGACGAGGTCGGGACGAGCTGCCGCCAGGGCGATCGCAGTCAGTCCGCCGAGCGACATCCCGACGGTGACCGCGGCCTGCGGAGCGAGCTCGTCGATCACCTCGGCGAGATCGACGGCGTTGGCGTCGGGACGCGTGCCGACCCCGGACGCGGGGCTGTCGGAGTGACCGTGACCCGGCAGGTCCGGCGCGATCAGGGGACGGTCCAGCGCGAGGGCGACGGTGTCCCAGGTGTGGGCGTTCTGCGCGCCGCCGTGGATCAGCACGACCTCTGGTGGAGCCGTTCCCCACCGCAGCGTGCTGATCCGCCGACCGTCGCGGAGCGCGGTCGTGGTGCGCTCGACCACCGGAGCGCCATCGAGCGACAGCCCGTACTCGGCTGCGTTCTCGCAGAACATCGAGAACTCGTCGTACTCGACGTGCGCGCCCCTGTGCTCTGTCGCCATGCCCGAACCGTAGAGCGCCCGGACCGCGGCCGACGATGCGACACCCCTCCCCGGCGGCATCGCCACCGAATCCGGCCCGCACGACGCTCTCGACAACGGGCGATCGCATGCGCGGATCGAGCGGAGACGCGCGTCCTGGACCGTCAACCGTGGCCGTAGCTCCGGGCGGCCACACCGTTCACCGCGGCGGTCACATCAGCGACGATGACGGCCGGTGTCCGGTTCGGGCGGTCGCGTTCGCCGAGGCGCGACACCGGCGCACCCACCACCAGCGCGGCCCCCCGCTGCTGTCGTCCCGAAGACGTCGTCGGCGGGGATCGACGGTGCATCGGCAGGGCAACACCCGCCGACGGCGTCGCACCGACGGACGGCGAACGTCAGGTGCGTCATCGGCGCGCCGACGACCACCGCGATGGCGATCCCCGGGGTCCGCAACCGTCACCCGGGCGGAGACTGGTACGCGGCTCCCTCCCGGTCTCGCGTCGTCCGGGGCCGGATTCCGTGCTCCGTGTTCCCGTCGCCGGCGGGTCGTTCGGTGACGTGATTGACTGACGGCGTGACGACGATCGAACGACTCGACCCGGACGCCGGCGTGCTGCGCATCCACTGGTCGGACGGCCACGAGAGCGAGCACCTCTGGATCTGGCTCCGCGACCATTCCCATGACGAGGCCACGGTTCACCCGATCACCCGTCAGCGGGTGGTGTACACCGCCGGTGTGGCGACCGACCTCCGGGCGATCGGGGCGGCAGTCGTCAGCGGGGCGGTCATGATCACCTGGGACGATCACGACCAGCCGGTGTCGGTGCTCCCGGTCGAGTTCCTCCACGCCCATCGGCAACCGTCGGCGACCGACGACACGCTCGCGGTCGAGCGGGTGTTGTGGGACGGCGAATCGATCCTCGGCGACTGGCCGGTCGTCGATCACGGCGCCGTGATGTCCGATGATGCGGCCGCCGCCCACTGGCTCGACCAGATCGCTCGCTTCGGGTTCTGCATCGTCTCGGGGACGCCGACCACCGTGGGCGCGACGGAGGCGCTCGCGCGGCGGATCGGCTACGTGCGCGAAACGATCTTCGGCGGGATGTGGGAGTTCCAGGCCGACTTGTCCCGCGCCGACACCGCGTACACGAACCACACGCTTCGTCCCCACACCGACGGCACGTACAGCGAGGACGCTCCCGGCCTCCAGCTGCTGCACTGTCTGGCCTTCGACGGCACCGGCGGCGAATCCACGATGGTCGACGGCTTCCGCGTCGCAGCCCAGCTGCGCGTGGCCGAGCCCGAGCTGTACCACGTGCTGTCGAACGTCGACGTGCCGGGCCGGTACGTCGGCGACGGCGTGCACCTCCGTGCAGCGCGCCCGGTGTTCCGCCACGACACAGAGGGGCTGCTCGAACAGGTGTCGTTCAACAACGCCGACCGGGCTCCGTTCTCGCTCCCGACCGACGAGATGCGACGGTTCTACGAAGCGCTCCGCGCCTTCGAGCGCCGCGTCAACGACGAACGCCTGCAATGGCGACGTGTCAACCGCCCGGGCGAGGCGTTGGTCTTCGACAACTGGCGTGTGCTCCACGGGCGGCTGTCGTACACCGGCCATCGGCACCTGTGCGGGTGCTACGTCAACCGCGAGGACTTCCTGAGCCGTCGTCGGATGCTGGCCACGGCCTGACCGATGATCGGTCAGAGCGGCGGTCGCCACGATTGCGTCGTCCGGACCCGAGCGCGCGTCACCTGCAACGACGCGCTCACCTCGCATCACCCGTCCGCCCGCCGGCACGCATGCACCGTCACGTGTCGCCGAGTGATCGCCGCACGGCCCGGCAGCTTCGCCGACCCCGCGACCGCCACCCTAGGTTGCGACGATGGTCGTGCAATCGGACACCTTGATCCGAGACGTCGATCCCGAGGCTGCAGCCGTGACCACGGCCGACGTGATCCTGACGTGGTCGCAGCTCGAGCGACGGGCCAGACAGCTCGCGAACGCGCTCGCCGACGAAGGGATCGGCGGCGGCGCCGTCTGGGCGGTCCTGCTCCACAATCGCGCGGAGTGGCCCGAAATCGTGATGGGCAACGCACGGGCAGGAAGCCGGTGCATGCCGCTGAACTGGCACCTCACCCCCGGCGAACTGGCGGAACTGCTCGTCGACAGTGGCGCCGGCCTGATCGTGACCGAACCCGCCCTCGCCGACACCGCGCGCGCCGCGGCAGTGGCGGCGGGGCAGTGGCGGCGGGGAGCGACCGCCGCCTCCGGGATCGCATCGTCGAGGTCGGCCCGGAGTACGAGACGTGGCTCCACGACGCCGGCGACGCACCACCGACGGAGCGGACCGTGGGTACGCCGCTGCTCTACACCGGCGGCACGACGGGCCGCTCGAAGGGCGTGACCCGCCCCGACACGGGCGGCCGGGCCAGCGACTGGGCGCGGCGCCACGGCGGGTGGGGCCGACTGGTCCGCATGCCGACCTCGGGGACGACCCTCGTGTCCACACCGCCGTACCACGCCCTCGGGATGGCGGCGATGGCGGCATCGGTGTCGTCGGGCCCCTGTCGTGATCCAGCCGCGCTTCACACCGGACAGCACGTTGGCGGCGATCGAGCGGCATGCGATCACCTCGGCCGCGATGGTCCCCACGCAGTTCGTGCGGATGCTGAAGCTCGACGAGGAGCTCAGGAATCGGTTCGACGTGTCGTCGATGCAGTGGATCCGGCTTCCCGACGGCCGGTTCACCGTCGGCGACATCGGTTGGCTCGACGACGAGGGATACCTGTACCTGGCCGACCGGCGAGTCGACCTGATCATCACCGGCGGCTCGAACGTCTATCCGGCCGAGATCGAGGCGGTGCTGGTCGAGCACCCCGCTGTCGGCGACGCAGCGGTGTTCGGGATCCCCGACCCGGAGTGGGGCCAGCAGGTCAAAGCCGTGATCGAACCGTCGGGCGATGCGCCGGTCGACATCGACGACGTGCGCGCGTTCGCGGCGTCGAAACTGGCGTCTTTCAGGGTCCCCAGGTCGTTCGACATCGTGGACGCGCTTCCCCGGGAAGCGCACGGGAAGTTGAAGAAACGTGTGCTGCGCGAGCCCTACTGGCAGTGATCCACCGCCGGCGGTCGACTCGATGTGTGACAATCCGCCGACCTGACTGGTCGAAACGCTCCCAGACGGCAATGATGTCGGACACGTGCGACGGATGTCACAGTTGATGACGTTGGTCACAGGTGTACTAGGAATACGTGGGATGGCCGCGCTTTCGGCGGGCAGGGGACGGACACGAAGGGGATGTCGTTGACGGTCATGGCTGATGCCGCACAGCACAACCGGACGTCGAGCGGGGACAACATGCTCGTCGTCAACGACCTCCGGACCCACTTCCACGTGCCCGCGGGCGCCGTGAAGGCGGTCGATGGGGTCTCGCTGACGTTGCGCAAGGGCACCACCTTGGGGGTGGTCGGCGAATCCGGGTCCGGCAAGACGGTGTTGTCCCGCTCGATCATGGGCCTGAACACCGCGGGGAACGCGGTCACCACGGGCTCGGTGGTCTACGACGGTGTCGAGCTGGTCGGCAAGTCGCCCAAACAGATGAAGGATCTGTGGGGCGCCGAGATGGCGATGGTCTTCCAGGACCCGATGACGTCGCTGAACCCGGTGGTCAAGGTGGGCCGGCAGCTCACCGAGCATATGCGCTACCACCTCGGACTGGGCAAGTCCGAGGCCCGCCAGCGGGCTGTCGAACTGCTCCGCGAGGTGCGCATCCCCGAAGCCGACGAGCGGTTCGACAACTACCCGCACGAGATGTCGGGCGGCATGCGTCAGCGAGTCTGTATCGCCAGCGCACTCGCCTGTGACCCGAAACTGCTGTTCGCCGACGAGCCGACGACCGCACTCGACGTCACCGTGCAGCACCAGATCCTGAACCTGCTCGGCCGTCTCCAGCGCGAACACGACATGACCATGATCATGGTCACGCACGACCTCGGCGTGGTCGCCACCCGCGCCAACGAGATCGCGGTGATGTACGCCGGCAAGATCGTCGAGAAGGCGCCGACGCAGGCGCTGTTCGCCGACATGAAGCACCCGTACACCCAGTCGCTGCTCTGGTCCATCCCCAAGACGTCGCAACCGAAGCACACGCGGCTGAGCGCCATCGCGGGCCGCCCGCCCGACCTCATCAATCCGCCCCCCGGATGCAAGTTCGCACCACGCTGCGCGTACGCCCAACCCGTGTGCATCGAGGTCGAACCAGCGCTCCGGACCGCCCCCGACGGCCACCAGTACGCCTGCCACATCCCGGTCGGCACACCCGAGAGCAAGGCGGCGTTCGAGAGCAACCTCGACGCCGGGCTCGCTCAGACGTTGACCGCAGCCGGCAAGATGTCGGCCCGCGAGGACGTCGTGCCCGACTATTCCGTGATCGTCGGCGACGGCACCGCTGAGCACGCCCAGATCGCACGCGAAACAAGAGCAGCCGATCGCGGGGCCTGGAAGGCGGACGGCTGATGGCCGGATCGGGCAAGGCCCATCTGAATGCGAACGGCGACGCGCTGTTGCGGGTCGAGGACCTCGTGGTCGAGTTCCCGCTGGGCGGCGACCGGGTCGTCCACGCGGTCTCCGGGATCAGCTTCGAGGTCAAGCAGGGCGAGACCCTCGGTCTCGTCGGCGAGTCGGGGTGCGGAAAATCCACCACCGGTAAGGCCGTGCTCCAGCTGCCGCGGCCGACGAGCGGCGCGGTGAGCCTCAAGGGCACCGACCTCACACAACTCGACGCCCAGACGATGCGGAAGCGTCGGACCGACATCCAGATGATCTTCCAGGACCCGATCTCGTCGCTGAACCCGCGCCGCATGATCGGCGAGGTGGTCGCCGAGCCGCTGCACGTGTGGGGCCCGAAGGACCGCGACGAGCAGTGGGCGAAGGTGTCGGAGATGCTCGACGCCGTCGGGATCGACCCAGACGTCGCCCGCTACAAGCGTCCCCACGAATTCTCGGGTGGCCAGTGCCAGCGCATCTCGATCGCACGGGCCCTCGTGATGGAACCGGAACTGATCATCTGCGACGAGCCGGTCTCGGCCCTCGACGTGTCGGTCCAGGCCCAGATCCTCAACCTGCTCGAAGATCTCAAGGAGAAGTACGGCCTCACCCTCGTGTTCATCGCGCACGACTTGGCCGTCGTGAAGAACATCAGCGATCGGGTGGCGGTCATGTACCTCGGCAAGATGTGCGAGCTCTCCGAGTCCGACGAACTGTACGCACATCCGGCCCATCCGTACACCCGGCTGCTGATGGATTCGCACCCCGAGCCGAACCCGGAGGCGCCGATCGACGAGTCGATGGTGCAACTCGGGGAGCTGCCCTCGCCCATCGCCCCGCCCTCGGGCTGCCGATTCCGCACTCGCTGTCCGCTTGCCGACGAACGATGCGCACGCGAAGAACCGCAGATGCGCCGCGTGAACGACGACCACTACGTCGCGTGCCACCATCCGCTCGTCGACGCTCGTGAGATGGAGGTGTCGACGAACTGACCGCCCGTGCCCATCGGTCGCGGCCGACGGGCACCCGACCGGCGGACCGTGACATCACGGCACCGCCGACCACCAAACTCGAGGGCATCCGCTCTCAAGACGACAAGGGGAAGTACATCATCATGACGAAGCAACGATGGAAGAAGTCGTTGGCCCTCGTCGCCGCCGCCGGTCTGCTGGTCGCAGCATGCGGAGGCGACGACGACGACGCCGGTACCGAGAGCGAGTCCGCCGAGCAGACCGCCGAGGAGACCACGGGAGGCGACGAGGACGCCACCGCCGCGGAATCGGCCGACGAGTCGGACGACGTCGTCGAAGCTGGCGAGGAAGCCAGCGGCGATGTCGACACCGCCATCACCGAGGACACGACGGCGCCGGGTGCCGACAAGTACGGCGGTTCGATCGCCGTCGGGCTCGAGGCCGAGGCCGTCGGGTTGCGTCCGTGGGAGGACACCTGCTCCTCGCCCTGCTACAACATCTTGGTCACGCTGTACGACAAGCTCATCGAGCAAGACGTCGACGGCGAGTACCAGGGATGGCTGGCCGAGTCATTCTCGTCGAACGAGGACTTCACCGAGTGGGTGGTCACGCTCCGCCCGGGCGTCACGTTCCACAACGGCGTCGAGTTGACGGCACAGACGATCGCCGACATGTTCCTGATCCAGCAGGAGGGTGCCACGTCGTCGTCACAGATCGGTTCATCGAACCTGGCCAACGTCGAAGCGACCGGTGACCTCGAGGTGACCTACACACTGAGCCGGAGCAACTCGGCCTTCCCGGCGTTCCTGTCACGCGCCCCGCTCGGCATGGTCTTCGAGCCTGCTGCGGCGGCCGCCGACATCGACGGCTACACCACCAACCCGATCGGCACCGGCCCGTTCCAGATCGAGACCCGTGACCTCGACAACGAGACCACGGTCGTCCGCAACGAGGACTACTGGGGTGTCGACCCGGAGGGCAACCAGCTGCCGTACCTCGACTCGATCTCGTTCCGACCGATCCCCGACGAGCAGGCCCGCCTCGACGCGCTGCTCTCGGGCACGGTCAATGCGATGCAGACGCTGCGCCAGGGCACGATCCGTGACGCCCGTGCCGCCCGGGACGGCGGCGCCGCCATCGAGCTGCTCGAGTTCCAGGGCAACAATGTCGGCGGCGGCATGTTCAACTTGGCGGTCCCGCCCTTCGACGACCTGCGGGTCCGCCAAGGCCTCGTGCTGATGCAGAGCCAGGAGAACATGATCGAGGCACTCGGCGGCACCGGGATCTCCCTGCCGGGCACCCAGTGGTTCAGCCCCGACAGCCCCTGGTGGTCGCAGACGGTCGCCGACGCCTGGCCGCAGTTCGACTTCGACGCGGGCGTCGCCACGCTGCAGGGCTACATCGACGACCCGGCTCGCTCCGACGGCAAGGCAGTCGGCGAACCGATCGACGTCGAGCTCTCCTGCCCACCGGATCCGACGTTGATCGCCTACACCCAAGTGATCGAACAGACGTGGACGGCGAGTGGTCTCGTCAACGTGAACCTCACGAGCTTCGACCAGCAGACCCACATCAACAACGCGCTCGGCGCGGACAACGGATTCATCGGGGTGCACGGCGCCCACTGCTGGCGCTGGAGCGACCAGGACGATCCGTCCAACTCGCTCAACCCGTTCCTCGCCCCGTACAGCGAGGAGGTGGCCGCGGAAGCCGGCCTCCCGGGCGTCGTGTCGCCGCTCAACTTCCCCAACTACTGGGACCCGGAGTCGTTCGCGGCAGCCCAGGAGGCGGTCACGACCGACGACTTCGACACCCGGTACGCGCTGTACGAGCAGATCAACCTGGCGATCGCCGAGAACCTCCCGATCTGGTTCTCGGGTCACACTGCGACGATGATCGGGACCGAGGCGAACGTGTCGGGCCTGAACGGGTGGCACCTGCCCTCCGGTGACCTCGGCGTCGGCTTCCCGTCCGCCGAGGGCCGCTGGCTCGAAGTGTTCCTGACGAGCTGACCCGGTAGCACCATCGATCGGAACCCCGGGGCAGGAGGAACGTCATGCGCAAGGTGATCATCAGTCGACTGTTGCGGCTCGCAGCCACGCTGCTCGCCGTGACGTTCCTGACGTTCAGCTTGACGTCCCTCCTCCCCGGGGACCCGGTCAACGCGATCCTCGGCGTCGACTCCAACCAGGACCCCGAGCTCGTCGCCGAGATCCGCGCGGATCTCGGGCTCGACGACCCGTTCCTCGTGCGCTATGCGACGTGGCTGTGGAACGCCGTCGTGCACTTCGACCTCGGCGAGTCGTACATCAACCGCGGCCAGTCCGTCAGTGACACGATCCTCGACCGAATACCCGTCACCGGCCAGCTGGCCTTCATGGCCATCATCATGGCGCTGATCATGGCGGTGCCGATCGGCATCCTCGGCGCCTACAAACAGGGCAAGTGGCAGGACACGGTCAGTTCGGCGGGCGTACAGGTGGCACTGTCGATCCCGAACTTCATCATGGGCATCTTCCTCATCTGGCTGTTCGCCGTGCAGCTGCAATGGTTGCCGTCGTCGAACTGGAACCGGATCAGCGACAAGGGGCTCGTCGAGAACCTGAAGACCGCGATCCTCCCCGCGAGCGTGCTCGCGATGACCCAGATGGCGATCTTCTCCCGCCTGGTGCGCGCCGACATGGTGGCGACCCTCCAGGAGAACTACATCCTGGCGGCCAAGGCCAAGGGCATGAACGACCGGTTCATCCTCTTCCGCCACGCGCTCCGGCCCAGCTCACTCAGTCTGATGACGATCGTCGGCATCAACTTCGGTGCCCTGCTCGGCGGCACCGTCGTCATCGAGACCTTGTTCGCCGTCCCCGGGCTCGGGTTCCGGCTCATCAACGCCATCAACCAGCGCGACATCCTCGTCATCCAAGGCATCACGGTGTTCGTCGCTGCGGTGTACGTCATCATCAACACGGTCGTCGACCTGCTCTACGCGGTCATCGACCCCCGTATCCGGAAGGGCTGATTCCATGTCGACGACGGAGGCCAATCCGCACACACCGGATTTTCCGAGAGACCGGATCTCGCAGGTCTCCACCGCGGTCCAACCCGGTTCGGTGTCGATCGGACCGCCCAAACGGGCCAAGCCGCACGAGGTCTTCAAGGCCATGCCCCTGCTCGTCAAGATCTCGGCGGTCTGGCTGACCTTCGTCTTCCTCGGCGCGATCTACGCAAAGCTCGACGCCACCGTGTTCAACGGGGCGCTCCCGCTCCAGGACCCCAACTTCCAGACCAACAACTTCAGCGCCGAAACCGGCGAGTTCGGGACCGGCGAACCACTGGAGGGTTCGTCGTCCGGCCACTGGCTCGGCACCGACGCGATCGCCCGCGACACGTTCGCCCGCATCCTGCACGGCGGGTGGGTGAGCCTGATCGTCGCCGGCGTCGCGGCCGCGTTCGGCGTCATCGTCGGCGGTCTGCTCGGTTCGCTCGTCGGCTTCGTGCGCGGTCGGACCGAGACCGTCGTGATGTCGATGATCGATGTGATCCTCGCCTTCCCGGCACTGATCCTGCTCCTGGCCCTGGTCTCGATCTTCGAGGTTCGCGACCTGTTCCTGATCAGCGCCGTCATCGGCGTGCTGTCGGTTCCGGCGTACACGCGGGTCTCGCGCGCCAACAGCCTCGCTATCTCGAACCGCGAATTCGTGATGGCAGCGCGTGCGATCGGCACCAGACCGAGAGCGATCCTGTTCCGAGAGATCATTCCGAACGTGCTCCCGACGCTGATCGCGTATGCGATGGTCGCGTCGGCCTTCGTCATCGTCGTCGAGGGCTCCCTGTCGTTCCTCGGGCTCAGCGTCCAGCTCCCGACCTCGACGTGGGGGAACATGATCAATCAGGCGCGCGGCGACATCAAGGTCAACGCGATGCAGGTGCTCTGGCCCTCGCTGGCGCTGTCGCTCACGGTGCTCTCGCTCAACCAGGTCGGCGACTTCTTCCAGAAGCGTGGCTCCGTTCGAGGGTCGGCGCTCTGACCGTTTCGGGCGCTACCGACCGCCTGCCATCGGCACGGAACCGTCGGCACGCCGCACGTTCCTCGACGAGGTGGATTCGGGGTGGCACGAGTCAGGGTTCGACGCATCGATCCTGGTGGAACACGCATCACCAGATGCCCGCGGGGGACATCGATCAGGACCGGTCGGAAGATGTCCCGCATGGGTGCCAGAACCCTGGTGTCACCCGCGCAATGCGGCTATGGTTGCCGCCCATGCTGCAGACCTCCGGCTCGCGGGTGAGCCGGTGAGTACACCCGTGCTGAAGGTCACCGACCTCAAGACCGAGTTCGACACGCCCGACGGCGTCGTGCATGCCGTGAACGGCGTCAGCTTCGAGGTGCGGCCGGGCGAGTTCCTCGGCGTGGTCGGCGAGAGCGGCTCGGGCAAGAGCGTCACGATGATGTCGTTGCTGCGGCTGATCCCGATGCCGCCGGGACGAATCGTCAGTGGAGCGGCCGAGTTCGACGACCAAGACCTCCTGGCGGTCGAGGCCGACGATCTGCGCAGGGTCCGGGGCGGCAAGATCGGGTTCATCTTCCAAGACCCGATGACGTCGTTGAATCCGGTCCTGACGATCGGCAACCAGCTCACCGAGCCGTTGAAGTTGCATCTGCGCTGCGACAAGAAGACCGCCAACGAGACGGCCGCCAACCTGCTGACCATGGTCGGCCTCCCGGATGCCAAGCAACGACTCAAGTCGTATCCGCACGAGTTGTCCGGCGGCATGCGCCAGCGTGTGATGATCGCGATCGCGCTCGCTTGCTCACCCCAGCTCCTGATCGCCGACGAACCCACCACTGCGCTCGACGTCACGGTGCAGGCGCAGATCATCGACATCGTGCAGAACCTTCGTGATCAGCTCGGCACCGCTATGATCTGGATCACGCACGATCTGGGTGTCATCGCCGGTCTCGCCGATCGGGTGCTCGTGATGTACGGCGGCGCCATCGTCGAGCAGGCCCCCGTGGCCGACGTCTACCAGAAACCGAAGCATCCCTACACCCAGGGCCTCTTGAACTCGGTGCCGCGCCTCGATCAGAAGGGCTCATCGCTCGAGAGCATCAAGGGCTCACCACCCAACATGTACGCGGCGCCGACCGGCTGCACGTTTGCACCCCGGTGCCCGTACGCCTTCTCACGCTGCCGGGACGAGGTTCCGCAGCTCGTCGCGGTCGATGATGACCACTACGTGGCGTGCTGGTGGGACACGGAAACCGAGACTCCACGCGATGTCTGAGGTCGCGAACGCACCGGAGGCGCCCACCTCGGCACCCGCCGACGTCCTGGTGTCCGTCAAGGGTCTCAAGAAGCACTTCCCGATCATGAAGGGCGTGTTCCGCCGGCAAGTGGGTGCGGTTCGCGCCGTCGACGGCGTCACGTTCGACATCGTCCGCGGGGAGACACTCGGACTGGTGGGCGAAAGTGGCTCCGGAAAGTCCACCGCCGGTCGAACGGTGCTCCGGCTCGAAATACCCACCGAGGGTACGATCACGTTCGACGGCACCGACCTGAGCACGCTCTCGACTTCGAAGTTGCGCAAGATTCGGCCGCGGATGCAGATGGTCTTCCAGAATCCGCATTCGTCGCTCAACCCACGGATGACCGTGGCGTCGATCATCGGCGAACCGCTCGTCGAGCACGGCGCGGGCAGCAAGCAGGACCGCAAGGACCGCATCGGGGACCTCCTGACGATGGTCGGTCTCGACCCGAGCCACGCCAACCGGTACCCGCACGAGTTCTCCGGCGGTCAGCGGCAGCGCATCGGCATCGCCCGAGCGATCGCACTCGACCCCGAGTTCATCGTGTGCGACGAACCCATCGCGGCGCTCGACGTGTCGATCCAGGCCCAAGTCGTCAACCTGCTCGAACGGCTGCAGGAAGAGCTCGGGCTCGCCTACCTGTTCATCTCTCACGACATGAGCATGGTGCGCCACATCGCAGACCGGGTCGCCGTCATGTATCTCGGCCGGATCGTCGAGATGGCACCGGTCGACGAGCTCTACGAACACCCGAAACACCCGTACACGAGGGCGCTGCACTCGGCGGTTCCGGTACCCGATCCGGTCGTCGAGAGCCAGCGGGTCCGCGTGATCCTCGAGGGCGACATTCCGAGCCCGGCGAATCCGCCGAGCGGATGTCCGTTCCACACCCGTTGCCCCGTCGCCAGGGAGCGTTGCGTGAGCGACGTCCCCGAACAGCGCGAGCTCGCGCCAGGGCACTGGGTCGCATGCCATTTCGCCGACGAGCCTGGATGGTGACACCAGATGGTGACGTCACTGAAACGCAGGCCACTCGCACACTCGTCAGCCAACACCTAGGATGACGACAACGACGCCGGTCGACCCGACCGGCCCGGGGGAGGGAGAATCCACCTAATGAAAGCAAGCAAATTCTTCGCAGCAGCCGCTGCACTGGCGCTCGTCGCCGGCGCATGCGGCGGTGACGACGACGACGGAGGAGGCGGCAGCGAGAGCACCGCCGAAGCCACGGCCGAGGGCACCGCCGAAGCCACGGCCGAGGAGACCGCCGAAGCCACGGCCGAGGAGACCGCCGAAGCCACGGCCGAGGAGACCGCCGAAGAGACCGGTGGCGGAGAGTCCACGGCCGGCCAGGGCGGCGACCTGATCCTGCTCCAGTGGCAGGCTCCGTCGCAGGCGAACGCGCTGCTGTCGTCGGGTACCAAGGACCTGCTCGCCGGTTCGCTCGTCAACGAGGGGCTCGCCGAGTTCGCTCCCGACGGCTCGATCGTTCCGGCGCTTGCCGCGTCGATCCCGAGCTCGGGCGATGGCATCTCCGACGATCTGACCCAGATCACCTGGACCTTGCGTGACGACATCGTCTGGTCGGACGGTTCACCGTTCACTTCCGCCGACGTCGTGTTCACGTACGAGTACTGCACCAATGAGGAGACCGGTTGCTCGAACGAGGCGTTCGGTGACGTCGCCAGCGTCGTCGCCGACGACGACTACAGCGTGACGATCACGTTCAACGAGCCCAAGCCGTACCCGTTCGTCCCGTTCGTCGGCTACACGAGCCCCGTCATCCAGGCCGCTCAGTTCGCGGACTGTGTCGGTGCTGCGGCGAAGTCCTGTTCCGACCAGAACTTCGCTCCGATCGGCACGGGCCCGTACATGATCACCGAGCTGCGTCCGGAGGACACGGTCACGGCCGTCGCCAACCCGAACTACCGCGGCGCGGCAGAGGGCAAGCCGTTCTTCGGCAGCCTGACGATCAAGGGTGGCGGCGACGCCGAGGCAGCCGCACGTTCCGTGCTCGAGGTCGGCGACGCCGACTACGGCTGGAACCTGCAGGTGGCACCCGAGATCCTCGCTTCGATGGAGGCGACCGGCATCGGCCGGCTGGCTTCGGGGTTCGCCTCGAACGTCGAGCACATCCTGCTCAACCAGACCGATCCGTTCGCCGATCCGCCGTCGGAGGGAACACCGCATCCGCTGTTCGTCGACAACCCCGATCTGCACGACGCGCTCTCGCTCGCGATCAACCGCGATGAGCTCGTTGCGGTGGGCTACGGCCCGACGGGCGCTCCGACCTGCAACATGTGGCCGGTGGGCGACGAAGCCAGCACCAACCTCGATGCCTGCCTCACGCAGGACATCGATGCTGCGAACGCGCTGCTCGACGGTCTCGGCTACCTGGACACCGACGGTGACGGCGTGCGCGAGGCAGAGGGCTTCGGCCCGCTCGAGTTCGACTACGTGACGTCGACCAACGCGGTGCGCCAGAGCAACCAGGAGCTCATCGCGAGCTACTGGGATCAGATCGGCGTGAAGGCCAACATGAAGAACGAGGACGCGAGCCTCTTCTTCGACGGCACCTGCGCCAGCGACGCCTGCATCTGGAAGTTCTTCACCCCGATGCAGATGTTCACCAACGGCTCCACCGGCCCTGACGCAGGTAGCTACCTGAAGGGCTTCAAGAGCGATCAGATCCCGACGTCGGCGACCAGCTGGGGTGGCGAGAACATCGTCCGGATCAACAACGCCGAGTTGGATGCCGCCATCGACGCGTTGGCGGCCGCTCCCCTCGACGACCCGGCTCGCACCGACCTGATCATCCAGGTCAACGACATCATCTCGTCGCAGGCCATCATTCCGCTGATCTACCGTGCCAGCGCTTCGGCGTTCTCGAACACCATCGAGGGTGTCGGCGACCTGAACGGTTGGGACAGCGAGTACTGGAACATCGAGGACTGGACCCGCGCGGGCTGATCTCTCGATGACGTGAAGGTGGTGGGGGCCCACGCGGCCCCCACCACCTGATCGATCGAAGTGGGGAACTATGGGGCTGTACGTCATTCGCAGGTTGTTGCTGGCGATTCCGACACTGCTGGTCATCAGCCTGGTCGTCTTCGCCATCCTCGATCTTGCCCCGGGCGACCCCACCAGTCAGCTTCCGCTCACGATTCCGGCCGAGATCCGCGAGCAGATCCGCGAATCGCTCGGCTTCAACGATCCGTTCTTCGTGCGCTGGTGGAACTGGAACAAGTTGATGGTGATCAACGAACCGATCCACGCGTTCGAATCGATCACCAACACGTGCATCGGCGATTGTGAGAGCCGCGAGCGCATCATCTCGTGGAGCTCCCGCTCACCTGCGATGGACACGATCTACGAGCGGCTTCCCCAGACGCTGTGGGTTCTCGGTCTCGGGTTGGTCTTCGGTGTGCTGATCGCCGTGCCGATCGGCACGCTGCAGGCGTACAAGCAGTACTCGTGGTTCGACAATCTCGGCACCGTGGTGACGCTGCTCGGCTACTCCGTCCCCGTGTTCGTCATCGGGCCACTCTTCATCTATGTCTTCTCCGTCCGACTCGGGTGGTTACCCACCTTCTACACGACCACTCACAACGTGCAGTGGACGAGCTGGAGCAGTATCTGGTTCCAGATCAAACAGCTGCTGATGCCCGTCGCGGTGCTCACGTTGTTCAACGCAGCCTCGTTCGGTCGATTCGCGCGCGGTTCGGTACTTGAGAACCTCAACGAGCAGTACGTCCGCACCGCTCGATCCAAGGGCGTTCGCGAGCGCACGGTGCTGACCAAGCACGTGCTCCGCAACAGCCTGATCCCTGTCGTCACCCTCTTGGCGTTGTCGATCCCGGGCATCTTCGGCGGCGCCATCATCACCGAGAACATCTTCCGGATCAACGGCCTCGGACAGCTACTCCTGGTCTCGATCGGCCAGAACGATCTCCCGATGGTGCAGTCGCTGGTGTTCATCTTCGCAGTGCTGACCGTCATGTTCAACATCGTCGCCGACATTCTGTACGGCTTCCTCGACCCACGGATTCGCTATGACTGAGATCACCGACGACCCGGCCGCCAACGCCACAGCACACACGAGCTTCGACGGCGCGCTCGATGGTGGCGACCTCCTCTCCGGCGGGCTCGACATCGAACTCCGTGAGTTCCGGTCGCTGCGGGGCGACGTCTGGCGCCAGTTCCGGCGACACCGGGGAGCGCTCGCCGGCATGGTGATCCTGGTGGTGATCGTCTTCGGGTGCTTCATCGGGCCGATCCTTCTGCCCTTCGACACCTCCGCTCCGAACGTCACCAACGCCAACCGCTCGCCAGGCTGGCCGCACATCTGGGGCACCGACAACCTCGGCCGCGATGCGTTCGCTCGAGCCTTGGTCGGCGGCCGTATCTCGCTCCTGGTGGGTTTCGTGGCCATGTTCGTCTCGATCATCGTCGGTGTCCTGATCGGAGTGCTCGCCGGATTCTTCCGGCGCATCGACGGGCCGCTGATGCGCTTCACCGACCTCTTCCTGTCGCTGCCGCTGCTGCCCGTGCTCCTCGTCGTGGTCGTGCTGTTCCGTGACCCGGTCCAGGATTCGCTCGGCGACGGCCTCGGCATCTTCGTACTGATGGTGTTCATCATCGGCATCACGAGTTGGATGCAGACCGCCCGCATCGTGCGCGGCGAAGTGCTCGCCATCAAAGAGCAGGAGTTCATCCTCGCGAGCCGAAGCATCGGCACCCGATCCCGCCGGATCATCGTGCAACACATCGTGCCGAACGTGCTCAGCCCGGTGATCGTGGCGGCGTCGCTCGGGATCGCCGTCGCGATCCTCACCGAGTCCGCGGTGTCGTTCCTCGGTCTCGGCTTCCCACTCGAATATCCGACCTGGGGTCGGCTGCTCAACGAGGCCAAGGATCGCATCTCGCTGAACATCTGGCTCGTACTCGGGCCGGGCCTGCTGCTGTCGATGACCGTGATGAGCGTCAACCTGATCGGTGACGGTCTCCGCGACGCCCTCGATCCGCAGACACGATCCAAGGGCTGATCGCTCCCCGTCACTCGCTCGGCTTCGCCTCACTCCGTTCCTCGGGGAGAGCCGCCGACTGACCACCGCACGTGGGAACCGGGCACGACTTCGTCGCACCCGGGAGCGGACCCGTCCTCGCGCCGGACGGGTCGAGGGAGCGAAGGAGAACGGACTCCGTCCGACCGTTGCCCACGGGTCGTCCTGCAGACGACCGGAACGTGCGATCGACAGTGGCCGGCGGCGCAGCCGCGTGCAACACTTCGTTCGTGTCCACACCCACACGCCACGAGCGGTACCGCGACGCAGCCGGCATCTTGCGCGACATCGCCAAGCCGATGCGCGTCCTCTCCGCTCTCGCCTGGCCGGGCGAAGTGCGCGACCAGTTCCTCGCCGGTGGAGCGCAGCAGCTTCCCGAGCCCGACTACCAGCCGGTCGATCCGACGAACGTGCTCGACGGCGTGGCGGCCGCCCGGCGACTGCTGCATCCCGGCAACGTCGTCGACGACTGGCTCGACCGGGAGGCGACGGCGATCGAGTCGACCGCGCTCATGCTCGCATCGGTCGGGACGCCGGCCTTCCATGCTCACTGCCGCAGGCTGTACGGCGTGCCGACCCAGCCGTTGCGCTTCGACCCGGCGACGCCGCTCGAACTCGCCGAGAAGGTGCACGCGTCGATCGACGAGCTCAGTGTCGCATCGCTGTTGCCGCCGGTGATCCGGACACGCAGCGGCGAGGACGTCGCAGCGTTCATCAAGGCCGAAGTCAGCGATCACTTCGGCGACGACGCTCCCGAGGTGTTGCTGGTCGACGAACTGTCGGCGAACGCGGTCGCGTCGACCAGCCGCATCAAGATCCGTCGCGATGCGAAGTTCACGGCGAAGGACTCCGCCCAGCTGCTCAACCACGAGGCGTACATCCATGTCGCGACCGGGCTCAACGGCAGGACCCAGACCGACATCCCGATTCTGGCGATCGGCCACCCGGGCACGACCCGAACCCAGGAGGGTCTCGCCGTCTACAGCGAGTACGTGTCGGGCACGCTCGGCATGGACCGCCTCCGGCGGCTCGCCGATCGGGTCATCGCGACGCAGCTCGTCGTCGACGGCGCCGACTTCATCGAGCTGTACCGCTGGTTCCTCGATCGCAGCCCGACGCCCGAGCAGGCGTTCGAGTCGACCCGCCGCATCTTCCGTGGCGCTCCGCTGACTGGTGGGGCTCCGTTCACGAAGGACTGCACCTATCTCTCGGGCTTCCTCGCCGTGACGACCTTCGTGCGGGCCGCATTCCGAGCGGGTCGCGCCGATACCCTCGGCCTGCTCTTCGCCGGCAAGCTCGACCTGTTCGCGCTGCCGGCGCTCGGCGAGCTGCGCTCGATGGGGCTCGTCAAGCCGGCACGCTTCCTCCCGCCGTGGGCTGCCGACCCGGGCTGGGTCCTCGCGCACCTCACCCTCAACACGTTCATGGCCGACATCGACCTGTCCGCGGTGACCGACGCCATGTCCGACGTCCTCGAGCACTGCCCGCCGGTGGAGGCGGTGGCCCGACCGGCGTAGCCATCGGAATGCATCGGCATTCGACGAGCCGGTCCAGACGGTCCATCGGCGTCAGACCCTGTCCGGTCGCGCAGCGCGCGCAACGATCGACACGACCCGCCGCATGATCGATGACCACGGGCCGCCGGGTCCCGCCGCTTGCCGCGCGAGGTCCGCCGACGGCGGCCGTTGCGCCGGGGAACGCAACGAGCGTCAGCGAGCGAGTGACGAGACCATCACTTCGGCGGCATACGGATGCCGCCGTCGACGCGGATCGTTTCGGCGTTCATGTACGGGTTGGTGATCAGTTCGATCACCATGAACGCCAACTCCTCCGAGCTCCCCAACCGCTTCGGGAACAGCACCGACTGCCCGAGGTGAGCTTTGAACTTGTCGGAATCCTCGCCCTCACCGTAGATCGGCGTGTCGATGAGCCCCGGTGCGATCGTGTTGACCCGAACGCCGACGGCGGAGAGATCACGCGCGATCGGCAGCGTCATGCCGACGACGCCACCCTTGGAGGCCGAGTAGGCCGCCTGGCCGATCTGGCCGTCGAACGCCGCTGCGGACGCCATGTTCACGATCGCACCGCGGCTGCCGTCGGCATCGACCGGGTCGGTCTTGGCCATCGCCGCTGCCGATTGCCGCAGCATGTTGAACGAACCGAGCAGGTTGATCTTGATGACGAAATCGAACAGATCCTGCGGCATCGGGTCGTTGTTGCGGTCGACGGTGCGAGCGGCGCGACCGAGGCCGGCCGAGTTCACGAGCGCACGCAGCGGACCCATCTCGGATGCGGCCGCCACCGCGGCGGCGCCGTCCTCCTCGCTCGAGACGTCGCACTTGACGAAGAGACCGCCGATCTCCTTGGCGACGTCGGTCCCCCGCTCCTCCTGCAGGTCGGCGATCACCACCTGCGAGCCGAGCGCAGCGAGTTGCCGAGCCGACGCCTCACCGATGCCGGATGCACCTCCGGTGACGATCGAGGAGGAACCTTCGAGATTCATTCTGGGCATCAGCTGATCCTTTCGATGATCGTTGTCGGGGAAGTCGCCGTGAGCACCGACACCGCACTCACAGCCGCTCGATGATGGTTGCGTTCGCGAGCCCGCCGCCCTCACACATCGTCTGCAGACCGTAGCGACCGTCCGTCCGTTCCAGCTCATTGAGCAAGGTCGTCATCAGCTTCGTGCCGGAGCTGCCGAGCGGGTGTCCGAGTGCGATGGCGCCGCCGTTCACGTTGGTCTTCGCGAGGTCGGTGCCGTGTTCCCGCTGCCACGCGAGCACGACGGAGGCGAACGCCTCGTTGACCTCGAAGAGGTCGATGACGTCGAGCGACAGGCCCGATCGGGCGATGATCTTCTCCGTCGCCGGGATCGGTCCCTTCAGCATCGTCACGGGGTCGGTCCCCACGACGGCGAAGCTGTGAAAGCGGGCCCGAGGCGTGAGACCGAGCTCGGCGGCCTTCTCCTCGCTCATGATCAACACGGCCGACGCGCCGTCGCTGATCTGCGACGAGTTGCCGGCGGTGACCTTGCCGTCCTCCTTGAAGGCGGGTTTCAGGATGGCGAGCGTCTCGGGCGTCGTTGCCTCACGGATACCTTCGTCGGCGGTCATCATCACGGTCTCACCGTCGACGACAACCGGAACCGGAACGATCTCGTTCTCGAAGCGACCTTCCGCGGTGGCCTGCGCGGCCCGGCGCTGACTCTCGGCGCCGAACGCATCGAGGTCCTCACGGGTGAAGCCGTACTCGTCCGCGATCATCTCGGCGCCGATGCCCTGCGGGGGAAGCCCGGAGTCCGCGTAGCGGTCGAGCATCGGCTGCGGGAACGGGAAGCCCATACCCTGGACGATCGAGGCGCCCATCGGCGTGCGGGTCATCACCTCGACGCCGGCTGCGACGACGACGTCATAGGCACCGGCGATCACGCCCTGAGCGGCGAAGTGCAGTGCCTGCTGGCTCGAACCGCATTGCCGATCGACGGTGGTGGCGGGCACCGACTCGGGCCAGCCGGCGGTCAGCACGGCGTTGCGGCCGATGTTCAACGACTGCTCGCCGACCTGCATGACGCAGCCCATGATCACGTCGTCGATGATCGCAGGGTCGAGGTCGTTGCGTTCCTGCAGGGCCCTGAGCACGTGTGCGGCCAGTTCGGCGGCATGCCAGTCCTTGAGCATTCCGTTGCGGCGGCCACCCGGCGTTCGGACGGCGTCGATGATCACGGCGTTGGTCATGTTGTCGCTCCCTGGTGGTCTGACTGGTTGGTTGATCGGTGGAGGTTCTGTTGCATCCGCACGAGCATTTCGGCGAGCGTCTGGCGATCGGCGCGGGAGATGCCCGCCCGTAGTTCGGCACGCAGCACCCGGTCGACCTCGGCGATCGACGCTGCGAGGTCGGCACCGGAGGGTGTGATCGCCACGAGCCAGACCCGACGGTCTGCGGCGTCGGGCAGCCGCTCGACGAGACCCTGTGACTCGAGGCGGTCGATGTGCGTGCCGGTGACCGCCCGCCCCTGGCCGAGATGCTCGGCGACGCGCGTCTGGTTGACGGGACCGAAGTCGGCGACGTACGAGATCAGACTGGCGAGGCTCAGCGTGAGGCCGAGGCCCGAGAGCCGCTCGTCGTACGCCGCCCGGATCGCGTTCGCCGTCGCCATGAGGGTGCTCTCGACCCGGAGCCACGGCGGCGCGTCGAGCTCGTGTTCGAGTTCGGAACCGCTCGGGTTGGTCGCACTCTTTGTCCCGGCCATGATTGTATGACACCATACAGTCAGTGGCGATACCACGCCAAGCGTTCACACCAGGAGCGACGATGACCGACACCCTCACGCCCGGCAAGCTCTCCCCCGACGAGGCCGCCGCGTTCGCCGACCGCTGCCGCGACTTCCTCACCGAGCATGCGAAGCCCGGGGCACGACGCAACCTCCAGGTCGCCCGTGACTTCCAGGGCAAGCTGGCCGAAGCAGGGCTCGCCGGGCTTCCGTACCCGACCGAGTTCGGTGGCGCCGGCCTCACCGTCGAACACGAGCGGATCTGGCGGGCCACTGCCCAAGAGTTCCCGGCCATGACGAGCGAACTCGTCATCAGCCACGGCATGTGCCTGCCGGTCCTCGCCGAGTTCGGCACCGACGACCAGAAGCGCACCTACATGCCCGACAACATCGCCGCCCGGACCGTGTGGTGCCAGATGTTCTCCGAGCCGGGTGCGGGCTCCGACGTCGCCAGCTTGCAGACGAAGGCCGAGCGAGACGGCGACGAATGGATCCTCAACGGGCAGAAGGTCTGGACGACGCTCGCCCACGAGAGCGACTACGGCGTCATCATCGCCCGCACCGACCCCGAACAACCGAAGCACGCCGGGATCTCGATGTTCATCATCGACCTGAGGTCGCCGGGCGTCGAGATCCGCCCGATCCACCAGATCGACGGCGGCCGCCACTTCAACGAGGTCTTCTTCACCGATGCCCGGATTCCCGCCGACAACCTGCTCGGCGAGTACAACAACGGCTGGCGCCAGGCAACGGCGATGCTCATGTACGAGCGGGTCGCGATCGGTTCGATGGGTGCGGGTTCGATCAGTCAGCCGATGTACGAGCTCCTCCGCGACGCCGCGGAGGCCGCCGGACGCCTCGACGACCCGGTCGTGCGCGACCAGCTGATGGAGATCTACGCAATGGAGACCACCAAGTCGCTCGTTGCGATGCGCACCCGCGCCGAGATGAAGGCCGGCAAGGCCCCCGGTCCGGGTGGCTCGCTCGGCAAGCTCTACGGTTCGGTGATCTCCTGGCGTTTCCGTGAGATCGCGATGGAGATCGCCGGTCCGGCGAGCCAGGCATGGGACCCGAGGGACGAGCGGGCCGCAACGCTCCAGACGACGGTCATCGGCTCCTTCTCATCGAGCATCGCAGGTGGCACCGACGAGATCCAGCGCAACATCATCGGCGACCGGGTCCTCGGACTCCCCAGGGACATCTCGGTCGACACGAAGCTGCCGTTCAAGGACCTCAAGGTCGGCACCGTCCGCTGAAGCCGCTGGTGCCGAACCCGCACCCGAACGGCTTCCGCGCCGTGCGGTTCACACGGCCGGTTCGCTGCTGAAGGTCGGCCAGAGGTGGCTCGTGTCGTTGTAGCACCGCACGATCCAACGGGTCGGCTCGACGACCAGGTGGGTGATCGACGCGTTCGCCGCGCCGTTGAACGCGAACCCGCGGGTTCCCGTGGCGATGTTCATCGCCTGCCCGATCACGCCTCCGTGCACGACGGCGACGGCGAGCTGGTCGGCATGGGCGGCAGCGATGCGTTCGATCCCCCGCCGGACACGTGCCTCGAAGTCCGCGGCCGGCTCGCCGTTCGGGATGACGTCCCATCGCTGCTGCGCGTACATCTCGACGGCGATCGGGTCCCCGTCGGCGACGCGGCGACGGAACTCGCCACCCTCCCAGTCGCCGAGGAACACCTCGTGCAGGTCGGGATCGACCACGGGTTCGAGATCGAGCCGCTCCACGAGCGGCGCCGCGGTCTGCTGCGTGCGGGTCAGCTTGGTCACGTAGACCGCTGCGATCGGCTCCCCCGTCGCTACGAGCCGTGCGGCCATCCGTTCGGCCTGCGCAACACCATCGGGATGCAGGTGCGGGTCGCCGTGGCCGTCGATCAGGTCGAACGGCTGGTCCTCCACCATCGGGGCCGATTCACCATGGCGGACGAGCAGGATCTCGCACGCACCCGGCGCGGGCTCGAATCGGTGCTGCCGGAACTGACGTGGCTCGCTCACTCGGGCGAACCTAGTGGTTGACGGGTCGATGACCCGGAGGCGGCCCGGCAAACCGGGTTCCCTCGGGATCGACCGCCCACTCGGCGTTCCGACCCCACGAGCCGTCGAAGACGACCTCGCGCAGCGGCAGACGGCGCACCGGACCATGCCGGCCGAGCGGCTTGCCCAGCGGGATCGTCGCCGAGATCACGACATCGTCGGGCAGCGCGAGCAGCTCGCGCAGTTCGGGCTCGACCGTGGCGTGCCAGCCCGTCATGACACCGCCGTACCCCAACGCCCGGGCCGCCAGGAGCAAGTTCTGACACGCAGGGTAGATCGAAGCACCCTCGCCGGTGTGGGGTTCCCGGTAGCGAACCAGGCACGGCAACACGACGACCGGGATCTCCTCGAAGTGATCGACGAAGTACTGCATCGCAGCTCGTTGACGACCCTTGCGCGACGTCGGGTCGAGCGCTGACCCCTCCGCGTAGCCGGCGTCCCCGATCTTGGCCGCCCAACCCGCTCGGAACCCGGCGCCGAGGACGGCCTTGGCAGCCGCTGCGGTGTCGCCGTCACGAAGCACGACGAACCTCGCCGGCTGCCGGTTCGTGCCCGATGGCGCCCGCGTGGCGTGCCACAGGATGGTCGACAGGTCGTCGTCGGGGATCGGGTCGGGCGCGATCCGCCGGATCGCCCGGGTCGTGGCGATCCCGGTGAGGAGGTCCAGGACCTCCTCACGCATCCCGGTCCGTCCCGAGGCGTGCCGTGGAGCGGTGCGATGGCATCGCCCGACGTTACGCCGACGACCTGCGCGATCGGGAGCCCAGACAGCCGTCACGAGGTCGATCGAGCCGCTTCGGCTCGCGGCTCGCGCGGGAGGCCGAGGAGGCGTTCCCCGATCAGGTTCCGCTGGATCTCGCTCGTTCCCCCGGCGACTCGCATGCCCGGTGAGTAGAGGAACGGTTCGGTCGCCCGGTTGACGAGCATCCCGTCGGCACCACGAGCGTCGACGGTCAGCGCCGTCATGTCGCCATCGAACTCCGTCATCGCCAACTTGGTCAGCGGGCCGAGCCGCGGGATGCCCCCACTGCGTTCGAGCAGCTTCGCGAGCGCCTCGCCGCGGCAGCGCAGGGCGAGCGTCCGGTCACGCAGGCGTGCCCCGTGCGAGACGTCGAGCGACGCCAGCCGGTGCCGGAGTCCGATCCCGGCGGCGCCGACCGATGCCCGCTCGTCGGCCAGTACCGACGTCGCAACCGTCCACCCTCGGTGCAACGGACCCAGCAGGTCATCGGCACGCATCGGCGCGTCGTCGAGGAACACCTCGCAGAACTCCGAGTCGCCGGTCATCTGCCGCAGCGGTCGCACGTCGACACCGTTCGCGGCCATGTCGAACAGGAAGAACGAGATGCCGCGATGTCCGGGTTCGTCCGGGTCGGTCCGGGCGAGCAAGATCGCGTGCTGAGCGAGTTGTGCCGTCGATGACCAGACCTTCCGACCCGTGACGAGCCACCCATCGCTCGTCGGCTCGGCACGGGTCGACAGGCCGACGAGATCGGAGCCGGCATCCGGTTCGCTGAACAGCTGACACCAGACGATGTCGGCGCGGAGGGTCGCGTCGAGGTACCGGGCCTTCTGCTCGTCGGTGCCGAACGTACGAATCGCGCCACCGGCCAGCACGATCCCCTGGAAATTCATGTAGGCAGCCACGCCCGCCCGAGCGCACTCCTCGTTCCAGGCTCGAGCGTGGTCGGCGGACAATCCACGGCCACCGAACTCTGCCGGCCAGTCGATGCCGGCGAAGCCGGCCTCGTAGCAGAGGTGTTGCCATCGGCGGGCGCGCTCGAACAATCCCGGCGGCATGATCGCCCCGAACGCGGGACAGGCCGCATCGTCGTCGATCGCCGCAGCGACGAACTCGACAGCGTCGCGACGCAGCGCGTCCACCGTGACCATCCGGCCGGCGCTCCGCTCAGAGTCCCTCGCTGAGGGGCCACAGATCGGGGAAGTCGGCGGCCCGTTGCTCCATCTGCGCCGCGAACGCCTCGCCCATGTCGTCGGTATCGAACATCGCTGCGTTCCAGTTGGCGATGAACTCGAGGCCGTCGGCGACGCTGTGGTCACGCGTGTAGTGCATCGTCTGCTTCGTGCCCCAGATCGCCATGGGGCTCTTGGACGCGATCTCACCGGCGATGTCCATCACCCCGGTGAGCATCGTCTCACGATCGGGGAACACGGCACTGACGAAACCGGCCGCGTGCGCTTCGGCGGCCGGCCAGCGCCGACCGGTGTAGGCCAACTCGCGTACGATGCCCTCGGCGACCAGCTTCGGCATGCGCTGCAGCGTGCCGACATCGGCGGTCATGGCGATGTTGATCTCCTGGATCGAGAAGTACGCCGACTCGGTCGCGTACCTCAGGTCGGCTGCCGAGACCATGTCGATGCCGCCGCCGAGGCAGGCGCCCTGGATCGCGCACAGCACGGGGACCCGGGCCCGCTCCAGGCAGCTGAACGAATCCTGGAGCTTCAATGCCGTGCCCCGGAACCGTTCGTTCCGTCGGCTCCGATGCCCCGACGGCGACCCCGGTCCGATCGTGTCGTCACTGCCGAACACCGACAGGTCCATGCCCGAACAGAAGTGTTCGCCCTCGCCCGACAGCACGATCGCACGGACCGAACCCGACGCCGACAACCCGTCGACGATCTCGGGCAGATCTCGCCAGAACGAGGCGACCATCGAGTTCGCCTTCTCCGGCCGGATCATGCGGAGGTGAGCGACCTTGTCGTTCACCTCGACGTCGAAACACTCGTATCCCATGACCCGAGCTTGGCAGAGGGCCTCAGCCGCCGTTCAGCCGGGCGTCGAGCCAACCCAGGAAGTGGGTCCAGCCGTCGACGCAGTCGGACCCCTCCTCAGCGGACTCGGCTTCGTGGTCGACGGAGACGATCGTCCCGCGATCCGACGCGGCGAAGCCGATGATGACCGGGCGCGGTGGCAGGTCGTCGTGATCCCGACTCCACGTGAATCCGAGCCGTTCACCGGAGTCGACCGCGACGTAGTTCCCACGAAGCGCCGCGTCGGGCCCCACCAGTGGAGCGGGTACGAACCGCCGACAACAGGGCCGGTCCGGGCCTCCCACGGCCACCAGGTGGAGAGCATCGTCGGGTCGACGAACCACTCGAACACCTCGTCGGGCTCGCCCGGGAGGTCGCGCTCGATTCGAACGGACTCCGTGGCGTCGTACCGTAACGCTTCCACCCTCGGGCAACGGACGGCCACCATGTTGGTGGCCGGCCCATTCAGCCGGGGCGTCGATCAGCCCAGGGCGACGCGGCTTCGAGCTGGCTGGCCACCTGGATGAGCACGTCCTCGCGCCCGTACGCGGCCGCCAGTTGTACGCCGATCGGCAGGCCGTCGGCGTTCCAGTGCAGTGGCACGTTGATCGCAGGTTGACCGGTGGTGTTGAACGGCGGCGTGAAGGGCACCCACTCGGCTGCCCGTCGCATGCCGGCGAGCGGATCGTCGGCCTTCGGGTCGAGTTCACCGACTCGCACGGGCGGCTCGGCCAGGGTCGGTGAGAGCAGCAGGTCCCAGCCGTCGGCCCACCACTGCTGGGTCGCCCGCCGGTACTCGGCGACCGCGGCGAGCGCGTTGGCGTAGTCGATCGCCGTCATCCGGTTCGCGAACTGGGCCTGGGCCCAGTTGACGGGTTCGACCTCTTCCTCGGTCAGGGGGCGACCGATGGCGTCGGCGTAGACCTCGAGCCCCGCCACCATCATCGTGGCCCAGATCGACATGAATCGAGACGTGAACGACTCGTCGGCGAGCGTTGCCGGGAAGCCGACCTCGACGTCGTGACCGAGTGACTCGAGCAGCGCAGCCGTCGCTCGGACGGCCTCGACGCAGTCGTCGTGCAGCGCACCGCCACGGGGATGGCGGTCGAGCAGACCGATCCGCAGCCGACCGGGGTCGGCGCCCACCTCGTCGGCGTACGGCCGCCGCGGCGCCGGGGCGATGACGGAGTCGCCGACCCCGGGCCCGTGGACCGCGTCGAGCAGACGAGCCGTGTCGCGCACCGAGCGGCTGACGCAGAGCTCGACACTCAAGCCGGATTCCGAGCGCTGGGGGCCGAGCGTGATGCGGCCCTGGGACGTCTTCAGTCCCACCAGGCCCGAGCACGATGCCGGGATCCGGATCGAGCCGCCGCCGTCGGAGGCGTGCGCGATCGGCACCATGCCCGCTGCCACGGCTGCTGCGGCGCCCCCACTCGAACCACCCGGCGTCCGGTCAGTGTCCCAGGGATTGCGGGTCGGACCGTACGCGACCGGCTCGGTCACGGGCACGCTGCCGAGTTCGGGGCTGTTGGTGCGCCCGAGCGTGACCAACCCGGCCTTGCGGAACCGGGACACCAGCGTCGTGTCGGCCGACGACACGGGCTGCGCGGCCTTCAACGCCACGTTGCCGTTCGTGAGCACCTGCCCCTCGTAGTGCGCGTACAGGTCTTTCAACAGGAACGGCACGCCACGGAACGGCCCATCCGGAAGCTCACCGTCGGCGACCTCGCGGGCGTGGTCGAACCATCGAACGACCACCGAGTTGATCGGCCCGTCCAGGGCCTCGATCCGCTCGATCGCCGCCTCGGTGAGCTCGCGCGGCGAGACCTCGCCGGTAGCGACGAGCCGGGCCTGTTCGGTGGCGTCCATCCATCGTGTGTCATCGGCGATCGATCCCATGCTGCCGGTCTACCGGACGGTCGGCCCGCTGCTCGATCCGTGCCTCCGCCTGCAGGGCTCGATCGTCGAGCAATCGGACGCGGTCCCGGATTCCGCCGGCGGCACGGAGCGACCACACGCGGAGCAGACCGCACGAAGCCGACGAGAGCGATGCACCCACGCACGGCAGACGGTGCCGCGGCGCTCGCCGAAAGGGGCCACAGATCGTGACGAACGGCCGTGTTCGACGGGCGCGTGGGGGCGCAGCATCGACCGTGGAGACCCGCACGGGCGACAAGGAGGAATGACGATGGTGGCGCCTTCGGTGACACGTCTCACGGTGATCGCGACGACGATCATCCTTGCGGCTCTCACGCCGAGTGGGACGAACCCATCGCCCGTAACGGCTGCGGCTCCGCCGATCGTCGGCCAGATCGATCTGAAGGGTCCGGTGGGGAGTGAAGAGTTCGGCGAGAACGTGTGGGTGCTGTCGAACGGGAACTACGTGGTCGTCGACGAACGTTTCGACGACAGCGGGACCGCCGACGTCGGCGCGGTGTATCTCTATGACGGCGTGACGAACACCGTCGTGTCGACGCTGACCGGCACCACCACCGACGATCGGGTCGGTTCGGGTGGCGTCGTCGAGGTCGGCGACGACAGTTTCGTGGTCATCAGCCCGTACTGGGACAACGGATCGATCCGCGACGCGGGTGCCGTCACCTGGGCCGACGGCACCACCGGCCTCACCGGCCCCGTCACCGCCGCCAACAGCCTCCACGGCACCACCACCGGTGACCAAGTCGGCCGGCACGAAACGGTCACGACGCTCGCCAACGGCAACTACGTCGTCGCCAGCCCGGGCTGGGACAACGGACCGGTCGCCGACGTCGGTGCCGTCACCTGGGTCGACGGCAGCACCGGCCTCACCGGCCCCATCACCGCCGGCAACAGCCTCCACGGCACCACCGCCGGCGACGGCGTCGGCCGGTACGTCACGGCGCTCACCAACGGCAACTACGTCGTCGCCAGCTGGTGGGCGATCACCGGCGCGGGTGCCGTCACCTGGGCCGACGGCACCACCGGCCTCACCGGCCCCGTCACCGCCGCCAACAGCCTCTTCGGCACCACCGCCGGCGACCGCGTCGGCGGCAGCGTCACGGCGCTCGCCAACGGCAACTACGTCGTCACCAGCCCGAACTGGGACAACGGGCCGATCGAAGACGCCGGTGCTGTCACCTGGGCCGACGGCACCACCGGCACCACCGGACCCGTCACCACCACCAACAGCCTCCACGGCACCACCGACCACGACCTCGTCGGCCACTACGGACCGATCACCGCGCTCGCCAACGGCAACTACGTCGTCCCCAGCTCGGAGTGGGACAACGGAGCCGTCGTCAACGCGGGTGCTGTCACCTGGGCCGACGGCACCACCGGCATCACCGGCCCCGTCACCACCACCAACAGCCTCCACGGCACCACCACCCTGGAACGCGTCGGCTCGGCGGGGAGCGTCACCGCACTCACCAACGGCAACTACGTCGTCACCAGCCCGGAGTGGGACAACGGAGCCGTTGTCGACGCGGGTGCTGTCACCTGGGTCGACGGCACCACCGGCATCACCGGACCCGTCACCACCACCAACAGCCTCCACGGCACAACGGCGGGCGACCGTGTCGGCGGGTACCACAGGTTCACCGCGCTCACCAACGGCAACTACGTCGTCAGAAGCCCGGGCTGGGACAACGGACCGATCGCCAACACCGGTGCCGCCACCTGGGCCGACGGCACCACCGGCATCACCGGACCCGTCACCACCACCAACAGCCTCCACGGCACCACCGCGGGCGACGGCGTCGGCGGGTACGCCTTGGCGCTCACCAACGGCAACTACGTCGTCGCCAGCTCGGGCTGGGACAACGGGGCGATCGCCAACGGCGGTGCCGTCACCTGGGCCGACGGCACCACCGGACTCACCGGACCCGTCACCACCACCAACAGCCTCCACGGCACCACCACCGACGACCAAGTCGGCATCGACCTGACGGGCCTCGGTGGCGGTCTCCCCGTCGGCCCGACCGCGCTCACCAACGGCAATTACGTCGTCACCAGCCCCTACTGGGACAACGGAACCACCACCGATGCCGGTGCCGTCACCTGGGCCGACGGCACCACCGGCATCACCGGACCCGTCACCACCACCAACAGTCTCCACGGCACCACCGACCACGACCGCGTCGGCCGCGTCTGTTTCTTCGCCGACGCACCCGAGTGCGTCTACGGCGAAGGCGGTGTCACCGCGCTCACGAACGGTGGCTACGCCCTCACCACTCCGATCTGGCCACCGCAGGAGTCGCTCGGGTTCGACGTCCCGGACGTCCCGGGTGCCGTCACCTACGGCCCTGCGTCCGGCGGGGTGACCGGTGCGATCTCGGCGGCGAACAGCGTGATCGGCACCCCTCCCGGGCTGCTCTCTCCGCCGGACCCCACGGTGACGTCCGGTAACGCGGTCGTGGTGCCCACCGGACAGGACCGGGTCTTGGTGATGTTGCTCGACCCCGAGGACGCTCCCGACGATGTGACCGCAGTGACGCCCGAACGCATCCTCGAGACCCGCGACGAGCCCGGCTACACCACCACCGACGGCGAGTTCCGAGCCACCGGCCCACTCACCGCCGGCACCGACATCGCCCTCGACGTCGCCGGCCGCGGCGGCATCCCCACCAACGCCACCGCCGCGTTCTTGAACATCACCGCCATCCACCCCGACGCCCCCGGCCACCTCACCGTCTACCCCTGCGGCACCCCACGACCCACCACCAGCAACGTCAACTACCTCCCCGGCGACGTCACCCCCAACGCCGTCCTCGCCAAGATCGGCACCAACGGCCACGTCTGCATCTGGACCCTCGCCACCACCGACCTCATCACCGACACCGCCGGCTACATCCCCCAACACGGCGCCACCACACCCATCGACCCCGAACGCATCCTCGAGACCCGCGACCAGCCCGGCTACACCACCACCGACAACAAGTTCCAAGCCACCGGCCGACTCACCGCCGGCACCGAACTCGCCCTCGACGTCGCCGGCCGCGGCGGCATCCCCACCAACGCCACCGCCGCCTTCTTGAACATCACCGCGATCCTCCCCGACGCCCCCGGCCACCTCACCGTCTACCCCTGCGGCACCACACGACCCAACACCAGCAACGTCAACTACCTCCCCGGCGACGTCACCCCCAACGCCGTGCTCGCCAAGATCGGCACCAACGGCCACGTCTGCATCTGGACCCTCGCCACCACCGACCTCATCACCGACACCGCCGGCTACATCCCCCAACACGGCGCCACCACACCCATCGAGCCCGAACGCATCCTCGAGACCCGCGACCAGCCCGGCTACACCACCACCGACAACAAGTTCCAGGCCACCGGCCGACTCACCGCCGGCACCGAACTCGCCCTCGACGTCGCCGGCCGCGGCGGCATCCCCACCAACGCCACCGCCGCCTTCTTGAACATCACCGCGATCCTCCCCGACGCCCCCGGCCACCTCACCGTCTACCCCTGCGGCACCACACGACCCAACACCAGCAACGTCAACTACCTCCCCGGCGACGTCACCCCCAACGCCGTGCTCGCCAAGATCGGCACCAACGGCCACGTCTGCATCTGGACCCTCGCCACCACCGACCTCATCACCGACACCGCCGGCTACACCGCCAACTGACGCACCCCGACATCACCCCACACCGCCTCGGCCGATACGTTCCGGGAACGACGTCCGAGGAGGCCGAAATGAGTGACAGGGTGACCGGCAAGGTGGCGATCATCACGGGTGGTGCGTCCGGGATCGGGCGGGCGTGTTCCCTCCGGCTCGCCGAGGAAGGTGCCGAGGTCGTCGTCACCGACATCCAGGACGGCGCCGGCAAGGACGTCGTCGCAGAGATCGAGCGGAGCGGTGGCAGCGCGAGCTTCCTGCACCACGACGTGACGTCCGAGGACGAGTGGATCGCAGTGGTCGCCCGTGTGATGGAGCGGTACGAGCGCCTCGACGTGCTCGTCAACAACGCCGGCATCGGGATCGGGGCCAGCATCATCGACATGTCGCTGGTCGATTGGCAGCGACAGCAGGCGATCAACCTCGACGGCGTGTTCCTCGGGATCAAGCACTGCATCCCGCCGATGCGCGACACCGGCGGTGGCTCGATCATCAACATGTCGTCGGTGGCGGGGCTCAAGGGCAGCGCCCGACTCGCCGCGTACAACGCGACCAAGGGTGGCGTCCGCCTCCTGACCAAGGGGGTCGCGCTCGAGTCGGCACAGAATCGGTGGAACGTGCGGGTCAACTCGGTGCATCCGGGGATCATCGACACACCGATCTGGGAGACCGTCGTTCCGGGCAGCCTTCGCCCCGACGGCGAACCGATCGACGTCGCCGCGATGGCGGAGACCGCGGTGCCGACCGGTGTCCTCGGCCAACCGACCGACATCGCCAACGGCGTGCTGTTCCTCGCCAGCGACGACTCGAGCTACATCACCGGCACTGAGTTGGTGATCGACGCCGGTCTGTCGGCCTGACGCGATCCACGTTCGGAGCGCTTCCCCGGTCGATTGAACGACGTTCGACCGAGTCCCCGACGTGTCCTAGGGTCACCGCATGGCCGACACCGACATGACACCAGCCGAACGGGAGGCGTTCCTCGCCGACCTCCATGTCGGGATCCTCTCGATCCAGCGTGACGGCAAGGGCCCGCTCGCCCTGCCGATCTGGTACCAGTACGAGGACGGCGAGGTCATCATCTCGATGAGCGGTGACTCGGTGAAGGCGACGCTGCTGCGCCGACACGGCCGGGCGTCGATGACGGTGCAGGACGAGACGCCGCCGTACCGGTACGTGATGGTGGAGGGCCCGGTGACGGTGGCCCACGAGGACCGCGACATCCTGCCGATGGCGGTGCGCTACCTGGGCGACGAGCTCGGAGCGTCGTACGCCGAGCAGAACCCGCCGACCGGGGCGTCGGTGATCGTGCGCCTCACCCCGGAACGCTGGTTGACGGTCGACTACGGCAAGGCCGTCTGAACACCGGGGCCACCGATCGGGCGAGGCCCTCCGCCGTGCTGGCCGCGGGGCGTCGCGACCGGTTGGTCGCCCGGGTCAGGCGACGCTGTGCGGGGCCGCACGACAACAACACCGGCCTCCGACACCCCGATCGGAGTCGAATCCTCCCCGGGTCGACCCGGGATCGTCCCGGAGACGGACGCACTTGCGCCCGAACCTCGGTACCGTCGGACGGCATGTCCGACACCATCGTCGCCTCCACCGACGAATCCGAATCGCCCGCACCGTCCGTAGAAACCGACGTGAAAGCCGACGCCGACACCACCCGTGATCGCTCCCTGATCACCAAGCTCGCCACGGGCGCCGCCAAGAACTGGAAGGTCACCATGGCCATCTGGGGCGTGGTCGTGGCCATCGGGCTGGTCGCGTACGGCGGCGGGCTCGCCCGCGAGGGATTCCCGCCCGTCAACCTGCCGATCGTGGTCGTCGACGGCAACTACTTCGTCGACGACCCCGACACCGTCGACGCCGACGTGGCGCTCCCCCTCCAAGAGGCCTACACAGAAATCGAGGGTGTCAAGGAAGTCCAGAGCTTCTCGCAGGGCAACGCCTACGCCGTCGTCGTCGAGTTCGAGGACAGCTTCAGCTCGCCCGAAGGCGCGGCGATCCTGGAAGCAGCGAACCCGGCGATCGCCACGCCCGACGAGGCCACGATCACCGTCCGCCCGATCGATGCCACCAAATTCCTCGAGGTCTACGACCTGCTGGTGACGGTCAGCGGGCCCGCCGACGCCACCGCGGAACAGCTCGAGGCGGAGGCCGCGAACCTCGCGACGTACCTCGACACCGGGTCGGGTGTCGAGCGCGCCGACGTCCGCAACCTCCTGACCGAGGGCGTGAACCCGGCGACCGGCGAGGAGGAGACCCGGCAGACCCGCTTCATCCGGGTGGCCTTCGCCGAGACCGGGATGTACGACGAGGCGATCGCGATCGGTCTCGTACGCTCGGAGGACACCGATCTCGACCTGCTCGGATTCAGTGACGAGATCAACGGTCTGCTCGACGATCAGGACGTCCTCGGCGACGGGTTCCGCGCCGACGTCACCGCCGACTTCGCGAGCGACATCCGGACCCAGATCAGCTCGCTGACCGGCAACCTGCTCGCCGGCCTGATCGCCGTGGCGATCGTCAGCTTCCTCCTGATCGGCTGGCGGGTGTCGATCGTGACCGCCGGGTTCATGGCCACCGTGGTGATGGCGGCACTCGGCGGACTGTGGTTCCTCGGGTACTCGCTGAACACGATCACCCTCTTCGGACTGATCCTCACCCTCGGCCTGCTGGTCGACGATGCGATCGTGATCTCCGAGTCGATCGACGCGAACCGCAAGGAGTCGAACGAGCCGATCGGCGTCGTCCGTTCGGCCATCAACCGGGTCGGCACCGCTTCGCTGTCCGGAACGCTCACGACGGTGCTGGTGTTCGCACCGTTGCTGTTCGTCGGCGGTGTGTTGGGCGAGTTCATCCGCGCCATCCCGGCGACCGTCATCCTCACGCTGCTGCTGTCGTTCCTGTTCTCGGTGGTGTTCATCTCGGCGATCGCGAAGCCGTTCCTGCTCAAGGGCGAGGCCCCGCACAACCCGATGACCCGGGCCGAGCGGTACGTGGCCGGTCGGCTGGCGAAGCTCGCCGAGTACCCGTCGAGTCACGGCTGGAAGGGAGTCGGTGTCGGTGTCGGCCTGTTCGTCGGTGCGATGGCGATGGTCATGGGCTCGTTCCAGATCGCAGGGACGCTCGGCTTCAACATCTTCCCGCCCAGCGACGACGCCAACGCGATGTTCATCACCACCGACTACGACCCCGGCACCACGATCGAAGAGGCGCAGGAGCTCGCCGACCAGATCGATGCAGTCGTGATCGACACGATCGGTGACGACCTCGTCCAGTCCCAGTACATCAACGGCAACGAACGTCAGCTGCTGACGCTGGTCGACCTGACGCCGTTCGACGATCGCGACACCAAGGCTCCGGTCTACGTCGAGCGACTCGAAGAGCAGTTCGCCGCGCTGCCCGGAGCGCGAGTCACGGTCGCGATGCTCGAGAACGGTCCGCCGGTCGAGGACTTCCCGTTCGCCGCGCAGATCGCCGTCGACGCCGACACCGTCGAAGCGGGTGGGGCGTTCGCATTCGCGATGCGCGATCAGTTGATCGGCACCGAACTCGACAAGGCGTCCGGCGAGACGACGTTCATCGAGGACGCGATCGTGTCGACCGAGGGCCAGGTGTATCGCGTCGACGGCGTCCGTCAGATCGAGGTCCGCGCTTCGTTCAGTACCGACGATCTGACGAACAACCTCGACGCCACCGAAGCGCTGGTGAACGATCTGTACGGACCCGAGGAACTCGAGGCTGCCGGGCTCTCCGCTGCGGCGATCACCTTCGACTTCGGGCAGGAGTCGGACAACCAGGACGACTTCGCCTCGCTCGGCCGTGCATTGATCATCGCGCTGGGCCTGATGCTGCTGCTCCTCGTCGTGCAGTTCCGTTCGATCGTGCAGCCGTTGCTGATCTTCCTGGCGATCCCGTTCAGCTTCTTCGGCGTGTTCACGGCGCTGAGCCTGTCGGGCAACCCGATCAGCTTCTTCGTGGCGGTCGGTTTCATCGCCCTGATCGGTGTCGTGGTCAACAACACGATCCTGCTCGTCGACGCGGCCAACCAGGCCCGCCGGCGAGGGTTGCGTCCCGGCGCCGCGATCGCCGAAGCCGTCGAGCGTCGCTTCCGGCCGCTGGTCGCCACGACCATCACCACCGTCGTCGGCCTGCTGCCGTTGGCGCTGAGCGACCCGTTCTGGGAGTCGCTGAGCTTCACGCTGATCGGCGGCCTCGTCAGCTCGACGATCCTGGTCCTCGTCGCGTTCCCGGTGTTCTACCTGGCCGTCGAGAAGGTCCGCACCCCGCTCCGCAACGCCGTGCGCTCACGCCTCGACAAACCACTCGTCTGATCGTCACGTGGCGGCGTCCAGGGCGGCGGCGGTCACCTCGACGATGCGTTGCAGGTCGTCGTCACCGACGATCATCGGCGGCGCGAACAGCAGGCCGTCGTTGACCGCCGGGCCCGAACCGCCCGGATAGATCCAGACATCGCGCTGCAGGGCTTCGGCGACCACCGCCGCCGAGCCGACGCCGACGAGTTCGACCCCCACCATCAACCCGCGCCCGCGGACCTCGACGACGTTCGGGTGGTCCCCCACCGCCTCGTCGAGCAGGCGGAGCAACGACTCGCCCTGCGTGCGCGCGCGGGCCGTCAGACCTTCTCGTTCCAGGATGTCGAGCACCACGAGCGCCCCGGCGCAACTGGCGTCGTGCCCCGAATAGGTGAAGAACATCACGTTGCGGCCGGCCTCGGTGATCGGATCGACCACGTGGTTCGCGGCCGACACGAGCGACAGAGGCACGTATCCGCCGCCGACGCCCTTGGCCGACACGAGGATGTCGGGTGTCCAGTCGTCGTGATCGTGGCCCCATCGACGACCGGTGCGGCCGAAACCGGTCATCACCTCGTCGGCGATCGTCAGCACGCCGTACTCCCGACAGACTTCGACCACCATCGCCCAGTAGTCCGCCGGTGCGATCAACGCAGAACCCGAGGCGCCGATCACCGGCTCGGCGATGAACGCCGAGACCGTGGTCGGGTCGGCCGCTTCGATCGCGCCCGCGAGCGCGTCGGCATCATTCCACGGCACTCGCGGGTACTCCTGCAGCAGCGGCTCGAATCCGGCGCGGCGGGCCTCGTGGCCGCCGACCGCCAATGTGGCGAGTGTCGAACCGTGATAGCTCGGGACACGACCGATCACCTTGTGTCGTCGCTCGTCCCCGCGCACGACATGGTGCATCCGGGCCAGCCGCATGGCGGTGTCGTTGGCCTCGCTGCCCCCACCGGCCAGGAAGACGTGGTCGAAACCCGCCGGCAACCATCGTTCGACGAGCACATCGACGAGCTCCAGCCGGTTGGGGGTCGGCCAGATCGGAACCACGTAGTCGAGGTCACGCATCGCGGCCGCGACGGCGTCGGCGACCTCTCCTCGGCCATGGCCGATGTTGTTGACCACGGCCCCCCCGGCCGCGTCGATGATCCGACGCCCGTCGGCGGTGATCAGCTCGACGCCTTCGGCCCGAACGATGGTCGGCACGACGGGCGGCTGGGCCGTGAACGAGAAGCGATCGTGAGCGTGCGGTCCGGCCATCTCGCCAGTCGATCACACCCGACGCCTTCCGGCGAACCGCAGCGGGAGCGCGCCGGTGTCAGCGCAGGTTTCGGTCGAACAGCGCGAAGAGCCGTTCCCAGTGCCGTTCGGCTGCGTCCTTGTCGTACACGGGCCGCTGTGGGAAGGCGAAACCGTGGTGCGTGCCCGGATACCACTCGACGCGTGCGTTCGCTCCGACGGCGCGGAGGTGCGCTTCGAGCTGATCGATCATCTCCGTCGGGGCGTAATCGTCGGTCTCGGCGCACGCGAAGTAGAGCTCGCCCCGCACCTGATCGGCGAGGTGGGCCGGCGAGTTCTCGCCGAACAGGCGGACGCCGTAGACCGACGCGGCGCACCGGATCCGATCCGGAAACGTCCCGGCCATCGCGAACGAGAACGGTCCGCTCATGCAGTAGCCCACACAACCGATTCGGGACGCGTCGGCGTTCGCATCGGCGTCGACGTGGACGAACATGGTCTCGGTGTCGCTCGCGACCATGCGATCGCCGAGCCCGTGCATCAGTTCGAACATCTGCTCGCGGGTCTCACCGGCGGGCATCGTGATCAGATCGAACTCGCTCGTCCAGCGGTAGTAGAGGTTCGGCAACACCACGTAGTAGCCGACGGTCCCGATGCGACGCGCCATGTCGTGGAGCTCCTCGCGCTTGCCGGGCGCATCCATGTAGAAGAAGACGACCGGAAAGGGCCCTCCCTCCTCGGGGTAGGTGACGAACGTGTTCATCACGCCGTCGGCGGTGCTGAGGTCGAGATGGTGCTCGATCATCGGGCCGGCTCAGATCCGCTCGATGACGATCGCCGGTGCCATCCCCCCGCCGGCGCACATCGTGATGAGTGCGAACTGGCCGTCGGTGCGCTCGAGCTCGTCGAGTGCGGTGCCGATCAGCATCGCCCCGGTCGCGCCGATCGGGTGGCCGAGCGCGATCGCGCCTCCGTTCACGTTGACCTTGTCCCGGTCGAGGTCGAGGTCGCGCTGGAACTTCTCGGCAACGACCGCGAACGCCTCGTTGATCTCGAACAGGTCGATGTCGCCGAGCGTGAGTCCCGCCTTCTGCAGCGCCTTCCTCGCGGCCGGAACCGGAGCGTTGAGCATCAGCGTGGGACAGTCGCCCATGTTGGCCGTCGCGACCACCCGCGCCCGCGCTGCGAGCCCGTGGGCCCTGGCGTAGTCCTCGCTCGCCCACAGGATCGCGGCCGAACCATCGACGACACCCGACGAGTTGCCGGCGTGATGCACGTGCTGGATGTCGACGTCGGGGTACTGCTGGTTGATCAGCTCGCGGAACGTCTTGGAGTCCTCGGCGTGGCGGTAGTCGGCGATGTCCGGGAAGCTCGGCGGGAGCGCGGCCAGTGACTCGGCCGTCGTACCCGGGCGCGGGAACTCCTCTCGGTCGAGCGCCAGGGAACCGTCGGGGTTGTACACGGGGATCAGGCTCCGATCGAATCGGCCCTCCTTGATCGCCCGCTCGGCGCGTGCCTGCGACTCGGCGGCGAGCGCGTCGAGGTCGGTGCGAGGGATCCCCTCGATCGTGGCGATCGCGTCGGCACAGACGCCCTGGTGCGACTGCGGGTGGATCTCCTCGAGATGAGGATTGTTGGCACCCATCGGCAGCAGCCCCTTCTTCGGCAACGACATCATCTCGGTGCCGCCGGACACCACGAGATCCTCCATCCCGGCCATGATGGACGCGGCCGCGATGTTGGCGCTGGTGATGCCCGACCCGCAGAAGCGGTCGAGGGTGACACCACTGGCAGTGATGTCGTAGCCGGCGTCGAGCGCCGACATGCGACCGAGGTCGCCGCTCTGCTCGCAGACCTGCGAGCTGGTTCCCCACACGACGTCGTCGACGTCGGCGGTGTCGAAGCCGTTGCGCTCGACGAGCGCCTCGAGCACGGTTCGACCGAGGTGCTGCGGGTGGAGGTGGGTGAGGGCGCCCTTGCCCGGTTTGCCGATCCCGCGCGGGGTGCGGCATGCGTCGATGATGAGTGCGTCAGCCATGTCGGGAGTCTTGTCGAGCCGTGCGCCGGTTCACGAGGCCGGCATGGTCGTCTGCGACGGCAACGGGAGGCCGCCCACGATCGCAGGCGCCAGGGCGCGTCACACCCGGGCTCAGCGGCCCGGCCGGCTGAGCTCCAGCGAACGCCCGGCAGCGCTCACACGACCGAGTCGGGTTCGCCGACCGGCGTGTCCTGGCTGAACACGTTGATCCACCGCCCCTCGACCAGCGACCACAGCGACGACACGTACATCGACTCGGTCTCGATGCGACCGGGGCGACGAAAGGTTGCCAGGTACGACAGCATCACGTGGCCGTCGGCGACGTGGAGCGTGCGGGCCTCGGCGATCACGTAGTCGGCCACGGTCGGCCCGTTCGCCAACTGCTCGACGTGATCGTCCGGACCGGCGAACCCGCTGGGGTACACCCCGACGAAGTCGGGAGCGAGCGCAGCCCGGTCGGCGTCCGGGTCACCGCTGACCAGCGCAGCCCAGACGCGGCGCTCGAGCTCGACGAAGACCGCGAGCTGTTCCTCGCTGCGCTCCACTCCGGCCTCAGCCGTCACCGATGATCGGTGTGCCACGATCGACGTCGGGCGCCCGATGCGTCGCGGCCTTGATCCCGTCGACGACGAGCTGCATGTTGGCGCGATGCTCTTCGAGCCGACGGTAGAGGATGCGCGGCTCCTTCTCGGGCATCGCGGCGATGGCCGGAGTCAATCCGGACGGCCCGGGTCCCAGCTGGAGCGTGTACCGCAGGCGCGTCGCACCGGCGATCGACGACAGCTCGAAACACCAGCGGGCCCCAGGATTCTCGGGATCCGATGTGGCCCACCCGAACTCGGCGTGCTCGACGTAGCGGTGCACGAAACAGGGCACCTCCCACTCGCCGATTGCCGGATGCTGGTTGCGGCCGATGAACTCGGCACCGAGCGCCGGCCCGTCGACACCGTCGGTCCAGCATGCGCCGAGGAACTCCTCACTGAATCGTGCTCCGAACCCGATGTCGGTCACGACGTCCCAGACGTCGGCCACGGGGGCCTTGATGTCGATCTCGACCACGGTGCCGGGACCGTCCGCGAGCGTGGGTGGGTCGCTGGGGCCTCGCTCCCACGTGTGCCCGTAGTGGTCGATGAACGTGATCTCCCGGGCCGGGAGCCGCGGCGCCCGCCGGAAATCGGTGCCCTTCGTCCAGGCGACCGGGATCATCGCGATCTGTGTGTTGCCCTCGGGGACGCCCAGCAGGTCGGCGAGCTCGTCGCGCTTGCCCAGCACCGCCGTGGTCCACGCACTGCCGAGCCCACGGGCGCGAAGCGCGACGCAGAAGCTCCACACCGACTGGATGACGGAATCGAACAGACCGGGTCGCCCGCTCCCGTCGTGCGCACCGATGATCGTCGGGATCACGATCGCGGGCACCTCGGCCAGGTGTTCGGCCAGGTGTGCGGCCGACCGCATGACACGCTCCTGCGGGTGACCGGTGCCGGCCATCTTGTCGCGGGCGTCGATCATGAACTCGCCACCGGTCGCCATGTAGAGCTCCGCGATCTTCGATTTGACCGCAGGGTCGCGGACGACGACCCAGCGTCGGCTGCCCTGATTGCCGCCGGACGGCGCTTGCTCGGCGATGTCGATGCACTCGTAGATGATCCCGTTGTCGACCTCACGTTCGAGATCGAGACGAAGCCGGACCGCACGGGTGGTCGTCAGGGCTTCGTCGACCGACGTCACATCGATGTCCATCTCGCGACCGTATGCGGACCACGTCGACGGCGGTGAGTCAGGACTCGTGTGGTACGTCGAACGCTGAGCTGATCCGTTGGTGCTCGCCGAGGGCTCGATGGGTCGCATCGCCGCCGACCTGCACGACGACGGCACCGAACAGGTCTACGTACCCGGGACCGAGCACCTCTGGCGACTCGACGTGGACGATGACCGGCTCGTCGTCGACGACTGGCGACCGAGGTATCGCAGCGCCGACGACGATCGCGGTCTGTCGTGGGATGCCTGCCTGTCGAACGGCGCCTGCTGGATCATGGATTGCGGCGACATCGAGTCGGTCCGCCGGATCCACACGACCGAACCGAACGGCCGCTTCGACGAGCCGCCCGGATCGAGCCTGTCCTGGCGCGCGCCGGCACCGTGGACCGGCGCCGTGGACCGGCGCCCAACGGCTCCTGCGCATCGATCTCGACGACCCCGACGACGTGCGGTCGGTCGAGCCGTTCGGCACCCCGGACGGCGGCATCATCGCTCCGCCGGTCGACGTCCCCGAGCACGCCATCGCGGTCGCCTGGGACTCGATCAACGGCGGGATCGCCGGCGTCGAGACGACCGGAGCGGCGTTGTCGGTCAGCTGGCACCTCGATGCCCGCGCCTCGATGCAACCGATCGTGTTCCCGGAGTCGGGAGAACTCGTGACCAACGACTTCAGCGACGCCGGCCACGACGACCTGATCGTCGTCGACGTCGCCACCGGTGTACTGCTCGACCGCGTCGCGACCGGGTCGCGGATCGCCAACGGCATGTTCCTCACCGCCGGCGGCGATCGCGATGTGTTCTACTGCACCACGACCACCCTCGCCCGCGTCGTGTGGTCGTGAGCGTCGGATCGATCGGTTCGGTCGGCCCGGTGCGTCTCGGACGTGCCAGCATGCGCTGATGGAAACACCACCGGAGACACCACCGCAGACCTGCGACGAGCTCCGACGGTCGTTCTCCTACGGCAGCCGGAGCAACCTGAACGTCAAGTTCCTCAAGGACCTCGATGACGCCGAGTTCGGCGATCTCCTCGAGGAGTTGTTCGCGGCGACGTCGGCGACGGCCGACGACGGCGACGCGAGTCGGATCACGGACGTGCTGTATCGATGGCAGGTACACGCCTACTGCGGTCATCTGGGCGATCCGGCCGACTTCCCACATCGTCACGACGACACCCCGATCGCTCCCCTCTCGAAGCCGCTGTCCGAGTGTCGGGTGGCACTGCTGGCATCGAGCGGCCACTTCGTCGACGGCGACGATCCCGAACCGCTCGGCGTCGTCGGCATGACCCAGGAGGAGGCCGAGGCGCGGATCGGCGAGTTCCTGCGCGAGGCACCGACCCTCTCGGCAATCCCGGTCGACACACGGCCCGAACGGTTGCGTGTCCGCCACGGTGGGTACCCGATCGCATCCGTGGCCGCCGATCATCAGGTGGCGCTGCCTCTCGGGCATCTCGCCCGCCTCGCGGCCGACGGCGTGATCGGCGAACTCGCCCCCACCGCGTACTCGTTCGTCGGAGCCGCCGCGCAGGCGCGACTTCGCAAGGACGTCGGCCCGGCGTGGGCCCAGCAGTTGGTCGACGAGCAGGTCGACGCCGTGCTGCTGGTGCCCCTTTGACCTGTCTGCCACGTGTCGGTCGGACACGTCCAACGAGCGATCGAGAGCGCCGGTATCCCCACGGTCGGGGTGTACGTGCGCAGCTTCGGCCATCTGCCTGCGCTCATGGGTGTCGCCAGGGCGCTCATCACGAAGCATCCGATGGGCCGCCCGCTCGGAGCACCCGGCGACGGCGAACGCCAGATGGCCGTCGTGCGGGCGGCGCTCGACCTGTTGCCGCAGTCGGAACAGACGATCGTCGAGTTCGCCGAGCCGTGGCGGCCCACCCCCGGCGGCACGTGATCGTCAGAGCCCGGTGATCTCGGCCAGTGCGATGCCGGACTCACCGGCGATGCAGTAGAGCAGCCACACCCGGTCTCCGTCGACATGGATCGCCGGATCGCGCAGTTGGCGCACCCGCTCGGTGACCTGTCCCCGCACCGACGGTTCGATCGGCAGGTCGGCGCCCTCCCACGGCTCCTCCGGTCGGAGGAGTGACACCGGTTCGCTGGGGCGCCAGGTGGCCATGTCGCCCGTGGTCCAGTCGTCGCCGACGTCGACCGTCGAGTGGAGGATGTGTTCCGGCGCGTCGCCGACCCGCGTCCAGAACACGTGCAGGATCGGCCCCCGCAGGAGCAGGGCGCAGTGCCGGAAATCGTCGCCGAACAGCATCGGTCCGGCCGTCCACCGCTGCAGGTCGTGGGTCGAGTACACGATGCCCGGCATCGACATCGCCAGCCAACGACCGCGGAGCGCCTGCGGGACGATGCGGAGATACGGGAACGCGACGAGCGGCTCGAGCGCCTCGAAGCCGACACCGTCGGACGACACTGCCATCCGGGTCAGCTGCGAGCCGTCGCCGCACAAGCCGTGGAAGGCCATCCAGATCCGCCGCCCGCCGTCGTCGACGATCACATCGGGGGAGGCGATGTGGGGTGTGAAGTGGGCGTCGTACCCCTCCGCCTCGACCGCGGCCCGCTGCACCTCACCGCGGAGAACGACGTCGCGTGGCGTCTCGGTCGGGAAGCGCGAATCGGCGAGCCGGAGTGCCCCGCCGGGATGCAGTACGTACGGCCCGGCGAGGTCGTCGGCAGAGGCCAAGCGGATCGAATCACCCTTGTGGTCGGCGAAGTACAGGTGGTATCGCCCGAGCGGCCGTTCGACCCAGTCGGGCACACGGAGCAGTGACGGCCCGTTGATGTTGGTACCCGCAGCCGGATGCGACTCCGGCGTGATCAGCGGTCCGCGTCGGTGAACGTGCACGCCACGTGTTCTACCGGGCCCGAGCGCGAACGAGCCCCGGGCGGCCGGGGGGACGGCACGCCGGGGCTCGGTTCGGGGGGACGGGTCGATCAGAGATCGATCGGACGCAGCACGAAGCTGATGCCGTGGGCGATGCCGTTGCTCGCCTGGATGTCCAGCTTGCTGCGGACGAGGAACGGGTTGACGTCGTTGCGGTCGTTGTCGACCAGGACCGCCGTGCCGAAGCGTGCCTTCGGATACACCTTGATCTCACCGCCCTGGAGGGTGGTCAGCGACGTACCGCGGGGCACGCTGAGTGCGGTGGACGAATCGATCTGCCCGGAAACGGCGTGGTAGAGGATGACCGTGGCGAGCGTGTCGGGGCCGAGCGAGGCGACCTTCTCGAGGATCGCCGCTTCGCCACGGAACCAGTACTTCCATCCGAACAGATCGGCGACGAGCGCCTGGAAGGCGCGGTCGTTCGGGAGGAACACCGTCAGGTCGGCGTTCGGGTCGTCGAGGGCGTCACTCAGGCCGGCGGCCTCGACGCCGGCGGCGAGAATGTCGAAGTCGTACCAGTTGCGGTCGGTGCCACCGCCTTGCGCTTCGAGCAGGTCCGTGAGCGTCGGACCGGCGTCCTGCGCAGCAGCCGGCGAGGCGACGGCGACGCTGCCGACCAGTGCGAGCGAGGCAGCCGCTGTCGCGAGTGAACGAAACTTCATGGTGATCCTCCAGTGGAAACGTGATGCGGACGACCGCATCGTCGGGACGTTGTGGGCCTCTACGGAGCGAGGGCCGCAGACAGATGCGCGCCGACCGATGTGATCGACGGCCGCACTACCGTCACGGCGATGAGGGCATCCACGAGGCGGCTGGACGGTCGAGGCACGACCCGGCCCGGCGACCGGTGCTGACGTGACTCGTGTGCACCTCGTCGACGGCACGTTCGAGCTGTTCCGGTGCTTCCATGGCGCTCCGCGTGCGCGCGGGCCGACGGGCGACGAGGTGGGTGCCGCCCGGGCGCTGTTCGCAACGCTCGTCGCACTGCTCACCCACGAGCACGTCACCCACGCTTCCGTCGCGTTCGACTCCGTGATCGCACCCGCCGCTCCCCGGGGCGACCCCACCCCCGAGGACCTGATCGGCGCTCAACAGCCACTGGCGGCCGACGTCGTGCGCGCACTCGGTCTTCCGGTCTGGCCGGCCGGACGCTTCCAGGGTGACGATCTGCTCGCCTCCGGCGCCGCCACGTTCGCTCGACTGGACGACGTCGAGCAGATCGTGGTCTGCACGACCGACAACGATCTCGCACAGTGCGTCCGGTCGACCCGGATCGTTCTCCTCGATCGCATTCGGGGCGTCGTGACCGACGAGCCGGCCGTGCGTCAGCGGTTCGGTGTCGCCCCGGAACAGATCCCTGATCTGTTCGGCCTGATCGGCGACCGCTCGGACGGCATCGCAGGTGTACCCGGATGGGGCAAGGTCTCGGCCGCGAAGGTGCTCGCCCACTACCCCTCGATCGAAGCGATCCCACGCGCGGCGACCGACTGGGACGTCGAGGTGCGGGGTCGGGAGCGGCTGGCGAGCGCGTTGTGCGAGCGGCGCGCCGAGGCCCTGCTCGCCCGCGACCTGTCGATCCGCCGGGACGACCTGCCCGTACCGGGCGAGTTGTCCGCGATCGAGTGGGGCGGCGCACGGCGCTCGCTCGTCGCCGAGCTCACGGATCGCCTCGGGGACGACGCCGTGGTCGAACGCATCCCTCGCTGGGACGACGACTGACGCCACGCTTCGCTGCGCTGCGACAGACCGGCGATCGGTACCGTTCGGGTATGCAGCCGACCTATCCGCCCGAGGCCGACGAGTTCCGCGCCAGGATCACCACCTTCCTCGACGAGAACCTGCCGGACGGGTGGACGGGCATCGGCGCACTCCCCGAAAACGAGCGCGCCTCGTTCCAGCAGGACTGGCGCAAGACCCTGCGCGCCAACAACCTGCTCGCTCCGAACTGGCCGGCGGAATACGGGGGTGGCGGCCTCACCCACATCGAACAGGTCATCTTGAACGAGGAGTTCGCGAGGCGAGGGGTGCCGACCGCCGGCGCCAATGACGGGTTCTCCATCGGCATGGTCGGCAACACGATCCTGGTATGGGGCACCGAGGAACAGAAGGCGCACTACATCCCGCGCATCCTCGACGGTGTCGACGTGTTCTGCCAGGGCTACAGCGAACCCGACGCCGGCTCCGACCTCGCCAATGTCGGGTGTCGGGCCGAGCTCGATGGCGACGAGTGGGTGATCAACGGCCAGAAGATCTGGACGTCGCAGGGGCACACCGCCAACATGATCTTCACACTCGCCCGCACGGCGCCCGAGAACCCGAAGCACGCCGGGATCTCGTTCCTGCTCGTGCCGATGGACCAGCCCGGTGTCGAGTTGAGGCCGATCACGAACATGGTCGGTCACGACCACTTCAACGAGGTGTTCTTCAGTGACGCCCGCTGTCCGAAGGAGAACGTGCTCGGGGAGGTCAACAACGGCTGGGCCGTCGGCAACACGCTGCTCGGCTTCGAGCGTGGCGTCGCGGCGACGATCACCTCGCTGAGCTTCGGTGCCGAGTTCGACCAGTTCGTCGAGCTGGTCCGCGAGTACGGCAGGGCCGAGGACCCCGGTGTCCGTCAGGACATCGCCCGCTTCTACACGAACGTGCAGATCATGAGGTACCGCGGGATGCAGGCGCTCACGCGCTACCTCAACGGCGCCAACCCGGGCCCCGAGTCGTCGGTCGGCAAACTGTTCTGGTCGGAGCACCACCAGCAGATCACCGAGGCCGCGATGAAGGTCCTCGGTGCCGACGGCATGGTCGGCTTCGGGACGGAGACGCGGACTGGGCTCGGCGCACCGGCGATCGGTACGGAGAACTCGCCGAGCAACTGGATGGCGTCGTTCATGATTGCCCGACCGGGCACGATCTATGCCGGCACCAGCCAGGTGCAGCGCAACATCATCGGCGAGCGCGTGCTCGGCCTGCCGAAGGAACCGCGCGCTGACGCCGGCCCCTGGAGAGACGTCAAGTAACGCCGGAGGCGCCCACCATCGGACCGTGCTGGCGGTTCGTGGGAACGTTCGAGATCGCGTCGACCGACACGAGCGGCGCAGACGCAACGGTGCCGACCGTCGCGTCTGCGACACCGGCGAGGTTCGTCGTCCCGGGATCGGAGCTCGATCATGAGGCGCTGCCCATCGGTGCAGGGCGCTGGCGAGGTGGCGGCCTCGGTCGTCCCATGGAGGTGGACGGAAGCTTCAAGAATCACTCAAGCCGGGGCGAAATCGGATGACATCGCCGGTCGTGCGGGAGTACACTGGAAGTAGAAAACCAGAGCGGTGCCGAGCAAAGCCTGCTCCCACAGAGCGACGCCTGCCCAGTTCGACCCGAGTCACGCACAACCGGCGTGACGGAACGAACGGAGTGTGGTCATGCGCAGTGGTCTCGTTACCCGTCCTTCACATCGCAGCGTCACGGCGATCGTGTTCGTCACGGTGCTGGTCGCGTCCTTCTTCGCTCTCGCCCCCACGGCACTGGCCTGCCAGAGCGAACTGCTCTTCGAGAAGATCGAACTCGGCGCGGCGGCGCCGAACGACGTCTACACGATCGTCGTCACCGACCAGGACGGCCGCTCGCAGGAGGTGGAGGTCGCAGCAGGCGCGACCGCCTCGCTGATCGTTCCGCCGGGCACGTACTCGTTCGTCGAGTTGGACGCCCCGGCGGGAGCGACGATCGAACCCGAGTCGGTCGTGGTCACCGTCGAGGACGATCAGCAGACCATGCGGGTCCTCGTGACGAACCCGTACCTGGCCGGCAGGCTCGCGATCGAGAAGATCGAGAGCGGTGACACCGCACCCGGCGCCACGTACACCTTCGACGTCGTCGGACCCGACGAGTCGACGTTCAGCGTCGACGTCGCCGCCGGCACCACCTGGACGTCGGACTGGCTGCCACTCGGCACCTACACGGTCACCGAACGCGACGCCCCCGACGGCCACACGATCACCCCCAACCCCGTCGTCCTCGCCGAAGACGGCGCCACCGTCACCGTCACCGCCACCAACCCCTACCGCGACTTCCACGGCAGGCTCGCGATCACCAAGATCGAGAGCGGTGACACCGCACCCGGCGCCACGTACACCTTCGACGTCGTCGGACCCGACGAGTCGACGTTCAGCGTCGACGTCGCCGCCGGCACCACCTGGACGTCGGACTGGCTGCCACTCGGCACCTACACGGTCACCGAACGCGACGCCCCCGACGGCCACACGATCACCCCCAACCCCGTCGTCCTCACCGAAGACGGCGCCACCGTCACCGTCACCGCCACCAACCCCTACCGCGACTTCCACGGCAGGCTCGCGATCGAGAAGGTCGTGACCACCAACGTCGTCGGAGAGCACCCCGTCGGACCGTTCACCTTCGACGTCGTCGGACCCGACGAGGTGACCTTCACCGTCGACGTCACCGCCGGTGAGACGTGGACCAGCGACTGGCTTCCCCTCGGCAGCTACACCATCACCGAGCGCGACGCCCCCAGCGGCCACACGATCACCCCCAACCCCGCCGTCCTCACCGAAGACGGCGCCACCGTCACCGTCACCGCCACCAACCCCTACCTCGTCGACGAGCGGGCCCGGCTGGCGATCGAGAAGATCGTCACCGGATCGATGGCACCCGCGGGCGCGACCTTCGTGCTCGACGTCATCGGCCCGGTGGCATTCACGGTCGAGCTGGTCGCCGGTGAGACGTGGACCAGCGACTGGCTTCCCCTCGGCAGCTACACCATCACCGAGCGCGACGCCCCCAGCGGCCACACGATCACCCCCAACCCCGCCGTCCTCACCGAAGACGGCGCCACCGTCACCGTCACCGCCACCAACCCCTACCGCGACTTCCACGGCAGGCTCGCGATCACCAAGATCGAGAGCGGTGACACCGCACCCGGCGCCACGTACACCTTCGACGTCGTCGGACCCGACGAGTCGACGTTCGGCGTCGACGTCGCCGCCGGCACCACCTGGACGTCGGACTGGCTGCCACTCGGCACCTACACGGTCACCGAACGCGACGCCCCCGACGGCCACACCCTCACCCCCAACCCCGTCGTCCTCACCGAAGACGGCGCCACCGTCACCGTCACCGCCACCAACCCCTACCGCGACTTCCACGGCAGGCTCGCGATCACCAAGATCGTCGCCGGGGCGCCGACCAGCGCCGCCACCTTCACGATCAGGGTCACGGGTCCCGAGACCTTCTCGATCACGCTGGTGGCCGGCACCACCTGGACGTCGGACTGGCTGCCACTCGGCACCTACACGGTCACCGAAGTCGACGCCCCGGCCGGTGCGACGATCGTTCCCAACCCCGTCGTGTTGGACACCGACGGCGCGACGGCGACCGTCACGGTCACGAATCCCAGCGTGTTGGTCAGCGCGACCACACTTCCGACCACGGGTGGCGGTTTCGGGCTCCTCCCGAGGCTGGCCGCGGCGATGCTGATCGGCGGAGCGGTGCTGCTCGTGGTGGGTCGCCCGCCGCGTCGCGCATGAGGTTGCCCGGCCTCCCGAAGGGGCCGGCGTTCGGACGCCGACCCACGCAGGGAGGCCGAGTAGCGCCGTAAGCGCACCCCGCCGAATTACTTCCGGTTCGTGGGACTCCCGAGGTTGCATTCGGTCGACGCGTCGGCACGAGACATTCCCGGCACGGCACGTGGATCGCGTGCCGCACCGGTCGAGGCAAGCGTGCACCGCTCACCAACGGAGACATCGCTCAGCTCGCCGACGAGATCGGCGGGTCCGATCTCGCGGGAGGCCCGTGCGGGTTTCGTCGAGGCGAACCCTCGGCGCGAGTGAACGTCCTCCGGTCGGGCATGATCGAGCTGTCGCGAGAGATCAACGGGCGCCGCGTGGCGCTGCAGATCCTCCGGCCCGGTGATGTGTTCGGCGAAATGCCCACACTGCTCGGCGATCCCGAACCACTCGATGCGCTCGCGATCCAGGACTGCACGGTCCTGTCGCCTGATGCGAACGCACTGTTCACGTTGTCGCAGACTTGGCCCGGGGTCGCCCAGCGATGGTTCGTCTCACTCGCCGAGCGGATGGCCGGCCACCGGAATCGCCTGGTCGATCTCCTCGCCGCCGCCTGACCCTTGATCACCTGGCGGAGATGGTGGGCGCGCCGACGTCGAGCATCCAGCGCGTGCTGAAGTCACCGGAAGCGGCGGGGCTGATCGAGATGGGCTACCGGAAGATCCATCTGCTCGGACCCGGCGCACTGCTCGCGCTCGGCGGCGGCCTGCATCCCACGTGACGGCCTGAGTGCCCGTCACCTGGCGCCGGGCGGCACGGCGCGTCGGCAGATTCACGCAGATGCGGCGATCGCGAACCGACGAGCCCGGACGCCCGGTTCCCCCTTCCGTACGTCCTCACGACGGGGGCACCAACAGAAGGGAGTCCGCCGGCGACGCGTCTCGTCGCGGGGTACGGAATCTCGTCGTTCACGACAGCGTTCACATCGGCATGGCAACGCTCGGTATGCGACACGCAGTGCTCTGGGTCACCGACCCGCAGGAGTCGGCCACGTTCTACACCGAGGCACTCGGCCTCGAGGTGAAGGCCTCGTTCGACGGTGGGGTCTTCCTCACCTCACCTGCATCTGCCACCGACCACGATCTCGGCTTGTTCCGCGCCGCAGAGCACGTCGGCGGGCAGCGCAACGCTGGGCTCTATCACATCGCCTGGGAGGTCGGCACGCTCGCCGAACTCGTCGAGGCCAAGGAGCGTCTCGCAAGGATGGGGGCGCTCGTGGGCGAGAACAACCACGGTGTGAGCCGCAGCCTGTACTGCCAGGATCCGGACGGCATCGAGTTCGAGATCATGTGGGAACTCCCCCTCGACCTCTACGACGCGAACGACCCGTCGAACGTGCGGCTCGACCTCGAGGCCGACATCGCCAGGTGGGGCGCCGACCGTCCCGGCCGCGGCGCGGCCTGATGCGATCTACGCCGCTGGTGACTCTGCGGCTGCGCTGAGTCGCTCCAGTGTCAGGGCGATACCGTCACGAGTGTGTTCGGCCCGGTCACCGACCCCGGTGGCCAGGCGGGCGACGGGCTTGAACCATCCGGGCCGACGATCCGTCCACGACTCGGTGACCCGGCAACCGTCCGAGGTTGCTTGGAACTCGTAGACCCACTCCGAGATCGGGATGCGGAGGAAGTCCACCCGAAACCGGAAGACCTCACCGGGGGCTGCGTCGACGACGGTGACCTTGGTGCTCCAGCGATGGATGCCGTTCCGGTTCGACCCCCGGAACACGGCGCCGGGGATCGGGCCGGCCGGCACGCCGAGCCATCGGCCGCCCACGTTCTCGTTCGACCACTCGCCCATGCGGGGGAGGTCGGAGACGAGGTCCCAGACCTCTCGGTCGGACGCGGCGATCACGCGGGTGGCGGAAACGGTGTCGGCCATGATCCGAACGTACATCACCGGGATCCCCCGATGTCCCCGATCGACGGCGCGTCGTCGGTGCGCCCCGCTGGTGCGACACCACGAGGTGGACGTGCGCGTAGGTTCCCCTCCGGTTCGAACGGAATCGTGTCGTCGTGATCGACCGGGCGTGATCGGCGAGCGCTCGTCGATCAGTTCGGCGGCAGATCGGCAGGCGGCGGCAACGCCCGGCTTCCGGCAAGCCACGTCACCATCGATCACGACGTGGCGAACGGTGCTGTTTGCGATGGTGTCGGTCGTGACCGCATCAGGTGGGTCCCGGTGCCGACGGATCGACGAACCACCGGGTCAAGTCGATCGAGCCGTGATCGGACTGCTTGACTGTCGGGCATGGCTGAGCTGTCGCAATCCGTTCGTCTCGAGACCGAGGGTGACGTCGCGCTCGTCATCGTCGACAACCCGCCGGTCAATGCGCTGAGCTGGCATGTCCGACAGGGGCTGTTCGACGGGATGACGCAGGCGGTCGAGGACGGCGCCCGGGCGATCGTGGTGATCTGCGACGGGCGGACCTTCATCGCCGGCGCCGACATCAGTGAGTTCGGTGGCGGCACCCCGCAGGCCGCCGGCTTGCCGCAGGTGCAGGCAGCGATGGAGGACGCACCGGTGCCGGTGATCGCGGCGATTCACGGCACTGCGCTCGGCGGCGGGCTCGAGGTGGCGCTGTGTGCGCACTATCGGGTGTCGGTCGCATCGGCGAAGTTCGGTCTGCCCGAGGTGAACCTGGGGCTGTTGCCCGGCGCCGGTGGCACGCAGCGCCTGCCCCGCCTGACCGGGGTGCCGAAGGCGCTGGAGATGGTGACGTCCGGGCGTCATATCGGCACCGACGAGGCGCTCGAGTGCGGTCTCGTCGACGAGGTCGTCGACGGAGGGCTCGCCGAGTTGCGCGCGGCGGCGATCGCGTTCGCCGAACGTGCCGTCGCCGAGAACCTGCCCCTGGCCAAGGTGCGTGACCGCGACGAGAAGCTCGCGGAGGCTCGCGGCAACGAACAACTGTTCGCCGACTTCCGCACCTCGATCGCCCGCAAGGCCCGGGGCTTCCTGGCGCCCGAGTACAACATCCAGTGCATCGAGGCAGCAGCGAACCTGCCGTTCGACGAGGGATTGAAGGTCGAGCGGCGCCTGTTCACCGAGCTCATGAGCGGGCCGCAGTCGGGCGCCCAGCGCTACTACTTCTTCGCGGAGCGGGCGGCCAACAAGATCCCCGACATCCCCAAGCACACCCCGCTCGTCGACATCCGCCGGGCCGGCGTGCTCGGCGCCGGCACGATGGGTGGCGGCATTGCGATGAACTTCGCAAACGTCGGCATTCCGGTCACGATCGTCGAGCGCGACCAGGAGGCACTCGACCGGGGCATCGCCGTCGTCAGGAAGAACTACGAGCGCTCACGGTCGACCGACGCCGAGCAGGTCGAGGAACGCATGGGTCTGATCACGGGCTCCACCGACAAGGCCGACTTCGCCGAGTGCGACATCGTGATCGAGGCGGTCTTCGAGGACATGGACCTGAAGAAGACGATCTTCCGGGAGCTCGACGAGATCTGCAAACCCGAAGCGGTGCTCGCATCGAACACGTCGGCGCTCGACATCAACGAGATCGCCTCGGCGACGAGCCGACCCGAGAGCGTGATCGGGATGCACTTCTTCTCACCGGCGAACGTCATGAAGCTGCTCGAAGTGGTGCGGGGCGAGAAGTCGTCCGACACCGTCGTCGCCACCGCCATGGCGGTCGGAAAGCGGGTCCGGAAGGTCGCCGTGCTCGTCGGCGTGTGCCACGGCTTCGTCGGCAACCGCATGCTGTTCCAGCGGCGCCTCGAAGCCGACCAGCTCGTGCTCGAGGGCGCCACGCCCGCCCAGGTCGACCGGGTGCTCTACGACTTCGGGTTTCCGATGGGACCGTTCGCGATGAGTGACCTCGCCGGTCTCGACATCGGCTGGAAGGCCGAGACCTCGACGGGCGATTCGATCCGCGATCTCATGAACGAGACCGGCCGCAAGGGCCAGAAGAACGGCCGCGGGTACTACACCTACGACCCCGAGACCCGAGCCGCCACTCCCGACCCCGAGGTCGAGCAGATGATCAAGGACTTCGCGATCCGCAAGGGACACGAACAGCGCGAGGTCACCGATCAGGAGGTGCTCGAGCGCTGCCTGTACTCGATGGTCAACGAGGGTGCGAAGATCCTGGAGGAGGGCATCGCCATCCGGGGCAGTGACGTCGACGTGGTCTGGGTCAACGGCTACGGCTGGCCGGTGTACCGGGGTGGCCCGATGTACTGGGCCGACTCGATCGGGCTGGCGGAGATCGTCGAGTCGGTGCGTGGGTACAGCGAGACCGTCGGCGGCCGCCAATGGGAACTCTCTCCGCTGCTCGCCCGTCTCGCCGACGAGGACGGCAAGCTGCACCAGTACTCCAACTGACCCGGTACCCCAACCGATCCCGTGACGGGTGGCCGGTCGCCGGGAGGTCGGCCGACGGCAGGGCGAGTGCCCGATCGTCCGGAAGTCCGACGGCGAGTAGGTCGATGTCGGAACGCCCCACCTGGGCTGGGCCCGTGGCCACCCAACCGTCGACGTGCAGGGACGTGTCGGGAGTGTGCGCGACGACGGCGGCCGCCGGGGCATCGAGCGCCGGTCGGAGCGCCACGCTGATGCGTCGCTCGTCGGCGCCGGTCTCGATCGTCGAGCAGGCTGGCACGTCGCTCCTACGGATCTCGCATTGCGTGATGTCAGCAGAGCCGCCCCCGCGTGTCGTTCGGAACACGTCGGAGTTGACACGACAACTCCGATGTTGTGCCGTTGTGCCCTGCCGTGAGCGCTCGGCGAGGGTGAGACTGGGAACGTGAACCGACCACTCCCACTTCAGCACGTCTCGATTCACGGTCACTCGGTCGGCTTCCGTCGCGGCGGTGCCGGCGAACCGATTCTGCTGATCCACGGCCTGGCCGGTAGCTCGCGCACGTGGGACGCCGTGACCCCGACGATCAGCGAACGCTACGACGTGATCGCCCCAGATCTGCTGGGACACGGAGAGTCGGCCAAACCTGTCGGCGACTATTCGCTCGGGGCGTTCGCGAGCGGGCTGCGCGACTTCCTGTCGGTGCTCGGCGTGCCCAGCGTCACGATCGTCGGGCACAGCTTCGGTGGCGGCGTGGCGATGCAACTCGCGTATCAACATCCGCATCTGGTCGACCGTCTCGTGCTGGTGGGCAGCGGCGGCCTCGGCCGAGAGGTGTCGTGGCTGCTCCGCCTGCTCACGCTGCCGGGCGCCCAGTACCTGATGCCGATCGGTTTTCCCAAGCCGGTCGTCGAGCGAGCGAACGAAGTCGGCCGGCAACTCGGGCGGCGAGACATCCACTGGCCCAAGTTGGCCGAGCTCTGGCGGGCGTATTCATCGCTGGCCGGCGCCGAGAACCGGACGGCATTCGTTCGGACGATGCGGGGTGTGATCGAGCCGTCGGGCCAGATCGTGGACGCCAGCGACCGGCTGTATCTCGCGGCGCACGTTCCGACGCTGATCCTGTGGGGCGACCAGGACGGGATGATCCCCGTGTCCCATGCTCACGCAGCCCATGAGCTGATCCCGACGAGCCGACTCGAGATCCTCGAAGGCGTCGGGCACTTCCCCCATGTGGAAGCGCCCGACGTGTTCTGCGAGGTCCTGCTCGAGTTCATGGCCGACACCAAGCCGGCGTCGACGCAGCACGAGCACCTCCGCGACGTCCTGCTCGACGGCGCCTGACTCGCCGAGCTGCCCGTTTCGTGGGTCGTGCCCGGAGCGCCCGAATCGTGCCACGCCGCGCGCTCGGATCGTTCCCATCCGGCGCTGTTCGACGCGGTCACCATCACGGCATCCGTGCGACCGACGGGGGTGCACCACTGCCGGTCCCGACCGTCCGCCGCCCGTATCGCGACACCGACGACGCCCGGTCGTGCCGTCCGAACACGTCCGGGCACTCGACGGCGGCCGGTGACATGTGCCGCATCCATCACGCGGTCCCGTTCAGGCTCGGCGGCCCGAACGACATCGACGAACTCACCCACTCTGAGGAGAGGCCGACGCAGACCGAGAAGCAGAGGTCACGAGGATCCTCAACGGTCGGACCCAAGCCACCGCCGTCGTCGCGGACATTGACGACCGACTTGCGCACGACCTGCGAGTCCGCACGAGGATCGCCGGGCTCGAACAACCGTCAGCGATCGTCGAGACGCTCGGCCAACGTCCCGGGGCAGGCAGAGAAGCTGCGACGTGGGATCGTGCGGCAGGCCGACTCCACCAACACCAAGCAGCCTTCGATCCTGCTGACGGAATCGGTGAGTGGCCCGGCTGGCTGGACCGGTCGACGTACGTCACCAGTTGCACAGCCGTCGAGAGTCTGATGACTGAGCTCCGTCCCTCTGGCCCGGACAGGCGGCTCCAACTTCCTTCGATCGAGCTTGGAGTCTGACGTTTGTCGCTCCGTTCGGTAGGCGACGTGAGGGGTCTGACGGATGGGCCAATGAGCGCTCGGTAGCGCATTGGCCACCCAGTCGATGCTTCTGGTCCAGAATGGCGGTGGAGGTTGGTGATGAAACTCATGCCGTTGCGATACGCCGGGAACTGCGCGTCTTGCGGGATACGTATCGAGCAGCGCGTACAAGCGTGGTACGACCCTCAGGCGAAGGCCGTTACTTGCACGTCGTGCCGGCCGGTTGATGGGCAGCTCAGCGTGGACGTCGTGCCACCCGCCACCGCCGCTCCGCCCGCGCCGAAGCGGTCGGCGCGGACGGATTTGCAGAAGGGGATCGAGCTTGAGCAGAAGATCGCTGGCGTGTTCGCTGCGGCTGGCTATCAGGTGCACACCAACGTCGTCCGGGAGGGTCGTAGCGGCAGCACCCACGAGATGGACGTGCTTGCCGAGAAGACCGACGAGCTGCTCACCCTCACCGTCGCCGTCGAGTGCAAGGCGTGGGCAAACCCGATCGAGAAGGACGTCGTCGCCAAGTTCGACTATGCCCGCCGCGACCTCGGGCTCGGACACGGTGTCGTCGTCTCGCTGAACGGTGCTCGCCCCGGCGCGCTTTCTGCCGCGAAGGAGCTGGGCATCGTTGTCTGGGGGCCCGACGAGATCGAGCCGCATCTCGGCAAGGTCTCGGTTCTCGGTCTCCAGAACCGGCCGATGATCGAAGAGGTCGGCTTCTCCCGCCTGCTCGCTGCAGATGCGGCTCGGCAACTCGTCGACAAGGAGACCGGTGGGCGCTTGGGCTTCGGCAAGGAAGAGGTCGTCTCTTCCGGCGATGCCTGGATACCGGTCTCGGTCGTGCAGCTCACCCTGATGGAACTCGGCATCGTCAGGCGTAAGACTGCGACCTCCCAGATGTGGGCCGTCTACGACCTGATCGGCGGCACCTTCGTCACGGGGCTTGACACCGAGGCGGAGCGGACAGCGGTGCAACTCGATGGGCCCCGAATCGAACCGAAGTTGAAGGTCGTCGAACCTGCCAAGCACCTCGACGCCGTCGTGGCGAAGTTCGACAAGGTCACCTCCGATGACGCCAAGGCAAAGTACCGCGGCCAAATGGCGAAACTCGGCGTCCCCGACTGGCGGGTGCCCACGACGGGCACGTCGACGCCGTTCCTCTATCCAGTCCACCTCGCCATCGCCCAACGCAACGGCAGCGAACGGATCGTCGCGATCGATGCCTATCGCTCGAGAGTCGACGCCGACCTCGGCCATGAACTGTCCAAAGCCATCGCCTGGGTGCGGCAGTCGCTCGACGGCTGACGGGGCGCCAACTCGCGCATCCACATACACCGCACAAATGAAACGATCGTTTCGTAAATGAGCGATATCCATCGGGGTGTGCAACTGAATCGTTCGTGACCACCGGCCGATTCTGGCGGTCGAAGTACGAACAGGTCTGATGCGATGATGGCGGCATGGTCCCGGAGCTCGACGCCAACCGTGCCCGCAAGTGGGCGCATGACAAGACGCCGACGGAGTTCCGCAACGAGAGCCGGGTCGAGGTCGACGAGACGCCGCGCGGGCTGACGATCCTCGAATGCAGACCGCCGTGGAGCGAGCTCCTCGGGTCCGAGTGGACTCGGTCGTCGATCGCCCGCCTGACCTACTCGAAGCAAGCGGGCGAGTGGACGCTGTACTACGCCGACCGCAACAGTCGGTTCCAGCGTTATTGGGAGTGCGGCCCGAGCGCTTACGTGGCCGACCTGCTGGAGGAGATCGACGCCGACCCGACCTGCATCTTCTGGGGCTGATCCGCTCGACGGGTACAGTCGATGTGACACCCAGTCGTCAGGATGAGGACATGAAGACAACGTACGACGAGCGCAAGTTCACCGAGCTTCTCGTGCACGTGGCCGCCCGCCTCCAGAGCGACCGGTCCGGTGGGGCCACCAAGCTCAACAAGGTCATCTTCTTCGCCGACTTTGCCCACGTCCGGCGCACCGGTTCTCCGATCACCGGCGCCACCTACCAGAAGCTCGAACATGGCCCGGCTGCTCGGCGTCTACGACCGGTTCGTGACCAACTCATCTCGAAAGGAGAGGCCGAGCTTCGAGAGGAAGAGTTCCTTGGGTATCAGCAGCACCGGCTCGTCCCTCGCCGCGAGGCGGACTTGACCGTGTTCACACAGGACGAGCTCGACACGATCGACCGAGTCCTGACCGATCTCGATGGCCTCAACGCTCGCCAGATCAGCGACCTCTCGCACGAGGAGGCCGGCTGGCGCCTGGTCGACTTCGGCGATGACATCCCGTACGAGGCTGCGCTGGTGGGCGCTCGCCAGGTCTCGACGCCGACTTCGCAACGACTCCAGCGCGAGGCCGCCGAGCGTCTCGGTCTCATCGCGACGTGATCCGGCGCGTCGACGTCGCGCCAGCCGTCCACGAAGCCGCCAACGAGAGGTTCGGCGAGACACGTTCGGCCGGAGGTCAGGGATCGGAGTACGACTTCGTCGGCGGACCTCTCGCTGCCGCCGTGTTCGCGTTCCGAGACTTTGATGCATTGTCGTACGACCTGGTGCCAGCGGTGCGCTCGTACACCGTGGTCGATCCGATCTTCGGTGCAGTCACGTTCGCGGCGGTGCTACGAACCGCCGACGTGGTCGAGATCGTCAGCTTCGCCGATGACCCGGACTATTGGGCGGCGCTCGACGATGACCCCGAGTGAGCTCCCACAGCCCGACGGCGACATCTTCGGCGACGGCCCGAACCCTGTGACGGGTCGACGCAGCGTGACGGCCCCACCTGGCCGAAAACTGAGGTTCGCGAGCCCGTGGCCACCTCCTACGGTGGTGGCGTGGATGTCGACCTGAATGAGTTGTCGCCGGCTGAGGAGGCCGTAGCTGCGACGTTGCGCGGGTGGGGAGACGAGCTCGATCGCGGCGAGAAGTTCTGGCTGATGGACTGGAACAACATGATCCGAGACGCCATCAGGGCGGTACGTACCGGTGAGCCGGTACTGCACGACGACGAGTGATCACCGGTGCCAGGTGCGCTCGTTGAGCCTCATCCAGTCGAGAAGTTCCTCGCCTTCTGATGGCATGCGGCCCGTGCCCGTGAGGAGATCGCAGGCGGCTTGCGACGGAGCGACGAGAACCAGGCCGTCGATGGTGTCGGTGCGGTCGAAGACGACCGGCTCGAACGGCTCGGCGATGAGCAGGTTCGCGCCGAGGTCGGTCTCGCGGAGGTCGAGGAACCTCATGGCGGTGTCGACGTGGTCGGTGTAGATCATCGCTTGGCGGACCGGTGCGATGGGCGAGCGGGGCTGAGCGGCGATCGAGCCGGTGACGGCGTAGGGCCACTTCGCCTTCGTCAGCTTGGCGATGACATCGTCGAGTCCCGTGGTGCGACGAGTTCGGTCACGACGCTCGACTTCGTGAAGGTGTGGTCTTCGCTCCATCGGCGGATACAGCCGGCCCAGTCGACCTCGGTCACGCGTCCGCGGGCGTCCCGTGTCAGCAATGCCGCGAAAGACCTGCAAAATAACATGCAACGACACCAATCGACACTCATCGATATGGCCTTTCCACGGCTCATAACCCGAAGGCCGCAGGTTCAAATCCTGCCCCCGCACCAACGTAATACCAGGTCAGAGGCCCTTTCCGAGTCATCGGAGAGGGCCTCATGCCGTTGGGTCGCGAACACAGCGCGAACAAGCGAGAACACGCCGAGCGGCGGATCGCCCTGACGGTCGCGCGATTCGGCGCCACTTGTAGTGGCGCCGCAAGTCCACACGCTGGGGTTTCGCGATACGAGATGCGGCGGAACCAAGCGATCGCTGGCTGACCTTCGGGCAGGTGGCCCGACGGCTCGTGCTGTGGTTGGAGCCGCCACGCGCGATCTCTACTCGCGGACCGACACGGCCAGGTACTGAAAGACAACGCTTCGAGTCGAACTGGCGACGTCGGGTCAGTGCTCGTGAAGCTTGGAGCGCAGCACGGGATCGTGTTCGGCCTGCGATTCCAGCTTCTCGATGATCTCATCGATGGGCTCGTTGGCCAGACCGGGGTGCGCCTGTTCCTCGGCGGCGAGCGCTCGCTTCGTGAGCACCACCTTGCGGACGACGAGCGCCACGAGGAGCAAGGCGATGAGGAGTACGACGAGGGTCTGGAACGGTTCGGTGTACTCGAGGATGCGCTCCCACCGATCTCCGAGCGCGTAGCCCGCGGTGATCAGGACTGTGTTCCAGACGAGGCTGCCAACGAGGGTGAAGGCCGTGAACGTGACGAGCGGCATACGTCGGAAGCCGGCGGGTATCGAGATCAGCGAGCGGATGAGCGGAACGCATCGGCACAACAGCACCGCGGAGCGCGCTCGGCGGTCGAACCACGCCTCGGCTCGATCGAGGTCGGTTTCGCCGAAACCGATCCACGTGCCGTATCGGATGATGATGGCCCGCAGACGAACGGGGCCGACCGCCGCGGAGAGCCCGTACAGGATCCATGCGCCGACCACTGATCCGATGGTGGCGGCGATGATCATGCCGATGACCCACGCATCTCCCCGTGATGCGGTGTAGCCGGCGAGGCCCAACACGACTTCCGACGGGATCGGCGGGAAGACGTTCTCGATGGCGACCAGCATGGCGACGCCGAGGTAGCCGAGCCGCTCGATGATCGACGTCGCCCAGTTGGTCAGGTTCTCCAGCATCGGCGTTCCGTCCTTGGCGTTGTTGCTCTGGTGGCAGCGCACCCTGCGGTCGAATCGGATGCTCCAACGTGGGTGTGTCGGCGGTGATGCGAATCTCGGCCGGAATCCAGCTTGATGTTCAGTTCGCGCATCGATGCCTCGTCAGATCTCGACATGGGTGCCGACTTCGAAGACCTGTTCGGCGGGAAGCCTGAAGAATCGGCTGGCGTTGGCGGCGCCCCGGTTGAGCAGGACGAAGAGTTCCTCCCGCCATGGGTGCATACCCTGGGCCTTGCCTGCGGAGACCGATTCGCGGCCGAGGAAGTACGTCGGCTCGTCGGCGTCTGTGCCGATGAGGTCGATTGCGGAGAGGGCGCCAGGGATGTCGGGATCTTCGGTGAACCCGTAGTCGATCCGAACCTGTGTGATGCCGTGGCCCAGACTCGTGACGGTGGTGCGCGAGCTGTCGTCGAGGCGTGGAACGTCAGTGGTGTGGACGGACACGAGGAGGACGGTGTCGTGGAGGACGCGGTTGTGGCGGAGGTTCGACATGAGGGCCGGCGGCGCTGCTCCTTCGTCTTTGAACAGGTAGACGGCGACACCGGGAACCCGAGCGATGTGTGCGGCGAGAGCTTCCTCGACGACGTCGTGCATCGGTCGTTCGCCGCGGCGGATCCGGGCGGCGACGAGTTGACGCCCCTTGCGCCATGTCGTCATCTGGATCACGAGCCCGAAGCCGACGAGTAGTGGGAACCATCCGCCGGTCGGGATCTTGGGGACGTTCGCGGCGAGGAAAGCGGTGTCGACGATGAGGAACGGAACGAGCACGAGGAGTGCTCTGGTGGGAGACCAGCGCCACTTGTCGCGCACAAGTCGGTAGAAGATGAGCGTGGTGATCAGCATGGTGGTCGTGACGGCGATGCCGTACGCCGACGCCAACGCCGTCGAGCTGCGGAACGTCACGACCAGGCCGATGCATCCGAGCATCAGCATCCAGTTCACCAGTGGTACGTACACCTGTCCGATGTGTTTGTCGGAGGTGTGCGTGATCGCGAGGCGAGGGAAGTAGTCGAGCTGCACTGCTTGCACCGTCAGCGAGAACGCCCCCGAGATCAGCGCTTGCGAGGCGATGACGGTGGCCATGGTCGCCAGGATCGCAAGGGGGACGATGCCCCAATCGGGGGCCAGCGCGTAGAACGGCTTCAGCTCGCCGATTTCATCGGCAGGACGAGATGCCAGCAGCGCTGCTTGGCCGAAGTAGTTGAGCAGCAGACCCGGCAGGACCAGCCCGTACCACGCCCACTGGATCGGGACACGTCCGAAGTGGCCCATGTCGGCATACAGCGCCTCACCGCCAGTGACGACCAAGAAGATCGACCCGAGCGCGATGAACGCCTTCCACGGGTGCTCGACGAACAAATCGATCGCATAGGTCGGCGAGATGGCGCGCAGGACGTCGGGATGCTGACGGATCTGGTTGGCGCCCAACACCCCGAGCACCGTGAACCACACCGTCATCACGGGACTGAACACCTTCGCGATGCCCGCCGTGCCGCTGCGTTGAAGTGCGAAGAGCGCAACGAGGATCACGATCGAGATCGGGATCACCCAGTCACCGAACGCTGGTGTTGCGACCTCGAAGCCCTCCACCGCCGCGAGCACCGAGATCGCCGGGGTGATCAGCCCGTCGCCGTACAACAATGCCGTTCCGAACACACCCAAGGTCACCACTGCAGCGGCGATCCTCGACACCGACTGACCCTCGGGCGGGATGACCAGCGAGGTCAGTGCGAGGATGCCGCCCTCGCCGTGGTTGTCCGCGCGCATCACCGTCAACAGGTACTTCAGCGAAATGACGATCGTCAGCGCCCAGAATGCGACGGACGCCGCACCCAACGCGGTCGTGGTGGACACCTCGAGATCGGCATGATGGAACGTCTCACGGAACGCGTAGATCGGGCTGGTACCGATGTCGCCGAAAACGATCCCCAACGTCCCGAACGCGAGCAGCCCGGTACGGGTACGATGCGGCGTGCTATCGGTCATCGGTCCGCCGGTGGTGCGGTGCTATGGCGAGTGTCGCTCGGGAGCCGTGGTCGTAGTCGAGACGACCGAGGGCGGCATGATCCGTTCCCGGGGGGACGACCTTCGGGTGCCCGGCTTCGGCGGCGATGAGCCGAGACGAAGTCGTGAAGTGAGACACTGAACCCTCCTGCTTCGGACCGGACGGCTGACGCCGCACCGGATCACCACACGGGCGTCTGCCCGTGCGTCACGCGGTTCCAGCCCCGCTACGTGAAGTGGAAATGCTATATGTCGCACGCGTCACTCGGCGGCCGTCGCGTCCGATTCCTCGCTCGGCGCGCAGCATGGCCACACGACATCCAGATCCACTCAGAAGGGGCTCGCTGCCACTTCTTCGAAAAGTACGAAATCATTGGTGTGTTGTGTGTAAGGCGTTTGGCGATCTGTATCCTCGCGGCAACTGAAGGGGAGTACCCCTCGAGGCCAGTCGTCAAGACGTCCCGCCAGGGACCGGCGTGGCCAGTCCGAGAAGTCGGGCGGGGAGACTTTCAGCAACGTCAATTCGTCGTGTGCTGAAAGGAAGTCCCGTGTTCAGGAACGGTCTGAAGACCTTCACCCTGTTGGCCGGTCTCGCCGGCTTTTTTGTTCTGGTCGGCTCGATGTTGGGCGGGCCGAGGGGCCTCGTGATCGGTGCCCTGTTCGGTTTCGGCCTCGTCGGTGGTTCGTACTGGTTCTCCGACCGACTCGCGATCCGATCCGCACGGGCTCTCGAAGTTCCGGCCGGCCAGTTGGAGTGGTTGCGGTCCGACCTGGCTGCGCTCGCCGAACGGGCGGGCATGGCGACTCCGCGGTTGTTCGTGTCGCCCGATGTCCAGCCGAACGCCTTCGCCACCGGCCGCAACGAACGAACCGCTGTGGTGTGCGTGACCGAAGGACTGCTCGCCGTGCTCGATCGCGACGAAGTGCGCGGCGTTGTCGCGCACGAGATCGCCCACGTCCGGCATCGTGACATCCTGATCGGGTCGATCGCTGCGGCGGTCGCGACCGGCATTTCGATGTTGGCCAACCTGGCCATGTTCGCGTCGATGTTCGGTGGCGGGTCCGATGATGACGACGCTCCGAGCCCGCTGGCCGTCATCCTCCTCGCGCTCGTCGCCCCCGTCGCAGCAACGGTCATGCAGATGGCCCTGTCCCGTTCTCGCGAGTTCGAGGCGGACCGGCTGGGCGCCGAACTCATGGGTGACCCCCGCCCGCTGGCCAGTGCGCTCGCCAAGCTCGACCGCGCGGCGCATTCCGTGCCGATGGACGTCGCGCCGGCGCAGGCGACGGCGTACATCGTCAATCCGTTGACCGGGCGCGACGTCAAATTCTCGAACCTGTTCCTCACTCATCCGCCCACCGAGGCACGTATCGCTGCGCTCCTCGCGCTCGACCCGGTACTGGCGACTCGGTGATGACCGCAACCTCTGCTCCGACCACCACCAACAAGGACGCCGTTACCAGCGCTCGGCCCGATGCTGTGGGCGACTGGTATCGATTGTCGGCGGTAGCGACCCTCGAAGCGCAGCAGTCGTCGTTCGACGGGCTGTCGCTCGACGAGGTTGAACAACGCCTGGCCGAGTTCGGCCCGAACGAGCTGATCGACAACGGGTCGACGCACCCGTTGACGATCATCTGGCAGCAGGTGTCGGCGGTGATGGTGTTGATCCTCATCGGCGCTGCGCTGTTGTCGCTCGCCCTCGGCAAGTTCCTCGAGGCGGGCGCGATCGGCGCGATCGTCGTGCTGTTCACGCTGCTCGGCTTCTTCCAGGAGTACCGCGCCGAACGAGCCATCGCCGCGTTGCGCCAGATGTCGGTTCCGGTGGTCAAGGCGCGTCGCGCGGGACGAATGACCGAGATCCCTGCGGCGCAGCTCGTGCCCGGAGATGTGGTTCAGCTCGAAGCCGGGACGGTCGTGCCCGCAGACCTCCGCCTGATCGAGGTCGCCAACCTGCGCATCGAGGAAGCCACGCTGACCGGTGAATCCGAACCGGTCGACAAACACACCGACATCATCGATCGTCCCGAGGTCGCGCTCGGCGACCGTCGGTGCCTGGCGTTCAGCGGGACACAGGTATCGGCCGGACGCGGCCTCGGTGTGGCCGTCGCCACCGGCATGAGTACCGAGCTCGGCCGGATCGCCGCGCTGTTGCAGAGCGTGCACGTCGAGGCGACACCGCTCCAGGTGCGGCTCGATCGCGTCGGCAAGCAGCTCGCCCTCGTCGGGGTCGTGGTGGCAGCGCTCGTGGTCGCGATGGGCGCGCTGGGTGGCGAGTCGGCGTCCGATCTCGTACTCACGGCGATCAGCGTCGCCGTTGCGGTGATTCCCGAAGGATTGCCGGCCGTGGTGACGTTCACGCTGGCGATCGGCGCGCAACGGATGCTTCGCCGCAACGCACTGATCCGCAAGCTTCCGGCGGTCGAGACACTCGGTTCGGTGACGGTGATCTGCTCGGACAAGACCGGGACGCTCACGCAGAACAAGATGACGGTCACGGCACTCCACGTGGAGGGCAGTCGAACCGCCGTCGAGCCCGACGCCCCGATAGATCTCGCTTGCTGGAACAGCTCGCAACGTCTACTGGTTGCGGCCATTGCGTTGTGCAACGACGGCGAAGTCGAACGCGGCACCGACGGCACGTGGTCCTTGATCGGCGACCCGACCGAGACCGCGCTCCTCCAACTCGCCGCGAACGCCGACATCGACGTGCGCGCCCTTCGGGCAGACGTTCCGAGGGTTGGTGAGAACCCGTTCGACTCGGGTCGCAAACGCATGAGCACGGTCCATGGCCCGATCACTCCGGCACCCGCCACGGCCACGCTGCTCGACGGCATCGACAGCGCCCGGCCGTTTGCTTTCACCAAGGGCGCGATCGATGGTCTCGTCGCCCACGCGGATCGCATTCGAACAGTCGACGGGATCATCCCGCTGGGCGACGAGCAGCGGTCGTCGCTGCTCGTCGTGAACGACGAGATGGCGGCTGCCGGACTCCGTGTGCTCGGCGTCGCCTACCGCGACTTCACCGAACCGGCCACTCCTGTGGCGCCGTTGGTCGCCGAGGCCGAGTCGTCGCTCACGATCATCGGGCTCGTCGGCATCATCGACCCGCCGCGCAGCGAGGTGCGCGATGCCGTCGCCGTGTGCCGCTCGGCCGGCATCCGTCCGGTGATGATCACCGGCGATCATCCGCTGACTGCGAAGGCGATCGCCACACAACTGGGCATTGCCACCGATGAGCGGGTGCTCACCGGGCTCGACCTGGACCGGCTGAGCGATGCCGAGTTCGATGCCGCCGCCTCCGAGGTGTCGGTGTTCGCCCGCGTGTCGCCCGAACACAAGCTCCGCATCGTCGGATCACTCCAACATCAGCATCAGGTCGTGGCGATGACCGGAGACGGGGTCAACGATGCGCCGGCGCTCAAGCAGGCCGACATCGGCGTGGCCATGGGCATCACCGGCACCGACGTCACCAAGGAGGCGTCCGACATGGTGCTCCGCGACGACAACTTCGCCACGATCGTGGCTGCGGTCGAGGAGGGTCGGGTGATCTACGACAACCTGCGTCGCTTCGTCAGTTTCGCCGTGGCCGGCAACCTCGGCAAGATCATCGTCATGCTTGGCTGGCCGATCCCGTACCTGCTTGCCGGAGGTGAACTCGACGCCGCCGTTGCGTTGTTGCCGCTGCAACTGCTGTGGCTCAACTTGATGACCGACGGCCTCCTCGGGCTGTCGATGGGTGTCGAGCCCGCCGAACGCCGGGTCATGCAGCGTGCCCCCCACCAACCGGGCGCCAGCCTCTGGGCAGACGGTCTCGGGCACCGAACCGTCTGGATCGGCGTGCTCATCGGCGTTGCCTCGCTCGGCGTCGGCTTCATCTATCGAGAAACCGGACGAGCCGAGTGGCAGACCATGATCTTCACCACCCTCGCGTTCATGCAGGTCTTCCAGGCCTTCGGAACCCGATCAGGAACGGAATCACTTCGCACCATCGGATTCACCACCAACCGGGTGATGGTCGGGATCGCCTCACTGGTCGTCGCGCTCCAACTCGGGGCGCTCTACACGCCGCTCAACGACTTCCTCGACCTCGACCCACTCGGCGCACTCGACCTGACCATCTGCATCGGACTCGGCCTGGCACTGCTCCTCGCCCTCGAAGTCCACAAACACCTCGTCCGCTCACCTCTCACCGGTGAGAGCCACGCACGCCCACCAGTGATCTCGAATGGAGACGCCTCATGAACTGCCCGACCTGCCCCGACACCACGCTCGTCATGACCGAACGCTCCGGCGTGGAGATCGACTACTGCCCAAGCTGTCGCGGCGTCTGGCTCGATCGCGGCGAACTCGACAAGATCATCGAACGATCAGCACCCGACACGGCGCAACCGCAACGCAGAGACGACCGGAACGACCGCGCGCCGCGGCCAGACCACGATGACCCTCGATCCAGCGGCGACGACGACCGGGACGACGACCGCGACGCGAGCCCCTACCGCAAGAAGCGCAAGCGCGAATCGCTGCTGAGCGAGCTCTTCGATTTCTGAGAGCCTGATGCTCCGCCGCCGACACCCGCCCAACCCGCCACCCCCTGCACCCGAGTGGCAGCGTCGATTCGACGAAGCCTCGGCCATGATCCTGTCCCGTGATCAGCCCACCTGGGTCCACGATCGTCTCAATGACCTTCAACGGGCACTGGATGCGGCAAACGACACAGCCTCACGACTCGAAGCGACCGTGCAGCAACTCGACCCGGACAAGACCGCAACGGAATTGAAACAGGCCCTGCGTCAACACGCGAGACCGAGCTCGCCCGCCGATGCCGACGACCTCGATCGCCGTGTCGCCACACTGCGCGAGCGATACGACGCTGTGAACGACATGATCAACCGCCGGGAAACGATCGGCCGACAGATACTCAACACCACCGCAGACGTCGAACTTCTCGCGGTACAAGCCCTCCGCGCCCAAACGATCAACTCTGACCCCGAACACCACCTCGACCACCACCTGCAACGCCTCGACAGTGATCTCCGCGCCCTCGAACTCGCCCGCCGCGAAGTCGACGGACTCTAGACCGCTCGATCACGAACCACGAACGACGAGAATCCCCTGAGATGCACTGTCCACTCTGCCTCGACACGAGGCTCGACATCACCTTCCACGCCGGAATCGAACTCGACATCTGCCCACGTTGCCGAGGAGTCTGGCTCGACCGCGGTGAACTCGAACGCCTCGCACACGACCGACCGACGACCAACGACGACCGGAACCGACCCCAGCACGATCGACCCGACGGAGAACGTCAGCAGAGAGTGTCCAGAAAGGGGAACAAGAAGCAACGCAAGAAGCGGCTCGCCGATCGACTCGGCGACGTGTTCGAGGAAATCATCGATCTCTAACACCCTCGGATGACCCGCAGCGCCGTGCCGCAAGATCACGGGCTCGACGAGCGCAGCGGTCGCAATTGACGGCCGAGTCGTAGCACGTCCCGGATCGAACCGTCCCGAGCGCGAACACGACGCGAACACGACTCCTACAGACGCCCGTCCACGAGCGCAGCCGAGGACGTCACGAGGCTCCAACGATCGCGTCGTCTACCAGGTCTGATGCGTCTTGGCGCCCACGGTCGCAGACGAGAGCCCCTCGACTCATGACCCGAAGTTCGCGGCGGTTCACGCCATCTGGACCGACGAGTCGGTCGGCTCGTTCCTCCCTTCCCTGCGGGACGACACGATCGAGAGCAGCCGACTCATCGTCACGACGAAGCTTCCCTCCGTCGCCCGAAGCGTGTCGCCGCGCGGGCCTCCACCTGCCCGCCCCAACGGTGTCGTGAGCAAGAGCGGCGTCATCGGGCTCGCCGAGTCGATCGACCGGCTCGACCAGACCGAACTCATCCGCGACACGGGCCGTGGCGCGAGCCTGCCGACCTGGATGTCACCACGCTCGAGTGGGCCGACCGTCGATCCTCAGCCCGTGGCCACCTGCTTGCGCCAGGCCATCGATGCGCCGAATCGCTCGACCATCTCGGGAGCCGGGAGCACCGGGAAGATCTCTGCGTCATGGAACGCAAGGTACTGAGCGACGATCTCGCTGGGACCGGTGACGTCGGCCGACTCGACGAGCATCCAGCCGCCTTTGGCGTCGGCTCGGTGCACGAACGTCAACATCTCCACCCCGTCGGGTGGAGCCCAGATGGCGAACGCGGCCAGCACCCCGGCGATGTTGTCGTCGTATCCGCGCCAGGTTCCTTCTGGCCGCAAGCTGTAGGTGATCATCCACTGCATCGCACACACCTCCTTCGTGTCGTGGCACCACCCATCCCGAACGACGAGTGGCTCCCGACGCGACGGACCGACGACCGGTCACTCTGCGCGATCTGCGTCACCGCGCGCCAACCACGGCACGCTGCATCAATCGCAACCCCACCGGCGCCGGCGCAGTCGAGGCGAACGGCACGCGCGGCTCGCTCGGACACGATCCGGCGCCTCCTCATCGCCCGACGGGATGTCGAGAGATTCGGGGTCGGCCAGGCTCATGCGTGTCGACCTCGACGACGGCCGGACCCGCCGGATCGTGGTCCGTGCCCACCGAGGCGCCACCGTGCGACGACAGGTCACGGGTGCGGCGCCGCCCGGCCACACCTGCTACACCACAGAGTCATGCCGATGACGTTTCAGGAAGCGTGCGATGCGGTGTGCGCTCCCGGTACACCGTTCGAGATCCAGGAGATCGACGTGTTCGGCGTGCCGACGAAAGTGTTCGCGGGCACGCCGCCGAACATGCGCCATCTGTTCGCGCTCGCCGCCACCCGCACCGACGACTTCATCGTCTACGAGGACGAGCGCTGGACGATGCCCGAAGTGCTCGGCCTCGCCGGGCGGATCGGCAACGCGCTGGTGCACGAACTCGGCGTCGCGCAGGGTGATCGAGTCGCGATCGCGATGCGCAATTACCCGGAGTGGATCGCTGCATTCGTCGCGATCACCAGCATCGGCGCGATCGTCGTACCCCTCAACGCGTGGTGGGTCACGGACGAGATCGTCTTCGCACTCCAGGACTCGAGCGCGAAGGTCGTCTTCGCCGACGACGAGCGACTCGGGCGAATCGTCGACGCGTCGACCGGTTCGATCGACGTCACCGTGGTGGTCGTTCGTTCCACCGGCTCGCTCCCCGACGGGGCGATCGCACTCCACGACCTCCTCGACGAAGCGGCCAGCATGCCCGAGGCCGAGATCGACCCCGACGACGACGCGACGATTCTGTACACGTCGGGCACGACCGGCCATCCCAAGGGCGCCGTCTCGACACACCGGGCCGTGCTGAGCGCGCTCATGAGCTTCGCCGCCCGCGCCGCAGTGGCCGCGGTCCGGGAGACGGCCGAGCCTGACCCCGACGCCCCGCAGGCCGCATTCATGCTGTGCGTCCCGCTGTTCCACGTCACCGGGCTCGTTCCGGTGATGCTCGGATCGTTCGTCAGCGGAGCGAAGCTCGTGGTCACCCACAAATGGGACCCGGACCGCGCCCTCGAGCTGATCGAGCGCGAACGTGTGACCACCTTCGTCGGCGTACCGACGATGAGCTGGGATCTGCTGGAGGCGCCCACGTTCGACCAACGCGACACCTCCAGCCTCCGCTCCGTCGGCGGCGGTGGGGCTCCGATGCCACCCGAGCTGGTCAAGCGCATCGACGACGGATTCGCCAAGGGCAGCCCAGGCCTCGGCTACGGCATGACCGAGACGAACGCCTACGGCCCCCAGAACGCCGGCGCCGACTTCCTCGCCCATCCGACCTCCACCGGGCGACCGGTGCCGATCATGGACTTGAAAGTCACCGACCCGGTGGGCACCCCGCTGCCCACCGGCGAGACCGGCGAGATCTGGTTCAAGGCGCCATCGCTGATCCGTGGATACTGGAATCGACCCGATGCGACCGCCGACACCATCGTCGACGGCTGGCTCCGATCGGGTGATATCGGCCGCATCGACGACGAGGGGTTCGTCTACGTCAGCGACCGGGCCAAGGACATGGTGCTGCGTGGCGGCGAGAACATCTACTGCGCCGAGGTCGAAGCTGCGATCTACGAGCACCCGGCCGTGTATGAGGCGGCCGTCTACGGCCTCCCCGACCACCGACTCGGCGAGGAACTCGCGTGCCACGTCATGGTCAAGCCGGGCGCATCCATCACCGTTGACGAGCTGCAGGAGTTCGTCGGTGAACGATTGGCCAAGTTCAAGGTGCCCACCCGGGTCCACATCGTCAGCGAGCAACTCCCGCGCAACGCGTCCGGCAAGATCATGAAGCGGGAACTCCGCGACGCGATCGTCGCCCAGACGGACGCCGACGCCTGACCGCCGCCCACCTCCCCCGATTCGTCATCCTGCGCGACCCGCCGGGCGATTTCCGCCGTGACCGCGCGTGTCACGTTGCTCCCCCAGGCCGGAATCGTGACCGCGCGGCGACGGCACATAGCGTGAGCGAGATGGAACTGAACGAGAGGGTCGTGGTCATCACCGGCGGTGGATCGGGCATCGGCGAGGCGCTCGCCCGGGCGGCGAACGACGCGGGCGCCCGTCACGTCGTGGTCGCCGACCTCAACGGCGACGAGGCACAGCGCGTCGCCGCCGACGTCGGCGGCACCGGCGTGCAGATCGACGTCCGCGAGGAGGAAGCGATCCAAGAGCTCGTCGAGACCACCCAGGACGCGCACGGTCCGATCGACCTGTTCGCATCGAACGCCGGGTACGTGACGACAGCCGGGCTCGAGGACTCGAACGAAGCGATCCAGAACATGTGGGAGGTGCACTGCCTGGCGCACATCTACGCCGCCCGTGCGGTACTGCCGTCGATGATCGCTCGCGGCGAGGGCTACCTGCTCAACACCGCTTCCGCGGCGGGTCTGCTCACCCAGATCGGTTCGCTGTCGTACTCGATCACCAAGGCCGCCACCGTGTCACTGGCCGAGTGGCTGGCGATCTCGCACCACCACCAGGGCATCCGGGTGTCGGTGCTCTGCCCGCAGGCCGTGCGCACGAACATCATTCAGAACAGTCCCGACAACGCCGGGCGAACCGAGGGCGACGCCTGGGAGGGCGGGGTCGCCAGCGGCGACGGCGTGCTCGAGCCGGCCGACGTGGCCGAATTGTGTCTCGAGGCGATCCGTGACGAGCGGTTCCTCGTGCTCCCCCACGCTGAGGTCGCCACGTACGTCGAGCGCAAGGCGACCGACCGCGACCGCTGGCTCGCCGGGATGCGCCGATTCCAGTCGGCCCTCTACCCCGACGGTGTGCTGCCGGGCGACGCCATCGCACCCAACGTCTGATCGCCCCGAGGGGCTCCCCGCTCGACGACCCCACCGGTGGGTGGGCGACCGACATCGGGCGCGTCCCGACGTCAGGCGGTCTCCCCGTCGTCGTCGACGATCGACGAGAGCTCGTCGGGACCGAGCAGCGGCGGCCGTGACCTTCGATACACCGCACGGCCCAACAGGTGCGTGCTGACCGGTCCCCCGATCAGCTGCAGCACGATCACCAATGCGACGACCACTGCCGCTTGCACGGTCCTGATCGACAGTGCCGCACCGATCCCGACGAGAACGACGCCGAGCGCCGGGCCCTTCGCTGCGGCGTGCATTCGTGAGTAGACGTCGCCGAAGCGAACGACTCCGACGCCGGCGAGCGCCATGAACAGCGCACCGATCACGAGGAGGAGTTGTGCGATCACGTCCATCATCCACCCCGCTGCTCGATGTAACGGGCGAGGACACCGGTGGCGACGAAGCCCAGGAGTGCCACGACCAACACGGTGTCGATGCTGACTGCCGAATCGACCCACGCCGCGTTGACGAGCACTCCACTCAGAATCGTCACGAGCAGTCCGTCGAGCGCAATGATCCGATCGGCGACCGTCGGCCCGAGCAGCAGACGCGCCACGAACAGCGCCGCAGCGACCGACAGGAGCACGTACGCGAGCGTGATCACGATGCCGACGCCTCCTTCAACTGCGCGCGGGCGATCTCGGAGCCGAAGGCTCGCACGGCGAGCTCCTCGATCCGGAGCAGCTCCGTTCTGAGTTCTTCGACGTCGTGCAAGTGCATCACGTTCACGTAGAGCACCGGCGGCGACCCGAGTGACTCGATCGTGATCGAACCCGGCGTGAGCGTGATCACGTTCGCCACGGCGTTGGCCACCAGGGACGATTCGGTGCGCATCGGAACGGCCACGACCCCGACGTTGATCTTGTTGCGCGGCGTGACGATCTCCCAGGCCAGGTACAGATTGGCCTCCACCAGCTGGTAGGCCACGTAGCCGACGAAGTACAGCGTCGCGAACGGTCGCACTCGGGGTCGCGCCAGGTCGTCACCATGCGACACGACGGGCATCCTCGCGACGACGAGCACGACCGCCCCGACAAGCGCACCACTCACGACGTTCGCCACGCTGACGTCGTGCCACAGCGCGACCCACAGCGCGACCGTCCAGAGCCAGATGCCCGAGGCCCGCACCGCGCTCATGGCGTGCGCTCCAGCACCACTTCGACGTACCCGGAGGGGTCGAGCAGATCTTCGGCGGCGCGTTCGGTGACGTCGTACAGCGCACCGGCCCACAGGGAGACGCCGAGCGATGCGAGCGACAACGCTCCGGTGGCAGCGACCATGGTGAACGTCGACCAGCGTCCTCCGTCGCGCGGCGGTGACGACGGTTCCTCCTCGGCCTCCCCCCAGAACACGCCGGCCCAGATCTTCGTCATCGAGTACAGCGTGAGCAGTCCGACGGCGAGGCTGGCGGCGACCGCCACCCACGCCTCGGCGGAGAGCCCGGCGTCGACGAGCGCGAACTTGGCCAGGAACCCACTGAACGGTGGCAGGCCGGCGAGACTCATCGCCGGCACCGCGAAGAGCAACGCGATGACCGGCGCTGTGCGGACGAGCCCTCCGACCTCGGAGAGTCGACTCGAACCCGACTCGTGCGCCACGAGACCGGCGACGAGGAACAGGGCCGTCTTCACGATGATGTGGTGAACGATGTAGAAGACGGCGCCTGCCAGACCGGCGACCGTGAACAGACCGAGACCGAAGATCATGTACCCGATCTGGCTGATGATGTGGAACGCCAGGATGCGCTTCATGTCGTCCTGGGCGATCGCGCCGAGCACGCCCACGACCATCGTCAGCACGGCCACCACGATCAGCACGGTGCCCATCCAGTCCGGAGCGTCGAACAGCAGGGTCTGGGTGCGGATGATGGCATAGACGCCGACCTTGGTCAGGAGACCGGCGAAGATCGCCGTCACCGGACCGGGTGCGGTCGGGTAGCTGTCGGGCAACCAGAAGAACAACGGGAACAGGCCGGCCTTGATCGCGAACACGACCAGCAGTGCGAGTGCGAACGCCGCCCTCACCGCCGGATCGAGCTCTGCGATACGGACGCTGAGGTCGGCCATGTTGACGGTGCCCGTGGCTGCGTAGAGCAGTGCGAGGACGGTGATGAAGACGGTGGATGCCACGAGGCTGATCACGACGTACGTCATGCCGGATCGCACCTGATCGGGTCGCCCTCCGAGCGTGATCAGCACGTAGCTCGCCGCCAGCATCATCTCGAAGGCGACGAAGAGGTTGAACAGGTCACCGGTGACGAAGCTCGCCGAGACGCCGGCCGCGAGCACCAGATAGACCGGGTGGAAACCGACCCGACGCCGCTCTTCGCCTGCTTCGCCGATCGCGAAGATCATCACCACCAGCAGCACGAGCGACGAGACGACCAGCATGAGGCCGGCGAGCCGGTCGACCACCAACGTGATTCCGACGTCAGCCGTCCATCCGCCCTCGTCGTGGATGAGGTAACCGTCGCGGTCGACCCGAACGAGCAACAGGATGCTCACGCCGAGGGTGGCGGCGAGCGCCACGACGCTGATCGCCCGTTGCGCGAGACGTGAACGACCGAACAGGATCGACAGCGCCGCGCCCGCGAGCGGGATGACGAACGAGAGTGGTGCGAGGGCGCTCACGGAGTTGACTCCTCGGCGCTGTCGGTCGGTTCGGGCTCGTCGACCTCGTCCGCACGACGCTCGACGAGGCGGTCCTCCAGGTCGTCCTCGACACGATCGTCACCGGTGATCTGCCAACTGCGGAATCCGAGGGCGAGGAGCAGTGCCGTCACGCCGAAGGTGATCACGACCGCGGTCAGTGCGAGTGCCTGCGGGAGTGGGTCGGAGTAGCCGCCACCTCCGTCGATGATCGGTGCGCGACCGCCGTCGCCGCCCGCAGTGATGAGGAGCATGTTGGCGCCATGACCGAGCAGGCCGACGCCGATGATGATGCGCGACAGCCGGCGCTGCATCAACAGCCACGCACCGGTCGCGAACAGCACGGCGGCCACCAGGGCGAGCAGCACGGTCACGGACCCACCGCCGATGCCTGAGGACGGGTGCCGTCGCCGGGCGACTGATCCTCGCTCACGTCTTCACCGAACGCCTCGTACGCCATCACGATCAATCCGACGACCACGAGGAAGACACCGATGTCGAACGGCAGCGCCGACGTGGTCTTGACGGTACCGAGCAGCGGCACGTCGGCCTCGAACGAGGCGTGTTCCAGGACCGACTCGCCGAGCATGAGCGGCACGATCGCCGTCGTGACCGCCAACGTCAGACCACTCCCGAGCACAGCCCATGGGGGGACACGTACCGAATTGCGCACCGCGGAGATGCCACCGGCCACGTAACGGAGGCTGATCGCCGCACCGGCCGTCAACCCGCCGACGAACCCGCCGCCCGGCTGGTTGTGGCCGGCGAACAGCAGGTACACGGACAGCACCAGAATGCTCGGATAGAGGAGTCGGGCCCAGGCGTCGACGACCGGCAGTCGTGCGAACGGGAGGCTCGACGAACCGCGACCGTCACCTGGCCGGCGGGCGGCCCGGGCGAGCGAGACGAGACCGATCGCAGCGACGGCGAGCACGGTGATCTCGCCCAGCGTGTCGATGCCCCGGAAATCGACGAGGATCACGTTCACCACGTTCGAACCCTTGCCGTCGGGAACCGACCGCTCGATCATCTGCTCGGACACCGACGGCTGCTCGACATCGGACCGCGCTCCGGAGGCGACCAGTGCGAAGACGAACACGCTCACCCCGAGCAGGCCCGACACGGCGAGTCTGATCGGCAGCCGGACCGCGGCCCGCTCGTCGACGAAGTGTCGGGGGAGGAATCGCAGCACGAGGACGAACAGCACGGTCGCGAGTGTCTCGATCGCGAACTGCGTCAGTGCGAGGTCGGGAGCGCCCCGCATGACGTAGAGACCCGCCATGCCGAAGCCGACCCCGCCGAGCATCAACGCCGCGGCGATGCGTCGCGGCACCACGGTGGCACCGATCGCACACGCGACGATCACGCCGGCAATCGGCACGTTCACCCAGGTGCCGATCAGGTCCGGGAACACGTCCAACGCCGCCAGCGCGGGGCCGAGCGGCGCCAACGCCACCACCCCGACGATCACCACGAGGTACGCCGGGAGGGAGCCGTTCTGCAGGATCGCGGTGGTTCGACGGCCGAACCGCGACACCCCCGCCACCGTGCCCGTGAACACGCGATCGCTGTCGGGCATCCACACGATCAGACGATGGAACCGTCGTTGCGCGACCTCGACGTGTCGACGGGCCGCCACCGCGCAGACGCCCAGGGCGATCACGGTGACCGAGAGCAGGAGTGCCGTGTTGAAGCCGGCCCAGAGCACGACCGACTTGGGCTTGGCCTCGTTGTAGAGCGAGGTCGTGGCCGCTTTCACCAGATCGGAGATGAGCACCGGCGCGAGCCCGATCACCAGTGACGCCGTCGCCAGCAGCGCCGCCGGTGCGACGAACGACGGCGACGGGGCGTCAGCGGTCGGCGAAACGGACGGCTCGTCGGGGTCGGGAATCGCCAACCGGCCGAACACCCCGAGCACGAAGCGAGCGGAGTACGCGAAGGTGAGGATCGAACCCACCACCACCACGACGACGATCACCACCGCCCCGGTGAACGACGCGTCGAGCAACCCGTCGAGCGCCTTCTCCTTGGCGATGAAGCCCAACACGGGCGGAACACCGGCCATCGAGGCCGCGGCGATGACGGCGATCATGGTCACCGGCCACCAACCGGGGCCGAAGCCGGCGAGACGGCGAACGTCACGCGTGCCGACCTCGTGGTCGATGATGCCGACGACCATGAAGAGTGCCGCTTTGAACAGGGCGTGCGCGATGAGCAGGACGATGCCGGCCTGCGCGATCGCGTACTCGCCGGTGCCGAACAGCAGCATCAGGAACCCGAGCTGGCTGACGGTGCCGTAGGCGAGCAACAGCTTGAGATCGTGTTGACGCAACGCTCGCCAGGCTCCGATGATCATGGTCGACGAGGCGACCGACAACACCAGGGGCCGCCAGGTGTCGACCGAGGCGAGGACCGGAGCGAGGCGGGCGACGAGGAACACGCCCGCCTTGACCATCGTGGCCGCGTGGAGGTACGTGCTGATCGGCGTGGGTGCGACCATCGCCCCGGGCAACCAGCCGCCGAACGGCACCTGAGCCGACTTCGTGAAGGCGCCGATCAGCACCAGCACGACACCGACGGTGACGGTCGTCCCCGCCGGCGGGGCGGAGATGAGCTCGCTGAGGCGGTAGGTGCCGGCGGCCTGGCCGATCATCACGAAGCCGGCCAGCATGACGAGCCCACCCAAGCCGGTGATCAGGATGGCGGACAGCGCTGCGGCGCGAGCGTGGGGATTCCGGTCGTCGTTGCCGATCAGCAGGTACGAGGTGACCGAGGTCAGCTCCCAGAACACGAAGAGTGCCAGCAGGTGATCGGAGACGGCGATGCCGAGCATCGCGCCCGCGAACAGCGTCAGCAGACCGGCCAGCCGACCGATGCCCGGCTTCGGGTGCGAGAAGTAGCCCACGGCGTAGACGCAGACCAGCAGGCCGATACCCGACACGATCAGTGCCAGCACCATCGCCATCGCGTCGAGGCCGAGTTCGATGCTCAGATCGAGCTGCGGGATCCACTCGACCGATCCAGAGACCACACCACCATCGACGACGTGGCCGACACGGGCGGCGAGGGCGACCAGGGTGATCAGAGGTGCCACGGCAGCGACGAGGAAGCTGCGCCGGCCGAGGCGGTCACCGAGAGCGATCACACCGATTCCGACGGCGAAGTGGAGCAGGAGGATGGCGAACAGCATGCGAGGGCGGCGACGTCGGTCGTTTCGGCGTCGCGGAGCATATCGGGAGTCTGACGAACCACCTTCGATTGACCTTTTTCATCATGGGTGTTACAGTGCACCTATGAGTGCCATCGACCCGAAACCCCACCGGGCCTCGCTCGCCGGCGTCGCTCCGATCTCGCTCGACGACATCGCCCGCCGCGCCGCCGAACTGTGGAGCCTGGAGCCGCAGGTGCCCGAGACTCGGCGCGCCGAGCTCCTGGCGGATCTCCACGATCTCGAGGGCGAGGTCGATGCGCTCATGGTCCGCACCAGCGCCGGCATCGATGTCCATCCTGCACAGGTGCGTCGGTGTGCGCGGCGCTACCTCTGGCTACGCCAGCAGTGGGGTCACCACGAGGTCGCCGCATGAACCGGCCCACCAGCACACTCCATCGTCCACCATCGATCGCCTCGACTCCGGATGTGGAATCGGCAGGCCGCTCCTGGACGTTCCTCACGAATCACGCGCACGTGCTGATCGCCATCAGCAGGAATCCCGAACTCCGACAACGCGACATCGGCGACCTGGTCGGCATCACCGAAGGGGCAGTACAGCGGATCCTCCACGAACTCGAAGAGGACGGCTACGTCGCCCGCGAACGAGTCGGTCGCCGAAACCGCTACTCGGTGCTCGCCGGGAAGCCGCTCCGGCACCCACTCGAAGCCGGCCACACGATCGAAGAGATCATCGAGACCGTCAACCGTGGCGACTCGATCTCGAACTGAGGGGGATCCGATGACGTCAGATGTGTCCCATCAAGTCGCCGAGCTGCTCGACTACAACCGCGCCTACGCCGACGAGTTCCACGACGCCGACCTCCAGGTCCAGCCGACGCGCCACGTCGCGGTCGTCGCCTGCATGGACTCCCGCATCGACACGTTCGCGGTGCTCGGACTCAAGAACGGTGAGGCCCACATCATCCGCAATGCCGGCGGCGTCATCACCGATGACGTGATCCGGTCGCTCTGCCTCTCTCAACGGTTCCTCGGCACCCGCGAGATCATCCTCGTACACCACACCGATTGTGGGCTGCAGAAGGTCGACGAGGCGGAATTTCGCGACGAGCTCGCCGCCGAGCTCGGTGTGAAGCCGTGGTGGTCGCTCGAGGCGTTCGACGACCCGTACGAAGACGTGCGGCAATCGATTCAACGGCTCTTCATGACCCCGTTCATCCCCCACAAGAACCACATCGCCGGCTTCGTGTACGACGTGACCGACGGCCTCCTGCACGAAGTCGGTCTCGATCACTGATCGATCTGGTGCCTCGCTGGTGTCCGCCGGCCCGGAAGCCGGGCGGCAGAGGCCGCGCCGGCGAACGACACGAGCGCCGAGAGGATGAACACCCAGGTGAACGAACCCGTGGCGTCAGCGATGACGCCGCCGATCTGCGGTGAGACCATCTGCGTCGCACCGAACGCGAGCGTGGCGGCGCTGAACGCCGGACCATAGGTGTCGACGTCGGTGTGATCGACGATGTGGGCGATGATCAACGCCGGCATGCCGGAGAACATGAGCCCGATTCCGACCGAAGCGACCGCCACCCAGGGTTGACGTCCGGTCAGGACGAGCAACGTGCAGGCTCCGAAGCAGACGAACGCCGTGGTGACGGTCAGCCGCCGACCGATGCGGTCGGAGAGCGGCCCGAGCGTCATGCCGCCGAACACGGTTGCGGCGCCCACGAGCGAGAACATCGCCGCGGCCTCACCCGACGTGAATCCGGAGTCGTCCTCCAGACGAGCCACCAGGAACCCCAGCACGAGGATGTAGGCGAACCCGAACGCAGCGTAGGCGAGGGTCGCCGGCAGCCACGCGGTCACCTTCCTGAGTGCTCCGATCCCGCCGAAGCCACCGGCGATCGACGGCCGGTCACCGTGCGATCGCAACAGCAGGAACGCCCCGAGCAGCACGACGACGGCGATGCCGAACTCGATCCGGTACATCCGCTGCCACAGATCGTCGGCGTCGCTGCGCCGATCGAGGAACGCCGACATCTGACCGGCGAACAGCAGCCCGATGCCGATGCCGGAACCGACGAGGCCAACAGCCATGCCGGCTCGGTGCGGAGGCAACGCTCGCGCCGAGATCGCGGGTGCCGGGATCCAGATCACGGCTCCGCCGAGGCCCATGGCGAACAGTGCCAGGCCGAGTATCGGACCGTTGGGAGCGAAGGCCGCCGCCGCGAGCGCCGCCGTCGAAATCGACAAGCCGATGCGCATCAGGCCGACGAGCGTCACCTTCGACGCCGCCCACGACACCGCCAGCGTGCCCAGCAGGTACGCCGTGACATTGAGGGTGCCCAAGAACCCGGCGAGGGTGTTCGATCCGTCGAGGACGTCATCGCGGGCTCCGGGGAGCACGACACCCCAGGTGAAGCGCCCGAACGCCTGCGCCACGCAGGCGGAGGCCATCACCAGCACGATCACCAGCCAGGCACGCTCCACGCGATGGGCGGCGGTGTCCGACGCGGCCGGTGACCGCGGCGAGGTCACAAGTCCCCGTCGTCCAGGCGCGCCATGACCTCGGCAGCTCGCTCGCGCACGGCATCGAGGTCGTCGAGCTTGCGCATCGACGCCAACTGACGGGCCAGCCGATGGTTCGTGGCGAACGTCTCTGCGTTGCGGGCGAGGAAGTCCCAGTAGAGCGTCGTGAACGGGCAGGCGTCGGATCCGGTGCGCTGCTTCGGGTCGAACCGGCACGATCCGCACGAGTCACTCATCCGATTGATGTAGGCACCGCCGGACGCATACGGCTTGGTCGCCATGCGGCCACCGTCGGCATGGAGCGCCATCCCGATGACGTTCGGGAGCATCACCCACTCCGCACCGTCGACGAAGCTCGCCCACATCCACTCGGTCATCGCCGCCGGATCGACGCCGGACGTCAGCGCGAGATTGCCGAGCACCATCAACCGTTCGATGTGATGGGTGTAGGCGTGGTCGTGCAGGTGGCGCATCGCGTTCGCGACGCACGCCATGTCCGTCTGGGCGCCCGAGCACAGCACCGGTGGTACCGGTCGGACCGCATCGAGCGTGTTCAGGTCGCGGTACTCGGGCATCCAGAGCCAGAACACACCCCACACGTACTCCCGCCATCCGATCACCTGGCGAACGAATCCCTCCACCGAGTTGATCGGAGCATCGCCGCGACGGTAGGCGTCCGCCACCGTCTCGACGACCTCTGCCGGGTGGAGCAACCCGAGGTTCATCGACGAGGAGAGCACCGAATGGGCCAGCTTCCACTCGGCCGCGAGCATCGCGTCCTCGTGCGGACCGAACGGGGCCAACCCGGTCGAGACGAACTCGTGCAAACGAGCGAGCGCGTGGCGTCGGGTCACGGGCCAGGTGCCATCGGGTTCGGCACCCCAGCACGAGTCGGGCAACGACCGGATCACGTCGTGGTCGATGTCGTCGAGGTCGAACCGTTCGATCGTCGGCCACGATCGGCCGTCCTTGGGTGGCCGCTCACGATTGTCGTGGTCGAAGTTCCACTGACCGCCCGCAGGCTCGGGACCTTCGGGGCCGTCGTCCATCAGGACGCCGAGCCGGCGGCGCTGCCACCGGTAGAAGTCCTCCATCTTGAACGTCGAACGAGCGGCCGCCCACGTCGCGAAGTCGTCGTAGTGGCAGGTGAACTGGTCGTTGCGCACCAGCTCCACGCCGAGCCGGTCGAGCAGTCCTCGACCGTCCCAACTCATCGGTTCCATGGCGACGACCCGCCCCACGTCGTAGTCGCCGCAGTGAGCGCGGAGCCCGTCCGCCAACGTCGGCGCCGTGCGGTGGTCGACGTCGAACCCCTCGTCGCGCAGCTCGGCGGCGAAGTGCGCCATGGCCGACAGCACGAGGTGCAGTCGTTGCCGGTGCCAACGCCGGGACGCGATCTTCGCGCGCGCTCGTCACCAGCAGAACACGACAGTCACCGGGCTCGCGATCGACGAGCGCGCCGGATCGGCGGTGCAGCTGGTCGCCGAGCACCCACACCGTGGTCGGTGCGTCCGGTTCGCTCATGACGACGTTGCGAGCACGGAGGCGAGCAGGAGCCCGCGCGCGGTCCACGCCGCGGTGCGGACCCAATTCGTCGAGATCAGGGACCGCACGACGTCGTCGGTGTGGCCCTCGGCGAGCCGGGCGTGCAGCGGGACCTGCACGAGCGCGGTCGACAGCAGGGCGACACCGAGGAGCGCTGCGGCCACCAACGCGCTCAGCGCCGACATCGACGCCGGCCGACTCACGACCAACACGAGGGCCGTCACCCCCTCCGCGGCCATGAGCGGGCCGACGATCCACGTGATCCGGCGCTGGTGATCGATGGCCGCGATCGACGGTTCGAGCGCCGACAGCCGGCCGAGCAGCGGATAGTGCACGAGTTGCACGGTCCAGATCACGCCGACCATGCCCCACGCCGCCACCGTGCTGACGACCAACACCGTCACGGTGTCGGTGGCCTTCCGACGTCGACGGATTCGAACCACGCGATGTCGACCGGCACGCCCGGCGAGTACAGCACCCGGGGATCACCGACCGGCACCGGGAGGCCGGCAGCGACGACGGGCTCGGTCGTCACGTCGAACGACTCGACGCGATGCAGCGGCCAGGGCGGGTGGTGCACCGCGCCGTAGAGCAGTTGCTTCCTTCGCTTCGTGACCAGCGCCCAACGGGCGGTCAGGAAATGGTCGAGCGGTTCGATCTCGGTGGCGCGGATCGGTTCGCCGACGACGAAGTCGATCGTCGATGCCGGTCGCTGCCGGTGCGGCCGGCGACGGTGCATCTCGTAGCGATGGCGGTCGCCGTCGACCGTGTGACGGGCCTCGGCAAAGCAGTACGGCAACGAGAACGCGGTCCGGGCGACACCGACGATCACCGAACGCGGCACGTCGAGCGAGAAGAACCACACCGCTCGACGACCGAGCGGGTCGACGACGTAGGTGCGCACGTTGATCTCGATGAAGTGCGACAGGTACGGGATCGGTGGGGTCGGTCCGAGCTGCACCCGTCGCATCTCGAACGGGATGAGGCCGACCCACGCTCGATCGTCGAACGTGTCGACGCGCACACCTTCGGGGAGGAGTCGCTGCACGGCATCGGGCTCGTATGCCCAGTGGAAGTAGGCGAGCTCGTCCCACCGCTGGTGGAGCACCTCGCGACGTCCGAGCGGCGGCGGTTCGGGGCTCACCGATTCGGGGGCCGGGAGTGAGGTGTCATCGAGCAACGACGTCGAGCGTACCGACGGTACCGACCAGGTCGTCAATCGGCGTCGCAGCCTCTCGCTCCGCGACCGGCCCCTGACCGGACGTGCGCCGAGGGCACCGACCCGGGATCGGCCGTTGAAGGCGGTCGCCGCCCCGATTCCCCACTGGGTGGGCCGACATCGACGGGCGCCATGATCACCGTTCCCGGCTACATCGTGAAGGCGAGGTTTCGGGCAGCGCGCTCGCCCCATTCCGCGTCGCCGTCCCACGTCACGCGACCGTCGTCGATCGGTACCCGGGGGTCGATTCGCCCGCAGGCGAGGAGCGCGAACGTGGTCGAATCGGTCCGCAGTGTCACGTCCGGCGCGACGAGTGCGTCGACCCGGCCGGCGCGGCCGTCGACTGCGACGTGGAACGTTCGATGGACCGGACCCGTCAGGTCGATCGTGATGCTCATTCCGTCGGGGAGACCCACCTTCCGGCCGATGATGTAGCCGAGCGATGCCTCGACCTCGTCGACCGCCATCTCGGCCGCCGGGCCATCCTCGTGGCCCGGGAGACCGAGCGGCACCCGGATGTCCTGCTCGTGCACCCAGAAGTCGAAGACCCGGACGTCCATGAAGCGCCCGTAGGTGCCCGGGCCGACGGGTGTCATGCACGGCAAATGGAAGTCGTCATCGGACATCGCCGACAGCTCGTCGCGCCGGGCGGCGATGACCTCCCGATACCGGCCGAGCACCTCCTGATCGCTCAGCGCGGTCACGCTCTGGATCCAGTCGCCGACCTTGCCGAACGGCAGCGCGTCGGGCATCGAGCCGGGGGGCTCACCGAGCAGCATGTGCTCGACGGCACCGAGATGCACCAGCACCCCGCGCACGGACCAGTCCGGACACAGCGACTGCGTCATCCACTGATCTGCGGTGAGTTGGTCGAACAGGCCGTCCAATGAGGCCCAGCAGCGCTGCAGGTTCGCGACAGCGGGTCGGGTGTTCACGACGGGCTCCGATCGGCCGTGCGATCGCGGTCGGCAGCACCGACCACCTCGAACCCATCCTCGGTGAAGCCCACCTCGACACCGCGGTTGATGCTCACCCAGTCGCGGGCCTCGAGGTACGGCCGGAACGTCTCGGCGATCCGGCGCTCGATCGCCTTGGTCTTCGGCTGCTGCAACTCGTACAGGTCGGGGAACTCCGTCCAGGCCGTCACGGCGTGCCACAACCGCACGGCGGCGTCACCGGTCGGTGGGTCGATCAACACCGGACCGAACAGGCAGTGTTCACCGAAGAACATCGTCGGCACGCCGTACCCACCAGACGCCACCACACGATCGTGATCCGCCCTGACCTCGTCGTGCGTGGTGTCGTCGGCGATCGCCCGGTCGACGATGCCCGGGTCGAGGCCCAGTTCTTCGAGCAGGTGACGGGCGACAGCCGGGTCGTGAGGACGATTCCCGTCCTCGTGGAGGGCCTTGCCCGCGATCGCGTACCACCGGTCGACGTCGTCCATGCTGTTGCGGCGGAGCATCGCCCCGATCCGCATCAGCGACCAGCCGAACGTCCACTCCCGCTCCCACGGGTGCTTCTTGCCGTCGACCCGGTTGATCTCCTCGAGACTGAAGAACCTCCAGTTGATCGTGAGGCCGAGCTGGTCGCGCACGTCGCGGATCCACGTGGAGGTCTGGTAGGCGTACGGACAGAGCACGTCGAAGTGGAAATCGACCTCGGTGGGTGTTGGTGCGGCGGCCATGGGACTCCTCTCGAGGGCTCGCCCCATCGTGGCATCCGTTCGCTGCCCGGATCGACCCGGGGATCAGGTCAACGCCTCCGCCACGCGCTCACGCGGCACCGGCAGCGTCGCGGCCTCGAATCACGGATGCCGAACGAGCCAGGGGAGCAGAGCCCATCGGCACCAGGGCGAGCACACCGGGGTTCCGGACCGCTCACCGTCGACCCCCGACCAGGAGCGCACCGTGCCGGCGACCCGGTGCCTGCCCGATGATCACGATCGTCGAGGAGCCACCGAGTTGCACGACGGGCCGAGGCCTGACCGGCAGGTGCTCGGCGCAGACCGTGCAGGCGTCACCGCAGTCGACAACTCGGCCAGTTCGAGCTCCGGATGATCGTCGAGTGGGCTCATCGTGACGAACCGTGGTTCGGGGTCTGTCCGAGCGGGCCGATCGTCCGGCGGGTGAGCGGCACGCCGGGTCGGTACGCCAGGTGATGGTGGCTGGGTGCATCCAGGATCACGGCATGACCGACCGCACCGGGAGTCAGTCGACCGAGCTCGGTACGCCCGAGCGCCGCCGCACCCCCGATGGTCACTGCCTGGACGGCCTCGTCGATCGTCATGTGCATCTCACGCACGGCGAGCGCGACGCAGAACGACAGCGAGGTCGTGTAGCTCGAACCCGGGTTGCAGTTCGAGGCGATCGCCACGGTCGCCCCGGCATCGATCACACGGCGCGCGTCCGGATAGGGCTGTCGCGTCGAGAAGTCGGCCGCCGGCAGGAACGTCGCCACCGTCGAACTCCCGGCGAGGGCTTCGATGTCGGCGTCGGAGAGGTACGTGCAGTGATCGACCGAGGCGCAGCCACAGTCGACGGCCAGCTGCACACCGGGACCATGGCCGAGTTGGTTCCCGTGCAGTCGCAGTCCGAGGCCCGCCGCCCGACCTGCGTCGAGCACTGCACGACACTGATCCGCATCGAACGCACCCGTCTCGCAGAACGCATCGACCCAGCGTGCATAGGGTGCGGCGGCGCGCAGCATCTCGTCGCAGACGAGTGCGATGTAGTCGTCGGGCCGCCCCTCGAACTCGGCCGGCAGCAGATGTGCGCCCAGGAACGTCGACTCGGGCGTGTGCGCACGTGCGATCTCCAGCGAGCGCACCTCGTCGGCCACGTTGAGGCCGTAGCCGGACTTGATCTCGATCGTGGTCGTGCCGGCCCGGTGCGCCTCGGCGAGCCGATGCCTGACGAGCCCGTCGAGCTCCGGTGTCGACGCCGCCCGTGTGGCGTCGGTCGTGACGCGGATCCCGCCGCCGTCGTACGGCTGGCCGGCCATCCGAGCAGTGAACTCGGCCGCCCGGTCACCAGCGAACACGAGATGCGTGTGGGAGTCGACGAATCCGGGCAGGACGCAGGCACCGGCGGCGTCGATGCGGTCGTCCGCCAACGCGCCGGCAGCGCCGACCGCGACGACGAGGCCGTCGACGATCACGACCGATGCCCGCTCGATGATGCCCAGCGACCCGCGACCCAGCTGCGGATCGTTGGTGATCAGCGACCCGATGTCGTCGACGACGAGTGAACGGCCGCTCGGTCGCGTCATGGTGACCACGACCCGGACGGCTCGTATCGCACGACGATCGCAATGATGTCCATGGTGGGTCAGTCTTCCATCAGCGCGAGGATCGACTCGTCGAGCGCGCGGGGCACGTCGATGTCGACGTGCCGTCCGTCGACCACGATGGTTCGCCCGTCGATCACGACGTGCACCACGTCGCTCGCCGTCGCAGCGAACACGACCGACTCGAGTGCCGCCCCCGCCCCCGCTCCGGCGGTTCTGACCGAGTCGAGCGAAACGGTCACGAGATCGGCACGATGCCCGGTGGCGATCGTCCCGGCGTCGTGCCAGCCGAGGCAGCGATGGCCGGCCACGGTGGCGGCATCCAGGAGATCGGCCGCGGCGTGGAGTCCGCGGCGCTGCGAACGCAGCCGTTCGTCGAGTTCGATCGCGCGTGCTTCCTCGAAGAGGTCGATGACGGCGTGCGAGTCGCTGCCGACCGCGAGCGCCGTCCCCGCCGCGGCCATGGCGTGGGTCGGGCCGATCCCGTCGCCGAGGTCGCGTTCGGTCGTGGGGCAGACGCACACCGTCGAGCCCGCCGACGAGAGCAGGTCGATGTCGTGTCTGGTCACATGTGTCGCGTGGACCGCGGTGAATCGCTCCGTCACGAGGCCCGACCGTGCGAGCAGTGCGGGAGGCGATACGGCATAGCGGTCGTGGCAGGCATCGTTCTCGGCGACCTGCTCCGACACATGGGCGTGCACCGGGGCATCGCGTTCGGCCGCCCACGCAGCGACCACCGCCATCTCATGGGGGGCGACGGCCCGCACCGAATGAACCGCAGCGCCGATGCGCCGGCGGTCGCCGGGAACGAGTTCCGAGACACGCTCCGCCCAGGTCGCCGCCGACCCGTCCGTGAACCGGAGCTGCACGCCGGTCGGGTCCGAGTAGCCCGACGCGTCGAGACCGCCGTGGAGATAGAGCGTGTCGAGCAGCGTGATCCGTATTCCGGCCTCGTCGGCGGCAGCGAGCAGCGATGCGCCCATCGCGTTGGGATCAGCGTAGGGCGTGCCGTCGGGCTGGTGGTGGACGTAGTGGAACTCACCGACGGCCGTGATCCCGACCAGCGCCATCTCGGCGAATACGGCCCGGGCGAGGCTGTGGTAGCGGTCGGGATCGAGCCGCTCGGCGGCGCGGTACATCAGATCCCGCCACGTCCAGAACGTGCCGAGCTCTCGCTGGGTGCGCGAGCGCAACGCTCGATGGAAGGCGTGGCTGTGGGCGTTCGCGAGGCCGGGCACCGTGATGCCCCGCAGGCGCCGATCGTCGGGGGCCGGAGGTGTTCCCACCGTGATCGACGAGAACCTGCCGTCGACGACCGTGATGCGAACCGACTCCTCGACGGCCGATCCGATCACGGCATACTCGCACCAGTGGGCGCCGCTCACGATCCGACACGCTCGACGAAGTCGGTGATCCGCTCGACGAACGCATCACGATGGAATTCCTCGTACGTCGCCCACGTGCTGAGCGTCGACGTGTCGCGAACCCGATCGACGAACAGCACACCGTCGAGATGGTCGCACTCGTGCTGCCACGTGCCGGCGGTGAGGCCGCGCTTGACCTCGTCGTGCTCGGCGCCGTATCGGTCGATGTAGCGAACACGCACGTTCACGAAGCGATGGACGTTGCCGCGCAGCGGCACCGACAGGCACCCCTCGTTGATCTCGACCATCTCGTCGTCGAGCGGCTCGATCACCGGATTGATCGCGACGGTCAGCGGGATGCGTGGCTTGTACGGGTAGCGAGGATTGTCGCCGACCTCGATCACGGCCACCCGCAATGGCACGCCGATCTGGTTCGCGGCGAGCCCGGCACCCGCGGCATCCCGCATGGTGTCGACGAGATCGTCGACGAGCTGCTGCACCTCGGCGCCGGCGACATCGGCGAGGTCGATCTCCCCGGCGCGTCGGCGCAGGACCGGATCTCCGATGCTGCGGATCGGGCGCACCGTCATCGATCGACCTCCGCGGTGAACAGGACCGGGAAGCTGGGGTGGACCATCGGTGCACCCGCCGGCACCTCCAGGTCGAGGCGGGGGAAGGGTGGCGAGGTCGGCCAGTCTCGCGGGGCGTGCACCATGTCGTCGCCCAGGAAACGAACCGAGAGGACGCGGCGTCGACCGGTTCCGGGGACTCCGCCCGCTCGGTGGACGGTCAGCATGTCGAAGAACACGGCGTCACCGGGCTCGAGCTCCCAGCCGATCACCCGCCAGCGGTCCGGATCGGCTGCGAAGTCGGGTAGCTCGGCCAGTGCACCCGCAGGGAACCACGCCGCGCGATCGTCCAGGAAGGTGCGCGGCATGAACCACGGCCCATGGTGTGTCCCGGCCACGAACTCCAGGGTCGATGCCCTCGGAACCGGGTCGACCGGGAACCACATGCTCGCGTTCTGCCGCCCCTCGACGTTGTAGTACGGCTGATCCTGGTGCCACGGTGTTCGTTGGCGAGTCCCGGGCTCCTTGACCAGCACGTGGTCGTGATACAGGCGGACCGTCGACGATCCGGTCAGCTCGGCAGCGATACGTGCGCCCGGCGACTCACGGATGAAGCGCTCCATCTGCGGGAGTCGATGCCAGTTGCAGAAGTCCTCGACGAACACCCCGTCGTCATCGCTGCTGGCGCGTTGCGCGAGCGGCGACAGTGCCGCCAGGTTCGCCTCGATCGCCTCCTCGGCCATCGCGACGTGTTCCGGTGTGAATGCACCGCGCACGCACACCGCGCCGTCGCGTGCGAAGTCGCCGTCGATGACCCACCGGTCGGCCATCACGACGTCCGGCCGTAGAACGTGTCGAGCGCCGAGTCGGAGAGCGCCACGTCGGGTTCGCTGTTGTAGGCGAACACGACGAGTATCCGCGTGATCGCGCCCTCGGTCGGTGTGACGCGGTGCAGGGCGTCACGCCCCCGGAACAGCACGAGGTCACCGGGCGCGATCTCGAGTCGTTCGACCGGCTCGAGGCCGTCGAGCACGCCGGCGACACGATCGAACCCCATCTCGCCCAGATCGGCCGCACGCACATCCCGCACGAACTCGAAGACGCCACCGGCCTCCGGCGCCTGCACCAGCATCGTGACCGCGAACGACGAATTGTCGAAGTGCCACCCCAGCTCCTGGCCCTCGGAGGCGAAGTGCACGTTGATCGACGACAACCGATCGGCGTACGGATGGAGCCGGCCGATGCCGAGTACGCCACACAGGAACGTCCGGAACTCGTCGGAGTCGTACAGCTCGCGCAGCGGTGACGAGGCAGGGATCTGATCGTCGGCGATGAGGCCCTTGCTGCTCGCGACCTGCCGGTTGAACGCATGGTCGCTCGGCAACGACGAGTCCGGCGGGGTCAGGTACACGTTGTGCGTCGAACCGGCGAAGAACGCCTCCTCCCGGCGGGGAGCCGACTCGGCGACCACCCGCCGGACCGCCTCGTCGGAGAAGAAGCCCTCCAGCACGAGCGCGCCGTCGCGCTCGAGGCACTTGCGGCACCGTTCGACGAAGGCGGGATCGGCGATCGGATGCCGCTTCGTGTCGACGTGCGAGGCGATCACGACGGCGCTTCCTCTGCTTCCTGCATGGGCACCCTGACCCCACGTTCGGCTGCGACGTCGGCCGCTCGCTCGTAGCCGGCGTCGACGTGACGGATCACGCCCGTCGCCGGATCGTTGGTCAGGACGCGCTCCAGCTTCTCGGCCGCGAGATCGGTGCCGTCTGCGACACTGACCTGCCCGGCGTGGATCGATCGACCGATTCCCACGCCGCCGCCGTGGTGGATGCTGACCCACGTCGCACCCGAGCTCGTGTTGACGAGGCCGTTCAGCAGCGGCCAATCGGCGATCGCATCGGAGCCGTCGAGCATGTCCTCGGTCTCGCGGTACGGTGAAGCGACCGAACCGGAGTCGAGATGATCACGGCCGATGACGATCGGCGCCGAGAGCTCCCCCGAGCGGACCATCTCGTTGAACCGCAGACCGAGCCGATGGCGCTCGCCGTAGCCCAACCAACAGATGCGCGCCGGGAGACCCTGGAACGCCACCCGCTCGCCCGCCAGCCTGATCCAGCGCGCCAGCGCCTCGTCCTCGGGGAACTCTTCCAGCACGGCACGGTCCGTGGCCGCGATGTCGGCGGGATCGCCCGACAGCGCAACCCATCGGAACGGGCCCTTGCCCTCGCAGAACAGCGGTCGGATGTAGGCGGGCAGGAACCCCGGATAGTCCATCGCCCGTTCGAACCCGCCGAGCGCTGCCTCGGCCCGCAGGCTGTTGCCGTAGTCGAAGACCTCGGCTCCGGCGTCCATGAACCCGACCATCGCCGCACAGTGCGTCGCCATGGCTGCCCGTGCGCGACGTGTGAACTCGCCGGGATCGTTCACACGCAGCTCGGCCGCGGCCTCGAGGGACAGGTCGTTGGGCATGTAGCTGAGCGGGTCATGGGCGCTGGTCTGGTCGGTGACGATGTCGGCGTCGACGGCATCGGCGAGCAACCGCGGCAGCACATCGGCCGCGTTGCCGAGCAGGCCCACCGACAACGCGGTGTTCGACGCCTTCGCCGCGGCGACGCGCCGAACGGCCTGCTCGTAGCTCGGAGCGATCTCGTCGAGGTAGCGGTGCTCGACCCGACGCTCGAGCATGTGCTGGTCGACGTCGACGATCAGCACGACACCGTCGTTCATCGTGACGGCGAGCGGCTGGGCACCGCCCATGCCACCGGCACCCGCGGTGACGGTCAGCGTGCCCGCCAACGTGCCGCCGAACCGCCTGCGGGCGATCTCGGCGAAGCATTCGTAGGTGCCCTGGAGAATGCCCTGCGTGCCGATGTAGATCCACGATCCCGCGGTCATCTGCCCGTACATGGTGAGGCCCTGGTGTTCGAGCCGACGGAACTCGTCCCAGTTCGCCCAGTCGGGCACCAGGTTGGAGTTGGCGATGAGCACCCGTGGCGCCCACTCGTGCGTACGCAGCACGCCGACCGGCTTGCCCGACTGCACGAGCATCGTCTCGTCGGCCGCCAGTGTCGTCAGCGTGCGGAGCATCGCCCGGTAGGCGTCCCACGACCGGGCGGCGCGCCCGGTGCCACCGTAGACGACGAGCTGATCGGGGTTCTCGGCCACCTCGGGGTCCAGGTTGTTCTGCAGCATGCGGTACGCCGCCTCCTGTGGCCACCCCCGGCATGTCAGGTCGCTGCCGCGGGGGGCCGAGATGTCGGTGACGGGGCGTCCGATGTCGATGGCCATCTCTCTCCTCGGGTCGTGGGCACGCCGACCGCGCAACCCGCTTGCAGTGTGCGCGGTTCTGCTCTACGTTGTCAACAGGCAACATCGTTTGTCATGAAGTGACATGCCCGGCGCCGCCAGGCCCAACCGATCGGAGATCGGACGCCCATGAACACCGACCCACCTGCTGCCCAGGTCCCCCGTTCGGTCGGGCGCGTGCTCGATCTGTTGGAGGCCGTGCTGGGCGCCGGCGAATGCAACCTCACGGCGGCGGCGGCGGCGTGCGGGCTGACGCCCACGACCGCACTCCGGCACCTCCGAGCACTCGAGGCTCGCGGCTACGTCGACCGCAACGACGACGGTGCCTTCTCGGTCGGCCCCACGATGTTGCGACTCGCGGCGACCCTCGGTGACGACGATCCGGTGGCGCACCTCGTGGCCATCGTGCAACCTCACCTCGATGCGCTCGCGACCGAAACGGGGGAATCCACGTACCTGGCCATCAGCGATGGAAGTGTCGCGACCTACGTCGCGACCGCCGAGAGCGGCCGTGCGATCAGGCACGTCGGCTGGATCGGCCAGAACGTGACGCTCGACGGCACAGCGGTCGGCGATGCACTGCAGGCCCCAGGACGGGCGGTCACCCGAACCGGCGCCGTCGAACCCGACATCACGGCGATCTCGTTGGCGATCCCCGTGCCCGGTCGACTCGGCGTCACACTCTCGATCATCGGGCCGGAACACCGATTCACACGGGCGAACCGACTCGCCCACGAAGCGGCACTCGTCCGCGTCGCCGATCGGCTCGGCGAACAACTCGGCCTCGGCGCCGCGGTGGCCTCGTGATCCGCCTCGACGGCCCCGGTGTCACGATCGCCGACGTGGTCGAGGTCGCCCGCACCGGGGCCCGCGTCGAGCTGACCGGGCAGGCGGTCGAGCGGATGGACGCCGCTCGAGCGGTGGTCGAGCGACTGGCCGAGGGTGAACCGAGGTATGGCATCTCGACCGGCTTCGGAGCACTGGCGACCGTCTCGATCCCTCCGGAACGGCGCCGCGAACTCCAGGCGGCACTCGTGCGTTCCCACGCCGCCGGCATGGGCGCACCGGTCGAGGACGAAGTCGTCCGGGCGATGGTCTTCCTCCGGGCCCGCACACTGACGCTCGGCTACAGCGGCGCCCGGTCGCTCGTGGCCCAGGCGATGGTCGACCTCATCAACGCGGGCATCGCGCCGATCGTGCCCGAGTATGGATCGCTGGGCGCGAGCGGGGATCTCGCACCGCTCGCCCACGCGGCCCTGGCGCTGCTCGGCGAGGGCGAGGTGCACCACGACGGCCGAGTCCGGCCCGCCGCAGAGGCACTCCGATCAGCGGGCCTCGAACCGATCGAGCTCGCCGAGAAGGAGGGACTCGCGGTCACGAACGGCACCGACGCGATCCTCGGGATGCTGTGCCTCGCGGTCGACGACACGCGACGGCTCCTGTCGCAGGCCGACGCGATCGCAGCACTGACGGTCGAGGGCTTGATGGCGACCGATCGACCGTTCGCCGCCGACCTGCAGGCGCTCCGGCCCCAGCCCGGCCAGGCAGTCAGCGCAGCAAACCTCCGATCGGTGCTCGCCGGGTCGCCGATCATGGCCGACCATGCCGAGGACGACCCACGAGTGCAGGATGCGTACTCGATCCGTTGCACGCCGGCCGTGCACGGAGCGGCACGCGACACGCTCGACCACGTTCGACGTGTCGCCGAACACGAGCTCGCGGCGGCGATCGACAACCCGATGGTGCTGCCCGACGGACGGGTCGAATCGTGCGGCAACTTCCACGGTGCTCCATTGGGCTTCGCCGCCGACTTCCTCGCGATCGCGCTCGCCGAGGTCGGCGCGATCTCCGAACGTCGGATGGACCGGATGCTCGACCGCCTCCGCAGTCACGGGCTCCCTCCGTTCCTCGCCTTCGAGGCCGGCGTCGACAGCGGCATGATGATCGGGCACTACACCGCCGCCGCGATGGCATCGGAGAACAAGCGACTCGCGGCGCCGGCATCGGTCGACTCACTCCCGACGTCCGGGATGCAGGAGGACCACGTCTCGATGGCGTGGCACGCCGCCCGCAAGCTCAGAAAGGTCGTCGACAACGTGCGCCGGATCCTCGCCGTCGAGTACGTCTGCGCGGCGAGAGCGATCGAGCTGCGGCATCCGCTGGCACCGGGCGAGGGCACGGGGACGATGGTGCGACTGCTCAGAACGGTCGTCGACGGCTACGGACCCGACCGCCAACTCGCCCCGGAACTGGCCGCCGCCGAGCAACTGCTGATGACCGATGCTCCGACCGACACGCTCGCGGCGGTCGGGATCGAACTCGATCCGAACTGACCGGAACGAGCCGCCGTACCGCCGTCAGTCTGCGGTCCGGGACGCCTCCACCTGCCCGGAAGCGTCCGGCGCCTCATCTGTCGACGCCGGCTCGGTGGACACGTCCACCTCATCGACCTCGGCGGCTTCGGCCAATCGGTAGATCACGATGCCGAGCGGCGGCAGGTCGATCGTGACCGATGTCTCGAAGCCGTGGCCGGCCTCACGGTCGGAGATCAGCTCGGACGGGATCGCCATACCCGACCCGCCGTATCCCGAGTCGTCGCTGCTCGTGAGCAACTCCCAGGTTCCGGCCGGCGCGCCCAATCGGTACCCGCGACGGGGCTCGGGCGTGTTGTTCATCACGACCAGCACGGGATCGTCATCTTCGGCGGTGCGAAGATAGCCGAACACGCTCTGATCGCGGTCGTCGCCGACGATCCATCGGAAACCGCTGGGATCGCGGTCGACGCGATGCAGCGCCCCCAGCTCGACGTACAACTCGTTGAGACGACGAACCCAGCCCTGGACACCGGCGTGCTCGTCATCGGCGAGCACCGGCCACGGCAGCTCGGCTTCGTGGTTCCATTCGTCGGGGGTGCCGAACTCGCCGCCCATGAAGAGCAGCTTCTTGCCCGGCACCGTCCACTGGTAGCCGAGGAGGAGTCGCAGGTTGGCGAAGCGCTGCCAGCGATCGCCGGGCATCTTGCCCAGCAGGCTGCCCTTGCCGTGCACGACCTCGTCGTGCGACAGCGGCAGCACGTAGTGCTCGGCCGACTGGTAGATCGATCGGAACGTCATCCGGTCGTGGTGCCACTTCCGATTGATCGGGTCGTTCGCCAGGTACTCGAGCGTGTCGTGCATCCAGCCCATGTCCCACTTGAACCCGAAGCCGAGGCCGCCGGTGTCGGTCGGGTTCGTCACACCCGGCCAGGCCGTGGACTCCTCGGCGATCATCATCGCGTCGGGGTACGCCGAGTAGATCGACGTGTTGAGCTCTCTCAGGAAGGCGACCGCCTCGAGATTCTCGTTGCCGCCGTACTCGTTGGCGACCCATTCGCCGTCGGAGCGCGAGTAGTCGAGGTAGAGCATCGAGGCCACGGCATCGACCCGCAGCCCGTCGGCATGGAACTGGTCGAGCCAGAAGTGGGCCGAAGACAGCAGGAACGACCGCACCTCGGGTCGGCCGTAGTTGAACACGAACGACTTCCAGTCGGGGTGGAAGCCCTGTCTCGGATCGGCGTGCTCGTACAGATGCGTGCCGTCGAAGTAGCCGAGCGACGCCTCGTCGGTCGGGAAGTGCGAGGGCACCCAGTCGAGGATCACGCCGATCCCCGCCTGATGCAGCACGTCGACGAGCGCCATCACGTCCTCGGGTCGTCCGTAACGAGCGGTGGGCGCGAAGTAGCCGGTGGTCTGGTATCCCCACGACCCGTAGAACGGGTGCTCCATGATCGGGAGCAGCTCGACGTGCGTGAACCCGACATCGACGCAGTAGTCGGCGAGCTGGCGGGCGAGCGCCGTGTATCCGCCCGGCTCGAACCGCCACGACCCGAGATGCACCTCGTAGGTGGAGATCGGGGCGTCGTACCGGTTGCGGGAGCCACGCTCGGCCATCCACGCGCCGTCACCCCACTCGTGCGACGGTGCGGCGACGATCGATGCCGTCTCGGGCGCGAGCTGCGCCGCCCGTCCGTACGGGTCCGCTTTGGCAACCCGGTGGACGCCGTCGGCCGAGGAGATCCAGTACTTGTAGCGGTCGCCGACCTCGAACCCGTCGAACGTGCCCCGCCACACTCCGGACGGATCACCGGTGAGCGGGTGGGTGCCGGGTTCCCATCCGTTGCGATCCGAGACCACCGAGACCGATGACGCGTTCGGCGCCCAGACCCGGAACGTCACGCCGCCGTCGTGCGGATGCGCGCCCATCACCTCCCAGAGACGGGTATGTGTGCCGGACCCGAAGAGCCAGGCATCATCGGCGTCGAACGCTCTGCTCATCTGGTGCCTTCCGTTCGCTTCATCGCCACAGCCTACGATGCACACATGACGAGCCCGCCCAACGACCGCGTCCTCAGCATCGTCCTGGCCGGCGGCGAAGGCAAACGTCTCATGCCGCTGACGCTCGATCGGGCCAAGCCCGCCGTACCGTTCGGCGGCAAGTACCGCCTGATCGACTTCGCGATCTCGAACCTCGTCAACGGCGGATTCCGGAAGGTCGTCGTGCTCACGCAGTACAAGAGCCACAGCCTGGACGTGCACATCTCGCTCACGTGGCAGCTGTCGACGCTGCTCGGCAACTACGTCACGACGGTCCCGGCGCAGATGCGGCGGGGTCCACGATGGTTCACCGGATCGGCCGACGCGCTGTTCCAGAACATGAACCTGCTCGACGACATGCGGCCCGAACACGTCATCGTCTTCGGTGCCGACCACATCTACCGGCTCGACCCGCGCCAGATGCTGGAGTTCCACAAGGAGCAGGGTGCGGGCGTGACGGTCGCCGGTATCCGCGTGCCCGCCGAGGACGCGTTCCAGTTCGGGGTGATCGAGAAGGCCGACGACGGCAGCAGGATCGTCCACTTCCACGAGAAGAACCCCGACGCACCGCGCCTGGCCGACGCGCCGCACCAGGTGCTCGCCTCGATGGGCAACTACATCTTCGATGCCGAGGTGTTCCGTCAGATCATGACCGAGGATGCCACCGCTGCGGACTCGAAGCACGACGTCGGAGGCGACATCATCCCGAAGCTCGTCGCGCAGGGCAGCGCTCACGTGTACGACTACACGACCAACGTGGTACCCGGTGAGTCAGGAGTCGAGGACCACTACTGGCGCGACGTCGGCACACTCGACTCGTACTTCGACGCCCACATGGACCTCGTCGCCCGGATGCCGGCGTTCGACCTCTACAACAGCGAGTGGCCGATCTTCACGCGCACGCTCACCGAACCGCCCGCCAAGATCGCCGAGGGGGACAGCGGGCCGAGTCACATCAACAACTCGATCCTCGCCAGCGGCGTCATCGTCTCGGGGGGCATCGTCACCAACTCGGTGCTCTCCGGGGGCGTCACCGTCACCGACGCCGAGATCACCGACTCGGTGCTCATGCAGAACGTGAAGGTCGGCATCGGCGCCCGGCTCCATCGGTGCATCATCGACAAGAACGTCGTGATCCCACCCGGGTTCTCGATCGGCCACGACCCCGAGGCCGACTCCGAGCGATTCACCGTGTCGGAGGGAGGCGTCGTCGCAATCGCCAAAGGTACCGTCATCGAGTAGCAGCGACGGACCGACCCCGCGCACCAGCCGCACGCATCGGACCCCTCAGTCGACGAGTTCGCGGTAGAGATCGATGAACTCGGACGCCGGGGCGGTCCACGACCAGTCGGGTTCCATCCCGCGACGCTGGATCGCCTTGCGGCGACCGGCATGGCGCCACGCTCGCAGCCCACGATGGATCGCGTCGACGACGCCGCTCTCGTCGAGCGCGGCCGCGACGAAGCCGGTGCCGTCGCGGTGGAGGTCGGCGTCGATCACCGTGTCGACGAGCCCGCCGACCGGCGTGACGACCGGGATCGTCCCGTAGGCCATCGCCTGCATCTGCGCGAGACCGCACGGCTCGAATCGGCTCGGCATCAAGAGCAGATCGCCGCCGGCGAACAGCAGGTGCGACAGCGGTGCGTCATAGCCGTTGTAGAACCACACACGACCCGGCTGTGTCTGCCCGAGCCAGTGGCCCCACACGCCCAGACGCGGCTCGCCCGACCCGAGGACGAGCAGCCGGGCCTTCATCCCCCCGAGGAACCGAGCGGCCTCGAATGCGAGGTCGACGCCTTTCTGCTCGACGAGCCGGGTGACCATCACGATCAGCGGTTCGTCGGTATCGTCCCATCCCGCCCGTTCGAGCAACGCTTCGCGGGCCTGGCGCTTGCCGGTGAGATCCGTGCGGTCGAACTGCGGAGCGTGCTCGTCGGTGGCCGGGTTCCAGGCCCGGGTGTCGATGCCATTCAGGATCCCTCGGAGATCATCGCCGCGTTGCGTCAACAGGCCCTGCAGACCCATGCCGGCGGCGGCGGTCGTGATCTCCCGTGCGTAGTTCGGGCTCACGGCCACGACACGGTCGACGACCCGGATCGCACCGGCGAGCCCGTTGATCGCATCGCCCCACCCGTACGCCTCGCGATGACTGGGCAGCCGGTGCAACCAGGCCGCGCTCGCCCATCCCTGGTGAGCGAGGTTGTGGATCGTCAGCACGGTCGGCACCTCGCCGCCCAGGAATGCCGGCGTGAGTGCCGTGTGCCAGTCGTTGAGGTGCACGAGGTCGGCGTGAACCGCACGACTGAGCGCCGCGACTGCGGCCGAGAACGCCGCGAACCGAGCATCGTTGTCGGCCCAACCTTCACCGTGCTCGTCGACGTACGGGTCGGGCCGGACGATGCCGGGGACGTCGATCACAGCCAGCACGCCAGCATCGGGGTGCCGGCCGATTCGGGCCGACGCCGGCGCCGCCCAGTCGGGCACGTCGAGGTGGACGTGCTCTTCGTCGACGAGTGGATACGGCGAGTAGCCGGGGATCGCGGTGATCACGTCGATGCCCTGCTCGGCCAGAGCAGCAGCGAGGCCGGCAGCGGCCTCGCCGAGACCGCCCGCACTGACGAGCGGCCGCAGCTCGGCGGTGGCGAACAAGACCCTCATGACGATCCCGGGATGATCTCGTGGCGTTCGAGCAGCACCAGCGACCACGCGCCGACCTTCCAGTCGTCGCTCGTCTCGATCGTCTCGCCGATCGCCGTCGGGTCCGACGTGTCGATCACCACGCGCCAACGACTGCCGCCGAGGCCGAACGGAACCGTGAAGCCGATCGAGTCCGAACCGGCATTGCACAGCACGAGGAAGCTGTGGTCGAGCGGGCGTTCGAGCGCCCCGTCGTGAGGACCGAGCGCATTGCCGTTCAGGAACACCGACAGCGCCTTTGCGTGGCCGACGTGCCAGTCGTCGGGATGCATCGGGTCACCGTCCGGACGGAACCAGCCGATGTCGTCCAGCGTGCTACCCATGGAGGGTGCGCCCTCGAAGAAGCGCCGGCGGCGGAACACCGGGTGGGCTTTGCGCAGCGCGACCAACCGCTGGGTGAACGCCAGCAGGTCGTGGTCGACGGCCTCCCAGTCGTGCCACGACAACTCGTTGTCCTGGCAGTAGGCGTTGTTGTTCCCACGCTGCGTCCGCCCGATCTCGTCGCCACCCGACAACATCGGAACGCCTTGGGACAGCAGCAGGGTCGCGAGCATGGAACGCACACGTCGGCGGCGGTTCTCGTTGACCGACTCGACGTCGCTGGGGCCCTCGACGCCGCCGTTCCACGAACGGTTGTCGCTGTGGCCGTCGCGACCGTTCTCGCCGTTGGCCTCGTTGTGCTTCCGCTCGAAGGAGACGAGATCGGCGAGCGTGTACCCGTCGTGGGCGGTGACGAAGTTGACGCTGGCCGACGGCCCGCGGCCGGCCGAGTGGAACACGTCGGCGCTGCCGGTGAACCGGCTGGCGAACGCCGCCAGCGTGCCGGGTGTGCCCTTCCAGAAGTCGCGGATGTCGTCGCGGAACCTCGCGTTCCACTCGGACCACGTCGGCGGGAAGTTGCCCAGCTGATAGCCGCCGGGTCCGATGTCCCACGGCTCGGCGATCAGCTTGACCTGGCTGACGACGGGATCCTGGTGGACGAGATCGAAGAACGCCGCGTTGCGGTCGAACTCGTGGGCGTCACGTGCGAGCGTGGACGCGAGGTCGAACCGGAAGCCGTCGACGTGCATGTCGGTGACCCAGTACCGCAGACTGTCCATCACCAATCGGAGCGCGGCCGGGTGTTGCACGTTGAGGCTGTTGCCGGTGCCCGTGAAGTCGACGTACCGGCTGCGGTCGTCGTAGGGCAGGCGGTAGTACGAGGCGTTGTCGACGCCCCGGAACGAGAGGGTGGGACCGCGCTCGTTGCCCTCGTTGGTGTGGTTGTAGACGACGTCGAGGATGACATCGATGCCGGCGCGGTGCAGGGTCTTGACGAGCTGCTTGAACTCCACGACCTGCTCGCCGCGCTCCCCGCCGGCGGCGTAGGCGCTGTGGGGGGCGAGGAACCCGATCGTCGAGTACCCCCAGTAGTTCGACAGCCCGATGCCGTCGAGGAACCCCTCCGACAGGAAGTGGTGGACCGGCAACAGCTCCACCGCGGTGACGCCGAGCCGGAGCAGGTGGTTGACGATCGCCGGGTGCGCCATGCCGGCGTAGGTGCCGCGGAGCTCGGCGGGCACGTCGGGGTGGGTCTTCGACAGACCGCGCACGTGCGCCTCGTAGATCACCGACCGGTTCAGCGGCGTACCCGGCGAGGAGTCGTCCTCCCAGTCGAAGGTCTCGTCGACGACGATGCACTTCGGAACCATCGCGGCACTGTCGAGTGCACTTCGCTGCGACGGCTGCGCCGGATCGTGGCCGGTCAGCTCCGGGCCGATCGTCACATCACCCTCGATCGCCAGGGCGTACGGGTCGATGAGCAGCTTGGCCGGGTTGTGCCGGAGGCCATCGGCCGGGCTCCAGGGGCCGTCCACGCGTAAGCCGTAGCGTTGGCCGGGCCGGATGCCGCTGACGTGGCCGTGATGGACGTGGGCGGTCCGCTCGAGCAGCCGCACGCGCTCCTCGTCGCCGTCGTCGTCGAACAAGCAGAGATCGACCGCCGTGGCCGTTTCCGAGTACACGGCCACGTTGATCCCGGTGCCGTCGAATCTCACTCCCAACGGATGGGGGGCGCCGAACGTCGGGGATGTGGTCACTGGTGGTTCTCCGCTCTCTCCGCGCCGTTGCGGAGCGGATGCAGCATGTTATCGGCGAGCAGCGGGGGCCGGCCCGGCGCACACCAGGCGCAGCCCGCACCGGTGAGGCGCCCGACCGTTCAACCCGTGAAGCCGATCTCCTTGTGGGATCCGTCGCAGAGCGGCTTGCTCCCCGAGGCCCCGCAGCGGCACAGCGTGACCCGGTTGCGTGTCTCCAACGGGTGACCATCGGCCCGCTCGACCGGGATACCGCCGGTCACCCAGAGCGGTCCGTCCTGCACGACCGCGATCTCGACGGGCAGATCGGGCTCGATGACCTCGCCGTCGACCTCGAACGTGAGCGCCCCGGAGGGGCATCGTTCGATCATCGCCATCACCTGGGCGCGCACGACGGTGTCGTCGGTCTTGCCGGCCATCTTCCACACGTTCGACACCCGGTTGCCGCAGAAGCCGGCGTGCACGCAGATACCCCGATCGTCGTGGACGTCGATGCCGGTGCCCGCGTACTGCTGGCGACGTTCGTCGTAGCCGTCGGTCGGCGCCGACTCGGTGCCGTCGAAGCCCGTTCGGGCGTGGGCGCCGTCGCAGAACGGCTTGTTGTCGGACTGCCCGCAGCGACAGAGCGCGTAGCGGTCCCGGGTCTCGACGTCGGCGCCCGGTTTCCAGGTCAGCGGCTCGCCGTGCTCGGAGACGATCGGTTCGCGACGTGACAGCGGCACGGAACCGGGGACGAGGTAGGGGCCGTTCTCGGTCGTGGTGATCTGTGGATCGCTCATGTGGAGAGTCCTCTCGGTGGACGTGGGCGCCATCGTGCCCCGTTCTGATTGCGTTCGCAAGTGTGGGAGACTGATTCTCACGAGCGAAAGGCCCACCATGAACGACCAGACCCGGACCGTCGATCGCACCGACGAGTGGGACGCACTCCGTGGTCGATACCTCGCCGCCGGCGACGAACGACCGCCGTCGACGGCTCGCGGCGTCCATCACGTGGCCCTGATGTGCAGCGACGTGGCGACGACGATCGACTTCTACCAGGGTCTGCTCGAGTTCCCGCTGACCGAGTTGTTCGAGAACCGCGACTACGAGGGTTCGACACACTTCTTCTTCGACATCGGCCACGGCAACAGCCTGGCGTTCTTCGACTTCCCGGGACTGGACCTCGGGCCGTACCGCGAGGTACTCGGCGGGCTCCACCACCTCGCCATCTCGATGGAGCCGGACAACTGGAACCGACTGCGTGCCAAGCTCCACGACGCGGGGGTCGAGACGGCGGTGATCAGTGGCAGCTCGATGTACTTCACCGGGCCCGACGGCGAGCGGATCGAGCTGATCTCCGATCCTCTGGGGGAGATGTACGGCAACCCGGTGGGCTGATCGGTGCCGCTGAACTCGACGATCAGATCGGCGAAACCGGCACCCGGGACGTGACATCGTCGTACCGGCTGCGGCCGCTGGTCATCGTCGTCCCGACGTCATCGACATCGAGCACCACGCTGCAGTCGAGCACGACCAGCTCCGGATCGCTCAGATGAGCGACGAGCCGGTCGACATGGACGAGCGAGTCCATCAGTCCGCTGCTCCGACGACGTCGATGATGATCTTGCCCTGCGCGTGCCCGTCGGCCAGGTACCGCATCGCATCTGCCGTCTCGTCGAGTTGGTACGTGCGGTCGATCACCGATCGGAGGGTGCCTGCGTCGACCAAGTCGGCCAGCGCCACCAATTCGTCGTGTGTCTCATCGGCGGTGAACGTGACCGCACGCTGCTTGCCGATCAGGAAACGCACCTTCGCGAGGAGGACGCGGGTCACCGGGCCGAGCAGCTTGTTGTGCTTCGGGCCACTGACGATCACCAGCACGCCGGTGTCGGTGAGCACCCGGCGACAGTCGCTCAGCGATCGGTTGCCCACGTTGTCGAGGATCGCGTCGTACCGTCGAGGCATCGCCGCGAAATCGTCGATGGTGTAGTCGATCACGTGATCGGCACCCAGCGAGCGGACCAGGTCGACGTTGCGAGTGCTGCACACCGCCGTCACCTCGGCGCCCAGGTGCTTGGCGATCTGCACCGCGTACGACCCGACCCCACCCGATGCTCCGTTGATCAGCACGGAGCTCCCCCGGCTGACCCCAGCGTGGTCGCGCAGTCCTTGCAGGGCGGTGACAGCTGCGACCGGCAGCGCCGCGGCCTCGTCGAAACCCATCCCGCTCGGTTTGTGCGCGATGTTCTTCTCGCGGCTGGCGACGAACTCGGCGAAGCAGCCCGCCCCGCCGCCGAACACCTCGTCACCCGTTCGGTACGCGGTGACGTCGGAACCGACGGCTTGCACGACGCCTGCCATGTCAACGCCTCGGACCTGCTGCTTGGGGCCGCGGCCGCCGGCGATGAGCCGGAGGAAGTAGGGCGTGCCGGTCATGAAGTGCCAGTCGAGCGGGTTGACCGCCGCCGCGTGGACCCGCACCAGCACCTGGTCGGCTTCGAGTTCGGGCATCGGCAGCTCCCGGAGTTCGAGCACCTCGGCCGCGCCGTAGCGCTCGTTGATCACTGCCCGCATCGTGCGCCGCTCCGTCTGGTTCGAGCGTTGTACGTACGGTGTACGTCTCTCATGTCGACGACTCTAGACGTACACTGTACGTCGCGCAACCCATCTCCTCGGACGGGATCATGACCATCGAACCATCGACGACCGTGCCGGCGACGACCGGCTCACCCGATCGCCCGCCGCTCACCCGCGACCGCATTCTCACGATGGCCGTCGCGATCGCCGACGAACACGGCGTCGGCGGCCTGAGCATGCGCAAGCTCGCCAGGCAACTCGGCTACGAGGTCATGTCGCTGTACAACCACGTCGAGAACAAGGACGACCTGCTCGACGGCATGGTCGACCTCGTGGCCGCCGAGATCGACGAACCGCCGATGGGGATCGGGTGGCAGCCGGCCGTGCGTTCGATCGCGATGTCGGCCCACGACGCCCTCGTTCGACACCGATGGGCGGCCGCACTGTGGTCGGAGCGCTGGCCGGGCCCGGCCAGGTGGCGGCACATGGAGCTCCTGCTGGAGCTGCTGGCGAACGCCGATTTCCCCCACGACGTCGCCGACCTCGCGTTCCATGCGGTGACGATGCACGTCCAGGGGTTCACCCAACAGCAGATCAACTCTGCGCGGCAGGCGACGGCCGCGATGTTCGAACGGTTCCACCGCGACGTGTCGGAGAACGACTTCCCAGAAGTCCACGCCCACGTCCGATACCACCTCGAGCGCGACGCTCCGCACGACGAGTTCGGGTTCGTGCTCGACCTCATCCTCGATGGGCTCGAGCGCGCCCGAACGGCGTAGGTCGACCAGCGTCCAGGAAGTTCGTCCTCGAGCGCCACCGCTAGCCTCGGCCGGATGCCGGACTGGACACCCGAGACCTGGTTGATCGCCGGCGGGCGCACGCGGAATCCGGGTGACCCGCTCAACGTCCCGCCCGTGTTGGCCTCGAACTTCTACCTCCCACACGAGCGCGTCTACAGCCGAGCCGAGCAGACTGCCACGACTGATGCCCTGGAAGCACTGCTCGGTGGGCTGGAAGGCGGCCGAGCACTTGCGTTCGGCTCCGGCATGGCGGCCGCAGCGACCGTGTTCCATCGCCTGTCCGTCGGTGCACACATCACGGTACCGACCGACCCGTACCACGGCGTCGCCGGCATCGTCGCCGAGGGTGAGACGCAGGGCCGCTGGACGGTCGAGCGGCTCGACCAGGCCGACACCGACGCCTGGATCGACGCACTCTCGCGCTCCGACCTGGTGTGGCTCGAGTCGCCGGAGAACCCACTCATCACCGTCGCCGACCTCCCCGCGATCTGCGGGGCGCCGCGACCCTCGACGGCGCTGGTCGGCGTCGACTCGACGTTCGCGACGCCGCTCAATCAGCAGCCGCTCGACTACGGCGCCGACGTCGTGATGCATTCGGCGACGAAGTTCATCGGCGGACACTCCGACCTTCTCGCCGGCACGCTGGTGACCCGACGGGACGACCTCCACGAAGAGTTCTACGAGCGGCGACTCCTCCATGGGGCGACGATCGGCGCGATGGAAGCGTTCCTCACCATCCGGGGCGCCCGAACGATGGGCCTCCGCCTCGCGAAAGCGCAGGACAACGCCATGGAGTTGGCCCGGCGCATGGAGGCGGACGGGCGGATCGTGCGGGTCCGGTACCCCGGGCTCGCCAGCCACGGCACACACGAAGCGGCCAAGTCGTTCATGACCGGGTTCGGGGCAATGCTCTCGTTCGAGACCGACGGCGACGCAGCCAGATGCGACGCCGTGCTCCACCGCCTCGAACTCGTGAACCACGCCACGAGCCTCGGCGGGGTCGAGTCGACGGTCGAGCGGCGCGCTTCGCTCACCGGGCAGCAACGGATCCCACCGACCCTCGTGCGCATGAGCGTCGGATGCGAAGACGTCGACGACCTGTGGGCCGACCTCGATCGTGCGCTCGACTGACGCGTCGGTTCAGTCCTCGAACAGCGAAGGTGGAAATCCGCCCTTGCTCAACGGACTCCAGCGTGTCGGCGTGACCAGGATCATGCACTTGCCCTGGTCGGCCATCGCCTGGCGGTACTCGTCCCAGTCCGGGTGCTCGCCGGAGATGCTCCGGTAGTACTCGACGAACGCTTCGCCCGCCTCGGGCAGGTCGAGCACCTCGGCGTCACCGTCGATCTGCACCCATGCCTCGTCGAACTGCTCGCCCATCACCGCCACCGAGACGTGAGGGTTACGGCGGGCGTTCTTGGCCTTGACCCGTTCGGGATACGTGGAGACCGCAAGGCGGCCGTCGGCGATCATGCCGCCGGTCACGAGGCTCATCTGCGGGCGGCCGTCGGCGCGGGTCGTCGCGAGCACCCACTGGTGACGACCGCTGAGATGCTCGGCCAGTTCGTCGCGGTCGAGTTCGATGTCGCTGGCCCGGTAGCTCGCACGACGATCGTCGCTGGGGATCTTCTTCACCATCGGCCGCTCCTCAGTTCTCCGCCGACTCGATCGCCCGCCACACTCGTTCGGCGGTGGCGGGCATGTCGACGTGCCGGACCCCGAGATGGGCGAGCGCGTCGATCACCGCGTTCTGCACCGCGGGCGTGGCGCCGATCGTGCCGGACTCGCCGATGCCCTTGGCGCCGATCGGGTTGCGGGGCGTCGGTGTCTCCTGCTCGATCCGCTCGAACAACGGCAGTTCGGCGGCCGACACGAGGCCGTAGTCCGCGAAATTCGCGGTGTTGGGGTTGCCGTCCTCGTCGTAGATGAACTCCTCCATCAACGCCTGTGCGATGCCGGAGGCGATACCGCCGTGCACCTGGCCGTCGACGATCAGCGGGTTGACGAGCGTGCCGGCGTCGTCGCAGGCGATGTGCCGGAGGATCGTGACCTCACCGGTGTCGCGGTCGACCTCGACGATCGACAGGTGCACGCCGAACGGGAAGGTTGCACCCGGCGGCTGGAAGTCGGCTTCCGTCCGCAACGGTTCACCACCCTCCTGCTGCACGAACCTGGCGATGTCGACCCAGTTCGTGCCCACCGCCGGCGTACCGGCCACCGAGAACTCGCCGGTGTCGACGTCGAGCACGACGTCGTCGGGGTTGGCCTCGAGCAGATCGGCGGCGATCTGCTTGGCTCTCGCCACCGCTGCCTCGCTCGCCTCCCACACCGCGCTTCCCCCGACCTGGAGCGACTTCGAACCCCCCGTCCCACCGCCCCTGGGTACCTCGTCGGTGTCGCCGTGACGCACTTCGATGCGCTCCATCGGGATGCCGGTGATGTCGCTCGCCACCTGAGCGAACGCCGTGTGGTGACCCTGGCCGTGCGACGACGACCCGGTGAGCACGATCACCGAGCCGTCGGGTTGCAGCTCGAAGCTGCCGAACTCGCCGTTCACGATCGGGTTGGCGATCTCGACGTACGCCGACCACCCCAAGCCGAGCCATCGGGTCTCGCCGGGGTCGTCGCGACGGCGGGCCTGCTCGGCTCGCAGGCCGGCGTAGTCGACGGCGGCGAGCACCTTCTCGAGTGCCTGCTCGTACTCGCCGGTGTCCATCTCGGTGCCGACCGCCGTGGTGAACGGGAAGGCATCGGGTCTGATGAAGTTGCGACGACGGACCTCGGCCGGGTCCATGCCGGTCTCGGCTGCGAACACCTCGATCATTCGCTCGATCGCGGCGGCCGCTTCGGGTCGGCCGGCACCGCGGTAGGCACCCATCGGCACGGTGTTCGTCATCACCGACGTGAACGAGAAGTCGATCTTCGGGATGTCGTAGACGCCCGACGCCATCCGCGCCGTGATGAACGGAAGCACGGCACCGACCTCGGGGTACGCACCTCCGTCCTGGAGGCTGTGGATCCGGTACGCCTTGACGGTGCCGTCGCGGTCGCCGCCGATCGTGGCGGTGAACGTGCAACCCCGGCCGTGCACGAGGCCGAGCATGCTCTCCGACCGGGTCTCGACCCAGCGAACGGGCCGCTCCAGGCGGCGGGCGACGAGCGCGACCACGATGTCTTCGGGATAGCCACCGTTCTTGGCGCCGAAGCCCCCGCCGACGTCGGGGCAGATCACCCGCACCTGCGCTGGGTCGACGCCGGTCGCGGCCGCCAGCATGTCCCGAGTGCCGTGGGCGCCCTGGGTGGTCGACCATTGCGTCAGCCGCAGCGTGCCGTCGTCCGTCGTGTCCCACCGGGCGGCCGTCGCGCGTGTCTCGAGGGGGCAGGGTGCGATGCGCTGGTTGTTGAACGTCAGATCGACGGTGACGTCGCAGCCGTCGAAGAAGTCGTCGCCCGCGTTCGACGGTCCGGCGAACACGACGTTGGTACCTGCGTCGGGGAAGAGCAGGGTTTCGTCCTTCACCGAGGCGTCGGCGGTCACGACGGCAGGGAGCGGTTCGTAGTCGACATAGACCATGTCGACGGCATCGGTACCGGCAGCCTGGGACTCGGAGATGATTGCGGCGATCGGCTCACCCACGTATCGCACACGGTCGCCGGCCAGGCGGGTCCGGAGCATCTGCTGGTTGAGCATCGGCATCGACGGCGGATCGGCGGGCAGCTCCAGGTCGGCGGCGGTGTAGACGCCGATGACCCCGGGGATCTCCAACGCATCGCTGACATCGATCCCGGTGATGTCGGCGTGTGCCATCGCCGACCGCACGAAGGTGGCGTAGACGCTGTCGGCGGGGGCGACGTCGTCGACGTACTTGCCGCCGACGGTGAGCAGATCAGGGTCTTCGACCCGGACGACCCGGGTTCCGAGCAGGCTCATGCGATTCGGTCATCCTTCTGCCGACGGCCGGCTGTTGACGAAGCGCTCAGCATGCCAGAAGCCGCCGAACGCCGTCGAGGCGTCGCTCGGTCCTCGCGGCACGTCTCCTCGCCGGCGGACGTTCGCCAGTTCGACGACACGCCGCGTCCATCCGTCGTTCGATCTCGAGGCGAAGGTTCGACCGCTGAACGACGTGCACCGGCGGTCGACGGACGACACCGGGGAGGTCAGGTCCGACCAGGATCGGGGCGGTCGGTAGTGTTCGCCGCATGGTGGAACCCGACTTCCTACGATTCGACACCCTGAGCCTGCACGCGGGCCAACGCCCCGACCCGACCACCGGGGCCCGGGCGGTGCCGATCTACTTCACCACGTCGTACTCGTTCCCCGACACCGACGAGGCGGCCGCGCTGTTCAACCTGGAGGCGCCGGGCCACATCTACAGTCGCATCTCCAACCCCACCGTCGCGGTGCTCGAGGAGCGGATCGCCGCACTCGAGGGTGGCGTCGGCGCAGTGTGCACGGCGAGCGGCACCGCCGCACTCCATCTCGCCGTCGCCTCGCTGCTCAGCGCAGGCGATCACATCGTGGCGTCCAAGAACCTGTACGGCGGGTCGTACAACATGATGAACCTCACGCTCCCCCGATTCGGGATCACGACCACGTTCGTCGATCCACGCGACCCGTCGGCGTTCGCGGCGGCGATCCAGCCGAACACCAAGCTCTGCTACGGCGAGACGCTGGGCAACCCCGGCATCGAGGTGATGGACGTCGAGGCAGTCGCCGACGTCGCCCACGACCACGGTCTGCCACTCATGGTCGATTCGACCTTCTCCACCCCGTACCTGTTCCGGCCGATCGAATACGGCGCCGACATCGTCATGCACTCCGTCACCAAGTTCCTCGGCGGCCACGGCACGGCACTCGGCGGCGTGTTGGTCGACGGCGGCCGCTTCGACTGGATGGCGAGCGACAAGTTCCCCACCATGACCGAGCCCTACGACGGTTACCACGGGATCGTGTTCGCCGAGGAGTTCGGTCCGGCAGCGCTCGGCATGCGGGCGCGCGCCGAGGGTCTCCGGGACTTCGGCGCGTGCATGAGCCCACACAACGCCTTCGCGCTGCTGCAGGGCGTCGAGACGCTGCCGCTGCGGATGGCACGCCACGTCGACAACACCGATCGGGTACTCGAGATGCTGGAGTCGAACGATGCGGTGTCGTGGGTCAAGCATCCCCGCGTTCCGTCGCACCCGGACCACGAGCTCGCCCGGCGCCTGTACCCGAAGGGCGCCGGCGCGATCGTGAGCTTCGGCGTCGTCGGTGGCCGTGAGGCTGGCCGCAAGTTCATCGAATCTGTGCAGCTCGCATCGCACCTCGCCAACGTGGGGGACGCCAAGACGCTGGTGATCCATCCGGGCTCGACGACCCATGGGCAGATGTCACCCGAGGAGTTGGAGGCGGCGGGGATCAGCGAGGACCTCGTGCGCCTGTCGGTCGGGCTGGAGGACCCGGACGACATCGTCGAGGACCTCGCCCGCGCGCTGAAGGCGAGCCAACGATGATCGTGCACGTCGACGGCGTCGACGCGCACGCCTCCACGGGTGGCTTGGATCTGTCGGGCGACGACCCGGTCGTGCTCCTGATCCACGGGGCGGGCATGGACTCGACGGTCTGGCAGCTCCAGACCCGCTACCTCGCTCATCACGGTTTCCGGGCGCTCGCTGTCGACCTCCCGGCGCACGGTCGGAGCGGCGGCGAGCCGATCACTTCGATCGCCGCCAGCGCCGACTGGGTCGTGAGGTTCATGGACGCCGCCGGGTTCGCGCGGGCCCACATCGTCGGGCACTCGATGGGGACGTTCATCGCGCTCGAGCTCGGCGCTCGGCACGCGGATCGGGTCGACTCACTCACGCTCTGCGGCACCGCGACCGGGATGCCCGTCCACCCCGAACTGCTCGACGCCGCCGAGCACGACCTGCCGCGCGCCGCGGCCCTGATGGCCGCATGGGGGCACGCCAAGCGGGCGCACATCGGCGTCAACCCGACGCCCGGACTCTGGATGACCGGCGGCGCGCGGGCCCTCGTCGAGAACGGGCGACCCGGCGTGCTCGCCACCGACTTCCGAGCGTGCATGGCCTATGACAGGGCCGAGGATGCCGCCGCACGGGTGACCTGCCGGGCGACCGTGGTGATCGGCGCCGGCGACAAGATGACGCCGGCGAAGAGCGGACGGACCTTGGCCGCCTCACTGCCCTCGGCCACGGTCGTCGAACTCGCTGACAGCGGTCACATGATGATGGTCGAGCAACCCGTTGGGGTGAAGCGAGCCATCCTCGGCGCGGCGGGCGTGTGACCACGACAGCGGGCCCCGCATCCTGCAGAGCGAACAACCCACTCGATCGTGCCGGTTCTCCTGCTGGGTGAGGCATGGATGTTGCCCTCCTCGACGTCCCGGAGACCAACTTGCCGCGGCGCGGAATCGTTCCGAGGGCCGGAGGTCCGTGGGAGCGCCGGCTTCGCGGCCTGCAAGGTCGATGGTGACGTTGGCCTCTGTGGCCGTGGAGCGGACTTCGGCCAGGGTGGAGTTGGCGACAATCGGTCCGGGTTCGTCAATCCTTCCGGCCGGGGATGTGTCGCCACGAAGGAGGAAGGCAGATGTCCATCTCATCGCGATTCGACCCGGCGTCGAGGCAGACGACATCGATACGCCACACGGAGTCGTCCCGACCCGTGCGAGATCAAGATCTGCAGATGTTCCGATGGGGCGGTATCGCCGGTCTGGCCGGCGTGGTCTCCATGCTCGGCGCGTTCGTCGTCGTGGGCGCCTTCGGGCTTCCCGATGCGTCCGACGTTGAGACGTTGCAGGAGTTCGCCGACATCAAGTCAGGTCGTATCGCCGAACACTTCTTGTATCTCGCAGCGCTGATGCTCTTCGCTCTGCACGTCTTCGTCCTGCAGCGAGTGCTCGGGACGTCCCATGCCGCCGCCTCCCTGTTCGGCACGGTCACGGCTTCGTTCGGGCTCGTGACCATGGCGGCCAGCTCGATGCTGCACCTGTCGACGTCGCCGTTGGCAGACCTGTACACCGCGCCCGACACATCGCCCGCAGACCGGCAGATGATCGAGTACTCCTGGCACGGAGCTCAGAGCGTGTTCGACACCATGCTCGTCACGGGCGTGTTGCTCGTCCCGATCGGGATCACTCTGTTCGGTGTCGCGATGCGCAGCGCATCGGCGTTCGGTCGCGGGCTGACGGCGCTCACGTTCGGGCTCGGCGTCGCGGGAATCGTCGGCGCCGCGATTGCGATCGTCGTTCCGGGATCAGCGTTCTCTGCCGTCGGCGTGCTTGCCATCGTGGCGTTTCATGTCGGAACGGGTTGGCGGTTGCTGGCGCTGGGGAAGCTGGCGGGCGACGATCTCGCCGACACCGATCGCAACGATCCCGCACACCGACAGTCATCTCCTTCGGAGTAGCCGTGGGGTGCACGGTGAACACGAGAAGAGCTGCACGAGTTGCGGGGGCACTGTTCATCGTGGCGACGGTGTCCTCCTCTCTCGGGTTCATCCTCGTGGATCCCGTTCGGGATGATCCGGACGGTCTTGCGAGCGTCGCTTCGAGCGAGACAACAGTTCTGCTCGGGGCGTTCCTCCTGCTCATCGATGCGATCGCCGTCGTCGCGATTCCCGTCCTGCTCTACCCGACCTTCGAGAAGCACAACGGCCATCTTGCCCGCCTCCGCCCCGGCTCACGGATCGTCGAATCGGTCGTACTCGTCATCGGCGGGCTGCTGGCGGCGGTCACGTCGATCCGGCACGCCGTCGCCGGCGCCGCCGTCAGCAACCGGATTTCGGGGGATGCGCTCGTCGCTGGGTACGACTGGGGTGTGCTGCTCGGAATCATGCTGTTCTTCGCTCTCGCCGCGCTGCTCGTCGACTCCCTGCTCTACGACGCACGGCTCGTTCCCCGCTGGCTGGCCGTGTGGGGGCTGATCGGCATCGGTCTGCTCCTGATCGAAGGAGCACCCGAGGCCTTCGACGTCCTGACAATCATGTCGCCGCCCCTCGCCGTTCAAGAGATGGTCTTCGCCGTCTGGCTGATCGTGACGGGTCTCGACGGGTCCGACGGCGCTGCCGATGCCTCCCGGAATGTTGAAGAAGCCATGGCGAGGATGCCGTGAGTGCACTCGGGAACCACCGGGTCGCGATCTGCGGGCACGGAGGGCCGAAGGTCGTGCGGGTCGTGGAGTGGGCGATCATCGGAACGTCGGCTCACGATCGAGGTGCGTGACGTGTCGGCGATGGCGACCGTGTGGGGCGTTGTCGTGACGGTGTTGTCGTCGCTGTGCTGGGGAGGCCAGCTGGTGTCGTTCTTCGCGCCCGAGGTCGCCGCCCGATGGGGGCTGACCGAGGACGAGGGCGAGGTGGAACCCGCGTTCTGGGCGGACGCGCGCGGCGAAGCACTCTGGGACGCTCTCACGTTGTGGATCATGGCGGTCGCCGGTGTGCTGCTGATCGTCGGTCACGACGCGTGGGCGTACTTCGGCCTGGCGGGCGGCGGGGCGTACGGGTACTTCGCCGGGCGGGGAATCGTCGTGCGGCTGGCGATGCGAGGTCGCGGACTGCGAATCGGCAGCGCCCGAACTGTGCGGGTCGGCCTCGTCGCGCTCGCGGTGTGGGGCGCGATGGCCACCGTCACCATCGCTGCCGCGATCACGGCGCTGGCCAGCAAGTGACGTGGGCGCCGTGAGACGATCGAGGAGGACCCGATGTCGGTGACGGTCTGGACGTGGATCGTCGCGATCGGTGGCCTGGTGCTGATCGCGCTGTTGGCGGCGCTCCAACTGATCGCCCTGCTTCGCCCCCGAGACGAGTGGACGATCTCGAACGTCTACGGCGGAGATCCGGCGGCCACGGACCCGGCTGCGTACTTCGCGTTCAACCAGGGTCTCGCATGGGCGGACGTCCTGCTCTGGGCTCCACTCCAGATCGCCGGGAGTCTCGGAATGCTGCTCGGCGAACGGTGGGGTTTCCTGCTGGCACTCCTCGCATCGGTGCCGTTCTGGTACACCGCGGTGCTGTTCTACGTGTGGGACCGCGATCTCGGTTTCCGGCAACGCACCGTGACCTACTGGGCTCTGGTTTGGGCGATGTGGCCCGTGTTCGGTCTCGTCGAGAGCTCCTACTGCTTCGTGCGACTCATGGAATGAGCAGTGGACGAACGAGTTGCTGTTTCGAACCTCATCGGGAGGCAGTCAGCCGATCCGGTGCCGTCGACACCGGGTCGTGTTCGGTGACGTCGCCGAATCCCTTCACGATGAGCCAGACGGCCATGGCCATCTCCTGGACGGCGAGGGGAACGACCAACAGATTCAGCGTCGATGCGTTCGAGTCGAGTGACTCGAACATCACCAGGAGACCGGAGGCGAACATGAGTGGCACACCGATCAGGCCCCACAACGACAGCCAGCCGGGGAATGAGCCCGTTTCGAAGAAACGCCCAGTTCAGCACGAGTGCGGAGATGCTGAAGATCATCTGAGCACCCAGATAGCCCGTCCGGTCACCGGCTGCCTCGAGGGACTCTGCCAAGACCCCGGCGCTTGCCGTATCGCCGCCGTCGGCCGCCGCGTAGTCCCAGCTCAGTGGCACCAGCAAGAGCCCGGCGACCATTCCGACAGCAATCATCGCCACCTCGAGCGTTCTGGCCAGCACGTAGCTCACCGCCAGTGTCTCGCTGTGTTTCCTGATCACTGGAGCGAGCAGTACGGCCGTACCGACCATCGCAACGAGCATCACGAAGATGAGCATTTCGCCGATGATCAGCGAGCCTTGACGGGAATACACCGCGGGGAGCAGATCGTCATCTCCGAGGGTTGACGACATCGTCACGACGCTCGACACGCCTGCGACCGTCGCCACGACGAACAACCAGCCAATCCGTTGCGCCGGTCCGTTGAAGTACTGCACGTCACACCTCCACGTCCGATCCTGTCTGTCAGCGTGTTCACAGCGTTGGGTGGTCGGGTGGGGGCGAACGTCAGGGAGCGGGCGGCACGGTCGGTCGGGCTCCAACGGTGCGGGTCGGTGAGGGCCGTCGGCCTCCGGTCGGCAACCACAATGATCGGGCAAGCGGCTCGCCTTCCGAGACGAACGCCCTGTCTCGTTCGATCAGATCGAGACCGCCGCCTCGGTCGGGGCCGCCGTCGTGGCCCGCCGGGACGTGCGGCCTCGACGGCGGAAGGCCTCGGCGATCAAGATGCCGAGCGGCGCCGACAGCCAGATCGAGAGCAGGAGCGACGCCGACTCCCAGGTCCGCAGGAGTGGTCCGGTCACGACGAGCATCACTCGGAACAGCCAGAACGATCCCCACATCGAACCGGCGTACCGGATCATCCACGTGCGGTGCGATGCGAGATCGCCACGCCGAACCGTGACGACACCCATGACTGCGGTGCCGAACACGAAAGCGGACATCGAGTAGAACCCGAGCTCGGCGAAGATGCCGCCGTACTCGCTCACGGTCCCGTGTTCCGACGCCAGCCACACGGCGCACATCGTGCCGAGGATGAGCGCCCCGAACGAGATCCGTCCGATCACACGATGTCGAGCACGGGCATCGCCGACCCCGGGACGCAGGATCTGGACGTGCAGCAACACGAACGCCACGGAGTTGAAGAAGATGTGCGCGGCGAGCAGGTTCGACCGCAGCTGCGGGCCGTTCAGGAACCGCTCGTGGAACGCCACGCCCCACGACGGATGGTTGACGAACCGTTCGCCCCACACGGTGCAGGCGTTGTCGACACAGGTCGCGAGTGCGGGGGCGCCCTCGGTCCGTCCGAGGCCGACGTTGTCGAACACGTCGTAGATCCCGATGAAGAACGCGATCGCCGCCGGCTGGCCCTCGACGAAGTAGCGCACGTTGAGCGCGAGGGCGATCAGCACCCCGAAGCCGAGGAACGGCTTGAAGTCGTTCCGGCGGAACCCGACGACGAGCAACACCGCCCACACGAGCAGCGCCAGATAGACGGCAAGCACGCCGTAGGCAATGGTCACGGTCACCCCCGAGGAACGTGTCGATCACACCGTAGTCAGTCTCGGGCATCGCCCGGCGAGGTCAGGCTCGGATCAGCCCGGCACGGGGTGCCACACACCGTCGACGCCGAGGTACCGGCCGTCGCGGTACAACGAATCGGCGCCCGTGTCGGCGAGGACCTGGAGCATCGAAGGCAGCTCGGCGCCGTCGGAGCGGATCTTGTCGATCACCCGGGCGGGCCCGAGGTGGTCGAGCATCTCGAACGGGCCGTGGACCCAGTTGAAGCCCCAGCGGATGGCATGGTCGACGTTGACGATGTCGTCGGCGATCTCCGGCACCAAGCCGGCGGCGTACCTCAGGGTCCCACCGAAGATCTGCCACGCGAGCTCACCTTGTGGCGAGTCGGTGAACATCACCTCGCCGACGTCGGCCGGCACCCCGGACAGGTCTGGCTCGACCGCGTCCCGCCACTCCTCGGCCAACAGGTCGAACGTCTCGACACGCTTCGTACCATCGTCGAGGCGCTCGACGCGACCGAAGCCGCCCAGCTCCCGTGACTTCCGTCCGAGCTGGCCACGCTCGAGCATCCGTTGCTCGGCCGGCGGCAACGTCGTGTACGAGTGACCGGCGTCGCCCTCCGGGAGGTTGGCGGCCAGGTTCTTGCCGACGAGGTCCATGACGTCGAGGCCGATCAGGTCGATCAGCCCGTACAGACCCGTGGGTGGCAGGCCGACCGGCCGGCCGAGCACGGCGTCGACGGTCTCCTGCGTCATGCCGTCGGCGAGGAACGGTTTCGCGAGATGCAGGCCGCTCAACATGAAGAAGCAGCCGATGCGGTTGCCGATGAAGTTGACCGTGTCCTTGGCGTGGACGACGCCCTTGCCGAGCTCGTTCGCGCCGAACGCTGCGAACGCCTCGATCACGTCGTCGGTCGTGTCCTCGCCGGGAACGAGTTCGAACAGCTTCATCACGCGCACCGGATTGAAGAAGTGAGTGATCGCGACATCACGGCGGAACCGTGTCGGCATGTCGGCCGCGAGGTCACGCAACGGGATGCCCGACGTGTTCGAGCTGATCACCGAACCGTCTCGACGCAGCGGCTCGACCCGAACGAACAGATCGCGTTTCGTGGCGAGGTCCTCGACGATCGCCTCGCAGACCCAGTCGTAGTCGCCGATCTTCACCAGATCGCCATCGAACGTGCCGGTGTCGATCAGGTGCCGGTCACCGTCGTCGACGGCCTCCAGTCCGCGTTCGACCGCTTCGGCCGACACGTCGAGCATCAGCACCCGACAACCTGCCGCCGCGCTCGCAGCAGCGATGCCCGAACCCATCGTGCCGCATCCCAGCACGGCCACCGACTCGATCTGACGACTCATGATGCTCCCTGCCATCGTTGCGGCGGTTCAGTCCACCGGGTTCCAGCCACTGACCGACTTGACCTCGCAGAACTCCTCGATGCCCCACTCGCCGCCCTCACGGCCGTTCCCCGACTGACCGTAGCCACCGAAAGGTGCACCGGCGCTCCGTGCCTGGCCGTTCATCTCGACCATCCCCGAACGCAGCCGACGCGCCACCCGCCGCGCCCGCTCGACGTCCTGGGTCTGCACGTAGTTGGTGAGACCGTACGCCGTGTCGTTGGCGATCGCGATCGCCTCCTCCTCGGTGTCGAACGGCATGATCGACAGCACCGGCCCGAAGATCTCCTCCTTCGCGATCGTCATGTCGGGTGTCACGTCGGCGAACACGGTCGGCTTCACGAAGTAGCCGACTTCGTGACCCTCCGGACGACCCGTGCCGCCGGCCACGAGCTTGGCTCCCTCCCGTTCGCCCGTCGCGATCAACCCCTGGATCTTGTTCCACTGCACTTCTGACACGACGGGACCGATGTGCCGACCCTCGGCGTGGGCGTTGTCGACCACGGTCTGCTCGGCCACTTCCGTCGCGGTGGCGAGCGCCTCGTCGTAGCGCGATCGGTGCACGAGCATGCGCGTCGGCGCGTTGCACGACTGGCCGCTGTTGTTGAAGCACTGGCGTACACCGCGTACGACCGCCTTGTCGTCGGCGTCCTCGAAGATGATGTTGGCGCCCTTGCCCCCGAGTTCGAGCGCCACTCGCTTGACCGAGTCCGCGGCGTTCTTGGTGATCGCGACGCCGGCCCGGGTCGAGCCCGTGAACGACACCATGTCGACGTCGGGATGTCCCGAGAGCTGCGTGCCCACGCCGGCGCCGTCGCCGTTGACCATGTTGAACACGCCGGCGGGGAAACCGGCCTCGTGCACCATGTCGGCGAACAGATATGACGAGAGGGGTGCGACCTCCGAAGGCTTGAGAACCATCGTGCAGCCGACGCCGAGCGCGGGCGCGACCTTCAACGTGACCTGGTTCATGGGCCAGTTCCACGGCGTGATCAGTGCGCACACCCCGACCGGCTCGTACAGGATCCGGTCGCCGGGCGCGTGTTCGCCGAGCGGTCGGTCGAACTCGAACTGCTTGAGTTCCTCGATGAACGACCGCAGGTGCCAGGTGCCCGATCCGGCCTGCGCCGTCTGCGCCATCGAGATCGGCGCACCCATTTCCAGCGAGATCGCTTCGGCCATCTCGCCGTAGCGGGCGGTGTAGACCGCGAGCAACCGCTCGAGGAGTGCGATCCGCTCGGCAGGGGCCGTCTGGGCCCACGCGGGAAAGGCGGCCTTGGCGGCGACGACGGCCGCATCCGTGTCGGCCTGTGAGCCGAACGAGATGACCGCGCACGCCTGTTCGGTCGACGGATCGATCACCTCCACGTCGTTCGGCGAGCTGGGGGCGACCCAGCGGCCGTCGATGTAGAAGTTGCGTCGGTCGAGCAGTTGTTCGGTCGTCATCGTGACTCACTTTCGGCGGAGGGTCTCGGCGGGTAGACCGTAGTCGCACCGCTCGCCGAGGCATCGGTCGAGCCTGGTGATTCAGGGATCGGTGGTGCCGCCGGCGGCCTCGACGACCGCGTCGACCACATCGTCGACGGCCCGATCGGCATCGACCGTGATCACGTCGTGCTCGGTGGGATCCGGCCGTTCGAGCACGGCGAACTGGCTCTCGACCATGTCGACCCCCATGAAGTGCCCGGTGCGACCGGCGACTCGATCGCCGACCACGCCCGGTTCGACGTCGAGGAACACGAAGGTCACGCCGCCCGCCTCGCGCAGCAGATCCCGGTACGCACGTGTCAGTGCCGAGCAGCTCACGACGATCGAACAGCTGCTGCCCACCACGTCACGCACGCGGCGTAGCCACGGAAGTCGGTCGGCGTCCTCGAGCGGAGTTCCGGCCTCCATCTTGTCGATGTTCGCCCGCGGGTGCAGGTCATCCGCGTCGACGAAGCGGGTTCGGAGCCGATGGGCCAGCCGTTCCCCGACCGTCGTCTTGCCGGAGCCCGCGACCCCCATGACCACGATTCGCCTCATCGCCACGACCCGAACGTAACTGCGGGGCACTCCGAACGCGCCGACAGCTGCGTGCGACCAGCTCAGCCGATCGCGGCGCCGGCCACCTCGCCCAGCAACCCGATCCGCTCGGTGATGTGGCCGTTGGCCGGCAGGTTGATCGTCAGGCCGTCGAGGCCCGTTGCCATCGCTGCCTGCAGCTGCTCACCCACGCTGTCGGGGTCGCCGTAGATCAAGATGCCCTTCACCATCTCGACGATCTCGTCGCCCCAGCCCTTGAGGGCGGCCATCGCTCGGAGGTCGGCCTCGGCCTCCTCCATCGTCGGTGCCAGACAGACCATGGCGAGCTTGGTCACCTTGATCTCCGAACGGTCGCGACCGAGACGTTCGCAGTGGGCCGCGAGGGCGTCGAGCTTGCGGGGAACTTCCTCGTTCGTCGCGCCGGCCAGGTTCGACTCGTCGGCGTACTGGGCGACCATCCGCAGCGTCTTCTTCTCGCCCGACCCGCCGATCATGATCGGGATGTGTGAGATCGGGGTGGGCGAGTTCACCGCTTCGGTGACCTGATAGTGCTTGCCGTCGAGGCTGACCTGCTCACCGCGCAGCATGGGCACGATGATCTGCAGCGCCTCGTCGAGCTTCTCGAACCGATCGGTGAAGGTGCCGAACTCGTAGCCGAGCGAGTCGTGCTCGAGCTCGAACCATCCGGCGCCGATGCCGAGCGTGGCGCGGCCGTTCGACACGTGGTCGAGCGCCGTGACCGTCTTGGCGAGCAGCGTCGGATTGCGGTACGTGTTGCCGGTGACCAGCGACGAGAGTCGGACGGTCTCGGTGTGCTGTGCGAGTGCGGCCAGCAAGGTGTAGCACTCGAGCATCGGCTCGCCGGGCTCACCGAGTCCGGGCAGTTGGTAGAAGTGGTCCATGACGAAGACGCGGTCGAAGCCGGCGGTTTCGGCCGCTTTCGCCTGGGCGACGACCGAGGGGAAGATCCCGGCGGCGTCGCCGGGGTAGGTGAAGTTCGGGATCTGGTAGCCGAGTCGGGTCATGCCGTCATGGTAGGTCGACCACAGTTGCCGGGGCCGTTGGGCTTCGCTTCGTCAGTAGCTGCCGGGCGTGAACTCGAGGTCGCCGGCGACACGTGGCGTCCTGACGACGACGCAGTCGGCACGTACGTCCATCGTGGCGCCGTCGATGCCGGCGAGCCACCACAACCTCGGTTCGACACCGACGATGCGGAACTCGGTCCACGCGGTCGGATCGGGATGCACGGGATCGAGCGTGAGCAGCAGCGCGCCGTGACGCCACTCGGCCCGACTCAGCACGACGTCGGGCACCTCGACGTCGACCACCTGCGGGCACGGTTCGAGCGGAGCCGCCGACAGCGCCGACCAGCGACCCGGTCCGGCGGCCTCGGCGGCAGCGAGGAACGCGTTGAACTGACCACGAGGGTGGGGCTCGTCCAGACCCATCCCCCAGGTGAACTCTCCGGTCACTCGATTCCAGGTCGGCTCGAACGAGGCCTCGATCGCGGCGGCGAGACGTCCCTCGAGGTCGGCGATCTCCCACTCCCGAGCCAACACCAGTGACGACGGTGCGCCGCGACCGGGCCGGAGGGGTGTTGCGATGGCGCCGTCGTAGCCCGCTGTCGAACAGGCCGCCGCGAACAGCCGGCGGGCGTCGTCGGGCACCTGCGGCGCTAGGTAGTAGCTCGTCGTCAACGCTGCAGTCGCCGGCAGGCGGTGGTGGACTTCCACGACGGGGTCGTAGTAGAGCGTCGTCGTCGTGGGCGGCTCCTCCCGATGCAGGTCGAGAAAGTGCTCACGAGCGTACGCCCACCACGGTGCGAACGCCTGCTCGTGGAAGTCGGTGCCGTAGCGCTGGTCGTACAACCTCAGACCGAGGCCGGCTCCGGCCAGTCAAAACGGCCAGATCTTGGTGTTCTCTCAATGGCACCCGATCGGTGCCGCGAGCCACTGGTCGCGCAGGTTCTCGGCGATCTGCGCATGGGTCCACGTGAACGTGTGCTCGCCGTCGCGAATCATCTCGAACGGCTCGTTCCACCGGTCGTGTGCGTTCGGCCCGTTGTCGATCATGGATCGGATGCCCAGCAGCACCAGGAAGAAGCCCTGATAGAAGAGCATCCCGTCGGCCGCGATCGGATCCATCTGGCGGCCATAGGGCTCGATCCCGTTCGCCGTCCAGCCCGGCACGTCGTAGTCGCCCCACAACTCGCGGGGAATGAACAGGCGGTACACGTCCGGGTAGTTCGCCCGCTCCGGGTCGTGACCGAACTGGGTCAGCCAGTCGGCCGCCGACCACCAGCCGGTGTGGCGCTCGACGAGTTGGTCGAGGATCGCCACGTAGGGCTCGGTCCACGCCGGCGTGCGATGCGCCATCAGCCCCACCGCGTATGACGAGTCGACGAGGTCGAACCGATGCCAGCTGGCCATCGGCGGATCGGAACGGTCGTCCCAGTGTGGATGCGGCCGGCCGCCACGACTCCAGTCGTCGGGCGTGTGGGCCTTGCGATGCAGGTAACGCAGCCACCCCACCGATCGTTCCGACAACCCCACGTCGGCGACGCTACCTCGGACGAACGGTCATGTCGGAGGTGAGTTCCGGAGCCAGTGTTCGGAGCAGGTCGAGGACCGCCGGCCGATCGGGTCCGACGGCCAACACGGCCACGGCGTCGTCGGCGATCGGAAGCCACGCACCTGCGACCGACCCGTCGACGTGCGTTCGCGACCGTCCGGCGTCCACGCCGACGATCACCGATGAGCACACGTGGTGTGCCGCACCGACACCGACCACGCTGCCCGCGCCTGCGATGTCGTGACCGAAGCGTTCGGTGTGATGGAGGAGCGTTCGGCCGTCTCGTTCGACGCGCAGCCGGAGCTCCAGCGCTCCGGAAGGTTCGCCGCTACGACCCAGCGAGACCTCGTCGATCAATCGGCACGTGGCCGACCGATGCAGGTCGACATCGGTGACGACGACATGGTCCGAGCCCCGTACCGACACCGTGGGCTCGGGACGCCAGTCCAGGTGGGCGCCGTCACGGATCCTGCACGTCGTCGACATCGTCGAGCGCTCCCCGGTCGGACCCGGCAGCACCATCGTCGCAGCGGAGGTCGCCAGGTTCAGATGCGCGAACTCGCCGACGACCACGTCGAACGACAGTCGGTCCCCGCCGACCGGCGCTGCCGACGAGCCCACGATCAGCACCCGATCACCGCATGCCCGGATCGAGAACGGTGGTTCGGAACGCACCGTGGCGAGCACGGTCGCGCTCCCGGCAGCAACTGCTTCGAGCCGGGCTGCGGCCCGCAGACTCACGGCATCTCGCCGGAGTTCCAGCGCCGAGAGCCGGCCAACACCCAATCCGCGATCTGCGCTGCGCCCGACGCGCCGACGAGGGACACGGGCAGCACGGGACGACCCGAACGGCGTTCGGCCGCGTCGACGCACATACGGTCCACATCCGAACCGACGTACGGCGCCAGGTCGGTCTTGTTGATGACGAGCAGATCGGCGAGGGCGACCCCGGGACCACCCTTGCGTGGCACGTCGTCACCGCCGGCGGTGTCGATCACGAAGATCTGCCGGTCGACGAGACCGCGGCTGAAGATCGCCGTGAGGTTGTCACCGCCGGACTCGATCAGCGTCACGGCGACCGGGCGATGTGCACGTTCGAGCCGCTCGACGGCGTCCAGATTGGCGGCGATGTCGTCGCGAATCGCCGTGTGCGGGCAACAGCCGGTCTCGACGGCGGCGATCCGATCCTCCGGCAACACGTCGGCCTCGCGCAGCGCCCTGGCGTCCTCGCTCGTGAAGATGTCGTTCGTCACGACGACGAGCGACAGCTGGTCGCGCAGCAGCGTGCACAGTGCCCCGACGAGGGTGGTCTTACCGCTGCCGACCGGGCCACCGACCCCGATCCGGAGCGGACGTTCACCGGGGCCCGGGCTGCCGGCCGGCGGGGTCTCGTGCAGATGCCGATGCAGACCGTCGAGGTCGACGTCGTGGGGAGGGCTCATGAGGTGACCCTTCCCGGTCGGGACAGGCGGGTGCCGGAGCGTGGAGTCGGGCTCATGCGACGAACAACCTCGCCTCCCAGCTACCGTGCGCTTCGCCGAGAATCTCCGTCAGGCTGCCGCCGAGGGACGGGAGATCGTGTGGGTCGGCCGACACCCAGCCCGCCACGTCGCCGGGCGTGACCCGGTGCCGACCCGCTACCCTGGCCTGGATCACCGCGACAGCGATCGGGTCGAGGCCGAGGAGACGGACGCCGGCCGTACAGACCGCCGCAGCGAGATGATGCTGCGTCAACACCGCCGCGTCGGCCGGCATCCCTCCGGCGGCCGCGACGGCGGCACCCAGCGCGACCGCGTGGTGCGGGCCGTCCGATCCGCGACCGAGTCGCAGGAGTTCGTCGTGCGGCCAGACGGCGGCGGCGGCTCGCACCATCTGACGCCCGAGTTGCCGGCTGATCGTGCGGAGCCGGGGTGAGATGATTCGAGCCTCGAAGGAATCGTCGAATCGCGCCGAATCGCCTCCTGCCGCCACCGCAGCCGCGGTGCCGGCTGCGAACGCCGCATCGACTACTCCGGTCTCGAGGCGCCCGTCGAGGTATCGCTCCAGGGACGGCACGTCTCGGACATCGCCCACGGACACCGCCGATTCGACGCCGGCGGAGTACGCGTGACCGCCGGCCGGGAATCGGCCGTCGGCGAGGAGGAGCAGTGAGGGGTGCACGGTGTCGGTCGCTTCAGAACAGGAAGTACCGCTGGGACATCGGAAGCTCCTCGGCCGGTTGCTCGACGATCAACTCGCCGTCGATGCGCACGGCGAACGTGTCGGGGTCGACGACGATGTCGGGTCGGGCATCGTTCAGCGGCATGTCGACCTTGCCCACCGACCGGGTGTCGCCGACGGGCACGAGTCGCCGGTCGACCCGCAGCCGACCGGCCAGCCCGTCGTCCAACGCGACCGGAGCGACCCACGCCAGCGACCGACCGGGAGCGACCGCTGGTGCGGCGCCGAACATCGGTCGTGGGAGTTGTGGTTGCGGCGTCGGGATGGATGCGTTGGCGTCCCCCATCGTCGCCCAGGCGATCATCCCGCCCTTCAGGACGACGTGTGGGCGCACACCGAAGAATGCGGGGTCCCACAGCACGAGATCGGCGAGCTTGCCGACCTCGACCGAGCCCACGTGGCCGTCGAGACCGTGGGCGATCGCCGGACAGATCGTGTACTTCGCGACGTATCGACGGGAGCGCAGGTTGTCGGCCGGTCCGTCGTCGATGCCGCCGCGGCGGACCTTCATCACGTGCGCCGTCTGCCACGTTCGGAGCACGACCTCTCCGATCCGACCCATCGCCTGCGAGTCCGATCCGATCATCGAGATCGCACCGAGATCGTGCAGGATGTCCTCGGCGGCGATCGTCGACGGCCGAATCCGGCTCTCGGCGAATGCGAGATCCTCGGGTACTGCCGGGTTGAGGTGGTGACAGACCATCAACATGTCGAGGTGTTCGTCGACGGTGTTGATCGTGTGCGGGCGAGTGGGATTGGTCGACGAGGGCAGCACGTTCGGGTGCGATGCGACCGTCATGATGTCGGGTGCGTGACCCCCACCTGCGCCCTCGGTGTGGAAGGTGTGGATCGAACGGCCCGCGATCGCGGCCAGGGTGCTCTCGACGTACCCGGCTTCGTTCAACGTGTCGGTGTGGATCGCGACCTGGACCCCCGAGGCGTCCGCGACGCGCAGACACGCATCGATCGCCGACGGGGTCGTGCCCCAGTCCTCGTGGAGCTTGAAACCGGAGGCTCCGGCGCGAAGCTGCTCCCAGAGCCCGTCGGCGCCGACGGTGTTGCCCTTGCCGAGCAACGCCACGTTGACGGGCCAGTGGTCGAGCGCCTCGAGCATCCGTTCCAGGTGCCAGGCGCCCGTCACCGTCGTCGCCTTGGTTCCTTCGGAGGGACCCGTCCCGCCACCGATGATCGTCGTGATCCCGGTGCCGAGCGCTTCGTCGAGCAACTGCGGGCACACGAGGTGGACGTGACAGTCGATCGCGCCTGCGGTCAGGATCCGACCATTGCCGGCGAGGATCTCCGTCGACGGTCCGATCTCGAGATTCGGATCGATGCCGTTCATCGTGTCGGGGTTGCCGGACTTGCCGATCCCGACGATGTGCCCGTCGCGCACCCCGACGTCCGCCTTGACGATTCCCCAGTGATCCAGGATCACCGCGCCCGTGATGACGAGGTCGGGCGCACCGGCCGCTCGGGTCAGCGTCGACTGCCCCATCGACTCGCGGATCACCTTGCCCCCACCGAACACGGCTTCGTCACCGCCGGCACAATGGTCGGCTGTCACCTCGATCCACAGGTCGGTGTCCGCGAGCCGGATCTGGTCTCCCGCGGTCGGGCCGTAGAGGGCACGGTATCGATCACGTGTGATGAAGCTCATGTGGTTCCCTGCGTGTCGACGTGATCGTCGAGCGGGCCGGCGACCACACCACGGATTCCCGCCACGATCCGCGCGCCGACGAACGGAACGAGATCGACGTCGACCGTGATGCCGGGTTCGAACCGCACGGAGGTGCCCGCCGGAATGTCGAGTCGCAGCCCGCGGGCGGCGGCTCGATCGAATGCGAGCGCATCGTTCGCCTCCGCGAAGTGGTAGTGGGACCCGACCTGGACCGGTCGGTCTCCCCGATGGTCGACACGCAACGTCGTGACCGGGCGACCGGCATTGATCTCGATCTCGCCGTCCGGGCCTCGGATGGCCCCGGGCACGATCGTGTCCGCCCCGGCTCGGGCATCCGGCCGGATCGGGCCGTGCAGGGTCACCAGCTTGGTGCCGTCCGGGAATGTCGCTTCGACCTGGATCTCGGGAATCATCGAGGCGACCCCGTCCATCACATCGTCGGCCGACAGCACCGAACGACCAGCCTCCATCAGGTCGGCGACGCTCCGTCCGTCGCGGGCGGCCTCCAGGACCCAGGAGCTGAGCACGGCCACCGCCTCGGGATGGTTGAGCAGCAGCCCACGTGCACGGCGAGATCGAGCGACCTCGGCGGCGGTGTGGATCATGAGGCGATCTTGTTCGTGTGGGGTGAGCCGCATGCCGTTCGACCTCCGTCACCGCGTCCGGGTGAGCAGCGTGTCGGCGACCGCCGCGTGGCAGCCGACGGTGCCGTCCACGACCTGGGTGATCCCGAGGTCGACCGCGACCGATGCGAGCGAGTACGCCTCGTCGAGGGTGAATCCGCCACGGTCGACGAGCAGCCCGAGCATCAGCTCGGCCGCCATCGCCATCGCCTCGTCGAGCCCGTCACCGAAGCCGTGCGTGAACCAGTGGGTGTCGGTCCGCAGGAGCGGCGACGTGGTCGCGACGTCGTCGGCGATCGACAGTCGGAGCCGGACGTCCAGCGACGCCTCGATCGCCGTTCCGCAGATCTCACCGTCGCCCTGGCCGAAATGCGGGTCGCCGACGTAGAAGCCGGCACCCTCCCGGACGACCGGATAGTGGATCACGGCCCCCGGCCCGAAACGCCAATTGTCGACGTTGCCACCGAACACGCCCGGCGGAATGCTGCTCACGCGTGCCGGCGGAGCCACCCCCATCACGCCGAGATGCGGACGAACCGGCACCTCGACGTCCCGCCCGAAGGGCGCACGTCGAGCCGGGTCGGGCTGCGTGACGACGCCGGGCACGTCGTACAGCGCGAGCGTCTGGAAATCGAAACCGAACAGCGGACGCGCCGTCGACGGAAAACCGTCGTTCGGTGGGTCGACGAGTTCGTAGATCGTGATGCGTTCCTTGCGGAGCCGCTCGTGGAACAGCCCCCAGTGCGCGGCGCAGTTCGATCCGTACGGCAGACGTGGTCGCATCTCCAGGATCTCGACCCGCAGCGTGTCACCGGGTCGAGCACCGCGGACGTCGATCGGGCCCGTCATGATGTGCACGCCCGGGCCCCGCTCGGCCTCCGGGACACCGTCCCAGATCGCGTGGATGCCGGCGTCCATCAACAAGTCGGGGGCATCTCCGGCATGGTGCGTGACCGCCTCGATCCAGAGTTCCTTCCCGGAGTCGACCACCAGCGTCGCCGGCTCATCGGGATCGAGGTACCCCCAGAAGCAGGTGTCCGGGGTGGCCGTCAGATCAGGTGCCCTCACAGTGGTCGGACCGTACGACCACTTCGTGAACGGTGTGTTTCCGACGCGTCACGATCTGGTCGGTGATCGCCTCGTCGACCGACGCCGCACGTGACCGCTCCCGGCCGTCGCCGGTGTGAGCGGCACTCCGACGGGCGGGTACCGTGGCGGCATGGACGCCCAGGACATCGCCACCGCCCGCGAGGACGCCGTTCGAGCAGCGATGGACGACATCCGCCGGATCGAAGCCGAGCAGGGCGTCACGCGTGGCGCCGTCGAGGCGATCCGCGACCGTCTCGTCGAACTGAGCGACCAACGTGCACTGTTCCCGGCCGACGACTTCGCGGCGCCGAACGCCGAGGACCGCGAGACGAGCTACATGTACCGGCTCGCACAGGATTCCGACGACCGGTTCGCGCTCTACGCCCAGTCGAGTCGAGGGCATGTCGAGACGCCGCCGCACAACCACACCACGTGGGCCGTGGTCGTCGGGCACGCAGGCAACGAGCTCAACCGGTTCTACGAACGCTCGGACGACGGGGTCGTCGAGACCCACCAGCATCTCGTGGAAGCCGGCACGGGTGTGGCGATGCTGCCCGACGATCTCCACTCGATCCACATCGACGGGCCGGCCCTGAACTTCCACTGCTATGGATTGGCACTCGAACGGCTGGACAGCCGCGAGTACTACCACGCCGCCGAAGGTCGCTGGAAGATCTTCCGAGCGATCAGCGGCATCCGCGAAGCCCGCATCGGGCTGTCCTGCTGATGCCGGCCTCGCGGCGGGCGATCGATGCCGCCACGCTCGCCGACTGGTTGGTCGACGGCGACGAACTCGCCGTGCTCGACGCCCGCGAGCAGGGAGTGTTCCTCACCGGCCATCTGTTCCACGCCGCCTGCGTACCCCTGTCCCATCTGGAGATGCGACTGCCATCGCTCGTGCCTCGGCGGAGCACCAGGATCGTGTGGTGCGACAGCGGCGACGACGGCCTCGCGGACCGAGCGGCGGCGCGCGCCGCCGAGGTCGGCTGGACGAACTGCTCCGTGCTGAGCGGGGGCGTGTCCGGATGGGCGACGTCCGGGCGGGAGGTGTACGCCGGCGTCAACGTGCCGTCCAAGGCGTTCGGCGAGCACGTCGAGCACACCTACGGCACGCCACGACTTCCGGCCGCCGAGCTCAAGGCGCTACTGGACACCGGGGCGAACGTGGTCGTGCTCGACTCCCGGCCGATGGAGGAGTTCCTCCGCATGAGCATCCCGACGGGCACGGACTGCCCGGGGGGCGAGCTCGTGCACCGGATCAGAGAGGTCGTCACGGATCCCGACACACTCGTGGTCGTGAACTGCGCCGGTCGCACGCGCAGCATCATCGGCAGCCAGTCGCTCATCAACGCCGGCCTCGAGAACCGCGTCGTCGCACTCGAGAACGGCACGATGGGCTGGGAGCTCGCCGGTTTCGAGGTCGAACGCGGTTGCGACGAACACGCCCCCGAGCCCTCGCCGAACGCACGATCCTGGGCCGACCGGGCGGCTGCCGAAGTCGGCCGTCGCTTCGGCGTCCGACACATCGACCACGACGAGTTCGCTGTCTGGCGGAGCGATCCCGATCGCACCACGATGCTGCTCGACGTGCGCACACCCGACGAGTACGCGGCCGGCCACCTGCCGGGCAGCGTGAGCGCTCCCGGGGGCCAACTCGTGCAGGCCACCGACGAGTACGTGGCGACCCGCAACGCCAGGCTCGTGCTCGTCGACGACACCGGCGTGCGAGCCACGATGACCGCGTCGTGGCTCCGGCAGATGGGCTGGGACGACGCCGTGGTGCTCGACGACGCCTTGGACGAGCGATCGCTCGAGTCCGGCCGTCCCGCACGGCGTTCGGTGGGGCGTGCCCTCACGATCACGGTCTCGCAGCTGGCATCGGACCTCGCGTCGGGCGCCGACACCTCGATCGCCGTGCTCGATCTGGGCACCAGCCTCAAATATCGCGACAAGGGCCACATCCCGGGTGCGTGGTGGGGGGTGCGGAGTCGGCTCGATCAGGCCCGCGCTGCGATCGGCGCCGTCGGAACCCTGGTGTTGACGTCGACCGACGGCCGACTCGCCAAGCTGGCGGTGCCCGATGCCGAGCACCACTGGCCGGACGCGACCGTGATGGCACTGGCCGGCGGCAACAGGGGGTGGCGTCACGCCGGAAACGAGATGGAGCCCGGGTTCACCCGGCCCACCACCGACGCGGACGACGTCTGGTACAAACCCTACGACCACGAGGGCGACGTGGTGCGCCAGCACATGCAGGACTACCTGACGTGGGAGATCGCGCTCGTCGAACAACTCGAGCGCGATCCGACCGTGTCGTTTCCGAGCTTCGACTGAGTTCGCATCCCGAGCGGGCCGAGCGACCGGCTCGACGTCGGCCCGGGAATGTTCGTCGGCCGGCGCGGTTGCACTGTTCGTGACCTCGAACGCCTACGACAGCATCGTCCGCTCCGGATTCCGGCTCCTCAACAGCGTGGTCGAACCCGCGCTCGAACGTGGGATCGGCAATCCACTCCCGATCGGCGTCGGCGCCGTCGTCGTCGAGACGACGGGCCGTGTGAGCGGCAAACCGCGGCGTGTCCCGCTGATGACCAGCCGCATCGGCGATCGCCTGATCGTGTCGACCGTGCGATCGGATTCGCAGTGGATGGCCAACCTCGAAGCCGACCCCCGGGCCCGTGTGCAGGTCGGCGGCGAGTTCCGGGATGCCACGGCGGAGACCACGCGCGGACCGCTCAACATTGCGGTCCTGCAGCTCGATCGACCGGCCGCTGACTGAGCGTCAGGCCTCCGACGCCAGCCACACGGCGGCGTCGATCGGCAGTTCGTCACCGACCTGATCGGACGCGAGCAGGACGGCGCCGACGGGCATCTCCACGGGAGCGCCGCCCATGTTGACGACGCAGCGGGCACCGCTGCCGCGTTCGAACGCCAGCACGTCGGGCCCGAGATCGAGCAGCTCGATCTGCTCGTCGGCGCGCATCCAGGTGCTCCGGAGCCGGATCGCGTTCCGGTAGAGCTGGAGCATCGAGTTGGGATTCACGGATTGGGCCTCGACCGACTGCAGGCCGAACTCGGCCGGCTGGGGCAGCCACGGAGTCGCCCCACCGAAGCCGAACGACGGTCCGTCGACCGTCCACGGGATCGGCACACGACATCCGTCGCGACCCTTCTCGGTGTGTCCCGAGCGTCTCCACACCGGATCGTCGAGCAGGTCGGTCGACAGGTCCCAGACCTCGTGCAGCCCGAGCTCCTCGCCCTGGTAGATGTACGTCGAACCCGGAAGCGCCAGCGTCACCAGCGCCGCGGCCCGGGCGCGGCGTGTCCCCCACGCCGCGTCGAGCACGTCGTGCGGTCCGGTCAGCGACCATGTGGCCAGATCGGTGCCGGGCGGCAGCCCGTACCGCGTCGCGTGTCGCATCACGTCGTGATTCGACAGCACCCAGGTCGGATTCGAGCCGACGGCAGCAGCGGCATCGACGGCGTGTTCGATGATCGCGGCGAAGTCCTTCGCGTTCCAGGTCGCGTCCAGCAGGTCGAAGTCGAAGGCCTGGTGGAACTCGTCGGGTCGAACGTACAGCGGACGTTGGGTCGCGTGGACCGACGCCTCGGCCACCATCATGCGGTCGCCGTACCCGTCGAGCGTCCGGCGCCACGATTGATAGATCGGATGCAGGTCGTCGCGGTCCCAGAACGGATGGTCGGGCACGACCACGGAGCGCACGTGCTGCGGCCGGTCGCCGAGATCGACCCACTCCGGGTGTTTGACCAGCCCGTGCGCGACGTCGACGCGAAACCCGTCGACACCGCGATCGAGCCAGAAGCGGAGGACGTCGTCGAACTCGGCCCGTATCTCCGGGTGATCCCAGTTGAGATCAGGTTGGCTCGAATCGAACAGGTGCAGGTACCACTCGCCGTCGTCGGGGTCGTCGTTGAGACGTGTCCAGGCCGGGCCGCCGAACACCGACGGCCAATCGGTGGGTGGCTCCGAGCCGTCACCACGGCCGGGCAGGAAGTGGTAGCGGCGCCGCTCGGGATCGCCCGGGGCAGCGGCCACGGCCGCCTGGAACCACCGGTGATCCGACGAGGTGTGGTTCGGCACGAGGTCGACGATCACGCGAATGCCGAGATCGTGGGCCTCGTCCAGGAAGGCCTCGGCCGCGGCGAGATCACCGTAGCGGGGGTCGATGTCGCGGTAGTCGGAGACGTCGTAGCCGCCGTCGCGCAGTGGCGACGGGTTCCACGGGTTCAGCCACACGGCGTCGACGCCGAGCGACTCCAGATACGGCAGTCGCGATCGCAGACCGGCGAGGTCGCCGGTGCCGTCGCCGTTGCCGTCGGCGAACGACCGGATGTAGACCTGGTAGACGAGCGCTCGGCGCCACCAGGCGACCTGCTGGTCGTGCCGACCGCCCGCGCGAGGGTGGGCTGGGCGGTCGTGTCGAGGTGTGTTCACGGGCGATCTCCGAGGGTGATGGCGACGACGTCCGAGCGCAGGCGGCCGGATCCGTCGTCGACGGTGGCGATGACGTCGACCGCCGTGCCGGTGGGCAGCTCGGAGTTGTTCCAGTAGACGCGGTAAGGCGCCGCGTCGTCGACGCCGACCACGACCGGCTCGGCATCATCGACGGCGACGGCGAACGTGACCTCGGCGTAACGGCGATCGCCCAGCTCGGCCTCGATGCGGTAGCGCGGGGTCGGCAGCTCCGCCCCGTCCTCGGGACGGACGATCTCGATCGCCGGTGGTCTGACGGGCGGCTCGTTGACGGACGTCGCTCTCAACACGATGGTGCTCAGTGGTGGCGCCTGGACGAACAGCTCGCCGTCGGCCCCCGACGTCGTCGGTCCGGCGTCGGGGCCGCGCACCACGGTGAACTCGGTGTCTGGTGACACGACCTGGAAGCGTGCCGGTGCGAGCGCGTCGTCACTGGAGTTCGTGACGACGACGTACTCGACCCGCTCGTCGCGATCGATGCGTGAGAACGCGAACACGGGCCCGTCGACCGGATGCACGATCTGCGCACCGGTCGCGAGGGTCGGGTGATCCGTGCGCAGGTCGTTCAGCTCGCTGATGTGGCGGTAGAGCGGATGACCGGGGTCGAAGTTGTCGTCGGCCGGCGTGGCGTCGCTGCCGATGTTCTGGTCGACGACGTAGTCGGGCGTGACGGACGGGAACATGTCCTGGCGGGCGAGCTGGTCGCCGCCGGTACCGGTGAAGCCCTGCTCGTCGCCGTAGTAGACCACCGGCGCACCGCGCGTGAGGAACAGCAGGTCATTGGCGAGCCGCAGTCGGGCGAGCAGCGCCTGCTCGTCGGCGCCGGGGTTGGCGACCTCGACGACGTATCCCATTCGCCCCTCGTCGTGATTGCCGAAGAAGGTGACCTGCATCGTGGCGTTGCTGTCGTGATCGGTGAACCAGTCGTCGTCGTCGAACGCCTGCGCGAGCAAGGCGCCGTCGCCGCCCCCGGCGACGTAGCCGTGGAGGCCCTCGTCGACGATGAAGTCGAGCGTCGAGGTGACACCGAGGTTCGTGTAGGACGACTGCTGGATCGGGTCTTGGGTGAAGACCTCGCCGAACACCAGGAATTCGGGTTTGCCGAGTTCGGCCGCACGCTCACGGATCGCCGAGGCGAACTCGGCCCAGAACTCGTCGTTGACGTGCTTCATCGTGTCGACCCGGAAGCCGTCGACGTCGTACCGCTCGATGACGTCGGTGTACAGGTCGATCATCCCGTCGACGACACGGGGGTGCTCGGTGAAGAGGTCGTCGAGCCCGAAGAAGTCGCCCCACGTGTCGCTCTCGCCGTTGAACGTCGAGTTGCCGCGGTTGTGATAGAGCGTCACGTCATTCAGCCAGGCGGGGGACTTCGCCTCGGCGTCGGCCGGGTCGGCGAACGTCGGCGTGTACGGGAAGGAGATCGTCGGATCGAGTTCGGGGAACGAGTCGGAGCCGGCTATCGCAGCCGGATCGAAGGGTTCGCCCTCGGCATCGAGGAACGGCGCGGTCTGCGAACCGACGTAGGAAGACGATCCCTCGGCGTACGAGATGACGTCGCCGGTGTGGTTGATCACGATGTCGAAGATGACCGCGATGTCGAGATCGTGCGCGGCCCGGATGAACGCCTGCATCTCCTCCTCGGTGCCGAGGTGCGGATCGATGGAGTCCCAGTCGATCTGCCAGTACCCGTGGTACGACGAGGATGATCCCTCGATCGTGCCGTCACCCTGCACGAACCGGTTGGTGAACGTCGGCGTGATCCAGATCGCTCCCATGCCGAGCTCGGCCAGGTAGGGAAGACGCGCCGTCAAGCCGGCCAGGTCGCCGCCGTGATGGAAGCCGCGATCCTCGGGCAGGAAGCCGTGGTCGAGTGGGCCGCCGGCGATGCCGGCGGTGTCGTTCGACGGGTCGCCGTTGTCGAACCGGTCGGGCATGACGAAGTAGATCGAGCGACCCGACAGCGAACTGCGGACGGGCGCTGCCACCGGGCCGACGTACTCCACCGGATCGCTGGACGGAGGAGGCGCGCCGCCCGGACGAGACGTGACATCGGGCTCGTCGGCCCGTGACGGTGGAGCGGCGACGTCACCGGTCGTCGCAGTCGTCGCCGGATCGTCGTCCGACCACGAGCACGACGCCAACGCCAGCGCGGCGACGACGCAGGCCGCCGCGCCGGGGCGCCACGCGGTGGTCAACCCTTGACGCCGCCCGCCGTGAGCCCGCCGATGATGTGCTTCTGCGCCAGGACGAACACCACCACGATCGGCGTCGCGCCGAACAACGCGGTCGCGGCGAGGATGCCCCATTTGGCGTTGTACCCCTCGGCGAGGAACGACTGCAGACCGACCGGCAGGGTCAGCTGGTCGGTGCCGCTCAGCAGGAAGCTCGCCAGCACGAACTCACTGAAGATGGTGATGAAGCTGATCATGAAGATCACGGCGAGCATCGGGCGGGCCAGCGGCATGATGATCCGGAAGAAGACCGTCAGCGAGCCGGCACCGTCGATACGTGCGGCCTCGTCGAGCGACTTCGGCACCGAGTCGAGGAAGCCCTTGAGCAGGAACGCGTTGAAGCCCGCCGCGCCGCCGATGTACACGAGGATCAGGAAGGCGTGGGTGTTGAACCCGATCGCACTCCACACCTCCCCGAACTCCTGCGACAGCACGAAGAACGCGATGAAGCCGAGGAACTGCGGGAAGATCTGCATGACGAGCAGCGACGTGAGCAGCGCGCGCCGGCCGCGGAACTCCATCCGGCTGAACGCGTAGGCGGCCAGTGCCGCGATCAGCACGTTCATCGACGCCGCGATCAGACCGATGTAGAAGCTGTTCCACATCCAGGTGCTGACCGGTGAGACCTCGTTGTCGAAGATCGCCGTGAAGTTGTCGAACGTGACGTCGCGTGGGATGAGACGCGCCGAGGAGAGGCTGTTGGCGGAGTTGAACGCAGCGGACACGATCCAGACCACCGGGTAGAGCGAGAAGATCGCCGCCGCGATAGCGAACAGGTGCCGAAGCCCGGTCCGCCGGAACTTGACCCGCAGCGGCACCTTCCGCTTCTCGAAAGCCGGCGAGGCGCTGAGCTCACTGGTCATAGATGTCCTCCAGTTTCTTGGTCAGCCGGAAGCTGAGCGCCGAGGTCGTGGCGAGCACCAGGAAGATGATCACGACGATCGCCGAGGCGAGCGCGTACTGGTTGCCACGACCGGCCCCGGCCGCGACGTCGAACGTGAATGAGATCAGGATGTCGGTCGAGCCGACCGGTACGTCGTAGCCGGTCAACGGCGGCCCGCCGTTGGTCAGGAGGTAGATCAGGACGAAGTTGTTGAAGTTGAACGCAAACGCTCCGATCAAGAGCGGCGCGGTCGACACCAGCAGCAGCGGGAGCGTGACCATCCGGAACGTCTTCCAGGGGCCCGCCCCGTCGACACGGGCAGCCTCGATCAGCTCTTCGGGGATCGACGTCAACGCCCCGGAGTTGATCAGGAACATGTAGGGGAAACCGAGCCACAGGTTGACCAGCAGGACGCTCGCCATCGCAGTGGTCCCCTCCCCCAGCCAGTTGACGGCGGGGATGCCGACCGCCTCGAGCATCGTGTTGATCTGGCCGAAATCGGGGTTGAGGAGCCCGCGCCAGATCAGGATCGAGAGGAACGCCGGGATCGCGTACGGCACGATGTAGATCGATCGGTAGAGCGAACGCCCGCGCATGTCGTCGTTCTTGAGCGTGAGCGCCAGGGCGAGACCGAGCGTGAACGTCATGATCACCGACATGAACGCGAACACCACGTTCCATGCCAGCACCCGGAGGAAGGGCGCCCGGATCCGTTCGTTCGTGAAGATGTCGGCGTAGTTGTCGAACCCGATCACCTGCTTCCAACCGGCCAACGACTGGTCCAGGGCGAACAGCGGCACGTTGTCGCAGACACCGTCGGAGCACTCGATCCCCGAGCCCTCGGCCAACAGCGCGATGCGTTGCACCTCGTCGTCGGGGACGTCGTCGCAGACGAAGGTGCCGACGCCAGAACGGCACGTCCGGTCGCCCTGGGCGTCGTACAGCGTGTCGGTCGCGTCGTCGTACACGAATCGGTTCCCGCCCACCGAGACACGCGCGGTGTTGAGCGTCTGCACCTCGGCGGTCCCGCCGCCGGGCAGGTCGAGCACAGCCGACTCGAGCCGGCGGTTCTCGCCGGTGACGGCGAGCCCGGTGAGGAGCTGGTAGCCGGCGATCTCGTCCGGCGGTGCGGCGATGTCGATGTCGGTCCCCGCGAGGTCGGTCACCGGATCGATCGTCGGCTCGTCGGCGGCGGTGCGGGGCCGCCCGATGAACGGTTCGACGCCGCCTCCGGCGACGAGCAGTGCGAGCTCGTCGGCGTCGTTGCGGTACACGGCCATCACCAGCGTCGCACCTTGCTCGCCGGTTCGGATCTGAACGTCCTCCAGCCGTTCGATCGCCTGGTCCTTGTCGAGCAGGTTGCCGGTCTGGAAGTTCGTGAGCGAGATGTAGGCGGTGTAGAGCACCGGGTACACGACGAAGACGGCCATGAGCACGAGGCCCGGTGTCAGCCAGCGCGAGGCCTGCGCGCGTGGGTTGAGGTACGCCCAGTTCACCATCGCCAGCGCGAAGACGACCAGGCCGGCGACGGCCCATGACCGGTTGGCGACGAACTGCGCCAGACCGAGGACGAGGAGCGCGTCGATGACGGCGACGAGCACCATCCGGACGACGAAGGACCGCGTGCTGGCTCTGCTGCGCTGCAATCGCTCCTTCGCGCGCTGCTCGTTCCTGGTCGTCTCCGCCTGTTCGAGATCAGTCATCCGGCCACCCCCGTCGGGCCACTCCCATCAGATGTCGGGTCGGCCTGACGGCCGCTGCGTACGCCCACGAAGTGAGCCGTGATCGGCGGGCGGCCGCAGGGGCCGCCCGCCGGGATCACGTCAGATCGTCAGCCTGCGATGGCGCCGCGGACCGCCTCGGCGGCCGCGGCCATTGCGTCGGCCGCGGGGAGCTCCCCGTTGCGGACCAGCAGGATGTTGTCGCCGAGCGGGCCCCACACCGATCCCATCTGCGGGATGTTCGGCATCGGGATGCCGTTCGCACCGGACGCGGCGAACGTCTGCATCTCCGGCGCGTCGGTGAGACCGTCCTGCACGGCCTTCCAGGCGGTACCGCGCGGGTCGGCGTCGTAGAGCGCCTGCATGACCTCGTCGGTGGCGACGAAGTCGAGCAGGAACGACTGCGCCAGCAGCGCGTTCTCGGAGAACGCCGAGAGGTAGAAGCCCTGGGCGCCGACGAACGGCTGGATCGGCGCATCGCCGATCTGGGGGATCACCGACACGTCGAAGTTGACGGTGTCCTGCTCCTGCAGGCTCCCGAGCTCCCACGGTCCCGTGATCCAGAACGCAGCGTCACCTTCCAGGAAGAGGTTCTTCGCACCATCGTAGTTCGTCGCCGGGATCACGCCGTCGGTCACCTGCTGAGCGAGGAACTCGATGCCCTGCACAGCTTCCGGGGTGTCGAGGCCGACGGTCGCAGCGTCGAAGCCGGTCGACTCGTCGTAGGCGAAGATGTAGCCGCCGTATGCCGAGACGAACGGGTAGTTGTGATAGGCGTCGGCGGTGTCGCCGGCGCCGGGCACGACGACGCAGTTCGCCACCGCGGCCGCGTCACACGCGGCGAGCAGCTCATCCCAGGTCGCCGGGGCGTCGGCGACGAGGTCGGTGTTGCGGTACATCGCCACCGCTTCGGTGGCATAGGGCACCGCGAAGACCTGGCCCTCGAAGTTGAACGCGTCGAGCGCGACCTGGAGGAACTGGTCGCTCTTGGAGCTCACGTCGATCGGATCGATGATGCCGCTGGCGGCGAGTTCACCCGACCAGTCGTGTGCGCCGACGAAGATGTCGGGACCTTCACCGGCGGGCGCCGCCTGGCTGACCTGGTCGCGCATGGTCTCGTTCGTGACGAGTTCGACGACGACATCGACACCGGTCGCCTCGGTGAATGCCGGTGCGACCGTCTGGAGCGAGTCGACACGGTTCTCGTCGGCCCAGATCAGGAGCGCCTCGGACGCCTCCTCCGTGGCCTCGGCCGTCGCCTCTTCGGACATCTCCTCCGTGGCTTCCTCGGACATTTCCTCGGTCGTTTCCTCGGACACCTCCTCGGTCGCTTCGTCGGTGGCCTCTGCGGTCTCCTCGGCGGTGCCCTCCTCGGTCGTGGTCTCGCCCGAGGCGGGGGTTTCGTCGTCGCTACCGCAAGCCGCGACGACGAGCGTCGACGCTGCCAACAGTGCGACCAACGATCGGGTTCGCTTGGTCATGACATCTCCTTGGATCATCCGGCGCACGCTGCGTCGCCGGCTCGGTTCGACGGACAACACCATCGACTACTTTCGCAAAGTACTCCATTCTTTCTTGAAAATGCAAGCCACCTTGCAGAATGTGCCACAATGTGCGCCATGGCCACACCGACGCCACCACGACCGCCGCTGAAGGATGTCGCCGCGCTGTCCGGTGTGAGCGAGCCGACGGTGAGCCGCGTCCTCAACGGACGCGAGGGGGTCGCTGCCGGCACACGCCAACGTGTCGTCAGCGCACTCGAGCAACTCGGCTACACCCAGATCCCCGATCCTCGACCGACACGTCGAAAGGTCGTGGGGTTGGTGTGCGGCGAATTGCAGAACCCGGTCTTCGCCACGTTCGTCCATCACATCTCGGCTGCGCTGGGACGCAAGGGACACCTGACGATCGTGGCGGTGACCGATCGCGACTTCGCACCGGAAGAACGTTGCATCGACGAGCTCGAACAGGGTGGCGTCGACGGGATCATCTTCATCGGCGGGCGCCACTCCGAGATCGACGGCGACCGCTCTCGCTACCACCGGATGTTCGCCGCAGGTCGTCCGATGGTGTTCGTCAACGGTTCGACCATCGACGTCCCGAGTCCGCACGTCTGGTGCGACGAGCAGGCAGGAGCCCGCAAGGCGGTCAGCCACCTGATCGCACTCGGGCACACGCACATCGGCTGCCTCCTCGGCTCACCGAGATACGTGCCGACCGAGCGATTCATCGCCGGCTACCGGTCGGTGATGGCCAACTTCGGCCTTCCCGAGCCCGAAGGGGCGATCATCGACACCACGTTCACACTCGAAGGAGGGCGAGCCGGCGCCACACGACTGCTCGACCGGGGCATCACGGCAATGATCGCCGGCAACGACCTCATGGCCCTGGGAGCAGTGTTGGCATCAAGAGCCCACGCGGATGCCGAGCAGGTCGCCGTCGTGGGCTACGACGGCACCGAGTTCACGGCCTTCACCGACCCACCGCTCACGACGCTGCGCCAGCCGTTCGAAGACATGGCGCAGTTGATCAGCGATGCGATCGTCAGCGAGATCAACGGTTCGCTGCGATACCGCGATCGCTACATGTTCGAACCACAACTGGTGGTGCGCGACTCGTCGCACCCCCTCGCGCACCACGCCGTGGCGAGCCGCTGACGCGAACCGCACGCACCGTGCTGCGGCGTACATCGGGCCGCCGATCCGCGCCGAGGGCCACCTCGTGGTGTCCGACGTCCACGACCTGGCACCCGGGCCGATCGGACACCACCGGAGTGGTGGCGACCGCTACCGCGACGGGTAGGCAGGCATGGCCCGTCGTCGGGTGCGGGGAGCGGAGCGGTGCTCGTGGCGGATGACGACCTCGATCCGTCGTTCCCCGACCGGTCCGACATCGAACCGCGCCCCGCGATGCCGAGCCCGACCGGCTCGCAGCGGGGCGGACATCGCTCGAGGAGCCGTACGGTGGGCTCGCCTTCGAGGACTGGCCCACGGAGCCGGACCGACCGCTCAGGCCATCGTGAGCCCACCGGACACCGACAGGGTCTGGCCGGTCGTGAAGCTGGCAGCGTCCGACGCGAAGTAGACGACTGCGGACGCCACCTCCTCGGGGCGACCCACCCGCTTCATCGGCACCGCGTTGGCCATCGCGCCGAGGACCCGATCGCTGTCCGGGTTCGCCGCCGCGATCTCGCTGAGGAGTGGCGTGTCGGTCGGACCGGGGCACACGACGTTGGCGGTGATCCCCCTACGGGCGACCTCCCGTGCGAGGGTCTTCGTGAAGGCGATCGTGCCCCCCTTCGCACCGGAGTAGACCGCCTCGAGCGACGACCCGACCCGCCCGGCATCGGACGCGATGTTCACGATCCGCCCCCATCCGGCATCGATCATCGCGGGCACGCACCGGTGGGTCGTGCGGAGCATGCCCTTGAAGTTGATGTCGATGATGCGATCCCAGAAGTCCTCGTCGGTGTCGACGAACTTCATGAACCGGTCCCACCCCGCGACGTTGACGAGTATCTCGATCGGACCGAAGTCGACCTCCACGTGGCGGCAACCTCGATCGACCGATTCGGCATCGGTGACGTCGATCGTCACGGCCATCGCCTCGCCACCCGCCGACCGGATCGTCGACGCCGTCTCGCCGGCACGTGCGGTCTGGATGTCGGCCACAGCGACCCGCCTGCCGGCCGCCGCGAGCTCGAGGCAGACCTCGCGGCCGATGCCACTGGCGCCTCCGGTGACGAGCGCGACCCGACCACTCATGCGGCTCGGACCACCCGTGCGACGTCGCCCCACTTCGCGAGTTGAGCCGGATCACTTCGCATCTGTGATTCCCCCAGGTACATCACGACCCGCGCCGCCGTCCCGTGGTAACGATCGAGCAGGCGATCCGCCAGCTCGTCCCACGGTGCGGCGAGGCCGTACATCTCGAACATCTCGTCGGTGATCTCGTCGCCGATCGTGTCGAGGTCACCGGCCTTCATCTTGGCGCGAATGCGGTCGGTCGTCCCCTCGAATCCGAGATCGTCGAACTGGAACGCGTAGTTCGGGGTGCTGCCGTAGAACGCGATCTGCCGTTTCGCATGCGCGACGTACGGTGCCCGCTCCTCGGGCGTGTCCCCCGGACAGGCGAACACCGGGACGATCAGGTCGATCTCACCGACGGCACGACCCGCCCGCGCAGCGCCTTCGGCGACGTCGGGCAACAGGCGCTTCTCGATGTACGGCATCGAGTGGAGCGGGTGGACGTGGATGCCATCGGCGACCTCACCGGCGACCCGCGTCATCACGGGCCCAACCGCCGACATGTCGACTCGCATCGGGTGACCGTGCCGTTTCGGCGCCCAGTCGCGAGGGAGCAGGTCGAGCTTCCAGAACTCGCCGTCGTGGTCGAGGCGCTCCTCCCCGTTGAATGCCCGGAAGCATGCCTTGACGGCCAGCACGTACTCCCGCATCCGCGCCGCCGGTCGGTCGAACTCGACGCCGTACCGACGCGTGATGTGCGCTTTCACCTGGCTGCCGAGACCGAGCCGGAAACGCCCACCCGTGTTCGCCGCGACTTCGTATGCGACCGCGGCCGAGACCATCGGGCTGCGAGGGAACGCGACGGCGATACCGGTCGTGAAGAACAGCTCGGGCGCCGCCATCGAGGCAGCGGCGATCTGCATCCACGGGACCTGGGTGGTCTCCGTGTAGAGCATGCCGGAGAATCCGGCTCCCTGGAGTGCCCGGGCGAGCTCGGCCGACTCCGACCACGTCGACGAACCGGTCATCAGGTCGATCTCCACGTCGGTGACAGTACCTCCGTGGTGACTCCGCCGCCGTGGCGAACGGCAGGAGGTCGCACGGCGGCTGTCCCACACGCCGAAGGCGCCCGCGACGGAGCAGAACTGCATCGACGTCTCACGTGGCAGCAGCGGACGGCCGGTCGACTACCTCGTCGACGGACCGTCCGCCGGCTGACGACGCGTCCCGGAAAGGTGCCGGCGCTGCGTGCGGCGGATCACTCAGTGGTGAGGGTGTCGCGTCCGGTTCGCCCCGATCGCCATCACGATCAAACCGACGATCATCACGCCGTACATGATGCCCCCCAGGGTGGCCGCAAGAGCCACACCGGCACCGGTGAGGACGATCCCGGTGGTGAACAGTGTGTCGACGTCGTCGACAGTCCGGCCGCCGGGGAACGAAGGGCGACGTCGCAGCACGATCACGACCAACAGTGCCAGAGCAGCGACACCGACGGCGATTCCCAGCCAGATCATACCGATTCCTCCTCGACTCCATGGTCGCTCCGGGTGGGCGAGAGCGGCAGGGTCGAAGGGCCCATTCCGGGTCGGCACGGTCGGCGAGGCGCGCGTGACCCGGCACGACCGAGAACGGTGCTGTCGACGGGTGCCGGCAGCTTCGACGGCCGCGATCTCCGGGTCGACGCCGGTACGGGCAGTGACCATGGACTCTGGTGGGGCGACGACCCTGGGTGATACCTGGAAACCATGGCCGTTGACTCGCGCGCTGCGGAGGGCTCCGAGGCACACGGCGCGCCGATCATCCGGCTCTGCGGGATCGAGAAGGTCTACCGCAGCGGTCGGGTCCTGTATCCGGCACTTCGAGGGATCGACCTCGAGGTCGATGCCGGCGAGCTGATGGCGATGGTGGGTCCGAGTGGGAGCGGGAAGTCGACGATCCTGAACATCATCACGGGCATCGATCGGCCAACCGCCGGGACGGTCGCGGTGACGGGTCGCGAACTGAACGAGCTCGACGAGGAGCAGCTCGCCGTCTGGCGCGGCGAGCACGTCGGCGTCGTGTTCCAGTTCTTCCAGTTGTTGCCGACTCTGACCGCCCGCGAGAACGTGATGCTTCCACTCGACTTCGCTCGAATCGGCTCGGTGGGCGAGCGCGCCGATCGAGCAGCCGCCCGACTCGCGCAGGTCGGGCTCGGCGACCACCTCGATCAGTTCCCGGCAGAGCTCTCGGGGGGCGAGCAGCAACGCGTCGCGATCGCCAGGGCGCTCGCCTGCGATCCGTCGATCCTCGTGGCAGACGAGCCGACGGGCAACCTCGACACCGACACCGCCGGCGAGATGTTCTCCGTCCTCAGCGACGTGAATGCACGTGGCACCACCGTGGTGTACGTCACCCACGACCCAACGCTGGCTGAGCGGGCACATCGAGTCGTGTCGATCCGTGACGGGTGCCTGACCGGCGACGACAGGCGATGACCGGCGATGATCTCGGCTCACTCACGCCGATCGATCAGGGAGCTGACACGGCGGCGCGGCCGATCGGCTCTGACGATTGCGACGATCGCCGTGGCGATTTCGGGCGTCTGGCTGTTCGCGATCCCCGGCAACGTCGAGGCCACGATGCAGCAGCGCGTTCGGGACGACGCCATGCACACCGCACGGCTCGCTCCGACCGCTGCCGATCTGACGCCCGACCAACTGCTGTCGCTTCGTTCCGTCGACAATGTGGCTGCACTCGACACCCGCACGCTCGCCCGCACCGAGATCCGCATCGACGGCCGCACCCAGGGCGTGATACTCGTCGGTGTCGCCGACTTCGAGCGGCAAACCGTGAACATCGTCTCGCTGACCGCCGGAGCGTTCCCCGGCGACTCGAACGCGCTGATCACCGATACCTCGAACGCCCGGACCGGACGCTTCAACGGTGCGGTGGGCGACACGGTCGAGCTGCGAACCCACACCGGGCGCTGGGAACGATTCGGGATCAGCGGCTCCGGCGGCACCGTCCGCTACAGCAGCGAGGTTGCCGAGGATGCGCCGGTGCTGTACCTGGCCAACACCGAGGTGGAGCGCGTGATGAACTATCCGGCAGCCAACTCGGTCGATGTCGTCGCCGTCGACCCCGCGCCGGCTGCGGTGGCCGCGATGGTGACCGAACTCCGCTCGATGCTCGCCACCGACATCGACGACATCGCCTACTGGGACGTGCTGGAGGTCTGGCGGGAAGGAAAGTGGCCGGGCTCGGACGACTTCGGCAACTTCATCGTCGTGTTCTACGTGATCGCGGGAATCGCACTCGTCTCGGCGCTGATCCTGATCTTCACGACCATGAACACGATGGTTCGCGAGCAGACCCGCGAGATCGGGATGATGAAGGCGATCGGAGGTACCCGCCGGATGGTTGCCGACGGGTTTCTCCGAACAGCGCTCGTCTTCGGCGCAATCGGCACTGCTGTCGGTATGGCGGTCGGCATCCCACTCAGCAACTGGTTGATGACGTACATGAGTGGTGAGTTCGGCGGGACTTCGGTCGTCTGGCGCTTCAGCGGTCTCGCCCTCGTGCTCAGCATCGCGGTCGGGCTCGGCGGAACCGCGGCCGCGGCCTGGCCGGCACTGCGACGGGCGTCCCGGATCACCGTTCGCGACGCGATCGAGGACCACGGCGTCGTCGCCGGGTACGGGCTGCGACCGCTCGATCGAGCCGTGGCACGAGTTCCGATCACCTCACGCCGGAGCCAGATGGGGGTGCGCAACGCAACGCGGCGGGCAGGTCGGACCGTTGCGACGGCCGTGCCGATCGGGCTCGCCGTCGGCACGATGCTGGCCTTCGGCTCGGTGTTGATCACCGCAGTCAACGAGGACATCAACACCTTCGATCTGGAAGGTGGCGACATCATCGTGTGGAACCGAGATCCCGGTCTCGACGCACGAGCCGGTGACCTGATCGAGTCGGTACCCGAGGTCTCGTTCGCACATCCGATGATCTACAGCAGCGTCGAACTCGACGGCGAGCGATACGTGTGGGGGCTGCCCGCTCAGAGCGTCTACGACCACGACGTGATCGCCGGACGTTGGTACTCGCAGGACGAGGCCGTCGATGCCGCTCGAGTCGTCGTGATCGGCGAGGCGCTCGCCAACCAGACCGGTCTGGCGGTCGGCGACACCGTCACGGTCGAAACCCGCCGTGGGCCGATCGACCTCGAGGTGATCGGTATCGACGGACAGCTCGTCAACGATGGGCAGGGCCTGTTCATGCCGTTCCGGACCGTGCTCGACTACGAAGGGTGGACCACCGGCAACTACTGGGTGAGGACGACCGATCCGGACCCGGCGACCGTCGATGCCGCCGCCGCCGGGATCCAGGAGGTGTTGGAGCGCAACGGGTACCAGCTCGCATCGAGCCTTCGCTACATCGACCGCGACCAGAACATGGCCGAGAATCGTCTGATCGTGACCGTCGTGATGGCGATGGGCATTCCGGTCGTGGCGATCGGGATGATCGGTCTCGTCAGCGCGATGGCCAGCAACGTGCTCGACCGAACCCGCGAGATCGGCATCCTGCGCAGCATCGGGGCGCGGCGGCGCGACCTGCGAGCGATGTTCCGGGCCGAGGGGCTGACGATCGCGATCCTCGGCTGGCTGCTCGGAATCCCGGTCGGGTACGGGCTGGCGAGGTTCATCCTGTGGGTCTTCGAGCGCAGATTCGACGCCGCCTTCACGTTCCGCTTCCCGCTCTGGCCTGTTGCAGTCGCACTCGTCGTCACGCTGATCGTGACGCTGATCGTGATACGAGTTCCACTCCGCCGCGTCGTACGACTGCCGCCCGGTGAAGCCCTCCGCTACGAGTAGCGTCGAACCCACGGGACACACCGGGACCCACTCGGGCATCCGGATGACCGTTTCCGCCACGGATACGACCGTTCTCGAACGGGGTCCCGGCTCCGAGGTCGGGATCGAGCCGGACGCGGCCAACGGAGTCGAGCCGTCCTCGGCTGCGAATCACCGGCCGCTGTGCGCCGTCTCACCGCCGCACGCGCCTGGCACGTGCGCCAGCGCGACCACTCACGTACTCGCAGATCCCGGCAGGGCTCGTGGTGACCATCGGCCCGCAGCGACGTCGTGGTGTTCGCGCGTGACCGAACGAAATGCCGGCCGGCCGAGCGGTCCGATATCGGCGCGGCAGTCACGGGCCGCCACCGGGGCGGCCCACCAGCCGGCCGATGGCGCGGACCGATCGGCCGGATGTGTCGCGCCGACGCGAGCCGGCCCGCCGACCAGTCGGTGCGCACACGCCGAGGTCGGTGCGAGCGCTGCCTGACGCGCCGCTCTCCGGGTCGGCCGCGCCGATCGCTCGTCGGTGGCTCCAGCCCATCTACGAGGCGGGGTCGGTCGCAGCGGCGAGCGCCGGACGACGATGTCGGTCGACGGGTTGGCAGGGTGGTGACCTGCACCGATCACCAACGCACTGTCACACTGGCGGGTGTGCATCGTTCGACGTTGTCACCACGAATCTCGGTCGCGTTCGTCGTCATGACGTTGGGCGCACTCGCCGGCTGCCAGGACGAACGTGCGAACGCCGGACGATCGACAGCGGCGACGAGCATCGCCGTCGATGCCCAGACCGCCGCGACGACGAGCGCCGTCGTGACCGTTGCGGACACGCCACCGACCACCACCACCACCACGACGATTCCGCGGACGAGCAGCACGTCGACCACGACGGGCGCGACGACCACGACGAGCACATCCACCACGACGGCCGCGACGAGTACAACGAGTACATCGGGCACATCGACCACGACGACCACGACGACGACGTCGCCCGAGGTGAAGGCCCGATCGGGATCGATCTACGACATCCGGCCCCCGTCCGACATCCCTCCTCCCCCGCTGCCGAACGGCTGGGGGACGGGTGTCATCGGCTACTCCGCCCTGGGCCGTGAGATCACGGCGACCACGAGGACGGTCGTCGACGCCCGGCGCACCGTGCTCGTCATCGGTGGCCTGCACGGCAACGAACCCGTCACCCCACCGACCGTTCGAAGTCTCGTCACGTCGTCCGTGCCGGACGACGTCGAGATCTGGCTGGTGCCCGAGGCCAACCCGGACGGTGTCGCGGCCGGCACCCGATGGAACGGCAACGGCGTCGATCTCAACCGCAACTTCAGTTGGGACTGGCGCCCTACCGACGGCGGCCCGGGACCATTCTCCGAGCCCGAGACCCAGACGCTGGCGGGGTTGATCGAACAGCTCCGGCCCGACGTGGTGGTGTGGGTCCACCAGCCGCTCGGCTACGTCGGTTCGATCGGCCCGACCGACCGCACCTTGGAGGAGGCGTGGGCCGCCGGGTCGGGCACGCCCGTTCGGTCGGGCGTGACGCAGCACGGCGGTGGCGAGAGCTGGACCGCGTTCGTCGCGGGTCTGCCCTCGATGCTCATCGAGATCGACTCGTGGGCGGCGACGGCCGGAATGGTGGCCGCTCACCGAGCCGGGTTCGAGGCGCTCCTCGCAGTGCTCGACTGAGCCGCAGTCGACCGTCCGGCTCGACCCGATCGAGAGGTTCGTGCAGCACGCGGCGGCGGGCGGCGCGCGCACCGATCGCCTCGTCGGAACCGACTCCGAGCTGTCACACTCCTCATCGAGGGCTCACGATGATCGTCGAATCACTGCTTCCACTGGGCAAGCTCGACCCTGGCCTCCGCGAGCCCGACACGCCGCTCGACATCCGGCGCTTCGCGGAGCTGGCTCGCGTGGCCGAAGACGTCGGTCTCGGCGCAGTGCTGGTCGAAGAGACGAAGGACGATCCGTTCCAGCTGCTCGCGCTGGGCGCCGCGTCGACCTCGACGATCGGTCTCGGCACGTCGGTGGCAATGGCGTTCCCTCGGAGCCCGACCGTGACGGCCATGTCGGCATGGTCGTTGCAGAAGCTGTCGGGGGGCCGGTTCGTGCTCGGTCTCGGCACGCAGGTCCGGGCCCACATCGAGCGTCGGTACGGTGGTACGTGGTCGGCACCGGCACCGTGGATGCGTGACTACGTGAACGCCATGCGCGCGATCTGGCGGTGCTGGCAACTCAGCGAGCCGCTGCGCTTCGAGAGTGACCACTACGACCTGAACCTGATGGTTCCGCTGTTCGATCCGGGACCGATCGAACACCCCGACATCCCCGTGCACGTTGCCGCGATCGGGCCCAACATGTGCGCCGTCGCGGGCGAGGTGGCCGACGGCGTTCGCCTCCATCCGGTCTGTACGCCGCGATTCATCGACGAAGCCGTTCTCCCGAACGTCGCCCGGGGCGCTGCACGTGCCGGCCGTGACGTCGCCGAGGTGGAAGTGTGCATGAAACCGCTGATCGGGACCGCACCCGACGAGGAGCAGCTCGAACGTGTCGTCGATACGGTGCGAGCCCGGGTCGGCTTCTATCTGTCGACACCGTCATATCGCCGGACGTTCTGCCTGCACGGCTGGGGCGACATCGCGGAACATGCATCAGTACTGTCACGCGAAAAGCGCTGGGACGAACTGCCGGGGCTGGTGCCCGACGAGATGCTCCACGAGGTCGCCACGATCGGCACCTACGACGAGATCGCAGATCGACTCAATGAACGCTACGCGGGTCGTGTCGACCGGATCGAGTTCTCGATCCCGGTCACCACGGCGGACGACGCCGAACGGTTCCGGGAGATCCTGCGCCGGATCCGATGACGGGTCGAGCGACCGAGATCAGACGTCGAGGGCGGGCGGCCGACGGTCGAGCAGCTTGGCCAACTTGCGGATGCCGGCAGAGAATCCGGCAGCACCGAGCCAACCGAGGACCGGCGCCAGGAACTGGGGGGTGTAAGGCACCGTGACGTCCTCGACCCAGTCGATCGCGGCGCCGTCGCCATCGGGCCGAACCGTGAACCCGGCCCGACCCTTCAGCACCGGCCCGAGTTTCTCGACGTCGCACACGCCGGTCGACGACTCCTCGTCCCAGTCGCACCGGAGCACTTCCATGCGATCGGGCAACGCCAGCGGACCGAGACCCGTGGTGGCCGTGAAGCGAGCCCCGACGGCGGTGGGATCGTCCGACTCGACATCGACGCGGGTCATCGGGATCCAGTCGGCATGGCCGGCCCAGTCGACGAGCTCGTCCCACACCACCCGCGGCGACGCCTTCAATCGCTGATGGACCTCGAACTCGACGTGCGCCATGTCGTCATTGTGCCCTCGATCCGGAGGGTCGAAACCGGATGGGAACGATCAGTCCCGCGATCGCGTCGGCGGGTCGCATGGGGGCCGACGCCGCGTCGTGTTCGCTGCGGACGTCGGCGAAGACGGTACCGCCCGGATGCGTGACTCGATCTCGGTGTCACCGAACTGCTCGTGGCACGGCAACTTCTTCGTGCTCGGCGCGACGGATCCGCAACGGCGACGCCGACGGGAATCACCCGCGGGTCGTCATCGTGGAGGCGAGCCTGCTCACGCCGGGCGCCGACCGGCGCGGGAACTATCCTCGTCGCCGTGCTTCTTCTTCGACGCAGCGCACTGCTGAGTGCGTCGCTGATCGCCATCACCGCGTGCAGCCAGGCCGAACTGGCGAGTGATGGCGGGGACCAGCCGACGTCGACGACGGATGCCCCCGTGTCCCTGGCGCCGACCCCGTCGACGGCGCCACCGGTCACCCCGGCGAGCCCGCCGCCGACGTCTGCGGCAGAACCCGAGGGCGGCCGCAACGCCGACTGCGTCGTCACGGTCGCCGCCGGTGACACGCTCTCGAAGATCGCCGACGGCGTCGAGGACGTCACGATCGACGAGATCCGCGCCGAGAATTGGCTCGGCGAGGATCACGTGATCCACCCGGACGACGAGCTGGACGTCTGCGTGGGCAACGACCTCGACGATGTGCGCGGCACATCCCGACTCGCACCCGAACCAGCCGCAGTACGACGGCAGCAACAGCGGCTGAACGAGCTGTTCGCCCCGTACCGGATCGCGGAGCTCGCAGTCGACGGCGATTCCGGAATGCTGACGCGACAGATGCTGTGCGCGGCCCGGATGGGCCTCGGGCTCGCGGTGAATGCCGGTCACATGGCGCCCGGCAGCACCGAGGAGGACACCCTCTTCGAGACCGACTCACTCTCGGTCCCCGCCGGCGCCGCGACATGGTCCGATCGGTGGATCCTCATCGACGAGACCTGCCAGGTGATGTTCACCGGCGAAGGAGACAGTGGGATCACCAACGTGTACCCGACGTCGACGGGCGAAGCCGACTTCGAGACCCGCAACGTCCAGGGCGTCGCCGCGTTCCGCTACGACCCGGCGCTCGACAACGGTGGCTGGCACGACAGCTCCCGCTTCCCGGTCGAGGTCGACAACCCCCAGAACGGCAACATGTACAAGCCGATCTACTTCAACGACGGACAGGCGATCCACGGAGCGAACTACGTCCCACCCTTCCCGCGTAGCAAGGGATGCGCACGGATGTTCACGTGGCACCAGGACGAGCTGATCGCGTGGCTCGGTCTCGACGACGTGAGCGAACCCACGTGGCGTGAGTCGCAGATCGGCGTGACCGTCACGGTCCAGGGCGCCTACCGGCCCCTCGAGTGAACGACCGCCCGGTACGAGAGCGTTCCGGTCGCGATCCGGGTACGGCCCCGACCTGACCGGCGGCATGGGCGGCGGGCCGGAGAACGCCGAGTTCGGGCTCGGTGTCGCGCTGCGGGTCGTGGTGCGCACCGCGATGGTCCGGTCGAGTCCGAGCCGACGGTCACTCGAAGATCGCGACATCCCACCCATCGATGGGGCCCGAGGACCCACCGGCGTGGTCGCTGCCCGTACGACCTGCGAACCTGTGATCGTGGAATCCGCTCTGGACTGGAAGCGCTACTACGCCGCAGAGCGCTCCCGGCTCGGTCGGGGAGCGCTGCGGGCCCACCTCGCCGGCGCGGTTCCGATGCAACTGCGCGATGGCGGTGCGATCATCGTGCCGCACACCCGCATCGAGGTGACCGGGCACCAGATCGCAGCTGCGGTCGCGACGGTGCTCGCGTCCGGGGTCGACCGTGTGCTGGCGCTGGGGGTGCTGCACGGCGCACGGCGCGCCGATCGCGATCGGGTCGCCATGGCACGCAGCGGTGACCGCGTCGCGCTCGCCGAGCTCAGAGGCGTCCATGACGAAAGCGGTCTCGCGGCCGAGGAGTTCTCGCTCGACGGCTTCGTGGAATTGCTCGAGCTCGCGGCGAACGACGCAGGGCGTCGGATCGACGTCGTCCGCCGTTACCCGTTCCTGGTCGGCGACGACCCGGCAACGGTTCCCGGCATCGAGGATCTCCAACACCTTCTGGCGGAGGGCGCGATGCTCGTTGCCACGACCGATCCGGTCCACCACGGCCATGCGTACGGCACCTGCCCGGGCGAATGCCTCGACCACACCAGCCGGTCCGCACGCCACTCCGCCCGGTCGGCGGTCGACGCGCAATTCGCGGCGCTCCGCGATCATCGCTTCGCCGACTTCGCACATCTCGCGGAGCGGCACCGGTCGGACTTCCGCGACACCGGACCCGTGACCGCCTACCTCGTCGGCGAAGGTTTCGATCCGATCGTGCACGACCTCGAGTTGGTCGACTACGCAAGCGCGCTCGGCGCTGACCGCCCGAGCTGGGTGGCGGGCGCACTGGTCACGGTCTGAGTCGGCGGGCGGCGGCTTCCCGATCACCACATGATCGGCACACCGTGTGTTCAGTCGGATCCGGTCGGCGGATCGGCGTCGGGACGAACCCGGATCCGGGTCAGCTGACGTCCACTGACCTCCTCGACGATGAGCTGATGGCCCTGGACCGAAACCGTCGTGCCCACCGACGGCACCGTCCCGGTCTCGGCGAACACGACCCCGGCGAGCGTGGTGACGTCGTCTCGCTCGATCTCGATACCGTGGTCGTCGGCCAACTCCGTGAGCGTGACCTCGCCGTCGAGGCTGATCGACCCGTCGTCGTGTTCGACGGTCGCTCCGTCCGGCTGCACCTCGCCTTCCATGACGTCGTAGATCACGTCGTCCATCGTGAGCAGTCCGAGCGCTCCGCCGAACTCGTCGACCACCAGCGCAGCGTGGGCTCGGCGCGCCTGGAACCGTTCCAACACGGCATCGGCGTTCAGGGTGTGGGCGATGTTCGGGAGCGGGCGGACGAGATCGCTCAGAACGAGCGATCCGCCGCGCTGTCGGGCACGGATGAAGTCCTTGATGTGGAGCACCCCGCGCACGTCGTCGAGCGAGCCCGCGACCACCGGATAGCGGCTCCTCGGCGACGCGACGATCCGTTCGGCGATCTCGTCCGACTCGGCGTCGATGTCGATCGTCTCGACGCGACGCCGCGGCGTCATCAACTCTTCGGCCGTTCGCTGGTCGAGCTCGAACACGTTCCGGATCAAGTCGCGCTGCATGGCGCCCAACTGTCCGCTGTCGGCAGCCTCGTCGGTGACGATCGCCAGTTCGGCACTCGTGTAGAGCGAGAGGCGCTGGTCCGGCTCGGGGATCCGCAGGAGTCGCATCAACCCGAACGCGGTCGCGTTGAGGACCACCACCATCGGACGGAACAGCACGGAGAACAACCGCATGAACGGGTTCACCTTGACGCTGATCGACTCCGGGGCTTGGAGCGCGAGTGCCTTCGGGATCATCTCGCCGAGCACGACGTGCAGATAGGTGATGCCGCTGAGCGCCACGATGAACCCGACGGTGTGCGCGGCCGCGTTCGACAGCCCCCAATTCTCGAACGGGTCGTACAGCCAGCCGGCGACCGCCGGTTCGCCGTACATGCCGAGGCCGATGCTGGCCAGGGTGATGCCGAGTTGGGCGACGGCGATGTAGCCATCCTTCCCGGTCGGCCGCTCGAAGACGTCGAGTAGCCACTTCGCCGCTCGGCTGCCGCCAGCGGCGAGCGATTCGAGCCGACTGGGGCGGGAGCCGACGAGGGCGAACTCGGCCGCGACGAAGACGCCGTTGATCACCACCAGCACCGCAACGACGAGGATCGGAACGACGACGTCGGTCATCATCGCTCGCCCCCGTCCAGCTCGAAGCTCACGCGCGTCACGGCCCGACCGTCCATCTCGTCCACCCGAACCGGTGGGAGCTCCGGAGTCGGACGGACGACGTCGCCGATCGTCGGGGTGCGATCGAGTTGGTGCCACACCCACCCGCCGACCGTGTCGACGTGCGGGATGGCGAGATCGAGCCCGAACCTGTCCTCGAGCGTCGAGAGCAGGACGTCGCCCCGGACCGATACGTGATCGCCCTCCACGATGATCGGGTCGTCCTCGTCGGTGTCGAACTCGTCGCGTACCTCACCGAAGACTTCCTCGATCGCATCCTCCATCGTGACGAGGCCGGCCACGTCGCCGTACTCGTTGACGACGAGCGCACAGTGTTGCGATTCGTCGCGCAGTGTCCGCCACAGATTCGGCACGGTGACGACCTCGGCGACCTCGACCACCTGCCGGGTGATCTCGCTCACCGGCACGGTCGGGTCGCGTTGTGCCCGGACGAAGAGCTCGCGGAGCTCGACGACGCCGATGATCACGCCATCGTCACGCCGCACCGGGAATCGGGTGTGTGGGCCCTCGGCCAGGAGCGTCAAGGCGTCGCCCACCGTGATCGAACCGTCGACCGTCACGAGCCTCGGTCGCGGGGTCATCACTTCGCGTGCCACTCGTGCGTCGACGTTGAGGATGCCGGCGAGCATGTCGCGTTCGGAGGCGTCGATGAGGCCACCGGCCGCGCTCGCCCGGTACAGGCCGGCGAGCTCCTCGGGAGAGTGGACGTGGGCGTGGCTGTGATCGGTGTCGAGCTTCCACCACGTCATCAGCCGGAACGCCGACCCGTTGAAGATCGCGACGAGCGGCCGGAACAGCCATTGGCTGATCCGCATCGGTGGGAGGGTCGCGATGGCGAGTCGTTCGGGGTACCGCAGCGCGGCGGTCTTGGGGAGCAACTCGCCCAGCACCACTTGGAGGGCGGTGATCATCACGAGGACGATGATCACCGCGGCCGTGCGGCCGCCGACGCTGCCGAGGTGGGGTTCGAGCAGCGGCGTGAGCTGGGCCTGCCCGTACGCGCCGGCGACGAGGCTGCTGAGCGTGATGCCGATCTGGCAGGCGGCGACGTACGAATCGAGCCGTCTCGGGTCACGCATGATGGCCAGGAGGTGTCCGGCCGACGTACTGCCGGCCTCGGCCGACTGCTGGACTCGGGAGCGCCTCGAACCGACCGTGGCGAACTCGGCCGCGACGAACAGCGCATTGAACAGCACCATCACGGCGATCACGATCAGCGGCACGACGGTGCTCACTCGCTGCCCGCCTTCACACGCACCGCGACCGCGAACACCTCACGTCTCGGACGGGGCACCACTGCGATCGTCTTCCACCTCCCGAACCGTATCCCCGTGGAACACGTGTCGGCCGGTTCGCCGGCCGATGTCGCATCGCGCCGAGCCCGCTCGAGCGTGCAATTCCTGCCGTCGCTCGCCCGCGAGCCCTGGGTCGTGCTGGCGAGCGATCACGTTGTCGATCGGGCGCACGGTCGTCGGCCGACACCGACCTGCGGGTCGGCGACCGGTTTCGGGCGGCAAGTCGTGCGACGGGCGGACCGCCGGAACCGCGCACCGCGCGACGATCGGCTCGCAGGTTCAACGCCAGCTGAGTTCCCGCTGTATCGCTGCGTAGAACTCGGCGTCGACGCACCTCGATCGGCTCGAGTTCTGCGACACTCGCACCGTGACACGATGGGCAACCGACGCCGTGGCCGTCCGATGACGGATTCGACCCGGATCCTGGTGGTGGACGACGAACCGTCCCTGGTCGACGCAGTGTCGACCGCGTTGCGCTACGAGGGTTTCGAGGTGATCGAGGCCACCACCGGGTCCGCTGCGATCACCGCGGTGCAACAGAACAGCCCGGACCTCATCGTGCTCGACGTCATGCTGCCCGACCTCGACGGGTTCGCGATCGCGAGCCGGCTCCGCCGCGACGGAGACCGCACCCCCGTGTTGTTCCTCACGGCCCGCGACACGCTCGACGACAAGCGCGCCGGATTCGCGGCCGGCGCCGATGACTACCTGACGAAGCCGTTCTCGTTGGCCGAGCTGATCATGCGGGTTCGTGCGATCCTGCGGCGCTCCGTCCCAACGACCGGGGACGAGAACGTGCTGAGGTTCGCGGACCTCGAACTCGATGTCGACGCACATCAGCTCCGCCGCGGCGGCGTGCCGATCGAGCTGACTGCCACCGAGTTCAGCGTCCTCAAGTACTTCATGATGAATCCGGGCCGAGTGCTGTCGAAGGCCCAGATCCTCGACCACGTCTGGCACTACGACTTCGACGGCGACTCCAACATCTGCGAGACCTACGTCAGCTACCTGCGCAAGAAGCTCAACCAGCACGGCCCGCCGGTCATTCACACGGTGCGCCTCGTCGGGTACGTGTTGCGAGAACCGACCGGTCAGGACTGAGCAGGATGTCGCTGCGACTCAGACTGCTCATCGGCACCGGCCTGGCCATGCTGACCGGCCTCGTCGTGGCAGGCGCGATCACCTACGTGCTGGTGACCGGCGCACAGCTCGACCAGGTCGACAGCACGCTCGAACGTGCCCATACCCCCACCGAACAGCTGGCCGAGGGTGATCCCGGCAACTGGTCGGTCATCCCCGAGATCGCCCCCGGTCTCTACGTCGCCATCGTCGACTCGTCGGGACGAGCCGCATTCACCGCTCCCGCCCGCGAACCCGGCGACGACGCCGTCACCATCGACCTGAGAGATGTGAGCCTGGGAGACCGCCACCAGACGGTGCGGGCCTCGGACGGTGACGAGATGCGACTCCGGGTCGATCCGATCGGAACCGACTCGACGCTCATCGTCGGTCAGTCGCTGCACGAGGTCAGCGAGACCCGGTCACGACTCCTCGTCGTCCTCGTGGGCGCGAGTGCCGCCGCCATCCTCGCAGCACTCGCACTCGCCTCGTGGCTCGTGGACATCGGCCTGCGCCCCCTGCGAATGGTGGAAGCACGCGCCGCGACGATCAGTGACGACGACCTCAGCGATGCGCGCGTGCCCGGCGCCGAACAGCACACGGAGGTCGGACGCCTCGCGGCCGTCCTCAACGCCATGCTCGACCGCCTCGACCGTGCCCGTGCCGAGCGCGAGGCGACGATGGCCAAGCTCACGGCTTCCGAAGCGAGGATGCGCCAATTCGTCGCCGACGCTTCCCACGAACTCCGAACGCCGATGGCGGCGACGACCGCCTACGCCGAGTTGTTCGACTCGGGAGCACGCGATCGGCCCGCCGACCTCGAACGAGCCATGAGCGGCATCAGGTCCGAAACCGCACGTATGGCCGAGCTGGTCGACGATCTCCTCCTGCTCGCCCGACTCGACGAACAGCGCCCCCAGGCCACCGAGACGGTCGACATGACCGAGATCGTCCTCGCCGCCGTCGACGCTGCGAGAGCTCTCGAGCCCGACCGGAGGTTCGACACCAGCGTCTGCGGAGTGGTCAACGTCGCCGGTGACGCGACCCGACTCCGCCAGGTGGTCGACAACCTGCTCGCCAACGTCCGAACCCACACGCCGACGAATGCGGAGTGCGAGATCAGCCTGTCCGTCGACGACGACCAGGTCGTGCTCAGGGTCGCCGACGCCGGACCGGGCGTCGAAGACGCCCAGCTCGACCGACTCACCGACCGCTTCTACCGGGCCGACGAAGCTCGCACGCGGGCGAGCGGTGGGAGCGGTCTGGGCTTGTCGATCACGAGTGCGATCGTGGAAGCCCACGGCGGCACCGTCGTGATGACGCGGCACGAGCCCAGCGGGCTCGTCGTGACCGTCCGGCTCCCTGGCGGCCGAGCGCTCGTTCACGACGACGAGGATGCCTGACCGGCGCCATGCCGAGCGACCAGAACGTGCGCTGTCGACCCCGGTCGCACCTCCGGCGCGACCGGACCGCGTCGCGCGCCGGAGCCGCCCGTCGGCCGACCGGTTCTGGTCAACTGGGGCAGCCGCAACTGAACGTTCGGGGCGACGTTCGACCATCGACCGACGGAGAAACGTAATGCGACTGAAGGACTGGGAACTGCGACACGGGAGAAGTCTCTGGCACCGCCATCCTGGCGTTCGATCCGACGATGAGCTCACGTTCGGGGAGCGCTCGGCCGACCGGCTCCGCAACGGCATGGGCTCGTGGGCGTTCGTCCTCGGAGCGCTGGTCTTCCTGGCGGGTTGGATGATCGGCAACCGCGGCGTCGGGTTCGACCCGTACCCGTTCATCTTGCTGAATCTTCTCCTGTCCTGTGTGGCAGCGCTCCAGGGGGCGATCCTGCTCATCGCCGCCCGCCGATCCGACCAGGTCTCGGCCGAGCTCGCCACCCACGACTACGAGACCAACACCAGAGCCGCCGAGATGATCACGGCCATACAGACGATGACCGCCGAGATCCATCACCACGTCACCGGCCCGGCGAGCACGGAGGGTTCGTAGGATGGCGGGCAACTCGGACTGCACCGGGTCGCTTCGTGACGCGATCGGTGCCCGATGAACGACACGATGTGGTACCTCAGTCGGGCGACCGGCATCGTCGCTTCCGCACTGGCGGTCGCGGCACTCGCCTGGGGCTTTCTCTTCTCGGCCCGGGAGACCGGTCGACGACGGCGCCCGAACTGGTGGCTCGACCTGCACAACTGGCTCGGTGGCGCTGCGCTGATCTTCACCCTCGCCCACGTCGCGACCTCGTACCTCGATCGGGATGCCGGCCTCGCCCTCGCCGATCTCTTCGTACCCGGCATCGCATCGTCGGAACGTCTCGCGTTGGCGTGGGGCGTCGTCGCGACCTACCTGTTCGCGACCACGGTGTTGACGTCGTGGCCGCGCCGGCTGTTCTCGCGTCGGACGTGGCGGATCGTCCACCTCAGCTCGGTCATCGGGGTCGCGCTCGCCCTGGTGCACGCGGTACAGATGGGCACCGACGCCTCGGGCCGGCCCTTCCGAGTCGGCGTTCTGCTGCTGGTCGCGATCGGTACGTACACGTTGGGGGTCCGGCTCTTCGGCGTCATCGTCCAGCGACGAAACTCCGTGCTCTGAGCAGATTCACAGGAGACTCACAGGAACGACTCAGTCCGTGCTGAACTCCGTGTGGCTGAATCGAGTCATGGAAGAACTCCCCCGACCCGAGGCGCCGAGTGCGATGGACGAAGTTCGGGCCGAGCGCCTCGCCGCTCTGGCGGCGAGGCGTATGACGACCAGCCGTGCCGCCGGTGAATCGAACGAGAGCGCCTCGCCGGTGCCCGGTCCGACCCAGCGATCCTCGAGCAGCGGCAGGATCCCGAAACGTCGCCATCCGGCGAAAGGTGCCCGCGCCGCGGCGCTCGGGCTGAGCCTGGCCTCGACCGGCGGCCTCGCTGCCCTCTTCGCGGTCACCAGCGCGCACGGCGGCACCGAACTCCAGGCAGCCACCGTGGTGTCGAACACGCCGGTGGCGGGGTCGACGGGTGCCGCACAGCCGCAGGGGATCAACCTCGAGGTGCCCCCGGTCGGAGCCCCGGCGGCGCCCTCCGGAACACCGGCGATCGCCACCGACGTCGTGGTCGACGGCGGTGTGTACCACAACAAGTGGGGCGACGTGCAGGTGCGGGCAACCTTCGCATCCGACGGATCGCTGACCGACGTCACGACACTGCAGACGCCGTACCGGGACGGCAAGAGTGTCCGGATCAACGATCGTGCCGTGCCCCGCCTCGACGTCGAAGCGCTCACGGCCCAGAGCGCGAATGTCGACACCGTGTCGGGCGCCACCTACACCAGCAACGATTACCGCCGCTCGCTGCAGTCTGCGATCGACGCCGCCGCCCGGGCCGGCGTCGCGGTCGCAGGTGCCGGCGCAGGCGCCTGAACCGGAGACATGCGATGGCGAACACTGTCGATACCACCGACGGCCTCGAACACGTCGGCTACCACCATGTCGAACACGTCATGGGCACCGCCGTCTCGTTCGACGTCCGCGACGGCGCGACCGACGGACACGGTCTCTCCGAGGCGGTCGCATGGCTCCACCACGTCGACCGGACCTACAGCCCCTACATCGTCGACAGCCCGATCTCCCGACTCGGCCGCGCCGAGATCACGCTCGACGACGTCGACGACGAGATCGCCAACGTGCTCCTGATGTGCGAGGAGCTGACCGACGACACCGATGGCGCGTTCGACGCGTTCGCCGTCCCCGCCCCCAACGGCACCACCCTCGATCCCTCCGGCCTCGTCAAGGGATGGTCGATCGAACGCGCCGCCGAGATCCTCGACGCTCACGGCCACACCGACTTCACGATCAACGCCGGCGGTGACATCGCCGTCCGCGGCTGCGCTGCCCCTGGCACCCCGTGGACGGTCGGCATCCGCCACCCGGACGACCGCGACCTCCTCGCCATGGTCCTCGACGTCACCGGACCGGCTGCGGTCGCGACATCGGCCACCTACGAACGCGGCGCCCACATCATCGACCCGCGGAACGGACAACCGACGACCGAACTCGCGAGCGTGACGATCGTCGGCCCGACCCTCACCTGGGTCGATGCGTACGCCACCGCCGTGTTCGTCATGGGCCTCGACGGCCTCGACTGGCTGGCACGGCACCCCGGCTACGAGGCGCTCGCGATCACCCACGACGCCCAGGTCATCACGACCCGCGGTTTGATCGACTGGCGCCACCCAGCCGACCCATCCTGACGTCGTCGCTGGCCTGGCTCCGCTGCCGACGCACGCGCGTCGTGTGGCAACACCAACTCGGTACTGCCGGGGGCTACGGAGCAGCAGACTCGGCGAGTTGACGTTCGAGCCGATCGAGGACCTCGTAGCACGGCAGCACCTGGGCCACGCTGCTGTTCGGCTCGCGGCCCTCGCGGATCGCCGCGAAGAACTCACGGTCCTGGAGTTCGATGCCGTTCGTCGACACATCGACGTCGGACACGTCGATCGGCTCCTCGCGACCGTCCATGAGATCGTCGTAGCGGGCGATGTAGGTGCCGGTGTCGCCGATGTACCGGAAGAACGTGCCGAACGGCCCGTCGTTGTTGAACGACAACGACAACGTGCAGATCGCACCCGACTCGGTACGCAGCTGGATCGACATGTCCATCGCGATGCCCAGTTCCGGATGGATGGGCCCCTGCATCGCGTGGGCGTCCACGATCGGGCTGCCGGCCTGGTACGCGAAGAGGTCGACGGTGTGGGCCGCGTGATGCCAGAGCAGGTGGTCGGTCCAGCTACGAGGCTGGCCGAGCGCGTTCGTGTTGGTGCGGCGGAAGAAGTACGTCTGTACGTCCATCTGCTGGATGTTGAACTCCCCGGCCTGCACACGACGGTGAACCCACTGGTGGCTCGGATTGAAACGGCGCGTGTGGCCGCACATGGCGACGAGACCGCTGCGTTGCTGGGCCTCGATGACCCGCCACCCGTCGGCGAGGTTGTCGCACAGCGGGATCTCGACTTCGACGTGCTTGCCGGCTGCGAGGCACGCGATCGATTGCTCGGCGTGCATCTGGGTGGGAGTGGCGAGCACCACCGCGTCGACCTCGTCGAGCGCGAGGCTCTCGGCGAGATCGGTCGTCACGTGGTCGATCCCGTACCGCTCCGCGACCTCACGGGTCGGGTCGAGTTGGCGCCCGACGACGGAGATCACCCGCACGTCGTCGATCTGGTGCATGGCATCGAGGTGCTTGATGCCGAAGGCACCGGCTCCCGCCAGGGCGACGTTGATGGTCATGGTGGCTCCCTCACGACTCGCTCAAGATGAGATGGCCGACGGCGGTGTTGCTCGCCGGCACGTGGTAGAAGCGATGTTCGACCGATGGGGCCGACCCGCCGGCGAGATCGGCCATCGCTCCTCGGGCGATCAGCCACATCACCAGCTCGATCCCCTCCGAGCCGGCCTCGCGGAGATACTCGACATGCGGCTTGGTCGCAAGCGCCTCGGGGTCACCGATGAGGTCGTCGAGGAACGCCTGGTCGAATTCCGAGTTGATCAACCCGGCGCGTGGACCCTGGAGCTGATGACTCATGCCGCCGGTCCCCCAGACCTGCACGTTCAAGGGCTCGTCGTACGACTCGATCGCATTCCTGATCGCCTTGCCGATGTTCAGGCAACGTCGTCCCGACGGGGGTGGATACTGCACCACGTTGACGGCGAAGGGAATCACCGGGCACGGCCACGCGTCGGGCTGACCGAACAGGAGCGAGAGCGGGACCGTGAGCCCGTGGTCGACGTCCATCTTGTTGACGAGCGTGAGATCGAAGTCCTGCTGGATGACCGACTGCGCGATGTGCGCGGCAAGGTCCGGATGGCCCACGACGTCGGGCACCGGACGGGGGCCCCATCCCTCGTCGGCGACCGCGAACGATGCCGCCGTGCCGATCGCGAACGTCGGGATCATCTCCAGACTGAACGCCGTGGCGTGATCGTTGAACACGAGGAAGACGACGTCCGGAGTGTGCTCGGCCATCCAGGCCTTGGACGGCTCGTACCCGGCGAACAGCGGCCGCCAGTACGGCTCGTCGGTCTTGCCGTGGTCGAGTGCGACGCCGATCGCCGGCACGTGCGAGGTGTACACCGACGCGGAGACGTGTGCCATCAGTTGGCCTGCTCGCCGACGTATCGGTTGCCCTCGATCGAGCGTCCCCCGGCGACCATCATCGCCCGGTAGTCGTCCTCGGTCATACCCGTCATCGAGCCCGCCATCTGCTGGAAGCTCAGCCCGTCGGTCGCACCGATCTTGGCGAGGAAGTAGATGTTGCCGCCCAGCTCGATCATCCGGTTCATGTCGCGGTCGAGCACCGACTGCTTCTGATCCTCGGTCATGTCCCATTCATCGAGGTATGCCCGTTCGTCACGTTTGAATCGCTCTCGGTTGTCCGCCTTCATGAGCGACATGCAGAATTGGTTCAGCCAATATCCTGTGCGCGACTGAGCGGCGTCGAACACGGTCGTGCCCGGGATGTCCACGTACGGTTTCTCGATCGCCACATTCGCCTCCAGGGTTCCCGACCGATCGTAGACAATCCTCACCGGCGGGGCCCAAGATTGTCGACAATCTGGTGCGTTGTCCCGATCGGCGCATCGCTGCCACCGCGCGCCCACCACAGACTGAGGCCGGCGAGCAACCCGAAGCCGAGATACGCCGCGGCCATCGGTGTCGCCGAGCCGTCGATGGTGCCGGCCACGAACGACGCCATGATCGCGCCGCCCATCATCGACATCGTGCCGATCAGCCCGGACCCGGTGCCCGCCAGAGCGGCAAGTGGCTGCATCGCCAGACTGTTCGCCATCGTCAGCACCACTGCATGGAGACCGTTGAGGCTCCACAACAGCACGAGCCAGAGCCAGAACTCCGGGTGCCCACTCGCCCCGGCCGTCACCAGCAGAAAGACCGCTCCGATGCCCACGTACGCCGTTACGACCGACGCCATCAGCCGGGCCGTCCCGAAGCGCGGCGCCAGTCTCGATGCACTGAGATTCCCGACTGCCTGAATGATCGCGCCCAGGGCAAAGCAGACCGCGAAGATGCCACCGCGTCCGAAGACGTCGTCGAAGATCAGCTCCGACGAACTCAGGTACACGTAGAACGCAGTGAACTCGAACATCAGCACCAGGCCGTGACCGAGCGCCCACCGCGAGCCGATGATCGTGCGCGCGCTCTGCGACGTCCTCGCGAACGTGAGCGGCAGCCGGCGTTCCTCGGCCAGTGTCTCGGCGAACTGCGTCGTCCACACCATGACGAGGATCGCCACGGTCGCTGCGAATACGAAGATGCCCTGCCACGGTCCGATGGCGAGCAGGCCCTCGCCGAGCAGGGGTGCGACCGCCGGTGACAGCTGGAAGAACAGCATCACCAGGGAGACGACCCGCGTCATCGCATCTCCGGAGAATCTGTCGCGGGCGATCGACAGGCTCATCGCACGCGGTGAAGCCGCACCCATCCCCATCAGGAATCGGAGCACGAGCATGACGGTCAGCGACGGGGCAAGACCCGAGCCGATCGCTCCCACCGCGAACATGCCGAGCCCGATCAGCACGGTCGGTTTGCGGCCGAATCGATCGGCGATCGGGCCGAAGAAGACCTGGCCGATCCCGAGGCCGAAGAGGTAGACCGTGATGATCAGTGAGACCCGTGTCGAGTCCGGTGCGAGGTCGAACGCCGCACGGATGTCGCTGAGTCCCGGGAGGAGCACATCGATGCCCATCGCGCTCAACCCACTGAGCGCGGCGAGGAACGCGATCAGCCCTCGTTCGTTCTGCGGCGAGAATCGGCCCGCCCGTTCAGTCGACGATGTGGACATCGAGCAGCGCCTGTCGCCGGTCTTCGGTGACGACGCGGATGGCCCTGGCGAGCGCGGCGTCGAGGTCGGCGGCCCTGGTGACGGTCTCGGCGTGCGCACGGCTGGCTTCGGCGACCTTCGCGAAGTCGGGGCTCGGGGCGAGTTGCGTGAGCGGAACGTCGTCGCCCTTCGATGCGTAGCCGCTCGGATACATCCCGAGTACCGAATCGGACACGGCGCCGAACCCACCGTTGTTGAGCACGAGCGTGAGGACGGCGATGTCATGGGCTTCGGCAACCTGATGACATGCGACCGGGTTGGCGAACATGTACGACCCGTCGCCCATCGTTGCCACGACGAGCCGTTCGGGGTCCGCGAGCTTGACACCCATCGCGCAGGGCAGACCCCAGCCGAGCCCGCCCGAGTGTGGCTCCTGCCGCCACGATCCGTGCTCGGTCAACTCGAGCGCGTCGAGCGGACAGCCCAGTTCCGAGATCACGGTGGCCGTGCGACCCTTGATCACCGTGCCGACGCGGCTCGCGACCCACGCCTTCGTCATCGGCTCGTCGAGTGGCGCGTTCGCCATCTCCGCACGTCGCGCACGACGATGCCCGACCCACTCGTCGATTCGTGACCGACGCGATTCGATCGCTCGCGAGTCGGCAATCGAAGCGATCGAGGGGTCGCCACGCGTCCGCCCGAGCGCGAGTTCGAGCTCGACGAGGCCCGGACCGACCTCGGTGGTGATCGACAGGTCGGAGCGGAAGTTGCGGACCGGAAACCGGTCGTAGAGCGGATTCGGGCCGAGCTGGATCACCCGGCACTCCGGATCGAGGCGGTGAGCATCCGGCGACCAGGGCGCCAGGCTGTCGATGACGAGCACGACATCCGCATCCGAGATCCACGGCTCCGGATCCACACCGACGTAGGTCGGATGGTCCGACGAGATCGCGGTCGCGACCGCCCAGTACTGGCACACCGGAATCGACCAGTCGTCGGCGAGTCGGGCGAGTGCGTCGAATCCCGCCTCGTCGCCCGCGCCGCGCTGCGCGAAGATGACCGGGCGATGTGCGCCCGCCAAGAGCTCGGCGGCACGGCCGATGAGTGTCGCCGGTGCGGTGATGCCGGCGGCAGCCATCGCGGGCGGGATCCGCAGTGCATCCGACGGGCACGGTTCGCACAGCACCTCGCGCGGGAGGCTGAGGTACACCGGGCCCTTCGGCGTCGAGTTGGCGATCGCGTATGCCCGGTCGAGGAGTTGGGGCACCTGCTCCGGGAATCGGAGTTCGTAGTCCCACTTGCACGCTTCGCGCACGAGCGCGGCCTGGTCGCGCATCTCCTGCCCCCAGCCGATCGGCACCGTTCGTGCTCCGAATCGATCCTGCTCGACCGTGGGCGTCCGCCCGGACATCAGCAGCATCGGTACATGGTCGGTGGCCGCGTTGATCGCGCCGGTTGCACCGTTCGACAGCCCGACGTTGGTGTGCAGCATCACGGCCTGGGACCTGCCCGTGGCGAAGTAGTAGCCGTGCGCCATGCCCATCGCAGCGTGCTCGTGCGGCACCAGGATGGCGCGTGGAACGTCGACCTCGTGCGCGTCGGCTTCAGCGAGACCTTCGATGATCGGAGGGAAGTCCGTTCCCGAGTTGACGAAGACGACATCGACGCCGAGTTGTGTCAAGCGGGCGAACACCGCGCCACCCGCAGTGATCCGGGGACCGGACGCTCGAACCGGGCCGTCCTCGCCCGTCCCGTGACCGGTCACGTCTCGCGGGTGCCCGCGTCTCGGATGAGCCGGGCGACCTCGGCACGGAGCTCGACGAACTCTGGCGTCGCCTTCGTCTCGATCTGATCGCGAGGACGAGGAATGTCGACTTCGATCTCGGCCATCACGTGCGACGGGGCGTTCGACAACACCACGACCCGGTCGGCGAGGTAGACGCTCTCGTCGATGTCGTGGGTGACGAACAGCACCGTCTTCTTGCGCCGCTCCCAGACCTCCAACAGCACGTCTTCGAGCGACGCTCGTGTCTGCGCGTCGACCGAGGCGAACGGCTCGTCCATCAGCAGCAGGTTCGGTCGATACGCGAGCGCCCGGGCGATCGAGACGCGTTGCTGCATGCCGCCGGACAACTGACCCGGGTACTTGCCGGCATGCCCGGTCAGGCCGACATCGTCGAGCGCCTGGCGAACCCGTTCGGTGCGCTCGGCCTTGTCGATGCCGCTGTTCTTCAGTGGGAACTCGACGTTCGCATCGATACGGAGCCACGGATACAGCGACCGGCGGTAGTCCTGGAAGACCAACGTCAGGTCTTTCGGCACCGACGTCACCGGCTCACCGGCGAGCGTGACCTGGCCCGACGTCGGCGCCATCAGGCCTGACAGACATCGCAGCAGCGTGGTCTTTCCACAGCCCGACGGTCCGACGATCGCGACGAACTCGCCCTTGTCGATCGAGAACGTGATCCCGCCCAGTGCCCGGTGCTCCTCGGACGTACCCAGGCCGTACGTGTGGTTCAGTTCGTTGGCTGCGAGCGACACGCTCGTGCCTGCGTCGGTCGACATCTCGGTCTCCATCATGGTCGCCTCCAGCGCAGCACGCGTCGTTCGATCATGGTCAACGCCACGTTCAGGGCCGCCCCCATCGCGCCGAGCACGACGAGACCGGCCCAGAGGTCGACCATCTTGAATTGACGCTGTGCCTGCACGATGCGGAACCCCACACCGTTCGTTGCTGCGTACAGTTCGGAGATCACCATCAAGATGACCGCGATCGACAGACTGATCCTCAAGCCGGCGAAGATCTTCGGAGCCGCCGAGGGCAGGATCACGTGGGTCAGCCGGCGAACGGGTGTGATGCGATACGCCTCGGCCGTGTCGAGATAGAGCGGGTCGATGGACCGGACACCGTCGATCGTGTTCAGCAGGATCGGTGGGAACACGCCGACCGCGATCAACACGATCTTCATCGAGTCACCGATGCCGAGCAGCACGAAGAACAGCGGGAGGAGTGCCGGTGGCGGGATCGAGCGAAGGAAGTTGATGATCGGTTCGACGTAGTCGCCGAAGGTGCGTGATCGGCCGATCGCGACACCGAGGGCGACCGCAACGGCTGCGGCGAGGAGGAACCCGGCGAGCAGCCGCCTCAGGCTCGGGAAGATGTTCTCGTTCCACGACTCGGACCAGTTGAGAATCCACCCGTTCCAGACCTCGGCCAACACCTTGTTCGGTGAAGGGAAGAACAGCGAGTCCTGCCATTCGGTACCGACCTTCCACACGATGAGGACACCGACGACGACGGCGAGTTGAATGCCGACGTCCTTCGCGCGGCCCAACGTTCGAGGGGACGGACGTCGCTCCCAGAACTGGACCGGCGTGAGATCTTCACCCGGAGACACCGTCATGATGCCGCCCCGTCGATCTTGGCCCACGCGAACAGGCGGCGCTCGGCGAATCCGAGCACCCCCAGCAAGACGAGACCCAGCAGGCCGGTGATGATCGTGATTGCGTAGACGGTTCGCTGATCACCGATCGACGCGGCCTCGCTCAACACGATGCCGATCCCCTCCGAACCACCCGCGATGATCTCCGCACTCACAGCGACGATCACGGCGACCGACACGGCGATCTTGAATCCGGTGAAGATGAACGGAGATGCGCTGCGGAGATAGACACGTCGAGCGATACTGACCTTGCCCAGCCCGAAGGCGCGCGCTGTGTCCGACGCGACCGGATCCACCGAATGCATCCCGTAGATCGTGTTGAACAGGATCGGCCAGAGACAGGCGAACACGATGAGCGCCACCTTCATGTCGGTCCCGCGTCCGTAGATCAGGATCGCCAACGGGATCAGCGCCACCGACGGGATCGGCCGCAGGAACTCGATGACCACGACCGTCGCCTTGTACGCGGTTTGCCCGAGCCCGAGCACGAGCCCCAACGGCACAGCAACGAATGTCGCGATCACCAAGCCGAGGAGACAGGCTTGGAGTGTGACCCACAGATCGCCGAGAAACGAGCTGGTCGTCAGCAGGTCGAACGTCTCGCGCAGGATCGACGAGGCTGGAGGGAGATAGTCGGGGGTGACGAGCTCGGCCCGCGTCAGGATCTCGAGGCCGACGAACAGGACGGCGGCCCCGACCGCCCCGCGCACCCAACTGGCAGGAACGCGTGGCAGCCGGAGTACCGATGTCATGGATGTGTTGGATTCGTCGGACGACTCAGATCGTCACTCGACCACGTGGTCCGCCGCGGTGATCGGGCCATCGAGCAGACCGGCCTCGAGCATGAAGTCGGGTGTGATCTGGATGACCTCGGTATCGATTCCGGCCACGAACAGCGGGTAGTTGAGTTCGCGGGCGGCTTCGACCGTCGTGGTTTCGATGTATGTGGGCAGGACTTGAGGAACCGCGTCATCGGTGTTGTTGGCGTAGTCCACCGCCTTGACGAAGGCCCGGTTGAACGCCGCGACCGTGTTCGGGTTCTCCGCTGCGAACGACTCGGTCACGTAGAAGCCAGCCACCGGGAATCCCTCGATGTCGCCGGCGAACATGTCCGTCACCAACACCGCGTCCAAGGAGTTCTTGGCGATCGTGCCGAATGGCTCCACCACGGAGATGACGTCCACGTCGCCGCGCTCGAGCGTCGCCACCATGTCCGGGAATGGGATCTCCACCAGTGTCACGTCGTCGAGCGTGAGGTCAGCGGTGGACAGCTGGTACTCGACCGCAAGCTGAACGAGGTTGTTGAGCGTGTTGACGGCGACCGTTTTTCCGGCCATGTCGGCCGGTGTCGCGATGCCCGAGTCGGGCAACGAGTACAGACCGCCGAACAGCGGAGCGGCTCGGTTGGCTTCCGTCGAGATCAGCAGGGGAAGCCCTTCCTGCACGGCGGAGAAGAACGACGGGTAGGCGCCGAAGGCGAAGTCGATGTCACCGGACACGACGGCCGGGATCGCAGCGGCTCCGCCCTGCGCGAACTCGGTGCTGACGGTCAAGCCCTCTTCCTCGAAGAAGCCTTGTTGCTGGCCGATGAAGATCGGGGCGACATCGGCGATCGGGATCAACCCGAGCTTGAGCTCTGCCTTCTCCGGTGCGGCGGGAGCGTCGGTCGCCGCCGGAGCGTCGGTCGCCGCCGGAGCGTCGGTCGCCGCCGGAGCGTCGGTTGCCGCCGGAGCGTCGGTTGCGGCTGGGGCGTCGGTGGTTGCCGTGGTTTCGGCGGAACCGTCGTCGTCGTCGCCGCCACAGGCGGCGGCTGCCAACGTGAACGTGAAGAGCAGTGCAGCGGCACGCAGCACTCTCCCCTTGCGCTGATTCGTCATGCTTGGTTCCCCCTCTGAGATGAGACTGCGACCGATCGGCCGCACGGACAGGCGCGTCGAGCACCGAGGTCGTCCGGCCGTCACCTTAGACACGCACCCTCGGATTGTCCACAATTTTGTAGACAACCTGGCGGGGCCGGCGAGGGCTCGACTATTCGTTGGCAACCATCTCGGCCAGCACGCGACGGCCGGCAAGCCCACCGGTGTCGATCTTCAGGCTGACCTCCACCGGCGTCCACTCGTCACCGAGGCGCTCTTCGATCAGGTTCAACGCGACGACGTCCTGCAGCACGACGGCTCGATTCATCTCGGCGATTCCTGCATCGACGGTTGGGTCGTGGAGCGCGAAATCGCGGCAGACCGCCCAGAAGTCCAACGTGTTGTGATCGTCCACCGGGGTGATCGCGTACAGCACTTTCAGGTGAGCGGCTTCGGGATCGCTCCCGTCGCTCGCGACCGGCGCTCCACCGGGAGCGACACGGACATGCAGCAGGTAGAAGCCGGGCGCGTGGTACTCGATGTCCTGCCAGCGATCGATCGGCGTCGAGAACCCCGTCGAGCGGGTGTAGAACGGCGGACACTCGACACCTTCCATGTGCCGGCTGACGTGTATCACGCGCTCGTCCTCGTCGGTCGACGTGGTGATCGGGGTCTCGGCGACTTCTGGGGTGCCGATGAATCCGTCGTGCAGGAAGGTCTCGTGCGACAGATCGAGCAGGTTGTCGATCAACAGGCCGTAGCGAGCTGCAAGTGGTTCCATCCCGTCGACCGAGGCCCAGTTCGAATCGGTGAACCACGGGGTGGCGGGGAGTCGATCGTGGTCGGGTCGGTCAGGATCGCCCATCCACGCCCAGATCCACGCGCCCTGCTCGACGAGGGGACGGCTCGCGACGCTGGCGCGCGAGGGAATCCGGTCTTGACCGGGAACGCTGACACAGGTTCCACCCGTGTCGAATCGCAGGCCGTGGTATCCGCACTGCACGTCGTCACCGATGAGTTCACCAGCCGAGAGCGGGAACCCACGGTGGGGGCACCGGTCGTCGAGCGCGACCGGTTCGCCCGCCGCAGTCCGATACATCACGAGATGCCGGCCGCAGATCGTTCTGCCGAGCAGTTCGCGGCCGAGTTCGCTCGCGCTGGCCACCACGTACCAATGGTTGATCGGAAACGTCACGAGATCCTCCAGGAGTCGACGGGCGTCGGGCACGGCGGCGTGCGGGACTCAGTATGACCGCTGTCGACAATATTGTCTACAATCGAGCCGGGACCAGCCTCCGACGAGACGACGACGAGACGAGACGACGATGTCACAGATCACACCCCCATTTCGCGCCGACCACGTCGGCAGCCTGCTGCGGCCGGCAGAAGTCCTCGACGCCCGGCGGCGCCGAGCCGCAGACGAGATCGACGACGCCGAGTTGCGCGGCGTCGAGGACGCCGCCATCGCCGAGATGATCCCGAAGCTCGAAGCCACCGGGATCCAGAGCATCACCGACGGCGAGTTCCGACGCGAGTGGTTCCACCTCGATTTCCTCGAAAAGCTCGACGGCGTCACCGTCAGCGGGATGATCGATGCCAGCTCGGATTCCCGGGAGACGGTGCATCAGGCGCCACCGAAGATCGCGGTCACCGGGAAGCTCCGCCATCAGCGTCCGATTCAAGTCGACGACTACCGCTTCGTGGCCGAACACACCGCGCTGACACCGAAGGTCTCGATTCCTTCGCCGACGATGGTGCACTTCAGGGGCGGCCGCGGCGGCATCGACATCGAGTCGTACCCCGACCTCGATGTGTTCTTCGACGATCTCGCGCAGTGCTACCGGGACGAGATCGATGCGCTCTACCAAGCGGGATGCCGGTACCTCCAGCTCGACGACACCAACCTCGCCTACCTGTGCGACCCGGTCATGCGCCAAGGCGCGGTCGACCGTGGTGACGACCCGAACGAGCTCCCTCGCACCTATGCCGCGCTGATCAACCACGCCCTCGAGGGCCGACCCGACGACCTGACCGTGGGCATCCACCTCTGCCGCGGCAACTTCCGCAGCAAGCACTTCGCGAGCGGGGGCTATGAGGCCGTCGCCGAGGTGTTGTTCAACGAGATCGAGGTCGACGCGTACTTCCTCGAGTACGACGACGAGCGGTCCGGCGACTTCGCGCCGTTGCGCTTCTTCCCGAAGGACAAGACGCTGGTGCTCGGCTTGGTCACGTCCAAGTTCGCCGAACTGGAAGACAAGGACGAGCTCAAGGCGCGTGTCCACGAAGCCGCCCAGTACGTCGACCTCGACCAGATGTGCCTCAGCCCGCAGTGCGGATTCTCGAGCACGGTCCACGGCAACGAGATCACCGAGGCCGATCAGTGGGCGAAGCTCCGACACGTGGTCGACGTGGCCGGCGACATCTGGACGTGACGCGGCCCAGGATTCTCGCGATCCCCGGCCTGCTCTGCGACGAGTTCGTCTGGGAGTTCCAGGCCGACGCGCTGGCCGACATCGCCGACACGACCATCGCGGACGTCTCCGAACACGACGATCTCACCGAAATGGCGCGAGCCGCACTGTCGACCGTCGACGGTCACGTCGACGTCGTCGGCCACTCGATGGGCGGGCGGGTGGCCTTCGAAGTCTGGAGGCTGGCACCGGAGCGGGTCCGATCCCTGGTCGTCCTCGACACCGGAGCACACCCGGCGGACGCGGACGAGCCTGCGAGCCGCGGACGGCTCACCGAGATGTCGGCGACGGAGGGCATGGGTGCGCTCGCGGATGCATGGCTTCCGCAGATGGTGCACCCCGATCGCCGTGCGGATGCGGGATTCATGGAACCGCTCCGGAAGATGGTGGGCCGCGCCACACCGGCCCAACACGCCCGCCAGATCCACGCGCTGCTGACACGGCCGGATGCGACACCGCTGCTCGGCTCGATCACGGTGCCCACGCTGGTGATCGTCGGGCGCGAGGACGCATGGAGCCCGGTCGCGCAGCACGAGCGCATTGCTGCGGCGATCCCCGGTGCTCGTCTCGAGGTCGTCGAGCACGCGGGGCACATGGTCACCGTCGAACAACCCGCCGCCACCGCCGGACTCCTCCGCGACTGGATGACCCACCTCGGGAATTGTTGACAATCCGGTCTGGCGCGTCACAATGAACCAGTGACGGGAGTTCGGTGCATGCTGATGCGAGGCGGGACGTCGAAGGGCGCCTTCTTCGTCGTCGACGACCTGCCCGTCGACATCGCGGAGCGTGATGCGCTGCTGTTGGGCATCATGGGGTCGCCGGACATTCGTCAGATCGACGGAGTCGGCGGCGCCACGCCACTCACCAGCAAAGTCGCGATCGTCGGGCCCAGTGACCGCGACGACGCCGACATCGACTACCTGTTCCTCCAAGTCGGCGTCGATCGAGCGGAGGTCAGCGATCGCCAGAACTGCGGCAACCTCCTCGCCGCGACCGGGCAGTTCGCGGTCGAACGCGGTCTCATCGGCATCACGTCGGGCGAGACCGCGACCGTACGGGTGTACATGGTCAACACCCGATCCATCGCCACCACGACGTTCCCGACCGCCGACGGCCTCCCGACCTACACGGGCGACACGGCGATCGACGGGGTCCCGGGCACCGCGGCGCCGGTTCGGATCGACTTCGACGACATCGCCGGAGGATCCTGCGGAGCGCTGCTCCCGTCGGGCAACAGCGTCGACACGATCGACGGCGTCGAGGTGACGATGATCGACCACGGTATGCCGGTCGTGGTGATGCGCGCCGCCGACCTCGGCATCACCGGAACGGAGTCACCGACCGACCTGGACGCCGACACGGAGTTGCGTTCGAGGCTCGAGTCGATTCGGCTGCAGGCCGGTCCGATCATGCACCTCGGCGATGTCACCGACACGACCGTGCCGAAACTCACGATGGTGTCCCCACCGTCTGCCGGTGGCGACATCTCCACGCGCACGTTCATCCCGCATCGGTGCCACGAAGCGATCGGCGTGTTCGGCGCAGTGTCGGTGGCGACGGCGGCGCTGCTGCCGGAGACCCCGGCTGCCACAGTGGCGCGTCCCGAAGCGGGCACCGGGGGGACGCTCGTGTGCGAACACCCGAGCGGGTCGTTCACGGTTGCGATCGACATCGACACCTCGGGCGGCGCCCACGACATTCGCCGTGCGGGCATCATTCGCACCGCTCGGAAGATCATGGACGGCACCGCGTTCCCCGCCGAACACCGACCGACCGGATCATCACATTGAGCACGACCGAGCCGACATCGATACCCGGACCCCACCCTGATCCGCACGCGCCGACGCGTTGGACACCCCCGCCCGGAGCGACCGACGCGCACTGTCACGTGTTCGGTCCTGCCGCCAAGTTCCCCTTCTCGGCGGACCGCTCGTACACCCCGCCGGATTCCGGCATCGACGAGTTCGGGAGACTCCAGGAGCGTCTCGGCCTGTCGCGAGCCGTCTTCGTACAGGCCTCGTGTCACGGGACCGACAACGCGGCGATGGTCGACGCGTTGCAGCGCGGTCGGGGCCGCTACGCCGGTGTCGCGATGATCGACGAGTCGTTCTCCGAGGCCGATATCACAGCCCTTCACGAGGCCGGCGTCCGTGGCACACGATTCAACTTCGTCAGGCACCTCGGTGGAGCGCCCGCACTCGACGTGTTCTGGCGATTGGTCGATCGGGTGCAACCATTCGGGTGGCACATCGTCCTGCATTTCGACGCCAAGGACCTCCCCGACTACGCGGCGCTGCTCGACCAGATGCCGTGTGCCTACATCATCGATCACATGGCTCGAGTGCCGACCGCTGACGGCGTCGAGCAGGAACCGTTCCAGGCACTGCTGGCGCTGATGCGCGACGAGCGGGCGTGGGTCAAGATCTCCGGCGCCGAACGTCTCACCGCCGGCGGCCCGCCTCCCTACGACGACGTCGTCCCGTTCGCTCGCGCGCTCGTTGCCGCCGCGCCGGATCGTGTGCTGTGGGGAACCGACTGGCCACATCCGAACGTGCGGCACATGCCCGACGACGGCGATCTCGTCGATCTCGTCGTCGACCTGATTCCCGACGAGGCCACCCGCTTCCAGGTCCTCGTGACCAATCCTGAGCGGCTGTACGACTTCACCTGACCACCGCGAGCTCCGGACCCGACCCGCGGACGCCAGATCGACGCGGCGAGCGCGGCGGGGAAAGGTGATCCCGTTCCCACACGAACTCGAACTCGTCGATCTGGTCGGCCGGCGCCGGACGTCGACCCACTCCTGCCGGGCGACACGATGCGGCGGTACCGCGATCGCGCCGCGGCACGTCGACATGTCGGACCGGGTTTGTAGGATTGTCGACAATATGGCCGACGTCAGCGACATGCTCCGCAACGACATCCTCAGCGGCGACTTCCCGCCGGGCGAACGGCTGATCGAGCTGCAACTCACCGAGCGCTACGGCGTGGGTCGGGCCGCGATCCGGTCAGCGATCGTCGAGCTGAGCACAGAGGGTCTCGTCGTCCACGAGACGAACCGCGGAGCCGCAGTGCGTCGTGTGTCGATCGAAGAGGCGATCGAGATCGCGGAAGCACGTGGCGCGCTCGAAGGCCTCCTCGCTCGGCGCGCCGCGGAGCGTGCGAGCGATGCCGAACGTCAGGAGCTCGCCGACATCGTCGCCGACATGCGGGCCGCGGTCGGCTCGAACCGCCAGGCTGCGTACTCCGAGCTGAACCGCCTGCTCCACCGCCGTATCCGCGAGATCAGCGGACATTCCACGGCATCGGAGCTCGTGGCGAATCTCCGCAACCGCGGCGCCCACCACCAGTTCAGGCTGGCGACGATGCCAGGTCGCTCGACCGATTCCCTCCCTCAGCACGCCGCCATCGTCGACGCGATCGTCGCCGGCGACGGCGCTGCCGCCGCCGAGGCGATGCGGATCCACCTGCTGTCGGTCCAAGAGGTCCTCGCCAGCTGGGTGGAACAGCCCGGCCACTGATTCGCCCCACTGATTCGCTCGGATCGGCGTCCGGCCGCGGGCGGCCTCCGCGAACGCCCGCGGCGTCAGTCGATGTACTCCACCCCGAGGTCGGCCAGCTTGGCCCGGAGTCCGTAGATGTCGACACCGAGTTCGCCCGACTCGAGGCGCGTTCTCATCGCCGCTTCCCTGCCGAGGCGCTCCCGCGCCTGGTCGAGCGCCGACGCCGCGCCGGCGCGGTCGACGACCACCACTCCGTCGTCGTCGGCGCAGATCACGTCGCCGGGCTCCACGGTGATGCCGCCCAGCACCACCGGCACGTTCACGGATCCGGGAGTGTTCTTGACCGTGCCCTGGCACGAGACGTGCTGCGTCCACACCGGGAACCCCATCGCCCGCAGGTCCGCCGTGTCGCGAACGCCCGCGTCGATCACGAGACCGCGAACGCCGCGCGCCATCAGCGACGTGGCGAGCAGGTCGCCGAACATGCCGTGCGTCGACGGCGCAGTGTTGACGACGACGAGCACGTCACCCGGCTGGCACACCTCGACTGCGGCATGGATCATGATGTTGTCACCGGGATGACTGAGCACGGTGACCGCTGACCCGGCGATCTTCGTGTCCTGCTGAATCGCCCTGATGTGCGGGCCGACGTAGCCGACACGACCGATGGCCTCGTGCACGGTCGCGGTGCCGGCCGCGGCGAGCTCGTCGATGACTTGCTGTTCCGCCCGCTCGACGGTGCGGACGACGACGTGACGATGCATGGTGCGACTGCTCTCCGTTGACGATCTCAGTGGACGTGGGGGATCTCGAGGCGCGGGTAGACCCGCTGGACGTTGCGCTCGAAGATCTTCGTGCGTTGCTCGCCGGTGAGGTCGGCCCGGTCGATGTACAACTTCGTGTCGTCGTAGTACTCGCCCGTCTCCGGGTTCTTGCCCTTCACCGCGCCGACCATTTCGGAGGCGAACAAGATGTTGTCGGTCGGCACCACCTCGACGAGCAGGTCGATGCCCGGCTGGTGGTACACGCACGTGTCGAAGAAGATGTTGTCCATCAGCTCGCCGAGCAGCGGCCAGCCCGCCGCAGCGTTCTCCTCGGCCATCCCCTTGAAGCGACCCCAGTGGTACGGCACGGCACCGCCACCGTGCGGGATCACCCAGCGCATGTCGGGGAAGTCACGGAACAGGCCCGACGTGAGTGCCTGCATGAATGCGGTGGTGTCGGCCCCGAGGTAGTGCGAGCCGGTCGAGTGGAAGTGCGGGTTGCAGGTGGCGCTGACGTGGATCATCGCCGGCACGTCGAGCTCACACATCGCGTCGTACAGCGGGTGCCAGTACGGATCGAACAGTGGTGGACCGGTCCAGTTGCCTCCGGAGGGATCCGGGTTCAGGTTGCATCCGATGAAGCCCATCTCCTCGACGCACCGGCGCAGCTCCCGAACGGACGAGTCGACGCCGACACCGGGCGACTGCGGAAGTTGGCACACCGGGGCGAAGTTGTCGGGATAGAGGTCGCAGATTCGGCGGATGATGTCGTTGCAGTGCTCGCTCCAGAATCGGCTGGTGTGTTCGTTGCCGATGTGGTGACCCATCCAGGAGGCACGCGGGGAGAAGATCGTGACGTCGATGTTGCGCTCACGCTGCAACCGCAGCTGGTTCTGCTCGAGACTCTCGATCAGTTCGTCGTCGGAGATCACGATCGTTCCCCGCTCACCGACGTGATCCGGGTCGGCCGCCAGCGCCGCCTGCTGGGCCTCGCGATACTCGCCGAGCTGCGGTGGGGCAGTCGTGTAGTGGCCGTGGCAGTCGATGATCATCGTGGGTGCATCATGGTGCCCACCTTGCCGGATTGTCAACAATCCGCTAGACCGGCACCGTGACGATCACCACTCGAGTCGCCATCATCGGCGCCGGACCTGCCGGCACACTGCTCTCCCACATCCTCGATCGTGCCGGCGTCGACTCGGTCGTCGTCGAACGTTCGAGTCGGGAACACGTGCTCGGGCGGATCCGGGCCGGGGTGCTCGAATGGGGAACGGTCGAACTGCTGCGCGAGGTGGATCTCGGCGACCGCATGGACGCCGAGGGCCACGTGCACGCCGGCACCAGCATCGTGTGGAGCGGCCGTGACGTCCTGACGATCGACATCGAGAGGTACGCCGACTCACGCTTCATGTCGTACGGGCAGACCAACCTGCAGGAGGACCTGTACGCCGCCGCCGACCAGCGCCGCGCCCGGATCCATTTCGAGGCCGCCGAGGTCGAACTGCATGACGTCACCACCGACCGTCCGTGGCTCACCTTCGTCTCCGACGGCGGGCAGGAGCGGATCGACGCCGACTACATCGTCGGATGTGATGGGTTCCACGGCCCGTCCCGCAGGGCGATCCCCGACGGCATCCTGCGGACCTACCACAAGGAGTACCCGTTCGGTTGGCTCGGGATCCTGAGCGAGACGCCGCCGCTCGAGGACCTGGTCTATGCCCACCACGAGCGCGGGTTCGCCCTGGCGTCGCAGCGCAACCCGATGCTGAGTCGCTATTACGTGCAGTGCCCGCTGACCGACTCGGTCGACGACTGGTCGGACGACCGGTTCTGGAGCGAGCTGGCGATCCGCCTCGGCCCGACGGTCGGCCCCACGGTCGTGACCGGCCCGTCGATCGAGAAGTCGATCGCACCGCTGCGCAGCTTCGTCGCCGAACCGATGCGGCACGGCAACCTGTTCCTCGCCGGAGACGCTGCCCACATCGTGCCCCCGACGGGAGCGAAGGGTCTCAACCTCGCCGTGTCCGACGTGTTCTATCTGTCGCGTGCGCTCGCGGCGCACTACGGCCAGGGCGACGACCACTACCTCGACAGCTACTCCGACATGGCGCTGCGACGGGTGTGGGGTTCGGTCCGGTTCTCGTGGTGGCTCACGACGCTGCTGCACCGCTTCCCGGACCAGACCGACTTCGACCTGCGCGCCCAGGAAGCCGAGCTCGACTACCTCGCGTCGTCGACCCACGCTCAGGCCGCGATGGCCGAGCAGTACGCCGGTCTCCCGTTCGAGACCTGAGCATGCCGGTCAGCCGGCCGGGATCATGAAGCGGTCGTAGAACGTGGCGAGCGCCTCGAACCCGTCGAGCGGCAACACATCGGCGACGTGCTGGTCCGGCCGTACGAGCACCAGTGCTCCCGCGCCGCGGTCGATCCCGCGTATGTCGAAGATGTCGCGACCGGCCTCGAGATCAGGGCAGAAGACCTTCTCGTAGTCGACGAGTCCGTACCGTCCCTTGGTCGGGCGCAGTAGCGCCGGGAGGTCACCCGGCTCGAGGCTCTGGTGACCTTGCTGGAGGACCGCTCGCAGATCGAAGACGTCGTCGATGTCCAGGTCCGCGCCGGTGTAGCGCACGATCGGCGAACGGGCGTCGGTTTCGAGGAACTCGCACAGAGCCGCCAACCGCGAACCCTCCACGTCGGGGGTCCGGTCGTCGGCAAACGCGAACAGCCGCCAGCGTCCGTCCGCTTCGACGACGTGACCCAGATGCATCGGTTTCGCATCGGCGAGACGTACCACGGGCGCCGAGTGGAACCGCGTACCGATCACGAAGCCCTCGGCCAGATGCTGATGAGCACCGTCACCGACCAGCACGGACGGCGGGTACTGCGTGGCCGTACCGGCCGTGAAGCGGCCGGCCTGCTGGAAGTACTGCTGGAACTGCGCAGGATCGACGCCGCCCTCGTCGTCGACCGACACCTTGGGTCGGGCGCTGAACATCCGGGCGAACTCCCGGTCGAAGTCGATCAGCCGCTTCGCGACGCCACGGCGCTCGGAGGAGTAGCTGTGCAGAATGTCGGGTCGGCATCGACCGCGCAGCACGGCCGCCAGCTTCCAGCCGAGGTTGAAGCCGTCGCGCATCGAGACGTTCATCCCCTGTCCGGCCTTGGGGCTGTGCGTGTGGCAGGCGTCCCCGGCGATGAAGACCCGCGGGAGTTGGATGTCGACCCGTTCGCTCGGGACGTCGTCGAACTTTTCGGTCAGGCGCTGGCCGATCTCGTAGACCGACCACCATGCGACTTCTTCGACCTGCAGCGTGTACGGCGACAGGATCCGCTGAGCGGCCGCGATCAGCTGCTCGATGGTGATGTTGCGATCGGCGGCGCGCTCGTCCTCGTCCAACCTGTCGAGTTCGATGTAGAGGCGCACCAGGTAGCCGCCCTCGCGTGGGATCACGAGCAGGTTGCCTTCGTTGCTCGAATGGACGACCGCCTTGAAGCGGATGTCGGGGAAGTCCGTGACGGCGAGCACGTCCATCACGCCCCAGGCCTGATTGGCCGCATCGCCGTGCAGCTCGCGCCCGATCGCCCGGCGCACCGTGCTCCGGGCTCCGTCGCAGCCGACGACGTACCGGGCGCGGACCGTTTCGATCTCACCCTCGTGGCCGGCGTCCGTACGTTCGAGGTGGGCCGACACGCGTCCATCGGGTCGTGTGGGGATCTCGAGGTCGACGAGGCTCCGGGAGTAGTCGGGCACCAGTTCGCTCGGTGCGTGGCGCATCCGTTCGAGCAGGAAGTCGTGCACCCGCGCCTGGTTGAGGATCACGTGCGGGAACTCCGACAGACCGTCTTCGACGTCCTGGATGCGGCCGCTTCGAGCGATGTGTCGTGGATCCGCGGGATCGGGCTTCCAGAAGACGGTCTCGTTGACCCAGTACGCCTCCTTGAGCACCTTCTCGACGAACCCGAAGGCATGGAACATCTCCATCGTGCGACAGGCGATGCCGTCGGCCTGCCCGAGTTCGAGGGGCCCGTCCTTCTGATCGACGATGCAGACCGAGATGTCGGGAACCACGGCGAGCTGGGTGGCGAGCACCAGCCCCGTCGGGCCGGATCCGACGATCAGGACGTCGACATCCTGAGGCACGGGACGGATCGGACGGTGCGGCGGGAGGGCCGCTGCGGCCCGGGTGACCGCGGGATCGCCGACGCGGAAACCGTCGAGATGGAACTGCATGACTAGCCCGAACCCGCAAGGCAGAGCACGTCGACGGCGTTGTCCTTCATGATCAGGGGACGCACCTCCGGCTTGATCTCCAGATCGTCGAAGCTCGCCATCCACCGATCGGGCGAGATCACGGGATAGTCGGATCCGAACAACACCTTGCGGCGCAGCGGTCCGTTGATCGCCCGTACGAGCTGAGCGGGAAAGTACTTCGGCAGCCATCCCGACAGGTCGATGAACACGTTCGCCTTGTGGGTCGCCATCGAGATCGCCGAGTCCTGCCAGGGCACCGAGGGGTGGGCGAGGATCACCGTGAGGGTCGGGAAGTCGGCGGCGACGTCGTCGAGCAGCATCGGGTCGCTGTAGCGCAACTTGATCCCGCGCCCGCCGGGCAGGCCGGCACCGATGCCGGTCTGACCGGTGTGGAACACCGTCGGCAGCCCGGCCTCGGCAATCGCCTCGTAGATCGGGTAGTGGCGCACGTCGTTCGGCTCGAACGCCTGCAGGCTGGGATGGAACTTGAAGCCCCGGGCGCCGCTCGAAGCGAGCGAACGCACCCGTGCGGCGGCATCGGCGGCGAGCGGATCGACCGACGCGAACGGAATCAGGATGTCGCCGTGCGCCGTGGCGAGCTCGATGATCTCCTCGCTCGACAACGCCGGATGCCCCATCGCGGTCGTGGCGTCGACGGTGAAGACGACCGCGCCGATGCGTCGATCCCGGTAGTAGTCGGCGAGGTCGCCGACCGTCGGCGTGCGGTTGTCGTTGCCCTTGAAGTAGGCGGCCGAGGCGTCGAGCAGTTCCTGGTCGAGGGCGCAGCAGCCCTTCGAGTCCTGCTCGACGTGGACGTGGGTGTCGATGGCGACGAGTGATTCGAGGTCGAAGCTCATGGGTGGTGTGCTCCCGGTAGGTGCTCGGCGGCGGCTTTGGCGACGACGAGCCGTTCGAGCAGGCGGTCGCGCTCGTCGAGCATCTCACACTGATCGATCCCGTCGAGTTCGTCATCCATGCCGGCAACGATGGCCGCCTGCAGTCCTGGCGTCCATTCGGCGGTGCGCAGCGTCTCCCACCACTCGACCATCGGTGGGCCGAGATGTTCCAGAACGTGTGCGATGCCGCCCTCGCCGCCCGACAGGTGCTGCGTGGCGAACGGGCCCAGCAACGCCCACCTCAGGCCGGGACCCGACGAGATCGCCCGATCGACCCAGGTCCGGCGACCCTTCGTCGGCGACGAGGCCCCGGCGTTCGAGCGAGGGCCAGCTCTGTTCGACGGCTCGCCGGAGCTCCTCGGCCGCGTCCGGTCGCGGGTCGGTTGCCGAGACCTCGATCCCGCGTGCGGCGAACAGCGCCACCCAGCTCGACCCGATGACGCCCGTCCCGATGATCGCGATCCGTGCCGTCATCGGTTCTCGACCGCGGCAAGGCAGTCGTCGAGTGCCTCGGGGTTGGCCATCGCCTGCCGGGACACGACCGCTGCGACGTCGGCACCCTGCAGGATCCTCTTGACCGGCAACTCGAGCTTCTTGCCGGTGAGGTTCCGCGGGACGCCGCTGACACCGACGATCCGATCGGGAACGTGCCGGGGTGACAGCGCCGAGCGCAACGCCGACCGGATCGATGCCTCCAACGTGTCGTCGAGGTCGGTACCGGTCGAACCGAGCTCGGCGGTCTGGACGAGGAGGATCAGCTCACCCATGCCACCATCCGGATCCTCGAGGTGCACGACGAGGCTGTCGACCACCTCGGCCATCTGCTCGACCACGCGGTAGATCTCGGCGGTACCGATCCGAACCCCACCCCGGTTGAGGGTGGCGTCGGATCGGCCGGTGATGATGCTCGTGTCGTGATCGGTGAACCGGACCCAGTCTCCGAACCTCATCACACCCGGGTACTGCTCGAAGTAGGTGCTCCGGTACCGCGACATGTCGTCGTCGCCCCAGAAACGGACCGGCATCGACGGCATCGGTTCGGTGATGACGAGTTCGCCCAATTCACCGATGACGGAGTTGCCGTCGTCGTCGTAGGCGTAGGCAGCGACACCGAGGCATTTCGCCGAGATCTCGCCGGCGTACACGGGGACGATCGGATACCCCTGCAGCAGTCCGGTACAGACGTCGGTGCCGCCGCTGCCGACGGACAACGGCGCACGGTCACCGAACTGCTCGGACAACCAGACGAACCCCTCGGTCGGCAGCGGCGAACCGGCGGCGGCCAGCATCCTCAAGGACGAGAGGTCGTAGGTCGCGGACGGATTCGTTCCCTGCTTGGCGCAGGCCATCACGAAGGCCGGGCCGAGACCCATGATGGTCGGTCGCACCTCTTCTGCGATCCGCCACTGGGCCTCGAGGCCGGGCCACATCGGGTTGCCGTCGATGCACACGATCGAAGCTCCGGTCAGCAGCGTCGAGACGAGAGCGTTCCACATCATCCACGCCGTGGTGCTGAACCACATCAGGCGGTCGCCCGGACCGAGGTCCCAGCTGAGCACGTGGTTCTTGTACGCCTCGAGCGTGATGCCGCCGTGGCCGTGCACGATCGCCTTCGGCAGACCCGTCGTTCCCGACGAGAACAGCACACACAAGGGATGATCGAACGGAACCGGGACCGCCTCGAGGTCGCCGCGTTCGCTGGTGACGTCGTTCCACGCCAGCGTGTCGTCGACGATGCGACCGTTGTACGGGAGGGCCACCGTGTGCTGCAGCGACGGCATCGCATGTCGGATCACCGCCACCCGGTCGCGGATGTCGATGTCCTTGTCGCCGTAGCGATACCCGTCGATCGTCAGGAGCACCGTCGGCTCGAGCTGGGCGAAGCGGTCGATCACCGCCTGGGGACCGAACTCGGGCGCTGCGGAGGCCCACGTCGCTCCGAGGCTGGCCGTGGCCAGGAACGCCGCCACGGTCTCGGGCAGGTTCGGCATGTAGGCGACGACACGGTCACCCCGGTTCACGCCGAGCCGGACGAGCCCGGCCCGAATCCGTGCGATCTGCTCGCTCAACTCCCCGAACGTCCAGGTCACCCGCCCGCGGGTTTGCGAGACCCCGATGACGGCGATCTCGTCGTGGCGTCCGGCGGCCGCGCGCAGGTACTCGCCGGCGTAGTTGAGTCGTGTTCCGGGGAACCACTCGGCTCCGGGCATCTCGCGACGCCCGAGCACCGGGCCGACGGGCGTCGTCGAGTGGACACCGAAGTAGTCCCAGATCGAACGCCAGAACGCCTCGATGTCATCGACCGACCACTGCCACAAAGCGGTGTAGTCGTCGAACGAGAGGTTGCGCTCGACGGCGAGCCAGTCCAGGTACTGACCGATCCTGGAATCGCGACGCGCGTCGGATCCCGGCTGGTGGATGATGTCGCCATCGTTGATCATCGACGTGCCCCCTCACTCACCACGACCTCGGGTGGCGGGTCGGCGAAGAACGCACCGAGCGCGCGGACCGTGCCACCGTCGAGGGCGTTGCGCGTGACCGGCCGGTCGAGCGTCACGATCACGTTCGGGTCGCGTACCTCGAGTCGCACGTACTCACCCAGTCGGGTCTGATCCGTCACCGGGGCGATGGTATGGTCATCTCAACCTGTATGTCAACCAGGTGAATTCAGTGAGGAGGCCCGGGGCTGCCGTGATCCGTCTGTCACCATGTGGTGGATGTCGGAAGTGACTGCGAGCTACCTGATCGGCCGCGCCGACCGGATGATCGGTACCCAGCTCGCGGCGGCGCTGTTGGGAAGCGGCCTCAGTCTTCCGGAGTTCACGGCGCTGTCCGTCTTGGCGGCTCGCCCGGGGCTGTCGAACGCGAGACTCGCCCGGCGCGCGCTGGTGACACCACAGGCGATGCACAAGGTGATCCGTTCGCTGGAGCACGCCGGGCTCGTGGCTCGCACCACTCCACCAGAGGGTGGACGCGCGCTCGAGACCGTGATCACCGAGGCCGGTTCGGATCTGCTGAGCGTCGTCCTGCCGAGAGTGGCGGAAGCCGAAGACCGCACGCTGATGGCGCTCGACGCCGACGAACGGCATGAACTCGTTCGGCTGCTGACCCTGGCCACCTCGTCGTTCCCGGTGCCGCCCCTCGGTCCAGAGCGGTGATGACACCGTCTCGGCCCCGTCGACTCTCGGGTGAGGGCGCCGTCGCAGGGCCACGTCGATGGCTCTCGAACCATGTCGTTGTGCGCGATGTCGCAGGAGCTTCCGCGCGTTCGCCGTGTCGCGTGGTGGCTGCGGACGAGTCGCGGTGAGACCGGCCGAGCCGCGGGCTCAGCTCCTCCACATCGACGCATCAGCCGCCCGGAAGCCGTGGCGATCAGCGCGTCACGCGGGTGCCGGCTCGGCCGGCGAGGATCGCCTCGGCGTCGGCGAGCGAACCGATGGCCGCGAACCCACCTCCGGCCGCGAACCGGGAGGCCGCCTCGACCTTCGGACCCATCGAACCCGACGGAAAGGCGAAGGCCGCCAACTCCGCGACACTCGCCGACGTGATCGGTTCCGACCCGGGCTCTCCGTACGCGGTTTCGACCGCCGCCACGTCGCTCAGCAGGAGCAACGCATCGGCATCCAACGTCACCGCCAGGAGCCCCGCTGTGAGGTCCTTGTCGATGACCGCCTCGGTGCCCGACAACGTGCCGTCGGTGGCTCGCACGACAGGGATGCCACCACCGCCGGCGCACACCACCAGCACGCCGGCGTCGACGAGCCGTCGGATCACGGACGCCTCGACCACCTCGACCGGTTCGGGAGACGGCACGACCCTCCGCCACGAGTTGCCATCGGGCGCGACCGACCACGCACGTTCGGCCACCAACTCCTGCGCGGTCGCCTCGTCGTAGATCGGACCGACGTACTTCGTCGGGCGCGCGAACGCAACGTCGTTCGGATCGACGACGCACTGGGTGAGCAACGCGACCACGTCGCGGTCGGGGAGCACGTTGTGCAGGCTCTGGGTGAGCCAGTAGCCGATCAGGCCCTGCGTCTCGGCGCCGAGCGGGTCGAGCGGGAACGGGCGCGACAGGAGCGGATCGGCGGCCGACTCCATCGCCAGCACGCCGACCTGCGGCCCGTTGCCATGGGTGACGATCAGCTCGTGATCGCGAGCGAGCGGTGCGAGCGCCTCGGCCGCCCGCAGCACGTTACGTCGCTGCGGTTCGGCGTCCGGACGTTCGCCACGCCGGAGCAGCGCGTTGCCACCGAGCGCGACGACGATCCGCATGTCAGCGGCGGCCGGCCTGAGCGAACACGCTCGGGAACCGGGCCAGCACGGCGATCGCGTGGCGGACCTCGCGCGAGTCGACGAACTCGCCGATGCGGTGCGTGTTCTGCTCCACCCCGGCGCCGATGCCGAACATCGGCGGGTGGGTCACCGAACCCGACACCACCCAGTCCTTCTCGGACCCGACCTCGATCTCCGGGTGCTCGAGCGGGATCGGGAACCCGACACCGTCGGTGGAGAACACCCACGTGTCGACCCGCGGCTCGCTCCGCAGCGTGGCACCGGTGGCCCCCTCGGGTGGTTCGTCGACGAACGGGGTGACGACGCGGCGATAGGCGTCGACCGCGGCCTCGATCACCGGGTGGTCGTCGGGAGTGATCCACCCCGGGTAGATCTGCGGGTTGTCGACGTCGAAGCCCCGCCACGTCGGATGCCCGTAGCGCGGCACGTCGACCGTCACGGTGAGCCCGGCTGCCCGGGCTTCGCCGACCGCATCGAGCGATTCGATGTCGGCGACCGCCTGCTCGGGCGTCTCCCCGATGCTCAGGCGCCGATCGAAGCGGAACGCGAACCGGTCGGGCACCGCGCAGTCGCTCGGCGTGTCGAGCACCGCCCACGACGCGGTTCGGGTGCCCCGGCCGACGAACGGATGAGTCGCGAACCCGTCACCGTCGACGTGACGCTTCGCCGCCTCGACGATGACCGCGGCGCCGTACTCCAACGGATTCAATCCCTCGAACGGCATCGAGCCGTGACACGAGCGGCCCACGACCGTCACCTCGATCTGCATGCGACCGCGCTGGCCGCGGTAGATCCCGAGCGCCCCCTTGACCGCATCGCCGGTCCCCTCGGTGAGCACCACCACGTCGGGGATGAGCTCCGGGCCGGCACCCGGAAGGAGATCGGCGACGACATGGCGCGGCCCGCCGCCGTCGTTGTCCTCCTCGGCGGCCGTGGCGTAGGCCCGCACGGTACAGCCGCGCAGTGCACCCGCTTCGGCGAGCTCGAGCAGGATCTTCGTCGCGACGATCTGCGAGATCACGCCCGCGAGCTGGTCTGCCGATCCGCGACCGAACACCAGGTGGTCCCACTCGTCCTCCGGGGGTACCCAGCCGAGCTCGTTGCGCAGCATCGCGGCGTCGATCCCGCCACGGTCGAGCAGGCCGTCGTAGGGATCGACCGCGCCGGCGAGCTTGGCGTGCCACTGGTCGCGAAGCGCCTGCACGGTGTCGGAGTGGCCGTCGAAGTAGATGATCTTCCGGTCGGCCGGCGCAACTCCGTCGGCGGGGTCGGTGACGACCCACACCAGGTTGCCGTAATCGTCGAACCAGACGTCGTCGGCGTTGCGCACGGCGTGCTCGTCGACGATCACGCCGCGGAGGTACTCGAGGCGAGCGCGCTCGTGGTTCGACAGGCCCGCCATCGGATCGCCACCGGCATCGGCCGGTACGTCGACCAGGTCGGCGGGAATCCGAATCGCCTCGCGCAGGATGCGCACAGCGAGCGGGAGATAGCGCTCTGCCAGCTGCGCGACGCGGCGGTCGAGATCGGTCAACACGGTCGGATCGGATGTCATCGTGCACCTCCCAGTGCGGTCGCCAGATCGGGCACTTTCGCGGCCGCGAGCATCGCCATGATCACGTACACCTTCTTCTGAGCTTCTCGAGCCACCGCCACCCTGAACCGATCCATGACGCCGGGCGTGACCTCGTCACCGATGTCGGCGGGAAGGCAGTGCAGGTAGAGAGCGTCGTCGGTGAGCGCCATCCGTCGCTCGTCGCAGATCCAGTCGCGGAAGTGCGCGTTGTGGGCGAGTGAGCGCTGCTCGATGTCCTTCATGGCAGCTGCGTCGCCCTGCCGGTTGGCCTCGACCCGCTCGAACATCAGCGCCTGCGGCCCCCACGACTTCGGGTAGACCGCCTCGGCGCCGGCGAACGCGGCGTCCATGTCGTCGGTGACCGTGAACGAACCTCCCGACTGGGCGGCGCCCTCGACGGCCCACGCCATCGGTTCGGCGAGCAGGTCGTACCCCGATGGGTGCGCGAGCGTGACGTGGGCGCCGAACCGCGTGAGCAACGACACGACCCCCTGCGGCACCGACAGCGGCTTGGCGTAGCTCGGCGAGTACGCCCAGCTCATCGTGATGCGACGACCTGCGACCGAGCCACCGAAGTGCTCCTGCAGCCAGATCAGATCGGCGAGCGACTGGGTCGGGTGGTCGATGTCGCACTGCAGGTTGACGATCGGAACCACCCGTTCGTCGTCCGTCGCGGCCAGGTAGTCGTCGATGCCGCGCCGGACATCACACATGAACAGGTTGCCTTCGCCGAGGATGAGGTCGTGTCGCACGCCGAGCGCGTGGGCGTTCATGCCGAGCATCGCGCCCGTCTCCTCCGCGGTCTCGCCGTGTGCGACCTGGGTGGACGATCCGTCGACGATCACCGGATGCATCCCCAGGCGCGCCGCCGCACCCGCCCACGCGGACTTCGTGCGGGTCGAGTTGTCGAAGAACATCGCGTAGGCCAGCTCTCCCGACAGCCACGTCAGATCGGTGCGGCTCCGATCGAGCTCCTCCAGCCGGGTCGCGATCGCGACCAGCGTCTCGAGATCGCCGGTGGGCCAATCGTGGGTGGTGAGCAGGCTCCGTCCGTGGAGTCCGCCCACGCGCGCGTCGTCGAGAGGTTTCACGTGTTCCACGGTGCGTCGAGACCGTCCTTCGGGGCAAGGGGCGTATGGCCCTCGCTCTCGTGATCACTGCGCCGCGACGGCAACGATCTGGAGGGCGGGTTCTCGGGCTCCGAGCGCATCGGCCAGCTCGTCGGCGAGGGGTGCCGTGCTCTCGTCGATCTTCGTGATCACGATTGCGAACGCAGAGCCTGCCGGCACCGATCGCCTGACACCGCGCTCGTGGAGGATCACCCGCGCGGCGAGAAGCGGATCGAGCCGCTGGTCGGCGCGACACGCTGCGAGCGCGGCGACCCGCAGCGGGCGGTGGCACTGGTCGGCGATCACGCGTCCCAGCGCATCGACACCGATCACGTGGGCGACCAGCGTCGCTGTCGAGGGGATCACCGGTTCGTCGGCGGCCGGTGCCTTGAACGGTCGTCCGCGGGAGCCGTCGGCCTCCACGATGACGTGATCCGCCACGGCGAACCAGGCATCACAGCGCGCCGGTTCGACGCCGATCGCCTTGTCGCCGTCGGTCCGCCTCCACACGATCGCCGGGCCCGACGACGTCGCCGCGACCAGGTCGACGTCGGACGGATCGAGCAGCACGGGCCGGCCGAAGTGCTCGGCGGCGCCCATCTTGGTCGTCGTCGTCAACACGATCCGTCCGGCCAACTGGTCACCGAGGGCGTGCAGAAGCGTCGTCTTCCCGCCGCCGCCGACGAGTGCGACGTGCGACCGGTCGCGGATACCCAGCGCGGCCGCCACGTCGGTCAGTGGGATCGGTGTGACCACCGGATCACCGCCTCGAGCACGCCGCCGCCGATGGCCAGCGCCTTGTCAGAGATCTCGGCGCACAGTGACGGATCGCTGCGCGGATCGACGTCGCCGATCTTGAGGCCGGCCTGCACCGTGCTGCCGTCCAGGATCAACCCGCGCACGACGCCGGCGAAGGGGGCGCGGACGGTGGTGTCGGCGACGGTGCCCAGCGGGTCGCCCTCGTCGACGATGTCGCCGATCGACCGCCGCCACCTGACCGCCCCGTCGACCGGCGCCCGCACGACCCGTTCGGCGCCGCGACCGGCCACGACGCCCGGCGTCCCGGTGTCGGCAGCGGCCCGCCCGGTCCACAGGGCCCGGCCGAGTCGGGGTCCTCGCATCGTCTCGATCACGACGTCGCAGTCGGTGCCCGCGGTGAAACCGGGGCCCAGACCGATCACCAGCGCGGCATCGTCGATCGCGGTGCCGATGTTGCGCTTGGCGAGACGTGCGTCGACGACGACGTCGGCGCGGAGGTCGGGGAGACCGGGCGAGATCAGGACCGGGACGACGTCGCCACGCGACGACCTGGCGAGCGCGGCCGCCTCCGCCGCGGTGGAGACCAGTCGTCCGATCATCCCCTCGATGTCGACGGTGCCATCGGTCACCGCCGACGACAGTGCGACCGTACGTCGCACGGTGAGTGGCATCGGCAACTCGGTCACGACGACGGCGACTCGAGCGCGCGACAGGCGCCATGCGACGCCGGTCGCGAGATCACCTCCACCACGGATCACACACAGCACGTCGGCCACCGACCGAGTATGCGCTTCGCCTCGCCGTCGCGGCGACACGGCGAAGGATCCGAACGCCCGCCGTCAGGGTCCTCCGCCTCTGGTGAGCGTGGCGGCGCTGTGGCACTCGTGGCACCGTGGCACTCGTGGCACTACGTTCTTGTCGACACAGGAAGGTGCTGCATCATCGCTCACAGCATCCACTCGGGGGTCTGAGAACCATGTTCGACGTCGTCGCCTATCACCGACCCACCACGCTGCCCGACGCGCTCCGGCTCCTTGCGGCCGACGATCGTGTCGCGCTCGCCGGAGGTGTGCATCTCCGCCACGACCCGTCCGGGCCACGGGTCGAACTCGTCGACCTGCAGGCAGCGAGGCTCGACGCCATCGACGGCGACGGCGCCACCCTCACGGTCGGTGCGACGGTTCGACTCCAGGCTCTGGCCGACGACGTGCGCGTGCCCGAGCTCGTCAGGTACGCGGCGACCGCCGAGCAGCCGAGCACGCTGCGGAGCCTCGCGACCGTCGGCGGGGCGGTCGCAACGGCGTTCGACGACAGCCTGCTGCTCGCCGCCCTCCTGGTCCACGACGCGGTGGTGCGGGTCGCCTCCCACCATGGCGGCGACCGTTCGATCACGCTGGCCGAGCTCCTCGCGAGTGGCCTGACGCCCCGCGAACTGATCGTCGACGTCACGGTCGCGACCACGGGCGCCGGTTCGATGGCGCGAACGGGACGCACCCCGCGCGACCGACCCATCGTCGGCGTCGTCGGCCGCCGTGTCCCCGGCTCCGAGGGCGACGTCATCGCGCTCGCCGCGTGCGGCCTCGGGACGACCCCACAGCTGGTCGAACCCGATGCGGTCGCCTCCCTGCAGGCGATCGACGATCACCGGGCCACGGCCTCGTACCGGCTCCACCTCGCCGAGGTGTCAGCCGCCCGGGTCCTGAAGGACCTGGCATGAGCGCCGCGACCGGGATCACCATCGAGCTGAACGGATCGCCGATCACCGTCGACGCGTTCCCGCACGAATCGCTGCGTGCGGTGCTTCGGCGGGCGGGGATGATGAGCGTCAAGTTCGGCTCCTCCACCGGTGAGACGGGAGCCGGCGCGGTGCTCCTCGACGGTCGGCTGGTGTCGTCCGACGTCGTGTACGCGATGCAGGCCGACGGTCACGCCGTGACCACGGTCGAGGCGCTCAACGTCAGCCCGGCACTGCACCCGATCCAGACCGCGTTCGTGGCCACCGGAGCGTTCCAGTCGGGGTACTCAGCCGGCGCGATGGTGCTCGGCACGATGGCGCTGCTCGAACGCGATCCCGATCCGCCCGACGACGCCATCCGCGACATGCTGTCGGGCATCCTCGATCGCGAGACCGGGTACGTGAAGCCCGTCGAAGCGGTTCGGCGGGCGGCCGCCCTGTTGCGGGGTGAGGAGCTCGAACCCTTCGCTCCGGCGCTGCTGCCCCCGATGACCGACGGCCGGAACCCGGTGGAGGTCGACCCCGACGACCCCGCTCCCACCTTCTCACAGGCGGTTCCCCGCGTCGTGCCGTCGGTCGACGTGCCCGAGATGGCCGTCGTCGGCAAACCCGAGGTCAAGGTCGACGCGGTGAAGCTCGCCAAGGGCAACCCGGCCTTCACCGACGACATCGAGCTGCGCGGCATGCTGTACGCCAAGGTGCTGCGCAGCCCTCACGCACATGCCCGCATCGTCCGTATCGACGACACGGCCGCCCGGGCGCTGCCCGGCGTCCACGAGGTCCTCCACCACGGCAACACGCCGCGGGTCAAGTACGCATCTGGCGGCCAGTCGTGGCCCAACCCGCATCCGTACGACCAGGTGAGCTTCGACGACAAGGTGCGCCACGTCGGCGACCGCGTCGCTGCGGTCGCGGCCGAGACGATCGAGGCCGCCGAGCAGGCGATCCGCCTGATCAAGGTGGAGTACGAGGTGCTGCCGGCGGTGTTCGACGAGTTGGCGGCGATCGAACCGGGCGCGCCCGTGATCCACGACGAGGCCGACACCGAGGGCATCTTCGACCGCGAGCGCAACATCGTCCACCGCTTCGGCGCCCACCGTGGCAATGTCGACGAGGCGATCGCGTCGGCGCACCTGGTGGTCGACGGCACATTCCGCGTGCACCAGGTCCAGCAGGTGCCGATCGAGCCACATGTTTCGATCGCCTGGCTCGACGCCGACGAACGCCTGGTCGTGCGCACCGCGACCCAGGTGCCGTTCCACACCCGCCGCATGCTGGCACCCCTCGTCGGCCTCGAAGTGAAGGACATCCGTGTGATCAAGCCGCGCATCGGCGGCGGCTTCGGTGCCAAGCAGGAGATGCTGATCGAGGACATCGTCGCCCACCTCGCGATCGCAACCCGGCGCCCGGTCCGCTTGGAGCTCACCCGGGAGGAGGAGTTCTGGGCCAGCCGCACCCGGCACCCGCAGACGATCACGTTCCGGTCCGGCGTCGATGCCGACGGCAACCTCGTGGCGCAGGACATGAAGGTCATCGCCAACACCGGCGCGTACGGCACCCACGGGTACACGGTGCAGGCCGTGACCGGTCTGCGCGGTCTCTCGTCGTACAACTGCGCCAACAAGCGGTTCGACTGCACAGTGGCATACGCCAATATCCCCGTGCCGGGCGCCTACCGGGGGTACGGCGCGCCTCAGGCCGAGTTCGCGCTCGAGGCGCACATGGAGGACGTCGCACGCGCGATGGGCCGCGACCCGATCGAGTTCAAGCGTCAGAACTGGGTCAAGCTCGGCGACGAGTTGAACATCGCACCCCACATCGGCGAACGGGCCAGCGACGACGAGATCGTGCTCGACGAGTACCCGCGAGTGCTCTCGACCGGCATCGAGGAGTGCGTCGCACAGGGCCGACGGGCGATCGGCTGGCACCGGCGCCTCGACCCGGAGTGGCGCCGACCGACCGACCGGCCGAACATCCGACGCGGGCTCGGCTTCGCGTTCTGTATGCACGGATCGGGCATCCCGTTCCTCGACATGGGCGGTTGCAGCATCAAGCTCAACGACGACGGATCGTTCAACATGCTGATCGGTGCGACCGACCTCGGCACCGGCGCCGACACCGTGATCGGGCAGATCGCCGCGGAGGTGCTCGGCGTCCCGCTCGACGACATCATCGTCTACTCCTCCGACACCGACGTGACCCCGTTCGACACCGGCGCCTACGCCTCGTCGACCACCTACATCTCGGGCACCGCCGCCAAGCTGGCCGCCGAGGCGGTCCGCAAGCGACTCAAGGAGCGGGCCGCCAAGATGCTCGGCAGCCCCGATGATCCGATCGAGCCGTGCACGATCGAGTTGCACGACAAGCGGGCGTGGGCTGCGGACGGTCGCTCGGTCAGCCTCGAGGAGATCGCCCTCGACAGCCTGCACTGGCAGGACCAGGAGCAGATCATGGGCACGGCGTCGTACATGTCGCCCGACTGCCCGCCGCCGTTCGCCGCGCAATTCGTCGAGCTCGAGGTCGACGTCGACACCGGTCAGGTCGAGGTGATCAAGATGGTGATGGCGGTCGACTGCGGCGTGGCCATCAACCCGATCACGGCGTCGGGTCAGGTCGAGGGCGGTCTCGTGCAGGCGCTCGGCTACGCCCACTGCGAGGAGTACCACTACGACGAGCACGGCCGCATGCTCAACGACACGCTCGGGCCCTACAAGATCTACCGCGCCGACGAGATGCCCGAGATCGAGGTGTTCCTCGTGCAGACGATGGAGGACTCCGGGCCGTTCGGTGCCAAGGCGGTCGCGGAGATCCCGAAGGACGGGGTCGCGCCGGCGATGCGCAATGCGATCATCGACGCCACCGGAGTGGTGATCAACGATCTGCCGTTCACTCCCGAGCGTGTCTGGAACGAGATCCGGCGGCAGGGTGTGTCGGTGGGATGAGCGACCACGACCTGGTCCGCGCCGCGCTCGCCGCCGCCGACCGCGGCGATTCGGTCGTCGTGGCAACGGTCGTCGAGACCGAACGCTCGGTGCCTCGCCATGCGGGTTCCAAGATGCTCGTGTTCGCCGATGGTCGGTCGATGGGGTCGATCGGCGGCGGCGAGATGGAGGCACGGGTGATCGAGATCGCCGGTGAGGTCCTGGCGTCGGGAGCTCCCCGACTCGTGAGCTTCGATCTCGTCGATCCGGCCGCCGGTGATCCGGGCGTGTGCGGCGGCTCGGTGTCGCTGTACCTCGAACCGCTGCTTCCCGAGGCGGGCGTCGTGATCGTCGGCTGCGGCCACGTCGGCCGAGCCGTCGCCGACCTCGCGCACTGGCTCGGCTATCGCGTCACGGCCGTCGACGATCGAACCGACCTCGCCACCGCCGAACAGGTTCCCACCGCCGACCATGTCCTGGCCGGCCCGGTCGCCGACGTCATCGCACGTGCGGCAGTCACCGACCGGACCCACGTCGTGTTGGTGACTCGGAACCTGACGGTCGACCTCGACGCGATCCCGGCTGCGCTCGCGACGCCGGCCCGATCGATCGGGGTCATGGGCAGCAGGAGGCGTTGGGCGCAGACCCGAGCGCGTCTGCTCGAGCGCGGCGTGGCCCCGGAGCAGCTCGACCGTGTGCGCTCCCCGATCGGGCTCGAGATCGACGCCGAGACACCCGAACAGATCGCGCTGTCGATCATGGCCGAGGTCACCGCCCTCGGCTGACGCCGCCACCCGATCACCGACTTCAGGGGCTCCGGTCTCGGCCGGACCCCGGACGGCGCCACGAGCGGCCGGCTCGGTCACACCGTCCGATCAGCGATGCCCGAACGGTCGCGAGATGACGGCTCCGACGATGTCACTCCTCGTGCGTGAATGGTCCTTGGTGGAGCATCGGGCTGAGATCCTCGACCTGCTTCCCTTCGGACGGCACCGACGGTCGATGCTCGAGTCCAGCAGCCCGCAGCGGCATCCGGCTCTACCGGACCGGTCCGGCCATCACCTCGGCGACGGGCTGCAGCGCTCGCCAGCCCTGTTCGAGCGGCCGGTGCACCCCGGCCTGAACGAGCGCCGGGAACTCCGCCAATGGCGTGAATCGGATCTTGCCGTGTTGCAGACCGACCATCGCATCCGTCGGGACATCCGCGACCGCCTGCTCGACGAGATGATGGACGCTCGCCCATGCGAGCCGGGTCGCCTGGATACGGTCGAACGGAGACGGGTCGCCGCCCTGCTGAACGTGGCCGAGGGTCGCCCCGCGGACATCGAACAACCCCTCGCCCTCACGCTCGAAGAGCGCCTTGATGAAGCTCGTGGTGTACACCGCGTCGGCGTGTTCGCTGCGGATGAGCAGACCGAGCCGTTTGCCGTGCTCGAACCCGTCCTTCAACGCCTCGAGATCGACCATGAGGTCGCGCAGCGAGATCCCGTCCTCAGGCAGGTAGACGCGCTCGGCGCCTGTCGAGAGCCCGCTCAACAGCGCCAGATACCCGGAGTCGCGACCCATCACCTCGACGACGAAGGTTCGCCGGCTGGCGACGGCCGACTGCTTGATCTTGTCGACGTCGCTCACGATGCTGTTGAGGGCGGTGTCGGCACCGATGCTCAGCTCCGAGCCGGGGAGATCATTGTTGATCGAGGCGGGCAGGCAGACCACCGGAATCGCCAGCGCCGGGTGGACGTGGGCCAGGTTCCGGAGTTCGTACGCCGACTGGTACCCGGCCCATCCGCCGACCATCAGGATGCCGTCGATGCGGTGTGCCTCGATCTGTTGGGCGACGTCGGCGAGCAACTCGGGGCTGGCAACCGACCGGCTCGTTTCGAGCTCGGCACCGCCACGCCCGACCCACCCGGACACGCTCATCCAGTCCATCTCCTCGACGTCGCCGCGGGCCAGCCCACGGAACCCGCGCTTGGCGGCGAGCATCGTGTGTCCGAGATCCATCCCGGCGCGAACGGCGACCCTGACCGCCGTGTTCATGCCGGGTGCCGGGCCGCCGCCGTGCAGGACGACGAGCCGGAGGCGCCGTTGGCCGGGTTGCGCCTCGTGGGGGTGGGCCCGCACCATCGTGCGCATCATCCGGAACGAGTCGCGGAAGCTGCCGCCGCGCATCTCCATCGCCGATTCGTAGTCGTGGTCGGCGATGACCTGGGCGACGGATTTCGTCTTCGTCACGCTTTCCATCAGCGGTGAATTGACGATCTTGTGGCCCCTGATGCCGATCAGCTGCGGTTCGGCACCGGGATACGCCGCGATGTGCTGGACCGCGGCGTAACCGAGCACCGTGCTGAGGTACCGGTCGAACGCACTCGGCGAACCGCCTCGCTGCACGTGACCGAGGCTCGTGACGCGGGTGTCCTCGCCACGGAGGTCCTCGAGCACCTGCTTGACCTGCTGGGCGGTGATCGGGTTGCCGTGCATGTCTTGAGCGCCTTCGGCGACGATCACGATGTTGGAGCGGCGGCCGATCGCCCGGCCGGCCTCGAGGGCACGGCACATCGATGCCGCCCACTCGTCGGTATCGGGTGGGCTCTCGGGGATCAGCACGAAGTTGGCCCCAGTGGCGAGGGCGCTCATCAGCGCGAGGTAGCCGCAGTGACGTCCCATCACCTCGATGACGAAGGACCGTTGGTGGCTGGATGCCGTGCTCTGGATCGCATCGACCGCCTCGGTGATGCGGTGCAGCGCGGTGTCGGCGCCGATCGTCATGTCGGTGCCGAACATGTCGTTGTCGATCGAGCCGACCAGACCGACGAGCGTCAGGCGGCGGTGAGCGTCGGCGCGGGCTCGTTCGATCTCGCCGCGCTCGACGAGTTCGTCGAGCAGTTGCGGCCATTCTTCGCGGAACAGGTCGGTTCCGGTGAGACTGCCGTCACCACCGATGACGACCAGTGCGTCGATGCCGTGCTCGACCAGGTGACACGCCGCCCGACGCCGACCGTCGCGGGTTCGGAACGCCTCACAGCGAGCGGTGCCGAGTACGGTCCCGCCGCGGTACAGGATGCCACCGACGTCGGCCGACGTCACCGGTCGGATCAGGTCACCACCCTCGACCAGCCCCTGCAACCCTTCGAAGACCGCGAACACCTCGATCCCCAGGTGCAACCCTGTCCGGACGACGGCGCGGACGGCCGGGTTCATCCCGGCGGCGTCGCCACCGCTCGTCAGCACGGCCAGCCTGGTCGGCCGGTGTGGTGTGTTCAGCATCGTCGTCTCCGGGTCATGTTCCCATCGTGTCTGCGACCGTTCGCGTGCTCGTGGACGTAGGGCTGTTGGCCCGCGTTGCTGCGGTCACGTCGGGTCGGGGTTCATCTCCCAGTGTTCGGGCGAGCGCCACAGTGCCGACAAGGTGAGGTCGCGGATTGCGATCAATTCCTTGGGGATGCGGTCGTTGAGCCGGATGAACAGTTCGTCGTGGGCGAGGATCTCCTTGTTCCAGTCGTCTCGGTTGACCGACATCGCCTTCCAGAAGTCGTCCCTGGTGAACTCGTCGAGTCCTTTCCAGTTGAGATCTTCGAAACGGGGCATCCAACCGAGCGGGCTCTCGAGTGCGTACGCCCGACCGTGGGAGCGTTCGACGATCCACTGCAGCACACGCATGTTCTCGCCGAACCCAGGCCACACGAAGCGTCCGTCCTCGTCACGTCGGAACCAGTTCACGCCGAAGATCCGCGGCGGGTTGTGGATCGTGCGGCCGAATGCGAGCCAATGGTTGAAGTAGTCGCCCATGTGATAGCCGGCGAACGGAAGCATCGCGAACGGGTCGCGCCGGACGACGCCCTGTTCACCGAATGCCGCGGCCGTGGTCTCAGAACCCATCGTGGCGGCGAGGTACACGCCATGTGCCCAGTTGAACGATTGATAGACGAGCGGCATCGTGCCCGAGCGTCGACCACCGAAGACGAACGCATTGATCGGCACCCCTTTCGGGTTGTCCCAGTCGTCGTCGATCACCGGGTTCTGGCTGGCCGGGGCGGTGAACCGGGCGTTGGGATGGGCCGCCTTGGCGTCCGATGCCGGTGTCCAGTCCTGGCCCTTCCAATCGATCGCATGCGCGGGCGGGTCGCCGTCCATGCCTTCCCACCACACGTCACCTTCGTCGGTGAGCGCCACGTTGGTGAAGATCGTGTTGGAACGGATCGTCTCCATTGCGCTCGGATTGGTGGCCATCGAGGTTCCCGGCGCGACACCGAAGTAGCCGGCTTCCGGATTGATCGCGTACAGCTTTCCGTCATCGCCGGGCTTGATCCAAGCGATGTCGTCGCCGACCGTGGTGACCTTCCACCCTTCGGCACTGAATGCTTCCGGTGGTTCGATCATCGCGAAGTTGGTCTTGCCACACGCGCTCGGGAACGCCGCACCGAGATACGTCTTCGTGCCGTCGGGCTCGGTGACCCCCATGATCAACATGTGCTCGGCCAACCAGCCCTCGTCGCGACCCATCGTCGAGGCGATCCGCAACGCCAGACACTTCTTGCCCAGCAGCGCGTTGCCGCCGTAGCCACTCCCGTACGACCAGATCGCCCGCTCCTCCGGGAAGTGCACGATGTACTTCACGGTCGGGTTGCACGGCCAGGCGACATCGGTCTGGCCGGGCTCGAGCGGTGCCCCGACGGTGTGCATGCACGGCACGAAACGACCGTCGGAACCGAGCACGTCGAGCACGGCAGAACCCATCCGGGTCATGATCTTCATGTTCACCGCGACATACGCCGAGTCCGTGATCTCGACACCGATCTGGGCGATCGGCGAGCCGAGCGGTCCCATGCTGAACGGGATCACGTACATCGTGCGGCCCCGCATCGACCCGGCGAACAGGTCACCGAGGATCGATTTCATCTCGGCCGGCTCCATCCAGTTGTTCGTCGGCCCGGCGTCCTGGCGGGTTCGGCTGCAGATGAACGTCCGATCCTCCACCCGCGCCACATCGCTCGGATCCGAACGGGCGAGGAAGCTGCCCGGACGCAACTCGTCGTTCAACGCGATGAACGTGCCGGCATCAACCAACAGTTGCGTCAACACGTCGAACTCCGCGTCGGAACCGTCGCACCAATGGACCCGATCCGGTTCGCACAAGTCAGTCATCTCGGCGACCCACGACCGAAGCTCTTCATTCTGGAGATTCTCAGGTGTTCCCATGATCGGCGACCGTACCCGACCTGATCGCTCCACCGATACGGACCTATGTCACGAATTCTTCGGACCACGCGCTCGACGGATGGTGGCGGTGGATCGGCCGCTCCCGATCGCGTCGAGTCCGCACGGAGTTCGATGGCCACGTCGCCCTCGTCCGCGCTGCACTTCAGGGATGTGCTCGCCATCTCCGCGGAGGTGCGTGGCATCCATCGGATCGACCGCGAGGCGCCACTGCCGACGACACCGGCGCCCGTCGGCGGCGAGCGGGCTCGGACGCGCGCGCGAGCTGGTAGAACACCGCGATGTCGATCCTCGCCGACAACCCGCTGTTGTTGCTGTTCCTCGTGGTCGGTCTCGGAGCGGCCGTCGGCCGGATCCGCGTTCGAGGGATCGGGCTCGGGCCGGCCGCCGCACTGTTCGTCGGTCTGGGGTTCTCGGCGTTCGACGCGGATCTCGCCGACCTGCCGCCGATCGTGCCGACGTTCGGTCTGGTGCTCTTCGTGTACACGATCGGCCTGGCATCGGGTCCGGCGTGTCTCGACGGCTTTCGGCAAGGTGGCGCCAGGGTCGTGCTGGGATCTGCGATCGTGCTCGTCATGGTCGCCGGAGTCGTCGCCGGCGTGATCGCCGTGATGGACCTCGATGTCGGCGCACGCGCCGGCCTCTTCGCAGGCACCCAGACCAACACCCCTGCGCTCCAGGCGGCACTCGAGGCGCTCGATGATGATGTCGCCGCCGGTCTCGTGACCGACCCGGTCGTCGGGTACTCGATCGCCTACCCGTTCGGGGTGCTGGCGATGATCGGCGCGGCCCAGTGGTCGCTGAGTCGTCGGCGCGAACGTTCCGCGGCTGCCTCTGCGATCGTCACTCGCACGAACGCGACGAGCTGGACGGTGGAGATCCTGCGGGACGACCTGCCGACCCTCGGCGAGCTCCGGCACTGGCAGGGCGAGCGGTTGGCGTTCTCACGTGTTGATCACGAGGGTGAGGTCGATCTGGCGACCAACGCAACCGTGCTCGTCCCGGGAGACCGATGCACGGTGATCGGCGCTCCGGCTGCTGTCGCCCACTTCACCGAGTGGGCGGGCCGCCGCAGCGAGCGCCATCTGGCACTCGACCGGAACAAGCTCGATTTCCGTCGGATCTCCGTTTCGAATCGCGCACTCGCCGGAACCCATCTCCGCCAGCTCGACCTCGAAGGCAGATTCGGCGCCACGGTCACCCGGGTGCGTCGCGGCGACACCGATCTGGTGGCCGAGGACGACTTCACGTTGCGGCTGGGCGATCGGCTCCGGGTCGTCGGTCCGGGTGATCGGATGGGTGACGTGGCCACCCTGCTCGGCGACTCCGATCGAAGCCTCGGTGAGGTCGATGCGATGGGCTTCGCACTCGGCCTCGCGATCGGACTGCTGATCGGCGTCATTGCGGTGCCACTGCCGGGCGGGGGCGAGGTGGCGCTCGGGGTCGGAGGCGGCCCCCTCATCGCCGGCTTGGTGCTGGGCACCGTGTCCCGCACCGGACCGATCACCTGGCAAGTTCCCCATGCGGCCAACCTCACGCTCCGCCAGTTGGGCATCCTGATGTTCCTCGGCGGTGTCGGCATCCGCTCCGGCGCCACGTTCGCCGATGCGGTCGTCACGGCAACGGGTGTCAAGCTCGCACTCGGAGCGTTGGTGGTGAGCGCGTTCACCGCAACGAGTGCCGCATTCCTCATCCGGCTGGTGCGCTCGGACCCCGTCGCCGGCGCCGGTCAGCTGTCGGGGTTCCAGACCCAGCCGGCCGTACTGGCGTTCGCGTTGGAGCGGTCCGATGGCAACGACCGCGTCGAGGCCGGCTACGCCTTGGTCTTCCCGCTGGCCATGGTGGTCAAGCTGGTGTTGGTCCAACTGCTCATCTGATCGAGACCTCCGGAACCGCGGTCCCTCCCCAGTGGTCTCCGAACGCACTGCGACACGACGCCACTGCGGGTGACAGGCGCGGCGAAGCATCGCCCAGGTGTCGCGAGGGTACCGCGGCACGTGTCGTCCAGGTACCGGAGCGAGTCCGACCGGTGGACCGGTAACCGGAGCCGACACGTCCACCGTCACGGAGGGTGGTCTTCGTCGTACGGGCTGCGGAATGCCGACGTTCAGGGGTGCTGGCGTCGAGGGAGCAGGTTGCACGCACCCACCTTCGACCGCACGATGTTGAAGTGTCGGGTGCTCGCCCGCGAGGTCGTCAACAGCGATGGTGTGACCGAGGTGCCGCGTGCATGTCTACGTCGAGGTGGTGATGTGAGATTCGGGGTTGGCGTGTGAGGATGGCGCGTCGGACCCATCCCGCAGGATCGCCACCGAGCAGAGCACCAGTGGCGCGAGGACCATCAGGAGTGGCGGTCCCGTGGCCAGCTCACGCAACCCGTGCCAGATCCCTTGGTCGAACGCGGCGGTGTCCATCGCCTGGAAGACGGACCACATCACGTTGACCCCGAGCAGAACCCAGCCTGCGACCATCCAGCGGCGACCACGACCCGCTCGATGGACTCGGAAGTGTCGCAGCGTGAGGAGTAGCACTGCGAGGAGCATCACGATCCCGGTGATCGCGGGGATGACTTCCGCGTTGCCGGACACCTCGATGCTCTGTGTGGTGGAGGCGACGGCAATGACGGCCAAGCCGAGCCCACCGAACCCGAGTGCTCGATCGGTCTGCAGGAGATTCCGGATCGATCCCATCTTGACCCCTCGTCCGTCTTCATGGTGCGCCGGACACGACGAGGCGGGCCAGAGGCAATTGTCCTTCCGTTCGGCTCTGGCGAGAGAACGGACTCGGGTGCACGCTGAGCACCGAGGGGAGGTTGAGGTTGCGACGCTCCACGATGAACGAGGTCGACGAACCTGGCGAGGCCGAGGGTGCCCGACCAACACGGTGGCCATGGTTGCGGCCTGGGCACAGCCTGTTGCTGTTTCCGGTGACCGTGGCGCTGTTCTGGGCAATCGTGATCGCAATGTTCGCCTCGATCGGGCGGATCTGGGGGCCCGAGGGCGAACAAGGCACGTGGGGCGACGTGGTCGGGGCCACGTTGGGCAACTTCGTGTTGGTCTTCGTCGCCGCGTTCGCGGTATCGGCGATCAGTCGAATCGCTCGGAGGCGGTCGAGTTAGGTCGAACGTCGCTGCTGGTCGACGCAGCCTCCGGAACGCGAGGTCGACGTCCTGGGTCGTGCCAGGCCGACACTCGACCGGCACTCGGCACGCCGCGGACGTCGCGGACCGCACCGGTGTCGGTCCGATCGGAGGGGAGACTCCCAGTGTCACGCCGGCCGGGACGACGACGCCGAGCTGGTTGCCGTCGGTGACGCCGACGGTGCCACGGCCATGAGGTTCGAGAGCAACGGTGAACAGCCGTCTCGAGGCGGTATGAACCTGCGGGGCCACGGCTGGAAGCGGCTCGTGCTGCAGGTGATGCAGGGCTGTCGGAGATGCAGGGCTGTCGGAGATGGGGGCCGTCCACGTTGTTTCGGGGGCCGCGCCGCAGACGAGCGGCCGTGAACGTCATCCGGTCTCGGCCGGTGGCGGAGGCTGACGGCGGTCTGGTTGTCAACGATCGTCGTGCGGAACGACGATCGTCGGCAGAGTCGGATGATGCGCGAGCGCCGTGGCCACGGAGCCCAGCAGGAGTCGACGGATGAGGCCGTGGCCTCGGGCGCCCACGACGAGCAGATCCGAGTTGGCAACCGCGGTGCCGAGCTCCTCTCGCGGATCGCCGGGCACGACGAGCAGCTCGACCGCGGGATGCCCGTCGGCCTCGGCGACGACCTCGGCCACGCAGTTCTCGAGTTCCTCACGGGCCGCTGCCTCGACGTCGTCGGCCGACACCGACAGGGGATCACCGATCACCGGACCACGCTGCGTCACCCGGACCGCGGTGACGAGCGCGGTCCGGCGCACGTGGTCGAGGGTCCACCGCAACGCGTGTGCCGCTTGAGGCGATCCATCGAGACCGACGACGACCGAGAGCCGGTCGTCGACCGGCGGCACGTCATCGGGGATCAGCGCTACGGGCACCATGGCATGGCGTGCACAGTAGGCCCCCACCGATCCGACGGACCGATCCTGACGGGCGGCCCATCCGCGGGTCCCGACCACGAGGAGTTCCGACTGCTCGGCAGCTTCCACGAGTCCGGGACCGGCGCGGTGCTCGATGACGACGCCGTCGTCGACGAGCGCGGGCGCGTGCTCCTCCAGGAAATTCGAGAGCGTGAGAACCGCCTCGCTCCGGTACGGCTCTCCGGCCGCGTCGGACCCGGTGCCGGTTCCGAACCCATGCTCGAACGGTCCGCTCACGAAGGTCATCACCGGGATCACTCGGCCGAGCCGGTCGGCGTGGTCCATCGCCCACCGGAGCGCGACGGCCGATCCGCGTGAGCCGTCGATCCCGACGGTCACCGCTCGTTGGTCGGTCGTGTTCTCTCTCACGATTCGACTGTGCCTGATCCGGACGAAGACGGTCAGGGCCGAGGGTCCCGATCCCGAGTCGTGCCCGCCAGGCCTTTCCATGGAAGCGCTCATCTGCGCAGGCGATGGCGATCCGTGGCTCCAGGCTGCGTACAACAGCTGGTGTTGCAGAGCGAATCAACACCGGCGAGAGGCCCTCTCCGGCGGAAGCGTCGAAAAGGGCCTCTGAGCTGGTGTTTCGATGATGGCGGGAGCAGGATCACGGCCTACGATCTTCGGGTCATGAGCGCAGAGGACACCGTCGGCTCTGGTGCGCACTCGTCTGCACCTGCACCTGCACCGACAGTGACCCGCCACCTGGCGCCCACCGAAGTACTCGCTCGTGCGCTCAGCCACGCTCGCTCGTCACCCGACGCACCACCAACGGCGCATCGAACGGCGAACCCGACGGCACCCGCTCCGTCACCCGACGCACCACCAACGGCGCATCGAACGGCGAACCCGACGGCACCCGCTCCGTCACCCGACGCACCACCAACGGCGCATCGAACGGCGAACCCGACGGCACCCGCTCCGTCACCCGACGCACCACCAACGGCGCATCGAACGGCGAACCCGACGGCACCCGCTCCGTCACCCGACGCACCACCAACGGCGCATCGAACGGCGAACCCGACGGCACCCGCTCCGTCACCCGACGCACCACCAACGGCGCATCGAACGGCGAACCCGACGGCACCCGCTCCGTCACCGACTCGGGGCGTTCGGCTTGGGGCCTCGACTCAGATCGGTCGAGCGAGACGGTGGCGGCGACGGTCGCGATGCCCGACAGGAGGACGGCTCCCGCGATCAGTCGGCGACGACGTCGGCGAGGTGCCCGCGAGGAGGACGGCCGCTGTGCGTCGGGCGCCGGCTGTTCGGTGATGCGGTCGAGATCGGTGGTGGACGGACCGGGTGCGATCTCGGGATGCTCGGTGATGGTCATGATGTCGTTCCTTTCGTCGAGGTGAACGGGAACGAGCATCCGACAACGTCATCTCGGCTCGATCTCGGCCGATTTCAGAACGATTTCAGGCCGGGCGTGTCACGCGAAACCCCAGGTCAGCAGACCTGCTGTCAAGGTATGCGCAGCGGCGACACTGGGGAACCTCCCGGACGAGTGCGTTCGCAGGGCTCAGTCGCAAGCGGTTTGGACCCGGTCGTCGCCGGGCACGTACCGCTCCCACTCGTCGTCGGTGAAGCTCCGACCGACGATCTCGCAGGCCCGTTCGATCCACCGCTCCGGGCTGATCGGTGCTCGGAGCAACTTGCCGGAAGATGCGACCCAGAGCGAGTCGGTGGCGTCGTCGAACCACGGTGGGGTGACCGGGGCACCACCCGAGCCGTCCCAGACGAGCCCGGCTGAGGCGTTGCGCTCGACATCCCACAGCCGAACCGTCCCGTCCTCACCCACGAGGACGAGCAGAGAACCGTCCGGGACGAATCCGATGCTGCTCGTCGGACCGGCGCCCGGGATCCGATCGACGTCTCCGGTGGCAGGATCGACGACGACGGCACCGGCGATGCCCCCGAACGCGAGTCGACCGGTCTGCTGGTCGCCGGCGACGGCGAACGCCCATTGGTTCCCGGTCTCGATCTCCGACAACAGGGCCCCGTTGGCGTCGTACGTCCGCAGCGTGCCCCCCGGGTCCATGACGTGCAGGCCACCGCCGTCCGACGGATAGGCACTGACCTCTTCGTCGCCGTGCCCTGCCGCCACGGCGACGGCGAGCGATCCCGGCGTCGTGTCGAACCGGTACGCCTCGTAGACGCCACGGCTGTCGTACCCCAACAGCGCACCCGTGGCGGCGAAGTCCGCAGAACCCGTCTCCACGTCGGGGCGCGAACCGATGAACACCCGCTCGGTCATCTCACCGTCGACCCAGCGGGCGACGGTGGCGCGCTGATCGATGGCGAGCAGACCGTTCGGTTCGGGAAAGACGTACTGCGCCTCGAATCGCTCGCCCTCGGGACTCGTCAGCTCGAACGAGGTCCTCTCGCCGGTCGTCAGATCGACGAGCTGCCCGACTCCGAGCGATTCGAGCACGGTTGCCTGGCCTGCGCCGAACTTGACGGGAGCACCGGGATCAACGAGCAACGCCTGCTCGACGAGTGCCGTCTGATCCGTGTCGATGATGGCGATCGCGCCGGTGTTGTCCAGGGCGAGCACGGTGCCGTCGGGCCGGACCCTGGTCTCCACGGCGTTGCGCAGCGTGATCGGGGTCCTCGTCGCGCCGAGCCGGGGATCGACGAGTTCGATCTGGCCTGCGGAGACGGCGACGAGCAGACCGTCCGGGCGCAGGCCCAGCGATTCGATCTCCGACGTTGCGGTCGTCGTCGCCTCTCCCGCGACCTCGCCGGTCCCGAGGTCGATGGTGACGATCGGACCGCCCGCGGTCGCGACCATCAGCTCCTCGGCGCCGGGAGCGAACAGCAGGGCGGTGGCCGGCGTCGGGAGCTCGACGCGGAACAGCTCCTCGCCGGCAGCGGCGTCGATGAGGATCACCTCTCCGGCGCCCTCGGTCGTGTCCGGTGTGCCGGTGATGTTCCCGATCGCGGCGAACCTGCCGTCGGGGCTGACGATCCACGACTGGCGCCACGGGCCGAGGTCGAGACCGGTCACCGGTGAGCCGACGAGCTCGCCGTTCCTGGGGTCGAACAGCCGGACGGTGAGCGGGAACTCGTTCGACACGAGGAGCAACCGATCGCCGGCGAACGAGCGATCGAGCAGCACGAGCCGTTCCGGTGGATCGAACGGAGACCACGGCCCGCCGAAGGGACCGAAGAAGAGCTCGGACTCGTCTTCGATTCCGAACGCGAACTGCAGGTCGGCCGCCTCGTCGCCGAACCAGAGGAAACACGGAGCGGGTGGTGGACCGTGTTCGGTCACCTCGCCGGTCATCAGGTCGCGACGGAGCAGTACGTCACCCGTCGTGACGTACTCGGTCGACCCGTCCTCGGCGACGATCGACGGGACGTCGCACCCGCCGTCCGGCGCGAGCCGTCCGAAGCTGGTCACGACGTTGCCGACCGGGCTCCGTCCGAGTGCGTTGAGCACGGCCTGCTCGGTCTCGGGCCCGGCCTCCCGTCGGAACCCCTCGAGTGCGAGGAGGAGCGACACCTCGGGCTGGTCCTCGCTGAGCGCTGCGGATCGGCTGATGATCGTGGCGAGTTCGGCCCGTTCCGATGCGGCCTGCGCCTGGTTGCGCTGTCGGACGGCGACACCGGCCGCGACAAGCGCCAGGACGAGGGCGGCAGCGACGACGCCGACGAGGCGCCGCAGTCGACGGACTCTCCGTTGCTCGACGGCGCGCTCGGCCTCGGCGGCGGCACGCGACGCCGCGACGAACTCGACGTCGAGCGGTCGGAGCCGTTCGGGATGGTCGCACAGGAGGCTGATGGCGGTGTCGAGTCGGCCTCCGCGGGCGAGATCCGACGGTGCCCGACCGCCCTCGTCCCAGACGGTGGCCGCCGAGACGACCGACTCGACCGAACGGAGCACGTCGGCGTCCTCGCCGAGCCACGCCACCAGTCGGGGCCATTGACGCAGGAGCGCTTCGTGCGCGACCTCGACCGTCGGCTCGCGAGATGCGAGGTGGCGATCGAACGTCAGCAGCCGGGCACTGCCGTAGTGCTCGAGTGTCCAGCCGACGGCCGGATCAGCGCCCAGATCCGAGATCGTCACACGGCGGCGGAGGTCGGCGGACTCCTCGCCCGGGCTGGTCAGGCGACCGAACACACGCCGGACGGCGGATCGCTGATCCCGGTCGGCGTCGGCGTAGAGCGCTTCGGCACGCGTCGTCAGTGCTCCCGTCAGTCCACCGATCTCGTCGTAGGCGCCGACCGTCAATCGGTCACCGTCGCGTCGGTCGAACAGCTCGCGCAGCGCATACTGGAGCAGCGGCAGCGGCGACGGCTGCCCGAGCGTCTCGGCCGCAATGCGCGCGACCAGACCTGGTTCGAACTCGACGCCGAGCCGTCGGGCGGGTTCGACGATCGCTTGTTCGAGCTCGTCGGCGGCGAGTGGTGTGACGTTGACGCTGGCCTCGTCGATGATGCGGGCGAATGCCGGATGCTCCAGCGGTCGGTCGTAGTAGTCGGCGCGCAGCGTGACGACGACGCGGAGCGGCGACGTCGGATCCTCGACCGCTTCGGCAAGTGCCGAGAGGAACGAGCGGGTGTCGTCATCGGACGATGCGGTGAACAGCTCCTCGAACTGATCGATCACGAGCAGCACGCGCTGGTCGTCGTCGGGGAGGCAGCGGCGAACGCAGCGCAGCAGGCCACGAGGGCCGTCGCGCAGCTGGCCCATCAGGGACGACGGCGGGTTGACCGCGACCCTGAGCAGCGCCGCTTCGAGCGACTCGAACGGATCACTGCCGGGCACCATCGCGGTGGTGAACCAGTCCGCCGAACCGGCGACCGCGCCGTCGCGCAACGCCGGCACCAGACCGGCGCGAACGACCGACGACTTGCCCGAGCCGGAGGGGCCGACGACGACGACGCATCGCGATCGGAGCGTGTCGCCGCGAAGCCGATCGACGAGCGCGGTGACGAGCCGGTCGCGGCCGAAGAATCGGTCGGTGTCGCCGTCGTCGAAGGCCCTGAGCCCGCGGTACGGGTTCTCGCGTTCGGCGACGGCGGCGTCGTCGGTTCGCGCCACCCGGGTCATGGGGCCCGGACTTGCTTCGACCGCGTCGAGGAAGTCCTCGACCGACGCGAAGCGGGCCGCCGGTTCCTTGGCCGTCGCTCGAGCCACGGCGTCGGCAAGCGCCGGCGGGATGTCGCCGCGCAGGGTGAGCAGCGACGGATACTCGGTGTGGAGCTGTCGGTCGACGAGCTCCTCGACCGTCCTGCTGTCGGCGAAGGGCAGCGATGCGGTGAGGCACTCGTAGACGACGACGCCAAGGCTGAAGATGTCGGCCTCCGGTCCGAGTCGCTCGCGCCGGAGCTGCTCGGGTGACGCGTACGCCGGTGAACCCGACGACAGCTCTGCGGCCGGACCCGCCGTCTCGGCCGCCTCGAGTGCGATCCCGAAGTCGGCGAGGAAGGCGTGTCCGGCGTCGTCGAACAGGACGTTCGCCGCCTTGAGGTCACGATGGATCACGCCGTGACGGTGCGCGGCCGACAGCGCACCGCCGATCTGGCGGGCCAGTGTGACGGTCGCGTCGATCGTGAGGGGACCGTCGTCGAGTCGGCGTTCGAGGGTGCCGCCGGAGAGCCATCGCATCACGAGGTACGCCGAGTCGGGGTCGCGCCAGAAATCGATGAGCGGCACGATGTGCGGATGTTCCAGCCGCGCGACGAGATGGGCTTCGGCTTCGAACCGCCGGATGAACTCGGGCTGCGATGCGAGCTCGGCGCGGATCTGCTTGACGGCGACTTCTCGATCGACCGACGGCTGGATCGCGCGCCACACGATCGAGAACGCGCCCGTGCCGGCTTGCTCGATGAGGCGGTAGCCGCGCAGCGGCCGTCCCTGCCGCTCGATGTCGAGCGAGGGATCACCCGCGAGGAGTGCTCGTTCGAGCTCGGCCACGGCCGGGGACGGGTCGAGTCCGCTCCGCTCGGCGAGCACGCGTCGGTGGTCGTCGAGCACGCTGAGGGCCTCGGCCGTCCGACCGCTGCGGTGCAGCGCGAGAGCGTACTGACGGGTGGCCCGGTCGCGAAGACGGTGTTCGGAGGTGAACGCGGCCAGCTCGCCGATGATCTGCGTGTGGCGGCCGAGGGCCAACGAGACCTCCCAGCGCTCCTCGATCATCTCCAACCGGTCGAGACGAAGCTGTTCGATGGTCGCGCGCGCCCAGTCGAGATCGTCGAACTCCGGGAACGGCTCCCCGCGCCACAGCTCCAGCGCTTCGTCCAAGAGGCGGAGCGCGGTCTGCGGGTCGCGTCGCTCTCGGGCGCGGGCGGCCTCGGTTCGGAGGAGTGTGAACCGGCGGTGCTCGACGGCCTCGGCGGGCGGCCTGAACCGGTACCCGATCGGAACCGTCTCGATCCAGTCGTGTGCGGGTGGCGGGAGGGCCGATCGCAGCCGCGAGACGTACGTGCGGATTGCTCGGGCGGGTTCTTCAGGTCGATCGTCGTCCAACCAGAGGTACTCGGCGAGCCAGTCGATCGAGAGCGCCGTGTCGACACGAATGGCCAAGAGCGCCAGCAGTCGACGCTGGCGTGGACCACCGACGCTGACCGGACCGTTCTGTTCGACCGCGACGCCGCCGAACACTCTCACGTAGGGCTCGTTCGATGTGACGCGCGCAGCGAGGCCAGACTCGTCGCCGGTTTCGCTCCGCATGCTGCTCATCTTGTTGCATCGAGATTACAGGTCGCGTTGTGTTCGCGCTTCGTGTCGGTTGATCCGGTGGGCTGCTACGTCCCGACCGTCGTTCGCGACGACTGACGTTCGCCCCGTGTGGACGTCCTCGGGTGAGGCTGGTCGCTCGAGCGTGCAGCCGGTCGAGAAACGCGAGAGCGGTGCGGTTGAACAGAGTGGGGTCCTCGAGGTTCGGAGTGTGCCCGACGTGCTCGATGACGTGCAGCTCGGCGTTGGCGAGGCCGGCGGCGAGCGCATCGGCGGTGAGTCGGCTGTCGAGCACGTCCAGGCCGCCGACCATCACCAGAGCTGGTGCGACGATGCTCGAGAGGTTCTCGATCGCGTCGGGTGCTTCAAAGACCGCCGGATCGTCGTGGCAGAAGTGCCAGCCGGAGCAATCCGCGACCATCTGCCGCAGTTGCATCGCCACATCGGGGATGTTCATCTCGCTGGCGAACAGCGGAAGATCGAGAATCGCTGCCTTGGCTGCATCCCAGCCCTCATTTCGAGCGAGCTGCAGGGCCGGCTTGAGCGGGAATTCCTCGACCCAATGCCATCCTTTGACCGGCAGCGCTGGAGCGAGGATCAGGCCGTCGACGATGCGTGGGTATGCGAACGCGGTGTCGATGGCGACGGTGCCTCCGAACGATTGACCGACGATGCAGGCCCGCTCGATGCCAAGCGCTCGCAGCACGGTTCTGGCATCGTCGCAGTGCCGGTATGGGCGGGTGTCGGGGATCGAGGATCGGCCGTAGCCGCGCAGATCGAACCGCACGACCGTGTACCGCTCCGAGAGCGCCTCGATCTGGGGTTCCCACATCCGCAGGTCAAGGAACACACCACCATGGATCAGCATCACCGACGGGCCGTCACCGTCGACCTCGCAGTGCAGACGACCGCCGTCGACGTCGATCCAGCCACGATGCCCCACCACTGCAGTTTCGCGTCCTCAGCGAGTCTGGCGCTACAAGGACGACAGGCGAACGTCGCAGGAACGACGTGTCCTACTGCGATTCACGCTGGTCGGATGGTGCCGGCAGGCGACGCGTCAGCTCGGGGTGGTCCAGAGTGCTCTGCCGGGCGGCGAGGATGCGGGTGATCAGCTCGGTCCGCGCTCCCGGCCCGGGTTGCTTCGTGTCGGACCATCGCGAGACCTCGTCGATGGCGAAGTCCGCCCACCGCTCCATCATCATGAACAATTCGAGTTCGAATGATGCCAGCAACACACTGAGGTGCAGACGATCCGGGAACGGTACGTCGTCACCGGTCGCGTAGCCGTCGATGATGCTCAGGCTCCACGCGTGGAGCTCGGCCGTGTCCTGCTTGAGCTTGTCGAGGGCGGCGATGAGGTCGTCGATGCTGCCGTGTTCGGCGAACAGCAGCCTCACCATCGCCTCGCCCTCGAACGTCGGCGCGTCCGGTTCGGTACCGGCCCATTCCGTCAGGGCTCGACGCCCGGCGTCGGTGATCTCGTAGATCTTGCGGTTGCGAGTCGGACCGGCAGATTCTTCGCGCATCGTCGCGTAGCCGAGCGAGACGAGCTTCTTGGGTTCGGTGTACAGGTGACGTTCCGATTTCGGCCAGGCGAACCGGAGGCTGCGCGCTGCTTGTCGTGCGAGATCGTAGGCAGACCAGGACCGCAGTGAGAGCAGTCCGAGCACGGCATAGCTGGAGGTCGTCAAGCGTGGCGCCATCACCCTTGACTCTACTGAACTCTTCATGAGAATCTGGTCGTCAAGTGTTCAGCAAAGTCGTGTTGGACCGGGGACACTGGGGGTGCCCGAAGTGACAAGCGAAACGACCATCAAGGAACTGCTCGAGGAGCAGTACCCGAAATACTTGAACAGTGGGGACGTCGACAGCTACGTGACCTTGTACGGCGAAGACGTCGTGTGGTCGGTCCCGAACCTGCCCGACGCCACGTCACGAGAACAGATCGGATCGCTGCTCGGCAAGATCCTCGGCAAGGTCACCCAGACCATCGAGGTGTCCGTCGACGACCTCATCGTCGACGGGGATCTCGCGATCGCCACCGCGCTCGCGACCGGAACCGCCGCTCGCAAGCCCGACGGGGAGGCGCAACCGCTCGCACTTCGCGTGATGTGGGTGCTCCGCCAGATCGGCACCGACTGGAGGATCATCCGCCAGGTCGGCACACCCAAACCAACAAGCTGACAGTTCAGCGCATGCGGTGGTCGGTCCCAGCCAGCGGCAGCGATGACGAGCTGTCGATATCCGGTGAGCGTCTTGGTCTTTCGGGTGTGCGCTGTCGGTCGTGTCGAAGCGGAAGGTGGGCTAGGTTCGATTTCTGATGACTGGCCGTCAACGGGTCGTCCGAACAGGCTCGTGGTTCATCGCCTCCGGGGTGTTGACGCTGGTGCGGGCCACGGTTGAGCTGTCAGGGCCCGTCTACTACGACCCTGTCTCGCTGCTCGATTACACGGCAGTTGTTCTGACATCGGCGGCCAGCGGTGCTCTGGCTGTGGCGTCGTACTCGTGGTGGCGGACGGCTCCGTTTTCGCGGCTTTCGATCATTCTGCTGGTTGCTGCCATCGGTCTCGCAGCGGAAAGCCTCGGGAATCTTCTCGAAGATGGGTTCGACAGCGAGTTCGGGACGACGTTGTACGACAACGGGGGATGGATCGGCGCCGTTGCGCTGATCGTGACCGCCGTCGTCGCTCTCGCGACAGCGACGTCGTTGCGTTGGTCCGGGCTGTTCTTGTTGGCGGGCCTGGGAGGGGCGATCTTCCCCGACGATGGCGGCCTGTGGCTGACAGGTGCCAGCTTCTCGGGATTGGGTCTTTGGATGCTCCGTCTCCCGGCACACGAGCGGGTCACCGACGAAGCGGTTCGATAGATGGGTCTGGTCCGCGAGACGGCCGGCGTCCGGGGTCCCGTCGCGCTTTGTAGGACTGCTGCGATCGCGGCCCGTCAGCAGCCTGGCTACTCACATCGTTCCCATCACGCGAGTGGACTGGCCGCCCGAGGAGAACGATCGGCGCGGTGTCAGTAACACGAATCCGATGACCACGTCGCCGCTCCAGGCGAGAAGGGCGGCGCGGGATTCGTCTGTGTGAGCGCCGTGCGGAAGCGCATTCACCGCGCCGAAGAACGAGCCGGGTTCAGAGGCGACGGAGCCATCTCGATCAACCAGGCCCGGCCGAGCCGATTAGCAGGCTGCGGAAAAGCGACGTGTTCGGTCGATCGGCGATCCATCTACCTGGTATTTCGCAACCGGGAATCTGCCGATGTCAGCGTTCTTCAGCACCCTGTTAGCCGACGTCGCGACGTATCGTCCGGACGACGCCGGCGGCGAGTGGGACCGCCACCCAGAAGAGGACCGAGACCGAGATCTGCGGCACATGACCTCCCCAGTCGTTCTCGAGCACCCAATTCCAGGGTGTGGACATGTCGATCCACTCCGACACGAGCGTCGATGCGGTACCGAGCAGCGCAAAGGCGGCGGGGAGCGCGAAGGAGGCGGCGATGGCCGCGGCGGAGCTCTGCAGCAGCGCCCCGAGCGCGACGGCGGCGAGGACGTTGAGCAGCACGTAGAGCAGATAGGAGGCGATGACGCCGACACTCAGGTTCGCCTGCAGCGTGCGCCCCGAAGCCTCTGCAAGCGCGAGGCCTGCCGCGGCGACCACTCCGCCGAAGGCTGCACCGCCACCACCCAGCACGGCCGAGACCGCCAGCTTGGCGCTCAGGACTCGGATGCGTCTCGGTTCCTGGGTGAACGTGGTCATGACGCTGCGCTGGCTCCATTCGCCGGTGAACATCAGAATCGCCATCACAGGCAGGAGGATCGACAGCCCGAGGGCAGCAACGCGGAGGTAGCTGGCGTCGGTCTGATCGAAACTCGTCGGGACGAGGACCGGCACCAGCATGATCCCGGTCGTCGACAGGGCAACGAGCGCGAGGAGCCAGCGGGCGGCGCGGGTGTCAGTGGCCTTGGTCCACTCGACCCGGACGAGCCGCAAGAACGGGATCGGTCCTGGTGCTGACGGTGCGGCGTCGATGCCAGGACCCTGGGGGTTGTGGGTTCGGGGGGAGAGTGATGTGGTCATGCTGCGACCTCCTGGGCCGGAGCCGTTTTGGCGGCGGTGAGGGAGAAGAACAGCTGCTCCAGGCCGTTCGTCTCGGACTGACGCAACTCGGTGAGCAACACCTGGTGGTCGCGGGCGACGCCCGCCAGCACCTCGGTCGTGACCCGACCTCCGGAGACGTCCACGGTGAACGCATCTCCCGGCCCGGCGACGTAGTCGATCTGTGCAACCTGGAGCGCCGAGGCCAGTGCGACGGGGTCGGGGCTGCGCACGAGGATCGTGGAGCTGGCCAGCAGATCGTCCAGCCGACCGGCGGCTACCACGGCACCGTCGGAGATGACGACGAGATGATCGGCGGTGGCCTGCACCTCGTGGAGCAGGTGACTCGACAACAGCACCGTGCCGCCATGGTCGGCGAAGTCGCGGAGGAGCGTTCGCATCCAGGCGATGCCCTCGGGATCGAGCCCGTTCGCCGGTTCATCGAGGATCAGCGCCTGCGGATCACCGATGAGGGCCTGGGCGATGCCGAGGCGTTGGCGCATGCCGAGGGAGTAGGTCCCGACCCTCTTGTCCGCCGCATCGGTCAGCCCGACGAGGTCCAACAGGTGCTCGACCCGCCGCGGGTGAACGCCTGCCATCCGCGCTGCGATCGTGAGCGTCGAGCGGCCACTGCGCCCGGGATGCATCGCAGACGCGTCGAGCAGCATTCCAACCACGCGCGTCGGGTTGGGCAGCTCGACGAACGCTCGCCCGTCGATGGTCGCCGTACCGCGATCGGGTCGTACCAACCCGACGATCATCTTCAGCGTGGTGGATTTGCCGGCGCCGTTGGCCCCGAGGAAACCGGTGATGGTCCCGGGCTCGCAGCGCAAGCAGACGTCGCGCACGACCGGCATGTGTTTATAGCTCTTGGTGAGAGCGGTCGTTGTGATCATGTGGCCCAGCCTGAACCGACCGGTGTACCGCCGCATCGGGCGAACGGCCACGATTCGATATCCGAAGGGGCGCCCGGACGCTGCTGACGCGTGGTCTTTCGTCGGGTGCAGCGTCGACTTTCGTCGATATCGCCCGGGGGCCCCGAGCCGTATGATCGAACGATGTCCTGGCTCCGCAAATGGTGGGCTCAGACCGCCCCCACCGCGACGCTGGCGCCCGGCGATTCGGCCCATCCCGACACCGAGCGGCCCAGGACTACGCGCGACCGGTCCATCGACGCCGGTGCCGTCGTCATCGCCGCTGTTCTCGGCGCCTTCATCCTCAGAGTCACCGTGGACGACGTCGTCGTCGGGATGACCTCGGAGCAGGTGACCACCGACGCCGCGCTCGGAGCCATCTGCTGTCTCTCCCTGTGGTGGCGGCGGCGCTGGCCGTTCGGGGTGGCGCTGTTCTGCGTCCTGCTGGGTGCCCTCTCAACGTCTGGCACGGTCGCCGGCCTGCTCGCACTGTCCTCGCTGGCTGTGCACCGTCACGTCCGGCCCGCCCTGCTCGTCGCCGGTCTGTCCGTTCCGTCCGCAGTGGTGTGCTCGATCTGGCTCGGCCGTACCAACACCTGGTCGGTGATGCTGCCGACGCTGGCGTCTGCCGCCGCCGCAACCGCATGGGGCATGTTCGTCCGTGCTCGGCGTCAGCTCCTCGCCACCCTGGTCGACCGTGCCCAACGAGCCGAGGCCGACCAGCTCGTCCGTGCCGAACGTGCGCGCCTGGCCGAGCGAACCCGCATCGCACGAGAGATGCACGACGTGCTCGCCCATCGCATCTCCCTGGTGGCGCTGCACGCGGGGGCGCTCGAGGTGGCACCCGACCTGCCTCCTGCCCAGGTGCGGGAGAGCGCAGCACTGCTGCGCTTGACGGCCCACCAGGCGCTGGAAGAGTTACGGGACGTGATCGGCGTGCTGCGCGAGGGGCCGGGGCAGGGGCGGCCGTCGACGGTGCCGCAACCGACGTTGGCCGACATTCCACGCTTGGTCGAGGAGACTCGCCGGTCCGGCGCACGGATCGACTTCGAGATGCAGGTCGAGGATGCAGCTGCCGCACCGGGCCCGCTGGGTCGTGACGCCTATCGCATCGTGCAGGAAGCACTGACCAACATCAACAAGCACGCTTGCGGCACCCTCGCCCAGGTTCGAGTGGCGGGAGCGCCGAACTGCGGCCTGCACGTCAGCGTTCGAAACCCACCCGCAGTGGGCGCCCACGACCGTTCGGCTCCGCCGGGTTCCGGCACCGGCCTCCTCGGTCTGCAGGAGCGAGTGACCCTGGCCAATGGCGTCCTCGCGCACGGACCCGACGCGTCCGGTGACTTCGTCGTCGAGGCCGACCTGCCGTGGTGAGAACCCGAGTGCTGTTGGTCGACGACGACGCGTTGGTGCGTGCCGGTCTCCGGATGATTCTGTCGTCGTCAGACGAGCTGGAAGTGGTGGGCGAGGCTGCCGACGGCGTCGACGCCGTCCCAGCCGCGCAGGCGCATCGACCCGATGTCGTCCTGATGGACATCCGGATGCCCGGGATGGACGGCATCGCCGCCACGTCGGCCCTCCGCCGCCTCGCGACTCCGCCGCACGTGATCGTCCTCACCACATTCCATGCCGACGAGCATGTCATGAGCGCCCTTCGGGCCGGCGCCGACGGATTCCTCTTGAAAGACACCGCGCCGACGGAGATCGTCAACGCCGTGCGTCTCGTGGCTGCAGGAGAAGCGATGCTCTCGCCGTCGGTCACCCGCACACTTCTCTCTCACCTCGGCAACGACGAAATGACAGACCGCCGTCGCGTCGCCGCTCAGCGCTTGACAACGCTCACCGACCGGGAGCGGGAGGTCGCTGTCGCGGTGGGGTCCGGCGCATCCAACGCCGAGATTGCCGCATCCCTGTTCATGAGCGAGGCAACTGTCAAAGCACACGTCTCGCGTCTTCTCACCAAGCTCGACGTCACGAACCGGGTGCACATCGCGATTCTCGTGCACGACGCACAATCGTGACTTGACCGCCGCCCTACCTGAGTAGGGGTGTCGTCCACTCCGGTCTGGTCCGGTATCACAGAGTTCAGTGCGGCTCGCGTGTAGCTCCGTCCCAGCTGGTGCCGGGCAATCCGGCCCGATCACTCTGGTGCGTTTGACAAGCGGTTGACACCATCGGCGGCCCCAGGAACGACCTCGGACGGCCGGAGACTCCTCCCTCAGGCCCGGTCAGGCCCGGTCAGGTCCGTCGGCCAGGCCCGCACGACGGGCGGCGACGATCGCTGCGGCGCGATCGGCGATCTGGAGCTTGGTCAGGATATTCGACACATGATTGGCGACCGTCTTGGGGGCGAGATGCAACGCCCGCGCGATCGTGGCGTTGTTCTGCCCGCTCGCCACGTGCCGGAGCACGTCACGCTCACGATCCGTCAACTGGGGGAATACGGCAGTGCCGGCCGACGGCGAGCTGAGGCGCTCGAGCAGGCGTTCCGCAGCACCGGGGCCGAGGATTACGTGCCCTCGCGCAGCAGCGCGGATGGCGTGCACGACATCATCTTGGGGCGCACCCTTGAGGAGATAGCCACGGGCGCCGGCCCGTAGTGCGGCGTCGATCGAGTCCGCATCTTCGTACATGGTGAGGATGACCACCGCCACGCTGGGCAGGGCCGCTGTGATCTGCCGTGTTGCCTCGAGGCCGTGGCCCCCGGGCATCTGGAGGTCGAGGAGGAGTACGTCGGGCATCAGTTCGGTGCTGATCGAGACAGCATCGTCACCGGTGCACGCTTCGGCCACGACGTCGATGTCCGCGATCGTGCCGAGCAACGAACGGATGCCCTGTCGAACGATGTCGTGGTCGTCGGCGATGACGACGGTGATCCGGTCGGTGTCGTACGCACCAGAGTTGTCCAGAGTCGTCATCCTGGCTCCACCGGCAGTGACGCGATCACCTGTCCACCGCCGGCGGGGTCCGGACCGGCAAGCAGTTCACCGCCGAGCTCGCGCGCCCGAGCGCACATCGACGTCAACCCGACACCAGGCTGCCATGGGTCTGTTCTCCGCCCGTTGTCCGTGATCGTCACAGCAAGTCGTCCGTTCACGGTGACGTCGACCGCAGCCTCGCACGCGTCCGAGTGGCGGGCGACGTTCGTCAGTGCCTCCGTCGCGATCCGGTACGCCGCGACCTCGACCGCCGCGGGCAGCCGCTGCTGCGGCAGCGAGTCGGAGACGGTCACATCGAGCTGCGGAAGTCGTTGCGCGTGCTGGCGGATCGCACCGGCCAAGCCGAGCTCGTCGAGCGCGGGCGGGCGGAGGTCCTCGACGATGCGCCGGATCTCGTCGAGCGCTGTCGTGACGTTACGGCGAGACGCGGCGATGAGTTCGGCCGCTTCGAGCGGGTTCGTGGTGACGAGGTTCGCTGCTGCGTCCGCCGAAAACGCGACACCGGTGAGGATCGGGCCCAGGCCGTCGTGCAGATCGTGACGGAGCCGACGGCGCTCTTCCTCCCGCGCCTGGATCAGATGTGCGCGCGCCTGACGGAGCTCGATGTCGGCCCGGCAGGCGTCCGCCACCATGGCGATGTGTGGCACGAGCTCGTGCACGACCCGCTCCGCGGCCGGGTCGAGACAGACCTCACCGGGCCCCGCCGTGACATCGAGCCGCCCCGTGTTCCGACCGCGGTGCTGCAGCGGGATGGCCACCGTGCCGCGATGACCTCCCGTCGGCGTCCCGGCCGAGGCGACCGTTCCGAGACCATCGAGGTGCACCGCCGCAGAACCCGCCCCCGTACCCAGCAGCAGGTCGGCGAGGAATCGCTCGACGAGCTCACGTGGGGCGAGCGCCGTCGCCGCCTGCTGGGCCACGCCGCGCACGATCTCACCAGCATTCGCCCGATCGCCATACACGAACCGGGCGACACCGGCGGCGACCCGGTCACGAAGCGGCAGGACCAAGAGGGTGACGACGGCGGCGGCGACCGGCCGAGCGGCACCTCCCACCAGTTCGGACAGCGCGGCAATGACCCCGGCGTACACCATCGTGAGGAGCGCTGCGAGCACCACAAAGCGCAACGCTCGTTCGAAGACGCGCTCGACCCCGAGCAGATGCTGACGCCGGATCGCCGTCACAAGGACGAGGATGCCCATCGCGGAAGCGACCTGCGCAGCGCCGACAGCAACGGCCGGTGACGCGAAGGCGATCAGCGGCACGACCACGATCGTTCCGGCCACCTGGATGGAGACGACCCAGCGCAGTGCGAGTCGATCGGCACCTCCGCTCCGACGCCACTTCACGAGCAGGACGCCGAGTGCGATCAGTGCCGATGGTGCGATGAGGAGCGCCGTCCACGGACCCGGATCCAGCCCCAGCGAAACCGGGTTGCGCGCTGGGGCGAACGCCGTGCCGGCCACGTCAGGGTCGGTGACCAACTCGACGACGGCGCCGGCGGTCGCCATGACGACGGCCAGCCAGCCGGCACGGTCGACGCCGGTGCTCGTCAACCGCCCGGTCGGCAGCGACACCAGCATGTAGATGCTGATCGGCATCTCGACCGGGAGCAACATCATCGTGAGCGCGGCAGCCGTCGCCGCCCCGGGAGCATCGTGACCGCTGACGAGGCCGTGGACTGCCCAGGCATAGCTCACGGCCGCGATCGCGTGGCTGAGGCTTGCGATCGCGGCGAGATGGGACCAAGCGAGGTCCCGTCGCGGCATCAGCGAGATGCTCGCCACCGCCCACACGACGGCACTGCCCGCCTGCACGGGGATGAACCACCCGGCGGGATCGGGCACCGGCGCATCGACGTTCACCTCGCGATTCATGATGGCCAGGACGGACGCGGCGACGACCGACACCAGGACGGTGCCGCAGGCCATCAGCGGGACGACCTGCATCGCACCGGCCCGCCAGATCAGGCGGCGACCGAATCGCATCGCGTCAGCATCGCGCACCGACCGATCGGGGTCACCCCCCGCTGCATGCATCGAGTCCGAGCCCGGTCGCCAGCTCTCCCGTTCGTGCCCACGGGTCGTCGTCGGTCTCGAAGAACGCGAGCCCCTGTGCCTCAGCGGTATCGGTCGCCGAACGCCCTTCCGCGACGAAATCCGCCACGTCGTCCTCGAGGTCGGACGGTGCGGCGAGGGCCTCGACGTCGTCGAGTTGCCGATTCGAGATCGACACGATTGCATCCAGCGCGGATTGCAGGTCCTCAGGCGCCGGCGCCTCACTCCCGAACACCGAGCCGGCGGCCTCGCCGATGTCCTGACTACCCTGCGCGCAGATGGCGTTCGCCTGGTCGCGGAACTCGGCGGCGGTCAGGCGCTGGTCGTCCTCGCCGCAACCAGCGAGGACGAGCATCGAGAGTGATGCACTGATCATGGTGACTGTCGTGAAGTGTCGGTTCATACCCGGACCGAACCACGCCTGCGTTCCCGAGGAACAGAGGTCGGATTCCCGACCCGTCGGGAGATCGGCGCCGAAACCCTACGACGGACCCGATGTACGACCGGGACGCAAGCATCGGTGTGCGCATCTCATCGGAACTGGGATGGGTGACAGCTCGACCAACCGGATCCCGATGGCAGCCGCCAGACGCGTGATGCGCTGGGCGCTGCTCACCTGGCGCCCGAGTCTCGTAGTGTTCGACAACCGATCACAGGAGAGGAGGGTCTGATGCCCTCAGGTTTCCAACTCGCGCAACACCAAGCGAGGGCCTACGAGTCGTTCACTCGTGACTTCATGGAGGGGTCGGCAAAGCTCCTCGCCGAGGGCGCTTGGATTCGCTCAGGAGATGTCGTCCTGGACCTGGCCTGCGGCACCGGCCTCGTCGCCCGTCATGTCGTTGCGCTCGTCTCGCCGAACGGTCGGGTGGTGGGTGCCGACATCAACCCGGCGATGCTCGAGATCGCCTCCGGCAGTATCGGCGACGGCGTGGAGTGGGTGGAGTCGCCATGCGATGACCTTCCGTTCGACGACGACACATTCACCCATGTGATCTGCCAGCAAGGATTCCAGTTCTTTCCGGATCCTGCTGCGGCGATGAGCGAGGCGGCACGCGTGCTGAGACCGGGTGGTGCATTGATCGCCACCGTGTGGGCAACACCAGGCCAGAACCCCTACATCGAGAACCAACTCGACCTGCTCGCCGAGCTCGATCCATCACTGGCGGCATCGGTCCAGCGAGCGACTCCGGCCCACGCCGACGACTTCCTTCGTTCCACCGCCCAGACGGCCGGACTCCAGAACATCGAGGTCACGATGCTCGAACACGATGTCGACATCGCCGATTTCGAACCCTGGTTCCTCGCCCAGACCGGCGGGACCCCGTGGGGCCCAACCCTCGCTGCGCTCACAGATCCCGAACGACAGGAGCTGGCATCAGCGATGGCGCTCAGGATGCAGCTCTACGCAAGGCCCGAGGGTGGTCACCGCATCCCGTTCCGGTCGTTCCGCCTCCAAGCGCGCAATCCCCAATAGCGAAACTGCCCCTCGCGGCCATTCTGGTGGTCAAGGCGGGACTGCCGCGCAGCGAGGCGACACGGATTGGTCACGTCGCGGTTGCGGGTGTGAGCGGTCATGGTGATCTCGTATTCTTCGCAGAAAGCGGAGCGACCAAGCGTCAGGCCGGTGAGAGCTCAACGCTGTTGCGTCGCGCGTTCCGCTTGGTGCGGAGTCGGCAGCCGAGTGCGACGAGCCCGATGCCGACGCTGTAGATCACGAGGTTGACGACGCCGTAACCCCAGAGGTCTCCGTCGTTGAAGTCGGGGAACGATCCAAATGCTTCGGTTGAGCCGTTCGCCCATTCCATCACGAGGCTCGCAGTTTGGAAGGTGAAGACGAACGCGTGGATCGCGATGTACGCCATGAAGGCAGCTGTTCGGTTTCGCACGAGCAACCCAAGCGGGAGCGGGATGAGGATCATGATGATGAGTTCCATGGTTCCCAACGTAAGGAAGCCACGTGCCGAGTACATCGGGGCAGACCCGGGTCTGCTTCGGGCGACAGCGCGTACGTGCGAGCACGGATGGCAGGTGTCCGTCGGTGCGCGATGATTGTGTGGTGCGTCGCTGGCGATGGGCTGTTGTCGGTTCGTTGCTGACCTATGTGGCCGGGGTCGGAGGCGCGCTGCTGGTTTGGTTTTCGACGGCTGAGGGCGTTCCAGACTTCTCAGTCGCGATCCTGTCGGGCTTTACCGTGGCACTCGGCCTGATCGTGGCGTGGCGCAGACCGGAGAGCCCCGTAGCCGCTTCGTTGGTGCTGCTTGGAGCGGCGCCGTCGGTGGTGTCGACGATCGAGGCGTGGGGAGCGTCATACGGGTCGTCTGGCCAGATGACGGCCGCACGTTTCGTCGCCTATCTGAGTCCTGGTGTCTGGGTGTTCAATTTCGCGGGCTTCGTGATGTTGTGCGCAACGTTCCCGACCGGGCTCGTTGAGGGGCGTCGTTGGCGAGTTCTGCCGTGGGCGTTCTGCGGTGTCGCATTGGCCGTCGTCGGTGTCGTGGCCATCCAGCCCGAACAATTTGCTGCAGGCGGTGGTTCGCTGCCGGGTTCGACGCCGCTCGACCTGCCTGGCGTGGTGAACACGGCACTCATCTTTGTCGTTGCCGTACTGCTGGTTGCCGTTCTGGCAGGAGCAGTGGCCTCTGTGGTCGTCCGATATCGCAGCGGGGACGAGCTGTTGCAGGTTCAACTCCGTTGGTTCTTGCTCGCCGCCGGCTCGGTGCCGGTCCTGCTCGTGGTTGGGTGGGTGGCGAATGCACTCGGTGTGTCACCGGGCGTGGCGTACGCGCCGTTCATGACCGGCATCCTCGTCGGGCTCCCGTCAGCCATCGCGGTGGCGGTACTCCAGCACGATCTCCTCGACATCGATCGCTTGCTGAGCGGCACGATTTCGTGGGTGCTGACGACAATCGTTTCGGCTGCCCTCTTCGCGCTCGTCGTCGTCGGAGTCGCTCAGTCGAGCATCGAGCGAACCCGCATCGGTGACGGTGTCGGGTTGGCTGTCGCCGCGTTCGTGGCGGCCCTCGTTCTGACGCCGCTGCACCGGTGGTTCCAACTCGCGGTCGGCCGTGTCCTCGATCGGGACCGAGTCGTCGTGCTCGGAGAGATCCGACGGTTCGTCGATCAGGTTCGTGATGGACGGGCCGAACCCGAGGAGGTCGAGACCGTGCTTCGCGACTGCCTCGACGACCCCGGGTTGCTGCTGTTGCTACGCGTGCCGGGTCGAGATGGCTTTGTGGGGCTCGACGGTGCGAGCGCCGAGGCGGTCGATGACGGCCGGTCAATCGTGCTGGAGTCGCACGGCGCCGAGATCGGCGTGCTGCGGCTGGGTCAGACATCGCTACGGCGAATGCGCCGGGGCCGAGAAGCTGCGGTCGAGGCGAGGCTCGCGATCGACGTCAGCCGGCTCCGACTCGAGCTGCGCCACGCGCTCGACGATGCACGTTCGAGCCGGCTCCGACTCGTGGAAGCCGCAGCGGCCGAGCGCCTCCGCCTCGAACGCGACCTCCACGATGGCGCCCAACAGCAAATCGTCGCCGTCGGCATGAGGCTTCGTTCGGTGCAGCGCCGCCATCGCCCGGGTGATCCGACACACGACGAGATCGACCGTGCTGTGAGCGCATTGGAGTCGATCGTTGACGACCTCCGCCGGCTCGCCCACGGCATGCGGCCCGGGATGCTCGACGACGGGTTGGGGGTCGCACTGCGTTCGCTCGTGGCCAACAGCCCAGTACCCGTGCAGGTCCAGGTCGATGAGACGAACGCCTCGGAAGTAGCCGTCACGACCGCCTACTTCGTCGTCGCAGAGGCCTTGACCAACACACTGAAGCATGCAGATGCAAGTTGTGTGAACGTCCTTGTCGGTCCGATCGACGGACGTCTTGGTGTCGACGTCTTCGACGACGGCATCGGTGGTGCCCGAACCGGGTTCGGTCTCACCGCACTGCGGGACCGGGTGGCGGCGCTCGACGGTCAGTTCTCCATCGAGAGTCAACCTGGTGAAGGCACCCATGTTCGGGCGGTGTTGTGACGCTTCAGATCGTGATCGCCGAGGACTCCGTGTTGTTTCGCGAGGGCCTCGTGCGACTCCTCATCGAGGCGGGCCACGAAGTCGCCGCGGCAGTCGGTGACGCCGATTCACTGATGCAGGTCGTCGACGCCCTGACTCCCGATCTGGTGATCATCGATGTTCGGATGCCCCCGGACATGACCGACGACGGCGCCCGGGCGGCCCATTCGCTGCGAGAACTGCATCCGGACCTACCGATCCTGTTGCTGTCGCAGCACATCGAGACGCGCCGCGCCGTCGAACTCGTCGGCACCGGTGCATTCGGCTACTTGCTGAAGGACCGCGTCCTGCGCGTCGACGAGTTCGTCAACGCAGTAGAGCGGGTGGCGTCCGGCGGCTCAGCGCTCGACCCATCTGTCGTAGAAGCTCTCGTTGCGCCGCGGCGGCGCGACGAGCTACTGGGTTCGCTCTCCGCTCGAGAGATCGAGGTGCTCGAACTCGTCGCACAAGGGCGGACCAACGCATCCGTCGCAGCGAGCCTGGTCGTCGCCGAACGAACCGTCGAAGCCCACATGAGGTCGATCCTCCTCAAACTCCAGATCCCTGATTCCGGCGACAACCACCGACGGGTACTCGCCGTCATCGCATACCTGAGTCGGTGACCCGGCGACGAGTGTCCAACGTTGCCCGCGCGAGAAGGCAATGTCTGGCAGTCCCCCGGCCACCCATGCAACCTCTACACGTAGACAGCGGAGGTAGCGCAGGACGGCACTCCCGCTATCGGTCGCATGCCCGGAAACGTCCGGGCGCTGGAAGACAGTCGCCGGTCGGCTTCAGGCATTCCCCAAGAAGGTCTCCGGGCTGCCGACCCGAAGGTCACGGCGCTCGCCGGAGCAGATGTGCTCCGGGTCGTGTCACCGGATTGCGAAACTCCAGGTGAACCGTGTGACAGCTCTGCGTGATCAACACCCGATCGGCGCGGAGTTGGACAACCGGACGGCGCTGTACAACAGCGGGTGTTGTGCGGCGGGCCGCAATCGGCAAGAGGCCCTCCCCGACGATGGTGTCGGAAAGGTCCTCTGACCTGGTATTACGTTGGTGACGGGGGCAGGATTTGAACCTGCGACCTTCGGGTTATGAGCCGTGGAAAGGCCATATCGATACGTGTCGATTAGTGCCGTTTCGTGCCACCTACCAGGACTTTCGCGACATTGTGGTGTCGTTTGATGCCTGTGGATAACAGCGTGTTTTGACTCGTCCGTTAGATAAACCGTTAGATACGTCGCACTTCTAGCCTTGTCTCTTTTCATCTGAGACAGTAGGAGTTCTGGAACATGGTACCGACCCAGATCGCCGCCGATCTCCTCACCGGATCCGGCCGAATGCCGTCGGAAGGCAACGAATTGATCGCCTGGATGAAAGCGAGCGTGACTGGCGCACCTGACCCCCTGTACGTCCAGGCCCGCCGGACACTGCGCGACGCGCTCGATGCGTTGGAGCCACGCCTCGACGCGATAGTGCTGGTCGGCGGTCAGGCCGTTCATCTCCACTCGTCTGGGAGAACGTAGTTCGACAGATCACGCGAGAATGTGTAGGTTTGATCCTGGATCGCGCCGCAACGATTACTAGATTCAGGTCTGAACCTACACAGGAGCAACGATGGCCCAGCGACAAGCCCAGCCTCAGGTCGACCGCCGAATCCCACGATGGGCGGCAATGTTGCTGGCGCGCTTGGCGCAGGATCGGCCGAGCGTCATCACGCGCGACGACATCGCGAACTACCTCGAGGAGATCGATTCGACGAGGGAAGTCGACAGGACCGTGAACGATCTGGTCCGCCTCGGCTGGCTCAACGCCTCGCGACGGAAGGGTGTGTGGACCTATCTGCCGCCGGGCGAGGACGAGATCATCGACCCCTACGTCGACCTCCGAGCGTGGGCCGCGAGCGATCCGAGCTCGACGTTCGCGTTGGCCGGCGAGGCGGCAGCCTGGCACCTCGGATACCTCGACAGGAGATTCACCGGCCCCATCGCGGTCTGGCTTCCGGAAGGAGAGCGTCCACCATTCGGGATACGCGACATCGTGTCGGTCATCCGGCTCGGATGGCCAGCGGCGATGCAAACTCAGATCGGCCCAAGCCGATCAATGCTCCGCAAGCGTGGGCTCGACCTCACGAGGTGGGCCGACGGTCTACCCGGCTTCGGCCCGGCCGCACTCCTCGTCCAGCTCAGTTCACGACCAGCGTCCTTCACGCCTTGGGCCGACCTTGCTGTGCACATCGGGGAGTTGGTTGACGATTGCGAGGCTGAGCAACTGGTGCGGCTGCTGGAGAATCAGTCGTCGTCGGCGTGGCAACGAGCTGCCTACCTCCTTGACCTTGGCGGCAACGTCGAGGCGGCCGATGATGTGCTCCGGCGACGCCCGCAGACCCGGTTGTCCCACGTCACCATTGGCAACGGCGAACTGGGAAGACGATCGAAGAAGTTCGGGATCACAGACCGACTGGTCGCGCCGCTGGTCGAAGCTGCAGGCAAGGCCTGACCATGGCGCCCCGCCTCACAAGAGCGTTGGTCGGCAGACACGGCGCCGGCCGCAAGGACACCTACGGCGCTGCACTTCTCGATATCGCCCAGGACCATGTCCTGTGGCTCATCGAGCAAGAGGGACTCTTCGAGGGTGACGGTCTCATCCTCAAGGGCGGAACCAGCCTCCGAAAGTGCCGGCTCGGCAACGCCGGGCGGTTTTCGACAGACCTCGACTTCACCGCCCCAGACGAGGATGTCGTGCTCGCTGCGTGCGAAGTGATCGACGGAGCCCGGCTTGCGGGCTTCACATTCGGACTCGAACCGTCGCGCGGTGACGGGCGTCATTGGGGTCTTTCGGTCCAACACGAGGATCTCGGAAGTCCCGACGTGAGCGCGTCCGTCGAGTTCGCACGTCGTCCGGCAATTCTTCCGCCGGAACGGTTGGCCTACGTGCCGATTCCTGTTCATCGCTCCTACGAGTTCGACCTACCAACGCTGTCGGTGATTGCCGAGAGCGAAGCGTGCGCCGAGAAGCTCGCCCGCTATCGACGCTCCCCGCTCGCGCGGGACGTCTACGACCTCGCACAGTTCGCCGGTCGAGCGATCGACGAGATACTCGTGCGCCGGCTGTGGGTTCTGAAGGTGTGGGGCGATGTGGTCGACGACGGCAGGGGCGAGAAGCCCCTCGATCCGGCCGACGTGCTCAGCGAGAAGCGGGAGAAGGACTTCGCCCCTGAGTCGATCGGAGTGCTCACGCAGCCGGCGGACATTGCGGGATGGGAGCGGCGCACCCGCGAGCGATTCCAGTTCCTCGCCGATCTCGACGACGACGAACGACGATGGTCCGTTTGCGACCCACGAGATCGGGACGAAGTGGAGGCGGCGCTTTCGAGCGGTGGTTTCGTGCCGAGCTGAGCCCGACAGCTCCGAACACCAGCGTCACGGCTGATGCCGCGTCTCGTTGAGCTCGGCCTCGTCGACCGCTACGAAGTGCCTCCCGCCTCGCAGTTCGTCCTCGCCCGCGAGAACGTTGCGGCTCAGTTGGTCGTCGCCCTGGCGGACGTCCACTCAACCGCTCTCCGCCAGATCGGCGAGGCTGCGGCTGCGATCGCGCCTGCGCCTGTCAGCGTCATCGTCTTCGGCTCGTTCGCTCGCAGCGAAGCAGATGCCGAGAGCGACATCGATGTCATGGTGGTTCGCCCTGACGACGTCGACGAGGACGACGAGGACGACGACCGGTGGTCGGACGCGCTCGACATCTGGCGACGGCATGTCAGCGCTGTCACCGGTAACCGGGTCGAGATGATCGAGGTCACCGAGAGCGAGGCACGCCGCAAGTTGCGCGGGCGATCCGAACTGTGGCGAGACATCGAGCGAGAGGGCATGGTCGTCTACGGACGTTCGATCGACGCGCTGGTGGTCGTGGACGAATGATGCTGATCGCTGAGCCTTTGTGTCGCTATTGCATCCCGGCTTTGTCGAGCATCGCGATCAGGGTCGGGCGGCGGCGGTGCTGTTCGCGCAGGGCGGCGAGGTGCTCATCGAACTCTTCGGACAGTCCGGCCGCACCGGCCGCTCGCCGAGCCCGCTTGAGCTGGTTGGTGGCCACGCGGTACGCACTCTTGTCCGCGGTGCGGAGCGACGATTCGATGAGACGCAAGTAGACACCCAGCGCGCCGGCCGGATCGCTCGGCTCCCGGGCCTCGGCGAGCCGCGCCCATCGTTGATCACCAATCTCCGATACATCGCGGACCGTCGCCGCATCCCACGCCGCTCCGGCGTCACCGTCGGCAAGGAGGGCGTCGACCAAGCCGCCGGCATCGCGTGCCGCAAGGACCTCACGCGCCGAGGTCCGCTCGGACGGCCAGAGATCGACCTTGTTGGCAGCCTTCTGCAACAGCGAGTACGTCGTCGAACTCGGCATCCGCCGGTGCTGTTCTCGCCGCAGGTCGAGCACTGCAGTTTCGTCGCCCCGCTCGGCCAGCACGCCGGCGGCGATGTCGTACAGCTTGGCAACCTGCCAACCGCTCGTCGACTCGATGCCTCGCTTCGCCCATGCCAGCGCCTCGTCGTCGCGACCCAGCTCGAGCATCGCCTCGGCGACGCGGATGTACTGATACGGCGCCGTGAGGTCGCCGCCCAGCAACTCGACGATCCGATCGACGTCGCCATCCAGTACGGCGAGTCGCTCCACCGTGTACTTCACGGCGAACGGCGGATCGAAGTCGGCGGAGCGCGCCTCGACTGCGCGGCGGAGGGCCGCCACCCCCTTGTCACCCAACGCAGTTGCGTACCGGACCGGGTCGACGGTGAAGAAGTCCTGGTCATCGAATCCGAACCGAACCATCCACTTCGCCAATGCCGTCGGGTCGGCGACACCAGCGTCGCAGATCTGCCCGTGGGACGAGAGCAATTGCCCAGCGAGGCCCCCGATCATCCCGGACGAGTCATCGGCCTTGAGAATCACCTTGATCACCCGGCCGATCGCCAGCTCGACGAGAGCGAGCAGCTCTCGCGACGGAGCGCTCGTCGCCTCCGCCGCGATCTCATCGACCACGGTGCCGGCCTCACGTGCCCACTCGATCGACTCGCGGTAGCCCAGGTGTCGGCGTGTACTCAGCGCGCCGAGTTCACCGCGCAGCGCTGACACCCGATCCGTTGGCGAAGCGGCAGCCAATCGAATCGCTCGCGCCACGTCGCCGTGGTCCACGGCAGCCTGCAGCAGGAGTTGTCGCACGGTGTCGTCGTCTATCCGACGGAGCAGGCCGTCAAGCTGCTCATCCGCTCCCTCATCGCGCAATCCCGGCACCCGGTCGACGGTAGCCGGAACAGAATCGACCTGAATTGCTGAACTGGGCGTCGTTACGTCGCCGGACGCAGTCGATCTCGGAGATGGTCGGCGATGTCGGCGACGTGCTCGGCAAGGCTGCCTGCCACCGAGACGTGTTCGGGCAGAGCCTTGGGCCAGAGCGCCGTGACGCCCTTGACACGCTTGGTGCGCATGATCCAACCCCACTCACAGCCGACGAAGCACAGGACTCCTCGTACCTCCACATCCGCGAATTGCTCGCCGAGTGCCGCCCGCACGACGTCGACCTGGTGGAGGACTCCTTCGACGAGCTTGGTCCGATCACGGCTGTTCACGTAGAGCCGCTCGTCGGTGCGGAAGAACCCGCCGACGTCGCGGACCTCGACCTGACCGGTGTACTTCTTGGCATCGATCACGAAGACGCCCGACGGACCGATCGCGATGTGATCGATGTTGGCTCGGCTGCCGGGCACGAGCCGATCGTGCAGCACCGCGATGCCCACGGCTTCGTCCAGCACTTCGGCGACTCGGCGCTCCCCGTCCGCCCCCACCTTCCACGCCTTGGTGGCTTGGGATTCGGGAGTGATCTGCGGTTTCGGTGTCAGGACCGTCGCAATCCTGCCGAGTACCGGTCGCTGCTCCTTGATCGCTTCCCGCCACTCGGCGTCCTCGGCGACGCGCTTGTGCTTCTTGGCCAACTCCCGCGCCGACCGCTTGTCGTACTCACTCTGTGCCGATCCGCCCGCGACGTCGCTCCGTTCTGTCTCGGACACAGGCGAGGCGTCGGGGCTGACGATGTCGGTGGGCACGGACAGTCTCGCCGCTGAGGCGGCCAACTCGTCCGCCGGGTCTCTTCGGTGGAGGTCGACGGCGGGCGGATAGCAGTCCACGCATCTGACGACACGCTCGGTGGCAATCCAATACGCCTTCGTGCCGGCCTCGACGGCTTTCTGGCAATCGACGCACACATCGTCGCGGCCGAGCTTCATCAACTTGGCCACGAGTCAGGACTCCTTCGAACGGCGTCGGACAATCGACTTCACGAGAGTCTCGTCGGCCAACGAAGCCACGCCCTTGAGCCTTGCCTCGACACTGGCGCCGATCTCTGGGTCTCGCAAGTCGGACTACCTGCGCTGGCTCGGTCGGGCCGGGGCAATGATCGTGGCGCCGACCGTTTCCCCGACGTCGCCAAGAACCTGGCAACGGGCCAATCCGTGACGGAGCCAGAGCGAACCCGTCCATGCGCAGATGGCTGCGTCAATGAGATCCTCGCGATGCTTGTACGCCTGATCGAGGAGCGGACTCGGTTCACTCAACAGTGCTGAAGTCACGGGGTGCGACCGCAGCAGCAGCGGCGGATCTGCTTCGACAAGCGAGTTGAGACGAGAGATGAGATCGTCGCAAACCGTCGCTCGATGTGGCCGAAACGCTGCCGTTGCCATTCCCCTCGGCTTTCGCTTGTACACGGGGCGTTCATCGTCGTAGCGAAGCTCGGTCGCTCCGACCAGGGTCGTGTAGGGGTAACACTCGCTGAAGCATCGGCCCGCTTCGGGCGGACCGGTCGAGCCGGAGCTGTAGGCCCATCCGCGCTTCTCGAGAAGGAGCCGGAGTTCCTGACCGCCGAGGCTCCGCGAATTGAGGTTGGTGCTGTTCGCGGACACCTTCCACTTTCCATAACGCTGGCCAGTCTGTTTCTCGCAGACGCGCTGTCCGGCATCGTTGGTCACCACCAGAGGCGCGTCGATCATCGCGAGTGTCTCCGTGCGCGCGTAGGCCTCGATCCACTCGAGGGTCTCGTCGAGCCCACGCGTCCAGCCCGCATCAACCACGGTTCCGTCCTGCTCGACGGCTACGACTCCAGTCTCGTTCGACACCCCGGTCTTCTTGTTGGTCGCCCACGCGAGATCGATTCCGAGGACTCTCATCCCGAGCTCGAGAGCATCATGCTGCTAGCACCTGGAGTCGCTCGATCGCATCGTCCCATTCGCGGGAGCCGGTATGAAGTGGCTCGAACTCCACCTCGTCGCTGGTTCGTAGGATCGATTGCGAACACGGTTGGCGTCGAGCTCCAGGACCACGCTGCCATGATCGCATCAGACCTGCGCGTACGCCGAACGCCAGAATCGGCTGGTAGTGAGGACCGATTCCGTCAGCACACCAGATAGATATCGCTCATTTTCGAAACGATCGTTTCATTTCTGAGCGATACCGGGCGGGCGCCCATGCCCGACAGCTAAGAACTTCGGCTTCGTGACAACACTCGATGCGTAAGCAAGTTACCCGTCATGATCCGGCGCCAGCCGCTGCGGAGTAC
>CAVVAM010000016.1:0-6102 GCA_963746265.1 uncultured Acidimicrobiaceae bacterium
CCAATGGGTCGGGCCTGCCCGTTCGAAACTGCCGGCCTGATGGTGCTCGTCGCCCACGATCTGATCGACACGGCGTGGCGGGCGGTCAGCTCCGACGGCCGCCGAGTGGTCGGGCTGGGTGGCGGTTCGATCGAGCCCGGACAGGTGGCCGACCTCCTCGCCGTTCGCGCATCGACACTGCGGTCGGCCATCGCCGAGGGACCCCCCGATCGTCGGGTGTGGCGACGTGGGGTCGAAACCACGCCGCGCGCCTGACGTTCAGTCGGGCGCCGGGACCGCCAGCTGCAGTCGGCCATCGAGTACCCGGGTTGCGAACACACGAAGATCCGTCACCGCTGGCGCACCCTTGGCCCGCCCACTGAAGACGTCGAAGCGCCCGTTGTGCTTGGGGCATTCGATCACATCACCGATCACGAAGCCATCACACAGGTGCACCTGGGCGTGGGTGCACAAGCCCTGAGACGCCGAGAACCGACCGTCGGCCGTGCGGAACACCGCGTAGGTCACTTCGGCGTGGTCGAATCGCATCACGTCATCGAGTTCGATGTCGTCGACGTCGGCGACATCGACCCACTGCGACCCCGTCACGCTGGAGCCTCCGAACGCAGCGGTCGAACGACCCGGTACGACGGATCCTTGGCCTGACGCCGCAGCAGCGGGAGGATCTCGCGGTACACACCCGACAGGCCGTGGTACACGGGCGGCAGGTCGTCGGCGATCTCTTCGTGCAGCTCGGCGAGGGTATGAAACGGCACGTTCGGGTACATGTGGTGCTCGAGGTGATAGTTCATGTTCCAGTAGAGGAACCGCAGTACCGGATTCATCAGCACGGTGCGTGTGTTGCGTCGGTGGTCGAGCACGTCCTCGTCGAGACCCGCATGCTGGGTGAGTCCGAACACCATCACCAGCCACCGGCCGTAGAAGCTGGGCAAACCGATGAACATCAGCGGCAGGATCGTCCCCACCGCAATCGACCACACACACGCTCCGGCCAGAATCGCCAGGTGGATGCGAGACCAGCGGATCGCCGCCGGGTACTCGGATTCGGGGATGTAGGTGGCCTCGCTCGGAGTGATCCGGCCGACCGAGTTGGCACTCATCTTGCGCAGTTCGCGCCAGTTGCTCACGATTCCCAGCAGGTCGAGCACGATCAACAACCGAGGGGTGGGTTTGGGAACGGCGATCTCCGGATCGAGGCCGACGATGATCGTGTCACTGTGATGACGCGCATGGCTCCACCGCCACGACACCGGTTCGCGGAAGACCATGAACGAACCGATGTGGTACAGCCAGGTGTTCATCCATGGAGTGCGGAACGCGGTGCCGTGTCCGGCCTCGTGCCAACGCGAGTCCGACACCGATCCGTACAGCACCCCGTAGACGGCGAACGCGGGAACCGCCCACCACGTTCCCCATGCGAAGAAGGCCATCGACCCGCTCGCGCCGAGCAGGGCGAACCAGATCAGCGTGTCACGGATGGCCGGGCCGTCGCGTCGCTGCACCAACTGTTTCATCCGCGCCCGCGGCACCGGCGATCGGTACCACTCGGCCGACTCGAGCCCGCGCTCCTCGGCGATCGCGTGCTCCGGGCCGGTGAGCGAGTAGTCGCGACGCAGCACGGTGGCCTCGACGGGTGGATCAATCGTCATGTCTCGACCAAACGGTAATGTTCGGGCTGTCCGACGCCGTTATGGGGAGAGCATGTGGTCATCGAATTCCTGACGTTCCGGGTCGATCCGATCGAACGCGCCGAGTGGATGGCAGTTGAGGAACGAACCTGGAGCCGGTTTCTGGAACGCCAGGTCGGGTTCGTCCGCAAGCAACTCTGGGTCGACGTCGACGACGACGAGCACGTCCACGCGCTGATCGAGTGGGAGTCGATCAGTGACTGGCAATCGGTTCCGCACGCTGAGCTGGCGGCGGTCGACGAAGCGATGGGCACGTGGTTCCGCCCCGCCAGCTGCAAGACCTTCAACGTCATCCGCGACTGCTGACTTCCGGGCGCGTCAGCGGGCCGAGCGCGGCCACAGCGTGCTCCATCATCGAGCCGATCGGATCACCGTCGACGAGCGCGATGCCCAGCACGTCGGGGCGGTGCGTCGCAGCGAGCGCCCTCAGGGCCTCGGCCAGTTCCGACGGAGAACCGGTGATCGAGGTCGGATCGTCACGAGTCGACGGCCGGAACCGCACCGATTGGTACAGCGCCACGATCGGCGACCCCTCGCTGCGAACCCACTCCAGCACCGTTGCCAGACGAGCCGGCTCGAAGCCGGACAGGAAGACGCCATCGGATTCCCGTGAGGCAAGCCGGTTGATCTGCTCGCCCCGCGAGGCCACGTAGAGGGGCACATCACGCGCCGGCGCTGCATGATCAGCGACGACGTAGCCCACGTCGCTTCGCCGCTGGAGCACAGCTCGTGAGATCCGCAGGGCGTCGCGAATGAGGGCAACGGGCCGATCGACGCTGATCCCGAAGGGCCCCAACGACTCGTCGCCGCCCACGCCGAAGCCGAGCATCATCCGACCACCCGACAACTCGTCGAGCGACGCGACGGTCGCGGCGAGCGCCCCGGGGTGCCGCAGCGCCGGCGACGTGATACCGATCCCCATCCGCACCCTGGACGTCCGTCCGGCGGCGGCCGCGAACACGACGAACGGGTCGCGCATCACGCCTTCGTCGGCGATCCACACCTCGTCGATTCCGGCCTCGTCGGCAACGACGACCGCCTCGACCAACTCCTGGACCGTGGCTGCCGGGTACAGCCAGACGCCGGTGCGCACGGTCACTCCACCAACTCGGCGATCTCGGACTCGACCCGATCGAGGAATGCCACGCGGCGGCGCAGGGTGGAGCGATCGAGACCGTAGAGCGCGAGGCGACGGTGCGGTGGCCGTTGCGCACATCGCACCCGGACCACGCGATCGATCACACGGGCCCCGGACTCGCCCGCCACGCGGTTCGCCAACCGGGAGCCACCGTGGGTCGTCACGGTCACGAGCGTACGCACACCGGGCAATTCGGTCTCGACTGCCTGCCCGAGCCAGGCCAACAGAATCGCAGGTTGCGAGGTCCACCACGTCGGGTGGACGAGCACGAGCGAGTCGGCGACGGCGACCGCCTCGGCGTCCTCGATCGGAAACGGCAGGAACGGGTCGTACCGGCGCTCGTAGAGATCGATGAGGTGATGGTCACGGCCGCCGCGATCCAGACCTACCAGCACCCGTTCGCACAGCGACGCGACATAGCTCTCCCGACACGGATGGGCGTGGACGACCACCACGGTCACAGGCGCTCCATTCGACGTTCGACCGTGCGAAGGAACCGGACACGGTCGTCGTCGGATGCCGAGGCACCGCCGTACATCGCGATCCAACTCGACCGCATTCGCAGCCCGCCGCAGAGACGCACATTGCGTCCGATGAGGCGCCGACCCTGGTCTCCTTGTCGCCACACCGCTCGCCGCGACTCGTCGTGGATCGTGATCCCGGTCAGGCGGCGGATGTTGGACAGCCCGCGCGTGGCCCCGGTGCGGTCGCCGATCGTAAAGGCCACGCCGGGAACGAAAACACGGTCGATCCAGCCCTTCAATCCGGGCGGCAGCGTCGACAGCGTCGTCGGGTAGACGAAGACGAGTCCGTCCGCTCGTCGGACCAAATCCGCCGACGCCGTGGTCTCGGAGCAGGTCAGTGGATGCTCGGTGAAGTACGAACGGCGATCATCGCCGCTCATCACCGGCGAGAACCGCCGGGCGACCACGTCGACGATGTCGACATCGTGGCCCGAACGTTCGAGGCCACCGGCGGCCGCCGCGGCGATCTGGCGGACGAACTCGCCATCATCTCGGATCGGATCGATCACGAGCAGAACACGCATGGCACTCCATCACCACGTCATGCAACCGTGCCACTCCGATGTGCCGGAATGACCGCTGACCCCGGTCGGGCCGTGGAGCCCGACCGGGAGCAGCGAATTGTTCTCAACCGGGCGTCAGAGACCGATCGACTCGTCGATGAACTGGTTGTCGACGATCTGATCGGCAGTCAGGTCCGCCGGCGCGAGGTCGACGGCGATCATCTGATCGATCACCTGCTGGACCCGCTCGGTGTCGAAGTTGCCGATCGTGCCGTCAGGACCGTTTGCCACGAGACCGAGTTCGAGCATCGTCTCGACGGCGAAGTTGGCCACCGCCTCGTCGTAGACCCAGAAGTCGTCGAACTGCGTCACGGCATCGATGATGATGGCGTTCGATCGGTCGGGGTTCTCGATGGCGTCGATCGTCGCCTGCTGGACAATCGGCACGAACAGCTCGAGGCACGGTGACAGCTCTTCGAGGTCCGCGGAGCGGATGCCCAGTGGCTGCGTGTACGCCTCGAACCCTGCATCGTGGATCAGTTCGTAGTCGACCGGCTTGCCCCAGTCCTCGAACACGTTCTCGTACGTGAAGGGCTCTGCCGAGGCGAATCCCTGCTGGGCGATTGCGCCGTTCTCGGCGATGAAACGGGCCGGCGAACCGTCATAGGACGGATCGACGAGCGAGGCCTCGACGGTGCCCTCGTTCACGAAGACGTCCATCCAGGCGTTGCCGGCGAACACGTTCATCGTCACGCCCTCGTTGCTGAGGTCGGCGATCGAGGTGGCGTCGGGATAGGTCTCAGGGTCCCACATGATGATCTGCGGGTTCTTCTCGAGCGGGGCCACCACCGCGATGGTGGGCTGATCCTCGTAGAAGGTCGCCGAGGCATCAAGGCTGGTGTAGCCCATCACGATCGACTCATCGGCGTACATCTGGCTGTGGACCGGCGAGAAGCCGATCGCCGGACCACCGGTGCGGACCTCGATGTCGATGCCGGTGTCGACGCCACCGGCCACGAGCGGACCGGTGACCGTCTTCTTCTCGACGTCGACGGTGTATCCCTCGCCGACCATCTCGTACATCGCGCCGTGTTCCGCTTCCGGGAACCAGTCGGTCTGGATGACCATCGGATCGGGACACACGCCGGCGAGGACGCCCTCAGCCGTTGCTGCACCGCCATCGGTGCCATCGGGCGCGGTCGTCGCTTCCGGCGCGTCGGTCGACGACGAGCTGTCGTCGTCGGAACCACACGCTGCCATCACCAGCGCCAGCGCCACCGGCACCGACGCGAGTTTCACTACCTTGCTGCTCTTCATTCTCTCCCCTTTGGTGGATGGCTCCGATCGGAGCAGTGCGCAGCCTAGGACAGCCTGGCGAACGGTCGTGCCCATCCGGCACGGATTCCGTGTGAACGCTCTGTTACCTGGAATTCGGGACAACTGGGCGTCGCGGAGCTGGTGTTACTGTCGGCTCTGTCCATCAGCGAGCAGTACGTCCGCCCCGGCCCAACACTCACCGAGCGCTCGCAACGATCACACTGCGACGGAGAGCCGCATGACCACTACGCCAACCGCTGAGGCCACCACGAATGTCGGGACCGCAGCATTGCGATTCCAGAACATCTCGATGATGTTCCCCGACGGAACCCATGCCATCGACGACGTGTCGTTCGACGTGCACCCCAACGAGTTCATCACCATCGTGGGTCCGTCGGGCTGCGGCAAGTCGACCCTGCTCAAGATTGCCTCTGGACTGCTCGGCCAGAGCGCCGGGGAGGTCGTCATCGACCGCTCACGCATCGGCTACGTCTTCCAGGACGCCACCCTGCTGCCCTGGCGAACCGTGCGCCAGAACGTCGAACTGCTCACGGAGTTGCACGGCTTCCCCAAAGCCGAACGTCAGACACGGGCCGCGGACGCCATCGAACTGGTCGGGCTCGCCGGTTTCGAGGATCACTACCCGAATTCGCTGTCGGGCGGCATGCGCATGCGAGCGTCCCTGGCACGCACGCTCACGCTCGAGCCTCCGGTCTTCCTCTTCGACGAGCCGTTCGGTGCGGTCGACGAGATCACCCGGGAACGTTTGAACGAAGAGACGCTTGCGTTGTTCCAGCGGGAACGTTTCGCCGGGCTGTTCATCACCCACTCGATCAGCGAGGCAGTGTTTCTCTCGACGAAGGTCCTGGTGATGTCGGCCCGGCCGGGTCGGCTCGTTGCCGAGTACGAGATCCCGTTCGACTATCCACGTG
>CAVVAM010000017.1:0-84498 GCA_963746265.1 uncultured Acidimicrobiaceae bacterium
TTCGCCCTTCATCGAGGGGTCTTCCACGTCGCCGCCCGCAACGACAGCCTTCGAGCCGGCCGGCCACGCTGTCGAGCGCAGCGACGAACCGTTCCGGCAGGCTGCCGTCGAGCCCGCCGGCGAACGTGTGGTAGGTGAGGATCTCGAAGTACAGCCCCCCAGGACGCTTGCCCAGATGAGCACGACGAGCCTGCCGCACGAGCTCGACCACTGGGACGTAGAGCTCAGCGTTGTCCTTGTTCATCGATGTCGATAGTTCGCCAAGCTTCAAGGGGTTCGTGGTCTGCCAGTTGGCGCGCTGCGCTCGCTGTGGTCTGGGATCTCCCAGCAGGTGCCGACCGGTCGAGCCGGTACAGCATCGACGTGCAACCCGAAGTCGGAGAAATCCACCTTGACAGACCGATCCTGCTCCCCAATGCGATCTCCATATGCTGCTCGCAGGACTCGTACGATCTCCCCGAGTACCTCACGCGACGACTTGGAGGCGTCGACGTCGGGAAGCTTGCAGAACACGTCGACGTCTTTCACTCGCCGAATCGAGACATGACGGCTGTAACTCCCGATCAGCACCGTGTCGATTCCCCACTCCTTCAGAGTCGAATCGGCCTCGAGCACGCCGCGTACCTCTGTGTGGGCCGCGGACGCGTTTGCGACGTCATCGTATGGGGGTTCGATGTTCGAGCTTGCGCCTTCGAAGTAGCTAGTCAGCAGGGGCATTGGTCCTCCTGGTCCGCCACCGCTCCGTTGACCGATGACTGCTGTCCAGTCTACGACGGGGGTGTCACAGATCGAACGTGAGTTCGACAAGTCGCAGCGGTCAGAGCCGTCAGACGACCCGTGGAGGAGTTCCGGGAACCGAGTTTGGTGGCTGGGAGGGTTTTCGGGAACTGGGAGGCGCTGTCGGGAGGGTTTCCGGGAATCGGGAAGCCGAGTCTGGGAGGTTCCCGACGGATGGGAGGCTCAGATGGGGGAGCAGAAACGGAGACCCGGACGACCGTGGAAGTGGCCGTCGGACGCTGAACGGATGCGGGCGACTCGCGCAGCGCAGCGTGCAGCGCGAGGAGCGACCTCCCAGCGAGCGAAGAAGGGCTCACACGGCTCCGAGGGTCGAGGTGGCGATTTGCCCATGCCGGTCGTCTCGCCGGCTGTTGTCGCGAGTCAGACGCCCCCGCCGGCAGCCCCACGGAGCCGACCGGGGATCAGACGGACCGTGAGGCGACCATCGACGAGTTGCGCACCATGCTGGTCGACCGCGAGGAGCGCTACGACGACCTCGTGCTGAGTCGGTGGATTCTTGCCCAGAAGTACGAGCGAGCGCTCGGCAGAATGCGCTCGCACGAACGCGGCAGAAGATCGAGAAGTGGGAGCGGTGGATCGACCGCATCGAGCCCGACGTGATCTGGCTGCACCGCCATCGGCGCGTGTGGCGAGAAACGGTCGATGCTCTCGCCGGGCGCAAGGACGCCGAGTTCTTCCGCACCCACTACACCCGCCTGTACATCGATGGGGCAGCGATGGCAGTGCGGCGCCTCGCGTACAACGGAGCGGACGACAAGTCGAGATGGCTCGCTCAGCTCTTGGCGGAAATCATCGAGTCGCCAGATGTGCTGGACGCCGATCGCCATGGCGGGATGTACGCATCGACCGTGTTGGGCGCCGATGTCGGGCGTGAGCGATTCGAAGACGAGTGGGGAGAAGGGAGCGGCGCACTCGACCCTGCTCGCATTCGGGCAGATATCAATAACCTCACGGAGGCCGCCCGAAAGGTGTCGGCGCTGGCGGATCGCACGATCGCTCACATCGACAAGCGGGGCTACGCCGACCAGGTGACGTTCGGGGATCTCGATCAAGCGATCGACGAGATCGGACGCGCGTTTCAGCGATACCGCGAGCTGATCGCCGGCTCGCCGCTGACCACGCTCGAGCCCACCATTGAGGGCGACTGGAAAGCACCGTTCCGCTCACCGATCTTCGCGTCCGACGAATGATCCTCTGCGGGACGGTACCGGCGCGACTACGCGTACGACCTCACAGGTCCCACGCCACTTGAGCTACCTACACATGTGCACGATGTGCTGCACGGCGTCGCGCTGGCTCAGCCCGCCCGTCCCTCGTCGCCGGTAGCGTCATGAGACGCGCCACCGTCGCACCGGATCAGACCGGAACTGGCAGCGAGGTGTTGGCCATTTGTTGGCCCAACGGTGCGGATTCGGGTGGATTTCGGTGGACGGAGTAACACGCCAAGGTCGCGAAACACCTGGTAGATGGACGTGAACGGACGGTCCGGCACTCGCTGGAACGGACTCGTAATGCGTATGTTTGCCGCGCCGTTAGGAATCAGTCGCGCAACTCTCAGGCCGAGCCTGGGTCTTAGTTGAGCATGAGACGTCCCAACGTGTCGAGGAGCTCAGAGTCGTCCCTCATCGAACTTCGATTGGGGCAAGGTCGATGAGCAGCACGACATCACAGGACGGGCTCCTCGACATTGACGGTCTTGCCGACCGGCTCGGCGTGGGCGAACGGTTCGTGCGGCGACTGGTGGAGGAGCGACGCATTCCGTTTCTCAAGATTGGCCGCCTCGTCCGCTTCGAGGTCGGCGATGTCGAAGCGTGGATCGCCTCACAGCGCGTCGAGCCGAGCAGCCCTCTTGCCCGTGATCACCAGCGGCGGCTCGGCCGGTGACGCCTTGACGGGTGGGACAGACTGGATCGCATGGCCGACATTCAACGACGCAAGACGGGCAGCGGCGCGGTGCGGTGGGACGTGCGGTATCGCGATGAATCGCGTAGACAGCGGAAGCGTTCCTTCGCTCGCAAGGTCGACGCTCAGCAGTTCGCGAATAGCGTCGAGACGGATCTGAACCGCGGGGATTGGATCGATCCGAAGCGGGGTCAGGAGCTTTTCGCGACGTGGGCGGAGAAGTGGCAGGCGACGATCGCCGACCGCAAACCGAAGACGCGTGAGAGCTATGAGTCGATTGTGTCGAACCATCTCCTGCCGCGGTTCGGTGATGTGCCGATCGGGTCGATCGACTACCCGATGGTGCTGTCGTTCGTGGCCGAGCTCCAATCCACGGGCGCTGCCTCCAAGACCGTCCGCAATGTCCGCGATGTCCTCAGGATGATCATGCGGCTCGCGGTCCGTTCGGGGGCGATCAAGGCGAATCCCGTTGCTGAGGTGACGGTGCGTCGGGGCGGCAAGAAGGAGATGGTGTTCCTCGATCCCGACCAGATCATGACGCTCGCCAATGAGGTGTCTGCGCCGCCAGCCCGTTACCGCCGCGGCGAGAGACGGGTCTCGGGTTACCCCGAGTACGGGCTGTTCGTTCGCTTTGCGGCATACACGGGCCTTCGCGCTGGCGAGTTGGTCGGTCTACGTGTGAAGGATCTCGAACTGCTCCATCGTCGAGTCCAGGTCTTCCAGTCAGCGTCGGAGGCATACGGCCAGCTTCAGATCGTTCCGACGAAGACCTACGAGCGGCGCTCCGTGCCGATCCCGCGGTCGTTCACCGACGAGTTGGCTGAGCTCGTTGCAGGCAAGGCTCCGGACGATTTCGTCTGGGTCAGCCCTCAGGGCGGACCGTTCCGCTATTCGAACTGGTTCAAGCGCCACTTCCGTCCTGCCGTGACGAGATCAAATGTTCCAGAGACGACGAGGTTCCACGACCTCCGCCACAGTTACGCAGCAATGCTGATCGGCCAGGGCGCTCATCCGCGAGCAATCATGGAGCGCATGGGGCACAGCACCATCACGGTCACGCTCGACAACTACGGCCACATGTTCCCAAAGCTGGATGCCGCGCTGGACGATGCACTTGATGGCGTCTATCGAACTGCAGCGTCGGGCAGCCCGGAGAGAAACGCCGGAGGACGTCCGGTCGCTCTACGCCCGTAGGCGCGTGGATTGAGCACCGGCCACACGCGATCAAGACCGACGCGTGCTCCACCGCTCGGAGGGTGCCATCCGGGAGGTCGCGCCGATCACGCCGTTGGACACGGCACCGCCCGTGCCTTCCCGTTTCCTCAGTCCGTGGCGGGGCTCGCCGGGATCGTGCAGCCTCGCCCGCTCAGCAATGTGTGCACGGGAGTATTCGCTGGGGACGGGTTCGATGGCGGCCGTCAGCAGGGCGAGACCAACATGTTCGGTCCTCGTTGGGTCCCGCCGAGGAGTCGCCAGCGATGGAACCATCGCCCTGTTGGCCATATTCCATCCTCACTCAGCGTGGCAGAACTGCGAAGCGCAAAGGTTCATCCGACCCTCTTGATTCGAGCTCGTGGTACATATTTGGTACATGGGGACCGACTTCAGCGTCCCGGTGAAAACGACGAAGGCCCGGAAACTCAATGTTTCCGGGCCTTCGAGTTGGTGGCGGGGGCAGGATTTGAACCTGCGACCTTCGGGTTATGAGCCCGACGAGCTACCGGACTGCTCCACCCCGCGTCGGAGTAGGAAACATATGGTACGCGACCGATCCGGCGATCACAACCGGCGGGCCATGGCGGCGATGTGGTCCGGTGTCGTGCCGCAGCAACCGCCGACGAAGCGCGCACCGGCTGCGACCACCTCGATCACGTGGACGGCGAACTCGTCGGGCGTCATCCGATACACCACCTCCTGGCCGACCAGCTCGGGTGCTCCCGCGTTCGCCTTGATCCACACCGGCACGTCGACCGCAGCCACCATCGCCGCACAGATCGGGGCGACCGTTTCGACGCCGGACCCGCAGTTCGCGCCGACCGCATCGGCCCCGGCGTCGGCCAGTGCCGTCGCCGCTTCGCCGGGGCGCACACCCGTCATCGTCCGATCGCGCTGCTTGCCGCTGTCGAACGTCATGCACGCCACCACCGGCAGGCCGAGGGACCGCACCGCGTCGACGGCGACGATCGCCTCCGCGAGGTCCGACATCGTCTCGATCACGATGGCGTCCGCACCACCCTCCGCGAGGGCAGCGGCCTGCTCGACGAACACGTCCCGCAGCTCACCCCGATCGATGTCGCCGGCGACCAGCATCGTGTTCGTCGGCCCGATCGAGCCGAACACCTTTACCAAGGCGCCGGCGGCCCGTCGCGAGATCTCGGCGCCGGCCCGGTTGATCGCCGCGACGTCGTCGGCCCTGCGCAGCGCCAGCCGGTTCGCCTGGAACGTGTTCGTCAGGATGACCCGGCTGCCCGCCCCGACGTAGGCCCGGGCGACCGATTCGACCCGGTCCGGGTGGATGAGGTTCCAGCGATCCGCCGACTCCCCCGCAGTCAATCCCTGCGCGAGCAGCTGGGTGCCCCAGGCGCCGTCCGTGAGCACGGGGCCGTCGTCCGCCAGTGCGCGGATCAGGTCGGCGCCGACCACCCGGCTCACCCGGCCCGCTCGGCACCGACCAGCGCCAACGCAGCTCGCACCGCCGCGTTCGCGTTCGCGGCGAACGCGTCGGCGCCGAACTCCTTGGCTCGCGCCTCGTTCATCGGCGCGCCACCCACCATCACCTTCACCTCACTGCGCAGGCCGGCGGCCTCGATCGCCTCGATGATGGTAGGCATCGCCAGCATCGTCGTCGTCAGCAGCGCCGACAGCCCGACGATGTCGGGGCGGTGCTCGCGGATGCCGGCCACGAACTCCGCCGGTGACACGTCGGCACCGAGGTCGACGATCTCGAAGCCCGCACCTTCGAGCATCACGGCGACCAGGTTCTTGCCGATGTCGTGGAGATCACCCTGCACCGTGCCGATCACGACCGTCCCCGCGAACTCGGCGTTGCCCTCGACGAGCAGCGGGCGCAGGATGTCGAGCCCCGCCTGGATCGCCCGGCCCGCCATCAACAGCTCGGGTACGAAGTAGATGTCGTCCTCGAACCGTCGGCCCGCCTCCGACATCGCCGGCACCATCGCCTCGTCGATGATCGTCTGCGCGTCGAACCCCTCGGCGAGCGCCTGATGCGTCAGCGCGGGCGCATCGTCGAACTCGCCCTCCAGCACCACCTCGTAGAGCTCCTCGAGCACCCCCATGTCACACCCCTCCTCCGTTGAACTCGTGGATCGCGTCGACCAGAGCGACGACGTTCTCCACCGGCGTCCCCGCCTGGACGTTGTGGATCGTGTTGAACACGAACCCGCCACCCGTACCGAACACCTCGCAGCGCTCGAGCACCTGAGCGCGCACTTCGTCGGGCGTCCCGAACGGCAGCACGTGCTGGGTGTCCACGCCGCCACCCCAGAACACGAGGTCGTCGCCGTACTCCCGTTTGAGGTGATCGGCCTCCATGTTCGTCGCCGAGCACTGCACCGGGTTGATGATGTCGAACCCGCATTCGATGAACGAGCGCATGAACCGCTCGACCGATCCGCACGAGTGCTTGAACGTCTTCCACGTCGTGTGCTCGTGGATCCAGTCGTTGATCTGCTTGTAGTAGGGCGCCCACAGATCCTCGAACGTGTCGACCGAGCAGAACGCGCCGGTCTGCGTGCCGAAATCGGTGCCGCACACCATCACGGCGTCGAACCGGTCGCCGACCCGACCATGGATCCGGGCCAGGTTCTCGAGCGCGACCTCGACCTGGGCCGAGAACACCTGACGGACGTAGTCGGGGCGCTTGCGGATCGAGATGTACCACTCGGTGATGTCACGGATGCCGCGCGGGTGCTCCAGGCTCGGCGCCGGGACGAAGGCGATGTCTCCGAGCGCCATCCCGGGCAGCACGCCGATGATCGCCCGGCCCGACCCCTCGGCTGCGGTGACGTCCGTGTCGAGGTCGGTGAGATCGGCGTCGCTGACGACGCTGTACTCCTCGAGGTTGTCGGCCGGATCCAGCTGCGCCGGGTCGAGCGGTGGCTGCCGGACGATCGTGTCGAAGAAGTAGCCCGTCGTCGGCATCCGGCCGCTCGGCGGCACCGACGTGTTGCCCTTCGGGTAGACGAGGGTGTCGCCTCGCTCGTCGACGGTCGTGCGGAAGTCCTCCGCCACGAGCACCTCGAGCCCGTGCGGGGTGGTCCACGGTCGCCAGCGGTCGTTGCGGAACCCGAACATCGTCTCCCGCCCGACGACCCCGTCGACGTCGACGCCCATCGCCTCCTTGAGGTCGTCGTCGAGCAAACCGAGCATCTGATAGGGCTCGTGCACCTTCACGAGACGACGCTCGAGCCCATAGTGGTCGCGCAGGCCTGCCACCACCGACACGTGGATCCCGGTCACCGGTGTCCCACCGAAGTCGACCGGAATGCGATCCGGCTGGCGATGGTCGAGCGCAGCCCGCACCCGATCACGTGACGTCGTCCTCAGATTCTGCACTTGTTCCGTCATCGAGGACACCCCCTCCGCGGCACGCATGTTGGAACGATCGTACGAAACCGCGCCGACACCCCGGGAGAGCACAAGGTCACTTGTCCACCGGTCGAGCCGGCGGCGACGGAGCGTCAGCCGAGGACGTTGCGCTGGGCGATCAACGACTCGAGCGAACTCATGTCGTACGGCGCTCCGACCATCACGATCACGTGCGACGCGCCGGCGTCGACGTAGCGTCCGATGTCGGCGACGTCGTCGGGGCCGACCGCCACGGTGCGCTCGATCTCGGCCGGGTCGCGGTCGACCTTGGCGCACCACTCGTCGAGCACCTGCGACTTGTGGGCGAAGTTCTCGGGAGGGCCGAAGGTGTTCCACGCGGTCGCGTACTCGGCGACCAGGCGCAAGGTCACCTTCTCGCCACCGCCACCGATCAACAGCGGCAGATCGCCGACCGGCGGCGGATTGAGCTTGGCGAGCCGCGCCTTCATGCGCGGCAGGTCGTCTGCGAGCCGACGCAGTCGACTCGGCGCCGTCCCGAACTCGTACCCGTACTCCGCGTAGTCCCGCTCGAACCAGCCGGCGCCGACACCGAGATACATGCGTCCGTTCGACACGTGGTCGAGCGTGCGGGCCATGTCAGCGAGCAGCTCGGGGTTCCGATAGTTGTTGCCCGTCACCAGCATCCCGAGCTTCGCCCGGCTGGTGTCGGCCGCCATCACCGACAGCAACGTCCACCCTTCGAAGTGGGCGGCGTCGGGGTCGCCGTACAGCGGATAGAAGTGGTCCCATGTCCAGATCGAGTCGGCGCCGAGATCGTCGGCGCGTCGCCACGCCGCTCGCATCTGGTCGACCGTGGTCGCTTGCGGGTGGAGCTGGATACCGACGCGCAGTTGAGTCATGGTGGTCTCAACATCCTCCGATCACCCTGTGTTCCCGCCGACGCGCCCGCTCCGGCTCACTGCGGCACGTGACACACGGCCTCGACGTTGTTGCCATCGGGATCCCGCACGAACGCACCGAAGTAGTTCGGGTGGTACTCGGGCCACACGCGCGGCTCGTGCAGCACCTCGGCACCGGACGCCACGGCGGCGTCGAAGAACGCCTGCACCGCCGCACGGTCCGGCGCGTTGAACGCGATGTGCGACTCGCGGAAACCGTCGCCGGTCTCGTGCGGTCCGATCCAGAAATCCGGCATCGGCGGCACACCGAATCCGATCACGGCACCGAAGTCCATCACACGCCGTCCGCCGAGCGGTGCGAGCACGGCATCGTAGAACGCCGCACTGGCGGCCGGGTCGGAACATTGGATCGAAAGATGATCGAGCATGACCACATCGTCGCGCCGCACCCGACGCACGTCACGTGTGACCGATGGCACCCATCGGTCACCCGCGCAATGCATAGCCATGGAAACTGTTAACTACACTAACGATCCATGTCGTCACCGTCCCGGAACACAGTCGATCGATCGGCCGACCTCCGTTCGGTCGACGACATCGACCGCTTGCGGCTGATCGTGCTCCGGCTCGCCCGGCGCATCCGTGCCCAGGCCACCGGTGACATCACGCCGTCGCAGCTCGCCGTGCTGGGCACGATCCTGCGACACGACCGGCTCTCCGTCGGGCAGATCGCCGAGTACGAGCACGTGCAGCCGCCATCGGCGAGCAAGATCGTCGCTGCCCTCGAGCGGCACGGTCTCGTCGAGCGCACCACCGACGCGGCCGACCGACGCTGCACCCAGATCAGCGCGACCGCGGCCGGGCTCGACTACGCCGACGAGGTCCGGGCCGCCGGCCGGACCTGGCTCGCCCGACAACTCGACCAACTCGACGCCGACGACGTCGCTGCGGTCGAGCAGGCCCTGCCGGCACTCGAACAACTCCTCCGAGGAAGCCAGTGAACGCCAAGGTCGAGGCCCTCGGCCGGCGTACGTTCGCGTCGCTCCGCTTCCGGAACTACCGGCTGTACTTCGTCAGCCAGATCGTCTCGTTCAGCGGCACGTGGATGCAATCGATCGCACTCTCCTGGCTCGTCCTCGAGCTCACCGGGAGCGGCACCGCACTCGGCACGGTGCTGGCGATGCAGTTCCTGCCGACACTGCTGCTGGCGCCCGTCGGCGGCGTGCTCGCAGATCGATTCGAGAAGCGGCGCCTCATCATGGGCACCCAGACGGTGGCCGGCCTGCTGGCGCTCGCACTCGGCGTGATCACGCTCACCGGCGTCGTCGAACTGTGGATGGTCTACGGCCTGGCCGCCTGCTTCGGCACCGTCACCGCGCTCGACAACCCGAGCCGACAGACGTTCGTGATGGAGATGGTCGGCCCCGACGACGTCAGCAACGCGGTCACCCTCAACAGCGTGGTCGTGAACGCCGCCCGCGTCATCGGCCCGGCGATCGCCGGCGTCGTGATCGCCGCGTTCGGGGTCGGCGAGTGTTTCGTGTTCAACGCCGTCAGCTACGTCGCGGTCGTGATCGCGATGTTCCTCATCCGATCCGATCAGCTGCACCCGTCAGCACGCAGCGCACGCGCGCCGCGACAGGTTCGCGACGGGTTCCGGTACGCGTGGTCGGACCCGATCCTGCGCACGACGATCGTGATGCTGGTCCTGATCGGCACGTTCACGTTCGAGTTCTCGACCACGCTGCCGATGCTCGCCGACTTCACGTTCGGTGCGGGCCCGACCGGCCTGGCCATCATGACGTCGTTGATGGGTGCGGGTGCCGTGGTGGGTGGTCTCGTCGTCGCCGCCACCGGTCCGCCCACGCCCGCGCGGCTGGTCGGGGTCGCCGTCGGATTCGGGCTGGCCGTCGCGGCGATCGCGATCATGCCGACGATCGGCCTCGTGTATGCGGTGATGCCCTTCGTGGGTGTGGCGAGCGTGAGCATGATCGCGTTCTCCAACGCGACACTGCAGCTCCACTCCGATCCCAAGATGCGCGGCCGGGTCATGTCGCTGTTCTCGATGTCGCTGATCGGCTCCACACCGATCGGCGGCCCGATCGTCGGCTGGCTCGGCGACCACACCAGCCCTCGCATCGCCCTGCTCGTCGGTGCGGCCGGCGCGTTCGCCGCCGCCGGCTACGGGTGGTCCCAGCTCACCCGGAACGCCGGGGCACGGGCGCCGATCAGGGCACTCGAGCCCGCCACCTGACCCGCGGCAGACGCGACCGGCGGCGCCACCGTCACCCGTTTCGGGTACCCGCGAGCGTCGGCACCTGGTCGTGCAGCCGAACGGTGAGCTCTTCGCCGACCTCGAGTGCGACGTCGACGAATCGCCGGGCCGTCGGCGAGAGGGTCCGGCCAGCGCGCCATGCGATCGAGATCCTCCGGTCGGGGATCGCCGGAGTCAACGTGTGGAGCGACAGCCGAGGGTCTTCCAGGTCGACGCACAGCAGCGGCAATACGGCGACGCCCATGCCTGCCCGCACCATCGCCGCCACCGTGCCGTTGTCGTTCGACCGGAACACGTACTCGGGGACGAGTCCGCCCGCGCGCAGCCCGGCCTCGTTGAACAGCTGGCACGAGTTCTCGTGCTGGCCGATCATCGGCTCGCCCTCGAGATCGGCGATCCGTACCGGACCGGGCTCGAAGTGGCCGGGGCGGGCCAGGAGCACCGACGGATCGGTGAGGAGATGACGGGACTCGAGACCCGGGCCACCCTCGCCGACCACGAAGCTGACCTCGAATTCACCGCTCGTGATCCCCTCCTCCAGACGATGGTCGTCATCGCTCTCGAATGCGTTGAGCTCGACGTCGGGATGAGCCTCACGCATCCGGCCCACCACGAGCGGCAGCACCGTCGCCGAGACACTCTGGAACGTGCCGATCGACAGGCTCCCGACGTGGCCGTGCCGGTACCGGTCGAGTTCGTCGCCCATCACGTCGAGCTGCGTCAGCAGCCGGCGGCCACGTGCGAGCAACTCGGCACCGAACGGCGTCAGCTCGACCGGTCGCGGGCCTCCCGGCCGGTGGAACACCGGCTCGCCCACGACCCGTTCCAGTGCCGCGATCTGCTGGCTGATCGCCGACTGCGTGTATCCCAACCGCTCCGCGGCTCGACCGAAGGTGCCCTCCGACGCGACTGCGTCGAACGCCTGGAGGTGCCGGATTTCGAGATCACGCAGCATCGACATGATACATTAGCTTAGCTGATGATCATGAGCAGTAATCATCGCTATTGATGATGAGTATCCGTCCGTAGCGTCATTCTCATGATCCTCCCCATCGACACCGACGTGCTCGCCGATCTCGACCGCGTCGGCGCCATCATCGACCGCGACGGCATCGCCGCCGTCCCCCACCACCTGCTGCTCGCGATCGCCGACGACGCCAAGCAGCTCGGGATACGCCGGGTCGCCGCCGAGGTGCTGATCGGACACGACGACCCCGACGTCGCCCGCGAGCGCGCCTTCAGCAAGGTCGCCTGCAGCTTGATCGGGGCCTCACGCCAGCCACTCACGGCGTGACGCCACGATGACCGACGCCCGGATCTGCCCGGAACTCGTCGCGGCCCGCCGACACGACCTCGAGCAACGCGCCCACCACCAGCGCCGGGTGAGCGCAGCCCCCACAGAGATCTGTCGTCCGACGAGGCTCGGCGCAGCAACGGGTCGACTGCGGTGACTCGGTGCCCGGGCAACCGTCGCTGACCCGCCCGATCGGAGGGAATCCGACAGGTGGGTGGCGCACGAGCGAGACATGCACCGGCCACGCCGACACGCCCCTTCCCGAGTGCTCGGCGTGGCGCTCGCGGGAGGTCTCGCCCCGAGCGCGTCCGGCGTCGACGTCGACTCGGCCGGTGGGGCGTCCCAGGTCGTCCACGGGATGCCCGCGGAGCTCATCGCGTGCGGGCGACGCCTCGTGCGCGTCGCCTGCCGACGAGCTGCGAGACTGGGGCATCGAAGATCGTGGGGGGTCACGGGTCAGAGCGCTGAGGGAACACCTGATCGGCACCGACGAAGCGCCGCGTGTCGGCACGGTGACGCGTCCCGCCAGAGCGATCGCCCGACCGATCCTGCGGACGCTGTACCGGGTACGCGTCGAGGGTCTCGACCACGTTCCGCTCGCAGGCCCGGCGATCATCAGCCCCAATCACCGGTCGTTCTTCGATTCACCGCTCGTCATGGCGATGGCGCCGCGGCCGGTCGTGTTCCTCGGCAAAGCCGAGTACCTGGATCGTCCGGTGACGAGGTATCTGTTCCCGGCAGCCGGGATGGTGCCGATCAGGCGCGACGTACGCAAGGCATCGATGGCCGCCCTGCAGACCGCGGCCGGACTCCTCGACGACGGGCAGCTCGTCGGCATCTTCCCGGAGGGCACCCGCTCGCGTGACGGGCTCCTGCACCGCGGACATTCGGGGGTGGCCCACCTCGCAGTGATGACCGACGCGCCGATCGTGCCCGTCGGCATCATCGGCACCGAACGTGTCCAACCGATCGGGTCGAGAGTCCCACGCCCCTTCCGCGGCCCCGTCGTCATCCGCTTCGGTGAGCCGATCCACCCGACCAACTACCGCTACGGCGGCAACCGGCGGCGACGTCACCAGATGCTCGACGACGTCATGGCTTCGATCGCCGCCATGACCGACCAGCGGCGTTCACCGGCCTTCGCCTCCGACGAACCCCCGCTCATCCGAGGTGGCAGCGAGAGCGTCTACCGCATCAGCCACCACCGCGCCGACGGGCTGTCCTGGCGGCACGCCGCCGAGCGAGCCGTGAACGACGGGTGCCGCCACTACGACGACGCCCGCGTCGGTGAGGTCGCCGAGTTGCGTTGCCGGGTCCTGCCCGACGGCGACATCAGATTCGAGACCGAGCTGTCACTGTCGACGAAGTTCCGGACCAGCACCCGATGACCGAACCCCGACCACGAACCGACACCGATCCCCGACCCGAACAGGAGAACCCATGGCCACCGAAGGAAGCGTGTACCACGTCGTCGAGTTGATCGGCGCTAGCAGCAACTCGTGGGAGGACGCATCGAGAAACGCCGTGCGCGAAGCGTCGAGCACCTACGACGACCTGCGTGTCGCCGAAGTCGTCGAGATGGACGTCCTCATCGAAGACGGCGACATCATCGCCTTCCGCACCAAGATGCGGTTGAGCTACAAGCGCTCCGGCGACTGACCGGCTCGCATCGAGAGCACACTCACCGGTTCGTCGAAGCCTTTCACCATCCGACGGCCGGCCGGCTCGAACTCGCACGCCGTCGCCGCAGCTGCCAACTCCTCGGTGACGAGCAACTCGAGCGGTACGGCGTGGTCGACGAGTCGTGACGCCAGGTTGACGATCGACCCGTAGTAGTCACCGCTACGCAGGACCACGTTCCCGTACGCGAGCCCGCCGCGCGGAGCGACGCCCACGTACTCACCGATGAACGCCTTCATCAGCCCGATCGCTGCGTGACAGGCGGCGACCGGGTCGGTGGCGACGAACATGACCTCGTCACCGATCAGCTTGACGACCCTGGCACCGGCACTGGTGGCGACATCGTGGGCCTCGCCTTCGAACCGCCCCATGAACCGAGACAGTTCTCGGGCATCCATCCCGCTGGACAACGCCGTGAACCCGACGAGGTCGACGAATCCGACGGCGTACCGGTACTGGAACCGCTCCGTCATGTCGATCGCCGTTCTGCGAGTCCGTTCGACCGCCTGGAGCATCTGGCGTCGCAGGATCGGATCGAGTCGCTCGATCAGTCCGTCGAGCAATCCCACGGCGTCGTACACGGCATGCGCGAGATCGATCTCCTTGGCACCGCTCAACACGTGCGGGGATTCGACGTCGGCGAGAAACAGCGACACTCCGGCCTCACCGATGCGACCGAGCGACGAGCCGATGACCCGAACCAGACCTTTGGCTTCCTCCGGACTGAACACCGTCGACAGAAGTCGGATCGCCGCGAGCGACTCGACCTCGGCGTCGGTGTACCCGACTTCACCGGGGGGCGCACCCTGGATCGGCAAGAACCCCAACGCCGTCGAGTAGGCGTCGAAGTCGGCGGGAGCCAGACCCGAGCGTTCCACTGCCTCGGCCCGCGACATGCGCCGACCCGGCACCATCCGCCGATCCCCCGCCATCGCGCTCAGCGCGTCGGTCGCGAACGCCTCCTGCATCTCGACGATCGTGAAACCCTGATCGACGAGCCAGTCGAGCAGCTCGATCCGGCCGTTGGCGACGTCGAGATCCGGGTCGTAGAGCCCCGCTCGCTCGTACTCCTCGACCGTCGGCATGGATGCAGCGTACGGCACGACCCCGACATCAAGGGCGGCTCAGGTCAGTTCGGTCGCGTGCCGTAGAGACCGCGCCCCACCATCCGCAGCACCACTTCGTCGTGCTGGTTCAACATCTCACTGCGGAACATCACGGTGCCGCGGTTCGGTTTGTTCGACGAGCGCGTGGCGTCTACCACCGTGTACCACGCCCGTAGGGTGTCGCCCGGTCGCACGGGGACCAACCACCGCAGCTCCTCCATGCCCGACGACCCCTGACTCGCCGAGTGCTCGAGCATCCCGTCGTACAGCAGCCGCATGTACAGCGAACACGTGTGCCACCCGCTCGCGACCAGCCCACCGAACGGCGACGCTGCGGCCGCCTCGGGATCGACGTGGAACGGCTGCGGATCGAACTGGCGAGCGAACTCGACGATCGCCTCCTCGGTGACGTCGACCGAGCCGAGCTCGATGGTCTCGCCCACGGTGAAATCGTCGAAGTACCTCATCATGACGGGCTGACTACCACGGCGAGGATCCTGCGTACGGATCGTGCTCCGGGCGACCGGGTACCGTGCCGCCGTGAGCGGGCTGCCCGAGATCTTCGTCGACATCCTCGGCCCCGTGCTCGTGCTGGTCGCGATCGGGGTCGGCACCGGCCGATGGCTGGGATTGCACCCCGAGCCGTTCGCGAAGCTCGCCTTCTGGGTGCTCGGCCCGGCGTTCATGTTCGACGCACTCGCCACCGCCGGTCTCCCGTCCAACGTGCTGATCGAGGTCGCCGCGGCGTCGGCCCTGGCACTCGCCGGGTCAGGGCTCTTCGCCCTGCTCGTCTCGGCTCGCCTGCCGCCCGATCGGCGCGCCGCGGTCGTGACCACGACCACCTACGGCAACACCGGGAACTTCGGATTGGCGATCGTCACGTTCACCTTCGGTGATGCTGCGATCCCCTTCGCCGCCGTGGCGCTCGTGGTCGTCAACACGCTCGGACTGATCATCGGCATCGCGTCGAGCAACGGTGGGCGGGCAGGCATCCTCACCGCGGTCACCCGACCGATGACGCTCGTCATCGTTCCGGCGCTCGTGGTCAACGGGCTCGACGCGACGCTCCCACCGATCGTCGACCGACCGATCGGCCTGCTGGCCGATGCCCTGATTCCCGTGATGCTGATCACGCTGGGGATCCAACTCCAGCAGATCGGGCTGCCGACACTCGGTTCCGACGTGGCTCGTTCCCTCTCCGGCAAGCTCCTCGTGCAACCGTTGCTCGCGATCCCGATCGTCGGCCTGATCGGCCTCTCCGACATCGCGGCCGGAGCGGTGGTGCTCCAGGCGGCGATGCCGGCGGCGGTGTTCACGACGGTGTTGGCGCTCGAGCAGCGCACCCGACCCGACGAGACGGCGACGATCGTGATGGCGGGCACCCTCGCGTCACTCCTGACGCTCCCGTGGTTCATCCTGTACGTCACCTGAGCGCGCCAGCCTGCGGGACGAGGACGCCGTGAAGGCCCACGAGATCAGCTCCGGTGGCGTGTCACCTCGTAGCCGGGTCCCTCCGGTTCGTCGTCGACCAGCTCGGCCGGGAACCCCGGAGCGGTGATCGACAGACCCGTGGCGTCCTCGAGGCGTCGCACGATGTCATCCGACCACGACCCGCCGCCGTACCGGTCCGCGCCGTCCCGGAAGATGTCGATGATCATCGGGTTCAGTTCGAGTGGCACCTGGTGCGCATCGGCGATCTCCTGGAACAAGCCGATGTCCTTCAGTACCAGATCCATGGTGAAGCCGATGTCGCGGGAGCCGTTGAGGATGAGCTGGCTCTCGGTCTCGTGGACGAACGAGTTCCCGCTCGAGATCTCGATCGCGTCGAACGTGGTCGCGAGGTCGATCCCGGCGGCGGCCATCGTCGTGAGTGCCTCGGTCACCGCCACCAGATGCACGGTCGCGAGGTAGTTGGTCATCACCTTCAGGATCGACGCCGACCCGAGCTCACCGGTGTGGAGCACCCGCCGACCCAGCACGGTCAGCAGCGGCAGCACCCGTTCGAAGGTCGGACGATCGCAACCGGCGAAGATCGAGATGTTGCCCGTGTCCGCACGGTGGCAGCCACCGGATACCGGGCAGTCGACCGCGGCGCCATCGAGTTCGGCCACCTGCGCAGCGAGCCGACAGATCTCGCCGGCGTCGGTCGTCGACATCTCCATCCAGACCGAGCCGGGCCGAAGCCCGGCCAACACGCCGTCGACCGACTCCATCACCGCCGCCGACGCAGCCGGCGACGGCAGGCAAGTGATCACCACGTCGACCGACTCGGCCAGCTCACGGGGTGATTCGGCCCAGGCCGCGCCGTTTTCGAGGAACGGGCGGGCGGCGTCGCGATCGAGGTCGCGGACCGTGAGCTCGACGCCGTTGCGCAACAGCGAGCCGGCGAGTTTCCCGCCGACGTTGCCCAACCCGATGAAACCGACCGACGGCAAGGTCTGACGGGTCATGCGACGAGCCGCTCGGAACCGACGGCGACGACGTCGGGCGCCCAGGCCACTCGACCGAACACCTCTCGGACATCGCCTTCGAACGTCGACAGGTCGTGGATCGGGAAGTCGGGGTCGAACGAGTTCTGATCCCAGTCGGCGCAGAACTGCGCACACAACGCTGCCCACCGGTGGTCCGCGAACCGGTCACGCGCGTTGCGGTCGCCGCCGAGATGATGGGCGTAGTAGTAGCTCTGGAACACACCGTGATGCTGGACCACCCAGTGCACCTCGGCCGGGACGTACGGCTGCAGGATCGCTGCAGCGAAATCGCTGTGGTTGTACGGCGCCAACTCGTCACCGATGTCGTGCAGCAACGCAGCGACGACCCAGTCGACGTTCGCACCATCGAGCCGCGCACGCGTCGCCGACTGGAGCGAGTGTTCGAGCCGGGTGATCTGGTAGCCGCCCAACGAATCGGTCAGCCGGTCGAGCGTGTCGAGCAGGCGGTCGGCGAGCCCACCTGCGTGCAGCCGCTCGTAGCGATCGAGCAGGGCGTAGTCGTCGGCCGTGCCGTGCTGCATCTCCCGGAACGACACGACACCGTCGGGTCGGTCGCCGTCGTACGCCTGGCGGGCGATCGTCGGTTCGGTCATGCACCGAGCCTGGCACGTTGCCGACGAATCGCGAGGCGATACATCGTGTCGGGGCCGTCGTGCTCGATGTAGCACCCCTGCAGGTGGCGGTGACCGCTGGTGGGGTCGAACGCGGTGCGGCCGTGGAGCGCCCGGTGGTTGTCCATGAACATGATGTCGCCGGGCTCGAGCCGGAACGTCACCTGGTGGGCCGGGTCGTTCGTCCACTCGGCCAACCAGCGACGTGCGGCGTAGTACGCGCCGAGATCCTGACCCGGTCGCACGATCGGTTCGTCGAGCTTGGTGTTGATCCGGATCTGCCGGTACCGGCCGTGGCGGTCGTACTCGAGGACGTGTCCACGACCGACGACCGTGTCGGAGCCCATGTCGTAACGCCACTCGACCTCGGTGTCGACGAGCGCAGCGTGCCACTCGGGATGCTCGGACTCCAGAGTGAGCGCGGCCGCCAGTCCGTCGACGAGCGTCGAGTCGCCACCGGCCGCCTCGTTGCTGATGCAGTGCAGCATCTGGATGCCCGGCACCGGCTGACGATACGGCTCGTCGCTGTGCGCTTTCAGCTCGTAGGCCGTGTAGGCCAGATCGGTCGGCGACGGCTTGGCCTCGACGTCGAACACCCAGCCGAAGTTCTGACCGACGATGTACCCGAGGCGATCGGCGACCCGCGCCACCGTGCCGACCTCGGCGGGCGTGTTGCGGAACACGACATAGCCGTGCCGGAAGAACAGCTTCAGGAACTCCACGAGAGCGTCGAGATCTTCCGTGGCCGGATCGAACGTGATGTCGCGCCAGTCGACGAACGGGAACTCGGCGAGCGGCGCCACCCACGGCTCGGGCGCCGGCGGCTCTTCGGGGTCCGCCCGCCATCCGAGCGCTCGCTCGATCGATGCGAGATCGAGACCGGCCCGATGACCATCGGTGAACGACACGTGCAGCACCTCGCCCATCAGTTGACACCCCACCACGCCGAGGTCGCAGGGTACGTCGAGCGGTGTGAACAGACGCTGGCGATTGGTCGGCTCGATCTGGCCGGGCTCGGCCGACCGCTCGCGCAACCAGTTCGGGTGCAGCACTGCGACCGCATCGTCACAGGTGAGCAGCACGCGATCATCGTGCAACCGCGCCGTCACCGCCGCCGTCGTCGTTGTCGGTGCAGATTCCGCCAAGCTCACACGGCCATCCTGACGAACCGATCCCCGTGCGGACAACCGTTCGTTCGTACGGGTTGGCATAACATCAGAGCATGCATCGGTGCTCGACATGAGACCTGTCGTACAGCGCGTCGACCGCCTCCAGCGCCTCGCTGTGTTCGAAGCCGCCGCACGACTCGGCAGTTTCACCCGCGCGGGCGCCGAACTCGGCATGACCCAACCGGCCGTGACGCGCCAGATCCGGGCACTCGAACGATCCCTCGGCGCCGACCTCTTCACCCGGACCTCCAACCGCAGTGAGTTGACCGAACTGGGCGGACGGCTCCGCGATCACGTCGTCGCCGGCTTCGAAGAGATCGAGGTCGGCCTCGCCGAACTGGCCGAGGACGCCGGGAACTTCGTCCTCGCAGCCCACCCCGGCATCGCACAGCTGATGTTGATGCCGCGTCTCGAGCAGCTCAACGAGGTGCTGGGCGACCTCGACCTGCGCCTGTGGCTGTTCGACCGCGATCGGGAGCTCGTCGACGGCGCGTTCGATGCCGCGATCCGCGTTGGTGCGGGTGACTTCCCCGGACTCGACTCGCGGCTCCTGTTCCCCGAGATCGTCGTCCCCGTGGCAGCACCGTCGATCGCGGAGCAGTTCGGCCTGAACGGATCCAGCTCCGCGGCCGAGGTCTACGCGGCGCCGTTCGTGCACATGGACGACGGTGACCGACCGTGGATGACCTGGTCGGGCTGGCTCGCCAATTTCGGTCTCACGCTGCGGCGCTCACCGGGTCGGGTGCTGTTCCACAACTACCCGATGGTGCTCCAGCGGGCACTCCTCGGTCACGGCATCGCGCTCGGTTGGAGACCACTGATCGACGAGTACGTCGACGGTGGCGCGCTCGTGGTCGTGGGGCCCGAAGCCCGATCGTCGCGGGGCTACTACGTCACGTGGCCGGCGGGGAGGCCGAGCCCGGCCGTGCAGTCGCTGATCGACTGGCTGGCGACGAGCTCGGCGTGAACGGACCGGGTCAGACGGGCGCCGGGACCTGCACCCGAGCGGCGTTCGCCCGGATCGCGGCGACCATTTCGGCGTGGCGTGTGTGCGGCAGGTCATGGCCCATGTCGTTGAACATCAACAGGCGCGAGCCGGGCACTGCCGTGGCCGTCGCAAGGCCACCGGACGGGTGGACCAGCGTGTCCGCCAGGCCGTGGATCACCAGCGTCGGCACGTCCAGTAGGCGCAGCTGTTCGGTTCGATCACCGCTCGCGATGATCGCGGCGAGCTGGCGGGCCGTGCCGTCAGGCCGGTAGCTTCGCCGGATCGAGGCGAGCGCCTGCCGGCGGAACTCGTCCTCGTCGAACGTCGGTCCCGAGATCTCGGCGAACAGTTCGATGCCCTGCTCGACCGCGTTCTCGGGTGTCGGTTCCGGACGTCGTAACGACTTGCGCATGACCTTCGGACTCGGTCGGCCGACCCGACGACTCCCGGTCGACGACATGACCGACACGAGGCTGGCGACTCGATCGGGAAAACTGATCGCCGCCTGCTGGGCGATCATGCCACCCATCGACATCCCGACGAAGTGGGCGCGGTCGATGCCGAGCGAGTCGAGCAGGCCCGTCGCGTCGGCTGCCATGTCGTGCAGCAGGTACGCCGACGGCAACGTCCGACGGAACGCGATCGCCGTGAGCAGCTGGGACCGGGTCGGCGGCGGGTCGGGCAACTCGGTCGACAGACCGACGTCGCGGTTGTCGAATCGGATGACCCGGAAACCGCCGTCGACCAGCAGATCGACGAATTCCTCCGGCCAGTCGACGAGCTGCCCGCCGAGCCCCATGACGAGCAGGAGCGGATCGCCCGAACCCCGTTCGTCGAATTCGATGTCGATGCCGTTCACTCGGACAGAAGCCATCTCTCCAAGGCTACGGACGTCCGAGCCGGGCCGTACCATGACGCGTATGTCGTCGTTACCCGTCCTCGACATCGGCCCATTCATCGCCGACGAGTCGACCGACGCGGCCGCCGACTTCGTCGAGCAGCTGCGGGACACGCTGCACGGGCCCGGGTTCTGCTACCTCGTCGGTGACGGCGTCGCCCCGGCCTGCCGATCCGCGGTCATGGACGTCGCCCGCGAGTTCTTCGCGCAACCCGACGAGCTCCGTCTGCAGATCGTCAACACCAACACTCCGCACTTCCGTGGGTACACCCGGCTCGGCATGGAGCACACGAACGGTGTCAGCGACTGGCGTGATCAGATCGACATCGGCCCGGAGCACGAGCCGGTCGACCCCGGTCCCGACGGCCCGGCGTGGCTCAGGGTGCGGGGGCCGAACCAGTGGCCGGAGTCGCTCCCGAACATGCAACCGACGGTCACGGCGTGGATGGACGAGATGGCGAACGTCGGAGCGGCGGTGCTTCGTGCGATCGCGCTCGGGCTCGGCCAGGCCGCCGACTACTTCGAACCGACGACGAACCCACACCCCGAAGTCCTCGTGAAGATCATCCGGTATCCCGCCCAGCGCGAACGGTCCGACACGGGCCAGGGCGTCGGGCTGCACAACGACTCGGGGCTCCTGTCGTTCATCATGCAGGATTCGGTCGGTGGCCTGCAGGTGCAGCTCGGCGACGAGCTGGTCGACGCGACTCCGATGCCTGGCGCGCTGATCCTCAACATCGGCGAGATGCTCCAGATCGCGACCGACGGGTATCTCAGAGCGACGAAACACCGAGTGGTGAGCCCGCCGGCGGGACGGGAACGCATCTCCGTCGCCTACTTCTACAACCCTGCGATGGAGGCGACGTTCGGCCGGATCCCACTGCCCGACGAACTCGCGGCTCGGGCACGTGGCGCGGCGAACGAACGCCCCGGCGACGTCATCTTCTCCAACTACGGCGAGAACTGGCTCAAGTTTCGAGTCCGGTCGCACCCGGACGTGGCGGCGATCCATCATCCCGACCTCGTCGGTCTGTACGACTGACCACGAAACCGGTCGCGTGCTCGACGCCGCTCGGGGTTCCGGTACGGTGAGAGACGCCTATGGGACTGTTCAAGAAGCGCGAGACCGACCCCGCCGAGATCGAGCGCCTGAAGGCCGAGATCGCGTTGATGGGTGCACGCCTCGACGCGTCCGAAGCGGCCAAGAGCGAGCTCGTCAGCACGGTCCACGGGCTGGCGACACGCCTCGACACGTCGACGCCGCCGCCGCCGACGCCCCCGGCACCGGTGCTGGCACTGGCTCCGCCCGGGCCCGCCGAATCGGGTCTCGACGAGCTGAACGCGAGGATCGAGCACCTGGCGGCGCACGTCGGCGAGGCACCGGCCACGGCGGTCGACCTCGCACGAGTCGATCAACTCGCCGAACAGGTCGAGCATCTCGCGGCACGCGTCGACGATGCATCGGCACCTGCGATCGAGCCGGAGCAGGTCGAACAGCTCACCTCCCAGGTACAACGGATCGGCGCCCGAATCGACGAGATCGATCAGCGGATCACCTCGATCTCCACCGAGTTGGCGAACCAGATCACCGAGCTGAGCGGCGACATCGATGCCGCAGGCAATCGGGTCCCGACCGATGCGATCGTCGACGAGTTGCGCGACGCCCAGACGCGACTCGCCGGTGAGCAGGCGCGCTACCAGATCGCGTTCCGTCAGGATCTCGCCGATCTCGCCGACCGCCTCAAGCGCTCGTGACCGCACCGACCGTCGGCGCGGCGGTCAGCCCTCGCTGTTGAGTTCCTCGGCGAGCTGAGCGATGAGGTCACCGACCTGGTCGAGCTTCTCCTCGTACCCGGCGAGGTCACCTTCACGGAGGAGATCCTGGGCTTCCTGATACAACCGTTCGGCCTCGGCTGCCAGCACGGCGGGGCGGTCGGTGCTCGGCGGCCCAGCCGGATCTTCGGGTTCGTCGGGCGCAGCCGTATCGACATCGGCCTCGCCGGCTTCCGAGACACGGTCACCGATCTCGGCGTCGAAGCCCGGGAACAGCCGCCCCAGCGCCGACTCGAGATCGGTGTCCAGCACTGCGCTGTTGTCGTGGGACACGATCACGAAACGGAACTCGGCGACGTCCGCCACCACGTACACCGGCCGGATGTAGATCAGACCGTCGGCGACCGGGATCAGCTGGAGATCACCGAACTTGACCTGGGTTCCCGTTTCCTGATTGGCCTGCAGGCTGAGCTCGGGGCTGATCTCCTGCTCGGATTCCGCCTGGTCGGCGACCAGGAGCGGACCGTCGGGGAGTGGCTCCTCGACGACGTAGGTGATCAACTCGCCGTACGACTCGGGGTCGCTCGAAGCGGTCATGTACGCCTGGAGTCGCGTGCGGCTGTCGTCGGTCGAGAAGCGCACGAAGGGTCGCAGGATCACGAACTGCTCCTCGCCCGTGATGCCGTTGCGGAACCGCGTGTAGTACGGGATGAACCGTTCAGTGGCCGACTCGCTCGCGAACTCGGTCTGCTGGTCGAGCGGATCGACCGGTGCGCTCACTCTCGTCACACCCTCCTGGCGGTCGACCGAGGGGGCCTGTGCCACCGACCAGGCACCGATCCGCTGGAAGAAGTTCTCGGGTTCGACCTGGTACTTCGAGTACAGCTCGGTCTGGACGCGGAACAGATCCTCGGGGAAGCGCAGGTGCTCGGCGAGATCAGTCGGCATGTCGGCGAACGCGGTGAACAGGTCGGGGAACGCCGACTGCCACGCCTGCACGATCGGATCATCCGGATCGACGACGTAGAACGTGACCTCGCCGGTGTACGCGTCGACAACGGCCTTGACGCTGTTGCGGATGTAGTTCGAGTTGGTCGACAGCCCGGTCTGGTTGCTCAGCTGCACGTTGCCGATCCGCTGCCCGTACGGGTAACGGGACGTCGAGGTGTAGGCGTCGATGACCCATTGCACGCCACCGTCGACCACCACCGGGTAGGGATCGCCGTCGTAGTCGAGGAACGGAGCGAGCTTCTGCACGCGGTCCTGGACCGAGCGCACCCAGAGCAGCTGCGAGTCGCTGTTGATCGCGCCCGACCCGATGACGTTGTAGTCGAGGAACGCCAGAGCGAAGGCAGAACGCCGCAGGAAACCCTTCAACTCGACCCCGGCACCGCCGTCATAGGCCTGGGCCTCTCCACAGGGCGACTCGGTCACGTCGGTCCGAGTGATCGCGTAGCCGCTCATCTCCGGGCTGAAGTACAGCTCAGGCCGTTCGAGATCGACCTCGCTGTAGTCGGGACGGTCGCGATCGGTGACACGACCCACGGGGGCTGTCACCAGACCGCAGCCACGCGTGCTGACCAGATGCTCGCCCTGCCAGCTCTTGTTGGCGATGCTGCCGAGATCGAGCTCGCGTGCCGTGATCAGTACCTGCTGAGGCTCCGCGTCGTCGTCCAGCGGATACCGGTCGACGTCGAGATCGGCGATCTGGAGACCGGTGAGGTCACCGCGGTCGCGCGAGAACCGCGAGAGCATCTGAGTGGGGTTGAGCAGCCGCACGTTCTTGATCGGGTCGAGGTCGCCGACCACTTCGACGGCGCTCAATCGGTCGAACGCCACGGTGTCGGTGACCACCTCGTCGATGCCCATCGCCGCTCGAGTGGCCTCGACGTTGCGAGCGATGTAGACGGCTTCCCGCTCTTCCTGGTTCGGTCGCACGATGAGCGACTGCACGATCGCCGGATACACGAGACCGCCCACGATCAGGACCACGAGCCAGAGGCCCGACGCCACGAGCGGAAGCCGCCAGCGATCGGTCCGGATCGTACTGAGGTAGAGGACCGCGGTCAGCAACGCGATCAGTACCAGCAGCATCATCGCGGGGAGCTGAGCGTTGACGACGGTGTAGGTGGCGCCCTGCACGAAGCCGCGGCGCTCGTTGGTGAGCTCGTACCGTGTCACCCAGTAATCGGCCGCCTTGACGGCGGCCAACACCGCCAGCAGGACGGCGACGTGGACCTTGGTCGACGCCCGCACCGTGGGCACCGACGACGTGAACAGCACGCCACCGTTGAGCAGGTGGGCTGCGACCGTCAGGAGCAGGATGATCACCAGCGCCGCGAACAACCAGTCGATCGCGAAGGTGATGAACGGCAACTCGAACACGTAGAAGCCGACGTCCACGCCGAATTGGGCGTCGTCGACACCGAACGACTTGCTGTTGCGGAACAGCAGCCACTCCTGCCACTGCGACACCGCCGGTAGTGCGAGCATGAACGACAGCACCAGCGCCGTGCCGTAGCGGACGAGCCGCAGACGATGCCCGAACACTTCGTGGAACCGCTCGACATAGGGGTGCACGTTGGCCGGGAACGAAGTGGGCGCGGTGCGGTCGGCGATCAGCAGGTTCGTGATCGCGAGCACGGCGAACACGACGAAGAAGATGATGAACAGCGACACCTTGGCCCACAGCTGCCCCCAGAACACGTCGCTGCGACCGAGTGCGTCGTGCCAGAGCGCATCGACGTAGAAGCTGGCGATCGCACGCCCGAAGACGACGACCACGAAGAACGTGAGGCCGAGGGCGATCAGGACGACTCGCCCGGAGATTCGGGACAGGAGTCGGGGCCGGGGGAGGTCTGCTTCGCGCCGCATCTGGCGCCGAGGCTACTGGTCAGCCGGCACGGTCAGGCAGCGGCACCCCGGGTGCGCCGGTGCGCTCGCATGACCGGTCGGGAACTCGTCTCCGGCGGCGACGGCTCCGGCGAGCGAGTTGTCCTCGCAATCCGGGCACGTCGCCTCCGAGGGGTCGATCGACCAGGTCAACGGTGTGCCGGGCTTGACCCCGACGGCGAGGCCACCTCCGTGCGCGAAGCGGAACGCGTCGTCGAGTTGATCATCGATGTGCTGCGTCTTCCACTCCCGGTAGACGGCACGCACGCGCTTGGTGACGTCGTCGTTGTCACCACCGCCGTCGGCGACGGCACGCTCGAGGCGCTGACGAAGGGGGACGACGAGATCGTCACCGACGACCGCCTGCGCGCGTTCGAGCGCCCCACCACGTCGCAGCGTGGTGCGCAGCGTCTTGGTGTCGTTCTTGCCGACCTCGGCGGCTCCGGCGACGGCAGCGTCGAGCAGGTCGTCGGCCAGCGCGTCGACGTAGGTCTGAACGTGGGCGTCGACCTCCGCGACCAGTTGGTCGAGTTGGGTGACCGGCTCGTTCCGGCGGAGCAGATCGAGCACGCCGTTCTGTTCGTCGGCCAGCACTCGTTTGAGCTTGCGTGCTCCCGACACGATCAGTGGCACCAACGCCTCGTCGCGGCGTTGGAAGGGCGTCGAGACGTCTTCGTCGGCCGCATCATCGGCGGCGTCCGTTCCGCTCACCGCGTCGTCGATGATGGCGGGCGCGGCTGACTCGCTGCGCAGCCGTTCGAAGATGCCGTCGACGTCGGGCCGGTCGTCCGGACCCGCCGTCGATTCGTCGGTCTCGTCGTCGTCGGACTGGCCGTCGGTCTCGAGGTCGGCGGGCCGGTCACGGAACAGCGACACGACGTTGGCGTCCCGGGTCATCGTCGTCGGCAACGCCTGCTCGACCACGCCGGCGACGTCGGCGGCAGTCCGTGCGACGTCGTTCTCGTCGACGTGGTTCTCGTCGACGTCGTTCTCGTCGACGTCGGAGGCTGCGTCGGCCGCCTCGTCGTCGAAGGGGGCGTCGATCGTCCGGGTGTCGTCGGCCGCCTCGTCGTCGAAGGGGGCGTCGATCGTCCGGGTGTCGTCGGCCGCCTCGGCAGGATCGTGATCGACGTCTTCGCTCGGCGCGTCGGTCGAGCCGCCGTCGACACCATCGTGCGCATCGTCACCATCGTGCGCATCGTCGACCTCGACCTCGGCTGCGCCACGGTCGACGTCATCGACCGATCCACCGGCCGGGCCGGAGGACGGATCGCCATCGGACCGCCGAGGACGACTCGCGGGCCGGTCGAGCTCGCCCGCCGGCACCATCAGGGGCAGTGGTCCGGTCGTCGGCGAGAAGTTCACCAGCTCGTTCGGTCCGTCGATCGACTGCAACTCCGAGGTGACGTCGACGGCCACGAGGCGCGCCCGTTCGAAGACCTGAAGCAGACGATCGCGTCCGTGGACGAGATCTTCGATCTGTTGCCGGGCCAGCTTGGTCCGACGCTCGAGATCGGCGAGCACCCGCTCGCGGTAGGCCCGGGCCTCGTTCACCATCTCACGACCCTGCTGCTTGGCCAGCGCCACTTCGGCCTCGGCGTCCGACGAGGCGTCGTGGCGCCTGCGTGCGGTCTCGACCTCGGCCTCCTGGCGGAGTCGGTTCACCTCGTCGTTGGCATCGCTGATCACCTTGGCCGCGGCCTCCTCGGCCCGGATCTTGATCTGCGACGCCGACTCCCGTGCCGTTTGCAGCACCCGCAACGTCTCCTCGCCGAGAATCGCGGCAACCGTCTCCTCGTCGAGCTCCGGAGCGGGAGCCACCTCCGCCTCGGCCACGCGTAGCTGCGCCTCGAGTTGCCGCTCGCGCTCCTGGAGGCGACCCAGCTCCGCAGCCACCGAGGTCAGGAACGCACGAACCTCGTCCTGGCTGAAGCCGCGCCGGGTCGTCGAGAAACCGGCCTCCGCCACGGACGCGGGCGAGGAAGGGTCTGGTCTCGAGAGCGAGGCAGCCATGCGCCGAGCGTAAACGGCCCGGGGCCGTAGTTGGCGGCAATCGCTCGCTTCAGCCGCGCTCGGCCAGCACCTCGGCCGGGGGCAGCGGGTCGCCGCCCAGTTCGGCCAACGCGTCGAGGGCCTCGTCCAGCGTGGCCACCGTGATGATCACCAGGTCGTCTCCGCCCGCGAGTCGGGCTGCTGCGATGTCCGCCTCACCCTGGGCTTCCGGCACGATGAACACGTCGACGCCGGCCTGCGCCACCGCACTCGCCTTCTGGCGCAGACCGCCGATCGGACCGACCGTGCCGTCGAGTTCGATCGTGCCGGTGACGGCGACACTGCGACCGCCCGTCAACTCGCCGGGTGTCAGCTCGTCGATGAGCGTCAGCGTGAACGCCAACCCCGCGGAGGGGCCCCCGATCGAACCGGTGTCGATGTCGAGTTCGAACGGAAGATCGACCCGGCGGGTGTCGAACGGGAAGAATCCGACGATCGTCCGGTCGGGCTCGGTGGGTGAGACCGTCAGCTCGACCTCCACGTCGAGCTCTCCCAGCTCGGGCCGGTCGACCCGCATCGACACGACGTCGCCGGGCTCGAGGCCGTCGAGGATCCGGCCGAGGTCCTCGACGCCGTCGATCTCCTCGCCCTCGACCTCGAGGATCCGGTCACCCGGATCGAGCACGTCGTCGGACGGGCTCCAGGTGGTGCATTCGGTGCCGTCCTCATTCGGTTCGAGGCACACCATGTCCTGGATCAGGACATCGCCCTCCTGCAGGCTCACCTCGAACCCGACCCGCTGGAGCGCCACGAACTGCGCGACCTGTTCGGACGAACGCATCGACTCCAGGGCGAACCGGCGGCGCTGCTGCGGGGTCTGCACCCCGAACTTCTCCTCGCTGGTGAGGAACTGGATCGCCGGCTCATCACGACCGGCGAACCACGACAGCACCGACTGGGAGGGTTCGGTGACCGTCACGAAGTAGACGTCGCCCGCCGGAGGGAACTGTTCGGCCAGATCGCCGAGTTCGCCGAACACGATCCGATCATCGACCGGCTGCGCCGACGCCGGGGTACGAGCGAACGGTGTGCCCTGCTCCAGGCCGAGCCTCTGGTTCTCCTTCGATGCAACAAACTGTGATGGCAGCACCGCCGCCACCGCAATGACCATGAGCAGGAGCAACGAGACGCCGACGACCGGAACGGTCCACCAGCGATGCGCTCGGGAGGGCAACACCAATCCGACGCGGGAGGCGGCCTCCGACAGAGTCTCCACGCGCGCCGGCGGCGGCCCCGACGGGCCGTCGGTCGGCGGTAGTGTCGATGTCCGCGTGTCGGTCACTCTTGCGCTCTCTGTTGATGGACTCACGATCAGAGCCGCGTTCATCGCCGGCTTGGCGATCGTCGCGCTGCTGCTCACCGGGTGGCGTAAGCCTGCCAGAGCCGAGCCGCAAACACCACGCGCTGCGATGTCACGTCAACGCGCCGGCGTCGTGGTCGACCACTTCGACACCCCGCAGTACCGCCGGCCCGGGGTCGTCCGTCGGATCCTCGCGCTGCTCGCGAGCGGCGGCATCGGCGTGCTCACCGGCGTCCTGGCGGCGATCATCACGTCGTTCGCCATCGCGATCGCGGTCATCTGGTTGACGAATCTGCTCCAGAAATGAGCACTCGCGACCGGCGTACCCAGGTGGTCGTCGCCGGACATCGCGGCGACTCCGGGGTGGCCGAACGTCATCTGGACGACCCCGACGCCTCGGTCCGCGTCGCCGCCCTGGCAGCGCTGCAACGCGTCGGCGTCCTCACCGATCAGCAGATCACCGCAGCCTTCGTCGATGTCGACGTGGCCGTGCGGCGACGAGCGGCCGAGCTCGCCGCCACCCGACCCGGTCTCGACCTCACCCCGCTGTTGAGCGACGACGATCCGACGGTCGTCGAAGTCGCGGCGTGGGCGTGTGGCGAACAGGAGATCGTTGCCGACGATGTCCTCGCCGCACTGATCGATCTGACCGTCGGGTCGCCGGATCAGCTCGTTCGCGAGGCGGGCGCCGCGGCGCTCGGTGCGATCGGCGATACCCGCGGTGTTCCCGCGATCATCGCGGCGTGCGCCGACAAGCCACACGTGCGCCGGCGCGCCGTGCTGGCACTCGCGCCCTTCGACGGAAACGACGTCGAGGCAGCGATCGATCGAGCGCTCGACGATCGCGACTGGCAGGTCCGCCAGGCAGCCGAGGACCTTCGACGCGCCGCCGAGCCGGTCGACGGGGTCTGACCCCGGTCCGACCCCGGCGGCCGGACGCGATCAGCCGATCACTGTCAGGCTCATCACCGTCAGATGGTGTAGCGGTACAGGTTGGTGTCGTACGGCTCGAACCCGAGCCGGGTGTAGAGGCGGTTGGCTGCCTCGCGTGAGGGCCGGCTCGTCAGACCGACGTTCTTCGCACCCCGACGGGCCGCCTCCGTGATCGCCGCCCGATTGAGCGCCTCGCCGACACCGTGACCCCGGGCAGCGGAGCCGACGACCACGTCTTCGATCCAGGCCTTCAGCCCGGTCGGAATCCGGTAGAACGCGAGCGTCAGGCTGCCGACGATCTGCCCGTCGACCCGCGCCACGTAGAGCACCGAGTCCGGCGAGTCGATGATCGCACCCAGCTGGGCCGCGTCGGGCGGCGGCGACGACGACGAGAGCTGTGGGATCAACTCGGCGAAGGCCACGACCAACTCGTCGTCGACACGTTCGGCTGGACGGATGTCGAGGCTCACGGCGGTCGACGCTAGCCCGGCCCATGCGGACTCGACAGCAGCACCATCAGGTGCGATCGTGGAGCCGATGGCGCAGGCACGTGACAAACGCCGGCAGCGAGCGAAACAGCGGCGACCCATACCGACCGGTCCATCGCCGTTGGCGAGCCAGCGCACGACTCGCAACCGCCGGCTCGTGATCGCGTTCCTGATCGTCGTCGCCGTGGCCGGCGTGCTGGCGATCGCCACCTCGGAGGACGGCACGGGTGCACCTCGGACAGCCGGGACCGCCGGCAACGCGGCCGGGTAGGCTCGTGGTGGCATGGATCATGTCCGCTGGATCGTCGACGACATCAAACTGACCAACCCGGTCATGGTCGCTGCGTTCACCGGTTGGAACGACGCCGGGGACGCTGCATCCACGGGGGTGCGCACCATGATCGAGACCAGCGGAGCGACCCTGCTGGCCGAGATCGATCCGGAGCCGTTCACGGATTTCGCAACGGTGCGACCACACATCGCGCTCGACGCAGATCGGAACCGTTCGATCGTCTGGCCCACCGTCGGTGTGTGGGGGGCGTCGCTCCCCGGGAGTGACGTCGTGCTCGTGCTCGGGCCCGAACCCGCCCTGCGGTGGCGCACGTTCTGCGAGCAGATCACCGCGATCGCACATCGGATGGGCGCTCCGATGGGATTCACCCTCGGTGCGCTCCTCGCTGACGTGCCGCACACACGCCGCACGCAGATCATCGGCACGGCCACCGATGCCGACCTGGTCGAGCGGTTCGACCTCGAGCGATCGCGGTACGAGGGCCCGACCGGCATCGTCGGCGTGTTGCACGATGCGCTGTCGCGCAGCGGACTCCCGACGGCATCGCTCTGGGCGGCCGTTCCCGGTTATGCCTCACAGCTGCCGTCACCCCGGGCGGCGTTCGCGTTGCTCGATCGGCTCTGCACGATGATGGGAACTCCGGCGCCGGTGTCGGCGATCGCCGACCAGATCGCCGACTACGACGCTCAGATCGACGCCCTGATCGCCGACGACGACGATCTCGTCACGTACGTGCGCCGCCTCGAGTCGATGGTCGACGAGATCTCCGACGATGACGACGACGGCATCGGCGACGCCGACCCGGAGCGGCTGGCGGCCGAGGTCGAGCAGTTCCTGCGCGATCACGACGGCGACGGCTGAGCCCGGCTCAGCTCCGCCACACCTGGTCGCGAGGCCGGTCGAATGCCGTGGGCACGTCCTCGCCGTTGATCGCTGCGAACGCCATCGGCGCCCACCAGCTCGCACCGGCCGTCGCTTCGGGCAACGACGTCGGTCCGAACCAGCCGACGTCGGAGGTCTCGAGCGGATGCCGCTCGAGTTCGCCGCCGGTCGCTCGGCAATGGAACAGCAACATGTACATCCCGAATCGCGAGAAACCCATGCGCTGACCGTCGATGACCGACAGCAGACGAACCGGCTCGCAGGCGATTCCGGTCTCTTCCGAGACCTCTTTCACCGCGACCTCGGAGGGTGAGTAGCCCACGTCGGCCCAGCCGGTCGGGTACAGCCAGATACCCGAGTCGGCGCGCTGGACGAGCAGGATCTCACCGTCGTCATTGCCCACGACCGCACCGATCGCCACCTTCGGGGTGACGTACCCGGGTACGCCTTCGCCGACGTTCTGAAGCCACTCCTGCACGAAGTGGTCGGTCTCACGCTCGACCTCGGCGGCGTTCTCGAGATCCTCGGCGGCGGCACGGATGTCGCCCGCCACGTGCAGCACCTCCTCGTACCGTTCGCGTTCGTAGAGGTTGTCGGTGAACGCCAGCCCGGTGCGGGCGATCCCGGCGAGCGACGCGCTCCAACGCGCCAGGTCTCGCGCTTCGGGCCGACCGGACGACTCGCTCACGCAGATGACGCTAGTGCGCCCGACGGTCGACGGTGCGGTCCCGCTCAGTCGATCGAGTGCAGCACCGCGCGCTCGATCTCCGTTCGATGGAAGGCATCGGTGATGAGCTCGCCCGACCAGCTCCTGACGTAGAACGTGTCGATGACGTCGAGACCGACGGTCTGCACCGTGGCGTGACGGATGTCGAGCCCGACTTCGGCGAGCGCCTTCGTGATTCGGTAGAGAATCCCGATACGAGTCGCGCACCGCACCTCGATCACGGTGGCATCCGACGACGCTCCGTCCGCGAACGTCACACTGGGGGGAGCCGGCGATGCCGCCTGCGTGGCACGCCGACGCCGATAGGTGCGGGCCCGCTCGGCCAAGCGGGACTCGATCGCCAGTCGGCCCTGCAGCGCACGTTCGAGGTCGGCGATGATCGGCGGCCAGTCGATACCGCCATCGGGAACATGCACCCGGAACTCCGAAGCGCCCATGCTCACGCGTCCGAGTTGGGGCTCGTCGGAATGGGCACGAGCGGTCGCCACATCGAGGCCGTGCAGCGAGACGACACCGGCGATGCGGCTGAACATGCCGGGCTCGTCCCGGTAGACGATCGTCAGCCGATCGTCGTCGACGCGAACGTGGTGCTTGCCCGTCGCCATCGACTGCAAGGTCTCGGCGTCCGGGAAGAGCGTCCAGGTCGCATCCGCGACGTCTCCGCCGCCGAGGACGACCTCGACGCGAGCGACCAGCTCGTCGACGAGTGCCTGCTTCCACGGGCCCCACGCCGATGGACCCGTGGCGATCGAGTCGGCCTCGGTGAGCCGATGCAGCAGTTCGAGACGTTCCGGCGAACCCACGGCGTCGGCGACGGCGCGGATCGTCGCAGGATCGGACAGATCACGTCGAACGGCGACATCGGGCAAGAGGAGATGGTGTTCGACCATCGCGACCAGGGTGTCGACGTCGGCCTCGCCGAGTCCGAGCCTGGCACCGAGTTCGCGCACGATCGCCATCCCGACCTCCGTGTGGTCGCCGGGATAGCCCTTGCCGATGTCGTGGAACAGTGCCCCGAGGACCAGCAGATCGGGACGGGCGACGTGATCGGCCAGCTCGGAGGCATTGGCCGCCGCTTCCCACAGGTGACGGTCGACGGTGTAGCGGTGGTAGGCGTTTCGTTGCGGTCGGGAGCGAACCGGCTCCCACTCGGGCAGCATCCGCGTGATCAGACCACGCTGGTCGAACGCCTCGATCACCGGAATCGAACGGTGCCCTTCGAGCAGGAGCGCGACCAGCTTGTCGACGGCGCCGGCCGGCCACGGCACCGGCCACTGGGGTACCGTCTCGGCCAGGCGGTCGAGCGAGCGGCGGCCGATCCGCGCCCCGTGGCGGGCGGCAGCCGTCGCGATGCGCAACATGTACGTCGGATCGACGGCCGGGTTCGCATCGATCGCGAGTTCGATCTCACCGTCGAGCAGCATCACCCCCGGGGCGACCTCGTTCGGGCTCCCACCGGTCGTCTTTCCCACCCGCCCCCAGGCTTCGTCGGAGATCCATGCGACCGTGCGGGCGGCGGCTGCGATCTCTGCCATCAATGCGTCGGCCGACGGCAGACCGGCCGCCTGTGCCGCCGCGTCCTGGTCTTCCAGCCGCAGTGTGTCGCCAGGGCGCCCGGTGGCCCGATGCAAGGCGACCCGTGCGCTCAACAGCACGTCGTAGCATTCGTTGAGGGCCGTGTTGTCCTCCTCCGACAGCACGAGGTTCCCGCACTCCGCCCACCACAGCGACTGGGCGTCGCGGATCCCGCCGTGACCGTCCTTGAGGTCTGGTTCGAGCGTGTAGGCCACGTCACCGGCGCCGGTCTGACGATCGCGTACGCGAACACGAAGCTCGGCGAGCCACCGCTTCTTGCGTTTCGTCCAGTTGCTCCGGCCCGACTCCACGATGATGTTGCCGAGCTTCTGGTCGCCGGCGAGCGGTCGAGCGGTGAGCAGCGCCGTCGCCGTGTCGAGGTCGGTCTTGGCGAGCGCCAGGTGGTCGTCGACCGATCGCACTGCGTGCCCCAGTTTCTGACCCCGATCCCAGATCGGGTACCAAATCGCCGATGCCACGGCCTCGATCCGGTCCGGCTTCGAGTCGTGCACCAGGACGAGGTCGATGTCACTGTGCGGGGAGAGCTCACCGCGCCCGTACCCGCCGACCGCGACGACCGCGAACTTCGGCGCCCGCAAGTGGTCGGCGCGGGCCTGATCGGCGAGGGCCGCGATCCAGTCGTCGGTCGCCGCCGCGAGCCGGTGACAGTACTCCCGCCCACCGACCGACGTGTCGTCGACGGCGGCGCATCGACGCTCGTACGCCTCCTCCACCGTCGTGGCGGTCGTGGTGCTGGAGGAAGTCACGGGTCCAAGGTAATTCCCGACTCAGCGGAGCCCCTCATCTCGGCGCCGGGCGAGCAGCGTCATCGCCTTCCAGGCCCCCCACGTCAGCCCGGGTTCGTGCAACTGCGGGTCGATGTCGGACCACGTGGCCGGGCCGAGCTGGTACTCGTCGTCAGCGGAGCTCATCGGCGGTCCGGCCGGAGGCGCCACGCCACGGTCCCGTAGCAGCGCGGCAATGGGCGAGGTGGCGTCACGGAACACCGACAGCGGCGTGGTCCGCTGCCGGTCGACATCGGTCGCGAGCAACTCGGCGAGCCGGGCCAGGGCGCTGTTCTCAGCGGCCTCGGCGGTGCGCTCGAGCTCGACGCCGACGACGGCCGGGTCGACACCCCCGCGCTCGCACGCTTGGGCCGCCACCCACAGCAACCAGCCGGGCACGACCCGTTGGGCCGTTGCCAGCAACGTCGCCGGGGCCTCGTCGAGCTGCACGTCGCGGGGCATCTCACTCTTCTATCGTGAACGGCGTGCGCGCGCTCTTCACCCGACCACGGCGCTCGAGCGCGCTCGGGCAAGTGAGTGCCGTCGTCGCAGCAGCGATCGTCGTCGCTGCGTGCACCGGCGCGAACAGCGACGACGCCGCTCCGACCACGTCGGCGACCTCGACGACCACGACAACGATCGTGCGCGAAGACGACGGCACGCTCGTGCTCGGTGTCTACCTGCCCGTGACGGGTGTCGGTTCCGAGCTCGGACAGCCGATGATCGCGGCCGTCGACGAGGCGGTCGACCTGATCAACCAGGCCGGTGGGGTGCTCGGCAACGAGGTCGTCACGGTCGAGGCCGACGAAGGTGCCGGAACGGGCCCGGGCGAGCTCCTCGCGGCCGGTGTCGACGCGATCGTCGGTCCGGCGTCGTCGCTGACGGCTCTGTCGCAGCTCGGTCCGGCTCTGGATCCGATGACGGGCGTCGTGGTCTGTTCGCCGTCGGCGACTGCGCTCGCGCTCGACGACTACCCCGACAACACGTTCTTCTTCCGCACCGCACCCAGCGACTCCCTGCTCATGGCGGCCATGGCGCGCCAGGTCGAGCGGACCGGCGCCCGTTCCGTCGCCGTCGGCTACCTGGACGACCCATACGGTCGAGACCTGAACGACGCCTTCCGCGCCGAGATCGAGGCGCGTCGGATCCCCGTCCTGTCCGAGGTCGGTTTCAGCGGCGACGAAGCCGACCTGTCGGACCTGGCCGACCAACTCCTCGACGTCGAGCCCGGCGTGATCGTCGTCCTCGGCGACGGCGACGACGGCGGCCGCCTGATCGCGGCGCTCGACGAGGCCGAGACGAGCTCCCCGCAGGTGATCGTGAACGATGCCATCCGCGGCGCCCGGCAGACGATCCAGTCACTGTCCCCCGAGTTCCGCGACCGCCTGACGGGTGTCGCCGCGCTGGCGCGGGGCACCGGTGACGACCCACCGGAGGGGTTCTTCGCACCCCATGCGGTCGACTGCGTCAACCTGATCGCCCTCTCGGTCGTCGTGGCCGAATCGGATGCACCGCGCAGTTTCCGCACCAACATGGCGAGCGTCAGCGCCGACGGCCGCACCTGCAGCGCGTTCGAGACCTGCGCCCTCCTGCTCGAACAGGGGTTGAACATCGACTACGACGGCGCGTCGGGAAGCGCAGAGTTGGCCAACACCACGGGTGATCCGGTGCGGGCGCGCTTCGAGTCGTTCGGCTTCGATGCCGACGGCGTCGAAGTCAGATCGTTCGAATTCGACGTACCCTAGACGTGGCCCGAGGACCGAGCCGACGACGGGTCGTGCTCAGACGAGGTCGTCGATGTACGCCAGGTAGCCGACGTAGAAGTCGCCGAACTCGCCGTAGAGTGCCGACCCCTTGTCGTATCGCAGCGTGTAGACGACGTCCTTGATCACCTCGAGGTTGAGCGCGAACAGGGTCACCCCCCACTCGTGGGTGTCGAGGCCCGTGGAGCCGGTGATCAGCTGGACGAGCTTGCCGGCGAACTTCCGGCCGCTCGAACCGTGCTCCATCATCATGTCGCGGCGCTCGTCGTACGGTGTCGCGTACCAGTTCGCGTGCGCCTCGCGACGCTTGCTCATCGGGTAGAAGCAGAACGCCGGCTTGCCGTCGGGCGGGAGCTCGGGGTACAGCCGCGCCTGCAGCGCTTCCTCCGGCATGCCCTTGGCGTACTCACTGACCTCGGTGATCGACAGATAGCTGTCGACGATCGAGACGCCGGCCCGCTGCAATGCCGTCTGGAGCCTGCGAAGCGCGAGCACATCCTGGCCGAGCGCCATGAACGCGAGATCGGCCTTGTGGCCGATGATCGCTGCGGTGACCACCTGACAGTCGTCGGCCTCGGCGGCGCGGACCGCCTCGATCACGGCACCGCGATCGACCGATTTCCTCGGTGATCCGAACAGATGCAGGACGCAGACACCCGTCTCCATGCGCATGAGCGCAGACTACCGACCCCACCCGAGAACGTCCCGGTCGACGTTCGGTGGCAACGCGTGGCGCTCACACGCGCTCCAACGGATGGTGCTCCACGAGATCCGGTCACATGTTCCTCAGCGGTGATCTGATCGTTCGCCCGCAAGGCGCGACGACTCCGAGCTGTCTCCGCACAACGAGCGACGAGGTGGAGCGCAGCAGGCGAGCGATCAGGCGCCGCCGAGGCGATCGGGGGCGTAGACGTTGAAGCGATCGGTGCGGACGAATCCCGCGAGCACCAGCCCTGCCCGCCGTGCCGCCTCGACCGCCAGTGCAGTCGGCGCACTCACGGCGATCACGGTTCCGAAGCCGGCCGCCCACGCCTTCTGCACCATCTCGACGCTGGCGCGACCGCTGACGAACAGACCGAGGCCGGTTGCGGGCAGGTCGCCCGCCAACAACAGTGCGCCGACCACCTTGTCGACCGCGTTGTGGCGCCCGACGTCTTCGCGGGTCAACCGGATCGCCCCTTCCCGATCGAACACGGCGGCAGCATGCACGGCCCCGGTGGAGTCGAACAGACCCTGATGCTCCGACACCCGCGACGGCACCGAACCGAGGATGTCGAGCGGGATCGGCTCGGTCGGCGGCAGCGGCTCGAGCCGTTCGTACATCTCGTCGAGTTGCTCGCTGCCACACCACCCGCAGCTCGACGACGTCGTCCCCAACCTCGGCGTCGGCGCCGGCGCTCGCCCACCCGTCTGGACCGTCACGACGTTGAACTCGGTGTCGACCGCCGACCCGTCGGCGCAATACCTCACGCCCGACACGTCGACACCGGCGAGCAGTCCTTCGGTGTGGCAGAACCCGGCCGCCAGGTCGAAGTCGTGGCCCGGTGTCCGCATCGTGGTCGACACCACCGTGCCGTCCAACTGGATCGTCATCGGTTCCTCGACGATGAGATCGTCGGGCCGACGTTTCGTTCCGTCCCGCGTCACGGCGGTGACGAGAAAGCGCTGCGTGCGGGACCGGACCACGGTCACAGGCTACGGAACACGGCGGCCGCCCGCGCCGGGGCACCGGCGTCCAGATGCAGGAACAGCGACGGCTCGATGACCTCGACTTCGAGCACCACGGGTCCGTCCGGAGCGGAGAGGAGATCGATCCTGGCGTAGGCCGTGTCGGGCAGCCGGTCCATCACGGCATCGCCGAGCGAACGTTCAGCCGATGTCGGCACCCTGGCTTCACTGCGCTCGTCACCGAGCACGCCGCGATCCACTCCGGCGGGTGGGAGGATGACGCGCCGCCGGAACCCGTGGCTGAAGTCGCCGCCGAGGTACACGAGTCCGTTCTCGCAGCTCGTCTCGACCGATCGCAGATACGGCTGGACCATCGGCGTCAGGTCGTTGCGCAGCAGTCCGCGGGCGTGCTCGGCCGCCTTCGTCGGAGCACCACGGGCCAGCAGGACGCCACTGCCGCTTGCGCCGACTGACGGCTTGACCACGAGGTCGCCCTCGAAGCCGCCGTCCGCAGCAAGTCGGTCGATGTCGTCCGCGTCGATCAGAAAGGTCGTCGGCACGGTCGGGATACCGTGCCACGTGAGTTCGTCGAGGTACCGCTTGTCGGTGTTCCACTCGACCAGTTCGATCGGGTTCCACAAATCTGCGACTTCGATCACCGACGACGCCCACGCCAGGAACTCGTCCCGGCGGCGATGGTAGTCCCACGTCGAGCGGAGCACGATGACATCGAACGCCGACCAGTCGACCTCGTCGTCGTCCCAGCACACCACCGCGGCGTGCCGCAGCTCGCGTTGCAGCAACGGGAGGTCGGTGTCGACGTCGCGAGCGGCGCGGCACGTGACGAGGGCGAGCACCCGGACAGGCTAGAGCGGCGAACCGTCGACGCTCGGAGCTCCCGACATGTGCCGGGCGCCTGCTGCCGGCACCGAGCGTGTCGACGGCGCTCGTCGCTGGGCACTGGCGCACCCGGAGACGATCGGACGGCCGATGTTGGCGACCTTCTAAGCTCGGCGCCCATGAGCGCAACGAGCACCAGCCGCCTCGCCGGGGCCGAATTCGTCGGCACCACGATCGTGATGCTGGGCGGTCCGGGTCTGATGGTCGTCGCCGGTGATGACATCGGCACGTTGGGGATCGCCGTCGGGTTCGGCGCCTCGATCGCCGTCGCGATCGGTGTGATCGGTGCGGTCGCCAACCCCATGTTCAGCCTCGCGCTGTGGTTCTCGCGTGGCATCAGCACCCGCGAGCTGCTGTCGGACTGGGTCGGCCAGTTCCTCGGTGGGATCTTCGGCGCCGCCCTGATCTTCGGGCTGAACGACACGACGAGGTTCACGTCCGGCGTCAACGGATGGGATCCGGGCCGGTTGGACGAGGGCGTCGACGTCGGCGTCAACCTCTCCGGTTACAGCGACCTCGGTGTGGTCCTCGCGGCCGAACTGTCCATCGGCACGATCGTCGTGGTGGTACTGCTGTCGGCGATCACCCAGCAGCGATCGAGCGGCGCCGCGGCGGCCTTCACCGGGCTCGCCTACGCCGTCGGCACGATGTTCCTGCTCGGCATCTCGGGCGCAGGGATGAACCCGGCGCGAAGTCTGGGCACTGCGGTGTTCGCCGACACCGACCCGAACGCGCTCGGCCGGGTCTGGGCGTTCATCGTCGTGCCGATCCTGGCCGCGTTCGCCGGGACGCTCGTGTGGCTCGCCATCGACGACGCCACCATCGACGACACGGTGTTCGACGACACGTTCCTCGAAGACATGAGCGACGCGGTCACCAACGACGCCGACTGACCACCAGACGGGTGCGTCGACGTCATGGGCTTCGTACGGGCGGTCATGGTCGGCCGTGACGGACTCCACCGGTCCGTGGTGCTCGACATCGTCGAACGTTCGGGAGGACGCAAGGCCGCTCCCATCTCGCGACCGGGAACGTGTCGCCAAGGTCTCGTCGACGAACCGGTCACGACCCGATCGTGGGGAACCATCGAAGGCATCGTCACCACACCGACGTGAAGCGCGAACGGGCCCGGGCCGACGGCCCGGGCCCCTCGAATCGACCTCGACGACCGGACCGACAGTGCGGCCGGCCGACGGATGGTGATCAGTGATCGTGGCCGAGGTGGTCGTCCTCGTCCTCGGGCTTGTCGGCGATGATCACCTCGGTCGTCAGGAAGAGCGCCGCGATGGACGCCGCGTTCTGCAATGCCGAACGGGTCACCTTGGCCGCGTCGATCACGCCGATCTCGACCAGATCCTCGTAGACACCGGTGGCCGCGTTCAGGCCCTCCGACCCGGTCAGCTCGCGCACCCGGTTGATCACCACGCCGCCGTCCATGCCTGCGTTCTCGGCAATCTGCCGCAACGGCGCCGACAGCGCCGAGGCGACGATCCGGACGCCGGTGGCTTCGTCGCCCTGGAGCGCTGCCGCCGCAGCCTCGACCGCGCCCAGCGAACGCACCAGTGCCACGCCGCCGCCCGGAACCACTCCCTCCTCGATGGCGGCCTTCGTGGTGGAAACGGCGTCCTCGATGCGGTGCTTCTTCTCCTTGAGCTCGACCTCGGTGGCTGCACCGACCTTCAGGACGGCGACACCGCCGGTGAGCTTGGCGAGGCGCTCCTGCAACTTCTCGCGGTCGTAGTCGGAGTCGGTGTTCTCGATCTCGGCCTTGATCTGGTTGATCCGACCGTGGATGTCCGACTCGTCGCCGGCACCCTCGATGATCGTCGTCTCGTCCTTGGTGATCACGATCCGCTTGGCCGAGCCCAGCAGATCGAGGGTTGCCGTGTCCAGCTTGAGACCTACGTCCTCGCTGATGACCTGAGCGCCCGTGAGGATCGCCATGTCCTGCAGCATCGCCTTGCGACGCTCGCCGAAGCCCGGCGCCTTGACCGCCGCCGACTTGAACGTGCCGCGGATCTTGTTGACGACGAGGGTGGCCAGTGCCTCGCCCTCGACGTCCTCCGCAATGATGACGAGCGGCCGCCCGCCCTGCATCACCTTCTCGAGCAGCGGGACGAGGTCTCGCACTGACGAGATCTTCGACGAGACCAACAGCACATACGCGTCTTCGAGCGACACCTCCATCCGGTCGGTGTCGGTCACGAAGTAGGGCGAGATGTAGCCCTTGTCGAAGCGCATGCCCTCGACGAGGTCCATGTCCATCCCGAAGGTCTGACTTTCCTCGACGGTGATCACGCCGTCCTTGCCGACCTTGTCGATCGCCTCGGAGATCAGCTGACCGATCTCGTCGTCGGCAGCCGAGATCGCCGCGACCTGAGCGATCTGCTCCTTCGAGTCGACGTCGACCGCGAGGCCCTTGATCGAGTCGACGGCGGCCGCGACTCCGGCCTCGATGCCGCGCTTCACACCCATCGGGTTGGCGCCGGCGGCGACGTTGCGGAGTCCCTCGTGCACCATGGCCCAGGCGAGCACGGTGGCCGTCGTGGTCCCGTCACCGGCGACATCGTCGGTCTTCTTCGCCACCTCCTTCACGAGCGCTGCGCCGATCTGCTCGTACGGGTCCTCGAGTTCGATCTCCTTGGCGATCGACACGCCGTCGTTGGTGATCGTCGGCGCACCCCACTTCTTGTCGAGCACGACGTTGCGGCCCTTCGGGCCCAGCGTGACCCGAACGGCGTCGGCGAGCTGGTTCATGCCCGACTCGAGGGCGCGACGAGCCTCTTGATCATACGCGATCTGCTTCGACATCTGTTGTCCTCCGTTGGACTGGTCTGGGTCGGCGTGACCTGGCCGACACGAATCGAACCGAGCGGCGACGGGCCGAACGGGCGGTTAGCACTCTACCGCCCTGAGTGCTAAGGCAGCAAGATCCCCACGAACCGGTGAGCCGCGTCGAGTGGGAGTCGAGCGGGCGGAGGTGAGCGCAGGCCGACGGAGACCGGTCGAGACCCACGACGTGGAATGAAATCCCGACTCGGCTGGTTGACTTTCGGCACTATGGCCGTGACCGTCAGAATCCCCACCACGCTCCGCCCGATGTCGGGGGGCAACAAGCACGTCGAGGTCGAGCCGGGTCTCCTGTCCGACGTGATCTCGAGCCTCGACGCCGCCCACCCCGGCTTCGCCGACCGGCTGCTCGACGACGACGGCGGACTCCGCAAATTCGTGAACGTGTTCGTCGACGACGACGACGTCCGCTACCTCGATGGCCTCGACACACAGGTGGGCGACGGCATCACGGTCAGCATCATCCCGGCCGTTGCCGGCGGCTGAGACGATCCGCGGCTGCCACTGCCGCTCGCCGATGCCGTGTCAAGGAACGTGTGCCCCGTTGCAGGTGTGCGCACGAACCGGCGATGGCGAACGCTGGTGTACAGCGTACGCGACGTCGCGTGGGAGGTAGTCGATCAGGAGGCTCGACACGGCTTCGGGTTGGTCGAGTTGGACCCAGTGTCCGGCGTGTTCGATGCGTTCATGGCGCCAGGAGTTGTCGACGAGATCAGCCGTATTGGTCACGAACTCCTCGATCAGGCGGGGGTCGTCGCTGGTCCGGATCCCCATCGTGGGTTGCGTGAAGCGAGGCAGCGGCCGAGTGGGTGTCAGCATCATCTCGGGTCCGGAGTTCGCCCGATACGAGTTGAGTGCCGCCGTCAGAGCGCGGGCCAGAGCCAGGTGCATCCGGTACGCCATCGGATCGTCGGGCTCGCCTGCGCGTCCGAAACCGCGCTGATCGACCGCCACGGCCTACTTGCCCGCGTCGGCGACTGCTACGGCCTGGGCAGCCCACAACGTGTGGCCGGCGGAAACCCGTGAATGAGCAGCACCGGCGGACCTGAGCCACTCACCGCGTCGGTGATCTCGGAACCGTCGCCGGCACCACGCTCTGCGAGACCATCGCACACCCCGGCCGGAACCTCGCATCCGGGTGTCGCTCGCATCCCCGAGATGTTGTTGCACAGGACACCCCGAACGTTGCCTGACGCGGCACTAGGTTGCTGCCATGCGGGTGATCGCGGCCGTCGACAAGTTCCGCGGCTCGGCCAGCGGTGCCGAGATCGCTTCGGCGATCGGTCATGCGTGCTGGGAGCTCGGACACGACTGCGTCGAGTTCGCGCTGGCCGACGGCGGCGAAGGCCTGCTCGACGTGCTCGGCGGCGCGAATCGCACGACGGTCGTGACGGGACCGTCGGGCACACCGATCGAGGCGTCGTGGCGGATGCAGCAGGGCACGGCGGTCATCGAGATGGCCTTGGCGAGTGGGCTCGTCCTCGCCGGTGGTGCCGAGGCGAACGATCCGATGGCGGCGACGACGGCCGGGACCGGCGAGCTGATCGACGCCGCCTTGACCGCCGGCGCGAACCGGATCATCGTCGGGCTGGGCGGCTCGGCCACCACCGACGGCGGACTCGGAGCGATCACGGCGATCGGTTCACCGGCGCGCCTCAAGGCGGTCGAGTTCCTCGTGGCGTGCGATGTGACGACACGCTTCACGGACGCCGCAGTCGTGTTCGGTCGGCAGAAGGGGGCGAGTTCGGCGCAGATCAGGATGCTGACGAACCGCCTCGAACAACTGGCCGATCGCTACGAGCGCGACTACGGGGTCGACGTCCGGTCGATCAAGGGGTCCGGTGCGGCCGGCGGGCTCGCCGGCGCGCTGGCGGCACTGGGCGGTCGCCTCGTGCCGGGCTTCGAGCTCGTCGCGGACGAGCTCGACCTCTACGACCAGCTGGTCGATGCCGACCTCGTCATCACCGGCGAAGGACACCTCGACCGGCAGAGCTTCGAGGGCAAGGTGGTCGGTGGCGTCGCCGAAATCGCCGCCGCCCACGGGGTACCGGTCGCGGCGATCGTCGGGATCGCTGACGCCGACGTCAACGACCGCATACCCACCTGGGCGATCGCCGATCGCTTCGGCGAGGAGCGATCGATGCGCGAGCCGCTGTGGTGCGTCGAGCAGGTCGCGGCCGACGTGCTCCGCAGGTTCGCAACGTCGCAGCGTACTGCGCCGCCTCCGGACGCTGCCGACGTGTGAACCGGGCCGCTACCCGATGGTGGTCGTGGTCGTCCCCGACGGGTCGGGATTGGTCACGGTGACCACGTTGCCGGAGCCGCCCGCAAGATCAGGTGCCAACTCCTCCAACGTCTTGTTCGCCTTGTCGAGGCCGAGCATCAACAACACGTCCCCTCCGTTGAGCGTCCCGTCCTGGGTGGGTGGGGTCTCCGGCATGGGTGCGATCGAACTCACGCCACCGAGGACTCGGCCCAGGGAGTTGGCGACGTCCTGCGCCGCCGGCACGTCGGCGACGTAGTAGATGACCGACTCCTCGAGGTTGGGGATCGTCGAACTCGCATTGGTCGGGTCGACCAACCCGAAGCCGTACGTGGTCTCCAGCGCTCGACTCATCGCGCTCGCGCTCCCGCCCTGACCGTTGGCATTGGCCACCACGACGCCGGCGCCCTCGACGATCAGCGGCGGCACGGTCGTGGTGGGCGGCAACGTGGCCACGCTCTCATCCGGACCGGTCGTGTTCGTCGGGTTCTCCGCTCCACTGGGGCCGCCCGACTGCGCGGCTCCGGGTTCGGGGAAGTCGGCCGTCTGCTCACCTCCGTCGCTGATCGAACGCAGGATCAGGAAGCCGGCGATGACGGCAACGACGGCGAGCACGATGGCGAGCGCTCCGCTGACGGGCGCCGAACCGTCACTGACACGAGGCGAGCGGCGCGGGATCTGCCCGGAGCCATCGGGTACGTCGGTCATGGCTGGGCGCCTCCTGGTGCGTCGGTTCCGGTCTCGAGCCGCTCGCGGCGCCGACGAACACGCTGACGCTGCAGCCGACGGACGACGAGCGGATCGTGTTCGAGCGCCTCCGGCATCTCGAGGAGTTCGTTCAGCTCGGCATAGTACTCGTCGGCCGAGCACTGGAACCGCGCGCGGATCAGCAACTCCTTCGGCTCGTCGAACGTCCAGAACGTCCGCTCGAACTCCAACATGGCCTGCCGTCGCTCGTCGATCACGGCTACAGCCTGGCCGGTCCGCAGGGGGTTGTACAAGCACCCTCGGTTCTGCTCGATCGAGTGGGTCATCTATCTTGCGGTGCGTGTCCCGCGGCCCCACCACCGAGTCACTCCCACCGCGCCCGTACCTGATCGGGGTCGCGGGCGGCAGCAACTCCGGCAAGACCACCATCACCACACGCCTGTCCGAGCTGATGGGGCCCGAACGGCTCTCGCTCATCAAGCTGGACTCGTACTACGTGGAACGGTCCTCGGAGCCGATGGAAGTCCGGGCCGCCGCCAACTACGACCATCCCGACGCGTTCGACTGGGATCTCCTGAACGACCACCTCGCCGCGCTCACGGCCGGCGGCGCGGTGGAGGTTCCGATCTACGACTACGCGATCCACGACCGGTCCCAGCGCCGCGAGATCGTCGAAGCTGCCCGCGTCGTCGTGGTCGAAGGCATCCTGGTGCTCTGGGAACCGCGGTTGCGGGAGCGGTTCGATCTGAAGATCTTCGTCGACACACCTGCCGATCTGCGGATCATCCGACGGCTGCGTCGGGACGTCGCCGAGCGAGGACGCACCCCGGAGAGCATCCTCGATCAGTACCTCGGCACGGTTCGCCCGAGTCACGAGTTGTACATCGAACCCAGCAAGCGGCACGCCGACGTGATCGTTCCCGAGGGCGGGCTCAATCGCCCGGCGCTGGAGGTGCTGCTGGCGCGGGTCCGGGAGCTCACCGACACACCGCGCTGAGCGCCCGTCAGCCGCCGGCGTCCTCGCTCGTCGATTCCTCGGTCGATTCCTCGGCGGTGGTCTCCTCCCCCGATGTCTCCTCCCCGGATGTCTCCTCCGAGGTGCCCTCCGACGTGTCCTCGGCCGGAGTGGACGGGGGCACGCGGCCCTGCAGCTCGTCGAGGCTCTTGTCGGCGGTGTCGTTGCCCATCGCGAGCAGCACCGTCGCATCGCCGATCTCACCGGTATCGGTCGGTGCCGGCACGCTGAGTTCGAGCACCTCGATCGCGCCGCCGCCCAGGGCCAGGCGTAGCGAATCCGCAACCGGCTTGGCGTCGGCGTTGTCCGGGTCGTAGTAGACCTTCGAGACCTCGAGCGGACCCTCGCTGCTGTTACCGGCCGGGGCCATCGTGAACTCGACCGCCTGCAGGGCCTCACTCATCCGGCCGGCAGCCCCGTTGATGCGGCTGGCGTTGGCCACCATCACGGTGGCACCCTCCGTGACCAGCTCCAGTGGTGGCACCGTCGTCGTGGTCGGCGGTAGCGTCGTGGTGGCTCTGATGGTCGTGGTCGCCTGAACCGTCGACGACGACAGTGTCGTCGTCGTCGAGTCGGCACTGTCGTCGTCATCGCCTCCGCAGGCACCCAGCAACAGGGCACACGCGCCGAGACCGGCGAGCGCGACGGATGCGAAGGATCGTCCTCGCGAGCGAGACGAGGTGATCATGCGAGCGTCGACAGGGATGCGTTCCACAACGACGACGCTAGTCAGTACGTCAACACCGATGGCGCCACCCCGGCAACCGACAGCACGCGGGCGCGTCAGATCTCGGCGTCGACCGTGATGAGCAGCTCACCGATGTCATCGGGGACCGACATGCGCGACGCCGGCGGCGCTACTCGGCCGACGGCGGCGAACGCCCGGTGCTGCGGCATCGTCGCCACGACGGTCACGACCTGCTGCACGACCTGCTCATCCCATTGACTCCCGGCGTGTTCACGCAGGATCGCGCACGCCAGCTCGACCGGCATCGCCCGCCGATACTCGCGATCGTGGGTCATCGCGTCGAGTGCGTCGCACGCAGCGATGATCCGCGAGGCGAGCGGGATGTCGCGACCGACCAGACCGTCGGGATACCCGGCGCCGTCGTAGCGCTCGTGGTGCGAACGCACGATGCGTGCCGCCGACGCCAACGTCGGCTCGGTTCCGAGCATCGCCTCGCCGTCGACGGGATGCAGTTTCATGACCTCGTACTCGGCCACGGACAGCCGGGCAGGCTTCTTCAGGATCGAGTCCGGGACCTTGACCTTGCCGACATCGTGCAGCAGCGCCGCCAGACCGAGATCGCGCAGATCGGACGCCGACATCCGAAATCGTTCACCCACACGCATCGCCAGTTCGGCGGTGCGGGCGACGTGGTCGCGTGTGATCGAGTCCTTGACGGCGATGTCGGCGACGAAACCGTGCACGATCGGACTGAGACCGAGTTCGAACGCCACCAACGGATCGCGGGCGAGGATCGGTGTGAGCACCTCGTGCGCCGACGGATCCATCCGGTGCGTGATCGACAGCCCGATGCAGGCGCCGACGACGCCGACCGCACCGGCGACGTGAACCCACCAGAACCCGAGGCTGTAGGGAGCCGTCGACAGCGGTACGCACGCCGCGACGGCCAGCAAGGTGAGCGACACGGCGATGACGAGGTTGGCGCCGCGCCGACCGAGATCGTAGAAGCGAATCTGTCGCGCGGCGAGTGAGAGCACGGCGAGCACGGCGACGGCCGTCGTCACGATGGTGGCGGGACGTTCCGGAGCGGGCACGACGATCCAGTCGGGCACGAAGACGATGAGCGACCCGAGAACGAACACCCCGAGCACGGCCAGGAGCGTCCAATCCCGCCAGCGCCGCGCCGACCAGCGCCCGAACGCCGAACGCGGCGCCAGGAGTGGCGAACCGACGGCAAGTGCCACGGGCATCGTCAGGAACGACGACGTCCGGAACGCCTCGGTGGCATCGAACAGCACTCCCGGTGTCGTGAGGCCGTGGACGAGCGGCAGTACCGAGGCAGCCATCAGCATGGCGCCGAGCAGCCCGATCTCTGCATCGTTGCGTCGATCGCCGATGGCGACCACGACGGTCGCGGCGATCAGCGACGCGAGGGCCGTCACCGTGACGAGGCTGAAGAGGAGTTCGGGCTGCACCCACAGCCGCGCGCCGATCGGACCGTACAGCGCCACCGCGGTCGCACCGGCCAGGACACCAACCACGGCGACCCGGCGCGCGCGGCCGGCGGATCGATGCGAACTGTCCACGACCTGAAGATCGGCACCGAGGGGGGCCATCTTGAGCGACACCGCCCGCGGAAGGCCTTGGGACGTGACCGCGGTCACCCGGATACGATGGCCACATGACGATCCAGCAGGAACTCGACGAGTGCGTGGCGGGCCAGACGGTGGCGACACGCTTCTTGGACACCGTCGCCCGGCACGGCGACACGCCGGTACTGCGTTGGAAGCAACCCGATGGTTCCTGGAGCGAACAGACGTTGAACGACGTCGCCGACACCACCGCCCGACTCGTGACGGCATTCCGTGGCCTGGGTGTCGGCAAGGGCGATCGCGTCGTGCTCATGCTGCGCAATCGGCCCGAGTTCCACCCGATCGACCTCGCCGTGCTGTTCTGCGGTGCGACACCCGTGTCGATCTACAACTCCTCGGCACCCGACCAGATCGAGTACCTGGTCAATCACTGCGGCGCAAAGCTGGCCGTGCTCGAAGACGACGGGTTCATCGCCCGGTTCGACTCCGTCCGCGACCGTCTGCCGTCGCTCGAGAACATCGTGGTCGTCGACGATTCCGACGAGACCGACAGCTCGATCATCCGCTACGGCGAGCTCCTCGCGAACGAGCCGGCCGATCTCGCCGAGGCCGCCGCGACCGGTGAGTCGGGCGATCTGGCGACCGTGATCTACACCTCGGGCACGACCGGGCCGCCCAAGGGCGTGATGCTCAGCAACTACAACGTCGTCTGGTCACTCGAGTCGATCAGCCGCTCGATGCGCGCACAGACCGATCTCGAGAACCTCGCAGGCTTCCGTCACGTCTCCTACCTGCCGATGGCGCACATCATGGAGCGCCTGCTCGGCCACTACTACATGATCGAGTTCGCGACGCAGGTGACGTGCTGCCCCGACACGGGCCAGGTCGCTGCCTACGCCGCAGAGGTCCACCCCAATTTCTTCATCGGCGTACCTCGCGTGTGGGAGAAGCTCCACGCGGGCGTGATGGCGGCGATCAACGCCGACCCCGAGAAGGCCGCGTCGTTCGCCGAGGGCCTCGCCGCAGCCGAGCCGATCGCGGCGAAGATCCGTGCCGGTACGGCCACGCAAGAGGAGCGCGACACCTACGACTTCCTCGACGCCGTCGCATTCACGCCGGTCAAGCAGCTCATCGGTCTCGACGAGGCGCAGGTCTGCATCAGCGGTGCGGCCCCGCTCCAGCCCGACGTGATGAGGTGGTTCCAGACCATCGGTGTCCCGCTCAGCGAGGGCTACGGCATGTCGGAGACGACGGCCGTCCTCACGTGGTCGCACGCCGCCAAGCCCGGCCACGTCGGCCAACCCGTCATCGGAGTCGAGATGGTTCTGGGGGAGGACGGTGAGGTCCTGGCCCGCGGCGGCAACATGTTCGAGGGGTACCTCGATGCGCCCGACAAGACCGCCGAGACCAAGGACGAGGACGGCTGGGTGCACACCGGCGACATCGGCGAGATCGACGAGGACGGCTACCTTCGGATCGTCGACCGCAAGAAGGAGCTCCTCGTCACGGCGGGCGGCAAGAACATCAGCCCCGCCAACTTGGAGGCCGCACTGAAGAGCATCCCGCTGGTGGGCCAGGCATGCGCCGTCGGCGACCAGAAACCGTTCGTCGCGGCGCTCGTGGTGCTCGACGCCGATGCGTCCAAGGCGTGGGCGGCCGAGCACGGGCTCCAGGGCGAGGCAGCGACGATGCGGGCGATGGCCGAGAATCCCGACGTCCTCGCCGACATCGAGGCCGGGCTCGCCGTGGCAATGTCGACGTTCAACAACGCAGAGTCGGTGAAGAAGATCAAGGTGCTCGGCGAGGAATGGATGCCCGACACCGACCTCCTCACGCCGACGTCGAAGTTGAAGCGCCGCGGGATCCTCACGCGATTCGCCGGCGAGATCGAGGACCTGTACGCCCGATGACCTGATGGCGGACGGCCGGACGACCGTGCGCACCCATCTCGAGCGCAGGGACGCCTCGATGCTCACAGGTGTCGAGCCGGCTCGGCCGACCACCGCGGTCATCCCTGCGCTCGGGCCGAGAATCCTCGCACTCGGCAGCGAGACGACCGATGGCGTCCACCCCGACGATCACCCCGGGTGCGATCCCTCCGCCGAGCTGTGCGATGTCGATCGGGTTGCCGACTGGCGCGCACGACGGCACGACCGACACGGCAACGAACGGTCATCACCTGAGCAGAGAACACTCTCGTCGGGGTGGCGACCGCACGAGCGGCCACGACGAACGTCACCCCCGCTCGGAGTGTTCAACCGACCTGTCTCCCGGCCGCGTGGACGGGACATCGGAAGTGCATTCTGCGACCATGTCGGTCAACCACGACGGAGGCTGCATGACCGACAAGATTGACCGGGCTGCACTGCGCGCCAGGTACCTCCAAGAGCGTGACAAGCGTCTGCGCTCCGACGGCAACGAGCAGTACGTCGAGTTGACCGGACAGTTCGCGCACTACCTCGACGATCCGTACGCGACCGCCGAACCTCGCGAACCGTTGTTCGACGAGGTCACCGTGGCGTTCATCGGTGGCGGCTTCTCGGGGCTCGTCACCGGCGCCAAGCTCAAGCAGGCCGGGATCGACGACGTCCGGATCATCGAGAAGGGCGGCGACTTCGGCGGCACCTGGTACTGGAACCGATATCCGGGTGCGCAGTGCGACACCGCCGCCTTCGTCTACCTGCCGCTCCTCGAGGAGACCGGGCACATGCCGACCGAGAAGTACGTGCACGCGCCGGAGATCCTCGAACACTGCCGCAACATCGGTCGCACGTTCGACCTCTACGACAACGCCATGCTGTCGACCGAGGTCACGGGGCTCGACTGGGACGACGATGCCTCGCGCTGGATCATCCGGACCAACCGCGGTGACGAGACGCGGGCACGATTCGTGGTGATGGGCCCAGGGCCACTCCACCGGCCGAAGCTCCCGGGGATCCCGGGCATCGAGACGTTCGAGGGCTACAGCTTCCACACCAGCCGCTGGGACTACGAGTACACGGGCGGCGACCCCGCCGGTGCACCGATGACGAATCTCGCCGACCGGCGAGTCGGCATCATCGGCACCGGGGCGACCGCAGTGCAGTGTGTCCCGCACCTGGCGAACGCGTCTGGTCGGCTGTACGTGTTCCAGCGGACGCCGTCGTCGATCGACGTGCGCAACAACCTTCCGACCGACCCCGACTGGTTCGCGACGCTCGAACCCGGGTGGCAGCAGCGATGGCTGGAGAACTTCACGATCCTCCAGACCGGCGGCTTCGCCGACGAGGACCTCGTCCAGGACGGGTGGACCGACATCTCCCAACGAATCCGCGACAAGCTGTTCGAGTCGGATGACCACGAGTTCACGCCGGCCGCAGTCGAGCGTGCGTATCACGACAGCGACGACGAGAAGATGACCGAGATCCGTGCGCGCGTCGACGAGATCGTCGACGACGAGATCACGGCCGAGAAGCTCAAGCCGTGGTACCGGCAGCTCTGCAAACGGCCGTGCTTCCACGACGAGTACCTGCAAGCGTTCAACAACCCGAGCACGCAGCTCGTCGACACGGACGGCAAGGGTGTCGATCGCATCGACGAGACGGGTGTGTGGGTCGGCGACGACCACTACGAGCTCGACCTCCTGATCTATGCGTCGGGGTTCGAGGTCGGCACCGCATTCGAGCGTCGAGCCGGGTTCGATCCGTGCGGACGCGACCGACTGCCGCTCAGCCAGAAGTGGGCCGGCGGCATGCTCAGCCTGCACGGCATCCACGTACACGGCTTCCCGAACCTGTTCCTCGTCGGGCCGGCGCAAGGCGCCAACCTGATCTCCAACATCCCGCACAATCTGGTCGAGGCGGGCGGGACCATCGCCACGATCATCGATCACGCGCTGGAGACCGGCGCCGACGAGGTGGAGGCCACCGCCGAATCCGAAGCGGCATGGGTCGAGCGGCTCGAAGCCGGACAACGGCTGTTCGGCGGCAACCTCGACTGCACGCCCGGCTACTACAACAACGAGGGTCAGGATTCGGGTCGGCGCGGTGTCCTCAACCGGCTCGGCTACCCCGAAGGCCCCGTCGCCTACTTCCGGTACATCGACGAATGGCGGAACTCGGGCCGGTTCGACGGACTCGAGTTCCGATGTCGGTCGGCTCCCTGACCGAGCGCACGAGCAGACCGGGCGATCGGCGCGCTCGGCGACGCCTCGGACCGGTGCTGCGAACCGTGTGAGGCTGCCCGACGCTGCCGTGGAACGGGCAGCCGAACGCACCCGCTCAGGATCGCTGGGTGGGCAACTTCGGGATGAGCCACTGGATGAAGTTCTCCGGGCTCCGGGTCTGGATGTACACGCGACCCGGCCCGGTCAACCTGACCACGAGTCCCTCGCCGCCGAGCACAGTGGACTTCCAGTTGCCGGCCTTCACCACGTCGTACTGCACGCCCTCGTCCCACCCGACCATGTGACCCGTGTCGACCGTGTAGGACTGTCCCGGCGCGAGATCGATCGCCTGCACGGCGCCGTAACTCGACACGACGAGGTCTCCGACTCCGGAGCACTTCAGCATGAAGAGACCCTCCTTGCTGAAGAACGTCTTCGCACCGCCCCACTTGCTGTCGATCTCGATCGACTCCGGTGACGCGAGATACGAGCCCGACTGGAGATACACGGTGTTACCGGTGAGCGGCCAGGTGATGATGTCGCCGGGCAATGCCGGCGCGACCACGATGTGGGCGTCGGGTCCGCTCGCCGTGAACGTGTTCATGAAGAACGATTCACCACCGAGGACCGAACGCCGGAGGCCCTTGAGCATTCCGCCCTGCGTACTCGTCTTCATCTCGATCGACGGTGACATCGCCATCATCGCCCCCGCCTCGGCCTTCACCGCCTCCCCCTGATCGAGGTGAACGGTCGCCATGGCGAACGACGGGCTGAAACTGATCTCTGTTCTCATGTCGTGCCTCCGACCAACATTGTGTCACGCAGCATCTGCGGAGCGGACGACAGCGATCAAGGCACCAGCGATCAAGACAACACAGTGGGGCCATCGTTCACGAGCTCGCGTCTGTCTGCCAAGATCTCAGCCGTCCGCAACCAATAGGAGTCAGCATGTCCATGATCCTCGCCGCCTCAGACACCGGCAACGGCGGTGCCGCCGTCATCTCCGTCATCGTCCTCGCGTTCATCGTGCTCGTGATCGCCGGTTGGTGGAAGATGTTCGTCAAGGCCGGCGAAGCCGGCTGGAAGTCGATCATCCCGATCTACAACATCATCATCCTGCTCAAGATCGCCGGGCGGCCGGCGTGGTGGGTCATCCTGTTCTTCATTCCCATCGTCAACGTCATCATCGTGATCATCACGTACAACGACGTGGCGAAGAGTTTCGGCAAGGGAGTCGGATTCACCGTCGGTCTCATCCTGCTCAGCCCCGTCTTCGTGCTGATCCTCGGCTTCGGGAGCGCCGTGTACGTCGGCCCGGCGGGCCCCGAGGGCCACCGCCGGCCGCTCCCGCCGCCGACCGCCTGAACCACCCCGAGCCGACGCAGCGAATTCGACCACGGTCGACTCACTCAGCGGACTGCGCACCGGCGCCTCCGAGACCCGGCTCCGACACAACAGGACGGCGCGTCTGAGGACGGCTTGTCCGACCCGGTGTTCGCCGTGCTCGGACACAACGGGACGGCCGGGAGCCGGGAACCGTGGTTCAGATCGCCGGCGCCGCAGGTGGCCACGTCTCGAGGCGGGCGGCCCGAACGTGGCGGTAGCGGTCGAACAGCGTGATGATCAAGGTCAGCAGCAGAATGAAGAAGAGGGCGCCGCCCTCGTCGACCGGATCGTCGGACCGTCGCAGCAACCAGATGTAGCCGAGCGCAATGCCGACGTTGAGCACCAGCATCACGAGGAACTCGCGGATGACCGAATCCCACGTCCATCCGCGTGACGACAGCCACTGGGTGACTGCGGCATTGACGATCACGATCACCGAGACCGCAAAGAGCACCCGCAGGAACGTGCCGTCGACGTCGGGGACGATCAAGGCGAAGATCACCGACACCAGGCCGGTCAAGGACACCTTCTCGAACAGGTCCCACGTCAGCAGACGAGTCGGTCGGACGTATCCGGTCGGCGGGGGACCGATGTGAGCGTCGACATCGAAGCTGAACGGCCAATCGTGTGACGGCGCCTTGCGGAGTGCGTACCTGACGACGAACGCAACCGCGACGACCAGTACGGTCATCAGCCCGACGAACCACAGGTTCTCGCCGATCGCGTCGCCCCACGAGGTGTCGACCGGCACGCCGAAGACGTCTTCCTTCATGAAGTCGGTGAAGTCGAGCTTGGCGATGTGCAACCACCATTCCTGGGGCAGCTTGATGAAGATCCAGATGAACGCGGCGAGCCCGATCACCGCACGGTTGGTCAGCCGAGCCGGATTCCAGGCGAGCCGGATGGTCTCGTAGACGATGAAGAAGTACTCGAAGGTGTTCGGGAAGATGATCAGCACCGCGCGTTCCTGGGTCATCTCGAAGATCACGACGCCGACGAGGCGGTAATACCAGAGGAACATCGCCGTGTTCGCCGCGAACGGTGCCGCCCAGTTGCGCAGCGTCGACAGATAGGCGATGGCCAGATAGAAGACGTCGAGTGCCTTGTCGTAGCTCTGGTACCCGTCGAGGTTGAGATTCGTGTAGTTCTGGAAGATCGTCTGATCGGCTGCGTCGAGCACGAGACACGCGAGGATCGCCGGCAGCGGATACCGGAAGATGAGCAGCGGAATCCCGAGCCGACCCACGACCACAGCCAGGAAGATCACATCATCACCGCTCATGTCCCGACCTCCCTGCGCGTGCGGCCCGAACGACCGTCGCCCGGACGGGTGACAGCGTGCCACATCAACGTCGTCCCGGACGGGATCGACGACCGATCCTCGGGGGCCGACGGCAGCGGCCGCGTCAAGCTGCATCGAGCCCTGCGACGAAACCGAGAAGGTCACCACGGTCCGCGAACTCGTGCGACGCGTTCGGCAGGTCTGTCGGGTGCCCAGCCGTACGGCGGTACCCTCGACCGCGCCGGCGCGCACGCGACCTCGGAGGACGGCGACGCACATGCGAGTGGTTTCGTGGAACATCCAGTACGGCATCGAGGCCGCGCTCGCCGCGAGCGAGATCGATGCGGCTCCCGAGATGCGCGACTTCGACGTGCTGCTGCTCCAGGAGATGGACGAGCCCGGCACGGTGACGATCGCCGAGGCGCTGGGGGCGAACTACGCCTACTCGAGCGCCGGTCCGCACGCCAACACCGGACGCGACTTCGGCAACGCCGTGGTGACGAGGTGGCCGATCCGTCGGAGTGCCGAGGTTCCGCTCCCCCACCGTGCATCGGTGAGTGGCCAACCGCGCAGCGCGACCCACGCTGTCGTCGGCGTCGGCGAGCACGAGCTGTCGGCGTACAGCGTCCACACCGAGATCCCGTCGCTGCGACTCGCCCGTAGGGTCGAGCAGTTCGCCACGGTGGCGAGGGATGCGAACCGGCACGCGATCGACCTCGTCGTGGTCGGCGGTGACTTCAACACGGTCACCCCTCGCGGTGTGCGAGCGCTGGTCGACACGATGCGCAGTGTCGGCCTCGAGAAGGTGTCGTCCGTGACGGCACCCTCCTACCGGCGTGGAGGGCGTGATCTCATCCTCGACCATGTGTTCGCCGCCGGATTCGCCGGGTCGACCAGCGGGGTGGTCCACGGCACCACCGCGAGCGACCACGCCCCTGTGTGGGTGGAGCTCGGCTGGAGCGCCGACCGTTCGACACCAGATGGGGCCGGCTCGACCCGACCCTCCTGACCACGGACACGACCACGATCGGCCCGAAGGCCTCGCGTCTCGCCGCGATACGGTCGCTGATCAGGGACCAGTCCTGGAGGGAGCATCAGATGAACGAGTACACGGGCCAGGGGGCCGTCGATGTCACGGCCGACGACAACGTGGTCGTCGCACTGATCGACAACGACCGGCGGTGCCCCCAGCGGGCCGCACTGGCGTACCGCGAGGCGGACGAGTTCGTCGACGTGTCGACGGCCGACTTCGTCGCGACCGTGCGTGCCCTGGCCAAGGGCCTGATCGGATCGGGCGTCCAGCCGGGCGACCGCGTGTGCATCTTCATGCCGTCGAGGATCGAGTTCACCTACCTCGACTATGCGATCTGGTTCGCCGGTGCGACCACGGTGACCGTGTACGAGACGTCGTCGCCCGACCAGATCGAGTGGATCGTGGGTGACAGCGGAGCGATCGCGCTGGTGACGTCGACGACCGAGCTGGCCGGTCGCTATGCCACCGTCGCCGACCGCCTGCCCGACTGCCACCGCGTGTTCGTGGTCGACGAGGGTGGCCTCGACGATCTCCGAGAGGCGGGCGCCGACGTGTCGGACGACACCCTGCAGAAGCGCATCGACGGCATCGCCCACGACCAGCTCGCGACATTGGTCTACACGTCGGGCACCACCGGGCGCCCCAAGGGCTGCATGGTCACGCACGGCAACCTGATCTGGGAGGTCCGCCAGGTGGTCGCCAAGATGCAGGAGCTCTTCCATCCGGGGGGCTCGACACTCATGTTCCTGCCCCTGGCCCACATCCTCGCCAGAGTCGTCCAGGTCGGATGTGTCACCCAGGGGGTCAAGATCGGCTACTCGACCGGGATCGCACGCCTCGTGCCCGAGCTCGAGATCCTCCGGCCGAACTGGGTGTTCGCCGTCCCGCGCGTGTTCGAGAAGATCTTCAACACCGCCCAGGGCAAGAGCGGACAGGGCCTTCGACGCAAGTTGTTCGACCGTGCGGTCGAGGTCGCCATCCGGTACTCGAAGGAGTCCGTGGCGGGCGCGGTCAGCCGAAGCGTCAGGCTGCAGCGCGCCGCGTTCGACCCGCTCGTGTACGCCAAGTTGCGGTCGGCACTCGGAGGCAACATCGATTTCGCGATCTCGGGAGGAGCCCCGCTCGGCGAACGACTCGGTCACTTCTTCCACGGGGCCGGTGTCCTCGTCCTCGAGGGTTACGGGCTCACCGAGACGACCGCAGCCGCCACCATCAACACACCCGACGAGTTCGTGATCGGGTCGGTCGGCCGACCCGTGCCGGGAGCGAGCGTCAAGATCGCCGACGACGGCGAGATCCTGCTCGCGGGCGGGATGGTCTTCGACGGGTACTGGCGCAACGACGAGGCGACCGCGGAGTCATTGCGAGACGACGGCTGGTTCGCCACCGGCGACATCGGTGAGATCGACGACGAGGGCTACCTCCGCATCACCGGCCGCAAGAAGGAACTGATCGTGACCGCTGCCGGCAAGAACGTCGCCCCGGCGTTGCTCGAAGATGCCATTCGGGCACACCCACTGGTGAGCCAGGCACTCGTGATGGGGGATCAACGCCCGTTCATCGCGGCACTCGTCACACTCGACGTCGAGGAGTTGACCAAGTGGGCCGAGGCCCACGGTGCACACGTGTCGAGCGCCGGCGAGCTCACCCGAGAACTGCTCGACGACGAGCGACAGGCGCTGCGCAACGAGGTCCAGACGGCCATCGACCGGGCCAACGCCCAGGTCAGCCGTGCGGAGAGCGTCCGCGAGTTCCGTATCCTCCGCCACGACTTCACCGTCGAATCGGGCGAGCTCACCCCGACGCTCAAGTTGCGCCGTGAGATCGTGCTCGAGCGACAGACCGAGGTGGTGGCGTCGATCTACGGCGACTGAGGTAGCGCCGGCATCGGCGGCACGCCCCCACATCTGGAAAACCACGGCAGGCCTGACGATCGACCGGTACGACACCCGCGGACCTTCCACTCTCGGTGTCGGGCGTCGTGCAGCCGTCCACGGTGTTCCGACCCTCGACCGGGTACGCGAGCATCGCCCAGTCCGTGGTCACCCGTGCCCGCGGTCGCGAGGTGACCTTCCGGCAGAGCGCTCGCACCGCCAGACGAGCCCGCCCAACAGTGTCCGTGCCGACTGCGCGCGCTGTCGGGCGGGTGCTCGAGATCGTCGTCGACCGACACGAGCGCTAGGCGTGGAAGATCGAACAGCAACAAGCGGCCACGAGTCGACGAGCGCTGCCGGCGGGTGACGCTGGGGTCGCCGTCGACACTCGGCCGCTGCGACCACCTGCCCGAGACGCGTCGGACTGGGGTCGATTGACCCTGACGGGCGGGTGTGGGTCCGAGATGTTGAGGTGGAGGAGGGAGGCGAGCGCGTCGACCCGTTGCTTGAGCCGGGTGCTCGGCGTTCCGCTGCTGCTGGTCGACTGTGGTGATGGAGGTTCCGTCGAGGAGACGACGCCGACGACCGTCGCGGTGGCGGTCGGTGCGCCCTTCGAGTTGGAGAGCGCGGATTTGCCCGACTCGGAGGCGTCGTTGGCCGCGCTGTTCGATGCATTGCCTGATGAGGTCGCCGGCGTCCATCGGCGTCCCTCGGCGGCCCGATGGCGGAGCAGCGGCCGAGTTCGAGGATGGCAGCGGACTGGATGCGATGCTGCAACCCGGCTCAGGGCTGGTCACGTCGATCTCGTCGTTCGCCGATGAGCCATCTGCGGACCGCCGCTCGATGACCTCAGCCATGGCGATGGCGACGTCACCCACTATCGATGTCTGATCGTCTGTAGGGCTGTGACAGCCATCGAAATACCGCACGAAACGACACGTCGCAAGCGGTTCGTGCGAGGGCTGTGCCACTGGTGGCCCGTGCCGACGTTCGTCGCCATCAGTGTTGCCGCTCAGACGTGCTTCGCGTCGCGCTACGACGTTGGCGGCCACGCCGCTGAACATCTCGGGAGCGCCTCGGCACCATTCATGGCAGCCGCGACGATCGGCATCCTCTTCTGGGCGACACCTCGAGCGTTTCGTCAGGTCGACGTGGTGCTCGCCGCGGCGGCATGGTTCGCGATGACCGTGGTGGTGATGATCGGGAATCTTCGTGTCGTCGACGATCTCGTCCAGGCAGGCTACGGCTTCACGCCCACGAGCACGGTGCCCGATGTCGCCGATCACTCGCTGGCGAACTCGTCGATCTGGTGGGCGGTGGCGGCCGCTTTGGTTCTCGTGGCGGCGTTCCGCTGGCGACATCACATCGGCGATGCCGCAACCGTGGGTGCCTGTGTCGCGATGATCTTCCCACCGTGGATGATTCCCGGCGCGGGGGTGCTCGTGCTCACGGTTGTCCGATGTGTCGCACGCGGACGAGAGCGGCGGAGCCATCAACTCCGAGCTCTGGCTGACCACGCTCGGGCCCCGGCAACGAAACGTTGACAGCGCGAGCGGCTCGCGGATTCTCGGACGGGTGGCCGCCCGCGGCCGTATCGTACTGGACGGCTCGACGGGCCTGTGACTCCGTTCACCCCAGGAGGGCGAGGTCCCTGCGGACGTAGCGCAGGTGCGCCCACTCCTCCTCGAGGATCACGCGCACGCAGTCACCGACAGTGGGATGCCAGTCCCCGCCGCCCCACGGGTTGTCGCGCTCCTCGGCGAGCAGCTCCGGCGTGGCAGTCGCCAGGAAGTCGGTCACCAACTGCTGCCGCTCGGCTCGCACCCCGAGGATGTCCTCGAACACCGGCGCGTCGGCCCGGAAGATCGACATGTCGAAGCCCATCTCGGCTGCACCAGTGAAGATCTGGCCGATCTCGTGGAACGGCTGCTCGATCCCCATGATCCCGCCGCGGAGCCAGGCGTCGGTTGCCAGCACGAGATGACGCAGGGTCTGGGCCAGCGACCACTCGTCCTCGACGTGGGCGTCTACCAGTTCCGGGGGCGTGTTCGTCACCGTCGTCTCCCACGCGGCCTGCACCGCCACCCAACCGTCCCGCATTCCCTCGGGCGTCTGCGCCTTCTGCAGCTCGCGGCCGGGGAACTGCCGGTTGAGCTCGGCGTCGACGAACGGCACCACGTCGACGCCGTTGACGATGAGGCTGCCGAAGAACAGGTCATGGCTGTCGATGTCGAGCCCGCCCACGTCAACGCTGCGCATCGTCACCCCGCTGACGTCGCACGATCTCAGGGTGGCGCCCCGAAAGCTCGTCCTGACGAACGTCGCGCCTTCGAACTCCTGGGTACCGGAATTGACCGTCATTCCTGCATTCTGCCCGTCGACGATGACAGTTCGTAGCCCTTGCGCTGCCCGCTATCCGGCACGGCCGAGCGATGCGCGTCGAGCGGTATCGGCGCGCATGCCGACGATACGCATTTCCGAGCGGCTTGAACCGAGCGGGTCGTGAGGATAGCGAGTGGTCAGAGGGCTTTCGCTCGGTAGTTGTTCTGATCGTTGGGCGTGCTGTCGTCAGCAGGTCCGGTGGTGTCTGCCTTCCCGCGCATGGGTGAGCCCGCAGATGCCGCCCACCCCAAACAGAAGTTCAGTTGGCTGGTGGCTGGATGTTGATGTCTGCGCCGAAGTCGTAGAACGTCGTGGTGGTCGTTCCGTAGCTCGGGTCGACGCCGGTGATCTGTTGGATGACGATCGCTCGAAGCGATCGCTGCGATCAGCGAGGCCTGCGCTGACAACGTGGCGTCTCAGTGAGTCTCCGCAATGTGCGGCGACGTCGAAGACGGCATCAGACAGATCGACACCCCGGCCGGCATGGTCTGCCTCGACCGCCGTCGGCTCACGCGACAGGCGTGGCTTCGTGGCCCTCGACTCGCGACCGCGGTCCGGGATTTCGAATCAGTGCGACATCGCTTCGGTCTTTGAACGCGCCTCCATCACGGCCCGACAGGTGATCGATATCGCTCGACTGCCGAGCGCAGTGACGTTCCGACCGGACTCGGGGGACCCCAGAGCCGCGTCGGGTCATGACTTCACCCGGCACGGATGACAACTCGATGGTGTGCTTGGCAGTCGACGGCGATGCCGCGTTCTCGAAGCGATGGTTATGGCAGCTGTTGGAGGGTCCAGGTGTTGCCGTCGGGATCGTCGAATCCCGCCATTCGGACCCCGCCTCCGAAGTCGGCAACCGCGTCGACGTCAACACCTCGATCGACCAGCATCTGTCGAGCCGCGTCGATGTCGTCGACGACGAGGTGGAGACCGCGGACCGAGCCAGGTTCAGCAGACGATCCTGGCAGTCCCTGCCCGAGAACGATCGAGCACGATGAACCGCTCGGGGTCAGCTGGACGACGCGGACACCATCTGCGGGCGAGACGTCGTGGTCGAGGCCGAATCCGACGCGCTCGACGTAGAACGCCTTCGCTCTGTCGACGGACTCCACGGGGATCGGGACCAGTTCGAGCCGCATCTCCATGCCGACACGGTACGCGAACCGCCGGTCCTCGACCTGACGTTGCGCCGCTCGGTCGAGCACTCACCTGCCGAAATGGCGAATCGGAGAGATCTGGCGAGAGCGACGTGGATCAGGCCCTCGATCTCGCGCCTGCGATCGTGCAGCATGGCAGACGTGCCGTTCGATCCCGAAGTCGTCGCACGCGTCCGCGAGTGCCTCAACACACTCGAGGTCCGCGAGGTTGCGATGTTCGGCGGCCGCTCCTTCATGGTCCACGATCAGCTCGCCGTCGCTGCGGCGTCCGACGGCTCGCTGCTGCTTCGCTGTGCACCTGACCAGCTCGACCGGCTCCTTCAGCGAGACGGCGCGCAACCTGCTGAGATGCGGGGCACAACCATGAGCCCGGGCTGGATCCGAGTCGACGTCGACGCCCTGGAAGATGACGACGTTCTGCGACAGTGGATCGACGACGCCGTCACCTACTCCGACCATCGAGCCTCTCGCAACTGACCACATCGCGAGGCTCGCCCGCCGAACACCGCCTCATCGTCGATCAATATCGAGCGATCGACCGCTCGCGGTCGTGATGCCATGTGGAGCTGGTGGGGAGCGTGGAGCCCCCTCGCTCTGGTTGGTCCTCGGGTGAAGACTCGAGGTGCTGAACCAATCCAGTGAGCGAGGAGGCTCTGATGGGATCGTACGTGGGGATAGACCTGCACCGGCGACGCTCGGTCGTGGTGGTGCTGAACGAGGCCGGTGATCGGGTGTCGTGGTCGCGGATCGACAACACGCCGGCCGAGTTGGCTCGCGAGTTGACCGCCGCGGGCACGGATGCGGAAGTGGCGATCGAGGCCACGTGGGGCTGGTACTGGGCGGCCGATGTGATCGCCGAGTGCGGTCATCGGCTGCACCTGGCGCATCCGTTGGGGATCGCCGCATATGAGAACCGACGGGTCAAGAACGACATCGCAGACGCGACGTTGCTGGCGGATCTGTTGCGGATGGGTCGCCTACCAGAAGCGTGGATCGCGCCGCCCGAGGTTCGTGAGCTACGTGAGGAGGTGCGGTATCGCCACAAGCTGTCGCGGCTGCGCGCCGGGCTGAAGTCTCAGGTGCATCAGGTGCTCGGCAAAGAAGGCGTGATCCCTGAGATCGGGGTGATCTGGGGTCCAGTCGGTCATCGCTGGCTGAACGAACTCGACCTCGCCGACGCGTACACCAACCGGGTCGAGTCGTTGCGCGATCTGATCGAGGTCTACGACCGTGAGATCGACCACGCCGACGCTCGCATCCACCGCCGGCTGCGTGACGAGCCCGGCTACCAGGCGATCCAACACATCGGCGGGGTCGGCCACGTCCTCGCTGCGGTGTTTGTGGCCGAGATCGGAGACGTCACCCGGTTCAACAGTCCACGCCGGCTGTGTTCGTGGGCGGGGCTCACCCCACGACTGCGCGAGTCCGACACCCACAGCCACTCGGGCCACATCACCAAACAAGGGTCGCGGCTCGTGCGGTGGGCGGCGATCGAAGCGGTCTCGAACCGGTTCTGCGAACGACGCCTCGCCGAAGTCAAGCTGCGCGTCGGTTCGCGACGCGGCGTCAACATCGGACGCGTCGCCGCCGGACGCCATCTCCTCACGCTCGTCTACTACGGCATGCGCGACGGCGAGATCCGCTGTCTCACATCCGACGCAGCGTGAGTCGGGCACGACCGGGCGCAGCTCGAAGTACGGCATGACCCGCTCTTGCGCGGTCGGCTCATGTGAGTGAGCTCGCCCGGTCGTCACCGGACAGCTTCATGTCACCCCGCCAACCGGGGCGTGACGAAGGTATGCCCCAGGCACCCGAACCCGATCGGGCTGCCACTGCCTCACCATCGAGGCCCTGAAGCCAGTCCACCCTGTGCCCTCCAGTCAGCCCGACCAAACCCCGAGAGGCACCGAACCAGGTTCCCGGTCGACCACGTTCAACGAGATCGACACGCCGGCGAACCCGACCATGCGCGCCCGCCACTCCGGGCCTCCGGCCCGGACCACCCCGTCACCTGCACCAACGCCCTCTTGCGCGTTCAACGCTCCACAGGTATGCCGTACTGCTGAGCTTCTTGGCGACCGATCAGCCCTGCAATATGTCCCTTATGTGCGCCGTCGCCGGAACCTCGGGTGCAAGGCGCCGCGGACTGTCCGTGTTCAGGACCCGATCGTGATCGTCGGACCGTCGGGCAGACGATCCCACCACCGCCCGAATCGGGAGAACACGGCGGGCTCCCGGTCGGCCAGAAGTCGTCGCAGGTCACGCGCCTCCTCGTCCAGACTCTCAAGGGTCGCATTGTCCAGCGGTTCCAGCGCTCGGACCTCGATCGCGTCGGTCGAAGCCCGCCAGACACCCCGCACGAGACCCTCGACCACGACGGTCGGTAGGACATCGCCGTTTCGCCGGATGACGTGCGGACGGTGCTCGTCGGGGATCACGCGAGAGCGGTCCGCGTACGCGAGCAGCACGCTGTCCCACATCCCCAGCAGCCGCGGCGGGAGCGTTGCCATCTCGGCCTCCGGTCGGAGACCGCCACCGTTCACATCAACGAGCTGCGCTCCGTCCGGCCCGGCGACGGCGACGACGTCGGCCATCGACTGGACGACCTCCCGGAGGACCGACCGCTGGAGGATCGTGAACTGCGACAAGTCGGCGACCGTCGCCGGCCCGAACGCCTTGAGGTAGCGACGCACGAGCTCTGCGGTTGCGGCTGGTTCGTCATCGGCGGCAACCGTGCAGGGCACGAAGGCCGGGCGTCGGCCGAACGACCAGGGGTCGGTCGTCGGAGCGTGCCGGAAGGCGCCGACAGCGCGCAGCGCCGACCACAGTCGGGCCGGGTCGCCGGCCTCGGGAACGAACTCGGAGAGCACCCGTTCCATGTCGGCGTTGTCGTGCGGTTCGGCCATCGTCGTCGACAGCCGCTCGAGGATCTCGTCGACCCGCTGCGCAGTGAGCCCGATGTCGTCGAGGACGTCGTGGTATCCGGCGTCGCGCACGCGACTCTGCATGGCGGCCCTCGCCCACCCAAGGTCGCCCGCGTCGACGGCGTGCAGCGTGAACCGGAACAGTGACGCCTTCACGATCGAACCGTCGGCCAACGCCCGGTCGAGATCGTTCGCGTCGAAGCCCTCGATGCGATTCCACAGCGCCAGATACGGCGCCGCCGGTTCCTGGGCCTGCAACGCCAGCACCGATCGCACCGCGTCGGCCACCCCGACCGGTCGGCGCGACGACAGACCCTGGCGAACCATCGTCTCGTAGGTCAACGCTTCCCGGGTCCACGCCGTCACGACCACAACCTAAGCGCACCATGCCCCGACGTCGCGACCGTCGGTCCGACCACTGTCTTGCTCGAACACGTCCCACGCGCCGACCCGACCCCATCAACCTTGAGCGTCCGGCGACGGAGTATCCGACGGCCTGTGTATCCGGGCGTGATGCTCATTGTCGGCTGGCGGCCTCAATGCGGCCGCCGCAGGTATGTGCGGTCGGCGATCGATTGAAGGGGAGGCGTTCGGCGCGGTGGACACTCGAGGTCGGCGCCGTTCATGCGGGTTTGTTGAACATGTAGCGAGCGATCTTCCAGCCGGTGTCGGTGTGGCGGAACAAGAAGACCTCGCGATTGGATTCGGCTGACTGATCGCCGGTCGCGAGTACGGTTTGGGTGCCGTTGCTCCGGGTGAGTGCGTACGCAGCGGTATCGCTGGTGATCTCGAGTTCGTCGATGGTGAAGGTGACGTCGAGGCGGATCGCGTCGAAGATCTGTCGGTAGGCGTCGTGCATGTCTGCGCCCTCGGCGGTGGGCAGCGTGGTCGGCATGAAGATCCCGTCTGGGGTGTAGCAGGACGCGGCGAGCGCGGCATCGCTGGTGTTCAGCGCCTGTTCGTACGTGGTGAGCAGTGATCGGATCTGATCGTCGTGGTTGGTCATGTTCGTTCCGTTTCTCGTGTAGGCAGATTCCACGGAATGTAACTCGGATGGCCTAAGATGTATTCCATGGAACAGACATGTGACAAGAGCGTCCGGCGTGATCCGGATCTGGGGTCGTTGTTCAGTGATCTGATCCGCCTCGAGACCGGACTGTGGGATCTGGTCGACGTGCGACTGCGCTGCGACCACGATCTGGCGTTGTCGTGGTTCGAGCCGATGCACGTGATCGACTCCACCCCAGGCTGTCGGGTGATCGACATCGCCGAAGCGTTGTCGATCACGATCGGGGGGACCAGCAAACTCATCGACCGGATCGAGAACGCCGGCTGGTGCGAACGTTCGCCGAACCCCGACGACGGCCGCTCATCGACGATCGAGCTGACCCGTGCCGGTCAACGACTGCTCACCGCGGCGCAACGCACACTCACCGACGAGATCGGCATCCGGCTGGGTGAACCGCTGTCGACGAGCGAGCTGCAACGTTTCGCCGCAACAGTCCGCAAGCTGCGCGCCCACCTCCGTGAGCAACGTAGGAGCGCCTGAGCATGGCAACGATCCCGGCCACGATGCGAGCCGTCGTGCTCGACGCCCCCGGCCCACCCGAGGCACTCCGGGTCCGGGAGATTCCCGTTCCGACACCGCGAGCGGGTGAGGTGCTGATCAAGGTCGAGGCGTTCGGACTCAACCGCTCCGAACTCCACACCCGCCTCGGCCTCGCCGACGGCGTCACCTTCCCCCGGGTCCTCGGGATCGAGGCCACCGGCACCGTCGCCGCGTGCCCCGCAGGCGAGTACACCGCCGGTCAACAGGTCGCCGCGTTGATGGGTGGCATGGGCCGCACCTACAACGGCGGGTACGCCGAATACACCTGTGTCCCCGTCCGCCAGGTCGTGCCGTTCACGAGCAGCCTCGACTGGTCGACGCTCGGAGCAGTGCCAGAGATGCTCCAGACCTCACACGGCTCACTCGCGATCGGGCTCGACGCCCGAGCGGGCCAGTCGATCCTGATACGCGGCGGCACCTCGTCAATCGGGATGGCCACCGCGGTCCTCGCCAAACGACTCGGCATGACCGTGCTGTCCACGACGCGGAACCTCGAGCGGGCCGACGCCCTCCGCCACATCGGTGTCGACCACGTCCTCGTCGACGACGGCAACATCGCCGACCAAGCCCGCACGATCTTCCCTGACGGCGTCGACACCGCACTCGAACTCGTCGGCACCCCGACCCTGCCGGACACGCTGCGAGCGACCCGGGTCCACGGAGTCGTGTGCTTCACCGGGATGCTCTCCAACCAGTGGACCGTGCGCGATTTCTACCCGATCGAGTACCTCCCACGCGGCGTCCGCCTCACCGCCTACGGCGGAGATGCCAGCGACCTCCCCACCCAAGTCCTGCAGGACTTCCTCGACGCCGTCGCGACTGGCGACGCCATCGTGCCGATCCATGGCACCTACCGCCTCAAGCAGATCGCCGAGGCCCACGCCGACATGGAAGCCGGCCGAGCTACCGGGAAACTCGTCGTACTGCCCTGATCAACTCGACCGACCCACGACGACCCCAGTGGTGAGGGCGCAGTGACAGAGTCACTTGGGCCGTGCTGCGTGCGTCTCGGTGGTGTTGGTGGCGTGGATGCCTGCTGCGAGCTTGGTCATGTTCCGACGGAGTTCTGCCATCTCGCTCAGGGTGAGGTTGGCGCCGAGGTGCTCGTTGATGCCGCGCAGGTGCACGCGGCCGGCTCGACGGAACACCTCGGTGCCGTCAACGGTCAACGCGACGACGGTGCCGCGGCCATCCGTCGCGCACGCCCGGCGCTCGACGACTCCGTCGCGCTCCAGACGGTCGATGAGTCGGGTGACGCCGCTCGGGGTGATCGGGAGGGCGTCTGCGAGTTCGGACGGGCGGAGTGCTCCGCCGTCGGCCTGTGCGAGCATCAACAGGATGCTGTATCGCTCGAACGGCATCCCGACCTCGTCCTCCATCTCCTGGGCGAGCAGCTCGTGGAGCTGGGACAGCGTCGATCGAAGCATCCCGTAGGTCTCGGTGGCGTCGGTGACACGGAGTTGTACAGCCATGACACCATTGAAGAGTATTTGCTTGACTCAGTCAATCATATATGTCATTGTGTGAGTCACGCAACTTCGCGAGCGCCAGGAAGCTGGCTCAGGTTCGTCGAAAAACGAGACAAGGAGATGTTCATGAAAGCAGCAATCGCGAAGGCGGCAGGGCTCGGGACGACCGTCGCTCTGGGTCTGGTGCTCGTCACGTACCTGATCGCCGATGCCGCGAGTGGACCACTGCTCGTCACGCAACCGGGCAGCGACAGCGCCGAAGAGGTTGCGTTGGGCGCCGTGGTTGCGTTCACGGTGCTCGGTGGCGCTGTCGGGCTCGGCCTGGCCCTCGTCGTCAACCGGCGCAGTTGGCCGCCGTCGACGTTCATCGCCGTGTGTGCCGGCGCCTTGGCGCTGTACGCGATCGTGCCCTTCACGGCCGCTGAGCAGACATCCACCGCGATCTGGCTCAACGCAATGCACCTCGCGGCGGCGGCGCCGATCATCGGCTTGCTCGCTCGATCACTCGCCGACGAGCGCAACCAGCCGGCAATCACGACGACCGAACCACAAAGGACCACAGCATGAGCGACCAGCGCCAACAAGCCAACGACATGAACCGCCAAGTGATCGAAGACTTCCGCGCCCACAGCGGCGTCGTCGACAACGCCGTCGGTGGTTTTTTCGGAGGAAAGCCGGTGTTGATCTTGCACCACACCGGCGCCAAGACCGGACAGGAGCGACTCAACCCGCTCGTCTACGCCACCCACGGCGACAGCTACCTCGTTGCCGGCAGCAAAGGCGGCGCACCCAGCGACCCGCACTGGCTCCTGAATGTGCGCGCCAACCCGGATGTGACCGTCGAGGTCGGTGTCGAGGAGTTCCCGGCAACCGCGACGGTCATCGATGACGGTCCACGCCGCGATGAGCTGTACGCCAAGCTCGTCGCGGTCATGGATCAGTTCGCCGACTACGAGACCATGACGGATCGGCGCATCCCGATCGTTGTTCTGGAACGCACCGTCTCAGCGCAATGACGACAGATCGACCTCATACCCTGCCAATGGTTGGCGCCGATGCGGGCAGGCCGTCCGAACGTGACGGGACCCCGGCGGCCGTGGACCTTGTGTCATACCAGTCCGCCTCGGCGCCCTGCAACGGCTCGGGACGGCGCTTGCATGCGTCCGGCACCGACGGCACGGTTCCGGTCTCCGCCACCTTCATGCCCCAGAGCGGTCCTGTCATCGTCGGTGGAGCCACGGGCGACAACCCGCTCGCTCTGCTTGACGAGACGGACGCTCAGCCGGGCCGCCGGGCGGTCCCCGCAGGGGTGGGGAGAAACATCGCCCGGGCCGACGCCCGAATGGCCGAGGCCATCCCCGATGGAACGGCGGCTGAGCCGGGCTTCGGCCATGTGGAGACGGCACTCCCGTTGTTGGATCCCGTGCGGAGGCCATCCGAGCAACAGCGAGCGATTGGAATCGGTACATGAAGCCACAGTTGAATCACCTGATCATTTGGGCGACGGACCGACGAGCAGCCGCCGACTTCTTCGCCGAAGTCGCAGGCATGGGAACGCCAACCGAGTACGGCCACTTCACGCAGGTCGAGTCCGGGAACGGCGTCGCACTCGACTTCGCGGACGCGACCGGAGACCTGAGCGGCGGCCATCTCGCGTTCTTGGTGACCGAGCGTCAGTTCGACGAGATCTTCGGTCGAATCGTGGACATGAAGATCCCGTACTGGGCTGACCCTCGTCGATCAGAGCCGGGTCAGATCAACCACCAAGATGGCGGACGCGGCGTCTACTTCAGCGACCCGCACACCAACGTCGGGTGGGAGATCATCACGCGACCCTACGGCTCCGGCCCCAGGAGCTGAGCGGTCGCACCGATCTCGAACACCAGACCTTCCGTTGTTCGTCCCGCAAGAAGGACACCTTGGACCCGGTGCCGGGGGCCGTACTCGGTCACCCCAGCAAGCCCGGCGTAACGCCCCCCCCCCCGGACCGTCTCGGCTTCCGCGAATACCGAGCACTGCAATGGGGCCGCGATGCGGCACGTTCCAGTTGTCCAACCCAGTGATTGCGGGCAGTCGAAGTGCGTGGGAACCCTCAGTAGGCCTCGCGCGCTGCAAACGTCGCAACGTCATCCAATGCGTCACGGGAGCGAGCTGACATCCAGTGATCGCGAGCGCGAGCTTCTGGCGTTGGATGGGTCGGCGGCAGCCGTCTCAGGCAGCGCCGCGGGGACGGCAAGTTAGCTTGCAACTCCCGCGGCGGCAAAGTAACTTGGAGTCGTGGAAGCGCCGCTGATCGCGACGAGTGCTCGCACACATGGCGTCCACGACGACGACATGATCCACGCCTTCAACCATCCGATGTTTGTCGACGACCAGGACGACGGCTTCGTGATGTTCGTCGGCGCCGACACTTCGCGCAGCCTGCTCGAGATCGGTGTGATCGAAAGTGTCGACGGTCCGATCATCATCCACGCCATGCCGGCACGACCGAAGTACCTCAGGTGATTCCAATGCCCCGAACAGCACAAGAGATCCTCGACAACGCCGACGAAATCGCCGCACGATTCGAGCAGGCCGAGCCCGGCGATCTCCGCGACGCGACCGCATTGCGAACCGTACGCGAAGCATTCGTCGCTCGAGCCGAAACCGAACGGGCCCTTCGCGACGCTGTCATCGCTGCCCGCCACGACGGACACTCCTGGGCGTCCATCGGAGCCATGGTCGGCACCTCGGGCGAAGCCGCTCGTCAGCGCTACGGCCAAGCCGTCAACGCCGAGTAGCCGCTCAGATCACCGCCATTCGCTCCGCACCGCAGACTGCGCGAGATCGGCACGACTGCGAGCGTTCGAGTGCTCCAGAACGCTCGCTCGGACATCGTTGCGTCTCGGCCTCGAACCGGGGCCAACCGTGGAACTCGTCGCGGCTGCCCGCGCCGCGATTGACTCGGTCCGTGGTGACGGCTCGGAACTCGCAGAGTTGTGGACGGAGAGCGACGAGTTCGACGCCTGGCACACGACTCTCGACGAGGTCCAAGGGCGACTTCAGTAGCGGACGCAAATCCGGCTGGGTGGGAACGGCGCCCGCCCAGTGAGCGATCAGAACAACATCGTTCGAGCGACCAGCAACCCGCCGCGATCGGCACATCTTCGTGTGCGGGTGTGAGCGATATTGAACGAGCGGCAGGTGCAGCCTGCGATCGATCATCACGCCGGTTCTGTGCGACAAGTCGTCGGACGTCGGCGATTGAGACCGGTCCTCGAACATCCAGCTTCGGCCGACTCGCCCACCTCGACGGGTCACTCTGGAGTGTTCGCAGTGAGGAAGTCGGCGACCGCCGCCTGTGCTGCTGCATGGTGCTCCTCGGCGATCCAGTCTTCAACGAGCGTCGCGTTCGGGGCTGCTGCGGCCAACTCTCGGGAGCTGACCTCCGGGAACACGCCGACCATCGCGTCGTGCACGACATCGTTCGCGAGCTCGTTCGACCCCGTCAACAGAAAGGCTCGAGACGGACCTGCGGTGGACACTCACGGACACCGGCCGGCCGACCGACCGACCGACCCGATTTTGGGGGTCTTACCTCGTGAATGACAGGTGTAAGTCGGACGGTCTCATGGATGCGTCCGTGATGTTGGGGGTGCCGGCGACACCGTTGTTGACGGTCGAGGAGGCCCCGCGCGTGTTGCGGATCGGCCGGTCGCTCGCCTATCAGTTGGCCGGCGAGTACGACGCCACCGGCGGTGTCTCAGGCCTGCCCGTGATCCGGGTGGGTGGCTGTCTGCGGGTTCCTCGTTGGGCGCTGCTCGAGCTCGCTTTGACCGGGCGGATCGTGCGGCCCGCAACGTCGCCGGCCAGGTCGTGATGTACGCCGACACGGTGACCGACTCGATGACGCGGGCGATCGGGGAGACCCAACATCGACGCCAGCTCCAGCTCGCGTACAACGAGGAACACGGCATCGACCCGCAGACGACCCGCAGACGATCCGCAAGGCCATCGGCGACTCGTGTCGATGCTGCGTCCTGTCGACGGCACGGCGCCCGTTCCCGGGAAGGACAAGCGTCGTCAGCGCGAGCGTACCAAGGTGCAACAGGAGCTCAAGTCTCTTCCTCAACCACACGTTGGAGGAGGAGATGCACGAGGCGTCTGCCGAGCTCAAGTTCGAGTATGCCGCCCGCCTGCGCGACGAGATCGCCGAGCTGTGTCGGGAGCTCCGCGACGCCCAGTGACACCGCTGGTGACATCGAGGTTGGGCGGCGATCGGGACCGTGACGTCGGTTGTTGTCACGCGATTGAAACACTTTCTCGCATTGATCTGTCTCCGGACCGACACTGGTGGTCTGGGGCCGTCCGCTGCGCGCGTTGCGGTCGCCACGCCACCACGAATGCGACGACCGATCGCCGCATCGAACCGGATCACAGGAGGAGCTCCATGTTGAGATCGACGATACGAAAGGGCCGGTTGCGCACGGCGTGTGCACTGGCAGCGACGTTCACCGTGTTCGCAGGAGGTTCGGTCGCCACGGCCACCGGTTACCCCCCGACCGATCCGAGGATCGACATCGAGAAGCTGACGAACGGGAATTACGCCGATGGTTCCCACGATCCGGACGTTCCCAGGATCGCGCCGGGTGATCCGGTGACGTGGACGTACGTCGTGACCAACACCGGTGGTGTGCCGTTCGCCGAGGCCGATGTGACAGTGAACGACAACGTCGTGGGTGCGATCACGCAGATCGTGGATCAGGGTGATGGTGACGGTGTGTTGTCGCCGGGTGAGGTCTGGGTCTACGAGGCCACGGGTGTGGCCGAGGATCTGGCGAGCTCGGCCCATGAGACGTATGTCGTCGATGGTTGTCATCCGGATGGGTCGCCCGAACGCCCGACGTACGAGAACTACGGCAAGGTCGTGGTGCCGGGTGCTTGGGACAAGGACTACTCGCACTACTGCAACCCGTCGGATCCGGGGATCGACATCGAGAAGTTGACCAACGGCAATCAGGCCGATGGTGCCAACGATGCCGATGTGCCCGAGATCGCGCCGGGTGATCCGGTGACGTGGACCTACATCGTGACCAACACCGGTGCTGTGCCGTTCGCCGAGGCCGAGGTCACGGTCGTCGACAGCATCGCCGGGGTGACTCCAGTGCTCGATCCGACGTCGGACGTCGGAGGCGATGGTGTGTTGTCGCCGGGTGAGGTCTGGGTCTATGAGGCCACGGGTGTGGCCGAGGATCTGGCGAACCCGAGTGCGGGCACGGTGGTCGTCGATGGCTGCAACCCGGACGGGACGCAGGTGCCGGGTGATCGTGCGACGTACGAGAACATCGGCACCGTGACGGTGCCGGGCGACGGCGACAGTGATCCGTCGCACTACTGCAATCCGCCCGAGCGGGGGATCGACATCGAGAAGTTGACCAACGGCAATCAGGCCGATGGTGCCAACGATGCCGATGTGCCCGAGATCGCGCCGGGTGATCCGGTGACGTGGACCTACATCGTGACCAACACCGGTGACGTCGCCATTGCGGCCGCCGACGTGGCTGTCACCGACGACATCGTCGGTGCGATCACGAACATCGTCGATCAAGGCGACGGTGACGGTGTGTTGTCGCCGGGTGAGGTCTGGACCTACGAGGCGTCTGCTGCGGCGGGTGCCGAGGATCTCGAGAATCCGTCCGCCGGAACGGTGGTGGTGTCGGGCTGTAATCCTGACGGGACCAACGTCCCGGGTGATCGTGCGACCTATGAGAACATCGGCACGGTCACGATTCCGGGTGACACCGATGCTGATCCGTCGCACTACTGCAACCCGCCCGAGCGGGGGATCGACATCGAGAAGTTGACCAACGGCAATCAGGCCGATGGTGCCAACGATGCCGATGTGCCCGAGATCGCGCCGGGTGATCCGGTGACGTGGACCTACATCGTGACCAACACCGGTGACGTCGCCTTCGCCCAGGCCGAGGTGGTCGTGGACGATGACATCATCGGTGCGATCACGAACATCGTCGATCAAGGCGACGGTGACGGTGTTCTGTCGCCGGGTGAGGTCTGGACCTACGAGGCGTCTGCTGCGGCGGGTGCCGAGGATCTGGCGAACCCGAGTGCGGGCACGGTGGTCGTCGATGGCTGCAACCCGGACGGGACGCAGGTGCCGGGTGATCGTGCGACCTACGAGAACATCGGCACCGTGACGGTGCCGGGCGACGGTGACAGTGATCCGTCGCACTACTGCAACCCACTCACGGCTGCGTTGGGTGATTTCGTGTGGCTGGATCAGAACCGGAACGGGATTCAGGATCCGACCGAGCCCGGTGTTGAAGATGTCGCGGTCGAGTTGCAGGATTGCTCCGGCGGCTTCGTGGCGTCGGCGACGACCGGTCCCGATGGTGAGTACCTGTTCGACGGGTTGGAGCCCGGCGGGTATGTGGTGGTGTTCACGTCGCCTGATGGTCTCGTGTTCACCGTGCAGAACGCTGGTGATGACGACACGGTCGATTCCGATGTCGATGCCAGCGGGACCACGGGATGTGTCGACCTGGCACCGGGTGAGACGAATCTGACGGTGGATGCCGGCCTGATCGTTCCGACGGCTGCGTTGGGTGATTTCGTGTGGCTGGATCAGAACCGGAACGGGATTCAGGATCCGACCGAGCCCGGTGTTGAAGATGTCGCGGTCGAGTTGCAGGATTGCTCCGGCGGCTTCGTGGCGTCGGCGACGACCGGTCCCGATGGTGAGTACCTGTTCGACGGGTTGGAGCCCGGCGGGTATGTGGTGGTGTTCACGTCGCCTGATGGTCTCGTGTTCACCGTGCAGAACGCTGGTGATGACGACACGGTCGATTCCGATGTCGATGCCAGCGGGACCACGGGATGTGTCGACCTGGCACCGGGTGAGACGAATCTGACGGTGGATGCCGGCCTGATCGTTCCGACGGCTGCGTTGGGTGATTTCGTGTGGCTGGATCAGAACCGGAACGGGATTCAGGATCCGACCGAGCCCGGTGTTGAAGATGTCGCGGTCGAGTTGCAGGATTGCTCCGGCGGCTTCGTGGCGTCGGCGACGACCGGTCCCGATGGTGAGTACCTGTTCGACGGGTTGGAGCCCGGCGGGTATGTGGTGGTGTTCACGTCGCCTGATGGTCTCGTGTTCACCGTGCAGAACGCTGGTGATGACGACACGGTCGATTCCGATGTCGATGCCAGCGGGACCACGGGATGTGTCGACCTGGCACCGGGTGAGACGAATCTGACGGTGGATGCCGGCCTGATCGTTCCGCTGGTGCCCGATGTCGACATCGAGAAGTACACGAAGGTCCAACCGACCGGCGGCGCTGACGGCGATCTCTGCGACGTCTACGACAAGCCGGAGATGCTCACGCTCCGCTACGTGGGCGGCAGCGCCCTCACGCAGGACCAGGGCGGCAAGGCCACGGTCTCCGGCGACCCCGGGACGACGAGCCCGGTGCGCATCGTCGTCAGCGATGGCGGCAGCAAGGTGTTCTTCGACGGCTTGGTCGATCTCGGTGACGACTTCGTCGCCGATGCGTCCTTCGACAAGTTCGGGTCCAACTCGGTGGTCACCGTGTCGAACACCGCAGGCACCGTGCTGCAGGTCGTCGAGCTGCACACCAGTTGCTCGCAGCCGCTCAACCTGGGCGATGTGTTCGGCAGCGTGCAGCTCGTCGGCTTCACCGACGTCAACGGCGACGGCGCGACGCTTCCCGATCCGGATCCGTCCGACATCGGTGAGGATGCCGATGTGCCGACCGGTCCCGAAGCCAACACCGGCGACACGATCGTCTGGACCTACATCGTGACGAACCCCGGCGATGTGCCGCTGGCCGACGTCACGGTCGTCGACGACGCCGGGACGCCCGGGGACACGAGCGACGACTTCTCGCCGGCGCCGGTGCTCGACGGAGGGGTCAACATCGGCGACGACGACGGCGATGGGCTGCTCGATCCCGGCGAGGAGTGGCGTTACACCGCCTCTGGCACTGCCCAGCTGGGCCAGTACGGCAACCTGTCCGACGTGGTGGGCCTCCCGGTCGACGACGACGGTGTGCCCACCGGCGACGACGAGGTCACCGACGAGGACCCGAGCCACTACATCGGTGTGTTCGGCGGGGACCTGTGTGAGTTCTTCGGCAAGCCGTCGGTGTTGACCATGGTCTACACCGGTGATGGTCCGGACGGATCGTCGAACTCGCAGGATCCCGGCAAGGTCATCGTGACCGGTGATCCGAACGACGCCAGCCCGGTTCGCATCGTGGCCTCGGAGAACGAGGACGGCGGCGGGAAGATCTACTTCGACGGCATCGTCGAACTCGGCGAGGAGTTCGTGGTCGACTCGACCAACGCCGGCGATGACAGTCTGAAGTCATCCACGCACATCACCGTGTATGCCGTGAACGGCAACGTTCTGCAGCGGATCGAGTTCCACACCTCGTGCTCACAACCGCTGTTCCTGGGCGACCAGTTCGGTTCGGCCCGCCTCGTCGACTTCGTCGACGAGAACGGCAGCGGGCCTGCGGACATCGGTGCACCTGCGGGCGACACCGTGGATGTCGTCAAGCTCGAGTTGAAGGACAAGAAGGTCAAGTTCACGCTGAAGAACAATGGTGTCGAGGATGCGACCATCGTCCAGCTCGATCTCGTCTGGCCGGAGGCGGTCAACGGTGGTCTGAAGAAGATCAAGGACCAGTTCGACTACAAGCCACCGGCGGGCTCGCCGCTCACGATCACCGAGTGGAAGGACGTGTCGAGGCTCGTCATCGAGGCCGGTAAGGATCGTGACTACGAGCTCGAGTTCGAGAGAAACGTCGACACGAATCAGGCCAACTACTCGATCGTCGTCACCTTCTCGGACGGATCCAGCCTGACCGTCGCTCCGTAAGGCGGTCGTTCGGCGGCCGACCCGGTGTCGAGGAGCTGACGCTCCTCGACACCGGGTCGAAAGCGCATGACAGCGCCCGCTGCCACGGAGTCCGAGGCGCCGACGTTCAGGCGCACATGGCAAACACCTTGTTCCGTGGGTCTGCTCTGCTCGTCGACGCTTGAGTATCGCTCGATGCTGCGAACCGTGCCACGCGCGCATCGACTGGGTAACTGCGTCACGGGCAGGTGACGTCGCCGCCCTTCGTCCGCTCCTGGTCGCTGGCCAGGACGTCGACGCGACCGATGGCTTCAGCCGACCGCGCTCATGCGGGCCGCTCACGCCGGCCAGGCCGAGGCGGTCGGGTTGCTGATCGCGAACGGGGGCGACCTCGATCGCTCCGCCAAGTTCGGGACGGCAACCTCGACTTCTCAGCGTCGCCGTCTCTTGAAACAGGCCATACGCTGGGGTTTTGTTGGAGCCGGGTACCGGGATCGAACCGGTGGCCCCATGATTAGCAGAGCCGCCTGGGCCGTCCGACTGGTGTTGCCTCGTGTCGTCGCGTGCCCTCTGATCAGTCATTTCGCGTTGGTGGCGTCCGACTGGTGTTGTCTCGCATCACCTCGTTGCGGGCAGTTCGATCGGGTGACCGTGGGCACGAAAGCCTTCACGGGTGCCATCTTGCAGCACCGTTGCATAGACGATACGCTATGGGTGTGGATGCGGTGGCAGAACGGCTTGCGGGCTCGTTGTTGCGATCGGCGCGCACCCGGCTCGACCTCTCCCAGACCGCGTTCGCCGATCTGATCGGCGTCGCCCAGCCGACGCTGTCGGCGTACGAATCGGGTCGTCGCCAGCCGACACTCCCGACGCTCGTCGACATGCTCGCCCGCGCCGGGTTCGATCTCCGCCTGGAACTCGCCGAACAGGACCGCCATGACGCGATCCTCGCCGAGTGGGAACACTCGCTCGACGATGTCACCCGCGACCGACTCCGGTCGCGGGGCTACCGCCTCGTGACCGATGTCGCCTGAGCTCGACGACGACCACGCCGAAGCCATCTGCCGTGTCCTCGTCGATCACGGCGTCGAGTTCGTCGTCATCGGAGGGATGGCCGCTCGACTGCATCGGACCGGCCACGCCACGGTCGACATCGACATCTGTCCGGCAACCGCGGGCGACAACCTCGAACGGCTCGCTGCGGCGTTGCGTGCTCTGGGTGCGCTCTTGCGTGTCGAGAACGAGCCGGCCGGTGTGCCGTTCGACCCGCACCCCGACACGTTGCGCCAGATGTCGATGCTCACGTTGATCACCGAGCCGGGACCGCTCGATGTCTGCTTCGAACCAGCGGGTTTCCCAACCGGCTACGACGAGCTGAGACGACACGCCGTCGTGATCATGGTCGGAAGGACCGACGTCAACGTGGCGAGCCTCGACGACGTGATCCAGTCGAAGCGCACCGCGGGCCGCCCCAAGGACATCGTGGCCCTCCCGGATCTCGAAGCTCACGCCCGGGCCCTCGGCGAACACCGCGATGCTGATTCGTGATGGCGGTCGAGTTCGTGATCGCCCGCAACCCCGACGAGGCGTCTTCGCTGCCGTTCCTCATCCGGTTGCCGCTCGGCCGTGACGCGATAGCGCTGAAGGTTCGCGAGATCTGGCCGCGCACCAGCAAGGTGTACTGCCACCGTGCCGATGACTGGCCCGACGACCTCGAGGTGATCGAACGCATCCCGGTCCGATCGTGTGTGCGTCGCGGCGCGGCCATCGACCTCGTCCTCGACCGTGCACGCGAGCATCGCTCCCAGTTCGTGTTCACCCGCGCCCGAGGTCGCGAGGTGATCTTCTGGCAGAGCGCCCGTACCACCAAGCAAGCGCGACCCGGAGTGTCGGTGCCGACCGCCCGCGCCGCAGGACGCGTGCTCGAGATCGTCGTCGACTCCCACGAGCGCTACGCGTGGAAGTTCGATCAGCAGCAAACGACAACGAGTCGCCGAGCGCTGCCGGCGGGCGACTACGCGGTCGCCATCGGCAACGAGATCATCGCCACGGTCGAACGCAAGAGCCTCCCCGATCTCGTCTCGACGCTCACCTCGGGCAAGCTGCGATACCTCCTCGCGGATCTCGCGGCGCTCCCCCGCGCCGCGGTCGTGGTCGAGGATCGCTGGTCGTCGGTGTTCAAGCTCGACCGGGTCCGACCCGCAGTGGTGGCCGAAGGCCTCGCCGAGGCGCAGGTCCGGTTCCCGAGCGTGCCGATCGTGTTCTGCGAAACCCGCAAACTCGCCCAGGAATGGACCTACCGCTACCTCGGCGCCGCCATCGCTCACCACCACGACTCCGAGCACGGCGACGAACGCACCGCCGCACTTCCGACCGCCGGCACCGTCCCACCCGCCGAGGCGACCACCGCCGAGATCCGCGCCTGGGCACTCGCCAACGGCCACGACGTGTCCGACCGCGGCCGACTCCGCCCCGAGATCCGCAACGCCTTCCACGTCGCGACTGGTAGATGAAGCCCGCCCAACTCTGATCGACGCGATCGCCCGCCCGACACTCTGGCGGTCGGCCAGACTGATGCGGTGAAGCGCTCGACCGCGATCCGACACCTCGTCGAGATGGCAGAGGTCGCGACCGACCGGCTGCGGTTGCGCCCGACCGAGATCGGCTGGCCACTCGACGAGATGTGGGCCACCGGAGCGTTGCTCGAACCAGCCGACGAGATCGACCACGGCACCGTCGTCTTGATGATCGACCTCCCGCCCGACGAACTCCCCTGGCTCGCAGTCCACCCCACCGCTGAGTGGATCGGCGAGCAGCTCCGGCTCGGCAAGCGGCCGATCTCGTGGATCTACCGCCCGATGACTTGGCCGGCTTGGAACGTTCGAAACCGGCAGGTCACGCGATTCTGGTCCGCCGAAGGCGGGCTCGACCACGCTGTCATCGATGCGCTTCGATCGGGAGCCGCACCCAACCTGGTCGAGCCCGACCACGGCGAGTTGGACGAGCAGCTCGCCGTCGAGCTCGAGGCTTCAAAGGCCCACCTGCGATCGATCCTCGCGCGCTACTGGGACCAAGACTGGCGACGCGACAACCGCCACCACACCAGCCCCGAAGACCAGCTCTGGCGAGCCGCCACCGCTGTCAATGAACTCGACACCGCGACCATCGAGCACCGCGCCTGAAGAGCCCATGGCGCTCCACGGAAATGAGGCCCTCGCCATCCCCGAAGCCGGGATTTCCGAGCACTGCACTGGGGCCGAAGGGGCCGTTAGGGACTGTCAGATCCGCCGGTGTAACTGGTCTGGCCTGAAACGCTGAGCGACTCGCTCGGCTGGAAGGACAGACAACCATGACAGACCATGATGTGGCGGTGGCGACACCGTCGGACGACACCGAGCGAGGAGCGGCCCGATCGGTCGCTCGCTGAGCAGCTCGTCGACCAGGCACGAGCGGACGGCAGAAACCTCGTCGGCCCGGGAGGGTTGCTGAGCGACTTGACGAAGCAGGTCCTCGAAACGGGTTTGGAGGTCGAGATGGAAGAGCATCTCGGCTATCCGAAACACGCTGTCGAGGGCCGAAACGGTGGCAACAGCCGCAACGGCACGAGGTCGAAGACGGTGATCACCGAGATCGGTCCGATCGAGCTGGAGGTGCCACACGATCGTGACGGCAGTTTCGAACCGGCAACAGTGCGCAAGAACCAGCGCCGGCTCGACGGGGTCGACTCGATGGTGATCTCACTCACCGCGAAAGGGTTGACGACTGGTGAGGTCGAAGCCCATCTGGCCGAGGTGTACTCGACGAACATCTCACCGGAGACGATCTCCGAGATCACCGACCGGGTCCTGGGCGAGTTGGCTGAGTGGCAGAACCGGCCGCTCGATCGCGTCTATCCGGTCATCTTCATCGATGCGATCGTCGTGAAGATCCGCGACGGCCAAGTCGCCGACCGGCCCGTCTACGCGGCGATCGGAGTCACCGTTGACGGTCAACGCGACATCCTCGGACTCTGGGTCGGCACCGGCGGTAGGGCGCCAAATACTGGTTGCAGGTGCTCACCGAGATCAAGAACCACGGCGTCGAAGACGCCTGCATCGTCGTGTGCGACGGCCTCAAAGGCTTGCCGGAATCGATCGAGGCGACCTGGCCGTTGGCGATCGTGCAGACCTGCGTGCTGCACCTGATCCGCAACACCTTCCGCCTCGCCAGCCGAGCCGACTGGGACAAGATGGCACACGATCTGCGACCCGTCTACACCGCCGTCAACGAAGTCGACGCAGCAGCGAGATTGGACGAGTTCCACACGATCTGGGGCAACCGCTACCCGGCGATCCAGTCGCTCTGGAAGAACGCGTGGGCGGAGTTCGTGCCATTCCTCGACTACTCACCCGAGATCCGACGAGTGATCTACTCGACCAACGCGATCGAGTCGTTGAACGCCCGGTTCCGGCGAGCAACGAGGGCAGCGTGAGCACTTCCCCAACGAGCAGGCCGCGCTCGAATGTCTCTACATGGTCGTGCGGTCGCTCGACCCGAAAGGCACCGGCCAGGAACGCTGGATGAACCGCTGGAAGCCCGCCCTCAACGCCTTCGCCATCACCTTCGAAGGCCGCCTCTTCTGAGGCTCTACGATCCCCATCAACAATGACCAGCCAGACCAGTTACACCAACGATCTGACAGTCCCGCAGTCGGACCGGCTGAGCTCGTCTCGCCGAGCAGACAAGCTGTTCGGCAGGTCGGTACGGGCGAATCCGCCCACGACCGGCCGGGATTATCTCGTGTCACGCTTGGGCCGTGATGTGGCGCGGGTTCATGTTGCGACGCCGTGATTCTGAGCGTCGTAGTGTGCGTCGTAGTGTGCGTTGTGTGATGCGATGGTCGGCGACTTTCGTTCTCGCTTGTGTGCTTGTCCTGCAGGCGTGTGGCGGGGGGTCGGATCCTTTGTCTGAGCGGCCGGCGGCTGACGGTCTCAATATTCCGCAGAGTTCTGATCTTCCACCAGATCAGATTGATGCTCTGAGCGACAGCGTGGTCACACTTGAGGAGTACAACGAGGGATTTAGCCGATTCTCGTCATGCATGGCTGAGCAAGGTGAGGCTGTCGTCGATGTGACTCGCGATCCTGTTACCGGCGTGATCTCGTTCGGGACCCCAGGTCCGCGAGGGGATCCGAGAAATCCTGAACTCTCGACGGCCACCGGCGTGTGCTTCTCGGCTTACTTCTCGTGGATCGAGTTCGTGTTCCAGCTGACGGATCCAACGGTGCTCGGGCAAGCAGCGTTTGAGGAGGAAAGACTTTACCGCGAGGTTGCTCTCCCGTGCCTGACCAACAATGGTGTTGAAGCAGCTGCGGATGTCCGGTTTGGTACCGCTGATTTCGATTCACTGATGGGCCAATGGGTGGAACTCGCCAACGCTGGCCTTTGCCCGCAGTGACTCGCTGCTGAATGTCGAGCTGGCCCGATGATGAGTCGTCGATCGAGTCTGACGCGTCCGCTTCGGGTGGTGAACCATGGGGGACCGTGCTGAATCGTACTCTTACACGTGCGGCTGAGCGAGGCGCAGTGTGCCGTCGCCGGGGGTTTCTGTTAGCAGGTGCAGGTTGGAGAGTACGATTGAACCATCGCCAGAGTCCGATCGTTCGGGCAAGCTAACGGTCATGGCCCGCGTGTTGGGACCGTCGGTGAAGACCTTCGCGTGGGGTCTGTTTGTCGTTGTCCTCTTGGGGGGTGCGATTGCACTGGCGGTAGTCGCGTTGCCGTTGTCGCGTTACGAGGCTGCTGGCGGCACGGATTCGGGAGTTGTTGGCGTCGAAGTGGTGTCAGTGGTGCTGCGACCGACGGATCTTGCGACGAGTGTCTCGCTAAGTTTGGTGTGGTCGGCGCAGGTGAAGGCACGATCGGCTTCGTCGGGGCTGGTTTCTGCGCTCTTCGTGGAGGCGGACCGGCCGGTTCGTTGCGGGGTTCCAGTCTTCGAAGTCGATGCTCAGCCTGTGGCGTCGTTCTGCGGGCCGCGCCCGTTAACGAGCGAGGTGACGTCGACGTCGACCGGTCGTGACACCGACGATTTCGTGGCGGAGTTGCGTTCAGCGGGTTTCGTCGACGGCGGGGCGGCGCCGACCGAACGGCAGCTGGAGGACGGTATCCGGTCCTGGCAGTCGTCGTTGGGAATGGCGATCGACGGTACGGCAGCGCCAGAGGACCTGTTATGGCTGCCCGGGGCGCTCACGCCGACGAATGTCGCTGTGACAGTCGGCAGTCTCGTCAACGTCGGCGACACGGTCCTGAGTGTTGAAGAGCATCTCGTGATTGCGACGTTGGCAGCCGCCAGCAATGACCAACTAGCCAGCGGAGACCGTGTGTTCGGTCTCGCCACGAGCACCGAGCGTGTCCCGATCGGCTCTGATGGCAGCATCTCTGATGTGTCCGAGTTGGAGACGATGCTGGGCGGCGCGGGTCTGCTCCAGAACGGGTTCCCCGAGACGGCAAGCGGCTCGTCGAGACTTGCTGAGCCGGTGGAACTTGCTCGCGGTTCCACCTTCATCGATCCTGACGTCAACGACGGGTACGTGCGTGATCGTTGCTCGCGAGGATCAGCGCAGTCCAGTCGCCGTGGAGGTGGTCGCGTCGTCGGTCGGATCCGTGTTCGTCGACGGCAACCTGTCAGCGGGCGCGCAGGTCGTAGTCGATCCGGACCGCGCCACCTCATGTTGACCGCCGCCGGAGTGAGCTACCGGCTCCCCACTGGCCGGCAACTGTTCGACGGGGTCGACCTTGAACTCAGTCCGGGCTGTGCGCTGGCAATCGAAGGCCCGTCAGGCACCGGAAAGTCGACCCTGCTCGCACTGTTGGGCGGCGTGCTGAAGCCAACAATCGGGACGGTCACCATCGAAGGTGACCATCCAGCACCGTTCGCGTGGGTCCTGCAGACATTGAACTCACTCGGTGCGCGCACCGTCTTAGCGAACGCTGCGCTGCTCGCCCGACTCGACGGCACCTCGACCCGCGACGCCAATGCCCGGGCCGACGAGATGCTCAATCTGGTCGGCATTGGTGACCTCGCCAATGCCAAGGCCCGTCATCTCTCGGGAGGTGAGTTGCAGCGTCTCGCGATCGCTCGGGCGCTCACCTCGAACCGACCCATCTTGCTCGCAGACGAACCGACAAACCAACTCGACCAGCACAACGCTCGCCGTGTGATCCGCGCCCTGATCGACAGCGCCCATGAACATCAACGGTGTGTGCTGATCGTCACCCACGACGGCGACGCCCTGCCCGAGCGCACCACGAAGCTCCGTCTCACCGAAGCCGGGCTTCGTGAGACGTAACCGTCCACCTCGTGTGAGCCGCCTCGTCGGCGAGGCCATCGCGAACACCACTCGCGACCGGTGCTCAACCTCGGCCTGGTCGTAGATCATCGCGGCCATGCTGACCGGCACCACGATCGCCGAGATCAACGCCATGACCTCCACCCGCATATACGAGAGGAAGCTCATCGACGGCGGCTACGCAACCCTTCTCGTTGAACAAGACAACCCCGGCGAGAGCACCTTGTCCACGACGACGTGCAGGATCCTCGAAGCCATCAATGGCGTCAGCGCTTCGGTTTCGATGCGCCGATCCCGAATCGTTCACCCTGTGGACAAGCGGACGGACCCCAAGTCTCCCTGGGTCGTGTCAGTGCCGACATAGTCGCCTTTCTCCGCGGCGAACCCCGACAGTATGGGCGCATGGACAAACGCGCAGACGTTCGTCGACTCCGACTCAACCGCAGCGTCGCCCGCCCCCGACCAGTATCCGCTCCGTGTTGTCGACCGTGCCGGCTCCGCCTTCGACACTGATGCCTATACCGCCGCCCTGACCCCGCTCGGAGCAGGGGCGTCCGGAAGCATCCTCGCCATCGACGCGTCCCCAAGGTCCCGTCCGCGCCTGTGCCCTTTTCGTCGCGACACGTACCGCGACCACGTCAATCGCTCGATCACCGCCGCTCTCCCAGTGCTCGAGGGTTTCAGCCAACGTTGGGCGCTTTCATCAGCCGAACGATTCGAACGCCCCAACACCGCTTCGAGCAACGACCCTCGCAGTACTACTGGGCAATCGCCACCCTCGCCTTCATGGCCCTCGCCCTGCTGCAGCTCAGACTCCGACGCAGCGATCACGCTCTCTACGCCATCAGCGGCCTGGGCAAGAACCATGCCGCCGCGTGGACCCTCGCCACCAGCGAAGTCCTTGCTATTTCGTCGCCGCCATCGCCTGAGCAGCCTCGTCGACGCGGCGCCACCGACACTACGACATCAGCAACGACAACACGGCCGTCGGCTGGACCGCACTCGCACGATTCAGGTGGCGGCGACCACCGCCCAGCTCGCCCTCACGGCCTGGAGCGCCGCCACACGAACCACCACCGCCACCCTCGACGCCATCAAAGATCGCTGAGACAAGAGCGGATCCTTCCGCACGCTCCGGAGACCAAGCCACCAGCCCGCTTCGGCACTTCCGATCGGTGAGCTCTCGACAGCCCCGACCGATAATC
>CAVVAM010000018.1:0-32804 GCA_963746265.1 uncultured Acidimicrobiaceae bacterium
GTCTTGCCGTCGAGCGATCGGTGATTTCGTGCGAGTGTTATCGGGCTGGATTCGGCCGGTCGGGTGCTTGCCCAGTTGCCGCTGTAGCGGTGCAGGGTGGCGGCTTGGGGATGTCCACCGTTGCTAGCCGAGGAGGTCACTGTCGAACCCGACGCTGATGGCTCCGTGCATGGTTTGACTGTCGCGATCGAACTTGAGTTGGTCGGCATCGTTGCGGAGGATGAGCGCTGTAAACGTTCCGGTCGCACCTTGGGCGGTGTCGACGATCGGCCCGACATCGGTGCCGTCGTTGACGCGGATCGGCTGGTGCGTGCCTCGCGCCCATCCGACGATCCAGGTGCCGTTGTCGAGGTGGAACGCGGCGGTGATCTCGGTCTGTTCTTCACCGATCAGCGAACTCTCGCTGGTCACAGGCTCACACCGTTCGATCGGTTCGCGGAGACACACGACGTTCGCTCCGGTGCCGGTCGTACGAACCGAGACCTGGAACCCGTTGGGGAGTGTTGCGGTGTCGAGCTCGGGCAGTGTGGCGAGTGCCGTATCGACCTCGTTGCGGAGAGCTCGTGCTTCCGTCACGGTCGCCGGTTGGAAGGACTCTGCAAATGCCAGGAGGTCCTCGACGTCGGCTCGCCCGGAGATGACCAGCAAGAATCCGTCGCGCAACCACTGCACCGACACCAGGGGACCGAGCGGTCCGGCGGACGACGTTGCGATGATCGCCGGTTGCCCGGCAACGGTCGTCCGTTCGACGGAGCGTCCTGTCAGGCGGGCGTCGGCCTCGATGGCGTCGATCGACAGTGAACCGGTGTTGACCCAGCTCACCACGTCGACAAACGCTCCAGGTGTTGGCTCGTCAGACGTGTAGTCCAGATTGATCATCAGGGCGTCCAATGGAGGGAGGGTGTCGTCCATCGACAACGAGAACCCAGAGTCGGCGAGGTCGGCAATGGTGACCAGTGCAGGGTCAGCGTCGACGACGGATCGCTCGGCGAGCTCGGCCAAGTCGTCCCACGACAGGCCCCAGCCCCGAACGGATGCCGAGACCCCGTTCTCCTCCCACGCCACGACGATGCCCTCACCAGTGTCGAAGATGTGGGCCGGGTGACCGTGCACAGTGATCGAACCCTCGCTGACGCGCTGCTCGAAGTCGGTGATCGCGATCCCGGCGGCCAGTGTGACCATCGCATCGACATCGCCGGCTGCGTCGTGTCGGACATATCGCGTCGTGTTGCGATCCGGATTTGGTTGCGGAGCCCGGCTCGCCGAGACGTCGGTGAGCGTGAATCCGGGCAGCCCGGCGGTCGGGAGATACACACCCGAGACGTCGTCGGGCAATGGCGTCGAGTCGTCAGGGCCGACGATCGAGGTCACGGTCGGCGACGCCACGAGCGGTTCCGTGTCGCCTGGTCGGGGTGATGTCACGGTCGGGCTCGGTCGCACCGGGGTGCCAGGTGCGACGTCGGCGGGGCGGTTCGCGATCGCGATCACGCCGCCGAGGCCGACCACCGCGATCGTGGCGGCCGCGATCGCGACGAGGCGCCGTGAAGGTCGAGCAGTCAGCGGCTCTTGAGGACGCATCTCGATCGCGGCTGGTCCGGAGGTTCCACGCCGCGGCGGGATACTGACTTGTGGTTCGGTGAATGCTGCTGGATCGATCGGCACGATCGCATCGAGGACCCGTCGCAGTTCCGGGCCCAGTTGTTCCTCGAGTTTCTCTAGGTCATTCATCGGTCCTCCTCGGTGCGTGTGGGCCAGTTCGATTTCAACGTTCGCAGCGCTCGATGCAGAGTGGACTTCACCGTGCCGATCGGGATCTCGAGCACCGACGCAATCTGCTCCACTGAGAGGTCCTCCCAGAACCGGAGCACCACGACGGCACGCTGCTGCACCGGGAGCTCGGCGACGAGTTCCCAAGCGTCATCGATCTCGGGAATCTGAGAATGCCGCACCGGGCGAACCGGAACCAGACGGGCGCGCTCGCGCCGACGCACCAGATGGATCGCGGTGTTGATCACCGAACGTTGGAGATACGCCTCGGGGCGCTCGACCGTCTCGAACCGAGAAGCCAAACCCGCGAACGCCTCCTGCACCACCTCATCAGCGACCGACCGATCGAGCGTCACCGCCGCAGCCAGACCCAGCAGACGACAACGATGCAACCTGAACAACTCAGCGACCGGATCACTCGACTCCCTTGCTCGGCCGCGCACCAACGGATCTATCGCTCCTGTCGTGCCCGGTGCGGAAACGTCGCTCACATCTAGACCTGAGTATCCACCCTCCAGTTTCGTTCCACCGCCACAGCATCTGCGACCGTCAGCCGGCAGCCCGACCGGTTCCCACACCCGAAACTTCCGTGTACACGCAGCTCGCCCGCTGCGCCCGTGATAGTGCAGTGCTCGGCTTGGGCCGAAGCGTGCTGGGTGTCCGAGTTTCTGGAGCGGATTATCGGGCGGCGAAGTGTGGCGTCGGCCGGTGGCGAGAGCCTCCAACGAAGCCAGGGCGGCTCAGAATCAGCGAACGGCATGACGACCACGTCAACCTCGGTGATGTCGACGGCGAAGCGAACCGGTTTCGTCGTCAGCCGTTGAGCCAGCATGCTGATAGGCCAGTTTCGCCGCCTTGAACGCGTCGTTCGCATTCTTCCACGAGTCCTTGTCGGCGGCGATGGCCTCGTCGGGATCGCCCGCCAACGCGAACGCATCGCCTTCGTTCAGGAACTCCTGTGATTCCGCTCGCTTCTTGTCGACGTTCTCCAAGTCCTCGGGCGCCGGGACGATTTGGTTGGCCTCAGTGAGACGAGTGATCGCCAAGATGCGGGTCGAGTCGACGATGGCCGACACTGCGGCCATCGCTGCCGCCTGCAGATCTGGGTCGTCGGAATCTTCCGCGGCCTTGAGCAGCTTCTTCACGGCATCTTCTGAATTGCCGAAGACCTCCTTGCCCTTCTGCGTACTGATGTGGGTTTCGTCCAGCCACAACTCGTCGTCCAGCGCCTTCGCAAGGGACGCAAGAGCCTTGGCGATGTCCGACGATGCATCCTCGTAGACGGCGAGATCCGCGACAACACTCTCGGTGACATCCCTCGCCCCAACCGCCGTGACCGACAGCGTCTCAACGGAGGTCCCTCCGTCGTCATCTGTCACCGTAACCACGACCGTGTAGGTACCGGAGGCAACGAAGACGTGGTCGCCGTCGGCACTTCCCGCAGCGCCGTCCGAGTTGCCGGGAGGCCCGAACGGGTTCTCCGTAACCGCCAAGTTCTGAACGGCGCTGCCGTCGCTCCAGTCCACGGTGGCCGTGTGCGTGTCGTTGGTGCCAGCATCGTTGAACGTGACGACCAGCTGGTACGACTGGCTTGCGACGACCGCTGCGTCCGGGCCGGCATCGACGACTGGGGCCACGTTGCCGACGGTGACATCGAAGGTGTCGGTTGCGTCGGCGCCGTCATCATCGGTCAGGGTGATGGTGACCGTGTACGTGCCGTCGTCGGCATAGACGTGGGTGTTCGTGATGGTGCCGCCGGCTCCGCCGGAGTTGCCGGGCGGACCGAACGGTGCCTCGTTGACGGTGGCGTTCTCGATCGGCGTGCCGTCGCCCCAGTCGACGGTTGCCGAGTGCGTGTCGAGCGTGCCCAGATCATTGAAGACCGCTGAGCCGACGTCGACCGTTGCACCTTCGTCGATGGTTTGATCAGCGCCGGCATCGAGCGTCGGGGCGACGTTTGACACGGTGACATCGATCGTGTCGATGTCCGTCCCGCCATCGTCGTCGGTCACCGTGACGGTCACCACGTACACACCATTGTCGGCATAGACGTGGGTGTTCGTGATGGTGCCGCCGGCTCCGCCGGACCTGCCGGGCGGACCGAACGGTGCCTCGTTGACGGTGCGATCGCGTGATTGGCCGTCGTGCGTTGCTGGGCGACCGTGAGCGTGCCCGCCTTGAGATCGACGTCACTCCATCGGAGCCCGGCCAACTCACCGCGCCGAAGTCCGGTGTGGAGCACGATCGTCCAGAGGGCGACCAGCCGCTCGTCGGCCATCGCGTCGAGGAAGCGCTTCGCCTCGTCCGCGGTCCAGACCGTCATCTCCTTCGGTTCACCCCTCGGCGCGCGAACACCGGTAGCCGGGTTCACCGCGATCAGATTCCAGCGCGCCGCGTCGGCGAGCGCACGGTGCAGAATCCGGTGAGCCAGCTTCACCGAGGCAACCGACAGCGGACCGCCGTCCTTGCGGCCCCCTCGAGCAGCTCGCCGTGCCAGCGCTTCACGTCGAGCGATGAGAGGTCGGCCAACCGCTTCGCGCCGAGGTACGGCTGAATGTTACGACGGATGATTTCGCCGTAGTTCGTCCAGGCAGTGACGCCGAGTTCGGATCTGGCCCCCTCGTGCCACTCGTCGAGGAACTGACGCACGGTCGTGCGAGAAGGAGCAACGTAGGTGCCGCGCTGCGAACCGGAGAGTGCGTCGTTGAGCGCCGCCTGCGCTTCCTTCTTCGTGCGGAATCCGCCGACCTCGCACTGGCGGCGACGACCGCGATCGTCAAGGCCGGTGTCGATCCGGTAGCTCCACGTACCGCCCGCGGTACGTGGTTTGCGCACCGTTCCCTTCATGCCGACACAAACGCACGTGGGCAATCCGTGGGCGCGGGCCCGATCTGTTCACATACTCACAAATCTCCAAGGCCTCTGACCTGGCCCTTTACTGGAGCCGGGTGCGGGAATCGAACCCGCGACCACATGATTACAAGTCAAGTGCTCTGCCAACTGAGCTAACCCGGCGAAGTCGGCGACAACGCTAACGGCGCGGCCCGTCAGAACTCTCGCCAGGAAACGAACTCGGCGGTGACCACGATCCGGTACTTCAGACTGGTGGGTGCCCAGATGTCGGGCCACGCACCCTTCGATCGGTCGTGCCCGACCGTGCACGCGACCAGCGACAGCGTGGTGCCGGGGTGGAGACGGGTCGCCGCCAGAATGTTGTCGTTCGCCGAATTCGCCAAATCACGGCGCACGACACGATAGGTGTACTCCCGGTTGTCGCCGGTCGTCACCGTCACGACATCACCGTTCTGCAACAGATGGAGGTTCCGGTACGGCCCGCCCGCTTCGGTGCGATGAGCGAACGTGGCGACGTGCGCATTCTGCTGCCCCATGTCGCCGGTCCCCGACCAGTGCCAGCTGTGACCGGCGTCGGTGACCGTGTTCGGGTTGCCGTCGAGCACCGTGCCGGTGAGGCCGAGTCGCGGCACGCGCAAGGTCCACGCCGGCGGGGCTGCCGGCGGAGGGGGGTTCACGTACTTCGCCCGCTGCGGAACCTTCGGTGCACCCGTGAAGTACCCCGCCATGTCGACGATCACGTGCGCGCCGTGTGACGAGTAGACCTGCAGACCGTGCGTCGCCGTGACGGGTGTGATCACGTGATTGGGCACGACCTGCTGCGGGGCCGAGAAGTTGACGTTCGACGTCAACGTGATCGGCTGCCGCGCTCCGGTCACCGTGAGAAAGCCCGGACCCCGTGACTCGACACCGGTCACGTTGGCGACGATCGCGGAGGCCCGCGAGGCAACCGACGCCGGCGGCCTCACCTCGACCACCCAGGCCGGCCAGAGCTTGCCGACCTCGCCGCCGGGAACCCGAGTGTCGATCAGCCGCGCCGGCGCGATCGGCACGAAGAGACCGTCCTCGGAGGCGACACTCGACTCGCTCGTGTAGTACCCGACGACGTCGACGATGAGCTTCGCCGGGTGCAGTGTGAAGATCTTGATCCGACGTCGCCCACCGATCGTCGGGACCGGCACGATCACCCCCGCGGCCCGCGTATCACCCGGCCGTGACACATTCAGACTCGATGTCGTCGGCTCACCCTCGCCAGCGTCGAACGGCAGCGCCGTGAAGAAGCTCGGACCGCTCGTCTCCGTCGCCGTGAGGTTGATCACCACCGACGACGCGTCGGCGGGCACGAACGACGTCAGGTCGACCGTGGTGAACGATCGCGTGCCCGCCAGGGCGGGCCGGGTGTCGATCGCACGGCGGGCGTTCGGGAGCCCGATGAAACGACCGCCGCGCACCGGACCCGCCACGGGCTCGAAGTAGCCGAGCACGTCGACGATCACGGAGCACGCCCGCAACGCGTACACGTCGACCGACCCACCGGCGCCGATCTTGACGGTCACGAGATTGGCGTTCTGCTCACCGGCCGAGAGCAGGTTGAGGTTGCTGGCGAGCGGCAACGCGCCACCACTCGGGTACACGGTGACGAAGTTCCCGTCGTTGCCGTTCACGGCCGTCACCGTCAGGACGGCCGCCGATGCCGACGCCGGCACCCCGTTCGCTCCTGCGATCTGCACGCGGATGCGGTTGGCATCCGGCGTGGAGTACGAGTACGCCCCGGGCCTTCGCGTGTCGGCCAGACGGATCGCGGTCGCCAACGGCACGAACCGACTTGCTCCGGCCGGAACCGCAGCACCGGCCACGCCGCCCGGCACCGCGGAAGCGAGGGCTGCGGCTCCCGCAACTGCGCCGGCGCCCACGATGAATCGGCGCCGCCCGATGGGCCCGGAACCCGGCGCGTGCGTCGGCTCGTGATCGCCGTCGTCGGTGGATGCGGATCCGTGCAGGCTCATGTCGTCGCCACGACCAGCTTACGACGATTCGGCGGCCCGGTGTCTCGCGATCTCGTAGGTCGCCAGCGTGGCCGCCGTCGAGACGTTGAGCGAGCTGAGCCGTCCCGACATCGGAATCCCGACCACGAGGTCACAGCGCTCGCGAACCAGTCGCGAGAGCCCGGCACCCTCGGCACCGAGGACGATGCAGACGGCGTCGGTCGCCAGATCGTCGATCTCGAACAACGACCGATCGGCCGCATCGTCGAGACCGATGACCCAGATTCCGGCATCGCGGAGACGTTGCAGCGTGCTCGGCAGACCCGACACGACCGCGATCGGCACGTGCTCGATCGCACCGGCCGACGCCTTCGCGACCGTCGGCGTCACGTGCACCGCTCGATGCCGGGGAACAACGACCACATCGACACCTGCTCCGTCGCAGCTGCGGATGATCGCGCCGAGATTGCCGGGGTCGGTGACGCCGTCGACGGCGACGAGGAACGGCGCGTGTGCACCCCGACGCCGCAGGAATCGCGCCAGATCGGCTTCGGGCAACGGTGCGGCCATCGCCAGCACACCTTGCGGCGCCTCGCTCCGGGCGGTCGACTCCAAACGCTTGCGCGCCACGTACGTGATCGGTACCCGGTTGGCGGCGGCGATCGTCTCGATGTCGTCCACCGCATCCGACTCCCGGAGCTCCGAGGAGATCCAGATCTCGTGGACCTTCCGACGCTGTGCCAACAACAGCTCCCGGACCGCCTGACGACCTTCGACCTGCTCACCGCCAAGACCCTTCGACGAACGTTTCGGGGTGGCCTCACCCTCGCGACGGGTCGGACCCGTGCGGCCGGCGCCACGGCTTCGGGGCGGGCCCGAACGCCGACCGGCGGCCGCGCGGCCACCTCGTCCCTGACCAGGTCCGCGTTTACCGCCGCTGCGCCCGCTCATGATCCATAATCCGACGTCAGGACCGCGACGGCGAGCGCGGCGATGCCCTCCCGACGACCGATCGCACCGAGCTGTTCAGCGCGTCGACCGGCCACCGTGACGGGGGCGCCGGCGGCATCGGTGAGATTTCGCTCCATGTCGTCCTTCCGGTCGGCGATCTTCGGGCGTTCGCACACGATCTTGACGTCGATGTTGCCGATCGACCACCCGGCCGCCCTGACGAGTTCGGCGACAGCCGACAGGATGCGCAGCGAATCGGCGTCCTTCCACTGTGGATCGGTGTCGGGGAAGTGACGGCCGAGATCGCCGAGCCCCGCAGCCCCGAGAAGCGCATCGGCGGCGGCGTGGGCGGGCACGTCGGCGTCGCTGTGGCCGGCGAGTCCGCGTTCACCGTGGAACACGCAGCCACCGAGCACGAGCGCTCGCGCCGGGTCGTCGGTGTGCCGGTGGATGTCGAACCCCTGCCCGACGCGGATCATCCTGCGCTCCGCTCTGCGACCGATCGGTCATCGACGGCCCGGGCGACGACCGACTGCGCCCAGGCCAGATCGTCGGGATGTGTGATCTTCCTGTTGTCCGGCTCACCGGCGACGACCACGACACGGCCGCCGACCTCCTCCACGAGCGATGCGTCGTCCGTGCCGTCGGCGCCCGACGCGTGGGCCCGACGCAACACGTCGGCGCGGAACGCCTGCGGGGTCTGGACGGCGACCAGCGACGCCCGGTCGGGCGTCGCGATCACACGACCCCCCTCACCGACCACCTTGATCGTGTCGTCGATCGGGACACCGGGGACTGCTCCGTCGACCTGATCACCGGTGCTGTCGGTCACGGCCGAGATCACCGCTCGGAACAGCTCGACCGACGCCAGGGGGCGGGCCGCGTCGTGGATGCAGACGATCTCGCAGTCGCCCGGTACTTCGACCAGGCCGGCGCGCACACTCGCCGACCGCGTCGCTCCCCCGGGCACCCCGTGTTCGCGGTCGGCGTCGCCGGCGGGCACGACGACCACCACACCGTCCGACACACACCCTGCGATCCGGCGAGAGCGGTCGAGAATTCGCTCGCCACCGATCGTCTCGTACTGCTTCGGCCGCCCGAAGCGCTGTCCCGAACCGCCACCCACGACGATCGTCCAGACCTTCGGAGGGCGATGCACCCGGTCAAGAGTAGTACCGTGCCCTGAGATGATCGACCACATCGAGCGACTGTCCCGCACCTCGTTCTTCGCCGATGCAGCGCCTGACCAGCTGGAAACCGTCGCCAGGGCCGGCCATGAGCGAGAGCTCGTCCGGGGTGATGTGCTGTTCAACGAGGGCGATGCGCCGGATGCCCTCTACCTCGTCACGCGGGGCCGGATCGCGATCGCCATGTCGAGTCCGATCGACCGGCGCGAGAGCGTCGTCGCGTTGATGGAACCGGGCGACCTGTTCGGCGACATGGGCATGCTCGACGACGGGCCACGATCGGCGCTCGCGCGAGCGCTGGAACCGTCGGCCGTGCTCCAGATCCCGTTCGAGCCCGTTCGTGAGCTCTTCAACGGCGACCCTCGACTGCTCTGGAACGTCGCCCGCTTGCTCGCGACCCGGCTGCGGGTGATGGACGAGGTGCTCGCCGACTCGGTGTTCCTCGACGTGACCGGCCGCACGGCGAAACGTCTGCTCGAGCTGGCCAACGGCAGCGACGAGTTCCAGCTCCCCGTCACCCAGGAAGAGCTGGCGGGCATGGTCGGTGCGTCGCGCGAGCGCGTCAACAAGGCGATCGCCAGCTTCATCCGACTCGGTTGGCTCGAACAGCACGAGCGGAACTACCGCATCGTGCAACGCGACCGACTGGAGCTCCGCTCGCGCTGAGCAAGCCGGGTCGGGGAAGGCGCCCTGCGCACCGGTTCCACCGACTGTCGGTTCAGCCGGCCGGCGAAACCGGCCGGGCCGCACTCGTGATGATCGAGGCCGACCATGCGGCGGATCGTGGTGCGCTCGGTCGAACCTTTCGGCGTCCGGAACCCCGTGACGGGATCCGGCGGCACGTCGAACGAGAGATCGTCGACGACGAGCACGTCGCCGACCCGCTCGGTCAGGTCGCGAAGCCGGAACTCGGCTGCACGGCCTGCCGACGGCGGCGCGTGGAGGTGTGGTCAGCCGGACTACTTGGCGAACGTGTCGATCATGAGCCGGACGTCGGCTGCGAGGGGATACAGGATCGGGCACGTGCAGCCGTTCGCGACGTACTCGTCGACCTTCGCCCGGACCTCGTCCGGGGTTCCGGACGCCGTGATCATCTGCACGATGTCGTCCGGGACGAGTTTGCTGGCGGCGACGACCTCGTCGTGTGTGGCCGGCCAGGTGAGCACCTCGCCGATCTCGTCGAGCAGCTCCTGAGGAACACCGGACGCCTTCATGATGTGCGGTTGCTGCCCGAGATACTGCGTGACGAGCAGTCGCGCCCCATCGAGCGCAGCGTGCCGGTCGGTGTCGACCGAACAGACGACGAGCTGTGGCCGGTCGATGTCGTCGAGCGTGCGGCCGGCCTTGGCCGCCCCTCGCTCGAGCGCCTCGAGCGCACGAATGTCGTAGTCCGGGCTGACGAGGTAGTTGAGCACCACACCGTCGGCGATCTCGCCGGCGAGTTCCATCATCTGCATGCCGGTCGCCCCGATGTAGATCGGGACGTCTTTCGGTCGGCGCTCCTGATGCACGTAGTCGAGTTCGACACCGTCGAGATGCACGTGGTACCCGTCGACCGACACGGTCTCGTTGCCGAGCAGCCCACGAACCGCCTCGACCACCTCGCGCATGACCTTCAACGGTCGGGCACGATCGATCCCGACCTTGGCGGCCAACGGGTCCCACCACGCCCCGAGACCGCAGATCATCCGGCCCGGCGCGAGGTCGTCGAGCGTGGAGAACGTGCTGGCGAGCCGAGCCGGATTCCGGGTCCAGATGTCGATCACCCCCGACCCGATCTTGATGCGATCGGTCGTGGCCGCGAACGCCGCCATCGGCACCACGGCGTCACGGACGAGGCGGCTGTCGGCCTGCCAGACAGCGTCGAACCCCTTCGATTCGGCGTATCGGACGAGCTCGATGCCCTCCCGCATCGGGTGAGCATCCTGGAGGTACAACGCGACCTGATCCATACCGAGAGTCTCGCACATCTGTCGAACACGACATTCAGGAGTCGGTCTGGAATCCCAGCCGGATGTCGTCGGTTAGATTCAGTCGCTGTCACGCACTGCGCCATCGCGCCGTCCGCCAATCGGAGACCCCTCAGACCCATGTTCCTCGCGCTCAAAGAGATGGCTCGTGCCAAGGTGAGGTTCGGCATGCTGATCGTCGCGATCGGCATGCTCGTGTTCCTGATCCTGTTCCAGCAGTCGCTGCAGAACGGGCTGTTGACGTCGTTCGTGGGCGCGATCCGCAACCAGTCGGCGCCGATACTCGTGTACTCGGTCGACGGCCAACGCGTGATCCAGGGCAGCATCATCACCCCCGACCTCGAAGCACTGGTCCGATCGACGGACGGGGTCGGCGAGGTGGGGCGGATCACGCAGGGCACGTTCACGGTCGATGCCGGTGGCGAACGATTCGACACCACGCTGCTCGGATACGACGAACCCGACGTCGGTGCGCCCACCGAACTCGTGGAGGGTGACTATCCGGATGCGCCGGGTGAAGCCGTTGGTAGCGACGCCGACGCCGACCAGGGGTTCGGCATCGGTGACACCGTGTCGATCCAGCCGGGCGGCTTCGAGCTGACGATCGTCGGCCTCGCCCGGGACGTGCAGCTCAACGCCGGTCCGACGCTGTTCGTCCAGAACGACGACTACGCCGCTGCGCTGCAATCGGTGAACCCCGACGCGACCTCGGTGCTCCCCAACGTGCTCGCCGTGTCGCCTTCGGAGGGAGTCAGCGACATCGAGGCGGTCGACCTCATCAACGCTCGGTCGGAGGAGCTCGACGCTCTGACCAAGAACGACGCGGCCGACGAGACACCGGGCGTCAGCCAGGTGCGGCAGTCGTTCATCATCATCTTCTTCCTGTACGGCCTCGTCGTGCCGTGCGTCACCGGACTGTTCTTCCTGATCGTCACGTTCCAGAAGTCGGGAGCGCTGACCCTGCTCCGCGCGATCGGCGCTCCGGCGGGCCGGTTGGTGTGGTCGCTGCTGTTCCAGGCGGGCCTGATCATCACCGCCGGCTACATCATCGGGCTCGCGCTGTACGCGCCGGTGTCCCAGCTCCGACTCGGTGGGATCCCGCTCCGTTTCGAGACGACAGCCGTCATCGTGTGGGCCGTGCTCCTGTTCGTGCTCGGCATCGCGAGCTCGCTGCTGTCGGCCCGGCGAGTCCTCGCGATCGACCCGATCGAGGCGACGACCGGCGGAGCGAACCGATGAAACTGGCACTCCGCGAGCTCGCTCGACGCCCGGGCAAGTTCGTCACGGCAACACTCATCCTGACCCTGATCGCGATCCTTCTGATGTTCCTCGGCGGGCTGCTCGACGGGCTCATCCGCTCGTCGACCGGTGCCGTGCGAGCCCAGCAGGCCGACGCGATCGTCTACTCGGAGTCGTCCCAGGCGTCGTTCATCCGGAGTCGGATCGAACCCGAGACCCGTGACGCCGTCGAAGCACTCGACGGCGTCGACGAGGTCGGCGGGCTCGGTGTCGTACAGCTCGGAGCACGGGTTCCCGGCAACGGTCCGAGAGATCTCGCGAACGTGGCGGTGTGGGGTTACCAACTGGCACCGGTCGGTGTGCCGGAGCCGCCTCGGCCAGGTGAGGCGTGGGCCGACGAGGTGCTCCAGGCGGATGGTGTCGAGATCGGTGACGAGCTGCTCATCGGTCCGTCGCGTTCGCCCATCGTGGTCGTGGGTTGGGTCGAGGACACCTCGTTCAACGGCCAAGCGGGCCTGTGGGCCGACGTCGGCACGTGGCGGGAGGTGCTCGCCGAGAACCGACCCGACGCAGTGCTCGCCGACGGAGTCTTCCAGGCACTCGTCGTCCGTGCCGGCGGCGACCCCGCCGTCGTCGCCACCATCAACAGCACCCTCGGTGCCGAGGTCGAGGCCTTCACGATTCCCGACGCGGTCGATGCGATCCCGGGCGTCACCGAGCAGCAGACGACCTTCAACCAGATCCTGGGCGTGACCGTCGTGATCGCGCTCGTCGTGATCGCACTGTTCTTCGCCCTGCTCACGGTCGAGCGGACGGGCCTCTACGGTGTGCTCAAGGCGATCGGAGCCGAGTCCCGAATGCTGTTCGCGGGCCTCGTCGTGCAGGCGATCGTGCTCACCTTGATCGCCTCGGCCGTCGCCGGCGTCGCGGTCGTGATCCTCGACCTGGCGATACCGCCGGGGTCGATCCCTCTCTTCGTCTCGCCTGGTCGCATCGCGACCAGCGTCGTCCTCCTTCTCGTCGCCGCCGTCATCGGCAGCGCGTTCTCACTGCGCCGGGTCCTACGGATCGACCCGGCCTCGGCCCTCGGGAGTTGACCATGACCCGTCCAGCAGACACGTCCGACGGTGCCCCGGCCCTGCGGATGACCGACGTCCGCAAGGTCTACCGGATGGGCGATGCCGAAGTCGTCGCCCTCGATCACGCCACGTTGACCGTCGCGTCCGACGAGATCGTCGCGCTCGTGGGTCCGTCAGGGTCGGGCAAGACCACCCTGTGCTCGATCGCGGGCGGCATCCTCGCAGCCACCGAGGGGTCGGTGAGAGTCGGTGAGGAGGAGATCACCGACTACGCCGACAAGCAGCTCACGACGTTCCGGCAGAACCAGGTCGGATTCGTGTTCCAGTCGGTCAATCTGGTGCCGTTCCTGAATGCTCGGGAGAACCTCCTGGTCGTCGATGAACTCGGCCGTCGCGAAGGCAAGCCGGCCCGCGATCGCGCCGACCGACTGCTCGGCGAGCTCGGACTGGGCGATCGTGCCAAGAACCTCCCCGGCCAGCTGTCGGGCGGGCAGAAGCAGCGCGTCGCCATCGGACGCTCACTGATGAACGAGCCCCGCCTCGTGCTCTTCGACGAGCCCACATCGGCGCTCGACACCGAGCTCGGTGCTCAGGTGATGGAACTGATCCGGTCGGAGATGAAGTCACGGGGCACGGCGGCCATCGTCGTGACCCACGACGAGCGCATCACCGAGTACTGCGACCGCACGGTCCACATCATCGACGGCGTGCTCGCCGCCTGAGGTCCACCGCGGGCAGACCAAGATCGGGTCAGAGGCGAGCGTGCAGGCGTGCCGCCTGTTCGGCGGCGTGTGCCCGTACCTCATGCAGGTCGACGCGTGTCGGCATCCCGTCGTCGAGCAACACCCGGCCACCGGCGTCGACCACTCGCGTGGCGCGGATGCCCGGTGTGAAGGCGACGTGCCACGGCGAATCGACATGGTCGTACGTCCAGGTCACGACGTCGTCACGGGCCTCGGGAACGAGGGTGTAGCCGCCCTCCATCCACGACCAGGCATCGTCGGGTGAGGCGGTCACGTCGTCGACGCGATGGGCGACATACGCGAGGCGCATCTCTTCGAGCATGTCGGCGCCGATCCCGTCGGTACCGAGGACGATCGGGTTCGGACGGGCGGCCGGTCGTGCGTAGCCGACGGAGTTGTTCATGTTGCTGCGTGGATTGTGGGCGATCGTGCCGGGCAGGTCCCGGTCGAGGAGCACGCAGTGCACGAGCAGCCAGTCGTCGGCGGCGAGGTTCGCCAGACGCGCTCCGGCTGTCCGATCCTCCGGGCCTTCGCTCACGTGAATGTGGACACCGACACCGAGGTCGTGCGCCAGGCCCGCCGCCGTCTCGAGCGTGTCGTCACTGCACGTGAACGCGGCGTGTACACCCACGAGCCCGCGGCCACCCGCCGTGATGAACCGTTCGTTCTCGGCGAGGCCCCGTCGGGCACCATCGGCTCCGTGGCGGTCGGTGACGCCGTAGGCGCACACGACCCGCACCCCGACCTCGGCGCAGGCCTCGGCGATCACATCGAGGCTGCCTTCGATCGCATTGGGGCTCTCGTGATGGTCGACGATGGCCGTGGTGCCACTCATCAGGGCCTCGGTCGCGCCCAGCAGCGCGCTCGCCCTGAGCATCTCGAGATCGAGCGCAGCATCGAGCCGCCACCACACCTGCTCGAGGATCTCGCCGAAACCCGTCGGCTGCTTCGGTGGCGGCGGCATGCCGCGAGCGAGCGTCGAGTACAGGTGGTGGTGAGCACACACCATCCCGGGTGTCGTGTCTGCCATGACCCGACTCTCCCACCAACCGGCCATCCGATCAATGAGGCGATCGATCAGGCCAGGTGAGGAGGTGCTCGAGCTCGGCGATGGCGAAGATGGCGCTCGTGACGAGAACCAGTGTCTCGTGGAACACGAAGTCGTCGGGCGTGGTCACCTCGAGACGCTCGATGATGCTGATCCCCACCCATGGCTGCAGCCAGGCCAACCACCACCGCCAGACCAAGCCGCCACCGCGGCCCGTCATCGGGCTGCCCTCGACGATCTCGGCCATGATCCTGCCGGGCCGTAGCAGGGTCACGATCGGCACGATCCAACCGAAGATCGACCACCAGACTCGATACCATCGGCCGCCAGGTACCCACGTTCCGGCAGGCGCAGGCGGTTCGGCGGCCGTCCGCGGACGCTCTGTCAGGTCGGTCGCGAGGCGCCCGGTGATCGCCACTCGCCACGACGATTTCGGAGCCGACGGCCATACCAGGTGCCCACTCGTGCGCTCGACCGCCGACCGCCGGCGGCGCGGTCAAGGTCCCGTCAACGAGTCGGCACCGTCCCGATCTACGCTGAACGTCATGCAGGAACCTGCCTACGAAGCCGGGCCCACCGATGTCGCGCTCCTCGACGAGACGATCCCGCACAACCTGACCCACACGATCGAGGCGCATCCGCAACGCGAGGCGCTCGTTTCCCGCCACCAGGGGATCCGCTGGTCGTACGAAGAGTTCGGACATCGAGTCGCCGACCTGGCCAAGAGTCTGATGCATGCCGGGCTCCGAAAGGGTGATCGGCTCGGTCTCTGGGCGCCGAACTACGCCGAGTGGACGCTCGTCCAGTTCGCCACCGCGGAGATCGGGGTGATCCTGGTCAACATCAACCCGGCGTATCGCACGCACGAGCTCGAGTTCGCACTCAACCAGTCCGGCTGCCGGTGGATCATCGCCGCCCCCGAGTTCAAGACGTCGAACTACGTGGAGATGGTGGCCGACATCGCCGACAACGTGCCCTCGTTGGAGCATGCCGTCTTCTTCTGGACCGACGAGTGGAATCACCTGATCGAGGGCGTCGAGACGGTGCACGACGACGAACTCGCCGAGCGCCGGGCCATGCTCCACCCCGACGACCCGATCAACATCCAGTACACCTCGGGCACGACCGGGTTCCCGAAGGGCGCCACGCTCACGCACCGGAACATCCTGAACAACGGCTACTTCACGACGGAGCTGCAAGGCATCACCTCTCAGGATCGGCTGTGCATCCCGGTGCCCTTCTACCACTGCTTCGGCATGGTGATGGGAAACCTCGGGTGCACCTCGCACGGGGCGACGATGGTGATCCCGAACGACTCGTTCGATCCCGTGTCGGTGCTCGAGACGGTGCAGGAGGAGCGCTGCACGTCGCTCTACGGCGTGCCGACGATGTTCATCGCCGAGCTCGGTCATCCCGACTTCGCATCGTACGACCTGTCGTCATTGCGCACCGGGGTGATGGCCGGATCACCGTGTCCCGTCGAGGTGATGAAGCAGTGCGTCGACCAGATGAACATGCACGAGGTGACGATCTGCTACGGCATGACCGAAACGTCGCCCGTCTCGACACAAACGCTGCCGGATGACTCGCTGCACCACCGCACCGCCACCGTGGGCCGAGCGCACCCCCATGTCGAGATCCGCATCGCGGACCCCGACACCGGCGCGACCCTTCGCCGTGGCGAGACCGGTGAGTTCTGCACCCGCGGCTACTCGGTCATGCGGGAGTACTGGAACGAGCCCGAGAAGACCGGCCAGGCGATCGACGCCGACGGCTGGATGCACACGGGTGACCTCGCCACGATGGCCGACGACGGATACTGCAACATCGTGGGCCGCATCAAGGACATGGTCATCCGCGGTGGGGAGAACGTATACCCGCGTGAGGTCGAGGAGTTCCTCTACTCGCATCCGGACGTGGAGGACGTGCAGGTCATCGGCGTGCCCGACGTGAAGTACGGCGAGGAGTTGATGGCCTGGGTCAAGTTGCGAGCGGGAGCCGACGTGACGCCCGACGAGCTCCGCGAGTTCTGCCGGGGCAAGATCGCCCACTTCAAGGTGCCGCGCTACGTGAAGCTCGTCGAGGAGTTCCCCATGACCGTCACCGGCAAGGTCCGCAAGGTCGAGATGCGCGAGTCGTCGATCGACGAGCTCGGTCTGCACTCGGTCGCCGACGCCGAGATGGCATGACGCGCACCCGCAGCGGTCCCCGACGACGCCGGCCACGGACGACGGCTCGCCTGCCGGCGACGGCCGATTCGCACTTCACGACGCCTGCGAGTCGAACGGACCACGCTCCCTGCGGTGGCGTCGCGTGAGCGATCTGGCGGCGGCGATCACCGCTCGCTACGCCGAGGGAGGTGCGCCGCTCATGCATGGGCTGGGTCTCAGCATCATCGAGGCCCAACCGGGCCGGGTACGGTTCACGCTGCCGGTCGTCGACCGATTGACCCACGCGGGTGGTGTGCTGTGCGGCCAGGCGATCCTGGCCTGCATGGACACGGCCATGGTCTTCGTCATGATGTCGCTCAACGGCGCGACCGACGGGAACTTCACCACCGTGCAACTGCAGACGACGTTCGAACGTGGTGTGCCCGCCGACGTGGGCACCGTCACCTTCGACGCGCGAGCGACCAAGAGTGGTCGCTCGCTGGTGTTCGGCGCGATCGATCTGCTGCTCCCGGACGGCCGGCGGGCGGCCGGCGCCACCACCACCTACATGTGGCTGTGAGCGGCGGCCGACAGATCAGGGTCCGGTGCCCTCCGTCGACTCGACGAGCGGCCGGCCGTGACGGAACGTCTCGACGCACCGTTCACGGGGCTCGCTCAGCGGGCGTCTTTCACCTCGGTGTCCGCACGGGCACGTGTCGGCCGCCGTGCGAGCGCCGGGCCGAGCCGCACCCTGATCGTCAACCGAGCAGGTCGAGGATCACACGTTCCCACAACTCGGTGGTGAGACGAAGCGACTCCACGTCGATCCGTTCGTTGTGACCGTGGAATCGCTGGCCGAACTCACTCGGGTCGATGGATGGGCTGAACAGGCCGGCGCCGTAGGACACGGCACCCAACTCCCGGAACACCCGGGCGTCGGTGAAACCGACGATGAACTGCGGGTTGAGGCGGGCCTCGGGGAACGGCACGCTGACGGCGCGCTCCAGTGCATCCCACAGTGGTGTGTCGGCGCGACTGGTGGAGGCCGGGTCGTCCATCAGCACCTCGATCTCGATCCGCTCGAACAGCGCGTCGCCGAGCGCGTCGCGCAGGTGTGCCGTGACCTCGTCGGTGTGATCGCCCGGCATGGTGCGGATGTCGACATCGATGTCGACGACGTCGGGGATCACGTTCGTCTTCGGACGGCCCTTCGTGGTGAGCACATTGGGTGAGAACGTCGTGTGTGTGCAGGCGTGGAAGTGGCCCTTGGCGCCGGGGTGCGGCAGGTCGGCCAGCAGGTCGTCGATGGCGCGCTCGTCGAGCATCGCCGATTTCATGTCGTCGGGCAGGTCGAGCGACTCGACCTGTCCACGCCAGAGCTCGTGGAATCGGGGGGTCGGCCGATAGTCGGCCAGACGTGACACGACCTTCGCAGCCGTCACCAGCGCGTTGTCCGAACCCAAGGGCATCGAACCATGACCCGGCGTGCCACGAACCCGGAGGCGCCGCCAGGCGACACCCTTCTCGGCAACGTTCACGCTGATCGATCCCCGGCCTTCGGGGCCCGAATGCAGCCCGCCGTTCTCGGTCAACAGGTAGCTACACCTGATGGCATCGGGATGCTCGTCGGCCACCCATCGTGCACCGTGGGCGCTGCCGGCCTCCTCGTCGGCCACCGCGAAGAAGAGCAGATCGCCCTTCGGTCGGAACCCGCGCTCGACCATCGACGTGAACACGACCGCCATCGAGGCCGTGAGATTCAACATGTCGACCGCGCCGCGCCCCCACACCTCGTCGACGCCGTCCGCGTTCGCGATGATCTCACCGCCGAACGGGTCGTGGCGCCACCCGTCGGGATTGACGGGCACCACGTCGGTGTGACCCATCAGGCACAGCGATGGGGCATCCGGGTCGGTCCCCGGGAGGCGAGCCACGAACGATGCTCGGTCGGGCGTCGGCTCCCAGCGCTCGATGTCGACGCCGGCACCCTCGACGAAGTTCTGCAGCACGTCCGCGTTGCGGGTCTCGTGTCCGGATTCGGCCGAACCGTCGTTGACGCACTCGTTGCGGATCAAGGTCTGCAGCAGCTCGACGGTGTCGCCGGTGAGATCGTGGGCCATGCCGCAGTCTCGCGCTCCGCGCCACGTGTCACCCATCCCGGTCGGGCCTCCCGTCGACGACCCTCCATCGACCGAGTCGTCGAGGCCGGCAGCGTTGCTCGGCATCGGCGACGCTGCGTGGTGGACCAGATGGGAGTCGGCGTCACGGCGACCCGAGGACGCTCACCTCGAACGGCCGCGTGCCGGCCGGCATCCGAACGGCGCGACGATGCGATTGCGCCCACGGTTCCACGGTGATAGCCCTGGCGCATGGAACTTGCCGATGCAATCGAATACGTCCGTGGCCGGCGACAGGGCGTGATCGTCGCCATCAAGTCGGACGGCAGACCGCAGTTGTCGAACATCGTGTACGGCGTCGGCGACGACGGAACGATCAGGATCTCTGCAACGGCCGAACGAGCCAAGACCAGGAACCTGCAGCGCGATTCGCGAGCGAGCCTCTACGTGACCGCCGACGACTTCGGGAGCTACTGCGTGATCGAGGGCGACGTCGACGTCACACCGGTCACGACCGAGCCGGGCGACTCGACATCGAACGCGCTGGTCGCCTACTACCGTACGCTCGCCGGAGAGCACCCGGACTGGGACGAGTACCGGCAGGCGATGATCGATGAAGGACGCCTGATGCTGCTGTTCCGTCCGACCCGTGCCTACGGCATGCTGTCGCGATGAAGATCCACACCCAGCCCGACCAGATGGGTGGTGTGTGGGCGAACGCCGCGGCCGTCCGCCACTCACCCCACGAGTTCACGATCGACTTCCTGCGCTGCGACTTCGACGACACCGGCAAGGCCGCGGCCGGCATCCTCGTGCAGCGGGTGAACATGTCGCCGCTGTTCGTGACGCAGCTGATCGCCGCCCTCCAGGACAACTGGTCGAAGTACGCCGACAAGTCGATGCCGAAGGATCTCCTCGACGACCTGTCGATCGAATCGCCACGGCTCGACGACGGCGCCGACGGCGCCGACGAGTCGGGCGGAACGAGCTGATGTGCGGCCGCAACCGATGATCACGTGCTCGTCGGTGTCCGGTTCGAGCGCCTGGTACCAAGGTGTACTCGGTGTGGAGAGCGCCCACGGCGGCGACGAGTACGAGATGCTGATGAGCGACGGGGCACTGGTCCTCCAACTCCACGAGATCGATGCCCGCGAGCACCCGGCACCGATCCGCGACGGCCAGCCGATCGGTGGCAACGCCGTCGCACTGTGGTTCCACACCTCGACGTTCGACGACGACGTCGAACGAATCCGGGCCGCCGGCGCCGAGGTCGTCGACGACGTGCACGTCAACCCGAACGCACGCCATCGGGAGATCTGGCTACGCGATCCCGACGGTTACTTCGTGGTGCTCAGCAGCCCGTTCGGCGACGTGGGCTGAATGCGCTATCCGACGCTCCTGTTCGACCTCGACCACACGTTGCTCGACTCCGACGAGTCGGAGCGGTTGGCGTACGAGCACACGATGGCCAACATCGGGCTCGCCGACCCCGGCGCCTACTTCGACCGCTACGTCGCCATCAATCGGGCGATGTGGTCGGCCGTGGAAGTCGGGGAGATGCAGCCGAGCGACGTCAGACACCGGCGTTTCGAGCGGTTCACGTCGGAGCTGGGCATCGACGCCGATCCCGACCGGATGGCGGAGGCGTTCGTCTGGGGCCTCGGCAACTTCGGCGAGCTGTACGACGGCGCCCGAACGATGCTCGAGTCACTCGCGAACGGTGCCGTTCTGGCCATGGTGACGAACGGGCTGAGCGAGGTGCAGCGCGCCCGGATCGCCCGGCTCGGACTCGACCGCTACTTCCACACGGTGGTCATCTCGTCGGAGGTCGGTGCCACGAAGCCACGTCCGGAGATCTTCGACCTGGCGTTCGAGGGGCTCGGCAGCCCCGATCGCTCAACGGCGCTGATGATCGGCGACAGTCTCACCTCCGACATCGCGGGAGGGCACCGCTACGGCGTCGACACGTGCTGGTACAACCGGCACGGCGCCGACCGACCGGGGAGTTCCGTCATCACCCATGAGATCGCCGACCTCGGCGCCCTGGTGGACATCGTCATGGGCTCCGCTCGGTCCTGAATCGCCGTTTTCCGTGGGCATCGGCCTCGCCGGTGACCACCGACACGCAGATCACCGGCGCGGTCGACTCGGCCACGACGACCCAGGACCGGCATCTCGCGACGTCCGGTCTGCCGCCTCGTCGCCCGCCGTACCGCGCACACCCACGACCGAAGCGCCACGGTCGAGCCATCTCCCACGGTTCGGCGCTCTCGACGAACTGCTCGCCCGTTCGGCGCGGTTCGCTGCGTCCGAGTCGAACCGGGGTTCCCGTACCCGTCGTCCTCACCGTGCGAACAGCACGTTCGGGTTCATGATGCCGGCCGGGTCGAGCGCCGACTTGATCGCACGCATGGCCGACAGCTCCGCGGCGGATCGTTGCATCGGGAGATACCGGACCTTGGCCGTCCCGATGCCGTGCTCGGCACTGATGCTGCCGCCCAACTCGACGACGAGCCCGTAGACGGCGTCGTCGAGGTCGGGAGCCTCCGGTGCGGCGCCGGTGACGTTGACGTGCAAGTTGCCGTCACCGACGTGGCCGAAGAGCCAGGTTCGTGCGCCTGGCACCGCCCGCTCGACCAGGCCGGGCACCACGGCCGCGAACTCGGCCAGGCGCGACAACGGCAGGGTGATGTCGAACTTGTGGGGGATCCCGACCCGGTTGATCGCCAGGGTGTGCTCCTCACGCAGCCGCCACAACGCGGACCGACGGGCGCTGTCGGTCGCCACGGCGACGTCGACCACTCCATCGGCGACGTCGACCGCCGCCGCGAGTTCGTCCGTCGGATCATGGAGTGCGCCCGCCTCGAGCAGGACGTAGACCGGCGAGGCATCGCCGAACGGGAACGGCACCCCGAACTCGTCTGCGACCAGCGCCACACCCTCGTGGAACACCAGTTCCGCCGCCTCCAGCGACGGGATGCCGGTTCGCCACTGCGCGACCGCGGCGACCGCCGAATCGACCGACGCCATCGCGACGAACGCCACCACGCGGTGCGGCGCCCCGGCGACCAGACGGAACCGAGCGGCCGTCACGATGGCCAACGTCCCCTCGCTGCCACACAGGAGCGACGGCAGGTGATAGCCGGTGTTGTCCTTCACGAGGCCGCTCATCTGGCGCACGACCTCCCCGTTCCCGAGTACTGCCTCGATCCCGACGAGCTGCTCGCGCGTGCCTCCGAACCGGATGAAGTTGATCCCGCCGGCATTGGTGGCCACGGATCCACCGACGGTCGCGCTGCCCCGTGCGCCGAAGTCGACGGCGTAGCGCAGTCCTGCGGCCGACGCGGCATGCTGAACCGATTCGACGGTTACGCCGGCGCCGGCCGTGACCTGCTGGCCGACCGTGTCGACCGGCCCGACATGGTCGAGTCGACGCAGGCTGACGACCAGCTCGCCCCGCAGCGGCACGCCGCCTCCGACCATGCCGGTGTTGCCGCCCTGCGGCACGATCGCGATGCCCACGCGACCACACAGCGCGACGATTGCGGCGACCTCCTCGACCGAACCGGGCCGCACGACGGTCGTACCGGACCCGACGAACCGGCCCGTCCAGTCCGCAACGTACGCCGCGACGTCGTCCGGATCGGTCAGGACGTGCGCCGGGCCGACGATCCGTCGGAGTTGTTCGACGTGCTCCACGCCGAGACGGTACCGGCCCTGCCCCTGCACCTCAGGCCCGGGCGGGCAGGAACCGACCGGCGAAGACCGCACCACTGAACGCGACCGCGGCGGCGACGAGACAGCCGACGCCGAGGCCCGACAGGAAGGCGTCGTTCACCTCGGCCAGGTACGGCGCTGCGCCGGCGCCCAGCTCGTTGGCCACGATCCGAGCGGCTCCCACCGATTCCCGCGTCAGCTCCTGCGCCTGGGGAGGCAGCTGCGCGAACGTGCTGTCGGAACCCGCCCCGTCGAGCGCGCTGACGTACACCGAACTGAACACGCTGCCGATGATCGCCACGCCGAGCGTGCCACCGAGCTCACGTGTGGTGTCGTTGACGGCCGAACCGATGCCGGCCTTGTCCGCGGACAGCGATCCCATGATCGACTCGGTCGCCGGAGCGGTGGTTGCGCCGAGTCCGACGCCGAGGAAGACCATCTGACCGGCGATCTCGAGGTACGAGGTGTCGACCTCGACGCGGAAGGCGATCCAGACGAACGCACTGGCGAGCAGCGTCAGCCCGGTCCTCACCACTGCGGTCGTCCCGACGCGGCTGACGATGCGCGGAGCGAGCACCGACGCGACGGCGATCGAACCGGCGACCGGCAGGGTGCGAACACCCGCTTCCAACGGGCCGTAACCGCGCACCAGCTGGAAGTACTGGGTGATGAGGAAGATGAAGCCGAACAGCGCGAAGAACGCCGACGTGATCGCAACGCTGGCCGCCGAGAACCGCAGGTTGCGGAAGATCGACACCGGAAGCATCGGGTGATCGACCCGGAGCTCCCAGCGTACGAAGATCACCAGCAGGGCCGCTGCGACACCGAAGCCCGCCAGCGTCGTCGCCGACAACCACCCCCATTCCGGCGCCTCGATGATCGTGAACACCAGGGCGGTGATGGCGGCGATCGACAGGACGACACCGGTGCGATCGAGCGGCGGTGCATCATCCTCCCGCGACTCCGGAACGAGGCGCCACGCCGCTGCGGCGACCAGGATCGAGATCGGCACGTTGATGAAGAACACCGATCCCCACCAGAAGTGCTCCAGCAGCCAACCGCCCGTGATCGGGCCGGCTGCGACGGCGACACCGCTCACGGCGCTCCAGATGCCGATCGCCTTCGCCCGCTCCGCCGGATCGCGGAAGACATTGGTCAGGATGGCGAGCGTGGCCGGGAAGATCATCGCGGCGCCGATACCCATCAGCGCCCGGGCGACGATCAGCGATCCGCTCGAGCCGACCGAACCGGCGACGGCCGACGTGGCGCCGAACACCAGCAGACCGATCATCAGCAGGCGTTTGCGACCGAACCTGTCGCCGAGTCCGCCGGCGGCCAGGAGCAGGCCGGTGAACACGAGCAAGTAGGAATCGACGATCCACTGGAGTTGCCGGGTGGACGCACCGAGGTCGACGGCGAAGGAGGGCAGCGCGACGTTCACGATGGTGCCGTCGAGCACGGTCACGAACACGGCGAGACAGACCACGGCGAGTACGGCCCATCGCTGCGGACAGCCCTCCGTCCCGGGTTCGTTCCCGGGTGGCCGGTCGGTGTCGTGTCGCTGATCGATCGTTGTCATGGCGTTGTCCTCCGTGAGAGTTGCTGCGGAATGTTTCCGTTGGCAAGTTGACACTGTAGAGTTTGAACTTGCCGCCGTCAAGATCGGAGGTACACTGGGTGCCGTGACACCTGCCACGTCGTACCACCACGGCGATCTGCCGAACGCGCTGCGCCGAGCAGCGGTCGAGGTGATCGACGAACGCGGTCTCGGATCGTTCAGCCTGCGCGAAGTCGCCCGACGCGCCGGAGTGTCGCACACCGCGCCTGCGCATCACTTCGGCGACATGCGAGGCCTGCTCACGTCGGTCGCCGTGGAGGGCTTCGACGCACTGTACGAGGCGACGCAGCGCGCTGCGACCGGCATCGACGACCCCGTCGAACGCCTCACGGCGATCGGCGAGGCCTACGTGATGCTGGCGCGCTCCAACCACGCGCACTGCGAAGTGATGTTCCGGATGGACGTCGTCGATCCCGAGGACGCCGCGCTGCAGAGGGCCGGCATGCGCGCGTACGGCGTGCTGGAGGACACCGTCCGCGCCCTGATCGAGGGCGAACACCTGGCCGTCGACCTCGACCAGGCCACGTGGCTGTGCTGGTCGACCATGCAGGGCCTGGTCACCCTGGGCCCGAAGCTCGACGTCATCGCCCGGCACAAGGGCCTGCCCGAACGTTCGAACGCCGAGCTCGTTCGGCAGTTCACCGGGTTGATCGTCACCGGCCTGCGCGGCATGTGACGGCAGCGCCCGGGCGGGCGGACGAACAGCGTTCGATGTGCCGGCGACGATCGTCGAGTGGGCGATCGTCCGGTCGGATCACCGGGCGTCGACGATCACGCCCCGCCGAGCAGCGCGGTCACCGCCGATCTCGGGCTGCTGAGCACGGGCACCGGGAGGTCGACCCGGTCGGCGCCCGGTGCCATCGACGCTTGCGCCAACACGATCACGTCGGCGTCGTCGCCGGCGCGAACGATCGCATCGGCGACGAGCGCGTGGTACGCGGCGACATCACCCGCCTCGAATCGCGCCCACGCGCCGACGACGATCATCGGCACGACCGCAACGGAGGCAGCCTGGGCCTCCGCCGACACCTCGATCAGCTCGCAGGTCGGTGCGACGGTGCTCTCCAGAGTGGCGAGCACCACGATCCGGCCGCCGACGGCGACCGCCCGCTCGGCCATGGCGCGGTCGACCCGGACCACGTCGATGCCGATTCGGGCACCCTCGGACTCGGCGACGCCGCCGATCGTCGAGCACGTGCAGATGATCGACTCGGCACCACGGTCGACGAGCTGACCGAGCCGCTGCCGCAACGAGTCGATGACCATCGGGTCGCTCGGGTCGGTCCGGCGAGCGCGAGCGAGCAACGTCTCGTCGACGACCGTCACCGTTCGACTCGCAGGATCGATCTCGCCGACGAGCGCGTCGAACGTGCGGCGATGCGCGTCGGACGTGTGGAGCAACCCGATCACCGCCATCGTTGCAGTCTGTCGGGCCGTGCGCACAACGATCGACATCGGGCCGTTGCCTACATAACAATATATCGTTATAGTTAACGATCGAGCCAGGCGGCTCGAACCCACACAGCAACGAAAGAGGTTCGATGAGGCATCATCACCACGACCAGCACCATCACGACCAGCACCATCACGACCAGCACCATCACGACCAGCACCATCACGACCACGCCCACCGTCGCCCACGACGGGACGGCAACGGTCACGGCCGGCGCAGGGCCCGGCGCGGAGCGGTCGGCAGTGCCGTCCTGGCACTGCTCGACGAAGCGCCGATGCACGGCTACGAGCTGATCTCCGCGCTCGAGGAGAAGAGCGGCGGCCGATGGAAGCCGAGCCCCGGCTCGATCTATCCGGCCCTCCGGCGTCTCGAGCACCGAGGATTCGTCTCGTCCACCGAGGGCGACGACGGCAAACGACGGTTCGAGCTGACCGACACCGGCCGCGAACGTGTCGCCGAGCATCGCGAAGCCGGACACGGCAACCCGTGGGACGAGCACGGGCTCGGCAACCACGGCGAGCTCCGCCGGGCGATCGCGGAGCTCACCGGGCCCGCCCGGCAGATCGGCCGATTCGGCACCCCCGAGCAGACCACCTCGGCCGCCGCCGTGGTCAAGGACGCGACCGCCCAGCTGTACCGCATCCTCGCCGACGGCGCGGAGCGCGCCGCTGCCGACGCCGGGGAGGACGCCGACGCCGGGGAGGACGCCGACGCCGAGACCGGTGGCGTCCCGTCCGACTGAGGTCCCGTTTGACTGAGGTCCCGTGCGACTGAGTCGGTACGCCGTGGCCAGGCCGGTCAGTCGCGCCGGACGCGCCCACTGAGGAAGTCGACCGAGCGTGTGACCGTGGCCGCAACGAACCGTTCCAGTTTCGGAGCTGCAAGGAACCGCGCCGTGGCATCGAGCGGTGTGCTCGAGCCGAGCCGCAGCGCCTCTTCCGTGGCCGCCACGCTCATCTTGACGGCGTGGGCGTGAACGATGAAGGCCGTCGTACCATCGAGCAAGGATTCGTGCTGGAGCGACCGGCCGTACTCGGCGAGGTCCGACGAGCGAGGCTCCACCTCCGCTCGCTCGGCCACGCCGACGTGCCATTCGTGGCGACCGGTCCAGTTCGCGAGGAAGATGGTCCAGAGCACGAGACGGACCTGATCGGGGCTCGGTTCGCCGTGGGCCAGATGCCAGCGAGCGGCGTTGGCGTACGTCAGCCCGTGGGTGATGTCGAGCCAGCCGAAGTCATCGTGGAAGTCGAACTCTCCGGCCGGGTCGTAGCGCAACATCCGCTCACTGACCGCCAGCGTCACCACGTCGAGCACCGCTTCCAGTGACGCACCAGCCTGGATGGCGGCGCCGGCTGCCACCGCCGCCTCGGTTCGATCGGGTCCGAGGAGTGCGGCCAGCAGGCGTCCGTCATCGCTCCACGTCGGGTCGGAGCGGCTCGCTCGCTCGGCGAGCCCGGTCAGGTCGAGCTGCGCTGTGCCGCGGTGGAACAGCTGCATGTACGGCAACTTGTCTTCACGGGTGCCGTAGACGATCGTCGGCACGAGGTACGGCAACACGGTGTCGGCTCGATCCCATCCGATCCGATCCAGCAGCTGGAACGCCTTCTGGGCGTAGATCGCGCCGTGGCCGTAGGAGAGCAGATGATCGCTGACAACGTCGGTGAACCATGGCCGGAGGTCGTCGGCCCCATGACCCGACTCGATGGCCCCTCGCAACAGCGCCTGGGCCGGCACGAGCTGCTCGGCTTCGACGAGGCGGCGGAACTCGGACCGGGCGTCATCGGGCAGGGTGGCGGTCGGGTCGGGAAGCGGTTGCACGGGTCGACCGCGCTCGGTTTCGGCCACCCCCGCGATCGCCTGGACGATCGGCAGCACGCGGTCGTCGCCGTCGTAGTGATCGACCATCGACAGGCAATCGGTGAGCGAAGCGATCGAGTGCCCCCAGCCGAACTCGGCACGGGGCGCGCCGTACGCGACGGCTTCCCAGATCAGCTCGCCGGGATTGCCGGCGGCACGCAGGAGTCGCACGACATCGCGCGAGATCTGGCCCACGTACTGCTTCTCGATGCCACTGCGGAGACTCCGGGTGATCTTCGGTCGCAGCTCGGCCGGGTCGGGCTCGTTCAACTCGACCGACAGCGTGCCGTCGTCGGCCACGCGCACGGGATGGGTTCGCACGTCCTCCTCACCGAGCACGCAGACGCCGTCGTCGACGCGGAACTTCCAGTTGTGCCAGGCACAGGTGATGAGGTTGCCGTCGAGTTCGCCGGTGGTCAGGCCGTACCCCTCGTGCGGGCACGCCTGGTCGAGCGCGAAGACGCCCTCGCTGGTTCGGACCAGGCACAGCCGGTGGCCGTCGACCTTGACCATCTTCATGGCGGCGACGGCCAGGTCGTCGAGATGACCCACCACCGTGCCCGTTGCGACTTCGGTTGTCTCGCTCATGTCGCAGCACGGTAGAACTTCAAGGGTGGTTGAAGTCAAGCGGTTCACGGTCGGCGAAGTCGCGCGACGGGCCGGCGTGGCGACGTCGGCGTTGCGCTTCTACGAGGACCACGGCCTCATCCAGGCCGAGCGAAACGAGTCGGGTCACCGCCGCTACCACCCCGACGTGCTCCGCCGGGTGAGCTTCGTCCGCACCGCCCAACGGGTCGGGCTCAGCCTGGCCGAGATCCGCGGCGCCCTGGAGTCACTCCCCGACCATCGCACCCCCACCGCCAAGGACTGGGACCGGTTGGCGTCGTCGTGGCGCCCCCGGCTGGACGAACAGATCGCGCTGCTGACCCGCATGCGGGACCAACTCGACGAGTGCATCGGCTGCGGCTGTTTGTCGCTCACCTCCTGTGGATTGTGGAACCCGGACGACGTCGCCGCGGACCTCGGCACGGGTCCTCGATACCTGCTCAGCGACGAACGACCGGTCCGAATCGACATCTCCGCGCCCTGATCTCGACGTGGAGACCGCGTCGGACCGAACCATCGACGATGGTCCACCGCGAACCCGGAAATCGCACCTGATCAGGGGTTGTGAGGCTCACCGCCGGGATGCTGTGAGGTCGGTACCCGTCGACGATCCACGGTGAGGGCGTCGCTGTGAGACCTCCGGTGAGGGCGATCGGGCACGGTGGGCGTCATGAACTCACTCGGCACACGCCGCCCCGACACGGGCGGCCGGCTGGCCCGCGAATGGACCCGGCTCCGCACTCGACAGGAGCACCTCGACCGGGCCCGCGCCTGGGACCTCGTGGATCACCAGTTCGACACTCTCGATGCGATTCTCGTCGCCGTCGGCTACGAACGCCCACCGACCGACGCCGATGAGCGACGGCTCCGGCACCTCGTCCAACTGGCGGCCACCGACGACCTCGCCGCGCGCGTCGTCGTCCAGCGCATCCTGCCTGGGCTGCTCGCCGTCGTTCGCCGACGACGCGGTGCCGCCGACCACGTCTTCGACGAGTTGCTCGGCGCCGCGTGGATCGCGATCCGCACCTTCAACCCTGCACGCCGACCGCGGAGCATCGCCGCGTCACTGATCTCCGACGCCGACTACGCCGCGTTCCGGGCCCGCGGACGACGCAGGTCATCATCGGAACGGCCGGTCGACACGCAGCTCGACGAGCAGCCCCACGTGCACGAGCCGAACCCGTGCGAGCAGCTCGCCGACCTCTTGGCGGAGGCTGTGGCCGCCGGCATCCCGAGTGACGACCTCGAGCTGGTCCGGCAACTGCTCGCGGCACCGACCGCGATCCAGCTCGCCGAGGTCTTGCAGATCACGCCGCGAACCATCCGGAACCGGCGCGACCGGATCACGACGAGGTTGCGCGAGGTTGCGCTCGCTGCGTGAATTCCGGCCGACGCTTCTCGAGGAACGACGAGATGCCCTCCTGGCCGTCGGGGGTGACGACGCCGGCCGCCATCACCTCGATCGCGTATGCGTACGCCTTGGGCTGGTCCATGTCGACCTGGGCGTAGAACGCCCGCTTGCCGACGGCCTTCGACATCGCACTCCCCCGGATCGACCGACGCATCAGGTCGTCGACGGCGTCGTCGAGCTCGTCGTCGGGGACGGCGCGGTTGATCAGCCCCCACTCGGCGGCGGTCGTCGCCGGCACGACGTCACCGGTGATCGCCATCTCGAGGGCCCGCTTGCGTCCGATCTGGCGGGCGACCGCGACGAGCGGCGTGTTGCAGAAGAGGCCACCCTTGCCACCGGGCAGCGCGAACCCGGCCGACTCGGCGGCGATCGCCATGTCGCACGTGGCGACGAGCTGACACCCCGCTGCGGTGGCCAGGGTCGCCACCTTGGCGATGACGACCTGGGGGATCTGCTGCACCGTGTTCATCATCTCGGTGCAGACCTGCAGCAGATGTTGCGCATCGGGCAGCGAGGCGTCGAGCATGTCACCGAAGTTGTGGCCGGCCGAGAACACCGGTCCGTTCGCGGCGAGGACCACGCCGAGCGCGTCGGACGCGCCGACCTCCCGGAAGACCTCGGTGAGCTCGATCATGACGTCGAGCGCCAGCGAGTTGCGCTTCGCCGGATTGTCGAGGGTGATCGTGGTGACCGGGCCGTCGGTGTCGACGGTGACGTAGCTGTACCCCATGTCCGCCAGACTACGTTCGACACATCGATCGGGTCCGACCGTGCGGCGCCCGACCGTTCGACGACACCACCGGGAGCGCACCGATGCCAGCAAGGAAACGCCTGTCGACCCTGTCCCGGTCGGTGGCGGGTCGTTCGGTCATCGTGACCGGAGCTGCGAGCGGCATGGGACAGGCCACCGCTCATCTCTTCGCCGACGAAGGGGCACGGGTCGTCGCCGCCGATCTCGGCACCGGCCGGCTCGACGCCGTGGTCGACGAGATCAGGGCGGCGCATGGCGACGGCGCGGCCGTCGGCGTCACCGCCGACGTGGCCGATCCGGAACAGCTCCGGGTGCTCGTCGAGCGGACCGTCGATGCGTTCGGCGGCATCGACGCCGTGATCAACAACGCCGGAGTCGCACTCCCCACGTCGATGTTCGGCGACGACGACGACTACGAGTCGAATTGGGCGACCACCGTCGACGTCAATCTCACTGCGCACTCGCGCCTCGTACGGCTCGCGCTGCCACACCTCACCCAGTCCGATGCCGGACGCGTCGTCAACATCGCCTCCACCGAGGCGATCGTCACGTCAGGAGGCATGGCCGCCTACGCGGCCACCAAGGCCGGCGTCGTCGGGCTCACGAAGAGCATGGCGGTCGAGCTCGGTCGGCACGGCGTCACCGTCAACTGCATCTGCCCCGGCCCGATCCGCACGGGGATGACCATCGACATCCCCGACGACGCGAAGGAGACCTACGCGAAGCGTCGTGTACCGCTCCGCCGATACGGAACCGCCGAAGAGGTCGCCCACATCACCGTGACGCTCTGCATGCCGGCGGCGAGCTACGTCAACGGTGCGATCATCCCGGTCGACGGCGGCATGTCGATCCGGCACGTGTGACCGTGCTCGCCACCCTGGACCGGATCGTCGACCGCCTGCGTCCGTGGGCAGCGCCCGACGCTCCGCTCGGCGCCCCCACCGTCGCTGTGATCGGCGGAGGCCCGGCCGGGCTGGCCACGGCTGCACTGCTCCGCCGTCGTGGCCTTCGAGCCATTGTCTTCGACCGTTCCGATGCGGTTGGCGGCTCCTGGCCGCACCGCTACGAGTCGCTCCGACTCAACACGGTCCGCTGGATGTCGGATCTGCCGGGCCTGCGCATGGAGCGGTCGCTCGGCCGCTGGGTCGGACGCGACGACCTCACCGACTATCTCCGATGGTATGCGCACCACCACCGGCTCGAGTGCCGGCTCGGCACCGACGGGGACGTGACACGGGTCGAGCGCGATCCGAACGGCGGTTGGCGCCTCGACGTCGCGTCCGAGCCGCTCCACGTCGATGGCGTCGTCGTGGCCACGGGTCACTCCCGCCGACCCGTGCAGCCGAACTGGCAGGGGGCCGACGAGTTCGGCGGCCGCCTGCTGCACGCGGCCGACTATCAGCGGCCGTCCGATCACATCGGGGCCGACGTACTCGTCGTGGGGGCCGGGAGCAGCGGGGGCGAAATCTGCGTCGACCTGGCCACGGCCGGTGTGGTGGTGACATGGGCGGTCAGAACCGCACCCCAGGTCTTCCCACGCGAGGTCCTCGGCGTGCCGGCGACACCCTTCGCGCCACCTGCCGATCTGCTGCCCGACCGACTGCTCGACCGGATCGCTCCCCGGATCGAGCGAATGATCCACGGCCCCCGTGACTACCTGCCCCGACCGACCACGCCCATGATGGAACTGCTCGCACGCTGCAAGGAACCGATGACGGCGGACGGCATCGTCGAGTTGATCCGCGCCGGTCGGGTTCGAGTCGTCACGGCCCTCGACGATCTCGACGCGACGGGTGCCCGTCTGGTGGACGGCAATCACGTGCGGGCGGATCACGTGATCGCGGCAACCGGCTACCGACCCGGTCTGGAGCCGCTCGTGGGCCATCTCGGCGTGCTCGACGACAGCGGTCGCCCGCGGTCGATGCTGCCCGAGCCCGGTCTGGCGTTCGTCGGCTACCGGATCCCGTTCACCGGCACCCTCTGGGCGATCGAGCACGACGCGAGGAACGTGGCGTCGTCGCTGTCCGCGGAACTCCGCGTGCGCCCCCAGGGACTCGAACCCTGAACCAATGGGTTAAAAGCCCACTGCTCTACCATTGAGCTAGAGGCGCGGGACCGGCGCGAAACCTGGAAGAAAACCCAGGTCGTCGACACGAGGCCGGCCTTGCCGGACGCGAGCCTAGGGGCTCGGAGGCTCGCGACGACACCCGACCGGGGCTGTCGGGGTGTTGGACCGAGTTCGGGGCGCGCCGAAGCCACGTTTCTCCTCTTTCGGAGGTTCCGCGCTCAGGCGGCGAGCGGT
>CAVVAM010000019.1:0-204400 GCA_963746265.1 uncultured Acidimicrobiaceae bacterium
CACACCTACGGAAGGGAGGAGCTTTCTAAATTGTCAAGGTCTCACTTGAAATTGTGGAAATCAAAGAGTCGATGCCTTGCTGTCCGTGAGATTGCCTTGATTTCGGCTTTCTAAACTGAGATTTCTTTTGCCAATATGGTTCTTGCCGGGAATCATATCCCGCATTCCGATCCTCTCCCGAAGTTGCTCTCTTCGATTTGGAGCTTCTTGCCTCAGTTTTCACTCTTGATGCGGCGAGCCAAACGTGCGTCCAAGAGTTCCTTGCCGCCAGCACATTCGACGATTTCGCCAAACCTTTACCGCCCTTCTCCATCGAGTCCGGCCACGACATCCAGGACCCTCTGGAAAGGGTAGACGGCGTCGACATAGTCGCGCCGGTGAATCCGGACGCATCTAAGCTCAAAATCAAACCAGCCCAGAGAAGGGTGTGCTGTCGGGGCATCTAGTCCCTCTGAATCAAGGCTCCAGAGGGAAGTTCGGGATGGGCCTCGACCCATGCATTGCGGGATCCAGGAATCCGGGATGGTTCATTCGTTCGGTCCAGCGGAAGACATGTGAGGCGCGATTCTTCACGAGCGTCGAGGGGTATGGATCGCGGGCAGATGGGCGAAAAGGGGTGCCATCAGGCCAAAATCGGCCAGGAACGCGTCTTCCCTGAATACAAGGAGCAAGGTGCTCCCGGGAGGATCGGCCTATCGTGAGTCTTCCCCGAATTCTTGTACATGCGCTTCCTACTCATTATTGAAGAGGCGTGCACGAGGAACCCGTCTTCGATTCGGCTAAGTACCCGGATCTTATTCTTTCTCCCGTCAGGAAACGTCCGGCAGTCTATTCGAAAGTAGGTCTGTCCTCTGCCCGCATAGGTGCATCCATGGACGAAATGAACCCCATAACTGGTGTATGGCATCTTAGAATGTGTAACCTACGAAAAGTTGCCAATAATGCAAGTTGTTCAACTGGTTAGCAGCACGTGGCGCAAAGCCCCCTACGTACAAGCCCGGAGGCTCGGCTCCGGTTCGAGACCCTCATTTCAGGATCGACCGGTAAACCGAGTCGGCGCTCCGGGAAGTCGGCGTCTTCTTCCAGGCAGAACTCCTGAAGTCGCGGGTTCGTTCCGAGTCCGGCCCAACAAAGGTTCATTCGGGCCTCCCACGTCTGGTGTGCCGAGGACATCGAGCGCCTGTTCGAAGATATCCACCTCGTAACCCTGTTCCCCTGGTCCCATGACAGGTTCATCAGCCAGTGACAACGGCTTGGAAGCGATTACAAAACGAAAGAGATCGTCAAACAGATGGAAGGCACAGACACTGAACAAAGGGAGGAAGTGCGGCATGAAAAAGAACAGGATCTTCGTCGTTCTCGCCCTGGCAATGGGGGCGGTCTTCGCCCTGGCGGCCGGAGCGCAACAGATCACAGGAACGCCCGGCTCGCCGAGCGCCACCACGACCATTGACGGGAAACAGCTCCCCGCCCCGCCCGCGAAATTCGGCGGCGAGATCAAAAACGATGCCCTGCAATCGAAACCGTGGTGGGCACCGCGCATCGTGCCGCCCAAGGAGGCGCCCAACATCCTGCTCATCATCACGGATGACGCCGGGTTTGCCGTGCCGAGCACGTTCGGCGGGGTCATTCCGACGCCCACGATGGATCTCGTCGCGAAGAACGGCCTGCGCTACAACAACATCCACTCGACCGCGCTGTGCTCGCCGACGCGGGCCGCGCTCATCACCGGCCGGAACCACCACTCGGCGGGCTTTGGCGTGATCTCCGAACAGTCCACGGGCTTTCCCGGCTACAACAGCATCATCCCGGAAGACAAGGCCACCATCGGGCGAATTCTGCTCGACAACGGCTACGCCACCTCGTGGTTCGGCAAGGATCACAACACCCCGGCGTTCGCCGCTAGCCAGGCTGGACCCTTTGACCAGTGGCCGACCGGGATGGGCTTCGAGTATTTCTACGGATTCGTGGGCGGCGATGCGAATCAGTGGCAGCCGAACCTCTTCCGCAACACCACCCAGATCTATCCCTTCGAGGGCAAGCCGGATTGGAACCTGGTCACCGGCATGGCGGACGACGCCATCGACTACCTGAATCGCCTGAACCAGACGATACCCAGCAAGCCGTTCTTCGTCAAATACGCGCCCGGTGCCACGCACGCGCCGCATCACCCGACCCAGGAATGGGTGGAGAAGATCGGTCGCCATGCACCTCTTCGACGAGGGCTGGAACAAGCTTCGCGAGCAGATCTTCGAAAACCACTTCCGTCTTTCGGGTCGAACTCTCAAGGAACAGGGGGACCGTTTCGGGCCGGCCGAACCGGCCACGAACGCGATTGGCAAGTGTATCGGGCGGCCGGTGACAACCACCTGGAAGCGGCAGGAATCCGAGCTGCGTTCCGCGCGGTCGACGATGTCGGCGGGGCGACGAGATCCGACCCCGGTCGGCGACCGACACGCCGCGCGTGCAGATCCGCGATCGCCGGCCGCCGAACCTCGACCAGACGCCGACCCGGGCGCCGCTCAGTGACCCGAGATGTACTGGCTGAGTGCCTGGTTCTCGTGCTCGAGCTCGGCCAGGCGCGCCTTGACCACGTCGCCGATCGAGATGATGCCCGCCAGATGGCCGTGTTCGTCCACGACCGGCAGATGGCGGATCCGACGTTCGGTCATGAGTCCCATGAGCCGGTCGACACCGTCGTTCGGGGCGCAGGTGATCACGTCGGTCGACATGACCGACCCCACGGTGGCATCGAGCGCCGCCCCACCGGACCGGCCCGCCGCCCGAACGATGTCGCGCTCGGACACGATCCCCTCGATCGCATGGCCGTCGCCCGACACGACCAGGGCACCGATCCCGTGTTCGCCGAGCATGGCGACCGCGTCCCGCAACGTTGCCGCCTGACGGATCGTCGCAACGTCCGTCCCCTTCGTCCCGATGATCGACTGAACATTCATTGACACCCCCGTGACTCGTTCGGATTGCCCCGTCAGCGAACCTAGTGCGATCGTGAATCGCGCGCCAGTCGCGGTCAGGGTGACGCCGGTTGCATCGTGGCGCGCCCGGACGCAGAACGACCCGCCGGCTCGATGGAGCGGGCGGGTCGTCTCGTCGGGAATCGGCGTGCCGAGCCCCTCCGGCTACCAGCGGTAGTGGGCGAAGGCCTTGTTGGAGTCCGCCATCTTCTGCATGTCGTCGCGCTTCTTCATGGCGGCGCCGAGGCCGTTGGCGGCGTCCATCAGTTCGTTGGCGAGACACTCGGCCATCGTCTTCTCGCGACGTGCACGGCTGAAGTCGACGAGCCAGCGGATGGCCAAGGTCGTGGCGCGGCGGGGCCGAACCTCGACCGGGACCTGATACGTGGCACCTCCGACGCGACGGCTGCGGACCTCGAGCGGCGGCTTGACGTTGTCGACGGCCCGCTTCACGGTGTCGAGCGGCTCCTCACCGGTCTTGGTGGCGATGATCGACATCGCGTCGTACACGATCTTCTCCGCGATGCTGCGCTTGCCGTGCAGCATCACCTTGTTGATGAGCTGCGTGACGACGACCGACCGGTAGATCGGGTCGGCGACCAGCTCGCGACGGGGGGCGGGACCCTTACGAGGCATGACTCAGCGCTCCTGCTTCGCGCCGTAACGGCTGCGAGCCTGCTTGCGGCCCTTGACGCCGGCAGCGTCGAGTGCACCACGGATGATCTTGTAACGGACACCGGGAAGGTCGCGGACGCGGCCGCCGCGCACGAGCACGATCGAGTGCTCCTGCAGGTTGTGACCCTCGCCGGGGATGTAGGCCGTGATCTCGATGCCACTCGACAGCCGCACGCGGGCCACCTTGCGGAGCGCCGAGTTCGGCTTCTTCGGGGTCGTGGTGTAGACGCGAGTGCAGACGCCTCGACGCTGTGGGGAACCCTTCAGCGCGGGCGTCTTGCTCTTGGTGAACTTGGAGCTCCGGCCCTGTCGGACGAGCTGCTGGATGGTTGGCACGAGGCAGACCTTCTTCGTTGACGTGGCATCGCCGATGACGCCGGGTTGTGTCGCTGCGTCTCAGCACGCACGAGGGACCTTCCCTCTCGCAGGACCCTGCAATGTTATGGGCGGCGCTCCGTCGCGGCAACCTCCCGAGATCAGCCGACGACGTCCTTCAGGGCCGACCTGGCGACCTTGCCGAGCGCCTTCGCCTTCGCCTTGGGCACGTAGACGATCGGTTCACCGGAGTCCACGACTGCGCCCCTCAGGGAGCCGGTGGCCGTGCGGGACCCGGTGCGGTCGGTGGGAGCCACCTCGAGATCGCAGTTCTTCGGCAGTGCGTCGCCGTGCTCGGCTGCCTTGGCAAGGTACTTGGCGACTTTGTCGGCCGCCTTCCTCGCGTCCTTCGCCGCCTTGGCAGCATCCTGCTCGGCGTGCTCGGCCACCTTCTCGGCGTCCTCGGCTGCCTTCTCCGCCGCGTCGGCCGCTGCCTTGGCAGCCTTCTCCGCTGCCTTCTCGGCGTCCTCGCCGTCCTTGTCTGCTGCCTTGTCTGCTGCCTTGTCTGCTGCCTTGTCTGCTGCCTTGTCTGCTGCCTTGTCGGCCTTTTCGGCCACCTTCTGCGCCACATCAGCCGCGTGCTGCGTCGCCCGCTCCGCGTCCTCGGCTGCATCTTCGGCGTGCTTGGCCGCCTTCTCCGCTGCTTTCTCGGCCTCCTTGGCAGCCTTCTCGGTGTACTTCGCGGCCTTCTCGGCGTCCTTGAGCGACTGCTCGGTCACACACTCGTGGTGCTCGATGTCGCCAACCGTGGAGGTCGTGGTCGTGGTGGAGGTCGGCGCAACCGTCGTGGTGGTGGTCGTGGTCGTGGTCGGCGCAACCGTCGTGGTCGTGGTGGTGGTGGTGGAGGTCGTGGTGGTGGTCGTGGTCGGCACGACCGTCGTGGTCGTGGTCGTGGTCGTCGGACCGGCCTGCTGCGAGATTCCGCATGCCGACTCGTTCGCCGATGCCGTGCCCTTCGATCCGCCGTCCCAGTGCACCTTCGCACCCTGGTGGGCGGTCTCGGTCGCGAAGAACCTGGTCTCGAACGGCTGCAGGACCCCGGCGTCGAACGGCGCCTGGTTGCCGACACGGACCTCGTACGCGACCGGCCCGATCTCGCTCTCCGAGCGGACCCGCCAGACATAGCGCCCGCGGGGGTACGGATCGTGACGATCGAGGTAGTCGTCGTCGGTGATGTCACCGCCGTCGACGGCGCGACACAAGAACGTGATCCGGAGTCTCGCTCCGTTTGCCGGAGGAAGCGTCGTGGACGTCGTGGTGGTGGACGTCGTGGTGGTGGACGCGGTCACGTTGACGACGCCGAAGTTGACCGTCGGCCCGTGGCCGGCGGCATTGCGGGCGACGATGGAGACGCCGTACTCGGTGTTCGGTACGAGGCCATCGATCTCGATGTGCGGTGACTCGACGATACGGCCCTCGTAGCGGCCGGGTCCGGAGATCTCGATCGCGTAGTCGACCGCTGGTCCGGCGTCGACGGTGACCGACGGGGCCGTCCAGCTGATCTCGACCGCGTCGTCGGACGTCCAGCGATCGACCGCGCCGGTCACGGCACCGGGTCGGGCACCGAGATCAGGCACGGAGTGGCGCCACCCACTCGAACCCTCGAGCGTCGGTGCGAGCTGAGATCCGGGTACGACCTGGATCTCTCCACCGTCCAACGACCAGCCGACCTCGAGGTGGTCGAGGCCGAGACCGTGTACGGCGGCAGCCTCGATGTAGTAGTCGCGGCCGGCAACGAGTCGGAACTCGGCGCTCGTCTGGCTCTGGTAGCGATGCCACTGGTACTGCTGCGTCCATCCGGAGACCGTGGCGATCTTCCCCGCGCCAACCGCCGACGCTCCGGTCGGGTTGAAGATCAGGCGAGCATCGTCGTCCGCGGCCAGGTGGAAGCGGTACGTACCGGAAACTTCGGGCGTCAGGACGGCGCGCACCCGCGCGGCGTGGTTGTCGCCCTGCATCGGAGGGGTCTCGAGACCGGTCGACAGGGTGGACATCGATGCGGGCGCCAGACCCTCCGGCACGGAGGTGAGCGTCCACCAGCCCGTATTCCATCGATCGTACGCCACCGTTGGCTCGGTCCCGGGCACCGGCGCCACCGGCGTCGGGTACGGGCCGCTCGTCGTCAGGACGACACGACTCCGGGCAGGTTGTCGGCCGGCTGCGCTCGCCGGGGCGACCTCGATCAGGTATCGGGTGTCGGGGACGAGGTTGTCGAACGTAACCGCCGGCTCCGTGACGATCACCTGCTCGGCCTGGCCGGCGCCTTCGAGACGCACTTCGTACCACTCGGCGCGGTCGACCGGTGCCCAGCCGACCGAGATCGTCTCGACCCCCGGCGAGGAGGTCCACTGGGGGTCGGTCATCGCCGCGGGGACGCTGGGCAGACCGATCGGTGTCGCCGGGCGCCATCCACCACTCCCGAGCTGCGTGGCCTCGAGCACTGACGCGGGCACGATCTGGCGGTCGAAGCCACCGAACTGCTCCCAGGCAACGGAGTAGTGGTCGTCTCCGGAGCCCTCCTTGCCGATGACTTCCATGTAGTACTGGATTCCCGCTTCGAGCTCGAACCACGTCGAACGCTGGCTCCAGAATCGATCGAACTGACGGTAGGTCGTCCAGCCGGCGACGAAACCGATCCGGACCGAGTTCACAGGATCGTCGCCGCGGGGATTGAGGAACAAGCGGACGTCGTCGTCCCCCGACACGAAGAAGCGGTACCGACCATCGGATTCGGGCGTCAGGAGGGTTCGCATCCGAGTTGCGTACTGATCGCCGACGTTGACCGGCGACTCGAACTCTCCGAACTGCTCGATGGTCTCGGCGGGCCCGAGGCCGGGCGCGACGTCGCCGAGCGACTGGCCCCACACGTTCGGCCAACGGTCGATCGACACGTCGGCGACGGGTTTCGGGGTGTCCTCGACGAACTCCTCCAGTTCGTCGACGGAACCTCCGAGGGCGACGACGTCGGCGGTCGACTCGGCGACCACGGTTCGGCTGACGACCAGACCAGAGGACAGGGTGAGGAGCGCAACACATGTAGTGGCACGAGCGCGACCGGAACCGATGGCCATGACAGTGACATCGACCGACCGCTGTCCGAACTTCAGTTGAAATTTGCCTTATTGACGAAGATTTTGTACTTGACAGGATCGGACTTCACCGGACGGTCACGACGTAACTGCTCGTCAAGGAGGATCTCCACCATGTCGCACCCCACCGATCTCGCCGCCCTCATCGAGAGCTCCCCGGAGTTCACGTGGCTCGAAGCAGCCGCCTGCGGGGACCTCGAGCTCGACCAACTCGACCTGTTCTTCGTGGAAGCCGGTCGGACGATGTCGAAGGAGGCCGCGGCCATGTGCGAAGGTTGCCCCGTACGGCTGGACTGTCTCGAACACGCTGCGACACGAGAGATCGCCGGGGGTTACTTCGGCGGCGTGTCGCCGTCGAAGCGGCGACGGATGGCCAGCGCCGCGGACGACGTCGCCATCTGATCACCATCCGATCACCAACGGTCGATCACCGTCGGCGTGACGGTCCTGCCGCGAGCAGCGGCTGGTGCCCGCGTGCGCGAGCTGCGATGTGACCGAGCCGGGTTCGAGCGTTCTCGCCGACGTCGGGCGAACTGTCCGGGCTCGTCGCCGACCTGGCTCGTCGATCAACCTGGCTCGTCGATCAGACGCGCTCGAGCGACGTCGTGGTCGGACCCGGCAACCTCGTCGTCGATCGTTTGTCGGCGAGCTGGAGGCGGATCGTGTCGGACCAGCCCACGGCCTCGGCGTACGCCTCCTGGACCTCGTCGAGCCGGTCAGGTGCCAGCTCGATCAGCCCCTCGACGTCGGCGGTCTCACACGCTCGAATCACCTGCATCACCCAGCCGAGCTCACCGGACCCGTGCACGAGCGCCGCTTCGATCGCGGACGACACGGGCAGCTCCCGGAGCAGCTCCTCCATCGGGGTGGAGTACAGCGAGTCGGTGACCGAGAGCAGGCCCACCGTGAACGCGCTGCTGCGCAGGTCGGTGGTCGGGACGATCGCACTCGCCAACCTCGCTCGCGTCGCACCGAGCGCGATCAGCTCGACGCTGGCGTCGGCCGATGCCGACAGCGCCAGCAGCGTGGCGAGGTGGCGGACCTGCGTCACGCCGAGCAAGACGATGGCATGGCGCAACGATTCGACGCGCCGGTCCAGCCCGAACGCACTCGAGTTGACGATCGCCAGCACCCGGAACGCCAGGGTCGGGTCGGTGCCGACCAGCTGCTCGACGCGGTCGATGTCGATGTCCATCCGCTGCATCTCGGCGAGCAACGCGATCGTGGAGTTGACGCTCGATGGCCGGGCCGCACGGCTGAGTACCTCGGTCCACGCGAAGAAGTATCCCTGGAACAGGTCGAAGCCGGCCTCGAGGGCCGCCGAGAACTCCTCCACCGTCTCGATCTTCTCGGCGACGAGCAAGGCGCCCGGCTGCCGTGATCGCACTTCGGCGACGATGGCGGCCCGCTCCGACGCCGGCAGTTGCGAGCACTCGACTTTGACCATGCTCGCCAGATCGAGGATCGACGACCGAACCAGCTGGCGATGGTCGTGGATGTTGTCGAGTGCGAAGTGGTATCCCTCGCGCCGGGCGATCGTCAGGGCGTCCCGCGTCCTGCCATCGAGGACCTCGTCCTCGCGCAGCTCGATGATGATGCCTTCCGGTGGCAGCGCCCGATGGAGACCGGCGACGATGAGCTGCGGGCTCGCGTTGATGAAACCGAACCGATCGCCGATGATCCGCTCCATCCCCCAATCCAGGAGCGCCCGCTCGATCACGCAGCGGGTGGCGTCATCGGGGTCGTCGAAGATCACCTGGTCCGTCATGCCGTTGCGATACAGCAGCTCGTAGCCGAACGTGTGGCGATCGCGGTCGAAGATCGGTTGGCGAGCGAGGAAGACGTGTTCGGACATGTGGTGGGCCTCGGGGTCGTGAACGGCTGGCGGCGTTGGGTGCGGCGCTACGACCACGCTCGGTGACAAATCAGCGGATTTGAATCGAATGTGTGGTCGCGACGGTCTGATGTGGAAGAATCGTCCGGAACGGTTCGAGACATGCCAGCAGGTCGGCTGCGACGTGGATCGTCCAGGAAGACAACATCCGGGCCTGCCCGGAGCGGGCGAATCGGAGTCGAACGATTGATGATCAGCAGTCATGACGCGAACCATGGCGCGCACGCATCGGCCGCGGGCGGGACAGACGATCCGTCCGAGCCGACCGGTCATATCGTCGTGCCCTCGGCCGACGTCCTGGCGATCGTGCGGTTCGCCGAGCCACCCGAGGAGGCTGCTGTCGACCTCCAGCCCTACGTGGTTCTCTTGGCCGACACGATTCCGGACTGGGTGCTGACGGACGATGCTGTCGCCTTCGGAACCCCCGACGTCATCGAGCGCTTCGCCGCATGGCGGTCGACGTGGGAGCGAACCTGGGTGCTCGACCCGGCGTCGAGTGTGGCGCGGCTGTTCGATCTGATCCAGACGATCGAGCCCGCCACGCCGGTCGCCCGCCTGGTCCGTGGCCACCTCGACGACGACGACGATCTCATCATCCCCCCGGCGCAGCAGACCGAGACCGTCGCCTTTCTCGCCCGCCTCGCCGAACGGATCCGAGCGCGCAATGCGCAGGGATACGGAATCGTCGACCGGACGCCCGGCGCCGATCGGGTGGGCCTCGCACGAGCATGGCCGGCGCACGGCGGCGGCGAGATCGTCGCCGCCGACGATCACACGACGATCCATTTCGATCCCGACGCCGGCATCTTCATCACGACCTCGGTCGGACCCCGTGAACGACGGGGGGCGCGGTCCGAACCGTGACCGCCCAGGGCGAAGGATTTCTCGTCGACGGGCCCGACGGTTCGTTCGAGATCCCGGCCGAACGGGCCCGGCCGCTCGGCTGGCTGATGCCCCGGAGCACCGAGTGGTCGGTCCGCCGGATCCCTGAGATCGTCGCCTGGGCCCGCACATTCGGCGGGCTCGAGGAGGCGGCCGCCGCGGCGACCGAGTTGGGGCTCGACCTGCGCCTGACACGGCATCGACCGATCCTGCCGCCATCGGCTGACACCCACGGAGCTTGAATCAAGACTCCGTCAAGCTGCTGTCGTCGGCACGACCGGACCGGACACTCCCCTCCGTGACCTTCAGCCGATTCGCCACCGCACGTCTCTCGTCTTCGTTCTCCGTCGCCGCGACGACCCGACGACTCTCGGGGGGTGTGGCCACGACCGGTCCGAGCTGCCAGCGGGTGCCGTCTGCGTCCGTCGATGTCGACGAGGCGCTGCTGGAGACCGCCTCCCGTGTACTGGCCCACGTCTGCGTGCTGCGTTCACTCACGGCGTCCGCGGCCGCGGCCCGGATGCTCGTGGTCGAGATCCACGACACCGCCGAACGACACGGCATCGCGTCCGGCGGTGCGATCGGCGTCACGGGCGCACTGGTCGATCTGCTGTGCCAGCCGTGCGAACGGGAGATCGCCCGGACGTTGGGGCGGGCCCGCCACATCTTCTCGGACCGGGAACTCCTGGACGGTGCCGCATCGATGCTCGCGGCGACCTCGTGGCATCTCGCGCAGCTCCTCGACCTCGACCCGCTCGTCGTGGTCGACGAGGCGGTTCGCGACATGGCTCCGGTCGAGACGCGCAGGCGGGCGGTGATGCGTCGCAGCGACTGCCGACGCCACCACGCGTTGCTCTGACGATCGCCGCCCGATCCAGCGCACGCCCGGCCGGGCCAATCGTCCGGCGACGACGTGACGTCGGCGATCCGGACCACCCGCACGACACCGCCGACATCGCACGACCTCAACCTGTCCGACGGTCCGATCCGGTCGTGTCGACGGCGACTGGAGCCGTCGATCGCGATGGCAGGGTCCGTTCGCACTTCGCAACGGCGAGACAACCGTTCGCGGTGCCCGATACGTAGCGGTGCAGCCTCGGCTCGCGCCGGCTCGCTGAAGGTGGTCACACCTGTTCGGGGCGGTACTCCCAGTGCCACGGCTCGCGTGGAACCGCCTCGACGAACCCGAACCTGGGTCCGTTCTCGCGCATCCAGGTGAGCACGGTCTGGTCGGTGACGTCGGCATCGACCGCCAGGCCCCATCCATGGTTGGACGTGCCCGGGGTGGCGGCGAGACCACCGTTCTTGTACAGGCCCTTGCGCGCCGCCAGGTCGACCTGTTCCTCGTAGGGACGGTACGAGTCGGTGATGCGAACCTCGACGCCTTGCGCAGCAGCAGCAGCGACGAGACCGTCCCAGGCGGCGGCCGCGGGTGCGTAGAGTCGATGACCCGGCTGAGAGATCGGCTGCAGGCGATCCGTCGGGATCCGGCCGTTGCCGAGCGGAGCGAGGTCGGTCGGTACCGGCATCGGTCCGTATCCGCCGATCCGCTGGGTGGCGCCGACGCCGATGCCCGGGGACGGCGACGACCAGATCACGGGGCGTGGGTCGGCCCTGAACGCGACCATCTGCTCGGGTACCAGCCTCGTCGCGACCTGTTGCACCTCGGTGGTCGCCTGCGGGGCCGGCGGACTGCTCGCCGCGACCGCTCGCTGATAGGCGTCCCCGAACGGCTCGAAATCGGCAGACGGCAGCACGCGCATCGGCGGAGTGGCACCGGCGGGTGCGAAGTGCGACTGGATCCGCCCGATGCGGGCGAGGACGTCGGTGACGGGGCTCGATGTCTGCACGGTCGTGATCGTTCGTGGAATGGCGACGAGGTCGAGTCGGAGACGTCGCTCCGGTCAGGCGACGGCCGTCCGAGCCTGCTCGGCGACCTTGTTCAGCCGGCGGAGCACGATCGGGTGTTGCAGCTTGGCGAGGGCCTTGGACTCGATCTGGCGAACCGCTTCGCGCGACAGCAAGAGCGACTCGCCGATGTCGGCGAGCTTCTCGACGGGCTCGCCATCGAGACCGAACCGGCGGACGATCACGTACAGCTCACGGGGATCGAGCGCCTTCAGACCGAAACGCTCGAGCGCGACGAGGGCCAACTTCGAGATCACGGTCGCCTCGACTTCGGGATCGCTGGACGGAATGCAGTCGCCGATCTCGCCGGAGTCGTCGTCACCGGTCTGCTGGTGGATCGAGGTCAGGTGGGGAGGAGCGAGCACGCGGCGAACCTGTGCGACGGTGACACCTGCGGCAGCCGCAACCTCTTCGTCGGACGGCTGGTACGCGTCGTCGATCCCCTGCAGTTGACGAAATGCCCGGAGGATCGCCGGGCGCTTCTCGAAGTCACCCAGGTTCAGGTTCGGATGATCGACGTCGCGAACGGAGCGGAGTACTTCACGCTGGATCGGCTTGAAGGCCCATTGGCCGAACACACCGCTGTCGGGGTCGTAGCTGTCGATCGCACGCATCAGCCCGAGCAGTCCGGCGGATTCGAACTCCGCCCGGTCGTCGGCGCCGGCAGCGCCGCTGAAGCGACGGGTGTAGGAGCGGACGAGGCCCATGTTGTACTCGACGATCTGTGCCGTCACGTCGTCGAGACGGCAGCGCAGCCTCCTGACCCGCCGGTGCGTGTCGCCGACCTCGGCACGAGCCGCCGCGAGCTCGGCGCGCAACTCGTTGCGCCGCTCGAACAGCAACGCGTTCCCGTCGCGGAACGAGTTGGCCTGATCGCCTCGGGTTGGAGTCATGGAAGTGTCCGTCCTTTTGTGATGCTTCACCCCGGTGCTGGAGGGGGCCTGGCGCTTGGCTATCGGGGCGACTTCACGGTTTCTGAAGCGAGAAAGACTCAGATTTGTCTCATGAAGGCAACAACGACGCGATCACGCGGGAATACCTGACGTACTTCTCCACATCACGTCAACAACACGCCCGGCGGACGCGAACTGCCCGTCTGGCGGAAACCGTGGCCAACGAACACGACGAAGAAAAGTCTGGCGACCTGCTGGCGCCACGCTCGGAACTCCGCACTGTCGTCGGTACCCCACCGGGGCAGGTCCAACGGATTGGACCTCAGTAGACACAACCCTTACATGGAGGTAAGGCAATGCGTATCAATCAGAACAGCATGGCGATCAACGCCTACCGGAGCCTGTCGAGCAACAACGTGATGCTCGGCAAGTCGCTCGAGAAGCTCTCCTCGGGCTTCCGCATCAACCGGGCCGCGGACGACGCCTCCGGTCTCGTCATCAGCCAGGGCCTGCGTGCCCAGGTGAGCGGTCTTCGTCAGGCCACCCGCAACGCCCAGGACGGCATCTCGGTCGTGCAGACCGCTGAAGGCGCCCTGAACGAGGTGCACACCATGCTCAACCGCATGCGTGACCTGGCGGTCCAGTCGGCGAACACCGGCTCGAACGACGCAACCGCGGTCGCTGCCAACCAGGCGGAGATCGACGAGCTGGCTGCGGAGATCACCCGGATCTCGGACAACACCAAGTTCGGGCAGAAGGCGCTCCTCGACGGCACCTACAACGGTGACTTCCAGATCGGCGCCAACGCCGGCGAGACGTTGAACATCACGGTCGCCGACACCGACGCCACGGCACTCGGCGTGAACGCCCTCGACGTGTCGACCGGCGCCGGCGCTGCGATCACGGCGGTCGACGCCGCGATCTCGACCGTGTCGTCCACCCGCGGCACGCTCGGTGCGAAGCAGAACCGCTTCGAGTCGATCATCAACAACCTGCAGGTGACGACCGAGAACCTGGTCGCCTCGGAGAGCCGGATCCGTGACACGGACATGGCGGCCGAGATGACCAACTTCACCAAGGGTCAGATCCTGTCCCAGGCGAGCACGTCGATGCTGGCCCAGGCCAACCAGGTTCCACAGTCGGTGCTCGCACTGCTGCGGTGAGCTGAACGAGGATCCATCCATCCCAACGTTTCGGGGGTCCGGTCGTCGACCGGACCCCCGTTTCGTTCACCCAGTTGATTGGAGCGACCGATGGAGATCGGCGGCATCGACGCAGACCAGATCGTCAGCCAACTCATGCAGATCGAACGACGTCCTCTCGTCGCGCTCCAGACACGCAAGGACGCGGCCCAGACCGCAGCCAACGCGATCGACCGCATCCGGAGCAAGATCGACGCGTTTCGGCTGGCAGCCGACAGGATCACGCTGCGCTCGTCGTTCGAGCGATTCTCGGCGACCGTCTCGAACTCCGACGCCGTCGCGGCCACCGTCAGCGGCGCGTCGCTGGCGACGTCGCTGTCGTTCACGGTCGATCAGCTCGCGCAGGCGCGCGGCGTGCGCTCGATCGGCACCGTGCCGTCCACCGGCGTGGCCGTCGTCTCCGATGCGCTGATCGCCATCGCCTCGGGAGCGGGCGCCACCGGTATCGGCAACGTCCGGGTGGGTTCAGGGCTCGGCGCCGGGTCGTTCGACGTCGCCGTCACGCAGGCGTCGGCCGCGGCCGCGTCGACGGGCACCGCCGCACTCGCCACATCGACGGTCGTCGACGGCTCGAACGACACCATCACGCTCACGGTCAACGGCGCTGCCCGATCGGTCACGATCGCTTCCGGAACGTACGACGCCGCGGGCTTCGTGGGGGCCGTGCAGAGTGCACTCGACGTGGCCGGCGGTGGCGTCACGGCATCCCTCGATCCCGACGGCGCGATCCGGATCGCCACGAGCCGTGAGGGATCCAGCGCGCAGCTACAGGTCATCGGCGGCAACGCACTCGCCGATCTTCGGCTCGGCGTCGACACGAGTGCTCGCGCCGGCATCGACGGTGTCGTCGAGATCAACGGCAACACCACGACGGTCTCGTCGCTCGAAGCAGGCACCGCCGTGTCGTTCGCAACGGGCGCGGGAACGCTCGAATCCGTCCTCACCGGCGGATTGCGCATCGGAACGTCCGAGGTGGCCGTCGTGGGGACGGGTGACCGGAGCCTGGACGACGTGGCCGCCGCCATCACCGGCGCAGGCGTCGGCGTCAGCGCAGCGGCTGTCCAGGTCGGCACGGGTCAGTGGCGGCTGCAGCTCACCGCGACGACGACCGGTGAATCCGCCGCCTTCGGGATCGACGGTTCCGTGTTCACCGGACTGGGCGGCATGATCGAATCGTCCGCCGCCCGGAACGCCCGGATCACGATCGGTTCCGGCCCCGGTGCCTACCAGGTGGAAGCGTCGGGGAACACCCTCCGTGACGTCCTTCCCGGCGTCACCCTGACGGCCAAGCAGGTCACATCGACCCCGGTGACGGTCACCCTCGGCCGCGACGACGAGGCGATCGCCGACGACGTCGCCAAACTCGTGACGTCGGTCAACGAGCTGCTGGCGGACATCAAAGTGCAGACCAGGGCCGACCCCGCGTCCGGAACGTCGGGACCGCTGGCGGCGAACTCGACGATCCGCCGGCTCGCCGACCAGCTGCGCAACTCACTCGCCGACCAGGTCTCGGGCCTCACGATGTCACTGCCGTCCTCCGTCGGGATCGAACGCGACCGGACCGGCACCTTCACGTTCGATCGACAGCGTTTCCTCGACGCCGTCGCCGACGACCCCGGCGCGGTGGCCCGGCTGTTCAGCCGTGGCGGTACGGAGACCGGCGACGCCGTGTTCGCATCTGCGAAGGGCGTCACCGCGGCCGGAACGTACGCGGTCGACATCACGACCGCCGCCACGCGAGCCACGTCCGCGCTCGTGTTCGACGGGGGCGCGACCAGTGCGACCCGGGTGGGCGTTCGCGTCGGCAGTACGACGGCGACCGTCGACGTCGGCGCGGGTCAGACCAGCGCCGAGATCGTGGACAACTTGAACGCAGCACTCGCCGAGGCCGGTCTCGACGTCGTCGCCCAGACCGACGGCGCCGGACTCCGGCTCGTCGCCGGCGAATGGGGCCAGGTCGGAGATTTCGAGCTGAACACCGACGTGCTCGGTGCCGGCACCTGGGACGCCCTGGCCGGAACCGACGTCGCCGGCACGATCGACGGCGTACTCGCCTCCGGCATCGGCAGGCGCCTCGCCCTCGCTTCCGACGCGAGCACACCCGCGGCCGGACTCGGCGTCGACGTCGCCGCCGGCGTGACCGGCGCGGTCGGCAACGTCGACTACCTGCCGGGCATCGCCGCCCGCGTGGTTGCCGTCACCACCGCCTTGACCCGAGCCGAGTCCGGCTTGGTGACGTCCGCAAAGACGTCCGCGGAGGGGCGGGTCGACGCCTTCGACGACCAGATCACCCGGCTCGAGGAACGGCTCTTCACCCGCGAGACCAACATGCGCCGCCAATGGGCGAACCTTCAGACGCTCCTGAGCGGGCTGCAGAACCAGGGCAACTGGCTCTCGGGCCAGCTCGCTTCGCTCAACAACAACTGGGGTGCGGCCTGACGGACCGCTCGACGCTCCCGCTCCCGACCACGTGGCGGGATCGACAGAGTTCCGCACTGTTCCCACCAACCGATCGCAGGAGAACCACCGAACGATGCATCCGACCCATCACGACGCGACCGTCGCACGTCGCGAGCAGTTCGCGTCCGACGGACTCGACACCGCCTCCAACGCCCGCATCGTCACACTCTGCTTCGACCGGCTCGATCGTGACCTCGTGCAGGCCCGCCGAGCCATCGAGACGAACGACCACTTCGCCACGAACGACGCGCTCGGGCACGCACAGGACCTGCTCGGTGAGATGGCCGCCATGCTCGACGTCGACATCTGGGAACACGCTGGCTCGCTGCTGTCGATCTACGACTACCTGCTGCGGATCATCCAGGGCGCCAACGTCCACAAGGCGGACGGTCTGGTCGCCGAAGCGCAGGTGCTGATCACCGAGATCGGTGATGCTTTCCGGGCCGCAGCCCAGGTCGCGTCGGCGCCCAAGGTGCTGCCGACGGCGAGCACCCCTCACCAGCCCATGGAGCCGGATCAGCCGGCCCGCTGGTCGGTGACGGCATGACCCGCGCCGACCACGACATCGTGATCTGGACCGCGGTCCTCGACGACTTCGAACTCGTGCTCGAGGACCAGCGCGAACACCTCGACACGACGACATCCGTTCGAGAGGCTCTCCCGGACGCGCCCCGCTTCGAGCCGCCCGCTGCGTTGCCGCCGATGCCGACGGCGCTCAGGGCTCGGGCGATCGCCCTGTCACGACGCACCGCCGCTCTCATCGACGACGTCGAGACGACGGCCGCGCGGATCAAGCCGCTCGACCTCGCACCACGTGCCCGGCGGAGCAGCCAGGCGTCGGGAGCCGTCGGTTTCGACGAGTTGGCGTGAGATCCACATGTTGTCGGAGATCGACGTCGCGACGGTGCTGCTCATCAGCGGGATCGTCGTGCTCTGCATCACCACGGCGATCACCGCGCTCTCACTCCCGTCGTTCAGCCCTCAGTGGCGTCGCCGACCACGTCGCGACGTTCCGGCGCTCACGGTGTCGACCCGGGCCGTGGCCGCCCGTCCCGTCACCAAGCCGGCACTCGCCCTGCCACCAGCTGCTCGACACCGCTCGACGGTGTCGGACCGTCATGACTCGGTCGACGATGTCGACACCGCTTGGGTGCTCATCGAGCGGCTGCTCGAGCAAGATCCGGATCGGTTGGTCGAGGTGCTGACGCAGTGGATCAGCGACGACCTCCCCGATCCGGACGACGACCCGCCATCCCAGAAGGGCGCACGATCATGACCGATCATCGATCCGGAGCTACGGCAACGCCGTTCCGCGCGCCGGCCCTCTCGGCGCTCGCGGCGGTCCGCGATCGCGGCGACGCGATGCACGAACACGGCGCGCGCCTTCGCGACGAGGGGTTCCGCGCCGGCTACGAGGTCGGTCTGCAGACCGCGGCGGCCGACACGGATCGAGCGATCGCATCACATCAACGGGCAGCCGACGATCTGGCCGTCGCGATCGCAGCTCTCGAATCAGGTGCGGCCTCGCTCGCCCACCGGGACGCCGCGACCCTGGCCGAGCTCGAACGTGAAGCGGTGGTGCTCGCGGTCGAGTTGGCCTCCGAGATCGTCGGGCGCGAACTCGCCGTCGCAGAACGACCGGTCGTCGATGCGCTCGCCCGCGCGGCGCAGCTGCTCCCCGACCGTGGGATCCCTCGGATCCGAGTCCATCCCGACGATGCCGCGACGGTGCACGAGACCGTCACGTCCGACACCGGACGCTGGACACCCGGTGTGGACGTGATCGCCGACCCGACGATCGAGCGTGGGGGCTGCGTCGTCGACATCGACGCCTGCCGCATCGACGCGCAGATCGGACCGGCGATCGAGCGGCTCCGCGCCGCACTCGGCTGAACGGAACTCCCGGGCCGGAAACGGCTGCCGGCACCCGACGATCTCGTCGGTCCGGAGCCGACCCGAGCCATCGGAGCTTCGACCGACCGCGCGGCCACCCGCTCGATCGACCTCCTTGCACACCGCACGAACTCCGCACAGTCACCGTCGTGATCATCCCGATCTCCGATTCCACCACCAGTGCGCTGCACCGGGCGCTCGACGGACTCGACCGTCGCCAGCAGGCGATCGCGTCGAACCTGGCCAACCTCGAGACACCTGGCTACCTGGCTCGCGAGGTCTCGTTCGAACAGAACCTCCGCGACGCGATCGCATCCGGGCGTCCGGCCGACGCGGCGATCAGCGTCGACCGCTCGCTCGCTCCGACCCGCCTCAACGGCAACAACGTCAACATCGACGTCGAACTGATGGCGGCCTCCGAGACCAAGCTCCGCCAGCAACTGGCGATCGAGGGCCTCAACGCCAAGTACCGGCTCCTCCGCACCGCGATCACCGGTCGGTGACCCGGACGGACACGAAGGACAGGAACACCCCACATGTCACAGGTCTTCTCCACTCTCGGTGTCGCCCAATCGGGCATGGGCACCTACAAGCTGTGGATCGATGCGCTCGCCGACAACGTCGCGAACATCGACAACGTCAGCTCGACCGACCAGCAGGCGTTCCAGGAACGGTTCGTCCTCGTGTCAGCGGTCGAGGACGCCACAGGCGCCGGCGACGGCGTGGTCGTCACCGGCGCCGCCTTCGGCGACCCGAACGGTCGGGTGATGTACGAACCGAACCATCCCCTCGCTGACGAGAACGGAATGGTACGCCGCCCCGACATCGACCTCTCCGATCAAATGGTCTTCCTGCAGGTCGCCCAGCGCGGCTACCAGGCGAACATCAACGCGTTCGAACGTGCACGTGAGGCCTACGAGGCGGCGCTGGGGATCGGTCAGTGACCATGGCGATCGGACCGATCACACCACTCGGCATGTCGAACCTCTCCGGGATCTCCGGCATCGGCACGACGCAGCGGCCGCCGGCTGCGACCGCCGAGACCGGCAGCACCTCGTTCGGCGATTCCATCGGCAAGGCGCTCGACCAGGTCGCCGCCAGCCACGACGAGGTGGACCGGCTCGCGGTCCAGGCCGCGACGGGGGACCTCAACGCCGTCCACGACTTCACGGTCGCATCCACCGAGGCGCACCTGATGACACAGCTGACCGTCGAGGTCCGCAACCGGGCCATCGAAGCCTTCAACGACATCATGCACATGCAGGTCTGATCGATGTCCGATCCCCTCCCCCTCACCACCGGCCCGTCCGGAGCGAATCCGATGTTCTCGACGTTCACGCGCCTGTCACCGATCCAGAAGGTCGCCCTCGGCGCTGCCATCCTCACGCTCGTCGCCGGCACGTTCGTGCTCACACGGTCGGGGCCGGGCACGGCGATGGCGGCGATCTACACCGACCTCGAACCACGCGACGCCGCCGCCGTCACCGACGAGCTGATCAGCCGCGGCGTGGAGTACGAGCTCGCCGACGGCGGCCAAACAGTGCTCGTGCCACGCGACGACGTGTACGACCTGCGCGTCGGGCTGTCGGGCGAAGGCCTGCCGAGCTCCAGCGAGGGCTATGCACTGCTCGACCGGCAGGGCCTCACCACCTCCGAGTTCCGTCAGCGGATCGACTACCAGCGTGCGCTCGAAGGCGAGCTCGCCCGGACGCTGCGTTCGATCGACGGCATCGAATCGGCGACGGTCCACCTCGCCCTGCCGGAGGAATCCGTCTTCGTCGACGAACCGACCCAACCGACGGCGTCCGTGCTCGTACGCACCGCCGGCACCCAGGTCGTATCATCCGACCAGGTCAGTGCGATGGTCCACCTGGTGGCGTCGTCCGTGAAGGGCATGAGCGCCGACAACGTGACCGTGGCCGACGCGAGCGGCGCAGTGTTGTGGGCCGGCGGCGTGACCGGCACCGGACTGGCAGGTGGTGACCAGCGTTCGGACGTCACGTCGGGGTTCGAGCAGGAGATGTCGAACTCGCTGCGTGCGCTCGTCGGTCGAGTGGCCGGGTTCGAGAACGTGGCGGTGACCGTCCAAGCCGACCTCGACCTGACCGAACGACAGTCGACCACCGAGTCGTTCGATTCGAGCGATGCCGACTCGGGCGTCGTCACCAGCGAACGTACGTCGTCGGAGACATACAGCGGTGCCGACCAGGCGGGCACCACCGGCGTGCTCGGGCCCGACGGTGCGCCGACGGAAGACGCCGAGGCGACCGGGTCGGAGAGTGCCTACTCGAAGGACGACGCCGAGCGGACGTTCGCGGTGAACCGAACGGTCGAGTCGACGACGATCGCGCCGGGAGAGGTGACCCGGTTGAACGTCGCGGTCCTGGTGGACGAAGCGATGGTCACCGAAGAGCAGCGAGTCGCGATCGAGAGCATGATCGGAACCGCCGCCGGCGTCGACCTCACGCGCGGCGACCAGGTCACCGTCACGCGATTGCCGTTCGACACGAGCGCGGCCGACGTGGCCGTCGCCGCCGCCGAGGAAGAAGCGCTCGCCGCCGCGGCCGCGGAGCGGACCTCGATGATCCGGACCGGCGCGATCGCCGGCGTCATCCTGATCGCCATGCTGCTCGCCTACCGGAGCACACGTCGGGCCCGCCGAGAGGTGGCCACCCCGATCGACATCGGGGCCATCAGGTCAGCGCCGATCAGCGACAAGGAGCCGGGAGCGCTGGCGGAGCAGGCGGCGATCAACCCCGTCGGCCAGGCGTCACGTGATGCGCTCGACGAGCTCAGTGCGCTAGCGGACCGCCAGCCCGAAGAGGTCGCCCAGATCCTCCAGAGTTGGCTCGCCGACGAGGCGGTGCCGAAGTGAGCGCGACCGCCGTCGCGAGTCCCGGCGACGCCGCGGCGCTTCCCGCGGGCGACGGAACACTCATGATCCCGTCGCTCGACCACATGAGCGGCGCTCAGAAGGCCGCTATCGTGCTGCTCAAGCTCGGACGCGACCGTTCGGCCAAGATCCTGAAGATGCTGGGCGACCGAGAGGTCACCCGCGTGACCGCGGAGATCGTGCAATCATCGTCCGTGCGGCGAGAGGACGCAGACGCCTCGCTGCTCGAGTTCGCCACGATGCTCAAGGCGAACGATCAACTCGCGACCGGTGGTGTGGAGCGGGCCCGCGAGCTGCTCGAGGCGTCGCTCGGATCGGAGCGCGCCGAGGAGATCCTCGAGAACCTGCGGATCTCGATGGCCGACGCACCGTTCGAGTTCCTCCACAAGACCGAACCCCGCCAGGTCCTCAACTTCCTGTCGGGCGAGCACCCCCAGACCGTCGCCCTGGTGCTCGCCCACATGCCTCCGGAACAATCCTCGATCGTGCTCGGCGGCTTGGACAGCGACATGCAGCGAGATGTCTCGATTCGGATCGCGAAGCTCGAGCCGACGTCGCCCGACGTGATCGCTCAGATGGAAGCCGTGCTCGAGCGCCGTTTCGGCTCGGCGCACCTTCGCGCCAAGCCGGCACAGGCCGACGGCGTGCAGACTCTGATCGACATCCTGAACCGCTCGGACCGGGCCACCGAGCGATCGATCTTCGAAGGTCTCGAGGAGCGTGCCGGCGAGCTCGCCGAACACGTCCGATCACGGATGTTCGTGTTCGAGGACATCGTCTCGCTCGACGACAAGGCGGTCCAGCTCATCCTGCGGCAGGTGGACATGAAGGAACTGGCGACTGCACTCAAGGGGGTGCGACCGGAGGTCAAGGGCAAGATCGCGCAGAACATGTCCGAACGTGCCGCGCAGAACCTCGACGAGGAGATCGCCATGCTCGGACCGGTCCGCACGAAGACCGTCGAGGAAGCGCAGGGCGCCGTCGTGCGCTCCATCCGGGCGCTCGAGGAGAGCGGGCAGATCGTCATCACCCGCGGAGGCGAGGAGTTCGTCGACTGAGCCACTCGGTCGGGCCGGAACGGGCGCGACCGGGACCGACACCACACGACGGCCCGATCCTTCCGAGCGCTCGGGTGGCCGACGGCCGCACGGCAGCGGATCGAGCACGGCTTCGGCTCTGACGTCGATCCTGATCGACACGCCCGAATTCGGCGTCCGCTGTCGTACGCATCGGTGGTGTCGACCTCGATCGCCGCGCTGGCGCACTCGACGTACATCGGCGCCGAGGGGCCGGTCCGCGTGAGCGGATCGCGCCCCGCCGCGCCGGTGTGCGTGCTTCGGCTACCGGGTGGCGGCCGACCTGACGATCAGCACGTCACGGCCGACGTGAACGTGATCACTTCCGTCATCGTGCCGGCGTTGTTCATCGTGTCGACGAGCGTGTCGTCGAACGCCGGCACCGGTTCGCAGATGTCGAGGCCGATGTCGACGCCTCCACTCACGGACTGCGCCAACGAGCCATCGTCGACCCGGAGCTGGGCGCTCTCGCGGAGGGTCGCATACCCCTGGGGCACGAAACAACGAAGCGAACGTGTCACCGTCGTGGAGGCCGGCCCCCGGAACGCTCCGCCGGCTGCCGAACTCGAACGGTGACGAGTGCGCCGATCGGGGGCACCCGGCGACGGCCCACACGCCCGGTCGTCGCCGGGCCGGTCGATGCACGGCGCTGTGCGGCGCGATGCGATCACGACGTGGGGCGTCGCCCCGAGATCGCCACGGGTCTGCGGGATCAGGTCCCCGTCCGACGCGTGTGGCGTCGACCGGTCGACGTCGCCGGGCGATCGGATCGGAGGGCAGTCGCCGCCGCCTCGGCGGTGACGTCGTCGCGCAGCCTCCTGGCGCATCGGACGAACCCCGGACAGTCCTGACCACGCCCACGGATCGGGCCCATCGGACGCCACGGATCGGCCGCCCCACACCTCGATTCCATGACCCTCACCGACCTCGATCCGAGTACCCACCACACCACGACCCCGAGTGCGTTCGCATCGCGACTCGAGCACGTCCGCCCGGCGATCCGGCCCGCGGTCACCGGCACGATCGATCGCATCGTCGGACTGAGCTTCGACGTCGTCGGCCTCGACCTCCCCCTCGGCGCCGCCGTGCGACTGCTCGACGGGAGCGCACTCACCGGGGAGATCGTCGGCTGCGGAAGTGGCCGAGTGACGTGCATGCCCTACGGCGACCTACGCGGCGTCCGTGTCGGGACCCGGGTGACCGGGACCGGTGGCGCACCGACGGTGCCCATCGGCCCGCAACTCCTCGGCCGCGTGATCGACGCGCTGGGCCGACCGCTCGACGACGGGCCACCGCTCGACGGCTGTCCCGTCACCACACTCGACGGGGACCCGCCGCATCCCCTGCGACGTCCACGCGTCGTCGAACCCCTCTCACTGGGAATCCGAACCTGGGACACGCTCGCGGCGATGGGCAAAGGCCAACGCGTGGGCGTGTTCGCAGGTTCCGGAGTCGGCAAGTCGACGCTGATGGGCATGGTGGCGCGCGGTTCGACCGCCGACGTGAACGTCGTGGCCCTGATCGGCGAACGCGGTCGTGAAGTCCGAGAGTTCATCGAGGCCGAGTTGGGCGCCGAAGGTCTCGCACGCTCCGTCGTCGTGGTCGCGACCTCCGACACACCGGCGCTCGTCCGATTGCGGGCTGCGGCCGCTGCAACCCGGATCGCCGAATGGTTCCGCGACGAAGGCAGCGACGTCGTACTGATGATGGACTCGCTGACCCGCTACTGCATGGCACAACGCGAGATCGGCCTGTCCGCCGGTGAGCCACCCACCTCGCGGGGGTATCCACCCAGCGTGTTCACCCTCCTTCCCCGGCTGCTCGAGCGCGCCGGCACGGCGGAACGCGGTTCGATCACGGGGATCTACACCGTGCTGGTCGACGGCGACGACCACAACGAGCCGATCGCCGACGCCGCCCGGTCGATCCTCGACGGCCACATCGTGCTCTCCCGGGCGCTCGCACACGCCGGGACCTATCCGGCGATCGATCCACTCGCATCGGTCAGTCGGGTGGCCTCCGCTGTCACCAAGATCGACGAGCAGCAGCTTGGACGCGACCTCCGCAGGCTCCTGGCCGCCTACGCCGAGGCCCGAGACCTCATCGAGATCGGCGCATATGTACCGGGCACCAACCCGACCGTCGACCGAGCGATCGCACGGCGCCCGGAGATCGACGAGTTCCTGCGCCAGCGGGTCGAGGAACGCACGCCCGCGAGCGAGGCGTTCGTGCGGCTCGCCGACGTGCTCGGGAGCCGGCCGTGAGCGGTCGCCGACTCGATGCCGTCCTGCGGGTGCGGGCGCTACGTGAGCAGTTGGCACGCAGCGAGGTGGCACGTCAGCGCGGAGTGCTCTCCGCCCGCGAGGATGCGGCTGCACGAGCGCACGCCGCGATTCGCCGGGCCGACCGACGCGATGCGGTCGAGGCGCCCCTGTTCCTGGCCCGCCGAGCGATGCTGGCCGGAGGCGTTCGTGACGCGAACACCGCCGGTGCCGCGGCCGGCATGGCCCGCGAAGATCTCGACGCCGCCGCGGCGCGCTGGCGCGAGACCGCCCGCCGCCTGGACGGTGTCGAACGGCTCGTCGAACGACTGACCGCCGAGGCCGACGTCGAGGAGCGGCGGCGCGACGCCAAGGAGCTCGACGATCTCGTCATCTCGCGACACACGTCTGAGAACACGAGGGAGCGCATCGGATGACGGTCGGCACGATGGCGGCGGTGTTCCAGCGCATCGACGCGATCGAGACGAGATTCGGTCGCACGAGGCAGCCCTCGATCGTCGCGCAACCGACGACCGGCCGTTCGGGGCAGGATTTCGACGCGATGCTCGATCTGAGCACCGACGCAGCTCGCGAGGGCCACGAGCACGCAGGCGGCCCTCCGATCACGTCGGCACCGTCGACCGATGCGATGCGGTCGCTGGAAACGATGCCCGCTCCGACGGTCGACTGGGGCCAGCTGTACGGCGGCACTTCGGCGGCATCGCTGCTGACCGACCTCGACCGTCGGGCAGCGCTCGGTCAGCTCCTCGGCCCGACGACGTCACCGCTGTCGACCGATCTCGACCGCCTGGCAGCGATCGGTGCCCTGCCGGCCGGCTCCACGCCCGGTGTGTCCACCATGCCGGCGACCACGTCGAGCATCGTCACCGTCGGAGGGACGACGGTCGGCACGGTCGGCGCACCGGCGCCGGCGACGACGACCGCACCGGGACAGGTGGCAACGAATACACCTTTCGCCGCCGAGTTCGAACGGGCCGGGGCGCTGCACGGGGTTCCACCCCGGTTGCTGGCCGCCGTCGGCTGGGTCGAGTCGCGCTACCAGACCGACGCGGTGAGCCCGGACGGTGCGATCGGTCTCATGCAGATCATGCCCATGACGGCGAACGAGTTGGGCGTGAACCCGCACGATCCGATCGACGCCATCGACGGTGCGGCTCGCCTCCTCGCCATGCACGAGCGCCGCTTCGGCTCATGGGACCTCGCGCTCGCCGCGTACCACTCGGGTGCAGGAGCCGTGTCGCGCAACGGCAACCAGCCACCGCCCCGGGCCGCCACCTATGTCGCCCGGGTCCACGACCGACTGGAGACTTCGTGAACACCTCGCCGGTTCCCACGATGGCCAACCTGCGTTCGCGTCACGCCGGCGCCGGGGAGCCGACCCGCTCCGATCCCGACGCCGTTCCCTTCGATCAGGTGCTCCTGCCGCGGATCGAGCATCAGGAACCCCACGATCCAGCACCGGACAGGCCACGTGCCCGGATCCGCGGCCTCCACTCGAAGTCCGAGCCGCCGGCCGAACTCCCGTCGACCGACGACCCGTCGACGGTCGCCACGCTCGCGGTCGTCGGTGGCGCACTCGGGTACCGGTCCGATCCGCCGGGCTGGGCGAGGCCCACTCACCCAGAGGTCGCCGTCGACAGCGCCGTCGTCGGTCGCACGCCCGAGGGATCGGACACGATCGTGGACGAGCTCGCGGTCAGCAGCGTGAGCGTCGATGCAGCCGGCCCCGCCGAACCGGAGCCTTCGTCGCTCCTGATCGAGGGGTCGCCGGCGTACGTCGGCACCACGCGCGACACGGTGGGGACCGTCGCCGCGCCGACCAACACCGACCCCGCCGCCGCGCCCGTGCACGGCACCGTTCCCGGCGATGCCGACGAGTCGATCACGACAGCCGACGCCACGTCGGCGCCGATGCATGCCGATTCCGCCTCTACGCCGACCGACGCCACCGTTGCGCGAGAGGCTGCGCACATCGCTTCCCAGGTCGGCGCCCCGCTCGTCGACACGGAGGATGTCGCCGACGCCGAGGACCCCGGTGGCGAGGTGCCCGAGGGAGGCGATGTCGACATCCCGGAGACGACGGCCGCGTCGACGCTCCGAACGGCCGACACCGTGAGCGTCGCTCGACCGGGCAACGTTCCCGCCGCGACGACGCTCACCGAGGATCCCGCCGTCACGTCCGATCTGGCGGCACGGCAACGTGCGGCCGACCACGCCCAGGCGAACGAGCTCCTCGCCCGAGCCGAGCTACGGCGCGCCACCCACGGCGGCTCCCAACTGGAGCTCGAGGCCGACGGCGGAGACCTCGGACCGATCCGCATCGAAGCCCTCGACCGTGGCGACGGCCTCCAACTCAACCTCCGTTCCGACCAGGCGGCGACCAGAGCGCTGCTCGGCCAGCACATCGACGAACTCCGTGACCAGCTGCGCGCAGGCGGATTCGATCTCGGCTCGGTCGATGTCGGCACCGGCCGGGGCGCCCGCGACGACACCCGACCGTCGAACGGTCCCGCCGGTCAACTGCCGAGCGGGAACCGATCCACGAATGCCACCGACGCCCCATCGACCGACGCCACCGCAGGAATCGCCGACGTCGCCCCGGTCGACGGCATCGATCTCCGAATCTGACCAGGCTCCGTCATTCGAGCACCACCGAACCGAGAACTCCGAGAGGCCACCCATGCCCGCAACACCCGTCGGCGCCGTCGGCGCACCCACCGATCTCACCACTCCGGAGCCGGGACGCCCCGTCGAGAATCCTGGAGCGATGCTGGACCGTGACGCGTTCCTCAAGCTCCTCGTGGCCCAGCTCAAGTACCAGGACCCGACGAAGCCCGCCGACGCGTCACAGATGCTCGCCCAGTCGGCGCAACTGACCATGGTCGATCGACTCAATGAGCTCACGACCGCGTACCAGGAGAGCGCCGCCAGCCAACGTCTGTCACTCGCCGGCACCATCGTCGGCCGCGACGTCACGTTCGTCGACGGTGACGGGGCTCGCCTGACGGCCACCGTCGAGTCGGCGTCGATCGAGAACGATCAACTGACCGTCGTAGCCGGCGGGTACAGCGTTCCGTTCGGAGCGATCCTCTCCGTCCATGCTCCCACGATCCTGCCGCCGGTGTCCGCTCCGAACCCGCCCCCGTCGTCCGATCCGGCATCGACCGCGTGATGCGGTCGACACCTCACGGCGCAATCGCACTCGCGCCGGACCATTCCTCATCAATCACGTTCGGACGGATCCGAGCGGTCGCAACCCAGCGACGACGGCACGGATGCCGGTGCAACCCAACCACAGGAGGCAACCAGCCGTGATCCGTTCCATGTCCAGCGCCCTGTCCGGGCTCCGTAACCACCAGGTCATGCTCGACGTCGTCGGCAACGACATCGCCAACGTGTCGACCGTCGGATTCAAGAGCTCATCGACCGTGTTCTCCGACGTCCTGACGCAGACGCTGAGCGGCGCCTCCGCCCCCGGTGCCGAGACCGGTGGGTCCAACCCCGCCCAGATCGGCCTCGGCTCACGCCTCGCGGCCACGGTGCAGTCCTTCTCACAGGGGGCGCTCCAGCGCACCGGTCGCACCACCGACCTCGCCATCCAGGGCGACGGCTTCTTCGTCGTCAGGGACGCCAACGGAACCTCCTACACCCGCGCCGGCAGCTTCGCCCTCGACGCGAGCGGCAGTCTGACGACTCCGGAAGGTCAACTCGTGCAGGGCTGGCAGGCCGACGCAGTCGGCGTCATCGACACCAACGGCGCCATCGGCCCCGTGTCGATCCGCGTCGGCGACCTCATTCCGCCGACCCAGACGACCGACGTCGTGATCGGCGGCAACCTGTCCGCCGACGCCCCGATCGGCACCGTCGGCGTGCTCGCTGCGACCACCTATGACGACCAAGGCACCGGCGTCTCGCTCGACCTCACCTTCACCAAGACCGCGGTCAACCAGTGGACGGTCAGTGCAACCGCGGGCGATCCACCGGTCGCCGTCGCGATCACCGACAACGTGTTGACCTTCAACGGTACGGGCGAGATGACCGGCCCGGCCGACTTCACCATGGACATCGCCGGGGGCACCATCGCCGGCATGCCCGCCGCCATGACGATCTCACTCGGCGGCCCCGGCGCACCCCACCGGCTCACACAGTACGCGGGCGCCGCGAGCGCGGCGATCACCGAACAGAACGGCAGCAGTGCCGGATCGTTGCAGTCGTTCAACATCGCCCAGGACGGCACGATCGTCGGCAGCTACACCAACGGGCGCACGCGTCAGATCGGTCAGGTGGCCATGGCCGTGTTCACCAATCCCGGCGGCCTCGAGCGCGTGGCCGGCATGTGGCGTGACACACCCAACTCGGGTCTCGCCCAGATCGGCACGGCGGGCGGCGGCGGACGCGGACTCATCTCGGCGGGCACCCTCGAGATGTCGAACGTCGACCTCGCCGAGGAGTTCACCCGCCTGATCGTGGCGCAGCGCGGTTTCCAGGGCAACGCTCGAGTGATCACCACCTCGGACGAACTCCTCCAAGAGGTCGTCAACCTCCGCCGCTGAGCGACCTGAGTCGACTGCATCATCGTGACCACCGCACCAACACAACGCCGTCCCCGCCAACGCGGCGAGCCGAGACCGTTCGACTTCTGCCGGCCCTCGACCCTCTCGCGCGAGCACGTGCGGACGCTGCAGATCGTGCAGGAGACGCTGGCCCACGGATTCACCACCACGCTCGCCTCGACACTTCGCGCCGTCACACAGGTGACGATCCGCGACATCGAACCCCAGCCGTACGACGAGTACATCCGCGAGATCCCCAACCCGACCGCGCTCACCATGCTGTCACTGCGACCGCTCGCGGGCGCGGCGATCCTGCACGTCCCCCTCCCGATCGGCTTCGTGGCCACCGAACTGATGCTGGGTGGCGTGGGCGGCGCCGAGCAGCCCACACGTTCGATGACCGATCTCGAGCTCGCGCTGCTCAGGAACATCGTCGAGCTGACGCTGCCCGATCTCCGCTATGCGTTCGAGCCGGTCGTGGCCATCCAACCGTCGGTCATCGGCCAAGAGTCGAATCCGCAGTTCGCCCAACTGGCGGCGCCGACCGACATGATGATCGTGATCTCGTTCGACGTCCGCATCGAGCAGACCACCGAGGTCATGACGCTGTGCGTTCCGTTCACCAGCCTCCAGCCACACCTGGAAGCCATCGCCGCGTCGGCGAGCGGCAGCGGGCTGAGCGAGGAGAAGATCGCGGCCGCTCAGGCTCGCCTGCGCGAGCACCTCTCGACGGCCGGGGTGCAGGCGCGGGCGACGTTCCGGACAGCCACTGCGACCTCGAGCCAGATCGTCGAGCTGGCGGTCGGCGATCTGCTCCTGCTGAACCATCCCGTCGGAATGCCGCTGACGTTGTTCGCCGGGGACGTGCCACTCCACGACGTGACGATCGGTCGGGTGAACCGGCATCTCGGGCTGCAGATCGTGGGTGCCGTGCCACCCGACCGGTACCGGACCGCCAGCCGCGCCCAGGTCGTTCCCGGCGATTCCGCCTGACCTCTACCGCCGCACGACGGCCGAGGACCACGGTCTCCCAACCCCTCGGTCCGGGCCCGTCGCGCCGTCGGCGTGGCCTCGTCGCGTCCGCCCTGGGAGCGGTGTCCACGCTGCAACGACCTACCTGACAGATCGTGGATGGGCAGCACAGTCGTCAGCGAGCAGGCGCCCGTGCCCGCACGACACCGCCGCCGGATCGACACGAACGAGCCCGGCGACACGACCATCAGGAGCATCTCGTGACTGCAGACCAGACGACGAGCACCGACGCAACGAGCATCCCACTCGCCGCCGTCGTCGCCGCCGCCGACGCGCTCGCCGTGGCGGTGGAGATCGGCCGCGCGGGCGGATCGACCGAGCACTGGCCGTCGGGCCCCGACATCACGGTGCTGGTCGCAGGCGTGCACGGCGCCCGCGTCGACGGTGGACTCCTGCTCGCGGTCGACGCGGAGACCGCGGGGCGCGTCGCCTCGGATCCCGACCGATTGGCTGACGCGTTCCGTCGCTCGCTCGACGAGCTGGTGGCCGCAACGGGGCTCGCCCTCGAGCTGGGTGAGCTCGGTACGACCGACGCCACCCCCTCGTCGATCGTCGAGCTGCGCGACGACGACGGCATCGTCGCCCACTTCGCCGTCGAACTCGAGGCGAGCGCTGCGGCCCCGGAGTCGCCCGGTGCCCCCGTCGCCGCGGATTTCGAACCGGCGCCCCTCGCCGCGAACGGCACGGTGGCGACGCCGTCCACGAGCCCGCTCACGCTCCTCCACGACGTCGAGATGAACGTGACGGTCGAGTTGGGCCGCACCACGATGCCCATCCGGGACCTGCTCGCGCTCCAGCCGGGGATGGTGGTCGAGATCGACCGTGCGGCCGGCGCGCCGATCGACGTGCTCGTCAACGGGCGACTGATCGCGTGCGGCGAGGTCGTCGTGATCGACGAGGAGTTCGGGATCCGGATCACGGAGATCGTCGCCACCGGGGCGGCGATGTGATCGCTACCACGAGCATCGGAGCGCTGCTCGTTCGGACCATGTTCTCGCTCGTCATCGTGCTGGGCATCGTCGCCGTGGCGTACGTGATCGCCCGTCGTCGCTCGGGCGGCATGGCTCCGGTCGCCTCCGACAACGCCACCCGGTCCCGCTTCGGTCGCCGCCCGAGCGCCCCGGCCGCGATCGAGGTCGTCGGGCGGGTCGGCCTGACCCGCGGCACCGCTGCCGTCGCCGTTCGCTTCGGGGATCGCGTCGTGCTCGTCGCGGCCGCCGAGCAGGGCCCCTCGACCGTGATCACCGAGATGCCGGCCGCCGAGTGGGACGAGTGCCGGACCGTTCGCGAACCGATCGATCCCACCCCCGTCCGACCGGAACTCGGGACCGGCGCGATCGCACCACGACCGAACCTCGTCGAGGCGCTGCGCCAGGCGACCGCCCGCCATGCCTGATCGACGACGTCGCCGCGCCTTCGCCGGCGCGACCGGTCACGCTCGTGCCATTCGGTTGCTCCTCGTCGGGTTCGTGTCCGTGCTGATCCTGGCCGCTCCCGCAGCCGCGAGTGCGGCCCCCGACTTCGAGCCGGTTCCGCCGCCACCGACGGTTCCGGAATCACCCGACATCCCGCAGCCCCCTCGGATCCCCGACGTTCCGACACTTCCCGTCCCGGACGCGAATGGGGCGCCGACGTCGCCCGGCTTCGTGAGCCAGGCTGACCCCGACGACCCCGACGACCCCGGCGACCGGACGGCGACGATCGGCCTCGACGTACCCGACGTGGGCGGCGACTCGTCCAACGTGGTCGTGGTGATCCTGCTGCTCTCGGTTCTGTCGATCGCACCGAGCCTGCTGATCCTCACGACGTCGTTCACGCGCATCGTCATCGTGATGTCGCTCACCCGCAACGCGCTCGGCATTCCACAGCTCCCTCCCCAGCAGGTGATCGTCGGCCTCAGCCTGTTCCTCACGCTGTTCGTGATGGGACCCACGCTCCAGGAGATGAACGACGTCGGCCTGCAACCGCTCATGGAGGACGAGATCTCGTTCACGGAAGCCGCCGACGCCGCCTCGGTACCACTGCGCGGCTTCATGCTCGAGTACACGCGCGAACCCGAGCTCGAGATGTTCCTGGACGCATCCGACACCGACCAGCCGGTCGCACGCGACGAGGTGCCGTTGACGGCGCTGGTCCCTGCGTTCGTGCTGTCCGAGCTCAAGTCCGCGTTCATCCTCGGCTTCATCATCTTCGTTCCGTTCATGGTCCTCGACATCGTCGTCTCGGCCGTGCTCACGTCGCTCGGGATGATGATGCTGCCGCCAACGTTCGTCTCGCTCCCCCTCAAGCTGCTGCTGTTCATCCTGCTCGATGGCTGGACGATCATCATCGGCACCCTGCTCACCTCGTACGGCTAGCGCCGCATCGCCACAGCCCCCACCCCGACGCCCGACCCCGAACGAAAAGAACCGACATGACATCACAAGACGCCGTCGACATCGGCACCGACGCTCTCGTCCTGGCCGCCAAGGTCGCCGGACCCTTCCTGGTCGTCGTCCTCGCGATCGGTCTGATCGTCGGGTTGATCCAGTCGGTCACCCAACTGCAGGAGCAGACGCTCTCGTTCGTTCCCAAGCTGATCGGTGCCGCCGTCGTGATGGCGGTGTCGGGATCGTGGATGCTCGACCAGATGGTCGCCTTCGGCCGCGAGCTCCTGATGCGTGCGCCACAGCTGATGAACGGCTGACCTCCGATCGGCTCCGCCATGCAACTCGATCTCCCCGTCGCAACACTGACCGGCTTCTCGCTCGCGCTCGTCCGGTCGACGGCCTGGATCATGTTCTGCCCACCGTTCAACTCACCGTCGATCCCACGGCGCATCCGCGTCGCGCTGGCCACGGCGATCGCGTTCGTGGTCGCGCCACACGTCGGCAGCACGGTGTCGTCGATGGCGCTCGGACCCTTCGTCATCGCGCTGCTCACCCAAGCCTTGGCGGGCTTCGCGCTCGGATTCGCGGTCTACGTCCTCTTCTCGACGATCCAATCGGCGGGCGAACTGATCGATCTCCAGATCGGTTTCTCGCTCGGCCAGGTCCTCGATCCGCTGTCCGGAACGTCGGCGGCACCGATCGGTCGATTCCACCAGCTCCTCGCACTCGCGATCGTCTTCGCCATCAACGGTCACGTCCTCGTCGTTCGGGGCTACCTGCGTTCGGTCGAGGCCGTCCCGTCGGGCCGGGTCGATCTCGCAGTGCTCGCCGAACAGTTCAGCGACCTGCTGTCGATGTTCCTCGTCGCGACCCTCGAGATCGGCCTGCCGGTGCTCGCGGCACTCTTCTGCACCGAGGTCGCGCTCGGTCTGCTCGGCAAGGTGGCCCCGCAACTCAACATCCTCGTCGTCGGGTTCGCCGCCAAGACGTTCGTCGCACTGATGTTGCTCGGGTTGACACTCGCACTCCTGCCCGAGACGACCGAGTCGCTCCTCGGCCGGGCGGTGCGCATGGCCGGGCGGGCCTACGGGGGGTGACGTGAGCAAGAGCGACAAGACCGAACAGCCGACCGCGAAGAAGCGACGTGATGCCCGCCGAAAGGGTCAGGTCGCCAAGTCGCAGGATCTGACGAGCTGGGCCGGGCTCCTGATCGGGCTGTACCTGTTGCCGTTGACGGTGGGACGGCTCGCCGAGGCGGCCGGTGGCAGCCTGGTCGGCTTGCGCGAGACCGCGGCCGACCCACAACCCGAGATGGCCGTCGAGGTGCTCGGTCGATCGCTGCTCGACGGGTTCATCGCCATCGCCCCGCTCCTTGCGGCGGTGGCGCTGACGGCGACCGCCGTCACGCTCGCTCAGACGGGGCTGGTCCTCAGCTGGAAGGCTGTCGTGCCCGATCCGAAACGAATCAGCCCGAAGCAGGGCGTGCAGCGACTGTTCTCGGTGAGATCGATCTGGGAAACCGCCAAACAGGTGATCAAGATCACGATCGTCGTCATGATCGCGTGGCCGCGTGTGATGGGACTCGTGGAGGAGCTGGCCGGCCACGGCCGGCTGGCCTTGGGTGTCGCGCTGCCGATCGCCGGTGCCGGCATCCTCGAGCTCGCGCGGACGATCACCTGGACGGTGCTGATCCTGTCGCTCGCCGACTACGGGTACCAGCGGTACCAACACCAGCGCGACCTCCGCATGACGAAGCAGGAAGTCAGGGACGAGCACAAGAACACCGAGGGCGACGGCATGGTCAAGGGACGGATCCGCTCGATGCAGCGGGCACTCGCCCGGAACCGGATGCTCGCCGGCATCGCCGACGCCGACGTCATCATCACCAACCCGACCCACGTCGCCGTGGCCCTGAAGTACGAGGCCGGTGGACGAGCACCGATCGTGCTCGCGACCGGCGCGAACGACATGGCGGCCCGTATCCGAGAACGCGCCCGGACGGCAGCCGTGCCGGTCGTGGAGGCCAAGCCGCTGGCCCGTGCGCTGTGGCGAGCCTGCGACGCCGGCGACGAGATTCCCGTTGTGCTCTACGAAGCCGTGGCCCAGGTGCTGGCCTTCGTGCGACGCCTCGACCGCCGCCTCGCCTCGACCACCATGCTCGAGTTGCCCGCACACATCAAGTTGCCGGGCGAAGAGCTCGACGCCGTCCCCCGCAAGCGCCGCCGCCGATGACGAACGCTCGGATGACCCGCTCCATCCCCCGACCCGGGCAACCGATGGTGACCGGTGACGTCACGAACCGCTGCTACGGGCGCTGACGCCGAGGAATCATGGTCGGCGCGACCGGTGCGCCGACATCGATGCGGTCCGGCTGCGCTCCCGAACGCGCGGCCTCGTTCTCCTGCGAGATCGCGACGTAGACCTCCTGGCGGTGCACCGCCACGCTTCGCGGCGCCTCGATTCCGATGCGGACGTGATCACGACCGGCCTCGACGATCGTGACGACGATGTCGTCACCGATCACGATGCTCTCGCCGGCGCGGCGGGTGAGGATCAACATCAGGACGCCTCGGACGCCGCGTCGGGCGCCGGTGACGACGCGAGAGGGGCGTGCACGGGCCACGCCCCGTCGTCGAGGATGATCTGCCGTCCGACCCGGGTGGCGGTGTCGATCACGACGGGTGCGAGCAGGTTCGACGTCAGCTGCACCCCACCGTGCTCGCGACGAACGGTCACGATGGACAACACACACAGGTCGTCGGCGGCCGCATCGTCGACGTCGGACGGGTCGATCTCGATGTCGTAGTCGGGGTACGCCGACCACGGCACGATCGTGAGGAACGCCACATCGGGATCGTCGACGTCCTGCAGCCAGAACAGCGAATGGTGATCCTCGAGTTCTGCCGAACCGGGGAAGCGGCCACCACCGAGCAGCACCATCCGGCGCAGATCGGCGAATCCGGGCAACCCCTCGGGAAACGACACCACTTCGTCATCGGCCGCCTCGATCGTCCCGAATCGGCTTGTCTCCACCTGCATGTGCAGCCTCCTGTCGTGTGCTGAGTATCGCGTCCGGCGGCCTGCACGACAAACAGCGGCGACTGCGGACAGTCTCAACCGTCCGGGAACGGATGGGAGGCGCCGTGAGGCACGCCCACACCCCGGGTGGATGGAACCGACACATGAGCAAACCCCGCTTCGCACAGATGGGCTTCCCGGCCGTGATCGTCCTGGTCGTCACCGTGATGATCCTGCCGCTGCCGTCGAACGTGCTCGACTTGCTGCTGGTCGCGAACATCTCGACGGCCGTCCTGATCCTGCTCGTGTCGACCAACGTTCGGAGCGCGCTCGACTTCTCGTCGTTCCCGTCCCTGCTCCTGGTCGTCACACTCATCCGCATCGGATTGAATGTGTCGACATCACGTGCGGTCCTGTCGCGAGGCGACGCGGGCGGCGTGATCGAGACCTTCGGCTCATTCGTCGTCGGCGGGAACATCGTCGTCGGCTTCGTCATCTTCCTGATCATCACGCTCGTCCAGTTCGTCGTGATCTCGAACGGCTCCGGACGCGTCGCTGAGGTCTCGGCCCGGTTCACGCTCGACGCCATGCCCGGCAAGCAGATGGCGATCGACGCCGACCTCAACGCCGGCATGCTCACCGACGAAGAGGCCAAGCAGCGCCGCAAGCAGGTCGCCGACGAAGCCGACTTCTACGGCGCGATGGACGGTGCCTCGAAGTTCGTGAAGGGCGATGCGATCGCCGGTCTGGTCATCACGCTCGTCAACCTGGTCGGCGGATTGATCGTGGGCGTGCTGCAGATGGGCATGAGTCTGGGTGACGCCGTCGCCACCTACAGCATGCTCACCGTCGGTGACGGCCTCGTCGCCCAGATCCCGGCACTGCTCGTGTCGATCTCGTCCGGCCTGATCGTCACGCGGTCGGCCGGCGAAACCGATCTGGGAACCGACGTGTTCGGTCAGTTCGCCCGCCAGGGCCAGGCCATCCGTTCGGGCGGCGTCGTCGTCACGCTCATGATGCTCGTTCCCGGCATGCCCAAGGTGCCGTTCATCGTGTGCGGTGTCGGGCTGATCGTGCTCGGACACCAGCTCATCAGCCGATCTGCGAACGCTCCCGTCGACGTGCCGACGGACGACGTCGCGGATCCGATTCCGCCGTCGCCACAACAACTGGCGATCGACGCACGGGTCGAGCCGCTCGAGCTCGACCTCGCCGTCGACCTCATCGATCTGGTCGATGCGTCACGTGGCGGCGATCTCCTCGATCGGGTCGGTGCGCTCCGCCGCAAGATCGCCGGCGAGCTGGGCTTCGTGATGCCGTCGATCCGCACTCGGGACGACGCGACACTCCCGGCGATGACCTACGTCCTGCGCATCCACGGCGTCGAGATCGGCAGGGGAGAGGTGCCGCCCGGGCGCGTCCTCGTCATCGGCGACGATCTGACCAGGTTCCCCGGCGACGACATCGTCGAGCCGGTGTTCGGTCTGCCGGCGCGTTGGGTACCGAGCGAGTTCAGCGTCGAAGCCGAGGTCGCGGGCAACACGGTCGTGGATCGATCGGCGCTCATCGTCACGCACCTGGCGGAGCTCGTGCGCCGCAACGCCGGACGCCTGCTCTCCCGTTCCGACGTCAAGGAACTGCTCGACGGCGTCGGGTTGACCGACCCGGCCGTCATCGAGGATCTCAGCGCCCACTCGGTCGGACTCGCCGAGGTCCAGCGTGTGCTCGCCACCCTGCTCGACGACGGCATCGCCATCCGCGACCTCGTCCGCATTCTCGAGGCGATCGGCGAACGTGCCCGCACGTCGCGTTCGGCGGACGCCCTCGTCGAGGCGGCTCGTACGGTGCTCGGCCCGGCGATCACACGGTCGCTCGCACCCGATGGCGTCCTCCGGTTGGCGACGCTCGAACCGGCACTCGAATCGGGTCTCGCCGACCGCTACGAGGTCACCGAGCACGGCGCCGTCATCCAACTCGGTCCGGCGCTGCACGACCACTTCACGGGCGAGGTGCGACGGACCGCGACCACGGCAGGGAACGCCGGCGTACCCGCGGTGCTCGTGTGCGCGGCAGCGTTGCGCCCGGCGCTCGCCCGGCTCGTGAACCAGACCGTCCCCGGTGTGACGGTGGTGTCCTATCAGGAGATCGATCCCCACCTCCGAGTGGAGGTCGTCGACAACGTTCGCGCTCCGGCGATGCCGGGCGCCGACCCGGAGTTGAACCATGAGCCTCTTGCACGACTCGCCTGACACGGCCACGGCCGATGGCCAACCCGTCCGATTCCGAGCCGCCACGTTGGAGCAGGCACTCAGCCAGGCACGCTCGAAGTTGGGACCCGATGTCGAGGTGCTCGATGCCAACCGCATCCGTCGCGGCGGTGTCGGCGGGTTCTTCGCGACCGATCTCGGCGTCGAAGTGGCGATTCGGCCGGCCAACGACGACGACCGCTCGTCGGCGCACCACCGGCCCCACGACCCGATGCCGCTCGCGCACGGTCGGGGCGGGGGGCCGGAGGATCGCAGCGACGACTTCGACGCCCGGCTCGCACACCTCGACCGTGCGATCTACGGCACGGGTGCCTCCACCGGGATCGACCGGCTGCTCGACCGGGCGAACGAGGCGGACGGGTTCGGAGGCAACGCAAACGCTCCCACGACCTCGTTCGCGGAGCACCTCGCACGCGAGCTGGCCGGGTCGCGATCGCTGCCACGACAGAGCGAGCGCGTCGATCAGGGGAGGCCCGCGGGCGACGTGGGCACGACGTCGACGAGGGCCGATGGCCGGCCTGGCGAGCTCGGGTCGCCCCACGCCGACTCGGCGGCCGAGGCCCGAACGCCAGTGGCCCGGCCGTGCACCGAGTCGGACGAGCGCCCCACCCCGTCGGTGGCGCCACCACCCACCGATGCCCCCCTTCGCGAGGTGCGGCCGAACCCGTTCGACCTGGGTCGTCACGCCGATGTCGCCGCCGGTGCGGTCGGCCGACTCATCAGCGAGCTCGCCGACATCAGTCCCCACCCCGGCAGCCGTGTGCATCAACTGTCGCGCCTGACGGTGTCGTTGACCGCAGCCGATGGCTCGTCGGTCGAGTTCTCGGCCGAGCTGAGCGGGGTCCACGATGGCTGAGACAACGGTTGCCGGGGACACCCCAGAGTTCCACATCGTCGTCAAACGCCCGGGCCGACGCAGCCCGCTGGCGCCATATCGCTTCGCGATCACGTTCGCGTTCGCGATGGCAGTGTGCGGCCTGCCGCTCTGGGAGGCAGCCGAAACGGGTCACGGCGTCGACGACGCACTGCTCCGGGTGGCGGGCGCCGCCCTGTTCGCCTGGTTCGTGCTCGGGCGGATCAACCGGATCCTGAGCTCCGCCCCGGCGCCGAACGTCGAGCGCACCGCGCCCGACGTCGAGGGATCCTGACCGGTCGATCGATCGTCGCTGCGGTGCCCCCCGGCGCCGCGCCCGGTGGTTGGCGAAGGTCGCACCCGGGACCCGACCGATGACGCCCGCGACGCCGCTCGTCGGCCCCGGTCGTCGGCCTGCGTTGCCGCCGCACGGTGCGGATCCGGAACGGCCCCACACGCCCGTCCGTTCGCCGCCAGGGACATCCACCGGGGACATCCACCGGACATCCACCGGGGACGTGAGGCGGTGACGACTGCCACGGATGGCAGCACCGGTGGTCCGGCACGGCGCGCGTTCCGGCCCACCAGGGGCGTTGCGTGACGTCGTGCCAACCCCGTCGTCGAGCGGGCTCAGCGCATGTAGTCCAGGAGCGACGGCGGGATCACCCGCGAGGCCGCCTGGAGCGCCGCCGTGTATGCGTTCTCGCGCGCCTTCAAGGAGATCAGCGCCTCGGCGATGTCGACGTCCTCGATCGTGGAGAGGGTCTCGCGCAGCATGGCCTCGTCGGCGGCCGTGCGGGCCCGCAGACCTTCGAGGCGGGCGCCTCGCGCGCCGACCTCGGCCGCAGCGGACCCCACGGTTGCGCGAGCGGTGTCGAGATGATCGTGCTCGGTCGCGAGCGCCGCCATGTTGCCGGACGCGATCGCGGTCTCCATGCGACCCAGCACCGCGAACAGATCCCCCTGGGGCGCCGCAGGGTCACCGAACACGTCGGGACCGGTCACGTTCACCCGGATCGTCGTACCGGGCGCGACGTCGCGAAGTACGGCCCCGCCATCGCCCTGGTAGACCCCTGACGGGTCGTACGCGGGCCCGTTCGCCGTTCCACCGAAGATCGGTCGGCCGAGGTGTTGCGTGTTCGCCAGGGCGATCAATTCGTCGCGAATCTGACCGACCTCGACGGCGAGTGCCATCCGTGACGTGGCGTCGTTGCCACCCGAGTTCGCGGCACGGACCGCGAGCTCCTTGACGCGGCTCATCAGATCGAGACCGTTGACGATCGCAGAATCAGCCGTTGCCAACCAGCTCTGGGAGTCCGTTTGGGCCCGCTGCTGCTGGTCGGAGCGACGCAGCTGGTTTCGGATGCTCATCGCCGACGACGCGCCGGACGGATCGTCGGACGGTGCCAGGATGGCTCGGCCGGATGCCAGTTCGGACTGGCTGCGCTGGAGTCGCTCGAGCGACCGGTTGAGGTCGACGAGTGTCGTGCTGGTGAGCATCGAGTTGGTCACGCGCATGTCATTCCTCCGTCGTCAGCGGCCGACCCGGCCGGTGCGCTCGATCAGGACGCCCATCATCTCGTCGACCGCGGTCAGAACCCGGGCCGAGGCTTCGTATGCGCGCTGGGAGGCCATCAGCGTCACCATCTCCTCGTCGATGCTCACGCCGCCCGTCGATTCGGCTCGCACCTCGGCGGCACGGGTCAGCCCTGCCTGGATCTCGGCTCCTCGCCGCGCGGTTCGGACCTCGATCCCGAGCTTGGCCACCATCGAGCGGTATTCGGCATCCGGACCGGCAGCGCGTTCGGCGATCGATGCGATCGCCCGAGCCTGCTCGCCGTCGAACGGGCCGGGCGCGGTCGGTCCCGGCAGCACGGGCGCCCCGGCGGCCAATCGTTCCGGGCGGCCGACGACGTCGGACGACAGCGCGATCGTCGATGCGGTCACGCCTGTCGGGTCGAAGAAGTTCCAGCCGTTGGTTCCGGACTGGTCGAACCCACTCACGTGAAGCGCGTTGACCTCGGTGACGAGCGATGCGGCGACGCCGTCGATGGCGGCCCGGTAGCGCGGGACCACGTCGGTCACGGTGCCGATGAGCGAGGCTGCCCGGCTCGGCGGCGTGGCGACGACCATGCCGTCGCGCTGCCAGGTGAGCAGCCCCCCGCCATTGCCGACGCGATGTGTGATCGTCCCGCTGACGAGCTCACGCCCGCCGATCGAGACATTGACCATCCCACCGTCGGCGGGCAGGGCGATCGCCCCGGTCAGCTCGGCGAGGTCACGCAGCAACACGTCGCGCTGATCGGCCAGATCATTCGAGGCCACGCCACCGCTGGCGATCCCACCGTTGAGCTGTGCGATCCGGTCGGCGAGATCGTTGACCTCGTCGGCCAGGGTCGCGAGCGCTGCTGACGCGGTGCCGGCGACGCGGTCCAGTTCGCCGGCCACCCGGCGAATGCCGTCCACGAGCGTCTGCGCCCGTTCGAGCGTCTGGACCCGCGTCGCAGACGTGGCCGGATACATCGAGAGGTCGGACCACCCGGCCCAGAAGTCGTCGAGCATCGAGGCGACGCCGGTGTCAGAGGGCTCGGGAAAGGCCAGCTCGATCCGGGCGAGTTCGCCTCTGGCCGTCTCGGCGCCGGCGGATCGAGCGGATTCGAGGACCAGTCGGTCCTCGGCGAGCTGATCGACGAGTCGGGTGACCTCGACCACGTCGACGCCGCGCAGCTGTGAGCCTCCACCGGCGAACACGCGAGCAGCCGGGCCGATGTCGGCCGCCTCGAGTGCGACTCGCTGACGGTGGTAGCCCTCGGTGGTCTGATTGGCGATGTTGTGCGCCGTCACGTCGAGTACGCGACGCTGGGCGTTCATACCCGACAGCGCGGTGTACAGGCCGGAGATGTTCACGTCAAGCCGTCCGATCGAATCGGGACGCGGCGGGAGCGAGCCGTGCAGCGGCACCGTCTGGGTCGTACGTGGCGGAGCTCTCTCCCTCGAGATGGCGTGCCACGGCTCCGGCCGAACCCATCCCGCGTCGGTTGAGCGTCTGGTTCTCGCGGGAGAGCTCGTCGATCTCCTCCTGGATGGCGACCAGGTGGAGGCGGTTCTGGCGCCAGATCTCACCGTAGGGCTCGGGAGCGACCTGGGCGAGCTCCGCCAGGCTGGCATCGTCGCGGAGCCCACAGCCGCGGGCCACCCGCTGCGACACGAGAATTCGCTCGGCCTCGGCCTGGCGGATCAGGTCCACGACGTTCTCGACGGTCTCGGTGATCGTCGGGAGCCAGCGCAGCCGATCGTTCGTCAGGATCAGCTGCTGGACCTCGAGCACGAACAGCAGCTGCGACATCATCTCGCGCAGCGTCCACAGTCGCCGGGAGAGTTCGTCGCGGTCGTCCACGTTCGCGAACAGTCCACGAGCCCGCCCGTCACGCACGGAGGTCGTGAGCCTCCTGGCCGATCCTGCCGGCCGTCGGACAGTCTCCGATGCGCAACAACCGGCGCAGTCCCATCCAGCACGAGACTCGAGAAAAGCAGTGATCCAGCTCACGAGACTTCGCCACGGCGATCCCATGTACCTGAACCCCGATCTGTTCGAACGTGTCGACACCCACGTCGACACGGTCGTGCGCCTGATCGACGGGACCGAGTACGTCGTGGTCGAGCCCGCCGAGGAGATCGTCCGCCGCATCATCGACCACCGCGCCCGCATCATCGCCATCGCCGGCATGATGCAATCGGGTGCGGCCGCGTGGACCACTCCGCCGGCGACCGATGCGGCACCCACGTCGAGCGGTCGTGAGTTGGCGAGTGGTGAGCCAACGGAACGGCACGAACGAGTCGACGACCTCGAGGAGCCCGTCTCATGAAGGCGACTCCGATCGGGCTCGCGATCGCGCTGTTCGGCGTGGTCGTCGGCGGCATCTTCAAGGGCGTGAGCCCGATCGTCCTCATCACGAACGTCCCGGCGCTGTTCATCGTCATCGTCGGTGCGCTGGGCGCCACCATGGCCAGCTTCGACATGAAGGACACCACCGGCGTCATCGCCGCGATCATGCGTGCGATGTTCCCGAAGTCCGAACTCGATCCGAGCGCCCGACTGGAGCGGATCGTGGACTACGCCGGTCGTGCCCGTCACGACGGGATCCTGTCGCTGGAATCCGATGTGGCCGAACTCGACGATCCGTTCATGCAGAAGGCCCTCCAGCTCGCCATCGACGGCAACGACCCAGACGCGGTCGCGGACGTGATGCGCACCGACATCCGCACGCTCAAGGCCCGCCACAAAGTGGCCGCCGACTGGTGCATGGCGTACGGCATCTTCGCGCCGACGTTCGGCATCATCGGCGCCGTCATGGGCCTGATCGCGACACTCGGCCACCTCGACCAACCCGAGCTGCTCGGCACCGGCATCTCGGCGGCGTTCGTCGCGACGTTCTGGGGTGTCTTCCTCGCCAACGGCATCATGCTCCCCCTGGCGAACAAGCTGAAGAAGATGTCGGCCGAGGAGGTCGCCGGCCGCGAGATGGTGATGGAGGGCGTGCTCGCCATCCAAGGCGGCCAGAACCCACGAGTGATCGAGCAGACGCTGCTCACCTATCTGCCCCCGACCCAAGCTCGGGCGCTGGAGGCCGCACGTGTCTGAGTCTCGCGGCAAGCGTCGACACCACGAGGAAGAACACGAGGAACACGTCAACCACGAGGCCTGGGTGATCCCCTACGCTGATGTGCTGACGCTGCTCATGGCCCTCTTCCTGGTGCTGTTCGCACTCGGCCGGACCGACGAGGAGAAGCTCGAACTCGCAGCCGACTCGTTCCGGCGCGAGCTCGGCGTCGGCTCACCGCTCGACCTCGAGATCGGCGACGGCGGTAGCGGACCGCTGGCTGCCGGCGCCGTCAACGTGCTCGACGGCTTCGGGCCGACGCCGATCCGGAGCGACGAGACACCCAGAACGGCCGTCAAGGAGCCCGACGAAGCGATCGCACCGCCCGCGGTGGAGATCGCTCCGGTCGACGAGCGTCCCCAGGCGCCCACTGCGACGTTCGAGGTGATCGAGGAGGCCGATGAGATCATGGGCGATCCCCTCACCGAGGTCGAGCAGATCGTCCGGGCCCGGGCGGCGGGTACCGGACTCACCGATGCGATCGGGTTCCGCCGCGAAGCACGCGGATTGGTCGTCACGATCGTGACCGATCGGGTGCTCTTCGAGGAGGGCCAGGCCGACGTGCAGCCCGACGGCATCCGGATTCTCGACGTCGTCGCCGACGCATTGACCGATCTCCCGAACCAGGTCTCGATCGAGGGTCACACCGACAACCGGCCGATCTCGACCGTGCGCTTCCCCTCCAACTGGGAACTCTCGACGTCGCGGGCGACGTCGGTGCTGCGATACCTCGTCGACGGTCGCGGGTTCCCTCGCGAACGCCTGTCGGCCGCCGGCTACGCCGACACCCGCCCGGTCAGCGACGCGACCGACGCGGTCGGGCTGGCCCGGAACCGGCGCGTCGAGATCGTCGTGCTCGCCACCGCCTGAGCAACCGGCCCGAGCACACTCCCCGAACACGAATCGCTCGGCTGGGGCACCTCGGTCCTCGCGGGCTCTCCGTGCGGTGGGATGGATCGGCCCACCAGGGAGGATGCACGGCGCGGGCCACCGATCCTCACGGGCGAGCCCTCCTGAGGAGCCGAGTCGCGGGAGTGACGCCGCAGGGCATCGCGAGCGCCATCGACGCGGACGTCGCCACGGCGTCGACGCTGCTCCGGGGCGCGGCCCGAGTCGGCTCGGCACCGCGTACAAGACCCGACATCGCCCCTCGGACCCGGGAGTGCACCAGCGTTGGCACACGTGTTCCACCCGGGCCCTCGTGCCGCCGGGTGGACTCTCAGCAGCCCGTCAAGGCACGTCGCGGATGCGTGCATCGGCGTGCCATCACCGGACGGTCGCAGAGCACAGGAAACACACCACGATCCTCGACCTGCGAACCGCTCGCCGGTGGGGATCCGCCACATCACGGCGCGAACAAGGAAGTTTGCACGATGCCAGACACGACGTCACCAACGAACGATGAAGCGCCGGCAGGCGACGATTCAGGCGGCAAGGGCCGGCTGATCATGGTCGCCGTGCTGTGCGTCGCCCTCTCCGGAGCCGGATTCTTCCTCGGCGGACGGCTCTCCGGCGCCAGCGACGCCGAGGCTGCGGCGACCGACCCGGCAGTGTCCGAGGTCGAGGAGCTCGAGCCGAAGGTCGCCGGGATCGTGACCCTCGATCCCGTCAACGTCAACCTCGCCGAGGGGCACTACCTGCGCATCGCGGTCGCGATCGGCCTGTCGGAGGAAGCGCTGCACCACGACGACGGTGGTGGCGGTCACGGCGGCGGCGATGCGGAGATCCCGTTCGAGAGCGCGCCGGCCAGCGACCTGGTGCTCGGAACGTTCTCCGGACGTCACATGGAGGAGCTCGCAACGCAGGAGGGCCGCGAGAGCGCCCGCCACGATCTGCTCGAAGGCCTCGAGAACTTCTACGGCGAGGACATCGTCACCATCTACCTGACCGAGTTCGTCATGCAGTGATCAACCACCCCGACCGCACGACGCGGTCATCACCCACCCGACGTCGCAACGGAAGCGACGAACCCGAGACTCACGGAGGAGTCAACCCATGTCGATCATTCTCACCCTCACCGACGACCACTGCGTCGATCACTTGCGACGGAACCATGTCCCGCGGCGCACGGTCGTGACCCAGCGGCCCGCCCTCGTCCTACCGTGGAGCGAGTCCGGCCGTATCGCCACTGCGAGAGACGAATTCAGGTTCGTCGGCGAACTCCGACGGCACGGCGCCGGTCGACTCGGCGACCATCGCCGTTCCGACGTCACGGCAGTCCTGAATGCGCTTCGCGGTGGACTCACCCTCGGCCAACTGCTCGCGCAGGCGCCCGGTCTGCGGCCGGATCGATTGCTTGCCGCCCACACCCACCTCGACGCGCTGCGACGCGACGCGGTCGCAGCCTGGGAGACGATCGTCGCCGACCCGAGCCCGAGGGCCGTGCTCGAGCACGGCGACGAGGCGGCCCGACTGGTGCCCGTCCCGGTGGCACGGCTCCGCCATGTGGCCCTTGTCGCACCGGATACGGTGGCGACCGAAGTCGAACGGTCCGCTTGCGCGGTCGACCGTGCCCGGGCGAGAGTCGGCCGGATCGAACTCGCGCTCGACGGCGGTGGGCTGGGCGTCGATCAGGAAGCCGAGCTCGCTGCCAAGCTGTTCGATCAGCACGGCGACTGCGCCCTGGCACACGATGACTACCTCCCCGAGCGGGTCGGAGCCCTCGTCCCGACGCATGTCTCGGCGCTCCTCGGCGAGCATCGCGACGGCGAAGCCGAAGGTGGAGCTCCGTGATGGACGCCATGCACTCCACGACCGACTTCGGTATCGGGGGGCCCTGGCTCGCCGAGTACACGCTCGCCTCGATCGGCGCCGGCGTGATGTTGTTCGACATGACCGGACACGTGGTGCAATGGGACCGGCCCGCGGCCGAGTTGCTCGGCATCCGGGAACAGGACCTTGCGGGCTGCGCACTCCACGGCGACGTGATCGGGACCGTGTGGCAGGACGGATCGAGGATCACGCCGGCGGATGATCCCGTCCGGGATGTGCTCGACTCGGGCAGGACCTCGTCGGGACTCACGATCGGCGTACCCGCCGACGGCGAACTCGCGACCCGTTGGCTCACCCTCAACCTGCTCCCCGTCTTCGGAGTCGATCAGGCACCGCGGGCGGTGCTCGCGTCGCTCGTCGACGTGAGCGACAAGATCGAGGCTCGCTCGACGGAGACGGCGTGGCACATGGCACTGCGGTCGATCATCCGAGCCGGCATCGTGGCGATCGTGCTCCTCGATCCCGCGGGCGAGATCCTCGAATGGAACGAACACGTCCTGGGCCTCGCCGACCGCAACGAGGTCGATCTCATCAGCTCCAAGTTCTCCGACGTGTGTGACGTCGATGTCGACTGGTTGTGGAGTCAACTCGAGGGGGCGGACGCCGGATCGGTGGAGGGCCTGACGTGGGTGACACACCGCCTCGGCCGCGAGATCGCCGTCCACGGGCGGTTCACGAAGCTCGACCATCCCACGTACGGTCGCACGGTCATGGCCCAACTCATGGCCCCGACGGACGGCCTCGTCAACGAGGAACCATCACCCACGGGCACGGGTTCGACGATGTTCCAACGATCGGTCGTGCCGATGCTCATGGTGACGGATTCGGGCACGATCGTCGATGCCAACGCCAGTGCGGCATCGCTGCTCCAACGCCCACGCACGTCGCTGTTCGGCGAGCCGGCCATCTGTCACCTCGGCGGGCTCGCGTCCGACGACTTCCAGCGTGCGCTCTCCGAGGCAAACGTGCGCCCGGACCCCGTCGCCGCCGGGCGATGCGTCGACCGGCGCACCGGGGGCGGCGGAGAGATGTCGGTGGTGATCTCCGCAACGATCTCGGACTCGCCGGCGTCGCTGCTCCTCGTCCAGCTGATCGGAGGGCTCCGGTTCGCGACCGACGGCGTGCGACCGCACGATGGCTCTGCGGCCGCCTGACGGGCGCCAGACGAGGACGATCGCGCTCGGATCAGCGGCGTCGGCTCAGTGCCCGCCCGGGCGACTTCCGACGCCGGTCGCGTCGTGGGCCACGCCCGCCTCCTCCGACGACACATCGCGCCCTGCGTTCCCGCTGACGGGCGAACGCCGACGTGGCAACCCCGCATCGGTCAACCCGTCCACCGACGAACGCCGACCCGGCAACCCCTCGCCGCTCGATACGGCATCTCCCAGCCCACCGGCCAACCCCGCATCGGTCGACCCGTCCACCGACGAACGCCGACGTGGCAACCCCGCATCGGTCGACCCGTCCACCGACGAACGCCGACGTGGCAACCCCGCATCGGTCGACCCATCCACCGACGAACGCCGACCCGGCAACCCCTCGCCGCTCGATACGGCATCTCCCAGCCCACAGGCCAACCCCGCATCGGTCGACCCGTCCACCGACGAACGCCGACGTGGCAACCCCGCATCGGTCGACCCATCCACCGACGAACGCCGGCGCGGCACACCGCCGACGGCGTCGCCGTCGCGATGGTCCGGACCCGGCGACGTGGGCCGGATACGCATCGGAATCGCACCGGGTTGCCCGAACGGTTCGGGCACGGCCGGCCCGACCGCTCCCGACGAGGCACGTGGAATCGACCGGTCGGTCAGACGACGCACCCGTTCGGCGATGTCCCGCTCGCTCGCCCCGCGACGCGACGGGGTGCCCGGCTGGCTCCCCGGCAGCATCGGCCGGTCGAGTCGACCGGCGACCGGTGCCATCGCATCCGGCGATGGCACCAGTCGGGCGGACTCTGCGACCGACGCGATCGCCTGCTCGCTCAGGGCGCTCCGGGTGTCCCGAACGGGCAGCGCGGTCCGAGACATGGGGTCGACGATGTCGGTGGCACCCGCCGACGCGACCTCGAGGGGGGCCTCGGACGGCCGGGGCGCTCTCGGCAACGACGGCAGCTCCGGATCACTCGACTCGTGCCGGGATCCGCTCGATCGGGGCAGCTCGACCAGCTCCGATGCCTCGACGGGTGTCGTGAAGACCTCGGCGTCGTCGAGCTCCTCGTCGTCCTCGAACTCGATCGGGTCGTCACCCCGGGGTGTGACCTTCCACGCGCGTTCACCGACGAACTCCTTGATGTGCGCGACACGAGCGATCGTGTTCTTGTACTCCGTGTAGAAGAGCGTCGAGAACAGCAGGTACGCCCAGAACCAGCTCTTGTGCTGTTTGATCTCCGGGTCGGCGAGGCGGTAGGCGTACCACGTCTGCAACGGTCCGATGTGGAGCACGAACAGCGTGGTCGCGAAGAAGAGCGGGAACCCGTATCCGAACGAGTCGCCCCGTGTGATCCAGTAGGCGACGAGCGGGAAGATCTGGAGCGACAGCCACGGGTAGACCTCCCGATACCCCAACAGGTACGACGCGCCGAACTTCTGGCGGAACGTCAGGCCCGGCGATTTCCAGACACGCAGCGTGTGCATCATCGTGACCTGGAACCAGCCCTGGGCCCAGCGCAGCCGCTGGTTCCAGACCTGCTGGAACGTGGTCGTCCCGAGCTCGCGTGACACGACGTCGCGATCCGATCGGATCTTCAGGCCCCGCTCGACCGTACGCATCGACGAGTCGATGTCCTCGGTCAGCATCGAACCGCGCATCCGCGTCTCGTGCAGGAGTTCGGTCCGCCAGTAGCCGTTCGATCCGCCGAACACACCGAACCGGTGCAGCTTGGCGCGCCCGGGATGAGCCACCGCATAGATCGACTCGAACTCGACCGCGACCATACGGGCGAGTTTCGTCTCCTCCCCGTTTCGGGTGAGGCAGTGCCCCTGGACGACGTCGTAGCCGTTGGCCAGCCAGCGCCAGGCACGTTCGAAGCTCCCGGGCCGTGGCTCGTGGTCGGCGTCGAACATCCCGGTGAACTCGCCACGCGCCATCGCCAGCACGGCGTTCACGTTCTGTGCCTTCGAGGTGCTGCCTTCGACCCGCACGACGTCGATGTTCGGGTGCTTCTCGGCGAGCTGAGCCAGCTCGCGCTCGACCGGCATCGAGTTCGGCGTGTTGTAGGCGAGGATGATCTGCAACCCGCCCGGGTAGCCCTGATCGAGGAACGCATCCAGCGTCCCCATGATCGTCGCCGCCTCGTTCGGGAGGTAGGCGCAGATGATCGCCGTCGCCAGTGGGAACTCGTCGACCTTCGGGGGCTCCTTCTGATGCACCGCGAGTTGGGCTTCGACGAGGATCATCACCCCCGTCAAGACCAGGGTCGCCACCACCGACAGGTACATCCAGTACGTGATGTCGAACCCCACGACGTTGGCCATCGTCCAGTAGAAGCAGAACGGCACGAACAGCCCGAGCACGTACGTCGCCAGAATCTGTGTCGGCGCGCGAAGTCGTTCCTTGATCGACTGCCACTTGAAGCGGTCGAACGCCTCCCGCTCCGTCGGGGCGGTGTCGGCCGACATGGCGGGCTCCCAACGATGTACCCGCAGATCGAGGTGACCGGCGGCCACCTCGCGAGCGTCGACGGCGCGGCGCACGACGTCGGCAGGGTCGGTGCCGTCGTCGAGCGTCGCGACGCCCGCGGAGGGCGTGAGCAACACGCCCTCCCCGTCCTTGTCGAACCGGCGGCCGGCAATCGCCCTGCACACCCGTTCGACTCGGTTGATCGCGGCGGGCAACCTCGATTCGCGCGCCATGATCAAGATCTCCCCGTCCTCGGCCACCGTGACGAGGTCGATCGGTGCGAGATGTTCCTGCAGGATCGCCGTCACGTCGGACACACGATCGAACACGTACTCGGGGCCGTACTTGTACAGCAGGCCCGGTATCTCGAAGATCGAGATCGTGCCGACCATGCAGTTCCGCCCACCCCGACTCCGCCGATCGAACTCGGCGGCCACCTCGATCGCGAACTCCGTGGGATCGACCACGCCGACGGTCAATCGCCGACGCTCGTCCTCGAGTCGCCGCTGCACGTAGGAGGGCTCCGGGGCGCGGTTGATCACCACGCGCTGAGGCCGCGCTCCCGGTCGGGACGCGGACGTGACAGAGGGATCGAGGTCAGTCATTCGTGCGAATCGAGGTGTTCCGATGGATATCGGCACCTCCCCGGACCCGCTTGAGATTCCCTTGAGCATCCCGGCAATGACTCTTGACGCTCGACGAGGAAGCGAACGGGCCCGGAGCCGAAGCTCCGGGCCCGTCTCGGTCCTCGATGTCGAACGGGTGTCAGCTCGTGGCCGGCTGCCCCTCGTACGACCCGTGGAGATTGGCGAGGAACGCTGCCGGGTCCTCGTCCTCCACGTCGCTCGAGTAGTACGTCATCGGCTCGTACTCGGGGGCTTCGATACCGAACTCCCGGTACTTCATCATGCCGGTCCCGGCGGGGATCAGCTTGCCGATGATGATGTTCTCCTTGAGCCCGATCAACCCGTCGGACTTGCCGTCGATGGCGGCTTCCGTCAGCACCCGGGTGGTCTCCTGGAACGATGCCGCCGACAGCCACGAATCGGTGGCGAGTGACGCCTTGGTGATGCCCATGATCTCGGGGCGACCCTCGGCCGGACGCTTGCCCTCTTCGACCATGCGCCGGTTGGTGTCGCGGAACACCTTCGAGTCGACCCGCTCACCGGGCAGGAATTCGGTGTCTCCGGGCTCCTGCACGCCGATGCGACGCGTCATCTGACGCACGATCAACTCGATGTGCTTGTCGTGGATCGACACGCCCTGGTCGCGGTAGACCTTCTGGACCTCTTCGACCAGGTACACCTGCGTCTCCCGGATGCCCTTGATCTCCATGAGCTCCTTCGGGTCGGACGGGCCGTCGGTGATGAGGTCGCCGGCCCTGATGTCCTGGCCGTCGGTCACGATCGGGCGGGCACCGAGTGGCAGCACCGTCTCGTGCTCGTCACCCTGATCGTCGATGATCGTGACCGGGATGCCCTTGCCCTCGTCGTCGCCGAGACGCAGCGCACCCGTCGCCCTCGCGAGACGGGCCGCGCCCTTCGGGGTCCGAGCCTCGAACAACTCGACGACGCGAGGCAGACCACCGGCGATGTCCTTGCCGGCCACACCACCGGTGTGGAAGGTCCGCATCGTCAGCTGCGTGCCGGGCTCGCCGATCGACTGGGCGGCGATGACGCCGACGGCCTCGCCGAGCTCGATGGACTTGCCGGTCGCCAGCGAACGGCCGTAGCACAGCGCACAGACGCCGAGTTCGGCGTCGCACGTGAGCACCGAGCGCACCCGGACCCGGTCGATCGCCTCGTCGTCGCGAAGCAGCACCAACTCCTCGTCGCCGACGATCGTGTTGCGCGGCACGATGGTGCCGTCCGACAACGTCAGGTCGTTGAGCAGAGCTCGACCGAACAGCTTCGTCTCGAGATAGGTGCGCGTGTTCGCGGTGTCGGTGGAAACGTTGTTGATCCAGATCCCGAGCGAGGTGCCGCAATCTTCCTCACGGACGATGAGCTCCTGGGCTACGTCGACGAGACGTCGGGTCAGATAGCCGGAGTCCGCTGTCCGCAGCGCCGTGTCGACGAGACCCTTGCGGGCGCCCGGAGTGGCGATGAAGTACTCGAGAGTCTCGAGACCTTCACGGAAGTTGGACTTGATCGGCCGGGGGATCATGTCACCGCGGGGGTTGGCGACCAGGCCGCGCATGCCCGCGATCTGACGCATCTGGGTCATGTTGCCGCGGGCACCGGAGCCGACCATCATGTCGATCGGGTTGAAGCGCTGGGCCTTGAACTCGGCCTCCATCGCCGCCTGGACCTCTGCCGTGGCATCGGTCCAGATCCGGACCTCCTGTTGGCGCCGCTCGCCGTCGGTGATGATGCCGCGCCGGAACTGGTTCTCGACCTTGTCGGCCTGTGCCTCGTAGCCGTCCAGCAGCTCGCGCTTCACCTTCGGGGTTCGGACGTCGTCGATCGACACCGTCAGACCCGACTGCGACGCGTAGCGATAGCAGAGGTTCTTGATCGCGTCGAGCGCCGTCGCGACCTCGACGGCGTTGTAGTTGTCGGACAGCCGCTCGACGATCACGCCCATCTCGCGCTTCTTGATCGTCTCCTGGATGTAGCCGAACTGTTCGGCGTAGCCAGCCGGCAACGCCTCTTGGAACAACGCACGGCCGAGCGTCGTCTCGTACGGCTCGACGCCGTTGCCGGGCCGCATCACGATCGTCGCGTGCAGCTCGAGGTCGCCGGACTCGTAGGCCTTCTCGGCCTCCCAGAGATGGCGGAAGACCCGGCCTTCACCCTTGGCGCCCTCGACGTGCTCGGTCAGGTAGAAGCCGCCGATGACCATGTCTTGCGTCGGGGTCACGATCGGGCGCCCCGACTGCGGCGAGAGAATGTTGTTCGCCGACAGCATGAGCACGCGGGCCTCCGCCTGTGCCTCGGCACTGAGCGGGACGTGGATCGCCATCTGGTCGCCGTCGAAGTCGGCGTTGAAGGCGGTGCAGACCAGCGGATGGATCTGGAGTGCCTTGCCCTCCACCAGTACCGGCTCGAACGCCTGAATGCCCAGACGGTGCAGCGTCGGTGCACGGTTGAGGAGCACCGGGTGCTCCTTGATGACGTCGTCGAGCACGTCCCACACCTGGGGGCGGCGACGCTCGACCATGCGCTTGGCGGTCTTGATGTTCTGCGCCAGCTCGAGGTCGACCAGCCGCTTCATGACGAACGGCTTGAACAGCTCGAGCGCCATCAGCTTCGGGAGACCGCACTGGTGCAGCTTGAGCGTCGGGCCGGCGACGATGACGGAACGGCCGGAATAGTCGACGCGCTTGCCGAGCAGGTTCTGTCGGAACCGGCCCTGCTTGCCCTTCAACATGTCGGACAGCGACTTGAGCGGGCGGTTGCCCGGCCCGGTCACCGGACGGCCACGGCGGCCGTTGTCGAACAGGGCGTCGACGGCTTCCTGCAGCATGCGCTTTTCGTTGTTGACGATGATCTCGGGGGCCCCGAGATCGAGCAGGCGCTTCAGGCGGTTGTTGCGGTTGATCACCCGGCGGTACAGGTCGTTGAGGTCGGAGGTGGCGAACCGGCCGCCGTCGAGCTGCACCATCGGGCGGAGCTCCGGCGGGATCACGGGAACGACGTCGAGGATCATCGCCATCGGATCGTTGATCCGGCGGCCGTGCTCGTTACGACGGTTGAAGGACGCAACGATCTTCAGCCGCTTGATGGCCTTCTGCTTGCGCTGGGCGCTGAGCGGCTTCTGTCCCTCCTGCGGGTCGATCGCGGCACGCAGGTTGACCTCCTCGACATCGAAGTCGATCCGGTTGATGAGCTGCTTGATCGCGTCGGCGCCGGTGCCGCCCTCGAAGTAGTCGCCGTACTTGTCGCGCAGCTCACGCCACAGCATCTCGTCTTCGATGATCTTGCGGGAGTGGAGCGCCTTGAACTCATCCCAGGCGCGCTCGACGAGGTCGAGCTCCAGCTCGTAGCGCTCGCGCAGGGCCTCGATCTCCTTGTCGGCCTCGCGCTTCATCTTCTTGGTGTCGGTGCCTTCGGCCTCGGCCGCCTCGGCTTCGGCCTCGAGCTCCTTGAACCGGCGATCGACGGCGAGCTCGAGTTCCTTGCGGATCTCGTCGCGCTCTTCGAGGTACTCGGCCTCGAGGCTGTCGAGGTCTTCGTGCCGCTTGTCCTCGTCGACCCACGACACCAGGTTCGCCGCGAAGTAGATGACCTTCTCGAGCTGCTTGGCCTTGAGCTCTTCCTTCGGCTCGATGCCGGCGAGGAGGTAGGCGAGCCACGAGCGGGTGCCGCGCAGGTACCAGATGTGGACCACCGGAGCCGACAGCTCGATGTGGCCCATGCGATCGCGACGGACCTTCGAGCGGGTCACTTCGACGCCGCAACGCTCACAGATGATGCCCTTGAAGCGGACGCGCTTGTACTTGCCGCAGTAGCACTCCCAGTCGCGGGTCGGCCCGAAGATCTTCTCGCAGAAGAGGCCGTCTTTCTCGGGGCGCAGCGTGCGGTAGTTGATGGTCTCCGGCTTCTTGACCTCACCGTGGGACCAGAGGCGGATGTGTTCGGCGGTGGCCAGCCCGATCTTGAGCTGGTCGAACATGTTGACGTCGAGCATTAGCGAGTCCTGTCTCGTGTCGTGTCAGGGCTGTGGGCGGGCCCGACCCGGACCGGCGAGGGAAGCGCCAGCGACGAGTCGGAGTGAGCGGAGCACTGGGTGCTCCGACGCGGGTTGTCGGATGATGCGAGGGCGGAGCGAGCCATGAGCACGGTCAGCGGGCGGCGCGCTCGCGGGCGCGTCGCTCGTCGTCTTCGTCGGTGCCCCGCTCGGGACGGGAGATGTCGATGCCGAGCTCCTCGGCGGCGCGGAAGACCTCGTCGTCGAGATCACGCATCTCGATCTCGCGACCGTCGTCGCCGAGCACCTCGACGCTGATGCAGAGGGCCTGCATCTCCTTCATCAGCACCTTGAAGCTCTCGGGGACACCCGGTTCGGGGATGTTGTCGCCCTTGACGATCGCTTCGTAGACCTTGACGCGACCGAGCACGTCGTCGGACTTGATGGTGAGCAGCTCCTGCAGGCAGTAGGCCGCGCCGTAGGCCTCGAGGGCCCACACCTCCATCTCACCGAAGCGCTGGCCACCGAACTGTGCCTTCCCACCGAGCGGCTGCTGGGTGATCATCGAGTACGGGCCGGTGGAGCGGGCGTGGATCTTGTCGTCGACGAGGTGGGCGAGCTTCAGGATGTACATGTACCCGGTCGTGATCGGATTGTCGTACTTCTCGCCGGTGCGACCGTTGAAGAGGTCCTGCTTGCCGTTGATGCCGATGAGGCGTTGCCCATCCGCGCCCTCCGGGTTGAGGCCTTCGAAGATCTGCTGGATCGTCGGGTGCTTGCCGGCCTTGTCCTCCTCGTCCCAGTTCGCACCATCGAAGACGGGCGTGGCGACGAAGGTCGCCGGCTTGGTAACCGGACGCGTCTTGCGCTCGGTGCCCCGGATCGGCTCGTCGCCGACGATGTTGCCGTCGGGATCGGTCCAGCCCCAGCGGGCGCAGTAGCCCAGATGCGACTCGAGCACCTGCCCCACGTTCATGCGGGAGGGGACACCCAGCGGGTTCAAGATGATGTCGACCGTTGTGCCGTCAGCGGTGAACGGCATGTCCTCGATCGGCAGGATCTTGGAGATGACACCCTTGTTGCCGTGGCGACCGGCGAGCTTGTCGCCCACCGAGATCTTGCGCTTCTGTGCCACGTAGACGCGGACGAGCTGATTGACACCCGGCGGGAGTTCGTCGCCGTCGTCACGGTTGAAGACCTTGACGTCGATGACCTTGCCGGACTCTCCGTGGGGCACCTTGAGGCTCGTGTCGCGCACCTCGCGAGCCTTCTCGCCGAAGATCGCACGCAGCAAGCGTTCCTCCGGCGTCAGCTCGGTCTCACCCTTGGGCGTGACCTTGCCGACGAGCACGTCTCCGGGACCGACTTCGGCGCCGACGCGGATGATGCCGCGGTCGTCGAGGTCGGCGAGGATGTCGTCGCTCAGGTTCGGGATGTCCCGACTGATCTCTTCGGGGCCGAGCTTGGTGTCGCGGGCGTCGACCTCGTGCTCGTGGATGTGGATCGACGTCAGCACGTCGTCCTTCACCAGCCGCTCGGACAGGATGATCGCGTCCTCGAAGTTGTAACCCTCCCACGGCATGAACGCGACGAGCAGGTTCTTGCCGAGCGCCAGTTCGCCGTGGTCGGTCGACGGGCCGTCGGCGATGATGCTGCCCCTCTTGACCTTGTCGCCCTCGGTGACGAGGGGGCGCTGATTGATGCACGTGTCCTGGTTGGACCGACGGAACTTCGACAGGCCGTAGACCTTCTTGCCCTCGTTCTTGTACTGCACCGTGATCGACGCCCCGGTGACCTCGATGACCTCGCCGTCGTCGATCGCCTGGATGAGGTCGGCGGCGTCGCCGGCGGCGCGCTTCTCGATGCCGGTCCCGATGTACGGGGCCTCGGCCCGGATCAGCGGGACCGCCTGGCGCTGCATGTTCGCACCCATCAGGGCGCGGTTGGCGTCGTCGTGCTCGAGGAACGGGATCAGCGCCGTGGCGACCGAAACGATCTGCTTCGGCGACACGTCGAGGAAGTCGACCTCGGTGGGCGGCACGTAGCCGATGTCGGTGGTGGCGCCGAAGAAGCTCTCCTGCTCGAGCATCTTGCGGAGGTCGTCGAGACTGGCCGCCTGCGGCGACCGGCGCACCAGCACGCGCTCGCCCTTGAGGCTGCCGTCTTCGTTGATCGGCGTGTTGGCCTGGGCGACGACGTAGTTCTCCTCCTCGTCGGCGGCCATGTAGACGATCTCACCGTTGACACGTCCGTCGACGACCTTGCGATAGGGCGATTCGATGAACCCGAACTCGTTCACCCGGGCGAACGTGGACAAGCCGCCGATCAGGCCGATGTTCGGACCCTCCGGCGTCTCGATCGGGCACATGCGTCCGTAGTGGCTGAAGTGCACGTCGCGCACCTCGAAGCCCGCCCGTTCACGACTCAGACCGCCGGGACCCAGCGCGGAGAGACGGCGACGGTGCGTGAGACCCGACAGCGGGTTGACCTGGTCCATGAACTGCGACAACTGGGAGGTTCCGAAGAACTCCTTGATCGCGGCCACGACCGGACGGATGTTGATCAGGGTCTGCGGCGTGATCGCCTCGACGTCCTGCGTCGTCATGCGCTCGCGCACGACCCGCTCCATGCGGGACAGACCGATGCGGACCTGGTTCTGGATCAGTTCACCGACGCTGCGGATGCGACGGTTGGCGAAGTGGTCCTGGTCGTCCAGTCGATAGCCCGGCTCCTGCTTGACGAGGTTGAGCATGTACGTGACCGCGGCGAGGACCTCGCAGCGGCTCAGCACGTGCTGACCCTCCTCCGGCATGTCGAGCAGCGGCTCCCCCATGGCGTTGACCGCACCGATCAGACCGAATTGCTCACCGATCTTCTCGAGTTCGGAACCGAGCTTGCGGTTCAGCTTGTACCGGCCGACGCGGCTGAGGTCGTACCGGCGGTTCTCGAAGAACGCGTTGCGGAAGTAGGCCTTGGCCGACTCGACCGTCGGCGGTTCACCCGGGCGGGCACGCTTGTAGATCTCGACCAGCGCCTCGTCCTGGGTCGGAGCGAGGTCGCGCTCTTTCTCCCACTGCCCCTCGAGGAAGTCGAACTGGGCGACGAACCGGTCGAGGAAGCCGGGTGCGTTCTCCTCGTCGTAGCCGAGCGCACGGAGCAGCATGAAGATGCCGAGCCGGCGCTTGCGGGCGACGCGGGTGCCGCACGTGACGTCCTTGCCGGGACGGTGCTCGACGTCGAATTCCATCCACTCGCCGCGGTAGGGATGGATGGTGCCCTTCACGAGCTGGTGCTTGGTCAGGTTGCGGAGGCGGTACCGCTCGCCCGGCTCGAAGATGACACCCGGGCTACGGACGAGCTGTGAGACCACGACGCGCTCGGTGCCGTTGATGATGAACGTGCCCTTGTCGGTCATCGCGGGCAGGTCGCCCATGAAGACCGTCTGCTCCTTGATCTCACCCGTGTTGCGATTCATGAACCGGGCGCGCACGAAGATCGGCGCGCTGTAGGTCATGTCCTTTTCCTTGCACTCCTCCACCGAGAACTTCGGCGGCGGACGCAGGTCCTCGTCGAACGGGTCGAACTCCAGCTCGAGTTGGAGCGACTCGGAGAAGTCTTTGATCGGGCTGATGTCGCGGAAGGTGTTCGCGAGCCCTTCTTCGAGGAACCACTGGAAGCTCTCGCGCTGAATCGCGATCAGGTCCGGCAGTTCGAGGGGTTCGTCCAGGTTCGCAAACGAATAGCGTTCACGCACGGTCGAGCGAGTAGCCACAGATCACCTCGATGTTGTTGGCACGGTCGGAAGGGCGCGCGACAACCACACCGAAATTCTGGTGAGGGACAAGACGACGCACGGCAACAGGCGATCCTATCCCGATAGTCAGAGGATCGTCAACCGCCGCAACGGTGCGTTCTGGATCGGATCGACGGCGGCCTCCCGGCTTCCTGCCCGAATTGGGGCACACGGTAAGGAAAACCAGGCCACGTGTCAAGCTTCTTCGGTCGGTTTCGCGGGAAGGACCTGCTCAGACCGGGTGCCATTCGAACCCGAACACGATCCACTCGGACGGCCGAGAGACACCTCACCACGTGACCGAAACGGTCACACCCGACTCGAGATCCATCCGGACGACGACGTCCGCCGTGTGATCGTCGAACATCACGTCCACACGCAGGTGCAGGAACCGAGGAGCAGCCTGCCTCTCTTCGTCGCCGGCTTCTCGTCCGCAGCGACCGTGGCCGCCATCGCGGCGATCCTGATCCTGACGACAACCGACCGCGACGACGGCAACATCAACGTCGAGGCACCCGTTGTCGATGTCGACGTCGACCCCGACCCCGGCGACTGATCACGAGCGACCGACTGCGAGGACTCGACCCCCGGAGAACTCGCTGAGCAGCAACCGATCCCCATCGGCGACGAGGTGCTGCGGATTGGCGACACCCGCCAGCAGGACCTGGGCGCGGTGGGGCCGGCCGGCGGCGGTGCGGGGCACCGTGACGACCTCGCCACGATTCCAGAGCGCGACGACCAGCACGTCGGGGTCCCAGGGCGCGACGGCCACCGACGTGGGCGTCGCGCCGGGTTCGAAGAGGGCGTGCGAGCGCGGTGTTTCGCCGCAGATGCGGTCGTCGGCGCCGAGCTCGACGACCGGCGTCCCGTCGCCGACGCAGCGCGGGTAGCCGAAATCGTCACCCTCCGCGACGCGCACCAGTTCGTCCGGCGGGACGACACCGTCGAGGCGACCGTCGGACATCTCCGTCGACCAGAGAACGCCATCGCCGTCGACGACGTGGCCGTACGCGTGCTTGAAACCCGTCGCGTACGGTCGCGGTTCCGCATCGGGCGACGTCAGGAGCCAGAGCATTCCGGAGCCGGGCCGCAATTCGTCGCGTCGAGACGGATCGCGGGAGCCCGACGTGTCGTAGATCACCCCGCCGGGTTCGAGCGGAGTGAGGCTTCCCTGGGATCGCCCGTTGAACGGCAGGTCGTCGAGCACGACCGTCCGGTCGGTCGGGTCGCCGAGCGGCCCGACCGAGAGCCGGCGCCGTTCCATGATCCAGAGCCGCTGGTCGACGACCGCGACGCCGGTGGGCGTCACGAGCCCGTCGACCAGCACGGTCCGTCGCGTCGGGTCGTGGCCGTCGACCCTCAGCACGCGACCCGTTCCGTCGCCCTCGCCACCGTTGAGCTCGGCGACGATCAGGTCCCCGTCGGCCATCGGGACGACCTGGGTCGGGCCGCCGAAGCCGTCAGCCACGATCGACACCGAGAAGCCGTCCTCCACGATGATGTCAGCCACGGTGGTGGGCTCGTCGACGGCACACCCGGCCAACGCGACGAGCCCGAACGCCGCGCCGACGACTCGAGCGGTGCCGGCTCGACCCCGGCTCACGGCCGGGCGGCCGAGCTCCCGAGCCGTCGTTTCAGGCCCCGACCCAGGGCCGACGGACGGTGGCCGGACTCGATCTGATCGAGCAGTCTGCCGAGCTCGCGACGCACCTTGGTCGAACCGTGCCTCGATGCGATCGAGATCGCGCCGGCGACGGCCAGGCCCGGAATCGCCACGGCCGCCGTGGGCGCCGCCACGACCGCGGCGGTGGTCAGCGCGCCGGCGCTCGTCACACCGGCCGTCCCAGCGGTGGTTCGACGAACGACCGTCCGGTCGGCCGACAGCCGCACGATCGATCGCTCGGCGTCGATCGGAGACACTTGCCCGACGATGAGCCGAACCGATCCCAACGCCGCTCCACCGCCGATCCACCGCACCCGACGCTGCGTGCCGGCCACGAGATCTCCGCGCTTGCGCCACTCCCCCGATTGCCCGTCGCCGTACTCCCGACGCAGGTGATGGCCGCAGGTGAACCACTCGTCGAGCCGGTCGAATGCCTCCGCCGCCGGATGGGACACGGTGCGTTCGACCACCACCGACCGCGGGCCGACCAATCGGTCGAGGCGGCCCGGACCGGGTTCGGGCCCGAGTCGTTCGATCGCGAGTGAGGCGTTGATGGCCTCCGGCGTGATCCCGAGCTCGACGGCGGCCTCGACGAGCGCATCCGGCGCGATGCCCATCTCCAACAATTCCGAGTCGTCGAGCTCCACGGCGCGGCGGACGACCCGCTGCACCGCCTCCTCGTCGAGCCGTTCGGTCATCGCGGCACAGTCTACGAACGCCCCGCGACGAGGCGCAGGTCGGGCCCGACACCGAGCCGCCTCGGCCGGTCGCACCCATCGACGCGGCAGGGCCCCGGGTCTCCCCGGGGCCCCGATCGACGATTCAGCGCCCGAAGACGCCGGACCTCACTTGAGCTCGACGGTGGCGCCGGCCTCTTCGAGCTTGGCCTTGGCGGCCTCGGCGGCAGCCTTGTCGGCCTTCTCGAGGATCGGCTTCGGTGCACCGTCGACGAGGTCCTTGGCCTCTTTGAGGCCCAGGCTGGTCAGTTCGCGAACGGCCTTGATCACCTGGATCTTCTGGCCGCCGGCCTCGGTGAGGACGACATCGAACTCGTCCTGCTCCTCGGCAGCTGCCTCGCCGCCACCACCGGCGGGGGCGGCGGCGGCGACGGCGACCGGAGCAGCCGCGGTGACGTCGAACTTCTCTTCGAAGGCGTCGAGGAGCTCCTTGAGCTCGATGACGGTCATGCTGGAAATGGACTCGAGGATCTCGTCCTTGGTTGCCATGGGGTATCTCCTTGAAAGTGTCGCACCGATCGGTGCGGGCGATGGGTTGTCTGAGAATGGATGGAACGGTCGACGAAGCTGGCTGCTCAGGCAGCCTGCTTCTCGATGAGGGCGTTGAGGCCGTATGCGAAGTTGCGTGGCAACGCCTGCAACAGACCGGCGGTCTTGACCAGCGGGGCCTGCAACGCCCCGGCAAAGTTCGCCAGCAATACCTCGCGCGACGGCAGATCGGCCAGCGCCGTGACGTCGTCGGCCGACAGCTCGGCATCGCCGAGCACGCCGCCCTTGATGACGAGCAACGGCTGTGTCCTCGACGCATCGCGGAGTGCCTTGGCGGCACCGGCGACATCGCCGTAGACGAACGTCAGGGCGGTCGGGCCCGTCAGATGTTGCTCGAGACCCGTGACGCCGGTGTCCTTGACGGCGATCTTCGTCAGCGTGTTCTTGTAGATCACGTGCTGGGCGTCAGCCGGACGGAGTGCATTTCGGACGTCGGCCATGTCTGGCACCGACATGCCGCGATACTCGGTCACGAACACCGCCCGCGCCTCGTTCAGCTTGGTGGCGATCTCCGCAACTGTTGCCACCTTGTCGGCACGCGGTTCGCGCGCGTGGGTGTCAGTCTCACTCATGTGTGCACCTCCTTTCGCTACTACTCGTGGCTCGCTCCCGAACGAGTCGGGATGGGCGACGCCACGAGGAGCGACCGTCGAAACGGGCGATTCTCGAAGGAGCGTGCACCTCGGCTGGTGGGACGAACCCATTCTCCGTCGCCCTCATCGGGATCGGGGCCAGCGGTCTTCGGCGAGCAACCGGATATGTCAGACCGGAACGCTACCGGCAACCTCGACGCTTCGCACCCGACCGGCCAGGCGTCCGGGTTCCGAGCGAGTGGGAGCGCCAACGGGCGAGCGGCCACCAACGGCCTGCGTGGCCGGGGAACGCCGGAGCTAGTCGGACTCGGGCTTGAGGCGGTTGATGTCGACCCGAACTCCCGGCCCCATCGTGGCCGACACCGTGATCTTCTTGATGTAGCGACCCTTGGCCGACGCAGGCTTGGCGCGCTGGATCTCGTCGAGCACGGCACGGAAGTTGGCGTCGAGCTGCGCCTGGTCGAACCCGGCCCGGCCGAGGCGAACGTGCACGTTGCCGTACCGATCGGTGCGGTACTCGACCTTGCCGCCCTTGAACTCCTCCACGGCCTTGCCGACGTCGGTGGTCACCGTGCCCGTCTTCGGGTTCGGCATCAGCCCACGTGGACCCAGCACCCGCCCGAGACGGCCGACGAGCGGCATCATGTCGGGCGTGGCGATCGCGATGTCGAAGTCCATCTGGCCACCTTCCACCGTCGCCGCCAGGTCGTCGCCGCCGACGAGGTCGGCGCCCGCTTCACGGGCGGCGTCGGCAGCTTCGCCGGTCGCGAACACGGCGACCTTCACGTCCTTGCCCGTGCCCGACGGGAGCGCCACCGTGCCCCGCACCATCTGGTCCGCCTTGCGGGGGTCCACGCCGAGCCGGAACACGACGTCGAGGTTCTCGTCGAACTTGGCGCTCGCCGTCTCCTTGGCGATGCGCACTGCGTCCGACGGCCCGTAGAACTGGTCTCGATCGAACTTCTTCAGCGAATCTGCGTACTTCTTGCCGGACATGTTGTCTCCCTCGTGGTTGAGCTCCCCCGGCGAGGTCCTCCGAGGCCGAGCTATTGGTTGTGTAGAAGTGTTCGATGTCGTGCCGAATCGACACGGACGCCAGGCCGCTGGCAGGACAACGAGGTCGAAGCGTCAGCGGAGGCCGAGTTCGACCGTGGGGTGGTCAGCCGACAGCGATCCCCATCGAGCGCGCCGTACCGCGGATCTGCTGTTTGGCGGCTTCGATGTCGTTCGCGTTGAGGTCGGGCATCTTGATCTTGGCGATTTCCTCGATCTGAGCATCGGTGATCGTGCCGACGGTCTCCGAGCCCGGATTGTTCGCGGCCTTGTCGAGGCCGAGGGCCTTGCGGATGAGCACGGGGGCCGGCGGCGTCTTCAGGATGAAGTCGAACGTCCGGTCCTCGTAGATCGTGATCTCGGTGGGCACGACCGTCCCGGCCTGAGCCTCGGTCTGCGCGTTGTACGCCTTGACGAAGTCCATGATCGCGATGCCGTGCGGACCCAGCGCGGTGCCGACGGGCGGCGCCGGGCTGGCTTTGCCGGCCTCGATCTGGATCTTGACGATCGCAGCGACTTTCTTCTTTGCCATCTTCGTTTCTCTCTGTCTGGAAGTCGTGGAGCTCGTTGCTCAGAGCTTGCTGACCTGGCTGAAGTCCATCTCCACCAGGGTCTCGCGACCGAAGATGTTCACCAGCACCTTCAGCTTCATGTGGTCGGCGTTGATCTCGGCGACGGTACCGAGGAAGTCCGCGAACGGCCCCTCCTTCACGCGCACGCTCTCGCCTTCTTCGTAGTCGAGCTTGGGCCTGGGACGTGCGGCCTCGGCGTCGGTGCCGGCCGCTTTGGTCGACAGGAACGTGCGCACCTCGCGGCGGCGCAGCGGCGTCGGCTTCTGCCCACGGTCGCTCTGGCCCACGAATCCGGTGACGCCAGGTGTGTTGCGGATGCAGTACCAGGATTCGTCGGTCATCCGGCACCGGACCAGCAGGTAGCCGGGGAACACCTTGCGCTGGACCGTCTGCTTCTTGCCGTTCTTGAACTCGACGACCTCTTCCATGGGGATCACGACCTCGTAGATCGAGTCCTCCATGTTCATCGACTGGATGCGGGCGTTGAGGTTGGCGGTGACCTTCTTCTCATAACCCGACTGGGTGTGAACGACGTACCAGGAGCCGGGACGGGTCCAGGGGTCGTCCTCATCGGGCTCGTCGGGGGTCTCGGCGACTGCGTCCTCTTCGGAGATGACCTCGGCGTCGGCCTCGGCCTCGGCCTCGGCGTCGACGATGTCGCCGGGGGAATCCTCGGTCGCGGCGTCGTCGGTCGTGGTGTCATCGGTGTCGGCGTCGACGTCGGCGTCGACGTCGGCCAGATCGCCGACGGGGAGGAGATCGCCGGCCTTCGCGGCGCGGTCGCCATCGAGCACGGGCACGTCGGCCTCGGTCAACTCGTTGCCGGCCGTGACGTCGACGTCACCCATGGGGAGCAGATCGGCGTGCGACTCGGTGGCCGCATCCTCGGTACCGGCGTCGACCGTCGGGTCGGTGGCGAGGTCGGTGTCGTGTTCGCTCATGCGTAGAACCAATCTGCGACGTATTGGAGGCCGAAGTCGAGACCGCCGACGTAGGCGGTGTAGACGACGACGGTGGCGGTGACGATGATCGAATAGCGGACCACCTCGGGGCGGGTCGGCCAGGCGACCTTGCGCATCTCGTCGCGGACTTCGCGCAGGTACTGGACCGGACCCACACGATCTCGAGTGGCCTGGGTTCGAGGCGTCTTGACGGGCGCGCCGCGCTCATCGATGGCACCCTGGCGCTTCAGCGCCCGTTTCTGTTCTCGGTTCAGGTCATCGAGTGACATGGAATCTCTCTACGAACGACAGCGGCGAACTCGTTGCGCTCGTTCCGCTCCCCTCGTTGTCTGTTGTCGGAGTCGGCCTCGCGGCGTCGTCCTCGTTGCGTATCGCCTGGGCAGGGCAGGAGGGACTCGAACCCCCGACCGTCGGTTTTGGAGACCGATGCTCTACCAACTGAGCTACTGCCCTCGGATGGGATCGCCAGCGTACCAGCGGTCCCCGTCGGATCTGATCGCGATCCTGCTGGGCCCGGATCGCCTGTCGGCTACCGGCCCGGGGCACCCTGACGAATCAGCGGGTCTCCTTGTGCGTCGTGTGCTTGCGGTCGTAACTGCAGTACTTGTTCATCTCCAGGCGCTCACGGTCGTTGATCTTCGACTTCATCGTGATGTAGTTGCGCCGCTTGCACTCGGTGCACTCGAGGGTGATCTTCACCCGCTTGTCGGACTTGGCCATCTGATTCGCTCGCTTCGCTCGCTGGGACCGGCGGGGCGCCGACCCTCATCTGTTCCGAAACCCCACCCGGGAGGCTTCCTCGCTGGGACCGGCGGGGCGCCGACCCTCATCTGTTCCGAAACCCCACCCGGGAGGCTTCCTCGCTGGGACCGGCGGGGCGCCGACCCTCATCTGTTCCGAAACCCCACCCGGGAGGCTTCCTCGCTGGGACCGGCGGGGCGCCGACCCTCATCTGTTCCGAAACCCCACCCGGGAGGCTTCCTCTGCAACTGTTCCGGCAGGCGTGGTCCCGAACCGGGTTCGGCTCGGGCGCCAGCGGTCCTCGAACGTGACCGGATGCCTACTTGAGGATCTTGGTGACGCGGCCGGCGCCGACAGTGCGACCACCCTCACGGATCGCGAACCGCAACCCCTCATCCATCGCGATCGGCTTCCCCAACTCGACCGTCATCTCGACATTGTCACCCGGCATCACCATCTCCGTCCCCGACGGCAACTCGATCGTCCCCGTCACATCCGTCGTCCGGAAAAAGAACTGCGGACGATAATTATTGAAGAACGGCTTGTGACGACCACCCTCCTCCTTCGTCAACACATACACCTGACCCTCGAAATTCGTGTGCGGCGTAATCGAACCAGGCTTACACAACACCTGCCCACGCTCCACATCCTCCTTCGCCGTCCCCCGCAACAACGCACCGATGTTGTCCCCAGCCTGCCCCTCATCGAGCAACTTCCGGAACATCTCCACACCCGTACACGTCGTCTTCTGCGTCTCACGCAACCCGACGATCTCAATCTCATCACCCGTGTGAATCACACCCTGCTCGACCTTACCCGTCACCACCGTCCCACGACCCGTGATCGTGAACACATCCTCGATCGGCATCAAGAACGGCTTATCCAACTCACGCACCGGCTCCGGAATGAACTCATCGGCCGCCGCCATCAACGCCATCACCTGCTCCTGCGCCTCAGCATCACCTTCCAACGCCTTCAACGCACTCACCGGAATCACCGGCACATCATCACCCGGAAACTCGTACTCGTTCAACAACTCACGAATCTCCAACTCCACCAACTCCAACAACTCCTCATCATCCACCATGTCCGCCTTGTTCAACGCCACGATGATCGACGGCACACCCACCTGACGCGCCAACAACACATGCTCACGCGTCTGCGGCATCGGACCATCCGTCGCCGCCACCACCAAAATCGCGCCATCCACCTGCGCCGCACCCGTAATCATATTCTTGATATAATCCGCATGACCCGGCATATCCACATGCGCATAATGCCGATTCTCCGTCTCATACTCAATATGAGCAATCGAGATCGTAATCCCCCGCTGCTTCTCCTCCGGCGCCTTATCAATCATGTCAAACGCCGAAAACTCCGCCAAACCACGCTCCGACAACGTCTTCGAAATCGCCGCCGTCAACGTCGTCTTACCATGGTCAATATGACCCATCGTCCCAATATTCACATGCGGCTTCGTACGCTCAAACTTCGCCTTGCTCATTGCTCTTCCCTTTGTCTCCGGGTGTGTGTAGATGACTGGATGATGTGGCCACGACGCAGCGTGGACCTAGTAGCGCCGATCGGGATCGAACCGATGACCTTCCGATTATGAGCCGGATGCTCTGACCAACTGAGCTACGGCGCCGGGCCTTGCCCCCGGCCGGTTTCCCGACCGGTTGGTCGAGCCCTCTGTGGGAATCGAACCCACGACACCAGCCTTACCATGGCTGTGCTCTGCCGACTGAGCTAAGAGGGCGCTCTTGGTTTCGGAGCGCGGCAGAGCCGCGGACCGGCGGGCAAGTGTAGCGGCCGCATCGGGGATCGCACCGCGTTCGCAGGGTCGATTTCCGCGGGCGGATCGCGACGGAACGACAGCTCAGCACGCCTGCGGGCCTGGCTACCATTCGACCGTGCGCAACCCGGCGATCACCATTCGGCTGGCGACCGCCGCCGACGCCGCTGCGATCGCGGAGATCTACAACCGCGAGGTGACCGAGAGCACGGCGACGTTCGATCTGGTCCCGCGTTCCGTCGATGACCAACGTGACTGGCTGGCCCACCGGTCCGGGGCGTTTGCAGCGATCGTCGGCGTCGATCGACCGAGTCGACGGATCATCTCGTTCGCCGCGCTGTCCCCGTACAAGGAGCGCGCGGCGTATCGGACCACCGTGGAGAACTCGATCTACGTGCATCGTGACTTCGCAGGCCGTGGCGTGGGCCGGCAGGTACTGATGCACCTGCTGGGCATCGCACGCGAATCCGGTTTCCACGCAGTGATCGCCCGGATCGAGGCGTCGAGCGAGGCCTCCCGTGCACTCCACGCCGCCTGCGGCTTCGAGCTGGTGGGTGTCGAGCGCGAGGTCGGTCGAAAGTTCGGTCAGTGGCTCGACGTGGCCGTGATGCAGCACATGCTCTCGCATTGATGCAGCACGTGGTCTCGTCGTGTTGCGGTCCACGGGCTCGTGTCGCCGCACGTGGTCACGACGGAATCCGGCCGAGAACGAGACAGCCCGTCAGCACGTGCTGACGGGCTGTCTTCGTGGGCCGGGAAGGATTCGAACCTTCGAAGGCAATGCCGACGGGTTTACAGCCCGTTCCCTTTGGCCACTCGGGCACCGACCCAAATCTGTTCGACCCGATCCGAGCGGTCGAGTCGACCCGGCATGGTATCGGCCGACGTCGGCAAACCCGCAGACGTTCCGGATCGAACCCGACGAGTCCCGATGGAAGCCCGAAACGGCTCATCGCGCTGGAGGTGATCGGTATCCTGGACGCATGCCCAGTTTCGATGTCGTCTCCGAAGTCGACCGCCAGGAGGTTCGCAACGCAGTCGATCAAGCCAGCCGGGAGATCGCGAACCGATTCGACTTCAAGAACACCAACTCGTCGATCGAGCAGAACGAGCTGGTGATCACGATGCACACCGTGAGCGAGGATCGCCTCGACGCGCTCCGCACGGTGCTCGAGGAGAAGCTCGTCAAACGCGGTGTCTCACTTCGCGGCGTCGAGTACGGCGACGTGCAGGAAGCCACGCAGAACACGGTCAGGCAGGTGGCGACCATCAAGGTCGGGATCTCCGGCGACAAGGCCAAGGAGATCAACAAACTGATCAAGTCCGAGGGCCCCAAAGGTGTGCAGAGTCAGACCCAGGGCGACACCGTGCGAGTGTCGAGCAAGAAGCGTGATCACCTGCAGGACGTCATGACACTGCTGAAGAACGGCGATCTCGGGATCCCGCTGCAGTTCAACAACTTCCGCGACTGAGCCGAGTTCGGGCTCAGTTCGTCAAGCGCAACTGCTGACGGTCGATCAACGCGTCGACCACACCGGCGTTCGGCGTGGATTGCTCGCCCGGGCCGGGGTCACAGGCCTGGAGCTCGACCCGCGTGGCACCGAGAGAGGTCGCAACGGCCTGTGTGCTGACCGGAGCGTTCGCAGCCCAGGACTGGAGTGCGGTGAGCACGGCTGCGCCTGCGGCTTCGTCGGACGTCTGGAACACGCCGACGAAGCAGACGATCCCACTCCGCTCGATCGGTCGGTAGGAGTCGGCCACGACCTGTCCGACGAGCCCATCGACCGTCGACTGAGGCAGTCGTGCGCCCCAGACGAGCGACCAGTCGTCGATGCCGAGCGCAACCGGGTCGGCGAGCGAGACTTCGCCGGGTTGGAGCAGACCGCTGGTGGTGTTGATCGGACGGTCGTCGAGCGCCTCGATGATCGACGCCGGGTAGGGCGCACCGGGAACCAGGGCGGAGCGTTCGACACCGGCGGCGACGAGGATCGGCTCGCCGAGAATGTCGATGGCTGCCACCTCGTACGCGATCGGGACCGGCAACGCCTCGGGCGCCGGCCGCCGCTCGTGGACGATTCCCGACGCGACCAGATGGTCCACCGCCCGGCCGGCGATCGACGACAGCGGTGACACACCCGTGAAGCCACGCACGGCCTCGACGGCACCGTCGGCCGGCTCGGCGACATCGGCTGTCTCGACCTGATCGACCGACGTCGAACCGTCCGATGTGGTGCCGGTCTCGTCGGTGCCGGTCTCGTCGGTGCCGGTTTCCGACTGCTGCTGATCGAGCGCCTGGATCAGCGCGAGTCGCAGATCGACCTCGGTCGCTGGGACGACGTCGCTCCGGTAGATCGACCGGCTGCCCGGGTCGTAGAACGCCGAGGTCGTCTCGGCGAGCGTGGCACCGACGGTGGCCGCCGTGACGTCACCCGTGGCGAGGCCGAGGGCCCGCCATTCGGGAACACGGTCGACCCAGTCGCTGCCCGCCGTCGCGCCGCCGAGTCGTTCGTCGTACTGCTCTTGCGGCAGGACGACCAGGGGAACCGTCTCGTCGAACTCCACGCCGTTGGCGTCCTGCAACTCGTTGACGATCGGTGTCAATTGCGCATCCCAGTCCGTGGGGAACAGGAGCGAGCGTCCGAAGTACAGTCCGGCGCCGAGCACACCGCCGATGAGCACGAAAGCGAGCAGTGACCGACCGAACAACCTGCCTTGACGCTGTTGCCGGCTGGCACGCATCTGCGCCGAGCGCAACGCCGTGATGTCATTGTTCGCAGGACCGCTGCCCATCGGCTCGGTCAGCGTCGGCGTCGGCGCCGGAGCTGCTTTGGGCAGGACGGGCGCAGCGCCGACGACCATCTGGGGTGCGGAGGACGACGGCAGTGTCGGGGCGATCTGTCCCGATGCCGGGAGCGTCGGGCCGGGAACGGATCCGATGTCGTCGAAGACCGATTGACGTTGCACCATCTGCGGCGCCTCGACAGGCGGCTCCGGAGCGGGCTCGGGTCGCTGTTGCGAATCGAAATGCGTTCCGGGCACGCGGCGCGGGTAGTTCGTCGCGACCGGCGGCGCGGCGGCGTGTGGCACCTGCGCCACGTGGTCGGTGCCCATCGTCGTGGGTTCGTTCCACGACGACTCCGGCGCCCGCTCATCCACGACCGGAACGCTCGACGACGCCGCACCACCCGGATCACGACTCGGCAACGGCTCCGTCCACGACGACCCCGGCGCCCGCTCATCCACGACCGGAACGCTCGACGACGCCGCCCCACCCGGATCACGACTCGGCAACGGCTCCGTCCACGACGACCCCGGCGCCCGCTCATCCACGACCGGAACGCTCGACGACGCCGCACCACCCGGATCACGACTCGGCAACGGCTCCGTCCACGACGACCCCGGCGCCCGCTCATCCACGACCGGAACGCTCGACGACGCCGCACCACCCGGATCACGACTCGGCAACGGCTCCGTCCACGACGACCCCGGCGCCCGCTCATCCACGACCGGAGCGCTCGACGACGACGGAACGGTCGGCGAGTCCGAGCGAGCCGTCGATGCCGCCGTCGGCATGACCGACGAACCGCTCGGGGATGTCGGTTGGGCCGGAGTGGTCGGAGCGGGTTCGACGGATCGAACCGGAGGCGGCGTCGGATCGGTGCGCTCTCGGCCGGGGGCCGTATCGGACGCCTGATCGTGCCGCAACGATGGTGCGTCCGACGTCGAACCGTCGACGGAATCATCGGCGAGGCGCGCCAGCGCACCACCGAGGTCGAACTCGAAGCCGGACTTGGCCGAATCGCCGCCTGCGACATCGGTCGGCGTGCCGCCGGAGTCGGTGACCGAGTTCGAGGTCAGACGTGGGCGTCCGCCGTTTGCATCAAACACGTTGATGTCATCGGCACCGACATGACCGTTCTTGAGGGAGTCGAGAGGTTCGCGCCACGTCGGGCTCGGCGGCGCGGTCGCCGCCGACACCTCATCGGTGGCTCAGTCGTCCTCTCCGCCATCGGCGGCCCGGCGCTGGAGCTCGTCGACGATCGACGAGTCCGCCAGGGTCGTGGTGTCGCCGATGTTGCGGCCCTCGGCCACGTCGCGGAGCAGGCGGCGCATGATCTTGCCCGACCTCGTCTTCGGGAGGTCGGGTGTGATGAAGATCGCTTTCGGCTTTGCGATCGCGCCGATCTCGGTGGCGACGTGGTCACGGAGGTCGGCAACCGACGCATCGGCACCACCCCGAAGGATGACGTAGGCGAACACCGCCTGACCGGTCGTCGCATCGGTGGCGCCGACGACCGCCGCTTCTGCCACAGCCGGGTGGGAAACGAGCGCCGACTCGACTTCGGTGGTCGAGATGCGATGGCCCGAGACGTTCATGACGTCGTCGACACGCCCGAGCAGCCAGAGGTAGCCCTCGTCGTCGAGCTTGGCGCCGTCGCCCGCGAAATAGCGGCCCTCGAATCTCGACCAGTAGGTGTCGTGGTAGCGCTCCGGATCACCCCAGATCCCGCGCAGCATGCCCGGCCACGGGCGGGTCAGAGTCAGGTAGCCCCCGCCGACGCTCACCGGATTGCCGTCGTCGTCGACCAACTCGGCCGACACACCGGGGAGCGGGAAGGTCGCCGAACCCGGTTTGGTGGTCGTGGCGCCCGGCAACGGACTGATCATGATGCCGCCGGTCTCGGTCTGCCACCACGTGTCGACGATCGGACAGTTTCCGTGGCCGATGTGCTCGTGGTACCACATCCACGCCTCCGGGTTGATCGGTTCGCCGACGGTGCCGAGCAGCTTCAGCGACGACAGGTCGTGCTTCGCCGGCTCGTCGGCGCCCCACTTCATGAACGTGCGAATCGCCGTGGGTGCGGTGTAGAACTTGGTCACTCCGTACTTCTCGACGAGATCCCAGAACCGGTCGTTGGCCGGATAGTTGGGCACACCCTCGTACATCACCTGGGTGCAACCGTTGGAGAGTGGCCCGTACACGATGTAGCTGTGCCCGGTGATCCAACCGACGTCGGCGGTACACCAGAACACGTCGGTCTCGGGGTCGAGGTCGAAGACGTACTTGTGCGTGTAGGTGGCCTGGGTCAGGTAGCCACCCATCGTGTGCATGATGCCCTTGGGCTTGCCCGTCGTGCCGCTGGTGTAGAGGAGGAACAGCAGGTCCTCCGAGTCCATCGGCTCGGCGGGACAGTCGGACGATGCACCCTCCATCAGGTCGTGGTACCAGTGGTCGCGGCCACCGACCATCGTGACGTCGTTGCCGCCGCGCTTGACGACTACGACGTGTTCGATCGTCGAGGTGTTCGCGACAGCCTCGTCACAGGCCGGCTTGAGCGGGAACACCTCACCCCGCCGGTGGCCACCGTCGGCGGTGATCAGCACTTTCGCGGCGGCGTCGTCGATCCGGTCGGCGAGTGACTGGGCCGAGAACCCGCCGAACACGACGCTGTGCGGTGCGCCGAGCCGGGCGCACGCCAACATCGCCACCGCGGCCTCGGGGATCATCGGCATGTAGATGTTGACGCGGTCGCCCTTCTCCACGCCGAGACCCTTGAGCACGTTGGCGAACCTCGAGACCTCATCGAGCAACTCGGCGTACGTGATCGTGCGAGTGTCTCCGGGCTCTCCCTCCCAGTGAATCGCGACCTTGTCGCCCCGACCGGCGTCGACGTGCCGATCGAGGCAGTTGTCGGCCACGTTGAGCTGCCCACCGATGAACCACTCGGCGTAGGGGAGCCGCCAGTCCAGGATCGTGTCCCACTCGGTCGTCCATCGCAGGAGTTCGGCCGCCTGACGGGCCCAGAACCCCTCGTCGTCCCGGGCGGCTTCGTCGTACAGCGAGGTGTCGCGGACGAGCGCAGTCGACTTGAACGCCTCGGACGGAGGGAACTTCCGGTTCTCCGCCATGAGTGCGTCGATCGTGTCGTGCTGCTCCTCGGTCATGGGTGTCATCGTAGAACAGCGGCCAGGGGCGGCGGACGGCCCGGGCGATCGGGGTCGGCGCCGCGAATCACGACGAGGCGGGCAAGACTGACCGACGATGCCTCCCACCACCCTGCTGCGCGCGGTCGTCGAACACTTGGGCAGCGACGTAGCAGCGACGAGCCGGGTCGTCGGCGGGGACGTGGCCGAGGCGTACCGCATCGAGCTGCGAGACGGACGAACCGTGTTCGTCAAGACGCATCGTTCCCCACCGCCGGGGTTCTTCACCACGGAGGCCAGTGGACTGTCGTGGCTCCGCGATGCCGGAGCCGTGGCCGTCCCCCACGTGTTGGGAGTGTCGGATGGTGACGAGTTCGTGCCTCCACACCTCATCCTGGAGTGGATCGACGTGATCGACGGCGGCTCGGCAGCTCCGGACGACGCGAGGTTCGGCCGTCAGCTGGCTGCGCTGCATCGAGCGGGCTCCCGCGTCTTCGGGCGCGCCGACCGCCGGACCACGGGGAGCCGAGGGCTGCCGAACGAGCCCTGTGCGACCTGGGCCGAGTTCTACGCGACGCAGCGGTTGGAGCCATTGATCCGGCTCGCGTCGGACGCGTCGGCGCTCGGCAACGTCGATCTCGGTCGACTGGCCACTGTCGCCGGACGGCTCGACGAACTCGGAGGCCCTCCCGAACCGGCGGCACGCCTCCATGGCGATCTGTGGGCCGGTAACCGAATCGTCGACGCGACTGGGACCTCATGGCTGATCGACCCGGCGGCACACGGCGGCCACCGGGAGTTCGATCTCGCGATGATGCGACTGTTCGGTGGCTTCGGCGTCGCCTGCTTCGGTGCCTACGACGCGGAGTTCCCGCTCGCCGACGGCTGGCAGCAACGTGTGCCGCTCCATCAGCTGGCACCTCTCGTGATCCACGCCGTCAAGTTCGGCGGCGGGTACCGTGCCGCAGCCGGGCGAGCCCTGGACGAGGTGCTCGCCCGATGAGCGAGCGCGCCGGTGACGACGCAGCGACGACGATGCGGTGGTCGCGATGCGTCAGTCCGTTCGCCATTCGAGCACCCGGAACGCACCGAGACCTCCTGGATCCGTCAGCGCCTCCGCTTCCGAGATCCGGCTGCGCATCCGCAGCGCCGCGAGGCCACCGACGGCGGCGTCCTCGATCCATCGGCGACGGCCCTCGTCGACGAGATCGTCGATGCCGTACTTGCGGAGCCACGACGTCTGGTCGTGTGACGCGTCCGGATGGGTGAGCTGGTCGACCGGGACGTCGATCGTGATGTCCTGCCGCCCCGGTGACGCCAGGTAGTGGTCGCCACGTTCGTGCTGCCGATAGGTCCGGAGCCATTCGCGCCAGGGCCGTGTGGCCAGCTCGGCCGTCGTCGACACCCCGTAGTCGAGCACCACGAGCGTTCCGGCGGAGAGTCGGGCCCGGGCATCGTCGACCCACGTGGCCGCGCGTTCGATCAACGGCGCCCTGGCCCCGAGCGGCGCCCGCTCGGGGAGCACGGCAGGGAGCGGCTCGAGGACCGGCCCGAGGTGCTCGGTCAGCTGCCCGTCGGGCGCTTCGACGACGAGCGCCTCCCGCCAACCGCCATCGAACACGACCAGCCGGAACGGCATGTTGTCGAGTAGCTCGTTGGCGAGGATCACCCCTTCGAAGGCCTCGTCCGGGAGATCCGCCCGGGACTCCACCCCTGCAGGGTGCAGCGAACGCTGGTGCTCGGACAGTTCGACAGCGACGTATCGCAGGACGGAAGCACAACGCGGGGCGGCGGCCATCACGGTCCGCGCCAACGTGCCCGGCCCGGCGCCGGCGTCGACCATCGTGAACGGATCCGGCCGCCCGATGCGCTCCCATTCGACGTCGAGAAAGTTGGCGACGACCGCACCGAACAGCGGTCCCACCTCGGCGGACGTCAGGAAGTGACCACGCCGACCCGCAACCCCGTCGGTCCGGTAGAACCCGTCCACCCCGTACAGCGCCTCATCCATGAACTCCGAGAACGGGCGCGAGGGTCGAGCCGGTGTCACCGATCGCAGCGTAGGGCACGGGCGGTGCCGACCGGTCGTGCCGAGTCGGGTCTTGCCGGCACGGCTGGTTCAGCCCGTCTCGCCCGACAGCGGTCCGTCGATCAGATACACCACGCCGTTGGTACCGGTTTCCGAGCGAATCACCAGGCGGTCTCCGATCGTCGTTCCGTCATCGCCGATCTGGTACTCGGTACCGGTCGCGACCGTGACGGAGCCCTCGAGTTCGACGAGCGCGCCCACGTGCAGGTGCTCGCCGATCGTCGCCGCAGCGACGTCGGGATCGGCGAACCACTCGTCGCGGTCGTCGTCCGTGAACCCGGCGTCGACGGGAACGAAGAGCGTGATCCCACGGCTGTTGCGCAACACGCCCTCCTGGCCAGGCACGGCGTCGAGCCACTCCTGGACACCGGTGGCGAAGTTGCGAGCATCGGCAAACTCGAGCACCAGCGACTCCACCGAGCCGTCGAACGGCACCAGACCGGGCCGCAGGACCTCGGTCGCACCCGGCGTGGTGGCCCCCGCAGAGTCGGGCGTCGGGTCGAAGGCGATACCTGGCGCCGACGGGAGCGATGCGACCTTCGTGCCGGTCGTCGACGGCCCGGTGTCGTCGTTCGGGCCCGAGCAGGAAGCGAGTGCGACCAGGGCGGCGACGAGGCGGCGAGCGATCACGACAACCAGCGGCGACGACGGCCCGCCCCCGCAGCGAGGAGCAGCCCGAACCCCACGAACGCAACGGCGACCTCGACCATCGGTTGCGTGTCGGCACCGGTGCGGGGGACCGAACCCGACGGCGCATAGCCGAAGTTGACGGCGGTGGCCGTGGGGTTGTCGGGCGTCAGGGTGATGATGGTGGCGTTGTCGAGCAACCCGTCCAGGTCGTAGGTTGCCGTGCGAACCGACGATGGCAGGGTGTTCGGATCGATGGCCACGCGGACCGGCTGACCGAACGGCACGTTGTCGAACACGTAGCCCACGCCGGTGACGACGGTCCGCCTGGTGTCGTCGGCCGTGCCGAACCGTCCGTCGGGCCCGGCGAGCTCGAGCACGACGGTCACACCCGACAGGGCGGCTTCGCCGGGGTCGCGGACCCCGTTGCGATTGCCGTCGACCCACACCTCGCCGCTGATCGTGCCAGAGCCGACCGGGGTCACGGTGACGGTGTCGGTGACCGTGTTCGTCTGGTCGGAATCCGCGGTCGCCGTGTTCTCGACGGTGCCAGACGTGACATCGGCCGCCGTCACGACGTACGTACCGACGAGCGTGCACGATGCACCCGGCGCCAGGCGTGCGCACGGTGCTGTCCCACCGGTGATCTCGATCGTCGGGTCGGTGATCGTCACGTTGGTGAGTGCGGCCGTACCGGTGTTCGTCGCGGTGATCGTGTAGGTCAGGGTGTCACCCACCGTGATCGAGCCGGAGCCGTCCTCGTCGCTGTTCACCGGAGCCGGTTTGTCGATCGCGAGTGCCGGCTGCGGCACGGTCACGGTCACCGAGTCGGAGACCGTGGGGGTCTGGTCGGAGTCGGCGGTGGCCGTGTTCTCGATCTCCCCGTCATCCACGTCGTCGCTCCTCACGACGTAGGTCCCGGTCAAGCTGCACGACTCGCCGGGCGCCAGCGTCGAACAGGGGGCGGTGCCTCCGGTGGAGGTCAGGAGCGAGTCGGCGATGGTCACGTTGGTCAGGGTCGCCGCGCCGGTGTTCGTCGCGGTGATCGTGTACGTCAACGTGTCGCCCACCGACACGTCACCCGAACCGTCCTCGTCGGCGTTGGCCGGCGCCGGCTTGTCGACAGTGAGCTCGGGCGCCGCCACCGTCACGGTCTGCGCCGCCTCGACCGGTCCGGTCTGATCGGAGTCGGCCGCGGCCGTGTTGACGATCTCTCCGGCATCGACGTCGCCGGCCGTGACGAAGTAGGTACCGATGAGCGTGCATGTACCACCGGGGGCGAGCAACGCGCACGGTGCGGTGCCACCGATCGGCGTGACCAGCGGATCGGTGACGACGACGTTGGTCAGGCTTGCGGCGCCGGAGTTGGTGGCGGTGATCGTGTACGTCAGCGTGTCACCGACCGATACGTCACCCGAACCGTCCTCGTCGGCATTGAACGGAGCCGGCTTCGTGATGCTCAACTCGGCCCTGGGGGCCGGCGTCGTCTGGGTGTCGTCGACCGGCCCGGTCTGATCGCTGTCGGCGGTCGCCGTGTTCACGATCTGCCCGGCCGTGACGTCTGCTGTCGTGACGACGTACGTGCCCACGAGCGTGCAGGACTGGGCCGGCGTCAACAGTGTGCACGGTGTCGACCCTCCGGTCGGGGTGATCTGGGGATCGCTCACCACCACATCCGTGAGTCGGGCCACCCCGATGTTGGTCGCGGTGATCGTGTACGTCAACGTGTCACCGACCGAGACGTCGCCCGAACCGTCTTCATCAGCGTTGGACGGGGTCGCCTTGTCGACAGCGAGGGCCGGTGCGGGAACCGGAGTCGTGCGGGTCGCCGAGTCGGCGGGGGTCTGGACCGTTCCGACGGTCGCCGTGTTCACGATCTGGCCCGCGGTCACGTCGGCCGCCGTGACCACGTGGGTGCCGATCAGCGTGCACGTACCACCGGGGGCGACCGACGCGCAGGGTGCGGTTCCACCGGTCGGCGTGATCAGATCGTCGGTGACGACGACGTTCGTCAGGTTCGCACCGCCGATGTTGGTGGCCGTGATCGTGTAGGTCAGCGTGTCACCGACCGACACGTCACCCGAACCGTCCTCGTCGCCGTTCGTCGGCGCCGGCTTCACGATCTCGACTGCCGGGATGGGCGCCGGGACGGCGACGGTGTCGGTGACCGCTGGCGTCTGGTCGCTGTCGGCGGTGGCGGCGTTGGTCACGATTCCGATCGCCACCTCGCCCGCGGTGACGACGTGGATGCCGATGAGCGTGCAGGTACCGGCCGGAGCGACCAGTGCGCACGGCGTCGTGCCACCGGTGGGCGTGATCAGGTCGTCGGTGACGACGACGTTCGTCAGATTCGATCCGCCACCGTTCGTCGCCGTGATGGTGTAGGTCAGCGTGTCACCCACCGACACGTCGCCCGAACCGTCCTCGTCGGCATTGAGCGGAGTGAGCTTCACGATCTCGAGTACAGGGGTCTGGACCGGGATGCTGACGTCGTCGGTGACGGGGCCGGTCTGGTCGGAGTCGGCCGTAGCGGTGTTGTCGATCTGCCCGGCGGTGATGTCGGCCGCGGTCACGACGTACGTCCCGATCAGCGTGCAGGCTTCGGCCGGTGCGACGGTGCCGCACGGCGTGGTGCCTCCGGTCCCGGTGATCAGATCGTCGGTCACGACGACGTTGGTGAGGTTGGCGGCACCGGTGTTCGTGGCGGTGATCGTGTACGTCAGCGTGTCACCGACCGACACGTCGCCCGAACCGTCCTCGTCGGCGTTGGACGGCGCCGGCTTGTCGATCGCGAGATCGGGTGACGGGGCGGGCGTCGTCCGAGCGTCGGTGACGGGTGTGGTCTGGTCGGAGTCGGCCGTCGCGGTGTTCAGGATGCTGCCTGCGGCGACGTCGGCGGGGGTGACGAGGTACGTGCCGACGAGTGTGCACGTGTCGCCGGGCAGGACGAGCCCGCACGGGGCGGTCCCGCCGGTGGGCGTGATCAGGTCATCGGACACGAACACGTTCGTGAGGTTGGCGTCGCCGGTGTTGGTCGCGGTGATCGTGTACGTCAGCGTGTCGCCCACCGAGACGTCGCCGTTGCCGTCTTCGTCGGCGTTGGTGGGCGCCGGCTTGTCGACGACGAGCGCCGGCGACGGAACGGGGGTGATCTCGACGTCGGTGGTCGGGGTGGTCTGGATCGACCCGGCGGTGGCAGTGTTGACGATCGACCCGGCGGTCACGTCGGCGGTCGTGACGAGGTGTGTGCCGATCAGGGTGCAGGTGCCACCGGAGGTCAGCAGTGCGCACGGGGTCGTACCACCGATCGGGGTGATCAGATCGTCGGTCACCGTGACGTCGGTCAAGTTGGATCCGCCGACATTGGTGGCGGTGATCGTGTACGTCAGCGTGTCACCGACCGAGATGTCGCCGCTGCCGTCGGCGTCCGTCGACAGCGTGGGAGCGGGCTTCACCACGACGAGCGCGGCGATCGGAACGGGGGTCGTGACCGAGTCGGTCACGGGGTCGGTCTGGTCGGAGTCGGCCGTCGCCGTGTTGACGATGTTGCCGGCTGCAGCGTCGGCAGCAACGACCACGTAGGTACCGGTCAACGTGCACGTGGCGCCGGGAACGAGCAGCGCACACGGCGCGTTTCCGCCCGTGGGCGTGATCAGGGGGTCGGCGACCGTCACGTTGGTGAGCGTGGCACCACCCGTGTTCTCCGCCGTGACGGCGTAGGTGAGCGTGTCACCGACCGAGACGTCACCGGAGCCATCCTCGTCCGCGTTGGTCGGCGCCGACTTGACGATGGCGAGCGCAGGGCTCGCCACGGTCGTCACCTGGACGTCGGTGACCGGTGGGGACTGGTCGGAGTCGGCCGTGGCGGTGTTGACGATCGAGCCGGCCACGACATCGGCCGCGGTCACCACGTAGGTGCCCACCAACGCGCAGGTCCCACCGGGCAGCACCGTCGTGCACGGCGATGTGCCGCCGCTCGCCGTGATCAAGTCGTCGGTCACGACGACGTTCGTCAGATTCGACATTCCCACGTTGGTCGCCGTGACCGTGTACGTGAGGGTGTCGCCGACCGACACGTCACCGCTGCCGTCCTCGTCGGCGTTCGCCGGCGCCGGCTTGTCGACCACCAGTGCCGGCGCCGGCAGCAGGGTCGTCTCGGTGTCGCCGGTCGGGCCCGTCTGCTCGGCGTCGGCCGTCGCCGTGTTGACGATCGAACCCGCCGTCACGTCGGCGGCGGTCACGAGGTACGTGCCCACCAGTGTGCAGGTGGCGCCCGGCGCGACGAGCCCGCAGGGGGTGGTGCCACCGGTCGGTGTGATGAGATCGTCGGTCACCACCACGTTCGTCAGATTCGCCGTGCCGGTGTTCGTCGCCGTGACCGTGTAGGTCAACGTGTCTCCCGCCGAGATGTCACCCGACCCGTCGGCGTCGTCGGTGTTCACGGGTGCCGGCTTGTCGACAGCGAGACCGGGTGTCAGCACGGGTGTCGTCTCGACATCGGTCGTCGGGCCGGTCTGGTCGCTGTCGGCGGTCCCTGTGTTGACGATCGAACCCGCCGTCACGTCGGCGGCCGTCACGACGTACGTGCCCACCAACGTGCAGGTACCACCCGCGGCGACGATGACACACGGTGTGGTGCCACCGGTCGGCGTGATCAGATCGTCGGTCACCACCACGTTCGTCAGATTCGCCGTGCCGGTGTTCGTCGCCGTGATCGTGTACGTCAACGTGTCACCGACCGATACGTCACCCGAACCGTCCTCATCGGCGTTCGTGGGCGCCGTCTTGACGACGTCGAGCTGGGCGTCGTTGACCGGCGTCGTCTCGCCGTCGGTCACCGGGGTCGTCTGATCACTGTCCGCCGTCGCCGTGTTCACGATCGAACCCGCCGTCACATCGGCAGCGGTCACGACGTACGTGCCCACCAACGTGCAGGTGCCACCCGCGGCGACGATGACACACGGTGTGGTGCCACCGGTCGGCGTGATCAGGTCGTCGGTCACGACGACGTTCGTCAGATTCGCCGTGCCGGTGTTCGTCGCCGTGATCGTGTAGGTCAACGTGTCACCGACCGATACGTCACCCGAGCCGTCCTCATCGGCGTTCGCGGGGGCCGGCTTGTCCACCGCCAGCGTCGGTTGGGGCACGGGCGTGGTCTCGTCATCGGTCACGGGCAGTGTCTGATCGCTGACGACGCTCGCCGTGTTGACGATCGAGCCGGCGGTCACGTCGGTGTCGGTGACGACGTAGGTGCCGATCAGGGTGCAGGTGTCACCGGTGGTCAGCAGAGCGCACGGTGTCGTGCCGCCCGTGGGCGTGATCAGGTCGTCGGTCACGACGACGTTCGTCAGGTTCGCGCCACCGGCGTTCGTGGCGGTGATCGTGTAGGTCAGCGTGTCACCGACCGAGACGTCACCCGAACCGTCCTCGTCCGCGTTGACGGGCGCCGGCTTGACGATCGAGATCGTCGGGCTGGGCGCCACCACCGTGTTGTCGTCGGTCACCTGCGGCGTCTGATCGGAGTCGGCCGTCGCCGTGTTCTCGATCGTGCCGTCGACGAGATCGGCCGGAGTCACGACGTAGGTGCCGATGAGCGTGCACGTGCCGCTCGGCGCCAGCAGGCCACACGGCGTGGTGCCGCCTGTCGGCGTGATCCGGCCGTCGGTCACGACCACCCCGGTGAGGTTCGCTCCGCCCGTGTTCGTGGCGGTGACCGTGTACGTGAGCGTGTCGCCCACCGACACATCACCCGAACCGTCCTCATCGGCATTCACGGGAGCCGGCTTGTCGACCGACAGTTCGGGCGAGGGGACGACCACGGTCTCGTCATCGGTCACCGGAGGCGTCTGGTCGGAGTCTGCCGTTCCGGTGTTGTCGATTTGGCCGGCGCTCACATCAGCCGCCGTCACCACGTACGTGCCGACCAGTGTGCAGCTCGCGCCGGGGATCACGAGCACGCACGGCGTGCTGCCGCCGATCGGGGTGATCAGGCCGTCGGTCACCGCCACGTTCGTCAACGACCCGGAGCCCGTGTTCGTCGCCGTGACCGTGTAGGTCAACGTGTCTCCGACGGATACGTCACCCGAACCGTCCTCATCGGCATTCACCGGTGCCGGCTTGTCGACCACCAGCTCGGGGGCCGGCAGCAGCAGCGTGTTGTCGTCGGTGACTGGCGGCGTCTGGTCGGAGTCTGCCGTTCCAGTGTTGTCGATCCGGCCGGCCGTCACATCGGCAGCGGTCACCACGTACGTACCGACGAGCGTGCACGCGCCCACTGGCGCAACGAGCGCACAGGGCGTGGTGCCGCCCGTCGGCGTGATGAGGCCGTCGGCCACGACGACGCCGGTGAGGTTGGCCGTGCCGTTGTTGGTCGCCGTGATCGTGTAGGTCAACGTGTCACCGACCGAGACGTCGCCGCTGCCGTCCTCGTCGGCGTTGGCGGGGGCCGGTTTGTCGATCGCCAGCGAGGGCGCCGGGAGCGGCGTGGATTCGTCGTCGGTCACCGGGGTCGTCTGGTCGGAGTCCGCCGTCGCCGTGTTCACGATCGACCCCGCCGCCACATCGGCGGCCGTCACGACGTACGACCCCACCAACGTGCAGGTGCCGGCCGAGGCGACGAGGCCGCACGGTGTGGAGCCGCCGGTCGGCGTGATGAGCGGATCGGTGAGCACGACGTTCGTCAGGTTCGACCCTCCGGTGTTGGTCGCCGTGATCGTGTAGGTGAGCGTGTCTCCGGCCGAGATGTCGCCGCTCGAGTCGGTGTCGGAGCCGAGCGTGGGGGCCGGCTTGTCGACCACCAGCGCCGGCGTCGGCACGGGCGTGGTCTCGCCGTCGGTCACCGGGGTCGTCTGGTCGGAGTCCGCCGTCGCCGTGTTCACGATCGACCCCGCCACCACATCGGCTGCCGTGACGACGTAGGTGCCGACCAGCGTGCACGTCGCACCGGGCGCGACCAGCGCACACGGTGTCGTGCCGCCCGTCGCCGTGATCAGGCCATCCGTCACCGTCACGTTCGTCAGGTTCGCGGTGCCGGCGTTCGTCGCGGTCACGGTGTAGGTGAGGGTGTCACCCTCCGACACATCACCCGAACCGTCCTCGTCCGCGTTGACGGGCGCCGGCTTGTCGATGTCGAGTGCAGGGGCGGGTACGACGACGGTCTCGTCGTCGGTCACCGGGGTCGTCTGGTCGGAGTCCGCCGTCGCCGTGTTCACGATCTGACCCGCCGCCACATCGGCAGGGGTCACCACGTAGGTGCCGACCAAGGTGCAGGTCCCGCCGGGCAGGACGACGGCGCAGGGGGTGGTGCCACCCGTTGCCGTGATCAGGCCATCCGTCACGGTCACGTTCGTCAGGTTCGCCGCACCGCTGTTCGTCGCGGTCACGGTGTAGGTGAGGGTGTCACCCTCCGACACATCACCACTGCCGTCCTCGTCGGCGTTGACGGGCGCCGGCTTGTCGATGTCGAGTGCAGGGGCGGGTACGACGACGGTCTCGTCGTCGGTCACCGGGGTCGTCTGGTCGGAGTCCGCCGTCGCCGTGTTCACGATCTGACCCGCAGCCACATCGGCAGGGGTCACCACGTAGGTCCCCACCAGCGTGCAGGTCCCCCCGGGAGCCACCAGGGCACACGGCGACGTCCCACCCGTCGCCGTGATCAACGGATCCGTCACCGTCACGTTCGTCAGGTTCGCCGCACCGCTGTTCGTGGCCGTGATCGTGTACGTCAGGGTGTCACCGACCGACACATCACCACTGCCGTCCTCGTCCGCATTCGCGGGCGCCGGCTTGTCGACCACCAACGCCGGCGTCGGCACGACCACGATCTCGTCGTCGGTCACCGGACCCGTCTGATCGCTGTCCGCCGTCGCCGTGTTCACGATCTGACCCGCCGCCACATCGGCAGCGGTCACCACGTACGTACCGACCAGCGTGCAGGTCCCCCCGGGAGCTACCAGCGCACACGGCGACGTCCCACCCGCCGCCGCGACCAGACCATCCGTCACCGTCACGTTCGTCAGGTTCGCCGCACCGCTGTTCGTCGCCGTGATCGTGTACGTCAACGTGTCACCGACCGACACATCACCACTGCCGTCCTCGTCCGCATTCGCGGGCGCCGGCTTGTCGATGTCGAGCGCAGGGGCGGGTACGACGACGGTCTCGTCGTCGGTCACCGGGCCCGTCTGATCGGAGTCCGCCGTCGCCGTGTTCACGATCTGACCCGCCGCCACATCGGCAGCGGTCACCACGTACGTACCGACCAGCGTGCAGGTCCCGCCGGGCAGGACGACGGCGCAGGGGGTGGTGCCACCCGTTGCCGTGATCAGGCCATCCGTCACCGTCACGTTCGTCAGCGTGGTGACGCCGTTGTTGGTCGACGTCACGGTGTAGGTGAGCGTGTCACCGACCGACACATCACCACTGCCGTCCTCGTCCGCGTTGACGGGCGCCGGCTTGTCGACCACCAACGCCGGCGTCGGCACCACCACGATCTCGTCGTCGGTCACCGGGGTCGTCTGGTCGGAGTCCGCCGTCGCCGTGTTCACGATCGACCCCGCCACCACATCGGCAGCGCTCACCACATACGTACCGACCAGCGTGCAGGTCCCCCCGGGAGCTACCAGCGCACACGGCGACGTCCCACCCGTCGCCGCGACCAGACCATCCGTCACCGTCACGTTCGTCAGGTTCGCCGCACCGCTGTTCGTCGCCGTGATCGTGTACGTCAACGTGTCACCGACCGACACATCACCACTGCCGTCCTCGTCCGCATTCGCGGGCGCCGGCTTGTCGACCACCAACGCCGGCGTCGGCACCACCACGATCTCGTCGTCGGTCACCGGGGTCGTCTGGTCGGAGTCCGCCGTCGCCGTGTTCACGATCGACCCCGCCACCACATCGGCAGCGCTCACCACATACGTCCCCACCAGCGTGCACGTCCCCCCGGGCGCCACCAGCGCACACGGCGACGTCCCACCCGTCGCCGCGACCAGACCATCCGTCACCGTCACGTTCGTCAGGTTCGCCGCACCGCTGTTCGTGGCCGTGATCGTGTACGTCAGGGTGTCACCGACCGACACATCACCACTGCCGTCCTCGTCCGCGTTGACGGGCGCCGGCTTGTCGACCACCAACGCCGGCGTCGGCACCACCACGATCTCGTCGTCGGTCACCGGGGTCGTCTGGTCGGAGTCCGCCGTCGCCGTGTTCACGATCGACCCCGCCACCACATCGGCAGCGCTCACCACATACGTCCCCACCAGCGTGCACGTCCCCCCGGGCGCCACCAGCGCACACGGCGACGTCCCACCCGTCGCCGCGACCAGACCATCCGTCACCGTCACGTTCGTCAGGTTCGCCGCACCGCTGTTCGTCGCCGTGATCGTGTACGTCAACGTGTCACCGACCGACACATCACCACTGCCGTCCTCGTCCGCATTCGCGGGCGCCGGCTTGTCGACCACCAACGCCGGCGTCGGCACCACCACGATCTCGTCGTCGGTCACCGGGGTCGTCTGGTCGGAGTCCGCCGTCGCCGTGTTCACGATCGACCCCGCCACCACATCGGCAGCGCTCACCACATACGTCCCCACCAGCGTGCACGTCCCCCCGGGCGCCACCAGCCCACACGGTGTGCTGCCGCCCGTCGCCGTGACCAACGGATCCGACACCGTCACATTCGTCAGCGTGACCAGTCCCGTGTTCGTCGCCGTCACCGTGTACGTCAGCGTGTCCCCCACCGACACATCACCACTGCCGTCCTCGTCGGCGTTTGCCGGAGCCGGCTTGTCGACCGAGAGCCCGGCCGGCGCATTCAACCGGGTCACTGTGGCGTCGTCGGTCGGGTCACCGTTCGTGTCGCCCGGGTTCAGGCTGTCCGGCGTCTCGACGCTCTCGGGGTTCGTGATCGCCGCGCCATCCGGGTCGGTGCCGGTGTCGGAGACGTCGATGATGTCGTCGGTCCCGCTCGGGCTGTCTCCGGTGGCCGTCGCGCTGTTCGCGACGAAACCTGCGTCGAGGTCGGCCTGGCTGATGGCATGCTCGGCCGTCACGGTGGCCGACGCTCCAGATGCGAGTGATGCAATCGGGTTCCCACCGGTGATCGTGGCGTTGCCGTCGGTGACGGTCACATCCGACACGGTGACATTGCCGGTGTTGGTCACCACGATGTCGTACTCGACGAGCTCGCCGACCAGGCCACCCGCCGCCGTCTGCGACTTGATCACACTGAGCGCCAGCGTCGGCGCGATGGTGACGGTGTCGGTGTCGTTGTCGTCGACCGTTCGACCGTTCGTGTCGGTGCCGGATGCCGTTGCGGTGTTGAGGACCGAACCGTTGTCGACGTCCGCTTGCGTCAGGACGTACGTCGCGTTGAAGGTCGTCGAATCGGTGGCGCCGACAGCGAGGCTGATCGGTCCACCGGTGACGCTCACGAGCGGATCGGTGACCGTCACGCTCGTGAGCGGGAGGTCGCCCGTGTTCTGAACGGCGAAGTCGTACGAGACCGTGTCACCGACTCCGATCAGGCCGTCGCCGTTGGTGTCGGCGAGCGCCTGGTGCGATTTGGTGAGTTGGATCGACGGGTCGAAGATCTCGAATGCGAGGCTCGAGATCCCCGCCACCTGGGCGGCCGGATTGTTGACGGCATCGTCGGTCGAGAAGTACTCGATCCGGATCGTCTGCACCGCCGTCGTGCCGAAATCGAACGTGATGTTGCTCGCACTCGATGCGGCGCCAGTCGACGCGATCCCCTCCCACCCGTTCATGTACGACTCGTTGTCGAGCGCCACGTTGGGGCCGCCGAGGGTCACGGTTGCGGCACCGGTGGTTCGAACGTTGGCGCCGTCGTGGAAGACCTCGATGCCGTCGTCCCAGGCCTGACCCCCTCCCTGATCGATGTCGGTGAGAGTGAACGTGAGACTGCGGACCGGTTCGGAGAAGCTGAACGTCGCAATGATGCGATCCCGATAATCGTCGTCGGTGTTGTCGAAACCCATCTGGAGCAGATCGCTGATGCCACCGAACGTGTCGGCCTCGTAGGTGACGAAGTTGCCGGCCTGTATCGGAGCGAACGTGCCACCGACGACCACCGTCGAGTGGGTCAGCGTGGTCGTGACCCGGCCGGTCGCGTCGAGCATGGTCAGGCCGGAGGGGACACCACCTTCGTCGGCGACACCGAGACCGCTCCACGACGACGTGGTCGGCGTGATCGCCTCGACCGTACGCGGGCCGACGGGTGCGATGACGAAGACGCCGACCAGTACGGCAGCCGACAGGATTCGCAGTGGTCGGCGGGATGCGGCTCGTGCCGTGCTCATTCGTGTGTCGTGTCTCGATGACGCAGCGTTGTCGGCGCTGCGTTGCAGGCGGATTCGTGACGATGTGGTGCCACGCAGCTGCGCAGCACTTTCTTATCGGTCGGCGGAGCGACACGCTGAAGTTAGTTCATGGGCGACGCAGCGCGGCGTACCCCTCGCGCTGCGCGGCGACCGCTGACGTTCGCGCCCGCCCGTGCCACTTGGGCTCGGTACGGGTCAACCGCCAAAGGCGCCCGTGAGGTCCTTCAGATCGGCGAACTGCAGCACGAGGCCCGGCAAGATGCCGAGCACGACGGTTCCCACCGAGCAGATGCCGAGCGCCACCCAGATCGGCTGGGGCGTCTCGATCGGCGCCACGTCGCCGTCGGGGACGGGCTTCATCCACATCTCGCGGAGGACCTTCATGTAGTAGGCCGCCGAGATGACCGTGTTGACCGCGGCCACGACGGCCAGCAAGTACGCCGGAGTGTCGCCGGCATCGATCACCGTCTTGAACGCCTGCAGTTTGGCGATCCAGAGGCCGAACGGGGGGATACCGGTCAGCGACGCCAGGAACAGCGTCAGCATCATCCCGAGCACCGGGGAGTAGCTCATGAGGCCGCCGAAGGAGGAGACCTCGGCGCTCCCGGTCTTCCGGCTCACCGCCATCACCACGGCGAACGCGCCGAGGTTCGAGAGCGCGTAGATCAGCAGGTAGATCACGACCGACTTGAGCGCCGACTCCCCGGCGTCGCCCGAGGCGATCACTGCGAGCGGCATCAGGATGAATCCGCCCTGGCTCACCGACGAGTACGCGAGCAGGCGAACGATGTTCGTCTGGCGGAGCGCGAGCACGTTGCCGACCGTCATGGTCAGAGCGGCGAGCACCCAGATGAACGGCTCGTACACGCCGTCGGCCCCGTACATCGCCAGGAAGAGCATCGTGATCAGCCCGACGAACCCTGCCGCCTTCGAGGCGACCGACAAGAACGCGGTCACCGGGAGCGGGGCGCCCTCGTACGTGTCGGGTGCCCAGGTGTGGAACGGCACGGCCGACACCTTGAATCCGAACCCGGTGATCACGAACACGACGGCGATCACCTGCATGGCGTTGATCGGGTTCTCGGTCAGAGCGGTCCCGATCTCGGTCAGCTTGGTCGAACCGGTCGTGCCGTAGAGGTAGGACATACCGAACAGCAGCACACCCGACGCAAACACGCCGAGGAGGTAGTACTTGACGCCGGCTTCATTGGACTTGGGATCGCGCTTCTTCCACGCCGCCATCATGTAGGCGGGGATCGACAGCAACTCGAGTGCCACGAACACCGACACGAGGTCTCGACTCGATGCCATCATCACCATGCCGAGCACGCTGGCGAGCAGCAGTACGTAGAACTCGCCCTGGTAGTAGCCGCCCTCTTCGAGTTCGGTCTGGCTCATGAGCACGATCACGTAACCGACCAGCAGGAACAGCGCCTTGAGGATCAGCGCGTACTCGTCGACCACGTATCGGTCGAAGAACATCGATCGCACCGGCGTGTCGCCGACGACCGCGAGCGTCACCACGGGGATGAACGCACCCAGCAGCACGAAACCCGTCAACGCGCCCATCATCCATTTCTTGGCCTCGTCGAGCCACAGATCGATGAGCAGCACCAGGTTGATCCCGACGATCAGCACCAACTCGGGTGCGAGCGCGTGCCAGTCGACGTCGGGCCTGATCCACTCGGACCCTTGGGCGAGGATCGCAGCGATCACGGGATGCCCGCTCCGATCCGTTCGACGAGCAGCGTGACGGCCGGGTCGAAGACCTTGAACATCAGCTGCGGGAGCACACCGAACACGACGATCGCGATCAGGAACGGCGTCCACGAGATCCACTCGATGGGTGTCACGTCGTGGATGTCGTCGCCATGGTCATCGTGGTGGTTGGCAGCTGCGCTGAGTGAGTGCGACGGTTCGGCGTGCGACACGAACTCGGGGTTCGGCTCGCCGAAGGCCGTGCGCTGGTAGAGCCACAGCAAGTAGCCCGCTGCGAGCACGGTACCGATCGCTGCCACGACCATCAGCGTGCGGAACAGCGGCTCACTGAGACCGAATCCGGGGCTGTAGGCCGACAGGATCGCCGGGAACTCGCCCCAGAATCCGGCCAGGCCGGGTAGGCCGAGCGACGCCATCGCGCAGAAACCGAGGATCCAGCCCAGCCGGGGCATCTGGATCAACATGCCGGACAAGCGCTTGATCTCGAGTGTGTGGTAGCGGTGCTTCACCGAACCGGCGACGAAGAAGAGCATGCCGGTGATGAGACCGTGGGCGACCATGCCGAACAGCGCGGCGTTGATGCCGAACGTGGTGAGCGTCGAGATGCCCAGCATCACGAAGCCCATGTGGGCGACCGACGAGAACGCGATCAGTCGCTTCATGTCGGTCTGTGCGAGACACCCGAGCGCGCCGTAGATGATGCCGATCACGGCGAGAATGCCGATCGCCGGTGCCCACGCCTTGGCACCCTGGGGAAGCATCGGCAGCGCGATCCGAACGAAACCGTACGTGCCGAGCTTCAGCAGGATCGCGGCCAGGATGACCGAACCCTGCGTGGGCGCTTGCGTGTGTGCGTCGGGCAGCCAGGTGTGGAACGGGAACATCGGCACCTTGACGGCGAACCCGATGAACATGCCGGCGAAGATCCAGATCTGGACGTCCCGGTCGATCAGTGCGCCCTGCGTCATCAGGTACTCGAACCCGAAGCTCTCGCCGCCGGCCTGGAAGAACAGGGCCAGGAATGCGACCAGCATCAACGCCGATCCGAACATCGTGTACAGGAAGAACTTCAATGAGGCGTACTGGCGGTCCTCGCCGCCCCAGACACCGATCATGAAGTACATCGGCAGCAACACGAGCTCGAAGAAGACGAAGAACAAGATGAGGTCCTGGGCGATGAACGAACCGGCCATGCCCACCTGGAGCACGAGCATCAACATGAGGAACGCCTTGGGGTTCCCTGCGTCGGGGACGTTGTCCCAGGTGTAGATCGTCACCAGGAACGTGACGGCCATGGACAGGAAATACAACGGCAGGCTGATGCCGTCGAGGCCGATCGTGTAGTCCGACCTGATCACGCTGATCCAGGTCTCGTCGACGAAGAACTGGAGCTTCTCTGCTTGCCCGTAGTCGAACTGGACGAGCGTGAAGATGCCGACCGCAACGGTCAGGCCCGAGGTGAGGATGGCGATCTGCTTGTGGAGACGCTCCTCGCTCCCGGGGATGAACATCATGACCAGCACGCCCACGAGTGGGAAGAACGTGCCGACCGAGAGGAGCCAGTTGTCGTTGGTGAGGACTTGCATGGTTGCCTTTGTTGCCCGTAACGCTTAGACGTTGGTGAGGATCAGGACGATGGCGCCGACCGTGGCGGCTGCGAAGAGCAGCGCACCGTACTGGTTGACCTTGCCGGACTGAACGGGTTGGAGGGCGTGTCCGCTCTCGCTGGCGGCGGCGCCCGATGCGTTGACCGCACCGTCGACCACCCGCTGGTCGATGTTGCGGTAGACCCAGTTCCCCGTCCGTCGCGTACCCCGGCCGGCTTCGTTGACGACACCGTCGATGACGTTCTGGTTCACCCAGTACGCGGCGTTGGCGATCGGATGGCCGATGCCATGGACGATGACCTTCTCGTAGAGGTCGTCGAGGTAGAGCTTGTTCACCAGGAACTGGTGACCTGCACGGGCGAGTCGGCTGCGCTGCGTCAACCCCGTGAACGGGTTGCGGCGGCCGCCGAACACGCCCAGGCACAACCAAGCCGAGATCGCGATGCCGAAGAACACGAGCGCGATCGAGATCATCGCCTTCGACCACTTGAACTCGGCATGGGGCAACTTGGGAGCGAAACACACTCCCTCGGTGGGCTCGTCGAACCCGCATCCGGTCTTTCCGCCCTCGCCTTCGCCCGCCTCGGCGGTCGGCACGGGCGCGGCGCGGCCGAACGCACCAGCCGCGAGCGCTACCTCGGACGTCCCGATCGCTTCTTCGATCGAGTCGTGACCACTCGCCTCCCCACTGGCCGTGAAGACGACATCTCCGACCTCGACGCCGCGGGGCTCGACCCACTCGAGGAAGTACTCGGTCTTGAACGGAGCACCTGGCGCGAGCAGGTAGCCGGAGAAGACCGCGAGAAACCCGAGGATCGCCAACGGTGCGGTGATGCGCCACGGTGACTCGTGGGGGCCATGGTGGTCGTCATGGCCGTGATGGCCGTGAGCGTCGTCGCCGTGGTCACCGCCGCCGCCATGACCGGAACCGAGGTGATCGGCGTGATCCGCCGTCGCCTCGGCGACACCACCGCCGACGGCCACGAGCTCGCGCGCTTCTTCCTCGTGCTCGTGAGCCTCGATCTCGTCGAGCGCGTGCTCTTCGCCGTGGGCGTACGCAGGATCGTGCGGGTCGTGATGCTCGCCCGCCGCGGCGCCCCGGGGCTCACCGAAGAACGTCAGGTAGGTCGCCCGCGTCATGTACGCCGCTGTCATGACGGCACCGACCAGGCCGACGATGAAGAACACCGTGTAGTCGTTGTTCGCGGCGTTGTCGATGATCTCGTCTTTCGACCAGAAACCGGAGAAGAACGGGATCCCGCACAGTGCCGCCGTCGACACCATCCAGGTCGCGAACGTGATCGGCATGAACTTGCGCAGCCCGCCCATGTCCGTCTTCATGTCGAAGCTGTGGTGCGACGCGGAATGACTGATCGAGCCGGCGGCGAGGAAGAGGCAGCACTTGAAGAAGGCGTGGGTCCAGATGTGGAACACAGCGGGCGTCCAGGCGCCGACACCGAGGCCCATCATCATGTATCCGAGCTGCGAGACCGTCGAGTAGGCCAGCACCTTCTTGATGTCGTTCTGCACGAACGCCAGTGCCGCGGCGATGATGATCGTGATGCCACCGACGACGGCGATCAGGTTCACTCCGCTGTCGAGGATGTCGAGACCGGTGAAGAACACCGGGTAGAGCCGCGCCACGAGGTAGACGCCGGCGACGACCATGGTCGACGAGTGGAGCAGCGACGACACCGGTGTGGGGCCGGCCATGGCGTCGGGCAGCCACGTGTGCAGCGGGAACTGGCCGGACTTGCCGATACACGCGATGAAGAGCGCGACGGAGCCCCACAGCAGCACGGTCTGGCTGGCGTCGTTCGACATCGCCCAACCGGAGATCGCCTGGATGCTGAAGCCGTTGGAGCCGCGTTCCTGCGCCCACTCGCTCGCCCCGAAATAGATGATCGCCGTGCCCACCAGGAGCCCGACATCGCCGACGCGCACGGTCCAGAACGCCTTGAGGGCCGCTTCGCTGTTGGCACGGTCCTCCCACCAATGCCCGATCAGCAGGAACGAGCAGAGCCCCATGATCTCCCAGCCGAGGATGAACTGGACCATCGACTCGGACAGCACCATCACCAACATGCCGGCCGAGAACAGCGTCAGGGAAGCGAAGAAGTGTGTGTATCGGCGATCGCCCTTCACGTACTCGGTCGAGTAGATCTGCACCAGTAGCGAGATGAAGCTGACGAGCAGCAGCGCCATGATCGCGAGCCCGTCGACGTGTTGGCCGATGGTCAGCTCGAGACCGCCGTTCTGCCACCACGTCCAGTTCCGGATGACCGGTTCGACGTACGGCAGGGAGTGACCGCCCTCCTCGGCCGCACGCGGCAGCACGGTCTGGGCGAACCCGCGGGCGAGTCCGAGCGCGCCCTCTTCGCCGTGGCCCTCGGCCGAGTGCACACGCTCGATCCACTGATAGGTCGCGCCGCACGCGAGCACGAAGGACGCGGTCATCGATGCGATGCCGAGTTCGGATCCGCCCTGCGGGAGTCGCTTGCCGAAGCCGATGATCACGGCGAACGCGATCGCAGGGATGAGCGGGATCAGCCAGGCGTTCTCGAGGAACCAACCCGACGACAGGGCCTCTGCGGTTTCAGCTGCGAGCACCATCAGCCCTTCATCTCCGACAGCTCATCGAGCGAGATCGAGCGGCGGTTGCGGTAGATCATCAGCACCATCCCGAGGCCGACGCCGACCTCGGCTGCGGCCACGGCGATCACGAACAGCGCGAACACGTGCCCGTCGATGTTGTCGTTCATGAGCGCGAACGCGATCAGGTTGAGGTTGACCGAGTTGAGGATCAACTCGATCGACATGAGCACCATCACCGCGTTGTTGCGGGCGATGACACCGTAGACACCGAAGCAGAACAGTGCTGCGCTCAGGAGCAGGAAGTTGACGGCCAGCATGGTCAGTCCTTGCGTGCCAGCACGATCGAGCCGATGGCGGCGGCGAGCAGGACGAACGAGAGCGCGATCAGTGGTACCAGGTAGTCACCGAGGTAGCCGTCGGAGATCCGCTGCGTGCTCGTGGCGATCCGTTCGCCCGGGAGTTCGGCGATCACGTCGTCGCGGTACTGGTCGATCACCACCCACGACAGCATTGCGAACAGCAGCAGTGCGACGGGGATGCCGATGCCCCACCCCTTGTTGTTGAGGTCGGCGTCGTGCCCGATCGTGGCACGGGTGAGCATGATGCCGAAGAGGAACAGCACCATGACGGCACCGATGTAGACCATGATCTGCGAGACGGCGACGAACTCGGCCGCGGCGAGGACGTACTGGGCGGCGACGCCACCGAGCACGACGACGAGCCAGAGCGCCGCGTGGACGACGTTGTTCGTGGTCACGACGCGGAACGCGCCGAACAGCATCATCGCCGCGATGATGTAGAAGCCGACGTTCTGGGCCACGTTGATGTCGGCTGCGAGGATCAAGCCGTTCACTTCTTCTGTGCTCCCGCTTCCAGTTCCGGAGCTTCCGGCACGGTCTCCATCCACTCGCCGAGCTTCGACTTGTCGTGCAGCAGGTCGGCGATGCGGGGCTCGGAGTACTCGTACTCCGGGCTCCAGAACAGCGCGTCGAACGGGCACACCTCGACGCAGATGCCGCAGTACATGCAGAGCGCGTAGTCGATGTCGAACCGGTCGAGGTGGTTGACCTGACGCGGCTTGCCGCCTGCCCGACGCGGCGGCGCCAGCTGCTTATGGGCCTCGATGTAGATGCACCAGTCGGGACACGATCGCGAACACAGCATGCAGGCGGTGCAGTTGTCGTTGTGGAGCGCGATCACGCCGCGTGCGCGGGTCGGTGGCGTCTCCTTCGCGTGCGGATACTGCACCGTGTTCGCACCATCTTTGACGGTGCGGCCCATGGTGCCCATCGTGACACCGAGGCCCTTGATCAGACCGGGAAGCTTGGGCATAGCGAGTTACACCGCCACTTTCAGGATCGAGGTGATCACGATGTTCGCCAACGACACGGGGATCAGCACCTTCCAGGCGAAACGCTGGAGCTGGTCCTCGCGGAAACGGGGGTAGGTGAACCGCACCCACATGATGATGCCGACGAGCAGCATCATCTTCGTGAACATGATGATCGGCCCGGCGACGTTCATCCAGTTCGCGACGTCGTCGACGCCCGACCAGCCGAACCAGCTGAACGGCACACCCCAACCGCCGAGGAACAGCACCGATGCGATGAACGCGAACACCCCGGCGGTGGCGAACTCGCCGATGAAGAACATGAGGAAGCGGAAGCCCGAGTACTCGGTCATGTAGCCGGACACCAGCTCGGACTCGGCGATCGGCATGTCGAACGGCGGCTGCGTCAGTTCGGCCTGCACGGCGATCATGAACACCAGGAAGCCCACGAACTGCGTGATCACGAATGGGTTGCCGAGGCCGTCCCATCCGAAGATCGCCTGGGTGTTCTGCGCGACGACGATGTCCTGGAGATTCATCGACCCCGCCTGGATCACCACGCCGACGACGGCGAGCACCATCGGCAGCTCGTACGCGATCAGCTGGCCGCCGGCACGAAGACCACCGAGCAGCGAGTACTTGTTCGCGCTCGACCAGCCGGCCACCAGGATGCCGATCACCGACACCGAACCGATCGCCAGTGCGTAGAACACACCGGCTTGGAAGTTGGTGAACCAGGCGTCGGGCCCGAACGGCACGACCACGATCAGGAGGAACGTCGAGACGAGCACGATGACCGGGGCGATCTTGAAGATCTTCGCGTCGGCGTTCTCGGGGATGATGTCTTCCTTCTGCAGCCACTTGCCGACCTCGGCCAGGAGCTGCATCGAGCCGTACGGGCCGGCCTCCATCGGGCCGAGCCGGCTCTGCATGAACGACATCATCTTGAACAGGAACAGGTAGACGATCCCACCGGCCGGCAGCAGCACCGCGACGATGCCCCCCAGCACGCGCAACAGCGACTGCCCCCAGTACGGGACCTCGATCGCGAGCAGCGACGTCATGGCGTGCCCCGACCACGCAGGCCGTGGGAGGCTGCTCCTCGGCCGGCGCCCCGTCGCCCGCACACGGGTACGACGACCTCGCTGGTCGAGGGTGCAACGACCCGGTGGGGGAAGTTCGAGGGGGGCGCTCCGCGATCCCCCCACGTCATGAGCGACTGGACGAAGCCGTGAGCGAACTGCAGCACGGGCGCGGCAGTGGGCCGCCCGAGACAGAACTCGGGCGAACGGAGGGGAGCGGGTGCGTCCGAGATCCTCACCTGTCGATGTCTCCGAGGATGAAGTAGAGACTGGCGAGGATCGTGATGATGTCGGGCACGTAGACGCCCTTCAGGACCCACGGCGTGATCGAGATGTTGTTGAAGCTCGCCGAACGGATCTTCACCCGGAACGGGCCGAGGTCGCCCTTGCTGACGACGTAGTACCCCATCTCGCCGAGTGGGTTCTCGGTCGACACCCACGCTTCGCCCTCGGGCACCTTGATGATGCGCGGGACCTTCGTCATGACCGGACCCGCCGGGATGTCGTCGATCAATTGCTCGACGATCTTGCACGCCTCGCGGGTCTCCTGCAGGCGCACCCAGCAGCGCGCCCACGAGTCACCGTCCGGGTGGGTCCACACCTTGAAATCGGCTTTGTCCCACGCCATCGGCAAGTTCTGGTCGCGACGGAGATCCCAGTCGACGCCGGAGGCGCGCAGGTTGGCGCCCGACAACCCATACGACTTGGCGATGTCGGCCGGGATCACACCGATGCCTCGGGTGCGACTCTGGAAGATCTCGTTGCCGAACAGCAGATCCTCGATCTGGTCGCAGAACTCACGCAGCTTGCGCATCACCTGCTTGGTCTCATCGACCCAGCCCTTGGGCAGATCGTCCTTGAGGCCACCGATCCGGTCGAAGTTCGGGTGGAAGCGGCCACCGGTCGCACCCTCGATCAGGTTGAGCACGTATTCGCGGTCGCGGAACGCCAGGAACACCGGCGTGATCGCCCCCATCTGCACGCCGAGGTCGCCGAGGAAGAGCCCGACGTTCGCGATCCGGCTCAACTCGAACAGGATCGTGCGGATGTACTGGGCGCGCGGCGGTGCCTCGATCTCCATCAACTGCTCGGCGGCCAGGATGAATGGCACCTCGTTGGCGAAGCTGCCGAGCCAGTCGATGCGGTTGATGAGCGTGTTGACCTGCGGGAACGTGCGGACCTCGGTGAGCTTCTCGTACCCGCGGTGCATGTATCCGGCGACCGGCTCGGCCCACACGACCTGCTCGCCGTCGAGGCGGGCGATGATGCGCAGCGTGCCGTGCGTCGCAGGGTGCTGGGGCCCGATGTTGAGGGTCATGCCCTCCGTCTCGAGTTCGACGTTGAGCCTCGCGTCGGCGGCGTGCGCCGCGATGTACGACAGCTGCTGACGCTCGTTGAGCATGGTCATGACCGACTCGATTCGTTCGGCCACCGCACCAGTGCGTGCGGGGTGGGTCGGGTCGGCCGAACGGCCGGCCTCACCGCGGTCGCTTCCCTCGGCGGCGTCCCGGCGAGGTTCATGACGCGTCTCCTTCGCCCTCTGCTGCGGAGGTCTCGACCCCCGGTTGCTCGGGATCATCGAAATCCGGCATCGGCTCGACGTCGACGATGCCCGGCCACGGCTTCACCATGCGCGACAGCAACGGGAAGTCCTTCCGCAGCGGAAAGCCCTCGAACTCGCCCGGCAGATAGAGGTTGCGCAGATCGGGATGGCCTTCGAACCCGATCCCGAACATCTCGTGCGTCTCGCGCTCGTGCCAGTTGGCCCCCGCGTACCACGGGATCCAGGTCGGCATCGACATCGACTCGGGGACGTCGGATTTCACGGTCAGGCTCACGTGCCGTTCGATGTCGGTCACCCGGGCGAAGAGCTGGAACCGGGTCTCGCCTCCCGTGAAGCCCTGACGGATCTCGGTGTCGGGTTCGGACGGTTCGGCCTCGGGGTCGTCCTCACCCTTGCCGAACGGCGAGGGCATCCAGTCGATGGCCGACAGGAAACAGAAGTAGTGGAAGCCGTGTGCTCGCAGCGCCTGGCCGGTGAACCCCCAGGCCTCGGTCGCGACCCGCACCCACAGATCGGTCTGCGGGATGAGGTGCGTAGCCAGGAGCTGGTCGCCGAGATCGGCGCGCAGGTCGCCGACGATCCCCTCGCGCAGGCCGTCACCGGGCAGGGCCTGAACGTCGGGCTCGGTGTCGGTCGCGTCACTCAATCGGGCCACCTCCGACGACGATCGGATCGGCGGCCTCCCGAGCGGCGGTCTGCTGCAGCGAGGTGTACTCCTCGTTGCGCCACTTGGCCGACATGTCCTCGTTCTTGATGCGCTGCTGGAGCAGCACGATGCCTTCGAGCAGGGCTTCGGGCCGCGGCGGGCAGCCGGGCACGTAGATGTCGACCGGGATGATCTGGTCGACCCCCTTCGTGACCGAATACGAGTCCCAGTAGGGGCCACCGCAGTTGGCGCACGATCCCATCGAGATCACGTACTTCGGCTCGGGCATCTGCTCGTACAGCCGTTTGACGGCGGGCGCCATCTTGTCGGTGACCGTGCCGCTGATCACGACGAAATCGGCCTGCCGCGGGCTCGCCGGCAGCGGGATCACGCCGAGGCGCATCACGTCGTAGCGGGGCGAACCGAATGCCGCTCCCATCTCGATCGCGCAGCACGCCAGACCCCACTGGTACACCCACATCGAGTACGAGCGGCTCATGTTGAACAACTTGGTCAGCGGTGCCGGCATGCGGCCACGGTCGACTAGACCCATCGGAGGAGTCCTCGTTTCCAGGCGTAGACGAGACCATCCAGCAGGAGCACGATGAAGATGATCATCGTGATCAGGCCGAACCAGCCATAGCGCTCCATCGCCGTCGCCCACGGGAAGATGAAGACGGCTTCGACGTCGAAGATGACGAACAGCAGCGCGAACACGTAGTAGCGGATCTGGCTCTGCGACCATCCGATGCCGACCGGGTCGACGCCGGATTCGTAGGCGATCAACTTCTGCGCGGTGGGGCGCGACGGCCTGATGGCTGCGGCGACGCCGAGCAGGAGCCCTGCCAGCAGGATCGCGGCCAGGCCGAACCAGACGACGGTGAGGTAATCGCGGAGAAACAGCGACATCGGGCAGCGAGGCTACCAGGGGTCGTGAAGCGGTTCCCAAACCCTCCTCCCCCCAAGATCTCGCCGAATCGGATCACGAGCGCACGAGCGCGACGACCGGACGGGAGGGACCGAAGACGACGGCCACCCGTCGATCGCGGCAGGGGCGATGCCGGCCGAGGCCCGTGTCGTGCAACACTCCTCCCCGGTGCCTCGACGGGTTGACAGCGGGTCACGGACACCGAACCAAGAACCACCGATGAAGGGACACGAAATGACCGAACAGATCCACGACGACGCCGTCGAGGGAACGACCGAACCGCCGCACACCATCAACCGCCGGCGCATGTTCGTCGCGGGTGCCGGGTTGGCCGGCGCGGCCGTGCTCGCCAAGGCAGCGTCGGCCGAGGCGGCCGATGACGACCCGGTGCTCGTCGGGAACCCCGACAACACCACCGACGATGGCGCCACCGTCATCACCAACACCAACAACACCGCGACCGATCCCGGCACCGACGGCCAGGAGGCGCTCCGCGCCGAGCTGACCGGCGCCGACAACGGGTCGCACGCCGTGCTGGGCGTCACCCAGGGCCTCGGGCACTCCGTTGCGGGCGACACGCCCGCCGGAACACCGAATGCGGTGGCCGCCACCTGGGGCCGCCACGGCGGCGCCGGCGCTGGTGTCGGAGGTGACTCGGCCGAAGGGTACGGCGGCGAGTTCGTCGGTGGTAAGTCATCGGTGCGCCTGATCCCGAGCGACGGCGTCGCGACGGGTGCGCCGCAGGACGACATGCACCTCGTCGGCGAGCTCTTCGTCGACGGCGTGGGCGACCTGTACTACAACACCGCCGATGGGGCGAACTTCACCAAGCTCAACGGCCAGGGCGGCGTGGTCATGCTCCCGGACGCACAACGTGCGTTCGATTCACGCGAGGAGTTCCCCCAGCCCCCGAACACCAACAAGGGCCGATTCACGGCTGGCGAGACCCGCGAGATCGATCTGGGCGAGTTCACCGACATCCCCGCATCGGCGACCGGCGCCATCATCAACCTCACGATCGACGTGGTCGACGCCCACGGGTTCGCGACCGTCTTCAACGGCGCCACGGCCGACGCCGATCGCCCGCTCGCGTCGTCGATCAACTGGGGCCCGAACACGGTCACGATCGCCAACGGGATCATCGTCACCGTCAGCGACACCAACACGATCAAGGTCTACGCGCTCGAGGAGTGTGAGGTCATCATCGACGTCGCCGGCTACGTCAGCTGAGTCGTCGGAACGGGACACGGCATCGACCGACCGCCGGCCGCATCATCGGCGACCGGCGGTCGTGTCGGTCGCGTCGCGGTGCGCGGAGGCGACCGGCTGTGCGTTCGGCGGCCACCCGGTCGGGCTTCGCGGAAAAGCCACCACCGCAGGCTACCTACTGGTCGGTAGGCAGCTAAGATGGCCGACGTGTTGGACGCTCCCGCCCTCCTCTCCGAACTCGAATCGACCGCCGAGCGCCTGCTCGAGCGCCATCTCGCCGCCTCGAAGGAATGGTTCCCCCACGAACACGTACCGTACGGTCGCGGTCGTGATCCGATCGCCGGCGAGGTCTGGACCGAGGACGACGCCGACCTCGGCGGCGCCACGATCGACGACGCCGTCCGCTCGTCGCTGCTCGTCAACCTGCTGACCGAGGACAACCTGCCCTACTACTTCCGCACCGTCGAGGGCATGTTCGGCGCCGACGGCCCATGGGGCACGTGGGTCCGTCGCTGGACCGCCGAGGAGGGCCGCCACTCGATGGCGATCTACGGCTACCTCATGGCCACGCGGGCGATCGACCCGCACCACCTCGAGCGTTGCCGCATGGCCCAGGTCTCGCTGGGCGAGACGCCGAATCCCGAGACGCTGCAGCAGGGGTTCGTCTACCTGGCGCTCCAGGAGTTGGCGACCCGCATCGCCCATCGGTCCACAGGTCGCATGATGGGTGACCCCGCCGGCTACGACGTGATGATGCGAGTCGCGGGGGACGAGAACCTGCATCAACTGTTCTACCGCGATCTCGCCACCGCTGCGATCGAGGTCGATCCCGACGGGATGGTGGTCGCGATGGAGGAACAAGTCCGCACCTTCACCATGCCCGGCACGGGCATCCCCGGCTTCGCCGAGCACGCCAAGAAGATCGCCGCTGCCGGCATCTACGACCTGTCGGTCCACCACGAGCAGATCCTCGTGCCCGTCGTGCTGCGCACGTGGGACGTCGAGAACATCGAAGGGCTGAGCCAGACCGGCGAAGAGGCCCGCGAGCGCCTGATGAAGCGGATGGCGAAAAGCGAGAAGGTCGCCCGGCGTCTGAGCGAGCGGCGCGACGCCAACCTCGCTCCGGCCTGAGACGAGGCCGATCTGCGCGCCTGGGCGTCAGCCGAGCGTCGAGTCGACGATCCTGGCCGGACCGTTCCCGAGGTAGAAGATGCCCGGCAGGCCGGCGGTCTCGAAGCCCAGACTCAGGTTGCCCGACAGGGTCGAGTCGGTGATGGTGAGCTGACCCGTCCGATCGTTCGACACGAAGAAGATCGAGCCTCCTCCCTCGTTGGCCACGCTGTCGCGAATCCGGGTGTCGAACAGTTCGAGCGTATACCGATTGCCGTCGAGCGCGATCGACCCACCGTTGCCGCCACCGGGCGTGCCGGGTCGGGCGGGATTCGCGCCACGCCCGATCGCACGGTTGGCGACGAAGTCGGAGTCGTAGATCCGCCATGAGACACCGATGCTCGACAACGCTCCGCCGTTCGAGCACTGGTTGCCGTCGGCCCCGCCACCCCCGAATCGACTCGACGCGACGATCACTGGCCGTCCCTCGTACTGGCTGAGCACACGGAGCGCGCCACCGCCCACGTCCGGACCGACCGGGTCGCACCGATTGCTGGTGAACGTCGCATCGATCACCTTGACCTGCCCGCCGCGCACGAACACGGCACCGCCACCGCCGCCGTCGATCGTGCTCCCCGTACTGTTGCCCGCCGTGAACCCGATGCGCTGAACGGTCAGACGCGGGTGGTCCTGGTTCTGGCAGTGCGGGGTCGTCCAGATCTGTGCTCGATCGCAAGTATTCATGTAGAGGATCCGCCGTTGCCCCGCCCCGCTCAATGTGACGAGGCCGCCGCCGTCGATCACGACCTCGGGCGAGGTGTTGACGACCTTGGCGGTGGCATGCATCACGATCGTGACCGGATCGGGACCACAGTCGAAGGTGATCACCCCACCGGCCGAGACGACGGCGACGACCGCCGCCGACGTACAACTCGCCGCACTCCCCGTGCCGACCACACGATCGGGACGCGACGTGTCGACCGGTCGCGCCTCCGGAGGTAGCGGACCGGCGATCCGGCCCGACACACGCTCCGCCCGCTCGTCGACGACCGCCGGCCCGTCGATCCGCAACAGTCCGGCTGCGGCCGACGTCACGGTCGACGCCACGCCCGACCATGCCGCGGCCGACACCGCTGCGACCGCGGCGATCACCATCCGTCGTCGGGCTCGCACGTTGACAGTATCACCACTTCGGAGGGTGTGCGGGTGTCACCCGGCGCCGGACGCGTTCCACGACGACACCTGCGATCGCCGTAGCCTGATCGGCGTGGACATCGCCGTCGTCGGCTTCGTCGGCTTCACCGCCCCCGATGCCCCCGCGCAGTCCGCCGAGAGCCTGCGCGAGACCGGGCTCGCCGTGCTCGTCGATCACCCACTCCGTGGTCCTCGTCGAGCAGATCCACGCCGAGCGCTCAGGCTCGCAGGTAGGTCAGCACAGCGAGCACCCGGCGGTGCGAACCGTCACCGGGATCGAGGCCCAACTTCATGAAGACGTTCGAGATGTGTTTCTCGACGGCGCCGTTCGACACCACCAACCGCTCGGCGATCCCGCTGTTCGAGAGACCCTCGGCCATCAGGTTGAGGACTTCGCGCTCACGCGGTGTGAGCCGGTCGAGTTCACTCGCGCGACGTGAGCGACTCAGGATCTGGCTCACGACCTCGGCGTCGACCGCACTCCCGCCGGCCGCGACCCGACGCAACGAGGCGATGAAGTCCTCCACGTCGATGACGCGGTCCTTGAGCAGGTAGCCGACACCGGACACGTCGCCTTCGAGCAACTCTCCGGCGTAGCGCTCTTCGACGTACTGGGACAGCACCAGCACCGCAGTCGAGGGGTGACGTTTGCGGATCTCGATGGCGGCGCGCAGACCCTCGTCGGTGTGGGTCGGTGGCATGCGCACGTCGACGAGGCAGAGGTCGGGCTCGTACTCGGTCACGGCATCGAGCAGCGCGTCGGCATCGCCGACCGCGGCGACGACATCGATGCCCGAGTCGGTGAGGAGCCGCACGACCCCGTCACGGAGGAGCACCGAGTCGTCGGCGACGACGGCGCGGATCGTGGGTTCGATGGGTGACGTCAGGTCGTTCATCGTCGTGGGATCTCCGCGATCAAGGTCGTGGGGCCGCCGGGCGGCGACGAGATCGAGAAGGTGCCGTCGACCGCGTTCACACGGGCGCGAATGCCGGCGATGCCGGTGCCCCCCGTGGCGTCGACGCCGCCGACCCCGTCGTCGTGGATCGTCACCCTCACGTTCGCCGCCACCTTCGCGACGTGCACCGACGCCACACGCGCCTCGGCGTGCTTCAACACGTTGGCGATCGCCTCGTTCGCCACGAAATAGACGGTCTCGCTCACGTCCGTCGACAACTCGAGGTCGGCGTCGACATGGACCGAGATGGGGATCGACGACCGACTCACGACGGCCGACAGCGCGGCATCGATGCCGCGGTCTTCGAGGATGGCAGGGTGGAGGCCGCGGCCGAGCTGCCGGAGTTCACCGATCGAGCCCTGCACCTTCGAGCGGGCGTGCCCGATGAGTTCCTTGGCGCGCGCCGGATCACGCTCGATCTGCTGCTCGGCCATGCCCAGGTCGAGTCCGATCGCGACCAGCTGCTGTTGGACGCCGTCGTGCAGGTTGCGTTCGATCCGCCGACGTTCGCTGGCCACCGCATCGAGGATCTCGCCACGTTGAGACGAGAGCACACTGACCCGCTGCTCCGCGAGTGCGAGCCGGTCGGTGCCGATGAACCAGTTGCTGATCTGGGCCTTGAGGGCCGCCATCCAGATCGCCACCCTGGGGATCGCGCCGGCGAAGAACGCCGCCAGCGGCAGTGCGAGGATGCCGATGGCGCCGATGCCGACGCCCGTGCCGATGCTGAACCCCGGTCCGTTGACCACACCGTCACCGAAGACCGCCTGCAGGACGAACGACAGCGGGAAACTCCCGAACGCGAACAGGACCGGTGCGAGCACGACGTTGACGGCCAGGAAGGCGACGTACCGCCACCGCACCGGATCGGTGAGCGCCCGCACCGGCGCCCGCCAGCCGGTCCCATCGAGCGGCCGTACCCGACGGAGCTCGATGTCGTGACCGGCGAAGGCGGCGATGAAGCGTTCGATCCTTCCGAACAGCTCGATCAACGCGAACACCGGCACGATCAGGAAGACACCGACGACGACGACGAGCAGACCGAACGTGACGGCCGACGCGGCGACCATCGCACCGAACAGGAACGGGGCGATCACGGCACCGGCGAACAGATACCCCAGCGCCAGCCAACCGTCACGATCGCCGAGCGGCTTGAACCACCGCTCGGCGAGCTCCCTCGCTCGGTCCCCGTCCCAGCCGCCACCCGGCGCCGCTTTCGCCTGGCGAGCCGGCCCGGTGGCGCCAGTGGACCCGGCAGACCCCGGTGGCAGCGGCGGGGGCAGGTTGCTCACCTGAGCATTCTCGCGCTCGCTGACGTTCGAAGATGACGTGGCCATCAGGCTGCTCCTCGGAGTGTGACGGTGACCGGGCGCCGAGTCGCGCTCCGGACGATGACGAGCGCGAGCGTCACGAGCACGATCACCGCGCCGCCCACGATCGCCGGGATCGAGCCGACCGCATCGACCACGCCGATGTCGATCGCATTGCTCGCCTCGAACGAGGCGATGATGCCACGGGTTCCCAGCGCTCCGAGGGCGATGCCCCCGAGCACACCGACGGTGGCGATCGGCAACAGCTCCCGCAGGATCAGACCACGGAGCCGGCGACGACGGGCGCCCACGGCCTGGAGCGCCGCGAGCTCGTGACGACGCTCGAACAGGCTGACGGTCATCGAGGACATCACCGCGAGTGCTGCGACGCCGGCCACGATGATGCCGATCGCTCCGAAGATGAGCACGATCGCGTCACGACCCGCTTCGTCCTCGGCAGCGAGGTCCTCGGCGGTCGTGGTGCGTACCGGAGTGTCGAATGCCACGCCGGGTACCGCCCGATCAGACCACACCACGTTGGCGTGGTCCGGTGCCCCGAGGTCGACCGCGAGGACGTCACGATCGACGTAGATCGCACGGGCGGAGTCGTCGGACAGACCGACGACCTCGTACGACTCGGCGCCGGCGGCCAGGTCGAGGGTGATCGTGTCACCGACGGCGATCTCGTTGCGGCCGGCGAAGCCGTCGCTGACCACCGCCTCGCGGCCGCCCGGTTCCAGCCATGTTCCGGACCTGAGCATCGGGTCGAACATGCGTGTGTCGGTCGCGAGGCCGTACACGTCGACCTCCCAGTCGGCGATCTCACCGTGGACCCAGATACCGGCCTCGGCACCGGGCTGCCGGTCGGCGATCGTGTCGTCGAAGGGCAGACCGGGTTCACGTGTTCGGGTGACCGACTCCCAGGCCCACGGCTCGTACGCCGCGGCGTTGAAGGCATTGACCGACGAAGCCAGACTCGGGATCAGAAACGCGGCCCCGACCGCCGCGGCGATCTGGACGGTCGCCGCTGCCGCGTGGCCGGGACGGTGCACGGAGGAACGGATCGCGAGCCGGCCGAACAACCCGCCCGAGGGCACCCTCGTCGCCAGGCGATGCGTCCAGCGGCGGCCGAACGGCGACCCGTCGCGATCTCGCAGTGCCTCGGCGAGCGGCAGCTTCACGACCTTTCGGGCGGCGCGGGCGGCGACCAGTCGTGCGCCGAGTAGTGCGCCGAACGCACTCAAGCCGACGACGGTCCAGTTGACGGCGATGTCGGGTGTGATCCCCACGAACTCCTCGAGCACCATGCGGGCGATCAGATTGCTGATCACGATGCCGAGGGGCAGACCGATCAGTAGGGCGGCTGCGGTGATGCCGACCGCGATCCGCCGGAGGCGACGGCGTAGTCGGCATGAACGGCCTCCCAACGCCCGCATGACCGCGACCTCGCGGGTCCGTTCGACGATCAACGTGTTGGTCGTCGAGGCGAGCAGCACGAGTGCGACGAGACCGGCGAACACGCCGAGCAACCCGATCAGCGTGCTGATCTGGGAGATGTCCTCGTCGATCGGCGTCGAACCGTCGGGCAGATAGGTCGGGGACGTCGTATAGGTGTCGTGATCGAGTTCGAGCGTCGTTCGGATGTGGTCGCCGATCGTTCGCAGCGACTCCCCACTGTCGTCGAACGCGGTCACCACCAGCCGATTCGTGCCGTCGTCCGCGGAGACCGCCTCGATCGGCGCGTAGAGCACGTCGCTGTCGCTCCACCAGAGCGTGTTGCCGTGACCGACGATCTCGTAGGGCCGTGCGTTCGCGAGCACGACATCGCCGAGGGCGCCGGCGGACGGCCACGCGACGACCTCGTCGGGACGCTCCGGCAGCCGACCTGCGGTCAGTTGCAGCAGGTCCATCGTCTGGGTGTCGAAGTCCAGCCCGATCATCGTGGTCAGGAAGCCGTCGCTCATGCGCACGGCCCGGGTCGCCTCGGCCTCGGCGACGGCGATGCCGTCGAGCCCGTTGATCGTCGAGAGCTGCTCGGCGGAGAGTGGGGTCGTGTCGACGATGATGTCGGCGAGCCCGTCGCGGCCGACGGCTTCGTGCAACGTGCCCTCGGAGACCGTCGGGATGGCGAGCACGCCGATCGCACCGATCGCGAGTGCGAGCGCGAACACGCTGGCGACGATGCGCCCCGGTGCTCGTCGGAACTGGCGAAGCATCGATCGCATCACGCACCGCCTCGAACGGCCACCGACGCGACCCGCCCGTCGATCATCGCCACGGTCCTGTCGGCGGCTCCCGCCAGCGTCAGGTCGTGCGTGATCAACACGACGGTGCTCCCGGTCTGCGCCAGCCCGGTCAGGATCTCGAACACGGCATGTCCGTTCGCCTGGTCGAGGGCCCCGGTCGGCTCGTCGGCCACGACCAGAGGTGGTCGGGTGACCATCGCCCGGGCGATGCCGACCCGCTGCTGCTCACCGCCGCTCATCTGGGCGGGCAACTTGCGGGCGTGGCCGCCGAGGCCGACCCGTTCGAGTGCCGCCCGGGCAGCGGACCGGCGAAGACGGCGGCCGGCAGCCGGAGCCGCTCAGCTCGATCGCCAGTTCGACGTTCTCGGCCGCCGTCAGCGTCGGAAGGAGGTGGAAGTCCTGGAACACGATGCCGACGTTCTGGCCCCGCCAGGCGGCGAGCCGGTCGAGCTTCATCCGGTCGATGCGAGTGCCGTCGACGACCAGCGAGCCGGAGGTCGGTCGGTCGATACCGGCGATCAGCGCGCCGAGTGTGCTCTTCCCCGAGCCGGACGGGCCGATCACGGCGACGACCTCGCCTCGGTCGATCCGAAGATCGATGCCGGAGACACCGATCTGGGCGGCGTCACCTTTGCCCCAGATCCGGGTCAGGTCATGGGCTTCGACGAGGGCCGTCCCGGCCGCGGGGGGTGCGGTCGGGACGGGAGTGAGGATCGCAGTCGTGTTCATGCCTCCATCGTGCGGTACAACGGTCGCGGGCGACATGGAGCGGCCCTGCGAATCGAGGGTGGGGCTAACCCCCGGGGTACGCCGCGCGGACGATCAGTTCGTCGAGGCGGTCGTCACGAGGACGGTGACGGCGACGACACACACGAGGAGCACCGCCTCGATCCCGACCGTGATCCGGGTCCGCGCCACGTCCGCAGGAGTCGGGGCCTCCCGACGAAGCGCGGGCACGACCACGAAGTGGTGGTAGCCACCGATCCCGGCGACGACCGCGACCACCCCGGTCTTGACGAGCAGCAAACGCCCCCAGTCGGTCGAGATCAGGTCACCCGGCCCGTCGACGATCATCAGCGTCATCGACGTCCCGGCGAGCACCGCACCGACCACAGCAGCCGCGGCGATCCGGGCGAACCGGATCAGCACGGACGCCATCGACTCGCCGGTGCCCCGACGGAGGGCTCCGACGACCACCAGGCCGACGATCCCACCGAGCCAGACGCCACCAGCGGTGACGTGGACGAGATCGACGACGGCGTGCACCACGCGGGGCCCCTCCGTGACCGTGTGGCCGTCGAACCAGAACGACATCGCTCCGACCGTGAGGCCGACGATCGCGAACGCCGAGGTTGCCACCGGAACCCATGTCGAGTGGGTCTCGGCGTCGGCGGGGGCCACGTCGCCGGGATCGCCGACGGAGACGGTCTGGTCGAACAGACCGAACACGATGAGGAGGCCGGCGAGCAGGCGCATCATCGGGGCCGACCCCGTCGGATCGGTCAGTGCCTGCGACCAGCTCAGGTCCCCGATCGAGGCCAGGCCCGCCAGTTCGACCGCCGCCCCGAGCATCGCCAACACACCGGCCGCGCGGATGATTCGGATCATGGTCACGATCTCGCTCCGACGTCCGGTGTGGACCACTGCGAGGAACGCGATCAGACCGATCGACAGCGTGATTCCGAGCAGCGAACCGGTCAGCCCGATGCGTTGGAGCAGCTCCCCGATCGCGGTCGACGAACTCGATTCGTTGAGGAACTCGTCGAGCGGCGTGGAGCGGATCACCGTACCCCCCGTCATGGGGTTGCGGACGCGCGAGACCGGATCACGAAGAAGCCGGCGATCGCGATCGCGATCGCCGCTGCGATCACCACGATCAGTCCGATGCTCGATCCGTTGCCGGAGTCATCAGCCACCGTGTCGGCCGCACTCGGCGCAACGGCGATCGACGGCTCGGTGGTCGTCGAGTCGGCCCCCGAAGCAGATACACCGTCGGAGACGGCCGTCGTCGTCGATGACGGCTCGGGCGTCGACGGCTCGACGACGGACGTCGACGGCGGAGGAGCCGGCACGGTGGTCGGAGGCGTCGTGGCCGGTGCGGTCGTCGGGGCGGCCGCGTCGACGACGAACGAGATCGAACCGGTCAGCACGTGACCGTCGTCGGCGCGGACCTCCCAGCGAACACCTGCCGCTCCACCGGCGAGCGGTGGGTCGAACTGCAGGCGGAACACCTGTCCATCGTCGGACACGACCGGCGGTTGCACGACCTTGCCCTGGGGGTCGAGCGCCTCGAAACCGTTCCCGACCAGATCGACCGGCGACGTGAACGCGACCGTGACCTCGTCGATCGGAGAACTCGTCGATGCTCCGTCGGCGGGCAGGGTGAAGTCGACATCGGTGTGAGCGGATGCCGTACTCGGGCCCATCACCACCGCCAGCGCGACCGCTGCGATCAGGGCAAGTGCTCGGCGCCCGGGGACCAGCGTGATCACACGGGCCAGCGTACCGACCGTGCCGATCACTAACATGGCTCCGTGAACTCGCATCCGCCATTGCGTCCGGGCGATGTCGAACCGTCGTTCGACGACCCCGGCGAAGCCCGGCTGCATCGTCAACGGCGGCTGGCGCTCGCCTACCGTCTGTTCGGAGCGATGCACTGGGGCGAGCAGGGCGACGGGCACATCTCGGCCCGCGATCCCGAACGAACCGACTGTTTCTGGCTCCTTCGGTACGGTGTCCCGTTCGCGGACGCGACCGTCGGCGCACTCGTGCTGGTGGGGCCCGACGGTTCGGTCGTAGAAGGCGATGGCGAGATCAATCCGACCGCCTACTACATCCACATGCCGATCCACGAGGCCCGACCCGAGGTCGTCTGCGCGGCCCACACCCACACGGGCTACGGCACCCCATGGTCGGCGATGGCTCGACCGTTCCGGACGATCTGTCAGGAAGCGGTGGCCTTCCACGACGACCACGCCGTGTTCCTCGACGGTGAGGTCGACATCCAATCGAGCGATGGTGGCAAGCGCATCGCCGCCTCGCTCGGCGGGACCAAGCTGGTGATCCTCCGCAGCCATGGCCTGCTCACGGTCGGACAGAGCGTGGACGAGGCGATCGGGTGGTACCTCATGGCCGAACGCGTGGCCGAGGTCCACGTCAAGGTCCCCGACGCCGAGCCGATCAGCGACGAGGACGCCGAACGCTGCCGCGCGTCGATCGCCGATCCAGCGCAGGGATGGAAGACCTTCAACTGGGCCATCCGCTCACGGGTCGCCGACCCGACCCCCGTCGATCGCTGACTCGCAGCCCGCTCAGCGGGCGTATTGGGTGACCGTGTCGGCGGCGTCGAGCAGCCAGTTCGGCCAGACGCCGATGGCGATGGTGAAGGCCGCGGCCAGCACCACGGAGACACCCGAGGCGAATGGCACGGCTTCCTGCTCGGTCGCCTCGTCACCGACCTCGAGCCACGTGTTCACCATGATCCGCAGATAGAGGAATGCTGCGATGGCGGCCGCGATCATTGCGATGATCGCGATCGCGTAGCTCTGCGCCTCGACGGCCGCCTGGATCACACCCCACTTGGCGACGAAGCCAGATGTCAGCGGCACGCCTGCCTGGGCGAGAAGGAACACGGTGAGGCCGAGCGCGAGCGCGGGTCGGCGTCGACCGAGCCCTTTGAACGCATCGAGCGACGTGTCGCCGCCGTTGCTCCGCCCGACGAGAGCCACCACCGCGAACGAGCCGACCGTGAGCACCGAGTAGAGCAGCAGGTAGGTGAGCACGCTCGGCATCCCGTCGCCCATGACCGGCTCGCCGGCGTCATGACCGGCGGCTTCGACGCCGACCAGGAGGAAGCCGGCATGGCTGATCGACGAGTAGGCCAACATGCGTTTGACGTCCGTCTGCACGACCGCCACGACAGCCCCGACCACCAGGGACAACACTGCGAGCACCCAGATCGCCGGTCGCCAGTCGTCGCGGTAGAAGGGCAGTGCGATCACGAGGACGCGGAGCATGGCCGCGAACGCACCGGCCTTGCCGACCGACGCCATGAAGGCCGTGACGTTGGTCGGTGAACCCTGGTACACGTCAGGCGTCCAGACATGGAACGGCACGGCGGCAACTTTGAACCCGAGGCCGACGATCAGCAGCGCGAGACCTGCGAGCACGATCGAGTCCTGCCCTTCGATCGACACGTTGTTCTGGAAGAACTCGATGATCTCGCCGATGTTGGTCGACTGCGTGCCGCCGTAGACGAGCGCGATGCCGTAGAGGAAGAACGCCGACGCGAAGCCACCGAGCACGAAGTACTTGATGCCCGACTCCTGGCTCGCCGTTCGGTTGCGATCGGACGCCGCGAGCACGTACAGGGCGAGCGAGAGCGTCTCGAGCCCGAGGAACAGCACGATGAGATCGTTCGCCGCACCCATCACCACGGCACCGGTCGCCGCCACCAGGAACATGGCGTAGACCTCGGGCCCGTCCTTGCCGGCACGACGCAGCTCGTCGGCGGTCACCAGCGCCACGAGCACCGTCGCTGCGCAGACCGTGATCGTGAGGTACTGGGCGAACGTGTCGAAGGCGAGTGCCCGGCTCATGAGTGTCGACGGACCGTCGTCGGTGACGGTGTCCCACTGGAACATCGCCAGCGCGCCCGCGAGGCCGGCTGCCAGCACCGTGACCGCCGCGTAGAGGTTGCGCGGCCAGGTCGGGGTCAACGCACCGGCGACCAGGAGGAACAGAGCGCCACCCACGAGCGCGATGATCGGGCTGAGGTGCCACCACTCGACCTCGGGAGCGATGAACTCCTGCGCCAGGATGCCCGTGATCCGTTCGGACATCACTCCCCCTCCTCGTCGTGGTTCTCGCCGTCGTCGTGATCGATCACGACGTTCGACGGGTCGAACTCACCGGGTTGTTCGACGGTGAAGCCGCCACGCGACGACACGTGCTCCAGCAGGGACTCCACGGCCGGCTCGATGCGATCGAGCATCGGCTTCGGGTACACACCTGTGAACACGATGATCGCCAGGAAGGGCAGCAGGACTGCCGCCTCCTTCGGCTTGAGTTCGGCGAATGTGCGGTTGTCCTCGTCGGGTTCGCCATGAAAGACCCGCTGATACGCCCACAGCAGGTAGAGCGCCGCCAGGATCACGCCCGCCGCCGCGATCACGACGTACCAGCGTGCGGTCAGGAACGAGCCGATCAGGATCAGGTACTCCCCGACGAAGCCGTTGAGGCCCGGCACGCCGATCGAGCTGAGCATCACGACCATGAAGCCCGCCGCGAAGATCGGGGCTACCGACTGGATGCCCTTGAGCTCGGCGATCTCGCGCGTGTGACGCCGCTCGTAGATCCAACCCACCATCAGGAACAACGCGCCGGTCGAGATGCCGTGGTTGACCATCTGCATCACCGAGCCGGTGATCGCCTGCGTCGTGAACGCGAACGTGCCGAGCACGATGAATCCGAGGTGCGCCACCGACGAGTACGCGACCAACCGCTTGAGGTCGCCCTGCATCGTCGCCACGATCGCGCCGTAGATGATGCCGACGACGGCGAGCATGAGCCACAGGTGTCGGCTCCAGTGGGACGCTTCCGGGAACAGGTACAGCCCGAAGCGCAGCAGTCCGTAGGTGCCGAGCTTCAGCATCACGCCCGCCAGCACCACCGAGCCGGCGGTCGGGGCCTGCGTGTGGGCATCGGGCAGCCACGTGTGCAGCGGGAAGATGGGGACCTTGACCGCGAACGCCACCGCGAAGCCGAAGAACAGCCAGCGTCCGGTCGACGCCGCGAAGTCCGCGTTCTCGGCGATCTCGATCAGGTCGAACGTCACCCCGTTCACGCCGTTGCGACTGGCGATGAAGGCCGTCGCCATGACCGAGACGAGCATGAACGCCGAGCCGGTCATCGTGTACAGGAAGAACTTCGTGGCGGCGTGGACGCGGCCCTCGTATCCCCAACCGCCGATCAGGAAGTACATCGGCACGAGCACGATCTCGAAGAACACGAAGAACAGGAACAGGTCGAGGCTGAGGAACGAACCCATCACGCCGGCCTCGAGCAGCAACAGCCAGGCGAAGTACGGCTTGTCGCGCGCCGGATCGTCGTTGTGCGGGTCGATGCCGATGATCGCGAGGGGGAACAGCACGCCGGTCAGGACCACGAGGAACAGCGAGATGCCGTCGACGCCCAGGTGCCAGGAGATACCCCACTGCTCGATCCACGGGTGCTTCGACACGAACTGGAAGCCGCCACTGTCGGCGTCGAACTCGACGAGTAGCCACACGCTCATCGCGCCGGTCGCGACCGAGGTGAGCGCCGCGACGAGCTTGACGTACTCCGGACGGCGCTTCGACAGGACCGTGATGACGACCGCCCCCGCCGCCGGCAGGAAGATCAGCATCGAGAGGATCGGGAACGCCAAGATGCCGCCGTGGGCCTCGGCTGCCAGCAGCGCCGTCATTCCGGCAACTCCCACCGAGGCGCGGAAGCGAACGCCGACGAGCGACCAGCCGGCAACGGCCTGCGTGGCCGGGGAACGCAGATCAGCGTCATCAGAGCACCCCTCGGCCGATCACGAACCAGGCGAGCAGCAGCACGACGCCCGCGCCGAGGATGGCCGCGTAATTGCGCACGTTGCCGGTCTCGCTGCGGCGGACCACGCCGGCGCTCCTGGCGATGCCGTGCGCGACGCCGTTGACGGCGCCGTCGATGACGTTCTTGTCGAACCACGCGATCGCCTCGAACGCCTTCCGACCCGGGCCACCCATGAAATCGCTGATCGCCCGGTCGTAACCCCAGCCGTCGGCGAGGATCTCGGGCTCGAACGGCCGGTACCGGTGCTTCGCGTAGATCGCCACTGCGGCGGCGATCCCAGCGACGGCACAGACGACTGCGATGAGCGCGAGCCACACCTTCGCGTCGTAGATCGACGTGTCGGTGATCTCGGCCTCGGCGAACTCGACCACCGGGTGCAGGAAGTCCTCGAGCCGGTGCCGGGCCGCCGACGGGATCAAGCCGAACGACGGCAGTTGGATGATGCCACCGAAGAACGCCAGGCCGGCGAGAACGACCAGTGGGAACAGCATGATGGGGGAAGACTCATGCGGCTTGAACTCGCCGTGTGCCGTGCTGGCGAACTCCTCCTCGCCGTCCGGTGCTTCCTCGGCGTTCGCGAAGCTCGTCCACTTTGCCTCGCCGAAGAACACCATGATCACCTGACGGGTCATGTAGAACGCGGTCAGAACGGCCGTGACCAGACCGATGACGTAGAGCGCCGGGCTGTCGACCAACGTGAACAGCAGAATCTCGTCCTTCGACCAGAACCCGGCGAACGGGGGGACACCGGAGATGGCGAGCCAACCGACGATGAACGTCGCCGCGGTGACCGGCATGTACTTGCGGAGCGCGCCCATCTTGCGCATGTCCTGCTCGTCGTGCATCCCGTGGATCACCGACCCCGAGCCGAGGAAGAGCAACGCCTTGAAGAACGCGTGGGTGATCATGTGGAAGATCGCGGCGACGAAGGCACCCGAACCGACCGCCAGGAACATGTAGCCGAGCTGGGAGACCGTCGAGTAGGCCAGCACCTTCTTGATGTCGTTCTGGGCGAGCGCGATCGTGGCCGCGAAGAGCGCGGTGAGGCCCCCGACCCAGGCGATGATCGTGGACGCTTCGGGCGCGGCGCTCGCCAGCATCGGGCTCATGCGGGTCATCAGGAACACGCCGCCCGTCACCATGGTGGCGGCATGGATCAACGCCGAGACCGGTGTGGGGCCCTCCATGGCGTCGGGCAACCAGATGTAGAGCGGGAGTTGCGCCGATTTGCCGATCGCGCCGACGAAGAGCAGCATCGCGATGCCCGTCGCGGTGCTCTCGCCGATCACGCCCACCTCGGCGGCGACGTTCAGGTCGAGATAGCTGACCGAGCCGATCGCCTGGAACCCGAGGAACATCGCGAGCATGAAGCCCCAGTCACCGATCCGGTTGGTGAGGAACGCCTTCTTGCCGGCGGTAGCCGCCGACTCGCGCCGGTGCCAGAACGAGATCAGCAGGTACGAGCAGGTACCCACACCCTCCCATCCGAGGAAGGTGACCAGCAGGTTCTCGCCGAGCACGAGCAGCGTCATCGACAGCACGAACAGGTTCATATAGAGAAAGAACTTCGAGAACTTCGGGTCGCCGTGCATGTACCCGACCGCGAAGAGGTGGATCAGGAAGGCGATGCCGGTGACGAACAGCGCCATCGTGACCGACAACGGATCGGCGAGGAACGCCATGTCGATCTGCAGGGAATCCACCGGCACCCACGAGAACAACGTCTCGACATGGGCACGTTCCTCCTCGGGCATCGAGAGCAGATCGAGGTAGGAGCCGACCGACACGACGAACGAGCCCAGCACCATCGCCGACGCGAGGTAGCCGCTCAGCGGATCGCCCAGGCGACGGCCGAACAGCAGGATCAGCAGGAACCCGACGAGCGGGAACCCAGGGATCAACCAGAAGACGTCGAGCATGGGTTACCCCTTGAGCTCCGCGAGATCGTCGGCCGTCGCACCGGGTCGGCGCTTGAGGATCGAGATGATGATCCCGAGACCGACGACGACTTCGGCAGCGGCGACGACCAGGACGAAGAACACCGCGGTCTGACCGTCGATGTTGCCGAAGCGCACGGCGAGCGCCACGAACGACAGGTTCACCGCGTTGAGCATCAGTTCGACGCACATGAACATGATCAGCGGGTTGCGGCGGATCATCAGGCCCGCGGCTCCGATGCCGAACAGCAGCGCCGACAGGATCAGATAGTACGTCGTCGTGGGCACGACGGCACCGACGAGCCCTGCGCTCATTCGGCACCCCCCTGCTTCTCCTTGCGGGTCAGGATCACGGTGCCGGCGACGGCGACGATCAGGAGGATCGACGTGAACTCGAACGCGAAGACGTGGTCCTGGAACAGGTTCCGGGCGAGGGCTCGAACGTTGTCGTCGTTGTCCGCCGGCAGCGGGGCGCCCTGGGCGAGTGTGTCACGTGCTCGGACGACGGCGGCGATCACCAAACCGGCGACGGTGACACCGATGATGACCGCGACCGGCCGTTGGATCGGGAACGGCTCGATCGAGAGGTCTTCGGCCTTGTCGACCCCGAGCAGCATGATCACGAACAAGAAGAGCACCACGATCGCACCGGCGTACACGATGACCTGCACCGCGGCGAGGAAATGGGCCTCGAGCGCCACGAAGTGCACGGCGACCCCGAACAGCGTGAGCACGAGCGACAAGGCGGCATGCACCGGATTCGACCGCAGGATCACGCCGAGTGCGCCCGCTATCACCATGATCGAAGCGAGGATGAAGACCAGCAGCTCCACTAGCGGGCCACTCCGATTGCCTCGACTGGTCGGCGTTCGCCGGCGCTCACTTCGACTGCTCTCGGCTCCCGACCGTCGCCGGTGGTTCCCTCGCTGCCGCTGCCACGAAGATGATGGGTGGGACTCATCGGTCCGCCTCAGCTTGCGGTGATTCGGGGGCGCGTTCACCGTGGCCGAGCTCGTTGCTCCAGCCGACGACCCCACGGAACGTCGCGTCGCCCGATGGCGACGTGGCCCGCATCCAACCCGACGTGTGCTGGTCCTCGCCGTCGCGCCAGTCCTCCCAGGGCAGGTGCTTGGGCCGACCCTCGTCGTCGACGAGCAGCTCCTTCTTGGTGTAGATCGCGTCCTGCCGGTTGGTGAAGCTGAATTCGAACAGCTTCGTCTCGGTGATCGCCTCGGTGGGGCACGCCTCGACGCACAGGTCGCAGTGGATGCAGCGCAGGTAGTTGATCTCGTAGACGAACCCGAAGCGCTCGCCGGGCGACGTCGGATTCTCGGGGTCGTTGTCGGCCCCACGGACGTAGATGCACTTGGCCGGGCACACCCCGGCGCACAGCTCGCATCCGATGCACTTCTCCATGCCGTCCTCGTATCGGTTGAGGACGTGGCGGCCGTGGAGACGCTCGGGCTTGGGGATCTTCTCGTCGTCGCCGACGTCGGGGTCGCTGCCGCGGCCGTGCTTCTTGGCGTAGCGGCCACCGGAGTACTCGGTGGTGACCTGCTTGCCGCCGAACAGGCGATGTTGGCGGATGGTGACTGCGAACCCGTCGAGATAGCCCATCAGTACGCGGCCCCTTCACGTTCTCGGTTGCGTTTGCTCACCACGAGTGCTGCATTGAACAGCGCGTAGGCCACGAACAGCACGGCGAGTGAGATCGCACCGGTGAGCAGCAGCGGCGCGAGCCCGTCGTACCGATCGCGCGCGAGTTGCAGCGCTGCGAGAACGAGGAACCAGCCGAGCGCGACGGGGATCAGCAGCTTCCAGCCGAGGTCCATCAGCTGGTCGTAGCGAAGTCGGGGCAGCGTGGCCCGGAACCAGACGTAGGCGTAGAGGAACGCGAGCACCTTGAGGGTCACCCAGATCGTGCCGCTGAACGGACCCGCCCACGCGAAGATGTTCCCGTCCTGGACGAGCCATCCGAGTTCGAGCGTGCCGAGTCTCAGTGGCTGGGGACCGCCGAGGAACAACGTCACCATCACGCCGCTCATCGTGATCACGTTCATGAACTCGGCCAGGAAGAACAGTGCGAACCGGATCGAGCTGTATTCGGTGTTGAAACCGCCCACGAGTTCCTGCTCGGCTTCGACCAGGTCGAACGGAGGGCGGTTCAGCTCAGCGGTCATCGCGACGAGGAAGATGACGAACGGGATGAAGCCGGTCGAGACGATGTGCCAGTTCGTGATGCCGTCCTGGCTGGCGACGATACCCGAGGTCGTCAGCGTGCCCGCCATCAACAGCACGGCGGCGAGGCTGAGCCCCAGTGCGGCCTCGTACGAGATCATCTGAGCCGACGCCCGGACCGAGCCCAGCAGGGGGTACTTCGACCCGGATGCCCAACCGGCGAGCATGATCCCGTAGACGCCGATCGAGCTCAGGGCGAGCACGATCAGGATGCCCATCGGCGCATCGACCAACTGGACCCGCGTGGTGTAGCCGGCCCACGTCACGGTCCCGTCGTTGCCGTTCGCGAAGTCGCCGCCGAGCGGAATCACGGACCAGACCAGGAACGCCGGCACGAACGCCAGGAACGGGGCCAGGCGGAACACCCACTTGTCGGCCTTCTCGGGCAGCAGGTCTTCTTTGAAGAACAGCTTCGTGCCGTCGGCGAGCGTCTGGAGCAAACCGAACGGACCGGCCTTGTTCGGCCCGACACGGTTCTGCATGCCCGATACGATCTTGCGCTCGAACCACACCATGAACATGGTGCCGACGAGCCCCAGGACGAAGACGAACACCACCTTCGCCGCCACGATCGCGAGGACCTGCCACCACCAATCGGAGGTGTCGAGCAGAGGATCAGCCGCCAGCAACGACGCCGACACACTCATGTGGCCGCCACCAACGAAGCACCATCCGACGCACTGCCCCGGTGAGGAGGTGTCGAGGGGCGCTTGCGACCCCCTCCGACATCGCCGAACCGGCTTGCCGTGACGCGATGGCACTCGGGAACGGCGCAGCCGGTCGGGTCGGTGTCGAGCAGCGGAGCGACCGCCGGCGAGCGAACGACGAGAGGGTTCACAACCGCTCCACCCGAACGTCGGTCACAGCGGCATCGGCGTCGACGATCTCGGTGATGTCGGCGCCCGCCTGGTTGAACGGGGCCCAGATGGTGCCGCGCTGCACGCTGTCGTCGGCGACCAACGGCATGACGACCGATCCCTTGGCGCTGATCAACTTCACGTCGACGCCTTCCGACTCGCCGACCCGCACCAGGTCGGCCGAGTGGATGTGCGCGCCGGCACCGATCGGCAACCGGGCGAGTGAGGGGGACAGCGATGTCTGCACGGCGCGATCGTAGAGCTTCCGACTCACCACGAGGCGGTAGTCGTAGCCGCTGGGATGAGCGTCGGAGAGGTCGAGCGCCGGGAGCTGCGCATCGAATCCGACCGCCAGGACACCCTCCGACGACGCGTCGACGGCCGCCGGCGTCGCATCGGCGTACGCGAGCACTCGCTCGGCGATCGACGCGGTCACGTCGTCGTGGGACGCGAAACCGAGATCGTGACCGAGATGTACGGCCAGGTCTCCGGCGATCATCCAGTCGGGCCGCGCCGTGCCGTGTGCCGTGACCTTCTGGTTGACGCGCGAGACGCGACCCTCCAGGTTGGTCGTGGTGCCGGTCTGCTCGCCGAACGCGGCAGCCGGGAGCACGACATCGGCCAGCCGCGTCGACTCGGACATGAACGCGTCGATCGACACGATGCGACGGGCACCGGCGAGCGCCCGGCGGGCGAGATCCGCGTCGGGGCAGTCGTTGATCGGGTCGGCGCCGAGCAGCACCAGCACATCGAGGTGCCCCTCGGCTGCTGCACGGAGTGTGGCCAGGGCGTCGTTGCCGGTGCCACGCGGGGCGAGGCCCAACTGGAGCGCTCCGACGACGTTGCCGCGTCGGAGCGCCGGAAGCACCCGGGCACCGGGTACGGCATCGAGCACCGCGCGCACGGCGGCGAGTGCGGTCGTCTCGGAGACGGCGAGGTTGCTCCGCCCGGCGATCACCACGACGTCGCCCGACCCGAGTTGTTCGGCCACGTCGGGCTCGGCCAACGTCTTCGCGATCTCGCCGGGAGCACTGCCAGGGGCGTGGTGGACCGCGCGCCAGGCGTACTTCGTCATCCCGGTCATCTGTGACGAGAACTCGATGAGCTTCGTCCGGCCCTTCTCCACCGCATCGCGCAGCCGGAGGTAGAGCACCGGCAACTCTTCTTTGAGGTCGGGGCCGACGAGGATCACCGTCGCAGCGTTGGAGGCGGCCTCGATGGTGGCTCTGGGGACGCTCAGGATCTCGGCCGGCAGCCCGTCGCCGAGTTGGGCGTCACGCCGGTCGACGCCGATCGCATCGGCGAGCGCGGCCCACGCGAAGGCGTCCTCGTTCGTACCGCGTGCGCCACCGATCAACCCGATCGAGGGCCCACCGTCGGCCCCGACCGCGTCTCGGAGCAATTGGGCGGTGATCGTCATCGCACTGTTCCACGACGTCTCGGTCAGCCCGGCTTCGCCGCGCACCATGGGGTTGGCGATGCGGTGGTCGGACTCGAGTGCCTCGAAGTTGAACCGGCCCCGATCGCACATCCAGCCCCAGTTGACCGACTCGATGTCGACGCCCTGGAACCGCAGTAGCTCGTCGCGGCTCGAGTGCACGGAGATCCGGCAACCGACGGAGCACGTGGTGCATGTCGACTCGACCTGCTCGAGATCCCAGGGGCGGGCCTTGAACCGGTATGGCTTGGCGGTGAGCGCGCCCACGGGACAGATCTGCACCGTGTTGCCGGAGAAGTAGGACGAGAACGGTTCGTCGGGGAACGTGTTGACCTGGGTGGCGTTGCCGCGGTCGATGAAGTGGATCAGCTTGTCGCCGGCGACCTCGTCGGCGAACCTGGTGCAGCGGTCGCACAGGATGCAGCGCTCCCGATCGAGCAGGACGTTGTCGCTGATCGGGATCGGCTTGGCAAAGTGGCGTTTCTGCTCGACATAGCGACTCTCGCCCGGTCCGTGACTGAAGGCCTGGTCCTGGAGCGGGCACTCTCCTCCCTTGTCGCACACCGGGCAGTCGAGCGGGTGGTTGGCGAGCAGCAGCTCGATCATGCCTTCCTGCGCCCGCTTCGCCTTCGGCGATTCGGTCTCGACCTGCATCTCGGGCGCCACCGTGATCATGCACGACGGCTGGAGCATGGGGCCCCGTCCGGTGTCGATCTCGACCATGCACTGCCGGCACATGCCGACGGAGCTCATGCGCGGGTGGTAGCAGAACCGCGGGATGTACTCACCGTGGCGTTCCGCGGCGGCGATCACGAGCTCACCTCTGTGAGCGACGATCTCACGCCCGTTGAGCGTGATCGCGACGGAGTTCGGATCGGGCTCGGGCTCGGGATACGGCTCGGTGGCGCCGGCCTCGGCGTCGGTGGGCTGTGGCTCGGGATGGGATTCGGCATCGGCCACCTCGGTGGCGGTCGCCTCGGTCGTGTCGGGTTCGGGCCGCTTGGCGTCGTTGGTCATTCGCCACCTCCAGCGACCGCGGGGGCGGCGGTGACCGGGATCATCGTGCGAACCCCACGAGCGGTCACGAGTGCCTCGAATTCTTCGGGGAACAACGTCAGCGCCGAGTGCACCGGCACGTACGCCGACGGGCCCACGAAGCAGATCGTGGTCATCTGGTACGGGAACGGTTGCGCATCGAGACCGAGTCGCTCGCTCGCGGCATGCGGCATCTCACCCGGACAGATCGACTCACCGACCTCGAGGATCGTAGCGAGATCGGCATCGGTCCCTTCGCCGGCCACGATGCGTTCGAGGATGCGATACAACCAGGTACCGCCCTCACGACACGGCACACACTTCCCGCACGACTCGTGGGCGTAGAACTTGACGAGCGTCAGCGCTGCGGCGGGGATGTCGGTGGTCGCGTCCATCACCATGACCGCTCCCGAGCCGAGCATCGATCCGGCCTGACCGGCCTCCCTGCCCTCGAACGGGATGTCGAGCTGGTCGGGCAGGAACCACGGTGCCGACCCACCGCCCGGCACGAACGCCTTGAGCTCGTTGTCGTCGCGGATGCCCTGTGCGAACTCCTCACCGTAGAGCAGGTCGCGGAACGTCGTCGATCCGTTGACGATCTCGTAGACGCCCGGCCGCTTCACGTGGCCCGACACCGCGATCATGCGGGTGCCCGGTGACGTCTCGGTGCCGATGGCGGTGTACGCGGCCGACCCGTTCCTCGCGATGAACGGCAGATTGGCCAGTGTCTCCACGTTGTTGACGATCGTCGGCTTGCCGTAGAGGCCGACCGCCGCCGGGAAGTACGGCGGCTTCAGGCGAGGCATGCCGCGTTCGCCCTCGAGCGACTCGATCAGCGCCGTCTCCTCACCGACGACGTACGCACCCGCACCCCAGTGCAGGATGATGTCGACACTGAAGTCGGTGCCGAGGATGTTCTTGCCGACGTACCCGTTGTCGTACGCCTCGTCGAGCGCCGCCGCGATCCGTTCCTGGGCGAGCGCCATCTCGCCGCGGACGTAGAGGAAGCAGCGGCTCAGCCCGGCGGCATAGCAGGCGATCAGGCAGCCCTCGACGAGCTGGTGCGGATCGAGCTCCATCAGCAACCGGTCCTTGTAGGTACCCGGCTCCGATTCGTCACCGTTGACCACGAGGTAGCGCGGCCACACGCCCTGCGGGGTGAACCCCCACTTCACACCGGCCGGGAACCCGGCGCCGCCACGGCCGAGCAGCGTCGAGTTACGCACCTCGGTGTGCACGTCCTCGGGCCGCTGCTCGAGCGCCCTGCGGAGGCCCTCGTAGCCACCCGTGGAGAGGTATCGGTCGAGCGTGTACGAATCTTCGTACCGAAAGCGCGACGTGACGATCTGCGGGCGCTCGCCATCGTCGTAGTAGCCCGGCGCCCACGGATAGGAACCCCGTGCGGTCATCAGCCGTCACCTTCCACGATCGTCACCCACGCCGGAGCGCCGTCGACGTCGTCGGGGTGGACCGCACCGACGGCCTTGCCGGCCGGGATCCTCTGGCGGTTGCGTGCGAGCGTGCCATGAGGAGGGACCTCGCCATCGAGCCTGCCACTGGTCAGATCATCGATGAGTTGATCGAACTCGTCGGGTGTGACCCGGAACCGATGGCGGTAGTTGACCTGCAGCGTGGGCGCCTCGGTGCACGCCGCCTGGCACTCGGCGTGCTGCAACGTGATCAGCCCGTCAGGGGTGGTGCTGCCGGCCTTGATGCCGAGCCGATGCTCGGCGTGGTGCAACAACTCGTCGGCACCCATCAGGGCGCACGACATCGTGCCGCACATGTTGATGAGGTACTTGCCGGTGGGCTCGAATCGAAACATCTCGTAGAAGCTCGCCGTGCCGTACACCTCGGCCGGCGTGACGTCGATCAACTCGGCGACGTGGCGCATCGCCTCTTCGGTGACGTACCCGTTCTGCTCCTGCGACAGGTGCACGAGCGGGATCAACGCGGACTTCTTCTTCGGGTAGCGAGCGATGATCTCCTTCGCCAACGCCACGTTCTGATCGTTCAACCGACTCATCGGCTCACCTGTCTACATCTCCGAGGACGGGGTCGACGCTGGAGATCACGGCGACGGCGTCGGCGACCAAGCCGCCTCGCATCATGTGCGGGAGGCATTGGATGTTGGCGAAGCTCGGCGCCCGCACGTGCATCCGATACGGCGTCGGTGATCCGTCGCTGGCGATGTAGCAGCCGATCTCACCGCGCGGTGATTCGATGCCGACGTACACCTCGCCCTCGGGCACCTTGAATCCCTCGGTGAAGATCTTGAAGTGGTGGATCAACGCCTCCATCGACTCGTCGATGCGGGCTCGGGGTGGCGGGGTGACCTTCTTGTCCTGGATGCGGTAGTCGCCCTGTGGCATCCGGTCGAGGATCTGGCGGACGATCTTCATCGACTCGCGGATCTCGTTGAGCCGGATCGCGTACCGGTCGAACGCGTCGCCGTACGAGCCGACGATGACGTCGAAGTCCATCTCGTCGTACCGCAGGTACGGCATGTCGCGCCGAAGGTCCCAGGCGACCCCCGTCGAACGGAGGATGGGTCCGCAGGCGCCGAGGGTGATCGCCTCGTCGGGTGTGATCACGCCGACGCCCTGCAACCGCTCCCGCCAGATCGGCTGGCCGGTCATCAAGATGTCGTATTCTTCGAGCCGCTCGGGGATCAGGTCGAGCAGGCGCAGCACGTCGTCGCGCCAGCCGGGCGGCAGGTCGGCGGCGAGACCGCCGGGTCGGATGAAGTTGTGGTTCATCCGCAGGCCGGTGACCTTCTGGAAGAAGCGCAGCACCTCTTCGCGCTCGCGCCAGCCGTAGATCATCATCGAGACTGCGCCGAGGTCCATGCCGTTGGTCGCCATGAAGAGCAGGTGGCTGCTCATCCGGTTGAGCTCGGCGAGCAGCATCCGCATCCACACCGCTCGCTCGGGGATGTCACCGTCGATGCCGAGCAGCTTCTCGGTGGCCATCGAGAAGGCGAGCTCGTTGGCCATGGGGCTCAGGTAGTCCATGCGGGTGACGTTCGTGCCGCCCTGCATGAAGGTGAGCTGCTCGCCGGTCTTCTCCATCCCGGTGTGCAGGTAGCCGATGATCGGCTTGCATCGCAGCACGGTCTCGCCCTGGAGTTCGAGCATGAGCCGGAGCACGCCGTGGGTCGACGGGTGCTGCGGACCCATGTTGATGATCATCGTCTGATCCTCGTCGGGATCCTCGGGCAGGTCCCCGAGCTGGGCAGCCTCGGCCTCGCTCATCCGCAGCACCGACCCGACCTCGCGCATCAGCTCGCGCGGCCCGAGGGCCGACCGCGGCATCATTTCCTGCGCCCCTTCGGACGTGTGCGCCGGCGCCGTCGTCGGCGTCCAATCGATGGTCGAACCCGGGTTCCGTTCGCTGGGGCTCACTGCACCCTCCTTCTCCAGCCAACACCGTCGGGCCGACGCCCGAGCTGTGGCAGGAACTGCGGGGCGACCACGCGGGAAGCGCCAGCGACGAGCTGCAACCGAGCGCAGTCGAAGCGCGGCGCAGCCGAACGGGGCTCGTTCGAGGCGATCACGAGTGGCTCCCCTTGAACTGCACGGGGATCTGGCCGACCTCGTAGTCCTTGCGCAGCGGATGCCCGACCCAGTCCTCGGGCATCAGGATGCGGGTCATGTCGGGGTGATCGGTGAACGTGACACCGAACATGTCGTACGTCTCGCGCTCGTAGGCCTCGGTGCCGGGGTGCACGTCGAACAACGACGGCAGCACCGGGTCGGACTCGGGCACCTGGACCCTGAGGCGCAGACGTCGACGGTGGGTGAGGTCGAGCAGATTCACCACGACCTCGAACCGCTCGGGCGTCACGCCGACCGGCAGCGGCCGGTGCAGGTAGTCGAGGTAGTCGACCCCGCACAGATCGACGACCATCGTGTACCCCTCGTCGGCGAGTGTCTTGACCAGGTCGAGGTACTGGCCGATCGTGGGATGGAGCACGGTCTGCCCGTGGCTGTCCGCGGCCGGGCAGCCGTACGAGACGGCGGCTTCGGCCGACTCGTCGTCGGCCGCGAGGGTGGCGTCGTCGGTCACGTCGCTCATGTCACTTGGTGCCGAGCAGCACGGGGGTCGTGGTCGCAGCGATCTCTTCGACGTGGAGGTTGGCGCCGGCGCCGGTGTCGGAACGGCGCCGCATGATCTCGCCGTCCTCGATCTTCTGGTGCAACGTCTCGATCGCATGGATCAGCGTCTCGGGCGTCGGCGGGCAACCGGGCGCGTACACGTCGACGGGCACGACCTGATCGACACCCTGCACGATCGCGTAGTTGTTGAACATCCCGCCGGAACTGGCACACACGCCCATCGAGATCACCCATTTCGGCTCCATCATCTGGTCGTAGACCTGGCGGAGCACGGGCGCCATCTTCTGACTGACCCGCCCGGCGACGATCATGATGTCGGCCTGGCGTGGCGAGGCCCGGAAGACCTCCATGCCGAAGCGCGAGACGTCGTAGTGCGCGGCACCGGTCGCCATCATCTCGATCGCGCAGCATGCGAGACCGAACGACGCCGGCCACGACGACCGCGACCGTGACCACTTGATCAGGTCTTCGAGTCTGGCGGTGATCGCGTTGTGACTCAGCCCGCCGACTCCATCGGCGAGCACATCATCGATGACTCCCACGGCGGCCTCCTACGCAGCTTCGATCTCGGGTGACGGTTCGAGGTCGAGTCGGCCCTCGAGCCCGACGCGACGGATCGTCGTCGACGAGTCACGCTCGGGCGACACCATCGCCGCGTCCTCGTCGAGGCTGCGGTAGCGGTGGAACGGCCCCCATTCGAGGCCGCCCCTGGCGACCTCGTAGACGAACGTGAGGAAGAAGATCACCGAGAACACCACGATCGCGTAGAACCCGAACGCACCGAGCGCGCCGCTGTCGACGGCATACGGGTAGAGGAAGATGATCTCGATGTCGAACATGATGAACAGCATCGCCACGATGTAGAAGCTGACCGGGAACCGATCCGGTGGCTCACGGCTCGGCACGATTCCGCACTCGTACGGCGCGTCCTTGGCCGCCGAGGGCCGCCTCGGAGCGAGCAACCGGGAAGCCACGAAGCTGAGCCCACCGAAGGCGATGGCGAGCACCATCAGCACGACGAACGGCAGGTACTGGCCCATGGTCAGCCCTGTTCCAGCGCCTTCCGGGCTCGGTTGGCGGCGACGATGCGGTCCCGTCGGTGCAGCAACCAGCACAGCACGAGGAACATGAGCGTCGAGCCGATCGTGATGTAGGCGGCGGGCTCTCGCAGCGAGCCGAGATCGCGGATCATGTAGACGTACTGGCGAGGTTGGGAGTTGTCGACCTGGGGCGCGGTCGGGGCTCGCCCTTCCTCGACACGGAGGTCTTCGTACGGGGCGACCTCGACGAGCGTGTAGTACGGCTTGTGGAAGAACGCGAGTTGATCGAACTCGCCGTTGGGCCCGAGCTTGGGATAGGCCGAGTCGGCGGGCGGATCCACCTCGAACACCGCCGTCACCTCGAACTCGCCGGGAACGAAGGCACCTTCCTCTTCGAGGAAGACACCGGCGGAAGCCTCGGCCTGACCGAACTCGGGTGCCGATTCGGCGACCTGATCCCAGCCCTGGGCCTCGAGTTGCGACCGCACGGCCGCAGAGGCGATCACGGCCTCGGTTCCTGAGTCGACCGGGATCGGTTCGTCCAGGACGCCGGCCTGATACAGCAGATCGACTTCCTGGATGACGGTGCGGCCCGGGATCTGCTTCCACTCGGGCACCTCACCTTTGAGGCCGATGCCGTAGATCCACCACACCGTGCCCATCAACGCCATCCAACCCATCAGACCGGTGAACGCGACGAGGAATCCGAGTCGGGCCCCCAGGTTGGTGCCGAGGATGAGATAGATCGAACCCATCCACACGGCGGCACCCATGATGACCGTGAGGATGCCACGAAGTTCGGGTTCCCAGTTGATGGCGAGAAGCGTCGCAAGCATCTACAGACTCCGCACGTATTCGACGATGGCCTCGATCTGGGCGTCGGTGAGCAGTGAGCCGAAGCCCGGCATGCGACCGCTGCCCTGACCCTGGACACCGTACTTCTGTCCGAGCACCGATCCGTTCTCGATGAAGTCGATCATGTCGTCCTGGTTCGGGAAGGCGTTCGCCGCCTTGCCTCCGGTGAGATTCCAGCCGAACGCACCCTGCCCCGTCACGCCGGGGTCACCCCAACTCCAGCCCGGCGTGTGACAGCGGGCGCAGCTGTACGCGCCGCTGGCGAGATCGAGGTTGTAGAGCGCTTCGCCGTAGGACCCGTAGGTGCCGTCCTCGACCGAAGCGAGCGCGAGCGAATCGATGTCGTCCTGGATCGCAGACGGCAGGTGGCCGGACGGGCAGGTCGCCGGGTCGTCCTCGCCCTCGCCGCAGTTCTCGCGCTCGATCTGGATCGACTTCATGTACGCGAGCAGCGTGTCGATCTGCTGATCGTTCATGGGTCCACCGCCCTCGACGCCCCAGGGCGACATCGGTGAGAACGGCCGGCCGTAGACGAGGATGAACCGCACCTCGTCCTCACTGAACCGATAGAAGATCGTGTTGACGGCCGGCGCCGCCCAGCTCACCGCCGTGACCTCGCCGGTGGCAGGGTCGGTCAGGTTGTACGGTGCGGCGCCACCACCACCGTTCATCCCACCGTGGCAGCCGGCGCAGTTGAAGCCACCGTCGGCGGTCGGAGCGAACAGGCCCGAGCCCCACTCGATGAACTGCTCCTCTTTCGCGTCGGTGGCGCCCGCCAGCCGAGACGGTTCGAGGATCCAGTACAGGGGCAATCCGATCACGATGATCACGAGCAGGATCACACCGATCCCCAGCACGCGGGTGAGGCGCGGGCCTTCGAGCTCCTCGTCGTCGTAGTACGGCTTGCGGTTGGCCGCCATCTCGACTTCGGAACCGAGTTCGTCGTGTGCCTGCCGCAGGTTCAAGACGGCGTAGACGATCCAACCGCCGAGGATGACTGCGAAGAGCAGCCACGCGATCGAGGTGGAGGTGAGTGCGATCATCAGGTGTGTTCTACTCCGTTGGGAAGGCGCGGGAGAAAAGGTGGGGCATCAGTGCTCGGACGCTCCGACGCAGTGCGGTCCTTCGGCCTCTTGGCCGGTGGTGTTCGTACCGATCGGCGAACCCTGGACGATGGTGCCGGTGTCGACGGTGACTTCACCGGCGGCCGAGAACTCGAGCGGGAAGTGATCCATCCCGCGTGGGGCGGGCCCGCCCTTCTTCTCGCCGACGCGGTTGTACTGCGAGCCGTGACAGCCGCACTCGAACCATTGACTCGAGACGCACTGCGGCACGCGGCAACCGAGGTGGGGACACTTCTGGTAGCTGGCGATGAACCCCTGGCTGATGCCGGGCATCAGGCTCGCCGAGTAGGCCTCCTCCGCCTTGGGGACCGCGTCGGCCGGATATTCGGTGATCCAGGCCCGAGCCTCCGGTGCGTAGAAGAAGCCGTTACCGGTGCGGATGCCCGAGCGGATGTCGTCGAGCCGGCCGACGGGAACCTTGCCACCGAACCCGCCGGTCTTGGTCGGCCACAGGAACGCGACGAAACTCGCGGCTGAGAACGTGCCGATTCCGGCCGCCATCAGCCCGATCGACGCACGATTGAAGAACTGGCGACGGCTGACGCCGATCGCCTCGGGGTCGGGTGGCGTCCACGGGGCCAGACCGGTGTCGCCCGTGACCGGTGCGAGCCCGACCCCGACCGACTTGCGGGCCTCGGCCGCTTGCGCTTCGACCACCGCCCCCGCCGGCGTGTCGGCTGCGGCGGCACGTCCGGTCCGGGCGGCCGCATCGCGGCGGACGGTCTCGGCGCTGAGCGCACCGGCACCGCGCACATCGGAGCGACGGGCCAACGTGAGGAAGGCCAGCGCACCGAACACGACGGCGACGGCGATGGCGATGATGATGACGAGGGTTGCACTCATGATGTTGTTGCCTCCTGACCTACAGAACGTTGCGAAGCGGTCGAACGGATTCGGATCCGGCGATCGTTTCGTCGTTGTTCACCACTCACAGCTCGAAGAACAGCCCGTCGCGCCATGGCAGTGTGAAGTTGAACCCGGGACCCCGGAAGAACGAGCCGATCATCACGAGCACGGCCCAGAACATGAGGTGCACGGTCATGATCGACACCGCGAACTTGCGGTCCTCGGGCTTGTTCGATGGATTCTTGTCGATGTACGGGGCGAAGATCAGCACGATCAGACCGACACCGGGAATCGTGACACCGGCGACCATCGGGTGGAACATGGTGAGAAGTTCCTGCAGGCCGAGGAAGTACCACGGCGCCTTGGACGGGTTCGGTGTCTGGTTGGGGTTCGAGAGCTGGAGCAATGGAGCGTTGACCCAGATCGAGAACAGGAACGTGAACGCCGTGCAGGCGAGCGCGGCGACGAATTCGGCGGCGAGCAGGTGCGGCCAGGTGTGGACCTTGTCGACCGGCTGCGCCTTGACGTCTTGGATCGAGCCCGACTTGACGACGGTCAGCAGGCGTTGCGTGTGGCCCCCGGGCCCGGCGCCGATCGGCACGCCGCCTCCGGTCGGGGTGGCCTGCACGACCGAAGCGACCTTGTCGGCGACGGCGACGCCACCCGACGACTCGGCCTCGCCGCCTTCGGCCTTGGCCTTGGCGGCCTTGCTCCGCTGCAGGAGATGCTCGGGGATGCGCGAATCGCTTGCGGACGCCGCGGCGGGCGCGGCATCCTCGGCCGCCGGCTCGGCCGCGGCAGACTTCTCGCGGGCTTCCTTCGCTCGCTTGAGCAGGTGTTCTGGGATCTCAGTCATTGCTTACCTCCGAAGCGAGCGAGGGAGCGCCAGCGAGTGAGCGGTCGACGATGGCCGGCGTGGCCCGGGAACGACTCATAGCGGACCACTGATACCGCCGTCTTTTCTGACTCTCCAGAAGTGGATGGCCATGAAGATGACGATGATGAACGGGAAGAAGAGGACGTGGAGCACGTACCATCGCAAGAGCGTCTCGGAGCCGATCTCGGCACCGCCCAGCAAGACGAATCGGACGTCCTGACCGAACACCGGCGTGTACCCCATCATGTTGGTGCCCACGGCCACGGCCCACAGGGCGAGCTGGTCCCACGGCAGCAGGTAGCCGGTGAACGACAGCAGCAGCGTCATCTTGAGCAGGATCACGCCGATCACCCAGTTGAACTCGCGGGGCGGCTTGTACGCGCCGTGGTAGAAGACACGCGCCATGTGCAAGAACACCGAGAGCACCATGAGGTGTGCGCCCCATCTGTGCATGTTCCTGACCAAGAGGCCGAACGTGACCGACGTCTGCAGGTTCGAGATGTCGTCCCAGGCGGCGGTCGCTTCCGGGCGGTAGAAGAACATCAGGAAGATGCCCGTGACCGTCAGCAGGATGAACAGGAAGAAGCTCAGGCCGCCGAGGCACAGCGTGTAGCTGACCTTGACCGCGTGCCGCTTCACCTTGACCGGGTGCAGGTGGTACAGCACCGAGTTCATGATCACGTAGGAGCGGTTGCGGGGGCTGTCGCTGTATCCCTTCCGGAAGATCGATCCCGGCCGGAAGATGCTCGACCAGACCTGACCGCCCTGAACGCTGTCGGCCGCTTGCTGCGCACGATCCTTGATCGTGGGCTTCGGCGTGTCGTCGATGATCTTGGCCATGATCAGCGCTCCCCGGCCGCGCAGGCCGCTGCCGCCCGCTGCTCTCGCTGGCGCTCATTCGCTCGCATTTCGTCGCGCACTCCGCTGGTTCGTTCGTGGCTGTGGTGAGCCACCGTGATGGATAGGACAGTGCTCATGTCAGAGCCTCATGCCGTAGCCGTAGCCGTGGCTGTTCGTTCGGGAATGGAAATCGCCGGCCGCCGTCGGCTGGCCGACCTTGCCGAGGATGATGACCCCGGTCGGGCACCGATCCACGCACAAGGCGCATCGGGTGCAGATGTCATCGTCGATCGTGAACATGAACGCGTCGGACGGGTCAAGACCGGGCTGCTCGGTGCCCTCGGCCTCGACGACGGCGCTCGTGCTGACCATGTGGATGCACTTCCACGGACAGATGTCGACGCACCCCTCGCAGGCGATGCATTCGGACTGGTCGATGTGAATGAACTGCTTCGGCTTGACCGCCCGGGTGAGGTAGTCCGCGTCGACTTCGACCAACGAGTACTCGTCGGTGAAGGGCATCATCGGGGGATTGGCGTCGGTCTTTGCCATGACTATGCGTTCCCCGGCCGAGCAGGCCGCGCCCGGTGCTGTTCTCGCCGGCGCTCGCTCGCTCGGATCGCAGCGCCCGCTGGTTCACCGTGCTTCCGGTTCGACACGCGGTCGATCGTGTGATGGTCAGGGCTCATGAGCGGACTAGCTCTTCCTCACCAGAGGGCGGCCGTAACTGCTGGTCTCGAGTTCCTTCACGCCGGCGTCGTCGCCACGCTTCTGCCACCAGCTCCACATGAACAGCATGAGACCGAAGAAGTAGACGTGGATCAGGACGACCACGACGTCGCGGACCGCCTCGTACTGCAGGGTGATCGGGTTCCAGCCTCCGAGCGTGTCGGGCTTGAGAATGTCGAACGGGCCGTAGATGATGTTCGTGCGGTCCCACCCCAGATCTTTGTCGGCGTGGTCGATCCATTGGTGCGGAACCACGCCGAAGGCCAGGAACATCACGCCGAACACGTACGTCGAAGCGAGCATCGCCTCCCCCCACGAGAACGGCGTGCCCTTGGGCCGACGCTTGCCGTAGGGGATCGCCACGAGCGTGAGCGCGGTCGCCGCGATGAGCGACACGATGAAGGCCGTGTTGACGCCGGGGACGGCATACCCCTCGAGGGGGTTCCACCAGTTGAAGGCGATCATCTGGGTCGTCGTGCCCTTTCGTGTGCGTCCATGTCGTCGTTCGATTCGCTCCGTACTGCCGGAGTGTTGCCCTCGGCCTCCATCTCGGAAACCCGATCGGCCACTCGTGAAGGCCTGCACGAAGTCGTCGCTGTGCACTGTAGTCGCCCGGCTCTGCTGGGCGACATCCAGTGTGGCATTCCAGTTTGGCCGCTGCGGCAGGTTGTGCATAAGTGCACAACATCTCGGGGGAAATTCGGGATTGGCGAGCTCGGGCGTCTATCGTTTGGCAGCGTTCCCCGCCTCGCAGACCGAGGTCGGCCCTCTCACTCGCCGGCGCCCGTTCACGAGCACCGGAGATACATCTCGATGATCCGACACACCACAGCGTTCCCCGACCTCGACACCCTCCACCGGTACCGGGGCCGACCGCTCATTCGCTGGCGCTCCTTCACTCGCACCGGAGACACAACTCGATGACCGAAATCCCCGAACATCTGCTGAAGCGCAGCCGAGAACGACGCTCCGCGATCAGCGGCGACGACGCCGGAGAGTCGGCACCGGCCGCTTCCGTACCCGAGACCACCCGAGAGGCGGCGCCTGCAGCCGCAGCGGCTCGGAGCGGTCCGCCCGAGCGAGCCGCCGCGCCCACGCCGGCGGTGCCCGAGCCGCCGAAGCCCGACATTCCGGTGGTCGCCGCCTACAAGTCGCGCCGGAAGGTTCCCTTCTGGGCGATGGCTGCGCTCGCGCTGTTGCCGGTCTGGGCCTTCATGTACGCCCGCGCCGTCACCACGCAGGCCGAGGAGGCCGCCGGCCCGCTCGCCGAGGGCGACCTCATCTACGGCAACTGCGCGTCCTGTCACGGCGGGGCCGGCCAGGGTGTGGCCGGACTCGGCTACCAGTTCTCCGAGGGCGAAGTCGTCAAGACCTATCCCAACATCGAGGACCAACTCCGCTTCGTGTACTGGGGCACGGCCGAGTACGCGCTCGCCGAGATCGAGATTCCCGGCGATCCCGACCGCGAGGGTGGTCCCCATGTCACCGGTGCGCAAGGTGTGATGCCCGCCCAAGGCGCCGACGCCGGCGGTGCACTGACCGACTATGAGATCCTCGGCGTGGTCTGCCACGAGCGGTACACCCTCGGCGGAACCGACGAGATCGACGGCTACGAGGCAGAGTTCGAGAAGTGGTGCTCCGAGGGGTCACCGCTCTACGCCGCCCTCGAGGGCGGCGCCTCGCTGCTCACGCTGGAAGAGGTCGACGACACGATCATCCCGATCGGTCAACCCGCGCCGGGTCAATCCGGTCGGGAGTGACCGCCCATCCGTCCGCCCGGTCCGACGCCCTCGTCGTGGGCGGGGGGCCGGCAGGAGCCTCGACCGCGCTCGAGCTGGCGCGACGCGGCCACCGTGTGGTCGTCCTGGAGCGCGAGCCGTCGGTGACCACGGCGCGCGTCGCCGCGCTGCTGACGCCGCGAGCACTGCTCGAACTCGATCGACTCGGCATCGACCCGCCCCGGGGGAACCGCGTCCAGAGCGTTCGCCTCGCCACGCGAGAGGACTCGAGCACCGTGGACTGGCCGAATCACCCCGATCTGCCCGCCTACGGCGTGGTCACGGCGGGCCTCCCCGGTGCGTTGAACGCCGCGATCGAAGATGCCGGGTTGACCGTGCTCGCCGGCCACCGGGCGATCGCACCGATCATCGAGCGCGGTTTCCTGCGCGGAGCAACCGTCATGGCGCCGGACGGTACCGAGTTCGAGGCGCGCGCCGACTACACGGTGATCGCCGACGGTGCCAACAGCCAGTTCGGCCGGGCGCTCGGCACGTTCAGGGAACCGACCTGGCCGTACGGGCTCGCACATCACGGGGCGTTCCCCTCGGACGTGCACGCCTCCGCAGCCGTGGAGCTCGTCCTCGATCTTCGCGACCGGTCGGGCACACCCATCGCAGGTCACGGTTGGATGTACCCGGCCGGAGACGGCACGATCACCGTCGGGGTGGTGATGATGTCGACGGCGGCATCGTTCCAGGTCGTGAAACCGGCCAACCTGTTCCGACGACTCGTCGATCGCCACCGCGATACCTGGGCGATCACGGGCGGGCCGATCGAGACCCCGACCGGCAGCCGGCTCCCCGTCGGCCTCTCCGTCGGTCCGGCCGCCGGCCCGACCTACCTCCTGGTCGGTGACGCCGTCGGCGCTGCGAACCCGCTGTCGTGCACCGGCATCGAGAGCGCACTCGAGACGGGCCGCAACGCAGCCGAGATCCTCGACGAAGCGATTCGCACCGGTGACGCCGCACATCTCCAGCGGTATCCGAGGATGCTCGCCGACCGGTACGGGACCTACTACAAGGTGGGTCGACTCGCCACACGCCTCCTGGGTCGGCCCTCCGTCGCCAGACGAACCGAGCGGCTGGTTGCCCGCCGGCGATCGTCCGCCGAGGCCTACCTCCGGATCACCACCGACGCGCTCCGCCCCGGTTCGCGCGTCGGGACGCCCGAGACCGCCTATCGTGTCGGCCGGGCGATCAGCATGTTCGCCCCCGAAGCGTGACCGGTCACGTCACACGGTGAAATCGCGGTAGCGGCGCCTCAGCGTCACGACCGACAGCGCGAGGATCACCGGATAGATCTCGAGACGGCCGAGCAGCATCTGCACCATGGTGACCCACCGTGCGAAGCGGGGAAGCTCGAGGAAGTCGTGCGTCGGGCCGACGTCGCCGAGACCCGGCCCGACGTTGCCGAACGCCGTGCCCGCGGCAGAGAACGAGGTGATGATGTCCGGCCCGGTCAACGCGATCGCCATGGCACCGCCGCCGAAGATGGCGAGCGCCAGGATCAGGAAGCCGACGATCTTGTTCGCCGTCCGATCGGGCATGATGCCGCCACCGACCCGAACCGGACGCACGAGCCTCGGGTGCAGATGCCGCAACGCCTCACGGTGGGCGTAGCTCGCGATCGCGAGCACGCGCACGAGCTTCACGCCGCCGGCCGTGGACCCCGCCATGGCGCCGATCGGCAACAGCAGCAGGATCATGGCCTGTGCACCTTGCGACCACGATCCGAAGTCGTCGGTGCCGTACCCCGTCGTCGAGACGATCGTCGTCGTCGCGAAGAAGGCACCACGAACCCGATCGGCGACGGACCCCGTCGCGTCGTTCACGACGAACATGACCGCGGCCACGAGGAACACCACGACGGTGTAGAGGTGGAACTCCTTCGAGTGGAGCAGCGGACCAGCGTGCCCACGCAGGAGCCGGTAGAGCAGGGTGAAGCTGGACCCGGCCACGAACATCGCCACGATCGCGATCCACTCGATCAGTCCCGAGTCGAAATGCCCCAGCGAGGCGTTGTAGGGCGAGAACCCACCGGTCGACACCGTGGTGAAACTGTGCGCCACCCCGTCGTACAGGCTCATGCCCGCGCCGACGTACGCGAGCGCCAGCACGATCGTGAACCCGATGTAGACGGCCCACAGCCGGCGTGCGGTCTGGCGGACGCGGGGCGTGAGGCGCTCGCCGGTCGGCCCGGGCGCCTCCGCTTCGAGCAAGCTCATCCCGCCCGAGCCCACGGTCGGGAGGACGGCGACGACCAGCACGATCACCCCCATGCCACCCATCCACTGCGTGACCGACCGCCAGAAGAGGACGCCGGGGCCGGTGCCCTCGATCGGGCGGAGCACGGTGGCACCGGTGGTGGTGAACCCGGAGATCGACTCGAACATCGCGTCGTCGAACGCGGTGATCGAGCCCGTGAACACGTAGGGCAGCGCGCCCACCACCGCGAGCACGACCCATGCCATCGTCACGGTCACGAACACATCGAGGATGCGGATCTGGCGCGGGAGCGTGGTCGCTCGCCAGAGCACGTATCCCATCAGCCCGACCACGACGCCGATCAGCAACATCACCCACACGTCGTCGCCACCGCGCAACGCATCGACGAGACCCGAGCCGGCGATACCGGCGCCGGCGACTGCGAGCGTGAGCCCCACGATGTGACCGATCAGGGTCTCTCGCGAGCTCCCCCACCGCTCCTGGAGATCGCCGCGAAGCGACCCCATCATCCGGTCGGGCATCAGATGACTCCCGTCACGCGCCGAACACTCGTCGGACCTCGGCGAGCGCCGTGGGCCGGGCGAACAGCACGACGCTCTCGCCGGCATGCAGCTGTGTGTTGCCGCGCACGATCTCCGTCGAGCCATCCTTGCGCACGACCGCGCCGAGCAGCACCGAACGTCGGACGTGCAGGTCGCGAACGAGGGCGCCGTCGCCCGGGCTGCCGGGCTCGATCACGAACTCGTCGACCTCGACATCGCTGTCGAGGAACGTCGCCACCGACGACGTCCCGCCGCGCAACTGTTGCAGCACCGCGTTCGCTGACGCCGTGCGGGGACTGAGCGCAGCATCGATGCCGAACTGCCGCACCAGCGGCAGCAGCGCCAGACGGTGCAGTACGGCGACCGTGAACGCATCGACGTTCTCGGCGGCGGCGAACGCACACGCCAGCACGTTGGCGGTGTCCTCGCCGGTGGCGGCGATCACGACATCGATCGTGGAGATCGATTCCTCGGTCAGGAGGTTGGTGTCGGTGATGTCGCCGTGCACGACGGTCACCTTGTGGAGCCGCTCGGCGAGGGCCTCGGCCCGGTCGGAGTCGCGCTCGACGAGCACGATGTCCGCACTGCGCGCGAGCCGTTCTGCGACGCGTGCACCGACGGCGCCACCCCCGAGGACCATCACACGTCGCACTCGCTTGCGCACGGCGTCGAGGGCCTCGAGCACCTCCTGCTGCTTGCTGGCGTTGCAGAGCACGCGGACGTGATCGCCGGCGTGCACCTCGAGGTCGCCCCGCGGGATGATCGTCTCGCCGTTTCGGGTCACCGCGCCGAAGAGGAACCGCCACGTGTCGACCTGACCGATGTCGGCCAGACTGCGCCCGACCATCTCCGAGTCGGCCCCGACCACCACGCCGAGCACGACGAGCTGACCGTCGGCCATCGGGTAGACCTCATCGGCACCGGAGACACTCACCAGCCGGAGGATCTCCTCGGCCGTATCGAGGTCGGGGTCGATCACCAGATCGGCAGCCATCAACTCTCGGAGTTCGGCTCCATCGGGGCCGCGGAGCTCATCGGTCTGGAGTCGCACCACCGTCTGCTTCGCTCCGAGCTGTTTCGCCAGGGCCGACGCGATGAGGTTGACCTCGTCGTCCTGCGTGACACCTGCCATCAGTTCGGCACGTTCGACCCCGGCGGCACGCAACGCCGAGGGGTGCGTGCCACTTCCGATCACCGTCTGGACGTCGAGTTCGTCACCGAGGGCACGTGCGATCACCTCGTTCTGCTCGATCACGACGACATCGTGATTCTCCGCACCGAGGCGCTCAGCGAGATACCACCCCACTTCTCCGGCTCCGACGATCACGACATGCACAGGTGCACGACGCTAGTTGCTCGATGAGCCGGACCACCTGACCCGTACCCTCGGCCCCCGGTCAGCCGGCGGTGGCGCTCAGAACGGTCGCCAAGAGCGCACCGGGCGCCTCGCGCAGCGCATCGGCCGCAGCGTTGTCGCCGAGGAGATCACAGGCGTTGACGGCGCGGCCCACGAAGTCGCGTGCCACGACGATCGCGCTCTCGATACCTGCTTCGGAGCGAACGAGCTCGAGCGCCTGATCGCGTTGGACCGCGTCGAGCGGCTGACCGAGCAACGACCGCAGCTCGTCGCCTGCCGACCGGCCGGCCGCCATCGTGCGCAGGACCGGCAGTGTGTAGACGCCCTCTTCCATGTCGTGCCCGGCCGGCTTGCCGAGCTGTTCGGCGGTGGCCGTGAGATCGAGTACGTCGTCGACGATCTGGAAGACCATGCCGTACGCGTTGCCGTACTCCGTGAGCGCGTCGATCGTCGCTCGATCGTGTCCGGCAACGATGCCTCCGATCCGCGCCGCGGTGCCGTACAGCGAGGCAGTCTTGCCGTGGATCGACGCGAGGTAGCTCTCCTCGGTCCGGTCGACGTCGTAGGTGTGGCGCAGTTCCTCGATCTGTCCCTCGCACAGCCAGCCGATCGTGCGGGCGAGCAGCCCGGCGACCTCGGTGCCGAGCGACGCCGCGATCTCCGACGCCCGCGAGAGCAGGAAGTCACCGGCGAGGATGGCCTGCAGGTTGCCCCAGCGGGCGTTGACGGTCTCGACGCCACGTCGGGTCTCGGCCTCGTCCATGACGTCGTCGTGGTACAGCGATCCGAGGTGGACGAGCTCACACGCGACACCACCCTGCACGACGTCGTCAGCGACCGGCTCGCCGGCGAGCCGACCGGCCACGACCGAGAGCACCGGGCGGAGACGTTTGCCGCCGGCCACGATCAGGTGCGACGCGATCTCGGTGAGGTACGGATCGGACGTCACCACCGATGCGCGCATCGCCGCCTCGATGCGCTCGCGATCACCGTCCATTCCGCGAAGGGACAGCAGTGGAGACGTCGCAAGACCCTCGGGCACGCTGGAAGGCTACGTGCAATTCGGCCCGTTGGGGAATTCCCGCGCCGGTCGACGCTCCCCTCGGACGTCCACCGATCAGCTCGCGCGACCGATCGACTGCTGCAGCAACCAGCGGAGCTTGCGGTGCGCGCGACGGACCGTGCTCCCCAGCGCGACCACCGTCGTCGCTCGCCGATCGACATCGACGTTCCACCTGATCAGCGCCCGGACCTCGTCCGCGAGTGCGACGGCGTCGGACCGATCCCCCGAGCACGACAGTTCGACGATGTAGGGAGCCCCCCGCAGATCGGTGGTCACCTCGAGCGGATCGCCGACCGTCGGCTTCACCGGCCATCTCACGAACTCGGGCATCGCCTCGACGGCGTCAACGCCCGAGAGCGAGGCGATCAGACCGGCCTCCTCCGAGACTCCGTAGACGAGCACCGTACGAGCGCTGTCATACGCCGACCAGTCGACCGGCCCGGTGGAGACCGAGTTGATGCCGAGATAGTCATGAGCTGCGATGGCGTAGGCATCGGGCCGCCCGGGGTGGAGCCGGCTGATCGTTCGACCACCACCCTCCGACGGCAGCCGGGCGCCGAGATCGACCATGCACGGGCCGAGGTCGTCGACCTTGACCTCGAGGTGGAATGGGCACCTTCGGAGGCCGGTCGCCGCCAGCAGTCGGTCAGCATATGCGACCAGCTCGTCGAACCCCGGATCACCGGTGAGGCAGAGCAGCTCACCGAGGTACACGGTCGGATACCCGTTGATCTCGGCTCGGAGGTACTCGTAGATCGCGAGCGACTCCACCTCACCGGGGCCACGTACCTGACCATCGATGTGGTATTCGACGCCGCCGATGAACTCCTCGAGAATCCATGGACCGGACTCGCGCTCGAGATGCGCCCGTGCGGCGTCGAGGTCGTCGGCACCGAACATGCCGATCGAGCGATTCCCGAGCCCGTCGTTGGGCTTCAGCACGAAGCGCTCCGGCAATGGTCCCGAAGTCAGGTCGTCGGCCCCGAAGACCAGGCGGCACTCGGGGACCCGGATCGACGGATCGACCTCTCGCAGATACGTCTTCTGCTCGTGCTTGTCGCGGAATCGGCGCAGGGTCTCCGGCGGGTTCCAGTCGAGGCCGACCAACTCGCACAGCTCGGCAGCGACTTCGACGGTGTCTTCGCGGTACGGCACCACGCCGCACACGTCGTACCGTTCGGTCAGCGATGCGACCGCCGGCGCCAGGTCGTCGAGCAGCACATCGACCGATTCCTCGATCACGTCACTCGTGAGGACGGGGAACTCGAGTTCGCCGTAGAACCGGTCCTTCGGGCTGGTGTACAGGCAGACCGGGCGCATGCCGTAGCAGAGGTCGATCGTGCGGATGAACTGGATCGCGTCAAGGTCGTACGGATCCTGGATCAGGTAGGTCGTTCGTCGATCGTCCACCGGCGGTCCCTCCCATCGTCGAATCGGTCGCGTACCGGATCGACAGCGTGGCAAACCCGGCGATGGCCCTGCCGAGAGTACATCCGCGCGGTCGCGGACCGGAACATCGGCGCCGTTCGACCGGCGGCCCTCAATCGGATCGACGGAGCGACCGTGATGTCGGTAGGTTCGTCATCCATCCCGGGAAACCGGCTGGGGGCGCCGTGACAGACGACGCGACGACGAGCGGAGGAGGCGTGGTGACCGCAGAGACCGACATGGATGCGCCGGTGTCGAGGCTGCGATCGATCGCTTCGGGCACGGCGGGGCTCGTCCGGAAGTCGTCCCGAGAACTCCTGCGGCGCGTGGGGCGGCCGGTCTACTTCCGGATCGAGCACCGGGTCGACATCCGGTTCGACGAACGTGCCGGCATCGAGACCGTACGGCGAGCGCATCTCGACGAGCTGACCGTCGACAGCGACAACACCGACTTCGGTGACGACGAGGAGATCTACGTCGCGGTCCCCGTGCTCGCGTTGGGCGCGATGAACCGGGTGCTGCCCGACGACGTCGGCGACTTCGTGTTCGTCGATCTCGGCTCGGGCAAGGGCAGGGTCCTCGTCTACGCCTCGGCCCGTCCGTTCCGCCGGATCATCGGAGTCGAGTTCGCTTCAGAGTTGCACGAGACGGCGACCGACAACATCGCACGAGGGCGCCACCCCCGACAGCGATGCGCCGACATCGAGGTGCTGCACTGCGATGCGGTCGACTTCGACATTCCCGACGATCCGTGCGTGTTCTTCCTGTTCAACCCGTTCGAGCGGCACGTGCTCGAACGGGTGGTCGCCAACATCCGATCCAGCTGGGAGCGGCGTGCTCGCCCGATGTACGTCGTCTACCACAACCCCGTGTACGCGTCGGTCTTCGACGATTGCGATGTCTTCGAGCGCGTCTGGGAGCGGCCGCGCTCGCGACGCTCCGAGTGCTACGAAGTGGTCGGCTACCGCACGCTGGGAGCTGGAGGGTGAGCCGATCCCGGTCGGGACCCGATGTTGCAGGTCGACGACGACCTCAGGGGAGGTCGATGACGTCCCGATAGAGTGTTCACACGCACTCGCCACCTCTTCGAAAGGCGACACATGTTCGAACGTTTCACCGACCGGGCTCGCCGGGTCGTGGTCCTCGCTCAAGAGGAAGCACGCCTGTTGAACCACAGCTACATCGGCACCGAGCACATCCTGCTCGGGCTGATCCACGAGGGTGAAGGCGTCGCCGCGAAGGCGCTCGAGTCCCTCTCGATCTCGCTCGAGGCGGTGCGCAACCAGGTCGAAGAGATCATCGGCCAGGGTGGCTCGTCCCCGTCGGGTCACATCCCGTTCACCCCTCGCGCCAAGAAGGTGCTCGAGCTCTCGCTTCGTGAGGCGCTGCAACTCGGCCACAACTACATCGGCACCGAGCACATCCTGCTCGGGCTGATCCGCGAGGGCGAGGGTGTCGCTGCGCAGGTGCTGGTCAAGCTCGGTGCCGACCTCAGCCGCGTTCGCCAACAGGTCATCCAGCTGCTTTCCGGCTACCAGGGCCCCGCCGGTGGTGGCGAGTCTGGGTCGAGCAGCCGGGGCGGTTCCGAATCGGGTGCTGCGGGCGCCAGCGTCGGCGGCTCCAAGGGTGGCGACGACGAGAAGAACAGCCAGATCCTCGATCAGTTCGGCCGCAACCTCACGCAGATGGCGCGCGAGCACAAGCTCGACCCGGTCATCGGTCGTACACGTGAGCTCGAGCGGGTCATGCAGATCCTCTCGCGCCGCACCAAGAACAATCCGGTGCTCGTCGGCGAGCCCGGCGTCGGCAAGACGGCGATCGTCGAGGGCCTCGCACAGATGATCGTCAACAACGACGTGCCCGACACGCTCCACGACAAGCAGCTGTACACGCTCGATCTCGGTGCACTCGTCGCCGGCTCGCGCTACCGAGGTGATTTCGAGGAGCGTTTGAAGAAGGTGCTCAAGGAGATCAAGACGCGTGGCGACATCATCTTGTTCATCGACGAGATCCACACACTCGTCGGTGCCGGCGCCGCGGAGGGCGCGATCGACGCCGCGTCGATCCTGAAGCCGATGCTCGCACGGGGTGAGCTGCAGACCGTGGGCGCGACGACGCTCGACGAGTACCGCAAGCACGTCGAGAAGGACGCGGCACTCGAGCGTCGCTTCCAGCCCGTCAAGGTCGAAGAGCCCACCCTGGCGCACACGATCGAGATCCTCAAGGGCATCCGCGACCAGTACGAGACACACCACCGGGTCACGATCACCGACCAGGCACTCGTCGCGGCGGCGAACCTCGCCGACCGGTACATCAGCGACCGGTTTCTCCCCGACAAGGCCATCGACCTGATCGACGAGGCCGGCTCACGTCTGCGCATCAAGCGCATGCAGACGCCGCCCGATCTGCGTGAGATCGAGCGCAAGCTCGACGACGTCCAGGAGGCCAAGAAGCGGGCCGTCGAAGAGCAGCAGTTCGAAGAGGCCGGCAGCCTCCGCGACCAGGAGAAGGCCCTGCTCGAAGAAAAGGCGGCCAAAGAGGTCGAGGTCAAGGCGACCGGTGTCGACCTGTTCGACGAGGTCGACGAAGAGGCCGTCGCCGAGGTGCTCTCGTTGTGGACCGGCATCCCCGTGTACAAGCTCACCGAGGAGGAGACCGCTCGGCTGCTCAACATGGAAGCCGAGCTGCACAAGCGGATCATTGGCCAGGAGAACGCCGTCGCTGCGGTATCGCAGTCGATCCGTCGGACGCGCGCGGGCCTCAAGGACCCGAAGCGCCCGAGCGGGTCGTTCATCTTCCTCGGCCCGACCGGCGTCGGCAAGACCGAACTCGCGAAGACGCTCGCCGAGTTCCTGTTCGGTGACGACAGCTCGCTGATCACACTCGACATGTCGGAGTACATGGAGAAGCACACGGTCAGCCGCCTCGTCGGCTCACCCCCCGGCTACGTGGGGTACGAAGAGGGCGGCCAGCTGACCGAGGCCGTTCGCCGTAAGCCGTTCTCCGTGGTGCTCTTCGACGAGATCGAGAAGGCCCACGCCGACGTGTTCAACACGTTGCTGCAGATCCTCGAAGAGGGACGCCTGACCGACTCGCAAGGTCGATCGGTCGACTTCCGCAACACCGTGCTGATCATGACATCCAACCTCGGCACCGCAGATCTCCGCAAGGCCAACGTCGGCTTCACCACCGGTGACACCGCCATGAGCTACGAGCGGATGAAGGAAAAGGTCAACGACGCCCTCAAGGCGCACTTCCGGCCCGAGTTCCTCAACCGCATCGACGAGACGATCGTGTTCCACGAGCACCCGCTCGAGGCCGTCGTCGAGATGGTCGACCTGATGCTCAAGCGTCTGATCGGTCAACTCGAAGGCCAGGGGCTCGGCATCGAGGTCACCCAGGCGGCGAAGGAGCATCTCGCCACGATCGGGTACGACCCACAGTTGGGCGCTCGCCCGCTGCGCCGCGCGATCCAACGTCAGATCGAAGACGTCCTGTCGGAGAGGATCCTCTACAAGACGTTCTCGGCCGGCGAGATCATCGTCGTCGACGTGGAACCCGACCAGGACGACGAGACCCGCAAGGTGTTCACGTTCAACGCGGTCGAAGGTTTCGTGCCGCCGGCAGCCGTCGAGCTCGCCACCACGGCGACCAACGACGACATCGCCAACACCGCCAAGCCCGACGACGCCTGAGTTCGTTGCGGCGCCGGTCGACGAGACCGGCGCCGGTCAACTCTCGATCGAATACTCAGGGCACGTCGCCCGGCATTCGCTCGTTCGCGGCCCGAGCTGCTCCCATTCCTGGGCAGTGAGGTTTCGACCGGCGTACGCGCAAGCGAGGTCGGCCCAGGTACCGGTGTCGGAGTTCCGCGGCGTGACGTGGTCTCCCGATGGCACACCGAGGATCGAGCCATCAGCGCTGAACTCGATCCGACTGGTGAGGTTCGTGTCGTGTGGGAGCTCGCGACCCAGTTGTCGCCCGGTGGCCAGATCGAACACTCTGGCCACCGGTTCGGTCCCGACGCCGACGCAGGTCATGACGATCGAACCGCACCCGTCGTCATCGTTCGCGAACGAGCCGTCGGAGAAATGCCGTCGGATTGACGGCGTGCGTCGGCGACCGGCTGCGATGATGGATCGCCGTGACCCGCCGACTCGCACTCGTCCTCGTGAGCCTGCTCGCGCTGAGTGCGTGCCGGCTGGATGTCACCGTCGACGTCGCGATGGAGCCCGATGGGACCGGTGATGTGATCGTGGTCGCGATCGCCGACGCGGAGCTCGTGGCCCAGGTGCCGGATCTCGTCGACGACCTCCGGCTCGAAGATGCGATCGCGAACGGATGGGTCGTCGACGGTCCCACCGAGGTCGCGGACGGCGGGCTGTCGATGACACTCACCCACGACTTCACCTCGCACGTCGAGCTCGCCAACGTCCTGAACAGCATCGGACCACCCTTCACGCAGATGGCGGCAGCACGCACGACCGAGAACGACCAGACCACCAACGCCGTCAACGGAGAGCTGCAGTTGGTCGACGGCTTCGGGGCGTTCGCCGACGCCGACCTGGTCGAGGCGGTCGGCGGCATGCCGTTCGCCGAGGAGTTCGCGGCGACGGGCGCCACTCCCGAGGAGTCGATGTCGTTCACGTTCCGGGTCTCGCTCCCCGGCGAACTCGTCTCCGCCGAGACCGGCACCGAAGTCGACGGCGGCGTCATCGAACGAGTCGCTCCGCTCGACGGTTCGTCACTGAACGTGTTCACCGCCACGGTGCAGCGTCCGGCGAGTGAGGGCGGGGCGTGGGCGTCGCCGTTGTCGACGGCGGCGTTCGTGGCACTCGTGGTGTGGGTCGTGATCGCCGCTGCGTTCATCGTGTTCGTGGCGCTGGCACGCTCGAACAAGCGCCGCCGCCGGGAGCGTGCGCTCCGTCGGATGGGTTGACCGCGAGCGTTCAGCCGAGCGCCATGTTCGGTTCACCATCGGTGTTCACGCCACCGGTGCTCGTACACGTGCCACCCCGAACCGCGCCGTCGTTGTACGCCTGGCGCAGGCAGTTGCGCATGGCGAGTTGGCCCCAGTAGCTGGCGTGGATGCCCTCCTGGAGCTGGTACGGGCCGAAGATCGTCGTGACCGTCCTGATCTGGCTGACCCACTCGGTGCGTTCGGCCGCGCCGGGATCGGTCCAGCTCGACAATCCCATCTCCTCCAGCAGGCCGACGCCACGCTCGCAGAGCCGATGCCCGTCGAGCGACCGCGACATGTCGAGTACGACGTAGTTCGAGACGCCGCTGCGCACGATGCCGTCGGTGAGCGCCTGGTTCATCTTCACCACGGCGGTGTCGTTCGCCCAGTTCGCGTCCCGATTCCACAGACCGCATCCGCCGATGCTCTGACGCGTCCAGCCTCGCTCGGAGTAGCGGATGTCGCTCCCGCGCGGCACCGGAGACCAGTACGTCTGGACGATGACCGTGTAGTCGTCGGCGGCGTACCCGGCGTTCGTCATCGCCTGTGCGACGTTGGCGATCGCACCGGCCACCTCGTTGGTCCGCTCGTCGACGGCGCTCGACGTGAAACGTTCACGAATCGACCGATCGTCGTTGCAGTAGTTCTTCCACCACCACGGCGACGTCAGCCAATTCGTCACGCATCGCTGCACGATGTCGGCGAACCCGAAGTTGTTCGCACCGACGAGCACGGTGACGGCGTCGACGTCGTTCGCCGAGGCGAACTCCTGGAGCTGGACGACCTGACTCCTGCCGGCCGGGCCGTCATACCAGTCGAGACCCGGCTTGAACTCCGATCCCGTCTGCGTGTAGGTACGGGCTCCCGAGCACGCGAGGTTGAGCGAGCGGACCATGCCACCGATGAACGCTTCGGCCGATTTCGATCGATGACACCCCGGCATCGTCTCGGCGTCGTTCGCCGGGTCGTCGAAGTAGGCATCGGCGCCGGTGTCGTGCCGCCAGGGCGACTGATTCGTGTTGCCGGCCCACCGGCCCGCCTCGCCCGAGATCGCCGAGTCGCCGATCGTCACGATCCACGACGGATCCGGCGGCCCCTCCGCGCCGGCGGTCCCGATGGTCGACACGGCACCCACGAGTGCCAGGACCACCATCGAAGCGGCGGTCCTCGAGCGCATGCTCTTCATGACGGTGTCTCTCCTCATCTTCGCAGCGGAACCCGAGTGTGGCCCAGCGTCGGAAACTGCGCAACACTCGATCGGCCGGCGCGAGCACCGCATGAAGGGGCGTTCCGGGCGGCCTGGGCTCGATGTTGTGACCGACGCGACATGTGGCCGGTGTCACGGCAGCATCGGATCGCACCATACTGGGACGTGCGAGGGCGAACTCCCGGTGATTCCGCCATCACCGGTCGAGATCGCCCTCGCACATCTCTGCACGTGCTCGACGCGTGTCCCCCAGCCCGCCGGGCTCCGACGCGGTAACGTCGAGGAGGTGACCGACTCCCCGCATGGCGCGCCGACGGCGCAACCGACCACGGATGCACGACCGGAACCGCTCGACCTGGCCGCCATCGAGCGCGAACTCGCCGCCGTCGAAGCGGCGCTTCCACGCCTTGACGACGGCACCTACTGGCTCGACGAGGTGACGGGCGACGAGATCCCCGACGCGGTGCTCGCCGACGACCCCGTCGCACGACGGGCCTGAGATCCCGATGTCGAAGCGAGCTGCCTCGATCGCGGCGCTCGCGGTCGTGGTCGCCGGTGCCGCAACAGCTGCGGCACGTGTCCGAGGGGCGGTGCCGGTGAATCGTCTCGGCCGGTCGGCACGGGTCTGGCGACTGTCGGCACGCAACTCCGTCCGCTTCGCCGTGTCGAAGGTGCGGGGCGTCGGCTCGCCGGCCGAGCGCCGCGCCGAGCTCGACACCCGGTTCGCCGTGCAGACGGCCGCCGACGTCGCCCGCGAGCTCGGCGAGATGAAGGGCGTGCTCATGAAGGCCGGCCAGATGATCAGCTTCATCTTCGAGTCGTTGCCCGACGAGGCCCAGGCGGCGCTTGCGACCCTGCAGGCCGATGCGGCACCGATGGCGCCGAGCCTCGCTGCGGGCGTCGTCACCGACCAGCTCGGCGACCCACCCGAACGTGTCTTCCTCGACTGGCAGGATCTGCCGGCCGCGGCCGCGAGCATCGGCCAGGTCCATCGCGCCGTCACCGCTGACGGCCGCGACGTTGCAGTCAAGGTGCAGTATCCGGGCGTTCACGAAGCGATCGAGTCCGACCTCGACGCCGCGGAGGTCATGTACGGCGTGTTCTCGTCCATGATGCTGAAGGGGCTCGACGCGAAAGGGCTCGTCGACGAGCTGCGCGACCGGATGCGCGAGGAGCTCGACTACCGGCTCGAGGCTCGCAACGCCGCCGAGTTCGCCGAACTGTTCGCCGGCCACCCGTGGGTTCGAGTCCCACGGGTCGTACCCGATCTGTCGACGGAGAAGGTCCTCACGACCGAGTGGGTCGACGGCATGTCGTTCGACGACTTCCGCACGCACGCCAGCCGCGACACCCAGCAGCGCGCCGGCGAGGTCATCTGGCGGTTCGCCCAGTTCGCCGTGATCCAGCAGGGCGTGTTCAACGGCGACCCGCATCCGGGCAACTACATCTTCCATCACGACGGCAGTGTCACCTTCCTCGACTACGGCCTCGTCAAACGCTGGTCGCCGGGCGAGTGGGAGACTCTCTACCCCACGCTCGATGCCGTGATCGTCCACCGTGACCCCGAGATGCTGGTACGGGCGATGGAGCGCAGCGGCTTCCTGAGGCCGAACCACGGGCTCGACGCAGGTCACGTCTTCGACTACGTCTCGAGCCCCTACGTGCCCTACCTCACCGACGAGTTCACCTTCACCCGGCAGTGGATGATCGACACCATCGCCAAGATCTTCGACGTGCAGGGTCCACACGCCGACGTGATCGAGCACCTCAACATGCCGCCGAGCTTCGTGATCCTCGATCGTGTCGTCTGGGGCGTCAACGCGATCCTCGGCAAGCTCGAGGTCGGCGGTCCATTCCGGGCGATGCTGCTCGAGTACGTTGCGGACGGCGCGCCGGCCACGGACCTGGGCGCAGCGGAGGCCGTATGGCGAGCGGGCGCACACTCGTGAGCAGCTCGCCGGGCGTCGGCATCGTCGAACTCGCCGGCGTCTGCACCGCGCTCCGCGCCCGCTGCCTCGACTTGTTCGAGGTCACGGGCGGATGGGTGTTCGACACCGACGACGCAGCCCAGCAGCGTTGGTTCTGCGAGGCCTCGCATCGCCACGCCTGGCACGCCGCGCTCTGGGCCGAGCGGTCCCCTGCGATTCCGACGGTCGACGCCGATCGGCTGGTCGGCGAACATCGAGAGCCGCTCGACTCCTCCCCCGGGCTCGATCGAGCCGACCGGTATCACCGCTGGGTCGAGTTGCTGCTCGCCCGCCTCGACGAACTCGAGGCGCGCATCGTGCTGGAGCTCGATCCCAGCACGCTCAGGACGATCAGGCTCGTGCGAGCCGATCTCGTCGACCTGCAGCACCGCTAGGTCGGCACGACGCCCGCTGGTGCGCCGGGGCGACTGGTGAAACTGCGCACGAGCGGCCGCTTCGGCCCGATCGAAGCGGCGAGGCCGGCGGGCGGCCAGTGGGCATCGCGGCTGTACGCCCAGTACTCGAACGGGTTGAGGTAGTACGCGCACGACTCGACCAACTTGGACAGCGATTCGTCACGCCGGACGAGCGCCCAGAGTGCTGCGCCACCAACGGCCCCGCCGACGCTCCAACCGACGTACAGCACCGGGAAGAGCGGCCCGAAGCCGCGGGCCTGCCACACATGGACGTCTTCGTGGTCGGTCACGAGCTTCGCCCGCCGTGGCGCACTCAGGTCGCCTGCGCCGTTGACGACGTTGCCGAACGTGGTCGCGAACCTCCGGCGGGGCTGGAACCCGCGTGCGTAGACGTGGCGGTTCTGTCGGCGGCTGAGCGCCTCGGAGTACCCCGGTGCACCCCTGACCGTGCCGACCGCATGCGCGACCAGCCCGGACAGCGTGGTCGGCAGCGCCCAGGTCGAGTCGAGCGCGAACGCGGCAACGCCTTTCGTCGAGGACCAGTCGTAGACCCCACGCCATCCGGAGACGATCCCGTTGAGGCCGCCGACCACGGCGGCCGGCGCAGCCAGGCCGACCAGCGACCCGACCGCACCGGCGAGCGCCGCACCGGCGATGCCGGAGGCAACCGCCTCACCGGGGTGGCGGTCGCTCACTGCTGACGGAGCTTGGAGATCAGTCTGAGCATTTCGAGATACAGCCAGATGATCGTGACGAGCAGGCCGAACGCACCGACCCACTCGAAGTTCTTGTCGAGGCCCTGCTGGGCGCCGCGCTCGATGAAATCGAAATCGAGCGCCAGGTTGAACGCCGCCAGGCCGGCGACGAGCACGCTGAACCCAATCCCGAGCAGACTCGGGCTCGACAGGAAGCTGACGGCGTCCGGTCCGGCGAACAGCCGGATCAGCAGACAGACGCCATAGAACACCATGATGCCGATCGTGGCGCTCACGACGATCCTGCGGAATCGGTCGGTGACCTTGATGATGCGCGTGCGATACAGCAACAGCATCACGCCGAACACGGCGAGCGTGGCGCCGGCGGCCTGCACCACGATGCCGTCGAAGAACGTTTCGTACATGCGCGAGATCGCGCCGACGAAGAATCCCTGCGCGATCGCGTAGAGCGGTGCGACGAACCTCGCGAGCTGCGGCCTGAACATCAACAAGAAGGCCAGGCCGAGACCGACGATCAGTCCCACCCAGGCGAGGGTCGGGATCGAATAGTTGTAGCCGATCGAACCGTCGGACAGGACCACCTCGTCGGGGCTCCCGGTGGAGGTCCACCCGAAGGTGGCACTGGCCAGGAGCAGGACGAACAGCACGGCCGTCGCACTGATCACGCCGTTGACCGTCATGGTCGCGCGAACGTACGGGCTGGTCGGCCCGTCGTCGACGGGCGGGAAGTATTCGGTATCGGCCTGAGGCGGCGCCCACGTGGTGGACGCCCTCTGCAACGTCCGTTCGTTGAGAACCGGATTCGCCATGGATTCCTCCTTCGGAACCAGCGCTTGACGAGCGCACTGGCCGATCATCCTACCGGCGCTGGATCGTGCCGACCCCAGGTCACGGTGTACTCCCGGCGGTTCACGCGTCCAGCCTTCCCTCGTAGCGATAGAGGCCATCTGTATTCGAGATATCCATGGCACCACCATGCGGAACACAGTTATCCCGGCACGAAAGCCGCTTGGCTGGTTGACCAATCCGGGCACATCGGTATCGTGAGCTTCACCCTTCAGCGAACTGGTGCATCGTGCAGCCCGCAGGGCGATCGGGAACAGCTCCCCTCGTCAGCACACATCAGGCCACTGAGGCGTCAGCCCACATCGCCGGATCGTCGGCGACTCGACCAAACGGACCTCAAGGGAGCCAACGTGGCCAAAGATCGCGTCGACCGTGACGACGAAGACCTCGTCCGCCTGTATCTCACCGACATCGGTCAGTACACGTTGCTCACCAAAGACGACGAGGTCCGTCTCGCGAAAGCGATCGAAGCCGGCAAAGAGGCGATCGAAGCACTCGATGCCGGCGGCAAAGGGGTCACTCCGGCCAAGAAGCGCGAGCTCCGCCGTCTCGCCCGCAAGGGCGAAGAGGCCGAGCGCCAGTTCGTGCAGTCGAACCTGCGACTCGTGGTGTCGATCGCCAAGAAGTACCAGGCGTCGGGTCTCCCGCTGCTGGACCTGATCCAGGAAGGCAACCTCGGCCTGATGCACGCCGTCGAGAAGTTCGACTGGCGCAAGGGCTTCAAGTTCTCGACGTACGCGACGTGGTGGATCCGCCAGGCGATCACCCGCGGCATCGCCAACACCGGTCGCACCATTCGCCTCCCCGTGCATGCCGGCGACACGCTCGCCCGCCTGCAGAAGGCGCGCTCACGGCTCGAGCTCAAGTACGGCCGTCCCGCGACCCTCGCCGAGCTGGCGAAGGAGGTCGAGATGCCGGAGGACAAGGTCACCGAGGCCCTGCGCTTCGCGGCCGAGCCGCTGTCGCTCTCCGAGCCGCTCCGCGAAGATGGTGACGCCGAGCTCGGCGACGTCGTCGAAGACCGCTCGGCCGAGTCGCCGTTCGAGGTCGCCGCCACCGCGTTGTTGCCCGAAGAGATCGCTCGCCTGCTGGCGCCGCTCGACGAGCGCGAGCGCGAGATCCTCAAGCTCCGCTTCGGTCTCGATCGCGGTGAGCCACGCACCCTCGAAGAGGTGGGTGAGCACTTCAATCTCACCCGCGAGCGCATCCGTCAGATCGAAGCGCGTGCGATGAGCAAGCTGCGCCACCCGTCCAGCGACACCGGCGCCCGCGACCTGCTCGCCGTCTGAGCCGACGATCGCGCGAGCGGGCTTCTCCCACCGCGGAAGGTCGGGCAACAGCGACCGCCTCTCCTGACACCGCGGACACACAGCGGTGGCCTCGGAACCGACATCGGTCCATGCGACAGCGCCTGCAACACTGGCGACGTGCACGTCGAGATTCGACCCGCCACCCGCAGTGACGCCGACGGGATCACCGATGTCCAGGTGGCGTCGTGGCGCACCGGGTACGCCGAGGTGTTCCCGGAGTCCGTGCTCTACGCGGACGACTTCGACCCGGTTCGGCGCCGGTTCTGGACGACGTGGCGGTTCGCGCCGGGACATCGCGTCGCCGTGGCCGTCGATCACGACCACGACGACCGCATCATCGGGTTCTCCTCGTACGGGCCGGAGCGCGAGCGTGCCCGCGGGTTCACCGGCCGTGGGGAGGTGTGGGCGTTCTATCTCCACCCCGATGCCTGGGGCGGAGGGGCGGCGTCGCAGTTGATGACCTACACCGAGACGCGGCTGCGAGCCGAGGGCTTCGACTCGGCGGTGCTGTGGGTCCTCGAGGAGAACCCTCGGGCCAGGGCGTTCTACGAGAAGTTCGGTTGGGCGCCGTCGGGCATCACCGCCGCCTTCGACGAGTACTGCGAGGTGTCCGCTCCCGAGGTCGAGTACCGCAAGGAGCTGGGATGAGTATCGAGGTCAGGCTGACGAGGCCCAACGAGCTCCGCCAGGCCCCCGAGGTGGTCACCACCGCGCTCATGGGTCCGCTTCCCACCGATGAGGTCTGGGAACGACGTGGCCCGAGTTGGCTCGAGATGCCGTCGGTGACGGCATGGGACGGCGATCGGTGTATCGGCCACGCCGGTCAGTTCCCGGTCGACACGGTCGTCCCCGGCGGCGCCCGGCTCCCATCCGCCGCGGTGACGAGGGTGGGCGTCCTCCCCACGCATCGACGACGTCGGGTGGCGACGCAGCTGATCGAGCGACTGGTCGCCGAGAGCGTCCACGAGGGCCACGCGATGATGAGCCTGCGGGCGAGCGAGACCGGCATCTACCGTCGATTCGGCTTCGGGCTCGCCGGCGACAGCGCCAACCTCGACATCGATGTGATCCGCGCCACGCCCCTGCAGGGTGCCGACGCTTCCGGGTCATTCGAACTGCTCGGTCCCGACGACGTGCTCGGCACGATCCCGCCGCTGTACGAGGCAGTCGCGTTCCGACGGGCAGGCGTCATCACCCGGCCGAGCGAGCCGTGGTGGCGACGACAGTTCGACAGCGTGCTCGACCGCAGCAAGGCCTCGTTCGTCGTCGTCCACCTCGACGCAGCCGGACACACCGACGGCTACGTCCACTATTCGACGGCCTGGTACGACGACCAGCCCGACGAGGCGCCCACGGGTCGGGGCGAGGTGCACGATCTCTTCGGTGCCGACGACGCGGTCGAACTGGCCCTGTGGCAGTACCTGCTCGACGTCGATCTGGTCACCCGGTGGCGCGCCAGCGGCCGACCGATCGACGATCCCGTGCGACTGGCCGCTCGCGACCACCGGGCCGTGCGGGTCCGCGTGATCGAGGACGAGCAGTGGGTTCGACTCGTGGACGTCGATGTCGCGCTCGGCGGCGCGCACGTATCGCAACGTGAACGCCGAGATGATCATCGGCGTCATCGACCCGCTCGTCCCGGCCAACAACCGGTCATGGCGGATCTCGGCGACCGGGGCCGCGCGCTCGGACGACCAACCCGGGCTCAGCGTCGACATCGCGGCGCTCTCGGCTCTCTACCTCGGTGGTCGTTCGTGGGAGATGTCGGCAACGTTGGGCGAGGTCGACGTCAACGACCCAGACGCACTGCAGATCGGCGACGCCTTGTTCGGCACCCGACGAGCCCCCTTCTGCGGCACCTTCTTCTGACACACGTCGGCCGTGATCACCGAACCTTCGGGCCCCGCGGCAGGAGGTCGCCCACGGTCGCGGAGGCGATCGGTCCATCGCCGTCGTCACCGACGATCACCACCAGATCCCGGCCGCCGAGCTCGAGCGCGACCTGGAGGCAGGCGCCGCACGGCCAGGTCACCGTGCCCGCGGTCTTCGGGGCGGCGAGAGCCAGACGGGCCGGTCGGTTCCCGGTGGCGCTGCACGTGAAGAGCGCGACTCGCTCGGCGCACATGGCCAGCCCCAACGAGACGTTCTCCACCAGTGCGCCCACGACGACCGACCCATCGGTCGTCGCGACCGCGGCACCCATCTCGAACTTCGAGTACGGCGCATAGGCGTGCTCGAGCTGACTTCGTGCGGTAGCGATCAGGTCGGCGTCGTTCGGTGCTGCTCGGTCGGCCACGAATCGGGTATGCCTCGGACGTCGACGCGCCAAACCCTCCGAAGCGCGAATCGCGCCTCCACGTCGTCACCCGGCGACGCCGGTCGGAAGATCCAGAACGCCCCGGACGAGACCGACCGAGACATTCCCGATCGGAAGGATGTCATCGGAACGATGTCGATGCGGGCTACTCCACGGTGCCCGCGTCGGAGTCACCGTTGCTCGGAGCCACCGTGTCGGCAATGGTCGACCCGGCGGCGTCGACGACACCGGCAACCCGAGCCGACGCCGCACCGGCCACGTCGCCGATGTTGCTCGCCACGGAGTCGGCGATCGAGCTGGAACGAACCTTGTCGACCGCCCGACCGGCGGTCGACGCCACTCGGGATCGTTGCCGTGGGGTCATGTTGTAGATCAGGTAGCCGCCGACGACGGCGCCGATCGCGAACCCGGCGGTGAACTTCACCACCGGTCTGTTCCGCTCTCTGCCCGCAGCGCAGCGATCAGTTCCGGCTTCGACATGCCGCTGCGGCCGACGATGTCGAGCTGCTGGGCCCGTTCGTAGAGGTCAGCCTTCCGCCACGCCTCGTCGGCGATGCCGCGACGCGCAGCGTCCGGGTCGACCGCGTCGGTCACCTCGTCGAAGAGGTCGCCGGCCGCCGTGACTGCGGCGTCTGTTGTTCGGCCGCTCTGGGCACGTGCCTGGCCGACTGGCTGCCGCTCGGCCGCCTGCGCCAGGTCGGTCGTACGATCGACGGCGGATCGAGCCCGTCCGGTGGTCGTGGCCACACCGGTTCGTGCGGTCGTCACCACGTGGCCGATGCGCCGAGTGACATCGGCAACGGCCGACGTCATCACGTCGTTGGTCCGTCGAACCGAGGCGCGGCCGAGCGCCACCGACTGGGCAGGCAACGCGGGCAGTGAGTTCTCCAATTTGTCGAGTTGCCGAGTGAGATCGATGGTGGGACTCATCATGGTCCGTGCGTACCCGCCGGTACGCCGATGCAAACGTGGTCGGTTCGATCGTGATCGGTCATCTGCGCGGGGTGCAGCTTCGGCTCAGACGTCGGAGTTCGAGCGGCTGTAGCACAGTACGGCGGCCACCGCGGCGACGATCACGAGACCCGTCAGCACCTGCTTGGGGTGACGTCCGATGAATCCGATCGTGCGCGACAGCAACCGGAAAACCAGCCGACCCGACGCGACCGCTGTGACGGCGGCGGCATCGGCCAGTTCGAGCACGTCGGGTCCGACGTCGTCGAGCAGGTCGGCTCCCAGCTCGAGTGGCGCGGAGATGACGTCGCCCAAGAGCTGGGCGGCCTCTCCCACGGTGTCCATGGCTGTGCTGCTGTTCGACATCGTCGTCTGCTTTCCGTCGGGAGTTCGATCCCGGTCCATCGTACGGCTCGCCGAGCGGGACGGCACCGGACCGTCCACATGATCGTGCGATCCAGCGTCGGGGCGACCCTGCGAACGGGCACACTGGTCGTTCCCATCGCCCGACAGAAAGCAATGCCGTGGACAAGACCCGCTTCACCGTCGCCGAACTCGGCGGCGCCGACCCCTACAAGCTGTCGACCGGACTGATCGTGCCGCGACCGATCGGATGGATCGGTTCGATCTCTGCCGACGGCATCGCCAACCTCGCGCCCTACTCGTTCTTCAACTGCGTCAGCGGCGCCCCACCCACGTTCGTGTTCTCGCCCGGCCGAGGCGGCCGCAAGGACACGCTGGCGAACGTTCGCGACATCGGCGAGTTCACCATCAACATCGTGACCGAGGAGGTCGCCGAGGCGATGAACGCCACGTCGGCCAGCCACCCCGCGGAGGTCGACGAGTTCGAAGCCGCCGGGCTGACGTCGGTGCCGTCGGTGTCGATCCGGCCACCGATGGTCGGTGAATGCCGGGCGAACATCGAATGCGTCGTGACCCAGATCATCGACATCGGCCATCCCGAACACGGCAGCGCACTGGTGATCGGGGAGGCGACCGAGTTCCACGTGGACGCAGCGTTGCTCGACGGCACGAGGGTCGATCAGGCGCAGCTGAAGGCGATCGGCCGCCACGTCGGCAACCTCTACAGCCGATCCACCGAGTTGTTCGAACTCGTCCGGCCGGCCTGACCGAGCCTGCGGGTGTTCGTCGCCCACCCGGCCTTCCCGAGATCGTGGGGTGACGTCAGGTCGCTCGAAATGCGAGATTGCCCCGCCACGTAGGTGGCGTCTCGGTCGCGACAGCTTGCCGTGGGTCGCCGAGGCCGCGACAATCTCGTCGTGGGCAGCGAGAACGTACGCGTGGGAGTCGTCGGCGGTGGGTCGTGGGGTACGGCACTCGCCGCCCACCTCGCCGGCCATCACGTCCCGACCGTGCTGTGGGCCCGTGAACCGGATGTCGTCGACAGCATCAACACCGAGCACCGCAATCACCTCTTCCTGAGCGACATCGCGCTGCCCGCCGAGCTCCGCGCCTCGCATGACCTGTCCGCGGTCGTCGGTGACAACGATCTGGTCGTGAGCGCCATACCCGTCCAGTTCCTCCGAACGACGCTCGCCGACGTCGAGGAACTCGCCGACACCGACATCGTGGTGACCGTCAGCAAGGGCATCGAGGCCGGCGCGCTGGCGACCCCGCACGGCATCCTCATCGACCTCGGTGTGCCCGAGGAACGCATCGTGGCCCTGAGCGGACCGTCCTTCGCCCGAGAGGTCGCGGCTGGCCGACCGTCGGCAGTCGTCGCGGCCGGACGAGACGCGGCACGTGTGGCGCGGGTGCAACATCTGTTCTCGAAGGGGCACTTCCGGGTCTACGCGTCAGACGACCTCGTCGGTGTCGAGATCGGAGGGGCGCTCAAGAACGTGGTGGCGCTCGCGGCCGGCGTCAGTGACGGCCTCGAACTGGGCGACAACGCCCGCGCCGCGATCATCACACGGGGTCTGGCCGAGATCACGCGGCTCGGAGTCGCGCTGGGGGGCCATCCGGCGACGTTCGCGGGGCTCTCCGGTGTGGGCGATCTCATGCTCACCAGCGCCGGCGGGCTCTCCCGGAACCGATCGGTGGGATTGGCCATCGGTCGTGGCCGCAAGCTCGACGAGATTCGCGCCGAGATGAACGAGGTGGCCGAGGGGGTGCCGACGTGCCGCGCAGCACGGGAGTTGGCGGCGAGGGTCGGGGTCGAGCTGCCGATCGCGGAGCAGATGTACCTGCTGCTCTACGAGAACAAGGACCCGCAGGAAGCGCTGCGCGACCTGCTCGGCAGAGAGCTGCGCCACGAGCGCGAGGACCCCGGGATCTGACCACCCGCCACCTCCACGGTTCGGGTCAGCTCGTCACCGACGCGAGGCCGTCGAACCCGCCGACAGGTGCCCGTCCCCCTCGACGTCAGCGACAGCCGACGGCGAGAGATCGGCACGACGGGCTCTCGACACCGCCATCGTCGGCCGAGACCTACCCGACGGACCGTTCTGCCCCGGACCAGTACCGGGCGCGGACCGCCTTCTTGTCGGGCTTGCCCACCGCGGTCAACGGCACGCTGTCGACGTAGTCGATCGACTTCGGGGATTGCTGCGAACCCTTGGCCTGTTTGACCATCGCCTGGAGCTCGGCGGTCAACTCGTCGCTGGGCTGGTGCCCGGGAGCGAGCACGACGACGGCCTTGACCGCCTCGCCCCACTTCTCGTCGGGCACCCCGACGACCATCACCGTGTTCACGGCATCGTGGCCGGTCAAGACGTCCTCGACCTCTCGTGGGAAGACGTTGAAGCCACCGGTGACCACCATGTCCTTCGTGCGATCGACGATGTAGAGAAAGCCGCCGTCGTCGAAGCGGCCGACGTCGCCGGTGTGCAGCCAATCGCCGGCGAGGGTCTCGCGGGTGTGTTCCTCCATGTCCTTGTAGCCGGCCATGACGAGCGGGCCACGCGCGCAGATCTCACCCGACGCTCCCGGCGAGACCGGCTCGTTGTCCGGGTCGAGCAGAGCGACATGCACCCACGGCGCCGGCCGACCGCACGACGCGAGCCGCTCGGGATGCAACAGGTCGTGCTCACCCTTCTTCATGTGAGCGATCACCATCGGCGCCTCGGACTGACCGTAGAACTGGAAGAAGATCGAACCCCACAGCTCGATCGCGTCGGCGAGCTTCGGGGGGCTCATCGGCGAGGCGCCGTAGAAGATCGTCTCCATGCTCGACATGTCGGCCGTGCGGTACCGCTCGCTTCCCTGCAGCGCGTACAGCATCACGGGCACGATCATCGTCGTGGTGATGCGATGCCGCTCGACGACGTCGAAGAATCCGGCCGGGCTGAACGCGTCCATGACGTGAAAGGTCCCGCCGTGGAGGAGCACCGGTCCCAGCAGCGTCATCGCTGCGTGCGACAGCGGGGTGGCCACGAGCATTCGGACCTCGTCCGGGAACTCCCACTCAGCCATCTGAATGAAGGTCAGATTCGCCCACACCCGCTGCGGCAACAGCACACCTTTGGGCAACCCGGTGGTCCCTCCGGTGTAGGCAACGGTGCAGAGATCGTCGGGCCCGACGTCGGGCGGCGCGAGCGGCTGCGGCTCGAACGTCGCCGCCAGCGCAAGGTAGTCATCTCCGACGTCGTTGGGACCGAACCCGAGCACGATCAGATTCGGAAATCGTTCCTTCAGCTCCGCTGCGCGCTCGGCGAAGTGATCCGTGTCGACGACCAGACATTCGATCTCTGCCGCGCCGACGACATAGGTGTGATCGTCGAGGGAACCCATCGGATGGAGCGGCGTGATCACCGATCCGTTGATCATCGACGCCGTGAGATTCGTCAGTACCTCGGGCCGGTTCTTCGACAGCACGGCGAGGCGGGTGGCCCGCGTGACGCCGCGGCTCTGCAACGCCTGGACGAGCTGACTCGTCTGGCGCCTGACATCGCCGTAGGAGGCGATGTGGTCACCGAGGTGGATGCACGGCTCGTCCTCGAACCGGTTCAGCGCCCCGATGATGAGGTGCGGCAGCAACGGCTCGTGATGCAGCTTCGACACGATCATTCCTTCTCACGAGTGGACTGGCCGGGCCGACGACCGCGACGGTCGAGGCTTCGGGTGGGACAGCGCGAGACTAGCCAGTGAACATCGGATGTCTCGGAGCCGACATGACGGCCCGATCCCAGAGGAGAAGAAGGTGGCAGACGAATCGGCGAACGACGCACGGTTGTTCGACATCATGTCGACGTGTCGCGCGATGCGGCGGCTCACTTCCGAGTCCGTCCCCGAAAGCGTGCTCCATCGACTGATCGAGGCAGCCACCTACGCACCGTCGGGACGCAACCTCCAGCGGGCTCGATGGATCCTCGTGCGCAGCTCGGAGCGAAAGACGGCCATCGCCGCGCTCAATCGCCGCGCCAGCGAGGACCCGGTCCGGCAACACATCGAAGCCACCGAGCAGGTCGACCACCACGATCAGCAGGATCGGCGCCGAATGTGGGAATCGGTGCTCTGGCAGACCGAACACATGCACGAAGCCCCGGCGCTCATCGTCGCCTGCTGCATCCTCGACCGCGAAGACCAGAACCCGTACCGATACGGAAGCTCGGTCTGGCCCGGCATCCAGAACCTCCTGCTCGCAGCGCGCGCCCATGGGCTGGGCGCGGTGCCCACCACCTTCGCACTGGAGTACCGCGACGAACTGAACGGGCTGCTCCGATTGCCGCCGCGGGTTAGCGTGCAGGCGATCGTCCCGGTCGGTTACCCCATCGGCAACTTCGGGCCGGTTCGCCGTCTCCCGGTGGGCGACGTGCTGATGAACGAACAGTGGGACGGCCCGGTCCCGCTCACCTGAGCACCCAGGCGAGCCGACGAACAACCGAACCACGCGCGGAGGTCGCCCACCACCGTCGAAGTGTTTCTCCGAAGATCGGCGCCGGGGTCGGCGGGAGGGGCGACCGGGCTAGACGATCTGGCTGACCACCAAGGCGAGGAGCAACACGGTCAACAGGATGATCGCGACCGCCGCGAGGCCGTCTCGTTTCGCTCCCTGGCGGGCAACTGGATGGGGCTCTTGGTTCATCTCGTGGATCCTGTTCGTGGTTCTCGGCATGCAGATTCTCGGCCACCGGCCGATGAGGTCTCAAGGGTCATCGGCCGGGCACTGCCGGCAGCCCGATTCATGAGCTGCAGCTGATTCATGAGCTTCGGTCGGCGACGCGGAGGCGGCGGAGTGCCGACACGGCTGCGTTGTACCCGCACATGCCGTGGGCACCTGCGCCGGGCGGGGTGGCCGCTGAGCACAGGAAGTGGCCCGGCACGCCGATCCAGTACGGGTCGAGCCCGATCCGCGGGCGGAACACCAGCTGGCGCGGCGAGTTCGCACCCGTCAGGATGTCGCCGGCCACGATGTTGGGGTTGTGCCGCGACAGGTCGGTCGCGGTCTGGACGTGACGGGCCACGATGCGGTCGCGGAAGCCAGGGGCGAACCGTTCGATCTGCAGCTCGATGGCGTCGGTCGCGTCGCCCGTGAATCCGGCGGGGACATGGGCATAGCTGTACACCGGGTGGACATCACCGCTCGAACGTCCGGGATCGGCGAGGTACTGCTGGCCGACCAGCACGAACGGTCGTTCGGGCATCTGGCCACGATGCACCATCGACTCGGCGGCGGCGGTGTCGTCGTAGTCGCCGCTCACGTGGACCGTGCCGGCGCGCCGCGATGGCTCGTGGCTCCACGGGATACCGCCCTCGACCGCGAAGTCGACCTTGAACACCGCCGGTCCGTGCCGGTAGCTGCGCAGCGCCGAGCGGTAGCGGTCCGGCATCGCATCGCCCACCAGATCGACGGCGGCGCCGGGCGCGACGTCGAGCATGACCACATCGGGCGAACCGAGATCGTGTACCGACCGGACCGGATGATCGGTCTCGATCGTGCCACCGTGTTGCTCGAGCGCACGCGACATGGCGGCTGCGATCGCCGCCGATCCGCCCTCGGCCACCGGCCAGCCATACGTGTGCGCCGCCGTACCCAACGCGGTCCCGATCGCCGCCGAGAGCACCGATCGGAACGGCCACATCGCGTGGGCTGCGACACCGGCGAACAATGCGCGCCCCTCATCGGTCGAGAAGCGCTTGGCGAGGACGGCCGCGGGAAGTGCCGCGCGGAGGCCGAATCGGCCGAGACTGACCGGATGGCCCGGCACCGCCAGAACCGGGCCCAGGAAGTCCTCGGCGATGTCGCCGAATCGTGGAACCAGCGGTCCGAAGACCCGACGCCACGCCCGCTCGTCACCCGGGAGCCCGGCCGCGGTCTCGCCGACGGAGCGGACGGCGGCGCCCCCGGCCTCGCCTCCGATCGGATGGGAGTACTGGACCTGGGGCCAGGCCCAGCGCAACCCGTGCCGTTCGAGCTCGGCGAGCCGGGCGAACGGCGTGTCGAAACTCAGCGGGTGGAATCCCGAACACTCGTCGTGGAGCAGACCGGGGACGGTCAGTTCGCTGCTGCGGGTGCCGCCACCGATCCGGGGAGCGGCCTCGAGCACCGTGACCTGCACCCCGGACGTGGCCAGGGTGAGTGCGGCGGCCAGCCCGTTCGGCCCGCTCCCGACGACGACGGCGGTCGTCACCGACGACCCGTTCGCACGGCGAGCGCGGCGGGCAGCGGGGCACCGCTCATATCGAGAGACCACCGTCCACCGGGACGACGACGCCGGTGATGTAGCTCGCCTGCTCCGAGGCAAGGAAGCCGACGACCGGGCATGCCTCCTCCGGAGCCGAGAAGCGCCCCATCGGGATCTCGGCCCGAAGTTCGGCCAGACGGTCGGGCGGGATCGAGGCGACCATGTCGGTCTCCGCGTTCGGGGAGATGGCATTGACGGTGATGCCGAAGCCCGCCAGCTCCTTGGCCGTGGTGCGCGTGAACCCGATGATGCCGGCCTTCGCCGCCGCATAGTTGGCTTGGCCGATGTTGCCGTGCAGACCGGTGTAGGAGGTGACGTTCACGATTCGGCCGTACCCGGCCGCACGCATCGTCGGCACCACGGCACGGGTGAGATTGAAGGTCCCGGTGAGATGCACGCCGAGCACTGCCTGCCAGTCGTCGTCGGTCAGCTTCCAGACCATCCGGTCGCGCAGGATCCCGGCGTTGTTGACGACGACGTCGATCCGACCGGTGGTCTCGACCACGTGCCCGACCGCAGTGGCAACCGAGTCGGCGTCGGAGACGTCGGTGACCAGGGGGATCGCACCGTGCAGATCGTCGACCAGGACGTCGGCGAGCGAAGGTTCGTCGACGTCCGCAACGGCGACCGTTGCACCTGCACCGGCGAAGAATCGGCTCAGCGCCAGACCGATACCACGCGCACCGCCGGTCACGATGACCGTCCGCCCGCTGAAATCGAACGTGACGCTCATGCCCGCTCGATCACGCGAACGACGCCGGCGGAGCCGTCGACCTCGACGAGGTCGCCGGTCGCGATGACGGTGGTGGCACCGACGGCGCCCACGACGGCAGGGATGCCCAGATCACGCGAGACGATCATGGTGTGGCTGAGCTCGCCACCCATCTCCGCAACCACTGCGACGGCACCGACGAAGAGCGGCATCCATCCCGGGTCGGTGATCGGAGCCACCAGAACCTCTCCGGGGTGGGTGGGCTCGTCCACATAGGCGTCCATGATGACCCGGGCGCGTCCCGTGGCCCGACCGGGACTGCCGGCGGCGCCCGTGATCTCGGTCGCGCCCTGCTCGGCCTCCCCGCCGCCGACGAGCGGCCAGTCCGCGACCGGTGGCACCTCACCGGCGATCACGATCAACGGTTCTCGGTGCCGCTCCAGTTCGGCCTGAGCCTCCTTCCGGTTCCGGATCCTCGACCTGTCGACCCCGTCGCCGGTTACCGCCGCACGCAGCTCGTCGAGTGTCAGGAAGTAGACGTCGCCGGCCTCATCGAGCTGGCCGTCCGCCGCGAGACGGGTGCCGATCTCCCATGCATCGAGGCGCTGTTCGTTGATGGTGAGCACGCAGGTGGCCTTCGTGCGCTCGCGTATGCCCATCCACACCTTGCAGCGCTCGAGCCAGAGGTCGAGATCGGCGAACCGCTCCCGGGCGCCATCGGCATCGAACTTGGCGAGCGCCGCGTGGCGTATGGCGTCGGGGTCCCGCTGGACACCGCCGGCACGAACTGCGTCGACCGCTCGCCGGAGGACGTCGGGACGCATCTCCCACGAGGGTGCTGCGATCTCCCACTCATTGACCCCTCGGAAGCCGTAGTCCTCCAACGCTCGCTGGAAGGCGGCCTCCAACTCCGGCCCGTCCAGGGCCGCCAGGGCCGCAACCGCCTTGCCCGCGTCGGCCGACTCGATGCCGCCCATCCCCATGACGGCCTGCCGACCGAGCTCGTAGCCCTCGTCGCCGTACAACTCCACCAGCCCGGCCTGGAGCGACCCGAGCGCGACCGGGCTCATCGACGAGCCGATGAAGAGCGTCACGAAGTCGCTCTCGTTGTACGGAATGAGCGACTCGATGCGAGCCAGCAGCTCGGCCGACGAGCGCTCCTGCCGATGGGCGCGACCGTCGGCTCGGCGAGCCTGGGCCTCGAGGTGCTCACCGGCGACGCGGTCGACGGGTGGGTGCTCGAGGAAGTCGGCGGTGGTCGCTGCGATCCTCGCGCCGCGCTCCGCGTACCCGTCCTCGTCCGGAGCTTCGTACGGGTCGAGCTGGATCCCGCCGGCGGCGAACAGGGTTCGGTCGATGTCTTCGGGGCTGGTCCCCGGCGTCAGATCGGCGAGCCGTCGGAACGCTGCGATGTTGATGTAGAACCGCCCACCGACGATGGGCGCGAAGGTCGTCGGGCAGCCCGGCCAGTCCATGACGTCCCACGTCTCGGTGAACGATCGGCGCCACCCCCGTTCGAGCGGTGGGAAGAACAGCGTGGCCGACAGCGGCGACACGATGTCGGGCATGATCTCGCCGGCATTGCCCCGGGTGAGCACCGGATAGTCGGGATCCAGACTGGTGTCGAATTCGTACGCGGTCACGGTGTCCCCCATCGGTCCGATGATTCGAGGTCGTCGTCGTGATGCCCCTGCATTGCCGCAGGGCTCGATTGCGACGTGCAACCTCTGTGGCAAGACCGGATCTTAACGTCGGACCTTTCCCGGGCTCGAAGCTGGACAGCCGCTCCACGGTCGCCGACCGCCCCCAGCCGGCGTAGCGAGTCGGGATGAACCCGACGAACGATGTCAGCCCCAGTCGGGTGCGTACGTGTGGTACGGATCGACCGGTCCCAGATCGGCGTGGCGTCTGACCTCGAGACGACCGAGCTGGTTCCGGTGGACTTCGTCCGGGCCGTCCGCGAGCCGCAGCAACCGCGCCGTCGAATACGCCGCTGCGAGCCCGTAGTCGTTGTTGGTCCCGGCTCCACCGAATGCCTGGATCGCCCAGTCGACCACCTTGCAGGCCATGTTGGGCGCAGCGATCTTGATCATGGCGATCTCCCGCCGCGCTTGCTTGTTCCCCACGGTGTCCATCAGGTGAGCGGTCTTCAGCGTCAAGAGGCGGGTCTGCTCGATCGCGATGCGCGACTCGGCGATGCGCTCGAGCGTGACCGACTGCTCGGACACGGGGCGTCCCCACGTCACGCGGTGCTGGGTCCGCCGGCACATCATCTCGAGCGCACGCTCGGCCAGACCGATCAGCCGCATACAGTGGTGGATGCGGCCCGGGCCGAGTCGACCCTGCGCGATCTCGAACCCACGTCCCTCGCCGAGCAGCATGTTCGACGCCGGGACCCGCACGTCGTCGAAGTCGACTTCGGACGCACGGTCGGGCATGCCGTAGAAATTGAACACCGGGAGGGGTCGGAGCACGGTCACCCCCGGCGTGTCCTTGGGCACGAGGATCATCGACTGCTGGCGATGGCGGTCCGGATCCTTCGGATCGGACTTGCCCATGAAGATGATGATCTCGCACCGCGGGTCGGTGGCGTTCGTCGTATACCACTTGCGCCCGTTGATCACGTACTCGTCGCCGTCGCGCACGATCGAGCTCTCGATGTTCGTTGCGTCGCTCGAGGCGACGAACGGCTCCGTCATCGCGAACGACGAACGAATCTCGCCGCCGAGCAGTGGTCGCAGCCACCGCTCCTGCTGCTCGGGCGTCCCGTAGCGGGCCAGGACCTCCATGTTGCCGGTGTCCGGCGCCGAGCAGTTGAAGACCTCGGGCGCCAGATGAGACCGGCCCATCACCTCGCAGAGCGGCGCGTACTCGAGGTTGGTGAGCCCGGCACCGTGCTCGCTGTCGGGGAGGAACAGGTTCCAGAGATCCGTCCCTCGGGTCAGCGACTTCAGTTCTTCCACGACGGGCCACACCGCCCAGGGGCCGAGATCCATCGACTCCTGGAAGTAGCGAGCTTCGTTCGGGTAGATGTGTTCGTCCATGAACGTCTCGAGTTCGGCGCGGAGTTCGATGGTGCGTGCTGACGGTTCGAGATTCATCGGATCCTCTCCCGGTACGGCCGACCGGCCGCGACCTTCGACGGTCACCGTAGACGCCTGATGTCTGCGTCGAGATGTCGAGAAGGGTTCGGCCGACGGCACCCGGGCCGACGGGGTCAGGCCCCGTTCGAGTTCGCGCTGGACTAGCAGACATTCGATGTTTTGTGGTGAGATGTGTCCGACTCGGAGCTCGCCGTTCGGCGGGCTCGACGAAAGTGTCGGTGTGGTCACCGGCAATTCCATTGAGGGGGATGCATGCACAGGAACGGCACGGAACCATCGCGACTGGGCCGAAGGCGCTTCGGGAGGCTCGCAGTGGCCCTCCTGACGACCTTCGCAGTGGTCGCATCGGCCTGCGGCGGCGACGACGACAGTGGGGACGGCAGCACCGCCGAACAGACCGCAGAGGCCACGGCCGACGCCGAGGCGACCGCCGACGCCGAGGCGACCGCCGACGCCGAGGCGACCGCCGAGGCCACGGCCGAGGACGTGGCGACTTCGGACGACGGAGCGGAGGCGCCTTCCGGTGAGCCGCTCAAGGTCATGACCGTCACGACGCTGAACGCGGCAGGGCCGACGTACCAGAACATCGCGAACACGGCGAAGGCCTACGAGTCCTACATCAACGCTCGTGGCGGTGTCGCCGGCCGCCCGCTCGAGGTGACGGTCTGCGACGAGCAGTTCGACCCCGCCGTGGCGACCACCTGTGCCCGCGAAGCCGTCGACGGCGGCATGGTGTCCGTCGTCGGCTCGTTCACCTTCTTCGCCGAGAGCATCGTGCCGGTCATCGCCGAGTCCGACATCACCTGGTTCGGAGCATGCTGCCCGATCACGCCGTCGGAACTGACGAGTGACCATTCGTTCAACATCGGCAATCAGCCGATGTACGCGGTCGGCGCAGTCAAGCGCGCTGTCGACGACGGATGTACGGCCATCAACGCCGTCATCATCGAGGGTGCAGAGATCTTCGTGCCACCGATGGAGAACGCGATCCAGGCGCTCGGGATGGAGTTCGGGGACATCGTGAGTCTTCCGGCGACCGCACAGGACTACTCGGCCGAGGTAGCACAGGCGACGAGTGGTGACGCCGACTGCGTGGTGGCGGTCATCTCCGAGACGCCGTACATCACCTGGAACACCGCTTGGACCCAGTCGGGCACCGAGGCCCGCCAGTACGGCCCGCAGGGGAACCTGAACGCCGTGTCGGCCGCAGGCAACGAGGAGGCAACCGACGGCGACGTCATCTCGGGCATGTACCCGGACATCTCGACCGCCCCGTGGGACGAGTACCGAGTCGCCCTCGACGAGGCCGGGCTCGACCAGAGCGAGCTCGATTACAACAGCCTCGGTGGCCTCGGCACGTGGGCGGCATACGTCGGATTCACGCAGATCGCCGGGACGATCGAGGGTGAGATCACCGCATCGTCGTTCTTCGAGGCGGCCTCGAACACGTCGAACCTCGACCTCAACGGCATGGTGCCGGTGCTCGACTTCACCCAGGAGTGGACCGACGGCCTCGAGGGCTACGAGCGTCTCTTCAACCGCAGCGTGGTGTTCAGCACGCTCGAGAACGGCCAAGTGGTGCCACTCACCACCGAGTTCGAGGACGTGGGGGCCCTGGCGACCGGCGACGCCGGCTGATCGTTCCCTCGTTCGAGTTCACCGTGCTCGATCCGCCGGCCGGACCGGCCGGCGGATCGAGGCGTTGGACGCCGACGCGCTCCCCGTTCGCGGTTCACCCGTCAGATCGACGCGTGGGTCGGAGTGAGCGGGGTGATCGAGACATACCCCCGCTCGACGGCGTCGGTGTCACTCCCGGCAGGGCTCTCGAACGGTGCGGAGCGAACGAAGTCGGCTGCGTAGGTCCGGTGGTCCTTGGGCGTCATCGTCGGAGCATCCAGACTGTACGGGAGTCGAGCCGACAGCGTGGTGTACTGGCGGCCGCGGAGTTCCTGCACGGGAAGATTCGGCACGTTCACGTTCAGTAGCTGGGGCGACACCCTCGACGCCGTCTCCTCGAAGAGGTCGTCGACGAGCGCGGCGGCCACGTCCGCTGCGGTCTCCCAGAGTTGTCGGTCGTCATCGTCGGCCAGCGACTGGCTCACCGCCATCGACGGCACGCCGAACACGCCGGCTGCGACACAGGCACCGATCGTGCCCGAGAAGTGCACCGAATGGCCGACGTTCCATCCGGGGTTGATCCCCGACACGACGATGTCGGGAACCGGCCCGACGAGCCCCTTGCACGCGAGCACGGTGGCCAGTGCCGGCGGCCCGTCGAAGTGGTAGGCGGCCTCGACGGCACCCAGGTCCGATCGACGCTCGGCCACCACGTCGGGCAAGCCCGAACCGATGTGGCCGATTGCCGCGCTGGCGCCCGAGAAGTTGGTTGACGGGCAGAACACCGTGACGGAGCCGATCTCGGCCAGACGCACGGCCAGGACGCGCAGTCCCTCGGATTCGATGCCATCGTCGTTCGTCACCAGGATGTGCATGTTCGGGTCCTCTCACGCCGGCGCGCCTGCTGAGGTGTCGACGGTGGTGCCCACCGTCGATTAGACAGCTGTACACGTCAGAGTAATACTGACCATGAACTGGTCCGATGTTTCGTCACGCAGAGTGACAACGGGCCAACGGGGGAACGTACATGAACGAGGTCATCAGGTTCGCGCTGTTGGGTCTCGGTGTCGGCGCGCTCTACGCCTTCGCGTCCCAGGGCCTGATCGTGATCTATCGCGGCACCGGGGTCCTCAACTTCTCGCTCGGTGCCACCGCCATCGCTGGCGTCTTCCTGCAGTGGGAGCTCCAGTATGAGCGGGGCTGGCCGTTCTTCGCCTCCGCGGTCATGGGTGTTGCGTTGTCGGCGCTGCTCGGGGTGCTCACCCACTGGGTGATCATGAGGCCACTGCAACGGAAGCGGGCGAGCACGTTGGTGCAGGTCCTCGCGACGCTCGGTGTGCTGATCACGATCCAGGCAGGGGTCGTGATCCGTTACGGCTCGAATCCTCGGCAGGTCGACAGCTGGCTGCCGACCGACCGGGTGACGCTCTGGGGGGACGTCAGCATCACGGCCGATCGCCTCATCCTGCTCGGTATCGGCAGCGCATCGGCGCTGGGGTTGTGGCTGCTCTACCGGTCGACCCAGTTCGGCCTCGCCACCGAGGCGGTGTCCGAGAGTGAGCGCTCGGCCGCTGCCGTCGGCGTGTCTCCCAATCGCATCGCCGTGCTCAACTGGGGTCTGGGTTCCGGCATCGCCGCCGTGGCCGGGATGCTGGTCGTCCCGATCATCACCCTGCAGGTCACCGCGATGACGGGGTTGGTCCTGGCGGCGCTGGCCGCCGCGCTGGTCGGAGATTTCCGGTCCTTCCCGATCGCCACCGCGGCCGGATTCGCGCTCGGAACCGGACAGGCGCTGGTGGGGCGCTACTCCGATCAGCAGGGACTCGGCGCGTCGCTCCCGTTCATGGTCATCATCGTGATGATGGTGTTCCGCGGCCGGTCGCTGCCGCTGCGCGATCACTTCCTGCAGAGGTTGCCGATGGTCGGCAACGGTCGGATGTCGTGGGACTGGACCATCTTCGGTGCCGGAGCTGTCGTGTTCATCATGCTGACCAAGCAGGCGAAGTGGATCGACGCGATCACCGTGTCGCTCGGTGTGGCCGTCGTCCTCCTGTCGATCGTCGTGGTGACCGGGTACGCCGGCCAGCTCTCCCTCGCTCAGTACTCGATGGCAGGTTTCGGTGCCTACGTCGCAGGACGATTGGTCGCCGTGTACGACATCCCGTTCCTGCTCGGGCTCGTGGCCGGGGTCGCCGCCGCGGTCCCACTCGGTTTGGTGTTCGCCCTACCGGCGGTGCGGACCCGGGGCATCAACCTCGCGATCGTCACGCTCGGCCTCGGGACGACGATCGAGCTGATGCTGTTCCGGAACCGGGACTACACCGGGGGTGTCCAGGGCACCCAGGTCGGCAATCCGGACCTGTTCGGCTACGACATCGGATCCATCAACCACCCCGAACGCTACGGCATCTTCGTGCTGGTGATGGCGCTGCTGGCGGTCTGGGTCGTCTCCAACGTGCGCCGGGGCCGGAGCGGTCGACGGCTCATCGCCGTTCGAACCAATGAACGGGCGGCGGCGGCCCTCGGCATCAACGTGGTGATCGCCAAACTGTTCGCGTTCTCGTTCGCATCGGCCATCGCCGCCCTGGGCGGCATCCTGCTGGCGTTCCGGCTCAGTTCCATCAGTTACCAGTCGTTCACCAACTTCACGTCGATCACGTACGTCGGTCTCGCGCTCGTCGGCGGGGTCGGCCATCTGCTCGGGGCGTTCGTCGGTTCCACGATGGCCCCGGCGGGCTTCGCCCAAGAGGTCTTCGAATCGACGTGGGAGGGTGTGGGCGAGTACATCCAGCTGATCAGCGGCATCGCGATCCTGCTCACGGTGTTGGCGAACCCCGACGGTGTCGCCGCCGAATGGGTCAAGACGTTCCGTGAGATGAAGAAGGCGAGGAAGTGGGGTCAGCCCTACATCATCGAACTCGCCGATGTCGCGGATCCGGCCGCCGACACGGAACAGCACGCCCAGGTGCCCGCACACACGCTCACCGTCGAAGGTCTGACCGTGCGCTACGAGGCGGTGGTCGCCGTCGACGACGTGAGCTTTCGGCTCGAGCCCGGCACCGTCACCGGCCTGATCGGGCCGAACGGCGCAGGGAAGACATCGCTGATCGATGCCGTCAGCGGCTTCACACCCGCCGAAGGTCGGGTGGGGATCGACGATGTCGACCTGTCCAACAAACCGCCGGTCGGACGCGTTCGGGCCGGCGTGGCTCGTTCCTTCCAGTCGCTCGAACTGTTCGAGGACTCCACCGTGTTCGAGAACCTCAGCGTGGCGGCTGACCCGCAGGACCTTCGTTCCTATCTGATCGACCTGGTCCGGCCGATCAATCCTCCGTTCCCACCCGAGGTCGTGCGGGCCATCAAGGAGTTCCAGCTCGACGAAGATCTTCATCGCGACGTCAAGGATCTGTCCTACGGGAAACGACGGCTTCTCGCGATCGCCAGGGCGGTCGCCATGCACCCCAGCGTGCTGCTCCTCGACGAGCCTGCGGCCGGCCTGAGTTCGACCGAGAGCACGGAGCTGGCCCGCTTGGTCCGGCGCCTGGCCGACGAGTGGGGAATGGCGATCCTGGTGGTCGAACACGACATGAACTTCGTGATGGGCGTCTGCGACCAGATCGTCGTCCTCGACTTCGGGAAGATGATCGCGGCCGGCGGCCCCGAGGACGTCCGCTCCGACCCCGCCGTGATCGCCGCCTACCTCGGCGACGACACCGGCGACGAGGACGACCCGGTCCCAGCGGTGAGCTCGGCGGTCGGCGTTCCGGTCGTGGGGGGTGGATCGTGACCCCGCTGTTGGAGACCCGCAGCCTCAAAGCGGGGTATCTCGGTCGCGAGGTGGTTCGGGCCGTCAACCTCACCGTGCAATCCGGTGAAGTGGTCTGTCTGCTCGGCCCCAACGGCGCCGGCAAGACGACGACGCTGCTGACCATCGCCGGCGAGTTGGCTCCGGTCGACGGCATCGTCATGTTCAGCAACGTTCCCACGTTCACACCGATGTACCAGCGCGTACGCGACGGCGGCATCGGGCTGGTCACCGAGGAACGGCTGATCTTCACGAAGATGTCGACGAGAGACAACCTGCGGATCGGTGGTGGTTCGGTCGATGCCGCCCTGCGGATCTTCCCCGAGCTCGAACCGCGGCTGTCGGTGCGGGGCGGGATGCTCTCCGGTGGCGAGCAGCAGATGGTGGCGCTCGCGCGTGCGCTCAGTCGCGACCCGAAACTCCTGCTCGCCGACGAACTGTCGCTCGGTCTCGCGCCGAAGATCGTCGACCGGCTGTTGAGCACCGTCCGGGCCGCGGCCGACGAGCACGGCACGGGCGCGTTGATCGTCGAGCAGCACGCCCACAAGGCACTGAAGTACGCCGACCGTATGTACCTGATGGCCGGGGGCCAACTGCTCCTCGAGCTGTCGGCGGCCGAGGCGATCGAACGCCTCGACGAGATCGAGGACGCCTACCTGAGCGGCACGTCCGAGACCGAAGAAGACCACATCGAGCACAAGCGCCGGAAGGACAAGAAGAAGGCGTGGAGGCGCCAGCGCGTCCGCGAGCACGAACTGGCTCGACTCACGGGGAGGACCGTCTCCACCAGGAGGGCAGAAGACGATGACTACTACTTGGAGCTCGAACGCCAACGGCGCTCACGAGCACAACGCGCCAAACGAACAAGGCGGAGGTGACTGACGATGGGCTACCGCACTGCGGAACTCCCCCCGGTCGAGCTGGACGAGTTCGACGAGATTCCGTTCTTCGAGCGGATGAAGATCCTGCAGCTCCACTGGGTCGAGCAGGGCTTCGGGACCCCGAAGCAGACCGGCAACTTCTACGCCTGGAAGATCTTCCTCTATGCGCTGTTCGGGCTGATCGTCGCGGGCGCCTTCACTGCCGGCCTGGAGTTCAACGACATCGGCGGCTGGTGGAACGAGCCGATCCTGTACCAGAAGCTCATGATCTGGACGATCCTGCTCGAGATCATGGGGCTCGCGGCGACCTGCGGCCCGCTCGCGTTCCACTTCGATCCGCCGATCGGCGGAATCCTCTACTGGTGGCAGAACGACACCCTCCGGGTCCCTCCCTACCCGGACCACGTTCCGTTCACGAAGGGAAACCGGCGGACGCCATGGGACACCGGCCTGTACAAGCTCATCATCTTCTGGTTGGTCATGATGTTGTTCCTGTCGGGGGATCAGGTCGACGGGCTGCCCGAGGGCTCGGCCGGGATCCTGCCCCAGTGGGCGGTGCTGACGTATTGCGGGCTGATCATTCTGATGGGGCTTCGCGACAAGGTGGTGTTCCTGTCCGCTCGATCAGAGCAGTACGTGCCGACGCTGTTGTGCTTCGGGCTCTTCGGCAACTTCGTCGACATGATCGTCGCCGCAAAGATCTTCATCGTGGTGGTCTGGATGGGGGCTGGCTTCTCGAAGCTGCAACACGGGTTCTCGTCCACGGTTGCGATCATGGTGCAGAACACGCCGTGGGTCGTCTGGGACAAGTTCCGGAAGGCGACGGTCAAGGACTACCCGAACGACATTCGACCGTCGAAACTCACCCACCTGATGGCGCACGTCGGCGGAACCACGTGCGAACTGGTGATGCCGCTGGTGCTGCTGTTCTCGCCGTGGCCGTGGTTGACCTGGATCGCCATCGTGTCGATCTGGATGCTGCACACGTTCATCATCTCCACGTTCCCCCTGGCGGTTCCGCTGGAGTGGAACGTGTTCTTCATGTTCTGCGCCGCGTTCCTGTTCGCCGGGTTCCCCGCCGGCGACGGGTACGGGGTCGGGGACATGGACCCGGTCCTGTTGGCGATCGTCGTGAGCGCGGCGTTGTTCCCGATCGTCCTGGGAGCACTCCGACCGCAGTACGTCTCGTTCCTCGTCGGAATGAAGCAGTACGCCGGCAACTGGGCGTCGGCCACGTTCTCGTTCCGTGACAAGTCGATGGAGGACCGGATCAACGACCGGATCGTGAAGTCCGCCGACAATCAGATCGACCAGATCGAGCCACTGTTCGGTAAGGAGATCTCGGAGATCTTCATCCAAAAGGCGGTGGCGTTCAGGATGATGCACCCGATGGGGCGCATGCACATCTCGGCGCTGATGCGCCACGTCGACGACCTGGACGCCCGAGTCCAGCGCGAGGGGGAGTTCGTGAGCAACGTGCTCACCGGCTGGAACTTCGGCGACGGCCACTGCATCGACGAGCGCCTGATCGAAGCACTGCAGGAGCGGTGCCAGTACGAACCGGGCGACGTGGTGATCGCGTGGACCGAGTCCCAGCCGGCGTTCAGCAAGAAGGTGCAGTACCGGGTGATCGATGCCGCGCTCGGCACGGTCGAGAAGGGCTGGTACCACAACGACGATGCCTACAACGAGCAACCCTGGCTTCCGAACGGACCGATTCCCCACGTGGTCACGTGGCGGCTCGAGGGCTACGAGCCGCCGGGGGTGCCCCTGCCGGAGCCGCCCCCCGACAGCGCTCTCGCCCGAGCGATGGCCGCGTCGCCCGGGATGTGACTCGACCCGGGAACCGACCGGATCGCCGCGTGTCGTCGGGGACCTCGATCCGCGTGGACGTCAGGTGGACGGGGTGTCCGCCGCGAGCAGGGTATCTGTCGGCTGGGTTGGCTCGGGCGTCTGTCGGTGGAGGAGTTGATCGACCCATCGCTGGCGTTCGTCGACCTGAATGGTGGCGATCGACTTCGCCATCTCTGCGTCCCCGCGCTCGAAGGCATCGAGCAAGAGCTTCTGGTGGGCGAGCGCGACGTCGCGGATCGTCGGATCGGAGTTGAGCCACGTGCGGCGAACGTGCTCCCCACGGAGCTGCAGCGCACGCAGGATCGAACTCAACGACGCATTGCCGGTCGCCTCGCCGACAACGCCCTGGAACTCCCGATGCAGGCGCGCGACCTCTTCGACCTCGTCGGCCACCTCGAGCGCTCGCACCACCGTACGCATCCGTTCGAGCTGCTCGTCGGTGACTCGCGTCGCGGCCAGACCAGCCGCGGGCGGGAACAGCAGCCTCCGGACCTCGATGACCTCGTTGAGACCGCGGGCCTGGAGGAGTTCGACCGCGAAGGTGAGACCCTCGAGCAACTCGCTCGGCTCGAGGCTCGTCACGTAGGTGCCGTCGCCGCGTCGGACGTCGAGCACGTTGATCTGGGAGAGCGCCCGGACCGCTTCGCGCAGCGAACCGCGTGAGACACCGAGTTCCTCCGCGAGTTCGGGTTCCGGAGGAAGACGGTCGCCCGGGCCGAGCTCGCCTTCGGCGATCATCTCGCGGATCTTGTGGATCGCCTTCGTCGTGACGCTCACGGCCAAACCTCCGATGTTTCGCCCGGCACGGAGCGCGCCGAGCACGAAGCCAACACCTCGGAGTCGTCGAGAATGTCCGCTGATGGAGCAACCCGTGCCATCCAGCCGAGCCGCCTACGTCCGATGCCGGCCGCAGACATAGGATGAATACGACGAGGACAGACGGACCTGTCGGGAGAATCCTAGTGAGCAGCGAACGAGATGCGGTCAAGCGGGTGGTCGAGGCGTTCGAGCGCTCCGACTGGTCCGAGATCGACGTCCGGTTCGGATCGCTCCGAGTGCACCTGTCGACGAACGCAGGAACCGCCGTATCGGGTCCGACGTCGCGTCCCCAGGCAGCGGTCCCACCCCCGGACCCGTCGACGCCCGCGACGAGCGACTCGAACAGCTCGCCACCGTCGCACTCTGCGACGAGCGCGAACGCCGATGTCGCGACCGGTACGCACGTGGTCACCTCGCCGTCGCCCGGCATCTTCTGGTGCGCCCCGGAGCCGGGCGCCCGCCCGTTCACTGCCGCCGGTGAACGCGTCGATGCGTCGAGCACCGTCTGCATCGTGGAGGTGATGAAGCTCATGAACCACGTCAAGGCCGGAGTCGCCGGCACGGTCGTGGCGATCTTCGTCGACAACGGCGTCGCCGTCGAAAAGGGTGAAGCGCTCGTCGCGGTGATCCCGGACGCCGACAGGGCCGAGATGTGAGCCGACCACTCAGTCGGGTGCTGGTCGCCAACCGCGGTGAGATCGCAGTGCGAATCATCCGAGCGTGCCACGACGAGGGCCTCGAAGCGATCGTCACCGTCAGTGACGCCGACGCCGACTCCTCGGCAGCTCGGCTCGCCGACGGGGTGGTCCACATCGGACCACCCAGTCCGACACAGAGCTATCTCCGCATCGAACAGGTCGTGGCGGCATCACTCCTGGCAGGGTGCGACGCCCTCCATCCGGGCTACGGCTTCCTGTCGGAACGCCCGGAACTCGCCGAGGCGTGCACGGCGAACGACATCGTGTTCGTCGGCCCGACCGCGGACAACATCCGGCGCGGCGGCGACAAGGTCTCGGCCCGAGCGATGGCACGCTCCGCGGGCGTACCCGTCGGCGCCGGATCCGACACCGTCGCTGATGCAGCAGGTGCCGCGGCCGCGGCCGACACGGTGGGCTACCCGGTCCTGCTCAAGGCAGCCGCGGGCGGCGGGGGACGGGGCATGGTACGCGTCGACGATGCCGTGGAACTCGCTGACCGCTTCGCAGTGGCATCCAACGAGGCCCAGGCAGCCTTCGGCGACGGGAGGCTCTACGTCGAACGGCTCGTCGAGAACGCTCGCCACGTCGAGGTGCAGTTGCTCGCCGACATGCACGGTTCGATCGTCCATCTCGGCGACCGGGACTGCTCGGTGCAGCGCCGCTATCAGAAAGTCGTCGAGGAAGCACCGTCGGCGCGCCTGTCGACCGACCTGCACGAGCGACTCGCCACCGCGGCGGTGGCCATCGGTCACGAGCTCGGATACGTCGGCGCGGGAACCGTGGAGTTCCTCGTCGATCTCGACCGGCAAGAGTTCTCGTTCCTGGAGGTCAACACCCGGGTCCAGGTCGAACACCCCGTGACCGAGATGGTCACCGGCATCGACATCGTGCGCGAGCAGCTTCGTGTCGCGGCGGGCCGTCCGTTGTCGTTCTCGCAAGACCACGTGTCGTTCTCGGGTCATGCGATCGAGTGCCGCATCAACGCCGAGTCGCCGGATGCCGGATTCCTGCCGTCACCGGGCACCATCGACGACTGGCGGCCTCCGGATGGACCAGGTGTCCGGCTCGACTCGCACGCCTTCCCCGGCTACGTGGTCCCGCCCTACTACGACTCGCTGCTCGGCAAGCTGATCGTGAGCGGCACAGATCGTCCGGACGCCATCGATCGTCTGCTGAAGGCGCTGGGCTCGTTCGGCGTGAGGGGTGTCGCCACCAACATCTCCTTGCACCAGCGCATCATCGACCATCTCGATTTTCGGACGGATTCGATCAACACCACCTGGCTCGAGCGTGTCGTACTCCCGGTGGCCGCCGCAGGACACGTCACGAAAGGACTTGGCTGACCATGGCCCAGATCGAGATCATCGACCAGGCGCTGCGAGACGGACAGCAGAGCCTGTGGGGCATGCGGATGAAGGTCGGGCACCTCGCTGCGATCGCCGACGACATCGACCAGGCCGGATACCGGGTGGTCGATCTCACCGGGAGCTCGATCTTCGAGTGCATGATGCGGTACAACCGAGAGGATCCGTGGGACGGCCTCGACCTGTGGCGAACCTGGATGCCGAATTCGCGTCTACGTTCGGGTTCGCGCAGCAACTGCATCGCCAAGTTCGGGTTGACGCCGGACTCCCTGATGGAACTGTGGATCCGCACGCTCGCAAAGCACGGCATCGACAGCTTCTGGATCTACGACTGCCTCTACAACATGGATGCCATGGAGCGGCTCTCGCGCGTGGTGGCCGACTCGGGCTGCGAGGTCGCCACCGCGATCATGTACGGCATCAGCCCCGTCCACACCGACGAGTGGTTCGCCGACCGGGTCCGGGAGTTCGTGAGCTGGGGGATCACCGACGCCATCTACTTCGAGGACGCGGCCGGCATCCTCACCCCGGAGCGAGCGAAGACCCTCATGCCTGCGCTGGTGGAGGCGGCGGGTGGTGTGCCGATCGAGATGCAGTGTCACAACACGGTCGGCGTGGCCGGCATGAACTATCTGATCGGCGTCGACGCCGGGGTACGCATCCTCCACACCGCTCCCGGTCCGATGGGAAATGGACCGTCGCTGCCGACGACCGAGCAGACCGTCGAGAACCTCAGGTGGGAGGGCCACAGCACCGACATCGATCTCGAACGCGTGCGCCGGATCAGCGATCATCTTCGCCGCGTCGCCGAGCAGGAAGGACATCCCGTCGGTGTCCCGAACGAGTACAACGTCTTCCCGTATCACCATCAGCTCCCGGGCGGCATGACCGGCACCCTGAAGGCACAGCTCGCGCAGTACGGCATGTCCGATCGATTCGAGGAGGTGCTCGAGGAGATCGTTCGGGTACGCGAAGACCTGGGGCATCCGATCTCGGCCACACCGTTCTCACAGCTGATGGGCATCCAGTCGGTCCTCAACGTGGTGACCGGTGAACGCTACGGCACCGTGCCCGACGAGGTGCTCGTGTACGTGTTGGGCCATCTCGGCGAGCCGCCGGCTCCGATCGACGAGAACGTCCTCGATCGGATGCTCTCGACGGATCGCGGCAAGGAGATGCAGACCTGGCAGCCACCCCAGCCCACCATCGCCGAGATGAAGCGGCAGTACGGCGACGCGTCGATGTCGGACGAGGAATTGCTGCGGCGCTACCTCGTTCCGTTGCAGGACGTCGAGGCCACCCATGCCGCCTCGCCGGTCTCCCCGGACTACGAACTCGCCGCGACCGACGCCCCGATGTCCATGGTTCTCGATCTGCTCGCGGCGAGCCGAGCCACGTTCGCGCACGTCGAGACCGCCGACAGTTCCGTGACCCTCACACGCTGAGCGCTCGCTGCCCCGAACCGGTCGCGCAGACCCATGCCTCGTGCTTGGCTCCGGGACTTCGCCGACGCTCTCGAGCGGATCACCGACTGCGCGGTGGCTGCGTGAGAACCTGCCCTGACGTGTGCCGACCTCATGGTCGGGACGGCCCGCGTGCCGATGGCGACATCGAGCGGTCTGCCAGCCGTCCGCAGTGTCACCCGAGGAGTCGCCACAGGACCGCAAGATCCATCAGGTCGTGCCGGGCGGGTGGATTACCCTGATGCAGTTCGAGTTGCTTCGCTGCGCTGAGACAGCGGACGTGTCGGCCGCCGATCACACCGTTCGCGAGCGCCTCGACCGGGGTTTCGAAGCGTTCACCGTCGAAGCCGTGCTGCCACCAACCTTGCTGCCCGTCGTCGAAGGCGGGATGGATGTCGATGTGCCGGTCGGTGGACGCGTCGGTGAGTTCGACACGGACCGGAAGCCAGTCGGTGGTGACGACGAAGAGTTCGCGGGTGAGGGCCTCGACGAGTGGCCGGACGGAGGAGTCCGGCACCAAGACGTCGAGATCGCGGTGCTCGCGTGTCTGGGAACCGACCAGTGCATCGACTCCCCAACCGCCGGCGACGACCGGAGTCGCTCCCGACCGCGTCGAGACATCGAGCATCCACAGCACGTCAGCCTGCGAGGTCGCCACCTCGCCGAGTCTGGCCGGAAGCAGCAGCGGAGACGGGCGACGAACGCCTGCACGATCTCGGCCGACTTCGTTGGTGCTTCGATGCAAGCTGACCTCGGCAGCTCGATCGTTGGGGCGGCTCAGGCCGACCGGTGGCGGCGGAGCACGACCAGCGCGGCACAGACCGTGGCGATGGTTGCGTGGACCTGGCAGCCTCGGGCGAGACGGTCGGCGTCCATCACCGGCCTCCACTTGAGCAAGACGTGCGCGACTGATCGAAGGGCGTGTATGCGGTGCCTCGTTTCCGCGCAGCTCGGTCCAAGCGTTCTTGCCCAGGCGCGCGGCGCTCGCCTGAGGAGGTCTGCGCCACCTCGGAATCGGGCGGTGCGAGCCGGACACGACGAAGCTGCTCACGCCTCAATACGTCCGTGGACAGCCGGAAGTTCGCTCCAGACATTCGGCACTGGCGCTGGCTGGCGCAGCCGTTGGACAATTCGGGAGAGCCGAACGGAGGTGTCGCGATGACGACACAGGATCCATCAGCCGAGACGGCCGAGGGTCAGGAACCGGAAGCGGCGTCGAGAGCCAACGCCGCGACGTTCTTGCTCGTACTGCTGGTTCTCGTCTCTGCGATCTTCGTGCCGTATGTCGGCGCACGTTTCGGCTGGTCGTGGGGCGTGGTCGCGTGGGCCGGCGGCGCTGGTGTGCTGATACTGGCCCTGCGGTTCGGTCCACATGGTCCATTCCCTGGCGGTTTCGCGACCCGGTTGATCAACTGGTTGGCGATCGCGTCACCGCAGGTGAGCCAGTACCTCGACCGGATCGAAGAGACCGAGCGCGTCAATGCCGAGAACGCTGCAGCGCGCTCGAACATGACGACGCTGATCGCGTCCTATGGGCTGCCGGGCAACGGAGCACCCATCCCGGATCTCGCGACGCGGGACCACACCGCCGACGAGCGCGCCAGTCGCATCAACCTCGCGGACCTGAGCTACGCGGCGTCAGAGGCTGTGGCTGTCGCTGCCCCCGAGTTCGACGGCCGACAGCCACAGCTCGCGACGTGTCTGGCGGTGCTGTACTGCGATCAGTTCGAGCACGCACATGAGAACGACGTCAATGAGCTCGACAAGCGCTGGACGGAGAATCGGACCAGCCTCATCGAGCTGCTCGCCGGGCTGATGGCGCGGCACGCGGTCTTCGAGTTCAGCGGTCACGAGGCGCCCCAGATCGCGGCCGCACTACGAAACCTCCGACACTTTGGACTCCCAACGCTGGCGGCGGTCGTCGAGCAGCTGAAGCAATCGCCGGCCCAGATCGTCAGCAACATGGGCGTCATCACACGTGAGTTCGGGTTCGACATTATCGACCACGACGAGTGGGACGACATTGCCGCGCAGGTCACCGGGGTCTCGTATGCGGGGCTGCCCCGCGCGGTCGCTACTCGCTTCGCCAAGCTCTCGGTGAGCAAGCCCGACTGCGACAGGGTGGCGACGCAGCTCGAGCTGCTGTACCGCGACCGTTTCGACCGCACCAACGAGGCGCTCTGGGCGCGATTCCAGGACAGCCCACAGTTGCGCGACGCGCTTGCTTCCCGCCTCGCGGAGTTCGGTCCGCTCGCACCGGAGGTCACTGGCAGCTCTCGGACGGTGCTTCTCGCCAGGGGACGAATGTGCCGCTTGATCCGTGCGATGCTCGACTCGCTTGACACCTTCGACCTGGATCTTCTGCAGGCTGCGCTCGCCCGTGTCGAGATGTTCTGGAAGCTGACGACGGACTACGCCGACGACCTCGCCGAGCGAGGCCTACCGAAGTCGCGAGCTTTCGAGGGACCGGTCGCCTCGAAACGCTTCGTGAACTACCTCGTCGATCACGAAGCCCTGCCGCGCTCGGAGGCGGCACCCGGATCGCTTGACGATGCGCGCCTCGTCCACCGGCTGCTCGTGCAGGTCGCCGAGGAGTCCATCGGGGCCCACGGCTGTGCCGACGAAGGGGAGGCCGCTCGGGTCACACGTCGTCTGGATGTGACTGCGCTGGCAACGGTCTCCGTTGGCCGTTACTTGATGGGCGACGGAGGCCGCCCTCAAACGGCCGCAGCGCTCGCTCGAGACAGCCACCGTGACGATGGCGTGATCGCAGTGTTGTTGGCCGCCCTCTGGCAGCGACGGACAAGGATCGATGCCGGGCAGTCGGGCAAGGTGCCGCTCGCCGAGCTGGTCTGTGAACACTTGCAGTGGCACACGCAGGCAAAGGAGGAGTTCGGTGTCGGCCTGTGCAAGGACCTCGACGCCGCAATCGCTGCCCAGCTCGTCCGCGGCGAGTGGCCGACGCAACTCCCGCTCGATTGGATGTTCCAGCGGTTCGCGAGGAAGATCATCGCCGAGTCGCGCTCCGACGATCCAGCATCAGCGAAGAAGATCGACTCGATCAAGGGCAAGGTCTCGCTCCTGGCGGCGTCAACGAACCAGATCCCGCAACACCTGGGTCTTCTCGTCGACCGCTTGAACCACTTCGACCCGCGCGCCGGTGACGCCGAACGCGACCAGAAGCTCGACGACGTGATCCGCGCCCTCGGTCAGGTTGAGGAACGTACGCTCGAGGAACTCACGGTCGCCGTGAAGGATCTCCAACGCATCGATCTGGAGATGCAGGACGAGGTTGGTCGAACCGTGCACGACCTCGAAGTGGTCGACACGAATATCGCCCGCAGCGTCGACGATCTGATCGACACGGACCAGGAGCTGAAGGTTGCGGTCGATCGATTGTTGAACGCCGTCCCCGCCACCGCCGGCACGTACCTCATCACCTGGCCCGCCCGATCGGGCCGGATGTCTGACCTCATGGCCGACCTTGCGAAACCGAACGCAACCGGCGAGCTGGTCGGAAGGTACGACTGGATCGTCGACCACCCAACCCCTTACGCACGGCTCGGCAAGCTCCCAGCCGGCGTGAGCTTCGACGAGTTCTGCGAGCACCTCCGCACCGACCTGGCCACGGTCCACGAGCACCGCCAGGAGCGCGAGCCTCAGGTCTGGGATGACAAGCACGCACACGTGTACGTCCAGCAGATCGCCAACCGCATCGATCAACACGTCTCGTGAACGGGGCGCCACTCGCCGGAGCGGCTGCGGCCGCGGCCGCTCGGCTCCAGCGGCAGCGGACCAGGGAGGGTGCATCCCCGCCGCGCCGGTTCAGGCCGCCCGCCAGGACCGAATCTCGGAACACACGTGTGGTAGGGCTGGTGTGCGAGGAATCACCGGCGATGGGCTCGTATCGGGGTGCTCGGCGACCGTCGTTCCGATGAGCATCCACCACGGGTAGTCGGGTTCCGGCGATCGTGGTGGCCGAGCCGCCCGCCGGTGAGCATTCGGTCGTTCTCAGACTCGATGTCTGCGATCAGACCGTGCCCCCGGCGGGTTGGTGAGGGCGTCGACAGCACCGACGGGGCGTGTGCTCTCCATGCAGCTCGTCGTGCTCCGGCGTCTGGCGTCGAGCGTTCTCGTGTTCGAGCGCGTGAGCCGTGTGATCCTGCGCAGTATTGACCTGAGAGGAACCGCACCAGACGCCGGATCCGTCAGCAGAACCTGGCCGCTGTGATCAGCGGTGTCAGGGCGGGCCGTTTCGTCATCACCGGACGAAGCCATCCACCGCAACTGCGCCGAGCCCACGCATCGGCGTACAAGAACGTCACCGTTCACAGTCGTGGCTCCCCATGACGCCAGCATCGCACGCGCACAGCCGAGACATCAGACCGGTCGACACCGTCCCATCGTGCCCGGAGAGGTCCCTGTGCGGATCGGGTACGTGACACGGTGTTCTTCAGCGGAGGTGGACGGGAATCCGTAGCGCGACGTGTCTACCCAGCGTGTGGGGTTGGACGAGCACGAATTCGACCGATTGAGAGTCGCCCTGAGAGTAACGGCGTGACCCCTCTTGACCGGAGAACGCTGGCCGCGTGACCGGCCAACCGTGTCCCAGTGTGGGTGGTTCTCGTCGACCAATCAGATATGCGTATAGTTAGGCGTATGCCGCGACTCCAGGTGTACCTCCCCGACGACCTCCACGACGAGCTGAAGAAGCGCGGCCTGCCGGCGTCCGAACTCCTCCAGATCGCACTGCGCGCCGAGCTCGAACGCCAAGACGCGCTCGATGAGACGACCCGCTATCTCGAAGAGCTCGTGGCAGAGGTGGGCGAACCGAGCACGCGGCAGCAATCGCAGGCCGACGCCATCGCACGACGCATCCGTGACCGATCACTCGATCGAGTCAGCTGAACGTGCTCGTTCTCGACAGCGACGGTCTCGCTCGTCTCGCGGCGCGCACGAAGACATCCGTCAGGCTCATCCGGGCATTGACGGCGCAAGAGTTGTGGCCACCGCTCGTGCCGACGATGGTGCTCGTCGAGTCGCTGCACGGCGACGCGGGTCGCGATGCCAACGCGCACCGCTTTCTGAAGACGTGCATCATCGAATCGACCGTCAGCGTGAACGTTGCCCGCCGAGCGGCCGAGCTCCGCCGACGTGCCCGTACCGGCTCGGCCGTCGATGCACTCGTGGTCGCGATCGCCGAACCAGGCGGCACGGTCCTCACCGGAGACCGAGCCGATATCGAGGGGCTTGCCGCTCACGCTGTCCGCGTCAGCGTGGAGGTCATCTGACGCTGCGCCACCGCGTGCTTGAGCGGATGCGTTCCCCCTCGGCCCCGGGTCCCGGGCAAGGAGGTGCACCGGCCGATGATCATGCGGTAGGTCGATCGAGCCGGGACCTCCAACACTTCCGCTCCTCTCTGTCAAGAGGTGGGTTCGGGGTGGGCACATGAGGACGTCTGTTGGCGTGTGCCGTCCGCGTGATCAGCTCGCACCTCGAGGCTGATTCTTCATTGCGGCCACACCCCGAACCCGACGACGAGGTTCGACCGGGGTCGGTCGTGGTTGCATCGGCTTGCCGTACTTGGAGCTGGCGCCACACAGCTCGCCGGGCGATCCGTGACTATGTTGCACGCTCGGAGCATCGGTCCCGTGTCGCCGCAGCGGCGGAACTGATCACCGACGTGCACGCCGACGCGATCGATCGACTTGGCCGCTGAGCGTCCCGTCGAGTTCCTCGACCTCGACGACTTGATGGACCTGCCGCGGCTCCTGCTCGGCGATTCACCACCCATCCGCGATGTCGGTCTGCTGGCCTCGGCAGTCGCCCGGCCACAGACCAGCGTCGGAGGCGACGACGCCTATCCGACGATCTGGCTCAAGGCGGCTGCGCTTCTGCAGTCCGTGGTCGGAACTCATGCCCTTGTCGACGGCAACAAGCGGCTCGGCTGGCTCTCCGTCGCGGTCTTCCTCGAGATCAATGACGTCAACGTCGCCACAGCCTCCAACGATGACGTTTACGCGTTGGTGATGGAAGTTGCCCAGGCGGAACTCGCGCTCGACGACATCGCCGACCGGCTTCGACACCTCATCGACTGATCGACGAAGCCGCGCGACTCGTCGGGCGTTCCGGAGCTGTTCGTCGCCCTCGCAGACGTGCCGATCGCGAGTGCTGTGGACCGTCCTCGATGCCTGGTGGTATGCGGGGGTCAATAGTCTGGGCGGCATGGAATGGCGCCGGTGTCGCTGTGTGATCGCACCAGTGGGACGTCGATGACGATCAGCCGGTTCCACGTCGCTGAGATGGACTGCGCTGCCGAAGAGCAGTTGGTCCGAATGGCGCTGTCCGACATCGATGGCATCAACCGCGTCAGCGTCGACCTGGACCAGCGCGACGTCGTGATCGACCACGACACCTCGCCCGACGCGATCGGCACGGCGCTCGACGCCCTGCGCCTCGGCACCAGTCACGTCGACGACACCAGCGAGATCGACCCGCCCGGAAATGAGCAACGAGAACGCCGGGCGCTGATCTTTGCGTTCGTGGTCAACGCCGGGTTCTTCGTCGGGGAACTCACCGTTGGTGTGATCAGCCGGTCGATGGGGCTCATCGCCGACGCGCTCGACATGGGCGCGGACGCCGGCGTGTATGCGCTCAGCCTGGCTGCTGTCGGAACCGCCACCGCTCGCAAGAAGAGGCTGGCTCGCACCAGTGGATTCGTCCAGTTCGGACTCGCAACGATCGGGCTTGTCGAGGTGATCCGCCGGTTCTTCGCGAACACCGAACTTCCCGATCCCGGATCGATGATCGTGATGTCCCTGCTTGCACTCGCCGGCAACGTTGCCACGCTGCTTGTTCTGCACCGATTCCGTTCTGGCGAAGCGCACCTTCAAGCAAGCTGGATCTTCACCGCCAACGACATCAAGGTCAACGCCCTTGTCATCGGCGCTGCTATCGGCGTGATCGTGACCGACTCACAGATCCCGGACCTCGTCGCGGGCGGAATCATCTTCACTGTTGTGGCCAACGGTGCCCGCCGGATCCTCAGAATCAGCCATTGAGCCCTGCCATCAGCACGATCTCGCGCACCTGGCCGAACGCAAACGTGCCGATCCTGAGCGAGGTCTTCGGCCTCTGCCGAAACCGGCTGAGCTCGAGCTCCTGCTGGCGTCGGCGGACCCGCCGAACGTTCGCGTTTTCTGCAATTCGCGGTGGAAGCCCGTGGATGCTTTGGCGGAGGTGGACGGGAATCGAACCCGCCGGACGGGGATCGCCCGTCCCAACCGCTTTGAAGGCGGCGGAGCCCACCAGGTACCCAGACACCTCCCGGTAGGACCGTGAACGCTATCGGTTGCGTCAGCGGTCCGACTCGACGACGACATACTTGGATGGATCGGCGGCGACGTGCCCGTCGTCGTGCCCGGCCGCTGCGATCAACCGGCCGATGGCCAGGCGACGCCACCCGTCGGACGCGAGAAGCGGCGTGTCGCCAGCCCGGCCAGATCTCGTTCGGCGGTCAACGTCGATCGGCCTCACGACAGCTCGAGCCGAACGCCGTCACACTCCACCGGCATCGGCGCACCGAGGGCCGCCGTCACCGACGTCACGATCGAGGCATCCGCCGAGGGGTCGTCGCACGCAGTTGCACCGGCCGAACCTACCGAGCGACACGTGGTTGGTTAGCGTCGTCGCATGGCCGTGCTGTTGTGTTCCGACACGTTCTGGGACGAACGGGGCGACGAGATCAGTGCAATCGATCCTGAGATCGAGGTGGTGCGGCTCGTCGGCGACCGACTCGTCGCCGACGACGACCTCGAACGCATCACGGTCGCGTTCTTCTCACCCGACACCTGGCCCGAGCGGGCCGGCAAGTTCCTCGGCACGTGCACCAGAGCGCCCCACCTCGAATGGCTGCAGACGTTCTCCGCCGGCACCGACCACCCGATCTTCTCGACGATTCGCGACGGTGGCACGGTGGTGACGAACAGCTCGGGTTCGTCGGCTCCGTCGATCGCTCAAACCGTGCTCATGTACCTGCTCGCCCTGAGCCGGGATCTACCGCGTCTCGCGCTCGCCCAGGCCGAGCGACGCTGGGAGCCTGGGTCGGCTCAGGACCTCGACGGTCTCCGGCTGGGCATCGTCGGTCTGGGTGAGATCGGCACGGAAGTGGCGCGCCTGGCGATTCCGTTCGGGATGGATGTCGTCGGTCTGCGGCGCACAGTCCGAGGTGACGAGATCTGCGAGTCGTGGCCGATCGATCGGCTCGACGAGTTGCTCGAACGGTCCGATGCGGTGGTCGTCGCCGCACCCCTCACCGACCACACGCGCGGCATGTTCGACCGGCCGCGATTCGCACGCATGCGGCCCGGTGCATGGTTCGTCAATGTCGGCCGCGGCGAGATCGTCGACGAGGACGCACTCGCCACGGCACTCGCCGACGGATCGCTCGGTGGTGCCGGTCTGGACGTGTTCGCAACCGAACCGCTTCCTGCCGACAGCCCACTCTGGGCGCTGCCGAATGTGATCATCACACCTCACACGTCGGGCACCACCGACCGGTCCCGACGCCGATCCGTCGACCAGTTCGTCGAGAACTTCCGGCGGTGGACGGCAGGCGAACCGCTCCGGAACCTCACCACCGCCGACAACTGACCGTCAGTCGAGTGTGCTCTGCCACACCCGTCGGTCGGAACGCTGCAGCCATTCGACGATGTCGGACGACAACACCGGTTCGGAAATCGCATACCCCTGTGCGACGTCGCAACCCATCTCGCGCAGTTGGTCGAGCACGTCCAACGACTCGACACCCTCGGCGACCACGACGAGACCGAGGTTGTGGCCCAGGTCGACCGTCGACCGCACGATCACCTCGTCCTGCGGATCGACCAGCATCCGTTCCACGAAGCTCTGATCGATCTTCAGTTCGTGCACCGGGAGACGACGCAGGTAGCTCAACGAAGAGTACCCGGTGCCGAAGTCGTCGACCGCCATCCGGATCCCGACCTGGTACAACCCGTCGATTGTCGCTCGGGTGCGCGGCGCGTCGACGAACAACGACGATTCGGTGATCTCGAGCGTCAGTCGCGACGGTTCGACCCCGTGCGAATCGAGGTAGCCCTGCACGCGCTCGGGCAACCGGGAATCGAAGAGGTCGTGCGTCGACAGGTTGACGGCCAGCCCCATGTCGAGGCCGGCGCGCTGGAACTCGGCGAGCATCCCGATCCCGCTCGCCAGCACCAGATCGGTGAGTTGCTTGATCAGCCCGGTGTCCTCGGCGACGCGCACGAACTCGGACGGCGTGACGGTGCCCCGGACGGGGTGCACCCACCGCACGAGTGCCTCGGCGCCGACCACCGTTCCCGTCGCCAGATGCAGCTTCGGCTGGTACACGACCGTGAGCTGATCGGTCTCGATGGCCGTCCGGAGGTCGCCGAGCATCGAGAGCCGCGCCGGGGTGCGGCGGTCGATCTCGTCGCGATAGAACTCCACCCCGGTGCGTTGCCACTTTGCGTTGTACATCGCGATATCGGCGCGACGCATCGGTTGGATCGCCTCCTCGTCGAGCGACATGATCTCGGCCACGCCGACGCTGACGGTCACCACGATCTCCAGGCCGTCGAGCGTGACGGGTCGTCCACCCTCGCGGACACAAGCGAGCGCGAGGTCGAGGATCTCCTCGCTCGATCGGCGACAGCACAGGATCGCGAACTCGTCGCCGGCGAGCCGCGCCAACGAGTCGTACGGGCCCAGGATCGACGTCATCCGACGACTGAACTCGACGAGTAACTCGTCGCCGGCGTGGTGGCCGAGTGTGTCGTTGACCTCCTTGAACCGGTCGAGGTCGAGCATCATCACGGCCCAGACGCCCGAGTCGGAGGCATGGGTCGCCTCGGAGACGTACAACTCGAAGAGCGTTCGTGCCGGCAGACCCGTGAGCGCGTCGTGGCGAGCCTCCCACTCGAGTCGCTCGTGCAGCATGCCCCGGCGGAGCGCGACCGACAGCTGACGGCCGACGTTGTGCAGCCGCGCTCGGTCACCGTCGTCGAACTGCTCGTGCATGAGGTCGTCACGGGCGACCGCCAGGACCCCGAGTGACTCGCCGCCGTCGTCGACCGACGTCACCAGCACGATCGGCCTCGACGACTCCGCGCTCAGACCGAGCTCCGCGATCTGGTGACGATCGAGGTCGACACCTCCACCGTCGTTCGCGAGCACACGCCACGCATCGACGTCGATGAGGCCGTCTGCGGGTACCGACAGGCCACCGGCCGCATGCACGACGGGGCCACCGTCGGCGAATCGAACGAGCACGGCGCCCGACGCACGGAACATCTGCATCGCCGACTCGACGGCGACATCGCCGATCGCCTCGACGTCGAGGGTGTCGCCGACGCGACCAGCGAAGCCGTGGATCGTGCCGAGATCGCGCAGCTCTTGGCTCACGCCGCCGAACGCGTGCAAGACGTACCACATGCCGAGGATCGGCAACACCGACAGCAGCGTGAGCACCGGCTCGAAGAGTGCGAGGGCCACGGTCATCGCTGCCAAGACCGAGGTGACCATGTACAGCCACCACGTCGCCTGCAACTCGCTCTTGGCCCGTTGTCTGGTGTTGCCGTCGAACATCGAGATCGCCACGACGATCAGGATCGACGTGATCGGCGTGACGATCATCAGTGCCGCGGTGACGGCGACGACGACGCCCGTCGAGCCATCACCCCACCATCGGACCAGGGAATGGAACAGCAGCCCGGCGAACGCCACCTCGAACACGTGCAGGCTCATGTTGAACACGAGTTTGTCGGGGCGGTTGCGCCGGACGAAGACCAGCACCAGCAGGGTGAGCGGCACCCTGGCGAGCGGTGCGGCCACAGGAGACAGGAAGGTGAACGCGAACGCGATCGGGATCTCGTTGAGCGCGAAGGCGATCGAGTCGCGCCGGAAATGGACGTTGAAGACCGAGAGCTCGGAGACGCCGAACATCGCCATGATGGCGACGAACGTCCAGTCCCCGAACGGTTGACCGAGGTCGAGGTCGTCGGGGGTGACGGCGACGAACACCACGGTCAGGGCAAGGCACGCGCAGGCGAGCAGCATGACGCCCGCGGAGGGTCGACGAAGACCGGTCACGCTCGGTGAGGCTCGTTGAGTCTCACCCTCTGCGGTCTCCGCGGCATCGTGCGTCACTGGCGGGACTCCTGGTTCGGTGTGCGGCCAACCTAGCGTTTGCGGACAAGCGCCCGCCAGGGTTCACGCCCAGGAGCTGGACGCCCACGACGACGACGCCCACGAGCTCGACGCCCACGAGCTCGACGCCCACGAGCTCGACGCCCACGACGACGACGCCCACGACGACGACGCCCACGACGACGACGCCCACGAGCTCGACGCCCACGAGCTCGACGCCCACGAGCTCGACGCCCACGACGACGACGCCCACGAGCTCGACGCCCACGAGCTCGACGCCCACGAGCTCGACGCCCACGAGCTCGACGCCCACGAGCTCGACGCCCACGAGCTGGACGCCGGGTCGTAGTACACGACGAAGTCGGTCGGACCGGCACTGCCGATCGAGCGCTCCCAGGTCTGGCTGGTCGCGGCGGCGGTTCCGCCAACGACGGCTGCGGCGTCGACGAGGCCATTGCCGACGAACTGCTCCGGCGCGTCGATGTCGACGGCGGAATCAACGAGCAGCTGCTTGACCTGATCGGGGTCGAGATCGGGCCGAGCGTCGAGGAGAAGTGCGACGACGCCGGTCACCACGGCCGCAGCAGGGGAAGAGCCACTGGCAAGGAATTCGCGGTCGCCGAATCGGCCCTCGGGATGGGTGACGTCGGCCTCACTGCCCGGCGCCCGCAGACTGGCGATGTGCGCGCCAGGTGCCGCCAGGTCGGGGTTGCGGACGCCGTCACCGGCGCTCGCCCAATCGGGCACGACGCTCGCCGACGTCGAGTCGGTACCGGCGACCGCGATCACGTACGGGTCGCGCGCCGTGCTGGCGAGCCCACCACTCGACGGCCCCTGGTTGCCGGCCGCTGTGACCACCACGATCCCGGCTGCCCAGGCCCGCTCGAGCGCGGCCGCCACGGGATCGGTGCGATACGACTCGATCTCACCGGCGTCGAACGCGAGCGTCAACACCGAGATGTCATGCTCGTCGGCGTGCCGGACCACCCAGTCGATGCCGGCGACCAGGCTGGCACCGGTGACACTGCCGTCGCTTCGTGCGACCTTCACAGAGATCAGACCGGCGTCGGGTGCGACACCGAAGAAGTCCTCGGGTCGCTCGGCAGCCCGGGCCGGGTCCGATCCCGGTTCGCGGCCGGCGATGATGCCCGCCATGTGGGTCCCGTGGCCGAAGTCGTCGCCGGGCTCGACGGTCGGGTCGGCGACATCACCACTCAGATCGACCGCCGCCACGATCTGATCGGAGAGTTCCGCGACCGGCGCGATGCCCGTGTCGATGACGGCGATGGTGACTCCGGCGCCGGTGATGCCTTGCGCCCACAGTGGGCGGACACCGATTTCCTCGGTGACGTCGTACATCGACGCCACCGCTCGCTTCGGCGAAGAGGGCCCGTCGTCCAGGTCGGCGACGACCGCCCCGCCGAGCGCGATGGTGCCGGCGGCGAGCAGAGCGATCGCGGTGGCACCCCGGGGCGGCCGCTCGCTCGACTGCGGGGATCGGGGGGCCTTCCAGACCCGGCCCCTGCGTGCATCGGGTCGACGATCGACCGGAATCGCGGCCGTGTCGGGAGTAGCAGTCATGGTCATTCGGGAACCTCCATGGTTGGGACCCGCGTGGTTGGCGGCAGGTCGGCATCGGCAGCTTTCTCAAGTTCCTTGAGACCGGGATAGGCACTTGTCGAGAACTTGACAGTTCATTGACGCGACAACGGTGATCGAACACCGATATCGTGACCTTTCCGGCTTCCCCTCCACACCTGCAACGTGCGGAGGAAAGCAATGCTCACCATCTGCTGGGCCGCCAAGGGCGGGAGCGGAACCACCGTGTTCGCGACGGCCAGGGCGCTGTCAACGCCCACACCGACCGTGGTGATCGATCTCGCCGGCGACGTGATGGCCGTGCTCGGTCTCCCCGATCCTGACGGGCCCGGGATCCACGACTGGCTCGGATCCGAATCGCCGGCGGACCGGCTCGCTCGACTCGAACACCGTGTGAGCGATCACACCTTCGTGATCGCCGCCGGGCGTGGTGGCGGCGATCCGAAACGACGATGGTTCGAACTGGCGGCGCACCTCCGCGCCGACTCACGGCACGTGATCGTCGACGCCGGGACGGGCCGACCGCCGGACGCCTTGGTAGCGGCGGCCGACGAGACCCTGCTCGTGACGCGTGCGTGCTACCTGTCGCTCCGCCGTGCGGTGGCTGTCGGCATCGTCCCGACCGGCGTGGTCCTCGTCCAGGAACCGGGGCGGTCGTTGCGGGCAGCCGACATCGAGGCTTCGATCGGCGCTCCGATCGTCAGCACGGCGCTGCTCGATCCAGCGATCGCACGAGCGGTCGACGCCGGTCTCCTCGCCAGCCGCCTGCCGAGCGGATGGCGTCGCCAGCTGCGAGGGGCAGCATGACCACCGACGCCGTCGAACAGCTGGTCGACGAGGTCTGCGCCCGCGCGGCCGGCATTCCCGGGGCAGTGGTCGCCGTCGTGACCGAAGAGCTCGATCGACTCGCTCCGTTGGCCAGTACCGCCGACCGTTCGACCGTGATCGAGCGGGCGGTGGCCCGCCTCGACGGGCTCGACATCCTCGACCAGGTCGTGCGCGACGCCGAGGTCGACGAGGTCATGGTCAACCGTGGCCACGAGGTGTGGGTCGATCGTCGCGGTTCGCTGCGGCGCCTCACCGATCTGCAGCCCGGAGCCGTCGAGGTCGTGCTCGAACGGGTCCTCGCGCCGCTCGGCAAACGCCTCGATCGGACCAACCCGATCGTCGATGCCCGCCTCCCCGACGGTGCCCGGCTCTGTGCGGTCGTCGAGCCGGTGGCCGTCGACGGGACGACGATGTCGATTCGGCGCCACCGACGACGCCGGGTACCGCTCACCTCGTTCGTGTCCGACGAGGTCGCGTCGCTCCTCCAGGACCTCGTGGTCGGGCGGGCCAACGTGTTGGTGACCGGGGCGACGTCGTCGGGAAAGACCACCGTGCTCGCGGCACTGACCGATGTGGTCGACGACGGCGAGCGCCTCGTGCTGATCGAGGACACGAGCGAGTTGGCACTCGACCCGCGCCATCACGTCGTGCGGCTCGAGGCGCGGCCCGCGGGTGCCGACGGTGTCGTTCCCATCGACCTGGCTCGCCTCGTGCGAACGGCGCTCCGGCTCCGACCCGACCGCCTCATCGTCGGGGAGTTCCGTGGGCCGGAGGTGCTCGCCGTCGTGGAGGCGCTCAACACCGGTCACGACGGGTCGCTGTCGACCTGCCACGCCAACTCCGCAGTCGACGGCCTCCGCCGGGTCGAGACGCTCGTCATGCAAGCCGCTCCGAGCTGGCCGCTCGCAGCAATCCGCCGGCAGGTGAGCAGGTCGATCGACGCCGTGGTGCACCTCGTCCGGGATCCCGACGGCAGACGTCGAGTCCACCAGGTCGTCGAGGTGGAAGAAGGCGATGGCGAACCGAGTGTGCGTGTGCTCGCCGCAGACGGGCAGGCGATCGGCCAGTTCACGCGGAGCCGACGATGATCGCGGCCATCTGTGGCGGCATCGCGGTGCTCGCAGTTGCGGTCGCGCTGCGCCCTCGACCTGCCGGGCGCTCGCTGGTCCACGCCGCGCCAACACCGCATCGATCACGCCCCTGGCCGCAGATGCCGTCGCTCCACCGACGGAGCTCGGTCATCGACGCCGCCGACGTGGCTGCGTGGTGCGAGGGACTGGCCCGGGTCGTTCGCGGCGGTTCGACGCTGGCCGCGGCCGTCCGGACGGTCGAGCCACCGTCGAGCTGTCGAGCCGACCTGGACCGCGTCGTGCTCGCGCTCGACCGAGGGGTCCGCCTCGCCGACGCGCTGGCGGTGTCGTCACCTTCGCCACACCTCAATCTGGCGATCACGGTGGTCCGGGCGTGCGCGATGAACGGTGGTCCGCCGGCCGAGCCGCTCGATCGCGCGGCGACGACGCTGCGAGGGCGTGCCGCGGACGCTGCCGACCGTCGCACGCAGAGCGCGCAGGCGCGGCTGTCGGCGGTGGTCATGACGGTGCTCCCGGTCGCCATGCTCGCGCTCTTGCTCCTGACGTCGGCACCGACGCGAACGGCGGCGGGCAGCAGCACGGGGCTCACGGCGATCCTGTTCGGGGGCGCATTGAACATCGCCGGCTGGCGGTGGATGCGTCGCATCGTCGGCCGGATCGCGTCATGAGATTCGTCGGACGCTCCCAACGACGCGCCGAGCGCGCAGCCCGGGCCGCACTACCCGATCTGATCGAGTTGGTGATCATCGGCATCCGCGCCGGCCTGACACCGGCGGCGGCGTTCACGATGTCCACCCAGCATGCGGCGCCGGAACTGGCGCCGTGCATGGAAGCGGTCGTACACCAGATGCAGCGTGGTCGGCGCCTCTCCGACGCGCTCGACGTGATGCCCGATTTCCTCGGCCCCGACGCGCTCCTCTTCACCGATTCCCTCGTCACCGCCGATCGATACGGCCTCCCGCTCGGACCGATGCTCGACCAGCTCGGCGCCGAGGTACGGGCCGATCGGAGTCGGCACGCGCAACAGCAGGCCCGCACGCTGCCAGTCAAGCTCTCGTTCCCACTGGTGATCTGCACATTGCCGTCGTTCGTGCTGCTCGCCATCGCCCCCGCCGTGTTGGGGGCCGTCTCGACGATCACGGGTCCGTGATGTCCTCCCACCACTCATGAACACGAGGTACCCGATGTACGAATCACTCATCTTCCTGCTCCACCGCATCGAATGGCGGAGCGAGCGCGGTCAGGCGACGACCGAGTACGCACTCGTCCTGCTCGCGGCCGCACTCGTCGGCCTGCTCGTCATCGGCTGGGCGACCGCCGGCGGCGGCGCGGCGGCGATCAGCAGTCTCTTCGACCGCGTGATCCAGTCGGTCATCGATCGGGTGTGACGGACCACCGAGATCGGGGGCAAGCGGCGATCGAGTTCGCGATCGCCTTGCCGTTGGTCGTGCTCCTCGTCATCGGCGTCATCCACGTCACCGTGGTCGTGCGGGATCAGCTCGCGATCGAGCTGGCCGCGCGCGACGGGGCGCGGGCGGCGGCTGTGTCGGCGGCACCCTCGGCGGCCGCGACCGCGGCCGCCGAGGGTGCCACGTCGCTCCGTCCGATCGACACGAGCACGGCCGTCTCGGCGACCTCGGTGACCGTCACGGTTCGGCACATCACCCGCAGTCGAGCGCCACTGCTCGGGATCCTGCTCAGAGACGTCGAGCTCGACGCGTCGGTCACGATGGCTCGCGAGCCTCCGTGAGGCGACACGAGCCACCGTCGCCACGGCTCGCTACCCTGCGCCGCGATGGATCTCCGAACGTCGTCGCAACTCGTCGCCGGGCACCATGTCCTCGCCCTCGAGGGGACCGTCGACCTGGCGGCCATACCCCGGCTCCACGATGTCCTCCGCCAGCTCGCCGGCCTCGCGTCGTCGATCCCGATCCTCGTCGACGTCGACGGCGTCACGGTGCTCGACGACGCGGCGCTGGGGCTGTTGCTGGGTGCGGCCGCCACCGCCCGCTCGCGCGGCCGCACCTTCTCGGTCGTGTGCAGTGACGGACGTTTGCGCAAGCGGCTGGCCGAGACGCGTTTCGATCGGGCCGTGGTCGTGAGCCCGTCCGTGAACGCAGCGATCGCCGACAGCGTCGACGGGGACTCGTAGAATCTCGTCGTGACCCGAGGGCGAACCGCATGAACGAGCCCGACGAGCTGCTGCACATCGCGCTGCCCGACGATTGGGCAGCTGCTCGCTCCACCGGCGAGTACCGCATCAGTACGCGTGGTCGCTCACTCGACGACGTCGGGTTCATTCATTGCTCGTACCCCCGCCAGATCGAAGGGGTCGCCAATCGGTTCTTCGCCGACCTGGCCGAACTGGTGCTCCTGCATCTCGAGCCCGAGTTGATCGACGCCGAGGTGCGCGTCGAGCCGGCCGAGGACGGCGGGAGCGAACTGTTCCCGCACGTCTACGGGCCGATCCCCACCGCCGCCGTGCTGGCCACGACCTGGTGGGACCGCGACGACGACGGCATGTGGCACAAGCCCGTCACCATGTGACGCGCTCGGCCTGCCGACGGACTCGTCGACGAACCGCCTCAGCCGGGGCCCGAGAAGACTCCTGCGTTGTCGGACTCGAGGTGCTCGTAGTACGCCGTCTTGGGGTCGTAGGAAGCCGCTTCCTGCTCCCAGAGTGCGATCTCGGCACGACCGACCACGAACCAATGCACCTCGTCCGGGCCGTCGGCCAGACGCAGGGTGCGCTGGCTCGCGTACATCCGCGCGAGCGGTGTCCACTGGGACACGCCCGTCGCTCCGTGCATCTGGATCGCCTCGTCGACGATCGCGCAGGTGCGGATCGGCACCATCGCCTTCACGGCGCTGACCCAGACCCGGGCCTCGGCGTTGCCGAGCTCGTCCATGGCTTTCGCCCCCGTCAGCACCATGCGCCGCATCGCCTCGATCTCGATGCGCGCCTTCGCGATGACCTCGACGTTCTTGCCCAGGTTCGAGATCCGCTTCCCGAACGCCTCGCGGCTGAGTCCACGCTGAACCATCAGACCGAGAGCCCGTTCGGCGGCGCCGACGGAGCGCATGCAGTGATGGATGCGACCCGGCCCGAGGCGCAACTGTGAGATCTCGAACCCGCGGCCCTCGCCGAGCAGCATGTTCTCGGCCGGCACGCGCACGTCGTTGAACCGCAGGTGCATGTGGCCGTGCGGCGCATCGTCCTCACCGAAGACGTGCATCGGACCCACGATCTCGACGCCTGGTGTGTCCATCGGCACCAGGATCTGTGATTGACGCTTGTGCGGCGGACCGTCCGGGTCGGTCTGCAGCATCACGATCATGATCTTGCACCGTGGATCACCGGCACCCGACGCGTAATACTTCTCGCCCGAGATGACCCATTCGTTTCCGTCCTTGACCGCACGGCACCGGATCTGCTTGGCGTCCGAGGACGCCACGTCGGGCTCGGTCATCACGTAGGCCGAGCGGATCTCGCCGTCGAGCAGCGGCTTGAGCCACTGCTCCTTCTGCTCCGGGGTGCCGACCCGCTCGAGCACCTCCATGTTCCCGGTGTCGGGGGCGGCACAGTTGAGACACTCCGAGGCGATCGGGTTCTTGCCGAGCTCCATCGCAATGTAGGCGTAATCGAGGTTCGACAACCCCTCGCCCGTCTCTGCGTCGGGCAGGAAGAAGTTCCAGAGCCCCTGCTCCTTCGCCTTCGCCTTCATCGACTCGAGGAGCTCGAGCTGTCCGTCTCCGTAGCCCCACCGCTCGGCCCGACCCTCTCCGAGCCGAAAGAACTCGGCGGTGTTCGGTTCGATCTCGTCGGCGATGAACTGCTTCACCTTGTCGTACAGCGGCCGCGCCTCCTCCGACATCCGCAGATCGAACATGTCGACGGTGCTCTCGAGTCCTGCCATGTGACGCTCCTTCTCGTTGGCCTTGACCCCGCCGAACCTAGTGAGCGGCAGGGGAACCCGTCGTATCCGGGTCGACTTCTGTCGGGGTCGCCGGAACCGCTCAGCGGGGGCGCCGGTGCCCGCGCCGATCACCGCGCCGGACGAACCGATCCTGCTCGGCCTCCAGCGCCGCTTCCTCAGCGACGAGGCGTTCGAGACTGTCGAGACGAGCCGGATCGAGCCGACCATCGTCGACCGCCGCACGGACGGCGCAACCTGGCTCCCTGTCGTGCTTGCAGTCGCGGAACCGACAGCCGTCCATGAGCGTGAAGACGTCGGCGAACGCACGCTCGATGCCCTCTCCAGAGAGCCAGAGGCTGACGGCCCGGACACCGGGCGTGTCGATCAGCCATCCCTCGGCGGGAAGCCGCAACAATTGCGCGGCGACGGTCGTGTGCCGTCCTCGCTGATCGCCGTGACGGACCGCGCGGGTGTCCATCACCTCGTCGTCGAGCAGAGCGTTCACCAGAGTGGACTTGCCGACCCCGGAGGCGCCGAGGAACGCGAGCGTGCGATTGCCGCGCGCGTAGGCGCGGATCTCCTCGATCCCGTCGCCGCGTCGCCCGCTCGCGAGCAGGACCGGCACACCGAGCGCGACCCGCGCGAGTTCTCGACGGGTGGGTTCGGGGTCGTCGACCAGGTCGATCTTGGTGACCACCACCACGGGAGTCGCTCCCGAGTCGAAGGCGAGCACGAGCTCACGTTCGAGTCGGCGTTGCTTGGGAGGCGACCCGAACGTGTGCACGAGGAACACGACGTCGATGTTCGCGGCGAGCGTGTCGGCCTCGAACCGGTCACCGTCGAACGAGGCTCGACGCACGAACGCCGACGTCCGCTCGATGACGTGCTCCACCTGCTCTTCGTCAGCACTCGGGACGACCCAGTCGCCGATTGCGACGTCGACGTACAGGTTGCGCGTCCGCAGCGGCGCAGCATCTGACGCGTGCCGCATCACGGTGCTCCAGCCGCGGTCGATACGAGAGACGCGACCGGGCGATCCCGGCGCACCGATCGAACGCCAGGCGGTGTCGAGCACGTCGTTCCAGCCGAGTTCGGCGTCGGGGGCCACGACCGGGACGGTACCCGTCAGCGGGCGATGCTGACGCTGCCGCCGCTCGATGTGTTCTCGACGACCACGATGACGCCGCCCATCAGCGCGTAGTCGGCTTCGGCAGCGATCGACAGCGACCACAGTGGAGCGCCGTCGTACCCGAAGGCATGGATCTCCCGTTCGGCCGCTCCGACGGTGGGAGCCACGAGATACCCGTTGTGCGCGAGCGTCGAGATCCGCTCGCGTCGTCCGGTGCCGTCGATCGTGGTGATCGATCTGCCGTCGGCCGGATCGATGATCACTTCACTGATCTCCCCGCTCACGTCGCCGGGCACGATCAGCACACTGCGAGCGCCCTGCGAGGTGGCGACCGGGGAGGTGACGCGTCCGTCACGACTCCACAATGTCGCGATCTGGCCGCCGACGACGGTGAAGCCGAGTGACGACTCGCCGCTGATGACGCCGATCCCGGCGTCGGGCACGACGCCTGCCAACTCGACCTGGCCGATGGCATCGCCCGGGCCGGTCACGAGGAGGAGTTCGTCGGTTCGCTCCCCGCCCTCGTCGAACGCCACGATGCGTCCTTCGAGATCGAGTGCCACGACTGCGCCGTCGATCGGAGCGACCGCCCGGAGGTTGAAGGCGTCGACCGGTCCGGTGACGAAGTCCACGTCGTCGGTCGACCAGATCGCCACCTGCCGATCGGCGGATTCCACGGCGAGCGCGTCACCGACCGCGGCCACCGCACTCAGCCGCAACGGGTCACCGATCGTCGATCCGTCGACGGGGTCGACGAGGGTCACCAGGGTGGCACCCTCGACACGGGTGCGGCCGACGATCATCGGATCGTGATCCGGGCCCGAGATGGTGTACGCACCGTCGCCCCCTCGGGTACGCCACACCTCGGTTCCGTCGGCTCGATCGAACGCACGCACCTCTGTGAGGCCGTTCGTCCCTTGATGCATCGCCACGACGTGTTCGCCCATCACCACGATCCGCTTGACGCCTCCGGCGTCCGCAGCGCTCATCTGCCGCCACACCACCGCCCCGTCGTCGTCCAGCGCGATGACCCCGTCGCCCGAGGCGACCACGAAGAGCCCCTCCCCGACTGCGGTCGCCTCGACAGGGGCGTCGAATCGGGTGGTCCACCCGATCGTGGCAGCCACCGGCAGCATCGGTGCGGACGTTGCGACCGGCGTCGGTTCGCGGCCGAATGGCGCCACGATCGCGCCGAGCACCACAGCGAGCGCCACGATGAGCGATCCCCCCACGATGACGGCACCGCGACGGGTCGTCGTCGACCACGGCCCGTCACGCCGCGCCGTGGGTGCCGGTTCCGACCCCGTCGCCGTTCCGTCGGCACCCGCCGCGAGGCGGACGTCTGCGGACTCGACGGACCCCGTGGGGTCCTCGGTCTGCCGGCCGGCCCCAGCGAGACCCTCCGCAGATTCACCGACCCCAGCATGATCGGTGAGGCCGCTGGGTGCCCACGACAGCATCGACGGGTCGTCGATGGAAGTGACGCGCTCGACGCTCGACCGCGCCTCGAGTGCCCGGTCGACCGGCTCGTGCTCGCCCGCATCGGTCGGGTCACCGACATCGCTCGGGCGGCGCCAGGGCGCATCGATGTCGTGTTCGATGTCGTGTTCGTCGAACCGGCCGTCGGCCACCATCGGCCACCCCCCGGACGATCATGGTATTCGCCATCCGCTTGACAAGCGTGGCGCACACGCGAGGATGAACCCGTGCGCGTCGCGATCGTCGTCTACGACGGCGTGCTCAGTTCCGAGTGCGAGGCGTTCTCGTCGGTACTCGGGCTCGCCGAGCACGCCGAAGTGATCGTGGTGGGAGCGCGGAACGGGTCGTTCGCCGGTCCGGGTGGCCGCCACGACGTCGATCTTCGCTTCGACGAGATCGACGATGTCGACATCGTCGTGGTCCCAGGGGGCCTCGGGTGCGAACGCGCGGCCGACGATCCCGAGCTCCGGGCCTTTCTCGGCCGGGCGGAACGATCCGCCCGATACGTGGTGGCGAGCTCGACCGGTACCGTGCTGCTCGCGTCGGCCGGCCTGCTGCACGGCACTCCGGCTGCCACCCATTGGCTGGCCGGCGACCTCCTGCGTCGCTACGGCTCCGAGGTCGACACCCGCAGGTTGGTCACCACCGGCAACGTGATCACGTGCGAGGGTCAGATCAGCGCCGTCGACGCCGCGTTCGGGCTCGTCGAACGACTCGACGGCCCGACTGCGGCGGCCCGGATCAGAGCCACGCTGGTCGAACGCGGCGAGCCGCTTCTCCGCACGGAACCGTGGTGGCGCCCGGCGTTCGATCGGCTACGCGACCTCTTCGGGACACCCGAACGGACGGCACGTTCTCGTGCGCGAAGCCCGGGCGACGATCCGCCGGTGACGCCGCTGTCGGTGATGGTCGAGTTGGTCGACAACGACGAGCTCGTGCGTGAGCTGCGACGTTCGCCACGACGCCGACGGTGAACACCGTTGGTCGCGCAAAGGTGGGCCGGCGGCGTTTCGCGGGCAGACTCGGCCGTGCACACCGCTTGACAACTCTCTCATCATCACCTAGCCAAAGGCAGCAATGGCCAAGCCACTCGTCGTCGTGGAGTCACCCGCGAAGGCCAAGACGATCTCGAAGTTCCTCGGCAGCGACTACGACGTGCGCGCCTCGGTGGGCCACGTCGCCGACCTGCCGAGCAAGGGCTTGAACATCGACGTCGACAACGGGTTCAAGCCGACCTACGAGCTGACCGATCGTGGCAAGACGGTGGTGAAGGAGCTCCGTGCCGCCCTCAAGGACGCCTCCGAGCTCTATCTCGCGACCGATGAGGACCGCGAGGGCGAGGCGATCTCCTGGCACCTCGTCGAGCACCTCAAGCCCAAGGTGCCGGTCAAGCGCATGGTGTTCCACGAGATCACCAAGTCGGCGATCGACCATGCGATCGACAACCCGCGGGACATCGACTACGGCCTCGTCGACGCCGCCGAAACGCGCCGGATCCTCGACCGCCTGTACGGCTATGAGGTCTCGCCAGTGCTCTGGCGTCGCGTCAACCGAGGGCTGTCGGCCGGCCGCGTACAGAGCCCGTCGATTCGACTGATCGTCGAACGAGAGCGGGAACGGATCGCGTTCGTCGCGGCCGACTACTGGGACATCGACCTGCTCTCGGCGACCGATCCGACCTTCGACGCAAAACTCGTCGCCGTCGACGGCCACAAAGTCGCAAGCGGCAGAGACTTCGACGACCGCGGGCACATCAAGTCCACGGCGAGCGGCACCCCCGTCGCGATCGACGAAGCCCGGGCCCGAGCGCTCGCGGGCGGTCTCGAAGAGGCGTCCTTCTCGGTGCGTTCGGTCGACGAGAAACCGTACCGCTCCAGTCCCAAGCCGCCGTTCATGACGTCGACACTGCAGCAGGAAGGTGGCCGCAAGCTGCGACTGTCGTCGTCACAGGTGATGCGGGTTGCGCAGGGCCTGTACGAACGCGGGTTCATCACCTACATGCGAACCGACAGCGTCACGCTCTCGGCCGAAGCGATGACGGCGACGCGCGACGCGATCACCTCCGAGTACGGGCAGAAGTTCCTGTCGCCGCAGCCCAAGCAGTACACGTCGAAGTCGAAGAACGCCCAGGAGGCGCACGAGGCCGTGCGCCCCGTCACGCCCTACCGGTCGCCGAAGCAGGTCGAGGGGGAACTGAACAGCCAGGAATTGGCGCTGTACCGCCTCATCTGGCAGCGCACGCTCGCGTCGCAGATGGCCGATGCGGCAGGCGTCACGGTCAGTGTGCGGTTCGGCGCCGTGTCCGAACACGAGCAGACCGACTGCGAGTTCTCGGCGTCGGGCACGACGATCACGTTCCCCGGCTATCGAGCCGTGTACGTGGCGGCGGACGACGACGGTGACGGCACCAAGGAGGCGCTGCTCCCGCCGCTCGCACAGGGCGAGGTGGTGCCGGTCGAGTCGCTCACGCCGAACGGACACACCACCAGCCCGCCGGCCCGCTACACGGAGGCGTCGCTGGTGAAACGGCTCGAAGAGCTCGAGATCGGGCGACCCTCCACGTGGGCGTCGATCATCCAGACGATCCAGGACCGCGGCTACGTGTGGAAGAAGGGCCAGGCCCTCGTGCCGACCTGGACCGCGTTTGCGGTCGTCGGTCTGCTCGAACAACATTTCACCGACCTGGTCGACTACGAGCTCACCGCCAAGATGGACGACGACCTCGACGCGATCGCGAACGGCGACATGCAGAAGGACGTGTGGCTCCAGCGCTTCTACTTCGGCGATGACGAATCCCTGCCCGGGTTGAGGAAGATCGTCGAGGAGAACCTCGACAAGATCGACGCCGCTGCGATCAATACGTTCCCGCTCGGCCATGACGAGAACGGCGAGCTGGTGGTCGCCAAGCCGGGCAAGTACGGCCCGTACGTGAAGCGTGGTGACGACACGGCCAGCGTCCCCGACGACATGCCGCCCGACGAGCTCGATCTCGCGAAGGCGCTCGAACTGCTCGCCCTGCCGAAGAGCGACGAGCCGATCGGTACCATGGACGGTTACCCGGTCTACGCGAAGAACGGCCGCTTCGGCCCCTACGTGCAGTGGGGCGATCCCGACGAACTCCCACCCGGGCTCGAGAAGCCGCGCATGTCCAGCCTGTTCTCCACGATGAGCCTCGACTCGATCACGGTCGACGACGCGAAGAAGTTGCTGCAACTCCCCCGGTCGCTCGGCCAGGACCCAGCCGACGGCAAGGAGATCGTCGCCAACAACGGCCGATACGGCCCCTACGTGGTGAAGGAGAAGGACTTCCGGTCGATCGACTCCGAGGAGCAACTCCTCACGATCACGCTGGAGCAGGCGGCCAAGATCTTCTCGGAGCCGAAGGTCTTCAAGCGGGGAGGCCGCAACATGGCGGCGAAAGGCCCGCTGCGAGAGTTCGGTACCGACCCGGTCAGTGAACGCCCGGTCGTCGCCAAGGACGGCCGGTTCGGTGTGTACGTCACCGACGGCGAGACCAACGCGTCGATCGGCAAGGGCGACCGGATCGAGGAGATCACACCCGAGCGCGCCTACGAGCTGCTCGCGATCCGCCGCGACGTCGTGGCCGCAAAGGGCGGTCCGGCGACGAAGTCCACCCGCAAGAAGGCGGCGAAGAAGAAGCCGGCAGCCAAGAAGTCTGCCGCCGCACCACGTCCGGCCGTGACGACCGACTGAGGTTCATCCGGGTACATCATCCCGATCGGCGGGAAATCCTCTCGACCTGCTCGACGGCAGTCCGGCCTTGACGTCCGACAACCCGTTCGAGGTCGACCGGCGTGGCCTCGTGCAGTACTACGGCTTCTCCCCGGAGAACGACGACGATCCGATGAACCACACGTGGTTCATCAGGACCAGCGGCGTCAGTCTCGACAATGGGGGCGATCCCAGCACCGAGCTCAAGAACCGCAACTCGGGCCTCGTCGACCTCGACAAGGATCTCCCCGTGAAGTTCTCGGCGAAGATCAAGGTGTCGGGCGAGATGAGTTCGGAGAACTGCCCACGTGCGTCGGCCCGGGTTAGGCCGACGCGGTCGGCAACGAGCTGACCGACCCGGTGGGCATCGCCGGGCTGGCCCTCCTTGGTGGCGGGTTCTTCGCCTCTTGTTCAACGCTCGGCCGGCCTACACGTACCAGTCCTGACCGGGGGCACATCATGACCCAGACATCGACATCCGACTCCGCCTCGACCAGCAACGCCGTCGTGCGACGACATCCCATCAGGGGCGCTCTCTGGGGCCTGATGCTCGCCATCGGGTTGGCGGGCGTTCTGATCGTGACCAAGGCGATCGAGCTCGACCTCGTGAACGTCATCATCGTCGCCGTGGTCGCGGTCGTCGTCGGCGTGCTGTGGGGCACTCTGGGCCCGGCGAAGGCTCCCACCGGGCCCCGCCGACGGCGGCCAGCCGGATCGTTTCCGAAGCGAGCGCGCCCGTCGACGTCCACGAGCGCCCGGGTGAGGGCGACGGCGATCCCCGTCGACCGAGGACCACGGCGGCGACGCCCAGATGCCGGCGGCGTCGACGGACATCGCTGCGAGCGGTGCGCTCGCCACCGGTAGGGTGACGGCCCGATGTCACGGCCGGTCTACATTGCATTCGAAGGCGCCGAGGCGTGCGGCAAGAGCACCCACGCGAGGCGGCTGGCCGAGTCACTCGATGCCGTCATCACTCGCGAAACGGGTGGCACCGAGATCGGGCGTCGTTTGCGTGAGATCCTGCACGACACGTCCGTGACCGATCTCGACGACCACGCCGAAACGCTCATCGTTGCTGCGGACCGGGCTCAGCACCTGGCCGAGGTGGTCCGGCCGGCGCTCGCAGCCGGTCGGCACGTGGTCAGCGACCGGTCGGTCTACTCGACGCTGGCATATCAGGGCCACGGCCGCGGTCTGCCGATCGACGAGGTCGAGATGATCAACGCCTGGGCGGTCGGTGACACATGGCCCGATCTGGTGATCCTGCTCACCGTGCCGGCGGACGTCACCGAGCGGCGCATGGGTAAGCGCAACCTCGACCGGTTCGAGATGGCGGGTGACGACTTCCACGCTCGCGTCAACCGTGGGTTCGCGATGATGGCAGCGGCCGACCCGGACCGTTGGATCGTCGTCGACGCGTCTGGTCCACACGAGGACGTGACGTCGACGATCCGCGACACCGTCCGCGAACGGCTGGGCATCTGATGACGACCGGCATCTCGGTGTGGTCGCAGGTCGTCGGTCAGACCGAGGCAGTGCGGCGACTGACCCGAGCCGCCAACGAGCCGGTCCACGCGTACCTCTTCGTCGGTCCCGCCGGCTCGACCAAGAAGGAAGCTGCCAGGGCGTTCGCAGCACTCCTGATCGGCGTTGACGACGATGCCGCCGGCCGCGATGCCGATCTCGTGCTCCGCGGCGAGCACCCCGACGTCAGGGAGGTCGCCCGTGTCGGCGCGTCGATCTCGTTCGACCAGGCTCGCGAAATCGTCAGAACAGCAGCGTTGGCACCCTCGGAGGGTGACCGGAAGGTCATGGTCCTCGAGGAGTTCCACCTGCTCCGACCAGAGGGCGCCGCACTCCTTCTCAAGACCATCGAGGAGCCACCCGCGTCGACGACGTTCCTGATCCTCGCCGATTTCGTGCCTCATGACCTGATCACGATCTCTTCGCGGTGTGCTCGGATCGACTTCCGGGCGATCGACGAACAGCACATCGCCGACCGCCTGGTGAGCGAGGGTGTCGACCCCGACACGGCGAGCGAGGCGGCCATCGCATCGGCCGGCAACATCGACCGGGCCAGGGTGCTCGCCGCCGACCCGGATCTCGCAGCGCGGCGACGTGCATTCGCCGAGGTGCCGAGTGGCCTCGATGGCACCGGGGCACGCGTGATGGCCATGGTCGACGACCTCCTCGGCCGGATCGACGCCGCCGCAGCACCTCTCGCCGAACGGCATCGGGGCGAGGTCGCGGCGATGGACGAGCGCATCAAGCAGTACGGAGAACGCGGGAGCGGCAAGAAGGCGCTCGAAGACCGCCACAAGCGGGAGCTGCGACGTCACCGAACAGACGAACTGGTGGCCGGCCTCACCGTCATCGCGGGCACGTATCGAGACGCGCTGGTGGCCGGCAACGTGGCCAGACCCGACGCGGTGGCCGACGCCGTGCGTCACATTCACGAGGCGATGGAGGCGCTCGAACGCAACCCGAACGAGCCGTTGCTGCTCCAATCGCTTCTGTGGTCGTTGCCCGTGTTGTCCGGGCGGTCGTGACGGTAGGCTCCGGGCCGCTGCCCAGATAGCTCAGTCGGTAGAGCAACGCACTCGTAATGCGTAGGTCAGGGGTTCAATTCCCCTTCTGGGCTCTGAGAAAC
>CAVVAM010000020.1:0-94596 GCA_963746265.1 uncultured Acidimicrobiaceae bacterium
CCCCCCCGTTCCGCTGATGCCTCCGTGGACGTTTGCCGACGTCCACGGAGGTTCACCTAGATGCGCTCTGAGCTGGTCATATGTCCACATGGCCCATTGCACGTTCACCGACGTTTCTGTAGCGTTACTCCCGCGGTTACTCCCGCGATGAGGCCCGACCGCTTCGCAGCACGGGAGGTGAACATGCCGAGAGGACCGAAGGGCAAGCGTGTCGTGGCGGGTGACGGGTACTCGATCGCCGCCAAGAACTCCAACGGCGTCGGTTCCGTCTACTTCGAACCGCCTTCGACGCGTGCTGACGGCACGGTAGTCAAGGGCCGCTGGCGGGCGACCTACGTCGATCTCGACGGCACGATCAAGCGAGTCTCCGGACCGACGAGAGCGCTCGCTGAGCCACGCCGCGACGAACTCGTGAACGCACTCGGCCGGCGCCGCTCGCCGACCACCTCCAGGTTCTCGATCACGACGACCGTCCAGGAGCTGAGCGACTGGTGGCTCGAGTCCGTTGCTCGTCACCAGGTGCGCGAGTCATCGCTCGCGACGTACCGGAAGTCGGTCGCATACTTCGTCGAGAAACTCGGCCACGCGCGCGTCATCGACGTCGGACCCGAGACGGTCACGGTGTGGCAGTCCGCACTGCTCGATCGACTGGCTCCGTACACCGTCCTGAGCAGCCGCAAGGCCTGTCGTCAGGTCTTCGCCGAGGCCGTCAAGATGGGACTGATCGCCACCAACCCATTCGACCTGGTCCACGCGCCGCGTGCGGAAGGTGTCAAGGAAGGTCGTGCGCTGAGCGCCGCGGACGCGCGCCAGCTCGTCACCGCCGCAGCGCCGATCCGTTTGGGGGTCGCCGTCACCCTGTTGTTCTGCCAAGGCTGGCGGGTCAGCGAAGTACTCGGCCTCGCCTGGGACGACCTCGATCTCGAGGCCGGGACCGCCCACATCCGGCGGGCCGCGACGCACTCGGCGGGTTCGGTCGTCACGTTCGGGCCGACGAAGACGAGCGGTGCGCAAGGGCTTCACCACCTCGCGCCGATCGCCGTCGCCCAACTGCGCGCTCATCGAGCACAGCAAGCCGCTGAACGATTGGCGCTCGGCTCCGCATGGCCTGAACCCACCTACCAGGGAAAGCCGATATCTCCGGTGTTCACCAACACTGCGGGCGGGCTCGTCAACCGACAGGCGATCACCAAGGTCATCCAGCGCACGGCCCAACGTGCCGGGCTCGACCCGACGGGCCTGGCGACACACGCAGGAAGACGAACCGTCATCACAGCGCTGTACGCCGACGGTGGACTCGACCTCACCGATGTCGCTCGTCACGTGGGTCACTCCAACCCTTCCACGACTGCCGGGTACGTGAAGTCCTTAGGGCAACGTCCTGCAGCCACCGCTCGCCGCGCCGCCGAACTTCTGGATCCGACCATGGTCGCAGAGTGACTGGAGTGGTTCTCACCACGGTTGAGAGAAGGACGGGATTCCGCAAGACGGCGCGCGGCGCTTGTCCGCAGGTCGGCTGAGCTCGGACTGAATTGCCAATCCAACTGGACACTGAGCGGGACCTTTGAGGCCGGAAACAACCGACCAGCGTGCCGCCCGCCAGTCGCTGCGGCGACCGTCTCCGGTCACCGCGATACGGAGTGGGACCCCCGGAACGCTCCGCCGAGCTGCCGTTCCTGGGCGGCACCCGGCCGGTCGCCAAAGTGATAATGCAGCGCCCTTGCAGCTGTCTGACCTCCCACACTTCGCCGGTTCCCGAGTGGGCGCCGCAACGAATCGCGTGAGCGAAGTGTGCGACCCAGATCCGGCGTTGGGTGGCACCCGTCAACGAATCGCAACTGAGCGTTACCGGACCGAGCATCTCCGTGCCGCTACGAGCGGATGACCGCGCTGGTACTGCCCTGTTGTCGTCAGCGCTTCGAACTCCGGCGAGCCTTCGGTCGTGACGACGTTCGTCGAAACCAGAGGGGCGCTTGTATCGTCCGATTATGTGGAAGCTTTTGGTCGTTTTTTCGACTGTCGTGCTCGTCGGTTGTGCATCCGAGGATGCTGACGTCGCCTCACCGACCCCCTCGGAGTTGACGTGGCCCTGCGAGCCGCTACCGTTCGAGTCCGTTCCGCCCGGCCCCGACGAGTTCCCACCGCTGGATACCGATGCTCAATCAGCGCTGGACGAACTGGTGAACGGGTTGCCCCCACTCGAGGCCGCTACCTTCGAGCCCTACTACAATGGTCGATTGCATCCCTACCAATGGTCGATTGCATCTCGGACCGATGAACAGCTCGTGCTGTTCGGACAAGGCGAGACGCCCGAAGCGGGGTGGAAGACTGCCGAGTTCGTGCGAGAGGATGGCGAGTGGACACCGGTGGGCTGGGGCGGCTGCTATCCAAGTTGAGATCCAAGCGGACGGGTTCGGTCCAGCACGCTTGGCCACAGACTCTGACCAGTCGCTACATGGGGACAGCATCGAGTTGTCGTTCGTCATCAATGAGGGGGACTGTGCGAGCGGCCAGGCTCCTACCGACCGTGACGTCGTCCCATTCGTCACGGAAACCGAAGAGGCCGTGTCAATCGTCGTGCCGTCGAACGGGTCGAAGGCGACGCAACATGCCCGGCAAATCCTTGGTACCCAGTCACGATCACCCTCGAATCGCCGCTCGGGTCGCGGCAGTTGCTCGACGCACACGAGTTTCCGCCCCAACCAGTCGGCCCCGTCGAACTCGCGGACTTGACGAGAGCGAGTTGCTTCACCTTCGGCCTCTACGACCGAGCGGGCTTGACAAGGTCGACCGGCGCTTCACCTGCGGACGCAGCATCGGAGGCGTCCGAGATCACCGATCGATTACCCGGTCCTTTTGCAGGATCGACCCGCACTGTCCGGCCCGGATGCAGTGCTCGATAACTGCGACTGTTCAACCCCACGGGCAGACGAGGCCGCCAGCGGCGATCCATTCGGCGGCCTCGGGCAGCGCAAGGATGGCCGGCTGGTACCGGTCCGATGTTTGTGATCGAACTTCGACGCGCATGCCTTCACGTGCAAGGTCGCGCTCGATTGAGTGAAGCAACGAGATCAGCTCACTGGGTTGCGCTGGGGTCGGTGTCGCCATCGCGCCGAGTGTTCCCGGTATGAGGGAGCCGTCCGACCGCCACCTCGATCGCCGCAGGCGTATCACCGGGGTCCGGCTGACGTCGAGCCACTCGGCATCGACCATTCCAAGTCGGCGGGCATTGTCGTGGGCAAGTGTCTCAGCGACGCGACCCGCCGGTGTTTCGTCGGGTGGCAGCGTGTTGACCCCCCATTCCGATCTCCAGAACAAGAACTCCGGCTGCCCCGATGATTCTGCCGGCAACTCCGCAGGGATCACCGCCAATGGGTCGGCAACGACAACTGGCTTGCCGCCGACCAACACGTCGGACTCGAGTAGGACGAGTGACCAGTTGGTTGTGAGCTCCCCGATTGCTGCCACCTCATCGCCAGGGAGCATCGCAAAGCGCATGTTCGAACAGTACGCAATCGAGCCAAGGGCCGTGGCTGCTCATCGAACGGACCACTCGATAACGAACCCGCAGAATCACGCGGTCTGCGTCCGCACGAGTGCGACATATCTACCCTTTATGCGGCGCAACGAAATCGCGATGGAGGCGCGCCAAACGGGTGACATTCCGCGGCGTTACATGTAACATCGCGTTCATGGCTCGTCGACAGTCTTCGTCACCCACCGCCATTCGTGTCCGCGCGCATCGCCAACGACTCAGGGAACAGGGGCTGCGACCCATCCAGATCTGGGTCCCCGATGTCAGATCCCCACAGTTCACCGAGCAGGCGCACCAACAGTCGCTCGCCGTCGCGTCGAGCCGACACGCAACCGACGACCAGGCATTCATCGACGCGCTGGCCGACGACGAGTGAACCGCGGCGAAATCTGGACCGCTTCGGCCGGCAGCGGCTACGTCGGCAAGCCCCGACCCGTCGTCATTGTCCAAGACGACCGCTTCGACGCCACCGCCTCGGTGACCGTGTGCGCGTTCACGACCGACCCCACCGACGCACCGCTGATACGACTGCTCATCGAGGCCGACGAAGTGACCGGTATCCGAGAGTCCAGTCGGCTGATGGTCGACAAGATCACCACCATCTCGCGATCCAAGCTGGGCGAACGGATCGGCCAATTGAGCGACGACGACATGATCAGAATGTCGCGAGCACTCGTCGTGTTCCTCGGACTCGCAGGGACCTAGCCCAGGCTGTTCGGTAGGCGGTTGAGGTCGGCTGGTTGTGGTGGGGTTGTGGCTGGGTCGGCTGTGTCTGGGGGTCGAGGCGTGGTGGGGCGTGTGTGGTGAGCGTGGTGGCGGGGTTGGGTTGGCCGGTTCGGTCGTCGTGTGGCGGTCACCGGTGAACCGCGGGTGTGGCGTTCAGACTTGGATGCGGACGGTGTCGAGTCGAGCGAACGCGTTGACGAGGTCGGTGCTCCATGGCCAGTCGCGGCTGAGGCGGCAGAATCGTTGACGGCCGGTCGTGGCGAGGTGGCCGGCGGTGTGGAACAAGCAGTAGCGGAGCCGTTTCGGCTCGGCGTCGGCGAGGTCGCCGTTGAGGATCAGGGTTCGGGTCCAGGCGAGCAGGTCGTGGGCGACCAAGGTGAGCTGCAGCCAGGCGGTGTTGATCGCGAACGATTGCGACGGCAGGTTGGTGAGTCCGAGGGTCTTGGTGTCGCAGATCTGTTTCTCGGCGCGGCCGCGTCCGCGGTAGAGCGCTTCGAGGTAGGCGATGTCGGGGTCGTCGAGGTCGGTGACGAACACTTGGTAGAGGTGCCCGTCGACGTCGGTGAAGGTCAACTGGGCACCAGGATGGGGTAGTTCGCGTCGTGCGATCATCCGCAGCCCCGACGGCCAGGCTCTCGATGTGTCGAAGATGTCGCCGACGAGGTGGGTGATCTCGACCACTTCGGCGTGATCACGCCAGCCGGTGCCGTCGGCAGAGATCGCCGGTGACCATGCTCGTTTCGGCACGTTGACCAGGACCTTGGCGATGTCAACAGTGAGGCGGTGACCGATCACGACGTTCACCTGCCGTGCCTGGCAGTGTTTCACGAACTTGTGTGACCAGCCCGCCGAGTCGGCGCGCACGATCACCTCGGTGCCCTCATCTGCAGGATCGAACGGGAGTTGGGTCAGCGCGTCATCGAGCACTGCGACGTGATCGGTTGCGGTCCCCGATCCGGCGTTGCCTGGGCGCAACATGCCGGCGAGCGCTTCGCCGGTTGCGTCCAGATAGGCGAGCAGCGGATGGAACCCGAACCCACGCTTGTAGGTCGGCGCAGCGTGTTCTTTGTCCGAATGCGAACCAATCAGGGTGGCGTCGATGTCGATCACGTAGAACCCCGGATCCGCGCCCGCTGCCCACGCGTTCGCTCGCGCTCGGGCACGGGCCATCTTGATTCGTTCCAACACGTCAGCGTCGACGGCTTCCAGGGTGCGCCACACCGTCGGGTGCGACGCCACCTCACCAAACAGGGCGGGCTGATCGCGTAGCACCGCCACATCAGAGATCGTGTCACCGCCATCGGCGAGCATCACCGCCACATCGACCAGCACCTCACCGCGGTCATGGCCGCGGCGACGCTGCTTGGTCGGCGCCATCGCCGCCGACAACGCCGACGTCAACCCGACCTGCTCCGCGAGATCGGCGACCAGCCGGGCACCCACATGGTTCACGATCCCGCCTCCGTCACCGGTGAACCTCAGACGCGGACGCCGACGATTACGATTCACCATGGAAGTGCCCTTCTGGTTGGGGACTTGGACGCTCGACAAGCTCAAGTCTCCCGCACCAGAAGGGCGTTTTCGCGGACGCGGCTACATCAACGCCAACCCCACTACTGAACAGGGCGGGCTAACGAACCCGCACACTTCAGGCACCATGAATCACGGACTCTTTGGTCCAGCCCGCGCCGCACTGCGGCTACCCAAGCCGAGCAACCCGGTAATCCCGACCGGTGGTTGGGGCGGCCGCCGAGTTAGAGAGGTCGGGGGATGGCGTCGTCATCGGCGCCGTCGGGCTCGCCGGCGCCTGCGCTGTCCGGGCACCCATGGGGTGCAAATGTGCCAACTGAAGAAATCCGGTCGGATCGCGTCACAGAATCGCGTTTCGAGAGGCATGTGTCTATGTGCAGACCGTGTGGAAACTCCGGGTGGGTGCCGAGGCCTATTACTGGTCGCAGGTCGCGAGCGGACTCGACGAGTACTACACGGGCTCGGGCGAGGCACCGGGCGCGTGGATCGGCAGCGGGATCGAGTCGCTCGGGTTGGTCGGCGAGGTCGAGCCGGCTGACCTTCGTGCGGTGCTCGCCGGGCTCGCGCCGGGTACCGGGCTGACGCCGAACGGGACGGCGCTGCGCGCTCATCCTCGACGGATGCCAGGGTTCGATCTGACGTTCGCGGTCCCGAAATCAGTGTCGGTCGCCTACGCGCTCGCCGACCGCCGAGTCCAGCATCTGATCGTCACCGCGTGCGAGGCGGCGCTCGGCGAAACGTTGGCGTGGTTGGAGCGCGAGGCGTGCTTCGTGCGGCGAGGAACGAACAAGGCCGAGAACAAGGACACGTGGGGTGAGGCGTGGGGCACGCGGCGGATGGCGGCGCGTTGCTTCGTCGGCGCGGCCTACCGGCATCGGACCTCACGGGCTGGCGATCCGCACCTGCACTGGCACGTGCTCGTCGCCAACCTCGCCCAGGGGATCGACGGACGTTGGTCGGCGCTGGACGGGCGGGCTATCTACGACACCGCACGTACCGGTGGTGCGGTGTTCCAGGCGGCGATGCGCCACGAGCTCACCGCTGCGCTCGGCGTCGAGTGGGGCCCGATGCACGAGGACGCCGCCGAGATCGCCGGCATCCCACACCCCGTTCTGCGCGAGTTCTCGCAACGTCGAGAGCAGATCGCCGAGTGGCTCGACGACTCAGGTGAGGCAGGCCCTGCAGCTGCGGCCGCCGCCCAACGCGCGACCCGAACCCGCAAGCAGGTACCAGCGGACTTCACCGCGGTCGAGGCCGACTGGCACACACGAGCCGACGCCGCCGGCTGGGCACCGGCCGACCTCGACCTACTGCTCGCCTCCGCAGTCCCGGCGAACGTTCTCGGTGGGTTCGTGATCGAGGACGAGTCGTGGCACAACGGTGTCCGGTCGGTGACGACACGGCTCGTCGGGTTCGACGAGTGGCTCGACTGGCTACTCGATCACCGCGTCACGGCCCACGACGGGACGTTCACCCGGTTGGATCTGACCCGCACGATCGCGTCGGCGCTACCCGCGTCGACGTCGGTGGAGGTCGTCGAGGCCACGATGCAGCGGGCATTGGGGTCGCCGGCGGTGGTGCCGATCAGCGGTCACTCATCCGAGTCGCTGATGACCAGTACCGATTGCCGGGTGATTGCAGACGATCGGGGACGGACGTACACGTCGCGGTCGTTGCTCACCCTCGAGGAACGACTCGTTCGCGGCGTCGACGCCGGCGTTGGCGTCCTGAATCGCGGCCGAGTCGCGTCGGTGGTCTCTGCGTCAACACTGGGCGACGATCAAGCATCGGCGGTGACGGCGTTGACGACGACAGGTGATCGGATCTCGGCATTGGTCGGTCGGGCGGGAACAGGTAAGACCCACACCCTCGGCATCGTCCGGATGCTGTACGAGGATGCCGGGTTCACGGTCGTCGGCCTGGCGCCGTCAGCACGCGCGGCTCGCGAGCTCGAAGCCGGCGCCGGGATCGACTCGACCACACTGGCTCGCCATCTCGTCGAGCACCGCGACATGGGGGCCAGCACGGTGGTCGTGGTCGACGAGGCCGGCATGGCCGCAGTCCGCGATCTCGTCCGTGTCGTGGATCAAGTGACACGGGCCGGCGCCAAGCTGATCCTCGTCGGCGATCACCACCAGCTCCCCGAAGTCGCCGCCGGCGGAGGCTTCCGAGCCGCACTCGACGTGCTCGGCGATCGAGTCGCCGAACTCGCCGTCAACCGACGGCAAGCAGCGGCATGGGAACAAGCGGCCCTCGACCAGCTCCGCCACGGCGACGTCGCCGCGGCCTTCGCGGCCTACCAGGCACACGGCCGGGTGGTGCTCGACGACGACCGCCTCACACTCCGGCAACGAGCGATCACCGATTGGAACACGCTGCGCACCGACGGAGGCACACTGATGCTCACCGGTACCCGAGCCGAGGCGCTCCAGCTCAACCTTCTCGCCCGGCAGGTCCTCGCCGACGCCGGGGAGCTCGACCTCGAGCAAGCCGTCGTGATCGGCGGCGATCGTACGCGCCCGGCGAGCACGTCATCCTGCGCCGAAACCACCGCGCCCGGCATCTGGCCGGCGGGACCGAGTTCGCGGTCGACAACGGGATGCGCGGTCAGCTCACCCACATCGACACCGCCGGCGCACACATCACGCTGACCACCGGAGAGGAAATCGTGCTGGACCGTGACTACCTCGCAGCGGGGTGGCTCGACTACGGATACGCATCCACCGTCCACACAGCACAGGGCGTCACCTGTGATCACGTCCTCGTCGTCGGCCCGGCCGGCCCGTACCGGGAAGCGGTCTACGTGGCCATGTCACGGGCCCGACTCTCCGCCTGGATCTACGGCACCACCACCGAGGCACTCGACCTCGCCGACCGCCACGCCACCGGCATCCCGCTACCAGGCGAGTGCGTCCTCGACCCCGAACACGACCTGATCGAGCGAATCCACGTTTCAGGCGTGAAGCAGCTCGTCTCGTCTCGGGACGCCGACGCGGCACGCATCGCAGAACTCGCAGCTGAGGTCCCGGTCGCAACGCTGCTCGATCTGGCGCAGCGAGCGCGACATGCCGAGCGGATCGCCGCGTCGGAGGACCACATCAACCCGGCCGACCTTCGGGCGGACCTCGACCAGGCCGTGACGTTCCGCTCACACGCCGAGGCCGGCCGCCGGGTGCGGGCGCTGGATCGAGACAACGTCGGTCACGTCATCTTGCTCGACGACACCAACGCCACCTGTGACGTCCTGTTCGTCAACGAGCAGGGCCGGTCGGCCACCCGGACGATGAAATGGAGCGAACTGGTGGTCATCGATCAGCCCGGGCCCACCGCACTCACCGAGGAGTCCGTGGCGACACTCGATCGGCTCACCCACGACGTCGATCGGGCGGCACGAGGCTGGGCCTCGGCACTCGCTTCCCGCGGCGTCGAGCCGGGCGACGCCGATCGCTTCCAGCGCGCCGCTCAGGTCGCGTGCGACCGTGCTGCTCACCGGCTACGTGCCGACCCACCGGGCTGGCTCACGCACTGGCTCGGCCAACGGCCGAGCGACGGACCAGGTGCCGCCGTGTGGGACGACGCCGTCGCCCGGATCGCACGTGACCGAGCCGTCCATGAGATCGACGACACCACGCCGGGGCTTGGCCCGCAGCCACTCGATCCGACGGCGGCCGCGGTCTGGCAGGAGCTGATGCTACGAACGCTGCGTGACCGGGTCTGGCTGACCGACCGCCAGCACGAACCACAACCCATCCGCCCGACGATGCCGCCAGCGGCGATGCACGAACGACGAGCCGAACTCCAGGCACTGATGAACACTGCACCCGCAGACCACCGCGAACTCATCGAACGTCTCACCGCCGGCAACATCGGCTCTGCAGAAGTCCACGAGCATCTCGTCGCGGCGACCACTGCTCAGCAAGAGCGGCGGGACTGGATCGTCGCCAACTGGCCCCACGTCGTCGAGCTCGAACAAGTCAACGCACTGATCAACACCCAACCCGCCCTCGCCCACTGGCCGATCGCGACACCACCCGCGGTCCGAGCCGTGCTCGACGCCATGGCCAGCAGCGCACCTCCCCCACCCTTGCGCGAGCAGCGCTCCCTCGCTGCGCTCGACGCGGAGGCCGCCGCCAACGACCCCGTCAGACAGGCCGAAGCCAAGGTCCGCGACCTCGACGAGCTCGCCAACCGCGCCGGTACGGACGCCGAACGCGTTGCGGTCGACGAGGCGCTGGAGGCAGCGCGGCTCGAGCTCCGACAGGCTCGCCGGGAGCAACACATCGATGACGTCTTTGCCCGATACGGCAGTACTCCTCACGACGACGCCGTCGAGCGACGTCGGCTCACCGTGGGCTACGACGCCCTGACCAACCCGCCCGACTGGGTCGTCGAACAGCTGCACCGGCTTCACGACAACGGCCACCTGGGCGCTACCCGGGTCGGCGAACTGGCTACCCGGATCGCCGCCGCAGCCGCGCACCTCGACCGACACGGGCACCTCCCTGAGCACTGGACGGCGATCGACCCTCGGCCAGCTACCCGCCCGGTACCCGTCGTCGAGATCGACGTGCCCGGGTTGTGATCCGGGTAGCAAGTCGGGCGGTGATCCGTGACGTCCCTGTCGGACGATCGCCGACATGAACGAACACTCCGACAACACCCCACACGCCCACGCGCCGAGGCCTCCGCTGCTCGTCACCATCCCGCAAGCAGCAGAACTCCTCGCCGTCGGCCGATCGACCGTCTACCAACTGATCTGGGACCACGAGCTCGAACCCATCCGCATCGGCCGCAGCGTCCGCCTCACCATCGACGACCTCGAGGACTACGTCCAACGCAAGCGCGCGGCGTGATCGCGACGAGACTCTCAATCGCGCTCGGGGGGTATGCTGGCATACATGCAGCGCACCACCGTGAAACTCCCCGACGAGCTGGACGCACGGTTGCGCCACGAAGCGCAGCGGCGCGGCGTGACGGTCTCGGAGCTCACACGTGAAGCGATCGAGACACTGCTCGAAGCGCCACGCGGCCGCCGCAGATTGCTCGCCGCTGGCACTGGTGCGAGCGGTCACCATGACATCTCCGAGCGGATCGATGAGATCATCGCCGGCGAGGTGGCGCGATCGCACTGATCGTCGACGCCGGCCCGCTGTACGCCTACGTCGACCGCGACGACCGACACCACGCCGAGTGCCTCGAACTGCTCGAGACGCACCCTGGCCCGCTGATCGTGCCGACCCTCGTGATCACCGAAGTCGTGCATCTCGTGGCCACCCGCCTCGGCAGCGACGCCGAGATCCGATTCGTCGGCGACCTGGCGGCTGGCAACCTCATCGCGGAGCCGGTCGCTGCGGCTGACTGGATGCGCGTTGCCGAACTGGTCGGCCGGTATCGCGACCTCCCGCTCGGCACGGTCGACGCGTCCGTGATCAGTGCCGCCGAGCGACTGGGGACCACCGAGGTCGCCACGCTCGACCGACGACATTTCACCGTCGTGGTATCCGAACTCGGCCCACTCACTCTCCTGCCCTGAGAGTGAAGCGGATCCTCAGACCGAGCGCGCGAGTGACCTTCACGATGGTCGCGAAGCTCGGATTGCCGTCGGGCGCAGGTCGAACAGCTGCCGGGCCGGCTGGAAGCTCAACAACAAGCGGATCCGGCGGCTCTGGCGCGACGAAGGCCTCCGGGTGCCGCAACGGCGACGCAAGCATCGGCTCCTCGGGCTCGGTGTCCAGGTCGGGGCGATGTCACCGATCCGACCGAACGTGGTGTGGGCAATGGACTTCCAGTTCGACACCACCGCTGATGGCCGCCAGATCAAGATGCTCAACGTGATCGACGAGTTCACCGGCGAAGCCCTGGCCATCGAAGTCGACGGCTCCATCGACGCCGACCACGTCGTTGGGGTCCTCGACCGCCTCGCCGCACAGCGTGGAGCACCAGTGTTCGTGCGATTCGACAATGGTCCCGAGTTCGTTGCGCAGCAGTCGATGCCTGGTGCCGGTTCAACGGCACCGGGACGACGTTCATCGACCCGGGATCGCCGCGGCAGAACGCCTGGATCGAGAGCTTCGACGGGCGGCTCCGCGACGAACTCCTCAACTCGTGGCGCTTCGACTCCCTGCTCGAAGCCCAGCTGATCACCGAAGACTGGCGCCTCGACGACAACACCAACCGACCCCACACGTTGGCCACGGCGACCTCACCCCAACCGAGTTCGCCCTACGCTGGAACCAGACCCACCAACCCCAAGCCGCGTAGCGACTGGACCACCAAACGGGTCCTCCTCACGTTGTCGAAGACACACAGCCTCGCTCGGAGCGTTCAGCGGACCTTCAATCCCATCCCGCCAGGACAACGTTCCCGGTCGTCACAGCTCGCGGGCACGATCACTGTTCATCCGGTGGCGGCAGGACGTCCAGATCAGGTTCACGATCGACGTGGTGGACGCTGGCCCCTCCCTGAACGCGTCACGCGATGTCGGTAGCGGGGCTGGCCGGTTGCCAGGAGGTGTTCGACCGCGGCGAGCGCTTACCCCGGCGCCGGGCCGCTGCCGACCGATCGGTCGCCAGGGTGGACTTCTGCTGGTCGGCCGATTACGGTGCCCAACCGACTGCACGTGGGAAAATCCCGCTGCCATGTCTTCACCAGAGAGGAGTGGTGCCATGGGGATCTACCAAACCGACGAGGACTACGATCTGATCGTCGCCGTGTTCAACAACCGGGACAAGGCGGATGAGTTCTTCACCGTCATGAAGTCTCACGAAAGCCGCGGCTCCATCAAGATCAAGGAAGCGGCGACGATCACGCGCGAGGAGAGCGGCAAGATCAGGCTCAACAACAAGGGCTACGTCGCCGGATGGAAGGGCGGAACGATCGGGCTCGGCATCGGAATCTTGCTGGGCGGACCCATTGGCGGCGCGGCGATCGGCGGTCTGATCGGCTTCGTCCGCGGGAAGGAACGTCGTGAACTCCGGGACACGGTCAACGAGCGGCTCGGACACAAGGAGTCGGCGATCGCGCTGATGCTCGAAGACTCGATCGATTGGGACCTCCTCCGCGAGATGGGTAACGCGTTTGATGCCGAACTGCTCCACGCCGAGCTGCGCGGCGAGTCGATGGCGAAGGTGGAGGAGCTCGCGGAGGACGAGGACGTCCAGCAGGCCATCGAAGAGGAGTTCGACGAGGTCGTCGCCGAGTAGCCGGCACCCCGCGGGCCGACCGCGGGGAGCACTTCGACAGTTCGCCGCGCGAGGCGCCACCGTGCCGGTCGCCGGGCCGACACGCACAGACCGCCCGGAACCTCTACACCCGGCACGGCATGCCGTCGACGGTCAGTTGATATCGACGTCGACATCGACCCTCGCTGGTCGCGCTGACCGCTAGGTCGGCAGCGGAGGTACAACCTGACTTTGCTGGTGCCAAACAAGCGTCGACCCGTAGGGCCCGAGTCGAGAAGCCCGCCTGGAAGATCATCGACGACAAGGGCTTTCGCGACCCACGCGCTCCCGAGTTCGACTTCGGGGGGTCTCGTTGGCGCCCCACTGGTCACCATCCCTGGCAATACGCTGTGCATGATCGGCGTGGGAACCGAGCGCGACGACGATGCCACCCCCGATCCCAACTCCGCGGTGGCGTCATTCGCGTCGGACAGTGCGACGATCAACGCGAAGGCGGTGGCGCTTCGAACGAGCAGGCGGGTTGCCCGCACCGGCGTGACCATGCCCACCCCACCTGCCGCGCCGAACGTCCGGGTGACCTGGATCGGGCACGCGACCACGCACGTCGACTACGGCGACTTCCGGGTGCTCACCGATCCGCTCCTGCGCCATCGGGTCGCCCATTTGCGCCGTCGGCGCGAGCTACCTGCCCCGTCGATCGTAGAGGTCGACCTCGTGTTGCTGTCACACGCCCACATGGATCACCTCCATGTGCCGTCGTTGCGCCGGATCAGGCCGACGACTCCGGTCGTCACCCCTCGCGGCACACGTTCACTCCTGACGCGAGCCGGTTTCGAACAGATCATCGAGGTCGAGTACGGAGACCGGATCGAGGTAGGCCCAACGACGATCGACGTGGTCGACGCAGCGCATCCGACCGGCCGCGGCCCGCACAGCAAGATCACGGCGAAGCCGGTGGGGTTCGTCTTCGAAGTGGCCGGACACCGGACCTACTTCGCGGGCGATACAGACCTGTTCGACGACATGGCGTCGCTCGGGGCGATCGATGTCGCTCTCCTCCCGATCTGGGGGTGGGGGCCGTCAATCGGTTGGGGCCATCTCGATCCGGCCCGGGCAACCGAGGCCGCAGCGCTGATCGAGCCGGGGGCTGTGATCCCGATCCACTGGGGCACGTACTCGCCCGAGGACGGGCGCATCGCTCTGCCCGCCTGGCTCGACTCGCCGGCGAACAGGTTCGTCTCGGAGATGCGGGCAGCCGGGCTCACGGATCGTCTGCAACTGCTCCAACCCGGCCAGGCACGAACATGACCGACATTGAACGGCGAGCGCGGATCAGCATCCCACGACGATACTGAAGATGCCCGGCAGCATCTTGGCGACCGACGATGCCGATCGATGATGCGAGGAGCGATTGCCGTTGTCACCCTCGCTTACCTGGTTTTAGCGCATCATGGAGCAGGAAGTCGTGCTCCTCCACTTCGAGTCGAGCGACGAGCCGAGCATCGATGGCGACGAGCAACACGGTCGAGGCCGAGGATTCCGCTCGACCAAGCGCGAGGAGCGTGACGGCGGGATCAGGGCAGTTCGTGAGTGAGCCACGGTGCAAGCGCTACCCGGTGGAATCGGCGCACGATCAACGCACGCCCGTTGCCACCGATGTCGACCAGCCCCCGGGATCGGTCCTGTGTGCAGATGTCGAAGGGTCGACGATGGCGCTAGCGTGCGCACGTGCTGATTCTGGGACTGATCCTGTTCGGGATGATGATCGGGGGTGCCGCCCAGTTGTCATCGGGCAACGACAGCCACCGCATCGACTGGGGGATCGGGCTGGTGGCGGGGCTTGCCGGCTCGTTCGTCGGGGGCCGGCTGATCAGACTCAGTGCCGGCGATGTTTTCGTCCTGCGTCCGAGTGGCATCATCGGCTCGATTCTGGGTGCCACGATGGTGAGCTTGATCTGGCTGCGGCTCGGCTCGAACTGGCAATCCGACGCACGTCACCACCAACGATCATGAACGAGGCGGAGCTCGATCAACCCCGACGAGGGTCCGGGGCCGAGGGTGCTGAAACCTCCACGTGCGTGTGACGTGGTGGCTGGATCGCCGTCGCGTGTGGCGGGGGAGGTTGCTGTGGCGGCGGCTGACTCGCTCGGCTGTACGCTCCGGTTCCGTCTCGGCGCCCATGGTGACGATTGCCGGGCGGCACCGCCCGGCCGGGTGGCGAGCTGATGTCTGAACGATTGTGGCGAGAGGCGGCGGTCATGGCCCTCTACACCGGCATCGTGGTGTTGGGCACGCTGATCGCACTCCCCGCGGACGTCAAGTCCGGTGGCCTCGGCACCGGCCATCACGATCGTTTCGTGGTGGCGCTGGTTTGGGGCCAGACCGTTGGCCTCGCATTGGCCCATTGGTTCGCGTTCACGCTGGCGGCTGCTGGGTTTCGCCGCGGCGGCCCGTGGCGTCACGACATGATCCATGGGGGGGTGGCGGTCGGCGGTGCATGCTTCGTCGCGCTCGTCACCACGATCGCATTGCTGGTCGTCGGGGAAGGCAACGACGTGGTCGTCGCGGCATACGTATCAGGTTCGATCATCGCGATCGCCGGCTACGGGACTGCCCGCAAGGCGGGACGCTCGGTGGTCGGATCGCTCGTGTTCGGGGCCATAGTTCTCGTCGTCGGGCTCTCGGTGGCGACGCTCAAGGCCTGGCTCGGCCACTGACCGCCACAGCACACGTGCTCTCGCGGCGCACGTGTGCTCGTTCTTGGCCCGCCCAACTGCGAGTTCTGCCGACATTCGTCGATGTGGCATCAATCCCGCTCAGGCCAGAGAAACGTCTCATCGAACAGGGAGCAAACATGCCGACCAGGAGGCCGAACATCATGGTGTTCTGGGGTGACGACATCGGGATCACGAACCTCAGCTGCTGGACCGATGGCTTGGTGGGTCATCGAACACCCAACATCGATCGCATTGCCGCCGAGTGGGCTCGCTTCACCGTGACCACATACGATCGCGCGCTTAGGCGGCGCGGCGGGGGTGGCCCCATCGTCGTTGTTGTTCGCTGCGGGTGCGGGCTCGGTGGCGTCGTTCGGCGTCGAGGATGCGTGGGTCGCGGGTGTGGGTGTTGCGCCAGCGCAGGTAGCTGCGGATCGCTCGACCGAGGGCGGGGTGATCTTGGTGGTCGCTGTTGGCGATGACGAACTGGCGCAGCGGTCCGAAGTGGGCTTCGATCGGGTTGGCCCATGACGCGTAGGTCGGGGTGAACACCAACTCGACGTTGTTGTCATCGCACCATTGGCACACGTCGCGGTTCTTGTGGTGGTTCAAGTTGTCCAAGATGACGTGGATCGCCTCGCCGTCATCGACACTGGCGCGGATCGATTGGATCGCCCGCAGGGTCGCGGCGGATCCCTTGGTGGGTTCGAGGTTGCCGTCGAGGCGATCGGCGCCGATCGAGTACCAGGCGTAGAGCTGTCTCGATCCGTGTGGCTTGTGGTAGTTCGCTCGCAACCGGACCGGTCGACCCTTGGGTGCCCACGCCGTGCCGCCAACCGGGCGGATCGTCAACGGCCCGAACTCATCGAACGCGAAGGTGCGGTCCCGGGCGTGTTCGAGCAGGTACTCGATCCGCGCCGGCTTCTGTTCTTTGAGCGGGTCGGGTGACTCCTTCCACGTCTTCGTTCGCTGGAACATGATCCCCTCCGCGATCAGGATCTGACGTAACCGTTCCCGCCCGATCGTGACCTTGCGGCCCTTGCGCGTCGCCAGGTGGTCGGCGAGCTTGCGGATCGACCAATGCGTGAACGGGCGACCCAACTTGCGGGGTCGCGTGGTGGCCGTCTTGACGATCAACGCTCGGTCAGTCGTCGTGATCTGGCGGGGTCGGCCACCCGCCCACTGAGGGTCCAACGATCGCATCCCCAGGTCGTTGAACCGGTGAATCATCTCGCGGACCCGGTCCGGTGAGGTCTGCACCAACCGTGCGATCGCGGCGACGTCATTGCCGCCGGCCGACGCCAACACCACCATCGCCCGTCGCCACTTCACGATCGAACGGTCCGTCTTGCCGCCCCGACGCACGATCTGTTGGAGCTGGCGACCCTCCGCGTCATTCAAGCGACGCACCTGCACACGTTTCGTCATCCCACCAGGAAAACAGACCCACACGCCCCAGTGGTCGACGCGACCCACCAACCAGTGTGGTCAGAGCACTAGAAGACTGCCGAGCGATTCGTCGTGGCGATGCTCGCGTTCGTCGATGGATCCGAATCTTGCTCGACACGTACGGTTCGTGGCGGAACGACCGCACGATCCGATTGGGCGCGGGTCTCGCCTACTATGGGTTGTTCTCGTTGGCGTCGGTGCTCACGCTGAGCCTCGGGATCGTCCGTCTGCTCGGCCAACGCAGCGAGGTCGAGGGATACCTGAGCGAGCGGTTCGAGGACGCGTTCGGCAAGATCGGTGTCGACGCTGCCCAGTCGGTCTCCGAGCAACTCGATGGGTCGGCCGGCGCCCAGCTCGGACTGATCGGGTTGGGATCGCTGCTCGTCACCGGTTCGCTGTTCTTCCTCGCGCTCGAGGACGCGCTCAACCAGATCTGGGGAGTACCGGTACGGTCGGGCATCCGGTCAACGATCCGTCGTCGACTGGTGGCATTCCTCGTGTTGTTCGCAGCCGCGTTCACGCTGGTCGCGTCGCTGACCGTCCAGACCGTGACCAGCCTGCTCGAGACCCTCGTTCCGGATTCGGTGGTCGGGTTCTCGGCCGTGTCGGCGATCGTGGCCAGTCTCCTCAGCTGGTCGTTGCTCGCCGGTGCGGTGGTCCTGCTGTTTCGATTCCTCCCCTCGGCCGAGGTCCCGTGGCGCCCCGCGGTCGTCAGTGGTGTTGCGTCTGCGGCGCTGCTGGTCATCGGAACTACATTGGTCGGTCGTTACCTGCGTACGTTCGGAGCGTCCTCGCTGAGTGGTGCCGCGTCCTCGGTCCTGGCCGTCCTCGTCTGGATCTTCTACGAGGCTCAGATCCTGCTCGCCGGCGCACAACTTTCGAAAGTGCTGACCCGCTCTCGCCGCGCTGCAGCCTGAGACCGGCCGCCGAATGTCCTAGACGGGGAGACCGAAGACCGTGACGGTGGCCATCATGAGACCGATCAACGAGAAGCCCACCACCCCAGCCCAGCTCCGCTTCCGCGACGCGATCATCACCGCGGTCGCGGCCTGGAGCACGAAGTAGAGCGCGAAGACCCGGGAGGCGATCGCCACCGCTTCGGTGACGTCGGTGAAGACGACGATCATGATCGCCGGCACGAGCAGGATCGGGAAGGTCAACTTGCGGGCAATGGTGTTCCTGGTGGCCTCCATGAGGAGATCGCTGCGCGACGACGTCGCGTTCGTGATCGCCGAGAGCTGGCTGCCGATCGCAGCGACGAGGATCATCCATGGCAGATAGGGGCTGACCTCCTTGGAGACGACGAAGATCGCGGTGGCATCGGGTGTTGGCACGATCTGACCGACCGGCAGCAGCACGACTGCGATCAGGGCGACGAACACCGACGTGGCGATCACCTGGGCCCACCGCATTGTCGAGATCCGCACCTCACCGGAGAAGCGCTCGCCGATGTATCGGGACGCCTCGAACCCCTGGACCATGGCGAACAGTCCCAAGAGCTTGCGGAGGTCGTCGGTGCCGACGGCCGGGTCGTAGCTGGGGAAGTCCCAGCGACCGTCGAGGGCCTCCAGCACGTTGTACGCGGCGAACGCAGCTAGCACCGCACCGAGCGCCGCAAGGTTGAACGCCGTGGTCCGATCACCGAGACGGTTCAAGAGCGGGAGATGACCCCGGTAACCGACCACGATGACGACCAACAGCAACACCACCGACGTGAATGTGACCCGACCTTCGGTGTACACGTCGAGCGGCAGCAGTATGAGAGTCATCAGCAGCTGGACGTAGTACGCGATGTTCACCATCGAGGCGCCGAACAACGACCAGTTGGCCGCCGCCGCGACCGAGTGCAGGCGATCCGGGGTGCCCACCAGCGGCTCGTAGTGACGGATGTTGTACGAGATCACGAAACCGGTCACCATCGCGGCCAGACAGATGCCGAGCATGTACAGCGGCGCCTCGTAGCCGACCAGCACGATGATGATCGGCGACAGCACGAGGAAGCCGACGTCCATGATGTTGGCCAACGGGACGACCATCGACTGGTAGCGATCAGATTGCTGGATCTTCGGCCGGTACAGCACCCACGTGAGCGCCACGAGCACGACGATGCCGATCGCGCCGTCGAGCACGTGACGAGTCGTCATCGCAGCCCTTGGACCCTGCATCTCTGATGACTCATCGCCGAAACATAATGCGCGGCGCGCGGGCCCGCCACTCTCGTACGGGCACGAGTCTTCGATGCTCGCCGGCTCGCCAGCGGCAAGCCCTCAGTGGGGTCGGTGCGGCTGGGTCCAGTGGAGCGCGAGAGCTACGTACTCTCGAACTCGAGTGCGATGTCGCCGGGGTCGCCTGCGGGGCCCTTGCCTTTGAACTGGCTCATGTAGAGCGAGTGGTAGAAGCCCTTCATCGCCATCAGCTCGTCGTGGCTCGCCATCTCGGCGATGGCACCGCCGTTGAGCACCATGATGCGACTCGAGCCCCGAATGGTCGCAAGGCGGTGGGCGATCGAGAAGCTGGTCTTGTCGTCCATCAGCTTGCGCATGCCGTCCTGGATCAGCTTCTCGGTGCGGGTGTCGACGTTGGAGGTCGCCTCGTCGAGGATCATCATCTTCGGATCGGCCACCATCGCACGCGCGATCGTGATCATCTGTCGCTGCCCCTGGCTGAGGTTGGCGCCGCGTTCGGTCAGCATCGTGTCGTACCCGTCGGGCAGCCCGAGGATGAAGTCGTGGGCGTTGGCCTTCTTGGCCGCCTCGATGACGTCGGCCTCGGTGGCATCCTCGTTGGCATAGAGCAGGTTGTTCATCACCGTGTCGGTGAAGAGGAAGGCCTCTTGCAGTACAACACCGATCTGCTTGCGCAGGCTTCTTTGCGTCAGCTTCGACAGGTCCTGGCCGTCGATCAGAATCCTTCCCGACGTGATGTCGTAGTAGCGGGTGAGGATGTTGATCAGCGTGCTCTTGCCGGCGCCGGTCGGTCCGCAGATGCCGATGCTCTCGCCCGGCTCGACCTCGAACGTGTTGTCACGCAGCACCAGGCTGTGCGGGACGTACCCGAAGTCGACGTGATCGAACTCGATCCGGCCGCCCTTGAACTCGTAGTCCACCGCGTCGGGGGCGTCCTGGACGTCGGGGCGCTCGTCGATGATCCGGAACACACGATCACCACCGGCAGACGCATTGAGCGACGTCGTGATCAGGTTGGCCATCTCGGCCAAGGGAGAGGCGAGCAGCGCCGAGTACCCGGCGAAGGCCAACACGGTTCCGAGCGTGGTGGAGCCGTTGATCACGAGGAATGTGCCCGCCACCAACACGAGCACGTTCTGCACGAGGCTCAACATCTGGGTGATCGGGAACTGCATCAACGCCGACATGAATGCTCGATGCCCGACGTCGTACACGCCGCCGACGTGCTCTTCGTGCCGTTCCGCCGCCCACTCGTGGCGATTGTTGCTGATGATCACCTTGTGCCCGCTGAGCGTCTCCTCCTGGAACGCGCTCACGTCACCGAGCGTTTCTTGAAGACGGTTGAACGCCGGCCCCGAGACCTGGGCGATCGCGTAAGCGGCGCCGGCCAGCAACGGGATCGTCAAGATCGCGACGAGCGCCAGCTGCCAGTTGACGACGAACATGACGGCGATGATCAGGAGTACCTGAATCCCTGATCGGAGGATCTGGCTGAGCGCGGTCGTGTAGAACAGCGAGATCACCTCGGCGTCGTTGGTGACGTTGCTCGACAGTTCGCCGGGCGAGTTCGTGAAGAAGAATCCCATCGACAGCGTTTGCACGTTGTCGAACAGGTCGGTCTGGAGCTCGTACAACGCTTCGGACGCCAGCTTGGCGAACAGCTGATTGGCGACGAAGCTGAACAGCAGATATGCGGCGCCGGCAACGACGCCGACGATCGCCCACTGTCTCAGGTCGCCCTTCGAGCCGCCTTCGGCGATCACGTTCATTCCGCGCCCGGTCGCGGTCGGAATGATGATCAGAGCAACGAGCGAGACGAGCAGCATCACTGCGGCGAGCACTGCACGGCCTCGTTTGGGTCCACCGACCATCCGTCCGACGAGCCGCAGGATCGTTCCTGCGTTCGCCTCGGTCGCCGTCGTTCGGCGGCTCATGACGCCCCCTCCAGGTCGAGGCCGGCGGTGATGCCACCGCCGAGCTGGGACTCGAAGATCTCCTGATACAGCGGGCTGGTCACCATCAGCTCTTCGTGCGTGCCATCGGCGATGATCTCACCGTGCTCGAGCAAGTAGATGTGGTCGAGGTCGATCAGGGCGCTGATCCGCTGGGCGACGTAGATCGTCGTCGCACCTTGCATGAACGTCGGGATCGCCGCCTGCACCCGACCCTCTGTCGATGCGTCGAGGGCGCTGGTGCTGTCGTCGAGGATCAACACCCGCGGGCGCGGCGTGAGCGCCCGGGTGATCGCCAGACGCTGTCGCTGACCACCGGAGAAGTTGTAGCCTCGGCGTGCGACCTGTGCGTTCCACTTGTCCGGGAGTTTGGAGACGAACCCGAACGAATCGGCGGCCCTGGCAGCGTCGAACATTACGTCGTCTTCCACGTCGGGGGCACCGAACTTCAGATTCGGACGCAGCTCGTCCTGGAACAGGACGGCCTCCTGGAGGGCGATGCCGACGATCCTGCGCAGGTCGTGCAACGGCACGTCACGGACGTCGATGCCGTCGATCGTGATCTTGCCTTCGGTCACGTCGTAGAAGCGCGGGATCAGATTGACGAGTGCTGACTTACCGGCCCCGGTGGCACCGAGGAAACCGACCTGTTGGCCGGGCTCGATGGTGAGGTTGATGTTCTTCAGCGCCGGTGGGTCGTAGGTGCCGTCGGCGCGGCGGAACCCGAACGACACGTTGTCGAAAACGACCCGACCGCGCACATCGTCATGGGTGACGGTGACGGGCTCGTCGGGGTCCTTGATCGTCGCCACGGTCTCGTAGGCCTCGAGGATCCGCGCCGCCGACACATCACCGCGCGAGATCAGCGGCAAGACCTGTGCCAACAGCGCCAACGGGGTGATGATCAAACCCATGTACTGCGTGAACGTGCTGACCTCACCGACCGACAGACCGGCTCCCTCGAGCACGTTGTAACCACCGACCCACATCGCCACCACGATCGCCAGTTGGCCGAGCCCCGTGAGCAGCGGCGCCAAGAACGCAACCCGCCAGGCGGCCTGGTACTCAGGCCCGCGCAATCCTCTGGCGTGCTCTTCGAACTTGCGCATCTCGTAGCGCTCACGAACGAACGCCTTCACCACGCTGATCCCGATCAAGTTCTCCTGGAAGGTGCCGTTGAGATCATCGAGGGCACGCTGACGTTGGCGGTAGGCGCGGTCGATCGCCGGCACGAGCACGGCCATCACCGCCAACACCGCGAAGATCACCACGATGACCACCCATGCCAGGCTCGGCGTATTGATGAAGGCCATCGCAATGGTCAGAAGCAACAGGAACGGTGCCAGCGACCCCAGCAGGATCGTGTACAACACAGCGTTCTGGATGTTGACGACATCGGAGTTCAGACGAACCATCAGGTCGCTCGTGGGGCGATGGTCGAAGTTCTCGAACGAGTACCCCTGGACCTTGTTGTACAACTCGCGGCGAACGTAGAACGCCACGCCCTGAGAGAAGAACACCGCCTGCGACCCGGCGATCGCGATCGACAAACCCATCGCGACTGCCAGCACCAGCATCCAGATCCCGACGTCGACGGCGGCTTGCTGATCGCCGGCGACCATGCCCTCGTCGACGAGTTTGCTGATCAACGATGCATACGCCACGATGCAGACCGCAGCGATCAGCATCCCGATCTGAGAGATCACGAAGCGCGCCTTGTAGTCGCGCACGATACCGAAGATCCTCAGAATCGATGTTGGCATGTGATGTCTCCTTCGTCGGTCGATCGGAGCCGAGTATGACCAACCCGATCCGGATCGGCACAGCTCCGAGGCCTCGACGAGCGTAGCGACACCACGGCCATGGGGATGCTGAACACGTCGTCGGCTCGTCAGCAGCGAGTACGGTCATTGCGGTCCCCGACACAGTTCACGTCGACATCCAAGACCCGGAGCGGTGGACGAGAACGATGACGGCGGTGGGTCGGGTCGTGGTGGTCACCGGCCGTCGTCGGTACCCAAACGACCAGGAGCAGCGACCGAACTCGACTCGGATCGACCCTCGATGTCGGCCAGTTCGGCGTCGACCGACGCCAGACAACGTCGAGGTTCGTGCCACGCGAGCGTCCCCCTCACGGGCTCCGGACCTCCTGACTTCGGCTCGAGATCATCGAGTTCCGAGTGCGGATCAGCCGGCGCCCCGCGTTCGGCCTCAGCCCCTCGCGAGGTTGCGCAAGGCGAGCCCGTTCACGACGACGAAGAGTCCGAAGACGACCAGATAGAAGCCGATGATCCATGAGATGACGGCGACCGTCGGGGCCGGCCACGCGACCACGACGACACCCGCCGCTATCGACGACAGACCAATCAGCCCGCTGAACAGTCGGCGGGTGCTCCGTTCGTTGGCTGCGGCGTCCACGGCATCGATCACTCCGGCGACGATACAGACCACACCGAGCAGAGTCGCCAGCACCGCCACCGTCTCGAACGGATGACGGAGCGCGATGACGCTGGCGATCATCAGCATCACGCCGACCAATCCGGTGAACGCGGGGGACTGGGCCTGGTCGGAGAATGCGAGGATCAGCCGGTAGAGGCCGAACACCATCAGCTGGATCCCGATCAGGACAGAGATCACGATCAGCGTCTCACCGGGCCATGACAGCACCACGGTGCCGAGACCGACCGTGACGATCCCCAGGAACAGGACGACCGGCCAGTCCCGGATGATCGCGAGCCCGAGACTTCCGGAATTCTTACGCTCGTGGGTGGGCTGCATGGCACTCCTCGGTCTGGTGGCGGGCGTACAGCGTGCCGAGGCGGCCGGAGAACGGCGGGCAGCTGATCGACCCCGCCCTGGTCGTCGACGCCGGCGACGGGTCGGCGTACTCCGAGGTCCACAGCACGATTCATCCGGTCTATGGCCCGATCGCCGTCCGATCCGGGCTCGACGGTTTTTCTGGTCGATGCCCGCAACGACACGATCGGCTATACCGTGAACAAGCGGATCGACTTCGCGACCAGCCTCGAGATCGGCCCGCTCAGCGGCAGTGCCCTGGCGAACCTGATCGACGGGATCCGGAGCGACCCACAGTCGGGTTCGAGCCAGATCGCGGACTTCACCGCGTACCCGTCGGCCGACGACCGGCCGATCGCATTCGTGGCCAGCCCCGTGATCGGATCCGACGGCGGTCTCGTCGGCTATGTCGTCGGCGCGCTCTCGACGACCCCCTTCGACTCGATCGTCACCGCCGAGGGACGGTGGACCGGTCTCGGTGACACCGGGGAGACCTACCTCGCCGGCCAGGACGGCACGATGCGCACCGTCGCACGGCCGTTCGTGCAGCAGCGCGCGGCGTTCCTCGCCGAACCGGATCCAGATTCGGGTGTGACATCGAACCTCACCGACGACCAGCGCCGGCGTCTGACGGCCACGGGCACGACGGCGCTCGTGCAGTTGGTCAACCGCAGCATCCTCACAGCTGCAGAGGCCGGATCCGGCGTGGTCGAAACGGTGAACTACCAGGGCCTCGACGTGTTCACCGCGTACCGCCCGCTCCGGATCGACGGTGTCGACTGGGTGGTGTTCACCGATGTCGGCGCCGCCGAGAGCGTGCAGCCGGTGGAGGGGTATGCCCGTGACATGTTGTTCGCGATCGCGCTGTTCGTGGTCGGGGTCACCTTCATCGCCGTGCGGTGGGCGAACCGAATCATCGCGCCGGTGCGGGTCATCGCCGGCCGGCTTCGAGCGGTGCGATCCGGCACGGCGGAGACCACCAGCGGGATCGAGCTCCCACCGAGCAGTCCCGACGAGTATCTGGCGCTGTCGGACAACATCGACGACATGCTTCGACAACTCGATGATCGGCGAGCCGACATCGCGGCGCGCTCCGACGAACGCGCCGCACTGCTCCGACAGTTCCTTCCGGTGACCGTCGCACTCCGGAGCGAGCAGGGCATCGGGGACGTCCTCGACCACGTCCACGACGCCACCGTGGTCGTCCTGGCGCTCCATGGACTGGGTCGGCTGCTCACCCAACTGGACGGGCGGCACGTCCGTGGCCTGCTCGCCCAGGTCGTGGACGAGCTCGACGCACTCACCACCGAGTTCGGCCTCGAGCGCATCAGGGTGACCGGCGACGGCTACGTCGCGGTCTGCGGCGCGACCAGGCCGTACCACTGACCACGCGCCCCGCGTGGTCACCTACGCCCTCGCGGCACGAGACCTCGTCGCCGAGCTCTCGTCCGAGCTCGGCGACGGCCTCGACGTCAGTGGTGGCGTCGACAGCGGCCCGGTGTCCGTCGGGCTGACGGGCCGGGGCGGCCTCGTGTACGACGCGTGGGGGACGGCCGTGACCGGGGCGGCCGATCTGGCGCGGCGATCGCCGTTGGGAGCGATCATGGTCTCGGCGAACGTCCGCAGCCGGTTGCCCGACGACGTCGCGGTCACCGCCGCGAGCGACATCGACGGCGCGGTCGTCGTGTCGGACGCAGCTGCCCCGTCGCCGGCGGTCTCGTCGGAGGCATCACCGTGAGCGACGTCTTCCGCGATCCCGCTGCCGGATGGGCGGCGCTGCTGGTGGTCGTGTTGCCGCTGCTGATCATCGGCATCGGCGAGGTCGAGGAGCGACTCCGTCAGCGTGACTCGCCGCTGGGCCCGACGGTGTCGATCCTGCGCACCTGGGTCGTCCCACTGCTGGCGCTCTGGGCCCTCGTTGCCGTGCTGTTCGATCCGGGTTCCGAGAACATCGTCATCCGGGCGGTGGCTTCGGCGCTCATCATCGCCGCCAGCTCCGCGGCCCTTGCTGCGCTCGGCGTGCTGATCGGCAGAATGCGCGATCGCCCACGAGCCGAGGGCCGGCGCTCGATCCCGCGGCTGGTGCTCGCAACACCGCGGCTGCTGGTGCTGTTGGTCGCAGGCTGGATGCTGGTCGGCGGCGTCTGGGCCGTCAACCTGTCGGCGGCGTTCACGGCCCTCGGCGTCACGTCGCTGATCGTGTCGTTCGCACTCCAGGACACGCTGGGCGGGCTTGCCTCGGGCTTCACGTTGCTCGCCGATCAGCCCTTCCAGCCGGGAGATTGGATCTCCACCGGCGACCTGCACGGACAAGTCGTCGACATCAACTGGCGGAGCTCGCGCATCCTGACCCGTGACGGGGACCTGGTGATCGTGCCCAATGGACAGCTCGCCAAGGCGACGATCACCAACTACGACGAACCGGCGCGGCTGCACCGCGTCGTCGTTTCGCTCCAGGTGGCGTACCGGAACGCCCCGACCGCGGCCAAGGACATGCTGCTCGCTGCCGCCCGGGCGACGCCGGGCGTGCTCGCCGATCCGGCTCCTGCTGCCCGCGTGGTGCAGATCGACGATCCGCTGATGGGGTACGAGGTGCACATGTGGATCGACGACTACGCGATCGCGCCGACGGTCAAGAGCGACTTCGGATCGCTGGTCTGGTACTTCTCCAACCGGCTCGATGTCCCGCTTCCCAGTCCGGCGCAGGATCTGTACATGTGGGACGTCAAGCAGGTCGAGCTGGACAGCCGGCCCGACCACGCCTCCCTGGTACAGGGGCTGCGGTCCTCGCCTCTGCTGGCAGAGCTCACCGACGACGATCTCGACCAGCTCGCCGGGACGGCGTCGCGCGAGCGGTTCGCCAAGGATGAGACGATTCTCGACGCCGACGGGGTGCACGGGTTGGCGGTGCTCGAACATGGCCACGCGCATCTCGTGCTCCGGCGCCGCGGGGCCCGATCTGGCAGTCGTCGACCTCGGCGTCGGTGACCTGCTCGGCGTGCTCGACGCATCGGGCGGCAGCGACCACGGTCTGGCGGTCATCGCGGTCACCGACTGTGACGTCGTGGCACTCCGACCAGACATCGCCGGCAAGGTGATCTCGCAATCGCCCGCACTGGCGGCCTCGCTCGAGCAGCTGTCGAACAGTCGCCGGCGACGAACTCGTCGCGTCGCCTCGCGCCTCGCGGCGCAGGGGCACGAGTCGCTGCTGCTCGGCGATGACGCGTCGGGCGATCAGAGCGACGAGTCGGTCGAGCGGGACGGGTCGTGAGCGTGGTCCGAGGGTCGTCGCTGCGAGCCCGCTTGAGCCGCACACTCGTGGGACTCGGCCTCGTGTCGGTCGTGCTGCTGGCGGGGGTCAACTTCTTCGTGGTGCGCTCGCTCATCGACACCAGCGTGCGCGGACAGCTCGTCACATTGCGTGACCTCAGGAAAGACTCGATCGAGCTGGCGATCGAACGTGTGCTGGCCCGGGTCTCGGTGCTGGCGAGTGACCCAGGGGTCGTCGCTGCCACCGAGGATCTCGACGGCGCCTACGCGGCGGTCGACACCGACATCGACCCGGCCCAACGCGCCGAGCTCGTCGTTCGTACGACACCGTGGTGGCGCCCTACGACGAAGCAGGCGTCGAACACCCGCCGGTCGAGGCGCCGTGCCCGACTCGGCGGCGGGTCGTTACGTCCAGTACCACTACGTCGCCGCCAACCCGTTCCCCGTCGACGAGCGCGACCAACTGATCGATGCTGGCGACGGTTCCTCGTACAGCGCTGCGCACGCGGAGTACCACCAGTTCCTGAGCTCGCTGCGCGACAGCATCGGCGCCACCGACCTGCTGATCGTCGGTGCCGCGAGCGACGACGTCATCTACTCGGTTACCAAGCGCGTCGACCTCGGCACTGACACTTCGGTCGGGCCATACCGCGACACCGGCCTCGGGACGTCACTCGCCCGGCTGCAGCAGGCGGCCATTACAGATGCCGTCATCATCGACAGTGAGTTCTATCTGCCCGATTCGTCGGCGCCGATCGTCCAGATCGCGGCCACGATCAGGTCGGACGCCCAGGTCATCGGAGCGATCGTGGTAGGGATCCCGATCGCCGCGCTCACCGACATCGTCACTGCCGATCAGCAATGGGATCGGCTGGGTCTCGGCACTACGGGAGAGGCGTACGTGGTCGGGCCAGACCGTCGGCTGCGCACGCTGCCGCGATCGTGGTTCGAGGATCCGAGCCGGTACCTTCGCCGGTTCGCCGAGCAAGGGGGCGACCAGCGCACCGTCGGCCTGATCGAGTTCACCGGTAGTCCCGTGCTGCTGCAGTCGGTCGACAACCGGGCGGTGAAGTCCGCACTCAACGGCGAAGAGTTCATCGGTGTGGTCGACAACTATCTGGGGCGACGGACCCTCGCCGCGACGGTGCCGCTCGACCTCCCCGGCGTCGACTGGGTGGTGGTGACCGAGCAACAGACCAGCGAGACGAACGACGAGCTGGCACGGTTCCTGGTGACGATCGGTCTGTTGCTGCTGATCCTGCTCCCGATCCTCGCCATCGTCGGCCTGTTCCTGGCCCGGATGCTCGCCCGGCCGGTCGGCCCGCTGGTGGACTTCGCCGGACGCATCGCGGCCGGCGAACTCGACACCGACGTGCCCGACCTCGGTCGCAACGAGCTCGGTGACCTCGGTGGACAGCTCCGCGCGGTTGCCTCGCAGCTCGGCGAGCATGAACAGGAGATCGAACACGAGGAACAAGGCATCGCCTCGATGCTCGGGAGCGTGCTCCCCCCGACGTTGGTCGCTCGGATCCGCAGCGGTGAGCCCGATCTCATCGACCAGATCGACACCGGCACGGTCGTCTCGCTGACCATCCGCGGCCTGCCCGTGCCGGTCGGCGCCGAGCAGGATGCCGTGCTGGACCTGACCACCCGACTGGCGACCGAGCTGCGCGCGCTCGCGGTGGAGCACGAGGTCGATCTCATCCGAGTCGGATCCGATCGCCAGGTCTTCGTGTCCGGCCTGGGGGAGTCGGGTCCGCGAGCCGATGCGGCGCTGGCGTTCGCAGCCGCAGCGATCCAACTGGTCGACGCGCTGGGATCGGAGCTCGACGTCGAGTTGAGCGGGCACATCGGCATGGCCGCCGGGCAGGTCGCGACGGGCGTGCTCGGGAGCAAGCAGGCATCATTCGGCATCTGGGGCGAATGCGTCGGCACGGCGTCCGCGCTCAGCACCAACGCTGCCGCCGAGATCCTGGTCGACCGTTCGGTGCTCGACGAGCTCATCGCCGCCGTCGATGGATGGGGCGCCCCGTGGGAGGTGTCGCCGTTCGACGCGTCGTCGAACGATGCGATCAGCTTCGACATCGAAGCGTTCGAGGTGCGGCCCGTCGATTGACAGTGGGTCGTGAGCCTGATCGAACGCGACCCGACCCATGAATTCGTCGCCAAACCGCCAGGTGGCGCGACAGGTTGGTGCCCTTGGGGAAGCAGTGGCGCAGCAGCCCGTTGGTGTTCTCGTTGGTGCCGCGCTGCCAGGGGCTGTGCGGGTCAGCGAAGAAGACCTGGGCTCGTGCTCAACCAGACCGCCCGGATCCTCTACACCCGGCACGACGACGAAGCGCTCGCCGTCCGACCAACCGTTACTCCCTCGGTGACTCCCGCGACACGGTTCGAAACGACGACGCGATCGTCCTGAACAGGGCCGACGCGTCACTCATCGAGAAGCGTGCGCAATCCCCCCCGTTCCGCCAGTGGCACGGCCCCCGATCGCGGCCGGGCGGGCATCGGCGCACTCGGAGGTCATACTGGATTCATGAACGACCAGAGCCCGAACGATCCGGAGCACCGCGGGCCGCAGTTCGTCCAGCCGGTCGGCGACGCCGAGCCCGGATCGGCGACGCCCGAGCAACTCGAGGCGTACGACCTCGACGACGACGGGAAGATCTCGATCGTCGAGAACGAGCGAGCCCGACTCGGCATCGTCGATGCCGGGCTCGAGGCGCTCGCCGAGAAGGAAGGGATCGCCGGCGCGATCGCCGGCGCTGCGCACAAGATCGTCGATCGCCTCGACAACGACTGACGCAGACATCACCTCCGGGCGTCAGGTCGAGATGTCGACGCCGAAGTATTCGTCGAAGGCCTCGATGTAGTCCGCGAGTGTCTCGATGCGACCCATGTCGACCCACTCTTCGTCGGTCATCGCTGCCCGACCGTCGACGATCGCCTGACCGCCCCAGCTGACCGGATAGCGCAGCTTCGGATCGTCGGTCTCGATCGCGTGCAGCACGATCCTGGCCACCTCGACGGCGTCGCTCGCATGGAGGTACCCGGCGGCGTACATCTGCATCATTCGCTCGTACTGGCCCTCGTAGGCCCCGGTCTCGTTCGGGAGGTCGATGTTCTTGCCGAAGATCGACGACTTGGTGACGCCCGGTTCGACGATCGCGACTCGTACGCCGAATGGAGCGACCTCCATCGCCAGTTGCTCACTGACCCCCTCGAGCGCCCACTTCGCGGCGACGTACGGCGCCTGCGCGATCGCTGCGAGCCGGCCGGCGACCGAGGTGATGTTGACGATCGTGCCACTACCCCGATCACGCATGCCGGGGAGCACCGCCTGGAGGCAGCGCATCGCTCCGCACAGGTCGACGTTCATGACGTCGAGCATTCGCTCTGCGGACGACTCCTCGACCACACCGTTGCCACCGATCCCGGCGTTGTTGACCAGATGATCGACCCGACCGGCACGCTCGAAGATCTCGGCGAACCCGGTGCGTACCGACTCGTCGGATGCGATGTCGAGCTCGATCAGCTCGACCCGGACCTCCCGTTGCTCTGCAACGTCGAGCAGCTTGCCGGCACGTCCCGCCGAGCGCACGGTGCCGTAGACGTTGTGTCCAGATTCGGCGAGGTGCACCGCGGTTGCGCGCCCGATGCCCGAGTTGGCACCGGTCACGACGGTCACTGGGGAGTGGATCATGCCGGAATGGTACGACAGCCGATCATTGCCGTCGTCATGCTGGTCGTCACACCCGTCGTCATGCCGGTCGTCATGCCGGCCACCGTCCGGCCAGCGTGCCGTCGGGCTCGCGACCGAGCCCCGGATCGGTCGGATCGAGCGCCGCAGCCCGACCGAGAACGTGTGTCTCCGACCCGGTGGAGGTCGTTCTCGCTGCCCGACTCGATCGGCCCGGCACCTCCCCATGGCCTCCGCGAGCAGCTCGACGGGTTCAGCGCGAAGCGACGTCGGACCGAACGGACGCGACCCAGTCGTCGGCCATCCGCCAGCGCTCGTCTGCGTGCTCACGTGCATCGTGCACGCGACCGTCGGCCCGTGGCCACGAGCCGAAGAACTTCACCGCTCCCTGCTTGGCGTGTAGTGCCCGCATCGCGTCAGCCATCAAGTCGTCGGCGACGTGACCCTCCGCGAACACGATGAAGCAGTAGTCGCCGAGGCCGCCCGACTTGGTCGGACGCGAGATCAGGTTCGACAGGTTCAGCCGTCGTGCTGCGAACTCTTGGAGGATCGAGATCAGGCTGCCGGGCTGGTCGGCTCGCTGGTACACGACGAGCGCCGTCCGATCGTGGCCGGTGGGTGCCGGCACTCCTCGTCGTGCGACCACGACGAACCGGGTCTGATTGCCCTCGTGGTCCTCGATGTTGTCGGCCAACACCTCGAGGCCGTACCGCTCGGCAGCAACCTGCGGCGCGATCGCGGCCAGCCCCGGCGTCGGATCCTCGCCCACGGCCTGCGCCGCGCCTGCGGTCGACGCCGCCACCCGGATCTCGGCGTCGGGCAGGCGCTCCCGCAGGAAGCGATGGCACTGCGCCGTTGCGACCGGGATCGACAACACCTCGGTGACGTCTCCGAGATCGGTCCCCGGACGGGCCGCGAGACACATGTGGATGTCGAGCACCACTTCGCGAACGATGACGAGGTCGTGGTCGAACGCGAGCGCGTCCAGCGTGAAATTGACCATGCCCTCCGTGGAGTTCTCGATCGGGACGAACCCGAGCTCGATGTCGCCGGAGGTGACGGCGTCGAGCACATCCGGAACGGTGCGGAACGCGATCACCTCGCCGCTCACCAGATCTGGCTGGGTCCGCAGCGCCTGCTCGGTGAACGTGCCGAACGGCCCGAAGAACCCGACGCACGGTCCTGCGTCATGGGCCCCGCCCTGGTGATGACTGCTCATGCCCGGGAGGTTACGCGCCGTCTCTCGGTCCACGTGTGCCGGTTCGTCGATGCTTCTGGCACGATGGCGGCGTGGACGAAGCGACGCTGCGTGAGCTGGTCGAGGGCATTCGGTCCGGCGGCGTGGCACCGGACGATGCGGTGCGGATTCTGTCCCGCTTGCCGTTCGCAGATCTCGGCGACGCCCTGGTCGACCACCATCGCGCCCTTCGACAGGGGGTGCCCGAAGCGATTTACGGGCCCGGTAAGAGCGCCGAGCAGTGTGTCCGGATCGTCGGCGAACTGCTCGAGCACGGCCGGGGTCCGGTGCTCCTCACCCGGGCGAGCGACGACCAGGTGAAGGCCGTCACGGCCGCCCACGGGCTCGTGGAGCAGCGCGGCAGCACGCTGCTGTGGCGTCGACCCGATGCCACCGACCGGCATCGGGTGCTCGTCGTCACCGCCGGTACGGCCGACACGCCCGTCGCCGACGAGGCAGCGATCACGCTGGCGGCGTACGGCATCGAACCGATGCGCCGTCACGACGTCGGCGTCGCCGGGCTGCATCGCCTCCTGGCGCACCTCGACGAGATCACCTCGGCCGACGCCATCATCGCTGTGGCAGGCATGGAGGGGGCGCTCGTCAGCGTGATCGCCGGACTCACGTCGTGCCCCGTGGTGGCGGTGCCGACGTCGGTCGGCTACGGCGCTGGACTCGATGGTGTCACCGCCCTCCTCGCCATGCACGCATCGTGCGCCAGCGGCGTGAGCGTGGTCGGCATCGACAACGGGTTCGGGGCAGCAGCCGCGGTCGTTCGAATGTTGCCGTCATGACGCGGACCGTCTGGTTCAACTGCAGCGCCGGGGTGGCCGGCGACATGCTGCTTGCGTCGTTGATCGACGCCGGCGCCGACCGGATGGCCGTGATGGACTCCTGGGGCGCCCTCGGCGTCGACGGATTCGCCGCGACCTGGGAGCGCGTCCAGCGCTGCGGGATCTCGTCGCTGTGGACCAACCTCGCGACCGGCGATCACGGTCACACCGAACGTGCCGCGGACGAACACGACCACGCCGGGCACGACCACGCGACGCACGATTCGCATCCGCACCGACCGGCTCGAGACGTGCTGGCCCTCCTCGACGGCGCCGGTCTGCCCGACCGGGTGAGACTGGACGCGATCGCGGTGTATCGCCGCCTGGCCGACGTCGAGGGTGCGATCCACGGCACTGACCCCGACGATGTCGAGCTGCACGAGGTCGGGGCCCTCGACTCGATCCTCGACGTCGTCGGTGTCTGTGCCGCGCTGCACGACCTCGGTGTCCGACGAGTTGTCCACTCACCGGTGGCCGTCGGGCACGGGACCGTCCGAACGGCACACGGCGAACTCCCCAATCCCGTGCCGGCCGTGACCCGGCTCCTCGCCGACGCCGGTGTCGTCACCGTCGGGCTCGACACCACGATGGAGCTGTCGACGCCGACCGGTGTCGCCGTCTTGACGGTCCTCGGCGATGGCTGCGGACCGATGCCCGCCATGGCCGTTCGAGCGACGGGGTTCGGCGCCGGCACGGCCGATCCACCCGGGAGACCGAACGTCGTCCAGGCGATCGTGGGTGACGCGACCGGATCCCAGGACACCGTCGGCCGTCCGTGCCGGTTGCTCGAGGCCAACGTCGACGACGTCACGGGCGAGGTACTGGCGCACACGATCGCGGTGCTGCTGAGCGCCGGAGCCCACGATGCGTGGGCGACGCCGATCGTGATGAAGAAGGGCCGGCCCGCTCACACCGTGAGCGCGCTCACCGACGACGCGACGTTCGAACAGGTCCGTGAGCTGTTGATCGACGAGACCGGCACGCTCGGCGTCCGAGCATCGCTGGTGCACCGCTGGCCACAACTTCGCACCGAGCGAGCGATTCGAGTCGGCGGACACGAGGTCCGGGTCAAGGTCAGCGGATCCCGGGTCAAGGCCGAGCACGACGACGCGCGTCGCGCCGCTCTCGCCCTCGGTCTCCCATTGCGCGAAGTGATCGCCCGAGCAGAACAGCTCGGCGCGGAACTCGACTGAGCGACGGTCAGGACAACGTCAGGTTGTCGTTCAGCAGCGACTCCAGTTCGTCAGCCGTGCGCTCTCCCGACCAGCGGGCGGTGATCGTCCCGTCGCCGTCGATCAGCATCGAGAACGGAAAACCACCGATCCCGAAGTCGGCCGCAGCGATGTAGGTCTCCCGAACCGTGTCGATGCCGTCCGGCACGGCCGGAAACTTCCAGTCCAAGTCCTCGAGCCACTCATCCGGGGGCCAGTTCGGACGATCCGGGTTGTATGCGGTGCTGACGCCGACCACGTTGACCTCGTCGGGGATGCGGCCGTCGTCCCGCATCTGGTTGATCACGGGGATCTCGTCGTTGCAGTGCGGGCACCAGTGCGCGAGGAAGATCATCCACGTCGGCCCGTCGACGGTCGCGTCGATCCGCACCGGCTCACCATCGAACGTCTCGCCGATCAGCACGGGAGCGACCATCCCGACTGCCTGATCCTCTTCTGTTTCGAGCAGATAGGGCGGCACGGTCTCACCGACGACCACGACGGGGCCGACGCCGTCCAAGAACTCGTCGGGCAGATCCGGGGCGATCGTCGGAGTGGGCTCACCACCCGACGGAGCATCGTCCGTCGAGGCATCCTCCGCCGACCCGCCACCGTCGCCGGTCGATTCCGACTCCGGCGCCGGCGCCGGCGCGACCGACTCGCTGTCGTCGTCACCGCCGCAGGCAGTCAGGGGCAACGCTGTGACCAACCCGATGGCCATGATGCGACGGCGAGCGTTCACGAGATCTCCTCTGGGTCGACCGAATCGAAGGACACGGTGTTGAGCACGATGATGGACACGAAACCGGCCCACGCCATCAACGCCAACGTCACGAAACCGAACGATTCGAACCAGACGTCGGCACAGGACGGTCCGAACAGGGCGCACGACTCCGAATCGTTGACCCAACCCCATTCGATGAGCACGTGGTACGTCGAGATCACCGCACCGATCGCAGCGAGCGGCAGGGTGTACCAGCGGGCGCCACGGTCTCGGCGGACGAGCGCGACGAACGCGACGACGGCGATCGGGTACATCGCGATCCGCTGGAACCAGCACAGTCGACACGGCACGTAACCGGCGCTCTCGGAGAAGTAGAGACTGCCGGCCGTCGCCACCGCGGCGACCGCGAACGTCAACGGCGCCCGCAGGCCGACGACCGCACGTCCGGCCGCTGCAGCCGCCGGAACCACAGGAGCGAGCAGCCTGGCGACGACGATCAGGCCCGCGCCGACACCGGCAACCAGGGCCAGCACCGCCGTCAGGTTCTCCATGGCCTCGACCATCGCTCCAGTATGTGTCCAACGACCCCGAAGATGACGGCAGCCATGCCAGAACATGACCAAAGGCCCTGCGCTGGTCACCGCTCCGGAGGGGCGAGACATCCGGCCGCGGCGACGGCGATCGAGCCCCGAGACGCTCGACCGCGAGGTGCGCGTCGATCGAGACCCGTCACGGCCCGGATCTGAGACGCCGAGCGAGGAGCGTCATCGAGCACCACGGGGGCGGGGCGGCGCCTCGGGTCCGGACGCTCGGACAACCGGTGCCGGCCGGATTCAGCGCTGGTGCTTCGGCCCCGCCGGGTGACGCAGGAGCGGAGAACGCCCCCCACGAACTAGCATGGGAGTATGCAGGAATTCTCCTCGATCAGCGTCTCGTCCTATGAGGCCGGGTCCCTCTCCGACAAGCTCACCGAGCAGTCGCGCGTAGGATGGTCGGTCGTCAGCATCGTGCAGGCCGGAAGCTCCATCACGGCGTATCTGAGTCGCGACGTCGACACGGAGTCCGCATCGGATGCCGATGTGACCCCCGACGTCGCCGCTGCATCCGACGCCGACACGGCGTCGGACTCCGAGGTCGGATCGGCCGCGGTCGGTGCCCTGGCAGGCGTCGGTGCCGCCGCTGTGGTGACCGATGAGCCGTCGCTGCCGGCCGCCGACGCCGGAGACGATCACGCCGACGAGGCGGGCGACGACGATCGCGCCACCGAGCCCAGCGACGACGCCGGAGACGGCGTCGATACGTCGGATGACGGAGGCGGCGACGCAATGAGCGGTTCCGCAGCCGACGACCTGTCCGGTTGGGCCGCCGGCGCGTCGAGTACTGCGAGCGGTTCCATCGAAGAAGCAGCTGCCGCGCTGCCCGAGGTCGCCGCGGAACGAGACTCGACGATGGCCGGAGGCGCCGTTGCCGCTGCACTGGGCGCCGAGACCACCGCACCCGACGAGGCGGCCACCACCGACACGGCGAGCACGGCGGCCACCGACGCTGCAGCCACCACCGAAACGGCGAGCACCGCGGCCACCGACGCTGCAGCCACCACCGAAACGGCGAGCACCGCGGCCACCGACGCTGCCGCCACGGCTGACACGGCGAGCACCGCTGCTGCTGCGAGCGCCGGTGCTGCCCCGGCAGGCTGGTACGCCGACCCGTCGTCGCGCTTCGAGTTGCGGTACTGGGACGGGACCCAGTGGACCGAGCACGTCTCGCGGGCGGGTCAGCAGTACACCGACCCTCCCATCGCCTGATCGCCGTCGGCGGACCGGCCGCGACGGCGTGACGGTACGCTCAGTACGATGCGTGTGACGTCACTCGGCCACGCCGGCATGCTCGTCGAGACCGCAGGCGGTTCGATCCTCTGCGATCCGTGGTTCCTCCCCGCGTTCTTCGGTTCCTGGTTCGTGTTCCCGCGCAACGACCAGTTGGACGACGACCTCCTCGACCGGATCGAGCAGGCCGACTTCCTCTACGTCACGCACCTGCACGCCGACCATCACGACGAGCCGTGGCTGCGTAGCCACCTCCGTCGCGACATTCCGATCCTGCTCCCCGGCTACCCGACCCGAGAACAGCGGCGGACGCTCGCCCGGCTCGGGTTCACCGAGTTCATCACCACGGTCGACGGTGAGGAGTTCGAGATCGCGCCCGGCCTGACGATCGCGATCCACACCGAGATCTCGATCACCGACGGACCGGGTGGCGACTCCGCGATGATGGTGACCGACGGAGTGAGTCGTGTCGTCAACCAGAACGACTGCCGAACGACCGACCTCGATGCGCTCCGATCGCATGGCCCGGTCGATCTCCACTGGCTGCAGTACTCCGGCGCGATCTGGTATCCCATGGTCTACGACATGCCCGACGACGAGAAGCGGCGGTTGTGCGACGCCAAGGTCGACAGCCAGTTCACCCGGGCGATGAAGTACGTCGAGGCGATCGACGCCGCGGCCGTGGTGCCGACTGCCGGCCCTCCCGCGTTCCTGGACGACGATCTCTGGCACCTCAACGTCATCGACGGCGACGAGCTGTCGATCTTCCCCGACCAGCGCTCGTTCCTGCGGCTGCTCGACGAGCGAGGGCGTCGAGGCGAGCTCGCGATCCCGGGCACCGAGTTCGAGATCGGGTCCGACGGCATCACCGTCAGACATCCGATCCCCGACGAGCAGGTCGAGGCGATCTTCGACGACAAGGAGCAGTACCTCCGTAGCTACCAGGCCGACTGGCGGCCGTGGCTCGACGACATGAAGGCGGCTTGGCCGACCGATTCGACCGATCTGCTCGCGACACTGGCGTCATGGTGGGAACCGTTGCTGCGAATGGCACCCACACTGTGCGATGCGGTGGGCGCGAACTGCCTGTTCCGAGCCGGCGACCTGGAACTCGTGATCGATTTCCCCAACGCCCAGGTGCGTGAGTACGCGGGCGAGCCGTATGCGTTCCGTTTCGACATCCCGCGACCACTCGTCGAGGAGGTGGCCGCGGCACGCGCGGTCGATTGGTCGAACTCACTGTTCCTGTCGTGTCGATGGACCGGTTGGCGCGAGGGAGACTTCAACGAGTACCTCTACAATTTCTTCAAGTCGCTGTCGGTGGAGCGGATGCGTCGCACCGAGGCCGAGGCGATCCGCAAGCTCGATCCACCGACGGAGACCGAGCCGGAGATCGAGATCGGGGACTACGTCGTGCAGCGGCGGTGCCCTCACCGCAACGCCGACCTGTCGGTGTTCGGCGAGATCGATCACGGCGAGCACGGTGACGTGCTCGTCTGCACGCTGCACGGCTGGAAGTTCGACTGCGACACAGGTCGGTGCCTGACCTCGGCCGACCACCCCCTGAAGATCCGCGGCCGCTGACGACGCGTGGCCGGGCCGGCTACGTCCGGGGGTTCGTGGTCGTGGTGTTGAGCACCAGCGTCGACGACGAAGACGGCGGCGGCGGCGAGGTCGTCGTCGACGGCACGGTCGTGGTCGTCGTGGTCGTCGAGGTGGTCGTGGTCGTGGTGGTCGTGGTGGTCGTCGTGGTGGTCGGGATCGGCGGATCGACCGTGACGTTCAACAGACCGGTCGACGACGCCCCTTGCGGGTCGGTCACGCGATAGGTGATCGCGAACTGTTGGTTCGCGGCCGACCGCGGCGCGGTGACCGTCACGGTGAGCCCGCCGACGTCGATCGTCAGCGGAGCGGGGTCGTCGATGATCGTGAGGGTCAGCGGGCCACCCTCGGCATCCGTGGCCGGGACCGCGGCGTCGATCTGTTCGCCGGCCGCCAGTCGGATGGCGACGTTCGGCGCGACGGGCGACCGATTGACCGTCACGGTCACCGTGGCCGGCGCCGAGATGAGATCGAGCGAATCGACGATCGTGTAATCGAACGTCGCCACACCCAGGCCGGCGCCGGCGTCGATGCGGAGTCGATTGTCGCTCAATCGTTCGATGGTCCCCAGTTCACCGTTCGCGAAGGTCAGGGTCGCCGGTACCGACGCGAGGCCCACCGGATCACCATCCGGGTCACCGTCGTTCGCGAGCGGGGCGAACGTCACGACGTCGTCGGCGATCGCGACGGCGTCGGGCTGCGCCACGGGCGGATTGTTGATCAGCTGGATCGAGATCGGGACCCGGGTCTGCAACCCACCCGGGTCGGCGACGACCGCAGCCATGTCGAGGCGTCCGCTGCGACCCTGAGGGTCGACCAGAACCGCTCGCTGCTCGTCGACGATCGAGACCCACTCGGGCGCACCTTCGAGACGGACGATCCGCAACGGTTCGGCGTCGCTCGCGAGCGCCGAGACCGGTATGACCACGCTGCTCGTGCGCCCGATGGCGCCCTCGAACGGAGATGCCAGCGGGTCCTGGTTGACGTCGATGACGACCTGGCCGACGTCCTGGATCCGACACGAGTTGCGCACGACGTAACTGAACGACACGTTGCCGTTTTCGCCGGCCGGGGGCGTGTACACCCCGCTCGGCGCCGACAACGGTGGTCCGACGTCGGTGACGACACCGTTGCTCGCCGTTGCAGTCAGGTCGATCGCGATCGGCTGCTGGTATCCCGTCTGCAGGAACAGGTCGGGCGCTTCGGGGGCAGACTCGGCACAGGGCAGCACCGTGATCGACACCGTGGCGTCGGCCGTCACCTCGCCGTCGTCGACCCGGTACACGATCGTCGCCACGCCGCTCACACCGGGGACGGCGGTGAAGATCAACGAACCGAGATCGAGTCGGGCTGTACCGAGCGTGCCGTCCGATCCCGAGACGATCGAGTAGGCGAGCTGGTCCCCGTCCGGGTCGGAGTCGTTGAGTGCGATCGGCACGCTGACCGTGCCACCATTCGCGACCTGGGTCGCGTCGTCGCCCGGAAGCGGCGGACGGTTCGGTGCCTCGAGCACGGTGAGTACCGCGCGGGCCGCGGCCGTCAGGCCATCGAGGTCCTGGACCCGGTACTCGACGACGACATCGCCCACGAAGTCGGGATCTGCGTCGAACACGATCGTGCCGCGCCCCACCTCGATCCTGGCGTCGCCACTCACGAGACGGGCATCGAGAATGCGAAGATCGCTCGCGTTGCCATCCGGGTCACCATCGTTGGCCAACACGGCGATGGTCGTCGGTACCGCCGGCCCGGTGATCGTTCGGGCGTCGTCGACGGCAAACGGACCGATGGGTTCGGGTTCGACGATCCGGATGAACGCCCGGCCCGTCGTGACGCCATTGTTCGCATCACCGACCTGGTAGGTGATCGTGGTGAAACCGGTGACGGCCCCCGCCGCGAACTCGATCAGGCCGTTCGTGCGCGACGCGGTGCCGAGGGTCGGGCGCGTGCTCGACAGCACGCGCAGCTCCGACCTCGGGCCGTCCGGGTCGGAGTCGTTGGCGAGCACATCGATCACCGTCGAGTCGCCGACCTCGATCGTGACGTCCTCGTTGTCGACCTCTGGCGGCGCGTTCGAGACCTCGGGTTCGAGCACGCTCACCACGATCGTGGCGGACGCCCGGAGGCCCTGGCTGTTGCGCACCTCGTACGTGCAACTGAACACGCCCGACCGACCAGGGGGCGGACGGTACGTGACCCTGGAGTCAGGAGTCACGAAGGCGGTACCCCCTCCGGCACAGCCCGGTTGGCCGACGATGGTCGGCCGCTCGCCGGACGGATCGCCGTCGTTGCGCAGCACATCGAGCGTGACGGCAACGTCGACCTCGGTCGTGGCGGCGTCGTCCTGCGCGAACGGCGGCGCCGCGATCGCCTCAGGCAGGACGCGGACGCTGACCTCACCGATGGCCTCGTTGCCGTTGCCGTCGGTGATCCTGTACGTGAATCGGTCGATCGCGATGTCGTCGTCGGTGACGATCGCCGCAGCCGTGTACTGCACCGATGATCCCTGCACCTGGATCGCACCGGCGTTCGGCGATTCGACGGCGCGATCGACCGCCACCAGGACGAGTGGATCTCCGTCGGGGTCGCTGTCATTGGCCAGCACGTCGATCAACTGGGCGGTGCCGACGACCGCCGAGGCCACATCTGCGTTCGCGATCGGCGGACGGTTCGGTTCGTCAGCGCCGATCAACGCGATCAACACCGAACCGGCGACCGTGTGGCCGCGACCGTCGTCGACCGTGTATGCGAACGGCGAGTATTCCTCCACACCGGCGCGGGCGATGACGACGAGGTCGTTGCCCCGGACGCGGACCTCCAGCCCCGGGGGCAGCGGCTCGATCAAGCCGAGAGTCAGCCGGTCACCGTCGGGGTCGCGGTCATTGGCGAGCACCGGCAGCGTCGTGGGGATGTCGAGACGGACGCGGGCAGCATCGGGCTTGACGATCGGTGGCCGATTCTCATCGGTCGGTTGAGCGATCTCGATTCGGACGACGACCGGCTCGCCGACCGCTCCGAAGGAGTCCACCGGTCGATAGGTGAACGTGGCGGTGCCCGACGCGCCAGTTGGCGGCGCATACCGCAGAGCCGGCAAGCCCGATGGTGCCATGGTCTCGGTGATCTCGCCACCGACGTCCGGCGGGCTGAACGATGCCACACGCAGTGCGTCGCGTTCGGGGTCGACGTCGTTGAGCAGCACGTCGATCACCACCGGGGCGTCCGGTCCGGTCTCGGCGACGTCGGGCGAACCGATCGGCGCCTGGTTCGGGGCGTCGGCGGGCAACAACTCGATGCTGACCGTCGCCGACGCCTCGGTGCCGTCGCCGTCGACGATCGTGTACTCGAACTCGTCGACGCCGACATAGTCGAACTCGGGCTGGTACAGCACGGTGCTCGCGCTCGCGAGCTCGATCGAACCGTGATCCGGATCCTCGGCGCTCGTCAGAGCGATCGCCTCACCATCGGGGTCGTAATCGTTGGCGGTCACCGCGATCGGCACGCTCGTGCCCGATCGAGCGGTGACCGGGTCGTCCACGGCGACCGGCGGGTCGTCGATACCGTTGTCGTCAGGTTCGCGGTCTGCGTCCGATGTCGTGTCCTCACCGCCCCGAACGCTGGGAACCTGTCCGCCGACCCCCTCGGCGAGCAACTCGCCGGCCTCGCCGAGCAGGGGAGTTGCCTGATCGTCCTTGCGGATCGCCGAGATGCCCCATGGATTCACGGCCCACACGATGTCGCCGTCGGTCTCGTCGATCCAGATGAGATCTGTCGACGCAGTGACCGTCAGCGCGGCACCCGGGCTCGGATCGGCGACCCTGTCGGTGAGGACGTCGGCGTTGCGCCAGTCGAGTCGTACGATTTCGGCCCGCGACCGGCGCACCAGAGCCCCGGCATCACCCGCGATTCCGAACAGGTCGCCCCCTTCGACATCGAGCGCGGGGATGGTGACCGACTCGACGAGGCCCCCCGCGCCGATGCACCAGAGCTGGTCATCGGCGGCAGCCCAGCCGCACTCGGCCGCCGGGCCGTCGACCTGCAGCACCAGCTCGTCGACCGCGACCGTCGGCGGCAGATCGACCCAGTCGCCCTGATCGAACCGGAGGCGCGCCCGGTCGAGGTCGACGACCAGGGGCTTCGATCCGACGAGCGTGAACCGTGCGTTCGACAGGCCGGTCGTGGTCACCTGCCGGCCCGTGGTCGTGACACGTGCGAGCTGGCCGGCGGCGATGGTCCAGACGGCACCGTCCGGTGCGATCTGCGTCGCCGCTCCGGCGCCGGCGACCTCGACGTCGAAGGGCACCGCATCACCTCCCGGCGGCAGCAGCGATGCCTGAGCGGAGGCACGGTCGACCGTGACCAGGCCCGCCTGGCTCACACCGACCAAGGCCGTCGGCTCGGCCACCAGGCCGACCGACTGCGGAGGACCGAGCCGGAGCGCCGAGGCATCGATCGTGCGCGCCGTCGCGGCCGAGCGGTCGACGACCACCACACCGCCGGCACTCTGGGCCACCTCGAGGACCTGGCCGTTGTCGGCCGTGTCGAGCCGGGCGAGTGCCCGACCGGAGAAGCCGTCGGCCAACACCACGCGGCCGTTGGACTGATCGACGAACCATCGGGTCGCGCGAGGCACCGTGGCATCGAGCGCCGAGAAACCATCGGCGCGCAACACGACGATCACGCCGGTCAACCCGATCACGATCGCGCCGAGGACCGCCAACACCCGCTGCCACGGAACTGCCTGCGACCTCACACCGTCAGCATGCCACCACGCAGCGGCGTCTCGTGCGCACGACGCGAAGAATGCTGCAGATGTTTTGCGTAGCCGTGACGATCGAGCAGGCGTCTCAGTCGTCGCGATCGAGGAACCGCGGTCGTTCACCGAAGACCGCCACCGCCTGTCGCAGCGGTACGAGATCGCGACGCTGACGTTTCTCGGCGTCGGCCTGCGCCGATTCGGCGGCCGCTCTGGCCCGTGCGACTTCGTCGCGAAGCCGCTGGTTCTCGTACTCGAGCTCCATCACGCGTCGGATGCCCTCGAGGTTCATGCCTTGTGCCGCGAGATCGGCGATCCGCTGGAGGCGCTCGATGTCGGCGTCGCTGTAGCGACGGTTGCCACCCTGAGTGCGCGCCGGCCGCACCAGACCCCGTCGCTCGTAGATACGGAGCGTCTGGGGATGCATCCCCGCGAGTTCGGCCGCCACCGAGATGACGTACACCGCTTGGTTTCGTGACCGCGCGTTCATGATGTCGTGTTCCTCGAGTCCACCGTAGTCGCTGCCGCGAGCTGCTCGATCGCCGCCCGCTCGGCATCGTTGAGTCGGGTCGGCACCTGTACGTTGACCGTCACGATCAGGTCGCCGGACCTGGTGCCCTTGCGTTTCGACTGCGTCGTGATGCCCTTGCCCTTCACCCGATGGCGGGATCCGCTCTGGGTACCGGGCCTGAGTCGCAGTTTCACCGTCGAGCCATCGAGCGTCGGGACGTCGACCTCGGCACCGAGTGCAGCCTCGGCGAACGTGATCGGCACCGTGACGGTGAGGTTGTGGCCGGATCGTCCGAAGCGCTCGTGCGGTTGGACGGTGACCTCGACCAACAGATCGCCGGCCGGACCACCGTTGCGTCCGGGTGCGCCACGCCCCGCGAGTCGGATGGTCTGTCCGTTCTGCACACCGGCGGGGATGCGAGCTTTGACCTCACGTGGTCGCCGCTCGACACCACGGCCGTGACAGGTTGGGCACGGATCGGTGATCACGGCGCCCGACCCCTGGCAGTTCCGGCAGGGGGTCGAGAACGAGAACATCCCCTGGTTGTCGTCGAGCACGCCCCGCCCACCGCACACTCCGCATCGCGTCGGCGCGGTGCCGGGCTTCGAACCCGAGCCCGAACATGTCGAGCACTGGGCGTCACTGGTGAGGTGCAGGGTGGTCGTCAGCCCGGTTGCGGCATCCTCGAAGTCGAGGGTCAGCTGGGCGGTCAGGTCGGCGCCGCGCTGGGGGCCGACGCCGCCGCGTCCGGCACGGCGACCGGCGCCTCCGAACATCTGACCGAGGAGGTCGCCGATGTCACCGCCCTGCACGTCGCCGACATCACCGACGTTGAACGAGAACCCACCGGGGCCGCCGCTGTTGCGCATGCCGCCGGCCATCGGACCGAGCCGGCGGATCTCGTCGTACTCGGCGCGCTTCTTGTCGTCGTGGAGTACGTCGTAGGCCGTCGACAGGTCCTTGAACCGCTCCTCGGCGGAGGCGTCACCCGGATTCTTGTCGGGGTGCCACTCGCGGGCGAGCTTGCGGTACGCCTTGGTGATCTCCTTCGACGAGGCGTCGGCGGCGACCCCCAACATCTTGTAGTAGTCCTTTTCGAACCATTCTCGCTGTGCGTCCATCCGCGTTCACCTCCTTCCGAGGGTCCTGCTTCCGAGGGTCCTGCGAGCGATCAGGCGACGGAAGCCCACGACCGCGCACACCCTTCAGTCCTTCGTTCTCACCATGGCCGGGCGCAGCGTGCGACCCTTCCACCGGTACCCGCTCCGCAGCACCTCGGCGACGACGACCTCGCCGCCACCGCCGGGTTCGTGTGCGACGGCCTCCGCGACTTCGGGATCGAACGGCTGCGACTCGAGATCGAGAGCCTCGAGGCCGTGCTTCTTCAGCTCGCCGAGCAAGACGTTGAGCAACGGCCCGACCTCGTCGGGATGCTGGAGGTAGGCCGCCTCAGCGGCATCGAGCACGGGCAGGAACGCCTCGGCCAGCCGACCGGTCGCTCGGTCCACGTCTCCGGCCGCCTGAGACGCGATCCGCTTGCGGTAGTTCTCGAAATCGGCCTGCACTCGCATCGCCGTCTCCTTGAACTGATCGCGTTCGGCGACCAGCGCCGCCACATCGACCGGCTCCGGCCCTGCGTCGTCGAACTCGAGCCCGTCGACCAGGGCCTCGAACGTCGCATCGGGGTCGTCGAACTCGACGTCGGCGACATCGCCGTCCCCGAAACCGGACGGCTGATCGGCGCCGGTCTCGTCGTCGGTTTCGTCGTCGCCGACCCGGGGAATCTGGCCGGTGTAGTCGTCGACCTCGCTACCGCGCTCGTCGTCGTCGGGCATCGATCGGTCGGGTGCGGCCCCGTCGCTCACGACGCCTCACTCTGGTCCTCGTCGACGATCTCGGCATCGACGATGTCGTCGTCGTTGGCATCGCCCGATCCGTCGCTCTGTCCACTGGCCGACGTGCCCGTGGCGTTCGTATCACGCGAGGCCGCTTCGTACAGCTTCTGGCTGAACTCCTGGCTGGCGGACATCAACTTCTCGGTCGCTTCCTTGATGGCGCCCGTGTCGTTGCCGCCCAGCGCCTCCTTGAGCTCGCTGAGCGGGCCCTCGACCGCGGCTTTCTCGTCGGCGCTGACGTTGTCGCCCTGGTCCTTGAGCACCTTCTCGGTCTGGTAGACGAGCGAGTCGGCGTTGTTGCGAACCTCGGCCTCTTCACGACGGGCCTTGTCCTCCTCGGCGTGGGCTTCGGCGTCTTTGACCATTTGGTTGATGGCATCTTTGTCGAGGGTCGACTGCCCGGTGATGGTCATCGACTGTTCCTTGTTGGTCGCCCGGTCCTTGGCGGCGACGTGCACGATCCCATTGGCGTCGATGTCGAACGTGACCTCGATCTGCGGCACGCCCCGCGGAGCAGGCGGCAGGTCGACGAGCTGGAACTTGCCGAGCGTCTTGTTGTAGCCGGCCATCTCGCGCTCGCCCTGGAGGACGTGGATCTCGACCGACGGTTGCATGTCTTCGGCCGTGGTGAACACCTCGGTGCGCTTGGTCGGGATGGTGGTGTTGCGCTCGATCAGCTTGGTCATCACGCCACCCTTGGTCTCGATCCCGAGACTCAGCGGCGTGACGTCGAGCAGCAGGACGTCTTTCACGTCACCGCGAAGCACACCCGCCTGCACAGCAGCACCGACCGCGACGACCTCGTCGGGGTTGACGGACTTGTTCGGCTCCTTGCCCGTCATCGACTGGACGAGCTCGGTGACCGCCGGCATGCGGGTGGAACCGCCGACCAGGATCACGTGGTGGAGGTCGCCCTTGCTCACGCCCGCGTCCTTGAGCGCCTGCTCGAACGGGATTCGGCAGCGCTCGATGAGGTCGGACGTCATCTCCTGGAACTTCGCGCGGCTGAGCTGCTCGTCGAGATGCAGCGGGCCATCGGCGTTGGCGGTGATGAACGGCAGGTTGATCTGCGTCGACTGAGTCTGGCTCAACTCGATCTTCGCCTTCTCCGCCGCTTCCTTGAGGCGCTGCATGGCCATGCGGTCGTTCGACAGGTCGACGCCCTGGGCGCTCTTGAACTGGTTGACGAGCCAGTCGATGATCCTCTCGTCCCAGTCGTCGCCACCGAGCTGCGTGTCACCGTGGGTCGACTTGACCTCGAACACGCCGTCACCGATCTCGAGCACCGACACGTCGAACGTGCCGCCACCGAGGTCGAACACCAGGACGGTCTCGTCTTCGGAGCCCTTGTCGAGGCCGTAGGCGAGCGCCGCAGCGGTGGGCTCGTTGATGATGCGCAGCACCTCGAGGCCGGCGATCGTGCCGGCTTCCTTGGTCGCCGTGCGCTGGGCGTCGTCGAAGTACGCCGGCACCGTGATCACGGCCTGGGTGACGGTGTCACCGAGATACGACTCCGCATCGCGCTTGAGCTTCTGGAGGATGCGGGCCGAGATCTCCTGGGGCGTGTACGTCTTGCCGTCGACGTCGTCGGACTTCCAGCCCTCGCCCATGTGGCGCTTGATCGAGCGGAACGTGCGGTCGGGGTTGGTGATCGCCTGGCGCTTGGCGACCTCACCGACGAGTACCTCCCCGGCCTTCGAGAACGCCACCACCGAGGGCGTGGTGCGCCCGCCTTCGGCGTTGGGGATGACGACGGGCTCGCCGGCTTCGAGCACGGCGACGACGGAGTTGGTGGTACCGAGATCGATACCGACTGCCTTGGGCATGGACTGCTCCTCTTTCGAGATGATGGATTTCGAGATGACGGGGAAACCTGCGTGAAGTGCACTCAAGTGTACGTTTCCCACTGCGCCGCGCCAACCCGTCCATAAGAAATCCTGAGTCGAGAGGACTCAAGTTCAACGTCGGGGCCACCCTCACCCGAACCAGCGGCCGGAACGTCCAACCGACATGACCGCACGATGCGCGTCCAGCGTTCCCGCGGCAGCCGTCCTGCTCGGGCTGGAGCGTGCGGCGGTCGAGTCGACCCCGCCGGCGACGTTCACCGACGTCCGCATCGGCGCCGCGGTCGAGCACGAACTCGCGACACGACGATTGCCGACGAGACCTGCGTGTGTTCGTCGGCTGACGTCATCCGGCCGGCGCCGGATCACCCGATCGATCCGGATCAGCCGAGGAGGTGCTCGGGGCCGAACGAATCGGGCAGGAGCTCCTCCATGGTCGACGTCTTGCCGACACCACCGGGGCCGGCGTTGTGGATCAGCGTGTCGGGTGTTGCGAACTCGCGGATCTTCTGACGACAACCGCCGCAGCACGTCCCGAGCTCGTCGCCGTCGCAGACCGTGACGATCGCGTCGATCGTCCGCTCGCCCGCCGACACCATCGCGGCGATGGCGGCCGCCTCGGCGCACATCCCCTCCGGGTAGGCCGCGTTCTCCACGTTGCAGCCCACGAACACCGCACCTGAACCGGAACGCACCGCGGCGCCGACCCGGAACCGCGAGTACGGCACGTGGGCGTGCACCTGTACGGCGCGTGCCGCTGCGAGCAACTCCGGTTCGATCGACGGGTCTCCGGCCATCATCCGATCGTAGGGGGCCCGGGTGGAACAATGGTGCTCGCGATGCAGCCGTACTTCCGAGACGCCGTCGGTACCGACATACCTGCGATCGGCGCGATCCTGCGGAGCACCGTCTCGGACACCGACGAGACACCGCCGATCGGGTCGTATCGGGACAGTCTCGCCGAGATCGACCGCACAGACGGCAACTACGTGCTCGTTGCGGAATACGACAACCAGATCGTTGCGGTCCTCCAGATGCTGGCCTTCCGGCATCTTCACGACCGCGGCGGTCGAACCGCACAGATCGCACTGCTCCGTGTGGCCGAGGAGTTCCGGACGAGCGGCATCGGTTCGATGCTCCTCGACCACGCGGCAAACCGCGCCAACGACCTGGGATGCCGACGAATCCAGGTGATGACCAGTACGGCAGCCACCGACGACCACCACTTCTGGGAGCGGGCCGGATTCGTCCACGTCGACCGCGGCTACGTCCGGCAACTCTGCTGAGCCCACCCCAGAGCGATGCTGGAGGTGAGGGGTCGGTGACGACGAGGACGGTACCAACGACCAGAAGATCCACGACCAGAAATCGGTTGACCGCCGGCGGGCGGAGATGCATGCTCAGTAACCAGCGGGACGTTCCGATCCCGACTCCGTGTCGACGCGGCCCTCGTCGTTGTTCCCGTAGGAGCACCCATGCCCACGTTGATGCGTCGAGCCGGATTCGTCGCCGCCCTCGCCGCGACGTTGATCGCCTGCGGCGCGGCCGGCGACGATGCCGAATCCGGGAACATCGACCCACTCGCCGAACTGCTCGGTTGGGACGTGAACCAGTCACCGGCCGAGCAGCGCGCCCAGCAACTCGCCGTGGAGGAGGCCGTGCAGACGTGCATGCGAGCCGAGGGCTTCGAGTACACCCCGGTCGACTACGACGCCCAGTTCGGCGGTGACGAAGAGGACGCCGAGCTCTTCAACGACCCCGAGGCGTTCGGCGAGAAGTACGGCTACGGCGTGGTGCGCAACTACGAGCAGTACGAGGAGCCCTACCTCGTCGGCGGCGAGGACGCTTCGTTCGGGCCCGTGTTCGAGGATCCGAACCAGGAGTACCTCGACTCGCTGTCGGAGAGCGAGCGCGAGGCCTACTACACCGTGCTCAACGGCGAGCAGTTGTTCGAGGAACCCGCGATCGACGAGAACGGAAACGAGGTGTTCGAGGCGCCGCCGATCGAGGAGCAGGGATGCTATGGCCAGGCCCAGTTGGAGGTCTTCGGCGAGGACCGGTTCCAGATCGATCCGGAGGTCGAGCAGCGTCTGAACGACTTCTACGGCACGTTGCAGGACGACCCGGAGATCGAAACGGCCGAGCAGGACTGGCTCGACTGCATGAAGAACGAGCAACCCGACGCGCTGGAGTCCGACGTCAGCGGATTCTCCGTCACCGCACCCGAGCACATGTACCAGTTGTTCGACTTCAAGAAGAGTGAGGCGATGGGCATGAACATCGTCGACTACTCGCAGGACGACCAGGGCGGCTCGAGCTATGGATCCGACGGGGAGCAGAGACCGATCCCTGACGACGAGCTCGAAGCGCTCCGGGCACTCGAACTCTCGGTCTGGAAGATCGACTTCCAGTGCCAGAAGGACGCCGACATCCCCGGCATCCAACGGCGGATCCAGCAACGCCTCGTCGACGAGCTGCAGGCCGAGTTCCCCGAATTGGGTAACTCGGACTCGTGATGAGCGTCGATCAGGAACCAACCGAGACGTTGTCGGAGGAGGCAGAACTCGCGGGCGACGACGACGGGGCTCCACCGAGTTCGTGGCGAGCCGGCGCCGCCCGAGCCGACGGTCGGCGCCGTCGACGCCAAGGCGCCCTGGTCGTCGGCGTGGCCGTGGCATCGGCCGCGGCGGGCATCGTGGTCGGCACGCAGATCAAGTCGCCGGCCGACGAAGCCGCAGCACGCCAGGCGCCACCGGCATCCCGCATCACCGTGCCCGTCGAACAGCGGATCCTCAGTTCGTCGCTCGTGTTGTCCGGTGAGGTCCAGTACAACGAGCCGACCCCGATCCGACTGGCGGGATCGGTCGGGGTCGACGAGGGCGATGCCCAGGTCATCACCGCGGTGCCGGATCTGGACCAGCTGGTCCAGGAAGGTGACGTGCTCCTGGAAGTCACCGGCCGGCCCGTCTTCACGTTGCAGGGCGAACTCCCGATGTACCGGCGACTGTCGTCTGGTTCCGAGGGCCCTGATGTACTGCAGGTGGAGCAGGCCCTGGAACGGCTCGGGTACGCACCGGGTCAGGTCGACAACATCTTCGACGAGGCGACCGGCGCGGCAGTGACCGCAATGTACACCGACGCGGGATACGAGCCGGAGGGGCCTTCCCGAAGCCAACGCGACGAACTGCGGCTCGCCCGCCAGGCGGTCACGGACGCCGAAACGGGGCTGCGGCTCGCACGTCAAGACCTGGATCGAGATGTCGTCGAGTTGCCCGAATCACAGTTGCTCCAGCTCCGCCAGGCGGTCGCCGGTGCCGAAGCTGCGGTCCCGGCCGCAGAACAGTCGGCGGAGCGGGCCCGGCAGGCTGCGGAACAGGAGGTCAGGACCGCGACGATCACGCGCGACTCGGCTCGAACGATTCGCGATTCCGCCGTCACCGTTCGCGATTCGCTCGCTGCGTCCGGGGCGATCGACCCCGACACCGGCGCGCCCCCCACGGCGGAGGCGATCGCCCGGGCGAACGCCGAGGTCGCCACTGCGGATGAGGCGCTCGCGCTGGCGGAGCAGGCCCTCGCCACGGCGACAGCGAATCGTGACGCAGCCGGGGCGCAGGGGTTGTCGGATGTCCAGGGCGCCCGTGACAATCTGGATCTGGCACGACTGCAGCTCGCCGAGGCGACGGCCCCAGCGGACACCAGCGCCGAGCAGGCCGCAGTCGATCAGGCACAGACGACCCTGGACGCCGCCAACGCGGATCTCGCTCAGCTCGAGGCGACCGTCGGCGTTCGCATCTCTCCCGGCGAGCTGTTGTTCGTACCGATCACGCCCACCAATGTCACCGAGCTGTACGTCGTGCCGGGATCCCCGGCGACCGACCAGATCGGCACCCTGTCGACTGCCGAGACCCTGGTCGTGTCACGGGTGAGTCGAGGCGATTCCAGCCTGGTGACCGTCGGAGCGCCCGTGGCCATCGACCTGCGTGACGTTTCGGTCGAGACGACCGGCACGGTGCTCTCGATCGGACAGCCGCGCGACGAGACGAACGATCCCAACTCGGGCGACGGGGGAGGCGATTCGGGTGGCGGCACCAGCCGCCTGGAGGTCGTGATCGCGCCGGACGACCCGTCGCTGCTGCGTGACTACGTCTTCTTCGGGGCACGCATCACCATCGATGTCGCATCGACCGACGGCGAGGTACTGACCGTACCGGTCGCCGCACTCACCGTCGGACCCGACGGATCGAGTCGGGTCGAGGTCGAGGTCGAGCCCGTGACGGCCGACGATCCGGGTTCGACACGCATCGTCGACGTGGAAGTGGGCCTGACCGCCCAGGGTCTCGTCGAGGTGTCGTCGAACGAGCTGGAAGCCGGCGACGACGTCGTCGTCGGGATCGACTCGGGTGAACGGCGCGACCGGAGCGACGACGGTGACACCGGTGACGACAGCGGCGCCTGACGCACGCGGCGACGTGGTCGGCGCCGTTCCCACCGCAGGCACCCGACCGGTCATCTCCATGCGCTCCGTGTCCCGGGTCTTCGACAGCACACCACCCGTCCACGCGCTGCGCTCGGTCGACCTGCACGTCGAAACCGGTGAGCACGTGGCGGTCGTCGGCCCGTCGGGCTCGGGCAAATCCACGCTGCTGAACGTGATCGGACTCCTCGATCGACCGACGTCGGGCTCGTACCAGTTCGACGGCGTCGACGTGGGCACGTTGGCGGACGGCCGTCGCGCCGGACTTCGCTCGGCTCGCATCGGTTTCGTGTTCCAGTCGTTCCACCTCCTCGCTCACCGGAGCGCGCTGGAGAACGTGATGATGGCCGGGCTGTACCGCCACGCCGGTCGTACCGAGCGCCGCGAGCGGTCGCTCGACGCGCTCGACCGCGTCGGGCTGTCGCACCGCGCGACCTTCTCGCCGAATCGGCTGTCGGGTGGTGAACGTCAGCGGGTGGCGGTCGCCCGGGCGCTGGCGACCGACCCACGGTTGATGCTGTGCGACGAACCGACCGGCAACCTCGATTCGGCGACCACCGGGTCGATGCTCGACCTGTTCGACGAACTGGTCGGCTCGGGCCTCACGGTGGTACTGATCACGCACGACCGCGATGTCGCCGCCCGAGCCCGCCGGCGCGTCGAGATCGTCGACGGAGAGCTGGCGGAGCTGTGATGCGGCGGGGTGTGAACGGTGCTGCACCGGTCAGCCGGCTCCGTCTCGTCGACATGGTCGACGAGGTGCTGGCAGGCATCCTGGCCAAGCCCGGCCGAGCCGCGCTGACGACGCTGGGTACGGTCCTCGGTCTCGCCTCGCTCGTCGCGACGCTCGGGATCTCGCAGACCGCCGGTGAGCAGATCGTCGGTCGGTTCGACGAGTTGCGGGCGACGCAGGTGACGGTGAGGTCTCGGACGACCGACAGTCGTTCGGGTGCGCCGCTGCCATGGTCGGTGGAGACACGCCTCGATCGGCTGAACGGTGTCGTCGCGTCGGGTGCCGTCGCCGACATCCCGAACCCCGGTCAGGTTCGCACCGTTCCGATGGTCGACCCGTCCGGCCGGAGCGAGCGCACGGTTCCGGTGATGGCGGCCTCGCCTGGACTGTTCGGAGCCGTACGCGGCCATCTCGCTTCGGGTCGGTGGTTCGACGAGGGACACGTCGAACGCCACGACCATGTCGCCGTGGTGGGAGCCACACTGGGAGACGAGCTCGGCATCCGCGACGTCGGCCTCCAGCCCGGCATCTTCATCGACGATCAGCTCTACACCGTGATCGGCGTCCTTGACGAGGCGCTCCGCGACCGTGGTCTGATCGGAGCGATCGTGATTCCGAGCAGCGTCGCCACCGATCAGTTCGGCGTCTCGCGCCCCGAACGCATCGTGATCGAGACCGAGCTCGGGTCCGCTCAGCTCATCGCCGCCCAGGCAGCGACCGCACTGAACCCCAACGCGCCCGAAACCGTCTCGGTGTCGGCGGCCGCCGATCCGAACGAGTCGCGCGAGGCTGTCGAGAACGACCTCAACGGACTCTTCCTGCTGCTCGGTCTCATCTCGCTGACGGTGGGCGCGATCGGCATCGCCAACGTGACCCTCGTCACCGTGATGGAACGGACGGGCGAAATCGGCCTCCGAAGAGCGCTCGGTGCGCGCCGACGCCACATCGCCGCGCAGTTCCTGTGCGAGTCGGCGGCGATGGGCGTGGTCGGCGGCATACTCGGTGCCAGTGCCGGCATCATCACCGTGGTATCGGTGTCGGCGGCACGTGAATGGACGCCGGTCCTGCAGCCGTGGTTGCCACTCGCCGCTCCGCCGGTCGGAGCGATCGTGGGGCTCATCGCGGGTCTCTACCCGTCGATTCGTGCGGCTCGGATGGAACCCGTCGACGCGCTCCGGGCCGGCGTCTGAGACGTCGGCCTGCGTCTCGGCCGCGGCCTCGGCGTCCGCACACGCGTTCGTCAGTTGGATTCGCCACCCGGGGAGTCGGCCGGGGGGCTCACCTCGTCGGTGTCGGCGCGATCGGTGTCGGTGCGATCGGTGTCGGTGCGATCGGTGTCGGTGCGATCGGTGTCGGTGCGATCGGTGTCGGCGCGATCGGCGCCAGCGAACTTCTGCGCTGCGTCGTCGAGCTTCTTCAGCTTGTCGGCGTGCTTGCCACCGGTCTTCTGGTCGATCACATCGGTCGCTTTGTTGACGCTCGACGCGATCTTCTCCTTGTTCTTCTCGGCCAGCGCCTTGGCCTTGTCGATGTTCTTCTTGCTGAACAGTCCCATCGGGTCTCCTCACGATCGGTGGCTCCCGCAGGCCGAGCGTAGGGTCTCGAGCACCCGAGTCCCACCCAACCGACGATTCGTAGACTGTGGTCCATATGACGCTCGAGCTGCACCAGCACCCCTCGTTCACCGGACGGCCCGGACCGCTCCTGCTCGTGATCGCCGACGGCGTCGGTGTCGCGCCGCCGGGTCCGAGCAACGCCGTCGACGTCGCCGCGACCCCGAAGCTCGACGAACTGGCGGCGGGCGAGCTGTACACCGAACTGGCGGCACACGGTCCGGCGGTCGGCCTGCCGTCCGACGACGACATGGGCAACAGCGAGGTCGGCCACAACGCGCTCGGTGCGGGTCGGGTGTTCGCACAGGGGGCCAAGCTGGTCAACCGGGCGATCGAGTCGGGGGCCATCTTCGAGTCCGAGGTCTGGAAGCGGGTCGTCGACCGGTCCACCGACGCAAACCTGCATCTGCTCGGCCTGCACTCCGACGGGAACGTGCACTCACACGTCGAGCATCTGTACGCCCTGCTCCGGCGTGCAGCCGACGAGGGCGTGACGAGCGCGGCCGTGCACATCTTGCATGACGGGCGCGACGTCGACGTCCGCTCCGCGCTGCGCTACATCGAGCGGACGGAGGCGGTGCTGGCCGAGATCAACGAGGCCGCGGCTGACCGGAACTTCCGGATCGCGTCGGGCGGAGGCCGGATGAAGATCACGATGGACCGGTACGGCGCGGACTGGCCGATGGTCGAGCGGGGCTACCGCTGCCATGCATTCGGTGAGGGCCGCGGGTTCCCCTCTGCGACGGAGGCGGTCGAGACGATGTACGCCGAGGCCGACGACGCCGGCAGGAACACGGGTGATCAGAACCTCGCCGAGTTCGTGGTGGTCGATGACGACGGCAAACCCGTCGGAACGATCGCCGACGGCGACGCGGTCGTCATGTTCAACTTCCGAGGCGACCGGGCGATCGAGATCTCCCAGACGTTCGACGACGACGAGTTCGACCACTTCGATCGTGACGGCGACGACCGCGGTCGACCCGACGTGTTCTACGCGGGGATGCTCGAGTACGACGGTGACCTCCACGTGCCGACGAACTTCCTCGTCGATCCGCCCGAGATCGACCGCACGATCAGCCACTACCTGTGCGCCGAGGGCGTGCGGAGCTTCGCCATCAGCGAGACGCAGAAGTACGGGCACGTCACCTACTTCTGGAACGGCAACCGCTCGGGCTACATCGATCCCAGTCTCGAGACGTACATCGAGATCCCCAGCGACAACGTGGAGTTCGACGAGACACCGGCCATGAAGGTCCGCGAGATCACCGCCGAGGTGATCGACCTGCTGCGATCGGGCGAGTACCGGTTCGGCCGCCTCAACTTCCCGAGTGGCGACATGGTCGGCCACACCGGCAACCTCGAGGCCACGGTCGAGGCGATGACCGTGATCGACGAGTGCGTCGCCGAATTGGTCAGGGTGATCGAGGAGCTCGACGGCGTGCTGGTGTTCACCGCCGATCACGGCAACGCCGACATCATGTACACCGAGCAGAACGGCGAGCGGTCGCCGAAGACGTCGCACACCCTCAGCCCGGTGCCGTTCGCGATCTACGACCCCAACTACGACGGTGAGTACCACATGGCCGCACCCGACGGCGCCGGCCTCGCCAACGTCGCCGCCACGCTGCTCAACCTCCTGGGCTTCGAGGCCCCCGACGACTACCGGCAGAGCCTGATCGAGTTCTGATCGGCCCGCCGCAGCACGCGACCGCGGCGACGCCGCACCCCGGTTGGCGGAGAGCGGCGCGGCACGTGTCCACGTGTGGTCACCCTGTGGTCGGGCGACTGATGGGATCACCAGTGGTGACGGTGGCCCCGGACGTGGAACTCGTAGATCACGTTCGCCCGGTCGGCGTTGACGTAGATGTCGTTGCCGGCGACGGTCACGTTGTTGAAGTACCCGTACGGGAGCAGGAACGGCGCCTGCAGACCGAGGTCGGTGGCGATCGTCTTCCGCTTCCCCTTCCTGAGGTCGACACGGGTGAGCGTCTGCGTCCCGCCCTCGACGACGTACAGGTAGCTGCCCTTGATGTCGATACCCTCCGGTGCCGAGAGGCCGTCGATGACGACCTTCGGCGTGTCGAGCACCTTGCCCCGGCGGATGATCTGGAGAATCGTGCCGTTCACGCCGTCGGCGACGTAGACGTTGCCACCCTTGGCGGCGACTCCGGTCACGCCGGCCACGCTGGCGATGGGGCCGCCGATCGGGGTGAGGTCCTTCGACAACCGGTAGATGTCGCCGGTCGGGGACCCGGTGGTCACGATCAGGTCGCCCTTGAACGGTTGGGCATCGATGGGGAACAGCAACGGCCCCTCGGCGATCGGCACGTTCTCCACCGGATCCCAGAGCACGATGTCGCCATTGAACGCCGACATCAGCACCAGGTTGCGGCCCCATGCGACCGAGCTGAGGGCGAACGGATAGCCGAACCCGAACGGCGCCCGGAAGTTGCTGGTCTGCTCACCGTTCCTGCGATCGAAGCCGACGATCTGGCTCGAGTTGCTCGTGTAGACCGTCTTGCCGATCACACTCACGCCGAGCGTCATCTGGAACTGGCCGGGCACCACGATGCGGAGCTTGCCGCTGGGGAGCACCTCGGCGATCGTCGAGTCGGTCGCACTCGAGATGAAGATGCGGTCGGCGCCGCCGTCCACCGGGAGCACGGCGATGTTGTCGGCCCACGCCACCGGGATCTTGGCGATCACCGTTCGGTTGTCAGCGATGTCGGCTGCGGGGTCGAGATCGATGCGAACGACCTCGCCCACACCCTGCGCCAGCGCGTACAGCTCGCCCTTCGAGCCGAACGCGGTACCGATCGGGACCGACCATCCGGTGGTCACGGGTTCCGTCGCCCCGGTGTCGGGGTCGACGCGCCACACCTCGTCCTTGAACGGTTGTGGTGAGTAGAGGAATCCGTCGTACCACGACATGCCGTTGGAGGCGCAGTCGGCCACCGGGCCGAAGAGGACGTTGGTGATGCCGTCCGCACCGCTCGGGTCGATCTCGACGAAGGAGTTGTCGTCGCCGCCGTAGCAGCCGGCGGCGAAGAGTCTGGGCTCGTCCTCGTCGGTCAGCACCAGCGGATTGGCGCTGTTGAGGCCCGGAGTCACGAACAGACCCGGCAAAAGCGGAAACGCGGTCTCGCCGACCGGCTTCTTGAACACGTTGCCCAGGGCGATCTCCGTCCAGTAGATCGTGCCGTCCGGAGCGACGAACACGTCGTCGGGGAAGAACACGTTGTCTTCAGCCGTGAGCCTGCTGATGATGGCGCCGCTGTCCGGATCGATCTGGGTGATCGTGGAACCGAACACGTTGGCGACGTAGAGGCTGCCGTCCGGTGCGAACGAGATGCCGTTGGTCGAGCCGGCCAGAACCCCACCTTCGGCGAACACGGGGTCGTGCCGATCGTGGTCGTGGCCGTGGTCGTCGAAGTTGGCCGCCGCCGGTTGGGCGAGGCTGGTGCCGAGCAGCGCTCCCGCCGCCAGCACGCCGATGATGATCTTCCTTCGCATGCGATGTTCCCCTGTTTCTCTTCGTGATCGACCGAGATCGGTCGCACTTGCGGTACCCCGAGATCGAAGCCCCCCTGGCAACGACTTCCCGATCCGGGCGACGCGCCCACACCGAGCTGTCGTTGACGTTGTGCGGCGCCCCCAGCGCCGTCGTCCCAGTTCAGGCATGTTCGCGGGCCGCCCGCAAGCGACATGTGTCACGTCGCCCACGGTCAGGAGCAGTGCGACCACGAGGCGGAGCCAGACCGACCGAACCGCTCACGTACGGCCATCGCCCGCGAACGCACCCGTCACCCGTACGGCGTCCGACGACGCCGTGGTGTTGTACCCCGAGTGGTGACCTCCGTCACACGGGCACGCGCGACTGCGGTTGGTCGGATGGATGGGTGCTGCCCTCGCCCGAGGAACGCGACGCGACACGCGTCCGCACCGCCTCCGTCGCGGACGGTCCCGGGTGACGACTACTCTCGGGCGACATGTCCTCGAAAGCTGCCCTGCTCGAGCATCTGCGAACCGTCCCGATGTTCGCCGGTTGCAGCAAACGCGAGCTCCAGGCGATTCAGCGTGCCGGCGATCAGATCACGATGACCGCCGGCACGCTGATCGTCGATCAGGGTCAGATGGGGCGCGAGGCGTTCGTGCTCCTCGAGGGCGAGGTCACCGTCCGCCGTGGTGGCCGCAAGGTGGTGGGGCTCGGGCCGGGCGCCGTCGTCGGTGAACTCTCGCTGCTCGACCATGGGCCCCGAACGGCGAGCGTGATCTGCGACACCGACTGCACGCTGTTCGTGCTCGACCAACGCCACTTCCAGAAGGTGATCGAGCAGCATCCCCAAATCGCGATGAAGCTGCTCGCCACGCTCGCCGGCCACATTCGTGAGCTCGACCGCAAATCGTTCGGCTGAACCAGGCAGGTTCGACGACGTCACAGGCCCCGAACGTGCACATGGCCTTCGGTGTCTACGTCGCCTGGAACGGCGTGCCCGACAGCGGCGGGGACATCGCGATCGTCGAGGTCGGCACCATCTGCGTCACGGCGACCCCCCCTCGTCCGCGGGAGGGTGGGCGCCCCGTACGAGGACGGACACGTGATCGGAGGTTCGCTCAGACGGGTTCGAGGACGACTTCGAGGCCGGCTCGGGACACGCTCGCCACCATCGCCAGGTCCCACGTCGACGCGATGCCGGCCGTGCGGTTCGCCCACGCCCGGCCGCGCTCGTCGACGACCGAGGCACGAATGACATCGAGCGCTGCGGCGTCGACTGGCAATGACGGGAACGTCATCGTGGCGGCCTCGACGGCTGACGCCAGCTGGTAGGCACGCTCCGTGTCACCCAGGTCGGCGATCACCAGCGCCGCCAATTGAACGACGTTCCAGAACTGGGCCCAGTGGCCAGCGCGCGGCAGTTGTTCGAGCAGCTCCAACAGCAACGGAGCCGCCGCCACCGGTCCCCTCGTCCGGCGGCGGATCGAGGCCAGACCGGTCTGCGTCAGTGACACGATCCATCGGTTGTCGACATCGCGCGCTTGTTGCAGCGCATCGTCCAGGAGGTGCTCGGCTCGTTCTGGATCATCGTGTTCGATGGCTTGACCGAGTACCCACAGCGCGTACGCGATGCTGCTCGGGTTCTGAGACGCCCTGGCGATCTTCAGGCACCGCAGGGCGCGTTGCTCGGCGATGTCGTGCTGGCCGAGCCAGGTGGCCATGATCGCGTTCTGCGCCTCGACATTGACCCGATAGAACGGCTCCGGCCGACCGCGTTGGAAGGCGGACGCCTGCTCGAAGACGTCGGCGGGTGGCGCGTTTGCGCCGGCGAATACCGTCGCGTTGATCAGCGCGAGGCGAGCGGGCAGGCTGAACGGCGCCCCGGACTCGCGCTCGAGAGTCATCGCCTGGTTGGCGTGCTCGAACGTCGCCTCGAACTCGTCCCGGAACCAGTGGCCGAGCGCCACGACGCCGTGCACCGGCGACAGGCGAGGGTCGGTCGGGTCAGCCGCCGATGCGAGCAGTCGGCGACCCCACTCGAAGTACTCGGAGTTGTAGCGAAAGAACGCCCATTCCCAGAGATCGCTCGACAGCCGGGCGGCGGTCTCCACGTCTCCGGAGACGAGCGCCTGGTCGAAGACGAACCGCAGCATGTCGAACCCACGCTCGAGGGAGCGGAGCCAACGAAGCTCCTCGGGCCCGCGCAAGCCCGCTGCGACCTGCGCGGAGAACCCGAGTGCGTAGTCGCGCAGTCGTTCGGACGAATCGGCGAGCGTGCATTCGTCCGCGACCGCCGACCCGAACGACTTGACCGGGTCGAGTATTCGGAACACCGCCCGACCGCCCGCGGGCTCCGGCTGAACGAGCGACGCGTCGACGAGTTCGCGCAGCGTGCCGGTGATCGACGCGCTGTCGGCACCCGGTGCACAGACGGCACCGAACATCGAGCGATCAAAGGAACCCGGGAGCACCGATGCGGCCAGGAAGCGCGACCGCGTCCGAGGATCCAACGAGTCGACGCCGGTCGAGATCGCGTGAGCGACTGATCTCGCGCTCTCGTGGTCGCCCGCGACCGACGACAGCCCGTCGACGGCGAGCGCGTCGAGCATCTCGCCGAGCGTGGACGCCGCTGCGCCGGCCGCCATGATTTCGATGGCGAAGGGCATCCGGTCGAGCCGGTGACAGACCTCGGCAACAGCAGCTCGGTCGATGTCGTCGACTCCGATGGCGTGCGCTCGATCGGCGAACAGTTCGACCGCGGCATCGATCTCGAGTGGCGCCAACCGGTACGCGACCTCTCCCGGCAAGCCGAGCAGCCGCTGACTCGTGCACAGGACGGTCACCGACCGTGCCCCATCGATCAACGCGTCGACCAGTTCTGCTGCGCCCGAGAGACCCTCGTCGCAGCCGTCCAGCACGACCAGCGCACGCTCGCCCGACAGCCACTCGACGAGTGACTCGGTGGTTGACAACCCGGGCCGCTGCGAGACCGACTGTGCGGTCATCACCGACGCACCGACGGCTTCTGATCGGACCCCGCTCAGATCGCACCACAGGAGGACGCCGGCACCCGGCGTGCCGTCGAGCCGCGACGCCACCTCGATCGCCAGGTGGCTCTTGCCGATGCCCGAGAGCCCGGTGATCGTCGTGCACCGAGCCCTTCCGAGCGACGCGATCACCGCCTCGGCGTCCGCCGTCCGGCCGATCAACGAGGTTCGCGTTTCCGGGAGCGCCGACCGAACCGAAGTCGAGAACCGGGGCACGGGGAATTCGGCGGGGAGATCAGGGACGACGATTTGGAAGATCTGCGTCGGCTGCGCGATGTCGCGGAGCCGCTGCGCACCCAGATCCTTGATGTCGACGCCATCGACTCCGTGCGGGTCGAACCCGTCGGATGCTTCCAGTGACAGGAGGATCTGCCCGCCATGACCGATGTCGGTGAGGCGGGCACCGAAGTTCAACGCCCAGCCGTAGGGACCCTCTGGTCGTATGACGACGTTGCCCGTGTGCACCCCCATCCGGACGCGGACGGGCTCGACGCCGGGCCACGGGGCGTCGGCCAACGCCCGCTGGGCATCGATGGCGCCCCGCACCGCCGTCGTCGCATCGTCGAAGTTGGCGATCATGCCGTCTCCGGCTCGGTGGAAGACGTGGCCGCCGTGCCGTTCGACGGCGCGCTCGACGAGCCGGTCGTGCTGTTCGATCAGGTCGGGGGCACGATCGGGATGACGATCCCAGAGCCGCGTACTTCCCTCGATGTCGGTGAAGAGGAACGTCATCGTGGTCCGGTCCCCCGATCCTGTGGTCACCCGGTGAAACGTACTCGCCACGACCGGTGTCCCGATGCCGGTGGCTGCTCCTGACCCCACTGGCGGACATGAACCGGGGCGGTACCGGCGAGTAGCGTGGGGAGCGTCATGAGCACGCAGGACGACACCCCCCCAGCGGCGGCCTCCGGGCCGGGCCGCATCAGGCCCCACCAGCTGGCGATCGGCCTCGGTATCGGCATCGCCGTGTTCACCGTGATGTCGGGCATCCTGCCGCAGATCACCGGATGGGAGAACGACAACGCGATTCACCGAACGGTGTTCGTCAACGTGCCGGACCCCCTCGTGGTCGTGTTCTACACCGTTGTTCCGCTGATGCTGGTGTGGGGTGCGTTCCAGTTCGCGAACCGCATGAAGAACTGGGAACGAGGTGGACCGGCACAGCGCACGACGACGGTCAAGAACGCGAAGAAGCGGGCCGCCGACTTCCGCGCCGGCGTGTACATGCAGACGCTGCTACGCGACTCGGCGGCCGGTCTGATGCACTCGATGATCTACTTCGGATTCCTGGTGCTGCTCGGGGTCACGACCGTGCTCGAGGTCGACCACCAGATGCCCGAGGAGCTGAAGTTCCTGCACGGCCGCACGTACCAGGCGTACTCGTTCGTGGGCGACCTCGCGGGGCTCGTGTTCCTCGTCGGCATCGTCTGGGCGATCGTGCGTCGGTACGTCCAGAAGCCGTACCGGATCCGTATCAAGTCGAAGCCCGAACACGCCGTCATCCTGGGCACGTTCTTCGTCATCGGCGTCACCGGCTTCACGTCCGAGATGTTCCGCATCGCGGTCGAGGGCACACCGAGCTACGAGCGGTACAGCTTCATCGGTTACCCGCTCGCCCAGGCGGTCGACGGCCTGTCGGTGAGCGCACTCGAGACGTGGCACCAGTGGTCGTGGATCGCACACGCGACAGCGTTCGTCGTCTTCCTCGCGATCCTGCCGATCACGATGCTGCGCCACATGTTCACGTCGCCGCTCAACATGTACCTGCGCGACAAGGACCGCCCGAAGGGCGCCATGAAGCCCATGCCCAATCTGATGGAGACCGAGCTCGAATCGTTCGGCGCCTCGGTCGTCGAAGACTTCACCTGGAAGCAACTGCTCGATACCGACGCCTGCACGATGTGTGGCCGCTGCACCAGCGTCTGCCCGGCTCACGCCACCGGCAAACCGCTCGATCCGCGCGAGATCGTACTGAAGACGGGTGAGGTGATGGCGGCCACGGGCAACCCGCAGGTCAGCCCCCCGATCGGCGTCGACCCCGAGATCACGATCGGCGCCGACAGCCTGTTCGAACGCATCACGCCCGACGAGATCTGGGCCTGCACGAGCTGCAAGGCGTGCGACGAGATCTGCCCGGTCAACATCGAGATCCTCGACAAGATCCTCGACATGCGGCGCTACCTGTCGCTCATGGAGTCGAACTTCCCCACCGAGCTCGGCAACGCCTATCGCGCCATGGAGAACCAGGGCAACCCGTGGGGTATGAACCAGGGTGAGCGTGGCGACTGGGCCAACGACCTCGCCGACGTCACGGTGGTCGATCCGGGCGAGCCGTTCGAGGCCGAGTACCTCTACTGGGTCGGCTGCGCCGGATCGTTCGACGACAAGAACAAGAAGGTCACCCAGGCAATGGCGAAGCTGCTGTCGCGAGCCGGTATCGACGTCGCCATCCTCGGGCCGTCGGAGATGTGCACCGGCGACTCGGCTCGCCGCTCGGGCAACGAGTACCTGTTCCAGATGCTCGCGATGCCGAACATCGAGATGCTCGACGGCATGGGCGTCAAGAAGATCATCACCCAGTGCCCGCACTGCTTCAACACACTGATGAACGAATACCCGCAGCTCGGCGGCAACTACGAGGTGGTGCACCACACCCAGCTCCTGGAGGCATTGATCGACTCGGGTCAGCTCGACGTGTCGCAGGCGACGCTCGAGGAGCGGATCACGTACCACGACTCGTGCTACCTCGGTCGCCACAACGACGTGTACGTTGCGCCCCGCAAGGTCGTCGGCTCCATCAAGGGCATCGAGATCGTCGAGATGGCCCGCAACGGCACGACCGGCATGTGCTGCGGCGCCGGTGGTGCGCGCATGTGGATGGAGGAGGACATCGGCACCAAGGTCAACGACGAACGCGCTGCCGAGGCGCTGTCGACCGGGGCGAGCCGGGTCGCGACGGCCTGTCCGTTCTGCTACATCATGCTCGATGACGGCGTGAAGGGTGCCGGTGTCGAAGAGGACGAAGTGAAGGTCGCCGATCTGGCGATCCACCTCCTCGATGCGATCGAGAACGGCGAGGCACAGATGGCCACGCCCGAGGCACACCTCAACGTGCCGCTCGAGACACCCCTGCGCGTTCCCGGCTTCTCCGGAGGCGCCGGGACGGCGACCCTCGAGCCGGCAACGGAGCCCGAGGTCGTCAGCGACGCCCACCAGATCTCGGCCGACGACCTCACACTGCTCGTCGGCATCGGCCCGGCGATCGAGGAGATCCTCAACACCGCTGGGATCCGCACGTTCGAGCAGCTCGCCAACACATCGGTCGAAGCGATTCAAGACCTCCTGCCCGACCTGCACGACAGCCGCGTCGAGCGCGAGGACTGGATCGGTCAGGCCAGAGCGATGGTCGTGGCGATCGAACGCGGTGAAGACCCGGCGGCGGTCGCCCGCGACGACCAGGTGACGTGACGCGGCCCAGCCGTGTCGGGCTCACGTCACCGCCATGCGGCGTCCCGGCACCGTTCCGAGCCGAATTCATGAGGTGACGCTCAAGACCGACGACGTTCGTGCCGATCTGAGGAGGTGCTTCGACCAGCGACCGCAGCCGCGCTCGATCGACTCGCTCGCGCAGCGACGGCGACCGATCGCGAACTCGACCGTGCACTCTCCGACGTCGGTGTCCTCCCGCCGCTCGACCTCACCCAGATCCGACAGGTCCTCAAGCGACGTCATACCGAGTTGGCGATGAGTCGCAATGCCGACGGCCACGCGATCATCCAGGTCGTCTGGAACGCACAGCTCTCCGCCCTCGTCCATCACGACGGCCGGGTCCAGCTCCTGAGCAACGCCGCTGCCTGACCGGGCGGCGCGACGACGGGCCCGGTTGCCGGACTCGCCCACCGATCTCGCCAGTCGGCCGCGAACAGACCGCCTTCGCCACGGACGGAGGCGTTGCCGTTGGCGAAGTCGCATCGCCGGCCGTGGCCGCCGAAGGCGACGTCGTTCACACCGGCCGAGTCGGAGGACCCGCCGACGACGACCGACTGCGTGTCGGCGGCCGTGTTCGACCGATCGCCCGTCACGACGACGGACTGGGTCTGCGCGACGTTCCGCCGGCCGACCCCGACGACCGCTGCGTCATCTGTGGCGACGTCGTCCTCACGACGCCCACCCGTGCCCTGGTCATCGACGTCCCGGGACGGCACGATGGTGAGATGGATGCACGACGACCTCGACGACCACGTCTGGTTCGGGGGTGTGCCGTGCTGTCGGCGGCCATGCTGGCCCTGGCGGCCTGCGGCGACGACGACAGCGATCACGCCGACGGGATCGCGACGACCGAGGAGGCTCGCGATCCGTCGGCGACGAGCAGCGACGTCGGCAGACCGCGCGCCGCCGGGGCATCCACGCTGCTCGCCATCGTCGGTGACGCCGGGGAGCTGTCCGACGACACCGCGGCCGTCGCAGCGATCGCCGAGCGCCTCGACGCACACGCCGTGTTCACGGTTGGTGACAACGACTACACGGCCGAAGGACGAACCGTCGCGGCGTACGCCGAGTCGGTCGGTGAGGTGTACGGTCGGTGGCTCGCTGCCGGCCGCTTCTATCCGATCCCCGGCGACCACGACTACGGCGATGCGTGCGACGACACGAACGCCGAGGCCGACCTCGATGCGTATCTCGAGTACTTCGACGTGCCGGTCGGTCCCGAAGACGAGACGTACTACGACGTTCGGATCGGCGATGCCCACGTGTTCGCGCTCGACACGCTGGTCGAGTGCCATCGCGACGGTGGCGCCAAGGTCGAACGCCAGCGACGCTGGCTGGCCGAGACCGCCGGGGCCAGCGATGCACCGATCAAGATCGCACTGCTCCACAACCCGCCGTACTCGTCGGGCGCGTCGCACGGGAGCTTCGAAGAGTTCCGCTGGCCGTTCGACGAATGGGGCATCGACCTCGTCGTCGCCGGCGACGACCACTTCTACGAACGCGCCCGACACGACGACGTGACCTATGTCGTCAACGGCCTCGGCGGCGTCGAGGCGCACGAGCCGGGCGCGCCGATCGAGGGCAGCGACGTGCTCTCCGCCGATGCCTTCGGTGCCCTGATCGTTGCAGTGTCGCCCGGCTCGGCCGACGTGAGCTTCGTGAACGTCGATGGCGACGTCGTCGACCACTTCTCACTCGACGTCGAGCCGGCGACGGGATCGGCTGCCACGCCGGCGGACAGGGTCGCCGCCGCCGATGCCGACCCGGGCACGTCGTCGCTCTCCGTGTCGTCGAGTTGGTACTGGCAGCTGCAGGGCGCTCCGGAGTCGCCGTACGAGTACGACGTCTACGACGTCGACCTGTTCGAGTCGCCGCCGTCGCTCGTGGGCGACATCAAGGCCGCCGGGCGGCTGGTCGTCTGCTACTTCTCGGCCGGCTCGTTCGAGGGCTGGCGACCCGACGCCGGCGACTTCGCCGACGCCGACCTCGGGGAGCCGCTCGACGGTTTCGCCGACGAGCGATGGCTCGACATCCGCAGCCGGACCGTGCGAGCGGTGATGGCCGAGCGGCTCGACCGAGCTGCGGACCTCGGCTGCGACGGCGTCGAGCCGGACAACGTCGACGGGTACGGCAACGACACCGGTTTCGATCTGACAGCCGGGGACCAGCTGGCATTCAACCGGTTCCTGGCCGTCACGGCCCACGATCGAGGGCTGCTGGTCGGCCTGAAGAACGACGTCGACCAGATCGCCGAGCTCGTCGACGGTTTCGACTTCGCCGTCAACGAACAGTGCCACGAGTTCGACGAGTGCGAGCTCAACGCGCCGTTCCTCGACGCCGGCAAACCCGTGTTCAACGCCGAGTACGCGGACGAGTACGTCGACGACCCCGACCTGGTGTGCGCTCGGGCACGCCGGCTCGACGTGCGCACCCTGATCCTGCCGCTCGATCTCGACGGGTCGTTCCGCATCAGCTGTGACGACCGCTAGGAGTCGGTGCACTCGGAGAAGTCACCGGCACCTCACGACCACGGTGCCGGAGCGGTGGTGGTGGTTGTCGTTGCTCGGTCCGATTCAAGGGGTGCCGCGCGGTGCGCCCGTATTCGGCCGCCGGCGCTCATGGCAGTCGATCGGTAGCGATCGCGGACCTCCGACGCGTCGACGACCGGTTCGATCATCGTGCCGGCGCCGAGTTGCCATCGCTCCGCCAATGCCACGAACGCTTCGCCCGTCACTACGCCTGCGGCCTGTAGCGAAGCGCCGGTCGCCACCGTCTCGTCGGTATCGGGCACCGTGATCGGCCGACCCAACAGATCGGCGGCACGGCGGCGGTATGCCACAGAGCGGTTGCCGCCGCCCACGAGGAAGACTCGGCCGCCCACGGTGGCGCCGACCGCACGAAGCGCATCGACACCGCCGATCAGGCCACACAGCACCCCGTCGTGGGCGGCCAGGGCCAACTGCTCGCGGGTGACCTTGTTGGTCAGGCCCGTGAACGTGCCGGTCGCATCGGGCAGGTTGGGTGTTCGTTCGCCGTCGAAGTACGGCACGAGCGTGGCCGAACCCGGATCGTCGGCCGCCCGCAGCGCCAGATCGGCCAGACCGGGAGCGTCGGTGCCGAGCCAGCGAGCCACCGTGTCGCTGACCTTGGTGGCGTTCAGGGTGCACACGAGCGGGAGGAAGTTGCCGGCGGCGCTGGCGAAACCGGCAACCGCACCCGATGCATCATGGGTGGCGCTGTCGGACACCGCGAACACCGTGCCCGACGTGCCGAGCGAGATCGCGACATCGCCCGCACGCAGGCCGAGGCCGAGGGCGGCACCCATGTTGTCGCCGGTCCCGGCGCCGACGACGAGGCCCGCGGGGAGTCCCAGTGCGAGCGCGACGTCGTCGGACAGCGTCCCCGAGGCCTCGGACGGCCCGAGCACCTCCGGCACCCGATCCAGCCACTCGTTCCCGTCACCTCCCGTCGCTGCACCGAGAAGGTCGGCGCGGAGCCGCCCCGACGAGGGGTCGTACCAACCGCTGCCGGACGCATCACCCCGATCGGTCACGTGGCGGCCCGTCAACCGCCAGGTCAGATAGTCGTGTGGCAACATGACACGCCCGACGCGCTCGATGAGCTCGGGCTCGTGTTCGGCGACCCACGCCAGCTTCGTGATCGTGAAGGCGGCGACGGGCACGCTGCCGACGGCTTCCGCCCACCGGTCCGCGCCCAGCTCGGCGACCAGGCGATCGGCCTGTGCGGCTGACGTCGTGTCGTTCCAGAGCTTCGCCGGGCGGAGCGGCTCACCGGCAGCGTCGAGCAACACGAGCCCGTGCTGCTGACCGGCGACCGACATCCCCACGACGTCGTCACGGTGAGCGCCGAGCTGCGCGACGGCAGCCCTGAGGGCGTTCCACCAGGAGTCGGGGTCTTGCTCGGAGATCGGCGGGGTGGTGGGCGGATGCTTGGCCGTCCCGGTCGCGACGAGCTCACCGGTCTCGATGTCGCGCGCCTCGACCTTGGTCGACTGCGTCGACGAGTCGACGCCGACGACCAACCGGCGCGCCATCGTTCAGCGCGCCCGTTCGATGTGACGAGCGACCAGGTTCTCCAGCGCCTCCTGGCGCCCGCTGACGGGTTGCGGCTCGGCCCCGGTCAGCTGTGCGTCATGCAGCTGCTGCAACGACACGTTGCCGTCCAAGACGTCCGGACGGTCGGCCCATCCCGCATAGCGCTCGTCACGGCGGCGGTCGAGCTCGCCGTCCTCGATGATGGACGCGGCGGCGAGCAGCGACCGGGCCATCGTGTCCATGCCACCGATGTGACCGTGGAACAGGTCGTCACGGGCGATCGACTGCCGGCGCAGCTTCGTGTCGAACATCAATCCACCGGTCGTGAACCCGCCACCCCGGAGAATCTCGAGCATGCCGAGTGTCATCTGCTCGACCGACTTGGGGAACAGGTCGAGGTCCCAGCCGAGCCGGTCGTCACCGGCGTTGGCGTCGATCGACCCGAAGATCCCGGCGTTGACGGCGGTCGCCACCTCGTGGTGGAAGTCGTGACCCGACAGGGTCGCGTGATTGACCTCGATGTTGACCTTGATCTCATTCTCGAGGCCGTAGCGCTGCAGGAACGCGTACACCGCCGCGACGTCGTAGTCGTACTGATGTTTGGTCGGCTCCATCGGCTTCGGCTCGATCAGCAACGTGCCCTCGAATCCGATCGCGTACTTGTGTTCGACGACCAGGTTCATGAACCGGCCGAGCTGGTCGAGCTCGCGTCGCATGTCGGTGTTCAGGAGCGTTTCATAGCCCTCGCGGCCGCCCCACAACACGTAGTTCGCTCCACCCAACCGGTGGGTCGCGGCCACGCAGTGAGCCACCTGCGCGGCGGCGTACTGGAACATCGCCGGGTCCGGGTTGGTGGCCGCACCCGACATGAACCGTGGGTGCGAGAACGCATTCGTGGTGCCCCACAGGAGCTGGATGCCGGTTCGCTCCATGTGTTCGGCCGCGAGATCGACCATCTCGTCGAGGTTGCGGGCAGATTCCGCGAAGGTCGCACCCGCGGGTGCCATGTCGACGTCGTGGAACGAGAAGAACGGTGCACCCAGCTTCTCGACGAACTCGAACGCCGCCGCCATCTTGATCCGAGCGGCCGCCATCGGCTCCAGGCCCGCAGCCGCGCCGCTCGCCGTCGCTGGATTCCACGGCCGATCGAGCGTGCCGGCGCCGAAGATGTCGGAGCCGTCCCAGGCGAACGAGTGCCAGTAGCAGACACCGAATCGAAGGTGCTCGTTCATGGTCTTGCCGAGCACGACGCGATCGGCGTCGTACCACCGGAACGCGAGCGGTTGGTCGCTGTCAGGACCTTCGTAGGGGATCGGCTCGGGGACGGTGTCGAAGAAATCAGGCATCGGAACTCCTCGGAGATGCTGCGGATCGGGTCGGGGTGGTCATGGTGGCGCGCTTCTTCATCCGAGCACCGATCGGAGCGCCCGATTGTCGAACACACGGTTCGGGTCGAGTGATCGACGGAGCGTGTCGAACGCCTGGATCCGTGGATAGCGGGATCGCACGGTAGGGGCGTCCAGGCTCGTCAGCTTGCCCCAGTGCGGGCGTGGTGCGAACGACGCGAGGGCTCGTTCGAGTTCGGCGACCACGGGGGCGACGGTGGGCGGATCCAGCGTCCAGGTGAAGTGGAACGCCACCGTGTCGCGTCCGAATGACCCGCTCAGCCACTGACCGTCGGCGGCCACGGTACGAACTTCGCTGATCAGGAGCACCGGATCGAGGACGTGGGCCACGTCGAAGAGGGTCCTGATCGCGCCGACGGCCAGCTGCCGGTCGACGAACAGCTCGCTCTGGAGCTCGGCGCCGGAGCTCGGCCGGAACCCGGCCCGGAAGTGTGGCAATCGCTCGTGCCAAGGGCCAGGCTCTCCGAGCTGGGCCGTGCAACTCCGCGGGTCGCCACCCACCGGGTGCATCGGAGCTCCCGCGGGTCGCGCCCCGAGCGCCCCGAGCGCCCCGAGCGACGGGCCCACGTCGTCGGACACGCGCTGTTTCGTCCAGACCTGATCGACGTCGTCGGCCTGCCATCTCGTGAAGAGGCTGACGCTCGTTGCGGCATCCAGCACGTCGTCGAGACGTTCGAGGACGAGCGCCCACGGCAGATCGGTCCAGACGCGTTGCTCGACCGAGTAGGTCGGCTCGACCGACAGCTCGAGCCGGGCGACGATCCCGAGCGCGCCCACCGAGACGACGGCACCGTCGAAGTCGGGGCCCCCGCGTTCGAATCGCCGCATCTCACCGTCGACGGTGACCAACTCGATCGCCACGACGGCGGTGGCGAGCCCGCCACTCGCCGAGCCCGAACCGTGCGTCCCGGTAGCGACCGAGCCGGAAACCGTGACGTGCGGAAGCGACGGCAGGTTGTGCAGTGCCCATCCGCGTTCGTGGAGCCATGGACCGAGATCGGCATAACGCACACCAGCCTCGATCGTGACCGTCCGGCGCACCTCGTCGAGCGGCCCGATCGCCGTCAACCCGCAGGTCGACACGAGCACACCGTCGGTGTCGGCGATGGCACTGAAGCTGTGACCGGCGCCCAACGCCTTGGCGCGAGCGCCACTCCTGCTCCGAAGCACGCGACACAGATCTTCCACGTCGGCGGGCGAAACGACCGAGCCCGACGAGAAGTCGACGTTCCCGGCCCAGTTGCCCGTTCGCGCGGGCGTGGTCATGATCGAGCCGTGACGGCATGCGTGAGCCGGCGCCACCTCGGCATGACGACCTGTTCGATCACCCGTGGTCGATCGGCGGCCGTGCAGCGAGCCGCTTCGCCCCACAACGCTCGGCCGACCATGAAGCCCGCACAGCCGGCCTCGAGCGCAGCCGCGAGCTGCTCGGCGAAGACATCGAAGCCGCCGCCGCCCGACAGGATCGCCCATGGCTGCTCGCACCGCTCGGACACCGCGGCGCATGCGGCGACCCGAGCGTCGTGATCGGTCACCAGTTCGGGGTCGACGGGGAATGGCAGCTTCAGCAGGTCGGCACCGGTCGACGCGAAGTGATCGACCGTCGACAGCACGACCCTCTCCCGTTCGGTCCGATCGTCGAGCCCGTAGAAGAGCGGCTCCAGCACCAGTGGGATCCCCACCCGGTGACACTCGGAGAGGACCTCGGCGGCGACAGCTCGCTGGGCGCCGGCCAGCGGTGCCTCGGGATGGTACGGCAGCAGCAGCTTGACCGCTGCGGCTCCGCTTGCGGCTGCCTGCTCGACCGACCAGAGCAGCGTGGTCGGGGCGGCTCCCGGGTCGGCGAGATAGCCCTGGGATTCGAGCGCGGCCAGGAAACCGACCCCGTCGGCGAGCGATCCGTCGTCGATCAGCTGCGGGATCGAGTAGTCGGGTTCCAGCATCACGCCCGTCGCGTGGGGCGAGATCGCACGCACGAGATCGGACTTGATCGACGTCATCAGGGCATCGGGCACCGTCTCGGGCGCCGTCGGCTCGAGGAACAGTCGGAGTGAGTCGCGATGATCGACGGCGAGCACCCGGAACCGGCCCCGGTCGTCACGCAGGTCGCTCAGACTCATGCCCGGTCAGCTCGTCGGGACGACCGGCAGGTCCCAGGCCCCTGCGGTCCAGTCGGATTCGATCCAGGTGTGGTCGGCGTGGAAGCACGGAGGGGTCCTGCGTTCGTCGAGCTCGAGCTCACCGGCCAGGTAGTTCAAGAAGTACATGTTCGAACCGGGCGATGCGACCGACGTGTGATATCCCTGCGGCACCAGCACGGCGTCGCCGTCGTGCGCAACCGCGACTTCGTCGAAGTCGTCGTCGCCGTCGATGCCGGCGCCGTCGACGAAGTTGCGATGCATCACGTACCCCTCCGGCCGGTCGAGCCGGAAGTAGTAGACCTCCTCGAGGTAGGGCGAATTCTCGATGCCGTCATGGCGGTGCGGGGGCCAGCCTGCCCAGGTGCCGCGGGGCACGTAGACCTCGTAGAGGATCAGGTGCTCGGCGGGCAGCGGGTGAGCCAGCGAGTGCACGACCTGTCGGTAGGCCGATCCGCCGCCGCGGATCTCGCTGCGCATCTCCGAGGGTTCGATCACTCGGACGGGCAGCTTGCCCTCCGCCGGAGCCGATCCGACGGCGACGACGAGTGACTCGTCGGTCTCGATCGTGAAGTCCTGACCCGGCGGCACATAGACGACGCGGCCGACCTGCTCGAACACCGACGTGCGCGCCACGTCGACCCTGAGACCGTCGACCAGCACACGACCGGCACCCTCGATCGTGACGATCGCCGTCTCGCGATCGGGCGCGCTGCCGCGACGTGGTGCGTCGGCGCGGACGTCGAGGATCGCGAACGCGACGTTCTGCCAGCCGGCGGACTCGGGGGTGATGTCGAGCAGCGTGCCGGGACCGGAGACGGGTCGGATCGGACCGGAACGGGATGTGGAGTTCATGCGGTGGCTCCTGTGACGAGCGAACGTTCCTCTCGGAACCGTTCGAGGATCTGACGGGTGGTGAGCGGCGTGGTGCCGAGCCGGGCGACCGTCTGATCGGTCGACAGCGACGTGTCGTACGGCACCGCGTGGCGCATCGGGATGTCGTCGGGCGGACCGAAGTCGAGCAGATCCGGGTCGAGACCGAAGACATCACACGTCGTCAACGCCAGATCCCGACGCGTCGTCGCCTCCGAGCCGCAGCAGTGGAAGATGCCGACGGGGTCGTCGAGCCCGGCGATCGCATGCATGAGCCGGCCACATTCGCTGGCGAGGCTGAGCGTGGCGACGTTGTTGATGTCGGGGGCCTCCCAGACGGTGAAGCGCCGCCCCACCGAGAGCGCATCGACGATCGACGCAGCGAGGTAACCGTACCCCAGGTCCTGGGCGCGGGGCGTCGTCGGACGGGCACGATGATGACCCTGCACCCCGGAGACCCGGGCGACGGCGCCACGTTCGCACCGCTCGCGCAGCACGAGCTCACTCGCCATCTTCAGTACGCCGTAGAGATTGATCGGGTTGGGTGGTGTGTCCTCGGCCGCCGGTCCCTGCGTACCGTCGAACACCCAGTCGGTCGACACCAGGATGAGGGTCGCTCCGACCCGGTTGGCGGCGTCGCTCAGCACCTCGGTGGTCCCGACGTACGACGCCCACGCCAGGCGGCGGTCGGCGTACATCTGGTCGTGGTCGTTGAGGATCATCGAGTGGACGATGACGTCGGGTCGGGTTCGATCGATGCTCGCGTGCACCGCTGCGGCGTCGAGCAGGTCCAGCGGTTCGGTCGACAGCGTCGGGTCGGGGTGGTCGGAGCGGACCGGGCAGTGGACCTCGGTGTCGGGCATCGCCGCGAACTCGACGGCGACGTTGGAACCGACGAAGCCGGTGGCGCCCGTGACGTACGCGCGCATCATTCGACCTCGCTCAGGTGCACGATCCGACCCTCCCGGGCCGACCGCGATGCGGCGATGCCGAGCGCGAGCGGCGCCCGCCCGTCGGCCATCGGGACCGGCGACGGCGAACCCGTCCGGACCATGTCGCGGAACGCCTCCCACTCGGCGATGTAGGACGGGATGTACCGGTCGAGGAAGAAGTACGGCACCGTCGACTGATGACCGCCATCGGCGTTCCGGTACACGGTCGTGGTGTCGAGCGGGTTCTCCGACATCGCGACGCCGCCGGAGCCGAAGACCTCGACCCGCTGGTCGTAGCCGTAGACGGCTTGCCGGGAGTTGTCGATCGTGGTGATCGCGCCGTTCTCGTGGCGCATGGTGACCACGGCGGTGTCGTAGTCGCCCGCCGCACCGATCGCGTCGTCGACCCGGACCGCACCGTGAGCGACCAGGTCGACGACCTCGCTGCCGACCACGTATCGCGCCATGTCGAAGTCGTGGATCGTCATGTCGTTGAAGATGCCACCCGACACGGCGATGTACGAGATCGGCGGCGGTGCCGGATCGCGGCTCGTGATGCGGCACAGGTGGACGTCGCCGATGTCGCCGTCGAGCACCCGCCGGCGAACCGAACGGTGGCTCGGATCGAAGCGTCGGTTGAAGCCGACCTGGACGGCGATGCCGGCGGCGTCGACGGCACGGATGCCGCGGTCGACCTCCGCCAGGTCGAGAGAGAGGGGTTTCTCGATGAACACGGGCTTACCAGCGGCCGCAGCCTCGACGAGCAGATCGATGTGCGTGTCGGTCGACGAGCAGATCGCGATCGCGTCGACGTCGTCCCCCTCGATCAGCGAACCGGGTGTGTCGGCCTGCCGTGCACCAGACCGGGCGGCGGCGTCGGAGCCGGCCTCGGTCGCGACGTCGTAGACGGCGGCGAGGGACAGGCCGTCGACGCGACCGGCGATCAGGTCGGCGTGCATCCGACCGATCCGGCCACAGCCGAGCACACCGATACGGAGGTCAGACACTGGTCGGCCGCCTGACGGTGAGGTGAGTCACGATCCTGCCGGCGACTTCGTCGACGTCGTAGGTGCACAGCGCGGTCCGGACCGGTTTGCGGGTGGGTTCGCCGGTGACGGCATCGAAACGACCGTTGTGTTTGGGGCACTCGATCTGCCCGTCGACGATCGTTCCCCCGGCAAGGTGGACCTCGGCGTGTGTGCAGAGACCGTCGACCAGCGTCAGCTGACCGTCCTCGAGGCGACACACGACGAACGTGCGATCGTCGACGTCGACGCGCCGCAGTTCGCCGTTGGCGATCGTGTTGCTGGCACCGATGTCGATGCCACCGTCACCGTGCCGCACCCAGATGGTCTCACCGACGTCGATCCGACGCCGCGCCGCCGACGGCACGTCGGGTACCTCGAGCGGGATCTCCCACGTGGGATCGTCGTGCTGCATGCCGAGCGCATGGAAGATCTCGCGGTAGGCGGCGAGCGTGTTCGGCTTGGCCGGCGCCAGCTGATCCTTGATCTCGTCGTGCAGTGCCGGCAGGGAGCGGTACGGCACGCTGGGCAGCATGTGGTGCTCGACGTGGTAGTTCATGTTGAGGTACAGGAACCGGAAGATCGGGTTCATGTACACGGAGCGGGTGGAGTACCGGTGGTCGAGAACGTCCTCGCGCATCCCCGCATGCTGGGTGATCCCGAAGAACACGACGAGCCACGCGCCGTAGATCGTCGGCAGCCCGACGAACATCAGCGGCACGATCGACCAGCTGACGAGACTCCAGACGGCAGCAACGACGACGATGCCGACCATGATGCGCGACTCCCACACGACGCGTCGGTACTCGGTCTCCGGGACGAAGCTCTTGGCCTCGTCGTCGATCCGACCGAAGGAGTGCTGGACGAGTCGCCAGAACATCAAGGGACCACCTTGGAGGTGGGTGAACGCGAAGAGCGCCCTGGGAACGCTCGCGGGACGCTGGAAGACGATCTCGGCGTCGCGTCCGACGATGATCGTGTCGGTGTGGTGGCGGTAGTGCGACCAGCGCCACACCGTCGGCCCGCGCCACAGCATGAACGATGCGAGGTGGTACACGACATCGTTCGCCCACATCGAGCGGAACGCGGTGCCGTGGCCGCATTCGTGCCAGCGGGCGTCGGCCGCACCGCCGTACAACGCCCCGAACGCCAGGAACGCAGGGATCGACCACAACGACCAGATCGTGCTGTAGGCCCACACTCCGGTGGCGACGAGCAACGCGAGCCACAGCACGACGTCGACGGTGGCGCGGAGGTCGGTCCGACGCTGCAGGTCGCGGAGTCGATCCTGGTCGATGGTCGGCGCGAACCACTCCGCGTTGGCGAGCCCACGTTCGACGGCCAGCCGCGCCGACGTCCCGGTGAGGCTGTAGTCGGTCATGCTCCCTCCCACTGATCGAGGGGCGGTGGCACCGAGGCCGATCCCGCTCCCTGAACGGTCTGGTCGTAGTCGATGATGGCACCGGTCATCATTCCCGCGTCGTCACTCAGCACGAACGCCAGGGTCCGTGCGAGCTCCTCGGGTTTGATGAGCCGCCCGAAGGGCCGTTCGGCCTCGGCACGCACGAGCCAGTCGTCGCCGGCGCCGTGGTACTTGCGTTGGATCACGTCCTCGCCGGGCGTATCCATCCAGCCGGGGTTCACGACGTTGACCCGGATCCGATACGGCATCAGCTGGTGGGCGAGTGACCTGGTCATCGTCATCAAGGCGCCCTTGGAGACGCTGTACGCGGTGATGAAGTCCTGTCCGCCGTAGCCGGCCACACTCCCGACGTTGACGATCGAGGCCGGCGTGCGGTTCCGGCGAGCGATCTTCGCCACACCCTGGGTGAGCAGGAAGGGCGCGCGCACGTTGACGGCCATCATCCAGTCCCAGAACTCGGCGCTCGTCGTCCAGACGTCGCCACGGTCGGTCACGGCACCGCAGTTGGCGAGGTGGTCGATGCGACCGAACCGTTCATCGGCGGCGCCGATCAGGGCAGTCACCTGGTCGGCGTCGTCGAGCTCCGCGGGGACGAAGATCGCATCACATCCGATGGCCTGCAGCTCGTCACGCACGAACTCGCCCCGATCGGCGTTCCGCCCGGTCACCACGGCGCCGGCGAGACCGTCGCGGGCCATCTCCAACAGCAGCGTGCGCCCGAGCCCCTGGGTCGAACCCGACACGAGGGCGATCCGCTCGGAGAACCGCCCGATCGTCACGACCAGACCTCCCGATGGGCGCGAACGATCGGCGGCCGGAACACCTCGATCGGCAGCGCTACCTGCGTCACCAGCCGACCCGCTGCTCGGATCTGCCGGCTTCGACGTCGGCACGAGCGGCGCGCACCTCGGCGCGGGAACTCACCTCGGGGACGCCGACCTCCCAGAACGACCCGCCTTCGGTCCAGGTGTAGGCGTCGGTCCGGAGCGCGATCACCGTGGTGCGGTCGTTGGAGCGGGCCCGGAGGAACGCCGCTTCGAGATCGGCGATCGACGAGACCGTCACGCCATGGCATCCCAGTGCGGCCGCGTGGGCGGCGAAGTCGACACGCACCTCCTCGACGATCCTGGCGTCGGCGATCAGGTTGTTGAACGGTACGCCGCCCTGGTTGACCTGCAACCGGTTGATGACGGCGAATCCGCCGTTGTCACAGACGATCACGATCAGCTTGTGGCCCGACAGCACGGAGCTGTACAGATCGCTGTTCAGCATCAGGTACGAACCGTCACCGACGAACACCACCACCTCACGGTCGGGCATCGCCATCTTGGCGCCCCAGGCGCCGGCGATCTCGTAACCCATGCACGAGAAGCCGTATTCGGCATCGAAGGAGTGCACGACGTCCGAACGCCAACCGTTGACCAGCTCTCCGGGGAAGCCGCCGGCGGCCGTCAGCGCATACGTGTCCGGCCCGGCGTTGCGATCGACGACGCCGATCACCTGGGCGTAGGTGGGTAGGCCGCTGTCGGACCCACCGTCGGGCGCTGCGATCTTGTCGATGTAGGCGTGGTACTGCGCGACCTCGGACGCGCAGGTCGCGGACCAGTCGTCGCCCGCGCGATAGTCGCCCACTGCCGCCGACAGCTCGGTGAGCGCCTCGCGGGCGTCGGCGACGACCGACACCGCACGATGCTTCGTGGCGTCGAACCGGGCGGCATTGATCGCAACGATCCGCACGGTCTCGTTGCGGAACACGGTCCACGATCCGGTGGCGAAATCCTGGAGGCGGGTGCCGACCGCGAGCACGACGTCGGCCTCGGCAGCGAGGTTGTTGGCGCTCGTGCACCCGGTCACGCCGATCGGGCCGGCGTGGAGAGGGTGGGAGTGCGGCAGGGACGTCCGGCCGGCGACGGTCTCGACCACCGGAACGTTGTGACGCTCGGCGAACGAGCGGAGTTCATCCTCGGCCTCCGACCAGTGGACGCCGCCACCGGCGATGATCAACGGCTTCTCCGCCGCCGCGAGCGCCGCCGCGGCGCGTGCGAGTTCGCCACGGTCGGGCCGGACCCGTCGGGGTTCGTGGATCACCTCGTCGAAGATCCGGACGGGGTAGTCGAACGCCTCACCGGCGATGTCCTGGGGCAGCCCGATGAACGCAGGACCGCAGTCGGCGGGATCGAGCATCGTGTGGACGGCATGCGGCAGCGACTGCGCGATCTGGGCCGGGTGGGTGATCCGGTCCCAGTAGCGCACGACCGACCGGAACCCGTCGTTGACCGTCGTCGACGGCGCACCGAAGTGTTCGACCTGTTGGAGCACGGGATCGGGCACGCGCGACTGGAACGTGTCACCGGCGATCAACAGCAGTGGCAATCGGTTGGCCATCGCCACGCCGGCCGCCGTGATCATGTTCGTCGCGCCCGGTCCGATCGAGGACGTCGCGACCATGATCTGGCGACGCTTGGACGCCTTCGCGAAGCCGGTCGCCGCGAGCGCCATACCCTGCTCGTTCTGACCGCGCCAGGTCGGCAGCTCGTCGCGGTGCTGTTCGAGCGAATGTCCGAGACACGTCACGTTGCCGTGCCCGAAGATCGCGAACACACCAGGGAACAACGGCACGGTCTCGCCATCGATGCGGGTCTTCTGTGCGATCAGAGAGCGGACGATCGCCTCCGCCGTCGTCAAACGTACGGTCTTCATCACAGATCCTCCCGGAGTGATACGACGTCGGCCCACGACCCCGTCTCGCACGAGCGCAGCCAGGCGGCCTGGAAGCTCACGTAGTCGACGGCTTCGGCGAAGCCGGGCTCGTGCTGCTCGCCACGCGCCACGGCCGACAGGAACTCGAAGTTCTCGATCACCTTGAGATCTTCGTAACCGATCGAGTTCGCATCACCGGGCACGAAGTTGCCGTGGTACGGATATCGATCACCGGCGTAGACCTTCGTGTAGCCGCGCGGCGCCGTTCCCGACTCGTCGACGATGAACACCTCGAGCTCGTTCATCGTCTCGAGGTTCCAGCGCAGGGCACCTTTGGTGCCGTAGACGTCGAACGCCATCTGCGACTCGGGCCCGATGATCGCCCGCGACGACTCGAACGTGCCGCGGGCACCGCTCGCGAACCGCACCATCGCCGCGGCGTAATCCTCGTTGGTGACCGGACCCGTGGGGTCGTCGGGCGAACCGCGGTCGTAGTGCGTCCCGCCTGCTTTCGGCACCGGGCGTTCTCGGATGAATGTCTCCATGGTGCCGGACACCGACGTGATCGGGCCGACGAGCATCGTCGCCAGGTCGACGGAGTGCGAGAGAATGTCGGACGACACGCCGTACCCGGCCTCGTCGATGCTGAAGCGCCACGACAGCAGGCCCATCGGGTCGGCGCCGTACATCGAGAAGAACCGGCCGCGATAGTTGGTGATCTCGCCCAGCCGGCCGCTCTCGATGAGGTGTTTGGCGTGCTGCACGAGCGGCGCCCATCGATAGTTGTATCCGACACCGGTGACCACGCCGGCTCGGCGGGCCGCCGCCTCGACCCGCACGGTCTGCTCCGGCCTGCCACCGACCGGCTTCTCGCAGAACACCGCCTTGCCGGCCGTTGCGGCAGCGGTGGACAGCTCCTCGTGCATCATGTTGGGCGCCGTGACGTAGACGACGTCGACGTCGGGGTGTTCGATCACCGTGCGCCAGTCGGCAGTCACCTCCCGGAAGCCGAATCCGTCGACGGCTTGCACCTGTCGAGCCGGGACGTTGTCGCCGCAGACGATCAGGTCGGTGTCGAACGTTCGCTCCGGGAACAGCGACGAGATGCGCGCCGCCGAGCGGGAATGGGCTTGGCCCATCCAACCGAAACCGATCACGCCGATCCCGAGGCGTCGGCGGGTGCTCACGATGGTGCTCCGACCGACGAAGCGTGCGCGGCGATGAAGTCGTCGACCTCGGCGACCGTGGGCATCGCATCGGCGCAGGTGAGCCGTCCGGCGACGATCGCACCGGCGGCGTTGCCGTAGCGCACGGTGCGGACGAGGTCCCAGTCGCTCAGGAGACCGTGGCAGAACGCCCCGCCGAACGCATCGCCAGCACCGAGCCCGCACACCACCTCGACCGGGAACGGTGCGATCCGTTCACGGGCGCCGTCGGCGGTCGCCACCATCACGCCGTCGCCGCCGAGCTTGACGACCGCCACCCTGATCCCACGCGCGAGGAGCCGGTCGGCGGCTTCGTCGGGGTCGCGGGAGCCGACGGCGATCTCGCACTCGTCACGATTGCCGATGGCGATGGTCACGTGATCGAGGATCGGTGCGATCTGCTCGGTCGCCGCGGCCGGGGACTCCCAGAACATCGGTCGCCAGTCGAGATCGAGCACGGTGTGGGCGCGCCGGGCCCGGGCCCGCAGCATCTCGGTCACGGTCGAACGACTGGGCTCCCAGGCGAAGCGCGACGCCGGTACCCAGAACACCGGCACCTCACGCACGACGTCGAGGTCGACGTCGTCGAGCACCAGGTTCTGGTCGGGAGCACGCGGCTCGCGGTAGAAGATGATCGTCGGATCCTCGGGCGGATCGAGCTCGGCGAACGCGAGCGGAGTGGGCAGCTCGGCATCGGTCGCCACCCAGCGGGTGTCGACCCCGAAGGTGTGTTCGAGGGCGTGACGCACGTACCGGCCGAACTGGTCGTCGCCGACCTTGGTCACGGTCGCAGCATGATGCCCGAGTCGCGACGCGGCGACGGCCACGTTGGTCGACGTGCCGCCGATCGACTTGCGGAGTGTCGTGACCTCGGTCATCGACACTCCCACCTGCTCGGCGTAGAGGTCGACGGAGACTCGGCCGATCGTGAGCAGTTCGGGGGTGCTCATGGCCACTTCGGGGATCGCGTTCAGTCGCCGTTGCCCGTGGCGCTCTGGAGCTCGTGTTCGAGCGCCTCGAGCTCGGCCCCGCCGGCCATCAGCTGGGTCAGTTCGTCGACGCTGATGTCCTCCTTGGCGAACGAACCCATCGACTGCCCGCGGTTCAGGATGAGGAACCGGTTGCCGACCGGGTAGGCATGCCTGGGGTTGTGGGTGATGAAGATCACCGCGAGCCCGGCATTGCGGGCCTCGACGATGCGCTTCAGCACCACACCCGACTGCTTGACACCCAACGCGGAGGTCGGCTCGTCGAGGATCAGGACCTTCGCTCCGAAGTAGCCGGCGCGGGCGATCGCCACCGACTGGCGCTCGCCGCCCGACAGCGTGCCGACCGGTTGTTCCGTATCGCGGATGTCGATGCCCATCTTGGCCATCTCATCCTTGGCGATCCGCTTGGCGCTGGGCTTGTCGATCCACCTCAGCGGTCCGAGGTTCTTGGTGGGCTCGGCACCGAGGAAGAAGTTCCGCCAGACCGACATCAGCGGCACCATCGCGAGGTCCTGATACACCGTCGCGATGCCTTTGGCGAGCGCGTCACGGGGTGATTCGAACCTCACCGACTCGCCGTTCAGGCGGATCTCCCCCTCGGTCTGCTGATGCACACCGGCCAAGATCTTGATGAACGTCGACTTGCCGGCGCCGTTGTCGCCGAGCACACAGGTGACCTCACCCTCGTTCACGGACGTGCTGACGTCTCGTAGGGCGATGATGTTGCCGTAGTACTTCGAGATGTTGTCGAGCTCGAGCAGGTGTGACTCAGCCATGGGAGACCTCCGCATGTGTCGTGGGCCCGGTGGATACCGGATGGGAATTCATCGTCGCATCGACTCCGCTCGGGTGCGGATCGAGCGGTTGGCGATGACCGCCAGCAGGAGGATCACGCCGAGGAAGAGGAACCGCCAGTCGGAGTTCCAGCGGGAGTTGGGGATGCCGAGCGTCGCCATCGCGATGATGATCGCTCCGATCGCACCGCCGAACGCGGAGCCGTAGCCACCGGTGAGCAGCGTGCCACCGACCACGGCAGCGATGATGTACTGGAACTCGAGGCCGTCGCCAGTACCCGCCTGGATGGTGTTGAGGCGGAAGGCGAGCAGCATGCCGACCAGCCACGCTGCTCCGGCGACCAGCATGAACAGTTGCGTCTTGGTGCGTGCGGCCGGCACACCGACCTGACGGGAGGCCTCCTTGTTGCCGCCGACGGCGAAGGTCCAGCTCCCGAAGCGGGTGCGCCCGAGCACCCACGTGACCACCGCCGTGAAGGCGATGAACCAGACGATACGCATGCTGAACTTGGCCGGACTGACGCCGGCGGTGATCTCGGAGTCGACCGTGAAGAGGAGCTTGACGGCGAACCCGATGATCGCCACCACCAGACCGATCGCGACCAGGCGGCCGGCGAACGCATCGACCTCGTGGTGCACACGATCACGCTCGTGGAACAGCGCGCCGATGATCGTCCACGCGAGCAGGAGCAGGGCCACCGCCAGCATGACGCTGAACGCCTCACTACGGAACTTGACCGATTCGGATTCCGAGCGCACGAAGAAGGCCAGCAGCGCGATCAACAGCGCCGTCAGACACGACACCGCCGTCTTGGTGAGGACACTCACCCGCTTGGCGAAGTGACCAGCGACCATCAGCAGCGCAAATCCACCCGAGATGAAGACGAGGAACGCTGTTGCTCGGAATCCCTGCTTGGTGAAGGGGAAGAACAGGCCCTCCTCGATGCCCTCGGCGTTCAGGTACGAGGAGTCCATCTGCCATGCGACCAGGGTGCCGACGGCCAAGCTGGCCAGACCGAGGCCGACCCACTTCGTCACGTCGGTGGTGAGGCGCAGCTCGCCTCGATCACCGAGTGGCTCGAATCGCCAGACCGCGAAGCCGAGCAATCCGACGAGCGTACCGACGGCGATCACCGCGGCGCCGAGCCAGTTGCCACCGATGCCGTCGGTGACGTGGAGCACGACCACGCCGGCGATGGTGATGCCGGCGCCGACGATGAACTGGATCAGGCCGGCGGGCTTGAGGCCACTCTGACGCTCGGTGAAGTGCATCTCGTACACGGCGAGCACGATCAGGGCGAGACCGAAGAGGACCGCAATGGTGTAGACCGTGTCGCGAGCCGCCCACTGGTGCAGGGTCCGGTCCCACTCGCCGGCGAAGATGGGTTGCCAGAAGTCGTAGCCTTGACCCTCATCGGTGCGACCGACCTGGATCTGGTCGACGATCAGCTTCGAGAAACCGAGCTTGGCACCCTTCAACACGAAGAAGGTACCGAGCGTGACGATGAAACTCGGCAGCGCGGTACGTTCGACCATCGTTCCGTTGAAGTAGCCGATCCCCATCGCCGCGAGGAAGGAGATCGGAATGGCGATCCAGAGGCTGAGGCCGGCGCCGCCGAGATCGCCCGTCTCCTTGACCAACAAGATGACGAGAATGCCCATCGCCCCGGTGTTGGCACCCGACGAGAGGTCGAACTCGCCGCCGATCATCAGCATCGACACCGCGACCGCCATGATCCCGAGCGTCGCCGCGACATCGAGCAGCCCGGCAGTACCGTTGGCCGTCCCAAACGGAATCGACACGGCCCAGAAGAAGACCCAGATGCCGACCGCGCCGATCAGCGCTCCGATCTCGGGTCGGATGAAAAGGCGTTGGAAGACGCCGCGATAGGCGAGACGTTCGTCGCCGTCAGCTGCCATTGCGTCCGTCGCTGCTGCGACCCTTGATTCACTCATCGGACTGTTGATCCCCCAAAGAAATTGACCCCACGTGTTCGTTCGTGTTCCGGGGACCGACCCGCAGGCCGATCCCCGGTTTCACGACTGCATGACAGCGAGACGGTCTCCGGTCTCGTTGTTCAGACGATGGTCAGCGGGTGCCCTCCGCAACCAGTGCCTTGACGTCAGCGGCGTTCTCCGGCGTGACGAAGCCGGGGCCGGTGAGGATCGGCAGACCGCCACCGAGGGTGTTCTGGTTGGTGGCATTCAAGTACAGGAGCAGGATCGGGATGTAGCCCTGCAGGTACTGCTGCTGATCGACGGTGAACGCCACGTCGCCGGCCTCGATGGCATCGATGATCTCCGGCGTGATGTCGAAACCACCGACCGGGATCGAGAGCCCGAGGTCCTGCGCGGCGCGCAGACCCGACATGGCGACGACGGGACCGACGCCCTGGAAGCCGTCGATGGTCGGATCGGCCTGCATGGCGGCGCTGATCGTGTTCTGCTGTTCCGTCTGGTCGGCGTCGAGGCCCACGAACTGGGTCACGACTTCACCCTCGAAGGTCTCTTGGAGACCCTGGCAGCGCTCCTCGAGTGCGACGTTCGACTGTTCCTGGATGCCACAGAGGATCTTCGTCGCGCCGAGAGCGTTGAAACGCTCGCCGGCACCGTTGCCGGCGATGACCTCGGTCTGACCGACGTGGGTGAGCGCGCCGATCTCCTGGTAGTCGTTCACGCCCGAGTTGAGGGTGATCACCGGGATACCGGCACCGACGGCTCCCTGGAGCGGTCCGACGAGTTGGTCGGGGCTGGGCAGCGAAGCGGCGATGCCGTTCGAGCCTTCCGCGATCGCCTGATCGATGAGTTGCACCTGGACACCCGGGTCGTTGACCGACTCGAGCCAGACCGCTTCGACGCCGAGATCCTCGGCCGCAGCCTCCATGCCGCGCTTGACGACGGACCAGAACGGACCGCTGTCGGAGTGGGTGATCATGTGGAACGTCAGGTCGGAGCCTTGGGTGGCGTCGACCGTGTCCTCGCCGCCGGTGTCCTCGCCACCAGCGTCAGCGGTGTCCTCGCCGCCGGTGTCTTCACCACCGGCATCGGTGGTGTCCTCGCCGCCGGCGTCGGCAGTCGACTCCGAGGTGTCTTCTGCCGAACCGCTGTCGTCGTCGTCGCCGCCGCAGGCAGCGGCGACGAGTGAGAGTGCAGCGATCGGCACCAGAATGGTACGCAGTTTCCTCATACGGGTATTTCCCCCTTGTTGTGTGTTTCGAGCGTGTCGTCGATCGCATGGGCAATCGACTGCAGATACGCGACGCTGCTCCGAACGTCGCGAACGGGGCCCTCACCGGCGGCCGGGAGACCGTCGGTGAGTGCAGCGTCCTGTTCGATGACGTACCGGCCCTCGTAGCCGGCACCCTCGAGAGCGCGGATGACCGCTGCGATCGGTGCTCCACCCTCACCGAGTGACGGGAAGATGCCGGCCTGCACGGCCTCCATCAACGTCAGTTCGTCTCGGTTGAGTGGTTCGATCAGTTGCACGGTCACGTCCTTCAGATGGACCAGCACGACCCGATCGACGTGGTCGACGGCGAAGGCGAGCGGGTCCATTCCCCCGATGAGCATGTGCCCGGTCTCGAGCACGAACCCGACGCTAGTCGAGTCGAGGATGCGCTGTATCTCCGGAGCGGTTTCGACGAGTGAGTCGACGTGCGGATGGAACGCTTGAACGAGCCCTCGATCGCGGCAGAGGTCGTCGAGCCGGGCGATGTTCGCGTACACGGTCTGCCACTCGGATTCGCCGAGCGTGGGCCGGTGCCAGTCGTCGGGATCGCTGACGGCGCACGTCACGAAACTCTCGGCGCCGGCCGCGGCCAGCAGGTCGGCGCCGGCGCGCGCCTGATCGAGCATCGCGCCGGTCCGCTGGTCGTCGTGCAGGACGAGGGCGTTGAAGCCGCCGGTCAACCTCATGCCGTGTCGACCGAGCAGCGTCCGCAACTCGTCGGGATCGGTGGGCAAGTACCCGACCGACCCGAGCTCGGTGGCAGTGAGTTCGAGCGAGACCATCTCGGTGAGCACCCGTTCGACGGGGAGCTGTGCACCCCAGCCGGGGACTTCGCAGATCCCCCACGAGATGGGTGCCGACCCCACACGATCCATGAACGTGACCGTCACCTGCGCGCCCCCTCGGTTCCCCTTCATCTGGCTCCACGTCGGCCTGGCAGCGCTCGATTGGAGCGCTCCAACGTTGAAGCGCTCCAATCATTGTGTTTGGATCAGGGAAAGTCAAGCGAAAGCGAGCATGGACATGTCGAAGCCCACGATGGACGACGTCGCCAGCGAAGCCGGTGTGTCGCGTGCCCTCGTCAGCCTCGTCATGCGGAACTCGGACAAGGTCAGCGAGCACTCGCGGTCGGCCGTTCTCGAAGCTGCCGCTGCGCTCGGGTACCGGCCGAACCTGAGCGCTCGCCATCTGGCCAGCAAGCGCACCCGGACGCTCGGCATGGTCATCAACGACCTCCACAACCCCTACTTCGCCGGTGTCGCCGATGGCGTCAAGGCGGCCGCCGACGCGACCGGGTATCGCCTGCTGCTCAACAGCGCCTTCCTGAACGACGACGACGAGCGCGCCGCCCTGGAGACGTTCATCGACTTCAACGTCGACGGGATCATCCTGTCGGGCGCCCGGGTCAGCAGGGCCGTGATCGAACTGACGGCGGAGACGGTGCCCGTGGTGGTGGCGAGTGATCCCGTGAAGTCGACGAAGGTCGACACGATCAACAACGACGACCATGCGGGAGCGACGCTGGTGGTCGAGCACCTCATCGGGCTCGGTCACCGCCACATCGTGCACATCGACGGTGGCGACGGGGCCGGCGCCAAGGAACGGAAGGCCGGGTACCTCGCGACGATGGACCGACACGGCCTGCAGTCCAACATCGTGCCCGGCGTCTTCACCGAGGCGAGCGGTGTCGACGCCACCGAAACGGCGTTGAAGCAGGAGGCGCCGTTCACCGCGATCTTCGCAGGCAACGACATGAGCGCGCTCGGTGCGCTCGACGCGCTCGACGTCGCGGGACGGCGTGTCCCCGACGACGTCTCGCTCGTCGGATACGACAACACGTTCGTCGCCGCGCTCCGCCACATCGGCTTGACCACGGTCGACCAGGGCCGGGACCAGATCGGGCGTCTCGCCGTCGAGATGCTGATCGAGCGGGTCGAAGGTGGCCGTACCAGCGCCCGTCACCTCACGACGACTCCCACGCTCGTGGTGCGGAACACCACTGCGCCGCCTCGCACTTGACTCGTCAGAGGTTCCGGCCGAACCGCACGACGTTGCCGTCCGGATCGGTGACGACGAACTCACGCATTCCCCAGGGCTGGTCGACGACAACGCCGATCGCGGCATCGTCCGCGGCCGCAGCCGTGATCGCGACGTGCCACGCGTCGGCGTCGGTGACGTGGACGTACGCCGACGCGACGCTCGCGCCCGGGTCGGGGCTCGGAACTTGGGCCAGTTGGAAGATCTCCCACCCGCACGTGCGGACCCACGCGTACCCGTCATCGAACCGCTCGACGTCGAACCCCAGCCGGCGGTAGAACTCGATCGCCTCGTCCGTGTCGGACACGGGCAGGATGGTGGTGACCGTCGGACGCCGAGCGACGTACGGCAGCGGTGACCCCTCGTTCTGGGGCGGCGCGAGCCACGGCAGCCGGCCCCGAAGCACCGCGCCCATCCGGCGCGAGGACGGCGGCCGGCGCATGGGAGACCTAGTGCGACTGCCGGCGGCCGGCGAGTGCCTCGAGGCGTTCGCGCAGCACGTCGGGCGAAGCACGTTCGGCCAGCGCTGCTCGCACGATGTCGAGGTGCGAGGGCGGGGTGAGGCCGTCGACGGGCGGATCGTTGTCCAGGTTGGTCGGGAACGCGTACCCGTCGGCCGTGGCGGTCGCGGCGTTGAGAAGCGCGTCATCGCTGAACCCGGCCTCCCGTCTGGCGAGCAGCGCGGGGTAGACCGACATCGACATCCGGAGCCGATCCATCGTCTCCATCGCACGCCCCATGGCCGAGGAGATCTGGAGCAGGTTGGCCATCCTGCGAATGTCGGAGGTGACGTTCGATCCCGCGGCATGGAACAGCGCCGGGTTGAAGAACACGACGTCGCCCTTGGCGAGCGGCAGCTGTGCGCGGTGCTCGTCGAAGTAGGCGACGAAATCCGGGTTTCGCCAGGCCAGGTAGCCGAGCTCGTACTGCTGTGAGAACGGCAGATACATCGTGGGCCCCGACTCGACCGGCATGTCACAGTGGGCGACGGCCCCCTGCAAGGTCAACATCGGTGACAGCCGGTGGGCGTGGGCCGGGTACGCCTCTGCCTCGTCGTCGGTCATGAACCCGAGGTGATAGTCGCGATGCGGCTGTTGCGCCTCGCCGCCCGGGTTGACGACGTTGACCTGGGAGGAGATCTGATATCCGGGACCAAGCCACGCCAGCGCACCGAGCGCGACCATGTCGTTGGCGTAGTAGTCGACGAACACCTCGGGCGCTCCGACCGCGAGCTTCTCGATCGCGTTCCAGACCCGATCGTTGGCCCCGGGCCGGGCGTAGTGGTCCCCGATCGCGCGGCCCTCACGATGCTGCTGATCGATCATCGCCCGGAACGCGTCCGAGGCGCGGTCGACGACATCGCCGTCGAACGCGCCCGTGATCACGATGATGCCGGAACCTCGATCGAGCACGTCGGCCAGCACGTCGCGAACCATGCGTTGCGTGTGGGCATCGACGATCGTCTCGCGGAGCGTCGCCGCCTCGAAGATCGGCACCCGCTGCTCCACTCGCGACGCGAACCGTGGCATCGTCGCCGACTGCTCGACGATCTCGACGAAGTCCTCGATCCGGCACTGGTGCCGCCCGAAGGCAGGCGCGTTCTGCACGCTCATGACAGCCTCCACTTCATCACGAATCCGGTCGCGAGTCGAGATGTTCGATGAATCCCGCCACCACCTCGTGGTCGACGGGTACGAGGTGTTCGGGCTCCGGATAGCGACCACTCGCGACGTCGGCAGCGAACTCCCCGAACGCATCGGCGCGCTCGCGTTGCAGCCGGTCGTACTCGGTTCGGAAGTCGCGGTACACCTTGGCATGGCGAGGACGATGACCGCGGGTGTATCCGAGGATGTCCTCGGCGAACAGGTACTGCGCGTCGCACCCCGTTCCCGCGCCCATCGAGAAGAGCACGAGCGACGTCCGCTTCGCGATCTCCGACGCAATCGGTTCGGGCACGACCTCGATCTCGGCGGCGAACGCTCCGGCCGCTTCGAGTGCCCGCACCTGCTCGAAGATCGCTGTCGCCGATTCGACCGTCTTGCCGACCGCGCGGAACCCGCCCGTCCACGTGCGGCGCGACGGGATGAGCCCGACGTGGCCGACGACGGGCACGCCCTCGGCTGCGAGCCGGGCGATGACCTCCATGCTCGCAGCGCAGTACACGGCGTCGCCGCCGAGCAGGAGCACGTCGTGGGCGGCGCGGAGGTAGTCCTCGGTGGTGGCGAGCACGCCGTACTGCAGGCCGACCTGAACGAAGCAGTCGCCTGCCGCGGCACGCATGTCCGCGTCCCAGTACGACATCTCGATCGACAGTAGATCGATGCCGGCCTGGGCGCAGGCTGCCGCCTCGTCAGGGGTCGAGACGTACACCATCGCGAGCTGGCGCCGGCCCTTCGCCGCACGCAGGTCGGCCACGGTGGGCCTGGTTCGGTCCAGGTTCACGTGGGCCTCACGATCGAAGCGGCACGGACGATGGCGGCTTCGACGTCGCCGTCTGCGGGGTACAGGAGCGAGCGTCCGACGACGAGACCTCGGACGTTGGGGACCTCCATCGCCCGCTCCCACGATGCATAGGTCGCCTCGGGGTCGGGCCCCGGGCTGCCACCGAGGATCAGCGCCGGAAGCGTCGTGCACGCGAGCATTCGTTCGGGGTGCGCGGCCGCCGGCACCTTCAACCACGTGGCGCTCGATGTGCCACCCAGGCCGGAACCGATCGCCACGGCACGGAGGAGCGCGTCTTCGTCGTCGAGGAGCTTGGCGGAACCCGTCACCGGGTCGTGGTGGTACGGCAGCGGCTCGACCATGATCGGCAGACCGGCCGCAGCACACTCGTCGACGGCGCGAGCGCACGCCTCGAGCGTCGGCGCGGTGCCGGCGTCGTCGTCGGCCAACCGGAGCAACACCTTGCCGCCGTCGAGCCCGTTGGCGGCCAACGTCGCAGCCGAGTACGCGGTCATCCGGTCGTCGAGTTCCCAGTTGGCACCGGTGATCCCACCTCGGTTCATCGTTCCGAACGCGAGCTTGCCGTCGAGCGCTCCGAGCAGAGCCAGTTCCTCCATGATGTCGGCGCTGGCGAGCACACCGTCGACGCCGGGCGACGCCAGAGCGATCAGCAGCGCCTGCAGCGTGCGCCGCCGATCGGCCATCGCGAAGGGTTCGCCCGGCACGCCGAGCATGCCGCGGGCACTGTGGTCGGCCGCCACGATGAACAACCGGCCGTCGGTCAGCAGAGGTCGCCGTTTGCGGGTGCGCAGCGTCTCGATCGCCCGCCCGGGATCGGTGGCGCGGGCCTCGACGAGGGCTGCCCATCGATCATCGGTCAGGTGCATCGGCGTTCCCCCAGGATTCACATCGGCGACCACCGTGCACGTTAGAGCGCTCTAACTGGTGCTGTCCAGCGGAACGTCAGCGGAAGTTCTCGAAGTAGCGACTCGGCGTCGGGCCACGCTGGCCCTGGTACTTCGAACCGGCGGCACCCTTGCCGTACGGTGCGTCGGCCACGGTCGTCATGTGCATGAAGCTGACCTGGCCGATCTTCATCCCGGCGTAGAGCGTGATCGGCAGGCTCGCCACGTTTGCGAGCTCGAGCGTGACATGACCGTCGAAGCCGGGGTCGATGAACCCGGCCGTGCTGTGGATCAGCAGACCCAGGCGGCCGAGACTCGACTTGCCGTCGATGCGGGCTACGAGATCGTCGGCGACGCCGACCCGTTCCAGGGTCGAGCCGAGCACGAACTCGCCCGGATGCAGCATGAACGGCTCCGTGCCGTCGACGGGGATCTCGATCAGCTCGGTGAGATCGGTGAGGTCGTCCTTGACGTCGAGCACCCCGCGGGTGTGGTTGCGGAAGACCCGGAAGAGGTTCGAGATCCGCACGTCGATCGACGACGGCTGGATCAACGACTCGTCGAACGGTTCGATGACGATGCGGCCGGCGGCGATCTGCTCGCGCATCGTTCGGTCGGAGAGGATCACGAACGCCGACTCTACCGACCGCTCAGCGACTGGTCTCCGACCGACCCGATCGTGCGGACCGTCCCGATCGGGACGACCGTCCCGATCGTCGCGGCAGTGCCGGAGCCGGTGCGTCGACCGGCTCCAACTCGTCGGCCTCACGTCGGCTCTTGGCCAGTGAGAAGTTGGTGGTCTGGCCGACCGATACGCCGGCCGCCTCGAGCTCGTCGACGAGCTCGCTGAGCAACAGCCCTCGGTACCAGGGTTCCCTGGTGCGATCATCGATCCAGGCGTAGGCGTTGAAGAACATGGCCTCGCCGCCGACGTGGTCGAACGCGAGGAACGCTTGCTTGCCCGGGATGTTCCAGTCGAGCGAGTCGATCACCCGCTCCATGATCTCGGTGGCGATCACGCGGTCGGATGCACGGTCGAGCGGAACCTGCACACAGATCCGCCAGCCACCCATCCGACTGTGATTGAGCACCTGGTTCTCCTGGAATGACGAGTTGGGAACCCACGCCGTCGACCCGTCGGGCAGGAGGAGCTCGGTCCGCAGCATCGACTTGTAGACGACGTGCCCGTGCAGATCGCCGACCGTCACCGCCTCGCCGACCTGATAGATGTCGTCGATGCGAATCATCGCACCGGCCACGAGGTTCTGGCCGACCGGGGTGAACACCACCGCTCCGGTGAATCCCACGGTGGCCATGATGGCGGCCATACCCGACACGTCGATCCCGATCGCGGCGAGCGCGAGGATCACCACGAGCAGACCGATGAGCTTGGGAACGAAGAACAACAGTTGCTCACGGAGACGGTTGTCGTCCACCCGACGGATCGCACGGCGGACTGCCTTCAACACGAAGAAGGCGAGGATCAGCACGATGACGAGCCGACCGATCGATTGCGCCGTTGGCGTGACGAGGCTGCTCAGATCGTGCCCGACCGCCTTGTCGAGTGCGTCAAGATCAACCATGTGATGGCCTTCCCTCGTGCCCGCGACACGCACCGTAACACAACCGTAATATTGTGCACATCGCCCGGTCCGCGATCACAAGGACACGTACGATCACAGGGTGTTCATGCCGCGCCCGTTCGTCGAGGACGATCCAGTGGCCGCCGTCGCAATGGCACGGTCGACGGGGTTCGGCCACCTGATGGCCAACGGTCGCGCCGGTCCCGAATCGACACCCCTGCCGTTCCTGATCGACGACGACGGTTCGTTGGTCCGTGGTCACCTCGCGCGGCCGAACCCGATTCTGCAAGTGATCCCGGCGCGGGCACTGCTCGTGGTGCCAGTCAGCGATGCCTACATGTCACCGGGCTGGTACCCCTCGAAGTCCCAGGCCGCCAAGGTCGTGCCGACGTGGAACTACGAGGTCGTCCACCTGCACGGCCGGCTCCGGGCCCATGACGACAGCTGGACAGAGCAACTCGTCCGCGATCTCACGGACCACCACGAGGCGACGATGCCCGAGCCGTGGTCGCTCGAGGATGCACCGGCCGAGTACATCGACCGGCTGCTGAAGGCGATCATCGGCATCTCGCTCGAGGTGGAACGCATCGAGGCCAAGCGCAAACTCAGCCAGAACAAGTCGGCAGACGACATCGCCGGCGCCATCGACGGACTCGAACGACGTGACGATCGACAGGACGCAGCCGTCGCCGACGCGATGCGACGTCATGACCCACACCGCTGAGACGCCGGGCGACACAGCGGGTCGGCGAACATGTCACGAGGAGCAGTCGACATGGACTGAACATTCGGGCGATCGGGCACGTGACCGGCGGCCGATCCGACCCACGCGACGACGGTTGGGGACGCCAACACGCCACGATCGTGCTCGACGGTCGCTTCGGCGAAGACACACTGATCGGACTCGATGACTTCTCGCACGTCGAGGTGCTGTTCCGGTTCCATGGCCTGACGATGGCGAGGTGACGACGGGCGCTCGCCATCCACGAGGGAACGCCGATTGGCCGAAGATCGGGGTCTTCGCCCAGCGTGCGAGCGCACGCCCGAACCGCATCGCGGTCACGGTGTGTCAGCTCGTGGGGGTCGACGGCCGACGGGTCCACGTTCGTGGCCTCGATGCCGTCGCGGGCACGCCCGTGCTCGACATCAAGCCCGTGATGCGGGCCTTCCTACCGCGCGGCGAACTCGTCGAACCGGCCTGGGTGGCCGAGCTGATGGAGGGGTACTGGGACGGCCCGGAGATCGAGAACGACCCGTGGGTCGGCTGACCGCCCGGGGGCGAGCGGCGAGCGGACTCCAGTCCGACGTCTCACCGAGCGTGTCGGCTTTCGCCGCGCCGCGCTGCCCGATGGGCTGATCGCCTCCGGTGGTGGTGTCGAGCGCGGTCTGGTGCTCGATCTCGGCGTTGATCTCGGCCCCGAGCATCACGATCACGGCGGTCAACCACATCCACAGCAGCAGGACGACGACGGCGGCGAGCGACCCGTACGTCTCGTTGTCGGACCCGAAGCTCGCAACGTAGATCCGGAACCCCAGCGTGACGACCACCCACGCGACGATGGCGAACGTCGAACCGAGGCTCACCCACTTCCAGCGGGCACCGCTCCGGTCGGGGGCGACCCGGTACAGGACAGCGAGGCCGAGCGCGAAGGCCACGGCGAGCACCGGCCAGATCAGGATGTTGAGCAGGCAACGCATGCCGATCCCGAGCCCGGTGTCATCGATCACGTTCGGGAGCCCGATGACCGCAAACACAGCGAACGCCACGCAGAGCACCGCTCCGAACGTCAGGCCGACGGCCATCGCCTTGTGGACGAACCAGCTGCGGCTCTCCTGCTCGTCGTAGGCGATGTTGATCGCTTCGATCAGCTGGCCGACGGCGCCGGAGGCCGACCAGATCGACAGGACGACACCGACGATCACCCGAACGACAGTGAGCCCGAGGATTGCGCCGAGATCGTCGCCAACTGTTCGCTGAGCAGTTGGCAAGCTTCGCCGGGCAACGCACCGAAGAGATCGTCGATGACCTCCGTCGCGTCGTCGCCCCGAGCGACGAGACCGACGATCGACACGAGTGCAGCGAGCGCCGGATCAGGGCGAGGAACGAGTGGAACGCGATGCCGGCGGCACTGAGCCCGACGTGATCGTCGCCCCACTCGTCTTTGAGCCGCAACACGATGTCCTTCCACCCCGCGCCGGGATCTCAATCGGCGACGCTGCATCTCGGCCCCGGTGGCGCGCCGACGAGGGTTGCGCAGTATCGGGCCCGTCGTCGGCCAGCGGCGCCGTGACATCGACGGCGCCGACGTCGTTCGGGTCGATGTCGGTTTCGGAGTCGTTGGGCGCGCTGGACGAGACGAGCGGTGCGTACCCGATTCGGCGCAGTCTCCAACGGCACCGATCGATGCTTCCCGCTCCAGGGGGCCCGCCCGCTAACCTGGCAGCCGGCCCGCACGGCGGGTCCTGCGGATGTAGTTCAATGGCAGAACATCAGCTTCCCAAGCTGAATACGGGGGTTCGATTCCCCTCATCCGCTCCA